>CBDDGB010000002.1:0-1908835 GCA_965227435.1 Halioglobus sp. | reverse complement strand
GAGGCTCCTCCGCACAGGTAGACGTAGTTTGCCACAGCAGAGGTGGTCTCGTGGTCAGATGGTGGCTCGAAGCATTGGATCATCTGTCCAAGCCGCGAGGAAGAGTCGTATTTGTTGGCTCTCCCTTAGCCGGAACAGCTCTTGCCTCTCCGTCAAATCTGAAAGATGCTCTTAATCTTCTTACGAACTATGCTCGAGGCATGTCTTACGCTGCAAAAGGCACAAAATACGTCTTCCCCGTTGCTGCACCGCTCAGTGAGGCAGTAGGTGTTCTATTTAGCATCACTGGAAAGATAATGTCGCTGGCTGCTAGTACACCGATCCTAGATGCTGGTATATCCATGATTCCAGGTCTATCGGCCCAGTCCCGAGAGGGTGCCAATGGTGAGTTGCTGCGCCTAAGAGAAAGCTATGAGGGTTATGAATCAAAGTATACGGAAGCAAGGTTCCAAAGGAATTACTCTTTCATACGGTCAAATTTCGAAACGGAAAATCCAGACTGGAAGTTCTGGAAATATTTCCGAAAAATTGGCGAAAGGGTGGTCGATTCGGTGACTGATACAGTTTTCCAAAGTGAGAATGATTTGGTCGTCGATTCAGTGTCGATGACGAGCCTTTCGGACGGGAGTGATTCACGTAAGAACACATCAGCGCCGAACAGGGAAAGTCTATGGGATTTCGGCACTTCCGATGAGGTACATCACTGCAACTATTTCCAGCAGTCAGAAACGTTTGACTTCCTCCGAGATAGACTTTCTAGGCCATTCAGCTAGGTAGAGAATACTCAGAGTTTGCAATCTGCTTGGCGTTTTGGCTTAAGTCATTCTAGCTTTCGGCAACTAACTGCCTGAGAACTTTACCTGAAGCATTACGTGGCAGTGGATCTGTTTGAAAAGCCCATGAAGTCGGAACTTTAATTTTTGCAATTTTTTCTGAACAAAACGCTTCGAGTTCCTGCGCGTCTACACTCCCGGCGAAGTTCACAACCACGGTTGCTTTAACTTCCTGGCCCCATTCTGGGTGCGAGATTCCGTAGACGACCACTTCAATAACTTCAGGGTGTAGCTGCAGGCAATGCTCAATCTCCGCGGGATAAATGTTTTCCGCGTTTCTAAGAATAAGATCGCGCGCTCGTGTATTCACATACAGAAACGCATTGTCAAATTTGCAAATATCTCCAGTCTTTAACCAGCGTCCCGGTGCGATTGACTCAGATGTCGCAATCGGTCTTCGCCAGTATTCCAGCATTACATTTGTGCCCCGAATACATATCTCGCCTTCAGCCCCATTTGGTAGTTCTGCACCATTATCAGACCGAATGCATACATCGATTCCTGGGAATACACGGCCTACCGAGTTAGGGTGGTCTTTTAACAGATCACCCCAGTTGTGTGTTCCAACTCCCGTCGATTCCGTGAGCCCATAGCCGAGCGCCATGCTGCCTCCCGTCCCTGGAAATCCAGTGGTCATGCGTTCTTGCTGCTGGGGGCTGGTAGGTGCGCCGCCCGATCCTATGCGAGTAATCGAAGAAACGTCGTAGTCGTGAAATTGTGTGTGGTCCAGTACTTGAGTGGCCATGTTCCCGAGAGAAGCCCAGGTCGTAACTTTTTCTTCCTGAATGAGTTGCAATACTTGCTGTGGGTCGAAACGCCCAATAGTCCAAACAGTTTTCATCGCTACTGCTAGCCCTACAATTACTCCAGTGAACAGTCCCGATAGGTGAAAAAGGGGCGCCGAAAAAAGACCGCAATTCGGTATCGACCCATCCCCAACAGTTTTCCCTGCCTCCATCTCCAGCATCATCATTCGGAACCCCGAGAACACAGCCGAGTGAACAAAAGTAATCAGCGCCCTGTGACTAATGAGCGCTCCTTTCGCGCGCCCCGTGGTACCAGAGGTATAGAGAATAAGCGCCGGATCGTCTTCGGCGATCTCGGCGGCCGGCATCGCGCCCTCCCCAATGGTTAACGCATCGAACTCGTCTTCCAGGCAAATGATCGGGAAATCGAAGTCATCATCCTTGATGCGCTCCAGGCGTTTCCGATCCCCCACCAACAACTTAGGCTCACAATCCTCCAGCGAGTAAAGAATCTCATCCCGAGTCCACCACCCATTCAACCCAACCGCGATCCCGCCAATACAAACGGTCGCCCAGAAAGTAATAATCCACTCCGGATGGTTGTCCGCCAGAATCGCCACCCGATCCCCTTTCTGGATGTCGTACTTCTCCCTGAGGTTGCGTGCCACGGAATGCACCAGCGCATGGTGCTCGTTGAAAGTGATTCGACGATCTCCGCAGATAATGTACTCGTTGTCGCCGTGGTTGGTGGACTTGTCAAAGATCTCGCGCAGGCTGCGGTCGCGGTCTTTGAAAACTTTCATCTTTTCGCCCAGGACTTCTTCCTCGATGATTTCGAAGGGGCCGCCTGGGGCGATTAGTTCGGCTTCTATTTCTTCTACGGTTTTCATGGCGATTTTACGTTTCTCAAATTCGGGGTCTCTGGATTCCGGGACGCGGAACCGCCGCCTTTGCGGGAATGACTAGGGTTGGGTGACTTACCCGCCGGGTAGGCTGTTTGGGTCTCCCGGTATGTCCAATAGCTCGATGCGCAGGCCATCCGGGTCTGTGACGAAGATGGCTTTGGTGCTCCACTCCTTATTCTCGACTCGGGAGTATTCCAAATTGGTGCCACCCGCCGCCTCGATCTGTGAAATCACCCCATCAAAATCATCAACCCGCAGCGACAGGTGCGTCAGGCCAGGGCGATTCATGGGGCGAGGTGTGTCTCCGGCTACCACGCCCACGTCAGGATAGTGCAGCAACTCAATCCGCGTACCCTCACGCTCAAGGTACACCGCGTTAATCGCACCACCCTCAATCTCGGTAAGCTGCGCCGACTGCTCCCCCGACGTCGAAAAGCGATTCAGCTCAGCAAACCCCAGCACATCCCGATAAAAGTGCACCGACCTCTCAAGGTCACTCACACAAATCCCGATATGCGAAAGCCGCTGTACACCCATCGTTTTTCCTACGCCACGATATCGCCGAGCTTGCGGAAGTACTTGGCGTCCTTCTCTGGCAGCACCGGCGGTTCCTTGCCTACAGCGTAGCAGCCGAGAATCACTTCTGCCGTGCGTTCTATGATCTCTACCATGTCAGCCGCGCGCCGCAGGGTTCTGCCTGCCACGATGATGCCGTGGTTGATCATCAGCGCGGCCCATTCGTCCTGCATCGCTTCGCCCACGGCGTCGGCGAGGTCGCCGGTGCCGGGCATGGTGAAGGGGATTCTCGGGATGTTGCCGAAGAAGGCCGCCTCGGTGGAGATGGGGAGGAAGGGCAGGCCCGAGTTCGCGAGGATCGTCGCGTTGGGGGCGTGGGCGTGGATCACGGCCCTCGCCTCATCTTTCACTTCCAGGATGCGGGTGTGCATGGCCCATTCACTGGAGGGTGACCTTGCGCCGGTGTCCAGGCTGTCGCCCTTGAGGTTGATGCGCACCATCACCTCCGGGCTGAGGTCGCCCTTGAAGAGGCGGCTGGGGGTGATCCACACCTCGTCTTCGGTGTCGGGGATGCGCACGCTGATGTTGCCGCCGGTGGCGGTGATGACCTGGGACTCGTAGAGCTCCTGCATGATGTCTACGAGGTCCTCGCGAACGTCGCCGGGGGCCACGTCTTTCGGGGCCGCGGCCACTGCGCTGCCAGGGCGGGGGACGGATGCGAGGTCGCCCGGGTCTCCGCAGTCAGCTCTTGCTTCTTTATATAGGCGCTCCATGTCGGCGCTCATCTGCTGCAGGGTCATGGCCTTGCCGGCGTCGCCCATGAAGGAGATCTCACCGTTCATCGCGCATTCCATGGTATCGATGGTGCCGGTGAACATGCCGTCGACGATTTCGCCGCGCATCTCGAGCTGTACTTCCGCGGCCTCCTCGGGCGCGCCCAGGTCTGCCGTGAGTTCGCCGCGCAGGCTAATGTGGAACTCGATGCCGAGGTCGTTCACCGTGAAGTGCAGGGTAACGTCTTTGTCTTTGCTGAACTCGGCGAGGTCTGCGTCGCTCGCCATGCGCTCGCAGAACGACTTGAGGATCGTGCGCATGTTGTCGACGATCTCCTGCGGCGCTGCGCCTTCTGCCGCGGTGCTCTCCGCGTCTTTCTTCTTCGCGGCCTTGGCGTCGCGCTGCAGGTCTGAGACGGCCGGGCCTGACTTGTTCTTCAGCGCCTCGAGCTCTTCTGCCGATGGCTCGCGTCGCGGCCCGGTCCAGTTGAAGTTTTCCAGCGCCTCGGGGTTCAGCACGGCGCGGGGCTTGCCGCCCGCGAGCAGTTCCACGATCGCCGCCGACACGGCCTGGCCCTGGTGGTCGGCCACTTCCACGGTGTTGCCGGCGGAGTGGGGGGTCGAAATCACGTTGGCGTTTTGCACCAGCGGGTGGTCGAAGCCGGGGGGCTCCACCGCGAACGTGTCGAGCGCCGCCCCGCCGAGGTGGCCACTGTCGAGGGCGTCGACCAGTGCCTGCTCTTCGATGAGCGCTGCGCGGGCGGTGTTAATGAAGAACGCGCCTGCTTTCATCTTCGCGAACTCTTCTGCACCGATCATGCCGGTGGTCTCGGGTGTCACGGCCGCGTGCAGGCTCACGAAGTCGCTCTCGGCGAGCAGGGTGTCGAGGTCCACGAGGCGGCAACCGGCGAGGGCGGCCTGTTCGGGGGTCACGAAGGGGTCGGCCACCAGTATCTCGGCGTCGAAGCCGTTCAGGCGTGCGGCGACCGCGCGGCCTACCGCGCCGAGGCCCACGAGGCCGATGGTTTTACGCCACAGTTCGCGGCCCTGTAGCTGGCTGAAGGCCTGGCCCATCTTGCCCATGTTGCCGGCGGTGACGTCGTCCTGCCCAAGGAAGTCGATGGCGGCGGGCAGTTTGCGCGCCAGGGCGAGGATGAAGCCCGCGGTCAGGTCTGCCACTGCGACCGCGTTGCGGCCGGGGGCAAACAGCACGGGAATGCCGAAGGCGGTGCAGGCATCTACATCGACGTTGACGGCATCGCCGCGGCAGGCGGCGACCACACGCAGGTCGGGTAGTTGCGCCAGCGCATCGGCGTCGACAATGTCGACCTCGGTGACGAAGACCTGTTTACCGGTGAGTGCTTTCACAAGGTCCGGCCCGGTGAGCAGGCGGTGTACCTCCCTGAAGCTCTTGTACTCGACGTCCATGTGTTCGCCGAGGCGCGCGAGGGAGTCTTCATCGAAGGCTGCCGAGACGAGCGCAGCGAGATCGCCCTCGCTGGCAACGGTGCCTGATTCTTCGGGCTCCTTCAGCACGCGCGGTAACACGTGGTCTACCGCGACCGGGTTTGTGCTGGCCGCACCGGCTTCGCGGTAGCGTTGCCAGGTGCCGTAGAGTGTATCGTGCTCGGCGGTTTTGTCGGGATCTGGCGATAGGGTGGCGCGCGATGAGGTCAACGCAGTGCAGGCAGCGGTGAAGTCGGTGAAGTGACCTGCCGCCACGCCAGCGCAGATCGCAGCGCCAAGGCCCGTCGTGTTGTAGTGCGACGGCACCGTGACATCCGCACCTATGACATCGGACAGCACCTGCCCGAACACATCGCTGCGCGACAGGCCGCCGCACAGGCTGATTGCGCCGCGCGCGGCCTCGGCATCCAGCTTCTCGAGATTGGCGCGCACCGCGCAGGCGCAGCCTTCCACCAGCGCGCGGGCCATGTGTTTGTTGGGCGCCTCGTCGTCTACCAGGCTCATGTGGCTCAGGCTGATCTGGCCCACGGGCATATTGGGCTCGCGCATGTTCATGACTTCGGCGCCGAGCGTAGAGAGCATGCCCGCCGCGCCGACTTCCGATTGTGCGGCCTCGGCCAGCAGGCGTAGTTCCGCCTCAGCGTGGCCCGGGAAGAGCAGCCTTGCCATGGTGCTGATTGAATCACCCATCGCGCCGCAGTGGCCTTCCAGTACCCAGCTACCGGGCACGATGTGGTGCGAGGCGACCATCGCGCCGCTGGCGTCGACTTTCGCTTCACCCAGCACGCGCTGTACGGGTGCGGTGGTGCCGCCCACCACGCCGGTGTCGCCGGCTGCTATAACGCCTGCGCCGAGCAGCGCGGCCTGCGTATCGGCGCCGCCCATGGCGACAGCGGTGCCTGCCGCGAGGCCGAGGTGTGCTGCGGCGTCTGCATTCAACTCACCGAGTACGGTTCCGGCGGGAACAACGTCAGGAAATACATCGCGCGGCAGGTCGAGGCCGTCGATGACGTCCCAGCACCAGTCATCGCCCGCGATGGCATAGAGACCGCTCGCGCTCGCCTGGCTGGGGTCGATGGCGCGCGCGCCGCACAGGCGCTCGTTGAACCATTCACTCAAACCATATGCGGTTGCAACGTTGTCGAGATTGCCGCCCTGGCTGTTGCGCAGGTTCAGGAGCCGCGGCGCGAGGTGTAAGGGCAGGGGCCATGTGCCGGTTGCCTTTAGCAGTTGCTCGCCCCATTGCTCGGCGACTTCGAAACCTTCGCCCGCCGCGCGCGCGTCGCGGTTGGGCACGGCGAGCAGTGCGTTGCCCGCCTTGTCGACGATCACGTTGGTGTAACGCATGGCGGCCACGGCCACCGCAACGACCTGGCCGTTACCCACGCCGCCGCTTGCCAGCGCCTCGCGACAGGCAGCGCCAACGGCTTCCCAGGTTGCGTCTAAATCGATGTCGTAGCCCGTGCCAAACGTGCCCGGCGCGGGCTTGAATTGCCAGCTGCTCGCGGCGCTGACCTGCTCGCCGGTACCCGCGTGCACGAGGACGCAGCGGGCGCCGCCGCCCCCGAGGTCAATGCCCATCAACCAGGGTTTGTCCATGCTAAGCCTTTGATATTGTTAGAAATGTAGGAATCTTGATGCCCATCATATTATCACCAGACAAGTGTCTTATAAAGATGACCTTGCTGTGGTGACTGAGTATACTAATAGCACGTTATTCCGGCGCCGTTCGCGCTGCCGGTCGCGCAGCTCCCGCCCCAGAGGCCCGGTTGTAACAAACGTTGCCGCTTACGTTGCAACAACAGAATACGAGGACAACACATGAGCGAGCGTATCCCTCTTCCCATGCCGTTCGGCTGGTTCAGGGTGTCAGAGTCGAAAGACCTGGAAGCGGGTGAGATCAAGACGGTGCATTACTTAGGTGAAGACTTCCTGCTGTACCGTACGGAAGAGGGCGAAGCCTGCGTCACCGACCCCTACTGCCCGCACCTCGGCGCGCACCTTGGTCACGGGGGCACGATTGAAGGGGGCAACATCCGCTGCCCGTTCCACCACTGGTCCTTCGACAGCACCGGCCAGTGCGTCGACATTCCCTATGCCAAGCGCATTCCCGCAAAGGCGCAGCTCAAGTCCTACCCGACGATTGAGCGCAACGGCATTATCTTCATGTGGCACCACCCCGACGGCATCGAGCCGAAGTGGGACCTGCCCGTGGTGGAAGACTGGAACACCGACGGCTGGCTGGAGCCGATCTACCACACGGCCGTGGTGCGCTCGCACCCGCAGGAGATGGCCGAAAACGTGGTGGACTCACCGCACTTCAAGTTCGTGCACGGCACGCCCGACATCCCGGAAAAAACCTTCACCTTCGAAGAACACATCATGCGCGCCTACCAGGGCCTGACCTTCACCACGCCCGACGGCGAGCTGCAGGGCAGCGTGGACATTGAAACCCACGGCGGCAGCTTCGGGGTCACGCGCTTCAAGGGCATCGGCGAAACGCTCATGATCATTACCGGCACGCCGATCGATGAGGAGCAGCACGAATCGGTCATCCGCTTCTGCTTCAAGCTGCTCGACGGCAGTGAAGAGGCCACGCGCGGGCTCGCCGAGGCGTTTATCGGCGAGGTAATTCGCCAGCACTCGCAAGACAAGCCGATCTGGGAACACAAGAAGTTCCACGAGAACCCGGTGTTGTGCGACGGCGACGGCCCGATTCACTCGATTCGCAAGTACTACAAGCAGTTCTACGCAGAGAGCGCCTGATGAACGCCCCGGTCAGCAACACGCCCTACACGGTTATCACCGCTGACGCCCACGCGGGCGCGTCGGTGCAGGCCTACCGCGAGTACCTCGACCCGAAATACCGCGACGACTTCGACGCGTGGCGCGGCAGCTACAAAACGCCCAAGAAGAAGCACGTTACGAAAAAGAAGGAAAAGAACTGGAACTCCGAGATGCGCCTGTCGGATCTCCTGAGCGACGGTGTAGTAGGGGAGGTCATCTTCCCTAACACGGTGCCGCCGTTTTACGCCAAGGCGTTCCACGTGTCGCCGCCGCCCTCGGCGGAAGACTACGAGCACAAGCTCGCCGGTAGCCGCGCCCACAATCGCTGGTTGGCCGAGTTCTGCGCCGAGGCACCGGCGCAGCGCGCGGGCATCGGCCTCATCCATCTCAACAATGTCGACGACGCCATCGAAGACGTTGAGTGGATCGCGAAGAACGGCCTGCGCGGCGGCGTGCTCTTGCCCCTACCGTCGCCGTACGAGGTCCACCTGAACCCACTCAACCACCCCGACTACGACAGGCTGTGGGCCGCCATCCAGGACCACGACCTGGTCATGAACCAGCACTCGGGCCAGGGCTCGCCGACCTACTCAGACGGCCAGGGCTCCAATGCGCTGTGGGCGATGGAAATGCCTTTCTTTATACAGCGCGGCTTTACCCACCTGATCATGGGCGGTGTGTTCGAGCGCTTCCCGAAACTGAAATACATCCTCACCGAGTCCGGCTGCGCCTGGGCGCCCAAGCTCATGAACCAGATGGACGCCATGTGGATGGCCTGGGCCGCCGGCTACATCGGCGAGATCGACACGTCGCAGGACCCGGCACTCAAAGAGCCCCCCAGCTTCTACGCCAAGCGCAACTGCTGGTACGGCGCGAGCTTCCCCTCCATCGCCGACGTGAAAGGCCGCGACACGGTCGGCGTCGACCGCGTGCTGTGGGGTAACGACTACCCTCACTACGAGGGCTGCTACCCGTACTCGCGTGAAAACATGCGCTTCGCCTACGCCGACCTTGAAGAGAAAGAAGTGCGCATGATGCTCGGCGAGAATGCGGCCAAGCTTTACAACTTCGATCTCGATGCGCTTGCATCCCTGGCGGCAGAGGCCAACATTCAGCCGGTGGATGTGCAGGTGCCGCTACCGATTGAAGATATTCCAGCAGACTCAACCTGTATCACGTTTCAGCGTGCGCGTATGATGGGCAAGTAATCCACTGCCCCAACGTGTAAAGCGAGGTACGTGTTTGTCCCAGTTTGAGTACATCACGGTCCTCACATCCTTCGTTGTGGCGTTCGGTGTTTCCCAACTACTCGCCGGCTGGGGCCGACTCTACCTGAACCGCGCTAATGCGCCGCCTTACCCGCTGCAGCTCGCGGCATCCGCCCTCTTGCTAATTGCGCTGTTGCAGAGCCTCTGGGGCTACTGGAACTTCCGCGACGTTGAATGGGACTTCGGCCGTTTTCTGGTGGTGCTGGCGCCCTTGCTACCCCTGGTCGGTGCTGCCTACCTGATTCTTCCTTCGAGCGCACCGGGCACGTCTTCCAGTCCCCGCGAACATTACCTCGCGGTACACCGCGTGATTTTTGGGTTGCTCGCGCTTTGGGTCCTATTGGGCACGGTCACAGAATTTGTTCTTGTCGAGGCTCAGTTACATGAGGGTCAGGTGTTTCGACTGGTGGCGGTGGCGCTGTTGTTTGCGCTCGGCATGACGTCCCGGCCTGCCTTGCATTGGATCGGTCTTGTTGGGCTCGCGATACTGCAAGGCCTTTTTGTCTTATTCGTGACTCCCACGCTCTCCTAGTAGAATCCACCGTCACGATCCGAATCCCTGGGTCGGGGAGGTTTTTAGGATGAGCGGAAAGATATGCAAACTAGGTAGGTTTATAGGAACAGAGAGAAACCCCTATATTATTTTGGACCGGCTGGTTCAGGCGGGATACTTAAGGGAGGATGCTGATATGGAGAGTGTCCTCGCCAAAATTGTGGATGCCCTTGTTGCAGAGAAGCGACACGAAATTGGCTACATGCGGATGCAGGTAGGGAGCCTGTTGGGTTGCAGATATCTGCCCGATATAGACGCTGCCGATGCGGCAGCGTCATTCGATAGAGTGCAGAACACCGGCTTTTTGATAGGGGAGTTTCGCGCTCATTTCCATATGGCGAGCGCGCTTGATCCGTTCCTCAGTGAGAAAGGCAGGAAACTGCGCCAGTCTTATCAACTATTCGTCGAGAATGGCCCTGTGGGTTCTTAACACCCCGGCGGCACCAACCCAACCGAAATCCCGGCGTCATTACTCTTCACCCCGGTAATCATGCCATTGGTGAACACCGTACCCTTCGCTGCCGCGGAGCCCTCGGTAGTACCGGCACTAACGCCTCGATCGTTGAGCCCCGGATGCGCATTGATCGCCGCCTCGACGGCCCTTGCGAGATAGAAGCCACTCATACCTGGCGTTGTCGGCACTTCGAAGAACACACCGTCGACGATGAACTGCACCGAGCCGCCTTCAGCAACGCCGTTAAACAGCTGAAAGTCTTCACTTTCACAACTGGCCGAACACCCATCGCCATTCACCGCGTTGCCGTCATCGCACTCCTCGCGCGACTCCACCACACTGTTCTGGCAGATGTTACAGATCGGCGTGCCCGGCACGCACAGCGCGCGCAGGGGTGATGGCGTTCCCGCTGAGATGTCTGACGGGCCTGAACCTGTGGAGGTGCGCGTGCCGATGCCGCCGCCTACCAACAGCAGTCCGTCAATCACCACTGGCGCTGACGCCAGCGCGGAGTTCTGAACGTCGTAAGTGCCGAGCAACGTGCCCGCATCACCCTCGGTGTCGAAGGCGCGCAGGATCGCGAAGGGCACCTGGCCTGTGAAGGCGACGCCGGGTATCGCGCTGGTGGGGCTGAAGCTTGCGAAGGTCTGGCTTTCGCCGAGGTTGGTCCACTCGATCTCGCCGGTGTCCATGTTCATGGCGTGCATTGTCGGCTGCTGCGGCACGAAGGGGCCGTTCTCTGCATTGGTGCCCGGCGCCGTTGAGGTATAGATGCGGCGGTTGTCCGGGTCGGCGGCGGCCGTGGCGATGATGCCGCCGATGTCGCCGCCGGGTACCAGCTGCGTGCGCCAGTAGGGCAGGTCTGAGGCGTCTTCGTCGTCCCACTCTACTTCGTTCACCTCGTTAATACCGTCGCGGTCGAGCACGTAATAGATGCCATCCTTGCCGCCTACGCCCAGCACCTCTCGCATCTCGCCTTCGATGTCGATACTGAACAGGTTGGGTACGCCGCCAAACGCGAGGTCATCGGGGTCTACCTCGCGTGGGCGCCAGCGCCAGGCCAGTGTGCCGTCGAAGTTGAGTGCGATGATTGCCTCTTCGTTGGGTGGCATGAGTGGGCCCGGCGTGGGCGTTGCAGGGTTGTCGTCGGTATCGCAGTTGCTCGACGCGAAGTACATGTGGCCGCGCCCCTCGTCGATGGCGGGGGAGGACCACACATTGCCGCAGCCTGTTGTGCGCCTGTCATAGTTGCAGCCGGGGCGGGTGGCGAAAAATCCCGGCGGCAGGTTCAGGTCTTCCTCGGAGTTGTACGAGTCAAACTGGCGAATGTCGTCAGTGGGGAAGGGCGTACAGGTCGAGCCCGTGTCCAGGTCAAACCACCAGTTCAGTTTGCCGGTAACGGCGTCAAGCGCCACGAAGCCGCCCTTGCCGGTAGGCACGTCGTTGATATCCATGCCGAAGAACACCTGGCCGTCGACGACAGCAGCGGAGCTCTCGATCTGGTTGCGCTCGCCCGAGAAGCCGCAAAGGCCCGGCGGCTTGCCCAGTTCATCCACGCAGCCGGTGCCGACCGTGAAGCGCCAGATCTCTTCGCCGGTTACTGCATCAATCGCGTACATGATGTGGCCAGCGCCGATAAAGGCGATGTCACGGCCGTCGATGTTGCTGATGTCGACCGAGGCGGTGGAAGGGAACGAGGAGCCGGGCTGCTCCACAGTCTCGAACTCCCACAACTTGCTGCCGTCCAGCATGCGTACGGCGTAGATGGAGAGATCCCAGGACTGGAAGTACACGACCTGGGTCACGCCCTCGCCGGGAATGTTCACCGAGGCCACGCTGGGTGAACCTGTGATCACCGCGCCGGTGGGGAAGGCCCAGGCCTCTTCGAGTTGGCTCACGTTGTCGTTGGTGATGGTGTGCTCGTCGGGGTTATAGAACAGCCTGTTGTAGCTGCCCGCGTAGGTGGGCCAATCGTTCAACGCATTCAGGTTGCCGGGTAGCAGCGCGACACCGTCGGGGAAGGAGAGGTTCTCGCGCACGATCTCGGGCGGGTTCGGGTTGTTGTCGCCATCAAACGTGATGCGGCGAACCTTGCCGTTCGGCCCTGGTCCTACGCTGGGGAGCACGCCACGCAGGTCGAGGTCGGCGTAGTAGATGGTGCCGTCGGGGCCCACCGCAAGGCTTTGCGGGTTGCCGGTGGGCACGGGCAGCGGGTCGGTCGGCTCGCGTTCCGGGTCGAGAATCATACGTACGAGGTTGCCGTCGGTGTCGTACTCGCCAATCGTGCCCGTCAGGTTGGTGGCTATGTACAGGTTGCCGTTGGGGGCCACCGCAATCCCCGAGTACGTGCTTAGGCCGTTGATGCCTAGAAACGTTTCTCGGTTCACGGTATCGGCGAGCGGTGAGCCCTGAGCATCCGTGTCACCGCAGCTGCCGGCGGCGTCCGGCCCGGTAGGGAAGGGCGGTGAGAAGCGAAACACCGAAAGTCCGCTGGAAGAGGTTACGTAGATGCGGCCCTGGGCATCGATCGCGGGCTGGCCCGCAGTACCGATGTTGGTAGCGATCTTGCAAAAGTTGTCGGAAACCTCGCCATTGGGGTACGTGCCCGGCGCGCCGGGAAAGACATCGTAGGGCGGGAACCACAAAATCAGCTGGCCACTCGGTGTGCCGAAACCCTGCTCACCGACGTCGGTAGTAAACAGGCGCGCCTTGTCATCAAACACGCAGCCGAACGGCTCCGCGCCGGGCGCCTGGTAGGTCGCGGTCAGTTTGCCCACCTGCGTGCCGTCACTTGAAAAGATACCCCAACCCGGCGGCACATTGGGCTGGCCCGTGTCTTCACCCAGCAGGTAGCGGTTGCTGCCATCGGGAATGCCGCAGATTACGCCGTTGCTGTCGCGGCCGTTCTCCGGGTCCAGCGACGCGCGTTCGACCAGGATATCTTCGGCGAGCTCCCCGCCGATGGTGTCGACGTCGTAGCGGCGCAGGCGGTTGCCCTCGGTTGAGTAGATCAGCAGGCCTGAGTCCAGCGAGCCGGCAGCATGCACGGCTGGCGCGGTAACTGTTCCAGCGGGGTTGAGTAGCAGGGCAATGGCGGTCGCCATGCCGAGACGGATGGATTGCCTGGTCAGGTTCTCAGGGCTCATCGAGCGCTCCTCACGTGCTCACGGCGCACGCTTGCAACAGGGTCGTTATTCTCCTCACGGCCCGCGCTGTGCGCTGGCTGTGGGCTCCCCAGCCCGCTCGAAATCCCCTTGAACCCTCTGAATATACAAGAAAAAATCGATTCAGAGTACGTTTGACCGTGCACGGGTCACAGGGGCTTGAAATAGGGCAGGGTAATCTCCTCGTTCATAGCCTTGAAGTGCACTTTTACAGGCATGCCTACCGCGACATCGCCCGGCTCGCAGCCCACCAGGTTGCTGAGCATGTGCCAGCCTTCTTCCAGCTCGATGATGGCCACTATATAAGGTGCATCGAACTGCGGCTTCGGGGGGCGGTGCACCTCGGTATAGGAGTACACGGCGCCGCGCCCGGAACTTTCCACCCACTCGAGCGCAGCGGACTGGCACTGGTTGCAGCGCGGTTGCGGAATGAAGATGTGGCTGCCGCAGTCCTTGCAGCGCTGCACCATCAGCCTGCCTTCGCGGCAGCCGTTCCAGTGGGGCTCCGACAGGGCAGTTGGCCGGGGTAGTGGAATCATGTCGTCACTCATTTCTCCGGCCTCTCGGTGCCGAGCAGCAACACGTCGGTGAACAATGCGCCGGAACCGCCGTTGCTGGTGAGTGCCGTCTTTGCGCCCTTCACGGTGAGTTCATCAGGGTACTCTCCACGCAGTTGTTGCACCGCGCTGATCGGCTTCTGCAAGAGTTGTGCAAGGCCCGCGTGACTGAATGACATCACCCCGCCGTTGGTCACCGCGGGAAAGCGTCCGTCCATGCGCAGGTGACCGTCCATGACGAAGTCACCGCCTTCACCTTCGCCGCAAAAGCCGAACACCTCGAGCTGGCGAATGATCTCGAAGGAGAAGGGATCGTAGATTTCGAGTACGTCCACGTCTTCGGGCGTGAGACCTGCCTGGTCAAACGTCTGCTTCGCGGCGCGTTTACCCACCTGGCCATACTTGTCCCACACGGGTGGTGTGACATAGGCCATGCCCTGCTTGTCGGTGCCGCCGCCCAGTAAGTAGATGGGCGTAACGTCCAGGTCCTTCGCCCTTTCTGCGCTGGTGAGCACCAGACCCGCGCCGCCCTCTGATGTCATGGCGCAATCCAGCAGGTGGAACGGGTCTGCGATCATGCGCGAGTTAAGTACATCGTCGGGGGTGACAAACTTGCCGTAGTGGCAGGCCTCGGGGTGTCGCGCGCCATTGTTGCGGACGGTGGCGGCGACCTCGGCGAATTGTTCTGAAGTGGTGCCGTACAAGTGCATGTGGCGCCTGGCCATCAACGCAAACTCGGCGGGCGTGAACAGGCCCCAGCACTCGACGAACTCATTGGAAGGTCGCGTCCAGGGCGCCGTGTTCTTGCGCTCGCGGTGCGCGTAGACCTGCGCCGTGGCGATGACCGCCACTTCACATAAGCCCGCGCTGATCGCGAGTGCGGCCTCGATGACGCCCGGTATGCCGATATCGTGACCCGTCCACGATGGCCGCGCGCCGAAGAGCATCACTGCTTCGCGTGCTGTGTAGCGCTGCATGGTGGAGGTCACGTTAAAGCCGTCGACATCTTCAATGGCAAGACCTGCCGAGGCCAGCGCGCCGTTCACGGCATCGATTACGCAGTCGATCTCTGTGGTGTCGAGTTTCTTGGCCTGCGGCGTGTTGTACGCGCCGACCACGGCGACGTCGTGTAGTGGAGTGCGCGTCAAAGCTCGATGCCGTACAGGTCCGCCGCGTTGCCGTAGACGACTCGCTCAATGTCGTGCTGACTCATGCCTTCGGTGACTGCCGCCATCACGTTGCGCGATTCAGGGTAGGTGCCATCGGAATGCGGAAAGTCGGTGGCCCACATCACGCGTTCCATGTTCAGGCCGTCTTTTACCTGCTTCACGGAGTAGTCGTCCTGGAAGGTCACGTAGATGTTGTTGTCGAAGTACTCGCTCGGCATCTTCACGAGCGTGCCGGCGTGCAGGTGAAAGCGATGGCGCTCGTAGGCGTGGTCCATGCGGAACTTGAAGTGCGGCACCCAACCGGCGTCGGCTTCCACGCACACCACGCGCAACTTTGGATGGCGGTCAAACACGCCGCCGAGAATCATCATCATGACGATGTTCTGCAGGCCACGCACCGTGATGATCTGGTGCACGAGGCGCGAGCCGCGTACGCGCTCCATAATGCCGTCTTTGGTGGTGAGGATGTGGAAGCTCACCGGCATGCTCAATTCTTCGCAGCGGCTCCAGAAGTCGTCGTACATAGCGTGGTCGTAGTCTTCGACTTCGGGGTCGCCGGGCAGCATGACACCCTTGAAGCCATCGCGGGCGGCCGCCTCGAGGTCGGCAAGTGCTTCCTCTGGTGTGCGCATTGATAGAAGCGGTATACCAATCAAGCGCTCCCGGTCGCGTTCGCAGAAGCGCGCCAGCCAGCGGTTGTAGGCGTGAAAGCACGCGGTCTTGTAGTCGGCGTCCGGGTGATTGCACAACACCATGCCGAGGGAGGGGTACAGCACTTCGGCCTTCACGCCTTCCTCGTCCTGTATCGCAAGTCGTGCGGCAGGGTCGTGGCCGGCGGGGTGGAGTTCGTGCCAGTCGACGGGTTTTCCGAAGTCCTCGGGGTCCCGGCCCGCGGTACAGATGATACCCATAGGCACCTTGATGCCGAGATCTTCAATCGCGAGGATCGCGCCGCGGTCCTTGTCGAACACCGCCTTCGGGCGACGATCCTCGAAGGCCGGGTCGATGTCTGCGAAGCAGTCTTCTACCTCGGAGATGTGCGAGTCGGCGGAGATGGCCAGTGCGGGTAAAGCGTTACTCATAGCGGTGTGCGCTCGTTTTGGGAAAGTATAGTGCATGATCAGACACTTGGCATAAATAAAGCGTAGCGGTTGCACCGAAGCGATGTCACAAGCACTGGCTGACCTCAGGGTCATCGACTTTTCCACCACGATCGCGGGCAGTTACGCCACCAAGATGCTTGCCGATGCCGGTGCAGAGGTCATCAAGGTCGAGCCCGCCGAGGGTGACCCGATGCGCCGCTGGTGTTCCAGCGTCCAAGACCTTGACGCAGAGCGCGACGACGACGCGGCGCTCTTTCGCTTCCTCAATACCTCCAAACAATCGGTTGTCGGTGCGCCCGGTGATCAACACGTTAATGCGTTGATCGCCGGCGCGGACATCGTGGTAAACACCTTCGCGTTTGAAGCGTTTGAAGCGTTCGACGCAGAGGCGCTGGCCGAACAGTACCCCGCGCTCATCATCCTCTCGCTGACACCCTGGGGGCGCACCGGGCCCTACAGTACGCGCCCCGTTACCGAGTTCATCCTGCAGGCGGAGTCCGGCTCACTGTCGCAACGCGGCCTGACAAGCCAGCCGCCCGTCATGGCGGGTGGGCGCATCACCGAGTGGGTGGGTGGCACGTTTGCCGCCGTGGCTGCGCTTGCCGCCTGCCGCCACGCGCGTGCGACCGGGCAGGGCGATCACATCGATTTCTCGCTGCTCGAGGTGATGAACATCGCGGGTACCAATTACGCCGACCTGTTGGGCAGCCTGATGAACCGGCCCGAGTGGAGTACGCCGATGCGCTCGGTGGAGGTGCCGTCTATCGAGCCCACGAAGGACGGCTGGGTAGGCTTCAACACCAACTCGCACCAGCAGTACACCGACTTCCTCGTGCTGATCGGCCGCACTGATCTACTCGCCGAGGAGGAACTGGCAACCATCGTCGGCCGTATGGCGCGCATGGAAGAATGGAACTCCGCCGTGCGCGAGTGGACGACGCAGCGTACCACCGCAGAAATCGTCGAGACGGCGGCGCTGCTGCGCATACCAGTCGCCCCCGTGAACAACGGCGAGACCGTGCTGCAGCACGAGCATTTTCGTGCGCGCGGCGTTTTTGTTGAAAACCCCGCAGGCGGTTTCGAACAACCGCGCTCTCCCTACTACATACATGGCACGGCGCGGCCAGTGCTTGCGCCCGCTCCGGTACTGGGCGAACACACCGCCACTGTTTCGGCACGTTCGGCGCCAGCAACAGGCAACGCGGAGCCAGGCGCGCGGCCGTTGGCAGGTATTAGGGTACTCGACGCCACGGCCTGGTGGGCCGGGCCGTCTGCCACGCAGATGCTTGCGCACCTCGGCGCCGAGGTGATCCACATGGAGGCGATACAGCGCCTCGACGGCATGCGCATGTTTGGCGGCAAGTTCGTAAAGAAGCCGCAGTGGTGGGAATACAGCTCGATGTTCCTCGGTGCCAACAGCAACAAGCGCGGTCTGACGCTGGACCTCGACCAGCCGGAGGGGCTTGAGGCGGCCAGGGACCTCATCAAGCAGTGCGACGTGTTTGTCGAGAACTACTCGCCGCGCGTAATGGAGAAGTTTGGTCTTGACTGGGAGGCCGTGCACGCGCTCAGCCCGACGACCGTCATGGTGCGCATGCCGGCGTTTGGCCTCGACGGTCCCTGGCGCGACCACGTTGGCTTCGCCCAGACCATGGAGCAAATCACGGGTATGGCGTGGATTACGGGTCATGTCGACGACCAGCCGCGCATCCAGCGCGGCCCCTGCGACCCGCTGGCGGGAATGAATGCGGCGTTTGGCGCGCTGGTGGCGCTCGCCGAACGTGAGCGTACGGGCAAAGGCAGCCTGGTTGAGTCGGCGATGGTGGAAGGTGCGCTGAATGCAGCGGCCGAGCAGATCATTGAGTTCTCGGCGTACGGGCGGGTAATGCAACGCAACGGCAATCGCTGCCCGCAGGCCGCGCCGCAGGGTTTGTACGCCTGCGCCGGTCACGACCCGGCCTCGGAGCAGTGGCTGGCGCTGTCGGTAGAAACCGACGAACAGTGGCGCGGACTCTGCACTGCGCTGGGTAACCCTCCCGGGCTGGACGATGAGCGTTTCGCAACGCTGGCCGGACGCCACGCCGGCCACGACGAGATCGACGCGGTGATCGCCCAGCGCGTAGCGAATGAGGCGCTGCTGCCGCTGATCGAAACGCTGAACGCCCATGGTGTGCCCGCCGGTGAAGTGCAACAGGGCATGGACTGTAGCGGCCACCCGCAGTTCGTCGCGCGCGGTTTCTTCGAGACGTTGGAACACCCCGTGGTGGGCACGCATCCGTTTGTCACACCGCCGTTTAACTCTATAAATGTAGGCACCTGGCTACATAGCGTCGCCCCTGTGGTAGGCCAGGATAACCGCGCTATACTCAGTGAAGTGCTCGGCTACAGCGCCGAAAAGATCGGCGAACTGGAGGCGAAGGATGTGATCGGCACTGTGCCGAAAGGCCTCGGTTAGTACTGACCCGTTTCCTTTTCCCCGGCGTACACATCCCAGGATCAAACAACTCGCAGCGTTTGCCGCTGCGAATAACGATAACGCGAGAACTTTTCCATGACACAGCCTTTTCCCGAAGATATTTTCCTCACCGGCCCCATGGCGCCGTCCGGCATCGAGTGCGATGCGCCCGACCTCATTCTTGAAGGCGAATTGCCGAAAGACCTGAAAGGCGTCTACTTTCGCAACGGGCCCGACCCGCTGTACCCGCCACGCGAGGGCGACAACTACCACTGGTTTCACGGCGACGGCATGATCCAGCGCTTCGAGTTCGAAGGCGGTCGCGTGTCGTGGAAGAACCGCTGGGTGCGCACCGAGAAATATGAACTCGAGCGCAAGGCGGGCGAGTCACTGTTCGGTGTGCTCGGCAACCCGATGACGGCAGACCCATCGGTCGCCGAGGAGCACTACAACACGGCCAACACGCATATCGTGTGGCACGGCAACAAGCTGATGGCGCTGATGGAGGGCACCATCGCAGTAGAGCTGAAGCCCGACACATTGGAGACGGTCGGCAACTTCGACTACAACGGCCAGATCGACGGGCCGATCACCGCCCACCCGAAGTTCGATCACGCATCCGGCGAGATGATCTTCTTCGGCAACCAGGCGAAGGGCCAGTTCAGCGACTGGGTGCGTTACAACGTGGCAGACAAAGACGGCAACCTGATCAAGAACGAGTTCATCAAGGTCCCTTACGCGTCCTTTGTGCACGACTTCTTCGTTACTGAGAAGTACGTGATCTTTCCGATCTACCCGCTCGCCTTCAACCTCGAGAATGTGTTGAAAGGCGGCGTACCCATGGCGTGGGAGCCCGACAAGGGCACGCACTTCGGCGTGATCCCCCGCGACGGCACGGCCGACGATGTCACCTGGCACAGCATGGACCCGCGCTGGAGCTTCCACATGGTCAACGCATGGGATGAAGACGGCTGCATCAAGATGGACGTATGCTCATCAAACGCCACGCAGTTTGCACCCAAGCTCGACGGCACGATGGCCACCGAAGAAGACGGCCTGCGCCCACTGCTGCGCCGCTGGACGATCGACACCACCGGCAAGACCGATACGGTGACTGAGGAGCAGCTCGACGACATGCCGGGCGAGTTCCCGCGCACCGATGACCGCTACATGACCATCAAGCACCGCCACGTCTACATGGGCGGCGGTGACACTGGGCTCGACTTCACCCGCCTGATTCACCACGACATGGAAACTGGCGCGCGCAAGGTCTGGGATGGTGAGAAGTACTTCCTCGGCGAGCCGATTCATGCGCCGCGCTCTGAAGGCGCAGACGAGGGTGACGGCTACGTGTTGCAGCTCGGCCACAACCACGAGACATCGCTCACCGAGCTGCTGATTTTCGATGCGCAGGGTATCGAGAATGGGCCGGTCTGCCGCGCGCACCTGCCGGTACGTATTCCGCCGGGTTTTCATGGCACCTGGGTTGGCGCCTGACAACAGCGCAGTTGTGTTCAGCTAAAAAAGCCCGCGAAAGCGGGCTTTTTTTGTGGCTCAGGAGACCTCAAGGTCCAGGAATGCGATAAAACCAGGCCCCGGTACCGGACAAGCCGGGCGCATCATCCGTTTCGATGGCGATGAAGAGGTCGACTATTCCGAGTAGGGGAATACTGACTTCCTCTTGAGCAAACATTGCGTAATGCTCGCTGCCGGACACATCTCTCACGCGGCCGTTGATGCTGTCATTGGGTGTGAAGGTTGTCTGCTGCCATCCGGCTTCCCACATAGCGTCAAGCGTGCCCAGTCCTGCCGCCGCGGTTAATTGACTAAGGCTTAGCGCGGTGGTGCCTATGTAATGATTGAACACGGGAAAGACATCGTTCAGGGTAGCAAATGTCCAGCCGTCCATGACGAAACCGTTGAGTTCACCACTGCATACCCCACCAGGGCACACCGCATTGATTTCATCCCAGGTGAGATTGGTGAAAAGCACGGGCTGGGCCCATTCAACACCGTTCAGTGTAATGGTTTGAGTAATAGGAACTGCCGCCGCCAGCTGGAAGATCGGCATCATGTAGTAGGACTTGTCTGAAGCGATAATTGCCTCTGCGAGTGGGTCGCCCGTGGTACCCACACTGCTCACGCTGCACACGGGGTTCGTGGAGCCCGCGCAGACGAAGTCGGTGCCATCGCTCCAGCGCACAAACTCCCACAGGGGGTCGGGCACCGCGGTCCAGGTTTCATCGAAGGTGGCGTCCGTGATCTCAAATGTACAGACCGTCGGCGCGCGACAGTCACGCGTGCCCGAGGTTGAAGCCATCAGGCCGCCTTCGGGGTTGATAAGAATGAGTTTGCAGCCGCTCGCCAAAAGCAGCAGTGCGCTCACAGCGAGCGCTCGGGTGAGGTGCCATGTCATGGGGTGTTCCTTCCGCCGAGGGCGGTGTGGGTCGGGTACAGCGGTTTCCGGCCTTCGGCGCGTCATTTATGAATAGACCAGAAAACCGGGTTGTACAAGCCGGACGAGAGTGCCGCCTTCAATGGCCTGGGTCGCAGCGGACGCGGGCTCGCGTTTGAAGCGGTGTGTGGGGCCGATAACCGGCGGGCGGATGCATCATCGCACCGGGAGCGACTCAGGAAGCCTTGTTCCTGCGACTGCGGCGCCCCTCCCGCAGCCGCCAGCAGAACTACATGCCAAAGCGATACGTGAGGTCGATGCCGTAGGTGCGCGGCGCCGCAAACGCCTGGGTGGTGGTGCGCGCCACGCCGACCGTGGGCACACCGCCGACCAGGTGGTCGTCCTTGTCCGTCAGGTTCTTCACCCACAGCATCACGGTGGCGTTCTCCTCGGGAGACTGCCACGTCAGGCGCGCATCGTAGAACGTAACCGACGGCGAGGTGATCTCATCGCCCACGATGAAGCTCTCGCGGTCGAAGCCGCCGTAGATCTCGTCGGTGTAGCGCGCGATGAAGTTGGGAATAAAGGTGCCCATCGAGTCGGTATTGATGAAATAGTCGATCGCGATGAAGGCGGTCCATTCAGGCGCACGCGGCATCGGCTCGTCGGAGCGGTCGATGGTGATCTGGCCGCCGCCGTTGGGGTCGGGAATCTCGGCGAGGTACTCTTTGTACTCGGCGTCCATGTAGGCCACGCTGCCGAGGATGCGGATGTTGTCGGTGGGCAGCAGGGTGAACTCTGTCTCTACCCCGGCGATCTCTGCCTTACCCGCGTTCTCGATGGCGGGCAGGGGAATACCGAAGTTCGGGTCGGGAATTGTCGTTGTGAGCTGGATGTCGTCGTATTCCTGGTAGAACGCGGCGACATTGGCGCGCAGCTTGCGGTCGAACGCGTCGACTTTGAAGCCGAGCTCAAACATGTCAACAAACTCCGGCTTGTAGTTCTCGAGGTCGATGATCTGGTCGCCGTCGAAGTCGCCGTTACCCACGGTCACGCCGCCGGAGCGGAAGCCGGTGGCGTAGGTCAGGTACACCATGCCGCTATCGAGGCCGAGGGCATCGAGCGTGTCGTCGTCCGCCAGGTACTTGATGCTGGCCATCGGGTTCCAGTCGTCATCGTTGCGGTCGTCAGACAGCGTGCCGAAGTCGCCGACCACGAACGGTGCGCCGCCCTGACCGTCTGGGTCAAAGCCGTAGAGCCATTCGCGCACCGGGCGGGCGCCCGGCTCAGTGAAGGTGTGCAGCACGTTGGCTGTGTAGATAGTGTCGAGCCCGCCCAGATAGTCGCCGTTGCCGATGCTTGGCAGGTAAACGCGCGACTCGTTGTACGTGGTTTTGCGCTCTTCCCAGGTGTAGCGCAGGCCCAGCGTGAGGATCCAGCTCTCGTTGAAGTTGTAGTCGGCTTGTCCGAAGGCGGCGTAGGCCGTGTTTTCAGTTTCGCGCTCGTGCAGGTTTGAGCGTGACAGCAAAATGGTGTTGGGTATGTTCAGGTTGTCGTTGAAACCGGCGAAGTCCTGCAGGAAGTCGTCGTTGGTCTCCTCGTAAAAGAAGTATACGCCCGCGGTGAAACTCAGCTTATCGTCGAGCACGTCGCCTGATAGCTGGAACTCCTGTGTGTACTGGTCGGTGTCGTTATTGACGCCTGCAAGACGACCCACTAGCACGATGTCCATGCCGTCGATATCTTCGTCGGCAAGTTGTTCAGTGTTGCGGTACGCCGTAACGCTCTTGAAGCTCAGGCTGTCGTTGATTTCCCAGTTGACGGTGCCGGACAGCATGGTCGTCTCGACCTCGTAGGAGCTGTCGTACCAGATATCTGAGGAGTCGGAGTGCTCCCCGAGGAACTTGTCGTCGGGCAGGTCACCGCTGCGCCGGCAATTTTCTTCGACAGTCGACAGTGATACGGCGTTATACAGACCCTCCAGTGTGCCCTGGTTCGGCAGGCCCGCATCGGCCAGCTCCTCACCGAGAAAACGACACTTCTGCCCGATGGGGCGCTGGTCGGTCTCGGTGTAGTTGAAGTTGAGGTCGACAGTCACGGCATCGCTCGGCAGCCAGCGCAGCGCGCCCGTGAAGATGTTGCGGTCCTCGTCGGTGAAGTCGGAGCCGTCCACCGCGTTCGTGATGAAACCATCGCGCTGCACAGTGGCTGCGGTCCAGCGGGAAAGCAGCTGGCCCTCGATGATCGGAATATTGAGACTGACGGATGCATCGCGGCGGTCCAGGTTGCCGAAGCTGCCCTTCGCATTGCCGCTGAAGCCTTCCTCGGGCTTGATCGAGGTGTAGAGGATGGCGCCGCCAGTGGTGTTCTTTCCAAACAGCGTGCCTTGCGGGCCACGCAGTACCTGGATGGTCTGCATTTCGACGGCGTCGAGCAGGGCGCCCGAGGCGCGGGCGATATAGACATCATCGAGATAGATGCCAACGCCAGAGTCGATGGTCACGCGCGTCTCGCGCTGGCCCACGCCGCGAATATAGGCGTTGCCGTCACCCTTCACGCCATTACCCCCGCCACCTAGGTGCAGCCCGGGGACGAGGCCTTCGACGTCGCGCATGTTGCGTATACCGAGCGATTCCATGGCCTCGGTATTGAACGCGGTCACCGCGACCGGTACCTCCTGTAGTGACTCCTCCCGCTTTCGCGCCGTTACGACTACTTCTTCAAGGGCGAGCGTTTCAGCCAGCACGGTTGGCGTAAAAGGGGCGCTGCTGAGGGTCAGGGCGAGGGCTCCGGTAACGGTGCGGGACACTTTCATCGCGGGTCTCCGTTTTGTTTTATGCGCAAGCTTTTTATTATGAAATTCAACCATGTAGGCAGAATAGACCGAGAGGAGTTGCGCGTCTAGCTACCACCTGGGTTAGCAGCCTTGGGTATAATTCTCTGGCTTTATTCTGACGCGGGAAAGGGCGGGTCGCTCAATGATCAAGCTAGTCACGGCATTGCACCGGCGCGAGGGTATGTCCACCGAGGCGTTTCGCGCCTACTACGAAAACCACCACCGCCTGATCGGAGAGAAGTACCTGGATGGGTATGCGAGCCGTTATGTCAGGCGCTACCTCACAGCGGCGCCGGGTAATGAGGAGGCCGAGCCCATTTGCGATGTGCTGCTGGAGATCTGGTTCGAGGACGAGGCGGCTTATGCAGCGTGCGGTGAGCGGCTTACGCGACCCGACGTGGCTGCTGAAATAGCAGAAGATGAAGAGAAGCTGTTCGATCGCAGCCGCAAACGCAGCTATGTAGTGACCGAGTGCGAGTCTGAGCTTGGTTAGTGAGGAGAATGCCATGACAACGCTGAACGAGTACCTCGACGCGATTCCCGGTGAGCGGCGCGAGCGCGTAGACGCCCTGCGCGATCTCATCCGACGCCTCTATCCAGAGGCGGAAGAGAGCATGGACTACAAGATGCCGACGTTTCGCCAGGGCGAGGGCTGGGTCGCGGTTGCCAACCAGAAACAGTACGTGTCGCTCTACACCTGTGCCGCTGAACACCTCGCGCCCTTCAAGAAGAAACACCCAGCTATCGACACAGGTAAAGGCTGTATACGGTTCAAAGACCGGGATGAGCTGCCCCTCGCCGACCTGGAGCAGGTTGTCACCAGTGCGATGGATTTTCGCCACTGAGCGGCGTATTGAGAAAACTGATGAAGATACGTCCCTTTGCTGCGGCCGATGAGCAAGCAGTCATCAGCCTCTGGCGCGACTGCGAGCTGGTTGTACCCTGGAACGACCCAGCCAAAGATATTGCACGCAAACTCGCGGTTGACCCTGGGCTATTTCTAGTGGGGGAGGTCGCGGGTACTGTTATCGCTACAGTTATGGCGGGCTATGAGGGCCACCGAGGGTGGATCAACTACCTGGCGGTTCACCCCGACCATCGCCGTGGTAGTTATGGCCGGCAAATGATGGCCGAGGCGGAGCAGGCGCTCGCCGCGCGTGGCTGCCCCAAGGTCAATCTGCAGATACGCGCAAGCAATACCGCGGTCGTCGCGTTCTACGAATCCCTCGGCTACAGGGTCGACGAGGTTGTGAGCATGGGTAAGCGCCTCGAGGAAGACTAGGCCCCTCAGCCGTCGACGGGGTCGCAGACGAACACGGGGATATTGCGATCGGTGCGGGCCTGGTACTCGTCGTAGGGCGGGTAGGCCGCCACGAGGTGTGGCCAGAGTTCGGCTTTTTCTTCGAGGTCCACCTCCCGCGCACGGTAGTTGCGGCGAAGACCCTCCGCGGTGATCTCCACATCAGGGTTGGCGCGCACGCTGTAGACCCACGCGGGGTTCTTGTCGAGGCCGCCCTGCGACCCCACGAGAATCTTGCGCTCGTCGAGCGGTACGTGCATCAGTGGAATGGTGCGCCGCTTGCCCGTCTTTGCGCCCGTCATCGCCACGAGGCAGATGGGCAGGCCGCCCTGGGCCGTATTCATCAGGCGGCCACCGCTCAAGCGGTACACGAGCACATTCAAGCGGGTGTAGAACTTCATCCCCCGCAGGAAGCGTTTGTTGGCCTTGCCCTCGTTGGGCATCGGCTTCACGTCTTCGCGGCGCGTCTTTACGAAATCGTACTCAACCATGATCAATCTCCCTTGGTGTGCAGGTGAGGGGCAATGAGCGCCAGCCGCGCTGGTTGGTGCTGTAGGTGTGGCGTGCGGATGCGAGGTCCAGCGTGTAGTCCGGTGCCAGGCTGAAGAGCTCTTCGAACAGGATTCTTGCTTCCAGCCGCGCGAGCTGCACGCCGATGCACGCGTGCACGCCGCCGCCGAAGGCCAGGTGATCGGTGACCTTGAGCGTGCGGTGAATGTCGAAACGCTCAGGCTCTTCGAACTGGCGCTCATCGTGATTGGCCGCGTTGAATAGCAGCGCCACCTGTTCTTCCTCGCGCAGGGTCTGGCCGTGCAGCTCAAGGTCGCGCGCGAGCGTGCGGGTCTCGAGGTAGGTGGGGCTGTCAAAACGCAGCGCCTCCTCGATGGCGCCCGTCACCAGTGTGTGGTCATCGAGTAGTTCGCCCTTCGCCTGGGGGTGACGTTCCAACAGTACGGCCAGGTTGCCGATCAGTCGTGTGGTGGTCTCGCTGCCAGCGATGGTGATCAGGAAGCCGAAGCCGATGGCTTCATCGCGATCCAGCTCGCCTGACTGTTCAAGTTGCACGATGCGTCCGATCACGTCGTCTCGGGGCGCCTCGGCCAGGCGCTCGTCATACACGCGATCGTAGTACGCATAGATCTTCTGGATGCTGTCGACTGCGCGGCGCCCGTCTTCGGCAGAGCCGTGCTCTATGTTGCCGATGGCGTGGCCCCAGGCGATGAGCTGTTCATCCATGGCCTCCGGTACGCCGAGCAGGCGGCCGATGATTGCCATAGGCAGGCGCGCGGCCACATCGGCGGCAAGGTCCAGACGGCCGGTGGCGAGCCCCGGTGCCAGGAGCGTGCGAGTACGCTTTCTTATTGCAGGCTCGAGCTCGCGAAATCGCTTAGGCGTCAGGATGTCTACCATTAGCTGCCGCAGCCGGGTGTGGTAGGGCGGGTCCATGATCAACAGGAAGGGTTTGAAGAAGCTGCCCTCGCCGATGACGACCCCGCCCTGGTTGCTGAACGTCTCCCAATCGAACAGTGCCTTGCGCACATCGTCAAAGCGCGACAGTACCCAGTAGTTTTCGCCCGGGTGCCAGCAGGCCGGCGCGCTGTCACGCATTGCCTTGTAGATGGGCAGGGGGTTTTGATGGAAGTCGGGGGAACGCGGTTCGAAGGCTGGAACGGAAGGGCGGTCGTTGGATGTAGTTTCTGTCATCTAAGGATTATAGGCGAGGACAAGAGGCGCGAGCATGGTTACCTCGAGGTACCGGCCCCCGCTGCCTTCGCGAAGGGGGGCCAGTGACCTCAAGCGCTTAAGACCGAACCCCTCAAAACGCCTGGCCAGGCGGCTCCTGCCCCATTGCCAGCGAGCCGGAAAACAGGTGTTGCCGCTTCTCCTGCAGCGGATGAAAGTGCGAGGCCATCACATCGCGCAGCAGGCGCTCAATGCCATTCGCGCGCATGAAGCCTGCACCCCCACAGGCCTCCACCGCCTTGGCGCAGGTCGTCTTGCAGGCATCGGCCGCCACGGTCTTGCGCTTCACCATCTCGTTCACGGTGTCGACGTCGGCAGTGAACGTGTAGCCGTCCGTGATACGCACCATGTCATCGGTCATCACCTGTGCGGTGGTCAATGCTGTTTCCATCTCGCCAAGTAGGTAAGGCGTGACAGGGTCGTTGCTGCTCGTGCAGCGTTCCCGCGCGATGGTGGCTGCCATTTCCGCGGTGCCCGTGTACACCGACATGATCAGCGGCAATGCTACTGGCAGTACCACGCAGTACATCGCGTGAAAGTCACCCCGTGGGCGCCGTGCGGCGATCGCCTCATCGGGGATGAACACGTCTTCGATCTTCACACTGTTGGAGCCGGAGCCGCGCATACCCATCGGCGCCCAGTTGTCGAGCACCTGCACGCCCTCGGCGGCCAGCGGCACGGGGAAGTGCAGCACCTGCCAGCCTTCTTCCGGGTCTTCATAAGGCCCAGATGTCACCAACAGGTTTGCCGCGGGCGAACCGCTGGCAAAGTGCTTGGTAGCGCTGTAGCGGTAGCCGCCCTCGACCCTCGTCATCTCGCCGTTGGAAGCGAGCCAGTCGCCCGCGCCGGTGCTGACAAGGCGGAGCTCGTTGGCAGCAACTTTCTCGAGCAGCGGTCCGCCGCCGGCGCCGCGTGCGTCCTTGTACACGTTCGCCGCGATGATGTGCTGGTGCATTGAGAGCGAGAGCGCGGTCGATGGGTGATAGGCCGCAAGCTTGCGCAGCATGGTGGCCATGTCGGCGTAGGGCAGGCCGGCGCCGCCGTAGTTTTCGGGCACCATGGCAGAAAACACCTGGTATTCACCCAGCATGTCGTAGTTGTCGCTCGAGAACTGGTCGGTGGCGTCCGCCTTTTCGCCGTTGTCGGCGATGGCGGGGCCAATGGTGTCGATAATGTCGATCATGTTTACGGTCTTCTTCATTGCCTTGCTCCAGGGCGGCGGTGCCGCCTTTTTTTGTCATTGATGGTGGTAGCCCCTGATGGGGCGGCCGGTTCAGTCGTCGGAGAAAATCTGCTCGTCCATGCGCGGCTGGTCGAGGCCGGCCAGGCGCCGCAGCAGCGGCGAGCGGCTGCGTGCGCCAATGCTGCTGATGCAGCCGTAGCGCCCCCACCGGAAAGCGGCCACGCGCGAACCCGCTGGGTTATTCAAGTCTTTGATAAACAATTGCTCTTTGTCGTTAGTATTCATGTTGGTCACCGTGTTTTAGTTGCTGTTGTGTACGGTTTCCAAGGTACGCGAGGGTGGGCGGGGGCAATACTGCACCTCATGGAGTAACCCGCTACGTTTTCTGTAGTAATCCACTACACGAGGTAAATGGTGGCGATCGGTCGCGACTGCGAGTGCTGTCCCGCGGCCATGGCCATGGAGTTACCGGGCGAATGGGGCTATGGCCGATTCAGTGACGAATAGGTGTGATGGGTTTATTGGCTCGCTGGCGCTTCCCTGCGGCATGCTCGATCGAATTGCGTCTAGTCTGTCTGCCGGGATCGAGCCGGCGGAACAGATTCTCGCCCCAGCCTAACGGCGCATATAGGCGCTGCGCGCCTGCGCGTTTTCCCGGATCGACTGGTAGAACAGCGCGTAGTCGCGCGTGTGGTAGTTGAGCGCCTCATCGTCGAGCGGGCTCGCGAAAGGGCCTTCCAGCTGCGGCTCTATATAAAGGTAGCCGTCTTTGCACTGAGCCCAGGTCCAGTCGGGCAGTACCGCTGGCAGCTCTGTTATCTTGTCGCCGGTGGGTGAATTGAACAGCATGTTGGTCATGCCGTAGCTGGCGGGCACGTTTAGTGCGCCCGGGTGTTCCGAGGCGGGTACGCGCTCTTCATCACGGCGCCAGCTCAGCGGGTTGGTGCACAGGATTCGCTTGTTCTCAGCGTACTCCCATCCGCTCGAATACCAGTGTGGCGTGTTGGCCAGTGGGTTGCCCCCTTCGCCGTAGGTGGCCCAGTGCACCACGCAACCCGTGTCGATTGCGCTGTCGCAGGGCGGGATGTTGGTCAGCTCGCGCTCGAACATGTCGAGTGGCAGGTAGTAGCCGATCAGGTAGGCACCGACAAGGCGTTCGCGCAGCATGGGGTCGTCGTTGATTCGCTCTGCCAGCAATCGCAGCGCGTGGGCGCTGCCCTGGCTGTGCCCTGCGATGATAAACGGGCGGCCTTCGCTGAAGCGCCACAGGAATTCATCAAACGCTGTGGCAACGTCGCGGTAGGCGAGGTCCAGCGCCTCAAGGCCATCGCCTGACTCGCGTTCGATGAAGCTCCAGAGAGTGGCCTCACGGTAGTGAGGCGCATACACATCGCAACAGGCGTTGTAGGCGCTGGCCTGCGACACCATCATGCGGTCCACCATTTCCCAGGCCCAGGAGTTAATGAACAGGGGTGAATTCCAGCGCTCGCCAGAGAGGTAAGAGGTTGGGTGCAGGTAAAAGACGGCAACGCTAGCGGCACCCTGCCGCGCCTGCTGTTCGCCCGGCACAAGGTTGGCGAGGCCCTCCTTGTCGGGCAGCGATGCCCAGTAGCGATCGTCGCGATAATCGGGGGGTACGGTGATCGGGTCGTCCCGGCGCAGGTGGTCCGGCTGCAGGCGCGCGGTCACGATCTCCTCGCCCCACACGGAAAACGCTGCCCAGACGCCCAGGGGCGCAAGTACAAGGAGTAGTGCAGCGGCGGTGATCGCTCTTTTCATGAGCAGGCGTAGTCTCGGGGCGCGCGCCCGTTGATGCGAATGTGGCGGCCAGTATAGCGACAGCGCAGGCGCTAACGGTACGGGTGGCCGGGTACTGCTTCGCAATAATGAGAACTGGGCACCGAATCGGTCACATTGCACAGGCGGCGTTGTTTAATTTCAGGGGCTTATCGCGCAGAATCAATAGCTTGCCTGATGTTGAAGGGGCGCTGTGGCCGTCGCGGTGCGGCGCCCGTTGGTCGGCTGAAACCGACCCTACAATTCTAAGAAAATCGAACTGGAACCTGCCATGAGCCAAGCCGTACCTGGCCTGCCCACAGACAGCAAGATTGTCATCACTGGCGGCGCCGGTCTCGTGGGCCAGAACCTGACGGTGCGCCTGCTGGAGCGTGGCTACACCGATGTGCATGTGCTCGATAAGTCCTCCGACAACATCGCCATCGCCGCAGAGATTCACAGCGGTGCGCAGTTTCTCGAGGCGGACCTTGCCGAACGCGGCGACTGGCAGCAGACGCTGGCCGATGCACACGTTGCCGTACTCCTGCATGCCCAGATTGGCGGCATACACCCGGAAGAGTTCACTCGCAACAACGTCACAGCGACCGCGAACATTCTCGAGGCGCTGCCGGCAAGCGCCTACCTTGTGCACGTTAGCTCCTCCGTAGTGGAATCAGCGGCGAACGACGACTATTCGACGTCCAAGGCGGAGCAGGAGGCGCTGGTGGTGGACTCTGGCCGCGATTACACGGTACTGCGCCCAACGCTGATGTTTGGCTGGTTCGACCGCAAGCACTTCGGCTGGCTTTCGCAGTTTATGTCGCGCGTGCCCGTGTTTCCCATTCCAGGCAACGGCCGTTACGTGCGGCAGCCGCTTTATGCGGGTGACTTCTGTGAAATCATTATCGCGGCGATGGGGCAGAGGCAAAGCAGCGAGTGTTACAACATCTCCGGAAAGGAGAAGATGGATTACATCGACATCATCCGCCTGATCAAGGCCGCCAATGGTAGCCGCAGCGTATTGCTAAAACTGCCTTACTGGGTCTTCTATACGCTGCTAGCAATCTACGCTGTGTTCGACCGGAACCCGCCGTTCACCACCTCGCAGCTAAAGGCGCTGGTCATCGACGAGATTTTTGAAGACATCGACTGGGAAGGGATTTTTGGTATCAGCGCCACGCCGCTTGAAAAGGCGATCCACGATACGTTTACCCACCCCGTCTACAGCAAGATAAGGTTGACCTTCTGATGAATGTCGCAGTGATCGGTGGAGGGCCCATGGGGCTGGCGGCGGCTTACGAGCTGCTGGAGCGCGGCCACAGCGTAACGCTCTACGAGGCGGACGACCGGCTGGGGGGCATGAGCGCCTCCTTCATGTTCAACGGTATCAAGATCGAGCGTTACTACCATTTCATCTGCAAGTCCGACCAGCCACTGTTCGACATGCTCGAAGAACTGGGCATTGCCGACACGCTGCGCTGGCGCGTCACGCGCATGGGCTACTACTATCTCGACAAGATTCGCGACTGGGGCGAACCCATCGCGCTGCTCAAGTTCCCGGGCCTCGATATCATCAGCAAGGTGCGCTACGGCCTGCTGGCCTTTAGCTCCACCAAGCGCAAGGACTGGACAAAGCTCGACAGCATCGACGCAGTCACCTGGTTGAGAAAATGGGTGGGCGATAAGGCCTACGATGTGCTGTGGGCGCCGCTGTTTGACCTCAAGTTCTACCACTACACGCCGAATCTCTCGGCGGCCTGGATCTGGTCGCGCCTGCGCCGCGTGGGCACCTCGCGTAAGAACATCTTCCAGGAGGAGATGGGCTACCTGGAAGGTGGATCGGATACCTTCCTCGACCGGGTCGCGGAGGTAATTGCCGATAAGGGCGGCGCGATTCGCCTCGGGGAGCGAGTGGAGGAGGTGCTGATCGACGCGGGCAAGGTGCACGGTGTGCGCACGGCAGCTGGCACCGCGCACTACGACCAGGTTATCAGTACGATTCCGATGCCCTACGTGTCTGACATGATACCTGCGCTGCCCGAGGAGACCCGCGCAGGTTACGACTCGGTCAATAACATCGCGGTGGTGTGTGTGCTGGTGCACCTCAGCCAGCCCTTAACAAAGTACTTCTGGCTGAATATCTCCGACCCTGCTATCGATATCCCCGGGTTCATCGAGTACAGCAACCTGAATCCCGGCGATGGGCACATCGTCTATGCGCCCTTCTACATTCCGGGGGAACATCCGGACTACCAGCGCGACGACGACTTCTTTATCGAAAAGGTGCGGCGCTACCTCAAGGCGGTCTGTCCTGAGCTGCCGGACGAGGCCATCCTCAAGATCGCAGCGGGTCGTTACCGCTATGCACAGCCGATCTGTGAGCCGGAGTTTGCGAAGCGCCTGCCGCCGATTTCACCGGGTGTCGACGGATTGTTTGTCGCAGACACGAGCTACTACTACCCGGAAGACCGCTCTATCTCTGAGAGCATACAGCTTGGGCGAAAGCTGGCGCGCATGGCGTCGGGGTTGGAATGACGCACCCCGTTTCTAACGCCAAGAGACTCGCGAACGCGCGTTTCATCCGGTTTATGTTCGCAGGGGGCATTGCAGCGATCTGCAACTTCGGTTCGCGCTTTATCTATAGCCTCTTTGTCGACTTTGGCGTGGCCGTGGTGCTGGCTTACATCACCGGCATGGCCGTAGCCTATGCATTGAACAAGCGTTATGTGTTCACCGAGAGCGGTAACCCGGTGCACCAGGAGATGATGTGGTTTGTGCTCGTGAATCTCTTTGCGGTTTTGCAGACCTGGGCGCTCAGCGTGTACCTCGCGGGTGTGTTGCCGCCCTATATGCCGTTTGACGGTGAGCAGGCAGTAGCGCTGGCGGAGGCAGTGGCCCACATCGCCGGCATCATGCTGCCGGTGTTCACGAGTTACCTCGGCCACAAGTACCTTACATTCAGGGAATAGCATACAATCGCCGAGGGTTGGGAGCCTAAGCGCATGAGCAGAACAACAGGTCGAGGGGAACATGTCTGACGCCGCCCCAGAGGCCTCACAGGACGTACCGATTTGTGTCGATCTCGACGGTACGCTCGTGCGCACCGATACGCTGGTTGAGTCGGCGCTGTTACTGCTAAAGCAGAACCCACTCTCGCTTTTTTCCATGCTGCTCTGGCTGCTCAGCGGCAAGGCAAACCTGAAGCAGAAACTTGCCGATCGCGTTTTACCGGATCCAAACCTTCTGCCCTACCATCGCGGCCTGCTTGAATGGCTGCGTGAACGAAAGTCCGAGGGTCGCAGGCTCCTGCTCGTGACGGCGGCGAACCACCGCATCGCTGAGGCCGTGGCAGGGCACCTCGATATCTTTGACGAGGTGATTGCCAGCACTGAAGGACGCAACATGAGCGCGCACGTCAAGGCCGGGGAGCTGGCCTCGCGATTCAGTGTGCGCGGCTACGACTACGCCGGTAACAGCAGCGATGACCTTCCCGTGTGGACCAGCTGTCGCGAGGCGATCATCGTCAGCGCCACCAAGGAAGTTGCCAAGGCAGCCCGGGGGCGGGCACTTGTTGCTGCGGAGTTTCCACCCGAGGTGTCGCCGTTGCGTGCGCTCTTGAAGGCAATGCGGCCGCACCAGTGGAGCAAGAACCTGCTGGTGTTTGTCAGCATCGTGATCGATCAGCATTTCAGCGATGGCCCGCTGCTCGCCTCAACCATCATGGCGTTCGTCGCATTCTGCCTCGTCTCGTCCTCGGTCTATCTCGTTAACGACATGCTCGACCTGACCTCCGACCGCACGCACAGCGAGAAAAACCGCCGACCCTTCGCCAGCGGTAGTGCGCCGCTGATTTTCGGCGTTGTGGGCGCGCCGGCGCTGCTCATCTTCGGTATGTTGCTGGCGGGCACGGTGAGCAAGGCCTTTGTGGGTGTGCTCACGCTGTACCTCCTTTTGACCCTGAGTTACTCCTTCTATCTCAAGCGCCATGTGCTGCTGGATGTGCTGGTGCTGGCCATGCTTTACACGCTGCGCATCGTTGCGGGCGCGGCAGTGGGTGAATCACTGCCCTCCGTCTGGCTGATGTCTTTCTCCATGTTTATCTTCACGAGCCTCGCGATGGCGAAACGCTACGCCGAGCTCAAGGCGCTGGAGAGCGAGGAGGGCGGCTGGGTCGGCGGCCGCGGCTACCACGTGCACGACCTGAGTGTGGTCGCGCAGCTCGGGGCGTCTGCCGGCTTTATCTCTGTGCTGGTACTCGCGCTCTACGTCGACAGCGCCGATGTGGGCGACACGTACGATGAGTACTTCTATATGTACCTGCTCTGCCCACTGCTCATGTACTGGATCGGCAGAATCTGGGTACTGGCAAGTCGCGGAATGCTGACCCAGGACCCGGTGATCTTCGCCACCCGCGACCGGGTCAGCTATCTCATCTTCGGCCTGGGCGGGGTGCTGCTGTGGGCCGCCCTCTGAGTAGCGGCAGCTGGGGCGGGCTACCGTTTCCCGATGCCGCGCATACCCATTCCGCCGACTGGCGTTTCTCCGAGTTACCGCTTTGTGCCGAGGGCGACTCGCTGTTGGCGCGGGGCTGGGGCCGCAGCTATGGCGATGTTGGCATTAATAGCGGCGGCAGCCACCTCGACACAACGCGCCTCGACCGACTGATAGCGTTCGATAGGGAGAGCGGCGTGCTCCACTGCGAGAGTGGCGTCACCCTGGCTCAGATACTCGACATCGTGGTGCCCGAGGGCTGGTTTGTGCCTGTTTTACCCGGTTCTCGCTTCGTCACAGTGGGCGGTGCCATCGCCAATGATGTCCACGGAAAGAACCACCGCCATGCTGGGAGTTTCGGTTGTCATGTGCGCAGCGTGAGACTCAAGCGCTCCAACGGCGAGACGTATCGCTGCAGCGTTGATGACAACCCGGAACTTTTCGCAGCAACCATAGGCGGGCTGGGCCTGACGGGTTTGCTGCTCGACGCCGAGATTCAGCTATTGCCGGTTTCGAGCGCCGAGCTGGAGTGCGAAGACATCTGTTTCAACTCGGTGGCGGAGTTTGCCGAGTTGTACGAGGCCTCCAGCGACTGGATGTACAACGTGTCCTGGATCGACTGCTTCTCTCGTGGCGGCAGCGTTGGCCGCGGTATTTTCTCAAGAGCGCGGCACGCGGCAGAGGGTGCACTCGACCCGGGTCGCAGCGCACCTCGTATAGCCGTGCCCCTGTCGCCGCCCGTGTCACTCGTCAATCGCTTCAGTGTCGACGTGTTTAATCGCGCGTATCACCTCGCTGGCCGGCGTCGGCGCGGTGTGCGTCGCCAGCACTTCCAGTCTTTCTTTTTTCCCCTCGATGCCATTGATCACTGGAACCGGATCTACGGCAGTAACGGCTTCTACCAGTACCAGTGCGTGGTGCCGTTTGAGGGCGGCATCGAAGCGGTGGAGGAACTGCTCACGCTGATCAGCAACAGCGGCCAGGCCTCTTTTCTTGCGGTGCTGAAAGCGTTTGGTGAGCCCGCCTCGCCCGGTCTCCTGTCCTTCCCTCGGCCGGGCTATACGCTTGCACTGGATTTTCCCAACCGGGGGGCGAAGACACAGGAACTATTGGCGTCTTTCGACCCGGTGGTTCGCGCGGCTAGCGGCGCGGTTTACCCCGCAAAGGATGCGCGTATGCCGGCGGACGTGTTTGCGGAAGGTTACCCGGAACTTGACCGCTTCCGGACGCAGCTTGATCCCGCTTTCTCATCGGCGTTCTGGCGGAGGGTGCAGTAATGGCGAGCCCGCGCAACATAGTGGCCTTCGGGGCGACCTCTGCGATCTGTACCGCGCTGTTGCGCCGGTACGCGACGGTGGGCGCGCGCCTTTTTCTCATCGGGCGTAGCGCCGACAAACTTGGTGCCTGTGCCGATGACCTCGTAGCGCGCGGCGCCGACGTGGTGGGCAGCAGCGACTACGATTTCAACGACAATGCCCGGCACACGTCCGCGCTTGAGAATGCTATCGCGGCGCTTGGCGAGGTAGACCTTGTCATCGTGGCGCACGGTTCCCTGCCTGAGCAGGCTGACTGTGAACAGGACGATGCGCTCGTCGCGGCCTGCATGGACGACAATTTCACGAGTGCGGCTGTCATTATGCATGCTGCGGCGCGGCAGCTTGCGCATCAGGGTCGTGGCACGCTTGCGGTGATTTCCTCGGTGGCGGGAGACGCGGGCGCAAGAGCAACTACACCTACGGCGCGGCCAAGGCCGGGCTCGACGCGGTAGCGCAGGGCATGCAGGGGCGTTTTAACGGCACGGATATTCGCGTGGTGAATATAAAGCCGGGCATGGTGGCCAGCCCCATGACCGCCCACATGGACCAGGGGCCGCTGTTCGCCTCGCCCGAGGCCATTGCGCCGCGTATGCAGCGGGCCATCGAGCGCGGTAGCCGGGTCGTCTATGTACCGGGCGTCTGGCGCTATATTATGTCGGTGATTCGCCTGCTGCCCACCGCGGTACTGGCCCGGCTGCCCATCTAGAACGCGCAACGGCCAGTCCCCACGGCCACGGTATTTTAAGAGGTCAGACTATGCAGTACCGTCGATTGGGAAAAACCGAACTGTCGGTGTCGGCCATCGGCATCGGCGCGTGGCAGCTTGCCGGTGTGTTCAGCTACCGGTTTACCCAGGGCGAGGTCGACGGAATCTTCGCGCGCGCCGCTGAGCTCGGCGTCAACTTCGTCGATACCGCCGAGTGTTATGGCCCAGACCACCTTTCCGAGCGCTTCATTGGCAATGCGCTCGCCGGCCGTCGCGACAAGTGGATCATCGCGACCAAGTTTGGCCACAACCCCAACAACGACCTGGGCGACGAAAACTACAGTGCGCCACAGGTACAGATTCAACTGGAGGAATCGTTGCGCGCTCTGCGCACCGATGTGATAGACGTTTACCAGCTGCACTCCGCGGGGCCGAAGTATTTCCACAACGACGAGCTCTGGACGATGCTCGACAAGCAAGTGCAGGCGGGCAAGATTCGGTATCTCGGCAACTCGGTGCCGCTCAAGCAGCTTGAAGACCAGGTCGGCAGTGCAGAGAAGTACGGCATCAGCGTGATCCAGACGCCGTACAACGCCGTCACCCGCCAGGCTGAGAGCGCCGTCGATCTCCTCAAAGCGCAGGACCTCGGCTTCGTTGCACGCACGCCCCTCGCTACCGGGTTCCTTAGCGGCAAGTACAAACCCGACCATGATTTTCCACAGGGAGATGTGCGCAACATGTTCCCGCCCCAGGTGCGCGAGCGCGATATCACCGCGGCGCTTGAGTTACTGGAGCAGCGCCCTGAGGGTCTCACGCCCGTGGCGTGGGCCAACGCGTGGTGCCTCTCGAACGAGGCGGTGTCACTGGTCATCCCCGGTATCAAGTCAATCGCCCAACTCGAAGAGAATGTCGCGGGCGCAGACGTGGCGCTCTGACGTGGTCGCCTCTCCCTGTCCTTCCTATTACGAGGCCAGCCGCAACAGCGACACGGCCTACCCCACGCTCAGCGGTGAGCACAATGCCGATGTGTGCATTGTAGGCGGTGGTTTCACGGGGATCTCCACCGCCCTGACCCTCGCGGAGCGGGGCTATTCCGTCGTGGTGTTGGAGCAGAACCGGGTTGGATGGGGCGCGTCCGGGCGCAATGGCGGGCAGTGTATTGGCGGCATAACGGGTGAGGAGGCGCTGGCCGCGCACGCGGGGCCCGAGTACGACAAGCTGATTTTCGAGCTGGGCTACCGCGGGCACGAGGTTATCGAAGAGCGCGTGGCGCGTTATGGCATCGATTGCGACCTCAAGCACGGCTACATGGATGTTGCCCTGAAACCGCGTCACCTCAAGGAGCAGCGCGAGTGGTACGACGACCTCTGCGAGCGCGGCCTCGGTGAGTATCTTGAGCTGGTAACGCGCGACGACATGCATCGCTTCATCGGCTCCGACGCCTATCTCGGTGCACTGGTCAATCGACGGAATATGCATCTGCACCCGCTGAACCTGTGTCTGGGTGAAGCGCGGGCCGCGGCGGATCTCGGGGTGCAGATCTTTGAGGGCAGCGAGGTCACGGGCATTCGCCACGGTGCCCGGCCGGTGGTCAGTACCACTGCTGGCAGCGTAAGCGCAGACGCCGTGATTATCGGGGGCAACGCCTACCATACGCTTGAGCAGAAGAAGCTGGGCGGACTCATTTTCCCCGCCGGCACGTTTATCATCGCGACGGAGCCATTGTCTGAAGCGGAGGCCGCAGCGTTGCTGCCCCAGGACTTCGCGGTGTGCGACCAGAACACGGTGCTGGACTACTACCGGCTCTCGGCAGACCGACGCATGCTGTTCGGGGGGCGCTGCAACTACACGGGCCGCGAGCCGAAGAGCATCGAGGCGGTGATGCGGCCGCGCATGTTGAAAATCTTCCCCCAGCTTGCCTCGAAGCGCGTCGACTTCGCCTGGGGCGGGCAGATCGGCATTGTGCTGAACCGCGTGCCGTTGATGGGACGGGTCGAAGACAACGTCTACTACGCCATGGGTTACTCGGGCCACGGCGTCAATGTGACCCACGCCTTCGGCGAGGTCCTGGCTGACGCCGTTGCGGGCGACCTGGAGAAAATGGACCTGTTCGAGCGCATGCCCCACACCCGCCTCCCGTTCAGTCGGCGGATTAGCGGCCAGATCGTGGGCTTCGGCATGTTGTTTTACCGTCTGCGGGACCTGCTATGACGGCGCCAGGCACGCCTCGCAACGCTGAGCATTTCACCCTATTATCCCCACTGTAGGTTCCAGAGGTCATCGAAGTGTCTAACACCGTGCATCCCGTCCCGCTCAAGGTCGATATCGTGTCCGATGTCGTTTGCCCATGGTGCATCATCGGCTACAAGCAGTTGATGAAGGCACTCGACGCGCTCTCAGGACAGTTTGAGGCGACCATTCACTGGCACCCCTTTGAGCTGAACCCGAACATGCCGCCCGAGGGGCAGAACCTGCGCGAGCATATCGCGATGAAGTACGGCACCAGCCCGTCCCAGAGCGGCGGTGCCAGGTCGCGCCTGACTGAGCTGGGCGAGTCCCTCGGTTTCACCTTTGACTATCACGATGACATGCGCATGGTGAATACGTTTCGTGCGCACCAGTTGTTGCACTGGGCCGGGCTCGAGGGACTCCAGACAGAACTGAAGCTCGCCCTGTTTTCGGCGTTCTTCAGCGAGCGTAAGGATGTGAGTCAAACCGACGTGCTGGTCGATGCCGCGATCGGTGTGGGCCTCGATGGGGTAGAGGCGCGGGCGTTATTGGATGACGGTCGCTTCGCCGCTGACGTGCGCGAGGAACAGGGCCAGTGGCTCGAGCGCGAAGTGTACGCCGTGCCCACCTTTTTCTTCCGGGACAGCTTCCCCGTGCCGGGAGCGCAGGAGGCCGCGACCTTCGAGCGCGTCCTCAACAAAATCTATGCCAAGGGCGAACACAACGCCGCCTGATTTCTTACTAAGGACCTTCAATGAGTGATGTAGAAAGCCTGTTCAAACCCTTCAGCAGCGCGGGCCTGGATCTCCCCAACCGTATTGTGATGGCGCCCATGACGCGCAACGGATCGCCCGACAATGTGCCGGGCGACCCGGTTGTAGAGTACTACCGCAGGCGCGCCGAGGGCGGCACTGGCTTGATCATCACCGAGGGCACCTGCATAGACCACGTTGCGTCCAACGCCTACGCCGATGCTCCGAACATTCACGGTGCTGCCGCGTTGGCCGGTTGGCAGCGTGTTGTAGACGCCGTGCACGATGCAGATGGCAAGATCGCGGCGCAACTCTGGCACGTGGGAGCGATGCGCAAGGCCGGCATGCCCCCCACGGGCGAGGTGAACGGCTACAGCCCCAGCGGCATGAACATGCCGGGCAAGATCAGTCGCCATGTCATGACCGAGTCCGATATTGAAGAGGTCATCGCATCCTACGCCCGCGGCGCGGCGACCTCCCGCGCACTCGGTTTTGATGCCGTAGAGATTCACGGTGCCCACGGATATCTCATCGACCAGTTCTTCTGGAGTGGCACGAATGTGCGCGACGATGGCTGGGGTGGTTCCATGGATGCGCGTGGTCGCTTCGGTGTCGAGGTGATCAAGGCCGTGCGCGACAAGGTCGGGCCGGACTACCCGATTATCCTGCGCTACTCACAGTGGAAACAGCAGGACTACGAAGCGCGCCTGGCCGAAACACCCGAGTTGCTTGCAGATTTCCTCGCGCCGCTCGTCGACGCGGGCGTCGACATCTTCCACTGCTCGACCCGACGCTTCTGGGAGCCGGAGTTCGACGGCAGTGAGCTCAATCTCGCCGGCTGGACCAAACAGCTGACCGGCAAGCCGACGATTACCGTGGGGAGTGTCAGCCTCGACGCGGACTTTATCCCGCTGCCCGGCGAAAAGATGTTCCGCGAGGCGAGTCCGGCAAGTCTCGACGATCTGCTCGAGCGTCTGGATCGCGGCGAGTTCGACCTCGTTGCAGTCGGCCGCGCAATGATCGCCAATGCTGACTGGGCCAACCGGGTGCGCGCCGGAGAGCTGGCGTCACTCAAGCCCTTTGAGAAAGAAATGCTGTTCTCCCTGGACTGAGGAACGCGCGCATGAGCAAGCAGGTACACACGGTCACCGGCCCTATCAACGTCGACGATCTCGGCCCCACGCTCATGCACGAGCACATTCTTATCGGCTACCCGGGCTGGGAAGCCGACACTGTGTCGCCCGGCCCGAAGCGGGATGACATCCTGGCGGTCGCTGTCGACAAGGTGCAGTCCATGCAGGCCCTCGGAATCCGCTCGATGCTGGATCCGTGCCCGAACGACCTTGGGCGCGATGTTGAGCTGGCGGCCGAGGTGTCTGTGCGTACCGGCTTCAACATCATCTGTGCAACGGGCCTGTACAAGGAGGACGAGGGTGGCGCACCTTACTGGCATTTTCGCCGCGCTGCCGGTGAGGGCGTGACCGCGATGGCGGAACTGTTCATTCGTGAACTCACCGTGGGTATCGGCTCAACGGGCATTCGTGCGGGCATCATTAAGGTGGCGACAGGCGTCGGCAAGATTACTGACTACGAGTACGATGTGCTCACGGCGGCGGCGATTGCCGCGGTGGAAACTGGAGCGCCCATCACCACCCATACTGACCAGGGCACGATGGGTGTGGAGCAGCAGGCGTACCTGGTGGAAAAAGGCGTGGACCCTCACCGGATTGTGATCGGCCACAGCTGCGGTTCTGATGACTGCGACTACCACATGAAGATTCTCGACGGCGGCTCTTACCTTGGTTTCGACCGCTTTGGCCTCGATGTGCTGGTGCCCGATGAGCAGCGCATCGCGGCGTTGACCGCGCTCCTCGCGCGCGGACAGGAGAGCGGCATTGTCGTCTCGCACGACTCCGTATGGTGTACGCGCGGTATGCCCTTCCCGAGCTCGCTAACCGGTGCCTTTGATCCCGATATTCTCTTCAACCCAACGCATTTCCATCGCAACATTATTCCGCGGCTGCTCGACAATGGCGTTACGCAGGCGCAACTCGATACCATGCTCGTCGATAATCCGCGGCGCTACTTCAGTGGCGAGCCGCGCTGATACTGTGTCGGACGTAGGCCATATCAGTGTAGAGGATCACATTGCCATCGAGCGGCTGATGTACCTTTATGCGCGTTGCGCCGATAACAAGGATTACGCCGGATTCGCCAGGGTGTTCACCGCCGACGCCGTTTTCGATTACAGCGGACGCGAGGTGAGATCGCTGGACGCTATCCGTGAAATGATGCTCGCTCTCGAGAAGTACCACACCACGCAGCATCGCGTGCAGAACGTGCTCTACGATGTCGATGGCAACGCAGCCGAGGGTGAGACCTATTGCCTCGCTTCGCATCTCATCGATGCAGAAGGTGTCACCCAGAAGATCGATATGAGCATCATTTACCGCGACCGCCTGCGGCGCACGAGCGCGGGTTGGCGTATCGCGCATCGACAGTTCGACCTGCTTTGGTCGCGCACTGAGCCTGTAGACTGATGCCGTGAGCGACGACGAGTTCACACTCGTTATCGATACCGCGAGCGGCGTGGTGACACGTTTTGGCGTCGCCGGTACCGACACAGCAGACGCAGTCGGTCTCTCCTGGCGCGAAGTGCTCAGGTGCGACCCCTCTCCTGACCTGTTGGTCCACGCTATTGGCACCGGGCAGCGTGTATTGCTGCCTCCCTTCGTTGCGCGCGTAGCCGGCAAGGGCGCTTACGCGCTGGCGGGCCTGGTAGCCCCTGCGGGCGCCGGCGCGACAGCACTGCGGCTGTGGCGCCTGCCTGGCCTTGATGAGAGTAATGTCGACCCCGCCTCGGGCGATGTTGTCGCGGTTATTGGCGTCGACCAGCTGCATTACAGTCCCGACTGGGGTGCACCGGAGACCACTGCACTGCTCCGTGATGCCAGGGGCAGCCTGGCGGATATTGTGCGCGGCCGCGACGTTGTCGGCGCAGCGGGCGCCGCCTCGGTTGTGCTGTTGCTGCGCGAGGTCAGTGACGTGGAAGCTGCAGACATGGGCCGGGCACTGCTGTCTCACCTGCATCGCGCGCTCTTACCGGCACACCCCGGAGCCGCGGGCGCGCGCTTTTCGCTCGGTATTGCAGAATGTCAGGGCAATGGGCTTACGGCACTTGTCGCAGCGCATAATGCGCTGTCGTTAGCTCAGTACACCGGCGGCGAAGAGACGATACACATTGCCGGTGAGCGCGATGGAGAGCGCTTGACCGGTCGCGCGCTGACAGGCGCGATGGCGCTGCCGGGGCCGGCGCTGTCACGGCCCGAGGGCAAGCGAGCCTCCGCCACGGAGGCGGCGTTGAAGATGCAATCCACCGCGCGGGTGCGGGAGACGCCCCCAGTAGCGCCCCTGGAGCGCGATATCGAGGGCTATGTTGCAGATAACATGGAGGGCGCAGTCGACCAGGCCATGTTCCTCGCGCGTTTTGATATGCCGGTGGCCATTTTTGGGCCCGCTGGTACGGGCAAGTTGTACATCGCTCGCATACTGCACGATGCATCCGGCGCGGCGGACGATATGTTCCAGCCTGTGGATTGTCGCGAGCTCAAATCGCGCAGCTCGGCCATCAAGCGCATCGGCCAGGAACTCGCCCGGGGGGAGGGCAGGACGCTGGTGTTCAAGTCGCCGCACCTCATGCATCCAGAGGCGCAGAACAAGCTCGCCAGACAGGTTAGCACTCGCATACTGGCCGATGTCAGCCCGAGACAATACCTGCCCAAGATGAAGCTGGTCGCTGTCTTCCCCGAGCCGTTGCCCGTACTGCTGCGCCGGGGCCAGGTGACCGAGGCACTGGCCAGTGCTTTCTCCGGCTATCCCATCGAGGTGCCGCCCATTCGCGATCGCAAGCAGGCCGTGTTGCGCTGGGCGCACAAAATACTCCTGCAGGAAGGTGCTGCGCAGGACCGCGAATTGCGTGGTTTTACGCCCGATGCCGAACAGGCGATGCAGAACTACGATTGGCCGGGCAACATCAGCGAGATGCGCCAGTGCATACGTGATGCGCTGGAAAAAACAACGCGCGACTGGCTAACGCCCGTGGACCTCGGCCTCTTCAAGGGCATCGAGCCCGAGGGCGTCTCTGTCGCCGCGCAGCCTTTCCTCGTAGCCGCCGCCACACAGGAAGAGGCCGAGCGCTATACGCCGTCCACTATCGAGGCGCTCGACATCGCGCTCGGTGCAGCTGTGCATGACCTGCTGGAACACGACCTTGTTAAGCCGCTGGGCCAATGGTTGGAAGACGAACTGGTGACGGCCGCGCTCGAGCGCTATCGCGGTGACCTTTCAAAGAGCGCCGCCTTTCTCGGCACCCGTCCGCGTAACCTGAGCCGCTGGCAGCCGAAGATCGCAGAGCGCGAGGAGGAACGAGCGGCCAGCTCACTGTGGCAGACGCCGCGCCGCCTGTTGCGCGAGTGGGTTCGCGAAACGCAACAGCCAGAGGAATCTCCCCTCGAACAGCTGCAGGACAAACTCATGCGACACCTGCTGGCGCAGGCCGGTGCCCTGAGCGTGGCAAAGCGCGCCGCGATCATGGGTGTCTCGACGCCCACCTACAACAAGCGACTGCGCGAACTGCGCCCGGCTTGAATCACGTGCGGAGAGTGGTATGACAGAAAACGAAAACACGACGGACGTTGCTGAGCTTGCCGAGCGGTATACCGAGCTCGCCGAAGGGGAGCTACCCGTATGCCTGGGGTTCTCCGCGCGCCTGAACATGTTGTGGGATCTCGCTGGCGCGGCGCCTCCGCAGACAGAGGGCCGCGTGCTCAGCCTGTTGGGTATTAACCGCGATTGGCGGGAATCCGATGTGCGGAAGTGGCTGCAGAAGGATGTGTTGCCGCCGAGACTGGACCTGCACAACATGGTGCGTTTTCTCGTTGCGCAACTGGGAGAAGGTCAGGATGAACGACGCTGGGAGGCGTTCCTCATTTACGGCTCACCTATTGTCTCGTCACCGGTAAACCAGGCGATGTACCGAGAAGACCAGACCCGCCGTGAGATCGCCTCGACGATCTTCGCGCAGATCACCGACGAGTACGGTATTCCTCCTTCGGCGTATGAGGCAGACATCGTCTTCCAGCGCTGCCTCACGTTGATGCACAAATTCAACATCTACGAACTGCGCGACTTTCAGGCGGGGCATCTGGAACCGTTTAAGAGTTATATGTTTCCTAGTGAGTGAGTTTGTGGCCAACGCTTATAGCTATGTTTCGGGCAGCTGAAACCGGAACCGGCAAACAACACGCAACACTCACCAAACAGGAGACAACAAGCCACAAAAAGTAGCAATTCCGTCCTCGTCAAGTTTTAACCCCTGCGAAACCCCAACTTGGTAATTTTCCCACTTAACCCGCTAAACCCTGTAAATACAGGACTTTTCTCACACCGAAACCGCATAAACGGAACTGGTTCACACTAGAAAATCCACTTTCTTTAGAAATCTCCAGTTTTTTGTTGCCGGTCGTTCCGCCTCCCGCAAATACTATTTCCTGTTGAACACGGGCGCGTAACGTCGCGTCCCTGACCTAAAAGCATGAGGCTGAAAATGAGCAACGGACACGAAGAACTAGACATCAGCGGCGTCAAGATCGCAGTCATTGATGATGCGAAAACGATTCGCATGATGATGACGCATACGCTGCGCGGCATGGGCTGCGAGGTGGAGTGTGCGGAAGACGGCTACAAGGCGCTCGGTATGTTGCGACGCTTTAAGCCCGACCTGATCTTTCTCGATATCACTATGCCGGAACTCGACGGCTACCAGACCTGCACGCTGATTCGCAATGCCGAAGACACGCGCAACACGCCGGTGGTAATGCTGTCTTCCTCCGACGGCATCTTCGATATCGCCAAGGGCCAGGCACGTGGAGCGACTGCGCACGTGACGAAGATTCCGCCGGAATCTGTTCTGCGCGAACTAATCTACAACCATACGAGCTCCGAGGCAGCGGCGTGAGCACTAACATGTCGGCTATCCAATCGCTGGAGCTGATCGAGCGCCTGCACGCGTACGACAGCGTGGTGCCACCGGCACCCGTTGAAGAGACGCTGCGCTGGGTGGGTACCTCGCTGGGTATTGCCGGTGTTCCTCTGCTGGTGGAAGCGGGCGACATCGACGAGATCATCGAAACGCCGGCGACAACGCGCATACCGGGTACAAAGCCTTGGGTGATGGGTGTCGCGGCGCATCGCGGCGGGCTGTTGCCCGTTTTCAGTGGGGATGTGCTTTTTCGCCAGAAGCCCTACACCGGTCGCGTGCGCGACTACAGCATGGTGGTAAAACGCCCGGGTATCTGTTTTGCCCTGACGCTGAGCCACGTGCAGCGCGACCTGCGTTTCCCGATCGAGGAACGGGTCCTCGATCACCCGGTAGACCCGGACTTTGCGCCCTTTACGTTGGGCGGCTTCATGTACATCGACCAATTCCTGGCGGTGCTGGATATCGATCGGCTGGTAGCCGACGAAGAGCTGGCAAACGCTTCAGCCACACGAATTTCTACAAGCAGGGGATAGACCAATGAGCAATACTTTAAGGAGTAGAGCGGCCAGTTTCTGGGTGATCGTGATGATCCTCGGAATCCTGGGTTGCCTGGGTGGTGTTGTATACACCTTTTATATGTTGCAGAAGGAAGCTGGTCAGGAGGGCGAAGTGCGCTTTGCCGCCGATAAGCTGCGCCTCACATCGCAACAGATTTCAGCTAACGCGCGGGAAACCGCCCAGGGCGACGAAGAGACTTTCTCTTCTCTCAAGAGCAGCCTTGGCAGTTTCACGGTTGAGTTGGGGCAGATGCAGTCACTGGGTTTCAGCGACGAAGTCGCTGTCATCAAGGAGCGCTGGACGCCCATGTTTGCGTCGGTGCGCACCCTGGTCAATGCTGGCCCCCGCATCGTGTTCCTGCACAACGTTTCCGCCGATCTTGAGCAGAATATCAAGCCTATACAGAGCGAATTCGCTGCAGTGGTCGATATCCTGCGTGACGAGCCTGTTTCGTCTGAGACGATCGTAGCGGCCCAGAAAACCTTGTGGCTCACTGAGCGCATCGCGCGCAACATTGAGAAGATTCTCGCCGGTGGTGCCGAGAGCCAGGCCGCGGCCGATGAGTTCCGCAAAGATGCTGCTGACTTTAACCGTACCATCGAGGCGCTCACGAAGGGCAGCCGCATCATGGGCGTCGACAAGCTGACAGACCGTGATGCGATCGCGTCCGTAAAAGAAGCCGCCGCGATGTTCGAGCCCGTGTCTCGTTCTATCGACCAGATCGCAAATGCGTCGGTCGAGCTGCGTGAAGCAACGCGTGCCCGTGAGTCGATTGCAGAAGGCTCGGATGGGCTTGTTGATGCCGTTGCGGCGTTACTGCCTGCTATCGAGAAGATGACGGTTGCGCGACTTTATGACCGCGGCACGCTGATGGCCCTGTTTGGCGCGCCTGCGCTGCTGGCCTTCGGATTGCTGATCGTTATGTACCGTAGCCAGCGCCAGCGCGTTCTTTACACCGAGCAGGGTGTCGAGGAAATTAACGGTGCACTGGTCAGGATCGCCGAGGGTGACCTGACGGTACATGTTCCGGACGACAATTCGGTGACCCGGGAGATTGCGCGGGAGATCAATGCGTCTACCCAGCGTCAGCGCGAGCTGATCCAGAATATCAAGACGCCGTTTGAAGTCTCCATTGAGGGCATCACCAAGATAGGTGTATCGGCAGAAGGGCAAGTGGAAAAGGGTCGTGAACTGACCCGTTCGGTAGTGGAGTCAACCACTGCTACGACCGAAATGGTGCGCACATCTGAAGAGATCAAGGCATCTACCGCGGAAGCGGCACAGACTTCAGAGCGAAATCGTCAGCGTGTTACGCAGGGCTATGAACTGACCAAGGACATGTCCAAGGCGTCAGCCGACGTGCGTGAGGCAGTGCAGGAGACATCCAAGTCTTCCAAGCGCCAGGGCGAGCTGATTCAGTCAGTGACCGCGGCGGCGGAATACATCCAGGCGCTCAACACCAAGATCTCAGTTGTTGCGATCAATACACGTATTGAGGCGGAGAAAGCCGGCGAGCACGGTCGACCCTTCCTCGGTATTGCCGAGGCGATCGGTGACCTGCTGCGTGAAGCCGAGGAGGAGGGTCGCAAGATTATCTCCGAGGTGCGAATGCTGCAGAACCTTTCAGCTGACAACCTGGCGAGTATGGAAAACACGGTGGGCACGGTTGTGACCATCCTCGAGTACATCGATCGTCTTGAGTCCTCTCTGGAGGAAATCAATGCCGGTTCTTCCGCGATTACGTCAATCGTTAACTCGGTGGACGATGCGGCGGCACAGTCTGCGAATACGGCGCGCCACATGAATGCCTCAATGGATCAGATTCGTGAGCGTAACCTCGACATCAGCGAGTTCAGTGAAGGTACGCAGGTTGGTGTGAAGAGCCTGAAGACCTCTATGCGCGATGTGGCGGAAAGTCTTAGCCAGTTCAAGATTGCGGAACCGAAGGGCGAGGACCCTGCGGTCGCCTCTATCGAGAGCCTGCAGCAACCTGCCCTTGGGCCTGTTCTCGACGAGAACGAAATGCAGTCTTTTGAAGACGTCCAAGAGAGTCAGGCTTCCTGATGAGTCTCGCAGTTGCACGACGCGCACCGGCGATCGGGGGCAAGCAGTTGGGCCAGCTGATGCAGGCCCTGCGCACCCACGCCGGAATCACCGTCGACTCAACGCCGGGTGTAGTTGCCTGCCATGTCCGGGAGCGCATGGAACATCTTGGGCTGTGCGACATAGACGCCTATCTCGCACTACTGGATGACAGCATCGCGGCGCGAGCCGAGCGACTTGCGCTGACTGACCTGATGACGGTGAAGGAAACACGGTTTTTCCGTCAGCCGACCGCATTCCAGGTTCTCTCGCAGTATTTTGAACAAATGCTCGGCAGTGACGAGGCCCCAGCGGAGGTCTCTTTCTGGAGCGCGGGTTGCGCCACGGGTCAGGAGCTTTACTCCATGGCCATGGTCGCTGAAGCGGTGTTCGGCCGGGAAGAGCCCCGGCTTGAGTGGCACGGTATCGGCAGTGACCTCAGCTATCGTGCAATAGTCCAGGCTCGCGAGGGTGTTTACCCTGAGCAGGTGCTGGACGCTATTCCCGTACAGTATCGCGGTCGTTTTATGGACCCGAAGCTCGGCGGGCGGGTCAGCGTAGCGGATGCGATTCGCCATCGCACGCACTTTTTCCACAGCAATCTCCTGCACGTGGACGCGGCGCCCTTCGCCAGTTTCAACGTAATTTTCTGCCAGAACGTCTTGATCTACTTCCCGCGGGAGCAGCGGGGCAAGATCATCGACCAGCTTGTGGACAGGCTTGGACCGCGGGGACTGCTGGTCCTTGGTCCCGGTGAGGATGTGTCCTGGCAAAACCCGCACGTCGAGCGGCTGGTCAGCCCCGGCGTATGCGCCTACAGGAAAAACGGAGGCTCAGGGCGTGAATAAGAAACCAGACATTGTCTCCCTCAAGTGGGTGATCGGCCTTATGCAGAACCAGGCCGATGCAGCGGAGGCCGCCCTCGTAGAGTACGGCAATGACCCCAGTCAGAAGCAGGCGCTATTGCGCTGTATGTGGGCGGTGCACCAGGTGACCTCCACGCTCAAGGCGCTGGGCATGCGCAAAGCGGAGTACTTGACGCTCGAAATGGAGCGCAGCCTTAACTATCTCTATAAAGACAAGCTCGCCCCGGAGCGTGCCAAGCTCGCCATGGGCGGCGTTATGCAGGGGCTGAAGCTCATTCCGGCCTATCTCGAGCATACAGAGACTGAGCGCCTGGACACGGGGCGCGGACTTGAGCGCTACGTCAACGACCTGCGCCGCTGGATTGGCGAGAAGCCGAAAGCACGCGGCTTCTTCTTTCATATGGAGATCGATCCCCAGGCGGGAATTACCGAGGGTACAGTCCCGGCGAGCAATGAGGAGATCATCAGTCGCGCCAACGTCATGCTTGCGCCTTATCTTGAGATGGCCAAGCAGGGTCTCAAGCGGCGCAATATGGCCGAGAGTATGAAAACGGTTGCCCGGGTGGCGCGCAAAATGCAGATGCTGTTTCAAGGCACTGAAACCGAGCGCTTCTGGTTTGCCATGATCGGATTGTGCGAAGGCCTGGCCGCCAAGCTGGTCCAGCCAGATGAGTGTATTGCTCAGGTGTTCAAAGCTGGTGCGTTCACCATCAAGTATGCGAGGGAGAACGGCGCACGGATCGACGAGTCTATCGACTACGACAGTTATGTCACCCAGATGCTTTACTACGTGGCCGCTGCGAAGGGCAGCCCGGTACATATCACCGCGGTTCGCGCTGCCTTCGGAATCGACGAGAACACGCTCGAGGAAGCGAATCGCAACCTTGTCCATAACGATGCGATTGAAATCTCATTACAGGGCGCTTATGACCAGCTCGCTACGGTCGTTGAGTTTATACAGAGTACTGAGCTTGCCGAACTTGCATCGGCGCCGGAAGACATGTGCGACGACAGCATCCTTGACGCTGTTGAGGCGGCTCAATGCCGACTGAATGCGGTCGGGCTGCTGGAGCATTCGGATACGCTGCGCCAGGTGAAGTCGCAGCTGAGCAAGATTATCCGGGGCGACCAGGAGATTCCCGCTGGCAAGCTGCCCATCATGACGCGCAAGATTACCGATGGCATTGTCAGTGTAACGCAGGACCTCGAGCATAAACTCAAGTATGGATTGAACAGCAACTATAGCGGTCAGGAGTTTGAATTACGCCGCAGCGTGGCTGACGCGACCTTCCGGCAGATGGGTCTCGTAGAAAATCACCTTCACCAGATACTAAGGCGCAAGGCGCTGCAGGCCGCACTCGCCGAAAGACCGGCAGATGATATGGCATTGCTGCGACTTACGTCGGCACTGCAACGCTACCTGAATAAGTCGGATCAGGGGCATGAAGAGCTGCGCGAGCAAGTGCGCGAGGCTGACAACGGCGTTGCCGATGTGGCTACGCTGTATGTGCTTGCCCAGGAATTCGCGGCTGGCCTTGATCCCGTGCCGCAGGAAAACAACCTGCAGGACTCACTTGCGCTGCTGGAGGAAATTGCGGGCGCATTGATGTTCTCCGGAATGGCGCGCGAGGGTCGCGTGATGGAGCGTTGCCACGAATGGCTGGCTGCCGCGACCAAAGCCGATGCCGTGAACGAGGACGAAGCATTCCGTTGCTTCGCCGACGCTTTTGCGCAGATTGAAATGCACCTGCAACGCTCGCTGCTGGACCCGCTTGACGATACTTCACACATGATGGCGCTGGCTGAACAGCGTAGTGAGGAGCTTGTTGGGTGGATCAACCGGCTGTCAATCGGCGCAAATGCGGCTCAGCCGCGCCTCACGCCGGTGCAGACCCCGGCGCCCGAACCTGAAAAGGCGAAGATCAAGACGATCCCGCCCGCCGCTGCGAAGAAGCCGAAGATCGAGGACGGCGACATTACGCCAGAGTTTCGCGAGGTCTTCATGGAAGAGTCCGAGGAGATCGTCGAGGAGCTTCAGGCATTGCTACCCGGCTGGGTGGAGTCCCGGGCCGCAGATGATGTGCTCAAGGAGATTCGACGTCACTTCCACACTTTCAAGGGGAATGGACGCGCGGTCGGCGCCAACGTGTTGGGCGAGCTTGGCTGGTCTGTGCAGGACATGCTCGACCGCGTGCTCGACGGTGATCTCGAAGTGACCGATTCTCTGGTAGCGCTGCTTGAGGAAGTGGTTTCGGCATTGCCCGCACTTCTTGCTGCGTACTGCGCCACCGAAGAGCCCGATCTGGACCGTGTGAGGGCGTTGACCGAGTCCTGCTTTGCGGCAGCGCGCGGCGATACGGATTCTAAAAAGACTGCGGGAACAACACCCGCGGGTGAAGAACTGGCGGCGCCGTTGGCCGCCACCGAGCCGCTGGCTCATTGACGCGTAGAGCAATAGCTCCGCGAACAGGGGGAAAGACGCGTGCACAGCGACAAGGACTTACCAAAAGGGGCCCAGGAAGCGATGGATCCCGAGGAAGAGAGCCGCGAACGAGGTCTCAAGTGGCTGCTTGAAATGGACCTGGACGAACCGGAAGACACGTTGTTCCAGGTGAGTGACGACGATGGCGACCAATCGTTGACGGACTTCGAGGCGGAGGTTGCCTCGCGGCCGCTTGTTCGCGGCGGCAACGGCGATTCAATCGACCAGTTCGTGGGCGAGGAAATCGTGATCTCCGCCGATGTTGGCGGCAGCATCTATGAAACCGACTCCGATGCCGAGAGCGCTGGCGACACGCCAACACAAGGTGTGGCCATGGCCATTGACTATACGCGGGACCGTGCCGACCGTTCGGCTGGTGCCAGCGATGTCGAAGCGGGGTCGGATGTACTGGGCCTTCAGGCCGACGACGACATCGGCGAGACCAATCTCACCATTCGTCGTGTGCGTGCCAAGGATCGCAAGGTCGAAGAGCCAGCACCCGATGCTGCTGCGGAGGACGTTGCTGTCGAGAGGGTAGAGCTTCAGCAGGTAACCGATGAGCCGCTGGCGCAAGAAGATATCATGATGGATCTTGCTGCACAGGCTGAGGCTCTGGAGCCTCAGACGCTCGAGCCGGAGACGCTGCAGCAAGCGCCCCGGGAATCAGAAAGCAGCGAGACGGATCTGCAGGGTGACTTTATCGAAGTTGCCCAGAGCGCCAGCGACGAAGTCTTCGACATGTCTACGCTGGGCGAGGCGGACGACCTGGATTTGGCCGACCTCGATGATGAAGGCCTTGACCTGACCGCGACCGACGAAGACGGACTCGGTGAGACCGTACCTGTGTCCGACATCAACCTCGCCGACACGCCGGTACCGACACTCTTCGAAGCCGCGGGTGAGGTGGCGAACGACGACTTCGCCACTGCGCTTGAAATCGAGGAAGATTCCAGCGATGTCCTGGGCAGTGACCTGGGTGACGTGGCCGACGACTTCCTGGGTGGCTCCCTGGAGGATGATGAAGACTTTGAGCGCCTGCTTGCTGACGGCGGAGAGTTTGAGCCGACTGCCGAGGACTTTGATGCGCTTGAGATCGAAGATGGAGTCGACGGGGAGCTCGCTGCCAGTGAGACGCTCGACCTTGTTGACGAGATTGCGGCGAGCCCTGATATCGCTGCGGTTGTCGCCGTACTCGCACCTCTACAGGAAGAGTTGATTGACCTTGTACGAGCGCGACTGCTGTCGCTGGATCTGCCTGTAGATGCCGTGACCCCGGAGGTCATGCTGGGTGCCGACGAAGATACGGTGCGACACTGCGTCGCAGACGGCTATGCGGCTATTCGGTCGCTGCTGCCCGAGATGCCGCTCACACTGCGATTGCTCGAGGCGGAGCAGCGCGAATTGCTGTTTCTGCGCCTTCTGGACAGTGGCAGTGGCGAAAGCTGGAACCACCTGTTTACCGAGGCGTTTGAAGAAGAACACGCGCCTGCGCAAGAGACTGGTCCCATACAGGAGGCCGCACTGGCGGAAGCGCCCGCCGCGGACCCGGTGCCGATTTCCGAAGAGTCTGTGCTTGACGACCTGTTCGGCGACGACCTCGACGACGAGTTCGAGGGCGAGTTTGCCACCGCGGCCGATGCCGATATCGAGGAGGCTTTTGCCGACTTCGACGTCGAAAGCATGGCAGAGAACGCAGGCAGTGAGGCCCAAGAGGTAGATCTCGACCTTGAGGCAGCCGACCTTTCGGCCGCCGATGAACCACTGGAAGAAAAAACGCCTCTGTTCCAGGAAGAGGTCGCCGAGTCGTATGCCGATGCGGCAGACGAGGTTTCTGATGTACAGCTTGACGAAGAAGTTTTTGATCTGACACCGATCAGCGAGAGCGGCATCGACTGGGCGATTCCCGCCGGTATCGAGTTTGACCACACCAGCGCGAGTAGCAATGAGGTATTTGCTGACTTCCTGGATGCCTTTATTGAAGAGGGCAGCGCCGAGATCGAGAAGCTCGAGACTCTCATCGGCGAGTGGGAGAAAAACATCGAAGACGAAGCGGTGTATGCGGAGGTGTCACGTACGCTTCACACCATTAAGGGTATCGCTAAAGGCGTGGGACTGCAGCGTCTCGGCACCCTGGTACACAATTTTGAAACGCTGCTGGAAAAAATGCCGCAGCCCGATGAAGACGGTGAGCAGGTCTACTTCCGCATTGTTAACGCGTGGCTGGACGCCGTCGTGCGCGGCGTCGAGTTTGTCACTGATGAGCGCGCCGATATTGCTAGTGAACTGCCAACTGCGCCAGGCACGCAACAAGTTACCGGCTCTTCAGGCGAGGCGGCGGAACCGGTTGTCGAGGAAGTGGTCGAGGCGCAGGAAGAGGCGCTGCCCGATCCTGTCGAGGCCAAAGTCCACGAATCGGCTGTTCTCGATGCCCTGGAGAAGAAGCGGGACCAGCAACTGGCGGACGACGGCGCCAAGGCGCTCGCCGCTCAACAGTCGGTGCGTATCACCTCTGAGAAGCTCGACCACATGCTCAACCTGGCAAGCCAGGCGCAGCAGTTTGGTGTGCGCGCATCGCAGAACCTGACGCGCAGCAAGCGTTCCTCTGCGGAGCTGCAGGGGCGCCTTACATCGGTGCGCACACACATTCGCAAAATTGCGGATCGCGCCTTGTTTAATGTGAGCGCCCGCGGGTCCAGCTCGACAGAAATGGACGCGCTCGAGATGGACCAATACTCCGAGCTGCAGGAAGCCGCGAGCATCCTGCGCGAGGGCGTGGAGGACCTGACCGAGTTGGTCGATATGCTCGGCCGCCAGAACAGCCAGATCGAGGCCATGCTGAAGCAGCAGTCCACTGTGATCTCCAGCATTTCATCGACGATCCAGGGAGCCCGCGTGGTACCTGTATCGCGTTTGATGCCTGGTCTGCGCCGCATCGTACGCACGGTGAGCACCGACCTCGGCAAGGTGGTTTCCTTCAAGGTGTTGAATGAAACGGGCGCGTTGGATCGCGACCGCTACGCGCGCCTGCAGGTAATTCTCGAGCATATGGTGCGGAACGCGCTGGACCACGGTATCGAGTCCCCGGATGACCGCATCGCCATGGGCAAGTCCACAGGCGGCCGCATCACGATCGATGTGCGCAAATCGGGCGGCGACTACATCATTAAACTGTCGGACGACGGCAAGGGTATCGACCCTGACGCTATTCGCGAGTCGGCGTATGACAAAGGGCTTGACGTCGATGTCGATTCGCTGACCGATGAAGAGGCCATGCGCTTGATCTTCCACAAGGGTTTCTCTACGGCCAACGAGGTCAGCGAGATCTCTGGCCGTGGGGTGGGCATGGACATTGTACTCACCGAGCTGCAGCAGATCGGCGGCGATATCCAGATCTCGTCCACGCTGGGTCTGGGTACATCCTTTGAGGTGCGCATTCCAAGTAATGTGACAGTGAATGGTGCATTGCTGGTATCGGCTGCAGACGATTCCTACGCTATCCCGCTCAACGGGCTAGTTGCGGTTGAACAGGTACCTGTCGACGACTTCTTTCGGGCGGTAGCCGATGGCGAATCGCTCAGGCTTGTTGATCTCGACTGCGAACCCGCCTACCTCGGCACGCTGTGTCAGGGCGTGGGCTTGCCGGACCGCGCGGTATGGGAGTCCTTCGTGCCGGTGATTGTTGCCGGTGATGAAGAGCGCTACATGGCGATCGCTATCGACAACCTTGAGGAAGCGCTGGAGCTCGTCGTGCGCTCGATCGGCTCTCAATTCTCTACGGTGCCCGGTGTTGCCGGTGCGGCTACAACGTCTGACGGTGAGGCCATTGTGGCGCTCGACCTCAACCTCCTGGTGGCCAGTGCGGGCACCGATGGTATTGCTCCCGTCGCAATGGCGCAGCCGGAAGAGCGCAACTTGCTGGTCCTGGTTGTTGATGACTCGCGCACACAGCGCATGGTTGCGACGAGCCAGCTCGACACGATCGGTGTGGAAACAGTGACTGCCGAGAATGGGCTGGTGGCAATTGACCTGCTCAACACGACGCATCGGCTGCCGGATATCGTCTTGCTGGATGTTGAGATGCCGGTCAAGGACGGCATTGAGACGCTGCGCGAGATTCGCAAGTCGCGACGCTACGGTGACATGCCTGTGATTATGGTGACCTCGCGCACTGGTGCCAAGCACCGTGCGATGGCGAAGGAAGCTGGCTGTAACGCCTACATGGGCAAGCCGTTCAATTTCCCGGCGCTGATCGACCAGATCAATACGCTGACCGGGCACGACCTGCAGCTGTCTTAAGGGTAAGGAGTAACGATGTCTGAGATTGAGACTGGAAGCGCCTGCGTCCTGCTGCCCGTGGCGAAAGGAGAAACCTGGGCGGTGCCCCAGAACTGCCTCGCTGAGATCCTCACCGTGCAGACCAAGGAAGCGGATGCGCCGGCTAAAGTCGAGTGGCGCGGCCGGCAAGTACCGGTGCTCAACCTGCGCGGCGAAGATGACGCGCCCTGGTGCGACCCGCGACGCGGTGCCGGGCTGGTGGCGATTTTCCTCGGGCTCGAAGGCGAGGAAATGGAATATTACGGGGTTGCCGTTGGTAGCGATGGCATGGGAGCGGCACGTATCACCGCCGGGGTGATTGAGGACGTGCCGGATGAAATGACGGAATTCGCGACCGCGGCATTTCGTTACGAGGGAACGACCTGCCAGGTGCCTGACCTGGATCGCCTGCAGCAGCGGCTGTCGCAGGGACAAGGCCTAGCCTAGGAGATTGGCCTGCCGGCCATAGAAGGGGACAGAGAGTGCACTTGGACGAAATTACAGATTGGATTGACGGCGCTTTCGGCGACGAGCTGGCCTGCGACTCGGAGGTCCAGGAGGCTGCCCTCAAGGACGCGATGGGCCACGACGGCTACCAGCGATTCCTGCGGGACCAGATCAATCGACAGATTATTCGCGACTATCTCACCAACGCGCTCGTGTTGGGCGTTATTACAGAGGGCGCATTGCCGGCCTTTGCCGGGGATCTCGCTACCGAGGAAGGGCGCTCTGTGCTCTCGTTGTACATGCTCATGAGCTCCGTCGAGGAGGCCCAGGATTTGCCTGTGGGTCATGGCGAGGTCGTGAGTCTGAAGCCTATGCGCCCCGAGGGGGGTGATCGCTCCCATATCAAGCTGGTGCCCAACAACTAGCGCTTAAGAAGGGGGCTGACGGCCCCCAAGCTCGCCCTGAAGGCTCCCTTCTACCGTTCTGCTGGCGCGGAAATCGGTCGATTTGTTATTAAAAAATGACCAAATTAGGCCTTAGACGGGCCGTTCCGCGATCTCTATTGAAAATAATGGCCAATATTTTTCAATAAATAAAAAATATATAAAAAATTGGCACCAGTTCCATTGTCCCACCTTCTCCCCCCACTTATAACGTCAGTGTCAAGGCAAGAACAGGCCCTGACCCGGGTGGCTGCCCTTGTGACGCCGCCTTGGTCGAGAAATGAGCCAACGATAAGACGATCAGCGGGGACGCAAACCATGTTGACCATCACACCGACCGCGGTAATTGATGCCGCGCCCGAGGAGGACACGGAAGTGTTCGCCGTCATTGACGGTAAAAAAGTATTCCTGCCGTCAGAGGCCAAGTACGTCATGCAGGACCGGCGCGGCCTCTGGTATTACAGCACTCGGAAGCCGCGCCCCAAGGAAGGCGACTGGACACCCAACAAGACCAGCATTGCCTGCCGCAATGAGCAGGGCTTTGTTCGCGCATTGCGCACCGACACGGAGCGTGAATGGCTGGAAACCTGCCAGCGCACCGTGCGCATGGTCAAGTCAGGGCGTAATCGTAAGGTTGCAGACGACTAGGGTTTGCAGGCTGTCGCCGCGCCGGCGACAGGCTATTGCAGGCGAAACTGTACAGGCACCGGCACGATCATCTCGTCCGGGCCCACGCTGAATTCAACACTCGCAACGGGATCCACGCTCGCTACCCCGCGTTTAAACGCATCTTCCGCAGCTTCAACCGCCGCTCTATCGAGAATGTCGTGCCCGGACGATGAGGCGACCTCGACCGCGCGCAGTTCACCCGATTTTGACAGCACGACATCCAGTTCCAGGCGGCCCTGGAGATTGCGCCGTACCGCACGCTTGGGATAGCGAATCTTGCTGTACACCTCAGACACCATGCTGCTCTGGAACACGGCGAGACGCTGCGAGTACTCCTGAACACCGAGCGACATCACCTCATCTTCAGGTGCGGGCGTGGCGTCCAGGTCGGGGAGCATTGCCAGCGCTGCTACGGGTAGTTCCTCGGCAGCAGGTGGCGCGTCCGGGCTTTCGATAGGCCCTTGCTCCAATGGGTCCGCCACCCCTGACCCGATTGTTGCAGGCAGACCGCCCGCTGCAGGCACCGGGCTGCCATCGGTTGTCGGTGCCACGGCCGCGAGCGCCGGTGCCGCCAACAGCGTGGGGTCGACCGAAGTATCTGCGTCTTTCGACCGGGCGTTGGGAACAATCTCTTGCAGCGTGAGCTCTGCGGGCGCGGGCTCCTCTGGTACGGACTCCTCCGCTAAGGGCTCTGTGGCCGGGGGCTCCACGGCTGTGGCAACTGCTGGCGCGGGTGTACTCACCCACGAGGCCACTTCGGCGCCGCGTTCAGGTGAGTAGTTCAGCGTTTCTTGCCTGGCGAGCAGGTCCGGGTCGACTTCGGGAGCCAGTAGTGCGTTGCGAAAGGTACTCGCCGGTCCCTGCTCGCTGATCCAGCCCAAGAGGAAATAACTGGCAACGTCGGGGTTACTGCTGCGGGCGAGAATCTGGCCGTTCAGCACGGCGTATGTTACGTCGCCCTCGAGCTCGATGTCGAACGCATCGCCGGCGTAGAGGCTCGACTGGATTGCAGAGAGAATGCCATCGGCAAACTCGGTGGTCGCAGGACCCGGTGTCCTGCCTGTGGCGACCTCACTCTGCAGCAGCATTCCGCCCAACAGGCTGCGAATGCTGGTGCGTCTCGCGACAATGCGGTACTCCATTTTCCAGGGGCTGGGCAACGCGGTGAAATCGGTTGGCCGTTGCGTGCCCTTGGCGAGATAGAGTCCCCCGAGGTAGATGTCGCGCCCGGTTTCCTGATGCTGGCCGAGACCAACAAGCGCCCAGTCCTCGGCAATGGCGCCATTGCAGAGCGCGAGGAGTGCGACAAGCCACAGCGCAAGCCGCGAGTTGGCTGGCGTTGACATATTATTGTGGGCAGTTTGCGAGCGTCATGGGTTAAGGATTGCAAAGTGCTTCGTATGGGCGCAAGGCAAAAAGCCGTAAATACCCAGTTAGTGCGGTGCATTTAGTAAATAGTTGGTATTTTCAATCGGCTGTCGGGACGTACTTCGCCAGATGTCCCGTTGGAGTCAGCGCAAGGGCTATTTGGTAGACTTTTAGTTCCGGGACCCACGCTGATACGACTATGGCAAATATTGCGCCGATTACGCCGGAAGCTGCGGCGCGCCTGATGCGCCGCGCCACGCTCGCCGCGACGGCAGTAGCGCTCGCGTTGATCTTCGCCAAGACCCTGGCGTGGGGAGCGACCGGATCAGTCAGCCTGCTGGCGACCCTCATTGATTCTGTACTGGATGCGTGCGCATCACTGGTAAACCTCTTTGCGGTGCGTCATGCATTGTCACCCGCCGACCGGGAGCACCGCTTCGGGCACGGCAAGGCAGAGGCGCTGGCGGGGCTTGGTCAGGCGGCGTTCGTCGCGGGTTCAGCCGGTTTCCTGCTGCTCGAAGCGGGCCGTCGAGTGCTGCGTCCCGCGGAGGCGGAAGCTACGGAAGTGGGCATTGCCGTGATGCTATTCTCTATGGCTGCCACGCTTGCGCTTGTCATCTACCAGCGCCACGTGGTCAAGCGAACGGGTTCTACCGCGATCAGCGCAGATGCGCTGCACTACCGCAGCGACCTGCTGGTCAATGGGGGTGTCATCGTTGCGCTATGGTTTTCGGCACGCGGACTGCCGGGTATCGACCCGCTGATCGCTATCGCCATTGGTCTCTACATCCTCTACAGCGCCTGGCAGATTCTGCGCCAGTCGCTGGACCACCTGATGGACCGCGAGCTGCCCGACGCGGAGCGCGAACAGATTATTGAACTTGTGCTTGCGCAGCCCGAGGTGCTCGGGATGCACGACCTGCGCTCCCGGCGCGCGGGTACCGCCACGTTCTTACAGTTTCACGTGGAGCTCGAAGACGAGCTCAGTCTCGTGGCGGCGCATCGAATTCTGGAGGCCGTCGAGCGCCGGCTTCTGAAAGCCTACCCGGGCGCCGAGATCATCATTCATCCCGACCCCATGTCTGCGATCAAGCCCGCGCTCGTTCAAAACTTCGACGACGCGAGTCAGAAAGCGTAGATCGCACGCGCAAAGAAGTTGATGCCTTCGCCGGGCAGGCGCTCGCCTCGAGCGACATCGGGGTTCGCGGCGCGGTTGTAGCCCGACAGGTGATTGCGGTAGTCGCTGTCGAACAGGTTATTCACCCCCGCGCTCAGGGTTACGCCCGCGGGCGCCGCCCAGCTGGCGTGCAGGTTGACGAGCGCGTAGTCGTCGGTTTCCTGCTCGCGCTGTGCCGCACTAACGTTGTCCTGCTCTGCCCAGAACTCGTTCTCCAGCGTGACACTCACCGTCGGCGTGGTGTAGTGCAGGCGCAGCGTGGTGTTGAAGGGTGCGATGCGGTACAGGTTGTCGTTGGAGCCATCGCGGCGCTCGCCGCGCACATAGTTGACGAGACCGCTCATTGACCAGCGTTCGGCGAGCGATAGCGTCCAGTCCATATCTGCACCGTAGATCTCAGCGTCCACGTTGTTGAACATCAGCGGGTCGGCGTTGTTGGTGCCGTTGTTCGCATTCATCATGCGCACGAACATTACCGCGGGAGAGACGGTGCTTTCGGTGCCCTGTATATAGTCATCGATGCGCGAGTAGAAGATGCGGGGCGACACGGTCAGCCGGTTGTTTGAAAAATCCAGCCCGGCTTCGATCTGGTGCGATACCTCGGGGTCGAGATTAATGTTGCCCGTATAGGTATTGCCATCGGCGAGGCCGGCAGTGGCCTCAAGTGGCAACCAGAGGTAGCGCTCCTGGTAGCTGGGCGAGCGGCTTTTGCGCGCGATACCCAGGTAGTAGCTGGTGATGTCGCTGACGCTGTACCAACCGCGCGCCACGAAGTCCACGTTGTGGTCCACCTGGCTGCGGTCGGCCGCGTTGAAGTTGTCGCGCAGGGCCGCTGCCGGCGGCATCATCTGCGCGGGCGTACCGTCTACCTCGTCTGCGTCCATCGCTACGCGGTTATAGCGCAGGCCGAACTCGGTGCGCAGGCTGCTTGTCCACTGCGAGTCCCGCTCGACGAATGCGCCCAGTACCTCGCGTTCTGCATTGTTGAAGTTCTCTACGAAGAACATGGCGTTGTTCGGGTTACTGATGTCAGACTGGTGACTTTCGCTGAAGCCGTCGACGCCGAAGCGCCACAGCCCGCGTTCGTGCTGTTGCTCCATGCTCGCTTTGAAGCCCGCGTTGTCACTGCTGGCCTCGTTGCGGCGCCAGTTGGGTGGCGGTGGCGCCGAACGTAGGTGGAAGTTGGTCATGCCGTGATCGAGGTCGCTGCCGTACACGGTCAGTGCGATTGGAGTCTCGCCGGAGAACTGGTAGCTGAAACGGTAGAGGTCGCCACGAATGTAGCGGATGTCCATGGGGAGTGCTGGCGTACCCGCATCGCCCGTGTCGTTGTAACCGTAGTCGAACTGTACCTGGTGGTCGCCGCTGCGAAAGCCGTAGCCGACATCGTAGCGCTCGCGTTCGTATTCTGTGGGTATGATTTCGCCGCCATTAAACTCTGCGTCATCGCCCGACTCCGACATTGCGGCGACTTTGACGCGGTGCGACTGGTTGGCCGCGAACAGCGCGCCCTGTAGATGAAAGGCATCGCTCGCGCTTTGCGCGCTGCCGATGACCCGGCCGGAGATGTCGAGCTCGTCACCCGTGCCGAACTCGCCGCGCATGGTGCGCGCCTCGATCGCGCCGCCAATCGATTCCTGCGCCACGCTGACCGGTGCGATGCCCCGGTAGACCTCCAAGGACTCGAGCTGGCCGCTGACGGCATACGAGAGCGGCGGGTCCATCCAGTTGGGCCCCGAGGGTGCGAGTTGTGCGCCATCGAGCCCTGCTGCAATGCGGCTGCCGTACATGCCGCGGTACTGGGGAATGCCTGTGAGTGGCCCGTTGCTGTTGACCGCCGCGCCGGGTGCGCGCACCAGCAGTCGCGCCACGTCGGGCGCGATGAGATTGTCATCGTGCAGCTCGATGGTGCGTGTGTCGTGACGAGCCGTGACAACCAGCTCTTCAATGTGGTCAGCGCGGGCGGGAGCGATTACGAGCAGGGCGGCCGAGACGGCGGCAGGCAGGGTGTTTCGGGGGGTCATTGCGGTGTCCGTGGAGCATTGATTTTGCGCGCATTATAGGAGGGCGCTCGCGCGTTGCCGCGTGACACAGTGTCGCACCACCCTGTGCGCCCACTTGCGACTGGTTCCGGGTTGGCTTTGTGCGGCCCGTAGTTTTGCGCTTTCAAGCCTCTGATTCAAAAGACATATTTGTCTATACAAAGATGAGTTGGGTAAAAAATTACACTTAATCAGTGCGGCTTTTCCCTATATTGTTAGCAGGGGTCTGGCCCGTCCGCAGCGGGTCCCGAAAACGACAAAAATGGAACTCTGACATGCAGAAGCTATGCAACCGCAAGCAACTACCCTTGGCGGCTTTCGTCGCCGCGTCCATCGCCACACCTTTTGCAGCATCGCCGGCCCAGGCCGTCGGTCTCCTGGAGGTGGTCATGGTCACCGCATTGAAGCGCGAGGAATCGCTGCAGGAGGCTCCCCTCGCGGTGAGCGTTATAAAGGAAGAGGACATCAAGGCGATGCGCCTGTTTGATGTCACGGATATAGGCCAGGCGTCTCCCAGCCTGCAGATGCCGGCGTACCCCTTCTCGTCGAACAATTACGCCCTTTTTATGCGCGGTATCGGTAATGCCGACTCCATTGTTCTCACCAAGGACAACACGGTCGGGCTCTACTATGACGGCGTGTATGCGGCGCGATCCACTGGCATGTTGACCGAACTGGTGGACCTGGAGCGCGTGGAAGTGGTGCGTGGCCCCCAGGGCACGCTATACGGTCGCAACACCACGGGTGGTGCAATAAACCTGATCACCAAAAAGCCCACGGGTGAGCTCGGTGGCGATGTGAGTTTCTCCGCGGGCAACTACAACTACCTGCGCGGCGCCGCTCGCCTCGACCTGCCCGACATGGCTGGCTTCAAGTTAAAGCTCTCCGCAGTGTTCTCGGAGCGCGATGGTTGGGTGGAAAATGAAATCGCACCTGCAGATCGCGAGCTCGTGCCCGAAGATGTGCTGGGCTTTCCTTACAACGACTACTACAAGCAGGAGTCAGACGGTTACCGTTTCGCGGTGCGTTACGACGGCCTTGAAGATTTGCTGGTCGACTATAGCTATGACCTCTCAGATGTCGATACCACCCCACCTTACTTCCAGTATGGCGGTCCAACGGGCGGTCTGAATCCAGCCGGGTTGCCGATCACCGACAGCTTCCCTGACCGCCTCGAAAACGCGCGCTCCCCAATTGGTGGCGGAAAGACAGCCTATTATCTTCCGAACTCCAACACCGAGGTCGAAGGCCACAACCTGACGATTTCCTACAACCTGAATGACAGCCTCACCATAAAGTCCATCACGGGATACCGCGAGTTCGACGACGACGTCTCGCAGAACTTCTCGGAGTCTTTCGGTAGTGCCGGGACGCTTTCAACGCATACCGTGACGCACCACGAACAGTTCTCACAGGAGTTTCAGGTTGTTGGTACCTACGACAGATTTAACTATGTAGGTGGCCTGTACTACTTCGAAGAAGAGGGTACGCAGACGGAGGAGCAGTTTGTTGACCGTGCGCTTACCGATGAATTCGGTATCGAGGTGCTGGACCTCATTACTATGATGCCGTGTGACCTCGGGTTCGGCGACCTCCCGGCGTGCACCGACTTTAGCCTGATATTCCCGGCGTTCCTCGGTGAGTACGCCGTAGACACCGACATCGAGTCATGGGCGGCCTTTGGCCAGCTGACATACTCCGTGCTCGACAATCTCGACCTGACGCTGGGCCTGCGCTACACGGACGATGAGCGTGAAGCGGTGCGCACCAATGATGGACTGTTCGTCAACGCGTTTCCGCCCGGAGAGAGTTCGTCTCAGGACGAACAGGTCGATTACACGCTGATCGCCGACTATCGCCTGAATGACGAGATGTCTTCGTACTTCAAGGTTGCTACGGGTTTCCGCTCGGGCGGTTCCAGTCGCAATGGCGCAGACTTCAACAAGTCATTCGGCAAGGAGGAGCTGATCTCCTATGAGCTGGGCTTCAAGTCAGAGTTCTCTCAACAAGTTCGTTTGAACAGCGCGGTATTCCTAACGCAGATCGACGACATTATCCTCGACTACCTGCCCGACCCGATGAACAGCCCCGGAAACGTCGAGGTGTTTAACTCGGGTGAGGCTGATATCTGGGGTCTTGAACTGGAACTGGAGTACGCGATCACCGAGAACGTTCGTTTCGGTGCGGGCTACACCTACCTCGACTACGACTTCGAAGACGTCATCTTCCCCGACGGCAGCGACAACACCGACACCACAGAACTGGTGTGGGCGCCGGAACACGCACTCTCTTTCACCTTCGACTGGGCTGTTCCCATGGACTGCGGCGACCTGCTGTTCCACCTCGACGGCTCGTGGCAGGACGACCAGTTCGCCCTCGCCAACACGGACTCGGGTGAGGTCGTCGTCGGTGACTACGGTCTGCTGAACGGCAGTATTTCTCTCGCGAATGTTGAACTGGGCGGCAGCAGTGTCGAGTTTTCGGTCTGGGGCAGGAACCTGACCGATGAGGACTCGCCCAACTACAAGATCGGTGCGACCGCGCAGACGTTCCTGGCGCCGCGTATGTATGGTGCCGATATTCGCTTTAACTTCTAGGCTCAGCCACCGCCTGGATTGGGCGGTTGTTTCGGGGGCTCATCTTTGGATGGGCCCTTTTTTTTGGCACGCACTTGGGTTTGATCGTTTGCCTTAGTCGGGGTTCTGTCTGTTAGGTTCTCGGGCCTAACCGCCCGCGCTGGCCGGAGTCTCTTCACGGGGACCGCAAAAGCGCCTTCCATGGCAGCTGCGCTGTGGCCATCCATGGCCACAGAGCTCCCCGTGAAGAGACTCCGACCAGCACGTGCTACCGGTGTCGGTGACCAAGAGATCCGGACGGCTCGACATGGACAGAGAATTTCTTCGCAACCGGGCGAGCGCGTAGGGACCGATGACTCCTCGGAGGGACGTCTGAGGCCAGGGACGGCCTCAGCCGAGCTGCCATGGATGGCGCTTTTGCGGTCCCGGAGAGGAGTCATCGGTTCCTGCGCGCGCAAGGGCAAGTGCGACCCAAAAACTGCCCAGGTTCCCAGCAATACTCAGGGCACAGAGCCTCAAGGATACTTGAACGTCCGCAAAACATACTGTATGTTCAAATCCGTTTTCGCGCCCCGACCGCATCCCGGCCGGGGCTCTATTTCGGTAGCAGAACAGACGACACCGGCGCCCGGCGTTCCCTTACACCGGCTAGTGCCGTTGTCGCTCGACAGACGAGGAAATCCCGTGAGTGATCTAGAGACGTTCCGCCAGGAAACACGTGCCTGGTTGGAAGAGAACTGCCCCGAGAGCATGCGCATGCCTGTGCGGAATTTCGAGGACATCTATAACGGTGGTCGCAACCCCGAGATCAAGCATCCCGACCAGGTGGTGTGGTGTGAGCGCATGGCCGAGAAAGGTTGGACCGTGCCCACCTGGCCGAAAGAGTACGGCGGCGCCGGTCTCAGCAAGGAAGAGAACAAGGTGCTGGCGCAGGAGATGGCGGCGATCGGTGCGCGGCGCGCGCTCGACAGCTTTGGCATCTCAATGCTGGGCCCGGCACTGCTCGAGTTTGGCAATGAAGAGCAGAAAAAAGAACACCTGACGAAGATTGCGCGCGGCGAGATTCGCTGGTGCCAGGGCTATTCAGAGCCGAATGCCGGTTCCGACCTCGCCAGCCTTGCGACCAAGGCGGATGACAAGGGCGATCACTACCTGATTAACGGCCAGAAGATCTGGACGTCCTACGCTGATAAGGCGGACTGGATCTTCTGCCTGGTGCGTACCGATAACTCGGGCACCAAGCACGAGGGCATCAGCTTCGTATTGTTCGACATGCACCAACCGGGTGTCACCGTGAAGCCGATCAAGCTTATCAGCGGCAGCTCGCCGTTCTGTGAGACGTTCTTCGACGATGCAAAAGCCGAGAAGAAGAACCTCGTGGGGGAAGAGGGCAAGGGTTGGACTATTGCCAAGTACCTGCTGACTCATGAGCGCGAAATGATTTCGGGTATGGGTGCGGCGCCGCGCAAGTCGCTGGGCCAGCATGCCATTGACGTTATTGGCGCAGACGCCAGCGGTCGCCTCGCCAGTTCCGTGCTGCGCCAGAATCTCGCGCAGTACCAGCTTGATACCCTGGTGTTCAGCTACACCATGTCGCGCGTTGGCGACGAGGCAAAGGCGGGGCAGGGCTTAGGTGCTGCTTCTTCTATCTTCAAGTACTACGGCACTGAGCTGAACAAGCGCCGCAACGAGTTGAACCTCGCAGTGTTTGGCGAGCGTGCGCTTGGCTGGGAGGGCGAAGAGTACGACAACGGCACGCTCTCGCGTGACTGGCTGCGCTCGAAGGGCAACTCCATTGAGGGCGGTACATCCGAGGTACAGCTCAACGTTATCTCCAAGCGCGTGCTTGGACTCCCCGACGCGTAACGCATCAGCAGAGGACAGAATTCATGGCACTGGTATTGAATGAAGAACAGGTCATGCTGCGCGATGCTGCAGCGGGTTTCCTGAAAGAGAAAGCAACGGTTGAGCACCTGCGCGCGCTGCGCGACGAGGGCGGCGAGCAGGGTTTCTCCTCCGACGTCTGGAAAGAGATGGCTGAAATGGGTTGGGCCGGTATCGCGATTGACGAAGAGTACGGCGGCCTGGGCTATGGCTATACGGGTCTTGGTCTCGTACTTGAACAGGCGGGGCGCAACCTGAGCGCCAGCCCCTTGCAGTCCACCGTGCTGGTGGCGGCGAGCCTTATCAACGAGCTGGGTAACTCTGAACAGAAGGCGGCACTGCTGCCGGGCATCGCGGCAGGTGAAAGCCTGATCAGCGTGGCACTGCAGGAAGGTGCACACCACGCGCCCGAGCGCACCGAGTCATCCGTCTCACGCGACGGCGATGACTACGTGATCAACGGCTGCAAGGTGCTGGTGATGGACGCTTGCGCTGCACAGCAGTTCATCGTGATCGCGCGTTCGAGCGGCAGCGCGGGCGACACCGCAGGGCTCAATGCGCTGCTGGTCGATGCAAGTGCCGAAGGCGTCAGCGTTGAACACCGTTCGATGGTCGATTCGCGTGGCAACGGCGCGCTCAGCCTGAACAACGTGCGCGTACCCGCGGCGAATCTGCTGGGTGGTGAAGGTGAGGCGCATGCGGGGCTGGCTCGCGCGCTGGATATTGCAAACATCGGTCTCTCTTCCGAATTACTGGGGCTGTCAGCCGAGGCGTTTGAGCGCACCGTCGAGTACATCAAGGAGCGCAAGCAGTTTGGCCGCATTATCGGCACGTTCCAGGGTCTGCAGCATCGCTCCGCAGAGCTCTTCGCTGAGCTTGAGCTGGCGCGTTCGATCGTGCTCGGTGCCCTGCAGGCTATCGATGCCGGGCAGGAAGACCTGTCGCTGATCGCGAGTGCTGCAAAAGCCAAGCTGTGTGAGGTTGCGCAACGCGCCACCAATGAGGGCATCCAGATGCACGGCGGTATCGGCATGACCGACGAGCACGAGATCGGCTTCTTCATCAAGCGCGCGCGGGTCGTGCAGCACACCTTCGGCGACTACAACTACCACCTCGACCGTTTCGCGCAGGCGAACGGCTACTAGACCGCGCAAGGCGCGAGTAAGAGGGAGATAACACATAACATGACCCCGGAAATCCAGGCCTTTGACGAGGCGGTCGCAGGTTTGACCGCCAGCGGCCAACCGTTTGAAGTCGGCACGATCGAGCTGAACGGTGTCGAGTACAAGAACTTTAATTCCCTGCCTGCTAACCTGGGTGAGTACTTCAAGATCATGCTGGGTCACGCGGAGAAGGATTTCGCGGTGTACCTCGATGAGCGCTACACCTTCGCCGAGGGCTACCAGCACGGTGTGGAGTTCGCCGCCGCGCTCGCAGAGCGTTACGGCATCGCCAAAGGTGACCGGGTAGCGATACTCAGCCGCAACAATCCCCAGTGGATGATGAGCTTTATGGGCGCGCTGTCGATCGGCGCCGTTGCCGTGCCGATGAACGGCTGGTGGACAACCGAGGAACTGGACTACGGTTTTGAGGACTCGGGTGCGCGAGTTGTGGTTGCAGACCGACAGCGCATTGAGCGCCTGCTGCCGTTGGTCGACAAGTTCGGCCTGAAGGTGATCGCCATCGACGACTGCAGTGGTCTCGATGTTGAGGTGACCTACTTCAAGGACCTGCTCGCGGACTTCGCCGGCGCCACGCTGCCCGAGGTGGAGGTCGCGGCAGATGACTACGCGACGATCATGTACACGTCAGGTTCGACGGGGCACCCCAAGGGCGCGCTGTCGAGTCACCGCGGCATCCTCTCTGCGCTGTACAGCTGGATGTGCATGGGTATCGCCACCAAGATGGCCGGCACCCAGGAGCAGCGCGATGCCGAGCTGCCGCCTTCAGCACTGGTCACGGTGCCGCTGTTTCATTGCACCGGCAGCCACTCCGCGTTTCTGCTCTCGCTCGTTGTCGGCCGCAAGATGGTCATCATGCACAAGTGGGACGCAGAGGAAGCGCTGCGCCTGATCGAGGAAGAGAAGATCACCTGGTTTAACGGTGTGCCCACGATGTCGGCCGAATTACAGGCGGCTGCGGAGACCACCGACCGAGATATCTCCTCGCTGACGGAAATCATGGCGGGAGGCGCCGCGCGCCCACCGGAACAGGTCAAGAAGATCACCGGCACCTTCAAGAAATCTGCGCCGGGTATCGGCTACGGCCTCACCGAGACCAATGCACTTGGCACCGTGAATGCGGGGGCTTTCTATATTGCACGCCCTTCGAGCGCGGGCCGCGCGGTACCCGCCGTCACGGAGTTCAAAGTGATTGATGAGACCGGCGCTGAGCTGCCCGCGGGTGAGCGGGGCGAGCTGTGTATCAAGTCGCCTGTCAACGTACTTGGTTACTGGAACAAGCCAGAGGCCACCGCGGAAGCGTTTATCGACGGCTGGTTCCACACCGGTGATGTGGCCTACCTCGATGAAGACGGATTTCTGTACATTGTCGATCGGATCAAGGAAATCATCATCCGTGGCGGCGAGAATATCAGCTGCCTTGAAGTCGAGGCTGCGATCTACAGCCACCCGGCCGTGTTTGAGGCCGCCGTGTTTGGGCTGCCCGATGAACGCCTCGGCGAGATCGTTGGTGCTGCTATTGTGCTGAAAGAGGGCCAGTCACTCGGTGAAGCCGAGCTCGGTGAGTTCCTCCGGGAGCACCTGGCCAGCTTTAAGATTCCGGCGCACGTGTTTTTCCGCGACGAACAGCTGCCACGCATTGCCTCGGGCAAGATTTTCAAGCGCCAGCTCAAGGCCGACTACGCCGAACAGCTCGGCCTGGCATAAGGTTTTTGTGGCCGCCGCTGGCGGCTACCCCGAATTGTTAAGAGGAGAGAACTGATGGACCTGGGTATCAGCGCCAACGTGGCGCCCATTCTGGAAGAAGTTAAGCGTTTTATCGACGACGAAATCCTGCCCGTCGAGCATGAATACTACGCCGACGTGGATGTCGGCGATCGCTGGGACTACACCGACCGGCAGAACGAGATTCGCGAGGGCCTCAAGGAGAAAGCCAAGGCAAAGGGCCTGTGGAATTTCTTCCTCACCGACGAGAACGGCACTGGGCTGAACACGGTCGAGTACGCCTACCTCGCTGAAGAGACGGGCAAGTCGCACATGGCGGCGGAGATCTTCAACTGCTCCGCCCCCGACACGGGCAACATGGAGGTGCTGCACAAGTACGGTACCGAAGAGCAGAAGAAGCAGTGGCTGGAGCCGCTGATGAATGGCGAGATTCGCTCCGCGTTCTCTATGACCGAGCCCGGTGTTGCGTCGTCTGACGCTACCAACATCTGCACCCAGGCGGTGCTCGACGGCGACGAGTGGGTAATCAACGGCGAGAAGCACTACGTGTCGGGCGCCGGCGACCCGCGCTGTAAGATCATGATCGTCATGGTGAAGACCGACCCCGATGCCCCGAAGCACCTGCAGCAGTCACAAATTCTCGTGCCGACCGACACGCCCGGGTTCGAAAACATTCGCCCCATGAATGTCTTTTCAATGGATGATGCGCCGCACGGTCACATGCACCAGAAGTTCACTGACTGCCGCGTGCCGAAGGAGAACATTATCCTCGGCCCAGGCCGCGGTTTTGAGATTTCGCAGGGCCGCCTCGGCCCGGGCCGTATCCACCATTGCATGCGCGCGATCGGCGCGGCCGAAAAGGCGCTTGAGCTGCTCTGCGAGCGCTCGGTCTCGCGCGTTGCCTTCGGCAAGGAGCTCGCCCGACTCGGCGGCAACATCGACATCATCGCCAACGCGCGCATGGACATCGAGCAGGCGCGGCTGCTGACGCTCAAGACGGCCTGGATGATGGACAACGTTGACCCCAAGGAAGCACGTGTCTGGATCTCGATGATCAAGACGGCGGTGCCCAACGTCACCATCCGCATTGTTGACGAGGCGATCCAGCTCTTTGGCGCGCTGGGTGTGTCGCAGGACACGCCGCTGGCCACCATGTACATGGGCCAGCGCACCCTGCGGCTCGCCGATGGCCCCGATGCCGTGCACCGCATGGTCGTTGGGCGCAACGAACTGAAAAAGTACTTCCAGAAAGGTGCCCAGGAGCAGACGAACGCCACCTTCCGCGACGGCTGAAACCGCTCGTCTTGAACGCCGCTGGTGATTGCATTAAAGTCAGGTAATATGACTGTGCAGTCATTTTGTGTCCGCTCCCGCCATGTGAGGCAGGGAGCGGTACATAGAAAGCGGTAGCGGCAGACGCCAACTCGCAAGCTGGCCCCCTGTTAAAGAGCTAAACCGCTTTCCACAAATAACAATAGAAAGTGGTGTGTGCTCATGAAGATATCCCGTGTCGCTCGGGCGACGTGTATTCCCTTAGGTTTCACTTTTCTCGCCGCCGATGTACTGGCCGAGCGACTATCCCTCGAAGAGATCATTGTCACCGCTACCAAACGCGAGACCTCGCTGCTGGAAACCGCGGGCTCAATCAGCGCGTTCGACGGTGAAGCGTTCGACCTGTTGGGCATTGAGGGTAGTGCGGACCTCACGGCGCGAACCCCATCACTGCAGATCGGCACGTTTCGCGTCACCATCCGCGGCATCGGTCGCCCCAACCTCGCCGTGGGCTCCGAGCCCGGCATCGGCATTTACTGGGACGGCGTCTACAACACCGAAAACGGCGTCTTCAATTACTCAAGGTACATGGACATCGAGCGCATCGAGGTACTGCGTGGCCCGCAGGGCACGCTGTACGGTCGCAACTCCATCGGTGGCGCCATCAGCTTCATCAGCAAGACGCCGCAGGACGAGTGGAGCACACGCGTAGCGGGTGAGATGAGCAACTACAACGGGCGCCTGCTGCAGGGTTACACAAGCGGCCCGCTGACTGAAAAACTGGGCGTGCTCGTGGGTGTGTCCAAGTATGAGCGTGAGGGCTTTCAGGACAACACGTTCAACGGCAAGGACTACGGCCAGGACGACACGCTCTACGGTACCTTCGGGTTCCAGCACGATACGACCGAGAACTGGACCACCAACCTGAAAGTGATCGGCGTTGACCGCGGCTACCGCAATAACAACGGCTACATCATCGAGCCGTTCGAACGCGACCTGATCCCGATCGTCAATGACGTCGATACTGGCGAACAGCTCAACTTTCCCGGCATGTTCCCGGCCCAGAACTTCGTCAACATGCGCCAGGGCCTCGCGGTTGAAAACCCGGCGGTTGAAAATGAGGATCGCGTGCGCGTTGACCGCGACCCCAACCTGCTCAACAACCGCTGGGCGGCTTTCCTGACCAGTGAGTACAGCGGCGAGAACTACTCGATCAAGTACACGGGCGGCTACTCCAAATACTGGTTTGAGCTGATGCAGGATGCCGACGCGAGTGTTGCCTCGGATTCGGGTATCGACTGGCGCAACTACGAGTTCCTCGGTACCACGGTCGATGTGCTGACCGGGCAGACCATTACGCCTGCTGATATGACGTACGAGGTAAACCAGGAAGCGCAGTTCTCCTCCCACGAGCTGCAGTACACCTCAGACTGGGACGGCGACCTGCAGCTGCTCGCGGGCCTTTACTACTACCACAGCAACGAAGAGCAGGTGGTGATCTTTCGGGAGCATAACGACGACCTGATGGAGGTGTACGCGTTTTTTGGCAGCCTCATCGATGGGCCCGTTAGCGACAACAACTTTCTCTATCGCGGTGAAGCTAACGTTGATACCCGTTCGTACGCAACCTACGGCCAGCTGACCTGGGACGCCACGCAATCGACGAAGCTGTCAGCCGGGCTGCGTTTTTCCTACGACGAGAAGAAAGGCAACGACAATACGTTCGTACAGTTTGTCGGCGACCCGACTGACCCAACCGTATTCCGGGCAGAGGAAGATGACTGGGACGAGGTCACCTGGCGCCTCGGTGTAGATCACACGCTCAGTGATAATCACTTTCTCTACGGCTTCATTGCAACCGGTTACCGCTCGGGTGGTTTCAATTTCCAGAAGCCGACTGCCTCTGACCAGGTCGACGTGGTAGAGCCCGAGTCCCTGATCTCCTACGAGCTTGGCTACAAGGGCAGCTTCATGGACAACCGCGCAACGGCAGAGGTGTCAGCCTACTACTACGATTATGAAGACCTGCAGGTGATCAAGCGTGACGTGGTAGAGGGCATCGGCCTCAATACCTTCGTCAACGCCGACGAGGCCGCAGCGTGGGGCCTGGAATTTGCAGGTTCCGCTTTCGTGGGCGATCACGTGCTGCTGAGCGGTACCTATTCCTGGAACGACTCGGAGTACAAGGAGTTTCTCTCAACCGACGCCAATGCGTGCCAATCCGGCCCGCTGCGCGAAGGGCGTTCACAGGATCCTTTGTGTACTGACCCACAAGACCTGGCCGGCAACCAGTTTCCCACCATGCCCGAGCACAAGGTGTCTGCCAACGTGACGTTCCTGTGGAAGATTGCCGAGTTGGACTGGACCTTTACCACCAGCTACCTCTACACCGACGAGTCCTGGGCCGATGCCTTCAACAACCCTGAGCTCGACAGGATCGACAGCTTTGATGAGTGGAACCTGCGCCTTGCGGTGTCTGATGCCGACCGTGTATGGCGCGCCGAGGCCTTTGTGCGCAACCTCGAAGATGATCGGGAGGTTGTGGGCAGGGGCAGGCCGAGCACCGTGACGGGTAACGCCGGGGTGGACCTGCAGAACCCGCGCGTCATGGGTGTGAACCTCGAGTACAACTTCTAGCGCTTGGGCGCTACGCGAGCTCCCGCTCGATCACATTGTGAAAGCGTATGGCGGCCTCCTCGAGGCCGCCGAACAGTAAGCTCTCGTTGGCGCCCGACTGCATGCCCTTCTGCGCCGCGACCGATACAAAAATATCCTCCGCCTGGAACACCCCCTGGTCGATCAGCTCGAAGGAGCGTTCGAAATGGCCTTTTTCCTCGGCCGACTTCGGAGCGTGCGGCGTGAGCATGGTATGGGCAAATACGGTCTGCTCCGCTGACTTTGGAAACAGGCTGATGATGCTCGTGTAGTCCGGGTGGAACACCAGTACGGCATTAGGGAAGACGGTGTACGAGTAGGTGGCGTGGTGGCGTATGTCCAGCGCTTCTTCCGCGAGCCCCGGCGCATCGAAAATCTCGTTGCGCGCCACCGCGGAGCGGATGTGGTCGCCGACCTGGTCTGACTCGGCCATCGAATCGGGGAAAAACGCGCCGACGGTGTTCTTGTGCAGGCGCACCACGTGGTAGCCGTCGAGGAACGCATCCTGGATCAGCTTCCAGTTGCAGTCGACCGTGCGCACGTTGCTGGCGCAGAACTGAAAGTCAGGCATGTGAAAGAGGTCGAGGTCGGCGCCGAGGCCCGCGAGGTGGGCGTCGAGGTCCATCTCGCCTTCCGCCTGCACCCAGATCAGGCCGCCCCGGACCTCACAGGGCAGGGCGACCAGGCCCCGGCTGGCCATGTCGAGATCGTCGAACGTCTCGCTGCGCGGCACATTGCGCAACTCGCCATCGAGGCCGTAGGTCCACTGGTGATAGGGGCAGACCAGGGAGCGCAGGTTGGTGCACCCCTCATCCTGCACGAGGCGCATGCCGCGATGGCGGCAGACGTTCATAAAGGTGCCGATATTGCCCGCCTTGTCGCGCATGGTGATCAGCGGCAGGCCGAGCCAGTCGAATACCAGGCTGTCGCCTGCTTCTGGCAGCTGCGACTCGTGCCCGACAATAAGCGGGCGCCGCAGGAACAGGCGGGCTTTTTCCTGCTCGAAGCGCGCGGGGTCGGTATAGTTTGCCACCGGCACTTGCAGGCTGAGGGGCTTGGGTTCCGGGCCGTCACCCGCCGCGCGTGCAACAAGGCGCTTAAGCAGAGTCAGGGCTGGCTCGTAGGCCATGGCTGGTGTCCTGTGGTGAAGCGAGCTCTGGGGTCAAAGGCGTACCGGAATGGATCGGGCATTTATTCGACCAGCTGAGCTGGTTGTGTTGTCTGAAGGCCGAATAAATTCGACCCCACAGGGTGCGAAATTGCAAGGTCTGGCGCTTGAATACACCCCGCAGCGGGCGGCAGAATAGCAAGCCCTGCCGCCCCATAAAATACTTGAAAGGCATAAATACATACTGTATGTTCAAATCCCTTTTTTGGCGGGTATCTACACCTTTTCCCCCAACTGACGCCGCAACGTTCGCGCCTTCACAGGCCCTGCGACACGGTGAAATATTGCGGCTCGACTACACTTGAGAGCTTCCACGCTAGCCACAGCGAATACACACGAGGACCACACCATGGCAGTAAAAGTCGTACCCAAGGAGCAGATGCTGGACGCGATCGGCACCAAATTCGAACCCGGAGAGTGGATCGAGATCGGCCAGGACCGCATCAATACCTTCGCCGACTGTACCGAAGACCACCAGTTCATCCATATCGATGAAGAGGCCGCAAAGAACACGCCATTTGGTGGCACCATTGCTCACGGCTTCCTGACCCTGTCGCTGCTTTCCAAGATGGCCGAGGGTAACGGCATCGTGCCCGAGAACATCGTGATGGGCATCAACTACGGTTTCGACAAGGTTCGCTTCCTGGCGCCGGTGCGCGCGGGCAAGCGTGTCCGCGCACTGTCTGAAATCACCAACATCCAGCAGAAGGACGACAACCGCTTCCTGACCACTCAGTCCATCACCGTCGAGATCGAAGGTGAAGAGACGCCGGCGCTGGTCTGCGAGTGGCTGACCATGGTCGTCGCGGGTTAACCCTTCTTTATATACACAGTTAGAGGATTGTAAGCATGTCTATTCGTTATGACGGCAAAGTGGCTATCGTGACTGGCGCAGGTGGTGGTCTCGGCCGCTGCCACGCGATCGAACTGGCCAAGCGCGGTGCCAAGGTTGTGGTCAATGACCTCGGCGGCAGCGTAGATGGTTCCGGTGCCGGCTCCGAGGCGGCGCAGGCCGTCGTCAAGGAGATCAACGACGCTGGTGGCGAAGCGATCGCCAACGGCGCCAATGTTGCCAAGTACGACGAAGTTGAGAAGCTGGTTGCCCAGGCAATGGATACCTGGGGTCGCGTTGATATCCTGGTTAACAACGCCGGCATCCTGCGTGATAAGAGCTTCGCCAAGGGCACCCTGGAAGACTTCAAACTGGTGCTCGACGTGCATCTCATGGGCAGCGTGAACTGCACCAAGGCATGCTGGGAAATCATGCGCGAGCAGGCCTACGGCCGCATCGTTGTCACCACGTCTTCTTCCGGCCTTTACGGCAACTTCGGCCAGACCAACTACGGCAGTGCCAAGATGGGCGTGATCGGCATGATGAACACGCTGGCCCAGGAAGGTGCGAAGTACAATATCAAGGTCAATGCGCTCGCCCCGACTGCGGGTACGCGTATGACTGAGGGCCTGCTGCCTGACGACGCTTTCGATCTGCTTACGCCGGAGACCGTGACACCCGCGGTGCTTTACCTGGTGAGCGAAGACGCACCTACCCGCACAATCCTGGGTGCCGGTGCTGGCAGCTTTGCCGTGGCTCGCATCGTGGAGTCTGCAGGTGCATGGCTGCCCCCCGAAGAGCAGACGCCGGAAGGCATCGCCGCAGCGTGGGACCGCATCGCCGCGACCGAAAACGAAAACCAGCCGCAAATGGGCGCAGAGCAGACCATGAAAATGGTCGGCCTCGCCATGGAAGGCCTGGGAATGAACAACTAGCACTACTCACCGTTGCCCCCGCTCAAGTGGGGGCACCGTGACCCCGACATTTGAATGGGTCACCCCAACCGGAGAACCAAAATGACTGACGCAGTAATCGTATCCACCGCCCGTACCCCGATCGGCAAAGCCTATCGCGGCGGCTTCAACAACCTCGGCGGCGCTTCCCTCGGCGCAGCTTCTGTCACCGCCGCCGTTGAGCGCGCGGGCATCGACCCGGCAGAGGTCGATGACGTGATCATGGGCAGCGCGCTGCAGCAGGGCGCCACTGGCTCCAACATCGCACGCCAGATCGCGCTGCGCGCCGGCCTGCCGAACACCGTGTCCGGCATGACCATCGACCGCCAGTGTTCCTCAGGCCTTATGGCGGTAGCGACAGCGGCAAAGCAGGTCACCGAAGACGGCATGAAGGTTGTTGTCGGTGGCGGACTTGAGTCAATCTCCCTCGTGCAGAACGAACACATGAACGTGCACCGCATGGTGGACGCTGAGCTGCTCGCCATCGAGCCCAACATCTTCATGCCGATGCTGCAGACTGCTGAAGTCGTGGCAGAGCGTTACAACATCAGCCGCGATGCCATGGACGAGTACGGCCTGCAGTCCCAGCAGCGCACCGCGGCGGCTTACGAGGCAGGCAAGTACGCCGATGAACTCGTACCTGTTACCTGCATGCGCACCGTGTGGGACAAGGAAACCGGCGAGGCTTCAGAAGCCGAGGCTACAGTGAGTGCCGACGAAGGTATCCGTGCTACAACGGCCGAAGGTCTTGCAGGTCTGAAGACTGTGCAAGAGGGCGGCACGATTACGGCGGGTAACGCGTCGCAGCTGTCCGATGGTTCCTCCGCGCAGCTCGTCATGGACGCCAAGCTCGCCGAGCAGAAAGGCCTCGAGCCCCTCGGCATCTACCGCGGTATCGCGGTTGCGGGCCTTGCGCCTGACGAGATGGGTATTGGCCCTGTCTACGCTGTGCCCAAACTGCTCAAGCAGCACGGCCTGTCGGTTGACGACATCGGCCTGTGGGAGCTGAACGAAGCGTTCGCGGTACAGGTCATCTACTGCCGCGACCAGCTCGGCATCGACAACGACAAGCTCAACGTTAACGGCGGCGCGATTTCTATCGGTCACCCTTACGGCATGAGCGGTTCGCGCATGATCGGCCACGCGCTGATCGAAGGTAAGCGTCGCGGCGTCAAGTACGTGGTGATCACCATGTGCGTGGGCGGCGGCATGGGCGCTGCCGGCCTCTTCGAGGTCGCCTGATAGCATTGCTCACACAACGGCGCCTGCGGGCGCCGTTGTTGTTTCAGCACAGCCAAAAGTTTCCGAGGAATACATAATGAAAGCAGTGGTATGTTCCGAATTCGGCATGGCCGACAAGCTCACGCTCGACGCAAACTGGGCCGAGCCGGAGGTCGGTGAAAATGAGATCCTGATCGACGTGAAAGCCGCCGGTCTCAACTTCCCCGACGTGTTGATGATCCAGGGCAAGTACCAGTCGCAGCCGCCGATGCCGTTTATTCCGGGCGGTGAACTGGCGGGTATCGTGTCTGCCGTTGGCGACAAGGTCACGCGCTACAAGGTGGGCGACAAGGTGATTGCCTCTACCGGCGTGAACGCCTTCTGCGAACGTGTCGCCGTACACGAAATGGGCGCGTTTCCCATGCCCGAGTCGCTCAGCTTCGAACAGGCGGCCGGTGTGTGCGTCACCTACTTCACCACCTACCACGCCTATAAGCAGCGAGCGCAGCTGAAAGAGGGCGACACCGTGCTCGTGCTGGGCGCGGCGGGCGGCGTAGGTACGACCGCGGTTGAGCTCGGCAAGCTGATGGGCGCCAAAGTCGTCGCGTGCGCCAGCTCCGATGAGAAGCTCGAGATCTGCAAGAAGCTCGGTGCCGACGAGGTGATTAACTACACTGACATCGACCTGAAGGCGACGCTGAAAGAAGTGTCGGGCGGCAAGGGCTTCGACGTGATCTACGATCCGGTCGGCGGTGATTACGCCGAACCTGCGATTCGCAACCTCGCGTGGAATGGCCGCTACCTCGTGATCGGCTTTGCCAGCGGACCGATTCCCAAGATTCCGCTCAACCTTGCACTGCTGAAGGGCGCTTCTATCGTGGGTGTTTTCTGGGGTCGCTTCATGGGTGAAGAGCCCGAGGTGAACATGCAGAACATCAAGGAGCTCTGGGAGCTCTTCGACACGGGCAAGCTGAGCCCGATCGTGACGGACTGCTACTCCCTCGACCAGTACGAAGATGCGTTTAACTGCATGATCGACCGTCGCGCGCGCGGCAAGGTCATCATTACGCCGTAGGAGGCCCGCTATGTCCGCCTTCGAGTTCAACACCGTGGGGCGCATTATCAATGCGCCTGACGCCGCACTGAGTCTTGCAGCAGAGTGTCGAGCACTTGGCATCGGCAAACCCATGCTGGTCACGGACCCTGGCCTGATGCAGATCGGCCTTGTACAGCCGGTGCTGGACGCCCTGACGGCAGAAGGCTTTGCGCCGGTGGTTTTCAGCGAGGTGCGCGAAGACCCGCCCGAGGAAACTGTGCACAGCGCGACAGACCAGGCGCGCGCTGCAGGTGTTGACGGGGTACTCGCGGTGGGCGGCGGTAGCTCGATGGACACCGCCAAGGTGGTGGCGGCTTTACTCGGTGGCGACCAGCCGCTCAATGAGATGTACGGTGTTGCGCAGGTTACTGGCAGCCGACTGCCTCTCATCCTTGTTCCGACTACCGCGGGCACGGGTTCCGAGGTGACTCCGGTCGCCGTCATTACAACGGGAGAGACGACCAAGGCCGGTGTGTCCAGCCCGGTTCTATTGCCTGACGTTGCCGTACTCGACGCCAATCTCACATTGGGGCTTCCCGCTCCCGTCACCGCCATGACCGGTGTTGACGCGATGGTGCACGCGATTGAAGCGTACACCTCTAAACACAAGAAAAACCCTGTGTCAGATATGCTTGCCGTTCGGGCATTGGAGCTGCTTTCACGCAATATCCGCACCGCCGTCAGCGATGGCGCTAACTTTGCCGCCAGGGACGCGATGTTGTTGGGCGCCTGCCTGGCGGGGCAGTCGTTTGCAAACGCACCGGTTGCCGCGGTCCATGCGCTCGCGTATCCGCTCGGCGGTCACTACCACATTCCCCACGGGCTCAGTAACTCGCTCGTGTTGCCTGCTGTGCTCGACTTCAATGCCGAGGTCGCAAGTAGCCTGTATGCAGAGCTGGCTGAGGTGGTGCTCGGTGAGTCTGTCAGCGGTTCTGACGAGGCGAAGACGCACGCCTTGATCATAGGTTTACGTAAGCTTATCGATGACGTGAAATTGCCGGCCACACTCGAGCAGGCCGAAGTGAAAGAGTCTGACCTTGAGATGCTGGCGGAGGACGCCATGCTGCAGCAGCGCCTGCTGATTAATAACCCGCGCGATGTTGAGTACGATGACGCGCTGGCGATTTACCGTGCGGCCTACAGGAGCGCCGCGTGAGCAAACCTGAAATCCCGACGCGCGCCGACTACGGTGTTTTCTACCCGATCACCACGCGCTGGTCTGACAACGACATCTATGGTCACGTAAACAACGTGACCTACTATTCTTACTTCGACACGGTGGCTAATCGCTACCTGATCGAGGAGGGCGGCCTCGATATTTCTGACGGTACGATTGTCGGCTACGTTGTGAACTCCGGCTGCGAGTACCACGCGCCGATCACCTATCCCGAGCCTATAGAGGCGGGCGTGCGCGTCGATCGTCTGGGTAATAGCTCGGTTCAGTACGGCATCGCTATCTTCAAGGCGGGCGAAGAAACAGCCTGCGCGCACGGCCACTTCGTGCACGTGTTTGTTGAGCGCGCAGAAAATCGCTCAGTCCCCATTCCAGCAAACCTGCGCACGGCGCTCGAAAAGATTCTTGTAGGTTAGTTGCTTGCCCGGTACCAGATGGGCGAAGACCATGCCCGTTCCTGGATCGTGGCAGGCAGGTCCTCACGCGGTGCGGCACCGGCGCGCAGCGCGTCCCAGGTTGACCAGCGGCAGGTTGGGTTTTCCAGCACGCGTACATAGTAGAAGGCGTCCACGGCGGGATCGAAGTCGGGATCGCGCCATAGCGTGAGCAGTTCGTCGGCGCCGGTTGCTGCGCTGAACGTGCAGTCTTCGAGATTTACCGTTGCGCCGTTGTCGGGGCAGCGGTGGGATTTACCATCGACGTCGACCCCGCCTGCACAGGCCGCATCATACACATGTTCATGTGGCATGCCGTTTTCTACATAACCCTTTATCACCTGCAAGCGCTGTAGCGGTGCGCTGTCTGCATCGCGCATTGCCCAGAGCAGGAAGTGGGGCGATTCCCGGTCGCGCGCATCGAGCTCACCGCCCATGGGTACCCCGTTAGCGTAAGCCTCTTTCAGGAGTTGGCTGTCGTTGAGCAGCGCCGCGTCGTAGCCGTAGCCACAGAAAAAGCGAACCTGCATGCGCGGTCCGGTTGTGGCGAACGTCTCTTTACGCCGCAGCGCACTGAATATGGATTCCCGCGTGTTGTCTTCGGCCCAGACTGCCGCGAGACCCGAGGCGCTCCACCGTTCGAAGCTGGAGCTTTCGAAGTACCTGCGGTCGCCGACTTCCTTGACCATCGATGGCGCGATGAATGCGGCCGCAGAGCGTTCCAGGAGATTGAGCGGCACGGTACCTCGCAGAAACGGCAGCCCATCCATCAGGGCGGATTTTGAGAAGAAGTTGTCCTCGCGGTCGGACGTTGCCGCGACATGGGTATCGCTGGAGCCGATGAGGCCGAAGCGATAGGGGTTGAATACGCCTCGATCGTCCAGTTGCATGCCGCGCAGGTAGGCATCGCGCACATATCCACCGCGATAGACTCCCTCCTGATCCGGCACGGTCTTCCACGTGACGATCTCAAAATCGGACCACTCGTCCTCCGGCGATAAGTCCGGATGTGTGTCTGAGGTGCCCTTGGCCTGCGTAATCTCGGCAAGCGGTTCGTTGCGCAAGCGCTGCTTGCCGTAGGCGTCGTCAAACGGTTCGCCCGCCCAGTCTGTTTGCAGGAACATCTGCCCGTTGGATGCGTTGCTGTTGTGCGGAATAGCGATGCTGTCGAGTCCGTTGTCTCGTAACCCGTCCATCCAGTCCCAGAGGCCTTCGGGATTCTGTGAGTCATCGCGCGAGAAGGGCAGAGGAGGAAGGTTCTCTGTTGCTGCAAAGATCACGTTGCGATGCAGTCCACCACCGCCACCGTGCGATGTGTACTCAAATCCGGCGAATGTAGTGAGTGTGCCGGGTCGGTAGTTTGCGTTTGCGCTCTCGACGGTATCTTTCCATGCGCGCTTGCCGATAGCGTCCAGTTCTCCAACTGCGACTCTGCCATTGGCGACACTGCGACCGATCTGTGTAGGTAGAAACCTGTATGCATTTAGGCGGAAGCCCAGCGATCGCAGGTCTCGATTCTTGTCGGCGTTCAGGCTGCGAAACTTGCGCGTGAACGAATGCCGCGAAAACTCGGAGTCGGGGTCTGCGGCTTCGCGAGCAACGCCCAGGTACTGCGCGTGGTCTGTGACAGCGTAGAAATCCAACGGCTTACGCAAACGGAGCTCGTAGCCCCAGGGGTGTTCAATGCTCTCACCCGCGGCATAGCGGTAAGCGTGCTCCGGGGTGGCGGTTGTGCCGAAGGTGAACGCGTCGAAAGAGTAGGCGGTGTGGACGTGCAGGTCGCCGAAGTAGGCGTTGCGCAGGGGGTTCGGTGTTTGGCCCGCAGGTGCGGTGTATCCATCGGCGGCTTGCGGCTGCTGAGTCGTGGGCTGTGGCGAATCACCGCTACATGCGGCGACCACCAGTAGTGGGAATGCCATCAATGCCAGAGCCGCTCGTTGCATGTCTCTCCCTTGTGCCCGTACCGCTGTCGGCCCCGCCGGACAGATCGCCTTGAGGGATAGGTTAGCGTGAACTAGACTTCTTGGACAATCGCCAGACAAATAACAATAACCCGTACGTGCAGCGATCGATGCGGGGAGGTGAAGGAGCCGGAGATCGTTGATGTTACGGAGGGCCTTGCCGACCGCTGCTCACAATCGCAGGTGCAGAACCGCAGCTCGCTGACGATCCAGTCGATCCCGCCGGAGGCAGTGCAGTCGAGTTACTTGGGCGCGGCGAACGATGGCGATATGCCTGCCAACGCTATTGCCTGCGCCCCCTTAGCTGTTAGCGCCGACTGACGACCAGCGCAATCAGTACAAGAAAAAAAACGCACCCGCTGAACAGTGGCGAGAGCGCTGGGTCTACCTGGTAAAGCACACCGGCCGCGACCGGGCCCACCGCGAAGCCGAGCGGTGGGCAGGAACTCACCAGGCCTGCGGCACCTCCCTGTTCCTCCGGACTCACCGCGAGTGACGCGCCTGCGGAAATTGCCGGCATCGTCATCGCCATACCCGTACCCATGAAGGCCATGCCGATGGCGAGTACGGTAAACGTCTCGAACATCGAGATCACCCCGGCGCCTGTGAGCATGAAAAGTAGGCCCAGGCGGATGAACTGCGTGGGTCGCAGGTTGACCCGCTGCATGAACGTCACCTGTGTTGTAAGCGTGAAGATTGCGGAGACCATCAGCGCCGCGCCGGTGAGCTGCGCGGTCTCGATGCCGGTAAGCCCCATCTTGTCCTGCAGGTGAAACCCCAGCGTTTGTTGAATACCCGAGAACCCCACGAACACCCCGATTGCGGTTAACAGGAACAGTGTTAGCCGGCGGTCCGTGTAGCGCAGTCGCGTGATGGGCTGGTGCGCCTGCCGCTCTGCGGCGGGTATCGCGGGCAGGGCGCGCCAGACGAGCACCGCCGCCAGTGCCGCGAGGGCGGCAGCGAAGTAGAGTGGGGCCAACAGGCCAAAGACGGCAAGGGCACCGGAAACTGCGGGGCCGAGAATTGTGCCGAGGCTGTTCGCGGTGCCAAGTCGCGCCATGGTCTTTGTGCGCTGGTCCCGGCTTGAGTGGTCGGCCGCGTAGGCGGAACTCGCCGGGTTGGTGGCCGACATCACCGCCGCTTGCGTGCTGCGCGTGACCATCAGGATGATGTAGAAGGTCGTGCCGGTCAGCAGCCCTGACAGCGCCGCCTGAAACACGCTGGCAAACAACAGCGTGCCTACTGTGTATCCGATGAGGCCTGTAATGATCACGGGCTTGCGCCCCACGCGGTCACTGAAGCGACCCCAGTAGGGCGCCGCGAGGCCGAACGTTAGCGCGGAGACCGCGATGATGGAGGTGGTCGCTACCTCGCTGAGATTAACTTCGCGCCCGAGGGGCGCGAGCAGGGCAAACACGAGCGACTGACCGATCCCGGTGGCCATGAGCCCCAGGATCAGTACAGTCAGTTGCTTGCGCGAAAGTTGCTGGGACATCCGAAGATGTTACAGCGTTACTTCAGTTCGGAGGATGATTTCTCCAGTACGCGACGCGCGACGATCAGCTGCTGAATCTGCTGCGTGCCCTCAAAGATGTCGAGAATCTTCGAGTCGCGGGCGAACTTCTCCAGCAGGCGGTCTTCGCTGTAGCCAAGGCTCTGGCACAGAGCGACGCAGCGCAGCGTGATGTCGTTGCCAACGCGGCCAGCCTTCGCCTTGCACATCGACGCTTCCTTGGAGTTCGGCTGCTTGTTGTCTGCCATCCATGCGGCCTTGAGCACCAGCAGGCGCGCCGCTTCCCACTCGCCTTCCATGCGCACCAGCTCTGCCTCGATCGCACCGAGGTTAGCGGGCTTGGCACCGAGGGTGAGCTCAACGCCTTCTTCTTCAAGCAGGCCGCGCGCCATGTCGAGTGCCGCGCGTGCGGTGCCGATGGCCATCGCCGCTACCGGCGGGCGAGTGTTGTCAAACGTCTGCATCACGCCGCCGAAGGCTTTCTTGCGACCTTCCTCGTCATCGGCAACTTCTTCGCTACCGAGAATGTTGGCGCGCGGAATGCGGCAGTCTGAGAAAGTAATCGCCGCTGTGTCGGACGCGCGAATGCCCATCTTGTGCTCCAGGCGCACGACCTCGCAGCCCGGTGTACCTTTCTCAACGATGAAGGACTTGATGGCGGCCTTGCCTTTCGACTTGTCCAGCGTGGCCCACACCACCAGCGTGTCGGAGCGTTCACCGTCGGTGACGTAGATCTTCTCACCGTTCAGCACCCACTCGTCACCGTCGAGCACGGCGGTGGTGCTGATGTTGGCGGAGTCAGAACCTGTGCCGGGCTCGGTGATACACATTGCGGCATAGCTGCTGCCGTACTTCTTCACCTGCTCAGGTGTGCCCACCGCGGTGATCGCTGCGTTACCCAGGCCGGAACCGGGCATGGCCAGAAACAGGCCCACGTCACCCCAGCACAGTCCGAAGAGGCCCACCACGGCGCCCATGTTGCCGCCGTTGACGACAGCGTCCGGGTCTTTCTTCTCTTTCTTCCCGCCCATGACTTCCGAGCGCGAGACGTTGATGAGTTCAGCCACCTGCTCCATTTCTTTCGGGTAGGTGTGCTCTTCCTTGTCGTACTTGCGGGAGTAGGGGCGAATCATGTGCTCCGAGAGCATCATGGTCTGGTCCAGGGTGTCCTGGTGCTTCTTGGCGAGTTCGAGATTAATCATTGTCGTCTTCCTTCAATTCTTTGGCGTTAGGCGCTGCCGAGACCTTCGAGGGTGGCGATGGCGCGGAGGCTGCGGTACCAGAGCTCCACCGGGTGTTCGCAGCAGAAGCCGTGTCCGCCTAGTAGCTGTACACCGTCAGTGCCGATCTTCATCGCGTGTTCAGACACGAAGTGCTTGGCGAGGTACGCCTGCTGGTGGAAGGGCTTGCCCTGTTCCGCCTGCGCTGCCGCGCGCCAGGTCATCAGGCGCATGGATTCAACTTCGATCGCCATGTCGGCGATCATGAACGCTACTGACTGGCGATTGGTGATCGGCTCGCCGAACGCCACGCGTTCGTTGCAGTAGGGAATGACGTAGTCGAGAACCGCCTGGCAGGCGCCCACGGCAAGTGCGCACAGGCCGATGCGTGACAGGTCGTTGAAACGTTCCAGGTCGAAATCGCCCTCGCCCAGCAGTGCGTCTGCGGGTACCTCAACGTTGTCGAAGGTGAGCGTGGCGAGCTGCGCGCCGTGCAGGCCCATGTTGGCCTCGGCGGTGCGCGTGAGACCGCTGGGCTCGCCTTCCACGATAAAGGCGGCGGGCTTGCCGTCGAGCTGGCCGACAACCAACAGGAGTTTGGCATCCATGCCGAGGGGTACCATCACCTTGGTGCCGGTCAGGCTGTAACCGTCACCCGCCTTTGCTGCGGCAAGTTGCGGCGCGCTCGGGTCAAAAGTTGCCCTTGGTTCAAGCAGCGCGGTGGTTGCTGCGACGAATTCACCGGTGCAGAACGCGGGCAGGTGCTTCTCGCGCTGTGCGTCCGTGCCCTGGTCGAGCAACGTGTTGACGAAGCCGAGCGGCGCGACGGCGCCCAGCGCCATGGCGAGGTCGCCGTGTGCGAGGTCTTCGAGGATCAGCGCGTTGGAAACGGGCGAGCGGCTCATGCCGGCGCCGCCCAGCGCTTCCGGAATGGGCAGCAGGCTGAGGCCCAGTTCGGCCGTTTTCGGGTAGAAGTCGGCAGCGGGGCTGTCGCCGGAATCGACCGCGCGGGCCAGCTCGCGAATTTCGGCGGCGGCAAAGCGCTGCATCGTGTCGCGGTTCATGCGCTGGTCATCGGTCAGCGTCAGGTCGAAGAGAAGGTCTTCTGCGGTATCACTCATGATTTGCTCTCTTTCTGGGTTGTCGTGTTGTAGGCGTGGCTGGGTGCTTGCAGCCCGCCGATGAGGAAGTCCACCAGGTGACCCAGCAGGGTGTCCTGGTCGAAGTAACTGAGGTCGCCGAGGGGGGTGTGCGTTAGCCACGCCACCTCGGCAACGCCGTGAAAAATGTTGGTGTGTATAAACATGAGGCGCAGCTTGCGCACCTCGTCGGGCAGGTCGGGCAGCTCCGCGCCGAGCGCCTTGTCGAGCGCCTGGAGGAAAGGCGCGTAGGCATCGTTTACGAGCTGTGCGATCTCCGGGTCGTTCTCACCCATCAGCCGCGACAGGAACCGCAGTGCATCGTTACCCCAGGGTTGGCGCTGCGGCAGCATGACCAGCGGCGTAATGATGTCGCGACACGCCTCACGCAGGGTGCGCGGCGTGCCCGAGTCATCGCGCAGTGCCGTGTCCATGTCACGCAGCTCACGCGTGATCATCTGCATCAGCGCGCACAATACGCCGAGCTGGTTTTCGAAGTGGTAGTGCATTGCCGCCGAATTCTTCGAGCCCGACTCTGCACTGATGCGCCGCAAAGACACGGCGTGCAGTCCTTCCTGTGCATACAGCGCGAGCGCTGTGTGCAACAGCCGCTCTCGCGTGTCTGCATTGCGCTCGCTTTTCTGGCGACTGGCCTGGCTCATTGTCCGCGCGCCACGTCCTCTGGGCTCAGTGCCGCAACCAGGCGCGTGTAAGACACCGGGAACAAGCGTGTTACGAGCGAGATGAGCTTTGCGTCCGCGCCAATCAGCAGGCGGGGTTTGCATTTCTCAATCGCGCGAATGATCTGCCCCGCAGCTGATTCGGGGCTCGTGCGCGTCATTTTGCGAAACTCCGCGTCGCGCTCCTGGGCGGAGCGACTATCTTTACCGCGCGCATCGCGAGCGATGTTCGTGCTGATACCGCCCGGGTGCACGCAGCAGACGTGCACATTGGTGCCCGCCGTCTCCTGCCGAAACGCTTCGGTGTAGCCACGTACCGCAAACTTGGCGGCGTTGTACGCAGACTGTGTTGGCACACCGATCATCCCGAACACTGAGGAGATATTCACCACGTGACCCTGCGCTGATTTCCTGAGCAGTGGCAGGAACGCCTGGGTGCCGTGTACCACGCCCCAGAAGTTGATGTTCATGAGCCACTCGAGGTTGTCGTAATCGCATTCCTCGACCAGCGCGGTAAGTGCCACGCCAGCATTGTTGATCACGATATCGACATGGCCCGCGGCGGCCTCGATCTCGTTTGCCCAGCCGTGCACGGCTGCCCGGTCCGCGACATCGATGACCGCCGAGTGTACCTGCGCCGCATCAGGATCCAGGCTGGCGATCGTATCGGCCAGGGTTTCCGGGTTGATATCGCTGATATAGACGTCACAGCCCTCGCGATTGAACTGCTGCGCCAGGGCCCGGCCAATGCCGGAACCCGCGCCCGTGACCACGGCTTTTTTGCCTGTGCTGTAGGCCATTGAAAGGCTCTCTGGGGGTAATTCGAGGGCAACATATTAGGGGTTTTCGTTTTTAAAGCAAGTGCTTTATCGTGATGCGGAGCGCAACGGACATGCGCCCCGCACAAAGCTCGTCCCAGAGCACGCCAAGAAGGCCCCGAGCCGGCCTATGGCATCGCGCAGCCGTCAGGGCCGCGCCGAGGGAGTGGAGGGAGACCGCAGGGCTCCCGACCGACTGAGGGCACCGCGGAGCGGCGCGAACAGCGGAGCGATGGTATAGGCCGGGTCGGGGCCTGGGAGGGGCTAGAGAATTCAACAGTGGCTCTAAAGATCAAATGCCACTGGGTTGCGAGGCATCGCACCGCCGCCTGCGCGGGGGCGACGAGAGTTGGGTTCGTTGTCCGGACGATAGCCGGGTTTACCGCTGAGACGATAGTTGGTGTTGCCTCAGCGGAGAGCCCGAAATTACGCTCGCCGGGAGTACAAACTGTAGACAGTCCCCAGCGTGTTCCCCTACAATCTGCTGCCAGATTACACACCCCCAAAGAGCAGGTTTTGGGCGTGTGCCCCGGTGAAAACCCGAGCGATGAAACGATTCAAAAGGCGAGATGCGGTTCCCCATCTCGCCTTTTTGCGAGCGCGCCCGATACACGCTAAAGCGCGCAGATGAGTAGGCGAGCCGGGGCCCAACCCGGCCACATTAGCACGGAGGTTTGCTTGTCCACTGAAGCCATTCTCGCCCTTGAAGACGGCAGTATTTTCAGGGGTTTGGCGATTGGTGCCACAGGTACCTCGGTCGGCGAGGTCGTTTTCAATACCGCGATGAGCGGTTACCAGGAGATCCTCACAGACCCCTCCTACGCGCGCCAGATAGTTACCCTCACATACCCCCACATCGGCAACACCGGCACCAATGCCGAGGACGAAGAGTCCACCCAGATCTGGGCTGCTGGACTCGTGATTCGCGACCTTCCGCTACTGGCCAGCAACTACCGCGACGAGCAGGACCTCTCTGCTTACCTCGCCAGCCGGAACATCGTCGCCATTGCCGACATCGACACCCGCCGCCTCACCCGCATCTTGAGGGAGAAAGGTGCCCAGAGCGGCTGCCTGATGGCCGGCGACATCGATGAAGAGGCGGCGCTCGAGCAGGCGCGTGCATTTGCCGGCCTGAAGGGCATGGACCTCGCGAAGGAAGTCACCGTGAGCGAGTCCTACGAGTGGCGTGAGGGCAGCTGGGTGCTCGGCAAGGGCCACGAAACCCGCGATGAGAGCGACCTACCGTGGCACGTCGTTGCCTACGACTTCGGCGTGAAGCGCAACATCCTGCGCATGCTTGTGGACCGGGGCTGCCGCCTCACCGTGGTGCCTGCGCAGACGCCCGCGGCCGATGTGCTGGCGATGAACCCCGATGGCATCTTCCTTTCCAACGGTCCGGGCGACCCGGAGCCCTGCGATTACGCGATCGAGGCGATCAAGACGATCCTCGAGACCGAGATTCCCGTTTTCGGCATCTGCCTTGGCCACCAGCTCCTGGGCCTCGCCAGCGGTGCGTCGACAGTAAAAATGAAGTTCGGCCACCACGGTGCCAACCACCCGGTGCAGAACCTCGATGACGGCACGGTGCTGATCACGAGCCAGAACCACGGCTTCGCCGTCGACGAGTCGACGCTGCCCGGTAACCTGCGCATGACGCACCAGTCGCTGTTCGACGGCAGCCTGCAGGGCATTCACCGCACCGACAAGGACGCATTTAGCTTTCAGGGCCACCCGGAAGCCAGCCCCGGGCCGCACGATGCGGCGCCGCTGTTTGACCATTTCATCGAGCTGATTCAAGCCCGGGCCGCGAAGGACTAAGCCGCCATGCCGAAGCGTACAGATATCAAGAGCATCCTGATCCTCGGCGCGGGTCCTATTGTTATCGGCCAGGCCTGCGAGTTCGATTACTCCGGCGCCCAGGCCTGCAAGGCCCTGCGTGAAGAGGGCTACCGCGTCATCCTCGTAAATTCCAACCCGGCGACGATCATGACCGACCCGGCGATGGCGGACTCCACCTACATCGAGCCAATCAAGTGGCAAACGGTGGAGCGCATCATCGAGGAAGAGAAGCCCGACGCACTGCTGCCAACCATGGGCGGCCAGACCGCGCTTAACTGCGCGCTGGACCTTGCGAGCAAGGGCGTCCTAGAGAAGCACGGCGTCGAAATGATCGGCGCCACGAAGGAAGCGATCGACAAGGCGGAAGACCGCGAACTCTTTGACGAGGCGATGAAGCGCATTGGCCTCGAGTGCCCGCGCGCCGCAACCGCACACAGCATGGAAGAAGCCTTCCAGGTCCTCGACAGCATCGGCTTCCCCTGCATCATCCGCCCGTCTTTCACCATGGGCGGTTCCGGCGGCGGTATCGCCTATAACCGCAGCGAGTTTGAAGAGATCATCCAGCGCGGCCTCGATTTGTCGCCCACCACCGAGGTGCTGATCGACGAGTCGCTGATCGGCTGGAAGGAATACGAGATGGAGGTCGTTCGCGACAAGAGCGACAACTGCATCATCGTGTGTGCGATCGAGAACTTCGACGCCATGGGTGTTCACACGGGTGACTCCATTACCGTTGCGCCGGCACAGACGCTCACCGACAAGGAATACCAGATCATGCGCAACGCATCGCTTGCGGTGCTGCGTGAGATCGGCGTAGAGACGGGCGGCTCCAACGTACAGTTCGGGCAGGACCCGAAGACAGGCCGTCTCGTGGTGATCGAGATGAACCCGCGCGTGTCGCGTTCCTCGGCGCTTGCTTCCAAGGCTACCGGGTTCCCGATCGCCAAGGTCGCGGCCAAGCTCGCGATCGGCTACACGCTCGACGAACTGCAGAACGACATCACCGGCGGCGCGACTCCGGCGTCTTTTGAGCCGTCGATCGATTACGTGGTCACCAAGATTCCGCGCTTCGCGTTTGAGAAGTTCCCGGGTGCAGACGCGCACCTCACCACGCAGATGAAGTCCGTGGGTGAGGTGATGGCGATCGGTCGCACGTTCCAGGAATCGGTGCAGAAAGCGTTGCGCGGTCTTGAAGTCGGCTCAGCGGGCTTCGAGCACATGCTCGACGTCGACAACCCGGAATTGCGCGAAACGCTGATCTCGGAGCTGTCCAACCCCGGTCCCGATCGTATCTGGTACATCGGCGATGCTTTCCGAGCGGGCCTGTCGATTGACGAGGTGTATGGATACTCCGGCGTGGACCCGTGGTTCCTCGTACAGATCAAGGACATCATCGACACCGAGAACGGCCTGAAAACAGTCAACCTCGAAGACATCGATTACGCAGCGATGCGCAGCCTCAAGCGCAAGGGCTTCTCTGACGAACGCCTGGCAGTGCTACTCGCATCGTCGCAGACGGCGGTGCGCGAACACCGCCAGTCGCTCGGCATACGTCCCGTGTTCAAACGTGTCGACACCTGCGCGGCCGAGTTTGCCTCGGCCACGGCGTATATGTACTCCACGTATGAAGAGGAGTGCGAGGCGAACGCGTCTGACCGCGACAAGATCCTGGTGCTCGGTGGCGGGCCAAACCGTATTGGCCAGGGCATCGAGTTCGACTACTGCTGCGTGCACGCGGTACTCGCCATGCGCGAGGACGGTTACGAGACCATCATGGTCAACTGTAATCCTGAAACCGTGTCGACCGACTACGACACCTCCGATCGCCTGTACTTCGAACCGGTGACGCTCGAAGACGTGCTCGCCATTGTCGATACGGAGAAGCCTAAGGGTGTGATTGTGCAGTTCGGCGGCCAGACGCCGCTGAAGCTCGCGCGTGCACTGGAAGCGGCCGGCGTACCGATTATTGGCACCACACCCGATGCGATTGACCGCGCGGAAGACCGCGAGCGCTTCCAGCAGATGATCCAGAAGCTGGGTCTCAAGCAGCCGTCCAATACAACCGTACGTTCGACAGAAGAGGCGGTCGCTGCAGCAAGTGACATCGGTTACCCGCTGGTGGTGCGCCCCTCCTATGTCCTTGGTGGCCGCGCGATGGAAATCGTGTATCGCGAAGAGGACCTGCTGCGCTACATGACCAACGCCGTGCAGGCTTCAGACGATGCACCCGTTCTGCTCGACTCCTTCCTTTCAGCGGCCGTGGAAGTCGACATCGACGCGGTGAGCGACGGTGAGGAAGTCGTGATCGGCGCGATCATGCAACACATTGAGCAGGCGGGCGTGCACTCCGGCGACTCCGCCTGTTCGCTGCCGCCCTATAGCCTTGATGCGGATGTGCAGGACACCATGCGCGAGCAGGTTAAGGCCATGGCGTTGGAGCTTGGCGTGAAGGGCCTGATGAACGTGCAGCTCGCGTACCAGGATGGTGAAATCTACGTAATCGAGGTAAACCCGCGCGCGTCACGCACCGTGCCCTTCGTGTCCAAGTGCATCGGCACTTCCCTCGCTAAGGTAGCCGCGCGCTGCATGGCGGGCCAGTCACTGGCATCGCAGGGCTTTACGAAAGAAATCGTGCCGGACTACTACAGCGTGAAAGAGGCGGTACTGCCCTTCAACAAGTTCCCAGGCGTCGACCCCATTCTAGGGCCAGAGATGAAGTCCACCGGCGAGGTGATGGGTACCGGCGACGACTTCGCGGGCGCTTTCGCGAAGGCCCAGCTGGGTGCCGGCGATGCACCGCCTACAGGCGGCACCGCGCTGCTCAGTGTGCGCGACGCCGACAAGCCTGGCATCGTGCGGGTCGCTCGCGACCTGACTGACCTGGGTTTCGATCTCGTTGCCACAGCGGGTACAGCGAAGGCGCTCGAGGAAGCGGGCATCACGGTACGTCGCGTTAACAAGGTGCTCGAGGGTCGCCCACACATTGTCGATCTCATCCTCAATAACGAGGCGGATATCATTATTAACACCACGGAAGGTCGTCGCGCGATCGAAGATTCCGCGCCTATTCGTGCGGGCGCCGAGCAGCACAGGGTCTTCTATACTACTACCCTGACAGCTGCAGAGGCGTTGTGTGTTTCCCTGAAGTCTCACGACACCGGGGTGCGCCGCTTGCAGGACCTGCACGGGAGAATCGCGTCATGAGCAACAAGTTTCCGATGACCGTCACCGGCGAAGCCGTGTTGCGCGAGGAACTGGACCGCCTGAAGAGGGTAGAGCGTCCGCGCATCAGCCAGGCGATTGCCGAGGCGCGCGAGCACGGCGACCTGAAAGAGAACGCGGAGTATCACGCAGCGCGCGAGCAGCAGAGCTTTGCCGAAGGCAGGATCATGGAGATCGAGGGCAAGCTTGCAAACGCCCAGGTGATCGATGTGACCGCCATTGCCAAGACCGGCAAGGTGATCTTCGGTACCACCATCGACCTTATTAACATCGAGACCGACGAGACGGTGACCTATCGTATTGTTGGCGAGGATGAGGCCGATGTGAAGTCGAACCTGATCTCGGTGGTGTCACCCATTGCCCGCGCGCTGGTGGGCAAGGAAGAGGGCGATGTAGTTGTTGTAAAGGCGCCCGGCGGTGACATCGAGTACGAAATCGACCAGGTACACCACGTCTAGTCCGTGGCTGGCCCCGCGTCAGCCATTCTCATTGACATCCACTACCGACTTTTTCACCGCGCGCCAGCCGGCGCGGCTCGACGCCTGGTTCAGGCAGCGGAACTCACAGGCCACCAGGCTGCGCTCACGCAACAATCGGCACAACACCTCCAACGGCAGTTCCAGCTGAATTCTTTCCTGGCTGGCGGGGTCGTCCATAACGCGCCCGTTAGTGAACCTGTGCGGACGCCCGGCTATTCACCGTGGCCTCCGGCGCGTTGCCCTTTAGCGCACCCTTGGGAGGGCAGTGTGCGAACTGTTGCAGGCGCTGGCAGCCCGACATGATGGCGCGGCGGTCACCGCCGGCCGTTAGCAGGCCATCAAGTCTGGCGAGCGCGGACGCCATTACCGTGGCGGCGAGCTGCGCTTCATCCAGAAGATACAGAAGCTGCACGAGCAGAAGGCCGGAGTCGCAGAAGCGGCGAATGTCGACGGCGTTGGGCTGGGTCACGTGGGCAAGCATGATATCGGCAATTTCATAGGCTGCGCCGGCATGCTGCGCGGCCTGGAGGTGATGGTAGTCGTCCAGTAATTCGATGCTGCGGCTGTACGCCTGCATCCACGTGCGCAGTGCCACGTCGGGGTTCTCGATAATCCAGCGTCGGTGGTTGACGCACAGGAACTGTAGTCTGGTCATGGTCTGTCCTTGGTGAGTGACTTCAGAAGATGATAATGAGAAATATTCTCATTTACAAGAAGTGCAATAGGATTCCTCGAGGAGCTGCCGAAAAAATTTTTGGGTCGTATGTAACCTTTTGCCGTCCTCCGGCGAATACGGGGCTGAGTAATCCAACAGTCCAAGGGAGGACCCATGCTCAGAATCGTACAGTTCCTTTTTCTCGCGCTGGCTTTCACCAGCTCTGCTGCGCACGCGCAGCGGACCTATGAGGTCACCATCACCAATATCACCCGCGGCCAGACCTTTACCCCGCAGCTGGTGGTTAGCCACGATCGCGGCACTGCGCTGTTTACCGTTGGCCAGCCCGCTTCAGTCGGTCTTGAAGAGCTGGCGGAGGGCGGCTCCACGGCGGCGCTCACCGATGAGGTCACAGCAGTCACCCGCGACGCCGTGACGATAGACGGGCTACTTGGCCCGGGCCAGAGCATGACCACCGAGATTGAGGCGCGCCCGAACCGTGACGTGCTGTCCGTCGCGGCGATGCTGATCCCCACCAACGACACGTTCATGGCGCTGGATGCCGTGCCGCTGCCGCGCAACCGCCAGACAGCCGTGCACTACGCACCTGCCTATGACTCTGGCACCGAGGCCAATGACCAGGACTGCGCCAACATCCCCGGGCCGCGCTGCGGTGGCGAGGGTTTCAACGCGGACCGACCGGTAGACCAGGAAGGCTATGTCTATATCGGTAACGGCTTTCACAGCCTCTCGGGCGAGGCACTTGTCGAAATTCTTGGGCCGGCCGTCTACGACTGGCGGAACCCGGTGGCAAGAATCACGGTCACAAGGGTCCGATAACGAAAGAATGCGTGACTCAGCTGGCGCATTAGGGAGCGCCGGCTGCTTTTTCTCTATGCAGAAAACCACCCGATACGAGGAGGACGAACGACGCTGGTCGGCGCTCATGGCGAGCGCCCAGGCCGGCGATCAGGCGGACTATCGCCTGCTGTTGGGGGAGTTATCTAACATGCTTGAGGCTTATTACACCGCGCGACTGGGGGCGGGTAGCCACGTGGACGACTGTGTGCAGGACGTCCTGCTGGCGATCCACGAAGCGCGCCACACCTACGACCCGTCCAGACGCTTCAGGCCATGGCTCTTCGCCATTGCCAGGCACAAGGCCGTAGACCGAATACGCGGCGAAGTTCGTCGCCGCGAGGCGGCGCTGGAAGAGGCACCCGAAGCGGTGCTGGAACAGTCGGACAACCTGGCCGAAGAGGTCGGCAGCGGCCGCATGATTGCCGCTTTGGCCGAGCAGTACCGCGAGCCGATCATGCTTACGAAAATCGTAGGCTTGAGTACAGCGGAGGCGGCAGCCACACTGAATATCTCAGAGAGCGCACTCAAGGTGCGCGTACATCGCGGCATAAGGCGACTGCGCCGGATGTGGGAGTCGGAACCACTGTGAGTAAGCACGAAAAAACCATTGATGCCCTCGTAGAGGATCTTGCGCCGGTGTCTGTGGCGCCGAGGCCAGAAGGTCTGGCGATGCTTTGGCTGCTCGCGAGCCTCGTGTGGGTGGTGGGTGTTGCGACAGTTTCCGGACCAGTGCGGCCGGGTGCCTTGCAGCAGCTGGTGGAGCATCCGCGCTTCCTGGCGGAGATGGCCTTCGGCCTTGTAGGTATAGCGGCGGTGATCTTTGCGGTGCTGCGTTCTGCAACGCCTGGAGCAGCGGTCCGCGGTATGGCGTGGCTGGCGGCAGCGGCACTTGGCCTATGGTTCAGCAACTTTCTACTGGGTTTTGCGCAGCCGACATTGGATTCCGGCATGCTGGGCAAACGCCACCACTGTTTCTCTGAGACGCTGATGTACGCGGTGCCGCCGTTTATTGTTGGTGCGGCGCTACTGCGCAAGCTCTATCCGCTGCGACCTGTTGCTAGCCTGGTCGGCGCAGGGTTGGCCAGCGGGCTGTTACCCGCGTGGTTCATGCAGCTCGCGTGTATGTACGATTCCGCGCACATCCTTACGCATCATGTCCTTCCAGGTTTGTTGATTGTGCCTTTGGCGGGAGCCGTGGCCCTCGTGGTGCAGCGCCTGGGCGGTCGTTAGTCCTGGCGCTGTTCCTGGTACAGGCGCATTTCAGTCAGCAGTAGGCGGGCCACCAGTTCCAGCAGCAGCGCGTGATTGGCGCCTCGAATACCTTCAAGCCCTGCGTTGATCTCGTCCTGCAGCGAGGACTTCTCCGCCGCGGAAAGTGACTCTGGAAAGTGCACTGAAAAGCTATACTGCTCGGATTCGCTGAGGCGGCTGTAAGTCGATGCGAGCTGCTTGCTGGCGAACTCTATTAGCTCGTCGTCAGCTCCCTTCGCTGCGAGCAGCTGGCGTAGCTGCTTCTCAAGATAAGCGCTGCCCTGCGCGCTCTGCGCAGGAAATTCGACGACTGTTCCCATGCCCCAGTTCCTGAACCTGACCCCACTCCCATCATATTAACTAATGCGCGGGTGGGCGGGGAAGCGAGGGGCCTCAGAGGGGGCGAATCAGGTTTGAGAGCTTGGGGTCGGGTTTTTCTGCCCTGCGCAGAATAAGGGCAACGTTGCCGATGGACTGGATGAGGTTAGCGCCGGCCTTGCTGCACAGCTCGTCGGTGACTTCAGCGCGGGCATCGCGACCGCCAACCGCGAGCTTGATCTTGATCAGCTCGTGCTGCGCCAGGGCGCGGTCGACCTCGGCCATCACCCCGTCACTGAGGCCGTTGCCGCTGATCGTTACCACGGGCTTCAGCTTGTGCCCGATGGCCCTGAGTTGCTTCGGGTCCCAGTCGGTTTTCTTGCTCATGTTCAATCCAAGGTAGAATGTCCGGCCTTACGGCGGGGGCGCCATTCTACACAGTGCTTCCCCCGACACAACCCACAGAGACGTGCTCATGGCGAAAAAGCGTTCCTCCAGCAAAGCCTGGCTCAAGGAGCACCGCGACGACCCCTACGTGCAGCAGGCGCAGCGCGAGGGGTACCGCTCGCGCGCCTGTTACAAGCTATTGGAAATACAGGAAAAGGACCGGCTGATTCGCCCGGGCCAGACGGTGGTGGACCTCGGCAGCGCACCGGGCGGTTGGTCGCAGGTTGCAGCCGATCTCGTCGGGCATTCGGGCCGGGTTATCGCCTCCGATATTCTGCCCATGGACAGTCTGGCGGGCGTGGAATTCATTGAAGGTGACTTTACCGAGGAAGCGGTCTTTGAGTCGCTGCTCGCGGCCCTCGGCGATGAACGTGCGGACATTGTCGTTTCTGACATGGCGCCAAACCTGAGCGGGATGAACGCCGTGGATCAACCGCGGTCCATGTACCTGGTTGAGCTGGCACTGGACCTCGCCAGGCAAGTTCTCGCACCGGGTGGTGCTTTTGTGACCAAGGTGTTCCAGGGCGAGGGTTTCGACGAGCTGTTTCGCGATGCGCGGGGCAGTTTCGATAAGGTGCTGACCCGCAAGCCGAAAGCATCGCGCCCCCGCTCGCGGGAGGTGTACCTCGTGGCCACCGGATTTCGCCCGGAGGCTTGAAACGTGGAGCGCGGGACCCAACTGTAGTAAATTGAGAGGATTAGCCCTCTTGGATTGAGGGTTTTTTCGAACCTAAGTCACGGTTTTTACTCGCCTATTCCCACTCTCGCAGGGTGGATTCAGCTATAATCCGAGGTGCAGGAAAGTACGTATTCCCTTCACCGGTGTAATCACGCAGCGGTGCACTGAGCAGGACTCCTCGAAGAGGAAACAGCGTTGAACGATATGGTAAAGAATCTATTGCTTTGGCTGGTGATCGCAGCGGTACTGCTGTCGGTCTTCAAAAACTTCAACATGCAGGGTGCGCCTGAGCAGGTCGGTTACTCCGATTTCATCACGGAAATCCAGCGCGACCAGGTGAGCAAGGTCGTGGTCGACGGGCTCACGATTCGTGGCGAGCGCATCGATGGCAGCTCGTTCGAGACCATCCGCCCGATGGTGGAAGATCCCAAGCTCATTGATGACCTGCTCGAGCACAACGTTGAAGTCATCGGTCGCAAGCCCGAGCAGCAGAGCGTGTGGACGCAACTGCTCGTCGCCAGCTTCCCGATCCTGATCATCATCGCCGTGTTCATGTTTTTCATGCGCCAGATGCAAGGTGGTGCCGGCGGCCGTGGTGGCCCCATGAGTTTTGGTAAGAGCAAGGCGCGTCTGCTGGGCGAAGACCAGATCACCACAACGTTTGCCGATGTGGCAGGTGTCGACGAGGCGAAGGAAGACGTGCAGGAGCTGGTAGAGTTCCTGCGCGACCCGAGCCGCTTCCAGAAACTCGGCGGGCGTATTCCCCGCGGCGTGTTGATGGTGGGCCAGCCGGGTACCGGTAAGACGCTGCTCGCGAAAGCGATCGCGGGTGAAGCCAAGGTCCCGTTCTTCTCTATTTCCGGCTCCGACTTTGTTGAGATGTTTGTCGGTGTGGGTGCGTCCCGCGTACGCGACATGTTCGACCAGGCGAAGAAGCAGTCGCCCTGCATTATTTTTATCGACGAGATCGATGCCGTTGGTCGCCATCGTGGCGCCGGCCTTGGCGGCGGTCACGACGAACGCGAGCAGACCCTCAACCAGCTGCTGGTTGAAATGGACGGCTTCGAAGTGAACGATGGTGTGATCGTTATCGCGGCAACCAACCGCCCCGACGTGTTGGACCCTGCGCTCCTGCGCCCCGGTCGTTTCGACCGCCAGGTCGTGGTCGGTCTGCCGGACATCCGCGGCCGCGAACAGATTCTCAAGGTACACATGCGCAAGGTGCCGCTGGCGGAAGACGTTGATGCGTCGAAGATTGCGCGTGGCACCCCCGGCTTCTCCGGTGCAGACCTCGCCAACCTCGTGAACGAGGCGGCGCTGTTTGCCGCGCGCGCTAACGTGCGTACCGTTGGCATGCAGCAGTTCGAGCTCGCGAAAGACAAGATCATGATGGGCGCCGAGCGCAAATCGATGGTCATGTCGGAGCACGAGAAGCGCAACACCGCTTACCACGAGGCGGGCCACGCGATCGTCGGGCGCCTGGTGCCCGAGCACGATCCCGTTTACAAGGTCAGCATCATTCCCCGTGGTCGCGCGCTGGGTGTCACGATGTTCCTCCCCGAGGAGGATCGCTACAGCCACAGCCGCCGCCACATCGTGAGCCAGATCTGCAGCCTGTTTGGTGGGCGCATCGCAGAGGAGATGACGCTGGGCAAGGAGGGCATCACGACTGGTGCCTCCAACGACATCAAGCGCGCTACCGAGATTGCGCGCAAGATGGTGACCCAGTGGGGTCTCTCGGAAAAAATGGGCCCGCTGATGTACGACGAGGGCGGCGAGGAAGTGTTCCTCGGCCGCAGCGCCGCACAAGCCAACCAGGGCATCTCCGACGAGACGGCCACGCAGATCGACAAGGAAGTGCGCAGCATCATCGACGAGTGCTACGCCGAGTCCGAGCGCATCCTCGAGGAAAATATCGACAAGCTGCACATGATGGCCGATGCGCTAATGACCTACGAGACGCTCGACTCTGACCAGATCGACGACATCATGGCCGGGCGCGAACCGCGCGAACCGCAGGGCTGGGACGGCCCGGGTGACGACACGCCGTCACCACAAGGTGACCCGGAACCCGACGAGGGCTCCAGCCCGATCGGCGGCCCCGCAGGCGAACACTGACGGGAACCCTCCCTTGAACCGCTCCGCGGACGTGACGGGCGCAGTACTTGACTGCGCCGGTCGCGCCCTCGATCTCTCGCGCCCGCAGGTGATGGGCGTCATCAATACCACACCCGACTCCTTCTCCGATGGCGGCACACTGTACGCCGGCAACGGACTTGACCTCGATCTCGCCATGCAGCGCGCCCGCGACATGGTGAACGAGGGCGCTTCGATCCTGGATATTGGCGGTGAATCGACTCGCCCCGGCGCCGCCCCCGTGACCGAGACAGAGGAGATGGACCGCGTGTTGCCCGTGGTGGAACGCATTGCCGCGGAGCTCGATGTGGTGATCTCTGTCGACACCAGCACCCCCGCTGTCATGACCGAGGCAGCCGCCCGCGGTGCCGGGCTGCTCAACGATGTGCGGGCCCTCACCCGGGAGGGTGCGCTTGCCGCAGCGGCCGCGACCGGGCTGCCAGTCTGCCTGATGCACATGCAGGGTGAGCCCGGCAGCATGCAGGATAGCCCGACCTATGCAGATGTGGTGGAGGAGGTGGCCGGCTACCTGGCGAGCCGCGCCGCGGCCTGTGTTGAGAACGGCATCACAACCCGGCGCATCCTTGTGGACCCCGGCTTTGGTTTTGGCAAGACCGTGGCGCACAATATGGCGTTACTGGCGGGGCTTTCCCGGCTCAGAGAGCGGGGTTGGCCAGTGCTGGTAGGGCTGTCGCGCAAGTCCATGATCGGCAAGTTAATCGGCCGTGACGTGGACGAACGCCTGCCGGCCAGCCTGGCGCTGGCGGTGATAGCCGTGGAGCGCGGCGCGCGCATCGTCCGAACACACGATGTACGCGCAACAGCGGACGCACTGGCCATGTGGTCAGCACTCGGGGAAACACAGGCGCAATGAGCAAACGGTATTTCGGTACAGACGGTATTCGCGGTGAGGTGGGGGAGTATCCCATCACGCCCGATTTCATGTTGAAGCTCGGCTGGGCGAGTGGTCGGGTGTTTGCGCGCAACTGCGCGGACGACGCTCCCTGCACCGTCATCATTGGTAAGGACACCCGGATTTCCGGCTATATGTTTGAGTCGGCGCTCGAAGCGGGTCTTGTTGCCGCGGGTGTCAACGTAAAGCTGCTTGGCCCCATGCCAACGCCGGCGGTGGCGCTTATGATCAGCAAGCAGAACGCCGATGCGGGAATTGTCATCAGTGCTTCGCACAACCCGTTCTTCGACAATGGCATCAAGTTTTTCGGCCCCGACGGCGCCAAGCTACCCGATGCGCTGGAGCATGCGATAGAAGAAGAGCTCGAAAAAGATATGGCGACCGTACCTTCGCACGATATCGGTAAGGTTGTCCGCGTGGATGATGCGGCGGGGCGTTACACGGAGTTTTGCAAGTCTACGGTCCCGGAGGGTTTTAATCTCAGGGGTCTCAGGATTGCGGTTGATTGCGCCCATGGGGCGACCTATCACATTGCCCCAAGCGTGCTCTCGGAGCTCGGTGCCGAGGTGATCGCGATGGGTGTTGAGCCAGACGGTTTCAATATCAACGATTGTGTTGGTTCGACAGATACCGAATCCCTGTCGCGCATAGTCAGGCAGGAGGGCGCCGATCTGGGGATTGCCTATGACGGTGATGGCGACCGCGTCGTCATGCTCGACCGTCGCGGGCAGCTCATCGATGGCGATGAACTGGTCTACATAATTGCTATGCATCGTCTTGCGACAGGCAAGAGTGATGCCGGTGTCGTTGGTACCCAGATGTCCAACATTGGCCTGGAAATCGCACTTAAAGAAGCCGGGCTCCAGTTTGCCCGTGCCAAGGTGGGTGACCGTTATGTGAAAGAGCTCATGGCCGAGAATGGCTGGTCACTGGGCGGCGAGTCGTCCGGGCACATTATCTGTGCCGATATCACGACCACCGGCGATGGCATCGTCGCATCGCTGCAGGTGCTCATGGCGCTACAGGCCGCCGGCGGCGATCTCGATGGATTGCGTGCCGGCATCAATATGTATCCCCAGACAATGATCAATGTAGCTTCCTGCGGCCGCGTGAATCTGGCGGACTACCCGGAAATCGATGCCGCCGTTCAGGACGTTGAAAAGCAGCTGGGCGCGACCGGTCGGGTGCTGTTGCGGCCCTCGGGTACGGAGCCCAAGGTGCGGGTCATGGTAGAAGGCCAGGATGCGGGGGCCGTAAGCCGTCTCTGCTCGGGTCTTGCGGAACGCGTTCAGCAGGCCCTTTCCTGAGCGTCAGCTGTATAGCCCGTCTTGTATCACCATCTCATCTTCGTTAAGATTGCCGCCGCTTTTTTGACCGGGGAAGCCTGATGCGCCAGCGGCTGGTTGTCGGTAACTGGAAAATGCACGGCTCCCGCGACAGTGTCGACGCGCTGTTGTCTGAACTGGTCGCCGCGCCTTCGCCGGGCGGTGTAGACGTGGCGGTTTGCCCGACTTATCTGCACATCCCACAGGCCCTGTCGATCTGCAAAGGCAGCGCGGTGGCCGTTGGCGCGCAGGACGTGAGTGCCGAGGAAGAGGGCGCCTACACCGGTGAAGTGGCAGCGCCCATGTTGGCGGACGCAGGCTGCGAGTGGGTCATTATCGGGCACTCTGAGCGGCGGCAGTACCACGCGGAGAGCGACGCACTGATCGCGGCAAAGCTCGCGGCGGCGCTTGCCGCAGGTCTCACGCCGATACTGTGCGTGGGCGAGACGCGCGAGCAGCGCGAGGCGGGCGACGCAGAACGCGTTGTCGATGCGCAGCTGAAGGGTGCCCTGGGCGAGCTGGCAACCGCGCCGGGCCTCGTCATTGCATACGAGCCTGTCTGGGCGATCGGCACCGGCCTCACGGCCACGCCGGCAGAAGCGCAGGCCATGCACGCGTTTATACGCGGTCAGGTCGGTGAGTTAGCTGGCCTCGACAGCAACAGTACGCGCCTCCTTTATGGCGGCAGCGTAAAGGCAGATAACGCGAGTGAGTTGTTTGCCGAGGAAGACATCGACGGCGCCCTCGTGGGCGGCGCGTCACTCAAGTCAGCGGATTTCCTGGCCATTGTTGGCGCCGCTGCCTGAGATAGAGCAGTTAACCCCCCGGAGGGGTTAGAGAGATATGGAACAGATTATCCTGGTAGTTCACCTGCTGACGGCGCTGGCCATTATCGGCCTCATCATGCTGCAGCAGGGCAAAGGCGCCGACATGGGTGCCTCTTTCGGTGCGGGCGCGTCACAGACGCTGTTCGGCTCCGATGGCAGCGGTAACGTGCTGACGCGCGCAACGGGTTGGCTGGTGACGCTGTTTTTCGCGACCAGCTTTGGCCTTGCCCTCATGGCTAACCAGTCGTCTGTCGAGGTGGATGAGCTGGGCCTCGATATTCCGGTAGAGATGCAGCAGCAGGTTGAAGAAGACGTTATGCCGGCTCTGGAAGACCTGCCGCAGCTGGATGAAGAAATACCCGCGATCATGGGCTCGCCAGGCGACGACCTGCCCGAGATCGAATAAAGAGTTTTAGTTATTGCCGAAGTGGTGGAATTGGTAGACACGCTATCTTGAGGGGGTAGTGAGCTTTGCTCGTGCGGGTTCAAGTCCCGCCTTCGGCACCAACACTAATGCATGAAGTCTTGCCCCGCGTTGCGGGGTGCTCGTGCGGCCCTGGCCGGGCGCACCTGCGCGGCCCGGATAAGTCCCGCCTTCCGGCACCAAATTTTCAGTTTGCCTGGCCAGGCGAAACGAACGGTACTGGTTGATGGCAGGAAAACTCCTCAAAGCAAGCATACCCGCCGCTATTCTGAAGTGGGCCTCGGGCCTGCGCTTTCCAACGCTGTTCTTCGTCACCTTGGCGCTGTTCGGTCTCGATCTGTTTATTCCCGACTTCATTCCGTTCGTCGACGAAATCCTGCTGGGTATGGGTGCATTGCTGCTTGCCAGTTGGCGCAAGCGGCGCGGCGATGACGAAGAAGCCGAACCCCCTGCGGATAGCCCGAAGGGTTAAGCCGGAGGGAGGGCCGCGTCCAGCGTCTCACCTTTAAAGACTTTCAGGCGCCTGCCGCCGAACCTCAGACGGCCTTTACCACGTTCTACCAACGCATCTGGGTCGAGCGGCGTGTTCACCGCTTTCGCGAGCTGTTTGCGCGCGCGAAAGATCTGGATGTTTACGTGCGACAGTTCAAGGCCGAGGTCGCGGCACAACTGTTCGGTGTCGATCCAGCCCTGGCTGGCCACGTCCAGGCCATCGACGGCATCGGTGGCGCGTTTGCGCGCCAGGTGGGCGAGCAGGTAGTGGTGGGTGCGGTCGCCCAGGTCGATGGTGTCACCGCCGGCGTGCACCTCCATCAGCGTGTTTTCCTCGTCGAGGCTCAGGCGAAACACAAACTCGTAGTGGTCGAGTCCCTGCTCCTGGGCGTCAATTGTATAGGTGGCAGACTCTGACTCAGTGAGGAACACATGCCAGTTGCGGCCTGCGCATTCGACGATATTGCCGTGGCCCAGGTGCTCCCCCGCGTTGGGGTACTTGGCATTGACGTCCTGCAGTGACCAGCTACCGCCGATGGGTGAAAACACGGCAACTGCGCTGGGCTCGCGTTCGTCCGGGATGAACGTGTAGTCCTCCAACACAATCGTGTGGTCCGGGTTTTCGGTGTCAATCAGTAGTGATTGCGGATCCGATAGGTCGAGGATTTCCCAGACGTTCCCTTTTGGGTCTCCAAAGCACAGCTTGTCGCCTTCTTTGACGACTACCGTGTGATTCTTGGACAGTTTCTCGCCGTTCAGCCACGTGCCGTTGCTGCTCATATCGCGCACAAACCAGTGGCCGTCAGTCCAGCCCATGGCCGCGTGCACGCGTGACGCCATAGGCGCCTCCACCGGGCTGTCGACTTTCTCAGCCGCCCGGCCGAACAGGTGGTACGCCCGCAGAGGGCGGGGCTGATTAACCGTGGGATCGTGGATGAGGGCCATGCGCTTGCAATCCTTGCCTGCCGTGCCGCCTGCGTGCACCGAACTATTGTTAGGAAAGTCAGTTGCTTACAGCAAGCTAGTGCAAAATCTGCCGCTTCGCAACCGCGCACTGTAATCGGCGGTAATGGTAGGCCACGCCGGCCTTTGCGAGAGTAGCACCGTGCCAGGACGCGCAGGCGGTAGCAGCCACAGGGACTTGGTGGCGTGCCAGGGAAGGCGGGAAAGGACACCACAGAACCGTGCCGGAGGGGCACGTCAGCGGACACGGAGGTTCGCACCCTCCCACCTTCATAAGCCCTTGATTTGCTCACAAATATCGACGCTACCCGAAGTGGTTATTCGGCCCGTTTGCGGTTGACCCGGGTAGTACCCCTCCCTATAATGCACAGCCTCCTGACGAGGCCCCATATTGGGGCGGTCTGAAAAGCCAAGGGGCGATTCGGATCTTGGGAAGATTTTGATGCGGGGTGGAGCAGCCTGGTAGCTCGTCGGGCTCATAACCCGAAGGTCGTCGGTTCAAATCCGGCCCCCGCTACCAATTAGCACCGCGCGCTCCTATACCTGCGGTGTGAATATGAAAAAGCCCCTTTTCAGGGGCTTTTTCGTACGTGGAGAACGTAGAACGTGGCGGGTAAGGCTGACCAGGTAACTGACATGCTGGCTGCCACGGTCGAGGCGCTGGGCTATGAACTCTGGGGTGTTGAGTACCTCAGCCAGGGCAAGCACAGCGTTTTGCGCATCTACATCGACAGCGCAAACGGCATTACGGTCGACGACTGCGCCGCCGTTAGTGAGCAGGCTGGCAGCGTGCTCGATGTCGAAGACCCGATCACGGGGGAGTACACCCTCGAGGTGTCTTCACCGGGCATGGACCGCCTGTTGTTTCGGCCGGAGCAGTACCCCGGGTATGTCGGTGAGATTTTGGATGTGCGGCTGCGCAGCCCCTTTGATGGAAGGCGCCGCTACAAAGGTATTCTGAAAGGAATCGAGGGCGAGGACGTTGTCATCCAGGTGGATGACAACGAATACCTGTTGCCCCACAGCGCAATAGAAAAGGCGCGCGTTGAACCCCGCATATGATGCGGACAGTGAACTGGCGAGGCTGGAGATGACACAAGAAATTTTGCTGGTAGCGGAAGCGGTATCCAACGAGAAGGGGGTGTCTGAGGACATCATCTTCGAGGCGATTGAACTCGCACTGGCGACCGCTACCAAAAAGCGTTACGACGAGGAGGCCGATATCCTGGTCACCATCGATCGTGCGTCCGGCGACTATGTTTCCAAGCGCCGCTGGCTGGTTGTTCCCGACGACGAGATGGCCCTGCTCGGCACGCAGTTCACAACCGAAGAAGCGGCTGAGAAAGACCCGGCCCTGCAGCCTGGCGACATTTACGAAGAGCAGGTCGAAAACGTTGAGTTCGGCCGCATCGCAGCACAAACCGCCAAGCAGGTTATCGTGCAGCGCGTGCGAGACGCCGAGCGCGCGCAGGTGGTGGAACAGTACGAGGGGCGCGTCGGTGAATTGGTTGCCGGCAGCGTCAAGAAAGTGACTCGCGACAACGTGATCGTCGATCTCGGCAACAACGCTGAGGGGCTTCTGCCCCGCGAGCAGCTGGTCGGCCGTGAGACCTTCCGCGTGAACGACCGAGTGCGCGCAATTCTCAAGGACATCAGCACCGAGTCTCGTGGCCCACAGCTCATCCTGAGCCGCTCCTGCCCGGAGATGCTGATCGAGCTGTTCAAGATTGAAGTTCCCGAGATCGCCGAGGAAGTTATTCAAATCAAGGCGGCAGCCCGCGACCCGGGTTCCCGCGCCAAGATTGCCGTTAAGACCAACGACCAGCGCATCGACCCCGTCGGCGCGTGTGTCGGTATGCGCGGCTCGCGCGTGCAGGCGGTATCTAACGAGCTCGACAACGAGCGCGTCGACATCGTGCTGTGGGACGACAACCCAGCACAGCTTGTGATTAACGCGATGGCCCCGGCCGAGGTCGAGTCCATCGTCGTTGACGAAGACAGCGGCACCATGGACGTGGCGGTGTCGGAAGACAACCTCGCGCAGGCGATCGGCCGTTCGGGCCAGAACGTGCGCCTGGCAGCTGAGCTGACCGAGTGGACCATCAATGTGATGAGTCTCGAAGAGGCGGCTGAGAAGCACGAGGCAGAAGCGGGCCAGGTCATCCAGGTGTTTGTGGACAGCCTCGACGTCGACGAAGACGTTGCAGAGATCCTCGTTGAAGAGGGTTTCAGCACGCTGGAAGAAGTGGCCTACGTGCCGCTGGATGAGATGACGGCTATTGAAGGCTTTGACGAGGAAATCGCGGAAGAGCTTCGCGCGCGTGCCAAGGACGCCCTGCTCACGCAGGCGATTGCGTCTGAAGAGCAACTCGGCGCGCACGAACCCGCCGAAGACCTGCTGACGATGGACGGCATGGACCGTCACCTGGCTTACATCCTGGCCAGTCGCGGCATTATCACAATGGAAGACCTCGCGGAGCAGGGCGTTGAAGACCTGATGGATATCCCCGAGATGACAGAAGAACGCGCCGGCGAGTTGATTATGACCGCGCGAGCGCCCTGGTTTGCGGAAGAAGCGGAGACCGCAGGGGCGGAGGAGTAGCCTGGCACTGATCGATAGCAACGTTCGATAGAAACACGTGTGCACAGGTTAACAAGGAGATAAGCGTATGGCGCAGGTAACGGTACAGCAGTTGGCGGAAGTGGTGGGTGCGTCCTCTGAACGTCTGCTATCGCAGATGAAAGAGGCGGGGCTCCCCCACACGGCGGCCGATGAAGCTGTGTCCGACGAGGACAAGCAGACGCTGCTGAAATTCCTTAAGCGCAGCCACGGCGAGTCGACCGATGCGCCCAAGCGCATCACGCTCAAGCGCAAGTCGATCAGCACGCTGCGGACCTCCGGTTCGCAGGGCAAGAAAACCGTCGCTGTCGAAATTCGCAAGAAGCGCACCTATGTGAAACGCGACGCCGAGGAAAATGTCGCGGCAGAGGAAGCGGAGAAGGAAGCGGAAGAAGCAGCTGCGGCGGCCGAAGAGGCGCGCGCGGAAGCAGAGGCAGAGCAGGCCAAGCTGGCCGCTGCCGAAGCCGAAGCAGCCGCTCGCGCCGAAGCCGCGGAAGAAGAGCTCGACCCGGCCAATGTGGACCCGGAAATCCTGCGCCAGCGCGCTGCGGCACGGCGCAAGCAGCAGGAAGCCGAAGAGGCGGAAGCGCGCCGCATCGCTGCGGAAGAGCGCAAGGCCGCCGAAGAGCAGGCACGTAAAGAAGCCGCTGAGCGTCGCGAGAAAGAGCAGGCCAAGGAGCCCGCCAAGAAGCCCAAGCGTCTGCACGACGCCCCGGCGGCGCGCGCACGCGAGGAAGACAGCCGCAAGCCACGCAGCCGACTGGCGCGCACCTCACCTGGGGGTCGTGGCAAACAGCGCGGGCACAACCTGTCGCTGGCGGATATTGAGGCAGAAAGCGGTGTTGTTCGCCGTCGCGGTGGTCGTAAGAAGATCAAAGCCACGCACGAGGAGCACTCAAAGCACGGCTTCCAGACGCCGACCGAGGCGATCGTGCACGAGGTCGAAATCGCCGACATGATCTCTGTTGGCGGACTCGCCCAGCAGATGTCGATCAAGTCCGGTGAAGTCATCAAGGAGCTGATGAAGCTTGGCGTGATGGCGACGATCAACCAGATGATTGACCAGGACACCGCGGTACTCGTTGTTGAAGAGCTGGGCCACAAGGTCAAGACCATCAGCGCCGATGCACTGGAAGAAAGCCTTGAAGAAACGCTGTCGCAACACGAGGGCACCGAGGAGTCGCGTGCTCCGGTAGTTACGGTGATGGGTCACGTAGACCACGGTAAGACCTCACTGCTTGATTACATTCGCAAGAGCCAGGTCGCAGAGGGCGAGGCCGGCGGTATCACCCAGCACATCGGCGCCTACCACGTGGAAACCGATCACGGGATGATCTCTTTCCTCGACACCCCGGGCCACGCCGCGTTTACCGCCATGCGCGCCCGCGGTGCGAAGAGCACGGATATCGTGATTCTTGTGGTGGCCGCCGACGATGGCGTCATGCCGCAAACGCAAGAGGCTGTACAGCACGCCCGCGCGGCGGAAGTGCCGCTGATTGTTGCGGTCAACAAGATCGACAAGGAAGGCGCGGACCCCGATCGCGTTAAGAACGAGTTGTCAGCGCTTGAAGTGATTCCCGAGGACTGGGGCGGTGACACGCAGTTTATCAGCGTCTCCGCGCATACGGGTGAAGGCATCAGTGAGCTGCTCGACGCTGTGCTGCTGCAGGCTGAGATCTTGGAGCTCACGGCCCCCAGTGACGTTCCCGCGCAGGGTATCGTGATTGAATCGCGTCTCGACAAGGGCCGCGGCCCGGTAGCTTCACTGCTGGTCCAGAGCGGTACGCTGCGCCAGGGCGACATTGTGCTGGCTGGCCTGCAGTTCGGCCGTGTGCGCGCAATGCTCGATGAGAACGGCGAGTCTGCCGATGAGGCGGGCCCGAGTATTCCTGTCGAGATTCTTGGTCTTGACGGCACCCCGGCTGCCGGTGACCTCTTTGCGGTCGTTGAGAGCGAAAAGCGTGCGCGCGAAATCGCGGACTTCCGCCAGGAGAAGACGCGCGAGAACAAGCTGCAGCGCCAGCAGGCTGCCAAGCTCGACAACATGTTCGAAAGCATGGCGGCGGGTGAGAAGAAGACGCTCAACGTGGTGGTCAAAGCCGATGTGCGCGGTTCGCTGGAAGCGATCCAGTCTGCGCTGCTCGACCTTGGCAACGAGGAAGTGCAGGTCAACATCGTCAGTGGTGGTGTCGGTGGCATCGCAGAAACCGATGTGAACCTGGCGATGACCTCCAATGCGGTTATCTTCGGTTTCAACGTGCGCGCCGACGGTTCTGCTCGCAAGCTGGTCGAGGCCGAGGGCGTCGACATGCGTTACTACAACGTTATCTATGACCTGATCGACGATGTGAAGCAGGCCCTCTCCGGCATGCTCGCACCGGAGCTGCGCGAAGAGATCGTGGGCATCGCGGAGGTGCGCGATGTGTTCCGTTCGCCGAAGTTCGGCCAGATCGCGGGCTGCATGGTGACGGAGGGCACGGTGTACCGCTCCAAGCCCATTCGTGTGCTGCGTGACAACGTTGTGATCTACGAGGGCGAGCTCGAATCGCTGCGCCGTTTCAAGGACGACGCCAACGAAGTGCGCAACGGCACGGAGTGCGGCATCGGCGTGAAGAACTACACCGACGTAAAAGTCGGAGACCTCATCGAGGTATACGAAGTTAAAGAGGTCGCCCGCTCCCTGTAAGGGGGCGGCGTCCGCATGGCAAAGGAATACGCCAGGACTGAACGTGTTGCCGATTACCTGCAGCGCGAGCTGGCAGGGATCATCCAGCGCGAGGTGCGTGATCCGCGCGTCGGGATGGTGAGCATCACCGGTGTTGATGTTAGTCGCGACCTCGCGCATGCGCGGGTGTACTACACGAAGATCGGCGCCGACAGCTCAGAGGAAGCGGCTGAGTCGACGGAGGCACTGAATCGCGCCGCAGGTTTCCTGCGCAGCCAGATGTCGCGGTCCAGCAGCATGCGCAGCGTGCCGCAGCTGAAGTTTTTCTTTGATGCCAGTGTCGGCCGCGGGCGCGATCTGGAAGCGCTGATACAGCGCGCTACCGACGCCGACCGTGACATGGGTCTGCGCGGTGATGATGGGGCAGGGGAGTAAGGCGTGGCACGCAAGCGCCGCGGCAGGCCCCTGAACGGAATTCTCGTCCTCGACAAACCCGCGGGCGTGAGTTCAAACCACGCACTGCAGAGTGCCAAGCGGCTGTTTTTCGCCGCCAAGGCCGGGCATACCGGCAGCCTCGACCCGTTGGCGACCGGGGTACTGCCGCTCTGCTTCGGTGAGGCGACGAAGTTTTCGCAGTACCTGCTGGACGCAGACAAGGCCTACGAGAGCACGATTGTGCTGGGCTGTGCGACTGACACCGGCGACGCCGAGGGCGAGGTGCTGAAAGAGTGCGATGCCTCGAGCGTCACCGAGGCCGCCGTGCGCGAGGCGCTCACGGCGTTCGAAGGTGAGATCGAGCAGGTGCCGTCGATGTACTCGGCGATCAAGCAGGACGGGCAGCCGCTGTACAAACTGGCCCGTCAGGGTGTCGAGGTGGAGCGCAAGGCGCGCCGCGTTGTTATCAAGACGCTGGATTTGCGCGCGTTTCGCGCGGGCGAGCGGGCAGAGGTCGATATTTACCTCGAGTGCAGCAAAGGCACCTACGTGCGTTCGCTTGCCGAGGACCTTGGCAGCGCGCTCGGTGTCGGTGGTCATGTCAGCGTGCTGCGCCGTACTAAGGCTGGACCGTTCGGTATTGAAGACAGCGTGGCCCTGTCGACCCTGGAGGCCTTCAAGGCCGCGGGTGAGCTGCAACAGATGGACCAGCTGCTGCGACCGGCCGATGCTGCGTTGGATGAACTGCCGCTGGTAAGGCTCAGTGAGTCCGGCGGTTACTACATGCGCCAGGGGCAGCCCGTTATGGTGCCAAACGCGCCATGCGATGGTATCGTGCGCGTCGCTCTGGAAACGGGTGAGTTTCTGGGCGTAGGAGAGATTTTGGATGATGGGCGTGTTGCGCCGCGTCGTCTGATAGTCACCGGTAGGTGACGTGAACCTGTCTGTAAATCTGCACGGACAGGCTCTTTTTTTAACGAAGGGTGGTACACACCTTTACGCAGATTGAGAAAGAGGAAAGAAAGATGGCTTTATCAGCTGAAAAGAAAGCGGAAATTGTAAAAGAGTACCAGGTGGGCGACGGCGACACCGGTTCCCCCGAAGTTCAGGTAGCGCTGCTCACGGCAAACATTGAGCAGCTCCAGGGGCACTTCCAGTCGCACAAGCAGGACCACCATTCCCGCCGCGGTTTGATCCGCATGGTAAACCAGCGTCGCAAACTGCTGGATTACCTGAAGCGCAAAGACACAACGCGCTACAGCGACCTCATCCAGCGACTCGGCCTGCGCCGATAAGCGGTATTCCCCGCGGGGCGTTCATGGGAACGCCCCGTGTCATATTGAAAATTGGAGAAGAATTGTGAACCCAGTAACGAAAACATTTCAGTACGGTGGGCAGACTGTCAGTCTGGAAACCGGGCGCATAGCGCGCCAGGCTACCGGCGCGGTCATGGTGACCGTTGAAAATACATCCGTACTCTGCACCGTAGTAGCAGAGAAATTCCAGCGCCCCGGTCGGGACTTCTTCCCGCTGGCGGTGCACTACACCGAGAAAACCTACTCCGTGGGCAAGATCCCCGGTGGCTTTTTCAAGCGTGAAGCTCGTCCCAGTGAAAAAGAGACCCTGACCTCGCGCCTGATCGACCGCCCCATCCGCCCACTGTTCCCGAACGGCTTCATGAACGAGGTACAGGTCGTCTGTACTGTCATGTCTGCTGACAAGCATATCGACCCGGACATCCCGGCCATGATCGGTACCTCCGCGGCGCTGGCTATTTCCGGCTGCCCGTTCAACGGCCCGATTGGTGGTGCGCGCGTCGGTTTCAACGAAGCCGAAGGCTACATCCTCAACCCGACCTACGACCAACTCGCTGACAGCAAGCTGGACATGGTTGTGGCCGGCACTGAAGATGCCGTGCTGATGGTTGAGTCAGAGGCCAAGGAACTGAGCGAAGACCAGATGCTGGGTGCCGTGCTGTTCGCGCACCAGGAGATGCAGGCTGTCATCCAGGCGATCAATGAACTGGTCGCCGAGGCTGGTAAGCCGCGCTGGGAGTGGGAAGCGCCTGCAGTCAACGAAGAGCTGCTGGCCGCCGTTGAGGCTCAGGTCAAGACCGACCTTGGCGAGGCTTACCGGATCACAGAGAAAGCTGCTCGCTATGAGCGTGTTGGCGAAATCCGCGATGCGGCGGTGGAAGCCCTGGCTGTCGAGGATGGCCCGTCAGAAGATGATGTCAAAGACCTATTCAAGAAGATCGAGAAGAACCTCGTACGCAAGCGTATCCTCGCTGGCGAATCGCGCATCGACGGCCGCGACAACCGCACCGTTCGCGCCATTGCCTGCGAGGTGGATGTCCTGGCTAAAGTTCATGGCAGCGCGCTGTTTACCCGTGGTGAAACGCAGGCAATCGGTGCTGTAACCCTTGGCTCGACTCGAGACGCGCAGATCATTGACGCTCTCGAAGGTGAGCGCCGCGACCCGTTTATGCTGCACTACAACTTTCCGCCTTACTCGGTGGGTGAAGCCGGCCGGGTCGGGTTCACCAGCCGTCGTGAAGTGGGCCACGGTCGCCTTGCGCGCCGCGGCCTTGGCGCTGTGCTGCCGAACAACGAGGAATTCCCTTACACGATCCGTCTCGTGAGCGAGATTACCGAGTCGAACGGTTCCAGCTCCATGGCTTCTGTGTGTGTCGGCTCCCTGGCGCTTATGGCGGCGGGCGTACCCCTGAAGGCACCGGTTGCCGGTATCGCCATGGGCCTCGTGAAGGACGGCAACCAGTTTGCCGTACTGACCGACATCCTGGGCGACGAGGACCACCTCGGCGACATGGACTTCAAGGTTGCCGGTACTTCTGAAGGCGTGACTGCGCTGCAGATGGACATCAAGATCGAAGGTATCACTGCCCAGATCATGGAAACTGCGCTGGAACAGGCGCAGCAGGCCCGCCTGCACATCCTGGGCCAGATGAACGCTGTTCTCTCCGAGGGCCGTCAGGTCACTTCTGAGGACGCTCCGAGCATGAGCACCCTCAAGGTCGATCCCGACAAAATCCGCGACATCATCGGCAAGGGCGGCGCAACGATCCGCTCCATCACCGAGCAGTCCGGCGCATCGGTCGACGTGGAAGACGACGGCACCGTGCGTATCTTCGGCCAGAACCAGGCCATGCGCGATGCGGCCGTGGCCATGGTCGAGGAAATCACCGCGGAAGCCGAGGTGGGCGAGATCTACACCGGTACTGTGGCTCGCATCGTCGACTTCGGTGCGTTTGTGAACATCCTGCCTGGCAAGGACGGCCTCGTGCACATCTCCCAGATCGCCAACGAGCGTGTTGAGAATGTGTCGGACCACCTCTCCGAGGGCGAGGAAGTTCGTGTGAAAGTCCTGGATGTGGACCAGCGTGGCCGCATCAAGCTCTCTATCAAGGAGCTGCTGGAGGACGAAGCGCCGGCGGAGCAGGCGGCAGAGTAAATCAGCCAGCTTCAGCGATCCCAAAAGGGGGTGCGGGTAACCGCACCCCCTTTTTTTATGTCTGAGCGCGCCTGCCAGGCGGCTTGGAATATTAAACCTGCACCGAATACGGGTTTTTAAGCCGCGTTTGGGGGTTGGTAAAGTGGTCAGACCAATTTATACTCCGAGCGTAGAGTGTCTAATAAAAAGGTATCCCGCATGAATCGCCGCAAGCTAATGCTGCCGGGGCTGCTCCTGGCTATCCCCTCGCTCGCCCAGGGCCAGACTGCGCCCCCAGCCGCCACCTCCGGCCCGTCAATGCTCGAAGAGATTGTTGTAACGGCAAGAAAACGTGAGCAGAGCCTGCAGGATGTCTCTGTCTCGGTGATGGCCCTCTCTGAAAGCGTGTTGACCAACGCGTTGTTGACCGATTCGGAGGACCTCACGCAACTGGTGCCCAGCCTGAACATCCAGCGAGGCACCACGCCGCGCGGCAGTTCGTTCAACATTCGCGGCATTGGCACGCAGTCCTTCAGCTCTGCAGTGGAGCCCAGCGTCTCAACCGTTGTCGACGGCGTGGTGCTCGGTCGCTCCGGCCAGGCCTTCCTTAAGCTGCTGGATGTAGAACGCGTGGAGGTCCTGCGCGGCCCGCAGGGCACGCTGTTCGGTAAGAATTCAACGGCGGGTGTGGTGCACATCATCAGCCAGGACCCGTCTGACGAATTCACAGCCTCTGTGACCGGCACCTCTATTGAAGGCGATGAAGAACTTGAAGGCGGCTTCACAGTATCGGGTCCGCTGACTGACACGCTGGGTTACCGTTTAACTGGTTTCTACGCCGAGGATGAAGGCTATGTCGACAATGTCTTCGACGGCAATACGCTGAATGGGTCCGAGGACTGGAACCTGCGCGGCAAATTGCGGTTTGACCCAACAGACACGCTGACGCTGAAGTTCGCGGCTGATGCCAGCGAGACAGAAAGTGACGGCTTCGTGGGTACCATCCGCTCACTGGACGTCTTCCCCGAGGAGCCTCCGAACAACCAGGACTTCGTCGACAACACGCTGGGTGTGCTCGACCCTGTCGTGCCTTCAGAGACCAACCTCAAGGTAAATCACAACGTGCCCGACAGGCTGGAGGTTGAGTCTTACGGCTACTCGCTAACGGCTGACTGGGACATTGGCGACCACACGCTGACCTCGATTACCGCTCGCCGCAAGTGGGAGCAACGCCAGAACGTTGATGCCGACAATGTGCCGGAGCGTGTTGCGGCTGTCTCTGTAGACCAGCGCGGTGAGTCGCAGCAGGAGCAGTGGACGCAGGAGCTGCGCCTCACGTCACCCGCCGACCAGATGATTTCCTACGTCGCGGGCCTCTACCTGTTTGACCAGACCATAAACCGCACCTTCACGCGCTTTTTGGGGCTCGGTGGTCCGCCCCTCGATGGCGATGCGACGAGCGTCTTCCAGGTAGAAACGCTTAACTACGCTGCGTTTGGTGAAGCCACGTGGAACATCAATGAGGATTTGCGCCTCATTCTCGGTGCGCGCTATACCCACGACGAAATCGACTTTGATTTCCTGCGCACCAGTAACTCGCCTTTCCAGCCCGCGATTCCGCCGTTCTCTAAAGACGTCACCGAAGATGACCTGTCTGGCAAGGTGACATTCGAATGGAATGCCAGCGACGATGTTCTCCTCTATGGCAGCTATATCCAGGGCTATAAAGGCCCCGCGTTTAACATCACCACCGGCAGCACGCCTGAGAACACCACGCCGGCTGACCCGGAACTCTCGGATTCTTTCGAGATAGGCATGAAATCAGGCTGGCTCGAGAACCGCCTGATCCTGAACGTTGCAGTTTTCTACACGGAATACGACGACTTCCAGGCACAGGCCACTGAGTCGCGGTTGATCCTTGACGATGACGGCAACACGGTTGACGTCAATGAGGATGGCGAGCCAGACCGGTCCTTCAGCTTTATTCTAACTAACGTGGGTAAAGTAACCACGGAGGGCATCGAGATCGACCTGATGGCCCAGCCGACTGAGAATCTTTCACTGTTCGGCGGTCTCGCTTTCATCGACGCGAAAATCGACAGCTACGAGGGCGGTCCCTGCGGCTTCGGGCAGGAGTTTCGCGGCGTGGGCTTTCGCGGCCAGACCAGCTGTGGCGATGAACCCGCCAGCCAGGACCTCTCCGGCGGTGAGCTTCCCTATTCACCGGACTGGAAGCTGAATCTGGCGGCCAACTACACGATTCCGCTGGACGAACAGCCCTTCGACGTTGTTCTCAACGCGAGCTTCAGGGCCCAGGACGATGTGCAGCTGTCTATCGACCAGGACATGTTCCAGAGGCAGGAGGGTTACGAGGTCGTGGATATGTCGGTCAAGCTGCTGGAAAAGGATGACCGCTATAGCGCGACCTTCTTCGTGAAGAATGTGTTTAACGAAGACTACATACTCAACGTCAGTGCCCAGAACGCAAACGTCCTGCCCGGGGCCTATATTCAGCTCTTCCCGCGGAACTACGAGCGTCGATTTGGCGTGACCTTCCGTTACAACTGGGATTAGCCCGTGTGGTGCGCGTGTCGGCCTTTTCTAGAGCTGACACGGGCCTTCCGATTCAAACGACCATATAATTGCAGAAGAACTTATCAACCGCCCCGGAATACTCGGGGCGGTTCGCGTTGAAGTACGCGTGCTCAATCGTATCTGTGCTTGAAGTCACCGCCCGGGTGACCCAGTGTGAGGCATAGCCACGCCGCCAGCGATCGGACTCGTTACGGTGTGATGTATGTAGCGCTTCGCCGTGATGGAACACAACGCTCCCCTTGCGCACGGGCGCGAGGGATTCTTTGTCCAGCGCGAGATACTTCGGCGGTGGAACAAACGTGTGATGTAACTCTGGCACTTCTGCGTGGGGTAAGAGCCCGTCCCTGTGTGAACCGTCGATATAGCGCAAGCAGCCGTTTTCGGCATCGACATCATCAAGCGCTACCCACGCCGTGAGAAGTTGATCTGCGGGCTGGCACTGAAAGTAGTAGTTGTCCTGGTGGTACGGCTTCGCTGACCCGAAACGTGGCGGCTTCATGAAAATCTGGTCGGTAAGCAGGAGCGGGTCAGCCTGCAGTAACGTCGCAATGATGTTGGTGAGGCGTCGGTCAAGCACGAAGGCACGAAACGCGGGGTGCTTGAGAAAGGGGCGTCCGATTTTGCGTGGGGCGGTTTCACCACTGGGTGAGGCGTCTACCGGGTGGTCTTCTAGCGCGTTTTCGCTGCCTTCCAGGCTCATGGTCATCGCGAGTTCGGCGAGTGCGTCCACCTCGTCAGGCGGAGATACATCGTCAAAGACTACCCAGCCTTTACTCCAGTATGTTGCCTCAATGGCGCTTTGCATGATGTGAGCGAGTCGCAGGTGGCGCAGAGTAACGACTTACGACCCTTTGCGCCACAGCTGTGAGCCTGCAGCTTCTTGAAAGTTATTTTCATATCAGCATAGACCAAACGCCTGGTTTAGAGCGTGATACGGGGCGTTGTTGTGTGCGGTATCGCAGAAAATATCGCCGCGTCAGGCCTGGCGGACCTTGTGGCTGGAATAGCAGGTGAGCGTGACCCGGATACTCCTTTCGCCCCGATCCGCACTATCGGCTAGCCGTAACCTCACTCTGGCTGCGCCAAACCAGTGGCTCGTAGTCGACGACACCACCATCGCGAGTCGGTACCTTCAAGGGACGCAAGATATAGTCATCGCGTTTTGCATTGTGCTCACACATGGAAACCGGGCCCGTGTCAGTCATCACCATGAATGAGCAGGCGTGAACGCGTTCATTGTCAAGGTTCTCGGCGTCCATGAAGTTCTGGATGAAGAATGTAAGTTTGTGAATCTGACCGCGTCCGAGCACAACATCGCGCGCCATGTTGCGACACTGCCGAGCAAGATACTTAAGGCCTGGCCACCACCAGTCTGGATGGGAAAGGATGTAACGACCGTACTTGCGGGCGATTGCACTCCGACCGAGGTGGCGATCGCTACCGATATCGGGGAAGTCGCTGAGCGCCTTTGCCACCAGCGCGGGATCGTCTGTAACGGGGTGTATACGCCCGTTCGCCACGAGCGTTGGTAGGTACGAGTGACAGCCGCTGTGGCCTATCCTCACGGTGTCCCACGGGAGCTGCCGTCCCGCCGATTTTTCAATCTGCGAGCGTACGCTGAACTGGTTGATGAGCGTGGTTCGACCGCCGAGAACCCCGCGGCCAGTTTCCGCCTGCAGGTTCAATGAGACAAGACCGATGTCATCAGCGTGGTCCGCGAAGAACGCAACAAGGTCTGGCAGCTCGTGAAAGTTACCCTGGTGTATCGAGGTGTTGAAGATCACCATGAGTCCCAGACCGCGTGCACGATCCAGGTAATCGCGCCGAATGCTGTTCAATTGTGACTCAGACGTATAGCCCTTGCGGTTCTGCGTTGTATCGACGTGAAAAGCAACATCGCATAGACCGACTTCGGCGAGTTGCTCCAGCAGTTTACGGCTTGCAGCTATCCCGTTGGTAAACAGGGCCGGGTGTAAGCCCAGGTCGCTCGCGTAGCGCACAATGTCTATCAGTTCCCGGTGTTTACGGAGGGTAGGGTCGCCACCGGTAATCTGCACGTGTGTTCCCACGCCGTAGTGCGAAAGTACAGCATCGAGGCGGCGATACACCTCCTCGATCGGGATATCGCGTACCTGCTGGGAGTGTTCGGACAGGTAGCACAACTCGCAGTCAAGGTTGCAGCGCTGCGTAATCTCCACTGCGACGCAGCCAATGGTCTGGCTACGGCCGAGCACCTGGTTTGCTACAAATTCTGTACCCATGCGTCGTCGCGTCTGCGCTAGCTGTGCTTCCTTGTTCATGCAAAAATGGTCCTCTGCTCGATGCGTCACCATCCAGGATTGGCAGTGTGTACGATGAGCTACTTGATGAGTTTTGTGCTGGGGTACGCTGCGTGCCATCCGAACCAGAAGGCACGGTGATAGGGCAGTCGGTTGAGTGTTCGCCCGGTTTGGCTCTGCAGTGTCTCCTCGCGTACCGCCCAGGTGGCCCCGGTCTTGTCGGTCAGCGTACTGTCGCCATCGTACGTCACGAATGTCACGCCGCCGGGGTCGTAGACCCGGTTGCCGCCCGTCTTGTCAGTAACAACGATAAACCGCTGCTTTCCGATCCTGCCTGCGAATAGCGTGTGCCGCTTGAGATACTCGGTGTCTATCGCGAGTTGCTCGTTTGGGCTCCCTGCAAAACGCAGCGCGAGCACCTCTCGTTTGTTGTCCAACCGTTGATCATTAAACGGCGTGTTGAACATAAGTTCGTCGATCGCGAAATAGTCTGCGTAGGCCGCGCCCTCCGAGTAGTCCCTCTGGTGACCGGTATTCAGTGATAGCACCGTGGTATGGGGGTTGCGGCGCCGCCACTCGCCCCATGTGGTGGTGACTACTGACTCGAAACGGAGCGCAATGCCTTGCCCCGCGAGAGGCCCAATGACGGGCTCCCCTCGCTCCGTGCTCCAGAGCGATTGGGTCGCCTTGTCGTACATCAGCTTGTTGGAGCGATAGAGAAAGCCACTGGTGCCCAGCTGGTGTTCAACGCCGTTTACCGTGGTGCGGTATGGAATTACGGTGCCGCAGAGCGTGCAGTAGACCCCAGCGATGGGTACCCCTCCAATCGTATCGGTGAACATTTCGTGCCAAGCCAGGATGCGCTTGGGATAAGCCCGTGCATCACCGTTTATCGTAATCCCGAAAACGATATGCTCATCGTTGAGGTAGTCAGCTTTGGCGGCACTGATCATTTCTGGATTGCGCAGCGGCGGTATACCGTCCTGGGCCACGCCGCCCCAGCGGACCTCATCGAGGCGAATAAGGGCTGTAGGCTGGCGGTCGAGAAAATAAGTTTCAAACGCTGGGTCGATGTAGCGGTAGAAGCCTGCCTTGAAGTTCCCGTAATCGTCGGTCGGCTTGATGTCTTTGTTCCACATCCAGGCGTAAACCTCATTGACGCCATCTTCACCCAACGTGTTTGTCTCACTGCGTATGCGTTTCGCAAGGAACGCCCTGACGTCGGTATAGCGAGAGTATTGGTACGCCTCCACAGCCATGGGTAATGCAGAGAGTGACCAGTTGTCCTCGATGAGTTGCATTGACTGCTGAACTGATTCGGTATCTGTATCTACGATGAGCGACAGGAACGCCTCGCCCAATGGCGGTGCATCTTCCGAGGCCGATGCGCCGCACATGACCATGAAAACGAGGACGCCAAGGGCATGCCTTGCGCGGAGTGTGCGTTGACGAACGCTGAAAATCACTGCTGTGCCTTATGCGATTGTGTGAGCGGTGTGACCGTGTGTGTTGTGCGTAGTTCCGAGTTTTAAACACAGCCTGGTTTCGCGTGTTTCATTTTTCGATGCGTTACGCACTCGTGATCTTTTGTGAGACCGATTTCTTGGCAGCATCCTGAACTATCCTCGAGACGCTCTGTCAGAGCTTGGCGATTTTCAGATGAGAACAACGTGGTACAGGCGCGAATGTGGATCCGAGGAATTACTTCGACACGGCTAATCGGCAGGGAGTGGATGTGAAAAGGCTTTGGATCAGTGCGTTTCTGATTTTGCTACAGACAGGTTGCGCGAACGTTGAGCGCCTCGCGATTCCGAAAGCCGAGCTGGTTAGCCCTGACTTTGATGCCGTGGGCACGGCGAGCGAGCCGAACCACAGCGCCTGGGATCAGTTTCTCAAAAAGTACCTTTCCACGGGCGCAGATGGCGTTGGGCGAATCGACTATGGGCGCGTGAGTGTCGAGGATGTCGGAGCGCTCAGTCGCTATATCGACACGCTGTCCGCGCTGGAAGCAAACCGTTGGAGCCGTCCCGCGCAGCTTGCCTACTGGTCAAACCTGTACAACGCGACGACCGTTTCGGCAATTTTGGAAAACTACCCGGTCGACAGCATTCGCCAGATCAAGTCGGGCTTCTTTGATCTCGGCCCGTGGGATGAGAAACGACTCGAGTTGGCGGGCAGGTCACTGAGTTTGCACGATATCGAGCATCGCATCGTGCGGCCGCTATGGATGGACACACCCGAGATACACTATCTGCTGAACTGTGCAGCGGTGGGTTGTCCGAGCCTGATGCCTTACGCCTATACGGCAGACAATGTTGAGGCTGCGCTGGTGGACAATGCGCGGGTGTTCATCAACAACTCACGTGGCGTGGACGTGGATGACGACGGCCGACTTGTGATCTCCAAGATATTCCTGTGGTACCAGGGTGATTACGGTGGCACCAGGCAGTCTGTGATGAATCACCTGCTGAAGTACGCCGACGCAACAACGCGTGACGACATCGAGGCCTATCAGGGCAGCGTGCGGTACGTTTACGATTGGTCGCTAAACGACGTTACGCCCTAGCGACTATGGCTTGCGTTTATAGCGCACACCGGCCGCTTCCCGGTATCTCAGGACGGCCGATTCGCTATCAGGTTTTCAACCACTGACGGGTCCGCCAGTGTGCTGGTGTCGCCGAGATTATCGAGTTCGTTCTCTGCAATCTTGCGCAGTATGCGGCGCATGATCTTGCCTGACCTGGTCTTGGGCAGGCCGGGCGCCCACTGGATGATATCCGGTTTGGCGATCGGGCCGATTTCCTGCACGCACAGCGCTACGAGTTCTTCGCGCAGTGTCTCGTCAGGCGTCACACCTTGCATCGGTGTTACGTACGCGTAGATACCCTGACCCTTGATGTCGTGCGGAAAGCCCACGACCGCCGCCTCGGCAATGTTGTCGTGCAGCACCAGCGCGCTTTCCACTTCCGCCGTGCCCATACGATGGCCGGACACGTTTAATACATCGTCCACGCGGCCCGTGATCCAGTAGTACCCGTCTTCGTCGCGGCTGGCGCCGTCACCGGTGAAGTAGTAGCCGGGATAGGTGCTGAAGTAGGTGTCGATCATACGCTGGTGATCGCCGTACACGGTGCGAATCTGGCTTGGCCACGAGGCCTTCACTACAAGGTAACCGGCACCCGCGCCCTCGATCTCCTGCCCCTCCTCGTTGAGCAGCGCAAGTTGCACGCCGAAGAAGGGCCGGGTGGCGGAGCCGGGCTTGAGATCAGTCGCGCCGGGCAGTGGCGTGATCATGTGCGCGCCGGTCTCGGTCTGCCACCACGTGTCGACGATGGGGCAGCGCGAATCGCCGACCACCTCGTAATACCACTCCCACGCTTCGGGGTTGATGGGCTCTCCCACCGTGCCGAGCAGTTTCAGGCTCGCGCGCGATGAGCGGGTGACGGGTTCATCGCCGACCGCCTGCAGCGCGCGAATTGCTGTCGGCGCGGTGTAGAAAATATTGACGTTGTGCTTGTCGACCACTTCCCAGCAACGACCCGCATCCGGGTACGTTGGCACGCCCTCAAACATCAGCGAAATCGCGCCGTTAGCGAGCGGTCCGTAGACGATGTAGGTGTGTCCAGTTACCCAGCCCACATCTGCAGTACACCAGTAGATGTCACCCTCGCGGTAGTCGAAGGTGTACTTGAACGTCATGGCCGCCTGCAGCAGGTAGCCGCCGGTGGTGTGCAATACGCCTTTCGGTTTGCCGGTAGAGCCGGAGGTGTAGAGGATGAAGAGTGGATCTTCCGCGTCCATTGATTCTGGCGGGCAGTCAGTCTCTGCCCGGTCCACTGTCTCGTGGTACCAGATGTCGCGGTTGTCATCCCAGCTGATGTCGCCGCCCGTGCGTTTAACTACGAGACAGGTATGTACATTGGGGCACGCGGCCAGTGCCTTGTCTGCATTGGCTTTCAACGGTACGGGCTTGCCGCCGCGCACGCCCTCGTCGGCGGTGATCAGCGTCTGGCAGTCGGAGTCCAGGATGCGGTCTTTCAATGCTTCCGGTGAGAAGCCGCCGAACACCACCGAGTGCACTGCGCCAATGCGCGTGCATGCCAGCATCGCGTAGGCCGCCTCGGGCACCATGGGCATGTAAATGCACACGCGGTCCCCTTTCTTTACGCCGCGCGCCTTCAGCGTGTTGGCCACACGACAGACGTTGTCTTTCAGCTCGGCGTAGGTGATGTGCTTGCTGTCTGCGGGGTCATCGCCCTCCCAGATCAGTGCGGTTTGATCAGCCCGTTGGGGCAGGTGTCGATCGATGCAGTTGTAACTGACATTGAGTTTGCCGCCGCTGAACCATTCGGCATGACCCCTCGTGAAATCGTAGTCGACGACCTTGTCCCAGGATTTGTCCCAGGACAGGAAGGCGTTGGCCATGTCGGCCCAGAAGCTGTCGGGCTCGGTTACTGAGCGCTGGTAGAGTTCGTGGTAACTGTCTTCGCCCACGTGGGCGTCCTGGAAGTTCGCGGGAACGGGGCGAACAGGGAAGTCTGACATGGTGGCCTGATCCTATCGAAGGCGATTGGAAGGGGAATCATACTTGGCCGGTCCGCTGCTGCAAACCGGCCTGGGGTGGGAAGAGCTGGGTGGTTTTGCCTAGTGGCCGCTGGCCAGCATGCCCCAGTCGGAGACGGGGTTTAGCGACAGGCGCACGTTGTCGATAAGGCGCGTGCTGCCGAGCCTGGCGGCTGCCAGTATGGCGATCTCTTCAGTGTCTTCGGTGACGGGCTTGAGAGTGCGGGCATCGCGAATAGAGAAGTAGTCGGGCTCAAACCCGGCCTGCAGTAGGCGCATGCGCGCGTGTGACTCGAGCTGCAGGAAGTTGTCGAAACCGCAGGCGATGGCCTCGCGGCAGCTGTTCAATGTCTGGTTCAGCACGGGCGCGATGCCGCGCTGGTCAACGGACAGGTAGCCGTTGCGTGAACTGAGGGCCAGGCCGTCCTCGTCGCGAGTGGTGGGCACGCCAACGATCTGTATCGGCATGCAGAGGTCGACGACCATCTTGCGTACGATGGAGAGCTGCTGAAAGTCTTTCTCACCGAAGACGGCGATGTCGGGCTGCACGATGTTGAACAGCTTGCTGACAACGGTAGTGACGCCGTCAAAGTGGCCGGGGCGGCTGGAGCCGCAGAGCGTGTTGCCTAGCTCGGGCACATGCACAATCGTCTGTGCGTCCATGCCCTCGGGGTAAATCTCTTCAACACCTGGCGCGTAGAGTACGTGAACGCCTTCGGCAAACAGCTTTTCTTTGTCGGCCGCGAGCGTGCGCGGATAAGCGTCGAGGTCTTCGCCAGCGCCAAACTGCAGGGGGTTAACAAAGATCGATACGACAACGATGTCGCACAGGTCGCGCGCCTTGCGAACGAGGTCCAGGTGGCCCTCGTGGAGGTTGCCCATGGTGGGCACAAAACCAATGGATTGGCCTTCCCGGCGGAGTTTACCGAGTGCGGCTTGAAGCTGGGCGTTACCACTGTAGGTTCGCATTTCGACCCGTTCCTCGTGTGACCGGATATGGACGCTAAAACTACCTTAACCTTGCCGTTCCCAGGCCGTTACCGCTCCGGGAATCGGTCGGCAAGTATGCCGTAACACCTGTAGCGCGGCAACGCGATTTTATGAAAAATTCACGCGTTTTGTTACCTAAGGACACATTTTGGGCAGAAACTGAGAGGTGGGTTGCTACTTTAAGTTAGTAAGCACTTACATACAAACTACCCCGGATGAACTGGGAGGGGTCAGGCGTAGGTGTGTTCTTCGCGCGGGTAGGTGCCGTCTTTCACGGCGTCCACGAAGGCCTGCAGGCCACCGCGGATACTGGGCTGGCCTTCCATGAAGTTCTGCACGAAGCGCGGGGTATGGTCTGAAAGGCCCAGCAGGTCGTGCATCACCAGCACCTGGCCGTCGGTGCCGGCGCCAGCACCGATACCAATAACCGGTATATCGAGTTTCTCGGAGATGTCTGTCGCCAGGTGCGCAGGAATACACTCGAGCACCAGCAGGCTGGCCCCGGCGTCCTGGATTTCCACCGCGTCAGCGAGGATCGACTTGGCTTCCTTAGGCGTGCGTCCCTGCACCTTGAAGCCGCCGAACGTGTTCACCGACTGTGGCGTCAGGCCGAGGTGTGCACACACCGGGATGCCGCGCTCCACCAGCATGCTGATGGAGTCTGACAGCCAGGTGCCGCCCTCCATCTTGACCATCTGCGCGCCCGCCTGCATCAGTGCGGTGGCGTTCTCCATGGTCTGCTCGGGGCTCGTGTAGCTCATAAAGGGCATGTCGGCGATGACGAGGCACTGGGGGTCGGCGCGGCACACGCATTCCGTGTGGTAGGCCATGTCGTCGATCGTGACGGGAATCGTACTGTCGTGCCCCTGCAGCACCATGCCAAGCGAGTCACCGACGAGGATGCACTCGGCACCCACTTCACTGATTATTCGAGAAAACGTGGCATCGTAGGCTGTAATGCAGACGAACTTGTCGCCTGCTGCCTTCATCTTGTCCAGGGTGCTGATCGTGAACTTTGCCATGGCCGAGTTGCCCGAGGGTGTTGCTATCCGAAGAACGTCGGATTGAAATAATGGCGACCACTGCGAATGTCGAGCATGTAGTCTACCAGGTGTTTGTAGTCCGCCTCACTGTGGGCCAGGTCGATTTCCGAGGCGTTCACGATGAGTAGCGGAGCGTCATCGTAATATAGAAAAAACTCACTGTACACTTCGTTCAGGCGCTCCAGGTAGCTCCTTTCTATGCATGATTCGTAGGCCAGCCCGCGGTGTTCTATGCGGGAAAGCAGCACGTCAGTAGAGGCCTGCAGGTAGATAACGAGGTCCGGTTTTGGCGCGTCGATCGTCAGCTGCTGGTAGACCTTTTCGTACAGCTCGTATTCATCGCGTTCCAGGTTGACCCGGGCGAACAGTGGGTCTTTTTCGACCAGGAAGTCCGCCACGCGCACTGGCGAAAAGATGTCGGCCTGGCGCATGTCCTGGATTTTCTGCGCGCGCTGGAACAGGAAGAACAGCTGTGTCGCCAGCGCCTGTTGTTCGCGGTTGCGGTAGAACTTTTCGAGGAAGGGATTCTCTTCGGCGTCTTCCAACAGGGTGCCGTAGTTGAAGCTGGCGGCGAGCTTCTTGGCGAGCGTGGTCTTGCCAACGCCGATAGGACCCTCGACGGCGATAAAGGAAGGCGGTGTGCGCCCTTTCAGATCCACGGCGATGGGTCTCTGTTCCGCTGTCAAGCGCGTGCCCCTTCTGCTACCTCACTGCCCCAGTTTCCACCCGGTGTGCGCAATGCCGTTGTCCGGGCACGTCTCGATCAGGGTGTCGAGTGATGCGATACCGGGCAGCAGGCTCCTAGTGTCGCTGATTTCCGCGAGGGGATACAGCACGAAATCGCGTTCGGCAATGCGGGGGTGGGGAAGGGTGAGTTCGGGGGTGTCGAGCACGAGATCGTCGTAGACTAGAAGATCGAGGTCCAGCGTCCGCGCGCCCCAGCGCTCCTCTCGTTTGCGCCCCTGCGCGTTCTCGATTACCTGCAACGCGTGCAGGAGTGCCAGTGGTTCAAGCTGCGTGTCCAGCGCGGCGGCGGCATTGAGGTAGTCGGGTTGTCCGCCGGGGCCAACCGCGCGACTGCGATACACGCTGGAAGTTGCCGTGAGTCGAGTGCCGGGCAAGTCTGCCAGTGCTGAAGTGGCGCGCCTGAGTTGCGCGAGGGGGTCTTGGAGATTGCTGCCGAGGCCGATGTACGCCCTGCTCACGCCTGACCCTGGCCACTGCGGCGGGTGCGCGGCTTACGCTTCCTGCCGCGGCCTGCGCCCGTCAGTTTGAGACGTTCTTCGAAGGGTAGCGCCTGGATCTCGGTCCAGAATTCGCCTAGCCCGCCGGTATCCTCACCCGCCGCTTCGCGCAACAACAGGAAGTCGTAGGCTGCGCGGAAGCGTCGGTGGTCCACGAGCTCTGCCGCCTTGCGGCCCTTGCGTCGGCCAAGGCGCGGCTGGAACTCCCAGATTTCCCGCATCGGCTGGCTGAAGCGGCGCGGAATCGAGATATGACGAACAGCCTCGGAAACAGTGAGTTGCCCCGCGCTGTTGATGGCCACGAGGGGAGCCACGCCGTCCTCTTCCTGGCCCAACGCTTCGCGTTGTGTCTCGGGCCAGAGCAGTGCGGCGAGGAGGAACGCGGGAGTCACCGACTTGCCGGCGGCGATGCGCTCGTCAGTGTTGGACATCGCGCCGCGCACGAGCGCCAACGCGGTGTCGTCCTCGTTCAGCAGTTCGCTGGCCTCGGGAAAGAGGTACTTGAGTAGGTCGAACTCGAGCAGGTCGTCGAGCGTGCTCCGCGCATAGCCCGCCATGAACAGTTTCAGGAACTCGTCAAAGAGCCGGGCGGCGGGGATGTCGGCCAGCAGGTGCGCGCAGTCATCAATCGCATCGGCGGTATTCGCTTCTATGTCGAAGTCGAGTTTTGCCGCGAAACGCAGCACGCGCAGCATGCGCACAGGGTCTTCCGTGTAGCGCTGCTTCGGGTCGCCGATGACGCGGATCAACCGGTCTTCGAGATCCTCGAGCCCGCCTACGTGGTCGAACACCTCGAACTTACCGGCGTCGTAATACAGCGCGTTGACGGTGAGGTCGCGGCGTACCGCGTCTTCTTCCAGCGTGCCGTAGACGTTGTCGCGCAGGAGGACGCCGCTCTCGGACTGCTGCGCATGGGCGCCCGTATCGTCGTCACTGTGATGGCCGCGAAAGGTTGTCACCTCGATTACTTCACGTCCGAACCGCACGTGCACGATGCGAAAACGTCGCCCGATGATTCGTGCGTTGCGGAACAGGTCGTCGACAGCCTCCGGCGTCGCGTCGGTTGCCACGTCGAAGTCCTTGGGGTGGCCACCGAGGAGCAGGTCACGCACCGCGCCGCCTACGAGATACGCCTGGAAGCCGGCCTTGCGCAGGCGGGCCATGACCTTGAGTGCGCTCTCGCTGATATTGTCGCGGGAAATGCAGTGCTCGTCCCGTGGGATGACGTTCAAGCGGGGTGGACCTGTTGCGGTGGCTTGGGAGCGGCGAAGTCTAACATATGCCCTTTGTAGGCGTTTGGGTGATGGGGTGTGTTTGGGATCGAGCTTCATGCACACGTCGAACCGCACGCCAGGATTGGTTCAATGTCGAGGAAATAGAGCTACGTTGCGAAAACAGGAAGCCCAGAATGAATAATGGGGAAAACAACGTTTTCCCCATCCAGGTCTCACAACAGGAGTTATTCTTATTTCTCGGCGTTGTTATTGTTATAGCGTTACGTGTCACCAGTGTCGCGGTGACTGCCCCGCTGTCGATCCGCTGATCGGCTAATAGGGGCCAACGCTATGGGCAAGGCAAACGCCGTGCACAAAAGAAACTAGGGGAAGATAACTTCCCCATCCAGGTCCATAGCGATCTATATTATTTTTATTACGGTAGCTGTTATTTTTATTTTTCGTACCGCCCGTTATAGAGCAGGTTGCGTGCCAAAAATAGAAAAAACCTTAAAAAACAATTAGATAATATAAAAAGTGTATTTTGAGTAGCTTTTGAAAGCTACGAGGTGTTACCAAAATACTCCGGTCTGGGAAGGTGTTTGCGGCCGCGGTAACGCCTATTTGGCCTCTGCCGGGGTGGTTTTGCGTCGATTGGCGGCGCTGGTCTTGTTGCGGGGTATGCCGAATCGCTGGCGCCTCTCCCACAGGCACTTCCGGCTCACGCCCAACTTGCGCGCGAGCTCGGTCTCGCTCATTGAGTCCTGGTGTTCCAGCACAAAGCGCTGAAAGTAGTCCTCGAGGGAAAGGTCTTCCTGGGGGTCCTGCGTCGTGGTGGTCGCGGGGCGCGGGGGCGTAGCAATGCCCTGCTGGCCGCGGATCCGGTTGATATTGACCAGCTCCAGGTCGATACCCAGGTCCTCGTTGTCGATTTCCTCGCCCGCCGAGAGTACGACCGCCCGCTCGATGGCGTGCTCCAACTCGCGCACGTTCCCTGGCCACTGGTAGGTGGTGATTGCCTGGATCGCGCGCGGCGAAAGCCGCATGGTGGGTTTGCCGAGGCGTTCCGCCTGGCGCTTCAACAGCCCCTCGGCGAGGTGCAGGATGTCCTTACCCCGCTCGCGCAGTGGGGGTAGCTGCAGGCGCAGCACGTTGATCCGGTAGTAGAGGTCCTGGCGGAACATTCCTTCCTGCGCGAGCGCGTGCAGGTTGCGGTGTGTGGCGCAGATCAAGCGCACATTGACCTTGCGCGAGTGCACCGAGCCGATGCGGCGAATCTCGCCCTCCTGGATGAAGCGCAGCAGGCGGGCCTGCGCTTCCATCGGCAATTCGCCAATCTCGTCGAGGAACAGCGTGCCGCCATCAGCGGCCTCAATAAGGCCCATGCGGCTAGCGTTTGCGCCCGTAAATGCGCCTTTTTCGTAACCGAACAGCTCCGACTCAATCAGTGTTTCGGGAATCGCGGCGCAGTTAACGGAAATCAGCGTCTTGTCGGCGCGCAGGCTGTGCTGGTGGACGTTGCTGGCAACCAACTCCTTGCCGGTGCCCGTTTCGCCCAGTACCAGAACGGTGGAATCCGTCGGTGCCACTTTTTCGATATGGTCGAACAGTGCCAGCATGGCGGGGCAGTTGCCCACGATGCCGCGGATGCCGCCAGTTGTTGCAGGTGCATCGCGCGGTTCCGGTTCACGCTCTGCCTCGGCGCGAGCGGTGGGGTGGTCGGCGATGATCCTCTGGACCGCGCTCACCATGTCGCCGTGGTCGAAGGGCTTGGCGATATAGTCGACGGCGCCCATGCGCATGGAGTCGACGGCGGAGCGCAGGCTGGCATAGCTGGTCATGATCAGAACGGGCACGTCGCCCGCCATGCTGATCAGGTCGGTACCGGGCGCGCCGGGCAGGCGCAGGTCAGAAATGACCAGATCGAAATCGGCCAGTGTGTGCTCGCGCTCAACCTCCTGTACCGAGCCTGCCTCGCTGACCTCGTAGTCGTTGCGCTCCAGCAGGCGGCGCAGGGCCACCCGAATCACGGACTCATCTTCGACAATGAGTATTTTGTGCATGCCGTGTTACCTCTGGTTACATATTGAGCAACATACTACTGTGGAGGGGAAACTTCCACCCAGACGGGTTTCACGGTGTGGTGCTAGGTTACACCTGGAAGGCGCTACCGTAACTCGTGCGGGGGAGTAACAAGCTGACGCGCGTGCCCGGGTTGGGCGGCTCGGCGATGGGGCTTACGAGCTGCACGCGGCCGTTCATGTCGTCCATGATGGAAAACACGAGCGCGAGGCCGAGACCCGTGCCTTCGCCCGGGTCCTTGGTGGTGAAGAAGGGCTCGAAAACGCGGCCCTGTTCATCCGGCGGGATGCCACAACCATTGTCTTCGACGTCGATGTTGACCTCGTCGTCGCTCGCGCGCGCCGTGATGGTCACCTCGCCGTATTCGTCGCAGGCGTCCCGCGCGTTGCCCAGCACGTTGACGAATACCTGCAGCAGGCGCTGGCTGTCGGCCAACACCACCAGCTCCCGGTCGCAGTCGTTGGCAAACTTAACGGGCCTCGCACCGCGGTCGAGAGTGAGGAGGTGAATCGCCTCATCCACGCAGTCGGCCAGGTTGGCCGGTGCGAGAGTAGTGTCGCCGTTGCCCGAACCCGTGTGGGAGAAGTTCATGAGCGACTCCACGATCCGGGTGACGCGACCTGTCTGCTTCAGGATGTCCTGCGCCATATGGCGAATCTCACCTTCATCTTCCTCGTACTCGAGATTCTGGGCGAGGCAGGCGATGCCGGTCACGGGGTTGCCGATCTCATGTGCAACACCGGCGGCGAGGCGGCCGATCGAGGCAAGGCGCTCGTTGTGCAGCAGTTCCTCCTCGAGCATCTCTAGATCGGTGACGTCCTCCACAAGGATGACGGAGTCGCCATCGCCACTGCCATCCATGAGTGTCTTGTGCAGGTTGATCCAGCGCGAGGTGGCATCCATCACGACTTCGGTCTTGAGTGAACTCTCCTTACTGGACTCCAGAAAGGTGCGCAGTGTTGCGCCCCACGGAGCCGGTATCGTGTCGAGCAGCGACCCGAGTACGTCGTTGCGCGCGACCCCGGTGATCTGCTCCATGCTCAGGTTCCACATCAGCAGCTCGCCATCGGCGCCCACGGTGCAGGCGCCGATAGGGAGCTTGTCCAGGGTTTCGCGGTGGTGACGGCGCAGGTTGTCGAGGTCTGCCGCGAGGCCGGTGAAGCGCGGTTGCGCGCGGTCGATATTGCGTTCGATCAGGTAGATGTCTTCCGTCTTGCCTGAGTCGCCGGGCATGAAGGGTATGCACCCCTCAATAATTTCGTAAGCAACGGCGGGCCCGAGCAGGCCCGAGAGGTTCGCCTCGATACGCCCGCGCAGCCTGCGCAGGGCATACGGCCGGTTTTCCTCGCGCGAAAACTGCAGCTGGTCGAGCGCGCGATCGACTTCCTCTTCCGCCGTGGACTCACCCAGTGCAGGCGCGAGGCGGGTGGCGAAGTCCCTTGCGCTGTAGACCGTCAGCGTGCGTCGCGTGGGCCTGGCGATGTCATCCATGGAGCAGACTTCCGCGGCGATCTGTTCCTCGTCGCTGGTGCGCGTGACGAGTGACACCAGCACGAACAGTGCGGTATTGACCCCGAGCGAGGCTAGCGTGGCCGAACCCCAGAGCATCTCGCTCGTGCCCCACAGCGACCGATACAGCCCCGACAACAGCTCCGGGTGCGGGGCGCCGAGCAGCGGCAGCAGCAGTGACAACAGCCAGATCGCGAGTCCACCGGAGAGACCTGCAAGCAGGCCAATGCGATTGGCGCGGGGCCAGTACAGCGTCGCGATAATGCCTGGCAGGAACTGCAACACGCCGGTGAAGGCAACCAGTGCAAGCTGCATCAGCCCCTGGCTGCCATGCAGCGCAATGAAGAACATGTAGGCCGCGAGGATCAGGATGGCAATCAGCCCACGGCGTATCCAGCGCAGCTGCGTGTAAATGCTGCCGTCGAGTTGCAGTGGCCTGAGCGGCAGTACCAGGTGATTGACGCACATGTTCGACAGCGCGAGCGTGATAACAATGATCGCCGCACTCGCCGCAGACAGGCCCGCGACAAACGCTGCGCCACTCACGTAGACAGAATGTAACGACAGGCCCACCGCGAGACCGGTGTAGTCCATGGGCAGGTCGTGCCCCAGCTTGATACCCGCCCACGCGATCGGCAGCACGGGCAGGGCGAGCAGCAACAGGTAGAGCGGCAGCGCCCAGGTGGCGGTGCGCAGGTCGCGGCTGTCGTTGTTCTCCGCGAAGGTCATGTGGAAGATGTGTGGCATACACACCGCGCCGGCGAAGAAGACGAGCAGCAACGCGCGCGAGCTGTCACCCTGGATGGGTTGTTCCAGTGGCGCGCTTACGCGGGGTTCGCTCAGCAGCCATGCGTCCATCGCGCCGAACCCGCCGAACACCTGGAAGACGGCCGCGCCCATCAGCGCGAGCATGGCCGTCAGTTTTACAACGGACTCGAAGGCAATTGCCGTCACGAGGCCAGTGTTGCGCTGCTGTGAAGATTCGCGGCGAGTGCCGAACAGCATCGAAAACACGATGATGATCAGGCAGAAGAGTAGCGCGAGGCGATTGGGGCGATCAGGCGTATCGCCGGACCACGTGGCCTCACCCGAGAGAATATGGATCGCGTCTGCCACCGCCTGGATCTGCAGCGCGAGCAGCGGCAACAGTGTAATGCACATGGCGAGTGTGACGCAGGTACCGACCCACGGGCTGCGAAACCGGAACGTCAGCACGTCGGCCATCGAGGTGAGCTGGTAAACGCGCGTCAGCCGCAGCAGCGGCATCAGCAGGATCGTGCCCAGGATAAACATGAGCACGACACCGATGTAGTACAAAAGGAAGGTATAACCCTGCTGGTGGGCGAGGCCGATAATACCGTTGCTCGCCATGGCGCCCGCAAACACGCCGAGCGACAACACGTAAGTGGCAGGGTGGTGTGTAATGCGTCGGGGGATGACGCCGCGGTCAGCCAGGTGCGCTACGGCAAACAGCACACTCAGGTAAGCGATGATAAACAGCAGGATCTGGGTGAGGCTAAAGCTCATCCGTGTACCTCGAGCGCTGGTTCCACCACGCTGCCGCGATGGCCAGCAGCCACAGCTGGTAGGGCCGGTACCAGTGCGTTTCCGAACTGATCATCCAGGACTCGATGGCGGGCAGGAAGATCAGTACGACACCGATAATCAGTAGCAGTGCCCGATTGATGTACATGCGCGAGGTCCTTTGCGATGCCGGTGATGGAACCGCCTCGATTCTACTAGACGCCTGCCTAAACTTCAGTCCTTGAGGCCGATAGCGGCGGCGGGTCGTTCCATGCCGTTGGGTATCTGCGCCAGCGACCAGTGTTCGGTCGCAAAGCGGAGAATGTCCTTGAGTGGCAAACGCGCTGGCGGTGACGTCTGCCCCAGGAATCTCAGTGCGAGGCGCAGGTTGCAGCCGGCACGGGTGCTGTCGAGCGGCGGCGCCTGGTTCTGCTTGCTGAATTTCTGGCCCGCCTGCGTGGTGATGACGGGGATGTGGCAGTAGTCCGGCTGCGGTAGGTGGAGCTCGCGTTGCAGGCAGACCTGGCGAAACGTGGAGTCGAGCAGATCTGAGCCGCGCACGATGTGGGTGATACCCTGCGCCGCATCGTCTACGACGACGGCGAGTTGGTAAGCAAACAGGCCGTCCTTCCTACGCAACGTGAAGTCGGGGAGCATCGCGCCAAGGTTGAGTGTTTGTGTGCCCTGCAACCGGTCATTGAATTCGACCACGGTGGCTTCAGGCACGCGCACGCGTAGGGCGCGCGGTGTATTGTTGTCGCGTGGCTTGCTCGCACAGCGTCCCGCGCACGCCCCGTCAGGCCCCAACTCTGCTCGGGTACAGAGGCACTCGAACAACTTGTTCTCGCGCGTCAGTTGCGCGAGCGCCTGCGCATAGGCATCGCCGCGCTCGCCCTGCCACATCACCGCGTCGTCCCAAGTCATGCCGTGTCGTTCGAGGCTTTCGAGAATGGCGGTCGCCGCGCCCGGTTCTTCCCGCGGCGGGTCGAGGTCCTCCATGCGCACAAGCCACTCGCCACCAGCGTGGCGCGCGTCGAGATAGCTCGCCAGGGCGGCGATCAGTGATCCAAGGTGTAAGGGGCCGGTGGGAGAGGGCGCGAAACGCCCCCTGTACTTCGCGGTGTGTGTGGGCACGGGGCCGGGCGGTTAGCCCAGCTCCTGCTTTTCCTTGATCTCTGCGAGTGTCTTGCAGTCGATGCAGAGTGTGGCGGTTGGGCGCGCTTCGAGGCGCTGCACGCCGATCTCGACACCGCAGGCTTCGCAGTAACCGTAGTCATCCTGCTCGATCAGTTCCATCGTGGAGTCGATCTTCTTGATCAGCTTGCGCTCGCGATCGCGGGTGCGCAGTTCGAGGCTGAACTCCTCTTCCTGCGTGGCGCGGTCTGCCGGGTCGGGGAAGTTGGCCGCCTCGTCTTTCATGTGCGTTACTGTGCGGTCTACTTCCTGCATCAGTTCGCTTTTCCAATCGAGAAGAATCGCGCGGAAGTGATCCCGCTGCTCAAGGTTCATGTACTCCTCGTCTTTCTTCACCTCGTAAGGGGTAAAGTTCTGCTGGTACTCTCCCGAGCCGTTAGTGCGCACGGTGGCCTTCGCTGTTGCCTTCTTCTTTGCAGGGGCCTTTTTCTTTGCAGGTGCTTTGGCCTTGGCGGGTGCCTTCTTTGCAGCCGGTGCTTTTTTCTTCGGAGCAGCGGCCTTCTTGCTGGCGGGTGCTTTCTTGGCTACAGCTTTTTTCTTGGCGGGCGCCTTGGCCTTCGCAGGCGCCTTCTTCTTGGCGGCCGGCTTGGCTTTAGTCTTGGCGGTGGTCTTCGCTTTTGCCTTTGTCTTGGCTTTAGCTTTCGCCTTGGCAGGCGGCTTGGATGCTCGTGGCATGATTTATGTTCCCATACTGCAAAAGTAAACAGACTGCAGTCACAGAGTCATGATTCACAGTGTTTTGGACCAGGGCCAGAGCATGGCCCAAATCCGAGGGCGGGAAAACTATCAGATTACCGGTATTCACGCCACTATTTCCTTGCAGTTTTTGGGCTGCTGCGTGGTGGCGCCCGCACCCCCTCGGGAGCGCTGCTAACACCCCTTGCCGGGGTGGGGTTAGAATGGCGCGCTTGCCGATTTGAGGGGACTAAATCATGGCGCCAGGAGACGCCGGACGCTTTGCCGACAGGGTCGCAGAGATAGAGCCATTCCGCGTCGTGGAAGTACTGGAGCGCGCTACTGAACTCGCCACTGCCGGGCGGGACATCGTCCACATGGCGGCTGGGGAGCCTGACTTCGCAACCGCCGGCCCAATCATTGAAGCGGGCCGGGCAGCGCTTGCGGCGGGCGAAACACATTACTCCCAGGCCGCGGGCATCCCGCCCTTGCGCGAGGCGCTGTCGCGCCACTATGCCGACACCTACGGCCTCGACATTCCGCCCTCGCGCATCATGGTGACGCCGGGTGCTTCGGGTGCCCTGCTGCTGATCGCAGCGCTACTCATGAACCCCGGCGACGGTATGCTGATGACCGATCCCGGCTATCCCTGCAACCGACACTTTATGCGCCTCGTAGAGGGCAGGGGCCAGCTCGTGCCCGTGGGTGCTGACAGCAACTACCAGCTGACGGGCGAGTTGGCAGGGCAGCACTGGCAGGACAACACCATCGGCGCCATGGTCGCCTCGCCAGCGAACCCCACCGGCACCGCGTTGTCCAGGGAGGAGCTCGCGGCGCTCTCGCAGGCCGTGCGTGCGCGCGGTGGCCACCTGCTGGTCGACGAGATCTACCACGGGCTTGGTTACGAGGCCTCGACGCCGTCGGTGTTGGAGGTGGACCCGGACGCCTTTGTCATCAACAGCTTCTCCAAGTACTTCGGCATGACGGGCTGGCGGCTCGGCTGGCTGGTTGCGCCCGAGGCGGCGGTGGCCGAGATGGAGAAGATGGCCCAGAACCTGTTTATTTCGATGTCGACCATGGCCCAGTACGCGGCACTCGCGGGGTTCGAGCCCGCCACGCGCGAGATCCTCGAGGAGCGCCGGGAGATTTTTCGCCAGCGCCGGGATTTCCTGCTGCCGGCGATCCAGGACATCGGCTTCGAGGTGCCCTGCAAGCCGCAGGGTGCCTTCTATATATATGCCGATGCCAGTCGCTTCACACAAGACAGCCAGGCGTTCTGCCTGAAGCTGCTCGAGGAACATGGGGTGGCGCTGACGCCGGGGCTCGATTTCGGTCATCACCGCGCCAACGAACACCTGCGCTTTTCCTATACCACCAGCCTTGACCGGCTGGAGCTTGCCGTCGAGCGGCTCGCCAGGGTGCTGGCCTGATGGACTTCGACGGCCTGATTGAAGGAAAGCTGATCAAGCGCTACAAGCGCTTTCTCGCCGATGTGGAACTGCCCGGTGGAGAAGTGCTCACCGCGCACTGCCCCAACACAGGGGCGATGACCGGCTGCAATGAGCCTGGCGCAGCCGTGTGGCTCTCGGTGAGTGATTCGAAAACGCGCAAGTACCCGCACACGTGGGAGCTCGTGGAAACCTCCCGCGGCATGGCGTGTATTCACTCCGCAAAGGCCAACAACGTGGTGGGGGAAGCCTTCACGGCGGGTTTGGTGCCAGGCTTTGCGGACTACCCCGAGATCGCACGCGAGGTGAAGTACGGCGAGGGCAGCCGGGTCGACCTGTTGCTGTCGGGCGAGCCGGGGCGCGTGTTCATCGAGGTGAAGTGCGTCACGCTGTGCCAGGACGACGGCTGGGGCCTTTTCCCCGATGCGGTCAGCGACCGCGGTCGCAAGCATATTCGCGAGCTTACCGCCGTTGCGCAGGAGGAGGGCACCCGAGCAGTCCTCTTCTTCTGCGTGTTTCATGCGGGCGTGAAGCAGGTTGCCGCGGCCGGTGAGATCGACCCGCGCTATCGCGACGCGCTTGAGGAGGCCATGGCTTCCGGTCTTGAAGTACTGGCCTGGCAGGCCGATGTGAGTCCCGCGGGTGTCACGCTCGCGCGTGCGTTGCCGTTCAGTCTCGACCCCGACTGATCAGTCGAGGTAGATGTCGCTGCCCGCGAGCGTAAAGGGCACGGGCGTCAGGTATTCGCCCTGGCAGGCGCCCGATACGCATTCCCCCGTTTCGCTGACGAACTCCGCCGCGTGGCGCTGGCAGCGAATCAGCAGGCCATCGTCTGACGACACCGAACCGCCCATGGGGTCGAGCGTTTCCCGCGTGTGTGGGCAATTGTTTTCGTAGAGGAAGACTTCACCGGCGCGTCGCACGAGCAATAGCGCGCGTCCCTCGAGCGTCACGCCCGTGGCGCTGTTGTCGGGGTAATCCTCAATGGAGAGACTCATGTACGCTTGCCTTAACGCCACGCGGGGCGGATTATGCCGGGAGATTGCTGGTGACGCGCACGATAACACGGAGTGGAAGATGGCGGCGCCCCTGAGCGCAGGTGAATTAACCGGGCTGACCGACACGCACCTTGTCAGTGTAGCGGGTGGGCACCGCCTGCATGCGGCGGCGGCAGTTGCGTGGGCCGCGCTGGTCGAAGATGCCGCTAGCGCGGGTTTCGATCTGGCTATTGCCAGCAGCTACCGCGACTGTGCGCGGCAGGTGGCTATCTGGAACGGCAAGGTGCGCGGCGAACGGCCGGTGCACGACGACACCGGCACTCCCGTCGACATCGCCAGGCTGCCTGACACTGGCAAGGTCCTCGCCATTATGCGGTTCAGTGCGCTGCCTGGCACGTCGCGGCATCACTGGGGTACTGATCTCGATGTTTTCGACGCGGGTGCTGTACCCGCAGGTTATGACGTGCAGCTGAGCCCGGCGGAGGTCGCTCCGGGCGGTGTGTTCGACCCCTTGCATTGCTGGCTCGATGAGCGCATGGCTGCGGCTGAATCCCATGGCTTTTACAGGCCTTATGCCGCCGACCGGGGTGGTGTTGCGCCAGAGCGCTGGCACCTGAGCTATGCGCCGGTTGCGCAGGACTGTGGCGGGTTGCTGGATGCGATGCAGCTGGCGGCGTGTTGGGACGGCTCGCACTGTGACGAGCCGTTACTGTTGAGGGAGACTGTTGAGGCGTTGCTGCCTGAATTGCTCGAGCGCTACGTGGATGTAGCGCCGGATTGGTGTCGTCCGTAAGGTCGAACTTATTCGACCGGGGATATGACCCTACGAGGCTTCCTTCGCTTTCGCCTGCGTGTGCAGGTGTCCGAAGTGCCTGGCGTAGTCGGCTTCTGCCGCGGCGACGACCTTGAGCGCTTCCTCGCGTCCGTAGACAAAGTCCACCTTGATGTCCACGTCCTTGCCTGGCACTAGCTTGTAGGTGGAGAAGTAGTGCTGCAGGCGCTCGGTCTTGATCTTGGGCAGGTCGGTGATGTCGTGTACGTCGCCCCAGATGTTGTCGCCTTCAAGTACCGCGACGATCTTGTCATCGGCCTCGCCGCCGTCGATCATCTGGATGCCGCCGACGATCCGGGCATTCAGGACGATGTCAGCACGCGTGATGTGACGTTCAGAGTAAACACAGATATCCAGCGGGTCGCCATCTGCCACTTCCACGTCCGGGCAGCGCTTGGCGACTTCTTCGGCGCAGTAGGTGCGCGGGATGAAGCCGTAGAGGGTTGGCGGGCTGGAGGTGGTGCGCTGGGGGCGGTCGACCATGAGGAAGCCGGAGGACTTGTCCAGCTCGTATTTCACAGAGTCGTCCTGGGTCATCTCGACGTACACCTGCACCACGTCGTCCGGGCTGCCCTGGCGCCGGGTGTGCAGGCCGTGCCAGGGGTGGCGACGCCAGCGGTTGAAGTCGGAATTGCTGTACATGGGTTACCTCAAAAACGTGCTATGGACCCGCCTTGGCGGGGAGGCGCATTGTACAGAGTCCACCCGCCAAAATCCTGCGTCTGGCGGGTGAATTGTTGTTACTGAGTACCGTTTTTGCGAGGAATATCCCGGAAAAATCAGATCTTGAAGCGCTTCTTGAGCTTGCGCGGGACCGGGGCGTTCTTGAGGGTCACGTATTTCGGCATCCCCTTGCTGTAGTCGGGGTAGGCCTCGCCCACGATGAGGGGCGCGAGGTAGTCGCGGCCGGCCTGGGTAATGCCGAAGCCGTCGCGGGTGATATAGCTGCGCGGCATCATCTTCTCGACGTTGGCCACCTTGTCCAGCGGCGCCTTGCCGATCGACCAGGAGTAGCGCTTGCCCTTGCCACGCACGATGCACGGCATCACCGAATTGTCGCCGGCCAGGGCAAACTCGACCGCTGCCTTGCCGAGGGCATAGGCCTGGTCGACGTCCGTCTGCGAGGCGATGTGGCGGGCGGAGCGCTGCAGGTAGTCCGCCACGGCCCAGTGATACTTGTAGCCGAGCTCGTCTTTCACCATCTGGGCGAGGGTGGGCGCCAGGCCACCCAGCTGGCTGTGGCCGAAGGCGTCCTTCAGTCCGGACTCGGCGAGGAAGGTGCCATCGGCGTACTGGGCACCCTCGGAGGCCACGATCACGCAGTAGCCTTCTTTCTTTACGGTGCGCTGCACCTTGGCGAGGAACTTCTTCTTGTCGAAGGCGATCTCGGGGAAGAGGATGATATGCGGTGCATCACCTTCTTTCTCAGCGGCGAGCCCTCCGGCGGCGGCGATCCAGCCGGCGTGCCTGCCCATAGCCTCCAGAATGAAGACCTTGGTGGAGGTCTCGCACATAGATTTCACGTCCATCGCCGCTTCCTTCGTGGAGATCGCGATGTACTTGGCTACCGAGCCGAAGCCGGGGCAGTTGTCGGTCAGGGGCAGGTCGTTGTCGATTGTCTTCGGCACGTGAATCGCCTGCAGCGGGTAGCCCATCGATTCACTGAGTTGCGACACTTTCAGGCAGGTATCTGCCGAGTCGCCGCCACCGTTGTAAAAGAAGTAGCCAATGTCGTGCGCCTTGAACACCTCGATGAGGCGCTCGTACTCCGCGCGGTTCTCTTCGAGGCTCTTGAGCTTGTGGCGGCAGGAGCCGAAGGCACCGGAAGGCGTGGTCAACAGGCCGCGAATGTTCGCCTTGCTTTCCTTGCTGGTGTCGATGAGGTCTTCTCGCAGGGCGCCAATGATGCCATTGCGTCCGGCAAACACCTTGCCGATCTTTTCGCGGTTTGCGCGGGCGGTCTCGATGACCCCGCAGGCAGAGGCATTAATAACGGCGGTGACGCCGCCGGACTGGGCGTAGAAGGCGTTTTTCCTTGGCATTTCCGGGTGGTTTCCTGAGGTGAAACGGCCGCTGTGCGGCGCGGGCGGTGGCAGTGTGAAGCGTCGATGATACGGCAATTGCCTGGGGTTGTGGACCGTTGATGGGGCGCTTGTCGGCCTTGGTATTCATGGTCGTGAGCACTTCACTGCCTTTTGTGGTCATAGCATCGGCGCGTGCTACCATTCGCGCATTCATCGATCTCCCTTCATCACGCCCAGGAGCGGTTGTTGCCAGGCCACATTCATATTCTAGGCATCTGCGGTACGTTCATGGGCGGTATTGCCCTGCTGGCCAGGGAACTCGGCTACCGCGTGACTGGCTCGGACGCGGGCGTCTACCCGCCCATGAGCACCCAGCTCGAGAGTGCCGGTATCGACCTCATGGAGGGCTTCCTGCCAGAGCACGTTGCAGAGGTGCCCGACTGCGTCGTAATCGGCAACGCGATGAGTCGCGGCAATCCGCTGGTCGAGCACGTATTGAATGCGGGCATTCCCTATACCTCGGGCCCACAGTGGCTGGCTGAATATGTATTGAAAGACAAGTGGGTCCTCGCCGTGTCCGGCACTCACGGCAAGACCACGACCTCTAGCCTGCTCGCCTGGATCCTTGAGTACGCGCAGATGTCTCCCGGCTTTCTTATTGGCGGTGTGCCCGCCGACTTCGGGCTCTCAGCGCGTAGCGGCGACTCCGACTTCTTTGTCGTGGAGGCGGACGAGTATGACACCGCCTTCTTCGACAAGCGTTCGAAGTTCGTGCACTACCGGCCGCGCACGCTCACCATTAATAACCTTGAGTTCGACCACGCCGACATCTTCGAAAACCTCGCGGCCATCCAGCGCCAGTTCCACCACCTTTTGCGCTGCGTACCGGGGGACGGTCTGGTTGTGCATCCCGCGGGTAGTGACGCGGTCGACGAGACGTTGGACCTCGGTTGCTGGAGCGGCCAGCAGTCTTTTTCACTGGGTACCGAAGGTGACTGGCGCGCAGAGCTCGTAACAGCCGATGGCTCGGAGTTTCGGCTCGTGCCACCCGGCGCTGCCCCGGTGGACGTGGTCTGGAACCACTGCGGTCGGCACAACGTTGAAAATGCGCTGGCGGCCGCCGCGGCGGCCATGCACGTTGGTGTTCCGCCGGTGGTTACCGCCGCGGCGCTCGCTGTGTTCAAGGGCGTCAAACGTCGCCTTGAGCGTCTCGGTGAGGTGCGCGGCGTTACCGTGTACGACGATTTTGCCCACCACCCCACGGCGATAGCCAGCACGCTGGAGGGCTTGCGTGCCCGTCTGGAAACGGGCAGGCTGATTGCGCTGATCGAGCCGCGCTCCAATACCATGCGCATGGGTAGCCACCTCGACGCACTGGCGCCGTCAACGGCTGCGGCCGATGCCGTGTACTGGTATCAGCCCGCCGACATCGACTGGTCGCTCGACACCGTGATCGACGCAAGCCCTGTACCCGCCACGCTCCATCGGGACGTTGCTGCTCTCGCGGCCGCGGTTGCGAACGAGGCGCAGGCCGGCGACCAGGTGGTCGTGATGAGCAACGGTGGCTTTGGTGGTATTCACCAGAAGCTGCTGGCAGCGCTCGAGCCACCCGCACCAGCACAACAAGAAGGCTGAACTGATGTTTAACTCCCTCGTGAACGCCTACGATGCCGTCATACTGCGAAGGCCGTGGCTCACGCTCATCGTTGTTGCACTGATCGTCGGCGCCTTTGCCACCCAGACGAGCAAGATTACGCTGGACGCTTCTGCAGACTCTCTCATGCTGCAGGGTGACCCGAGCCTGGAGCTGTTTCGCGAGGTGAGTCGGGAGTATGGCTCCGAGGAGTTCGTGCTCATCACCTGGAAGCCCAATGCGCCGCTCCTGTCGGACGAGTCGCTCAACCCCTTACGGGAAATGGCTGAAGAACTGCGGCAGCTCGAGGGGGTTTCGTCGGTGCTCACCGTGTGGGATGTGCCTCTGCTTGAGAGCCCGCCGGTCAGCCTGTCCGATATCACCTCCGCCGAACCGCTGCCGAACCTTGAGACGCCCGGAATCGACCGCGACCTTGTACTCAAGGAGCTCACCTCCAGCCCCATCTATGCCGACCTGCTGACGAGCCGCAGCGGCGAACTGATGGCGGTACAGATCAACCTTGAGCGCGATGAGGCGTATAACGACCTCGTGCAGGCCCGTGAGGATCTGCGCAAGGTGAGAGACAGCGAGGGGCTCACGCCGACCCAGCGCGGCGAGTTGGCGCGACTGGAGTCAGCGGTGAAGGCCTACACCGCCGAGGCGCTGCCCAAACAGAGCCAGTTAATTGCCGAGGTGCGCGAGGTTGCCGACCGGTACCGCGACCACGCGCAGCTGTTTGTGGGCGGCGTGCCGATGATCGCCGCCGACATGGTGACCTTCGTGCAGAGCGACCTCGAGCTGTTTGGTGCCGCCATCCTCGGCATTATGCTCGTGGTACTCGCGGTGATCTTCCGCCGGCTGCGCTGGATGGTGATCCCTCTGGTCACCTGCTCCAGTACCGTGACGGTCATGCTTGGCCTGCTCGGCTACCTCGACTGGCGTATGACGGTGATCTCGTCGAACTTTGTTGCCGTGCTCCTGATTATTTCCCTGGCGCTGTCGATACACCTCATCGTGCGCTACCGCGAACTGCACGCGCAGGAGCCGAACGGCGACCTGCACGATCGCGTTCTGAACACCGTGCGCCTGATGATTGTGCCCTGCTTCTATACCAGCATTACCACCGTTGTGGCCTTTGTGTCACTGGTGGTGTCCGGCCTGCAGCCCGTGATCGATTTCGGCTGGATGATGACCTGCGGCATTGCGGTCGCGCTGGTGATGGCCTTCCTGATCGTGCCGTGCCTGATGCTGGTGTGGCGCGAGAGTGGCGAAGACGCTGCGCATGACGCCGAAAGCACGCCGCTCACCATGTACTTCGCGCGCATTGCGGATCGCTTTGGCACCACGATACTGCTGGCCAGCCTCGCGCTCTTTGGCCTCACGGTCTACGGCATCTCCCGCCTGGAAGTGGAAAACCGTTTCATCGACTACTTTCACGAGACGACCGAGATCTACCAGGGCATGGAGCTGCTCGATGCCGAGCTTGGCGGCACGATTCCGCTAGATATCGTGATTAACGCGCCGGCGGAAGATGCGCCGCTGCCAGGTCTTGAGGACCTGGGCGGTGAGGCCCCGCCCGTCGCGGAAGACGACCCCTTCCTCGACGAGTTTGGCGACGACGAGTTTGAGGAAGAGCCTGTTTCCGATGCGGGCGATGACTGGGCGGATGAGTGGGACGATGAGTTCGGTAGCGACTACGACGAGTTCGCCGACGCGACTGACGATGGCTTTGAGCCGAGCTACTGGTTCAGCCTTGCCGGTATGCGCGAGCTCGAGAAGCTGCACTCCTACATCGACGACCAGGCCGAGACCGGCAAGGTGTTGTCGCTGTCTACCGTCTTCGAAGTTGTGAAAGACCTGATGGGGCAGGATGTTGGCAGCGTTGAACTGGCCCTCGTGCAGAAGAGCCTGACGGACGATATCAAGGAAATGATGATCGACCCCTACTTCTCACTGGAAAAGGAGCAGGTGCGTCTCAACGTGCGCGTGATGGAAACCAGCCAGACCCTGCGCCGCAACGACTTTCTCAACGAGGTGGAGCGCCACCTTGAAGAGGAGCTGAACTTTGCACCGGAGCGCGTCGAGCTGACCGGCATGCTCGTGCTCTACAACAACGTGCTGCAGAGCCTGTTTCGTTCGCAGATTCTCACACTGGGTGCCGTGTTTGGTGCGATCCTGGTGATGTTCCTCATCCTGTTCCGTTCGCTGAAGATCGCGCTTATCGCGCTCGCGCCGAACATGCTGGCGGCAGGCATGGTGCTCGGCATCATGGGGCTGGTAGGCATTCCGCTCGATATTATGACGATCACCATCGCGGCGATCGTATTGGGCATCGGTGTCGACAACTGTATCCACTACGTGCACCGGTTTATGCGCGAGTTTCCGACTGACCGCGATTACATCGCCACGATGTACCGCTGCCACCAGAGCATCGGGCGCGCGCTGTACTACACGACGGTAACGGTGATCATTGGTTTCTCGATGCTGACGTTGTCCAATTTCAACCCGAGCATCTACTTCGGCCTGCTCACCGTGCTCGCAATGGCGGCCGCAGTCATTGGCGCGCTGTTGCTTCTGCCGCGGCTGATCATCCTGTTCAAGGCCATGGGGCCAGAGGCCTGAGCAGCAATGGAATGCAGGACTCACTGCGGCGCCTGTTGTATTGCACCCTCCATCGCCGAACCGTTTTACGGCATGCCCGCTGGCAAACCCGCGGGTGTCGCCTGCGTACACCTCGATGCAAAGATGCGCTGTGAGATCTTTGGTGACACCCGGCGCCCCGCTCTGTGCGACCGCTTCCAGGCAGAGCTGGCACACTGCGGCAGCGACCGTGAGGAGGCGCTGCAGCTGTTGTTCGTCCTCGAGCAGGCAACGTCGCCGGGTACGGGGTTACCGATATGAATGAGCTGCCCCTGTTTCCCCTGAGCGGTGTGCTGTTGCCCTACGGTCGCGTGCCGCTGCAGATTTTTGAGCCGCGTTACGTCGACCTCGTGCGCAGCTGTATGAAAGAGTCCAGCCCCTTCGGTGTTGTGTGGATTCGCCGGGGTTCAGAAGTCGCGGAGAAGGGCAGGGCATCGCCGGAGCTTGGCGACCATGGCACCTGTGCCTACATCGTCGACTTTGACCAACTGCCCAACGGCCTGCTCGGCATTACCATTGAGGGCAGGGAGCGCTTTGACCTGTACGACACGACGATGCGCGACAACGGCCTCGTAATGGGTGAGGTCGAGTTCAAGCCCGCCGTTGAGCCCGTGCGCATGACCGAGGCGTGGCTGTCATTGCTTGATGTGTTGCGCAGCCTCGAAACCCATCCGCACATCGAGCGCATGAAGCTCAAGATCAACTACAACAACGCGTGGGAGGTCGCCTACACGCTGGTGCAGCTACTGCCGCTTGAAGAGTCGTTGAAGTATGAGATTCTGGGCTTGGATACCGTTGAGGAGGTGATGTCGGAGCTGAACATTATCCTCAACCAGATCAGTGGCGAGGATTAGTCCTCAAACTCCGGCATCCACCCGCCAAACTCCTTCCACCGGTTCACAATCTCGCAAAACAGCTCCGCTGTCCGCTCTGCGTCGTACGCTGCGGAATGCGCCTCGTTGTTGTCGAACGCCACACCCGCTTCGGCGCAGGCGCGGGCGAGTACGGTCTGGCCGAACGCGAGGCCTGAAAGCGTGGCCGTGTCGAAATAGGTGAAAGGGTGGAACGGGTTGCGCTTGATGCCACAGCGCTCCACTCCCTTGTTGATAAAGCCTGCATCAAAGTGTGCGTTGTGTGCGACGATGATCGCCCGCGTGCAGCCCTGTTCCTTGATTTCCTTGCGCACTGCGCGAAAGATTTCTGCAAAAGCCTCGCTCTCGGGAATCGCCTCGCGAAAGGGGTGGTCCGGGTCGATGCCCGTGAAGTCGAGTGCCGATTGCTCGATGTTGGCGCCCTCGAACGGCTGCACGTTATGACTGTAAGTGCGGTGTACCGCGAAATGGCCGTCGTCGTCCATGCGCACGATTGTGGCCGCGATTTCCAGGATGGCATCGGTGGCCGAGTTAAACCCGCCTGTCTCCAGGTCGACGATCACGGGCAGGAAGCCGCGAAAACGATCTCGCAGGAGTTGCTTCGGGCCCTCGCTCAAGGAATCACACGCCTTACTCTACGACGCGCCATGCGACGTTCTCGCCGCAGCGCAGTGGCGTCAGGGTTTGCTCACCCATGCTCTGTGAGGCTGGTACGCCCCAGGCGTCTTTTACGAGTGTAACGGTGTCGCTGTTGCGCGGCAGTCGGTAGAAGTCGGGGCCGAAGTGAGAGGCAAAGCCCTCCAACTTGTCGAGCGCGCCCAGCTCCTCAAAAACCTCGGCGTAAAACTCGATCGCGGCATGCGCGGTGTAGACGCCTGCGCACCCGCAGGAGGATTCCTTGCTGTCTGTACTATGCGGTGCAGAGTCGGTGCCAAGGAAAAACCTTGGGTGGCCCGACACCGCCGCTTCGCGCAGCGCTTCCTGGTGTGTGCGGCGCTTGAGTATGGGCAGGCAGTAATAGTGGGGGCGAATGCCGCCAACCAGCATGTCGTTGCGGTTGAATATCAGGTGGTGCGCGGTAATCGTGGCGGCGACGTTGTCACCGGCGGCGCTCACAAACTCCACCGAGTCCTTGGTAGTGATGTGTTCCAGCACGATCCGCAGCTTTGGAAAGCGCTCGGCGATCGGGGTGAGGTGTTGTTCGATGAACACGCGCTCGCGGTCGAAAATGTCGACGCTGTGCTCCGTCACTTCGCCGTGAACCAGCAGGGGCAAGTCGACCTCTTCCATGACCGCCAGTGTGTCATAGAGCCCGTCGAGCTCTGCGACCCCGGCGTCGGAGTTGGTCGTGGCGCCCGCGGGATAGAGTTTGACTGCATGCACCTCTGCCGATGCCGCGGCGGTGCGGATGTCTTCGCCGCTGGTCTGGTCGGTGAGGTACAGGGTCATGAGCGGGTCAAACTGCCGGGGCAGCCCGGCCATCGCGCCCGTGATGCGGTCGCGGTAGGCGCGCGCAAGCTCGGTGTTGGTAACGGGTGGTGTGAGATTCGGCATGACGATGGCTCGGCCGAAGTAGCGCGCCATGTCGGCGCAGGTATCGCGTAGCGCCGCTCCGTCACGCAGGTGCACGTGCCAGTCGTCGGGGCGGGTGATGGTTAACTCAGACACGGGAGGCCTTGTGTCAATGGCGTCAGGGAGGGCATCCTACCATAAAGGCCGCCGGACCACGTTACCGCGATGATCGATTGGTACTACGACACACTACCGGGAACACGCTTTGCTTCGGAGCTGCATGCCCTGCGCTCCGAGGGAGACATCGTGCCGGTGCTGGCCCTTGGCGGCGAGATGCCGGTGCATTACATCCTTTCACACCGGGCGCTGACTGACGCCTTTCGGGACGGCGAGCATTTTCCTCCCGGCCATGCCTACCAGATCATTTCACTACCGTTTATCGGCGAGACGTTTATGTCGATGGATGAGGAGCGCCACCGGCAGTGGCGCCCGCCCATGACGCCATCGTTCAAACGCTCGGCGGTAGATCGTATGGACCAGCACCGTCTCGCGGCCATCGGTCACGAGCTGCTCGATGAGCTGGAAGGGCGCGACACGGTGGATCTGGTGCCCGAGTTCACCCGGCGCTACGCGTTCCGCGTGATCTGCGACCAGCTCGGACTGCCGATCGATGACGAGCGCCACTACTACCAGTGGTCGATGGATCTCATGTTCGGCGGCCGCGATCTCGAAGCCAGCCAGGCCGCTGATGCGAAGTTCACCGCGATCGCGCAGCCAGTGTTCGAGGCACGCAGGCGGGCACCCGAGGACGACCAGATCAGTCGCTGGGTGCACGGCACCACGGTGGAAGGAAACGAGATTACTGACGAGTCGATCCTCGCCCACATCCGCCTGTTCTTCACCGCGGGAGCAACCACAACGTCCGATGCCATGAGCAACCTGTTCCACGCGCTGCTCACTCACCCCGATGCGTGGCGGCAATGCGTGGAGGAGCCCGGCAGCCAGGAGGGCGCCATCCAGGAGCTGTTGCGCTGGAACCCGCCAGTGGCGGCGCAGCCGCGCTTTACGCGACCCGACCGGGCTGTGGAGGTCGCAGGTGTGACGATTCCGCCCAACAGCGCCGTGTTGTTTGGCATCGCCGCCGCAAATCGCGACCCGGAGGTGTTTCCAGACCCGGACCGCTTCGACATCTCCCGCGATACCAGAACGCTACTGACTTTCGGCCCGGGCCTGCGTACGTGCCCGGGCATGCACCTTGCGCAGAAAAACCTCACCACGGCCCTGCGTATTATGGCGGGGCGCTTTCCCGGGCTCAGTCTCGACGATGACCGCAAGGTGGAGCCCGAGGGTATTCTGCTGCGGGGCACCAGCGCGTTGCCGGTGCGGTTGCACTGAGGCCTTTGCCACTTCCTGTGGAGTGTTTCCGGGCTGGGATTTAGCCCTTCGCGCGAGTAGAATGTGCGCCCTTTTGACGTAGAGCGCCTCTTTGGCGGCAACGCGCAACAACCATGGAGCCAACCATGTCTGACGTAAACAAGGTCGTGCTGGCCTATTCCGGCGGCCTCGACACCTCCGTGATCGCCCGCTGGCTGCAGGACACCTACAGCTGCGAGGTTGTGACCTTCACTGCCGATATCGGCCAGGGTGAGGAGGTGGAACCCGCGCGCGCCAAGGCCCAGGCCATGGGCATCAAGGAAATCTACATCGACGACCTGCGCGAGGAGTTTGTACGCGACTTCGTCTTTCCCATGTTCCGCGCCAATACGGTGTATGAAGGCGAGTACCTGCTCGGCACCTCCATTGCGCGACCGCTGATTGCCAAGCGCCTCATCGAAATCGCCAACGAGACCGGCGCCGATGCCATCTCCCACGGCGCTACGGGCAAGGGCAACGACCAGGTGCGTTTCGAGCTCGGCGCCTACGCGCTCAAGCCGGGCATCAAGGTAATCGCGCCGTGGCGCGAGTGGGACCTCAACTCCCGCGAGTCGCTGATGGCCTACTGTGAGAGCCACGATATTCCCGTGGACTTTGCGAGCGCTAAGAAGAAGTCGCCTTACTCTATGGACGCCAACCTGCTGCACATATCTTACGAGGGCGACCTTCTTGAGAACCCCTGGAATGAGCCGGAAGAGGACATGTGGCGCTGGAGTGTGAGCCCCGAGGCCGCACCCGACACTGCAACCTACATCGAGCTCGACTTTGAGCGCGGTGATATTACGGCCATAGACGGCGAGAAAATGAGCCCCGCCACGGTACTCGAGACGCTCAACAAGATCGGCGGCGCCAACGGCATCGGTCGTGATGACATTGTTGAGAACCGCTACGTTGGTATGAAGTCGCGCGGCTGTTACGAAACACCCGGCGGTACGATCATGCTCAAAGCGCACCGCGCTATCGAGTCGCTGACGCTCGACCGCGAGGTGACACACCTGAAAGACGAGCTGATGCCGCGCTATGCGAAGCTGATCTATAACGGCTACTGGTGGAGCCCCGAGCGTAAAATGCTGCAGGCCGCGATCGACGAGTCGCAGGCCGTGGTCAATGGGCGGGTGCGCCTCAAGCTCTACAAGGGTAACGTGATCGTTGCCGGCCGCCTGAGTGACGACAGCCTGTTTGATGAGAGCATCGCCACGTTCGAGGCCGATGAAGGCGCCTACAACCAGGCGGATGCCGAGGGCTTCATCAAGCTGAACGCACTGCGGATGCGCATTGCGGCCAACAAGGGGCGCTCGCAGCTCTAGGCACCCTGTGAGGCCCTGTATGCGTTAGCCCGCAGGTTAGCTGCGGGCTCATTTCAAGGGTTAGAATGCACGCTGGCATGCCAGGATGCATAACGACCTAATGAACGCCTCGCGCATTTCCCTGTTACTCGCCGTATTACTCAGTCTGCCGCTTGGTATAGCTTCTGCGTTTGCGGTTGAGGCACCTGAGAACGACGCGCCTCTTAAGCCCAACATCCTCTTCATCGTGCTGGATGACTTCGGGTTCGGCGACCTGGGTGCCAATGGCAGTAACGACGAGGTCGTCACGCCCCATCTCGACCGTTTCGCTGCAGAGGGCGTGCGCTTCACGCGCAACTATGTCAACGCCTCCTGTACCGTGACGCGCGCGGGGATTCTAACGGGCCAGCAACCGGAGCGACACGGTTTCAGGCCCGATGCGATCGGCATTTCACCCGAGGTCACGACGCTGCCGGAAGCGCTGCAGGCGGCCGGCTACCACACCTACCACATTGGCAAATGGCATCTTGGTTACCTGTCGCGACTGGCCTGGCCGACGCGCCAGGGGTACGACGAGTTTTATGGCTTTCTCGCGCAGAACCTGTTGGGCGGTCAGCGCGATGGCGAGTGGCGTTTCCGCGCGCCAAGCTACCGGCGTCCCGCGTTGCAGGTAAATGAAGAGCCGCCCGTTGTGCGCGAGGGGCATCTCTCCGATTTGCTGGCAACTCATGCCGAGGAAACCATTGCGCAACTCGCCACGCGCGATTCACCCTGGTTTCTCAGTGTGTGGACCTTCGCCCCGCATACGCCAGTTGATCCGCACCAGCGCTTTGCGAAGCGTCATCCTGACACACCCGCGGGGAAGTACCTCGCGCTGATCGAGCAGGTTGATGACGTGGTTGGCCGCATCCTCGCCAGTCTCGAGCAACACGGTCTCGTCGATGACACGTTCGTGATGATCGTCAGCGACAACGGCGGTACCGGTGCCGATGTCGATAGTAATGCACCGTTTATCGGCAGCAAGACGACGTTCCAGCAAGGCGGCATACGCACGCCCTTGCTGCTGCGTTGGCCCGGTCGTTTGGAAGCGGGGCAGGTCACTGATGCGCTCGCGTACTACCTTGATTACTACCCCACGTTGGCGACACTTGCAGGTGCGGAACCGCCGGCTGAACCGACGGGCCTGAATCTTCTAGCGCTGCTGGAAGGCTCCGCCAGGCGCGAACACAATTTTTACTGGGAGGCGGTGAACGCGAAGAGCCAGACCTGGGCAGCGATGTCGCCCGATGGGCGCTGGCGTCTGCAGCAAGCGATTATTGGCCCGGTAGTGCTCTCGGACCTCAACCTGCCGCCCCCAGTCACTGAAGACTTGTCAGCCAAACACCCAGATATCGCCCGTAAACTGCGCGCCGATTATCTGAAGTGGCGTTTGGATGCACGCTGGGTGCCGTTGGACATTGAGCCCCAGGGTGAGGCCGGCCACGCGCGCGTCACCGGGCACTCGCTGCTGCGAGCGCCGGGCTATGGTCGCTATTCCTTCGGGATTGGCGTTACGCTTAAAGACGCCAAACTGGAGTCCGCGGGGCGCCAAACCATCGCGTACCAGCGTGACATGTGGCACTTGTACCTCGAGGGAGAATCGCTGCACCTCAAGCTGAAAGATATCGCGTTGAGCGCGCCAGCGCCGGCGTTTGAGGAATGTACGTCACTGATTCTCACCACTGAGTTCAAGCCGGGCCAGATTAACCCCCGGCGCAAGCGCTCGTTTGTGCAGCTCTATGTCAACGGCGATCTGGCAGCGGAGTACGATGAGCCGGGCTACACGCCGCCCGCAGAGGGGTATTCGAACCCGCTGTATATCGGCGAAAACGACGAGGGCGCGACGCGCTTGCGCGGAGTTCTCGGTCAACCCGTGATTCTCAGCGAACAGCTGTTTGCCAAGGACAGGGATGCGAGCAGTGTAGAGAACGGGATAGAGCGTGTAGAGCGCACGCTCTGTAACGGGTAGACGTCAGTCTCAGGCGCTTTTCGACTCGTCCGTCTTGCGCGCGCCTGTGGCGAAGAACAGGACCCCGCCAATGGCCGCCGTTGCGAGCCCAAGTGTCGATTCGACCGGCCTGCCCTGGAACGCCCAGAACATCATCCAGCCTGAGACCGACAGGAAGAGGATCGGGGTTAAGGGGTAGCCCCACGTGCGGAACGGTCGCGGCATGTCGGGATGCTTGATGCGCAGCACGATGACGCACGACACCGCCAGGCTGGCGAACAGCGACAGTGTGAAGCCCGCGTACTGCATGATCTGGTCGATGCGGCCCGAGACAATAATGATAGAGGTGACCACACCCTGCAGGATCAGCGCGTTGGCGGGTACGCCCCGGCTGCCCTTGATAACCGACAGGAAGCGAAACGCGTGGTAGTCGCGCCCCAGTGCCACACTTACACGTGGGCCGACGATGGTCATCGCCGTGGCCGACGCCAGTAGCGAGACACACAACACTATCGTGACGAGGCTGACCCCAACGGGGCCGAACAGGTTCTTGGACGCGACAAGGCCGACTTCGGCCACGCCCGCCAGTTCATCCACGCTCGCGCCGTAGAAATAGACGGCGTTGATGCCGATGTACAGCGCCATCACCATGCCCGTGCCGAGGATCAGGCTGGGCGGCAGGTCGCGCTGCGGGTTCCTGAATTCGCCGGCGATGTACGCCGAGGCGTTCCAGCCCGAGTAGCAGAACATCACGAAGATCAACGAGGTTGCCATCGCCGAGAACAGTCCTGCAGTTCCGAGGTTGGTGTAGGTTTCAGACGTGGTGGTAAAGCCGCCGACGTCACCCTGGCCGATAGCGGCAGCGGCGACGATGATCGCGATGATGCCGATCACCTTGAAGAACGTAATGGCGTCGCTGAAGCGCAGCCCGGCCTCGCTGCCGCGCAGTTGAATGCCGATGAGCAACCACACCAGCCCGAGCGCAATACAGTCGGTGGCATCTACCAGCCCCAGCAGCACGGGTGGGTCTTCGAGTACCGGAAACCAGTAGCTAAGGTAACGCGCGAACCCCTTGAGCGCCGAGGCGATCGGTGCTGAGAAGCCGGCAAACAGCGAAACGAATGCCGTCATGAACCCCAGCATGCCGCCGTAGGTGCGTCTCAGGTACACATACTCCGCGCCGCCCTCGGGCATGGCCGCGCCCAGTTCGGCATAGCAAAGCGCGCCGCAGATCGCGAGCAGGCCGCCGATGATCCAGAGAAGGAAGATATAGCCGGGGTGGCCGAGGTCGGCCGCCTGGAAACCGGTGGTGGTGAAGATGCCGGCGCCGATGATGTTTGCCAGGACCAGTAACGTACCTGAGCGAAGGCCCACGTATTTCTGCAGGCCACCTTCTTGTTCTTGTGTGTCTGTCATCTGGGTGTGATGGTCCTGGCCGAAGGATCAACAAGAGCATTAGCGCGGTGATTATTCAACGACTAACCGCCGGAAACGTGACGGGGTTCCATTGCGCTGCACCGGGTCGCTACACCGCTAGCAATAAGGGCCCTGCGCGCGCCGGTCTGATTGTGCCCCGAAGTGGCATTGGCTACAATCGCGATTCAATTTGTGACCGTGATTACCGCGAGAATCACCAGGAAATCCCATGCTAAATCACACAGCAAAAGCGCTGATGGCTGCATTTTTTGCGCTGAGCATACTGGCTGCACCGGCCACTTACGCCGAGGCTGCGGCCGAAGGGGTAGAAGCAGCAGAGCAAGCGACAGCAGAGACATCCGCTGCAAAGAAGACCGAGCTGGAAAACTCCGTGGGCGCAGGCATCTTTCTCAAGAAGCTCGCGTTTGAAAATATGGAAGGCCGCACCGGCATCCTCGCAGAGAAACCCCTCTATTCTGCTTTCGCAGAAGAGGTCATCATCCGGGACTTCTTCCAGGACCGCGAGGGCGGCTTCTTCCTCGACGTAGGGGCGGCCTGGGCGGTAAAGGCAAGCAACACTTACTATCTTGAGAAAAACCTCGGATGGACCGGCATTGGCATCGATGCCCTGATCGACTATGCGCCGGAGTGGGAAGAGAAGCGTCCTAACTCCAAGTTTGCCAACTACCTCGTGACTGACAAGTCAGGTGGGGAGGGCGTTTTCTACAAGTCAGAGTCCCTCGGCCTTTCTTCGACCAAGAAAAACATGGCGCAGGGCAAGATGTTCGGCGGCAAGAAAGAGCCGGAAGAAATTCGTGTACCGATGATTACGCTGAACGACCTGCTTGATAAGGAAGGCGTCAAGAAGGTCGATCTGATCTCGATGGACATCGAGGGTCATGAGCCCGCGGCCTTTGCCGGTTTTGATATCGAGCGCTTCGCACCCGAACTGCTGGTGGTTGAGGGTAAGAACAAGTGGGTGAAGGAATACCTCGCAGAACACGGCTACATTCAGATTGAACGATACAAGAAGTTTGATTCGGTTAATGGGTACTACGCCCGCGCCGACGAGGCCGGCCAGTAGTTGAATTTCTCAAGCATTCAGCACCTCGCCTTGCCGCTTTAGAATTTTCAGGACCACGCCATGATTATACTCGGCCGGCTTTTCATCGCGACATTGCTCAGCGGCGCCCTGTTGTCTGGCTGCTCCGGTCGTGAGGCCGAGGAAGAAGCCGGGTCCGTCGTAACCGCTTCCAGCAATCCCAAAAACCTGCTATTGATTTGTATTGATACGGTGCGTGCGGATACGTTTTTCCAGGTGTCTGCCGTTGCCGACGATCGGCTTTCAGCCTGGGAAGACAAGGCGCTTGTTTTTACCAATGCCCACGCGACATCGCCATGGACCGTTCCCAGCATCGGCTCGGTGTTTACCGGACTCCTGCCGGCGCACCATGGCGCAGGCCTATTTCCTGGCGCTTATGGGCTGTTGGGCGAAAAGCCGCCCAGCCCTATGCGTGAGGGTGTGGCTTCAATAGCTGACGAGGCCCTGGCGGCAGGTTATGACACGGCGGTGGTTTCTGCGTCTGCATGGACCAACGGTGTTATCGGCCTCAAGAACCTGATGAATGGTTTCAGCGAGTTTACGGCATTTGATACGCCGAGCGGCGAGGCGGATTGGGGCCCGCTGGTTAAAAGCTGGCGTGATAATGACCTGCAACGGGCCAGGGGAGGCAACTTCCTGCACTTTCTGCACCTCATGGAAGCACATAACTGGCACGCGAATTTCGATCACCATATGGAGCGTATCTATGCGGGGCTGACGGAGCAGGAGAAACAGGAGTATTCAGCGATGGTGCCTCCTAACTCCTGTACGGATCCCGACACCAAGATCTGCCGTAGCTTCTATGTGTATGCTCACGCCATACGGGCCATGCGCGATGGTATTGCCGAAGCCCTTGATACGCTGGAGCGCGAGGGCCTGCTCGACGACACAGTTGTGGTCTTGTTCTCCGATCATGGTGAGGAGTTCCTGGATCACTTCGGCGACCTGCGCCGGGGTGAAGGAGAAGAAACCTTTAAATCGCTCTTCGAAGCCTTTGGCCACGGTAAATCTCTCTACCAGGAACTGGTCAATGTGCCCCTGTTGGTCTGGCACCCGGACTACGCGGGTAAGTCTGTGGACGCGCCTGTGAGTATCAGGGATATTGCGCCCTCAACGATGCAGTGGCTTGGCTTTGCGGGCGACACGTCTGCATGGCATGGCGAAAATCTGGCAGGCGCTGGGGAAGACGATACCGCGAGCGAGCGCACTATCATCGGCTCGGCACTCTCAGATGGAGAGCAGCAATTAAGCGCGATGCGCGATAACAAGAAAGCTGTTTGGTTTATTGTCAGCGACCACATCGACTACTACGACCTGGCTTCTGACCCAGGCGAAACAACCTCCCTTGACGATGACATGCTTGTTCTGAAGTTTGATGGCTTGTTTCTCGACTATATGGAAAGCGTACCGAGGAAGGAAGTCGAGAAGTCCAGCAAGCTGTCGGATGCGCAGATACGCAGGCTGCAGTCGATAGGCTATCTTCAGGGTGTTGATACCGAAGACGAGCCGGAGGAACCCGCAGCAGCGCAGTAGCCCTCTTTGGCTCAGTGAAAGTTTCGCGACTTCACCAGCAGCGCTTCCAATTCGTGCGAGTAATCGTACAGCCCGCCGGCGATCACGTGGATCACGCCGTCTTTTGTTTCAACCGTACCGTTTATCAATAGCAGCTTGCCGCTCATCAGCGCCTGGCGGAACTGCTCCTGCGTGCGCTTCCATACCACCACGTTGCTGTTGCCCGTTTCGTCTTCCAGCGTGAGGAACAAAACGCCAGAGGCGCTGCCCGGGCGCTGGCGGCAGGTGACGAGCCCGGCGATACGCACGAAACGGTTGTTGCCGATGTTTGCCAGGTCTGTGTGCCGCTTGCAGCGGTTGAAGGGTTCCTTGCTGCGTAAAAGGCTCATGGGGTGGGCGCGCAGGGTGAGGCCGGTGGCGCGGTAGTCAGACAGTACTTCCTCCGCCACGCCAGGTGCGGGCAGCTGGATGCCGTCGTCGAAGTAGCTGGCCCGCTGGTGCTGCTCGTCCTGCAGCAGTGGCTTCGGCTGTTCCAGCGCCATGATCTGCCACTGCGACTGGTGGCGATGACCCGAGAGTGACTTCAGGGCATCGGCATCGGCGAGAGCTTCCATGTCGCGCTTGTCGAGTTGTGCCCACTGGCGCAGCTGGCTGATCTGGCGGAAGGCGCGGCCGCGGCGCGCTTCCTCAACGCGTTCGGCGCCCTCGCGGCTGAGGCCTTTAACCAGGCGCAGGCCGAGACGTAGGGCCGGTTGCACCTGACCCGTGGCCTCGGTGTCGATCAGCTGGTGGTCCCAGGTGGAGTGGTTGACGTCGACCGGCAGCACCACCACGTCGTGGCGGCGGGCGTCCTGCACCAGTTGCGAGGCGCTGTAAAAGCCCATGGGCTGGCTGTTTAAGAGCCCCGCGAAAAACGCCGCCGGGTGGTGGCACTTGAGCCAGCTCGACACGTAAGCGAGCAGCGCGAAGCTCGCCGAGTGCGACTCGGGAAACCCGTAACCGGCAAAGCCCTTGATCTGGTTGAACAGGCGGCGCGCGAAGTCCTCGTCGTAGCCGCGCTCGATCATGCCCTTGGTGAGTTTCTGCTCGAAGGTGAGCAGCTTGGAGTGGCGGCCCCAGTTGGCGATGGCGCGGCGCAGCGAGTCTGCCTCGCCGCCCGTGAAGCCTGCCGCCACCATGGCCAGGCGAATCACCTGTTCCTGGAAGATCGGCACGCCGAGGGTGCGGTCGAGTACCGACTTGATCTCGTCGCTGGGGTAAGTGATGGGTTCCAGCCCCTGCCGGCGCCTGAGGTAAGGATGCACCATGTCGCCCTGTATGGGGCCGGGGCGCACGATGGCGATCTGTATCACAAGGTCGTAGAAGTTCGAGGGCTTTAAGCGCGGCAGCATCGACATCTGCGCCCGCGACTCGATCTGGAACACGCCGACGGTGTCGGCCCTTTGCAGCATGCGGTAGGTGGCGGCGCACTCCTTGGGAATGTCGGCCACCGTGCGTATGGAAGGGCAGTAACGGTTCACCATTTCGAGGCTCTTGCGAATCGACGACAGCATGCCGAGCGCGAGTATGTCGACCTTCAGAAGGCCCAGCGCCTCGATGTCGACCTTGTCCCACTGGATGACCGTGCGGTCTTCCATGCTCGCGTTTTCTACCGGCACCAGTGTGGAGATGGGGCTGCGTGTGATGACGAACCCGCCCACGTGCTGCGACAGGTGGCGCGGAAAGCCGAGGATCTGCTGCACCAGGCTGTAAAACAGCTCCGCCTGCTGGCTGTGGCCCGACACGCCCTGTTCCTCGAAGCGCTTGGCGAGGTCGTTCGTTCTGTCCCACCACGCCATGGACTTTGCGAGGTCGTCGACAAACACCGGGTCGAGCCCCAGCGCCTTGCCCACGTCGCGCACCGCGCTGCGCGCACGGTAAGTGACCAGCGTGGCGGCCAGCGCTGCACGGCGCCGGGTGTACTTCGCGTAGATGTACTGGATGACTTCTTCGCGCCGCTCGTGCTCGAAGTCCACGTCGATATCCGGCGGCTCGTCGCGCTCCTTCGAGATAAAGCGTTCGAACAGCAGCGTGATCTGGTCTGGCGAGACCTCGGTGATAAACAGGCAGTAACACACCACCGAGTTGGCGGCGGAACCCCGGCCCTGGCAGAGAATATTGCGCGAGCGCGCGAACTGCACGATGTCGTACACCGTGAGGAAGTAGTACTCGTACTGCATCTCTTCGATCAGCTCGAGCTCTGTGTTGATGCGCGCCTGGATGTCAGGCGGCACCCCGCGCGGCCAGCGTACCTTCACACCCTCGATCACCAGCGAGCGCAGGTAGGTGCTGGCGTTGTAACCCTCGGGCACGACCTCCTCCGGGTATTCGTAGCGCAGCTCGTCGAGGCTGAAGTTGCAGAGCGAGGCAATGTGCAGCGTCTCATCAATCAGGGCAGGGGGGTAGAGTCGCGCGAGGCTGGGCAAGCTGCGCAGGTGCTGCTGACTGTTGGCCAGGCGCCGCCGCCCGAGCTGCTCGATGCTGGTGTTGTGATAGAGCGCGGTAAACACGTCATGCAGCGGCTTGCGCGCGGCCACGTGCATGCGCACATCGCCGCAGGCTACCATCGGCAGCGCCACCTCGTGAGCCAGCGACTGCAGCGCCAGGAAACGCCCGACTTCGTCATTGCCCAACAGGTGGCTCACGCCAAGCCACACTCGCTCCTTACACAGCCGCGCCAGCTGCCGCCCGTACGCGCGCGAGGCGTCGCCGCACCCGTCGGGCAGCCAGATCAGCAGGCAGCGCTTCAGGTGAAAGATGACATCGCGCAGCGTGACCCGGTACTCCCCCTTGGCACTGCGCCGCCGGGCCATGCTGATCAGCCCGGAAAGCTCGCTGTACGCCGCCCGCGACGGCACCAGCGCCACCAGCCGAAAGCCTTCCTCCAGCAGGAACTCGCTGCCGACGATGAGCTGTATGCCCACCTCTTTCGCTGCCACGTGGGCCTTCACAATACCCGCCAGCGAGCACTCGTCGGTGACCGCTATCGCCCCGTAACCCAGCTCGGCCGCGCGTTCCACCAGTTCATGGGGGTGGCTGGCGCCGCGGAGGAAGCTGTAACAGGTTAGGGTGTGGAGTTCGGCGTATTGCATGGTGCATCGAATGCTCAGCCGTCGACCGGGCTGATAACGCCCATGGCACCGCGGCCGAGGACGTGGGTGTAGATCTCGGTGGTGCTGAGGTCGCTGTGGCCAAGCAGCTTTTGAATCGTGCGAATATCGTAGCCCTTTTGTAGCAGCCGGGTGGCGAAACTATGGCGGAACGTATGGCTGCGCACGGGCTTGGCGATATTGGCCTGCTGGCGGGCGCGACGAATGTGCCTACGCAGGGCGGTGTGATGCAGGTGGTGGCGCCGAAGCACGCCGGTTCTTGGGCAGGCCCCGATAGTCGTTGAAGGGAACAAAAATTGCCAGCCGACCTCCTTTGCGGCATTGGGGTATTTCCTGGACAGCGCGTAGGGGAGATAAACCTCGCCGTACCCATCCTCGATGTCGCGACTATGCTGCCGTTTGACCTTCTCGATCTGTTCGCGCAGATGATCATGCAGAGTACCCGGTAGCAGGGTGGTGCGGTCTCGATCGCCCTTCCCCGAGCGGACTGTAATGGTGCCCAGATCGAAGTCCAGGTCTTTAATGCGCAGGTTCAGGAGTTCATTCTGGCGTAAACCTGCGCCATAGAGCAGGGCAACCATCAGCCAGTGCACGCCGGACAGCTCATTGAGGATGCGCTGTACTTCCTCATGGCTTAGAACAACAGGTATGCGCCTGCGCAGCCTCGCTTTTTCGAAGTCGAGTTGTTCCAACTCCACTTGCATGAACTTTCGATAAAGGTAAATAAGTGCATTCAGCGCGATACGCTGTGTGGCCGGTGAGCAATGACGCCGAGTACCCAGATCACTCAGAAACTGATTGATATGCTCGGTGCCCATGGTCTCTGGATGCCGCTTACCATGAAAATAAATAAAGCGCTTGATCCAGTGGATATACGTCTTCTCTGTCTGGTAAGAGTAACCCTTGTCCCTGAAGTCCTGCCGCAGCCTATCGAGAAAGCGGGTAGGGTCTGCGGGGAGAGCTGGCCTGATATCGTCCATCGATAAACCCATACTACTGTATATTTATACAGTAGTATGGGATAAGCAATTTGCAAGCCCCTTTTTCAGAGGACACCAGATTTTCCTGGCTCGAACTGCGCACCTAACATGTTGATTTACTGAGACTTACGTCCAGAGCTTTAATTGCGCGGGTGACCGCATTTGATGGAAGAACTAAGTCATGAAGCGCTATTGATGTAGCATCAAAAAAGCAGCTATGTTCTAAACTATTGTTTAGGAGGGGGATTTCGATGCGGAATCAGAGAAATCAAATGACATACAGAGACGAGGTGTTACTTAGACCCGTCTATGTACTTAGCTGTTATGGTGCAAGCAGGTGTCGGATTTTGACTCAAAGCGGGACGTCTCGATTTGCAAGTGCATGTGCGGCATCCACAGCTTCGCGCAAAATTGCATGTTCTTACTAGTTAGGTGCGATCCAATCTAGTATGGCGGATGTGACTAAAGGGAAGATCTGGGAAAGCAGCCGTTTTTGGTTCTACACAATTGTCATATATTGGATCATCGTAATAGTGACCAGTAAGGTGCACCCAAGCACTGGTACGTTTTGGCTCCACTTATTCATAACTGTCGGATCCTTAATGATCATTCGAGCGTTGGTGCTCAAGGAAGATGTAATCCTACATACAATGACTTTTAGGTACCCTGAAGACAACTTCATGCGGCATGTAGGGGGTGCGGTAGCAATTGGCTTTCTTATCTATGTCTTGTTTCCAGCTTAATGGGAGAATAATTGCTGGTCTTCTGCATCGGCAAACTGGCGCAGCGAGCCGTGTAATGCACCATAACAAGTCAAGGCAGGCAGGGACGGCCCACTGCGTGGTCCGCCCCTGCTTGAGGCGTTAGGTGGCCTCGATGCAGCGTAAGGTTCTAGAGAGCGAGGACGGAAGCAAAAGTGTCTACTACATCGATGAGCAAGGAAACGAAATACGCGTAGAGGACTATGATGGTACTGGCGCTCTAACTACGACTATTGAGCGTGAGTACAGCTCAAAGGGAATCTGCAAGGGCTGGGTGGTCCGGGACTCTAGCGGCAATCAGATTAAGCGGTTTGAAGTGCTGCGTGACAATGCGGGAGCTGAAATTGCCACTCTACAATACGATTCAGCCGACAACTTGGAGCATAGAATTGAGCCGGCCACCTAACAAGTGCGGGCAGTACGCTCCCTTCGGTCGCCGGACGGCCAAACCGCTACGCGGTCTGTCCGCCCGCTGCCACAAGCGTTATGTGTACCCGAGTTGAGCCCATCTCTAGCCACCACGAGAGCGGCTTCACCGAATGGATGAACTCTGAGCCCGCCACGCATTCCTTCATCCTCAAATCGGCACCTGAAGCAGACTCTGCCTCATCCTTATTCTCAGCCCTGCTTGCAAAGTCTGGGGCGCCTGATTTTGGTGCCTGGCTAATACTCGATCAAAACTCTGTCCTTGTGGGCTACACTGAGCTAAAGAAAACTGAAAAGACTGCCCGAGAAAACGAGCGAGAGCTAATCTACGCGGTCCGAGAGCGTTTTCGTGGCAATGGCCATGCTACTCGGGCTGTAAGCTTGCTTTCCAAGGAATGTGCATTTGAGATATCTGCCTACGTAAGCCCTCAGAATGAGGCATCTATCAAAGTGCTAAACAACAACGGGTTCAAGAAGCAAGCAACTGAATATGCCGGCTTAAAGTTCGCTCATGTCGCATACACATAACAAGTGCGGGCAGTACGCTCGCTTCGCTCGCCGGACGCGCGTACCGCGCGCCCGCTGCCACAAGCGTTAACGCGCGGGGATCACACTCAAATATTGGGCTAAGCTGAAGCAATGGATCGCTACGCAAAATTCATCTTTTCCGGTCAGCCAGCAGGTGCTGCTCGCTACAATCTGCCCTCCAAATCGGTAATGCCCTGGTCGGGCGCAGCTTTTCTTTCCATTGGAGTTCAGCAGGCTCTTGCGCCGGCAGTGGCCGCTGCGTGCGCAGCGGCGTACTTTCTTAAGGTGAGTGTTCTTTCGCCGCGCATTAACAAGTGTGGGCAGTGCGCTCCCTTCGGTCGCCGGACGCGCAACCTGCGGTCGCGCGCCCGCTGCCACAAGCGTTATGTGCCAGCGCTGAAATGAGATATCTCTACTTTGCTATGGCGGCGGTTTGTTTCCTAGTAGCTGCTTCAGAAATCTATACTGGCATCTTTGTTGGCGTGGCTCTATTCCAGGACCAGTCTCCTGAGGGAACTTGGTACTGGCTAGTAAAGGTTGCACTACATTTAATCTATGCTCTAGTAGCGGTTCTACTGGGGCGGTATCTGTTTAAAAAGGGTAGGGGCTGGGCAGGGGGCAATGTTCGAGAAGGCACATAACAAGTATGGGCAGTACCCTCGCTACGCTCGGCGGACGCCCAAACCGCTGCGCGGTTCGTGCGCCCGCTGCCACAAGCGTTAAGTGTCTCGAGCGATGATCGGAGTGGTCAAAGTAGCGGTTTTCATACTAATTGGTTGCGGCCTCTCCTTTTGCCTATCCATCCCGGCCATAGACGTAACAAACCCTGGAGGGCCGGAGGTTGGGAGTGAAATCGCCATGTACGCGGCATTGGCTATAGTAGTAATCATCAGCTTTTCAGTAGCTTGGAGCTTGGTTTATAGCTCAAGGAAGTCAGGTGCTAATCGAAACACTTAACAAGTGCGGGCAGTACGCTCCCTTCGGTCGCCGGACGGCCAAACCGCTGCGCGGTCTGTCCGCCCGCTGCCACAGGCGTTAGGCCTCAAGGAGCGACGTTCATGAACTGGGACGCAGTAGGGGCAGTGGCTGAAACGGTAGGCGCTATAGCAGTCCTAGTGACACTAATCTATCTTGCGCTTCAAGTCAGGCAGGCACGCAAGGTGCAACTGGCTGAGTCTATCCGGGCTACCCGTGCTGAAAGGAGAGAGTTCTTTCTTTCTCTGCGGGACTCTCCGTATATCCACGATATCCTAGAAAAACGAGCAGCTGGAACTGAGCTAACCTACGCTGAAAGTAGTCGTTTGACTGCCCATCATGCGGCCAACTGGGCGCAGCTTTATTCGGCTTGGTTGCAAGACGATTTAGGTTTGTCTGGGGGCCATAATACAACTATGGCAACAAATTTTAGGTTTTCATGGAGTATTCCAGGGGCCGAGGACTTTGTTGACCAATATGGTAGAAGCCTCTATCCGGATGAGTTCATTGCCGAAGCAATGCGGTATAAAGAAGTACTTGGGAACTCAGAGGTGGCTAGTGATGACGCCTAACAAGTCAGGGCTACGGACACCGCAACCGCTGCGCGGTTCCGGCGCCCGCAGCCTGAAGCGTTAAGTGGCATGCCGCAGCGCTCACACGTGATACTTGAGTCGCTTGAGAGGGAATTAGTAGACCCCCAGGCGAGAAATGATTCGGCTCGGTTGGATGAGTTGCTGGCTGAGAATTTCGAGGAGTATGGGAGTTCAGGAAAGGTATTCCGTAAGTCTGATATCGTCGGTTCTGAGAGTTCAAGTGCTGAATATCAACTATCTGCCTTCACTTTTATCGATCTCGCACAGGGCGTAACGTTGGTAAAGTATAAATCAACTATCTCTGGCCAGACCGCTCTGCGTAGTTCTATTTGGGTGCAAAGTAATGATTCATGGCGCCTCCTACATCATCAAGCTACGGTGGTTCCTGATGCCACTTAACAAGTCAAGGCTGCAAGGGCGCTTCGCGCCGGGACGGCCTTACGGCCGCCCCAGCTTGAAGCGTTATGCGTCTTGAGAGTGCGATTGACATACCAATTATAATATATATATACTTTATATGGTATGTGGGAGATATACGAACACCGTCGCCTAGCTAGATCGCTTGCACGTCTACCCAGAGATGTTCTGCAACGCTATGAAAAATGGAAGGATATTGTACGAATTTCAGGTCCTGAAGGGCTTAGGCTAATTCGAGGTTTTAATGATGAGGCACTCAGAGGAGAGTGGCAGGGTTACAGATCTTCGAGATTGAATCTACAGTATCGTGTCATTTACAAGATCGAGCGCGAAAGCGTCTTTGTTCAGGTCGAAAAAGTTACTCCACATGATTACAGGAGAAACTAAGATGAAAGATTATCGTAAAGCAAAGAAAACAGTTGAAGTTACGGTCGGCGATTCCGTTAGGATTGTTCGAGAATTACAAGAACTAAGTCAAAATGAGTTGGCTCGCCTTACATCCATTCCTCAATCAACAATATCGGCAATTGAAAATAATAGGGTAAATCTAGGTATCGAGCGCGCTAAGGTCCTGGCAAGGGCACTTAAATGCCATCCAGCGGTTCTTGTATTTCCTGGCTGGGAACTTGAAAACGAAGCCGCATAACAAGTCAAGGTTGCCGCTTCGCTGGGACGGTCAACCCTGCGCTCCGCTCCGGGCTGCCCGCCCCAACTTGCGGCGTTACGTGACAAATGAGCATTGAGCCAAGAATCAGGGCCGCAGAAGCCGGAGATGAGGCGCTGTTGCTTCCTCTGGCTCAAGATTTCGTTGCTTCCTTCAAACTAGAGGCAGACTCATTTTGTGTGTCGTTTCAGCGTCTTATTGAAAAGGAGTCTGCATTAGTCATGGTTGCAGAGTCAGAGGGTGAGCTTGTCGGCTATATCCTCGGCTTTATTCACGATACATTCTATGCGAATGGCCCGGTGGCCTGGGTTGAGGAAATTATGGTTCACCCTGAGTATCGGCGTACTGGTCTTGGTGGCCGGCTCATGGAGTCCTTCGAATCTTGGTGCAAGAGTAATGGTGCTGTGCTTTCGGCACTGGCTACACGCAGAGCTAGCGAATTCTACGAGGCTATAGGGTATGAGGCGTCAGCTAAGTACTATCGACGGTTGTTGTAGCCACGTAACAAGTACGGGCTGGATGGAACGGCCTAACGGCCGCCCCAGCCGCACGCGTTATATGCGCTCAGAGCTCAGGCATGGAAACTAACCTTGTCTTGAAGATTCTTGGCGTGACGCTGGCAATCGTAGGCGTGGCCTTGGTTTCAAACCCGGAACTTGTAAGCAGTCGGCCTGTACCAGATGATACGTTCGAGGCAATCGAACGCCGTGTCTGGTGGGGCGCACTTATTGGCTTGGGTGTTCTGCTTGTATTGCATCACCAAATGCGCCCCTGGCTTTTGACTTTGGCTGCCACTGGCGCGGCGCTTACTTTCGGTTTGTTGGCCGCTAGGCTAATTGGCATTGCTTTGGATGGCTCGGTTCCGAAACAGTGGCTATGGGTTGCCGTTGAGGCAGCAATTCTAGCGGGGTTGGTATTCTGGTACGGGAAGCTGCGCACATAACAAGTGCGGGCAGGCAGAGACAATCTGACGGTTGCCCCCGCGACAAGCGTTAGTTGACAGGAAACATCGTGAACAAATTTCAGGATTCACGAATAGCGCGGGCCAGACAGCGAGTGCGCGATGAACCGCAGAGCCTGGTTCAGAGTTGCATTGCGCGCACTGCTGCTTTAGTCGCCAGGAGGCGATACCGATATGAGCACCTCTGACACCATCGCGCTTTTTACAGAAGTCTCGGTGGCACTTACTGGTTTTGCCGGTGTCGCGTCAGCGTTTGTGAGTCGGGGTCGAGAGCTCACTCCGCTGGACAGGGTAAGGATGCACTCGGTCATCGCGCTCTCTTCGAGTGTGCTGGTAGGTTGCCTCGCATTCATAACCGCGGAGTTCGCGCAGGTAACGGCCAGTGTGTCAGTCCGCTGGGCGGGAATTGGTGGGTTTCTTGCTTCGCTGACCTTCCTGCTGATCTACTTACCCAAAGGCCGCAATGCAGAGATTGAGGTTGGGGTCGCGGCCCGCCGATCAGTGGCGCTTTTGTCAGCTGCTGTACTTGTCGTGACAATACTGCTGTATGCCTGTGTCGTGGCCCGGCCGGAACAACAAGTCTGGCTTGCCGCTGCATTTTCCCTCCAGCTGCTGCACTGTATCTGGATGTTCGTCCGTTTGCTGGGCAGGTCATCCTGAGTGTTGGTCCTGGAAACACGGCGCGTGTTCACCGCACCTGGACTGGAATCCTATGTCTGAAATCAAAAGGCCGGTAAATTCTCACAAGGCGTATCACGCGCATGTCTATTTCGATGAGGAATCAAAAGTTGCGGCAAAACAGTTGTGCGATGACGCAGGCAGCAATTTTGGCTTGAAGGTGGGTCGCTTTTACCAGAAGCTGGTCGGCCCACATCCGTGTTGGAGTTGCCAGATTACCTTCGGTACTCGAGATTTTGACACATTGATACCGTGGCTCGAGGCGCAACGGCAAGGGCTTACCATTTTGGTTCACGCGCTTTCCGGCAATGATCTGCAGGACCATACGGATTTTGCTTACTGGCTGGGTGAGCCGGTAGAATTGAATCTGGAGATGTTTGAAGACTCCTGAGCCATACATTTTGTTTGGCGTTTAGTACGTAGCATGGCGCGCAACCATCTATGAATAAACTCCTCATCGCCTCAGAAGATGCTCAGGAATACGCGCGCTTCTTGTACGATCGAGAGCTGCCGAAACTGGAGATATCAGTTGCCCGGAGCCTGGCGGAGGCGCGCCCCTCCGCTGAAAACGCCAACATAATCCTCGGGCGGCCGAATTTGGTAGTCCCGTTACTCAACGGTGCTTCCAGGCTGCAATGGGTGCAGTCTGCCTTTGCTGGCATTGAACCCTTTTGCGCACCCGGGCTTCGCACTGACTACACATTGACCGGCGTTAAAGGGGTGTTCGGCCCATTGATGAGCGAGTATGTATTCACCTACATGCTCGCTCGGGAAAGAAACCTGCTTGCCACCCGCGAGAATCAGCTCGAAAAACGCTGGAAGGGCCTCCCGTATCGCAGCCTCGCGGGCGTCACCATCGGTATCTGTGGGCTGGGTTCGATAGGGCAGCAAATTGCCCGGACAGCAGAACACTTCCGCATGCGCGTCCTTGGTCTGAGCCGTTCAGCAACGCAGGTCCCCTCTGTTGAGAAAGTGTATCCAACCGCCGAAATCTGTGAGCTGGCCCGACAGGTCGATTACCTTGTCGTTGTCTTACCCAATACACCGGAGACCGTCGGCTTCATCAATGAGGCGGTGTTCCAATCGCTCGGCGCTGAAGCCGTTCTCATCAATGTCGGAAGAGGGGCTGCGGTAGATGAGGCGGCATTGGTCGAGGCGGTTCAAACCCGGCAGATCGGGGGAGCGGTACTCGATGTGTTCTGCGAGGAACCGCTGCCGGAAGAAAGCCCGCTGTGGGGCTTGGAGAACGTCTTTATCACGCCTCACAACGCGGCGTTTACTTTTCCAGGCGACATCGCAAGGATCTTCAGCGATAACTACGCGCGATTTATTGCAGGGGAGCCCCTACAGTTCGTCGTAGACATCGAGCAGGGGTACTGAGTAGGCTGTATCCTGTATCGGGGTTCACGGGAGGTTCAGGCGATGAAGCAGAACACACTACCCTGGCTTCTGATCTGCGGGCTGTTAATGCCCGGCGCTCTGTCGGCCTGCCCTCAAGAATCGGTGGCGCTGCGCTACCTCGATGCTATCGAGCGTATGCAATGGCAGCGTATGCGCTCTCTCCTGGCGGATGATGCGCGCTACACCGACCCGACCATGATCTATTTCGAACGCGACGCCATTGATATCCGCGGTGCAGAGGGCATTGTGGCGTTCTGGCGGTCCTCTTCTGAGGAGTCGGGCACCAGCCAGATAAGCTACGAGACGACGGGTTGTTTTGAGACAGCGGGTTACAACGTCGTGAATCTCGATATCGCGATAACGGTCGCGGGCAATTTCTGGGACGTAGACAAGCCCGAGATCGTGTTGCCGGGTAAGGTGCTGTCAGTGATTCGGGTCTTAGACGGGCGCGTTGCCGAGCACCACGACTACGTCGAATACTCAAATGCAGAGCGCGTCGTGGCCGAACTCCAGCAGAAGTACGGCAGGGCCGACCCCTCAGCGCGCGAGGTTGAATGACGCTGGCCCCTCTTGTGCTGAACAGGCAACGACCGTTGGGCGGCCTTCTGGCGTTGGCGAATTTTCCTGGAGAGAGCAGTTATGGAGCATAAAGCGCAGTGCGCCTGCAAGGCGGTCTCGGTCACTTTCTCGGGCGAGCCTGAATTTTGCTTCGCCTGCCATTGCGATTACTGCCAGAGACTAAGTGGTTCTGTGGCTGTTACCGCCGCCGTTTTCCGGCAGGAGCAGCTCGTGTCTATCGAGGGTACGTTCTCGGAGTACGAACCCGACCTGCCGAACTGGCCCGATTGCACCAGGTACTTCTGTCCCACGTGTGCTTCCACGCTGTACTGGTTTAACCCGACGGCGTTCCCGGGCATGCAACTGGTGTCGATCGGCAGCTTCGGAGACCCCGACTTCAGGGGCCCAGACAAGGTTTATCAAACCCAGTACCGGCATAGCTGGTGCGGTGCGATTGAGGCGCCTGAATCCTTCGAGAAATTCTCGTAAATGCGCCCGTTTGCTCGAGAATAGTTACTGTACCAGGCGCTGACCGGCCAAGGGCACGCTCATGTCGACCACGCCTTGTCGAAACGACAAAAGCCAGCGGAAACTCGCCTCTGCCGCCCTCACGTGAATGATACCGTGTCACGTTTCTTTACAATCCCGGCCCGTTAGCGCGCCGCTCCATACCTACAGGCTTGCCAAGGCGTTGAAAATTTGAGCAAAAAATTTTCTGGCACGGGGTTTGCAGCAATTCATGTTCCACGGAAGGATGTTAGTTAACTCTAGCTTTATGGAGGCTCGTAACATGACACGTACAAAGCAATGGATCGCTGCGGCAGTAATTTTCACCTGGTCAGCCGCGGCATCTGCAGTCCCTATCTCAACCAACGTTGGTAACGTCAACGTACTGGGTAACAGCTACGCGCTCAGTATCCTGTTTGACGATGAGGAAACGGGCATTGGCAGCGCCAACTCATTCAGCTCGCTACTCCCGGCCATTACCTTTACGACCGACGTAGAAGCCCTTGCTGCGGTGAATGCCATGGTCGCTGCGTTTCCCGGCTTTGACTGGAACCCGGCTGCTACAGCATTTGGCGTTGATCTCGGCGGCACGCGGGTTCCGTTCGCCACGGGCGCCGGTAACTACAGCTATACCTTCATCGACGACGATCTGTTTGGCAGCGTGCCTGGCGGCCCGATTACCGACAGCGTAGATGCGGCTAACCGTTACTCATTTGCAGAGTTTGAGCTGCTTGGCCCCGTCAACCCGGCTCCGGCTCCTGCAACCCTCGCGCTCTTTGGCCTTGCCATTGCCGGCCTTGGTTGGACCCGGCGCAAGAAAGCCTAGCTGCAGTCCAGACGCGTAAAAAACCCGCTCAGGCGGGTTTTTTTATGCCGCATCCAGTAAGGTAACCCGCACGGGGGCGTCTCGTTGTTTGCCGGATGCGACCTCGTAGTCCGAGCAGCGACGCGCATGGGGGTGGCCGATGGACATTGCACAAGCCTATTCAATGACTGTCGCTGCCCTGGGTGTCCTGGCCGTGCTGATGTTTTGCCAGGTGCTCATCGCGGATGTGCTCGGCCTGCGCGCCAGGCACGTACCGGGATCGCAGGTCCCCGCCGATCACAACGACCCATTGTTCCGGGCGGGCCGTACGGTCGCCAATACCAATGAAAGCATCGCCGTCTTCATACTGGGCGTTCTGTTCTGCGTTCTCTCCGGAGCGTCGGCGAGCGCTACAGGCTATGCCGCTTGGGGATTCGTTGTCGCGCGATTGCTCTACGCCTTTTGTTACTACCTGAATGCGCAGCTGCTGCGGTCCGTGATGTTCGGCTTGTCATTGCTTGCCATCGCGGTGCTGCTCGTAATTGGCTTTTCAGCCGCGTTATGACCCCGGAGCTCGCGCAAGACCTCGCCGCGTATAACGTGTGGATGAATGAAAAGATCTACACCTGTGCGAGCAAGCTCGACGATGCCGATCGAAGAGTCGACCGCGGCGCTTTCTTCGGGTCCGTGCACGGTACGCTGAATCACATACTGGTCGCAGACAAACTCTGGATGGGCAGGTTCACAGGCGAACCCTTCAGCGTACCGGCCCTCGATGTAGAACTGCACAGTGACTTTCTTGAGCTACAGAAAGACCGGGTTGCGACAGACAAGGCGATAACCGCTTATGCCGCTGCTTTGACGCGCGAAAAACTCGCTACTGACCTGCACTATACGAGTATGGTCAATCCGGAGCCCCGCAGATACGAGCTATGGCTCGCCGTGGCGCATTTCTTCAACCACCAGGCACATCATCGGGGCCAGATCTCCACGTTGTTGCACCAGGCGGGTATCGACCCAGGTGTTACCGACCTGGTTTTTCTACCCGCTGTCGTCGCGCGGAACACTGAGTAGAGACATCACTATGCGATTCAACATTACTTTCCTGCTGGCGCTTGCGGTCGGCTGCCTGAACTCACAGCTGGCTCTCGCGCAACCCGACGCCGACAAGCCCGTTTATGAGATACGCAATTATCACTACGACCCGGCGCAGTTGGATGCCTACAAGCAGTGGGCGATAGACGATGCCATTCCGTTCTTCCGGGCGCATATGGATGTTATTGGCTTCTGGATTGGCAATGATCATCCACCCAAAGTCTCAGGCACCAGACCTATGGAACTCGCGCTCGGTTCCGCCAACGTCACCTGGGTCATTCGCTGGGAGTCGATGGAGGCCCGCACCACGTTCCACAAGGAAGTGTTTGGCGGCGAGGAGTGGCGGAGCGTCTGGGGTAAGCACCCCGACCCGGAAGGTTACTTCCAGTCGGAGGCGCGCTTTACTACCGCCTACTAGCTCGCTCAGTCTGTTTCAACGAGCCGCACGCTGTCCGCGATACCATCGGGCACCTGCGCGTCAATCACCAGTAGCGGGTCGCCAACGGCAATTGCATCGTAGAACGCGCTGGCGCCAAGCGGCTCTCCCGCCGCATTCAGTAACGTGGCCTGCGTGGTGTCGATGGCGATACCCTGCACAACAACTTCAGACGTCGGTGTAATTACCTCGACCGGGGCGCGCAATGCGTTGGCCCTGCTGTTTCCGCGATTGATCTGCAGCGCATGCAATGCAACGCCGCGCTGGATCGCATTTACGACGAGGTAGTCGCCGATGGCGAGTGCAGAGAGGCGCAGCCTGTCTGCCCGCCCGGTGCTGTCAGTGATGAGCGTGAGGCTGCTGACGGTAGCGTCGAGGGCAGTGTTGAGCAGTCCAAGGCTAATGACACCGCGCTCGGTGTTTATCGCCTGCAGTGGTGCGGCGATCAGCACCTCACCGGTTCGGGACGTGACCGTCGCGGCCTGCAACAGCTCGCCGTCCCAGCGCCCCGCGACCTCAACCAGCAGGCCGTTCGCCAGTGCGTCTACCGCGAGTTCCAACTCCGCGTCACTGGCGTTCACCGGGACGTTGCCAATACGGAACCGAAGGCCATCGAGGTTTGAGACCACGCCTTCAAGCTGCAGGCGCTGGTCAACTTCGAGTCCGGTGCGCAGGTCGTTCACGGGTGTGATCGTAGTCGCCGAGATTACGCCGCTACTCAGCGTGCCGGTCACCGTCACGCGCAGGCCATTGCTCACAGTGCCACTCGGCAGTGCTGAGGTGTCCGCCGCAGAGAAGTCCACGACGAGGTCGCCCAGGCTAAAGGTGGTTTCATCAAGGCCGCTTACCACGCCAGCCCGGGAAATGACGCTTTCGTTGGGTACAAAGTCGGCGATGCGCTCCACGCGAGTTGCCTGCAGGCGGCCATCTGCACCGACAAAACCCGACACCTCGATGTAATCGTTGTCATCGAGCTCGTCGATAATCGTGCCGACAAACACCGTGCTGCCAAGGTCAGCTACCACTGGCAGGTTGAGTACCTGAAACTCGATTTCGGTCACGGCGTCGGTCACGCTGATGCCAGACGCGGGCCCGCGAACCACGCCATTAAACACCACCCGCTGGGCCTCGCCCGTTGTGCCGTCCGCATTGAGGGTGCCTTCCACGGTTACGACCATGCCTACACCCAGCGCGTCTTCCGAGGCGACCGCCCCATTGACGATGATCTCGGCGTTATCGGTATCAAAGACGATGCCATTCACGAAGATGCTGCCGAACCCTGTGATCTCACCCTGCGCAGTGATACCCGAGCCGCCGATGCCGCCACCTTCACCGACCGAGGAGGCGATGCTGCCGCCGCCCCCGCCACAGGACGCAACCGCGAGGAATGAAAGGAAGAAAAGCGTCGTGCGAATGATACTCATGACCCGCCTCCTATCCCGAGGGCTTCTCGAGATAGTAGATGCCGACAGCCACGTAGGCGGGCTCATCGCCGCCTTCGTCTGTCGTGTCTACCTGGTGACTGCTCAGCCACTCGTGGTACTCCTCGAGCAGCGCTTGCGATTGTGTGTTGGACAGTTTGCGAAATGCTTCAAGATCATCCCGCCTTACTGAAACGTTGAAGACCTTGCGCTGGAAAAAAAGATCGTCGGGCTGGGCTTCGAGGTTGTGGCCGATGGTGTCGATCAGCTCCGCCACGTCGGTGCCGAGTATATGAATTTTGTCGATCGGCGTTGCGAGTGGTACGTAGGCGCGTTCGCGCAGTTCGACCTTGCCGTCGACGGTGGTCACCGTGTTTGCGGCCTGGAGCACCGAGATCATGGCTGCCGGTGGAATATCACCGCTGTATTCCTTTACGAGCGCTGCGAAGCTGCCCGTGTCGCCTTCCATGGGCAGCACCGCGGGCTCGCCGTCTTCGCCCTGGTACTTGGCATCGCTAACCCAGCCGCTGACCACGCGGGTTGCTCTGTTGTAGCGCTGTTCGGCGGCGTCAAAGTCCGCTTCGTCGGCCTCGTGCAGGCGCTTGGTTTCCTTGCGCGTGAGGCCGGTGAGTGCCGACACGCTGGACACCGATGCACGCTTGCCCGACCGGGCGATGTGTTCGAAACCCTCTTCCACGAACGCCTTACGGGCCAGTTCTGCGAAGCTGCCATAGGCCATGCCGTGGCGCAGGAGAACGCGGACCAGGGGGCGCAGCAGTCGCAGGACTGCTGCTGCCAACGCTTGATGAACTTGTTGCGACATATCTGGGTAAATAATCCCAAACGGCAAAATGTGTCAAGCGAAAGGCCCCCCGGCCAGCCTGCCCCGACCCCTAGGACTGCAGTGCGCAGCCGAGCGGGCCAACGACCACGCTGCTGCCCTGGCGCACGATGATGCGGTGCAGGTCGACATCGTTCAGCTGCGGGTTGGCGTCAGGCGCGTAGCGCAGCACGATCCGACCGGCCACTTCGCCTGTGTCGAGTTGCGCCAGCGTCATGGTGCCCACCGGGATGCCGGCTAGGAACACATCGAGCATGTCGCCCGACTGGAACACGTTGTCGTTCTCGGCCTCGAACTGGGCGCGGAACACGATGCCGCGATTGCGATAGCGCGCGTACTGCGAGAGCAGGTTGATCTGCTGCACGCCCGTGGAACCGCAGCGCAACCTGATGCCATCGTGCTCGCGAATGGGCGCGTCTTCGTCTGTCACCCGGTCTCCGCCGCGCGCGTCAGTTTGTGCTGAGGCCATGGGAACCATGCTCATTAAGCCGACCATCACGGCCGCTGTCAGTGTTTTCTGGTACTTCATAGTCGATCACCCTTTGTTGAATCGTTGTCTGGTGCGGGCACCTGGAGTGATGCCCGCCATTTCAAGCTAGCATAAATGGGAAAAAATTCCCAAATAATATTGGGAAAAATAGTCCAAATGGTTGAATTGGGTCACGTTGCGGGGCGTTCCGCTATAAGCAATTGTTTTTATTGAAAATATTCAAATATCTTCGTCAAGGTGTTACGTTGCATGGCATGAAAACACTTCCTCCAGACGTGCAGCGCTACAAACAAACGCCGGAATTTGACGAAAATTCGGTGCCCGCGGGCCTGCTGAAAGCACACCAGACGAAGGAGGGGACCTGGGGCAGGATCGTCGTGTTATCGGGCTCGCTGCTCTACCGGATCCTTGAACCCGAGATCGAGGAAATCGTTTTGACGGAAGAGCGCTTCGGCGTCGTGGAGCCCACGGTGCTGCACGAGGTGTCGCCCGAGGGGAGTGTGAGGTTCTATGTTGAATTCCTGCGTTAGTTCAGCCGGGGAGATCGCCCCGTGAGTGAGCCGACTTTCAATGAGGGCGCGCTGACCGATGAAGACCAGCGCGTCGTCTCAGCAGGGTTTGAGCGAGACTCCGAATCTTCTTCCGCGCCGCAGTTCGCCAAGCGCTCGGTCAACTGGTCGATACGGGGTGATGGTGGATCGCTCGTTGCCGTGCTGACCGCCGACATCCTCTGGGACTGGCTGTATGTCGATGAGCTGTGGACTGACGAGTCGGTGCGTGGGCAGGGTTATGGAAAGCAGTTGATGAGGGCAGCAGAGGCGCACGCTGTCGCAGAAAATCTCTCTGGTATCTGGCTCTGGACGCAGAGCTGGCAGGCGGCACCGTTCTACGAGCGCTTGGGGTACGAGGAGTTTGCGCGGTTTCCCGACTTTCCACAGGGGCATTCGCGGCTGGGGTTTCGCAAGGTCCTGCGTGACGGCCGTTAACACAGTGCGAGTAGCCCTCGAGAAATACAGGCGTATTGCGCCGGATTTCCTGCATACACCGCTGCGGCTGCAGGCGCCCTGGGGTGCATCCATTTAACCTGAGGCTGCGTATCTCTTCGTGCAGTCACAAATAAACCACTGAAAGGAGCGATGATGAACCGACTTACTCCCTTATACCTGGCCATTCTGGTGGCGCTGCCCGTGAGCGTGTCGGCCGATATGCACCCGAGCGGTAGCAAGGCTGTCTCTGATGAAGTCATCGCCAACCAGCGCGCCAGCCTCGCCAAAAACACCAAGGGCAAGGGGTTTGGCCCGCAGTCACCGCGCGATATCGAGTCCATGGTCGGCACCAACGATCGCGAGTTTGAAGATGCGCCGCACTACACCGAGATGAACCTGTGCAACATCCACTTTCATGAAAACGCGGAGCATCGAGGCGGTCAGTTCACCGACTACGCCGGTAACGGTAACGGTAAGGGGTACAACACGGGCTTTGAGTACTCGGGAGAGCTGACTGAAGCGGAGCTCGCGCCGCTTGATGCGCCCGTTTGTAACGACGAGTACGGCGGGCTGGTACCCGGCGATACTATCGAGCTGCACTACGTACACACCACGGCTCTGATAGAACCCGGTCCCACGCTGGGCTCCTGCCTCAGCGAGGCCATCGCCAATCCGCAACTGCGTGTTGAAGCGCAGGTCTATGTGGCCGTGAACGACAAGGACGCCGCGGACTTCCGCAAGCTGACGAAGCACGGCAAGAAGAACGGCCTGCACCAGGCATTGAATATTCCAACCGACACCGGGGTGCCGGTGCAGTACGAGGGCTCGACAACCGGTCCCGGGTTTAATGAGCAGGGTTCCCCGCTGCAGGTGTCCTGGAGCGTGCGGCCCAATGTCAAGAAGGTCGACATCCGCACTGTCGGCAAGTGGTGTGAAGACAACGTCTTCGACGAGTCACACGGTCACGGGGTGCGCAACCTCGTCACCAATCCGGCGCTGCTGTCTGATATCGACTTCTAGCGCCCGTTAGAGCCGCGTCCGTTACTCCCAGTAGCGGTCGCGGCAATTCATCGGCACGTACTTCAGGTTTTCGTCACCCACGTTCTCGTCCTGTCCGCAGCGCCACACCAGTTCTCCGTCCTCGATCTCTGGGTCCAGCTGTAGCTCTAGCTGGCTGTCGATGCCGAGGTTTGCCTCGTTGAATTCAATCTCTATGCGCTGGTCGTCGTGCCAGTCAACAGTGTCCACAAAGTCGGAGTAGAACTCCTGGGTAAAACCGGCGGTGTCGTTGTCGCCGCCTGGCGGCAACGTGTTGTTGAGGTAGTAGTACTCGGTGATGGCCGTCTTGGCCGCGGCAGCGGCGGCGACGCCCTCGACGACCTTGGCGCGGATGGTGTAGTCGCGGTAAGCGGGCAGGGCGACACCTGAGAGAATCCCGATGATTGCAATCACAATCATCAGTTCGATAAGCGTAAAGCCTGAGTGTCTGTTGTGCGTGTCCATGTGCGATGCCCCTCCAGGCGCCTTGCCATAAACCACCACCAAAGCGAAGCGGACAGTTGGTAGCGTTGCGGCAGTTGTCGTTAGAGGGCACGCATCAACAATGCGTTAGGCGGTTTGTTCTGCAAGTTGTATGCCAGTAGTAATGTTCAGCAAATTCATGGGGAAGCGCTGCGGGCGGGGTATGTCTCTGACTCAACTGGTCGGGAACTGACCTATTACGTCAGTTTCCACCTTGCCTTGGTGGGTCGACCTGCGGGTTCAGTCACCCAGACCATCACTATGGTGGATTGCGACGGACGGGATGGCGCTGGGCGCCAGCTGTCTGTAACCGTTGCCGCGAGCAATGCCGTCTCCCGCTGACGAACGAGGCCACTTGCGTATTCATTGTTCCGGCGCTAAACTGATTTGAGTTCAACTCAAAAAGGTGTTGCCATGACCGAAGCAACAGAATGGTTCGAGCAGGTGGGCTACATGGCCAAGGACCTCGCCGCCAAGTACCCGTTTACCAGCAGCGAAGCGGCCCAACAGGTGCCCGCAGAGATTGTCGAGGCTGATCTCGCCGAAGTCGCGAAGAAAGGCTACGTAGTGATCGAGGGCCTGCTGTCTGAGGCTGAGCTGTACGCGATTCGCGAGGCGGCCCAACCACTGCTTGAGCATTCGGGCCGCAATGACTTTGAGGGTCTGAAAACACAGCGCGTTTACGCCGTGCTCTCCAAGACTCGGGCGATGGACCGGCTGGTGGACCATCCCCGCATCCTCGCCATGCTCGACCGCCTGTTCCTGCCCAACTATTTGCTGTCGCAACTGCAGGTGATCAACATCCTGCCCGGTGAAAGCTCACAGGCACTGCACGCCGACGACTCCTTTTACCCGGTGCCGCGTCCGCGCCCGCCTCTGGGCGCCGCCACGGTATGGGCGATCGATGAGTTCACCGCTGACAATGGCGCCACGTCGATCGTGCCGGGCTCCCACGTTTGGCCCGACGACCGGCTGCCGAAGGATGATGAGGCGGTGCCTGCGGTGATGTCGGCTGGCTCCGTGATCTTCTATCCCGGCACGTTCTGGCACGGCGGCGGCGAGAACCGCTCCGATGGGGCGCGGCTGGCAATCACCTGCCAATACTGTGAGCCCTGGGTGCGCACCCAGGAGAACTATTTCCTCGGGACACCACTCGATGTGGTCGCCGAGGTGTCGGAAGATATCCGCCGCCTGCTGGGCTACTCCATTCATCCGCCGTTCATTGGTATGGTTAACGGCATGCATCCCAAGCGCCTGCTGGAGGGCATCCAGCCCTCGTGAACCAGTCTGCAGTAAAACAAGACCGTAAAGGCACTCGCGCGCATATCCTCAAGGCGGCGCGCGAGGAACTCATTGACGGCAACGGTGACCTGGAGGTGGCGAAGGTAGCCAAGCGGGCAGGGGTGTCGGCCGGACTCACCTACTATCACTTCGACAACAAGTCGGGCCTCCTCAATGCCCTGGTGGGCGACCACTACGCGACAATGGATGCTGAAATCCTCGCAGTGCCATTTGAAGGAGCCACATGGGCAGAACGCGAAAAAGCGCGGGTCTACTGCATGGTCGAGTTCTTCTACAGCGACCCGGTCGCCATTCTCATTGCGACACGCCTGCGTACCGATCCAACCTTTGCAGCGGAAGAGGCCGAGCGAAACGAGCGCACGAATGAGATGGGCGCGCGTAACGTCGCCCAGGCGCAGCGCGATGGCGAGATCGACCCCGGGCGTGACCCGCTGCTGCTGGTCTCTATGATTCTTGCCGGTGTCACCGAGGGCGTGCGCACCGCGCTGAGTGCCCAGCCACCCAAACCGCTCGCAGAGGCGCAGGCTGAAATCTGGAACTTCGTGGCGATGGCGGCGGGCGTGGCGGCCTCATGAATATCGAACCGCTCAGCACAGACGCTCCGGCGATCGTCTACATCGACTTCAAGAGTCCCTACGCCTACCTTGCAGTCGCACCCACGCGTGAACTGGAGCGCGAACTGGGCGTGGCGTTTGATTGGCGGCCCTTTGTGCTCGATATACCCAGCTACCTTGGCAGCGCCAGGCTCGGCAAAAGCGACGAAGTGGTCGAGCAGAACCGCAGTGCGGAGCAATGGTCTGGCGTGAAGTATGCGTACTATGACTGCAGGCGTTATGCGCGTTTGCGCGGGCAGACGATTCGCGGTACGGAAAAAATCTGGGACACGAACCTCATTGCCACGGCGATGTTATGGGCGCGTCAACGCGGAGAAGCTGCCGTGCACCGCTTCATCGACACCGTTTATCCGCCGTTCTGGGTACGCGAGCTCGACGTGGAAAGCGAAGAGGTCGTCGCAGGCGTACTCGACAGCCTCGACCTGGACGGTACAGCGTTTCTTGCCTGGGCGCATGCAGAGGGTCTTGCAGCCAACGAACGGCTGCAAACGGATGCGTTCGCGGCGGGCGTCTATGGCGTGCCCACTTACGTGGTTGGCGACGAGCGCTATTTTGGCCGCGAGCACCTGCCGCGCGTACGCTGGCAATTGCAGGGCGGGGAGGGCGCAAGCCCCGATGTCGCAAACACGTTACCGCTTCAGCTGCCCGAGCAGGTGCCACCGCCCGACGCTATTACGGTGGGCATTGATACCACACTCGACAGCTTGCTTGGCCTGCCGCGATTACTCGCTCTTCTTGAGGGTTACAAGGGGCAGGTGGAGTGGGTGCGAGTCACGCCGCGTAAGCCGCCCACGATGCCACCGGAAGACGATCGCTCCCGCGCCGCCATGCACAAGCGTTGGCGATACGAGAATCAGTCGGCCAACGCGCGGCGCTATAGCCCTCAGGGCTTATCTCCCGACGACTACGCTGACGCCATTGCCTCACTGCTCGCGAACAACAATATCGCGCTCTCAGGCTCGGGCCCGGACCAGGTTGTGCATACCGCGATGCCGGGCATAGCGGTACTCGTCGGCGAAGAGCTCTTCATTGGTCGTCAGCACCTGCCGTTGCTGGCCGCTCGATTAGGTGTAGCATTTGAAGGGTAAGCTTGTCGCCTGGGCTGCTTAGGCGGTTCAACTGCACATCACAATAAAACCTATGGAGATAACTACACGATGAGACTCATGCTGATTGGCGACTGGGACGGCAGCACTATCGAAGAGATCGGCGAGCGCTTCGACGGCGGTGATGACTCCAACCCGCCTGAGCCTTGCAAACTGATCACCCGCTGGCACGACCCCTCTTCACAGACTTTCTGGTTGGTGGTGGATGCGCCGGATACCCGGGTCCTGCAGGAATGGATGTCCCGCTGGACTGACATTGTCGACTGGGAGACCTACCCGGTGCTCGACGACGAGGAAGTCACCGAGCTTATTGAAAACTTCGTCTAGAGGCGGGTTTCGTGTGACAGGTCAAGGTGCGCAATAGCGTATTGCGGTAGCGTGAAGGCAGGTCTTCGGTTGCGGCGATACGCGATGAAAATCACGCATTACCTGTACAACACATTTCTCGTTGAGGCGGCTGGCAAGAAGCTGGCTATCGACCCCGGCGGGCTGTTCTTCTACTTCTTTCGGTTCACCACACTGATACCTGAGGAAGAGTGGCCCGACATCACGCATATCTTTGTGACCCACGGCGACCCGGACCACTACTGGCATGCAGACCGTGTGGCGCAGGCTTCTGGCGCCCATGTGGTCTGTCATCGCGCCATGGCGCGCATGGAAGGCGGGCAACAGCGCCTGCTGGGCCCGCGCTCTAAGGGTCTTACGTTCGATACCGAGATCGCTAACGTTCACCTGGTGGATGTGGGCGATCAAGTCGATGTGGACGGTGTCGGCGTCAACGCTTTCCAGACCACACACGGGCCTTTACTGGTACAGGTCGGTCCCTTTCGCACGGTGAAAACACCCGGCCCAGGTGAACGCATCGGGTGGGGTTCGATCGGCTACTGCATCACGCTGGCCGGAAAGCAGATAGTGAATCTCGGTGACTCCCTCCTGCACACCACCGAGTGGGCGTCGATCCGACATCCAGATGTGCTGATGATCCCCATTGCCGGGGGTCCGAATCACAGCACGATGAACGAGCGGGAGGCCCTGGAGGCCGTGGAGTCGTTGCAGCCGAAGCTCGTTATTCCCTGTCACTACAACATGCCCGCACTCTTTAACCGGTGCTACAACCCCGCTGAAGATGAGATGTTCAGGGCCGGTGTCGAGCAATTGGGTGCAGACTGCGCCATACTGCGCGCAGGCGATTCCCTTCACGTATAAGCCAGGCGCGTAATCCCGCCGTGCCCTGGCGTCAGTACAGGACGCGATCATGACCAGTACGCTTGCCTTGGCCTGCCCGCTCTTCGCGTTTCCCGAGGCCTTCGAATCGCCGCCGTTGCCAGACCAGATGCCGACACGCTTGTCGGGCTGTTCGCCATGGCTGTGACTTTGACGGGCGAACGCCTGGAGCTTAAGCCCCTGGGTCCCGGCGACATCGCGTTCTTTCATAGCACCAATAACGATGCGTTCGTCGGCCGTTACCTGTGGGATGGCGAGGCGGTGCCGCGCAGCGTGTCTGAGGACATCCTGCAGGGTGTGGCAGCCGCTTTTGCCGACGCGGGCTGGGGCCTGTGGCGCATCTCGACGCGGGCGGATGGCAGTGCCGTCGGTTACGCGGGGCTCTGGACATTCTTTGACGAACCGCAACCCCAGTTACTCTATGCCCTGACCGAGCAGCACACGGGTGTCGGCTACGCAACTGACGCGGCGACGCTGGTGCTGGAGTACACGTTCAATACCCTCGGCTTTGACTACCTGGATGCCTCGATGGACGCAGGTCACGAACGCTCTGCGCGGGTGTGCGAGCGACTCGGGTTCAGGTTGCATGATGAGCGGGAGGAAGACGGCAAGCTCACGCGCTTCTACCGCACGCGCGCGAGCGATTGGCTCGGTCGCCAGGGGCGATGACCTGCCCGTCGCGCGATGCGGTCGATTCCGGCCTGCTACGCCGGACGCTTGCCGACAATCTGTAGCGCGGCGACGCGGTAGGCTTCTGCCAGCGTGGGAAAGTTGAAAATGTTCTCCACGAAGCTGTCGATGGTGGCGCCGTAGATCAGCCCCATCTGGGCAATGTGGATCAACTCTGTGGCCCCTTCACCGACAATGTGCGCGCCGACCAGCGTCTCACCCTGGGGGTCCGCGACGAGTTTCAACAGGCCGTTCTGGATCGCAGAGATTTCCCCGCGTGCTATTTCCTCGAACGAGGCATAGCCCACAACGGCACTGCCATACTTCTTTACCGCCGCTTTCTCGCTGAGGCCCACCGCCGACATCTCGGGAATGCCGTAGATGCCCATGGGCAGTGTGTCGGTCATCACCTCGAGATCGATGCCCAGCGCACTGCAGCTCGCGCGGCGGCCCTGCTCCATGGAGGCGGATGCGAGAGAGGGCGGGCCGATGACGTCGCCCGCCGCGTAGATGTGGTCGACCTGTGTCTTGCAATGACTGTCGACGGGAATGACGCCCGCGTCATTGACCTCAAGCCCCGCCTTGTCGATGTCCAGTCCCTTCACGTTCGCGATACGGCCCGCCGCTGACAGCAACTTCTCGCTACGTACTACTTCGCCGTTGTCGAGCTCGGTGACGACATGCGACACACCATCCCACGCCACGTTCTGCACGGTCGCGTTGCCGATCCAGCGGCCACCGCGTTCTTCGAAGTCCTTTACGAATCGATCAGTGAGGTCTGAGTCAAGGAATCCCAGTGGTGTTGGGTACCGGTCGATCATGGTCACCTTGGTGCCCAGCGTCTGGAAGATCGATGCGTACTCGCTTGCGATCACACCCCCGCCCAGCACCGTCAAACTCTCGGGCAGGTAGATGATGCTGAGAATGGAGTCACTGTCATAGACATGCTCATGGTCCACCGGAATCCCATCGGCCTTCCTTGGGTAGGAGCCGGTCGCCAGGATGAAGTAGTCACCTGAGATGCTTGAGCGTTCGCCGCCAGGGCTGCGTATCTCGACGGTGTGCGGGTCGACGAAGTTTGCCCGACCGTGAATAAACTCGATGCTGTTTCTCGCGATCTGTTTCTGGATGTACTGATCGTGCGACTTGATCACCTTGTCGAGGTTGCTGATCAGGGACCCCATAGGAATTTCTTCGCGCAGGTTGAAAGAATAGAGGTCTGAGAAGTGTCGCAGGTTGGACACGCGCAGGGCGTTTTCGCGCAGCGTTTTGCTGGGAATCGTACCCTTGTGGACACAGTGGCCGCCCACGTAGCGATCGCTCTCTATCAGCGCGACGCGTTTGCCGGCCTTGGCGCCCTGCACCGCCGCCTTCTGGCCCGCGGGGCCACTCCCGATCACGATAATGTCGAAGTCGTTCGCCATGCTATATCACCATCGCCTCAAGCAGTTCATTCACGGTGTCTTTCTTGCCATCCAGTTCGCGCTTGTCTTCTTCGTAGAGGTTCAGCTCTGCGAGCATCTGCGAGTCCAGCGACTCAAGTGCTGTTTCGGGGTCCTGCTCTAGCGCGGCATTGACTTCCCGCGCGCCCCGCACGATGGCGACAAAGTGCGCAGACGTGGGTGCCGCCAAGTGGTCGTCAATATGCTTGATGGTCTCCAGCACCGGCTCGGGGAGTTTCCAGTCCTCGGCCAGCCGTGCGCCGATTGCCTGGTGATGCCTCTCCACGAGAGAGACGAGCTCTTCGTCCTCCAGCTCTGTGCCCGTGTCGTTGGCCAGTGCGATGATGGTGTGCAGCGCGACCGGTTTTCCGATCTCATGCAGCAAGCCGCAGAGGAACGCCGTCTCTGTGTTTTCGCGCAGCATCCTGGCGATCTCCCGCGCCCAGGCGCCCGTGCCTAGCGAGGTGTTCCAGAGCCCCGACACAATCGCCTCGCTGCGCTTGTCCAGTTTCAGGAGTACCTCGCCCACGATCATCGTCAGGGCCATCTGGCTGATCTGTTGCATGCCCAGTCGCGTGATGGCCTGTTGCAGTGTCTGCATCTGGTCACGCGCGGCATACGCTGCCGAATTCGAGACGCGCATGATGTAGCCCGCGAGGGTCTGGTCGCTCTGCACGAGCGCCGCAAGGTCTGCCGCGCTCGAGTCCGGGTCGCGTGTCAGCTCCATGACACGGGTCGCGACCGCGGGCAGTACCGGCAGCTCAAGTTCGCCGGATTGAATGTTTTGTTCGAGGGTGCTTTCCAGGTCTGTGGTCATCGCTGGCTGATCCGTCTTTATAAGTTATTGATATCGTTGGCAATGTAGTTTCGGCTCTCGCGTCGCCGAGGCACGCCGGTGGGCGCAGGCGTACAGGGGGTAAGCCCTCAGTGACGGGCAGGCGATCTGGAATGTGACGCACTGTAATGAAGACAGTCCCCCGCAACACGTGTTCGCCGCCAACTGCACGTGTGTTAATCCCGGCAGTCAACGGTCTTCCCCTGCGTTTCCTTGGCAGCGTTATCGGCGCCAGTCGCGTGCAGGGGCTCCCCATGGCTCAGTATATGCAATTTGGCGATCAGATTGCTTGGTAATTGTGGCGGCTTGCGGTCGCTGCTTACCCTGATCGACTCGCGGTTGGCAATGCTGTGCTCAACTGCGTATCTTCTTGCTGTGGCCGCGAGAGGAATGTCCGGCCGTATTGTCGAGGAGGCCTCATTCCTCGACACGCAATCCCGCGCTCTATCGATGAAGGACGCAAACCGCCATGGTTCTGGAACAAGCGGTCCTTGAGGTCAGGCCCGGCGCCGAGCAGGAGTTCGAGGCCGCCTTTGCCAAAGCCCAGGCAATCATTGCCGGGATGCCCGGCTATATTTCTCATTCCCTGAGTGCCTGCATCGAATATGCGGGCCGTTACCTGCTGCTTGTGGAATGGGAATCACTGGAGGATCACACGCAAGGGTTCCGTCAGTCTCCGCAGTACGATGAATGGCGCCGCCTGTTACACCACTTCTACGAGCCGTTTCCCGAGGTGACGCATTACGAGGCGGTGTTTGCGGGTGCGTCGAGCGATGGTTAAGACGACAGCGCCTATGGACCTACCCCCTGAAGTCATCGCGCACATTGACGCCAATCGCAAGATTGATGCGATCAAGGCACTGCGCGAGTCCCGGGGCATCGGCCTGAAAGAGGCCAAGGAGGCTGTCGACGCCCATATTGCGCGGGCGAACCCTGGCGCCGCCTCGACGGGTGAGCGAGGCCGGGGCCAGCACCGGCTTTTCTTCATCGCTTTGCTCGTGGTTACCGTTTACGTCGCTTACCGGCTGCTTGGGTGACTGAGGCGAGGGGAACGACATGATCGATGCGCTATTGTTGTTCAGTTGGAGCTTTATGCTGGCGGGTCCGCTAACGGGCGCCTACATGGCCACCTGGGCGTACGAGGGCAAAAAATCCACAGAGTTCTTCGGCGATTACACGTCAGAGCCGCGCCGAATTTACCGTGTCGCGCATATCAATTGTTTCGTATTTCCCTACATGGGCATCATGTGGTCGCTGTCAGCGGAACGTCTGGATATCTACCCGGGTGCCATTGCCATCGGAGCCTTTCTCATGATGATGGCGACGCTGTTTATGACGCTGCCACTCTTTGCGTCACTCAAGTGGCCGGCGCTGCGATCAATGAGTGTTGTTGGTTTGGTCGCGCTGCTCGGCGGCATCGGGATGATGATCGCGGGCCAGTTCGAACGGGTTTTCGGTTAAGGAGTAGAGCGTGGAGAGTTTCAGCAACAAGGTTGTTGTGATTACCGGTAGTGCGACCGGCATCGGGTTTGCGCTCGCGGGCCAGTTCGGTGCCGACGGTGCGAAGCTGGTGATATCGGGCCTCCCCACGGACGATATCGACGGTGCCGTTGCGCAATTGCGCGAACGTGGCGTCACTGCTGTCGGCAAGGTGTGCGATGTCACCGAGCGCGCCCAGGTCGAAGCGCTCGCCGATTTCGCCTGGCACGAATTCGGCAGGGTAGACGTCATCGTGAACAATGCGGGGATCGCCCAACCACCGACACCGTTGCTGCAGGTTGATCTCGAGGACTTTCGTGCGCTCTACGAGGTAAACCTGTTCGGTGTGCTGCACGGTATCCAGGTGTTTGGCTCGCGGCTGGTGGAGCAGGGTACCCCGGCAGCGATCTACAACGTCGGCAGCGAAAACAGCCTTTATCCCTGTGTGCCCTCGGCCCACGCCTATGTTTCGTCAAAGCATGGCGTGTTGGCGATCACCGAGCTCCTCGCGGAGGAGATGCTCCCCCACGTGGAGGTGGCAGTCATCATGCCGGGCCTCGTGAAATCGGCCCTGACGAAGTCGTTGGGTATGGGCATGGAGGCCGACGACTTTGCCGCTATCGTTTTACGGCAGCTGAAAGCAGGGGCGCTCTATGTGGTTTCCCACGCCTACAACCGCGTGCGGCTCGATGAACGACACGCGGCAATTGGCGCTGCGCTTGATCGCTACGCGCCGCGTTACGAGGGTGATGACGAGTACGACATTCGCGAAATCATCGCAAAGCTGACTGCAGGTAATGCGTGACAATACGGGCGGCGATGTGCCGAGTGAGGTTGCACCCGTGCCGGACATGATCGTTAGGCTTTATGCGCTGCCGCCGCTGGACGAGGCACTGGCGGTTACAGCGGCGGCCGGTGTCGACGTGCGCCGGCCGGTCGTCGGCGAGCACGACGCGCTTTCGGGCTGGGTCAACAGCCTGTTTCCCACCTGGTTGGCAGAGCTCAGCACTGCCCTTGTCGCAGAACCGCCCACTTGTTTCGCCGCGTTTGCCGCGGGCAGGCCTGTCGGTTTTGCCGCCTATGATGCCACCTGCGCAAATTTCTTTGGTCCGATGGGTGTTGACCCGGAGCATCGCAAAGAGGGCGTCGGGCGCGCGCTGTTGCTGTCGGCGCTGCACGCCCAGCGCGAGCAGGGATATGCTTACGCGGTCATCGGTGGTGTGGGTCCCGCCGAGTATTATGCGAAACTGGTGTCGGCACAGTTGATCGACGGCTCCACGCCAGGCATTTATGCCACGGAGAACCGCGGATGAAGAAGGTCTTTACCCACCAGAACTCACTGATCGTGGGGAATGCGCGCAACCTGCTCGAAGAGCAGGGCATCGCTACAGAGCTGCGCAACGAGTTCGCCTCGAGCGCCATGGGTGAAACCGCGCCGCTCGAGACGTGGCCCGAGCTGTGGGTGGGTGACGCAGACTATGCCCGCGCGCGTGAACTGTTGGACTCAGCCCTGGTCGAGCGTGACTCGGCGGACTGGACCTGCGAACGCTGCGGTGAGATCAATGGCGCCGCTTTCGAGTGCTGCTGGCAGTGCGAGGCTCCCCGGCCCGACTCTGCGGTATGACCCCGCACGCCGGTATGTTCACCCCCGGCGTTCGGCGACATTGAATTCAAAGAGGTAGGGCTGTGTTCGCTGTCATCTTTCGCGCACAAATCAAGGCGCTCGACGAAGAGTACGAGTCCACCGCGTTGCAGTTGCGCGACCTGGCGATGGAGCACTACGGTTGCGTGGACTTCGTGAGTCACTCCGATGGCGAGCGCGAGATTGCCGTTTCATACTGGCAGAGCGAGGCCGCTATCACCGCCTGGCGCGCCGACCCGGTTCACCGTGCGGCACAGCAACGCGGAAAGGAGCGTTGGTACTCGCGCTACTCGGTAGAAGTTGTGCGTGTGGAACGCGCCTATAGCAGCGAGACTTGAGCCGCGCGGGACATTGGCTAAACAAAAAAGGGAGAAAACGTGTGGGCGCGTTCAGCGACTACCAGGAATATGACGGCCTCGGCCTGGCCGAGCTTGTGCGCAAGGGCGATGTGACGCCGAAGGAACTGATCGAGTCCGCGATCGAACGGGCCGAGGCTGTGAACGGTGCCATTAACGCCATCGTAATTGAACAATACGAAGATGCGCGCCGCGCCGCGGCTGACGGGCTGCCTGAGGGTCCCTTCAGTGGCGTGCCCTTTTTATTGAAGAATCTCGATGTGGGGCAGGCCGGTACCCGCACCACGTCCGGCAGTCGTATGTACGAAGACTACATCGCTTCCCACGACTCGACGCTGGTCGCCCGGTTCAAGGCCGCAGGTTTCAATATCTTCGGCAAGACCAACTCTCCGGAGTTTGGCGTTCTACCGGTGACGGAACCCGAACTGCACGGTCCCTCGCGCAATCCCTGGAACACGGGGCACACCCCGGGCGGCTCCAGCGGTGGCTCCGGGGCTGCGGTCGCCGCGGGTATATTGCCGGTCGCTCACGCCTCGGACGGTGGAGGCTCGATTCGCATTCCCGCCTCCTGCAACGGACTCGTGGGACTAAAGCCCACGCGCGGCGTTAACCCTATCGGCCCCGATGCCGGTGAAGCGTGGGGCGGGCAGGTCGTCAATCACGTGGTGAGTCGCAGCGTGAGAGACACTGCGGCCGTGCTGGACGCGACGATGGGTCCGGAGCCCGGCAACGCATACTGCGGCCCCCATTTTTCAGGCAGCCTGCTCGATGAAGTGGGCAGGGACCCGGGCAAACTGCGCATTGCGTTCAGCATGGAGAAATGGAGCCAGGGTGAGTACCAGCCTGAGGCGGTGGCCGGGCTTGAGGCCACGGTGAAGCTGCTTGAGGGTCTCGGGCATACCGTCGAGGAGGCGCGACCCAACCTCGACTTTGAGCAACTCACTAGCGCCTCTTCGATTATCGCGGCGGTTAGCACCGCGCTGCTCTGCCAAATGCGGGCCGAAGAGCTTGGCGTAACGACCGACGAGCTGCCCATGGAGGACGGTACGCGCATGTTGTTGACCCTGGGTGCTCTAGTGGGCGCAACCGACTACCCCCGTGCCGTGCAAACTAATCACCTGGCCGGTTTCGAGATGGCTCGGTTCCACGAAACCTATGACCTGCTGCTCTTGCCGACGATGGCGAGCGAACCAGTGCCTGTCGGTTACTTCAAAGGCGGTGACGAAAACGACCTGATCGAGCGACTTGGTGCGTTTATGGGTGAGACCATGCTGTGTAACCAGACCGGCCAGCCTGCGATTTCGCTGCCGCTGCACTGGAGCGACAACGGGCTGCCTCTCGGCATGATGTTCTCGGCTGCCTTCGGAGGTGAGCCGCTACTGTTGCGCCTGGCCGGCCAGCTCGAGCAGGCGCAGCCCTGGTGGGACAAGCGCCCGCCGCTCGCGGGCTGAAATTCGCCAGCGGTTCAGTTTCTCGCTTTACAAGCTTCTCGCGACTCGCTTAGAGTCGCGCAGCACCCCGTTATCAATGGATTGTTGTTGTGTATTTTGAAGATGTGACGCTCAACCAGGAAGTAACCTTCGACGCGGTATACCACGTTACAGAAGAGGAAATTATCGAAGTCGGTAATCGCTGGGATCCCCAGCCCTTCCACATCGACCCGATTGCCGCGAAAGAGTCTATTTTTGGCGGTCTGGTGGCATCGTCGGCACACGTGTTCGCTATCTGGGTGTCGATGGGTAACGATGACATTGATAAAGACAAAGCCATCAAGTCGGTCAGTGCGCTGGGCTTTAACAATCTGCAGTGGCACGCCCCTATACGGCCGGGGGACGCCATCAAGAGTTCTTTCAAGATCACCGAGGCGCGTGAATCGAAATCACGCCCTGAACTCGGTATCGTCACCAGCGACAATCGTATGTTTAACCAGGACAACGAGACAGTGTTTACGCTCGAGTGCGCATTCCTGGTGCCTAAACGGCCGGCCTAGGCGCCGGCCGTTGGGGTCGCGCCATCAGGGCGTAACGATATTGAATACCTCGTCGGGCTGATCAAGCAGCCCAAAAAACCCCACGAGGTCCAGCGTACTACCCTCAACTGAAACCTCGTCGGAGAATAGCGTCTCGCGCACGCCTGCGTCGCGGGTGAGCAGGCGAATAAAGAGCGAGTGCGTGATGCGAATGGTGGCGTTGGCGGGTCGGCGCGGCTCGCCCGTACGGTGGTGCAGCACCGTGTTCTCGATCTCCAGCACGTGCTTCTCGCCGATGTCGCTAAACTCGATGGCGATGATGTAGTCCTTGCCCTCGGCCTTTTCCGGGTCGAGCATGGCGCCCATCAGGTAGAAGAACTGCTCCAGCGGCGTCTCCTTGAGCATGTCGGCGGCGCGGGCAATGCCAACCCCTGCTTCCGGTGTACCCTCGCGCAGTTCAAGCGCGCCCGTCAGGTACACGTCCCGCCACGGGCCGGACTCTGCCTGGTATCCGAGCTGGTCGTAGGTGGCAGCGAGCAGTGCCTTCGCTTCATCGTTGTCGGGCTCTGCAAACACGAGGTGGTTGAGTACTTCCGCAACCCAGCGGTAGTCGCCATCTTCAAAGTCGTCTTGCGCCGCTTCGAGCACCTCATCTGCACCACCCATGCGCTCGATGTAGCGCTCGGCGGCTTCTTCCGGCGGCAGTGGGTCGAGGTTTGCCGGGTTGGCGTCGTACCAGCCGAAGTAGAACTGGTACACGGCCTTGGCGTTGTGTTTCAGGGTGCCGTAGTAGCCACGGTTGGGGAAGCTTGTGCGCAGTGACTCCGGGAGTGCGATGAGCTCCGAGATTTCCCGCGGCGTGTGACCTTTGGAAGCCAGTCGCAACGTTTGGTCGTGTATGAACTTGTACGTGTCACGCTGCTTTTTGAGAAAGTCGACAATGTCTTCGTTGCCCCACAGCGGCCAGTGGTGGCTCGCGAAGTAGATCTCGGCATCGCCGAACATATCTATCGACTCATCGATGTAGTGGCTCCACAGGAGTGCATCGCGCACTTTGGCACCGCGCAGCGTGTAGAGGTTGTGCATGTTGCGCGAGACCACTTCGGCGCCGCAGAACGCTTTGATTTCCGGTAGATAAAAGGTGAACTCCGCCGGTGCTTCTGAGCCCGGTGTGTTCTGGAAGATAAACTCCACGCCGTCAATAGTGAGCGTCTCCCCTGTGGTATCGATAAGCGTGGTGGGTGCGTAAATGCCCGGCTTACCGAGGGAAGGGCTCTTGCCGAGACCCGAACCGACGTGGCCGCGCGCGGACTTCTCGAGATTCGCGCCGTACATGAACATCGAGCGGCGGCTCATCGTGACACCCGCGATGACGTTTTCGCTCGTGGACTCCTCCATGAAGCCCTCTGGCGCGAGGATCTCTACAGCTTTGAGTTCTTCCTCGCTAAGGAGGCCGAGAATGCCGCCGAAATGATCGATATGGGAATGGGTGAAAATCACTGCCTTGATGGGTTTGTCGCCCAGCTGTTCGCGCGCGTAGGCGATGGCGTAAGCAGCGGTCTCCTTTGCCGTCAGCGGGTCCACGATAATCCAGCCGGTATCACCCTCGATGATGGTCATGTTGGCGAGGTCAAAACCGCGAACCTGGTAGATGCCCTCGGTGACCTTAAAAAGCCCGTTGATGTTGTTGAGAGTGGCCTGCCGCCATAGGCTGGGGTTCACCGTGTCCGGTGCTTCGCCCTGCATGAAGCTGTATTCCGTCATGTCCCATACCGGCATGCCATCCTCGTCCTGGATGATGAGGGCGTCCGGTGCGGCAACGAGACCGCGCGTGGCGTCTTCGAAGTCGCGCGGGTCGTCCAGCGGCAGGGAATTGGCAACGGCGTTGTTGGCGATTCGCGTGGCGTCGGTGGCCGGGGTGTTGCCCTGGGCGCCGAGCTCGTCATTGCCCCCGCAGGCAGCCAGGGTGAGCGAAACTACGGCGAGCAAGCAGCATTGCCGGATTGCGGATGGGGTCACGGAGTTTGCCTCTTGTTGGTGCAGTTCGGTGCGGGGGCAGCTTAAAAGGGAGCGTAGACGTTACCAGCTCGCCCGACTGGCCTCAATATGCCGATGCGCTATGATCGGGTTACGAGTTCGTTAGACTGGCCGAGTGCGCTACCTGGTAGCACGACGGTCTTACAGCGGAGAACATTCGCGTGAATAAACTCTTCATCCTGTTTCTGGCAATGGTTGGCGTCATAAACTTTCTGCCCGTGTTGGGTGTGCTCTCTGCCGATCGCATCGCAGCCGCCTACGATGTGGAGGTGGTGGGGAGCGACATGGAAATCCTGCTGCGCCACCGCGCGCTGTTGTTCGGGATCGTCGGCGGCTTCGTTTTCTACTCGCTCTACAATCCCGCGATGCAGGGTGCGGCGCTGACCCTGGCTGGCGTTTCGATGGTGGGGTTTCTGGTGCTGGTGTTTGCAGTGGGTGGTCATAACGCCGCACTCAACCGTATCGTGATGGCCGACGTTGTGGGTATCGCGTGCCTCGCGGGTGCCGTCCTGCTCAAATACTTTGTAATGCCCGGAGGCGGTAACTGATGGACGACTTCACCGCGAGCAGCACCGCGCTGGTCACCTGTCGCATGCGCGCGGTGCATGGCCGACTCGATGTGGCCCCGATCATCGATGACCCCTGGGGCGATACCCTTGTTCCGGTGGAAGTGCTGCGTGTACTTGTGGAAAAAATGGCGCCGGAAAAGATCGCCGGTGCGAGCGAACTTTCTGACGCGGCGCTCACCGAGGCGGCCGACGAGTTTGTACGCAGTTTTGGGCCCTACGGCAACGTGATCCTGCGGACCCGCTACACAGAGGACGCTCTCGCCGAGGCTGTCGCAGCCGGCGTGCAGCAGTACGTGATCATTGGCGCGGGTTTCGACTCGTTTATCTTGCGCCAGCCAGCGTGGGCGAAAGACCTCACAATTATCGAGATAGACCACCCGGCCAGCCAGGCGTTCAAGCGTCAGCGCCTTAAAGAATGCGGTATTGAGGTGCCAGGCAACGCCCATTTTACGCCCGCGGATCTCGGCAAGACGACTGTGCGACAGGCACTTGAGAGCTCCGTTTACGACCCTGCAAAACCCGCGTTCTTCGCCTGGTTGGGCGTCACCATGTACCTCACGCGTGAGGAAAATCTGGGCACCCTGCGCAGCGTCGCCGAGGTCAGTGCGCCCGGCAGCGAGATCGTGTTCAGTTACATGCACCAGGCGCTATTCGATAGCGCGGGCGCCGACGTGGAAGGCTACGATGAGCTCGAGTCTTCTGTGCGTGCTGTCGGCGAGCCACTGGTGTCCGGTTTCAATCCCGACACGCTGGAGGCTGACCTTCAGAGTGTCGGCCTTGAGCTCCACGAAGGCCTGACAGACGCGGACCTGGAACAGCGTTTCGACCCGGAGCGCGTCAACGGGTTGGAGGGCTTCGAGATTTCATTAATCGCGCGCGCCGGGCCGCGGGAGGCGTCCTGAATGTCTGCACTGCCTGACACCTGCCTGCGGCGTTCTCGAGGCGCGGTGTGAAGCTCGCGCTGTTCGGTGCTACGGGTGACCTCGGGCAGGCCTTGCTTACGCAGTCACTGGAAGCTGCCCATGAGGTGACGGTGCTCGTGCGCAGTCCCGGGAAACTGAGCGAGGACCAGCGCAAGTCAGTCACACTGGTTGAGGGCGATGGTTTGGTGCTTGAGGATGTGCGCCGCGCGCTTCCCCCTGATATCGACGCGATACTCTTTGCCGTGGGCGTGGATGAGAAGACTTCGCCGCGCGATCTATGCACTGACATCACCCGGAACATTTTCACCGTCATGCGCGAGCGCAACCTGTCTCGCTTCATCTGGTGTGGCGGCGGCAGCAACCTCCGTCCCGAGGATGAGGTCACTCTTGGCGCCAGGTTTGTTCGCTGGTTTTCAGAGCGGTTCCTTAACCATCGTCATACTGACAAGGAGCACCAGCTCGCTCTGCTCGATACCGCAACGGATATCGATTGGTTCGGTATTCGCCCGCTGCAGATGAGCGTCGGTCCGATGCGTGCGCAGTATCGACTGGGATTCGATCGTTTCAGCGGGATGTCCAGGATTACGTTTGCTGACTGTGCTCACGCAATGCTGGGTATGCTTGAGGGCGACACGTGGCGGCACAAGGCTCCCATCGTGCAGTACTAGCGCCGACATTTTTAGGCGGAATAACGGCTATACGTTGCGCCTAAGCGCGTTCCCTTCTTAAACTACTTGTGAGTCGCGATTGCGAGGACGTGCCATGAAGCCCGCTGTAAAACCCCTGGACGAAGGCTCGGAGTATTTTTTTGCCGAGGGCTGTTTCATTGTCGAGTCCTCGAATTCGCCAGAAGATCCTGCACTCTCCATTGCCCGGGCACGCGTGGAGCCCGGCCGCACCACGCGCTGGCACTACCTCGAAGGCATCACCGAGCGCTATGTCATACTGAGCGGCGAGGGCGATGTCGAGGTGGGTGACCTGCCGTTAACGCGGGTGCGCGCGGGAGACGTGGTCATCATTCCACAGGGCGAGCGGCAGCGAATTCACAATCCTGGCCAGCAGGACCTCGTGTTCCTGGCACTGTGCACGCCGCGCTTTGAAGAGGGCGCGTACGTGGACGCAGAAAACTAGCGGTATAAGGAGGAGTAGCGTCATGGCGGAGTTTTTTGACCAGCTCGACGACAAGCTGATCGACTTCATTGAGCGACAGCACATTTACTTTGTGGGAACGGCCGGCGCCGAGGGCTATGTGAACGTCTCGCCCAAGGGTATGGACAGCTTCCGCATACTCGACGACAACACCGTTGCCTGGCTGAACCTCACCGGCAGCGGCAATGAGACGGCGGCCCACGTGCTGGAAAACGGTCGCATGACGATCATGTTCTGCTCCTTCGACAAGCAGCCGCTGATCATGCGCCTGTACGGTAAAGCGGTGGCGACACACGAACGCGATGCAGGCTGGGGCGATCTGCTGGCGAGGTTCCCCGCGTACACCGGTGCACGGCAGATATTCACGCTCGATGTCGATATGATCCAGACGTCCTGCGGTTACGCTGTACCGTTCTACGAGTTGAAGGGCGATAGGAACACCTTGACCAAGTGGGCCGATAACAAGGGCCGCGATGGCGTTGAGGACTACTGGCGCGAGAAGAACCAGACCAGCCTCGACGGCAAAGATACCGGCATCTTTTAGGCCAGCCATGCTGAACGGGTGGAAGATGGGTAACAATGTGCTGGGTGTGGACCTCGCCCTGCGCCAGTTTACGCTGGAGGACGCCGGGCGCGTGCGTGAGCTTGTCGATGACCCATCGGTCTCGCGCTGGACGAGTAACATTCCGTATCCCTATACCCGGCAAAACGCGATCGACTGGATCAGCTCGACCGCCAGTGACCCCGACAAGCATCCCTTTGCCGTCATCGCGGGGCCCGAACTGGTCGCGTGTGTGAGCTACTGGCCCGACGGCGATGACATCGAGGTGGGCTACTGGGTAGGCCGCGATTACTGGGGCCAGGGCGTGGGCACGCGCGCGCTGAAGCTGATGCTGGACCGCCCCGAGTTTCCGTCCAACCGCCGCGTAATCGCGCGCGTGAAAGTGGGCAATGACCGCTCCATGGGCGTATTGGAGAAGTGCGGCTTTGAATTCAGCGACGACTGCCTCTGCCCGCAGGGCGATGCGATGGTAGACGCCAAACTGTTTGTCCGCGCCACCACCTGACTCTGTGGAGTCGAATGTATTCGACCCGAAAGATGCGTTGCGTTAGGGTTTAGCGCAGCTACCCACCCCGACGCCTTCCGGAGAATTCATGGCCGAGATCAAGTTCACCCCCGAGGAGCGCGACGCGATTTGTCGCAAAGTACAGTTGTACTTCCAGGAAGAGCTGGAGCAGGAGATCGGCCAGTTCGATGCGGGGTTTTTGCTCGATTTCTTCGCCGAGGAGATTGGCCCTTTCTTCTATAACCGCGGTCTGTATGACGCGCAGGCGATTCTGGAAAGCCGCATGGAGCAGGTAGCGGAAGCGATCTACGAAATCGAAAAACCCACGCCGACCGGCCGCTGAGCGCGCGATGAACCCCGGCCCTGGTGAAGCTGACCTCGACACGCTACTGGCTGGCCTGGCGCCACTTTTGCGCTCGCCTGAGTATGTCTATTGCTCCGTGCCGCTGAGCGCGGCAGTCGGTGTCGCTACGAGCGCCCTCGCCACGTTCCGTGAGGAGGAGGGCATGACGTTGGTACTGGAGCGCACAGCCGCTGATGATGCGGGGCTCGATTACGGCTCGACAATGCGCTGCATTACCCTGCAGGTTCATTCCAGCCTTGAAGCCGTGGGCCTGACCGCCGCGGTATCCTCGGCGCTGGCCCAGGCGGGTATCAGTGCCAATGTCATTGCCGCCTACCACCACGATCACGTGTTCGTCCCTGCGAGTCGCGCGGACGATGCGATGCGCGTCTTGAACTCACTCTCGCGTTGAGCGCATCGTGGCCACTGCGGGAGCCGGCTCTACCCTAACTCAATCGGCAAACGCGTAATCACTCGTTCCGACACCCAGTCGCCGTCGACCTCGATGCCGTCTTCCACGCAGCGTGCCCCCTCGGGGAGGTACGCGACAAACCCCCTCGCCATGTTGCGCAGAAACGTAATGCCAAGATGTTTCCCGATACACATGTACATTGAGCCGCCGAAGATGATGTTGTTCTCACCGGAGAACCGCCTGCTGATATCAATACTCATCGGCGCTTCCCAGTGATTGGGGTCGAGGTTCACGCCGGGAAAGAAGATGTTTACTGACTCTCCGGTCTCCAGGGCGAAGTCCCCGAGCTCAAAGCCCTCGTGCACCTGGCGCGACAGTGCCTTCACGTGGTTGTCGCGGCGCAGGAACTCCATGATCACGTGGTCGCTGTCCAGAAGCTCGGGGCTTGCGCGCAGTTGCCCGCGTACCTCTGGGTAGCGCAGGAGGTTGCGCAGCAGGTATGCGGACGAAATTCCTGCCGTGTTGCCCAGCGTAATCACGAGGAACGCTGCGATGTTAATGATCATCTTCTCGCGGTCGATGCCCGCGGCCGCGCCATCGGCCATGAACCGACTGATCGGTGCATCGGGCGCCGCCTCGGGAATCGCGCCTTCAAGGTATGCCCAGACGTCTGCGACTGCCTGGTCGGCCGCCGCCAGGGGTGTCTCGTCAACGAAGTTGTCGAGGGCCTTGATGAAATCAAAGCCCGCGCGGTACATGCGGGCCAGTTCCTGTTCATCAAAAGGTAGTCCGCTGGTCGTCAGCATGATGCGCAGTGGCAGAGTGTTGATGTCGTCGATGTAGTTGTCGAGGCTGCCACCATCACCCAGGCGCTGGTAGACGGGTTCGGTGCACGCGAAGTTCGCGGTCTCCGCGACTTCCGTCACGTAGTTTTTCAGTAGTTTCTTGAGCGCGAGGTCCGGCGTGCCGTAGGTGTAGGCGAGCTGGAAGTTCTTGGCGCGATTCGGGTACTCGGCCGCGAGCCGTTCCTCGCGCGCGGCGATCTCGGGGCTTGCCACTGGTTCGCGGGCGCACTCGCGGCTGTAGAGTACGGCGCGGGCCTCATTGAAGCGGAACACGAAATTCATGCCATCGGCTTTAAAGCCCAGGATATCCTTGCGCGGGTAGAGCTCGGCGAGGTGTTTCTCCGGATTGAGTGTGAACTCCGTGTCGAAGAACGATGTACCGAGATCGACGAACTTTTCCATCGGCGCTCCTTTGGCCTGGCAGTCGGTACCTGAGAGTAGCGGCAAACACGGGGCCGTGCCTGCGTATTGAAGATGTGGCGCGCAATTTGGTGCTATCGGCTGACTATTCGCACCCGTAGTTTTCAGCCCTGCTCCTGCCTCTAGGCAAAAATTCCCTGCACGTACCAGCGGCTGCCAAGACGATCGCGAAAAATCCAGTAGTGCTCTCCGCTACCGCCCTCGGCGATGTAGTAGTCGCGGCTTACCGGGCTGCGCCACCAGTTGTCTTCGATGCGTTCCGGGCCGTAAACGAGCTGCAGTGCGCCGTTCCAGTACAGCTTGCTGCCGTGCTGGCGCAGTCGCTGGGGTTCGGGCATGAGCCAGAAGGGGCGCTGGGCACAGGGGTTATCATCGGGCGGCTCACAGCCCGAGCGATCACTGCTGACCCGCACTGCCAGCTCAGGTAGGTGCTCGTCGCGGCAACCCACCTGTCGAATCGCCTGCAGGCCGAGACGGCTCTGCAGCCTGTCCAGCAGGGCCGCCAGGGGCTCGCGCTGGCCGCGGGGGGCAAACAGGTCGATGTTGTCGAGCTCGCCCGCTCTCAGTTCAGTGCAGATCAGCGCGATGCCCTCCACGCTGGCGTCGAGCTGCATCTGTTCGAAGCGAATGCAGGTCAGCCGGTACCAGCTCTGCCAGTCGCTGTGGCTACTGGCGGAGCGGATGGGAACATCGCGCAGCTTCGCGTCGATGCCGATCAACTGAAAGATTACCTCACCGGTGCGCAGTTGGGTGTTGCGCAGGAAGCGGCACAGTGATTGCAGCAGTTTCTGCACGGCGGGCAGCAGTTCGTCGTTGGCTTTGACCTCGTAGCCGAACCAGTATTCGTCGTTGAACGCGGCCGGGGGTTCGTAGTGCGGCTGCAGGTCGTCGCGCTGGCCGAGCACCTGTGCGAGAAAGTGGCTGAACGTTTCGCCGCAGCGCCGCGCCAGGGCGGTCGGGGGCAGGGCGAGGATGTCGCCCAGCGTGTGCAGCCCGGCCCGGCGCAGCGAATCGACGGTGTTTTTGAAACCGGATGTGAAGTCATCCAGCAGTGCCAGTGGCAGGGGCCCAAGGCGCTCTTCGAGCGGGCGTTCTGCGGCCAGCGTTGAATCGCCCTCGGCGAAAGACATCAGCCACGCGGCCTTGGGAGTTGCTGCGAGACCGAGGCGGGCGCGGTACCCGCGGCTGCCGATGCCCGACCGCACTTCGGCCAGCAGGGGTACCAGCCCGCGGTACAGGCTGAGGCAGCTGCCCACTTCCAGCAGCAGGCAGTCCTGCCGCCAGGTGTGCAGGCTGGGGGTGACGCTGTAGGCCCAGCAGCACAGGCGCTCCAGTGCGCGCGCTTCGGCGGCCTCGTCTCGCTCCAGCAGCTGTATGGGTTCGTCTGCCACCAGCGCCCGCATCGTGGCGGCGCCCATACCCTCGCGCACACCCAGTGCCGCAGCACAGTCGTTTGCGCGTACGACCCGCTGGTTGGCCAGCACCACCACGGGCCGCGACTCATCGCGGCAGAGTGCTTCGAGCGGCAGCTCTGCAAAGCGCAGGCACAACCAGAGGTTCACCACCCTCCCCCCGCGGCGGTACCCGCGCCACACGCACCGTGTGAGGCGGGGGAGGGCAGTTCCCCAATGCTAGCATTAATACTGTACATTTATACAGTATTGGCCAGCAAAGGGCAATTGTCCAATTCGGTCGGCGGGGCGTGTCGTGTTTTGGGTGGGGTGCTATAAGATGGTGGTGCGACTCAAGGAGTTCTCCCGGGATGTCACACGAACCGACATTGCAGGCCAAGGCACATCTGTTTCATCACCCGGAGCTCGGTACGGCGCGCGGTGATTACGAAGCGAGTGAATGAGTGGCCAACGTTAACGCTATGGCAAGTGCTCTCTACTATCTAGGTATCGCTTTACTGTTTACGCACGAGATGGACGCTGTAATGCACGCAGAATGGCGCCTTCTTTATGTGCTGAGAGACATGGATGAAGCTTCCGCTTATCCGGTGTTTCTGCTGTTGCACGTGCCCGTGTTCTTTTTGTTTTTCTGGTTTAGCCACCATTCCAACATCCGCGTACAGAAGATATTTCGCTCTGTTGCGGCGGGTTTCCTCGTGCTGCATGCGCTGATTCACACGATCAACATCGGGGTGCCCGAACATCAGTTTGAGGGTGTCATTTCTTACGCGCTGATCTATCTGGCGGCACTGTGTGGTGCAGCTTATCTCTATACTGCCGTGCGTGAGCGGTCGCAGGCGCGTTAAACATTCAGTAGGGGAAGTGTGCTGACATGATCAAGATGGTTTTCTGCGTGAAGCGTCGCCCGGATGTTCCCGAGGCAGAGTTCTACGAGTACTGGCTGAACCAGCATGGTCCGCTGGTCCGGTCGCGGGCAGAGGCGCTGAATGTTCGCAGGTATGTGCAAAGTCACACCGTGGTTAACGCGCTTGGCGCGGCGGTGTCTGCGGCGCGGGACATGCAGCAGCAGCCGTTCGATGGCTTGGCAGAACTCTGGTGGGACGACATTGAATCCATGCAGGCAGCGACCGGCTCCGATGCGGGGCAGGCGGCTAACGCGGTGCTGCTGGAGGATGAGCAAAAGTTCATTGATCTAGAGGGCTCCACGATATTTTTTACCGAGGAGCATGAAGTAGTATCACCTGGATAATGTATGCAGCGGGAGGTAGGCAATGTATCGAGGAAGTTGTCTCTGTAAGGCGGTCACCTACGAGATTCGTGGTGATCTCACGCCGGTAGGGCACTGCCACTGCTCCAAGTGCCGCAAGGTTTCAGGTACCGCGGGAAATGCCGTGTGTTACGCGGCGCCCAAAGATCTCGTGTTCACGCAGGGGGAGGACAAACTCAAGAACTTCGAATTCGACGATGGTTGGGGCTCCACGTTCTGTGGAGACTGCGGTTCTCCGTTACCGAAGTGCGATCCGAATGCAGAGATCTGTTACGTGCCTGCGGGCACGCTCGACGATGACCCCGGCCCTGAGATCATGGGCCACATCTATGTGGGTTCAGCGGCGTCATGGTTGCACATTGGTGACGATGCGCCGCAGTTTCAGGAAAACGTCTCCTGATGAGCAATCTCTCCAAGGTTCTCATCTTCAAGATTGCGGCGACGGTGTTTGTCTGGTGTATACCGCTGATCCTGTTCCCGGCTTCTCTACTCGAGGCGGTCGGTTTCCCACCACAGGGCAGCTACATGTTCGTAACGATGTTGGGCTGGGCTTACCTGGCGCTCTGTGTTGGCTACGGCTTCGGCCTGAAGGCTTCGCTTGCGGGTAAGCGCCTGATGGGGCCGATCTGGGTCGGTATTGTCAGTAACGGCGGTGCCTGCCTGTACCTGTGCTATTACGGGTTTACGGGGGAATGGGCTGCGTGGTCTGGCGTTGTTCAGTTTGTATTCTGGGGTTCGGCGGTCGCCACGGCGCTGATTACGGCAGGTCTTTACCTGTACGGTGTTAAAGGCAGCGAGCCGATTGTTGGCTGAATGTCAGGCGGTCAGGTGAACTGCTAAACGACTCGCCAGCGAAAGTGTATGATGTTCTCCAGAACATATGGCTGACCTATCGGGGCAACGATGGCGCGGGAGTTTGAGTACGGGCCGCTGGCGAAAGGCATCTACATTGCACTCTTCTGGGTGTCTATTCCCCTGCTGCTGTTGTATCCGCAGTACACCTTTCGCTACCTGATATTCCTTTTGTTTCTCGGTTTTGGCCTGCGCCCATTCCTGGTCTGGTCTGGGCTCTATGGCCTCTGGAACCGGACGATTGGTGGTGCGGAGCGCAAATGGGACGAGAAGCGCCTCGCCGACCGACGCGCTGAGATTGACAGCGCAGAGGAGGTCGAGAAGTACAAACGATCGCGATACCGTGACCCGCGTCTCCCCAAGAACTGGTAATCTCCGCTGTGAGCGGCGCGGTTATGCGCTATCCTCGTTGTTAGGCGCCCGAACGTGGAGAGGTTATCCGGTGAAACACGTTGTTATTGTTGTTCTTGCACTCATGGCAGCCAGTCCTGCGTTGTCTATCGAGATCACTCGCGAGGACTGGATTGAGCGCCAGTCCACATCTATCCCCACAGCACTCTGCGTGCAGAGCCAGCGCTTTCGTGAGTGCTATCACGTCACCAAGGCGCAGTGCACGGAGGTCGTGAAAGAGGTCACCGAAACCTGCCTGGTCAAGTTTGAGTCGCGACTTCCCGACGTTCTCGACAGCCGCGGCGATATTCGTTTTTGGGGTAGTGCCCTGGCCGCCTGCGCGGGTACTGCCTATGAAAGCACGATGGCCGATCGTCGCAAGCCGGGGAACTGGTGCGACGACCAGACCGGGTGGGAATGACAGAGCGCGTTTAAAGCCAGCGCGTTTGTCGCCAGTTCGTCTCCCGTTTAGGCACACAGAAAAGGGTACTACGACGTGAAGAAATTCCTGAAGATCATTGCCGGACTCGCCGTCTTCTTTGTGCTGGCCTTCACGGTGGTTATTTACCTCACTGCCGATATGGTGGAAGCGGTCGATGAGTTTTTTGTGGCAGCCAGCCAGGGTGACGAAGACGGCGCTTACAACCTGTTGGCCCAGGAGTTCCAGGCCGGCACCTCGAAAGAGGAACTTATGGTTTTCCTCAACTCCCTGCAGATTCAGGATCTCGACGTCATAGAGTGGGGCGAGCGGAGTATCAGTGGCGGGCAAGGCAGCATCGCCGGCACACTAAAGCTGAAGGGTGGCGGTAGTGTGCCGCTGACGGTAGACATGGTCAGCGAGGACGATGGCTGGAGGATCTATACCATCAGCAAAGCACCGTCCGGCATCCAGGACGTTCCGATGGCCTACGAGATGCCGCCGGAGGAAGAGGTTGTGCGCCTCGTAAACCAGTCCACCATAGCCTTCGCGGAGTCAGTCCAGGCCGACAGCATGGAGCAGTTCCTGGGCCACATTTCAGCACTGTGGCAGAGCCAGACCAATGCCGCTGAGCTTGATGAAATTTTTGGCGCGTTCTTCGAGTTGGAGTCTGACTTCCGCATACTTGCCAACTATCCGCCTGTCTTCCATAAGGCGCCTGAGATCGATGAGCGCGGGGTGCTCGTTGTGCGCGGTCATTACCCGACCACGCCAGACAAGTTCTATTTCCGGCAGAGCTACATCTATGAGGGTGTGGGCTGGAAACTGTTCGGATTCAGTGCGAGCATTGGCGAGCAAGACGCCCAGTGAAGGGCCCAGTGATACCCGCTGACCGTTAGCGAGCCCCCTGCCGATGAGCGAATTGATCCAACCCAACCGTGCTCTTATTGAGAACTGGCTGACCCAGTCTCACGTTGAGCACTATATCTGCCCCGAGTGTGAGGGCCTGCACATCAACGCGGTGCAGGCCGCCGAGGGTGTGGTCAACAGCCGCATCTTCGTACAGCAGGGCCGGTTGCTGTTCAGTACCGAGTTAGAAGTGCGCCCCATGGCCGTGTTGCCGCTTGCCGCGGATCTTGGCCGTATGAACATGGACTATCCCAGTCTCAAGGTATTTCTCGACGTGGTAGACGACGAAACTCCGCAGCTGGTCGCTGCCACGCACATGCTCACGGGCGTTGGCATCAGCCTCAAGCAGTTTGCCGAGTTTGTGGCTACCACGATCGACGGAGTGCGCTTGCTGGCGGAGGAATGCCTGCAACTCGATTACCTGTTTGCCGAGGCAGAGCGCCCGCAGGCCAGCGGTAGCCGCTCTGTACACTAGATGCGATTGCTATGAGCGTTCGCATTGCCAATGCCCATGATATTGACCTATTGGTCGCAATGCGCAACGCGTTGTGGCCTGACGAAGAGAGTAGTCACCGCTCCGAGCTCAACAAGCACTTCACAGGCGAGCACAGTCATATCGACCAGGTGCTGCTCTATGAAACGGAAGATGGCGACCCTGCCGGGTTTGTTGAACTGCGCGTGCGCAATTACGCGGAGGGCAGCGAAGAACACGAAGTCCCGTTCCTGGAAGGGTGGTGCGTCGCGCCCGAGCATCGCCGCCAGGGCGTCGGGCGTGCATTGATCACTGCGTCTGAGGAATGGGCGAGGGCGCGAGGCTTCGATGAGCTGGCGAGTAACGCGCTCCTTGAGAACACCGACTCGCTCGCCGCCCACGAGGCTGTCGGCTTCGAGGAAATGGAGCGGACGGTGAACTACCTCAAAGACCTGTAGTCCACCGCCGGCACGTTCAAGCCGCGCCCGTTGCGGGCTCCGCAGCATTGTCGGCGCCAAACCATACCAGGTACAAAAGCGGGCCGATCGAGCCCAGGAACAGTGTTGCCCCGACCCACGGCCAGGGATTTCTGCCGTTGCGTCGTGCCTCCGGAATCAGCCACGTGAGTACGAGTATCAGTGCGATAACAAGGTCGGTGAAGACCTGCCATCCCGCAGGGCTGTGCAGGTGATACTCGAACAGGCCGAAGTAGCCAACCTGTGCAACGCTGTAGGCGGTGAGTACGAGAAAAGGAACGAGGATCGCGATAGCGAGTGTGCGTGTGTTCATGGGCATCTCCTTGGTTGAGTCCATACACGGTGCAGCCTATGCTCCCTGTAGCCGTGAATCGCTGCAATTACCTCCGAGGTAATTGAATCGAGCGCGCGCCGCGCGAAACAATTCGCTCAACAAGGGGGTGTTATGAGCTCTGCAGCATCGCAGCCATTTCAGTCGATTTGCCGTCAGTGGCGACAGTTTCGCAAGCTCTCGCAGCTGGACCTCGCACTTGCGGCCAACGTTTCACAACGCCATGTGAGTTGGCTGGAGACAGGCCGCAGCCAGCCCAGCCGTGAGATGGTGGTGCGCTTGTCCGAGGCGATGGATATTCCGCTGCGCGAGCGCAACCTGCTACTGCAGTCAGCAGGGTTTGCCGCGGAGTATCGCGAGTCAACGCTCGAAGACCCTGCGATGGCCCCGGTACTCGACGCGCTCACGCGCGTGCTGGAGCATCACGAGCCGCTTCCCGCGATGGTTGTTGATCGCTTTTGGAATGTGCGCATGAAGAACCGCGCCGCGGACCTGCTGCTTGCGATAGACGGTGACCCGGACGCCCTGCTCGAGAGTGTGGGCAGCACCGGGGAAATCAACCTGGCGTTACTGACCCTGCATCCCAACGGGCTGCGCAAGTACATCAGCAACTGGGAGCAGGCGGCCCCCAGCTTTATCCTGCGGCTGCGCAACGAAGCTGTTGCCTCGGGCGACGGTGATGTACAGCAGCGCTTCGAGGAGTACATCGCGTTGGCGGGTGATGTGGGGGAGTCCAGCAGCGTGCCCGTGATGCAGCTGCCGATTCTGCCACTCGAGCTCGATATACATGGCCTGGCGCTTAGTCTCTTTTCCGTGATATCGACGTTTGGCACGCCACAGGACATCACGACGGATGAGCTGCGTATTGAAGCGTTCTATCCAACAGATGCCGCTACGCAGTCTTTTTTTGCTGGCCTGGGCTGAACGTCTGGGCTGTTCCTGAACTTGTTGGAGCGGCGATGGTGCAGCTGACCTGCTGCTACGGCGCCCACCTGACCGCCGCATGCTGCCGTCGCATGGCGTAGGACTCCTCGCGCTCCTGGGGCGTCACTCGGATTACCTCTGGCGGCAGGTGGTTGTCGAGTTCGTCGACTGGTACGAGCGTAAACTCCAGCGGCATCATTGCCTGCGCCTGTAGCTGCCGGAAGAGGATCATGCCCTCGGTGTGGCCCGCGGGGTCAAGCCAGTTGGCGAGGCCGGGGTCTTCATGTGCAATCACGAAGCGCACGCGGCCGTCCGGGTCGGTCGCGACCTGGCTGTCGTTGTAGCTCGCGGTGTGCCCCAGGTAGTCGATAGACTCCCACCAGTAGTTGCCGAGTTGTACGCTCCACATGGCGGCGGGCACCGGGTCGACCTCAATCAGCAGGGCCTCGTCTTTCTCCACCTCAAACCAGCCAGGGCCATAGTAGTTGGCCGCGAGGCCATCTGCCGGCTTCTGCATTGCAACGCGATTACTCACATAGGTGATGAGCTGCTTCGATCGCTCCTGCCACTGCGGTGCGCGCAGATAGAACTGCCCGATGGTGTCGTCGAGTAGTTTCGCCGCCGCGGCAAGCGTGAGTGGCTCGGAGGATGGCTCACCATCCAGCCGTTCAATGTAGTAGCTGCCGGGTGTTTCGGTTTCCCAGTCCCGGAAGTACTCGCGCACGAGCAGATCGGTGGCCTTGGGGTCCATGCGCAACCAGTTCCCCGTCCAGTCTGCTGGCTTTTCGCGGGAGATCAGCAGCTCGAAGTTGCCGTCTGCATCGGTCCTTACCTGGTCACCTGTGGTCTCGTCGAAACCTTCATACGGAACCGTCTGGGCAGAGAGCTGCACGGCGAACAGTCGCGCCGTGCCCACCTGTCCGTGTAGTCGGTAGGTTCCTTCGCTGTCGACGACTGCGCCGATGTACTTGGCGTCGGCTGCATCGAGACCCCACTTGCCGAAGGTTGTTGCCCCGAGGCGCAGCAGCGCCGGTTGGCCGGATTCGCGCATCAGCATGGCCTCGCTTGAGGCCGTTACCTGTTGCAAGAGGTAGCGCAGGGCCTCGGCATTGTCGATTTCCTGTTCGCGCGGGTAGGTGGTGAGAATTTGTTGGCCCGCAGTGCGCAGGTCGTTGGTGAATTTGCCCCACAGCGCGACCGGGTCAGTGGGGTTGCCAACGGGCGTGCTGGCGGTGAACTGGCTGAAGTCAGGCCCCGGTGCGGTGGCTCGCCCCAGACCGAAGCCGGCGGCGAGGAAAGCCGCGCCCAGTGCAAGCAGTATGAAAAGTCGCATGGTGGTGTCCTTACGAAGTGGTTTATGACGCCGATTGCGCCTCCAGGGCGTTGCTGAAGATGGCGAAGGTTTCTTCGCCGAACAGGTAGAACGTCTTTTCTATAGAGGCGAACTCGGCCTCCAGGCACACACTGATGGCGATCTCAGCAGCCTCAGTGAGCGGGTAGCCGTAGACGCCGCAGGAGACTGCAGGTAGCGCGACCGTGTTGCAGCCGTTCTCCACAGCGAGTGTCAGCGTGTTGCGATAGGCACTGGCGAGCAGTGTGTGATGGTTGGGGTCGATGCCATAGCGAGGCCCCACGGTGTGTATGACGTACTCTGCGTTTAGATTTCCAGCGGTGGTGATACGCGCCTCGCCTGTCGGGCAGCGTACGCCGTTTATCTCAGGGACCAGCCTGCAGGCTTCCAGGAGCGCTGGCCCTGCCGCGCGGTGGATGGCGCCGTCCACGCCTCCGCCTCCAAGCATGACCGGATTGGCGGCGTTAACGATGACGTCTACCGTGGCAACGGTGATGTCGCCGTCGATGATCGTGACGCTCACGCTGTGATCAGCTCGCCCTGGCGGCGCGGTAGTCGAGCGCGGCCTGCAGCATCTCCATCGCGTCGGCCTCTGTGTCGAACGCAGGGGCGCCCGTGGGCAGCATCACCCAGGGTTGCTTGCGGCATGTCCACATGTGCAGCTCCGGCTCGACATCGGAGGTGTCATGCAGCAGGCCTGACTGAACTTTCGCCATACCGGGCGTGGTATCGCCGAGCCCATAGATGATGTTGCCGCAGTCGGCGCAACTGTAGCGCGTGTTGGTGTTGCCCTGGTCGGAGGTGCGGCTCCAGGCGGATAGTTCGCCGTTCACCTCGAGAGACTCCTCAAGCGCCAGGAAGCCCATGCTGAAAGCACTGCCGGTGCGCTTCTGGCAGCTGTAGCAGTGACAGGCGTAGTGCATTACCGGATCGGCGTTGACCGTGAAGGTGACGCTCCCGCACTGGCAGCTGCCGCTCGCCGGAATCTCCACGTTAGTCGCCTACCACCACGTTGGCTTCGAGGTGCGTTTCCGCCGACAGTGATGCGGTGATCATGCAGTTTGCCTCCGCGCGCTCCATCGCGCGTTGTGCCTTGGCGGGGTCGGTGCCCTCGGGTACGCCAAGCGTGGCCTTGATCGTGAAGGCTGTGAACTTCATCGTGCGCTCCACCTTGTCGAGGGTGCCCGTGGCGTTCACCTCGAGGTCGTGCCATTCCAGTTTCGAGGCGTTGGCCACGGCGCGAAAGGTCAGGATGAAACAGTTGGCTACCGAGGCGGTGAGCAGGTGTTCGGGTGACCACTGGTCGCCCGGTCCGTCGAACTCGATGGGCGGTGCGCAGTTCAGTATCGGCAGGTTTTCTACTGATACCAGCACGTTGCCCTCGGCTTCTGCTTCTGCATCGACGTGGTAGTGGTGTGGAAGCTCGTGCATGAGTGACTTTCCTTCTTTTTAGCGAGAGGAAAGTATAGGACGTTGCGGCGCCCGGCGCCGCAGTTATGTGCCGTGCTCTGGAATCAGGCGACCGGTGCCCCCAGGTGATTACCCGCGCCCTGGTCCTGCCAGGCCGGCAGTTCCCAGAGCTGCGGCTGCTCAGGCACGTCTTCGCTCTGGGGCAGTGCTACCTCTATGCCCTGGTTGCCGCCGCGCTGCTTGAGGATGTGCACCTGGCGGTAGCGCCGCATCTGCAGCCTGAGCGCGGCGGGGGCGTGGTTGTGGCCGGCACCAACCGGGCGGAACAGCACCGAGAGCGTGTCACCGCTGGCGGCGGCGAGCTGCAGTTTGCGCAACTCGCCGTAGCGGTATTCCTGCGCGCCCAGCCAGCTGAACACCGCGCTGCAGGTGCTGCTGCGCAGGGCCTGCTCGGTGGCCCACAGAAGGTCAGCCCGGTTTTGCGGATGCACCAGCAATATCTGCTGTGTGTCGATACCGCGCGCCGCCAGCAGCGGCGCATAGGGAATAAAGGGTGGGGCGATAAACACCTGCCAGCGTCCCTGTTCGCTCAATGTCTCCATGGCGGGCAGGAACAGGCCCATGGCGCCGAGGCCGGAACTGTCGCTCAGCATCTCGATCGTGCTGTCCAGGGGCCAGCCGCCCTGCTGCAGTTCGAGGTCGAGGCCGCTGTAACCCGTGCCCAGCCCGCCGCCCGTGCGGTGGCTGTCGTTGTTGGCCGAGGCCCCGTGGCTGTCGAACATGCTGTGGCGCCCGCGCCAGGTGTCGGGGCGATTGCAGACCTGGTTGAGTGTCTCGTTGGTGTTTTCGCTCATGCCTTTGCTCATACCTCTGGCTCCCTGCTATGGCTCTGCGCTATGGACTGCCTTTGGTTTGCGGGGGCAGTGTCCCAATATACTGTATATTTGTACAGTATTAGTGAAAGAGGCGCAAGTGCGGGTGACAAACGTTAAAAGCGGCTACCCGGTGCCCTGCCGTCGGCATTGTTTGGCCATTGCCCCAAGGTCAGGTAACGTTGGCGCACATCGCCTGCGCTGACGGCGCATAAAAGCCGCTAACACAGGTACCACGAGATACCACGAGATACCGCATGTTGAACCGATGCATTCTGATTCTGCTCGTGCTTACGCACTACGGTTGCGCAAGCATGACAGGCATCCAGCCGCGTGATGTCGAGGGCGCGCCTGCCGCGTTGACCGGCATGCGTATTGTCCCTGCATCTGATGTTGACTGGACTGACCTGAACCCCGCCCGCGGCGCGCTCAGCCCGCGCGCGGCTACGCTCTGGGGAGACAGGGGCGGTGACGAGCACACAGGTTTCCTCGTGCGGTTTGCCGACGGGTTTTCATCGCCACCACATATACACAATGTCAGCTATCGCGCCGTGGTTATAGAAGGCGCCGTTCACAATGACGATCCTGCTGCGCCGGAGATGTGGATGGGTCCCGGGTCCTTCTGGACTCAGCCCGCGGGGCACAACCATATCACCGCAGCGAAGGGCGCGAGTAATATCGCGCTGGTTGAAATCGACAGTGGGCCCTATCTCGTGAAGCCCCTTACCGACGCTTTTGATAACGGGGAGCGCCCGGTGAATGTCGATGCGTCCAACGTGGTCTGGTTGCCGCTAGACGGCCAGTCCGGCCCCATCGATGGCGCTGCCATTGCGTATCTCTGGGGCGGGTTCACGGCGGGGCAGTGGGGTGGCAGCTTCGTTCGCCTGCCCCCGGGTTTTGCCGGTACCCTGAAAGCAACGGGGCAGGATTTTAATGCGGTGGTTGTGCGAGGTAGCCTTGCGTTTAAAGAGCGCGGTTTAGAGCAGCTGTTGCGCGGCAGTTATTTCGGTATTCGTGGTGCGTCAGAACACCCGTTAGACGTGACGACTGACAGTGAGCTCGTGTTGTATGTCAGCGCAGATGGGCCGTATGTGCTGCGGTGATAACTAGCTACCAGACGCGGAAATGAGCGAGCGGTGGCAAAACCTCTGCCCGTTTAAAAGTGAGTTTGGGTCGCATTATGGGAGCTAGTCGCCCTTGATCAGGAAGTTCAATGAGCCAACAACACACTGAGCACGAATGTGAAAGCGTTCTCTCCAGTATCTACAACGACTTGTTTGCCTGCCTGTACGCCAGTCTCTGGGACGAGCGGCTGGCGGCGAGGCACTGCGCTGCTGTTGACCGCCTGTTCCCCGACGGGCTCGATGGCATGTCAGTACTGGACGCCGCGGCTGGAACGGGTGGGCTAAGCCTCAACCTCATTGCGCGCGGTGCGGAGGTAACAGCGAATGAATACTGCCCCTCGATGCTGCAGCGCCTGTTAGAGCTACGCGCTCAACATAACATCGAGGAGAATCTCCGGATTCTCGAGCCCGGCAGTTTGTGGAAACACCTCGGTGACGCGGTCGGGGACAGGCGCTTTGACCTGGTGCTCTGTACGGGTACCTCACTGGCGCACTGTGATAACACTGACTCGGGCAACTTCCGGGATTCAATGCGAGGCTTGCTCAATGCGGTGAAGCCCGGCGGTCATCTGCTCGTGGATTGCGGGCAATACGCCGAAGACGGCGTGGAACTTCTGGCCGATGGTTCCAGCAGGGACATCTCTGCGTCTGAGTCGCGCGGTGCGGACTGGCGTGACGGGCGCGGCAACCAGCGGCACGGTACGGTGGCAGCAACCGTAGAAGCGCAGCCCGATCGCACGCTGGTCAGCGTCGTGAACTACACCGACAAGATGAACTATCGCTACGTGCGCACGTGGACGATACGTACCTGGCCTGTCGGGCGGGAAGACATTGAGGCCAGCCTTGCCGCAGAAAATACTGAACTCATAGACGCGGTACCGGGAGAATCATCCGGTGCCGTGGAATACCTGCTTTTCAAAAAGCTGGACTGATATCTGGGGAGCCTTGCGCAGGCGCTGGTCCTGGGTTATCCAGGCGCAACGCCGCAAAGGTTGTTTTACTGCCGGGCCGCCATCGCTGTACGCGCCCGAGCCACCGGCGAGTCGAGCTCCCACGTGCGCAGGTTGTAGCCCAGCGCTGTGAGTGACTTGCCCACCTCGAGAATGCAGATCTTGTTGGGATCGGTGATCGTGAGGGTGGCCGGGCCATAGCTCGACAGGCGGGGGACGTGCTCTTCCCAGTCTTCGCGGTGGTCGTTTTCCCGCGCTTCCAGTATCGCCGTCCACCAGGCGGTGAAGTCGTGTTCCAGCTCGATAACGTGGGGGAACTTGCGGTCGGTAGCTGGCAGGTGCGCAAGCTGTACCGCGAGGGCCGTGCGCAGCCCCGCGTTGTCGGGCAGGCCCAGTTCCTCGACCGTGTAGCGCTTGAGCTCCCTGATCAGGAAGCTCCAGGAGCCCGGAGGCGCCATGAAGTCTTCCATTTCCCTGAGAATGCCCGCGAGTACCGGCCACTCTTTCTGGTTGTTGAGTACTTTTTGCTGCAGCTTGTCGTAGAAGTCGATTTCGCGCATGCCCGTTTCGCCGCGCACATAGCGTGCAACGTAACGTGCTATGCCGTAGGTATCGAGCAGTGCATACGCACTGCGCAACTTCATCATGTGGTCCCAGTCTTCGCGCGTAAACGTTGCGGTCTCGTAGATGTACTCACCGGCGCGCGCGAGAATCCCGTGCTCCTTGCGGTAGTCCGGGTCGTTCATCGGACTGTTGGGCAGGATCATGGTGGGGTTGGACTGCACGCGCACGTCGCGATTGGTGCAGTCCTGCAGGTCGTTGCGGAAACCCTCCAGTGTGGAGCCCGGCAGGCCCAGCATCAGCTCCGCGCCCAGGGGCAGCCTCGCTTCGCGGAACTCCTGGCCGAGCTCGTTATACTTGGACGTTTTGATGTTGTCGCGATTGATGGTTGCCAGCGTGTCCTTGTCCATCGTCTGGAGTGACACCTTGCCCTCGGTCAGGATGCCGACCTCGGCGAGAATGCGGATGATGTCGCGCAGGTACCTGACCTGGTTCTTGGCATAGCTCATGCCGACCGTGTTGGGGAAGCCGTATTGCTTTCTCAGTTCGGCAATCTTGTTGGTAACGTCGATATCCCGTTCGAGCATGCCGAAGTTTGCGTCGGCGATCGAAGCGTCTTCTACCCGGTGGCTCGAAGACCACTCCAGCTCCGCGAATACGCGATCGAGGTCAAAGCGGCGTACTTTCGACAGTGTGGCAGAACCCCAGTCGCAGAACGTACAGCCGTAGGGGCAGCCGCGATTGGTTTCAATCACCGCGCTGGCGCGCAGGTTGCCAAACTCCTCGAACAATCCCATGAGGTAGGGAGAGGGGATGGAGTCCAGGTCGGCGATGCGTTCTCTGTTGTCGGTGCGATGTACGCCCGTGGCGGTGCGGAAGGTCAGTCCAGGCACATCGCGCAGCACTTCGAGGTCGGTCGACTCGGGTAACTGGAGCTTGTCCAGGATATCGGCAAGCGTGGCCTCACCCTCGGAGCGCACCGTGATGTCGACGTGGGTCTCCTTGGCGAAAAACTCCTCGCACTCCTGAACATAAGCCGGCGTGTTGGGCCCACCGTGAATCGTGATGTTAGCTGGGTTAGCTATCTTGACCGCTTCCGAGAGCGCCAGGTTGTCGGCGGTGTTCCACAGGTAGTTGCTGAAGAGGTAAACGCCAGGCTTCTTGGCGCGTTCCGACAGGCGCGCCAGGTCGGTCATGAACATCGGTACGAAGTCGTACCTGTCCTTGAGCTTGCCGCCCTCGTACTCCATCGCGTAAGCAACGACCAGCCCGAGCGATGCCGGGGTGGTGCCGTGTACGGTGTTCACCGGTACCACCGGTACAAGGTTCTTGCCTTCTTTGGCGACCTGCTCGTCGTGGGCGGCCACCCGCTTGTCGATGAGGCGTTGCAGTTCGTTGCGATCAACGGTGCCGAACAGGGCGGTCTCCGTGTCATCGCCCAGGACTGCCGGGTCGCGCAACAGCTCGGCGCCCGCGATGCGGGTCACTAGACTGTCAAACTGCTCGGAAGTCAGTCCGTGCTTGCGGCCCTGCTCGAAGTAGTTGTGCTTGGCCTGTGCGACCGTGATCGCTTCCCTGAACTCGATCAGCGCGAGGAGTTCGGCCTGGGCCAGTCGCAGCTGGAGCTCGCCATCGTGATCGAAGAGGCAGTAGTAGCCGCCCTGGGGTACAAAGCTCAGCGGCGCAACGAGAATGACCTCCGCATCGCCCACATCGCGCGGCGTACCGGCCGACTCGTTCGCAGTAAGGACCTCAGGTGGGCCCTCCAGCAGGAAGCCGCCGCTCTCTAGTTCATTGAGAAAAATGTTGATGCCGTTCTTCGGCGTCTTCGTCTCTCTGTGTATGAAATTGACCAGCTCTTCCCGGCCGTCAGCAAACCCCTTGTTGAGGGTATCGATGAGCCTGAGGCGCATGTTGTTGCCGCGCTGGAATTCTTCGGGGAGTTGCGGGAAGAAGAGAATTTTCCTGCCTGCCCGCAAGGTGAGGCAGAAGTCAGGAGAGAGGTGCAGGGGGGAGTCCGACATTTCTAGAACCAGCCGCTAAATATCTGAATTTTTGGCAATATTGAAGCAGAAATTTGCTTATCGCAAGGACGTGCATCACGGAACCAGACCCTTATTCCCACGGGTTTTGTGGGCATTCTAACCCCAGAAATGCTGCGGTTATTTGCGGGCGAAAGGCCGCTACACAGAGCCTGCGGGGGTGTGCCGCCTGAGCGACCTTTCTGTGGGTCAGGGTTCTCCGAACCGCCAGCCATCGCCACCGGTGTCGACAAACACCGGGTTGGCGAACGCAAAGGGGTGGAATCCGGGCAGAATAGCCGCGTACGTATCTCCGGCAGCGCCTTCGACCTCCACGAAAATAAAGCTGTCGGTTGCGACTTCGATGGGTAGGCGTATCGGTGTGCCTGCGGTAATCGGCAGCGTCTTCACCAGCTCACCATTCACCCAGACTCGAGCCTCGTCGACGGTCACCCAGTCTGCGCATTCGGCGGTGATCACCAGTTCGCCGCCCGTGCCGGTCAGGGTCTCGCCTGGCCCTCTGCCTTCCAGGCTGACCGAGAGCATCGGGCCCGTGGTGCCGTACAGCCGACCTGATGTCAGTGCCGCCACGACATCGCCCTCGCTGAGTTCAGCCACTGTGTCGTCTTCCACCACCAGCATGTTGCGCGGGTAGGCGGCGATGGTAGAGCTCTTGTGTGAGTCGCTGTTGGCCGTGGCCACCTTGTAGTAGTTCTGTTTCAGTAGAGAAAACCAGTCTTCGCGCAGCACCTCGTAGAGGTCGTAAGACTTGCCGTTTAACAGCTCCATCGCGTCGAAGTCGATATCGCGGTACTCGGTGCCCGGTAGTGTTTCGGTCAGGTAATTGTTGGGTGCTTCTGCGAGTGACTTGCCTGAATCGTAGGACTCACCCTGTGACAGGTGGTTGAAAAATGCGAGGTCGTCATCCCGCGCGGCTTCCCGCGCATGATTGAGCTGATAGACGCTGCCGGGGTGGCGCGTCTTGTAATCGCCAATGACCTGGCCAAGGCGCCTGTTTTCGAACGGCAGTGTGCCGCCCATGAACGCCTGCGTGTCTTCCGGTACGGGAAACACATTGCTGTGGGCGATCGTGCGCGGTGCGACGCGGGTGCGCACCATGCCCGTGATCTCGACGCCGGCGAGAGTGAGTACGGTGTCTGCAAGGCCCAGGTCAGCGACCACGGGCGCTATATCGTACGTTACGTTGTGTTCGGTAGAGGTCAGCACTTCGCCGCCCTGCGCGACGAAGTCGATGACGCGTTGCTCCGGGGAGAGACTGGCGTCGAAGCTGAGGCCCGAGTGCAGGTGAAAGTCCGCGTTTACCATGCCCGGCGTGGCGAGCACGCGTTGCGGTGGCGCGATGTCGAGGGTGGCGGTGTCGCCGGTCAGGACGAGTTCGTTTTGTGTGACGGAAAACTCCGGGCCGCGCGTGGCGTAAACCGTGTAGCGGCCGCGTGGCAGGGCGACCGTGGAAGGTTCAAGCGGCGTGCCCGCGAGGTCCACTCGCGGACTCTCCGCGCCGCGCAGGCGGCGTGGGCTCTCCGATGCATCATCGAAAAAGTTGTCGTAGAACAGGTTGTCGTTGAAGACAGCCTGTGGTCCTTCCGCGCGCCGGAAAGTGAGGCTCATTGTCTCGCCGCGCGGCAGTTGCACAATCGTGGGTGTGCCTAGCGTGATATCGGCGAGGTCCGTCGGGCCTTTGGCCTCGATCTCCTGTTCGTACCGGTCCCAGGGTGTGCGTGCAGTGAGTTTGGCGCGCTCAATGCCCGCAGGCAGCGTAAAGGACACGCGGCCCGCCTCGTCGGCCCGTGCGTGTGTCAGCGCGCGGCCCTCTGGGTCAGTGACATTAACGGCAACATTGCGGGTGTCGAATGCCATCGTCACCGGGTTGCCGGTGTAGAACCGGTCGGTGATGACGGCGACATCGCTGCGGCTGCCCACGTGGATGTTCTGGTGGAGTGTCAGCGTGGCGCCCTCGTCGAGATCAAACAGCTGCGCAAGACCGAGGCTGACCGCCCCCGGCGTGCGCGACCACCAGCCGGGGAAGGGCTGCGTGATAACGCCGATCATCGAAAAGTCGCTGGCCCCGAGCTGGAAGAGATGCAGCGGCGACTCGTCTCCATCGGGTTCACGCAGAATGGCGCCGCGGGTGTGTACGCCATAGCTCACCGAAGGCGTTATGTGCGGGCTGCCAACGAGTACCTGCAGGTCTGCTGAGCGCAGGCTCGAGAGGACAGAGCCGAAGTCCGTGGTGTCGACATCGGGTTGATTGAAGCCAATGGAGAACTCGCGCTCTGCGAGATCCAGCGTATAGGGCGCGAGCGCACTCGACGGGTGCAGTATGAGAGAGCCGAGCATGCCGAGCGCATCGCCCTCGTTAGTGCGCGTTATGGCGGTGCCGACGTGCAGCTGCTCCTCGGAGCCTGAAATCAGCGCATAGCGTGTACGCACCACCAGGCCGTTGCGGATACCTTCTGTTTCTACCCAGGCGTGGTCCTTGTCGTAACCAGCGCGGATGTCGGTGGTTTCCGGAATCTGCTCTTTCTGCAGGTTGAACTGTGTGTGCACGGAACTCCACTGGTCGTTGCCGAGTTCACAGTGCCAGAGGTCGACCAGCGCGGCGCCGGTGAGATTGAAGTAGGTGGTGTGCTCCTCGCCCGAGATGACGGCACACAGGGTGCCATCGGTCAGCAGCCAGTCGCCGCGGCCGCCGATGGCATCCATGCCGCCGTCGGGAAGTTTGTCGAGGTTGGCTTCTGTGAGTTGCGCTGCGTAGAACTCGGCGTGGGCGGGGAGGGCCAACAGGGTTGCGAGGACAAGCGCATGTGATTGACGCATAGAACGTACCTGTTTGCTTTGGCCGTCGCTCCCGGCGGGGAGGCAACAGAGTCGTTTTAGCCTCGTCGGGCAATGCCCGCAGGAAGATTGTCTCCCGCGCCCGCAATTCCCAACATCAGGTTTTCAAGGTTGTCCCAGGGCTTGCCGCCCGCGTAGCCTTTGATGCTGCCGTCGGTGGTTGATGCCTGTACCAGCAGTGCCGAGAGAGACCTGCTTGAGTGGCGTGACAGTGCGGCACTCATGCCGCCCAGCCGGTTTTTCCAGACGCCGCGCGACTCCAGCGCCTGCTGCGGGCGCTCGCCGCCCTCGCAGGCCAGGCTTGCCTCGTAGAGTGTGCGCAGGTCGCGGTTCAGGGCCCACAGTACCACCGGCGGCTCGGTGCCTTCGCCACGCAGGCCGTGCAGCATGCGCAGCGATGTGCCTGCCTTGCCTTCCAGTACTGCATCGGCAAGGTCGAAGGGGTTGTAGCGCGCGTTGTCGGAGACCGATGCGGTGACAGTCGCCGCGCTGATGCGGCCCTCGTCGGCCAGCAGCTTGAGTTTTTCGACTTCCTGCACCGCCGCCAGGAGGTTGCCCTCTACCCTGTCGCAGAGCATCTCAAGGGCATCGCGGTCGATCTCAAGCCCGGCGCCGCGCACGCGGCCCTGCAGCCAGCGCGGCAGTTCCTTGGCGCCAACCGGCCACACCGAGATTGTGGCTCCAGCGCCGTCGAGCGACTTGTACCATTTGCTGCGGGTGGACTGTTTATCGATTTTGCCCGACACAATCAGCAGTATGTCGTCGGGGCTGGCGATATCGAGGTACTCACACAGGGCGGCGCTGCCTTCCTTGCCGGGTTTGCCGTTTGGAATGCGTATCTCGACCAGCTTGCGTTCCGCAAACAGCGACATGCTGCCGGCGCTGTGCAGTATCTCGTCCCACTTGAAGCCGTTAACGCCTGCGTCGATAACCTCACGCTCGGCGCAACCCTCGGCCCGCGCCTTGGCGCGCACGAGATCACAGCATTCCTGGATGAGTAGCGGTTCGTCGCCGCTGACGAGGTAAACGCGTAGAAGTTGCTTGTCGAGTGCGGCCGCGAGTTTCTCGGGGTAGATGCGCATCAGGGGTCGCTGTTGGCGCGCTCTTCGCTTGCCGCGAAGAAGCCGATGCGCCGCAGCATTTGCTCGGCGAGTTCGCCGCGCATCTCACCGCGCAGCAGCGTGATTTCTTCCGACTTGCCCACGACGTTGCGCGGGTCGTTTTCCATCTGCTTGATGATGACGGCGTCGTCCTGCTCGATCACCACTCTGCCGGCGCTGTCGGATACCGTGAAGTCGGCCTTCAGCGTGAGCTCAAATTCCGCAGCGCGCGCCTCGGAGTTCAGCGACAGGTTGCGCTGCGAGAATCGTTCGGGGCCAACGCGCAACAGGTAGTTGGCGTCGGCGCGCTCCGTCCAGGTGATGCCGTTCGCCGCAAACCGCGAACCGATTTCGCGGCTCAGCTCACTGTTCGGGTTGCCTGTCACCAGGCTCATCTGCGTCCAGTCCTCCGGCAGCATTGTGCCAGTCAGGCCAGTGCCGCGCAGCTGGAACCCGCAGGCACCCAGCAGCGCGGTGATTAGAAGCAGTGCCGTAAGGCGAGCGGTGGTGGAGGGCATAGATAGGCGGCTCAGGTTACTTGGCCACAATATTAACCAATTTGCCCGGTACCACAATCACCTTACGCACGGTGTTGTCGCCGATGAACTTCTGCACGTTGTCCTCTGCGAGCGCCTGCGCCTCGATGCTTTCCTGGGCGGCGTCGGCGGCCACGTCCATGCGCGCGCGCACCTTGCCGTTTACCTGCACTACCATCTCGATGCTGTCGCGCGTGAGGGCGCTTTCGTCAACGGTCGGCCACGGCGCGTTCAGAACGTCTGACGCCTCGCCGAGGGCTTGCCACAGCGTGTGGCAGATGTGCGGCACGATAGGATTCAGCATGAGCACGATGGCGCGCAGTGCCTCATCGCGCACCGCGCGGCTCTGGTCTGCATCGTCCAGTTTGCCGATCTCATTGCTCAGCTCCATGACCGCGGCAATGGCCGTGTTGAAGGTCTGGCGGCGGCCGTAGTCGTCGCTGACCTTGGCGATGGTCTCGTGGGTCTTGCGCCGCGCCGCTTTCTGCGTGTCGTCGAGTGCGCCGACATCCAGCGCAGGTACCGCGCCCGCTGCACAGTGCGTTGCCGCCATTTTCCACAGCCGTTTCAAGAACCGGTTGGCTCCCTGCACGGCATCGTCGGACCATTCCAGCGACTGGTCCGGCGGTGCAGCAAACATGCTGAACAGCCGCACGGTGTCAGCCCCGAAGCGATCGATCAGCGCCTGTGGGTCCACGGTATTGCCCTTAGACTTGGACATCTTGGCGCCGTCTTTCAGCACCATGCCCTGTGTGAGCAACCGTGTGAACGGCTCGTCTGACTCGACGAGGCCCTCATCGCGCATGAGCTTGTGGAAAAAGCGCGCGTACAGGAGGTGCAGGATGGCGTGTTCGACGCCACCGATGTACTGGTCGACCGGCAGCCAGTAGTTTGCAAGCTCGGTGTCGAGCATGCCGTCTGCGTAGTCGGGGCAGGTAAAGCGCGCGTAGTACCACGACGACTGCACAAAGGTGTCGAAGGTGTCTGTCTCGCGCTCGCAATCGTTGCCGTCGAGCGCAAACTTGCGCCACTCGGGGTCCGCCTTGATCGGCGACGCAACGCCATCCATGACCACGTCCTCCGGCAACAGCGAAGGCAGGCGGTCGGCGGGAATTGGCACGTCTTCGCCCGCGAGATTCAACATGGGAATCGGCGTACCCCAGTACCGCTGGCGGGAGACACCCCAGTCGCGCAGGCGAAACTGCGTGGTGACCTTGCCCATGCCCTTTTCGGCAAGCTTCGCGGCGATGCCGTCTAAGGCCTCGTCGAACATATTGCCGTCGAACTCAGCGGATGCGGTAAGCGCACCGCGTTCGGTATAGGCGCCCGCGCTGACATCGGCCGGCTCGCCGTCTGCGTTACAGATGACCGTCTTGATGCCGAGCCCGTACTTCGTTGCAAACTCCCAGTCGCGCTCGTCGTGGGCGGGAACCGCCATGACGGCGCCGGAGCCGTAATCCATCAACACGTAATTGGCGACCCACACCGGCACCTCCTCGCCCGTGAGGGGGTGCGTGGCGCGCAGGCCGGTGTCCATGCCCAGCTTTTCTGCCTGGGCCATGTCGGCCTCGGCCACAGAGCTGCGCTTGCACGCTTCAACGAAAGCCGCGAGTTCGGGGTTGTCTGCCGCGAGCGCCAGGCTGATGGGATGCTCGGCGGCAACGCTGACATAGGTTACGCCGTACAGCGTGTCGGGGCGCGTGGTGTAGACCTCGATGCGATCGAGACCCGCGATCGGATTCCCGAGCCCGAAGGCCAACTCAACTCCGCGACTCTTGCCAATCCAGTTGCGCTGCATCGTGCGCACGGCCTCGGGCCAGCCGTCGAGTTTGTCGAGACCTTCGAGCAGTTCCTCGGCGTAGGCAGTGATGCGAATAAACCACTGTGGAATCTCGCGCCGCTCAATCAGAGCACCCGAGCGCCAGCCGCGACCCTCGATTACCTGCTCGTTGGCAAGCACGGTGTGGTCCACCGGGTCCCAGTTCACGGTTGCCATCTTCTTGTAGACGAGGCCTTTCTCAAACAGGCGCGTGAAGAACCACTGTTCCCAGCGGTAGTAGTCGGCGTCGCAGGTCGCGATCTCGCGGTCCCAGTCGTACGCAAACCCGAGCTGGCGCAGCTGGTTGCGCATCTCGACGATATTTTCACGGGTCCACTTTGCCGGTGCCACGTTGTTCTTGATCGCCGCGTTTTCTGCAGGCAGCCCGAAGGCGTCCCAGCCCATGGGCTGCAACACGTTCTTGCCCTGCATGCGCTGGTAGCGCGAAATAGCGTCGCCAATCGAGTAATTGCGTACATGCCCCATGTGTAGCTTGCCGCTGGGGTAGGGGAACATGGATAGGCAATAAAATTTCTCCCGCGTTTCATCCATCTGCACGGCGAAGCTGTTCTGCGTAAGCCAGTGGTCCTGGGCGGCCTTCTCGATGGCCTGCGGGTCGTACTGCTCGTCCATTGTCCTTGTCTTCTTGGTTGCTCGTTAGCGAAATAGACACCGTCTCCGCTGGGGTGCAGAGGTTTTGTCCCGGTGTCTGGGGAGCGCGAATTCTAGCAGCTATTTATTGGGCTGTGGCCTATTGCCGGTGGTCATTTCACCGGTTCTTGGGCCACGTCGACTCAGCTACGTCGTGTTGTTGACCGCAGAGGCGCCGGCTTTGGCGGGTAGACTTCCGCGTGGTCATTTCGCTGGCACACGAGCCGCGCCGGCTGCGATATGTCCTCACTCGGACCGCAAAAGCGCCATCCATGGCAGCTCGACTTCGGCCATCCATGGCCTCAGACGCCCGCGTGACGACATATCCCAGCCGACACGTCTCTGCATCGGTGATCTTGAGAGGTTCCGGGGAGTGCGGTGGGAGAGTTTTTTCGGGGGGAGGGTTGGGGAGCCGGTATGTCTTCGGCGGGGCGTCTGGGGCCATGGATGGCCCGGTCCGCGTTCGGCCAGCCGAGCTGCCATGGATGGCGCTTTTGCGGTCCCGCCGGAGACATACCGGCTTCCCGGCCCGTCTAGGCGAGAACCAGCGTCACTCCATGAAAGAGCTGGCCTCCCGCATCAAGCCATCGAAATCCAGCTCAAGATAAGTATCGCCAAAGTTGAATCTGATCTGGTCACCCGGAAACGCAGAGTCGCTCCAGGGGTTCTCAAAGCGGCCATAGCCATCTAGATCGACCGCAACACTGTTGTTCAACACATCACCATCCCAGCCCATCTCAATAAGCCCCTGGGAGGGCGAGTCGTAGCTGACGGTCAGCGCCTCGGTATCCGCGTTAAGAGTGGCACCGGAAATGGCAGAGCGGAAGCTGTCAAAGTCGCCGTACTCGCCCGCATCGCCCAGCTCACAGATCCAGATGGTCTTTTCGCCGTCGGCGATGATCTCGTAGTCGCCCCCGCCGTGTGCGTTCGGGTCGTCGGTGGGCAGCCAGTCTGAGTTCGGATCGGAGGACCACAGGGCGAGGTAGGCATCACCTTTGCGCGCAAAGAACCACTGGCCCTCGCGGGTGCTCTCGTCGAAACGGCCGCGGGGCAGGAACGCGTGGGTGTACATCGGTTGGGTGGGGTAGTAGAGGCCCTCGCGTGTCTCGATGTCGTAGAGACTGATGACCACGTTTTTCACTTGTGCCGCGCGGGGCAGGGTGCCGTAGCCGACCCAGTAGTTTGGTGTGCCGCCATCGGTGCGTTCTGCGCCGGGATGTGTGGTGAACGCGACTGCTTCGCGGCTGCCGATTGTTGCCTGCCAGATCGATGACTGGTCGCCGCCGAAGCCTTTGCGCCAGTCCTGCGCTGTGCTCAGCATGTAGCTTGGGGTGCGGTAGGTGTAGATGTTGACCTCGGGTCGCATGTTGCGAGTGATGTCGAACTCGAATGATGCCGCGGCGCCTGCGCGAGCGACGGGGTCATCCAGAATGAAGCGGTAGGTGTTGAACGGCTCGAAGTCGCGATACTCCCACCACCCGAATGCGGTCAACATTTCGTAGAAAACGTCGATGTAGAGCGGGTGGGGGTAGGGCTCCATGGTGATGAGCTGCATGGCGTCTTCGAGGTTGTTGGGGTCGAGGCTGAGGCCCCAGTCTTCGACTTCCTCCAGGTTGATGCCCATGCGCTGGCGGTTTTCCATTGCCGGTGTTTCCACGTCGTTGGCGATGCGGTGCAGCACTTCGGGTACGCGGTACTTCTCAGACAGCGCGAGCATGGTGGCTGTGAAGTTGCCGGACGTCTGCGTGTGCAGGCCGTAGGCCAGATTCACGGCTGCGCGGGTAGAGTCGCGGTTGCTGTCCATCTTGTGGGTGTAAGTGCGACCGTGGGTTGAGTTGAAGCCGCCCTGAAAGGTGTTCAGTGCGAGGTCAGCAAACATGAGGTCGAGCACGATTTTGGATTTTTCGACGATCTCCTCGTCTTCCGCGAGTTCGATCAGCGCGATTAGCGCGGGCATGTCCTCGTTGTAGTAAACGTTCGACAGCCATTCGCTGAAGCCGCTGCGGTAGCGCATCTCGAGCCACTTGAGTACGCGCGGGCGGAACGTGGCCATCTGTTCCGCGCCGGTGCGGCCCGAGGCGGGAAATACGGTGTCGGGGTAGAGCTGGCCGGCGAGGAAGGCGCCGGAGGTGAAGAGGATGTAGTGGTTCTCTGTCCAGGTAACCATCTCCAGCGCGTCAGAGGTGCCGGGCACCTCTTCCAGTTCGTCCGGCCAGAATTTGAAGCGGATGACTTCCTGTTCGATCTCTGCCTTGAGCGCGGGGTCCAGCGCTTCAGAGTCGGCGAATCGGTGCAACAGCATCATGAGCGCCGGCAGGCTGAAGTCGGCGGTGTCTTCGCGGTTGTTCATCTGCCAGAGGTCGTCGTCATAGCTGCCCTCAACCGGCGCAACGCCGAGGGCGACATGCGCGAGCGCCCCGTAGGCGCCGCCGCGGCTGTCGTCGACGGTCGCCTGCAGGTAGTCCTGCTGGGCCAGCTCAAACGCGGTGGGGCCTGAGGGGCTGTTGTTGCCGTTATTGCCATCGCTGCACGCGACAAGGCCGAGGGCCAGTAAAGGTAGGAGGAACTGGGTCAGGCGGTACATTCAGGACTCCGGGAAATCACTTCCAATTCGAATTTGACTGTACTATAGTACAGCGAATAAATCATCGCAAGCACCCCCATGGCAACATCCACACAGTCATCAGCCGCGGCAGTAGGGCAGGCTCCGCGCCGCAGTCGCAAAGAGCAGCGCGAGGAGACCAGGGCCCGCATGCTCCAGGCGGCCCTCGATATCATGATCGAGGACGGCATCCGCTCGGTGCGCAACCGCGCCGTGGCCAAGCGTGCGGGCGTCTCGCTGGGCAGCACCACCTATCATTTTGAGAGCATCGAAGACCTGATCATCAGCGCTTTCCAGTACTGGCGAGAGCGCAACCTGTTGGTCGATAACCCCTTTTATGAACAGACGAGCGCTCTGTTGGCGCCCCATGCGAAGGGAGTTGTACCTGCCGAGGAGCGCGATGCGGTCGCTCGGCAGATTCTCGAGTTCGCCATCGGCTATCTCGAGGGCCAGCTCTCGGGCAAGCGCGAGGACCGGCTGCTCGAACTCGCGTTTCACCACGAGTCGGTGCGTTACCCCGCGCTGCACGATCTCGTGATGGAAGAGTGGGAGGCGCAACACGCCTACCTGGCCTATGTTCATCAGGTAATGGGCTCGAAGCAGCCCGAGATCGACGCGCAGATCACCATCGCACTGTTCAGGCAACTGGAGCAGGCGACCGTGGTGGCGAGTCGGACCTCGCCCGATATGGCGATGATTCGCACGGCGCTGCACAGGCACATGACACTCTGCTTCGGTGTCGACATTCCGCTCGAGGGCGACGAGACACCATGAATACCAGCGTCAACACAGGTTCCGTGCCGCTCGTGAGCGATTCGCAGTTCAATCGCGTTGTTGGGCTCGCGGACGCCGCCACGAAGCGCTTACCTCCCGAGGGGCTGAAGTGGATGTGGGGCGAGGCGCTTTATACCTACGCCCTGCACCTGATGGATGAGGCTCTGGGTGAGGACCGCTACCTCGACTACATCTGCGCCTGGCTGGATCACCACATCGACAAAGGGTATCGCGTCGACCAGTCAGACACGATGGCGCCGGGGCTGACGGCCTTTGCCGCCTGGCAGCGCACGGGTGAGCAACGCTACCGCGATGTCGTCGACCGGGTTGAGGATTACCTGCTGAACGCTGATCGCGTACTCGATTACATGCCCAACCATCTCGGTTCATCGCCGGAGGGCCGCCTGTACCCCAAGAGCGTCTGGGTCGACTCAGTCATGATGTATGGCGTGTTTGCGGGCTGGTACGGCCGCGCCGCCGGCAACGATGCTATCTATGACTTCGCGCGGCGCCAGCCGGCCTTGTTTGCGCGCTACCTGCAGGACCCGGACGACAAACTCTTCTACCACTGCTACTGGACGAAGGCCGGTCACACCTACCCGAAGAACAAGGTGTACTGGGGGCGCGGCAACGGCTGGGTGATCGCCGGGCTGCCGCTTACGATCGACCACTTCGAGGTGGGCAGTGAGGAACGTGAACAGGCCATCAAGATTCTGCGCGAAACCTCTGCCGCGCTCGCGCCCTACCAGCGCGAAGACGGTTACTTCGAAACAGTCTTCAACAGGCCCGGCAAGACCTATGCGGAAAGCAGCGCTACCGCACTGATCGCGGGCGGCTGGATGCACGGCGTAGCTGATGGTTATCTCGATGACAGCTACCTCGAACCGGCACTGCGTGCCTACAGCGCGCTGCTCGACTCCCTTGAGCAGCGCGATGGCCTGCTCAGCATGCCGAACATCAGCGCACCCACCATCGCGGTCCAGCTGATTCCCTATCTCGGTTACAAGTTCACGCCGCGAGGTTCTGACTGGACCTACGGGCTGGCCGCGATGTTCTTCGCTGCCCTCAATTACCGCAAGCTGGCGCTCGCCGGAAAGCTGTCGTGAACACACCCCCGCCCATCACCCTGCGCGAGAAGCTGATCTTCGGGTCGGGGGATATTTTCATCGGCGGCTCGCAGGTCATCATGGCCTTTTATTACCTGCGCTTTTTGACCGACGTGGTGCAGATTTCCCCCGCGCTCGCCGGCACGGTAGTACTGGTGTCGAAAGTATGGGACGCGGTGTCCGACCCTATTATGGGCGTGCTTACCGACAACACGCGGACGCGCTGGGGCCGACGCAAGCCCTGGTTCGTGCTGGCGTTCTTCGGCATTCTCACGTCGTTTGTGCTGCTGTGGTACCCGGTCGGTTTTGACTCCGAGTCGGCGAAGTTCGTCTACGTGCTGCTCACCTATATCTACTTCTCCACCGTCGCCACGGTCTGCCTTGTGCCTTACTCGTCGATGAGCAGCGAGATCAGCACCGATTACGAGGAGCGCAACAACATCAATGGCATGCGCCTGTTTTTCTCGCAGGCATCGTCGCTGCTCGCGGCGGTGTTGCCCTTAACGATTGTCGAGCAGTTCAACGACCCGACCATGGGTTGGCTCACCATGGCGATTATCTTTTCCGTGTTTTATGCCATTCCCTGGATGGCCATGTTCTTCTTTACCCACGAGCGCGTGCCGATGGGTGACCAGCGCAGTGAGTTTCACATTCGCACGTTTCTCGCGCCTTTTTCGGTGCGCAGCTTTCGCAAGCTGCTGCTCATGTATTTCCTCGCCTACCTGTCGATGGACGTGGTGGCCGCTGTATTCCAGTACTACATGTACTACTACCTTGAGCGCAAGGACGAGGCCGACCTCGTGATCGGTACGATGTTGATTACACAGATCGTGTTGATACCGGCCGTCGTGACGTTGGCCAACCGTTACGGCAAAGCCGTGGTGTACCAGTACTCGATCTCGCTTTGGCTGGCCGGTGCCTGCCTGCTCGCGTTCTACCAGCCGCACTGGCCCGACTGGTCGATCTACGCCGTTGCAGCGCTGGTGGGCAGCGGTGTTGTCGGCTGCGTCGTGATGCCCTGGTCCATCTTTCCCGATGTCGCCGATGTCGGTGAACTCTCATTCGGTCACCGTATCGCGGGTTCATTCAGCGGCGTGCTCACGTTTTCGCGCAAGTTCTCGGGTGCAATCGGAATCTTCGGTGTAGGCATGATCCTCGAGTTTTCGGGTTACCGGCCGCCTTTGCAGGAGATGGTCGATGGGCGCTATACCGAAACGCTGCAGGCCCAGCCGGAGACGGTCATTACCGCGTTGCAGCTTATCGTGTTCCTGGTTCCCATGGTGCTCCTGATTCCTGCCTGGTTGACCGCGCGCACTTACCCGCTCGACAAGCTGACCCATGGTCGCCTGCGGCGCTACCTCGAGTTCCAGCGCGGGGAGGAAACAACATCCAACCTCTCTGACGAAGAGTTGGAGCGAATCAAGCGACTGCTGATCTGAGGCTGTACTACCCGTGTCTACGTCCCGTTTTTCCATCGTTATGCTGCTCATCCTGTTCCTGGGATGCACCGTGGTGTACACGGGTATGGAGATTGCGCGCAATGCTGCGCTGGAAAAAATCCCGGCACGCGACCGTAGCCTCAAGTTAAACGTCAACACAAATGCGGTGTTGAACGATATACATCACGGCAGGCCCTACGATTCCGGGATCATCGCTGATGCTGCCTACTACGTGGGTCGTCGTTTCGACACGTCCGATTTTCGCCTGCCCTCGCTATTGCGCATCCTCTATAACTACCCGGGAACGCTGCTGCCTGAGGATGCTCAACTGGTAAAGCGCGCCTTCCTCGATTTCAAATACTGGATGGACCAGCCTGGTCAGGACGGCATCTGTTTCTGGTCCGAGAACCACCAGATCCTGTTTGCCTCGGCGGAGTATCTTGCGGGCCAACTTTGGCCTGATGAGGTGTTTACCAACACGGGACTCACAGGTAGCGAGCATCTAGTGATGGGGCGTGAGCGCATTCTCACCTGGCTCGAGCAGCGCTGGCTCTACGGCTTCACCGAGTGGTACTCCAACACATACTACCTGGAGGACATTGCGCCGCTAGCCAACCTGATCGACTTTGCCGAGGACCCCGAGATCGTCGTCAAGGCGAAGATCGTGCTCGACCTGCTGCTCTACGACATGGCGACCCAATCGTGGCAAGGCACCTTCATCTCCACCAGTGGCCGCATGTATGCCAACGGCAAGCGCTACGCCGAGAAGAACGGCATGCAGGCGGTGATCGACCATATCTGGGACCCGGCGCGCTGGGGCCGTGAGCCGAGTGACCGCATCGGCATGGGTCTTAACTTCAACCTTGTCGAAAACTATGAAGTGCCGCCTGTCATTCACGCGATCGGCCTGGACGACGGCGAAGCGCGCGTGATCAAGGCCTCGACCGGTCTCAACCTCGGTGAACTGCGCGGCGAGGGCCTGTACGGGCTGGAAGACCCGCAGATCATGATGCAGCTGGCCATGGAGGCGTTTTCCAACCCCGAGGTGATCGACAACACGGTGGAGTACATTCACCGCCACGACATGTCACGCAACGAATTCCTCTTCGACTTCAGGATGTTCAACCTCGCGATACTCAGGCACACGAACCTGCTGCCCGTGATCAGCCGAATCCTCAACCCGGTGACGAACGGTGTGGCGATCCAGCGCGCCAATACGTATACCTACCGCGGGCCGGACTTTATGGTGGCAACGGCCCAGGCGTATCACCCGGGTACCTTTGGCGACCAACAACACCTGTGGAACGCTGTGCTGTCCCGCGATGTGAGTGTGTTTACAACGCACCCCGCCAAGCCGCTTTCGGACAAGGGGGCGCTGTCTGGCTCACCGGGCTACTGGGTGGGTAGTGGTCGGTTCCCGCACGTTGCGCAGCATGAAAATATCGTGATGAATATCTGGCAGCCACCTGAGGGCAAGGGTTTCATGGAGGAAACCATTGTCGACTACACCCATGCGCATTTTCCGAAGGAGCGCTTTGACGAGGTGATTGTTGATGGCAGGTACGCATTCGGGCGAACCGGTGACAGTTATGCGGCGTTGATCGGTCGTAATGCACTCGCCTATGCCGATGGCACGACAGATGACCTCGTGCAGCCGGGCCTCGAGACCTACTGGATCTTCGAAGCGGGGAGCAGGAGTATTGACGGTAGCTTCGCGGCGTTTGCTGAGCGCGTCCGGGCAAACGCCGTTGCATTCGATGGTAGCCGGCTGGTCTACACAAGCGGCGGCCGCGACCTTGGTTTGACATACCTGGGCGACTTTACCGTGAACGGTAACGTACAGGATTTTGCGTACCCGCGCTTCGATGCGCCCTATGCCAGCGCACCACGCAAGCCGAAGGTCATACGCATCGAACACGAGGGTGATGTGCTGGAACTCGATTTCTACGGCCAGCAGCGCAACGTGACGCGCGGCGGCTGACCCTTATACTGTAATGACACCCGGCGCGATGACGTCGGCCTGTAAAGTGGAGATAACGATGGACCTTGATATTCGCTACGCCAATCACCCGGACGACGTGAAGCGCTACACCACGGAAGAGCTTCGCCGGCACTTTCTGGTTGATACCGTGTTTGAGGCGGATGCGGCGAAACTGACGTACTCCCACGTCGACCGCATTATGGTCGGCGGCATCATGCCTGTGAGACAGTCCGTCGGGCTTGAAGCAGGCAAGGAAATGGGTGTCGACTACTTCTTCGAGAGGCGCGAGGCGGGTGTGATCAACGTCGGCGGGAAAGGCACGATCACCCTCGACGGAGAGACCTTTGAGCTGGAGCGCCGCGACGGCCTCTACATCGGCAAGGGTGTCAAAGAGATTGCTTTTGCGTCTGAGTCGGCTGACGACCCGGCCAAGTTCTACTTCAACAGTGCGCCGGCACACCAGGGTTACCCGCACACGCATATCAAGATCTCCCAGGCGAACCCGGTACACCTGGGCGCCGAGGAGACCTCTAACAAGCGCACCATCTACCAGTACGTACACCCGGAGGTTTGCCAGAGCTGCCAACTGGTAATGGGTTTGACCATGCTGGAAAGCGGCAGCATCTGGAACACGATGCCATGCCATACGCATGAGCGTCGTATGGAGGTGTACTTTTACTTCGACATGGACGACAGCGCGCGCGTGTTTCATTTCATGGGGCAGCCCCAGGAAACCCGCCACCTGTTGGTTGGCAATGAGCAGGCGGTCATCTCGCCAAGCTGGTCAATTCATTCTGGCGCAGGCACCAGTAACTACACGTTTATCTGGGGCATGGTAGGCGAGAACCAGACCTTCGACGATATGGACCACGTGCAGCCGGCAGACCTGCGCTGAGCTCATGTCCGTTGCGGTTAACAATCCAGCGCCGCGCATCGGCCTGCAGACTTTCACGGTGCGCCGCCACCTGAAATCGCCGGCTGCGATCGACGGGAGCTTTGCGCGCCTTGCCGCTTTAGGTGTCACCGCTGTTGAACTTGCCTATGTGAAATTGCAGCCCGCCTACATCGACGCGTTGCGTGCGGCGGGTGAGGCGCACGGCATTCGTTTTATGAGCAGCCAGATTACCTACGACTACCTCGACAAGGAGCGTGACTGGGTGGCGAGCCTGCACGCCCGACTTGAGTGCCCGATCACCGCGGTGAGCGTCCTGCCCTTCAACGTCATTCGCGGTGGGCGCGACAAGCTGCTCGCTTTTGCCGAAAAGCTTGAGAAGCTGGGCCAGTGGTATCGTGAGCGGGGCATCCAGCTGTGCTTTCATCATCACGACTTCGAATTTCGCCGCTACGGCGATGACATTGGCCTCGACGTTCTGCTGGCGAACACGAGTGCCCAGAACCTGGGACTGGAACTCGATACCTACTGGGCACAGCGCGGTGGTCGCGCACCGCATGACCTGATCAATGATCTTGCTGGCCGTGTGCGCGTTGTGCACCTTCGTGATTACATGATTCGCTGGAAATACTTTGAGCTGCTGCCGAAGGATGCCGAACTGGGCGCCGGCAATCTCGACCTCGCGCGTATCATCGGCGCTGCCTGTGACCAGCAGGTCACCCTGCTGGCGATAGAGCAGGACACGAAAACCCCGTTTGAGAGCCTCGCGCGCAGCCTCGAACATGTGCGTGCGCTGGGATTCGCTGAACTTCTCGGTGCACCCGACACGGAGACAAGCCATGATTCTCGACACCTTTAAACTCGACGGCAAAGTAGCGATTGTGACCGGAGCGTCGCGTGGTCTCGGGCAGGGCATGGCCTGTGCGCTCGCCGAGGCGGGGGCCGACGTTGTGGGTGTTGGCGTCAGCGATTCCAGTGCCACGGGTAACGCGGTGCGCGAAGCAGGCGGCCGCTACCTGCCGATTACGGCGGATCTCACGAGTACCGCGTGCGTGCCCGACATCGTCCAGCAGACGCTCGCGGAGTTCGGGCGTTTGGACATCCTGGTGAACAACGCGGGCACCATTCGTCGGAACGATCTCCTTCAGTTTACCGAGCAGGACTGGGACGATGTAATGGACCTCAACCTGAAGACGCTGTTTTTCCTCTCGCAGGCGGTAGCCCGGGAGTTCGCGAAGCAGGGCAATGGCGGTCGGATCATCAACATCGCCTCGATGCTGTCTTTCCAGGGCGGCATTCGCGTTGCGTCATACACCGCCAGCAAGTCAGGGGTGAAAGGCCTCACCATGTTGATGGCCAACGAACTTGCCGGCGACGGTGTTTGCGTTAACGCGATCGCTCCGGGCTATATGGCGACAGACAACACCGAGGCGCTGCGCAATGACGCGCAGCGCAATACTGAGATACTGGCGCGAATTCCCGCCGGCCGCTGGGGCTTGCCTGAGGACCTTGCCGGTGCGGTCGTGTTTCTTGCGAGCGATGCCTCGGCCTACGTGAATGGCCATACGCTTGCGGTTGATGGTGGTTGGCTAGCTCGCTAACCCGTTAAGCCTGATTCTGGCGTGTAGAGTTTTAAGATGCCCGCACGCTCCATCCTTGGTGCGCGGGGCAATACGGATGCGGGCCGATGAGGATCAGGCGCCTAACCGAAATACGGCGGCGGGGCGCTTGCGCTGGGAGCCTGTCACTCGAGAGATCTCGATTCCCAGCGCGTCCAAGGAAGTAAAGTGGCAGCGTTTAGTAGCGTCAATGCCTGCGGGGGTGGCTTGCCAAAATGACAATGCTCAGTTGGTGTGCTGGCCGACAGAGGCTTACGGCAAGGGTTGTCTGTGCAGGATCGGAGGCCAAGCCACAGTGGGCTATTTGGGGCTCGGTTTCAGCGCTGGCACAGGGTGCCGGCACTCTCGGCACCGACGAAATTTTCCGAAATGAAAAACGGGCTCTGGGGCATCACGACATTGGTTTTGAGGGGTGCAAGGACCGGGGGCCGAAGTATCCAGCGATCAGGGTGATCGATCGAGCCTGGTGCTGCTATTCGCGCGTGCTCGGTCAGTAAGGCTGCCGCTATGCATCCAGTTGGAAACGGGTACAATCTGGGCGTTATGCAAGTTATCGCCATAGTCGCCACCCGTTCGGTTGGCAACAATGTATGCGACAACGGTTTGCACGCGGGATGAAGGATTAACTTTCGTGACAGACGATGTGCAGCAGGGAACGAAGCGGGAAGCGATAGTGTCTGCCGCCTGTTCGGCGCTTATGCGGTACGGCCTTCCCAGGCTGTCTTACGACAAGATTGCAGAGGAAGGCAATCTCTCCAGGCAGCTCATCAAGTATTACTTCCCCGACTCCGAGGAATTGATGCTGGCCCTGTGCGACAGGATTGCTGCCGCCTATCGCGATGGCCTTGTGCACCTGGTACGCGAGGCTGAGGGCAAGGATCGCCTGAATATCTTTTTCGACTTTTATTTCGATCTTCTGGAAGAATCACCCAAACCGAGGGATGACCAGGTTTATGATGCACTCCTGTCGCTTGCCACGGGCAGTGAGCCGATCCGGGAAACACTCCGCTCGCAATACACGCTGGTGCAGCAGGTCCTCAGTCATGAGCTGCAGGTGACCTACCCCCAGCTGCGACCGGAGCAGTGCGCCAATCTGGGCTACTTGTTTGTTTGTATAATGTACGGTCACTGGAAGATGGTGGCGAGCCTGGGTTTTGAGGAAGAGCACAAACACATCGCTCGCGATGCGATCGACCGACTGCTTGCCTCTTTCCTCGACGACTCATCCTAGGGCCTCGCAAGGTCCCGCTGATAGGTGTTCTATGCTATCTCTCTTTAAGAAATACTCCATTTCCCTCTATGCGTTGCTGCTTTCATCCGGAATGCTGCACGCTCAAGAGCCTGCGACCCCTGAAATTGATGAGCTGGTGGTGTACGTTGCCAGGAGCATCGTCACCATGGAGACTTCCATGCCCACGGCGGAAGCCGTTGCCGTGGCCAATGGTCGTATTGTCTCCGTTGGCACGTTGGAAAGCCTCAAATCCTGGACAGACAACTACAAGACCACCGTCGATGAGAGCTTTAAAGACAAGGTACTCATGCCGGGGTTTATCGATCCACATCTACACCCATCGCTACCCGCTGTTCTAACCCTGCTCCCCTTCATTGCGCCGGAAGAGTGGCGCTTGCCCACGGGTGACTTTCCTGCCGTCACCAATGGGGAGGACTATATCGCCGCGCTGAAGGAGCAGGTTGCCAAGTACCCCCAATCACCGTTCTACAGCGAGAACATTCCGTTCATCACCTGGGGTTTTCACCAGTTGTGGCATGGCGATGTTTACCGGGCCAGGCTTGATGCGTTGTACCCTGAGACGCCGGTGATCCTCTGGCATCGTTCCTTCCATGAGCTGGTTGCCAATACGGCGGCCATAAAAATGCTCGAGATAAGCGAAGAGGAGAGCAAGAAATACCCTATTGATATCGATTGGGACAGGGGGCTTTTCACGGAATATGGCGCCAAAGCGGTGTTTGTGCCGAAGCTGATGGCGCGCATCCTCACCGCGGAGCGCTATCAGCAGGGCATGCGCTACTTTGTTGAGATGTTGCACCGTGGCGGTATTACATCGGCGATGGACATGGGGATCGGTATTTTCGGCGATCCAGAGGGTGAAATAGCCCTGATCAATGCCTCTATGACAAATGCGCCGGCACGTATTGTTCTCACTCCTATCGTGACCGATTTCATCGGTCGCAAGAAAACACCAGAGCAGGCGCTTAAGCAGGTCCGGGAATGGGAAGCACTCAGCAATGATAAGGTGATACTGGATGGCCATTTCAAGCTGATGATGGACGGCGCTGCTTTTTCCGGTCTGGGTCAAATGGGCTTTCCAGGCTATATCGACGGGCACAGCGGTATCTGGATGTCACCGCTCGAGACCACCTACGAGTACGCGGAGGTGTTCTGGAACGCCGGTTACCAACTTCACGCCCATACCAATGGCGACCTCAGCGCAGCGGCCCTTGTTGAGTTTGTCGACAGGCTGCAGGAGCAGAAGCCGCGCAAGGACCACAGAACTTCACTCGAGCATTTTATGTATGCCAAGGAAGACCAGCTGCTGAACATGGCTGAGCTGGGCATGGCTATATCCGCAAACCCCTACTACCAGGTGATTCTTGCGGATATCTACGCGGAGAACTGGCTGGGCGAAGACCGCGCGCGGAATATGGTGCCGCTCGGCGGCGCCGCACGTGCCGGACTGCGGATCGGGCTGCACTCAGATGCACCGATGGCACCTCTGAGCCCCCTGACGTTGGTGACGTCTGCGGTCGAGCGCCAGACGATTAATGGCAACAAGAACAACCAGGCGGAGACGCTCACCGTGGAACAGGCGCTTCGTGCGATAACAATCGACGCGGCGTGGTTGATGCGTATGGAGGACCAGATCGGCTCAATTAGGGCGGGCAAGAAAGCGGACTTTGTGGTGTTGGAAAAGAGCCCGCTCAAAGTGCGGCCTGCAAAAATTAAAGATATCGGAATCTGGGGCACCGTCTACGCCGGAGAGAAGCACCCGCTGAACTAGTCGCTTGCCGTGACGTGGTTTAGGCGTCATGGCCTCTGAAAAACTCTTTTTACGCTTCGACCCATGTCAATCAGGTCGAACCGCAGGTGACGCTTTCCCAGTTGCTGCTCGAATCTTGCCAGGTCTGAAGCCAGCGCTTCGCCCAATTCCCCGCATCGTTCTCGAAACACAGGCACGGCTTGCCCATAGAGCCTGATGTCGAGTTCATTCATGGACCGGAGTTTTTCCATGTGCCGGTCTTCAAAGTGAACACGACGCGTCTCGCTGCTCCTGTTGCGCACCCGATAAATGGGCAGAGTCTTCCACCCCATTGCATGCGTTAGCACGATCATCGAACGGTTGAACTCTTCAACAATACCGAAGCACGTCAGCTTGCTGATTAGCGAGTCCAGCGCGAGCGCCACCAGTTCATCCGCGTCTTTCTCGGGCAGGTGCAGGTTACCGCTCCCGAGCAGGTACCTTGTCTGGAGGTTGGTGAGCTGCGGCACATCGCGCTCAAGCAACGCGTCCAGGTCAAGGTCCGATTCGCCCAACTCATCCCAGAATTCCGGGCTCTTGCCCTCCAGGAGATGTTGGCAGTGGGACTTGGTGCGCGCTATCGGGTCTCTTAAGAATGTGAAAGTGGGGAGTTCATCGACTGAACGCATACCAGTGTTTATCGGTGCATGCCCTGTCGCGAGTAGCAGAGAGCGTCGCTTCGCCTCAGGGAGATTCGTGTAGCTGCGACTGTCTGTTTCCAGGTCTCCCTTAAACTCAAAGTAGTTTCGCCAGAAATAGTTCCTCATATTCATGGCGAGGAGGCTTTCGGTGACGGTTGTGCCCGCGGTCTTCGGAATGTGCAGGAAGCGTAGTGGGTGCATCAGATGCGGGTTTGCGCGGCCATAGGAGCTGGCGGACGCCAGCTAGTCCACGTCCCGCCAGAAGGCCAGGTACATCAGCGCCATGAGCAGCAGCAGCCCCGCTGAGCCCGTGATGATCGGCAGGTTGCCGAAGCTGCCGAAGGGTGTGGTGCCCAGCATGACTTCGGCTTCACCCACTAGCACTTCCGACTGGAACTGCGGCGCGCGTTTCACCAGTCGGCCCTGGTGGTCGATGATGGCGGTGATACCGTTGTTGGTGGCGCGCAGTACGAAGCGGCCGTTTTCACGTCCGCGCATCTGCGCAATCTGCAGGTGCTGCCGCGGGCCAATTGAGTCGCCAAACCACGTGTCGTTGCTGATCGTGATGAACAGGTCGGTGTCTTTCGCTGCGCGTGCGACCAGTCCGCCGTATACGATCTCATAGCAAATAAAGGGTGCAACGCGGTAGGCGCCGGCGCGCAGGGGTTCCTGGCCGGGCGGCCCAGGGCTGAAGCCGGACATGGGCAGGTCAAAAAACTCGATGATGCCGCGCAGCTGTGCCTCCAGCGGGATGTACTCACCGAAAGGCACCAGTCGCTGTTTCAGGTAATCGCCGCGGCCATAGCCGCGCGCGATGATGCTGTTGTAGTACTCGCGACTGCCAACCGGCCTGTACGGCACGCCGGTTATAAGCGTGGTCTCGCCCTCGCGGGCTTTCTCCGCCAGCGGTTCAATGAAGTCACCTGCACGCTGAATGTAGTTCGGGATCGCCGATTCCGGCCAGATAATGATGTCGACCTTGCCGATCAGTGGTTCGGTCATTTCCCTTAGCTGGGTGATGATCGGCTTGTACCACTCGGGGTCCCACTTGTTTTCCTGGGGCACGTTCGGTTGTACGAGCGCAACTTGCAGCGGTTCGGCGCTTGCCCGGGCAACCCACTGCGTGGGCTTTAGTACCGCACCGCCACCCCACAGGGTAATGACGATCACCGCGTAGGTGGTAACGGCAACGGGCTGTCGACTGCGCCAGGCGAGGAACAGGCAGGTGCCGGTAAGTGCCACGATGAGGGAGAGTCCAAACACGCCGGTGACCGGCGCCCAGCCGGAAATCCAGGTGCCGAGGTGCGCGTAGCCGAGGTAGAGCCAGGGGAAGCCGGTAAGCAGCCAGTCACGGCTCCATTCGAACAACACCCACAGGGCGGGGAAGCCAACGAGCATGCCGCCGGGCAGGGCGCGCACAAAACGCACATAGGTCCACGCAAACAATGCATGCAGCAACGCAAGTGCCATGCAGAACAGGGCCGTTAGTGCGACCGCCAGCGGTACGCTCGCGTTGCCGTGCACGTGGATGCTGACATAAACCCACGAGATGCCGCTGCCGAACAGGCCAACGCCGTACAGCCAGCCGCGCCACAGTGCCTGCCGTGGTGTGCAGGTGCACAGCAGGTAGCTGTAGAGCACGCAGCTGAGGATGCCGGCTGGCCATACGTTGAATGGGGCGAGCGAAAGCGTAACCAGCGCGCCCGCGAGTGGTGCCAGCCACAGTACGAGGCGCGGGTTCAGGGGCGTATCGTTCTGCACAACAGCCCCGCCTGCTTACCGCTGGGCGGGTCGCATACGCAAACTGTAGATCTTGCGCTGGTCCGCATTCACCACCTTGAACTCGAAGTCCTCGATGGTGGCCACCTCGTTGCGCACCGGCATGTGGCCTAGTGCGTGAATGACGAGTCCGCCGATCGTGTCGAACTCCTCGTCACTCAGGCGACTCTCGAAGTACTCGTTAAAGTCTTCGATCGGAGTTAGCGCCTTCACCAGGAAGTCGTCGGCATCGAGCTGGCGAATGTAGCGGTCTGCGTGGGTGTCGGTCTCGTCCTCGATCTCACCGACGATCTCTTCGAGTACATCCTCGATGGTGACCAGGCCGGCCACGCCGCCGTACTCGTCGATAACAATCGCCATGTGATTGCGGTTTTCGCGGAACTCGCGCAGCAGTACATTCAGGCGCTTGCTCTCCGGCACCATGGTGGTCGGGCGCAGCAGCTCCTTGATATCGAAGTCTTCGTGGTCGTCCTTGAGAATCTGCGGCAGCAGGTCTTTTACCAGCAGAATGCCGTTGACGTCATCAGAGCCATCGCCCACCACCGGGTAGCGCGAGTGCTTGGAGCGAATGACCTGCGCGAGAATGTCTTCCAGGGAGCACTCGGACTTGATCACGTTCATCTGTGCCCGTGGCACCATGATGTCACGGGCCTGCATGTCGGCGACTTTGATCGCGCCTTCGATGATGCCGTGCACATCCTCGTCGATGACCTCGTTCTCAGCGGCGAGCCGCGTAATCTGCTGCAGGTCCTCGCGGTTGCGTGGCTCAGAGGAAAAGAGAAGTGCGATTTTGTCGACCCAGGAGCGGTCGGCTCCTTCGCTGGCGGATCGTTCTTCGGTCACGTCGTGTGCTCCCGCTGCCCGGTCTCGGTATAGGGGCAGTCGTAGTGAAGTTGCTGCAGGATTTGTGTTTCGAGGGCTTCCATGGCCGCGGCCTCGTCGTCGTCGACGTGGTCGTAGCCCAATAGATGCAGGCTGCCGTGCACCGCCATATGTGCCCAGTGGGCGTCGAGGGCTTTCTGCTGTTCCTTTGCCTCGCGTCTTACCACCGGTGCGCAGATTACGATGTCGCCAAGCAGTGGCGTGGTGACGCCGTCGGGCATTTCAGCCGGGAACGACAGCACGTTGGTGGAGCCTGACTTCTTGCGGTATGTCTTGTTGAGTTCGGTCATTTCGGGCTCATCAACAAGCCGCATGCTGACTTCCGCCTCGTTCCCCGAAATGCGACCTTCCAGCGCCGCGCGCACCCAGCCGCGTATGTCATCCTCGTCGGGTACGGGTTCTGCACTGGCGGTCTGGATATCCACCGTTACGTTCATCGTTGGCTCTGGTCCAGGGGTGTGGCCTTGTCTTCGGCGTTGTCGTAGGCCTCTACGATACGCTGCACGAGCGGGTGTCTTACCACGTCCTTGTTACCAAAGTAGGTGAAACCGATACCTTCCACGTCTGACAGTATGTTGCTGACATGGGTGAGGCCGGACTGGGCACCGCGCGGCAGGTCAATCTGCGTGGCGTCTCCCGTGATGACCGCGGTTGAGCCGAAGCCGATACGCGTGAGAAACATCTTCATCTGCTCGCGCGTGGTGTTTTGCGCCTCGTCGAGAATGATGAAAGCGTTATTTAGCGTGCGGCCGCGCATAAACGCGAGTGGGGCCACTTCGATGATGTTGCGCTCGATGTACTTGTTGACGGTTTCGAAGCCGAGCATCTCGTAGAGTGCGTCGTACAGCGGCCTTAGGTAAGGATCGATCTTCTGGCTCAGGTCGCCCGGCAGGAAGCCGAGCTTCTCGCCGGCTTCTACCGCGGGGCGCACCAGCAGTATGCGCCGTACGCGCTCCTCCAGCAGTGACTCCACCGCGCAGGCAACCGCGAGGTAGGTCTTGCCAGTACCGGCGGGTCCAATGCCAAAGTTGATGTCGTTGTACTTGATCGTGCGCACGTAGCCCTGCTGGTTCTTGCCGCGGGGCTTGATGGAGGCGCGCTTGGTGCGGATGACCTGGATGGCCTCCACCGGGTCGTTCTCGCTTTCTTCCACGAGGTTTTCGAGCCCCGCCTCCTGCAGTTGCAGGTGCAAGGACTCTGGTGAAAGTCCTACACCCTGGCAGACCTCCGCATAGAGGTGGATCAACAGCTGCTCTGCGGTGGTCACGTTGACCGCCGGGCCGTCAATCAGGAACTGGTTGCCTCGCGCGCTGAGCTTTACACCCAGGCGCTGCTCAATCTGGCGCAGGTGGCTGTCCAGGTGGCCACATAACATGGCCAGGTGCCGCGCGTCGTTGGGTTCTAGGGAGAGTCTTTTCTGGGTAGCGGGCTGGGCCGCCGACCCCGGGGGAGGTTCGCTGTTCAAAGTGTCCTGTCGCCCATCGGGCAGTGTTGTTAACGCTAAGGATATACCGGAATTCGGGGCCGTCAACTGGCCGCGATTACCCCACGCAGGGAGTTGGGGAGTGCCTCACGAATCTCCACCTCGGCGAACTCGCCGATCAGGTCGTGAGTATCTGAAGCAAAGTTTACGACCCGGTTATTTTCGGTGCGACCCTGCAGCTCGCCGGGGTCCTTTCTTGAGACGCCTGTGACCAGCACGCGCTGGGTAGTGCCCACCATGCGCCGGCTGATTTCGCTGGCGTGCTGCTGGATACGGGCCTGCAACACCTTGAGGCGCCCCTTTTTGGTGCTTTCATCTGTTGCGTCGGGTAATTCTGCAGCGGGGGTGCCGGGACGCGCCGAGTAGACGAAGCTGAAGGAGGTATCAAATCCGATCTCCTCGATGAGCTTCATGGTGTTTTCGAAGTCTGCCTCGGTCTCGCCGGGAAATCCGACAATAAAGTCGGAGGAGATGCTGATATCGGGCCGAATCTTGCGCAGTCGGCGAATCTTCGACTTGTATTCCAGCACCGTGTGGCCGCGCTTCATCGCCGCGAGCACCCGGTCGGAGCCGCTCTGCACGGGTAGGTGCAGATGGTCTACCAGCTGCGGGATGTCCGCGTACGCGTCTATGAGCGCATCGGAGAATTCCACCGGGTGGGAGGTGGTGTAGCGGATGCGCTCTATGCCAGGCACGCGCGCCACGAGGTGCAACAATTCCGCGAAGTCGACGATCTCGCCCTCGTGGTTCTCGCCGCGGAAGGCGTTGACGTTCTGGCCGAGCAGGTTCACTTCCTTCACGCCCTCGCCCGTCAGGTGCGCGATCTCGGCGATGACGTCGTCGACCGGGCGCGAGACCTCCTCGCCGCGGGTGTAGGGCACCACGCAGAACGTGCAGTACTTGCTGCAGCCCTCCATGATCGAGACGAAGGCGCTGGGGCCGTCAGCCTCGGGCTCGGGCAGGCGGTCGAATTTCTCGATCTCGGGAAAGCTGACGTCGACCACAATGGTGCCGCCGGTGCCGCGCTGCTCCAGCATCTCGGGCAGGCGATGCAGGGTCTGGGGGCCGAACACGAGGTCAACATAGGGCGCCCGCTCGCCGATCGCCTCACCTTCCTGGCTGGCCACGCAGCCGCCAACGCCGATAATGAGGTCCGGGTTTTTCTGCTTCAGGGCCTTCCAGCGACCCAGTTGATGAAAGACCTTTTCCTGCGCCTTTTCCCTTATAGAACAGGTGTTTAGCAGCAGCACGTCGGCCTCTTCCGGGTTCTCCGTGGGCGTCAGGTCATGGCTGTCACCGAGCAGGTCGCGCATGCGCGCGGAATCGTACTCGTTCATCTGGCAGCCGTGGGTCTGTATGAAAAGCTTCTTGCTCACTGGGCCCTGTTCGACGCTCCCTGGCGCCTGGTTTCCTGGTACAAAGGGGCGCGAATTATACCGGGGCTGTGGGGTCAAACATAGCGCTTCAACTGGTATTCTGGTGGCGGGGTCGGTAACATTGCCCGCCCCCGAAAACAGGCCCAAAAGCCGCGCGCAGCGCACGAGACAACATGCCCCAAGAATCCGTCTACAAAGTGATTTTCCAGAACGGCAGCCAGGTGTTCGAGGTGTTTGCGCGCCAGATTTACCAGAGCGACATGTGGGGCTTTATCGAGGTGGAAGAGTTCGTGTTTGGCGAGCGCTCCCAGGTGCTGGTCGACCCCTCGGAAGAAAAACTCAAGAATGAGTTCAAGGGCGTGCAGCGCAGCTACATCCCCCTCCAGGCCATCATCCGCATCGACGAGGTCGACAAGGAAGGCAGCGTCAAGATTTCTGATGTCTCCAGCACCGATGGCAAAGTTGCCAACTTCCCCTTTGCCGGCATGCCTGGCGGTCAGCAGGGCGGCGAGGAGTAACTGTTGCGGTGGTTCAGCGCTTTCGCGCCGGCGCTTGGCGTCGTCCTGTCACTGAACTCCCAGGGCATCGCTGCCAACCCTGTACCTGCCGATGACCGCTCTCTGCTGAGCGGGTCAGACCTCTACGTATTGCACTGTGCCGAGTGCCACGGCTGGGCGCCCATGCAGCGCTACAGCGAGCGCTTCAACGAGACTGTCATTGAAGACGAGTATGACTTCACCGACCTCGTCTCAGAGCAGTTTGGTGCCATCGAGGAAGAAGAGGACAACACCGTCTACCTGGAAGACGAAGACGAGTGGCCTGAGTGGGCACAGTTCCCCGACCCAGGCGACCGCGCCTCAGACCCCGATGAACGTCTGTTGATCATGGAGGAGATGACGCGGGCGATCGACGACTACTACGGTACTGGCGATGAAGAAGAGGTTCCGATCGCCGTTATCGAGGAAGAGACTGATCTTCTGGAGCCTGACTCAGCAGCAGACTACACCATTGATGACCGCGCCCCCGGCGCCTCCGACCTGCTGCGGCCGGAGCTGTTCCTCTACGGGTACGACGAGTTCACGCTATTCGATAGCATTGCGGACGGCACGAGTGTCCTGATGCCGGGGTTTCGGGATGAAATGGAATCCGACGAACAGGTCTGGGACCTGGTGAATTTCCTGCACAGTCTTTGGCCTCAGCAGGACGCGTTTGGCTACTAGGCTTTTTTGTCTTTGCTGCGCGTAGCTACTTTCATCCAACTCTCGTCCCCGCGCAGAACGCGACCCAGGGGCTCTTGATGTTTAGAGCCACTGTGGAGTTCTTTAGCCCCTCCGGCCCCGACCCGCGATAGTTCTTCGCTACGCTGTCCGCGCCGCTCCGCGGTGCCCTCAGTCAGTTGCGAGCCCCTACGGGTCTCGCGCCATTCCTTCGGCGCGTCCCTGATGGCTGCGCGAAGATCTATCGCGGCTCGGGGCCTTACGTTGTGCTCTGAGATTTACTTGGGTTCTGCGCGCGAGGGTCGCTGGGTTCGAGTGAGCAGGACCACCGCCTTCGCCGGAATCACGGTGGTGAGATCCATCTCTATTCACTGACACAAGGCCCGCGAGCGGCCGCTGTTGTCGCCGCATAAAACGCGCCGAGGGAGTGGCGCGAGACCGAAGGGCTCGCAACCGACTGAGGGCAGCCCGGAGGGCCGCGAGTTTAAGGCGGCAACAGCGGGCACTCGCGAGCCGGCCAGTGGAACAGATGAGCCCACCAGAAGTTGGATAGTGAAGTAAAACAGACAGGTAGGGCGCCGTGGTGGCGGGGAAGTTCGGGCGAGGCTGCTTTTCTCGCCTCGACCGGGCTTTCACGCCACCACGGTGACCGGGTAGCGAGCACAACGCGCGCTCAAAGCCAGGCAGTACTCACGGTCTCCTCCCCAATAGCGCGGCGACCTTACAACTCGAACCAACCCAGGACAACAACCGACAAGTCTCACGAAGAAGCCGCCACACGTTACTGGCCAACCACCTGCCGCAAAGATGCCAACCTAACGCACACCACAAACGCATCAACCGTAGCCCGAACATCCTCAAGCGAGGGAAACGTCGGGGCAAGACGGATGTTGCTGTCATCGGGGTCGTTGCCATAAGGGTAGGTAGCGCCCGCCGGCGTGAGTTTGACGCCAATCGCGTCAGCAAGCGCGACGATTTCCCGCGCCAGTCCAGGTCGGGTATCGAAGGAGATAAAGTAGCCGCCCTCCGGCGCCTGCCATTCGCCCATGCCTGTGCCCTTCAGCTCGCGCTCCAGCGTCTCGAGCACACATTCGAAGCGAGGTCGGATGAGTTTTGCATGCTGTGCCATGTGCCGCGCAAGGCCTTCGCTATCGCGGAGCAATTTCACGTGCCGCAACTGGTTCACCTTGTCCGGGCCGATGGTCTGGAAGCCCAGGTGCGCCGCCAGTGCCTCGATGTTTGCAGGGCTCGACGATAGGAATGCCACGCCCGCGCCCGCGAAGGTGACCTTGGAGGTGGAGCCAAACTGGAACACGCTGTCGAGCGTGCCGTGCTGTTCGCAGAACGTGCGAAGCGAGGCCAGCGTCGGCGCGTTGTCGTGCAGCGTGTGCACCGCGTAGGCGTTGTCCCACATCACCACAAAGTTGTCGGGTGCCATGAGACCCAGCTTCGCGATGCGTTCGACCGTGGCATCGCTGTAAACGCAGCCAGTGGGGTTAGAGAAACGGGGCACACACCACATGCCGCGCACGCTGGCATCATTGCGCACCAGCGCCTCGACAGCGTCCATGTCGGGCCCGGTTTCCAGCATGGGTACGGTGACCATCTCGATCCCGAGGTGCTCGCAGACGGCGAAGTGCCGGTCGTACCCAGGCACCGGGCAGATGAACTTCACGATGTCTTCATTGCCCCACGCACTTTCAGGGCCGCGCAGGCCCTCGGTGAGGGCGAACTCGACCGTGGCGTACATGAGCTGCAGGCTGGAGTTGCCGCCGACCAGCACTTCGGCCGCGGGTACATCGATCATCTCGCCGAACAGGGTCTTGGCCTCGGGGAGGCCGGTTAAACCGCCGTAGTTGCGCACATCCGTGCCATCGGCGGCGATGTAGTTACCGCCGAGAATGCCGTCCAGCGCATCGGACAGTGCGACCTGTTCCGCGCCGGGCTTGCCCCGTGTGAGGTCCAGCGACAGCCCGCGCGCCGCCAGCGTCCCGTAATCGGCCTCGGCCTGCGCCAGTTGCCCGGCGGCTTCCTCTGCTGACAGTTGCTCGATATGCACCGTGTAATCCTCGTGTAACAATAGGCGCCTGGCAGCACCCTTTCGTGCGCAGGGCAGTATACCGGCAAGAATCGCCCGACTATATGCCCACGACCTAAAGCGCAGTTGAAAATGCAGAGACCGGCCACATAAAGAGGAGTTCTGGATGCAGGATGAGGATCCCATGAACCAATTTGAAGAGCCGGTGGACGTCGAGGTAGTCGGCCCCGACGAGGAAGGCTTTACTCCCGCCGTGGCAGACGACGTGCTGCCGGATACCCTCCACATCATGCCAGTACCCAACCGGCCCTTCTTTCCCGGCCAGGTCCAGCCGGTTGCCATCAACCCCCAGGAGTGGGGTGAGACGCTGAAAGCCGTCAAGGCCTCGGGTTCCGGCCTCATCGGCCTCTCGTACGTCGACAAGTCTGAGGGCGGTGAAACCGACCCCAGGCAGTTTCCGAATATCGGCTGTGTGGTGCGCCTGCACCGTCCGCCCGTCCCCACCGAGCAGGCCGGCCAGTTCCTGGCCCAGGGCATCAAGCGCTTCCGGATTGTGCGCTGGCTTAACGACAAGCCGCCGTACCTCGTGCAGGTGGAGTACCCGCGTAGCAAGGGCGACAAGGAGTCCGACGAGGTCAAGGCGTACGCCATGGCTCTCATCAAGGAGATCAAGGAGCTCCTGCCGCTGAACCCTCTCTACAGCGAGGAGCTCAAGCAGTACCTCGCCAACTTCAGCCCCACGCAGCCCAGCCTGCTGGCGGACTTTTCCGCCGCACTCACCACGGCGACGGGGGAGCAGCTGCAGGAGATCCTGGATACACTCCCGCTCGTGTCGCGCATGGAGAAGGTGCTCACGCTGTTGCGTAAGGAGCGCGAGGTTGCAGAGCTGCAGGGGCAGATCTCCAGCCAGGTCAACGAGAAAGTGTCTGACCAGCAGCGCGAGTTTTTCCTGCGCGAGCAGCTCAAGATCATCCAGAAAGAGCTCGGTATTTCGAAAGACGACCGCACCTCGGACGTGGAGATGTTCGAGGAGCGTCTTGCAAACTTGACCCTGCCCGAGGCGGTTGAGAAACGCATTAACGATGAGATGCAAAAGCTCTCGGTGCTTGAAACCGGCTCACCGGAGTACGGCGTCACGCGCAATTATCTCGACTGGGCTACCTCGGTGCCCTGGGGTGTGCATTCCGAAGACAACCTTGAGCTGAAGCACGCCCGTACGGTACTCGACGAACACCACGAGGGGCTTGCGGATGTGAAGGAGCGCATCCTGGAGTTTCTCGCTGTCGGCTCGTTTAAAGGCGAGATAGCGGGCTCCATCCTCTTGCTGGTTGGCCCGCCCGGTGTGGGTAAAACCAGTATCGGCCGCTCCGTCGCCGATGCGCTCGGCCGCGAGTTCTACCGCTTTAGCCTCGGCGGCATGCGCGACGAGGCTGAGATCAAGGGCCACCGCCGCACCTATATCGGCGCCATGCCGGGTAAGTTTGTGCAGGCGCTGAAAGAGGTGCAGGTGTCGAACCCGGTGATCATGCTCGACGAGATCGACAAGATCGGCGCGTCCTACCAGGGCGACCCGGCCTCGGCGCTGTTGGAGGTGCTCGACCCCGAGCAGAACAGCGAGTTTCTCGACCACTACCTCGACCTGCGCGTCGATCTTTCGAAGGTGTTGTTTATCTGCACCGCCAACCAGCTCGATACGATTCCCGGCCCGCTGCTGGACCGCATGGAGACCCTGCGCCTGTCCGGCTACGTTGCAGAGGAAAAACTGTCGATCGCGAAAAAGCACCTGTGGCCGAAGCAGCTTGAGCGTCATGGCCTCGCCGATGAGCAGCTCAAGATCAACGACGCCGGTCTCAAGTACGTCATCGATTCTTACTGCCGTGAGGCAGGTGTGCGCACGCTGGAGAAGCAGCTAGCGCGTATTATGCGCAAGTCCATCGTGCGTATGCTCACCGACGAAGACGAGAAGCTGCGTGTCGGTAAGAAAGACATCGACGAACTGCTGGGCAAGCCGCCGTTCCAGCCTGACAAACCGGTGCGCGGGCTCGGCGTTGCCACGGGCCTCGCATGGACGGCCATGGGTGGTGCAACGCTCGCTATTGAGTCGTCACAAATTCACACGTTGAACCGCGGCTTCAAACTCACGGGTCGCCTCGGCGAGGTGATGCGCGAATCGGCTGACATCGCCTACAGCTACGTGATCGCGCACCTGAAGGACTACGGCTGTGACCCCGATTTCTTCGACATGAGCATGGTGCACCTGCACGTGCCGGAGGGCGCCACGCCGAAGGATGGCCCCAGCGCGGGCATTACCATGGCGACTGCGCTGGTGTCGCTCGCGCGCAAGGAGCGCATTAAGCGTCCCCTCGCTATGACGGGCGAGCTCACGCTGACGGGGCAGGTGTTGCCGGTGGGTGGCATTCGCGAGAAGGTGATCGCAGCGCGGCGTTCGAAGATCATGGAGCTCATCTTGCCCCATGCGAACCGGCGTGATTTTGAAGAGCTACCGGACTACCTCCGCGAGGGTATCAATGTGCACTTCGCCCGCAACTTCCGCGAGGTGTTCGAGTTTGTCTTCCAGGAGCACCGGGTCGACAAGTCGTTGCATTGAGTTCGCGGTTTGTTGACCGACCTTTCGTCGCCCCGTTTAAGTGGGGACCCAGTGGCTTTTGATCTTTAGAGCTATTGTTAAGTTCTTTAGCCCCTCCGGCCCCGAGCCGCGATAGATCTTCGCTCCGCTGTCCGCGCCGCTCCGCGGTGCCCTCAGTCAGTTGCGAGCCTCCTGCGGAGTCTCGCGCCATTCCCTCGGCGCGTCCCTGACGGCTGCGCGAAGATCTATCGCGGCTCGGGGCCTTTTATCGAGCGCTAATGCAGGGTCTGTGCTTGGCGGTCGTTTGGGTCGTTTGGGTCGTTTGGGCGTCAGGCCGTTGCGGTCAGGATTGCACGCCTTGGAGCGGGGTGCCCTTCGATAGATTTGGAAGAGTCTTCCGGATCAAGGAAGTGCTGCAGCGAGTGAAACGTCATCCACTCGGTAGGCCGTTGCTCTTCTATGGTGGTGACAATGATGTCGATTACTTCAGGGTTCTTCAGCCCCACTTTCTGCATCCATCCCATCAGCGTGTCACACGTGGGCAGAAACCATACGTTCCCCATGCGCGCGTACCGGCCCGGCGGTACAAAAACCTCACCTGGTCCGCCTTCGATGACGAGTGTTTCCAACACAACCTGTCCGCCGGGACGCAAGCAGTCGCGCAACTCCATCAGGTGGTCCATTGGAGAGCGGCGGTGGTAGAGCACGCCCATCGAAAACACGGTGTCGAACGCGTGTAGTTTTTGCGGCACGTGTTCAATACCGACGGGCAGTACCCACGTGTTTTCCTGCTTGAGGTACCTCTGCAGTGCCCAGAACTGCACGACGAACAGCGGCGTTGGGTCGATGCCGATGACCTCTATTGCGCCCGCGCCGCGCATGCGCCAGCAGTGGTAGCCGCTGCCGCAGCCGACATCGAGTACGCGACGGCCGGCCAGGTCTTCGATGCCGGGCAGTAGGCGTTGCCACTTCCAGTCGGAGCGCCACTCGGTGTCGATGTGCACGCCAAAGAGCTCGAAGGGACCCTTGCGCCAAGGGTGCAGTTGCAGGAGCGTCTCGCGCAGCGCCGCGCGCGTCATCTCGTCGATGTCGCCGTCGGCGCCCACGCGATCGCGGTCCAGGTGAATCGCCGACACGTCGAGATCGGGCAGGGCGGCGAGGGCGTTCAGCCACTTTTCGAGGTCGCCGTAGCGTTCGTGGGAGAGCCCTGCGGCGAGCTGTGCGGGCAGTTCCTCGGCCCAGCGGGCGAGGTCGCCGCCGCGCCAGCGCTCTATCAGGGGTTGGTAGTCGATCATGGCAGGGGATTGTTCCAGTGGCTTGGTTACGGGGCAACCGCGGCAACATGTAAATGGCATTGGTATGCGAGCGAGCAGTGCCTGCCGGCCCGTGAACCGGGTCTGGTTTCGCGCGTTTACATAGGGAGCGCTATAAAAATGGCATAAATAATTAAACCGCAGGGTCAAGGTTTCGCTGTATTGCCGCGGCGTATGTCTGCACTATATGTGGGGTGAATTCCTCACAGGGAGCCTATATGGAGGCCACGCCGCAGTATTTCACGCAGGATCTGCGCCCCCCCAAGTTGCGTCACAGCATCATGGAGCTGGGCAGGGTGATCATGGAAATCAGTAGCACGGCCATGCTTGGCCCCGTGCTGAAGTCACTGCCGCAGGGCGATGGCCACACCATCATGACCATTCCGGGTTTCATGGGCGCGGATGGCTCGACATCCCAGCTCAGGAAATTCCTTAATCAACGGGGTTACAACGCGATCCCCTGGGGCCTGGGTCGCAACGCCTCTGAGGTGCGTTCCCAGAACATCGACGACTTCCTCGACCACCGTACCGAGATGGAAGACACCATCGCGGCGCGCGTAGAGCAGGAGTTTCATGCCAGTGGCCGTAAGCTCACACTGATTGGCTGGAGCCTCGGTGGGCTTTATGCCGTTGCGCTGGCGCATCGCTGCCCGCAGTGGATCCGCCAGGTCATTACGCTCGGCACGCCTTACGGCGACCCTCGCGGCACCGCGCTGTATAGCGTGATGGGCAGTCTCTACGACAACGACGTCGACGAGGAGGCGCTGGAGCGCTGGGTGAGTCACACCTACCGCGGCGGCGAGCTGCGCGTGCCGGTGTTGGCACTGTACTCGGAGTCCGATGGCATAGTGGGCAAGGGCATCGCCCGCTGTGAGGGCGACCCGCACTACGTCACCAACATGGCGGTGCTCGCCAGCCACGTTGGATTCCCCTTCAATCCCCTGGTTTTTGCGGTGATCGCGAACCATCTCGTGGAGCCTCACGAGCGCTGGGCGCTCTGTCGCAGCGAACACATACGCCCGCTGGTCCGGGTGGCATAAAAAAACCCGCCTGCGGCGGGTTTCTGGGTTAACTCAGTGTGGAGACGGCGCGGGTATACGCGCCGTTTTCAGTTCGCGCTTGGAACGGTGCTGGACTCGTCCGCGCCGTCCGGTTTGGGCTCACGGGCATGTGGGTTCAGGGTCGCAAAGTGCGTCTCGCACTCGGCCGGGTGCCGCGTGTCCCGGCGTTTACGTGTCTTGATGCTGCGCAGAAAGTCGACCAGGCTAACTTTGCCTTCATCCAGTCTTTTCATGTCATTCTCGCGTGTCGCGGGTGAACTTCGCTCACCCTCAGTATAGTTGGTGATAATCTGGCCAGTGCGTGAAAAGTACTCTCCTTTCGTGTGAATAAGTCGAACGCGCCGGCCCCGTTATAACTTGGAGTCGCGATTGCGTCCTTCAGTTCCGCTACAACACCTTCCTGATTACGGTATAGTGCGCCGCGCGAACCGCCTCGGAGACCCCAATGCTGCAATCTCTGGACCAATTGCCCGCCGACCCGATCCTCGGCCTGTCAGCCGCCGCCCGCGCGGACGACAATCCCGACAAGGTAGACCTGACAGTCGGCATCTACATGGATGATGCGGGCGTTTGCCCGGTTTTCAAGGCAGTGCAGCAGGCGCAGAAGGCGCTGGAGGAAGAAGAGGTCACCAAGGCGTACCTGCCGCCGGCAGGGGACGACCTGTTCAACCGCGGTATGCAGCGCCTCGTCCTTGGGGAGGGCAACCCGGTATTGGGCGTAGGCCGTGTCAGCAGCATCCAGACGCCCGGCGGATGTGGTGCGCTGCGCATCGGCGCCGAGATCATCTATGCCGCGGCCCCGGATGCCCGCGTGTGGATTTCAGACCCGACCTGGCCCGTGCACATTCCCCTCTTTGGCAGTGTCGGCCTCAGCTTCGAGACCTACCGCTACTACGACCCCACGAGCCACGGCGTGGACTTCGATGGCATGGTGTCAGACCTTCAGAATGCGCGAGCGGGTGATGTGGTCTTGCTGCACGGCTGTTGCCACAACCCGAGCGGCGCCGACCTCACTCTCGACCAGTGGCGAGTGCTGGCAGATATGGCCGATGCGCAGGGCTTTACACCCTTTGTCGACATCGCCTACCAGGGTCTCGGTGATGGGCTGGAGGAAGACGCTGCGGGTTTGCGACTGCTGGTCGAACGGTTGCCGGAGGTACTGATCGCCGCCTCCTGCTCAAAGAATCTCGGCCTGTATCGCGAACGCGCGGGTCTTGCGATTTTCGTCTGCCAGGACAGCGCCAACGCTGAGGCGATTCTCAGCCAGGCGAAGGCGTCTGCGCGCAGGGTGTACTCCATGCCCCCGGCACACGGCGCGCTACTTGCCGGTCGCGTACTGGGCGATACGCAGCTAAGTGCCATCTGGCGTGAGGAGCTCGAGACGATGTGTGCGCGCATTAACGGCCTGCGCTCCGACCTGCGTGTTGCGCTCGAAAAAGCGAGCGGTCGCGACTTTGCGTTCATCGAGCGCGAAAAAGGTATGTTCTCGTTTCTCGGGCTCGCACCAGAACAGGCGCAACGCCTGCGTGAAGAGTTCAGCGTTTACATGCTGGACTCATCGCGTATCAATGTCGCGGGGGTCAACGCGGGCAACATCGACTACCTCGCGCAGTCGGTCGCGAAGGTCCTCTAGGTTTTTGTCAGCCGCTAGCTGAAGATTCGCGGCAGGTAGTAGTCAGCCATAGCTGCCGGGTAGCCGATAACATCCACCAGGCGGCGCCTACATTCCGCTGAGTCTGCGCCGCGCTCGCGCCACACGGGCACACGTTTCACCAGCGTTTCTACCGCCTCGCGCGGCGTGATGATCCAGCAGTCCTGTTCGACCTCGCCAAAGTAGAAGTCAGCGGGACACACCTGTGTGGCCTGCGGCTTCATGTATACCAAGGCGGTCATTACCTTGGCCGCGCCCTGCTCACTGATGTACTCCTTTAGAAACTTCATCGTGCCGCCGCGATCACCGAGGTCGTCCACTACCAGCACGTTCTGGCCCTCGATCGGGATATTGATCGCCTGCTGCACCAGCGGTTCGTCGTACCGCTCATTCGGGCCCTTGTAGAGAGACACGCCGATGGTGCCGAACTCGATACGCGGCGTATCGGCGGGCCTGCCCTGCACGAGATGATCGTAAAGCAATATGCCCGGAAGCATGCCGCCCATCGTCGCCATGAGCGCGGCGGTGACGGGGTCGCCCGACTCGGACTGGTAGCGGTGTACCTGGCCACCGAGTTCGAACAGCGCGAGCGCTTCCACGGCGTCTGGCACCAACAGGAAGCTCAGCTCGTCGTCCGGGACCGTGACACCGGTCGGTGCCTTCCAGAAGTCGAGGTCGATATCGTTCGGTGCGCAGCGGACCTGCTGCTGATAGTCGCTCATGTTTACTCCTCGTCGAGCGTGTCAGGGTAACACCAGGATCGCCCGGAAATCATTGACGTTGGTGCGCGTGGGACCGGTGATCAACAGGTCGCCGAGCGGTTCGAAGAAACTGTAGCTGTCGTTGGTGTTCAGATGCGTGGCCGCATCGCCCCCCCGTGCGAGCGTGTCGGGCGTAACAAATACACCTGCGTTGTCCTCTGAGCCGTCGATACCATCGGTGTCGGCGGCGAGCGCGTATATGTTGGGTTCGCCGCTCAGGGCGAGTGCCAGGCCGAGGCCATATTCGGCATTGCGGCCGCCGCGGCCGTTGCCGCGCACGGTGACGCTGGTCTCACCGCCGGACAGAACGAGGCGGGATTGGCCGCTGAGTCGTGCGTCTTCTATTAATGACCGCGCAAAGGCCGCGTGCTCGGCCGCCAGATCTCGCGCTTCGCCCTCGAGGTCGTCGCCGAGGTAGGTCACCTCGATCCCGGCCGTGCGCGCGGCCGCTTCCGCGGCGCCCAGCGCCGCATCAGGTGTACCGATGATGTTGAACGCCGTGTTGGTGAACGCGCTGTCATCAGGCTTCAGGGTCTCTGCGCCCGGGGTGTTAAGCCATTGCGCTATGGCCGCCGGTACGTCGATGTTGTAGCGCGCGAGTACGTCTTGCGCGTCTGCCGTTGTGGTCGGGTCCGCCACGGTGGGGCCGGAGGCGATAACGGTCGCGACATCACCGGGCACATCGGAGATCGCGTAGGTCAGCAGCTGCGCAGGTGCCGCCGCGCGGGCGAGGCGTCCGCCCTTGATAGCAGAGAGGTGTTTGCGCACGCAGTTGATCTCGTCGATCGCGGCTCCCGAGCGCAACAGCGCGCGATTTATAGCGCGCTTTTCCTCCAGTGTAATGCCCTCTGCAGGCAAGCCCAGTAGCGCCGACCCACCGCCCGACAGCAGGCAGATGACGAGGTCACCTGCGCCAAGTGGCTCGACAAGATCTAGCTGGTGACGGGCCGCGCGCTGGCCGAGGTCATCGGGTACAGGATGTGCTGCCTCTAGCACTTCAATCTGGGAGCAGGGCTCGCCATGCCCATACGGTGTAACAACCTGGCCGGACAGTGGGCCGCGCCAGTGGGCCTCAAGCGCCGCGGCCATCGCGGCCGCGGCCTTGCCCGCACCGATGACCGTAGCTGGGCGGTCCCGGTCAGCGGGCAATGCGGAGGGTAGAACCTGGTGAGCATCGGCGGCGCTGACTGCAGTGCGATAGAGATATTCGAGAAACTCGCGCGGTGCCTCGCTGGGCGAAGGATGTCGGCTGGTGTTCAAGGTGGCGCAAATTCCTGACTAGGAACGTTAGTGTAACCCCATCGTGAGGCGCGGGTGAATTGCTGCGCGATGTGCTGGTGTGCGTTTGTGTGAACTGCCGCGCACTGTGGTTGGCCGTCGTTGTCCGTGCAGAGTGCCGCGCAGTTTACCCCGGACTGCCAGGCACTCTCCGGGTACAATCCCCGGTATGCCGCACAATCCAAGGACCAATCGATGACAGCGCCTCTCTGGCAGCCCGGCAGGCAGCGTATCGATGCCGCTAACTTCACTCGCTTCGTCGCTGCGGTTAACGACCATTTGGGCACCGGGTTGAGCGGAGACTACTTCGAGTTGCATGACTGGTCGGTGGCCGAGCCCGCGGCCTTCTGGTCCGAGGTGTGGGACTTCTCTGGCGTGCTCGCCGAGGGTGACACGAATACCGTGGTGGTGGACGGCGACAAGTTACCCGGTGCTCGCTGGTTTCCAGACGCAAGACTCAACTTTGCGGAGAACCTGCTCAGGCGGCGCGATGAGCATCCTGCCCTGGTGTCGCTCCTTGAAAACGGCGAACGGCGCGAGCTCAGCTACGCCCAGCTATACCTGCAGGTTGCGCAGTTGGCTGCCGCGTTGCGCGCGCAGGATATTGGGCCCGGTGACCGCGTTGCGGGGTTCATGCCGAACATCATCGAGACGGTTGTCGCCATGCTGGCAGCGGCAAGCGTTGGTGCCACGTGGTCTTCCTGTTCCCCCGACTTTGGTATCGATGGCGTACTCGATCGATTCGGGCAGATCGAGCCCAGGGTGCTGTTTGCCGCCGATGGCTATTTCTATAACGACAAGACCTGCGATTCCCTTGAGCGTGTTGCCGGGATCGCCGCGGCGATCGACAGTATTGAGCGCGTTGTGATTGTGCCCGTGGTGAGTGAGCTGCCGGACGTTTCGGGTATGGCTCGCGCTGTGCTCTTTGATGACTATCTCGATCAGGCCGCAACCCGGGTCGAATTTTGCCGGTTGCCGTTCGACCACCCGCTCTTCGTGATGTATTCCTCCGGTACTACCGGTAAACCGAAGTGCATTGTGCACGGCGCGGGCGGGTCACTGCTGCAGCACCTGAAGGAACACCAGCTGTCTGTAGACCTCGGCCCTGACGACGTCTTTTTCTACTTCACGACCTGTGGCTGGATGATGTGGAACTGGCTGGTTTCGGGTCTCGCGAGCGGCGCCACGCTGGTGCTGTATGACGGCTCGCCGTTTGCGGGTGAGGGTCACCGGCTGCTCGACGCGATCGATCGCGAGGGCATTACCGTGTTCGGCACCAGCGCCAAGTTTATCGCCGCGCTCGAGAAGGCGGGGCATGTTCCCCGCGAGTCGCATCGGCTCGACACGCTGAGGACAATACTGTCGACGGGTTCGCCGCTGTCGCATGAGAGCTTTGAATACGTGTATCGCGACTTCAAGGCAGATGTCTGTCTGTCCAGTATCTCGGGCGGTACCGATATCCTGTCCTGCTTTGTACTCGGCAGCCCGGTGTTGCCCGTGCACGTGGGTGAGATACAGGCGCCCGGGCTCGGCATGGCGATGGACGTCTGGGACGACGAGGGCAACAGTCTGCGCGCAGAGAAGGGTGAGCTCGTCTGCACCCGCCCATTCCCCTGCTGTCCGATCGGTTTTTGGGGTGACGAAGACGGCAGCCGATTCCACGATGCCTATTTTGCTCGCTTCGACAATGTCTGGGCGCACGGCGACTACGCCGAGATCACCGCCCGCGGCGGTTACATCATTCACGGTCGCTCGGATGCTGTGCTGAATCCGGGTGGTGTGCGTATTGGTACCGCCGAGATCTACCGCCAGGTGGAGCAGGTGGCGTCAGTGCTTGAAAGTATCGTCATCGGCCAGGAGTGGGGCGATGACGTGCGCGTGGTGCTGTTCGTGGTGCTGCGCGAGGGCCTCTCGCTGACCGACGCGTTGTGCGACGAGATTCGAGCGGTTGTGCGAGCCAACACCACACCGCGGCATGTGCCCGCCAAGATTGTCCAGGTCACAGACATCCCGCGAACGCTGTCTGGCAAGATCGTCGAGTTGGCGGTGCGTAATGCCGTCCACGGTCGCCCCGTGAAGAACACGGATGCGCTGGCCAACCCCGAGGCGCTGGAACTCTACCGCAACCTGCCGCAGCTGGCCGAGTAGTCGGAGTCGCCGGCCAATTGCGCTATCATTGCGCCTCCCAACGCACCGGTAGGCAAGAATGAACTACGCCCTGCAACAGAACCACGACCGCCAGGTGGCTGCCTGGCTGACGTTCTGTGCCATTGTCATTTTCGGCATGATCATGCTGGGCGCCATGACGCGTCTGACCGGGTCCGGCCTGTCGATGGTGGAGTGGAAGCCGCTTATGGGCGTGATTCCGCCCATGTCGGAAGCCGCCTGGCAGGAGACCTTCGACAAGTACAAGCAGTACCCCGAGTACCAGAAGGTCAACAAGGGCATGGACCTCGACGGGTTCAAGTACATCTTTATGTACGAGTACCTGCACAGGGTGCTGGGCAGGCTGATCGGCGTGATCTTCTTTTTCCCGATGGTGTACTTCGCCTGGCGCGGTCGTGTCAGACCCGGCCTTATGCCGAAGCTTGTCGCGCTGTTTTTCCTGGGTGGTCTACAGGGGTTGCTCGGTTGGTACATGGTGAAGAGCGGCCTGGTTGATAACCCGCGGGTGAGCCAGTACCGGCTGACGGCGCACCTCGGCGTTGCCGTCGCCATCTATGCTTTTATGGTTTGGCTCGTGTTTGATTTATGGCCGAAGACAGCGACCTCTCCCGAGCGCACAGAGCGTGGGCCGTACGCGGGTCTCTCACTTGTGATGGTCGCGCTGGTGTTCCTTATGATCCTTTCGGGCGGCCTTGTTGCGGGCACTCGTGCAGGGCTGGTGTATCCGACCTGGCCGCTGATGGGGCAGTCGTTCATACCGCCCGGGCTCTACGAGATGACACCGGCGTGGCTGTCGATCTTTGAAGACCTCACCACGATCCAGTTCAACCACCGTATGTTCGCTTACCTGTTGGTCGTGTTGCTTGGAGGATTTGCCGTGCTGGCCTGGCGCGCGGCCGTTGACTGGCGTGACCGGCTTGGCGCTGTGCTGGTGGTGGTCGCGCTAACGGCGCAGGTGTTGCTGGGTATCAGCACGCTGCTGCTGCATGTGCCTGTGAACGTGGCAACGGCACACCAGGGCGGTGCGGTAGTGCTGCTGTCAGCGGTACTCTTCCTCGCTTACGCGCAACAGCGGCGCTGACGCCCGGCCAGGCGTCGCTCGATTTCTGAGGGATATAGCTCGAGCCCGAGGGACTCACCAGAACTTGGGTTGTTTATCGCCCTTGCGGCGCCCGTTGTTCTGGCGCCGATCGTCCTTGCCCGGTTCGAAACGAATTTCCTTGCGCCGGTCCGCCGAGACGCGGCGGTCGCGCTTCCGGCGTTCCTCACCGGCGTAGTCCTTGGTCTCAAGGTCTTCGGTATCTGAGCTGAAAGGGCGTGGATCACGTGAATAGAATGACGCCCGTTCCTTAACTTCCCCGCTTTTTGTGGTCTTGTCTTTAGAAGACATGACAACCCCCTGCTTCCCCGTAGGTTGTTGCGGTGAGTATAGTTTGCAGGAAAAAGATGCGCTTGGGGGCCGTGGCCCCCTATGGGTCAGGGGCCATTACCGCCCAATCTGTGACCGATGTCTCAGATATTGCGGGGTTCAGCGCATTCCGGCGATGACGTCCTCAACGGTCGGACCGTCCATCGTGACGTGTTCGCGCGCACGTACCTGGTCTTCCCGCACCTCGGCGATATCGGTCATGAACTGGCTGTACCACTTGCGCACTAGGTGAATGGGTCCATCACCGTCACACATGAGTGGATTGTCGATCTTGCACTTGTTGTTCCAGATCGCTACGTCCTGGTGGAAAGACTCAATGCTCTTCTCGGTGTATTCCTCGACCATTGCCTTGTTGCCGGCTTCGGAGACGCCCGGGTCTTTCTTCATCATTACGCCGAAGTTGATGACGAAGTTGTCCTTGTCGACGGGAATGTGGCTTACAAGCAGGTGCGTCGTCATCGGGTGGCCGTCCATCATGCCGGTCATGGTGGTGGTCATGTAGGCTGGCCCTTCGTAGGTCGCCACCGACGTGATCAGCCCGCCGTCTCCCTCGGTCAAAATCTCGTGACCGCCCACCATGTACTGCACGAAGACGTGGCCTTCCATAGTGTTTCTGAACGACTTCACCGTGGAGTAGTGGATCGGGCCGAAGTGCGCCATGTCGGCCATGTTGTCCACCAGTTCACGGCCCTGTGAGCCGATCGGAATGGCCGCCATTTCCCAGTCGGTCCACTCGCCTGAGTACCAGTCCGAGAGTTCACGCGGTTCCTGCTCTGGAATGGGTGCGTTGCCCTCCGGGTCTTGCCACACAAACACCAGGCCGTTTTTCTCGAGCACCGGCCACGACTTGATCACGGCTTTGTCTGGAATTTTTTTCGCGTAGGGGATGTCGTCGCAGACGCCATCGGCGCCCCAACTCCATAGGTGGAAGGGGCATACCACTGAGTTGCCCTTCACCTCACCGCCACAGAGGTCGCCGCCCATGTGCGGGCAGTAGGCGTCGAGCACGTGTACTGCGTCGTCTTCCTTGCCCCGATAGGCCACCAGTTTCGTGCCGAAGACGTCGAGCTGTTTCGGCTCGTGGCTGACACTCGCGGCGCTACCGATGACATACCACCCGCGCGCGTACCGCTCCGGTACCGGGTCCGCCTTGATTACATAGGGTTCACGCTTTGCCGTGGTTGCTTGCTGTTGCGCAGTCATGCTCTTGCCTCCGGTCTTACAGGAAAAAGTCGCTGTTGGCGCCGCCCATCATCACGCCACCCAGATTGCGCCCGAACTTGAAGGGATTGTTGGCGACGTGGGTACGGCCCGCGTTGATGTCGAGCCACGCGCGGTTCAGTGGGTGGTCGCGGAAAATGCCCTGGGCACCGCAGGCGATAAACATCCTGTTGATCGCCTCCGTGCACTTGTTCGAAACGCGGGCGGCGTCGAAGCGCATCTTGATGCGCGTATCGATATCGAGTGACTGGCCGAGGCGTGCCGCGTTCACCATGTCGTCGAAGTTGCGCAGCATGATCGTCTGGCACTCATCCACGGTAGCAACAGCTTCCGATAGGGCCATCTGTGCATCGGGGTCAGTCGCGATCTTGTTCCCATCGTTCAGGCCGACGCGGTCCCTGTTGACCGCGATGTAGCTGTCGACCACGCCCTTCAGCGCGCCGATGCTGGATGAAGACACCGCGCGCACAAAAATCTGGCCGAACGGGAGGCGGAAGATGTAGTGATCGTTCACGGCGTTGCCGGGTGAGTTGCATTCGAAGCCGTGAATGGAGCGATGTGTGCGGTGCTCTGGCACGAAAGCGTCTTTAACGACGATGTCGTGGCTGCCGGTGCCTTCCAGGCCGCTTACGTTCCAGTTGTCCACGATCTCGTAGTCGCCGAGCGGGACCAGGAACGTGCGATAGTCGGGTGCCTCACCTTCCTGGGTGGGCGGTACCATGCCGCCGAGGAAGGCCCACTTGCAGTGCTTCGAGCCGGAGGAGAAACCCCAGTGCCCGGATAGCCGGTAGCCGCCTTCGACATGCTCGACTTTGCCCACGGGCATGTAAGAGGAGGAAATGAGTGTGCTGTCGTCCTCGCCCCAGACGTCTTGCTGTGCGCGATCATCGAAGAGGGCGAGCTGCCAGTTGTGAATGGCAACAACCCCGAGCACCCAGGCGGTAGACATGCAGGCCTCGGCGAGGATCATTTGAACGCGAAAGAACACTTCCGGGTCTTGTTCCAGTCCTCCGTAGCGCGCCGGCTGCATTATGCGGAAGAAGCCCGCGTCCTGCATCTCCTGCACGGTAGCCTCGGGCAGGTGCCCGAGCGCAGCGGTTTCCTGCACCCGGTCTCTCAGCGCCGGCAGCATCGCCTGGGCGTTGTCGTAGAGTCGTTCAGCGGTGGTTTTCTGGGCAGCGGTCATGGTGTGTCCTCCGTTCTGGAGGTTTCACTATCGCGCTTGCGGGTACCCCGCTCATACCTCAAATCAGCTAGAGGGAGGGGGTATTGGCGGGACTATTGACCTGGATCAAGTCCGGGTCAGGACATCGAGCAGATGCGGCTCATGTGGGCGTAGGGCAGGCCGCTCTCCTGGTGCCAGTCGTTGAACGCGGCCTGCATGAGCTTCAGCTCGCGTTGCGTTGTTGGCTCATCGGTGATGTCGAGGCCGGCCCTCTTAAGGCAGCGCACGACGTCACCTGTAACGATGAAGGTGTCTCGGCCCATGTTGCGCAGTACGCGCTGGCCGGTACGTCCACCCAGGCGGCTGCCGCCCTTGCGCAGCGCGATGAACAGGCCGACGAGGTCTTCGGTAGGCCACTTGCTGACAAACTTGCCGAAGTTGCCATGTTCTTTCTGGATGTCGAGCAGGTACTGTGCATTCGCCTGCACGGCCAGCACTTTCTGCCGATTGCGAATGATGCGCTCGTCCTGTGCCTTCCGGTCGATCTGGTCCGGGCTCAGCATGACGATTTTTTCAGGCGGAAAGCCGAAGAACACCTCTTCAAACCCGTCCCACTTGTTGTTCACCACGCGCCAGACAAAGCCCGCCTGGAACACGCAGCGGGTCATCTCGGCGAGCCAGCGGTCATCGGCTGTGCGCGCGAGGGCACGCGCGGTTTTTACTTTGGGGAGCTGTCGGGCAACGGCCTGCTCACCGCCTTTGCGTTCGCAGGCGCGTTCATAGATGGAGGAAAAGCGCTCCACTCAGTTGTGACTGCCATCGCACAGGGGCTGGTTGCCCGTGGCTTTACAGCCGCAGAAAAACACCTTGCCGTCCTCGGTAGCGTCATAGCGGACGGGAGAGTAGCCCGTGTCCTTGTGCGAGCCATCGCAGAACGGCTGGGTCGCGCTGAGACCACAGGCACACCAGAAATAGGCTTTACCGGATTCAACTTCTACGCCGAACGGGGTGTCGGCGGCGCGCTTGGGTGCATCCATGATTGGCACTTCCTTATTCAATGATAGTCAGCGGGTGTACATTCCCCACCGTGTGGTCGGGAATCATCAGTGTAGGTGATTAGGGGAGGGGGGTCACGATGTAGCGGCCCCTAAGCCACTCTTGTGCCGGTGTCATTCCCCGCGACCCGGTTAAGTCGACCTGGTTGTTGCTTTCACCATGACAAAGTGGTCGGAATGGCCCTAAACTTGGCGCTTTTTTTACGAGAGGCCTCTATGGAGCTGGTGGTATTTGACCTGGACGGGACGCTGCTCGACGCCACTTCCAAGGTGTCGAGCCACACCCGCGAAACGCTGGCGTTACTGCGTGAGCGTGGCATCGCTTATACCGTCGCTACAGGCCGTACCCTGCATGCCGCGCGCGACCTCCTCGAGGATCACGGCTTTGACCTGCCCCACATCTACAAGAACGGTGTGGTGGTATGGCGCCCGGAGAACGACAGCTACAGCCACACCAACCTCCTCACCCAGCACGAGATTCGTCGCGTATTGGAGTCGTTTATTGGCCAGGGGGTTACGCCCTTTATCTTTACCTTTGAGGAGGACCACCGCCACGCGGTGTATCACGGCCCCTTGCAAACGGATGCGGAGCACCGCCTGGTGAAGATCTTCGGCGAAGATCGCGGGCTGAGCGTGCTGCCAGTAGACCAGCTCCCCGCGCTTGCCGATATCACCAACATCAGTGCATTGGGCAAGGAGTCTGCCATCTCTGCAGTGGAGCGCTGCGTGGAAGACGAGGAGCATCTCGTCGCCTTTGGCGGGCCTGCGCTGGAGGGAGAGGACTGGTTCTGGATCGATATACACCACTCGTCCGCCAGCAAGGGCGCGGCGATCCTCGAGTTAAAGCGCGATCTCGGCGCGAGCAAGGTCATCTGCTTTGGCGACAGCGACAACGACCTCAGCATGTTTGAGGTGGCGGACGAGGCCTACGCGCCGAGCAATGCCAAGGAGGCCGTGCTCGCCGCAGCCACCGCCATCATCGGGCACCACGATGAAGACGGTATTTCACACTTCCTGCGCGAGCGCTTCGATCTCTGAGGTATGGGTCGTTGGCGCCTGGGGCTGTTCGGGCGCCTGACTCTCGATGAGGTCGCGATAGAACACAGCCACCATAAACATCAGCCCCGGCGCGAGGTGCAGGCACAGTCTGCCGACGCCAGAGAGGTCCTTCGCGCCACCCGCGTACCCCGTGAAGAGAAATAGATAGAGGAAGGCCGCCGCCGAGGACCCGAGCGCGAGCAGGAAGCCAAGGTGAGCCTGCATGATGCGTTCGCGGAGCAGGAACGCCACGGGGGCCGTTGCGAGCAGCAGGTAGCCCTGCAGGTGCCAGTTGTCGTGCAGCCAGACACTTTTGACCAGTCCCGTCATGCCCTCCGGGTCGAACGATGGCATCAGTTCCGCGAGGGTTGTTCCGGCGATACGCATATCGCCAGGGATGACCAGCGCACCGAGAATCCCAAGCAGCGCGAGCAGCACGAAAAACTTGAGCACCTCGGCGCGCGGCAGAAACATCGCAATCAGGGCGGGCGCAAGGCTCGCGGCCCAGACGGTTCCCTCGTTCTTCAGCATCGGGCACAGCACCAGGAAAATGGCCATCGCGACCAGCTTCCACGGCGCCCTGTCCTGGCACCAGTGAAAGAAGAACAGGAGTGCCGCACCGTAGGTGGCGCCGAGGAACAGGTCGGCGTAGCCCGCCAGCGCCACATGGATATTGAGCAGGGGCATCGAGAGCAGCAGATAGGTGAAGGTCATCGCTGTTGCCGGCGTCATGCCGGCAAGACGCAGGTGGCCGTAAAAGAGTAGCCCCAGCGCAACGTAACAAACGAGCCAGGGCAGGTTCATCAGGCTTTCGTTCCAGGCGCCGAGCGCGAGACTCATCCAGACCTGAAGTAGGGGAATGGTCGGGGGGTAGTGCGGGTGGCGGTCGGTGAACACGCCTTCGCCGTAGCGGTAGGCCCACTCGACCTGGTCGACAAAGGGCACCATCGCGCCCTCCGCGAACCAGACGCGCGCCTTGGTAGCCCAGTGCATGGTGGCGTCCCAGGGAAACAGTGGGCGCGAGTAGATTTCGATGCCCATTGCTACCACCCGTGCGAGCAACATCGCGAGCAGCACGCCGAACAGCACGCGGGACGCGGTCGTCCAGCTCGCTGGCGGCGCACGGCCCAGGCGCCGTCGCAGCAGGAGGTTGAGCACGCCGAGCACGACCAGCGCGCGGACGACATAGCCCTTGATCATGTAGTCGTCCAGTCCGTAACCCGCGGCATCGACCACGCGCATCATCAGGGTGACGGCGAACAGTCCGAGCAGCGCCCCATGGCCCCAAACAAGTGCGCCGCGGCCCGCCACCTGCCCCGGCACCACAAGGTTGAAGAAGAGCACGCCGCAAAAAACAGGCAGAAGGAGCGCGAGGATGATCGTACCGAGCGAGTCCATCTAACGCACCCTGAACAACTGGCCGACGCGCTCGTCGACCAGTTGGTCTACGTCCCAGCGCCCGGAAGCCGGAACGTTGAGAAGCTCTTTCTTTTTGTTATAGCGCGTATCAGGTGAAGTCATGACCGCGATATAGTCACCGCTGCGGATGAGTCGCCGCTCGCTAGGCAGGCCGTACTTCATGCGAAAGTACACGTTCAAGGGATACAGGTAGTACGCCGTTCTTAGTCCCTCGTAGTCGTCGTCCGACAATACGAAGACGCGCGCGTCCTCGGGTATGTGCTCACGGAGGGTTTCAACAAATGCCACGATTTTCGCGTCCGGTCCGATGCGCAGCTTCTCCTCTGACGTCAGGCCACTGAACTGGGCCCGCGTGTCCTTCACCTGGTAGAACAGGCGTTGCTGCCACGCGGCGTCCATCACCAACCAGCACGCCAGGAAGACCAGGCCGGTCACCCGCCAGTCAAACCGCCGCTGGCCTCGCCCGGCGAGTACGTACGCCATGTAGCAGCCGAGACTCAGGAACAGCCAGCCAGCGGCGAGGATCATTGGGTAAAACGATGACGTGCGTGTAACGCCGGTGTGCGTATTCATGGCCGCGCGGTCCCAGGGTTCGTAGACCGTCCAGTCGTCGTAAAGCGATGCGAGTCGGCGACCCAGCGACGGGCCGTGCAATGACAGGTCGTGCAGGGTGAGCTCTTTGCCGGCCTCGCCGATTACGCGGAGGTAGAGCGCGTTGAGTTCGCCGTCCCAGCCGGGCAGTTCACTGGTGTTGATCCACAGGGAACCGCGGTGCCGGTTTTCGAGCGTGTACATCGGCGTGTGAGTCGAGCCGTCTTCGCCTGCGAGTCTCGGCGCAATCGCGACGTCACTCTGGATGCCGTCTTCGTCCAGCGCGATATGCAAGTAACGGTAATCCTGGGTGTTGATGGGCTGCTCGAACTTGAGCCCCACGGCAAACACCCGGATATCCGGAATGACGAGTCGCAGGGAGCCGTCGGTCGGTGTCGCCGTCTTGTTGTCGATGCGGGCCGTACGCTCGTCTAACACGATGGGCTCGACGCCGCCGGGCGACAGCCAGCTCCCGATGTCCATGAGCAAGACGCCCACGAGCAACAGGATCGCTCCGGCAAGGAGCGAAAGGCCGGTAGTTTTTAGTGTTCCGCCCATTGCCGCGCGACGTTTCTCCGCGTTGTTACCCGCAGATAGTAGCAACTTTTGCCCCCACGGGGGCATCAGGGCAGTGGTTTACGCGAACGGGGTCAAGGTTTTGCGGTCACCCCGGCGCAGCGGCTAGAATCGCGGCATGCGCTGTTTCCTTGTTGTCCTGGTCGTCGTCTGTCTTCCCGCCTGTGCCGGCTATGAGATGAAGAACCTGATGAAGTCCGACGTGGACATGGTCACCGACGAGTTCATCGATGAAACGCGCGGCGCGGTGCGTGAGCTGATCGTTAAACTCTATGCGCGCAACCCGGCCGAACTGCGCAAAAATCCTGGCATGACCGTAGAGGGCCGCCTGGCCCAGCTGCGCGTACACACGCGCGAGCTCAGGTTTGACGAGCTCGACGGGGCGCAGGATGTCGTTGCCATGAACCTTGCCTTTGACCCTTACTACCGCGGAGACCGCGTGTTCGCCCTGGCGGTTGGTCTCGGCAGCATGCTCCGCGAGGCCTACCAGTACAAACCTGAGATGTTCCTCACAGACACGCTCGATCCCGAGGTGTTAATGACCAGCGCACGCAATGTCGAGGTTTTGTTGTGGAAGCTGAAGAATGCGCGTAAGCCTAGCGGCGAACACTATCTCATTACCCATGAGTATCGCGGCGTTGTCGACAACCTCAGTTTCGAGCGCCTGTTCGGCAAGATCATCGTGCTTCAGGAAATGATGGCACGCATCGCTGCGGACTCTAGCGATCGTACAGTGACCGGCGCGGTGCATGCGGTGGGTAAGGTGTTTATACCGTTGCCGATATAGTGGTGACCCAGTGGCTTTTGTTTTTTTGAGCCATTGGGGAGTTCTTTAGCCCCTCCGGCCCCGACCCGCGATAGTTCTTCGCTCCGCTGTCCGCGCCGCTCCGCGGTGCCCTCAGTCGGTCGGGAGCCCTGCGGTCTCCCTCCACTCCCTCGGCGCGTCCCTGACGGCTGCGCGAAGATCTATCGCGGCTCGTGGCCTTACATTGTGCTCTGGGACTTACTTGGTTTCTGCGCGCGAGGGTCACTGGGTTTCGGTGTGCCGAACCGCCGCGGTGACCGGGTAGCCGGCACACTACATTCTCAACGCCCGGCAATACTCACGATCTTTGCCGCCTCACCCCCCAGGCGTATACCAGATGGGCGAACTCCAGGCCCGCTCCTGTATCACCTTCTTATGCTCAGGCGAACAACAGCCTTCCATGCCAGCCGGAATCGTCGAAGGATCATCACAACTCACCTTGGCCTCCGAGCAGATCAACTGGCTCCAGCGGCAGGTAGGATTCTCAAGCACCCGGGTGTAGTAAAACGCCTGCGCCTCCGAGTCGAAATTCTCATCGCGCCACACCGTGCAGAGCTGCGCGTGGCCCGCGCCTGAGGTTTCGCAGGTCGTGGTGTCGACGCTGGCATCGTTGTCGCCGCCTGCCACATCGAGTACGACCTCGTGTGCCTCACCGTCGACATACCAGCCCTTGATAACCTGCAGGCGTTGTAGCGGGCTGCCGGGGTATTCCTCGGTGCCGTGGTCCATGGCGGCAGATACGATGAATGTTGGTACCTGTCCCTCGGCAGGTTCGCCTTGTAGGTCGCCGCCCATCGGTACACCGCCCGCATAGCCCTGGGCGACCATGTCGGGCGCGTCGCAGGTGTTTTCGGCGTAATCCCAGCCGCCGAAGAAACGCAGCGTCGGGCGCGTACCGCTGGTGGCGTAGGCCTCGCGGCGCTGCATGGCGGCAAACAGGGAGTCGCGGGTGTTTTCCTCCGCGTACAACACCGACAGGCCGCCGGGTCCATATTCGAGTTCATCGGGCAGGCCTGCGGGCACGCCATCGCGTGCTCCCATGCCGGCGCCACCGTGGCCGGGGTGGTTCTTCTCCATGACAAGACCCGGGGCAGCGATATGGGTGTCTGTGCTGGAGATCAGGCCGAACTTGAAGCTGTTCGCACCGATCGTGGCTTGCTGCTCAAGCCCCTTTTTCAGGCCGTAGCGCAGAAAGTTTTTTTCGGTGGGTGGTTTCGTCTCGGGAACGGGGTAATCGATAAGGTTGGCGACCCATTCGTAGTCCGAGAAATTGAGGGTGCCGGTGTTCTTGCCACCGAAGCTGTCGTAACCCATCTTCTCGAAGTCGCAGTACTCGTCGCCGGACCACATCGGCAAGCGGCTGTCGCACTCAGACGAGCCCTTGTGCTGCATCAGCTCAAACAAGACGTTCCAGCGTGCGCGCGCCTCGGCTTCTTCCTTCGTGACTTCGCCTTCGGGGATGTCCTGGTTGGTGATGCGCGCGCTTTCGAACATCAGTCCGCCGGAGATATTCGAGTTGTGCGGTATCACAACTGCATCGCACCCCGGCTTACCCTCGACGCACTCCCGCTCGAGATAATCCCACAGTGCAACCTGCGAGTCGGACTCCACCCAGCTCAGGGCAAAGTCGGGCACATGATGGTTTTTGAACACCACGTTGTGGTGCAGGTTCTGGCCCAGCTCCGCGCTCGCTGTCCACTCGTAGCCGTTGAAACTGGTGAAGCTGCAATCAGCGCTCCTGTCGTATGCCTCCTCATTGGCGTCCTGGATGAGGCGCCAGGTGTTGGCTGCCTCGTTGAGGCAGGCGCCGTCGTCGCACAGCCCCCAGCGCTTTTTCAAGCTCATGCCGTAGGCGGCGAAGGTCAGGAACGAGTACTTCGGTACCCAGCGGTGCCCGATGCACACCGGATGCCAGTAGCCGTCCTTGCCAGGAATCGTGCACATGGCCATTTCACCGAGAAACTCTGCGTGGTCGGTAACGGCCGTGAAATCGAGGGGCCGGTCGATGCGGATCGTACGGATCGGCTGGTCGTTTTCATCGTAGGGCTGTATGCCGAGTGGCTCACCTTTCGCAAAACGGTACGCGTCTTCAGTGCGATTGCGAGTGTCCTGGCTGTTGGCGTCGAATGACCAGCGCGTATGCACGTGCATGTCACCGAAATGCGGCCTGCGCAATGGGTCGAAGTCTGCGCAGGGCTCCCGCTCCTCGGAGATCTCATAGGGACGTTCGGCGTCTGCTGGTTCTGCACACGCAGCGGTTGCAAGCATCAATGAACCAAACAGCAGGGCAAGTGTTCTTATTCTCATGTGTTCTGTCCTGTCTGGCGGCCGGCAGTATGCACTGCCGGCCGCCGTTGTAGCGTGCACAACAGTTTGCCATAGCACCTCAGGCAGTTATACAAGGCCGGGCGGGGAGGATACACTGTTATACAGTTACCACCGGGTGGTTGAGTATCTTGGCCTCAGTCGTGTTTTTGTCCATTTGATATAACTTCCGTGAATCTGCTTCGCATCATCTCCCTACTACTGCTCATGTCGCTCATGGCCTCCGCGCGTGCCCAGGTGCCGGTGACCTGCTGGCCCGCAGAAACCAAGGCACAGCCTGTGCCCTGCGACTTTGACGCTGAAGGAACAACCGAAGATGCGGGCGAGGCACTCTTTGGCGCCGTTAACGCGCTGCAGCGCAACAGCATGGGCAACATCAACTTCAAACGCGGCCTGGAATTGGTCGGTGAGGGCGCAGGCGGTGCGGCCGCAGTAAATGGCGCACTGACGGTGCCCAGCGACTTCTGGCGTGCCCTGGTGGTGTCTGTCGATGCGCGCAACATGGACGATACCGGGTCACTTAATCTAAAGGCATTTGAGCGCGCTGCCGCAGCGGGCGACATCGAGGGCGTTCGCGTTAATGCCTCCGGCGCGAACCTGGAGCCGCTGTTTCGCGCCTGCGATAAACACGGGCTCGCCTGCCAGGGTGCGTGGGGCACAGAGGTCGAACTTGTTGCCAACAAGACGCGCCTGGACCGCGCCCTGCCGGTGTTCAGCGGTGCCAACACAACGCGCTGGGGTGCCGAGGGGTATTTTAATGCGGGCCTCGAGTGGCGCGGCGAGGGCATACTGCAAAACAAGGCCGGCATTGCCATACCTCTGCGTTACCGTAGTGCTGTTCACCCCTCACTGCCGAAGCAGGCAACCTTTGATCTCACGCTGCGTCGTCTCGGTAAGTTGGGCAAGCGAGTGGGTGAGCCTGTCGAGTGGTCGCTGGGGGCAGACGGTCCGAACGGCAGCGCCGTCATCGCCGCCGATGGCAGCCTGACGATTCCCGGCCTCAGCCTGGCGAGTGGCGACAAGTACACGGCGTTGTTCGTCAAAAACCCGCCACACTCCTGGCAGCTGGTATATACGCGCCAGCCGCGCGCACGGCAGCCCGTACAGGGCACGCAGATCAAGGAAGCGGCCAACTGGCAGCACGCAACGGACGTGGGTCGCATCAACGGAGGTCTTGCGGAAGCGGATGTTGTGATCGACGACCTTAAAGGCCGCGTGAAGGTTATTCACAACTGCACGCAGTCTAAGGAGATCTGCGTGGCCCATGAAGCGCGGGTGAGTCCCGACGGCACGAAGATCGTCTACTCGGTCGGCTACGGCAATACGCTGCAGCCCGTGGTGGCAAACGGTGTGCGACTGAACATCCAGGAGATTCCAGGTCTCACCCACGCCGAACTCTGGCTGTACGATTTAAAAACCGGCAAGAGCAAACCCATCGCCAATCATCCCAAGCACGCGATTGACCGGCAGCCCGACTGGCTCAACAACGAGCGCATCGTGTTCGCGAGCAACCGCGCGGGCATGTGGCCGCCCAAGAACCAGTTCAGCATGCATCTTGGCAACGACCAGTTTGGTCGCGGCCGCTGTTTTAACGCGCCGCACTGCGTCTCGCAGGAGTACGGGTATGGTCGCACGGGGATGGCCATGCAGATCTGGTCCATGAATATTGACGGTACAGATGCGCGTAACCTGACACCCCACGAGGGCAACGCGCTGGCGCCCGCGGTGATGAGCAATGGCGACGTGCTTTATTCCTGTTGGAACGCACACGAGAACAAGAGCTTTGACGCCGCCGGGCGCACTGCGAACAACCCGGGCACCTCCAAGAACAAGTGGTGGCTGTGCCGGATGGACGGCAACGGTGGCGACGGCACGGTCATTCTCAACGGCCACAAAACCACGGAACTGAAAACCCGCGACTGGCTACCCTCGCGCATGCGCGGCGGTGAAGGTCGTTCGGAGCTGCGCGCCATCCGCTCGGTCGCGGAAATTTTCAACGGCCGCCTCGCGGTGTCCAACTACTACCGGTCCAACCACGTGGGCAGCATGGGCATCGTGTTCGCGATGGACTACAACAATCCGCACGTGGAAGGTTGTTCGACGGCTGCCTGTTACCCCCACGGCACCAGCAACAGCCGCAGGCCCGGCAGTGGCCGTTACGTACCGAGTTCCCTCGTGGCGCTGACGCCCTACGGTACCGACCAGGACATGGATGTGCGGCGCGACGAGAAAGGCCGTCCACTGGGCAAGGCGGGGTATGCCGCACCGCTGCCCAACACTGAAACGGACTACCTGATCACCCACGCGCGCGGCTACTGCTACGAGGTCGTGCAGCCGAACAAGGCCAACCGCCAGGCGATGCGTGGTGAACCCACCTGCCAGAAAGCGATTTACCGTGTGAAGGTGCCGATCGTCACCGACCCTTTCGACACGCGGCAGATGGAGTTGATGGCGGGCGGCGATGCGTGGCAGGCCTTCGATGCGCGGGCTATTGCGACCTTCCAGAGCCTGCACGGGCAGGAGCTTCCAGACCAGTTGCCGCCCCACGATGAAAACGCGAATTGCTACCTGCAGGTGGTGGACGCACGCGATGCCGAGCTCGCTTCTGCGCACGAGCGCTACGACTGGCGTACCAATCTTTTTTCACAGTGTGCGCTGCAGGGTTGTGCGGTGAATACTGAAGACCCTGATTTTCATGCAGAGAACATCGCCGCACTCACGATCTATCTCCCGGAGATGTGGGATTTCATGTACGGTCCGGGCCGTGAGAAGGCCTACCAGGCAAACGTGAACAACATGGGGCACAAGTCGATAGCGATTCTCGGCTCCCAGCCGCTCAAGGCTGATGGCTCGGTGAAAATGCAGGTGCCCTGCGAAACGCCGATCCTGATGGCGGGCACTGATAAAGACGGTATGTCGATCGCGCACGACGCGATGCTGCATTCGCTGCGCAAGGGCGAGACCCGCACCTGCCACGGTTGTCACGAGGGGCACAGCGAGGAACAGGCGCGACGCCTCAAATACACCGCCGCCCAGCGTTTCGCATCGACGCAGTCTGCGAACACATTCCCCCCGATGCCCAAGGCAATCGCGCCGATCACGTTTAACGATGTGAGTCCGATACTCGAAAAACGCTGCATCGGATGCCACAAAGACATGAATGACCGCGACGGCCTGTTGTATTCGCGGATTGCGCAGGACTACGAGCAGTACGACTGGCCCTGGGCCCGCAAGCAGCCCGGCGTTGGCCAGCGCAAGTCGGTGGAGCACGTGCTCATCAAGGCGGCTGGCCGCGGCTATCGCAAGGGTGACGCGCTGGTCTTCGGCCCCGGCGGCGCAGCAGGGCAAGTGGCCGAGGTGAGCCCGAGGGGCGGCATCAAGGCGATCAAGCTGACGCGCGGTGGCGATGGCTACCAGCCCCTGACGGATGTGCAGGTGCAGAGCCAGAATGGTCAGGGCGCCAGGCTGCGCGCCATGACGGCACAGTTTGAACTGCAGCGCCCCTATACCAGCAAGTGGGTGGCAAAGTTCGCGCGCGATTCACTGCTGTACTGGAAGTGCGTGGGGTCGCGCCAGGACGGGCGCACAGACCGGCAGTACAATAACGATATCGACTTCGGTCCCGCCCATGATTCCGGCGCCACGGCGGAAGAATGCCGCACCATCGGCCAGTGGATCGACACGGGTATCCAAAGACAATAAGAAAACAGGGAGTCTCTCTGTGGAAGAGTACGATGTTTGCGTCATCGGTGCAGGCTTTGGCGGCGCATCGGTGGCGGGTTTGCTTGCGCATGCGGGGCTCAAAGTGGTGCTGGTTGAGAAAACCGCGCGTGCGGGCGGCAAGACGCAGACAACCGAGCGCAAGGGCTATCGCTTCGAGATGTTCGGTGCCGTCGGTATTCCCGCCTATAACTCGCGTTTCCATGAGCTCGTAGACACGCTCGGCATCGCCGAACGCTGCCCGTTTGTCGTGCCCGAAGGTGATGCCGCGTCCATTCGTTACCTGAATAGCGACGGGGAGTGGAAGGTTTGCTACAACCCGCTGGTTGCCACGGGTTCTGAAAAAGAAATGCAGGCTATGAAGGCGACCTTCGGCGTTGACGATGCCGATCTCGGCGCACTCGCATCGCTTTACGAGGCCATTCTCTCGTTGCCTGACGATGACATCGACGCACTGGACGACACGGGTGCGCTTGAGTGGATGTCACAGTTCAACTTGCCCGTGCCACTCGAAAGCCAGATCTGCATGAACCTCAACACGCTGTTTGTTGTAGCCGTAGACCGCCTGCCGGCTTCCGAGATGATTTATGCGCTGCGCGACCAGGTGCTGGGTGGTGCGGGGCGCTATCACATTGGTGGCTATGGTCATGTGGCGGAGGTGTGTGCGGAGTATGTCGAGGAGCGCGGCGGCCTGTATCTCACGAAGGCGCGGGTGCGAGAGATACTCGTCGAAGGCGGTTGCGCCGTAGGTGTGCGACTCGAAGACCGCGACATCCGAGCGCGCGCGGTGATCTCGAACGCCGGCATCCAGCCCACGGTGTTGCAACTTGCAGGAGCGGAACATTTTCCCGCGGACTACATCGAGAAGGTCTCCGCACTCGAGCCGAGCTGGGCGATCTGTGGGTTTCGCTACGTACTCGACAAGCGCGTCTTCGATGCCGCGCTGATTCCTGTGTTTTCAGATGAGAGCTGGCTCGACGAGTCGCGCTACCAGGGCATGCTCAAAGGTAAGTGGCCCAACGTGCCATTGATTGCGATCGACGTGCCGTCTGAGTTCGATCCCGACCTCTCGGATTTTCCCGGGCATCAGCTCGCGAACTGCCAGGTGTTTATGCCGGCCGACACGGAGTCGGCGCTAGTGGATGAAGCGATTGCGCGCTGTGAGGCCGTGATCGACGAGCTCTGGCCGGAGCTCAAGGACCACATCATTCGCAAGGAACCCTACGGCGCGAAGCAGATCTCCAGCATGAGTCGCGATGTTGCGGTAGCTGGCTGTGGTGGTGAGGCGGTGGGTATTGCGCAGGTCGTGGGCCAGTGCGGAAAGTCAAAGCCCGACGCGCGCACGCCGCTTGCGGGTCTGTACATTGTCGGCTGTGATGCGGGCGGCCGCGGCGCGGGCACGCACCAGGCGGTGGATTCCGGCTTCAACGTGGCGGCGATGGTGTGTGAGGACCTCGGGGTTGGGTCGGAATTGGAGGAGGCTAGTGGGTGAACGGTTGGGTGCAGACCCTCTAATCACCGCTATGTTAAGAGCGTCCAGTACCTTGAGGGTATCCTTTACAAACCACTCAAAAACCCCAACACCCGCTCATTCGTCGAATCAAAGTCCCGCGTATTTCCCGGGTTGTAGTTGAAAAACCCATGCCCCCGCCCAGGATACACGGCAACCTCGCATTGCCCGCCGACTGCCTGCATTGCCGCGCAAAAACGCTCCGCAGTTTCTACCGATATCTCCGTATCGCGATCCCCCAGTAACACCAACGCCGGCGGTGTTCGGTCATCGAGGTGATGCAGCGGCGATACCTCTTCCCAGTAGTCGCTCACCAGTGTGTGATCGGGCATGCCGGGCGCGAGATCGATCATGGGGTTGTACAACACGAGCCCCGCGGGCCGTTCTGCCGCCGACTTGTCGGGCAGACCCGCACCTATGGCCGCTGCCAGGTGGCCGCCGGCGGAGCCACCGCCCACGAAGATGCGTGATGTGTCTACGCCAAGTTTCTCGGCGTTAGCAAGCACGTAGTCGAAGGCGTCCCGCGTATCCTGGATAGCCCCTCGCACGTCCGGCGGACCGCCACCCGACACGCGGTAGCGCACCGCGAAGCAATGCATGCCGTTGCGCGCAAAGAACGCGCACTGGGGGAACATCTTGGCGGGTGTACCGAACTGCCACGCGCCGCCGTGCATGAGTAGCAGTGCGGGAGCGTCGCCGTCGACGCCCTTGGCATAGAAGGTGTGCAGTTCAAAGTCTTCACCGTCGACAACTTTGTAGTCGATGCCGCGGTCTGGCCACCACTCGTGTGGCCGGAATTTTTTGACGGCGATGAACGCGACCGCGATGCCCAGTATGACGACGACGGCACCCGCGGTGATCCAGAGTTCGCGTGACATGAAGGTCTCCCTCTACTGGGGAGCGTTGTAGCGTGCCGCGTGCGCGGTGTCCAGCTCGGTCAGGCGCTCTTTGCTCGAGGTCGCTTCGCGTGCTCGGCGAAGTGCACCTCGGTGTCCAGCGCGTTGAGCTCCTCATTACATTCCGAACAAGTCAGCACCGGCGTGAAGTCATGCCCGCAGTTGCGGTGCCGGTAGAGCACGGGCGGACCGCTTTCGCCTGAGTAGTACTTATCGCCCCAGTTCACGAGCGTCATGATGATGGGGTAGAGGTCTGTGCCCTTGGGGGTGAGCAGGTAGCGATACCGGGTGGGCTTTTCCTGGTAGGGGCGCTTGGTGACCACGCCCTCGCTCTCGAGCAGGCTGAGCCTGTCGGTGAGTACGGTGCGGGAGATCTTCAGGCTGCGGCGCAGCTGCTCAAACTGGGTCGAGCCCAGGAACAGGTCGCGCACGATCATTAAGGTCCAGCGGTCGCCGACGACCGCCAGCGAGCGCGCCACGGAGCAGGGCTGTTCAGAGAGTTCATGCCATTTCATTGCCGGGCCCGCCTGTCGAATACAGAGATCTATACTTCGCTATGCGTAAAAGTTTAGTCCCGTCTGTAGACAAAGTCCATTATATGGACTAGCTTGTCCAAAAACTGGACCCACCAGAGCCTGGACGAGGATACCCCGCCGGAGGAAGTCGCCATGTCAGCTGAGCAGAACACCGTACGCCAGACCGCCTGTAACCTGTGTTTCGTGAACTGCGGTCTCACCGTAGAGCTCGGGGGTGAAGACGGCCGTGAGATCGTGAAGGTGCGCGGCGACGACGACCACCCCACATCCAAGGGGTACATCTGCAACAAGGCGACCCGCATCAACTACTACCAGAACAACGCCTCGCGGCTGACCAGCCCCATGCGCCGCAAGGCCGACGGCTCCTACGAGGAAGTCGACTGGGACACCGCCATTGCCGAGGTCGCAGAGCGCCTCGCCGCGGTGAAGGCAGAGCACGGCGGCGACAAGATTTTCTATTACGGCGGCGGCGGCCAGGGCAACCATCTCGGCGGCGCCTCCGCGCTCGGTCTGCGTGGTGCGCTCGGCATCAAGTACAAGGGCAATGCCATCTCGCAGGAAAAGACCGGTCTCGCCTGGGTTATCAGCCGCATGATCGGCGGCATGACGCACCCGGAGCTGCACCACGCACAGGTCGCGATGTTCATCGGTAAGAACCCGTTCATGAGCAACGGCATGGACCGCGCGCGGCCCTTCCTGCGCGAGATGAAGAACGACCCCAATCGCACCCTGATCGTGGTGGACCCACGCCGCACTGAAACAACAGACTTCGCCGACATCCACCTCGCGGTGAAGGCGGGGCGTGATGCATGGCTGATGGCGGCACTTATCGCCCACGTGGTGCAGGCAGACCTCCTGCCCATGGACTGGCTGGCCGAGCACGCGATGGGCTATGAGGCTGTGATCGAGTACTTCAAGAGCGTGCCGGTTGATGAATACGCCGAGTTCGCCGGCCTCGACCCCGCGCAGGTGAAAGAGACTGCCGAGATCATTGGTCGCGCCGAGAGTGTTGCGATCGAGGAAGACATCGGCATCCAGATGGCGCCGCACTCAACGCTGACGTCCTACCTCAACCACCTGTTGCCGCTTCTTACCGGCAACTACGGCAAAGACGGCACGATGGGCATGGTGACGCAACTCGCTGAAGTGATCTCCATGCACGACTTGCGTCTTGATGGTGACGGCCGCGACCAGCTGCAAACGCTGCCTGTGACAGGCGCACCGATCATCTCGGGCCTTTACCCCGGCGCGTTCCTTGCCGAGGAGATCGACAACGACCACCCCGACCGCCCGAGAGCACTGGTCGTAGAGAGCGGCAACCCCGTACATTCGCTGCCCGGCGCCAACCATCTGCGCAAGGCGATGCGTTCGCTGGACTTCAGCCTTGTGGTCGATGTGGCGATGACCGAAACCGCGCGTGAGGCAGACTACGTACTGCCTGCATCATCTACTTACGAAAAGTGGGAGTCGACGTTCTTCCCGCGCAACTTCCCGTCGAACATTTTCCACCTGCGCTCACCGCTGTTCACACCCACGCCTGGCACATTGCCTGAGCCTGAGATTCATGCGCGCATCATCGAGGCGATGGGCCTCGTGGAACCTGGTGAGTTCGACGAGCTGAGCGCGGCCGCCGAGCAGGGCCTCGAGGCCTACCGCGATGCGTTCTTCGCCGCCATGGCGAGCAACCCCAAGTGCGGCCAGCTGTTGCCTTACGTGCTGTACCGCACGCTTGGCCCGAGCCTGGGCGAGGGCGAAGAGCCCACCGCTATCATCTGGGGTCTGTGCCAGGTCTACACCATGAAGTACAGCGCCGAGGCGGCGCGTGCCGGATGGGAGGGCCCCAACGCGGGCAACGACCTGTTCCGCGCGATGAAGTCTTCACCCACGGCCGTCATCATCGGCGAGTCGACTTATGAAGAGAGCTTCAGCCGCATTCCGAATGCCGACAACAAGCTGCAGCTGCACCTGCCCGAGTTGCTGGAAGAAGCCGAGGTGCTGCGCGAGCTTAAGCCGCTGATGGAAACTTCCGAGGACTACCCGTTTTCACTCGTCGCGGGTTCGCGCCGCGCGTACACGGCAAACTGCATCATCCGGGACCCGCGCTGGGCGAAGGGCAAGCAAGTTACCGCACTCACCATTCACCCGGACGACGGCGAGAAATTCAACCTGCCCGATGGAGCGATGGTGAAGTTGGAAACTGACATGGGTTCCACGGTGATCGACCTCGCCTGGGACGAACGCATGCAGCCTGGCACCGCCTCGGTGCCGAATGGGCAGGGGATGGCATTTACCGACGACGATGGCACGGAGCTGCCCTCCGGCGTGTACGCCAACGAGCTCACCAACCCGCGCAATCGCGATCGCTTTGCGGGCACGCCATTTCACAAGTTTGTGCCAGCGCGCATCACGCTTGCGGAGAGCGCCTGAACCCAGGTCATTGGCGGGGCGTAAGCCCCGCGGTCTCTCCGCTACCGCTGTTCAGGCCGGGCGCAGGATGTCCCGGCTACCCACTTCCTTGTGAATCACCATGTTGCGTTCGACGATGCGCCACCCCGCGTCTGTGAACTTGAGTGCATCGCGGTACTCGGCCCACACCTCGTAAAGCACCTCTGACTCGTTGCCCAGACCCGCATGAACCGCGCGCACGTAGCAGGCCGAGCATGCGTCCTCGCCGTGCACTGCGATATCGAAGTTCCCCAGAAGATGTTGCGTGGGTCCGCAGCCGCCCAGCATTGAGCGAATCAGCTCGACGACCTTGTCGCGGCCGTCCAGCCGGTAAACGCCGCCGTAGTCGACGCTGACATCTTCCGCGAAGACCTCATCTAACAGAAGCCAGTCTCGCGCGTCACAAGCGCGGGCATAGCGGACAAGAACGCTCTCAACTTGAGTCTGCTGCGCCAGGTTTGCAGTGTCGTCATCCATGAGAGACAGTGTAGCCGGTTCTGTGATCGATGGCCGCGACAACTTAGGACGAATAGCTTAACCAATTAGCACCAATCCTTCTGTTACAGCTTTTCAAAGTGCGTGATCGACAGTAGTCTGGCGCTCCGATAGTGAGTTCGCGCAGGAGTTGTCTCGAATGAGCAGTATCAAACACGCCGGTAATCTCGAGGGCTACGCCGTGCTGGTAACCGGCGGTGGCACCGGCATTGGCGCCGGCTGTGCCGCGGAGCTGGCGGCCGATGGCGCGCAGGTCACCATCTGCGGGCGTCGCCAGGAAGTGCTCGACGAGGCCGCCGAGAAGATTGCCGCCCGCGCTGCCTTTGGCGGCGGCGTTCAGACCGTTACCGGCGACGTTACCAGCGAAGAAGATGTACAGGCGATTGTCGCGAAAGCGCTCGAGCCAACGGGCAAGCTCAATGGCTGCATCGCCAACGCGGGCGGTGGGGGCATTCCCTCCGACTACCCCAACATGCCAATCGATGATTTCCAGCGCGTGATGAACCTGAACGTGTTCGGCACCATGCTCTGCGTGAAGTACACGCTGCCGCACATGATCGAGGCGGGCGGTGGCTCCTTTGTAGGGATGTCGTCCCTCGCCGGCCACATCACCCACCAGTGGTTCGGTGCCTACCCGGTCGCCAAGGCGGGCATCGAGGCCATGATGCGCAACTGCGCCGATGAAAACGGCGAACACAATGTGCGCTTCAACGCGATTCGCCCCGGCTTCGTCGCCACCGAGATCATGGAAGGCATTCCCCGCGATAGCGACGTGTACGACTCCTACATCGTCAACACCCCCATGGGTGATGTGGGCGAGCCCGACGACATCGGCCACCTCGCGCGCTTCCTGATCTCGGATGAGTCGCGCTGGATCACCGGCCAGTGCATCAACGTCGACGGCGGGCACTCGCTGCGGCGCGGGCCGGACTTTACTTCCTTTAAGGGCTGATAGCCCCTTTCTAAACAAGCGCCCTGTGTTCTTCGCGGGGCCCACTATTGCGCGCAATACGCTTGGCCGCCTTTCAGGGGGGGGTCTGCGATTGAAGTAGATCTGCTCTACACTATCTCTCTGTTTGCGTTGATGATTTTCGAACAACGCCTCTGCGCTATGGGGGCGGAAGTGAGTGCTGTCGGTGGAGAACGGGGGCCGTTGATGTAGTCACAGAGTCGCTGCGTTGTTCTAAACTGTTGAATTGAAACGTGATGATGATGCGGGTGCTAGGATGCAGGTGGGTACATGGGGATCGGGTGTTCATTCGGCCGTTCTATTTGTTTAGCTGATACGTGAATGGAGAACACGGTCTATGACACTTTCTGACTTGGGCAGCTTAGGCGAAGCACTTAGTGGAGCCGCTGTAGTCTTTTCTCTCATTTATCTGATTTTCGAAGTTAGGCGAAATACGAAGGCGACGCGCAGCAACTCGGCATGGAATTCTACAGTCGCTCTTGCGGAGTTGTGTGAAGTTATAGGCAATAACCCACAAATGGCTGAGCTTGTTATGAAGGTTCATGACAAAAACACGAAGCCCGAGGATCTCACTCCAGAAGAATTCGCACAGAATTTTTTCATTGCCCGTAGTGTGCTCTATAAGTACGAGGCCCAGTGGTTTCTCTGGAAAGAAGGCAGCCTGTCCGACGAGATGTGGCAGAACCGCCGTCGCTGGGCCAAATCCTATGTGTCCCTTCCCATCGGTGCCCGAGTTTGGGAGCTCGAAAAGAAACAGCACCAGTACACGGAGGGCTTCATCGAGTCGATTGACTCAATGTCTGAGAAAGGTGAATTGGAAATCCGTACATAGGTGGATGCTGCTGTGAAGTTACGTAACAAGTCAGGACTAGGGACCTCAGAAGCGCTGCGCAGTTTCGGCAACCGCAGCCAGAGGCGTTATGAGCCAAATAGGGTGTCCAGCATATGAGACTACTTCTGACCACTGCTCTGATCGCGCTAACCGCTGGTTGCGGGACAATAACTACGCTTTCCAGCTCGGATGATTCGTTATCCAGGGAACTGAAGACGCGCAACACTTATTGCGAGTCCTTGTCGAGAGTTTATTCCGGCGTTTCGTACAACCTGTGCGTGCTAAACTCAAAACCCAGACATACAGAAATTCAGCTGCTCGTAGGTTTCTATCTTGTCGATGGTGCCTTCTCGTTGTTGTCGGACACATTGGTTTTGCCCTACACGATCTATCGGCAGTCTGCGGATGGAAGTATTCCAATTGAGGGCTAGAACGTTGAGGCCCAAAACAAGCAGGGGCTGGCACGTGCGAGCTAACGATCACCAGCGCTGTTCGCGTTCATGGACCTGATGAAAGTCACACGATGGATTACTACGCGCTTGGTGTCCTGATTGTTTTCCTGGGCGCTGTCATCCCCTGTGGCGTACTGGGCTTCCTGATCGCATTTCTTGGCATGCGAAACCTCATTGCTGGTTGGGATGAATCCAAAGTTCGCGACCCTCATGCCTACGGTTCGGTTATTGGGTGGAGCCTTCTAACGCTTTCGCTGCTCCTGGGCGTCATCGTCTATGTCTGGTCTGCAGGTATGGTTTCTGAGATTGTGTTTACAGTGCTGGTTCTTTTGGCTTCACTGGTTCCAATCGCAGGCTTGCGCTATGCCAATAGAAGGTATGGTTCCTAGGTCCTTCATAAGCCGCGGGCTGAATAGGCATTCTCATTTCCCGCTGACCTGGCCGCATCGCTTTCTGCGTAATCGGGGAGACGCCGGTTGTTCATCGTCGAGCCTTATCCATTTATGATTACAGCAGTTAAGAGCGGCGACGTCGCGCGTCTTGCTGTCGAGAGCAACCTGCGATTAGGCTGCTCCCCATCCACCTGATTTGGTCGAGTTCTGCACAGTGCGAGCCAATGAGAGATTTCTCCGCACCGTAGTTGTCGGAACATCGGGTTCGGGTAAATCGACTTTTGCCGCGGAACTTGCCTCGAGCCTTGATGTGGAGCATGCGGAGCTAGACGCCATTTTCTGGCGCCCTGGCTGGGAGTCGATTCCTGTAGAGCAGTTTATTGGTGATGTCGCAGAAATAGCGGATCGCGAGTCGTGGGTAATCGATGGCAACTATGCGCCAGTGCGCGATTATGTTTGGCGCCGGGCAACGGCTGTTGTTTGGCTGGACTTGCCCCTCCACCGAACGTTCCTGCGGCTGTTGCGGCGAACTATCAGGCGCGCCACGACGGGAGAGACATGCTGTAACGGGAACAGGGAATCGCTGAGAATGGCGTTTCTGAGTCGGGACTCCGTGCTGTTGTGGGCGCTTCAGAGTCACAGTCGCTATGTGGCTGACTACACCGAGCTACTGCGATCCAGGCCGGAGCTGGGTGGATTCAGGCTCAAGTCAGATCGTGCGGTGAGGGATCTTCTCCAGCAGGTGAAGGATACCGCTTAGCAAGTGGAGGCGGCTCTATGAATGGCACCCAGGCACAGGCTGAAGTCTCGCCAGAAGTAGGGCACACTACATGAAGATGGTGCTTGGAGAGGTTCGCTCGTAATGCCTGCCTTTATGACTGACAACGCGGTAATCGAGCGCGTCCTCTCGCATGCGCGAGACGGTTCGACAGACCAGGGCAGTGAGGTCTGGCGTGAGCCGGTGGAGAACTATCGCAGTGAGGCGCGCTTTCAGCAGGAGATTGCGCTGCTTCGGCGTTTGCCCGTACCGTTCTGCCCCTCCGCGGCGCTGCGCAACCCCGGTGATTATGTTGCACGCCAGGCCGCGGGCGTACCGATTCTCGCGGTTCGCGGCAAAGACGGGCAAGTGCGTGCGTTTCGCAACGCCTGTCGCCACCGCGGCGCGGAGGTTGTGAGCGGTATGGGGAATGCGAGCGCGTTCTCTTGCCCGTTTCACGGCTGGACCTACCGCCATGACGGCAGTCTTTCAGGTATTCCGCACGAGTACGGGTTTCCGGGCGTCGACAAGGACGATCACGGCCTTGTGCCTGTGCTGGCCGAGGAGCGTTCTGGCATCGTCTTTGTTAATCAGGCGGGTGAGCCTGGCGATGCGGTTCTCAGTGAGGAGCTGCCCGACCTGATCCCGGCCGACAAAGACCTCATCGATACCCACGACAACGAGGCCGATTTCAACTGGAAGATTTCGCTGGAAGGCTCCATCGAGGGCTACCACATTCGTTTTGGTCACCCCGAGACCTTCTACCCGTACGGTTATGACAACCTGAACGTGGTGGAATTTTCCGGGCGCAACGCCCGCGTCACATTTCCCTTCCGCCGTATCGAGAAGCTGGCCGACGTGCCCGAAGCGGAGCGGGATATTGAAGGCCGCGTCACCTACGTTTACCACGTGTTTCCCAATGCGCTGGTCACCGTGCTGTCTCATCACACGATACTGGTGGTGCTGGAGCCCATTGCGCCCGGCCGCACACGCAACGTGGCCTATTCACTGGCCTACACAGGCGGCGACCCGGTGGTCGCTGAAACCGCGAAACGCGACGCGGCCTTTGTAACCGAGACGGGTGCGCCGGAGGATCGAGCGCTAGCCGAGAGCGTGCAGCGTGCAATGCAAAGCGATGCCAATGAGCACTACACGTTCGGCCGTTTCGAAAGCGCGCTGGTACATTTTCACCGCAATTTACAGGCCGAGCTAGACGGTTAGTTGGCCCTCTCCCGGAGGTACGGATATGAGCAACTGGCACCTTGCACAAATCAACGTAGGGACGGTGAAGTACCCCCCTGAAGACCCGCGCATGAGCGGCTTTATGAACCGGCTCGACGAGATTAACGCCCTGGCGGAGGAGAGCCCCGGTTTCGTCTGGCGGCTCCAGAGTGACAGCGGTAACGCGACAGACATTGATGTAGGGGGCGACCCATTGTTCCTGGCCAATATGTCGGTCTGGGATTCAGCCGAGTCACTCTTTGATTATGTCTACAAGAGTGTGCATCGCGAGGTGATGAGTCAGCGGCGCAATTGGTTTGAGCGGCCTACCGACCTCTACCAGGTGTTATGGTGGATACCCGCGGGACATACGCCGACACCCCAGGAAGGTCTCGACCGTATTGCGCTACTGAAAGAGCGCGGCCCCAGTTCTGAAGCGTTTACGTTCAAGCAGCGCTTCCCGCCACCGGGCGAGCCCGGCGGCAGTAAAGATGGCCTCAATCCTGACGAGTTCTGCTCGGGTTGGGAATGAGCACAGCGGTTTAACCCAAAGCTGGAACGTCATGGACATTCAAGACCTGCAAGACTACTCCGATGCGTGGAACGCCCACGACATCGACCGCATTATGGAGTACATGACCGAAGACTGCGTGTTTGAGACCGGTGGCGGCGCCGAGCGCTACGGTACACGTTATTCCGGTTTTGCCGAGGTGCGCGAACGCTTCATTGAGGTCTGGACCGACATACCCGATGTGCGCTTCGAAAACGGCCTGCACTTTGTGCAGGGCGAGCACGGCTGTTCGGAGTGGACCTTCGTTGGCACCCGGCCCGATGGTATTAGAATAGAGATGGACGGCTGCGACATCTTTACGTTCGAAGGCGGCAAGATTAAGTCCAAGCGTTCTTACCTTAAAAACCGGGCCTGAAGCGCACCCCATTTACCTGATCCGAGAACAATAAGATGATTACCGCATACCAGGTAGCGATCGTGTCCGCCGGCGTGTTTTTCCTGAACGGCCTGCTCACGGGCGTCTGGAAGTACCTGCAGATTGAGGCTAGCGAAAACGCACAGGCGCATCCCTACGTTGATATCGCGCACCGCACATCGCTGCTCTATAGTTTCGCGGCGATCCTGATCGCGGTCTTCGTTGAGATCAGCCAGCTCTCGGCAACAGTAGAGCTGTTCGCCACGCTGGCGTTGGTTGTCTACTTCGGGCTGGCGATTATGACGTACATGATCCAGGGTTATCTCGGTCAGACAGACAACCAGCTGCGCGAGATTACGGCTACCACGCGCATCTTCATGTGGTCTTTGGTCGCTGCTGAGATCGGCGGCTTCCTGGTACTGTTTTACGGCGTCTTGCTGGCGCTATAGCGGCGGCATTTAACAGAGGCAGGAGGAAACTGTGAGCAAACTACGCACGCTGGTTTTACTGGGCACCCACCTGGGTGCTGGCGCCCTCGGATTCGCGCTTGGCATTTACGCGTTACCTATTCTTATTGCTCCGCCCGCGCCTACTGAGGGCGAAGTCGCGGCCATGGCGGCACAATCCTCCTTCACCGCCGAGTTCGTGCGTGAACTGGAGGGCAGTGACAGGTTGCACTGGGGAGAGGGCACCGTCACGCTGGGCGAGGACTACGCAACGTTTATGGGCAAGTTGGCGCCGGGCCCCGATTATCGCCTCTACCTGGCCCCCGAGTTTGTGCAGACTGAAGCAGAGTTCGAAGCCGTGAAATCGGCCTCGCTCTACGTGGGCGACGTTAAAACCTTCGAGAACTTTATCCTGCCGATGACGCCCGGGACCGACCTTGCGGCCTACGATACGGTCGTTGTGTGGTGCGAGACGTTTGGTGAATTCATCACGGCTGCGAAGTACCGTTGAGGCCTGCGCGCATTAGGCTTCCGATAAGAACGCGCGGCAGAGGAGGGAGCTAACAGATGGCGAGATTCCTGGTGTGGGCCACGGGCCTGTTTTTCCTCGCCTATGGCCTGGCGTTTGCGCTGTCGCCCCTCGGCATGCTCGTCCTCGTCACGGGCGATTACCCTGAAGCAACGTCCGGCGTGATTGATGTGCGCGCCACGTACGGTGGCCTGTCAGTGGCGGTGGGTGTTGCCATGATCGCAATGGGCTGGCGCAGGGAGACGCTGCGCCACGGGCTCGCGTTTACCGCGCTGGTCCTGCTCTCTATGGCGGCGGGGCGCATCGTGGGTATCGTGCTCGATGGTGACGCCAACGTCATCATGTACCTCTTCCTGGTCGCGGAACTGCTGGTGGGCGGTATCGCGCTGCTGCTTCGACCATCCGTCGACTAGCGCTCGCGCCCGCCTTTCCCAGCGCGCGTGACGTGAATCCAAAACTGAAAAGCAGTCTGCTGCTTCTCCTCGTGCTGGGCATCCTGTTTTCGATTCCGGTAGCGACCAAGACTTATTACGCCCACGGGGCGCTGGCAGCTTTTCTTACGGCGCTCGCGGTTGTTGTTTCCGTCTACCTTGGCCCCGTGTGCTTTGTGCTCACGGGGTTTGTTGAGTCCTCTTTCATCCGCTCGGTGGCGACCACCAGTAACCTCGAAATGGCGTTTATGTTTGTCGCGGGGCTGGTTTTCCTCGCCGCGTGGTGGCGGGCCATCCGGGTGGTTGATAGACCTTCATTTCCCTACCTGTCGGTGACCTGTTGGTCATTCATCAGCGCCTATTTCTGGCTATCGATCGTGTTCAACCACGGTGGATAGGCTTAAGTCGCGTTCACCCATGTACTACACTCTGCGCCGGGCGTTGGTCACGTTGAAGGCAGGGGTCTACCGATGAGTTCAGTGACAGGAAAGAGAGTGCTGGTGTTTGGCGCTGGAGGCCGTGTGGGTCTCGGCCTCACGCAGGCACTATTGCAGCATCGCGTTGACGTGGTTGCCGTGGATTGTCTTGCGGGGCCCCGCCTTGAAGAGCGTGTCTCTCGCGTTGCGATCGATGCCCGTTTGTCCGCAACCGGCGCCATCGGGCGCCCGGCTGTGCACGGCGGCGTCGACGTGTTGAACGAAGACGCCGTCACCGCGCTCATTGCGCGTGAGCGGCCTGATATCGTCGTCAACTATGCCATTCCCTTCACCTGGGACGCTACGCGCGAGCTGCCCAACTACGCGCGGATCAGCGCCGCAGGTTTGGGCGCCTTCGCCGCGGTGCAGGTGCTTGCTCCGAGTACAATAGCCCGCGCCCTCGAGGCCAGCGGCGTCAGCGCGCAGTTGATCGTTGGCAACCTGCCGGACATCACGGTGCCCATTATCCATGGGCTCGCGAGCCACCAGCCTCTGGCATTGCCTGTCGCGGGTGCGGGCAACGTGGGCCTGATCGAGGCCGGAATTCGCTACTACCTTGCGAGGGAGCGGGGCCTGGATGAGCGTGACCTCGACATCTCCCTGGTTGCACACCACGTGCATTGGGTTGCGCCGCGCGAACCCGGTTACCCCAATGATGCGCCTTTCCTGTTGCGGGTCTGCCACCAGGGGCACGACATCACGGGAGAACTCGGCTCCCTGCGAGAGGTGATGAACAATGCCATCGTCGCTGGCTACGAGGCCGGTGCCGGCTTTTCCAGCACCACGGGCCTGTTGGCGGCGAGACTTGTGCTCGCCCTGCTGGATTACGATGCGGAGCGGGCGATGCATGTGCCTGCGCCGAATGGCCTGCCCGGCGGGTACCCGGTGATTGTCGGTGGTGGCGCGATAACGCCCGCGCTGCCCGTCGACTGGCCGATCGAGGATGCCGTTGCCTGTATGCAACAAGCACACCAGCGAGACGGTATCGAGCGTATCGGCGAAGACGGGACGATTGTGTTCGACTCTCGCTCCGTTGCCATTTTGCGAGAAGAGCTTGGTGTCGATATGCCCGAGGTCCTGGCCCCTGCAGATATCGAACACTTCGCGAAGGAGCAGATTCGCATCGCGCAGGCCGCCGTCGCCCGTGTTCGTGACTAGCCGCAATAGATGTAGGTTCAAACACCCGTCCGTATTCTGTCCAATGTTGCGAGTGCCTGACTTCACAGGCTTTTGATCTGCGTCCTGTGAGATCGCGTAAATCTGACTCAATACAGACAAACAGGACCGCTCCAATGGCACGTTTCAACCCATTCAAGCTGATTAGCGTTTTCTTTCTAGCCTGCGCAGTACTACTCGCTGGCTGCGACGGAGACAACAACAATAACAACAACAATGACGATCTTCTGAACATCGCAGAAACGGCTATTGCGGCCGGTGATTTCGAGACACTCGTAGCAGCACTGCAAGCGGCAGGGCTCGTTGACGTATTGTCTGACGAAGACGGAACCTTCACGGTCTTCGCGCCTACCGACGCAGCGTTTGAGCTGCTGGGCGAGGAAACCATTAACGCGCTGCTGGCTGACATCGATACGCTCTCCGACATCCTGCTGTACCACGTGATCGCCGGCCAGGCGGTGGATGCCGAAACGGCTATCGGACTTGCCAACGCTCTCGTTGAAACGGCGAACGGCGACTCCGTTGCGCTTAACCTGCGAGACGGCAACCTGTTCATTAACAATTCCCAGGTAGTCACGACGGACATCGAGGCGAGCAATGGCATCATCCACGTCATCGACATGGTGCTAATGCCCCCGGCCGATGCGGAGCCTACCGGTAACATTGTTGAAGTGGCCGTAGCGAATGGCGGCTTCACCACGCTGGTCGCGGCAGTGACAGCTGCGGGCCTCGACACGACACTTGCCGATCCGGACGCGACCTTCACAGTGTTCGCACCGACTGATGCTGCATTCGATGCGCTTGGTGAAGACACCATCAACGCACTGCTGGGCGACATCCCCGCGCTGACCGACATCCTGCTGTACCACGTTGTTGCAGACGCCGCTGTCGATTCACTGACCGCGCTGACCCTGGTGGGCACCGATGTGGAAATGGCGAACGGTGACCTCGCACCTATTGCGCTGGATGGCAACGACCTGTGGATCGCAGGCGTCAAGATTTCAGTGACGGACATTCCGGCGACCAACGGCGTGATCCACGTCGTCGACGCGGTATTGCTGCCGCCGGAGAGCTAGATCCCGCTCGGGCGCACTGCCCGACACTTGCGCGCCCCTGGGTTCAGCGGCGCGCTTTTTTTTGCCCGCCGCACACGAGCGGGTTACTGTAGCTCCCGTTCCGCGCGAGACCGCGCGATGCAGGGAGAAGGTGCATGTCGAAGTCTGTCTTGCAAAGGCCGTTGGATCTCGTGCTGATAGCGTTCTTTATCATCACGGTACTTTATGCGCTGCTGTTCAGCCTTCCGGAGGGGCTGGGTGTGCCGGTTGCCCCGGACAGCCCCTGGCCGCCACTGCGCGCCCTGCACGACTGGGCCGTTGCGGAAGAGCCCGCGCACCTGGACCCGCCGCCAAATCTCATGGCCGCCCTGTGGTTTGACGGCTTTTTCCAGGCACCAATGCTCCTGCTGATCATTCCCGGCCTGATCCGCTTGCGTCCCTGGGTGCGACCGCTCGGCCTGTTCTATGCCGGGGCTGCGGTGACCAATATGTTCTTTTACTTCACCCAGACGTTTCTCGGCCCGCATCCCCCGCCCAATGTCGGCTACTACCTCGCCTTCAACCTGCCGTGGCTGATTGCGCCACTGACGCTTGCACTCCGCGTTGCATTGGCAAGCGACATACCACCTTCAGGCGCGCGCTGAGCTATAGTGAGATTTGTGTAACCACCCGTACTGAGGAGATTGGAATGTCGCTTGTGCAACGCGCTTTGCTGCTGTGTGTTTTCTGTGCCCTGGGAGCCTGCGCTTCAGGAGGCGGCGGCGAATCCGCCACAGGCCCGGTGTGGTCCGCCGGCGCTGATGTCGAGGACTTCTGGGCGGCTTACGCCGAGTCCCGGGGCGGCCTGACCTTTGGCTCTTCAGATACCTACCCGCCCTACGGTGATGTGGAGGAGGGCGATACGCTCCTGATCCAGCTTGAGCAGGGCCCCTGCCTGATGGAGTTCTTCCACAGCCGGTGGCGCCGCGCCAACGATGTGCGGCGCTGGGACGATTCCGTGAACGAGTACGGCGGCTGCCCCTACGTTTTCGACTAAGGGCGCGCCGCCGATCATGCTGCTGGTCTGCGAGTCCACTCGTATGGCGCAGGGCGTCTGGAGCCACAGCGATCTTCCCCTACGTAAGAGCGAGTCGAGCGCCTGATGTCCGACCTGTTCAGCGACCCGGCGGGCGAAGCGCTGCCGCTTGCCGGTGCCGACCTGTTGCTCTGGCGTGACTTTGATGCAGAGGGCGCCGATGCATTGCTTAAACGCCTCATCGCCGAGACGCCCTGGAAGTCAGAACACATCACCGTGTGGGGTAAGACGCACCCCCAGCCACGCCTTGTCGCCTGGTATGGCGACCCCGGCGCGATCTACACGTATTCCGGCATGCGCATGGCGCCCGCGCCCTGGACCCCGCTGCTCGAGGAACTGAAGGAGCGGGTGGAGGCGAAGTGCGGTGCTGCGTTCAACAGCGTGCTGCTCAACTACTACCGCGGCGAGCGCGACAGTATGGGGTTGCACGCCGACGATGAGCCGGAACTCGGGCCAGAGCCGATCATTGCGTCGCTGTCGCTCGGGGAAGAGCGGCGGTTCTTTTTTCGGCACAAGCGTGACAAAACGCAGCAGGGCCTCAGCCTTAGGCTCCCCTCCGGCAGCCTGTTGTTGATGCGCGGCGCCACCCAGGCCAACTGGAAACATGGCATTTCCAAGCAGACGAGGCCCTGTGGCCCCCGCGTGAACCTGACCTTCCGCAGAATCCTCGCCTGACGGTGCTATAGTCTTTGGCCAGACTCCCCTGTGTGGAACGCCATGGCCAGCCCAGCTCCTTTTGACCTCACGGTTACCGATGAACTGCTCAGCACAACGCGCGCGGTTCGCCGCCGTCTCGATCTGGAAAGGCCCGTCGAGCGGCAGACGATTCTGGACTGCATCGCGCTGTCGCAGCAGGCGCCCACGGCCTCCAACACACAGACCTGGCACTGGGTGGTGGTGACCGACCCGGCAAAGAAATCGCGCATCGCGGAACTCTACGCCGAGGGCAGTCCGGCACTGGCCGCGGCGCGCGAGGGCCTTGCGGAGGGCGATTCACAAACCCACCGGGTCTATGACTCGGCGGAGTACCTGCTGAGCGTGATGGCGGAGGTTCCCGCGCTTGTGATTCCCTGTGTAAAGGGCAGGGTAGAGGCCGATGCGCACGTGTGCGTGCAGGCTTCGATCTACGGCTCCATCTTCCCAGCCGTTTGGAGCTTCCAACTGGCGTTACGCAGCCGTGGCCTTGGCAGCGTTTTGACCACGCTGCACCTGTTGCGTGAGCAGGAGGTGGCAGCGCTGTTGGGCATCCCGGAAGACGTCATGCAGGTCGCCCTGCTACCAGTTGCCCATACGCTCGGTACGGAGTTCAAGCGCGCTACCCGGCCGGCGCCCGAGACGATTACGCACTTCGACCAGTGGTAGCGCTTGCCATGCGGCCGCTGACCTGTGCCACAATGACCGCGCTTTGATCTACAAGTAAAGGGAGACCGCAGTTGGCCGGAGCCACCTACAACACGCTGCGCACCACGATGATCTGGCTTGGTCGGCTGATCAGTCAGTGGCTGCCCTTTACTCCCGGCGGCAACACGCTGGAAGGCATCTACAACTACGTGCCGATTACCGAGCGCATGAAGACCTCCGGGCAGCCAACCGAACATGAGCTTGAGCTGATTGCCCGCGCGGGCTACCGCACCGTCATCAACCTCGCGCCGGCCTCCAAGATTGAGAACTCGGTTGTTAACGAGGCCGAGGTGCTCGCGCGCGAGGGGGCCAAGTATATACACATCCCGGTGCGGTTTGATGCCCCGGCCGAAAAGCACTTCCAGCGTTTCGTCGAGGCGATGGAGCAGACGGGCGACGACAAGGTCTGGGTCCACTGCGCCGCCAATATGCGCGTGTCCGCTTTTGTTTATCGGTACCGTTGTGACGTGCTGAAAGAAGACCCCGACACCGCGAGAGAAGACCTGGACCGTGTGTGGAACCCGCCGGCGGTGTGGAAGAAGTTCATCGCCGGTAAGGGCAGTTAGTGTTCGGTCCTTTCCTAAGTCCTGCGAAGCGCGTGGCCCGCGCCGAGAAGAAGATTCGGCGCGGCAAGTTTGAAGATGCACTGCGTATGCTGGTGGGCATGCTCAATAAAGGCATTGACCGCGAGCTGAAGCCCGCCGTCTTCCTGGCGCTTGCCGAGGCGGAGACAGGCTGCGGCAACCTCGGCAACGCGCGCTACTACGCGCGGCAGTGCGAAGCGGCGCTCGAGGCTGAGGGGCTTACCGAGGGAGAAGGTGAGGTCATGCTTGAACGCGCGCGGGAAATACAGGCGCCCGCCTGAGCGGCAGCTAACGCGTTGCTACCGTTGGTCTAGACTCTCTCGGGTGCCCGCCGCACCTCACTACAGGGAGAGTAACAATGGCCTACTACGACTGGTTTGAACCAATTGTCGCCAAGCGCGCTTACGACGAGCAGAACGCGGTGTCCCTCGCGGTTGCCTGCGACCTCGCTTATGAAAACCGCCCGGTTATACGCGCCACTATTGCAGACTGGGGTCTGACCCTGGTCGATATCATCAGCAAGAAGAAAGGCAGGGATATCGACACCCAGTGTTTCATCATGTCTGACGACGCCAATATCTTCGTTGTGTTCCGCGGCAGCGACTCGAAAGAGGACTGGTTCGCCAACTTCCAGGCATCGCAGGACCCAGGCCCTTTGAAAAACACCGGCGCCCACGAAGGATTTCAGGACGCGCTGTACCCGGCGGTCATTGCGCTCACGCGGCACGTGCAGGAGACGGGTGAGGGCAAGCGCATCTGGATCAGTGGCCACAGTCTCGGGGGTGCATTGTGTTCGTTGTACGCGGGGATGCTCATCGAGAACGGGCTGGAGGTCTACGGTATCTATACCTTCGCGAGCCCACGACCGGGCAGCGCCGAGTACGAGCAGCAGCTCAACAAGTTGGTTGCCGGACCCCACTACCGCGTGGTGAATGACGGCGACATCGTGCCCCACCTGCCGCCCGAGCCGTTTTTCAGCCACCCGGGCAAACGCATCATCCTGAAGCCCACACGCAAGGAGCGCACCAAGAGTTCGTGGCTGAAGCAGCGCATTGCGGCGCTCAAGCACTTTGTGAAGGTGACAGGGCAGAAGTTCGATATCGCAGACAACCACCGCCTGTCTGCGGACGATGAGAGTTACATTCCGCGCCTCATTCGCGACCTGGAGCGTAGCTGAGGATCACGCGCGCTCTAGTTGCTCGCGCTCGAGACCAGCGATCAGCCAGCCGATGGCGTTTTCGAACACTTCCGGAGGTTCCTGGAAGTGTTCGGGGTCTGCCCCTGTCCGAGCGACCACTCGCTCTTCGAAGGCGACTTCCTCGTCGCTTCGTGTGCGGTGACGTACGTCCATCGACGGCGCTGTCAGCTCTGACAGCGTCAGGCTTATCGCCACGTTGGCGAGCACGCGACAGCTGCGCAGCGCGAGTTCCTCATCGAAACCTGCCTTCAGGAGAATCTTCAGGAGTTCGTTAACGTAACCGACGATGGGCCCGCGGTGCTCGGATGTCATCAGCCGGGCGAGGTTGGGGTGCGCCAGCAGCGCGCCGCGAATGGTGTGGGCCCACAGTCGCGCGCTGTCCTGCCAGTTGTCTCCGGGCAGAAACTCCAGTGCCAGGCTGTCGAGGTGGTGAGTCACCAGCCTGCCGAGTAACTCGTCGCGCTTGCCGACCTGTTGATAGAGCGTTCGCGTGGAGCACTTCAGCACCGCGGCGAGGTTTCGGGCGCTCAGGGCCTCGGGGCCCTGCTCGTCGAGCAGCGTTAGCGCGGTCTCCAGAATCGTCTCCACGGGCACCAGTGGCTTGGCCATTGCTGGTTCAATCCTTTATAAAAACACTGTTGTTTTATGCCAGTCGTTCCGCCAGAATGCAAGCCTTGCAATGACCGCCCGAGGAGAGACCCCATGGCCTGGGACTTTGAGACCGACCCCGCCTTCCAGGAAAAGCTGGACTGGGTAGAGAGGTTTGTAGACGAAGAACTGATTCCGCTGGAGCCCATCATGGGCGACTTCACCCCCGAGCAATGGCGCGAGGTGCAGGAGCCGCTCAAGCAGCAGGTGAAAGACCAGGGCCTCTGGGCCTGCCACCTCGAGGAGGAGCTCGGTGGCCAGGGCTTCGGCCAGCTGCCGCTGGCGCAGATGAACCTCATCACGGGGCGCTGCATGTACGCGCAGGAGATCTTCGGCAACATGGCGCCGGACTCTGGCAACTCCGAGCTGCTGGCCGAAGGCGGCACCGACGCGCAGAAGGAAAAGTGGCTATGGCCGAATCTCCGGGGTGAGAAACGCTCCGCGTTTGCGATCACCGAGCCGTTTGTCGCATCCACCGACCCAACGCAGATCACCACGAGCGCGGTACTCGACGGCGACGAGTGGGTAATCAACGGTCGCAAGTGGATGATCACCAACGCATCCATCGCCGACTTCATTATCTTCATGGTCGTCACCGACCCCGAAGAAGTCGTCTACAAGCGCTGCTCGATGATCATCGTCGAGAAGGGCACGCCGGGCATGGAGATCCTTCGTGACATTCCCACCATGCACCACCCGCACACCGAGTACGGGTTGATTGGCAACCATGCGGAAGTCCTGCTCAACGACGTGCGGGTACCGAAGGAAAATCTCATCGGGGAGCGGGGCGGCGGCTTTATCCTGTCCCAGGTGCGCCTCGGGCCGGGCCGCATTCATCACGCCACGCGTTGGCTCGCGGAGGCAGAGCGCGCCTTCGACATGCTGTGCGAGCGCACCAAGTCGCGTACCTCCTTCGGTAAAGGGTATGAGAAACACCAGATGATCCAGGAGTATATTGCCGATTCACGCATGGAGCTGGAGATGGCGAAGCTGCTCACCCTGCGCGCGGCCTGGAGAATGGACAAAGACGGCCACCACGCCGCCCGTGCCGACATCGCGATGGTCAAGGTGAACAACGCGAAGGTGCTGTACAACGTGATCGACCGCGCGCTGCAGGTACACGGGTCCCTCGGCTATAGTTGTGACATGCCGCTTGAACTTATGTACCGCTCCGCCCGCATGGCGCCCCTTGTTGATGGCGCCAACGAGGTACATAAGGTCACTATCGCGCGCGAAGAGCTCAAGCGTTACGAGGCGGTAGAGGGCTGGCCTTCCGAACATATCCCGACGCGGCGCGAGGCGTCGCTCAAGCGCTTCGCACACCTGCTGGAGGCGCGCGGGTGAGCGAGCTCGACTTCGACGTTGGCAGCTTTGCCGACTGGTTGAACGGCGAGACAGGCCGCCGTGGCGAGCTCGCCATTACGCCGATGAAGGGCGGCGGCTCCTGCGAGATGTTCGAACTTGCAGAGGGCGATGAGCGTTTTGTGATTCGCAGGGCGCCGGTCGCGGCGGTATCGGATACTGCGCACAACGTGGTGCGCGAGTTCCAGGTGATTGAAGCGCTGCAGGGCTCAGGTGCACGTGTGCCCGAACTCCTGGTCGCCTGCGACGACAGCGATGTGCTGGGCGCGCCGTTCTACGTGATGCGCTTCATCGATGGTGAGGTCATTCGCCGCAAACTGCCCGCGCAATATGTCGAGAGCCCCGAGACGCAAGGCACTATCGGCGAGGAACTGATTGATGCCCTGGTGGAACTGCACGCGTTCGACTGGCGCGGCAGTGCGATAGAGAAGTTGGGCAACCCCGAACGGTTCCTGGAGCGCCAGGTAGAGCGCTGGATGCACCAGTTGGAGGGCTATCGCAGTCGCGACCTCGCGGGCGTTGACGCCGTGGCCAAGTGGCTGGAAGACAATCGCCCTCAAGAGGGCGAGCTCACCGTGATGCATGGTGACTACAAGACCGACAACGCGATGTTTTCGAAGACGGTGCCACCGCGCATCCTGAGTCTCGTGGATTTTGAGATGACCACGGTGGGCGACCCGCTTATCGACCTGGGCTGGGCCATGATCTTCTGGCCCGAGGAGGGGAATCTCATCGCCATTGCGGCGCCGGGTGGTGAAGGGGGGATGGACGCCGCGCACTGCCAGGCACCAGACGTGTTGATCGATCGCTATGCTAGTACCACGGGCCGCGACCTCTCGAACTTCCAGTGGTACCAGGCCTTTGCGGCGTGGAAGCTGGGCATTGTGCTGGAAGGGTCTTATGCCAAGTTCCTGAGTGGTGAGTCGAAGAATCCGAACCATGAGTTTTTTGGGTTTGTGGTGGACCAGCTGATGGAGCGGGCGCAGAGGTTTGCCGTATGACAACTCGCTCACTGGAACTAAGTTGCAATGGAAAGCGCTCCCCCAAGGAAACGAAATGACAAACCGATTCAACGTCACCAACAAAGTCACCCTGATCACAGGCGGCAGCCGGGGCCTCGGCAGGGCCATGGCCCTGGCCTTCGCCGCAGAAGGCGCGAAGGTTGTCATCGCCAGCCGCAAGATCGAGGCGTGTGAAGAGCTCGCCGAGCAGATTCGCGCCGAGGGCGGCGAGGCCATGGCGCTCACCTGCCACGTCGGCAACTGGGACACACTGGAAGACGTCATCGAGTCGGTGATTGGCGCCTACGGTCGTATCGACGTACTGGTGAACAATGCCGGCATGTCGCCGGTGGCGCCCTCCTTACTGGAGACCAGTGAAGCCCTCGTCGACAAGATCCTCGACATCAACCTGAAAGGGCCTCTGCGCCTGACCGCGCTCGCCGCTGCGAAAATGGCCGAGTCCGGCGGTGGCTCTGTCATCAACATCAGTTCTCTCGCCTCGCTCAGGCCATCGCCCATTACGACCGCCTACAGCGCGGCCAAGGCCGGTCTTAACGCGTTGACTGCCGCGTCGGCGCAGGAGTACGCGCCGGTCGGCGTGCGCGTAAACTGCATTGTCTGCGGTACGTTCGACACCGATGCAGCCGCGGCCATGGTGAGCAACGAAGCTATTCTTCCGCACATTCTCGAGCCTATAGCGCTCAAGCGCATTGGCGACCCCGATGAAGTCGTGGGCGCTGCGCTGTACTTCGCGTCAGATGCATCCAGCTATACAACGGGTACCTGCCTGACCATCGATGGCGGCGTCCGCCCCTAAGGAGCAACAATGAGTGAACAATTGCTGGCAGGCCAGACCGCCCTCGTCACCGGCGGCGGCACCGGCATCGGTAAAGCCTGCGCTGCGGCCCTCGCGGATGCGGGCGCCTGCGTCACGATCTGCGGCCCGGAGGTCGAGGTGTTGGAGAGCGCGTCAGCTGAGATGATTGCCGCGAATGGCGACCGACAAATCGCGACGATCTATTGCGACGTGACCGAGGAACACCTCGTGGCGGAAGCGGTGGAGTTCGCAGCCAACGGCGGTGGTCTCGATATTGCCGTTGCCAATGCGGGCACAGGTTTCCCCGGTTCGCTGCTGCACCTCGAGAAGGAGCAGTGGATGGTGCCGGTGGGCATCAACCTGCTCGGCACGGCGTTCACCATCAAGTATGCCGGCCTCAACATGAAGCAGCACGGCGGCGGCTCGATCATCACCATGTCGTCAGTGGCGAGCCAGAGGCCGACGAAATACATGGTGGCCTATGGTGTGAGCAAAGCTGCCATTGACGAACTGACGCGCGGCGCCGCTGCGGAACTTGGCGCGTTCAACATCAGGGTCAACGGCATTCGCCCGGGCTTCATCCAGACCGAGGTGCTCTCGGCTACGGCGGGCGAGGCAAACTTTGCGCTGGCGCGGCAGCAGACCGCGCTGGACCGGCTGGGCGAGCCCGAGGATATCGCGCGCGCCGTGCTCTATTTCGCCTCGAACCAGTCGGAGTGGATCACCGGGCAGATGCTGGCCGTGTGCGGGGGCTTTACGCTAATCCCTGAGTCGCTCAACGCTGAAGACATGGCGCGCATGCTGTTTCCCGAGCAGATGGAGCGCGACTTCGGACCCGCGGGCGGTGGCAACTGATGGCCTTTCGCTACGAGATGACCGCCGCCGGTGTTGCCAGTATTGCGCGCGCCGAGGTGGACGTGCCGGCGCCTGGCCCTGAAGAAGTGCAGGTCCGTATTGGTGGTTCCAGTCTCAACTACCACGACTACGTGACGCTGTCGGGCCTGATTCCCTGGGTGGAGTACCCGCGGGTGCCGCTGTCAGACGGCGCGGGAGAAATCGTCGCGGTTGGCGAGGGCGTCTCGGGTTTCAGCGCAGGAGACCGCGTGGTCACGCTGTTCTACCCACTTTGGCACGCAGGAAGGCCGACCGCCGAGAGCAAGGCGCTTATTCTCGGTGAGACGACCGATGGTTGCGCCCAGGAACTGTTGAACATCAGTGCGGCGAGTGTCGCGATAGCGCCTTCGCACCTTGATGATCCCGCTGCGGCCACGCTGGTCTGTGCCGGACACACCGCGTGGTATGCGCTCATGGAGGAATGTGGCATCACTGCGGGGCATACGGTGCTCGTGCAGGGTAGCGGCGGCGTCTCGCTGTTTGCACTGCAGTTCGCGAAAGCGGTGGTCGCCACGGTGGTCGCGACGTCTTCTTCAGACGACAAGCTCGAACGACTGCGCGATCTTGGCGCTGACCATCTCATCAACTACGCGACCGATCCCGACTGGGAGCAAACGGTGCTTAACACGGCCGGGCCAGTCGACGCCGTGATCGATGTCGGTGGTGAAGCGACGCTGGGCAAGTCTATTGCGTGTGCCGGCGTCGACGGCTTTGTTGCGGTGATTGGCGTGCTGTCGGGCTTTGGCGCGGCAAGCGTCTCTATCTTTGACGTCATGCAGAAAAACCTCACCGTAAAGGGCATTACGGTGGGCTGCGGCGAGTCGCTCGAGCGCATGTGTCGATTCATGGAGACACACAGTATCGAGCCGGTCATCAGTCACCGCCTTCCAGTGGCCGACATGGCCGAGGCCACAGCGCTTATGGAGAGCGGCGGCCACTTCGGCAAGATCGCTTTCAGCGTGGAGTAAACGAACATGGACGAATGGCACGGCAAGAGCGCACTGGTAACCGGTGCAGGCACAGGTATCGGGCGGGCCGTTGGTAAGGAACTCGCGAAGCGCGGCGCGCTCGTGTATATCTCAGCGCTTACGGAAGACGAGGCGCAGGAAGTTGTCGATGAGATTACTGCAAGCGGCCATCGCGCAGTCGCGTTAGCACTCGATGTAACAGACGATGCGGCCTACCTCGCCGCCATTGAACGCGTCGTCGCTGAGCAGGGCGCCATCGACGTCCTGGTGAACAATGCGGGGTTGCTCTACGTGGGGGAGTTCCACGACATGGACGAGGCGTTCCTGCGCAAGCTCATCGAGGTCAACCACACGGCAGTCGCGATCGGCACGCTGTACGGCTATCGCGCGATGAAGAAGCAGGGCCACGGCTTGATTGTCAACGTGGCGTCGCAGGGCGGGTTATTGCCGGTGGGCACCATGGCGGCGTACTCGGGCACCAAGCACGCCGTGGTCGGGCTGACCGCTTCGGTGGCAGGTGAGGCGGAGGCGTTCGGCGTTGAGTTTCGTACCGTGTGCCCGGGCAACATTGAATCCGACATGCTCGCGAAGGCGACCACGCGTGGCACCAACGCAGAAGCCGTGCTGGACGTGCTGCCCAAGAAAATGCCGGTAGGTGAGGCGGCGCGCATCATCGTCGACGGGTTTTCGAAGCGTTCGCGCAAGATCATCCTGCCGTGGTACGCCAAACCCCTGTGGTGGCTGAACCGCCTGTGGCCCGAGTTCGGTCACAAGGGCGTTGTGCACAGTATCGAGCAGTTTCGCGCCGGCAGGGATGACTCCCTGAGCCAGCACTGACGCTCGCCCCCGTGGCCGCTTTCAACTATTTATACGGCCGGCCGTTTCCGGCGGTGGGCCGTGGACAGGATAGTGCCCCGCACGTATTCTCCAGCGCTCTCTATACTCAGTAACCAGCGCGATCGCCGGCTCGGCGACAGCGGCAACAACGCAGAATTAAAGCGAGGACACCGGCATGGCATTCAAGGGTAAGGTAGCACTCATCACGGGCGGCGGCAGCGGCATGGGCCAGACCGCCGCACGCAAACTTGCGGAGCAGGGTGCACAGGTCGCGATTTTCGACGTGAGCGAAGAGGGCATGGCCAAGACCGCCGAGGGCTTTGACAACGTGAAGGCCTACACCGTGGATATCAGCAACACCGACGAGGTGCACGCGGCGGTGAAACAGGTGGAGTCGGAGCTTGGCGCGATCGATCGCGTTGCGAATGCGGCGGCCATTATGCCCTTCGGCAGGTTGCTGGAGCAGGACCCAAAGGTGCAGCTCAAGCTGATGGACATCAACTATGGCGGCCTCGTGAACATCGCGACCGCCGCGCTGCCCGGTATGGTGGCGCGCGGCTCGGGTGATTTCATCAGTTTCTCTTCGATGTCCGGCATTATCCCCGGCCTGCTGATGGGTGGTTACTGCGCGACGAAGGGTGCGGTGCAGATGTACACCGAGATCCTGTACCACGAGAACCTGAACAGCGGCGTTCGTTTCTGCTGCGTGTGCCCGCCGCCGGTGGCTACACCGCTCTGGAAGCAGGCGGAGGCAACTGTGAAGCCCAAACTCGTGGAGTCCGGTGAAACACTACAGCCTGAAGAAGTGATCGCCGATGTAGAGGCGTGCCTCGAAAAGGGCGAGTTTCTTTCCATGCCCGGCAAGCAGACGCGCACGGGCTACCGCATGCGCCGCTGGTTCCCGGGCATGATCTGGAAGCACGCTCATAAGGCCGAGGGCTTCTAGGTTATGCACGCCTGGGTCTGCACAGAACTTACGGGCGAGGACTCCCTCGCCTTCCAGGAGCAGTCCACGCCTGACTGCGCGCCGGGCCAGGTGCTGGTGAAAACACGCTGCGTCGCGCTCAACTTTCCCGATGTGCTCATCACGCGCGGCAAGTACCAGATGAAACTCGATCCGCCCTTTGTGCCCGGCAGTGAACTGGCCGGTGATGTGATTGCTGTGGGGGAAGGCGTGACAGATGTGTCGGTTGGCGACCGCGTACTCGCCATGACGGGCTTTGGCGCATTCGCACAGGAGGTGCTTGTCGCGCCGCCCATGCAGCAGGTAATGCGCATACCCGACAGTATGAGTTACGAAGACGCCGCTTCTTTTAACATGACCTACGGCACCGCCATGCATGGCCTGCACCAGCGCGGGCACCTCAAGGCCGGTGAGTCAGTGCTGGTGCTGGGCGCCGCCGGGGGTTGTGGCAGCGCCGCGGTGCAGATTGCAAAGGCCATGGGTGCCACAGTGATCGCCGGGGCGAGCACGCCGGAAAAATGCGCGCTGGCGCGAGAGTTTGGCGCCGATGAAGTCATCAACTACCGCGAGGTTGATCTGCGGGACTCCGTGATGGCTCTCACCGACAACAAGGGCGTTGACGTGGTCTTTGACCCGGTGGGCGACGACCTGTTCAAGCCCGCCCTGCGTTGCGTGGGCTGGAACGGCCGCTACCTTGTCATTGGTTTTGCCGGTGGCGAGATTCCCCAGGTCGGCATCAACTACACCATCCTCAAGAGCCTTTCGATCGTCGGTGTGGCCTACGGTATGTCGGCCATCAACGACCCCGCAATGAACGCGGGCAATTTCGAGCAGCTGTTCGCCTGGTACGACCAGGGCCTGTTGAAGCCCCACGTCGGTAAGGAGTTTGCCTGTACCGAACTCCCGGATGCCCTGCGGGATATGAACGCAGGTAACGCGCTTGGCAAAACGGTAGTTCAGTTCTAATTTACGTGTTGTGGTGTACTATGCGCTGCGATAACCCTCTCGGGAGCGGCGCGTGAAAATACTAAAAATAGTACTGCTGTCACTGGGCGTTCTCGCCTTGCTGATGGCTGGCGGCGTCTACCTCTACCTCAAGGAGATCGGCATCATTCCCCGCGATGTTTACGAAACGGAGCCACCGGTACTCCCCGAGTTCACCCGGCCCGCCGTCCTCGTGCTGAGCAAGGCAAATGGTTTTGTACACGTCGACGCATTGCCCGCTGGCGAGGCTATGTTGCGCCGCATCGCCGAGGCAAAGGGCTGGGACATCTACCTCACCGCAAACGCGGCCACGCACAATGCCGCGGACCTCGCAAATTTCCGCGTGGTGGTCTGGAACAATGTGTCGGGCGACGTGCTCACGACCGAGCAGCGCGCCGATTTCAGGGCCTATATTGAAAACGGCGGCGGCTGGGTAGGGCTCCATGCTTCAGGTGGCGATTTCTCCTACGACTGGGACTGGTATGTCGACACGCTGGTTGGTGCACAATTTGTCGGGCACACCATGGACCCGCAGTTTCAGGACGCCGATGTGCTCGTCACCGAGCCGGTGACCGATGTGACCAGCCACCTCGAGTCGCCCTGGAACGTGCCTCAGGAAGAGTGGTACGCGTTTGACAGCAACGTGCGTGACAAGGGTTACGAGGTGCTGCTTACCATGGACGAGGATTCCTATATCACCAAGGGTTCCGGTCTCGTCGGTCGCGATAATATGGACGGCGAGCACCCGATCGCCTGGCGCCACACGGTCGGCGAGGGTCGCGCCCTGTATAGCGCCATTGGTCACCAGGGTGCTACCTATGACATTTCCGAGTTCCAACAGTTGATCAGCAACGCCATGGTATGGGCCGGGCGGTTCCAAGATGTCGAGTAGCGCAAAGGGGTAACACGATGTACAGCGCAGAGCGTATTAGTGAAGACTTTATCGACATGGCGGCGTTTGACCCGACCACGATGGCGCGCTTTGCCAACGACCAGCTCGCGCTCATCACTGAGCCACACCGCAGGAAGATCCTGATTAACTTTCGCGACCACGCGCTCGCGGAAGCCATGGGTGACTACGACGCCCTGATGGCAACGTGCTCTAAGAAGTACCAGCGCTACGAAGTGTATGCCGACAACGACAACGAGTTCACCCGCAATCAGCCCTCGAGCTACGAGGAGCTGGTGCCGCACTACCGCGCATTGATCGACGCCAATATGTACCTGATCCACGGGATACCGGACAAGCTGATCGTTGGCGACGATTCCCTCATGGCGGAAATGGTGCAGCACATGGTCGTGCCCGGCGCCATCGCCAAACTTGCTTTCGGTGTCGAGGAGGCGGACGAGGCGGGCGTCTATCTGTTTACCACGCGTGTCGCGGTCATTTTCATTTTTGATGAGGACGGCATGGGCTGCGGCGAGCACGCGTTTGGCGGCGCAACGTCGATCGACCATATGCGGTTGCTGGGCAAAGATGAGATTCCCGCACAGTATTTCAGTGGGCCGCGCACCGTGGCCGATTTTTTCGAAGAGAACCCGGGTCTCGACTGGCCGACGAAGTGATGGCGGCACAGTTGTAGACAAAGGCGGCTTTGTCGTCGGGGCCGGGGCCTGAGAGAGCATAAGAAAATAATGAACACCCGGAACATAGCAACGACTCTGGCATTTAGCTGGCTGAGCCTGTCTGGGGCCGCGGCCCTCGCGGAAGGGCTGGAAGAAATCGTAGTGACCGCGCAACGCACCGCGCAATCCCTGCAGGACGTCCCAATCTCGATCAGCGTTGTGAGTGCCGAAGACCTCATGCGCAATAGCATCTTTGATTTTGCTGAAACGGCGGACCTGACGCCGGGCGTCTCGATGAATTCCTCCGCCGCATCGCTCGCTTCGATCACCGTGCGCGGGGTCGGGCCCAGTTTTTTCGCGCCCACGGCGCAGAGTGTGCCTTTATTCGTCGACGAGGTGCCGGCCTCCCAGCCTGGTGCGGTCATCAATACGCTGTTTGATGTAGAACGTATTGAACTGCTGCGCGGCCCGCAGGGTACGCTGTACGGCAAGAATGCACCGTCCGGCGCCTACAACATCAGCACTGTAATGCCGGACGTTGGCGAATTCTCCGGGAGCGTTTCTGGGGCCGCCTACGTGTGGGACGCCAACGACGAGCCAGGGGTGGACCTGCGCACCGCGCTCAACCTGCCGATTACTGACACCCTGGCCGCGCGCATTGCAGCGGTGTACGCCGAAACAGAGGGCGGCACCGAGATGAAGCACCCGGACGCAGAGGAAGATGTTACCGGCGGTAAAGACCATCGTTCTCTACGAGTGCGTTTGCTGTGGCAACCTGACGAGGTCTCCCAGGTACACCTGATCAGCAACATTCAATCCCTGGACGACTTCTACTCGTGGCGGCTGTTTGACGGCCTCGTACCTGCCACCGGCGGCAGCAACCCGGTCCCTGCATTGTTCACCAACTTCTCTGACCGTGAAGACTACGGCGCCCTGCGCAGCCGAGCGACGACTGATGTGCGGGATGTGGCCCTCAAATACGAGTGGGAGGGCGAGCTCACCAATCTCGATATCATTCTCTCGTACCAGAACTTCGAAACTACCCTGTTCCAGAACCAGACCCCCTGGCCGAGGGAAGATCCCGGTTCCACCGATTTCGAACTGGAGACGGAGCAGGCCACGTTTGAGGTGCGTGTTTCAGACACGGGCGATTTCCTCGATTATGTGGCGGGCATTTTTGTCTCGGATAATCAATCCGAGGCCACCACTGTCATTAACCTCGACGCGTTTATACCCGGCGTGGTCGACCAGGAAACGTTCGGTGCCGCCGTGTTCGGCAACTTTACGTTTCACCTCGCGGAGCAGTGGGACTTCAGCGTGGGTATGCGCTACGAGGACAACTCCCAGGAATACGTCAGCGATGTGGAGGTCGTGGGCTTTGCAGGTGACATCGATGAGAAGCTGGACTTCAACCACCTGTCCTGGAGTCTCAAGCTCAAGTATTTCCTCAACGAAGATACAACGGCGTACCTAGCGCTGGACAATGCGTACCGCCAGGGTGGTATCAACTCCTACGTTCCTGCCATCGATGCGGTGGGGGAAGCGCTGGGTAACGAGGCGATCGGCGACACGGCGCGAGCATTTCTGGAATACGACGAAGAGGTATCGACAGCGATAGAGCTCGGCATCAAAGGCAACCTGCTCGACAATCGCCTGCGCTACAGCCTGGCAATGTTCTACCAGGAATTCGACGACCATATCATCCGCCAGAATGCTGCGCAGGCCGACTCAGAGATTGGTGCCCTTGGCTCGCTGTACACGCTGATATTCGTCAATGCGGAAGAGGTCGTTACGAAAGGCTTTGAGCTGGATGTGGCCTATGCGCTGTCTGACAACCTGACGATCGACTTTCGGTCCGCCTATTTCGACGCGACCGTGGAGGAGTGGGTGAACCGGCTCTGCACCTCGGGGGATGACGACCCCGATGGTGTTTTCTGCCCTGCTGAATCGGGCTCTGATCTGGCTTCTGCCCCCAAGTTGAACACGAATACCCAGATCACCTACTTCGGGCAGCTCGATTCCGGCTGGAACTATTTCGCCAATCTCGCATGGGTCTGGCGCTCGGAGTCTGCGATGAACAGTAACATCACGTCGCGCTACGACGACCCCGAAAACCTGGTGAACCTTACCGTGGGTTTCAACGAGGGCCCGCTCTCGTTCACAGTCTGGGGTAAGAACCTGACCGATGAGCTGACGATCCAGACGCCCGACGACATCGAGAATGGTGACCCGGCGCTGCCGCCAGCCCTCGTGGTATCGCCCAACCAGGGCCGCCAGTTCGGAGTCACGTTTGGCTACAACTTCTGACGCTGGCTGGCGGAGTCGGGGTATGTCCATTGCTCTGCGGCGCTACCTGCTTCCAACATTTCTGCTGCTGGTGACCGCGGTGCCGCCCGCCCGGGCTGTTGATGTCCCGCTTTCCATCGTGCCCGCGCCGCTCAGCGTGGTGGTTGAGGAAGGTCGCTTTGTGATGGCGCCCTCAATGTCGTTGTCTGCCGACGCCGAGTTAGGCGGTGCTGTCGATGCGGCCCGGCTGCTACTGGGTGGGCCGACTGGCTTTGAATTGCCTGAAGCAGAAAGCGGCAGCCTGCGTTTTCGTTTTGCGGCCAGCATGGCGCCTGAAGCCTATACGTTGAGAGTCGATGCAGCGGGAATCGAGATTGAGACGGGCTCTGCGGCGGGTGCGTTCTACGCTTTGCAAACCCTGCGGCAGCTTATGCCGTCAGAAGTCTACAGCAAGGTGATTGTCGCTCGTGAGTGGAGCGTCCCTTTCGTGACGATAGATGATGCACCGCGCTTCGGCTGGCGTGGCATGCACCTCGACGTCGGCCGGCATTTCATGCCCGTCGACTTCGTCAAGAAGTTCATCGATGCCATTGCGGCGCATAAATTCAATAGCTTTCACTGGCATCTGACAGAAGACCAGGGCTGGCGCATAGAGATCAAGCAGTACCCGAAGCTCACCGAGATCGGCTCGATGCGCGCCCAAACTATGCGCGGCAACATCCTGTTCGGTGGTGACGACATCGAGTACGACGGCACACCCTACGGCGGTTTCTACACGCAGGACGAGATTCGTGAGGTCGTGGCCTACGCCGCAGAGCGCCACGTCAACGTGGTGCCCGAGATCGAGTTTCCAGGGCACGCCCAGGCGGCAATCGCGTCCTATCCTGAGCTCGGCAACTTCGGCGAGCAGCTGAAGGTGAAGGAGGAGTGGGGTATCAGCAAGCACACGCTGAAACCCTCTGAGGAGACGATCCAGTTCTACCGCAACGTACTTACCGAGGTGATGGCGCTGTTTCCCTCGACCTACATCCACATTGGTGGCGATGAGGCGCCCAAGGGGCAGTGGGAAGAAAGTGAGTATGCGCAGCAACGCATTCGTGAACTAGGTCTTAAGGACGAGAACGAGCTGCAAAGCTGGATGATCCAGCAGATGGATGACTTTCTTACTGCGAACGGCCGCAAGCTGGTTGGCTGGGACGAAATCATGCAGGGCGGGCTCTCGGAGAACGCCACCGTGATGTCATGGCGCGGGATGGGCCCCGGCGGCAAGGCGGCGGCAGCGGGCCACGATGTGGTGATGGCGCCTACCTTCTGGACCTACTTCGACTACTACCAGGGCGATGACAGCAGGGAGCCCCTCGCTATCGGCTTCTACCTGCCCCTGGCAAAGGCCTACGAGTTCGAGCCCATACCTGCCGACCTCCCCATGGACAGGCACCAACACATTCTCGGCGGCCAGGGACAGCTCTGGACAGAGTACATGCAGACGCCGGAGCACGTGGAGTACATGGCGTTCCCGCGCGCCATTGCCCTCTCGGAGGTTCTCTGGCGTCCCGCCGAGGCGCGGAACTATGACGATTTCCTCGCGCGGCTCGAGCCACATCTTGGCCGTCTTGAAGCCATGGACATCAACTATCGGCCGCTTGGCGATGACGAGCTGAGCTTCACAGGCAAGATCAAGCAGGGCTTCTTCATGCTCGCCCTCAAGCTCTACCTGTTCTTCACTGAATAGCAGGACGCCCATTTGAACCATCCGTGACAGGTGTTCCCCCGCGGGCAGCAATACGCCGCCCAGGCGCTATACTGCGCAGCTCTTTGCAGCACAGAGGTTAAAGACTAATGACTGACGTAGTACTGATCACCGGCGGTGGCAGCGGCATGGGGCGCGAGGCGGCCCGGCGCTTCGCCGGTCGCGGCGCAAAGGTTGCGCTGTTTGATGTGAGCGAGGCCGGCATGGCAGAGACAGGTGAGGGCTTCGACAATGTGCGCGGCTGGTCTGTCGACATCACGAACTTCGAGGCCGTTAAGGCCGCTGCGGCCGAGGTTGAAGCCGCATTCGGGCCTGTAACAAAGCTCTACAACTGCGCCGCCATTATGCCCTTCGGGATTCTGCTGGAGCAGGACAACGGCATCATCCACAAGCAGATGGAGATCAACTACGGCGGTCTCGTGAACATCACACAGGCGGTGTTGCCCGGTATGGTGCAGCGCGGCAGCGGCGACTTCGTCAGCTTCGCGTCAATGGCTGGCTGGATTCCCATGCTGAAGACCGGCGCCTATACGGCCACCAAGTTTGCCGTGCGCGCGTTTACCGAAACGCTGTGGCACGAAAACATCAACTCCGGCGTGCGCTTCGCCTGCGTCTGCCCGCCAGCGGTACAGACGCCGCTGTTGAAGCAGGGTCAGGAAAGTGACTGGCCCAAAATGCTCGACGGCGAACAGGGCGAGCCGATCCAGCCGAGTGAGGTGATCGACGCGATCGAGGCCACACTCGACAAGGGCAAGTTCTTCGTGTTCCCCACGCGTTCTGCAAAGATCGGTGTGTTTATGCGCCGCCTGTTCCCTGGGCTTATCTGGAAACAGGTGCACGACGTAGAGGGTTTCTAAACGTTAAGTCGCGGTTCAGTGGCAGTGCAAACTGCCACCCGTTGGCGGAAGGACCACTAGCGGCGCAGCTGCTCCAGCGCATGGATCACGCCGCGCAGCTCCGCCAGCCCTTTCATTCTCCCGCCGAAAGAGTACCCCGGGTTGACGCCTTCCTGGCCGATTTCATCGCCGAGGGTATGGCCGTGGTCGGGACGCATGGGAATGCGGTCGGCACGGCCCGCTTCCGTGCGGCGCGCCTCTTCATCGAGCAGTGCACCGATGAGGCCGACCATGTCATTGTCACCGTCCAGGTGTTCTGATTCGAAGAACGAGCCGTCCTCCTCGCGCTTGATGTTGCGCAGGTGCACGAAGTGAATCTGCGGGCCGAATTCGCGAACCATTCCGATAAGGTCGTTGTCGGCCCGCGCGCCAAACGAGCCTGCACACAGCGTTAAGCCGTTGCTGACACTGGGCACGGCCGCCATGAGTGCGCGCGCATCTTCTGCCGTCGAGACGACGCGTGGCAGCCCGAACAGTGAGAATGGCGGGTCGTCGGGGTGAATACACATGCGCACGCCCGCTTCTTCTGCCACCGGGATCACCTCTTCCAGAAAAGCGAACAGGTTGGCGCGCATACCCTCGTTGCCCAGCGCGATAAATTCGGCAATGGCATTGCGTATGCCTTCGCGGTCGTAAGAGCCTTCGCCGCCGGGGAGGCCCGCGATGATGTTTTTCTCAAGCAGGGCCCGTTCTGCATCGTCCATCGCGTCAAGTCGCGCTCGTGCGCATTCCAACAGCTCGGGTTCGTAGTCAGCTTCTGCGCCTTCGCGCTCGAGTACGTAGACGTCGTACGCGGCGAAGTCGGTCATCTCAAAGCGCAATGCGCGTGACGCGTTGGGTAGCTCGTAGTCGAGGTTAGTGCGGGTCCAGTCGACCACGGGCATAAAGTTGTAGCACACCACCTCGACGCCCGCGGCGCCCACGTTGCGCACGGATTCCTTGTAGTTTTCGAGTAGTTCGCGCCAGTTGCCGGAGCGGGTTTTCAGGTCATTGTGCAGTGGAATGCTCTCGACGACCGACCACGTGAGCCCGTGCGCTTCGATCTCCGCTTTGCGCTGCTCGACGTCCTTGAGGGGCCACGCTGCGCCTGTGGGGATGTGGTGCAGCGAGGTCACTACACCGCTGGCGCCCGCCTGCACGATGTTTTCGAGCGTCACGGGGTCATCCGGTCCAAACCAGCGCCAGGTCTGTTGCATCAGTTGGTACGTCCTTCTTTCGGTAAGATCGCGCCGCGGTGTTGTACCACGTTGGCGGCGAGTTGTTGCGCTTGTGTGACAGCGTCTGTGGGCGCGGCGCCCTTGAGTCGCGCGGCCAGGTAGCCCGCATTGAATGAATCGCCCGCGCCGGTGGTGTCAACGGCGTTCACGGGCTGGGCTTTTTGTACGTGTACTTCGCCCGCTGCGAAGGTGTGGGTTGTGAGGTCGTCGCCCTTGATCACGAGTTCCTCGACACCGTGGCTTGTATATAGCGCGTGACACGCGTCGATGTCCTGTACGTTCCACAGTGCGCGCTCGTCCTCAAGTGTTGGCAGCACCGTGTGGCAGTAGGGCAGTACGGCTTCCGTGTGCGCGCGGGCCTGATCGATATCGTCCCATAGGCGAGGGCGGTAATTGGGGTCAAACACGATCCTTGAGCCGCGCGAGCTGAGATCGTCGAGTAGCTGGAGCATGTTGGTGTGCCCGCTGCGAGTGACTGCCAGCGTAATGCCGGTGAGGTAGAAAACATCGGCATCGGATAGTGCGACAGGTTCGTCGAACAGCTGCCTTACGGGTGCCTCGCCCCGCCAGTAGCTGAACTGGCGCTCTCCGGAGTCGTCGTTGTCGATGAGGTAGAGGCCCGGCTGGCGACCCTGTATGAACTGCACGGGGTCGGTGTCGACGCCCTCGCTGGTGAGGGTGGCGACAATGCGTTTGGAGAGCGCGTCGTCGCCGAGGCGCGTCAGGTAGCCGACGTCGAGCCCGGCCCGGGCGAGGTAGATTGCGGTATTGAAGCTGTCGCCGGCAAAGCCGAGCGCGAACTGGCCCGGCGTGTCGCTGGACGCCAGTTCGATCATGACTTCGCCTGTACAGTAGATTTTCACTTCGACTATGTATTGCCAGTGCTTCGGATTGGGTCAAAAAGGCCTGGTTGAGTCACCTTCAAACCGCGCATCACCCCCATAATTCTTGACACCAACCCACCAAACCCCTAAATTGGCCTGACCAGTTTACCAATGTGCATTTTGAACCAGTCAGCCCCTGAAGACAAGCGTCGCGGGGCCTCCAGGGATTTTCAATGAACCAAACGCCCGCCGTCCGACTGGGGGTCATCGGGCTCGGCAATATCGCCGGGCAACATATCGCCAATGTGCGCAGCGGGCTCGTGGATGACTGTGAGATTGCCGCACTGTGCTCACGGCGTCCCAGCGACCTGGCGGGCGAGCTCGGTGTGCCGCACTTCGCCGAGCCCGAGGCGCTCATTGATTCCGGCACCTGCGACGCGGTGCTCATCGCGACGCCCACCTGGCATCACTTCGAGGCCGGCGCGCTGGCTCTGCGAGCCGGGCTGCACGTGATGATGGAAAAGCCGATTGGCCTGTCGGTAGGAGAGGGTGAACGGCTGCACGAGATGGCAGGGCCGCACCAGGTGTTTGCACTGATGCTCAACCAGCGCACCGACCCGCTTTTTCTCGCAATGCGCGATGTCATCCAGTCAGGCGCGCTGGGCACCATCACGCGCACGCACTGGACCATGACCAACTGGTTTCGCCCCGAGGTGTACTTCCAGGTCAGCGACTGGCGAGCCACCTGGCGCGGCGAAGGCGGTGGCCTGCTCGTGAACCAGTGCATCCATAACCTCGACATCTTCCAGTGGCTCTGCGGTATGCCCAACGCCGTGCGAGCGTTCTGCCGTTTCGGGCAGTACCACGACATCGAGGTCGAGGACGAGGTCACCGCCTACTTGGAATACGAGGGCGGTGCGAGCGGCGTGTTTGTGGGGTCGACAGGCGAGGCGCCGGGCGTCAATCGCTTCGACGTGATCGGCGATTCGGGCGCACTGTCGTTCGATGGCGAGCGCCTGCTGCTCAGTGAGAATACGCCTGCAACAAGCGAATACAATCGCGATACCCACGATATGTTCGGCATGCCGGATACCCACATACGTGACATCACGCCCGAGCGCGCTGGGAATCAGCACGCCACGGTACTCTCAAACTTTACCGCTGCGGTGTTGCACGGTGAACGACTGATAGCGCCCGCCGCTGACGGGCTCGACTCTCTGGGTCTCGCCAACGCCATGCTGCTGTCTACCTGGGAAGATGCGCGCGTAGAACTACCGCTCGACAGCGCGCGCTACCAGGCTGCGTTGGATGAGCGCCTGGCGACCTCCAGCCTGCGCAAAAAGGCCGATATCGAGGCGAATGTCGATATGAGCGCCTCTTACCGCTGACGCAAGGAACACACTTTTGACGACCGAAGCCGAACAGCTCACAGCACTTGCCGCGCGCCCCGCACTCGCGCGCGTGCCCGCCTACCTGCGCCTGTCGGGCCCCGGCTGGCTGCAGGGCGCCATGACGCTCGGTGGCGGTAGTGCCATCACGTCGCTCACCATCGGTGCGGTCTACGGTTACGAGTTGCTCTGGGTGCAGCCGCTCTCGATGCTGATCGGTTGCATCATGCTGTTTGCGCTGTCGCACCAGACCCTGAGCACGGGCGAGAAACCGTTTAACGCCATGCGCGATCACGTGCACCCTTCGCTCGCCTGGTTCTGGGCAATCGCTGCGCTCGCCTCCAGCATCATTTGGGGGTTCTCCCACTACCCCTTGAGCGCCGGCATGCTTGAGGAGATCCTCGCGGTAGGCGCAGGCGTGCAGGTGGAAGACGGCGCCGCTCGCGAGGGCTACCTCTTCGTGCTGGCGGTGCTGGTATGGATGCTCTGTGCTTACACCGCCTGGAACTACGGTGGCGGTGGCCGAGCGGTCAAGGTTTTTGAAACGTCGATCAAGTTGTTGAGCAGCATGATCGTGCTGGCCTTTCTCTGGGTGGTGATCACGGCCACGGGTAACGGCCAGGTGGACTGGGGAGCGGTGCTCGCGGGTTATGTGCCCAGCAGCCTGCCCTCGGACGATGCAGGCGTCACCACGATCATGGCGGCACTGGGCACGGCCGTTGGTATCAACATGACCTTCGTCTACGGCTACACGCTGCTCGACAGGGGCTGGGGCAAGGCGCATCGCGAACTGTCGCGCTACGACATCGTGATGGGTCTTGTGATCCCCTACATCCTGGTGACGAGCCTGATTTCTATCGCGGCGGCCGGTGCGTTCTACGGCAGCGAAATGAGCATACAGGGCAAACTTGCGCCGGCGCAGGCGGGTGCGATGTTTGCCTCGGCAGGCATGGGCGAGATCACGGGCCGCCTGGTGTTTGCGGTGGGCATTCTCGGCATGGCCGTTGGTTCGCTGGTGATGCACATGCTTTGCTGCGGCGCCGCGGCGGGAGCCATGTTCAACTGGGAGCCGCACTCGCGCAACTACCGTCTCGCGTTGCTGCTGCCAACGCCCGCCGTGCTTGGCGTATTCCTCTGGTCCACCATGGGCCCCTACGTGATACTGCCCACCTCGGCGATCTGCGGTTTTCTGCTGCCCATCGCGTACGTCGGCTGGCTCTTTCTCAACAACAGCGAGCCTTATCTCGGCGCAGACCGACCAGAGGGCGGGCGCCGCACGTTGTACAACGCGGCGATGGTGTTGTGTATTGTCACCGTGCTGGCGAGCGTCACGTACAGTACTGGCGTGAAGCTGGACTGGTTCTGAGGCGCATATGGTCGACATTAAAGACGGTGCCAACTACGCGCCCACCGCCGAAACGGAGCGCGTGGTCGAGCCCGGCGAATTCTGTTTTGCCGTAGCGCACCTGGACCACGGGCATATCTACGGGCAGACCAACGGCCTCTCTGACGCGGGTGCCACACTGAAATGGGTCTACGATACCGAGCCAGCGCGCATCGAGAAATTTGTGTCGACCTACCCCGGTGTGCAGGTTGCGAACAGTCTCGATGACATACTCGCCGATGACGAGGTGCAACTGGTTAACGCGGCGGCGATACCCGACCAGCGTGCCTCGCTGGGTGAACAGGTGCTGCGCGCGGGCAAGGACTATTTCACCGACAAGTCGCCCTTCACCTCACTTGAGCAGCTTAACGCGGCGCGCGATGCTGTAGCGGAGACGGGGCGCAAGTACGCGGTGTACTACGCCGAGCGGCTGCACAACGATGCAGCCTGGCGCGCGGGCGAGATGATCGCTGACGGTGCGATCGGCCGTGTTTTGCAGGTGCTTAACCTTGCGCCTCACCGCCTTGCGAAAGACACACGCCCCGACTGGTTCTTCGACAAGTCGCGCTATGGCGGAATCCTCACCGATATCGGCTCACACCAGGTGGAGCAGTTTCTCACCTACGCAGGCTGTGCCGATGCAGCGATTAACTTTGCGCGCGTCGAAAACTTCAGCCACCCCGACAAGCCCGGCCTTGAGGACTTCGGTGAGATCTCGCTCACCGGCGACAACGGCGCCTCCTTTTACACACGTGTGGATTGGTACACGCCCGAGGGCCTGCGTACCTGGGGTGACGGGCGCACGTTTATTGTCGGCTCAGAGGGCAGCATCGAGTTGCGCAAATACATGGACGTTGCACGCGAGGCTCCGTCTTCGCGTCTGTTTCTCGTGAATGGCGAGGGCGAACAGGAAATCGAATGCCAGGGAGCGACCGGCTTTCCCTTCTTCGGGCAGTTTGTTCTCGACTGCATCCACCGCACTGAAAACGCGATGACGCAGGCTCACGCGTTCAAGGCCGCAGAGATCAGTATGGCGGCTCAGGCGCTGGCAGACGAGGCGAGGTCCGGTTAGGTGGAAATCCAGGCAATAAAGGTACAGCGACTTTACCTGCAAGTAGCGGAACAGCTGCGCGCACTCATCGACGGTGGCACGTTCGCGGTTGGCCAGCGCTTGCCCTCCGAGCGCGACCTTGCCCAGCGTTTCGAGGTTAGCCGTCCGACCATTCGCGAGGCGATGATTGCACTCGAGATTGCGGGGCTGGTGGAAGTGCGTTCGGGCTCCGGTGTTTACGTAAAAGCACAGGGAGGTCCTTCGAGCCTTGTAGAGAACGCTGACCCGGGCCCCTTCGAGATACTGGAAGCGCGCAAGGTGATCGAAGGTGAAACCTGTGCGCTCGCGGCCGAACGCATTTCCGACGCGCAGCTCGAGGAGCTGTCTGCGCTGGTGGATGCTATGGCGGAAGAAAATCGGCAGGAAACAATTACCGAGAAAGCTGACGAACGATTCCACTGCCTGATCGCCGAAGCCGCGGGTAACAGCGCACTCACCGCAACCATCACCTGGCTGTGGCAACTGCGCAACGAGTCTGAAATCAGCACGCATTTTCATCAGCGCCTGCGCGAAGAGGGTGATCGTCCGATCGTGGCAGATCACCAGCAGATACTCGATGCGCTGCGCGCACGGAACTCAGCCGCCTCGCGGCAGGCGATGGTCGATCACCTGCAGCGTGTGATTGATCACCTGCTGGAGGTGTTGTGAGCCTGCTCAACCACCCCGACCGCCTGTTTGCCTCCGGTGGCGTGGAACGCGATATTGCGCGGGAGCTCTACGGGCTTGTCGCGGCATTACCTATCGTCAGCCCGCATGGTCACACCGACCCCACCTGGTTCGCCGACAATGCGGCCTTTGCCAATGCAACCGAGCTGCTCATACAGCCGGACCACTACTTGCTGCGCATGCTGTTCAGCCAGGGTCTCACCCTTGACGACCTCGGCATCATGCGCGCCGATGGCGGCCACGGTGGCGCAGACCCGGCAGCGGTCTGGCAACTGTTTGCCGCCAACTATCACCTGTTTCGCGGCACGCCCACCAGGCTCTGGATGGACCACGTGTTCTGCGAGGTCTTCGGTTTTGAAGAGGGGTTGAATGCGAGCAACGGGGCTGTGTTTTACGGTGAGATTAATCGGCAGCTCGCCACGCCCGAATTTTTGCCGCGCGCACTGTTTGAGCGTTTCAATATAGAAGTAATTGCGACCACGGAGTCGCCGCTCGACCCGCTCGAGGCACATCAGCGCCTTGCGGCCGACCCCTGGCCGGGCCGGGTTATCACGGCCTTTCGTCCTGACCCGGTGCTGGACCCTGAGTACGAGGGCTTTGCCGATAACATTGCCGAGCTCGCCCGGCTGAGCGGCACAGACTGCAGTACCTATGCCGGCTACCTCGATGCGCTGCGCGAACGTCGCGCGTTTTTCAAGAGCCTGGGCGCGACCTCTACAGATCATGGCCACCCCAGCGCACTCACCTGCGACCTCAACCGTGACGAGTGCGAGCGACTCTACGCAGGCGCCCTCGCAGGTACGCTACCGCCTGCCGAAGCGGAAATGTTCCGCGGCCAGATGCTGACCGAGATGGCGCTGATGAGCCTCGACGACGGTCTTGTTATGCAGATTCACCCCGGCGTGTATCGCAACCACAACGCGGCGCTGTTCGAAACCTTCGGCCGCGACAAGGGCGCCGACATCCCGCTACCGGGCGAGTTCGTGCGCAACCTGCGACCGCTGTTGGGGCGTGTGGGCAACGAGCCTGACTTCACCCTGATCCTGTTTACACTCGACGAAACGACTTACGCGCGCGAGCTGGCACCGCTGGCAGGTCACTACCCCTGCGTGAAGCTCGGCCCCGCATGGTGGTTTCACGACAGCCCCGAGGGCATGCTGCGCTACCGGCAGCAGACCACCGAGACGGCGGGTTTTTACAACACGGTCGGCTTTAATGACGACACCCGCGCGTTTCTCTCGATCCCCGCGCGTCACGATGTTGCCCGCCGCGTCGACTGCCGCTTTCTCGCACAGCTGGTGGCTGAGCACCGACTGGGCATGGAGGAGGCGCGAGAGTTGATCGTCGACCTCAGCTACAACCTGGCCAAGGCCGCCTACAGGCTCTGATCAGCATGCAACGCCTTCACCCTGACAACCTGGGCGCTGCCCGCGCCGATGTCGTATTGCCACCTTACGATCGCAGTGCGTTGAAAGCGGGCATTGTTCACCTTGGGCTGGGTGCGTTTCACCGGGCCCACCAGACGGTTTACACCGACGACGCCATGGGCGCCGCCGGTGGGGACTGGGGCATTGTGGGCGTGTCGCTGCGCAGCGGCAGTGTGGCAGAGCAACTCGACCCGCAGGACGGGCTGTTCAGTGTACTGGGTGAAGACGCCGATTCGCGATCGTTGCGCATCGTTGGTGCCGTGCAGCAGGTGTTGGTCTCGCCCCGAGACCCCGCCGCGGTTATCGAGGCCATTGCCCGGCAGGACATTCGCATCGTGACGTTGACCATTACCGAGAAAGGTTACGCGTTGGCCAGCGATGGCGAATCGCTGGATCGCAGCGACGATGCGGTGGCGAAGGATCTCGCGCAACCGGAACACGCCTCCTCTGCGATCGGTGTGCTTGCACTAGGGCTTCGCGCGCGGGTGAAGCAGGGCGGTGCGCCACTCACGCTACTCAGTTGTGACAACCTCTCGGAGAACAGCAGGCGCCTGCGCGGTGTACTGGTCGATTATCTCGGCTCCACGTTTCCCGCCGTATTGCCGTGGCTTGAAGCGTATGCGCGCTTTCCCTGTTCGATGGTGGACCGCATCGTACCCGCAGCGACCCCCGAGCAACGCGCGCGACAGTCGGAATTGCTCGGGCTTTTGGATGAGGGCGCGGTGAGTACCGAACCCTTTACCCAGTGGATCATCGAGGAAGACTTTGCTGCCGGTCGTCCGGCATGGGAGAAGGCCGGTGCGCAGCTGGTCGACGACATCCTGCCCTTTGAGAACATCAAGCTGCGGCTGTTGAACGCGAGTCATTCCGCCATTGCCTACTTAGGCCTTCTCGTGGGCTGCCCGACCGTCGATGCCGTAATGGCGGACGGAGACCTCAGAGAATTCGTAGAGCGCCTGATGGGGGAAGACCTGATGCCGGCGCTGGCTGTACCGGAGGCGTTTGACCTTCCGGCCTATCGCGACCAGCTTCTGTCGCGCTTTGCCAATCCCATGCTGGGCCATCGCTGTGTTCAAATTGCCATGGACGGTAGCGAAAAGATCGCGCAGCGCTGGGTACCTACGCTGGCGCTGTCAGGCGCGCCCCTGCTGCGCCGGGCGCTGGCGGCCTGGGTGTATTTCGTGCTCTTTACGGAGTTTGAGATTGATGACCCTCGTGCTGATGCGTTGCTGCAGCAGCGTGGCAGCGATGCCGCGCTTAGCGAGCGAATTGAACGTGTATTGGATTACGCGCGTATTAACCGGGGGAGCGTTGCGTCCTTCGACGATGTGATGAGAGGCGTTCAAGCGTACGTAGAGAAAATAACTGAAAAGGGTGTCAGGTCGATTCTCCACTGACCTATAGACATCTAGCGCCAACGACAACCTAAAAGACAGAGCACCAAAACCCGCAGAGCCGAATCATGAAGAAATTTGCCATAGTACTGGGCCTCGTCGCCGCCACCGCACTTATCTACACCATCATGCGCGGTGACAGCGAACCGCCTTTCGAGCTTGAAGAGGGTTACCGTCTTCTCTACAACGGCACCCTTGATGGCTGGCGCAAGATCGGTGGCGAGTCCACCTTCGAGGCGGATGGCGAAGACATCGTCGGCCGTCATGGTCCTGGCGACAACACCTTCCTGCGCACTGAGGAAACCTTCGGCAACTTCTCGCTGAAGATGCAGATGCGCTGGGACGAGTTCGGCAACTCCGGCGTTCTGTTCCGGGCGCAGCAGCGCGGCGGTAACGGCCGCGCCTTTGGCTACCAGTTCGAGCTGGACCACTCTGACCGCGCATGGAGCGGCGGCATCTACGACGAGGCGCGGCGCGGGTGGATTGCCAACCTCGAAAACAACCAACCCGCCCGCGAAGCGATTCGTCTCAATGACTGGAACGATGTCGAGATCGAGGCGCGCGGACATGTGCTGAAGACCTGGATCAATGGCGTGCCTGCCGCTGATATCGTTGATGCATTCGATGCTGAAGGTTACATCGCGCTGCAGGTGCACAGCGGCAACGTTGGGATAATGCGCTGGCGTCACATTCGCATCAAGGAACTTCCGGGGTTTGGCGAACCCGGCGACAGCCTGCTTGAAGAAGACGAATGGCGCGTACCCGAGGGCGCAGCGCTCTCGGTGACTGACACCGGCGTCAAGGCGACTGGCCTTGGCGAAGACGGCTGGCTAAGTACGCGGCGCCGCTTCAGCGATGCGATGCTGGCGTTCAGTGTGCCTGCCTGCGAAGACGCACCGACCACTGTACAGATTCGCCATCGCATTGAATCGACGGGCGATGGTGAGTACTTCGCCGAGGTCACCGTGTACCCGAATCGCGCAGAGGCGCGTTTGAAGACGCCGGATGTGGAGGTCACGCCCGACCCCGTGAAGATGTTCAAGGCCAAGCGTCACGAGCTTATCGCGCTCGCGCGAGGTGGTGATGTGGTGTTGTCGATTGGCCAGAAAGATGTGCTGCGGCTTACCGATACCGGTCTTTACGAGCGCGGCGCCCTGCGCGTGCGTCCCGCCGACTGCGGTGACGCTGAGATTCGCGATATCGAGTGGATGTCGCTGAAGGATACAGGCGGTGAGCCGCTGTTTTATCAGACGCTCGATACGCCGCCAGCGCCCGTGCTTACGCCTGAAGAGTCGCTGGCATCCTTCCGCATTGCCCCTGGCTTTGAGATCGAGCTGGTCGCCGCCGAGCCGATGGTTGAGGACCCGGTCGCCATGGCGTGGGACGAGTACGGGCGTCTCTACGTTGTGGAGCTGCGCGGTTACATGCCCGATGCGTACGGCTCGGGCAGCGAAGAACCCGTAGGGCAGGTCGTGCGACTGACCGACACCGATGGCGATGGCCGCATGGACGAGAGCGAGGTCTTTCTCGGTGAGCTGGTTAATCCGCGCGCCGTGGCCGTGGTGAACGAGGGCGTGCTCATCGGCGAGCCGCCGAACCTGTGGCTCTGCGAGTTGCCGACGCAGGACGCACTGTGCACCAGCAAGCGCAGCATCGGCGGCTACGCGACTGATGTGGGCACCGCCAATGTTGAGCACATGGAGAATGGCCTGCGCCAGGGCCTCGACAACTGGCTGTACAACTCCAAGTCTGCGCGCAGCCTGATCATTGACAACGGCAAACTGGTAGAACGAAACGGACTGTATCGCGGCCAGTGGGGCATTACTCACGACGCTGTGGGCCGTTGGCTTTACAACCACAACTCCACCTGGGTGCAGGCGGACTTCTTCCAGGGAGAGGATCTTATTGAAGGCGGCGCTGCCGGGCAGCTCAAGGGTCTGGGCGTTACGCTGACGCCGAAGCCTGAGGTGTACTCGGTGCGCGTGAACCCCGGCGTGAACCGGGCCTACCTCGACGGTACGTTGCGTGAAGACGGCCGGCTCAACACCGCGACCGGGGCGAGCGGCCTTGTTGCCTACCGCGGCGACCAGTTCCCCGCGCAGTATCACGGCGATGTCTTTGTTCCTGAGTCCGCGGGCAACGTGGTGGCCCAGTTCGACATGGCGGAGGAGGGCATCGCGCTCACCGCCACGCAGCTGCTTTACGATGACCCCGATTGGGGCAAGCGCGATTTCCTGGGTTCCACCGACGAGCGGTTCAGGCCCGTGGACGCGATGAACGGCCCCGATGGCGCCCTGTACATCATCGACATGTATCGCGGCATCATCCAGGACGACCACTTCCTGACGGACGAGCTGCGCGAGCAGATCTTCGAGCGCGGCCTCGAGTCGCCCATTGGCCTTGGCCGTATCTGGCGCGTGCGCCACACCGAGGGCGCGCCGCGCGCGGCCATACCTAACCTCGCGGTGGCGAGTGACTCTGAGCTTGTTGGTTACCTCGGCAGCGACAACGGCTGGGAGCGCGAAACGGCGCAGCGCCTGTTGCTGGCGCGCGGGCCAGAAGTGCGCGATGCGCTTGAGGGGCTGCTTGGCGGTGCAGACACCCTCGCCGCACTGCACGCGCTGTGGACCCTTGAAGGGCGCGACGAACTCACGCGCGGCAACGTGCTGAGCGTTGTCGCCACCAACGATACGCAGCGCCAGATTCACGCCTTGCGCGCCGGTCGCGGCCTGCTCACTGCAGAGGACCTGAGCGACCTCGGCACACAGCTCGCGGGTGCTCCCGAGGCAGTGCGCATGCAACTCGTGTTTGCCATGGGTGATTTTGCGAACGATGAAGCGGTCAGGGCAGATATTGCTGCGGTGACCACCGCCGGACTCGAAAGCGTCTACGTGCGGCAGGCAGCAGTGCGCGCGGTGCAGGGCCTTGAACTTGAATTCCTCTCTGAGTATTTGGCCTCCGGGCAGCTAAAGGGCCAGCGCAAGAACGGCCGCGGGCTCGTGGTGGCGCTCGGCCGGAACGCTTACGACACGCTACGCGGTGACACGACGTCGACAGAGCCGGCCAACCCGCGCCTGCTCGAACTGTTGGCGCTCGCCGAGTCTCGCAGCGGTAAGGACGCGTGGCAGCAGATCGCAATGTTGAAGGGTTTCCAGAAAGCCTCGATGACAGAGGCGTTTGAAGCCGCAAGGCTGGACGCCCCGCCGTCCATCTTCACCGATGCCACCGTCGGCGAGGATGACCCGCTGTGGGATGCGCGGCTGTCCGGCCGCCGCGCCTTTACCTGGCCCGGCGACGAGCTGGCGCTCGGCATCACTCCGCTGAGCCCGGAGCAGTTGCAGCTCATGGCGCTGGGTGAGGCCTTCTACCCCCAGTGCGGTGCGTGCCACGGCGTTGATGGAGCGGGTATCGATGGACTCGCGCCTGCATTGGCAGGAGCCTCCTGGGTCACCGGCCCGCCTGAGTGGCTGGGCCGCATTATCCTGCAGGGCATGAGCGGCCCCGTTGAGGTAAATGGCGCGGTCTTTGACGGGGTGATGCCGCCCCACGGGCACCTGGCCGAGCTCGACGATGCCACATTGGCAGGGCTTATGACCTACCTGCGGCGTAGTTGGGGTAACAAGGCCGATCCGGTAGCCGTTGATGCCGTGGCCGCTATCCGCGAGGCCAGCGCCGACCGGGGCGCGCCCTGGACCGTCGAGGAACTCGAGGCAGTCCCTTTCGATCGCGGCTTCAGCCGTTACGTTGGCCAGTACTCGGTGAGTTTCATCACCATGACGGTGAGTGAAGACAACGAGGGACTGCACCTCGAGGTACCCATGTACGGCGGGGGTTCGCTGCAGCATATGGGCGGCACGACATTCAGTGGCAGCGCCGCCGGTGAGACCGTAAAACTCGAGTTTGTGGTGGAGGAGGATGGCCGTGTGAGCGAGATGATCCTGAACCGCAATGGCGAGCTGATACCCGTGAAACGTAAGGACTAGTCCTTGCGCACAAGCGCGAGTACGCCCGCCCAGATGGCCACGAGAGCCAGCCCGCCGATCTCCCGCGCCTCTTCCACGGCGCGGGTCTGCATGCTGACAGACTCGAAGATTTCGTCGAGACTCACATCGCCCAGGTTAGGCAGCAGTAGCACGATCCAGATGAGGCATACCCCGAACAGCAGGGCGGCAACCAGGCGGACAGGATTGCGGCTGTACGCCAATACGCATAGCATGCTGGCGGCGAGGTAGATGATGACCCAGGGCATGGCGTCCGGGTCGTTATACTGCACGGTGGCGCTCGCAAGAAAAGCGATAAGAAAGAGCGTGTTGAAAATGCGCAGCGCCATCGATTGTGCAGCCTGTCTCAGTAGCGGCCAGCGAGAATAGCCTGTCTCGTGGAGAGTCGCCACTTAAGGCAACAACGAAAGTGTGAAAGAGTGAAGGGAGTCAAACATGGGGTCGAGAGCGGTACTGCTAATCGCCGCGCTGGCAGGTTTGCCGCAGGCCGGTAGTGCGCTCGAGGAAATGCTCGTCACCGGTGCCTATTCACCGCTGCCGGTGTTGACCGCATCGACAACCGTGCTGGACGCGCCCCAGATTGAGGCACTCAACAAACGCAACCTCGCTGGCCTGTTGCAGACGGTGCCCGGCCTGCTCGTGGAAGAACAGGGTGGCCCGGGTGGGCTAACTGCGGTCTCTGTGCGTGGCGGCGAGTCGAACTTCACGTTGGTGTTGCTTGACGGCGTACCGGTGAATGACCCGACCAATTCGCGCGGCGGCAGTTTCGATTTTGCCAATCTCAACTCCGCGCTGATCGAGCGCATTGAAGTCGTGCGCGGCCCCCGTTCTTCGATCTATGGCTCTGACGCGCTCGCGGGCGTGATCAACATCGTGACGCGGCGCGAGGAAAGTGGCCATCGCTACCATGTGCATGTGGAGGGTGGCGAAGACAAGTTTGCGCATCAGGGTATTGCCGCGAGAGGGCGAGTTGATGCCTTTGACTACGCGTTAGAGCTCACCAATCGCGACGATGGCGAACCTGTAAACCGCAGCGAGCGGGAATCAAACAGCGCGAACCTGCGACTTGGCTGGGCGCCTTTCAACGGCCAGGAATTCTGGTTCTCAATGCGTTACCTTGAGGGTGAGCGCCGTTCCTTCCCAGAGCAGAGCGGCGGTGAGAAATTTGCCCTGTCGGGCGACCGCGATGACATAGAGTACGAAGACCTGGTGACCGCGCTTGGCTGGCGCTACCAGGTCACACGGGGCTGGCAGTCGAGTCTTGAGGCGAATCGCTTCGACCACGAAGAGAGCTTCGTGTCGCCCGGTATTCCGCCTTTTCTCGAGGTCCCCCCGAACGTTGCCGACACGGACTTCACCCGCGACCAGCTGCGCTGGGTGAACACCCTGACACCCAGCAAGGCCTACACGTTCAACGTGGGCGCAGACTTCCGCCGTGAAGACGGCGAGAGCGACGGTTTCGTAGAGTTTTTTGGCAACCCCGCGTCCACCAGTTTTGAGCTGGAGCGCGATACGGTCGGCGCGTTTGCCGCCGTCAGCGCGGCGCCCGTGGAACCTCTGCTGCTGCAGGCTGGCGTGCGCTACGACGACCCCGATGGCTTTAGCAGTGAAACCACCTACAACGCCGGCGCCACTGTGCAACTCGTGTCTGACCTCAGTGTTTCAGCGAACTGGGGAGAGGGCTTCAAGCTGCCCAGCTTTTTCGCGCTGGGCCACGGCCTGGTGGGTAACCCCGACCTTGTGCCCGAACGTTCGGAGAGTTGGGATGTGGGTGTTGCGTGGCGCGACGAGGAAGCGCTCGAAGTGTCGCTCACCGCGTTCCTCAACGACTTCGAAGACCTCGTGGACTTCGACGATGCCACGTTCCGCAACGTCAACCGCAGCGAGGTGGAAACCAGCGGCGTTGAGTTTGAGGGCCGCTGGCAGCCGGTCGAGGAGCTCTGGGTGAGTCTGCACGGTACCTACACCGATATCGATGTGAAAGGTGAAGACACCACGCTCACCGGCCGCCCCGAGTGGAGCGGCGGCGCCACGGTCTCCTGGCAGGTGCTTCCCATTCTCGCCACCACGGTCGACTACCGCTACGGTGGAGAGCAGTTTTCCACTTCACGGCACACCGGCGAAGAGGTGACCGAAGAACTGGACGACTACCACCGCGTTGACTGGGTACTCGAATGGCGTCCGGACCGCCACTGGCGTACGCAGCTCTCGGTAGACAACCTCTTTGATGAGGACTATGAAACCGCAGTGGGCTTCGCCGCCCCGGGCCGGGCCCTCCGAATAGGCGTGCGTTACGCCAACTAGCAGGCAGCGGCTTTGCGAGCGCTGCCCAAGGACTACAATGCGACTATGAAAATACGAAATGCCGCAGTTGCTGTCACTGCTCTCACCCTCGCCGCCTGCGCGCAGGACCCGATTATCGAACCGGGGGAGTGTGTAAACGCACTCACGCCGGAAGAACAACAGGCTGGCTGGCGCCTGCTGTTTGACGGCACTAACCTCGACAACTGGCGCAGCTACAAGGAAGACTCCGTCAACGATGGCTGGGCGGTTGAAAACGGCTGCCTCACACGGGTTGGGCGTGGCGGCGACGTCATCAGTCGCGAGCAGTTCGGCGACTTCGAGCTAAGGCTCGAATGGCGCATTTCGGAAGCGGGCAACTCCGGCATCTTCATTCGAGGCGACGAATCCGAGCGCACCATTCACTACACGGGCTACGAGATGCAGGTGCTCGACAATGTAGGCCACTCAGACTCCGAAGACCCCACCCATCGTTCCGGCGCCTACTACGACATGATCGCGGCGGACCACGACACCACCCAGCCGGTGGGGTATTGGAACCGCGTACACATTAAAGCCAATGGCCCCCGCGTGGAGTTCTGGCTCAACGACCGACTCACCGCAAAGTTCGAGCAGGGCAGCCCCGAGTGGCAGGCGCTGTATGAAAAGAGCAAGTTCACCGGCCGACCACGCTACGGCACCCTGCTCAAAGGTCACATCGGTTTCCAGGACCACTGGGACAAGGTCTGGTTTCGCAATATTCGGGTGCTTGCGCAGTAGCTAGCTGTTGCCTGCTGCTCAGGCGGGCGGTTTTTCAACGGAATTCCTGGTAAAGAATTTCTGCGCCAAATGCTATCTCACTGAATTTATTGAATAAAAGTTCGGCGGACTGGCCGTGCATGTGGCCGAAATTGATGAGTCTGTACGAGCGAGAATTCGCGTTAACCCCGGCAGTAGTTCGCGAGGTTTTTCTAAGCGGTTGTTAGTAGTGGGTTTCTTGTCTTAAATGAATTCATGAAGACGAATTTATACGGAATTGGGCTATCTGACCGATTCCTCATAATTAGCTGTTATGTGCCTGCCGGTTAGGTCCTAGAAAAATGATAATTCGAGTATTAGGCGCGGTTGTCGGAGCGCTCGGTATCGCAACTTTTCTGCTGATGTTAAGCGACGGTACTGGCTCTACTATTTCGGCCATATCCGGCCTTCTGATGAGTTCGATCTTCATAGCCTACGGTGTCGGTGGCAAGAAGATGCTTTCGAGAATTGGCTTAAAGAGCATGGCGGGCCGAAAATGAGGCACATAACAAGTACGGGCTGGCTGGGACGGCCTGACGGCCGCCCCAGCCGTAAGCGTTATGTTTCTTAACTTAGCTCTATGGTTTCGAAAGCAAAACTATACTTACAGTTAGACCGATTAGAGGCAGAGCTGAGCGAACGGTTGATACCCCACTTGAAAGCAGCTTCGCTAGGGAACAATGATTTGGTTTTCTGCACAAATGAGTTCAATCCGTTTCCGCAACTGAGATTTAGAGCTGATCCTGAAACCGAAGATTTGATAGTTCTTGGACGCCAGGTACTGGCTCTACGCGAAAAGCTGGGAGAGCCCACAGACGGAACGGTTGCAGCCCGTATATGCTGGTACTGCCAAAAGTGGGGTGACACTCAAGATCATCATCGTCACGCGGCACAGGGGCTTGCCAAGTATTTTCTAGAAGAGGTTCTCAATGCCGAAACATAACAAGTGCGGGGAGTACGCTCCCTTCGGTCGCCGGACGCCCAAACCGCTGCGCGGTCTGTGCGCCCGCTGCCACAGGCGTTAGGCCTCAAGGAGCGACGTTCATGAACTGGGACGCAGTAGGGGCAGTGGCTGAAACGGTAGGCGCTATAGCAGTCCTAGTGACACTGATCTATCTTGCGCTTCAAGTCAGGCAGGCACGCAAGGTGCAACTGGCTGAGTCTATCCGGGCTACCCGTGCTGAAAGGAGAGAGTTCTTTCTTTCTCTGCGGGACTCTCCGTATATCCACGATATTCCAGAAAAACGAGCAGCTGGACTTGAGCTAACCTACGCTGAAAGTAGTCGTTTGACTGCCCATCATGCGGCCAACTGGGCGCAGCTTTATTCGGCTTGGTTGCAAGACGATCTAGGTTTGTCTGGGGGCCATAATACAACTATGGCAACAAATTTTAGGTTTTCATGGAGTATTCCAGGGGCCGAGGACTTTGTTGACCAATATGGTAGAAACCTTTATCCGGATGAGTTCATTGCCGAAGCAATGCGGCATAGAGAAGTACTTGGGAACTCAGAGGTGGCTAGTGATGACGCCTAAGAAGTCAGGGCTACGGACACCGCAACCGCTGCGCGGTTCCGGCGCCCGCAGCCTGAAGCGCTAACTGGCCCCCATGGAGCGGCAGTACATAGCCTTCCATACCGCCAAGCCGGCCGCGATCATGGCCCTAGTTCTTCTATTTGTTGTAGTCGGTGTGGGCGCTGGCATTCTCTATGAAATCCATCCTGTCCCGGTATGGCTGGCAGCTTATCTTGTCCTGGCCTTTACTGGGGCTAAGTGTTCTAGAATGGACAAACGGGCATTAGGCCTAGAGTAGCGCGTATGTGGGAGCCAGTTAACAAGTACGGGCTGGATGGGACGGGTATGCGGCCAACCAAGCCGTGAGCGCGATATGCCTTTTCACAACCTAGTCGACCTTGTTGCTTGAGACAACTAACGCCTGATGATCAATTCCGACGAACTACTGACACTCTCCGAACTTGCGATTGCGCTGGGAGGATTTACGGCTGTCGTTGTTGTATTGCGCCGAGATACCCATGAGCAAATAGACCCTTTTCGTCTGTTTTCCCTGGTGAGAAGAGTGTTAGAGCATTGCCTCGCTATTATAGTTTTCTGCCTATTGCCGTTGGTTCTTTCAAAGTTCGACGTTGAAGACCTATGGGCTTGGTCTAGTTGGTTCTATGCGGGAACGCTTACTCTATACCTGATCCTATTCCTGGCTCTGTTTTCATTCGCTCGAATACAACATCGCATCACCGAAGATAAGTCGAAACTGAGTAAGGAAATTCGCGGGGTCGCAACGATGCCGCTAGCATTAGTCATTTTGGTCGGTTTTGTCTTTTCGTCGATGGCAGGGACGATGTTGCTAAACACGCTCAATACCTTTGCAAGTATCGACGGCGTTTATCTAGCTGCTTTGGTTGTACATTTTTCATTCATTTTCGTTTCTTTTATTGTGTTGCTGTGGGGTGTCGTTGAGGGCTCGCAAAGAAGCACATAACATGAAGTTGACGCACCACGCGCTAGATGTCAGAACACAACTAGAGAGGCCCATCCATTGAATAAGGCACTTTCCGATTTACTCGACGGAACAACCATGCAGTACACATACGATGAGATGGGAACAGTGCGCACCGTCTACAAAAACGGCCTAATCTCATTCGAATGGCTGTCGGGCCCACTGGAGGGAGGTGTAGGAGAAGGGTTCGTTTACAGAGCGCGAGAGATCGGAGAGCATCGATATCTCGTTAATTGGCACGAACCAGAGTTACCCGGTTTCGTCACGCTCTACATCGACTTCGATGCTCTCGAGGTTTGCAGTTCCCTGATAGCTGCCTATGGTACCGACGACGAGCAAATTCACTTTGATACTGCAACAATCGACAGCGTTGAGCGCTAAATACGACATCCTGGCATCATAATCTACGAGTATGGGTGGCAGTTGGTGGCCGATCCCTCGCGCAAGAGAATCTGAGGCAGTCGGTGATATTCTTTTTGCGAGGTCAGTCACCGGCGAGAGCCAGAAGGCTGGGCTGAAGTTCCGCGGTCGGGCGTGGAGACGGCTCCAGCCGTAGTTTGATAGGTGAAGCATTGCCACTTTTCAGTTTCTCAAGCGATCTTGGTGCACAGGCAGAAGACTTGCTCGCAACGATTACAATGGAAGGTGTAAACGCGGAGCTTTCTCCCCTTGTCAGGATGACAGCACCCGAGGCTCTTGCTCGGCAGAGCATATTCGACTGGCCAGTGCAGCGAGAGCTGTTTGCGAGCTGGATTCTACTGTTCGGCTTGCTCCCAATAGACAGGCACCACTTTTTCCTTGAGTCCGTTGACTCCGAGAGCGGCTTTCAAGAGCGTTCCTCCTCATGGGTCAATACGTATTGGCGCCATACTCGCCAGGTGGTTCCGCTGGGCTCGGGGTGCCAGGTAACCGATACGGTCGAGTACAAGTCGAGAGTTCCTCTAGTCGATCTGGCCTTCAAGCCAGCATATCGATTGGTTTTCTGGTTACGCCACAGGCATCTTCGCCGGGTGTTTGGCCAATGAATTCCCCGTGCGTTCGCTATAATTTCGAGCAGTGGATACAGTAGTTGAGTAGCGGGCTGTTAGAGCATGGGCGCGATGAAGAGAATCCTTGAAGTATCGCTATTGAGCTTCCTCCTGGCGGAAGTAGCCAGTGCGGAATGCATGCTAACGGCGCCCCCGCGAGGGGCGGGGCCGCCTTCTTACCAGGTAAAGGCCTGCATCCCGGCGATGGACTTCGTGGAAAGAACGCCCATGTATGTCCAGTGGCAGCAAGAATTGAAGGAGCGTGACTTCTTTATCGAGGGCAGTGCCCTGGCGCTCTCACGGGAGTACCGCACACCCAAGCCAGAGTTTCTGGGCATTCCCTACGAGCCGCATGCCGCAACGGTCCATTACCCCGGCACCTGTCAGGACGTGCCGCTTGAGCAGGACGTCACGTTCGACGTGCCTGAGCAGGACTGCTGCGAATCAGCGATCACGCATATCAATTGCTTTTTTGACTACTATGTTGAGAGCGTCGAGCTCGAGTAATGCCAGGCCCGCCGAGGTGTCCGGCGGGCCATTTTTGTAAGGATTGCCTTAGTCGATGTTGTCAGAAGAACGAATCAGCTGCCCATACTGCGGCGAGAGCATCACGGTGCTGGTGGACGAGGGGGACGCAGGCGACCCCTACATAGAAGACTGCCAGGTATGCTGCAGGCCGATCACCATGCATGTCACGCTCGGTGCAGACGGCGGCGTTTATCTCTCCGCGTACGATGAGAACGAGGTGATCTAGCGCGGGCTACAAGCGGGTTTAGCGGGAGCAGATTATGGACTACGTTGACGGTTTCGTCGCGGCGGTACCCATTGCCAATAAGAGCGCGTACATCGAGCACGCGCGCCAGTTTGCCGATGTGTTCAAGGAGTACGGTGCCACTCGTGTCGTGGAGTGTTGGGGTGACGACGTACCGCCGGGTGAGAGAACCTCCTTCCTCTCTGCGGTGCAATGTGAGGAAGGGGAGGCCGTCGTCTTCTCCTGGGTGATCTGGCCAACGAAGGCAATGCGCGATGCGGGTATGGCGCGCATGGAACAGGATGAGCGCATGTCCAGCGAGAACAACCCTATGCCCTTTGATGGCAGCCGGTTGATCTACGGTGGCTTCGAGATGGTGGTCGACGAGTAGCCAGTCGAGCCGGGCCGTGTACGCGTTGCTGGCAAATATCACGCTCGGCGTACATGTCGCGTTTGTACTCTTCGTCGTGCTTATGGTGCCCTGCATCTACCTGGGGCACTTTCTTGGCTGGCAGTGGGTGCGCAAGCTCTGGTTGCGCATCTGTCACCTTGTCGGCATTCTCATCGTGGCGGCGCAGGCCTGGGTGGGCGTCATTTGCCCACTGACGACCCTGGAAATGTGGTTGCGCAGGCAGGGTGGTGGTGAGGCCTATAGCGGCAGCTTTATAGAGTACTGGATGCGTGAGCTGCTCTACTGGGACTGGCCCGCGTGGGCCTTCGTCGTGATGTATACGCTGTTTGCCCTGCTGGTCGTCGGTACGTGGTGGCTAGTGCCCCCTGGGCGCACACGCTGAACGCTGAGGTACATGAATGAGACTACTGCGTCTGTTCAAGCGCGACCTGGCGAGGGAGTCGGCCACCTGGGTTGAGCAGGGTCTCATCTCCGAAGAGCAGGCCCGGTCGATTTGTGCGCAGTACGATATCGATTACGCCAGTGCGGGTGAGCAGGCGAGCGGCTATCACCTGCTTACAGCGCTCGGCTATCTCTTTATCGGCCTTGCGCTAATCACCCTGATCGGCGCCAACTGGGACGACATACCCCGCGGCCTGCGCATGGCGGGTCTGCTCGTTACAACGCTCGCAACACACGGGCTTGCGCTTCGCGCCTATTTCGCCGGTAAAGCGGACTCTGCGGCCCAGCTGTTTCTGCTTGGCAATTTCTTTTACGGCGCCTCGATCATCCTGATCGCGCAGATTTACCACCTCGGGGAGCACATGCCGGACGGTGTGTTCTGGTGGGCGCTTGGCAGCCTGCCCTTTGGAGTATTCCTGCGCCATACGATTTTGACGCTCTTCAGCGTGTTGCTTGCCCTGCTGTGGTTCTTCCTCGAGTTCGGGATGGGGTTCTATTCCGCGATGTTCCCGGTTTTTATCGTCGCAGGCCTGTATGTCCTCATGCGCGGAGAATACAGTGCAGTGCTCTTCCTGGCGGTGCTTTTCAGTATCGGGCTCTGGGTCGAGGCTACGCTTGCTCTCGCCTGGTCGGGAGGCTTGTATCGAATGGAATGGCAGGCCGAGCACCTCGCGGTGAGTGTCGCACTCTTCGTGTTTGCCTATGCGTTCAGCCAGTGGCTCGGCGCACACGACAGCGGCAGGGCCAGGGACTATAGCCTTCTGCTGTCGCTGTGGTCTTTGCGTTTTGGCCTTTTGGTTATGTTAGTTCTCAGTTTTGCGGGCCCCTGGGAAGACCTGATCAGGGCCAACTGGGATTACCAGGCCTCCATGTGGCCCGCGGTGCTGGGGTTCATGGGCATGGCACTGTATCTCGCGTGGCGCTGTGGCAAGCTCGACAGGTTTGTGCCGATCGTGGCGTGCTGCCTCGCCCTGATCATCACGGTGATCGTGGTGGAGGGCAGGGAATACGCCATCTACCTGCAGGTGCTTGCCAATGTCGTGCTGGTGGCCGCGGGGATTCGACTGATCCTGCTTGGCGTGAATCGCGGTATGTCGCACTACTTCTTTCTTGGTATCGCGGTGATTCTGCTGACCGCCTTCCTGCGCTATGTTGACCTTATCGGCGACTACATTGGCGGTGCCGCGCTGTTCCTGGTGTTGGCCATGCTGCTGTTGGGTGCTGCACGGTACTGGCGGCGCCAGCAAGCCGGGGAGGGCGCGCTATGAGGCGTATTGCATCCGGTCTCGTTGCCGCGGTTGCCCTGCAGGTTTGCGTACTGGTGGGCATGGTGGTGCAGTCGGCAACGCCGCTGTGGAGCGGTCGGGAGATTCGTGTTGAGACCCTGCCCATCGACCCGCGCTCACTGTTTCGCGGTAACTATGCGCGCCTGGAATATGAATTTTCCAGCTTGCCTGAAGACATCCTGAGTGAATTCCTTGGGCTGCGCGTGGGTGAAGTGATCTACGCCGTGCTCGAACAGGACGATAAGGGAATCTACCGTCTGTCGGACGTTGTACTTGAGCCGCCATCAAAGGGGATGTTTCTACGTGGCCGCCTGACCACCGAATACTCTCCGCTGCGCGCCCGCTTTGGCATCGAGGCGTTTTTCGCGCCGAAGGAGAAAGCCCTGCAGCTCGAGCGAGATCTCGGGGGTGGCGGGGTGGCACTGCTGATGGTCACGGATGACGGGCGGGTCGCTTTAAAGGATATCGTACCTAACGGGCCTGCCTCGACGCTTGTGCCCGTGGCCCCGGCCGCTCCCTTATAAGTCGTGCCCCTTCATTGTGGTCCCCACCCGGCGCATCAATCGCCAGGCGCTGCCTGCCTCGGTCGCTGCCTGGGCAACACAATTCATAAATCATCACTCACGATAATTCTAAAGCCGTCACGCAACCGCTATATTGAGACACAACACACCGCTTACGTGAGGCAGGAAAGTGCGACGCCAGATCGCCTACGTCGAGGACGACCCGGTCATCCTCGCCAACTATACCGAGATGCTGAGCGCCGAGGGCTTTGATGTCTTGCCTTTCGGCAGCAAGGAAGACGCGCTCACTGCGCTGCAGGACAACCTGCCAGACCTCGCACTGCTCGATGTTTCCCTGCACGGCGAGCGCGATGCCGGTTTCGACTTGTGCGCGGAGCTCAGGCGACTCTCGGGCGAGTTGCCCGTCATTTTCCTGACCTCACACGATGGCGAGTTCGACAAGATCTCGGGCTTACGCATCGGCGCCGACGATTACATCACCAAAGACGCGTCTATCGACTACATCGTCGTGCGCATCGAGGCACTGTTTCGCCGGCAGGAGGCGCTGCGCCAGTCACTGCAGGCGGAAGACGCCGTTGTGGGTAGCCTGCGTATCGACGAAGCGCTGTCGTGTATCTACTGGCAGGGGAAGAAGGTTGAGCTGTCGCTCACCCACTACTGGCTGGTATGTGAGCTGTGCCGTGAGCCGGGGCAGGCCAGGTCGCATCGCGAGTTAATGAAGGCCTGTAACATCGTGGTAGAAGCCAACACCATCACCGCGCACGTGCGCGCTATTCGCGCCGCGTTCCGTGCGGTCGACCCGGCGTTCGACGCCATTAAAACGGAACGCGGCCTGGGTTACCGCTGGGTGGAGTAATTAGTGCGCTTGCAGCGGTAGCCTGAGCGTGAACTCTGCGCCATCGGGCTCGCTTAGCGCACGCGAGGTCACCGTGCCGCCATGGGCTTCGACAATTCGCTGCACGATGTAGAGTCCCAGGCCGAAACCACCATCGGCCGTGCGCAGCCTGCCTGACACGTGAGCCGCAAAGATGTCTTCGTCTCCCTCTACGAGTGCATCGCCGCGATTGGCGATACTCACAACGGCGTTGTCGTCTTCCTGTCGCAGTGAAATGTGTATCGGATGCTCGTGTAGCGTGTGTTCCACGGCGTTGTCCACGAGTTTGTCCAGCGCCTGTAGCAGCCGCTCCACATCGCAGGCAACATCCAGTCGCGCGGGAATCTCCGCGTCGAACACGTTCTCTGGGTGCATTGCGCGGTATTCCGCCAATCGGTTGGTCACTAGTCCGGCCAGGTCAATCACCTCGTTGTTTATGTCGTCCAGCGCTGCCTCCAGGCTGGTCGACGCGCTGACCTCTGCCAGCAGGCGTTTCATGAAGCGTGTGCTGGACGTCGCGCGCTCAATGTATTCGGAGGGTTTGCTTTCGTGCGTGCCGCGCTCAAGCAGACTTAGGGAGGAAGAGATACCGAGCAGCGCGTTCTTCATCTCGTGGTTAAGGTAGTCACTGCTGACCTGCAGCCAGCGGCTGCGTTCCTGCTCCAGCGCTAGTCTTCGTGAATGCTCCTCGTCCCGCGCGATGTTTGCGAGAAACAACTCGCGCCGCGTCCGGTCGAGCGCGCCTGCTGCAAACGCCAGACCTCCGACGATAAGAAGGGCGGCGGCATAAGCGCTGCCCTGCAGCGACAGCGCGTCGCTCACCAGTGATCGCAGCAACGCGCCCACCGCGGGCACCGCGAAGCACGCCAACACAACGATGAAGGCAGGACGGAACCGGAGGCCCAAAAGGAAGAAGCCGAAGAGGCTGACCTGGACGCCCGCGACCGCGTAGTACAGCTGGCTGTTCGAGGGCGCTGACCAGAGCAAGAGCGCGTTGCCGACCAGCATGAGGGCGAGAGCTGCCAACAGTGCACGTTCGCGCTTTACTGGCTCCTGCAGCTTGAGGTGCGCGGCCAGCGCCAGCAGTGCCAGGGGCAGGTTAAGGTACCAGCGCACGGCAGTGTCGAGCGCCTCGATTTCGCTGGGAACAAGCGTGCGAGCCAGCGGTTCGGCCACCGCAAAGAGCAGGGCCGCCACCAGCAGGCTGACAGTCGTCAGCACGCGTTGACTGGTTGCCAGGTGATCGCGGTAGGCCAACTCCAGCACGGGGTGGGGAAACCGCATGAAGACGTGTCCGACAATGCGCTGGCTTTCTGTCACGTGTGCCCCGTTGCTCGCTCGATAGTGCCAGTGTATGTCAGGCGACCGGGGCAGAAAACACAGGCTAAGCGGCCAGCTCTGGACGAACAGACACACCTTCCCGACCTTTGGACATAGTGGCCCAGGGCCTGCCTCCCTAAAGTAGCACCGTCACTTTCGACATCACCAACGAGGGAATGAAAATGCAGATCTTGAGAACACTGAATGCCCTGTTTGCCGCGCTGCTGCTGGGTTTTTCGACCGTGGCCGTGGCTGGGCACGATACTGAAACCGACAAGAACGACGTGATCCTGGCGGGTCATGACGCGGTGGCTTACTTCACCGAGAACAAGCCTGTACTGGGCAGCGCCGAGTACACTGCGGTCTATAACGGCGCGATCTACCGCTTCAGCTCCAAGCGCAACCGCGACACCTTTCGTGACGACCCTGCGCGTTATGCGCCCCAGTACGGTGGCTTCTGCGCCTATGGTATGACCTTTGGCAAGAAGTTTGAGGTGAATGGCAAGGCGTTTGAGATCGTCGACGGCAAGCTCTTCGTCAACAAGAATGAGCGTGTCTACAAGACCTGGAAAGAGGACGTGCCGAAGCACATTCGCGAAGCCAATAGCGCCTGGCCCCGAGTAGAGCAGACGCCCGCGCGTGACCTGTAAGCAGTACCCACCAAATGTGCCGCTCCCCTGGAGCGGCCTACTGCACCTGGCTTGCGGCTCGTACCGCGCCGGGCGTTTCACCCAGCGTATTTTTGAACGCCTTGCGAAAAGCCGGCTCCGATTCGTAGCCGCTCATCTCGGCAACCTGCGCCGTGCTCAGGTTCGTGGTGCGCAACAGGCGTCGCGCCTCGGTCATGCGCCAGCTTGTCAGGTATTTCATCGGGCTAAGCCCTACCAGCTGTGCGAAGCGCTCGGCAAACCCTGAGCGGCTCATCGCCGATTTCCGCGCGAGCGTCTCCAGGTTCCATGGCTCCGCGGGCTCCTGGTGGATCGCGGTAAGCGCCTTGCCTATTCGCGGGTCAAACAGCGCTGCCAGCAGGCCGTCTGACACGGCGCCGAGTTCTACCTGCTCGCGCAGTACCTCCACAAACAACAGGAAGGCGAGTTGGTCAATCGCCGCATAGCTGCCCGCTCTCCCACCCGCGAGTTCTGCCCGCATCATGTCGATCAATGTCGCCACCGGGCTGTTCGCGGCTGGTGATTCGGGGCTCATGAGAATGACTGAAGGCAGCGTCTCAAGCAGCGGAAAAATCGCCGGATTTCGAAACTCGAAAAACCCGCAGATCATCTGCGTCACTGCGCCGTCGTTACTCATCGGGGCGTTGATCTGCGCTGGCGCTGGCGGTTCGCTGGACCCTGATATCACGTGATGGGAGTCGTGTGGGAACAACACGAGATCTTGTGCTGCGAGCGCCCTGGGCGTGCTACCTTCGAAGTGCAGCCATGCCTCACCCGCGCTGATCAGGTGAAACGGTATGCGGCGTGAGCCCGCGGTGTCGACTGCCCAGGTGCCGCAGAAGGCGCCGTTGACGTAGACCTCCGCGGCAAGCTCGAGGCGTGTGAGCATGACGCTTAGAGGGTCGGGGTCGTCCAGGTAGATGTTGGGAATGTCGGACACGCTGGTGTAGTCAATCGCAGGCGGTGTTGTTGTTACGCAGTATATTACCCGCGGCAGTTGGGAAACAGCGCCCCTTGGCTGGTGCCCGGGATTTCGGTCGTGTTAAGTTGCAGGGACCCACCTTCGCTGGCAGAAGAATAAGAGCGCCGGAGTCATTGCGATGTTTTGGAAGTGTTTGCAGGTCCTGCTGCTGGTGTCGCTGTGCGGCCATAGCTCGGCATTTGACCTGCAGGGCGGCGACCGCATCGTCGTCATGGGCAACGGCTTTGCCGAGGGCATGTACCGCCACGGCTGGCTGGAGGCGGCGCTGCAATCCGCTCATCCCGACAAGCGTTTAACTGTGCGCAACCTGGGTTGGTCGGGGGACACGCCTTCGCTCCAGCCCCGGGAGCTGAACTTTGGCAGTATGGAAGAGCATCTCACCTGGCTTGAGGCAGACGTGATCATTGCGGCCTTCGGCATGAACGAGTCTTTTGAGAGTGAGGCGGGTATCGACCGGTTCGGCGAGGAACTGCGCGACTGGGTGCGCGCAATGCAGTCGCAAGAGTTCAATGGTGAGACAGCGCCGCGGCTTGTGCTTCTGTCCCCCATAGCGCATGAGAACCTCGGGCCGCCGCTGCCGGACGGCCGGGCCCACAACCGCGACCTCGCGCGCTATACGCAGCGCATGCGAGAGGTCGCCGCTGAAAACCGCGTGGCGTTTGTCGACCTCTATGCGCCCAGTCTCGCCTATTACGCCGAGGGGCGAGCGCGCCCGCTGACGCGCAACGGCATTCACCCAACGGAGTATGGCTACTGGTACCTGACACGGATCATCGTCGAGCAGCTTGGCCTGGCGCCGCTATCTGCAGTCGCCGCCGATGCAGATGCCCTGCAACAGCTGCGCCGTGCCATCTGGGACAAGAACTGGCATTTCTTCCTGCGCTGGCGGCCCGTCAACATGGAGTACATTCGCGGGCGGCGGCGAGAGCCGTTCGGTGTGGAAAACTTTCCCAGGGAGTTCGACACGCTGGACGCGATGATCAGTGCGCGCGATGCCGTGATTCAGCAGCGCGCTGCCGAGGTCGGCGGTCACCCCTGGGACTGGACCCCTGGGGAGCGCGAGCTCTGGGAAACGCTGCCGCCCCATCCTGATGCCGGAGTCAGGCCGTGAATGGTGCGGTAAAACGCGGTTGGCCCTGGTGGGTAAAGCTGCCGCTCTGGCTGATCGGGGCGTTTGTACTCTGGCTGGTGGTGACGCTGCTGATCGTCGGCTACACCCTGATGGAGGACGAAGGCGTACGGGCGGGCTGGACCATCAAGTACCGCACCTGGCTCTACTACACCTTCGAAGGTGACGACCCGAATGCCGACCTGCTGCCGCCCGCTGCAACGCTTGAGAGTTTTGAACTCTACCCGGGTTACACCGCGAACCTCTACGCGTCCGAGGTCGACTTCCCCATTGGTGCGCCCGTCGCGATTAACTTCGACCATCGCGGTCGCCTTTGGGTCGCCAACACGCCGACGTATCCGCATCTGCTGCCCGGTGAACTGCCGACCGATTCCATCGTCATCCTCGAGGATGGCGACCGCGACGGCGTGGCCGACAAGCACACGGTGTTTGCCGATGACCTGAGCCTGCCCATGGGCTTTGCGCTGGTGGAAGAGGGCGCGCTCGTTGTTCAGGCGCCGGACGTGGTGCTTGCGAGGGACGATGACGGCGATGGTGTGATGGACAGCAAGGAGGTTGTGCTCTCGGGTTTTGGCACGGCTGACAGCCATCACGTGATTTCCGCGTTGGAGTGGGGTCCCGATGGCGCGCTGTACATGCAGGACGGCTGGTTTCTGCGCTCGCAGGTGGAGACTCCCTACGGCCCAAGGCGCCTGCACGATGGTGGCGTCTGGCGCTATGAGCCAGACACGCAGCGCCTCGACATCGTGGTGTCGTACAACTTTGCGAATCCCTGGGGACATGTTTTCGACGACTGGGGCCAGAGCATCCTCTGCGATGCCTCGGGCGGCGAAAACTACTATCTCGGCTACCTGATGGCGCCGAACATCTACCCCGAGGCAGAGAAACCGGAGTCCATCGACAGCGAGCTTGCGTTCCTCAATCGCGGTCGCCCGACGGCGGGCTGCGACATTGTGAGCAGCGCGAATTTCGCGCCCGAGGACCAGGGCAGGTTTATGGTCAACCAGAGCATCGGGTTTCACGGCGTGCGCTGGAATCACTTTAGTGACGACCCAGAGGGCGCGGGGTTTGCAATGCGGGAGACCGACGGTGACCTGCTGCAGTCTGACCACTCGGCGTTTCGTCCGGTGGCGATGGAGTTCGGGCCCGACGGCGCGCTATACATACTCGATTTCTACAGCCCTGTGATCGGCCACATGCAGTTCTCGGTGCGCGATGAACGGCGCGACAAATCACACGGGCGCATCTGGCGGGTCACACGTGACGATGGGCCGACCGACTGGCAGCCTGACTTCGCGGCTGCCGGTGTAGACGAGCTGCTCGAGCACCTGAAAAGCGAGTGGGCGCCCTGGCGCTTTCATGCGCGGCGCCTGTTGCAGCAGATGGATGCAACGGTCGTGTTACCCGCTGTTGATCGCTGGTTGGCAGGCCTGGACCCTTCTGATCCGCACTACGCGCACTACCAGTTGGAAGGGCTGTGGGTTCATGCCGGCCAGCGCAGCTATCCCGAGGCGCTGCTGAAGGAGTTGCTGACAGACGCTGACTTCCGGGCGCGCGCTGCGGCAGCCAGGCTTTACCGCTTCGTTCCGCAAAAGGGTCTCGATGAGGCGTCGCTGGTTCGCGCCATGTTGGAGGACGAGCACCCGCGCGTGCGTCTCGAGGGCATCCTGAACGCGGGCCAGATGGCGAGCGCGGAAGGGGCGGGCCTTGCGCTACTCGCCGCGAACAAGCCGATGGACTACGGCATGGAATACGCGTTGAAACGGGTTGTGAAAGCGCTGGCGCCCTACGGCGAACCCGTCACGCCCGAGGGCGGTGGTGGTGAGGGCTTTCTTCTCAAGGCGTTACCGACTGCGGAGTTGCTTGCGCGCGAGCCTACGGACGCGGTGTTTGCTGAGCTCCTGACCCGTACTGACCTTGACCGCGAGCAGGTGCGGCTGTTGGTGGAAGCTCGTGCCGTCGAGGTACGCGAAACACCTGCGATGGTAGCAACGAAGGCTCTGGTTGGCGGCGTTGCCGCGGGCACCGACCGTGCCCTGGCTGCCGTGGTGCTAGCGGCTCCCGATGAGGAGTTGGGCGCACTCAGTCAGGCTCTGCCTGAATCTGGAGGTGCCGCACTGCAAACGGTGCGTAGCGGTTTAGCGCTGCGCAGCGCAACCGATCAGTCCGCGTACGTCGACACGTTACCGCTTGAAGACGTGCTGAGCCTTGCGGTGCTCTTCGAGGACGCTTCTTTGCAGGCGTTGTTCATGCCCCGCGCGCGGCAGGTGGCGAACGGTGAGATTGATGCATCCGTGGTTACGAAGCGTTACGCAATTGCACTGGGGCCTGACGCTGTGTCGGAGGAGGTGGCCGCACAACTCGCAAGCTATGAGCGTGGCGCAGCGCATTACCCTGAGCTTTGCGGTAGCTGCCACCAGCTGGATGGACGCGGGATTGATGGTGCTTTCCCACCGCTCGCCGCGAGCGATTGGTTTCTCGCCGATGTTGATCGCGCCGTGCGTGTTGTGCTCCACGGGTTGAAGGGCGAGGTGGTTGTTAACGGTGAGCGCTACGCCTCCATGATGGCGCCACTCGGTGCAGTGGCGGACGATGGAATGACCGCCGATGTACTCAACTATGCACTGAACACTTGGGGTAACGACGGTGAATGGATAGCGCCGGGGAGGGTGCGGGCGCTACGCGAACAGCATGCGGGGCGTGATCAGCCTTTCACCGTTGAGGAACTCAATGCATTCTGAGGTCGAATGAATTCGACCCCACAAGTTCGGTTCGATCACCCTGTGGGGTCGAATTTATTCGACCTTGTGACTCTAGTTACTCACCGGCGGTCAGGGCGTAGGCCACATAGGCCGAACCCGAGGGCTGGCCAATACGGCCACCCCCTGCCGCAATCACGATGAACTGCTTACCGCCGGCCTCGTAGATCGCTGGCGTTGCGAAACCACCGGCAGGCAGCTTGTCTTCCCATAGCAGTTCGCCTGTTGTCTTGTCGAACGCGCGAAACATGCTGTCCGGCGTTGCGCCGATGAACAGTAAACCGCCTGCGGTCACCACGGGTCCGCCGTAGTTCTCTGCGCCAAGCCCGCTGAGCCCCCTTTCTTTTGCCTGCGGGTAGTCGCCGAATGGAATACGCCAGGCGATGGTGTTGTTGTTGAGGTCGATTGCGGTGAGGCTGCCCCAGGGTGGTTTGGAACCCGGCAGTTTGAACTCGTCGAGCAATACGCGAAAGCCGTCGTGCATATAGCCCGTCGGTGTTTCTGCAACGACGACGTTTGCGCTCGTGTCGTCATCTACCGTGTACAGGTAGCCGATGGCTCCCATGAGGAACAGCGAGGGTTCCGACTCGAAGCCGGGCATGCGGCCGCGGCCATTGCGCGCTATGTCCCAGATCTCCCAGGGCCAGTACTTGTCGCGCACATCGAGCAGTGACGGGAAGATGTCGCCGGAGCCGGCCCTGTCGGGGCCGTGACAGCCGCCGCAGTAATGCATGTAACCAAATTCGAGCGTCAGCATGTCGGCGCCGCTCTCACCCGTTGGAATCATATTGAAGTACCAGGCGACCTCGTTAGCGTTTACGTAGTAGAGGCCCGACTCCGCGTCCCACGCCTGGCCACCCCATTCGGCGCCGCCGTCGAGGCCGGGGAAGATCACGTTGCCCTGTTCATCGGGCAGGCGATAGGGCCCGTCGGTGTACATCCCATCAATCAGCTGGCCCACGTACTCGGTTGACGCCGGGTCGATGTCGGTGAGCACGAAGGTTTGTTGCGTGAACGGCGGTGGCGCCGTTGGCAACGGCTGCGTAGCGGGTGGGTGCTCGCCGGGTGTGCCTGAGCCAAGCACCTCTACCTCCTCCATTGGCACCAGCGGCTCGCCGGTCTCGCGGTGGAAGACGAAAACGTGGCCGCTCTTCGTGGCCTGCGCCACGGCGGGTATAGACTCGCCGCCACGGTTAACGGTAATCAGGTTGGGCGGCGTGGGCAGGTCTCTGTCCCACAGGTCGTGGCGCACGAACTGGTAGTGCCAGAGTCGTTCGCCGGTTTTTGCGTCCAGTGCGACCAGTGAGGTCGCGAACAGGTTGTCGCCGGGGCGGTTCCCCCCGTAATAGTCATACGCCGCCGAGCCTGTCGGTACAAAGGCGATGCCGCGCTCGGTATCCACGGTAATGCCCGCCCACGAATTGGCGCCGCCCATCTCACCGCGTGCCTCGCTGGGCCAGGTCTCTGCGCCGAACTCGCCCTCGGCGGGAATCGTGCGGAACGTCCAGCTCAGATTGCCGCTGGGAATATGGTAGGCGCGAATGTAGCCCGGCGCGGCATCGTACATTTCGCTGGTGCCAAAGCCCTGGATCAACAGGTCCTCGTAGAGAGTGCCCGGCGCGATGACGCTGAGAGAGACGTCATCAATGGGTCGATCTAGACCTACGCGGAGATCGACACTGCCGCTATCGCCAAACTCGCGGGCGAGTTTTCCGGTCATCGCGTCAATCGCATACAGGTCGGAGCCAAGCCCCACCAGCAGCCAGCGCCGCGCCTCGCCGTTCACATCGCCTTCCCAGTAAACCAGACCGCGGCCGACACCCTTGCCGCCGAGCGGTTGGTCGAAGCGGTAAACCCAAAGCTCCTCTCCCGTGGCCGCGTCGAGGGCAAACACGTTCTTGGCCGCAGACATGCCATACAGCACACCGCCCACCACGAGCGGGTTGGTGTTGATCTGCGTGAGGAAGCCCTCGGCGTCGTCGGGGTCGTAGGTCCATGCAACCTGCAGGGATGCCACGTTCTCCCGGTTTACCTGCGTAAGTGGGCTGTACTGTGTGCTACCGCGGTCGCCGAGGTAGTCGTGCCATTCACGTTCCGCGGGTGCGGCGCCCGTACGCAGGTTTTCTATCGCCGCGGTAGCATCTGTACCGTTGTCTCCGCTGCATGCGGCGAGCACGCCGCACAATGTCAGCAGGTAGAGGTGGATTTTCGGCATGCGGGTTTAGCTCTCGAATCCATTGTCGCGTCCCTTTGTACTGCGTATGACGCCAACTTGCCAGCCTGTTGTCCTGCCAGCGAGTGTTTGCTGCTTCCGAGACAATAGACCGCACCAGTGTGCGACATTGATAGTTGGGCATGTGGGACAAACGACGCAGCATCGGCTACCCTGAGCGCCATAAAAACGATCAGGCCATCCACGAATGCGCGCGCGACTATTTCTGTACATTTTTCTTTTGTTCACGCCCGCCGCTTTTGCCGGGCAGCCCCACATCGTCCTGCTCGCCGGCGATGACGAGTACCGTTCCGAAGAATCGCTGCCTATGCTGGCCTCACTGTTGGAGGCGCACTACGACTTTCGCACGACCGTGCTCTACATGGTTGACGAGGACGGCTTCATAAATCCAGGCGAGCGTTACAACATGCCCGGCCTGGGAGTATTGGCAGAGGCCGATCTAGTGGTCGCGTTCATGCGCTTTCGCAAGCTACCGCCCGAGTCACTCGCCCACATTGAGGGTTATCTCAGCAGCGGTCGCCCAATGGTGGCTTTTCGCACCACGACCCACGCGTTCAAGTACGGCACGAACCTGGCGGACTTCTTCCCGGACCTCTGGTGGGGTGTGTGGATTCCCTTCAGTTTTCTCGATGACGAGATGATCGAGGAGCAGATGGCCACCTATAACAACGCATGGCCCGAGAAATGGATAGGCCAGCGCTGGGTCACCCACCACGGCCACTTCGACGATGGCGAGCAGCCGCTCACCGATGTGACGTTGATGGAGGCGCAAACCGCGCACCCCATACTGCGGGGCGTGACGCCATTTGCCGCTTACAGCTGGCTCTACCATATGGAGGGCGCGGGCGATGCCATTCACGGGGAAGTACAGCGGTTGCTTACGGGGCGCGCGTTGAAGAGCAACAAGGACGAAGACTTCCCGCAGACCAACCCCGTTGCCTGGACGCGCAGCGTGGACGGTGGCGGCGCCACGCCCAACCGTGTGTTCTACACCTCTCTGGGCCACCCCTTCGATTTTCGCGAACCGTCGATGCGGCGCCTGGCGCTGAACGGGATGTTCTGGGCGCTCGGCAGGGAAGACGAGATTCCAGAGAGCGGCACGATCGTTGATTTTGTTGCGCCCTACGATCCACCCAACTCGGGGGAGGGCGAGGGTTCGTTTCGCGAGGGGGTCCGCCCCTGACGCGTCAGGCGGGGAATGTAACGGTAACGGCGAGTCCCTGCTGACCTTCCCTGTAACGGAAGTCGAGGGTTCCTCCGTGAAGGTGTGCGATGCGGTCCACGATCGCGAGCCCCAGGCCCACGCCGGTCGCGTCGTTGCCCGGCACGCGGAAAAAACTGTCGCGCAGTTGCTGCATTGTTGCTGAGGACATCGGTGCGCAATCGTTCGCCACCCGCAGTGTAAGTTCTCCACCGCCAGTTTCCGCCGTAATCTCGATCTCGCTGTCAGGTAATGCGTACTTGATGGCGTTCTCCACCAGGTTGCGCACCAGTATCACCACCAGTTCACGGTTGCAGCGTGGCAGGATGGCATTCTCGCTCTGCACAGCTGTGGCGAGGTTGTTGCGCAGGAGATCGTCACCGCAGGCGGCGAGTTCGTCGTATACGATGTGTTCCAGGTTGGCGCTGTCATCCCGTTTGAGGGGCGCCTCTGGGTCGAGGCGTGCCAGCGTGAGTAGCTGCTTCACGGAATAAACGCTGCGATTGACCCGCCGCTCGAGACGCGTGAGCGTCTCGGTGAGTGCCGGGTCCTCGCTCAGGTGGCGACTGTTCTGCAGCTCGGTTTTCATTGCAGCAAGCGGTGTTTGTAGCTCGTGCGCCGCGTTCGCGACAAAGCGATGCTCGTGGTCCACCAGCTTCTGCACGCGGGACAACAGCTGGTTTACCGCGCTGACGAGAGGCTCTACTTCCACCGGCAGGTTGTCCTGGGCCAGGGGCTCGAGTGAGCGGGGCGAGCGCTGTCGCACGGTTTGCTCAAGCTCAACAATGGGCCGGGTGGCGCGATGTATACCGTAGATCGCCGCTAACACCGTCAGTGGCAGTATGAGTAGCAGGAACCACGGCGTGGGGCTCAGGTTCTGCAGTACTAACCGGTTGGCACCCGACTTGTTGGCGGTTACCACCATCCAGATGTCGTCTTCCATCTGTTGTGCGTGGATGCGCCAGATCTCACCATCTGCTTCCAGGTCGAAGAAGCCTTCCTCTTCAGGTTTTGGAAACACCGGTGCGTTCATTGAGGCGAAGTACACTTCACCTTGATTAGAGTAAGCCTTGAAACCCCATTCACCCTGCAGGGAGGTGATAAGACCCACGTCGTTATGCAGTGCCTCAAGCGCTTTGAGATCAGGGTCGAGGCTGGGGCCCATAATCTGGTACAGGTGGTGCGAGAGACGCATGTCGCGCTCGAGTTCCACGTCGATGAGGCGGTCGAGGAACCACTTGAGGTTGAACGCCACGATCACAATGGCCGAGAACCAGATGAGGGTGACGAACGCGCTGGCGATGAACGCCAGCTGGGTGCGCAGGCTGGCCTTGCTCACTTGCGCACCCGGTAGCCGACGCCGCGCAGTGTCTCAATGAACTCGGCGCCGAACAGTTTGCGCAGGCGAGAGATGTACACGTGCAGCACGCTGGAGTCGACCTCCTTGTCCCAGTCGTACAGGCCTTCGTAAATGCGGTGTTTTGAGACGAAGGTACCGGCGTTACGCATCAGTATCTCAAGCAGGCCAAGCTCTGTGGCGGTCAGCTCGACCTCGTTCTCGCCGATCCAGGCCTGACGCTGGTCGGGCGCGAGCTTGACGTTGCCGCACTGGATCACGAGATCGGCGACCTTGCTATTGCGACGGATAAGCGCGCGCAGGCGCACGAGCAGTTCCTCTACTTCGAAGGGCTTGGTGAGGTAGTCGTCGGCGCCACTCTCAAACCCCGCGAGTTTGTCTTCCAGGGTGTCGCGCGCGGTGAGCAGCAGAACGGGCGTGAGGTCGCCGCCGCCGCGCAGCTCGCGCATGATCTCGAGCCCTGACTTGCCGGGCAGGCCCACGTCGAGCACCACGGCGTCGTAGTTTGCCACGTCGATCTGGGCGGCAATGTGGGTGCCGTCACGCTCCCAATCCACGGCGAAGTTCGCGCGCTTGAGCGCGGTCTCTAAGGATTCGCCGAGTTGGGCGTCGTCTTCTACCAGTAGCAGTCGCATGGGGGTTCTGGGTCCTTGGATTGCGGGCAGCCTAGTGCCTGCCGGTAAAACAGACCTAAATTACCGTTCCCTCGGCGAGTCAGCCACGATTTTCCGACTGGGTATCGCGCAGGGCAGGGTGCTGTGAATCCACACACCCAGGGCGAGACGATAAAGTAAATACTGTCTTGACCATCTTCGGTCCGGGGTCTATGCTGGTCGAGACAATATCTGCACAAGTGTCTTAAATCGCCCTGACTGCGAGGTTCCAGCCCATGTCCGCCACTTTCAACCCCGGCCTGGCCGGCGACGAAGCCTACCTGAACCGCCCCTTGCGCCGGGATATCAGCGAGATACCGGGCGACTCCGGCCTGCCTTTCCTGGGCCACCTGCCCCAGGTGATAAAGGATGTGCACGGTTTCCAGAAGCGGCATATCGCGCGCTACGGGCAGCTCGCGCGTATCAACCTCGGCCTGTTTCCCGCGTGCTGGTGACGCATCCGGACCATCTGCGCCAGGTGTTCACCGACCCCGGTGAAAACTTCTCCAGCGCGATGGGCTACGACGGCAACGTGAGCGCGATCTACGGTGGCTCGATCATCACGCAGGACTTCGGGCGTCATAAGGCGAGCCGCCGAGTGTTCCAGACTGCGTTCAAGCGTTCCGCGCTTGAGGGCTATGTCGACATCATGAACCCGACGATCCAGGAGAACATTGCCGACTGGGCCGAGCAGCGCGACTTTCGATACACCACGGCCTCGCGCAAGATTCTCATCGATGTCGGTGCGCGCGTGTTCTTCGGTGTTGAATCCGATGGCGAAGAGATTCGCCAGATCGCGCACCTGTTCCACGAGATGAACCATGTAGGCCTCATGGCGCTGGTGCACTGGAACATTCCGGGCTCCAAGTACTGGCGTGGTCAGCGCGCCAAGGCCCGCATGGAGCAGCTCATTATCAACTTCATTCGCGCACGGCGTGAACAGCCCGGCAAAGACCTCACCAGCATCCTCGCCGCCGAACGCGACGAAGACGGCGAGCTTTGGTCGGAGGAGTTGCTGTTGCCACACCTGAACCTCCTGCTGTTCGCGGCGCACGACACTACCGCGGGTGCCACCAGTCACCTGATGATGTACTTGAGCCAGCCCGAAAATCAGCACCTGCAGGAGAAGCTGCGCCAGCAGGCCTTCGACCTCGGCATAGAAAACCCCAGCCTCGCTGACCTCGACGGTCTCACCGACATGGATAACGCCGTGCTGGAAGCGACGCGGCTGCACCCGGCCGTTGCGACAATCATGCGCCGCACCACGCGCGACGTGCGTCTCGGTGACCGCGATATCCCCGCCGACACGATGTTGATGAACATGTCGCACTGGGCGCACCGCAGCGAAGAGTTCTGGACCAACCCCGAGACGTTCGACCCCGACCGCTTCAACGAAGAGCGCAGGGAGCACAAGGGTCACAGCTTCCAGTTCCTGCCCTTCGGCGGCGGTGCGCACAAGTGCATCGGCATGCACGTGGCGTTGATGAACGCCAAGCTCATCCTGCACCACACGCTGCGCAAGTATCGCTTTGAGCTGCAGCCGGGGTACGACTGCCGCTGCGATGTCCTGCCTTTGCCGTTTCCTACCAAGAACCTGCCGCTGAAAGTGACAGCGCTGTAGGTTGGCTGCCATGCGTTTTTCACAACGGTTCGTGGCCGCCCTGTTGGCGGCAATGCTGGTTGCCTGCTCGTCAGAGCCTGAAGAGAAACCGGAGCCGCTTGGCATGCTCGACTTCAGGCCCACCGCGGAGTTTGGGTTTGATGCGGTGATCACAGGCCTGCGTCTCGGGAAGGAGATTGTGGATGAGCGCGCCGGCGACAACGACAAGGCGCGCGCCGAGGGCTATCGCTACCTGCTGCGGCAGATTGAGATGAACCTCGCGAACATGACCGCCGATGCAGACCCAGCGCACCCGCAGATGAGCCGCTGCCCCTCGAAGCTGTGCAAGCTGGGTTTCGACAACCCGGACTACACCTACGCGGGCGCGTCGCCGCTCAGCGCTGCGTATAACTACCGCGTCTACGGCCAGCGCGGCACTTCCGACTTTTTCCTCTTCCAGGTGCTGGAGCGCGCCGATGGCCCATTCAAGGGCACGTCGATTACCGATTCAGAGGTGATGCAGTTTGCCGCTGACGGTAGCTGGGAAATCTTCCTCGGCCCCGAGAAACCGGCGGGCGTTGCCGAGAGCAACTTCCTCAAGCTGTCGGCCGATCAAGGCACGTTGGTAGTGCGCATTGCCCACAACGACTGGGCGAACACCGTGGAGCCGTCGATGTCGATCGAGGTGCTCGACCCCGTCACCGAGCCGCCGCCTGAACTCACACCGATGCGTATGGCCACTGCGGGGTTTGCACTATCCAAGATGTTGCCCGGGCAGCTGCGCCGTTGGACCAAGCGTCTCGACGACGCGCCATTGAACGGCGTCGACGAGCCCTGTCGCGCCTGGGGGAGCTACTGTTCAGAGGGTGGTTCGGGCATCTGGGCGACCGGCGGCCGTTATGCACTTGCCGAGGACGAGGCTTTGATTCTCTCGGTACCTGCCATGGAGCTCGTTTACCAGAACATACAGCTCGGCAATGTCTGGGCCGAGTCGCTCGACTATGCCAACCGGCAGACTTCGCTGAATGGATTCCAGGCGCACCTCGACAGCGATGGTTTGTATCGCTACGTGTTCGCGCATGAGGACCCCGGTGTTCCAAACTGGCTGGATGTGTCCGGCCAGCCCGAGGGGAGTATGTTCATGCGCTGGGTGCGCACGGCAGGTAACGTTGCACCCCCACAACCTGAAGCGAAAGTTGTCGCGCTTAACGAGTTGCGCGAGCACTTGCCTGTCGACACACCGGTCGTCAGCGCCGAGGAGCGCGACGCTATCCTCAAGATGCGCCTCGCCGCCGTTAACCGCCGCATGAACCCGGCGGGCTTTGCCTCACTGGAGGCGACGCCGTGAGTAACGCGGCGCACTGGAAAGCAAAGGCCGACAGCGCCGAGTACGACGAGATGTACCAGCGGCTCACTGAAGCCGCGTGGGAGCTCGCCCGCTTCAAGGGGCTGGCGCGACTCACCTTGAACGGCGTGGCACAACAGGCGGGCTGCGCACGTTCTTCGGTGTATCGCTATTTTGACAACAAGGATCAGCTGTTGGGCGCAGTGTTGCAGCAACGTGTGATGATACTCGGCGCCGAGATGAAGGAAGCGCTTGCTGCTTACGAGGACCCGAAGGAACAGATCGTGCGGGGTTTGTACCTCGCGGTAAAAGAAGTGCGCAACGGCCCCTCGCTGGAGTTGCTCGCCACGCTGCTGGTGGAAGACGGCCAGGCGGTGGCCGACATCTTGCTGGATTATGTGTCAGAGATCGCCACCGATGTCCTGTCCATTGACCCGCTGTTTCAGCGCGCGCGAGAGCAGGGCCTGGTGCGCCCCGATATCAGTGATGAAGACATCCTGCGCTGGCTGGTCACCATTGCTCTCTCGATGTTTCAGCAAAGCAGCATCGAAAAGAGCCCCGAGAAGGAGCTCGCTTACCTGCGCAGGATGCTGTTGCCCTCGATTTTCGTGGACGCGTAACTCAGAAGGGCGCAGGCCCTGGAAACTGTTCCCGCAGCTGCGGCTTGAGCAACTTACCCGAGGGGTTGCGGGGCAGGGCGTCGACCAGTTCGTACAGCTGCGGCACCTTGTAACCCGCGAGGTTTTCCTTGCAGTAGGCCTTGAGAGATTCCGCAGTGGGCTCGGTGCCGGAGGCGGGTACGATAATGGCGAGCGGCGTCTCGCCCCACTTTTCAGAGGCCACGCCGATAACGGCTGCTTCCTGTACTTCGGGGCATGCGGCGAGCACGTTTTCTAGCTCGGCCGGGTAAATGTTTTCACCACCGGAGATGATCATATCTTTCTTGCGATCGCAGATAGTGATGAAGCCGTCGTCATCCCAGGTGCAGATGTCGCCGGTGTACAGCCAGCCGTCTTTCAGCGTCTCCGCCGTCGCTTCTGGCTTGTTCCAGTATTCCTTCATCAGGTGCCTGCCAGCGAGCAGGAGTTCGCCAGCCTCTTTAGAGCCCCTTGGTATCGTGTTGCCGTTACCGTCCACGATCTTCACTTCGGTGTGCATTTGCGGCTTGCCGCAGGAGCCCACTTTCGACTCGGCGTCCTCGTGCAGCAGCAATGTGCCTGGGCCGCAGGACTCGGTGAGTCCATAGGCCTGGAAGATGCGAATGCCGAGTTTTTCGTAGTCGTGCAGCAGCGACACCGGCACGGGCGCCGCGCCAGTCGCGATCCAGCGCACCGAGGAAAGGTCCGTCTGCTCGCGCTCCGGCGCCATCAGCATAAACTGCATCAGCGCCGGCACCGCCATAAAGATGCTGACCTTCTCCTGCTCGATACATTTGAACATCGCGCCGATGTCGAGATCGCGCATGATCACACCGGTTGCGCCGCGGTGTACCAGCAGCGACGTGGGATTGAGGCAGCCCACGTGAAACATCGGCAGCGCAAGCAGCCAGCGATCGTCGCCTCGCATGTCAGACGTCGACATGCTGGTGAGTTGCGACCACAGCATGCCGTCGTGACTGTGCACTGCACCCTTGGGGTGCCCCGTGGTGCCCGAGGTGTACATAATGAAAAGGTTGTCGTCGTCCCACGCGCCGACCGGCGGCTCTGTCGTTTCCTGTGCTGCGGCAAAGTCGTCGTAGTCGCGCGCGAAACCAGGCACTTCGCCCGCATCGTTCGCACAGCGCAGCCAGTGCTCAATACTGTTGCTGCCGTGTTCGCCGCCCGCGAGGGGTGTAACTGCCGCGTCGAAGTCAGAGTCGTAGACCAGCGCGCGCGCACCGGAGTCTTCGAGAATGTAGGCGATCTCACCCGCCACCAGCCGCCAGTTCACTGGCACCATCACGGCGCCGATTTTCGCTACGGCGAAATAGGTCTCGATAAATTCGATGCTGTTTTTCAGCAGGGTCGCCACCCGGTCCCCGGGCTGTATACCTGCGGCGAGCAGGCCGTTGGCCACGCGGTTGCAGCGCGTGTTGACCTCGGCAAAGGTGAAGCGGCGCGCGCGTTCGAACTCCACGAAGGCCTCGCGTTGCGGGCAGATGTCTGCGCGCTTTTTCAGGAAGAGTCCGATATTGGTCTGCATGTGAGGTGTCCCGTAGGGCTGCGATCTGGGGCGGCTATACTAGCAAATCGGCTACGCACGAAAGGTTTGCAGTGCCAAAACGCGCGAGGCAGTACGAATAATAGAACGCAGCGGTGCAATGTGCCCCGTGTGCTGGCGCGCGCTGGCCAGCGGGGATATGTTGTGGCGCCTCAGAAGGGTTCATGCGCCGCGGGCGCTCGGAGCGACTGATCATCATGAGCAACAAGAAGCTGTTCTCCCCGATTACGCTGGGGGACATCGAACTCAAGAACCGCGTGTTGATGGCGCCTATGACGCGAGCGCGCACGCCGTCCCGGGTGCCAAGCGATTCCACGGTGACCTACTACGCGCAGCGAGCGGGCGCCGGCCTGATCGTGACGGAGGCCACCACGGTCTCGTCGCAGGGTGACGGCTCTATCTCTACTCCGGGCATCTACACCGATGAGCAGGTGGCTGGCTGGCGGCGAGTGACCGATGCGGTACACGAACGCGGCGGGCGCATTGCGGTGCAGCTCTGGCACACGGGTCGCGTGTCGCACTCGAGTTTCCAGCCCGGTGGCGGCGCGCCGGTGTCGGCTTCGGACGTGCACGGCAATGTGCTGACCTTTACCGCGAACGGGTTTGAACAGACAACGGCGCCGCGCCCATTGGCGCTCGACGAGATTCCGGGCGTTATCGCCGATTACGTGCAGGCCGCCAACAATGCGATGGCAGCGGGCTTCGACGGCGTCGAGATTCACTCGGGAAGTGGCTATCTTCCTGACCAGTTCCTGCGCGACGGTACCAACAAGCGCACCGATGAATACGGCGGCGCGATTGAGAACCGCTGTCGCTTCGTGTTGCAGATTGTCGATGCTGTGTGCGCGGCAATCGGCAAGGGCCGCACCGGTATTCGCATATCGCCGATGCTGGAAACCTGGGATTGCGCCGACAGCGACCCGATAGCACTTTTCTCCCATCTCGCGAAAGAACTCACGGTTCGCGACCTCGCGTTTCTCGATCTCATTGAACGCAACGATGCGCCCATGGCGGTCAGCGACGATATCGATGCCGACAAGAACGAGAAGGGTGTGCTCGACATTCGCGCCGCGTTCGGCGGCACCTATGTCGCGAATGGCAGCTATGACCTTGGCCGAGCCGAGGCAGCGCTTGAGAGCGGCTATGCCGATGCGATCAGTTTCGGTCGCGACTATATCTCCAACCCGGACCTGATGGAGCGCCTGAGCGCGGGCGCAGCACTGAACCCGCCGGCGGACCCGATGGACTACTACGGTGACGGCGGCGACAAGGGCTACATCGATTTTCCCGCCATGGGGGACGCGTGACGGGGCCAGTCAGCGTAACGCTGAGCGGCCGGGACGCACTCTCCCTGGCGGGCGATGCCTGGGGCGACCCGGCGCATCCGCCCATCCTGTTGTCACACGGCGGCGGCCAGACCCGGCATTCGTGGCAAGGTACCGCCAAGGCCCTCGCGGCGCGCGGCTGGCACGTCGTGAACTACGATCATCGCGGCCATGGCGACAGCGAGTGGTCGCCCAATGGCGAGTACCGGGTAGAGATTCACGCGGCGGACCAGGCAGAGGTCGCGCGCACGTTCTCCCAGCCTCCGATTGTCGTGGGTGCATCACTCGGCGGTCTCTCTGCGCTGCTCGCGCAGGGCGAGAGTAACGAGACGCTGTACCGAGCCATTGTGCTGGTCGATATCGTGCCGCAGATGAACCCTGAAGGTGCGCGCGAAATCATGGACTTCATGGAAGGCACCAATGCCGACGGGTTCGAGACGCTGGAACAGGCCGCGGAGGTAATCGCCCGTTACACGGGGCGCGAGAAGCGCATCAACCCCGAGGGGCTTGGCAAGAACCTGCGCCTGGGCGAAGACGGTAAGTACCGCTGGCACTGGGACCCTGCGTTCCTCAGCCTGCGAGGCGATGTGAGCCAGCGCCCGCGGCGCATGATCGAGGCGGCCCAGGCCGTTGAGGTGCCGATCATGCTGGTGCGCGGTCGCGAGAGCAACGTGGTGACCGAGGACGCCGTCGAGGCGTTTCTCAAGACGGTGCCCGATGCGCACTACGTCGACGTTGCCGATGCGCGGCACATGGTGGTGGGCGATCGCAACGAGGTATTTTCCCAGGCCGTCATGGAGTTCATTGACGGTCTCAGCTAGCAACGACTGGCCTTAGAATCTCGTTGCCACTTCTCTCTGGGCGCTGGGTTACACTGTGCAGGTAACGCTACTGTAGACGGAGTTCCCCATGGCCCAGCCCACCACCATTCGCGACTGCATGCACAAGCACCCGCTGACCATCCAACCGAAAGCCACCCTCGTGGAGGCCGTGGAGATGATCCTGGAAAGTCGGATTACCGGTCTCACCGTGACCGACGGCGAGGGCCGCGTTGTGGGTATTCTCTCGGAGATCGACTGTCTCAAGGCAACGCTGGCCGCCGTCTACAACGATGGCGACCCTGCCTATACCAGTGTGGGAGATGCGATGACGCCCGTGATCGACTCCTGCCAGCCGGGCGACAGCATCGTGGAAGTGGCCCAGGGCATGCTCGACAGCCACCAGCGCAGGCGCCCCGTCATAGAGGACGGCAAGCTGGTGGGTCAGGTGAGTTCCAGCAATGTTCTTTGGGCGCTGATCGAACACTCCAGGCGCAAAGTGCAGGGGCGCTAATACGCGGTCTGGTGCGGCTATTCGTCCAGGGCGTTGACCACGAGGCGATAGGCGGCCTCTTTTGCCTCGGTGCGACTGCGCGCGTCCAGCCCCTTGCGAATCGCGTCGTGCACCAGCCATTGCACGGCGGCCATGACTGATTTCAGGTAGGTCGTGCTCGGCGGCGTAGCGCCGCTTTTCTTGAGGTCTCTTGCGAGGGTGCGCGCGGCGCGCGCGAATCCTTCTTCAACAATCTTGGCCGCGGGCGAACCCGGGTCGCTCGCCTCAACAAAGATCACTCGCGCGATATCCGCGTTGTCGAATATACGTTCGAACAGCGCGTCCAGCTGCTCGCGAAGGGAGTCGGGGTCGTGCAGGTTGGCGCGCAGCTGAAAGTCGGTGGAGGGCGTCGCCACCGCCTCGGCGTAGATGTCCGCCACGAGGGCGTCCTTGTCGGCATAGCAGCGGTAGAAGGTAGGCCGTGAGACCTCGGCTGCTGCACAGATCTGCGCAATCGAGACGTTGCGCGTGCCTGCGTCGGCAAAGAGCGAGACGGCGGTGCGGAGTATGCTCTCGCGCTGTTGTTCCACCCCGGGCCGGCGCCTTGAGCGTCCGTCGATTTTTTCCTCTGCCGCTGTCATTTGCCCCCTCTGGGCCGGAATATTTGAACCGCGTTAATTTTACAGCAGTGTAACATTATACTAATCTTACGTCACTGTTAAATTAACCCCACGTGGAATATCGGGAGAAAACCATGGCTTCAGAGAAATTCGATGTAATCGTCGTCGGTGGCGGTATGGGCGGCCTCAACCTTGCGGCGCTGTTGTCCCACGCCGGTAAGAAAGTGTTGGTGCTGGAGAAGGGCGGGCCTGAGAACCTGGGCGGTCGCGCCGCGTCTGGCACACTTGACGGCTCCGCGGTCGACAACGGCATCAAAGGCCTGATCCTGGCCGGTACACAGGACGAGATCTATCGTCGCATCGGCAAAGAGATGCCCGCGAACGTGTGCGAGTGGACCAACCACGGCGAAATCTACACCGATGGCAAGTGGCGTAGCCTGTCCACCGATGTGATTGGCGCCTCGATGGACGAATTCATGCGCGTCTACAAAGAGACCGCCATGAAGATCAGCTGGGAAGAGATCGAGGAGCTTAACGACATCTCCACCGAAGCCTGGGTGCAGTCACAGACGGATGACCAGAACGTCATCGACTTCTTCCGCTACATGGGCTGGCTGTTCGGCGGCACGCTGCCCAAGGCAACCGACTACTCGATCGGCTCGCTGTTCTACAGCGTGAAGAAGCAGATCGAAGCCCTCGGCCGCATGCCCTGGGGCTCTTACTGGGTGAAGGGTGGCTCTGGCGCGATTGCGCCGGCACTGATCGAGTCTATCGAGGAAACGGGCGGCGAGATTCGCACACACGCCTCGGTTTCGCGAGTGGTCATCGAGGACGGCCGTGCGATCGGTGTCGAGGTCGACACAGGTCAGCGCGTCATTCCCACCCAGCTGCTTGATGTCGACTTTATCGCGGCCGATGTCGTGGTGAGCGCTGTGGCGATCTGGGACATCTTCAACATCATCTCCGAAGACGATCTTGCGCCGTGGTACGCAGAGCGTCTCGAATACATCCACCGCCGCACGCTCAACGTGATGACGCTGACCTATGCGCTGGATGACCCGGAACTCTTCGACGACTCGGGAATCCGCTGGGTGCAGGAAGGTCCTGTAACCGGTCGCCCCTGGTGTGCGAGCACGCTCGACTACTCTGAGCGCGAAGGTGTGTACGAGGCGACCTTCTGGATTCAGCTCGGCTGGTGGGACAAGCCCAACCTCTTCGACATGCGCCTCGCCTCACACAAGGTTGCGCTGAGGGAGCTGTTTGACCAGTGGGAAGAAGAGATCAAGATCCTGTTCCCGGGTGTTGTTGAGAATGCTCACTGGCGTGTGCAGTCCTTTGGCCCTGCGACCATCATGGAAGCGCCTGGTCTTGTCGGTGACAAGCTGATCGATATCGAGGCTGAAGGGGTTGAGGGTCTGTACCTGATCGGTGAGCGGACCAAGGAAGCCAAAGTCATGGGCGTTTACGGGTCAGCGCAGACTGCGTTGGCGGCGTTTGATCAGATCATGGCTAAGTTTCCTGTGGTGGCGCAGCAGGAGGAGCGCAAGGCTGGGTAGGTTTTACGCTGCTTGAGAGTTGCCCGGGTTGTTGGTCTTGCAGCCCGGGTAACTTGGTTTTTGCTTGTAGACCGTGAGTATTGCCTGGCGTTAACCGTGTAGCGTGCTGGCAACCCGGTCACCGCGGTGGCGTGAAAGCCCGGACGAGGCGAGAAAAGCAGCCTCGCCCGAACTTCCCCGCCACCACGGCGCCCTACCTGTCTTTTTTACTTCACTATCCAACATCTGGTGGGCTTATCTGTTCCATTGGCCGGCCCGCAAGTGCCCGCTGTTATCGCCTTAAACTCGCGGCCCTCCGGGCTGCCCTCAGTCGGTTGCGAGCCCCTACGGGTCTCGCGCCACTCCCTCGGCGCGTTTTATGCGGCGACAACAGCGGCCGCTCGCGGGCCTTGTGTCAGTGAGGGGAGATGGCTTGCGGTGCGGTTAAAGAATGGGAGCGCTCGACAAAAAGCGAAACCATCGCAATTTAAATCTTCATTCATGCGAAGGCGGTGGTTTGGAACATCGGAATCCACTGACACTGGCGCGCAGAAACCATGTAAAACTCAGAGCACAGTCTAAGGCCACGAGCCGCGATAGATCTTCGCGAAGCCGTCAGGGACGCGCCGAAGGAATGGCGCGAGACTCCGCAGGAGGCTCGCAACTGACTGAGGGCACCGCGGAGCGGCGCGGACAGCGGAGCGAAGAACTATCGCGGGTCGGGGCCGGAGGGGCTAAAGAAACTAACAGTGGCTCTAAACACCAAACGCCACTAGTCGTCGCACCGCCGACTTAGCGAGGGCAACGATAGTTGGGTGCGGAGCCGCAGTTACTACCGCTCAATAACAACCGGCAGCTCTTCCAGCCCACGCAACAGAATGTTCGGCATGTATTCGAGTGACGTTGGATCCGCTGCCAGCTTGATGCTGCTGGTCATCTCGAAGAGCTTTTCCCATGCGATGATCATCTCCAGGCGTGAGAGATGCTGGCCGATGCAGACGTGGGAGCCGAAGCCGAAGGCGATGTGGCGCTTGGCGTTTTTGCGCGTGACGTCGAACTCCATCGGGGCTTCGAACATATTGTCGTCGTGGTTTGACGAGAAGTACTTGAGCAATACCATCGAGCCTGCGGGAATCGTCGTACCGCCGAGGTCGTAGTCTTCCTTGCACAGTCGCCACATGTTTGAGGTGGGGGAGGCAAGGCGCAGTGTTTCCTCCACCAGGTTGGGAATCAGCGAACGGTCAGCGCGTACCGCCGCTTCCTGTTCCGGGTTCAGCGCCAGCTGGCGAATGCCTTCCGCCAGCGTGGCCGTGGTGGTCTCGTTACCCGCCACCAGGAACTGCGTGCAGTGCGAGAGTTGCTCTTCGATGGTCATCGGGCGGCCGTCAACTTCCAGGTGCGCCACGTGGTTGAGCAGGTCGTCGCGCGGGTTGGCGCGGCGCTCGTCGAGTGCGGCCGCAAACCAGTCGTACTCTTCCTTAACATCGGCGTGGGCCTGCAGCAGGGTCTCCTTGTCGGCGACCTGCGACAATACGGTGACGTTTGCGACTGTCCACTTGAAGGCCTTGTCCAGCATGTCGAGCGGAATGCCGAGGACGTGCATGATGACCGAGAGCGGGTAGGGGCGAGAGAAGCCCTCCACGAAATCGAACTCATCGCCGAAAGGCAGGGCGCTGACAGACTTCTCTGCCAATTCCTCGACCCACGGACGGTAGCGCTCGACGTTGTCCTTAAGGAAGAAGTCGCGCACGGTGTCCCGGTACATCTTGTGGTCCGGGTCGTCGACGGTGAGCAGGGTGCCCTTGCCGAGGTTGTAGGTGCGCTTCATGGCGCCCAGTACGTCCTCGTCGAGCTGTTGCTGCGAGCCGAGTGCCAGGGTGAATTCGTTGGAGAACACCGCGTCGTTCTTGTGTGCCTCGCGCACGAGGTCATACGTAGACACGATGTACACGCCAGACTGCGGGTCCTGGTAAACCGGCGACTCGCTGCGCAGTGTCTGGTCGTAGTGGTAGGGGCACTTCAGCGTCTCGGTGTCGAACAGCGGCATGTCCGCGAGGGCGCGGTTGTCGGTGGCTGTGGGTGCGGTCACGGTCTATATCCTCGTGCTGACAGGAGGCTGAGTATGGGTGTGAAAAAGAAAACAGTCAAGCCTGATTGTATTTTTCGGACTGCTTTGGCACCCTTGCCGGTCCCGGCGGGCCGTGCAATCCTGCTCGCCTTTAACGCCAGTATCCTGAGAGAGTCCATGCGCCGTCTTCTGCTCCTGTTCACCATCTTCATCCTCGCCGCCTGCGGTGAAGAGAAGGGCGCAGAAGAGTATATGGCTGATGCACGAGCCCACTTCGAGGAGGGCGATTTCCCCGCCGCCTATCTGGAGCTGCAGAACGTCATGCAGCTCGAGCCTACCTCCGCCGAGGCCCGCTTCGTGCTGGGCAAGATACACCTCGAGTTGGAAGACAATGCCGCCGCGGAGAAAGAGCTAACTCGCGCGGAGTCGCTGGGTTGGCCCGTCGAGGAGACGCGGCCGCGCGTTGCCCGGGCCATGCTGGGCCAGGGGAGGCTGGACGAGGCGCTGGCGCTGTCTATCGAGGGACTGCCACCGGCGCCCGCGGCGCGCATGATGGCCATTCAGGTGTTGGCGGCGCTGCTGACGGGAAACACCGACGTGGCCCAGCGCCTGTTTGATGGGGCGGTTGAGCTGGCTCCCGATGATATCGAGGTGCGTATCCTCGGGGCACGCATGGACGCGGTGCAGGGTCGCCTCGAAAATGGGCTCGCCGAGGTTGAGCTGGTCCTGTCTGATACGCCCGGCTATCCAGAGGCCCTGCGCCTTAAGGCCCACATCCTGCTGCGTATGGACCGGCTGCAAGCAGCGCGTGATGCGTTCACTGCGGCGATTGAGGCATCGGGGGTCGATTTTGCCGACCGCGTGGCGCGCGCGACGCTCAACCTGCGCCTCGACGAGCTCGACGCAGTTAACGCAGACCTGGCCGAACTTGAACGCGTGGCACCGAATCACGCGAGCGTGCGTTACATCCAGGGTCTTATGGCGTTCCATGATGGCAGGGACCGCGACGCCATCGACAGTCTCAATGCCGCCCGCCCGGTGGTGGCGAAGTATCCACTGTCGCTTTACTTCCTCAGTCTTGTGCACCTGCTCGCCGGCGATGCAGAGCTCGCGGAGCACTTCGCCACCGAGTTCGTGGAGTTTGCTCCCGAGACCATTCGCGGTCGTCGCCTGCTTGCGGCGCTGCTATTAAAAAACGGGGACTACGACAAGGTTCAGCCCGCACTGGAGCCCGTGCGCGACTTCAATCCGAACGACATCTACGCGATGAATATCGCCGCGCACTCGCTGTTGCTGGACGACCGCGCAGACCAGGCGCTGTTCCTTTTTCGCTGGCTTGGGCGCTTAGCGCCTGATACTCCGCCAGGTCGTATATCGCTCGGCGCAGGCCTTCTGACCACCTCCTTGGGTGCAGAGCGGGTACCGGCGCTAGAGGCGGTTTTCGCAGATATCGATGTGTTCCCGCGCGAGGAGATCATTGCCATCCTGGGGCACATGGATAAGCAGGACTATGAGGCGGCGTTAGCCGCTGCAGACTCGCTGAAGTGGCGCGACACCGCAAACATCGCCCCCTACAACGTCATCGCGAACGTGCACATTGCGGCAGGCCAGCACGAGGAGGCGAAGGAGGTGCTGGCACTGGCGCTGAAGCGCGATCCCAGGAACGCCTCTGCCAACATGACGCTGGCGGGCCTTGCACGACGCGCGGGCGACAACGCGGCGGAACGTAAACACTACCAGGCCGTTCTCTCGGGTGACTCTGCCAATGTACCGGCGCTGTTGTCACTCGCTGCTCTCGAAGGGCGCGAGGGTGACAACGATGAGATGGTTGCCGTGCTGCGCCAGGCCGCAGACTTCAACCCGACATCGCTCGAGCCGCGGTTGGCGCTCGCGCGGTACTTCCTGGACAGCGGCGACCCTCACCGCGTGGCTGACGAGTTCAGTCGTCTGCTGGTATTGCAGCAGCGCTCACCGCGGGTGTTGGAACTCTTTGCGCGTGCACAGATGGCGGAAGAAGAGTACAGCGCCGCGTATGCGGCGCTGAGGGAGCTCACGCGAATCGTCGATGGCACCGCGGATCATTTCTACCTGCTCGCGGGCGCGGCCGAGGCGCTTGGCAAGAACGAGGAATCCAGGGCTGCGCTCGCACGCGCGCTCGAGATTGACGAGGACTACCTGCCCGCGCTCATGGTGCTCGCACGGCAGGCCGAGCTCGATGGCGATGAAGAAGCGCTTGTCAGCTACATCGAGCGCCTCGCCGAAGAGGCGCCCGATGACCCCGAGGTCATGCGCATGCAGAGCGTGCTTGCCGCGCGGCGCGGCGACTACAAGGAGGGGCTTCGCCTGGCACAGCAGGCACATGCCAGCGGGCGTACCACAGCAACGCTGCTGCAGTTTGCCGAGATGCAGCGGCGTAACGGTCGTGCGAGTCAGGCACGGCGGCTGCTGAATAACTGGCTCAGGCGTGAACCGGACGATGTGCTTGCGCGACTGTCGTTGTCTGACCAACTCTACGCCGAAAACAAGCTCGATGCGGCGCAGGCACAGTACATACAGGTTTTGGCGCGCGATGCTGACAACGTGCTCGCGCTGAACAATCTTGCATGGCTGCTGCGTAAGTCAGACCCCAACCGAGCGCTGGTATTGATTCGCAGAGCAGCGAAGCTCGTGCCGGGTGACCCGATGGTGTTGGACTCGCGTGCGGTGATCGAATACCTGAATGGCAAGCACCGCGCGGCTGCCGTAGTGATCCAGCAGGCGCTGGAAGCCGCCCCCGGCAATCCGTCTATTCGCTACCACCAGGCGATGATCCAGAACGCGCTGGGGCAGGGCGATGCCGCGCGTGAGCAGCTCGAGGACATCCTGGCGGATGGCCAGCCGGCGTTCCCCGAGCAGGGTGAGGCCCGCGCGCTGCTCGAAAGTCTCGGCGCGGGTTAAGCCGCGAGGGTCAACTCAGCGCGTGTTGAACACGCCGCCGTCAGACGTGATTGTTTCACCCACAACGAATGCGCCGGCGCGCGAGCAAAGGAAAATCGCAAGTCCAGCGATATCCTCTGGTGTACCTACCCGGCCGCGGGGGTTGCTCCCGCCAATCGCGTCCCAGTCAACACCGTCAGTTTCACCACCGTAGCCCACGCCGGTGCTCAGCATCCAAGTGGGGTAGGGGCCCGGTGCGATCGCGTTACAGATGATGTTGTCTTTCACGAGGTGGTTCGCGAGGAAGCGCGTGAGGTGGTGCACCGCTGCCTTGGAGGCGCCGTAGCTGAATACGCTGAACACCGACGACTGCAGGCCGTCGATCGAGCCGATGTTGATGATGCGTGCGGGGTCTTCGGCGGTGCCTGCTGCGCGCAGCTGCGGCAGCAGCTTCTGGGTCAGGAAGAAAACGCCCTTGACGTTGGTGTCCATCACCTTGTCCCAGCCAGCTTCCGGGAACTCATCGATCGGTGCGCCCCACGAGGCGCCTGCGTTGTTCACAAGAATGTCGAGCTTGTCTTCGTGTTTCGCAAGCTCGCCTGCGAGCGCTTCAGCCCCTGCCACGCCAGACAGGTCTGCCGGTATGGAGATACACTCGCCGTTGTACTCCTTTGACAGCCGCTCGGCGGTGGCGTTACAGACGTCGGCCTTGCGCGATGAAATGTAAACCTTTGCACCGCCGGCCAGGAAGCCGGCAGCGATCATTTCGCCGATACCTCGCGAGCCGCCCGTGACCAGCGCTGTCTTGCCGGCAATGGAAAAAATGTTGGAAAAGTCGACGGCCATGAAGCCTCCTGTTTGTGCTGAACTGTCGGGGTTAAATGGTTGAGTTGAATGGTTGAGTTGAATGGTTGGGCTGTGTGTTTAGGTGTGAATCAGATGTTGATGCCGAATGGGCTGACGAACTCCCTTTCGTAAGCGCCGGTGGGGTTTGCGCGCACGGCCTCGTCAAGTGCGACCGCATCTTCGCCAACGAGTATACGCCAGTCGTTGTTGCGCACACCGTTAAGGATGATGGTCGCCGCTTCCGCTGCGGTCGTTGGAGCGTTGTTGAGGAAGTTCTCCTGCGTTACGCGCACCATTTGCCTGACCGCCTCATCGGGCAGTTCTGCGGCCGCGGGGTCGATGCGCGACCAGCGAGTACGGATGCGCTCGATGGCCTCGGCGCTCATGTCCTCGGGTTCGCCCTGCCACATGCGGTTGGTGTTGGCCGCGATAGCGGTACCGATATGCCCCGGCATCACCAGTGACACACCGACGTGCGGCGCATTCAACCGCAGGTCGGTCAGCAGGGCCTCGGTAAAGCCTTTTACCGCGAACTTCGCTGCACTGTACGCCGTGTGTTCCACGGTCGGACCAAGGCAGGCCCAGAAGCCGTTGACGCTGGAGGTGTTGATGACGTGTCCCGCATCTGCTTTCACGAGCAGGGGCAGGAACACGCGGCAGCCGAGATAGACGCCGCCCCAGCAAATGTTAAAGGTGCGGTCCCACTGGTCGCGCGGGTCGTTGAGGAAGCTTTGTCCGCCAGAGACGCCCGCGTTGTTGAACAGCAAATGAATGTGGTCCGTTGCGTGCTCTGCCATAACCGCATCGCGCAGGCGCTCCAGGTCGGCTTCACTGCCCACGTCGCACAGGTGAGTAGTGACACGGACGCCGCCGGCGATCGCCTCGCTGCAGGCGTCAACCGTACCCTGCATGGCGTCTTCCGACAGGTCGCAGAGCGCCACGTGGCACCCTTCATCGGTGAGTTGGCGCACGATCTCGCGCCCCATGCCGCTGCCGCCGCCCGTCACGAGCGCTATCCTGCCAGAGAAAGATTCCATGGAGAGTCCTTGTATGTCTGTCTGTAGGAGGGGGCGCGCTGCCTTACCTGCGCTTCCGGAAGAGCCCGCTCGCCTTGCTTGCGGGGTTGGATTGATCTAGAGTGCAATAATATGACTGTTCGGTCAAATCATAACGCTAATTCAGACACCGAAGACGACAGTCTGAACGGTTATCAGCGTCGCCGCCAGGAGACCCGCCACCAGATCATGGTCGCGGGCAGGCGCCTGTTTGTCGACCGTGGTGTTGAGAACGTGTCGATCGATGCGATCACCTCTACCGCGGGCGTTGCCAAGGGCAGCTTTTACAATCACTTCGACAGCCGCGACGCGCTATTCGATGCGCTCGTAGGCGAGACGATAGAGCGCTTGCTCGAGCGGCGCAGTGAGTACCAGCCGCCGATAGAAGACCGCCTCGATCTCGCGCACGCGCGAACCTGGTTTGCGCATTACTCGCTGTTGTCAGACCCGGATGCCTGTCGCCTGTTGCTGCAGGCCGGTTCGTTCTCGACCGGTGAGGTGATCTCCAATGTCATGCAGCAGACGCTGGGCGAAGAAGTTTTGGAGGGCGTTTCGCTGGGCAGTCTCAGCCACCTTGATCCGGAAGTGGTGTACGCGGCGTACTTCGGAGTACTGCTCTCTGCGACCGGGCACTTGCTGGGCCAGGGTGACAAGCTCGACCCGGTCGCTGGTGCTGACCAGCTGACAGAACTCACCTTTGCAGTGCTCGGGTTACCCCATAAACCGCCGCCTCACTATCTCGAAGACGACACCCAGAAAGACCGCAACGACGAAGTTTAACCCGGCGTCTCCTCGCCGCACCGCCAACCGCCCAGGAATCTATCATGGACAGAGAAGCCACCAAGCAGAAGTACGCCGAGGAGCGCGAGAAACGCCTGCGGCCAGAGGGCAACGACCAGTACCTGCGCTTTGAAGACAAGTTCGCAGGCATGCTCGACGACCCCTACGTCCCGTTTGAAGAGCGTGAACCCAAGGTGGACCATGTAACAGTCACGTTCATCGGCGGCGGCTTCTCCGGGCTAGTGACAGGCGCGCGGCTGGCCGAGGTCGGTATCACGGACTATCGCGTTATCGAAAAAGGCGGCGACTTCGGTGGTACGTGGTACTGGAACCGCTACCCCGGCGCGATGTGTGACACGGCCTCGATGATCTACATGCCGCTGCTGGAAGAGACGAACTACATGCCGCGCGAAAAATACGCGCGCGCTCCCGAAATTCTTGAGCACTGTGCGCGCATCGGCAGACAGTACAACCTGTATGACAACGCGCTGTTCCACACGCGCGTGCTGGAGCTGAAGTGGGACGAGGCCGAGAGCGTATGGCATGTTCGTACCGACCGCGGCGACGACTTCACCTCGCAGTACGTCGCCATGGGCACCGGCCCGCTGCACGTGCCGAAACTGCCGGGTATTCCGGGCATTGATGACTTCGAGGGCCACGCGTTCCATACCAGCCGCTGGGATTACGAGTACACGGGCGGCGATGCCTCCGGCGCGTTGATGGAAAACCTGAAGGACAAGCGTGTTGCACTGATCGGCACCGGCGCAACGGCGGTGCAGTGCGTACCCCATCTCGCAAGGGCTTGCGGTACGTTTTACGTCTGCCAGCGCACCCCGTCATCCGTCGATGTGCGCAGCAACGAACCGACCGACGCCGAGTGGTATGCGAAGACCACGCAAGACACCGGCTGGCAGCAGCGCTGGATGGAGAACTTCACTGAGAACATGACGGGCATTGCGTTTGAAGACTTCGTGCACGACGGCTGGACCGATCTTGCACGGCGTTTCCAGGAAAAGGTGATGACCCTGCCGCCCGAGCAGCAATCTGACCCTGTTCAGATGATGCTCGCCTACGAGGACTCTGACTTCGAGAAGATGGACCAGATTCGTGCCCGCGTCGACGACGTAGTTGACGACCCGGACACCGCGGCGAACCTGAAGGCCTGGTACAAGCAGCTGTGCAAGCGCCCGTGTTACCACGACGAATACCTGCAGGCGTTTAACAATCCCTCGACGGTCCTGCTGGACACCAACGGCCAGGGTGTCGAGCGCATCACGGCCAGGGGTGTTGTGGTTGCCGGTGAGGAATACGAGGTGGACTGCATCATCTACGGCACCGGTTTCCTGATCGGTACCGAGGTATCAGATCGCTGTGGTTTCGAAACGATTGGCCGCGATGGCGTCACGTTGACGGATTACTGGGAGACGGGCATGCGCACGCTGCACGGCATCAGCTCCCACAACTTCCCCAATCTTTTTCGCGTGCAACCCACGCAGGGTGCAAACTTTATCGCCAATGTGCCGCACAACATAGTCGAGTCGGCACGTACGATTGCGTTAATGCTGAAGCACGCGCAGGACAACGACTACAAGGTGGTCGAAACGACGAAAGAGGCGGAAGACGCCTGGCTGGAGGTGCTCTCTGGGGCTTCCATCATGATCGCCGACCCGACCTGCACGCCGGGCTACTACAACAACGAGGGTCAGCCCCTGCCTGACGAGGCAAAGACCTACGTGGGGTACCCAGCCGGTGCGATGGCATTCTTCCGCTACATTGACGAGTGGCGCGACTCGGGTAAGTTTGAGGGCATCGCGTTCAGCTGATGCTGCGAACGGGCTGCCTGACACGGCGCGGCCGCTGAACTGTTGGGAGGTTGTTGCTTGTGAGTGCAACAGGGGTTTTGCTGATCGTCCTCGCCGGCATTGTGCTGGCGGTGCATCTTTATCGCCAGTACTGGACTAACCGCGATCTGCCGCAGTTGTTTGATGCAGACTTCGACGGCGAGTTGTTTCGTGTGGGCGAGACCTTTATCGCCCGGCGACCAGCCACCGCCGGCAATACCAAGACGGTGGTGTGCTTTCCCGGTTTCCTGGAAGACATGCGCTACTTCCAGGCGCTCTATGCCGAGTCTGAGTGTGAGCTCATCCTGGTAAACAACGGCGATTACCATTGCTCGTTTCCCCGACTGACTCAGGCTGCGCTGGACTGGCCCGCGAACCCGCACCCGCTGGGCACTATTGAGCACGATGGGTTCTACCTCGGCCTCGTCGTGCGCGAGCTGGCGAGCGGTAGCGACGTTTCTTTGCACGGCCACTCCCGCGGTGGCGCGGTCACGCTGGAGGCCGGGCGGCAGTACCCCGAGCTTATGGGGGCAGAGGGCAAGGGCGTGCGCGCGATATTGGAAGCGCCGGTGCTGCCCGGTGCCTGCACGGTGGGCAAAGGTAACGACCCCTTTCCGCATGCGCTCATCTGCTATTTCATGCCGATCGTGCTGGGCCTGTCGCGCAACGCCGGGCCGGAGCAGTTACTCAAGCAGCCTATGATGAAGCCCAGCAACGAGTTGAAAACGGCCATCTGTTTATCGGTTTACAGCAACGCGCGGCACTACAGCACGTGTGTCGCAAATGTACGCAGCATTGTCCGCTGGCAGCGTGAAACGCCTCATGATGTGTACGCTAATTACCCTGAAGTTTATGTGGTTATGGGCGCCAGAGACGATGTGCTGGACAATGCGAGCATGCTGGCCAGCGCCGAGGCGGGCGCCGCGCTTAACCCCGGCGTCTCTGTGGTTGCCACTGAAAACACCAATCACTTCGTGACGTTGGAGGCGCCGCAGTACCTGCAGGCGCTGCACGGCGACCCCTAAAAACTATTTACCGCTAACGTATTATGACCCATGTTGTCAGTCGCAATGGCGGGCCGGGCGGTGTACGCTTGGCACAGTTGTTCTTGGGGTGAAGTATGCATCGCGGTAGGTTCTCTCTCGCCGGTTGTCGCCTGCTGCTGGGTTTGGTGGCAGCGTGTACCGCATTGCCTGCGTTTGCAGGGCAGGGCGGCGGCTTGTTGTTCCCCGCGAAGACCGAGAAAATTGCTGGCGACAAATTCCTGTTTCCTGCAAAGACCCAGTCCCTCCCAATGAGCCCGGGACTGCATTCCAACACCCAAAGCACAACACCCCTGACCAGCGCGGCATTCCTCAACCCCGCGCTTGATTCGTTGAACATGTCCACCGATCTGGACCTTCTGCAGCAAAACGAGCTCTTCACGAATCCCATATTTAACGACGACAAGGTCGACGACACGTCGCCGCACCCAGGACTTAACCAGTGGGATGTCGGCGTGCCTCTGGTGCAGGAGTGGGGCGCGGCGGGCTCAAGGACAACGCTTGAGTTTGTTCCCGCGATTTCGTTTTTTACCGAGGATGAAAACCCCTTCGCCAATGACCACCTTGTGCGCGAGCCCCTGATGCGCCTCGGCGCCCAGCTCTCGCGCGATGTTATTAAGGATTACCTCTCGCTCGGCGTCGATGTGAACTATGTTCACGGCGGTGAGACGCAGGTGCAGGGTGTTACCCAGGGTGCACGTCAGAGCTACCGCACGGTGGGTGTTAACGCGAGCGGTAAACTCACGCGTCAACTCGGCTGGAGTGTCGAGTATTCACGCGCACAGTCAGACGAGCAGGGTCTTGAAGAGACTGACTGGTACCGCCTGAACCTGAACTACAGCTTCTGACGCACGTCCCTCTTATACGCGCTGGCCGGTCACGGCTTGAACCTTCGCGCCCATTGCAGGCGCGGCGAGACCGCATTCGCCCAAGGGTTAACCTGCTGTGAGCGCGCCCGCGATGCCAGCTAGCCCCAGGCTGGCGTTGTCATTCATCTTTATCACGGTCCTCCTCGACTCCATTGGCTTTGGCATCATCCTGCCGGTCATGCCGCAGCTCATCATGGAGGTGACGGGTGAGGAACTGAGCCGCGCCGCGGTCATTGGCGGTTGGCTGGTGTTCCTTTACGCCGCAATGAACTTCTTCATGTCGCCCGTTATGGGCAACCTGTCGGACCGCTTTGGCCGGCGCCCGGTGCTGTTGTTGACGCTGCTGGCCTACGGGCTCGACTACATTCTCATGGGCTGGGCGCCCACGCTGATGTGGCTCGTGGTGGGCCGCCTGATTTCGGGGGCGACCTCGTCCACTTACGCGATTGCGAACGCCTACATCGCCGATATTTTCCCGCCCGATGAGCGCGCCAAGAACTTTGCGCTTATGGGGGCCGCGTTCGGCGGCGGCTTCATACTGGGCCCCGTGCTGGGTGGCTTTCTCGGCGAGCTTGGCCCGCGTGTACCGTTTTATGCGACCGCCGCGCTGGCAATAGCCAACGCGGCCTTTGGTTTCTTTGTGCTGCCGGAGACGCTCGCAAAGGAGAATCGCAGGCCGTTCGAGTGGCGCCGTGCGAACCCCCTCGGAGCGCTGCGTCACCTGAAGAGCTACCCGGTGGTGTTCGGACTCGTCGGTGCCTACTTCGTTTTCCTGGTCGCCCACCAGGCGCTGCCCTCGGTCTGGTCGTACTTCACGATCGCTAACTTCGGCTGGAGCCAGCGCGAAATCGGTTTCTCGCTGGGTTTCGCCGGGGTGTTGATGATGATCAGCCAGGCGTTCCTGATCCGTTGGAGTATCGACCTCTTCGGGCAGGTGCGCACTGCATACATCGGGCTCACCTGCGCCGCGGCAAGTTTCCTGGGCTACGCGTTCGCAACCGAGACGTGGATGGTATACCTCTTCCTGTTTGTGGGCGCGGGACAGGGCTTCCTGGGCCCCGCGGTGCAGGCCATTATGTCGAGTCGCGTGCCCTCTAATGCCCAGGGTGAGTTGCAGGGCGGCCTCGGTAGCATCGTCAGCCTCGCGGCCATCGTGTCACCCCCGGTTATGACAGGGGTGTTTGGGTACTTCACACAGGCGGATGCGCCCGTCTACTACCCCGGCGCCAGCTACCTGCTTGCCGGCCTGTTGGTACTGGTCAGTTTCGTGATGTTCCTGCCGCATCTGCGCCCGAAGGTGAACTAAACCGCTCCTGTCCAGGAGATTTGCGCCCGAGTCGCTTGAGTTTCCCGCGATCCTTATCTATACGAAGAGTAGTGATAGCGGGCCGCGCCGGTCTGCTGTGTTACGCCGCCGTGAACGATAGATGTAGGGAGCGCGCATGAGCCTCGATTTCAGCAAGACACCGGACATTATCAAACTGGGTATCACCGACCCCGCTGCGGGTTGGGACAAGTACTTTGCCGAGGGCGTACCGTTTAAGGACACCGCCCTCGTACTCACCGGCCCACTTATCCTGCTCAACGCATTGTGCCTCGGTGCCTTCGGGGGCCTTGTGCCGGGTATGGGCTTTTTTGCGACGTTTTTCTCGGCGCTTATCAGTGGCCTCGTCGGCGTCTTTGTCGGTGCGTGGGTGTTTTCGTTCCTCGCCGGCGTGTTTGGCGGTGAGAGTAGTTTCGACAAGTCGTTTTCCGCGTTGTCGCTCGCGTGGGTGCCGGCGATGTTGGGCGGTGTTGTCGGGGCTATACTGCCGTGGATCGGGGTGCTGGTGGCACTCGCAGCGGCGGTGTTGTCGCTCGTGTACCTGTATCGACTGCTGCCCAAGGCGCTCGCTGTACCGGATGGCAAGCGCGTGCTGCACTTTATTCTCAGCCTGCTCGTGGTTGTTGTGATCAATGCCATCATTGGCTCCGTACTCGGGATTGGCCGTCCTTCCGGCGAGAGTTTTACCGCCGCAGAGACCTACGAGGGCAGTTACCAGGAAGCGCCGCGCCAGGCCGGCGTGGTCGGTGCGCTGCAGCGCCAGGGTGAAATCATGGAGACGGCGGGCACGCATACCTACGACCCGCCCGCCAATGGCCGGGTCAGCAAGGCGCAGGTAGAGGCCTACGTAGAGGTGCAGCGCAAGGCGCGAAAGGCGCAGGAACGCTTCCGCGAAAAGATGGAACAGATGGAGCAGGACACCCAGGGTGCAGAGAACCCGGGTCTCGCAGGCCTGTCTGCGCTTGGCGCCACGTTCACCGGCGCGATGACGGCGGGCAATGCAGAAATGGAGCTCGTGGTGACCGGCGGTGGCAACTGGGCAGAGCACAACTGGGTGAAAGGGCAGCTGCAGACCGCGATGATTCACGGCGGGCAGGGTGCAGACCCCATCCCGCAGAACTTCAAGCTGTTTGAGCCCTACCTCGATGAGCTGGGGCGGTAGATACCGCCCTTACCAGCTTTCTTTAAAGGGACGTATATCCAGCTCGAACGTCCACGCGTTGCGCGGCTGCTGGTGCAGCTGCCAGAACGCTTCGGCGATGGCATCCGGCTCCAGTGAACCATCGGGGCCGAGGTTGTCGAGGTACTCGCCAAACGCATTGCGCACCAGCTCGCCGTTGATCACACCGTCGACTACCACGTGACCCACGTGCACGCCCTGCGGGCCGTACTCCTTTGCCACTGCCTGCGCCATATTGCGCAGTCCCGCCTTGGCGGCGCTGAAGTGTGCGAAGCCGGGCCGACCGCGCAGTGAGGCCGATGCGCCCGTAAAAAGCAGCGAGCCGCCGTTCTCAACGAGCGCAGGTAGTGCGGCCTTCGCGGCAAGGAAGCCCGACAGCGTGCAGGTGCGCCAGAACTGCTCGAAGAGTTCCTCGGTCAGGTCATTGAACGAGAGTGGCCGATTGTTGCCCACGTTGCAGATCACGGCCTCCAGCGTGCCGAGCGCCGCGGTCGCGTCGACAGCGGCCTGTACCTCGCTCGCCACAGTGGCGTCTGCAACGTGTGCGGAGCTGGTTCCGCCTGCGGCGTTGATCTCTGCACACACCTTGTCGAGTTTGTCCTGGGAGCGGCCCGCCACCAAGGTGTGCAGACCCTCCTTGGCAAATCGGCGCGCGATGGCGGCGCCGAGACCATTGCTCGCGCCAACGCCGAAAACCAGTGCACTGTTCATGCTTGTATCCTCTGCCCGGTCGGGCGCCTAGTTGTGGCCCATGAAGCTGGGGTTGAGCAGTTTCTCCTGCTTGCGGAACCAGCGCCGCTTGGGGCGAAGGTCATAGTGGCGCGAGTTGATGAAGCCGCCGTCAGCGACTTCGCACAGGTTAAAGTAGTTAGTGAATTTGCGGAAGTTGGGATTTACGTCAACGGTGCAATAGTGCGTGACGATCGACTTGCGCGTGTTGTCGTTTTTCATCCTGGTGCCGTCCAGTGTAGCGCTTGCTGCGAACCGGGTGGCGCGTCAACAGCCTGGCGGTTCGATCTCACACAGGGCGGAGCAGCCGTCACCACCTGCGACATTGCCATCGTCGCAGGCCTCGCCGCACTCCACCCGACCGTTGCCGCATGCCAGCCACAGCGGGGCGGTGCGCGACTCCGCCTGTGGGTTTTCATTCGGGTCGGCCCACGGGTCCTGCCCCTGTCCCGTCCAGCCGTAGGGGTCGATGACCTTGCCGCTTGAGGCCTCAGGTCCATCCAGCGGCTCGTACACCCTGACCTCGAAGTGCAGGTGCGGGAGTAGCGTACCGACATTGCCTACCCGACCGACCAACTGGCCGGTGGCGACCGGCGCACACTGGCCGGGCAACAGGTCCGTAAGATCAGCGCCGTGCACATCCTGCCCGTCGAGGTCTGCCGCGTGCAGGTACCAGCTCGCGTAGCCGCGCCCGGCAAAGGTGCCGTGGTCGATGTAAAACGTGTGGAACGCCTCCCACGCTGTGGGGAAACCGAAGTGCCCGTTGATCGGGTCGTCCTGTGCCTTGCACAGGCTACCGCCGCGTCCGGCGAGTAACGGCGTGTCGGTCGGATAGTCGTAGTCGTAACCTGCATGCCCCGCGTAGTACAGGTACTCGGGGCCGAAGGGGCTTGAGTACGTGCCGTTTATGGTGAACGGCTCATCCTGCGGGCTGCGGTAGCCACACAGGCAGTTGCCGAAGTAGCAGCCGGGCAATGTGGGCGCCTCGGGGCAGAACACCGCGTTGGCGTCGCGGTCAGCGGACTCGCCCGTATACGCCGTGATGTTGGTGTCGCAGCAGCGCGTGTAGAACGGGTCGGTATGGTCGAGCGTCGAAATGATGTCGCCGGTATACGCCGTGAGATCCGGCAGGTCGATCACGAAGCCGGGCAGGTGGAATGCCGGCACGCAGACGCCGGTGCCGCAGCTGCCCGCGCCGTAACAGGTCTCGTCAGCCGAGCAGTCTGTGTTCTCTGTGCAGGGGGTGGCCTTTACGGTTGTGGCAAGCAATGACAATAGCAGGGCGCAGACGCCCGCGCGGACGCGCTGTGAGATTCGCGGGCGCAACTGCCCGCGCTGTTGCCGTAGGTGTAACGTCATAGCTTGTCACTTGCAGTATAGACCCGTGACGACGCGATGTGCCGGCCTAGCTCCCCGCGAGGTGGTGTATGGCCCGCAGCCAGATCGTGGTCAGGCAGCGGTCGTCTGACTCGTCGAAGAGATTGATCTCGGCATCGAAGAACTCGTGCCCCTTCTTTTCAAACAGGTCCACCACGGCCATCTCCGCGACGATGTCGGTGCCCGGCGCGATCGGGGAAAAATTCTGTGACTTCGTTTCCAGGTGCACCCAGGGGTTCATTCGCGCGTTGCCGTCTGCGCTGAAGTTCGACAGTGCGAGGATAAAGCTCATGTTGGCAAAGGCGTCGTCACCCTGGTGCAGCGCCGGCATGCCCGCCGGGTCGAGGAGGTAGCTGCTCATCTTGTGGGCGCCGCCCCAGTGGTAGCGGTAGGCCACGCACCCCGACTCGCGTCGTTGCTGCCAGACCTCGCTCGAGGAGCGCGGGGGTGCGTAGTCCTTCTCGGCAATCGGGTCGCCCCGTCTCGTGGGCGGTTCCTGGAGCTGCTCGGTGAGGCCAACGGTGGCCTCCGCGCTGACGATGTCGGCGCCCCGCAGAAGGCGAGCGCGGTAACTGGTCGCTGCCTGTTCGTCGATGACAACGCGAAAGTCCTCACCATCGTACAGGGGCGAGCCAACGCGTACATGGGCGTGCCCGCGCTCGAGAAAGGCGAGGCCCCAGTGAGCGACTGCGGGGTGGGTCAGGTAGGCAGAGATCGTCACGCCGGGCACCAGCCCGCCCTCGAAGCCATACTTCTTTGCGAGGTCGTCACCGTGAATCTCGTTGGGTGACCCGGGGTCCTGGTTGAAGGCGGTGGCGGCCCAGTTCTCTGGCACGGCGTAAATTCCTCAGGCTGGTCTAAGCTCTACCTTGGACCCCGCGCCGTGGGGAGGTCAAGCGTCCACCGCTGATCCGCCGTGGCGCGGCCACCGTACATCCGACAGGAGGGAATGCTATGTTGGGTATAGAACTGAGCGAGCGGGGCATGCTCCCCGACCCCCTGATGCGCTGGGGTATGCGGCGCCTGATGGCGGAGCGGCTGGAAAACGAGTCCCGCGACCGCGGCGAGCGGGAGTTTGCCGAGTACCAGAAGCGGCTGCAGGCGCTGCGTGACAGCGCCGTTGCCGAGCAGGTCGACAAGGCCAATGAACAGCACTACGAGGTGCCGGCGGCGTTCTTCCGCGCGGTGCTGGGCAAGCATCTTAAGTACAGCTCCTGCTACTGGGAGGGTGAGAACGGCGAGTCGCTGAAGTCGCTGGACGAGGCAGAGGCCCGAATGCTGGCCCTGACCTGTGAGCGTGCGGGTCTGGAAGATGGCCAGGACGTGCTCGAGCTCGGCTGCGGCTGGGGCTCAATTACGCTGTGGATGGCGAGTCACTACCCGGGTAGCCGGATCACCGCGGTGTCCAATTCCGCATCACAGCGCGAACACATCCTCGCCGAATGCGAGCGGCGCGGCCTCGACAATGTGAAGGTCATTACCGCAGACGTGAACTCCTTTCAGCCTGAGGGTGGGTTCGACAGGGTGGTCTCCGTCGAGATGTTTGAACACGTGAAGAACTACCAGGTGCTCCTGCGTCGCATCGCATCTTGGCTGCGCCCGGGCGGCAAGCTCTTCGTGCATATCTTCTGTCACCGCAATCTCCTCTACCCGTTCACCGTGGAGGGGGAGAGCGACTGGATGGCGAAGTACTTTTTCTCTGGTGGGCTGATGCCCTCCGAAAATACGTTGCTCAACTTCCAGGACGATCTGCGCATTGAGGCGCAGTGGCGCGTGCTGGGGGAGCACTACGAGCAAACGTCCAATGCGTGGCTCGCCAATCTCGACGAGCGACACGACGAGGTGCTCGCGGTGATGCGCGAGACCTACGGTGACGCCGACGCCAAACGCTGGCTCAACCGCTGGCGGATGTTCTTCCTCGCTGTCGCAGAGCTTTTCGGCTATCGCGATGGTACCGAGTGGTTTGTCGCGCACTACCGATTCGTGCGTCCGGCCTGAGTCCCACACCCACGAGCGGCGTTCGCGTTTGCGGCCCGCGCCCTTCCCGCCGGTTCCCGGTACAATGCGGCCTGCTTGCGCGGGCGACCGCTGGCAAACGATTCAGTAAATGAGTATCATTCTCATTGAAGTGGACATCTAAGGAAGGGCTATGACTTTTCTCTCTCGCTCGCTGCCCGGCAGGGCGGCGGCACTCGTCGTTTTCGGCCTGTTTTTCAGCAGCGTGGCGCACGCCGACGGCGCCATCGGTGAGCACGTTAACGATCTCAAAGGGCACCTGGACGAATACACCGAAGAAGTCACGTGGCTGCTCGACAAGGTAGGCGGCATTGTCGACACATACGAAAAGAGCGGCGCCAAGGCGGCCAAGCCCGAGGCGGTGGTTGATCACTGGGAGGCGGTAGATTTCCATTCCGCCATCGAGACCAATTACATCCCGCTCTACGCCTCTATCTGGCAGGGCCTGTTTGGCGTTCGCCTTGCGATTGAGGAGGAAAAGCCAGTCGCCCAGGTGAGGGCCGAGTACGAAAAACTGGAGAGTGCCCTGTGGCAGTCGCTGGGTGCGGTAAAAGTCGCCGCGGATTACCAGGCCAGGGGCTTGCTGCCCGCCGTTGCCAACACGGAAGCCGCCAGCCCCGTTGAGACGGTCGATATCATCAAGCGCGAACTGCACCGTGTGGTAGCCAAGTACGCGGAGAAACTTCCTGACGAAGCCCTCGAGGTTGTGCAGCAAACCTACCTGACTCGTTTCGAAGGCATTGAGGGTGACCTGATCGCGTTTGATGCCGACCTCGTGGAAGATCTCGAAATCGATTTCAACGTGCGCCTGCCCAAAGCGATCGAGGGCGGCAAGACTGTCGACGAGGTGCGGGGCGTGGTCGAGGCTATGCAGGGCAAGATGGACCGCTGTAAAGCACTGCTCGAAGCAGCCGAAGCGAAGCGCAGCGACGTATTCTGACGATGGAACGTCGGCACTTTCTGAAAGCGCTTGCAGCTGCGGGAGCCTGTGGCCCGTGGATGTTGGCGCACGCGGCGACGTCCGTCGACGACCTGCCGCCGCTTGAGGGTGAGCTGACGCTGTACCTGGGTCGCGGTGAAGGTGGCCTCTACGAAGAGGTGCTCAAGGCCATTGAGAAGCGCAACCCCAAGTTCAAGCTGGGCATCCGCCGTGGACCCACCGCGGCCCTGGCGAATGCGATTGTCGCGGAGGGTAAGGCCGGCGTTAAACGTGCGGATGTTTTCTGGGCCGTCGATTCTGGCGCCATCGGGCATGTTAACGATGCCGGGCTGGCGCAAAAACTGCCCCCCGACCTCACCTCCGAACTCAAGCCCGAGTTTCGCTACGACAACTGGGTGCCCGTTACCGGTCGCGTGCGCACCCTGCCTTACTTCACAGGCCGGGTGAACCCCGAGAAGATACCTACCGATATCATGGCGCTGCCGGAGAGCGGGCTGAAGCTTGGCTGGGCACCGGCGTATGCCTCGTTCCAGTCGTTCATCACGGCGATGCGCATTCTAGAGGGCGATGCCGCAACGTCAGACTGGTTGAAGCGCGTCAAGAATAACGCCAAGAGCTATGCGGGCGAATTGGGTGTAGTGATGGCGGTGGAACGCGGCGAGGTCGATGTGGGTTTCGCCAACCACTACTACACCTTGCGTCTGAGGTCGGGCAAGCCCGACGCGCGCGTTGCGCTGGCCTTCACGCAGGCTGACGCAGGGTGCCTGGTAAACGCCTCAGGTATCCTTGCGCTCACGAGCGATCCGCTCGCTACCAACTTCATTCGGTATCTTCTTACCCAGCAGGTGCAGTCCTATCTGGCGCGGGAAGCGTTTGAGATACCCCTGGTCGACGGCGTGGCGCCGCCAGCGGGGCTGGAAGCACTTGAGAACGTCACACCGCCAAAAGTAGATCTCACCCAGCTCGCGGACCTGCGGCCGACTCTCGACCTGATGCGTGATGCGAACGTCTTATGACGCGATTGCCGCTGTCGTATCTACCGGCGCTGCTGATTGCGCTCGCCGCCCTGGTGCCGGTGGTTGTGCTTTTTGCCCTGGCCGAGGCACCTGACGAGCTCTTTGAATCGCGCAACCTGCGCCTCCTCGCCAATACCCTGTTGCTCACCGCGTTTACGGCGCTCGGTGCGGTGCTCCTGGGCGTACCGCTCGCACTCTTTACGGCGTATGTGCGTGTGCCCCTGGGGCGTCTATGGCTCGTATTGCTCGCCGCGCCGCTCGCGCTGCCAAGTTACATCGGGGCGTTTACATTCTTTGCCGCCTTCGGTCCCGGCGGTGAGATTGAGCAACTCACCCAGTGGCGCACACCGTCCGCCGAGGGCTTGTTGGGCGCCAGCCTGGTGATGGCGCTCTACACGTACCCTTTTGTCATGCTGACCACGCGCGCAGCGCTCCTCAGTCTGGATGCCAGCCAGGTTAATGCGGCTCGAACGCTTGGCTTGTCGCTGCCCGCGAGCCTCTGGCGCATCGTATTGCCGCGCGTGACAACGGCCGTTGCGGCCGGCGCGCTGCTGTCTGCGCTCTACGCGCTATCCGATTTCGGGACACCGGCGATCATGGGCGTGGATACGTTCACGCGCGTGATCTACGTTGAGTACAACGCGTTCGGCCTGGGTCGCGCGGCACTGCTGTCGCTGCAGTTACTCGTGATTGTCGGCCTTGTGCTCTTTCTGGAAGCGCGACTCTCGGCCACGCGCGAACGCCCGGGTCGGCCGCTGGTGGTGTGGCCAACGCGCGGAGCCGCCACTGCCATGGTGCTCGCAATACAGCCGGTTATTGCGCTGGCGCTCGTGCTGCCCCTTGGCGTTTTCAGTATCTGGCTGGCGCGAGAGGGTACTGCGGGATTTGAAATGGAATACGCGTGGAATTCCGCCTATGCCTCGCTGCTGGCGGCGGGCGTGGCTGTTGTTCTCGCACTGCCTGTAGCCTATGCGGCGATGAGCGGTGCGGCCGGACGCTTCATGGAGCGTGTTACCTACTTTGGCTTCGGCGTACCCGGCATCGTGATGGGCACGGCACTCGTTTACGTCGGGTTGCAGCTTTCGTTTCTTTACCAGACCCTCGCGCTGTTGGTTGTTGCCTACGTCATGCGCTTCCTGCCGCTCGCTGTTGGCTCGGTGCGCGCTACGACCGAGTCTATGGACGAAAGTCTCGTGAAGGCCGCGCGGGTGTTGGGTGCAAGTCCGCGGGAGGTGTTCCTGCGCGTGACGCTACCGCTCACCCGGCGCGGAATCGTGGCGGGCGCGGCGCTGGTTTTCCTTGAAGGTATGCGCGAGTTGCCGGCGACCCTGTTGTTGGCGCCCACGGGTTTTGAAACGCTCGCGACCTATCTCTGGCGCGTTTACGAGGCGGGCTATTTCGGGCGCGCGGCGATTCCCGGCCTGATGCTGATCGTGTTGTCTGTACTTGGCCTGATGGTCATGCTGCTGGGCGAGAGGCGGGCGGAGTTCGGCGTTTTCGGAGATAATCGCGCCGATGCTTAACATGACTGACTTATGTGTCGACTATGGCGCAACGCGTGTTGTCGACGGCCTGTCCCTGTCGCTTGAGGAGACGGAGATTCTCATGCTGGTCGGGCCTACGGGCTGCGGCAAGACCACCATACTGCAGGCAGTAGCAGGGCTCGTGCCGATTGCCGGGGGCACCGTGTCGCTCGGTAACTGGCAGGCTTCGCCGCAGCACACCGTGCCGCCCGAGAAGCGCAACGTGGGCATGGTCTTCCAGGACTTCGCGTTGTTTCCCCACCTTACGGTGTGGGAGAACGTCTCGTTCCGGCTTGCCGACAACAGCCCGGCCGATCGCTGGCTGTCGCTGCTGGGCCTTGACGAATTGCGCGAAGCGGTGCCGGGCAGGCTGTCCGGCGGCCAGAAGCAGCGTGTCGCGCTGGCGCGGGCGCTGGCTCACGAGCCCGCGCTTATTCTTCTCGACGAGCCGCTATCCAATCTCGATGCGGCCCTCAAGGAGACGCTGCGCTGGGATATCAGGAACGCCCTTAAGGATGCCGGTGTGCCCGCCATCTGGGTTACCCATGACCAGGGTGAGGCGCTGTCGGTGGGTGACCGACTCGGCGTGTTGAAGGAGGGCAAGCTCGCGCAACTGGATACACCCGAGCGTTGTTTCTCTGCACCCGCCGATCGCTTTGTCGCGCGCTTTCTCGGCGAGGCAAGCTTTGTGCCCGCCAATGTCGAGGGTGATCGGGTGATCACCGCGTATGGGAGTGCCTTGCGTGGTGACGTGGCGGCGAGCGACATGCGCGTAGACGTCCTCGTAAGGCCCGATGACTGCACAGTCACCGCTGCGGCTGATGCTGGCAATGGCAGCATCTGCGCGGCCAGCTATGAGGGCAGTACCTGGTTGTACACCGTGGAAGTGGACGATGGGTGCCGCGTGTTTGTGCGGACGTCCCATGAGCAGCGGCTTGCGGTTGGCGAACGGGTCTCCCTCGCGCTTTCCAGTAACGAGCCGCTCACTGTTTTCCCTGTAGAAGGGTAGAAACGGGCGTCCTGCACACCCCGCTCGGGGCGTGTTACCACTCGTAAGCGGGAATCAGCTCGATAGGATCAGCGTAGATCCTGCCCGTGTGCAGGAGGTTGTCCAGGTGATGTTGCTGCTCGACGAGCGCATCGTAGTAGGGGTGTCCATCGTTTTCCCTGCGCGCCAGGTATCTTGGGTCGACGTTGAACTGCACGCGCGGATTGTCTTCGAACTTCTCCATCTCAATCATGAACAGGGCGTCGATCGTAGCCTGGTCGTACATCTTGTCGCCGACTTTGAAGCGACGATTGTCTTTCACGATCTTGAGTCGATCGACCGTTACCAGCACGTTGTCGGGAGTGGCGTCTACCATCTCCTGAATGCCGGTTACACCTGGAATCCAGGGCTGCAGGCTCACGCGGGTGTCGATACCGAGTTCAACAAACTTGTGCAGCAGCGCGAGTCGTTCCTCGGTATGTGGTGTGCCGGGCTCGTAGGGTTTAGACAGCTCGTTATCGAGCGACGAAAAAGAAAACGACACCGTGCCGCGTTTCTGGCCGAACAGTATGTCTGTGTCGCGTCCCATCAGCGTACCCTTGGAACAGATACTAATGGGGCGACCATAGTAGTAGAGCATTTCCAGGACAGCGCGTGTAATGCCCAGACGTTCCTCTGTCTGTGGATATGGGTCGGTGTAGCCGCCGAGGATCAGAGGAATATCCGGTGGCACGTAGGGCAGCACGCTCTCGACGGTAGCCACTGTTTCCTCGAGTGAATAGAAGGGCTCTGAATCTCCCTGGGTCTTGGTAATGCAGTAGGTACAGTTGAACTCGCAGTGGCGGTACGGGTTGATGCTCCACAGTCGGCTCGCGCCAACGAAGGTGAACAGGTAAGAATCCAGGACTTCCCGCGGGATCATTGTAAGTCTCTCCAGCGCATTGCCATGCTCTTCAGGTTAGCAGATGGATTCAGAAGTACGTGAAGTTTGCGCCCAGTCGCGCCGCCTGGGTAGCGCCAAGTGACTGCCGTGGTAGCTCAGGCTCTACTTGTTGTGCCGGTACAACCCGTTCTGCGACACAGTTTGTGACTCTGTCTCATTTCAGGCGCTGCAGGCTAAAGAAGCGCTTCGCGTGGTCGCTAAGGTTTTTGGCGACACGTAAAAGCGCCCCATTGTTTATCTCCCTCGGCTCGCATGTGTGGAGAACGTGGCGGTCCGTCACAGGCAAAAGGCTGCTTTTACTATAAATAACAATGAGTTGTGAGCTGCTTCGGCAAGCGCTGAAGCATTGTTCGCCGTGAAATCGAGCTGAAGTAGCGGTTTTTTCGCAGGAAGAGGTGGGGCTTTGCAGACGTATTCTTTGCCAGGATCATGGCGCCGGGCCGACGTGCTCGTGGCCTCCTTCGCCATAAATTTATTAGCGCTAGCTTTACCGATCGTCATTCTCCAGTTCTATGACCGGGTTATTCCCTCGCAATCTGTGGGGACCTTTGCCGCCCTGATGACGGGAATGTTCGTGGTGGTGTTACTGGATGTCCTGATAAAGATGCTGCGCTCAATCATCCTGAGTTGGGAAAGCGCGCGCTTTGATCACCAGGCCAGCGTGGCCGCGATGGATCGTATCTTGCAGGCCGACACGCAGGCATTCGATGCCAAGCCCGCCGGTTTCTACATCGATCGCATTCATGCGCTTGAAGAAATACAGGAATTTTATTCGGGCCAGTCGATGCTGCTGCTGATCGACCTACCCTTCGTTGTGATCTACCTGGTACTCATTGCCGTGATCGCCGGCCCGATGGTCGCTATACCGCTCGGGCTGATCGGCCTGTTTTCTCTTGTCTCCTATCGCACCGGGCAGCGCCTGCACCAGTCGTTGGTGGCGCGCTCGAACATGGAAGACCGCCGCCAGAATTTCCTGATCGAACTCTTGCAGGGTATTCACACCGCGAAATCTATGGCGATGGAATCGCTCATGTTGCGTCGCTACGAGCGACTGCAGGTGCAATCGGCAGAAGGTATTTATGACCTCAGCAAGGTCAACAGCGTGTCCCAGGGTATCGGCGCCACGTTCTCGCAGCTCGCCACGATCTGCTTCGTCGGTATCGGTAGTATTGCCGTGGTCAAAGGCGATCTCACGATGGGTGGCCTCGCCGCCTGTACCATGCTGACGAGTCGCGCGCTTCAGCCGGGCCTACGCGCCATGGGCGTCTGGACACAGTTCCAGTCGGTGCGCCTCGCACTGGAAAAAGTTAACGAACTCTTCTCTATGCCTAGAGAAGTGTCTGGCGAATTCAGTTGTCCGCAGGCCATACGCGGACGTGTCGAGATCAACAGTATTCAGTTCGGCTACGTTCGTGACGACGAACCCGTGCTTCGCGACCTGTCCCTGACCATTGAGCCCGGGGAGACGATCGGCATATCCGGCAACAACGGTGCGGGCAAGAGTACGCTCCTGGCGTTGCTTGCGGGCTTCCTGCGGCCACAGTCAGGCAACATCCTGGTCGATGGCGTCGATCTCGCCGAGTTTGATACCGAGTTCTATCGCTCGCAGATCGGGATCGTGCCCCAGCAGGGCGTCATCTTCGAAGGCACCATCATGGAGAACATGACCCTGTACCGTGAGGGCGAAGCTGCGGAACAGGCGTTGGAGCTGGCTGCCAAGCTCGGGCTCGGGGAAATCATTTCGCGCCTGCCTGACGGCCTCGACACCTATATCGGTGGTTCGGCCGCGGGTCGCCTCTCCGAGGGGGTGAAGCAGAAGATCATCATTGTGCGTTCGCTGGTCGGTAATCCGAGCATCGTCCTTTTCGACGATGCCAACGCGAACTTTGATATCAAGAACGACATGAACCTCGTTGCGCTCGTCAACGAACTCAAGGGTGACCGCACGATGGTCGTGGTTTCCCATCGCCCGTCATTCCTTCGCGTCTGTGATCGCAGGTTTGAACTGTCTGGCGGCGTTCTCGTGCCCAAGGATGAGAGCGGTGGCGTGACGGCAAAGAACGATAACTCCAACATTGTGCGCCTTTCGGGAGCTTGAGCAGAGATGAATACGATGGGCGGTACAGCGTCTGCAAAAGCCTCGGGATTTGCTGGGGGCCGCGGTTTTGATGACCCGATAGTGCGTGCGCTGCGAGAGGGCGATCTGGAAACGTTTTCCCAGGTCTCTCCCTTTGCGGCATGCCTGTTCCCGATCCTCGAGGCGCTTGGCAGAAGCGGCATCAACAGGGAGCTGCTGGAGTCGATCCCGCACTTCGCCGGGAGCCTGGATCTCGTAGACCTGCGCAACATACTCGTGAATCTCGGTTACGACAGTGACCCCGTCACACAGTCGATAGACAAGATTCGACCCGAACTCTACCCGGTGCTCTTCACGTCGCATGAGGGCGATATCCTGGTGCTGTCTGAGCGGCAGGGCGACACAATCAGCTTTTACGACGCGCAGCGCCGGGTCTACAAGAGCGAAAGCGCGGATGCGCTGCACTTGAAGGGCGTGGCTTACCTGTTCACCGATACACACCCAACGCACGGCGTGCAGCAGCAGGCGGCACCCACGGAGTGGTTCAGCTCGCTGGCGGAACGCTTCAGGAGCGTAGTGAAACACCTGCTTGTCATGACGTTCGTGATCAACATTGCGGCGTTGGCAATACCCATCTTCATCATGATGATCTACGACAAGGTCATCGGTGCCAAATCACTGGACAGCCTGCCGATGATATTGGTGGGCGTGGGGATTCTGCTCGTGTCAGACCTTGTCCTTCGCTACCAGAAAGCCAAGGCAATGGGGGCGTTAGCGGGTCGACTGGATTACCTGATCGGGGTGGAGACCTTTAAACAGCTGCTGTTTCTGCCGCCAGCCTTTACTGAGCGCTCAACCGTATCGGCCCAGCTGTCCAGGTTGAAGCAGTTTGACTCGCTGCGTGATTTCTTCACCGGCCCCAGTGCGGGCTTCGTGCTGGATCTGCCGTTTATCTTCGTATTCTTGTTCGCGGTTGGACTGCTCGCGGGCCCTGTAGCGCTGGTCCCGCTGGTTATGATTGTCGTCTACGTGGTGCTCGGGCTTGTACTGCGGCCGCCGCTCGACCGCAAGGTGCTTCGTTCGGGTAAAGCCAGGACAGACAAGCAGACGATGCTGATGCAGACCTTCGATGGTCGTAAGGAGATCAAGGCGATCGGCGGTGAAGCGGTGTGGCGTGAACGCTTTCGCGAAGTCTCCGGAGAGGCGGTTCAGTCGAACTATGAAATTTTCGTGGCCAATGCCTTCATGACCAACGTTTCACAGGCGCTGATGACTATATGTGGCATTGGCGTGCTGGCCCTCGGAGCGATTCAGGTCATGGAAGGCGCGATGAGCGTGGGCGCGCTCATCGCGACGATGACCCTGGCATGGCGGGTACTGACACCACTGCAGGGCATATTCCTCTCCTATTCGAAACTCCAGCAGATGCTGAAGTCGATCACCCAGATCAATAGCTTGATGAAGCTGCAGGTCGAAAAGGACGAAAGCCACGTCGACCTCTACACCAACCCGGCGACGCGTGATCTCGAGCTTGACCGCGTGAGTTTCCGCTATGACCCCCAGTCGGATCCCGCGCTGCTTGGCGTGAGCTTCAAGGTTGAGCCCGGCGAGATGATTGCGGTGATTGGCCTGACCGGATCGGGCAAGTCGACTCTGCTGAAGCTGATCGCGGGCATGTACAAGCCCCAGGCAGGTGCCTTGTTGCTGGACGGCATAGACCTGCGGCAGCTGAACTCCAGGGAGCTGAGGCGCTCGATAGCGTACGTGCCCCAGGAAGTGCGGCTGTTCCACGGGACCATCGCCCAGAACATACGCCTGAACAACTGCATGGCGTCGGATGAGCAGCTCATGGAGGCGGCTGACAAGGCGGGGATACTCAAGGAGATCATGGAGCTGCCCGATGGTTTCGATACCAAGATCGGCGACAAAGACATGTCGCAGTACCCTCCCGGCTTTATGCGCTCTCTCTCGATTGCGCGAGCATTCTCCTGTGAAGCCAAGGTGGTGCTGCTCGATGAACCCGGGGCGTCCCTGGACTTCGAGAGTGACACACGCTTCGTGGAACAGCTTCGCAGACTCAAAGAACATTACACGGTGGTGATGGTGAGTCACCGACCGAGCCACATCCGCCTCGCAGACAAGGCGGTGCTTCTGGATGCCGGAAGTGTGCAATACGTTGGGGAGCCTGACCAGGCCCTTGAATTACTGATGAGTACGCCGTCATGAGCGAAACAATGAAGAACAAACACAGCAGCAATGAAGCGGGAATGCCGCGCGCGCGTGCGCGGTTCCTGGCGCAGGCGATCCAGCTGGAAGAAGAGGGTGTATCGGATACGGTGAAGTACTCCGTCTACTCGATCATGGCGCTGCTGGTCCTGATCATAGTGTGGATGTCGCTGACCAACATCAGTGAGGTCACGATCACACGGGGGAAGGTGGTTCCGCTGGGCTATATTCATAATATCCAGCACCTGGAGGGTGGTATTGTCAGCGATATCCATGTGCAGGACGGTGACCGCGTCGAGGCGGGCGACCTGCTCGTGGGCTTTGCCCCTCCCGCAACCGAGTCAGACTTTGACCAGCTAACAATCCGTAAGGTGTTTATTGACCTGGATCTTGCCCGCCTGTCTGCATTGCGCGACGGTCAGGACTTCGAGCTGCCTGAGGGCCTCATGGAATACACGCTGCTCGCAGGCAAGGAACGCGAGGCGACCGAGACACAGGCCTCCAGTTATCAGAGTGAGCTCGATGTCATCGACGCGCGCATCGCACAGAGGGAGAGTGAGCTCAACCGACAGCTCAACCAGGTGCTCGTGCTCAAGGAAGAGGTGGCCCTGTTGAAGAAGCAGGTGGACATTCGCAGCGAGCTTGCCGAGAAGAATGCCATCTCTCAGACCGATCTGCTGAGCGTGAAGAGTCAGCACGCGTCACTCGTCTCAAATCTGCGGCAGGCGCAGGACAGTGTCACGGTTGCGCGCGTCGCCCTGGATGAGGAGACCAAGCGCAGGACCGAGGCTGTCGCCCGACAGCGCAAGGAGATCGAAGACGAGGCGGCAGGTGCCGCGACGCAGCTGGCGGAGGTTGAAGCGGCGCTCGTCAAAGCGAAGGACAAGCTGGACAGGCTCCAGGTCTATGCGCCGGTGAGTGGTATCGTGCAGGGGCTGGCCGTCACGACCATCAATGCGGTCGTGCGCTCGGGCGACGTTATTATGCAGATCGTTCCCGTCGACGACGAGCTGATCGTCGAGTCGCGCCTGATGCCGAATGAAGTGGGTTACATCGCGCCGGGGCAGGTGGCAGACGTCAAGATCGACAGCTTTGATGCCACGCGGTTCGGTTCCATCCAGGGCACTGTTACCCAGATATCGCCTTCGACCTACCTCGACGAGAAATCAAACCCCTACTACAAGGTGAAGCTCTCGCTCGACAAGTCATTTATGGGTCAGGCGAAAGGCGAGATGGATGTTATTCCCGGTATGACGGTGCAGGCAGACATCATCACCGGATCGAAGAGCATCATGGCCTATCTCATGAAGCCGGTCACAAGGGGCTTCTCCAGCGCGTTCCAGCAGCGCTAACGGCGCGTCATTCCAAGCAGCAGGGTGATCACCAGCACGCTCAGTGCGGTGATCGCTGCCCCAATGTACAGGCTGGTTGGGCGGTAACTGAACTCGACACGGTGTTTGCCGGGGGGCAGTTCTACGGCACGAAACACGGAGTTCGCGCGGTAGATTGGAATCTCATTGCCGTTCGCTTGCGCCCGCCAGCCCGGGTAGTAGGCATCGGTTAACACCACGATAGCACTCTCGCGCAAGCTCACAGTCAGCGTAACGTTGTTTGCAGCGTAACGCTCGATAGTCACGTGGCCTGCCTTGTTTGCCCTGTTTCCGGGCGGAAAGCCTGGTCGCGCGCCCTCCAGTACAACGGTGTCACCGTTGAAGGCATCGCTTGCGCGTATCGCGCTGAGCGACGCTTCCTCTGAATCGCTGATGACATAGTGGCCTACCGCGTAGGCGCGAGGGAGCGCGTGTGGGAGCTGCCTGGCGGCGTCGCCCTCGATCACGTACCGCAGTGAGGCGAGCCCGAGGATCTCGGGCTGCTGTAGCGTGGACTTCAGGAGCGCGGGTGAGAAGTAGCCGTAAAACCGCTGTAACGGGGAGCGCGCCACCAGGCGATCAAATGTCTCCGGACCGAGCATATAACGCACGTAGTTTTCCCAGCGCGCCGAGGTTAGCCCGATGTAGGCGTCGATACTGGGCAGCTGATGCTTGGCGCCGAGGTTGGCGAGTTCGGCGGCCTGGCTGAAGCCCTGTTCCATGAACACGACACGATACTGCTCTGTATTTGCGCCGATTGCGGCACGCGCGGCCGCCACCTGCTCTGCATGGCCCGCATGGAAAGCAGGTATGAGAAAACGGTTCTGTCGGTGATAGCTGATCTCGACGATCGCCACGATGACAAGCATCGGGATCAGTGCCGATCCTGCCTTTGTCGCGGGCTTGCCGCGCACCGCCAGCGCTGCCAGCGCGATGCAGCTGGCATATCCCACGAGGAAGGCCAGGCTCTCATTGGCTGACAACGCGGAGTAGGTCAGCCACGCGGCGTATGCAGCGGTGACGATCAATGCGGGAAGTTTGAGCCCTACAACCGTATCGACCAGTTGTTGCCGGCTTATACGCAGTAGGTTCGACAAACCGATACAGCACAGCACAATCGCCACGAACTGGACGTAGCCCGCTGCGCGCCCGTTCACGCGAATCGCGCTGGCGAAGGGTAGCTTTTGCAATAGCGCCAGCGCCGGCACGTGGTATGACAGTAGAAAGAGGCACAGGAACACACCGGACACCGCGAGGGAGAGGGCTGCAGGGCGCAGCTTCCGTTCGATAAATGCGAAGGGCAGGAACAGTAGCAACCCGCCCATGTAGGCAAGGCTCGCTTGCAGTTCAAGGAAGCTGTTGCCAAAGACGTGTGCCAGGTCGGTCTGGACAAAGTTGGCCAGCAGCAACTTCAGAGAGAAGTTTTCCCAGAGTGAGTTGGGGTCGAAGGCGCTGCCCGATTCAATGTTGCGATAGGTGAGGCTGGACAGCTCGTACGCGGGCGCGAGCTGGACGGCCACCAGGCCAAGCATGAGTGCGGCAACAACGAGTGCCATGCCCAGACGCTTGAGCGCGCCATGCGCCCGAGTACCGGGCAGCAGGAATCCCAGGAAGCAGGCGCAATACACCCCAACCACGAGCACGGTGTAAATGAAGTAGTTGGGAAAGCCACCGAGGAAGCAGAGCGCGATAGTGATGGCGACGTAGCAGCTGTTCGGCAGGTCGGGGTTCTCTATCATGCGATGGGCCGTCCACAGCACGAATGGCAGCATGCAGAAGGAATACCCCATCGTCGGGTAGAAGGTCTCGGTAAACAGCGCAAACGCGAACACTGCGACACATGCGAGCGTTGCGAGCGGTTCGAGTGCCAGGTGCCGTGCATAGCCGTACATACCTGCCATCCCCACCGCAACGGTCAGCAGCTGTATGCCCACCAGTGCCTGGTCAACCTGCATGACCAGTGCGAGCCAGGCCAGTGGAAAGAAGATGCCCATGCCGATTTCCGCGAAATAGGGCGTGCCCAGCGAGGTATAGGGATTCCAGAGTGGCATCACGCCAGCCTCGACGCTGGCACGGGCATAACTGAGGAGCGGCCAGGCATGGGTAATGGCGTCGTTGGCGAGGTTGGGATGCAGGGTGTTCGCCGCGCCGCTGTACAGGTCGTAAAGCAGCTTCGAGAAGAGCAGAGCAAACCCCAGTAGGGCCAGTATTATTTTTGTTGGCGTACTCACGCGGCGTCCCCGGCAAGGATGATTAATCATCCCCCATCAGGAGGTGCGATAAAAGGGTGTCGGTGAGCGCGCGGCGGCGTCTGCTCAGGCGGTTGCTTCCTGGGCCGCGGCTTTCTCGTTCTCACGAGTCGCCTTCTTCACGCGCTTCTGCTCGGCGATCTGCCACCGCTCCCAGTCGTCCATGGCCTCACCGATGGCAATGACCTGGGCGGGTTCGCAGATGCGTTGGTTCTTTTCGGTACGGCCGAGCACCGTGTTGAACGCGAACTTGAGATTCTTCAGAACGATCGCCATACCGCCACGGCCATAGGTCCAGCAGAACTTGACGAGGTCCTTGTAGCGCCGGTTGTAGAGGTAGACCTTGAGATAGGCGTAGATCTGGAAGAACTCGACCTGGCTGCGCGTGAGTCCAGCAAACTCCAGGGCGCCGCCGATCTGTTTGTTGTAGTCGTCCCAGTCGGTGGAGACGATCTTGTAGCCACCCTCACCGCGCGCGGCAAGACGGGCCACTTCGGTACCGGGGTAGGGCACCATGATGCCGAAGATCGGCAGCTCAGGATTGAGTTCGCAGATCAGGTTGATGGTGTCGTTCAGGGTGTCGACGGTTTCGTCGATCTGCCCGAGGATCGCGAAGGTTTCCACCCAGAGGTCTGCATTGCGTGTGCACTCGCGCGCGCGCAGCATCATTTCCTGGGTCGTGCCCTTGCCCACTTTCTTCAGCAGCTCTTCGCTGCCAGTCTCAATGCCAAGGCCCACGCCTACGCAGTTGTTCTGCTTCATGAGCGCCGCGAGTTCGTCGTCCATGAAACGCACGTGGGTTGTGGCTGTCCACCCCACGATGTCCTGCGTGCCGGCTTCGATCTTCTTCCGTACCAGGTCTTTCACCCAGGGCATGTCGACAGTAAAGATCTCGTCGCCGTAGGTGATCTTCGTCGCGCCGTGGTCGGCAGCGAGATTCTGAATCTCTTCGATGATGTTGTCTGGGGTACGATGGCGCACGAACTTGCCGTTGGGGTTCATGCAGAACTTGCACGAGAACGGGCAGCCGCGCGACGACTGGATGAAGTAGTGCGGCGCACTCGGCAGGAGGTCCCAGGCCGGTAGCGGAATCTCGTTGATGTCAACGATGCGCTCGCGTGGGCCGGTCTTTACCATTTCACCGGCCTTGTCGTGGTAGACGAGTCCGTCGATGTCGTCCCAGAGTTCGTTTGCCGCGAAGGCCTGGCAGAGCTTCAGGAAGGTCAGCTCACCCTCGCCATAGACGACCACGTCAAACTCCGGGAACTCCTTCGCGCTGACCTCGGGTAGCGCTGTGACGTGCACGCCGCCGATAACATGTAGGGGCGAAACGTTGCCGCGCTCGCGCAGCATGGTGGCGACTTTCGCGGCGGGCTTTATCTCGTTGGTAAACGCTGTGTAGCCGATGATGTCGGGCTTAAACGCCTCGATGCGACTGACGGTTTCGGGAAACCCCAGACGCTCGAATTTGGAGTCGATCAACTCGATCTCGCAGTCCATGTGCTCGCGCAGGTAGGCAGCAATGTAGGCAATGCTGGTGCGGACGAAGTCCGGTGTGTCGTACCACGGCTCATTCACCTGGAAGACCGGGGGATTGACCAGCATGACCCTGAGCTTAGACATCTTGTGAGTGGCCCACATTCCCAATAAGCGTGCGATTTCGCCGCTAACTCCTTATAAATATTAGGTTTACTCAAGGGGCAAGCGGCCTTCGATACTAGCAACAAACAATTGCCTCTGCCAGCGCCCGGAAGGCTTGGCGGGGCTGGCCTGCCGGGTGGGCAGGGGATTTGTGAACTGGGTCTACTTTAGGGTCTGAAGCCCGCCAGTGGCGACTGTCCGGGTGGGAAAAGTGCGTCTACCGTGCGCGCTGCGAGACGCTCCTCGCCTGCACCTCGCGGTGCGTGTGAACTGAATCGCGTTTACAACATCCGGTAGCCGAAGGTGCCCCCTGTAGGGCCCCCCGGTCGCTGCCCATGCATGGTAAAGCACTGTAAACTAACAGGATAACGATCAGTGTTGCCTAAGACCTTTACGCCATGTCGCCGGAAGTTTCCATCATCTGCCCGATGTACAACGAACAGGAGAATGTTGCCATCTTCCTGTCGTCGGTCAGCGCGGTGCTTGAGTCGGTTGGGTGCACCTACGAGATTATCTGCGTCAACGACGGCAGCCGGGACGACACCCTCGATCTGCTGCTCAAGGCGAAGGACGATTACCCCACACTTCGCGTGCTTAACCTGTCGCGCAACTTCGGGAAGGAGTCGGCGCTCTCCGCAGGCCTCTCTATCGCGGACGGTGACGCGGTGATACCCATCGATGCCGACCTGCAGGACCCGCCGGAGGTGATCGCGGAGCTGATTACGGAATGGCGGAAGGGGTATGACGTGGTGCTGGCGAAGCGCAGCGACCGCCGTAGTGACTCCGTGGCCAAGCGTGTATCGGCCTCGCTCTTTTATCGTTTTCACAACGCGATCTCCAACCAGAACATTCCGGAGAACGTGGGCGACTTCCGCCTGATGAGTCGGCGTGTGGCCGCGGAGATCATCAATCTTCCTGAGAACCAGCGCTTTATGAAGGGCCTGTTCTCCTGGGTGGGCTTCAAGACCACCACCATCGAATACACTCGCGCCAGCCGGCACGCGGGTAGTTCCGGCTTCAACGCGTGGGCCCTGTGGAACTTTGCCCTCGACGGCGTTACTGGTTTCAGCACTGCGCCCCTGCGTCTGTGGCTTTACCTCGGCGTGCTGCTGTCCACTATTGCGTTTTTTATCGGCGCGTACATCGTGATCGAGGCGCTGGTCTACGGCATAGCCGTTCCCGGCTACGCTTCGCTCATTGTTGTCGTGTTGTTTTTTGGCGGCATCCAGCTGACCAGCATCGGCGTCCTCGGCGAATACATCGGGCGAATCTACCTCGAGACCAAACGGCGTCCCAGCTACATTATCGAGGGCGAGTACTAGCCCACGATGGATAACTACGTATACGAGGACTTGCGCGAGCACCAGGAGGAGCACTGGTGGTTCAAGGCGCGCCGCGAGATCCTGACCAGGGCCCTGCGCGGGCTGGACCTGCCGCCTGACAGCGAGATTCTCGAGATCGGCTGTGGCACCGGCGGCAACCTCGAGATGCTGGGCGCCCTCGGTAACGTCTGCGGTGTCGAGATGCACGAGGAGGCCTGCCAATACGCGCGTACCAGCAGCGGCAAGGACATCCGTGTCGGTTATCTCCCCGACCAGGTGCCTTTCGATAAGAAGTTCGACCTGATCTGCCTGCTGGACGTGGTGGAGCACATCGAGAATGACGCTGAGGCGCTCAGTTCATTGAACAGCATGCTCAAGCCGGGTGGGCGCATCGTGATCACGGTGCCCGCCTACCAGTGGATGTATGGTAAGCATGACGTGCTGCTGCACCATTTCCGTCGCTACTCACGCTCGACACTCGAAAAGGTAGTGTCAGGCAGCGATATCGCGATCGAGAAGCTCACGTATTTCAACGCGCTGTTGCTGCCGATAACGGTGCTAGCTTTTATCGTCGACAAGCTGACGCCGGTGGACAAGTTTACGGGCTACGATGTGCCGGCGAGCTGGCTCAACGCAACGTTCTATAACATTTTCCGCCTAGAGCGCTTTGTGATCGATAAACTGAACCTGCCGTTCGGCTCATCCTTGCTGATGGTCAGCAAGCCACTGGGTTAAAGATGTCTGCTACCAACAGCGAACTGGTCGAGTTGCAGGAGACCCTTTACGACTCCAAGAACCCCACGCGGGCCTGGCTGCACATCAGCCGGCGCGACTGGATTGTCGAGGCGCTGGAGCGCTGCGCCCGCCGCCTCTATGTATCGAAGGCTATAGAGGTTGGCCCCGGCTCTGGTGTCTACCTGCCGGTGTTGTCGGAGCTCAGTGAAGATGTTGTCGCTGCCGATATCGAGCAGGCCTACCTCGAACACGCTGAAGAGCTGGCCACTACACTTCCGAACCTCACGTGTCGCACGGTAGACATAACGCAACCCGATCTTCCGGAGGGTGAGTTTGACCTCGTGCTCTGCACTGAGGTCATCGAGCACATCTCGGACTCACCGGCGGCGCTCTACGGCTTGCGCAACCTCATCGCGAAGGGCGGTCGCATCGTCCTCTCGACACCGCAGCGCTACAGCCCACTGGAGCTGTTCGCCAAAATCGCCTTTCTTCCCGGCATTATCAGCATCGTGCGCCTGATCTACCGCGAGCCGATTATCCCGACAGGCCACATCAACCTGCTCACCGAGGCGCAGCTCAAGGAGCAGATGCTCGACGCGGGCCTGCAGATACACGACGAGTACAAGTGTGGTATGTACATTCCCTTTGTTGCCGAGGCCCTGGGCGAGAAGGGGTTGCAGTTCGAGCAGTGGCTGGAGCGCAAGATTCGCGGTACACGTTGGGACTTTCTGCTGTGGACCCAGTGCTATATTCTTTCTGTGGATGATCGCTACAGCGATTAGCGCGCGCTTAACGGCGATGAAGCGACATTAGCGATGTCGCTTATCCTTTCTGATTTTTGCCAGTAACCGACAAATCACGGGGTAAATCCTATGTCTCTCTCCCTTTACGAACTCTGTGTGCCTTCCTATCTGCAGAGTCTTGATGCCCTTACCAACGTTCTGGCAACCGGCAAGGAACATTGTGCAGCGGATGATATCGACTTGGACGAGCTGATTAATTTTCGCCTCCGTGATGACATGCTCCCCTTCAGCTTTCAGGTGATCTCGGTCTGGCATCATTCGCTCGGCGCGATCAAGGGCATCAAAGCGGGGGAGTTCGCTCCCCCGCCCAAAGTAGAAGGCATTGACTATGCGGGACTACAGGGTCTCGTAACCGAGGCCAGCGAAGCACTGCGAGATGAAAACTCCGCAGAGATTGAAGCGCTGGACGGCAAGCCGCTGGTCTTCAAGGTCAGCGGCAACGAGATACCCTTCACCACGACAGACTTTATTCAGTCTTTCTCCTTGCCGAACTTCTATTTCCACGCCACGACAACCTATACCATTCTGCGTGTGCATGGCGTGCCACTCGGGAAGATGGACTACCTGGGCGCATTGCGCGTTGCCGGGTCCTAGACCGAGTCGCGGGGGTTAACGCATGGCGCTGGAACTTTGGACCTGGGCCACACCGAACGGGTGGAAGGTCACTATCATGCTGGAGGAGTTGCGCGAGGCGGGCGTCGAGCTGCCTGAGGTCGAAGTCATTGGTGTCGACCTGTTCAAGCGCGACCAGTTCTCAGCGGAATTCACCGCCGTCAGCCCCAACCAGAAAATACCCGGATTGCGCGACGGTGAGATTACGCTCATGGAGAGCTGCGCGATCCTGCAATACCTGGGTGAGAAGTACCCCTCACCGTTACTGCCGCAGGACGAGTCGCGCTGGGATGTTTTGCAGTGGCTGTACTGGCAGGCGGCAAATCTAGGCCCCAATTTCGGGAACAAGCTCAGCTATACGCGCTACCTGGACGATCTTCCCGAAGAGCAGAAGGTTCACCCTTTAGAACGCTTCAATAACGAATCCCAGCGGCTGTTGCGCGTACTCGACAGGCAGCTTAATGGCAAAGACTACATCTGCGGCGATAACCTCACGATAGCGGACATCGCGTGCTACCCGTGGGTGCGGGGCTGGAAATGGAGCAAGATCGATATCACAGGTCACGCCAACGTGGTCGCCTGGGTCGATCGGGTGCGGGCGCGACCAGCTGTGGAACGCGGGCTTGCCTACGGTTTCGAGAAAGACGAAATCGACTCGTGGAGCGAGGAGACCCGCAAGCGCTATGCGGGCGGGGGTGCATCGATCGCTGCCAACGAGAGTATCGCCGCCGACGAGTGAGGCATCGATAGTCCTCTACGCGCTTGGCGCTTTCCCATCATAGGCAGCTTCCAAATCTTCCCGATAGTCCGCCTGCGATCGCAGCGCGGGTTTACTTGCGCGTCGCACCACGTAGTCTTCAGCCAGCTCCGGCCAGACTTCTCCAGTGTCCGGGTTGCATAGCCAGCGCATCGCGTAACGCTCCGGTACGACAACCTTGCCAGGTGCAACGTGAGTGCCAAACAGCAGGTCGAAGAAAGGCGTTGTCACGCCGAAGTTCTTCCGCGGGTTTCTGAAGTGATGTGAAAAATGGTTGCGCCTGACCCAGCGGCTGTAGGGCCCCGATGGGCCATGCGTGTGGGCGCGCCGGTGGATGACCTCGTAGGTCGCGTACATCAGTGCGAAGCCTGCGGTCAGCGCCGCAGCGTTGGAGAAACCTCCGATCAGCGTGAATAATCCTAGCAAGAGTGCGAACACCGGCACCGCGGCGGCCACCTTTTTCCAGTTTGGAGCGAAAAAATCCTTCTGCGCGTGATGGCGCAGGTGCTCTTTTGAAAACGCCGTCTTACCACGCATGAACAGGTGGCCCAGCCCGGCGTGCAGCGCGTACTCAAGTGCTGGCCAGAGCGCGATACCTGCAAGGAAGTAGAGAAGGCTCATAGTTTGACCCCCGCCGGTGTCTTTTTGGTCAGCTCAGGATGCGCTGCGAGGACCTCTGCCGGGTGCCAGCCCGGTGGTTTGATGAGGTACGAGAGCTTGTTGCCGAGGCCGGGAGCCCGGCGTATATCCCTGAGCATACCGATGATCTCTCCGAAGTAAATGTCGACCAGGCTGTCTGTGTTGATATTACGGCTTACGCCGTAGCGCGGTGGGACATCGTCCAGTTGCTCCTGGTACGTGCCGAACACCCGGTCCCAGATAGGTAGCAGGTTGCAGTAGTTTCGGTCGATGTACTCGGGGTTGCTTGAATGGTGTACCCGGTGATGGGCCGGTGTGAGAATCCACCGGTTCGCACTGCCCATGCGGCCATCCGGCAGCAGCTCCTCACCGAGGTGAATCACGTGCCCCCAGATTGAATCGATTCCCAGCACGATTAGCAGCAGTATCGGGTCAACGCCGAGTACCGTACATATCCCGATCCGCACGATGTCCGCATAGGGGCCCTCGAGGAAAAAGTGAGCATACGACACCGAGAGGTTCATATGGGTCGGTGAATGGTGGGTCGAGTGCAGGCACCAGAACAGCCGCACGCGATGTGCCAGCCAGTGGTAGATGTAGTGTGAGAACTCGTAGACCAGGTAGGCGTAGATGAACCAGTACCACGTAAAGCCCGTTTCAAATAGCCGGTAGGGCTGTGCCCAGGTCAGCATCGACAGGCCTACCGCGATGCCGATCGTGAGTGCAAACGCGCGATTGGTGAGGTAAATGAACAGCTGCATGCGGAAATTGCGCCAGCGAAAAGAGCCGCGCAGCCAGGTGGCAAAGATCTCGATTGCGAGAAGGCCCGGAATCATGAGGGCGAGTAGGGCGCCGGCGCCGTCCAGAGACCACAGCTTTCCAAGGTCGCCGCTGCGCACGATCGCCGCGAACTCGTGCAGTCCCGTAGCGAGCAGGAATTCGGACTGAAAGAAGTTGAGCAAGGATTCGAGCATGGCAAGCTACAGTGTCGCGCCGGTGGTGCCTCGCGGCACTGGCGACCGGTTGAGTTACGCAGATACTAGTGGAATCCCCTGGGGGTGACTAGCATCCCTGTGTCCTGAGACGGTCGATCTGAGGCGCCACTGGCATAGCACTGCACATAGGCCATACACTGGGTGTATCGAGCAGGCGCCGGACCCATGCCAACCACTAACTACGAGTAGATGAGGCTTTATGTCGGATAAACGCAAGTATTCTTCCGAGGTCGTCGACGGCATCGACAAGGCACCCGCCAGGGCGATGCTCCGGGCGGTGGGTTTTACCGATGCGGACTTCAACAAGCCGCAGATTGGCATCGCTTCCACGTGGGGAATGGTGACCCCGTGCAACATGCACATTGACGATCTCGCCGAGCAGGCCTGTGCGGGCGTCGACAAGGCCGGTGGTAAGGGTGTGATCTTCAACACCATCACGATCTCCGATGGCATCGCCAACGGTACCGAAGGTATGAAGTACTCCCTGGTGTCCAGGGAGATCATCGCCGACTCGATCGAGGCGGTCGCCGGTTGCGAGGGCTTCGACGGCCTGGTGGCCATTGGCGGCTGCGACAAGAACATGCCCGGATGCCTGATTGGCCTCGCGCGTCTGAACCGCCCCAGCGTTTTTGTCTACGGCGGTACCATCCAGCCCGGCGCCAACCATACCGATATTATTTCGGTGTTTGAGGCTGTCGGGCAGCATGCGCGCGGCGACCTGTCGACGATTGCGGTGAAACAGATCGAGGAAACCGCGATTCCCGGCCCGGGTTCCTGCGGCGGAATGTACACCGCCAACACAATGGCCTCTGCCATCGAGGCGTTGGGTATGAGCCTGCCCGGTTCTTCCGCGCAGGAAGCGGTGTCGTCAGAGAAGTCAGACGATTGCGTGCGAGCAGGCGAGGCACTGCTGTATCTGCTGGAGCACGATATCAAGCCCTCTGACATCATGACGCGAGAGGCGTTTGAGAATGCGATCGCCGTTGTCATTGCGCTTGGCGGTTCCACTAATGCCGTACTGCACCTGCTGGCCATGGCGTATGCGATGGAGGTCGACCTCGAGCTCGACGATTTTGCAGACATCGGCAAGCGTGTTCCCGTACTCGCCGACCTGCGCCCCAGCGGTCAGTACATGATGTCGGAGCTGATCGCCATCGGCGGCATACAGCCGCTCATGAAACTGATGCTGGAAAGGGGTTTGCTGCACGGGGACTGCCTGACGGTAACGGGCAGGACGCTCGCGGAGAACCTCGCGGATGTCGCGCCCTACCCTGAGGACCAGGATATCGTGCGCGCCTTCGAAGCACCCATAAAGGAAGACAGTCACCTCGCTATACTGCGAGGCAACCTTGCACCGGAAGGCGCGGTGGCCAAGATCACCGGCAAGGAAGGGCTGACGTTCACCGGCACGGCGCGGGTGTTTCACTCGGAGGAAGATGCGCTCACGTCGATACTCGACGGTACCGTGGTGGGCGGCGACGTTCTTGTCATTCGCTACGAGGGTCCTCGCGGTGGCCCAGGGATGCGTGAGATGCTGAGCCCCACGTCGGCCGTTATGGGCAAGGGGCTGGGTGATGAGGTTGCCCTGATTACCGACGGGCGTTTCTCGGGAGGCAGCCATGGCTTCGTCGTCGGGCATATCACGCCCGAGGCAATGGACGGCGGTCCGCTCGCGATTGTTGAAGACGGTGATCGTATAACCATCGATGCCGAGGCATCCGCCATCACGCTGCACGTGGAAGACGATGAGATTAAAGCGAGGCTGGACCGTTGGCGGGCGCCGCCTGCGCGCTACACCCGCGGTTTGTTGGCCAAGTACGCCAAGACGGTGGCCTCTGCATCGGAGGGCGCGGTCACAGACAAGTACCTGTGACGTTTCACTGTCGCCGCCGAATTGTCGCAGTGTGCAGTCTGTACCATACTGAAACCGGGTTCATAATTATAAGGAGCCTCCCTTGAGCTACGACTGGCAGCTTTCCCTGCGCGAGGTAGACGATGCCCAATTACGGGCGGCGCTCACCCAGGCAAACATCCCCGCGTTGTTGGCCTGCGTGCTGCACCATACCGGCAGCAGTGAACAGTTCGACCGGGTGCAGCCCTTCTGCGAACTGTTTGCGGAGGAGGTCGATGGCCTGACGGAGGCACAGCGCGATGAGGCGCGGGAGCTGGCGATCGCTGCCTTTGCTGCTTATCGCAAGGGCGAGGATCTGCCAGAGCCGCCAGAAGCTGCAATTGTCGCGGCGATGCATCGCATCACCGGCACAGACATTCCCGACTTCCAGATGCCCATGTTGCGAGAGGAGCTCAACCTCTTCGGCGAGGACGCGCGTCGCGTAGAGATCGATACTCGCGACATGCCGGAGGACTTCCGTGTCCTGATTATCGGCTCGGGCATGTCCGGCATACTCACGGCGATAAGACTCAAGCAGGAGGGCATTCCCTTTACGCTGCTTGAAAAGAACGCCGAGATCGGCGGCACGTGGTACGAAAACACCTACCCCGGTTGCCAGGTGGACTCCGCCAACCATCTCTACAATTATATTTTCGAGCAGAACACGCAGTGGCCCAATCACTTCTCCGGTCATCGCGACCTTTTCAAGTACTTCAACGGCCTGGTCGAGAAGTACGGCCTGCGTGAACACGCGCGCCTGGGCTGCAGCGTTACAGAGGCTCGTTTTAATGAGGCATCAGGGCACTGGACAGTCAGCGTCGACGACAACGGTGTCACAGCCGACCTGACGGCAAGCGTGGTCATCAGCGCTGTCGGTCAGCTCAACATTCCAAAGTTCCCCGACATTGAGGGCGTTGGCAGCTTCGGCGGTACGTGTTTTCACTCTGCGCGCTGGGAACATGAGCACGACCTCGCCGGCAAGCGAGTAGCGGTTATTGGCACCGGCTGCAGCGCCGTGCAGTTCGTACCCGAGATCGCGGGGGAGTGCGGGGAACTAAAAATCTTCCAGCGCTCGCCGCCGTGGCTCCTGCCGGTTGAGGAGTATCACCTGCCAATGTCTGACGAGGAGCTCTGGCTGCTGCGCGAGTTGCCGTTTTACGCACGCTGGTATCGGTTCTTCCTGTTTCGCACAAAGGCGGTGGATGGCGAGCTGCCGCTGTTGTATTCCGAGCCCGGCTGGAATGGCCCGCAAAATACCGTAAGCGAGGGCAACCAGATGCTTAGGGACGCGTTGATCGAGTCCCTCGAGGAGCAGGTCGGCGACGACCCAGAGTTTCTCGCCAAGCTGATCCCGGCGTACCCGCCCGGCGGCAAGCGCCCGGTACTGGACGACGGCTCATGGGTGCAGGCGCTGCGCCGCCCCAACGTTGAGCTATTGACGCAGCCGATTGAAAAGATCGTCGAGCAGGGCATCGTAACCCGCGATGGCGAGCTGTATGAATTCGACGTGCTCATCTATGGCACGGGGTTTACCGCTGACGAGTTCCTGGCGACGCTGGATGTGGTTGGGCGTAACGGACAGTTGCTTGCTGACTACTGGGGTGGTAATCCGAAAGCCTTTAAAGGCGTGATGGCGGCCGGCTTCCCCAATTTCTACATGCTTTATGGCCCCAACACGAACATCGTGGTGGGCAGCAGCATTGTCTTTTTCGTCGAGTGCCAGCTGCGCTATATCCTGGGCTGCCTCAAGTTACAGCTGGAAGAGGGGCGCGGCCAGGTGGAGTGCAGCGCTGAAGTCATGGCGGCCTACAACGCAGAGATCGATGCGCTCAACAGCCAGCGCGCCTGGGGCGCACCCGCGGTTTCGAGTTGGTACAAGAACGCCGAGGGGCGAGTGACGCAGAACTGGCCCGGCACCCATTGGGAATTCTGGCAGCAGATGCTGGAGCCGCGGCTAGAAGAATTGATGCCACCTCGGTAGCGTAGGGATGATCGTCCTGCGGCAAACATGCTGCGGCCCACTGATTACCGATCCGCGGGTTTGACGCAACGTTCACCGCAGGTGCTGCTTTCCGCCCTTTCGTAAACAGCTTTACACCGGGGGTTATGTCGCCTATTTTTTTATCTCTCCTGCAGTAATGCTGTTCGCTAGTGAGGCGCCCTTGTACTTCCGGGTAGGAAACCCAATGCGCAAATACTGTTGGCATGGCGGTCTATCGAGCCTTCTCGCCGGACTGACTTTGTTTGTTTCTGCTGTATTGGTGCCGGTTTCCGCGTCCGCCTCCACCGTACTGAGTTTCAATTTTTCTGAGCTTTGCGAGCGGGCTGAGCTTATTTTTGAGGGTAGAGTGATCGCTTCGGAGACCCGCGCGGACAAGTCTCGCCGCGGTTTTGCGACCTATGTAAAGTTCGAGGTCGTCGAGAAGCTCAAGGGTCCGGATGTCGGCACTCAGCTCGAGCTACGCTTCAGTGGAGGTCGATTCGGGCTGCGCTCCGTCACTGTTTCGGACATGAGAGTTCCCCAGAAAGGTGAGACAGGAATTTACTTTGTCGAATCTGTGGATCAATGGCTGGTGAACCCGTTGCTTGGCTGGAGCCAGGGCCATTTTCTTACGATGACGGACTCCGAAGGTCGCAGGGGTGTTTACACTGCCGGGCGCCGCGCAGTTTCCGCCATTGCGCAGGATGCAGTGCTGCAGTCCTCGGAGTTGTCTCAGCAGCGGAAAGTGGTCGCGGGCACTGGCGTCGCCAGGGGAGTTTCGATCTCGCAGTCTTCCTCTTTTGGTTCTGAAGCGCTTAGTGTCGAGGCCTTCAAGAACCGTATCAGCGCGTCATTGAAGGAGGAATAGATGCGTACTGCGGCAGGCCCACGCACGCTGCAACACCTAGTGCGCACAGTGATTCCGCGCACTTCGGCGTGTAGATTTTCGCGTTGGTTTGCCCCGTTCAAGCGGACTACGCTGCCCCTGCTGTGTTTTCTCCTGATGCTGCCCGCATCGATGGCGCCGGCATACAACTTTATTGGTTCGAAGTGGCCTGTTCCTCGTGCGATCTTTTACGTGGATTTTCCTGAAGGCTTTATATGGACCGCCGCTTTTGAGAACGCGATGAACCAGTGGAACGCTGAGACGGATTTTGAGTTCCAGATAGTCAGGAGGTCTGTGGACCCCTGCATCGACCCAAATCTTCAGGCGCCAATGAATGGTGTGAGTTTTAGTGACACCAACTGTGATGAGGCTTTTGGCAGCGCAATTGCGTTGATGGCCGGTTTCAGTGCACCTGCGTCTCCCTTTGTTCAGACTCGGATATTGTTTAACGATGCGGTGTGGTGGGGTATCTACGATGGCCCAACGATTGCCAGTACTCGTGGGAGAATCGATTTCCGAAGAACGGCGTTACACGAGCTTGGTCACGCACTGGGCCTCGCTCACGAAGACCGCAAGCCCTCGATTATGAGAAGCTTCGACAGTGATGTGTTTTCACTACAGCGTGACGATTTGGCAGCTGTTGCTGCGCTGTATGCGCCTGGTGGCCCAAACCCTGATGGCGATGATCATGGCGATACGCCCGCAACGGCAAGGCATGCCGACGCAAATAGTGTGACTCCGGGCAAGTTTGAGCAGCCAGAAGATGTGGAGTTCTTCAGGATACGGTTGCTGACCTCAGGATTCTTGAATATCGGCACGACTGGGGCACAGGACACCGTTGGCGTGTTGTTCGACTCTAGTTTCGATACGATTGACCAGAATGACGATGCGGGCGCGGGTAACACAAACTTTAATATCGGCATGAATCTTGAAGCGGGCACGTACTATGTGCTTGTTTTGCCTTTTGGTGATCCTGCGCAAAATACCGTCAGTATCGTTGGAGACGGCGGTTACAGTTTCTACTCTGAGTTTCTTGGGGATACAGAACCCGAAGTTCCTCGAGTCAATCTTTCGGGGAATGTGATCGATCAAAACGGCGACGCGTTGTGCGCGATGGTTTTAGCAAGCGGTGTTTATCAATTCACCTGCAATCCTACAGGACCTTATGAACTCAAGGAGCTTCCTAGAGAAGTTGAGGGGCCTAATGTGGGCAAGGTAAAGCGCGCTGTCTACGCGGACGGTTTTTACCCGACAGTTCACGTGGTGGATGATTCCCTGGAAGAAACGATCGTAATGCGCAAGGCTTCAAACTGTCCGGACTTTACCGAGACCTATACCCCTTCAGTTAACCCGGAATCAGAAGGCAGGAGAATCGATATATCCGGCAGGGTCTTTGATCAGCTTGACCGTGATGTGGTGTGTTCCATGGTGCTGGCGAATGGGCAGTACACCTTTACATGTGACGGAACTGGCAACTACTCGCTGAATGTCCCACTTGATGCCAACGGGCAATACAAGTTGGCGGTTTACGCGCAGGGATTCGCGCCCAAGGTCCGGCTGTACGACGAAGCCAGGACATCTCATACGATACGCCTAACGCGTGCTAATCGCTGTCGTCCCTAGTGTTCTTCGTGACACTTCGGAAGCGACAGCAGCAGCGTAGGGCCTGTCAGTTCCGGTAGCGAACGCTGACGAAGTAGCGGCGGGGTTCGGTAAAGCTCACCGTGGTGGTGCCGAATGCGTCGACACCGAAACCGCCGCGAATCTCCCGCTCGTCACTGAGGTTGCGTCCAAACACGCCGAACTCCCAGTGCTCGTCGGCGCTGATGTACGTTACGCCCGCGTTGTAGATCGTGTAGCTGTCGGCGTGCAGGCGGTCGAAGCTCGCGCTCTGGTCATCATCGCTGTAGAAAATGTCGTCCTTGTAAGACATATCCCCGCGCAGCCGGATGGAGCCCGCGTTATCGAGGTCGCAGAGGTACTGCGCCATGAGGTTGGCCGTCCACTCGGGTACGTTGGTGAACGGGCGGTCGCTCAGGTCCTCCAGCTCGCCGGTGTCGGGATCGATGGCTTCGAACTCGTCATACTCAGGCTCGATGTAAGAGAGACCGCCGGTAATGGTGAGGCCTTCCAGAGGCAAAACGGTGAACTCGAGTTCGCCGCCCCAGAGGGTGGAGTCCGCGGCGTTGTCGACGACCAGTGCGAGCGCGCTCTCCGCTGAGCCGGAAGGACGGCTCACGAGGAACTGCCGGTCTTCGTAGTCGTTGTAGAACAGGGCGCCGTTAAGCTGCAGGCGGTTGTCCCAGAGTTGCGTCTTCATGCCGATCTCGTAGCTGATCAGCGTCTCCGGGTCGGCGACGGAGATCTGTGCCGTAGCCGTTGGGCGGCCGTTGTAGACGCCGCTGCGAAATCCGCCAGACACGCTCGCGTAGGCGAGGGTGTCGTCGTTCACGTCGAGTTCAAGACCTACCTTGGGTGAGAACTCGTCCCAGTCATCATCACAGCTAAAGACGGAGCCAATGTCTTGAGCCACCACGTCGGTGCAGGAGCCGGGGTCAGTAGGGCCGGGTATAAGAATGGGCATCTGGCTCGCCCGGCGAAAGCTGTACATATCCAGCTTCTTCTCGTCGTAGGTGTAGCGCGCCGCGACGTTCAGGCGCGCTGCTTCCGTCATGTGCCAGGTAGTGTTGAAGAAAGCGGCCCAGGCGGTCGCTTCCTGAGTGCGATCATACGAGAGCGTGATATCCAGCGGCAGCACGCCGGTGGCCTCAAAGAGTCCGGCGCCAACCGTCACTTCACTGAAGTGATCGCCGTCTTCCTTCAGGTAGTAGGCGCCGACCAGCCAGTCGAAACCACTGCCGACCTCGTTGCTCAATATGAACTCCTGGCTGAACTGTTGCACGTCAAATGCCGAGCCGACCGAGAAGTAGTCCTGTGGTGCGTTGTCGGCGTCACGGTAGGACTCGCTGTCCATGTCGCGGTAACCGGTGAGCGACTTGAGTGTCAGTTCGCCGAGGGTGAATGTATTCGTCCAGCTCACACCCCAGGTATCGTTCTCTTCGCCGTCCAACTCGTTAAGCGCATCGCTGCGGTCGATGTCGTCGATGTTGGTGGCACAGCACGTTTCGCCGATAGGGCCGAGGACGGCGCCGAGATACGCGCCGGCAACGGGTGCCGCAGGGTTAAAGTCACTGAGCACCTGCGGGTATACGTTCTGGTCGATATGGGTGTAGTCGACGACGAGGTGAGAATTCCAGTCGTCTGTGAAGTCTATATCGAGGTGGCTGCGCACGGCCCACTGATCGTCGTTGCCCGCATCGTCGCCGCGATTACGTTTCTGCCAGCCGTCAGAGTTCTTGGTCATGACGGCCACGCTGCCTGCCGCGGTATCGGTGATCGGGAACTCGAGGTAGCCATCGAAACCGATGTAGTTGTCTTCACCGCCCGTCAGCTCCGCCGAGTAGTTGGTTTCACCCGAGGGGCGCCGCGTGGTCACGTTGATCGCGCCCCCGATGGAATTCTTGCCAAACAGCGTGCCCTGGGGGCCGCGCAGCACCTGCACCTGTTCGATGTCAGCGAGCTGAAAGTTTGAGCCGATCGTCCGGGCGAGGTAGATGCCGTCGACATACAGCCCCACACCGGGGTCGACCGTCAGGGCGAAATCGAACTGGCCCACGCCGCGCAGGTAGGCCTGCAGGGCGCTGCTTACGCCGTTGTTGGAGGCAGTGATCGCAAGGTTGGGCGTGCGCTGCTCGATGTCGGCCACGTTGAACAGCTTGGCCTGTTGTATCAGGTCGCCCGATATTGCGGTGATCGAAATCGGCGTGTCCTGCAGGTTCTCGACGCGCTTCCGCGCCGTGACCTTGACCTCCTCGAGCACGGGCTGTGCCGCGAGCGCAAGATCGGCTGTACACAGCGGTAAGACAAGGAGTGACAGTACAGCATGGCGGGTACGGACTCTGAGCATGGCTCCACCTCGTATGGTTTTTATGGGTGAATTGCTACGCGCGTGCCGGTTGCACACGCTTTCAGCCATGTTGCGCCGATTCGGAGGGCAGAAAAACCTGTTTCTGTGAATTAATTGTCCATGAGGGGTGCGCAATGTTCGCGAGTCAGGGAAGTCATGCGGTCCCGATGGCCCGCAGGGCGCTCCATTGACCCCTGTGCATGGACAGTCTTGTTCCCCCTCGGGGCTTCTATGCGGCCGCGCCAGCGTCTACATTCTGGGCCCATAAACGATAAATCGATAAGGAGGACCGGTATGCAGGAATTCAAAGGCAAGGTGGCCGTTGTGACGGGCGCGGGCAGCGGCATTGGCAGGGCTCTGGCACTGCACTGTGCCGGGGAGGGCATGGTGGTTGCGGCGGCGGACCAGAAAGAAGACCGCCTGGTCGCGCTCCGTGACGAGTTCGAAAAGATGGGCGCGGAAATACTGACCGTGGCGGTCGATGTCTGCGACGCCGACGCCATGGCGGGCTTCGCCGCCGAGTGCCAGTCCCGCTTCGGTGCTTCTCACCTGCTGTTTAACAACGCCGGTATCCTGCGGCTGGGTGACACCTGGTCACACAGCGTCGACGAGTGGGAGGTCATGATGTCGGTGAATGTGCTGGGTGTCGTCAACGGCATCAATGCGTTCCTGCCGGGCATGCTCGAGTCAGGCGAGGCGGCACATATCGTGAATACGGGCTCTGTGGGCTCCCTCGTCGCGGCACCGGGCATGGCGCAATACACGGCCGCGAAGATGGCGGTGCGCGGTATCACTGAATGCCTGCTGTATGATCTTGCGGCAAAAGGTGCGTCGATCGGTGTTTCGCTGCTTTGCCCCGGCCCGGTGCTCACCAACATCAGTGATGACCTGATGGGCGTCGAGTCCGTCGCCCCCAGCGGTGACCCGTCGGAACACCTCATGGCGGGCCAGCCCAATTTCGCAAAGCCTGCCGAGGTGGCCGAGCGCGTGTTCAACGGCATTCGCGCCGACAATTTCTGGATCTTCACCCATCCGCTCAACGCCTACCTCAAGGCCAAGCACGATGCGATCGTCAGTGGTATCAATCCCGAGTACAGCGAAGTGACGTTCGACTGACGGGGTGAGCGTTAGCCCTCCCGTAACTCGCCAAGGAAGGCGAGACACTCGCGGTTGAAGAGGGCCTCGTGTTCCACCATGGCCCAGTGACCGCACTCTGACAGCACCACGAGTTTCATGTTGCGCGCGTTGCGCGTCAGCGCCAGCAGGCCGCTTTCTGGCATCATCTGGTCGTTGCAGCCCCAGAATGCCAGGATCGGGCAGTTCAGTTCACTAAGCCGTTCCGGCAGATGGGGGATGTCCATGGTGAGCATGACCTGCTGGTTCATCAGCCCCATGACGTGCATACGTTCGGCGAGCAGGGCATCGTTCACCTGCGCCGCGTCGTACACCAGGCCGTGACAGAACAGGTCACGCATGCTTTCTGCGTTAAGACCCTCTTCAGAGAGGTAGATCTCAAACATCTTTTGCATGCCGGGCATAGCGAGGTACTCCTCGCGTTCGCTCATGCCGCCGGGCGCCATCAGTATCAGGCCGTCGACACACTCGGGGTGATCCAGCGCGAGGCCGATGGCCACAGCGCCGCCGAGAGAGTTGCCCACCACGCTGCAGCGCTCGACACCCGCCGCGTCGAGCGTTTGCTTCACGCATTCCACGAAGAACGCGAGCGGGTATTCGACATCATCCGGTTTGTCGGAAAAGCCGAAACCGACGAGGTCCGGCACGATGCAGCGATAGCCCGCATCGACCAGGGACGGGTAGTTGCCCTTGAAGTTGCTGTGGCCGCTGGCGCCCGGACCGGAGCCGTGCAGGAAGACCACGACCGGGCCCTCGCCCTCATCGAGGAAGTGTATGCGCCGTCCGTTGGGCAGGTCGGCGTAGTTGCCCTCGGGCAACGTGGTGCGTGTGTCCATCGTGTTCTCCGTTGTGGTGTTGATGCCGCCAGCCGTCGTAGCGCGGCTACAGGCCAGGGTCGACGGACCTCTGCCCGAACAGCATGCCACCCAGGTTCACCGTGAAGGGTTCCGACACATTGGCGATGTGTGCCTGGCTGGCGAGAATGTCGTTGTGGATGCCGAGCAGCGCGCTGTCAGTGCGGATCGCCGAGGAGCCAGATGCTTTGAGCATGCGCGAGGACAGCCCAACGCACTGGTCTGCGACGACGGCGGTGTTGTGGCGATAGCGTGCGCGGTCGAGTAGACCTGCGGGTTCGCCCCGCTGTGCGCACTGCATCAGGTGATCGAAGTTGTGTGCAAGCGTTGCCTTCATGCCCGCGATGGTGCAATCCACTTCCGCGGCGAGGCGCTTGGCGTTGGGGTCGTCGCGCATCGGCACGGGGCCAGCCACGCGGGTCTTGGCGATATCTATGTAGCGCTCCAGTGCGCCTTCCAGCGCACCGAGGGTAGGGATGGACACGGCCCGCGAAAACACCTGCATGAACGGCAGGCGGTAGATCGGCGACTTGTCCATGAACTTCATGCCGCCCTTGTCCTCAATCATGTTGTGAGTTCGGTGCTCCGGTACGAACGCGTCGCTCACGACGATGTCGTGACTGCCGGTCGCCTGAAGGCCCACTACCTCCCAGTTGTCGACGATCTGATAGTCGCTGCGCGGCAGCAGGAAGGTGCGGTAGTTCTGCATGTCCCACGGCGCCTCCTCGGTGGGCACGACGGCGCCGAGGAACACCCAGTCGCAGTGCTCGCAGCCACTGGAGAAGCTCCAGCGGCCGGAGAGCCTGAAGCCGCCGTCGACAGGTTCGACCTTGCCCACAGGTGCGTAGGAGGAGGAGATCAGCACGCTTGGGTCCTCACCCCAGACTTCCTCGGCAGCGCGACTGTCGAAGAGGTTGAGCTGCCAGTTGTGAACGCCAATCACGCCGAGGACCCAGGCCGAAGACATGCAGGTGCGTGCGATTTCCATCTGCACGGCGTAGAACACCTGGGGCGCCATCTCGAAGCCGCCGTACTGCGCGGGCTGCAGTATCTTGAAGAAGCCCGCCTTGTGAAAGTCGTTGATGGTCGCTTCCGGAATGCGCCGGTCGCTTCTGCAAGTGGCCTTGCGCGCTTCCAGCACCGGTCCCAGTTCACGCGCAGCATTCAGAAGTGCCTGCGCGCGTGGCGAGTGTATGCCGGTGGTGTCATCGCCGGGTTCTGCCGGCGGGGTCATCATTTTGGCGGATGCGGTCATAGTGAAACTCCCTGTAAGCATCGGTGGACGGCAATCGTCCGTGTCGATCGATGGGAGTTACTCTAGGTCTGCGACGGTATGCTGAGAAACCAACCGCCGTAATTTCATTGTTCTCAAGCGCTATGTAATGACGCGAGGTTTCTCGGTGGAAGGGATCAGCGGAAGGAGTCCGTGGTACTGACGTTGTCCATGGAGTGCAGGTACTCCACCAGGAAGTCTACAAAGTAGCGCACCTTGGCGGAGAGGTGGCGCGAGTTCGGGAATACCGCCCATGCCATGCGGTTGTAATGCGCCCAGTCCTGATCCTCCAGCATGACCAGTTCGCCGCTCGCCAGCGCCTCCCTGATGTAAAACACCGGTAGCTGCGCGATGCCGATACCGGCCTTGGCGGCAGCGAGGAGGTTCGCCCCGTCTTCGCTGATCCAGTTACCCGACACTTTGACCTTGTAGATCTCCTCGCTACCGGGCCGGTTGAACAGCCAGTGCCGGTCGGTGTTCGCCAGGCAGTTATAGTCTGCCAGGTCGTCCGGCGACGTGGGTACACCGTGCTCCTGCCAGTAGCCCGGCGCCGCGCACAGGCACAGCGCGTAGCCACCTAGACGGCGCGCGATCATGCTCGAGTCTTCGAGCTGGTCGTAGCGCATCGTGATGTCGTAGTTCTCGGCAAGGATGTCTACATCCCCGAAATTGGAGTGCACTTCCACGGAGACCTCGGGGTACTTGCGGGAAAACTCGGCAACGGCACTCGCCATGTACTGTGTGCCGTAGCGACTGTTCAGCGCCAGGCGCAGCGTGCCGCGGGGCCGCTGCTGCATGTCTGACAGCGTGGATTCGGCGAGGTCGAACTGGTCGGCCATGTCTTTGCAGTAGGCGAAGAACGTGTTGCCGCTTTCCGTGAGCGTGAGGCGGCGCGTGGTGCGCTGCAGGAGGCGCACACCGAGGCGGTCCTCCAGCAGGCTGATCTGCTTTGAGACGTAAGACTTGGAGACACCGAGTACTTCCGCAGCAGCGGTGAAGCTGCCGGACTCGACAACGCAGATGTACTCTTCTATTCCGTCCCAGCGACCCACGCCCGGCTCCCAGTGTCACAGCAGCGCCCAATATACGCGCTCGCTGTTTCCCGGTACAAGTGCGCCCTGGCTGCCGCGAGGTGCAGGGCGCGCGCCCCTGAGCCGCGGAACTACTGGGTTCTACGCCTTAACCGTGGCAAAGTGCAGACTACACGCCTGAGGGAAACACTCTGGTCACAACGAGGGCGTTTTTCTGGTTCCCCACGACCGTACACTTGCGCGTGAGCAACCGTCCAATAAGTAGCAAAAGGGTTGATATGTACGCCAGGCTATCCCGGGTGGCGCTGACTATCGCGCTCGCTTGCCTGTCCGTTTCCGCCGCGGGCGGAGAGCGGCCCAACATCGTGTTGATCCTGCTTGACGATGTTGGCTATTCAGACCTCGGCGCATTCGGCGGCGAGATCACCACGCCCAACCTTGACGCGCTGGCGCTTAAGGGCGTGCGCTTCAGCAACTTCCACACCGCCTCGAGTTGCGCGCCCACGCGCGCGATGCTGCTTACCGGTGTGTCGAGCCACGCTGCCGGTATCGGCAGCATGCGCGAACTGATGCCGCTTTCGCACCGCGGAGAGCCGGGCTACCGCGGTGTGCTGAACGACCGCGTCACGACCATCGCCACTGACTTCCGCGCAGCCGGTTACCGCACTGCCGTCGCGGGGAAATGGCACGTGGGGCACGAACGCGAAAACCTTCCGCCTGCGCGCGGGTTTGATGACTCGTTCATACAGGCCGATTCGGGTTCCGATAATTTCGAACTGCGGCCCTACCTGCCGATGACGCCGGAGGCGAACTGGTACGACAACGGGCGTCGCCTTGAAACCCTCCCGCCGGACTTTTACTCGTCGACAGGGTTCACGGACCGCATCATCAACTTCCTCAGCGACACTGAAGGCGAAGAAGCGCCCTTCTTCGCTTATCTTGCCTACCAGGCCAACCATACGCCGCTGCAATCGCCTGCGGAGTTTCTTGAGCGTTACCGTGGTCGTTACGTGGAGGGCTGGGCGGCCGTGCGCCAGAAGCGCATCGCACGGCTGCGCGAGCAGGGTTTTTTTGGCGCCGAGGCTGAGTTTGCCGACGGACCCTCGCAGTCGTCGTGGGAAGCGCTGTCGGATGACGAGCAGTACTTTGAAGCACGACGCATGCAGGCCTACGCCGCCATGGCGACGGCCATGGATCACGAGGTGGGCCGCCTGCTCAGCTACCTGCGCGAGACGGGTCAGTACGACAACACGGTGTTTGTCGTGCTGTCAGACAACGGCGCGGTTGCGAACGAACCCTATGACAACCCGGTGGGCGCGCGATGGCTGCGCAGCCGCTTCCATCGTGATGTCGAGCGGCTCGGCGAGAAGGGCAGCTGGGTTGCCGCCGGCAGGCACTGGGGGCGCGTGGCCAATACCCCGCTGGCGGGCGTCAAATTTTCCGCGAGCGAAGGGGGGGTGCGCGTACCGCTTTTCGTGTCGGGCGTTCCCGGTGCCGCATCCGGAGAAATCAGTAAGGACTTTGTCTACGTGACCGATATCGCGCCCACCATGTTGGCGCTCGCGGGCATCTCTCCTGCGCGGTCACCCGAGGAGCCGCCCATGACCGGCGCGAGTCTGCTGCCGCATCTGACGGGCGCACATGATCAGGCGCCTGCCGACGGTCGCGCTGTCGGCTACGAGTTCTCAGGCGGCGCAGCGCTCTACCGCGGTGACTACAAGCTGGTGCGGAATGTGCCACCGCACGGCGATCGTGAGTGGCGTTTGTTTAATCTGGCGCGTGACCCCGGTGAAACCCGCGACCTGGCGGCAACTGAGCCCGCCCGTTTTACCTCGATGCAGGATGAATATCGTCGCTGGGCAGATGCCAACGGCGTACTTGAAATGCCTGAGGACTACTCGTTGGTTTCGCAGGTAGTGATCAACACGCTGTTGTTCTTCTACCTGCCTCGTTATGCGGTGCAACTGACCCTTGTGATCGCGGGCGTTGTCGTCCTTGTGTACGTCATCTGGCGACGCCGGCGCAGTACCAGCCGTGCGCGGTAGTATGAGGTGATCGTGGAGAGGAACCGAATGAAAGAGAGATTTTGGTACGGCGCGGCGGTGCTGCTGTTCTCGATCAGCGCCTGCAGCCCGGTGGACGATCCCTCGCTGTTCCCCGAGTACGCTGCCGCACAGGCGGCACCTGTACCACCCAAGGCGGCCGTATCTGCCGTTCCCGAGCGTCAGCTCCTGTGGGGCGACCTGCACATCCACACCAGCTACTCAACGGACGCCTATACGCTCGGTGTTCGGGCGACGCCCGACGACGCATACCGCTTTGCGCGCGGCGCCACGATCGAGCACGCGGTAGGTTACCCCATTCGCATTGATCGGCCGCTGGATTTTGCGGCGGTCACCGACCATTCGGAGTACCTCGGCGCCGCGCGCGTAAACGATGCCCAGGTGCTACCGCTGGAGACCCGCAGCCTGCGCGAGCGCCTGCTGCACTCGGGACCGCTCTCGCTTACGTATGCGTTCCTGCGCAGCGTGGCCAACGTGAGCGGCCTCGATGTTTATACGCGCACGCCGGAGATCGACGCCATCGGGCGTGAGGCGTGGCAATTGATGGTCGACACCGCCGAGCGGCATTATGAACCGGGCGTCTTTACGACACTGCTGGGTTATGAATGGACGTCGATGCCGGACGGGCAGAACCTCCATCGCAATGTGATCTACCGCGATACCAATGTCCCCGATCTGCCCTACAGTTCAGTCGAGTCACTAGACCCGCGCGATTTGTGGGACGCGCTCGACGCGCAGCGTGCAGAGGGCAAAGTCATGCTGGCGATCCCGCACAACGCCAACGTGTCCAACGGCCTGATGTATGCGCGGGGCCAGTACGATGGCAGCCCCATCGACGAGGCCTACGCCCGGCAGCGCGTGCGCAATGAGCCCATCAGCGAGATTCTGCAGATCAAGGGCACGTCCGATACGCATCCGCTGTTGTCGCCCGAAGACGAGTTCGCCAATTTTGAAATCTACGATGCGCAGCTCAGCCTGTCGGGCGAGGCAAGCGACCCGAGTGGCAGCTACGCGCGCGATGCGCTGCGCACCGGCATCGAGTTTGCCCACAGTGAGGGCTTCAACCCGTACCGCTTCGGCGTGATCGGCAGCAGTGACAGCCACAACGCGAGCAGTTCGGTGGAGGAGGGTGCGCACCACGGCAAGCTACCGCTGATGGATGGTACAGCCGCTCTGCGCCTGGGGAAGGCCATGCTGTTGAGCGGCTCCCTCAATCGCCCCAGCCAGTGGGGTGCGGCGGGTCTCGCCGCCGTGTGGGCGCAGGAGAACACGCGTGAATCGGTCTACGATGCCCTCGCGCGCAGGGAAACCTATGCAACGTCCGGTCCGCGCATGAGTCTGCGCTTCTTCGCCAGCTTTGATTACGAGGAGAACCTGCTGGACCAACCGGAGCTGTTGCAGCGCGCCTATGCTGCGGGCGTGCCGATGGGTGGCGTATTGAACCCACCGTCCGGTGACGAGCGCGCACCCGTGTTCGCGCTTTGGGCACAGAAAGATCCGCGCGGCGCAAACCTTGATCGCCTGCAGATCATCAAGGGGTGGATTAATGACGACGGTTTAAGCAGGGAGACGATCTACAACGTGGCGCTGTCTGGAGACCGCGAGGCGGGCCCGAACGGTAGCACAGAAGCCGTCGGCAACACGGTCGATGCCGCTACCGCGACCTATACCAACAGCATCGGGGCGACCGAGCTGCGCGCGCTGTGGCGCGACCCGGATTTCGACCCTTCTCGCGAGGCGTTTTACTACGCGCGTGTGCTGGAGATTCCCACGCCGCGCTGGTCGACCTTTGACGCGATGCGCCTCGGTATCGCGCCCCCAGCGCCTGCCAGCCTGCAGGAGCGGGCAATCAGCTCTGCGATCTTTTTCGAGCCGGGCGGCGCGCCGGGGCTCTGATCGAAGAGGCATGGCATGCCGGCGAAAGCCAGAGTTTGCACGGGTTCGGGCGGCACTAGCCCCTTCCGGGAAACAATCTTCCCACGCTCGCACGGTTTTTCCGGCGCGGAGAGGGCGTTAACGTCTACGCTCCAAGAATAAAGGAGAAACCGATGTCCGACCCCACGCTGGAACCCTCGACCAGCCCCGGCGAAATCAGCCAGTGGCCAATGTTGAAGATCGTGTATCGCACCGACCCCGGGAAAATGGCGGAACTCCTGCCGCCCGGACTCACTGTCGGCGCGGACCCCCATGTCACGCTGACGATCTACAACCTGCCGGTTAACGAAGAGCCCGAGTACGGCATCCTCATGACCATGGAGGCCGATTACAACGGAATCGCGGGCGAGTGGGCACTGGGCTACGGCATCGACCAGGAGGCGCCGATCTTTATCTGCCAGTCGGCCAATGGCCAGCCCAAGTTTCCCTGCACCACAGAGTACTTCCGGCTCGGCGACAAGGTGGTCGCCCGCTGCACGCACCAGGGTTATACCTTCGTTGAGTTTGAGGGCACGCTGGGTGAAGAGGACCCGCTGCCTGCCGAGGGCATCGAGCGCAACGAGTGGTGGGTGAAAGTCTCGCGACAGGTCGGCTTTGGCAAGGGCTACGATTTTCCTCCGCACGTTGTGCACGTACACGGCAAGTACGGGCCGGGTCACCGTGTTGCGCTTAACGGCACGCTGACGTTGCGCGAAAGCCCGTGGGACCCGATCGCCACGCGCCTGCCGCTGCTGGAGCAGGTGTCTGCGCACCTCTGGTGGCCCGAGTACCTGAGCCGTGACATCACCCTGTCGGGTGCCCTGGATCCAGAGGGTTTCTGGCCGCACATCGACACCATCTCTGGCAGCCGCTGGCCCGGTCACCAGGGCGGCCCGCTGCGCGACTGACGGCGCCGATATAGCAAGGAGCAGAGTGTATGGATCGCTATCTCATCGTATCGACCGACGGCCATGCGGGCCTGCCGATGGAGCGCTACCGTGACTACCTCGAGAGCAAGTACCACGAGGCGTTTGACTACGCGCTGCCGATCCAGCGTGAGAAAACGCGGGAGGCCGAGGAGAGCCTGCTGATTGCGGAGTTCAACGACAAGTGGCGTGAAGGCATCGAGGATGACCTCAAGGGCGCCTGGGACGGTAGCGTACGCAATCGCGTGATCGATGCCGATGGTGTCGCTGCCGAGGTATTGTTCCCCGATGGCATTACCGAGCAAAACGCGCCGCCGTTCGGCGCGGGTCTCGGCCTCAAACCCTGGGGTGTCGACCCGGAACTCCAATGGGCAGGCGCCCGCGCGCACAACCGCTGGATCGCGGAGTTCTGCAGCGAAGAACCCGTGCGCCGCATCGGCCTCGCTATCGTGCTGATGCTGTACGATGTCGACGAGGCGCTGGCGGAGGTGAAGTGGGCGCACGCGCAGGGCCTCAAGGGTATTCTCATCCCCGCATTGATGGGTGACATGGACCCTTACAACCACCCCAAGTACTACCCGATCTGGGAGTACTGCCAGGAACACAACCTGGTCGTGCACACGCACTCGGGGCCTTCGCCCGACTACGACTACTCCCTGCCCGGCGCCATGGGTGTCTTCATGACGGAGTTTGCCTGGTGGGCGGCGCGGCCGATGTGGCACATGATCTTCGGCGGCGTATTCGAGTTGTTCCCGCGGCTCAAGTTCGCGCTTACCGAGGTCAGTGAATTCTGGGTGCCGCACCTGCTGGAACTTATGGACGTGCGCGCCTCGGTGAAGCACACCTCGGGCAAGCTCGGTGACTTCCGCAGCAACCTCACCATGAAGCCCAGCGAGTACTTTCGTCGCAACTGCTGGGTCGGTGCCTCGGCGCTCTTTGACGAAGGCTCGACCGCAGTGCGTCACGAGATTGGCATCGACCGCGTGATGTGGGGTACCGACTACCCGCATCCAGAGGGTGCCTGGCCGAAGACGCGTGAAAAGCTGCTGACCTTCATGGGCGGGTTGCCTGACGATGAGATTACGGCAATGCTCGGCGGTAATGCGCTCAACTGTTACGACCTCGATGAGCCGGCACTCAGGGACATCGCCGCCCTCATCGGCCCGCCAAAATCTGACTTCGTCGCCTCGGCGGCCTAGGAGAGGAGAACCGCCACATGTCTGACAGATTTCCCATGCCCATGCCATTTGGCTGGTTCTGCATCGGCTACAGCGACGAACTCGCCGTGGGCGAGGTACGCAATGTTCACTACTTCGATCGTGACATGGTGTTGTTTCGCACCGAGTCGGGCAACGTTGGGCTAAGCAGTCCTGTATGCCCGCACCTGGGTGCGCACCTTGGGCATGGCGGCACGGTGCAGGGAGAGTCCATCCGCTGCCCGTTCCATCACTGGCAGTACGATACCGAGGGCGTAATCACCGATATCCCGTACGCGAGCCGCATACCGCCCAAGTGGGAGGGCAAGCCTTGCCTTGAGACTTACCCGGTCTGTGAGAAAAACGAGGTGATCTGGGCCTGGTACCACCCGGAGGGAGCCGCCCCCGACCACGAGGTCATCGAACTCATTGAGATCAATGACCCCGAGTGGACCGAGCGGCAGCGCTTCGAATGGCGCTTCGATTCCTGCCCGCAGGAGATCGCGGAGAACGGTGTCGATGTCGCGCATTTCAAGTTTGTGCACCGCATGGAATCTGTGCCCGAGGGCGAGACAACCTACGAAAACCACATCCGGCGCAGCCGCGTGCAGGGCATCCGCAGGGTGACGGACCCAGACGGTAACGAGTACGACCTGGAATCTACCGTTGCCGTTGTTCAGAACGGCGCCGGCCAGAAGTGGGTACGCTTCACGGGGTTCATGGAGTACCTGCTGCAGACGCTGGTCACGCCCGTCAATGACGCCCAGGTGGATGTGCGCTTTATCTATATGCACCGCCACTACGCTGAGGGCTCCCCTGAACAGCTGGGTATCCAGGCCGCTATCGAAAACACGAACGGCCAGAAGGGTCTTGAGGGAGACCTGCCCATCTGGCACCACAAGTTCCACCTGCGCAACCCCGTGCTGTGCGACGGTGACGGACCCATCATGCGGTTCAGGAAGTACTTCGCGCAGTTTTATGTGGGCGGGCCGTATCCCGGCGAGGATGGCGTGCCGACCGGTCTCGAAGAAGTGTCCTGACGCATATCGGTAGCTGGGAGATTGAGAATGGCAGAGGGAAGTTTTGCGGGTAAAACCGCGGTCGTGACCGGCGGGGCGTCAGGTGTTGGCAGGGCAATGTGTGCCCGCTTTGCAGAGGAGGGCATGAACGTGGTGCTTGCTGATGTGGAAGCGCCTGCCTTGGAGGCCGCCGCCGCAGAGCTCTGCGAGTTGGGCGGCAACGTGATCGGCGTGCAGGCCGATGTCACGAGCCCGGAGTCCATGGCGGACCTTGAGGCGGCCTCACGAAAGGCGTTCGGCAACGTGCACGTGCTCTGCAACAATGCGGGGGTAGGTATCAAGGAGGCGCAGCGGCGCATTTGGACCCTTACACCCAACGACTGGGACTGGGGTTTCGGCGTTAACGTTATGGGTGTGGCCAATGGCCTGCGCGCGTTCGTGCCCAACATGCTTGCACATGGTGAGCCCGGTCACGTGGTGAATACCTCGTCGGGCAACGGGGGTCTGGCGTCATTGCCGACGACACCGATCTACGCGTCTACCAAGGCGGCGGTTACGAGCCTGACGGAGGTACTGCACTACCAGTTCCTGATGGAGAACGCAGCGCTTAAGGCGCACGTGCTCTTTCCCGGCCCACATATCGTCAACACCAACATCCTGAGTTCGATGCGCAATCGTCCTGACCACCTGCGCGATGACGACGAGCCTGTCGCCTATACGACGATGGCCGATCTCGCCAAGGCGACGGGGATGGAAAACATGCCGTTGACGGAACCCGAGGAAGTGGCGGACACCTGCCTGGAGGGTCTTCGTTCAGGGTCATTCTGGATTCTGCCCGAGAGCCGCGCGAACGACGCCCAGTTCCAGGCCCGGGTTGACAGCATACTCAGCCGCAGTAACCCGGCGTTGAATGCCTGAGCGCGTTCGGCGCGACGGCATCTCCCTAAAGTTGGCCCACAAGGACGTTTGAACAGCGGATGACAGAACTGCATTATCTGGAACGCCCCGACAACCGTAACCTGCGCCACATACCCGGCGATTACGGCCTGCCGATCATAGGAAACGCCCTCAGCCTGGGCGCCAATCCGCTGAAATTCTGCGATGACCGCTATCAGCGCTTTGGGCCAATTTCACGATTCGCGATGGGACCGTCGCATATTGTGCTGGCGCTCGGGCCTGATAACGCACGCGAGTTGCACCTCGATGTCGGCAAGAATTTTTCTTCCGCCAAGGGGCTGGGGCACTTTGAAACCCTCATAGGCGGCAGCCTGATCATGAAGGATTTCGACGATCATCGTGTACAGCGCAGGCTGATGCAGACCGCGTTCAAGAACTCCAGCATGGACGGCTATGTGCAGCATATCAATGCGATCTGTAGCGACACGTTACGGCCACTCTACGACAGCGGTGAGTTCCGGCTTGGCGGCTACGCGCGTTCAACCTTACTCGAGATAGCAGCGCAGACGTTTACCGGGGTCGCGGGGCAGGGCGCTGAGGGCGCGCGTCTGAAGACCGCCTTCGAAGATTTCATCGATGGCTTCACCTTCATTTTCGAGATCAATCTACCCGGCTTCCGCTACCACCGTAGCCTGCAGGCTAAGCGTTACATCGCCGCCTTCATACGAGGGCTGATTGATGAGAAGAGACGCGGCAGCGACAGCGATATCCTCGCGCACTTTTGTCGTGAGCGTAACGAGGCCGGCGAGTACTTCTCGGACTACGATATCATCGAGAACTTTGTGGTGCTGCTGTTCGCTGCGCAAGACACCACCACGGCGTCACTGATCAATGCGTGTTATGAGCTGGGGCGTCACCCCGAGTGGCAGCAGCGCCTGCGAGAGGAGGCGCTGGCACTCGGCAAGGACGCCATTGAAAGGCAGGACCTCGAGCGACTGCCCTCGTTTGAGTATGTGTTCAAGGAAACACAACGACTCCACTCTTCTGTCCCTCTGTTTCCGCGCCGCAGTATAGAAGCGTGTGAGCTCTCGGGCATCGAGATTCCCGCCGATACGTTGCTGATGAACGCCATTACCTATAACCACATCCTGCCCGGGTGGTGGACAGAGCCGCAGCGTTTCGACCCGGAACGATTCGCCCGAGGGGAACACAAACAGCACCCGTTCCTGTTCCACCCGTTTGGTGGCGGCGCACACAAGTGTATCGGCATGCACTTTGCGCAGATGGTGTTCACTATCTTCATGTTTCACGTTGTGACTCGCCACGACATTGAACTGCGGCCGGGGTATACCCCCGAGTGGCAGTACCTGCCGATGCCGAAACCGAAAGACAACCTGCCGATTCGGCTGGTACCGGCGACTTAGCCTGAGCCTCTGCTTTCGCCAAACTGGTAAGATGGGACCACCCTAAGCAGACACGCGCAGAAAGGCCTGCATTCATGAAAATTACCGGCGCCGTTTTCCAGGAGCCGCCCGTTATCGGTGACACGGGTGACAGATATACCAACGATATCTGTACGAAACATTCTGAGAGTAGCTACACAATAGACGGCAACGAAGTCAGCTTTCCCGTGGTCGTCGCGGATGCGGCCATGTTGATGAATGGCTTTCTGGTCAACGCCAGGGCGGCGCAGGCCCTGCTCGAGGGCAGTGGGTTCAGGGTCATGGAGGTCCTGCCCGGGAAGGCCATGCTGCAGTTGCTCGCGGTGGACTACAAAAAGAACGATCTCGGCGATTACAACGAGGGTGCCATGATTATCCCCGCGTTAACGCCGGGTGAGAAAAAGCCCTTTCCGCTGTTTGGGGCGCTCAGTCGCATGGGTAGCGGTGCGGTAGGCAACTTCGTCTACCGCATGCCGGTGGACCAGGAGTACACCACGCACGCGGGGCGTTTTATCTGGGGCTTTCCGAAATGGATGAGCCAGATTGATATCGAGTTTGGTGCGAGTCTCGCCCGGGGGACCTTCATCGATGAAGGCGAGCTTGTGTACTCGATCGCGGCGAAGACAGGCGGCAACAATACGCCCAAGGAGCAGCGCGCCGCCTCGTTGGCGATACGTGACGGCAGGGCGTGGAAGACCTATGGCACGAACAACAGCAGCGGCATGACATTTTCGTTGGGCGGTCAGGTTCCAGAGATCGGTGACAGCCATCCGCTCGCCCTTGAGCTCCGCTCCCTGGGCCTGCCGAAAAAACCGGTGTTTACCGTGTCAGTCGCGAAGACGCACATGACCTTTGGTCAACCGGAAAGCGTCGCTATCGGGGCGCCTTTCCTGACCTAGCCACCGTTGCGCACGCCGGTCTGGCCAGTTGTGGCCGGGCGGTATCGTTGCCTGGTACGGGCGTGTAGCCCCTCAGCCGGGGTTTTCCAGCTGTCGCGTGAATGCGGCGCGCCATTCTTCAAAGGGTTGGTACTCGGGCTCGTTTTCGACGAGCTCCCGTGTCGCGTCCTCGATCTCCGCGTCGCTGAGATCAAGATCCATACCCTGGGCGAACGGCTGTGCCACGTGGAAGGGTGTGTCGACGAAACACTCGACACCATTGCCCTCGCAATCGCTGAAGTACAGAGACCACGCGTTGCCATGGCAGATCGGAATGATGTCTTCGACTCCCGCGTCCGTGAGTTTCTTGCGTAGCACGCGTAGGTCATCCAGCGTGCCCGTGCGCAGGGCCATGTGGTCCACCATTACGAAGCCCCTGTCCGGGGCTTCGCCACCGCTGATCATTGCGATCTGATGGTGCGCCTCCGGGTCCTGGCTGAGGAAGATGATTTCCGCGCCGCCGGGCACCGGACCGCGATTGGTGATCTGAAAGCCGAGCACGTCACAGTAGAACGCACAGAGGCGATCGATATCACGCGCTGCCAGTGTGACGTGGCCAAGGGTCAGTCTGGGACTCCCGTTGCTCATGGGCGCTCCTCTTTTCTTAGGCTCCTGCGGTGGCGGCAGCCTGCGCTGTTGGGGATTCTGATAGCGTACCCTTTCCGAGGATTGCGGTCATCGCCTCGCGCAGCGACGTTCGCGCATCGGCGACCGCGTCTTCCGCGCGCCAGGCCACGATTCGGTCCGGCCGTACCAGAACACAGCCGCGGTCATCGACCTCGCGCCGGTTCATCCAGTGGCCATAGACATCGTTGGTCGCCTGACCGAGTGAGATCGGCACCGCGTTGATGGCAACGGCCAGTTCGGCGCTGACGTCTGCAGCGGCCTCGAGCCAGTCCTGGCCGCCCGCTCCCGTGATGAGGGTGAACCCGCCGTAGTTGCACACGTCCAGCGTCGATAGGTTGGCTTGGTCTCTTGTCAGCCACGCGTGGGGGATCGGGCTCCCGGGAAACGTGGAGCGCTGGTAGTGGAGCTCTGGGTCTCGCTTCGCTGCTGGTGGCTCTTTGCCCTCATTCACGACTGCCGAGGAGGTGTAGCGCTGGCCGAGCTCGACGCCCAGCGCGTTGAACTGGAAGTTGGACACGTGCAGCGAGCGCAGCAGTTCCACGCGCAGTTCCTCGCCGTCCGGCCCGAAGAGTTCAGCAAGGCGCGCGTCGACCTGCTCGGGTGTCATGTCGGGTGTGAGGCCCACGGCGGTGAAGTAGCCCAGCATATCCATGGCGCTCTCGTTGGCGCGGTCGACGATCTGGCGACCCACGGGTTGCCGCTCCGCCGAGTAGGTGTCGAGCAGTGCGTCGCTCGCCTGGCCGCGCAGCACAGACGCGAGCTTCCAGGCGAGGTTGTAGGAGTCCTGTATCGAGGTGTTGCTGCCCAGCCCGTTGGCGGGCGGGTGGCGGTGCGCCGCGTCACCTGCGATAAACATGCGGCCGCGGCGATAGTTCGAGGCCACGATATGGTTGAACTGCCACGGGCTGATCTTCTTGATTTTAAAGTCCACGTCGTCATCACCAATGGCGATGCGAATACTCTCACTCATCGCCTCTTCGGTGAGATCGTTCGGCGAAAAGTCGGGGCGCAGGAAGATGGTGCTCCACTCGTTGTAGGGCTCGACGCAGGTCCATACGCCCACGGAGTCTTCGGTGCCTGAAGCGACGGTGAAGAACAGGGCACCGGAGCGGTAGGCGGTGTACTTCGAAAGATCGGCCTCGATCCAGACCGTCACGGCATTGGCAAAACCTTCGACACCTTCGAATTCAAACCCGCCGTCACGCGCGACAATGGTGCGGGCACCGTCACAGCCGATGACGTACTGCGCACGCACCTCGAAAGAATCGTCGCTGCCGCGCGGTTGCACCTGGGCCACTATGCCTTCCCCAGTGTCTTTCACCGAGAGCACCTCGTGGTCGAACCGTATGTCGGCACCCAGTTCGCGTGCACGCTCGAGCATGATCGGTTCAAGCACGTGCTGGGCGATGTTGCACATGGCCGAGGGGCTCGCCGCGCGGTACTCGCCGACGCGGTCGTCCCCGGCGCCCCAGCCCAGCATGCGGGTCAGTTCGCGGCCTGCGAAGGAGGTCGCCATGACCTGGTTTGCCATGAGCGCCTGTGGCACGGCGCGCGCAACAACCGCGTCCTCCATGCCGAGGTCGCGAAACACTTCCATCGCGCGCTGGTTGGTGATGTGCGCCCGCGGCGCATTCGCGGTGCCGTACTTGCTAAAGGTCAGCGCGTTGATGCCTTCACGCGCGAGCAGCGCGGCTGCCGTCAGGCCCGCGGGCCCTGCTCCTACGATCAATACGTCGGTCTCGATTACTGGCATGGTCGTCTCCGGCAATTTCGCTATTCATATGACAAGCGAAAGGGTAGTGGCTGCACTTTGGCTTGTCAAGTGAATAACGAAAAGTTTTCAGGTGTGCGAGGACCCAGGGGGCAGGCGTCAGGCAGGTGGGACCAGGAGATTCGCTACAAAGTTGGCGTGGGTTTCCACGGCGGCGGCCTCGGCGGGCTGCAGGCCAGTCAGGCGATAGCATTCCGGCGCCACCGCGAAGATCAGGGAAGAAGCGCCTGCGAGGGCGTAGAACGCGTGGGGCATCATGGCGTCATCCAGCCCGATGACCTCGCGCAGGTCGGGCGCGAGTGACTCGTAGTGCGGGCGGATGTGGGTATCCACCAGCCAGTTCATGCGGTCGTCGGCGACCTTGCCCTCGTCGATCATCATCCGCACCAGGGCGGGGCACGCAGCCGAGAAGCGCACATACTCGCGGATGATTTCGCGCGCGTATTCGCGCGGGTCATCGGCGGACACCTGTTCAAGCGTCTCGCTCAGTCGCGCCTTTAAGTCGTTGAAAAGGGTGTCAGCAGCGGCGCGCCACAGCGCTTCCTTGCTGCTGAAGTGGTAGGTGATGAGCCCCTGGTTGGTGTCAGCCAGGCGCGCGATGTCACGCGTGCTTGCGCCGTGAAAGCCCTTCTCGGTAAATGCCCGGACGGCGGCCTCGAGAATGCGCGCCCGCGTTGCGTCGCGCTGTTTCTGTCGCGCTGTTTTCTGTGACGCGGGCATTCAACTCATGTCGGGTTATCTAGGGTGCGTCACAGTCTACCGGTGTTATCGCGTTAATCCAGTCCGCAATCAGGGCCACGCCTTCCGTATGCACGATGCTCCGGCCGATCTCTGGCATGCGTTCCTCCAGTTCGTTGGAAGCCATGCGGAACACCAGGATCGATTCGGCCGCATTGCCCGGCACGATATCGTAGGAGAGGCCACCCGAGCCGCCACCTGCAGCAATCGGCGTCTTGCACTCACCGACCTCCAGGCCAAACGGCCTGAAATAGTCGAGGTACAGGCCAGAGGTGTCGCCCGCGCCACCCGGGATATGGCAGTGCGCGCAGTTTACGTCGAGATAGCCGCGCGCGCGGTCGTCGAGCGATGCGGTGAGATCGTCCGGCATGGGAATCGTGGGGATGCCGCTGGTGTCAGCCGGTACGCCACTTAAGATGCCGAGCGCTGCCCAGTGCTCGAGCTGGTTTGCAGCGCCGCCTGCGTAGTCGTAGTCCTTGTTCAGGGAGCGCGCGGTGGGGCCGATCGGCAGCTGCGTTTCCTCGCCGTGGCAGTTGGCGCAGTTATTGGTGTTGGGAATCACGTAGTTGGTATTGCGTGACGCGCCGGTGTTATCGATGAAGCTGATCGCCTGCACGCCGCCACCCGGAGTAAGCACCGCCTCAGTCTTGGACGGGTTCCAGATGTAGGGCAGTGCAACCCAACCACTGTTGCGCTTGATGAGCAGCCGCGTCTCGATGATCTCTTCGGGGCTACCCTCAATGCGCAGGTCCTGTGAGATCGTGAACGTCTTCGCGATGATGGTACCCACGGGAAAATCAAAGACCTCGGTGGCGCGGTACGCTGCCTGGCCGCCCTCCGGTACAAATACAAAGCGGTACTTGTTCGCGTAGTCCGTAAACAGCGGGGAGGTGAGGTCGTAGATCACGCCGCCCCCGTTGGGGTTTGCAAGCGGGTTGGTGGCGTCGGCAAACAGGCGGTAGTCAGACAGGTTGGGACAGTCCGCAAGGTAGGCACCTGCGTTGATATCGCTGCCCGCCACGTCGCACAGCTCGAGTGGGTTCGGGCCATCGGGATTCTCCGGATCGACCGGCGGTTCCAGCGCGATTTCAGGCAGTGACGCGTGCGTGCAGTGGAACAGTGTTGGATCGGTGGAGTCCGCGAGGTCGCCTTCAATACCGTGCAGAATCACTGACACGTTGAACTGGCCCACGGTGCTTTCAGGCCCGTTGTCGATGATGCAGATCGCCTGGCTTTCTGTGAGTCCATCGGGAAACTCGACGAGCAGGCCCGCATCGGTGCCAACGCCGGAACTGTCGTAGAAGTTATCCTGCGATGTGCCTAGCACGAGCCCGACCAGTGCGGCATCGGCCTGCGGATCGAAGGCGTTGTTGCTCATGGTGTTGTCGTGCACGAAGATCTTCTCGGGCACCGGGTCGTAGGTTGGTTTGCTGATGTTTGGGTTGACGAAGTAGTAGCTGACCGTGAGGGTGGCGAAGGAGCTGTTCCCCTCAATGGTGTTACCGAATACTTCGATGTCGTCATTGGCCATGATCATGAGGCCGGTACCGGCCGGTACCCGGCCCACGATATTGCCCGCGGGCGCAAAGTTGGGCTCGTTGTTCGCGATGATCATATTGTTGAACACGCGGGTGGCTTCGCCGCCCTGCACGGGCGGGCCGGGCAGGTCAAAGACCAGGATGCCGCCCGTGTTGCCGGTCGTGTAGTTGTCATACACGTCGGCGAACTTGGAGTTCTCAATCTCGATGCCGGCCACGTTTTCGTAGACGTAGTTGCCGCGCACGATGATGACCTCTGACTGGCCCACGTAAACACCGGCGTCTGATGCGCCGCGTACTTCTGAGTCCTCGATCAACACGTTGCGGGTCTGTACGGGGTAGAGGCCATAGGGGCCGTTGTTTTCGTCGGGCCCGTTGGTCCATTCCACGCGCACGCGCCGCACGGTGACGCCGTTGCTGCCCACCATCTTGATGGCGTCGCCGGGGGTATCCTCTACCGCCAGGTCCTCCACCGCGAAATTGTTGCCCGTGGCGAGAATGCCCTGTGCGCCCGAGATCTGGCCGGCGAAGTTCAACACGGTACCGCCTTCATCGGCGTGCATGCCCTGGCCGCGCAGTACGATGTTGTCCGTGCTGATGCTGAGCTCGGCAGTGAAGTTGAAAACACCGGGCGGCAGTTCGATGATGGTGCCTGGCTGCGCTTCGATCAGCGCGGTCAGGGTGCGGTCCTGCAGGTCGGGCCCATCGGCCAGTCGTACCAGTTCATAGCCCGGGTATGCGGGGTCATGGAAACACTCAGCCTGGTCGCACTGCGCCACACAGGCGCGTGCATCCAGTACCGTGATGATGCCGTCCAGGTCGATATCGCGCATGTCGATGGGCGTTTGCGCGGGCGAACCCTTGGCCGCATTGATGGCGTCGATGTCGAGAGAGTTCACCGCACCGTCGCTGTTGGCATCGCAAAGCCTTGGGAGGGGGCCATCGCATTGGGCGTATGCCTGCTGGGTGAGGGCCAGCAGGAGCGTGGTAATGAGAAGTCGTGACAGGTGGCGCATGCGCGTTCTCCCGATGTCGAAGTCGTTTCTTATCTGGTTACAGCAATTAGTGCCGAGGGCTACCGTGTTACCCGTTCAGCGCCTGCGGGCCAGGCGCAGGCTGAGCAGTCCGCCAAGGAAGAGCAGGGCGGTACCAACATTCGGGACGGCAGCGCGGCCCACAAAGGTCGTCGGGCCGCCGCTAGTGGCGGGCACCACGTCACCGCCTGCGCCGGCAAGCAGTGGGTCAGCGAGACTCAGCTGGCTGGTCGCACCGATGGCGAGGTCCAGCACGTCGAACGTGAGCGTTGCCAGGGTGAACGCGTCGGGCTGCAGCGCATGCAAGTCCGCTATCGAAAGCAGGCTCACTTCCGCGATATTGACGCTGGTACCCGTGTCGCCGCCACTGGCGTCCAGCGCTTCCGCGAGTCCGAGATCGCCGAGGAGGTTGCCAAGGGCATAACCCGCGAAACCGAATACGGTGGGGTCGTAGTTTACGGAGACGTCGAAGGCGCCGAGGGATTCAGGGGCGAAGTTCCCCAGGCCACTGACGACCAGGTCTACCTCGACCGTTTCGCCGACGACCGCATCAGCAGTCGGGGCCTGGAAGTCGATCAGCGCGGCATGGGTTGCGGGGAGGTAAGCCGCTGCGCTGATGGTGAGCACGAGGAACAGGCGGCGCATGTGTATCAGTAAAGCAAACACGGGAGATTCTCCATTTTAGTTATCGTTGCCCGGAGTTCGGCAAAAGCCCGCAGATACGGGGTTTCCGAGCGATTATTGCACATTATTTAAGCAAGATATGTGCCACGAGCGGGCAAGTGCTTGGAATTCAGGGCCTTGGTGGGAATACCTGCTGCCCGGGGGCCGTGAGGTAGCCGTCTGGCGTCAAGTTTCCTGACAGCACCGCGGCATTATGGCGGGGTGCCGTTGAGAGCGTGTTGTGCCGGAAACACCGGGTGGAGGAAGGTGGCCAGGGCAGCGGTCGGTTACCGCTGCCCTGGCGGGCTATCTGTTGATCACCACTGGATCGATTCGACGCCGTCGAAAGCGAGCTCACTGCCATCGGCAAGCTTGATGACGCCCTGTGTATCCGGCTGCAGTTCAAGCGCGCCGGCGGCCAGATCGTATTCTACCTGTTCGCCGTTCACCTCGATCGTCCAGGGACTGTCGCCATCTTCCGGGCTGGCGCTCAACTGAATCGTGTCCGTCCAGCCCCCGCCATTGCCGCCGTGAAAGTAGTCGCTGCCGTCGCCGAGCTCCATGATGTAGAGGTCATTGCCGTCACCGCCCCAGGTTTCATCCTTATCGGCACCGCCGGACAACGTGTCGTCGCCGGCGCCACCGTCGATGAGGTCATTACCCGCGTCACCGGATACGACATCGTCCCCGTCCATGGCCGCAATCTTGTCGTCGCCATCCAGGCCACTGATCTTGTCATCGCCGTCTGTTCCGCGGACAGCGTCGTTGCCGTCCGTTGTGACAGGCGAATCACTCGCGGGATCAACTGTCAGGTTGATCGACTGGGTTGTGGTCGCGCCGCTGTCATCAGTAACAGAGACGTTAACGACGTCGGTGCCCTCGTAGTCTGCCTCTGGCTTGTAGAGGATGTTGCCGTCCTGGTCCAGCTCTACCGAACCGTGCTCTGCAGACAGCGAGCTGCTGTCGATCTCGCCGTCGATATCATTGACCGAGCCGATCACCTGCGCGGTGTTTTCCGTGACCTCGGTGTTGGTGGCCTCGATTTCCGGCGCGTCGTTTTCGCCTTCGACCGTCAGTTTTACGGTAGCGGTATCGGTACCGCCCTGGCCGTCGCTGACCTTGTATTCGAAGCTGACGTCCTGGCTTTCGCCTTCCGCCAGGGCGTCCATCGCGTCGCCAGGGGTAAACTGGATCTGCTGCCCGTCCTCGGTTTCGACGATCTCGGCGTGTCCGACCTCTACGCCGTCGATGATGACCGGGCTCTCAACGCCCACGATGGTCAGTGCATCGCCGTCTGCGTCTGTATCGTTCTTGAGTACGTCGATGGTAATCGAGCCGTCCTCCGATACGTTCTCCCAGTGCCCGGGTATATCGATCGTATCGGTCGCCGACAGCGTCATGTTTTTAACCACGAAGGTGCCCATGCTGCCCTCTGAGGTAATCTCAAAGCGCGAAACAGGCGTTTCGGTCTCGAAAGAGTAGGTGTCTTCGTAGCTGCCGGACTCCCGGTAGCCTCCCTGGGTTTCGATCATGTTGCCGTCGTGGTCGTAGGCGGTGATCTTCACCTCGGTGGCGTGCTTGCTGTCCTCGTCGAACCAGTCGCCGAGGCCACTCAGGGTGAAATCGACGCGGTTCGCATCACCACCCTCGATGTCTATCGTCAGCGTCTCAGTGCGATCAAGCCCGCTGCGGTCCTGGTTGCCGATACCGAAGCCCACGTGGCCCTCTTTGTTATAGGCCTTTAGGCTGCCCTCGGAAACCGACGTGGTGACAGTGATGTCGCCCTCGGTGAAGACCGCCTTGCCGTCCACCAGGTCACCCCAGTCCGTGACGTCCACGCGATCATCGCCGAAGGTTCCGATCTCGAGGTTTTCGACGACCTCGTTCGTAGTCTCAGAGACCCAGATGCGCCCGATGTCGTCGCCGGCCTCGGGGCCGGTGTTTTCATTCACATCGGTGACGCCGACCGTGAACGACTGCTGGCTTGTCGAACCATCGGCACTGGTGGCCTGTATGGTGATGTCGTGGGAATCTGCAGTCTCGTAGTCGATCTGCTCGGGGTCGTTTACGGTCACAACGCCGGTGTCCGCGTCGACCGCAAAAGCCCCGTCGGTAACGGCGTTGCCATCGCTGTCGACGATGCTGTAGTGGACGGCATCCCCGTCGGCATCGTTTGCCCCTGCCACCAGGCCCACCGGCGTTCCGGCGATGGCGTCCTCCGCGATCGAGTTGTCGCCCGGGTTGGTGTCCACAACCATGCTGACCGTGTCGTTGGAGCCTTCCACGCCGACATACAGCGTGCCGCTGCTGCTTGCACCGTGCTCGTCGGTAACCGTGAAGTTAACGGCGTGTGCGTGATGCTCACCCTCCGCGTAGCCGTCGAAGGCGGCATCGGAGGTGTCGAATTCGTAGCTTCCATCTTCGTGCAGTGTGAAGCCGGGCGGCAGGTCACCTTCTGCGCTGAAGGTCAGCTGTGCGCCATCATCCACGTCTACAGCGGGCAGTTCTCCGGTAATGACTCCGGTGCCTTCCTCGGTCGATATTTTCTGGTCAGAGGCGACTGGCGCATCGTTGGTCCCTGTGACGGTGATCTGAACCTGACTGGTATCGGTACCGCCGTGCTCGTCCGCTACGGTCACGGGTACGTTCAACGTGACCGAGTCTCCGACGTTCAGGTGGTCATACGCTTCGTCGGACGGGTCGAAGGAATAGGAGCCGTCTTCAGACAGGCTGAAGCCAGCCGGTGCCTCAGCACCTTCCGACAGTGAGAAGGTGAGCGTAGCGCCATCATCCATATCTGTGGCGGTCACCTGGCCCTCCAGCGCGCCCGCACCTTCGTCGATGTCGTGGAAGACATCGACGCCTGCGACCGGTGCGTCGTTGGTACCTGTTACGGTGATCTGGACCTGGGTGGTGTCGGTTGCGCCCTGGTCATCGGTGACCGTGACAGGCACCGTTAACACCGTGGATTCACCCGGCGCAAGATTGTCGTAGGCTGCGTCGGCTGGATCGAAAGAGAACGACCCGTCGTCGCCCAGGCTAAACCCGTCAGGTACCTCGGCGCCTTCTGCAACAGAGAATGTTACGGACGACCCTTCGTCAACGTCGGTTGCAGTGACCTGTCCCTGGATGGCGCTATCGCCTTCCTCGACCTTAGCCGCCACTGTTGCACCGGCGACCGGTGCGTCGTTCGTACCGGTGACGGTAATCTGGATCTGTGATGTATCGGTGGCGCCCTGGTCGTCGGTGACCGTGACCGGAATGGTCAGGACAGCCGAGTCACCCGCACCGAGGTTATCGTACGCCTCGTCCGCGGGGTCGAACGAATACGAACCGTCTTCATTGAGCACGAAGCCCGCAGGCGTTTCTGCACCCTCTGTCACGGTGAAACTTACAGACGCACCGTCATCGGCGTCGGTGGCGGACAACTTGCCGCCGATTGCGGCGTCGCCCTCTGCGACCTTGGCAGTAACATCTGCCCCCGCGACCGGCGCATCGTTGGTACCGGTGACGGTAATCTGGATCTGTGATGTATCGGTGGCGCCCTGGTCGTCGGTGACCGTGACCGGGATGGTGAGAACCGCGGAGTCACCCGCACCGAGGTTATCGTACGCCTCGTCCGCGGGGTCGAACGAATACGAACCGTCTTCGTTCAGCACGAAGCCAGCGGGCGTTTCTGCACCCTCTGTCACGGTGAAACTTACAGACGCACCGTCATCGGCGTCGGTGGCGGACAACTTGCCGCCGATTGCGGCGTCGCCCTCTGCGACCTTGGCAGTAACATCCGCACCTGCGACAGGCGCATCGTTGGTACCTGTCACGGTGATCTGGATCTGCGAGGTGTCGGTGGCACCCTGGTCGTCAGTCACAGTGATCGGTATGGTGAGGACGACCGCATCACCAACGCTGAGGTGATCATAGGCCTCTTCAGCCGGATCGAAGTGATACGAGCCGTCCTCATTCAGTACAAAGCCCGCAGGCACATCCGCACCGTCGCTGACGGTAAATGTCGCCGTCGCACCCTCGTCGAGGTCGGTAGCCGTCAACTGACCGCCGAAGGCGGTGTCGCCCTCGGCCGCTTTGGCGGTAACGTCAGCACCGGCCACGGGCGCGTCATTGGTACCGGTGACGGTAATCTGGATCTGTGATGTGTCTGTGGCACCCTGGTCATCGGTAACGGTGACCGGGATGGTGAGGACCGTGGAGTCCCCAGCGCTCAGGTGTTCGTAAGCCTCGTCGGCAGGATCGAAAGAGTACGAGCCGTCGTCATTCAGAACGAAGCCCGCCGGAGTCTCGGCGCCCTCGCTGACACTGAATGCTGCCGTTGCGCCTTCGTCGAGGTCGGTAGCCGTCAACTGGCCGCCGAAGGCGGTATCGCCTTCGGCCACTTTGGCGGAAACGTCAGCACCGGCAACTGGCGCGTCGTTTGTGCCTGAGACGGTAATCTGGATTTGCGAAGTGTCTGTGGCACCCTGGTCATCGGTGACCGTGACCGGGATCGTGAGGACCATCGAGTCCCCGGCGTCCAGTTGATCGTATGCTTCATCGGCCGGATCGAACGAATACGAACCGTCGTCATTCAGCACAAAGCCGGCTGGTGCATCGATACCTTCGCTGATGCTGAACGTTGCGGTTGCGCCGTCATCGAGATCAGACGAGGTAAGCTGGCCACTGATGTCAGCGGCCCCTTCTTCAACGGTTACCGTTACAGTGGGACCGGCCACGGGGCCATCGTTGACGCCATCCACCGTCAGTTTTACGGACGCGGTATCGGTGCCGCCCTGCCCATCGCTGATGGTGTACTCGAAGCTGACCTGCTGACTGTCGCCTTCGGCAAGCGCATCCATCGCCTCGCCCGGCGTGAATTGAATCTGGGGACCATTTTCCGTTTCGACGATTTCCGCCAGCCCGACTTCCACGCCATCAATCATCACGGGGCTTTCTACCCCGACGATGGTCAGCGTATCGCCGTCGACATCGGTGTCGTTTTTGAGCACGTCGATGGTGATCGAGCCGTCCTCGGTCACGTTCTCCCAGTGGCCTGGCAGGTCAATGGTATCGGTGGCCGACAGCGTCATGTTCTTCACGACAAAGGTGCCGTTGCCGCCCTCAGACGTGATCTCGAAGCGCGAGACGGGGGTGTCGGTTTCAAACGAGTAGGTGTCTTCGTAGTTGCCTGACTCCCGGTATCCGCCTTGTGTCTCGATGACCTGGCCGTCCTGGTCATAGGCGGTGATTTTGACTTCGGTGGCGTTCTTGTTCGATTCGTCAAACCAGTTGCCGAGCCCGCTCAGGGTGAACTCGACGCGGTTGGCATCACCACCCTCGATGTCCACGGTCAGGGTTTCTGACCGATCCAGGCCGTCGCGGTCCTGGTTGCCGATACCGAAACCCACGTGCCCCTGCTTGTTGTAGGCCGTCAAGTTGCCTTCAGAGACGGAGGTGGTGACGGTGATATCGCCCTCCGAGAATACCGCCTTGCCGTCGGTCAGTTCACCCCAGTCTGATACATCGGCCCGGTCACTGCCGAAGGTACCGATTTGCATGTTGTCGACGACTTCATTGCTGGTTTCGGAGACCCAGATGCGACCGATGTCATCATCGGCGGTCGGGCCATCGTTTGTGCCGTTCACCGTGATCTGGATCTGTGTGCTGTCTGTGGCGCCCTGGTCGTCAGTCACCGTGACCGGGATGGTCAGCACGGTGGAGTCGCCAGCCGCCAGGTGATTGTAGGCGTCATCCGTAGGATCAAACGCGTAGGAGCCGTCATCGTTCAGAACAAAGCCCGCGGGGGCGTCGACACCCTCGGCCAGTGCGAAGCTGGCGGTAGCGCCGTCGTCGAGGTCAGTCGCCGTGAGCTGTCCGGTGACGGCTGCCTCACCTTCGTCTACCTGCATGGCAATGTTCGCACCTGCGACCGGCGCGTCATTGGTACCGGTCACGGTAATCTCTATCTGGCTCGTGTCTGTTGCGCCCTGGTCGTCAGTGACGGTCACGGGGATCGTCAGGACGGTCGAGTCGCCGACCGCGAGGTGATTGTAGGCATCATCTGTGGGATCAAACGCGTAGGAACCGTCTTCGTTCATTACGAAACCGGCGGGAACGTCCGCATTCTCCGCGACAGAGAACGTGGCGGTTGCGCCGTCGTCGACGTCTGTGGCGGTCAGCTGCCCACTGATTACCGATGCACCCTCTTCTACCTTCGCGAACACATCTGCGCCGGCCACGGGCGCGTCATTGGTCCCCTGCACGGTGATCTGGATCTGGCTTGTGTCGGTCGCGCCCTGGTCATCGGTGACGGTCACGGGGACGGTCAGGACAGCCGCGTCACCTACGGCGAGCGTGTCGTACGCCTCGTCGCTGGGGTCGAAGCTGTAGGACCCGTCTTCGTTCAGAACGAAGCCGGCCGGGGCTTCCACTCCCTCCGAGAGTGAGAAGGCTGCGGTGGCGCCATCATCAAGATCGGTGGCGGTCAGCTGTCCGCTGATGACCGCTGCGCCTTCTTCAATACTGGTAGTGACATCGGCGCCGGCGACGGGTGCGTCGTTCGTACCGTGTACAGTGATCTGGATCTGGCTCGTGTCGGTTGCGCCCTGGTCGTCAGTAACGGTTACCGGGATGGTCAGCACGCTGGAGTCACCGACATTGAGATGATCGTAGGCCTCATCGGACGGGTCGAAGCTGTAGGATCCGTCTTCATTCAGCACAAAACCTGCGGGCGCCTCGGCGCCTTCGCTCACGGTAAACGTCGCGGTTGCGCCGTCGTCGAGGTCGGTAGACGTCAACTGGCCACCGATAGTGGCGTCGCCCTCGGCGACACTGGCGGCAACGTCTGCGCCGGCCACGGGCGCGTCGTTGGTGCCTACCACGGTAATCTGTATCTGTGAGGTGTCTGTACCGCCCTGCTCATCAGTAACGGTGACCGGAACGGTAATGACAGACGAATCGCCAACGTTCAGGTGGTCATAGGCGGTATCCGCGGGGTCGAAGGAATAGGTCCCGTCTGCGTTCAGTACGAAGCCGGCGGGCGTGTCTGCTCCGGCGCTGATGGCGAAGGTTGCGCTGGCGTCGTCGTCGGCGTCTGTGAATGTCAGCGCGCCGCCGATCACGTTGCCACCCTCAAGCACTTCGGCAGTGACGGCCGCACTGGCGACCGGCGCATCATTCGTGCCGAGCACGGTAATCTGGATCTGGCTGCTGTCTGTCGCACCCTGATCGTCAGTGACGATGACCGGTATGGTAATCACGGTCGAATCGCCCACGTTCAGGTGATCGTAAGCCTCTGCGCCAGGGTCGAACGAGTACGAACCGTCGGCGTGTAATACGAACCCGGGTGGTGCCTGCACACCCTCGCTGATAGAAAAGGTCGCGGTGGCAACCGCGTCCGCATCGGTCGAGGTCAATTGGCCGCTGATGGCGTTGGCGTCCTCGAATACAGTTGCGAACACGGCAGCGCCTGCGACAGGAGCATCGTTGGTACCGTTTACCGTGATCTGGATCAGCGAGGTGTCGGTCGCTCCCTGGTCGTCAGTGATCGTCACCGGCACTGTCAGTGTTATTGCATCGCCCACACTCAGGCTGTCATAGGCGGGGTCCGCTGGATCGAAGGAGAACTCGCCGTTGTCGCCGAGTACAAAGCCATCGGGTGTCGCAACGCCCTCGGCGACAGCGAAAACTGCCGTGGCATTGTCATCAGCATCGGTGCTGGTCATCTGGCCCGAGATGACGCGACCACCTTCGTCGACCGATCGGAAGATGTCGGCTCCCGCGACCGGCGCGTCGTTTGTGCCGGTCACCGTGATGGTGATCTGTGAAACATCGACCGCCCCGTGGGGGTCAGTGACCGTCACGGGAATCGTCAAGACAACGGAGTCACCGACGTTCAGGTGCTCATACGCGCCGACAGAGGGATCGAAGGTATAGGAGCCATCGTCGTTCAGCGTGAACCCCGCTGGCGGCTCTACGCCTTCGCCGAGGAAGAAGCTCAGTGCGTCACCAGGGTCGGCGTCGACAGCCGTGAGCTGACCCGCGATTACGTCAGCGCCCTCGCTGACGGTCTTTTCGACATCAGGCCCCGCGACCGGCGCGTGGTTGAAAATACCGGGTTCGGGTTCAATCGCGCCCGGGGTCGGAACGTTCGGGCCTGGGTTGTCGGTTCCCTGGGTGGCGGCGGCGCCGTTGGCCGCAGTGTCGGGAGTGTCTTCGTACTGTCTGATGTTGAGCACGCTGGAACGTATTGCATCGTTCTCGGGCGTCGCCGCGTCCTGTGCGGCATTAGAAGCGGTCTCATCGCGGTTACCCGCCTGTGTGGTGCCGGCCGCGGCGGCTGCGTCACTTGCGGCGCCGGTGGCGGCGCGGGCATCGGGGTCGGCAACCACGGAGGGCTCAACCTGGCCTGCTTCGCGCGCGGGGGCATCGTCGTTGACGGTGTTTTCGTCTTTGTCGAGGAAGACGTTCTGCAGCGCCAACTCTTCCTCGTAGTTCACCCGGCTGAGTTCATCATCAACCGCTTTGTCCTTCCGGACTTCATCACCATCGCTGAAGGTAAACAGCGCTTCGGTCGCTTCTTCGCGCGAATTCTTGTTTTCGTTCTCGTCCGACATTGGGCACGTCCCCTGGGCCATTTATAGATGTGCATGTTGGTTTGCGGCGGCTTGGGGACAGAGCTGAAGTCCATAGTGCGCTGAAATGGCCCCGACAGCGGGAAACTGCGGGGTGCTTCACAGAATTCCTCGACGATTGACCCGCCAGGCACCGCGCGGGTCCGGCGCTATTCGCGGGCGCAGGGTGTGGTTTTGCCTGAGCTGGAGCAGGTGGGGAGTGGGGTAGGGAGGCCACACCCGGTCGAGAATAGTCTAACCCATTGAAAAATATGGAATAACTGGCTCTGGCCCGCCGATTTCAGTCGCAGAAGCGGTTCAGGCGACGCGTGCTTTGCGGGCGGCGGCGACGCTGGGAAAACCCGCGGCCTGTTCGTCGCGCAGGTAGCGCAGTGCTTTGCCCCGGGCATGCGGTATCAGGCTGTTTATCCACGAGTAGCGGGTATGCGAGAGGGCCTCCTCCAGTGAGAGCTGGGAATCGGCCCACATGCCGAGAATAGCCGGCACCAGCACGCTGAGATGCCGGGTCAGTGCGGGAATGTCGCAGTCAGGGTGCAGCTCTCCTTGCTCGTGAATCTGCTCGACACGCCGTGCGATAAGCATTTCCAGGGTCTGCCTGGCCTTGGTCTTCGACGGCATATCGTCAGAACGCATGATGGCCCAGTGGATGCCGCGAAAAAACTCCTGCTGGGGGCCGAAGTCTCCCGGGATGCTTTTCAGTTGGTTGAGCAGGCTTTCCACCACGAGCCCCGTGTCTTCCTCTTCAGTCAGGGCGAGTACCGGCTGGAAGCCTTCCAGCAGGATAGCGACAAGGATGTCCGTCTTGGACTCAAAAAGGTTATAGGCAGTGCGCGGGCTGACATCGGCCACTTCCGCGAGGTAGCGCATGGTGCAGTGCTCTATGCCTTCTGTCGCGATGATGTCTTTTGCCGCGGCGATAATGCGCGAGCGCTTTTCTGCCTTGTTGTCTTCTCGACGCCCCATGTCTTATCCCACCGTGTTTTCAGATGCTACGCGGTTGCGCTGCCTGCCCAGCATAATCTGCCCGTCATCGCTGCAAATCTCAATCTCGACCACATCGCCATCGTTGAGGTACGCGGGAGAGGCACCCTGGGCGGCCCGCAACTTCTGCAGGCGCCTGGCGTCATTGCGCATGTTGAGCAGGACAGCCAGCCCGGTCTTCAGGTTCATGTTGAGGGCCACGCCCCCCGGCGTGCCGGTCAGGAGGCAGTCTCCCGGGTGCAGGTTGGCAAAGCGCGACGAGAAGGCCAGCGTGTCGTGGGGTTTGTGCAGGAGTTGCGCTGTGCTGGCGTCCTGCCTTAGCTCACCGTTCACCCAGAGTTTCACATTGAGTCGGTCTATGTACTCAATCTCTCCCTCGTCGAGCAGGTACAAGATGGGGCCGGCAGGGCAGAACGTGCGGTAGCTCTTGCCTTTGAACCACTGCATTGCGGGGCTGCCAAGTTGCTGGTCGCGGGCCGAGACGTCGTTGCAGATAACGAAACCCGCGATGTACTCACCCAGCGCGGCGCGCGGTACAGCGGTTGTTTCGACGATGGGTTTGCCGATCACCAGTCCCAGTTCCGCCTCGTAATCGAGTAGCTCGCATTCCCCTGGCCGGACGATGGCGTCGTTCGCACCGCACAGTGACGCGCTCGACTTGATAAACAGCAGGTTTTCATCGGGGTCGATCTTGGCTTTTTCCATACCCGCCTCCTGCTGGTGTGAGGCGTAGTTGAGGCCCTGGCACAGCAGCGTGCTGGTGGGGGTCAGCGGGCTCAGCAGTTCAACATCATCCAGTGTGAGTCCCGTATCCGTCGCCTGTTCGGCCTCGGTGCGTCGCTCCGCGAGGTTAGTAAGTACATCGCGCAGCTCTGTGTCCTGCCAGGGCAGGGCGTACACCCTCTCGCCCGTTAGCTTTCCCCAGGTGGCGGGGCCGTCAGGCTGCTGCCTGAAGCGAATGATTGAAAGTCCCATATAGAAGTACCTGCCGATTGCTTGAGGACAAGAATACCGCGAAAAAAAATTATTGCAACGTGTTGCAATAATTTTAAAAGCTGACTATTCTCCCCCGAAATCAATCGAGGAGGTGCCCCATGGAAAACCTGTTTGAACTGAATTCATTGACCCGAATCCTGCTGACCATCATTACATTTATGCTGACGGTGGGCCCGGCGAAGGCCGATTTCAATTCGACCCACGCCACCAATCCTGATTGGCCCGGTCATGCGCGCTTTCACGTTGTCTGGCAGGTAGTAGGTAACAGCTCAATCATGATTGTCATGATGTGCCTGCTCTGGATTCCGATGGTGCAGTACGACTTGCAGCTCAAGCTGGTGAGCCTGATCGTCGCAATTATCCTGGGTTCGTTCTACGTCACGCTCGCGTGCATGAAGATTTTCGAGGGCTCGCTTGCCGATCCCAATGGCATCAAACCGTTTGTCTTCAAGTTACCCGGCCGCACGGTGAAGGTAGACACCAACCTGTTTGGTTTCACGCTCATCTCGATTGTGCTCGCCGTCGCCGTAGCAAACATGCACACCGCCACCGTATAGCGCACCCGTCCGAGAGCGAGATGACTGATGACAGATAACAAAACACAAGCCGCGCAGTATCCAGTGTTGATTGTGGGCTGCGGCCCCTCAGGAATGACCGCGGCTCTGGCGTTGAGCCGGCTGGGTGTGAAGTCGCTGGTGATCGAGCGACGCACAACGATATCCGAGTCGCCACGTGCACACGCGCTGAACTGCCGTACGCTGGAGATCCTCGCGCAGCTCGGTGTTGATATCGATGCATTGCGCGACAAGGCCACGCCGGATGAAGAGAGCGGCTGGGTGCGCTGGGTCGATACGTTGAATGGCGGCGAGTTTGGTGCCCTGCCGTACGAGCGTATTCCGACTCCGGAAACGGTGCCCACCCCGTTCCCGCTGTTCAACATCGCACAGCCTGATGCTGAGGCTGTGATGTTTGAATATCTACAGGCCGACCCGAACGTCGCCATTGAGCGCGGCTGTGAGTGGCAGTCCTGTGAACAGCACGCGCAGGGTGTAACATCTCAGGTCGTGAACGCTGCCGGCGAAACGGTCAGCATCGCCAGTCGCTTTGTCATCGCTGCGGACGGTGCTAACAGCCCGGTGCGGGGCGCCCTCGGTATCAATATGGAAGGGCCCGGCATACTGCAGCGGTTCAAGACGGTGCATTTTCGCGCTGATCTTTCAGGGATTGTCGCGTCCAAGCCAGCGATCCTCTACTGGATTCTGAACCAGTCCGCCGGTGGCACACTCATTGCCTACGACATTCGTGACAACTGGGTGTTCATGTACCCCTGCGACGCGCCGGGCATGGATCCCGCAAGCGTCACTGACGAGGTATGTGTCAACGCGGCGAAAGAGGCCATCGGTGCGCCGGATGTCGAGCTCGATGTGCTGAGCATTCGCGAGTGGGAAATGACCTCGGAGGTGGCCGAGGCGTATCGGCAGGGCAGCGTCTTCCTGGCTGGCGACGCGGCGCACCGGTACCCCCCGAGCGGCGGCCTGGGTCTCAACACTGGCGTTGGCGATGCCCACAACATCGCCTGGAAAATTGCCGGCGTTCTCGCGGGCTGGGCGCCCGAGACGATTCTCGACACCTACGAAAGCGAGCGCCGCCAGGTCGCGCTGCAGAACGCGGAGTTCAGCATGGAGAACGCTGTGAAAATGCTGGATGTGTTCAATCACGCCGGTGTGTTTGCCGAGCCGGGCACACAGCCGAGTCTCGAAGAAATCAGGGCCGACGGTGAGCGCTGGGACGCGCTTCAGGCGAGCATTGAAGACCAGCGCGTACATTTCGATGGCCTCGCGCTGCACCTGGGTGCCCACTACTGCCGCGAGGGTGCGCCCGACCTGTTTTCTGATCGTATGCAGCACTGCGAGGTCGGCGCTCGGCTGCCCCACGTATGGCTTGAGCAAAACGGTGGGGCGGTTTCCAGCCTCGCTCTGTTGTCGCCGGCGGAATTCACACTGCTCGTTGGACCCGGTGTTGATGCTTCCGGAATTGCTCTCGATGTGCCGCTGCGCGTGCTGTCCTGCCCCGAAGAATTCTCAGGGAGCACCGAGGCGCTGCAAGAGTTGGGCATCGCGGCAGGTGCGGTGCTTGTGCGCCCCGATGGGCACATTGCGGGTCTATTCCCCTCCGCAACCGGTATCGATGGCGCCATCGAGCGTGCCGCGCAGACCGGGCTTGCGGCCTGATCGTTTCGGTCACCACCTCTCACCCATTACAAGAACACAAGAGGACAGCACCATGGATTTACACATCGCCGGCAAGACTGCCATCGTCTGCGCATCGAGCCGTGGCCTGGGCAAGGCCTGTGCCACGTCGCTCGCCGGGGAGGGCGTGCACGTCTATATCAATGGACGCAGCGGGGAATCCCTCGAGTTGTGTGCAGAGGAGATTCGCGACGCGGGCGGTGAGGTCACTGCGGTGCTCGCAGATGTCTCGACGGCTGAAGGTCGCGAGGCCCTGCTCAAGGCGTGCCCCGAGCCTGACATCCTGGTGAACAACAACGGCGGCCCAAGCCCAGTGGGCTTCGCCGATAGCAAGCGCGAAGACTGGAATGCCGCCATTGAGGCGAACATGATGGCGCCTATCGAGCTCATTCAGGCGGTGTTACCCGGCATGCGCGCACGCGGCTTCGGTCGCATCGTCAACATCACCTCGGCCATGGTGAAGACGCCTACCCCGATCATGTGCGTTTCGAGCGCCACTCGCACCGCCGTGACAGCGCTGGCCAAGGCGGTTTCCAAGGAGGTCGTCGCGGACAACGTGACGATCAACAACCTGCTGCCGGAAATGTTCGACACGGGCAGGCAGGCAGACAACGCTGAACTGATCGTGGCGCTGGCGGGCATCACGCTGGAGGAGGCGCGGGAACGACTCGTCTCGAGGATCACTGCAGGCCGTTTCGGTCGGCCTAAGGAGTTTGGCGACATGTGCGCCTACCTCTGCAGTGCACAGGCCAGCTATATCTCGGGTCAGAACATCCAGCTCGATGGCGGCTCTTATGACGGGCTTATCTGACAGCCTGCGCCAACGACTCTTTGTCGCGTGCCTCGCAGGGCTGCTTGCCCTGCCTGCGCTCGCGCGTGGGGACGCGCCGCCGAATATTGTCATCATTGTCGCGGACGATCTCGGCTGGAACGACGTCGGTTTTAACGGCAGTGAGATTCAGACACCCAGCCTCGATGCGCTGGCCGAGGGCGGCGTGCAGCTGTCGCGCTTCTATGTGCAGTCCAGCTGCAGTCCGACCCGCAGCGAGTTGATGAGCGGGCACTCGGCGCAGGCGCTCGGCATCATACAGCCGTTTTCAAAGTTACAGCCTGCGGGCCTGCCACTGTCGGTGCGCCTGTTGCCCGAGTATTTTCAGGACGCGGGCTACCAGACGATGCTGGTTGGCAAGTGGCACCTGGGTTTTCGCGAGAGGGCGTACCACCCGACGAGTCGAGGTTTTGATCACTTCTACGGCAACCTCACCGGCGGGGTGGGTTACTGGGACCATGTACACGGCGGCGGACTCGACTGGCAACGCAACGGTGTAACCGCGCGTGAGGAGGGCTACGCCACGCACCTGCTGCGCGACGAGGCCGTGCGTCTCGTGCGCGAGCGAGACGACGAGCGCCCATTCCTTCTTTACCTCGCTTTTACAGCACCGCACCTGCCCAACGAGGCGCCGGAAGCGGCGTTGGCCGAGTACGCTGCGATTGCGGATCCACGCCGCCGTGCTCACGCTGCAATGGTCACCGAGATGGATGCCGCGATTGGCGAGGTGATAGCAACGCTCGGCGATGAGGGCCTGCTGCAAGAAACTCTCGTGCTGTTTTTCAGCGATAACGGGGGTCTTAACCCCGGCGTTTTCCCTGAGCCTGTGCAGCGCGCTGTGAGTACCGTGGATGGCTGGTTTGGCGAGTCCGAAATTCCGCTGCAGGTGCTTGAGTTCGTACGCGTGAACGTTATGGAGGGCGCGGCAGATAACACCCCGCTGCGCGGTGGGAAGCAGTCGGTTTACGAGGGCGGCATTCGTGTTCCTGCGCTGGTGAACTGGCCCGGCACACTACCGCCCGGCGAGGCGCTGGGTATGGTCACGGTTGCCGATGTGCTGCCCACGCTGCTCGCCGCGGCGGGGCTACCACCCAGTGAAGCACCTGGCGCGGGCAGTGATCGCTGGCCCGTGGTGCAGGGCGCCCCCACACCGCGTCCATCAGGCTATGCGGTTTCCGGAATCGATGGCGAGGCGCTGGTGCGTTACCCCTGGAAGCTGGTGTCCGCCGGCGAGGAGCGCAGTGAGCTGTACAACCTCGCCGAGGACCCCGGCGAATCCAATGACCTTGCCGCCTCCCATCCCGAGAGGGTTAGCGCTTTGCGCGAGGAACTTGAGGCTGCACCCCGCGCCGAGTCCCTGTCTGTGCCGTTGTGGCGCGTGGCCCTGGACCCTGATTTTTTTGGCGGCAAGGAAGATCGCCCACCCTGGCCCGAGATCTACGACGCCAGGTAGACGTGGCCGCGCAAATAGAGGCGCGCCAACACATAAACGTTAATAGAAAAGGTGAGTCGTCATGAAAACTTTGTCGAGGCAGGTCAGGCGCCTGCTCCTGGCCCTTCCCGTTGGTCTTATGCTGCCGGTCACCGATGCGGTCGCGCGACAGCTGGAAGAAGTCGTCGTTACCGCGACCAAGCGCGAGGCCGGCCTGCAGGACGTGCCGATCGCTATTACCGCGCTGACCGGCGAAGACCTCGAGCGCAAGAATATACTGTCTGCTACAGACCTGGAGAAATTCACGCCGGGCCTGCGACTCCCGCAGCAGGATGCATCGCGCACGTTTGTGCGCATTCGCGGCGTTGGCAGTCGCAAGTTTGATATTGGGTCCGAGGGGTCGGTGGGCATCTTTGTCGACGAGATCTATATCCCGCGATTCTCGAGTGCCGATCTAGGTTTCTTTGACGCGGAGCGGGTTGAAGTATTGAAGGGCCCGCAGGGCACGATACTCGGCCGGAACACCGCGGCAGGCGCTATCAGCGTCACGAACCGGCGCCCCACCTACGAGCCAGAGGGGTTTGTCGACGTGGGCTTCGGGAATGAAGACAGCTACCTGTTGCGCGGGGCTTATTCAGCCGCGGTGTCCGACACCGTCGCGGTGCGCGCATCGCTCGCGCGGGTAGAGCAGGGCGGCTTTCAGCAGAACACGCTCACCGGCACCACAGATGACCGCACCTCCAACCTCGGCCGCCTGCAGCTTAGTTGGGAGGCGACCGATACGCTGAGTGTGCTCGGTACGGTGCAATATTCCGAGCGCGAGCAGAAAGCGCTGCTGCAGAAAAATACGTCCTCGCGCGAAGACGGCGTCATCACTCCGCTGTTCGGTTCACCCGGCGTTGTGTACGTTGTAAACGATGACCTGCGCGATTACCCGTTGTCGGAGGACGGCGAGTTCACTGGCGAGTCGGTGCTGAGCAGCCTGCGCATCGAGAAGTTCGTCGGCGATCTCAGTCTCATTTCGATCACCGGCTACCAGCACACCGAAGACGACATCTTCGAGGACTTCGATGCGGCGCAGCCCAACATCGGTACGTCCAGTACCGATACAGAGTCTGACACCTGGTCGCAGGAGTTTCGTGCCGTGGGCAGCAACTTCCTGGCGGGGTTGTTTCTCTACCACGATACTGCAGAAAGTGACGGCGGTTTTTTCTGGGGAGAGGACTCGCTGCAGGCGTTCTTGTCCGGCGAGCCGCTTTCCTCGGACACGGGTATTGTCGAGGTAGAGACGACAAGCTGGGCGTTGTTTGGCGAGTACCGCTTTGATCTCGCCGATTCACTGTCACTCACCGTTGGTGGCCGCTACTCGTTTGACCAGAAGGACTACGAATACACGGGCGAGACAAGTCTGCTTGGCCTGCCGGCGATTTTCGCGCCATTTTTCGTGGAAGGTACCGAGGACTGGAGCTCCTTTGACCCCAAGGTCGCCCTGACCTGGGAGCCGCGGGACGACTTCATGGCCTACCTGACCTATAGCGAGGGCTATAAGTCTGGCGGGGTCCAGTTCACCGCGATCAACGAGGAACTCGCGCGACAGTTGTTTGACCCCGAGGAACTTTCGGCTTATGAGCTGGGTCTGAAGTCAGAGCTGTTGGACAAGACGCTCAGGCTGAACGCGTCGCTGTTCTATTACGAGTACGAGGACCTGCAGGTACAGCGTGTGGACGGTTCGCTGACCGGTGGTGTTCCCGTGGCCTTTACCGACAACGCGGCGCGTAGCGACATCAATGGCTTCGAAGTAGAGGCCTTCTGGTTGCTGCCACACGGATTCGCGACTCGCCTTGCCTATGCCTACCTGGACGCCACCTACGACGAGTACTTCGGCAACGCGGGCGAAGATTTCTCGGGTAACCCGCTACCGGTCAGCCCGGAGAACACCGTGATGATCTCTCTCGACTACCAGGCGGACATTGCAGGTGGCTGGAAACTGTTCGCGGGCACCGACTGGACCTGGGTAGACGACCATAACTTCGATGTGAATGACGACCCCACAACGGCGCAGGCCGATTACTGGCTGGGTGGTGTAACGCTGTCGATCATGCCCGAGAGCGAGCAGTGGGGCGTGACTGCCTTCGTCGACAATGTGCTGGATGAGGACTACTACAGCCAGGTGACCCGCCGCGAGTCAGAGCTTATCGCCTCAGCCGCGGATGGGCGCCGCTACGGTGTGCGCTTCAACTACAGGTTCTAGTTTAGCGGGCGCTACATGCCAGCGCCCTATTGGAAGCGATAGCTTAGCTCTACGGCGGTGAAGCGCTCGTCGTTCAGGTATCCGCCGCAGCGACGGATGAAGCTATCGGTGCCCGCGACCGCGTCGGCGTTCACACTACAGCTGTATGTGTTGTAGAACGCCTCGTCGGTTGCATTGTCCACCGTTAGTAGTACTTTCCAACGGTTGTCGACGCTCTGCCAATATGCCTGCAGATCAAGTCGGGTATAGCTGTCTTCCCGGTTGTAGTTGGTGAGGTCGAAGTAGCGCTCGTCCACGTAGGCATACGTGCCGCCGATCGACAGCGTGCCGATATCTGTCAGTTTCGTATAGTGCAATGTCAGGGCTGACTTCCATTCGGGCGTCAGCGTCAGCTGGTTGCCCTGCACGTTTTCCGGGATGACGTTGTTGTCTGCGTCGCGCTCTCCCCAGGCGGTGCTGCGAAAGAACGTGTCGCTTGTAATCTCGCTGTGGTTGTAAGACGAGGTCACCACGGCGCGCAGCTCGTCGGTCAGTAACCAGGTGCCCGTGAACTCCAGGCCGTACATCTCGGCGTCGATGTTCACGACCTCTGTGATGTTGATCTCTCCGGGCGGCGGACCCGGGCGGCTGCGCTGGCGCTGCATGTCGGTGTAGTCGTAGCCAAAACCGATGAGCTCCGTCTGCAGTCGCCTTTCAAGGAACTCCCCCTTCCAGCCCAGCTCAAGCATCACCAGTTCTTCCTGGTCGTAGGTGCCATCCGAGGGCACGCCCGCGGCCTCTGAGTAGAACTTTTCCAGCGATCCGAGTCGGATGCCGCCCATCTTGTAGCCATTGGCCAGCGTGCCCCAGAGAAGATGACCGTCGGTGGGCCTGAAGCTAATGATGGCGCGCCCCGTCGTGTTTTCGTAGCTGTCGTGGTACGACGCATCGAAGGTCTCGGTAGTGCGATTGGGATCGCCGGCAAAGTCGCCCTCGCTGGCGTCAAAGGCGAAGTCGAAACCCTCGCGCTGCAGATCGTAGTACTGCAGTTGTGTTTCCTCGCCGAAGTATTCGTCTTTTGAGTAACGCAGGCCGAGCGTTAGTGTCCACCGCTCGGCGAGTTCCATGTCGACCTCGCCGAAGACCGCCCAGGACTCGTTGTCGATGCGGCCGCGTTGGAAGTAGTAGATCAGGTCGGGGTTCTCCCAGGTCTCGCGGTTGGGATTCAGCACGTCGACCGTCACTGTTTCCAGGTTGGTGTTGCCGGGGGAATCGCCGAAGGGTGTCGAGCGTACTGCGAATGGCTGGTCGTTCTCATCTTCGAAATAGTAAAGCCCGAGGATGTACTGCCAGGACTTGTTCCAGTCGGAACTGATTTTCAGCTCGTGCGACTGCTGCTCCTGATACTGCCCGATGTCGTTGATGGTCGACACTTCATTTGGCGTTGAGTCGAAGTCGAGGCCTCGCTGGTCCCAGGTGTAGTCAATGTAGCCCCACAGGTAGGAGACCACGGCGTTTTCTGCCTCGTAGTCGAGCTGCACTGTGAAAGTATCGAGATCAAGCTGGACATTGCCGGGCGTGTTGCGTGCCACCTTCCAGGGGTCGTCCACGCTGGGTGGTGCGAGACGGCCCTCCGCGCACTCCAGTGGCATCGCGGCCGGGCCGAGCCCTGCCCAGAGGTTCACGCAGTCGTACGCGTCTTCCTGCACGTTCGCGCCAGGAACGTAGTCGTCCTCCATGTGGACGTACTTGAACCACATGTTCATACGCTCCGTGATGTCCCACTCCAGCTGCCCCTCGTAAAGGATGCGGTCTCTCGAGCGCGTGTCGGCCCCGGCGATGTTGTCCTGCAGCCCGTCCTGCTCCAAATCCATGATGTACGCTTTGTAGCGCAGGTCTTCCGTGATGGGACCAGACACTCTGCCCTGGTATTGCATGAAGTCCGTCTCTCCCGCCTTCACGCGAAAGTCGCCGGACAGGTCATCGGTAGGCCTTCGTGTCGTGACGCTGACCGCGCCACCGGTTGTGTTGCGACCCCAGAGCGTGCCCTGGGGACCACGTAGCACCTCGGTACGTTCGGTGTTGGCCGGCTGGGAGAACATGCTCGCCGCTTCGGCGCTGTAAATACCATCGGTGTAGATCGCAACGCCGGGGTTGGTGCCCAGGGCGTTTGCGAAACGGCCAACGCCGCGGATTGATACGCGGTTCGGGCTGACCTGGTAGGACAGTGAAGGCACCAGCGCCTCGTAGATCAGTGGATTGTTGATATTCAGTTCTTCCATGCGATCGCCGGTATAAGCCGAGATCGCCATCGCGGTGTCCTGTAGGTTCGTTTCTCGCCGGGTAGCGGTGACGATGGTCTCTTCAAGTGAGACGCCGTTGTTGCCTAGGGCAGTGAGTGGTATGCCGAATAGGCCGGCGAGGGAGGGCAGGGCCAGCGAGGCCACCAGAATTCTGCGCATGCGCGGGTCGCTCAATATTATGGTTTTATCACCACAATATAGTACGAAAACGCTTGCTGAATAAGGGGTTCAGGCGAATGCTGCGGCGCTCGCAGGGATAACCCAATGATCTGGAAAGAAAAACCGCAGGAGCCGCCTTTCAGCCCTGCGGCCCTCTAGAGATACAGCGGCACCTGCTCGCGGGGGAACATGGAGGATGCGAAGAACCACATCTCCATGGCGTAGCGGGTCTGCGTCATCGAGGCGTCAGCGCCTGTTTGGTGCAGGGCCATTTCATCAAACAGCAGGCCATCGCCTTCTTCAAACTGCAGCCGCTGGATGTTCTCCTTGCCATAGCTTTCCGCGGTTTCGATGGCGACCGCCGTGTCGTCAATGCCCGGCCCACCCTGCTTGACGATGTGGTCAAACGGGATCGTGAACATATCGATGGAGGGGGCGTCTTTACCGCAGGGGCTGAATGCGGCCCAGAGGTTGAGCGCCCGCACTTCCGCACGGAAATAGCCACCGTCCTGGTGCCAGCCCGCTTTGGCGTCCGGCGGTGTGCGCCGCAGCGTCGATTTTTTGGCCGAGAGGGCGGGGCGTTCGCCAAAGTAGTCGTGGAGGAACTTGTCGAAGCCCGCGTCCTTCAGGCACTCGATAAAGCGGAACAGGGCGCGCGGCGAGTCCACCGCCAGTACGCCCGCGCCGAAGGTCACGAAGTAGCGCTCAGCACCACCAAAGACGTAACCCAGCCTGCGCTGCTGTACGAAGTGGGTGAACCAGGGCGTGGGTTCGAATTCCTTCTGGCCGGCGACCGCCTCGGAAGCCGCGAAGGCCTCGTCTATGGAGTCGCGCATGACCTTGCACGCATCGGACTTGAACAGGCCGCGCACAATCAGTGATCCGTGATGCTTGATGGCGGACCTGACGACCTCGACAGAGAGATCGGCAGCCTGTACCTCTGGCACCAGCTTCGTGTCGGCGAAATGGTCCGGCACTGGCTGAGACCAGTGGGCTGAGGGCTGGGGCAGTTGAAGTTCGTCGAACGCGATATGGCGGTAGCGTACAAGCCGGGTTTCCAGCCTGCCGTCCTCTACCTGGCGGTTCGCTTCGGTCAGCAACTCAATGGCTTCGTCCCAGGCGCCGGATTCGGCCAGCTGCCTTGATTGGCGCATGATTGCAGGGACTTCGGCTTCGGTTTTTATCATGTGTACAGACACCAGCTATGCATTGGCAAAACTCTATCATTCTATCAAGCCCTCCGGTCAACCGGGGGTGCTCACGTGGCAGCTTGAGAGCGTAACAGAAGAGGCGGGTCATGCGCCGCGAAGGACCGTGTTCTTTGATACAGATCAGGGCGCCCAGTGTGATGGCGTTCGCAGATTTCCCGCGGCAACAACGCTTGTCGCGCAATCGCTGGCGCCGATTGTGTCCCGATGCAGCGCGTGTTCAAGGCGGGGGCGGCACCAGTTCCCCGGGTGCCTGCCAGTCGCGAGATATCGTCGTTGCACCGGGCTGCCAGTTCGCCCCGCGCGCGGAGTGCCCTTTCATGGAGTCAAAACCCCAAAAAATGTAGTGAATTCACAGGCTTAATAACTGGTCTAAACTACTGGATATTCAACCGGGTGTGCTTGCAATCGCGCGGCGCTCGCCTTAAAAAAGCAGTAACCAAATGTAGACAGTGTGAAACTTGTCACGCTCCGCCCCCGAATTCGAATGCATAATGATAGTGGGTGAACTTGCGTCTGCTGGCAGTAAAACGACATATAAGATCTGGTGTGCCCCCATCCATCCCGAAGTAATGTGTGACCTATGAGTAATATCGCGATCATCAAGATTCACCCCGGCCTGAACATGGCGCTCCCGCAGTTGTCGGGCGACCTCGAGCGTGCCGGGCACGAAAGCCGCATGTACTTCTTTAAGGACTACGCCGTCGAGGACCAGTACTACAGCTCCTCCTTTGAGCGCGGTGCGGATGGCGAGTTTGATGTCGTGCACACCGAGTTCGATGAAGAGTACGAAATGCTCGCAAAGGAACTCGAAGCCTTCGGGCCTGACGCGATTGGCCTGTCGGTGATCAGTCTGTCGATTGCCGAGGCCATCAAGACCACACAGTTCCTGCGCAGCCGCTTTGATGTGCCCATTTTGTGGGGCGGTGTCGGCGTCACGTTGGAGCCCGAGATCGCAATTCGTTCCGCCGATCTTGTCTGCGTCGGTGAGGGTGAGGAAGTACTGGTAGAAGTGGCCGACTGCCTCGCCGAGGGCCGGGACTGGCGACAGATTCCCGGTACGTGGGTCAAATCTTCAGAGGGTGAGGTGATCAAGCATCCCAAGCGCGAGATTGGCAGCCTTGATGATATTGCGATCCCCAACTGGGATTCATCGAAAATGGCGTTCTTCGTCCACGGCAGGAACAAGGCCGGCGAGGTCACGTTGAAGGTCAACAAGAACGCCCGCGCGCTGGAGCGTGTGACGGACGGCGACTACCAGATCATGACGCAACGGGGCTGCCCGTTCTCTTGCTCGTTCTGTGTTGAAAGCCGTTACCAGGAAATGTTCGGCAAGAAGAAATCGCTGCGCCGGCGCAGTGTGGACGTGGTCATTGAAGAGCTCGTACGTGCAAAGGAAGAGATCGACCCCTTCGTGATCTGGTTCTGGGACGATGTGTTCACATTGAACCCGCGCTGGCTTGCCGAGTTCCTGCCGAAGTATAAAGAACATGTAGACATACCTTTTTGGTGTTACACCTATCCCACAACGCATGACCTGGGCCTGCTAAAGGACGTCCATGCGGCAGGCTGCAACTGTATGTCCATGGGTATTCAATCGGGCAGTGAGCGCGTTCTGAAGGAAGTGTACAACCGGCCGACGCCCCTCAAACGCGTAATCGAGGCGGCGCAGGAGATTGTCGACGCAAATATCGTGGGCTACTTCGACCTGATCTCCCAGTCTTCGTTCGAAACCGAGGAAGACCTGCGCTCCACGTTCGAATTCCTCGTGGACCTGCCGCAGGAAATGAACTACATCGGCATCGGCGAGATGAAGAGCTACCCGACCTACGCTTACACGCGCGCGGAAGAAGAAGCCCAGGTGACGAACATTGCTTCATCCACGACGGCCCCCAGCCAGAGTCTTTACGACTACTACCACAAGCTCTACTGGGTTGCGCGCAACCCTTTCATCAGCCGGGAAGAAAAGCTGGAGATTGGCAATGAGCGCGCGCTGTATGGCCGTGCGGACTTGTTGGAGCCCTTCATCTACGGCGAGCGTACGGTACTGACCGCAGTGCGCGAAATGCGCCATGCGACAAAGACCGGCAAGCAGCCCGATGAGTTGTTCCCGAAGGGCGTCTACGTACCGCACTCGCTGGAAGCCGCGCGTACTACTGCCTGATCTCGTTCTCTAGCGACCGTTGCGCATAGCGACTAACTGCTGGCGCAGATAATGTTGTGCAGATACAGCATCGGCATCTGTACATCAAACCCCAGGACGTTTAGCGTTAGGATCTCACCCTCGTCATACTCCGCCCGCCAGTCGTTCAGGCTTGTATCCCAAACATAACGAGGGTCAAACTGACTGCCCTCGTTCTTTTCGAAGGTCAGGTCGTAACCCACCAATGACGTATAGCCGAGACGATCACAGTAAGTGCGCGCGCCCGCATGCGCGCGGTCTGCGATCTCCGCTGGCGCCATTTTCATGGCGATGTACCTGTCCGCGTCGGTGCCCTGAATATCCGTAGTGATGTCAGCCCGCGCATAGGGGTAATAGTCGTCGAAGTACGCGTTCTCTACTTCCCCTGCAGAGGCCTCGAGCAGTGCCATGACCTCATCGCTTAGCGGTCTCAGCTCCCAGAGTTCCCGGGGATGCGCAATCATGAAGAGATTGCTCTGGTACACGTCGTTTGTGATCGGCACGTCTGCCATCTGGTTCTGCACATACAGTTTGGTGTAGTCAGTGATGTGCCGGGTCAGCTCACTGATGGGGTGGGCGGGCGTCGTGCCGAAACAGGTGAGGCGGGAGGCATACTCGCCATTCACAAAGTTTCGCTCAGGCGATGGATCGTAGTGGGTGTCCAGCACGCTGACCTGGGGCCAGAAGGCACTGGCAGCGGGGTTAGGTGCGACGCTGCGGTGAAAGACGGGGACCACGACAAAGGAGAGCGGACTCTGGTCGGCCAACACCAGGCCATAGTCGTAAGTTCCCTCTGCGCGATCGGTAAAAATCTCCTCTTTGTAGAGGCTTAGTCGGACCAGGCGGTAGCTGTGGGCCGTTACGTCTTCCGCCGTCGAGCTGTCTGGTTCAGTGAAACCCAGGTAGCTGCAGGCACCGCCGGGATCACCCGATACGAATCGGTGCCAACCTCCGCTGACGCCGCTCGGCGTTATGCGGTTATCCACCCCCATCGAGATTGCTGCTGGATTCCCTGCACGGTCGTCCGCGAAGAAGGCAATACTGTCAAAGGCGTGTCCCGTGCGCTCTGTCGATGAATACATGCCCTGAGTGCGGCCCGACTCCGACGTATTGGCATCGTGGAGCTGACCCTGGGCAAACAACAGTGTCCAGTTTTCAACCGCGGACAGCTCCGCATTGATTCGGTTGATGTCTGCCTGGGTCAGTGTCGGATTGTCAGCATTGCGGAATTTATCGCCGCCGCCAAGCCCGCCGCCGCCACAGGCGACGAGAAACAAAACTGACAGGCCCAGAAAGGCCAATCGACTAAAAGGTTGCACTATCATCTCGCTCTCCATGTTCGCGGGCGCTCACCGCGACAAGCTTTATGCGAACGCGCGGTGGCCATTGCGCACAGATTAAGAGAAATTAAACGATAGTGTAGGGGAGAATAATGATGAAGTATGAATTGACCTCCAGAGCACCAGGCAACGACCTGCACACTGGCCGATCAGCTGGATCAGGTTCTCCAGTCTGTCACTAACCGGCGTTTTGACGCGCTGGAATCGAGGACGCCGGTTGTTGTGATAGATGTATAGGGCGCGTTCCGTTCGACGGCCCTTGCCTGTTTACTTTAGCTGCGAGGACGACAAGCCCAGCAAGCGTCGTGCGATTATGAGCTGCTGTATCTGTTGTGTCCCTTCGAAGATATCGAGAATCTTTGAATCCCTCGCCCATTTCTCCAGCAGCTCGTCCTCCGTGTAACCCAGCGACCCCGCCAGTTCGACGCAGCGCAGCGTGATGTGATTGCCAATGCGACCCGCCTTGGCTTTCGAGATCGAGGCCTCGAGCGAGTTGGATTGCCGGTTGTCAGCCATCCAGGCGGCCTTGATGGCCAGCCAGTAGGACGCTTCCCACTCGGCTTCCATGCGGTAGATCTCCGCCTCTATGGCGGAACAGTTGTCCACTGGGCGGTCGTAGTCCAGGCTGGTGTGGGCCTCAAGCAGTTCCTTGATGCGATCGAGCGATGCCCTTGAGCAGCCAAGTGCGAAGCAGGCGACCAGCGGGCGGGTGTTGTCAAACGTCTCCATAACGCCGGCAAACCCCTTGCTCACATCGACCTCAGGGTTGCCGAGGAGGTTTTCCGCCGGAACGCGGCAGTCGGTGAAGTTGATGGCCGCGGTGTCTGAAGCTTTGATGCCCAGCTTTTTCTCAAGTCTCGCCAGCTCCATGCCTGGCGTCCCCCATTCCACGACGAAGGACTTGATGGCCGCTCGGCCGAGTGAGGGGTCCAGCGTTGCCCAGACAACCACGCAGTCGGCGCGTTCGCCGGAGGTCACGTAAATTTTTTCGCCGTTCAGTACGTAGTGGTCGCCGTCTTTAACAGCGGTGGTGCGAATGGCTGCGGAGTCTGAGCCGCAGGCGGGTTCGGTGATGGCCATGGCGGCCCACTTGCCCTCAAAGCGCTTGAGTTGCTCCTCGTTGGCGACCGACGCGATCGCAGCGTTGCCGAGGCCCTGTCGCGGCATGGCCAGGAGGAAACCGGTGTCGCCGTAGCACATCTCCAGGGCGCCAAGGCAGGTGGCCATGTTGGCGCCGTTTTTCACCGAGCCATCGTCTTCTTTCTGCTGCGTGCTGATCGAGCCCTTGCCGGTTTTGGCCGCGCCGGCACCTGATTCGGGATCGCCCGCATTGAAGCCGTCAAGCACCGAGGCGAGCATGTCGAGCTCCTTGGGGTAGGTGTGCTCTGCCTTATCGTACTTGCGTGAGATATCGCGAAGTACACCTATCGCCACCTGGTGCGCGTTGTTGATGATCGGCCGCATCTTCTTCGGTATTTCAATGTTCATTGCAGTTACTCCGTTCGTTGCACGCCGCTTACAGGTGCAGGCCGCCCCAGGCGACGCCGATAATTCTCAGGTCCCGATACCAGCGCTCTACCGGGTACTCCTTGGTGAAGCCGTGACCTCCAAGCAACTGCACGCCGTCGGTGCCGATCTTCATTGCCTTGTCTTTCACCAGCGTGCGTGCCAGATGTGCTTCTCGTCTGAAGTCCTTGCCTTGTTCGGCGCGACAGGCCGCGCGCCACGTCAGCATGCGCATGGCATCGAGCTCTATGGCGATGTCGGCGATCATGAAGGCCACGGACTGTCGATAGCTGATGGGCTCACCGAACGCCACGCGCTCGTTGCAGTAGGGAATCACGTAGTCGAGCACCGCCTGCGCGGTGCCGCAGGCCAGTGCGCACCACGCCAGGGTGCCGAGGTCCACGAACTGCCCGTAGTCGAAGTCGTCCTCGCCGAGCTTGTTCTCTGCGGGTACGCGCACATTGTCGAGGTTGAGGGGGCGCATGCCCGAGGCGCGCACGCCCATGCCGGGGTCCTCCCCCGCCGACAGCCCTTCGGCCCCTCCCTCAACGATAAACACCGCAGGGCCGTTGTCGGTCTGTGCGGCAATCAGGAAAATCTCGGCTTCTGCCGCGATCGGTACGAGAGACTTGGTGCCGTTCAGCACCCAGTCGTCGCCCTCGGCTGTCGCCGTGGTTGCCAGTGCCTGCGGGTCGAACAGGGGTCGTGGTTCACAGAGGGCGATGGTGGCCTTTGGCGGATTGTCGGAGGCGAAGCTGTCCAGGTACTTGCTTTGCTGTGCACCGGTGCCCCAGGCCGTCAGCGCATTCGCCACGCCCATCGGCGCGAGGATTGCGATCGCCTGCCCCATGTCTCCGTACGCGAGGTCCTCGGCCAGCAACAGGCTTGTTACGGGCGAGCGCTCCGTTGCGGCACCTCCCTGGGACTCGGGCACCGCGAAGAAGTTAAGGCCGAGCTCGAGTGCGGCGGACAGGGTTTCCTCCGCGGTGCACCCAGCCTCGTCTGCGCTCTCTGCACCTTCCCTTAGTTCCTGCAGTGCAAACCCGCGCACGGTATCGCGGATCATCTGCTGTTCCTCGGTGATGTTGAGGTCAAAGAGGTCGGTGGTAAGTCCCGGTGTGTTGAGCCGTTCACCACGGCCGCCCTTGCTGCCGCTGAACTGCCTGGCGGTCCTGGTGGCTACCTGGAAGCCACCTTTTACGAGCTTGTAGGTGAGCCGCTCGACAAACTTCCGCATGCCCAGAGTGTCGAGCAGGGAGGAGCCGGACAGCTTGTTGAGTGCACCTAGTGCATAGCCTGTTGCGTCTTTTGCCATTGCTGGAGCCTTTGTTATTGCCTATCCAGGCAGCCAACCTCGCTGCGGGTGCCTGTTCAAGCCCGCGTGGGAGGTTCAGATGCTAAACTGATCGAGTCCGTGTTTGCCAGCCTGGCTCTCGATTCCAGGGGGTTATTCTGTATGGGCGGCCTGACAGGGCGCTGTCCAACAAATGGCCAGCCCAGCCAGGGGTACGAGGCTGGCTTCTGTTATAGTGCGCGAACGCTGGTTTGCCTCGAGCGCCCTTCAAAAACCTTTAAAACGGAGTATCCGCAAGATGCTAAAAGTAGCAACCGTTAAGTTAATGGCGTTGTTTGCCTCTATCACCTTTCTTGCAGCCTGTGCCACGACGGAGATGCCTGCCACCTCGCCTGAGGGCCTGGTTCTGCAGCCTGATACCAAGGTGGGCGCGCTCTACATGAAGCCCGGTGCATCGTTGAAAGGTTACGACGAGTTTGGTGTCACCGACTGCAATGTTGCGTTCAGCAAAAACTGGCTGCGTGACCAGAACTCGCAGCGACTGGATCTCAGCAGCCGTGTGAGCCAGCGCGATGTTGACCGCATCAAGGACAACCTGTCAGCGCACTGTGAAGAGGCTTTCCGCGCCGCTCTCCAGGAGGAACCCGCTTACAACATTGTTGAGGAGTTCTCTGAAGGTGAACAGGTGTTAATCCTGAGGCCTTCTATCGTGAATCTCGATATTAACGCGCCGGACACGATGAGCGCTGGAATGAGCCGTTCTTACACGACCTCTGCCGGTGAGATGACGCTGATACTTGAGGTGATCGACGCGACAACCGGTGAGCTACTGGCGCGTGCAATCGATAAGAAGCGCGGGCTTGATACCGGTCGCCTTGAGTGGTCTAACTCTGTAACGAACCGAGCAGACGCTGACCGTGCCCTGAAGGCCTGGGCGAACCAGCTGCGTGCGGCGCTTGATCGGGCGCACGGAATGTAACGTCGTGGCCCAGGGCGTTCGCCTGGGCCATCGCTACCAGTTTGAACCTGCTTTGATATACCAGGCGGTCTCTTCGGGACCCCTGGCTATGTCGATACCCATCGCAAAACCATAACGCTTGGCGACAAGGTACCGGAAGCCGGTACCTATCGAGTCAATCTCTTCACCGTTGTCCAGTTCGTCGAAGCTGTCGGCGGTTTTTGCCAAGCCGCCGAACACTCCGATTTTCCAGCGCGGGGTAACGTTGTAATCAAGCTGTGCCTCGAAGGTCAGCACGCGCAAGCCCTGGTAACGCGCCGCCGGCACACCGCGCAAGTTCACCGCGGGCGGCACGTAGCTGGGGAGCCTGTTGTTGTCATCGGCATCCACACCCTGGTAATCACCGCGAAGACCGAGCTGGAACTGCTGTCCCAGCCTCCAGTACCCCAGCGTGGTCAGCTGGTACGCGTCATAGTCGACATCACTGCCAAAGCCATCCCTGTACCATGTGTAGTTGGCTCGAACGTTGTAGCCCTCTGCTGGGTTGAAGGGATTGTCGGTAGAGTCAAACTCGACGACCCACCCCAGGCCAGAGGTGGTCACCTCGTTGTTGATCTGGTCGTCCAGGTAGTCCGCCACGGGAGGCGGCACAATGTCAGGCAGGCCACTCGCTAAACGGGTTTCCACGTTGCCATAGATTTGCCGTGGCCCAGTGAACCAGTTTGAATCAGGCAGTCTGAATAAGAGGCTGTTTGCAACGAACGGTCCGACGATGTTGAGCTCGATGGGTTTGGGTAGCTCCCCGGTGCTTGGGAGCGAGTAGAAATCAAGATTCACGTCAGGGTAAAGCAGGTAGCCGCGGTAACGTATGGTGTCCTTCCGCCAGAATCCCAGCTGGACCAGCCCGCCACCCCAGCTCCCGTTTTCCGTGTAACCGCCACCGGCTATCGTCACATTGGGGGGTAACAGGGCCCCTTTACTCACGCGTTGCTGCTTTTGCTCGTCTGACTCGTGGAAGAATACCGCGCCCAGTGCGAAGCCTGTGCCGGTTGCCGGCTCGGTTATGATCGAAGGTACGGGCAGAAAGCCCAGCGGGGCGTTGGCCAGATAGTTGCTGGCATCGAAGTCACCTGTCTCTGGGTCCTTGAAGTACTCGTCCCAGTACGACAACTCCGCTTCGGCCTCTTTGCCGTCGTCAACAGATTTTTGGGGTGCCGCTTCAGCCCAGGTAAGCGCAGGCAGGAGGGCCCAGAGCGTGAGTAGTGCGAATCGCTGTATGGAGCACTTTGTTGGTATAGGAGTTTTCAAGTAGCACTCTGGTGTCAGGGCGACCGTTGCAGACTGCATTGCGCCGCGGGTGAATTGTTTTCAGCAGGGGACAATGGTTAAGAGGATTGCCGGCCATCAGACTGCAGCACTTCGGCCATGAGGAGTGCCGCGTCTACTTATGGTTCGTGTCCTACCTCGTGTCGCGCGCCAGCGTCCTGTACTTCATCACGCTTTCCCGCGCTTCCTACCTCGGGGCGCGGCGTGGCTTCGCCCACCTCGCGTCGCTCGTCAGCGTCCAGCACCTCATCGCGTTCGTCAGCGGTCAGTACCTCGTCGCGCGCCTCTGCGTTCTGGACTTCCTTGCGCGTTTCCCCCGATTCGTCATCGGCATAGGTGGGCCAGTAATCAGGGCCAGGGGTACCGGCGTTGTTCTTTCCGTCAGCTGGCCCGGGATTCGACGGTCGCGGCGCAGGCTCTGCATCCGACTCCAGCGCCGGAATGGACTCGAAGGGGCCCGCTACGTTCCCCTCAGGTAGCTGTACTTCGTGCGACCCAGTCGCTGGGGTGTCTGAGAACGTTGGAGTACCATCGGAACTCTCGCTCTCGTAAATCTCGGCTTGCGTCGGCGCTGCTAACGAGAGAGTGCCCGCCAGCAGTGCTGCCGCCATTGCGCCAGGCAGTTTCACGTTGCTTCTGTTGCTTTGCAGATAAGTCATTCTAGGTCACCAAATCAGGCGTCGCTGCCCTCAGGTTGCTTTATCTGGGTGTGGGCATGGTCCAGCGCCTCGCGCAACAGGCTTGCCCACTTGCGCAGTAGCCGGTCTGCATCGCGTTTGTTTGTGATGGAGTTGCGGAACTGCATGTAGCCAGTATCACGCGCGGCGCGACGGTCGGCGATGCGCGCGATAATCTCGCCCGTCAATCCATCGTGCAGTTCCAGGTAGAGTGTCATCGCCCCGGCGCTCGCCGAGAACTCCCGTGACCTGCCAGCGGTGTTGAGGTCGGGCGATGTCACATCGAGATCGATGATAGCGGGGCGGAGAATCAGAACGTCCTCGCCGCCTGTATCGGTCAGTTCGTAGCCACCCTTGGCCTGAAGTTCGTCGACGAATACGGTACGAAATTCCTCGGCAACCTTCTCCTTGATGCGGTCCATGTCTTTCTTACTGACCCTGTGCACGCTGGAGGCCTGGTCGCGCTGCCAGTTTTTGCGGAACGCCACGTAGCAGTCCAGCAGCGCAATGCGGTTGTAGGCTTCAAGCGTCGCGCCAGGTTTGACGAACAGGCGTTCGACCTTGTCGCTCTCGACTTCGACGAGCCCGTCGTGGGTCACGTCTTCTGCCGCTACGCTCTGCATTGCGAGGGGCGATAAGAGAAAGATAAAGCACAGTGCGTGGGCAAAGTTATGCAGCGTTTTCATGGTGCTGTTTTCCTAGCGGTTTTCGTATCGATTGAGATCGAACAAGCCGGCCTCGACCGGGTGGTCGGTACGATACTGCTCTACAAAATAATCGCTGGTACGCCAGAACCAGGGCGCCGTGCGCCTTACGCCATAGCGGTCTACCAACGCGGTATAGTCCTTCTCGCTTGCCAGGGTAGACAGGTTCATAGCAAACGCATCCAGCTCGTTCTCGTTCACCTGGAAGAAAATGTTGGGATAAGTGCCGATGAATCCGGGCGTCACTGTAAGCGTGTCTTCCTCGGGAATGAAGCGGCTCTCCTCACCAAAGAGCTGCGCAATGTTGGAGTGCGCGCGATTGTGCAGCAGACTATAGGCTTCGCGGTCACCGTTCTCGCGGATGACCTGTACGAACGCGACTTCGGGGAAAAAGCTGAAAGCGTTATCGGGCTTCTCCATGAGCGATTGCATGGCCGCGATGTCAACGGTGTAGCGGTCATTGCGTGCCGTCGGTATCTTTTCAAAGAACATATCCATCAGCTCCTCTTTGGCATCGCCTTCGCTGTATTGGATAGACGTCTCGCGTTGATACTCATTGAGTCCTGGCGGCAAGAGAAATTTCCTGACGCGCTCGCTGGAGTCCCGGTACCAATAGTTCACCTGCTCTTCGCGCTGCGCCATCGGTAGCAGCATGAGGAAGTTCTGCTCGCCTTCCATGCGCAGAAAGTCCATATACAGGCGGCTCTCCAGCTGGTGTCCCACGGGGCCGTAAACATCAAAGCCCGCGACAAGCAGATAGTGGATTCTCTCCAGTAACGAGTAGTCGATCACCCACATGGTCTTGGGTTTCTGCCCGACCAGACCCTTGACGACCGAGGCGCTGTCGAAATGGCGAAACACCGTGAGCGCCGCATTATCGTTGCGTTCCTCGCCCCCATCCCAGATGAGACTCATGTCCAGTTTGACGTCGCTCTGGTCGACAACCTCGGCGATCTTCTTGGCCTCCGCGCGCAGGTAGCGCTGCTGGTCCTTTGCGTACTGGTGCCACTGCACCAGAGTGACTACGAAGCTGCCCCTGGCCTGGGGCAGTCGCATGTGCTTGGCCTCCGTGGCGAGGAAGTCAGCCTGTTGCTCTGGGTCACGTGGATTTGGCCGGGCGAACGCCACCCAGAAGTGGTCGTCAATCACGTTCAGCGCGACCTGACCGCGACAAACAGGGCCCTTGATGAAGCCCATGATCGTGAACTGCGCTTCCTCCAACATAAAGCGGTAGCGCGCGCTGACGGGAAGCAGTTCGAATACGATGAAGGGATTGGCGTTATTGTCTCCTTTGTAACCCGGTAGTTTCTCGACTTTGTAGTCGGGTTCCAGAAACAGCTGTGTCCAGCGTGCCATTCGCTCCGGATTCAGCGCGTAGGGCATGTGACGCTTCGCGAGCCTGGCGGTATAACGCTGCTGCAAGCGGTAGTAGAAGGCGTCAGCGCCCGGGTCGTCGTACGGGCGTCGCGTCGCAATGATGTCGATAGGCTGACCTGGCGGTGTGCGAGAGCGAACCAGTTTGTACCAACCTGACGGTGTGTCCAGATGATCAAAGTGGAGATCGCCGATGAACAGGTGCTCGTAGATGTATCGGTTGGTCAGGCGCGATTTGTTGTCGGCGCCATTGAAAAATGCCTCCCACTCGTCGACCGCACGTTGTTCCGCCGCTGACCTTCGAGGCACTTCGACACCTTCTGCGCCGCGCTCGAGCCAAGAAGAAAGCACCGTCAGCCGCTCCTGGTCCAGTCCGGGAAGGCCATAGGGCATTCCCTGGTAGGGTCGCTGGCTGGCGTAACTGTTCATCTCGTTAGGCTTTGGGCAGCTCTGGTCCCGGTCGAGCCTCAGGTCAAACTCGGCGGGCAGTGGCCCTTCAGTGGGCAGGGGGTGCGCCGATTTGAGCTCAAGCATACGACGTAGAACGCCAGCTTCACTGCCTTGCTGACCGAGCACCGGGTAGAAGCCCTTGTCGCGCCATTGCGCTTCGGTCAGCGCATCCTCATGCAGGCGCGTCAGGCTGGCCGGCCGCAGCCTTGAGCCGTCGTATACCTTGTCTTTACTGGCGCCTCTCTGGAGCCCCAGCCAATCGTCCATTTTGAGCTGACAGGGCGCGTCATAGCAGCCATGGCAGACCATACAGCGCTGCTCAACGATCGGCTTTATCGAGGTTGGGTAGTCCAGTGGTGGAGAGGTCTCAGCCCAGCTGAAGGTGGGTAAGGCGATAAGAATGAATATAAGTAGTTTGCGCATAGTGCCATACAGTAGCGTTCTTCGCGTCGAAGAACAAAGTGCTCGACGAAGAGATCGTCCTTTTGCGGTGGGCCAAAATCCCGCAGTAACCCGCTGGCTGTATGCGCAGCGGGCCGTTGGGGGATCAGTTGATTCTTAGTGCTTACCTGGCGTTGTCAGAGAAAAGCGTGACAGGCGCCAGATTTTACTCATCGTCTTCTTCGGTAAGCTCCAGGCTGCGGTTCGCAAAGGCAATGGCATACAAAGTGTTCAACAGCGCGTCGCGCATGCGGGCCACAATTCCCGGGTTTGAGTCCTCATCGGTGGCCGCGATAATTGCCCTCTCTCTGCGCTCAACTTCCTTCAGGGCAGTTATTGCAAGGCGTTTGGCTTCGTTGGCGCTTTGTATGTTCCGCGACACAAACGCCTGTTGCGATACGCCGATGGAGACATCGATAGTGATGTCACTGGAAACCTCTACGCCGTCTTCGCGGTAGGTCGCTTCCAGTTCCAGGGTTTCAGCGGGATTGGGTAGCTCATCAACCCCAAGCGTTCCGCTGTCATCAACACTCGCCCAGGGCGCGGGGGTAAGCTGCCACTCTGAGATTGCCGAACGGTCTCTTTCCCGTCCGTCCGCGTACTTTGCAATCGCGGAGTATTGCACTTCACTGAACTCGTTGATTGCTGCTGGGCCCGTTACTTCAAGGCCGATGAGAGGCGAAGGAATAAAGCCTGGCATGGAAATGGCGATGAGGGTGTCTCCCGAAGCGATATAGAGTTCCTCATTGCCGAGCGCCATGCGGCCAGCTTCGGGATAACTCCAGTCCTCCAGGCCGCTTAGTGCATCAATCGCATAGGTATGAGTTGCTGTTCGAGCAAGTACGTGAGAGTCGGTGACGATCACATGATCCTCGGCGGTGCCTGACTCCGGCGTCCAGCGCCATACAAAGCTGCCGTCGTTCTCACGCCTGGCCTCCACGCCGCCGCCGTTGATGGCATAGATCATGCCCTTGGCCACTGCTGGCTGGCCTACGAAGTTTTCGGTGATCTCAAATCCAATGTCGCGGTTTTCCAGATCGAAACTGAGCAGTCGGTTGTTGTGAATGACAACGACGTTGTTAAGGTCTCCGAGGACAGGCGCCAGATTCATACTCCACCCGCGCCAATCAAAATTTGGATCCCGAATGCGAAATACCTCTGCGCCACTCTCCCGGTCTACGACGTACAGCGCGGGGTCATACTCACCGACATAAGCGTATACCCGCTCTTCGTCGACGGCGGGGGTGTACTGGTCGTACTGGGGTAAGTCGCGGAACCACTTATTGGCACCGGTGAAGGCATTGAAGGCATACACGCCGCCGTAATAGCCGCCATTGATGTAAATCTCTCCCTTAAAGATAGTCGGTGCGTAATATCTCTCCCACTGCGCGGAATGCGGTGACTTGAAGACCTGGTCACCGGAATTGGCGTCAAGCGCCCAGAGGTGCGTATTGTCGCTGTGGTCACCTGTCTGGATGTAGACGTTGCCATAGCCATAGGCTGGCGGGTTTACCGAGTTCACCGAGTCGAACGCCTTTGACCAGAGAATGTGCCCATCGCGTGAATCCAGCACGAACAGCGACTCCCCGGCGTCGAATCGCCTCGCAACCGATGCAAAGACCTTGCCGTCCGCGGCTGTTACAGGATTCAACGCATAGCCGGGAAGCAGTTGTTTGCGCCAGCGCAGCGCGAAGCTGTCGGTGTCCAGTGACACGGGCATGTAACCGGAGTGGCGCTCGTCTCCCTGAAACGTCTCCCACTCTTCAGATAATGAGCTTGCAGATGGGTCGACGCAGGTAAGTGATAGCTTGTCACTGCGCGTTGTACCATCGATTGTAATCTTGGCAGCGAGGGAGATGCCTGTGAATTCACAGCCTCCATCATTAACTGTCAGTGCCCCGCCATCGACGGAAGCTGGGTCATAGGGACCGGTTTGCCACTCAGCTTTCGCGGTGACATCCTCGCGACTTCCACCTTCGTAAATGGCTATAGCAAAAAACTGGGTGGTAGTGCCGTTCGGTACCTTTCTTGACCCAACAACGTCAATACTGACTAATGGTGGTCGGCGTGCGGCACTGAAATCGACCGAGCCTGCATAGTTGATGCGCTGCGCTGTGTCGAAAGAGGTTTCACTGAAGACGCCACCATTATCGAGCGTGAAACTCGCTTCGTAGGGCGCGATGGCCCCAACGGGCGCATCCCAGAAGTTGAAGCGCGGAGGCGGGTAATTTGCGGGTGTATTCGATACGATCTCAACTTCACTGGTGATGGTCGCTGTGTCAGAACCGATTTCAGCTTCCAGGACGATAGGGCCATAGTTGGCCAGCACGCCATTCGAGGAATGGTCTCCGGAATTGTAGTCAGTCTGTGAATACACGAACCCTTCTTCGGGCGCGTGAAAATGGTACCGTATCGTCGTGCCTTCGACCTCGACATAGTCCAGCTTAGCTCTCGCTGTACGGTAGCTGCCCGCGCCGCTATTCCAGGTCCGGCCGTCGCTCAGGGAGTAAGTCCTAGCTCGGCCAAATAGCACAAGCCCATTCTCCGGGTTGTATTGCTGGCCATACGTTTCACCGAAGGTAAAGCTAGTGATGGTGACCGGTGCGGCGCTTGACTGTGCTGACAGAGATTGTGATGACGCCGCAAGGCGCGCAATGCCAGCGCTTCCAGCAGATTTGCCGCCTGAGATAGCACCCTGTTCGTCTACTGTTGCACCGGTTGTGGGATGGACGCTCTCCACAACTGAGATGGCCGGGTCTTCTGCCAGCGGTGAGACGACCATTGGCACCACCCCGTTGCCCGGAGGGTGGTCAGTACTCGAGCCGGCCGAGAGTGAGCGTACCTGTATGCCTCGCTCATCGACTGCGGATGAAAGATCTGAGGCGTTAACGCTCGCAGTCGTTAAGAGTATCAGCGAGTAAAAAAGGGAGCTGAGCGTGGTCCGCATGTCTTCTCCGATCAATTCTTGAAAGGAATCGATGTTGGTTATTTTGTTTAAAGCCTAGTTCCATTCTTTTTCAAAGTCATTACTGAATAGTGAAGCTCCATTACCCTTAGGCATGGTTGGCGAAAAGGGCGATTACCAGAAGGTATTTGTGGCGTTCGAGTGTGCAGGGTCGCTGCCATGAGGCGAGCGCCAGCCGAGCGCAATGAACTAATGGTTAACCTGGACAGCATAGAAAGCTTTGGGCATGGGGCGGGTTTTTGCCTGCGGACCGGCCTGCACGTTGAGCAGCCTGTCAGCGGGATATTGCATTTTTCTTTCCAGCCCGATTGTCAATCGAGTCAGGCTTTCAACCGGCGACTTACTTGGTGATAGTGCAGTCTGTTGGTTCGCCGCTTACCTTGAGCAGCCCTTGTTGCAATCTCCGTGTACCACAACCTGAGCTCATCGCTGCGGTTAGCGAGCGACAGACTGAGTCGTCCCCAAAGCAAGAGGTCGACGCGGGTGTTAACAAGACTTTACGAGAGAGCGCTATGGAATTCGCAGGACTATTTGGTGGCATGGATGCAGCTTGCCTTCTCCGTAGGGGCGTCAGGGTGGCAGTCACCATCGCGCTCGGCGCAGCCCTTTCCGGTTGCTCTGACAGTGACAACGATTTCCTGGGTGTTGCCTGTGCAGAGGGTGGTGCGCCTATATCAACCTCCGTTGAGGGTGTACAGGTTACCGCCGAGTTCTCGCAGCTAACGCCTGCACCTGTCCTAACCGGGGTACTCCATGGTGTTACCGACCAGACGCCCTTTCATGCAATTGCCGATATCAAACTGGCGTCCGCCAGGGCCAACTTCAATTCCTACTTCCCAGAGGTGTTCGATGTACACGACATCCTGCCGGTGTACGTGGTGAGTGATGGACTCAGCAACAGCGTCTCACCCGCCGCTGACTGGGAGGCATACGAAGAGTGGGTGAGAAACATCGCGACCGAGCGGGGCACCTCGGTGATCTACGACATCTGGAACGAACCTGACCAGCCATTTTTCTACAGCTTCTGGGCGGGCATGTCTGCCGAGGAAGGCAATCCCCAGCTCGCCGAGTTTCTTGAATCCTTCAAGCGTGCACACGATGTGATTCGCGATGTGCTCGGTGATGAGGCGCTAATCTCGGGCCCGTCGTTCGGCGGCCTCGACGAGCCGTTGTTGCGGCGCTTCATGGACTACAGTCTGGCGGAGGGACTGACGGTACAGGTGCTCTCTGTGCACCTTATCTACAACACTGATAGCACCTTCGACGAAGTTGAGCAGCAGCTCAGTGCCTTGCACCGGGACTATGTGACCGGCCCAGACTACGCAGCCGTGGGCGTAGAAGAAATACACGTCAATGAATACGGCGCGCCCAAACAGTATGGCCGCCCCGGTTCCATGCTGGCGCTGCTGCGCGTCATGGAGCGCGGCGGTGTTCAGGAGGCCATGCGGGCAATCTGGGGTCCGTCAGCGGCGTTCGCCGATGATCTGCAGGGCTACCTGTTCTTCGCCGGTCTCGCTGAACCGCTTTTCCCTGTCGTGTCTTCGCAGACGGATGGCAAGATGACTGACCTGCTGAGCGAGGACTTCGAGCCGCGCCCTATCTGGTGGGCCTACAAGTACTACGCCGAGGGCGCTGAATCCCGGGTAAGTGCGAGCTCTACCGTGGACTACATCATGCCCCTGGCGAGCAGGGCATCCGAGGAGCTCGGATACAATCAGCTCCTGCTCGCTGCCTACGACAGCGAGAACTTTCCCGATCGCCCCGGGCGTATTGGCGTGCAGTTGAACGATTTGCCCGGTAGAGGCAGGGCAACTCTCCGGCTGTTTCGAGTGCCCTACAACGATGCTATCGCATTGGAGGAGCCGGTCGCGGCTTATGAATGTACGCTCTCACCGCAGCAGGGAGGTGCAGTAACGCTCTCTGTTGAAATGCCCGGCGACTACGAAGTGTTTGCGCTGACGATCGAGCGCTGAGCTCAAAATGCGGCCGCGGTACTGTGTTTAACTTGCAGGAAATCCTGCCTTACGGCTCTGCATCCAAGCGTTTAGCCCTTCGCCAACTAGCACTTTGCTTCCTGATCGCCTGGTTTGTGCATCTGATGCCGGATGCCCGGGCGGACGGCGCACCGGCTCCTGTCGAGAGCGAAGATTGGCAGCTGGTTGCAGAGAAGGATGCTATTCGCCTATTCAGCAAGCCGGTTGCCGGGTCACCTATCGATGCAGTGCGCGCACAGGTTGTGGTGGCAAGCGACCTCGCTCGGGTCGCAGGTTTGCTGTATGCGACAGAGCGCAGACCTGAGTGGGATGAGCTGTGCGCAGAAGCCTATGTGCACGAGCGAATAGAAGATACGCACTACCTCGCGTATATACATACACAGCTGCCATGGCCGCTTGATGACCGCGATGCAGTGGCACGGGTAACCTGGTCGCACGACTCAGCCTCTCAGCATGTTGTTATGCGTAGCGAGGCACTCGCCGGCGTAATACCTCTACATAAAGATCGTAAACGGATTGTCAGCGCGACGGAGCTTTGGGAGTTGCGGCAACTCGAGGGCGGTCGTACCAGGGTGACGGTGTCGATTGAAATCGACCCTGCAGCTCCAGTACCCGCCTGGCTGGTCAACCGGCTGTCTGTGGAGTCACCTCATGCGATGTTGGATAACCTTAGGCACATCGCGACCGGTGATGAGCCTGTCGCCCGGAATTTGGAATTCCTCGCTGCGGAGTGATTCCGTTCAGTGGCCCGCTTTGGAGTTTCCATGCAGGGGCGCTTTTTGCCGCGCCACACTCTGCTATTACAGGTCGTACAGCTTCCAGTTTGCCTGGTTGGCGGCGCGCCCTATCCGAAGTCGCCAGTTACCTCATAGGTGATGCCACCTGACCCAATAAACGATCCGACACCGCGCTGGGAGCTGAAGTAGAGACGGTTGCCGTACACGGCGGGGCCGGTAATCTCGGAGTCGTCCTGGTCGAAGATCTGCACGATCGGAATGGGAGTGCCATCTTCGGTTAGCGCCACTATCTGCATATCACCGCCATCTTCAGCCACATAGATTTCGCCGGAGGGCGCAATCGTAATGTTGTCGACGCCGGTCAATACAGGCTCTTCGAAGAAGTCGTCGTCATACAGGACGTCCAGCAAGTTGCCCACAGTGTCATAGCGCCAGATACGGTTGTCGCCCTTGGTGGCGAAGTAGATGATCCCGTCGCTGAAGGCAATGCCCTCGCCGCCATCGAAGTCGGTACTGGCTTCCACCTGCAGGCGCGTCTGCTCGGAGACGCCGGAGGGGTCCGGTACTTCGTGCCATGTCAGAGAGGCGCCAACAAGCGGGTCGCCCACTACCTCGGCGACTTCGAGCAGCCCGCTGCTCAAATCGGGGTAGTTGTCGGGGGTGAAGCGATACAGCTTGCCGTTGGGTCTGTCCTCGGTCAGGTATAAATGCTGCATCACGTCGTCTACCGCAACGGCCTCGTGGGCGAAAGCGCCCATCGCGGGGCGGGCAACAGCTTCGTTCACGCCGAGGGGATCGCACTCCCACACCAGGCCCAGTCCATCGCCCAGAAACTTTTCCTCACAGCTCAGCCATGTGTTCCAGGGCGTCTTGCCACCGGCACAGTTGGACGTAGAACCCGACAGAATGCTGTAGGCGTCGACGATGCTGCCATTGGCATCTAACCGAATAGCGCCCACGCCGCCGGCGCCGGGGGCGAACTGCTCGCTGTTCGACACGTAGACCCAACCGCCATCTCCGGCGTCGAAGCAAGCACCGCCGTCAGGTGCGTTGTGCCAGGCGTATGAACTGCCGCTCACTATTTCAGTGGACCGGGCGATGATCCTGTACGTGAAGCCCTCCGGCAGTGAGACACCGTTTTCGTCAGGCGGCAGCAGTTCTCGTGAGCGCTGCGGAAGCGTGTCCTTGGAGTCGCTGCAACCACTGAGCAGTGGTGAGCCCAGTGCCATGCCAAGCGTTGCCAGCGCATAGCGCAGTGCCTGTCGGCGGTTAAGGGCTGGGCGCTGCGGAAGGGGCCCGGTGTTATCAAGTGAATTGGTTGTCATCGTTTGTGCTCTTTTGTCGGTTATATGCGTTTTGATTAAGTATACCTCTGGAGCAAGCGATGATCTCAAGTGAATGTTGAAAAACAAGCGCCTGGAATCTGCGCCGTGGGAACTATGTACGTATTGGGGTCATACGATCTGGCCGGTTAAGGTAACCACCGGCAGATCGGAGATATCACTTTGGCGCCGCCTGCCAACGCACCTAGCAGCCGACTACATCGCAGACATTGCCTACGCCATCGTTGTCGAAGTCTGACTGATCAGGGTTCGCCAACAGCGGACAGTTATCGCAGGTGTCGCCTACAAGGTCGCTGTCAGTGTCGACCTGCCCTACGTTCGACACCAGTGGGCAGTTGTCGACATCGGCGCACAGGCCATCGCCGTCGATGTCATTGTCCGCGTCGAACGGGCAGACATCCGCATCTGCGCATAAGCCGTCGCCGTCCTCATCATTCAACGGGTCGTTAGCGCACGCGTCGCAGCTGTCGCCGCGGCCATCGCCATCGGCATCCGTCTGGGTCGGGTTGAATGCGTCCGGGCAGTTATCGCAGGCGTCGATGAAGCCGTCACCGTCCGCGTCCACGTTTTCGCCCACTACTGCAGTCGCAATCAGTAGCAGTCCGGCGCCGTTCGCGCCTGCGCCCAGCGCCTCAACGGTGCCCTGGGCATCAATCGGGGTGCCGGCGGGTACGACTGCAGTGGTGTTCAGCTGCCCCTCTGAATCCACTGTGTGGGTGCCGAGAGGAATCTGTGTGCTACCGAATACCATGCGCAGCGTGACCGATTCGCTGGGGGCAAAGCCCTGACCGAGAATCGATACGGTCTCGCCGATGACCAGGATGTCTCTGTCTTCACAGCCGGATATGGGTGTGGTCATGGAGACCTGGAGGTCGCCGAATGTCGGGAACACTTCGGGGGCATCCTCGGGGAGCTCAAAGCTGCCGGAGCCAGGAGGCGGATTCCTGGGCATGCCCGAGTCGTGGTAGCCGTGCGGCCAACCGCTGCTGGTACTTTGCAGGTAGTCGTTGATGAGCTTTGCATACTCGCGCTGTCCGCGGGCCGTCGGGTGGAAGCTGGATTTGAAGTCGGGCACCCGCAGTCCGGCGATCCAGTCATCATTATTTCCGCAGACACCGTGCCCCTCGAAGTGGTCTTCAACCGAGACTACGTGCAGACCGACGATATTGGCGACCTGCCGGGTGATGGTATTGAACAGCGCATTCGCATCGCGCAGGTCCGACTGTTCCTCTGCGGAAAGCTCGAGATCTGGCACAAAGGGGACGCTCGCGGCAGGGCATTCATTGCCGCCCAGCAGGATAGGATAGTCCATCACTAGCGTGGCGGCGTTGGACGTTTTCGACTTCAGTTCTGACAGGGTGAGCAACTGCAGATAGCCGGCCCGCGCAGCCAACAGTGGGAACAGTTCAACGAGCTGCATATCGGAATGCGGTGCGAACGGTTCGATTGTTGTGCAGTTCGGGTGAGCGAGACAGAACTTGATGATGTTTGCGAACTGGGCGTCGTTACCGCCGATGGTAATCGTGACCAGGTCGCGGCTCGCATCGACATGATTGGACGGCGCGAGCTGCGGAGGCAGATCGTAGCGAGGCTCTCCTGCTGCCTGTACGTGCTTGGTTTCTGCGCCGGAGCAGGCGAGAAAGCTGAACTCGACATCGGAACGATCTGATAGTTCGGTAGGGTCTCCCGGCAGTTTGATGAGCTGTGGGTAGGCCCGGGTTGAACGATGACATCCGGAGTAGAGTGTATCTGCGGGATTTTCGTAGGGTGCGACGCCTTCACCTGAAGAATAGGAGTCACCCAGCGCGGCGTAGGAGAAGATAGAGCTCGTGAGCGTATGGTTCAGCAGGTAACTGCCGGTGTTGTCGTTTAGCCCGAAGTCATGCACGACAACCGTATACATACCGCTGAGCGATGCTGTTCTGGTGCTGCTGCTGTCGCCGTAAATACTCTGCGTGATGTTCTGGCCAGAGGGTGCGTACAATTTGTACCGTGGTGCGAAATCGCTGTCCCCACCCAGTTTGCCAACTTGCAACGTATAGCCTTCTCCCTCGTTCGCGAAGAAGTTGAAGGAATCCAGTCCCCCAAGTTCAATGGAGCCTCCGAGTACCTGGCCATTGGCGATAACGCCCTGGTCGGTGTCGCCCTTGGCCCGCACAAACGACATCCTGTAGTTACCGATCTCGTCGTTGAGTCCGAAATCAGAAACCACCACTGTGTAATACCCACTGATTCCGGCCGTCCACGTCTTCGAGGAATCTCCATAAATGCTGGTCGTGATATTGGTCCCGGTCGGGTCGTAGGTGCGTACTCTGGGCGCAAAATCGGTGTCTTCTCCCGACTCGGCGATTTGAATGACGAAGCCCTCGCCTGCATTGGCGAACGCAGTGTAGGAGTCCAGTCCTCCAAGATTAATGCTGCCCGTGTAGGTTTGGCCGCTGATCATCTGCCCCTGGTTAGTATTGCCGCCCGCTCGGACAAACGAGAAGGTGTAGTCGCCGGTGTTATCGTCCAGACCAAAATCTGCAATGACGAGTGTGAAGTAGCCTGCTGCACCGGCGGTCCATGTCTTTTTCGGGTCGCCGTAAATGCTGGTGGTGATGTTCTGGCCGGAGGGGTCATAGAGTCTGAGTCTTGGGGCAAAACCCGTGTCTTCGCCCGTCTCGGCAATTTGCAGTACAAAGCCCTCTCCTTCGCCAGCATAGAACTTGTATGAGTCAAGCCCACCCAGCTCGATGCTGCCGGAGTACTCCTGACCGCTGTTTACTGTGCCCTGGTCCGTGGCGCCATTCGCTTTGACGAAGGAGAGCCGGAAGCTTCCGGTGTCATCGCCCTCCCCGAAATCAACGACCGAAAGGGTGTAGGTGCCACTCACCCCTGCGGTTCTGGAGGCAGCGGAGTCGCCGTATATGCTGGTTGTGATGTCAGCCCCGGAGGGCGAGGTGAGATAGAAGCGTGGCGCGAAATCGCTGTTGCCACCTGTACGGGCTACTTGCAACAAGTACCCCTCACCCTCGTTGACCGAGAAGGAGTACGAAACGGCTTGTCCCGGCGCCACGATCGAGCCCTCGACCGTGTCACCGCTGGTTAGCGCGTGCGATAGGTTGCAGACAAAAAGCAGTAGAGAAAAGACACTAAGTCGAGCTGTGTAGTGGGTTCTGCGCATGAGCGTTGTACTCCTTTACAATGAGGGTTGACGCGGGGGACTCGCGACCATTACGGGCCTGGATCGAATCCTGCTGGCAAAGTACATGTTTGACAGCACCCACCCTAGCAAGCTGCTGTTTTCGCTCAATTACAGGGTATTACAGGAGGTATTGAGGCGGCGCCGAGTGTGAGCAGGCGCTCGCCGTACTCGGATACCTTTGTGGGTCAATGCCTGGGTAGGGCGCCGAGACTGGCCGATTGCCCTACCGGGGAAGGCGGGGAAATCGCTTGTCCGAGGCCTATATGAACACTTGATTCTAAAGGATAAATTGGTAGCTACGGGTGGACTTGAACCACCGACCCCAGCATTATGAATGCTGTGCTCTAACCAGCTGAGCTACGTAGCCACAATCAGCAAATGGGCCGGGAGGGCCCGAAGAGGCGCGCATTTTCCGGAATTTGGGCGGGCAAGTCAATAACGCCCATGGCCGCCCGTCTGGTGTCCAACTAACCTGTCTCCGAGTCACAATTCTACTGATCTGGCGCAAGAATGAGCCATTTTCGGGGCACCCTGGCATGCCCCATCGAGAAACCTTGATGTGCCGCAATCGCGCCGGGTAAGCGGCGTCCTACTATCTCCCCCAGAATCCAAATAAGAGGGGAAAGGTATGCCATCTTTCTTTAGAGCAGCTACCCGCACGCTGCCACTTTGTGTCGCTGCAGCGGGCCTCAGCTCCGCCGCCCAGGCCCAGACCTTCTACATCGGCGATATCGAGGGCAACTTCACCTCGAACTTCTCCGTGGGTGCCAGCTGGCGGACCGACGATCCCTCTGGTCGTGTGGTCAGCCCCGGGAACACGAATGGCAAGGGCACTGCCTCCTCGAGTGTTACGGACGACGGCAACCTGAACTACGAGAAAGGCGATTTGTACTCGCTGATGTTCAGGGGCATACACGACCTCGAACTGAACGCCGGCGACTTCGGCGTGTTCACCCGCTTTAAGTACTGGTATGACCACGAGCTTGCCGAGGGCAACGTGCCCCATGGCCACGCGGCGACCAATTACGTGCCCGACCAGGAGCTGGACACCTCTGGTTTCGAGCCGCTGGCGCAGGAAGACGGGTTCGAGTTCCTCGATTACTACCTCTACGGCAGCTTCAGCGTGGGCGACAAGCCGGTGGAACTGCGCGCCGGCAACATGGTGTTGTCCTGGGGTGAAAGCACCTTTATTCAGAACGGCGTCAATATCATCAGCCCGTTTGATGTGACGGCACTGCGCAGCCCCGGATCGGAGCTCAAGGAGGCACTGCTTCCGGTGGGCATGGTGTATGCCAATGTGGGCGTGACCTACGACCTCAGTGTTGAAGCGTTTTACCAGTACGACTGGGAGCGCACGGTGCTTGATGAGTGCGGCACCTACTGGAACTCCTCAGACCCTTATGGTGGTGGGTGTAACTACCTCACGGCCACGGGCAACAGCAGCGACTTCGACCAGGTTAACGACGATCCGCCATTCATCCTGCCACGCACACCCGACGACACACCGTCAGACTCTGGCCAGTGGGGTATTGCCGCGCGTTACTTTGTTGAGGCGCTCAACAGCACCGAATTTGGCGCCTACTATATTAACTACCACAGCCGCACACCGATCTTTAGCGGGGTGAACCCGACCGAAAATTTTGGGCAGCCGTTCATCCTGGGCTCCAACCCCGAGTACATCCTCGAGTTCCCTGAGGACATCGAGGTGTTCGGCCTCAGCTTCGCGACCAATCTCGGTACCTGGGCGTGGTCGGGGGAGTTGAGCTACCGCCCCGACTTCCCGCTGCAGATCAACCAGACGCAGGTGTTGCAGGCGGCAGCCCTAGGCAGCTTTGCCGAGTGGTCTACCGTACTCGATCGTTCTATAGCGGCGGGACCGGGCGGCAGGGTGCGCGGTTATGACAACGTGGAATACACCCAATTCCAGATGACGTTCATCAAGTTCTTCGAGCAGGTGCTCGGGGCGGACCGCCTCTCCTTCGGCGCCGAGGCCGCCATGGTTCTCCTGGACGGCCGTGAAGACGGCCAAATTTACGGTCGGTCCTCCAGTTATGGTGTGGGCAGCTTCGATCCCATCGACAGCGAGGTGTTTCCCGGGGTCGTGATTACCTGTAATTCGCACACCGCGCTCGAGGCGATCGCGGACTTCAAGCCCAACAGCAACGGTAGCTACTGCAACAATGATGGCTTCACGACGGACTTTTCCTGGGGCTATCGGATTCGCGCTGGGCTGGAATACTCCGACGTCTTTGCTGGCATCAACCTCACGCCGACGGTGGCTTGGTCACACGATGTGAAGGGCTACTCGCCGCCGCCGAACTTCATTGAAGACCGCATGGGCCTTAGTGCAGGGCTGCAGGCGGATTACCTGAATACCTATCGCGCCAACCTTTCGTACACCACGTTCTTTGGCGCCGACTACAATGACCAACAGGACAGGGACTTCGTGTCCTTAAGTTTCTCGGTGGCCTTTTAATAACAACGTTTGGAGATAGCATCATGTCTGTATCGATCACCCGTACGCTGGCCGCCCTCGGTCTGTCTGCCGTCGCCACTCTCGCATTTGCCAAGACAACGCCCGAGCAGGCGGCAAAACTGGGTGGGCCCGAGCTCACACCGGTTGGCGCGGAGCGCGCGGGCAACGCCGACGGCTCCATTCCCGCCTGGGACGGTGGCATCAAGGAATTCCCGGAGGGTTACACGGTGGGCGAGCGCCTGGTCGACCCCTTCAAGGACGACAAACCGCTGTTCACGATCACCGCTGAAAACGTTGACCAGTACGCCGACTTTCTGTCGCCCGGTCAGCAGGCGATGTTCAAGCGCTATCCCGACACCTACAAGATGCCGATCTTCCCTACGCGGCGCAGCGCGTTCCTCCCAGACAGCGAGTATGCCCTGATCAAGGAGGGGGCCACCGAAACTGACCTCGTGCCCGGTGGCAATGGCATTGTTAACTTCCGCGCGGCAGTGCCGTTCCCGGTGCCCAATGGCGGCGTGGAAGTGATCTGGAACCACATCGTGCGCTACCGCACGGCGCGGGGCGTTGAGCGGCGCTACATCCAGGCACCCGTGCAGGCCAACGGCAACTTCTCGCCCGTGCTGTTCGAGGAACAGGCCATGTTCGCCAACCGCGTGGAGGGCAACCCTAACCCGAACCGCCTGATGGTGTTCCTGCAGCGCATTCTCGCCCCGGCGCGCCTCGAGGGTGATGTATTGCTGGTGCATGAAAACATTGACCAGGTGGCGGAGCCGCGCTCGGCGTGGATCTACAACGCGGGCCAGCGCCGTGTAAGACGTGCGCCGAACATCGCCTACGACGGTCCGGGTACGGCGTCTGACGGCCTGCGCACGGCTGACGACCTCGACCTCTATAACGGTGCCCCTGACCGCTACGACTGGGAACTCGTTGGCAAGAAAGAGTTGTACATTCCCTACAACGCCTACCCCTTGCGCCGCGGCGACCTCAAGTATGACGAGATCATCGACGCGGGCCACATGAACCCTGAGTACCTGCGTTACGAAAAACACCGTGTGTGGGTAGTGGAGGCCAAGCTGAAAGAGGGCGCGCGCCATATCTACGCGCGGCGTACGTTCTATGTTGACGAGGACAGCTGGCAGATCGCGGTGGTCGACCACTACGACGGCCGCGGTGAACTCTGGAAAATGAAGGAAGGCCATCTCGTGGTGCACTACCAGGTCGCCGTGCCCTGGCTGTCGACTGAAGCACTGCACGACCTGAACTCCGGGCGCTATCTCGTTCTGGGCCTCGACAATGAGGAGCGCGGTTACGCCTACGACTTCGATTACGTCGGCAGCTTCGAGGACTTCACACCATCCGCACTCCGACGGGCTGGCCGGCGCTAGGGCCGCCCTGTGAGCTTCGTCAAGCGCCTCTGTAAGCTGGGCGCCTGTGCCGGCTTCGCTGCGGCGGGGCTGGCGGTAGCCGATTACACGTTCAAGCCTGCGCTGGAGGCCGTGCAGCCCGACGGTGTCGCGCTGCTGGATATCGCCTACTGCGAGGGGCGGCTGCTCGCCGCCGGTGAGCGCGGTGTCATCGCTTATTCCGACGACGCGGGTGCTTCGTGGTCGCAGTCTACGGTGCCTGTAAGCCAGCTGCTGACCAGTGTCGACTGTGCGCCCGGCGGTTACGCGTGGGCCTCTGGCCATGCAGGCGTCCTGCTCGCGAGCACTGATCGCGGTGCCAGCTGGACACTGCAGTTCGACGGCAACGAGGCCAACCGGCAATGGCTCGCGCACCTGCGTGTTGAGCTGGATCGGCTGGAAGAGCAACTTGATGCCGCCGGTGACGCTGAACGGCAGGACCTCGAGTACGCGATCGAAGATGCCGGCTTCAACATAGAGGATGCCGAGGCGGCTCTCGAGGCCGGGCCAGCTGACCCCTTTCTCGATGTCTGGTTTCGCGACACGCAGTTCGGTTACGCCTTGGGCGCCTACGGCATGCTGTACCGCACTGAGAATGGCGGTGCCTCCTGGGAGATCGCCGTCGAGCACATCGACAACCTGGACCGCTACCATTACTACGCCATGACGCAGGACGAAGAGGGTCGCCTGTACCTGAGCGGTGAAGCCGGGCTGCTCTATCGCTCCACCGACCAGGGCCGGCACTGGGAGCGCCTCGACCCGGGCTACGACGGCAGCCTGTTCGGCCTGTTAACAACAGCCGATGGCGCGGTGTTGGCCTTCGGACTGCGCGGCAACATCCTGCTCAGTGACGATGCGGGCGAGACATGGCGTTCTGTGCCCGTGGCGGACGACCCGCGACAGGGCCTTTACGGTGGCTTACGCCTGGTTGATGGCACGCTGGTGTTGGTCGGTGCCGGCGGCGTGGTGTTACACAGCACAGACAATGGCCGAAGCTTCTCGTCCTCTGCGCTTCGGGGGGCCGCAACGTTGTCAGCGGTGGCGGGGCGCGGGCCGGATGATTTGCGCATTGTAGGTATGGAAGGTGTGACGGTGCACGGAGTGGATACCGATGACTGAGCCATTCAATGCAAATGCTGCGCGCTACGAGTTGCTCGGCGAGGAAGAGGGCAAGCTGCGCCCCTGGCTTGCCGACCGCTTGTTCAGCCAGCGAATACTTCTGCTCCTGATTTTTATCGCCGCCAGTGTCTTCTTCGGCTACCAGGCGAGCCAGTTACGGCCTGATGCCAGCTTTGAAAAGATGGTGCCGGTATCGCACCCGTACATCATCAATTACTTTGCCAATCGCGACGACCTGACGGGTTTGGGTAATGCTGTACGTATCACGGTAGAGACGACCTCTGGCGATATCTTCACGGCGGAGTACCAGGAACTCCTGCGCCAGGTGACCGACGAGGTCTTCTACATACGCGGCGTTGATCGCGCGGGCCTGCAGTCACTCTGGACCCCGAACGTGCGCTGGCAGGAGGTCACGGAAGAGGGATTCGTCGGCGGGTCGGTGATTCCCGATGACTACGACGGCAGTCCCGCTACCCTGGCCAAGCTGCGGGAGAACACGCTGAAATCCGGCCAGGTGGGTCGCCTCGTGGCCAATGATTTCCGCTCCGCGACCATTCTGGCTCCCCTGGTGGAGAACGACCCGGAAACGGGTGAAAAACTCGACTACTCGGCGTTGTCCGAGGAACTTGAGCGGCTCGTGCGCGACAAGTACCAGAGCGACGACATCACGATTCGCATTACCGGTTTTGCCAAACTGGTCGGTGACCTGATTGATGGTGCGTCACTGGTGGGCGCATTTTTTGCGATTGCTTTCGTTATTACAGCCATCATGCTGTTCATTTACTGCCGCGATCCGTGGTGCACGATAGCGCCACTGGTCTGTTCTACCACCGCGGTGATATGGCAGTTAGGGCTGCTGCATACGCTGGGAATGGGTATCGACCCCTACAGCATGCTCGTGCCGTTCCTGGTGTTCGCCGTGGGTATCAGTCACTCCGTGCAAATCATCAACCGCTTCGGCTTCAACATGCACCAGGGCATCAACAAGGTGGATGCGGGCTGGGTGTCATTCATTAGGCTGAGTAAGCCTGGCTTCATTGCGCTGATCAGTGACGGTGTGGGGTTCTTTACACTGAGCGTGATCGACATCCCCGTGATCCGAGAGCTCGCGTATGTGGCCAGTAGCGGGATCGCGATCCTGATCCTCACCAATCTCGTACTGCTTCCCATACTGTTGTCTTACGTGGGCATCAGTAAAAGCTGCCGCGAATACCGCACGCGCAAGGCGCGCTCCGGTTTCTACCATTGGATTTTACTCTCGCGCAATGCGCTGCGGGGGCGAGCCATCGCCATTGTCGTGGCGAGTGTGGCGCTGGCTGTCGGCGGCGGCATGTTGGCGAGTGAACAGAAGATCGGTGACCTCGACCCCGGTGCGCCCGAGTTGCGACCTGATGCGCGCTACAACGTCGACACCGCCTACCTCGCCGAGAATTACGCGACCAGCACCGATGTCTTCGTTGTGATGGTCAGGACGCCTCCCGAGCAGTGCGGCAATTTTGAGACGGTGTCCTCCATCGACTATTTCCAGGGCACGATGTCGCAGGTGCCCGGTGTGCAGTCGGTGATGTCTCTTGTCGATGTCTCGAAACTCGTTGTCATGGGCATGAACGAGGGTAGCCCCAAGTGGCACGCCGTGGCGCGCAACCGCTATGTGCTGAACAATTCGCTGTCGCGCGTGCCGAGCAGCCTGATCAACACTGACTGCTCAATGGTGCCCGTGATCCTCTTTCTCGAAGATCACAAGGCCGACACATTAACCGGGGTGGTCAATGCGGTAGAAGCGTTTGCGGCCGAACACAACACGGACGCGATTCAATACCTGCTCGCCGCCGGCAATGCCGGCGTCGAGGCCGCCACGAATATTGTCATCAGCCAGGCGCAGTACGAGATGCTCGCGTGGGTGTATGGCGTGGTGATCCTGCTCTGCCTCGCCATGTTCCGCTCGTTGCGCATTACAATCTGCATCATCCTGCCGCTTATGCTGACCTCTGTACTCGGCTCCGCGCTTATGGCCCTGCTGGGCATTGGTGTGAAAGTGGCGACCCTGCCGGTCATCGCCCTTGGCGTGGGGATCGGTGTCGACTACGGCATCTACATCTATAACGCGCTGCAGCACTACTTAAGGCAGGGCGCGTCTTTGCAACAGGCTTACTTCGAGGCGCTCAAGGCCAGCGGTACCGCGGTGGCATTCACCGGCCTTACCCTCGCGATTGGTGTGGGTACGTGGATCTATTCACCGATCAAGTTCCAGGCAGATATGGGCCTGATGCTGACCTTTATGTTCTTCTGGAACATGATCGGCGCACTCGTGCTGCTGCCGGCACTTGCCAGCCTGCTGGGACTGGGCCAACATCACAAGCGGCCGGTCGATACCAAGAGCATGTAGCCCGGATCGTCGGCCACCCCAAACCACCTACAGGGAGGCCGACCTACATGATTCGCCTGATACTGACTTTTTTCCTGCTCGGCGCCGGCATTGCGCAGGCCGCTGAGCAATCCACCGCGCTGGTAACGGGCGCCAACCGGGGAATCGGCCTCGAACTGGCAACCCAGTTGAAGGGCGCCGGCTATAGCGTAATTGGTACCGCGCGCAAGCCTGCAGAAGCCAAGGAACTGAAGGCGCTTGGCGTGCGTGTGGAACAGCTTGATGTGACGGATGCGGCTTCGGTAGCCGCGCTTGCCAAGCGTCTGGACGGTGCGGCGATCGACCTGCTCATCAACAACGCGGGTGTCAGCGGCGACGGCTCCAACAGCATTCGTGAGCTAGATACTGAAGCCATGTCTTTCACCTACTCGGTCAACGCGATCGGCCCCATGCGGGTGACACAGGCCCTGTTACCTAACCTCGACGCGGGGAAAGGTAAGACCATCGTGCACATCAGCAGCGTGATGGGCAGTATCGCGAACAACTGGGGCGGGGCCTACGACTACCGCGCGAGCAAGACGGCCCTTAACATGTTGAACAGTTCGCTGGCGAAGGAGCTGGGCAAGGAAGGCTATACCAGCGTGGTCATGCACCCGGGTTGGGTGCAGACGCGCATGGGTGGGGAGAGTGCCCCGGTTAAGCCCACCGACAGCGTGGCGGGCCTGCTCAAGGTCATTGCCGGCCTCGACAAAACCGATAACGGCAAGTTCTACGACTACGAGGGCAAGGCCATACCCTGGTAGGGGCCCAGGTCGAGCACCCGAGCAGCCTGTCGACACCCTGTCGCGTCGATTGAGCTCGACGCCGCAGGGCGCACTTCAAGAAAACCTGTTTTACCGCGACACGAGCACTATTCATGTCACCTACATCCACAGACGTCCTGCAGGCTCGCTTCGAGCGCCTGCGCTCCAACAAATTGTTCGAACTGGTGGTGGTCACCATCATCATCCTGTCCGCACTGTTGATAGGCGCCAAGACCTACGAGCTACCGGAGTGGTCCACCACCCTGTTGTTCGCGCTTGACTGGGCGATCACCGTGTTTTTCCTGGTAGAGATCACCATCAGGTTCCTTGGTGAGCCTAACAAGCGCCGCTTCTTCTACAACGGCTGGAATGTATTCGACACGCTAATCGTTGTGGTCAGCCTGATTCCCATACAGGACTCCGAGCTGGCGCTCATAGGGCGACTGGTCCGCATCTTCCGTGTTCTGCGTATGGTGTCGATCATCCCGGAACTGCGCACTCTGCTGAACTCACTGCTCGCCGCACTGCCTCAACTCGGCTATGTCATGCTCATGATGTTCATCATCTTTTATATCTACGCCGCGGTGGGCAGCACCTTCTTCGCGTCGATCAACGAGACCCTCTGGGGCGACATCGCCATCAGTATGCTGACACTCTTCCGCGTGATGACCTTCGAGGACTGGACGGACGTTATGTACGAGACCAACGCGGTGTACCCGCTGAGTTGGACGTTCTATTTGAGCTTTATCTTTCTCTCGGCGTTTGCCTTCCTCAACATGATCATCGGCATCGTGGTCAACGTGCTGGAGGACGAGCACAAGCGCCAGGCGCAGGCGGAGGCCGCGGAAGCCGGAGAGCCTACTCTGAAGGAGTTACAGGACGAGATAAGGGAGCTCGCGGCGCTGGTCCGCGAGCAGGGGATTAAACGTTGAAGCGGAAGTGAATGATGTCGCCGTCTGTGACGATGTATTCTTTACCCTCGAGGCGCCAGCGTCCGGCGTCCTTTGCACCTTGCTCACCGCCGTTCGCAATAAAGTCGTCGTAGCCTACTACCTCGGCGCGAATGAACCCTTTCTGGAAGTCAGTGTGGATGACGCCCGCCGCTTCCGGCGCAGTGGCGCCGACCTTTACCGTCCAGGCGCGCACTTCGTTCGGCCCCGCGGTGAAGTAGGTGTGCAGCCCGAGTAGTTCGTAACCCGCGCGGATCACTCGATCGAGACCTGGCTCTTCCATGCCCATCTCCTGAAGAAACTCCAGGCGCTCGTCGTCGTCGAGCTCGACGATCTCTTCTTCGAGCTTGTTGCAGATCACGACCACGACCGCGTTTTCTGTTGCGGCGATCTCGCGCACCACGTCGAGATGCGGGTTGTTTTTGAAACCGCCCTCATCGACATTGGCAACGTACATCGTGGGCTTGTTGGTGAGCAGAAAAAGCTGTCGAGCCAGCGCCTGCTCGTTCTCATCGAGGTCCAACGAGCGCACCGGCTGCGCCTCGTTGAGGTGCGGCAGCAGCTTGTCTTCCAGGAGCGCCTTCATTGCCACGGCTTCCTTATCACCGCTCTTGGCGGTGCGGGTGACCTTCTGCAGCTGTTTTTCGCAGCTTTCGAGGTCGGCGAGAGCCAGCTCGGTGTTGATCACCTCGATATCGGCTGCGGGGTCGATCTGGTTCGCCACGTGAATCACGTTCTCGTCTTCGAAGCAGCGCACCACGTGGGCGATCGCGTCTGTTTCGCGAATGTTTGCCAGGAACTGGTTGCCGAGGCCCTCTCCCTTGGAGGCGCCAGCGACGAGTCCTGCGATGTCGACGAACTCCATCGTCGTCGCGATTTCCTTCTCAGGCTTTACGATCTCACAGATGCGCGCCTGCCGCGGGTCTGGAATGGGTACCACACCGGCGTTGGGTTCGATGGTACAGAAGGGGAAGTTCTCGGCGCCGATACCGGCGCGAGTCAGCGCGTTGAACAGCGTCGACTTGCCGACGTTGGGCAGGCCTACGATTCCGCAGTTGAATCCCATGTTACTTCCTTAAACATTCGGGCGGCTCAGGCCGCCGTGAAACTGTGCAGTTGTGTCATTGCCTTAACCGGCTCCCCATCCAGCAGCAGCGGTAGCGCACGAATCGCTTCATCGATACTGGCGTCAATGCGGTCGCGGTCCTGGGCAGACGGCTTGCCGAGCACATAACCGCTCACCTTCGACGCGTGGCCGGGGTGACCGATGCCGATACGCAGGCGGTGAAAGTCCTTCTTGTTTCCAAGGGCCGGTACGATGTCGCGAAGGCCGTTGTGGCCGCCGTGGCCGCCGCCCTGCTTGAAGCGTGCGGTGCCCGGCGCGATATCAAGCTCATCGTGGGCGATCAGCATTGCATCGGTTGGCAGTTTGAAAAACGTCGCCATTGCCGCCACGGACTTGCCGCTCACATTCATGAACGTGGTCGGAATGAGCAGGCGTACATCGTGACCGGCGACGGTGCACCGGCCAGTCAGGCCAAAGAACTTGGACTCGGATTGCAGGGTGGCGCCGTTTTGCCGCGCGAGTTCCTCGACAAAGTCAGCGCCAGCGTTGTGGCGTGTACCCCGGTATTCGCTACCGGGGTTGCCCAACCCGACAATGAGTTTGATCTCAGACACGGTTCGCGTAGCGAGCCGGCGAGGCGCTTAGTCCTCGCCGTCGCCGCCCTCAGCGTCGCCGCCGTCATCGGCTGCTGCTTCTTCACCGTCTTCGGCTGCTGCAGCTTCCTCTTCCTCGTCAGAGCCGCCACGCGGTGCGATGACCGAGGCGACCGCGAGGTCGTGGTCTTCACCCAGGGCCAGGGCCACAGAGGTGACGCCCTCGGGCAGGCTGATGTCGGAGAGGTGCACGATGTCACCAACGCTGATCTCGAGCATGTCCACCTCGAGGTAGGAGGGGATGTCTGCGGGCAGACACTGGATCTCGATGTCGGTGACCTGGTGCTGGATGATGCCGCCTTCCATTTTCACGCCCACACACGTCTCTTCGTTGATGAAGTGCAGCGGTACGTGAACCTTGATCGCGACTTTCTCGTCGATGCGGAGGAAATCGGCGTGCATGACGCGGTCCTTCGCAGGGTGGCGCTGCAGGTCCTTGAGAATCGCCTTCTCGGCGCTGCCTGCAACGTTGATGGTAACGACCTGTGAGTAGAACGCTTCGTTTTCCAGCGCCTTCTCGAAGTCCTTGCGGACCAGCGTCAGGGGCTGTGCGTCTTTGCCCGCACCGTAGATGATAGCGGGTACCTGGTCTGCGAGACGACGCAGGCGGCGGCTCGCACCTTTCCCCATGTCCTCTCGCACTTCTGCGGTCAGTTCAAATTGGTCAGACATTGTCGTGACTCCTTTGAGTAAGCACCTGGATACCTGCGACCGGTTACCCAGGTGGGTTTGTAAAACGCCGTTCCTACTGGAACAGCGCGCTGATGGATTCCTCGTTCGCTACCCTGCGCATGGACTCGGCCAGCAGGTCGGCGATCGTGAGTGAGCGAATCTTGCTGATGGCTTTCGCCTCCGCGCTCAACGGAATCGTGTCTGTTACCACGAGCTCGTCGAGTTTCGACTTGCTCAGGTTGTCCAGTGCCTTGCCTGACAGCACCGCGTGTGTGCAGTAGGCCACGACCTTGGAAGCGCCGCGGTCCTTTAGCGCGTCGGCGGCCTGGCACAGCGTACCGGCGGTATCGACCATGTCGTCGACCAGCAGGCAGCTGCGGTTTTCGACCTCACCGATCAGGTTCATCACCTGCGCCTCGTTGGCCTTCGGCCGGCGCTTGTCGATGATGGCGAGGTCAGCGTCGTCCAGCTGCTTCGCAACGGCTCGCGCCCTGACCACACCGCCGATGTCCGGCGAAACCACCATCAGGTTCTCGTAGTTGCTCGCCAGTATGTCGGCAATCAGTACTGGCGAACCGTAAACGTTGTCTACCGGGCACTGGAAAAAGCCCTGTATCTGTTCCGCATGCAGGTCGACGGTCAGTACCCGGTCGACGCCTACAGCGACCATCATGTCTGCCACGACTTTCGCCGTGATCGGCACTCGCGCGGAACGCACCCGGCGGTCCTGCCTTGCGTAGCCGAAGTAGGGCACCACCGCGGTGATGCGGGTGGCGGAGGCGCGCCTGAGCGCGTCGATCATCACCACCAGTTCCATCAGGTTGTCGTTCGTGGGTGCGCAGGTTGACTGCAACACGAAGACATCCTTGCCGCGAACGTTTTCGTTCAGCTCAACGTTCACTTCGCCATCGCTGAACTTGCCGACATCGGCCTTGCCCAGGGAGAGATACAGCCTGCTGGCCACTTTCTGGGCCAGCTCCGGGTTGGCGTTACCCGTGAACACCATCATTTTTGAGGACACTGTGCTCTTCCCCTGGTCTCTTATTTAGTCGACGGTCATGACAAAAGCGCCGACGGAACATTACCGTCGGCGCCGTTGGATATGGCTGGGGTGGCAGGATTCGAACCTGCGAATGCCGGGATCAAAACCCGGTGCCTTGCCGCTTGGCGACACCCCAATCAATCTGTCGGGTTTGGGAGCGCCGGTGACACGTTGATGCCCCTGGCGAGGAAACTCTCACAGCCCTCTGGCAACTGCTCCCTGGCGGCCTTTGCATCGGCCTCGTGTTCGAAGCTTGTGAACACGCAGGCGCCCGTGCCTGTAAGCCTGGACTCCCCGAATTTTCCCAGCATTTTCAATGCCTTATCGACCTCTGGATAGAGCTCTCTGACCAGTGGCTGGGTGTCGTTTCGGGAGTGCCCGTCGAAAAAGGCCGCCATTTTGATGGGAGCGGAGTTGCGTGTCAATTGCGGATGGGAAAAAACTTTCCCTGTAGAAACATGAATTTGCGGCACCAACACGAGGTACCAGCGGGCGGGCATATCGACTGGCGTGAGGCGCTCGCCAACCCCCTCTGCCCATGCAGTGCGGCCCCCCACAAAGACGGGGACATCCGCCCCCAACCGGGCGCCAATTTCCATTAGTGCCTGGCTTGAGTGGCCCAACTCCCATAGCTGGTTCAATGCCAGCAGCGCCGTGGCGCAGTCCGAGCTGCCTCCGCCCAGTCCGCCGCCTGCGGGTATACGTTTTTCCAGTCGTATGTCGACGCCGAGGTTGCCGCTTTGCAGGGCTCTGGCGGCGCGCACTATGAGGTTCTCGTGCGCTGGAATATCCAGTCCGCCATCGTCCAGCGTGATGTCGCCCGAGGTTGTGCGCGTGAAGTGCAGGGTGTCGCCGAAGTCCAGCAGCTGAAACAGGGTCTGTAGCTCGTGGTAGCCGTCAGCGCGACGACCCGTGATGTGCAGGAACAGGTTCAGTTTGGCAGGTGCAGCGACCGTCAGGGTCTCAGTCATCCTCGGGCTCCGGCCGCCACTCGCGCACGATAACTGTGGCGCGCGCATCCTCGCCGCTCACCACCAGCCTGGTCGGCAGGCTGTAAGCGCCGAACTGGCCGTGGGACTCGTAGGCTATGGTCCAGTTCGCCTGCGTGAAGCCTGTGGCGACACCCGTCGCATCGTCCAGCGTGAGGTTATCAAGTGGCAGGTCAGGGTCGGGAGTGCCCTTCAACCAGTGGGGCAGGGCTGTAACGGGAAAGTGCCAGCCGGTGGCTGCGCGCACGGCCGCCGGGTTTGCGAGGTCCAGCACCTGCTGCGCGCCGCCGCGGTCGATCGTGAGCAGGATGCCGTCGGAGGTGAGCAGGGTTGGCGCCACGCCCAACGGCCCGCTCATGCGAACCTCGGTATCTGCGCCCGCCTGGCGCCAGACGATGCTGGCGCTGTCACTGCCGGTTGGGGAGCGCAGCGCGAGTTTGCCGCGCGCTTCCCATCGCTCGAGCGTATCGAGCCGTTCGCGGTGTTCTGTCCAGGCGGCAGGAACAGGAGGGCCGGTGCCGCTGGTGGTGCACGCACCGAGCAGGGCGAGGCATAAGATCAGGGGCAGGCTGCGCAGCGGCCGCGTCATTGTCAGGGCTTGGGCTCCGGGGAGGGCAGCCCGGTGGTGTCGATCGGTAGTTCGACGCCGAGTCGCTCCAGGGTCTCGCGCAGCACGCGATGCTCAGGGTCCGAGAGTGCGGCACCCTGCCAGATGCGTTTCGCACCCGCTTCATCGCCGGTTACCCACAGTACCTCGCCGAGATGCGCGGCTACCTCGGGGTCAGGAAACTGCGCGTAGGCTAGCGTGAGGTACTTGAGCGCTTCTTCATACTCGCCTACGCGAAACAGCACCCAGCCCATACTGTCGAGAATAGCGGGCTCGTTGGGCTGCAGCGCTAGCGCTTTCTCAATCAGTTCTCGCGCTTCGGCGTAGCGTGTCGTGCGATTGGCGAGGGTGTAGCCGAGCGCGTTGAGTGCGGTCGCGTTGTCAGGGTCCTTGTCGAGGATGGCGCGCAGCTCGCGTTCCATAGCCTCCAGGTCGTCGGCCTGTTCGAAGAGCATCGCGCGGGTGTAGCGCAGGTTGGGTGAGTCGGGTGTCTCGGCGATTGCGCGTTCGAGCAGGGCCATGGCAGCGTCGCTCTCGCCTGCGTTGCTGAGAATGTCGGCCTCAAGGCTAAAGAGCTGTTCGCGCCGCTCGGGAGCGCGTGCGCGTTGCTCGTCAAACCATCTGCCCGCGCGCTCCAGGTTGCCGGCTTCGACAAGCATATGTGCCACGCGACTGGTCGCCGACATGAACTCGCGGCCCTCTTCAACCTCGCGGTAGTGCCCGATCGCGTCTTCGACCTGGCCGCGCTCCTCGGCGATGCGGCCGAGATAGTAGTAGGCTTCGCCCACGCGTTCATCGAGGGCGATCACCTGGCGCAGGTAAGCATTGGCGGCGAGGTGGTCGCCGATTTCGCGGTTGATGAGCGCCAGTGAGAAGAGCAGGTCGGCATCGCCCGGTGATTGCGCCGAGAGGATCTCGAACTGTTTGCGCGCAGCACTCATGTCGTAGGCCGTCAGCAGTCGTGCAAAGCGCATCCGCAATAATTTGTTGTCGGGGTCATCGGCGAGCGCCTGTTCCACACGCGCGTAGGGATTGTCGCTGCCTGCTTCGATCAGAAGTTTTGCCTCGAGCAGCAGTGCCTGTTGCTGTGCGGGTTCCTGGGTTAAAACGGTATCCAGCTTCGCCAGTGCGCTGTCACGCTCGCCTTCTTCTGCGAACAACAGTGCCTGTGCCAGCGCGAGATTAGCGCTGCCGGGGAACTCTTCTTCCAGACGGCTCAGCGATGCAGCGAGCGCTGCTTGTTCCTCGGTGCCCAGGTCGGCGTAACTTGCGATCAGGAGGGGAAAGTTAGCGTCCTGGTCGAGTCGCTCGACATTTACGAGATAGGGCAGAGCCTCGTTGGGCCGGCCCTGGCGTGCCAGATAGTTGGCAGCAATGCTGTTGGCTTCAACGCTGTCTGCATCGAGCTCCGCCCAGAGCTCGGCTGATGCAAGCGCGGTATTGTCGTCCTGCAGATACTGCGCGAGTCGCGTCGTATGCGCGCTGACACCGCGGTCGCGCAGCAGTGGCGCCTGTTCTTCATACTGTTCCAGCGCGACATCGTAGTGCCGTCGCCTGATCGCGAACTCGGCCAGCAGAAGGGAGTAGAGGCTGTCGTCGGGAATGCGGCGTTCCGGCACTTCCACAACGGGCTCGGGCGCGGGGGTTGCTGTTGGCTGTGGCTCGGGCGCGGGCGCTGGCGCTGGCGCTGGCGCCTGCGTTGCGCAGCCGGCCACCATGAGCAGGGCGAGGATAACGAGGAGGTGACGAGGCATGCTGCGCGCGGTAAACCGTACAACCGATAAGCGGCCATGATGACACAGACGGGCGGTGAAACCCATAAAGCGGGGGCGCCTGTCCGGACTGTGACCTACCGCGCACGGGTCAGCAAGCCTGTGTCTTTTGGCCGCTAACTTGTTAAAATCTGGATAATTTTTCGTCGAATGGCCGTTTGCGCCGGGCCTTTGGTCCCGGCGCGCTGGAGACACTGCGAGCCCCCATGAACCTCGTCGCCCTGGGTATCAGCCACAACTCCGCTGCAGTCGAGCTGCGCGAGCGGGTAGCCTTTGCGCCCGAGCAGGTCAGCGAGGCGCTGTGCGACGCCTGCGAGGCACTTGCCATCGAAGAGGTCGTCATTCTCTCCACCTGCAACCGCACCGAGCTCTACGCGATCACAACAGGCGATAGCCCGCCCGTTGACAAGGCTGTGGAACTCATCGACTGGATGGCCGGTTACCATCACCTCTCTGCGGCGGAACTGAAGCAGTGCGCCTACCACCACGAGGGCGGCGATGCCCTGCGCCACATTGTGCAGGTGGCCGCCGGTCTCGATTCAATGGTGCTGGGTGAGCCGCAGATATTCGGCCAGCTGAAATCCGCCTTCGTGGTGGCGTCCGAGGCCGGTACAGTCGGCAGCGAACTCGGTCGGCTCTTCCCGCGCGTTTTTTCTATAGCGAAACGTGTGCGCACCGACACTGCCATTGGCGAGAACCCCGTCTCGGTTGCCTATGCCGCGGTCGACCTTGCCGGGCACATCTTTTCGGAGCTGGGAAAGTGTAACGCGCTGCTGGTTGGTGCAGGCGAGACGATTGAGCTTGTGGCCCGCCATCTCGTTGAGGCAGGTCTCGACAACATCGTGATTGCAAACCGTACGCTGGGCAGGGCGCGCGAACTCGCGCATAAGTTTGGCGCGTCCGCCGTATTGCTCGCCGAGATTCCCGAGCAACTCGCCGATGTAGACATTGTTATTACCTCAACGGCCAGCCAGCTGCCCATCCTCGGTAAAGGTGCTGTCGAGCAGGCGTTGAAAGCGCGCAAACATCGCCCGTACCTGATGGTCGACCTCGCCGTACCGCGCGACATCGAAACGCAGGTCGGTGATTTGCGCGATGTGTACCTCTACAGCGTTGATGACCTGCGCGAGATCGTGGATGAGAACCTGCGCAGCCGTCGCGATGAGGCGCGTAAAGCAGACGTGATGATCGACGAGGGCGTTGAGCGGTACCTCTCGGAGCGCCGCGGGCTCGGCGCCGTTGACGTTGTCAGGCAGTACCGGACGATGGCAGAGGAGCTGCGCGAGCAGGAGCTCTCGCGTGCGCTCAAAGCACTGGAGCGCGGCGGAGACCCCGCGCAGATCGTTGCGCAGCTCGCGCGCACCATTACCAACAAGTTGATTCATGCACCGACCACGGGGCTCAAGCAGGCCAGCGCCGAAGGGCGCCAGGACGTAGTGCACCATGCGCGCCGCCTGCTCGGCCTCGAGCAGCAGGCAGGGGAGGCGTTGCCCGTAGAGGCTGAACCCGATCTGCCGGCCGATGTCGGTGCCAGTGACACAGAAGACAACCCCCGCACCCTGCAATGAAAGCATCCCTGTTGACCAAGCTGGAGACCCTGACGGACCGGCACGAAGAGGTATCGGCGCTGCTCGGCGATAGCGAAGTAATTACCGACCAGAATCGTTTCCGCGATCTGTCCCGCGAGTACTCCGAACTGGAAGCGGTGGTGAACTGTTACAACCGTTATACCCAGGTGCAGTCGGATCTAGCCGATGCTCAGCTCATGCTGGAGGACGATGACCCCGAGGTGCGCGACATGGCGCGCGAGGAGATCGAGTCCAGCGGCGCCACGCTTGCCGAACTCGAAGTAGAGCTGCAGACGCTGCTGTTGCCGCGCGATCCTAACGACTCGCACAACGTGTACCTCGAGATTCGCGCCGGCACTGGCGGCGATGAGGCAGCGATTTTCTCCGGCGATCTCTACCGCATGTACCTGCGGTATGCCGAGGCGCAGAAATGGCGTGTGGAAGTCTTGTCAGAGCGCCCCGGCGAGCACGGTGGATACAAGGAGATCATCACGCGCGTTGAAGGCCGCGATGTATACGCGCACCTCAAGTTCGAGTCAGGCGCACACCGCGTGCAGCGCGTACCCGAAACAGAGTCACAGGGTCGCATACACACGTCTGCCTGCACGGTCGCCGTGATGCCGGAGGCCGAGGCGGTCGACGAGGTAGAAATCAACAAGGCGGATTTGCGCGTCGACACGTTTCGCGCCTCGGGTGCGGGCGGTCAGCACGTTAACAAGACAGATTCAGCCGTGCGCATTACGCACCTGCCTACCGGCGTGGTCGTGGAGTGCCAGGACGAGCGTTCACAGCACAAGAACCGCGCGCGGGCCATGTCGCTGCTGCAGTCGAAACTGCTCGCTAGCGCCCAGAGCAGGCAGGCGGACGAGCAAGCCGAGACGCGCCGCAACCTGGTAGGAACCGGCGATCGTTCCGACCGGATTCGCACCTACAATTTTCCCCAGGGCCGCATCACCGATCATCGCATCAACCTTACGCTGTACAAGCTCGCCGAGGTGATGGAGGGCGAACTCGAGGCGGTGATCGACCCGCTCCGCCAGGAACACCAGGCGGACCAGCTGGCCTCCCTGGCCGAGAGCGGATGACCACCGTTGTCGAGCTTTTGAAAAGCGGCGCTGATCTCGACTCCGACAGTCCGCGACTGGATGTTGAACTCCTGCTTGCCCACGCGCTTGGGCAGACGCGCACCTGGCTCTACACCTGGCCCGACAACGAGGTGGCGGATGAGCTGGAGTGCGTGTTTCGCGAGTTGCTGACGCGACGACGCGCGGGTGAGCCGCTCGCCTACATCCTGGGCGAACGCGACTTCTGGTCGCTGACGCTCGCGGTCAACGACGACACACTGATTCCCCGACCCGAAACGGAAACGCTCGTGAGTTGGGCGCTGGAGGTACCGCTGCCAGCGGATGCGGCCGTCGCCGATCTTGGCACAGGGTCTGGTGCGATTGCGCTGGCCTTGGCCAGTGAGCGTGGCGACTGGCAGATTACAGCTGCTGATCGCAGTGATGATGCACTGGCGGTTGCCGCCGCTAACGTGAGAAGGCTTGAGCTCGGCAACGTACGTTGCGTGGTGTCAGACTGGTTTGATGCCCTTGAGGGGCAGCGCTTTGACGCGGTGTTGAGCAACCCACCCTACGTCGCAGAGGGTGATCCCCATCTCGCCAGGGGCGATGTGCGCTTTGAGCCGCGCGCCGCGCTCGTAGCGGGTGAGGAAGGCCTCGATGACCTGCAGCGTATCGTGAACGCTTCACCCGCACATTTGAAACCCGGCGGATGGCTGTTGCTGGAGCACGGTTTCGAGCAGGGTGGTGAGGTCCAAAGCCTGCTGCGCAACGCCGGGTTTGCCAGCGTTACGACGCGCGACGACCTGGCGGGTCTGCCGCGTGTCACGGGAGGGCAGTTCAATGCTGGATGATGACCAGCTATTGCGCTACTCAAGGCAGATACTGCTCAACGATTTCGACGTGGCGGGGCAGGAGCGATTGCTGGCTGCGCGCGTCCTCATTGTGGGTCTTGGCGGACTCGGCAGCCCGGCCGCGCTCTATCTTGCAGCCGCGGGCGTGGGCACGCTGGTGCTTGCCGACGATGACGCGGTAGAGATCAGCAATCTGCAGCGCCAGATCGCGCATACCGAGGCCGACATCGGCTTGAATAAGGCGCGCTCCGCCGCAGCAAGTATCGCCGCGCTGAACCCCGCCACGAGGGTCGAAGTCATCGAGCGGCGGGTAGGCGAGGAAGGCCTGCCCGAACTGCTTTCAGGCGTAGACCTTGTGCTCGATGCGACCGACAACTACTCCACGCGGTTTGCGCTCAATCGCGCCTGCATCGCTAGTGGGCTGCCGCTGGTCTCCGCCGCTGCGGTGCGCAGTGAGGCGCAACTCGCTGTCTTCGACCCCGCACGCGGCGGGCCATGCTACCGCTGCCTGTATACACCGGGTGCCGACGATACGGCGCTGAACTGTGCAGAGAGTGGCGTGCTCGCGCCGCTGGTCGGCGTGGTGGGCTCGATGCAGGCGCTCGAGGCGCTTAAACTGATCGCGGGTTTTGGGCAACCGCTTACAGACGGGCTGCTCGTGATGGACTTCGCAACGATGGAGTTTCGCCGCCTCGCACTGCACCCGGCTGAGGGCTGTCCCGACTGCTCACATATCCAGCGCTGAGGGTGTCTCGTCCTCGTACTCTGCCGGGTCCGGTAGCGCCTGCTTGAGTCGCCAGCGCAGTCGTACCACCAGGATCATCGTGCCAAGCGCGATACCGCCAATCATTGCCTGCCAGAAGCCCATGGTGCCCGCCGCCGCGGTCTCGGCAGCGACGATACCCAGCCAGTACCCGACCGGTAGAGTGATAAACCAGTAGCACGCGCAGAGCACGAGGAAGGGGAAGAGTGTGTCCTTGTATGCGCGCAGGCAGAAGGTCACCGTGATGTGCAGGGAGTCGATCACCACGAAGAATCCTGCGAGCGTGATGAGTCCAGTCGCCATCGCATGAATCGCGGCATCGTCGGTGTAGGCGGAGATAATCAGTGCAGGCGCGCCCAGCAAAACGCCCATGCAGAGCAGTGCGATCAGCATGTTTACCGAGCCGCCGGTGGCGAGCGCGCGGGTAACGCCCGGCCTGTCGCCCGCGCCGATCGCGTGACCCACGCGCGTACCCATCGCCGAGCCGATGCTGATCAGGAAAATGTATACGACATCCCAGACGTTGAACGCGATCTGGTGAGACGCCATGGCCGTGTTGCCGAGGGTTGCGATGAGCAGAGAGATAATCGAGAACACCGCGATTTCGAGAAAGAACGAGGTGCCCATCGGCAGGCCAAGGCGCCAGATCTCGCCGATTTCTGCGAGCCGCGGCAGCGACCAGCGGCTGGGAAGATAGGGCTTCAGCGACTCGGCGCGCATCATGTAGAAGCTTATTAACAGCGGGCTCAGCCACATGGAGATCGCGGTGGCGATGCCGCAGCCGGCGGCGCCCAGCTCGGGTGCACCCCAGCGACCGTAGATAAACGCGTAGTTCAGTGGAATGTTGGCGAGGAAACCAATAACGCTTGCCACCGCGAAGGGTCGCATGATGCCGATGCCCTGCGTGTGGCAGCGCAGCGCCTGGAAGATCGCCATAGCGGGTAACCCGAACGCCACGGCCTGCAGGTAGTCGAGACTCTTGTCATAGGTCACGGGGTCGAGCTCGAGCAGGTTTAGCAGGGGAGCTGCGCTGTAGCACAAGGGGCCAGCGGCCAGGCCGATCGCGAGCGCGAGCCACAGGGCCTGGGGCAGGGACTCGCGGATCTTCGCAATGCGCCCCGCGCCGAAGTCCTGGGCAATGATGGTGGTTGCTCCCAGCGCCACGCCGATGAAGAAGAGCGCTATCGGCAGCCAGATATTGTAGCCGATGGCGATTGCGGCCAGGTCCACCGGGTCGTAACGCCCCGCCATGATGGTGTCGACCACCCCGGTCGCCGACTGCGCCGTCTGGGCGATCATCATGGGCCACGCGATGGCCAGCAGGGCGCGGATTTCACCCCGGTAGTGGGTAGTGCGGGTTGAGCTCATGTGACGGCTTTGGAAAAATGGCGCAGTAAATCTGTCGGGTTAAGAAACCAAATCGCATTTGCGGTTGTCACAGAGCAAATCGATTGGCATGAGAACTGAACAATGAACGCTTTGGCGCAACTTTACTACAGCATACATAACGCGATTTTCCCCAGATTGTCGCATCTTGACGGCCTGCCGCCGCTCGCCCTTCGGGTCTTTCTCTTTTTCCCGTTCCTGATGGCGGGGGAGCAGAAGATCAGCGGCATGGAAAACACCATCGCCTGGTTCGGCAACCCCGACTGGGGGCTGGGCCTGCCGGCCCCGGAAATCCTCGCGCCGCTGGCGGCTTACACCGAGTTTATCGGCGCCTACCTGTTGCTGCTGGGGCTCGCCACGCGCTGGATCACGATTCCCCTGATGGTCACTATGGTGGTGGCGATTTTCGCGGTGCACTGGGACCACGGCTGGGCCGCCATTGCGAGCTCGACCGACCAGGAAGTCGCGGTACGCCTCGGGGCGGCCAAGGACATCCTGCGTGAGCATGGCAACTACAGCTGGCTGACGGAAAAAGGTAACTTCGTCATCCTGAACAACGGCATCGAGTTCGCGGTGACCTACCTCATCATGCTGTTCGCGCTGCTGTTTACCGGCGGTGGTCGGTATACCAGCGCGGATTACTACCTGGGCAGGCTGTTCTCTGGCAAATCCTGAGGTGCGCATCGCGCACCCTTTCTGGCCCGGAAGTGGTAAACTAGCGCGTTTTTTGCACAACCACAGGATTTTCCCCCTTGATCAAGAGCCTAGTCAGCCGGTCCTCCGGCAAGGCTGCAGAGCCGGCGCCTGACGCCGGCAGCACCCATCCCGCCGACAACGACTCCCCGGACGCAGCCAACCAGTCCGGCGACGAGGGCGGTTCCTCAAAGAAGCGCCGCCGCCGTCGTTCGAAGGGCGGTAATGCGGGTAACGACAGCTGGTCGCTGGACCAGTTCGCGGTGGAAGAGAAAGAGGGCGAGACCCGCTTTCATGATCTCGACCTGCGCGATGAGCTGATGCAGGGCATCCATGCACTCGGCTTCCAGTATTGCTCCCCGATCCAGGCGGGCGTGCTGCCACAGACGCTCCAGGGCCACGACGCCATCGGCAAGGCCCAGACCGGCACGGGCAAGACCGCAGCCTTCCTCATTACCATCTTCAATGACATGTTGTGTCACCCGGTTGAGGGCGAGCGCTTTCTCGGCGAGCCCCGCGCACTGGTAATTGCGCCAACGCGCGAACTTGTCATGCAGATCGCGGCCGATGCCGAGGAGCTTGCGCGCTATACACCGCTCAATATCGCCACGCTGATCGGCGGTATGGATTACCAGAAGCAGCTCAACCGCCTGAACAACCATGTTGTTGATCTTGTGGTCGCGACGCCGGGCCGACTGCTGGACTTCATGGGCCGACGCGACCTGTTTCTCGATCACGTCGAAACCCTGGTGCTCGACGAGGCTGACCGCATGCTGGACATGGGGTTCATACCGCAGGTGAAGCGTATCGTGCGCGCTACCCCGCGCAAGGAAAACCGCCAGACGCTGCTGTTCTCCGCAACGTTTACCCAGGACATTATCAACCTGGCCTCGCAGTGGACGTATCACCCCGTCACCGTAGAGATCGAGCCGGAGCATGTTGCCACTGACTCGGTGGACCAGAAGGTCTACATGGTCAGCAGCCACGAGCGCTACAAGGTGCTCGGCAACCTGCTGCGCTCCGAAGATGCCACGAGTGTGATTGTGTTTGCCAATCGGCGCGACCAGGTGCGTCGCCTGCACGAGCGCCTGCGCAAGTCTGGCATATCAGCGGGCATTCTCTCCGGCGAGATTGCGCAGGCGAAGCGCACGCGCACGCTGGAGCAATTCAAGAACGGTGACATCAAGGTTTTGGTTGCTACCGATGTGGCGGGGCGGGGCATTCATGTCGACGGCGTGAGCCACGTGGTGAACTACAACCTGCCGGAGGACCCAGAGGACTACGTGCACCGCATCGGTCGTACCGGCCGCGCCGGCGCAACCGGCACCTCGATCAGTTTCGCCAGCGAAGACGATGCGTTCTTACTGCCCGATCTCGAGGCACTGCTCGGCGAGCCCCTCGAGTGCACGCACCCGCCGAAGGAACTGTTAGCGTAAAGGCGCTCGCTGCTCGCCGCGGAGCTCCTCGCACCAGAGCAACGTGGCGCCCACCACCGCAGAGGGCATGACGAAAAAGTTGAGCAGCGGTATACCGCTGCACAGCGCGACCATGCCTCCGAAACCCAGGCTGGACAGCCTGCGCGAGCGCACCGCTTCTTTCACATCACCGAATCCCATCTCGTGGTTGTCCATCGGGTAGTCCACGTACTGGATGCTCATCATCCACGCGCCCAGTAGGAACCAAAGCGCCGGCGCCAGTGCGTTAAAGCCGGGGATGACAGAGAGCAGCAGCACGAGGAGCGCCATGGGAATGTAGTAGGCGAGCTTCAGGATCTCGCGCACTATACCTCGAGGCACCAGCATCAGCGCCGCCGCCAGGCCCTCGGGGCCGTCAACCTTGCGCCCGGTGATGAGTTCCTCCGCCTTTTCGGCCAGCAAACCGTTAAACGGTGACGCGATGATCATTGCGACCGCGCTGAACAGGTAGCCACTGATCAGCAGCGTGGTAAGGGCGATCAACGGCCACAGGACCCACTCGATAAAGCTGAGCCAGCCCGGCAGCTTGCCGAGCAGCCAGTCCATGAGCTCCGTCACGTAGCCGTACCCTACGGTAAGCAACGAGCTGAAAATCACGATGTTGACAATGAGCGGTACGAGAACAAACAGGCGCAGGGAAGGGTGCCCCAGCATCTTTGCGCCGCGCACAAGGTAGCGCGTACCGCCAGCGACGTCGCCCCTCATAACGCAGCTTCCCCCGTTGGCAGGCAGCAGGAGGGGCAGACACACTGTGCGGCCGTTATGGCAGCTGCCTTTTCCTTCGCCCCGGCGTCGAGCTGCGCGCTGAAACACCAGCAGGTCTCGGGTGGGTCACCAGCCGCCACGGCGCACTGGTTGTCCTGTCCGCACAGCGGACACTGTTTCTCTGTCTGGTTTTTGTCGCTCACCGTACTGCCCTTGTCACCGGCGCTGTCGCTATAATACCGGAATGGGGGTGCGAGCATGAACAGCGACGACGATGCCTTTCGCGAAGCGATGTCTGACGTGGCCCCGCTCAAGCGCGACAAGCGCGTTCACCGCGGAACGAAACCGCCCGCCGGCGATGCCCGGACCCTGCAGGCCCGCAGGCAGTCCGCCGCGGAAGACACAAGCGCAGCGCGCAACCCGCTCACCGACACCAAAATCGAACCCCTCGATGCCTGGTATGTCCTCGATTTCAAGCGCCCAGGCGTGCAGAACGGCGTATTCCGAAAGCTGAAACAGGGCCGCTACGAAGCCCAGGCGCGCCTGGACCTACATCGCATGACCGTAGAGCGCGCGAGGCGCGAAATCTACGAGTTCATCGCCCAGGCCTACGAAATGGGCCTGCGCAGCGTACTGGTGATCCACGGCAAAGGCGAAACCCGCGCCGATATTGAGCGTTGCTCAATCCTCAAGGGCGGCGTTAACCACTGGCTGCGCGAACTAGAAACCGTACAAGCTTTCCACAGCGCGCAACCCAGACACGGCGGCACCGGCGCGGCCTATGTCCTGCTAAGAAAAAGCGAAGAAAAAAAACGAGAAACCCGCGAACAGTTCACCCGCGGAAGAGTTCCTATCGACCAACAATGAACTCGAAAGGTGGTGCACCGGAAGTCACTGACGGGGACGTCTGTGGCCATGGATGGCCACAGCCGAGCCTACATGGACGTACTCGTGGCGTGCCCCGGCAGGGACTTCCGGTGCACCGCCTTCGGAGTACAGCACGTACGAGATCGATTGCTAAGCCGAAGCACCCGCGGCACGTAAAATGTCTGCATAAGCGCCCCCATGCCGATGCCCACTGACAACTTGCAGCACAGTACGCCCCGATTTATCGGCGGCATTCAGATCCCGCCCCTGCTCAACAAAAAACCCGACAAACAACTCAAAGTCCGACGCCCGCATACTCTGGTATGCCTTGAGCAGCATGTGAAAGTTCTCGTCTGTGCCATCATAGGACTTCGAGTCCAGGAAGCTGCGCACGCGGTCTTCCGTCCAGACCTCATCGAGTACTTTCTGCTTGTCCTTTTTCATGTCGAACTCCGGGGTTGTGTTAGACCAGCTTCTTCGCCAGCAATTCGTTGACCATCTTTGGGTTCGCCTGACCCTTTGAGAGTTTCATCACCTGGCCGACAAAAAAGCCGACCAGCTTCTTGCGCTTGCCGTCGTCGGCTTCCAGGTACTGCTGTACCTGCGCCGCGTTGTTGGCGATCACCTCGTCGACCATCGCCTCGAGCTCTCCCGAATCGCTGACCTGCTTGAGACCCTTCGCCTCGATGATGGCATCGGCGTTGCCCTCACCCTGCCACATCGCTTCGAACACCTGCTTGGCGATCTTGCCCGAAATGCTGTTGTCGAGAATGCGAGCTATGAGTCCGCCAAGATCATCGGCTGAAACGGGGCTGGCCTCAATGCCGAGCTCGCTCTTGTTGAGCTGGCCGAGGAGTTCGACCTGCACCCAGTTCGCCGCGATCTTGGCATCGCCGCAGCTCGCCACCACAGCTTCGTAGTAGTCTGCCAGCGCGCGGGTCGCGGAGAGGACGCTCGCATCGTAGCTGTCGAGGCTGTACTGCTCCATAAAGCGATGGCGCTTCTCTTTCGGCAGTTCCGGCAGTGCATCGGCGATTGCCTGGATGTAGGTATCGTCGATAACAACCGGCAGCAGATCGGGCTCGGGGAAGTAGCGGTAGTCGTTCGCCTCTTCCTTGGAGCGCATCGGGCGCGTCTCGTCGCGGTCGGCGTCGTAGCGACGTGACTCCTGCACCACGCGGCCGCCGTCTTCCAGAATGTCGGACTGGCGCTCAAACTCGTGCCGTATCGCTTTCTCAACGAAGCGGAAAGAGTTGACGTTCTTGATTTCCGCGCGCGTGCCGAATTCTTCCGCGCCCTCTTTGCGCAGCGAAATGTTGATATCGCAGCGCATCGATCCTTCGGCCATGTTGCCATCGGAGATGCCGAGGTAGGTCACAAGACTGTGCAGGGCCTTGAGATAGGCAACGGCCTCCTCGGCGCTGCGAATATCGGGCTCAGATACAATCTCCAGAAGCGGTGTGCCGGAACGGTTGAAGTCGAGTCCGCTCTGGCCGTGGTAGTCCTCGTGGCGCGACTTCGCCGGGTCTTCTTCCAGGTGTGCGCGCGTGATGCCGATGTCCCGCGTGCTCCCATCGTCAAGGGTGATCTCGAAACTGCCTTTGCCGACGATGGGGAACTCGTACTGGCTGATCTGGTAGCCCTTCGGCAGGTCGGGGTAGAAGTAGTTCTTGCGATCGAAGATGGAGCGCTTGCTGATCTCTGCGCCGATGCCCAGCCCGAACATAACCGCGAAGCGCACGGCTTCCTCGTTCAGCACGGGCAGCGTGCCCGGCATGGCGAGATCAACGCCGTTTGCCTGCGTGTTGGGTTCGGCGCCGAACGTGGTCGGTGAACCGGAGAACATCTTCGACTGCGTGGCCAGCTGCAGGTGAATCTCAAGGCCGATAACAGTTTCCCAGGCCATCAGGATGTACCTCCTGCCAGCGCCGGCGACTTGAGGTGCCAGTCGGTGGCCTGTTGGAAGCGATGGCTAACATTGAGCAGGCGCGCCTCGTCGAAGTACTGGCCGATCAGCTGCAGCCCGACAGGCAGGCCACCGACCATGCCGGCCGGCACGGACATGCCGGGCAGGCCCGCGAGGTTGACCGCGAGCGTGTAGATGTCTTCGAGGTACATGGAGACCGGGTCATCCGACTTGGCGCCAATCGCGAAGGCGGGGGTGGGCGTTGTCGGGCCCGCGATCACATCCACCTGCTCGAAGGCATCGGTGAAGTCCTGCTTGACCAGGCGCCTGACCTGTTGGGCCTTGCGGTAGTAGGCATCGTAGTAACCGGCCGACAGTGCATAGGTGCCGACCAGGATGCGCCGCTTCACCTCGTCGCCGAAGCCTTCCTCGCGCGTGCGTGTGTAGAGGTCGTAGAGATCTTGGGGATTTTCGCAGCGGTGGCCATAGCGTACGCCGTCGAAACGGGAAAGGTTGGTAGAGGCCTCCGCAGGCGCGATGATGTAATACGTGGGTACGGTGAGGTGCGAGTGCGGCAGCGACACATCAACCAACGTTGCGCCAAGGGCTTCCAGCTCGCCAAGCGCAGCGCGCACGGCATCGCCCGTGGGGCCGTCGAGCCCTTCGCCGAAGTACTCTTGCGGCAGGCCGATGCGCAATCCTTCAAGGCTGCCGTCCAGGCCGCTCACATAATCGGGCACTGCGGTATCACTCGAGGTGGAATCGAGTGGGTCGTGGCCCGCCATCGCGCCCAGCAGCAGCGCGCAGTCCTCGGCAGAGCGCGCCATCGGCCCGCCCTGGTCGAGACTTGATGCAAACGCGACCATGCCGAGTCGCGAAACGCGACCGTAGGTTGGCTTGAGTCCGGTAATGCCGCACAGGGCAGAAGGCTGGCGAATAGAGCCGCCCGTGTCGGTTCCCGTCGCCGCCGGCACAAGCCGAGCTGCAACGGCCGCCGCGGAGCCGCCTGACGATCCACCGGGCACGTGCCCGGTGTTCCAGGGGTTGTGCGCCGCGCCGTAGAAACTGTTTTCGTTGGAGGAGCCCATGGCGAACTCGTCCATGTTGGTTTTGCCGAGCGTGACCATGCCCGCGTCATTCAGCCGGCTGACGACGGTGGCGTTGTAGGGCGGTACGAAGTTGTCGAGCATGCGCGAGCCGCAGCTGGTGCGTACGCCATCGGTGCAGAAGATGTCCTTGTGGGCAAGCGGGATGCCCAGCAGTGGTGATGAGTCGCCCGCGGCGCGGCGTGTGTCCGCGGCTTTTGCGCTTGCGAGCGCGCCGTCCTCGTTCACGGTGATAAAGCTGTTGAGTTCGCCGTCGAGCATCGACACGCGGTCGAGCAGCGCTCGGGTCAGCTCCTCGCTGGAGAAACTGCCTTCGCGCAGGCCTTCGGCCAACTGGGCGACTGAGAGTTCGTGCATGGGTCCTGTGGTCCTGGGTGGGCGTCCTGGCCGGGCGCGGTGCGTTAATCGATGACCTTGGGTACGAGGTAGACGCCGTCTTCGACGGCCGGTGCGATCGCCTGGAAGGCCTCGCGGCGGTTTTCCTCGGTAACGATGTCCGGGCGCAGCGCCTGGGTAGCGTCCAGTGGGTTCGCCATGGGCTCGACGCCGCTGGTGTCAGCCGCCTGCAGCTGGTCCACCATCTTGAGAATCTCATCGATACGCTGGGTGACGTCACCGATCTGTCCGGCGTCGATACGGATGCGTGCCAGTGCCGCGATTTTTTCGATCTCGTCCTGTTCGATGCTCATGCCTTTGCCCGGGCCTGCGCGGCCTTTACCTGGTTTTTCGCGTGCTGAATACGGCGCCGGAGGCGCGAGGGGGCGTAAACTTATCACATTTGCGCCTTGCCCAAAATCCCCGCGATTGTTACAGTTGCTCGATTATTTCAGGGCCCAATAAGACCGTCTTTTCAATGCATTTCACCCGTATCTTTCGGGCAGAACGGCCCCAAAGTGAAGACGTATCTGGCGCTCTGGGGCGGGGCCCCTCCCGCGCGCAACACTCCCGCCTTGAGAAGGTAGCCTGATTACATGCTGAAGAAGCTTCGCGGCCTCGTGTCCAGTGATCTATCGATAGATCTCGGGACTGCCAATACCCTGATTTACGTGCGCGACCAGGGCATTGTGCTGGACGAACCTTCCGTTGTGGCTATCCGCATTCACAACGGCCAGAAGACGATCGAGGCGGTGGGTTCCGAGGCCAAGCGCATGCTGGGCCGGACGCCGGGCAATATCACCGCCATTCGCCCCCTCAAGGACGGCGTAATCGCCGACTTCCTGGTCACAGAGAAAATGCTGCAGCACTTCATCCAGAAAGTTCACGAGAGCAAGTTCATTCGCCCGAGTCCCCGGGTGCTGGTCTGTGTGCCCTGTATGTCGACCCAGGTTGAGCGCCGTGCGATTCGCGAATCCGCGCTGTCTGCGGGCGCGCGCGATGTGCGCCTGATCGAAGAGCCCATGGCGGCGGCTATCGGCGCGGGGCTGTCCGTAGAGGAAGCAACCGGCTGTATGGTTGTAGACGTTGGCGGTGGTACCACGGAGGTGGCGATCATCTCCCTGAACGGCGTTGTTTACCGCGACTCTGTGCGCGTGGGTGGTGATCGCTTCGACGAGGCCATCGTGTCGCATGTGCGGCGCCGCTACGGCAGTCTGATCGGTGACGCCACCGCTGAGCGCATCAAGCTCGAGGTCGGTTGCGCGTTCGCAGGATCAGAGCTGCGCGAGATCGATGTGCGTGGCCGCAACCTCGCAGAGGGTGTGCCGCGCAGCTTTACGCTCAACAGTGACGAGATCCTGGAATCACTGCAGGACCCGCTTACCGCCATCGTACAGGCGGTGAAATCAGCCCTCGAACAATCGCCGCCGGAACTCGCCGCCGATATTGCCGAGAGCGGCATTGTGTTGACGGGTGGCGGGGCACTGCTACGCGACCTCGATCGGCTCATCTCGGAGGAAACGGGCCTGCCGGTTATCGTGGCCGACGATCCTCTCACCTGTGTTGCGCGCGGCGGCGGTATGGCCATGGAGCGCATGGACAGGCACACTATCGATCTCCTGTCCACGGAGTAATCGACTCCCGGCGGCGGGGTGTTAGCCGGGCGACTGGGGAGCCGACATCAAGCCGTTATTCGTCAAGGAATCTTCCCTCGGTTGGCGCACGCTGATTGCCCTCGTTGTGGTGGTCGGTCTGATCTTCGCTGACCTGCGTCTCAACAATCTCGACAACGGCCGCGCCTTCCTAAATACGGTTGCCACACCCATCTACTGGGTGGCCGACCTGCCGTCGCGCATCCTGGACTGGGGTGGCGACAATGTGCAGAGCCGCGGTGACCTGGTCGAGGACAACCAGCGCCTCGCTCGTGAAAACCTGATTCTCAAGGGTCGCTCGCACCAGATGGCTTCACTGCAGGCGGAGAACGTTCGCCTGCGCGCGCTGCTCAATTCCACGGCGCTCGTGCGCGATGACGTACTGGTGGCCGAGCTGCTCGGTGTGTCTCCCGATCCCGCGCGTCACCAGCTGGTGCTCAACAAGGGCGAGAACGATGGTGTGTTCGTCGGCCAGCCGCTGATCGATGCCGATGGGTTGATGGGTCAGATCGTGGAGGTCAGCGCCAGCCAGTCGCGCGCGCTGCTCCTCACCGATGCGACCCATTCGGTACCCGTGCAGGTCAATCGCAATGGGGTGCGTGCGATAGCCGAGGGCACCAGCGCCCTGGGGTCGCTGGAAATTCACCATGTCTCGGCTACCACGGACATCGAGGAGGGCGACCTGCTGGTGACGTCCGGGCTGGGCGGTCGTTTTCCGGTGGGTTATCCCGTGGCCGTAGTCACGGATGTGGAGCGCGACCCCGGCGAGCCGTTTGCCCGCGTGAACGCCGTGCCCACCGCGGCGCTGGACCGCAGTCGCCACGTGTTGCTCGTCTTCACCAGCGGGCAGGGAGAGTAGCACTTGATCGATGAGGGTGGGCGTGGCTACGTCGTTATTCTCGCGACGTTCCTGTTTGCCTACACGCTCGCCGTTGTGCCGCTGCCGCTCTGGCTGCAGTGGGGCAGGCCGGAATGGCTGGCACTCACCCTGATCTACTGGACGATCGCGCTACCCCAGCGTGTCGGCATCACCACGGCGTTTGTCCTCGGTATAGGCCTCGATGTGCTGGAGGGTGCCGTGCTCGGGCAGAACGCCTTCGCGCTGGTTGTGGTGGCGTTCCTCTCGCTGCTGCTTTACCAGCGTCTGCGCGTCTACAGTCTGTGGCAGCAGGCCGGTGTTGTCTTTCTCCTGGTGGGCATTAACCAGCTGATCTGCCAGTGGGTGCAGAATCTCGAAGGCATGGGTGCGACATCGTTGCTGTTTCTGTTGCCTGCCTTTACCAGTGCGTTGCTTTGGCCCGTGGTGCTGACCAGTCTCCGCGGCCTGCGCCGCGAGTACCGGGTGAGTTGAGGGGATGGCGCTTATCCTGGCCTCCGGCTCGCCGCGTCGACGCGAACTCCTGGCGCAGCTTGGCGTGGAATTCAGCGTGGTGCCGGCGAATATCGACGAGAGTGTGCAGCCCGAGGAAACGCCGGAAGACTATGTCTTGCGCATGGCCATGGAAAAAGCGCAGACCATCGCGCGCGAGCATTCTGGCGTCAGTGTGCTCGGTGCCGATACCACGGTTGTGCTCGACGATGACATCCTGGGTAAGCCGGCAGGGCACGGCGATGCACTCGCCACGTTGGCTCGCCTGAGCGGACGCAGTCACAAGGTGATGACCGGGATCTGCCTCGCGACCCCCGCCGGCAGTCACGGCGAGGTGGTAACGACGGAGGTGACTTTCATAACACTCGATCTCGATACCTGCGAGGCATACCTTGCAACCGATGAGCCCTGGGACAAGGCCGGGGGTTACGGCATTCAGGGGCTCGCGGGCGCGTTCGTGCGCACGATAGAAGGCAGCTACTCGAATGTTGTCGGGCTGCCACTCGCAGAAACCTGGGCGCTGCTCAGCCGCCATGGCATTGGCGGCGCACTCGGTGCTCCAAAGGAGAGCGAGCAGTGACCGAGGAAATCCTGGTCAACGTCACACCCATGGAAACGCGCGTTGCGGTACTCGACAACGGTGTGACCCAGGACATTCACATTGAACGTGCAGTAAATCGCGGGCTCGTTGGCAATGTGTATGCCGGCAAGGTCGTGCGCGTGCTACCCGGCATGCAGGCCGCCTTCGTGGAAATCGGCGTAGAACGAACGGGCTTCATCCACATGTCTGACATTGCACCGCTGGACGGACGGGGTCGGGAAGTGAAATCACCGTCGAGCGATGCGATTACCGACCACCTGCGCGAGGGGCAGAAGGTTGTTGTGCAGGTGACTCGCGATCCACTGGGTACCAAGGGCGCGCGACTGACCACGTCACTCTCGGTCTCCACGCGCTATCTCGTACTCATGCCGCAGACCGTCCATATCGGCATCTCGCAGCTCATCGATGACACGGATGAGCGTGAGCGGCTGCTTGCATTACTTGACGAGGCCCTTACCGCCGAGGACATGACGGATGCGGGCGGTTTTATTGTTCGCACCGCTGCGGAAGGGGCGGGGCTGGAGGAGTTCTGCGCCGACCTTCGCTATCTCAAGCGACTCTGGGCGGCGGTGGCCAGACGCGCAGAGGCTGCGCAGGGGCCGGACCTCCTTTACGAGGACCTGCCGCTGCACCTGCGCACGGTGCGCGATCTTGCCCGGGCCACTATTCGCGAGATACAGGTGGACAGTCGCGAGGCCTTCGCTGCCCTGACCGCATTTTGCGAGTCTTACATGCCCGAGGTAACCGGCCTGCTCACCCATTACACCGGTGCGCGCCCGCTCTTTGACCTGCACGGCGTTGAAGACGATATGCAGCGCGCGCTGGGCCGGCAGGTCGACCTCAAATCAGGCGGCTACCTCATCATCGACCAGACAGAGGCGATGACGACGATCGATGTGAACACGGGTTCCTTTGTTGGCCGCCGCAACCAGGCCGAAACGATTCTCAAGACGAACCTGGAGGCGGCCACCACGCTCGCGCGGCAGCTGCGTATGCGCAACCTGGGTGGCATCATCATCGTCGATTTCATCGACATGGAAGACACGGAACACCGGCGGCAGGTGCACAGGGCCCTTGAGAAAGCGATGGCGAACGACCCTGCGCGCAACCAGATCACCGGCGTCTCTGATCTCGGGCTCGTGGAGATGACGCGCAAGCGCACGCGCGAGAGCCTGGAGCGCATGCTGTGTGAGGAGTGCCCCGTCTGTGATGGACGCGGCGTGCTCAAGACGGCCGAAACCGTGTGTTACGAGATCTTCCGCGAGATCATGCGCGATGCCCGCGCTTATGAAAACGATGCACTCATGGTGCTCGCCGCCCAGGCGGTGGTTGATAGGCTTCTGGATGAAGAGTCCGCAAATCTGGCCGATCTCGAGGAGTTTGTGGGAAAAACGATCAGCTTTCGTGCAGAACCCAGCTATTCGCAGGAGCAGTTCGACATTATTCTGCTCTAAACTAGGCATGGACAGGCTATTGGGGCGCCCTGATTGCGAATTTTCTACGACAGACTGAGTAGCGCGTTCTGGATCGCGCTGGTGAGCCTGTTGGTGCTGCTCGCGATCTACGTGAGCATCGGGCGCCTGCTGATGGCCAGCCTCGATGACTATCGCGAGCCGCTGTTGCAGGAGCTCAATGTCCGCTTGCCCTTCACGGTGGAAGCGGACGCCCTCGAGGGCTCCTGGCGCTCCTTCTCACCCTATGTTGTCCTGCGGGGCCTGCGCCTGAGTTTCCCCGAGCAGGACGTCCCGCCGCTCGCCTTCAGCGAGGGCCGTATTCGTGTCAATGTGCTCAACACGTTGCTCACTGGCGACCTTCAGGTGCACAAGGTGGAACTCACCGCACTCAAGTTGCGCGGTGAGTTGGACGGCGAGGGCCGTTTCCAGCTCACGGGCTTTGGCGGTGGCGGCGGCACGGGCACCCAGTGGCTTACGGACTTCTTCCTGAATATCGAGTCGCTGGTGCTCAGGGACAACCAGTTGAACCTGGGGTTGCCCGATGGTGAACGGCGCGAGCTCACCCTGAACCTTGAACTGGAGCGCGACAGCAGCAGTCGCAAACTGCAGGCGGAGCTACGGAGTACGGCGGGCACGCTTATCACGGTGCTTGCCGAGGGTGTGGGTGACCCGTTTGAACCCGAGGAGTTTGACGGGCGCGGTTATGCGCGTGTTCAAACCAGCAGTCTTGGTGCGATGCAGTCGCTGATGCCGCCGCCTACGCCGTTGCAGGTAGATGGTGAGGGCGAAGTGCAGCTGTGGTTTGACCTCGAAGAGGGGCAGCCTGAGTTCGAGATTGTCCTCGATGCGCGCGACCTGAGCCTCGCCGGTACGCGCGGCGACTGGGAAGTGCCGCTCGACCACCTGGCACTTAAAGCGAAGGTCATACAGGAAAAAAGTCGCTGGAAGCTGCTCGCCTCTGACGTGCTCGTCGCGCGGGACGATGCAGAGTTCATTTTGCCTACCGTGCATTTTGACGCCTGGGAAGACAGCCTGCGCCTGCGCTTTCCCGAGTTAGAACTCGTGAACGTGATGGAACTCGTCAACGAGATGCAGTCCATGCCTGCCGGTCTGCTGGAGGCGCTGAATACGCTGGCGCCAAAGGGGCAGCTGCCCGCGCTGGAGGTCAGTCTGCTAGACCTGGCGCAGCCAGCAAAGAGCTGGCAGATCAGGGCCACCTTCGATGATGTTGAAGTTTCGCCATACCGCGGCGCGCCCGGCGTTACGGGGGCATCGGGATTTGCGGACATCACGCCACAGGGCGGACGCTTCATTATTGACAGTGATCAGGCATCTCTCGCGTTTCCCAGTATTTATCGTGAGCCCCTGGCGTTCGACGAACTTTCCGGTGAGTTGGGACTGAGCTGGGACAGTGAGTCAGTGGTGTTGTCGAGCGACCTGATAACGGCGACCGGCGAGGAGGGCACTGCGCGTGCGTTGTTTGGTCTTACGTTGCCGCTTGAGGAATCGCCGGTCGGCCCGGAAATGGATCTCATGGTCGGACTGCGAGACTTCGATCCCGTCTATCGCGACAAGTACCTCCCTTACACGTTGCCTGACACGCTGCTGGACTGGCTGGACCGCAGCATTGTTCGTGGCCGCATCGAGGCGGGCGCGTTCCTGTACCGCGGCAGTCTGCGCCCGGGTCTCGGTGCAGCGCGTACGGTGCAGCTCGCTTTCAACGTTGCCGAGGCCGAGCTGGACTACGATCCGCGCTGGCCCGCGGCCACCATTCAAAATGGCATTGTGTTCATCGACGACACAAACATCAGCGTGTGGGCCGGGAAGGCCGGTGTTTACGAGTCGAAGGCAGACGATGTCTCTGTTGAAACGGTTGTGGGAGCAAATGGCGCTCCGCAGCTTGCGCTCAGGGCGTCAGTGTCAGGTCCGGCTGCAGATGGCTTGCGCATTTTGAATGACACGGCACTTGCCGATGTTCTTGGGAGCACGTTTGCCGACTGGCGAGCTGTTGGCCAGTTGAAGACCGATCTCGATCTGGATCTTGTGCTCAGGGAAGGTGCGCCACCCAAAGTGGACGCGCTCGTCGAGCTAGGCGATGTGGACCTCACGATTTCGCCCGGCAATCTGCAGCTCGAGAGCGTCAGCGGGGAGTTTGGTTACAGCACCACCACGGGCTTCAGCGCACGTGAGCTGGGCGGCACGCTGTGGGGGCGGGGGGTGGATGCCTCGATCACCCAGCGGCACGCCAATGGTGAGCGCTACGAGGCCGGCTCATCGGAAGTGCGAATCAACTTCTCAGGTAGCGCCCAGGTGGAAGATGTGCAGGAATGGCTCGGCCTCGAGTTTCTCGCTCTGGCAGAGGGCGTTGCCGCGGTAGATGGTGCGATTGTCCTGGCACCCGGTGCACCGGCAACGCTCGAGATCGGCAGTGAGCTGCTGGGCGTTGCACTGGACCTGCCCGAGCCCTGGCGCAAGCCACCTGACGTGCCGCGCGCCCTCGGCATTTCCTATCCGCTGGGTGCAGATGGCGGGCCCTTCACGATGCGACTGGGGCAGGATCTCGCCCTTGCGATTGGCCTGGGCGGTGACACCTTTGGCGGTGCCCTCGCCATCAATGCGACCCCGGCTGACATCGAACAAGGTGTGTTCCGGGTGACGGGCGAGGCGCCCTTTATCGAGGCAGACCAGTGGATTCAGTTTGTCACGAATTACTTCCTTCCTGCCGGTACTGGCGCAGAACCGAAGCCCGATGTGCCCGAGGCGACGGCGGAGGGCGAGCCTGTCGCCGCCGCGGCACCGCGAGTTGTCGTCGAAAGCCTGCGGGCGCAGATCCTGCGCGTTCTCGGCCAGACCCTCGAGGCGACGACCTTCAGTGTCGACATTGGGCCCCAGTACTGGCAAGTCGAACTGGCAAACGACTGGCTGCGCGGTGAAGGCGCGCTCGCACAGGCGGGTGGACAGTCGCGCGTGACGATCGATTACCTCGATCTCGACAGGTTGCCTGAATTACTGCCAGCCACAGAAACGGACTCCGAAGAGGCGGAGATCGCTGAAACAGAGGCCGCTGACGCTGAGTCGTCCGATGAACCCGCGAATGCGCTTGCCAGGCTGGACCTCCCCGAGGTCCGGGTGCGTCTGCTTAACCTGCACCAGGGCGAACGGCGGCTGGGTGATCTGCGTTTTACCCTTGTGAGCGGCGACGAGCGCATCAACTTCGACAACATTGGCGGTGAGCTGGCGGGTCTGCGCTTCCTGGAGGGCGGCACCAACTGGCTCGGCTGGCAGCAGGGCGAGGCGGAAAGTACCGAGCTGTCGCTGCAGCTCGCTTTTGACAACATCGGAGACACGCTGGAGTACTTCGGTTACCTGCGCACTATGGAAACGCGCGATGGCAAGCTCTCGCTCGACTTCACCTGGCCGGGCTCTCCTACCCAAATGGCGCTCGCGGAGGGCGAGGGCGAGCTGCTGATCGATTTTGGCAGGGGTAATTTCCTGGCCGTGCCGGCGGGTGCGTCCAATGCATTGCGCGTGGTGAGCATTCTCAACCTGTTTGATATCGTGCGGCGTCTCAGTCTTACGCACATGTTCGAATCCGGCATCCCCTTCGATAGCGTCAAGGGTACAGTGGAGGTGGCCGACGGTCGTATCACCGTACCGGCGCTCTCGGTGAAGGGCGGCTCGAGTTTCAAGTTCTCCGGCGTGTCGGATATCGCGGACCAGACCTTGAGCGGCGAACTTGTGGCAACGCTGCCGCTGTCCAACAACCTGCCCTGGATAGCGGCGCTGGCGGCGAACCTTCCGGTTGCCGCCGGCGTGTTTGTTATCAGTAAACTGTTCGACAAGCAGATGCAGCGCTTGTCGAGTGCGGTCTACAGTATCGAGGGCACCTGGGATGAGCCGGACGTGTCCTTTGATCGCGTCTTCGACGATCGCTCGAAGGGTGTGCCGAAAGAGCAGTCAGCCAAGGGCGGTAAAGGCGCTGAACCGGAGGTGGCGCCGCAGACCGATGTCGAGCAGGAGGACGTTGCGACAGACGTCGAGCAGCCCGGTACCGCGTTGGAAGCGCCGCCGGAAGCTGCACCTCAGTCACTCGTGCCGTAGTTCTCCCCGAGTTCCTTGAGATAGCGAAACAATTTGCGGCTGGCCGACGGCGCTTTGCCTTTCTGCGTTTCCTGCCTGTGCTGCCTGACGAGTTGGCGCAGCTGTTGGCGGTCTGCGCCTGGCCAGAGCGTCATCACTTCCTGCACCCCGGCATCGCCCTCTGCGAGTACTTTGTCGCGCAGTGCCTCGAGGGTGTGGAAGGCATCCGTTTCGCGCCTGCGGGTTTCATGCAGTGCAGCGAGCGCCTGACTGATCGGCTCCGGGTCGATGCCGCGCATGAGTTTGCCGATGAACTGCAGGTGACGCTTGCGTGCGCTGTTGCTGCGAATAGAGCGAGCCTCGTAAATGGCCTCGCGCAGCGCGTCATCTTCGATGGGGATCTTCGCGAGTTCACGGTCGCTCAGGGTGACCAGCGTCTCGCCGAGTGACTGCAGCGCGAGCATGCGGCGCTTCAGCTCGCTCTTGCTTGGCGCGAGCTCGTCGTCTTCAGGGTGGGCGTTGTCAGCCATAGACGAGTGTCGCCAGGCCCAGGAAGGAGATGAAGCCGACCACATCGGTGACGGTGGTCAACACCACGCCGCCGGCGACTGCCGGGTCTATTTCCATTCTGGTCATCATCAGGGGTAATGCGGCGCCAACGAACGCGGCCGTCAGCAGGTTGATTACCATCGCGGCGGCGATGATATAGCCAATTCGCGGATCGCCGAACCAGAGCGCTGCTGCCACGGCGACAACGAGCGCCCAGAGTACGCCATTAATGGCGCCCACCATCAACTCGCGGTTGATCAGCCAGACCTGGTTGTCGCGCTCGACCTGCCCCATGGCAATGCCGCGCACGAGGATGGTGAGAGTCTGCGTTCCCGCAATACCGCCCATCGAGGCGACGATGGGCATCAGCACAGCGAGAGCGACCACCTGCTCGATAGTGCCCTGGAACAGGTTGATCACGGAGGCCGCGATGAATGCAGTGATAAGGTTGATGCCCAGCCAGATCGCGCGTCGCGGTGCGGCGCGGACTACGGGCGCGAAGGTGTCTTCGTCTTCGTCGAGGCCCGCCATCGACATCAGGTTGTGGTCTGCGTCTTCGCGGATCACGTCGACGACATCGTCAATGGTGATTCGACCGAGCAATTTGCCTTCCCCGTCTACCACGGGGGCAGAGACCCAGTCATTGCGTTCAAACAGCCGGGTCACCTCTGTGTCGGGCGTGTCCACGTCAATAGGTTCGACATCTGTGATCATCATCTCCCGCACACTGGTAGCGGGGTCCGACACCAACAGCGTGCGCAGTGGCAGCAGGCCGATGAACTTGTCACGACGGTTGACGACGATCAGGTTGTCCGTCATCGCGGGAATTTCGTCGTGGCGTCTTAAGTAGCGCAGGACAACGTCGAGTGTGAGGCGCGCGCGAATGGTGATCGTGTCGGTGTTCATCAGGCCGCCCGCGGTGTCGTCGGCGTAGTGCATCACCGTCTCCAGGCGCGCGCGGTCCTGGTGGTCCATCGCGTTGAGCACTTCCTGCGTCACACGGCCGGGCAGCTGTTGCAGGATATCTGCGATATCGTCGTCTTCGAGGCCTTCCGTAATCTGGACAACCTCTGTCGCGTCCATTTCGCCAAGAAACTCGGCCTGAAGTTCGTCGGTTAGTTCGCCGAGAACCTCACCCTCGCGCTCAACCTCGACGAGTTGCCACAGCACACGACGAAATTTGGGAGGAGAAGACTCGAGTAGGTGAGCAACGTCGGCGGGGGAGAGGCCGTTGAGCATGCGCCGTACATCGATGAACGTGCCGCTCTCAAGCGCGCTGGAAAGGCGGGAGAGGGCGCTCTGGGATTCCGCCTTGTTCTGCACCATGTCCCTTCTCCCGAGCCGCACCCTCGGGCGCCGCCCGATTCCGGGGAATTATCCGGAAAAGGCTTTGCAGCAACAACGGGATTAGTTACAGATTTGGTGCGTGCGACCCGGCTACTCGGGCTCGTCGAAACGATTTTCGATCAGGGTTGTGAGCGCGGCGAGTGCGTCGTCTTCATCATCGCCCTCGATCTGGATGTCGAGCACGGTGCCCTTGCCTGCGGCGAGCAGCATGACGGACATGATGCTTTTGCCGTCTATCAGCTCGCCATCGACGCCGGTCTGGATGTTGCTGGAGAACGCCGTGGTGCAGTCGACAAATTTCTTCGCTGCACGGGCATGCAGGCCCAGCTTATTGATGATTGTTACCTGCGTGTGGATCACTGGCTGGCCTGGCTATTCGAGCTCTCTGTGTCTGACGTGGATGCCGGGCAGTTCTTCCCGGTAGTGCTGGTACAGCCGATCAGCTAAGTATACTGACCGATGTTGCCCACCCGTACAACCCAGTGCGATCGTCATGTAGCTGCGGTTGCCCTCGCGGTAACGGGGCAGCCAGCGGTCCAGATAACCGGAGATGTCGTCATACAGCTCCTCGGTCATCTGCTGCTCGCTGAGAAACGCCTGCACCTCGGGGTCGAGGCCGGTCTTCAGCCGCAGCTCCTTCACCCAGTGCGGGTTTGGCAGCATCCGCACGTCGAAAACCAGGTCGGCGTCCGCCGGCACGCCCCGCTTGAATCCGAAAGACTGCAGCAGCACAGACATCTTGCCCGCCGTGGTGCCGAGCAGTCGCTGCTTGATCGTGTCGCGCAGCTCGTACAGCGTCATCTGGCTGGTGTCCAGGGTCAGGTCAGCGCTGGAGGCGATGGGCTCGAGCAGCTCGCGTTCCCGGTCGATAGCCTCGGCGAGTGGAATGCGCTCGGTGCTGAGCGGGTGGCGGCGTCGTGTCTCGCCAAAACGTTGGATGAGAATGACTTCCTGGGCGTCGAGGAAAAGGACCTGGCGATCTACGCTGGCGGGAAGCGATGCCAGGATGTCGCGGAAGTTGGCAAGGTCTTGCCAGGCGTTGCGGGCATCGATGCATACGGCAGTGCCCTGGAACAGCTCGAACTCGTGGCCGCTCGTTTTCTCAACCAGCGAGGGGAGCAGCGACGCCGGCAGGTTGTCGATGCAGTAATAGCCCTCGTCTTCGAGCTGGTTGAGCGCCGTGCTCTTGCCAGAACCCGAGCGGCCGCTGATGACGATCAGGCGCATGGGTACGCGCTATCCCGGGCCAGTGACAGCGAGGTCAAACAGCGCCTGACTGTCAGTGGACGCGCGCAGCGCTTTGCAGAATTCGTGGTCACTGAACATTCGCGCCACCTCCGCGAGCAGGTCTAGGTGTTCCTGGTGCGCCTCCTCTGGAACGAGGAGCACAAACAGCAGGTCTACCGGCTGCTCGTCCGGTGCTTCAAACGGTATCGGCTCGGCGAGGCTCAGTAAAGCACCCAGTGGCGCGGTGCAGCTGCCTGCGCGGCAGTGCGGTATCGCGATGCCATCACCCAGGCCAGTGCTGCCGAGTTTCTCCCGCGCGATGAGGTGGTCGAGCACATCGTCGTAATCGAGGTGTTCGATGTCGTCGCAAACGATACGTGCAATGGTTTCAAACAGTCGTTTCTTGCTAACCCCGGCGATCTGGCAAGCGGTACGCGCCGGGGTCAGGATATCTCTGAGGGCTGCCATGGTGCGGAGAGTCAGTGCCCCCTGTGTTTTTGCTTGTGCTTGATCAGCTGGCGGTCGAGCTTGTCGGCCAGCGCATCGATGGCCGCATACATGTCTTCAGACTCCGCGTGGGCGAAGAGGTCGCCGCCGGCAACGTGCACCGTGGCTTCGGCTTTCTGTACGAGTTTGTCGATGGAGAGGATAACGTGTGTGGTGGATATCTGGTCGAAGTGTCGCTGCAGGCGTTCAAATTTGGTTTCTACATATTCCTTGAGGGGGGCGGTGACATCGAGGTGGTGACCAGTAATGTTGAGCTGCATAGAAAACTCCCTATAGCACAGTGTGTCGGGCCTCTGCCCGTGGCCGGCACTTGGAGCCGGGCCGTGTTCCCACAAGTCTAGACCAGTCGCTTGCGCTCGTTAGACGGCGGGATGAAAAGCGTGTCGCGGTACTTGGCGATTGTGCGCCGGGCAACCTTGATGCCCTGTTCTTCCAGCAGCTTGGTGATCTTGTTGTCACTCAAGGGCTTGCGCGGATTCTCGGCGGCGACCAGTTTCTTGATCAGGGCGCGAATAGCGGTGGATGAGCACTCACCGCCGCTGGTGGTTGCCACGTGGCTGGAAAAGAAATATTTCAGTTCGAAGACGCCGCGGGGGGTGTGCATGTACTTGTTGGTGGTTGCGCGCGAGATTGTCGACTCGTGCATCTCCACCGCCTCGGCAATATCGTGCAGCACCAGCGGTTTCATGGCCTCTTCGCCATACTCCAGGAAGTTGCGCTGGTGCTCGACAATTTTTGTCGCCACCTTCATCAGCGTTTCGTTGCGGCTGTGCAGGCTCTTCAGGAACCAGCGCGCTTCCTGCAGGTTATCTTTCAAAAACGTATTGTCGGCGCTGGAGTCTGCCCGCTTGATCAGGCTGGCATAGTCGGCGTTGATGCGCAGCCTGGGTGCGATGTCCGGGTTGAGTTCCACCATCCAGCGGCCGTTCTGCTTGCTGACGAAAACATCGGGCACGATGTACTCGACCTCGTCGTCTACCGCGGACTGCCCCGGGTTGGGGTCCAGGCTCTGGATGAGCCCCAGCACTTCGCGCAGCTCGTCTTCCTTCAGGCGCATGCGCCTAAGGATCTGGCTGTAATCCGAGCTCGCCAGCTGCGACAGGTGGCGCGAGATCACCAGCTTGGCCTGCTCCAGCCAAGGCGTGTTTTCGGGTAGCTGGTTCAGCTGTACCTGTAGGCACTCCTGCAGGTCGCGCGTGCAGACACCGGCGGGTTCGAACTGTTGCAGCCTGTGGAGGACGGCCACGACTTCGTCAAAGTCGATCTCCAGGGCCTCCACAAGTGACTCGAAGATGTCTTCCAGGGTGAGTATCAGCCGACCGTTTGCATCGGTGGCGTCGATAATCGCAAGGGCGATGAGTCGATCGGTATCGGAAAGTCGCGTCAGGCTGAGCTGCCACAGCAGCTGGTCGCGCAGTGATTCGCTGGCGCTGTTGCGGCTCTCGAAATCGCCCTCGGGAAACTCGCCGTTGGTGGCGGGCGCAGAGGAAGCGGGCAGTAGGTCGTCCCACTGCGTATCAACCGGGAGGTCCTCCGGGAGTGCGTCGCTGCTGGCGTTGGTTTCCCAGTCGGTATCGGATGCATTGTCGTCGGTAGCTGCGGCCTCGAGACTCTGCAGCGGGCCATCGGCCTCACTTTCGCCCTCGGCGGCCTGCTGGTCGGGTGCGGCAAGCTCCGGGCTGGAATCGTCGTCGTCAGAGACTTCGAGGAGAGGGTTGGTTTCCAGCGCTTCCTGGATCTCCTGCTGCAGGTCCATCGTCGACAGTTGCAACAGGCGAATGGCCTGCTGCAGCTGCGGTGTCATGGTCAGCTGCTGGCCCAGTTTAAGCTGTAAAGACTGCTTCATGCCTTGCCTGATAGCGCGCGTCCGAGTGCGCCCGTAATCCCCGAATTCCATTTCAGTGTAGCCCCCGCTCGCGAGCTTAGGCAACACTTTGGCGCGGTTTTTGCTTGTTTTTGATAAGTAGTTGGTGGCAGATCAAAAAACCGTTATGAATCAGGTGGTTTTTTGTGAACTGAATCCCATCGACGGTGCATGTGTGCACCAAAAAAGGGGCTACATCCGGAACTGTTCGCCCAGGTAGACCTTTCTGACGTGCTCGTTGTTGAGGACATCCTCGGACGTGCCTGAGGCGATGATATGGCCCTCGCCCACGATGTAGGCTTTTTCGCAGATATCGAGCGTGTCCCGCACGTTGTGGTCGGTAATCAGCACGCCGATCCCGCGAGCCTGCAGGTGATTGATGATGTCTTTAATGTCGCTCACCGAGATGGGATCGACCCCCGCGAAGGGCTCGTCCAGCAGAATGAACTCAGGTTCCGTTGCCAGCGCCCGGGCGATTTCGATACGGCGCCGCTCACCGCCTGAAAGCGCCTGCCCGAGGCTGTCTTTGAGGTGTTGCATATGAAATTCTTCCAACAACTCGTCGCGGCGCTCAAGACGCTCCCGCTTGTTAAGGTCGCTGCGCGTTTCCAGGATCGCGAGAATATTGTCGCCCACGCTGAGCTTGCGGAAGATTGAGGCTTCCTGGGGCAGGTAGCCGATGCCACGACGCGCCCGCTGGTGCATGCCGAGGCCGGTGATGTCGTCGTTATCGATCAGGATGTGGCCGCGATCAGCGGCAATGATGCCGATGATCATATAGAAGCAGGTGGTTTTGCCCGCACCGTTTGGGCCGAGCAGGCCCACGATCTGGCCGCTCTCTATCTCGAGCGAGACGTCCTGAACGACCTCGCGCCCCCCGTAGGCCTTGGCGAGGTTACGGGCCTGCAGTTGGGCCACTGGCTTCCCCGTCTTCCGTGGCGTCTTCTTCGGGCGCGGGACGCTCGGGTTCGCTTTCCTCTTCGTCGTCGTCATCGTCGTCGTCGCGATCCGTGCTCAGGTCGGGTGGGATCACGACGAAGACCTTGTTGCCCTCCTGACTCTCGTCCGATTGTGCTTCGACCAGTTGCCTGTCGATGTAGTAGTCGATCGAGTCGCCGGTGACCAGGGCGCCGTCCTGCTCAATGCGCGCTTCCGTCTCCAGCCGCACGCGGTCTTCGCGCCGGAAGTAGTGGATGGTCTTTGCCTCGGCGAACACGAGCCCCTTGTCGGGCTCAGGTTGCTGCTGCATTTTTGCAGGCTCGCCTTCCGCCACGATCTGGTCTGCGTTTTCGGACGCGTGGTAGAAGGTGATGTTGTCTGCTTCAATCTCCATCGTGCCCTGGCGCATGTGCACGCTGCCGCTGTACACGGTGATTCCCCTCGCCTCGTCGCGCAGTGCCTTGTCGGCAGAGATGTGAATCGGTTGTTCGCGGTCCTCGGGCAGGGCGCCTGTGCCGGCGGCGAGTGTGAGCGTCAGTGCGAGCGCGAGCGCGCGCCAGATATTGGCCGGAGAAAGCATCAGGAGAAGTCAGCCTCGCGTGCAGCAAGTTCACCGCGCGCATCGAGAATAAACTCGCAAGCCTCGCGCACAGCACCGGCACCGCCGGCCATGCTGCTCTGCCAGGCTGCGGCGTTGGCAACCGCGCGGGTAGCGTCTGCCACGGTAAGGCCGAGGCCGCACGCATTGATCGCTCCGAGGTCGGGCAGGTCATCACCCATGTAGGCGCAGTCGGTAAGTGCCAGCCCCTGTGCTGCGCACAGTTCTTTCAGTGCCGTCAGCTTGTCTTCCCTGCCCTGTACCACGTCTTCTATACCCAGTTCCCTGGCGCGCCGCGCCACGATCTCTGATTGCCTGCCGGTGATGATAGCGACTTTGACACCGGCGTCTTGCAACAGTTTTATGCCGAGTCCATCTTTGATGTTAAAGGCCTTTAATTCTTCACCCTGGTTGCCGTAGTAGATGCGCCCATCGGTGAGTACACCGTCGACGTCGAGTGCCAGCATGCGGACGGAAGCGGCGCGGGAGGTGTCACTCATCGTGCGTCCTCACGCGATGCCTGCGTGTAGCAGATCTTTGAGATGGACAACACCTTCGAGCTCACCGCTGTCTGTCAGCACCACGAGGGAGCTGATCTCATTCTCTTCCATGATGCGCAGCGCTTCTGCGGCCAGCATTTCTCTTGCGGCGCTCTTGGCGCTCTTGCTCATCAATTCGCCGATCGTCGTGGCATTGATGTCGATGCGGTGATCGAGAGCGCGGCGCAGGTCGCCATCGGTGAACACACCCGCGAGCGCACCGCTGCTGTCGAGTACGGTGGTCATGCCGAGGCCTTTTGCGCTGATCTCCAGGAGCGCATCGGAAAGCACGGTATCTCCCGCAACGCGGGGTATGTTGTCGCCACTGCTCATTACGTCGCCCACTTTCAACAGCAGTTTGCGACCCAGCGTACCGCCCGGATGCGAGAAGGCAAAGTCGTCGGCCGTAAAACCGCGCGTCTCTAACAGCGCGATGGCAAGGGCGTCGCCCATTACCAGCGCGGTCGTTGTGCTTGAGGTCGGCGCGAGGTCCAGCGGGCAGGCTTCGGTTTCAACGCCTGTGTTCAGGTGGACATCCGAGGCGGCGGCGAGTGGCGAGTTGTCATTGCCCGTCATGCTGACCAGCGGCACACCGAGCCGCTTGAGCAGGGGTAGCAGGGTGGTGATTTCCGCCACGGCGCCCGAATTCGACAATGCGATCACCGCATCGTCGGCGGTGATCATGCCCATGTCGCCATGGCTGGCCTCGCCGGGGTGCACAAAGAAGGCCGGTGAGCCGGTACTCGCGAGGGTCGCGGCGATCTTGGTGGCTATGTGGCCTGACTTGCCCATGCCGGTGACGATAATGCGCCCTTTAACGTTCAGCAGGAGTTCGCAGGCGTTGGTGAAGTTGTCCCCAATACGCGCTTCAAGGGCCGCAACAGCTTCCGCTTCCATGCGAATAGTGCGTTGCGCCGATGCGGCGAAACTGATGGAGCCCTGCTCGGGCATGACGGTGTCCTTGGGGGTCAGAGGGTTATGTGGAGGAGATAATAATACAGGCCGTAGCAGGACACTAATAAGCTGCCGACAAAGCGGCCGAGGTAGGCGTGTTCGGGACTCGATTTATTGCGCCTTCGGCTCACGACGATAGCGATGGCCAGGAACACCGTGAGTGCGGCCATGATGGGATAGTCGCGGGTGCCCACGTGGGGGTCCAGGATTTGCGGGCTCACTATGCCCGGGATCGACATGACGGCCAGCAGGTTGAACGTGTTTGAACCGATGATATTGCCGAGCGCGATCTCGGTGTGGCCGCGCATCGCGCAGGCGATAGTGGCGGCGAGTTCCGGCAGGCTGGTGCCGATGGCGACAATGGTGAGGCCGATGACCAGCTCCGACACACCGAGTTCACCCGCCGCGCGCACCGCGCCCCACACGAGAATCTTGGAGCTGCCGATCAACAGTGCGAGGCCGAGTGAAAAGGTGAGCCATGCGCGTACGGGAGTCAGTGATGGCATCGGGTCTTCGGTGGCTTCGTTGGAAAGTTCCTCGTCGTATGTGTGCGTGCGCACGAGATGGACCAGCATGAAGACCAACACACCGATCATGATCAGGCCGTCGAGGCGCGACAGGACGCCGTCCCAGATCAACGCCCACACACCGAACGTGATCATGAGCAGTGCAGGGACTTCTTTCTTAACAGAGCGTGCGTGCACCATCAGCGGTGCCACGATGATGGTTGCGCCGAATACAAGTGCAACGTTGGCGATGTTGGAGCCGATCGCGTTGCCGATCGCGAGTTGGCCTGCATCGGCAAGTGCTGCCGTTAGTGAGACCAGTACCTCGGGCGCAGAAGTGCCGAGCGACACAATGGTGAGACCGATGATGATCGGCGATAAACCGAGGTTGCGTGCAATGGAGGCGGCGCCCGCGACAAACAGATCGGCGCTCCAGATCAGGATGACAAAACCGATGAGTATGGCGAGGGCGGCGAACAGCATGAAAGCAGATTTCCTGCTACAGTAAGCAGCGCGCAGCGGGGTGGAACTGGTTGATCGTACGCGGTGTCATAGATTATGCAGCGGGACTGAATACCACCAGGGATGGGCCGTAAAAGGCATAGTCGAGGGGCGGATTATACAGGTGAGAGCCGCTCTGGGTAGTGAAAAAAAGGACATACGGAGGAGATCGATGTCAGTTGTCGTGAGAGCGTTCACAGTTGTGTGGCTGGGACTCGTCACCCTGTACGCGCAGGCCACGGAGGCCGCCACGCTGGACCAGGCGTACCAGCTGGTAGAGGACACCACCGCCGAGGTTATGACGGTCGTGCAGGCTGCCGATGATTACGTCGACGAAGACCCCGAGCGCTACTACCGGCAGGTAGAGGAGATCCTCGACCCCCTGATTGACTACCGAGGCTTCGCCCGTTCTGTGATGGGTGACTACGCCAGTTCCCGTCGCTATCGCTCGTTGGACGAGGCGGGGCGTGAGAAGCTGCGCGATCAGCTGGACAGGTTTACCGCTGCGATGCGCTCCAGCCTGGTGCGCACCTACAGCAAGGGTCTCCTGGCCTTTGGTGGTTCTCGAATAGAGCTCGCTGAGCGCGAGGAAGAGGACCCGGCGGCGAAGCGCGTTTCGGTAAAGCAGCTTATCTACGCGGACCGCTCCTCACCCTACGAGATGCTCTACATGATGGGCCTTTCAAAGAGCGATGAGTGGAAGTTGCGCAACGTGATCATCGAGAGCGTTAACCTTGGCGAGATTTATCGCGACCAGTTCCTGGCCTCGGCCCGAGAAAACGATGGTGATCTCGACGCGGTCATCGCCAGCTGGACAGTGGTAACGGTCGACGTCGAGGAATGACGGCCAGGCCGTCTGCCTGTCATTAGTTCACCTTTCGGGGGTTCGCCATATGCCCCCATTTCCCATAGAATGCCCACCTCTGGCGGCGCGGTGCCGTCTGTAAACCGGGAGTTATCCATGGACGCGTCCAAAGTGAAGGCGCTGCTGGAAAGCCATATGAGCGACTGCGAATTCCACGTTTCGGGGGATGGCAGCCACTACGATATCCAGGCAATCGGCGACGTGTTCGAAGGCCTGCGCCCGGTTAAGAAGCAGCAGCTCGTATACGCAGCACTCTCAGACCATATCGCCGACGGCAGCATCCATGCGGTTAATATCCGCACTTACACCCCCACTGAGTGGCAGTCGCAGTCCCAGCAGTAAGGCAACGCTGTCGGACGACCGGCGGCATTACAGGGACCCACGCGCAGCCCAGGCGCGTTTGAGACGGTTACAGACATGAACGACAAACTGACGATCGCCCTGACCAAGGGCCGCATCCTGAAAGAGACCCTGCCCCTTTTCGAGCAGGCGGGCATCGAGCCCATTGAGGACGTCAGCACCAGCCGCAAGCTGGTGTTTGCGACTAACCACGACGATGTGCAGCTCGTTATCATCCGCGGCACCGATGTGCCGACCTACGTGCGACACGGCGCCGCCGATATGGGCGTGGTGGGCAAGGATGTATTGCTGGAGCAGGGTGCCGAAGGGTTGTACGAGCCGCTGGACCTCGGCATCGCGCGCTGCCGCCTGATGACCGCAGGGCCGGTAGGTTGGCAACCCGGTGCTGCGCGGGTTCGCGTCGCCACCAAGTTCGTCAATACCGCGCGCGAGTATTTTGCGCGCCGCGGTGTGCAGGCTGACCTTATCAAGCTCTACGGCGCGATGGAGCTCGCGCCCATGATGGACCTCGCCGACCTGATTGTAGATATCGTGGACACCGGCAACACGCTCCGTGCGAACGGGATGGAGCCATTTGAGGAGATTGCGGCAATCAGCTCGCGGCTTGTTGTCAACAAGGCGGCCATGCGCTCCCGCCACACGGTGATCACGCGCATCATCGATAGCCTTTCCGAGGCTGTCGGGGAGGCCGCAGATGCGCCGGCTTGATACGCAGAACGCCGACTTTGACACGCAGCTCGCCGCGCTGACCGCCTGGGAGCCCGAGCTCAATGCGGAGGTGAACGCCGCGGTTGCAGCCATTATCGCCGATGTGGAGCAGCGCGGTGATGCTGCGCTTTTGGAATACACCGCGCGCTTCGATCGCCTTGAGGTGGGCTCAGCAAAGGATCTTGAGGTTCCGGCGGCGCGCATTCAGCAGGCCTTTGAGTCAATCGATGCCGACCAGCGTGACGCCCTGGAATACGCGGCACGGCGCGTGCGCGCCTACCACGAGCACCAGCTGCAGGGCAGCTGGCAGTACGAGGACGAAGACGGCAATCTGCTCGGCCAGCGTGTGCTGCCTGTAGACCGCGCGGGTCTCTACGTGCCGGGCGGTAAAGCGAGTTACCCCTCGTCAGTGTTGATGACAGCCGTGCCTTCCAAGGTGGCCGGTGTGCCGGAAGTGATCATGGCAGTTCCCGCACCCGACGGAGAGCTCAATGATCTGGTGCTGGCCGCGGCGTACATCGCCGGGGTGGACCGCGTGTTTACCATGGGCGGCGCGCAGGCCATTGCGGCCCTGGCGATAGGAACCGAGGCCGTACCGGCCGTCGACAAGATCGTGGGGCCGGGCAACATTTATGTCGCCACGGCGAAGCGGCAGGTGTTCGGTCGCGTGGGTATCGACATGGAGGCTGGGCCCTCTGAGATTCTCGTGATCTGCGATGGCAGCACTGACCCGGACTGGGTCGCCATGGACCTGTTTTCCCAGGCTGAGCACGACGAAAACGCCCAGGCCCTGTTGCTCTGCCCCGATGCGGACTACCTCGATCGTGTACAGGCGAGTATTGACCGACTGCTGCCGCAAATGGAGCGCGCAGACATCATCGGCGCCTCGCTAAGAGGGCGCGGCGCGATGATTCTTACCCGCGATCTCGATGAGGCCGTTGCGGTCAGTAACCGCCTTGCGCCTGAACACCTGGAGTTGTCGGTTACGGACCCCGAAGCACTGCTGGCAGGCATAAGCCAGGCCGGCGCGATTTTCCTAGGTCGCTATACCTCCGAGGCGCTGGGAGACTACTGTGCGGGCCCCAGTCACGTGTTGCCGACATCGCAGACGGCCCGGTTTGCTTCGCCGCTCGGCGTCTACGATTTCCAGAAGCGTTCTTCTGTGATCATGTGCAGTGAGCGCGGTGTGCAGGCGCTTGGGGAAGCGGCATCTGTGCTAGCCCGGGGCGAGTCGCTCACCGCGCACGCGCGCAGCGCCGAACTGCGCCTTAAAGACTAGCGGCCCACTATCAGGGGTTGATGGACTGGTTCAGCGCGCCGACCACGGCGCGCAGGTCCAGCGACTGGTTTTTGCGCTGCACTGAAATCTTGATTGCGTCACCGGGCCGCAGCCGCGCAATCTGGTGCATGGTGAGTCGACCGTCCTGCACGCGCTCGCCGTTGATATGCGTGATGATGTCGTCGACTCTCACGCCGGCTTTCTGGGCTGGGCTGTCCGGCGCCACCGCCACAACCTCAAGTGCCTGGCTGCTCTCTCCCGAGGGCAGGATGCCTCCGATGGGTTCCACCGACACGCCCAGCCAACCGCGAATCACCTCGCCGTAGGCGATGAGGTCCTCCATCACGAAGATCGCGAGGTTGGACGGTATCGCAAGGCTGATGCCGATACCGGTTGCGCCATTTTGAGTCTGGCTGTTGGGCGTAAAAATAAGCGTGTTGATGCCCAGCAGGCGGCCGCGCGTGTCGATGAGCGCGCCGCCCGAATTGCCGAGGTGAATCGATGCGTCCGTCTGGATGTAGTTTTCATACGTGCTGAGCTGCAGCCCTGAGCGACCCAGCGCGGAAACGATGCCCTGCGTCACCGAGTGACCAAAGCCCAGCGGGTTGCCGATCGCCAGCACGATGTCGCCGACCTGCGCCTGGTCGGAATTGGCGAGTTCGACGGGCTTGAGGTCGGGCAGCTGGATCTGCAGCACCGCGAGGTCTGTCGCCGAGTCCGTACCGATCACCAGTGCATTGGCGGAGCGGCCATCGTGTAACAGGACCTGGATGGCGTCTGCACCGGCAATCACGTGGTTGTTGGTGAGGATATGGCCTTCCTCGGTCATGATTACGCCGGAGCCCAGGGACCGTTCCAGCCGTGGCCGCTGCGAACGCGGGGGGCTAAGCCTGCGGAAAAAAGAGTCGTCGAGACCGTTAACGTTGGTGTCGGTCACCAGCTTCGCCGTGTAGATGTTTACAACGGCCGGCGTGGCGCTGCGCACCGCTCGCGCGTAACTGACGCGCTCGTTGCGTTCGCTCCAGCGGTTCTCCTCCTCAGGAAGAACCCAGCGGTCGAGTAAGAGCAGGGCGCCTAGAAGGCCCGCGACGGCCGGCCAGAAAATGAATGAGAGGTGCTTTAGCATGGATCGCTATCGTGTCCTTTGCAGCGGCATTGTATATGATGCGCCCAAGTGCACGCCAAACGGTTGCGCAATTCGTGTAAACATTTCCGGCAAAGGTGTGACATCTACGGAGCATACTATGAGTGTAGCCCTGGCGGATCTTGTCGCTTACCTCAATCAGTGCCTTGATATCTCGTCGTTCGACGACTATGGACCCAACGGCCTGCAAGTGGAGGGTCGTCCGACCGTTGCCCGGTTAGCGACGGGCGTCACGGCGAGCCAGGCGCTTGTTGACGCCGCGATTGAGTGGCGCGCCGATGCCATACTCGTGCACCACGGTTACTTTTGGCGCAACGAAGATTCGCGCATCGTCGGTATGAAGCGCCGGCGTATCGGTGCGCTGCTGGGTGCCGACGTCAGCCTGCTCGGTTATCACTTACCGCTGGATGCCCACCCCACATGGGGCAACAATGCGCGTCTCGCCGACCTGCTCGAGCTGCCCACCGAGGGGCGCGAAGCACTTCCGGCGAGTGCGGGGGCGGTCGTCGGCAATGTCGTTTCGCTGCCGCAGCCCATCGTGGCTGCTGAGTTTGTAAAGCGACTGGAAACGCTCACGGGCAGAGACTCCCTCCACGTGGGTGACCCCGAGGCCGAGGTGTCGAGGATCGCCTGGTGCACCGGTGGAGCCCAGGGGTACATTGAGGCAGCGCTCGCAGCGGGCGCGGACCTGTACCTGACGGGTGAGGTCTCCGAGCAGACGGTGCACGTGGCGCGGGAAGAGGGAATGCACTTCGTTGCGGCGGGACATCACGCCACTGAACGCTATGGCGCGCAGGCCGTGGGTGAACACGTGGCGGACAAATTTTCCCTGGAACACCGGTTTATCGATATCGACAACCCGGCCTGACAGGGGGTCTGTTAGTCGCGCGGTGGACTCTGTTCTTCCGCGCCCTGTTCGTTCTTGCGCTCCAGGCCAAACTCTTCATTCAGCATGCCTTTTTCGTCGGGCGAGCTCTTGGGTGCGTAGTCCAGTGGGGGTTGAATCTGCGCAAGGTTTGGCGGTATTTCCGAAGGGTCGCGTTCGTTCTCGAGGTGCGCCAGGCCGACCGGGCCATCACCGCGACACAGTTCGCCGGCACCAGTTGCCAGGTGGTTGTGCACGTCACGGTAGCTCTCGGTCAGGGAGTTGAGCAGGCGCGCGGTCTCGCCGAAGTGCTCCATGACCTCGTCTTCGTAGTGCTTTTTCTCCTGAAGAACCTGGTCGAGCTTGCGCTCGACCTCACGGGACTTCTGCCCCGCCGGGGACGTGCGACGACCGATAAAGTAGCCGAGCATAATGCCCACCGCGAGAATCGCGCCCGCGATAGCAATCATCTGCACATTCATTTCGGATAGCACCACGTGTGTCCTCTTTTACCGCGCCAGAAAGGGCGGCCAGTATACCCCGTCTCCCTGTGCATCTGTAGACCGTGCATTGCCATCGCGAACACCTGTCGCTAAAGTGGCGGCTCGCTAAGCCGACCGGCGCACACGCCTCAATGACCACGCCGCTTGAGCGTTACCAGGCCGACCTGGAACGCGAGGATTTCTCCCACGACCCCGCGCAGGAACAGGCCGTCCGTCTGCTGCAGGACCTGTACGACCGACTGGTCGCATCGCCCCCCAAACGCGGCGGACTCCTGAGCGCTATCGTGCGCAGGGTGCGACGCGAACCTGTCGAACCGGAGGTCGGTCTCTACTTCTGGGGCGGCGTGGGCCGCGGCAAGACCTACCTTGTCGACACGTTTTACGAGTGCCTTCCCTTTGAGCGCAAGCTGCGCGTGCACTTCCACCGCTTCATGCAGCGTGTGCATTCGGAGCTCACATCGCTCGATGGCGAGAAGAACCCCCTCGAGATCGTGGCCGATCGCCTCGCGGAAGAAGCCCGCGTTGTCTGCTTCGACGAGTTTTTTGTCACCGATATCGGCGACGCAATGATTCTCGGTGGATTAATGGAGGCGCTGTTTGCGCGCGGCGTCACGCTGGTCGCTACCTCCAACATTGAACCGGAGCATCTCTACGAAAACGGCCTGCAACGACAGCGTTTCCTGCCGGCTATCGCGCTGGTAGAGAAGTACACGAAAGTGGTCAACATCGACGCCGGTATCGACTACCGCCTGCGGACCCTGCAGCAAGCGGAGCTCTATCATTACCCCCTCGATGAGGGTGCCGACAAGAGCCTCGAAGACAGTTTCAATCGTCTCGCTGTGGAGGTCGGCAAGAACTGGGAGCGTATCGAGATCAACAAGCGCTTTCTTACCTGCCGCCGTTTCGCCGAGGGCGTTGCCTGGTTCGACTTCGCGGAGCTCTGCGATGGCCCGCGCTCCCAGAACGACTACATCGAATTGGCGCGCATCTTCAATGCTGTTCTCATATCGGGTGTCCCTGAGTTCACCTCGGCCATCGATGACCAGGCGCGGCGCTTCGTCAATCTCGTGGACGAGTTCTACGACCGGAATGTGAAGCTCGTACTGGCGGCCGAGGTACCCCTGCTCGAGCTTTACGCGTGCGGGCAGCTAGAATTCGAGTTCCAGCGCACGATCTCCAGGCTGCAGGAGATGCAGTCTTTCGAATACCTGGGGCGCGAACACAGGCCCTGACCCCAAAAAACTCTCAGCCGCTCGATCCCGAGGTGCGGGAGGCCGAGACCCCCCAGCGGGGGCGTCTGGCGACAGGAAGTCGCCAGCCGAGCCTGTACATGGATGTACGCTTTTTGGCGGTCCCCGTTGGGGGGTCTCGGCCTCCTGCGCCGGGCAGCGTGAGCCGTGATAGCGGGGTGCCCCGGGCCCCAGCCAGACACCTGCCTAAGTCCGCAAAATTCTTGGGAAATCCGCTTGAAATGGGGTGTCCCCCCCAGTAGAATTCGCGCTCTTTATTTTTCGGCTCCTCCAAGAGGCAGTGATTCATGAAAACCTTCAGCGCCAAGGCGAGCGAGGTAAACCGCGACTGGTTTGTCGTAGACGCCGCCGATAAGACGCTGGGCCGCTTGGCCAGCGAGATCGCGCACCGCCTGCGTGGCAAGCACAAGCCCGAGTACACGCCCCACGTAGACACCGGCGACTACATCGTCGTGGTGAACGCGGAAAAGGTCCGCGTGACCGGCAACAAGGCGAAGGGCAAGATCTACCACCACCACACCGGTTACCCGGGTGGTCTCAAGTCTGTCTCCTTCGAGAAGTTGATCGAAAAGGCTCCCGAGCGCGCTCTGCAAAACGCCGTCAAGGGCATGTTGCCGCGCAACCCCCTCGGTCGCGCCATGTTCAAGAAACTCAAGGTCTACGCCGGCAACGAGCACCCTCATGCCGCGCAGCAGCCGCAAGTACTGAATATCTAACGGATTTTTCTATGTCAGCCACCCAATATTACGGCACCGGCCGCCGCAAGACCTCCACTGCACGGGTCTTCCTTAGCAACGGCGCGGGCAACATTACCGTCAACAAGCGTCCCCTGGATCAGTTCTTCGGTCGCGAAGTCGCCCGCATGATCGTACGCCAGCCGCTGGAACTTGTTGAAATGGCTGACAAATTCGATGTAAACGTCACCGTCACCGGCGGCGGCAGCTTCGGCCAGGCTGGAGCGATTCGCCACGGCATTACCCGCGCCCTGATGGACTACGACGAGTCCCTGCGCGGCACCCTGCGCGCCGCTGGCTACGTTACCCGCGATGCCCGTGAGGTGGAGCGGAAGAAAGTCGGCCTGCGCAAGGCCCGAAAGCGTCCCCAGTACTCCAAGCGTTAACGGTAGCGCGCTACCGCTACGCATGTGCCCGGATGCATTGCATACCGGGCATTTTTTTTATTGGGCCCCCCGAATTGGTGCATCCGTAACCAATTCAGTTGCCACCCGTCAGGCAGGCCCAATCCGGGCCCGAAACCACAGTAAAATCAAGGCGTTTTCCTTGTATCAGCGGGGCAAAGTCTTTACCATTTGCACCCGTTTTTGAGGGCCTCTTCAGGGTCCTGTCCGAGGGCTCAAGGCAGAGCCCATAATCTTGGGAGAGAAGCATGAGCAGCGATGGCGTTAACTCCGGCAGGCGCAAGTTCCTGACGGCAGCCACGAGCGTGGTGGGTGCGGCCGGCGCGGCGGGAATACTGGTTCCCTTCGTCGCCTCCTGGAACCCGTCAGCCAAAGCCAAGGCGGCCGGTGCGCCGGTCAAGTTTGATGTCAGTAAACTGGAGCCAGGCCAGATGACCACCGTCGAGTGGCGCGGCAAGCCAGTCTATGTGTTGCGCCGTACGGAGCAACAGATTTCCGATCTCGAGGGTCTCAACGACACGCTGAAGGACCCAGAATCCACTGAAGACGGCTCCCAGCCCGAGTACATTGATGGCGTTGAGCGCGCTATTCGCCCAGAGTTTTTCGTCGTCGAGGGACTTTGCACACACCTCGGGTGCGCGCCCAAGTATCGCCCTGAGGTCGGTGCCTCTGACCTTGGTGGCGAGGAGTGGCTCGGCGGGTTCTTCTGCCCATGCCACGGCTCCAAGTTCGATCTGTCAGGCCGCGTCTATGCGGGCGCACCAGCGTCCAAGAACCTGATTATCCCTCCCTACTCCTACGAGGATGACAAAGTCCTGGTGATTGGAGTCGATTCGGAGGCAGCGTCATGAACAATATGCTTATTGGACTGCGCGACTGGGTTGATGCACGCCTGCCAATCATGCGTGCGTGGGACACCCACATGGGCAAGTACTACGCGCCCAAGAACTTTAACTTCTGGTACTTCTTCGGTGTGCTGTCGCTGCTGGTGCTGGTTAACCAGCTGTTGACCGGTATCTGGCTCACCATGAACTACACGCCCAGCCAGGAGGGCGCGTTTGCCTCCGTCGAATACATCATGCGTGATGTGGAGTATGGCTGGCTCCTGCGGTACATGCACTCGACTGGCGCCTCGGCGTTCTTCCTCGTCGTGTACCTGCACATGTTCCGCGCACTGCTGTACGGCTCGTACAAGAAGCCGCGCGAACTGATCTGGATCTTCGGCATGCTGATCTTCGTGGTCCTCATGGCTGAGGCCTTCGTGGGCTACGTACTGCCCTGGGGCCAGATGTCCTACTGGGGTGCACAGGTGATCATCTCGCTGTTTGGGGCGATCCCGGTGGTCGGTGAAGACATCGTGACCTGGATCCGCGGCGACTACCTGATCTCCGGTATTACGCTGAACCGCTTCTTCGCGTTGCATGTCGTGGCCCTGCCCATCGTGTTGCTCGCGCTGGTTGTACTGCACCTGCTGGCGCTGCACGAGGTGGGTTCCAACAATCCGGACGGCGTCGACATCAAGGCACACAAGGACGAGAACGGCATACCGCTCGACGGGGTTGCCTTCCATCCGTACTACACCGTGCACGACCTGCAGGCGATCGGCGTATTCCTGTTCATCTTCTGCGGCATCATCTTCTTCATGCCGGAGATGGGTGGGCTCTTCCTCGAGTTCCCGAACTTCGAAGAGGCGAACAACCTGAAGACGCCGGAGCACATCGCGCCAGTCTGGTACTTCACGCCGTACTACTCCGTGTTACGCGCGGTGCCTGACAAGTTCTGGGGCTTCATTGCGTTCGCGGCTTCCGTTGCTATCCCGTTCCTGCTGCCCTGGCTGGACCGCAGCCCGGTGCGCTCGTGGCGCTATCGCGGCAACGTGACGAAGGTGATGCTCGTCCTGTTCACCTCGTCATTCCTGATTCTCGGAGTGCTGGGCATCCGTGCGCCGACTGAGGCGCGCACCCTGCTGGCACAGATCTGCAGCGTGATTTACTTCGCCTTCTTCCTGCTGATGCCGATCTGGACATCGATGGAGAAGACGAAACCGGTGCCGGAACGTGTCACTACCGACGGGGGTATCGGTTTCTGGGGCTCAATGGGCGGCCTTGCGCTGATCCTGGCCCTCACCGTGCTGCCGCTCAAGGCGGTCGGCGCGGAGTCTGCTTATGACTGTGGCCAAATCCCGTGTGACGAGTTTGTCGCCGACCCCGAAGACCAGGCCTCGCTGCAGCACGGTGCCATGCTCTACATGAACTACTGCTTCGGTTGCCACTCACTGCAGTACTCACGCTACGAGCGCGTTGCCGATGACCTCGGCATTCCGCATGACCTGTACATGGAAAACCTGGTGTTCGACCCGTCTATCAAGATCGGCGAGTTGATGGAAAACGCGATGGACGAGAAGTCTGCCAAGACGTGGTTCGGTGCTACCCCGCCGGACCTCACGCTGGTGTCTCGTGCGCGTCAACCCGAGTGGCTCTACACGTACCTGCGTCACTTTCACCGCGACGAAAGCCGCCCGTACGGCGTCAACAACCGCGTGTTCAAGGACGTCGGCATGCCGCACGTCATGCTTGAACTGCAGGGCATGCAGGAGTGCGCTCCCGGCCCTGTTACGGCCGAGAACGGTGGTGTGAAGCGCGACCCGCTGACAGGCGAAGACATTAACGAAGACCCCTGCGGCAACTACACCGTGGCAGAGGCCGAAGCTGGCAGCATGAGCGCCGAAGAGTTCGATGGCGCCATCTACGATCTGGTAAACTTCATGGCCTACACGGCCGAGCCCATTGTCGTGGAGCGCAAGCGCATCGGTGTATACACACTGCTTTTCATCGCGCTGTTTACGGTTTTCGCTGCACTGCTTAACCGCGAATACTGGAAAGACGTGCACTGACGGTAAGCCGTCACCGGGCCTGGCTTGCCCCTGGCCCGCAAGCAATAAGAACTAACTGAGGATTCCCCATGGGTGTTGTTGCAAAACGATCTTCGATGACTTTTTTCTCTGATAGCACGAGCCACTACAGCCATCGTGTTCGTATTGTCCTGGCAGAGAAGGGCGTCACGGTCGATATGGTGGAGGCCGATGCCAACCACCCGCCGGCTGAGCTGGCTGATCTCAATCCCTACAACAGCCTGCCAACACTCGTAGACCGCGACCTGGTGCTATACGAGTCCAAGGTCATGATGGAATACCTCGACGAGCGCTTTCCGCACCCGCCGCTTCTGCCGGTCTACCCGGTGGCGCGGGCTGAGAGCCGCCTGTTCATCCACCGTATCGAGAAGGACTGGTGCACGCTGGTCGATGCGATCCAGCACACCCGCAGCGACAACGTGGTCAAGAAGTCCACCAAGGAATTGCGCGAGGGCATCATGTCAATCGCCCCGATCTTCGCAGAAAAGCCTTTCTTCATGAGCGAGGAGTTTACCCTCGTCGATTGCTGTATTGCGCCGATCCTTTGGCGTCTGCCGGCACTTGGCGTCGACATTCGCAGCAGTAAGCAGTCCAAGCCGCTACTCGCGTACATGGATTCCCTGTTTAACCGGGACGCCTTCCAGGACAGTCTGACGGAACAGGAACGGGAAATGCGCCTGTAAGGCCCGCTTCCTCTCGCCCGGGCGTCACCGTGAACTCCAGCCGTCCCTACATCATGCGGGCCCTGTATGAGTGGATCGTGGACAACGGCTGCACTCCTTATGTTCTCGTAGATGCCTCCATCGCAGGCGTTATCGTCCCTGAGCAGTACGTAAAGGACGACCAGATCGTCCTCAACATCTCTCCCGATGCGGTTGTTGATCTCGACATTGGCAACCAGGCCGTTTCCTTTAATGGTCGCTTTGGCGGCGTGGCCGAGGACGTCTATGTCCCGGTGAACGCGGTCGTTGGGATTTACGCGCGAGAGAATGGGCAGGGCATGGTGTTCGACCCAGAAGAGTCTGCCGAACCACCCGAAGACCAGCCGCCGTCAGGTGGGTCGGATAACCGCCCCTCACTAAAGATCGTCAAGTAGTCAGTCGATTAGCTCGAAGAGCTGTACGACACGCTGCACGCCCGATATGTCAGCGGTCGCCGCGCTGATGCGTTTAGCCTCTTTGCTGCTTACAAGCCCCATCAGGTACACCACGCCATTCTCCGTCACGACCTTGACGCGGGAGCCGTCTGTTTCTGTTTTTGCCAGCAGAACCGTTTTCACCTTGGCCGTGATCCACGTGTCGGAGGTGCGGGTCATGCCCGAACTGGGCGCAGCAATCTCGAGCTCGTTGTAGATGCGGCGTACACCGGCAATGTCGCGCGCAATGGTCGTGGCGCGTGCCTTCAGCGTTTCGCTCGGTACCTGGCCGGCGATCAGCAGGTAGCCGTTGTAGCTGACCACGGTGACATTGGTCTCGTGGTAGGCCTCGTCCGCAGCGTGGATGTTAACGATGGCTTTAGTCTCGACGTTGTTGTCTTCGATCATGCGACCGAAAGTGCGCTCGCCGGGATCGTCCTCTATAGTGTCAACGTCCATGGCTGCGAGCATGCTGCCGCAGCCCGAGAGAAGCAGGCAGGCTGAAAGTACAAGTAGAACGAGTACGCGCATTGCTCAGTTTTCCCCGTGGTCGCCGAACAGCCCCTGGTCTATCAGCTCCGAGCAGCAGTTCAGGACCAGCGTAAAGAGTTCAACCCTCTGGCTGGAGCGGGCAGCTTCCACGCGCAATACAACATCTTCCGAACGCACCAGGGAATCCAGCTCGCCTTCGCCCGTGTTGGTCAACAATACGATGCCCATGTTGCGTTCCATGGCTGCCTGCAGAGCGCGCAGCAGGTTGCCGCCGCTTTCGCCACTGTTGATACACAACAATACATCGCCTGGTTGACCCAGTGCTCGCAGCGGTCGGGCAAAGGTATCGTTGGCACCGCCGTGGAGTGTCGCAGCGGTCGCGGCGGCGCCGTCGCTCGCGAGCGAGATTGCCGGCAAGGCGGGGCGCTCCTGCTCGAAGCGACCCAGCAGTTGGCAGACAAAGAGCTGTGCCAGTGCAGCGTCAGCTCCGTTACCGCAGGCGATGATCTTCCCATCCGCAAGCAGCGCAGACGTCATCAAGCTCACCGCCTCTTCCAGGCCTTCGGCGAGTTGGTCTACCGACAGGGCAATCGCTTCGATAGTGTCCTGGCAGTGACCTGCAATGCGCTCGTAGTGGTCCATAGTGTTGCAGTCAGCCTGTAAAGGCGCCGCGTATCCAGTTGGGTGTTAAGTCGGTAGCGGATTGTCGCGGCTCAAAGGCAATGACGTCAAATCTGCACGGACTATTTCGCCAGCCGGGATGGCTTTTCAGGAAGCTCTGCGCTGTAGCCACAAGCTTGCGTTGCTTGCGGCGATCGACCGATGCGGCCGCCGATGCATAGGCGGGATTGCTGCGGGCGCGCACCTCGATGAAGACGAGCGTGTGGCGCTCGAGCGCGATGATGTCGATTTCTCCAGAACGGGCGCGAAAATTTCGGGCCACGATGCGCAGGCCGCTGCCGACAAGCAAAGCGGCGGCTTGCCGTTCGTAGTCTTCACCCCTGGACAAGGCGCGCTCCCCGAAAGTGCAGGGAGCAGAGTCTAGTCAGCGCGGCGTCAGTTTGTCGCCATCGAATGTGGCCGGCGAGAGTTCGCGCTGGATGCGCAGCTGCGGGTCCATGCTCAAGAGGCCGGTGCGACCGCGCAGGAGCGCATCGGGGCCAGCGGCGAGGCGCGGAAACTCTGCCTGCAGCAGGTAGGCGTCTGCGCCCAGGGCGTTGAGTCGGGGGTAGGCTTCGCCGGCAATATTGCGCTCGCCGAGCGTGTTGCGCAGCGCATCCTGCTCCGAGAGCAGCCAGGGGGTTTCGAGCAGCCGGATTCCTCGCAGGTCTTTGTCGTCATCGCGGGTGACGCCGCTATAGGCCGACGAGATGGCGTAAACCGGAAGATCGCCCGCGAAGTGAAATGCCAGCAGTGGCTTCAGCGCTTTGGCCTGTGCAGAGTTGCGCGCGAGCAGGAACACCACGTCTGCGTCCTGCCGTCGACGCGGCGTGCTTTCAACGGGCATGCCAAGCAGGTCCTCGACAATCTGGGCGCGGGCGTTGGAGTCTGCGAGTCCAAGGGCGCGCTCAATGCTCGTTGAGTACTCCTCCTTGTCGACATAGGCCGAGCTTCCTACCACACGTCCACCGTGCATCTCCCAGCGGGTGGTAAGGGCGCGCTGCAAGTTGCTTCCCCAGGCTCCCCGCGGGCTTAAGATCACCGCCCTGCGTGCGCCTTCGCCGAATGCAAAGTCGGCGAGTTGTGCGGCCTCGTCCTCGGGTGACAGGGACAGTTGCACCAGTGGGCTGCCGCTCGCCGGCAGCATCTGGTCAGAGCGGTTCAGTGCGAGCACGGGTATGGGCCTCTCGAGCTGCGTGCCGAGCTCTGCCACTGCCAGCTTGTTTAGCGGGCCAACGACAATATCGGCACCGGCGTTCGCGGCGTGCTCGTAGGCGGCGATGGAGGAGGGGAAGTCAGACTCGTCGAGCACAATAAGGTCTGGCACGGCTTCACCGCGGTTGCGCGCGGCATACTGCGCGGCCAGGTAGCCGTCCAGGACAGCGCGACCCGCGGGTGCCAGACGGCCTGAGAGTGGCAGCAGGAGTGCCGCCCGGTTGGCACCCTGCGGCGAGTCAACCAGCTGCTGTAGACCACCGGGCAGCGTGGCCTGGGCGCTGTGCTCGGGGTACTCGCTGCGCCACCGCGCGATCGCGCGCTCGCGCGCGAAGCCCGAGTTGCGCGTGGCGAGCGCCAGCGCCAGCCAGCCCTGCCACTGCCGGTCTCCTGGGTCAATCTCCGCACCGAACAGGGCGTCGGCGTCGGCGCGCTGCAGTGCCCGCCAGAGTCTTCTTTCCCAGGCAGCGGTGTTGGTCAGTGCACCCAGGTTGATGATGTCCTGGGTCGCGCGCGCGGATGCGAGGAAGTCGCCCTCGAGGTACGTGAGGTGGGCGAGCAGGCTGAGAGCGCGGTAACGCACGCCTGAGTGCAGGGGTTGGAGCAGGAGGGTTTCGAGATCGTTCCGCGCCGCCTCGCCATCGCCATTGATATACGTTACGCGAGCCTCGAGATACGCGAGGTAGTGTATGTCGTCGTCCGTCAGTGCCGATGCATTGAGCGTTGCCAGCGAGAGGGCGGCCGCAACGGTATCACCACGATCCAGGGCGCGTTCTGCTTCGAGGAAAACCGCCTCAAACTCGCTTGGCGGCAGACGCATGTCCACAAGTGTATCGGGCGTCTCTGCAATCTCTGGTGGCGTTGGTTCAGGATCTGTCGTGTCGCGGCTCGGCGCGGCGCCGCACGCTGCCAGAACCAGCGTACTTAAAAGGAGAACGGCGGCGATCAAACCGCTGGACCGGGGCCTGGCTTGGGTCATGGTATGCTTCACCGATGCTGCGGGCCTTACCGGCCCCGATAAACGACCGCCATTATAAGGGGAAAACGTGGACGCCGGTCTTTATGTCGTCGCGACACCCATCGGCAATCTTGGTGATATCTCGCAGCGGGCTCTCGATGTTCTGCAAGGCGCCGATCTCATTGCCGCTGAGGACACACGGCACAGCGCCCGCCTGCTCAGTGCCCACGGTATCGAAACCCGGCTTGTTGCCTACCATGAGCACTCTGGCGAGCGCGCCGCCGAGGAGCTGCTGGGGCGCATTGAGGGCGGTGCAGCGGTTGCGCTGATTTCCGATGCCGGCACGCCGCTGATCTCTGACCCCGGTTATCGCCTCGTGCGCAGCGCGCAGGAGCGCGGGCTGGCGGTTGTGCCGCTGCCCGGAGCCTGCGCGGCGGTGGCTGCGCTGTCGGCGTCGGGTCTGGCGACTGATCGCTTCCTGTTTGAGGGCTTTCTGCCCGCAAAAGCGGGTGCCCGCCAGAACCGGCTGCGTGAACTTGTCGACACGGATTGTACCCTCGTCTTCTATGAGGCGCCGCACCGTATCCAGGCCTGCCTTGAAGACCTTGTCGAGGTGTTCGGCGGGGGCCGCGAGGCGGTGCTCGCCCGCGAATTGAGTAAAGCCTTTGAGACGGTCATTCGCGCCCCGCTTGCTGAGCTCAGCGAGCGGGTGGCCGGGGATGAAAACCAGCGCCGGGGTGAAATCGTTTTACTGTTGGCGGGCGCTGGGCCCCGCGGTACTTCAATAGACGATGACGTGGCGCGCTGGCTCAGACGTCTCGCCGAGGATATGCCCGCCAAGGCGGCCGCACAGATTGCGGCGGACGTTACCGGTCTGCGCAAAAAGTCCCTCTACGAATTCCTGGTGGCCGAGCGCGAAGGTGGCGACGCCAACTAGGCTTGCCCTCGAATCCCCCCACGCGTAGGCTTGGCGCCGAGTCGGTCAGGCGATCGCCCCGCTACTCACTCATTCACGGTACAGAGGCACGTCAGCACCGTGAATGAGTGAGTAGCGGGGAGGAAAGTCCGGGCTCCACAGGGCAGGGTGCCAGGTAACACCTGGGGGGCGTGAGCCCACGGAAAGTGCAGCAGAAAGGAAACCGCCCGGTTTCGGCCGGGTAAGGGTGAAAAGGTGCGGTAAGAGCGCACCGCGCGGCTGGTAACAGGCGTGGCGATGGTAAACCCCACTCGGAGCAAGACCAAATAGGAACCCGTTTGCCGTGGCCCGCGGTGGGTTCGGGTAGGTCGCTACAGGCAGGTGGTGACACCTGTCGCAGATGAATGATCGTCCACGACAGAACCCGGCTTATCGACCGACTCGTTTTTTTCCCTTTCCCACAATTCTCCACGTTCCAGGCTGTTTGTGCCCTGTCACGCTTGCCATCTGGCCCTCAACGGGGATTTGACCCGCATTTGCAGCCCGCTTTGCACCGAATTCGATCAGGATTTCCCACATGTTGCCCAACAGGGCCCGAATCACTGATTGTTTTGGTTATAACAAAGATGGTCTTTAATGAAAAATAAGACTTTAAGTTAAAGTAAATAGTTAACAAACCGGGATACCGGCCTGTTTTGGCGTGTTTTTCCACCGCGGAAAAATGCGGATTCAGCCCGAAAAACGGCTCTAATCCACTGTTTTACAACGCTTTTTGCTGCGGCCTTCCTTGCAAGTTCCCACACCCCTACCTATAGTGGTCTCAAGTGGAAATAAGTGGGAATAGTTGCCTTTTGGTGGACCAAAAGCCAACAAAGTGGGAAGCATCGGCGTGTTTCGCGGAGTACATAACATCAACATGGACGCGAAGGGACGACTGGCCATGCCAGCGCGCCAGCGCGAGCCGTTGATGGAGGAATGTGCCGGCAAGCTTGTCGTCACCGTGGAACCCAAATCACCCTGCCTTGTTATCTACCCGCTGCCCGAGTGGGAACGCATTGAGAATGAGATTAAGAGTCTGCCCGCTCTGAAACCCGGCGTAAAGCGCCTGCAAAGACAAGTGCTTGGTTACGCGGCAGATGTCGATCTCGATGGCAACGGCCGCATGCTGCTTCCGGCCCCGCTGCGGAAGTACGCGAGGCTCGAGAAAGAGCTGGTGCTCGTGGGGCAGGGGAACAAATTCGAGCTCTGGGCCGAGCCGCTCTGGCTTGAAGAAGTTGACCAGCCGGCGCTGGACCCGGACGCCGGTGAGGAGTTGGCAGAAGAAGTCCTTTCGCTGCGGCTGTAGGTGAAGGGCGAGCACGAAACAGTGTTGTTGCGAGAGGCGGTCGACGCCCTCGTAACCGAGCCGGACGGTGTTTATGTGGATGGCACCTTCGGCCGCGGCGGACACAGTCGCGCGGTGTTGGAAAAACTGGGAACCGAGGGCCGTCTCCTGGCGGTCGACAAGGACCCGTTGGCCATCGCGGCTGCGGAAGAGGTAGCACAGGGTGAAGGTCGGTTTGATTTCTATCACGGCTCCTTCGCCCAGCTTCCCCATCAACTGCGGCGATTGGGGATCACCGCAGTTGATGGCGTTTTATTGGACCTGGGGGTCTCTAGCCCCCAACTGGACAACGGCGAGCGAGGTTTCAGTTTCCTCCATGACGGCCCACTGGATATGCGCATGGACACCAGCAGCGGCGAAACAGCCGCCGAGTGGTTGGATGCCGCCCGTGAGGAGGATATCGCCGCGGTGCTGAAGGATTACGGTGAGGAGCGGTTTGCTCGCCGAATTGCGGCAGCGATTGTCGCTGCCAGGAAAGTTGCACCGATCGAGACAACCGCCGCGCTGGCAAAGGTGGTGAGTGAAGCGCACCCGCGCTGGGAAAAGCACAAGCACCCGGCGACGCGTGCGTTCCAGGCCATTCGCATCAAGGTAAACGGCGAACTGGATGACCTGGAAGCGTTTTTGAATGGGGCACTGGACATGTTGCGGGTCGGGGGACGTCTCGTAGTGATCAGCTTCCACTCTCTGGAGGACAGGCTGGTTAAACGCTACATGCGCGACATGTCCAGGGGCGAGGCGTTGCCCCGCGGTCTGCCGGTCAAAGAATCGGCACTGAATCGTCGGATGCGCCTCGTTGGTAAGGCTGTGCGCGCGTCCGCGGGTGAGGTTGAACTGAACCCGCGGGCGCGTAGCGCAGTTATGCGCATCGCAGAAAAAATAGCGTAGGGCAGGGGCAGTTGGCGAAGGTAAGGTCAGGCAAACCCAGGCAGGTGACTGACAAGGCAGGGCAGGGACGTACTCTGCTCGCGGCCGATGGCGCGCTCCTCCTCCTGATCCTCTTCTCGGCATTCCTGGTAATTCATTCAACGCACCAGTGTCGCGTGCTGTATGCGCAGCTGCAGGGACTGGAATTCTCGCAGTGGACGTTGCAGGAAGACTACGGCCGGCTGCTGCTTGAACAGAGCACGTTCGGCTCGCATCGGCTGGTAGAGGAAGAGGCGGGGCGTGAGCTCAATATGGCGACGCCCGACCTCGCGCGTATCCGGGTGGTCTCGCCATGAAGCGCCGTTCGACGCAGAGCCCGCTGCCGCGCTGGCGCTTCCATGTGGTCGTGGGAGGCCTCGTCGGCCTGCTTGGGCTCGTGGTCTGGCAGTTGCTCAACCTGCAGATTCTCGACCGTGAGCGCGGGAGCGCTTTCCTCAAAAACCAGGGCGATGCCCGCGCAGTGCGCGTGGCGGAGATTCCTGCCTATCGTGGCGTGATCTCCGACCGGCACGGCAAACCGTTGGCCGTTAGCACACCGGTGATGTCGATCTGGGCTGACCCGAAGGTACTTGCGGAATCCGGACGCATTCCTGAACTTGCCGCCGCACTCGGTATGCCGATCTCCGAGCTCGAAGAAAAGCTCGAACGTTACGCGGGCAAGCGCTTCATGTACCTGGAGCGGCACTGGATGCCCATCGATGCGAGGCGCGTGCTGGACCTCGGCATCTCAGGTGTTCACAGCCAGCGCGAGTACAAGCGCTTTTACCCGGCCGGCCCCGTTGCTGCGCAGCTGGTTGGCTTTACGAGCCGCGAGGGCAAGGGCATAGAAGGCATTGAGCTCGCTTACGACGACTGGCTGAAGGGCACGCCCGGCAAGAAGACGTACATCAAGGATCGTCGCGGCGGTGTGGTTCGCGACATCGGGGTTCTCGAGGAAGCAAGTTCCGGCAAGGACCTGCGCCTCAGTATCGACCTGCGACTGCAGTACCAGCAGCACCGCGAGCTCTCCCGCGCCGTGACGGCGCTTGGTGCTGAGTCCGGTTCGGTGGTGACGCTCGATGCCCGGACCGGTGAGGTGCTCGCGCTGGTCAACTACCCGGATTACAACCCGAACGGCGACAAGGGCAGTGCATCAGACCGCCGCAATCGCGCGGTGACCGATGCCTACGAGCCGGGTTCCACGATGAAGGCCATGACGCTGGTCGCCGCACTGGAAAGCGGTCGTTACACGCCAAACACAACGATCGACACCGCGCCGGGCTGGATCAATGTCGGCGGCAAGGTGTATGAGGACCCGAGCAACTACAAGACCATCGACCTAACGCGCATCCTGCAGAAGTCCAGCCAGGTGGGCACGACCAAGCTCGCGCTGGATCTCGGTCATGAACCGATCTGGGATGTGCTGAGCCGATTCGGTATCGGCGACCCGCCGGGCACCGGGTTCCCTGGTGAAAACGCTGGCCGGCTGCCGGTGCGCGACCGCTGGCACGTCAGCGAGCAGGTGTCGCTTGCCTTCGGCTATGGCATCACGGCGAGCCCACTGCAGCTCGCCGCCGCGTATACGGTGTTTGCCAATCACGGAATGCGCCTGCCGGTCTCACTGTTGCAGCTGCAGCAGCCGCCGGAGGGGCTGCAGGTTGTCGACCCGGCCACGGCCGCGAGCGTACTCGCCATGCTGCACTCCGTGACGATAGACGATGGCACCGCCACCCGCGCCCGCGTGCCCGGCCACAAGGTCGGTGGCAAAACCGGCACCGTGCATAAAGTGGGAGCCGAGGGTTATGCCAGGGACCGCTATGTCGCGCTGTTTGCCGGCGTGGCGCCCCTCGAAGACCCGCGCGTTGTCAGTGTAGTAGTCATCAACGAACCCCAGGGCGACGACTACGGCGGTGGCGCGGCGGCGGCACCGGTCTTCTCCGCAATTGTCGATGGTGCACTGCGCCTGTTGAACGTACCGCCGGATCTTTCCGAGGTTGCCGAGTCGAGCGCGAACGTGGTCGGAGGTGAAGCCTGATGAGCCAGCTGGCCATGTCGCTGCCCGATCTGCTCGAGCGCCCCACATCCGCATACCCCGACGTGATGATCAGCGGTATGCAGCTCGATAGCCGTGCCGTCAAACCTGGCGATGCCTTTCTTGCGATGCCTGGTGAGGTGCACGACGGCCGCCAGTTTATCGAGCAGGCCGTCGCCAATGGCGCATCCGCCGTGCTGGCCGAACCGCCGGTTGCGGGCTTTGTCGACGCGCTGCACGTGCCGCTTGTAGAGATCCCGGAGCTGCGCTTCGAGGCGGGCATGCTCGCCGCGCGCTTCTACCGTAACCCCAGTCGCGACATGCACATCGTCGGTATCACTGGAACAAACGGCAAGACAACCACCAGTCGCCTGGTGGCGCAGCTTGCCCGTGGTTTGGGTCGACCCTGCGGCGTGATTGGTACGCTGGGGGCGAGCCTTGACGACTCTGTGACCGATGCCGCGAACACGACACCCGATCCCGTGGCGCTGCAGCGCCAGCTCGCCGATTGGCGTGGGCGCGACGTGTTTGCCGTGTCCATGGAGGTGTCGTCACACGCGCTTGTGCAGGGGCGGGTGGCTGGCGTCGAGTTTGAAACGGCCGTCTTTACCAACCTGTCCCACGACCACCTCGACTACCACGGTGACATGGCGTCTTACGGCCGCGCAAAACTCCGGCTGTTTGCGACCGAGGGCCTGCGTCATGCGTTGGTGAACGTCGACGACCCGTTTGCGCCCCTGGTCGCCGCCGCGTGCTCGGGTGAAGTCGATGTACTCACGTATTCGGCCAGCGGTGCCGCAGCAGACGTGCGTGTAGAGGCGGCTGAGTTTGGCCCCGAGGGCGTTGCGGCGCGTCTGCATAGCCCCTGGGGCGAGACTGAATTTGTGAGCCCGCTGCCGGGCCGCTTCAATCTCGCCAACCTGGCGGCCGCGGTCGCATCGCTGGTGCTTGCGGGCGAAGACCTCGCCGCGGTGATCAACGGTGTCGCTGCGCTGCGTCCTGTACCGGGACGTATGCAGACCATTGCCAACGATGCTGGCGTGCAGGTGGTGGTGGATTACGCACACACGCCCGATGCACTGGAGCAGGTACTGGCAGCATTGCGGCCCCATGTCAGCGGTGCGCTCGTTACTGTTTTTGGCTGCGGCGGTGATCGCGACCGTGAGAAACGCCAGGTTATGGGGCGGGTTGCGTGCCTGCACTCAGACCGGGTGATCGTGACGAGCGACAACCCGCGCAACGAAGAGCCAGAGGCAATTCTGCGCGACATCGAAACCGGCTGCAGTGGCGACTACAGCCTGGTTGCAGACCGGGCCGAGGCCATCGCCGCCGCAGTGTCTGGCGCGGGCGCGGGGGATTGCGTGTTGATTGCTGGTAAGGGGCACGAGAACTACCAGCTCGTAAACGGGGAGCGACTCGCCTTCAGCGATGAGGAAGAGGCGCGGGATGCGCTGGCGCGGAGGGTGCCCGCATGATGCGGTCACTAACGCTGTCTGAGCTCTGCTCGCCGCTTGCCGCACAGTTGGTTGGCGACGACGTGACGTTTGACAGTGTCAGCACCGACAGTCGCGCCGTATCTCCCGGCGACCTTTTTGTCGCGTTGTCTGGCGATAACTTTGACGCGCACGCGTTCTTGTCTGATGTCGCACAAGCGGGCGCCGGCGCTGCACTTGTTGCCACCGGCACCGATGCGCCACTGCCAACGCTTCAGGTAGAGGATACCCAGCGAGCCCTCGGCAAGTTGGGCGCGTATAACCGCGGCCTGTTCGCGGGCACGCTTGTCGCGATCACCGGGTCCAATGGCAAGACCACTGCCAAGAACATGATCAACGCCGTGTTGTCACAGGCGGGCAACACACTCGCAACGGACGGTAATTTCAATAACGAGATCGGCGTACCGCTCACGCTGCTGCGACTGCACGCAGGCGTTGAATACGCCGTTGTAGAGATGGGCGCGGCCAAGGGCGGCGATATTCGCTGGCTGTGCGAACTGGGCAGGCCGGCGATCGGTGTACTACTCAACGCCATGCCCGCGCATCTAGAGGGTTTTGGTAGTGTTGACGATGTGGCCACTGCCAAGGGCGAGATCTTTGACGAGCTAGGTGCGACGGGTTGCGCAGTCATTAACGCCGACCAGTCGTACGCCAGGCAGTGGCGTCGCCGCGCGGGAGAGGCGCGCATTCTCGACTTCGGTCTCGAGCAGCCCGCCGCGATCACCGCGCGGGACATCCAACTCCGCGGCCTTGAAGGCATCAGCTTTACCGCCTCCACGCCGGAAGGTGATGTCGCGATGCGTCTCAGTTTTTCCGGGCGGCACAACGTTGCGAACGCGCTGGCGGCAACGGCGGTTGGGCTCGCCTGCGGTTTGTCGCTCACTGCCATACGCGATGGGTTGGAGTCGCTGCAGCCGGTGGAGGGCCGACTGCGCACGGTGGTTGGCTGTAACGGCGCCCAGTTGATTGACGACTGTTACAACGCCAATCCGGGTTCCGTGCGTGCCGCTATCGACACGCTGGCGGGCTGTGCCGGTCGCCGCACGCTAGTGCTTGGCGCCATGCGCGAACTGGGTGAGGAGGCGGAGAAGCTGCACCGTGAAATCGGCGACTACGCGCGCAGCGCTGGCCTCGATGGGCTCGTTGGTGTGGGTCCCGAGCTTGAGCCAACAGTTCACGCGTTTGGCGCAGGCGCGCGGCATTTCGATACGCGCGAGGCCGCCGCGGAAGCGCTTGCTCCCGAACTCGGCGGTGACGATGTGCTGCTTATCAAGGGCTCGCGCTCCAGCGGCATGGAGCAAGTGCTGCACGCGCTGAGTGCTGGACCAATGGCAGGGGAGGGCTGAACCGATGCTGATGCTGTTGGCGGAATACCTCACACAGTTCGAGAGCGGTTTCCGTGTGTTCTCCTACCTGACGATGCGCGGCATTCTCGCGGCGGGCACGGCGCTGGCTATCTCGCTGCTGGTTGGCCCGTTCATGATCCGTCGCCTGAATTTCTACCAGGTCGGCCAGGCGGTGCGCGATGATGGACCCGAGAGCCACCTGAGCAAGTCAGGTACGCCGACCATGGGCGGCGCGCTTATCCTGGTCGGCATCGCGGCCACCTGCCTGCTGTGGGGCGACCTGCGCAACCCTTACCTCTGGATCGCCCTGCTAGTAACCCTCGCCTTTGGCGCGGTCGGTTGGGTTGATGACTACCGCAAGGTGGTGGAGCAGGACTCTCGAGGGCTCCCGGCGCGTTGGAAGTATTTCTGGCAGTCCGTTGCCGGTCTCGCTGCCGCCTTCTACCTGTACAGCGCGTTCGACAACCCCGTGACCACGCAGCTCTACATCCCGTTCTTTAAAGACGTGGCATGGAGCATGGGGCCGCTCTTCATTGTCCTCACGTACTTCGTCATTGTGGGAGCGAGCAACGCGGTGAATCTCACCGACGGGTTGGACGGTCTCGCCATCCTGCCCACGGTGATGGTGGGCACCGCGCTTGGCATTATCGCCTACCTGACCGGCCGTGTGGATTTTGCAGAGTACCTGCATATTCCCTACGTGCCCGGCAGCGGAGAGCTGGTGGTTTTCTGCGGCGCTATAGCGGGTGCGGGACTTGGCTTCCTCTGGTTCAACACCTATCCAGCGCAGGTTTTCATGGGCGATGTCGGTGCACTGGCGCTCGGGGCCGCGCTTGGCACGGTCGCGGTCATCACGCGGCACGAAATCGTATTTTTCATCATGGGAGGCATCTTCGTGCTGGAGACCGTGTCGGTCATCCTGCAGGTCGCCTCCTTTAAGTTAACGGGTAAGCGCATGTTTCGTATGGCACCGATTCACCATCACTTCGAGCTGAAGGGATGGCCGGAGCCGCGCGTGATTGTGCGCTTCTGGATTATTACGGTGATGCTCGTCCTGTTTGGACTCGCAACGTTGAAACTACGCTAGGAATGAATGTGGCACAGGACATCATAGCCAGCACGGACACCCGGGTCGTTGTCGGCCTTGGGGTGACCGGCGTGTCCTGCGCGCGTTTCCTGAATGCGCGGGGTTTGCCGTTCAGCGTGGTCGACACACGCGACAATCCCCCCGGCGCTCAAGAACTGGCGCGCGAATTTCCTGAGCTCGCAATCTATACCGGTGAATACCCCGAGACGCTGTTCGCACAGGCCAGCGAAGTGGTTGTCAGCCCGGGTATTGCGATGGATGCACCGATCGTGCTCGCTGCACAGGAGGCTGGTGCGCAGGTTGTCGGTGACATCGACCTGTTCATGCGCGCGGCGCACGCCCCGGTGATCGGCATCACCGGCTCCAATGCGAAGTCTACGGTGACCGAACTCGTTGGCCAGATGGCGCGCGACGCGGGTCTCAACGTTGCCGTTGGCGGCAACCTCGGAACGCCCGCGCTCGAATTGCTGGCCGATGACTGCGAACTGTATGTGCTGGAACTTTCCAGCTTCCAATTGGAGCGCGCGGGTGAACTCGGCCTCGCTGTCGCGACGGTCCTGAACATCAGCGAAGACCACATGGACCGCCACGGCAGCCTGCCCGCCTATCATATGGCCAAGCACCGCATTTTCCGCGGCTGCAAGCTCGCGGTGTTAAACCCGGCTGATCCGTTAACCGTGCCGCTGCTTGACGCATCGGCCAGGCAGCTCAGCTGGCGCATGGGCGAGCCGGAGCTCGGCGGCTTCGGCGTGCGCGTGGAGGACGGGGTTGAGTACCTAAGCCACGGCTTTGATCACATCCTGGCGACCTCCGAGTTGCGGTTGCCTGGCAGGCATAACATTGCCAACGCGCTTGCCGCGCTCGCGCTGGGCCACGCTGCGGGCCTGCCGTTTGAAGGTATGGCGAACACGCTCCGCGAGTTCGCAGGACTACCACACCGCTGTGAACTTGTCGCAAGTCGCGGTGGCGTGCGTTACGTCAACGACTCCAAGGGCACCAACATCGGCGCGACCGCGGCGGCGCTTGCCGGTCTAGGTGGCGACCACGACGTTGTGTTGATCGCGGGCGGGCAGGGCAAGGGCGCGAACTTCCGCCAGTTGCGCGACGTGGTCGCGCGTCACTGCAAGCTCGTCGTCCTCATCGGCGAAGACGCGGGCCTGCTGCGCGAGGCACTTGCGGACGTGGTGGACACCGAAGACGCGACCGACATGACAGAGGCCGTAGCGCAAGCGATGGCAGCAGCGACGGAAGGCGACTGTGTATTGCTGTCGCCGGCCTGCGCCAGCTTCGATATGTTCAGTGGCTATGAACAGCGCGGCCATGCCTTCGGTGAGGCCGTGCTTGCGGCGCTGGGAGGTGTGGCATGAGTCGCTCGCAGGCACTGCCCTTGCTGCCCGACACGTCCATGGCGTTGCTTGGTACTGCGCTGTTGCTGGTGGGTCTTGTCGCGATCAGCTCTGCCTCTATCGAGTACTCGCAGTTTCACGACGATAACGCCTGGTACCACACGCGCCGGCACCTCATCTACCTGGTGGCGGCGGTGAGCATCGGCGCCTTTTTCTACCAGGTGCCGATGAGCTTCTGGCAGGAGACCGGCTGGATGTGGCTGCTGCTCGCACTGGCGGGGTTGATACTTGTGTTGATTCCCGGGCTCGGGAAAGAGGTGAACGGCAGCCAGCGCTGGATAGCGGTGGGGCGCTTCACGGTGCAGCCCTCGGAGTTCGCAAAGCTGGCGGTGGTCGTTTACCTCGCGGGCTACATGGTGCGCAGGGAGAGTGAACTCAAAAGTGACTGGCAGGGCTTCTTCAAGCCAATGGCTGTACTGGGTGCTACCACGCTGTTGCTGCTTGTCGAGCCCGACTTCGGTGCTACTGTGATCGTTGTCGCAACGGCGATGGGTATGCTGTTTCTCGCCGGGGTGAAGCTGCTGCATTTCCTGATCGTGGCATTTGGCGCGCTGGCCGCCGGGGTGGCGCTTATCGTCAGCGCGCCGTATCGCTGGGACAGGGTGACCTCCTTTACCGACCCCTGGGCCGACCCCTTTGGTAGCGGCTTTCAGCTCGTTCAATCTCTTATAGCTTACGGTCGCGGCGAGTGGTTGGGCGTTGGCCTGGGCAACAGTGTGCAGAAGCTCTTCTACCTGCCCGAGGCGCATACCGATTTTGTCTTTTCTGTCTGGGCGGAGGAAACCGGTTTTGTCGGCGCCGTTATTGTTATCGTCCTGTTCTCGGCATTGATCGGCCGCATTCTCTGGACGGCACGGCGTGCGGCGCTCGTGGGCGACACGTTTTCTGCGCATATCTGCCACGGCGTGGCGCTTGTATTTTCCGGCCAGGCGTTTGTGAACATTGGTATGAGTTCTGGCCTGCTACCGACCAAGGGTCTCACGCTGCCTTTCGTGAGCTACGGCGGTTCAAGCCTGATCGTGTGCTGCGCGATGCTCGCCCTGGTGCTGCGTATCGAGCGCGAAAACCGACTGCTGAAACCCGCGAGGAGGCGTAAGTGATGGCGCGCCTTGTACTCGTCATGGCCGGCGGCACCGGCGGTCACGTCTACCCGGCCCTCGCCGTGGCGATGGAGCTGCTGGCACGCGGCTACCGTGTGGAGTGGGTCGGCACGCGCCGCGGCCTTGAGCATCGCGTAGTCTCGACAACAGACATACCCTTGCACCTGCTTCCCGTGCGCGGCGTACGCGGCAAAGGCTTACTGGACAAGTTGCTCGCGCTGTTCTTCCTCGCGCTTTCTTCTGTGAAAGCGCTGTGGCTGGTTGCGCGGCGCGCGCCCGCCTGCGTGGTGGGCATGGGTGGCTATGTTGCGGGCCCGGCCGGAGTTGCCGCCTGGTTGACGCGCAAGCCTTTGTTGATCCACGAGCAGAACGCCGTGGCGGGAACGACCAATCGTATGCTGGCGCCACTCGCCAGTACGATTGCCTGCGGCTTTGAAGGCGCCTTTGCCGACCGTGACGGCTGTCGCGTGGTTGGAAATCCCGTGCGTGCGGACCTCGTAGCTGAAGGTCGCGGCAATCAATGGTACTTCGACGGCGAGCGGCCGCTGCGCCTGCTCATACTCGGCGGCAGTCTAGGTGCGCAGGCCATCAATGAAGTGATGCCAAAAGCGCTTGGGCTCTGTCTTGATGACCCGGCGGGCACTATGGAGGTGCGTCACCAGACGGGCGCGGGCCACGAAGAGGCTGTGCGGGAAGCCTACGCATCCGCAGGGCTGAAAGGCGTTACGGTTGCGCCGTTTATCGAAGACATGGCGGCCGCTTACGGCTGGGCCGACCTGGTGTTGTGCCGCGCCGGCGCCCTGACAATCGCCGAGCTGGCGATTATGGGTCGCCCCGCAATTCTCGTGCCCCTGCCCCACGCGATTGACGATCACCAGACGGCTAACGCGCGTTCACTGACCGAACTTGGCGGCGCGGTGCTGATGCCCCAGTCGGACATGAGCGCCGAGGCACTGGCCGCACTGTTCAAACGTTTACAGGCAGAGCCCGACACACTGGCCACCATGGCGGAGGCCGTGCGCCGCGCCGCGACACCGCGCGCCGCAGCGGATGTTGCCGACCTGTGTGAGGAGCTGATGCATGACTGACAAGCACAGCGCCTACACTATTCCCGAGATGCGCCGCGTTCGTCGCATTCACATGATCGGCATCGGGGGTGCCGGCATGAGCGGCATCGCGGAGGTGCTGGTTAATCTCGGCTACGAGGTTGCGGGTTCCGACCTGCGCGGTTCTGCTGTTACAGAGCGTCTCGCCGCCCGCGGCGTCGACATTTTCGTTGGTCACGCCGAAGACAATATTGGCAGCGCCGATGTGATTGTTACCTCGAGTGCCGTCGATGAAACCAACCCCGAGGTCATCGCCGCACGCCGCGAGCGTGTCCCCGTTGTGCCCCGTGCCGAAATGCTGGCGGAACTTATGCGTTATCGCCACGGTATCGCGGTTGCCGGCACCCACGGCAAGACAACGACTACCAGCTTGATTGCATCCGTCTTCGGTGAAGCGGGCCTCGACCCGACGTTTGTGATCGGCGGGCTCGTAAACAGTGTCGGCAGCAATGCGCAGCTGGGTGCCAGTCGCTTCCTCATAGCGGAGGCCGACGAGAGCGATGCGTCCTTCCTGCACCTGCAGCCGCTCGTGACGGTCGTCACCAACATCGAGGCCGATCACATGGAGACCTACGGCGGCGACTTCGCCGTGTTGCGCCAGACCTTCCTCGACTTCCTGCATAACCTGCCGTTCTACGGCGTGTCGGTGCTGTGTATTGACGACCCGGTCGTGCGCGAGCTCCTGCCGGAGGTGTCACGGCAGGTGATTACCTATGGGTTTTCTGACGATGCCGATTACCGCATCACCGATCTCGCGCCCGACGGGCTCACGACCGCTTTCACCGTGCAGCGACCGGGCGATGCAGGGCCACTGGCGCTGCGTCTGAATATGCCGGGCAGGCACAACGTGCTGAACGCCACCGCGGCTATCGCCGTCGCCTGCGACGAGGGCCTGCCTGACAGTGCAATGCAGGCTGGGCTTGAAGCGTTTTCCGGTGTAGGCCGCCGTTTCACGCAGCTCGGGGATATCACACTTGCCGATGGCTCGGCGCTGCTGGTGGATGACTACGGTCATCACCCGACCGAGGTGCAGGCAACGCTCGACGCACTGCGCCAGGCCTGGCCCTCGCGGCGCAGTGTCATGGTCTACCAGCCACATCGCTACACACGCACGCGCGATCTCTATGAGGATTTTGTGGCCGTGCTTTCGGGCTGCGACGTGTTGGTCCTGCTAAAGGAATATGCCGCGGGAGAAGAAGGAATCCCCGGCGCCGACAGCCGCAGCCTGACGCGCAGTATTCGCCAGCGCGGGCAGGTAGAGCCTGTCTATGCAGAGAGTATCGACGAGGTGCCGGGCTTGCTCGCGGGCCTGGCGCGTGACGGGGATGTCATTGTGACCCAGGGCGCAGGTGACATAGCTCGCCTGGCGCAGGACCTGGATCACTGCGACCTCTCGAGGGTGAGCGCATGAGTGCCCTTGCTGATCGTCTCAACGGTCCGGTGGCCGTGCTGCTCGGCGGGAACTCTGCAGAGCGCGACATTTCACTGCAAAGCGGTCAGACCGTGCTGGACGGGCTGGCGGCACTCGACATCGCCACCCGTGCCGTGGACCCGGCGGACGCCGACTGGCGCGAGCAACTCGCCGGTGCAGCGCTGGTGTTCATTGCACTGCATGGTCCGGGCGGCGAAGACGGCAGCATGCAGGGCGCGCTGCAGGTATTGGGCCTGCCATACACCGGCGCCGGCGTGCTCGGCTCGGCCCTTGCACTCGACAAGCAGCGCTGCAAGCAGCTGTGGCAGGGAATGGGCATTGCGACCGCGTCTTTCGAGATGCTGTCGGCAGAGACTGATTGGCAGGCGGTTATCGATCGGCTGGGCAAAGTGTTTGTGAAGCCGGTGAGCGAGGGATCCAGTATCGGCATGAGCATGGCAGACAGTGCAGAGGCGCTGAAAGACGCCTACGCCGAAGCGCGCCGTTACGGCGACACGGTGCTCGCTGAGCAGTTTATCGATGGCCCCGAATACACCGTGGGGATACTCGGTGGTGAGGCCCTGCCCGCCATTCGGCTGGAGACCGACAACGCGTTCTACGACTTTGACGCGAAGTATGTTTCGGACGACACGCGCTACCTCTGCCCGTGTGGCCTCAGCGCCGAGGAAGAAGCCGAGATCGCAGCGATGTCGGTAAGTGCGTTCAACGCCCTCGGTTGTTCGGTGTGGGGGCGTGTCGACCTGATGCGCACCGCATCGGGTGAGTTCATGGTTCTTGAGGTAAACACGGTTCCGGGCATGACAAGCCACAGTCTCGTACCGATGGCGGCGCAGGCCACCGGCATGGACATTCCCGCGCTGCTCGCCCGCATCGTCGAACTGAGTCTTGAGGAGGATCGCTGAAATGGCGCGACGCAAGACCCAGAAAAACGCGCGCGCTAACGGCGCGACGCGCAAGGCGGCCAAGGCGAAGCAGGCACGCCAGCCCACGGTCTGGCTGGGTCGTACGCTTGTGCTGGTATGCGGCCTGTTGGTTGCCGGTGTCGCGGCACGCGGTTACTTCGTGCTCGCGGAGCGGCCAGTCGAACGCATCACCGTGACGGGCAGCCTGGAACACACGCAGGCGCAGGCGGTGAAGGACATGGTGCAGCCCGCGCTTGCCGGCGGCTTCCTCCGCGCTGATTTACCGCTCATGCGTGAGCAGCTGGAGGGTCTGCCGTGGATATTTGAAGCGACAGTACGTCGCGAATGGCCGAGCACGCTGGCCATACACGTGGTAGAGCAGCGACCGATAGCGCGCTGGGGTGACGATGGTTTCCTCAACCACGTCGGCGAAGTGTTTCACTCGGGGAGCGCTGACGAAGCAGGGGCGTTGCCGCTATTGGCGGGCCCTGAGGGCAGTGCATCCGAAATGATGGCGACCTATCGGCGCCTGGTGGAGTTGCTGGCACCACTTGATCTCGCGGTGGAGCAGCTGGTGAGAGACGAACGCGGCGAGCTTGAGGCAAGGCTGAAGGGGGGCACGCGTCTCCTGTTCGGCGAACAGCAGTTCCTGGAGCGTGTGCACCGTTTCGCCGTGTTGTACCGGGCGGAACTGGGGCAACGCTTCGGTGAAGTGGAACGCGTGGATTTGCGTTATGCCACAGGGGCGGCGGTGGCCTTTGATGAGGCTTCGCAGGTGGCGGTCGCAACGGGCCTTGAGAGCTCGGCGACGGAACTCAATTAGGGGGGAGAGACTGCCATGGGCAGCGCGCAGGACAAGCGGTTGATCGTAGGGCTGGACATCGGGACCTCCAAGGTGGTCGCGATGGTCGGTGAGGTCGGCCCGGACGGGGACATCGAAGTGGTGGGTATCGGCTCGCACCCCTCGAAAGGCATGAAAAAGGGCGTCGTGGTGAATATCGAGTCCACCGTGCAGTCGATCCAGCGCGCGGTGGAAGAGGCGGAGCTGATGGCGGGCTGCCAGATTCACTCGGTGTACGTCGGTATCGCGGGCAGTCACATACGTAGCCTGAACTCACACGGCATTGTCGCGATCAAGGACAAGGAAGTATTCAGCCATGACCTTGAGCGCGTCATCGACGCCGCACAGGCTGTTGCGATCCCCGCTGACCAGAAAATCCTGCACATCCTGCCGCAGGAGTATGTGATTGATAACCAGGAGGGTATCAAGGAGCCCCTCGGTATGTCGGGCGTGCGCCTGGAGGCCAAGGTACACCTGGTAACCTGCGCGGCTAACGCGGCACAGAACATTGAAAAGTGCATTCGCCGCTGCGGGCTCGAGGTCGACGAAATCATCCTCGAGCAACTCGCCTCCAGCTATTCCGTACTCACAGAGGACGAGCGCGACCTGGGCGTCTGTCTCGTGGATATCGGCGGCGGCACCACCGACATCGCGATTTTTACTGATGGCTCCATACGCCATACCGGCGTGATCCCGATTGCGGGCGACCAGGTGACCAACGATATCGCCATGGCGCTGCGCACACCGACGCAACATGCCGAGGAGATCAAGATCAAGTACGCCTGCGCACTCACCCAGCTTGCGGGTGCGGAAGAGACCATCAAGGTACCAAGCGTTGGTGATCGTGCGCCGCGGGACCTGTCGCGCCAGTCGCTCGCTGAGGTGGTTGAGCCGCGCTACGACGAACTGTTCACGCTGGTACAGGCGGAGCTGCGCCGCTCAGGCTACGAGGACATGGTGCCCGCAGGCATCGTGTTGACGGGCGGCACCTCCAAGATGGAGGGGGTTGTTGAACTGGCCGAGGAAATTTTTCACATGCCCGTGCGGATCGGTTATCCGCAAACCATCAAGGGGCTGAACGATATTGTGCGCAACCCGATCTATTCGACCGGGGTGGGTCTTTTGCAGTACGGGGTTGAGCACCAGAACGAGGAGGGCCCGTTGGGGCTGGGTAAGTCCAGTGGACCTTCCGAGAGCATTTGGAGCCGCGTGAAAGCGTGGCTGCAAAGTAATTTTTAACGCTGTTTTATGGAAGTGAACTCGCCGAACGCAAGTAAGGCGCTTTTTAAAAAAAGGGGAACGTAACCATGTTTGAACTCATCGAAAACCAGGCATCCAATGCCATCATCAAGGTCATCGGGGTCGGTGGTGGCGGCGGCAACGCCGTGAAGCACATGATCCAGAACTCGGTGGAAGGTGTAGATTTCATTTGCGCCAACACCGATGCCCAGGCACTCGACGATATTGACGCGAAGACTGTTCTGCAGCTTGGCGGCAACATCACCAAGGGTCTCGGCGCCGGCGCCAACCCGGAGATTGGACGCGCAGCCGCTATGGAGGATCGCGACCGCATCGCCGACGCACTGCACGGTGCCGACATGGTGTTTATCACCGCCGGCATGGGTGGCGGAACCGGCACGGGTGGGGCACCCGTGGTAGCGGAAGTTGCGCGCGAGATGGGCATTCTTACGGTCGCGGTAGTGACGCGTCCCTTCCCTTTCGAGGGCAAGAAGCGCCTCAGCATCGCGCAGGAAGGTGTGGCCGAACTGCAGCAGCACGTCGACTCGCTGATCACTATCCCGAACGAGCGCCTGCTCGAGGTGCTCGGCAAGAACACCAGCCTGATCGACGCTTTCAAGGAAGCCAACGACGTGCTGCTCGGCGCGGTACAGGGTATCGCTGACCTGATTATCCGTCCCGGCATGATCAACGTGGACTTCGCCGATGTGCGCACAGTGATGTCCGAGATGGGCATGGCGATGATGGGCACCGGCTACTCCAAGGGCGAAAACCGCGCCCGTGAAGCGGCCGAACGCGCGATCAACAGCCCGCTGCTGGATGACATCAACCTGTCGGGTGCACGCGGTATTCTTGTGAATATCACGGCGGGCTTCGACCTGGCGCTTGGCGAGTTCTCAGAGGTGGGTGACACGATCGAAGAGTTTGCCTCTGAAGACGCCACGGTCGTGGTCGGTACGGTCATCGACCCGGACATGAAGGAAGAGCTGAAGGTCACCGTGGTCGCAACCGGGCTTGGCGGCAGCGCGGCGCGTGCGCCGATGCAGCTGGTCAGCGAGCCTGCACCGCCGCCCGTACAACAGCAGCAGGCGCCGGCGCCGGAGGAAGAGCTTCTTGCTGAGCCGAACTACGGACAGTACGACAAGCCCGCAATTGGTCGCACGCGGAAGCGTTCTGCAGCGACCGCTGCGGGTGCCGCCCAGGAAAACAGCGAGGAGTTTTTTGATATCCCCGCATTCCTGCGCCGCCAGGCGGACTGACGGACCCTTGCCGGGCCCGCCCGGCAGGAGCTGAACGTGCTGTGCCAGCGCACCCTCTCCGGGGTGGCCGAAACCTCCGGTGTCGGCCTCCATTCCGGCACCGAGGTTCGGTTGGCACTGCACCCGGCACCGGCGAATTCGGGCATCCGATTTCGCCGCAGTGACCTGGCCAATGCGCGGGACATCCCCGCCCGCGCTGACCAGGTCGCCAACACCCGGCTCTGTACGACGCTCGCCGTTGGCGACCAGCAGGTCGCCACGGTGGAGCACCTGCTTGCAGCCCTGGCCGGTCTTGGCATCGACAACGCACTCGTGGAGGTGTCAGCGCCTGAGGTGCCGATCATGGACGGCAGCGCTGCGCCATTTGTCGACCTCATTCGCGCGAGCGGTATCACGGAGCTGCCGGTGGCGAAGCGCTGCCTGCGTGTTACGCGCGAGGTGGGCGTGACCGAGGGCGACAAGTCAGCAGTGTTCGAGCCTTTCGAAGGCTTCCGCATGTCATTTACGATCGATTTTGAGCAACCCGTATTCCAGGGGCGGGCCGCGAGATTTGAGCGCGACCTGTCCCACGCCGGCTTTGTTCGTGATGTCAGCGAGGCGCGCACCTTTGGTTTTGTGCACGAGGTGGAATACCTGCGGGCAGGTGGCCTGGCCCGCGGGGGCAGTTTCGACAACGCGATCCTGGTCGATGACTACCGCATCCTGAATCCCGACGGCCTGCGGTCAGAGGACGAATTTGTGCGCCACAAGGCCCTGGATGCCATCGGCGACCTCTACCTCCTGGGCCATAACCTGGTGGGTAGCTTCAGGGCCGTGAAGTCGGGTCATGGGCTCAACCACGCCGCCGTGAGTAAGTTGCTGGCCACGCCGGATGCCTGGGAGCTGGTGACTTACCCGAGCACGGTACAGGCTCCACTGTCCTTCGAGCTCTAAGTGACTGAACTAAAAGCAAAATATTCTCATGCGGCGACTTACCTGCGAGATCAGCCCGATCCGTTCTCGCCGCCACCGCGTTTGGTAATTTTGCAGGGTTTATGTCATAGTGCGGCCCCTGTCCTCAGCGTCTTTCTCTCACTTAATGAAAGTCATCCTGATCAACTCCCGGCACGGTGGCTCCCGGTCCCTGGAACTCGGCCGCTGGTCCCGCGCCCTGGTGTCGCTTTGTTGTCTGGGTTTGCCCCTGGGCCTCGTCATGGCTGGCTATTACATCGGCCAGGAGAGCGAGGTGCGCTCCACGCGCGGCGCATCGCTCGACAACCTGCAGGACGAGCTCGAAGAGCAGTCGGGCGAGTTCGATGAACTCAAGGACCTCGCCCAGCGTCGAATGCAGGCGATGACACTCAATCTCGCAGAATTGCAGGCGCGCATCACCCGCCTGGACGCCCTTGGCCAGCACCTGACCGCGATGGCCGACCTGGAAGAGGGCGAATTTGATTTCAGCCAGGCCCCGGCGCTCGGTGGTCCAATGGCCGGCGAATTCAACGTGGACTTCACTCCCGAGGGCCTGGGCGCCGAAATGGAGCGCTTTGAGGCTCACCTGGCTGATCGCGAGCAGCAGCTATCCATCCTCGAAACCCTGCTTACCAACCGCAAGCTGCAGGACCAGAGCTTTGTCTCCGGTCGGCCCGTTGAGAAGGGCTGGATATCCTCGCATTTTGGCCAGCGCACTGACCCGTTCACGGGTAAACCCGCCGTGCACAACGGCATGGACTTCGCGGGCCGCGAAGGGTCTAGCATTATTGCAGTCGCCGCGGGTGTCGTGACCTGGGCGGGCCACCAGTCCGGCTACGGCAACATGGTGGAAGTCTCTCACGGTGACGGCTTCGTCACCCGCTATGCACACAACAAGCAAAACCTGGTGGAAGCCGGCGCGATCGTGCGCAAAGGCGACACCATCGCCCTGATGGGTTCCACCGGGCGTTCTACCGGTGCCCACGTACACTACGAGGTGTACAAGCATGGGCGTGCTGTTGATCCCTCGAGTTACATCGCCCGCACCCGACGCTGAAGTCGCTTTTCCCGAGCTGATTCATGCCGTCCGCGCAGTGGACGGCCGTTCCTGTATACCGAGTGACAACACGCAATGATTAACAGAGCACTGAAAGCCGTATTTGGCACCCGCAATAGCCGCGAACTCAGGCGCATGGGCAAGGTCGTTAAGAAGATCAACGCCATGGCCGATGACATCAAGGCGCTTTCCAATGGCGACCTCGCCGCCAAGACGCAGGAATTTCGCAAGCGACTGGAAGATGGAGAGGCTCTCGACAAGATTCTGCCGGAAGCGTTTGCCGTGGTGCGGGAGGCGGGCGAGCGCACCCTTGGCCTGCGGCACTTCGACGTGCAGCTCATCGGCGGTATGGTCCTGCACGAGGGCAAAATTGCCGAGATGCGCACCGGTGAAGGTAAAACGCTTGTCGCCACCTTGCCGGCCTACCTCAACGCCCTGACCGGCGGCAGCGTGCATATCGTGACCGTGAACGACTACCTCGCCAGTCGCGATGCGGCCTGGATGGGGCCGCTCTTTGAATTTCTCGGTATGCGTTGCGGCGTGATTCGCTCCGGTCAGTCGCCGCAGGAAAAACACGACGCCTACCAGGCCGATGTCGTGTACGGCACCAACAACGAGTTCGGCTTTGACTACCTGCGCGACAACATGGCGTTTGCGCTGGGTGACCGCATGCAGCGCGGACTCAATTTTGCCATTGTCGACGAGGTGGATTCGATCCTCATCGACGAGGCGCGCACCCCACTGATCATCTCCGGTGCGGCGGAAGACAGTTCCGAGCTCTACAAGAAGATCAATCGACTGATCCCGTCACTGCAGGCGCCTACCGAGGAGGTCGAGGGCCACTACAGCGTCGATGAGAAACAGCGCACGGTAGAATTGAACGAAGAGGGCCACGAGTTTATCGAGGACCTTATGATCAAGGAGGGCCTGCTGGCAGAAGACGACAGCCTGTACGGCGCCACCAACCTTGCACTGTTGCACCATGTCTATTCCGGCCTGCGCGCCCATGCACTGTTTCACCGCGATGTTGAATACATCGTACAGAATGACCAGGTAGTATTGATCGACGAGCATACCGGCCGCACGATGCCGGGTCGTCGCCTGTCTGAGGGCCTTCACCAGGCCATCGAGGCGAAGGAAGGCGTGAACATCCAGAGTGAGAGCCAGACCCTGGCTTCCACGACCTTCCAGAACTACTTCCGCCTTTATTCCAAGCTCGCGGGTATGACCGGTACCGCGGATACCGAAGCCTTCGAATTCCGCCAGATCTACGGCCTCGAGGTGCTGGTGATCCCCACTAACGTCCAGCAGCAGCGCGACGACCTCAACGACCTCGTGTATCTCACCGTGGAAGAGAAGTTCGATGCCATTGTTGCGGATGTGAAGGAATGTATGGAGAACGGTGCGCCGGTCCTCGTCGGTACCGCCTCGGTCGAAACCTCGGAAGCCATGTCGGCGCGTTTCAAGAAGGCGAAGATCGAGCACAAGGTCCTGAACGCCAAATTCCACGAGCAGGAAGCCGAGATTATTGCCCAGGCTGGTCGACCGGGCGTCGTCACCATTGCCACTAACATGGCGGGCAGGGGCACCGACATCGTGCTCGGAGGCAATCTCGAGTCCGAGTTGAAGACGCTGGGCGATAATCCGAGTTCCGTGGAGGAGTCCAAGGTAAGAGAAGGCTGGCAGCAGCGCCACGACAAGGTGCTCGAAGCGGGAGGGTTGCATATTCTCGGTACCGAGCGGCACGAGTCGCGGCGTATCGATAACCAGTTGCGCGGCCGCGCGGGTCGCCAGGGTGACCCCGGCGTTTCGCGTTTCTACCTGTCGATGGAAGACAACCTCATGCGCCTGTTCGCGTCTGACAAGGTGCGCGGGTTTATGCAGGCCCTCGGCATGGAGAAGGGCGAGGCTATCGAGCATCGCATGGTGACCAACGCGATTGAAAAAGCACAGAAAAAGGTCGAGGGGCGCAACTTCGATATCCGCAAGCAGCTCCTTGAGTACGACGATGTTGCCAACGACCAGCGCCAGGTGATCTACAACCAGCGCGATGAGCTCCTGGGCGAGTCCGACATCTCGGACACGATTACCGCGATCCGCCACGACGTGGTGATGGAAGCGATCGACAGCCATGTGCCACCGATGAGTGTTGAGGAACAGTGGGACATACCGGGCCTCGAAAAGCACCTCGAAGCGGAATTCGCGATTAACCTGCCGTTGTCCCGCTGGCTCGAGGAAGACAACAAGCTGCACGAGGAGGCCTTGCGCGAGAAAATCCTCGCCGAGATCCAGACGGCCTATGACGAAAAGTCTGCGAACGTTGGCCCAGACATGCGCAAGATCGAAAAGCAGATCATGTTGCAGGTGCTCGACACCCTGTGGAAAGAACATCTGGCGACAATGGATCACCTGCGCCAGGGTATTCACCTGAGAGCCTATGCGCAGAAGAACCCGAAGCAGGAGTACAAGCGCGAGTCCTTCGAGCTGTTCCAGAACCTGTTAACGGGCCTCAAGACCGAAGTTATTCGTTTCCTGAGTCACGTGCAGATCCAGCGCCAGGACGAGGCAGAGGCGATCGAGCAGCAGCGCCGCGAAGCCGCAGAGCGCGAACGGCTCGCTTTTGAACACGCTCAGGCCTCAGCCATGCAGACTGAAACCGCGGAAGCGCAGGCAGAGGGTGGTGAAGCCGCGCAGCAGCAGCCCTTTACCCGGCAGCAGCCCAAGGTGGGTCGCAACGAGCCCTGCCCCTGCGGCAGTGGCAAGAAGTACAAGCAGTGCTGCGGCAAGCTTTAACCCTCGCGCACTGAGAGCTTGAGCAGTGGCCGTTGGCACAGACAGTCTGCCCGAGCTTCATCCCGTCCCGGGCATTCGGCTTGGCACGGCCTCTGCAGGCATCAAGACTCCAGGTCGACGCGACCTTGTTTTGATCGAGGCGGGTCCAGGTGCGCAGTGCGCCGCCGTATTTACCCAGAATGCGTTTTGCGCGGCGCCCGTAACCGTTGCGCGAGAGCACCTCGCCGCCGCTGGCGGTACACCGCGCTATCTGTTGGTTAACACGGGTAATGCCAACGCCGGCACTGGTGACCCCGGCATTAGTGATGCCCGTGCGTGCACCGAGAGCGTAGCGCAGCACGGCGCAGTTGCCGCGCACGACGTGCTGCCTTTTTCGACGGGCGTCATTGGTGAATCACTTCCGGTCGACCTGATAGCAAGCGCGGTCCCTGCTGCGTTCGAAGCGCTTGCCGAAGACGGTTGGGCCGAGGCTGCAGAAGGTATTCTTACAACAGACACGCGGCCGAAAGGTCATTCCGTGCGCTTCGCCGTCGATGGCCGCGACTATGTCGTCACAGGTATTGCCAAGGGCGCCGGGATGATCCGGCCCAACATGGCGACCATGCTGGCCTACGTTGCAACGGATGCAGCGGTTGCTCCGGAGTTTCTGCAGACGCTGCTTACTGACGCCGTTGAGCTATCATTCAACCGGATCACGGTGGACGGTGATACATCCACCAACGACGCCTGTGTCTTGCTCGCAACAGGTCGAGCCGACAATGCGCCTGTCGCCAATGCTGACGAACCGCTAGCCGATGCGCTCAAGGAAGCGCTCGAGGAAGTTTGCGTCACACTGGCCCAGGGCCTTGTGCGCGACGGCGAAGGGGCGAGCAAGTTTGTCAGCGTGGAGGTCGTCGGCGGCAGGGAAGAGCGCGAGTGTCTCGATGTTGCGTTTACCATCGCCCACTCGCCCCTCGTTAAGACCGCACTCTTTGCGTCGGACCCGAACTGGGGGCGGCTGTTGGCCGCCATCGGCCGTGCCGGTGTGAGCGACCTCGATGTCAACGCGGTTGGTCTCTATCTCAATGACGTCTTGATCGCTGAAAACGGCTGTCGCGCAGCTTCTTATACCGAGGAAGCCGGCGTTGCGGCTATGGCGCCCGAAGACATCGTCATCCGCGTTGAACTCAATCGCGGTAGCGAGAGCGCCACGGTCTATACCTCTGATTTTTCCTACGATTACGTGCGCATCAACGCCGAATACCGTACCTGATGAAGGAAGTGCATGTCGCGGTGGGTGTGATACTCGATGCGAACGGTCGTATTCTTCTGACGCGCCGCGCTGACGATGCCCACCAGGGCGGTTTGTGGGAGTTTCCCGGCGGCAAGGTGGAAGCCGGCGAGGATCTCGAGGTTGCCCTGGCCCGAGAGTTACGCGAGGAACTCGGTATTGAACCCTCGCGCAGCAGCCCCCTTATCGAAGTACGCCATGACTATGGTGACAAGCGCGTGTTTCTCGATGTGCATGTTGTGTGGGAATACACGGGTGAGGCGCGGGGGCTCGAAGACCAGCCGATGGCCTGGGTGGCGGTGGATGCGCTCGACGACTACGACTTTCCCGCGGCCAACGAGCCTATTGTGGAAGCGGTCAGGAAACGGCTCCCCTAGCCGCCGTTCACCTGCTCAAGAAAGCGCGCATGCAGTACCTCTACCTGGGCATCGAGCGCTTCAATTTCGCCTGAGTTGTCGACGGTGTAGTCAGCCCGTGCCAGCCTGTCCGCACGTTTCATCTGGGCGTCCATGATGCGGCGCACCTGGGCCTCGTCGTTGTCATCACGGCTCATAGTGCGAGCGAGTTGCACCTCTTCGGGGACATCGACCACCACAATGCGGTCGGCGAGTTCGCCCTGAGTGGTTTCGAGCAGGAGAGGAGAACTGAGGATGGTGTAGGGGCTTGTTGAGGCCGCAATCTGGTCCAGGATCTCCTGACCGATAAGCGGGTGTGTCAGCGCTTCGAGCCATTTTCGTTCTTCGGGGTTGGCGAACACCTTCGCGCGCAATGCGGCGCGATCGAGTGAGCCGTCATCTTGCAATATGTCGGCGCCAAAATGTTCCGCGATCGCATCGAGTGCGGGCCGACCAGGCTCTACGACCACGCGGGCTGCGAGGTCGGCGTCTACGACAGTGATACCCAGCCTTTCGAAGCGTTCAGTGACTGCGGACTTACCGCTGCCGATGCCTCCGGTGATGCCGACGATCACGCGGCGCCGCTCACGCTGAGATAGCGGTCAACAATGTCCTGGCCCCAGAGCAGGGCGATCCAGCCTGCGGCGGCGAGGTAGGGACCGAACGGGATCGGCACTTCGCGGCCGCGTTGTTTGAGCACCATGAGTGCAATGCCCACCACCGCGCCAACCACAGAAGACAGAAGGATGATCACGGGCAGCATCTGCCAACCGAGCCAGGCGCCCAGCGCAGCGAGAAGTTTGAAGTCACCGTAGCCCATGCCTTCCTTGCCCGTAATCAGCTTGAAGGCCCAATACACCACCCAGAGCGAAAGGTAGCCAGCGATGGCGCCGATGACGGCATCCTGCAGGCTGACAAACGTACCCTGTATGTTCAGCGCAAGGCCCAGCCACATCAGGGGCAGGGTGATGTCGTCTGGCAGGAGCTGGTGGTCCACGTCGATCATTGTCAGCGTGACCAGCGCCCAGGTCAGGATAATGGCGCCGCCGAGAGCCAGGCCGAGACCGAAGTACCAGGTCAGTGCCATGGTCATCAGGCCGGTGATCAGTTCGATGATCGGGTAACGCTTGGCAATGCCGACCCCGCAGTTGCCACACTTGCCGCCGAGCAGAAGGTAGCTGACGACCGGAATATTCTGCCATGCCTTAACGGGCGCCTTGCAGTGTGGGCAGTGCGAGTTCGGAGTCGCGAGGTTGAGCGGGGCCTCTTGTTTTTCGCCTTCGATCTCCAGTAGTTCACAGCAGTCCCGACGCCAGCGTGCCTCCATCATGATCGGGAGGCGATAGATGACTACGTTGAGAAAGCTACCAACTGTGAGACCGAGTAGCAGGGCAAAGAACGGCAGCAACCAGCTTGATTGCGTTAGGGCATCGGTCATGTGGTCAGTGGTAGCGTTTTAGATAACGGAACCCAGCATGAATATCGGCAGGTACATCGCGATCATCAGGCCGCCTACCAATACTCCCAGAATCGACATGATCAGCGGCTCAAGCAGCGAGCTGAGCGAGTCGACCGCATTGTCGACGGCTTCCTCGTAGTGCGTGGCCACCTTGTCGAGCATTTCGTCCAAAGCACCGGACTCCTCACCGATAGAGACCATCTGCAGCAGCATATGCGGGAAGAGACTGGTGGACTTGATTGCGTTGTACAGCGAGGAGCCGGTGGTGACATCGTCGCGGATGCGGCGAATGGCCTTCGCATACACCGAGTTCCCCGCGGCGCCAGCCGTTGAATTCAGCGCATCCACCAGCGGGACACCCGCGGCGAATGTTGTCGAGAGCGTGCGCGAGAAACGCGCGATCACCGCATCGTGCACGATATCGCCGATGATTGGCAGGCGCAGCGCCAGCCGGTCGAGCGCTTCCGAAAACTTCACCGAGCGCAGCTTGGCCTCGCGAAAAGAGACGACGATCCCCACGATGACCAGGAACATGATCACCCACCATTCCTGTACGAACTCGGAAATATTCATGACGAACTGCGTGAAGGCGGGGAGTTCAGAACCGAAACTCTCAAAGGTCTTGGCGAAAACCGGCACCACCTTGATAAGCAGGATCGCGCACACCACGACCGCCACGCAGATCACCGCAGTCGGATACGTCATGGCTTTCTTGATCTTGGCCTTGAGTGCTTCTGTCTTTTCCTTGTAGGTCGCCACCCGATCCAGCATCACCTCAAGGGTACCGGAATCTTCGCCAGAGCCGACCAGGCTGCAGAAGAGCTCGTCGAACTGGCGCGGGTGCTTGGCCAGTGAGGGTGCGAGACCGCTTCCCGAGGCCACATCGTTGCGAACCGTCTGGATCAGGTTGCGCATACTCTCCTTGTCGACACCGTCTTCGACGATTTCGAAGCTCTGTACGAGAGGCACGCCGGCTTTGAGCATTGTGGCGAGTTGGCGCGTAAATACCGCGATATCGGCCGGCTTGATTGGCTTGCCTTTACCACCGAAGAGCGGCTTTGGCTTTTTCCTTACCGATTTTGGTTGAATGCCCTGCTGCCTGAGCTGGGCTTTGGCCATTGCCTGGCTGACCGCCTGGATTTCGCCTTTGCTGGGGCGGCCGGATTTATCCGTGCCGCTCCAGGTAAAAATGTCTCCGCTGATTGCGCTTGTTGCCATTGTCCCCTTGGCCCCCCTGTCGTAACGCTACTGCTACCGCCTGTGTAGATTAGTCCACCGTGATCCGGTTTGCTTCCTCCAGGCTGGTGACGCCCTGTGCGACTTTGCGCAGGGCTGATGTGCGCAGGTCGGCGAACCCTTCAAGGCGCGCCTGGTCTGCGATCTCGAGGGAGTTGCCCTCTTCCATAATGATTCTTGCGATGGCGGGTGTAATCTTTACGACTTCATAAATGCCTACGCGTCCCTTGTATCCGCTGTTGCACTCTCCGCAGCCTACCGGCCGCTTGATATCCGCTTCGAGCAACATGTCTTCGGTCAATCCCTCTTTCAACAGGGTTTCGCGCGGCACGTCGTCCATCGGCTCCGAGCAGTAGGGGCAAAGGCGTCGTGCCAGTCGCTGCGCGATGATCAGGTCAACCGATGAGGCTACGTTGAACGCCGGCACGCCCATATTCAGCAGGCGGGTCAAGGTCTCGGCGGCGGAGTTGGTGTGAAGGGTCGACAACACAAGGTGGCCTGTCTGCGCCGCCTTGATCGCGATTTCGGCAGTTTCGAGGTCACGAATCTCACCTACCATGATGATGTCCGGGTCCTGGCGCAGGAAGGAGCGTAGTGCCTCGGCGAAATCGAGACCCACCTTCGGGTTTACGTGAACCTGGTTGATACCCTCGATGTTGATTTCCACCGGGTCTTCCGCGGTGGAGATGTTACGCTCTGGCGTGTTCAGAATATTGAGGCCAGTGTACAGCGATACTGTCTTACCGGAGCCGGTCGGACCGGTCACGAGTATCATGCCCTGGGGCTGCTGCAGCACCTTCATGTACATATCTTTCTGCTCTTCCTCGTAGCCAAGAGCGTCAATGCCCATTTGAGCACTGGTTGGGTCGAGGATACGCAGCACGATCTTCTCGCCGTACAGCGTTGGCAGCGTATTGACACGAAAATCGATGGCCCGGTTGCGGGACAGCTTCATCTGGATGCGCCCATCCTGTGGAATCCGGCGCTCCGAAATGTCCATCTGCGACATGACCTTCAGGCGTGCGGCGAGACGCGAGGACAGGTTGCGCGGCGGCTTCACCACCTCCTGCAGCACGCCGTCTGTGCGAAAGCGCACGCGATAATTTTTCTCGTAGGGCTCGAAGTGGATGTCCGAGGCACCCTGCTTGATGGCGTCGAGCAGCACCTTGTTGACGAAGCGTACAATCGGCGTCTCGTCCAGGTCTTTATCGTCGTCGCCGTCTTTCTGCTCTTCCCCGGTAGAGATATCTACGTCGTCGAGGTCTGACGCATCGAGATCCTCAAGTCCGTCTGTCAGGGACTCCTGTGCCTCAACCCAGCTCTCGAGTACGCGGCTCAACGCGCGTTCGTCGACAAGGATCGCGTCGGTATTGATACCGGTGTGGAATTTGATCTCGTCGAGCGCAGCGAGGTTGGTTGGATCAGAGACGGCAATGAACAGTCGATTGCCGCGGCGGAACAGCGGCAGCGCGTGGTGCTTGACGACCAGTTCCGGTTCTACGAGCCCATCGGGTATTGACTCTGCGTTGAGTGCATCGAGATCAAACAGTGGAACACCGAATTCCTGGGAGGCGACCTGTGCAAGGCGCTCGGCATCCACATTCTTCTTGCTAATGAGATACGGGACAAAATGCATCTTCTCGCTGGCAGCATCTTTCTGTGCCTGCACAGCATCCTGGGCGCTGATCAGCGCTTCGGCGACCAGTCGGCCGGCCAGACCGCTGAGTTGTCCGAAAGCCTTGTCGTTCATCCCTGGTGAACCCCGCTACCCCGAAGACCGCTGTGAGATCTAGCCTCGAGAATGCAACTGTAAGCCATTGTTTTGGTTAGAAGATTAATTATAGCCCTCGAACACTGGCCCGGGCAGTAGCTGATTCGGGTCAAATTATACAAATTTGACCGAATTTCAGGGTTTGTCGCGACAGTTTGGGGGAACCTGGTTTTCTTCGATACCGTTCTCATCCGGGGGATAGCAGTCCCAGAAGACAATCCCTCCGCTGGTTGAGGGTATCAGCCACAGTTCCTTTCCATCGGCGATTGAGCCGGTCAGGTTGAAGGTTATGGCGATGGAACCCCCGGTTGGGGCGGTGCGAATCTCGAGGCTCTCGATAAACTTGAACCTGGCGTAGTCCTCAGCCTCGGCAAGGCCCGCCTGGGAGTTGCTGTTCGGCATGCGGCCGATGTTGTAGTAGTACTCACTGACAGAGGTCTTGGCCTCCGCCGCGAAGGACAGCCCTTCAGAGACTTTGCTTCGAATCGTGTAATCGTTGTACACCGCCAGGCTGATAACGGCGAGAATGCTGATAATAGACACCACCGCCATCAGTTCGACGAGGGTAAAACCACGGTTGTGCTGTATATCGTGCTTCATAGTTTGCGGGTCGCGGTCGCGACGCCGCTGATGTTCCGCAAAGCCTACTCGTCACCGAGTGAAAAGCCGTCCAGCTCGCTGGACAGCTTTACGATAAGCGGGCCGACATCGCCGCCCTGCGTGTGCGTCTGTTGCAGCTGCTCGCAAAGGCCCTTGGCTGCGACGATTCGTGTACTCAGGGACGCGAGGCTGCGATTGATCTGTTCCGCTTCCGGCTTGAACATGTCCTTGTCGCGCAGGTTGATGCGCGCCGTCAGGTCGCCCTCACCGAGCTTGCCGAATTCGCGCGAGAACACGTAGACAGGACCCGCAATGCGGTGGCTGGCGCGCAGGCTCGCGTACCAGATTCCACCGATAAGAATCAGCTCGACCGCTCCGAGAGAGACCGCGTTCATGGGTGTGAAGTCGATGGGGTCGCTGCCGGGTACCAGCAGGCGCACGATCAGGAAGCCGTTAATCAGAAGTACTGCGAGCGCAGCGATCAGCAGCGAGTACTGATACTGGAACTTCTTGTTAACGACAATAGTCTTGCGTCGATTGTCCATGCCCCGTCCCGAATCCAGTTTTTGTGTTTCTTTTGTGTGGCCCAGACTAAACCAGAGTTTGCGCGGCTAGCAAGACGCGATGCCAGTACTAGGCAATAAGTCACGAATTTGACGAAACACTATTATACAAGCGCGAAAATGCTGTTTGAGCTCGGACGAAACGGGCCGAATGTCCGGCGAGCATGCCCAAAGTGACAATTAGGGTCGCAATCCGCGCACCAGTGGCAAGAATGCGCAACGTCTGACAAAAAACGTCAGTTTCAAACCCCCTGAGCGCCCTGTGCGGTGCCGCGTCTTTTTGTGAAACTCTTCACTAATAGGGTCCCTCCCAGTTCATTAACTCATTGAAATTAAAAGAATTAGAAAATTCTCCGCGCCCGCTGGCTCAGGGTTGGCACGCTACCTGCAAAGAATATCCCCGCAAATGTTTTGTGTCGTAAGGAACGGTTTCTTCGATACAAACCTTTAACTTAGCTGAGGAAACACCAATGAAAATTCAACAAAAGGCACAACAGGGTTTCACCCTCATCGAACTGATGATCGTTATCGCGATCGTCGGTATCCTGGCCGCCATCGCGCTGCCTGCTTACCAGGACTACATCGTTCGTTCCAAGATGTCTGAGCCGCTGGCCGCGCTGGCTGAAGGCAAGACGACTGTTGCAGAGTACGTGGCTGCAAACGGCGACTATCCTGACGAGCTGACCTCTTTCGGTCTGAACACGGCCGACCGTGATGCTAGCGACATTATCAGCCAGATCAACGTGTCTGAAGTGGGCTCTACTATCTACGTGACTGCCGAAGTACACACTAGCGTTTGGGCTGGTGGCGATCCTGACAACAGCTCTGTAGAAGTGTTCAGCCTGTCCGGTGGCACGAACTCTGACGGTACTATGTCCTGGACCTGCATCCCTGGTCCTGACAGTGCCGGTACTGCGATGGCTACCAAGTACCTGCCGGCTAACTGCCGCGGTACCTAAGAACCTGCCTTCACCTTAGGGTGAATGTTCAAAGCCCGGCCATTGGCCGGGCTTTTTTATTGCCGCTTGGAGGCGGTATAGTGTTCTCGGGGACATGAACAATAACGCGACTTCTATGACGGGAGCTTATGCTCCTGCGCGTGAGACGCTGCCGGCACTCCTGTTGGCGGCGTTGTTCTGCGTGCTGGCCTACGGTATTGCCCTGAACGGCCCGCTTTTTTTTGATGACGTACCCAACGTTACCGAATCTCCACAGCTCAGGATTGACGGGCGGACATTCGACCATTGGCGAGAAGCCGTACTGAGTTCCGACGCCGGTGCGCTCTACCGGCCGGTCGCAATGCTGACCTTTGCGCTCAATTTTGTCATCGAGGGGCAGTGGTCACCCGTGGGTCTCAAGCTCACCAACCTCCTGATCCACCTCGGTCTAGGCTATCTCGTTTTCTGTTTCTGCCTGGCGGCGCTGCGCACACCTGCGCTCGCGTCACTGCCACTCGATGGGAAGCAGCGCCAGCTGGCGGCCTTGACTGCCGCCGCGCTCTGGCTGCTGCATCCTATACATGTTTCGACGGTGCTTTATGCGGTGCAGCGAATGGCGCAGCTCTCCGCGCTGTTTACCATGGGCGGGTTGGTCGTGTTCCTCACCTACCGCTTGCGCTGGGCCGAGCGCGGCGCAAGCGCGCCCGAAATCCTGACGGCTGGATTGTGGCTGCTGGTATTCGGCTTGCTGGCCGTCCTCTCGAAAGAAAACGGGGCACTGTTGCCCTGGCTGGTGCTGGCGATCGAGGTCTGCCTCTTCCGGGGTGCCTGGGCGGGTGGCCAGCACCGGCAGCTCGCGCTCGGGGCATGGGTTGTGTTCCTGTTGCCGCTGGTGGCGCTGGCTGCGTGGTTGTTGCTCGACTACGGCAGTTTCACCTTCCGCTTTCGTGGGCGCGAATTCAGTTTCGAGGAGCGTGTGCTCACCCAGTTCCGCGTGTTGTGGTCCTATGCCAGCTGGCTGGCGATACCCAACATATTGGAGATGGGCTTCTTCCACGATGACATTCCACTGTCGAAGGGCCCGCTTGAGCCGCTGACAACCGCGACCTCCATAGCACTCTGGCTGGTGGTCATAGCCGTTTCGATACTGCTGCGTGCCAGCTACCCGCTGCTGTTGTTTGCCGTGTTCTTCTTCTTGGTGGGGCATAGCATGGAGTCCTCTGTGCTGCCACTGCAAATCGCGTTTGAGCACCGCAACTACCTGCCTGGTGTGTCGATACTGCTGTTGCTTTCGGTGCTGCTTGTGCAGGGTACGGGGCGTGTCGAGGGCCTGAAAGCGGGTATTGCCTGCGGCGTTGTTGTCGCGTTGTTCATTGGGCTGCTCGGTGTGCGGACGAATGTCTGGCGTGACGAGATGAGTCTCGCGCGATTCAACGCCGTGAATCATCCCGATTCACCGCGCGCGAATTTTTTCTACGGGAATGCACTCTTCAAGGAGTTTCAGCAGCTCGACGAGTTGGGTCTCAATGCTGAACAGGAAGCTGCCCTCGCCGTTAACCTGCGAAGCCGGTTTGAGCGCATGCACCAGTTGGATCCGAGGGACTTCGCCGCACCGGTCATGCTGTACCAGATCGAATCCCTGTACTTTCCCCGGCTGGCGGTGGAGAACGACTGGCTCGGTGTGCTGGAGGGGTTGGCCCCGAACCGCCGACTGCAGTCCTCCGACAGAACGGCTATCGGTGCGCTCGTTGCATTTGTCGGGGCGGTCGGCAGCGAAGAGGAGAAGGCTCGCGTAGAGGCAGTACTTGAACTACTGGTAGATCGTTACCCAAAGCGCATGGACCTGCTGGCCCACTATTACAGGATGTCCCGTCATCTCGGTCGCGACGAGGATGCAAAGCTGCTGGCGGCTTTCGAGCGGGCGCGCGACGAATCGCCTGGCAGCCCGCAGGTCGCTTCTTACCTGGCGCAGTATCACAGCGGTAGGAATCTTGGCCAGACCTACGAGGCAATCAGAATCTGGCTGGAGCGCGACGTGTTGCGCCGCGAGCTCTCGGTGATTACCCGATTGTTCGACAATGGTTAAAGCTCCGGCACAGGCGAGGGGCGCCAATGCCCGCGCTACCACTTTCTCGATGACCGCGATAATGCTGTTGCTTGCCTTCAGCGTCTGGGTCTACTGGCCCGGCATTAATGGCCCCGCTCTGCTGGACGACCGGTCCAGCCTTCTGGTGATCAAAGACCTCAACGAGTCGCCTGAGCTCGCGATGGATTATGTCTTTGGCGACCGTTCGGGCCTGTTGGGTCGCTCGGTTTCCATGGCAACCTTCGTGCTCGAGAAGCTGTATCTCGATGAGGGCATTCGCGGCAGCAAGAAAGTCAATATTGTGTTGCACGCGTTTAACGGCGGTCTGGTTATCTGGCTGCTCTGGCTATTGATGCGCCAGCAAAAACTTCCTGGCTATCGCGCGGTCGCTGTGCTTTGCGGTGGACTGTGGCTGATGCATCCGCTCATGGTGTCCAGCGTGCTGTACGCGGTGCAACGTATGGCCATGCTCGCCACCACGTTCATGTTGTTGTCGATGATCAGCTATACCTATTGGCGCCTCGGTACTATCGCGACGCGACGCGGCACGTGGCTGTGGCTGTTCGCCTCGCTCGTATTCTTCCTGCTCGGCATGTTCTCGAAGGAAAACGCGATCGTCACGATTCCTGTTGTACTGCTGTTGGAGGCTCTGTGGTTTCGTTTTCGCGGCGCCGGTGAGGTAACGCTCGACTGGCTGCGGCGCCTCACATATGGGCTAATTGCCGGCGGCGCAACGGTGATGCTCGGCATCCTGGTTTTCGGGTGGGATTCTCTCGCAGCCCGCCTCGTCAGGCGACCGTTTACGCTCGCTGAACGTCTCATGTCGGAGAGTCGCATCGTTTGGGACTATGTGGGCCAGTTGCTTTGGCCGCAGGTGAGTCGCATGGGCCTGTATCACGATGATGTCGTGATCTCGAAGTCATTTTACGAGCCCTTGACGACCCTCTACGCAACGCTGGGCTGGGGCGTTGTAGTGCTGGTCGGCATCGTTCTGCTGCGCTGGCAGTTGGGGCGCTGGGTCGTGCTGGCCATGGCGATATTCCTGGTAGGTCACTCTGTCGAGTCCACCGTGCTCTCACTTGAGCTTTATTTCGAACATCGCAACTACTTTCCAGCGATCGGGTTTGCGCTTGGGCTAGCTGCGTTCGTGACCGCTTTCCTGCGCTTTGCACCGCAGTCGCAGGCGCCGGTGACGATCTTGCTGTCGATGCTGTTGGTTTTGGTATCAGCGCTGACCGCATCACAGGTCCAGATATGGTCCAAGCGGTCAGTGCTTGTGCTCCAGCACGTTAACGGCCACCCGAACTCTCCGCGAGCCAATATCGATATGGCCACCGAACTTGCCTCGGTGGGCGTGCTCGACGAGGCGCTTGTTTATTCGAAGCGCGCCTATGAAAACAGCGTGATCGAGCGACTGGGTGATTACGAGGCGCGGGATCTGGCGCTCGCCTGTATGTCGGGCGCGGAGGTGCCGCCCGAGAAGATCGACAACTTCGCGGCGGGCGATACGCGCAGGCCTCTCTCTTCGGTCACCACGCTGTTGACCCTGGTAAGCATGCTTCAGGCGGACCGGTGTCCCTCGTTTGATCGATTGCGACTGGCTGATCGCATGCGTGAGCTGTATCTGGATGACCCGAATGTGCGTAAAGGAAAGTCCAACATTTACGCTAATTTAGCAGTGCTGGAAAACGCGCTCGGGCGTTATGATTACGCTTATGCCTACGCAGATCGCATGCTCACCCTGGTGCCGGGGCACCGTCGAGGGTTGTTGATGAAACTTCATTTCGCCACCGCACTTGGGCGCACGGACGAAGCCCAGTCCATCAAGGACGAGCTTTTGTCCTACGATGAGCAAGGCCTGCTAACCGTTAACGAACAGCAAACGCTCGCCCTCTACCTGGAGAATTAGCGTGAACTTTTCCATCATCATTCCCTGCAAGAACGAAGAGCTGGGGTTAGCCGGGCTGTTGCCAGAGCTGAACCGCCTCTACCGCGGTGCTGAGATCATCGTGGTTAATGATGGTTCTACCGACAATACCGAGCAGGTGGCGCGTGACGCCGGAGTGCGAGTCGTCAATCATCCTTACTCCAAGGGCAACGGCGCGGCGGTGAAGTCCGGGGCCAGGGCGGCCAGCGGTGATTTTTTGGTGTTCATGGACGGCGATGGCCAGCATGCTGCAGCCGATGTCGAGAAGCTCCTCGCTAAAGTTGAGGAGGGCTACGATCTTGTTGTGGGTGCACGCAGCGGCAAGGAGTCGCAGGCGAGTGTTGCGCGCTGGAGTGCCAATGCCTTCTACAATCGCTTCGCGAGCTGGATGGTGGAACGCAAGATTGATGACCTCACTTCGGGCTTTCGCTGCGTTAACAGGCTGAAGTTCCTGAGCTTCATTTACCTGTTGCCCAACGGCTTCAGTTACCCCACCACCACAACCATGGCGTTTTTCCGGGCCGGTTACTCGGTGGGTTTCGTGCCGATCACCGTGTCCAAGCGCATTGGTAAAAGCCACATCAGTCTGGTGAAAGACGGCGTGCGCTTCCTGCTGATCATCTTCAAGGTCGGCACACTGTACTCGCCGCTCAAAGTGTACTTTCCTGCGGCGGTGGTGACTGGTGGCCTCGGCTTGCTCAACTACGCGCTGACGGTGATGCAGAGCGGCTGGCGCTTCACCAACATGAGCACACTGCTGATCCTGGCCGGTATGGTCATTTTTCTGATCGGGCTGCTTTCAGAACAGCTCACTAACCTTCAGTTTAAGGACACGACTGACGAGGTCGCCTGAGCACGACTCGTCAAAGCCTGACATTTTTTGTCAGTTGCCCCCGTGCCCGGCGCGCCCGCCGATCGGGCGAACGGCGAAACCTCACACACAAGCCATTGTTTTAATTGACTAAACCATAATCCGCCGGTTTTTCTGACGGATTGGCACGCCGTTTGCTGTTATTACGTACAGAACTAAAAGATTGCGCCAGCCATTACTGCTGGTGATTCAGCGAACAAGGGGAGACGTGTCACGCGTCATCATGGGGACTAGCAGAGCGGTTACCCGGTCCAGCCGGACAAGTACCTGCCTGCCAACTGCCGAGGTTAGTGAATCCGACTGGGCTTCATAATCTCACCTAAGCCCGGCTTCGGCCGGGCTTTTCTTTGGTCCTGAAAAACCGTCAGCTGCCGAAGCGGGCCTTCGCTTCTTGCCTCCGCGCGTGCAACACCGGTTCGGTATACCCATTGGGTTGTGCGCGGCCCTCAAAGACGAGGTCGCAGGCCGCCTGAAAGGCAACGCTGTCATCGAAGTTCGGCGCCATCGGTCGATACGCCGGGTCGGCCTTGTTCTGCCCGTCTACCACCGCGGCCATGCGCTCGAGTGTTTCGCGCACCTGCGCTTCACTGCACACCTCGTGGCGCAACCAGTTCGCGATATGCTGGCTGGAGATGCGCAGTGTTGCGCGGTCTTCCATCAGCCCCACGTGGTTGATGTCGGGCACCTTTGAACAGCCGACGCCCTGGTCGATCCAGCGGACCACGTAGCCGAGAATGCCCTGCGCGTTGTTGTCGAGTTCACGCTGGATGTCATCTGCCGAAAGACCCTCTGCACCTTTCAGTGGGATGCTGAGAATGTCGTCGAGTGACGCGGGCGTGCGTTCGAGAATCTCGTCCTGCCGCGCGGCGACATTCACTTCGTGATAGTGCATTGCGTGCAGGGTAGCCGCGGTGGGCGAGGGTACCCACGCCGTGCTGGCGCCTGCTTTAGGGTGTCCGATCTTGGCTTGCATCATTTCGGCCATCATGTCGGGCATCGCCCACATTCCCTTGCCGATCTGGGCGCGACCTTTCAGGCCGCAGCGCAGGCCAACGTCGACGTTCCAGTCTTCGTACGCACCGATCCACGTCTCCTGCTTCATGGCGCCCTTCGGCGTCATCGCGGCTGCTTCCATCGAGGTGTGAATCTCGTCGCCGGTGCGGTCCAGGAAGCCTGTGTTGATGAAGACCAGGCGTGCACCTGCAACGCGGATGCACTCTTTCAGGTTGAGTGTCGTGCGCCGCTCCTCGTCCATGATGCCCATCTTCAGCGTGTTGCGGGCAAGGCCGAGCGCGTCTTCCACGCGGTCGAACAGCTCGCAGGTGAAGGCGACTTCCTCCGGCCCGTGCATTTTCGGCTTCACGATGTACACACTGCCCTTGCGCGAGTTGCGCGGCTGGTCCGCCGACTTGTTCAGGTCGTGCAGCGCGATCATCGAGGTGAACATCGCGTCCATGATGCCCTCGGGGATCTCCGCGCCGTCGGCGTCGAGGATCGCAGGGTTGCTCATCAGGTGGCCGACGTTGCGCACGAACAGCAGGCTGCGTCCCGCGAGGGTCAGTTCGCCGCCGTCCGGTGTGGTGTACCGGCGGTCTTCGTTCAGGCGGCGAGTCATGCTATCGCTGCCCTTTTTGAACGTGTCGGTAAGGTCACCGCGCATCAGGCCGAGCCAGTTGCGATAGGCGAGCGCCTTGTCTTCGGCGTCCACGGCGGCAACCGAGTCCTCGCAGTCCTGGATCGTGGTTAGTGCTGCTTCAAGCGCAACGTCTTTGACGCCGGCCGCATCGGTCTGGCCGATCGGGTGACTGCGGTCTACCTGGATCTCAATATGCAGGCCGTGGTGGCTAAGTAGCACGGCGGAGGGCTCCGCTTCGCTGCCGGTGTAGCCGCGCAGCTGGCCGGGCTCGGCAAGGCCGGTTGTCTCGCCTGACTTCAGCGTGACCTGCAGGCTGCCGCCGGCGATCGCATAGCCCGTGGCGTCTGCATGACTGCCGGCAGCGAGAGGCGTGTGTGCGTCGAGGAATTCGCGCGCATAGGCAATAACCTTGTCACCGCGAACAGGGTTATAGCTGCCGGCGCGTTCCGCGCCGCCGTCCTCAGAAATGACGTCGGTACCGTACAGCGCATCGTACAGGCTGCCCCAGCGCGCGTTGGCCGCGTTCAGCGCGTAGCGCGCGTTCATGACGGGTACCACCAGCTGCGGACCCGCGAGTACTGCCACTTCTTCGTCGACATTCTCGGTCGAGATCTCGAAATCGGCCCCCTCGGGCAACAGGTAACCGATGCCCTCAAGGAAGCTGCGATAGGCTGCGCGGTCGTAGTCAGGGCCGGGGTTGGCGTGATGCCAGTCGTCGATCTGTGCCTGCATGTCGTCGCGGATCGCGAGCAACTCCCGGTTACGCGGCGCGAGGTCATTAATAATTGCCTCGAGGCCCTGCCAGAATGCCGAGGGCTCTACGCCGGTGCCGGGCGCTATGTCGTTTTCGAGCAGGTCATACAATTCGCGGGCGATCTGCAGGCCGCCCTGCTGGACTCGATCGGTCATGGTGTTCCTTCCTGTCATGCTGGTGCCCGCGCGGGACGGGCAGGGTATTTCAATCAGTGGAGATTCTAGGACTGAGGGGTGGATTTAGCTAATTTATCGCTGTGATCGTGAGCATTCCGGGCGTAAATGCGAGAGGCCGGTTTACGCGGGAGTTGTTTGCGGCCTGGTGGCTTTAGCCTCACCTCAATCCATCTCCCCTCACTGACACAAGGCCCGCGAGCGGCCGCTGTTGTCGCCGCATAAAACGCGCCGAGGGAGTGGCGCGAGACAACTTGTTGGCTCGCAACCGACTGAGGGCAGCCCGGAGGGCCGCGAGTTTAAGGCGGCAACAGCGGGCACTCGCGGGCCGACCAATGGAACAGATGAGCCCACCGAACGTTGGATAGTGAAGTAAAGAAGACAGGTAGGGCGCCGTGGTGGTGGGGAAGTTCGGGCGAGGCTGCTTTTCTCGCCTCGACCGGGCTTTCACGCCACCGCGGTGACCGGGTAACCCAAACCAAACCTGTCACACAAAGACCGGCAACTCTCACGAAACTCGACAACGCGACTCCGTTAACTGCCCCCGTCCAACTCCTGCGCCGTCTCGTTGATCAAATTCCGCAGCCACTTGTTCGCCGGATTGTGCTGCAACAGCGGACTCCAGGCCATCTTGAGCTCCAGTGGCGGGATTTCCAGCGGCGGCTCACGCAATACCACGCGCGGGTTGTTGGTTTTGAGTTGTGCCGCCTTGGAGGGCAGGGTGACGATGAGGTCGTTCTGTTCCGCCAGCGTCATCGCCGCCTGGTAGTGGCGTGTAAAAACGCGAATCTGGCGCTTCTTGCCCAGCTTGTTGATCGCGGCGTCGACCCAGCCGAGTCGTTGCACGTCTGAGGGGTCCACGCCAACGCCAACGCCCATGCCTGTCTTGCTCACCCAGACGTGGTTGGCGTCCAGGTAAGAGTCGAGCGTCCAGTCTTCGAGTACCGGGTTGTTGGGGCTGAGCACGCAGGTGAACGAGTCATTCCACAGCGGGCGCTGGTGAAACGACTGCGGCATTGAGTCAAAGCGGTTGATGACCAGGTCGACCTTGCCTCGCTCGACGTCGAGGAAGCTAACGTCTGAGGGGGTCATGATGTCGAGCGTCAGGCCCGGGCCGAGTTCGCGCAGCTTGCCGAGCACGCTGGGGAAAAGCGTTGCCTCGGCGTAGTCGCTGGCCATGATGCGAAAGACGCGCTCCGCGCTTTCCGGTTCGAACTCGCGCTTCGGTTGGACGGCCTGGTCGATCTTGCTCAGGACCTCGCGCACCACCGGCTCGAGTTCCAGCGCGCGCTCCGTGGGTGTCATGCCGTCTGAGGTGCGCACCAGCAGTGGGTCATCAAACAATTCGCGCAGTCGCCGGAGGCCGTTGCTCATCGCAGGCTGCGAGAGATTCAGTTGGTTGGCGGCCTGGGTGACATTGCGCTCGCGCAGCAGGGCATCCAGGTACACCAGGAGATTGAGGTCGACGCGGTTCATGCTCACTTGGCGCTCCCCATTCACTCAGTGAATGAAATTTCTAGGGTGTATTTTCGGTGGTGATTATAACGGGTTGCGCGCGAAAGCCAATGGCCGCGCTTTAACGCTGCGGGTCGGGCTATACTGCGGCCCTTTCCAAACCAGAGCACAAGGAGCGGCCATGACCGTGATTTCCACCCCCGACCTGTCGGATGAGGCTCCCAACGCCCGGGCCATCGAGCTGCAGTTCGGCAATTATGGGCGGGTGAAGCGCTTCAGCGGGCCCGCAGTCACGATCAAGTGTCACGAGGACAATTCCCTGGTGAAGCAGTTGGTCGACGAGCCCGGCGACGGTCGGGTTATCGTCGTCGACGGCGGCGGTTCCCTGCGCCGGGCGCTGCTGGGCGACATGCTGGCGGAAAAGGCGGCCAAGAACGGTTGGTCGGGCCTGGTGATCAACGGCGCGATTCGCGATGTTGATGAGATTGGTAGTACGGCATTGGGTGTGCAGGCGCTCGGTGTATGCCCGCTGAAAACGGAAAAACTTGGCGTGGGCCAGCGTGATATCACCGTGCACTTCGGGGGTGTGAGTATCGCGCCCGGTGAGTACATTTACGCCGATAACAACGGCGTGCTGGTGAGTGCCGAGGCGTTGGGCTAGCGCTCAGTCGAAGCGCATCGACAGGTCCAGCGCCTTCACGTCCTTGGTGAGCGCGCCGATAGAGATATAGTCAACGCCGGTCTGAGCGATAGGCACTAGCGTGTCGCTGGTAACGTTGCCCGAGGCTTCGAGCTCGGCCTTGCCGCCGGTGCGCTCCACCGCCATTGCCATGTCGGTGAGGCTGAAGTTGTCCAACATGATGCGGTCTGCACCTGCCGCCAGCGCCTCATCGAGTTCACCGAGCGTTTCCACTTCCAGTTCCACCGGTTTGCCGGGAGCGGACTCGCGCGCGGCTGTTATCGCCGCACCGATGCCGCCGCAGGCGTTTATGTGGTTTTCCTTGATAAGGAAAGCGTCGAACAGCCCTATGCGGTGGTTGTAGCAGCCGCCGCAGCGCACGGCGTATTTCTGCGCCTGGCGCAGGCCGGGAACGGTCTTGCGTGTGTCCAGTAGCCTGGCGCCGGTGTTTGCCACCTGCGCGGCGTAGCGCGCACAGGTTGAGGCAGTGCCCGACATGAGCTGCAGGAAATTTAGCGCCGTGCGTTCCCCGGTGAGCAGGGCGCGCGCATTGCCTTCGAACGTGAAGAGCGTGGCATTCGCCGCGAGCTCGTCGCCGTCGGCAGCCTGCCAGTTCAGTTCGACGTCGCCGAGCTCTGCAAAAACAGCGTCTACCCACGGTGCGCCGGCCAGCACGCCGGCCTCGCGCGTGATGACACGGCCGCTGGCGCGGTTGCCCGCCGGTATGAGGCCGGCCGTGATATCGCCGCTGCCAACATCCTCTGCGAGCGCGGCGCGCACGTTCGCCAGTATGTCGCCCTGGGCGGGCGGGGTGAGGTCTTTGTCTGGCTGGCTCATCGGTTCGGTCTGGGCTCGGAAAGGCGCGATTGTAGCAGCTAAGGCCGCAGGCCGGGCAGTAGCGGCGCTGCCGGGCGCCGCCCAATCGCGGTAAACTGGCAACCGGGACTCCGGGGATGTCATCGCGTGCATTTTGAGATTAAAGAGGGTTGGCTGACGCAGGCGCGCCGCGTGCCCTCGCCGAATTTCGAGCCGCGGCCTGAAGGCGCCGCGCCGGAACTGCTCGTGGTGCACAACATCTCGCTGCCACCTGGGGATTTCGGTGGCGATAGCATCGAGCGCTTCTTTACCAACTGCCTCGACTGCGATGCGCACCCGTTCTTCGACGAGATCCGCGACCTGCGCGTGTCATCGCACCTGCTCATACGCCGTGAGGGCGAAACCGTGCAGTTCGTGAGTTTCGACGAGCGCGCCTGGCATGCGGGGCAGTCGCACTACTGCGGGCGCGACAACTGCAACGACTTCAGTGTTGGCATTGAACTGGAAGGCACCGACGAGCTGCCCTATACCGAAGCACAATACGCTGTACTCGCGGCAGTGACACAGGCGCTGCTCGACTACTATCCTTTACTGAGTGCAGAGCACATCGTTGGCCACAGCGACATTGCGCCGGGGCGCAAGACCGACCCCGGCCCGGCCTTTGACTGGCAGCGCTACCGCGCCGACCTTTCCCAGGAGGCAAAATGATCTTTCTCGCGTTAGTGCTCGCACTGCTACTGCTCTGGGTTTGGCCCCGGCCCGTACCCCTGCACTCCGACGACTGGTTTTTGCGCTGGCGTGGCGGGGTGGCGGACTTTGCCTCTTCGCCCTCAGTGGTGCTCGGCGTCAGCGTTGTGCTGCCCGCTATCGCGGTCAACATTGTGTTGAACGTGGCTGAAGACCTGATCTTCGGCCTGCCGTGGATAGGCCTCGCCGCGCTCCTTACCGTTTACAGCTTCGGCCGCACGGACGTCGAGGGGGCTCTGTCGCGGTACCGCGGCGCGCTGCAGGCGGCGGATTTTGACGCCATCGCGGATACCCTGCGGCCGCCGGAGGAGGGCGAGGAGCCCGTCGAGATGTCGCCGCAGGAGGTACACAGCCTTGCCCGGCGCGGTTACTTCTACGCGGCCTACGAGAGCTGGTTCGCCGTGGTGTTCTGGCTGTTGTTGCTGGGGCCCGCCGCTGCACTTCTGTACCGGCTGCTGCAGCTCTCCCGCGAGGGCGACACGGCTGAGGTGGCAGAGGACTGGCTCTTTTACGCCGACTGGCTGCCGTCCCGCATACTTGCTGCTACCTTCACGGTCACCGGTGACTTCGTACGCAGCCGCGATGAGTTGCTGGATGTCGTGACGGACGTTGAGCGCGAAGCGGAGGACGTGCTGACGCATGTCGGTGTGGCGGCACTGGGCGCTGCGCCGGAACCTGCGGCCTCAGCGGGCGCGTTTGGCGCACAGGCTGCGCGGGAGTGTGCCGAAACCGAGTCATTGCTAACCCGCACTGCAATGGCGTGGGTGGCGGCGGTGGCGTTCCTGGTGGTCTTTGGTTGAGGACGAATCTGAGCGCTCTGCTAAGCTTGGGGTAAGCCACTCGTTACGGGCGAACTCTGCGTCGCCCCTGGTTGTATGCGCAAACCCCGTAACGGCGACCTGACCCTGCCCTCTGTGCGCGCTGCAGAGGCAGGTAAAATCGCCGAGGAACAACTGGTACTCTCCATCGCCTACCATGCCGATGCGTCACGCATTGGTGAGTGGGCGGTGGTAAAGGAAACCGCCGGCCCGGTTCCCTGGATTCTCGGAAGGTATAGCCCTGACTTCTTACGTGAGCGTGACGCGGCGGGTCTACCCATTGAGGACCCACATGTCAGTCGCCGCGCGCTACGCTTTGATTGCGTTGACGGTGAACTCACCCTGACATTGGAAGAGGGTGCCAGCCGCTGTCTTGCCAACGGGAAAGAACTCAAAGGAAGCCTCGTGCTGGACCGACCTGCGCTGCAGGCGGGTGTGCCGCTGCTTCTTGGGCACGGAACGGCGCTGTTGCTGCGTCTATGTGGCACACCGGATTCGCTCGGCGATAGTGCGACTGAAGAGACGCTGCTGGGTAATAGCGCGATGATGCGCGACCTTCGAGAGCGCGTGCTGCGTGCAGGCGGCAGTGATCTCGATGTTCTGCTGCGCGGCGAGACGGGTACAGGGAAGGAGCTGGCCGCCGCGTCGATTCACCGCACGAGTCGCCGATCGAGCGCCAGGTTCGTTTGCGTCAATATGGCGGCGATTGCGCCCGAGCTTGCCGCCGCCACTCTGTTCGGTGTCGTTAAAGGGGCCTACACGGGCGCCGATAGATCGCGCGATGGCTTTTTCCAACAGGCCCGTGGCGGCACGCTGTTCCTCGACGAAATTGGTGACGCGGCCACTGAGGTGCAGCCGCAGCTGCTGCGCGCACTGCAGGAACGAGAAGTGCAACCCGTTGGCGGGAACATTGAAACGCTCGACCTGAGGATTATCTCCGCCACCGATGCAGACCTTGAGCGAGACGCTGGCGACTTCAACAGTGCCTTGTTGTATCGCTTGGGAGCATTGGAGCTCGAATTGCCGCCGCTGCGCCAACACCCGGAAGACATCGGTCTGCTGTTTGCGCATTTTCTGCGTGAGACGGCGCGTGAGATGGGGCTGGATGATCCCTTGCCGACACCCGGTGACGATGCCGTTGAGATTGCGGGCTGGGCGCGGGTGTTTCACCAGTGCCTGCGATATCGCTGGCCAGGGAATGTGCGTGAGCTGGCTAACGCGGCCAGGCAAGTGCTGGTGCAGGGCGGAGACACGCCAATGCTACCGCGCAAAATCAGTGAGGCGCTTGCTGTTGGGCCGGTGGCATCAAGTGCGAGTTCCCAGGGGCGTCGTATGCGAGACATCGACGAAACGACGTTTGAGGGAGCGATGGAAAACTGTGCGTACGAGGCGCGTCGTGTTGCCCTCGAGCTCGGGGTCTCGCGCACCTCGGTGTACAGACGCATCGAGTCTTCGACCCGCTTCCGCCTTGTTGTGGACATTCCGGAACGCGAGCTCAGGCAGGCGCTCAGCCGCAACCAGGGAAACATTGCGGCGACGGCGAGCCAGCTTGAGGTTGCCGAATACAGCATGCGTACGCGGCTCAAAAAGCTGGGTGTCGCGTGAGAGAGGGCGCCGTTTACGACAACGTGGGTCCGTATCGTATTTTGCGTCATCTCAAGGAGGGCGGTCAGGGCAATGTTTTCCTGGGCTACGATGCGAGACTGCATCGCAAGGTGGCAATCAAAATTTACCGTTTGCCGTCTTCGCGCGCGGGGCGACGCAAGTTGCTTAAAGAGGCGCGACTCATCGCGGACATTCAGAGCCCGCGAGTGGTGGCGATTCACGATGTCATCGAGTCGGACGAACACCTGGCGCTTGTCATGGAGTACGTGGCCGGATGCACACTGGCAGATTTTCTGAACAGTACGCACCCTTCGCTCTACACCGTTCTGTCTGTCTGTCGCGATATAGCGGGCGCGCTTGCCCAGGCGCGTCAACGCCGGATTGTTCACGGTGACGTTAAGCCAGCCAACATATTGCTCAATACCGAGGGCCACGCGAAGTTGACGGACTTTGGGATTGCACGGAAGCGCAGTGGCCAGTCGGCCGTGATGCTGAACGCCGGGAGCTATTGCGCCCTGTCTCCAGAGCAGTATCGCGGCGAGCCGCTGGACGGTCGCTCAGATCTTTTTGCCATCGGCTGTTTGTTGTACCGAATGTTGAGCGGCCGTCACCCGTTTATGGCAGACGGCGTACTCGACGTGCACGCACTGCTCGAAAAACCCCATGTGCCCGTGCGCGAGGCTGCCCCTGGATTTGTCGAGATACCTGATCTTCTTGCCCAGCTAGTTGACGACCTTCTTGAGAAGCGACCGGCTGATCGGCCGCGCACAACACGGCGTGTACGTTACGTGTTGCGGACCTGCATTCGCAAGTTGCCGCTGGCGCATGCTGACAAACTGGTCAGGGAAATGGGGCCCAGCTTCCTGCCCGAAGATCCGGAGGACATGCCCGTGCGGATACCCCCGGAACTGGCCAGGTCCGGTGTATCGCGATTGCCTCCGCGGGAGGGAATTCTCGCGAGGTTGCGCCACCATTGGCGCGGCCTCCGACGTCCTGCTCGAATGGTCGTTGCAACACTTGCTGCGGCGGTTATCAGTTCGCCCTTCGCCCTGGTGGCGGCGACGCGTGTAACGCCGGTGCAATTCGCCCCGCCACACGTCGCATTGTCGGCTGACATTGATCTACCACAGGAGCTCTCGACTTCGTGGTTGCTGGATGAGTTCAAGTCGGCCCTGCGCAGCGAGATCGGGCAGGTTCGCGTAATTGGCGAAGTGGGCGCCGATCCGAGTACAACCGTCTATACGCCGGGCGCGAGGCCGCAATGGCCTTTAGACCCTGATGAGTTCTTCAGCATCAGTCTCGCTTGCGATGCCTCTCTCTGCGTGCTCGACCTGCACCGGGAGGCGGGTGAAGAGCGTAGTAGCGCGCAGGGTCTGATCCTGTCCGGCATGTCGGTGCAGCGATGGAGCGACACCGTGCGCGAGGGAGTCAAGGATCTCTATCGATAACGCGCGAGGCAATTTGCTGAGCTCATCCGACGTTTTCGGGTGAAGCGTGAAGTGACTGGGGCTATCGCGTTATTCTGACCGTCGCAGGTGCTGCGTCGCAGGCGTCCATGTTCGGTTGGGGTTATACTGCGCCCCGGCGCGCTCCGGGCAGCCCTTGTCTAGTCCGCTCGCAGCTTGTTTTTAGTCAATGAGAGATACTCCGCAACCATGTTCGACCATGTCGTATTCAACGTCAGCGACTACGCCGCGAGCAAAGCCTTCTTTCTGAAAGCGCTGGAGCCCCTTGGCGTGGAGATTGCCTCTGCGGGCGAGTTGGGTGTCGAAATCTGGTGTCCTGAAACCGACGCCTCGCTCTGCATCCGCAAGGAAGAGGCGCGTGCCACACACCTGCACATCGCATTCAGGGCGAAGAACCGCGGACAGGTGGAAAGCTTCTACAAAGCAGCGCTGGAGGCGGGGGCCGAGGACAACGGTCCGCCCGGCCTTCGCCCCCACTATCACGAACATTACTATGCGGCGTATGTCCTTGGCCCGGATGGGCACAACATTGAGGTGGTTTGCCATGAACCTGAGGCCTGAGAAAGTCCTGTTACCTGCAATGCTGCTGTGCGTTGCGGCGGGGGCGCACGCCCATGAGGCCACGGGTGTTGCCGGGGGTTTCACGAGCGGCTTCGTGCACCCGTTGCTGGGCCTCGACCACGTTGCCGCCATGGTGGCCGTGGGCCTGTGGGGCGCTGTGCTGGGTGGTTCCGCCATCTGGTTGCTGCCTGTGGTGTTCCCCCTGGTCATGGCCTTTGGTGGCGCGCTCGGCGTGATCGGGGTGCCGCTGCCCAACGTGGAGGTGGGCATTGCACTCTCGGCGCTTGTGCTGGGCTGCCTGGTGTTTTTCTCGACCCGCCCGCCGCTCTGGGTGGCGGCGGTCATCGTGGGTGTATTCGCGATCTTCCACGGCCATGCGCACGGCACTGAGCTGCCCGAGGCGGCGAGCCCGCTGGCTTTCAGCATTGGTTTCGTGATCGCTACCGGCCTGTTGCACCTGTGCGGCATCCTGCTCAGCCTGCTTAATCGCTGGCGCGCGGGCAGTGCGGTGGTGCGCGGCGGTGGCGCCGTCATCGCCCTCGCGGGCGCGTTGTTCCTGCTGCGTGCGTTCTGAGTGCGGCGGCGCATTCTCTATGCGGCGGCGCTCGCTGCGCTGCCGGGTACTGCACTTGCCCACAGCCCCATGGCGGGCATCGGCGAGTTTTACGGGGGCATGCTGCACCCGTTGTTCGTACTGCCGCACGCGCTATCCCTGACGGTCTTTGCACTCATGCTCGGGCAGGGCGGCGTTCGCGCCATGCGTTTCGCCTACCCGCCGTACATGCTCGCGCTCGCGGTCGGGCTGTTCATCGCCGGGTTCGAGGTGCAGCCCGCGCTGCCTTACGAAGCGATCCTGCTCTCGTTCGCGTTTCTGTGCGGACTCCTCGTGGCGGCCCAGCGTCCGCCGCCCGGCATAGCCCTCGCGGTTCTCGCGGCGGTGCTGGCGCTGCTGGTCGGGATGGACTCAGGCGTCACTGGCCTTGAGCGTCGCGAAACCTTTGGTGCCCTGCTGGGCTGCTGGTTGGGGGCGGTGCTGCTCATTCTGCTGCTGGCCGGCGTGGCGGAACTGGCACAACAGGCCTGGCAGCGCGTGGCGCTCAGGGTGCTGGGGTCATGGACTGCGGCGAGTGCTGTGCTCGTGTTGGCGTTGGCTCTGAGGCCGGTGAGCTGAACGCCGCTTTGACCGGCGGCAGCGATGTTCAGTTTCAGGCAGGTGGCGGCCGGCAATCCTTCGATCTTCAGCAAAACTGAAGTAGAGTGGCTTGCGGCTGTCTTGGCCTGTATAGAACACCTGTTCAAATTGCATTGTCCTTAAGTCGAGGGTTAGCACCATCAGAATCAAACCTCACCACCACATCGTTGCTTCTGCGGAGCCCCCCAACACCCGCCAGATGTACTTCGGCCGTTACTTCATGGGCATCACTACCGACCTGGTCGTGCTCAACATGATTGCGGAACACTGGGACAGGGTGCACGTGAGCGGCTTCACTGTGTCGCTGTTGGCCGCGGTCATGCTGCAGCTGCTGCTGCAGGCAACCCTTACCGTGGAGCATTCGATCGGCAGCTGGTTCGAGAAGCGCAGCGGCAAGCTCTGGAAGACGATGCGGTTTTTCAGCGCCTGGTTCATCCTGTTCGGCTCGAAGTTCGTGATGCTCGGGGCGATCAGCTACTTCATGGGCGATTCGGTGCATTTCGAAGGGCCCATGCACGGCGCGGGGCCGTTTATCTGGACGGTGGTCGCCATGCTGCTGGCGGAAGAGCTCGTGACGCGCGCGCATCGGAGTCTTGCCTAGCATTACCGCCTCGAGTGGCGACCGCGACTAGGCGACCGCCCGCCGCCGCTGGGTATCTGGTGGCTGTTTCTGGCCTGCCGGCGGCGCGGTCCGCCTGACCCCTGCGAGCGCGCTGCCCCCAGCCCCATTCTTTTTCACGATTTTATTCATCCATTTCAATTGTCCTGGCGTAATATAGTTAACACATTAACTAAATGGCGCCCTGGCCCTGGGCGCCGCCTCCGGGGTGACGCGATGAAGGAATCTCCCACAACGACCGCCGACGGTAGCCGACTCCGGTTGGAGACCTCTTCGTGGTTCGCGGTGGTTAGGGCGTACCTTGAATGCAGTCGGCGGTACTCGCAGATGCTGCAGCACTTTGACGTGACCGTCGCCCAGTACGATGTACTGGGCGCTATCGACGGTCTGGGCGATGACGCCGTGCCTAGGGCCATTGCGCAGCGGCTGTTGGTTACCCCTGCCAATGTGAGCGGGGTGATCAGGCGACTGGAGGAGCGTGGCCTGATCGAGCTTACCGGGCACCCAAGCGATGGCCGCTCCTTCGTCTGCGCCCTGACGCCCGCGGGTAGGCAACTGACGCAGGATGCGCGGTCGGCCGCCGCCCGGTTTATTCGTGCGCAACTCAAACCCTTCGACAACAAGAGCCTGAAGCTGGTCGAGTCGCTCATGCGCGACATGCACTCGCACCTGCTAACGCTTGACCCGGACAGCCTTGCACTACCGAACGAACCCTCGCATTTTTCCGGCGCCCTCGATAGGGCGCCCGCTGTGACCAAGGAGTAACTATGACCCTTAATGCCGGAACACCTGCCACACCGAAAAAGAGCCTTCTCGTGTTGGAGGCGCGCGCGGCGCTCGATGTTGCGCGCATGCTGCGCCCGCTCGCTGCCACCAGCGTTCGCCGGACCCCGGACATCGACGATACCCTCGTGATTGTTGTTCCAGGATTCGGCTCCAGCGACCGCTACACGCTGCCCCTGCGTCGCTACCTAAAGTCCGAGGGCTATGCGGCGGAGGGCTGGGGTCTCGGTACCAACCTCGCGGGCACCGACCTGGCCCACACGCAGGACGACCTGTCGGAACGCTGGGACTTCTCGGAGCGCGACGATTACAAGGGCGAAGCCGGCGTTGCCTACCTGATTGATCGCTTCTACGAGCAGGTTATGAAGCGCCACGCCGCCACTGGCCGCAGGATTTCACTCGTTGGGTGGAGCCTCGGCGGTTACATCGCCCGCGAAGTCGCGCGCGACCTGCCCGAGGTGGTAGAGCGTGTTGTGACCATGGGCTCGCCCACGGTCGGCGGGCCGAAGTACACGGCCGCGGCCGCGTTTTTCGACAAGCGCGGCATGGACCTCGACTGGATCGAGGAAGAAATCTCGCGCCGCGAGACGTGCCCGATCTCACAGCCGATCACCGCGATCATCAGCAAGACGGACGCGATCGTTGACTGGAACGCCGCGATCGACCAGTACAGCCCCTGCGTCGAGCACATCGAGGTAGACGCCGCGCACCTGGGCATGGGCTTTAACCCGGAGATCTGGTCTCACGTGCTGGACGCAATGCGCGAAACTGTTTAACGCGCTGCGCTATTGTCGGGGAAGCCGTTGACCCCAGGGTCTCCGCGTCGCGCCAGCGAAGCGTTCGGAACTACTTGGGGTGCTGGGCAAGTACCTCTTGCATGAGGTCGCGATTCAGTGGTGCGCCGATGCCATGCTCCTCAGCGCGTTGCAGGAGGTAGCCGGTGATGAATTCCACTTCGGTGCGCCGGCCGGCCTCTACGTCCTGGCGCATCGAAGAGCGGTTGGCCGCTGTGCCCGCAATAACCTTCAGAGCCTCTGTGTGAATGGTCTGCGCCGTGCGGGTGTAGCCAGAGGCGTAACTGACCTGCGCAACTTCCCGACACAACACATCGACCTGTTCGCGCAACTCACCTTCTGCGAGTGCGCCGTTATTGCAGCGGTGAATCGCCGTGAGCGGGTTGATGACACAGTTCACCGCCAGCTTGTGCCATAGCGCGCTCTCTATGTCGCACTCCCAGGCGCAGGGTTCGATGGCGTCGGCGTATTCACTGAACCACGGAGGCGGCGCTGTCGCAGCCTGCATACCGAGCAGTGTGTTACCGCGTCCGGCGTGGAAGATGTGCAGGCTACGCTTGGTGAACGCACCCTCGGTCGTGGTGCCGCAATAGAGTTTAAGGGTCGGGTAGGTGGCAGCGAGTGCCTCGTTAAGACCCATGCCGTTGACCATGAGCAGCACGTTCGCGTCTGGCGTCAGCCTGTTTGCTATGGAGGCCACCGCGTCCGTCACGTCATAGGCTTTCGTGGTAACCAGCGCGTGCGAAATGTCGCCGCAGCTACTGGCATCTACTGTCTTGCACAGCGTTGTCTCGGTGCCCGAGGCACTTTCGACCGTCACTTTGGCGCTGGTCGTCGCGGCTTGCCTGAGAACCAGTGTCACTTCGCTGCCGGCACGCGCCAGCGCGTTTGCAAAAAGGCAGCCGATCGAGCCCGCGCCCAGCACGTGCCAATGATTCACGCGGCGCGCCGTTCCGCTGGGATTGCAAAGTGAGGCGAGCGGATTACCATGGAGTACCTGTCACAAAACCGTAAAGAGCTATCACTATGCCATCCTTTGACATCGTATCGGAAGTGGACTTGCACGAACTGACCAACGCGGTGGACCAGGCGGGACGCATCGTTGCCAACCGTTTCGACTTCAAGGGTGTTGAGGCTTCCTTCGAGCGCGACGAGCGACGCGTCACCATCACCGCCGAGGCGGAATTCCAGGTCACGCAGATGGAAGACATGCTGCGCTCGGCGCTGGTGAAATGCGACATCGACCCAGGGGCGATGGACATCGGCGAGATGGAAACATCGGGTAAGCAGGTGAAGCAGACCGTCACGCTAAAGCACGGCCTCGACAGCGCCCAGTGCAAGGCGATCGTCAAGCGCATTAAGGAAGAGAAGATGAAAGTGCAGGCGGCGATCCAGGGCGAGCAGGTGCGCGTGACGGGGAAAAAGCGCGACGACCTGCAGAGCGTGATCGCCCTCCTGAAGGACGGCGAGTTCGGCGCGCCCCTCCAATTCAACAACTTCCGCGACTAGGATCTTTCTGCCCAAAACGCCCCTGTCACCTGCGCGGATTCGAGTAAAAAAACACCCAGTGTGGCGTCCGGGCAGGCGGTAGATTGCATCACCGGAATAGGGCGCTTACACTCCCTTCAATAATAAGAAAATGAACTGGGGACACGGCCCTAACGTCTACGGGGTGAGAGACATGGTGGAAGAGGTACATACCTCCGGCGGCCGGGAAGAAATCGAAGGTGCACCGCCGGCATTGTCGGGCGCGGAACTCAGGCAGCGCCGACTGGACGATACCGTGGCGGTGAACCGCTACCTCTATCAGCAGACCCAGCAGCTGGAGCATATGATGCTCGACGCCCCCGACCTGGCGGCACTGCTTGAAATCCTGCTTGTTTCCATGCCGCGACACTTCTCATTCCAGGTGGCCGAACTGTGGCTGTACGACCCGGAAGACATTCTCGGGGGGCTAATAGTCGGTGGTGAGCGCTACGGGCACCACCTCAAGCTGATGTCGGATGTGTTCCCTATGCAGGAGCTCTACGATCTCGAGCCCGATGTGCTACTCATCGACGCCACCGACAGCCGCATGTTTGAGATTCTCACCTCGGAGCACGGTATCGACAACGCGTTGCTGATGCCGCTGTTGGACGGCGGCCGCATGATTGGCAGCCTGCACCTTGGCCTCACTGAGGGCAGCCTCAAGTTTGGTCGCGAGGAGGAGGCACTGCTGGCGCACCTGGGTGCTGTGGTGTCTTCCCTGTTCAAACTCGCCGTCAGTCGACAGCAGATTTCGCAGCTCACCCTGCTGGACCCGCTCACGCAGATCAGTAACCTGCGTGGCTTCGAGAAAGATATCGCCCGCGAGATCTCGCGCTCGCGTCGGGCGGAAACTCCTTTCAGCGTGCTCATTATGGAAATTGATGAGTATGATGACCTCTACGAACACTACGGGAAGCGGCGCGGCCAGTTCGTGGTGAAAAAAGTGGCTGAGCGTATCTCCTCCGACCTCCGCGCGACCGACATGCTGGCGCGTCTGGGTCGCGCCCGCTTTGCGGTCTTGATTCCGGGCAGCAGCGGCGGGCTTGGCGAGGAAATCGCCCAGCGCATGCGCGAAGACATTGACGACTTCTCGATGGACGATGGTCGTGGAGCTATCCTGCAGGCCAGCATCAGTGTTGGTCTTGTCAGCTGGGAGCCAAGGCAGTTCACTGACGCCGATCCCGCCCAACTGGCGCGCGACATGGAAGCCGCCGGCACGCAGGCCCTGGTCGAGGCGCAGAGCGCCGGTGGTAACCGCGTCACGTCCGCAACCCTCGAAAACTAGTCAACTGGAGCAACATGACCGACAAACTTGAGTCGCTGCTGGCGGCCAATCGCGAATGGGCCGCGAGCGTAACCAAAGAGGACCCGCAGTTCTTCGAGCGTTTGGCGCAGGGCCAGTCTCCCGACTACCTCTGGATCGGCTGCGCTGATAGCCGCGTGCCGGCCACGCTAGTTACGGGCCGCAAGCCCGGTGAGATGTTTGTGCACCGCAACGTTGCGAACATGGTGGTGCATACCGACCTCAGCTGCCTGACAGTGATGCAGTACGCTGTGGATGTGCTCAAGGTGAAGCACATTGTGGTCGCAGGTCACTACCGCTGCGGGGGAGTTGCTGCCGCCTTCGGCGACAGCGATACAGGCCTTATCGACAACTGGCTGCGCAATATCAAGGATGTGCTGCACCGGCACCAGGCCGAGATCGATGGGTTGCCCGACGAACAGGCCAAGGTAGACAGGCTCTGCGAACTCAACGTGAAGGCCCAGGTTGGCAACGTATGCCACACCACGGTTGTGCAGAACGCGTGGCGTCGCGCGCAACCCCTTACGGTGCACGGCCTCATCTACAACCTCGAAGACGGCCTGCTGGTCGATCTCGACTGCACGGTTGACGGCCCAGGCGCTATTCCGACTGCTTACAGGGTGTCCGGTTGAGCGCCTCGCTCGAAGAGCGTATCGCCCGCCTCGAGGCCATCGAGGCGATCAAGCAGTTGAAGTATCGTTATTTTCGCGCGTGCGACCGCAAGCAGCCCGACGTGGTGCGCGCGTGTTTCGCGCCGGGCGCTATCGACCTGCAGTATGGGCGAATCGGCAGCTTCACGAATCGCGATGACATGGTCGCGGTGTTCACCGAGCTTGCATGCCAGGAGCATATTGTCGAGATGCATCACGGGCAGAATCCCGAGGTCACGCTCACGGGCCCTCTTGAGGCTGTCGCCGCCTGGGGTCTTTACTACTACATGATTGATACGCGGCGGAATGTCGTGACGCAGCTTGGTGGTTTCTACGATGACGCCTATGTGTGCATCGACGGTGAATGGCTGATCAGTCGCTCGCACTACGAGGTGTCATCAACCGCTATCTATACCCTGGGGGACGGCCCTGTGCAGCCTGTTTTTGCCGGCATTGCTGCACCGGTCGAGTTGGACGACCCCAGTGAGCAGGCGGGCTGAGCGCGCATGACTCCGGAACGGATAGCGCGGCTGCGCGCCGTTCTCGACCGGCGCCAGCCGGACCTCATCGTGATCACCGATTTCGTACACAAGCAGCGCAACCTTTCCGCGATCGTGCGCAACTGTGATGCGGCTGGTGTCATGCGCGTGCATGCGGTGCTGGGCGACGAGGACTACCACGCCTTTCGCGGCACCGCGATGGGCTCGCACAGTTGGGTTGAAGTCGCGCGCCACCCGGACCTCGATGAGGCCCTCGCGGTGCTGGACGCGGGTGACTGGCAGATTGTTGCGGCGGACCCTGGCGACGATGCCGTCGATTACCGCGACGTCGATTACACGCAGCCAACCGCGTTGCTGCTTGGTGCGGAACGACGCGGCGTCAGCGAGCAGGCGATGAGCCGCGCAACGGCGCGCATCCGTATTCCCATGGTGGGGATGGTCGGCTCACTGAACGTCTCTGTGGCGAGCGGCATTGTGCTGGCAGAGGCGCAGCGCCAGCGCTATGAGGCAGGCCTGTACGATGCGCGGCGCATTGGCGAGCACGATTTCCAGCGACTGTTTTTCGAGTGGGGGCACCCCCAGGTGCGAGACTTTTGCCGCGAGCGCGGGCTGCGCTACCCTGCATTGGATGAAAGCGGCGAGATAGCCTCGCCTGCAGATTGGTATGCCCGGGTGCGCGAGGGCACCGCAGAGCGTTGGCGCGGAGTGAAACTGTGAATAACCTGATCCTGCTCTTGCTGATCATCTTTGGCGGCGTAGCCCTCATGGTCGTGGTCGGCGAGCGCGTCCTGAAGCCTATGGAGCCTGAAAAAATGGCCAGGGTATCGCGCTGGCTGTATCCGCTCATGGGTCTCGCATTGATACTGGCCATTGGTAAGCACTACCTTGGGTGAGCCGTTGCCCTGTGCTGCTTACGCTATAGTGTGTGCATAGTTGGACCTTCACATCACTGTCTGCAGGTTATGGTCCCGTGCCCACTGATTGCCTATAACAAGTAAAGGAGAGGCCATGCCCAGGTTACGCCAGGTGCCCCGCGCGGAAGCGGATCCAATAGCTACCACGATGTACGACATGCTGTTCGGCGAACGCGACCCGGTTGCTGAGCCCGGAACGGACACCGGCACGCCGGGCGACTGGTGGACGGTTTTTGCGCTGGTGCCCGACTGCTTAAAGCACGCGATACAGGGCTTCCAGTTCTACCGTGACCCCGCACGCAAGCTCGATGCGCAGTTGCGTGAGCTGGGCCAAACGCGAGCGGGCTATACGCGCGGCTCCCAGTTTGTCTTCTCACAACACTGTAAGTCTTGCCGCTCGGTCGGCATGAGCGAGGACAAGATTCAGGCCATTGCGCACTGGAATGTGTCGGATGCGTTCAATGAGCTGGAGCGCGCGGTGCTCGCGTATACCGATGCGCTGGTACTTGAGGGAGGCCGCGTCTCCGATGCCGTCTTCGACGTACTTAAGGCGCATCTCAGTGATGAGGAGATTCTCGAGCTCACCTACATCACCGCACTGTATGAGATGCACGCGGTGATGAGTCGAGCGCTCAAACTGGAATACGACAACGTGGATGAGCGCATCGTGGAGATTGCGGCGCCCGAGGGCGGCACCAACGATGACGTCATGCGTATGGTCGACACTGACAAAGACGAAAACAAAGATACAGACACGGAGTAAGGCCATGGGCTATCACCATCTCGCGCTTGCCTGCAAGGATATCGACGCCATTCACAAGTTTTACGAGGGCGTTATGGGTTTCGAACTTGTGAAAGTCGAGGTCGGCCCGGTGCCGGAGGGCGGCTGGGCCAAACACTTCTTCTACCGCATGGAAGACGACAGCAAGTTCATCGCCTTCTGGGAAATGCACGACGTGCCTGGTTCCGAGGATTTCGAAACCAACATTTCGAAAGCGGCGGGCCTGCCCGACCAGATGAATCACATCGCGTTCGATGCCAAGGATATGGGCGAGATCGAGCGGCGCAGGCAGCAGTGGCTCAGTGCCGGGCTCGACGTCCTGGAGGTTGATCACAACTGGTGTTATTCGATCTACACCAAGGACCCGAACGACATCCTCGTCGAGTTCTGCACCACAACCGGGTCGTTTGACGAGAGCGATCGTGAAACGGCGCTCGCCGCGCTGACCGCGAAGGAGCCCGAGTTTTCGCCGCCGCCGGCTTCTATGCAAACACACCAACCGGACTAGCCGTACTGGAACTGGTCTCCATCAAACCGCCGCATTAGCCTGCGGTACTCGCCCACGCTCCCCGGCCAGTTGTTCGTGATGCGGTCGCCTTCCTTGTACCAGCTGTCTTCCACCTCGGCCCATACCATTTTGTTGAGGCGCGCCTGCATCTCAGTGTCGTAGGCGGCCTCAATGTCGGCCTTTACCTCGATGGTTCTGGCCTTGCGCTGCTCGGTTTCTCGCATGGCCTTGATGATGTAAGCGACCTGGGCCTCTGACATGAGCAGTATGGAGTTATGCCCGAGGTTGGTGTTGGGGCCGTAGAGGAAGAACAGGTTGGGGAAGTCGTGTGTGGCGACTCCGCGATAGGCGGTTGCGCCGGCCGACCAGTGCTCGGCAAGGGCCTTGCCCGCGCGCCCGCGCACGTCGATACCATCCAGGAATGGGTTGGTAACGAAGCCCGTGCCAAAAATAATCACATCGCAATCGCGGTGCACACCGTCTGCTGTCGTCACGCCTTTAGCATCTATGCCGGTGATGCTGTCGGTGACCAGTTCGACGTGTTCCTTGACGAGCGCCTCGTAATACCCCGCGACGACCAGCACGCGCTTGGCGCCAACGGTGTAGTCGGGGGTCAGCTTCGCGCGCAGCGCCGGGTCCTCTACAACGCGCTCGAGGTAGTCCGTGCAGAAGCCGTGAATTGCCTTGCGCAGGAAGCGATTGCCACGGATCGCGGGAAACACCAGCAGCTCGTTGCGCAGGTAGATGCGCAGTCGAGCGAGTGTCTTGATGAACGGGAACCTGCGCATGATGCGCTTCTCACGTTCGGTGTAGGGCCTGTCCAGCTTTTCCGACACCCAGTTCGCGCTGCGCTGGTAAATCGTAAGACGTCCGGCTTTTTCAGCAACCGGTGGAATAAATTGCACGGCGCTGGCCGCGTTGCCGATGACGGCAACCGACTTATCTGTTAGGTCCAGGTCGTCCTGCCAGTCGGCGGAGTGAAAGGCGGGCCCCTGGAAACTGTCGCGACCGGGAATGTCGGGCATGTTCGGCTTGTGCAGCTGGCCCACCGCCGAAACCAGGTACTGGCATGTCAGGGTGCTGCCGTCAGACAACGTGACCGTCCACCGCGCACTGTGCTCATCGTAGTGCGCACTCGTCACGAGGCTGTTAAAGCGGGTGCGCTCGTACAGGCCGTGTTTCTGTGCAACGTTCCTGATGTAGTCGAGAATCTGCGGCTGCTCCGACCACTGGTAGTCCCAGTCGGTCTTGCGCTCGAAGGAGTAGCTGTACAGTGCAGACGGCACATCGCACTCGGCACCGGGATAGTGGTTGTCGCGCCAGGTACCGCCGACTTCCTCCGCCTGCTCGATAATCAGCAGGTCGCTAAAGCCCGCTTCGCGCAGTTTGATGGCCATGCAGATGCCGGAGAAGCCGCATCCGATGACGAGAGTCTGGTGGTAGTCCATTATCTACTCAGAAGTTGTAGCGGGCCTGCAGGGCAAGGGTGCGCGGCCGGTTGATGCTGCCGATGGTGGCAGCGCCGAAGGGCACCTCGCGCCCACCGAAACCGGGGAAGTCGAAGCCGAAGGAGGTCTGCTGGTCGAGCAGGTTGCGCCCGAGCAACGCGACTTCCCAATCATCATCGCCGCCGGCGATCGCAATGCGCAGGTCAAGCAAAGTGAGGTCGCCGTCGAGGCTGCGTTCCTCACGCTGCATGTACTGCTCGTCGCGGTAGTTCAGCTGCCCGTTCACGATCAGTGTGAGGCCGGAGCTCGCGAGCGGTCGCTCGTAGTTGGCATTGAGTGAGGCGGACCACTCAGGCGCATAGGGCAGGCGCTGGTCCACGCTCTTGTCCTCGGCGTCTGCGTACGTGGCGCTGGCGCCTATCACGAGCCCGTCGGCGACGACGAACGCAGTTTCGAGCTCAACCCCCTGTGTTTCGGCCGGTACCGACTCGGTGACAAATGCGATGCCGGTGAAAGTCACGATCTGGAAGTCATCGATCTCCGTGTAAAACACCGAGGCGTTGAGCAGTGCGGCGCCGCCCGCGAGGTTCATCTTGACGCCCAGCTCCGTGGTTTCGGCTTCCTCGGTGCCGTACTCCGCCTCCTCGGGCAGGACGACCTCGGTGCTGAAGCCGCCACTCTTGCTGCCGCGCGCCCAGGACGCGTAGACCATCGTGTCGCTGCCCACGTCGTACTGGATGTTGATGGAGCCGTCGAGATTGTCTTCGCTGCGCTGCATGTCTGTTGGGGGTACGACCGGTGCCAGGATGTCGGCGATCACGTCTGCCAGCGGTCCGCCCGAGCGCAGTCGCTCGCGGGAAAACACCACGTCTTTTTCCTCGTCGGTGTAGCGCAGGCCCAGCGTGGCGCGCCAGCGCTCGCCCAGGCTCAGCGTGCCCTGGCCGAAGGCCGACCACACGGTGGTGTCCTGGTCGAAGAAGCGCTCGCTCGTGCTGTCCAGCGGCAGGCCCCCCAGCAGGAACGGCGGCGGGAACCGTGCGTCGGTGATCGTAGAGAACTGCATCTCGCTGTCGAGGAAGTACAGTCCGGCAACGTAGTCGAACGCTTCGTTGCCGGGAGAGGTGATGCGCACCTCCTGGCTGAACTGCTCGTAGTCGCTGGTGTAGACCGTGGTCAGGTAGTCGGCGGAAATGAAGTCGGAGTCGGTAAGTCGGTCATTGCGGTACTTCGACCAGCCTGACAATGCGGTCAGCTGGTGGTCGCCTAGAGCGTGCTCGTATTCGATGATCGCGCGCTGGGACTGTTGCTCGTCCTCCGCATCGCCCGAGCTTGAGAGCGAGGTGAAGGCGTCCTTTTTGTCGTCCACCCCGACATCGGTGCCGGGGTCCATGGCATCCAGGAGGCCTGTGCTGTCGACGTCCACCTGGAATGTGTCGCCGAGGATGTCGAGGTCGTCATACAGGTAAGACACGAGCAGACTGCCGTTGTCGCCGACGTCCCATGCGCCCGACACTCGCACCGTGTACGCCTCGCGCTCCGGCACATCGTTGCCGGTGACCCGGTTCTTGACGTAGCCCTCCTCGTTGAGGGCGTTTACGGCGAGCCGGTAGTTGCCGAAATCGGTGGGCAGGTTGACGGCGCCCGTTAAGTAGGTGCTGCCGTATTCGAACTCGTAGTCGCCCTGCACGTACCCGCCCAGCTCGTCTCCCGGGCGGTTGGAAACAATGCTGATGGCCCCGAGGCTGGTGTTTTTGCCGAGCAGGTTGTTCTGGGTGCCCTTGATGACTTCCACGCGAGAGACATCAAACAGCGAGGCCTGGAACTCGCGAATACGTCCGGCCCAGATGCCGTCGACAAACAGGCCTACCGACTGGTCGACGCTCTCGCCGCCTGCCCCCGTGCCTATGCCTCGCACGGTGACCTGGGACAGGTTCTGCGGTGTGTGCTGGATGGTGAGGCCCGGCACCGAGTCGCCTAGGTCGTTGGTGTCGCGAATGCTGAAATTGTCGAGTTGGTCGCCGGTGACAACGTTCACGGTAACGGGGATGTCCTGCACATTCTCGGCCCGCTTTTGCGCGGTGACGATGACTTCCTCGAGTACCGCGGCGCCCGCTGGCGCCACCAGCAGGCAACCTAGTGCGAGTGCCGGGGTGACCGGATTCAGTGAACGAGAGCGTCTTGCGGGTGTGTTTTTCGTTATTGTCATTTTAGGCCGTTAGAGTGGTTTGGTGACTGCGAGGTAGAACAGCAGCGGGATGAAGATTACCACCAGCGGCGTGGTAACCCTAAAAAACCCCCAGTGGAATACGGTCATTGCCTCGTAGCGCTGCATATCGCCCGAGTGACGAATGCGCCGTTTGTTACCGCCGCCGTGGGAGATGTAATAGTCAACGGCCTCCATGGGCACAAAGATAATGCCGATGATGGCCAGTTTAACGGCCAGCCAGTTGAGCTCCTGCCAGGGCCAGCCGGCCAGCCAGACCATCAGCAGGCCGGAAATGAGCACCAGCGGGAAGGCGACGTGTTCGAGTACAGCGCCCTTGTCGAAGCGCTCCATGGCCAGGTTGCGTGCGGCGACCCTGTCGGCATCGTCAGGCGCCGCCTGCCAGGCCCGAAAGACGGGCACAATATAGTTGCGGTAGGCCACGGCGGTGCTGAAAGCCCACATGGCGACCATGAAAAGGTGGACAAACTTGATCTGGAGGTAGTAGGGCAGCAGTGCACCGTGCAGCGCTTCCAAGTGGTCTCCCCGGGCCTGCGGGCGCATCGGGCGCCCTCTGAGTAGAACTCCGGCAAGGTAGTACAGTCAAAAACGGGGAGTCAAGCGCGTGAAACTGGTATTCAGGTAGGCGGCATTGCAGTTCCAAGATGACAGGCTGGCCCCTATAATTGTTGGGATTAAAAGAGGTCGACGCCCCTGGGCAGTCGGCTGGTGTAGGGGAGTGGCTCTTGGCAGCCGAATGGCTCAGTAATTCCAGCGAGGTCTCCGGGCGCGTGTCCGCGGGCCTGTCTACCGCGCTCGCGACCCTGTCACAGCCGGACAACGCCCGGCGCCTGCGCCAGCTGGTGCTGGCGATCCTGGCGATCTGGGCGGTAACCTCCCTGGCGCGCCTCGTCTGGGCGCTGGTGCCTGACCCCGAGCCTGTCGCGGCCCCGGCTGCCGTTATCAATCCCGTATCCACCCCCACGGGCAGCCAGGCGGGCGGAGAAGACATCGACGTCATGGCGATGATGGAGTGGCACCTCTTTGGAGAGGCTGGTGCCGAGCCCGTTGCGCCACCCCCCAAGCCTGAGGTGGTGACCACCGACACGGCCCGCGACGGTATCGAGGATGGGGCCAAGCAGACGCGTCTCAAGCTGATCCTGCGCGGCGTTGTCGCCTCCACTGAGGACGGTCTCGGGCACGCCATCATCGAATTCAAGTCGCGCCAGGACGTTTACGCGGTCGAAGACAAGCTGCCCGTGCCCGGTCGCGTCACGCTCGCCAAGGTGATGCCCCAGCAGGTGGTGCTCAACAACGGCGGCACCTATGAATTGCTCAAGCTTTTTGACAAGAACGCACTGTCTTCCCAGGTACCCGCAGCGCGACCAAGGCCCGAGCCAAAGGTCGCAGACCCCGAAAACCTCGACAAGCGCGCCGATCTCGATGCAACGCGCCTTGCCGCTGGCTACCGCAAGCAGCTTTACCAGAACCCACAGTCCCTCGCCAAGGTCGTTGGCGTCAGTGCGGTGCGTGAGGCGGGGCAGCTGGTTGGGTACCGCGTGAGCCCCGGACAAGACAGGGAACAATTCGCCCAGCTCGGCTTCCAAACCGGAGACCTGGTCAAGTCGGTCAACGGTGTCGACCTGACGAGCCCGGCCAATACCATGCGCCTCTACAACATGATGCGCACCGCGGGCGAAGCCGTGTTTGAAGTACAGCGCAACGGCCAGCCTCTCACGCTCAGTGTGAGCCTCGACGAGAACCTGGCCCAGTGACTATTCGCATAGGAAACCAATACGTGAAACGCTTCCGCCACCTCGCCAGCACGATGCTCCTGTCGGTTCTTCTCGCGGGCGGCACCAGCGCCCTGGCGCAGGACTACACGGTCAACCTCAAGGACACCGACATTCAGGAGCTGATCAAGTTTGTCGCGGAGGCAACGGGCACGACGATCGTGGTCGACCCGGCAGTGAAGGGCAAGGTGAAGGTCGTATCGTCCAAGCCCGTGACCTCGGGTGAACTCTACGACCTCTTTCTCTCGATCCTTGAGGTGCACGGTTATACGGCCGTGCGCTCCGGTGGCATTGTGCGCGTCATCCAGTCGAAAGACGCGCGCTCGGCGCCGGTGCAGGTGATGGACGGTGATCCCGGTTACACCAACGATGAGTACATCACGCAGGTGATCAGGCTCGACAATATTTCCGCCGCCAAGCTCATACCCGTGTTGCGCCCGCTGGTGCCGCAGCAGGCGCACATGGCGGCCTACGCGCCGAGTAACGCGATCATTATTTCCGACGTGTCTTCGAACATCGACCGCATCCGCGGCATCATCGAGCGTATGGATCGTTCCGCGGTGCAGCAGACAGACATCGTCAAGCTGAAGTATGCGGTGGCCGAGGATGTTGTGCGCATGCTTGACAAACTGAGCAAGTCTGAGGCTAAGGCATCCGGCGAACAATCGGAGACCCTGCTGGTCGCAGACAACCGCACCAACAGCGTGCTCGTCAACGGCGACGAGCTCGAGCGCGCACGCATGACCAAGCTGATTCGCCACCTCGACACGCCGCTGGAACAGAGCGGCAACGTGAAAGTGATTTACCTGCAGTACGCCGACGCGAAAGAGATTGCCGAGGTGCTGACAAGGGTGATGGAGAACATCAGCAAGCTTGACGAGACCGAGGGTGCAGCGCCCCAAAATCGTCGCACCGGCGGCGGCCAGAAGACCACCATCGAGGCAGACGAGGGCACCAATGCGCTGATCATCACCGCCAACACGGGCGAGATGGCGGCACTGGAGTCTGTTATCCAGCGCCTCGATATCCGCCGCGCGCAGGTGCTTGTTGAGGCAATCATTGTCGAGATGGATGTGATTGACGGCCAGGACCTTGGCCTGCAGTGGCTGTTTGCTGCGGAGGATGGTGGATTTGGCAGCAACATCACCAACAACGATACGCGGGCGGGGAACATTGCCGGCGCGATTCTGCCTCCGGATGACAATGATGCGTCCACCAATGACGACTTTGACCTCGGCGACCTTGCCGGCGCCCTGGCGAGCACGCCGGGACTCTCGCTGGGTTGGGGCACACTGGAAGACGATCTGTCCATCGCGGTCATTCTCAACGCGCTCAAGGAGAGCTCGAACGCTAACATCCTGTCCACGCCGAGCCTGCTCACCCTGGATAACCAGGAGGCGTTCATTACTGTCGGCCAGAACGTGCCTTTTGTCACCGGCTCCTTTACCAACACGGGCGCAGGCGGCGATGGCGCGCGCAACCCGTTCCAGACCATCGAACGTGAAAATGTCGGCGTTACGCTGACGGTGACGCCGCACATCAACGAGGGCGATGCCGTGGTGCTCGATATTGAGCAGGAGGTGTCCAGCATCAATCGTATCTCGGTTGTCGCCTCAGACATCATCACCAACGAGCGCCGGATACAGACCAAGGTCCTCGCGCAGGACGGGCAGGTCGTGGTGCTCGGCGGCCTGATAAAGGACGATGTTCAGGACGCCGTGCAGAAGGTTCCCATCCTGGGCGACATTCCCTTTATCGGCCGATTGTTCCGCTCCGATTCTGTCAGCGTAACCAAGAACAACCTGTTGGTGTTCCTGCGCTCGACGATTATCCGCGACAGTGCAGCCCTGTCCGGCGCCACTGCAGAGAAGTACCGCTACATTCAGGCGCAGCAGCTCGAGCGACGCGAGCGCGGCCTGATGTTCCTCGATGACGGCAACCTTCCGGTGCTGCCGGAGTGGGAAGAGCAGATCAAGCTGCTGGAGGATATCGCTGAGGAAGAACTCGGACCGCTCGAGGTGGAAGCAACCGAATGAGTGAGGTAATCGCTGCAGAGGTTGAGGCAGAGAAGATCGCGCCGATTGTGGCCGCGAGCCTGCCCTTTACCTTTGCCCAGAAATTTAACGTGCTACTGGAACGCACACCCGATGGGGCGCCGGTCATTGTGCATGAGGGCAACCCGGGTGTTGACGTACTCACAGAGCTGCGACGTTTACTGGGCGAGCCCTTTTCGCTGCAGGGTGTGCCCGAAGACGAGTTCAAGCGCCGACTAACGCTCGCCTACCAGCGCGGCAATAACGAAGCGATGCAGATGGCCGAGGACATCGGCGCGGAAGTCGACCTGAGCCGCCTCGCCGACGAGATTCCCGAGGCCGGCGACCTCATGGACGCCGAGGACGATGCCCCGATCATCCGCCTCATCAACGCGATCCTGTCGCAGGCCGTGCGCGACCAGGCATCGGATATTCACATTGAAACTTTTGAAGACCGCCTCAGTGTGCGGTACCGGGTCGACGGTGTACTGGCGGAGGTGCTGTCGCCCAGGCGTATGCTCGCACCTCTACTGGTGTCTCGCCTGAAGGTGATGGCCAAGCTCGATATCGCGGAGAAGCGCATTCCGCAGGACGGACGCATCTCGGTGAAGATCGCGGGGCATGCCGTCGATATTCGTATGTCCACCATACCCTCCGCCCACGGCGAGCGGGTGGTGCTGCGTCTGCTCGACACCGCGGCGGGGCAGCTGCAGTTGCCACAGCTCAAGATGAATGAGCAGGTGCAGACATCGTTCAAGCATCACCTGCACAGCCCCCATGGCATCATCCTGGTCACCGGGCCGACCGGTTCCGGTAAGACGACCACGCTCTACGCCGGCCTGTCGGAAATCAACGAGAGCTCGCGCAACATCCTCACCATCGAGGACCCGGTGGAATACATGCTGCCCGGCATCGGGCAGACGCAGGTGAATACAAAGGTCGACATGACCTTTGCCCGCGGCCTGCGGGCCATTCTGCGCCAGGACCCGGACGTGGTGATGGTGGGCGAGATCCGCGACCTGGAGACTGCCGAGATCGCCGTGCAGGCATCGCTCACCGGCCACCTGGTGCTCTCCACACTTCACACCAACACGGCGATTGGCGCGGTCACGAGACTCAAGGACATGGGCATCGAGCCGTTCCTGTTGTCGTCCAGCCTGCTGGGCGTGATGTCCCAGCGCCTTGTACGCCTGTTGTGCCAGGACTGCTGCGAGCCAGTGGAAGCGAGCGTCGCGGAGCTGGACCAACTGGGCATCGATCCTGCAGAAGGGCCGGTCACGATTTATCGCTCTGTTGGGTGCGAGAAGTGCAAGTACTCCGGCTTTCGCGGACGTACAGGCATCTACGAGTTGATCGACATCGACGACGAGATGCGCACGATGATCTATGAGGGCGCGTCGGAGCAGGACATCCTTCGCGTGGCGCGCAAGCGTTATCCCGGCATCGAGTCCGATGGCCGCCGCCGTATCCTGGCCGGCGAGACCAGTCTCGAGGAAGTCCTGCGCGTCACGGCAATCGCCTGATCGCTGACCCACCATGACTGCCTACCGTTACCGCGCGCTGAATACCGAGGGCAAGCTCGTCAAGGGCGTGATGGAGGGCGACTCCGAACGCCAGGTGCGCACGCAGCTGCGCGGGCAGAGCCTGCGGCCTGTTGATGTCGGTGAGGCGAACGAGGCGCGCGTCGGCGGTGGTTCCGGGCTGCAGTTCAGTAATCCCTTCAACCGCATCAGCACGGGTGACCTCGCACTGATTACCCGCCAGCTCGCCACGCTGGTTGACTCGAACCTGCCGCTCGACGAGGCGCTGCAGGCGGCTGCCGCGCAGAGCCGTTCGGGGCGCATCAAGGGAATGCTCCTACAGGTGCGTTCACGGGTTGCCGAGGGGCACACGCTGTCTTACGCGATGGGGGAGTTCCCCAACGTGTTCAGCGAGATGTACTGCGCCATGGTTAACGCGGGCGAGCACGCCGGTTTTCTCGGCCCGGTCCTGCAGCAGCTCGCGGACTATACCGAGCAGCGCCAGTACTCGGGCCAGAAGCTCAAGATGGCCATGATTTACCCGTTCATCCTTATCGGTGTGGCCATCGCGGTGGTGCTGCTGTTGATGATCTTTGTGGTGCCGAAACTGGTGGGCATCTTTGCGCAGAGCCGGCAGGAACTGCCGGCCCTGACACAGGGTCTTATTACAACGAGTGACTTTTTCCAGCAGTACGGCGTGTGGCTGGTGGTGGGGATTTTTGCACTGTGGCTCATCGCGCGGCAGCTCCTCAAGAACCCCGGGCGGCGCAAGCGCTGGCACCGGTTCCTTTTGGCGGTGCCCGGTATATCACGCCTGCTGATCGCTATGGATACCGCGCGTTTTGCGTCGACGCTGAGCATCCTCATGGCGAGCGGTGTGCCGCTGTTGGACTCCTTGCGCATCGCGGGGCAGGTACTCACCAATCTGGTGCTGAGGGAGGAGTCGGAAACCGTGGCGGAACGGGTCGCCGAGGGGTCCAGCCTGAACCGGGCGCTGCAACAGAGTGGCCGTTTCCCGCCCATGATGGTACATATGGTCGCCTCCGGTGAGACCAGCGGCGAGCTTGAGCTGATGCTGGAGCGCTCCGCGACCAACCAGGAGCGCGAGCTGGAGATGACGCTGGGTACAATGATGGGGCTGTTTGAGCCGCTCATGGTGGTGTTTATGGGCGGCATGGTGCTGACGATCGTGCTGGCGATCCTGTTGCCCATCTTTAACCTGAATACGATGGTGAACTGAACAATGAAAGCAGCAATGAAAACGACAAGCATCGCGCGAAACGCGGGTTTCTCGCTGGTCGAGATACTGGTGGTCCTGGTCATTATGGGCCTGCTGATCAGCGTGGTCGCGCCGAACGTGCTCAACCGGGCCGATGAGGCACGCGTGCAGAAGGTGCAGGCCGACTTCAAGGCCATTGAGACGGCACTGAAAATTTACCGGCTCGACAACTACGTGTACCCGACGACCGAGCAGGGCCTGCAGGCGCTGGTTGAAAAGAGCACGCTCGACCCCGAGCCGCGCAACTTCAAAGACGGCGGCTACCTGCAGGAGCTGCCGCTCGACCCCTGGGGTCGCGCCTACCTCTACCTGAGCCCGGGCGAAAACGGCGAAATTGATATTTATTCGCTGGGTGCAGACGGTCTCTCCGGCGGTGAAGACCAGAACGCCGACATCGGTAACTGGAAGGAGCAGAGCTAGCGTTGCTCCTCCTTGAGTGATGGCGCGGGCGGCAGGTCGAGTGAATTCGACTCCACAGGTGCAGCGCTATCGCGGGCAACTCGCAGTTCCACACCATATCGTGGGGTCGAATTCATTCGACTATGACAGGCAAGAGCCTGCCTCAGCACAGAACCGCCGTTCCCAGGGCGGCTTCTCCCTGCTGGAACTCCTCGTTGCACTTATCGTCATTGTGCTCATTACCTCACTGGTTTCCCTGACTGTGACCTCTGGCGGTCAGGACGTGCAGCTCGAGGCGGCGGTGCGCAACCTTGCCGATGTCGCCGAGTACGCCCTCGACGAAGCGCAGATGACCGGTAATGACTTTGGCCTGCGACTCGACGAGGAATTCAGCGATGGCGGTGTGCAGTACACCTACAGCTGGCGCACACGGCTGCTCGATGGCTGGGGCCCGCCAATCGCCATTGAAGAGATTTTCACGCCGCGCCAGATGCCGCCTGATATCGAGCTTGAACTGGAACTCGACGACGCGCTGTTCAGCGAGGAGGAACTCGAGGAAGAAGACGACGAGGTCGAGCGCGGCGAACGCGAGCCCCCACCTCAGGTGGTTTTCTACGCGAGCGGCGAGGCGACCGTGGGCGCAATCAATGTACGCCAGCGCTCTTCCGGCGATCTTCTGTGGCGCATCGAATGGGACTTGCTAGGCCGCTTCAAGCTGCTGCCCCGGGGTGAAGAGCTGCCGGAGGATGACACGTGATGCGTCAGCGCGGCTTTACCCTGGTCGAGGTCATGGTTGCGCTTGCGGTCGTGGCGATCGCGGTGCCTGCTCTTCTGGTGGCGCTGTATCAGCAGATCGACAATACCGGCTACCTGCGCGATCGCACGCTCGCGCAGATGGTCGCGAGCAACAAGCTCGCCGAGATGCGGCTGGTGATTGCCGCCACTCGTGACCTCAAGAAGGAAAAAGCCGACGGCAATCTCGAGTTCGCCGACCGCGAGTGGTTCTGGCGCTCGGAAATCGAGCCGACCGAGGTCGCAAGGTTCTTCCGCCTCGAGGTTCAGGTAACAGACAAAGAGGATGAGAAAGCGGAGCCGCTGTACACGCTGGTCGCGTTTATGTCGGCCGATGTGCAGACCGCCGCGCAGATAGATCGCGGTGATGTGGAGGAGAATGACCCCGTACCTGGCTCTCCGCAGGACCCCGACCCTGGCAGCGACAACGGAAACAGCGGGGGCAACCCAGGGGGCTCCCGCAACGGATTGTCCCCGGATATACCGAACCAACTGAACGATGCAGTCCAGAACTTATAGTAACGCCGCGCGCGGTTTCACGCTGGTCGAGGTCCTTATTGCCCTCGCCATTACCGCGTTTGTCTCGGTGGTCGCCTATACCAGCATCAGCGCCGCCCTTGCCGGTGTAGAGAGCCTGCGCGAAAACGCGGGCAGGACGTACGACATCAACCGTACCTGGATGATTATCTCCCGCGACCTGCGCCAGCTTGCCCAGCGTCCTGTGCGCGACGAATTCGGGCAGGAAGAGCCGGTGCTTACGGGCGGTGAACTGGCGCGCTTTCCATTGAGCTTTACGCGCACCGGGTGGCACAACCCCAATCGCTACCCGCGCAGTCACATGCAGCGAGTGAACTACCGGTTAGAGGACGAGGCCCTGTGGCGAGACAGTTATCCCGTGCTCGACCGTGCCGTCAACACAGAGCCGCAGACCGTGATGCTGCTTGAGGGCGTTGAGTATATGGAGCTCAAGTTCCTCTCCAATACCAACCAGCTGGCAGACCGTCGCGACGAGGAGGGCCTGCGCACTAATGACTGGGCAGACAACTGGGTGAATGAAGTGGGTGTTCCCGGCGGCCAGCTGCCGCCGCCCGTGGCTGTCGAGATTCGGCTGCGACTGGAAGACTGGGGTGAGATGAGGCGTCTGTATGCATTGCCGCCGCTGTAATTCTGTTAATGGGCCCGTGAAGCGCCCCTTACGCAAACAACGTGGCGCCGCTCTCGTCGTTGCGATGCTGGTCTTTGCCCTCTGCGCATCGCTGGTGGTGGCGATGCAGGGCGAGTTCACCCGTATCTTCGCGCGCAGCGCGGGTGTGCTGTTCGCGGAGCAGGCGCATTCCTATCTACGCGGCGCGGAAGACCTTGCGGGCATGGCGTTGCTGACCGACTACGACCTCGATCAGCAGGCCCAGACCTTCAAAGACGACCTCACGGAGATCTGGGCGCAGCCCGCTCCGCCCTATGCGCTGGATGAGGGCGGCTGGATGACGGGCCAGCTCACCGACCTGCAGGGTCTCTTCAACGTGAACGGGCTGGGCAGTGGCACACAGCAACCGCCCGGCACGTCGGACCAGAAGAAGTTCACCACGGAGCAGAAACAGTTCATTCGTCTGCTGCAGGCACTCGGTGAGCCTGAGGTCAGCGAGTTTGAGGCGAAGGCGATCACCGAGTCGATTGCCGACTGGCTCGATGCCGACAGCCAGCCGCGTGATGACGGCGCCGAGGACGATTTCTATGGCGGTCGCGAACCGGCGCTCCGCGTGGGCAACCGGCCGATGGCGAGCGTCAGCGAACTGTTGTCGGTCGCCAACATGACGCCCGCGATCTACGTGGCGCTGGCACCGTTGGTCACCGTGTGGCCGGAAGAGGGCAGTCGGCTGAATATCAACACGGCACCGGCCACGGTGCTGCGCGCGCTGAATGACGACAATGACTTTGCCCCGCTGACAGAGGATGAGGGCCAGTCGCTGGTGGATTACCGTGAGGAGGTGGGATTTGCCGACGTGGACGACTTCTTCGAACACCCGGTGTTCGCCTCGCGCAAGCAGCAAATGGTCAGCACGCGCTCTACGCTGGGCCGGTCATCCTCCTTCTTCCTGCTCAGCGCCGAGGTCGAGCTTGCCCAGCGTAACATGCGCTTGTACAGTGTTCTGGAACGCCGCAACCGCTCGGTGGTCACACTGGTGCGGGCTGGTGGCAGCCTCTAGATGCCGGTGGGCCTATACAGCCTGATGACGCGAAAACAGCCGGTTGAGGCAGGTTGGGGACCAATGATTTACACAGGGAATTTCTTTTGCGCAGCACGGCGGTAGTTCGTCTTATCGATGGGCGCCTGGCGTGGTATCCGCCCGGTGCCAGCGATGGCCCCCACTGGCTCGATGACGAGGTCGAGGCCGATACCCTGCGTGCCGCGCTGTCACAGCGTCGCCTGCGCGTGGTGTTTGCCGCGCCGGGTGCTGACGTGCGCCTGCTGCGCCTGCCTGTCGCGCCCGAAGAAAAGAAGCACCTCGCCCGCTCACTCCCCTTTATGCTCGAGGAACAGGTCGCGGCGGACGTCGATGACCTGCACTTCGCCCATCAGCACATCGACGGTTCTGATTACTCGGTCGGTGTTGCAGCAACGGGCGCTATGACGGGCTGGGAGGCGCAACTCGCCGAATTCCCCGGCATCACAACCTGGGTACCAGAGCCCTTGCTACTGCCCTGGCAGCCCGGCGAGTGGTGTCTTGTGCTCGAGGGGCAGCGCGCGGTGATGAGGAGCGGCGCTGCGGGCGGTTTCAGTGTCGAGCGCGAACTGCTGCCCGTGCTTCTTGGTGGATTACCCGAAGAAGATGCCACGCCCGATACAGTGGTCATCTACGGCGCCGACCAGTCCGCCGATACGGGACTGGTGCCCGAGGCGCTGCGCGACCGTGTGCAGTGGCGCGAGGGTGACTTCTATAGTGCCATGTTGCTTGGCAGTGAAGAGGTGCCGCTCAACCTGCTGCAGGGCGGGTTTGCGCCGCGGCTGCCGCTCGGACGCTGGTGGCGCCACTGGCGCGCCGCTGCCGTACTTTTTGTAGGCGCGTTTGTTTTGCAGCTCGGTGCCGCCTACGCAGACTATCGCAACCTGAACGCCCAGAACCTCGCGCTGCGGGGAGCGGTGGAAGAGAGTTATCGCAAGGCCAACCCGCGCGGCGTGATTAATGATGCAGAGAAACAGCTGACGCGGCAGCTCAATGCCCTGCGCGGCACGGGTCAAAGTTCCGGTTTCACCAGTCTCATGCACCGGGTGGGTGCGGCCGTGGCCTCGATGCCCGGCACTTCGATCGCGAGCATCAACTACAGCGACAAGGGCGACTCGATGCGCATGAACATCGAGGCCAAGGATTTCGAGGGCGTGGAGCAGCTGCGCCAGAAGCTGAGTGACGCCGGCCTCGAGGCAGTCATGGAAAGCAGCAACGCACAGGACGATGGCGTGCGCGCGCGACTGCGCGTGGAGGTGGCCTCGTGAGGGAGTGGTTCGCAACGCTCAACCAGCGCGAGCAGCTCAGTGTCGTGGTCATGGGCGTCGTTGTCGCGCTCTGGGTGCTCTACATGTTCGCCTGGTCGCCGCTCGCGGAGCGCCGCGCAAGTCTCGCCATGCAGAATACTGCCGTCGCCGAGAGCCTTAACCGGGTGGACGCCATGGTGTCTGAGCTGACGGCGCTGCGCGCAAGCGGTGGTGCCAACCAGAACCGTCGACGTAACCTTACTTCGCTCATCAGCCAGAGCACACGCGCGCTGGAGTTGCCGGTGAGTCGCCTGCAGCCCAACAGTCGCGGTGAGATCCAGGTGCGGCTGGAGAATGCACCGTTCGATGACATCCTGGGTTGGCTCTACCAGATGGAGTACTCCGAGGGCCTGCTGGTACACGAGGTGTCTATCACCCAGTCCGGCGCGGTAGGCCGGGTAAACGCCACCGTACGTATTGGCCAGGCGGGTTAGCGCATGTCGCGTATAGCCGCGGGCCTGGCCCTGCTCGTTCTCTTTGTTGTGATCATGCTGGTTAATGCACCCGCCAGACTGTTGGCGCACGTGCTGCCCCCCAACCAGGTGGTCATGACGGGTTTTGAGGGCACCGTCTGGAAGGGGAGCGCGAGCCGCTGTGTGATTCAGCTCCCTGTCGGGTTTCTTCATCTCGGTAGCGTGCGCTGGTCGCTGGATCCCTGGTCGCTGCTGACCTTCGCACCGCGCGTGGAAGTAGAGAGCAAGTGGGGTCAACAGACCGCCGCCGGCTCCCTGCAGGTACTCGGGGGTCGGGACCTGCTGGTGCAAGACTTCGATGGCCGGGTTGGCGCTGATCTCCTGCGCCAGTTTGCGCCGGTCGCCGTGGGCGGCAGTTTCAACGTGCAGCTCGCCGAGCTCGAACTCGCAGATGGTCTGCCGCTTCGCGCCGAGGGGCGCCTGGTCTGGCAGCAGGCCAGCTGGTTGTCGCCGCGCGGCGCGGTTCCCCTGGGCAGCTATGCGCTCGATGTCATGCAGCCGGAGGGTGAGGCCCTGGTCGGTGAGGTGATAACGCTGAACGGGCCCCTCGAGGCCAAGGGCCAGGTGCGCCTTGATGGCAGGCGTTATGCGCTGGACGTCTTCGCCGGCGGCGATGACACGCTTAACGCGGAACTCACGAACGCCCTGGCGCTACTCGCTGAACCCGAGCCCGATGGCTACCGTATCGCGCTGGAGGGCGAGTTCTAGACGCTGGTATGATTGGGCTTACTCCAGGCTCGTGCCGCTAGATTTTTCTCACGTATAATTTTGCGCCTGACTGTTAACAGGTTTCCAGGAAACAACCACTATGAGCGATTTTAAAAAGTATGAATGTGTCATCTGCGGCTTCATCTATGACGAAGCCGAGGGCCTGCCCGATGACGGCATTCCTCCCGGCACGAAGTGGGAAAACATTCCTGACGATTGGGAGTGCCCCGACTGCGGTATCTCCAAGGCAGACTTTGACCTCTTCGAGGAATAACGTCTCACCCCGCCGCGGCTGATCGCCGATGTCGGTTGCGGAACATCTCCGCGCGGTCCGGGAGCAGATGGCAGGCGAGGGCATCGATGCCCTGCTTGTACCCCGCGCCGACGAGTACCTGGGCGAATACCTGCCCGCACACAATGAACGCCTGCGCTGGCTGACCGGGTTCACTGGTTCCGCCGGCCTTCTCGCGCTACTGCCCGATCGCGCGGCCATGTTCGTGGATGGCCGTTATACCGTGCAGGTACGGCGTGAGCTGCCGGCCGAGCTTTTTGAGTACCTGCACCTGCACGACGACCCCGCCGCCGAGTGGCTGGCCTCTGTGTTGGAGGAGGGCGCGACTGTAGGTTGCGATACGCGCATGCACAGCCTCGCCTGGTACGAGCGAACCGCGGCGACACTGAAGCGTTCGGGAATCAGCCTCACCGCGACTGACGGCAATCTCATCGATCACTGTTGGAACGACAGGCCAGAGGCGCCGAGGGTGAATGCCATGTTGCTGCCGCGCGCCAGAACGGGAGAAGCCTCTGCCGACAAGCGCGCTCGCATCGCCCGCGACGTGCGTGCCAGGGGCGCAGACGCAGCGCTCATCTTCGCACCGGACTCAATCAGCTGGTTGCTTAACATCCGCGGCAGCGTGATGCCGCAGCTGCCGGTCGTGCTCGGCTCGGGCCTGCTGTTTGCCAACGGCGATTTCACGGTATTTACCGACCCCGAAGCACTCCCCGGCGCGTTTGCAAGTCACGTGGGTGATGGGGTCAGCGTGTTGCCTGAGGCAGAAGCCGCCAGGGCTTTCGCAAACCTCAAGGACAAGACAGTACTGGCCGACCCGGGAACGGCCAACGCCTGGTCGCAGCTCGCATTGCGCGCGGCGGGCGCACAACTCGTAGCTGGTGATGACCCGGTGCTGGTGCCAAAGGCCTGCAAAAATACGGTGGAGTTAGACGGCAGTCGCGCCGCGCACCTGCGTGATGCGGTTGCCGAGGTGCGTTTCCTCGCCTGGCTCGACGGGGAGGTTGCCGCTGGTCGCCTGCACGACGAGGGCGTGCTGGCGGAGCAGCTGCTTGCCTATCGTCACGAGGGTGAGGACTACCATGCGCTGTCTTTCGATACGATTTCGGCCGCGGGCCCGAACGCCGCGCTGTGTCACTACAACCATTTGAACGCGGGTGCCGCGCCGCTGGTCATGGACAGCGTATACCTCGTCGATTCCGGCGGGCAGTACACAGACGGTACGACCGACATTACCCGCACCGTTGCGATCGGCAATCCCGGCGACGAGGTGCGGCGCCTGTTTACACTGGTGCTGAAGGGGCATATCGCACTGGCGCGGGCGCGTTTTCCCGTTGGCACAACCGGCACGCAGCTCGACGCGCTGGCCCGCCAGTACCTCTGGCGCGAAGGTTTCGATTTCGATCACGGCACCGGGCACGGAGTGGGCGTATTCCTTAGCGTGCATGAGGGTCCGCAGCGTATTTCCAAGGCGGCCAGCACAGTTGCCTTGCGGCCGGGCATGATTGTCAGCAACGAGCCGGGCTATTACCGCGATGGCGCGTTTGGTATGCGCTGCGAAAACCTGCAGGCTGTACGCGAGTGTGAAGCTGCGGGCGAAACCCCGATGCTGGAGTTTGAGACGCTCAGCCTCGCCCCGTTTGACCGCCGCCTGCTCCTGCCCGAACTGCTGGATGCCGCGGAGCTCGAGTGGCTCAATGCTTACCACGTCCGAGTGTACGATGCGCTGGCGCCCCTGCTTGCCGAGGGCGATCGCAAGTGGCTCGAAGCGGCCACAGCGGTAGTCTGTCACTGATCTGGCGCGGCCAATTCGGTAGACTCGCGGGTAATAACAATAGTATGACCCTGGAGTAGAGCATGGCAGTCGCCTCGTCCGACCACTGGTCCTCCCGCTTTGCGTTTCTCATGGCCTCCGTTGGTTTCGCGGTGGGCCTCGGCAATATCTGGCGGTTTCCGTATGTCACCGGCGAAAACGGCGGCGCGGCATTCGTGCTTATCTACCTTGCGTGCGCGTTTCTTATCGGTATGCCGATCCTGATGGCGGAACTGCTGATTGGCCGGCGCGGCCAGGGCAGCCCGACGACCGCCATGGTCAACAACGCGAATGAGAGCGGCCGGTCCACCGTGTGGCGCTTTGTCGGCGGCATGGGCCTGTTGGCGGCCTATACGATCGAGATCGTGTATGCGGTCGTCGTTGGCTGGGTACTCTGGTATCTCTTCAAGGCGATCACCACCGGGTTTGACGGTGTCGATGCTGTTGCCGCACAGGCAGAGTTTGGTGCAGTGCTGGCCAACACAGGCGGTATGCTGGTGTGGACGCTACTCGGGCTCGCCATCACCGGCGCGATCATCTACGCCGGGGTGAAGGACGGTATCGAGCGCGCGGTCAACGTCATGATGCCGACCATGTTCCTGCTCCTGATCGGCCTTGCGGTTTACAATTTTTTTGCCGGTGGTTTCAGTGAGGCGATCACCTGGTTGTTCACACCCGACTTTAGCGAGGTGAGTTTTGCCACGGTACTTGCGGCCGTTGGCCAGGCCTTCTTCTCGCTCGGTGTCGCGATGGCGGGCATGATGGTCTACGGTTCGTACCTGCCGCGCGACATCTCCATCACTAATTCCGTGGTGGTGATTGTCTGTGTCGATACCGGTGTTGCGTTGCTCGCGGGTCTCGTGATTTTTCCAGCAGTATTCAACAACGGTCTCGATCCTGCGGCCGGCGCTGGCCTCATCTTCCAGACCCTGCCTGTAGCCTTCGCGCAGATGCCGGGCGGTTATCTTTTCAGCGTTTTGTTCTTCCTGATGCTGTCGGTTGCGGGTATCACCTCGATGGTGGGCCTGTGTGAATCGGTGAACGCGTGGCTTGAGGACAAGTTCGATATGCCCCGGCACAAGAGTGCCGTACTTGTTGTCGGTTCTATCGCTGTGTTCAGCGTATTGTCGATCCTGTCTTACAACACGATCAGTGAGCTCACCTTCGCGGGCCGCAACTTCAACGACAACATGGATTACTTCTCCAACCAGATACTGCTGCCGCTCGGTGGCCTGTTTATAGCGATCTTCGCGGGTTGGGTGATGCGCAGTGAATACACGCGTGACGAGCTTACAACCCTTTCCGCGGGCGCCTACAAGCTGTGGCATTTCCTTATTCGCTTTGTGGTGCCCGTTGCAGTTGCGGTGATCTTCGTTAACGGTGTGACGGGGTAAGGCGCTTCGCCATCCTGCTGCTGAGCGGGGAACACTGCGGCTCCGATTGCACATCGAACTGACCCCAGATGTTGTTTGCGCTCCTTGGGCGCTCGACTATTCTGCGCAATGACTGACCCCCGCTGTTGAGGATGCCGCAATGGCCGATCAATTCACTCACCTGACCCGTCCCGGACGCATAGGCTCTCTAGAGCTGAGGAACCGTATGGTCGTGGCAGCCATGGGTGCGAATCTCGCGGAAGAGGATGGCACCTGCGGCGATCGTATCCTCGCCTATCACGAGCGGCAGGCGAAGGGCGGGGTAGGGCTTATCGTGATGGGTGCCACCGGCATTGCGCTTCCCGCGGGCAAGGTACAGCCCTGGCAGGCGGGTATTTCCAGCGACGATCACATTCCCGGTTTAAAGGCCGTGGCCGATGCCTGTCACCATTACGGCGCCAGGATTGCCGCGCAGATTCATCACGGCGGTATTGTTGCTGCGCAGGGATTCGACGACAGCCCGGTGTGGGTACCATCACTGCCACCGCGCGGGCGCAACGACCTCGGCGATTACCTGCTAGAGGAAGAGATGATGGCGCTCTACAACCCCGATGCGCCCAAGCAGGACATGCACGTGATGGACCACGGCGACATCGTCCAGCTCGCGAACCTTTACGCCGATGCCGCGGCCCGTGCACAGGAAGCCGGTCTCGATGGCGTCGAGATTCACGCGGGGCACGGTTACATTATTTCCGAGTTCCTCTCACCCGCCATGAACCAGCGCGATGACGAATACGGCGGCTCGCTGGAGAATCGCGCGCGACTGTTGCTCGAAGTCATCGCCGCGGTGCGGGCGCGCGTGGGCACTGACTACCCCGTGTGGATAAAGCTCGATTCCGAGGAGTATCGAAGGCCCAACGGTATTACGCTCGCCGATGCGACGGCCACTGCACGACTGGCCGCGCGCGCCGGCGTCGATGCCATCGCTGTGTCGAGTTACCACGACCCCGGCCGCGGCGAGACGCATTCCGACTCCAATATTCCGCACCCCGTCGAGCAGATGGTGGGCAATGCGATGGCGATCCGCGCTGCCGTTTCTGTTCCGGTGTTCGCCGCGGGCCGTATCGAGCCGGAGTCCGCTGATCGCCATATCGGGAAAGGGCACTTCGACTTCCTGAGTATGGGCCGCAAAATGCTTGCTGACCCCGACCTGCCGCGCAAGATCAGCCTCGGTCAACGCGACCAGGTGCGGCCCTGCATCTACTGCTATTGCTGCGCGAGCCAGATCTACGTGCGCAAACGCTTGAAGTGTGCCGTGAATCCTGAGACGGCGCGCGAACGCGAGCGCACGATCGTACCTGCCGAGAATCCCCGACATATCGCTGTCGTCGGTGGCGGACCGGGAGGCATGGAGGCAGCGCGCCGGCTGTCGCTGCGCGGTCACCGCGTGACGCTGCTCGAGGCGAGCGGTCGTCTCGGTGGCACGCTGCAGTTCGCTGCGATTCCCTACGAGCCGAACCAGCGCCTGCTCCGTTGGTTGCGCCAGCAGGTTAAGCAGTCACCGATAGATGTGCAGCTCAACACCACGGCGACGCCTGCCCTGCTAAAGTCGCTCGGTGTCGAGGATGTCGTGGTGGCCACGGGCGCGCGCCGCGATATGCCCGAGATTCCCGGTGGCGACCGCGACTTCGTCTTCAGTGGCGACGAGATGCGAGCCCTGATGGCGGGGGAGGACAATCCCGAGCTTCCGCGCAAGACCAGCGCGCTGACCCGGGCCATGGTGGGAGTGGCTGCGAAAACCGGCGCGACGGCCAGCCAGGGCCTGATGCGCCTCGCTTCCCAGGCCTGGCTGCCGCTGGGCAGGCGCATCACTATCATTGGTGGCGAACTTGTAGGCCTTGAGCTGGCCGAGTTCCTGGCCGAGCGTGGCCGCGAGGTCACGGTGCTGGAGGAGTCCATCCGCCATGGCAAGGGCCTCTTTATCATGCGCCGCATGCGCCTGATCGGCGAGCTGAAGGAAATGGGGGTTACCCTCGTTGCACAGGCGGGCAATGTAACGATCCTCGACGGCAAGGTTGCCTATACGAATGACCGCGGACAGGAGCGTACCGTCGAGACAGATCACGTGATCGTCGCACAGGGCGCAACGGGTGATGCGACGCTGGCAGACGCGCTCAGCGAAGCCGGTTTCAACGTGCACAGCATCGGCGATTGCACCGGCGTGGGTTACATTGAGGGCGCTATCGAAGACGCGGCAGAGGTTGCGATGGCGCTTTAGCCGGATGTCGCTCGCGGAAACTCCGATAGGGTTTGAGCGCCTGAAATGATAGAATAAAGCCACGCTCGTTGAGCTCTGAACGGCGCGTCCCGCACGGTTTCCATAGCACCTGGGCGGGTGTCTACCTGGCCTCTTTTTTTGCAAGGAAGAGGCTCTAGAGGGCGGAGGTGTCAACGTGGATTTCGATCCCGTCGTGCTGGCGCGCATCCAGTTCGCCGCCAACATCAGTTTTCATATCCTGTTTCCGACGATTACCATCGGGCTCGCCTGGATTCTCCTGTTTTTTCGCGTTCGCTTTACACTCACGGGTGATGAGGCCTGGGAGTACGCGTACAGCTTCTGGGTCAAGATCTTTGCGCTGACGTTTGCGCTGGGCGTTGTCTCCGGCATCACGATGAGTTTCCAGTTTGGCACCAACTGGCCGGGCTTTATGGAGCGGGCCGGCAACATCGCCGGGCCGCTGTTGGGCTACGAGGTGTTAACGGCCTTTTTCCTCGAGGCCTCGTTCCTGGGCATTATGCTGTTTGGCAAACAGCGCGTGTCGAACCGCGTGCACCTGCTCGCGACCTTCCTCGTGGCTCTGGGTACTTCCCTGTCGGCCTTCTGGATACTTGCGCTGAATTCGTGGATGCAGACGCCCGCCGGTTTCACGCTGCAGGACGGCCAGTTCTTTGCCGAGAGCTGGTGGGAGATCATCTTTAATCCCTCGTTTCCCTATCGCTTCATGCATATGATGCTGGCGTGCTTCCTCACGAGCGCATTCCTGGTCGCGGGCGTGTCAGCCTGGCGTACGCGCAAGGGCGTGGATGGGCCTGCGACCGCCAAGGTGATGCGCGTCGGCGTCATACTCGCCGCCGCCTGTATCCCGCTGCAGGTTTTTGTGGGCGATATGCACGGCCTCAATACGTTGGAGCACCAGCCTGAGAAGATCGCGGCCATGGAGGCGGTCTGGGAGACGGAGCAGGGCGCGCCCTTTACCATTATCGGGCTGCCGGACGAGGCCACGGAAACCACGAAGTTCGCGATCAAGATTCCCTATGCTGCCAGCCTGATACTGACCCACGAGCTGGAAGGCGAGGTGCAGGGCCTTGCCGAGTTCGAGCATCACCCGCCCGTGTTGCCGCTCTTTATTTTCTTCCGCGTCATGCTGCTTGTCGCGGGGCTGATGTTCCTGGTGTCCTGGTCCGGTGCTTACAACTACTGGCGCGGCCGTGAACCCGGTCCGCGCCTGCTTGCCGCACTGTCGTTCATGACCTTCTCAGGTTGGGTGGCCACCTTGTCGGGCTGGTATGTCACGGAAATTGGCCGCCAGCCCTGGATCGTGCACGGTCTTGTGCAAACGGCGGAGGTCGTCGCTGACCACCCGAGTGCAACGCTGACCGGCACGCTGCTTGGCTACATCGGGCTCTACATCTTCCTGCTGTATTCCTACATTCACGCGCTGCGCTACCTGTCGACGAAGCCCGCGAAATCCCTCGCCATGTTGCCAGCACGCAGGGCAGAGACCGCGGAGGGCGCAGGCTGATGGCCGAATTCCTGCCCGTGTTCTTCGTGTTCGCCATGGGCCTCGCGCTGCTCGTGTACGTGGTGCTCGACGGCTTTGATCTCGGCATAGGCATCTTGCTGCCGCTGGCCGAGGAGCAGGACAAGAATGTGATGATCGCCTCGATCGGCCCATTCTGGGACGCCAACGAGACCTGGATCGTGCTGGGCGTTGGCATACTGCTGATAGCCTTTCCCCAGGCGCACGGTATCGTGCTGACCGCGCTGTACATACCCGTCACCATAATGTTGTTTGGTTTGACGTTACGCGGTGTTGCATTCGACTTTCGCGTGAAGGCGGGCGATGACCGGCGCCAGCTATGGAACACGGCGTTCTTCGCGGGCTCTCTTATTGCCGCCATGGCGCAGGGTTGGATGCTGGGTGCATACATTACGGGTCTGGATCGCAGCGTGACGAATTACGCGTTCGCCGTACTGATCGCGCTGACCCTGCCCGCGCTCTACGTCATGCTGGGCGGCGCCTGGTTGATGATCAAGACTGAAGGTGAGTTGTTTGAGCGTGCCGTGAGATGGACGCGAAGAGCGCTACTACCCATGGGAGTCGGCCTTCTGCTGGTCTCGGTGGCAACACCACTGGTCAGTGAGCGCATCGCCGAACGCTGGTTCACCTTACCGAATGCCATTGGCCTCATGCCGATACCCGTCGCCAGTGCAGTAGCGTACCTGCTGATTGCATGGCTGTTGAGCAGGCCTGACATCCTGCGCGGCGGTTACAGCGGCTTCGTCTACGCCGCGCTTGTTTTGATCTGCCTGATGGCCGCATTGGGCCTGGCGTACAGCATCTACCCGGATATCATCCTAGGGCATATGACGCTGTATGAAGCAGCGGCCGACACCAGCTCGCTACAGTTTATCTTCTGGGGTGTGGCGATCACGCTGCCGCTGATCGGCATCTACTCCGCCTACGTCTACAGGGTGTTCTCGGGCAAAGCGACCGAGCTCAGTTACGACTGAGTGCTGGCTTACGCAGGCAGGAACTCGCCTGCATCGACATCGATACACTGCGTGAGATGGCGCTGGATCAGCGTGAGGAACATCTGGTCACTGCGTTCGTCGGGAGAAGAAAAGCTCGCACCCAGCACGATAATGATGATGCCGTGCATCGCAAATTCCCTGTACTGGTCCCAGCAATCCTGCTCACTGAGCGCCACGCCGCCGCGATCAAGTTCCACGCGGTACTGCGCGATCAACTCCTGTTCCCACGCCCGCCGATCCTCCGGTGCGACGCTCCCTCCGAGAAAATAGGACGCATCGGTCAGTGCGCTGGATTCACCCGGCGTCTGCCAGTCCACGGTTGTCGCAACACCGTTGCCGTACAGGATGTTCTCGCTGCGAAAATCACCGTGCGCAAGCGTCTTCGGGCCATCGAAGCGCGTAACGAAATGACGGTGATTGCGCACGTAGCGTTCACCAAAGGCGATCATTTCGGAGGTTAGTCCGTGGCCGTAACGGTCAACGAACCCGGGCCAGAACTGCTCCATGAGCACGCCGCCGAATTCTCCACCGTCATCGCGTGCGGCGGTCATGACAAAGTCATGCGTGGCGATGGCCTCGTTGCCGTAAAACGCGGCGGCAAGTCGCGCCGCCTGGGGCAGGGCGAGCTCCGCCTGCGCGCGTGTTGCGCCCACCAGGTTGTTGCCCGGCTCGGCGGGAGCCATGTCTTCCATCAGCAACAGAAACTCGGTGCGATCTTCGCTGAGTTCGCTGCCGTAGATGCTGGGTGTGCACATGGTGGTCATCGGCGCGAGTTCGCGATAGAACATGACCTCGTTGTAGTAGGCGCCGCCAGCACCGGCCGCCTCGCGCGTCGCGGCGTCGGCGGAGGGAAATTTGCCGACCAGGGTGGTCGGTGCGTTTTGCGCATCGCCTGAGTAGGTGGGCGTTATGCGAGCGTTGTCCCCCATCTTGCCGGTGCCGATAATCTGGTGCTCAAAACTGCTCACCTCGCCATCCGTCAGGTAGCCGCCCTGGCGCAGGTACTCGGTGAGGCGCCCTGCATCCAGCGCGTCGGGGGTGGTGGGGAAGTCCGCCATGTATCAGCTCTCAGTCACAACGTTACGGCAGTAATGATAGGGAACACTGGCTGTCTTGCCAGCGGTTTGGAGAAAAACACGTAATGTGGTGAAGGAAACTGAACTGCCGCAGCCCGTCAAAGCACCGGGGAGAAAAGTCTGGCGGCGCCCATGGCGAGGGAAAACCATGCGGGTTTGTCTTCGAGGTCCTTCAGGGTCACCTGCCGGCACAGCGCGAAATCCGCTACCAGCATCTGCTCGATATCTTGCGCGAACGTTTCGCTCTCCACCAGTACGGTAATTTCGAAGTTCAGCCGGAACGAACGGTTGTCGAAGTTGGCGGTACCAACGCCTGCCATGGCGTCATCCATCAGCACGACTTTCTGGTGCGTGAAGCCCTCCTGGTAGCGGTAGACCTTCACGCCGAGAGGCATGAGCTCTCGCGTATACGACCAGTTGGCCATTGCCAGCACGATGCCTTCTGACTTCTCGGGGATCATCACCCGCACGTCGACGCCGCGCAGTGCCGCCAGTTGCAGCGCCGAGATAATGGCGCGGTCCGGCACGAAGTAGGGGCTGGCAATCCAGATGCGCTCTTTGGCCTCCACAATCAGCTGGTGGTACATGAGCCCCGCTTCCTCGTAGTCGCTCGCGGGGTCCGAGGGGTACACCAGCACGCGACAGTCGTCGTCGCCGGGAGGCGTAAAGGACCACTCAATCTGCAGGATCTGACGCGTTGCCCACAGCCAGTCAGTGGCGAACGCGAGCTCTGCACCGTGCACGGCCGGCCCGGCGAAACGTACGTGCGTGTCGCGCCAGGCGCCCAGTCGCCGGCTGCCATGGAGATATTCGTCGCCGATGTTAAGACCGCCGATCCATGCCTCGCGCCCGTCAACTACGACGATCTTGCGATGATTGCGAAAATTAAGCTGCAGGCGATTGCGGCGCCCCTGGGTGGTGTTGAACGGGACGACCTCAACCCCGGTTTGCGCGAGCTGCTTGTACAGCCGCGTGCCGGAAAACGAGTAACTGCCGATCTCGTCGTACAGCAGGCACACGCGCACGCCAGCGCGCACGCGGTCGCACAGCAGTTTCCCGAGCCTGCGCCCCAGATCGTCGTCGCGGATGATATAGAACTGGAAGAGTACGTAACGCTCAGCGCGCGCAATGCCCGCCGCAATACTGTCGAAGGTTTGCTGGCCATCGATGAGCAGCTCTACCTCGTTGCCTCGCGTGGTGGGCATACGCGCCAGCTCGCACAGGCTCCTGTAGAGCGCCGTGTCGGGCTCAACAATGTAGTCTTGGATGATATCCTCGCGTCGCTCGATCAGTGCGTTCGAGCGGGCCTCGAGTTCCTGTCGCTGCTCGAGGTAGCCGTCGAATCGGTTGCGCCCAAATACCAGGTAGACGGGCACCGTGAGGAGCGGCATGGCGAGCAGCGAAATGGTCCAGGCGATCGCGCCCTGGGGTGTGCGCGATTTCATCATCGCCTCTAGCGCGGAGGCCACCGCGAGTACATACGCGAGGGCCGTCACGAGGACGGCGATCTCAAGATAGGGGATGTTCATTGCCGCCGAGTCTAGCAGGCGGGGTTGAAGCGCGTCATCAGGGGCCCGCGCCGAGCGGTTGTAATGCGCGGGCCCTTGATCGAGGTCAGCCTTCCGGTGCGAACTCCAGCACCTGCTGGAAGGTGGGGCGGTTGGTAGCCCGGAACGTGTTGGGAATCAGGCCGGGGGTAAAGCCAACCCGCTGGCCTTCTTTCAGCCACGTGCTGGGGTCTTCGCCTCGCTCTGCCGCGAGTTCGGCGCTCACGCTGTCGACGATTGTCCAGAGCGAGTCGCGGCAGACGTCGATGTCACCGTTGCCGCAGTAGGACAGATTGAAGGGGCCCTCGACGTCTCTACCCAGCAGGGTGCGGAGGTCTTTGTCCATTAGGCTCGCGCCATGGTTGCCACTCAGGCTCCGTCGGTTGTCCAGGGAGTCAATCGACGCGCCGAACACCGGGCTCATCACGGCGCGCGCCAGCGGCTCGAAGAGCTCGTCATAGATTGTCGGCCCGGCTTCGTCATTGAAGCCATCGTCGTCGACATCGAGTCGCGGCGCGTCGTCTGCCACCCAGTGGTCGAGGAGTGCAACCACGTCGGCGGCCAGTGCGTTCGGGGCTTCCCCGCAGCTGAGCACTTCGCTGATCACGGGCCACACGGTCGACCGCACGTCCTCGGTGGCCGAACGGTTCATGACGCCGACGACCTCGCGCAGTTCTGAGCGATCGGAGAACTGGTCAAACCCTTCAACCCGGTGCACGGAGCCAAAGGGCGTGGTGTCGCCGTGCATGAAGCCCGGCGCCGACTGGTTGTTCCAGTTCAACAGGCGGCCGTCAGGTCCGGTGCTGGCGTGGGGGTGTTCGTCCTCGGCCAGGAAGCCCTGCCACTCATACTCGCCGGTGCCCCAGGTTGGCAGGCGCCGGTCGAGGCCCGGCGGCCGCACTGGCAGGTAACCGGAGGCGAAGTACGCGATGTTGCTGCGCGACACGTAGCCCCAGTTAAACGTGAAGCCGAAGTTATTGGCGGTCTCATAGAAACTCTCGGGTGTCTCGGCATCGCCCTCTGTCATGCCTTTCAGCGCGACGAGGTTGAGTCCATCGCGGCCGAACGTGCTGCGCTTGCGGGTGAGTGCGACCGGTATACCCTCCGACGTTGCGGTGCCAATCATGGGCCCGTGCACCGATACCGGGTAAACCACTGGCGTGCTACCCAGCGTGCCGGCGTTAAAGATCTCAAACGGAATGCAGTCGCCGTTGTACATGTAGTGCAGCGATTCGCGTGTTGCCTGTGAGCCGTCAGGTTCACACAACATTTCTACGTAGACGTCGCGCACATCCTGGTTGGCGGACGTGAGGCTCCACGCGTAGTTCTGCGTGCGGCCGATGAGCATGTACATGGACAGGCCCGGTACACCTACACCCTGCGCTTGAATGCCTGGCGCCTTAAGGTGCTGCTGTAACACAATCTCCGGGTAGTAGTAGCCGAGCTGGGGACCCATGACGGCAAGCGTGGTGTTGTTCACCGACTTCTCCCTGTCAAGGATCAGCCAGTTGGATGCCTGGCGCGATGGGGGAGCGTCAGTGGCCGATACGAAAACCCCGCTGCTGTTTGCCGCACTTGCTGTGGCGAACGTGCCCTCCGTCGGGTCGAGCGACTCCACGGAACCTTGGTCGATCACGGCACTACCGACGACATCACCGCCTGTGAAGATCCCGTACTCAAAGCGCTCGTTGATCGTGGTGGGTGCCTCCGGGTCGTCGAACAGCATCGCATCGTCCCATGCCTGCTGGCCCACGCCGTCGCCGAGACCATTGATGAGCGTGGAGAGAAACTCGGCGTTGTTGACTTCACCGCCGCCACCGGCGCCAAAGATAGAGCCGATGAATGCCGTGACCGCGATCACGTCGTTCACGTTGTAGGGGTTGTCATTGGCGATGCCCATAGCCGCCTCGTAGGCGTTCATGCCGTCGGCGTAGGCCTGCGCGTCCGAGAGTACCTGGCGGCCCTCGTCACCGTAGAGCTCCACGAGCAGGTCCTGCTGATCGGTCACCAGCTGCTCTGCTTCAGGGCTCGGCACAAACGGCGTTCCGCTCGTCACCAGAGAGAAGGCGTTGATACCCGGTACGTCCGCGATTGCCACACGCGCGGGTCCTCGACCGAGATTAATGAGCAGCGCGCGATCGCGACGCGCGACCCAACCCGCGCCGAACGCCATGTCCTCGCGTGTATCGCCCGTGATGTGCGCAATACCGAAAGAGTCGTAAAGAATCTCGACGCCTGCCCGTCCGGTCGGCTCCTCGGTGGTCTCCCCCACCGGCTCGAAGTTTTCCGGCAGGAACAGGTTGTCGATGTCTTCGTCCGTCACGTTATCGCGCAGCGGCGTCAGTCCGTCGTAGAGCGGCAGCTGGTCGAAGGAGTTTTCCGTGGTGTTGGGAAAACCGCCAAAGTTGCCGGGCGGCAGGATGTAGTAGGCCCGGTCCTCCTGCATACGCGGCAGGTTGTCTGAGCCGTCGGAACAGCCGGTGATGGCAAGGGTGAGGGCGATGATCGAGCCGAGCAGCACGCGGCCGGGATGCGGGTGTGACACGTTAACTCTCCGGTGTTGTTGTTGTGTTGTGACTCTGCGGTCAGGTGGAACATTGTAGACATCGCAGCGGCGAGAGTCTCTCGCGTGATCGACTTATAGGGTGAGTTTCGCCACCGTACCGGTACAAAAACATGGACAGGGTTCGCGAGCTGGACAGTATTTCGTCGTCTGGAGGCTTCTGTGATTGAACGAATTGTGATCAAATCGAGGGAGCCAATACTAATAACCAAGCGGAATATAAAAACATGATGCGCATTCCTGGTAAGGCTCTCCCGGCGGTACTCCTCGGTCTATGTGCGCAGGGCGCGCTGGCGCTGGACGACGGCGATGGCACGGCGAACAACTGCACCCATTTCAATTCACTGAACAATCCCTACTTTGGCGACACCCACGTGCACACCACCTTCTCTGTGGACGCGTTTACGCAGGGCACCGACACCACGCCCGAGCAGGCCTACGAATTTGCCCAGGGCACCCAGATCGGCCTGCACCCCTTCGACTTGAATGGCGACCCAACACGCTTCGCCCAGATCGACAGGCCACTCGATTTCGTTATGGTCTCCGACCACGCAGAGTTTTTCGGCGAGTACGCGATCTGTATGGATGTGAGTAATCCCTCGTACAGCGACCCGATGTGCGTTCTCCTTCGCGAGCGCACCAATGAAGCGTTCATTAACTGGAACGTGGTACTCGGTACACCGCAGGCGGGAGTTTCCGGAGCCACGCGTTATGATTTCTGCGGGCCGGACGGCAGCGACTGCGTGGCGCAAGCGCCCACCACGTGGCAGCGTATGCAGCAGGCAGCAGAGCAGTATTACGATCGCAGTGCTGACTGCGAGTTCACCACTTTCATCGGCTACGAATGGACCGGCGCACCCCTGCGCATCAATGGCGACGGTGTGCTCGAGGCGATCAACCTGCACCGCAATGTGATGTTTAGAAACAGCGCGGTGCCAACGACGCCGGCCTCGTACCTCGACGTGCCGTACCGCGAGCAACTCTATGATCGGTTGCAGGCGGACTGTCTCGATGCAGACTTCGGGACCAGTGAGTGCGATACGTTAGTGATCCCACATAACACCAACCTCAGCCAGGGGTTGATGTTCGATAACATCACACCGGAAGGTGAACCCTACAACGTCATTGATGCGCACCGTCGCAGGAAGTTTGAACCGCTGATCGAGGTCGTGCAGCACAAGGGGCAGTCTGAGTGTCTCGCGGCAAACGACGAGCTCTGCGATTTTGAACTCATTCCGTGGGGTCATATTGCCGGTAACTTCAGCCCCCCGACCACACCCCTGGTGGAGGGTACGGTGCGCGATGCGCTGAAGAAAGGCGTTGCCTTTGACACCGCCATGATGATCAACCCGTTCCGGTTCGGCATGATCGGCAGCACCGACACCCACCTGGGTACGCCGGGCCTGGTGCAGGAGAGCGCCCCTTACCCCGGTCACGGTGGCGCCAACCAGGGCAGTGGCCCTGCGCCCGGAGACCCTGGGCTCACGGACACTGCCGAATTCAACCCGGGCGGTCTTGCCGTGGTCTGGGCGCCGCAGAACAGCCGCGCTGCCCTGTTTGACGCGATGCGGCGTCGTGAGGTCTACGCTACCAGCGGCCCGCGTCACGTTGTGCGCTTCTTTGGCGGCTACGACCTGCCCAGCGACATCTGCACCCAGCCTAACCGCGTGCAGGTCGCGTATGGAAACGGTGTTCCGATGGGTGCGATCCTGCCGGTCGCTAACCCGAACGAGTCCGCGCCCAAGTTCATGGTGTCAGCCACGAAGGACGCGGGCGTGCCCGGCTTTCCGGGCCACGACCTGCAGCGCATCCAGATCATCAAGGGCTGGACGGACGCGAATGGAGACTCCCATGAGCAGGTGTACGAGGTTGCGGGCGATCCCAATAATGGCGCAGGCGTGAACGAGAATACGTGTGCGACGACGGGCTCGGGCTTCACCGAACTGTGCCAGTGGTGGGAGGACCCGAACTGGGACGCCGACCAGAACGCGTTTTACTACGCGCGGGTGGTGGAGAACCCGAGCTGCCGCTGGACGCAGCAACAGTGCATCACCGCCAGCCCGGCGCTGGACTGCAGCGATCCCGGCTCAGTGCCGGCGGAGTGGGCGCGTTGCTGTGACGAGGACATTCCCAAGACCGTGCAGGAGCGCTCCTGGACCAGCCCCATCTGGTACGACCGGCCGGCCGATATTCCAGGTTGCTGACCGATTTACCTGCGTTTGAATGAAGCACGCCCCGCCCCTGCGGCGGTGCTGTGCTTGTACGAAGACCGCTGATGTTCAGGCAACGAGTCACGCTGTTCCTCGCCATCATGCTGGTAGGCGGGCTGCTGTTTTTCGCGCGCTTGTATTTCGTCGAACCTGAATCTCCCACACCTGCAGCACCGGGACCCATCTTTCTGGATGTGACCAGTGACGAATTCTTCCGCTATTGCGCCGAGTACCAGATCGATTTCGGCGCCGCCAGTGATGCCGAGCGACTCATCTTCTTCCAGAATTTTCTCGAAGAGGAACTGCTGTACCGTGAGTCGTTAGGGGGCGACGGGCCCTGGAAGGACCCGGTGGTGCAACGACTACTGCTCAGCAATCGGGACTACCTCGATCTCGAGCAGGTGACCCCGGAACTGCTCGATGAATTGGTGATGAACGACGCTGCGATACGCCGTCATCTCGTGCGTCAGGCCCGGCATCGGCTGTCCCATCCCGCTGACGCCGATCCGTCCCGCGACGTGCTCCGGTCCTTCCACGGCGCCCATCCCGAGCTTTTTACGACGCCGGCACGCCTCGACCTGCACCAGTACCGCTATGCAGCACCGGAGGATGCCGCCTCCGCGTTGGCGCGCGCCAATGCGTCAGGCAACGAGCCCGCCGGCGCGCCCGTCAGCGGGTTGCCCGCTGAGCTCAACGCCGCCGCCCACCGCGATATTGCGCGTTACTTCGGCGTGGCCTTTGCAGATCGTGTCTTTGAGCTCGCCGCCGGGGAGGGCGGGGGAGAATGGCAGGGGCCGTTAGACTCCGGGCTCGGCAGTCACCTGGTTCTGATTAGTGAGTACCGTCCCGAGGGCCTCGCTCCGTTTGACGACGCGATTATTAACCAGGTTCGGGGCCAGTGGCTTAACGAGCAGCGCGACCTCGTCTACAGGGAGAGGATCGCCGCAATGAAACGTGACGCCCAGGTGATTCTCAACGGCCGTGAGCCTGTTGCGGTTGCCGATGTTGCCGTCAGCGATCTCTACGATGCGTTGTAACGTTCTCGGCCTGCCAGTCTGCGCTGTGCTCCTGTGGCTCGCGTTTGCTAGCCAGCATGTTGGTGCCCATTCGCTGTCGCCCTCACTCGTCGAACTGGTTGAGTCGGAGCCCGCAGCGTTCAGCCTGCGTCTCAAGCAGCCGCTGAAGCGCGCGCAGGTCGAGCCGGTGGAGACACTGTTGCCCACCGAGTGTGTGGCAGTTGGGCGCTGGGACGAGCAGCGCACGCTGGACTCGCGCATTCTTCAGTCGTCTGTCACCTGCGGTGGTGGCCTTGCCGGTACCACTCTCACTTTCCCGAGGCTCGCGGAGAGCGCTGCGTCGCTGGTGCTGAAAGTGCGCTGGCAGAGCGGCGCGAGTTTCATCGCCGTTGTAAAGGCCAGTGAGCCCGCCGTCTTGATACCCGTCAGCCCCTCGCCTGGCCGGGTGTTTGCGGACTACTTCCTGTTCGGTTTGGAGCATCTTGTTACCGGACTGGACCACCTGCTGTTTCTTGTCGCGCTGGTGCTCCTCGTCCAGCACTTGCGCCCGCTGGTGGCGGTGGTTACTGCGTTTACGCTGGGTCACGCGCTCAGTGTGGTGTTGGTGACCCTCCAGGTGTTCAGCCTGCCTGCATACTGGGTGGAGGTCTCTATCGCGCTGAGTATTGTTGTACTGGCACTGGACGTGTTTTTTCGCGTGCGCGAACACCGCGGCGTATACCGCACGGCGCTGCTCTGCGCCGCGTTTGGCGTGCTGCACGGTATGGGTTTCGCGAGTGCCCTGGACATCGATGCGCTGGCACGTGCGGACAAGGCGATGGCGCTGCTCGCCTTCAACCTCGGTATCGAGGCCGCGCAGTTGGTGATTGTCACGCTTATCGCCGTCCTGCTTTGGCTGTTGCTGGCCCGGTTGCGCCTGCCGGAAGCCGCGCTGCTGAAACCCGCGGCCTGCCTGATCGGTGTGGCGGGTGCGCTCTGGTTCTGGGAGCGACTGCTGGGCTACATGGTGCAGGCACAGCTGTTGTAGAGGCGCGCCGATCCCTGTTGCTGTGCTACCTTCTGGCGCAGATCCTTAAAAAAAGGAGTTCGCGATGACGCGCACGCACAACTTCTCCCGGCGCGGACTGCTCGCTGCGGCGGCGACCACCGCGGGCGGCCTTACGCTCGGCGGTTGCGGTCGTGAGCCTGAGGAGCGCTACAACGATGCCGACATAGCGCTGCTCGCGCGGCAGCGTGACGAGGAGGCCGCCGCCAGCGGCAAGGGTGCCTTCGGTCGCCAGGTCTACCGGGGTTACCGCGGACTGGCCGAGTTACCCTGGTTTGAGCTCGACAGTGGCGGTGAGCTGGTCGTGTCTGACGACAGCATACCCCGCTCCGTCGACGTGCATGGCCACCTGGGAATGTCCGTGTTCTTCCGCCCCGAGCTTGATCTCACCGCGAGTACACCGCGCGTGCGCCACCTGCTCGACTGCGATGAACCGGGCAACGAGTGCGAACTCGATCTCGATGTGTACGCCAATGGCAACTTTACCCCCGCCGCACTGGACCGCCTGCAGAGTCACACCGTTGCACAGGGTTTGTGGGGCAGCGAGTTCTCAGCCACCCAGACCGCGCCCAACCTGCTGCGCGAGATGGACGCCATGCGTGTAGAGCATGTACTGCTGCTGCCCATAAAGCTGGGTCTGCCGTTTGGCGACCGCCTCACGGAAGACTGGCGAGCGGCGGTGAATCGTGCAGCGCTGGGTGACCGCCTGCACGTGGGCCTTTCGGTGCACCCGGAAGACGAGGGCGCGCCGCTTGAGCTGCGCGAGCTGGCAGCGCGCGGTGGGCGCATCGTGAAACTGCACCCGACCGTGCAGCGCTTCTATCCCGATGATCCTCGGTTGATGGCCCTGTATGAAGAGTGTCAAAGCCTGGGGCTGGTGGTGTTCTATCACGGCGGTCGTGCGGGCATCGAGCCGGACTCGTCTCATCCCTTTGCTATGCCGCGACACTATGAGGGGCCGTTGCGTGATTTTCCCGACCTGCAGTTTGTGCTGGGACATGCGGGGGCGAGGGACAACGCCGCCATGGTTGATCTCGCCATGCGTTACGACAACGCCTGGCTGGGCATTCACGGCCAGAGTGTCAGCAATCTTGCCATGATGATCAAGCGCACCGGAGGGCAGCGGCTACTGTTCGGTACCGATTGGCCTTTCTATCACCTCGGTATGTCGCTCGCGAAAGTGTTGCTGGCGACCGATGAGTCCGGCGGCGATGCGCTGCGGCGCATGATCCTGCGCGACAACGCCTACGCGCTGTTTGATGGCAGGTTCTCTTAATGGCCGGGTAGTAGCGCGAAAGTTCGCTAATCCCCAAGGTACTCAGGGCTGCCCGGTGCGCGATAGCGATCGAGCGGACTGCGCTTGGCGTCACTGCCGTAGTAGTGGCCCGAGCCGTGGGGCGCACCGAACAGCAGGTGCAGTATGGCAAGCGTGCCGTGTTCGGGCGATTTCATTCCCATGTCGGCAGGCGCAACGCCCCGGCTTTCTGCTGTGGGGCGCGTGAGGTCTGTCTCGATGTAACCGGGCGTGCACGCGTTGATCGTGAGATGGGGGTTCTCCTGCGCCAACAGCATGGTGTAGAGCGTTACGCAGGCCTTGCTGAAGCCGTAGGCGTTGTGCGGGTCGAGCCCCAGGGCGTGAAAGCCGGCTGTGTCATCGCCCAGCGCGCAGGTGTCTTCCATGAGCTGTTGCAGCGTCGCCCACTCGATACTCGCATCCGTGAAGAACGCCTGGCGGGCCGGGTCGCACTCGCTCACGAATTTCGGGCCCGAGGCAGAGGCGACGTTCACGATGCGTCCACTGTCCTGCAGCATTGGCATGAAGGCATCGCACACGCGCTTAACACCCAGTGTGTTGACGTTAACCACGCCGCTCATGTCGGCCGAGCCGAGACCGATGCCCGCGTTGTTGACGATGCCGTAGAGCGTGGGGGAGCTACTTCCGATGACGCTGTCCCGCGCCGCCAGCACAGACTCGTCTTTGGCCACGTCCAGCGGCAACAGGCTCACGCGCGGCGCCCACGCCCCTTTCTCGCTCACCAGCATATCGATGGCAGTCTGTCCGCGGCCGGGGTCGCGCGAACCCAGTAGCACGTGCACATCGGGTTGCTGCTCGAGGATTGCGCGCACGGTCGCGAGCCCTATGCCCTTGTTTGCGCCGGTGATGAGAACCTGTTTGATGTGACCTCCCTAGGCTGGAATGACTTTCTTCCAGCGGCCGCGATAAAAGCGCCAGCCTAACATGGCGGCTTTGGTGATGTAGTCGCCCATGAGCGCCGCGTACACCCAGACGACAGACAGTCCCAGCGCGGTCGCAATAGCGGCCAGCCCAAGGCGCACGATTATCAGGCCAACGATCGTGGCAATGAGAGGGAAGCGTGTGTCTCCCGCGCCGCGCAGGCCGCCCGCCAGCGCCCAGTCAACGGCCATGAACGGCATCATGGCGCCGAGTACGTAAACGAAGCTAACCGCGAGCTCTACCGTTTCCGGTTCGTCGACAAAAATCAGAACCAGCGGTTCTGCCTGCGCCATGCTCAGCGCGCCGATGCCGACCATGGCGAGCACCGCGTAACCCATGCAGCGCCAGCCCGCGCGGCTGGCGCCCTCTGGGTCGCCCGCGCCGAGGTGTTGCCCCACTAATGTAGAGCTCGCAATCGAGAAGCCCAGGCCAATAGTGATCGCCACCAGCAGTACATTGACGCCAACGTTGTACGCCGCGAACGCCGCCGTGCCGTAGAAGTGCCCGATGATGACCAGAAAGCCGATAAACCCCGCCTGGATAACGAGTTGCTCAAGCCCCGCCGGATAGCCGATGTCGAAGAGACGGCGCAGTCTATCGCGCGCCATCAAGCCATCCGTGACTGCGGGCAATTCGATGCGCTTCGATAGCCACAGCAGCACGAGAAATGCACCACCCAGGCAGAACGACAGTCCCGAGGCCACTGCGACCCCGATCACTCCCAGCGCTGGCAGCCCCCAGTAGCCGAAGGCGAGTATGTAAAGCAGCGGGATGTTGATGATATTGATGCCTGCGGAAACCCAGAGCGGGGTCCACGCATCGCCCGCCGCGCGCATGGCCGCCGAGATTATGATGGTCACGGCAAAGGCGAGGTTGAAGACCGAGGTCCACCGAATGTTGTCTGCCGCCAGCTGCCAGGCCTCGTTTTCGAGTCCGAAGGCCGCTGCAAGCTGCGGCGCAAAGACGAAACCGATCAGTGTAATGGGCAGGGCGAGGCCGCAACCGAAGACGAGCGAGGCGCTGGTCACCCTGCCGGCTTCCATGCGGTCGTTCGCGCCCCAGGACCGGGCCACGAGTGCGGTGGTGCCGATGCTCACCGCCATCAGGACGGCCTGCATCAGAAAGAATATGCGCTGCCCGGCGCCCACCGCGGCCAGCGCCTCTGTTCCGAGTTCCCCGACCACGCGCGTCTGCACGAGCCCCACCAGCGTAAAGCTGAGGTTGCCGAGGATAGAGGGAAGCGCGAGGTTCCAGATGCCAGGCCGTTCGGTGGTACCTGCATCCTCCGCGCTATTGGCTGTATCGCGAGAATCGGTCATGGGGTTGGGCTTGTCGGCTCCGCAGGGGAGGGCGCAGAACCAAAAGCGGTATTGTAGCGTAAGCAGTCCGATATCTCTCGCCGGCAACGTTTGACAGGGCCGCGAGATTGCAACTTCCATCCCGGCGCCGATGACATTATGTTATGGCGCTGCCAAGGAGGAACTATGTCAGAGCAATTTCAACAGGAAGTCCGTCAGTGGGTCGCCGATAACCTGCCGGAGGCACTCAAGGGTGTGGATATTGGTATGTATGGCCCCGCCGACCGGTCAGGGGCTGTACTTGAAGCGTTCGAGCTGTGGCGCCAGCGCCTGGCCGAGCAGGGGTGGGGTGTGCCCACCTGGCCAAAGGAGTACGGCGGTGCCGGGCTCACCGACGCCGATGCGAAGATCATTAACCGGGAAATTCGCAAGGCGGGCAGCACCAACCCGATCATGCTGATCACCGGTATGGGCGCTACCATGGTAGGCCCCACCATGCTGGAGTACGGCACAGAAGAGCAGAAGCTGCGCCACCTGCCAGGCATCGCCAGCGGCGAGGTGCGTTGGTGCCTCGGGCTCTCGGAGCCCAACGCAGGTTCAGATCTCGCCTCGCTCGCAACGCGAGCAGAGCGCGATGACGACGGCTGGGTGCTGAACGGCCAGAAAACCTGGACGTCCGGCGCTGACAAGAGCCAGTGGTGCGGCGCACTTGTGCGTACCGACCCCAGTGCCCCCAAGCGCGACGGCATCAGTTTTCTTATGCTGCCCATGGACCAGACGGGCGTTGAGACGCGCCCGATTCGCCTGATCGCGGGCGAGTCGCCGTTCTGCGAGACGTTTTTCACCGATGCCAAAGCGGGGCAGGACGACCTGCTCGGCGACCTGAACGACGGCTGGAGCGTGATCAAGCGGCTGCTGCAGCACGAGCGGCAGAGCCAGACCGCTGCGCCGCCGACGAGCAGCAAGGTCGAGTCCATCGAGGAGGTGGCCAAGCACTACGTGGGTACCAACGAAGACGGGACGCTGGCGGACTCCGACCTGCGCACCCGGCTCGCCGACCACCTGATGGACAAGGCCGCCCACGAGCTGACGATCGGCCGCATCATGGCCGAGGCGCGTGGCGGCAATATGGAAGTTTCAGCTACCGCCTCCATCCTCAAGAATTCCGCGACAGATGTCGCCCAGCAGCGCTCCGAGCTGATGCTCGAGATCATGGGCAACCAGGGCCTCGGCTGGGAGGGAGAGGACTTCAGCGCCGCCGAACTGCACACCGTTCGCGAGTGGCTCGGGGGCAAGGCCATGTCGATCTACGGCGGCTCCTACGAGATCCAGAAGAACATCATCGCCAAGAATATTCTCGGCCTACCTGAAACCACGCAGAAGGGCTGATCATGGCGGCACTCACTGAAGAACAAACACTTATTCGCGAACAGGCCAGTGCCTGGGTTGTCGACAAGTCTCCCGTGAGCGCATTTCGCGCCTTTCGGGACTCAGGTTCGGGCGAGGGCTATGAGCCCGCGACCTGGAACGCGATGATTGAAATGGGCTGGAGCGGCATTCTGGTGCCCGAGGCCAATGGCGGCTCCAACCTCGGCTACCTGACGTTTGGCCTGATACTTGAGCAGACGGGGCGCCAGCTAACCGCATCGCCCCTGTTTGCATCCGCCCTGGTGGGCGCGAGTGCCCTGGTGCTCGCCGGTTCAGCGGCGCAGCGGGAGGCGCTGCTGCCGCAAGTCGTCGACGGTAGCGCCGTGCTGACGCTTGCGATTGATGAAACAAACCGCCATGCGCCCGCGCACACGGCCCTGGCGGCGACCGCCGATGGCGACGGTTTCACGCTGTCAGGCGACAAGGTGTTTGTGCAGGAAGGCATGTCTGCGACACATTTTATCGTCGTTGCACGCACGGCGGACGCGCCGGGCGATGCCTCAGGGTTAAGTCTATTTCTCGTCGAAGCGGATGCAGCGGGGCTATCGCGCACGGCGTCCAGCACGTTCGATAGCCGCGACCACGCGCGCCTCAACTTCGACGGTGTCAAAGTGTCACAGGATGCACTGCTCGGCGAGGCGGGTGAGGGCATGGCCGTGCTCGAGCCATTGCTCGACCGGGCGCGCGCAGGGCTTGCCGCTGAGATGCTGGGCACTGCCTCTGCGGCCTTCGACATGACGCTCGAGTACCTGAAGACCCGCGAACAGTTCGGCAAGGTGATCGGCTCCTTCCAGGCGCTCGGGCATCGCGCGGCGGCGCTGTTTTCTTCAAAGGAGCAGACGCGCTCCTGCGTCGAGGCGGCTTTGCAGGCGATTGATGCGGGCGACGACAATGTCGCCGAGCTCGCGTCCCTGGCGAAGTTCAAGGCGGGGCAGTTTCTCTACGATATGTCGAACGAGCTGATCCAGATTCACGGCGGCATCGGTATGACCGATGAGTTCGATGCGGGGCTGTACCTGAAACGCGCTCGAGCGCTGGAGGCCATGTTTGGCAACCGCGCGTTTCACCGGGAGCGCTACGCGCAGATCAAGGGCTTCTAACCGCCGAGGGTACGCGCCACGATAGCCGGGAGTTCGGCGAACTCGCTGAACAGGAAGTCGTGGTGCATCTCCTCCACGGGCGTTTTGCGGTAGCCTTCTGTAAACAGCGCAAACGGAATCTCGGCGCGCTTTGCCGTCTGCGCGTCGATCTCGCTGTCGCCGACGTAGAGCGCGGTGCCGCCACCCGCGAGTGCATTGGCTTCCAGCAGCATCTCCGGGTCAGGCTTGCGCGTGGGCAACATACCGCCTGCTACGACCACGGGGAACGCCGCGTCCAGCCCCATGTGGCTGAGCACGGCCCGCGTCGGTGCTTCTGGCTTGTTGGTGCAAAGTGCCAGCGCGTGGCCTTCGTTTGCGAGTTCTTCCAGCGTTTCCTGCACGCCCGGGTAGAACACCGCGCGCTCCACGGCGCCTTCATACACCGCGATAAACTCCGCGTGCACCTCGTCAAAGCGATCGTCTGCGTCCTGCATCGCTCGGGCGTCCATCATCTTCTGAACGAAGACTTTGGCGCCTTCGCCGACGAAAGAACGGGTCTGTTCGATGGTAATGGGTGTTAGACCGCGCCTCTGTAGTACCGTGTTGGCCACGTACTGGATGTCTGGCGCGCTGTCGATCAGGGTGCCATCAAGGTCAAAAATAATATTCATGGATACTGCGCTGCACGCCGCCCTTGCGTCCGGTACTATCGCTCTCCCGGACGCGTTCCGCCGCCTGGAATGAGGGTCGATGATTCTAACTGCCTGCAACGCAAAGCGCGATATGCGCTCGTCTTGAAGTTGTTGTGAACTTGTCTTGAACTTGTCTTGAACTACAGTCGCTTAATCCTGATTGCCGTGACCGCCGTGCTGACGATGTCGGCAGTGCCGGTGCTGGTCAAGTCCACCGCTGCTAACGAGGTGACCATCGGTATCGCGCGCCTTGTAATCGCGGTACTGGCGTTTGTCCCTTTCGTGCTGCTGCGCGGTGAGCTGCTCAGGCTCACGCTGTGCCAGTGGTATCAACTGGCCATCATCGGCGCGGTGTTTGGCCTGCACTGGCTTGCTTACTTCGCCAGTATCAAGCTCGCGACAGCGGCCATCGCGGCACTTGTTATCCTTACCTACAGCGTCCAGTACCTGATTCTTGCATGGCTGTTTAATCGCGAGCGCGTGACATGGCCTGAGTGGCTGGCTATCGCGGTGTCCTTCGCCGGCTGCCTGATGGTCGCGCCGGAGGTGTCCCTGGACAACGATGTCACGCTCGGTGTTGCCGTGGGACTCTTTGCTGCGCTGCTCTACGCGGCGCTGCCCCTTCTGCACCAGCGAGCGAGTGCCATCGGGACCGCGGAGCGCACGTTCGGGCAGTTTTTCTTCGCGCTGCTGTTTTTCCTGCCGTTCTGGTCCTGGTCTGACTGGGAGCTCGGGCAGGCGGATGTCTACAGGTTGTTGGTGCTCGGTTTGCTGTGCACCGTGGTCTCCCACGGTTTGTGGGTCAAGGCCACAACCGAACTGCCCGCGATCTATTCCAGCATGATTTATTTTCTCTACCTGCCGGGTGCGGTGGTCGGCAGCGTAATCTTTCTGGATGAAACGATGGATGCGCGCAAGCTGACGGGCTGCGTCATTGTGCTTGCTGCCAGTGCATCCCTGTCACTGTACCGCTACCGCCTGACGAGATTGGCGGGTTAGGGGGGCTGAGTTTTACTTGCGCGATTGGGTGCTCGCTTCGTGAGCGCGCAGCACCAGGCTCTCCAACTCTTCGAGCGCCTGGTCCACCGTGAAATGCCCGGCGTCCTTGTGCTCGTCGAACAGGTTGATCAGTCGGTCAGAGCGCCGGCCAAGCAGCATCAGTTTAAGGTAGATGCTGTTTTCAAGCGTTGGTTTGCGCACGACGTCGAGCGCGAAGACGATCAGGCTGATCGGGCTGAGCAGGAGGTCGCGGAGGGCGTCCGAAACCAGCTTTACCTGGAACACAAGCAGGTGCTGTACTGCCTTAGGCAGCGTCACTTCTGCTTTGGAGTCATCAGGAATATCGAAAAACATGGTGACCTCGCTATTTCTGCATCGCACTCTTGCGTGAACGGTATTGCACGTAGCGTTCGATTAGACGATCGAGAAGTCCTTTTTCGCCGCCGCCGATACCTCCCTCGGCGCCCTCGGAAATATTGAGCTCGCCGCCGCCCGCGCGGTACTGCTCCGAGTACATCTCCAGTACCTTCTTGCGGACCATGCCGCGCAATGGCACGTGGGCCATCATGCCGTAGGTCGCCGCGCCGCCCTGCTGCGCCAGTTCCGGGTTGGCGCGCACCGTTGCCACGGCGTCGGCAAGGTCTGCCAGGTAGTTGTCGACCACGCGCAGGTGCTGTGCAGTGACCATGGCGTGCAGGCCTTCAGGGTGCTGGTTGCGGTTCACCTGCCAACCCTTGGCGTCCATCTGGTCTCCCACCGCGTAAATGCTCAAGGCAGGATCGGTGGAGCGGTAGGAAAACAGCGGCCCCTGGGGGTTCCCCATTACCTGCAGCCCTTCGATAGCCTCGACGCCAGCCTTCAGCTTATTGACCGCTTCGAGCGTGTCTGCCGCCAGCTTGCGGTATCCCGCCTTGCCAAAGTACTGCGTGACGCCCCAGGCCGCCGCGTAGGCACCGCCGGGACGCGTGCCAAGCAGCGCCGATGACGCAAACACGCCGCCGGGCCAGTCCTCATACGCGAACATCTGGTAGCGCAGGTAGTCGAGGTTGCGATACGTGATGGTGGAAGCGCCCTTTGCGGCATAGCCATACTTGTGAATATCGGCGGAAATCGAAGTCACGCCCGGTACCCGGTAGTCCCAGGGTGGAATGTCCTCGCCGTTCATTGCCATGAACGGGAGAATGAAGCCGCCCACGCACGCGTCGACGTGCAGCGGGATGTTTTTCTTTTGTGCGATCTCGCCCATCGCCTCTATCGGGTCAATGGTGCCGTGCGGGTACTCTGGCGCGCCACCGAGAATCATGACGGTGTTGCGATTGATCATGCGTTTCATTTTTTTCAGGTCAGGTGTGAAGTCATCCTTCAGCGGCACCAGCCTGATCTTCACGCCGAAGTACTCAGAGGCTTTGAACCAGGCGACATGGGCGGTCGTGGGGATGATCATTTCGGGCTTGGTCACCCTGCGCTCGGCGCGGGCCATGTCCCGATAGGTCTTCACCGCCATCAGGCAGCTTTCGGTCCCGCCGGACGTGATAACACCGCAAACTTCCTCGGTACCGTTCAGAATCTCTGCGGTGGCGCTGATCACCGCGTTCTCCATCTGCTTCAAACTTTTGAACGCGCCAGGGTTGAGGCCGTTTTCGCAGGCGAAGCGGTGGTAGCTGTCCTTGATGAAGTCGGAGTGCTCTTCGTCGACGTAGTAGACAAGACTCCAGACGCGGCCGTCCTTGTACTGTGGGTCGCGCCCCTTGAAGGCCTCAATATCCCTGGCGATGTCAGCGCTGGGGCGACCTTCCTCTGGCATGGCTTGATGCATGTTGGTAACTCCTCATAGTCCCTGCAGCACGAGGCCCAGGCTGATGCCCAGGTAGTTGCCGAGAGCATAACCGATGATGCCGGTTGTGATACCGGTAAGGATAGCAGCCGGGTTGCCGAGCGCCCGGGCGACAAGTGGTACGAAAGGTGGACTGGCGATGGCGGCTACCGAGGTGACGATGAAGGTGTCGCCGTCAATACGCGCGAGTTTGCAGAGCACTCCGTGTAAGAGCTGACTACCGACGATCACGCAGATGAGAAACACCGCCACTGTCCAGTCCGCATTCGCCAGCTGCTCGAAGCTCGCCATTGACGACACCACAAAGCAGAACACATAGATCAGGTACATGCCGAGGGGGTAGGCAAGACTCAGTGCGCGCACCCGGTCGTTCAGCGACAGCAGGATCCCGAGACTGGTGATCGCAACGATAACCACGGCCGCGCCGCTGCTGCCCGTACTGAACCGGTTGTACAGCTCGGCCAGGCCGGTGCCCATTAACACCACCACGATGGCGAGCGCCGCCGCCGCGCCGAGTTGGCCCCAGTTGGCGCGTTCGAGGAAAGGGCGGTAGTCGTCTTCCTCGACGGTGGTTGAGACGGCTGTCGCATCCCCGCCTGGATTCGCGCTGCCCAACAGCTTGCGGAAGAGGGGTATTCCCAGTGTCAGCATGAAAAGGAAATAGAACGAACCGATGACTGTGTCCATGCTGTGAAAAATGAGGTATTCGGCATTGGGAATCTGCAGGCCCGACTTGATGGCGGCGAGGTTTGGCGTGCCGCCGGTGTACACGCCGACCGACATCGCGGCGTAGTGCTCTACAGAGTCCATCCCCCGGCTGCCGAAGAAAAAGAACAGCGCGGTTGCCAGCGTGGTCACGGCGGCTGTCGCGAACAGCATTGATAGCAGTGCTTTGCCCGCGACCCGGCGCCACTTGCGAATGTCGAGCGAGAAGAGCAGCAGGGGCATCGCCAGCGCGATGGTGACTTCGGTAATGGTGGTGCGCACTGCCATGCTGTCCGCCGGCAGCAGCCCCGTGTTGCCAAGTGCGAGACCGGTGAGGTAGCACAGCACGATGATGCCGACCTTGCGCGCCCAGGCCTGGTGATGAGTCAGCCAGATCAGCGCGGCAGGCATGCTCAGCGCTGCGAGTAAGACTGCCGCGTTCAACATTCGCGGAGCGGCCGACTTACTTCAGCTGCGCTGCGATGTTGCGCGCGAGATCGCCGAGCAGTGACTTCTGGGCTTCGGCCAGCGCGGCGTAGCCATCGCTGCCAATGGGCAGTGTATCTGCGAACTGCTCTGCCACGAGGGTTTGGTCGCCCTCGGTCAGTGACCAGTAGGCTACGAGTTTGGCGTGCCCGTCGAGTGTGCCGTGCAGCTGGTCTATGCGCACACGGATGATGTTGCCTTTCGCCAGTGGGTCGAGGGGGAGTATGTCACGCCCGTAAGCGGCGGATATCTCGGCCGCAAGAAAGGCGCGCACGCCTTCCTGCACGGGCTCGGCCCACAGGTGATTACGCGCCGGCCTGATCTGCCCCTCGGCAGTTTCGAGCAGCAGTCCTGCGCGGTCGATATAGGGCGCGACGCTGATTGGCCCCAGTCGGTAGCTCGAGCGATCCAGGGCGCGCGTTGTGGTCTGGTAGTCGGAACGCAGCAGGTAATAGCGCTGCTCGATCGGTGCGCTGGCGCAGGCGGCGAGCAGGGCAGCGACGAGTAGCGGGAGGCTCAGGCGCAGCAGGGTCATTTCGGGGCCTCCGGTTCAGGGTCGTCGCTTGTGCTGGAGGGCAGCACCAGGGCATTGGGTTGTTCCGAGAGTGTTTCCATGAGGTTCTCAAAGTCGGTGAGGCCACGATTCAGGCGCAGCAGGCTGGAGTCGATACTCTCGTAGGTCGGCGAACCGGGGGACAGCGCATTCAGCAGTTCGGTGAGTTCGATCAGTGTGTCGCCTAGCTCCGCGGGCAGCTCCTGCATGCCTTCGGTTGCAAGCAGGCCTTGTACCTCGGCGAGAATACCGTCGAGCGACCCGATGGCGGTGTTGAGCCCGTCGACCGTTTCCTCGAGTTCCATGTTGTTGATCTTGTCGAGAATGGTCACGACTTTCTGTTGGATCTGCGCAAGGCCGGTGTCGATAACCGGAATGACGGCGTAGTCCCTGAGCACCCCGACTTCGGCGGGATCAGCTGTTGGGAAATAGTCGATGCCAACGTACTTTGCGCCGGTCAGCAGGTTGCCGTTCTCCAGGGAGGCGCGCAGGCCACGGTCGACACCCTCGGTAATGGCCTCGCGGAGCAACTCTACGGATTCTTTTTCGTCGGGCAGCCCAAGCAGCGCCGGTTCGAGGTAGAGCAGCGCGGGTATCGGGCGCCCGCCATCTTCCGAGGTTACCTCATCGTTTTCGGCAACAGACTCACTGAAGAGTATGCGCTCAACCTGCCCGACCGGGATGCCCCGGTACTCTACCGGTGCGCCGGGCACCAGGCCCTTGATGGATTGCTCAAACAGCACAACGAAGTAGGTTCCGTAGCGGTAGGGGTTCTCGTGTATCTCGTCGTGCGTGTCGTACAGCTGGAACTGCGTGCCGTCTTCGACCGGTTTGCCGGGCCTGACCCCATCGGGCACCTCGAATGCGACGCCACCGAGCAACATGGTGTCGAGTGACCCGGTTTCCACGCGAAACCCGTCTGCTCCCGCGCTGAGTTCGAAACCGCTGACGTCCCAGAAGCGCACCGCGCTGTTTACGAGTTCATGATAAGGGGCGTCGATGAAGATCGCGTAGCGAATGAAGCGGTCGTCGGGATTGAATGTTCGGCTCTCCACCCGGCCGACACGGTAGCCCTTGTAGATGACATCGTCGCCGGGCGTGACTGATGCAGCGTGCTCGCTGGTCAGCTCCAGCCGAATGCCTGGTGCGCCGGCGGGTGTGAGCGGAGGCTGTTCCAGCGCTTCGAACGTGCGCGCATCGGGCGCGCCCTCGCCCGGAGCGAGCTGGATGTAGGCGCCGGACAGCAGTGTATCGAGTCCGGTAATGCTGCTGACACCCACGCGCGCCGTTACTACCCAGAAGCGTGTGTCAGAGCGGAGCAGGGGCAGGGCCTGTCTGTCCAGCTTCGCGGTCGCGATGACCCCCTCGAAGTCATCGTTCAGGCGCACCTCTTCCACCACGCCAATATCGACGTTGCGGTACTTGATCTTTGTCTTGCCTTCTTCGAGTCCGCTGGCGGTCTCGAAGTAGATTTCGATTTCGGGACCCTCGGTCATCCAGGCCTGCACGACGAGAAATGCGCCGAGCAGCAGGGCGAGCAGCGGGATAATCCAGACCGCCGAGAGTCTGAATCCCGATTCAATCTCGGCGTTTTCCGTTTCAGCCATTCGTATCTTCTGTTTTGTCCCAGATTAAACGCGCGTCGAAACTCTCGGCAGCAAACATTGTGAGAATCACCACGCCCGCGAAGGCGAGCGCTGCGATGCCTGGTCGCACCACCATGATCCCACTGAGATGCACCAGCGCCGAGAGTATAGCCACCACGAAGACATCCACCATCGACCACTTGCCGATGAATTCCGTCACACGGTAGAGCCTTGCGCGCTGGCGCAGGCCGGTAGGTTTGGCCCGCTCAACAGTCCACACAAGGTAAAACATCACGAGTATCTTGCCAATCGGTACCATGACGCTGAACAGGAATATGACGAGCGCGATGGGAATGGAGTCGAGTTCGATCAGCAGGATCACGCCGCCCAGTATCGTACTTGCCTCACTGGCACCAAATTCCTCGGTGTACATGATGGGGTAAAGGTTGGCGGGCACGTAGAGGATGCAGGCGGCCATGAGCAGCGCGAGTGTGCGCTGAATGCTGTCGACCTGGCGCGGGTGCAGGTGTGAGCCGCAGCGCGAGCAGTGCTCCTGGCCGATGGGTTCCAGCTTCAGGCAGGTGTGGCAGGAGACCAGCCCCTGGCTCAGCGCAGTTGCGTGCTCAGTCATCGCGCGTCAGGGCCTCGATGTCTTCCCAACAGCGGTAGCGGTCCAGCGTGCTGAGCGCAAGAATCAGGCAAAGGGTAAATGCCGCGTAAGACCAGAACGATACGCCAAGCACTACCGTGGCCAGCATGGCCAGTTTCACGAGCGACACGATCACGCCGATGATAAAGACTTCAGCCATGGCCCAGCTTTGCCAGTGAAAAATGAACCGGGCAAACGGGACGAGCCAGGGATAGGTGCGTTGCGTGAGTAGCGCGCTGGCCACCGCGCCAGTCATCAGCAGCATGACGGTGGGTAGCAGAATAATGAACACGCCGACCAGCATACTGATCGCACGCATGCCGTAGCCCCACAGCGCGCCCGGTGTGTTGATGAGCGTCATCTTGCTCTCGAAGCCGCCCACGGCAAAAGAGAGAAAGGGGTAGCTGCAGGCCAGCACCATGAAAATCAGTCCCGAAACGCTGTAGGCGAGGGCCTTGTTGTAGCTGTCGTGTACATTGCGGGTGAGCGTGTGGTTGCAGCGCGGGCAGTTGGCGCGTGAACCGTCACTCAGCGCATCGATTTCCAGCAACAGGTCGCAGCCCGGGCACGCGACACGACCTGGCGCGAGCGCGTGATGGGCAGGGTGACGCTGGAGCATGGAATCGGTCGTATGCATGGGTGTCGGGCGCGCGGGGCCAGTGGTATCGATGGTACTGTCTGCGAATTGAATAGCAAGCGGCGTGCCAGTTTCATCAGTCGCCGGACTCGCTGTTTGACATTCTCCGGAAATTCCGTAGCGTCTTGGTTTCTGCCCAAAGAGACAATAAGACTGTGACAGCAGAAGAATTGCCGGGCTACGCCCTGTGGGTTACGGCCCAGAAAGAGACGATTCCCGGAATCTACGGCAATGTGGACTTCACCCGTCCGCCGGAGCGGTACGTGCGCGATGGCAGCATCATCGAGAAACTGCCCCCTCGCTACCGCGCCTACGCCGAACGCGCGCTTCAGAACCCCGCAAACGTTGAGACCATCCGCAACGCCACCATGATGGGCGACCGCGTTGCAGACGCCTACGCCGCGCTGATTCCAGAGTATGGTTTCCGGAACCTGATTGCCATGCTGGAGGACGCCTGTGACAAGGGCATCGAGGCGCTGCCCGATGCACCCCCGGAACTTGTTGCCTTCATTCGCGCCATGGAAGCCACGCCTGACTGGGTCGACATGGACATGGTGGAGCGGGGCGCCATGCAGGAGCGGATGCCCCTCGCACTGATCTCCCCGTTCGCTATTCGCGGGACGTTCGTTGCAACCTTCATGAACAAGTACACCGCGCTGCCCATGACCATGACGGGCACGCTCTCCGATGAAAAATCCGCTCGCCGTGTGTTTGAGACAGCGAGTTTCTTTACTGCGACCGCGATGCCCGGGGCGCTGCAACGTTTTGGTGCAGGCTTCAAGGCGGCGGCCAAGGTACGACTGATGCACTCCATGGTGCGCTACAACATTATGCAGACGGGCAAGTGGGATGTTCCGACCTTCGGAATACCTATCCCCCAGGTTGACCAGATGCCGGCCGGTCTCATTGGCATTTTCCTGCTCTCTTTCAAGCTGCTCGCGAAAGGTCGAAACACGTTCACCGCTGAAGAACGGGACCGCGTCGAGATGGCCCGCTATCGCTGCTTCCTCCTCGGTTTGCCGCAGGACCTGCTCGGCGAGACGCCCGAGGAGATCGTCGACCTGATGATGTTGCGCACGATTTCATTGCGCGAAGAATACGAAGACGCGACCTGTGGGGAACTGGTACGTGGCACCATGAACGCGGAACTGTTTACCGACCCCTCGTTGCGCGGGCGTTTTCACCGCTGGATGGAGCGCGGCTTCTCCAAGTTTTTCCTCATTCGCAATTTCTGCGAGGGCAAGGTCGAGCGGGCCGAGAAAATGGGCGTCAGTTACACGCTACAGGACCGGATTGCGACTGCGGTGGCGATAGCCGTTATTCTCACGACCTCAACCTCCTTCAAGGTGGGCATCAAAATTCCCGGCCTCGCCGGGGTGCTCGACCGGCGCATGACGCGCAAGCTGGCGCAGTTGCTGGAAAGCTACGGCCACGCCGACTTCATCACCGACGCCAGCCAGTACAAGCTGTTGGCGACTGACTAGCCCGGACCCCTTTTCCTTCCTGCTCCGTGCTTGCCCGCTGACCCGCGGGCAGGCGTTCGCGATTCTGCTTGACGAAAATTTCATTCGAGTGTAATTTTCAACAGAACCGCAAGACGCTGCCAGGCTTTGACCATGGACAATAATAAGCGCGGTCCTTACTCCTCCCCCCGGCAGAAACAGCGCCGGCAGGACATCATGCGCGCCGCCGTTGAGCAGATCGAGGCGCGAGGCCTCTCCGCGGTCACCATGAAAGACATCGCCGATGCTTCCGGCGTGTCCACCAAAACCCTCTACAACCTCTACGGCAGCCGCGACCTGTTGTTGCTGGAGGCGGCCTCCGGCATCCTCGACGCGCTCGAGACCAGCACCCAGGTGCAGGCCGCCGAGCCTGGCATTCCCCGCCTGTTGGCCTATACCGAGCGCGCCATGGCCTGCTTCGATATGGACGGCGAGTTCGCGCGTTTCACGATCTCGATCCTGTTGGCTGGCGAGACAGATCACCCAACCGTGCAGCACCAGCTCGGACTCGTGCAGGTGCTTGCCGAGGAGTGCCTGGCGGAGGCTGACGCCCGCGGCGAAATCGTACCCGGCACCAGTATTGAAGACGTATCTCGCATCATCGCCGCGAACCAGTGGGGCGTCGCGCTCCTCTGGGAGAAGGGCATGATGGATCTCGAACAAATGAAGACGCATACCCTGCTCAGTCATTTGTTGACGCTCGCCTCGGTCACCCGGGGCAAGCGTCGCAAGGCATTGGAGAAGGAGAGCCTGGACCTGCAACAGCGCATGTCCAACCCGGTATCCGGGGATGTCGTACCTATAAGCCGTGGCAAGCGGCGCTAAATAAACGCAGCAGCTCGTGAGGACATAGCCATGAAACATCCACACTCCCATGCAACAACAAACACAGGCGACAGAGGACTTTTGCGCAGTGCAGTGCTTGCACCGGTCGCGGCTGCGGTTGCCCTGACATCGTCACCCGCGGCCTTCTCCCTGGAGGAGGTGCTGGTAACGGCGCGGAAGAAAGAGGAATCGATCCAGGAGACGCCGGTCTCGGTCTCGGTGATTGGTAAGGAGCTGCAGGAGGCGACCCTGCGCCGCCTCGACGACATCCAGGGCTTCACGCCGAACGTCTATATACGCAACACATCAGGTACACCGGCGGGCGCGGCTATCAGTATGCGTGGCGTGACCTACCAGGAGATCGACAAGAGCTATGACCCGTCCATCGGTGTGGTGATGGACGGCCTGTACCTCGGTACGTCCAGCGGTAGCCTGCAGACCAACTTCGATATCGAGCGCATCGAGGTATTGCGCGGCCCGCAGGGCACACTGTTTGGCAAGAACACCATCGGCGGCGTGATCAATATTATTCGTGGTCCGGTCACGATGGACTGGGGTGCGGACGTCACGCTGACGGTGGGCGAAAACGACCGCAGGGACATCAGGGCCGTGGCCAACGCGCCCATCATTGAGGATGAGCTGGGTGTTAAAGTCTTCTTCAGTGACATCAACAGTGACGGCTATATGCGCAACACCACGCTGGGTCGTGATGTTGGCGGAGACGACTTCCAGACCTACGGCTTCACCACACAGTGGAATGCCACGGAGAACTTCGAGGCCAAGCTCTTCTACGAGCATTATGAAAACAAGACCGAGGGCGCCTGGGCAAACTTCAACGGCCCCGATCTCCTTGCATGCCAGCTCGAGGGCGTTTTCTGGGACGTCGGGTGCCAGGCGAGTGATACGGGCAGCGATGAAGACCACGTGTCGAACGAGCAGCGCAACACGAATGACTCGGAATACGACACGGCCATCCTCACGCTGAACTGGGATCTAGGGGCTTTCCTTGTCACCTCGATCACCGGTACGCGCGAGCAGGAGGAGGAGAACATCTCCGGCTTTGATGCATCGCCTGCCGAGCTGCTTTACATCGACTACGAGAACAACTGGGAGCAGTTCAGCCAGGAGTTGCGCCTCACGTCGCAGTTCTCGGAAGAGTTCGAGTTCATCGCCGGCCTGTATTACTGGGATGTTGACTACGACCAGAGCTGGAACACGCACCAGCTGTTCTTCGTGCTCGACCAGCTCGGCCAGATCGTACCCGGGGTGCCCGGTGGCGCGATGTTCCCGCCGACAATCCTCGGCACTAATACCCAGGAGCAGGAAACAACCTCTTACGCGGCGTTTTTCTCGGGCGACTGGAACATCACGGACCAGTTAACGTTAACCGCGGGCCTGCGCTGGACCTACGAAGAGAAGGAGTTCAGGGGCTCAGATGCCCAGTTCTACGTAGATGGCACGCCGCGTCCCATGCCGGTTTTCAACGAGTTTGACGATGACTGGGACGAGATATCCCCGAAACTCGGTTTCCGTTACACCTTTAATGACGATGTCATGGTGTTTGCGTCCTACAGCGAGGGCTTCAAGAGCGGGGGCTTCTTTGGCCGCCAGGCAAACTTCCAGGGCCCAGACCCCTCCTATGACCCTGAGACGGTTACCAACTATGAGCTCGGCATGAAGAGCACCTGGCTGGACGGTCGCCTCACGTTTAATCCGACGGTTTTCTACAGCGATTACAAGGACAAGCAGGAGGAGATCCTCGTGGAGCTCGGGCCGGGTAATGTCGGTACGATCGTGCGGAACGCCTCGACGCTGGAAATTTTCGGTGCCGAGCTTGAGATGCAGTACCAGATAACGGACGCGTGGTTCGTGCGCACGTCCTACGGCTATATCGACGCGGAATACGACGATTACATCTCCGACCTGAACGGCGATGGCATTGAAACGGATAACTCCGACCTTGTGCCGCGCAACACGCCGGAGAATAGTTTCGGTCTGAGCTCTACCTATACGCTGGATGTCGGGCCCGGGCAGTTCCAGGCCTATGCAGCTTACCGCTGGCGCGACTCCATCGAGGTGATTGCCAACAACCACCCCCAGGGCTCGCTCGACAGCATCGACAATCTCGACGCAACGTTGACGTACAGCTGGGACGAGGGTCGTTACCGGGTCTCTGCCTACGGGCGTAACCTGACGGACGAGCGTGAGGCGATTGTCGTGCGCATCGATCCATTGGTGGCGTTCGGTAACTGGAATGAGGGCCGGGTGTTCGGCGCGGAGTTCGCGGTCAGTTTCTAAACCTGCACTGCAACATCGAAAAAGGCGCAGCGCAGGTTGCGCCTTTTTTTTTCAGGGTGAGGCTTCTTCTTCGCAGTCGGGGCAGGTCTTCAGCCTGAGTACCGTAACGCCGCCGATCAGCATGAGCACCAGGGTCGCCAGCCGCAGCCTGTAGTCCTCCATCGCGAAGGTGATGGATGCGCTGCCCGCGATCACCATCATGCTGATAGCCACGATCTTGGTGCGCTTTGCGATGCAGCGATTGCGTTCCCAGTTATCGATGATGGGGCCGAAGGTTTCGTTGGCCAGAAGGCGTTGGTGCCACTTCTCGGAAGAGCGGGCGAAGCACCAGGCGGCCAGCAGGATAAACGGGGTAGTGGGCAGCACGGGCAGCACCAGTCCGGCACTGCCTAGCAACAGGAACAGGATGCCCAGCGGCTTGTACACTGAGGCCTTCACGACTTGTCGCGTGCCAGCAGTGCCAGTAGCAGCCGATACAGTTCTACGCGAAAGCTCGGCTGTTCCAGGAGCTCTGGTTCGTTGCGAACCACCGAGTCGAGTGTGCCTGTGAGCGTGTGCGATGCCAGCTTGCTGAGTGTCGCAAGTTCCTCTTGGGACAGTGCCTCGCGGTGCATGGCAAGAAAGTCAACGAACCACTCACCCCAACTCGGGTTTTTCATCGATACGGTAAGCTCGTCAACGCGGGCGTGGATATCAAGGCTTTGCTGGTAGGTACTGTAGAACGCAGGCTCCATGCGGTACAGCAGTAATCGCTGATCCAACTCCATATCGACGATGGCGCACACGGTGGCCTTGAAGTCGGTGCGTGAAAGCCGGTCGATCGCAAAAATCTTGTCCCTTGCCGACTCGATGTACTCATCGATCTGCTCTTCGAACACCTGAGCGAGTATCGCTTCTTTGTTGGGAAAGTACTGGTAGAGCGAGGCGATGTTGACCCCGGCGACATCGGCAATGCGCTGCGTGGTGAGGCTCTCAGCTCCCTCCTGCTTCAGGATCTGCAGGCAGGCCTGCTGGATCGATTTCACCAGGATCAATGAGCGCGACTGCTTGGGCAGTTTGCGCGGGGCAGGAGGTGACTGGTTCATTTCTGAGATGCCAGCGCGGCGGAACGCGCCGCCTAGTTTACGGACCCGTGGGAATGTCCTCAAATGCCATACCCTTGTCGGCGCGTGGCTCCTGCGGCATGCCTAGGACCTGCTCGGCGATGATGTTGCGCATGACTTCGTCCGTGCCGCCAGCGAGGCGCACGCCGGGACTGAACAGCACCGAGTGCTGGAAGTGGCCTTTGTCGGGACTGAGGGCGTCGTCGTGGACAACCCCGGCCTGCCCAAGCATCTGGCAGGTGAAGTTGGCGATCTCCTGGTTCATGACCGCACCGACAAGTTTGCCCAGGGAGGCCTCGGCGCCGGCGATGCCGCCCTTGGCCACGGCGGTGATCATCCGCTTGTTTGCGGCTTGCAGGCCGGCGTACTGGCTGTACCAGGTCGCCAGTCGGTCGCGTACGATCGGGTCGTTGGCCACAGGCTCGCCGTTCAGCTCGAGGCTCTTGATAAGGTCGAAAAACTGCGGGAAGCCAGTCGGCTGCACGCCGCTGATCGCGAGCCGCTCGCTCATCAACACGGTCAGCGCACCGCCCCAGCCGCCGCCAACGTCACCGAGTCGGTAGTTGTCGGGAATGACGGCATCGTTGAAGAACACCTCGTTGAAGTGCTGGCCGCCGTCCATCTGCTTGATCGGGCGTACCTCGACGCCGGGCTGGCGCATGTCGATCATGAACATCGTCAGGCCGCGGTATTTCGACACGGTGGGGTCTGTGCGCGTGAGAACCACGCCGTAGTCTGAATGTTGTGCGCCGGAGGTCCAGATCTTCTGGCCATTGACGATCCAGTTGTCGCCGTCTTTCTCAGCCTTCGTGCGCAGGCCCGCTACATCCGAACCGGCGCTCGGTTCTGAAAACAACTGGCACCACACGTCCTCGGCGCTGGCCATGCGTGGTAGCAGCTCGCGCTTCACGTCTTCCTCGGCGAAGTGCATGATCGCCGGGCCGCAGTTGCCGATGCCGATGACAAAGTGTGCATCGCGGGTGTAGTAGTTCTCGACCTCCTGCGCCCACACCACGTCGTGCAGGGACGTGAGGCCAGCACCGCCATACTCCTTTGCCCAGGTCAGGCAGGCGAAGCCCGCCTCGGCCTTCTTGCGGTACCACTCTTTCGCTTCAAGAAAGGCCTGCTCGCCCTCCATGCCCATGTGCAGTCGGTCGGTGCGACGTTCTGCGTTGGCGTCCAGCCAGGCGCGCGCTTCACTGCGAAAGGCGGCCAGTTCCGGTGTGTCGTTAAAGTCCATGTCGTTCTCCTCAGGCCGCTGCCAGCAAACGGGTGGCGAGTTTGTCTTTCCACTCGGGCAGGGTGCCGATAACACTCGAGAGGCCCTGCGCTCGTCGGTAGTAAAGGTGGCAGTCAAACTCCCAGGTAAAGCCCATGCCGCCCTGTGCCTGCAGGTTTTCCTTGCTGATCAGCCAGTAGGCATCGGTGGCGCTCACGCGGGCGGTTGCCGCTGCCAGCGGTAAGTCTGGCGCGTCTACCGAGAGTGCCCAGGCGCCGTAGTAGGCGTTCGCCCTGGCCAGTTCCAGTGCCACGAACATGTCGGCGAACTTGTGCTTGATGGCCTGGAATGAAGCTACCGGTCGGCCAAAGGCGTAACGCTCCTTCGTGTATGCCATACCCGCGTCCATCGCCGCCTGGCAGCCGCCGATGGCTTCGAATGCCAGAAGCACTGCCGCGCGATCTTTCAGGGTCGACAGTGCAGCTTCATCGGCGGATCCAAGTGCTGTTACGGGTGTCGAGTCGAAACAAATGCGGGCCTGCGGCCGGGAGGGGTCGAGACTGTTGACGGCTTCGCGCGTCACGCTCGCATCTGTGAGGTCCGCAATGTAGAGCGCGAGCGCACCGGCGTCGTCGCGCGCGCTGACGATGGCGAACCCTGCGGCGAGGCCGTCGGGAACGGGCAACTTTTCACCGCTCAGGCGTCCTTCCGTAACAGTGAGGGCAACTGACGCGTTGCCCGGGCCTTCGCAGTCCGCGAGTGTGCCGATGATTTCGCCCGCTGCCAGTTTGGGCAACAGCTCAGCCTGCTGCTCTGCTGTGCCCCAGCTGCGCACCGCCTCGGTGGCGAGATATACGCTTGAGGCAAAGGGTACCGGTGCTAACGCACGGCCGAGCTCCTCGGCGATGACACACAGCTCGAGGTAGCCGAGCCCCAGCCCGCCGTGCTGTTCGGGGATGGCCATGGCGGTCCAGCCCAGTTCCACGATGTTCTGCCACAACGCGGCAACGTAGGGTGCCTCGTCTTCGAGTGCCGCTCGCACGACTTCCGGCGTGCTCTCCTGCGCCAGGAAGTTGCGCGCCTGGTCGCGAATAAACTGCTGTTCTTCTGAGAAATCGAAATTCATAGATCGTTTGCCATTGGTGTTTGCGTTCCAGATGTGTCGTAGTTGCGCTGTTCGTTTTGTGGGGTCGAATGAATGCCCGATAAAGCGGGGCAGGCCCTTCGACCCCACAGTGTTTGAATGCAGGAAAATCGGCGTCAGCTGTTGTCGGTCAGCAAGTTGGTGCGCAGTCGCGCGATGTCGTCATCGCTAAGGCCCAGGCCCTCGCGCATGTAGTTGTCAAAGCTGCCCCAGCGTTCGTCAATGGTTGCGAAGGCCGCCTCAATCCAGGCCTCTTCAACGCCCATGATGACTTCGAGCTTGTCCGCTGCCTCGTCGCCCTTAAACAGCCGCAACAGGCGCAGTTCGTTTTTGCGCGAGGCAAGTGAGTGCTCCTTGCTCAGCATGTAGTCGCGTACGATGACGTCCTGCGGAACGCCCAGTACTCGCAACAGTGCGGCCGCTGCGAAACCGGCTCGGTCCTTGCCCGCTGTGCAGTGCCACAGAATGGGTGCGCCATCCGCCTCCAGTACTGTCTGGAAGAACTGTGTGTACTCCGGCAGGAAATCCGTGGCGAAAGCACGGTTGGCGTCCAGCATAAGCGCGTTGGGGTCGAACCCCTCGAAGTCACCCTCGTCGATTCGGCGCATGATGTCGGCGGCGACGGTGTCATCGCCGCCGTCGAGGGTGGGTATCTCGACTACCTTGAACGTATGTGCCTCTGGATAGCGGTCGGGCTCGGTGTCTTTTTCGAGTTCAGAGCGGAAGTCAACGAGGTGGCTCAGGTTGAGTCGGGTAAGGCCCTCGAGGTCTGCGCGACTTGCTTCGGCCAGCATTCCAGAGCGATACAGCACACCCCATTTCACGGTGGCTCCCGACTCGGTGGGGTAGCCGCCGAGGTCGCGGAAATTGTCGATGCCTTCAAAATTGAGGTGCCGGTGAGTGGCCCGATCTGCGGCGGGTAGCTCCGCGGGAATCACCAGTGGCGCCCCCGGAATAAACTGTATAACTGCCACGCCCAGCAGCAGGGCGCCGAGTAGTAGTGGGAAGAGTGTTTTCTTGCTCATGTGGTGTGCGATATCGTCGATTGCGCCGGCGAGAATACCACTCGCGGGCGGCCCGTTGTATGGCGACTCCGGCCGCTTTGGTTTAACAGATGACACCTTCACCCGGAAGGCGGGCGTCTGGGCGGGGCGGGCGTGTACAATCGTCGGGTAGCCCGAAGGCAGGGCCATAAGGAGTTCCATGCAGGAGGAACAGCAAACGGCACCGGCCTTGCCTGGCAGTGAGCAGAAACGGCGGGTGCTTAAACGGCGTCTGCAGCGGCCGGCGAGCGCCAGCGGTTATCGCGTGGACACCTTCCGCGAGGTGATTTACCGGCACGGCGGCACGATGGGGCTGCTCGCATTGCTGGGACTCTTGCTGCCTGGAACCTTGGAGGCGTTGCAGGCCACGACTGCGCCTGCCGTGGCCAATCCTCGCCCGTACCTCATCGGGCTTGTTGGCATGGTGGTCTTCTTCATCCTCTGGAGTCTGCGCCGTCCGCAACCTGCAGCAAGGCAAACCCGCTGGGTGCTTTACCTGCTCTTTATTTCAGTGGTCGAAGAAGTGGCTTTCCGGCTCGCTGTGCCGCTGTTCCTGCAATCCTCGGTCGGCTGGCTGGCGGCCAATGTCGTGTCTAACCTGATATTCGCGGGCCTGCACTACGTGACACTTCGCTGGAAGTTGCGCAACTGCATCGTAACGTTTCTCGGCGGCATGGGACTCAGTCAGCTGATGACCAACGGCGATCTCACGGTGTTGGTAATGGTGCACTGGGTGGGTACGTTTCTAAATACACCGTATCCACCGCATCACAAAAAGGTTGCGCCCGATGATTAGGTTCCTGGGGTGGTTTTCGCTGCTCGTCCTCCTCGCCGTAGCAGCCTTTTTCGGTTGGAATGGCTACAGCGATTGGCGTTTTTCCAAAGACCAGGCTGAGGCTGCCCTTGCGCCGCAGGGCCAGCTACCCGACACCGTTCAACCGACCGCGTATCAGTTGTCACTTCGTATAAACCCCGACGAGGAACGCTTTAGTGGAAGGGTTTTCATTGATGTAGAAATACTGGAGGAGACGGACACGATCTGGCTACACGGCGAGAACATTCGTGCCGAGAGTGCCGAGCTCGTTTTCGAAGATGGATCGCGGACACCGCTTGAGTACCGAGAGATGGGGCGGTCTGGTGTGGTCCGGCTGTTGGTCTCTACGCCCGTTTCGGCTCAGTCCGCCGGTATTGAGATTCTTTTCGATGCGCCCTTCAACACCAAGTTAGCCGCGTTGTACACGGTAGAGGAAGACGGACTGAATTATGCGTTCACACAGTTTGAGCCCATCTACGCGCGCCAGGTCTTTCCCCAATTCGATGAGCCGCGTTTCAAGACTTCTTACGATATACAGCTCGAAGTGCCTGAGGAGCTGCGCGGCCTCAGCAGCACGCCGATAGTCCACGAAGAGCTGCTGCAAGATGGCTTCAAGCGACTGACCTTCGCCACGACCAAGCCTATGCCGAGTTACCTGCTGGCGTTTGCCGTTGGCGATCTGGATATTGTCGAGTACTTGCCTATTGCCGCAACGAACATTCGCAGTGAGCCCGTACCGTTGCGCGGCGTAGCCGCGAAAGGCAAGGGCGATCAGCTGGGTTACGCACTGGAGCATACGGCGGCGCTACTCACCACGCTCGAGGAGTACTTTGGTATTCCCTATCCCTACACAAAGCTGGACATCGTGGCGGTGCCGAGTTTTGCCGCCGGCGCGATGGAGAATGTCGGCCTGATAACCTATCGCGAGTCGTTCCTGCTGTTTGAATCCGAGCCCTCGATAAGCCAGCAGCGTCGCTATGCCAACGTACATGCCCATGAGCTCGCCCACCAGTGGTTTGGCAACCTTGTGACGATGCCCTGGTGGGATGATATCTGGCTGAATGAGTCCTTCGCGACCTGGATGGCTTCCAAGGCCGTGCACGCGTGGAACCCCGAGCTTGAGGAAGACCGGGAAATCATTCGTCGCGGCCACAGGGTAATGGGTAGCGATATCTATGAACGTTCGCGGCGTATTCGCGAGCCTGTTCTCGACAGGGAGGGCATCGCCAACGCGTTCGATGGGATTAGTTATTCCAAGGGTGGCGCGGTGTTGCAGATGCTGGAGAGTATGGTGTCTCCGGCAGTGTTTCGGGCGGCTATCCAGGACTACATGCAACGACACGCATGGGGCAATGCCACGGCACTGGATTTAATTCAGTCGCTGGAGCGGGCTGCCGACGATCCGGCCGTGGGTGATGTGGCGACATCGTTTATCAGCCAGCCGGGCCTGCCCGTGTTGATGCTGGACTGGTCCTGCAAGGGTGGTGACCTGTCCATTGAACTCAAGCAGGAGCGCTTTCTGCCGGTCGGATCAGAAGTGAGCCCGGCCCAGGAGTGGGTCGTTCCCGTTTGTATGACAACCGTGGGTGAGGCTGGCAAGGGAGAGGTGTGCCAGTTGCTGACACAGGCTCAACAGCAGTATTCCCATCCGGTAGCGGAATGCCCGGGCGCGATAATGCCCAACGGTCATGGGCATGGCTATTATCGCTGGTCGATGCCGAAGCCCCAGTGGCGAAGGCTGTTGGATAACCTCGCTGCGTTTTCTCCCGGCGAAAAGTACTCGGTCGCGAGTTCTCTTGCCGCTGAATACGGGGCGGGTCGAATTGACACGCAGTTTTACCTCCAGGCAGTCACCGCGATAATTGAGCAACCCGAGTGGGATGTGCTCACGGAGCCCGCATGGCTTGTACGGTACATTCGAGACAATATCGCGGAGGGGCCGCAACGCGATCAGCTTGGCGAATACCTATACGTGCATTACAAGCCGCTACTCGATGAACTCGGGCTGGAGCCGAGTGTTGGAGAGCCAGCCGCCAACCAGCTTTTGAGATCGCGAATTCTAAAGCTTATGGCCGTGGATCTGCAGCAGCAGGATGTGCTGTCGCAGCTTGCCGATCGGGGCAGGACGCTGATTGGCTATGGCCGAGATTTACGCTTCGACGGGAGCGCTATCGATCCACAGCTGCATTCTCTGGCGATGGCCAGTGCCGTGATTGTGGAGGGCGCGCCTTACTTTGAGCAGTTGATGACGATGGTCCACGAGTCGACACAGGCAAATTTCAAGCGCGACGCACTGTGGGCGCTGGGCCAGACGACTGACCCGGAATTGGGGGAAAGGGTGCTCAACGTGCTGCAGCTGGTCAAACTGAAGCCCAGCGAGATACAGGGTCTCATAACGGCCTATGGCTCTAAGAAGGAAAACAGGCAGGTCACGTTCGACTGGTTCAAGCGAATCTACCCGGTGGCCGCGATGGTGATGCCCAAGTCCTACCTGGCATCGACGCCCTGGTTGGCGAGCGAGTTATGCAGCGTTGAGGCTTATGAAGATGCACGCGAGTTTTTTGCGCCGAAGGCAGAGCGCGTTGTGGGTATGCCGCGCAATCTTTCCCAGAGTCTTGAGCAGGTGAAGTTGTGCTATTCGCTGGTGGCCGCGCAGCGCGCCATGGGGTGGGAAGAGATTACGCCCTGAGAGCACGGCTGCCTGCCTGGGTAGGGCGAGCGGTCTCTCACGTCGATTGGCCTCTACTCGCCGCGCTGCGCCCGGCCAGCCGCCCGAAAAACGTGGCGTCGCCAATGCTCATGCCGCTCGCGTAGCCCTCGGCGCAACGGGGAATACCGGCCGTATTGCGACCCGCAGCGTACAGGCCTGCAATTGCATTGCCCTCCGCTGTCAGCACCTCACCGGTGGGCAGGGTGTCCAGCCCGCCGAAGGTCATCACGGCGTAGATCGCGCCGTTGCCCAGTGTGAGGTCGTACGCGGCGTACGGCGGCTGGTCCAGTGGCACCAGGAATTTCGAGTGTTTGTGCTGTACGGGGTCGTCACCCTGCGCGGCGAATTTGTTGTAGGTTGTAAGCGTGTTGGCGAGCGTTCCCTCGGGTAAATCGAGCTCGCTCTCCAGCTCTTCAATGGTTTCGCCGGTACCTGCAACGGGGTAGCCGCCGAGCGGCGGCTTTTCGAGCACTTCGAAGTGTCGGCTGTCGATCACGAGGTAGTAGCGCCGGTCCGGTCGGTCGAGAATCGCGCTGCCCAGGCGGCCGTGGTACACGTCTTCGTTGATGAAGCGCTGGCCCGAGTCGTCAACGATGATCGCTTCAAGAAACTGGTGTGGCGGATAGAAGGGCGTACAGATAAAGCCCTCGTGCATGTTGATCGCGGCGCCACCTGCGCCGATACCGATGCGAATGCCGCTGCCGTTGTCGTAGGGGTTGCCGTTGGGATAGTTGCCGCGCGCGAGTCGGGGCGCGTAGCGCGCGACCATCTCTTCGTTCATGATGAAGCCGCCAGCACACAGCACTACCCCGCGCCGCGCGCGTAAGCAGCGCTCGCTGCCGTCGATCCGGGCAACCACGCCCGCGATCTCGTCGCCATCTACGATGGTGGTAAGTACCCTGGCGTCGCAGGTGATCGTCACACCGCGTTCACCCGCGGCGCGAAGCAGGTTTGCCATCAGTGGAATGCCGCCGTGGTCACCCTTAATGCGCGGCTTGTGACCCCGCGGTGCGGCCTTTGCCAGTTGCGAGTACGGCCAGGCATCCTCGTTGCCCGTTGTCATGAGTGCGGCTTCGTTAGGCGTGTTCGTGTGTTTGTCTGGGTAGTACTCGGGTTTGAACTCAACCCCCTGGCGTGTCAGCCAGTCGTAGTGTTCCAGCGAGTTTTCACAGTAGAGGCGCACCTTGTCGGAGTCGGCGTTTGGTCCTGCCGCTGCAAGCAGGTAGGCGTGCATGTCTTCCACGCTGTCATCGAAACCGCAGGCCAGTTGCGTGGGCGTGCCGCCACCCAGGTAGATGAGCCCGCCGGCGAGAGCTGTTGAACCGCCGGCCTCACTCGCGGCCTCAAGCAGTACAACTGCAGCGCCCGCATCGGCGGCTTCAATCGCTGCGCAGGCACCTGCACCGCCACCGCCGACCACGATCACGTCGGTCTCGGCGTGCCAGTCGGTCACGGCCGTTAGTGGAAGTGGTCTGTCGGGGCTGAATGTGCCGGTCATAGGTGATCCCTGTTCCTGCGAGCGCGCACAGCATACCAAACCGGGTTGTATGCAGCCCGAGGAAGAAAGGTCGAACTCCCATCGCGAAAGTCAGTCATAATGCAGGAGACCCCACGATCACTCCGCGGAGATTTGCCATGCGAACCCCACTTTTATTCCTGGCCGGTGCAACCCTGTTGTCGGCGTGCACGACCACCGACGAGATCATCATCGACCAAAAGGGCGTCAACATGGCGAGCTATGAAGCGGACCTCGCCGATTGTCGCGAATACGCCACGGGGGTGAAGACGGCGGAGAAGGGCGCGCGGGGTGCTGCGTCCAGTGCGGTGATCGGTGGCGCAGTTGGCGCCATTCTCGACGGCTCTGACGGCGCCGCGCGCGGTGCGGGAGTTGGCGCCGTGACGGGTGGCGCCAGTGGTCTTGCCGAGGGCGAGCGCGAAGAAGTGCAGGTGGTAAAGCGTTGCCTGCGCGGGCGCGGCTACAAGGTGCTCAACTAAACGCGCACCGCGGGCCTCGGTCAGTACGCCCGAAGCTGCGTATCGTAAACAAACTCCCGCACGACGTACTGCCCTGAGTAACTGTTCTGCGACAGAACCACGTAACCCATCTCGTGGTAGTACCAGGACTGGCGTGTCTTGTCGTTAAGCCAAGAGCCGGCGTAGGGAATCCATGACTTGCCGGTCTGGTAGCTGTCGATGCGGTCCGGTTCGCCGAGTATCGAGCGGGCCTCGGCGCCCGACATGCCGACATACAACTGCGCCATCGGGCTTGAAGTAGGGATATTCTGCTCTGCCGCGGTCGCGACTTCCCCACTCTCGCCACCCGTTTGAGTGCAGCCTGCCAGTGCGAGCACTGCCAGCAGCGCAAGCCCTGTTCCCATTGTTTTCAGCATGTTTTTAATCTCCTTTATTCGAACGCTGTCCTAAAACTAAACCAAGCGGGTGTAACGCGCCACTCGTGCCCGGCGGTTCAACAGTCGGCACCGGCGCCGTTGTAATCCCGGACGCGTAAAGTTCAAATAGGTATTAGACATATTTAGATTATGTATCAAAGGCGGAGAATGCCATGAGTGACGCTGTAACCCTGTCGATAGATGCCGGCGTGGCGGACTTGCGCCTGAACCGTCCCGACAAGCGCAACGCGGTCGACGGCGAGATCATCGAGGGACTGCTTGCGGCCCAGGCGTCGCTCGCAGAAAACCCGACCGTGCGTTGCGTCGTGCTCTCTGGGGAGGGCCGGGGTTTTTGCGCCGGGCTCGACATGGCGAACTTCGGCGACATGGTCAGTGGTAACCTGACGGCAGACAGCGCCGCGTCGGCCTACGACGATACCGATGCTGCCGGGGCCAATTACGTGCAGCGCCTCGGCTGGGGCTGGCAGTCACTTCCGGTGCCGGTTATTGCCGCCGTGCACGGCGCAGCGATGGGGGGCGGTCTCAATATCGCCCTGGGCGCCGATATTCGCATCGTGGCGCCCGACGCAAAGCTCGGCTTTGTCGAGATCACCTTCGGGCTGCTGCCAGATATGTCAGCGACGCAGGCCATGCGCTACCTCGCAGGGCTCGACCGTATCAAGGAACTGGTGTTTACGGGGCGCCGCTTTACCGGCGAGGAGGCTTTTGAGTACGGCCTTGCCACCCAAGTCAGCGCGACACCGCTGGCGACGGCCATGGAAATGGCGCAGATGATTGCGGGGCGCAATCCCGACGCGGTCCGCGCTGCGAAACGGTTGCTAAACAACGCGGTAGTCACCTCGATACGCGAGGGGCTGATTGCCGAGTCGAACTGTTCACGCGAGCTGATCGGCACGGAAAACCAGGTGGAGGCGATCATGTCGACGCTGGAGGCGCGGGCGCCGCGTTTTTCAGACTCCGCCTGAGCTGCGTGCTATCTTTTCCTTTCAACCGAATCAGGAGAGTCGCCATGGCTACTAACGCCGAGGTTATCAACAGTTTTATGGCCGCGTGGAACGCGATGGATGTGGATGCCGTCATGGACCACTTCACCGATGACGCCGCCTACGCCAATATCCCGATGGGTCCGCCCCACCTAGGTAAAGAGGCTATTCGGGCCTTTATCGACGGCTTTATGGGTACGACCACCGAGATTAATTTCATCGTGCATCACCAGGTGGACGACGGCAGCGGTGTCGTGATGAATGAGCGCACCGATAAGCTGGTGATGGACGGTCGCACGGTCGAGTTACCCGTGATGGGTGTCTTTGAGCTCAGCGGCGGCAAGATCGCGGGTTGGCGCGACTATTTTGATATGGGCGCGTTCGGCTAGCGCCACGCTGCAGGCCTACTCGACAAACGTGTCGACCACGGTCTCCACCAGCGCTGCGCCTACCCAGGTCATCGGTACCAACAGTACGTAGAAGCCGAGCTTTAAGAGGTTCGAAGCATCGAATGGCCATACCGAGGCTTCCTGCACCTCCCTGCGCAGTTGCAGGAGTCGGTTCAGCTCGTCTACCTTGGTGCTGTCCTCGAGCGCTATCTCTGCCACGTTGCCAAGTTCCGCCAGTTTCTTGTCGAGCCGCGCCAGGGTCTCCGACTTGTTCTTCTGCAATCGGCGATGCAGGGGCCAAACGGGAATCAGGAACATGGCCAGCGTGGGTTGCGAGCTCGCCAGCAGGCCCGGGAACGCGGTGTACCAGTCCCATCCGTTTTCAAGGATTAGAAGGAAGAAGAGCGTTTGGGCGCCGATCACGGAGAGCGTGGACAGTACGGCGATGCGGCCGATGGCGCATACCGCGCGGGACTGCAACAGGTCGATGTCGATTGCCCTGCCAAGGCGCGACCAGGCGAGCGCATTGTTAATCAGCGAGCTGATGACGAAGGTCAGTATGATCCAGGCACCGAGCGTGCCGATTTGCGAGGCGTACAGCTCGCGGTTGCTGAACACCTCGTTCAGCGGCGTGTCGAGGGCCAGCCTGATCAACGTCATGTGTATCACGCCCGCGATGATCGCGCCGATAAAGTTGTAGATGAACTCGGCGCGGGTGTAGCGGCTCATATAGCTGCGCAACGGGGCGAGCTGTTCGGCGGTCAGGTCTGTCACCGCCTCTATTTCATCGACCGCGCGTTCCGACTGCTCGATGATGCGCGAGAAAATCACAATCGAATAGCCGAACACGCAGGCAAAGAAGGTGAGTTCGTATTTTGATATCTCGGGGCTGATCATCCACAGCGTGATCCAGGTAAGTGGAATGATCAGCAGTGCTGTGAGCAGTCGATTGAAGCGCCCGCCGAACGGTAGAATCAGGTTGAGTAACCAGATCCTGCTCAGGTTTTGGGTTGGCGCGAGTGCTGGCGATGTGTGTTCAGTCATGTCCCTGGTCTAGGCGAGCAGCTCGGCCATTCGGCCAGAGTGTACCAGCGCAAACACGTCCGCCGACAGCGCCACCGTGCAGTGAGTGAGCACGCCCGGCCAGATGGAGCGACTCTTCAGTGCAAGCGCCCCAAGTATCAGCCCTGCAACGATCGAACCCAGCGCTTCGGGAAAGGGTTTGTGAATATGCAGCAATGCGTACGGGATCACCATGATGAAGATACCGAGCCCCGGTGCCAGGCGCTCGAAGCGAAACAGGCAGAAGCCGCGATAGAAGAACTCCACTGCGAAAAACTGCGTGAGGTAGATGGCTTCATAGACGAGCAGGTCGCGCAGCGAGATGGGTTTGTAGAGCGGGTAGAACTCGTTGAATGCCGGGTTGCTGCAGGCCACCCACAGCACAGGCAGCATGATCGCCAGTAGCGGCAGGTAAAGACGGAAATTGCGGCCGAAGTTGCGTGTGCTGAGACCGTAGGGATTTTCCCCCGGCAGCGGCGAGACGATGTGATAAAGGCCGGGCAGCACCATCAGTAGAACGAAGAAGCTCGCGCTCGTGTATACCTGCGCGTAGAACGCGAGGTCGTTACGCGACAGGTTTTCGAGCCCGAACACGGGCCCGGCCATGCGATGGAAAGGTTGCTGCCAACCGTAGAACTCCAGCAGCAGCGTAACCACTGCAATAAACACGCCGGTGGCGGCGAGTCCCAGCGTGGCGCCTGTGGGAAAATTGTCCGGCAGGTAATGCTTGCGCAGTGAGTTTCGCATAGGGTGGTTCCCGGTGTGCGCGCTGGGTCTTTCCTGGGGCCTGTGTCATAGTGTGGCGCCCGCCATGGTAACAAGCCCGGTACGTGCATGCTGAAGAAAATACTCCTGGTAATCCTGCTCCTGTTGCTAGGGGGCGCTGCCTACCTTTGGTTCATTGGCGGTGATGATCTCTATGAGCTCTACGACGCGACGTCCCCTGCCACTGTAGACCGTGACTACGCGCTGCAGGATGACAGCCGGGTAACCTTGCCGCCGCTTGAAACGGCACCGCCGCCTGCGGCGAATCCTCTCAAGAATGTGTACTGGGGTGAGCTGCACGTGCACACGGTAGAGAGCCTGGATGCCGTGTTGTTCGGTACCACACTCGGTATCGAGGACGCCTACCTGTATGCCCGGGGCAAGCCGCTGCGCAGCGATGGCGGTGAGCTTATGCAGCTGTCGAGGCCCCTGGACTTCGTGGCGATCACTGATCACGCAGAGGGATTCGGCACCCGGGTCCGCTGTAACGACGAGGGCTTGCCGCTCGCCGAGCGTTTTCATTGCTGGATGATGACCACGCCCAATGTCACGACCTTCATCCTGCTCGCGGCGATGGCGGGCGGGTCGGATGAAGGGCTGGTGTCGAACATGCCTGCCGGTGTGTATGAGCGCACCGCGCGCGTTGCTCCCGCGTATACCGATGTGCCGATCTGCGCGCAGGACGAGGACGGCGGTGCGCGCTGTCTCGCTGACAGCGCGAAGGACTGGCAGCGCTATCGCGAGCTCGCAGACCGCTACAATGAACCGGGCGTGTTCACCACGTTTGCCGCCTACGAGTTTTCTCCCGCGCTGCCGCGTTCCGGTAAGCATCACCGCAACGTTATCTTCAATGGCAGTGCGCTGCCCGAGCATGCAGTGTCATCGCTGGACGTGCCGAATGCTGTTGAACTGTGGCGCGAACTTGAGCGCAACTGCAGTGAGGACTGCGACTTTCTCACTATCCCGCACAACATGAATAAAGCCTGGGGCCTGTTTTACTCGCCCTACACGTGGGACGGCCAGGCGTATGATGAAGAGGCCTGGCACCTGCGCAAGCGCTATGAGCCCCTGGCGGAAATCTACCAGGTGAAAGGTGCGTCGGAGTGCGCGCTGGGTGTCGGCGCGAGCGATGAGGAATGCGGCTTCGGTCAGGTGTTGCCGCCCTGCGAGCAAGGCCAGGTGGTCGGCTGCGCGTTCGAGACCTCCTTCGCGCGCCAGGGCTTGAAGGTGGGTCTTGAGCTTGAGCGCGAGTACGGCTTCAACCCTATGGCGTTTGGCTTCATCGGTGCAACGGACTCGCACAACGCGAGTCCCGGCGATGCGGAGGAGTGGGACTTTGTGGGCAAGGTTGCCTCGCTGAGTTCGCCCGCGGTGCGCCGCATGCGCGAATGGCCTGACCGTGAACCTTTCGAGTCGACGCTGCAGTTTCACACGGGCGGCGGCCTCGCCGCTGTCTGGGCAGAGGAAAACACGCGGGATGCGATCTTCTCGGGTATGCAGAGGCGCGAGGCCTACGCGACCTCCGGTACGCGCATCAACCTGCGCTTTTTTGCGGGCCACGGGTTTGACGAGTCCCTCGTCGGCCACCCCGATGCCGTTGAGCTCGCCACGCGTGGTGGCGTCCCCATGGGCGGCGAGTTGCTGATCCATCCCACCAATCCAGCGAGCCCCGCCTTTTTCGTGTGGGCGGGGGCAGACCTTCAGAGTGCGCCCCTGCAACGTATCCAGATTGTGAAGGGCTGGATCGACGGGGCGGGGCAGACACATGAACGGGTGCGCGATATCGCCTGCGGAGATTCAGTGGAGGTCGACCCGGATACCGGGCGCTGCCCGGACAACGGCGCCACGGTGGACCTCTCGGACTGCAGCGTAGACACCACAAAGGGTGCGAGTGAGGTGGCGGTAGTGTGGCGCGACCCGGATTTTGAACCTGGCCAGAGAGCGTTTTACTACGCCCGCGTGCTGCAGAACCCGACCTGCCGCTGGTCGACTTATGACTCGCTGCGCCTGGGTCGCGAGCCCCCGGCGCATGTCCCCGCCACCATCCGCGAACGCGCGTGGTCGTCGCCCATCTGGCTGCAACTCGACGCAAGACCGCCACTCGACCTGAGTGTGCCCAATGATCTCGTTGGCAGCGACGGTGTGCTGACACGTTACGACGATACAAAGCTGCCCGACCTCTTTACTGAAGAGGAAGTGAGGGCGCGAAGGTTGCGAGGCAAGCTGCTGCTTGAGGAAGACGCGCCGTTGACGGTCGACAAGTTGAAAGGTGCCGAAATCGAGGTTCAGGTACCGATCAACTAATGTTTCGCACACAGCCGCCGATCAGTTCACGGGAGAACCATGGCAGATTACAGTCCGTTGAGTGCCAATGAGGCCGGGATAGACCCGGCGCGACTGGAAGACCTCCGCGGCCGCGTGGCCCACGCGATCGAGCGCGGGCCGTTACCCGCAGTGCAGATGGCCCTGGCGCGCCACGGCAGGCTCGTGTTGTTTGAGACCTTCGGCGCGGCAGACAACGCCACGCGTTTCAACATCTTCTCCTGCACCAAGCCGCTTGTGGCCGCAGCGCTCTGGCGACTCATGGGAGAGGGCGCACTCGATATCGAGCGACCCGTGGCAGAGTATATTCCGGAGTTTGCGACCAACGGCAAAGACGCCGTCACCGTGCGCCAGGTGCTGTGCCACACGGGCGGTTTTCCCAATGCGCCCCTCGAGGCGCCCGACTGGTGGGACAGTGCTGGCCGTCGCCGTCGCATGGCGGATTGGTACCTGGAATGGGAGCCCGATTCCCAGCTCATTTACCACCCGCTCTCGGGCCACTGGGTGTTGGCCGAGCTCATCATCGAGCTGACCGGCGAGGACTACCGGGATTACATCCGCGACACGATCATCGCGCCACTTGGCCTTACCGGGCTGGTGCTCGGCGTGCCCGCGGGCGAACAGGACGACATCGCGTGGCTGGACCACGTGGGGGAGCCGCCGGAGCCCGATGAAATTGAGGCCCAACTCGGCATGCGCATCGATTTTCCCGCCACCCAGGACGACTCGCTGCTGATCTTCAACGACCCCGAGGTCCGCTCGCTCGGCATCCCCGGTGGCGGCGCGGTGGGCACGGCAGCCGATGTGGCGCTCTTTTACCAGGGTCTTATCGCAGGCAGCGGTGGAATCTGGTCACCCGAGGTGCTCGCTGACGCCACCGGCACCGTGCATGCCGATTTTGTCGACCCGATTACCGGCTGCCCGGCCCACCGCGGCCTCGGGGTCGTTATCGCGGGCAGTGGCCGCTACCAGCCCTATCGCGGCATGGGTGACAAGGTCTCGCCCAGGGCCTTTGGCCACCAGGGCGCCGGGGGGCAGGTTGCCTGGGGCGACCCTGTCTCGGGCCTGTCGTTCTGCCTGCTCACCAATGGGCTGGACGCCAACCCCCTGCGTTCAGCGCGTTTCTGCGCCGCTGCCAACAACCGGGCCGGGGCCTGTATACCCCTCTCCTGAGCCCCGATTACACCCCCGTGTAATGGCCGGTAATCGATGTAATCCGGCGGTCCCGGTACATTTTCTCCAAGTTCCACGGCAACACAAAACGGAGAAAACACAATGCCAATGGATTACGTCTTCAGCACCCTCGCAATGGGCTTCAAGGTCAGCACCCTGATCATGGGCGCCATGTTTTTCTCAGGCGGTATGTGGGCTCAGGCCCTCAGCACGGGTCAGCAGGAGGGTGCCGAGCGCAAGGGCTATGCCGCGCTGCCCGGTACGCGCTATATGACCTTCTGGTCTGACGTGAAACAGTTGGTGGCCGAGGACGTAAACCCGCTGAGTGACGTGTTTGTGCACGACCACATCAGCGATGTGACGGAGCGAGTCAGCGTTGACTCAGACGGCAATCCCGGCAATGGCGACAGCCGCAACGCCGCGATCTCCGACAGCGGTCGCTTTGTGGCCTTTGAATCAGAGTCCGACAATCTGGTGTTCGCCGATCACAACGGGCGCTCCGACATTTTCCTGCACGATCGCGAGTCAGGTATCACCACCCGGGTCAGCGTGGATGACGCCGGCTTCGAGGCGAACGGCGACAGCATCGCGCCGGTGATTTCACGGGATGGCCGCTACGTTGCTTTCGAATCCGGTGCCACCAATCTGCAGCGCGGCGTGACCGCGTCCGGCTGGGGCGTCTACGTGCACGACCGGATGACGATGACCACCTTCCGCGCGCATCTCAATATCGCGGGTCCGGCAGCGGTTGAGTCAGGCTATCGGCGTATCAACGATGTTGTTTTGTTGGACGACCACACTATTGCGCTTGAAGTCGATCTTGGTGATGGCAGGTTTAACGTGCCGGTGCGTGTTGATGCAGCGGGGTGGCAGCGCAGCGCAGCCACCTGAGTAGCTTCCTGATTGCGAGCTTGGGGCGGATGAGATTGAGATCATCCGCCCCTTTTTTTACATCTTGCCGACAACGCCCGCGCCGACAAGTCGCTCGATATCTTCGTTCGACAGGCCCAGCTCAGCGAGCACTTCCTCCGAGTGTTCGCCGAGGCGAGGAGCATGCCTGTGCAGGCAGGCGGGCGTTTCAGAGAGGTGCCCCGGGTAGCGGATATAGCGCATCGTGCCGGCGTCCGGGTGCTCGGCATCGAACAGCGTGCGATTGTTCTTCGCCTGGGGGTCCTCGGCGAATTCACGCATTGTTTTGACAGGGCCAAAGGGCACCCCGTGTTCCTCGAGGCGCGCCAGCAGGTCTTCGCTCGTAAACTTCTGGATTTCTTCGCCGATGGCATCCAGCCACGGGCCGAAGTCGGTGATGCGCTCTCCCACGTTGCGCATACCCTCACGCTCCAGCAGTTCCTCGCATTCCAGCGCCTTGCACAAGCCCTGGAAGTGGTTGTCCTGCAGCGCCATACCGACCACGTAGCCGTCCTGCGTCGGGAACGTGCGCAGCACCGCGAGCGGTTCGGGGTCGTCCATTTCATTGGGTACGAAGGCGTCGACAGGCATCATGTCAGAGAGTGAGCAGGCGGCCCACGCGTCGATCATAGGCACGTCTACGCGTTGCCCTTTCCCGGTACCACCGTTGCAGTCGCGCGCGTATAGCGCGGAGACGGCGATACCCGCTGCAATGTGCGCGGTGGTCTTGTCGACAATCGCTGACTGTATCAGTTGCGGGCGGCCACCAAATGGCTTGCCCTGGATGAAGCAGCCGCCCACGAGGCCCTGCGCGATGGGGTCGTAGGCAGGCCGGTTGGCATACGGGCCGGTAGGTCCGAAACCGGTAATGGCGAGGTAGACCAGCTTGTCGTTGATCGACTTGAGCACGTCGTAGCCTATGCCGAGCCGGTCGGCGACGCCGTGGCGGAAGTTCTCGACCAGTACGTCGGCATCGGCTGCCAGTTTCTTGACGATTTCAATCGCCTCAGGGTTTTTTAGATCGAGGGCAATGCTGCGCTTGTTGCGGTTTTGCTGCGCGTAGAACCCGCTTAACCCAGCTTCCATCGGCGGCGCCATCCAGCGAGCGACCTCGCCATGCAGCGGCTCTATCTTGATGACGTTGGCGCCGAGGTCGCCGAGGTGCTGGCCGCAGAGGGGGCCTGTGATCATCGCGGTGAGGTCCACCACATTGATGCCCTTCAGCGGGCCTTCGGGTTGTTCGGACAGGCGTATATCCATTGCTGTTCTCCATCTACCTGCGTAAGGGTGCAGGATTCTGCGCCCCCGGGCAGGTCATTGTAATGTTGAAATCGGTCAGTGCGGCTGTTGTGAGAGGTAACTCAGCGCTCGAGTATCGCGGTAACGCCCTGGCCTCCCGCCGCACAGATTGAAATGAGCCCGCGACCTGCGCCTTTCTCGGCGAGCGTTTTGGCAAGCGTTGCGACGATGCGTGCGCCGGTCGCCGCGAACGGGTGGCCGGCTGCAATCGAGCTGCCGTTCACATTGAGCCTCGTGCGGTCGATGCTGCCAAGCGGCGCGTCGAGACCGAGTCGTTCGCTGCAGAAGTTGGGGTCTTCCCAGGCCTTGAGGGTCGCCAGCACCTGTGCCGCAAACGCCTCGTGAATCTCGTAGAAGTCGAAGTCCTGTAGCGTGAGTCCCGCGCGCGCGAGCATGCGCGGCACGGCGTAGGCGGGCGCAAGCAGGAGGCCTTCTTTAGAGCCGCTGGCACCGACAAAGTCGACTGCGGCGGTCTCTATCTGGGTGACATACGCCTGGACGGTAAATCCGTGCGCGCTCGCGTAGTCGTCGCTGCCCAACAGGACAGCCGATGCGCCATCGGTCAGCGTCGATGAGTTGCCTGCTGTCAGCGTGCCGTTGCCGCTGTCACGATCGAAGGCGGGGCCCAGTTTCGCGAGTTTCTCGAGCGTGGAGTCGGCGCGCAGGTTGTTGTCTCTTTCAACGCCGCGAAAGGGCGCAACCAGGTCATCGAAGAAGCCGCGGTCGTAGGCCGCCGCGAGGTTGAGGTGGCTGGCGAGCGCGAGTTCATCCTGCGCCTCTCGCGGAATCTGCCATTCCTTGGCCGTGACCTCGGTATGTCCACCCATGCTGAGGCCAGTGCGTGGCTCTTCGTTGCGGGGAATGCTGATCCCGAGATGCCAGGGCCTGAGTCCTGCCAGGGCCTTTAAGCGCTCGCCCGCACTGCGCGCCGCGTTCACCTTGAGCAGTACCTGTCGCAGGCCCTCAGAGACGCCGATCGGTGCATCCGAGGTCGTATCGGAGCCGCACGCGATACCTGAATCGATCTGCCCGAGGGCGATCTTGTTGGCCACGATATTGACCGCCTGCAGCCCTGTGCCACAGGCCTGCTGGATATCGATGCAGGGCGTACCTGGCGAAAGTCGCGTGCCCAGCAGCGATTCACGCACGAGGTTGAAGTCGCGGCTGTGCTTCATGACTGCACCGCCCACCACCTCGCCAACACCTTTAGTGGCGAGATCGTAGCGTCGTTCAAGTCCGTCCAGGGTGGCGGTGAGCATGTCCTGGTTGCTGACAGCGGTGTAGGCGGTATTGGAGCGCACGAAGGGGATTCTGTTGCCGCCTAGTACGGCGACGCGACGGGGGAGTTCAGGCATGGCGGATTCGCAGGTTTGGGTGTTTCCTGAGTGTAGCAAGCCGGGCACCCTTTGTTGGAGTCGATGCCCCGCAGCGGGCAGCGCGTTCCGGGCCAAACCCAACTATGCTATTGGCAAAGGCTGGCGATTGCTGAGGAGGTACACGATGGCCGATAAGATTGAGCAGTTCCTGCGTTCCAATGTTGGGGGTGCGATAGCCAGCCAGCTCGGCCTGGTGGTGCCTGACCTCGAGCGCTGCGAGTCCGGCACCGGCCTTCCCGGCGGTACAGTCGTACTCGCCGGAGGTGCGCTGGACAGCGGTGCGACAACCGCCCTGCGTGCCCAGCTCGACGCGCTGGGACTCGCCTGCCAGCAGGTCGATGGTGCGGATGCCAGCGCCCTTTTTCCGGAAGGTAGTGAGGACAAGTGCGACGCGCTTGTGTTCGACGGGCGTGGCATGAGCAGTGCGGAGGACCTCGCGGGGCTGCATCGCTTTTTCTCACCCATGGTCAGGCGCCTGAACAGCAACGGCCGCATTCTCGTGGTTGCCGAACCGCATGAAAACGCAGACAGTGCCGAACGTGCCGCCGCGCAACGCGCGCTCGAGGGCTTCACGCGTTCGCTGGCCAAGGAAATCGGCAATCGCGGCAGCACCGCCCAGCTCCTGGTCATTCAGCCCGGTTCCGAGGCTGCCGCGCGCAGCACGCTGGCCTACTTTCTCTCTACCCGCTCTGCCTATATTGACGGGCAGGCCGTGCGCGTATGTCCAGATGTCGCGGCGCCCGACTTCGACCTTGAGTCGCCGCTTGCGGAACGCGTGGTCATTGTCACCGGTGCTGCCCGCGGTATCGGGGCCTCGATCTCACGCGCGCTGGCCCGGCGCGGGGCGCGCATCATCGGTGTCGACATTCCGCCGAGTGCTGAGGAGTTGCGTTCGGTTATGGCGGAGATCGGCGGGGAATCGCTGGATGCAGACATCACGGCGGATGATGCACCCGCGCGCATCGCGGCGAAGGCCAAGGAACTGGGCGGTGCACACGCGATCGTGCATAACGCGGGCGTCACGCGCGACAAACTGCTCGTCAACATGAAGGAGCAGTGGTGGGACATGACGCTCGAGATCAATCTCGCTGCCGCCCAGCGCATCAGCAACACGCTGCTGGCAGAGGGAGCGCTCAACGATGGCGGTCGTATTATTGGCGTCGCCTCGATGGTCGGCATTTCGGGGCAGCGCGGGCAAACCAACTACGCGGCATCCAAGGCGGGCGTCATCGGCTATGTCGACTACATGGCCAGGGATGAAGCCCTGCTCGCGCGGGGCATTACCGTTAACGCGGTTGCCCCTGGCTTCATCGAAACACAGATGACCGCCGCGATCCCGGTGGTCACCCGCGAAGTTGCTCGGCGCCTGAACTCACTGTCGCAGGGCGGTCAGCCTGAGGACGTCGCCGAGGCGATTGCCTGGTTGGCCAACCCCGGTTCGCAGGCGATAAACGGCGTCACGCTGCGTGTGTGCGGTCAAAACTGGATCGGTGCCTGAGGAGGCGAGTATGAACACAGCGGCGCGCAACATTGAGCTTGAAACCATTCCCGGCCTGCCAGGTATGTTGGTTAAGGCGGCGACCTCGCGCAAGCCTGCGCAGCGCGAGCCGCAGTTTCCCCCACTCGTCATTACGGCGCGGGGTATTCGTGCAGATACGGCCAAGCTTGCAAAGTTCAGCGAGGTCTGCGGGTTTGAAAACGGAGCTCACCTGCCGCTGACCTATCCGCACATCATGGCGTTTGCACTGCATATGCAGTTGATGCTCGAGCCGGAGTTTCCCTTTACACCCATGGGCGCCGTGCATGTGCGCAACCGCATCTCGCAGCAGCGCCCCCTGGCTATCGACGAGCCGCTGGATTTCACCGTGCGACTCGGCGATGCAGAGCAGGTCGCCAAGGGCTACGAGGTCAGCATTGTCACCGAGGTGGCGAGCGCCGGTGAAGTAGTGTGGGACGACCTGAGCGTGATGCTTATTCGCAAGGGCGGTACCGGTGAGAAGAGAGCGAAAGAAGCGCCCGCTGAATCACCTGGGTTCAGTGAGTCGTTGCAGTGGCAGCTCCCCGCCGATATGGGTCGCCGCTACGCGGCCGCCTCTGGCGACTACAACCCCATCCACCTGTACCCGATTACTGCAAAGTTGATGGGCTTCAAGCGCCAGATCATGCACGGTATGTGGAGCAAGAGCCGGTGTGTTGCAGAGCTGCTTCCGGCCAGCCACACTTCTGCCGCGGCGGTTGACGTCGCGTTCAAGCTGCCCATTTTCCTGCCCTCCACTGTTACGCTGCTGCACACTACGGGTGATTCGGGCAGCCGGTTTGAGCTGCGCGATGCAAAGGGCGAAAAACCCCACCTGGCGGGAGAGCTCTCCTTGGGCTGAGCATCAACCGATTGATTTAACTCCCGCATCCGTCCCCCTGAGTTCTGCGTATACAGCAGTCACGTGCTCAGGGAGCAATGTCCCATGGAAACTTCCGCAACCCCGGCGGCCCTGGTTATTGGTGCCTCCGGGGCTATTGGCGGCGCCGTTGTCGATGCCTTCTGTCGTGATGCACGCTTTGAACGCGTCGTTGCGGTAAGCCGCGCCGGGTGTGCCGATACGCGCCCCGACGTTACCTGGCTCCAGTCCGATCACAGCGAGGCATCGATTGCGCGTATTGTCGATGAACTCGGCGCGCTCAATGTCGCGATCCTGCGGGTCGTGATCAGCACGGGCGTGTTGCACGGAGACACGTTCGCACCCGAGAAGAAGCTGGAGCAGTTGGACGCGGAAGCCATGCATCACGTATTCCACGTCAACACCGTGGTGCCTGCACTGTGGCTCAGCGCGCTGGCACCTCTCCTCAAGCATTCTGAGCACTGTGTCGTCGCGGCGACCAGTGCCCGTGTTGGCAGCATAGGCGACAACCGCGCGGGAGGCTGGTACAGCTATCGCGCGTCGAAAGCCGCGCTAAACATGGTCCTCAAGTCGGCGGCGGTTGAATACGGCCGCCGAGCGCCCGGCGTCAAGCTGATTGCCTTCCATCCCGGTACTACAGACAGCGAACTGTCCCGACCCTTTCAGCGCGGCGTACCCGAGGGCAAGCTCTCTACGCCTGCGTATGTTGCTGGGCAGCTCCTCTCAGTGATGGAGAACGTGAACACCGACGGAGAGTTGGCTTATCTCGACTACGCGGGTGAACCTATTCCCTGGTAGGTGCAGTGCCTGCGGTCCATGTTTTGTCTCAGTGTGCCTTCTCCTTAGTCCGTTCGGAGCAACCGCGCAGAGCTCCGCTGCGTACAACGGGTGTCAGTAAAATTGAGGAGAAAGTTCCATGCCGTCCGACGGTGTTATTGCGATATGTTTCACCCTGTTTGTCATCGGACTGACAACCTGGGCCATGAATACGAACGAGTACAACCTTGTCAGCCAGCATGGTTGCACGGGTGATTGCTACAATGAGTGGCTAGAGGATACAGGCGGCGTGGTGCAGGTTGCTGCAGCGCAGGCCGCAGCACGCGCGACCGCGAGTCCCGAGGAGCTCGGTGAGGCAGCTTACATGACCTGTATCGCGTGCCACGGGGCAGACGGTAGCGGTGGCGTTGGCCCGCGCGTGGCCGGGCAGTCGGTTGAAGATCTGGCCGCGGCCCTTCTTCAATATCGCGGAGGAGAGACCCGCGGGGCGCAGAGCAGCCTGATGTGGAGCCAGGCGCGTGAATTGAGTGACGATGATATCGCCAATCTCGCTGCCTACATGGGCTCGCTTTAAACTTCTGTGTACGCAATGGAAAAACGGCTGCTGCTGGTTCTCGGTGACCAGCTGACTCCCGACAAGGGCGCGCTGTCAGGTGCGAACCCTGAGTCAGACGTGATCCTGATGGCGGAGGTTGCCGAGGAGGCGACTTACGTTCGCCACAACCGTCACAAGATTGCGTTTATCTTCGCGGCCATGCGCCACTTTCGCGATGAAATGCGCGAATGCGGCTTCGAGGTCATCTACTTCGATTACGACGAGGGGCTGCGCAACCTCGAGGACGCTGTGCAGCGTGCACTCGCAGACAGCGATGCCGAGCGGGTTCTCTGCTGTGAGCCCGGCGAGTATCGCCTGCTAGAGGCGATGCGCGGCTGGCGCCTGTCGGTGCCCTTTGACATCGTCGAGGACGATCGCTTTCTCGTGAACCACGAAGCGTTCGAAGCCTGGGCACATGGGCGCAAGAGCCTGCGCATGGAGTATTTCTATCGCGGCGTGCGGCGCGATTACGCCCTGCTGCTGGAGCCCGGCGGCGACCCTGTCGGCGGCCGCTGGAACTTCGATGCACAAAACCGCGCAGGTTGGCGTGGGAAAACGCCGCTGCCCGAACGGCCTGCGCCGGCCGATGACCCGATCACGCGAGAAGTGCTCGCGCTTGTGGAGCGTGAGTTTCCCGATCATCCGGGCGATCTGGCGCGCTTCGCCTACGCGACGACACGTGAAGGTGCGTTGGCAGCCCTCGAGTTTTTCCTCTCGGACTGCCTCTCCGACTTTGGCCGGTATCAGGACGCCATCGCGGAGGAATCTCCCTTGCTGTTCCACGCGCTTATATCGATGTATATCAACGTCGGCCTGCTCGACCCCCTTGAAGTGTGCCAGCGGGTTGAGGAGCGTTTCAGGAGTGGGCACTGCGACATTGCTGCTGCCGAGGGATTTATTCGGCAGATAGCGGGTTGGCGTGAATATGTGCGCGGCATCTACTGGCTGCAGATGCCGGGCTACGATGAATTGAACGTGCTGGCGGCGGACAGGCCGTTGCCCGAGTGGTTCTGGACGGCGGACACCGACATGCGCTGCCTCTCAAAGGCGCTGGAGCAAACACTCGATCTCGGGTATGCGCACCACATCCAGCGTCTCATGGTGATCGGCAACTACTGCCTGCTTGCGGGTCTCGATGTGCAGGAGGTGTGTGACTGGTACCTGGCAGTGTATGTGGATGCGTTTGAATGGGTTGAGCTGCCGAATACGCTCGGCATGGCGCTGCATGCAGATAACGGTGTGATGGCCAGCAAGCCTTATGCGGCGAGTGGCAAATACATACAGCGCCAGGGTAATCACTGCAGCGACTGTCGCTACTCACCCTCCGAAACAACGGGCGAAGGCGCGTGCCCCTACAACAGCCTCTACTGGCGTTTCTTGCACCGACATGCCGAGCGTTGGGAGAAGAATCCGCGCATGGGCCTCTCTTTGCGGAACTGGCAGCGCAAGGCACCCGATGAGCAGCAGGCTATTATCGCCTGGGCAGATTCGGTGCTGGAGGGGTAGGGCGCCCCTCCTGCACTAAGAGGCGCGGGTCACGCCTCGCTGTCCATTTTCCATACGCAGCGCGAAGAGCGGCTCAACTTCGCCGCGATAGCGGTGGACTCTTCGCTGCGTTTCTGCGCGTCACGAAAAACCGACACCGTCATTGCGCAACCGCCGAGCACCAGCAGGTGCGCCATCCACACATAGCCAAACTGGAAAATGGACAGGAAGGCGAGGCTGAACAGCATGCTCCACATCCAGGCCAGCACCTGCATAGTGTAGTGCTGCGATGCGAGGTCAAGGTGACTGAGGGGATTGCGCCTGTTGTCCATGACGGCGCCCCAGCTGTTAATGATAAAGTTTTTCATTACACACTCCCGATGGGTTGTCTGTTGCCATGTTTACGGTCGGCTGCGTGTTCGGGATGATTGAAATTCCCGGGCGTCGAGATTTTGTAGGGATTTGTGCGCTGCAGCGCGCAAAGTGGCAGATCTGCTCCTGCCTGCTAGGCTTGAAAGAGCGCGTGCAGCGAGGAGTAGAGAGTCATGGCTAACTCATTCCTGGTAAGACTAGCGTTCATCGCGTTGCTTGCGGGCGGCGTGCTGGCGGGATGTGTGCAGACCAAGACCACACCCGGCTATGCCCGCGCGGGCGATCATGTGGTCATCGGCCTCGGTGGCCTTGAGCGCAACGCACAAGGTGAGCCGATACTGACGGCGAGTGATCTCACTATCACGCTCACCGATTTCGGCTCCGCCCAGTTTTCGCTTGAGCCAAGGCTTATCTTCAAAGCGTACCCGGACTATGCGTCCAGGCTCAACAGCTATGCGTTCGATGGTACCAATGCGCTGGTCGGGCTCACGGGCATGGTGCCCTACGATGGTGGCTGGTATGTGCTCGCGCCCCTCACGCTTCCGGGGCAGTACGATCAGCCGCTGGCCCTGACGCCAGGGCCCGCTACGATCTCCGTGACATCGACCAAGCTGACAAATACGGCGAATTCGGTCGAGGGCGACCTGGGTGCAATTCCCATTGAAATTATTGCGGGCTCCTCTGCAGAGGATGTCGATTTCATTCGCCAGTTCGCCGCGTACACGCCGACAGAAACACAGTTCGTGGTGGCGCCCGATGATCTCACCGGCATTACGGAGGTCGGCGGCGCCTTCTTCGTCATTGAGTACGCAGACGACAGCCTGTTCCCCGGGGGGCTCGAGCCCCAGGTGGTGCCGGGTGACCACCACCCGTTTGTACAGCTGAACTACAACGTGGTTCCGAACGGTAATGGCACTGGCACGATTTATGTTTCCCTGTTGAATCCAGAAGGGTTTCGAACGCTGGGAACAGCGACACCCAACTCCTCGCTATTGACGCACCTCTCGGTGCGGCTGATGTATTTCTCAACAGGGACGGTGGCGCAGGACAAGGCGAACTTCAGCCTGAACGCTGCAGCCAGCTATTACATTCGAACTGATGGTACGGAGCTTGCGGGCCTTGCACCCGTGCTGACCCACTTCGAAGATCTCTGAGCCTTCAGAAATTTATCTTCTTGAGACCCTTTTGCATGATGGCCATCAGGTCGCTCATGGTGATCAGGCCATCGGGCGCAGGGAGGGCTCCCCCGAGCGGAGAGGCGACATCGGCTCGCGTAAACTGCGCGCCGTTGGGCGCGAGTAAGCCCAGTATCACCTGGTTCACCAGAAGAGCGTCAGCAGCGTCTACGGTGCAGTCGAAGGAAATGTCGCCGTCGGGCGGTGGTGCGGGGCCGTAGATGTTACGTATCGCGTTCAGGTCGTCCGGCTCGAGCACGCGATTAACGCGCGAGAAGTCACAGAGTTGGCCGTTGAATGCGGGGGACAGGAATCCGCAGAGTACGGCATCGGTCACCCGACTGTGTCCAACGCCCAACGTGTGGCCTATTTCATGCAGCAGCAGACCTTCAACGTCATTGAGGTAAATGCCCCCCGGCCCGGTCTGCAGTAAATCGCCCTCGCTGCCGGGGTCGATATTGAAGTTGTTGAGGTCGTTGAGTGCTATGTCGCCCGCGATCGCGTCGGGGAAACTGATGTCGTTCCCCGGCGGGCCGAACCCTGCGCCACCTGCCGGGTCGCCCACGCCGAAGCTGAACGCACCGATACGGATATCGGGTGCAGTTACCGTACCGAAGTCACCGCCCTGATCGGCGACCTGCATGAACTGCAAGTTGGCCGCTGCAGTCCAGGTGGCGAACGCGCGCTGCACCGCCGCGTCAAACGCACCGGCACCGTGTACGCTGTCGATGATGACACGTATGTCGTTGCCGGCGCCCGAGCCCAGCGAATTGGTGCCGCTCCAGGCGGGCGGTGCCAAGGGACCCAGCGCAACGCCGGGCGTCATGAAACTCCAGGTAATGATGGCGCTGTTGGGCCAGACCGGGTCGTCCCACTTGCTGCCCCAACCTTTGCCGTAAACGGTACAGGCATGAGCGCTTGGGCTTAGGACAAACAATGCGAGGGCTGCGGCCAGCCACCAGGGCCGGTGCGAGGATCGGGCGTGTCTCAACTGCGCTGGGGTGAGCATGATTCGCCACCGCTGGGTATCAGACGCTTGCCTAGAGTATAGACCAGCCTGGGAGGGGTGGCGTGAACGGCGTGCGGCGTGCACCATGGGCTTGAACACTGATTGGAGAGCCCCCGTGCCCCTCGAAGGCCGTTGCCACTGTGGCAACCTGAGTGTCCACTGGCAGACAGTGGACTGCAGCGTGGCGCCCCGTGCCTGCCAGTGCAGCTTCTGCCGAGAGCGCGATGCGGCCTGGGTTTCCAAGCCAGGCACCCGCGTGCGGCTGGCGGTGCGCGACACCACTGGCTACCGGGTTGTTCGCCAGGGCAGCGAAACTGCGCGCTTCTACGAGTGCGCACATTGCGCTGCGGTAATGCTGGTGGCATTCGACGATGGCGAAGACACCTTCGCCGCGCTCAACGCGCGCTATCTGCGGAATCCACGGGGCTTCGGTGCAACGGTGGAGGTCGATTACAGCGGGCAGGGCGAAGGCGACAAAGTGCCTCGCTGGCGTGCCAACTGGTGTTGCCCGGTGCAGTTACCCGGCGAAGCGGCAGATCTCGACTAAAGTTTTAGTTTCATACCCAGGAGTAACAGCGATGTCGATTGCCATGAGCGGCGTGGTGCCCTACCTGTTTTACGACGATGCTGAGGCGGCGATGGACTGGTACGCCCGGGTGTTCGGGTTCGAAGAGATCGGACGCTGGCGGGATGATGATGGCAAGGTGCACAACGCAGAGATGCGCATCGGCTCGACAGAACTCTGGCTCGACGGCTCGGGCGCACGCAAGGAGGCGGATGCGAGACCACACTGGATCGGCGTATGGGTGGATGATGTCGACGCGATGTTCGAGCGCGTCAAAGACGCAGGTATCGCCTGCGAGCCGCCCGTTGATCGCGAGTTCGGTGTGCGCATGCTCAGCGTGGAGGACGGCATGGGTCACCTCTGGGGGTTCATTCGCCGGATCGGTTGAAATGGCAGCCCCCGGTCGATCAAGTAATTCCAGTAAAGCGACGCCTATTGCTGTTTGTGCCGCCGCGATGACGGTCGTCAGCGCCAGGCGAAGAGTGGCTGGTCGTACTCGAGCACACGCGTGGGCCTCCCCAGGATCGCGACCTCCCTGAACTGGTAAAGCAGCGCAGCGGTGGGCGCGTAGATATGGTCTGCCTCCAGCTTCATCGACAACACCTCGCGGTCGCTTTCCGGGATGCGCTCAAAGTGCGGGGCCTCTGGTCGCGCAAGATCACTGAAACTCGCCGTGTGGATCGAGGCAACCTCGTCGGGGTTGGGGTGGAGTTCAAAGGTTTCCTTCCCCGCCCAGACGACCACCGGCGTGATGCGGTAGCCGGAGCGCGTCACGTAGTCATCCAACAGGCCAATCACCGCCTGCTCCGGTAGTTCCAGGTTTATCTCCTCGCGCAGTTCCCTGAGCGCGCCCTGTTCGGGTGTTTCGTCGCCGTCCATGCGGCCACCTGGCAGCGCCCACTGGCCGCTGTGGGCGCGCAGCGAACCGGCGCGACGTGTGAGCAGCAGGGCCGGCTCGTCGTCGAGTTCCACCACCACGAGGGCCACCGCCGCCGCGCGCAATTCTCCGAGGGGCTGCCGCTGCGTGCTGAAGCCCGCGACGTTGTCGCGAATGTGTGTGAGGGTTTGCGAGTCGTAACGGTAGTGGGCGAGGGGTTGCATGGCGGCGAGCAGTGTAACCCGGATCATAGGCCCGTTAGAACTTGTCGGACCTTCAGCAATGTGTTCAAATGGCTGCTCACTGAACAGGAGGCAGGTCATGGCAACACCCTTGGGAAAACTCGGCGTATGGGCATTCATTGACGGAATGACGGCGCCGGAGGCGGCGGCGTTTGCCCGGCGGCTGGAGGAGTGGGGATATGGCGCGCTGTGGTTGCCCGAGGCTGTCGGCCGCGATCCCTTCACGATCATCAGCTACATGGCCGCGCAAACTGAGAAAATTGTATTCGCCACCGGTATTGCCAACATCTACGCGCGCGACCCCATGTCGATGAACGCGATTCGTCGCACCGTCGGCGAACTGGCACCGGGGCGCTTTGTCATGGGGCTCGGTGTCTCCCACGCGCCGCTCGTGGCCGACATTCGCGGGCACGATTACGGTAAACCGGTGACGACGATGCGCAACTACCTCGACAAGATGGAGCAGGCGCTGTTCATGTCGGTACCCGCCGAGCAGGAGGCCCCGATTGTGCTGGCCGCACTGCGCACCAACATGCTGAAGCTGTCTGCCGAGAAAGCTGCCGGAGCGCACCCGTACTTCGTGCCGCCGGAGCATACCGCCAAGGCCCGTGAGACCCTCGACCCTGATGCGTGGCTGTGCCCGGAACAGATGGTGCTACTGGAAACGGACGCCGACAAGGCGAGGGCTATCGCCCGCCAGCACATGGCGACCTATATCGATCTGCCCAACTACCGCAACAACTTGCTGGAGCTCGATTTCAGCGAGGCCGATTTCGAAAATGGCGGCTCTGACAAGCTTGTCGATGCAATAGTTGCCTGGGGTGACGAGGCGGCGATTCGCACGCGCATCCAGGCCCACTGGGACGCCGGTGCTGACCACGTGACCATCCAGGCATTCAGGCCGGACGGCGAGATGGGCCCCGACGAGGATCTGCTCGCGCGTTTGGCGCCGGCGGTAGGGTAGACCTACCGCCCCGGGCTCCGGGCTGTAAGCACCGCACACATTCCCCCCGGTTATGCCCGGCAAAATTACCGGCTGGACCTATTGCCTCGGGCATTCGCGCCGATTCATACTTTAACAGTCAGTCATGACTGTTTGTATTTCGCCGGTGGTGAGGCCGGGCCGTCTGCAGCGTCCGGTGCCCGCCGCCAACTATTAGAAAAAAATGCCGCACAGCGGCAGGCAGGAGTACGTAATGAGCCGAAAATTCGCCCGCAATCCTCTTTCCCACCTCGTCGCCTTATGTGTTGCTGCGGGTTCACTTCCCGCGTTTGCGCAGGATGTAGCGCCCGTGGATGCCGCACAGACCGCCATCGAAAACACCAAGCGTCAGTTGGAAGAGGTCTACGTCAGCGCACGGAAGACCGTGGACAACATGCAGGACGTGTCCATTTCCGTCACAGCATTTTCGGGGGCTACCCTCGACAATCTCGCTATCCGCGACGTTCGCGAGATCGAGGGCCTTGTGCCAAACCTCGTGATCGACTCTGTCTCGGTTGCGCCGGCAGGTGCATCGCTCTACATCCGCGGTGTGGGCACGCAGGAGGTGGAGCGTTCTTTTGATCCCGCCGTTGGCGTGGTGGTCGATGGCGTACCGCTGTCCTTCGTGAATGGCTCTATGGCAAACACCTTTGACTTTGAGTCGCTGGAAGTTTTGCGCGGCCCGCAGGGCACGCTCTTCGGCCGGAACACAACGGGTGGTGTTATCAATATCACGCGCACCCGTCCCACGGGTGAGTTCGGTGCCAGGGTAGAGGGCACTTACGGTACGGACGACCTTGCCGATGTGAAGGCGGTCGTTAACTTCCCGATCGTTGAAGACGTCCTTGCCGGTAAGGTCGCCTACGCACGCCAGACGGGCGGCGGGCAGCGCAAGAATACGACGATCGGTGAAGACGTCGGTGATGCAGACAACCGTGAAATGAACCTCACGCTGCTGTTCAGCCCCAGTGACAAGTTTGACGCGCTGTTCACCTACGTGAATTACGAAGACAAGAACGATGGTGTGGTCCTGCAGAACCTGAACTCCGCAAACGCGAACAACCCGGTAAATCCAGACCCGGAAGCGCTGTGTGACGTTCCCTTGAACGCGATCTTCCCGACCGCGTGTGCGGACGGGAATGTGACAGACATCGAGAACGTGACCCAGGACTTCTACGGGCAAAACGTAAACTTCGAAGCTGACACCTACATCCTGAACATGCAGTACGACCTCGGTGTAGGTGCTGTAACGACGATTATCGGTTACCAGGAGACCGATGAGCGAGTACCGACGGACTTTGACGCCACGGCCGTCAACTTCTTCCACGCTATTCGCGAGCAGGACTCCGAGCAGACTTCTATCGAAATTCGCTTTGCATCGTCTGACGAGCTGAGCGAGACCTTCGACTTTGTCGCCGGTGTTTTCGCGGTAGAGGATGAGTACTCGCTTGAGCAGAACACCTCTATCGGTGCGTTTGGCGGCCCTGCCTTCTCGCTTTTCCAGAACTCCTTCGCTGATCACGAACGCGAGGCCTGGGCGGTGTTTGGTGAAGTGCACTGGAACTTTACCGATTCGCTCATGCTGACCGTCGGTGGCCGTTACACCGAGGAGGAGAAGGACTACGATGGGGAAATCTTCTTTGGCGGTGGCCCGTTGGCTCCGGGTCTTGAAGGTGTTCTTCAAGGCTTCGTGCCGGGCACACCCATGGATGACCTTTACCTCTACGGGCAGCCTGTGTGGCTGCCCTTCGGCGCCGCATCCGGCAACGAGACCTGGGACGAGTTCTCACCGAAGGTGGGTCTCGACTGGCGCCTCAACGACGATGTCCTCACCTACATCACGTATTCAGAAGGCTTCCGTTCCGGTGGCTTCAATGGTCGTAACCAGGACCCCGCGAACATCGGTCCTTTCGATCCTGAGTATGTGAACAACCTCGAACTTGGCTTCAAGAGCGATCTTCTTGACCAGACGCTGCGCCTGAACACGGCCATCTTCTTCAACGAGTACGATGACAAACAGGAAGAGGTGATTGAGTCAGACGGCTTCGGCGGCTCCAACACCGTGGTGCGGAACGCGGCGACAGTTGAGATTTGGGGGGTAGAGAGCGAGCTGACGTGGGTGGCCAACGAGTACCTCCTCGTTAACGCCAACTTCGGTTACCTCGACGCGCAGTACGACGAGTACGATGCTGACTTGACGGGCGATGGCATCATTACCGACAACTCTGACCTCGAGCTGCGGCGTGTACCGGAGTGGACGGGTGGCTTGAATGCCACGTTCACCCTGCCTGTCGGCCCTGGTGACCTGAGCCTCTACGGCAGTGTTCGCTATACCGATGAGTACTACGTGGAAGTGGGCAACGATCCCCGCGGCCTGCTGGATGACCGCACGGTCTACGACGTGATCCTTGCGTACGACACACAGATCGGTGACGATTCCAACCTGCGCGTATCGCTGTTTGGCCGCGATATCACGGACGAGGTTGACTACAACTCGGCGGTGATCATCCCCGGTACGTTGGCCTTCGGCGCTGTCTCGGGTGGCGAGCAGTATGGCCTGCGGGTGAACATCGACTTCTAGTCGCAGCTGACGATCCAGGAAAAGGGCCCTTCGGGCCCTTTTTCTTTTTGTGCGCTTAGAATCTGCGGTCCATGGCCCTCCGGGGTTACGTTGGCCTCGGTCCGCCATCTGGCGATTGAAAACAAACAAGGTTGACTGTTTTTATCAGTAGGGCTATCTTGCATGCTGGTAGGGGCCCCAGCCGGGCCCGGTGACAGCGTCTGGCGCGCTTAATGCGCCACGGAGACCCCAGCATGAACAAGAAAGTAAACCTCACCCCCGAGGAAATCGCGGCCCGAGACCCTTCCTACAGCTTCCAGGAACTCCTCGACCGCGAGCAGGTGGACGTACCGGCATCGCTGCGCGACAGCACCGACACGTACCTCGGCTCCGAGGACCTCGACATCTCCCGCTGGACGAGCCAGGAGTTCTTCGACCTGGAAGTCGAAAAGCTCTGGCGCAAGACGTGGCAGATGGCGTGTCGTGTCAGCCAGGTGCGCAACCCGGGCGATTACTTTGTTTACGACATCGTTAACGATTCCATCCTGCTGACGCGCACAGAAGAGGGTGAGCTCAAGGGTTACTACAATTCCTGTCTGCATCGTGGCCGGGTACTGAAGCGCGGGTCGGGAAATTCAGAACACCTGCGCTGCCCGTTTCACGGCTGGACGTGGCAGTTAGATGGCCAGTTCAAGGAAGCGCCCTGTCAGTGGGACTTCCCCCATGTGAAGGAAGAAGAGTTCAGCCTGCCCGAGGTCGCGGTTGAGGTCTGGGAAGGCTGGGTCTTCATCAACATGGCAGATGAACCGCAGGACTTTCAGGAGTACCTCGGTATCCTGCCAGAGCATTTTGGACCCTGGAAACATGAACAGCGCTACATCTCTGCACATGTTGAGAAGGTGATTAACGCTAACTGGAAGTGCGTGCTCGAGGCGTTCATCGAGTCATACCATGCCATCGCAACGCACCCGCAGCTTATGCCCTTCCAGGGGATCGACAATTCCCAGTACGACGTTTGGGGCGACAACGTCAGCCGCACGATCACCAGTTACGGCGTTGCCAACCCCAGCCATGCTGATCAGTTTTCAGAGCAGGACTCCATGGCGGCAATGATGAAACTGGCGGGGCAGGAAGAAGTGCCGGAGGTGCCTGAGGGCGGTACCGCGCGCGAGACTCTGGCCGAGATCGCTCTGCCCGGTGTTAATGAGGCGGCGGGGGAAGACTATACCGGCCGGGCCACCATGTCGGAGCTCATGGACTCTACGCTCTACCTGCTGTTTCCAAATTTCGCACCCTGGGCGGGTTACGGTACGGTCATCAACTACCGGCACCGCCCCAATGGCGATGATGTGAACAGCTGCATCATGGACATCTACCTGCTCACCCGTTACCCCGAGGGCAGTGAGCCGCCGGAGGACACCCCCACGGTGCGCCTCGGCGCCGATGAGCCCTTTGCTGATGCCGCCCACGTACTGGGTGCGGGCCTTGCGCACGTCTTTGAGCAGGACGGCGCCAACCTGCCGCAGGTGCAGAAGGGCATGAAGGCCTCGAAGAAAGGTGCGGTGACGCTGGGCAATTACCAGGAAGTGCGTATTCGCCATTTCCACCAGACGCTGGACAAGTTTCTCAACGCGTAGCGAGCTATCCGATAAAGAAGGGGCCTTGTGGCCCCTTTTTTGTTTCCGCGCAGTGGTCGCCCCGGGCGTATTGCCTGCAATCTCGATGTCTTTTGCCTTATAGTGCGTTGCTCTAACGACCTCCCTGGAGTCCACAATGAAAATCGTTACCCGCCGTTTGCTACCGCTCGTGTTCTGCCTGGCGTCCCCTTTTGCCGTTGCTCAAGGTGTCACCATTGGCGGTACCGCTATGGAGGGGGAGAGTCACCCCGGCTTCATGGGTATGTTCACTGGCGACCTGTACGACAACTTCCGCAATATGCAGCGCTACGTGCCGACCTCGGTCATGCAACCCGGGGAAGAGACCTGGGACCTCGGTGCCAACGCGGATTCGCTGGCGTTCACCGGCGATTTCCTGGGCGAACCCACATCGCTCAAGGACTTTATCGCGCTGTCCAACACCTCGGCTTTACTCGTGATCAAGGACGACAAGATCGTCTTTGAACACTACGCTCACGGCGATTCAGTCGACAGCCTGCATACGTCTTTCTCCGTAGCGAAGTCTTTCGTCGCTACGCTCGTAGGAATCGCGGCGGAAGAGGGGCTTATAAAGAGTATCGACGAGCCGATCCGTAAATACCTGCCCGCGCTGACCAGCAAGACCTGGGACGATGTGACGATTCGTCATGTGCTGCAGATGTCTTCAGGCGTGCGCTTCAACGAGGCGTACACAGACCCGAATTCAGACATCAACAAGATGGCGGTGCTCACCCAGGACATGTCCTACCTTGAGTACATCAACACCCTTGGGCGAGACCATCCACCCGGTACGTTCAATCACTACGCCAGCATCAACACCCAATTGCTTGGAATCTTGCTCGTCGAGGTTACCGGCAAGACGTTGACCGAGTACATGCAGGAGAAGCTCTGGCAGCCGATGGGCATGGAACAGGAGGGGCGCTGGACGCTCGATGAGCAGGGGTATGAGCTGGCCATGGGTGGCATGGCGGCAAGCGCCCGCGATTACGCGAAACTCGGCCTTCTCTACCTGCACGGCGGCAAGCGCGACAAGGCGCAGATCGTGCCTGCTGAGTGGGTGACCGCAGCCGTTACGCCCGATGCGCCGCACCTTAAGCCGGGTAACAATCCCGCATCGTCCAATCCTTCTGGCTATGCCTACCAGTGGTGGACGCCGCGTGAACCCGACGGCGATTTTCTGGCCCGCGGTATCTGGGGGCAGAACATCTACGTGCACCCGGGCAATGAGGTGGTGATCATAAAACTGGCCGCAGACGCAAAGAACTTCCAGAAAGACTACAAGCTGGCCTACATCGATTACCTGCAAGACCTCGCGCAGTCCCTCAAATAAGCGCGGCTAAACCGCCTTTGAGTTGACGACGCTCTTGTCGGGTATGTGCCGCTTGACCAACGAGTAGAAGGTGCCTCGGCCCGGGCCGTACTTGATGAGGTCCTGCTTTGCGAAGCGTGCGGCCTCGGGCGATATCGGTTTCGGGTTGCGCACTTTCATGTGTGCCTCACAGACCCGTTCCAGGGTCACGAAGAGGCCGACGGCATCCGCGACCTGCTCGCCCACGGTTAACAGCCCGTGGTTGCGCAGGATGACCGCCATGTTGTCGCCCAGCGCGGCGGCAATGCGTGCCCCGGCTTCGACGCTTTGGATCTGCACCTCCTCGTCATCGAAGATCGCGTGGTCTTCAAAGAAAATGCAGGACTCCTGGGTGATAGGCTCAATGGGTCGCACCTCGGCGGAAAACGGTGTGCCCCAGCCGGTGTGTACATGGCATGCACTCACGACCTCCTCGCGCGCGGCCAGCAGCGGTGTGTGAATATAGTACGCCGCTGGATTGATGGGTCCTTCCCCCGCCACCAGTTCGCCCTCGGGGTTAATCAACACGAGGTCATCTACAGTCGCGTTGTGGTAGGAGACACCGAAGCGCAGGAACCAGAAACAATCCGTGCGCTCGGGGTCGCGGGCGCTGATGTGGCCATCGCCCATGTCACCCCAGCGCTGCGCAGCGAGAATACGGTAGCCCAGTGCGACGTGAGTCTTGCGTTTGAGGCGCTCCGCGGCGAGGGCGTCAGCGTTTGTTTCGGCGAGCATTGCGGTTCTCCGAGTTTGCCCTGGGGGTTTTACACCAGAGCCACGTTGCGCTCGACCCTGTCGAGCAGCCAGCCCTTGTCGGGTATGCCATCGGGATGCGCCTCACGCATAGACGGCACGCCGATAGCACGGCGCGCTTCTTCCAGCGGCAGTTCTAACAGCGCTTCGTAGTCGATGCAGGCGAGATTGGGTGTGTTGCGGCCATGTAAGTACGCGTTCCGCAGGTACCGCCACCAGCCTATTGGCTGACTGGGCTTTAATACCGCGAAGTACAATAGAAGGAAGCGAAGCGGCAGCAGAGGTATCTGGCCCGCCGTATAGCAAATCACGCCTACCTCACCTGTCACGTCGCGGCCGTAACCCGCAACGATGTGAAACAGGTCGTGACTGTTGGCCATGCGCCGCACAAACCAGAGGTGGTCATCACTCCAGCCGAAGCGCTGGGCTTTCTCGTCCAGATCGGCGGCTTGCAAAAAGTAGTCGGCAGACCCCATGTCCTCGCCACCCAGGTACTCCAGATACGCGTGCGCGAAGCTGCCGTGCGGCATGGCTGCCAGTGCCGCACGGTCGACGAGCAGTGTATTGAGATCGCGCCGCGGACGTTCCGCGAGCATGGCGGCGCCTGTCTCGCTTGCGGCGAAGCGCAGGAACTCCTTGTTTACGGTGGGGCCGGCCAGGGCAAACATAGCCTCGAAACTGTTGCCGAGATCTGAGGGTGTGGTGATGAAGCGCCAGAGGCATTTCAGACCGTGACGCCAGTGGCGGCGCAGTTGCGGTTGCGTGTTTGCAGCAGTTGTCATGGGAAACTCCAGCAAGCCCAGCGATAGTGACTATTAGCCTATGCGCTTTGTTGGATTACCGCAACGCAGGTCCTGCAAGCATCTGGCCGCACAAATGCAAGGTCCCTGTGCGGGCGTCTTTGGAGTACCCTAGGGGCACAATAATGGAGGTCAATATGATCCGGATTCCCGCAGCGTTGCTCGCAAGCGCAACACTCCTCGTCGCCTGTGGTGACGACAAGCTCGCTCCCCAGAATGCCACGCCCGAGGCCAATCCCGCCGCCCGCATGGTGAACTACACGCAGACGCGCGAGCCCTGCGACCACTACACCGAGGAGCGAATACCGCTGTGGGGCGACACCCACGTGCACACCACGTATTCGTTCGATGCGGCCGCCAATACCATCGGCGTCACGCCCGTCGATGCCAATAACTATGCGCGCGGCGAGGCGATTCCCTTCTGGCCGCTCAACGACAAGGGCGAGCCCGTGGGCAGCTACCGAATTGATCGCCCGCTCGATTTCCTCGCGGTCACCGACCACGGCGAGTTCCTGGGCGAACGGCGCCTGTGCAGGGAGGAAGACTCGCCGTCCTACAACACGCACATGTGTACGCTGAGCCGACAGGACGAGCGCACGGGCATGGTGTTGCTCGCGCAGTCGATCACCACCGAGAACCCGGCGCGCATTCCCGGCATCTGTGGCGAAGACGGCCAGCGTTGTCGCGATTACGCGCAGGGGCCGTGGCAGAAGATGGCCGAGGCCGCCGCTGCGGCGAACGATACGAGTGTCGACTGTACGTTCACCAGCTTCGTCGCCTACGAGTACACCGGCACACCGGAGACATCGAACTACCACCGCAACGTGATCTTCCGCAACCAGAACGTGCCGGGCGCGCCTGTCTCTTACATCGACGCACCCTTCGACAGTGCATTGTGGGCAGGGCTGGATTCGGTGTGTAACGAATCGAATGGTTGCGACTACCTCACGATTCCGCACAACAGTAATCTCGCTAACGGACGCATGAAACCGTATCGCCGTATCGAGCAGACACGGGAGAACCAGGTCGAGTACGCGATCACACGGCAGAAACGCGAGCCGATTATCGAGATGTTCCAGCACAAGGGTAACTCGGAGTGCGTGAATGGACTGACCACCGTGCTGGGGCCGCCCGACGAACTGTGTGACATGGAAGCCGTGCGCCAGATGGGGCGCGAAGAGACCTTCCCCGCTGCTGCGGGGCAGGGCAGCACCGAGCTCGTTAACGTGACGGTCGTGACAGAGGAATGTGCCGATGGCCAGGTGGGCTCGAACGGCATGGTAGGGGGTGGCTGCGTGGATGCAACCGACTTTGTGCGCTCGGGCCTGGTTGTGGGGCTGAAGGAGGAGAATCGCATTGGCGAAAACCCGATGAAGCTCGGGATGATCGGGGCCAGCGATACCCACACAGCAACGCCCGGCTCTGTGATGGAGGATGACTGGCGCGGTCATGTGACTGGCGAGGCGAGCCCAGCGCAGCGCTTGCAATCGGGGCTGCTGACCAGCGGCATCGACGGCAACCCCGGCGGTCTTGCGGGCGTCTGGGCGGTTGAGAATTCCCGCGATGCGATCTTTGAAGCGATGTTGCGCCGCGAGGTCTGGGGCACCAGTGGGCCGCGCATCGTACCCCGCTTCTTCGGGGGTTGGGACTACGATGCGAATCTGTGTGAGCGCGAGGACATGGTGGCTGCAGGTTACGATGGCGGTGTGCCGATGGGCGGGGACCTCGGTTCGCGGTCCGGTAACGCGAGGCCAACGTTTATCGCGTCAGCGCTGCGTGACGCTGCCGAGGGCGCAACGCCCTTGCAGAAATTGCAGCTCGTGAAGGGTTGGGTCGATGCCGAGGGCGGCATGCATACACAGGTGTTTGATATTGCGGGCAATGACGGCAAGGGCAAACACGACAGCCTCTGCGTGGTGTACACCGACGATGATTTCGACCCGGCGCTTGCGACCTACTACTACCTGCGGGCGGTAGAACATCCCGTGCCGCGCTGGCATCTTTACGACTGCGAAAAGATTGCCGAAGCCGATCGTCCACCGGTCTGCAGTGACGGCTCATACCCCGAGACAGTGCAGGAGATGGCCTGGACGTCGCCGATCTGGTACCGCCCCGGCGGTTAGGGTCGTGGTTGGTCTACGAAAATGGGCGATGACCACGCGCGCTCCCTGACGGGAGCGAGGCAGTCGTCGCCGAAGTCGGTGCGGTAGTCGCCGTAGCAGGGGTCGATGTCGACGATCGTGCCATTCCCGTCGTAAGTCGCGCGCAGGTTGCCGCCGTTGATGGCCGGTGTGGGCGCCTGTAGCGCGCGCACGTAGTACAGCGCATCGCGCCCGCCTGTCGCGTAGTCAGGATCCTCGAACTGCACGCTGCAGCCCTCCGGTTCGCCGGGACAGGGCAGGGTGAGCCACGGGTCCTCGATTAGTCCCTCGAGCGGTTCACCGGGATAAGCCTGTGGACGGATGCGCACCACCTCGATGGCCTCGATCACCTCGCGCTCGTCACCGGGGTGGTAGCACTCGCCTGCACAGAGATAGCCTAGCCGGTCTTCCGTCAGACCCGACACGGCGTCTGCAGGGCAGCCGAGTTTCTGTTTCCAGGCGCCGACGGCCCGGACCTCGAAGCGCGGGTTGTCGCCGAGTGTGACGCCTGAGCCCATGGGGAGGTTGCCCGCGGGGCCGTTGAGGAGGTCAAACCACAAGAGCATGCGCGGGCCGGAGGTGCCGTAGGTCTCCTTGCGCTTGAGGGCGTCCCAAATCGACTGGCGGTCGCGCCCATCGGCATGCACCGCGAGGATGCCGCCGGGGTAGAGGAAGCTGTTCATCCGTTCCAGGTCGGGAATCGGCGTCTCGGTCTGCACGCGTTTCGGCATCTGCGGGTCCTCGACCTCACCGACAAGGCCCGCCATGATCCCGCCGTAGAAGTCGCTGCGTACACCGCTCGCCTGCGTCATCTTGCGCCGTTCGTACTGCTTGTAGCCGGTGCCCGGGCGGGAGGTGTGATCGTCTGTCGAGGTGATGAAGCCCCAGCGAAAGCGCAGTGGCCTGCCCTGGTCGTCGGTTTCTTCGAAGTTTGTCACCGCCATCGCGTACTGCGAGCTCTCGGCGAACACCTGGTTGAACGCGGGCTTGAAGCAGTCTGTACACTGCCCACAGTTTTGCCAGTCCGCCGCGCTGGAGTCCGGGAACACACCCATGTAAGCGTTGCCGGCCTCAACCGTCATCTGGCGCGCCAGTGCGACCCTGTCTTCACACTCATCGCGCGCGAGACCCTCGCAACGCGCGCGCATGATTTCGCCGGCCTGCCAGCAGCAGGGCACGAAGTCGCCCTGGGGTTCCGGGCAGCTCAGGCTGCCGTCGTCATTCACGATGGCCGACCGGAAGGGGCGATACTCCTCACTGTTGCCGTGCCCCGACATGATCTCTAGCAGTGGCTGGCGTGCATCGCTGTGATAGCGCGTGGCGAGCGCCTTGTCCCAGGTCGCAGTAGGCGGTGTGTAAGCGCCCCAGGCGTTACCGTGGGGAATGACCATGTGCTCGAAGCCCCACTCGTCCAGCTTGCGATACAGCACATCGGGTGAGGGCGCATTCTCGTGACAGTCGGGCGGTAGGTCCCGCGTGTGCTTGCCGGTCGGGCAGCCCGGTACCTCTGCAATGTCATCGAGCAGGCGCATAAGGTTGGCGTAGGGCTTCCAGTTCAGTGGATCGATCAGGCGACCGCGGCCTGAGTTGCGCGACATGGCGAACACGCCGAGGTCGTCGGGCGTCACGCGTGCGCTGATCGGTCGCAATGGCAGTTCTTCGTCGGCTGTGCCCGGGAAAATCACGTTCTTGTGGCCAAAGTGCGCGTTGGCATCGGTACGCATCTGCGTCCACTCCCAGCCCGTGAAGGCCACCAGGTCGGGATTCACCGCCGCCGACGTGGCGTTGCACATGCGCGAGGTTTCCTTCGTGGCCTCCCAGAAGGTTGGCGTGAGTCCCTCTGCATGGTCGTTGTAGCTGAAGAAATCGAGCTTGGCGCAGTAGCGGGCGAAGTCGCAGGAGTCCGCGATCGTGTGCTGGCCCTGCAATCCCATCATCGGCAGTTCAAGCGTAAAGGCGTCTACCGAGTAGGTGCTGTGCACATGCAGGTCGCCGAAGAGAATCTGCTTGCCACTGGGTTCGGTCGCGGTGGGCAGTGTCGACTGTCTCGCCCGGTCACGGGCTGCAACAGCCGCGGGGGCCAGCGCCTCGCCTTCGATCGTGCCGGCGGGGTGGGAGTCGCCGCCGCAGCCCTTGAGCAGCGGAGCCAGCAGGAGTGCAGTGAGAACGCTGCGAAGGTAGAGAGAGGGCACGGGTGCTTCCTGTGTTCGGGCGAAGCGTCAGGCCACGCGCTTTACCAGGGTCTGTATACCGACCGGGAACAGGCGTTTCAAGACGTCGAGCAACCAGGCGTCCCTGCCTACTCGAATGCGCAGCTGGTTCTTCTCAACTGCCCTGATGATGCGCTCTGCGACGTGCTCGGGGGTGACGCCGATGCGCTGTGCCATCTCGTAGTTGCGCTGCGCGGCCTCCACATCGTCGGAGTTCTTGAGGGTCGCCTGGATCATCTCCGTCTTGATGGCGCCCGGGTGCACGGTGGTAACGCCGACACCGAGCTTCTCCATCTCCCCGTGCATCGCCTCGGTCAGCAGCTTCACACCGCCCTTGGTCGCACAGTACGAGGTCTGTCCGGGTAAGCCCACGAAGGCGCTCATGCTGGACAGGTTGACGATGTGCGCCTCGTCCGCGTCTGACAGGGCGGGCAGGAAGTAGTGGCAGCCATAGAGGACGCCCCACCAGTTGATACCGATGATGTTCTCCCAGTCTTCGATCGTGTGAGTGGCGAAGGACTTCTGGTAGGTGATGCCCGCGTTATTGATGAGCAGGTTGACTTTATTGTGCGCGGCGAGCACCGCGTCTGGCAGGGCGGCGACCTGCATCTTGTCGGTAATGTCGACGACATGGGTGGTGATCGTCACGTCCTTGCCGGCCAGTGCGCCTGCGACCTTGGTCAGTGCGCCCTCGCTGATGTCCACCAGGGCAAGGTGGCAGCCCTTGTCTGCGAGCTGGTGGGCGAGGGCCGAGCCCACGCCGCCGCCGGCACCGGTAATGACGGCGACCCTGTCCCTGAGCTGTCTCATGCCGCGGCTCCTTCGGTGGTCTTGGGGCGCCGTGTCTGCTGTACGCGGCCGAACAGTTTCGCGAGGCCGAATTTCGCTACCTGTGTCAGCGCTGCGAATTTCGGGGTCAGCTCGGCGAGCTCGAATTCGTGTACGTGCTGCGCCGGGTCAGCCGACTTCACACGCTTTTCGAGGCCCTCGAAGTAGGGCCGGGTCAGGGGGTTCCATTGGATGACCTCGAGAATCAGCCCGGCATCGCGGTTTTCCACGTACGACATACGCGCGAGGCCGTCGACGCCCGCGTCGACCACCGCCTCATAGCCGTTGTCGAGTGCCCAGTTGTACGCCGCGGGAAAATCGTCCACGCACACCGCGTAGTGGTGCACGCCGGTAATATTGCGGTCCAGCGCTTCCTTGTAGAGCGAGGGCGTGTCGCCCACGAGCTCGATCAGTTCGAGCTGCATGTCGCCCACGTAGGCGAAGGCGATGTGCACGGTGGCGGTCGGCGCCTTGTCGCCGCGATAAAACGCGTTGGAGAGTGGTTTTGCGTTGCGCGTTACAAGGAACGGGCCAACGCCGTGGTCGTCGCGCCACCGCGTCATGGCCGCGTCGATGTCCCGCACGAGATAGGCCACCTGCTTTGCGGGCCCCATGATGGCGGGGAGCTGGGGAATGTTGTCGAAATCGGCGATCACGCGGCTTCCTCCGTGTTCAGTGGGCAGTACACACCGCCCGGCGCTTCAATCAGTCCCGCGCAGCGGTTGCAGTGAATGCAGCCGTTTTTGTAATTGCGATCGGCCTTCGCGTTGTTGACGAAGTTGGGGTCCTTGATGAGCGGGCGCCCGAGTTGTACGAAGTCAAAGCCCTCGGCCATCACGGTCTCGATGCTCGACAGTTCGGTGCAGCCGCCGATGTACACCATCTGGCAGTTCACCCGGTCGCGAACTTTCTTTGCGTCCTCGAGGAAATAGAGCTCTTCGTAAGGGTAGTGCTTGAACATGCTCGGCCCCACGAGCTTCAGGCCGAGCTTCATGATCGGGTTCGTCTCGGCGGCGAGCAACGCCTTGTCCAGCGTGTCGCCGCGAAAGTAGACCATCGGGTTGAAGCTGCTGGTGCCGCCCGAGCAGATCAGCGCGTCGATGCCGCCGTTGTCGAGCATTGCGGCGACCTCGATCGCCTCGGGCAGTTCGAGTCCGCCCTTCACGCCATCGGTGAGGCCAATCTTGCCGAGTATTGGAAAGTCATCGCCAACCGCTTTGCGTACCGCTTCAAGACAGCGCAGGGGCAGGCGCATGCGGTTGGCCAGCGAGCCGCCGTATTCGTCGGTGCGGCGGTTGGTCTTCGGGCTGATGAACTGGCTCAGGCCATAACCGTGTGAGAAGTGAATCTCGATGGCGTCGAAGCCCGTCTGCTTCATCATCAGCGCGGCATCGTGGTAAGTCTGCACGAGGTAGTCGATGTCACCGACGGTCATCGCGCCCGAGATGGGCTTGCCAACGGAGGCGCCCATCATGTTCAACCAGGTCGAGGGACCGAGTGCGCGCTTCAGGCGCTTGAGCTTGCGTATCTTGGAAAAACTGCCGCAGTGCGTCATCTGGCCGGAGATCGCGACGTCAGGGGCGGCTTTCTTGAGTTCGCTGTTCATGTGCACGAGGCGATCCCGAATGTCTTCGTGCAGCCACATCATCTGGTCGTTAATGCGACCGTCAGCCTCGGTTGTGCAGTAGCCGATGGTCGTCATTGCCGTGCCGCCTTCCACGATCTGTCGGTGGAAGTCGAGCAGGGCGGCGCCGGGGATGCCATCGGGCGTTTTGCCCTCGTAGGTGGCGGCTTTCAGGATGCGATTCTTGAGGGGCAGCTTGCCGAGGGTCGCAGGGGCGAAGGCCCTGTCCAGGTGCTCACTCATGGTGTGCCTCGTCGGTCGTGTGAGTTATGCAGTGACGCTGCATATCTTATGTAGTAGAGTTACATAAGTCAACGGAGAGGCGGTTTAATGTCCAGTACCGGTACCAGCAACAGCAGCAAGCGGCGTACCCAGGCCGAGCGCCGCGCGGAGTCCCGCCAGGCGGTGCTGGACAGCGCCCTGAAGCTCTTTGGCGAGCGCGGCTACGCGGATACCTCACTGGAGGACATCGCGGCGGACTGCGGCCTGACGATTCGCCCCATCTACCACTACTTTGGCAACAAGAAGGCGCTGTTTGCGGCGGTGAATGACGTGATGGAGCAGCGCATTCTCGAAACCATGCGCTATGGAGAGCCCGGTGTGGGCCTGGTCGAGAACTGGCGCGCCTACCTCGAGCTCTGCGAAGACCCGGCGTTCCGCCAGGTGGTATTGGTTGATAGCCCCATCGTACTCGGGCGGGAGCGCTGGGCGACCAGTCCGGTGACCGAGAAGGCGAGGGCCTCGCTGGGTAGTGAGGCCGGTGACGATGCCGCAGCCCGCGTCAGGCGCTCGCTCCTCAATGCGGTGTTTATGGGTGCATTTACCGAAGCCGCCCTGGCGATCGCCGACGCCGAAGACATCTCGATCGCGCGCGCCGAGGCCGAGAAGGTGATGGGCAAGTTGTTCGAGGTGCTGCAGAGCGATTGATTTATTTGGGACGTGCGTCCTATAATAATCTGCACTCCGTCCACCTGAGTGCAAGCACATGTATGGCGACAACCCCAATGACCCCGCGCTCAAGGCCGCGTGGGACAGCTTCTGCGATGAACTCAAGGGAGCATCCGAGCTTATCTTTCGCGATACCACGCCGTCCCGTGATATTGACCGGGCAAAGGGGTTGCGCCTGCTCGCGCGCAACATAAGCCTTGCGCTGCAGTTTCATCTCGACAATACAGACCCGGACTTCCCTGAGCTCCTGCACTACTTCGACCCGATCCGGAAGCAGGGCGGCGATAACACCGATGCGCTCTATGTCGGCGCCCAGATCAACGGTCAGCACACGTACCGGATCAGCGGTCAGCGCGGCGATGCCCGCTACTTCGCGGTAACCGTTGTTGAAGACGGCGCAACGCCCTGGGGCGGTGCCGTGGTGGGCAACATGATCGACAGCGACATTGAAGTTGCCGACGACGGCAGCTTTGAAATCATGCTCAGCCCCGAGCAACAGCCCGGTAACTGGATCAAGACCACGCCCGGCGCATGGCGCGTCACGTTTCGGCAGTTCTTCGCAGACTGGGAGAACGAGGCGCCTATGGATGCGCGCATCGACTGCTTGAGCGATGTCACGCACAACCCGGTGTTGACGCCCGAGCGCATCGTGCGCGGACTTGCCGATACGGCCGCGTGGGTGCGCGAGTCGACCTTCTACTGGGCAGATATGCTGGACAAGTGGAAGGTGCAGCCCAACAACTTTCTTTCTTACCGTCAGCTCGATGACAACGCCATTGATGCGACGCCCGGCGGTGAACCCCTGATCTGCTACTGGCAGTTGCCGCAGGATGAGGCGCTGATCGTGCGCGTGACGCCGCCTGTCGCTAACTACTGGGCCGTGGAGTTTGGCAATTACTGGTGGGAAACCATGGACTACCGCTACCGCCTGTGCAGCACCAACTGCCACCACGCGGTGCTCGAGGACTCCGGCGAACTGGTGCTGGTAGTTACCCACGACGACCCGGGTGTGCCGAATTGGCTGGATCCTTCCGGCCACGAGGAGGGCTACATTACGCTGCGCTGGATCGGCGCCGAGTCCTACCCGATTCCAGAGTGCCTGCAGGTGCCGCGCGCGGCGCTCGAGGAGCACCTGCCCGAAGGGTGCAAGCGCATCGATGCGGTGGGGCGTCAGCGTCAGCTGGCCGGGCGGCGCCGCGGCGTCATCCGTCGCTTTGGTTATTGAGCCGTGCCGAAGATCGTCGATCATGAGGCGCGCCGGTGGGACATCTGTGCCACGGCAGCGCAGCTTATTGCCAGCGGTGGTCTCGATGCCGCGACGTTTCGCGACATTGCGGAGGCCAGCGGTTACTCGAAAGGCGTGATCGAGCATTACTTCAATGGCAAGGACGAATTGATCAGCGGTGCACTCGACTGGGCGAACCACCGCTATGAGCAGCGCGTTACGCGCGCCACGGCCGGTCTCGATGGGTTGGCGTCGCTGCGGAAGCGCATTGCGGCCACCTTGTCGATGACACCGGCGGAGCGCGACGAGTGGAGAGTGCGCCTCGTGTTTTGGAGCCTCGCCGCGATCGACGAGGGACTGCGCGAGCAGCAGCAGGACAGGTTCGCACGGGCTATCGCCTACTTCGAGGGGGATATCGCGGCGGCGATTGCGCGGGATGAGATTGCGGCGTTGGAAGATGCGGGCGTTACCGCCCGGCATCTCGTCAATATGACCACGGGCATCTGTGTGGCGGCGCTGCATAACCGCAAGCTGTACACGCGCGCCGCGCTGCAGGCCGAGGTGGACTACCTCCTGGGCCAGCTGCCCTGCAAAACCATGAAACAAAGAGAGTTGCGTAGCCTGTAAACGACGAAGGAGAACTTTGATGGATCTGGGACTGAAAGGTAAGACGGCGGTCATCACTGGCGGAAGTGGGGGTATCGGCCAGGGGCTCGTGCTCGAGTTTGCGCGTGAGGGACTCAACGTGATTAGCGCGTCGCGTGACGCGACGACGGGGCAGACGCTCGTTGAGAAGGGTAAGGAGATGGGCCTGCCCGGCCAGATACTCCCCGTGTCCACGGATGTGACGGACCGCGCGTCCGTCGACGCGATGGTTAAGGCATGTCACGAGGCTTTCGGTCCAATCGATATCCTGATCAACAACGCGGGCGGCGCCTGCCGTCCCAATGAGTTCGAGCAGCTCGACAAAGAATCGCGCGACTGGGAAATCGCCCTCAATATCGACGGCGTGGTGAACTGTTGCCAGGCGGTTGCCGATGACATGATTGGGCGCGGCACCGGCTCTATCGTTAACATCTCATCCAACTCTTCACTCCTCGGCGAGGGCAGTTTCTGGAGCAAGTTCGGGTTCGAGATGATGGGTCGCCCGGATGAAATGCAGACAGCGCTGGAAGAGGGCACGCTGTACAACATGAGCGGGCTGCCCATACCGCGGTTGGGCCGCCCTGACGACATTGCCAACCTGTGCCTGTTCCTGTCATCCGACAAGGCGGGCTATATCACCGGGCAGATGATCAGCGTCAGCGGCGGCGCGTACATGCACTAACGGAACCGGAGATCGCGTTATGAGTGATTCAACCCTGTGGACGGCACCACCGCACCCCGACTGGGTCGCGGCGATAAACCGCGAGGGCACCTACTTCAACCTGCCTGCCGTGGTGCCGCTCGACGAGGCCTCGCTGCTCGCGGAGGCGGAGCGCGCGACCGGCCTGTCTGATTATGGCGACGATCTCTGGAGAGAGCCTTTCGGCGTGTACATCAAGTCGCTGGAGGAAGAGGCGCAGTTGACGCTGATGGGCCGTTTGATGGCGCGCAACGATGTCATCCTCTGGCTGAGTACGCGGCTACGCGTGACTGATTTGCTCAAGCGGCACCCCGAGATTCTCGACGAACAAATCAGGGCGCCAATGTTTATCGTCGGCCTGCCGCGCTCGGGTACCTCCATCCTGTTCGAACTGCTCTGGCAGGACCCGGCCGTTGGCGTGCCGCTGATGTGGGAGGCGCTGCAGCCCTGCCCGCCGCCCGAGGCCGAGACGTATGCGAGCGATCCGCGCGTTGAGCAGGCCCACCACCTGTTCACGCAGTGGAGCCGCGTGGCGCCCGAATTTGCCGGCATGCACGAGATGCGTGGTGACATTCCGTCGGAGTGCGGGTTGCTGATGGCCGGCACCTTTATCTCCGACCACAACGCATCGCTGCACCAGACGCACAGCTACAGCGCCTGGCTTGCCTCGGCGGATTATCTGCCCGTGTACGAATACCACAAGCAGATCCTGCAGATACTGCAGTGGAAAAACCCGCGCGAGCGCTGGTTGCTCAAGGCGCCCGAACACCAGGTGCATCTCGACACCCTGCTGGCGGTGTATCCCGATGCGCGTATCGTGCAAACCCACCGCGATCCGTTGAAGTGCATGGCGTCGACCACCAGCATGATGGGAACGCTCTACTACATGCGTTCCGACGCGCCCTTCAATGCCGAGATGTTTGAGAACATCATTATGGGAGAGGCGACAGCGCAACGCCTTGAGCACGTGATGAAACAGCGCGAATCCGAGGTCGTGCCAGCGCACAACATCGCTGACTCACGCTACCAGGACCTGATGGACGACCCCATTGCCTGTATCGAGCGGACATATACCCACTTTGGCATGACGCTGACCGACATTGCCCGAGCACGCATGCTGGATTACCTCGCCGAAAAACCCCGGGGAAAGTTCGGCGCGCATACGTACGGGGTCGATGAGGCGCGCTCGAGTGAGCGCGTATTGTTTGCGCGTTACCAGGCGGCGTACAACGTGCCCAACGAGTGTTAGGGACTTATCTGCGGGGTCCGTCCGGCGGCGTTTGGCGTTACCCCGCCAGCATCAGAAGCGCCGAATGATGTCTTCAGCGTACCGCTCCATGACCCGTTTCTTGGCGTCGAGAGTGGAGCCTTTACCCAACACGTACTGGAATGGCGGCGCTACGGTGCTCTCCAGTCCGTCGTCCTGAAGCCCGGCATAGAGGTCGTAACTCGGCATATCGCTGATGCCGAGCATCGCCTCAAAGGGAAGATGATCCCGTCCATACTCCACGCGCAGTTCATGCAAACGCTTGAGCAGTGGGCCAACGTCTGCGGGTGCCGTACCGGCGCCCACATAGCCATCGCCAATGCGGGCCGTGCGTTTGAATGCCACCTCGCTCGCGCCGCCGACGTAAATGGGCGGCGTCTCCTTCGGCGCAGGGCTCAACTGGACGCGAGGAAAGTCGAAATGTTCGCCGTGGTGTTCCACCATGCCGCCCTGCCAGAGTTTATGCATCACCTCGACCATCTCGTCGGTGATCTTGCCGCGCTTCCTGAAGTCCACCCCATAGATGTCGAATTCCTCCTTCATCCAACCGACGCCGATGCCAAGGATGCAGCGGTTGTCGCTCATGACAGACATCGTGGAAAACGCGCGTGCCACTTCGTGTGGGTTGCGCAGCGGTAACACGTACACACCGCACACGAATTTTAGACGGCTGGTGACCGCGGCCATGGCGGAGAAGATTGCCGTCTGGTCGGGGTATTCGTCGCTTGGGTCCATGGGCGGCAGGCCGTTGTCGGAGTAGGGGTAGTCCGGTGCGATGGCTTCCGGGTACACCGCGTGGTCGCCGCTCATCAGGCCCTCGAAGCCGACGTCTTCAGCGAACTTTGCGATCTCTATCAGCTGGTCGGTTTCGGCCCAGGTGATGGCCTGCCAGAATTTCATTGCTCGAAGCTTTCCCTTGGTATGTCGAAATAGGACTCGTAGTTGGTAAACAGGCCACGCAGCCAGTCCATTTCCAACCCGGTGTCTTCCAGTTTGTACAGGTGCTTGCCGAATTTGTCGGCAGGGTTGTCGTCGAGAAATGCCTGCATGGCTGCGGCGGCCTCGTCGGACAGTGTCAGGCCGAAGTGCTCGTACGCGCGGCGCACGGTGCCCACCTGGTCCGCGATGAAGTCGCGGAAGTAGAGGTCAACGACCTGCGACTCCGGCAGCTTACCGGTTTTTCGGTACGCCACGGTTGCGTCGTAGCCGCGGGCGAGGCCTTCCGCGTAATGCTGCGCCACCCGCGTCAGGCTCGCATCATTGGAGGCAAGCCGGTGCAGCTCTGTGGCGAGGCTGCTCATCGAGATGACGCTTTTCACCGGGTCCCGGTGCGTCTGCACGATCAGCGCATCGGGGTATTCCCGGTGCACGTATTCCAGGTGCCACATGTGCTGGGGTGATTTCAGCGCCCAGCGTACCCCCGGGCACTTCCACTGCAACACCTGCAGGTAGCGACGGTGCCACTTCAGCGCCGAGTGCATTTCGCACTCCATGATCCACTTGTCGTAGGTGGGCACGTAGAACTGCGCGAGATAGATCATCGACGTCGCGTCGACGGATGTCATCGTCACACATTCCTGCGCGCGCAGTGCGCCCATGGGATGCATCTTCTTGAACTCGGGAATCAGCTTGTCGACCTGGTTGAGGTCTGACTGGCAGCGCGCGATGCGCGGGTCGCTCTGGTACGTCGCGGTTTCCGGCGGTGGCAGGGGGTAGGAGGCCTCCCAGGACTGCGGCACGCGATTGTCCGGGTCCATCGCCAGCAGGTCGTGGAAGATTGTGGTGCCCGAGCGCGGCGGGCCGACCACGAACAACGGTTTCTCGATAGGTTGTTCTTCGATCTCGGGGTGCTTGTGCAGCAGCGCGACAATGCCCAGCCGGTTTTCCAGGTTGCGCAGGATGTCGTTGCGCGCGATCAGCCTGCCGAGTTGCGACAGTTCCGCCTCTTCTTCGAGACCCTTGATCAGCAGCTTCAGCGGGCCGATGAAGTCGTCTTCGCCGAAGTCGTCGAGCCCCGCGTTGCTCTTTGCGGTACTGAGCAGGTTGTCGACATTCAGCTTCACCGTTTCGAGACCGACCGCGCGCAGTGCGCCGCCGCCCATATTCAACAGCCGCACCGGCAGCGGCAGGCTGGTCATGTCGCAGAATCCAGGTCGGCGAACTTCACGACCTCGCAGGTGGGCGTCTCGACCTCGCCTTCGGCGAGGAAGAAGCGCCAGAACATCATGCCAAGTGGCTGCCCCTCGGTGTCGAGCCAGTTGGGTACGCCTGGGTCTTCATGCGCCAGCACCAGCTTGAAGCTGCCATCGTCTTCCAGTTCGGTGCCCGCGCGGTTGATAGAGACCCGTCGGGAACGGTAGTCGAGGGTCTGCTGGAAGCGATTCCACAGGCACAGGTTGGCGAACTTGCACTCGGGCCAGCGGCCGCGGATGACCAACGCCTCATCGGGGCCGAGGAAGAAGGGCGCCATGGAGTAGTGTGCATCCGCGGCGGCAAAGCCGAAGTCGCCGGGCCGGATCGGCGGTGGGCATTCATTAGGCGTGAGCGACACGAACGGCGGTGGCTCGCTGTTGGCCATGGGCGGCATGTCGAGTGTGCGGCTCCTGATCACGTTGGTGACCCGGTTGATGTTGCGCGCAACGCTCGCGTCGTCCGGCGGTGCTGCCGGCCCCTCCGCCTCGAGGCACTCGATGCTCATGCACGGTTCCATCGCCGGGTCGAGGGCGGCGGGCTGCCGGTACTCAAAGTAGTGGCGGGTGGTCAGACGCGAGGCGTCGGCTGTCAGGGGTAGCCAGTTTTTCTCGCGTTTTTCGCCGCCCAGGTACAGCGTAAAGCTGCCGTCCTCTTCGATGTCCATCTCGGTGTCGTTAATGACGCCGGCGGTGTTCGTCGCCATCTTCCCGTCGGCCGTGCCTTCTTCGATGGTCACTGAGAAGTACGCTGCCCCGTGCATCGAGCCGCGCATGACGTAGGCGTAGTCGTTGCTGACGGGCGCATCGAAATAGATTGCGTCCGGGTTGTCGCCCGTTAACTTGCGGCTCGGCGTCGTGATGCGCCTGAGGTCTGGTCGTGCAGGGTCTTGCTCGAAGAAGCCCACCAGGCTGGCCTCGATGATGTGCATCAGTGCCCGGTGTGAACCCGTCACGTCGGCTTCGGAGTGCAGGTTCCACTCGGGGCCCGACCATCTCTCGTCGATCTCTGTGAGTGTTGTGATGAGGTGTTTGAGTGCGCCGCGGCTGGCTGTTTCCATGTGTTGTCTCGTTCTGTTAACGGTTGCTGTTGGCGGTGGTGTGTGGGTTGGCGGTTTCGTAGGGTATCTGGAAGCGCTCGCGGTAGAACATCAGCTCCATGTCGACCTGCTCTGCGGTGAGGCCAAACTGCTCAAGGCTGTACTTGTGCGCCCCGTGTTTGTGCTGGCGGTTTTCGTTGAGCCAACCCCGCATGCCCTGCTTTGCGGCGTCCGTGAAGGGTCGATCCAGGAACGCATAGACACCCGTCATAGCGTCTTCCCAGTCTGCGGTGATGTCGGCATAGAGAATGTCGTACTGTTGCTCCGGGCTGGCGAGCCGCTCGCGCTCCTCAAGATTCTTGTTAAGCATGCGCTGGGTTTTCGTGAGCCACTCGTGACCCACCCACTCGGGCGTGATGGTCTCGCAGTCGCGCACGAGAGAATTCCACGCCATGGAACACGACGAGCCGACGACCTTGATGGGATCGCGGTGCGGGCAGACCAGGCGTGCTCCCGGAAACACGTGCAACAACGCGTCGAGGTCCTGCATATGCTGCGGCGATTTCAGTACCCAGGGTTTGTCCTCGGGATCACCGCGAAACCACGCGACCAGTTTCAGCAGGCGCACCATGTACTCGTAGGCGTGTTTCTGGTCGTGCGTCATCAGCCACTCGGCAAAGCCGGGCAGCCCGTTGATGACTTCAAACAGTTGTGTTGAAAATGCGTGCTGCAACAACCCGATCTCTTCCTCGACCTCCAGGGTTCCCAGCGGATGCACCGAGGCGATCTGAGGGCTCATGTACAGCACTGCCTTCAGTGCCTGGTCGAGCTGTGTGATGCGCGGATCGGTCTCTCCCGCCGCGCGCGCGGCGAAGGACTCGGTTGTCGGTACCGGGTAGACGCTTTCCCAGGACTTCAAGTGTGCGAACCCGGGATCCGCCGCGAGCAGACGATGCAAGCGGGTCGTGCCGGAGCGTGCGAGCCCGACGATTACCACCGGGTCTGGCATGTCACGCGCAAGGATTTCGGGGTGACGTTTGAAAAGCTCTTCGGCGAGCAGGCGACCCTTGAGCAGGCGCTGTATGTTTGCGCGGGCCAGGAAGCGGCCCACTGGGTTCAGGGCCTGCGCCTCGGTGGCGTCGATGAGCAGTGCTAGGGGTTCGAGGAAGCGCTCGTCACCAAAGTCGTTCAGTCCTGTGGCCTGCCGCGCCTCATCAAGCAGTTTGTCTCGGTCGAGGGTAAATCGCGCGTATCCCAGTACGTTGGCCGCTCGCAACAGTCCGTTGACCGCGCGCATGGGCAGTCGGTGGTAGTCCCTGGCACGCAGGCGGCCGCTGGCGCTCACTCGTCAGTTCCTCGATGCAGGCCCGGCTCGGGGAGTGCTTTACGCTGCCGGGTGGATGGCTGAGAATGTCTCACAGGACAACCAGTCTCAAGGGCTTTAGGCACCGAGATGAACGAAACCAACCCGGTGGACAACATTTTAGCCGCCGCACGCCGCTGTTACGTTGAGCAGGGTATTGGCGCGACCGGCATGAAGGAAGTGGCCGCTGCCGCCGGCGTAGCGCGCTCAACGGTTTACCGCTATTTCCCAGGACGCGACGACCTGCTTATCGCGTCCGTTCGGGAGGAAATGCTCGCGCTCAACGAGGTCATTCGCGAGCGGCTCGGCACACACCCCGCGCCGGTGGACCAGGTGGTGGAAGGCCTGCTGCTTGCGATTCGTGAGATACCGAGGCGGCCCCTGCTCGCCGCCGTGTTTGCATCGGAGGAGGGCAGTCGCGCCCGGAGTGTCATCTGGCAGTCGTCGTTGATCGAGCAGTTCAGCGAGGACATGATGACCCGCGTGATCAAGCCTGCCAGTGCAGCGGGCCTCCTGCAGGATGCGGTGCCGCCCGAGGTGCTCGTGGAGTGGGTTTATCGCCTGTTGTTGTCCTTCCTCACCTTGCCGAGCAATGTGATCGGCAGCGAGGAAGAACTTCGAACTACGCTGCACGCACTGCTGGTGCCGGTGTTGTTGAAGTAGTGTCGCCCGCGACCAGTGCGGTCGCCATCATCTCGTGAGCGCAGTTGTAGCCCGGCAGGAAGGTCACACCCGGTCCCGGGTGGCAGGATGCGCCGCACAGGAACAGGTTGCCAATGGGTGTTGTGTGCCCTGTGCCGTCCACGAGGCAGCGCTCGCCAATCATCTGGTCGGGGTGCAGGAGGCCGTGGGTCCAGTCGCCGTTGGTCACCCCGTGCATGCTGGTGAAATGATCGCCTGAGAAAATCGCCTGGTCTTCGATGAGCTCGCGGAAATCTGGCAGGTACAGGCTGATGTGGTCGATGATGTTCTCTGCGGCCTGGTCCCTGAGTTTGCCGCGGGCGCTTTTCTCGGCGTCGCAGGGGAAGTAGAACCCGTAAGCTGTGGCAATGTGGTAGCCCTCAGGCGCGAGCGTTGGGTCCATCACCGTGGGTACCTGGAAAGCCAGCGGCATGCGCTCCGGCAATTCGCCGCGCAGGCAGGCCTCGTACGCCGCCTGCAGTTCCTCCGGTGGCAATACCATCGCGCCGCCGAAGTGGGCGCCGGGAATACCATTCAGGCGATCGAGTTGTTTTGAGTAGGTGGGGCGTCCTTTCAGCTTGAAGAGCATGTGCACGAAAGCGCCCCTGTGGGTAAACGCGTCGACCTTCTCCTGCTCATCGCCACCGAGTTCATGATCGGCGAGAAGATGATTGAACGTGGCCTGCTTGTCTAGATTGGACACGATGGTATCGGCAAACAGTGCCGTGCCATCCTTGAGTTGCACGCCGACCGCGCGGTCGCCTTCCGTGAGAATACGTGTCACCCGCTGCTTCAGGCGCACCTCGCTGCCGAGTGCTCCGAGCTGGCTTGCAAGGCTCTCGGAGAGGCTGCCCATGCCACCGCGCACACGCTGCATGAGTCCTTCGGAACCTTCCTGCGCCATGGTGTAGATCAGGCACAGCCCTGAGCCCGGCGTGTAGGGCCCCTTGTATGTCGCCTGTACCGCGGCGAACGCCATGCTGGCGCGCAACTCGGCGTGCTTTACCTTGTCGGGAAAGAAACGGTCGATAATCTCCATCGCGGAGCCGTTGAAGGCGAGCTCAAGGTGCTCGCGTTCTGCTGCCGTCTCCGCTTCACCGATAATGTCTTCGAGGCGCCGGGGTGCCTTGCGCGCGGTAAAGCGGTCGAGCACCCTGGCGGGGTATTCACAGAACTTCAGGAAGCGTGCAAAGCCAACCATTGCACCCGGCCCGAACGCGCGCAGAATGTTCCAGGCACTTTTGAGCTGGCTTTTGAAGAAGATGAGAGGGCGCGTGCCCTCCCCAGTAAGGTTTACCGCCATGACGGGAAGGGGGATCAGCTCCACGCCGTGGTTTTCAAAATCGAAGTAATCGCGAATCTCTTTCGAGAGCGGGAACAGGCAGCTCGCACCGACCTCGTTGCGGCAGCCTTTCAGAATTTCCCGTGTGCCGCCCATGCCGCCAACATAGTCGTTCTTTTCCAGCACCAGCACACGCTTGCCGTTGCGCGCCAGCACCAGTGCCGTGGCGAGCCCGTTGTGGCCGCCGCCAATGATGATGCTGTCGAAACGGGGTTCGGGGTGATTCTGTGCATTCATACCGGTGCTCCACGGCGCCGCTGCCGACTTGTCCTCGTCCAGTGTAGGACATATTATGAAAAATGTCTCACAGCGACAAGCCAGTACTGTCGCGCCAACCGGGAAATGCATGGCTGCAATAGGGGATAGCGCACGCATGGCGCTCATGGCGGGGGCCGCTGCGGGCCGTCTGTCGCTGGATGCGCTCGGCGACCTCACGGGCCGGGCGATGCCTTACCGCGCAGGCGAAGTGGTGCAGCCCGAGGTACTCGCGCGGCTTATCAATGGAGACTTGCTGGACCCATCACTTGGTCCCGTGCAGATCGCGAGCGTTGTACGCAAGGACATACCCTCGGTCAGCAGCAATTGTCACAACCTCGTGCTCGACATCGAACAGCTCTCTGGCCAGCTGCCACCCAGCCTGTTTGTGAAGCTGCCGATGGAGCCTTATGCCACGCGCTGGTTCATGAATATCATCGAGTCCTGGCGGCTTGAATCCCACTTTTTTCGCCATGTAGCGCGCGACCTGCCGCTGCGCACCCCGGTGACCTACGCCACAGGCTGGCGCGGCAGTCGCTTCTTCCTCGTGCAGGAAAACCTGAACGACGACCCCTCGGTGACGCTCTTTACCAACCCCGACATGATTGCCGGGCCGACACTCGATATCGTGCATCGTTGTCTCGACGCGTTCGCGCGGCTGCACAGCCACTATTTCGGGCTCGATCGCGAAGCACAGGAGCGCATTCTGCCCTATCGCTTTCACCCCTTCCTGTCGGAGCGCATGGGCGTTGTCTCGCGCACGCTGAATCGAATGGCGCTCGAGCCGTGCATGAAGAAGCGGCCCGGCCTCGTACCGGACGACATCGCGGCGGCCTATCGCAGCACGGTGCAGGCGTGGCCACGTATGCTGGAACGCTGGTTCTCTGGGCCCCTGTCGTTGCTGCACGGCGACAGTCATCTCGGCAATTTCTTCGGCGATGGCGACACAATGGGCATGCTGGACTGGCAGGCAGCGCACTGGGGCAAGGGGATTCGCGATGTGCAGTACTTCCTCTCCAACTCGCTCCCCGCGAACTTTCTTGCCAGTTGCGAGCGTGAGCTTGTGAACTTCTACGTCGGCCGATGTGGCCACTACGGCTCACCGATCGATGCCGAGGCGACCTGGGATGACTACCGGGGTATCAGTTTTCATCCCCTGATGACGATCATCGTTTCGATTGGTTTCGGTGGCCTGAACGAAGAGCAGGACGAGGTAATGACCGAGGTTTTAAAACGGGCGGTCGCATCGGCGAAGCGATTGGACTATCCGCAATGGCTGGAGAGCCACCTCGCCAGCGCCTGAGCGGGCTTGCCACTCTGCCTTATCGCGCCCATTATGTTTGGCCTGAGCAAGGGGTAATGCCATGCGCGCCGTGCGTTGTTGCAACAAGCAGGTAGAAGTCGTCGACGTGCCCGCGCCTGTGGGCGAGGGCGTGAAGGTGAAAGTGCGATCGGCCGGCATTTGCAGCTCCGACCTGCACATGATCAGCGCTGGCTTTCCCATTCCTGGCACACTGGGGCACGAGGTCGCCGGGGTGCTCCGCGATGGCCGCGAAGTTGCGCTGGAACCATTGGCGCCCTGCGGGCACTGCGATATGTGCGTCAGCGGTGAGTACCAGCTGTGCCGTCTTGGCCCGGGCAGCATTATCGGCGTTGGTCTCGACGGCGGGATGGCCGACGAGATTCTTGTGCCGGAACGCGCCCTAGTTCCCCTGCCCGCGAACGTGTCTGCGAGCGACGCCTGCCTGGTAGAGCCCCTCGCCGTGGCGGCCCACGGCATAGGCATGCTCGACCTGCATCCAAAGAGCCGCGTTGCTGTCATCGGCGCGGGTTCCGTTGGGTTGTCTGCCACCGCCGTGCTGACCGACCTTGTTGAGACGGTGCACCTGGTGGCGCGCCACGATGCGCAGAAGGAGGCCGGTCAGCGCCTCGGCGCAGGGCTAGAGCTTGAGGGAGAGTACGATGTCGTCGTCGAGTGCGCGGGAAATTCGGGCGCGCTGGCACAGGCGGCGAATCTCTGTCGGCCCAGGGGCATCATCCTGTTACTCGCAACCTACTGGGACGAGGTCAGCCTGCCCGCGCTGACGGTCAGCATGAAAGAGCTCAGGATCTACTCCTCAGCCATGTACGGTCGTACGGGCCTGGTGCGCGATGTGGAAATCGCCGCGCAGCTGCTTGCGCGGCGGCCGGAAATTGCGGAAACACTTATCACGCATCGCCTGCCGCTGGATGCCGCTCCCGAGGCATTCGCTCTCGCTTCGAGGCGCGATGCGGGCGCGATCAAGGTGGTGCTTGAACCATGATCTTACTAATCTTCAAGGTATTAACTGACGGCGCACCTGCGGCGCAAGGAAATGAACAATGACGTTACGCCAGGCTCTACTTGTTGTTGTGCTGGCATCAATATCCGTGGCCACGCAAGCCAGGCCTGATGTTCCTGAAGAACTCCGGATCACCGAGGAGCAGCGCGAGGAGTTGGCGTCGCTGTTACGCGATGGTGTATCGCGCGAAGACGCCAGGAAACAGGTGCTTACCGAGGAGCAACTGGAGGCGCTGTCGGGCAAGCAGAGCCGGAAGGGTCGCGATAGGGCGCGAGGCAGGCTCCTCGACGAGCTTGACCTGACGGACGAGCAAAGAAAAGAGATCGAAGAGATACGCGCAGCGGGCGGCGGCCGCGAGGAGGTGCACGCGGTCCTCACCGAGGAGCAACGCGATGCCTTGGAGACCATGAAGCGAGAACGTAAAGGCAGGCACGGCGATAAGGGTTCGCGGCGTCCGAAAGGTGAGCCTGAGGGCGCGGAAGCAGCAACCACTGCCGAGGACGCGCCCTCAGACTGACTCTACGGTGAACTCGCTCCGCCAGCCTGCATAAGGCGGTCTATCCCTTTGGCCAGCGCAAAGTCTCGTTCGCTGATGCCACCGGCATCGTGCGTGGTGAGCTCAATCTCAACCCGGTTGTAGACGTTAAACCACTCGGGGTGATGATCCATGCGCTCTGCCAATAGCGCCACCCGACTCATGAAACCGAAGGCCTCCACGAAGTCCCTGAACTGGCAGCGGCGGAAGAGTTTGCCTGCCTTCAGTTCCCAGTCCGGATGGTCCGCCAGTCGCTTCTCTACCTCTTGAGTTGCGAGTTGTTCAATCGCCATGCCGCCGTTCCTCCTGTCACCGCTGCCTAATTGCCAGCCCATTATGGCCCGGCGGCGGTGCCCCGTGTAAAGTGCAGGGCCGGAAAGGAGAAAAACGTATGTTTGCAGACACCGTGTTGGGTCCTGTGCGGCAGTGGGGATTTCTCGTCCGTGACCTGGATGAGGCGATGGGCGCGTGGATAGCGCAACTGGGTGTTGGCCCGTGGTGGGGTTATCGCGGCGTGCAGGTAAAGGCCCGTACCGGTGACGTGGAGAGTGACGTTGTAATGAGCGTCGGCCTGGCCTACCACCAGGGCGTTCAGATTGAGCTTATTCACCAGACCAACAGCGCGCCGTCACCCTACAGCTATTTTTACGATGGCAGTGAAGACGCGCAGGTCCTGCAGCAAATCGCCTACATGGTGCCCGACGTAGAGGCGGCGGTGCGCGAGTGCGAAGGGCGCGGAATGTCCGAGACGGGGCGTATCATCCCGGCGCCCGGCACGGAGTATGTGTACATGAGTTCACCCGCCATGCGTGGCCTTGCGATCGAGCTTATGCCCCACGACCAGGGCTTCCTCGACGAGTACGCGCGTTGTTCGGCCGAAGCTGAACTGTGGGATGGTTCTGACCCGTATCGGTTGATCAGCTTTTAGATGTATCGCATTTAAGGAGTACAGCGTGGCGTATCCTGACAAACAGGCATTGCTCAACTGGGCGCGCAATTATCCCGAGCTTTGGAACGCGGGTGATAAGCAAGCCTGGATTGATAACTGGCGAAGTGTAGCCCCGGGCGATTTCAGCATGCTCGACCCCGTCGGTACGCCGGAGAAAGTGGGATTCAAACACTGCTGCGAAGACTCCTGGGACCTCTTCCAGTCACGGGTGCGCTTTCGCATCCAGCCCGGCACCCTGTTTGTGTGCGGTAACGAGGTGGCCTGGTGCCTTGAGAACCATTTCGAAGGACCGGAGGGGGCACAGATTCAGTACAGCCTGGAAACCTACCGGTTTGGCGATGACGGCTCGGTGGTGATTCGCACCTACTACCGTGTGCCCACCCACGACAACGAAAACCTGGGCGATATCTTCCAGGACTACCTGCCGGAGAACGAGCAGGGCCTTTGACGCTTTAACCACCGCATCTAACAGGACACCAACATGACTCGACTGACTTCCCTTAGCCGCTCGATTGCCGGCAGCGTGGCCATCGTGACCGGCGCCGCCAGCGGCATGGGTCGCGCTACCGCCCACCTGTTCGCTGACGAGGGCGCCCGCGTTGCAATCCTTGACCTTAACGCCGAAGGGCTCAAGCAGGTGGAGGAAGAGATTCGCGGCGCCGGCGGGGACGTTTTCAGCCAGGTTGTCGACCTGTCGTCACGCGAAGCAGTCACCGGCGCCGTCGAGGCGGTGGCCGCGCACTTCGGTGCGATCGATATTCTTGTGAACAATGCGGGCCTGGTTGTGCCGACTACGGTCGATGCCGACAACTTCGCAGAATCCTGGGATCTTTCGCTCGGCGTGATGACCGAAGCGCAGGCCTGGGCGATTCGTGCTGCACTGCCGAGCCTGCGCGCGAGCGCCGCGCCGCGTATCGTAAACATTGCGTCTACCGAAGCGCTGGGTGCCACACGCTTTAACAGCACCTACTCCGTCGCCAAGCACGCCAGTGTGGGCCTGACGCGTGCACTGGCCGTGGACCTCGGCAAGGAAGGCATTACGGTGAACTGTGTGTGCCCCGGTCCAATCCGAACCGGCATTACCGACGGCATTCCAGAGGACGACAAGGCGACCTTCGCAAATCGTCGCACGGTGTTGCGCCGTTACGGTGACCCGGAGGAAGTGGCCCACGCCACCCTGAGCCTGGTGTTGCCGGCCTCGAGCTTCATCACGGGAGCAACGCTGGTCGTAGACGGTGGCGTGACGATCAGGAACGCCTAGCGCTACTCCGCCTGTACGAAATCGCGCGTTGCCTTGTGCGCCAGTAGTTCATCGACATTGCTCACCGTGTCCCGCAGGTCCTTGGCGCCCACCTTGCTCAGCGCTGCCTGGGTGCCTGAGGCGTCGATTGCCCGGTCAAGGAATTCACATACTCGACTGACCTCCCGGCCGATATCTTCCGCCATCGCTTCATAGCTGACGTCGAGTACCTCGCGTCCCGCTGCCAGTGAACGGAACGACTTTTCAGCATCATCTATCTCTCGTTGGCGTGCGAGAAACGCGTCGATGTCTACGCTGATCTGTACCGCCTGCTCGGCGCGACCCCCGGCGCCGGAGTGATTGGGGCCGCCTGCGTAGAGTATTTCTTCCGAGACGTACCGCCGAAGGTCGTTGTGTCGCTTCAGGTGCACAAAGCGTGTCTCGGGGTCGCCGACGAGACGCTCTATCACAGCGCGCCAGCGTTCGTCGAAGAAAATCTCGTAAGTAATCTTGAGGCCGATGGCGAGGCTGTCGCCCGAAAGCGCTTTCTCGATAAATTCCACCGGGTTTGCTTCGCGCTCATCGTAGAGGCGTTCGGCGCGTGCCTTGCGCTCTTCCGCGGTTGCCTGCTCCGGGTCGAAACCGTCCTCCAACCCGCGCACCACGTTGCGCTGCAGGAGCTCGCCGTGGCAGCGCACGCCGCTGAGACTGTTGAGGGTTCGCACGAGCAGCGTGCTGCCGGTGCGGGGCGCTCCGACGATTACAAATCTGGCGGTCATGGCAAATCCGGCAGGTTACGGGAGCCGGACACGACCGGCGCTCGCGAGCAAGCTTACAGGGGTGCCGCGTGGCAAGTCCAGATGCCCACTGACAGCTCGAGGCAAAGCCACTAAGCTAGCGCCTCTAACCTGGTAGGAGGAGCGGCACGATGGACAGTGCAAGCACGGCAAGTCATTTTGATCTCTCGGGTAAGGTGGTTGTCGTCACCGGCGGCAGTAGAGGGCTTGGGCTCGCCATGTGTTATGCCTTTGCCCGCGCGGGCGCTGACCTTGTTATCGCATCGCGCAAACTGGAAGTCTGCGAGGAGGCCGCCCGGGCGATTCGCGCGGAAACCGGTCGCGATTGCCTGTCTGTCGCGTGTCATGTCGCTGACTGGGAGGCCTGCGACGCGTTGGTCGACGCCGCCTATGACCACTTCGGTCACGTCGACGTGCTCGTCAATAACGCGGGCATGTCGCCGTTGTACGAGACACCCGCGAGCGTTACGCGCGAGTTGTTCGACAAGGTTATCGGCGTGAATCTCGCGGGCCCCTACCGCCTGAGCGCTACGATGGGTGAGCGCATGGCGGCCGGTAAGGGCGGGTCTATCATCAACGTCAGCAGCATTGCATCGTTGGCGCCGAGTGCATCGGAGCTCCCATACGCCGCCGCGAAGGCCGGGCTCAACAACCTGACGGAGGGAATAGCGCGCACGTTCGCGCCGAAAGTGCGCTGCAACTGCATTATGCCCGGCGCGTTCCTTACCGATATCTCTGACGCGTGGACGCCGGAAGTCAAAGAGGCGCTGGGTAAGATTGTGCCGCTTGGGAGGGGAGGGCAGCCCGAGGAAATCATCGGCGCTGCGCTCTACCTGGCCTCCGATGCATCGAGCTACACCAACGGCGCCATACTAAAGGTGGACGGTGGAGCCGTGTTTGGTTAAACGCCAGGCACAAAAAAGCCGGCTGCAAGAGCCGGCTTGAGAGACTGCCGAAGCGGCGGCGTGTCGTTAGACGGCGCGCAACTTCAGGAAAGGGTTCATCCAGCGGAAGCGCCAGTCGGTGAACTTGAGGGGCGCGTCCAGCACCGCCAGGCAGATACAGTCTTCAGACTGCAGTGCGGTGGGCGCGTGGTCGTCCTCGGGCCCGCGGAACAGGAAATCACCCTCGTGATAGCTGCCGTTAGCGTCTGAGAAACCGCCCTGGAGAACCAGGGTCATCTCGCTGCCGTGGTGCGTGTGGTTGGGTATGCGGCCACCGGCGCGGATGTGGTACAGCGCGAACTCATGCCGCGGGTCGCCCGTCTTCAGGTAGCTGATGCGCAGAGACGAGCCGATGTTCTTCCACGACAGGTCGGAGAAATCGCCGCGCATGAGGCGCTGCAAAATCGCCGGCGTGCTGTCGCGCTCGTCACGGCGATTGTTGTCGTATGCCAGCGGCGTCTCTTCGTCGAGGCGGGCCAGTACGGCATTCAGCTGCGCGTCACCAACAGCCACCGGTTCCAGGCTTTCGAGCAGGCTCGCCCCGAGCTCTGTCATCTGTTGCACCTGGCGACGGCACTGGTCGCAGCTTTCGATGTGAATGGACACGCAGGCAGACTGAGCGAGGGGCAGTGTACCGGCGGCGTACTCCATCAGGAGATCTTGACTAGGATGATGCTTGCTCATGGGTCTATCGTTCTATCTGTATTTCGAGTTTTTGAAGAGCGAGTCGCACACGCGACTTCACTGTCCCCAGGGGAATGTCCAGTTCCCCAGCCACTTCTGAATGTGACTTTCCTTCCATGTAGACCTTGGCGAGGATCTGCGCCTGGTCGGTCGGAAGCGTGCTCACCAGTTCCCTTATCTTGTCCCGGTTGCGCTGCTGCTGCAGGAGCAAGAACGCGTCCGGGTCTTCCTGCTCGTGCGACACATCCTCTGCAGAGAGGGGGGTGTCGAACTTCTGCAAGCGACGGTAGAGGTCGGTACGGCAGTTCCTGGCGATCGTGTAGATCCAGGTGCTGGCCGCGGCCTTGCGGGCATCGAACGCCCCTGCCTTCTGCCAGACCTTCAGCATCACTTCCTGAACAAGCTCGTCGGCGTGGTTGGCCGAGAGGGTCGATCCCGACAGGGCATACGCCTTCATCAGGGGGGCAAAATGTCGGAAAAGGCGCGTGAACGCTGCCCTGTCCTGATTCTGGGCAATCAGGCCGAGGCACTCGCTCCATTCGTCGGTGCGAGCCTCGCTAATCCCTGAATCGGGTGTGTCTTCCACTCGGAGCATGCCGTTGTCCGCTGAGATTTTGGAAGTATACGACCTGGCGGTGCGGCTGGATCAGTCCAGATGTACTTTTTTATAGGTGGGACCGGCGGTTCCGGACCTCGCAGCGGCATTAAGTGAAAGCATTTTTTGTAATTAGTACTAAGCTTCCAGTGAGCGATCCGGAGCAGCGACCCCCGAAAGCCAGTATCCCGGCGCGAAGTGCGGCAATTGCTGATCCGTTTCCGAAGGCATGGCGTAAACCGAGCAAGATCAATTACGGAGAGGAATGCCTCGATGCCCCGGGGGTTTTTGTGAAAGTTGCTGTCATCGGATCCGGCATTTCCGGACTGGCGTCCGCGCACTATTTGAGTGCGCGTCACGAGGTCACCGTCTTCGAGGCGGGCGCTCGCCTTGGGGGTCACACGGCAACCATGGATGTCAAACTTGGCACGCGTCGCTATGCCATCGACACCGGGTTCATCGTGTTCAACGACTGGACCTACCCCAATTTCATCGCCCTCATGGATGAGCTGGGCGTCTCCAGCAAGCCCACTACCATGGGCTTCAGCGTGCGCGACCCCGAATCCGGCCTCGAATACGCCGGAGGAAATCTCGACACGCTCTTCGCCCAGCGCCGCAACCTGGTGTCACCAGGGTTCATCGGCATGGTGCGCGACATCCTGCGCTTCAACAAAGAGGCGGTAGCTGACGTTGAGGCGGGCACGCTTGACCCCTCAGAGACGCTGGGCGCCTACCTTACGCGCAACGGTTATGGCGAGCGCTTCGTCGATCACTACCTCGCCCCCATGGGTTCCGCCATTTGGTCGTCAGACTGCGACGCCATCACCTCGTTTCCCGTGGGCTTCTTCCTGCGGTTCTTCCGCAATCATGGCCTGCTGCAGGTGCGCAACAGGCCGCAGTGGCGGGTCATCGAGGGTGGCTCCAGAGAATACATAGCGCCGCTCTGTGCGCGCTTCCAGGATCGTATTCACCTCGACGCGCCCGTGCGCACCGTGAAGCGCCAACAGGGCCGGGGCGTAACGCTGGTGCTCGGCTCTGGCGAGGAACGCCGCTTCGACCAGGTGGTGTTCGCGACGCACTCAGACCAGGCGCTGGCGCTGCTCGAATCGCCGACAGACGCCGAGCGCGAGATCCTGGGTGCTATCCCTTACCAGGCGAACGATGTCGTACTGCACACGGACCGTCGCATGTTGCCGCGCAATCCCAAGACCTGGTCCAGCTGGAACTACACCCTGGGCAAAAAGAACCAGCCCGCTGTGGTGACCTATAATATGAACATCCTTCAGGGTATTTCGGCTCCGGAAGTGTTCTGCGTCACCCTTAATGACACGGCGTCGATCAACCCGCGCCGCATACTGGGCCGCTTTCGCTATGACCACCCGGTATTCTCGCTCGACGGCATGGCCGCGCAGGCGCGCTGGGAAGAGATCAACGGCGTGGCTGACACCTGGTATTGCGGTGCCTACTGGCACAACGGTTTCCATGAAGACGGCGTCGTCAGCGCGCTGCGCGTTGCGGAAGCCATGGGCGAATCGGTCAGGATTGCCGCTTGAAATCACAGCTCTACGAAGGGGTGGTCCGGCATCGGCGCTTCGCGCCGCGGCAGCACGAGTTCGAGTACCGCGTTGCCATGCCGTTCCTCAACCTCGATGAGATTCCCGAAATCTTCGAGGACCGCTGGTTGTGGTCTGCACGGGGCAGGGCAGTCGCAGAGTTTCGTCGCAGCGATTTTCTCGGCGACCCTGCGCTGCCGCTCAAAGAGGCCGTGCGCGCCCGCATTCACGAGGAGACCGGGGCGACGCATACCGGCCCGATCTACCTGCTGGCCAATCTGCGCTACTTCGGCTACAGCATTAATCCCATCGCCTGCTATTACTGCTATTCAGAGGACGGCGAGCGCCTCGAGTACCTCGTAGCGGAGGTGACCAACACTCCCTGGGACGAGCGTCACAGCTATGTTCTGACCGGTCCCGAGAGCGGCCAGTGGCTGCGCACAGAGTTCGACAAGAAGTTACACGTTTCGCCCTTTAACCCCATGGCGATGCGCTACCACTGGCGCAGCAACCAGCCCGGTGAGCGCTTGTCGCTACACCTTGAAAATCACGCCGACAGCCACAAGATATTTGATGCAACTATGGCGTTGTCGGCACAGCCGCTGACAGGCGCCAGTATGGCTCGACTGTTGGCGTACTACCCCCTTATGACCGCCAGGGTAGGCCTGGCGATTTACTGGCAGGCGCTGAGGCTTTTCCTCAAAGGCGTTCCAGTTCACACCCATCCCGCCAAACAGGCCATAGGAGCTAGGCATGAGTGAAGTCAGCATAGGCAGGATTCCCCTACCGCGAGCACGGAGCGCTCGCATGGCGGAGAAACTCGCCCGCGAGGCAGTGTATGCACTGCTCAACAAGTTGGAAGTCGGTGTGCTGACCGTGCACGAGGGCACCAGTACGCGTTCCTTTGGTAAGCCGGAAGAGACCCTGCGCGCCGAAGTACAGGTGCATGACCCTGCGGTATACAGCCTTCTGCTCACGGGCGGTTCAATCGCTGCGGGCGAGGCATACATTCGTGGCTACTGGTCTTCGGCTGATCCTGTCGCGGTGACGCGCGTGTTTAGCGCAAACCTCAGCGTGTTGCAGGGTATGGATGCCAGCCAGTCGCTCTGGGTGCGCGTTGGCCTCAAGATCGCGCACTGGCTGAACCGCAACACGCGGGATGGTTCACGCGACAACATCAGTGCGCACTACGATCTCGGCAACGACTTTTTCAAGCTGTTTCTCGATCCGAGCATGATGTACTCCTCGGCGCTATTTGAAGCGCGAGATATGAGTTTGGAAGCGGCCTCCGAGGCTAAACTCGAGGAGCTGTGCCAGCAGCTGGAGCTGAAATCTACCGACCACCTGCTTGAAATCGGTACTGGGTGGGGCGGCATGGCGATTTACGCTGCACGCAAATATGACTGCCGTGTAACGACGACCACGATTTCGAAAGAGCAGTTCGAGTACGCTCGCGCGCAGGTGCGAGAGGCGGGTCTTGAAGATCGCATTACGGTGTTGTGCGAAGACTACCGTAACCTGACCGGTGAGTATGACAAGCTGGTGTCCATCGAGATGATCGAAGCGGTAGGGCACGGGTTTTACCAGGAATACTTCGCGACCTGCGACAAGCTGTTGAAGCCCGAGGGCAAGATGGTTATCCAGGCGATTACGATGGCAGACCAGCGTTACACGCTTGCACGCGACTCGGTAGACTATATTAAGCGGTATATTTTTCCGGGGGGCTGCCTGCCTTCAATCGCAGTGATTGCCGACAACCTGGCGCACCATACCAACATGCAGATGGTGCATCTCAAAGACATCACCGAGGACTACGCGATTACCCTCGACCATTGGCGGCAGCGTTTTCTCGAAGCCTTGCCTGTTGTGCGCGCGCAGGGCTTTAACGAAGAGTTCATACGAATGTGGGAGTACTACCTGTGCTATTGCGAAGGTGGTTTTCGCGAGCGCATCATCAGTACGGTACAGCTCGCATTCGCCAAGCCGGATTACCGTTTCCAGTAAACGGTAATCTGATCGCGCAACCAGCACGTAACCACTACCAACAACACAATCACCGGGAGCACACATGGAAACTGTCCTGATCGAACCCGTCGCAACCGCGCCGCTCGCCATTTCGGATGATGCGCGCAGAGTACGCGAGGCACTAATCGAACGCGGACTGGAAACGCCGTTGATCGATAACGGCTTCAATCGTGACCAGAAGTACGAGCGCATTCGCGAGTCCTTCGTAGACATCGCAGCAACACTCGGACTTGACCTCAACGACGATAGCCTGTGTGAGACGCCACAACGCATTGCGCGCATGTATGTCGACGAAATTTTCTCCGGCCTCGAATACGGCAGGTTCCCGAAAGCCACGGCCATCGACAACAAGATGGGCGTCGAGGAGATGGTGCGTGTCAACGACATCTCGGTGGTCAGCACCTGCGAGCACCACTTCATCACCATCGACGGCCTGGCCAGTGTCGCCTATATTCCGTCGACTAAAATCATCGGCTTGTCGAAGATCAACCGCATCGTTCGCTTCTTTTCACAGCGGCCTCAAGTGCAGGAGCGGCTGACGCAGCAGATACTTGTCGCGCTGCAGACGCTTCTCGAGACGGACGATGTCGCGGTGATGATCGACGCAACGCACTACTGCGTGAAGGCGCGTGGTGTCATGGACTCCGGCTCCAGCACCCGTACGACCGCCCTCGGCGGACAGTTCAAGAACGACGCACGCACGCGGGCGGAATTCCTCGCCTGATCAACAGGGGGTAGTTGCTGTGGCAAACGTCAGCCTGACAGGCGCGCGGCGCTCTCCCTTGAATGGCCTTTGGGGTATCGTGGTCAACGGTACCCTGTTCAACATCAGTTGGTTTGCCATTGTCATCGCCCATTCTCCCTACCTCGCGCCCCTCGTGGTGGCGGTGCATCTCGCCATTCATTTCAGTCTGCTGGGCAGGGGGTTGCGAGAAGCCCAGTTCATTGTGCTTGTCACGGCCATCGGCGCCACACTTGATCAGCTGCAGTTCGCGCTTGGCCTGTTCCTGGTGGATGGGGCGCGTTCCATCGGCCCGCTCTGGCTGAGTTGTCTCTGGCCGGCCTTTGCCACAACGCTGGGGCATGCCTTCGCCGGTTTTCGGACGCGCCCGGTTGCCGCGGCACTCGTCGGCGGTATCGGTGGCGCTTTATCCTACGTCGCTGGCACTCGCCTGAGCCCTGTAGAGTTCGCGGACCCGGTTATCGGCCCCATTGTTCTCGGCGTCACGTGGGCGATAATGTTCCCCTTGCTGCTGCGCCTCGCGGCGCGCTTTATGGAGGAACTGCGCGATGAAAACTAGGTGGATGTTGCTGTTGGCGGCCCTTGCGCTGCCAGTGGTCTCACAGGCCGATCCGGTGATGCCCCTCATGACGGTGGGCACTGCGTTCAGTGTTGATTCCGGTGCTGAGCTCTATTCAGAGTGGCATTACTGCCAGGAAGACCTGCGCCAATGCGAGGTGGAATACCGCGACCCCACCGGCAAGCTGATTGCCTACAAGAGCCTTGATTATCGCGAGAACCTCAAGGGCCCGGCGCTGTACATGCGTGACCTGCGAGCAGATCTCGAGCACACGCTGTCGGTCGAGAAACGGGATGACGTCGTGGTGGATGCAGGTTTTGACAACTACGTGCGTATGCGCTGGGACGATCTTGTCGCAGGTGAGGATGTCGTGTTTCCCTTCCGTGTGGTCGGTATTAGTCGCCCCGTAAAAATGACGGCAGAAGTGCGCAGTGATGCCGACTGTGCTTCTGAGCTGCTGTGTGTGCGCGTGGCGGTGAAGTCCTGGTTCCTTGGGCTGATCGCAGACCCTATTGATGTGAGCTACTCGCGGGATGAGCGTCAGCTGATGCGGTTTGCCGGTCTCAGCAATCTGCGCGATGAGCAAGGCAAGACCGAGGCGGTGGATATTCGTTTTGACTATTCAGAACGGGCGCGACCGGCGGATGCGCTGTCACACCTGGAAGACCGTTAAAGCAGTAGGCTCGATTTTTCGGGCATCGCAGTACGCACCTTCTCCACTCCCTCAAGCGACATCCATGTGACGATGGCGTGGCGCGTGCCGGAAGTGACGGCCAGTGCCGAGTGTCGGTAGCGGCTGTCGGAGGGGAAGTACACCAGCATCCCCGCGCGCGGACGCATCTTGAAGTTGAAGTTTGGAAACTCCAGTTCACCGCCCTCGTAGTCGTCGTCCAGGTAAAGCAACATGCTGACGTCCCTGTCCAGGATCTTCTCCCACAGGTTGGAATCAGGGTTCAGGTTTTCGCTGTCAGCGTGGGTTGCATAAAAGCTGCCGGGTTCGTACTTGAGGATGTGGGGCTCCTCCATCCACTCAACTTTGCAGTCCATAGCGGGTTCAACGCGTGTCGCAATGGCTCGCTTGATCGGATCGTCCAACAGGTGTTGGTGCCCCGACATGTCGACACGCTCCGTGATGCGTTTGTCGTCATATGTTCTTACCAGCTCATCCCTGGTGGTTTTTTCCCGGTCTACTAGCTCCAGGCGATCTGATGTTCTTTCATTCGCAACGGCGAGAATTTCACCGCACTCTTCGGCGCTAAGAAAGCTTTCTTCGACCACAATGCCGTGGGGCAACGCACGATCTGGCTGACTGGAACCGCAGCAGTGCCTGAAGCGCTTGCCGCTGCCGCAAAAGCACGGCTCGTTGCGTCCAATGAGGAACGGGGTTCGGGTTGGCAGCATAGTTTATGGGGGTACAGGGCTTCTCAGCCGTGACTTTAGCCAAGTGCTCTTACGAGGGCAATAAAGGGTGCTCTGGCTAGGCTGACCTGCGCGCCTTAAGCCAGGCGGTACTGTCAGCCATCACTTTGCGCGCCGAGGCCAGGGGCGAGATGTCGGGCACTGCCTTGCCAGTGCGCCCGAGCGCGTCCAGCTGGGCGTAGTACCAGTACTGGACGGCAAAGGAGCCCATCACGCGCAGCGGCTTGATGCGATTGAGAAAACCCAGCCAGCTCGGAAAGGCGCGCAGATCTGCTTCATAGCGCGGCAGTTCCTCGGCCCCATCAAGCAACCGTTGCGGTGCATCGGTCTGCACGCACATCGGGCGGCCGATGCCGATCACATCTGCACCGTTGCCCGAGAGCGCCTCTTCCATCGCATCGCGCCTGCGAAAGCCGCCGGTCACCATCAACGGAATGTTGACCTGTTCCGACATCGCCAGTGCAAAGTCGACGAAGTAGGCCTCGCGAATCTGTGTGGACTTCGCAACGTACTGTGCCTCTTCCTCTTCGATACCCTCGGCGCCGAGCAGTTTGGGTTGCTCGTAGGTGCCGCCAGAGATTTCCAGCAGGTCGATTCCGGCCTCTTCGAGCCACTTTGCCACCTGCAGGCTGTCCTCGAAGGCGAAGCCGCCCTGCTGGAAGTCTGCGCTGTTCATCTTCACCGCCACGGGGAAGTCGGGCCCCACCGCCTTGCGCACGGCCGCGACCACCTCCAGCAACATGCGGGCGCGGTTTTCCAGCGGGCCGCCATATTCGTCGTCACGCAGGTTGGTACGTGGGCTGAGGAACTGCGACAACAGGTAACCGTGTGCGGAGTGCACCTGTACGCCGGTAAAGCCCGCCTCTTGCACAGCCTTGGCGCAGATGGCGAAGCGCTTGACGATATCGGTGATTTCAGTTTTTGTCAGTGGTACGGGGTCGCCGAACTGCCCGCCCGGGAGTCCCACCCGCACTGCAGAGGGTGCCTTGGGGTTGGCATTCACGGGTTTTTGCGTCTGCCGGCCCGCGTGACTGATCTGTGCCCAGAAGTGGTTGCCGCTGCGGGTCGCCACAGTGGCCCAGCTCTTGAGCGCAGCAGCGAGTTCCGCGCTGGGTTCACCCTCAACAATCACATTGCCCGGTCGCTCCAGGTGATCACCGTCGACCTGTATGTTGCCAGAGAGGAGCAGGCCAGCTCCGCCATCAGACCAGAGGCCGTAAAGCGTTTCTAGCGCCTCGCTGGGTAGGCCCTGTGGATCAGCGAGGCCCTCAGTCATGGCGGCCTTGGCAAGTCGGTTGGGAAGTTCTGCGCCGCAGGGAAGGCGCAGCGGCTGGGCGATCAGGCTCATCGAAAGGCCTCGTTGCTAATTGGGCTTGCGGAAGGATAGCAGCCCGTGACTCAGCTGCCTTCCCTGTAGCTGTCGATCGACGGGCACGCGCAGAATAGATTCCGGTCGCCGTACACGTTGTCGACGCGATTCACGGGTGCGAAGTACTTGTAGCGGCGCAGGCTGTCGACGGGGTACGCGGCGTCTTCGCGGGAGTAGGGGTGTGCCCATTCGTTGGCAGCCACATCCGCGAGTGTGTGCGGCGCGTTCACCAGCGGGTTGTCTGCGGCGTCCCAGCGGCCATCCTGCACGGCGTTAATCTCTTCGCGAATCGCGATGAGGGCATCGCAGAAGCGGTCCAGTTCTGCCTGCGATTCCGACTCCGTGGGTTCGACCATCAGCGTGCCCGCCACCGGGAACGACATGGTGGGCGCGTGAAAGCCATAGTCGATGAGTCGCTTGGCAATATCTTCCTCAGTCACGCCGCTCGCCTCCGCCAGCGGTCGGATGTCGAGGATGCACTCGTGTGCCACATTGCCGCTGGTGCCGGTGTACAGCACCGGGTAGTGGTCCTTGAGACGGTGGGCGATGTAGTTGGCGTTGAGAATCGCCACTTTGGTCGCCTCGGCCAGGCCCTCGCCGCCCATGAGTGCGATGTAAGCCCAGGAGATCGGCAGGATCGAGGCGGAGCCAAACGGCGCCGCCGAAATCACGTCGTTGTCTTTGTCGACACCCGGCACCGGCGAGACGGGGTGGCTCGGGAGGAAGGGCGCGAGGTGTGCACCGACGCCAATCGGGCCCATGCCGGGGCCACCGCCGCCGTGTGGAATACAGAACGTCTTGTGCAGGTTGAGGTGTGACACGTCGGCGCCGAACTTACCCGGAGCTGACAGGCCAACAAGTGCATTGAGGTTGGCACCGTCGACATACACCTGGCCGCCGTGCTCGTGCACGATGTCGCACAGCTCAATAATGGACTCTTCGAAGACCCCGTGAGTCGAGGGGTAGGTCACCATGATGCAGGACAGTACCTCGGCATGGCGCGCCGCCTTGTCCCTGAGGTCGTCGAGGTCCACGTTGCCCTGGTCATCGCACTCGACAATCACCACGCGCATACCGGCCAGCGCTGCGCTCGCGGGGTTGGTGCCGTGTGCTGAAGAGGGAATCAGGCAGATGTCACGCTGCTGATCGCCGCGGCTCTCGTGGTAGCGACGAATGGCGAGCAGGCCCGCGTACTCACCCTGTGAGCCCGCGTTTGGCTGCATCGACAGCGCGTCGTAGCCGGTGCATTCGAGCAGCATGTGTTCCAGCTCGTTGATCATCGCGGTGTAGCCCGCGGTTTGCTCCGGCGGCGCAAAGGGGTGAATGCCTGCAAACTCGGGCCAGGTAACCGCGACCATCTCGGTCGTCGCATTCAGCTTCATGGTGCAGCTGCCGAGGGGGATCATCGCGCGGTTCAGGGCGATGTCCTTGTCTTCGAGGTAGCGCATGTAGCGCAGCATCTCGGTTTCAGAGTGATAGTCGTTGAAGAGCGGGTGCGACAGGTAGTCGAGTGGGCGCATGAGGCCGTCAGGAATGCCGGCATTCTCGGTGACGTCGTCGTCTATATTCTCGGCGCTCGGCAGTGTTGTGTCCGCGGTAAAGGCTTCCCACAGCGCCTCGATGTCGGCGCCGGTGGTGGTTTCATCAAGTGCGATGCCCAGCCGGTCGTCGCCGATGACGCGCAGGTTGAGTCCGCGGTCCAGTGCGCGCTTCACAATCTCCTGCTGCTTGTCGCCCACGGTGTAGGTCAGGGTATCGAAGAATGTCGTATTGTCCGCCGCAAAGCCTGCGCTCGCGAGGCCGTGTTGCAAGATGCAGGCGAGGCGCTGGATACGCACGGCAATACGGCGCAGCCCTTTCGGCCCATGGTACATGGCGTAGAAGGCGGCCATGATCGCCAGTAGTGCCTGCGCCGTGCAGATGTTGCTCGTCGCTTTTTCGCGGCGGATGTGCTGCTCACGCGTCTGCATCGCCATGCGCAGCGCCTGGTTGCCGCGGCGGTCGATAGATACACCGATAATGCGCCCGGGCGTCGAGCGCTTGTAGGCCTCGCGCGTGGCGAAAAAAGCCGCGTGCGGTCCGCCGAAACCCATTGGCACGCCAAAGCGCTGGCTGTTGCCCACGACCACGTCCGCGCCCAGTGCGCCGGGGGACTTGACCAGCAGCAGCGCCATGATGTCGGTTGCCACCCCCACGAGTGTCTGGCCGGCGTGCGCCTTCTCGATCAGGGGTGAGATGTCTTCTAGGTGGCCGTAGGTGCCGGGGTATTGCAACAACACGCCGAAAGCCTCTGTGCTGCCGATGAGCGCGTTGGGGTCGCCCACTACGATTTCGATGTCGAGCACCTCGGCGCGTGTCTTTACGACGCCGATGGTCTGCGGGTGGCAGTCCTCGGCCACGATAAATGTGTTGCTGCGGTTCTTCTTGTTGACCCGCTGCATGAGCGTCATGGCCTCGGCTGCAGCGGTGCCCTCGTCGAGCATGGACGCGTTCGCGAGTTCCATGCCGGTGAGGTCCATGATCATTTGCTGGTACGTGAGCAGTGCCTCCAGGCGGCCCTGTGATATTTCGGGCTGGTAGGGGGTGTAGGCGGTGTACCAACCTGGGTTTTCCAGCACGTTACGCTGGATGACAGGAGGGGTGATCGTGTCGTGGTAGCCGGTGCCGATAAAGGAGCGGTTGAGGACGTTTTGATTGGCCAGCTCCCGAAGTCTGGCGACCACGGCGCGCTCGCTCTGCGCGCCCGGCAGATTCATGGGCCGTTCCCTGCGGATCGCGCCTGGCACGGTGTCTTCGATCAGGGCGTCGAGATCGTCATAGCCCAGCACCGCTGCCATCTTTGACTGCTGTTTCGGGCTGGGCCCAATGTGCCGCTGCACGAAGTCGGCATGGTTTTCGAGGTCAAACAGGGACTGGCGGCTCATAGTTGCTCCGTGATCGGCCGTGAGGTTGGTTCGTGCTGGAAATTGCGGGTAGTCAGCCAGCGCCGATGGTAGCAAGACTGCTCAAGTACGGGCAATAATCGCTGTAAATGGCGGCAATTTCGCTAGTATAGTCGTTCCAAACTGTGACCTGCCTCGCACCCGTTAGCTTGCCCAGATAGAGTCCAACCTTGCCACGTAAAACCGCAAAAGAAATCGCCCTGACGGAGCTGCTTGCAGAGGTTCGCGCCTGCCGTCACTGCGAGGCAGACCTGCCGCTCGGCGCTAACCCGGTCCTCAGGGCGTCTGCCACGGCGCGTCTCCTAATCGTGGGCCAGGCGCCGGGCACGAAGGTCCATGCCAGCGGTGTGCCCTGGAATGATCCCAGCGGTGATCGCCTGCGTGACTGGTTGGACATGGACCGCGACACGTTTTACGACGAGTCCCGCATCGCCATTGTGCCCATGGGTTTCTGCTACCCGGGCAAGGGCAAGTCGGGTGATCTGCCGCCGCGGCCCGAATGCGCGCCGTTATGGCACGAGCGCTTGCTGAAGCATATGCCCCGCGTCGAGCTCGTCCTGCTGGTGGGGAGTTATGCGCAGCAACACTACCTTGGCGCGAGTCGGGAGACACTGACCGAGCGCGTACGGCGCTGGCGTGATTTCGCGCCGCGCTACCTGCCCCTGCCGCACCCCTCGCCGCGCAACACGCTCTGGCTGAGGCGCAATGACTGGTTCGAGGAGGCCGTGGTGCCCGAGCTCCGCCAGCGAGTAGCGGACCTCTTTGCCTGAGCCACCCCTTGCCTTTTGCCCGGGCTGCCGGTATCACTGGTGCCCTTTTGGCGGGAGATAAGTACGCGATGGACCTGGTCAGCCCTGAAGATGTCGGCATCAATGGCGCGCAACTGGCGCGTGTCGCCGAGCACCTGCGCTTACGGTACATCGAGCCGCAGAAGATTCCCGGTGCGATAACGCTCGTCGCCCGGCGCGGGCAGGCCTGCTACCTGGACATCCAGGGCGAGCGCGATGTCGAGCGCGGTACGCCGATGACCGAGGACAGTATCCTGCGCATCTACTCGATGACCAAGCCCATCGTTTCGCTCGCGCTCATGACACTGCACGAGCGGGGTTTGTTCTCACTGAGTGACCCTGTCCACCGTTTTATCCCCGAGTTCCGCGATCTGCGCGTTTGGACGGCGGGTTCTTATCCGCTGTTCGCCACCGAGCCCTGCAAGCGACCGATGACCGTGCGCGACCTGCTGATGCATACCTCCGGGCTCACCTACGACTTCCTGCGTGCCAGCAACATCGATTACGCCTACCGTAAAGTGGGCGTTGCTCGACCGCAGCCGGGTTACACGCTCAAGAGTATGATCGAGCAGCTTGCACAGCTGCCGCTCGAGTTCTCACCGGGCGAGCGCTGGAATTACTCTGTGTCAGTCGATGTCATTGGCTACCTCATCGAAGTGCTTGGCGGCAAGTCGTTGCCTGAGTTTCTGAGAGATGAGATTTTTACGCCGCTGGGTATGCACGACACCGCATTCGAGATAACGCCAGACAAAGTAGGGCGCTTCGCCTCCTGTTACGAGCGCAACCTCAGCAAAGAGATGGTGTTGCAGGACGATGGCCAGGACAGCGGCTACCGCAACCTCGACTTTTACTCTGGCGGCGGCGGGCTGATCTCCACGGTCGGGGACTACTACCGCTTCTGCGCAATGCTTCTAAATGGCGGCAGTCTCAATGGCCAGCGTATTATTGGTTCGCGCACGATCGACTTCATGACCAGCAACCATATTCCCGATGGCGCCGATATGTCGGATTTCGCCACAGGAAGTTTCTCGGAGTCGGCCTACGAGGGCGTCGGTTTCGGATTGGGCTTCGCCACGAAGGTCGATGCCGTGAAGAACGGGCATCCCGCCTCGCGAGGCAGCTACCTCTGGGGTGGTCTCGCGAGCACCCTGTTCTGGGTGGACCCTGCAGAGGAGCTCGTGGTGATCTTCATGACCCAATTGATGCCCTCAAGCACGTTCAACTTTCGGGGCCAGCTGGAGAATATGGTCTACGCGGCGCTGAAGTGATTCCACCAGTAATTTGAGGCAACGCAATTTTCGCCCCCGGCGACTACACTTATACTGATTTACACGGGTGGTATCTCACCTTTTAGCGTCGCCCCCGCTTGTGCGGGGGACGACAAAATAGCTCATAACTACAAACAACGGAGCTAAGCATGCGTATCCGCAACACCGTGACACTTCTCGCGTCATCCCTGGCACTCACCGCCTGTCTTAATGACAACGGCGGCCGTCAGTTCATCGATGTTGAAACCAGTGATGCAGGCCGCTGCGAGATTCTCGACCAGGCGAACTGCCTGTTCCCGTTTCCCAGCAATGCCTACCTCGTCGAAGACGAGAGCACCGACACCGGCTGGCGGGTCAACCTGAACATTGACTCCATGCCGCGCAACAAGCAGGACGTGCCGGTTGACCCCGCTGAATGGAATCGCAATGACGGGTTTTCACCGTCGCAGATGATCGTCACGCAGGTGCCTGGCCTTGACCTGGACCAGACCGGCGCGCCGCGTCTTACCGACCTGGCCGCATCGCTTAGTGCAGACTCGCCGGTGCAGGTGATTCGAGCGAGTACCGGTGAGCGCCACCTGATTTTCTCCGAACTCGACGCGAATACCGACAACCCGGAGGAGACCACGTTCCTGATCCGGCCCCAGGCGCAGTTCGAGCGCGGCGAGCGCTACATCGTCGCGCTGAGTAACCTGCGCGATGCCAACGGTGACCTGATCGAGCCGCCGGAGGTGTTCCGAGTGCTGCGCGATGGCAGGCGTACCTCCAACCAGGCCATTGAAGCTCGCCGGGATGGCATGGAAGAGATCTTCGACATTCTCGAAGACGCAGGCATTGATCGCGATGGCCTGTACCTTGCCTGGGACTTCAATGTCGCCAGCGTGCGTAACATCACCGAGCGTGTGCTGCACATCCGCGACGAGGCGTTTGCCGACCTCGGTGCGGCCGCCCCGGTGTTCACGGTGTCGGAAGTTATCGATTTTGCGCCCTGTGGCGATGACGGCTGCGGCGATGGCGAGAACGAGCTGATGTCGCGCGAGGTCAACGGGTTTTTCACCGTGCCGAACTTCCTCGACACTGACCTGGGTGAACCGGGCGCTGCCTTTTACTACGCAGAGGGCGACGAACTGCCCGACCGCATGGGCGGCGACAACACGCTGCAGGCAAACTTCATCTGCCGCATCGCGCGTTCGACGGTTGCCGACTACGATGTGGCGCCCGCAGAACAGGCCCGGCCGTCACTGTACGGACACGGCCTCTTGGGCAGTGCCGGCGAGGTCCGCCGCGGCACAGGTGGCAATATCAACATCATGTCGAGCGATCACAACATGATGTTCTGCGCGACGGACTGGGCGGGCTTCTCCGGTGAAGACGTCGGTGTGGCCATCGAGGCGCTGCAGGACATGACACACCTGCGCCCCTTCTTTGATCGCACGCAGCAGGGCCTCTTGAACTTCATGTTCCTCGGCCGTTTGCTGAAGCATGACGATGGCTTCGCCGCGCACGAGGCCTTCCAGGCGGGCGGCGTGCCAGTGTTCGACAGCAGCGTGGTGTACTACGACGGCAACAGCCAGGGCGGTATCCTGGGTGGCGCGTTGATGGGTGTGATACAGGACGTGACGCGCGGAGTGCTCGGTGTGCCGGGCATGAATTACAGCCTGCTGCTGCGGCGCAGTATCGACTTCGAGCAGTACTCCCTGATCTTCACGGGCAGCGCAACCGGCCCAGACGGGGGTGGTTACACCAGTGTTAAAGACCAGACCATCCTGTTATCGATGGCGCAGATGCTGTGGGACCGAGCCGAGGCGAACGGCTACGCTTACCATATCGAAAACAACACGCTGCCCAACACGCCGTCACACTCTGTGCTCCTGCAAGTGGCCTACGGCGACCACCAGGTCAGCCACTGGGCTGCCGAGCTGATGACGCGGGCTATCGGTGCGAAGCTGCGTGTGCCGGCCCTGGAGCCCGGGCGTCACCCGGACACCAATCCCTTCGTAAACATCGACCCGCTCCCGGCCGGTGTTTTCACGGGCTCGGTGCTGACCTACTGGGATGATGGCCCCGTGGGGGGTGGCGGCAATGACGGCGGCACCGCGCCGCCGCCAACTAACAATACTTCGCCGTTTGAGCCCGATTTCGGGGAGGACCCCCACAGCCTGCCGCGCAAGGACCCGAACGCCCAGGCGCAGAAGTCCGCGTGGCTCATGCCCGATGGCATTGGAGCGTTCGTAGACACTTGCGATCCTACTCTGCCCTGTACGGTGGATGGCTACGTGCCTGGTGGTCCCTAGGTCATGACCAGACTCGAGAGGGCCCCTTCGGGGGCCCTTTTTTTTGTCTGCGGGAGGCGGTTTTTGTCAAAAACTTATTGCAAATGAGAATCATTATTATTATGATAACAATCAATCGCTCCTGGTCTGTCAGCGATGAAGGCGACCGTGGCCTGAAGTGACGTCATATGTCTTGGTGGCGCCACGCGTTTCAGTCAAGTAGTTTGCGGGCGTTGGTGGATCGAACCACCACGTTTAACCGCCGCCCCGATGGGGCGGCGGTTTTTTTTGTCTCTTTTTGCCCTGTCACTCGTAGCGCACTTCCGTAATGAAGAAAGTCTGCGGCCCTGAGGGTGTTTGTACCTCCACCTCGTCATCCAGCGTTTTGCCCAGCAGAGCGCGGGCCATGGGCGAGTCCATGCTGAGCTTGCGCGCTTCTAGGTCAAACTCGTCGGGGCCGACAATGCGCCAGTGTTGCTCTTCGCCGGCCTCGTCTTCCAGTGCCACCCATGCGCCGAAGAAGACTTTGGACTGGTCATCCGGTGCGCGGTTTACCACCTCGAGCTCGTCGAGCCGTTTGTTGAGAAAGCGCACGCGGGAATCGATCTCACGGAGTCTGCGCTTGCCGTAGATATAGTCGCCGTTCTCGGAGCGGTCACCATTCTTGGCCGCTTCGTGAACGGCGTCGGTAACCTGCGGCCGCTCCACTTTCCAGAGCTGGTGCAGTTCGTCCCTGAGGGCTTGTTCGCCCTCGGGTGTGATGTAACGTGAGCCGCGTTTGCGCGGCGGTCGGTAGCGTCCCATCGCGCTATTCTAGCGTGCAAAGTTGCTACAAATCAGGGCAAGACCCACTTTACGATGCCGATGAGTACAGCCATGAGTGCGGCAGTAAAGAAGATGCCGACAATAACGAACTGTATCGGTTTGCCGCGTGTGAAATCGCGCTGTTTGTTTTCCTTCGACTGCACACCAAAGCCCGCCGCCAGTACGCTGGAGCCCACCTGCACAAGTGTGAGACTCTCGTCTTCCTGATGCTCGTCATCTTTCGTTTTCGGTGTTTCCACTGTCTCTAGCCCCTGTGTCTATCGTGTGGGTGTCAGCACCAGCTGGCGCCGTGTTCGTGATCGGTGAGAAGCTCCGCGACATTCGCGCTGAGAATGCGATAGCCCACGTTACCAAAGAGCACCTGGCGGCCCTGATTCATGATGAAAGAGGGGCTACCCTTTAGCTCTAGTTCATGCGCTCTCTGGTAGTCGCCCATCAATGCGGCGACTGCGGAGCCATCTTCAATTGAACGGGCGACCGCTCCCGGGTCGATACCGACTTGCTGCATCTCGGCATCGAGCGTATCGCGCTTCCCGATGTCGACGGCCTTGACGAAGAACGCCCGGCGCAGCTGACTGCAGAGCGCGTCCGCCTTCGCCTGGTCGTGGGTGAGGGCGGTGCCCTTTACTACCAGATGCGGGTTGGCGGAGCTTGCCGGACGCACGCTGTGCCAGACATCGGCGTGCACCGGCACCTCGGGAAATGCAGCGCCTGACGCCTCGACGTGCCGCGCGTAGCCTTCGAAACCGCCCTTGTCCTGCCATTGGCGCGTTATCTTGCCGGTGACATCGCCAAAAATGTCGATGTAGTGGCGGTGCACTTCAATCTTTCCATCAAACTCTCGGGCCAGTTCTTCGATGCGGTGCTCGGCGATCCACGCCCATACGCAGAGGATGTCACTGTAGTAGTCGATGCGAACCATGGCTAAAGGTCCGGACAATAAATCGAGCGCAGCACTTCGATGACTTTCATCGCGTTTTCTCCCTGCAGGCTGTAGAAAATGGTTTGCGCCTCGCGCCGGGTTTGCACAAGGCCTGCCTCGCGCAGCGCGCCAAGGTGTTGTGATAACGCGGACTGGCTCAGCGGGATTTGGGCGTTAAGGTCACCGACTGATAGTTCGCCCGATGCCAGCGTGCAGAGCACCAGCAGGCGATGCTCATTCGCCATTTTCTTCAGAAGATTTGCCGCTTCACCGGCGTGGACCTGCATTTGCTGGATGTCCAAGGCGCTATTCATAGGTAACCCTCGTCGTGGACTTTATTGTATTAGAAATATCTAAATTAGAGAATACTAAAGTGGCCCGGTTGCCCGGCCAGTGGGTAGCGCGTTACCGTGGGACGCAAGCGAGCCGGGGGAGAGCAAGCGTGAAAAGGGGTTGGATTGCCGGTGTGATTGCACTGGCAATGGGTCTTGTAGCCGGCTACGCGTCCGCTGGTGAATCCACGTGCGTCACCTTGTCGGGCAATCTCAGCCAGGGTGGCCTCGTCTCTGGAAGGGTTTCGCCAGACGCCACCGTCTACCTCGATGGTAGGGAACTCGATGTCCTTGGCGACGGCACCTTCGTCGCGGGCTTCGGCCGCGATGCGCCCCCGTCTGCGCGGCTGACGGTGCAGGGTCGGAGCAAGACCTGCGAACAGACGCTCACTATCGCCCCGCGCGAGTACCTGATCCAACGCGTGGAAGGTGTTCCCCAGGAAACGGTGACGCCTCCCCCCGAGCGGCTGGAGCGGATTGCACGGGAGCGCGCACTCGTCGGCGCCGCGAAAGGGCGCCACTTTATGCGCCCCGACTTACTGCGTGATGCGTTGGCGGGTTTCAGCTGGCCCGCTGTGGGGCCCATTAGCGGCGTGTACGGCAGCCAGCGGTTCTACAATGGCGTGCCGCGCAGCCCTCACTACGGTATCGACATTGCGTTGCCGACCGGTAGCCCGGTGGCCGCGCCGAGTTCCGGGATTGTGACGCTGGCCGAGGACGACTTGTTTTACTCCGGTGGCACGATCATTCTCGACCATGGCTACGGACTGTCGTCTTCATTCCTGCACCTGTCCAAGATTCTGGTGGAAGCCGGGCAGGAGGTTAAAACGGGCGAGCTGATTGGCGAGATTGGCGCATCAGGCCGTGCGACCGGTCCGCACCTGGATTGGCGGATGAGCTGGCGCGGTGAGCGCATCGACCCGCAATATCTCGTTCCGCCGATGCCACAACCCTGACTTCACGTTCCGGGTTTTATCCAAACGATAGGCTGTCTATCGCAGTTTCGGTGGCCGCAGCCTGAGGCTGATGTTCGCGTACCAGCTGGAGCGCGCGTCGAAATCCGGCTCGTCGATATCGGAGTCAGAAAACCGCAGGTTCCTGAGCCCTCCTATCCCCACCTCACCGCTCAGCCAGAACAGTTGGGAGAGCTTGCGTTCGACACCCACTCCAAAATCGAAGGCGTCCAGGTTAAGGGTGGCATTGCCATCCTCAGGCGTAATGGACCACGAGGCGGAGGAGGGCGAGGCCCCGAACCTGACAAGCCAGTCCGGGCTGGGCGTATAAATGACCGAGGGCCATGGCAGGATCGCGCTGACGGTCCATTGCTTGTTGATGAGCCAGGAGGCGCCGAGGTAGGGCAGGGTGAAGCTCTCGTCGGTGCCGACATCAACGTACACGCCAAACGCCCACCACACCTCGTCGTTCTGCGTCCACCGCGTGAATGCGCCGCCTAGCGTTTGCCAGGTCCACCCGCCGTTGTCGAAGGAGTTGCTGTGCCCGAGCGGCATCACAAAGCTCATGACCTGCCACTCGGGATTGACCTGTCGCGCCCAGCCCATCGGGACCCCGATCGATGTGACGTCGAAGTTGTCGACGGGCCCGTCTTCCACACGGAAGTGGGAGAAGCTGACGTATTCACCGATACCCACCACGTCGCGGCTGCCGAGCACGAAGGGTGTAACAGCGCCCTGCGAGATATTGGTCACGTCGTAGGTCGCTTCCACTCCGCGCGCGTCGCTTTCTACCTTCGCGCTGCCGTAGCGGCTGGTGCTGGCAAAGGCGAGGGGAACAAAGGGTGCATTGGAGTCGGCGCGCTTGATGTTGAAGTCGCTTTGGCGAAACGCCTCGATCTGCTCCTCTATGAAGCCCTTGTTCTCAGACCAGGCTAGCGGCGAACGCAATACAAGCGCCACACCTGCAGATAAAAGCAGGCATGCCAGCTTGTTGGTTTTGCACGATGCGCGCGTCAAGTAAGCGGTCTCCATGGTCCCGGCGGCAGCGCGTGTCACGTAGCCACTCGAACATGGCCGCGTGACGCGCTTGGTCGGTCGGAGAGTGTGTACCAGACGCCTGTTGCCGCGCAAACCTATCGGGTCGCGCGGCGCTTTGTTGCCCTGGAATGACTGTCCGGCCGTGTTACCTCAGGGCCGGCACGCGCTAGTAGAGTTTCAACTGCAGCTTTGCGGATTCGCAGTTGGGCACCTCAACCGAATAGCGGTAAATGCCCTTGGGTGTGTCCTTGCCTTTAACCCGGCAGCGCAGCTTACCCTTCTTGTTGCTCTTGAAGTTGCACTCGTGGCTGCCGTCCTTGACGAAGGGGTTCTTGTCACCCTGGTCAAAGACGACTTTAAATGACTGGCTGCCGTCCATTTGCCAGGCAATGTGCTTTTCCTTACGGCTGCAGACGCAGCCCTCGTCCTTTGCGCAGTCGTCGCGGCCCTTGGCTTTCTTGTTCTTGCAGTTGTCCTTGTCACCCTTGAAGAGGGCGGTCACCGTGCACTGGCCTCCCTCGTTCACCGGTTTGATCCAGACCTTTTGCTCGACGGCATCTGCCAGTGCGGTCTGGTTGAAGAGGAAGGATGCGACGACGAGAAGGGCGAGTGACACGATGTTGAAACGTTTCATAGCGAGGGCTGCTCCTGTGCTCTGCAATGGCTTATTGTTAGAAAAGTCGTGTGGTCGGGAAGTATAGGCGCAGATTGCGTGCGGTCCAGTGCGGCGCTGTTTCGCGAACGGGTTTTGTCCAGCCTCGGGGCGAGGGCCCGGGCGGGCCGCGCAAGGTCGCAGAAAGTGTTTCAGAACGAGGGCCGTTGCGAGACCCTTCTGAGGTATAAAAGTAGTTTCCATCTGCAGCGAACCTAGTCTATCTTCTGCCTGTGGGCCCCGTCCGCAACAGGGCTCCGTTTGTCTGCAAAAGCGAGTGCGAGAGGAGAAATATAATGATCAAGAAACTCGGCGCGGAATTCTTCGGCACGTTCTGGTTGGTCCTTGGGGGCTGTGGCTCGGCGGTGCTCGCGGCGGCTTTTCCAGATGTTGGAATCGGACTCCTGGGTGTTTCATTAGCCTTCGGCCTTACCGTACTCACTATGGCCTTTGCTATCGGCCATATCTCAGGCTGCCACCTCAACCCTGCCGTGTCGCTGGGGCTCTGGTCCGGCGGGCGCTTCGGAGCCGGCGAGCTTGCGCCCTATATCGCCGCCCAGGTCCTCGGAGGCATTGCTGGCGCCGCGATTCTCTACCTCATTGCCAGCGGCCAGGCAGGCTTTGACGCCAGCGCCAGCGGTTTCGCGTCGAACGGGTACGGCGAGCATTCGCCCGGTGGCTACACCCTGACCGCCGCGCTCATTACCGAGGTGGTCATGACGTTCATGTTCCTGCTCATTATCCTCGGCGCCACAGACGAGCGCGCCCCGGCAGGCTTTGCGCCGATCGCCATCGGCCTCGGCCTGACGTTGATCCACCTGATTTCGATTCCCGTGACCAATACCTCGGTGAACCCGGCGCGCAGCACCGGCGTTGCGATCTTCCAGGGCGACTGGGCGCTGTCACAGCTCTGGCTGTTCTGGGTGGCACCGATAGTCGGCGCGATCCTGGCGGGCATTGTGTACCGCTGGCTAGGTTCGGACGACTAGGGCGGCGCCGAGGTCCGGGTCAGATTTGCAGTAGAGAGAGACGATATGAACGAAAACCTTCACCCAGCGGGCAGGATTCTGCGTGCCGCACGGCTGCTGGCCGCCCTGGCGCTTTTTCTGGGCAGCAGTGCAGTCACCTCGCTCGAATGGCCACAGGAGGTCACCGGCAAGGAAGGGTCCGTTATCGTCTACCAGCCCCAGCCTGAATCCCTCGAGGGCAACACGCTAACGGGACGGGCGGCGATGTCGCTGCAGCTCAACGACAATCCTGATCCTGTCTTCGGAGCCTTCTGGTTTGAAGCCAGGATCGACACCGACCGTGCAGCGGGTACGGCGCAGATTCGCGACCTCAAGGTCACGCAGGTGCGCTGGCCTGACTCGAAGGATGCCGGCGAGCAGCGGTTTACCGCGGCCGTCGAGGCGGCGGTTCCGCAAAGCGGATTTGAGATCTCGCTCGAGCGGTTGTCATCCAGTCTAGAGGCGGCTGAAGTCGAGCAGCGCAGTCTCTCGGAGCTGAAGCACGACCCGCCGCAGATCCTGTTTCGTGAAGAACCCTCAGTGTTACTGCTCTACGACGGTGAGCCGCGTTACACGGAGATCGACAACAGCCCCTACGAGCGCGTGGTAAACACCCCCCTGGCAGTCGTCTCCGGTAAGAAGAGGAAGGAGTACTGGTTATCGAGCGGCAAGTTCTGGTATCGCTCAGGCAGTGCGATGGGTCCCTGGCAGGTCACCGACAACCCGCCGTCTGACCTCGCCAAAATGTTGGAGCAGGCGGAGACGGAGCAGGAGCAGCCCGATAAACCGCCGGCGATTGTGACCGCCGACGAACCTACCGAATTGATCGTGACGCAGGGCAAGCCCGAGTGGAAGTCCTTGCAGGGCGGCGCCATTCTCTACGTCAACAATACCGAGTCACCCTGGCTGCGGTACCTCGAAACCGGCAACATGTACCTGCTTCTCTCAGGTCGCTGGTACCGCTCCAAGTCTGACACGGGTCCGTGGACCTTTGTGCCGGCAGACGAATTGCCCGAGGAATTCCGCGACATACCGCCAGACTCCGACATCGGCGGCCTGCGTACTTCTGTTGCGGGCACCACCGAGGCGAACGAGGCATTGCTCGACGCGCAGATACCGCAGACAGCAGCGATCAAGCGCGATGCGGCCACGCTGGAAGTCACCTACGACGGGGAGCCCAAATTCGAAAAGATTTCGGGCACCTCCGTGTCCTACGCCGTCAACACCGCCTCGCAGGTGCTGTTGATCGACAAGCGCTACTACGCTGTTGATGATGGGGTGTGGTTCACATCCGGGTCTGCAAAAGGCCCATGGAAGGTTGCCGACGACATCCCCTCCGAGGAGATTGCCAAGATTCCGCCCAGTTCGCCCGTGTACAACACAACCTATGTGCACGTGTACGAATCGACCCCTGAGGTGGTGTATGTCGGCTATCTGCCGGGCTACATGTGGAGCTACCCGTACTACGGCGTGCCGGTCTATGGCACGGGCTGGTATTACCCGCCGTACTACGGTCGCTACTATTACCCACGTCCGCCCACCTGGGGTTTCAACGTGGGCTATAACCCCTGGACCGGCTGGAGTTTCGGTTTGAGCTACTCCACTGGCTTCTTCACGTTCGGCGTGAGCTGGGGGGGTGGCTATGGCTACGGCGGCTGCTGTGGCGGATGGTACGGCGGCGGTTATAGGGGACCGACGATTATCAACACGGGCGACATTAACATTGGAAACAACATCAACGTCGGCAACCGCACCAACATAGGGAATCGTCTCAAGGGCGGCGATCGTACGCGCATCGAGAACAGTCGCCAGAACCTCTATAACAACCGTGACAACCGCTCTCGCTTGGCCGATTCTGCTACCGCACGCAAGGGGCTGAAGCAGGCAAGGCCAGTGTCCGGGCGCGAGAACAACGTGTTTGCCGACTCCAAAGGGAATGTTGCCCAGCGCACGAAAGATGGCTGGAATACGCGCAATAATGGGAGCTGGGAATCTGTAGACCGCTCCGCAGTGCGCGATCGCTCGAGCGAGGCGTTTGATCGGGCGAGTCCCGGGCAAATGCCGGGTTCGATGGACAGGATGAATCGCTCGCAGTTCGACAGGGCGAGCATGGACCGTGCAAATTTCTCGCGGCAGCGTGGCATGGCGCGTGAGCGAGCGCGTCCGCAGATGTCGCGCGGGCGGGGCAGACGATGATCGGCATTGTGCCGGCGTAATCAGGGGGTTCTATGAAGCGACGACCTACTTTGGCGGTACTAATGCTCCTCGGAATCCTCGCGCCGATGGCGGCGCAGGCCGCGGTGAATCCAGCGCTGACCGATACGCATACGCTGAACGTCGGGGTCTATGACCAAAGCTCCGACATCACGGTTTCTTCAACGCGCGACGGCGACCAGAAACAGGATATCGACCTTGAGCGACTGGGATTGGACGATGAGTATCTGGCCTTCACCGCTTCTTATCGATGGCGCATCAACGATCGATGGTCCGTGGAGCTTGCGTGGTTCACGTTTGAGTCCGACAGCTCCAGTGTCATCGAAGATACCTTTACGTTTGACGGCCAGGAGTTCCGGGTAGGGGCGAACCTGGACCTGACGTTCTCTGTGGACTCCTTCCTGCTGGATGCGTTCTATAGTGTCTACAAGTCTGATAACGCAGAGCTGCGCATAGGCGCTGGGTTGCACTCATTCGACTTCGATCTTGAGTTCAAAGCCAGTGCTGGAGTAGACGATGTGGGTGTTAGCGGGTCGTTTGCGGATGAGGACCTGCTTGCGCCGTTGCCTAACCTGCGCATTGACGGGTTGTACGCGTTCTCGGACCGCTGGTCGATATACGCCGGTGCGGGCTGGTTAAGCGCCAACTACGGGGATTACGAAGGCCGCTACCTGTTCACAAATGTCAAAGTGGCCTACCGGATAATCGACGGGCTCTCGCTTGCGCTGGGTTACCAGATTGTCGATACCGATGTGACCTACAGCGGCTCGCGGCGAGAAATTGATGTCGAGACCGATTATTACGGCCCCACAGCCTACCTTTCCTATAGCTTCTAGGCTTGCCGTTCCCAGGATTGCTGTACCCAGGTCGACCCTGGCCGCCCACGGTTGCGGGGAAAAGGCCGACAGGTAAACTGTTTAGTCACGTTCTCAAACAACGTTGGAGCCACAGCATGTACCGCCTTCTCATCGCACTACTTCTTGCCCTGAGTAGTGTCGTTGTACATGCACAGACCAGTGCCGCAAAAGCTGTACCACCCGCTGCGACCCAGACGGCGCCGGTCATGCCGATGCTGGATGATTTTGCAAAGGATGACGATATCCATGTCGCGCCCGTCGAGTTGGACGGCGAAGTGCTGTTCCGGGTGCGGGGTGTCGCTGCCCAGCCTGCGAAGGTGCGAGCGAGTCGCATACGTGCCCGACTGATCGAGGTCGCTGAGAATGAAGCGATCGACCCCGGCGATATAGAGGCCATCTTGGATAATGGGATGTATCGCCTGGAGATTGGCGGTGAAGAGGTGACCATACTTCTCGGCGCGGACGCGCAGCTGGAGCGGGTGCCGCTAGAGATTCTCGTTGCCGCCACCACAGGGCGCCTCGAAGAGTCCATTATTGCTTACCGCGATGCACGTAGTAGCACGAAGCTCGCTCGCAGCACTGCTATGCTCGCCGGGATTACGCTGGTAGCCGCCCTGTTGCTCTACCTCACCAGCGCGTTGTTCGGCTGGCTGGACCGCCTCGTGGAGCGCGTGGTCAAGCGTCGCATCGAACACATCGAGCGCGCCTCGCACCGCATTATTGATGCAGCCCAGCTGTGGAGTTGGTTGGGCGGGCTGTTGCGCGGTATCAAAATCCTTTCCCTTATCGGTATCGTGCTGACCTGGCTGAATACCGCGCTGGGGCTCTATCCGTGGACCCGGCCTTTTGCCACCGGCATTTTCGAACTGATCCTCAACCCGCTGCAAAAGATTGGCAAGGGTTTCGTCAGTTTCCTGCCGGACTTCGTCTTCCTTGTTGTGCTGTTTTTTATCGTGCGTTTTATTCTCGGTGCAACGAAGACCTTCTTCGAGCGAGTGGACCGCGGCTGGATCAGGTTCAACAATTTCGATCGCGACTGGGCGATGCCCACATTCCGCATCGTTCGGGTGTTGATCATCGCATTCTCCGTGGTCGTGGCTTATCCCTACATTCCAGGCTCCGAGTCCGATGCGTTCAAGGGCGTGAGTATTTTCCTTGGTCTTGTATTCTCGATTGGCTCCTCCTCGTTCATCGCCAATATGCTGGCCGGCTATAGCCTCACCTACCGCGGCGCGTTCCGCGAGGGAGACCGCGTACGCATCGGCGACCATCTTGGCGAGGTGGTTGCCGTGCGTGCCCTGTCGACCACGTTGCGTTCGCCCAAGAACGAAGAGATCAACATTTCCAACTCCGAGGTTCTGACCAGCGCCGTGATCAACTACAGCGCCTACCAGAAGGCCGATGGGCTGATCGTGCATACCGAGGTCGGCATTGGCTATGACACACCCTGGCGTCAGGTAGAAGCGCTGTTGCTTGAGGCCGCAGCGCGCACTCCCGGCGTGGATTCCTCGCGCGAACCTTTCGTGCTGCAGATGGCAATGGGCGACTTCGCTGTTGTTTACCAGCTCAATGTGACCTGTCGCGATGCAACCAACGCGATACGCCTGGCCAGCCACCTGAACGCTGCTATCCAGGATGTCTTTAACGAGTACGGCGTCCAGATCATGTCTCCGCACTACGAGTCAGATCCGCCTGACCTCAAGCTCGTGCCGCCGGACAAGTGGTACCCCGCGCCGGCCAAGCCGCCGGAGGAGTAAGGTCCGCCGCTGCACGATACGAGCGGTAGACCTGGATTTAACTGTCGTGAGGTATCACTGTGAAGGAGCGAGGTAGGAATCGTATGTTCGGAGCGCATGGGCGCAACTTCTTGACCATTCTTTTTCCCTGGATGTTGGCCCTCCTATTGGTTGGGGGATGCAGCGGGACTTTGGAGCGCACTGGCAATGGGGAGAACGAAAGCGTGACACCGGATTCCATCGAAACGATCACGCAGCGTACATGGCAAGTGGAAGACATCGATGAGCGCGGCATTGTCGATCGCTCGATGACGACGCTCGAGTTTTCAGACGAGGGGCGTGTCGGTGGCCGCGGGGGCTGCAATCGCTACTTTGGTACGGTTGAAATCGATGGCGACAACATGTCGTTCTCAGCACTAGGCAGCACGCGAATGGCCTGTGCGCCTGCCCTGATGGACCAGGAGTCTCGTTTTTTTGCCGCGTTGTCAGATGTAACCCGGTTTGAGATCGATGCAGAGTCTTTCCTCAATTTGTATGACGCGGAAGGAGTGCGACGAGTGCGGGCACTTGTGATGGAAGTCGAAGAGCCCCCGCCAACTGACCTGCCACCCGAAGGGGACGGCACTGCGTTTGACTGTGGGGAGGCCGGAGTGGCGAGCATGAAGTTTCTGGGTCCAGACACGATCGAGCTGCAGTTTGCGGGTGCGACCCATGTATTGCCGCAAGCGGTGTCTGCCTCCGGTGCCAAGTATGCCGCAGACGGCGTCACCTTCTGGAACAAGGGTGGCGAGGCGATGATCGAGGTTGGTGGTGTGCGGTATGCCTGCGTTCGGCAGGAGCGGGACGAGCAGCAGCGTTGACCAAGTGCCTTCCGGCATAGAGGATTAAGGAGAGGGTCATGCCCCGTAGTCTGAATGTCTTCCGATTGCTGTCAGCCGCTGTGCTGGCGCTGCTTTTTGCAGGGTGTGCGCAGCTTCCCGAGGACTATCCCCGGCAGGAGAGCTATGCGCTGGCGGACTATCGTTCGACGAGCCTGGGCGGTCACTTCGCCAAGGGGGAAGATTTAAACCCCGGGTACTCCGCCTTTTCTATCATCCGTCAGGGTGATCACGCGTTCGGCGCTCGACTGGCGCTCATCGATCTCGCGGAGAAGACGCTCGACCTGCAGGTGTATATCTGGGAGCCCGATGCCACGGGCGTGATCATCGCGGAGCGACTCGTGGCCGCCGCCGACAGGGGTGTCAGGGTCAGGTTGTTGGTCGACGACCTGGGATTTGGCGGTGAAGATGCCGGCATTGCGTCCATCGACGCACACCCAAACATCGAGGCCAGGCTGTTCAATCCTTTCGCCAGCCGTACGTTCAACGCGTTCGACTTCATGTTTGACCTGGGCCGCGTCAATCATCGCATGCATAACAAGATTCTGGTGGCCGACAACAGTATCGCGATCGTAGGTGGTCGCAATGTCGGTAATCACTATTTTGATATCGACCCGGAGACAAACTTTCGCGATCTCGATATTGGCGGTATTGGTCCGGTTGTACGCGAGGCTTCGGAGGTCTTTGACCATTTCTGGAATACGAGAGCCGCTGTGCCAGTGGCCGCTTTGGTCGATCGTGCCTACACCATGGAGGACCTTGAAAGTACGACGACGTCGATACGTGAGCGAATCAGCCTTGATGACTTTCCCTATCAGCTGCAGAACGACTTCGCGGCACTTCGCGAAATGATGCTCAGTGAGTGGGACCTCTGGACCCGGGCGCGCGGCACCATGGTGTGGAACAGGCCCGAAACCATTGCGGATGATGAAAAACAGGGCGAAATCATTGTGGCGCTGGCAAAGAAGTTCGAGACCGTGCAGCACACATTACTGATCGAGTCCGCCTATTTTGTCGTGCGGGACGGCGGGGTCGAGATGCTGAGGGGTCTCGTCGAACGCGGCGTTAAGGTCAGGGTGCTGACCAATTCACTGCTTTCGAACGACGTACTCGCAGCACACGCAGGGCACGCCAAATACCGGAAGAAGTTGCTTGAGGCGGGTGTCGAGATCTACGAACTGCGCTCCGACTCTACGATTATCGATCGCAACTGGCGCGGTGAGTCTCGGGCTGGCCTGCATACCAAGGCGCTGGCGTTTGACGATGAAAGCATCTTCATCGGCAGCTTCAACCTCGACCCGCGCTCCGCCAATATCAACACAGAGGCCGGCATCTATCTCGAGAGCCCTGTGTTGGCAGCCGATCTCACCGATTACATGGATGAAGGTGCCTCGCTGGTCAATAGCTACAGGGTTACCCTCGATGAGAAGGGCGATTTGCGCTGGACAACGTTGATTGATGGTGAGGAGGTGGTCTATGACAAGGACCCCCTGTCCACGTTCGGTCAGCGCTTCATGTCGGGCTTCATCGGAATCCTGCCGATCGAATCGCAGCTGTAGGAGTAGCAGCGGGGCGGTCACCGCACGCGATACAATAGCCCGTTGGGGCTGAACTCCCTTGCATCAGCTGCATTCAGGAACCGGAAAGGTTGCAGTTCATTGTCCACGCCTTCAGCCAGGTAGCGGCCGTTCTTCAAGTCATGGAACACGTTGAGTGTGCTGAGCACTACAGGGACCGTGTAGAAGCTCAATGCGTGTGCCTCGGCAACGCGCCACAGGTCACCCGCCTCGTCGTAGCTCTCGCTGAGGGCAATCTGCCAGCTGTCCTCGTCGAGGTAAAACACTCTGCGGCTGTAAATGTGTGATTCGCCGGGCTTGAGCGTTGCTTCCACGACCCATACGCGATGTAGTTCGTAGCGGGCGAGATCAGGATTGATATGGCCGGGCCGAATGACGTCTCTCGCAGTGACATCGGCGCTATGCAGGCGATAGCTGTTGTAGGGAATCAGCAGCTCTCGTTTCCCCTTCAGCTCCCAGTTGTACTTGTCGGTGGCGCCGTTGAATAGCTCAAAGTCATCGACGGTTCGCAGCGAGTCCGTATTTCGTGCCGGAAAATCATAGCCTTCAAATGGCCTGCGCAAGACGCGCTTGACGCTGGGCAGGTATACCCAGATTTTACGCTGGGTGTCCCGGTGATCGATCGGTTCCAGCACGAGTGCCGCATTGTTCGCAAGCAGTGAGGGCGATGTGAGTTTCGAGACAACGCCCAGCATCATGTTGGGATGCTCCCTCGAAAACGCCGTCACCTCCCTCGTGCCATAGGGAAAGGCGACATCCAGCTCACCCGTGATCAGCCCGTAGCGGCCGCTGGGCGCAACCGGTGCCCTCGCCAACGCGCGTTGGACGCGGAGACCGCGCCAGCGCAGGTTGTGATTCCACATCACCTGCTCGCCGTTGGCTGGAAACGGAAAGGGCGAGCCGATTCTCGCGCGTCGATACAGGGGTTCCGGCGACGGGGTAGAAGGGTCGATCACCCGTGCGTTCCTCTGGATTCCTTCGTAGACCCACTCGGGAAATGCTGCCGTCCGCCGCGTTTGGTACACGTTGAGATGCCAGGTCTCGGGATAGGCCTTAAGTAGCGCTTTTTGCCCTGGGCTCAACACGGTGGCGTAGTCCTGCAGATTCTCTGCGTTGATCTGGTAAAGCGGTGTGTCGGTCGGGAAGGGGTCTACTTCATGCCTGTCCGGGTCATAGTTTGGTGGCGGAGTTGTCAGCCCACCCGTCCATGCCGGGATGGTCCCTGCCGCGTTGCCGCTGCGCTGCGCGCCCAGGGGTGTAAAGTGGTTTGTCGTTGAGTCTTTCGTGTCAGCAGGGTGCGCGGGGGCGATCTCAGCCAGAGACTGACCGCACGACAGTGACAATAGGGCAGACATGAACAATGCCCGAAGCGCCGCGCGGTGTTTTCGCAAGCGCATCCTAGAAGCCATAGCTAACATTGAAACGAACGAAATCACGGTCATTCAGGGGATTGTTGTCACCGCCGCCGTAGAAACTGGTGTAAACCAGTCCTGCTGTGAGGCGGTTCAGGTAGCGCCCATCGATGCCGAACGTCAGTGACTTACGGCCTTCCCAAAACGTTGCGTAGGGCCCGGGGGTGTCGCCATGTACGTCGTGCGAGAAAGCAACGGTGAGCGATGCGTTCAGCGCGCCGAGGACGTTGTTGTAGGTGAGGCGTCCGAGTGCCCGGTAGCCCCAGGAGTCTTCGCTCCCGCCGTTGCGTGCGTTGAGAGCAGGTTCTGCTGAGGTCGGGTAGTCATGGATGTGAACATACGCGGCATCGATGCCTATGAGCGACTGCGTGGCGCCCAATCGCTGCCCGAGAATCTGCAGCATCGAGACCGAGAGCTGTGAGCGATCCTTGCGCGTAAAGCCTGTCACCGTTGCATCTGGCGCAAATTCACCGAGCGGACCCTGCGCGAAATCCGGGTTGAACTGGATAGGGGAGAGGATCGCGGTTGCGACATCGTCCGCATTCAACTGCACCGGCGCGTCGATGTGGTGCGAGACTTCAGCCGCGACCAGGGTGCCCGTCCTCAACGTGGCCGTATTGAAGGTCAGCGCAAACATGGAGATGTCTTCAGGGTATTCGATGAAGTAGCTCGACTGGTTGCTGTACTGGCCTAGCGTGAGTTGCTCGGCGGTGCCCTGGGCGAGTGCGCGCGCCTCCGAAGGAGTGGCACCCTGCTGCAGATAAGGTTCGAAGAGCTGGTCGGCACGCGCATTTACAGCGTCTGTAGAGGTTTCGTCGACCGCCTGTTGGTTTGCTGTCATGCCGCTGATGATCGGCAATCGGCTGTGGTAGCGCACGTAGTGCACGCCCCACTTGGAAGCGTTCCCGCGGTTGCTGACCCACATCATCGCCATGCCGAACTGGCCGTCATCATCTGGCTTTTGCGTTGCACCCTGCGGAATCTGCTGAAACTCATCATCAAATCCTAGGGTGCCCTCTGGCAGGCTGAACGCTGCGTCGAGATCGGTGCCGAGGTCAGAGAATCGTCCGCCACCAAGTTGAATGAACTTGCTGCGGCCTTTGCCGGTGACATCTGAAGAGGAAAAGTAGGCGCCAGCCGGCAGCAGCGATACGGGTTCCCATTCGTACTGGTAGTACGCCTCCACCGCTATCCGCTCTGTCAGGCTGGAGGCGCCCCAGATCATTCCCTGCGTAACCCGCGGGCTGTTGTTGGGGAAGCGCAGCGGTTGTGACAGTGAAACCGCGTCCAGCGGGTTGATGATATCGACGCCGTGACTGGGGAATACGCTTTCGCCCCAGTTAACCGTTTGGTCCCCAACGCGCAGCATAATCGGCAGCTCCATCGGGTTGAGCTTCATCTGCAGGTAGTACTCCTGGACCGTCGTGCCGGAGCCGATATGGTTCAGGTCGGAGGAGCTGAAGTCACGATGCTCTCGTTGACCGTTTTTCTGCTCGAAGTCGTAGAACGCAGAGCCCTGGACGTAGGCTGTGAAGCGGCCCTGCTGGAGCGTGATCGCGGTACTCAGCCCTGACATGTTCGAGACGATACCCTCCTTGTAGTTCAGCGTGCCGTCATCGCCATTCACGGCAGTACCACGGCCTCCATTGCCGAGTGCCACGTAGTCGTCGTTCCGCTCCTGCAGGCGATAGGTCACGCCGTGCGAAACGGTCAGGTCGACGCGCCCCTGCAGGGAGCCGATAGAGGTATTCACCGCGTTGGCGGGCAGGGCAGAGGCGATGATTGGGATTGCGGCGGTGAGAACCATCGCCTGCCTGGAGCTGACGCGTTGAAGGGGGGTGTGGCGCGATTGAGTCTGTTGTTTTTCTCTCAAGTGCCAGTCCTGTCAGAGGCGGAGAGCGCCTATGCGCCGACGAGGTCGCCCTCCGCGCGCGGGTTCCTACCTATCCCGTGGATTCATGGTAACTCAGCTGCATCGAGGTTGTCCCTCGGGAGCGGCGGGCCGCCAACTGGTCAATCCTTGATCAGGCTGGCCGCCCAGGCCGGGCGTTCAGGGCGTTGCGTGGCATCCCCACGGGGGTCAAAAGGCCGTATAATGGGCGCCCCACAACGCACCCAGTGTATCGATGATCGACAAGAAGCTGCTCAGTATTCTCGTGTGCCCGGTGAGCAAGGCGCCCGTGGAGTACGACGAAGAAAAGAGCGAACTTATCTGTAAGGCGTCCGGTCTTGCCTACCCGGTGCGCGACGGTATTCCCGTCATGCTGGAGAGCGAGGCGCGGCAGCTAACCGCCGACGAGAAACTGGGCTGAGGTTGAGGCAGGCGCCATGGCAGAAGACACCATTTTCGGCAAAATCACCCGTGGCGAGATTCCCACGGACTTCGTGTATGAAGACGACCTCTGCGTGGCGATCAACGACATCAATCCACAGGCGCCCACCCACGTGCTGATTATTCCGCGCAAGCCGATTCCACGACTTGTCGATGCTGGCCCGGAAGACCAGGCACTGCTCGGCCACTTGTTGCTGACCGCGAAGAAGATCGCCGAGCAGCTCGGCGTCGACGAGGCCTGTAACCTCTTCGTAAACAATGGCGCCGACGCAGGCCAAACCGTATTCCACCTGCACATTCACCTGCTTGCCGGGAGGAAGTTCGGGGTCGGTTAGGCACCGCCGCGCCACGCGGCGACTTTTCGCACACCAGAGACGCAGCATGAAGACCGGAGAGATTCGCGAGGCCTTCCTGGCCTACTTTGAACAGCAGGCGCACACCCGCGTGGCGTCAAGCTCACTCGTGCCAGGCAACGACCCCACGCTGCTCTTCACCAACGCGGGAATGAACCAGTTTAAAGACACGTTCCTGGGCACAGATCCACGCGCCTACCATCGCGCGACGTCCAGCCAGCGCTGCGTGCGCGCCGGCGGCAAGCACAACGACCTCGAAAACGTCGGCTACACGGCACGGCACCACACCTTCTTCGAGATGCTGGGCAACTTCAGCTTCGGTGATTACTTCAAGCAGGACGCCATTCGCTTCGCATGGGAATTCCTGACGGGCACGCTCGGCCTGCCGCCGGAGAAGCTCTGGGTCACTTGCCATGTGTCCGACGACGAGGCCGAGGCGATCTGGGTCAACGAGATCGGCTTCCCGAAAGAGCGCATCTCGCGCCTCGACGAAGACAACTTCTGGCAGATGGGCGACACAGGCCCGTGCGGTCCGTGCAGTGAGATCTTCTACGACCACGGCGAAGATGTACCCGGTGGTCCGCCCGGCAGTCCCGACGACGACCTCGACCGCTACATCGAGATCTGGAATCTGGTGTTCATGCAGTTCAACCGCGACTCGAGCGGTGAGATGCACGACCTGCCCAAGCCTTCTGTTGATACCGGCATGGGTCTCGAGCGTATTGCTGCCGTCATGCAGGGCGTGCACAGCAACTACGAAATCGACCTCTTCCAGGCGCTGATCAAGTCGGCCGCTGACCTGCTGAACGTCACCGATCTCGAAGAGAAGTCGCTGCGCGTGATCGCAGACCACATTCGCTCCTGCGCCTTCCTCGTTGCTGACGGCGTCATGCCCGGTAATGAGGGGCGTGGCTACGTACTGCGCCGTATCATTCGCCGCGCGGTGCGCCACGGTAACAAGCTGGGTGCAACCGGGCCGTTCTTCCACAAGCTGGTGGCAACGCTGGTTGAGCAGATGGGCGAGGCCTACCCCGAGCTCGCGAAGGCGCAGGCGCAGGTCGAGAAGGCGCTGCTCACGGAGGAGGAGCAGTTCGCCAAGACGCTCGACAATGGCATGCAGATTCTCGAGGAGGCACTTGCAGGCCTCGAGGGCACCGTGATTCCCGGAGACGTGGTTTTCAAGCTCTACGACACTTACGGCTTCCCCCTGGACCTGACGAATGACATTGCGCGTGAGCGCGGCCTGACCCTTGACGAGGCGGGCTACGATGCCGCGATGGCCGAGCAGCGCTCCCGCTCCCAGGAGAGCGGTAGCTTCAAGGTCGACTACAACGACGTGCTGACGCTGGAAGGCAGCACGAAGTTCACGGGTTACGATGGGCTGACAGGCGAAGGCACCGTGACCGCGCTACTAAAAGACGGTGAGCCCGTCGACAGCCTCAACGCCGACGACAGCGGTGTACTCGTTCTGGACCGCACGCCGTTTTACGGCGAATCCGGTGGCCAGGTCGGCGACACCGGCTACCTCGAGGCCGATGGCGTGCGGCTGGAAGTGGGCGATACCACCAAAGCATCTGATCAGCACCTGCACCATGTGAAAGTGTTGTCCGGCAGCGTTGCCACGGGCAGTACACTCAGCGCAGCGGTGGACGGCAGCGTGCGCCAGCGCACCAAGCTCAATCACAGCGCCACGCACCTGATGCACGCCGCGCTGCGTGAAGTGCTGGGCGATCATGTACAGCAGAAAGGCTCCCTGGTCGACTCTGAGCGCCTACGCTTTGACTTCTCGCACCCCGAGGGTGTTACCGCGGAGGAACTGAAGCGAATTGAAACCATCGTTAACGACCAGGTGCGTGCCAATACCCCGGTCACCACGCGCATCATGTCGATGGACGATGCGGTAGCGGCGGGCGCCATGGCACTGTTCGGTGAGAAGTACGGCGACGAGGTGCGCGTGCTTGCGATGGGCACCGACGACTACTCCGTAGAGCTCTGCGGCGGAACCCATGTGGCCGCCACGGGTGACATTGGCCTGATGCGGATCGTGTCTGAGTCCGGCGTGGCGGCGGGCGTGCGTCGTATCGAGGCGGTCACCGGCGCGGGCGCGCTGGCACAGTTCGACGCGATGGAGCGACAGCTCGGTGAAGTCTGCGAAGTGGTGAAGGGTAACGCCTCAAACGTGACCGACAAGGTCGCTGCGCTGCGCAACGAGAACAAGGACCTGCAAAAAGAAATTGAGCGCCTCAAACAAAAGCTCGCGACCTCAGCCGGTGGTGACCTCACCGCCGATGCGGTGGAGGTGTCTGGCGTGAAGGTACTGGCCGCCAACGTCGAAGGCGCAGACGCGAAGTCCTTGCGCGACACTATGGACCAGTGTAAGAACAAGCTGGGTTCAGCGGTGATCCTGCTTGCAGCCGTCAATGACGATAAGATCGCCCTCACGGCGGGGGTTACCAAGGACCTCACCGATAAGGTGAAAGCCGGCGACCTTATGAAAGAATTTGCACAACGCCTGGGCGGCAAGGGCGGCGGCCGCCCCGACATGGCCCAGGGCGGCGGCTCAGACGTGGCCGCGTTGCCAGAGGCCCTGAAGGCGGTACCCGAGTGGGTGGCGGGGCAATTGGGGTAAGGCGCTACATCGGGGCCGATGACCCAGGCCAGCTCCTAAGTACCTGTTACTGTTTAAACTTTCTCCACTTTAGTGTTTAATGCGCCCCGTTTTGGGAGGCGCATCCTGCGGTTCTGTTTGAGCCCCCCTATCGTCATTGTGCGATGGCAGACCACCGCTTTCGCGGGAATGACGGGTGAAGAGCATGGCTCGCGGTGCTATCACCCCTCGGCAATCACTGAAGAAGTTACACCAGGCAACCATGAGCCTAATCGTCCAAAAATTCGGCGGCACCTCGGTCGGCAGCATCGAGCGCATTGAGCAGGTCGCAGACAAGGTGGCCGGCTTTCGCGCCGATGGCCACGACGTGGTCGTGGTCGTCTCTGCCATGTCGGGCGAAACCAACCGCCTGATCGGCCTCGCCAACGAGATACAGGACCGCCCGCTGCCGCGAGAGATGGACGTGCTTGTTTCCACAGGTGAGCAGGTCACCACTGCACTGCTCTCGATGGCCCTAGACAAGCGCGGCGTTAAGGCCAAGTCCTACAACGGCAGCCAGGTGCGCATCCTCACCGACGATGCGCACACCAAGGCGCGCATCAGGGAAATCGACGATGCCCGCCTGCACGCCGACTTGAAGGCGGGCTATGTGATCGTCGTTGCCGGATTCCAGGGCGTCGACGAAAACGGCAACATCACCACTCTCGGCCGCGGCGGCTCCGACACGACTGCCGTTGCGCTGGCTGCTGCCCTGAAAGCGGACGAATGCCAGATCTACACCGATGTCGATGGCGTGTACACCACGGACCCCCGCGTTGTGGACGGCGCGCGCCGCCTGTCGCAGATCACCTTCGAGGAGATGCTGGAAATGGCCAGCATGGGTTCCAAGGTGCTGCAGATTCGCGCTGTCGAATTCGCCGGCAAGTACAACGTGCCCCTGCGCGTCCTGCACAGTTTCCAGGACGGCCCCGGGACCCTGATCACAGTAGAGGACACCGACATGGAAACCCCGACGATTGCGGGCATTGCCTTTAATCGCGACGAGGCCAAGCTCACCATCAAGGGCGTGCCCGACATGCCCGGTGTGGCCTACAAAATTCTCGGCCCGATCGGTGAGGCCAACATCGAGGTCGACGTGATCGTTCAGAACGTGGGCCACGACAACACGACCGACTTTACCTTTACCGTGAGTCGCAACGACCTGCCGCGCGCCGAAGACGTGCTTAACGCCGTTGCAAACGAACTCGGTGCGGGCGAGGTGAGCTCCGATGCCAAGATCGCCAAGGTCTCGGTGGTCGGCGTTGGCATGCGCTCCCATGCGGGCGTGGCCAGCCAGATGTTCAGGGCCCTTGCAGACGAGGGCATCAACATCCAGATGATTACAACGTCGGAGATCAAGATCTCCGTCATCATAGAAGAGAAGTTCCTGGAGCTCGCGGTGCGTGCGCTGCATTCATCCTTTGAGCTCGACAAGGAACCGGAAGACGAAGGCGCTGACTAACCTCCGCAAGTAGTTGATGTGGAAGGGTAAATAAAGGGGTATTTCCCAATATTGCGTTTACCTGAATGTTGACTACAACTAGTAATACAGACTGCGTGCAGTGGTTGGATTTGCCGCAACAAACAAGTCGGATACGCCGGGTAATGATACTTTGTATCTGACTGGAGAAGAGAACGAATGCTGATACTCACCCGCAGAGTTGGCGAATCTTTGATGGTCGGTGACGACATCACCGTGACCGTGCTTGGTGTGAAGGGCAACCAGGTACGCATTGGCGTCAATGCGCCACGAGACGTCGCGGTACACCGCGAAGAGATCTATAGCCGCATCCAGGACGGCGAGGAGCCCGAGTCCAAGAAAGACCCGGAGTAGGGCGGCTTCAACACTCGCAACACTTTGATTCCATGACCAATATGGTATGATTTCGCGCCTGCGAAGGGGCGCGATTCGCGCCTGATTCACTGCAAACAAGACCTTCCGGAGAGCTGGCCGAGTGGCTGAAGGCGCACCCCTGCTAAGGGTGTATAGGCTAATACCCTATCGAGGGTTCGAATCCCTCGCTCTCCGCCATTTTATGGCACAAGCTATTGATAATTATAAGAAAATATTTCTATTAGTTCTCAGTATTACTGTCAGTCTACGTCCATCGCCTGGATTGAAGCGCTGTAAAAGTTCGAATCAATCTAATCCTTTCCAGTAGCACTTTCCATTTTACGTTCTTTGAATCAGCTCAATTCTGAGTTCGTGGTTGGCCCTTCATGCGCTGGTTGTTTAGCCTTGTGGAACAAGCGCTACCAACGCGACAGTCGATCGAGTTTTTCGAATACTTGCTTATATATTTATATGTATTGATATATGGACAATATGTCCATCGTTTGGGACAAAGTGTCCATACCCCCTGGGCAAAATGTCCACCCCCCCCTTCGATCAGGATTTGGTATCCCCCATGGACAATATGTCCAACCCCCCTCTATCAAAATTTGGTGGGGTTAAGAACGCCTGTCAAAGTCGATCTCGTGATGACTTCTATTTCTTCCCGACAACTCTAGCCACCGCCTGCCCATTTACTTCTACTATTTCCAGCGTTCCCCGATCGGGTCTTCGCATCAAAGATCCCTTGGCCCGTATTATTCGCTCGAAGGCCTGACCGCCTTCTTTTGCGATCACTTTGGTTTGGCTATCGACATAGCCCTTGTCGTGGAGCGACTGCACGCCCCTGGAAACGGTCTTGGTGCTCACGCCGAGAAATTTGGCAAAGTAGTCATTCGAGGCCCAACAACCATCTTCGTTGTCTAGAGAGCTAATCTCTGCGAGCAGAACCTTCTCAACAACGCTTAAATCGGGAGATAGCCAGATCTCTTTTGGAATCCAAACTCCCTTAAAGTCTCGTCTCTTGCTCATGGAATTGTGTTATAGAATTACTTCGTATCGGTTCTCAAACCCTTCCCCAATTGAGTTGACTGACACGAGCCCCAGCTCTCGAAGTTCAGCCAACTCCTTGCGGACAGTTGTTTTGCTTTTTACTGATCGATCGAGCAATAACTGTTCGATTAAACTGGTACGTGATCTGATTGACGAGTACCTAAGTAAGAGACCGAAAGTTATCTTTGCTCCGTCGCTGATGTTAGGGTTCTGCAAAATGGCGTTCGGAAGATTGGTAAAACCCGAGCGGAATATCTCACTACTTCCTGCCACCGATATATTCCCATCGTTCGTGTGGGTTGCCCGACTCTTTTTCATTGTTTGGTTTCATTATATCGCAGAATGCAGGATCTCAATTTGAGTTATGCATTAATCTCATTGATACACCACGAAAAACCAGATTCATCAAGTGGATTTAGCAGATGCTTTCAGTTGAGCCTTTTATAGAAGTAGAAGTGCCGTTAGTACTGAAAGGGCTGCCAAAATGGCATAAATCAGTGCGAGATTGAGCTTTTTGACTCTGCCGCTACTAGGATTAACGGCCTTCCCGTTGTCGCGTGCCTCGTTACTTACCGTGGAGTTCAGTTCACCTTTCTTTGGAATGTCGGCCTTGGTCTGAGCTGGATCACTCGTAGCTGTAAATTCGACCTCTCGGTAATTGGAAGTGTCGCTATCGTTTTGGGGTGGAATTGGTGCTGCTAGTTTTAGTTGCTCATATTTTGCTTTCCATTCCCCTGCCTGTTCTCCCACCTCGGCAATTTTGTTCCAGGCCTCGCGCGTTGCCTCCTTTTCTCTAACAAGCAACTTTTCCTTAACTTGTATGTCAACATCAAGAATTTGAATTTTGTCTTTAAGATTTTGAATTTCGCTATTTGTGTCGAGAGACTCGGAGGGAGAAGCGTCATGATGCCTATTCGCCTCGCTTTGAGGTAGAGCTGTGCTTGCCTGCTCGATGGTGCTGACGTGTTCTCTTGGCGTGGCATTTTCTAAACGTGTCGTGGTAGGTCTAACCCTGTCTAGCTGACTTATTTTCCTGATGACTGAGTCTTTGTTTACGTAGTACTTTTCGTACTGGCCATTTTCTTCCGGACGTAATACTGCATCGAGTAGTTCTTTTGCACACCAGCGTAGGATAGATCTTTCGGAAACTACATGACCGGCATTGATTAGTAGTTTCCTGACCTGAGGAATAGATAGCGTGTACAGCTTCGCAGGTTCTTTGCTTTGCTCTCCACTTAGACCCGCATCTGTTGTCATGTCGCGGCTTGTCGCGTTGCTGTCTTTGTTTGTCGTGGCGTTACCTTGGTGTGCCCCGGCATGTCGTGGCGTGACAGGGCCCTCATCATTTTCCCGCCATAGTCGGGATGTGTTATCAACCATATACAACAAACCTATCACGGTGATCGCAGTCAACAAGAGAATTTATCCCCATCGCGGAAACGTGATGACTACGAAGCCTTCGCTTCCAGCTATTGAGCATCCATCGCCGTTGGAATTGGGGCTTGCTTTTGAGCAGGCGAATAGGGGAGTGTTTTAGGAGCCCTTAGACAAATTCTGTAATATTCCGCACTGTCCGATTGTGCGACTACTTGAGCAGCTATCGCGAAGTATTTTTAGCTGCCGCTGGAGCTTTTTCAATTCCCTGGTTCTTCTTTCTACCTGTTCTATATGGCGATCAATCATCTGATTGACACTATCGCACTCCTTGCCAGGCGAGCGGTTCAGCTCAACCAGCTGGCGAATCTCTACCAATGAGAGATCGAGGGTTCTGCAGTGTTTTATGAACATTAGCTGTTCGATTGCACTTTCGTCGTATAGACGAAAATTCCCTTCACTACGACCGCTGGAGACCAGTAGCCCTTCTTTTTCATAATGGCGAATCGCCTGCACAGAACAGCCAGTGAGTGTTGCAAGTTTGCCAATCTTCACGATACCTCCTTATGTGTTGACTCTATAGTTACTATAGATTTTAGAATAGATGCAAATTGGAAAGCAAATTGCGCTCAAAGGCTAGGGTACGGGCTTTGTAAAGTATGAAACTTGAGGGTCAGAAAGAGTCAGGTATAGAGGTGAGTAGCGAGACGGGTGATAGCTACGCCAGTGAATTCCTGGTGCCCAAGCTGGACTGCCCGTCCGAGGAACATATGATCCGTATGGCGTTAGAGGGGATCGAGCCGAAAATCATCATTGAATTCGACACACCAAATCGCAAGCTTCGCGTTCTTCACAGGGGCAGCATCGAAGAAGCAGAAAAACGTTTGGTCTCGCTCGGGCTTGGAGCAAGCCGAGAAACTACGCAGCCGATTGACGAGAACGAACTATTTCAAGCGCACACAGCCAGTTTTGCCGTGGATCACGCAGAGGCTCGCCTTCTCAAATGGCTGCTCGCTATCAATTTTCTAATGTTTGTTGTTGAAATAGTGGTTGGAGCGTTGGCGCAATCGACCGGTCTAATCGCCGACTCACTGGATATGTTTGCAGATGCGGCCGTGTATGGTGTTGCTCTCTATGCAGTAGGCCGCACTGTCCAACTGAAGGTTCAGGCAGCACACCTTGCTGGATGGCTGCAGGTAATATTGGCGCTAGGTGCGCTGAGTGAAGTATTCCGAAGATTTGTGTTTGGTAGCGAGCCAGCCTCAGAGCTAATGATGGGTTTTGGATTTGTCGCCTTAGTCGCCAATGTCACTTGCCTGGTCTTGCTGGCTAAAAATAGGGATGGTGGCGCGCACATGAAAGCCAGTTGGATCTTTTCTGCGAATGATGTCATCGCCAATGTTGGGGTTATCTTGGCGGGGCTTCTTGTGGCGCTCACTGGTTCTAGGTATCCGGACTTGATAATAGGACTCATCATCGGCGTTATCGTGCTGAGCGGAGCACGGCGCATTCTGAAACTTAATTCTTAAGTCCGGGAGATCAGAAATCAGAGCAGACTATTTCGGTGTGATACATATTGTCTGCTCGAGTTTCTTAGTGCGAATAGTCGCCAGCAAGAGGGGTAGGGTGCTGGGCATGCTAATCGTATTCTTATAAGTATCAACAAGTTACGGCGTACTTTCGGATAAATAGATATTGTACTTTTAGTTTTTTGGTGTATGGTCTTATGCATGTTAGTTTTTCTACATTCTCGGTTGTCGCTATGAGTCGGGCTCGAATCTCCTGTCTGGTAGTGCTCATGATTGTTTTACAGTCATTAACTGCAGTGGTCGAAGCCCATGCATTTGACCAGCCGGAATCCACACATTCTGCGCACGATGCTCTACATCCTTCTCTATCAGATACGCCACATTCGGCTGAGCACTCGGATTCAGATGAAGACGATACGTCAATAAGTCATGTCTTACACTGTCATCACCATGGGTGTCATTTCCCCTTGGTCATTTCCGGTGGTGTAGCTCTTGGGCCATCTTTCGATCTTGATTACATCAATCAAGGTTCCATGGATAACATTCCCGAAGCACCCATTACTTCGCTGTTCCGCCCACCCATAGCCTAATCCTGTTCCTACGCATTGTCCTATCCGCAATGGCTTGAGCCTTTGTAGACAGGGCGGTTTGTCCGCGTCCAATCAACAGGATTTATCATATGTTGCAACATTACTATGCGCCATTGTATGGCGTGTGGGGTGTGTGTTTCGTTCTTAGGCGAACTGCACTCCTAATCACATTCGCTATTTTCGCCTCACCGGTAGTTGTAGCGGAAACGTTCGAAGATAATCTCACACTGGGTACTGCCATTCAGCGGACTCTCGAGAGAAATCCCTCGCTAAAAATATATGCGTTTCGCGAAGAATTCTTACGGGCGTCGACCATTTCGGCTGACCAGAAGCCTGCGTATGAGATTGGGCTTGAAGTTGAAAATTTCTCTGGCTCGGGTGAACTGGACAACTTCAACGGTGCAGAAATAACCGTGTCGCTTTCTTCGGTGCTTGAGCTGGGGGATAAGCGAGCTGCGCGTGTCGATTTAGTCTCTGAAAGCCGCGCTGTATTGTCCACGCAAAGGCAGCTGGAATCGCTGGAGTTGCTGGCTGAAGTGGCGCGCCGTTTCATTGATGTATTAGCCTCTCAGGCTCGCGCTGAACTCGCCAGTGAAGCCCTCCAGCTAGCACAAGATGCCGTTACTGCAGCGGAAAAACGCGTTACGGCAGGCGCAGCTTCCGAAGCTGACATCAAACGCGCCGAGGCAGCGCTCGCAATGGCAAGACTGCTGGAAGCCTCCGAACAGCAGCACTTTCAATACTCGAAACTATCGCTGTCCGCACTCTGGGGCGCTTCCAGTGCAATGTTCTCCCGCGCAGATGGTGATCTTTTGCAGCTCGGTGAAGACATTGCGTTCGAAACATTGTTCGAAAGAGTCAGAACAAACCCCGCCATTCGACATTTAGCAGCACAGGAGCGCGTGAAAGAGGCCGAACTGCGTCTCGCAAAGACACAGTCGAGAAGTGATATCAGTTGGTCAGTTGGTTTGAGACAGCTGCGTGAAGCCGACGACACAGCCCTGGTAGCAGGACTCAACATGCCGCTGTTTTCCGGTAAGCGTAATAAGGGAGAAGTGACCAGAGCGCGTGCCGAGCGAAATGCAATTTCGGTACAGCGCGAGGTAAGTTTACTGGAGCTCCGCACTCTTCTTCTGCGGGCCTACAGCAGTCGGCAGCAAGCCAAACTGACGGTGGAACAGCTCCAGAGAAATGTTATTCCAGCTCTCGACGAGGCTGTGACCCAAACGCGTATAGGTTACCAACGCGGCCGATCCGGTTATCTCGAATATATCACTGCAGCCAGGGAGCTACTGGATTCAAAGCGCATGCTGATCGAGTCTGCCGCAGCTGCACTTACCTATGGCGCAGAAATTGAGCAGCTGACGGCTGACAGTATGTCAGCAACGCAGTTAGTGCCGAATACAGAAAATTCAGGATATTCCAAATGAAAATCAATCAAAAATGCAGACAAGTAGCTGATCTTTTTCTATGCACTTTTTTGATGTGCTTCTTATCCGTGATACCAACCTCCGCTGCGTCAGAGTCTGGTGACGAAGAGGAGCACGAAGAAGGTCACGTAGAACTCTCAATCGCGCAAATCGAGCACGCTGGTATCGGCCTGGCGAAGGTGCAGGCCGGTTCGCTCCAGCAAGTGCTAAGCGTATACGGTACGGTGAGATCTAATCCCGAAGGAATTCAGCGCGTTAGCGCTCCTTTCGAAGGTGTTGTTCTTAAGGTCGAAAAACGTATCGGCGATATCGTCAAACGCGGCGAAGTACTTCTTAGCATCGAGGCAAATGAGTCGATGCAATCGTATCCGCTCCTCTCGAGCATCGATGGTGTCGTCACACGTAGGGAGGCCAATATAGGAGAGCAGACAAGTGGCAGGGCGCTGCTGGTGATTGAGGATTTATCAAGTGTATGGATCGAGCTGTCACTATTTCCAAAGGATGTGCGGCAGGTTCAAGTTGGGCAAAAGGTTCGTATCTCTAGTCTTAGTCGAGAAAATTCCGCCGAAGGAGAGTTGAGTTACATCGCTGCAGGAGGGAATTCTAGCAACCAGACTGTTTTGGCCAGAGTGCCCTTGGAGAATACGCAGCGACAATGGATTCCAGAGCAGTTTGTGGTAGGGGAGATCATCCTGTCAGAGGCGCGTGTTCCCTTGCTGGTGAGAAACGAAGCTCTACAAATCGTGGAGAACAACCCCGTGATTTTTGTGAAGAGTGAGGAGGGTTTTGAACCCCGGTCACTTCAGCTCGGCCGTTCGGACGGCCAGTCCACAGAAGTACTTGCCGGGCTTGTCGAAGGAGAGACCTATGTTACAAAGAATAGCTTCGTACTCAAATCTGAGCTTGGAAAAGAGGACGCGGAACATGGACATTGATCTCCTTTTCGTGCGACCAAATACCCTCGAGAATCTGCACTCTACGTGCATTCGTCAAGCTAGTTCATTCGCGATCTTGGGGATGACGCTATGATTGATTCACTCATACAGTTTTCGTTGTCCCGGCAATGGCTGATTATGTTTCTCGTGCTGATTGTGGCCGCGCTTGGTGTGTGGAACTACGAGAAGCTGCCCATCGATGCAGTTCCTGATATCACAAATGTTCAGGTACAAATTAACACCGAAGCACCAGGGTATTCTCCCTTAGAGGTAGAGCAACGAATAACCTATCTGGTCGAGCTGGCTATCACTGGCTTGCCCTACGTTGAAAGTACGCGTTCTTTGTCCCGCTATGCGTTGTCCCAGGTGACCGTTGTTTTCGAGAAGGGGACGGATATCTACTTTGCCCGCAACCTGATCAATGAAAGATTACAGCAGGCTAAGAGTGAGATGCCATTGGGTATTGAGCCGGTTATGGGGCCGGTCGCAACAGGCTTGGGGGAAATATTTCACTATGCTGTGCATGCAGAGCCAGGAGCGCTTCAGCCCAATGGTGAGCCGTATGACGCTACCGCGTTAAGGACACTGCAGGACTGGGTCATTAGGCCACAATTGCGGTTGGTGCCTGGTGTGACTGAGATCAACACAATCGGTGGTTTTGAGAAGCAATTTCACATTACTCCAGATCCCGCCCATCTATTGGCTTACGGTTTGACATTTGACGACATGGTCGATGCCGTAGAGCAGAATAACGCCAATGTTGGCGCCGGATATATCGAAAAAAACGGCGAGCAATATCTGATTCGTGCTCCCGGCCAGGTGGGTGACATTCCCACTCTAGGGGCAGTTATCGTGACTCACAAAGACGGTATCCCTATTCGTTTGAGCGATGTGGCTGAAATTGGGTTTGGTAAAGAGCTTCGCACTGGCGCTGCCACTCTGGATGGAGAGGAAACAGTGCTCGGAACCGCCGTGATGCTATTGGGCGGTAACAGTCGAACGGTGTCGGAAGCCGTAGCCGAAAAACTTATCGCTATAAACAAGACTCTGCCAGAAGGGGTCATCGCGGAGCCGGTATACAACCGAACTATCCTCGTGGATAAAACGATTTCCACTGTGCAGACCAATCTTGTAGAGGGAGCAATACTAGTGGTCGTCGTGTTGCTACTGATGCTTGGAAACATTCGAGCAGCGCTACTCACAGCCATGGTGATCCCCTTATCAATGTTGATGTTAATGACGGGTATGGTCGCCACGAAGGTAAGCGCCAATCTGATGAGCCTGGGTGCTTTAGATTTCGGGCTGATCGTCGACGGTGCGGTAATCATCGTCGAAAATTGCATAGCGCGCCTGGCAGCAAGGCAACATGAACTGGGTCGGCTTCTGGAGCGCAATGAGCGTTTTCAAACCGTATTTGCCGCGACTCGCGAAGTGTTTACGCCAAGCCTCATCAGTGTGCTGGTTGTGATATTGGTTAACTTACCGATCCTGGCTCTAACGGGTGTTGAGGGAAAGATGTTCACGCCTATGGCAATGGCGGTCATCATGGCACTACTATCCGCGCTGGTGTTGTCTCTTACGTTCGTGCCTGCGGCGGTTGCCTTGTTGCTTACCGGGCGAATCGAGGAGAAAGATAACTTTATTGTTCGAAACGCGAAACGAATCTATCGCCCGGTTCTTGATATGGCGTTGGCTTATCGTATTCCGGTACTACTTGTTGCGTTGACACTAGTTGGTCTGTCGCTTGGCGTTGCTAGCAGGATGGGAACAGAGTTTGTCCCAAACCTTGATGAAGGAGATGTTGCTATTCAGGCGCTACGCATTCCTGGGACGAGTTTGACTCAGTCTCTGGAGATGCAATCTCAATTGGAAAAAGCCATTTTGGAACTCCCCGAGGTCAAAACCTACTTCTCCAGGGTTGGAACAGCAGAGGTTGCTAGCGATCCCATGGGGCCAAACATTTCTGATGGCTATGTCATGTTGAAGCCCCGAGCAGAATGGCCGAACCCCGAGAAAGACAAGGAAGAATTGCTGGAGGACATGCAAGAAAAGTTGGCGCTCTTACCCGGAAACGCTTTCGAGATTAGTCAGCCTATACAGCTAAGGTTCAATGAGCTAATTTCCGGCGTGCGATCTGATCTCGGGATCAAGGTATTCGGTGACGATTTGGAGCAGCTGCTTGAGTCAGGCTCAGAGATCGCTTCAGTTCTTTCAGGCATCGATGGTGCTGAGGGGGTAAAGGTGGAGCAGGTGGCTGGGTTGCCGATCCTCTCGGTAGTGCCTGACCGCGATAAGTTATACCGCTTTGGCTTGAACGTGGCTGAGCTCCAGGATGTAGTTGCTGCCGCGACGGGAGGGGAAGAAGCGGGGCTGGTATTTGAAGGGGATCGCCGCTTTGCCATCGTAGTTCGCCTTAGTGAAGCTCTCCGGGGGGATTTGGCGGCGTTGGAACGGTTGCCAATCCCACTGAAAGATGGAAGTTATGTCCCCCTGAGGGAGGTGGCTTCGCTGAATCTCGCACCTGGAGCAAATCAAATATCACGGGAAAATGGGAAGCGGCGACTTGTCGTGAGCGCCAATGTTCGAGGGCGTGATCTCGGCAGCTTTGTGAGCGAGGCGCAGAGCGAGATTGAGCAACGTGTGAGCTTGCCGCCCGGTTACTGGTTGGGTTATGGCGGGACTTTTGAGCAGCTGCAGTCGGCCTCAGAGCGGCTTACCCTTTTAGTTCCTGTCACGTTGATAATGATCTTTGCATTGCTGATGATTACCTTTGGCTCAGCCAAGGACGCAGCGCTTGTGTTTAGCGGCGTCCCGTTAGCATTGACGGGTGGAGTTGTCGCTTTGTGGCTTCGCGGCATCCCACTGTCTATCACCGCAGGTGTTGGTTTTATAACGCTTTGCGGGGTCTCGGTGCTCACGGGTGTGATGATGGTCTCTGCGTTCAGAGACCAATTGAAGCAGGGTACAGATATCGAAGTGGCTATCAGGTCGGGCGCAATGCTTAGATTGAGGCCAATTCTTATGGTGGCCCTAGTTGCGGCGCTTGGATTTCTTCCCATGGCGCTCAATACCAGTACTGGGGCAGAGGTTCAGCGTCCGCTGGCGACAGTAGTTATCGGCGGAATAGTCTCGTCTACATTGCTAACGCTTCTGGTATTGCCGGGGCTCTATCGTATGGCGTTTCGCGGCGGTCGATCTAATCTTGAGTATTCCAAAGAGTAGAGAGAAATATCGAGCGATAACACTGCAATGAACAGCAAATCAGCTTTAATGAAGAGGTTTTGAAGTATGGCGCATTCGCATAACCATGATCACAGCTCAGATCGAATTGGCACGGCGTTTTTTCTCAATTTCGCTTTTACCATTATTGAATTTGTCGGTGGGTGGTTGACAAATAGCACTGCGATTATGGCGGATGCCGTGCATGACCTGGGCGACACCTTGTCGATTGGTAGTGCATGGCTCCTCAACAAATTGGGAAAGAAGACGCCAGATGAGGAATTCACTTATGGATATCGACGCCTTTCACTATTTGGAGCGCTACTAAATGGGCTCGTACTTTTAGTTGGCTCGACCTGGATTCTCACGGAGGCGATTCCTCGACTGACCGATCCAGTAATGCCGATGGCCGAGGGAATGCTGGCTTTAGCCATTCTTGGAGTGACCGTGAACGGCTATGCAGCGTATAAACTTAGCAAAGGATCCACGCTGAACGAACGTGTATTGAACTTACATTTGCTAGAGGACGTTCTTGGTTGGGTCGCTGTCCTTATAGTATCGGTGATTTTGCAGTTTGCAGACTGGCCGATTCTTGATCCTCTTTTGTCGATCCTCTTCACTCTGTTTATTCTGTTTAATGTGGCTAGGAACCTAAAATCTACCGCTAAGATATTTTTCCAGGCGGTTCCCGACAAAAAACTGATGGGGGAAATTAGAAGCGCGCTTCTGGATGTCGAGCAAGTCGAAGGCGTTCACCACCTGCATCTGTGGTCGCTCGATGGGGAGCACCACGTGTTGACAGCTCATGTGTTAGTTGGCGAATCGATTAGCCACGAAACCCATGTGAATGTGAAATCTAGTATCACGGTGGCCCTTGCCAAATTTGACCTCAATCATACGACGATCGAGATTGAATTGGGCGATGAAGAATGCCGAGACAGCTAGCTCTCGGGAGTGCCAAGTAGTCAAACTTGGACTTAGCCGCCCTCTGTGAATGATCTGGGAAACCCAATAAACCTTGATGTGCGACTTTTATATGTCAAAAACTCATCTCCATATGATTTTTCCAGCCACTTTTCTTCTATAAATGGGGCGAGAAGGTACATTAGTGCCCAGAGTACGAGTAGGGTAGTCACGTAGTGTGAGTTTACGAAGAATCCCCAGCCGATCATTCCGACGAGTGAAGTAACATAGATAGGGTTTCTGCTCCACCGGTACAGGCCTGAAACGACAAGGCCTCCTTTTTCACCATGCGCGTTTTCCCAGCCGAGTTTGGCGCTAATAACTGTTGCCGCGCCAAAGCCTAAGACTAGTAACGGTAGCCAGAGAAAGTAGCGTAGCTGGCTACTGAAAACCGGCTCTGGCGAAAAATCTGAGTAGGACAGATAGAGCAACCCAACAAACATCAGACGAAACAGAACCCAAAAGACCTTGTATTGCCAAGAGTCTTTGCCTGGAGGAGGGAAGAAACTGAAAGTTTTAGAAACAAATGCCGATAGTGACAAAATGAGTATTGCTACGATCGATAGAAGGGCTATATAAAACACTTTTATTGTAAGAAATTCGTTCATAGCAGTCTCCAATCAAGAACTGGATGTACTTTAATCTTTCCAGTGGCTGGAAGGTCAAGCGCTTTGCCAGCGATTGATACAGCAGGCATTGCTATCTGCAGGATGAAGAACCTGGCTGAGCCGAAAAATGCATCGGAACTTTTGTGGTCGATTACGCTTTTGCCCCGCTGTATAGCGCTATGGTGCCAAAAACAGTATTGATAGTTTTCTGAGTCTGGACGTTCTCAAATTTGGCAGTTGTCATGAATTCCGGCAACTTCCCGGCTACATTGTCTTGCGTCGTGGAAAAACCATCCAGCCACTGGATGGGGTAGAAAAGGAGGCGCATCAGTAGGCTGGTGGGCTTTCCCCAATCGGCTATATGCAATTGTCCACCAGGCTTGAGTACTCTAAACGCTTCAGCTATGGCTAAGCTCTTGGCGTCACGGGTCAAATGGTGAAAGAAAAGCGTGGAGAAGACCCGGTCGAAACTCGCATCAGCATAGGGAAGACATGTTGCCAGACCTTGGTCATATGCAATTCGAACATTCGCTTTCTCTGACTTCGATCTGGCGATTTCAATTACTTTCGGATCGCCGTCGATTCCAGTGAGATCGATTTTCGGCATCTTCTGTTTGATCATTATTGATAGAGTTCCCGTGCCGGATGCCAAATCTAAAACCCGCATCCCGTTATCTAGGTGGGATTGTGCTATAAGGGCGCTCTTGAAAGAGGTGTCTCGAGTCGTTAGCTTAACAACCGGGTCATAAAAAGAGGTAAGCCAACTAAAACCGAGCGCAGGCACGTAATCTTCAGGCAATTCGGTTTTCTTAGTCATTGTATTGTTCCCTCCATTGCGTTTTTACTTAGGCCTCTATCGGTCACCGGCATTTCTCGTCGCTTTTCCTGAAACTGAAGGATGAAGCTGTAGATGACCGGTAGAACAAGTAGGTTGAGAATCATGACCGTCAACATGCCGCCTAGCATCGGCGCTGCGATACGGTGTGTGACATCGGAGCCGGTGCTGCTGCTCAGCATGATAGGTATTAATCCGGCCATTGTTGAAATTGCTGTCATCGCGACTGGGCGAACGCGCTTTGAAGTGGCCGACAATACGGCATCGCGAACTTCCTCAAGCGTCAACCGGCGCTTGGCCGCGCTTCTTTGCTCCTTTATTTCAGTGTCAATAAAGCTCAGTACCAGCACGCCGATCTCGGCAGCCATTCCCGCGAGCGCGATAAACCCGACAGCAACGGCGACCGACATGTTGTATCCATAGAGGTAGACCAACCATATGCCGCCGATCAATCCAAAAGGTATCGAGATCATAACGATCACTGGCTCAATGACATTTCGAAAATTGAAGTACAGCAGCAAAAAGATGATGAACAGCGTTGCGGGAGCGACGATACTCAAGCGTTTCGCTGCTCGCTCCATGTACTCGAATTGACCTGACCAATTGAGCGTATAGCCAGGAGGCACATCCACTTTCTCGTTGATGACTGCCTTTGCTTTTCTTACAAAGCCCCCAATATCAGAGGTGGAGATATCGACGTAGATCCAAGCATTCGGCCGGGCATCCTCGCTTTTGATAACCGGAGGCCCCCGGTTGTACTGAATTTCCGCTACCAGTGCGAGTGGAATTTGAGTGCCTGTCGGGGTAGCGATTAGAACTCGCTTGAGCGATTCGAGATCATCACGCAAACCTCGAGGATATCGAAGGTTAACCGGATAGCGCTCAAGGCCTTCTACAGTCTCGGTTATATTCATGCCGCCAATGGCACTCTTGATAACGTCCTGAACTGCCCCCACAGTGAGGCCATAGCGGGCTGCGCTTTCGCGGTTGATATCAAAGTCCAGGTAGTATCCGCCCACAGCACGATCGCCAAAAGCGGAAGTCGTTTCGGGTAGCGTTTTCATCGCTTGTTCAATATCGAGTGAAACATCCTGGAGAACGTTCAGATCGGGGCCTGAAACTTTGATGCCAATCGGCGTCTTAATTCCTGTAGATAGCATGTCAATGCGCGTCTTTATCGGCATTGTCCATGCATTGGCAAGACCAGGAAACTGAATGGCCTTATCCATTTCGTTCATCAGCTCCTTAGTCGTCTTAGTGGGGTCTGGCCACTCCTCTTTAGGTCTAAGCCGAACCGTGGTCTCAATCATAGCTAGGGGCGCTGAATCGGTAGCTGTTTCAGCCCTCCCGACCTTGCCAAACACATGATGCACTTCTGGGAACGTAGTAAGAATTTTATCGGTTTGTTGTAAGAGCTCTTTGGCTTTGGTAATGGATATGCCTGGAAACGTTGTAGGCATATACAATATGTCACCCTCATCGAGCGGTGGCATAAACTCGCTTCCAAGTTTGGAGTACGGGTAGTAGGTAATTCCCAGCAGCAAAAGCGCACATACAATGGTGACGCCTCGCCAATTCATAGCTACCTGGAGTACGGGTCGGTGGATGGCATGAAGCGCGCGGTTGATTGGGTTCTTATGTTCGGCAACAATCTTCCCGCGCAGAAAGTATCCCATCATCACGGGTACCAGCGTTATCGCCAGTATCGCGGATGCAGCCATTGCATAGGTTGCGGTAAATGCCAGAGGACTGAACAGGCGTCCTTCCTGCGCTTGCATCGTGAATATTGGAAGAAAAGAGACAGTGATAACTAGCAAGGAGAAGAAGAGGGCAGGGCCTACCTCACGGCAGGAATCGCCGATCGTACTCCAGCGCTCATCGTTCGATAGATCACTGCCTTTATTCTCGCGGGCTAATGCGAGACGACTATGCGCGTTCTCTACCATCACGATCGCACCATCGACCATTGTTCCTATAGTAATAGCGATTCCACCAAGTGACATGATGTTGGCATTAAGCCCCTGGATTCGCATCACGATAAAGGCCATTAGAATGCCAAGAGGTAGGGTTACGATAACGACGAACGCTGAGCGCGCGTGAAGCAGAAAGAGAATGATCACTATGCTGACAATAACTAGTTCTTGTAGCAGTGAAGTGTTTAGACTCTTCACAGCCCGTTCGATAAGATCCCCTCGATCATAGACGGGGATGATCTCGACTCCCTCGGGCAGGCCAGCCTTTAGCTCCTCCAGCTTCGCACGCACTGCCTGAATCGTTGCAAGCGCATTTTCTCCAAAGCGCATGATGACGACACCACCTGCTACCTCACCTTCGCCATTTAGATCGACTATACCTCGCCGAAGTTCAGGCCCGACTTTGACATTCGCCACATCTCGCAGTCGAATGGGCGTACCATTCCCATCTACGGCAACGGGAATGGAGTTGAGATCTTCAATCGATTGGATATAGCCAAGGCCGCGAACCATGTATTCGGTTTCAGCCATTTCGACGAGCCGACCACCAACATCCTGGTTCGACATCTTGATCGCCATTTTGACTTTGCCGAGTGGAATGTCGTAGCGAAGCAACGCATTAGGGTCGACCTCAACTTGATACTGCTTAACAAAGCCGCCGACCGAAGCGACCTCCGATACGCCCTTTACCGTCTGCAAGGGGTAGCGCAGGTACCAATCCTGCAATGATCGAAGCTGAGACAGATCGTGCTTGCCGGTTCGATCGACTAGTGCGTACTCGTATATCCAACCAACACCTGTAGCGTCAGGCCCTAGTGTCGGCGTTACACCCTGGGGCAGTCGCCCACTGACATAGTTAATGGATTCCAGTACGCGTGAACGCGCCCAGTACATATCGGTACTATCTTCGAAGATGATGTACACGAAGGACAGACCAAAGAAGGAGTAGCCCCTTACAACCTTCGTGTTCGGTACCGCTAGCATTGAAGTCGTAAGTGGATAGGTAACCTGATCTTCTACCACTTGGGGAGACTGACCTGGATACTTTGTCAGGATGATTACCTGAACATCAGACAAGTCCGGTATAGCGTCCAGGGGTGCGTTCTTGTAGGCAAAGAACCCAACGACGGCGATTATGGCAGTTGCCACGAGTACCATGAATCGATCCCTCAGGGATGCGTTGATAATGGCATTAATCATGGTCGTGTACTCCACCCGCCCCTTCATTCATCTGCATGGAGTCATCCATACCCATGCCATGCTGTTTACCCATGCCCGAATGATCATCCATTGGCATGTGACCGCCAGGGGTTGCATTATTCTTCTCAGTTACCGATTCAGGCGTTGATTTGCCTGAGGAATCAGTAGAGCCAATCTCGCTCATCATTTTAGCGGTGGCTTCACGAAGCTTGGATTCTGAGTCGACCAAGAACTGCGCGGAGGTAACGACCTCTTCTCCTTCGCTAATACCACTAATCACTTCAACTCGGCCAGAAGACTCGACCCCGAGGACTACAGCCCTGGGCTCAAATTTCCCCGGCTCCCGCACCACGAATATCTGTGGGTTTCCGCCCGACCGCACTACGGCTTCTGCCGGAACAACAATCGAGTTTTCGCGGGTATCGGTTAGAATCGCCACTTCGGCGAACATATCTGGACGGAGCAAAAGATCGGCGTTATCAACGACTATGCGCACTTTTGTCGTGCGCGTTTTTGCTTCAGCATAGGGATAGATATAAGACAGCTCTCCGGAAAAGGTCTTTCCCGGAACCGAATCCAGCGTCATCTCTACTTTATCGCCAACCTTCACCCAGGGGATCTCATTTTCAAAAATATCCGCCAGCACCCAAACCTTCTTCAAGTCGGCAAACATATACAGCTCTGTTTGAGGTGTTACATATTGGCCCAGTCTCGCTCCGATTCGGAGCACAGTGCCGTTAACTGGTGAGTGAATATGTATCCTTTTCTTTATTTCACGAGAGTTTTCCAGTTCCCGAATCTGGTGTTCGGGCACATCGAACAGCTCCAAGCGCTCTCGCGAGCTCTTAACCAGATCTTTAGCACCTTGCCGGATTTCTTCAAAAGGGCTGTCGCCCAAGGCCGATAGATTGTTCAGCGCCAATAGATACTCTTGCTGCGTAGAGACAAGTTTTGGAGAATAGATGCTGAGTAGAATGTCGTCTTCGGTAACAGGTTCTCCGGTTTTATCGATACGCAATTCTTCAATCCAGCCCTGCACTTTGGGGTGTAGCCGAGACATTCGCTCCTCATCGAAGTCAATACGGCCAACAGTACGTATCGTTCGACTCATAGCCTCGGAGCGAGCAACTGATGTTCTGACACCGATGTTTTGAACGACCGAAGGGTCAATTTTGACCGTACCGACAACGTCGCTTGAGGTGTCTTCTTCATAGACGGGGATATAGTCCATTCCCATAGAGTCTTTAGCCGGTGTGGGGGATGTAACAGAGGGGTTCATTGGGTTGCGATAAAATAGTACTTTTCGCTCACTCGGTGCCTCTTTCTCTTCTGCGAAGACCGGTATGTAATCCATTCCCATTGAGTCTTTGGCAGGAGTCGGGGAAGTCACTGCAGGGTTCATTGGGTTTCGATAGTAAAGAGGCTTGAGCTCATCTTCAGAAGCCGATGTCTGAGACCCTGTATCTTTTGACAGCCAGTAGCCGCCTGCAAGACCGATACTCAGCATTATCGCCCCGGTTATTACAATTGATTTACTCATAGATGTTTCCCCTTCCGACTGCAGCTTCTAAACGCGCGAGTGCTTGTTTAGCCTCACTGAGTGCTTTCCAATATTGCAGTTCATAGTTGAATAAAGTCATTTGACTGCGAACGAGGTTGAGAAAATCGACTTCGCTCACTTGGTAGGCTGCCAACATTGAATGCACCGTCTGCTGCGCCTGCGGGATGATGCCTTTACCGAATAAATCAAATTGATGCTGAGATTTTTGATAGTCTGTAACTGATGCTGAAATTTCGGCTCTGACTAACCCCATTTCATCAGTTAGTGCATAACGGCTTTTCGCGAGCTCTGTGGTTCGTTGAGAAATCGCTTTTGACTGTTTGCGTCCCGAATACAAAGGGATCTTCACTCCCAGCATGACTGAAAATAGGTCAGATCGAGAGCCACCCATGAAGGGAGGGTTATCGCCAGCTCGTTCGCCGTAGGTAACGCCAAGCTTGAAGTCTGGATATCTGTCTTTTTTCGCCAGTTCCAGGCGCGCTCGCGCCGCTTCAATGTTCGTTTCCTTTTCCTTAAGAGTCGGCTTGAGCGTTTCAGCTTCCACATAGAGTTGAGCTTCACTTAGTACCTCAGGCAGGTGTAGAGAGACGCTATCGGGAAGGTTTATGTGATCACTGGCAGGCCTATCCATGAGCGTATTCAGTTGAATCGCCTGATGACGGCGTAAGGCCAGCAGCTGGATGTCCTGATCCTTGAGCTTCGACAACTCAAGTTGCGCTAGCAAAATATCCTGCTGCAATCCTTTGCCGGTTTCATACTTCGTCTTTGCGACCGTAATGAACTGCTGCAATAGCGCCTTATTCTTTCCCAATGTCTCGATCGCACGATCGAGGTAGTAAAGCTGCCACCATTTGGCTTTGACGTTTTTTTCGAGCTGCAATCGCATCTCGTCCGTGGAATATCCCGCAACCCTCGCGTTAAACGATGCCACTTCTTCCATCAGGCTTAACTTGCCGGGAAAGGGAAATACCTGACTAAACCCGATCTGCAGCTGTGTCATTCCTTCTTGATCTCTATCGAAGCTATCGGTAGGGAAGTTCATGGCATTCAAGTTGACCATCGGATCAGGCAAAGTCCCCACCTGACTAGGGACATCTCGGAGCGCTTCATAGCGCAGTTGCATCGCGGCTAGGCTGGGGTTGTCGTTGAGCGCCAATGCTACGGCTGCTTGTTCTGTAAGTACCGGCATATCGTTATTTGCACTAGCGATAGAGGTTCCAGATAGTACTATCAGGGAGACTATGATCAGGGTTTGATACCATGTCGGCCACGACGGCCTGCCTCTGGTTGTATTGGCCTGCCCAGTCTGGGGCGGTTGATTGCCATTTTTTCTCATACTGTTTTCCACTCGTTCATTTCGACCGTTCTTTGACTGTTCCTGGAGTCCCAGACTTGTTATTTCCATGATGTTCAGCGTTCACGTACGACCAAATTTCCGCGATACATTTGCATCTGACACGTAAACGGGTATTCACCGGCCTCTAGCTCAGGAATTAGAACTTCCTTCAGAGTACCAACAGGCAGATCCTCGCTAATATCAAGGTCGGGAAAAACAACTACTGCGGAGCAGGGCGACTCGTCAGTCCTTAAAAAACCTATTGACGTTTGCACCCCTACGGGCAGTGATATCTGGGCAGGTTCGTAAATGCCATCCGCCACTTTGACTATTATCTGTGCTCCGTCGGAGGCGACGGCTTCTGGTTTGTATAGCCAGAACCACCACACGATGAGAGCGATAAGCAGAAGTCCCAAAATATTTGTGATGATCATTTCTAGTTCTCCTCTAAGCTTTGCTCGCCTTCATCAGGCGTAATCGATTGGCATTGGTGACAACTGTTAGGGAGGAAAAGGCCATCGCCGCACCGGCAATAACGGGATTCAATAGAATGCCGATGAAGGGGTATAAAATTCCGGCCGCGACGGGAATGCCAGCAACGTTATAGATAAACGCACCCACCAGATTTTGCTTTATGTTCTTCAGTGTTGCTTTACTAATCGCTATCGCATCGGCTAACCCATGCAATGAGCCACGCATCAACGTGATATCAGCGCTTTCGATGGCGACGTCTGTGCCCGTTCCAATGGCAAACCCGACATCTGCCAACGCTAATGCAGGCGCGTCATTGATACCGTCACCTGTCATACCTACGATTTCACCCTCGGCCTGAAGCTCTGCCACCTTTTTAGACTTTTGTTCTGGTAGTACTTCGGCAAAGAACTCATCGATACCAACTTTTTCCGCTACTGCCCTAGCGGTTGCTCGATTGTCTCCTGTCAACATCACGACCCGAATACCGTTTTCTTTGAGGCGGTTAATCGCAGAGATGGAGTCATCTTTAATGGGGTCTTCTACAGCGATAATTGCTTTTAGCTCACCATCCATGCTGAGATACATCGGAGTCTGCGCGCGCTCTGCCATAGCTTGGCTCTGTTCAATATAGGTGCCAACATCAATGTTGTGCTCGAGCATCAGGCGTTCATTGCCGAACAAAAGATCATGGTTAAGAACGCTGCCGCGAACACCGTGACCGGCAATGGCTTCGAAGCCCTCAACCTTCTCTGTGACGATTCCTCGCTCTTTAGCCGACGCAACGATTGATAGTGCAAGGGGGTGCTCCGAGCCTGATTCCAGGCTCGCTGCCAGCATCAGAATATGCTCTTCATTCTCTGAACCCGTCCGCACGATTTCTGTGACCTTCGGCTGGCCTAGCGTGATGGTTCCGGTTTTGTCTAAAACCATCGCCGAGATTTTTGAGGCCGTCTGCAGTGCTTCGCCATTTCGAATAAGAACTCCCGCTTCCGCAGCCTTTCCGACGCCGACCATGACCGACATGGGAGTAGCTAAGCCCAGCGCGCAGGGGCAGGCAATAATTAGCACTGTGGTAGCGCAGACGATGGCGAAGGCGAGCCTCGGTTCTGGCCCAAAATTGAGCCAGACGAGTGCGCTTAGGACAGCGATAATCATAACTGCAGGGACGAAGTAGGCAGAGATGATATCGGCGAGACGGCCAATTGGAGGCTTGGAATTTTGCGCCCGTTTAACCATATCGATGATTTGTGCAAGAGCGGTATCTTTGCCGACTCTGGTCGCCTCGAATACGATTGATCCACTCTTATTTATGGTTCCGGCAACGACTTCGTCGCCTGATTTCTTTTCTACCGGCATTGGCTCACCCGTGAGCATCGACTCGTCGACGGACGTATTGCCCTCGATGACTTTTCCGTCAACGGGTAGCTTTTCACCCGGTCGTACGCGCACTTGGTCGTTGAGCTGCACCTCTTCAATGGCCACATCCAATTCTTGCCCATCTCTAACGATTCTTGCTTTCTTGGGTTGCAAGCCGATGAGTCGTTTGATGGCTTCGGATGTCTTGCCCCTCGCGCCAATCTCCAAGGCGAGTCCCAAATTGATCAGTCCGATGATCATCGCCGTGGCCTCAAAATAGACATGCCGAGCCATGTCCGGAACCAGGGAAGGGAACAGGACAACGAACATGGAGTAGATCCATGCGGTGCCTGTACCCAAGGCAATCAGGGTATCCATGCTTGCGGAATGGTTGGTAAAAGCCTTCCATGCGCCGATGTAAAAATGCCTGCCTGACCAGTACATTACCGCTAGCGTTGCGAGCCCAATGACAAGCCAAGCAGAACGCTCAAAAGTCGTGTTGACTGTCATTTCTCCAATGAACAAGCCGTAGATCATTAGCGGCACACCGAGTGCCAGGGCAATCCACATATCCTTTATGAGGCGCTTGTAATAGACTCGCTCAGCGCGGTCTTTTTCCTCAAGAACATCGTGATCGGAGTGGCTCGAAAGATGTTCGGCGGAATATCCTGCAGACTCAATTGCTTGTACTAACGCTTCCACGTCTGTGTTGCCGGTAACGGACGCGGTTCCCTGGGCAAGGTTCATTGAGGCCTCTTCAACACCCGCTACGCGATTGAGAGCGCTTTCGATTTTGCTTACGCAGCTGGCGCAGGATGCGTCAAGAACCCGAATATAGGTTGTTCTCTCCGAGCCACTGGCCTCTGCGGTGCTTACAGACTGTGTGTCAAGTTCGTTCATTGCTCTCGGTCTCCGATGCGCTATCACTACCAGCTGCGATGTAGTGGCTATTCCAAGTCTCGATTAGGTGGCAGATGGAAGATCCTGACGGCATGCGATTAGGTAAGTCGCTCCATTCTTCGCAGGCAAGCTCTAGCCGCGCTACTAGCAATTGCGCTTCGGTGATCTCCTTTTTAACTTCCACCAGGCGTTGATTGATTAAATCTCTGACGAGTGGGCAGGGAGTATCGCCAGCGTCAGCCGTACGCAAGATTTTTTCGATTTGTTTGAGCGTGAACCCGAGTTTTTTGGCGGATAACACGAAAGACAGCCGGTTCTCGTCGGCTGTTCCAAAATATCGATAACCGTTTTCTTCAGAGCGCAACGGGTATAGCAGGCCCAACTTGGTGTAGTGCCGAATGGTGTCGGGGCTCACTTTGTACTGCCGAGCAATAGCGGTAACTGTCTTCATAACACGCTTCTTTCTGCAGAATTACGCGATGTATCAAACGGCAGGATAAATTTCTTTCCACAAGCCGCAGGCGCGTAAGCTTTAGTCTAAATATCTGAATGTTGGTAGCGTACAACCTGGGACTTACACCAAGGTCAATAGGCCAACCAATCCAAACTCGAAATGACAGGCGCAGCTGCGCCGTTCGAGGGGTTTAAGCGTGTTTTGGGGGGTGGAAAATACGAGAGGGGAGGGCTTGAACTAGCGCGCCGCTGGCACTAATTACTCTAACAGCGGATAAACGTTCGAAATTGAGAGAGGATTCATTCAGCAATACAAGGGTGCCGAGAGAGCATGCAGAGGCGCAGGCACCACTTGTGCAATCACTCTCGCAATCTGTGCATGACATCGGGGCAGCTTCTTCCGCAGCAGCCTCATGGCAGGGGGGTTGGGTAGTCTGATCACCGTTCATCGCGTTGTGATCGGATTTCCCAGTAGCTTCGTTATCGTGCTCCATGGGTGCTGGTGCTGAAGTATTGTTGAAAGGCGTATAATCGGGCACAGCAGCCAGCAAGGGCTGAGCTAGCAACCCCAAGATGACTAGTGCTATTCCAATTATACGAACCATGTAGTTACCTCTTCTCGTGCTATGCAAACATACTGCACACACAAGTGGCAAGTAGTGACATAGGACAATTGAAGACACATTTTGTGTCGACAAGTTCCTTTGCCTCTATGTAGGCAGTGGAGGGTGCATTTCCGCTGCGCGAAGGAGACATCCTATGTGCTGAAGAACGAGGTATTGCTAACGAAGCGCGGCTATAGTTAACTATCTGATATTATTAGAAAATTTGGAATTCGCCAGATACCGCCCAAATTCTATGGACTAAATTTTGATTCACCAAGAAATAACCGAGGGGGCGAGGAATGCCGCGAATTAGAAATATCTGCGCCAAGAACTATCGAACACTAAAGGCGTTTTCATGGAACCCGTCCCCTGGCCTAAATTGCATCATAGGTCATGGTGATTCTGGGAAATCCACCATACTGGATGTTATCGATATCGCACTAGGCCTGAGAAGAAACATCACTTTCAGCGATTCAGATTTCTTTCAATCAAACACTTATGAACCCATAGAGATCTGGGTAACTGTTGGCGATCTCCCGGATGAACTGAAGACACTTGATGCATATGGTCAATTCTTACGTGGATTTGATCAAGATAGTGGCACAATTTGCGATGAGCCGGTCGTGGGATCAGAAACGGTCTTGACGATTAAGGTCACCGTTACTTCCGATCTAGATGCAGACTGGAGACTGTATTCAGACCGAGCAGAGCAGAATGGAATAGAGCGCCGTTTGGCCTGGAAGCATCGCGAGTTGCTTTCCGCAGCGAAGTTGGGTGCAGCATCCCAGTATCATCTTTCTTGGGGTAACCGATCGGTTCTCAATAGATTTTCCGAGCAATCACTGGACGTATCTTCGGTCTTTGCAGAAATATCAAGAAAAGCGCGAGCCGCATTTTCAGAGGAACAGCCCGAAGGTGTCGCTACGGTTTTGAATAGTGTGAAGGGAATAGCGGCATCACTTGGTGTTCAATTGGGGGATCTGAAGGCCCAGCTAGATTCCAAGGGCATATCGTTATCCGCAGGAGCAATTTCGTTACACGATGAAGATGATACCCCTTTACGCCAGCTAGGCACTGGTTCGACTCGTTTGCTAATCAGTGGGTTACATAAATCCGCTAGCGACGCTGGAATCTTAATCGTAGACGAAGCTGAGTACGGATTGGAACCATACCGAATATCAAGGCTGCTCAATGAATTAGGCTCTAAGGCAGTAGTACCAGAGAATCAGGTTTTTATAACAACGCACTCACCGTATGTTCTGCGGGAGTTGCGAGCAGATCAACTATGTGTTCTGAGGCCAGCAGATAGTGGTAGCGAGTGGTCGCACAGTGTTCGCATGCCTGGCGCAGGAAACAGTGATCAGGCAACATTGCGTGCTTGTTCAGAAGCCTTTCTGAGTAGGCGGGTGGTTGTATGTGAGGGAAAAACGGAGATTGGCCTAGTACGTGGCATTGACCAATTTTATCAGGACAGTGGCTATGCAAGCATGTCCGAGAATGGTGCTTTCTGTACAGATGGTGCCGGTGATAACTTGTTTGCACGTGCGGGAGTATTCGCGTCCTTGGGCTATCCTGTAGCTGTATTCAAGGATTCAGATAAGGCTGCAGATCACCTACTACCAACACAAACCCTGCTTTCCGCAGGAATCCCTATTCATGAGTGGGGAGCAGACTATTCCATTGAGGACTCACTGTTTGCACATTGCCCTGCACGGCTAGTTCCGGATTTGCTAAATATTGCAGTCGAGCGCAAGGGATATGACTCTGTGAATAGCACGATAGTCAGTGAGTCAGGTGGACAATACTCTGTTGATGAATGCTTATCAAATTTCGGCGATACCATGCGCCTGGTATTGGCCAGGTCGGCAAAATCGAGGTCTTGGTACAAAGATATAGAACCTGGAGAGCGGATAGGCCGAGAAATTGTAGGCCCGAGTTTGGCTGACTTTCCAGAAGGATTTTCTAAGGCAATCAATGGCATTTTCCAGTTTTCCCATGCGCAGGTCTGAAAGCTAGTGCCGATAGAGCAAATTTTGTCGAGTAGGAGAGGTGCGGTTGTTGCTCCAGCGGGTTGTGGGAAGACGCAGTTAATCGTCGGAGCAATATCAGTTTCAACTGACAAACCCGTTTTGGTGTTGACGCATACTACTGCAGGAGTAGCCGCGCTAAAACATCGGCTAGGTAATGTGTCAGCTAGATGTTACCGAGTTTCTACTATTGCCGGTTGGGCGCTTTCTTTGGCGAAAATGTTTCCAGGTATTACCGGATACTCTGCTCCGGAAACTGGGCCGCCAAACTATTCTGTGCTACAGCAGTCTGTCGCGGCACTCCTCGGTTGTGGCGCGTTGCATGATGTATTGAAGGCGAGCTATAGCAGGGTTCTTGTTGACGAATACCAAGATTGCGATATGCGGCAGCACAATATCGTCTGTGCGTTGACCAATTCCTTGCCGGTTGTAATTTTTGGCGATCCGATGCAATCGATTTTCGACTTTTCTGGGCCGATGCCAAACTGGTCTGAAAGTGTTCTCAAGTTTTTCCCTGTCGTTGCAGAGCTCGATGTACCTTGGAGGTGGAATAATGCTGGGGCACCAGATCTTGGTGCGTGGATCTTGGCAGCTCGGTGTACCTTGCTCGCTGGACAGCAAATAGATTTGGCATCTTGTCCTGATCGTGTCACGTGGGTACCTGCAAGTGCGGATCCGCGTGAAAACCTTCAAAATCAAGTGGATGCTCAGTATCGACTCCGCCAATCGATGGGTGAGGGAGATAGATTGCTCGTTATTGGTAGCTCAACTGATGCTTCGTCTCGTCACAATTTTGCTAGGAATGTCCGCGGACTGGAGGTCGTCGAACCCGTCGATCTTCAGGATGTTGTGGGATCTTGTCGAAGAATCGAACAATTAGCAGGCGTTGAATTATTGGTCGAGATATCTGAGATAGCGTCACAGTTTATGACTGGAGTTGAAAAAGCCAGTTTACGTACCAGGGCGAACAGTATTGCTCTGGGCCGAAATCGAACCCCCGCAACGCCAGTGGAGAATGCTGCTGTAAATGTCATGCTTAATGGTGGGTTACAGTCAGTCCAAAAGTTATTGGATCTACTATCTACAAAGGAGGGTGTCAGGGTGTATCGTCGTGACTCCTTTTACGCCTTGTGCGAGGCACTACAGCTAGCGATCACAAGTAATGATGTATCTCTTTTAGGCGCGGCTGCGACCGTCCGTGAGCGGAGGCGGCACCGTGGGGATAGGCGTATACCGCTCAGAGCAATAGGTTCCACGCTTCTTCTGAAGGGCCTTGAGGCAGAGCATGTAGTCATCCTTGATGCTAGTCAATTGAACGCGCACAACCTCTATGTAGCCTTGTCTAGGGGGTCGAAGTCAGTTACTGTTTTTTCAAATTCTCAGTACGTCGGCTAACTTGAGTTTGTGGCTACGTGAGGATTTCCGAGAATTCACGTTCCTTTGATTTCGTTGGTTTTGTGAGCGTGCTGCGGCAAAGATAGCTGCTAGAGGACTGGTGGTATGAGCTCAAACAAGGTCGTTAACATCGACGGCATAGAGTATCTCAATCTAACCGGGGTTTTGGAGAGACGGTATTGGAACCGGAAACTGCTAAACAAGCTGCTTCCAGAGCCTGACCACACTGAAACGCGGGGAAACGGGACTATCACGCGAAAGCTTTACTCCGTACAACGAGTTATTGAAGCGGAAAGTACAGCTGTTTTTGGGGCGAAGAAAAGCGGCGATGATCACTCAACGGCTCAGCGCGAAGAGAGGGCTGAGGAAGTCCGGGAAGGATTAGAGAAGGCTATCGAACTTGATATGAAACAGCTGAAAATTCCTTCGACCGGTGAAATTGATGAGGTTTTTGACGCCTGCATGAAACAGATGCTTCTTTACAATGACATGCTTAAAGTCGCAGATATGAGCGCCTATTGCTCTGTCTATTCACCGCATTCAGATGGTGGGATTCTTTCTCCAGAAGCGAATATCTATAAGAGGATAGCCCAAGAGCGTGGGGAACTAGCGTTTGAGGCAGGGCGACGATATCAAATGAGTTGCATCGATCCCACCGGGCGTAATTTCGGATCAGCCGCAAACGCGGTACGTGTATAAGCTTGGACCTGATCTGACAGACAGTGTCAGATTCTCGATGTCTGCTTTCGCCTACTAGCGGCCTTTTTTTGGTACGATTTGCAGAGCTTCCGATACCGCCCATAAGGCTGTATTTCCCTTAGAGGAATTGCTGTGCTCAATTACTTAGTCAATATATTTGGCTTTTAGGCACCAGAGGAGCGCAGAATGGGATTTCCGAAAGGCGTGAAAGATCGAATTCTGGTGGCAGCTGCTAGGCATTGCTGCGTATGCCATAGATACAGCGGTGTTGGGGTTGAGGCCCATCATATTGTTCAAGAGGCGGATGGTGGCCCGAACACATATGAAAATGCGATTGCTCTATGCTTTGACTGTCACGCAGCAGCGGGACATTACAACCCCCGACACCCACGTGGCACAAAATTCTCTCCTGAGGAATTGCGACGAGCTCGGAAGACCTGGCTTGAGATGGTTAAAAATAACCAGATTCATCTCGCGGTACAAAATTCGGATGTTCTGTGTCGCTACTATGTTTGCAAAAACTTTGGCTTCCTGAGAAACATCACTTCATTGAATTTATCTGATTTTCCGGTTGCTCAACCGGTTTTATGCAAAAACAATGTGTTTCAGGCGCTGGTGGATTTGGTCAGCAGACATCCTAATAGCTATCGCCACGCGACGCTGTGGGGCAAGAAGTTTGAGAGCGAAGATGCTTTTCTAGAAATCTATCCGCGTCCGGAAAATAAGCCTGATGATGAGCGGTACCCCTATTTCTCCAAGACAAGAGTTCCCACCAAGGCCGATCTGCTCTCGCTGAAGGACCAAGACGGTCTTGTGAGTGCGATGCTCGAGCATGGATTGGACGCGGAGGATGCTATTGCCGTTGCAGGCTGCTATGAGGCAGGTTGCGAGGGGATCGAATTTCAAGAGGAGTACATATTGCGAGCAATTTGGGGAGTATTTCTCGCGGTAGAGAATCGCTCGGGCGATCCCATAACGCTGTCCCACTTGCTGGCTAAGAGCTCTTGTCAGGTCGGTTTCGACAATTTTTCAGAATCTGATGCTGAGGTGAGTCAGTTAGATCTGCCTCAGGCTCCTTTGCTCCCCGGAATGACTGCACTCATCCCGGTCTCTGTGCTGGTACCGCCGTTGCACCCTATGCCTACAGCGATAGCGTCAATCGAACATCCTGATGGCATGGGTGATTACTACCGCGCGATATCGCATTGTTTGATGGAGCCTGGACATGCTGAAGAATGCCTAACGTATGGCGGGTACGTTCAACCTAGCTCGCTGATTTATCGAAAGGAGACACACGACCTGCGTCAGGGCATCCACTCTTTCGATCTTACGAATTTCTATGAAATGGACATGCATTGGGGCTGTGGGTCCTGCCCGCACCTATTCCTCTATTATCGAGATAGTCATCAATTCAAGTACGAGCGCGAGTTACTACGTTTTTGCGAGGGTCGGCTGGGCGACGACACATTTGTGATTCCTGATGGAGTCTTTGAGATAGTGATCGCTGAATTGGAAGATGAGATCACTGATTTGGTCGAAATCAGAATCAACAATGTAGAAGTTGCGAGCAACGTTCGCCTGGAAAAGGGCGATGACCTTCGGTTTGCTGTCAGTCCTGGAGACGAGATCACGCTACGGGGACAGTATCAACCCACTTTTCCGGTGAATCACAACTTGCCAACAGGTAGGGTTCGGAATGCACTTATCTACAACTATATGTCAGGTAGTGCTGGTGCCTAGCAAATCGTTGCACCGGACATTTGACCCGCTGACCATTTTTGCTAACGCAAAAGCAGGTATTTCCTCAAATGCCTGTGATCTCAGGCGTTAGATGCCCGTTGCCGGAGACGATCTCTAAATGATAGATATGGACTCAGTCGTACTCTGTTCGGACTGCTTTACGGATGAGGGGCTTCGGATTGATGCGGCCAAACATGGATTGGAGCAGTCGGATCTTTGTCCGCGCTGCAATAGTACAGAAGGGAGTAAGCTCACAAAGAAGCATGTTGAGGGTATCGCCTGGAGATTCTTCGTCGGCGGTACCACAATACGCCTAGATTATGGCGCAGCGCCGGTTATTCAGTTCAATGAGCATCACTATGGCAAGAGTGAGATTTCTCCATCGCCGTGGCTCGCGAATGACATCAAACTAATTGAAGACGCTGCGAAAATCGGATTCTTTCACTACGGCCCACGCCTTTGGATGGTTGGGGAGGTTGAGCCGCTAAAAGAATTGCAAGACCCAGCGACCCGGCCGCAGGTAATCGACCGTGTATTAAAGGAGTACCCGGCAACGACCCTAGAAGAAGGAACCAAGTTCTATCGTCTCCGCGTCAATCCGCGGAATCCTGCTGATCAATCCGAGTACGACAGCCCGCCAACGGGCTTTACAGGAAGTGGACGGTTATGCTCCTCAGAGCTTCCCGTTATGTATGGGTCTCAAGACATCGACATCTGCATTCATGAATGTCGTGCGGCGGTAGACGACGACATTTATGTTGCTACGTTAAAAACTAAAAGAGAACTGCGGCTCTTAGACTTGACCCACGTATTAAAAGAAGACTGTACTGAGTTTGAGAGCTTGGATATGGCGATTCACATGCTATTCCTGGCGAGGCCTCATTCATATGAAATTTCTCGAGCGATCGCTTTAGCGGCTCGAGATGCCGATTTTGATGGGCTAATTTACCCATCTTTTTTTAGCCTAGTACGCACGGGCGGTCATCCGTTCGAGACGGTATATGGACTTTCTTTGCGACGTTTTCACTCGCAAAGTGAGAAATATGCCGAGGCTTCTACAATCCAAAATCTTGCGTTGTTTAATCGACCTGTCGAGCAAGGTGCAGTGCGTGTCGAATGTATCAACAAACTTGTCCTCACCCACGTTGGGTATCAAGGCTATTTCGGGCCTGTCGAGTACTAATTTGCTAGAAGGACCTAACAAGTGCTGACAGTACGCCCCTTAGGGAACTTACGCCAAAATCGCTGCGCGGTTTCGGCGCCGCTGCCACAGGCACTAGTGACCGCAACGAGGTGAAAACGGAACATAGGTTTGGACTTGATCTTAGATCGACTGTCAGGTCTGGATTATTACAGGTACGCAATGGTATATCACTAAAATAGTTTTCCATTTTCAGAAGCACCGGTTGCGCTTGGATAGGTTACTTCTAACTTGCTGTCGATTTGGCTTTCCGGGATGTACGGAGATGAGGCTACGCCCATCAAACTGAGCCTTGACGGATATTGATGGCATGGTAAAAACTATATAGATTCTTACAGGTATTACGCCATGTCCTTCATTCAAGATAGTGGAGGCATGTATCTTGTCTCCGAGCCCGTTACAGAAGAGCAAATCATTCAGCAGGCGAGCGACATTCTCAGCGGTCGACTGCTTAGTACGGACGTTCTTTCGAGCCCCGTTATAACGCGTCAGTTCCTTCAAACAAAGCTAGCACCTTACAATCGGGAGGTATTTGCAGTTCTCTTTCTGACTGCTCAGCATCAAGTGATAAAGTATGAGGAGATGTTTCAAGGCACGTTGGATGGTGCTGCGGTGTATCCTCGTGAAATAGTGAAGCGCGCGCTAGAGCTTAACGCTGCCGCTGTAATACTTTCGCACCAGCATCCTTCCGGTAAACCTGAGCCAAGTGCAGCCGATCGCCGAATTACTGAGCGAATCGTCAGTGCTATGAGTTTGGTAGATATACGAGTTCTTGATCACATCGTCGTGGGCTGTACCGACACTTATTCGTTCGCAGAACACGGATTACTTTGAATCTTCTAAGGCATCACAACCAGCTGGTCTGTGGTGCTTTTTCTGGTACGGTTCATGAAAAAAAGCCCTCAAGGGAGGGCTTATAATCTGAATGATTTTGGAAGTACCGCTTCGGTGACGCCTATGTAGCCGACCAGTTTCCCGTCTTCAAGCCGGAGGGGGACAGCTACTGTACCTTTCATCGTTCCTTTTTTTGCATAGCCAATACCGATGGCTTTCGCATCTTCAGGTTCGAAGCCAACGCACTGAACTGCTGGGTCATCATGTAAAAGATACTCTAATGGAGTAAGCTCTTCAGTAGCTTCTACGGTGCGCGATGCAATCATTTCTTCGCCCAGCATTTCAGCACATGCATCTTTGAAGTTAAGTCCGCGTAGTAACTCCCAAAGCTTGATTTGGTCTCCACCAGTCTCGCAGCAGAACGAGTACCAAAGGTTCTTCTCGGGTGTTATTACGAATGACCGCTCATCGTCGCCGTTACACAAGGGACACTTGCCCCTGAATTGTTTGCCAGCCGGGATGAGTTTGATACCCAGGCGATCAACGGTAACTGCAATAGATACCGTATCCTTTACGACCTCTTTATCAATGTACTTACCCATGAGACACCTCCATAGTAAAATCTAGTTTTATTTTACCATGAGTGCCAGGATCTACCGAGTCAGGTGGGCTTCTATGTTGAAATCACCATGTCCCACGCGGTTCCACGTCATCGTGTTGAAGTCCTCAACGTCAGCGGATCTTTCGAGTCTACGAAAATTTGGCGCATGGCCGAAGAGAACCTTTGTTGACCCCTCTGGGAAGCGGTCTTCGAACAACTGCATTGCAGATTGCATAGACCCCTCGGAAGAGAAAAGGAAGACTATGTAGGCGTTAGGGAAGCCATAGTGAGAGCGGTATACCTCCTTACGAAAAACATTCATCCAAAAGCTGTACTTCTTTTCCAGAGTTGCCCTGTGGGCGCTTGTAAGTCCAGTTGTTCGTTGCTCGGTGGCCATGTCTGCCTCGATACCCATGAAGAAAACGCGGCGCTTGTTTTTGTGTCCTACTGCAAATGGAGCATAGTCTTGGATACCCTTAACTTTGTCGATTTGAATTAGATGAGGCTTTGCGCTTTCAATGGTGTCTTGAGGCACCTTTGGCGATTTCACTATGTCCCACCATGAGAAGTATTCGAGGTCAGGGTGTTCAACGCACATGATTTCAAACGCAGCAGCACATAACGACGTGAATTGATCATGGAAGAAGTTTGCATAGTCTCTGGGAAAAGGGCGGAGAGAGTCGTGTGACTTTAGGGCGTTCTTGCCGCGAGTAGAGATTTCGTAGGCATCGTCCTTGTAAAGGGAATTATTAGTCCAACGAGATTTTTCGGGCTTTTCCACAAGTGCTGCGTAACGCATTTCGTAAAGCGCACGATTGATGGTGTTGAGCTTAATGTCTCTAGGAATCAGTCGAAGAATAAAGCGCGTTGTGATGTACCGATATCGCAGCAAAAAATTGAGCACTTCTATGCGTTGAGAAGTGATCCTGGTACGCAGACGAGGGTTTCCCTTGCGATACCGTTTTCCGATTTTGCGAGCGACAGACATGATCAGTTTATAAAACAGGTAGGGGATACCTGTCTAAGGTCAGCAAGAACGCAATGGGCGCTATGAGCGGCTATGACCTATATGTGCAGTTTACCATATACTAAAAAAAGTCAGTGCCATCCTCATCAGATGGGGAAGTCGGCTTAGAATTCTTGGTCGGCTCTTTTTTAGCGGGTTTTTTTCTGTTCATTGAATCAGGGCGAGGAGAGCTCCTCCGCGCAATATGGTCTGGTATGTCGAAACGATAGGAATAGTCCGGGTTAGTTTCGGCGACCTGTCGGTATGTAGTCTGTTCTTGCTTATAGCTCTCAGTTTCCGAGACGGTTCGACAATAACGTCTTCTGTTCTCTTCCAAAAAACTCTGATATGCGGACTCAGAGACCTGGGGCATATTTGAAAAAGCAACATCGGGAGCCTTAAAGGTGCCCTCGACCGTCCCGCAGGTGACCCTGAAAGTGTGCTTATCCTCATGCGGAGCCAATTTGATAAGCGTGTTTGAATCTAGTCCTGATCTCACTTTGGGGTTGTTGATCTGAGACCAGTCCTGGTGCGCAATGATCAGACCCAGTTTATATGCTCTAACCTGGGAGAGCATTTCGGCAAGCCGCGTGTCGTTTCTGATGATGTCGTGTGCCTCATCCATGTAGAAAAATGTTTCCATTCGATCCTTCGAAGGAACGAATTGTCTCCGATCTACGGCAAACATTATCATCGCCAACATGAATCGACCAAAAATCTCAACGCTGTCTCTAAGAACGCTCTTTGCGCAATTAATCAGAATAATCTTGCCTGCATTGAGCTCGGAGTAGAGATCTAGTTTGGTTTCGGAAGCCATGAACAGGCGGGAAAGAGACTTGTTTCGCTTCAAACCATATATGCGAGGGATGATTTGTCTTCTTGTTGTAATGGCCTGCTTGCTGTCAAAAAGACGCTCGAAGTAATTTTGGGAGTCTGGATCGAGATTCCTCAGCGCAAAGCGATACTTCTCGAAATCTCCAGCATCCGGATCCAAGATCTCAAGTAGAGTGTCTAGATTGGCGTTCGGGATGGCGAGACAGAGGTCAAGAACATAGTAGAAGACTGTAGACTGCATGTCTGTCAGCTCAGCGCCTTCACCCATGAGGGAACTGAAGAAGTAGTTAAGCATAGAGAGATTGGTATTGCGTGAGATCTCTCTTTCAAGCGGGTCATTGGTGTCCTGCTTACCCAAATCAAGAATGTTAAGGGCAACAGGGAAGCCCCTGGCAGAGTCTTCAGCGTCGATCGAAACGATCTTATCCTGAATGCCATCAACTCGTTCGAGCGCCTTTATCAAGTCCCTTTTTGTGTCCATGATTACAACGGAACACTCTCCCTTCAAGCAGCGCGATATGTCATGGAGTAGTTGATATGTTAGAAGTGTGCTTTTGCCGGATCCGGTGCTACCAAGAACGTGTTGGTGACGAAAACGCATGCTGTATGGAATAGTTACCTGGCCGGAATACTGTTTCAGTATCTCGGGCAGGCCAGTATTTCTTAGAACGCGATATATGAGCTCTTTTGGGTCTTCAAGCACTGCTCGTTTGGTGCCATTGTGTTGAGTGCGAGTGTCAGTAAACGCAGATATAGCCATTCTGTGAAGGAACTTTTGATGGCAATTCTCAAACGCTGCAACCGCACTATGAGGTTCATACTCATCAAGGATTGTGGTTCTAATCTCACCGAACGCCCATTCGAATACATCACTGCCATCTCGGGAAAACCATGGGGTGCTGATGTTTCTCATGAGAAAATCCACATCAGCAAAGAAGTCTGAGTCATCAACTTCAGAATCTAGTCGGAAGTAGCAGTCATTATCAGGAGGGGGTATATGTGATTCGATGCGAGCCGCCGCAGCTGAAATTGCACGATAAAAATCATTTATATTTATATCGCATTGCTCCAAGAAGCTCGTTGCCTTATTTAGCTTCTCCAGTTCATCGTGTTGGTTAAGGAAGAAGTCAGGCTTGCTGTAGTCAGGATGAAGGTAAGGGCACCTACCGTACCAGCGCAGAAACTTCTCATAATGCTCAACAAGGGATTCAGGACGCTCCTGGAGGAACTGCCTGCCGAGCCGAGTGTATAGGTCGATTGGTTGCGATCTGTTATAGAGCTTGCGCCACGCCTTGTATGCGTCGTGGTATTCGCCGTAACCAGGGGAAAAAAGTCGAAGCAACCAAATCAAGGCATCTTCCGAATATGAGCATTTATCTCCAATGTTACCTTTAGAGCCTCCCTAGCGTAAAGTTCGCGAGAACGGCGTCTAATCCTCTCTGGGTGCTCGGGGAATGTATCGCTTGTAACTCGTGGCATCTTGAGGAAATAGGTGTCATCCGCTCGTACAAAGGCGGTATAGGGAGCTAATCCAGAGAGCTGATCTTTTGGCTCCAGCTGGAATTGAGACTGCAGTATTGCCTCATCCTCTAGCCCGATTCTGAAACACATGATCGTCCCAACCGTTCCGAAGATCGCCGACTGCATTTCTGCGGAAAGCTGGTTGGCATATTGGTGAACCAAGGTGAGCGAAATCCCGAACTTTCGAATTCCGGATAGCATGTGTTGTACTGTCGAAGTGCCGAAGTAGGCAAATTCGTCGATAAATATGTGGAATGGCTCCCTGGAATTTCGCCTCATGGACTGCGTGTGAATCTGAGCCAGAATGAGCGCACCAATCAGCTTAGACTTCAGAAGGCCGATTTCTCCTTGAGGGAGTTTGACGAGAAGTATCTGGCCACTGTCCATTATCTTTCTGAAGTTGATACTAGAACGCTTCTGGCCAAACATGTTTCTGAAAATCGGGTCGGTGATGAATGGATCCAGGTTGTTGAGTGTGGAGCCTACTAATCTCTCTCTTTCAGCCGGGGGTTTTCTGGGATAGTCCTTGAGCCAGAAATCTTTGATGACCAGGTCTTGAGAGTGCTCTAAGACCTTGCCCATGAAACCAGGGTTCGAGAGGAAGTAGTACATGTCCAAAAGCGTCCCTGACGGGTGGTCGAGCATTAGTCGGGAAGCCGAATTTATGACGCGATCAAATATTGGGGTATTGATGTCGTCGTAACCTGTAACCGCCTTGAAAGCATCTACCATTCCAGAAGCTACGAGGCCATGATCATGACGGGGTATGTTGAAGAAAGGATTGAGGGAAATTGGGAAATCTCGGTCACTCACATCGAGCAAAATTACATCGTTGAGACGGCTGCGCGGAATCCGTAATAGTAAGTCTTCAATAAGCTCACCATGGGGGTCGAGCACCATGACTCCACAGCCCTTATGGATGTCATCCAGGGCCGTTCTCAGCGTCATGGTAGATTTCCCCGTTCCTGTGCCACCGATAGCGTAAAGGTGCCTCAGTCGATCTCTGGGGCTTAATGTGAATGGCTCAAAGTATTCAGTGCCGTCAATGTAACGGTCTTTCGATTTAAGATGGTCTCCGAGATACATAAAGGACAACTTCCCACCGTCATATTCCTGGTGTGGAAGACCAGCAAAGGGACTCGGCTATGGTGTAGTACTGGTGAAGTGTGAAGCTGTCGTTAACGTACCGTCTGTTTTGATTATACCGTATTGTCCCCACTCACCGTGTCGGTCGCTCTTCGTAGCGACGACCCCGATGCTTTTGTCCTTTATGGATGCAACAGCGTGTCGCTGCATAAAGCATTGGGGTCGTGGCTACGCCCGACACGAGTGATGTGGGAATAGTCCTAACATGATGGCGTAACTGCTTGTTTTAATGAGGAAAGATTGGAATTATGGCGTTATACAAAGGCTCCAGACACATGTGAGTGTTGTCTGGAGTGTTTAAATAGGGGTCAGCCGAACTGTTACCCCTACGCTCCCGGAGGAGCTAGCGAGTTTTATCACGAATACAGACTTGTTCGTGCATCCAATCCAAGACTTCTTCCTGAACATAAACCACACGAGAGTTGTCATGATCTCCGAGTTTCACGCCTTGCGGAAAACGGTTATCTGACTCCCTCCTTGCAATCTCTGCTCTGGAGAGCTGCACCAAATCACAAACAGCCTTTCTTGATAAAAACTTCATCACGAGTCTCCTGGTTAGGGAGGCTCGCGAGCCTCATTGGACGGAAAGAAAGCGCACCATTGCTCAATCTTTGACCAATATCGGCAGGGTCAGATTACCATATAAGATGCCTGTTTCTCACGAATATGGTATGGATTTATGAGGGGCTCCTCATAGACCTCCGACCACTCGACAGAGCTCAGGAGGGCATCCCATCCCCAGGTCGCAAAGATCCTTACCAAGGTGCTGTGGAGGTGAGGCGAAGACCATTTCCCGTGCCCGTGAAGCATAACGAGAACGTAGGTGATCATGTCGTATGTGACCTCGTGCTTTCGCATCAAAAGTTACCTCAAAATAGCTTTGGCTTCGGTGTCCACTCTACGGCGGCTTTGATGGCGTCAAGCCCTTCAGCGCGGTAGAGGAGAACGAGGTCATTCATATCTCCTTCGTACTTCCAGGAGCCAAATTCGCATAGTATTTCCACGATTTCCATGCGGTCTTTGTGTGTGATTTCATCGTGCACGGGCTTTACCGATTGGAGTCACTTTGGCGGGTTTCGAGTCAAGAAATCTTGCCCAATCTTCCATTAGTTTTGCTCGTTTGGTGATTAGTTCGCCACGGCGATACGCGGCTTCGACACCGGAGCCAATCTTATGAGCTAGAGCCATTTCACATATGTGGTTTTGATAGTTGGTCATTTCGGCTGACCAGTCCCTAAATGTCGACCTGAATCCGTGAACTGTGACGCCTTGATAGCCAAGGTCTTTCTGGAGTAGTTTGCGCGGCGATTCCTGGTTGATGTGCCCGCCCCTGATACCTGGAAAGACGAACGGTGAATCGTCCACTGCGGGAATAGTATTGAGTAGATTCACTGCTCGTTTAGAAAGTGGAACCGTAAATTCTCCGTATTCACCTTTCATCCTTTCCGCAGGAATAGTCCATATATTGCCTTCAATTTCATCCCAGCGGGCACCTGCTACCGAACCGACGCGGGTAGCCGTCAAAATGCAAAACTCCAGGCATTGGCGAGAGATTGACGAGCCATTTCTGAGCTTCTTCATAAACTCAGGCATATCAGAGTAGGGGAGGGCTGGCATATGTCTCACGGGCGCTATAGCAGATCGTCTGGGAAGCACGTGAGACAGGTTTCCTTTCCATCGAGCAGGATTCTCGCCCTCTCTGACATTGGTAGCGGTGGCGTAATCTATGACCATTTCAATTCTGCCGCGCACCCTGGATGCTGTTTCGTTCTTTTCTTCCCAGATGGGCCGCAGCACCTTTAGAACATCGTTGGCGTTGATTTCATTGACTGGAATATTTTTGAGAATTGGGTAAGCGTAAGTTGCTAGTGTGGATTGAAACTGCTTTTGGTGCTTTTCTGTCCAGCCCGCCCGTTTTGAGCTGATATAGTCTTCGGCGACCTCCTTAAAAGTGGGGTTAGAGATGCGAGATCTGCGCTCTCTGCGGCGCTTGTCTTCTAAAGGGTCGTGGAAGTTGCGTAGCAGCACCCTGGCGTCATAGGCGAGATTGCGGGCTTCGGCTAAAGAGACATCAGGGTATGGCCCTAGGCCCATCATGCGGGGCTTGCCTCTTGTATAGCGAAATACCCAGGATTTCGTGCCAGTGGGCGTAACCTTTAGGTATAAATTGCCGCCGTCACCGTACATACCTTGTTCGGTTATAGTCTTCACTTTCCGGGCACTTAGCTTGCTCATATGCATACCTTGCCAGTATTACTTTCAGTATACAATAAGGATCGAGATACTATGGGCGCCATGAGGGGGTATGTTTAGATAAAAACTATATAAAACAGTGTTATAAGGGGATATGAGGCGGTATGAGATGGTATGAAATACGAACCCTAATCCCTCGCTCTCCGCCAAGCAGTCTGCAGGTTGGAGAATCTCCCCGGAGATGACCTGCAGAATCCCCGCAAAGCCCGCTATTTCAGCGGGCTTTCGCGTTTCTGGAGTTGGGCTAACAGTGACTGGGAGACGGGCTGTCAGGTCCAAAATCGCCGGTTTTCTCTAACGGCGATTTCGCCAGTCACTGGTGGGGGAGTTGACTCAGTCCGGCTCTTCCCCATTAAAGGGGGATGCACCGATATTCACTAAACACGATTGATGATACCGCTCCACCCGCAATGGGTTAAGACGCGCAATCGGTAGTTCTCAAAATTCCTGAATCCATACGCCCTGCGGGTCATCATCTCCATCTTGTTGTGAAAGCCCTCGGTGGGCCCGTTGCTCTTGTTGGTCCGCCACATCATGACGATCGGTTCGAGCCATGACGTCAAGGTTCTCGCCAGACGCCTGAGCGGGCTATGGCGCAGTTGCTCGATCAGCGTCAGTAACTCAGGCAGCTTCTGCCGGGCACGTGTCTTCCTCAGGTTCTTGAGCAACAGTAGGCGATTGAGACGCTGTTTGGCCTCGTAGAGCGCCGCCAGTGCAGGATAGTCATCCAGATAGCGCTGCAGGTTCTCCCGCTGCTCGGGTTTAAGACGCCACTCGTGGCGTCGCATCAGGCTCAACAGGCCACGGTTCTTGCGACCCTCGGGATGGACGTCCTGCCAGGCCTTGAGGAAGTGCTGGTTGACCAGGCGAATGACATGAAAACGGTCAGCGACGATCCTGGCCCGAGGGAAGTACTGCCGGGCAATGTTCCGGTAGGTCTCGGACAAGTCCATGACGATGAGTCGGACGTTGTCTTTACCCGGCAGACGGCGCAAATAGCCTTGCAGGCTCGCCTCAGAGCGCCCCAGGCGGACATCAAAGACCTTGTTGCGGTGCAGGTCGACCAGTGTGGTGGCAAACCCCCGTTTGCGGGTGAAGAAGTGCTCATCGATGCCCAGGACTTGGGGGCAGGGCCGGTTCGACATCTCGGACAGCCGTTGCCGGCAATGGCCCTGATACCAGCGTTCGGTGGTCGCCGCGCTAACCTGGTGCGTTCGCGCCAGCTTGGCCTGGGTGACACCTCCGTCGTGGGTCTCAAAGACCTCCAGCCGGAAGGCCTCAGAGGCCCGGTAGCGGGGCCGTACGCCCTTGAAGCGGTGGCGGAAATAGCGACCACAGCGTGGGCAGTGGTACTTCGGTGCCTTCAGATACAGGGTGACCAGCTGGTTGCCCTGGCGGGTGTGCTTCAGGGTCCGCTGGTAGGTCGCCTTGATACGCACTCGCGGGTGCTGGCAGCGGATGCAGCTGGGTCGCTTCTTGGGCCTGGCATACACTGCGATCGCATCATTGCGATCAACCCGCTCGACCTCTAACTCGGGAAGGCCTAATATCAATCCTGCGTGGGACATCGGTATTCTCTCCATTAAACGAACTTCGCAAATTCAGTTTAATGAATGCCGGTGTCCCCCGTTAATGATGAAGAGCCCTCAGGTTTGGCCGGTAGACGTTGGGGATAATTGGAAAAACAATGGAGTAGAGCCGTTCCAGGCACTTGGAACCCCGCGAAAGCGTCTCGTATCCCTGTAGATTTCCCGGTCTCAGGATAATGTACGAAGCATTTGGCACTATCGCAGATCGGCAAGTTGCCTACAAAAATCAAGCCCGAACTGCTGCGCCTCAGTGATCACTGAGACGAGCGGTTCTAGATTTCCGCCGATGCTTCGCACTTCCCTGCGCGCGGCCCCCAGTTTCCCCCTGATGCCCAGCTCTCTTGAAAAAAGCGCGGGCGCAAGACCCGCCCACTCGAGCTCACGATTCAGCCAGGTGATGCCTACCCGGCCGTTACCGTCGGCGAAAGCGTGCATATCACACACTGCCATACAGACAACAGCGGCCCGTGCCAGTCCCGGAGGCACATCCTGATAGTAGTTTTCGATGAAGCAGCGCAACGTCCCGCTGGTTCTGGTTGGCTCTGTGCGTTGTAACGTCGGGTTGCTCGGCATCCAATTTTGCGCGTACTTAAAATGCCCGGGCATATAGTCAGGGAGGTTTCGACACGCCAGGGCATGCCAGTGGCGCAGGTGCACCTCGGCCTTGATGGGGTCCAGTAGTTCCTGCTGCGTATCTCGCGCCGCCAGAATGGCGGGCTCCATGTTGATCGACTCCAGCAGGTCTCCGCTGGCAACCGGGTCCTGTTCCAGGCTTCTTTTGACGTTCAGGTACTCGCGGGCCGTGTTGACATGCGGGATCATGAACATTGCTTCTATCCGCGGCCATTCCTTCGGTACATTGGTATGAAGGGTGGATGTCGGAACTTTCAGGCGCCTGGAAGAATCAGCGTAACGTGCGATGGCAGCGATAGTGTTCTCGTCGACCTGAAGTATCTCCTCGGGGGTATTGCGCAGGGTGGTTTCGAGGGTGAGGGTGTCACCCGTGTCGTTCAGTAATGTAATCGCGTCCCTGAGCCTGAAATACTCGGCGATCGCAAGCTGTGAGGAGGCCACCTTGTGGCGCTCCGGTGGCGGTAGCGGCAGGTGCTGCAGTCTGGAGAGATGTTCCCTTGCCTGGTCGAAGCGACCGCGTTCAATTTGCAGGGTCGCTAGATTAACTCGCGCAATGGTGAACTCTGGGTCCCTTTCAATCGCTTCCAGGTAGAGTCCTTCGGCCTGCTCTTGCCTGTTTTCTACACCCAGCGCACAGGCCAGTTTGTTCAGTGCCAGGGGCGTTCTCTCTAGTGACAGCGCCTTTTGGTAGCTCGCCAGTGCCCCAGGCCATCTTCCGAGTTCTCTCAGTGTGTCGCCCAGAATCATGTGGGCCAGCATGAGCTCAGGCTCCAGGGCCAGTGCTTTTTCCAACGCTACCCGAGATTGATCGTACTGCCTGGCCTCCAACAGAGCGGAGCCGAGATTTACCCAGCTTTCCGCGCGTTGGGGGCAAAGTTTTGCTGCCTTGCGAAAGGCCTTTACGGCTTTGTCCGGTTGCCCCTGGTCGAAGTGCTTTTGCCCGGAGCGCATTTTTCCCAGCCAGGTCTGCTCCAGCGTTGTTTTCTTTTTCACTGTCGCCTACCTCATCGCATGAGCGGTCTCGTCAAAATGCGAATGACCAGTGTCTCTGCGCTCATGGCTTCAAGCTGTAGATTGGGCATCGTTATGGCCATTGTCTTTGCCTGTTGACCATGAGGTGAGTAAGCGATCGGCAGCTTGCTGATCAGAGTAGGTGTCGATTTCGTACCAGCGATCATTGGGGAAGATAACAGCTTCAAATTCAAGGTCGTTCTCTGCCACCAGTTCGGCAAAGACAATTTCATAATAGCTGGATGTGCGCCCCGTGGAGATATGCTCCTCGAGTCGGTGAATTGTTTTTTCCCAACTGTCCAGGGACAGACAGTAGATATTTACCGTCTTGTAGTGATTCGTTAAATCCGTGGCACCTGTCAGTTCAAATGAATCAACGCGCTGTCGACTATCCAGGGTGACCGTTGTTCCGTTCATCCACGGAAGGATTTTTGAAACAGCCGCCTTGTTCGGTGCCAGCATCGTGCCCAGTAAGTCTGCCTCGAAAACGAGGTCGCTCTCTATCAGCAAAAACGGCTCGCGGACCGTGTGCCTGGCCAACCAGAGAGACACGATGTTATTGGTTGTGGCGTACTCCCGGTTCTCAATAGTCTCGATCTGAATGTCGCACGCAATTAGGTTGGCGGCAGCCCGAATGCGTTCTTCCATGTAACCGGTGACAATGACGAGGCGACGAATACCGTTAGCCTGCAAGCTGTACAACAGGCGTTCCAGTATTGATAGGCCGCCTACCTCTATAAGGCATTTGGGCGTGACTTCGACATCTACCGCAGCATTGAGTCGTGTTCCTGCGCCGGCGGCGAGTAGCAGGGCGGTCGATACCTGAAGCGATGGGTTTCCACCTGCGTCCTCCGTGCCGGCCCCGGATTTACCAGACATCGTTGCTGCTCCAGTCGGAGTGGATGACATCTGGTGTGGGGCTCTTTGTTGCCCGGGCAGGGTTTCCCACGAGGGTTCTGTTGTCGTCCGCGTTCCTGAAAACCGCAGCGCCGGCCGCCACGGTGCAGTCATCGCCAATAGTGAGGGCCGGGGCGATGACTGCGCCTGCGCCGATCACCGTTCGTTGGCCGACAGTGACCTTGCTGGCAGCAGCCGAATTAGGGCCGAATGAGGCATAGGGCGCGACGGTGCAGTCGTGACTGACCACGCATCCGGCCTGCAACACCACGCCTTCTCCAACGATTGCATTGGTGCGCACAATGGCAAGCTCCGCCACATAGGACCCGGGGCCTAGCTGCGCACTGGGACTAATGCTGGCCGATGGGTGGGCGATGCATGGCAGGGACCGCCCGTGTTGCAAAAGAGTTTCAGTCACCTCTGCCCGAATTTTGTTGTCGCCGATAGCGACAAATACTGCTGTGCCCGGGGGGATTGATTCAATCGTGGTAACCCCGTCTGGCGGGTCTGGGTCTACATGGCCCAACACCTGCCATCCGGCCGCCTCGGCTGCTTCTTTGATAACGTTGCCAAAATACCACGCGCCGTAGATAACCAGAGGCTGCCTTGAGTCGCTCATGCGGCTGACACCTCCGCCGGAAGCGCAGTTTTCAATTCCAACAACGCTATCACGCCGTCAATTGTCTTCGTATCGTGGCCAACCAGGGCGCCGAGTTCCTGCACCGAGGTAAGTAGTGCCCCGGTCTCCAGGGGGCGGCCTGCCTCATAATCCTGCAGCATGGAGGTCTTGTGTTCACCCACGGCCTCTGCGCCTTCTATACGCTGTTCGACGTCAAGGGAAAACTGTACGCCGAGCCTTTCCGCAACACCCCTCGCCTCCAGCATCATCTCCCTGGCCAGCGCGCGTGTACTTGGGTGCTCGCATATCTTCTGTAGTGTAGCGCCGGTCAATACACTGATCGGGTTGAATGCGAGATTGCCCCAGAGCTTCATCCATACCTCGTCGCGTATTCTGCTTTTCACCGGTGCCTTGAGCCCGCTGTTTCGCATGGCCTCTGCCAGCAGCATTACGCGTTCGGTTTTTTCTCCCGACGGCTCGCCCAGAGCAAACCGGTTGCCGGAAACATGTTGGATGACACCGGGGGATATCATGTCGCAGGCGGGATAAACAACGCATCCAATGGCGCGCTCGGGGCCGACAATGTTCCACATTGCAGCGCCTGGATCCACGCTTTCCAGGGTGGTTCTCTGGTCGCTTACCTGCATGCCGGCAAAGTACCACCAGGGTATACCGTTATTGACACTGACCACGGCTGTTCCCGTATGAAGCAGGTCAGGTATCGCCTCTACAATGCTCGCCACGGAGTAGGTCTTCACGGCAATGATCACGTAGTCCTGGGGCGGAAGTGTCTCCGGCTTATCGGTGCAGGGTATCTGGGCGGTCCTGGACTCGCCGTTGATGCGTAGTGTCAGGCCGTGTTGCTGAATCGCGTGTAGGTGTGGACCCTGGTCGATCAGGCTGACCTCATACCCCGCCTCGAACAGCACAAAGCCAAGGTATCCACCGATGGCGCCAGCCCCATATATGCATACTTTCATAGTTCAGGGTTCCCGGGCCGATGAGCAGAAGCTTCGATCGTTTCAACGGTGATGAGTTTGCGCATACCCGCTATCGACTAGCTACCGGCGCGACTTACCTAAAAATAGGCTATTTATTAGGTTTGAAGCAGACAAATATCAGAATATCTAATTGATTTACCTGGGGGAAGATGGCGCGCTCCGCGCAATTCGAACGTGCGACCGCCAGGTTGGTGGTCAGGTAGTCCTTTTGAAATACGGCTCACTACCCATCGTCCAGAAGGAAAACAGCGGGGTAGGGTGCCCTCGACCGCTGCAATGAGTGCGAAATCCGCCAGAATCGCTGTAGGTTTCCCGCTTTAAGGGAATTTCCTGGAGACAAACCTCCTCTCAGTATCCCGAAGGGATGCCGAATGTAAACACGGAGCTAAACTCCGCGAGCCTCGCCTTACTCCGCTTTTACCCGTCCGCCAACGTTTCCCACCGTTCGTAACTGGCCTCCAATTCAACGCCAATATCCGCAAGCTCCTTCAACTTGGCCTCGGTGATACTGCGCTCCTGCTGGTAGAACCCCGGCTCAGCTATCTCGGATTCCAGTTGGCTTTGCCGTAACTCGATTGCCTCTATTTTCGCCGGCAAATCATCCAATTCACGCTGTTCCTTATAAGACAACTTCTTGCTGGCACTCGGCGGGGCAGGAGGCTTGGATGCACGGGGCGTATCGGCCTCCACAGCGCTCTCGGTATCCAATTTATCCAGGCTGACCAGCTTGCCGCCGTGCTCAATCCAGTTGCTGTAACCGCCCACGTACTCCTCGACCCTGCCGTCCCCCTCCAGCACCAGAATGCTGGTGACAACGTTGTCCATAAACTCCCGGTCGTGGCTAACCAGTAATACGGTGCCCTTGAACTCCAGCAAGATTTCTTCCAGCAGCTCCAGCGTTTCCACATCCAGGTCATTGGTTGGTTCGTCGAGCACCAGCAGGTTGGCCGGCTTCATGAACAGTTTGGCCAGGATGGCGCGGCTTTGCTCGCCGCCGGAAAGGGCCTTCACTGGCGTTCGCACACGCTCAGGACCAAAGAGAAAATCGCCGAGGTAGCTGATGGCGTGTCGTCGCTTGCCGTCGATCTCTACGAAGTCCTGTCCGCCGCAGACGTTGTCGATCAGGTTCTTCTCCATGTCGAGATGGTCGCGTACCTGGTCGAAGTAGGCGATCTCCAGCTTGGTACCCAGGGTCACTTTGCCCTGCGTGGGGTCCAGCTGCCCGAGCAATATCTTGATCAGCGTCGATTTCCCAGCGCCATTGGCACCGACGATGCCAATGCGATCACCGCGACTTACCAGCGTGGAAAAATCCCGAATGACGACATTGTCGTCGAAGGTTTGGGTGATGTTTTCCAGTTCGGCGACCAGCTTTCCCGAACGGTCAGCGGATTCCATACGAAATTTTGCGCTGCCTGTTCTTTCGCGGCGGGCACTGCGTTCCACACGCATGGCCTTCAAGGCACGAACGCGGCCCTCGTTTCGGGTGCGCCGCGCTTTAATGCCCTGGCGAATCCATTTTTCCTCCTCGGCCAGGCGCTTGTCGAACAGCGTGTTCTCGCGCTCTTCGGCCGCCAGCTGTTCGTCACGGAACCTGAGGAAGTCGTTATAGGTGCCGGTCCATGAGCGGATGTGCCCACGGTCCAGTTCAATGATTGTATTGGCCAGGCTTTGCAGAAAGGCGCGATCGTGCGTGATAAAGATAATCGCGCCGGGATAGTTTTGCAGCTGGGACTCCAGCCATTCGATCGCGGGAATATCGAGGTGGTTGGTGGGCTCGTCCAGTAGAAGGATGTCCGGTTCGCTCACCAGGGCAGCTCCGAGCGCCACGCGTCGCCGCCAACCACCCGACAGGCTCGCCATGGTGGCGTTCTCTGGCAGTTGCAGCCTGGTGATGACGGACTCTACTTTCTGCGCGAGCCGCCAGCCGTCCTTCGCCTCCAGTTCTGCCTGCACCTTGGCCATGGTGTCGATATCACCTTCAACGATACTGTGGTGATAGCGTGCGAGCAGGTCGCCAATGTTGGCCAGTCCGTGCGCCACCACGTCGTATACGCTCTGGTCGTCGGCGGCGGGCAGCGACTGGTCCAGGTAGGCAATGCGCGTGCCGTCGCGCACCCAGCGCTCACCACTTTCCAGCGTGATATCGCCCTTGATCACCTTTAGCAGCGTGGATTTCCCGGCCCCGTTGCGGCCCAGCAGGCCAATGCGGTCCCCGGCACGCACCTTGAGCTCCACCTGGTCGAGGAGGATGTGGGTGCCGTATTGGAGAGAGGCTTGGTCCAGTTTTAGCAGGGGCATGGGTTCTGGTCGGGCCGGGAGGCCCGGGATTGTACGCGAGAATGGCCAGGCGGTCCTGCTTATGCTTAAGAGACGTACACTCTGTAAAGGGCTCCATGCGCACCACTGGCGGCGTAGAAGTCACGGTCGAACCCCGGGCATGCCATCATACCAGCAGCGAAAAGGGTGCCTGTGGCGATTCGCCCCTTTTCCACACCTGTCTCTATATCAACCACCACAGTGTCGACAGTGTGGTCTTCCAACACATCGTCGAGTATGACTTCTCCCGTGTCCGGGTAGTAGAGCGGTTGGTTGGAGTTGCCTATGTCGTTTACCCATAGTTCTGTGAAGTCACCAGGACCATTGAACCGCCACGCCCCTGTTTTTCGATTGAGTGTATCGAAGGCCATCAGGATGTTTTTATCCTGGACATACAGGGGTGAAGCCCCCTGGCCACCGGCAGGCACCCCGAACGGAATCAGCGCATCCGTTGAGCTACTGTCGTGCGTTGAGACTCTGTGAACTCGCACGGGAGCCTGGTTCAGTTGAGAAAACGCGACGGGCTTTGAGCCGACTGGGTAAGCGCGCATTATGGACTCAATCGGTGGGAGGTCGCCCATGTCCATAAACCATACGCTGTCACTGCCGACCGTGTTACACCATGCAAAGCCCTGGTCCTCGCCGGGCAGGTCGTAGCGGGCACTCCAGTTTGGATCAACGCTTAACTGTCGGTCCTTGTAGATCAGGCGATGGATATGGGTAGTAGTTGTCGCATACACGCGGTCCCAATTTTCGCCTGGGTCAATGCAAAAGCGTCCTATCGAAGAACCGAGAAATTCGAGTGTCTGCAGACACTCGAGGTTGCTGGGGTCAAAAAGGGTGAATGCGGAGTTCCTGCTCGGGTCGTGTTCCATACTGCGCGTAATCATCATGCCATCTGACAGTCGCAGCACGCCGTTATGCCCTTGATCTACAGGAAGCTCCAACTCTGCTATCAGTTCAAGATCAAGATTAAGCTTATGAATGTACCGGCCAAAGCCGGTGATGATGGTGCCGTCTGAGAGCACACTCGCGCCCCCACACCAGTTGTGCCCCCCCGTAGTCAACTCAGCGGACGCATTGATCGTTTCCAGCGTAATTGGGTCAACCTCCTCGATCCAGCCGAAAGACACATCGGGCTGTCCAGGGACCGAGCAACCAAATACGAAAACCCTCCCATCAACATCGAAAGTCGCGATCACCCACCGCCCAGCCGGAAACTGGCGTGATGTAATGGCCAGGCGCTCATTGGGCTGGATGTTCAGCCCTGGACTTCTAGCGTGCTTCTGGCGCCTGACGCCGCCATATTCCACGGGATAGTTGGAATTCTCATAGTAGCCAGGGGTCCCCTGCTGAAAATCCTGTAGCGTCATGCTCTTTCCTCAGTGTGGCGACAGCGCAGTGCCGCATAATGGCCAGCCCCGGCTCTGCTTGCGTACACCGCAGAAGGTCGGATTCTGTATCTCCGTGCAGTCCGTCGATGTCAGTTAATGTATAAGCTGCGCGTTGGGTATCGTTTGCTGGTTGAAACTTCGAAACCGTGGCGAGCATAAATAAACGACATAATATATGTCAATATATTCCAAGACGTGAAGACATCTATGAACTGGCGAACGGGAGCGGCGTGAAATGGGCCACGTTCTTGGTGTAGCGGGAGCGGATGATATCCACGTGAAGGCGCAGCGCGGTGGCGGTCAAGGATGACTGGACGGCGGTGGAAACCACCGGTTTCTGGGAGGGACTGCCGGGCTTTGGTGTCGCTATGGGCCTCGCGAGGCCTGGCTAGGTAACCTTACCTAGCGTTCGGCTCCGATGGGCTTTCGAGTTCTCCCCGGTCAGGCGCCGAAACGCCTTTGCGAAAGCGGTTGAGTCATCGAAGCCAACCGCGTGTGCAACATCCATAACGCGCTGCTCACGCAGCTCAATTAGCGACAATCAATGAAAGCCCCTTTCGCCGAGCCACCGGTGGCAGGTTTTTCCGGCCAACCCAATTATTCAATCAATGAAGTGCTCAAAAAGTTACATTCTCAGATACAATCCCATCATGAATAAGTTTCTTGCTATATGCCTCAGTTGCGCACTACTGCTTGGCGGTTGCGCAACGCGCCCGCCCGGTATTGGCGAACCCATTGACTGGTCGCAGCTTGAGCATTGGGAATCGGATGATCACAGCGCGGTATGGGAGGGCTTTCTTGAGGGCTGCCAAAAACTAAAGCAGCCTAATTGGCGTGAGGTCTGTTCTCTGGCGGAAGACGCGGGAACACCCAATCGCGCTGAGGCGAAACTTTTCTTTGAGTCGCACTTCGAAGTTCGCCCTATCTACGCTGAAAAAGGACGCACCGAAGGACTTATCACGGGTTACTACGAGCCGCTCCTAAACGGCAGTTGGGAGCAGTCCGACAAATTTCGCTATCCGCTCTATGGCGCGCCCTCAAGTCTGTTAACGATCGATCTTGCTGACCAATATCCCCAGCTTAAAGACATGCGCCTGCGGGGCAAGCTTGAGGGAAACAAGGTCGTGCCTTTTTACGACCGGGGGCAGCTAGACCAAGATCAGCAGTTACTCGCAGGTGACGAGCTCCTGTGGGTCGACGATCCCGTGGATGCATTTTTTCTGCACGTGCAGGGCTCCGGCCTGGTTGAGCTTGAGGATGGTTCCCTGGTGGCCGTCGGCTACGCTGCCCAGAACGGGCACCCCTACAGGTCAATCGGCGGTGTTTTGATCCGCATGGGCGAGCTCGAGCAGGAGGAGGTTACGCTGTTCACCATAAGAGACTGGCTGGATTCGAACCCTGAGCGTAAAAGTGAGGTGCTCGCAGAAAACCCCAGCTATGTGTTCTTCGAGCTGAGAGATACCAGTGAGAACGGGCCGCTGGGTTCGCTGAACGTACCGCTGACGCCTGAACGCAGTATTGCGGTGGATCGCAACGTGATTCCCCTGGGTGCGCCGGTCTGGTTGCAAACCACATTGCCCGATGAAAACGCCTCGCCGTTCAATCAGCTCATGTTGGCCCAGGACACTGGCGGTGCTATCAAGGGCAATGTTCGTGCCGATGTTTTCTGGGGCAGGGGAGACGTGGCCGAGCAAATGGCCGGACGCATGAAGCAGGCGGGGCAGCTCTTCGTGCTTCTGCCTAAAGGTTATACGATGGAAAGCACTGCATCTGAGTAGACACTGAATATTGGTGTCAGAGCCATTGTTCGACTACCCTCAAAAACAGGGCGAGACAGCTGCCCGCACCAGTGCAACTTGAAAATATACTTCTCTACTACCGGATAGGCTCAGGATGATGCGTTACCTACTTTTTATTCCAGCGATCATGATTGCTGCGTGCACCAATATCACACCCGTCGACCAGCAGTACTCTGGTTTCCTCGACGACTACAGTGGGCTTGAGCCTCTCGAACTGTCCGATGGCTCTACCGCGATGCGCTGGCATGCACCGGATGCCAGGGCGGGGAACTACACCAAAGTGATCGTCAATCCCGTCGAGTATTACCCGCGGCCACAGCCGAGCGACCAGGTATCGCGGGATCGTTTACTGGAGCTTTCCAGCTATATGACCGCGCTCGTTAAAGAGGACTTGGGCCAGGACTTTGAAGTGGTGAGTGAGCCAGGCCCCAACACCTTCAGTTTGCGCTTTGCGATTACCGGTGTAGAGACGCCCACCGAGGGCCTCAAAGTGTACAACGCGATTCCTGTTAGCATGGTGATAGCAGGTGTTTCGACGGCTATCGGAGAGCGAGATCATGTACCCGTTATCTACATTGAGGCGATGGCGACAGACTCGGTCTCCGGGAAGATGCTGGCCAAAGGCGTTCGTCAGGGCGTGGGCGAGAATTTGAAGGATGACCAGGAGCAGCTGAGCCTCGACCACCTTAAGGAGATGGCGGCTGGATGGTCCGGCGACGTTGCGACCATGGCCCGCAGGATGAAGCCGGCGTCTTAGAAGAGTTCAGATAGCTCCTGTGCGGTACGGAGGCATGGGGGCACATCTTTTTTGTCTGGTTAGTCCCAACGCCGCGCCAATAGTCAGTAGCCTCAGGTGTTCCCGGTTTTGCTGCCCGCGCGAAACTCGGACGGCGTTTTCCCAGTGGTTTTTTTGAACTGGTAGTAGAACGTAGATTTTGAGTTGAATCCGGACTCCAACCCGATATCCAGGATATTCAGGCGACAAGCTTCGTCCAGAAGCAGCGTTTTTGCGTTTTCCACGCGTAAGCGATTGATCAGGTCGAAGAAGCTGCAGTGCCCGTGGTGATTGATAACGGCAGACAGCTGATAGGGTGGAACCCCGAGCAGCTCTGCCAGCCGGGCGAGATTGATGTTCGGTCGCCGAAACGGCTGTTCTGTTTCGAGCAAAGCCTGTAGCGAGTCCCAGAGTTCCCTGCTGTTGATCGGCAGTTTGGCGTCGACAGATTGCATGGGCCGCGGTAGCGGGTCGCTACCGTTCTCGATGCGCTCGCCCGCCTGCGGCTGGAAAATGGTGGGCTGTCGAATACCCATAAATCCGATGTAGTAGATCAATAGTACGTACAGTGCTGACTGCCAAGCTGACTTAGACATACCTTCCGGGCTTTGTATAAACAGCCCGAGTGCAGCCACGATAAGAATGCCGCAAAGCCAGCGTAGCCAGGTCAGGTCGATCCGTTTCAGGTTCGAGAATTGTTCCCGGATTTGCAGTCCATGTAGCCGTAACAGCCTGAGACTCATCACGCTGTAGGAAAGCAGTGAGATGATGAAGGGCAGATGCCAGACGACAAAATTGAGCTGTGGCGCCTGCCCGCGTAGGCTGGAGAAAGAAGCGGAATCGCCTTGAAATGGCAGCAGCATTCCCAGTGAAAGCAGGATTCCCAGGCCACCGGGTATCCAGTGCAACCGAAAACGTAGCTCTTTGGTTTGGGCCGACTTGGTCAGCGAGAGCACATAGAAGTAGAGGCAGGGCCCGAGAAGCAGCTCGCAACTCAAGCCCAGGGTGGTTAGTGGCCCGGGCATAGGAACGTAGTCTGAGCGCACCAGAAAACGAACCGTTAAGCGCAAGGACAGGAAGAAGATAAAAGCGGCGAGGTACCAGTTTGCCTTGACCTTGCGACGATCCTCGGGGCTGATCAGAATCGCCATAATCAGGATCGATGTACAGACACCTGCCCAGATGATGTCGCTTTCCTGCAAAGGTATACGCGCCAAGGTTTCGCTCACCACTCCCATCTCAGTTGCCCTGGCAGTTTTTAGCGGCCCAGTGGGCTCATTAACTGCCGGTCTTATAACTCGCGCCCGTTTCGTGCCAGCGACTCAAGATGACCGCGTCCCGGTCACAATGACTGGCAATTTCTACGCGAGAGACGACCAAAAATCTACCTCTTGTGAGAGTTCGAGAATCTCGTAACTCATTGATTTATAAAGGCGTCCGACTTTGATTCCGAAATCCGGACGTCCTGTCTTGCAAGTTGGGGCGATCTCCCGGCCCCCATTGCGTGGAATTGGCTGTGCACGGTGCGCAGTTCGGCGCCGAACAAACCTTGAGACACCCTGGAAGAAAGTAAGGGAGAGAGATTATGTACAAGCCATTAACCAACGCCCGGGCGGGAACCGTGTTCTGGGCGTTCATCTGCCTGGTGCTGCTGCAAGCCTGTAGTCATCCGCTGGAAATCGTGGGTCGAGGCGATATTGACTCGCTGTCCACCACGCGGGACTGCAGCCTGGAAGACTTCAATGCCGAGAGTTCGGTCTGCACGCGGAATTGGGTGGCCGATGCTTACATCGAAACCTACACCGCGGCGCCGAGAGAAGGCTGGGACTTCGCCTGTTGGGGCGGCTATCAAGCGTTTTGTGACGCTTCGGCGGTGGGGGCCAATGAGTGTCGATTCAATGTCGGAACCGATGAGGCGGTTCGTAAGTACTGGGGCAAGACGGCGCCGCCCTTGCGCGCGCATTTTGCGCCGGAGCCTGCACCCCTGCCGCCGCCACCTGCCCCGGAGCCCTTCTCGGTTGAGACCATTCCCTTACCATCCGACGTGGTAAAAGCTTTTGCGCCGATCTACACCCCCGATGGCGCCAAGCTTGTTCTCGCTGTCACCTTCGATGACGGAGCAACGCACGCGGCCACCATGAATGAGGACGGCAGCAATTTCGAGTGCCACACCTGTGGGCTCATCGATAAACTGCCGAAGAAAAACCAGAACGGTATAGGCTTTCTCGCCGACAACAACAGTCTGTACCTGCGTACACATGTACTGGAGTGCAGCCCCAGTATCTACGATTGTCAGAACCCGGAACTGGTGCCGGTCGAACCGATTACAACGCCGTTTACCGAACTGTTCGAGACGACCAATGTGATTTCCCCGGACGGTATCCACATCGGGGTTACCAAGATCACGTCCGATATCCTCGCCATGGGGGTTATGGGCGCCTTGAATCGCGTCTCTGATGGGCTTGGCGACCGCTATGAGGTGATTAATCAGAAGGTGATAGCAGGTGATAGGGTCTTTGGTGACCCCGATGCAGAAGGCAACCTGACCTGATTGCTTAACGGCTCAGGCGAGGTGAAGCGCTTCATGGACCGTGGCGCTTCGTTTGCCGCGATAGGTATAGGCGGTGGTGGGAACTTTGATGTTATGAAGACCGACCTGTCGACGGGCGAAGTGAGTCGATTCACGCAGCACTTCAGCATGGACGAGTCGGTCTATGAATCTCCCGATGGTGAGTGGGCCATCGTACAGACGCTGCGAACCTCTGATCGAATGGATGTGTTTGGCCTGGTGCCGCGCCCTACCTTTGTCAGCCTGGGTGTGGCTCAGGGGATCGGGCACTACCGCAACCAGCAAATTGGTGTGGACGGGTCGGATCTTGAGCGAGGAAGTGACAGGCGTCGATTCTATGGGCTAACGCTGCTGGACAAGTACGGTGACAGGGCTCGCACAGCGGAAGAGGGCTATGTGGGCCAGGACCTCACCGTAGCGCCGGACAATCTCACGGAGTACAACCAGTTTGGCTCTGTTGGGTGGCACCCAAGTAGCACCAGGATTGTCTTCTGGGAACAGCGAGACCCGGCGTTAGTGGAGGAGGGCGCTATACAGGGCCGTCTACGCATACTGACGTTCACATCGCGTTCACCCACCGTACCGGTTGCACCGTTCACCCCCGACGCCAGCTGGGCACAGTCCCTGGATGAAAACCTGGTTGTTCCTGAGCTTGCGATGGAGGGCACCGTGTTGGGCGCTGCATCGGGTTATGCAGAGATCAGCTTCGACGAGAACCCCGAGGAGACTGGCGGTATCGTACTCAATGGCTTCCTGGACGTGACTTACGTCGACTATTCCGACGACGGTCGGCATGTGCTCAACGGGTCAGAGAACGTCGATTATTCCCTGGTGAACGGCGCCAACTGGGATGCCGATGTGACGGTGAGTGGGTGCACGCCTGGCTCGTTCACTGCAGAGAGTGTGCTGCTGTTTGCCCGCGATATCGGCTCAGGCGTTGTTCGCGCGGAGCTGGGTACAAGGGTGATCGAACAGGATCTCGCGCTGGGGCTTCCCACGGGCGTTCCAGGAGAGCTTCAGTAGCGAGCTACGAAGCTGAGGCTCGCTGAGTGCTACGGCGCATTGCGCTCTTAGCCTAGTCCAGCGCCGAGATCTCTGCGACGATCTCTGCTGACAATTGGGCGATCAGCTCACTGTAAGCGCCGGCAACGGTCTCGGGAGAGGGCGAACCCGCCGGCATCGGCCAGCTTTGCTGATCCGTATGGCGGGCAAGTAATTCACCCTCCGCGGGCCGCGTGATCACCCATTCTGCCGTCAGCTGCGCTTGCTGCGCAGTGACGTCCAGTGCAATGACATTTACCTTCACTGCATAAGCGGGTGGCGCGCTGCTCAAGCCTGGCAAGAGACTGACCTGCTGCGTGCCCAGCTGCGCCGCCAGCTCGAGTGCCAGCACGCGCTGCATACCATCGGCGAGCGGTTCAGCCCAGCGCGCGGTGCCTGCAAGTTGCACACGGTTGCCGTCGCGGCGAAACACCACCTCGTTGCGTGCGAGGTATTCCGGTATCGCGACCGGGCTGATGCCCACTGAAATCTCGCTCGACTCGGCAGCTGCCTGTGACACCGAGGTCAGTACGAAGTACTGGTAGGAGGGGCTGCTGGCGCAGGCGCTTACCAGCAGGGCCAGGGCCACAATAAACGGGGTGCTGTATCGCGTCTTGATCATCGCTATTCTCCACTCCTGCCTTTCAGCAATGCCTCGGGTTGTCGTTCCAGCGTATTGGCCAGTGCCTGGACCGCGCGCCCCGCGCGGGACACTTCCTGCAGCGCGCGGTTGACCTCCACCACCGTAGCGGAGTCACCCGCCACCAGGTTGTCTACCTGGCCCAACGTCTGCTCGAAGGCGTTGATCGCTTTGTCGAGGTCGGCGAGGTTGCCAGACAGCAGCTCTGCGAGTTGTGGAAGTTCTGCATTGACGTTGGCCACCGCATCGGTGGACTCCTCGAGCATGGAGTCGAGTTTCGGCCCCGTGCTGGCAAGTTGTGTCTGTAGCTGCTCGCTCAGCGTTGTCACGGAAGTCAGCGCGGCATTGAAGTTTGCAGGTAGCTGACCGAACTGCTCGCCGTCCACCATGGTGTGCAGGGCATCGGCCAGCTCGTTCACGTCGTCGATAATGCGCGTCAGGTCAACTTCCTGCAGCTTGCGTGTGATTTTCTCGAGGTCTGTCGGCACCGTTGGAAACTGGAAGTGCGGGGAGTCGACCTCTACCAGCTTGATCTCAGTGTCCGGGAAAAAGTCGAGCTGGATGTACAAGAGGCCCGTCAATAAACTTTGTACGTTCAGCTGTGCGCGCAGGCCCTGCTCGATAAGTTCCTCGGTAAGCCGGTCGTTCAGGCCGCCGCGCACCTGCACCGAGCCCGCGTCCAGGTCTGCCTCGACCAGCATGATCAGCTCCAGGGTCTTGGAGTCGAGAATCACCTGGATGTCGGTCACCTGGCCCACCTTTACACCGCGCAGTGCCAGCGGGGCGCCCACATTAAGACCTTTTACCGATCCGTCGAACACCATGATGACGCGTTCACGCGAGCCAAGACCGCTGCCCACCAGGTACATAAGGAGCACGCTGAGGATGAGCAGGGCGCCCACCACGAACGCGCCGATGGCGACATATTGGTTTTTGCTGCTCATGCAGATTCCTCATCGATATCCAGTGCGGCGCTGCGCGACAGGAACTGGCGCACCACCGGCTGCTCGCTGTTTTCACGCAGCTCGCTGGGATTGCCGTAGGCGATCATGGTGCGCGTACGATTGTCCAGATAGACCGAATTGTTGGCAATTGTGAAGATGCTGGGTAACTCGTGCGTGACCATGACAACGGTCGCGCCGATAGATTCTTTCAGCTCTACGATCAGGTCGTCCATCAATCTTGAACTGATTGGGTCTAAACCTGCCGATGGCTCGTCGAAGAACAGGATTTGCGGGTCCAGCGCTATCGCCCGCGCCATGGCCGCGCGTTTACGCATGCCGCCACTGACTTGCGAGGGGTAGAACGACTGGTAACCGCCGAGACCCACCAGCGACAGTTTATAGTCGACGATGTCATCGATCTCGCCAGGTTGGAAGGTGGTGTAGAGCTGCAGTGGCAGGGCAACGTTCTCATGCAGCGTCATCGCGCTGAACAGCCCGCCGGACTGGTAGGTGATGCCCCAGCCACGGCGCATACTTTCGCGGCGCGAATCGCTGGCCTGGCAGAAACTCTCACCGGTGTAGAGTATGTCGCCCTTGGCGGGGTGCACGAGCCCCAGCATGTGCTTCAACAAGGTGCTCTTGCCGCAGCCGCTGCCGCCCATAATGACGAAGATGTCGCCCTTGTTGACGTCGAAAGTCAGATCGCTCTGTAACACGAACGACCCGTAGGCCATGGTCAGGTCGCGCACCGCAATGGTTGCCTGGTCGTCGGTCACCACTAGATCCCAAGCTCCTGAAACAGGATATTGATCGCGGCGTCCGACACAATCAGGTAGACAATGGCGGTGACCACCGCGGTTGTCGCCGCTTCGCCAACGGCAGCGGAACTCCTGCCGCAGTTGATACCGGCGCGGCAACCGGCTATCGCGATCAGTATGGCGAACACGACGCTCTTGATCATGCCTACCGAGAGGTGGGTCAGCGACAGCGCGGCTTGCCCCTGGTCGAGGTACTGCACTGGCGCTACGCCCATGCCAACGGCCACCAGGCCGCCGCCGATCATGCCCAACAGGTTCGCGTAGAGCGTCAGCAGCGGCATGATCACGACGAGCGCCAGCAGGCGTGGCACGACAAGGAACTCGATCGGCGAAATACCCATGGTGGTGATCGCGTCGATCTCCTCATTAGTCTGCATGGTGCCGAGCTGCGCTGCGTAGGCAGCGCCCGTGCGACCGGCCATCACCACCGCCGTCATCAGCACGCCCATCTCCCTGAGCATGCCGATCACGACGAGATCGGCAACGTAGATTTCCGCCCCGAACTGGCGCAGCTGCGCGGCGCCAAGATAGCCGAGAATCATGCCGACAAGCACGCTGGTCAGGCTGACGATCGCAAAGGCATTCGGGCCCGCCTGGTAGCAGAACTCGCGGAAATCCACCCAGCGCGTGTTCGCTTTGCCCGCCGCAAGGCGCAACAGTGCGATCGTCACCTCGCCGAGAAAGCCGAGACTTTCCGACAGCGCCTCGCTAACGCGGCGCCACAGCTCACCGGGGTGCAGGCCAGACCACCAGCTGGCGCGCGCTTTCTTTTCTTCGCGGTGCGGCGGTACAGCCGTTGCGACGTCGAGTAGCCGCCTGGCACCCGGAGGCAACCCCTCGGTGCGAAACTCAATGCCCGCATCCCGGCAGTGGTTGTAGCACTGCAGAAGGAATGCCATGAGAATCGAATCCCACTCGCCGAGTGCGGCGGCATCCATAGTCAGACTGGTGACGCCGTCACGCTCCAGGTGGCTGGCGAAGGTGTCGAATGGTTCGCTGCGCTGCCCCTGAACCCAGTCGCCGGAAAGCGCAGCGCGCAACTGGTTGTCGCCCTCTGCGCTGACGGTGATTTCTGGGGGAGCGGCGGGCATTACGGCGCGCGGCCTATGACGAGGGCGTATACCGCTCGGCGTCTAGCGCGGCGATACGGTGTCAAGGCGACAGGAAGGGTGACAGACATTGCTGAGGGCGATCGGTGATCACAGGGTACAGCGCTTCAACTTACACCCAGCGGGAGCAAAGGTACATACCCGGACTATGTCGGGTTGGGTAGAAGGTAGTGGGCTCGATGTTTTGCGTGAGAGAGACCAGTGTCGGAACCCCTGGTGCCGCACTTGGGATGGATTGGTGCTGAAAGCAAATGCTAGGGGCTCAATGGCCGCGTGTTACCGGCTTGCTCAAGGAGATACCTCCCACCCTCGGCAAGCTCATACTTTGTGACCGTTGCATCCGGCCATTCAACGCGGGCCGTGTACGGCCCCTCTGCGTCACCCAGGCCGAAGTGCAGCCAGCCTGTATCCTGCGACACGTTGATATTCAATCCCGCTACCCGGTAGCCCAGCAGCTCACTTCCCGTGTACAGCCTCACCATGGCGCCCAATCCAAAGCGATTCGATGCGTCACCTTGAAGCGACAATAACATGCTGTCACCTGCGCCCTCTGTTGCATTCAGCAGGAGTCGCGGCACTCCATCGGTGCCCGGAATCTGCCCAAAGCCGTTGGTGACGATCGCGTCAGGCCTATCGTCATCGTCGAAAAATCCATGTGCGACCTGGTCCGAACGATGGAGGCGATCTCGCTCGCGCATTGGCATCGAGCTCTCACGAAACTCGAGCTGCCCATCGGACTTGAGCCCGAGGTTTGTCAGGAGAAAAGGCGCAATGCCCGCGTCACCCTGGTCGCCATGCCGCACACCCAGAATATCTATCCACCCATCGTTATTAAAGTCTGCTGCCGTTGCGCCCTGTGTGATGGAGGAGTGGGTGGCCGTAGAAAGATCCTGTCGGGTGAAGCGGCCTTCGCCTTTGTTGAGGAAGAGCTGGTCTCTCACTGTTTTTCCCGGCGCTATGTGAAAGCCCTGCCGGTCCAGCTCTTGAAGTCCAGTGCCGCTGATAATGCCCTTGATTACATCCAGGTTGGGGTGGGAAACCCAGCGTATGCGCCATGCGGTTTTCTCGGTATTGAACCAGATATAGATGCCGGGCTTCGAGGGCGCGTCTGGTTCGCCTGCGGTTTCTTCTTTATCAATGGAAAACCTGCGCTTTGCCGGGTGAACCCGGTCTCGCCCGAGAAAAATATGGTCTGTTGTCTCAAGTCGCTCTGCCCGATCAAGCGGCACCCACTGGTTTAAATCGAAAGACAGGGTGCTTGAGTCAGACTGAAAGGTCGCTTCGCTGATATCGTTCTCGCTGTTTTTGTGCAGCGTGAATATCATGCCATCGCTGGCGAATGTCATCCGGTCGGAACGTGTTTGTCGATTGGCGCGACCCACGAAGATGTCGAGCCGACCATCGTTGTTGAAATCTGCAACGAGTAACGTGCGGACGGCGCCCAGCAGATCGGTTGGCTTGTGGCCCCCATCGCGGTTCCAGAATATCCGGGCGGTGTCTCGCTCAACAGTGATGTAGTCGACTCCGCCATCGTCATCGAGGTCGGCCAGAACCCCGCGGCCCTGATCGTTGATCCGTCGCGAAAGGAAGTGCCCGGCATCGGGGGTCAGTGCCTGATGCAACGCCCCGCCGTTGTTGCGGAAGAACCGATTTTTATAGCCGTCCCGCTCCAGGGTGGTGTAGTACAGATCAACCGTGCTGCCGTCAGCGGATGCCGCGGGGATGAACGTTCGTGAACGACCCGGCTGCAGCGCGAAATCTTCCGCCATTGGCTGCGCGACAAAGCGTAGATCCTCACCCTCGCTTTCGTTGCGCAGCAGCAGGTTGGGCCAACCGCCGCCCACGCCGTCTGTGCCGCCGCTGGCGATTGTGATGTCGAGGCGGCCATCGTTATCCAGGTCGGCCAATGTGTAGCCGTGCCGGTCGTCGCGGCGCGGGGTGCTGAAGAGTGCGTGTGATTGGTCAGTGAAGCCCGCGCCTTGGTTGATCAGCAGAAACGGGTTCTGGTTGTGCGCGCCGATAAGGATGTCATCGCGATAGTCGCCATTCAGGTCTGCGATGGCGAGGCTAAACGTTTTGGAACGGTAGCGGCTGTCGTCGAATTCGGGCGCGTCTGCAAACCGTATCTCGGGTACGCTTGTGGGCGGTATGGAGGCCGTCTCGTGGTCGACAAGAAATACCACCGCGAGGCCCAGTGCGATGCCAATGCCGATAGCTGAGAGTTTTCCCGCGTGCATAGTCAGCCTTGTTGTTACATTTATTTGTTCACGCGAGGACTACTGCCGGACAGGGGGCGGTCGCCTGTCGCTCGGCGAAGCGGTCGAGAGCCTGTTGCTTGAACTGTGTGCTGTGGCGTCTGTGTTGTGACATACCGCACCTCCCTGAACAGTATACCGCTTAAGCTCGTGCCATCGACTATCTTGACTTTGTGCTTCCTGCTACGCTGGAAGTGAATCGAAGTAGCGGGTCAATAGACTGATAAGCGCGCGCCAACGATGAATAAGCTGATATGAATCCGGTACAGAGAATCGCTCTACTGTTTCTTACGGCCGTTACGTTCTTTTCCTGGGGCGTCGCGATGGCGGTTTTCGAGGTGTTCCCCCACCGATACCTCGGCCCGGCCATCGATGAGGTAAGCGCATGGCTGGGTGGTGTCGACGAGGGAGAGCAGCTGACCCTGACCGAGAAAATTGGCGCAGATTTTTTTGGACAGGACACGCGCTACTTTGGTCACGCGGCGGCGGCTGAGAAGCTGCAGTTGGACCTGAAAACGGTCACTGACCCCCGCGGGCTGCTCTCCGATTCAAAAATGAGCCTGAAGTATGTGTCGTCGGTCGACAGCGGCTACTTCGTTTTCTTCACGGTCTTGAACTTACCCGACGCCAAGTTTGGTGCCGTCATCGTGTCTGCCCAGGGGGAGCTGATGCGAATCATCAAGGTCCCTGAGGCGAGTCATGCGCTGGGGCAGGGGGCGGTCACCGAGGATGGAAACTTCGTATTTGCATCAGACGACAAGCTGACGGTGTCTGACATTTGCGGGCGAGTCCGGTACTCGCGCAGTCAGCCGGGCGACCGATTTCACCACCGTGCCAGTGGCTATGACGATAAGGTCTGGATCTGGAATGAAGATGATGCAGTGCGGATCGATGTCGCGAGCGGTGAAGTCATCAAGCAGTTTTCGCTGGTAGATCTTCTAGCAGCCAACGAGGATCTTCCAATATTTGAGGCTCGCCTTCTCAAGAAAAATCTGAAGGACAAGTTCGGCCGCTGGCAATACAGTGAGCTCAGGGATAACCCCGACATCCCACTCGAAGCGTTTTCCCTTGAGGACCCGTTTCATCACAATGATGTAGATGCGCTGTCACCCGCGATGGCTCCCTTGTTTCCCGACTTTTCTGTCGGTGACTTACTGTTATCGTTCCGTTCGATCAACCTTGTAGTCGTGGTTGACCCGGACACGCTTAAGGTCAAGTGGTTCACCTATGGTGAGTTTTCCCGGCAGCACGATCCGGATTGGGGCTATAACGGTGAAATCATTGTCTACGACAACAAGTCGCACTCCACCAAGTCGAGAATTCTCTCATTCGACACTACCACCAGGACGCCGCGTGTGCTGGTCGACGGCGAATCGCTCGGGTTTTACCAGTTCGCAGGCGGAAACCAGCACGTCCATACGGACGGCAAGGTGCTGTTGATGAATGGGCCGGAGGCGCTGTACGTCGACACAGGGGAGCAGTTGGTGTTCTACTTCCAAAACCAGAATCAATGGAAGAGTGCCGCTTCGATCACTACGGTACACTACCTGACAGAGACGCAGTTCAGCGAATTGACGGGGAACTGCTCATCGTAGATTCCAGTTTGTCGTATCGGATGCCAGGAGTTCGGTCTACGATGACTGTGTACTTGGTGTCGCACTTCAGGAAGGATTAATGCGTCGGTGGAAACTCGTCTCATTGGCGGGCCTTGCGCTGGTAACTGCATCGGTCGTCGGCCTGAACTGGTATGTTTCCACCTACGATGACCGCGAGGCCTCGCGTGTCGCCTACGTCGATCACTGTGCAGACTGTCACGGTCAGGCGCTGGAGGGCACCGATCGCGGCCCTGCCCTGGTTGACGGTCCGCTGGCCAACGGTGATACCACGCCAGACCTCATTGCGAGCATAGAAGACGGGCACGAGGGAATCGACTCCCCAGACTGGAAGGACACCCTGTCCGGCCCGATGATCAAGTCGCTTGCTCTCTACGTCAGTGAACAGCGCCAGCGCATTCCAACCATCGTCGAGTCCCATGAGCTTGTGCTGCCCGAGGGCATTGTTCGCTCCGACTACCATGATTTCCAGGTAGAACGCGTTACACGTTTTGACAGTCCGCCCTATGCCATGGCGCCCTTGCCGGACGGGCGCATACTGATCTCTGAAAAAGTTCGCGGCTTGTCAGTGGTGGACGAGGAGGGCAACCAGGGGCCGTTGCTTGAGGGTGTGCCGAAGGTCTGGAAGGAAATCCTTAAGGCTCGTGGCAGCTACGTGGGTATTGGCATGCTGCTGGACGTGCAGCTGCATCCGAAGTACCAGGAAAACGGCTGGATCTATCTTTCGCACAGCGACCGCTGCCAACTGGACTGCGGATCACCCTGGCCGGTGTCCATGGTGCGCGTAATCCGCGGGCGTTTGAAAGAGGGTCGCTGGGTCGATACTGAAGAGATCTGGTCTGTGCCCCGCGCGTTCTACACGATAGTGCCCGACGCGGTATCTGCGGGTCGCCTGGCCTTCGACAACGAGGGTCACGTGTTTGTCACGGTGGGTGGTAAGGCGTCTTACAAGCATCTCCACAACCTGGACACGCCCTACGGCAAGATTCACCGGGTACGCGACGACGGTCAGGTGCCACAGGACAACCCGTTCTGGCAGCCTGAGACCCGCAACGAACCCACGACACTGCACACCGTGTGGAGCTATGGCCACCGCACCACGCAGGGCCTGACGTCGCACCCGGAAACGGGTGACATATGGGCCACCGAAATGGGGCCCCGCGGCGGAGATGAGATCAATCTCATACGGCGCGGCGGTAACTACGGTTGGCCGCTGTATACCAACGGACTGGACTACGACGGTGAACTCATCAGTATTGGCGAAGACCTGGGATTGACCTTTCCCGAGTCAGAGACTGTTCCGCCGGTGGTCGACTTTACCCCCGCGCCTGCGATCTCCAATTTCACATTCCACGATGGCGACCAGTTCCCCGACTGGGAGGATGACTTACTGGTGGGTTCTCTGCGCGCCCGCACGCTTTACCGCATTCGGATCAGCGAGGGGCAGGCCGTAGAGCAGGAGAAGTTACTGCATAACGTGGGCCGAATTCGCGATGTGGAGATAGGTTTTGACGGGCTGGTCTATGTGCTGCTTGAGCATGTGGGCGGTGGCTCCTTGATTCGCCTACGACCGGGTTCTGCCGGATGAGTGAAACGGGGCGCATAACCGGTGTGATGCAGGCGTTGGCCTGGATTTCGCTCTTCGTGCTGGCGGGGTTTTTCTTCCAGGACCTGTTGGACAATCAGTACAACCCCAACCAGGCACCGCTGATCGGCGAAAGCGAGGACGGCGCGCGAGAGGTGATCCTGGAGCGCAACCGCTATGGCCACTACGTCGCTGACGGTTTGATCAACGGGCAGCCGGTGACGTTTATGCTGGACACGGGGGCGACCACGGTCGCGCTGCCAGCAGAGCTTGCGACGAAGCTGGGAATACAGCGGGGCCGAGCCATGCAGTTCCAGACCGCAAACGGTATCGCCCGGGGTTTCGCGGCGCGACTGGATGAGGTGGCACTCGGCCCGATCGTTCTACAGGACGTGCAGGCGGGCATCACCAGCGGCATACGCGGTAATGAGGTGCTGCTGGGTATGTCCTTCCTGAAACACATAGAGTTTACGCAGCGAGGCGATACGCTCACGCTGCGGCAATGACCTTTGCGGGACGCTAGGGTTGCGTCGCGAGAAGCTGCTCTAATTCTGCGCCGATAAATTGCTTGAATGCGTTAACGCGCTCTCTCCTTCGAAGGTCCGGATGGCTTAGCAGCCACACGTCGATACCCAGATCGATGCCCGGTGTACTCAGCGCACGTAGCTTATGATTGCGGGGCAGCATCAGGAGTGGCAGGAAGCCCACGCCCAAGCCTGAGTAGACTGCTTCACGCAACTCGTTGTAGCTGTTGGTCCTCATCGCGATCCTTACCCCTGGAAGGTAGCTCTTCAGGTTTGCCTCCATGCTGAGGCCGCTGTCCTCGTTCTCCCAGATTATCCAGTCGCACTGCGCGGGGTCTTCGGTGTCCGACTGCTTGAAGTAAGCGTTACTGCCGTAGGGCGCGCTGACCAGTCGCCCCAGCCTGCGCCCGATGAGATCTTCTGGCGGATTGTCTGTCAGGCGTATTGCCACATCGGCGTCCAGCTGGCTGATGTTGGTATGGGCGCCGGTCGCTCGGAGTTCCAGTTCGATCCGAGGATAGCGTCTTCGAAAACTGGCCAGCATGGGTGCAATGTTCAGCGCGGCGTTGCTGGGCTTGCTGATCCTGAGGGAGCCGCTCAGGTCTGCCTCGCTTGCACTGAAAATGGCGGGAATACGTTTAACCTGTTTTTCCACCTCGAGGGCCTGTCGCTCGAGGGCTCGGCCATCCTCGGTCAACCGGTAGCCACTGCCAAGTCGGTCAAACAGGCGGACCTCCAGCTGCTGTTCCAGCTTGTCGAGGCGTCGTGCCACCGTGGTGTGGTTCACCTGCAGGGCTTTCGCGGCCCCGCTCAGGGACCCTGCGCGAGTGACGGCGAGAAAATACTCGAGATGGCTCCAGTCCATATGTGCATATTTGCACAATATACCTGCAACTGTCGATGTTCTGTGCGCAGGCCCCCGGGTCGTAGAATGGCGCTTTCGATTTCGCGCCTCCCAGGAGACTTCGTATGAAAAAGGTTCTATCTATCGCCGCGGTCGCCCTCGTTTCCCTCTTTGCGATTGCTGCATTCGCGCTGCCCACAGTGCTCCACAAGGCCGGACTCCATCCCGAATACACCGGCACGAAGGTCGACATGCCGCCCGGCAAGCGCGCCCTGATCATCACCACCAGCCATGGGGTGCTCTCGGAGCCCGGTGAAACGGAGGGCCCGGCCTCTGGTGTCGCAGCCTCTGAACTGACCCACCCGTATTACGCTTTTATGGACGCTGGCATGGATGTCGATGTCGCCAGCATCAAGGGCGGGCAGATTCCTATCGACCCCCAGACGCTGCTTTACATGATGAAGACAGCGGAAGACGATCGTTACCTCGCTGACCCTGTCATTCTGGCCAAGGTCGAGAACTCGATAAAAATCGACGATATCGATTTCACGCAATATGACATCGTGTTCCTCGCTGGCGGATGGGGTGCGGCCTACGATCTTGGACAGTCGACAGTGCTGGCCGAGAAAATCACCGAGGCGTTCTACAGCGACCTCGAGCCGGTGATTGGTGGTGTCTGCCACGGCGTGTTGGGCCTGATCAATGCCAGGGGCAGGGACGGGGACCTGCTGATCGCGGGAAGGCGCATGACCGGCGTGACCGACAAGCAGATCAAGGAGCTGGGTATTGAGGTGACCCCTCTGCACCCAGAAACTGAACTACGCAAAGCGGGCGTCGTGTTCGAAAGCCAGACCGCGTTCCGCGATCTGTTAGCCACGCACGTGACGGTGGATGATGAACAGCGATTTGTGACGGGGCAGAACCAGAACTCCGGCCGCGAGACATCGTACAGGATGATGGCTGTTATCGCGGGCCGCGGCTAGACTCAAAGCCCGCAGTGAAGGAGTGAGATCGCTTTGAACAGAGTGCTCAAAGTTTTGGTAGCCCTGCCAGCCGTTTTGTTCCTGACCATGGGGCTTCGCTGGCTGGTGAACCCTGCAGGCATTGCCCCGGATTTCGGTCTGACGCTTGAAGCAGGCGTTGGTCTCAGTTCGCAGGTGGGCGACATGTCTGCTTTTTTCCTGCTGCTGGGCATATGCATGCTCGCTGCGTTGGTCAGCGGTCGCCGACTCTGGTACTACCCACCGATGATCCTTCTCTCGCTCACGGCGCTAGGACGTATCCTCGCCTGGCTGTTTCACGATGCGGCGCTGGCAGTGGACCTGATCGCCCCCGAGGTGGTTGTGACGCTGCTCCTGTGGGTGGCATCCCGCCGCTTGCCCGGTCGGGATTGAATCTTTGAAACACGCTGCATTGCATTGCGCTTTGCTTGCCATGTTGCTGTGGAGCGGCTGGGCGAGTGCAGTGGATATCTCCGCTGAAAATGAACAGGCGGCTACGGCGATCGATGCGTCGCATTCAGACCGACCGAACATCGTGCTCATTCTTGCGGACGACCTCGGCTACACAGACATTGCGTCCTATGGCGGCGAAATTAATACACCCACGTTGACGGCGCTCGCCCGGTCGGGTGTGAGCTTTACGAACTACCACACGGCCGCCAACTGCGCGCCGGCACGCGCGATGTTACTCACAGGCGTGGATGCGCATCTCGCCGGTGTGCCCAACATTCCTGAAATGCTCGCGCCAGAGCAACGGCGCCACGCGCACTACCAGGGCGTGTTAGGCAACAACGTGGTCACGGTGGCAACGTTGCTCGAGGGCTCGGGCTATCACACGTACATGGCGGGCAAGTGGCACCTCGGCGCTGCGCCAGGCAAGTTGCCGAGCCAGCGCGGCTTTGAACGCACGGTCGCGCTGGCGGACTCCGGCGCGGATAACTGGGAACAACGCCCTTACATTCCGCTGTACGACACCGCCAACTGGTACGCAGACGGCGAGAGGTCCACGCTCCCGGAAGACTTCTATTCGTCCGAATTCCTGGTGGATAAAACGATCGAGTTTATCGACAGCAATCGCGCCGATGGCCGCCCGTTCTTCGCCTACCTGCCGTTCCAGGCGGTGCATATACCCGTTCAGGCGCCGCAGGAATTTATCGACCGCTACATGGGTGTGTACGACACGGGCTGGGACGCCCTGCGCAAGCAGCGACTGGCGCGGGCCGTCGAGCTCGGCATTGTCCCGAAGGGCGCTGGCGTGGTGGATATGTCGACCACGCTGGACTGGCAGGCGCTCGACGAGGAGCGGCGACGCTACGAGGCGAAGCGCATGGCGGTATACGCCGGCATGGTAGAAGCCATGGACTTTCACATCGGTCGCTTGATCGACTACCTGAGGGCGAGCGATGCGTATCGCAACACGATTTTTGTTTTTACCTCCGACAATGGTGCGGAGGCGAGCGGGCCGCCTGACCCCGATGTCTTACCTATTCAGCGGATCACGGCGTCACTGGGCTACAACACCGACTACGAAACCCTCGGCCTGAAAGGCAGCTACAACACCATCAGCCCAAGTTTCGCCAGCGCGGCGGCCAGCCCCCTGGCCTACTACAAGTTTTACGCCGGCGAGGGCGGCATGCGGGTGCCACTCATCGTTGCGGGCGAGCCCCTGCCGCAGCAGGGTGTGCTCAGTCACGCCTTTTCGTTTGTGACCGACATTACGCCGACGATCCTCTCGTTTGCCGGTGTAGCGCCGCCTGGGCATCGTTTTGCCGGGAGACCTGTCGAGCCCATCATTGGCCACAGCCTGGCACCGGTTGTAATGGGCAGTGCCGAGCGCGTTTATGGTCCAGAGGACGCGGTGGGTTATGAACTGGCCGGTCACGCGGCCCTCTTCCAGGGGGACTACAAGATCGTCTACAACCGCGGTCCGCTCGGGGACGACCGATGGCGACTCTTCAATATCGTTGAGGACCCTGGAGAGAGCCGTGACCTTGCCAGCGCGATGCCCCAACGCTTCCAGCAGATGCTCTCAGCCTATGAACGCTATGCCAGGGACAACAAGGTGTTACCGATACCTGCAGGGTACGACCATAGCCGGCAGCTGGTGGTGAATACGCTTCAGGTCGGGCTGCGCGAACGGTTCCCGGTATTCGTTCTGCTGGTGCTACTGTTGCTGCCGTTTATCGTGGCCAGCAGGATGCAGAGGACCTAGTCAGACGCTCCGGCGCGTTAAGGCGCTACCCGGTAAAACCACCCGCCCAGGAATGCGAAGGCAGAAGTCTTCGGGTAGTTGAAGGCGGTTTGCGCGACGTCGTTACCCAGCGGGGAGAACTGGTCGATCATCTGTCCCACATCGCCAAAGCCAAACGTGAGCGATTCGTCGCGTAACCAGCCTTCCGTCTTTCTTTGTGCGGTGTCGACCAGCGTGGGGCGCCAGCCGTCGTCGAAGAAAGCCGGGGCCCACGCTGAATTCACCTGCCCACCGCCGAGTATGTTGGGTGGTACGAGCGGCAGCGGCGGCGTTTTACCGTAGCTGTTGAACACCGCGTTGATCGTGGGCCAGTCTGCCCACGTCCAGCCGTTCATGTCCCAACCATTCAGCGTGCCATCGCAGATGCCGCTGTTCCAGATCGGGCATATGGCGTTGATGTCGTTCCAGGTGAGCCCGGTGAAGAGGTCGACCTGCGCCAATTCGAATCCTGCCGCCGTGATGAAGTCGGTGATCGGGTCGTTCCGCTCCTGGAATACAGGCTGTATATAGTAGCTTTGCTTCGATGCGATGATCGCTTCTGCGAAGGCATTGCCGGCGGCCAGCGTATTGTCGACCACGCAGACGGGGTCGGTGCTGTCTGCACAGAGAAAGTCGCCCCCGCTGTTCCACCTGAGGAAGTCCCAGCCATTCTGTGGCACCGCTGTGAAAGTCTCGCTGAAGTCGGCGGCGTCAATGTCATAGACACACACCGTCTGCGTGGCGCACCCTCCGGAGCCGACCGCCAGGACCTCGCCGCCCTGGGGCACCATAACCTGGAGCTTACAGGCCGATAATGCGGCAAGGGTACACAGGGCGATGAGCGCTTTTTGAAGTGCGTGGTTCATTTGCGGGCCTCCCGGTATCGCAGTGCTCGATTGATAGTAGATCGGAACTCAAAAATCGTCCATCGCTAGCCCTAATCTTCCTCGAAAGCCGGGGCCAGCGCGAGAGGCCGGACGCTCACGTCAATCCTTGTGAGCGTTCTCGTTGTAGCCTCCTGCCCGGGGCCGCGCTAGCCTACCGACTTTCTGTGCCAGGGTTCCGACATGGCGAACAACACGTTCTCACCGCGCTACCGCAACTACGTCCTGTTCATCCTGTTTCTCACCTATGTGCTGAACTTTCTGGACAGGCAGCTCATGACGATCCTGCTGGAGCCTATCAAGCAGGAGTTCGGCGCCAGCGACACGGCGATGGGGTTTCTTACGGGCTTCGCCTTTGCGCTTTTCTACGCCACGCTGGGCATTCCCGTCGCCCGGCTCGCCGACAACTGGTCCCGCCGCAATGTCATCGCGATCGCGGTGACCGTGTGGAGCGGCATGACCGCGCTCTGTGCCGCCGCCGCCACCTTCTGGCAGCTGGCGCTGTTGCGCATCGGTGTGGGAGTAGGAGAGGCTGGCGGTACGCCGCCGTCGCACTCGCTGATTGCTGACTATTTCCCGCCGGAGCAGCGCTCGACCGCGATGAGCCTGCACGCGACCGGTACGCAGTTCGGCGTGTTGATCGGCATGCTGGGTGGCGCGTTTATCGCGGAGGCCTATGGCTGGCGCATGGCGTTCGTGGTGTTCGGCATACCCGGTCTGCTGGTGGGGCTGCTGATCGCCCTGACGGTCAAGGAGCCGCTGCGCACACAGGTCGCTACGCCCGGCTCCATGTGGGAAGACATTCGCGGCGTGTGGCAACTGCCCGGTTTCCTTCTCATCTCCTGTGCCGGTGCGCTGACCGGGCTTGCGGGCTACGGTCTCGGCGCATGGTCACCCAGCTTCCTGATTCGCACGCACGGACTCAGCCTGATGGAAGCCGGCCTGATGCTGGGTCTCACCGGCGCGATTGGCGGCATACTCGGAGCCATCATCGGCGGCGTGCTCTGTGACCGGTTCAGCCAGTCGGACCTGCGCTGGCAGTTGTGGTTTCCGTCGCTCGGTGCGTTGCTGTCAGCACCCTTCATGTTTGCGTTCGTGATGTGGCCTGAGGCACAGGCTTGGACACTCGGCGACATCACGATCCCTGTGGCCATGGTGTTCATGTTGCTTGGCGGCATTATCTCCGCGTTCTGGATCGGCCCGACCTACGCCGCCATCCAGAACCTTGCCCCGGACCACCAGCGCACGCAGGCCTCTGCCGTATTCCTTTTCATGTTCAATCTCATCGGACTCGGCCTGGGTCCACTCATAATCGGTATCCTGAGCGACAGCCTCGCCCCGCAGCTGGGCACTGATTCACTGCGCTACGCCATGGCATCCGGCCTGGGGGCTGTGCTGCTGGGCGGGGTACTGTTCTGGCGCGCCGCGCCCCTGTATCGGGCGCATCTTGAGTCTCGTTAGCGCCCTTATTCAATGAAGGAAACACGCTATACTCGATTCAGGTAAGCGGGGAGCGCTATGACACTGAATCGACGTAAATTTGTTCAGGCAGGTGCCAGTTCACTGGCTGGGGCTTCCCTCTTGGGTGGAAGCATGCTCACACGAGCGGCGAGCACTGCGCCAGACACCACGGTCTTCCACAACGGCACGGTGCTCTCGGTAGATGCAGCGTTCAGCGAGCACCAGGCGCTCGCCATTCGCGACGGCAAGGTGCTCGCCCTGGGTACAGAGGAAGCCGTAAAAGCCGCCGCAGGCCGAGGCCACCGCGTGGTAGACCTCGACGGGCGAGTGGTCATGCCCGGATTCATCGAACCGCATATGCACTTCGTGTTGCTCGCGGGGCTTGGCCACCTTCGCGATGTCGGGCCTTTCCAGAATCCCACGTTCGAAAGCGCGCTGGAAGCGCTCTCGGAAGTTGCTAAGGAAGCGGCCTCTGCGGGCGCTGAAGAGTGGGTGATGGCGCGGCAGTTTGACCCCATCATGCTGGAGCCACCCCGCGACCTGACGGTCAAAGAGTTAGACAAGATTGCGCCAGACCGTCCTGTGTTCGTGCTGAACGCATCAGGGCACATCGCTTACGTAAACTCGGTGGCGATAAAACTGGCCGGTTACACCAAGGACACGCCTGATCCGCCGGGGGGTGAGATTGGACGCCTGGATGACGGCAGCCCGAACGGCGTGCTTTACGGGCAGTCGGCCTGGATGCCGGTATTGTTTCTGAATGAAAGCGTTGCAGGCCGAATGGCGACCGGGTTTGTGAGTGCGGGCCGCGAGCTGGGTCAATCCGCCTCTGCCCTTGGTATCACGACGCTCTGCGATCAGGCCACCGGCGCCTTGAACGGTGCGGACGAGCTCGAGGCCTATCACCAAATGTATGACGATGGCCTGATGAGTGCGCGGATCCGTGCCTACTTATACGGCGCCCGGCCCGACTGGGACGATGACTGGGTAAAGCCGGGCATGGGGCATTCATTGATGAAGGTTGCCGGCTGGAAACTGGTAACCGACGGCTCAAACCAGGGCTTTACCGGTCGTCAGCGGCAGCCGTATTACACCGAAGACACCAAGGGGCTCTTCTATATCGAGCCTGACGAGTTGCGAGACATTGTGTTGGACCGAAGCCGCAGGGGTTGGCAGGTCGCCATGCACGGCAATGGAGACGCTGCCATTGATAGCATTCTCGATGCGACGGAGGCCGCGAAAAAGAGCGGTGTGGATGTTGCGGCATCACGCTTTCGTATCGAGCACTGTTCCATCCTGCATGACGAGCAGATCGCGCGCATGAAGGCACTCAACATGGTCCCCAGTTTCCTGATCAACCACGTGCACTACTGGGGGCACGTTATGCGCGACCAGGTCTTCGGCCCGGAGAAAGTCTTGTTGCTTGATCGGTGCAGGGCCGTTGAAGACGCCGGCCTGAACTGGGTCAATCACACGGATGCCCCGGTCTCTCCCCTGGGCTCGCTGCACAAGGTGCGTGTCGCAGTTGTGCGCGATATGTGGAAAGAACCTGACACGATCCTCGCCCCACAAGAAAGAGTAAGTGTTGAAACAGCGATTAGATCTGTGACGATTAACGCCGCGAAGGCCTGTCATTCAGAAGCCGAGCTCGGCAGTTTGGAGCCCGGCAAGCTCGCTGACCTCGCGATTCTCGAGAGTGACCCAAGGAAGGTAAAGCCGACCGCTATTTCAGACATTAAGATCAGTGAGACCTGGATGGATGGTCGGCGTGTCTTTGCTGGGTAACGAAGGGCATCGGCGCGAGCATTCCCGCATTGCAAAAGCAGAGGACCGGATAATGAATAAACTCAACCTGTTGGCGCAAACCGGTTTGGCCGCGATATGCCTGCAGCATCTTGGCGTCTCTGCCCAGACCGGAGCTACCGAAGAGCTGGCCAAGCAATTGCAGAATCCAATCGCTGACCTTGTCAGCGTGCCCATCCAATACAACTACGACCAGGACCTTGGGTTCAATGACGACGGCGACCGTCACCTGATCAACATACAGCCGGTGGTACCTGTCGACCTAAACGACGATTGGTTGGTGATCTCCCGAACCATTCTGCCGGTCATCAGCCAGGATGATGTCAGTGCGCCCGGCCGGAGCGATTCCGGGACGGGCGATGTGGTACAGAGCTTCTTCTTCTCGCCCAAGAAGCCTGCCGATAGCGGTTGGATCTGGGGTGCCGGGCCTGTGTTCCTGCTGCCGACAGCCACGGAAGACGAACTCGGCGCGGAGAAGTGGGGGGTCGGCCCCTCTGCCGTGGCGCTGAAGCAGGAGAGTGGTTGGACCTATGGCATGCTGGTCAACCATATCTGGGATGTGGCTGGCGATGGTGACCGCAGCGACGTCAACCAGACGTTTGTGCAGCCTTTCCTCGGCTACACCTGGCCCAGTGCGCTCTCCGTGTTTCTGAATTCGGAATCAAGCATCGACTGGGAAAACAACCGCGAACTCGTGCCGCTTAACCTGGTTGTCAGCCAGGTCGTTCCCCTGGGAGGCGAGATATTTTCGGTTGGCGCCGGTGTGCGGTACTACCTCGACAGCCCCTCCGGCGGTCCCGAAGGATTGGGGCTTCGTCTCGTACTGACGTGGCTAATTCCGGATGGCTAGCCAGGCCGAGGATAAGTGTGGAGGTAGGCCAGCGCGCGCCTCATCACCCGCGTTTTTCTGCGTAGCTCAGCCTGGCGATACTGCAAAGCCCCGCCATAAAGGTCAGTGCCGCACCCACAAAGGCCGGTGTGCTATCGCTGCCCTGTCCCGCCGCGAGCAGCGCCGCGACGAGTGCGGCGCCAAGAGCCTGACCAGCGAGCCGATTGGTGGCGATTAGCCCACCGGCCGATGCTGCACGCTCCAAAGGTGCGGCAGAGATGATCAGCTTGGCATTGGGTGAGAAAAAAAGTCCATATCCTGTGCCACACAGGGCCATGCGCCAGGCGATGTCTAACTGAGTGGCACTCTCGGGCAACAGTGCGACCAGCAACATGCCGCTCGATGCGAATGCCATGCCGAGACCGCCGAGAATGGCGGGGTGATAGCGGTCGGACAACACGCCGGCCAGCGGCGCGCTCACCATCATGGCCAGCGGCAGGGGTGCAATGACTGTGCCGACTTCGCTGGGCGAGAAACCAAAGTGCTGCTGGAGTCGGAAGGGCAGTGCGAGCACAAAAGACGTCGAGGCGATAAACGCGACCTGGGCCGCGATGATCGAAAGCGCAACGATGCGATTCGCCAGCAAGTCTACTGGCAAGATCGGCGTGGCCTGGGCCAGCTCTCGTCGTACGAATAAAACGGCGATGAAAATGCCGGCAACCAGGATGAGTGAAGCAGTGGGTAGATGATAGTCCCCCGCAAGGGCGAGCAATCCCGAGATGATCAGTCCGAACGTCAATGCGCATAGCAACGCCCCGAGCTTGCTGACTCTGTCCCCTATGCGCTCCACGTCTGGCAGCGCGCGCTGACCCACGGCAAGCGACACGAGGCCGAGCGGGGCAGTGGTGAGAAATATCCAGTGCCAGTCCACCACGGAGACGATGTAGCCTCCGAGGATGGGCGCAATGCCGCCCGCGCTGGCTACGATGACGGTGTTTATGCCGAGGCCTCGGCCCAGTTGCTGGGTGGGATAGGTAGAGCGCAGTAGCGCGCTGGCGACGCTCAATGCCGCCGCCACGCCGAGCGCCTGTAATGCGCGGGCGGCCAGCAGAAGCGGGAAGCTCGTGGCAAAAAAGCAGAGTATGGCCGCAACAAGGAACAGGCAGAGCCCCAACTGGTACATCCGGCGCAGGCCAATGCGGCTGCCCAGTGCGGAAAAAGGCAGTAGCGACATCACCAGCACAAGTTGCGTGACGCTGACGATCAGGATGGCCGAGGACGAACTGATTCCCAGGTCCTTCGCGATGGTGGGCAGCGCAACGTTAGGCAGGGCGCCGTCCATGACCATCAACGCGGTGCCACAGGAGATGGCGAATATCGCGAAGTAGCGTCTTGGTGTCTCCAGTCCGGGCACGAGGTCTTGTTTGAGGTCTAAGGGGGTAGACGTGATTTTCCCACGCTTTCCCGGCGATGTGAAAAGGGCCGGGGAAAGACTGCCGCGCACAGGTACCAGCTGTCCGGTCGCGGCGGTGGTGCGTTGAGAGTGGCCAGGGACGCTACCTGCGCTTCTGCGCGGAGATCACGCCGTTGGTTTAGCGCCCTTTAAACTGTGCCTTGCGCCGTTCGATGAATGACTGCACGCCCTCTTTGGCGTCTTCGCTATCCATCAGCCGCTTCTGTGTTGGCCCAAATGCGGCCACGGCTGCGTCGAAGCCTTCCATTACGTAACGGCGTGAGGAGGCTTTCGTCTCCTGCACCGCGAGTGGCGCGAGTTCCGCAATCTGTTCGGCGATTTCGATCGCGCGATCGAGTTGGGTGCCCGCCGGTACGACTTCCTGCACGATGCCTACGCGGTGCGCTTCCGCAGCATCAAACTCGTCAGACGTGAGCAGGTGATACATTGCATTGCCCCAACCACCGCGGTCGACAAAGCGCATCGTTGCGCCGCCCGTCGCGTGAATGCCGCGTTTGGGTTCCAACTGCGAGAAACGGCAGTTGTCGGCGGCAATGACGATGTCGCCGGCGAGGGCGAGCTCGATGCCGAACGTAAAGGTAATGCCCTGGCAGGCGGTAACGATGGGCTTCCTGCAGGCGCGGCCAAAGCCCATCACGTCGAGCGCATCTGGATCGCTGTTCCCGCTGCCTCCGCCCTCCATGCGCCCCGTCCACTTCGGGAGGTCCAGGCCGGCGGTAAAATGATCGCCGTGGCCAAAGACCACGCCGCAGCGCAGGTCGTCCTCCTCATCCAGACGGGTATACGCGGCAAGGAGTTCGCGCGCCATCTTCGGTGTGTAACCGTTGTACTTCTCGGGGCGATTAAAGCCGATCAGCAGGATGTGGTTGCGGACCTCGACGCTGATGCTGCCTTCGTCGTCAGCCATGTTTCGACTCCTTTCGCATTTTCTCTGTTACTCAGTTGCACTTTTACGCAGCAATGGTCACGCCGTGTACAGGACGGCCCGCTCGTGCGACAGCTCCTTGAAGCCATGGATGCTGTGATAGCGGCCGATGCCACTGTTGTTTACCCCGCCGAAGGGCAGGTTGTGTTCGCCGACATGCATGATGCAGCTGTTGACTGTGACGCCTCCCGATGTGGTGTTGGCGAGCACGTCGTCGATAAAGGTGTCGTCCTGTGAAAAGACATACAGGGCGAGCGGTTTCGGCTGCTCGTGCAGGGTTGCATACACCTCGCTGATATCACTGTAGGGAAACACCGAGATGAGCGGTCCAAACACCTCTTCCTGCAGGATGTTGGCGTCTGCCGGCACGTTGGTGAGGATCGTCGGGTGTACCGCCAGGGTATCCTCGATCACTTCGCCGCCACAGACCACCTCGGCGCCCTTGGCACGCGCGTCATCAAGGTAGCTCTTGATGCGCTGGAGGTTGCGCTCGTCGATGATCTTGCCCTGCACGTCCTGGTTCAGTTCACCATCGGTGTAAAACAGGGCCTGGTACGTGGCCTGCACGGTCTCCATGAACTCGTCGACCTTGCTCTCGTGCACGTAAATGTTCTCCGGGCACAGGCACACCTGGCCACTGTTCATGTTGCGCAAGAACGCGATCTTGCCAGCAGCGTCCACGATATCGGCATCGGGGCCTACAACCACCGGGTTCTTTCCACCCAGCTCCAGGGTGACCGACGCGAGGTGCTTTGCCGCGGCGGCCATCACCACTTTGCCCACGGCGGGGCTGCCGGTGAAGAAGATATGGTCCACGGGCAGTTCGAGCAGGCGGTTGGCCAGGCTCACATCACCTTCGAAGACCGCCACTTCCTCGGGCGGAAAGACTTCCCTGATAACCTTTGCTGTGACCGCGCTGATGTTGGGTGCCATCTCATTGGGTTTCACGATGGCGCAGTTGCCCGCGGAGATCACCTGCGCCAGCGGTTGCAGCACGAGGCTGAACGGGAAGTTCCAGGGGCCGAAGAGCAGCACGATGCCGCGGGCCTCGTACACCATGCGGGCTCTCGGGCCGAGCTCGGTCTCGACGTCTACCGGCGCCATCCATTGCTCCAGGTTGGCGACGGCATCGTCGATCTCCTTGAATACGCTGCCCATCTCGGCGGACTCTACGATATCGGGCGATTTGCGCAGGTCCTTGAACAGGGCCGCCTTGATGTCGTCGGCGTGGTTCTCGATCGCCTTGCGTAGCTTTTGCAAGCGCTCGATACGCTGCGCCGCAGTGGTCCGACGCATCACCCACTGGTGCTGGCGCTGGGCGGTGAAAACGGTCTGGATCTCGTCCTGGGTCGGTTGGGTGGCAACGTTCATGGGAAAGCCCTCGATGGTGTCTCTGGGGTGTAAGTCCTTTGGTCAGCCAGTCTATCGGCAAATCGCTAACTCTGTCGCGGGGATTGCGTTGTACCTCAGCGGCTGCTCAGTATACTCGGACACAACTCCCGCCGGCGCAAGGGTACTGGACGTAACGTCAGTGCGGCTCCTCCAGGAAGAGTAGCAAACTTGATAGGATGCATCCTCGCCGCCTCACGTTGGGCAGCGTAAGTCTTAACGGGCGGTTGCGGTGCGCCAGGTAAATTGAGCGCCTCAAGGTGGTTGAATAATCGGCGGATAAGCGATGTTAGGATGCTTGTCTGAGCAGGAGGACGCCTCAGATAGGCCGCTGTGCGAGGGTAGAATAACTGCGTGGCGATTACGCCTGCGTGGTCTGCACTCGCGAGAGAATCTCCCTGGCATTTGCTTTCATTTCCGGTTCTACTTCACTCCGCCACGTGACGTCCTCATTTTTTTTCGTATCAAGCGCAACTTCAGTGCCGCCTACGCCGGGCTGAAAGAAAGCGAGAATAATGGCGACCTCATTGGCAAAGGATTTTTGCTCATCGGCTGAAGGGCCTCCAAGCACCTGCACTATGGCTGACATGATTTCATTTTTAGTGTGTCTGAGCCTCGATTCGTCGAAGACCTTGCTTCCATCTACACCGAGTTCCCTTATGAGAACGCCGAACGATTGAATGATTTCAGTAGCTTCACCGCCGGAAAGCGTGCTCAACTGCGTGCGGATCTGCCTTGGAGGGTAGGGGCCTTCCCCCAGAGTGTCTTCATAATGCGCCAGAAAGTGGTCCTTGTTTGTTTCGTTCACACCCGACTGAAGAAGTGTAAACGCGCGGTACATTTCCGGTTCCTGCTTTTCGTTGAAGACATCGAAAAAACGCTGTGCGACAAGGGCATCAAAGTCACTGAATAAATGCTGGACCAGCTTAGGATAGTAGCAGGGCGAACAAACCGTGCTGATATGTTCATAACCCTCATCGTCATTGCCCGCCATTGCGAGACGTGACTTTGTGAACTTCGGGTTGCGCCAGATATCCGCAAAACTCGTCTCGCCAGGCACAATCGTCCCGAAGTCATCCTTCTCTTTGGAAACGGCGCAACATGGCGCTACCGGCCCACCGGCCGTAATAACGGAGTAGCCGTAATGCCAGCTGCAGGCGTTTGGCAGGTCCGATCCTGCATCCCTGGGCAGGACATTCCAGAAGGGGTGCACTTCATGCTCAAAGTAGTCGCCTCTACCCGCGCCTTCCCAGCTGCCGAAAATCGCTTCCATCTCCTCAGCAGAGTAGTAAGGTTGCTCACCTTCACGATGGCTTGGAAGCCAGGTTTGGTCGTGGACAAAGGCATCGCCTGCCATGAAGGACACGCCAATCTCGTTCGCGAACGCCCGCGCTAGCTCTACCTCGTCTTCGTTGTGCTTGAATATCAGAAACTTGTAGATCAGTTCTGTATCGAGTTGTAGTCGGTCTCGGGCCTTTGCCAGCTTCGCGAGATTGTGGCGCACTAGCTCTACATCGCCACCTACGCGATGCAATTCATAAGCTTCCTGTGAAAAGCCGTCAATGGAAACGCTGATCTCGTTGATGCCAGAGGAGAGCAGTTCGTCGACATACTCATCGGACATCTTTAGTGAGAGGTTGGTATGCAGATTTGACGAAATGTCATAGTCCGTGGCTTTTTGGATGAACTGGGGTAAAAGCGGGTTAAGTAACGGTTCGCCGTAGTTGTAGAACATTACGTGAAACAGCTTCTCGCCGAGCTCGTCCATCACGCTGTCGTACAACTCCATCGACAATTTTTTGCGATCCGTTCTATAAAGGGTGGTGACAGCGTCCTTGTTTTTCAGGCTTTCGTTCTCGATCCCGGTAGGGCATGTCGGGCAGCGGAGCTGACAGATGTCCGAAGGATCGATGCAGAGATAGTACGGTTGCGTCTTTACCTCCGCGGCAGCGGTTAGCATCTCGTACTTGGCGTCGAGGAAGTTTCTGAAAGCTGAGCGATTGCTCTTATTGAACGATAGGGCCATCTGCCGTTACTGCTGCCGTGACATTTCTGCGCGAACAACGCTGCCCCAGGTTTCGTTGTCAAATGCCGTGGTATCCAGTGCCGCCCTTCCGCTGGGGACGTCTGGTTGAAAAAAGGCTAATGTCTGACGAGCGTTCGCAAGGTTCTCCTTCTCCTGTTCAGTGTGTGCGCCGGCGATCATGATATCGAGCGCTGACCTGATCGCCATCTTGGAGTGCGGCAGTGAGGTATCGTCGAGAACTTCGGTGCCATCGATGCCCGCTTGTGTCAGAACACGGGAGTAACCGCGTATCATCTCAACCGCTTGCAGAAGGGCCTCTTGTTGATCGGGTTCCCTGCGAAGTGAAGCTAGCGTTCGAAGCTGCGCGATGGGGCTACGGAGGCGAGGGTCTTGGAGTACTTCGAGAAACTTCTGGTGTTCAGGATGAGATTCCAGGTGGACGGCTCTGCGTTCAAACTCCTGGTGCGTAAATACACCCGAATTTCCTATCTGGATAAACACAACCGATGTGGCGTTTACTGCTTCGCCCAATTCAACAAAAGCCGGCATCTCGTGATAATTGTTTGCCTGCACCACAAAGCTGAGCGTGAACTCCTCGATTTCTCCTCGGGTTATCAGCGTGCTGACAAACCTCAGGTTCTGCATCAGCTTGTCAAAATCTCCCCCGCGATTGATGGCGTAGGTCTCAGGTGTCGCCGCATCAATAGAGATGTATACAACGCCAATAATCTCGTTGCAGATTCTTTGCCAGTTCCGTTCGGTCAGACCCAGTCCGTTAGTGCAGAGCGTGATACGCAGATCGGGATACCTGGAGGCGTCGAACTCTCGAAGGAAGTTAAAGAATATAGGGCTGCCAAACGCATCACCGGAGAGAGTGACATTCAGCTCCCTCGCGTCCGCAAGGTGCTCGGCCGTTGCCCAGTCCTGTATTTGCTCGGCTTTCGTCCTGGCTTCGCCTTGTAGCATGATGGGTTGAACCCGGCAGGTTCGACAGGCGAGATTGCATGATTTGTCATAGCTGAGCACCACCGACCTGGGGCCGTGCTCCATTACCAGTTTGTTGTTGTCGATAATCTCTCGATGAGCAGGGTTCGTAACGTCCTTACGTTTAAGTAGCGTCTTGTTCTTGAGCTGGGGGCAGTGATGGTCGAGACACTTGGAGTAGGTGCCATCAAGAATGGTGCGTCTGATTTCCTGCGCCTTTTCGGAATTCCAGACCTCCATGAACGTACCGTCCTGAAAATCGCCGGCGCTTTCAGGGAGCAGCATACCGCAGCACAGATTGAGTTGGCCCCTGTCTCCAATATCGGCGTATTCGAACGGGCGTTCACAGAAATATTCGCTATAGTCTTCTTTCGTCTCGCGATCAGATCCAAGTCCGTTGATCTTGCGCATGACTTCAGTTTCGTCAACAACATAGTCGACGCGACCTAGCATAGATTGCATCCCTATTGCGCGGAACTCAGCTGTCTGTTCCGGCGTCAGAAGCTGTTCGATATCTCTTTCGGCTTCGTCTGCGATCTGTAGTGCGCGAGCCACCTGGTGCGGCTGTAGGATTGCTAGAAATCTGGCGTCGAGCCGTAGGAAGTCTTCCAGCTCGAGATCGGTGGGTGGTGGTGCTTGCCCTTCCACCATTTGCTCGACGGCGAAGAATGTCAGTTGTTCTTTGCACAGGACGAGGCGCTCAGCGACAGCTTGGCCAACCTCATCAGGCCATACTGGATCTCCCTGCCACGCTAAAGTCATCTCAGTGCCTGCTTCGCTGCTTGTTGGCGTAAGACCTGCATGTATTGCCGCCTGTGTCACGCCCAATGATTGGAAAACTTCGCATATGTTCGTTCGTTTGCCTCTGCTCAAGCTGCGTGTTCGGTCATCTCAGCGCGTACAATTTCGCCCCAGGTTTCCTCTCCGAAGGCAATGCTGTCCAGAGTCGCTCGTCCGCCGCCTACGCCGGGTTGGAAGAATGCCAGCGTCTGGCGAATATTTGCCAGGCTGGCCCGTTCTTCGTCCGTTGCCGCGCCCTGCATCACCACCTCCAGAGCCAGCCGGATTTGCGCTTTGGGCGTCGACAACAGGCTTTCGTCAATAACACTCCTGCCATCGATACGCGCTCTAGCCATGTCCTCGGAAAGAGTCCGGATAACGTCCACTGCTTCTGCCAGAACTTCCTGGCTTAGAGCTGTCCGGCCCGTTGCCCTGTTGTTGCCTGGTTGATCCCGCAAGCCGTTGAAATTGCGCAGGTCGACAATCGGTATGCCCAGTGCCGGGTCATTGAGTACTTCCAGCAGCTGTTGGTGCTCGGGATGTGTCGGCAAATGTATTGCGCGCCGCTCGTATTCTTCCTGGGTGAAGACGCCAGTATTGCCAAGTTGAATGAACATGACCGAGCTGGCGTTCACCGAATCGCCCAATGCAGCGAATGCGGGCATCTCGTGGTAATTATTGGCCTGTACAACGAAGCTGATGGTGAAGCCTTTTATCTTTCCGCTTGTTATCAAGGTGCCGACGAAATGAAGGTTGTCTAAGAGTTTTTCGAAGTCGCCGCCGCGGTTTATTGCGTATGTTTCTGTGGTTGCAGCATCCATCGATATGTAGACCACATCGACAGCTTCGTTGCAGATTCGGTTCCAGTTCCGTTCGGTCAGCCCGATACCATTTGTGCACAATGTGATTCGAAGGTCGGGATGTTGTGCGGCATCGAACTCGCGCAAGAAATTGAAGAAAATTGGACTGCCAAAAGCATCGCCAGAGAGCGTGACGTTAAGCTCACGGGCATCCTTTAAGTGCTCACCAGTAGCCCAGTCTTGTATCTCTTCTGCACGAGAACGTGCTTCGCCCGCGAGCATGATCGGTTCAACGCGACAGGTGCGACACGCGAGGTTGCAGGACTTGTCGTAGCTAAGTACGACACTCTTTGGCCCCTTCTCAAGTATCGTGCGATTGTTTTCGATAATGTCTAAATGAAATGGATCTGTAACCTCGCTCCGCTTCAGCAGGCTCTTGTTTTGCAGGTGTGGGCAGTGTTGTTCGAGGCAGTACGAATAGCTGCCATCGAGAATGGACTGGCGAATAACCTGTGCTTTTTCTGAGTTCCAGACTTCCATAAACGTGCCTGACTCGTGCGTGCCCGCAGCTTCGGGAAGCCAAAGCGCACAGCACAGGTTTACCTGGCCGCGTGTACCAATGTCTGCAAATTCAAAAGGCTTTTCGCAAAAATACTCGCTGAAGTCCTCTCTATCTGCGTCAGCGGGCGGCAAGCCGTTCAGTTTGCGCATCAGGTTTGAGTCGCCGATGTACTCGACGCGTGCCAGGAGCGAGCGTAATCCCACCGCTTTGAACTCATCGCGCTGTGTATCAGTTAGCATTTGGGAGATTTCCGCTTCGGCAGCGGCGGCGATTTCCAGCGATCGCTCGCGCTGGTGTGGAAGCAGGATTTCAAGGAACTCGTCCGTGAGTCGCAGGTAATCCTCGAACTCGAGGTTCGAGGGGGGAGGCCGAATTCCCTGGAGAATCTGCGAGACCGCGAAATCGATGAGCTGTTCTTTGCACAGGACAAGCCTCTCTGCGACCTTGCCGCAAAGCTCCTCGGGCCAATCCGGCTCACCTCGCCAGTGGGACTTCATTTCAACCTCGAACTACGCCTGTTGTTCTCTACACTATTCAGACGGATGACCCATCCACGAATGACAGTATGTCGTGCGGGGACTTCGTCGCAAGTATTGTGCCACGCCGCGTGGCATCTTGCGCTTAGCTGCCAGTACGTAAAATATACGCCATATATGTAAGAAATTCCGACACTGGCATGGGTTCCCAGCCGGTTTTGGCCGAAACTGTGATGCTGTCGGGTAGTAGCTTCCCTGGGCTGCGAGAGGGAGGTAATCAGGTCATCCCTGCGGATAGCGTCACACTACTGCAATTGACAAACCGGGTGCCTTTGGACAATGCTGACCAGCTCCAAAGTGCCATATGTAACAATCACTTACTGAATAATAAAAAACCCTTCATATTCTCGGAGATTCACGTATTCGGCGTGTCCAGCGCGGGCAAAGCTGCAGTGATATGTTTCCGGAGATTGGTCGTCAGTAAGGGAAAACCGCAACCCAGATAACACTAAACCCGAGGTTTCGATAACGACGATGGAAGAAGATAAAGACAAGATCGCTGAAGAGCGGCTCGCGGCAGCTGTTCCCGTGGTTCAATCCTATGGAAAGTTGCTGAATGCCGCGAACAGCGCGGGTGAATCGGAAGTACTCGACGCTGGAGACTTGCCGCACCCGAAAGACACCATCAAACAGTCGCTGATGACCGTACTACAGAGCGTGCAGAACGCCGAGGAAAAACAGTCTCTCGCTTCCGCGTATGCCCTGCTGGCCAAGTTCCAGGACCTGGGCGGAGCGGATGCCGTGACCCAAATGAACACTGAGCGGCTCACGCTGCTGGGCGAGCTTGGCGCAGCAGGCTTCGAGTTGTAGCAATCGCCATTCCGGCGACCAGCTGTTGGCTTCCGGTTGCAGTCTATGCAGTCAGGAGCGACACATTGGGTATCGGAAGTATCGCTAAGCCTTAGTTCCAGTACTCGCGAATGAGCGGGTCGTCGTCCTGCCGGGCGATAGCGTCTTTCATATAGTGTATATGCGCCTCGGAATTGTCTGCGGTGTAGACGCGCGCCGTGTAAAACAGGCTTCGAACTTCCGATTTGCGAAAGCCGGCAGTTAATGCCCGCACCTCGATGTCAGTCAGTTCCGGGTGCCAGAAATCAACAATCATTACGATCCGGTCTGAGCTGCCCCTGTTCCAGACCTCGTGTTCGAATGAGTCATCGAAGAGCAAGGCTTTGCCAGGTTCCCAACCGCGTATCTCATCGCCCACTCTGATGGCACATTCCTCTGGGATATCAATGGCGAGGTGGCAGCGTAAACGCAGATTATCGACGCTACAGTGAGGTTTGAGGTGGGAATTCGGTACATTGAGCGAAAGCGCTGCGTCGCCCCAGGGGTAATCTACGCAGAGACGAGGCAACCCACGAATGATCTCGAGGGTCTTGGGGCAAGCGACGGAAATTCCCGACATGTCTACGCCCATATGGCATAGAAGATACAGGTACCAGTCGTTGTCCATCTTTGCCGGTGCGTAGCGCAGGTAGGCATCCTTGGGTACCGCCATTGCCTCGTCACGGATCGTCTCGAATTCAGCCTCCAGAATTTTCACCCCCTCAGGTGCAGAGCCCGAGTAGAAAGGCTCCGCCGCAATACCCGGGAAGCACGGGTAATTGGGCGACTGCAGGGGGGGTGTGCTGATTTCCTCTCGCTCCCCTGCGAAAATCTGTAGATACGTCTTAACACGATCCAGCTCAGGGCCCGCTGACATTATGCGGTCGTAGTATCCTCCAGCCCGCATGGCCTCGATAATTTTGTCCAGGTTCCAGTTTTTGTCCATTTTGGACCGGCTCTCCCATTTTGTCCTAACGCGGAGCGAACGCGTAACCCGCTCGTTGCGTTATTTGCTTCCGGTGCATACTAGTCAAGCAAGCTGGTTTTGATTTGTTGCATTTCTGCTTGCACGGTTTCCCGCCAGGGCTTGCCGCCTGGGCCCGGAGAATCCAGTGTGCGGCGCTCGTCGCCCACGCCGGGTTGAAAGAATGGCAATGTCATAACCGCAGAGCGTACGAAAGCATCCTCTTGACCGATACCCTGTTTGAGCAAGTCTTGAACTGCAAACCTGATGTCTTCTTTCGTATGGGGTAACAGCTGTTCGTCGACGACGGTGTTTCCGTCGAGCTGGGCGCTGGATACGATTTTTCCGAGCTCAACCACCATACCGAGACTCTGTGCCTTTGGCTCCGCTGAATGCACTGTAAACAGGTCTCTCTCTAATTCCAGCATCTCGGTCTGTACGACCTCACGCCAGGATTTTTCGTCCGGTCCCGGCGCGTCCAGAGCCTTTTTGCCCTCGCCAATGCCCGCTTGGAAGAACGGTAGGGTCATGACGGCAGACCGTACAAAATCGGCCTGGTCACCAATATCGTGTGTGAGCAGGCTCGCCACGGCTGTCTTGATGTCCTCTTTGGAGCATGGCAATAACCCTTCATCCACCACCGAATGGCCGTCCACCCCCGCACTGGAGATGACCTGCCCCAGCTCCACCACGAGCGTGAGTGTTTTCGCCACCGTCTCTACGGGTGTCCCAGCCTGAGACGTCTGTGCAGATTCCGGTTCGGCGGTCGATGGATTGAGTAGGGTTCTGTCAATCTCCCGAAGCTCTGCCTGCACAGTCTCTCGCCAGGGTTCGCCGTTTGGATCGGGTGAGTCCAGCGTATGCCTTGCGTTGCCCACGCCAGACTGAAAGAAAGGCAGGGTGGTGATCACTGAGCGGACGAAGTCTTCCCTCTCACCGATATCGCGTTCGAGAAGGTCCGCCACTGCAGCTTTGATCTCGCTCTTCGTGTGGGAGAGTAAGCTGATGTCGACAACCGTATTGCCGTCGAGCTGCTCGTTCGAGGCGGCTCTGCCAAGCTCGACCACAATGTCCAGGGTCTTGGTTACCGGGTCCAGCGTGGCCTGAGTATTCCTGTTTGGCGCCAGCGGCTTCAGCAAGTTGTTCTCGAGTTCAATCAGCTCGGCCTGCACGGTCTCACGCCACGGCTTACCTTCTGGGCCGGGCGCGTCCAGTGTAAGCCTCGCCTCGCCGAGACCGGGTTGAAAGAAGGGAAGTGTCATCACAGAACTACACACGTACTCGAACTCATCGCCGATATCGCGTTCCAGCAATCGGTTTGCCGCCGTTCTGATGACACTTTTGGGATGGCTCAATAGTGATTCATCCACAACGGTGTTTCCATCCAACCCGGCGCGTGCCACGACCTCGCCCAGCTCGATTACAATATCGAATATCTCGGTCACGGTTTTCCGTGCCAGTGGTTCCCATGCCTCCAGTAGAAAGGCTGCGTCATGCGTGCTGAGCAGGCCGTCTCGAATCTGCCAGGCGTTCTTCATGTAAGCCATTCTTGACTGTTGCAGCCCCTCGGTCGTCAGCTCTTTACGAATATCGAGATACGGTGGTTTGGCTTCACGGTAGAACCACTCTGTAATGCGGTTGTTGTAGTCCGAGTTCATGCCTCTCAGCAGGTGCCCGTCATCGAATGTGAACCAGGGCCGGCCAGTCAGGGTGCGTTGTATGCAGGTAAACGACACGGCATTCCAGTAAAAGACGTACTGCGACTCTGCGAGCAGTCTTTGGAAAGTGTGATAGTCACAGTGTGACAGCAGGTCAATCGAATCTGCCGCAGGGCTGCGCTTACGCACCATGTCGATGACCCTGGTTGGCGCCACGAGCGTTGGCAGACGACCAGCTTCCAGTGTTTCGTGGAGCTTGCTCATCAGGAGGTTCGGAAACTTCCGGGAGAATCGACCGTACTTTCCGAGCTGCACGGTGTAGTCCTGATCGCCTAATACGAACAGCCAGCGCGAAGGTTTGCCACTGGTGTTGGTCTCGGTATCGATCTCTGCGAGGGATGCCAGCGCGTCATTGTGAATATGCAGGCGCTTATCGAAGCCAGTATCCATTTCATTGGGTGTGTCGCCCACCGGGTAGACGTGCAGCATGTCGCCGAGTACGTCGTGCGTATCTGCGAGCAGGCTGGATACTCGCTTCCTTGCGGTTTGTGCAGCCAGATACCAGATAATGTTCCATCCCGGCGACTTGAGAGTTACGAGGTCAGCTGGATCTACACTGTCGAGCAGGCCGAGGAAAGGGTCACTCGTAAACGTATTCCAGTCGTTACGGTCGGCCCATTGCAAAAAGGCCTCCAGGTGATCCGTGTCGCACAGACGGTGATTAGGCAGCAGGTAGCCGGAGAAAAGCCCAAGGATGCCTCCGTCGCTCTCGAGCATATGCCGCTGAACGTCGTTCAGGGAGTGATATACGAGCGTACGACCGGGCAGTACATCCGGGTTTTTTGCGTGAAGCTGTGGAGGCAGCATCAACGTTACGTTCTGCGCGAACGGCTGTTGTTCAAGCAAGTACATCGCCAGCGCGAGTTCACCATAGTCGTTGCAAATAACGAATACTAACGGTGTGTCGACATCTGCCATGCTTGCTCCATTGGATCCGATACCCGGTGTCAGTGCGCGAGAACATGAGCGCGTTATTCAGTATCGTCTCACAGCGTCTAGCCCGGTCGCGTAGTCCTGGAAAAAGACTTGCTGTACGCAATCCATAAAAGCACTGCTCCAAAGCTGAAGCAAGCGGAATTTCTGCGTTTCAGCCGGTTATGAAGAGAATCCGCGGTGCGCCTGTATGCTGACGGAAAAGCCTAGAGCGCACGCTGTCTTACCAGCGAGAAATTGATTTCAAACTGCATGTTTCCTACACTGCGGGAAAGCGGCTTCGCCCGCCGATACGCTCTCACAAAAAACCGGGCCGCCACCGTCGCTATAACTCTTTTTTATTATGAACGTCTCTACTGAACGCTACCTGAAGTGGAGGGCTGAAAAGCCGGAGATGCAAGCAGGTAAGGCCTGCGATGCGATCTGTTACGCACCCTTTACCTCGTTGCTACTCGACCCAAAGGGTTATGTGCGCACGTGTTGCCAGTCCATGATGCATAGTATTGGCAATATCACGCAGAGTTCGTTGCGGGAAATCTGGGACGGGCATCTTAACCGTGAGATGCGCGAGCTTATGACTCGCAATGATCTCCCCGCGGGCTGCCTGACTTGCCAGTCCGACATCGACAAGGGCAACTTCGAGCAGACCTTCGCCAGGCTGTTTGATGTGTTCCCCGTCCCCGAGGTGCAGCCTGCGTGGCCCCAGAATATCTGGTTCCTGACCAGTAATGCCTGCAATCTTGAATGTGTGCAGTGCTACGGCGAGCTGTCATCATCCATCAGGAAGAATCGCGACAACCTGCCGCCTCTCAAGCGGGTCTACCACGACGCCTTTTTTGAAGAGCTACGCGATTTCTTGCCACACTTGCGCCTTGCCCTGTTCCTGGGAGGCGAGGCATTCCTGTCTCGCGAGAACTTTCGCATCTGGGACATGATGATAGAGGACGGCCTTTCTACCCAGAGCCTTATTGTCACCAATGGCACGCAGTTCAATGAGCGCATTGTCAGAGTGCTTTCATCATTACCCTGCTCGGTGTCGATCTCACTGGACGGGGCAACTAAGGAAACGGTGGAGTCCATCAGGCTCAATGCCCGTTTCGATGACATGCTGGCCAATATCCGTAACATCCAGCCCTACGCCAACGTCGAGTTAAGTTTCTGCATCATGCCGCAGAATCACCATGAGTTCGGAGATTTCCTCGTGCTCGCCGAGGAAATGGGGTGTGACGCCAGTGCGAATATTGTTTACCAGCCCGCTGAGTTCAGTATCTGTGGATTGCCGCCAGATGACATGGCTCGGGTCGTTGATCAGTGGGAGGCCCGTGACGATGAAATGCGCCGGAAGTTGGATCGTCACCGAGACCTCTGGGAGAGCGAACTTAATCGGCTCAAGGGTTGGGTGGAGCACCGGGAGAGTCCCCCAGGCCCACTCTATCTGACCAGCATCGCTCCGCGACTGAGCATTGCCCCAGAAGAGCCGCCCGTCATGACGAAGGAGGGCGCACGAGCAGCGCTCGTTGAATGGTCCGGCGGGGGTGCGGTTCACGAGGCCACGCTCAACGATAGTGACATCTTCCACTGCAGTGCACCCACTTTCAGCGGTGTTGAAAGCCGGCTTATCAACGATCGCGCTTTGTCGATTGTGCTGATGCTGTTGAGAGAGCGCTATGGCGAAGATGTCGATGTGCTTAGTGAAGAGTGGTCAGGGGCAACCATGGACCGCACGATGATGTTCACCAACCTTGAGCGCAAGCGAACAGAAATGCGGTGGCATGTCCTGCCAGACGCTGGGGAAGCTTCGTCACGGCGCGTACTGTTGCTCGCCACGCGTGAGGCTGCGGCTCTCCCGGTCGGGTATCTCTCGCAGCATCGACCCGACGACAATGTCATCGCTTCTACCTCCGCACTCGGAACAGATGGAAGTCATGACGTGTACCCACCGGGCGGGGTGACCACACAGCAGGCCGGTTTGCCTGACAACGGGCTGTTGGCGGGATTAACAGAAGCCAGGGCCCAGATAACAGAGGAACGCTGGCTGGACGCCTCGAGAATTCTTCAGCGCTTGTGTGCTGTTCATGATAAGGAGGTCGAGCCATTTCGTCTGCTTGGCCTCACCGGTGCCGCCCTGCAGGATTGGACCCTGTCCGCAACCGGGTTCGCAGGTGCGGTAGAGCGAGGTCTGGTGTCACATGAAGTATGGGCCGGGTTGGCACAGGCCATGACTGGGTTGGGTCAATTGGACGGAGCCAGGAAAGCATTTGATGCGGCTATCGCGATAGGGTCGGCCAACGCTGAAACGCACGGGAATTATGCTATTACGCTCGTACACCTGGGTGAGCTTGAGGCCGCGCTCGAACAGCTTGCGCAAGCAGTGGCGCTAGGTGCCAGCCATGAGAATGCTGATAGAGCTGGAGCACTGCTGCGTGAGGGGCGAACGGAAGAGGCTCTGGCGCTGCTTGAGAGACAGTCTGCAGCCATGGGGATGCCCGCTGGATAATGGGCATCTGTCCTCACGCCTATGCGGCTGACGCGACGCCAAAGATCAACACTACCACCAGGGCGATCAAGTTGATGCCCCCTGCTATAAAAATGCCGCGACGTAATGGCACATAGTTTGAGCGTACGTGCACCAGTGCATGTGCAAGTCTGCTGATCACGTAGAGCCAGGCAAACACGTGCACTAGCGCATTTACGCCTTCGGTGAGCCACAGAAGCACGATCAACACGTAGAAGAGTACTGGCGTCTCGAACTGGTTGCGCACGCAATTGTTGATCTGAATAACGTCGTCAGGCCATGCATCGTCGTGTAGGGAGCGTCTGTCTTCATCGACGAGTCCCTGCTTGCTCGCCCTGGCCCGCGCGAATGCCAGGTAGGCTAACAGAATGATAGTGAGCAGTATCTGGACGATGACAGGCAGGAATACGAGTGGATCTTGCATGGTCGCCTCCTGCCACGTGCCCCGGGATTAGAGCTCGCCGGAGCGGAGATTCGGCTCCGTCAGCGATGTGCCTAGTTGGGCCGTACGCATTCCGGAGTGGACTCTGTAGACATGTGATTCTTGTCCCACATGTCTTTTTCTTTATCTGACCACTTGCGGTATGGACCCTCTTCCGAAGGCTCGTCCACATCGTAGTCTGCGCCCAGCGTAGTGTTCAGCCAGTTCAGGAACGCTACGTGATTGGAAGTCACGGCGCCACCGGCGGCGTGTGGCATGTCCCAGCGCGCCAGGAGTGAGTCGCCAAAATGGAACTCCTCCATTTCTCCTCCACGGTAGTAACGGATCACAGGGTGCAGGAATGCGGCGCAGGTCGTGTCAGTAGGGTCAGATGGTCCGAAGAATGTGATGCTCGACTCTCCGAACTTGTTGAATCCGAATTCCAGTGTAAACAGAAGGACGTGCTGGTCGGTTTTCGCCAGGGTTTCCCGTGCATACTCAAGCGGTAACTCCTCGTGCACGGTTGCGCTCTGAAGATCATCCGAAATCACGAGCGCGTCACACAGGTGCCCGAATAACTGGAACAGTGCCGCAGATGTGCTGAAGCGGGTATACATCCACTCCAGCGCATCATCGAGATTATCAAGCGCCAGCGTTTTGCTCGGGTAGGGCTCGCCCTCGTATTTCTCCTCCAACAGCTTCCACAGCGTTCTTACGTTGTAGCGAAAGCCATGGATAAAACTGGAGGCCGCCTTGCGATCGATGCCGGCCATTGCGGCGCCGATAAAATAGACACCGGGCGTGCTCTCGCTTTCCCAGCTGGAGGTCATGGCAGGGTATTTCGCGTTAGCCATTCTTGGTGCAATCTCAGGCTCGAACAACGCGGGGGCTGCGTACTTCCAGCCAGTGCAGCGGATGATGTGATCGTACTCGCGTGTCAGGTGCAGTGTGCCTGGTGGATTGGCTTCCGGATAGTCGTACTCGTGGCTGATCTGCAGCGCACCGTTGTCCAGCTTTTCGATCTTCCGGAGTCGTGGATTCAGCACAGCGTGCATCGACTTGAGTTGATACATGTCGAAGATGTTGTTGTTGACCGCGCGGACATTGCCGGCGAAGTGCGTGTCCCAGGCCATCTTCACGGGTGAATGCGCCAGGATATGAACATAAGCGGCCACACCTGAGAGGTAGTCTGCAGTCTCAAATGCAGAGTTGCCACCGCCAAGGATGCCCACCCGCTTGTTCTTGTAGACCTCGAGATCCATCTCCTGTTCTTCGTAGCCGGTCGCGAGTTCTATGCCTTCGATGTCTTCGGGTACCAGAGGCTGGGTGGTACCCATGCCGAGCAATAAGACCTGACAGCGATATCGATCTCCTCGATCGGTCGAGACGATAAAGCTCTCGTCTTCGTTACGTGCGATGTGAGTGACACCGCACTCATACTCGATGTTCAGTGCGTTGTGTTGGGCAAAGTCCTGAAGGTACTGGTAGAGATCATCGGCCGCGGGAAACAACTCGTCGGAATACCGCGTGAAGCGCATCTCGGGATCGTCACTGAGCAGGGAGTTCCAGTCGTGGCGCCAGTTGAATTCTTCTTCGGTGAAATAATTGTACTTCTTGTTGATAGAAAGAAGTTTGCGATGAATCGGCTGGGTGGCAAAGAAAGCGCCTGCGGTACTGGCCTTCTCCAGCACCACATAGTCCCGACCACTCTTCTGGAGGAAGTACGCCATCTGCAGTCCGGCGGGACCGGCGCCCACGATGAGGTACTTTGTCAGAATATCTTGGTCCACCTGCGGCACTCCTGCTAATTCACTTCGAAATGGTGATTTTCGGCCAACCTTACGTCAAGGAACCACTTCGCATATCGCGCTATAGGGCCCCTGTGTATGGATAGACAACTGCTACGTCATTGCGCTCTAGGGCGGGAGCTGGCGATGCATACACATTGTGTGGAACCGCCAGGTTTTGTGTCCCCACGACCTGGCGTCGATACTACACAATGATGCCTTACCGGTGGAGTAGGTGGCTCTTGGCCTCGTCTCCTGATCAGGGCATTGCGCCAGTCTGTCGAGTTTTTGTACCAATTTGGCGAGCTGGACCATCGGATGCTCGGTGCGAACTGCCCCGGTACGTCTCGTTCCCGCGCGTGGCCAAACTACGTCAACTGAGGGTAGATGCACTGACCTCTTGCTTTAACAGTAGCCAAGACTAGGGTTGAAGAGGTGCAGTGCTTTGCTCCTGGCTCGGGAGTTTGAGTTGGGCTGCGTCACTGTCGGGCGTGGCTTTCTGGCTGCGTACACCAAGGGGAAGAATTTGTGGTACGCGCGCTATGTAGTCGCGATAGCTGTCGCCGAACTGCTCGAGCAGGTCGCGCTCCTCGTAACCGATGCCAAGAAATACGTAGATGGACCAGATGCCGGCCAGCAGGAGGTGACCTGCCGTCATTACCGGCGTGGCCCACAGCACCATCAGGATCCCCAGGTACATTGGGTGGCGAGAATACTTGTAGAGCGCGGGTTCACTGAAAGGCTCCTCTGTCAGCTGCGTGCCCTGCAGGCCATGCCAGGCCTGCGCCAGGCCGAAGAGTTGCCAGTGGCTGATCATGAACGTTGACCACAGCACCAGTCCCGCCCCCGCAAGGAAAATACCCAGCAACACAACGCTCGAGGCGCCTTGCGCGTGCCAGATGACCGCTGGAATGGGCTGCCAGGCCAGGTAGATCCACGACAACACCAGGCAGGTCATCAGTACATAGGTGCTGCGTTCAAGGTCCTCGGGTACCAGCTTAGTAATCACCGCCTTGAACTCCTTGCGAGCCATCACGCTGTGCTGGATGGCAAATGCCAGCAGCAGCACAACGTTGCAAACGACCGCGGGCAGTCCCGGAATGGCGAACAGGGCGCGCCCGTCATCCACAGATTTCAACAGGTCGAAGACGGGCAGGTAGGCCGACATCGGGCTGGCGCCGATGAAGAGCACCAGGTACGTGAACACACCGAGGAACAAGCCGTAAACCGCAAGGCTGTAACCGAACTTTAACAATTTCATGTTGAGTCTCCTTCTTTATATTCAGGCGATCACGGACGCGTGGATCAGCGATGGGACAGCGCCGACATGGCGCTCGCCCTCGATGCAATGAATCCAGTCCAAGATCACCTCGTTGACATTCTGCTCGTGCGTGCACGGCCCCATGTGGCCCATGCCTGCAAAGTCAATGCGGGAACTGTTTGGCAGCAGTGCTTGTAGTAGCGCTGCCATGCGTTCCGCGTGGGGGCGCGTTTCCTCACCCACAGCGATCTGCACCGGCGCTGCGTAGCGCTCCAGCGAGCGAACGGGTACGGGGCGGTCAAACGCCTCGCGAAAGTCGCGCAGTACGGTTGGGGCTTGTGCAGCCAGTAATGCCTGTCGTTTTTCCGACAGGTTCGGCCAGCAGATCCCGCCGTGCCAAAAATCCACAAACGCAGACATGCCGGTAGGGCCGCTTGCGCGGTCCAGCATCTCGGCGAGGCAGGAGAGGTCAGACAGGAACGCCAGGTCTGTGTCGCTACCGCCGTGCTTGAGCAGTGCAGGCACGACCGGTTCATACAGCCACAGGCTCAGCACGGCCTGGGGCAGGGCGCGGACCAGCTCGAGGGCAATGGCGGCGCCGAAGCTGTGTGCCACCACGTGTACCGGGCGCTGCTGCCGTTGCACTAGCGCCAACAGCGGCTGGGCGCGACCCGCGAGGCCTGGTTGTTCGCAGCCATTCGCGGCGGCGTTGTCGCCGTAGCCGGGCAGGTCCGGCGCTATCACCCTGTGTTCGTGCTCCATACCCAGGCGCAAGCTTTGCCACTGCTTGCCTGTGGCAGCGGAGCCGTGGATGGCGAGCACGGGTGTGTCGCCACTATCGATGCAGCTGATGGGCGAGAAACTCCGCCCGGTGGAGTAGTTAGCATGACGCTTCATAAGAATTTCCTCTGTTTGCGCGCCACGGGGCCGGGCCCGTGTTGCTTTCACGAGCTATTAGCGCAAATCAGGGAGGCGATAACTTGGAGGAAGTCTGGGGAAATCTGCGGATTCAGTGGTGCGTTTGCGGGAGCCCCAACGCATCGAGTGCGCTCTGGATGCGCCGCTTGACGCTGCCGTCTGCGAACGGCAGCGCCTGAAAGAGGTAGTGCATGTCGATATCGGCCTTGCGCTCCCGGGCCCGACTGAGCCAGCCCAGCGCCTGCTGGCGGCGCCCTGCGAGCTCGGCCCCTGCGGCGGCAATGAGGTCCATCACCACGATCGCACCGGGCTGGCGCGCCGCGGACTCGGCCCAGCGGCAGGCGTTTTCATCGTCGCCATCGGCGATATAGGAGAAGGCGCGTATGCCGTAAAAGCCGTACATGAAAGGGTCGAGCGGGCTCAGTGCCTCCGCGGACTGCGCGTCGTCGTAACCGCGCAGTGTGTCGTCGGCCATCAGGCAGGCCAGTCCGTGTGCGTAGTAGCCCTGGGCGTAGTTGGGGTTGAGCGCGATGGCACGTTCCAGCCATCCGATGCTCGAGCCCGGGTCACCGGACAGCCAGTGGCAGCGTCCCATCACAAAATTTGCCAGGGGGTCCATCGCGTCGAGTGCAATACTCTTTTCCGCGGCGGCCAGGGCGGCCTGCCGCGACTGCTCCACCTCGGCAGGGGAATAGCGATTGAACGCGTTCTGGAACTCGGCAGCTGACAGGCCCGCGTAACCACGAGCGAAGTCCGGTTCGAGTGCAACCGCGCGTTTGAACAGCGTTACCGCCGCGTCGTTGTCGGCTTTGTTGAAGCGATAGAGGTGTGCCGTGGCGAGATGATATGCGCGCCATGCGTCGAGGTTCTCGGGTGAGGCCAATTGCGCGCGTTTCGCTTCCTGGTCCGACAGCGTTAACTCGAGCAGGTTGATGGCCTTGCTGACGATGCTCAGGCGCAGTCCATGCAGGTCCTCGCGGGAGCCTGCGAGGCTGTCTGCCCACAAGATAGTGTCGTTCCGCGCATCCGTCAGCTGCACGTGTAATGTCAGTTGGGTACCTGTAGATTCGATGAAGCCGGCGAGGCAGTAGTCGATACCGAACGTGTCGTAGAGGTCTTGACCCTCCAGCTGTGTATCAGCAAGCCGGAAGGCGCTGGCCCGTGCGATGACCCTGAGCCAGTGCAGGCGCGACAGGCTGGTGATGATGTCGTGGGTAATGCCACCTGCGAGCACGTTGTCTTCTCCCGCCTGCCCGTTTAGTCCGAACGGAAGTACTACAATTGACGCGCGACGGTCTTCCGGGGCTGCGGCGACTTCCGGAGGATGCTGTTTTGCCTGCGCACTGGCAGATAGCGCCTCTTTGACGTCGGCGACAAACTTGAACCCGAAGCTGTGTATGGTCTTGATGCACGTCTGGCGTTTCCCGTCGTCACCGATCGCCTGGCGTGCACTCTTGATGCGGCTTGAAATGGCGGCGTCCGAGACGACCCGCCCCTGCCAGACGAGTGCGACCAGCTCTTCCTTGCTGACGGCGCGGCCGCGGTTGTCGATCAGGGCCTCGAGTACAGCAAACACCTGGGGCTCGACGTCAACAGGCGAGCCGTCGAGTAACAGGGTGAGTGCATCGGTATCGAGTGTGTACCCCTGAAAGGTGTAGATCATGGTAACGAGGTGACAGGCGGGTGCTTGTATCGTTGATCAAAGATTCGGCGCCAAATAAGCGCCTCGAAAAAGCCCGCTGATTTACGTTGCCATTGGGCTCAGACCATAGCCTAAGGCAGAACCTTCTGCGCTTCAAACCATCCTCGATGGCCGAACTTTCGCCGCAGTCGCCCCGGTATTGAACGCATAACGGGCTGCATTTCCGGGTGGTACCTCCCGCCGGAATGCGACAACCGCGGCAACCTGGGCTACAGTATGTGCGCCCGGCTATGGGCCTTTGTGCGGACTGCCCCGGTGGTCCAGGAAGTGACATCCAAGAGGAATTCTAATGACCAAGCTTTTACAAACTTTTAAAGCAGCCCGGTTCGTGCTCGCCGGACTCCTGGCGCTTTGCCTCAGCGGTACGGCGATGGCAGACAGCCCGGTGCTCGACCGCGTGGTTAAGAGCGGCACCTTGAGAGTCGCCATGTCCGGTGACCAGCCCCCGTTTAACGCCGTGAGCCGGGACAAGTCTGTGATTGGCTTCGATGTCGATCTTGCCCAGGCCATTGCCGGCGCAATGCAGGTGAAACTGGAAATCGTGCAGATGCCTTTCGGTGACCTGATGTCAGCGGTAGAGAAAGGCAAGGCCGATATGGTGATGTCCGGCATGGCGATCACCCCGAGCCGCACGCAGTCGGTCAGCTTCGTGGGGCCCTACATGATGTCGGGCAAGTCCATGGTGTTTGGCGCGGCCACTCAGGAGAAAGTCAAAACGGGCGCTGATCTCAATAAAGCCGATATCAGGCTCGTGGCACTGAAGAACTCGACCAGCGAGAGCTTCGCTGAGCGTCAGCTGCCCAATGCCAAGCTTAAGACCATCGACAATTACGAGGATGGCATCAAGATGATCATGGCGGGAGACGCGGACGCCATGGTGGCCGACATGCCAGCTTGCAAGCTGTCTGTCCTGCGCAACCCGAATGCGGGTCTGGCAACCCTCGAGGAGCCGCTGTCCATCGAGCCCGTTGGTATTGCGCTAGACCTTAACGATGCCCAGTTTGCGAACCTGGTGCGCAACTACCTGTCGACCTTCGAGAAGGTAGGACTCACGACGCAGCTGCGTCAGAAGTGGTTTGAAAACAGCTCCTGGATAGCCGCACTGCCTTAACAGTGTTGCCCGGTGACCGCGCCGGTCCAGTAATCAGATGCACAGTGAAGCGCCCCAGTGGCGCTTCTTTTTCGCCTCTATGTTTTCGGTCGGTGTGAGTGATGCAGCGGGCTTAACGGTTTCGCTTGCCTGTGGTTTCTCTTCAGCTATATCTTTACAGCTATCGTGATGTTGACCGCCAGTGACAGTGAGGGCCAGAGGATGGGGGCCAGGGTGCCTGCCGCTTACCCAGTTGGTTTGCTGTGCGTGCTGTTAACACTGCTCCTTGCGGCGTGCAGCGACAATAATGACCGGCCTGAGGATACCTTTCTCGCCAGCCAGCTTGCCTACCTTGACCACGCGACTGCCCAACCGCTGCGACCAGGAAGCCTGCTGAATGTGCTTAATCACCTGGAGCGCGCCAGTCGCGACGACACTTTCAGCGTTGCTGACGGGGCCGTGCCCGCGGATGCCTGGGACCCGGTCTTTGAGAAGCTCTTCCGTCTGCGCGACACCAGCGACTTCGACCTCTTGTACCTGATGAACCTAGTGTATGCCTACTCCGGCCACCCGGTCGCGCCACAGTCGCTTTGGGACGCCGCCGACGAGGCCATGCTCAACTTCAAGTACTGGTTCACCGACCCGACTCCCGAGCGCGAGTTTGCTGGCGAGCCTGTGATCGATTCGATGTGGTACTGGACAGAGAATCACGTCCTTATTTTCCGCGTGAACGAGTACCTGGCGGGCCAGCGTCACCCCGATACGATCTTCAGCGTAACGGGGATGACGGGAGCGTGGCACCGCGAGAGGGCCCGCGATGCAATTGTCGAGTGGTTAGATGAACGTGCGCGCTACGGCTTCACCGAGTGGCACTCTGATGTGTACTACCAGAAAGACGTCACGCCGCTGCTCAGCCTGGTCGAGTGGGCGGAGGACGAGGAACTCGCCATCCGCGCAGCGATGGTCCTCGATCTTGTGCTGCTCGATATCGCGCTACACGTCCATCGCGGCAACTTTGGTGCAACACATGGCCGCTCTTATGTGAAAGACAAGGCGTCTGCGACCACGCAGGACGCGTTTAACGGCACGAAGCTGCTGTTTGCAGATACCGCGCTCGACTACACGAGTACCTCGGCGCCCGACGCCAGCCTCCTGTCGCGCGCAACGCAGTACCGCATGCCGGCAGTGCTCGCCGAAATCGCCCGTGACGACGCGCCCATGATAGACCGTGAACGCATGAACCTGCCGCTGGACGAGGTGCCGGACCCCGACCCAAGCGTCTACCCGCAGGCGCCGCCGGGCCTCGACTGGTTCGACGAGGCTAACCTGCCGTTCTGGTGGTCGATGGGAGCGCAGACGCTGTGGATGATGGTGCCCCTGACGCTCGAAGTGGGGGAGCGTGAAAACCTCTGGCAAGCCCAGTTCGCCCCCTACAAACCGCTGCGCGATATTGTCTGGGTGGAGGGCGATTTCGAGGCCACGCTCACGGCGGCGCGCCCGCTGCTCAGGCAGTTATGGCCCGCGGTTAACCTCGCGCTGCTGAAGGAGGTGAACACCTACACGTATCGCACGAAAGATTACATGCTCTCCACCGCACAGGACTATCGCAAGGGCGTACGTGGTGCGCAGACGCACATCGTGCAGGCCACACTGGATGAGCATGCGATAGTCTTCACGCAGCACCCCGGGTACCTGCCGGTTGCAGCGGGTGAGCCGGTGCCTCCGAACTGGAACTGGCAGCGCGAGGACGAACCCGGCCCCGGTTACTGGTCGGGTAGTGCGTCTGAGCCACGCTCCGCACAATATGAGAACGTGGTGATTCAGCTGTATGCGCCTCAGTATGGCGAGTTGCCTGCGCTGGGTTTTTCGTATCGGGATGAAACCCACGCCTATTTTCCACACGCACACTTTGATGAAGTCACCGAGTCCGGCAACTGGACGTTCGGCCGCAAGGGCGAGGCTTATGTGGCTCTTTACTCCATGCGACCAACCGTGTGGCGTACAGGCCAGCCCGAGGTTTTCCAGAACGGCGGTCTACCGTTTGATCTCGTTGCAGAGGGCGGTGCCGAGAATGTCTGGATTATCGAGTGTGGGAGTGCGACCGAGTCCGGCAGCTTCGCTAAGTTCCAGTCCGCGATCAACGCAGCGCCTGTCACAACCACCCCGGTTGCCGACAGGGACGGCGATGGCTTCGCGGATGGCTATGCGGTGGCGTACGAATCGCCTGGTGTGGGTGCTATGCGCTTTGATTGGCACGGCCCGCTTCTCGTCAACGGGGAGGAAATCGAGATCCGAGATTACCCCCGATTCAGTAATCCCTTCATCCAGACCGCGTTTGGTGAGACGCGCTACGATGTGCGCCACGGGGGCAAGACGTTGTTACTCGATTTCGAGACCGGTGAGAGGAGGGTGTCCAACTAGTCTGACGGGCCATGCCAGCGGCCTCAAAATCGAGAAAAGTTCATCAACCGCGGGGGTCTGGGGCCAGGTTATTGGTCTACACTGTAGGTTGTACCGCATAAAATAGCCATAACTACAATACGAAGTATGAATGCCATGATGTCACTCGCGCCCCTGCGCGATTTCGCACTGCCCATGCCTCACCTGCGGCAAGTGCTGGTCGCTCTTCTGTTCCTGTCTCTCTCAGCCTGCAAGATCATCCTCCAGGTACCTCCAAACGGTAGCGTGCAGAGCATCTCCGGCACCTATACCTGCAGCGCGGGGAGTGACTGCGAGATCACGGTGAGCGATACGAGCTTCAACGAGACCTTCGAGGCAATACCCGACCCCGGTTATGTCTTTGCAGGCTGGGCTCGAGTTGATGACGGCCTTTGCGGTGGCCTGACCGTCCCCTGCGGCGCACTCGATGCATCGCTGTTTGCGGACAACGCCGATTTTCTCGACTTGCTCGCCTCAGACACCGAGGTGGTACTGCAGCCGATCTTCGAGCCGCTGCCCTCAGGCGTTGCCGCGCCGGCAGGCGAGAACGTCGGGCACCCGATGTTCCTGAGCCCGCACGTCAACCCGATCGTCAGCAGTGGCTACTTCGTGTACGCAGCGAACACGCCCTCCGACACGGTCGACGTAATTGACCCGAATGCCAAAGCCGTAGTCGCGCGCATCAATGTGGGTATCGACCCTGTTGCGCTCGCCGTGCGTCCTGACGGTAAACAGCTGTGGGCGTCCAATCACGTCTCAGACTCGATCAGCGTGATCGACATCGACCCGGCCAGCCCCACGTTGCACCAGGTGATCGCCACCATCCAGGCGCTAGAGCCCGGCAAGCTTGTAACAGATTTCGACGAACCGACAGGGATCGCATTTGCGGGCAACCACAAAGCCTATGTGGCCCTGGGGCCAGACAACGAGATCGTTGCGATTGATGCACAAAACTACTCGGTGTTGGGCCGCCTGCCTGTGCAGGCCCAGGACCCGCGCGCCATCGCAGTGCGGGATGGTCGCTTGTTTGTCGTGCCCTTTGAGTCGAATAACCAGACACAGATCTCGGGCTGCGTGCCCGGCACCATCGACGGCGACGTCTGTACCTTCGACATGTTTGAGCACGTGGTGCTTAACAATAACGTGCTGTCACTTGGGTACGACGCCGATATTGTCGTGAACCCGAAACTGCCTGACCGCGACCTGTTCATTTACAACACGTTGACCGATGACCTCGAAGAAACAGTGAACGGCATTGGCACCTTGCTGTACGGCCTTGCCGTCGACAGCGAAGGTCACGTGTTTGTAACCCAGACAGACGCGCGCAATGCCGAGAATGGCAGGGCGGGTACGCAGAAGCAGGGACTGCCCGAGATGGAGAACCGCGCGTTCCTAAACCAGGTCACGCGTATCGACTGCTCTGAAGAGTGCGGCACGCCGGATCGTCTCGACCTCGAGCCGCTGCCGCCGACCAACCCGGCGCCTGGTGAGGCGCTCGCAACCCCCTATGCGATAGCGATTACCGATGACGATGGGCTGATCGTAGCCACAGCGGCAAGTTCGAACCGCGTGTTCACCATGGACCCTGACACCGGCGCGGTGCTCGGTAAGGTCGATGTGGGCGCCGTGCCGCGCGGTATCGCGCTGCGCGACGGCCCAGGCGCCACGCTGCAGGGTTGGGTCCTCAATGTGGTGGATAACACGGTAGACCTGTTGGACCTTACGGACCCCGGCACGCCCCATGTCCTCGACAGCATCGTGCTCAACGACCCAACGCCTGCGCTCGTGAAGGCCGGCCGCCGGGCGTTTAACGACGCGACAGGCTCAACGTCAGAGACGTTCTCCTGCGAGAGTTGCCACCCCGACGGACACACCGACCAGCTCCTGTGGATTCTTGAAACGCCGATCTGCGATATACCGGGCTGCACCCAGATACCACCGCGCCTGACGATGCCCGTGCGCGGGTTGCAGGACACCGCGCCTTACCACTGGGACGGAATTCCGGGAGACCCTTACGGCGGCATCAACACCTCGTCGATCACGGCACCGGTGGAGCCTAATTGCAGCCTTGATGACCCGGAAAGCTGCACGCTGGTGCTGGTGGATGGTGGCATGGGCACCACCATGTGCGACCAGTCTGACTGCCCGGTCAACGATGAAGGCAAGCCTGGAGCCTTGAGCGCCGAGGAACGCGATGCCATGGCGCATTTCCTACTCAAGATCCCGTATCCTCCTTCGCAGAAGCGACCCGCCGACAACGTGCTCGAAGACGATGGTCGCGACGGCTTTTTCACTTTTAGCTTTGAGCACACGAATACAGCCGGTGGCCGCAACACCGGCGGCCGCACCTGCGGTAACTGCCACAAGAATCCGTTCCTGGTCAGTACCAATACCGGCGGTTCTGGCATGGACCCCCCAACCTGGCGTGGCGCTTACGATCGCTGGGTGATCTTGCCGCAGGGACGCGCGAACAATGCTGACTTACTGGAGCTCGCCAATATTGACGATAGCTTTCCCGAGCGCGACATCTGGTTCCTGGGCGGTTCCAACGATCGAATCTGGGAGATGGTGTTGCAAGGGAGTACGGGGTTCCACGGGGCATTTGGGCGGCAGGTCACGGTTAGCCGTTCCACCCTGTATGACCCCCAGACGAATGCCCTGCTGAGTGCGTTGGAGCAAGCCGCAGCTTCCGAGGCTGTGGAGCTGCAGGGTGAGGGCGTATGGTTGGTGGAAGGCGAATATGAGGCAATTGGCCTTGATTACGCCGGTGGGCAGTACCACGACCGCAGCGGTCAGTATCCGCCCCTCAGCCGGTCGCAGCTAACCGGCGCAGCAGCCAGTGGTGAACTGGTGGTGACGTTTACCGGTCGCATGGGTGATGGTGCTCAGGCAGACACACCGCAGCCGGGCATATGGCTGACGTCGCCTTTCGACGAGCAAACGCGCAACGTGGAGTTGCCGAAGCTGGAGGAGGGCAACATCCTTCGCTTCCAGGGACGACACGTTCAGCCCGGCGCCAGCATCCTGCTCGACGGCCTGCGGGTTGCGGGAGAGGTGACCTGTGAGTCGGGCACGCTACCCGACTGCGATGGTGAACTGCTCCAGGTGCACTTCGAGGAGGAGATTGCCCATGGCGGCATCTACTTCCTGCAGCTGCAGAACCCGCGCGGTCGCGTCACGAACGACATGATGTTTTTCTCTGAACTTGCACCCGCGCTGCCGCGACTGGGCAACCTGGTGAACGCCGACGGTACGTTCGAGGAATTCAGCCTGGACTGGAGCACGATCACCAGGGTGACGAACAATATCGGCACGGCGGGTGGTTTGCTCAGGGTCAATATGCGCACCGCATCGTCGCGACCTTTCGATGCGCAGCTTAGTCATCCAGTGATGGTTGTGGCTGGGCAGGAATACTCGCTGTGCTTTGACGCGCGTGCCGAAGGGCCGCGCATCATGTCAGCCTACGTCGACTCCAACCAGCGCGACTACGTGAACCTCGGTGGTTTCCTCGAGGTTGACCTAACCACGGACTTCCAACAGTACCGTCTCACATTTGAAGCCACGCAAACGGATCTGCAGGCGCGTATCGCATTCGATTTTGCACAGAGTGATATCGACCTGCAGATGGATAATGTTGGACTGTATGAAGGCGCGGAGTGCGGATTGCCCTAGTCCCTGCTACCCGGGCGAGGTCGTCTCACCGCAGGCGAAGAACGCGCATGAGCGCCGCGCGAATGGCTTCAATATCGGGCTGGTTGTCCTCGAGCGCGTAGGGCACCAGCCTGATAGATACCGTGCCTCCGTGCCCCCAGGGCCACCACAGGCCGAGTAACACAATGTCTTCTGCCAGCATCGTGGCGAAGGCCTGCTGCTTCGCCCGGAGGCCACCGAATTCTTTCATCGCGGCCCTGATCGAAGGCGGCGCTTTGCGCAGTGTCTTGTGAGTCCACTGGTGGGAAAATTGCGCTTCAAGTGCGGCGAGCACCCGGTCGCTCGCATCGATCTCCATGATCGCCATCGCGCCATTGGTTTGTTCGTCCCGTTCCCACTTGAGGAATCGCGGAAGATTATCGACGATCTCGCACAGTGCCAGCCCACTGTTGGGCGCGGGCACCAGTAGTGCGTTTTGGGTGTCAGTTCGACCGAGGAGTTGAGCGATCATATTGGAAATAGCCATGTTAGTTGCTGGGTTGGGTGCTCTTCAGATCGATAACGGTAGATATTCACTGAACGAGGACCTTGGGAGTAAAAGAGGGCCCCGGTGTGAGGACCAGATACACCGGGACCCGCGCGGCTGACGAGTTAGAGCTCGGCCTCCGCGGCTTTGACCGCGCTGTTGATTTCGTCGGACGCGGCATTCGCCGCCTCGTTGACGCTATCTTGCGCGGCGCCAACGGCGTCGTTGGCGGCGTCCCCGGCGGCCGTTGTTGCATTGCTAGCGGCATCTGTCATCGCTAACGAGGCGTCCTCGGCCATCTCCCCGGCTGAATTCATCGCGTTCTGGGCCATCTGCTCTGCGGATTCTGTGGCATCGCCCATGGCCTTTTTGGCGTCCTCGGCCATTTCTTCAGCTGAGTCCATGGCGTCACTCGCCATTTCTTCAGCTGAGTCCATGGCGTCACTCGCCATTTCTTCAGCTGAGTCCATGGCGTCACTCGCCATTTCCCCGGCGGAATCCATGGCGTCATTTGCCATCTCACCCGCAGATTCGGCGGCGTCACTGACAGCAGCGGCAGCGGAGTCAACGGTCTCGCTCACGGCATCGCCCATCGACTTGGTGCCGTCGACCATCTTGTCTTTGAGGTCAGTCATGTTGCTTTGCAGGTCATTCATGCTGGCGGACACATCGGACTCTGTCGCGCTTTCGTCGGAGCACGCGCTCAGCAGCGTGACAGAGATAACGATCAGTGCAGCGGTACCGATAACCCAGTTGCTTACGTTGTTCATATTCAGATTCCTCAGCGGATTGTGGCGCGGTGCATCTAGTAAGTGATGGCGCGCTTGAGCCCTTTAGCCTGCTCGATCCAGTCGGTGACCATGTTTTCCGTTGGTAGGGATCGCACCAGCTTTTTCTCTTCGTTCACCGTGCCCAGCTTCGCGTGCAGGTTGGCGGCGTTACGCTGTGCGAGTTCCGGTACCGTGTCGATGCCGGCACACTCGAGCAGGTCTGCGTATTCGCTGCCGACACCTTTTACCCGTGCCAGGTCTGCACGATTGATCCACTTGAGGATCAGCCCATCGCCAATGCCTGATTCCTTGGCGATCTTCTTGCGGCCGGCCGGCGCACCGCCCTCCAGCAGCAGTTGCTCCTGGCTGGAGATGCCGCAGCCGTTTAGCTTCTCTGCGTATTTCGGCCCGATACCTTCGATCTCGGAGAGTTTGGTCATGCTGTGACTACCTTCTTGGTGAGCGTTGTCTGATTGGGGTGCCCGCAGGGCGCGCGGCTCTCTGCAGACACGGTGTCATTCTGGGCCGCTCCCCAGGGAGTCGCCAGCGAGATGTGTAAACGATTTGTAAAAGGCGTTTAGCGTTGTGAGAGAGGTAGTCGCAGCGTGAATCGGCTGCCCCCGTCGGGGTTGTTGAAGGCCTCTATGCTGCCGCCGTGGGCGTGTGCCACCGCAGAGACGAATCTCAGGCCGAGGCCTGCCCCGCTGCGTGCGTGTGTGCCTTGATGGAACTGCTCAAAGATCAGTTGCATGTCTTCGGAGCGGATGCCTTCGCCGCGGTCACTCACACTGAAAGAGATGCTCTCGCCTTCGCGCGCCGTTTCGATGGCGATGGCTTCGCCTGCTGGACTGTGCTTGATCGCGTTGTCGATGAGATTGATAAGTACCCGTTCCACGAGGTCACGGCTGCAGCGGAGCCAGGTCTCCTGCTCGGTGTCGTGCAGCTCAAAGGCTACCCCGCGACTGGCCGCAAAGTGGTAGAGCTGACCCACGGCATTGTCGATCAGCGACTGGGCGTCGCAGTCGTCGAAGCGGGGCGGCTCCGACTGCTCCAGTCGCGCCAGCTGGATAAAGTTTTCTGCGTAAGAGAGGTTGGCCTGAATGTAGTTTTCGATCTGGCCGAGGAGCCCGGCGTCCACCGGCTCGGATGCGTCTCGTGCTGTGTTGATGAGTGCCAGTACTGACGTTAGTGGCGCGCGCAAGTCATGGGACAGGAAATTGAGCGCCTCGGCCCGGCGCTTTTCGCTCTGTTTCAGTTCCGTGACGTTCGTCAGCACGAGCAACAGCAGCGGCCTGTCGAGGCCAATGATGCCTGCGTGCAGCAGGATGTCACGATTAGGGTCCTCTTGGTGCCCTTCGAAATGGAAGTGGTCGCCGGGTGACTGCAGCCCGGCGAGCACCTGTTCCCACGTGAGGCCATCGTCCAGGGCGATTTTGTTCAGCGCGTTGGCGAGATTACCGCTGGCCGCAGGCGGGCCGAGTAGCTCTATGGCCGCATCATTGGCGAGGAGAATGTTCCCCCCTGGCTCTGCCAGTACGACACCCGAGGCGAGTTGCCTCAAAGTGTCGCGTACCAGTTCATGGTTGTGGCGCGACTCCCGGTACGCGCGCTCCAATCTGCCCATGATGGCGCCCACCGGGTCGGCGCTGCCCGCGGAAGGCGCGACCTCTGTGCCGCCCAGGAACGAGCGTGTGCCGCTCTCGAGCTCCAGCTCGCGAATCTGTTCTTCAATGAAGTCCATCGCCCAGGCCAGGCGCAGCCAGTTCCACAGTGGGTAGGCGAAGAGAAGGGTCAACAGCATTGGCGCCGGGGACATCCACAGCCTGCCAAAGTGAAGCAGCAGGAACGCAAGCAGCGGCAGCGCGGCTGCCGCACCGACAATGCTCAGTAAAAGAAAACCCGGTGGAAGCCGCGTGAACAGGAAGACCCCGAGGCCGATGATGAGGAACGCGGCAGCCGATGCCGTATGCCTGGACACCGGATTTGCGAGCAAGTCGAGGCGCAGCGCCTGGAAGATGTTGGCATTGACCTCGACACCCGAGATCTGGCCCAGTGACGTGGTGATGTTATCCACGTGGCCTGCAGCGGTCGCGCCCACAATCACGATCTTACCCTTCAGCGCATCGGCAGGCAGTCGTCCCTTCATCACGTCGACATAAGGGACCTGGCTAACGGTGCCGGCGGGTCCCATGAAGGGAATGAGGTTGGCATGGGAGCGGATGATTGCGCCTGGCGCGGGCGAGGCCAGCACCCGCTGGTCAGACACGCCAGGCAAAGGCGTTTTGTCGAGTCCAAGAACCGTTGCCAGGGCCACCGCGAAGTGCGGCCAGCGGTTATTGCCCAGTCCCTCGCGCAGGAATACCTCCCTGGCGACGCCATCGGTGTCGACTTCAATATGCACGTGGCCCAGCTGTGCCGCTGCGGCCGCGAGCCTCGGTATCGGCTGCATTTCCGTCAGTCGACCGCCTGGCCCCGATTGCCCGATAAAAACCGGCAGTACGACGTTCCCTAACTGCTCGAGCGCCTCTGCGAGCATGACGTCTATCGCGGGATAGTCTTGGTATTGCTCAACAAAGAGTAGGTCCAGTGCAACGGCCGCAACATCGCTTTTCTCAAGCTTGCGCAACAGCTCTACATGGTTTTCGCGCGGCCAGGGCCAGCGCCCTAGTTCAAGCAGGCTCCGCTCGTCGATCGCAACGATCGTGATGTCGGGGGCCTCCGGCATGGGGGCTGCCTCGTTGAACATGTCATACAGCATTCGGTCGACGGGCTGTATCCAGTCGAACCAGTACAACGCGCTGCAGAAGCTTGCGCTCAAAAACGTCAGCAGAAGTCGACCGTAGACGAGCCGCCAGCGCGTGTTCACGGAGCCTGCGAGTCGCTTACAGGAGCAGGATAAGGATGAGCGTTGCGAACCAGGGAGCCAGGCCCCAGTAGTTGGGTGGTTCTTCGACGATGGGTGGCGGTGGCAACACGCATACGGGCAGCTCTTCTTCCAGGCCATTGAAGCCTGCATTGTCTACGGCGCGAGCGATGACCCTGTAACAGCCCTCATCGAGAGACTCGAGAGTAAGAAACGGCTCTGGCGCCACCGCCGAGTGAATGAGTGTGCCACTTTCTCCAGCGTCGTACACATCCAACTGCCAGGAGACAGCCTGGGGGTCGCTTTGCCAGCGCAGTGTGATCGGCAGGGGGGCGTCGATGCGGCCTGCTTCGAACCGTGGCGCTGCCAACAGCTTACGCGGTTTGCCCAGGGGCTTGCCGGCCGTTGCCTTGACGCCGAACCCGGCAGGTACTTCCACACTCGACCCCGCTTCAACCGCGACCACGCCCTCAAGAACCTCGCCGCGGGTGCTGGACTCTTCGCGCAGGCTGGCGACCCGGTACTCGGTGCCGCGCACCGCCGCGATCGCCGAAGGCGTGTGCACTTCGAAGCGGGAGCGCGAGGCCGGGTTCACTTTCACCTCTACCTCTCCGTCTTCGAGATACACCCTTGAGGAAGGACTGGCGGCAGTACCTGTCTCTGCGATTTCGAGGATGCTGTTGGGTCTCAGTAACAGCTCGCTGTCTTTGCCCAGGCGGATTCGCGCGGTACCGCTTCGCGATACCAGCACGCTGCCGAGGGCGATGTCCTGACCTGAAATCAATGGTTGGGGTGTGGCTTGCTTGCGTGACCGGTACGACACATCGCCGTTGACGTTGAGCACCTTGCCAGCGATCGGCACGTGTACCAGCCAGTCGAGCGGAATGCGAATCTCTGTGCCGGGGGCTATGCGGCGGTCCTGTGAAATGTTGTTGTAGCGTCCGAGCTCCATCCAGCAGCCTTGCTTCGCGGTGTACTCAAGGCACAAGTCCCAAAGCGTGTCGCCGAGCTGGGCGCGATAGACCCAGTCCTGGGCGCTCGCAGGTGCGACAGTCCAGAAGCTGCACAACACGCTAAGCAGGATGAGTTTCGATCGCAGTTTCATAGTGCTTCCAGGCGGTAGCCGTGACGATAAATTGTCTTGATGCAGTAGCCCATGGTCGGGCCTATTTTCAGTAGCTTGCGTATGCGGCTCATGTGCACGTCGACGGTGCGTGTGTCCAGTTCTGCATCAACGCCCCAAACCTCACTGAGCAGGAACTCACGCGAGAGCAGCTTCCCCTCGCGCTTGAACACGCAGGCGGCGAGCTTGAACTCCGTGGCGGTCAGTTTCACTTCCTCTCCGCCTAAGAATGCGCGGTGCTCGTCGAGGTCGAGTTCCACCGGGCCCAGCTTGATCGACTGCGACTGTGGACTGCCGCTGCGGCGAAGCAGGGCGGTGAGACGTGCCAGGAGTTCGGCGCGGCGCAGGGGCTTGACGATGTAGTCATCGGCCCCGGCCGATAATCCGCGCACGATGTCTTCCTCACTGTCCTTGGCGGTGGCGAACACAATCGGGCCGGTGAAGGCCTGTGTATCGCGGAGGTTGGCGAGTACATCGATGCCCTCGCAGTCGGGCAGCTGCCAGTCGAGAATCAGGAGATCAGCGGAAGCGTTTTCCAGCTCGGTCAGGAAGGCGTTGCCCGTGTCACAGTGGAACGTGTCATAGCCTGCGTCCGCCAGCCAGTCGGACAGCATCCTGGCCTGGGGGAGCTCATCTTCCAGTATGCCAATAGTGAGGGCGGGCACGGTCAGTGTTCCTTATGATTATTGCCGCCAATTCTACGCACTTATCGGTCCCCAGGCCCGTGTTGATGAGATAGTCAGTATTAGCCTATTTAATCATCTCTCATCGTCGCGTTGGCTCAGCAATGTAAAAGATTTGTAAACAGCGGCTTTCGGAGGGGTGGCTGGCGAGGTCGTATTGGGCGGCGGTAGCGCTGCCCGGTGGCCTACGACTGGGTTACCGCCGGCTTTCAGCTTCTCGCAGTAGCTGGTTCGACAGGTCGACAAAGGCAAGGAGCGCGGAGTCTGCATCGACGCGCTCGGTGATAACGAGGTGGAAAACCTCTGCCTGGAGAGAGGCCAGCTCGGCGGCTACCCGCTCGGGCGCCTCGTCGCCGGCGCCGAGCTGGAAGCGGAGATCCAGAACCTGCTGGTAGTAAGTATCAAGCCGGTCTTTGCGGGCCTGCTTCTGCCTTCGATGCAGGGCTATGCCGATGGTTGTGATGCCAAAGAGGGCGGTGAGCACAACCCCCGCCAGCTCGGCGTAGCGTTCCAGCCAGCCCGGTTTATCGCGATCGGCGAAGCGTTGCGCGCCAGGGTGTAACGGTAGCGCGTGTGCGACCGATACCCCGCGGTCAAGCGCTTCAAGACGAGCCAGGGGGTAGAGCGCTGCGATTTCCGGGCGCAGCCGCTCGACGGCCATTGCAAGTGTGTAGACGACCTCTTCCTCAAGACTGGACCGGGCGATCAGCAGGTTACTGACTGCGAGTGTCAGCGCCGCGTCAGAGGAGAGCGTTGGATACACCTCGGCGGGAAGCACGAAGCTGCGCAGATTCGGGTAGCGAAGGGCTATCCCCTCGGCAATGCTGCCGCGTTCAGGCGAAGCAATCGAGTCCAGGCTGTAAAGCCTGTAATCCCCGAGTCGTGAGAGTGCGTCCCTGGCAAGGATGCCCCCGAACACGAAGTAGACGGTGGGGTCGGTACTCCACGGGTCGGGGAGCAGATTGAGCCCATCGATCTGGTAGTCCTCAGCGAGCTGTTTGGCCAGCGTGTGGGCCGTTCCGCCCTCGAATCCGGCCCATACATGGGGCGAACCCAGGATGTCGGCGAGTGATTCTGCAGGAAGGGCGTCGTGGGCGATAACGTGAAGCACCGACGGATACAGCTCACTGACAATGGCGCTACCCGGTATATCCCCAACAGGTTCTTCTATGAACGCGAGGTCAAGTGCGCCTTCGGCAATGGCTGTTTTCAGCGTATTTGCATCGGGGAATTCCCTGACTTCGATTGTGAGCTCTTCTGCGAGGCGCTGCGAAAGCAGGCCGGCGAGCATTGGTGCCGGTTCGTCAGTGAGTATGCCCAGTGACAGGTTGGCGGAAGCCGCTGGCGCTATACACAGCAGTAGCGACAGTGTCGCGAGCCAGCGCATGACCTACTTTACGAGCGTCTTGAAGTTGGCATCGGCGCGCTCGCGAAAGCCCGTAGGATCGGTATTCCAGAGGGAGCGCCCATTCGTAAATCCAGCCAGCTCAAACAGCAGCAGGCGTCCGTTTTCAATTTTGAAGTTCGTATAGTCGGGACATGCCAGGCGACCCATGGCGAGCGTTGCCGCGCACCACCCCTGGTAGGTGGGCAGGTACTTCATAGGGGCTGCGAGGAAGGCTTTCTGATTGGTCTCGCTGTTGAAGTGGTAGACCAGCCCCTCGTAGGTCTCTGCGAATTCCTTGCTACCCATGAGCGGACCATCCGGCAGGTGGTAGCTGACAAGGTCATAACCGCCGACCGCCACGCCGTCGACCGCGCAGGTGTGGGCGCCCTGGCTTGACTGCGCGTTTGCGGATAAGCCAAACAGGGTGAGCAGGAAGGCCAAGAGTAGGCGCATGGGAGGGGTCCCTGGGTAGTGTGACCCTATTGGTCTGCCTCGAGTGCACAAAGTTCCTGAATCTCCGGTAAAGTCTGCCGTGGTGACGACTTGGTTAAGGACAACACTATGAGCAAATTCCCCGCCTTCAAAGCAGCAAGCCTCGCAGCGCTGTTGTCTGTGCTTCTCACCGGGGGCGTGCAGGCCGGTAACTGCGATGTCGTTAATGGCATTACGTCCATCTGTGGCCTGGCTGAGCCCGAGGACATCGTGCGCACGCCCAACGGCCGTGACCTGCTGTTCGCTCAAATGGCCTCGCCCGGCGGCCTGCATTTTCTCGACACCGACACCCTCGAGGTTGAGCCACTCTTCGGTGCTGGCGCTCCTACGTCCGAGATTGAGCCCACCTGGGGTGATGCTGACTGCGTTCAGCCTCCAGGCGAAATGCTCGGCCACGGCATCCATCTCGGGCAGCTCGATAGCGGTGAATACCGGCTGCTTGTGGTGAATCACAATGAGCGCGAATCCGTGGAAATGTTCGAAGTCATCGAAACGGGGGAGGACTCCCCGCCGCGACTTGTCTGGCGCGGCTGCGCCGAGGCGCCTCCCCAGGGTTTCTTCAATGACGTTGCGGGATTGCCGAATGGGGATTTCGTTGTCACGCACATGTTCGACCAGGACGGTGGAACCTTCGACCTGCTGCTGACCTTGGTCTTTGGTCGCCCCAGCGGTCACGTCTACCACTGGAGTCACGAGGCGGGCTTCCGCGAACTGCCAAACTCGAAGGGGCGCTTCCCCAACGGCATCGCCGTTGCCGCGGACGGCAAGAGTTACTTCTTCAACGAGTACCTGGGCGACGAGGTGCGCCAGCACGACATTCAAACCGGCGCCGAGCTGGGTCGCTGGGAGGTGGAGAACCCCGACAATTCAGAGTGGACGGAAGACGGCAAGCTGTGGGTGGCATCGCACACCGATTCCTTCTTCTCTTACATGGGCGCGATCTCGGACGAGCGCGACGGCACACCCAGTCACCTGCGCTTCGCCGTGGTCGAGATCGACCCGGCCAGCGAGACAACACGGCAGGTGATTGAACTGGAGGGTCCGCCGATGGGTGCCGGCACGGTGGCCGTTAAGCAGGGCGATGCGGTTTACATCGGCTCGTTCCTTGGTGACCGCATCATCAGGGTGCCGGTGCCGCAACAGGACTGAAGGAGGCGGAGACACGTGGAGATCGGGGTAACCATTCGCAATATGGGCGAGGAGTCCAGCGCCGAACTGGTGCTGGCGTGTGCAGAGGCGGCGGAGGCCGCGGGCATGGAGTCGCTATGGATCACAGACCACATTGCGATTCCGCCAGACGATGCCGAGGGCAGCGGAGGGCGCTACCTCGACACGCTGACAACACTCGCGTGGCTGGGCGGTGCCACGCAGCGCATCAAGCTGGGCTCGGGTGTGCTCATTCTGCCGTACCGACCACTGCTGCCAACAGCCCGGCAGGTGGCAACGCTGCAGGAACTCACGGCGGGGCGACTGCTTCTCGGTGTGGGTGTGGGCTGGATGGAACCGGAGTTTCGCGCACTCGGGGTGGATCGTGCTCAGCGTGGCAAGCTCACCGATGAGACCCTCGCGTTTTTCAACGAGGCCTTTGCCAATGACGTCGTGGAACTCAACGGCCAGCCCTTCCTCTTCAAGCCCCGACCACCCAAACCCCCGATACTGGTAGGCGGTGCTGCGCCGCATGCACTCAAGCGTGCCGCGGAGCTGGCCGACGGCTGGCTACCCATGGCGAAGAATCCTGCGCAGATTTTGAAGGCGGTGGGCGAGTATCGAAAACTCACCACCGAGCTCGGGAAGCCACAGGGGAATGTTACGGTTATGACGGCCCTACCGCTGGATGAGCCCGACAAGGCGCGGGCGCTGTTGAATGGTTACCGGGCGATGGAGGTGGATCGCCTGGTTATCGGGATGGGTTACAGGGACATCGATTCTTATACCGCACAGCTGGACGCACTGACTGCGCTTGAGTCCTGAGGGGTAAGCGGGGTTTAACACAACGAAAGGAAGGCGAACCATGCGATTCTGGATATCCCTGGTCAATACCACCGAAGTTGATCAGTTCATTGCCATTGCCCAGAAAGCGGAAGAGTTGGGCTATGAAGGCATCACGGTGCCGGATCATCTCGCGTACCCGGCGACGATTGAGACCCCATACCCCTACACGGAAGACGGTGAGGTGTGGTGGCCCAATACAAACCCCTGGTCTGATCCCTGGGTCACGCTGACGGCGATGGGCGTCGCAACGTCGACACTGCGCTTTGCGACCAATATCTACCTCGCTGCGCTGCGCGACCCGTTCACTGTGTCGAGGGCCACGAGTGCGGCGGCGATCTATACCAATAACCGTGTTGCCTGTGGCGTCTCTGCGGGCTGGTTAAAGGAAGAGTTTGATCTACTCGGTATGGACTTCAGGTCGCGTGGTCGCCGATTGGACGAGGTGATTCAGTGTGTGCGCGATCTCAACTCCGGCGAGGTGGTGAGCCACACCGGTGAGTTCTATCAATACGATGACGTGATTATGTCTCCCGTACCCACGCAGCCGATTCCTTTCTGGGTGGGTGGCAAGAGCAAGGCCGCACTGCGGCGGGCGGCAGACAACGACGGCTGGCTGGGTGTACCGCTGATGCTCGAGGAGATGAAGGGCGTGATCGACACAATCTTCGAAAAACGCCGAGAGAACGGCAAGTACGAAGAGCCCTTCGATGTGGTCATCAGCGCGATGGAGGCCTACACGCCGGAGTTTATCGACACGCTGGACCCCGCTGGAACCTACCACGCCAGCGTCCTGCCCTGGACGCCCTCGCCCTGGGGGCGCGCGTTCTGGGTGGAAGAGGGCGAGGACCACACCGAGTTTGAGGTGAAGGTGCGCTCGATGGAGCGATTCAGGGACATGATGAGCAAGTTCGGGCTGTGGAACTGATTCCCCTCTGGCATAACAGCATCGCTGAAAGTAGTCGTTGAGCATTGCACAGCTGTGGGCGGGTAGATTTAGAAGGAGCTTCGGAGATGAACATTGAAATCCTGGCCGCCAAAGAGGCAATCAGGGATAACATTTTCCGTTACTGCCGCGTGCTTGACCGGATGGACAAGCAGGGCGCCTATGCGCTCTGGAACGAGGGCTCAAAAACGCTGTACCACGGCATTTACGAGGGTACGGGCCCGGGCTTCATCGATTGGGTCTGGGAGTCCCATTCGATGATGGAGCGACATTCACACCAGATCACCAATGTCATTATCGAGGTCGACGGGGATACGGCAATCAGCGAATCCTATGTGACGGTGACGCTTTGGATGCCTACGGACGATAAAGATAAGGTGCTCGAAATCGTTTCACGGGGACGCTACCTCGATAACTGGTCGGTGCAGCCGGGCAGCGACGGCAAGCCGCGCTGGGGAATCGACCGCAGGGAAAACGTGACCGACCTGCAGACAGAAACGCTGGTAAAGCGCGGTAACCTGCCAGACGGCTCGAGCAGGGACGAGCAGGACCCCCTGTACGCGCTGCTCACTGGGAAATCCGCATGAGCAACAGGTTATGCGACAACACGATGAGCTGAGGCGACAATGAAGTTTTCTGTAACGCTGACCTTTAATCCACTTGAGCACCTGGTGCCGCTGGCGATAGCTGCCGACGAGATGGGCTATCACTCGGTCAACATCGGAGACGGCTTGTTTTACTACGATGAGACAAGCACCGACTACCCTTACACAGATAGCGGTGCGCGTTATTGGAGTGCCAAAACGCCATTTGCAGACCCCCTCGCGCTCATCTCGGCGATGGGACAGGTCACCAGGAATGTTCGTTTTCTCGTTAACGTTCTGAAGTTGCCTGTAAGGCAGCCGCTTCTGGTCGCGAAGCAGTGCGGCACCGTGTCATACCTCACGCAGGATCGCCTCTCGCTGGGTGTTGGTCTCAGCCCCTGGCCCGAGGACTTCACCGTCAATTCAGAAGACTGGCACACGCGCGGCGCACGCTGCAGCGAGATGATTGAAATCATCCGCAAGGTACTCAGCGGTAACATGGTTGAACACAAGGGCGAGTACTACGAATTTCCATCGCTCTCCATAAACCCCGTGCCTGCCAAACCCATGCCGATCGTGATCGGTGGTACCGCCACGCCTGTACTCAAACGTGCTGCACGCCTGGCAGACGGTTTCGTTTCTCCGAACGTGACAACGGAAGAGATCGGCAAAATGATTTCAGAGATTAGCACTTACCGAAAGGAGTACGGCCGGGAGAGTGAACCCTTCGAGTTCATCTCGACAGCGATTGATGCCTATGACCTGGACACGCACAAGCGCTTGCAGGACATAGGCGTCACCGAGGCTTGCGTGATGCCCTGGATGTTCTATGGCGGCAAGTTCAAGTCCGACATGGAATTGAAGGTGGACTCCATGAAGAAGTTCATGGATGAGGTTGCAACGAAGCTTTCCTAGCGCACCACTGATTTGGCGTGATTGAAGTAGCGTAGGTAGTCAGCAGAGCGGTACTAGTCGAGCTCGGGTGCCCAGGCCGAGCCGTTGATGTGTGAGCCGCCGTCCACGAACAGCGTGTTCCCCGTCATGTAACGGCAGTCCTCGCTTGCCAGGAACAGCGCAACCGGTGCTATGTCTTCATAGCAGTCGCCGATCCTCCCCATGGGGTTCATGGCGTCCGCAGCGGGTACGAGTTCGGGGTGGCCGGCCATCGCGGCGTCAAAAGCGCTCGACTTGGCTGCAGGGCAAATCACGTTGCAGGTGATGCCATCGGCGGCCCATTCGCGCGCCGCCGTTCGTGTGGCGGCCCGCAGCGCTTCCTTGCTCGTATTGTATTCGGCAGTGCCGATATGGGCGTTCACACCGTTCAGTGAGCAGATGTTCACCACCCGACCCCAGCCTTTCGCTTTCATGATGGGGTGTGCGGCGAGCATCGCCCAGAACGGGCCGAGAAAGCCGACGTTCACGCCGTGCATCATCTGCTCTGCGGTTTTCTTCTCGATCCTGCCGATGGCGCCGCCACCCCAGGCATTGTTTACGAGTATGTCTACCGTGCCAAAGCTGTCGACGGTTGCCGCGACCATTGCCTCGACGCTGTCTTTATGCCCGGCGTCCGTCTGGACGAAGAGGGCGTTGTCGCCCAGCTCGGCGGCGGCCTGTTGGCCCGCCTCATCATTCAGCTCGGCGACAACAACGTTTGCGCCTTCCTCTATGTAGCGCTGTGCGATCCCTCGGCCAATGCCCAGGCCCGCACCGGTTACAATTGCAACTTTTCCTTCCAAGCGTCCCATTTAACCTGCTCCGAACCTGTAACTGGTTTTCACTGTGTGGCGTCTGTGCGGCCGCGGGCTAGTCTTGCAGCAGCCGCTTTGGATCCCGCCCATTCACAAACCCGATGAACGGAAACTGCATGCTGTACCCCAGCAGTGACTGCACCGTGTCGCTGCACTGCTTTGCGCGTTCCCTGGAGATCGCCAGCGAGTAGTTTTCCTGCTGTCGCGCCCAGGGTTCGCAGTACTGGGTCGTGGCCGCGAGCCGCGGCTTGTCCGAATTGTTGGCGCCCGCGCCGTGCCACAGAGTGCCGAGAAAGAAGACTGCGGACCCTGCGGGCATTACTGCTGGCACGAGTTTGCTCTCATCAATGTCGCCGGGTGAGACATCGCCCCATTTGTGACTGCCGGGGTACACCAGTGTCGCGCCGTTGTCTGCGGTGAAGTTATCGATTGCCCAGATAAGCGCCGCGCCAAACGGTTTGCGTGGGCGCGGGAACGGGTAAAAGCCATCGTCGTGATGTAGCGGCTGGCGGATCTCTCCCGGCCCCACGCTGATAACCTGCAGCTGCGACAGCAGGTAGTTGGGCATCAGCAGTCGATCGAGTAGCGCCATCACCAGGGGGTGCTCGACGATCGGGTTGCACGACAGTGTTTTCTCGATGACTGAATAGATGCGGCGGGTCTTGTAGCCCTCGAATTCCGTGCGCCCTTCGTGCGCGAGGTGCGGCGCGGACTCTTCCCTGATCCTGTCCATGACCTCCTGGCTGATCAGGTCCCTAAGAATGACGAAGCCCTGCTCGTCGACCTCTGCCAGCAGGCTATCAATATAGGGCTTTTCATAGCCCCACCTCTGCGCCGACGCTTCAAGCGCTGCCTCCTGCATCGCGAGAATCTCGTCTTTTACTGAGCCGTCTTCGTTGATGTATTGGCCGTCAGCCATGATTGATCTGTTCGCTTGCGGTGTTGTGTTTGTCTTTAAGTGTACCGCACATTGCCTGCTGTCGATTGATGCGTTCGCGCGTTTAAGCGGAGATGCCGCTCGCGATATCGCCCAGTTGCTTCCTGAGCCAGTCCACGCCCGGGTCATTGGTCTTGAACTGGTGCCACACCAGGTCGATGCGCGTCGGTGGCAGGTTGAACGGCGGTGCAAGCAGGCGCAGGTTAAACGCCGTGTGGAACTTCTTAAGGAGTAGAGCGGGCCCGGTGATGATGACCTTCGACTCCGAGGTCGCGTGCAGGGCCGACAGGAAGTGCTGCATGTTGGCGACAACCCGGGGCGTTCGGCCTAGCCCTTCGAAGAGTTTCTTGTTGGTCTGGTTGCGGTATTTTGCGGGCGCCACCACGATGTGGTCGAGGTCCATGTAGGTTTCCATGGTGAGGTCTGTCGCGGCCAGGGGGTGATCTCCGGCAACGGCGCACAGGTAACCTTCTTCCAGCAGAAACTGGCTTTCGAATCGCTTGGGCGTACGAACGCTTCTCGCGATGGCGATGTCGATGTCGCCTTTCTCCAGATCCTCAAGCGGCAGGTTGTCTGCCAGGTGGTGAATGTTTAGTTCAATGTCCGGCGCGTGCTCTTCGATGTGCGACAGGAGCTTCGGCAGTATGAGCGGTTCCACGTGATCGGTGCTCGCGATATTGAACTGGCGCCTGGAAGTCGCGGGGTCGAAGCTGGATTGTGGGCTGATCGCCTGTTCGATCCGCCGCAGTGCCTCGTGCGTCTCCGCATGAATTTTGTGCGCGCGCGGACTGACTTTCATCTTGTCTCCCGACTTGATCAGTATCGGGTCATCGAGCTGTTTACGCAGGCGCGAGAGAGCGTGGCTGACCGCCGGCTGGCTCATGGCGAGGCGCTCCGCGCTGCGCGTGACATTCTGCTCTTCGAGCAATACGTCGAAAACGGTAAGCAAGTTCAGGTCGAACTGTCTCAATGACATGATGGCGCCCCTATCTCATTGATAAATAACAGTAAAATAAAAACATAAACATGCATATTATGCATTATGATATCTAATATATTCATTTTAATTATGGTCTAGACTGCAGTAACTTGTCTATCGACACCCGGCGCGATCGCGCCGGGTTCCGCTTTTTGAGCGCTGTGAACTATCGGGTTGTGTGAATGAGTAAACCAGGAAGCCTGACGGGCCTGGCCGACGTGCGTGTCATCGAGTTGGCCGGCAATACCTGTGGTCCCTACGTTGGAAAATTGTTTGCCGATGCTGGCGCCGATGTCATCAAGGTCGAACCCGCAAAAGGCGACCCGATGCGTCGCTACGCCTCTGATCCGGCTTTCCTTAAGAAGCGCGGCGGCGATGGTGCGTTCTTCCAATATCTCAATGCGAACAAGCGTTCGGTAACAGGTGCTCCCGACGACGAGGAGATTCGCAAGCTCATCGGTGGCGCCGATCTGCTGATTGAGGATTTCTCTGCGGGCAGTGACGAACTCGAAAAACTCGACATCGATCAGCTGCGAGCTGAATTTCCGCACCTGGTGGTGCTTTCGCTGTCTGCTTACGGGCGCACTGGTCCCTACGCGGAGCGCGCAAGCAACGAGTTCATTGTGCAGGCCGAAGCCGGCGCCACGGCACCGCGCGGTTTTCCAGAGCGCAAACCGTACTTTGCGGGCGGCCGTGTAGCGGAGTTTCTCGGGGCCAGCTATTCAGCGGTCGCAGCTTCTGCAATGGTGCGAGGCGCGCAGCGTACCGGCCATGGCGACCATATCGATTTCTCGCTGATCGAGGCCTTCAACATTGGCTCCACGATTTACTTCGACCTGATGTGGAGCATTCTCGGGCGCCTGGAGGTACCCGGCCCAATGCGCACGATTGAAATTCCCTCGATTGAGAAGGCGAAGGACGGCTGGGTTGGTGTCAACACCAACTCCAGGCAGCAGTTCGATGACTTCCTGGTGATGATCGAGAAGGGCGAGTGGCTCGGCGATGAGGAGCTCGCCTCCAACTGGAGTCGCATCAATCGCTACGAGGAATGGACCGAGGCAGTGGATGCCTGGATGGCTGAGCGAACTATTGCCGAGGTCATCGAGCTGGCCTCGGTGTTTCGAATTCCCGCTGCAACGGTAGGCAATGGTGAAAACCTGCTGGAGCAGGAGCACTTCAAGGCGCGGGGCGTGTTTGAAAAGAACCCCGCGGGCGACTTCATGCAGCCTCGCCCGCCCTACCAGATGAACGGCCAGCGCGTGCGCGCGCTGTCGCCAGCGCCTGGCCTCGGTGAGCACAGCGGAAAGGTCGAACCGCGCACGCCGGCTGCTCCGTCTGCCCCGACCGCCGAGCCGGAACTCCCCATGCAGGGTATGCGCGTGCTCGATGCCTCCGCCTGGTGGGCGGGGCCCTCGGCCACGCAGATGTTCGGTACGCTCGGAGCAGACGTCATTCACCTCGAATCCATCCATCGCATCGACGGCGGACGCGCGGTCGTGGCCACGGGTACGGCGGGGGAGTCCTGGTGGGAGACCAGCCACCTGTACAACGGTGCAAACTTCAATAAGCGCAGCCTGACGTTGGACCTCAACAAAGACGCGGGCATGGCGTTGCTCGAGGCGTTGATCAAGCAGTGCGATGTGCTGGTGGAGAACTACTCGCCGCGCGTGTTCGAAAACTTCGGCCTGACGTGGGAAAAGATCAAGTCACTCAACCCCACCATTGTCTTCGTACGTATGCCCGCCTATGGGCTGGAGGGCCCTTGGCGCGATCGCGTGGGCTTTGCGCAGACCATCGAGATGATGTCGGGCCTCGCCTGGCTCACCGGCCATACCGACGACCAGCCGCGCGTCCAGCGCGGCACCTGTGACCCGCTGGCGGGCACCCAGGCCGCCTTTGCCATCATTGCCGCGCTCAAGGAGCGCGATGTCACGGGCGAGGGCGTGTTCCTCGAGTGTGCGATGGCAGAGGGTGCGCTCAACGCCGCGGCGGAGCAGCTGGTTGAATACACAGCCTATGGCCACTTAATGAACCGCGAAGGTAATCGCGCGCCTACCGCGGCACCGCAGGGCCTGTACTATTGCCAGCTGGATGAAGGTCAGGCCCCTGAGGATGAGAATCTCCTCGCGCTATCGGTAGAGAACGATTCTCAGTGGCAGGCGTTCAGGGAGGCACTCGGTAGTCCCAGCTGGGCCACTGACCCCAGGTTTGATACGCATGCTGGGCGCCGCGAGCACCACGATGAGATAGACGAACACATCGAGACATGGAGCAGGGCGCAGGGCTACGACGAGGCGGTTGGAGCGTTGCTCTCGAAAGGAGTGCCCGCCGGCAAGGTGGAGCTGCCGCGCAACGCTTACGTGCACCCACAGTTTGTCGCCCGGCGGTTCCTCGAGGACGTTGAGCACCCCGTCATCGGCACGCACCCGGTACCCGGCATGCCGTTCCGCCTGGCATCGCGTGGTGAAGAAGGTTGGATCTACAGGCATGCGCCAACGCTTGGGCAACACAACCACGAGATTCTCTCGGAGTTGCTGGGGCAGTCAGAAGACGACATCGCGGCGCTTGAACGAGACGAAGTCATTGGCACGAAGCCCTCGGGGCTCGATTAAATTCTCAGCGGGATTTTGACGAATGGCATACGATGAAACGCTGGGCCTTGACCCGGATGCGCTGCGGGAAAAATACATCCAGGAGCGCGACAAGCGGCTTCGCTCTGACGCGAATGACCAGTACGTGCACATCGAGGGCGATTTTTCCTACCTGGAGAATGATCCTTTCCTCGAGGAAGAGACCACTCGCGAGCCTCTCAAGGACGAGACCGATGTCATCCTCATCGGTGCTGGTTTTGGTGGGCTCTGTACCGGCGCAAGGCTGCGCATGCTGGGCGTAAAGGACATCCGTATCGTCGACAAAGCCGGCGATATGGGCGGCACCTGGTACTACAACCGCTACCCCGGCATCAGCTGCGATATCGAGTCCTACGTCTACCTGCCGTTGTTGGAAGAAGTTGGGTATGTGCCCAAGCAGAAGTACGCCACGGGCCACGAAATTTTCGAGCACTGCAAGGCCATTGCGCGCAAGTACAAGCTGTACGATAACGCCTGCTTCCAGACAACCGTAACGTCACTGCACTGGGACGAGAGCATCCAGCGCTGGATTGTCGCGACTGATCGCGGCGATGAAATGAAGGCGAAGTTCGTGAGTATCGCCAACGGCTTCCTGCAAAAACCCAAGCTGCCTGGCATTCCCGGTATCGATACATTCAAAGGCAAGGTGTTCCATACCTGCCGCTGGGACTACGATTACACCGGCGGTGACCCGACGGGCGGCGATATCAGTAACGATGGGCCGATGAACCTCACTGGTCTCAACGACAAGCGCGTGGGCATCATCGGTACCGGTGCTACCGCCGTGCAGGCAGTGCCGCACCTGGGCCACAGCGCAAGGCAGCTATACGTTTTCCAGCGCACGCCCTCATCAGTGGGGATTCGCGGCAATCTGCCCACCGACCCCGAGTGGGAGAAAGCGCTCGAACCGGGCTGGCACCAGCAGCGCATGGATAACTTCCAGACGCTCACCGCGGGCGGCTATGCCGAGGAAGACCTGGTAAAGGACGGTTGGACAGACATCACTGCCACGCTTGTGGATGTCGTGATGAGCGATCCGAACAGCGATATGTCGCCGGAGGCCATCGACCTGAAGGTGGAGCTTGCCGACTTCGTCAACATGGAGCGAATTCGTAAGCGGGTCGAGGACATCGTTGAGGACCCGGAAACTGCAGAAAAGCTAAAACCCTACTATCGCCAGTTCTGCAAGCGCCCGTGTTTCCATGACTACTACCTGCAAACGTTTAACCTGCCCAATGTGCAGCTCGTGGATACCAAGGGTCAGGGAGTGGACAGGATCACCGAAACGGGCGTTGTCGTAGACGGCGTCGAGTGCGAACTTGACTGCCTCATCCTCTCCACCGGTTTCGAGGTGGGCACAGACTATGCCAGTCGCGCGGGCTTTGAGCCTGTTGGCAAAGGTGGCCTCTCCATGTCCGAGCACTGGAAGAGCGGCGCGAGAACACTGCACGGTATTCACCTGCACAACTTCCCGAACTTCTACCTCATGGGTATCACGCAGAGCGGGTTCACTGTGAACTTCATGCACATGATCGACCAGGAGGCGAAACAGATCGCCTACACGATCCACAAGTGCCTGGAAGAGGGGATCGACGTGCTGGAAGTGTCGGATGAAGCGGAGTCCAGTTGGACGCAGGAAATCTATGATCGCGGCGGCAAGACTATCGAGTTCGCCGAGAACTGCACGCCCGGCTACTACAACGGTGAGGGTAATGTGAGCCCCACCGCGCGGCAGGACGGTTTCTATTTTGGCGACGACCCCCACGAGTTCATTCGCATCCTGGAAGCGTGGCGTGATAGCGGCGAACTGCCGGGCATGGTCAGGGCATAGCCAGGAATTGAGTTGGGAAGTGAGGACTGAATGAGCAGGAAAGCACACATAGTCGGCGTTGGCGAAAGCCAGTACACCAAGTGGGGCAAGATCGTCGATGAGACGGAACACGCGCTGGCGCACAAGGCGATCTTAAAGGCGGTGGCCGATGCGGGGTTGTCGATAGATGACGTCGATGGCCTGGCGTCCTTCGCGGAAGACCGCAACGAGGCCGTGTTTATCGCAGCGGAGCTGGGACTGCCGGAGCTGCGCTTCGGCAACATGGTATGGATGCCCGGCGGTGGCGGCGGCTGTGCCGCGGTGTCCAACGCCTGCATGGCCGTTGAGACGGGGCAGGCGGAGGTCGTGGTGGTCTACCGCTCACTCTGCCAGGGCCAGTACATGCGTTTCGGCAGCGCGGCTGCAGACTTTATGGTGGGCGATACCTCGCAGGAGGCACCGGAGGTTACGTTCCAACAGGCCAACACCATCATGCTGGCCGCTATGGGCAGCGTCATGCCGTTTGGCATGTTGAACGGAGCGGCGGCCTTTGCCCTGCCTTTCCGGCGCCACATGCACCTGTATGGGAGCACCAGCGAACACCTGGGCAAGATCGCTGTCACCTTCCGGCAGCACGCGAATAAAAACGACCGTGCGGTAATGAAGGACAGGGAGCTCACATTAGAGCAGCACCAGGAAAGTCGGATGATCGCCGACCCGTTCCGCCTGTTTGACTGCTGCATGGAGAACGACGGTGCCTGCGCCGTGGTGGTCACCACCGAGGAGCGCGCGCAGGACCTTGCGAAAGCAAAGGGTCGCCGCCCGGTAAAAGTGGTAGCGACTGAACAGGGCGCGCCCAAGGGTTACTCGTTCGGCTCATTTACCAATGCCAACATCGCCGATGATCTCTACGCGACCGGTGGCACAGAGCAGATGGCCAACCGCCTGTGGGAGAAGGCAGACCTCATGCCGGAAGACGTGGATGTTGCACAGATCTACGACCACTTCACGGGCTCAGTGCTGATGCAGATCGAAGACTTCGGCTTCTGCAAACGCGGTGAAGGCGGCGACTTTATCGACAGCGGTGCGCTCAGCGTCGATGGCGGCTCGCTGCCAACCAATACGTCGGGCGGCAGCCTGTCGGAAGCGTACATGCATGGCCTGAACCACGTGCTGGAAGGCGCCCGCTCCCTCTGGGGTGAGTCGTGCAACAACGTGGCTGACGCCGAGGTTTGTCTCGTAACCAGCGCGGCCGGTGTACCGTCCAGCGCCATTCTGTTGCAAGCGAGTTAAGGAGCACATCATGTCAGAGGCAAAGAACAACACGCCGGAGACCGAACGCTGGTTCCCCAACTCCATGCCGGCACCGATGGTCGACCACCACACGCTGCCCTTCTGGGAGGCGTGCAGCGAGCATCGCCTGACCGTGCAGCGCTGCAAGCATTGCGGTCACGCGCAGCATCCGCCATCGCCTATCTGCAGCAACTGCCGCAGCACTGAATTTGAACAGGTTGAAGTGTCAGGCAAGGGTACGCTTTACACCTACACTGCGGTACACCAACCCATTACCTACGAGGAAAAGCTGCCGTTCATCATCGCAGTCGTCGAGCTCGATATGACGGGCAGCGACTGCACCAACACGGTTCGCATCATGACCAATATCGTCGATGCCGAAGACAGTGAGCTGGAAATTGGCCAGGCGGTGGAGCTCGCGTGGGAGAAAATCAGCGAAACGGTGTCGATTCCCCGTTTCAAGCTGGCCGGCTAGAACGTGAAGAGAGTGAGAGCAAAATGATTGAGAGCAAACTGGACCTTACCCAGTACCGCTGGCAGGAATTTAAGTACGAGGCCTCAGATGGCCGCCTGATCCACATGGAGCAGGCGATCCTCTCTTACGACCTGGAATTGGGAACGATCGATTTCCTGACCCGCTGGGGCAACGACGGCGGCTCCTGCCCGATCCACAGGCACATGGCTTCTACCAGCTGCATCGTCATGGAAGGCGAGCAGCACTTTTACGATTACGACCACGAGAAGGGCGAGTGGAAGAAAGAGCCTCGTATCAGGAAAACCGGCGAGCACGGTTTCTCGACGGGTAACGACAAGCACGCTCACCAGGAAACCGGTGGCCCGGAAGGTTGCGTCGCGTTTTTCCATATGGACGGAAACGGCCCCAACCCCGTTATGTACGAGTTCTTCGACGATGACATGAACATGATTGGCGAAGTGACGCTCGACATGCTGATTGCGGACTACGAAGCCAACACGCAGTAAAGAAAACAGCAGTAACCAGAGAAACAGAGACGACTTAGAGACACGAGGTAACTATGAAACTCGCATTTACCGAGGAGCAGGAACAGCTCCGCCAGGACATCCGCGCGTACATCACCGACCTGATGACCGACGAGCTCAGGGCTGAGCTCAACCAGGAGTTCAAAGGGGAGGGCGGAGGCCCGATCTGGAAGGAGTGCATGCGCAAGCTGGGCAAGGACGGCTGGATCGGCCTCGGCTGGCCGAAAGAGTACGGCGGCATGGAAAAGGGCCCAATGGAGCAGTACATCTTTTTTGCCGAAGTGGCGAAGGCTGGCTTCCCGTTCCCCTTCCTGACCTCGGAGTCTGTCGGCCCGGCGATCGCACAGTTTGCCGGTGACGAACTGAAGAGTGAGATGATTCCCAAGATCCTGTCTGGCGAAACCAATATCTGTATTGGCTACTCCGAGCCGGGTGCGGGCACCGACCTCGCATCGCTCAAGACCCGCGCGGTCAAGGACGACGATGGCTACTACACCATCAACGGCCAGAAGATGTGGACCTCGCTCGCGGAGTTCGCGGACTATATCTGGCTGGCGGCGCGCACCGGCGACGAAGAGAAGCTGGGCAAGCACGGTTCTATCTCGATGTTCCTGATCCCGATGGACACCCCAGGGATCAGCATTACGCCGGTCTACACGCTGGGTGGCGTGCGGACCAACGCGACGTACATCCAGGACGTAAAAGTTCACGAGAGCCGTTTGGTTGGCGCTGAAAACGGCGGTTGGAAGGTGATCATGAGCCAGCTTAATCGCGAGCGCCTCGCGCTCGTGTCGCACGGCCCGTCAACGTCGTTCCTGCGCAAGGTGTGCGAGTACGCGGCGGAAACCCACATGCCCAATGGTGAGCGCCTGATCGACCAGGACTGGGTGAAGATGAACCTCGCGAAGGCACGCCAGGGTTTCGAGGCGATTCGCCTGATCTGCTACAAGCAGGCGTACGAGATCGACAAGACAGGCAATCTCGACATGGCGGAGGCGTCCTCGGCCAAGATATTTGGTTCCGAGTTTCTCGTAGAGGCTACCCGCAACCTCATGGAGGTGCTCGGTTACGCCTCCACGATGCACATGGGCTCCAAGCACAACGTGCTCGCCGGCGAGATGGAGCGCATGTACCGCACGCTCTCCATCCTGACCTTTGGTGGCGGAACCAACGAAATTCAGCGCGACATTATCTCCATCTTCGGACTCTCGATGCCGCGCCCGATGCGTGCTTGATACGCCGCAACAGATTAGAGGAACAAACAGTGGATTTTACGATTTCTGAAGAAGAGAAAGACATCACCGCACTGGCCAACCAGATTCTCTCTGACAACGTCAGCCCCGAGAGCCTGCACCAGTACGACGATCGCGAGACGACGCGCTTTGACGATAAACTCTGGGCCCAGCTGGCCGAGAGCGGTCTGCTGGGTATTGCGATCAGCGAAGCCCACGGCGGCATGGGGTTTGGCTTTGGCCATCTTTCCCTGCTGATCGAGGAGTGCGGTCGTGTGCTGGCCCCCGTGCCCGTTGTTCCGACGTGCCTGTCGGCTATGGCGATACAGCAGTTCGCAGGTGAAGCCGAAAGCAGCATCCTGGGTGAGGTGGTGAACGGCAAGGCGATTATCAGCGCCGCCATTCACGAGGATGTCAACGAAGACATCTACGCGCCGACCTGTGAAGTTTCGGGCGGCAAACTGACGGGCACCAAGCACGGTGTACCGTACTTCGATCAGGCTCAGTCTCTGTTGGTCGTGGCGAGCGAAAACGGTGAGGCTGGGCTCTACCTCGTCGATCCAACCGACGCCACTGCACAGGGCACACCGCTCTGGTCAACGACCATGGAACCACAGTGCTACGTGACCTTCGCCGGTACCCCGGCAACGAAAATCGGCGATGCAGACGCCGTGAACTGGTTCCTTGAGCGCTACATCATATCCCTGTGCTCCTACCAGGTAGGCGCCTGCGACAAGATGCTCAAGCTCACGGCGGAGTACACCACGGAGCGCCAGCAGTTCGGGGTGCCTATCGCGTCGTTCCAGGCAGTGGGTCATCGCGCAGCCAACTGCTATATCGATTCAACGTGCCTGCGCCTCGTGGTGCAGCAGGCGGTGTCCAGGCTCGACGCGGGTGAAGATGCCGCAACGGCGGTTAATGTCGCGAAATCGTGGTGCGGCGATGCCAGTCACCGCATCAGCACGACCACCCAGCACCTGCACGGTGGTATGGGCGTCGACCGCGATTACTCGCTGTGGCGCTATGCGCTTTGGGCCAAGCAGAATGAGCTGCAGCTCGGCAGCGCGAACTACCACCTCCGGCAGCTGGGTGATGCTATCGCCGCCGGCGACTTCAATATTGACCCGTAAGGGCGTGCCGGCCAGGCAGGCGAGAGACTCTATGCCAGACAGTGATGACGACCCCCTGCGCGATGAGCTGTCGAAGCGCATCGGCACCAATGTGGCCGAGCCCAACGATGCCACCGACCCGGTGAATCTCCCCATGATTCGGCAGTGGGTAGACGCCTTCGATGATCGCAACCCGATCTATGAAGACGCCGAGGCGGCTGCGCAAACGCGCTTTGGCGACATCATCGCGCCACCTGCCATGATGCAGTCATGGGTAATGGGCCGCCCCAAGCTCACCAACCTCAAGGAACGCGGCGGACTCACCGCCGATATCGACCCGGACAGCCCGTTGATCGCTTTCGACAAGGCGGGCTACATGGGCAGTCTTGCGACGAATTCGGAGTATGAGTTCATCAAGCCGGTCCGTGTCGGTGACGAGCTGTGCGGCGATGCGATCCTTGAGACGATTTCGCCGCGCAAGAAAACCGCGCTAGGCCAGGGTTACTTCGTCACCTGGGTGTCGACATATACCAACCAGGACGACGAGGTTGTAGGGCGCCAGCGTTTCACGCTCTTCAAGTTCGACCCCTCGACGATGGGAACCTAGCCGTGAACGCACGAGTAGAGAACTCGCTGCGCGCGGGCGACGTCAACGTGGGTGATGAGCTCACGCCGATGGACATTGATGTCACCACCACCGCCATAGTGACGGGCGCCATCGCGTCGCAGGACTACATGCCGATGCACCACGACCGGGACTTCGCCCAGAGCCAGGGCGCGCCCGACATTTTCTTCAACATCATGTCTACCAATGCCTACCTGGCTCGTTTTGTGACGGACTGGGCCGGGCCCGAAGTGATGCTGAAGAAGATCAGCGTGCGCCTCGGAGTGCAGGTCGTTCCGGGCCAGGTTCTCAAGTTTCGCGGTGAGGTCCTCAGCAAGGTGGAAGAGGGCGATGAGTGCGTGTTTGAGGCTTCAGTTACAGCGTCGAATGAAGCGGGAGATCACGCCTCGGGCACGTTGGCTTTCAGTCTGCCGACATAGCGGGTTTGTTACTTACATAGAGCGAGGGCAGCCTCCATGTTTAAAGTCTGGTTCATGCGTCTCGCGTTCGAGATCGCGGCAGTCGTTATGTGGCGGCGCAAGGCGCCGAGGAACCTCGCTGTCGCCAATCGCAAGATCAGTGTGCGCGGCGGCGAGATGGCCGTGCGCATCTACACGCCCGAGTCGGCGGGCCCCCATCCTGTCGTGGTGTACTACCACGGTGGCGGGTTTGTGCTTGGCAGCCTTGGCACAGTCGATGGACCATGCCGAGACATCGCCGCCAACAGCCAGCATGTGGTCGTGTCTGTCGACTATCGCCTGGCGCCCGAGTTTCCGTTTCCGGCTGCCGCAGACGATGCCATCGACGCGGTGCAGTGGGTGAAGGACAACGCGGCGGCGCTGAACGTGGATGCCAACCGTATCGTGGTTGCCGGCGACAGCGCGGGCGGTAACCTTGCGGCCGTTGCCGCCCTGCACTACGCAAGCACCCAGCCCGGGCTCATCAAGGGGCAGGTGCTCATCTATCCCGTTACCCACCACTACGAGTACGGCACGGCGTCCTACACAGAAAAAGCGACGGGCCATGGCCTGACGCGCGACATGATGGTGTGGTTCTGGGACCTGTACTACCGCGACTCGACGGCGCTAGAGCCAGGCTGTCTCGCGCACCCACTCAGTACACCTCTTACGGCGGATGACCTGTCCGCTTTGCCTCCCGCGCTGGTGATGACGGCGGAGCACGACCCGCTGCGAGACGAGGGTATTGAGTACTACGAGAAGCTCGAAAAGGCGGGCGTTCCGGTACAGCACACGCTGTATGCCGATGCACAGCACGGCTTTATCGGGGCCATGGGTCCCACCGAGGTCCACACGCGTGGGATTGCGGAAATCGCTGGTTGGTTGGGCGCCCTCGACTAACCCGGTCGGCGCTTGGTCGGCCACAGCACATAAAGAACGCGGGAACAGGAGAATACAGTGGCTTACAACGGAAAGGTGGCGCTTATTACAGGTGGCGGTTCAGGAATGGGCCAGCTCGCGTGCCGCAACTTCGCCAAAACGGGTGCATCGGTCGCCGCCCTCGACGTGAATGACGAAGGTCTGGCAAAGACCGCCGAGGGTTTTGACAACATCAAGACCTATAACGTCGACGTTACCGATTACGCGGCCGTGCAGCGCGCCGTCGATGATGTGGAGTCGACACTTGGCCCCATCGATCGCGTCTACAACTGCGCCGCACTGATGCCTTTCGGCAAGGTGCTTGAGTTGGATCCCGGCCTGCAGCGCAAAATGATGGACGTAAACGTCGGTGGCCTGATCAACGTGGCGCAGGCCACGGTGCCGAAGATGCTGGAGCGTAAGAAGGGCGACTTTGTCAGTTTCGCCTCAATGGCGGGCCTGATGCCCACGCTGCTGACCGGCACCTACTCCGCGAGCAAGGCCGCGGTCGACTTCTATAACCAGACCCTCTACCACGAGAACCGCGACAAGGGCGTCCGATTTGCCAGCGTGAACCCGCCACTCACCGACACGCCGCTGCTGGAGCAGGGCAAGTCGGCCTGGCCGAAGATGGTTGAGCAGGAGGGGAACCCCATCGCACCGCAGGACGTGCTCGACGCTATCGAGAGAGACCTGGAGAAAGGTGAGTTCATGGTGTTTGTCAGGCGCAGGGAGCGCTTTGGCTATCTCATGAGCCGCCTGTTCCCCAACCGACTGTGGAACTACGTCCACAAGGTCGAGGGCTGGTAAGCTACTATCACGCAAACAACGCGAAAGGTGTGTTGCTATGAATACTGAAAACTCGTCAGAAATTGCGGTTCGGGAGATGGAGCTGCTGCTGGAAAGTCAGCGAGAGGCTTTCATCCGGGAAGGTGCTGTCAGCGCCGAGACCCGTATCGCCCGCCTGAATACGGCGATTGATATCCTGATCGATAACAAAGACAGGATCGTCGAGGTCATGAGCGAGGACTTCGGTAACCGCTCCCGGCACCAGAGCCTGATGTCCGATCTCTATTCGACGATTGAGGGCCTCAAGCACAACAGGAAGGGCGTTAAGAAGTGGATGCGCGCCTCAAAGCGGCCAGTGCAGATGCCTTTGAACCTGTTCGGTGCCCGCGCGCGCGTGGAGTACCAGCCCAAGGGCGTTGTCGGCATTCTCGGCACCTGGAACTTCCCGATCAATACTGTGTTTGCACCGCTGGGCGGCGTGCTGGCCGCGGGTAATCGCGCGGTCCTGAAGTTTTCCGAGATTACACCCGGCACCGCGGCATTGATGGAAGAGCTCGTGGAGCGTTACTTCGAGCGCGATGTGGTTGCGTGCATCAGCGGTGGTCCGGCGGTCGGCGCTGCTTTCTCTTCGCTGGAATTTGATCACCTTGTTTTCACGGGCGCGGGTTCGATTGGCAAGCACGTGATGCGAGCGGCCGCTGAAAACCTCACGCCGGTCACCCTTGAGTTGGGTGGCAAGTCGCCCGTGATTATCGCCCGCGATGCGGACCTCAAGGAAACCGCCGTGCGTATCATGACGGGCAAGGCGCTGAACGGCGGGCAGGTGTGCCTGTCGCCCGACTACCTTTTCGTGCCAGAGGAGCAGCTGGAGACGTTTCTGGGCCACGCAAGGGAATACACGGCCGAGGCCTTCCCGACGCTGCGCGACAACCCGGACTTCACCTCCGTGGTTAACGAACGCCACCGTGAGCGTCTGCTCGGGTACCTGGAAGATGCCGCGGCGAAGGGTGCGCGCATTGAAGAGCTCAATGCAGCCAATGAAGATTTTACCCAGCAGGACGTGACGCACAAGATTCCGTTTACGTTGGTCGTGAACCCGACCGATGACATGAAGATCATGCAGGAAGAGATTTTTGGCCCGCTGATCGCCGTCAAGCCCTACAAGGACGTCGATGACTGTATCGCCTACATAAACGCCCATGACCGGCCGCTGGGTCTGTACATCTTCTCGAGCGACAAAGCGGTGCAGAACCATATCCTGGATAACACCCTCTCGGGTGGGGTCACGATCAACGATGTGATGGGGCATCCCTCCTGTGAGGACCTGCCCTTCGGTGGCATCGGCCCTTCCGGCCTCGGCCACTATCGCGGTTATGAGGGCTTCAAGGAATTCAGCCACGCGCGGGCGGTATACACGCAGACGAAGATCAATCTGCAGCGCCTCGGCGGCATGATGCCTCCCTACACGAAGAAGTGTGAAGATACCCTGGACGGGATGATCAAGAAGTAGCGCCGCGGCCTGTGGACGCCGTGGGCCTGCTACACTCAAGGGAAAGATAGCAGCAGGGTAGGTGTATGGGCCACGCCAGCGACATGGCTCGACGCAGTATGGATCGTCGCACGCGTTCGGCGTGCGACTGCTCGAATATCTCCCTCGCCGCGTTCCTGGAAGGTGAATGGACAGAGGCGCTCGCCCGCAATGGCGCGCGTGCTGCGCTAGATGCCAAACGCCTCGGCCTCACGCCGTTGACCATCGAAGTTTCTGGAGAGTACTGGACCCTGTCCGTTGACGGCGACACCCTGGGTCCATATGCAGCAGCCCCCGTCGAGGCGAGAGTAAGTATCGACCAGTCCGCCTTCGACGACCTTGTGACCAACCACAAAACCGCCATGGGTCTACTCGTTCATCAGCGCGTTGAGGGGGACGGCCCCTCCCGTGCGTTGTTCAACCGGTGGGACCCAGTGTTGCGCTCGGTGCTCGATAGCTGGCATGTGTACGCACCTGGCGAGATTTCCGTTACCGCGCAGGATGGCTCACCGCTGGATCTCGACCAGTCATTCACGTTGGCGGATGACCCGGAGTTCCTCGCCCATTTTTTCTCAGAGGCGGGCTTCCTGCTGCTGAAGGGTGTGCTGTCCGACACGGAGTTGGCGCAGCTTGATAACGAATTCGACGCAGCAGTGTCTGCCGCGGAGTATGGCGATGGAGAGTCCTGGTGGGCGCAGACGGGAGGTGGTGAAGACTATGCCTGCCGCGTGCTCAATTTTGCGCGCAAATCTCCGGCCCTGCAGCAGCTCATGCAGGACGAGCGCATGCTGTCTATCGGCCGCATCCTGGGAGACGGTCACGTGCCAGGGGATTCGTTTGGTGAGCACTTTGGCGACCTGAGCGCTGAGGCGCTCGTGAAGAAAGTGGACTCGGTGCAGGGACTCTCCTGCCTGCCCTGGCACAAGGACTGCGAGCGAGGCGGTCACACCGTCTACTGCAGTGGCATCACCATCGGTATCTGTCTGACGCCGGCGGACGAGGCCCATGGCGGTCTCGATATCTATGCGGGTTCACATCGCGCGAATGTCGCCAGTGCGCAATCCCAGGCTGGGCTGGACCTGCCCCAGGTGTCCCTCGTTGCTGAGCGCGGCGATATCACGGTACACCTGTCCTGCCTGCAACATCGCTCTACACACCCAACTACGGCTGAACGGCGTGTGATTTACACCGGCTTTACCTTGCCCGAGATGGAACCCCGCTCCAATGGGCGCCGTGACAGGCGGCGGCTGGAGGAGGAGCGTGGCGTTATTGGAGATGTGCCGGGGGCAGGGCAGCGCAAATCATAAGCTACACTTAACTGAAGAATTCCCCAACCCGCAGTGCGAGGTCCCTCACAATGAATCTCTTGAAATCCGTTAAATTCGCGATCCTGCTCGCCGTACTTACATTGGCCTCTGGATGCAAGCTTGCAGTGATCGTTGTCGAAGGAGGGCGCGTTGACTCTGTAACATCCGGCACCTGCTTTGCAACGATGAACTGCGTGATCGGCATCACCGACGACACCTTCAGCGATACCTTTACCGCGGTACCGGACCCAGGTTGGACCTTTGTTCGCTGGAACACGGGTGGCAATTTCCTCTGTGAGGACCAGACCGATCCGGCCTGTGTGGTTTCCAACGTGGGCCTCGGCGTCGAGCCAGCGGCACAGGCTATTATCGACTCGGATACTACGTACTACATCATGCCGGTGTTCGAGTTTACCGGTCTGCCGCCGGTGGGAATCAAGGCGGCGGACGGCAACGAGTGGGCGCAGCCGTCAGACTTTGCCGGTGTGACCTATGCTGAGGTCGCAGCGGCTTGCCCCGGTGGCGTCTGTTCCGGGATGCTGAACGGCTACAACGTGGATGGCTGGAACTGGGCCTCAGGGCCCATGGTGGCCGCGCTGTTCAATTCCTACTTCCCAACGGCCTGTGTATACCCGTGCTTTACCGTCAGTGTTACCCCAACGGCGTTCTTTGCGGACATGGTGAGTGATGGCTTTGCGATCACGCAGTTCACAGGCATATACGACTATATCGACGGCTACACGTCGAGCCCCGAGCCGGTATCGTATGCGGGCGTGCTCAGGCTGCAGGGCGCTGACTGCTCAATTGTCGGGTGCGTAGCGCAGGCGGGCGGCGACAACGTCGACTCATCAACCGGGGTTGCGGGACCCCCGGAGGGTGTCTGGCTCTACCGCTAGCGCACATTCCTGCCAGCGACCGGGCGATCCGCTCTTCAAGCGCTTCGTTCGCAAGACTGTTGACCTTCTGTCCCGGGAGGTCAGCATCGCTGCAGGCAGTCGAACAGTTGGTGTGAAACTGCTGCAGATTGAGCTCGCCAAGGTATTGTTGGTAGAGTTCGGTCCTGCCCGTAGCGATATTTCTTAATGGTTCTCCAGCCTCCTTTCGCGCGCCCTGTTCTTGCGCTTCTTTGCCTGATGACTTACCTCGCGTTGGTGCCTGGTTCATGGGCGGCGGGCGTGAAGGTCGACATTGATGGCATCGAGGGTGAACAGAAGAGCAACGTGCTCCAGTTTCTCTCGATCAATCGGCTGGAGGAAGCCGAGCTGGATCGTAGAGAGGTTGAGCGCGCCCATCGGCTGGCGCGGTCCGAAATCGTTGCGGCGTTGCAGCCATTTGGCTATTACCAGCCGATCATTGAGTCAAGCCTGACGCGTGAAGAGACGCGCTGGCGCGCCTATTACCAAATCGATGCTGGAGCGCCAGTCGAAATCACCTCGCTGGAGCTGCGCGCAGACGGCGATGGGGCTGCGGATGTGGGTATACAGGCGGCTATTACGCGGTCGAAGCTGGCGGTGGGTCGCACGCTGAACCACACGCACTACAGCGAAACGCGGACTGAGCTACTGCAGTCGGCGTACGCGGCGGGCTACCTCGAGGCAGCCTATTCCACGTCAGTTATCAGGGTGGCACCCGAGCACCACAGTGCAGAGATCGAGCTGCTGCTTGAGACCGGGCCGCGCTTCTACTTTGGTCCTGCGACCATCCACCAGGATGTTCTCGATGACGATTTTGTACGCCGCTACCTGACGTTCGAACAGGGCGAGCCGTTCAACTCTAACCGGCTGACCGAACTGCAACTGGCGCTAAGTGATACGGACTACTTCAGCCAGGTGGAGATCCAGGCCGAACGCGAAAACGTGATTAGCGTTGGTGCGGGAGAGAGTCCGCCCGCGCCCCAGGTTCCCGTGGTGGTAACGGCCAGGCCGCGTAAATCGCAGCAATACACGGTCAGCGCGGGTTATGGCACCGATACCGGAGTGCGCGGAGGCCTGGGGATGGAACTCCGGCGCCTCAACGGTCGCGGACATAAGTTCCGCAGTGACCTGCGCATATCCGAGGTGAAGCAGGCCCTAACGGCCCGTTACGTGGTGCCAATCAACGACGTGACCCGCGACACCATGACGTATGGCGCAACGATCAAGGACGAGGAGTACGGCGACTTCGATTCGCGCAATGTCGGCGCTGGCGTTGCGCGTAAGGACGGCTGGGGCCGACTGCGGCGCGAGTTCTACCTGAACGCTGAGCGGGAAGATTTCAGCATTTCAGAGGGTGGTACACGCGACTCCGACATTGTTTACCCGGGGTTTGGTCTCAGCTACACGTGGGCTGATGACCCACTCCGTGTCGGCCGGGGCGTGGCGTGGTCCATGGATGTGCATGGGGGCACGGAAGCGGCGCTGTCCGAGACCGATTTTTTACAGCTCAAGTTTACCGGCGCGGGCGTGTTGTCACTCGGGGAGCGGCTGCGCCTGCTGGGGCGCGGCGAGTGGGGTGGCACCTGGGTCGACAACTTCGATGACCTGCCGCCATCACAGCGCTTCTTCACCGGTGGAGATCGCAGCGTTCGCGGTTATGGCTACCAGGAGATCAGCCCGGTTAACGATCGCAACCAGGACATTGGTGGCGAGTACCTTGTTGTGGCCAGTCTCGAGATAGAGCAGCGCGTTTACGGTGACTATGGTATTGCCGCGTTCTTCGATGCGGGCGATGCCGCGAATGACATGCGCTTCGAGCTGCAGCGCGGCGTGGGCGTCGGTTTCCGCTGGCTGTCCCCCATTGGCACCCTCCGGGTAGATATCGCCCATCCGCTGGATAACTCCGACGAGGACTTCCGGCTGCACTTCAGCATTGGTCCAGACCTATGAGGGCGCCCAGGCAAAAGCAGCATGGCCTGGCGCTCAATCGCCTTGTGCTTTGGGCCGCCTCTGGCCTGTTTCTCTTTCTCGTTCTGCTGGTTCTACTCGTGGCGGTGCTTGGTCGCACACAGGGCGGTACGCAGTGGATCTGGGGCGCAGTGGAACCCTACCTACCCCCAGGCGTGACGGTAGAGCGGGTTGATGGACACCTGCTGGGAGAGTTCGAGCTCGAAGGCATCCGCGTCCAGGGGGACGGCGTTGACGCTTCACTCAGCCTCATGCGCGTGGCATGGCGGCCCCGCGAGCTACTCTTCGGTACGCTGCATTTGCTGCGCGTTGACCTTCAAGGCCTCGACTACGCGCTGCTGCCGCGCGCTGTGCCCGAAGAAGCGTCGGAGCCTTTCGAACTGCCCGTGGCCATTCGCTTGCCTGTTGCCGTGCGACTGGACGAATTCGTATTGCAGAACGCCGGATTCCGCATGGGTCTGGACGGTGACCCGTTTGTCGTGGACGCGCTGCGCTTTGGCGCGGCGCTGACAGACAGCGAGTGGCAGCTTGATGGGCTGGCAGGGAATGGCCCGCTGTTTGAGTTGAATGGTGCGGCAACGTTTGAGCCCGCGGGGCAGTACGCCAATGCGCTACAGATTAACTGGACACTGCGTCCGCCGGACATTGCAGCGCTTTCAGGCACGACAACGCTGGACGGTAACCTCGACCGACTCAGGCTGGCCGTGGCAGTTGATGCGCCGTATGGCCTGACGGGGACGGCGTTCCTTAACGATCCCCTGGGCCGGCTCAGCCTTGAGGCAGACGCGGCGATCGACATGCTGCAACTGCAGTCGGTGCGTGACGATTTGCCCGCGCTGTCACTGTCTGCAGAGGCCCAGGGCAGTGGCAGTTTGTCAGACCTCGCGCTGTCACTGCAGTTAAGTGGCAGCGAACCCGACATTGGCACCGGGCAGCTCGAGCTTACCGGTCGCTACAGGGGTGACGCCGTCGTTATCGACGCGCTTACGCTCACCAGTCCCGACTCGCCGGGTCGGTTACAGGGCGAGGGGAAGGTCGCACTCGGGGCCGACGCTATCGTAGATCTGCGCGTTGACTGGCAGGGGTTACAGTGGCCCATTGCGGGCGTGCCTGACTACGTTAGCCCCTCCGGTGCCGCCACCATTACCGGCACGCCCCGCGACTATCGTCTCGATAGCGCGTTGGAGTGGAGCACGAATATCGCTGCACCCCAGAGCGGGCAACTCGCGGTCACTGGCCGCGGCGACCTCAATGCTTTTGAAATGGAAACGCTGGCGTTGACCGGTGCGGCCGGGAATGTGTCTGGCTCGGGCAGCGTGGCATGGTCGCCTGAGTTTGCGGCCAGCGCGAACGTGAAGGGCACCGACGTTAACCCTGGCGTCTTTGCGCCTGCATGGACAGGCGATATCGACTTCTGGCTCGCGGGCGCGGTCCAGCAGCGGCCCGATGGACTGCATGGCGACATTGCGGAGCTACGCGCCGAGGGCAGCCTGCTTGAGCAGCCGCTGCGCATTGATGGTCGAGCGAGGCACGATCCCCAGGGTACTGTCATCGAACAGTTTGTCGTGACGGCCGGTTCTACACGGTTATCCGCCTCCGGCGCCATTGCCGAAGACGTCGATATCTCCTTCTCCCTCGACAGCGATGACCTGGGTTCGACGCTACCCGGGGCCGCAGGTAGTGTGCGTGCGAGTGGCCGCGCCGAGGGTTCATCCCGGCGTCCACGCGTGGCCCTCGAGCTCGACGCGAGCGACCTGGGTTACGGAGGTAGCGTGCTCGACGGTGCGACCCTGAGCGCGGACCTCGACGCCAGCGGGGCGCAACCATCGAGTCTTGACCTTAAGCTGGTGAGTGCACGTTCGAGCGACTTGCAGCTTGACGCACTCACGCTGACGGGCAGCGGGACGCCGGATAACCACAACCTCGCACTGGTCGCTGACAGCAACCACGGTCGCCTGGATGTTTCGGCAACGGGCTCGCTCACGGACGCACTGGATCACTGGGCCTTTCAGTTACAGTCTGCGCTGGTACAGCACCCGCAGTTTGACGCCTGGCGCCTTCGCGAACCTGTCGCGGGCGTTGTCGCCGCAACGCGCCAGCGTGTTGAGCAAGCGTGTTTCACCAGCGGCGCGGCGCTGGCCTGCGTGGAGGGTGAAAACACCCAAACCGGTGCTGCCGGAAACGTGAGCGTGCAGGACTTGCCCTATGCCTACCTCGGATCACTGTTGCCCGATACGTTGGAACTTGAGGGCAGCCTGTCGGCGGAAGGGCGTGTGGCTGTGCCTGCTGACGACGCGATGCAGGGTTCACTGGTAGTGACGACCAGCGCGGGTACGCTGCGCTCTGTTGTCGATGATGAGGCGTTGACACTGTTGACGCTGGCACCCGGACAGGTCGACGCCAATATGACGGGCGGAGGGATTAATGTCACGCTCGACCTGCCGCTGGCGGAGAACGGTGGTTTACGCGGTGAACTGGCAGTGGCTGCCGGTACCGGGCCCATGGACGCGCGTCCACTCAGTGGGCAATTGAAGGTGGCGATCGAGAATCTCGGGGTGGTGAGCGAGGCCGTCGAGGAAGTCGGCGCCTTCAATGGCCGTGCTACGGGAGAAATGCGGCTCGCAGGCACGCTCGGCGCGCCCGAGTTTAACGGCGCGTTGGATGTTTCTGCAGAGCGCCTCAATCTCACCACGCCTGGCCTCGAAATCGAGGACCTGGTGCTCGGCGTGACTGGCCGCGGCACAACGCTGGATGTGCTTTTGTCGGCGAGTTCCGGTGGCGGCTCACTCAGTGTAGCTGGCGAGGCCCGGCGTAGCGCTGGCAGCTGGGGCGCCGACCTTAAGGTGACAGGCGACGAATTCCAGGTCGTCGGCACGCCCGAGGCGCGACTGTGGGCCTCGCCAGACCTGACGTTGGGCCTTAGCGCTGGCACCGTGAGCATCGATGGTTTACTGGCCGTACCTCGCGGCGAGATCGCACCCCGGGGTCTCCCTGAAACCGGTGCGATTACGGTCTCTGAAGATCAGGTCATCGTGGTGGATGGCAGTGACGAGCAGTCTGCGGCGGCCGGTCCAGAGATCTTTGCGAACCTCCGGGTGATTATTGGCGACCCCAACCTTCGGGTAACGGAGATGGCCGATCGCGGGCGTAACTTCGAGGATGTTCTCAGGCGGTTGCCCGGCGACAAAGTGCAACTCGACGCCTTCGGCCTGCGTTCTGTGCTCGCCGGCGAGCTGTTGGTCACCCAGCGCCCGCGCCGACCCGCAACGGCCGCCGGTGAGTTACGCGCCGTGGTGGGGGAGTACAAGGCGTACGGCCAGGACCTCACGATCCGCGACGGTAAGCTGTTGTTCGGCGGGGGCCCTGTGACGGAACCGGCGGTCGATATCAACGCCTATCGACAGCCGCAGAGCGATATTCTGGTAGGCGTCCGCGTGCGGGGATCCCTGGAGCGGCCTCGACTGAGTGTTTACTCAGAGCCTGCCAACATGACCCAGTCAGAGCAGCTCGCCTGGCTGGTGCTGGGCAGGCCGCTGTCCGGCGCGTCCTCGTCAGAGACAAGCCTTGTTACGCAGGCCGCACTGGCATTTGGACTGCGTGGCGGTAACTTCGTGGCCGATAACATCCGTGACAAGATCGGCCTCGATGAGTTTACGCTGGAGAGTCAGGAGACATCGACGGGTAGCGAGCAGGCCGCGCTGGTGATTGGCAAGTACCTTACGCCGGAGCTTTACATCAGCTACGGCATCGGCCTGTTCGAGCCGCTGTCGACGGTGCGGATGCGTTATTCCCTCACCGAACGCTGGCACCTAGAAACGCAGTCAACAGGCACCGAGTCCGGCGGGGATATCATCTACGCCATTGAGCGGGGTGGACCGGACTAACCCTTCTTATAGCGGGTCTGCAAGCTTAAACAGCAAGCAGACCGCTCGTTTTGGTCGCAACAGACTTCGATCGACTCGCTAGTCATCCAGCGACCTTGCGATGAGCTCCTTCTGTATCTCGTTCGCCCCACCGTAGATCTTTTGCACGCGTGAGTCGGCATAGCTGCGGGCGATCGGGTACTCCATCATGTAACCGTAGCCACCGTGCAGCTGCAGGCATTCATCGGCGACCTCGCACTGCATCTGTGAACCCCACCACTTCGCGGTGGCACCTTCCACCGGGCCGAGCTCGCCGGCAATCAGTTTGACCATGCATTCGTTGATGTAAGCCTTGGTGACGTCGAGCTTGCTCTTCGCCTCGGCCATTTTGAAGCGCGTGTTCTGCAGGTCCATCAAGCGCTTGCCGAAGGCCTTGCGGTCCTTCACGTAGCTGAGGGTCTCGTCGATCATGCTGTCCATTGCGCCGATAGCGGCGATACCGATAGCGAGGCGCTCCCAGCCCAGCTGCAGCATGAGGTGTATGAATCCCTGGCCCTCTTCGTCGCCCAGCAGGTTGGCGCGTGGGACGCGGACGTTCTCAAAAAACAGTTCCGAGGTGTCCTGGCCCTTCATGCCGAGTTTCTTGAGGTTGCGGCCGCGCTCGAAACCCTCGGCGTCCGCTGTTTCCACCACGATCAGCGAGATGCCCCGACCGCCGGCGTCCTTGTCGGTCTTTGCCACCACGATAACGATGTCCGCCTGCTGGCCGTTGGTGATAAAGATCTTGGAGCCGTTGATGATGTAGTCGTCGCCGTCTTTCTCTGCGGATGTGCGCACTGCCTGCAGGTCTGAGCCGGTGCCCGGTTCGGTCATCGCGATGGCGGGCACGATCTCGCCGCTGATCAGCCCCGGCAGCCAACGCGCCTTTTGTTCCTCATTGCCGTAGGCCACCACGTAGTGAAGGCAAATGTTGTGCACGCCGAAGCCCCAACCCGCGTCGCCCGAGCGCGCCTGTTCGTAGGTGGTCAGCGCGTCGAAGCTCTGGTCGACGCCCGCGCCGCCAAACTCCACAGGCGCTGAGGCGCCGAGGAGTCCCGCCTCACCGGCCTTGTACCAGAAGTCCCGGTCTACCATGCCCTGTTCCGCCCAGCGCTCTGTATGGGGCACGATCTCGGCCTCCATGAACTTGCGGGTGGATTCCTTGAACATCAGGTGCTCTTCAGTCATCCAGCTACCTTGCCAGTCGAGGGATCTCTGCATGGTCTATAACCTCCAGTCTACGTCGTTAATTGATACTTGGTACTTGGTACTTGTTACGAGCTACTTGTTTTCTGATGGACCGGGGAAAGTACCATAAGTCTGGCGCCCGTGCCGCCGGACGTCCTGCATGTGTCCGCCCGATTCTGCCAGGTGCAAAAGGGAGTATCGTCTGCACATCTGAGGTATTAGACTGCTTGCCTCGAACCGTTGCTGAAGGCCAGACCCATGACAGACCGCGTCAAGATTACCGTTACAGACCACGTCGCCGATGTGCGCCTGAACCGCGCCGACAAGATGAATGCCCTGGATCGCGATATGTTCGAGGGCATTGTCGAGGCGCAGCGCACGCTCGCTGCCGACAAGTCCGTTCGCGTTGTGGTGTTGTCAGGCGAGGGTCGCGCTTTCTGTGCCGGCCTCGATATCAGCGCCATGGGTGGCGGAAATGGTGATGCGCCCGGCGAGGCGAAGAAGCTTGCCGAACGCACCCACGGCAACGCCAACCTCTTCCAGGCGGTTGCGATTGGCTGGCGCCAGTTGCCCGTGCCGGTGATCGCGGCAGTACACGGTGTGTGCTTCGGTGGTGGCCTGCAGATCGCCAGCGGCGCGGATGTGCGGGTCGTAGCGCCCGATGCGCGCCTGTCCGTCATGGAAATGAAGTGGGGTCTCGTGCCGGATATGGCCGGTTTCGCACTGTGGCGCGGCTACGTGCGGGACGATGTGCTGCGCGAGCTCACCTATACCAACCGCGAGTTCAGCGGGGAGGAGGCCCAGTCGCTGGGTTTTGCTACCTACGTTGAAGCAAATCCTCTCGAGCGCGCGCAGGCAATTGCCGCCCAGATTGCGGTGAAGAATCCCCAGGCGATACGTGAGTCGAAAGTGCTCTGCAACACGGTGGCGGACCTCGATGAAGACGCCATCCTGATGGCTGAGAGTGTCGCGCAGGACAAGGTGATCCGCACGCCTGACCAGATCGAGGCGGTTATGGCGCAGATGGAGAAACGCGCGCCGGTGTTCTCCGAGTAAAGCGTGACGCGCTGCGTTTACCGTGCCAACCAGCGTCCCATAAGCGAGTAGGCAACCGGCACTACCAGCAATGTCAGCAGCGTTGAGCTGACCACGCCACCGATTACGGCTACTGCGAGGGGGCCGTACTGTCCCGCGCCTTCTCCTACGCCGATCGCTGCGGGAAGCATTGCGAGCACGATCGTCAGCGAGGTCATGAGTACCGGGCGCATCCTGCGCGGGCACGCCTGGCGTATCGCCGTTGCGATATCCATGCCATCGTCGCGGTAGCGGTTGATCAGGTCCACTAGCAGGATCGAATTCTTCGACACCAGTCCTACCAGCAGCACCAGCCCGATCATCGAGTAGATATTGAGCGTGTGACCGGCAACCCATAAGCCGAACACGCCGCCGACGATGGCCAGCGGCTGCGCCAGCATGACCAGCGCCGGTTGCAGGAAGGAGTTGAACTGGCTGGCGAGCACCATGTAGACAAGGAGCAGGCCTGTTGCGAAGACAAACAGCATCGCGTCGACAGACTTGCCGAGTTCTGCAGCCTGCCCGCCGAGTATCACCCGGTACCCCGGCGGCAGTACCTCTTCGCTGAGCGCCTGGAACTCCTGTACTGCCTGGCCGAGGGACACCACGGGGGTAGACGTAAACTCGGCGGCGAAATTCATATCCACCCGCTCTACCGTGGCGGGGCCCAACGACTCCCTGACATCGACCACAGCGCCCAGCGGCACCAGCTCGCGCTCCGGCCCCAGCATGTAGACGTTCTCGATATCGCGGGCGCTTTGCAGTTTTTCCGGGCTTGCGGCGAGGCGCACATCGTAGCGTTCGCCGTCACCGGGCAGGGCATTGTATTTTGCGATGTCGGTACCGCCCGCCAATACGCGCACGGTGTTGCCGATCTGCGCTGTGCTGATACCCAGCGCCTGCGCCCTGTTTCTATCGACATCAAAAGACAGCTGCGGGCGGTCCATCTTCAGTTCCATGCGCATGTCGCCCATGTGGGGTCTCCGGGCGAGCTCCTGGTTCATCGCATTCGACAGTTCGGCTACCCGGTAGAGATCTGGCCCGGTGACGAACGCGCTGAACGGCTCACCGGCACTGCCGAATATCGGGTAGGACACCACGTAGGCCTCTACACCGATGATCTGGCGGACCGAGGCCCGCACAGCGGCCATGATGTCGTGTTGCGACCGCTGTCGCTCGCTGCGCGGAGACAGCAGCACGCTGATCGAAGCCTCGTTCACTTCAGACTCCTGGCCGGAGCCCACGGCGCTGAGCACGCGCTGCACCTCGTCGACCTCGGCGAGAATAGCCTCTACCTGTACGATCTTGCCCTCGATGTATTCGATGGACGAGCCAAGAGGTGCCTTGAGCTCGACCAGGAAGCGCGACTCATCGTCTTCCGGGAAGAACTCGCTGCCCAGTTGCCCCATAAACCAGCTCGTGGACCAGACGATGAGCGCAGTGACGATTAGCACGAGTGCGCGAAACTTGAGGCCGAACTCAAGCAGGCGCCTGTAGACGTTCTCCATGCTCTGGTGAAATGCGTTGATCTTTCGCGCGACCCAGCCTTCTTCTCGCTGCTTCCGGCCAATGAAGCGAGCGCACAGCGCGGGCGTGAGGCTCAGCGACACGAACAGTGAGGCAAGCACCCCAACGGTGACAACAACGGCGAACGAGCGCATGAAAACACCGATCATGCCCTCCATGAAAATCACCATGGCAAAGATACACACGAGTGTTAGGGTGGCTGCGAGCACGGCAAACATCACCTCGTTGGTGCCGCGTATGGCCGCAGTCTCCAGGTCGGTTTCACCGGCCTCCACTTGCCTGTGGATGTTTTCCAGCACCACGATGGCATCGTCGACAACGACCCCGATCAGTAGCAGTAGTCCGCTCAGGGTCATGATATTGAACGTGTAACCGCCGAAGTACATCACCACAACCGCACCGGCGAGGGACACGGGTATCGCAGTCGTAATGATTGCGGTTGCCGACACGTTCAGGAGGAACAGCCACACCACGAGAGCCGCCAGCAGGGTGCCCTCCACGATGTGGGTCTGCAGTGCACCGGCTGTGCCAGAGATGACGCCGGATTCGTCCATGGCCACGACGACCTCCACACCGTCGGGCAGAGCAGGTCGCACCAGGGTGTCCAGTCGTTCCCTGACCTCGCGAACGATGGCGACGGTGTTGGCATTGCGCACCTTGCGCACCGCTATCGCCAGCGCTTCGTCGCCGTCGTAGCGCGCGACACTGCGCTTGTCGTCGAGGCCGTCGCTGATTGTCGCGATTTCGCCGAGTTGCACGGGAATCTGTTCGCGCCAGGTCACCACCAGCTCTGCCAGCTCGCGGGTGCTGTGGTACTCAAGGTCAAGGTGCAGCAGCTTTTCGAGCTCACCGCTGACAAGGTAACCCCCCGGCAACTGCACGTGCTCGCGCGCAAAGGCGCTGATCACATCCTGGGCGGTAATGCCCAGCGCGGCCATGCGGGAAAGGTCGAGGTCCACCCGAATCTTGCGCTCGCGACCGCCGCCGATCGAGACGCCCCCCACGCCGTTGATGTTCTCCAGCTGTCGCTTGATCAGTGAGCGCGCTAGCTGATTCAGCTCATTCAGCGGCCTGTCGCCCTTGACGACCAGCCAGACCACCGGCTCCGCGTTCATGTCGATCTTGGCGACCACCGGTACCTCCGCTTCCTGCGGCAGGTCATTCACGACCTGGTTGATCTTGGCCTGTACCTCGTTGAAGGCCACATCGGGGTCTTTCGTCACGATGAACTCGACCCACACCTCCGAGACGCCCGGCGTCGAGATCGACTGGATATGCTGAATGCCTGCAACGGAGTTCACCGCGGACTCGAGCACCGAGCTCACGCTGGCGTCCATGACCTGTGGCGTTGCGCCCGGGTTAACGGTGGTGACGATAATCATTGGCGGTTCAACGTTGGGGAGGCGGTCCAGGCCCACGCCGCGCAGGCCCACCATGCCAAACAGAAGCAGGGTAGCGCTCAGCATGTAGGCGAACACGCGTCGGCGTACGAACAGCTCGACGAAACTCACGGCGCTGTGCGCTCCGCGGTCACGAGGCTGCCGTCGCTGAGCAGATTGGCGCCTTCGACAACCACTTCATCGCTTGCCAGTACGGCGCCTGAAATCTCGGCCCAGTCTGCCTCCTGCCAGCTCGTGCTGACTGGTACGGCGCGCACCGTGTCGTTGTCCAGCACGAACACAACATCGCGTCCGCTGCGTTTTACGATAGCCATCTGTGGCACCGTCAGTGCGCGTTCGCGATGTTCGGCCACCAGCGTGGCGTCTGCGCTCGCACCGGGCAGCCAGCCCCCCGGGTTGTCGAACTCGACCGTGATTTCTATCGCACGACTGTGCATGCTGATTTGTGGGTTCACCGTTGCCACTTCGCCGATGGCGGTGACTCCCGGGGCGGCAGGGGAGGTCAGGCGTACTTCTTTACCCAGGGCGATGCGGGAGGTCGCGTGCTCGGGGAATGCGATTCGTGCGCGCAGTCGATCCACGCTGACGAGGTCGAACAGTGGCTGGCCGGCCGTGACGTAGTCGCCGAGGGAAATGTGTCGGCGGGTAATCAGTCCGCCCAGTGGGGCCTCTACCTGCGTCTTGGACTCCATGTAGCGAAAGCGCTCCCACTGTTTCTGCGCAACGTCTCGCTGGGCGATCAGCATCTCCAGCTGCGCCTGCTCGTCTTCCAGCTTGTCGCGGGATACAGACTGTGACTCGCTCAGGCGCTCCAGTCGCTTTACCTCGTTGTTCTGGTTGCCGACTAATACATCCAGCCTGCGTGTCTCCGCCTCCGCTTTGGCGGACTCTATTGCGTGCAGTGTGCCATCGAGTGCCGCCAGCAGCTGTCCGGGTACCACCGTGTCACCCTCGCGCACGGCGATATGTTTTGCCTGCCCCGAGGTTTCGGCCGACACGGTGGGTGTATTGATGCTTTCTATGTTGCCGAGCGCGGTCAGCACATCCTCAATGTCGCGCAACATCGGCGCAGCGACCAACACTCTCGAGACGCGAGGCGCCGACTGTTCCTGCTCGCTCATCTCAGAGCCGCCGCAGGCGATGAGCGCCGCGCACAGCAGCGATATGTACAGTGGCTTCTTCACGGTGATCGAACTCCATGCAAAAAGAGTGAAACGATATGCTCGGCGAGGTAGTTGAGATCCTGGTGTTTCGGTTCCCCCGAGCTCAGCAGTGCCGACAGCTCGCGCGCTTCCAGGTGATGCATGATCACGCCGGAAAGATCGAAGACGAGCAGGTGGGCATCGCCGTTTGGCGACAGATCCTGCATCAGCGTGATCAGGAACTGGTGCAGGTTGCCGAACACGCCCTCGGCGAGCAGTTGCAGCCTGGCTTTGTCACCCTCGATGAGTTCACGCAGGTAGAGACGGCGGAACCGGGTGTCTTCGTCGAAGGTCTCAAGTAACAGCTTTACCGCAACTGCGAGGCGTGCCTCTGGATGCGTTTCTTTGCTCGCCTCAGTGACCATTTCCATCGCCTGGCCGGCATAGACGTGGTCCAGCGCCGCGAAATACAGGGCGTCCTTGCTCTCGAAGTGATGATAGATGGCGGCCTGGGTGATGCCCGCGGCGCGGGCGATGCCGCGCATTGAGACACCGCTAAACCCCTGATTTGCAAAGAGTTCTACGGCGATATCTAGAAGCCTGGAATGGGTGGGAGCCATGGGAATGATCAACTAAACGAACGTTTAGTAAGCATAGGCGGATCGCTTGATGCGGTCAATCAATGCGCGGGCCTGGACCCTGTCGCTTGCGCGCTCTGGCTGGCCCCTGTGAGAGCCCTCACGTAAGGTGGCAGCCCAGAGAAACCACTATCGCCGGGGCGTTCGCATGCTAAGGAGATTTCTTTTCAAGCCGCTGCTGTACTGCGTCCTTTTCGTGCTGGCGCTGCTGCTCGTTGGCCTTGCCTACCGCGCTTACACGCAGATGCAACTCGCCCGCAGCACCGCGATCACCGCCGAGGCCGGCATCGAGTCGCTTGAGCAGGTGGAAGTCCGCGGCGACAGGCAGTGGCTGTACCTGCGCGGGCACGATACGAGCAACCCCGTCATGCTGTACCTGCATGGCGGTCCCGGAATGCCGGAGCTGCCGATAGCGCGTTCCTTCGGGCTCGAACTGGAGCGGCACTTTACGGTGGTGCACTGGGACCAGCGCGGTTCCGGCAAGTCCCGCACGCGCTCGCTGGATGAGGCCGAGCTCACTATCGACAGCTACCGGGCCGACGTGTTGGCCATGACGAACTACCTGCGTGACCGGTTCGGCAAGGAGAAAATCTACCTAGTGGGCCATTCATGGGGCTCACTGCTCGGCGTATTGAGCGTGCGCGATCATCCCGAGCTGTACCACGCCTATGTGGGCGTGGGTCAGATTGCCAACATGGCGGAGAATGAGCGCATCTCGCTGGAATACGTGCGGGATGTCGCGCGAGAGCGTGGCAATGCGAACGCACAGGAAGAGCTTGCCAACATTAACCCCGCAGAGTACGCCACCGACTTTTCGCAGATGATGGTGCAGCGCAAGTGGCTGTACCTGTATGGCGGAGGTTTCCGCGGTATCTCAATACCGGCGCTGGCGTGGTTGTACATCTCCTCGCCGGAGTACTCGCTGGGCGATCTTTACAGGTTGCTGCTTGGCAGCAATGCGCTGCCGCCGGCGCTGTGGGCCGAGGTGATGGCCGTAGACCTGGCGCGCGATGCGGCGCGTTTTGAGGTGCCCGTTTACTTTCTCGCGGGGGGTTATGACTACAACACCCCATCGGAGCTTGCCAGGGCGTACATGGAGACGCTTGTCGCACCGCGGAAGGCGTTTATCGAATTTCCCGAGTCGTCGCATTTCCTCAATGTAACGGCCTCGAGTCGGTATCAGGCGGTACTGATTGAGCAGCTCCTGCAGCTGGATTGAATGACGGATGCGGTAGCGCGATTTTGCCGGGTTCAGGCTTTGTGCTGCGACCCTGCGGCGGGAAACCACGCCGCGTCGTACGCATCCTGCAGCAGGTTGACGGCCGCAAGGATATCGTGGGATTCACGCGCGAAACGTTCCCGCCGATCGACGAGGTCCCCGCCGTCTGTCGCCATGAGCTTGCGGTGTTCGGCGAGCCTGAGCGCGGTGTCGAAGATGTCTTTCGACAGTGCTGACTCGTCGCCGATCTGTTTGCGTAACAGCATCTCGCGCCCGCGGGCCATCAGGCTTGTCACGAAATCCTTGCGCTCCGGCGCGGGCGCTGACTCCAGGGAATTCAGCGTCACGGCCACAACATAGTAAGCCTCGGCCAAGGAGCGCAGGATCGCGTGACCGAAGCGGGGCGGCGCGGCGCGCAGCTGGCCAAGCACCGAGGTCGTGCGCTGGTCCCATTCGGGGTAGCGCTTGCGCAGCTCGTCGGTCACCTGTTGTAACAACTCGCCCTGCGGCCTGAAAAACAGGTCGAACTTGAAGAAGTCTCGCAACTGCGACACCCGCTGGTTGATTGTTGCCTCGTCGATATGGCCGACATCCTCCGCGCTCATCGCCAGCGCCATTTCACCGAGCCCGGCATCCAGGAAGTGATGCGTGATTGTGTTGCGGTAGTAAGCTGCGGCCAGGTGCTGGTCCTCGGGAATGTAGTAGACGGGCGCGCTGCCCTCGTTGAAGTCCTGGATCAGCTTCGAGCGCCGCATCGAGAGCAGGGCCGCGGCGACTTTCTCTTCGTTGGCGAGGTCGAAGCCGGTCGCCAGGGGGAAGTTTCGCTCACGCGCCATGTCAGCGATTTGCCCCGCCTGCTCGTGCATTTCTCGAATACTGAGCGCTCGGTTGTTGGCTGCCAAAAGCACCATGGTCAGCACGTCCGCGGCCTTGATAGGTGTCACCTGCTCGATGCGTGTGCAGACTTCAAAGGCCAGTCGCATGGCTTTCGAGGGCGGGCCCTCAGGCGTCTGCTCGAGGCTGCCGTCCGGGACATCGTCCGGACTGAAGGAGTCGGCGAAGCGAATATAGATTTTGCCCTGTGGATCCTTGTTGCCAAAGATGTACTGGATAAACCACAGAAGGGATTCGCGGCGCTTGGGCAGGCCGCGCTGCAGGGCAACGTAGTCATCCACTTCCGCGATACGATCGAACGCAATGGACACCGGCACGAGCTTCACGTCTTTCATCTGCTCCCGCTCGCAGGCTTCCAGCACCCAGTTGAGAATGCCGAGCTTCGGCGGTGACAGTTTGCCGGTGCGTGAACGGGTGCCCTCGATCGACCAGGTCAGCGACAGGCGGTTGCGTATCAGGTAGTCGATGTAGTGCTTGAAGACCAGTTTATACACCGCGTCTTCATGGAAGTTGCGCCTCAGGAAGATGGCGCCGACCCGCCGCGCCAGCGTACCGAAACCTGCGAAGTTCATGTTAATGCCCGCGAACACCAGGGGCAGGGGCAGGAACTTGTTGTCGTAGAGCGACAACAGGAAAACGATGCTGTCCATGTGCGACTTGTGTGACCACATGAACAGCATCAGGTTGTCGCGGGATTCTTCGCGGATGCGCTCGATCTCGGTGGGGTCGATATCGAGTTCCGGGTGGTAGCTGCGGGTGTAGACGAAGCGCCCGAATCGTGACGCGGGCGCGAGCCACGAGGGGGTGGGTGTTGCCGCAATCTCGGTGAGGCACTTTGCGGCGTACTTCTCGATTTTTTCGAGGGGCTTGCCTGCCTCACGGGCGACGTCCGCCAGCTCCTGCTGAAAAGCAGGCTCGGCGAGCAGGGTGTGGGCCTCGCCCGCCGGACGTCTCTCGATTACTCCATCCATGGGCCAAGTATAACCATAAGCGCCCTCCTAAAGTCGCCTCGCAGTTTGTGCGGCGCTGTTCAACGGCCAGCGCGTGAACTTTGGGCTACTATCTGTAGACAATAATTCTGAATAGTGGAGTCCTGATTATGGTATCGATGCCCAACATCTTCGAACGCGCTGCGCGTCTCAATCCGCGGAGCCTGTGTACCCGCTACGAGGATCGCGAGTTTACGTGGCTTGAAGCGCGCGAACAGATTGCGCGACTGGCGGCCGGGCTGGGCCAGTTTGGCCTTGCAGCAGGCGAGCGCGTGGGCATTCTCAGTCTCAATAGCGACCGCTACTACCAGGCGATCTTTGCGATCCCCTGGGCGGACTGCACTATGGTCCCGCTGAACACACGCTGGGCATTGCCCGAAAACACCTACGCGGTGTCAGACGCCGGGGTGCGCGTAATCCTGTTCGACGATGCGTTTGCAGAGCAGACACAACAGCTGCTGGGCGATGTCGATTGCCTGGGAGCCGCGGTATACATGGGTGATGGCGCGTGCCCCGAGTGGGCCAGCTCTCTCACCGACCTGATAAACCAGCACGACCCCGCAGAAATGCCCGAACAGGACCCTAACGACATGGCGGGTATTTTCTATACTGGGGGCACCACGGGTTTTCCCAAAGGGGTGATGCAGTCACACCGAGCGATATGGGCGAGCGCAGTGGGCGCACTCCCACTCATGGAGATGCGGCGCGACAGCATTTACCTGCACGCAGCACCCATGTTTCACATGGCGGACTTTGCGGGCTCTATGGGCGCCACCATGAGCTGCGCCTCGCACGTCATCGTGACGGCGTTTGAACCGGGCCTTGTGCTCGACACGATCGGCAGCGAGGGAATCACCAACGCGCTGCTCGTGCCCGCCATGATCAAGATGATGCTGAACCACCCGAACGCGGACGATGCTGATTTTTCAACACTGGAGACGATCGTCTATGGCGCTTCCCCGATGCCCGCGGCCACGCTTGAGACGATCATGCAGAAGTGGCCCAGCGTTGGCCTTGTGCAGGCCTACGGCCAGACCGAGCTCGCGCCCGTTGCCACCATGCTCGCCAGGTCCGACCATCGGGCCGGCAGCGACAAGCTAAAGGCAGCCGGGCAGCCCACTGCGGTAACGGAAATGCGTATCGTTGATGAGGAGGGCAGGGACTGCAGTGTGGGTGAGTCAGGCGAGATTGTTGTGCGCGGACCGCACACTATGATTGGTTACTGGAACAAGCCGGAGGAAACGGCGAAGGCGTTGCAGGACGGCTGGGTGTTCACCGGCGATGCGGGCTACCTCGACGAAGACGGCTACCTCTTCATCGTCGACCGGGTGAAGGACATGGTCGTGACCGGCGGCGAGAATGTTTTCACCACGGAAGTGGAAAACGCGATGATCAGCCACGATGCCGTGCAGGATGTCGCGGTCATCGGCATACCGCATGAGGAGTGGGGCGAGGCCGTGCACGCCATTGTCATTCTGCAGCCAGGGCAGTCGGCGACCGAGCAGGAGCTCATGGAGCACTGTCGTGCGCAGATCGCCGGTTACAAACTGCCCAAGGGCATTACGTTCCGCGAGGAACCTATGCCGCTGTCCGGCGCCGGCAAGGTGCTGAAGACCGAGTTGCGCAAGCCCTACTGGGAGGGTCGCGAGCGGCAGGTCAGTTAACGGTGTCCCGGGGCCACAGCGCCTGGCTGCGCGCCTCGGACTTTTCCCACACGCGCAGGTAACCTTCAGCGGACTTGAACAGGGGTTCCAGTTCCTCGTCGGTCACGCCATCAAGGCGCACGTCCTCAATGAGTTCTGCCACCAGGCCGAGGTGCACCATGCCCTCGGTATTGAAGTCCAGGGTGCGGTTGCCAACCACGGGTTCTTCCAGGGTGATGTCGCCCGCGTAGGAGGTGAAGGGGTAGGTAATGCCCTCGTCGGTCTGGTTGCGGCAGCCGCTGCGTGGGCCGAACCGCGGCCCCGGGGCGCCTGCGAAACCGTTCAGGTCAAAGCCGAAACCCTCGGCGGGGAAGGCGCCCTTGTCCCGCATAAGCTGGATGCGCGCCTGGAAACTGTCGTCCATGGTGGCGGGTACGTTCGGGTTGCGGCAGCGTCCCAGGTTTGATTTCGACATTCCGCCCAGCAGATAGAGCAGCCCGTTGTAGTTGCGTCCATGGGTGCCCATCGCGGGGTAGTCGTGTGTCACCAGCAGTTCAAACGCTCGCGCATAGCTCTTGCGAGGCAGGTGATCGACTTCGAGGATCATGCCGCGCTTCATCATTTCGACGATCAGGAATTCGCCCAACGGCGTGAGGCCGTGTTTCTGGCAGTACTGTCCCGCCAGGTCGCCGCCGCCCAGCAAATTGATGAGCGGCAGCAGGGTGCCCACAACGTTGTCGGGCAGGCCGCTCATGTCGAAGGGCGGTGGGGAGTCGTAGATCTCGCGGGGCTGGTTCAGGTTGGCGAAGGGTACGCCGCCGTTGTCAAAGCCGCCCGGGAATGTCAGCAGCTCACTGGGGCACTGGATGTAACTGGAGTAGTGCCCGGTGTGCCCGAAGTTGCCGATCTGGATCAGGCCGCGCTGGCCGTCGCCCGCGGAGAAGGCATTGTCGTACTTGTGCACGGGGAACAGCACGCGCACGCCCTTGTTGTAGTACTCGTCGAGCTTGGCGACTACATCAGCCTCGGTGCACGGCTCGAAATCGCCAAAGGGCACCAGGAAGCAGTCGAACAGGGCGGACGTCTCGATACCGAGCACGACCGCGAGCTTACCGCCACGAATGAACTCGCGCGCCTCCTCGGGTGAGTAGGCGATCCGAAACCAGCCCAGACCGGGGCCGCCCGCCAGCGCGTCGACGTAGCGCTCCAGTGCATAGGTTGCGTCGATGATCTTGTCGACATTCACCATGTCGTTGCAGTCGTGCCGCCTGGGCTGCGCACCGATACCGGTGACCATGTCGCAGAGGAACGAGTTGGTTGTGGCGTGTTGCACCATCAGGCGCAAACCGCTGAGGTACGCGCGCTCGATCCACTTGTAATATTGCATCTGGTGGGTTGAGCTGAAGGGTGCTGCAGGCCATTCCGTAAACTCGGGGTAGCCCTCGGTGTCGTGTTGCTTGTCGGGAAGTTCGCCGTTGATCAGGGCAGGCAGCAGTTCTTCGATGCTACCGCCGCCGGAAAAGCCTGCGCCCATGACATCCCTGCGGCCGCCTTCGCCGTGTACGAGATCGCAGTCCGCGAGGGCGTGTTGTACGCCCAGGGGGTGAAAGGGCGAGCCGTGGAACGTGCCCCCGCCGCCAAAGGCGAGGTTCGTAAACAGGTGGGCATGGGTTTCCACGAAGCCGTAAACAGAGCCGTCTTCAAACTCTGTCACCGTAATGTCGCCAGACGCGTCCACCGTCAGCTCGGGGAACGTGGCGCAGCCTTCGACGGTTACAAACTCGAGGTCGGCCGCGCCACCTTTGCCAACCACGTTGCCATCTGCGCCAACAAATTTTCCGGAGCGCAGGTGTTTCAGGCGATAGCGATCATCGGCAACGGCCAGGAGCTGCCATTCACCCTCGGACTGCATGTCGCTGTCTATCACAACCTCGTCGTCAACCAGGCGCGTGTCTGACGCGAGGCCCGTCTGGCGTAGCAGGATTTCGCCGTTTGAGGTCATGTAGCTCGCGCTCTCGTCGAACAGCAGGTACTTGCCGAGATCCGTGGGACGCAGCAAGAAGCGGCTTGCCTCAGTGGTGGAGGTTGCAACCGGACCGTACACGCCATCGACCAGCGATGGGTCAGAAAGCGAAACTGCGGCACCTGCGGTTAAAGCGCCAACGCCAGTCAGAAAACTGTTCCCGCCGTCGGGGGAGATTGCCACGCAGGCATTCGCCACGCTGTAAATTGATGCGGTGGATGCACAGCTATCGGCGCTGCAGCGCGCCAGGCACTGGTTGGCGTCCTGTCTTGTGATAACACCGTCTGCGTCTATATCGCGCACATCGCCGGGCGCTGCAGTGTCACCGAGTGCTGACTTGATCAGCAGGAGGTCGTTCTGATCGACGTTGTAGTCACCGTCTGCGTCGCAGAGCAGCGGTACACGACCGCCGCATTGGGCGTAACTGGGAATGGCAGCGATTAGCAGAACCGTAGCGATCAGGCTTGCGAGAAGAGGGCGGGTCGAGGGCATTGTGGTTGTCCGTACAGCGGATGGCCTGGGGCTGGGTACCGCGAAGTCAGTTTTTATGTTCTGGGCGCCAATTGATAATCCAGCGCCTCAATTAAAGCAATATATGTGCCCGTTGCCGGCAACAGGCGCGGCATCAGCTGTTTAGGCCTTTGCGCGGGCTCTCCTGTACCGCTAATAGCCGCTGAGTGTAAAGAAAGGTGACACCTGCGCCTAGTTCGCGCCGTACCAGATTGGCGCCGTCCATGCCCTTTCCTGCACGGTTTTTGGCAGCCTGTCGCTGTGGCAGCCATCCGGACGCTCATCTTCAGGCAGTGACAGGCAGAGCCGGGTCGACCAGCGGCAGCTCGGGTTCTCCACCACGCGCGCGTAGTAGACGGCGTCCTCGGCCGGGTCAAACTCGGGGTCCTGCCACACGGCGCACAGGCTGGTGTGCCCCTTGCCTGTGGGTTTGCAGGTAGCGAGGTCTACTGAAGCGCCGTTGTCGGCATTACCTGCAACGTCTATGACCTGTTGGTGGAACGTGTCGCCTTCGCCCAGCCAGCCCTTAACAATTTGCAGGCGCTGTAAGTCGACGCCGGGTGCGGCGGCGGTGCCTGGGTCGGCGACCGCCGATACCACGAAGGAGGGCGATGCGTCTGCATCGCTCGCCCGCTGTAACACACTCCCCATTGCGACGCCGCTGCGATAACCCTCTGCGGCCAGTGAGTTGCTGTCGCAGATGTCGTCGGGCATGTTCCAGCTCGCAAAGAAGCGCGGTGCGATACGCGGACCGCTGGTCGCGAACGTCTCGCGCCGCTTGAATGCGTCAAAGATGGCATCGCGCGTGTTTTCCTCCGCCCATACCCCGGCGAGACCACCGGGACTTTGGAAGGCCACGCTGCGCCGTGCATCGCCAACGGTAAGACCCTGTTTGACGGAGTAACCGTACTTGTAGGGCCGATCCCATTCACTCACCGCACCGGGCGTGGCCGTGTGTGTATCGGTGCTGCCGACAAAGCCGAACGCGTAGGGGTTAACGCCAATGCGCGCCTTTTCGCTGAGACCCTCAAGCAGCGCATAGCGTACATAGTCAGTGCGCGAGGTACACCCTTTGCCCGCCTGCGCGCCGCTGCCTGAGCCGGTGAGACAGTCCTCTACCTCGGCGTTGCCGAAGTCGCGGATCTTTTCAAAGCCGCAGAGTTCGTCCTCACCACCCAGCACGTTGTACATGCCGTTGCGGCACTCGCTCTCACCCTTAATCTGCATCATCTCTACCACGGGTTCGAGACGTGCGCGCAGCGCGGCCTCTTCACGCTGGCCCTCGATGGGCAGGTCGGCGTATTCACGCCTGAACATCTGCCCGTTGGACAGGTTCGGGTTGTGCGGGATGGCGATTGCATCGCAGCCGCTACCCGAGTCGTTGCACTGCGTAAGCAACTGCCGGCGCAGGTCCATGGCCTCGGGTGTCTCGAGCGAAGAGATTGGAAGCTCGGGTACGATCTCGTTGCGCAGGATAATATTGCGGTGCACCTTTGTTGCCTGGGGTGAATGGCTGTATTCCCAGGCGTGAAATGTGGTGAAAGCGCAGTCGGCGCTGCGGTCGTACCAGCGTTCGGCAGAATCCTGGATGGATTGCCAGACAGAGGCGAGTTCGCGGCGGCATGTGGCATCGTCGTCGCCGCACACGTCGTCGCTGCGCCCGGAGAGCCCTACCAGTCCCGCAATGCGCGCGCGAAACCCTTTCAATCCGAGCACGCGCGCCAGCAGCGCCTGCTCTTCGCCCCGGTAGATTGCGCAACCCTTGCTGTCGTAAGTGGCGGAACCCGGCGTTGTGCACAGGGAGACTTCGGCCAGCCACTCGGCATGGTCGGTCACCGCCGCAAAGTCCAGCGGGCGATCAATGCTGACTTTGCGCCCGGGCAGCCGCGGGTCAACGCTTCCGACCTCGATTTCCCTGCCAGTGGCATAGGCGTAGGCATCGTCTGGCAAGGTGCGCGTGCCGAGAGAATTGGCGTCCATCGACAGCGACGTGTGGATGTGCAGGTCGCCGTAGAGGGGCTGGCGCTCTGCCACAGACTGGGTACAGGCCTTGCGCGGCGCGGGTTCCTGTTTGGTGGCGGGCCGGGGTTCCGGGTGCCAGGGTTCGGTGCTCAGCTCAACGCTGCCGAGGCCACAGCCAGCGAGGAGGAGGGCGATGGCGACGGCTATCGCATATGGCGCGGACGCTTTCACGTTTGTTCTCCATTATTGTTGTGTTGTGCCCGCCACCCGGGTGGGCGTGGCATACAGGTAGTATAGCGTCCGCCGCTCGGGTCAGACGAGTGACCTTGTGTGTTGCCGCACTTCAAGGCAAACCGTTATGTGTGCCAGAATGGTCGCCGATGAATCAGTCTGACACCACCACCCAGCGCATGCTGGCCGCGATCGAGCGCACGGGTAATCGACTGCCTGACCCAGCGGTCTTGTTTATCGCGTTGCTGTTGGCCGTTTGGGTAGCGTCGCTTCTCTTGTCGTATGTCGACTGGGGATTGATTGACCCGCGCACCGGAGAGCCACTGCGTGTGGTCAACCAGTTGTCCGGTGAGTCCTGGGTGAAGTTCATGACCAGTATGGTCGACAACTTCGCGCATTTTCACCCTGTCGGCATCGTGCTCGTGGCCATGCTCGGTATCGGCGTCGCGGAACACACGGGCTTTATCAATGCGGCGCTGCGAGCCATGCTGCAGTTCACCGCGCGCTGGCTACTGACACCCATGGTGATCACCGTGGGCGTTGTCTCGCACGTGGCGGCGGATGCCGGCTATGTCATGGTGATACCGCTCGGCGGCGTGATCTTTTACGCCGCTGGCAGGCATCCACTGGCGGGGATTGCGGCGGCGTTTGCGGGCGTGTCCGGTGGCTTCTCTGCCAACTTCATTCCCTCTGCAATAGACCCGATGCTGCAGGGCATCTCGCAATCCGGCGCCCAGATCCTAGACCCGGCCGTCGTGCTCAATCCGCTCAACAACTACTTCTTCACCGCCGCCTCATCGTTCCTGATTATCGGCCTCGGCTGGCTGGTGACCGACCGCTATGTAGAGCCGCGCCTGGCGGGGCATGGGCTGGATGACGATATCGACGCCAGCAACAGCATGGAGGCGCTGTCGCCAGAGGAGTCGCGCGGACTGCGCACGGCGCTGTGGACGATGCTGCTTGGCGTTGCCGCCGTGGTCGCGATGGTCTGGCCGGACGATTCACCCTGGCGCGGTGCCAACGGGTCGCTGACAGAGATGGGTGCACCGTTGATGGGTGCCATCGTGCCGCTCATCTTCTTCATGTTCCTGCTGCCTGCGGTGGCCTACGGCGTGCGCGCGGGCACCGTGAAAAGCAGCAAAGACATTATCGATGGCATGACGCGCAGCATGGAGACCATGGCGTACTACCTGGTCATCATGTTTTTTATCGCGCAGTTTATTTATGCCTTCGGCCAGTCCAACCTCGGCGTGCTGATGGCACTGAAGGGCGCCGAGCTGTTGCAGAGTCTTGGGCTCCCCTCGGCGCTCACCATCATCGGCATTGTGCTGATCACGGGACTGCTCAACCTGTTTGTCGGGTCGGCCTCTGCAAAGTGGGCCCTGCTGGCGCCGATCTTTGTGCCGATGTTGATGGAGTTGGGCATTTCGCCGGACCTGACACAGGCGGCTTATCGCATCGGTGATTCATCCACCAACATCATCACGCCGCTGATGCCGTACTTCCCGCTCGTCGTGGTGTACTGCCAGCGTTACATCGCGGCAACGGGTATCGGCACACTGACCGCGCTGATGCTGCCGTACTCGATCGCATTTGCCACGGCGTGGACGATCTTCCTGCTCCTCTACTGGGCTATTGGCCTGCCGCTCGGTTTCCAGGCCAGTTACAGCTACCCCTGACGGGGGATGCCCAGCGCTCTTCAGAGCTCAAGCTCACGCGGAGGCAAGTCAGGCTTGGCGTAGGCCATGCGCGCAATGGGTTCCGGGCGCGAGTAGGTGTCGAGCCCTGAGAGCGCCACCGTGCCCGCGACCTGCAGGTCGACTGCGCCATCATCGCGTAGGCACTCGGGCGGCAGCAGCGCGTGCACGATCTCCCCAATAACGAGGTGCGTGTCGTTGATGGCGAGTTCCTGGTGCTCCCGCAGCTCCATGCCAAGTTTGATACCCGCTTCGGCAACAAAAGGTGCGCCGAAACCCTCGACCCATTGCGGCGTGAGTCCGGTTGCCGTGAATTCGGAGACGCTCCTGTCGTAGCGCGCAGCGGTCTGGTGGGCGGCATGGGTGATGTCGCCCGTGACGTGGTTGATGCTGTACACGCCGCTTGCGAGCAGGTTGGAGAGGGTGTGTCGCTCCTCCTGTCCTGGCCGCACCACCAGTGCCAGCAATGGCGGGTGGGAACCTAAGTGCACCACCGAACTCATAATTGCCAGATTCGTGTGGCCCTCGGTATCCGCTGTACCGACCAGATTGGCGGACTTGTACCCTGACAGCGAGTTGATGAAGGCCGCGCGCTCACGCTTTTCCATGGCGGCGATGGCTGTGGAGTCAAAGTGCATGGTAGGGTCTCTCGTTGCGATAAGGGGAATACGCCGGGCTGCATTCGGCGGACCAATTTGGCGGGACAGTGAGCCAAATAGGCTTATCTAGCGTAGGCTCTTTATTGATCCCTGCAGGGATATCGGTGTGTTGGGCAGGAAATAAGAAAAACTGATGTTAAGCCTTGGCTACGCCATTCTGTTGGTGCATTTCCTGCTGCTCGCGATCCTCTGCCTCTTCGGGTTGCACAGGCTGTCCATGGTCTTTCGCTGGCTGCGCTATCGTAGCCGGGACATTGAGCCACCGCAGCGGTTCGACCAGTACCCGACCCTGACGATCCAGGTGCCCCTTTTCAATGAGCGGTTCGTCGCTGAGCGCATTGTGCGCGCGGTTGCGGCCACCGATTATCCCCGGAACAAGCTGCAGATCCAGATCGTTGATGATTCCACAGACGCCACCATTGATCTGGTGCGCGATCTTGTTGCTGAGTATGCCGCTGAAGGTCTGAACATCCAGCATGTCCACAGACGCGACCGGCAGGGCTTTAAGGCTGGCGCCCTCAAGGACGCGATGGCAGAGGCAACCGGTGAGTTTATCGCGATCTTCGATGCAGATTTTCTGCCGGACCCAGCGCTGCTTCGGGAGGCTGTGCATCACTTTACCGATGATCGCGTGGCGATGGTGCAGTTCCGTTGGGAACACCTCAATCGTCACGTCAGTCGCCTTACAGAAAGCCAGGGTGTAATGCTGGACGCGCATTTTGCACTCGAACAACAGGTGCGAGACCGGTCTGGCGCCCTGTTCAACTTCAACGGGACTGCGGGTATATGGCGTACCCGGGCCATTGAAGACGCCGGTCACTGGAGTGCAGATACCCTCACTGAGGATCTCGACCTGAGTTACCGCGCGCAGCTCAAGGGTTGGCAACTCGTCTACCTGAACGAGCAGTCTTGCCCGGGTGAGCTCCCCGGCGATATCAACGCGTTCAAAAGCCAGCAGCACCGCTGGGCCAAGGGTGGCATTCAGGTCATGCGCAAGCTGCTTGGCACGGTGTGGCGCTCGCCCTTGCCGCTGGGCGTCAAGGTGGAATCGACGTACCACCTGTCCAATAACCTTGCCTATCTCATTATGTTGATCGACTCGGTGTTCTTCCTTGTCCCGAGTCTCATTGTCAGGGAAAGAATCGGTTTGCCCAGCATCCTGTGGCTGGACTTCCCCTTGTTGCTGCTCTCGTCCGGGGGCCACCTGGTGTATTTCTACTTTGGCCAGGTTGCGCTCGGCCGCTCAAAGTGGGCTGCGTTGCTTGCCCTGCCGCGTATGCTGTTGCTCGGCATCCAATTGGCCTTCAACAATGCGCGGGCCGCCGCCGAGGCGCTCTTGGGCGACCAGGGTGAATTCGTCCGCACCCCCAAGGTAGGCAGCGTTGACGGTGACGATGCGAAAGTCGCCGTGGGTCGTACGGGAGCTGGAGCCGCATTGGGGAGAGGGGCCCTGTATGCCGCTATCTCGCCAAGGGGTGGCCAGTTCGAGTTCCTGCTCGCGTTTATCTACGCGATCGTATTCGCCTGGGGCGTGCGCAACGAACAGTGGCTGATGCTGCCCTTCCTGCTTTTGCTCGTGCTCGGGTTTTTCACCACCGCACTCGGTACGCTGCGGCAGCAGTACGCGCCGCGACCTGGTTGAGTCATGGTAATGCTGCATCGACTCAGTCTCGCGTTCCTTCTCATCGGGGTTGCAGCTGGCCTGTACATTGGCAGTTTGCATGCGCAGTCTGACCCGGCAACAGGGAAGGCGATTGGGTGGCTCTCGGTTGCGCAGTTTACCTTTACCTCGGTATGCATGCTTCTCGCGTGGTTCAGCGCGCCGAGGGCAATGTCACTGCGGGATGTGCGATGGCTGTTGTTTGTTGCGGTGTTGGCGCGCCTTATCTGCCTGCCGATGGAGCCCTATACCTCCAATGATATTGACCGCTACATGTTTGACGGCAAGATCGCGATCTCGGGCTACGATCCTTACCAGGTTACGCACGATGCCCCGGAGCTCGCCGAGCTGAGATCAGTCTGGCAGCCGCCGGTGGAGCATGTGCAGTATCCAACGCTCTACCCGCCGCTTTCGCTCGCGCTGTTTTCACTGTCCGCTTCTGCCGGCGTGGATGCAGCGCCTGTGGTCTGGAAGGTGTTGGCAACGCTCGCGGGGATTGCAACAGTCTTCCTGTCGGCGCTTGTACTCGCGCGAATCGGTCGGCTCCAGCACTTGTCGCTGGTCGCGCTGTCGCCGCTCCTGATATTGGAGACTGGGGTAGGTGCCCACGTCGACGCCTTTTCTGCGCTCTTCGTGGCGCTGTGCCTGTACTACCTTGTCGGCGGGCGCCAGGGTTTGGCGGGACTTTGCATTGGGCTGGGCGCGCTGGTGAAAATCTTGCCCATCGCCCTGTTGCTGCCGTTAGTGCTCGGCCAGAAACATCTGCGGCCCGCCCTGGTGCTGGCTGTCGCCGCCGGTGCGACTGTCGCTGTCGGTTATGGCCTGGCGCTGTTCCTGGGTCTGGTACCGATTGGCAGCATCGGCACCCTGTTCGAAAAGTGGCGGTTTGGTTCGCCCGTATTCAGCGTGCTGAGTTGGGCTGTTTCCCCCGCACAGACGGCTGTGGCCGTGGCAGTTGGCCTGTTGCTCGGTAGTGCATTGATAGCGCAGCGCGCATGGAAGCTGTCGGCTCCTATAGATATCAGCAGCCCGCTGCTTGCGTACACGCTGGTGATGGTATTGCTGTTGAGCCCGGTCGTCTTTCCCTGGTACCTGATGGCGCTGGTACCCCTCATGGCTGTTGCGCCGCGGCCGTTGTTGCTGATCTGGACGTGTACCGCGGGGCTAACCTACGAGGTTCTTGGAGGTTTTTACGGTGCTGGTCGCTGGGAGCCCGCGGATTGGCCGCTTGTTGTCATATTCGCCGGACTGTTGCTCGGTTTTGTCTTCGAGCTGCGTCATCGCATTCCGCAAACAAGCGCTGTCGGCCAGACCCCGGGTGTGATGCGTCATGTATAAAGGGCTGAAAGTGGCAGTTGTAATCCCCGCTCACGATGAAGCGCTCGCCATCGCCAAGGTAGTCGCGGGGTTGTTGGCGCTTGCGACCCCCGATGCGGAACCGGTGGTAGACGATCTCGTCGTCTGTGATAACGCCTCAACCGATGGCACCGCAGAAGCAGCCCGTGTCGCAGGCGCAAGAGTCGTGCGGCAGGAGGAACTCGGCTATGGGGTTGCCTGCTTAACGGCGCTGGCGGAGATTGCCCCCGTTGATGTCGTGCTCTTTGTCGATGGCGACGACTCCTGTAAGGTCGAACAGGCTATCCGCTTGCTCGACGGCATTGCGGCAGGAGATGACCTGGCGATAGGCTCTCGCGTATTGGGTGACATGGAACGCGGCGCGCTGGCGCCGGTGCAGCGCTTCGGTAACGCACTCTCGGCGGGCTTGATCCGGCTGATCTGGGGCGTTCGTATCACTGACCTCGGCCCCTTCAGGGCTATTCGTACATCGGCGCTTGAATCAATTGCAATGGTGGACAGGCGTTTTGGTTGGACCGTTGAAATGCAGATCAAGGCGATCCAGCTCGGGCTGAGAATGGGAGAGTATCCCGTCGACTCGACGGTACGTATTGGCAGATCGAAGATCAGTGGCACGGTGAAAGGTTCCGTATTGGCTGGTGTTGGCATCCTGTCGAAGATCTTTTTATTGCGACTGCGGCAGGCGAATCTGCGTGCGGCTGCCGGGGTGAGGGCGCCATGAACATTGTTTCCACGCAACGCCGCGGCTCATTGATAGCAACCTTTTTGTTGTCGTTGTTAGGCTGTCTGGCGATTGCAGGTTGTCACGCAACTGAGAATCCCGACCGGGCGCTCGCCATCACTGTCGACAACGTGGCGGCTGAGTTTCCCGATGTACCGGTCATCACAACATCGGCGTTGGCGGCGAAGCTGGCTGAACCTGAAGGCGAAGCATTGCTTCTTCTCGATATACGTGAGCCGAAAGAGTATGCGGTCAGCCACCTGCCGGGCGCGATCAACGTGCCGCCGGATACGCCGTTGGAAGACCTGCCCGGGAGTTACCTCTCACAGCCAGTGGTTGTGTATTGTTCTGTCGGTTATCGTTCGTCGTCCTTTGGCCGCCGGCTTATGAGCGCGGGTGCATCCGATGTGAGTAACCTTGAGGGCTCGATATTCAAGTGGGCCAATGAGGAGCGCGCGCTGACCGGGCAACAGGGGCCTACGTCTAAAGTGCACCCCTTTAATGAGAAGTGGGGGCGTCAGTTGCGGCAGGAATTTCATTCGTACCGGTAGCGACTTTAAGGCAGCCGTGATGATCAGGCGTCCACATTGCAGTGCTGTGTGGTCGCATCGAATAACAAAAGTAATGGAAGTTTAGGTACACGCTATGTCATTGAGACTCTGCCATCGCCCGGCATTAAAAGGGCTTCTCGCGCTGCTTTTGCTGGCGCAGGCGAACCTGGTGCACTCAGGTGCAGAAGCACGAGGGGTTGGTAACTACTATTTCAAGATCGCACAAGCCTCAACAGAGGCGGATCGCGGTTTTGACAACAACGGCAATGGCGCGCCGCTGGCGTCCGATGTATTCCTGGACGACTTTACGGCGGGTTTTGCCCGCGACGGGGAGTATCGCGAAAAGGCGTATCGCATTTATCTCGAATACGGTGTGACTGAGCGCATCGATCTGTTGTTTTCACTGGAATACAAAGATATCAAGGAAACGTTCGAAACGGTTCCCAAGGGTGTAGAGCTACCGTTCCAGACGCGAGTAACTCGTGAGGCAGACGGTCTTGCCGACGGGATGGTGGGTTTCAAGTACCAGCTAAAGGACACAGCTTTCCCAATTGCGACTGACGTGCGGTTTGTGTTCCCCAACTATTCTACGTCTGTCAGCCACCTCAATCTCGAAACGATCGACTCGACCGATGACAAGGTGCCCCTGGGGGACGGTACGTACAACCTGGAGTTTGGCCTGGGCGCGTCGGTGTACCCGATACCCTGGACATTCGCCGATGCGCGGGCGGCTTTCGTACTGTCTGATATCGACGGTCGTGAGTTTTCCGACAAGGTGAGGTGGGAACTCAAGGCGGGTGGCAGCTACAAGGGCCCTGGCGGTGCGGTCTTTGCGGATGGCGCGATCAGCCTGAACAATGGTGATGCGCCCAACACGATCAGCCAGGACAGCCTGACGATTGACCCCAAGAACCGCGTCACGGTGCTCAATGACCAGGAGTTCACCCGGCTGGGGCTCCAGGGTTGGTATTACTTCAATGGCGTCTCGCTTGAGGCCACACTTTCGAAGGTGATCAACGGCCGCAACACGACGAAGGACACGTCCTTCGAGATTGCCATTTCCTTCCAGCAGTAGAAGCGTATTCGGAGACAGCAGACATGCAGCGTGGATTTACGGAACAAGACGTACCCGATCAGGCCGGCAAGACCTTTGTGGTGACAGGCGCCAATACCGGTCTCGGGTACGAGGCAGCGCGTGTATTGTCTGCGCGTGGCGGACGAGTGCTGCTCGCCTGCCGTTCACAGTCCAAAGCAGAGGAAGCCATCGCACGTATCCAGGGCACTAATGGTGACGTTGACATCGGCTTCGTGGCGCTAGACCTCGGCGACCTGTCATCCGTGCAGGCCTGCGCGGACGAGCTTTCGAACGAAGACCGGATCGATGTACTTATTAACAACGCTGGGTTGATGGTGCCGCCCTATGGCTTAACGGCTGACGGTTTCGAGTCGCAGTTTGGCGTGAATCACCTGGGCCCGTTTGCCTTGACGGGACTGTTGCTCGACAAACTTGCGGCGACGCCCCAGTCGCGCGTGGTGAATACCAGCAGCATTGCGCACAATACGGGCCGCATTCGCTTCGACGACATCAATGCAGAGCGCCGCTACAGCGCATCGGCACGCTACAGCATGAGCAAGCTCGCAAATCTCCTCTTCAGCTACGAGTTACAGCGCCGACTGGATGCTGCCGACATCCCCGTTTTGTCCGTCGCCTGTCACCCCGGTATTGCGAGCACCGAGCTCAGCCGCTATATGCCCGGCGTTCTCACCAAGGCGACGGACCTTCTGCAACCGCTGCTGAACACCGCCGCTGCCGGTGCGTGGCCTACCCTTTGTGCCGCAGTGTCCGACCAGGTCGAAGGCGGTGACTACTATGGTCCGGCCTATCGCTTTGAGACGGCGGGCCCTGCAGTCAAGGTCAGCTCCAACCGCTGCAGCCGGGATGAAAAGGTGGCCGCGCGGTTATGGGATCTGTCTATCGAGATGACGGGGGTCGATCCGGGCATCTAGCCCTCACCCAGGCGTTCGCAGTTCACGGAGAATGGGTCATACTGGTTGCTCATAACCAGAACCGCGAGACGCACCCGATGACACACCCAATCTCCAACGACCTTTCGGGCCAGGTGGCCCTCGTAACCGGCGCTACCTCAGGACTGGGCAGGCGCTTTGCGCGCGTGCTCGCTGAAGCGGGTGCGGCTGTTGCCGTTGCCGGACGGCGCGAAGATCGACTGGCGGAGGTCGTCGCCGAAATCGAGGGGGTAGGGGCTTCCGCGTTTCCGCTTGCGCTCGACATGACCGACGCTGAAGCCGTCAAGGCGGCGCCGGGTGCCGTCGAGGCCGGCCTGGGCGGCCCCGTGTCGATTCTTATCAACAACGCGGGCATTCCCGACGCGCAGCACGCCCACAAGATGTCGCTCGACCTGATCGATGCGGTGTTCGACACGAACCTTCGCGGCCCCTACATCCTGTCGTGTGAGGTGGCGCGGCGGCTGATCGAGCTCAAACAGCCCGGGCGCATGGTGAACATCAGTTCCGTGGGCGGCTTTCACTACGCCGGGGGTGGTGCGGCGCTCTACTCCGTGACAAAGGCGGGTATCGCGCGAATGACCGAAGTGCTTGCCGTGGAGTGGTCGCGCAATCACATCAACGTCAACTGTATCGCGCCGGGCGCGTTCAGCTCAGAGATGATGGACGGCATGCTGTCGCGCGTTGGCGATATCACGCAGGGCTTTCCGCGTAAGCGCCTGGGTCAACCCGAGCAGTTGGACAGCACGCTTCTGTATCTCGTATCGCCCTCGTCGGAGTGCGTTACGGGCTCCGTCATCAAGGTTGATGATGGGCAGGGCCCGCGCTGAGCGAGAGTGGAAAGCGCGTCAGTCGGCGCCGAGAATCATCGCCCCGGTCGGAACGCCCACGCCGCTACTCACCAGCACGTGTTCCACGGTCTTGTCCGGCTGTCCGGTAGACTCGCCGCGCACCAGCCGTACACCCTCGGCGATGTTATTCATCCCGTGGACATAGGCCTCTGAGATCAAGCCGCCGTGGGTGTTGTTGGGCAGGCGGCCGTCGATATCGAGCGCGCCGTCGCGCACCAAGTCCTTGCCCTCGCCGCGGCCGCAGAAGCCGAAGGACTCGAGCTGCATGATGACCTCGGAGGTGAAGGCGTCGTACAGGCACGCCGCGTCGATATCCTTCGGTCCCAGGCCTGCCTGCGCATAGACGCGCTCCGCGGCCATTTCCATTTCAGGCAGCGATTCCAGTTCATCACGGTAGTAACTGGTCATCTGTTCCTGGCCGCGTGTTGAAGCCTGTGTCACTCCGCGGATGATCGCGGGCTTGTGGCGCAGGTCGCGGGCGCGCTCAGCGCTGGTGAGCAGAATCGCGCAGCCGCCGTCAGTCTCCTGGCAGAAGTCGAACAGGCAGAGCGGGTGTGCGATCGGCTCTGACGCCAGGTACTGCTCCATCGTGAGTTCCTTACCATAACCCCAGGCGCGCGGGTTACGCAGCGCATGGTTGCGCTGGGAGATGGCGACGCGACCGAGGTCTTCGCGCGTCACGCCGTAGCGGTGCATGTACTTGTTGGCGATGAGTGCGATCCATGCGCCGGGGATCAACATGCCGTAGGTCATGTACCAGGACCAGTGCACGAGATCGGAGGTGACGATCTGGCCGGACACACCCTGGCCCATGCGCTGCCCGGAGCGACCGTTCATGGCGCGATAGCAGACCACGGTGCTCGCCTGACCCGTCGCGATGGCCATGGCAGCCTGTGCGATGGTGCCCACAGCGGCGCCACCGCCGTAGTTGACCTTGGAAAAGTGGCTCAAGTTGTCCGCGCCGACCGCGCGGGCGACCTCGATCTCGTCGGTTGAGTCCAGGGTGAAGCTGACGAACCCATCGATCTCTCCCGGCGCGACGCCGGCATCCTCGCAGGCGGCGGCCACGCATTGTGCGGCGAGCGACAGTTCTGACACACCTGACGCCTTACTGAACTCGGTGAGTCCAATGCCGGCGATGGCGGTTTCGTTTTTCAGTGAGATCGGCATTATGCCCCCCCCGCCAGTTTGAAAACCGGCAGTTTGAAGCCGTCCGGGTCCTCGTGAATCACCATTTCAACGGCCAGGCCGAAGTCCACCGCTTCGGGTGCGCAATCGACCAGCTCGGAGGTGAGTCGCGTGCCTTCTTCGAGGTCGACGAGGATGATAATCAGCGGGTAGTTGTAGCCCGGGAATTGCAGGTGGGTCAGTACAGTGAAGCTCGCGATGGTGCCCCGGCCGGAGGACTCGATGGTTTCCCATTCCATCGACCCGCACTCGCCGCACATGGGGCGCGGTGGATGGCGTAATGCGCCGCAGTTGGTGCAGCGCTGTATGCCGAGCTTGCCTTCGGCGGCCATGTCCCACCACCAGGCGTTGTCCGGCCCCATCGGGGGCTTGATGCGAGTTGCCGCCACTGACTGAATCTCCCTTTTCTTTCAGCAGGGCAGCATTGTCCCGAAGCGCGCGGCGGTTGCAAGCGTGGTGGAGCGTCTTGTTGGACTAGGCACCGTAAACTTCGAGGATCGGCGCGAATTCTTCCGGGGTAGACCCGTGGATGCACACCCCATCAGCGCCATTGGCGAGCTGGTTGCGCCAGGCCGCGGCGCACTCCTCGGCAGTACCCCGGGCAGCAGGCAACCATTCCTCGGGGATCAGTTTGCTGATCTCCTCGAGTTGTTCCAGTGTGGCCACACTGTCTATTGCGCCTGGCATGGAGGCAACTGTCGGGTGCGCGCGAAACGCGTCAAGAATCTCCGGGTCCCACTCGTTCAAAGCGACCAGGAGTTCACCGTAACCCGGCCCCTGGAGATAGGTGGCCATGCGGCCGATAAACTTCTGCAGGAACTCTTCATGAGTAGGCTCCAGCGCTGTTGCGAAGACCGAGAAGAGTTTGACCTTGTCCGGGTCGCGCCCGGCGGCCTCGGCGCCTTCCCGTGCGAGTGCCTTGGCGCGCGCCAGCCCGCGGTCGGTGACAAACGTATGCAGGTGAATGCCGTCAAAATGGCCACCTGCCCAGCGCAGTGTTTTCGGACCGAAGCCCACGAAATGAATCGGGATGTCAGCGCTGATCCAGTCGCCGAGGGTCAGGTAGGGCAGGTTGCCCATCTCGCCCTCGTGGCCCATGACCTTCTCGCCGCGCCATAGCGTGCGCAGTATCTCCATACCTTCGACCATCTTCTTGTTGGAGACGGTTTCAAGCCCCATGAGCTGGTCGCGGATGCCCACGCCGCGCGCGAGACCGAGTTCAAAACGGCCGCCGGACAGGTAGTGCAGGCTGCTGCACATGCCGGCGAGCACCTGTGGGTGACGCGTGTGGATGTTGGTGGCTGCCGTGGCCACGTGAATCTTGCTGGTGGCTGTCAGCGCGGCAGAGCAGATTACACCGGCGTCCTTGACGTCAAAGCGTTCCGACAGCCAGACCATACCGAGGCCAAGCGCCTCCGCCTGCTTCGCCTGTTCGATGGCATCTGCCGGTGTACGGGTGTGCCCGGGTAGCAGGTAGCAGCTGAGTTCCGGAAACTTTGCCGAGTTGTTCATTCGTTGAATTCCTGTTCGTGGTGTGCGCGACCTGCGCTAGGGTCGCCTTGGAGCGCCAGGTTGTCGAGACCGGTAAGGTCACGGGGTGTTGTCGGACTGCGCAGGGCTAAGTTATTGAACCTGTATATTGCGCGCAAACTCAATACCGTGCTGCAGGGTGTGCACGAGGGAGACTGAAACGAGACGCCCGCCGCCGGCTTTGAATCCCGCCAGCGCTGCCAGCGCTGCGTGCATTCCGGTGAATGGGTCGGCGATGGCATCGCCGCAGAAGAGCCATTCGCCGGTTGCGCGGTAGAGCTCGGCGGAGAGCCCCGCTGCAACGCCGGCGTCGTCACCGTAGGCGATCCAGTTGGCCTCTGGCTCGCCGCGGCCGTAGCCTGTGATGCTGATCCAGGTGAGCCCAGGTACTTCATCGACCAGTTGCTCCGCGTGAATCCCCATCTGGCGCAGGGCTCGCGGCCGTGAACCTTCGATGACGATGTCTGCATCGCGTATCAGCGCCACCAGCTGCGCCTTGCCCTCGCTGGTGTGCAGCGGTAGCTGCTGTTGCGTCTTCCCCGCGGTAAGAAATTCGAAGAACGCGAGAGGGCCGCCTCGCGCACCGTCCGGTCGCTGCGTGCTCTCTACCTTGGTAACTTCGCATCCGCACTCGCTGAGCAGCAGGCTGCAGAGGGGTCCCGCCCACAGCGAAGAAAGATCAATGACACGCGCCGCGCGCTGCCGGGGCGAGACCGGACGTGCGGCGTGGCAAAGCTCGAACCACGCGGCACGGTTCCCCGGCGCTGGCTCGGCATCAGCCACCGCGAGTCCCAGCAGGCGTGCCTGATCGATCAGTTCTCGCCTGGTCCGCTTGCCCACCTTAAGTGCAACGGCCGCCCAGTCCTTCGCCACCGATTCTCTTAGCCAGGCCTCAAGTAATGCCCAGTCGCTTTCCCTGGCGAGGTTTACCGCGAGGTGACCGTCTTTGCAGGGGAGAAGGCGACAGCTGCCACCGGCGGATATTGCGCCCTGTCGCGTAAGGGCCGACATCCCGGCGCGGACGGTGAGTAATCCGGCGCCCGTGTGCTGGGGCAGGACGCCGTGCCCTGCGAGCAGGCAGAGCGCTTCCAGTGCGCCATCTGCGAGGCTCGCGATCGGTACAGGGCACTGTGCAACTGCCGTATCCGGTGTCCCGGTTAGTGCTGCCAGGCCGCTTTCCTGCCAGCGCAACGGGTTGGGGGTTGGGGCCTGCGTGGCCAAGTGCGGCGCTGCCACGCCGAGGTCTTCGAGTAAGCGGCGCGCGTAGTGCGAAGCCATGCCGTCCATTGCTTTGGCGGTGTCGGCTGGGCCTGTGTTCGGGGATGGCATGTCTGCAGGGTAAGCGCGGCTGGTACAGGCGACAAGACCCCGGCGCATTCCGGCGCCCGCACTTCATCGCTATAATGCCCGGCCGGAGGCGTCTATGAAAAAAGTACTCGTTGCACTGCTCACACTCGTATTTTTTGGCGGAGTGCTATCTGCCGTGTTGGCGAACGGTCGCCAGGCTGAGCCGTTTCCCGAAGGGTCTGCCAGCGAGGCGTGGCTAAAGCCCGGTTCGCTTACGGTGGCGGAGTACGATGTGAGGTTTGTCGATGACAGTCGTCCTACCGACGCCAATGGCGACTTCCAGGGCGATAGCGTTCGCACCCTAAACGGCAAAGTGTGGCACCCGGTGGAGAGCGCCGGGGCGCCGTATCCCCTGGTTGTCTATAGTCACGGTTTTACCTCGACCTATGAAGGCGGTGCGTATATGGCGCGCCACCTGGCGAGCCTCGGTTACGTGGTGGTGGCCGTGAACTACCCGCTGACCAACTTCGCGGCGCCGGGCGGCCCCAACGTCCTCGACGTGGTGAACCAGCCGGGCGATGTCAGCTTCCTGATCGACACCCTGCTGGCCGACAGTGCGACTTCGGGGCACGCGCTTGAGGGCATGGTCGATGCTTCACGTATCGGTCTCACTGGAATTTCGCTCGGGGGTATGACGACAACCCTCGCCAGCTTCCACCCGGAGTTGCGCGACGAGCGCATCGGTGCAGCGCTGTCTATCGCGGGACCGACGTCGATGTTCACAGAGAAATTTTTTACCCACGCAGACGTGCCTTTCCTGATGCTCGCTGGTGACATCGATGCACTGGTGCCGTATCGCTCAAACGCTGCACCGGTACCGGATATTGTTGCGAAGTCAGAGCTCGTGACTATTGCGGGCGGCTCCCATACGGGCTTTGCCGGCCCCGCGGCGCCGCTGCGCTGGATGAATAACCCCGATGCGATCGGCTGCTACATGGTCGAGCAGAATATCGATGAGTCGCTGGAGCAGGAGCCCCAGTACGCACTGATCGGCACGCCCGAGCAGGGCGTCAACCAGGTGGTAGAGAACGAGCTGTGCATGATGGACCCGCTACCGACCGCCATGAACGTGTTGCGCCAGCACATGATTACGCTTGTGGTGGTCAGCAGTTTCTTCGAGAGTCACTTCGCGGCTGATCCGGCCAACCGGCAGGCTGCGCAGGACTACCTGGATTCCACCCTGGCCACAGAGCTTGCGGAGGTCAGCTACCGCTCCAGCCGCGGCTGATCGAAGGCGGCGTTTTTGTTGGCCTATAGATTATGAGGGTTGACCATGATGCCACCGTCAACGTTGAGTACCGCGCCCGTGATGAAAGAGGCGCGTTCGCTTAACAGGTAGCTGACCGCATCCGCGATCTCCTCGGGCTCACCCAGGCGACGCATGGCATGGGTCGCAATAGTGGCATCGCGTTCCTCGGGTAGTGCATCGAAGTAACCCTGCATACCGGCCGTCATGATGCCGCCTGGTGCAACGCAGTTGACTCGCACGCCGCGCTGCCCGTACTCCGCGGCCGCGGTCTTGGTCAGCGCTATGACGCCACCTTTTGCCGCGCTATAGAGCGACATTTTTGCCTCGCCGCGCACGCCGCCGACCGAAGAGATATTGACGATGGCGCCCCCGCCCGAGGCTTCCATGGCGGGGAGCTGGTGCTTCATGCAGAGCCAAACGCCTTTCAGCGTGACATCGTTTATCAGTCCCCACTCTTTCTCAGAAAACTCCGTGATCTGCTTGAAGCCGCCGCCAAACGCCGCGTTGTTCGAGGCGGCGTGCAGCGCACCATAGCGTTCGAGTATGGAGGCGATGGCGCTTTCGACCTCGTCGTCACTGGCGACATTGGCCTTCAGGGCCATGGCGTCACCGCCCTTGGCAACAATCGACTGTGCTACCCGCTCTGCCTGCTCGAGATTACGATCGATAATCGCCACTTTCGCCCCGTCACGGTGAAAGGTGATGGCCGTGGCCTCACCGATTCCGCTGCCGCCGCCGGTCACAAGTGCGACCTTGTTTTCAAGTAGTCCTGACATGAGGGGCTCCTGTTTTTGTATATGGCATCGCGTACAGCTAGTGTGGCACATCACCAGTGTGTTTCGATCGCTTGCCGGAAGAGTGTGTTGCTACAGGGCGCTATAGAGGCATTCTGGTACACTTTTCGCAACCAGCTGCCACGGCGCATTCACTGATGCCAAAAGATCCCCTTGCCGAAATGGACCGGGCCACGCTCGCGCGACTGGGTCGCGAGTACATGCTCGCTGCCCAATGCAACAGTCGCACGGGTTACGCCGCGCTTGCGATGAACCACGGCCCCGAGCTGTACAAGGACGTTGCCATCGACAACTGGATGGCCGCCAGCCCCGTGTATACCCGGCGCATGCAGCGGGCCATGAAACTCCGCGGTGACTCCGATGTGGAGACCATCCTGAAGGGGCTGCAGCTGGAGTGTGGGTTCAGTCACCAGTACTTCGACACCCGCATCAAGCTGGTGGCGGAAGAGGAGGGCGAGTTCTGGCTGCCGCGCTGCGGTGCACTGCTCGAGGCGGAGCCGCGAGGCGAGGATGCTGTGCGCGTGATGTGCCACGATATCGAAGACCCCACGTTCGACGCAACGGCGGTCGCCACAAATCCGCGGGCGCAGGTGCGACCGATCCATCGCCCGCCGCGTGCCTCGGCGGAACAGTCTCCCCATTGCCACTGGCGCGTGACGATCAATCGCGAGGCCGAACCGATCGTTGAGCGCGACATGACGGCGTTCATGGGGCAACGTCTATTGTCCAACCTCGAGCTACATCGCCCGGTGGCCGCGGAGCGAGGTGGTTGGGAGGACTACGCGGGTCCGCTCGTCGAAGAAATGCACCTGGAGTACTTCTCCCAGTCCGCACTCGTCACAATCTGTAAAGAACTCGCCATACAGTTTCACCTGCTGGTTGCGAGCCTGGGGCTGGCGGTAGCGCAACGCTTTGGTGACGATGCGGCGACGCGAATCGCAGAGTTCCAGATGACCGGTGCGGCCTGGGCCACCAGTGAGCGACTCGTACGTTGTCTCGGCCTGGAAGGGGGTGGGCTTAACGCGATCGCAGAGGTGCTCGCTGTGCATCCCGCTTTACAGCCTCGTGAGTATTTCGGCGTGGACGTTACCGCCAAGGGTGATGTGCTGCGTATCACGCTCAACGATTGCCCTGCAGCTCGCGAAGATCAGCCGCTAGGTTGGTACCCCCTGTTGCAGCAGGGGGTTGATGCACCTGGCCTGGAAGCCCTGGTGCAGGGTGTAGACGCCAGGGCACGCCTTACGCCCGTTTCGGGCGAAGCTGCTGCGTGGGACGTACAGCTTGAAGAGGCCCCCGTCGAGGAGCCTTTGGCCGTGCAGATCGCAAAGGGCACTGTTTTGTACAGCACCCAGTTGGAAAACCACGTCCAGTTGCTGGAGGTGGTCTAGCGACTTCTCGCGGGCGCGCTGCTAAATATCGTAACGCACGGTTGCCCCAAAGGTGAGAGGCTCCGCGAGGAAGTAGGCGTCCATTCCCGTGAGGATGAACGTGTTCACAGTCTGGCTGGCGTAGTCGTCGTCGGTCAGGTTCTTGCCCCAGATAGAGATATTCCAGTGATCGTTGCGCCAGCCGAGCCTGGAGTTCAGCCGTGTGCGGTCGTCGAAGTCGGAGGGCCTAAGCTGCTCGCCCGGTGCGGCGTTGGTGGCGTGGTCATCCATGTAGCTGTAGTCGGTGCGCCAGTAGATGCCGCCATCGCCCAGGGGGAACACCAGCGTTGCCGCGAGGTTACCGCTGAAGTCTGCCGTCCACGGCAGGGCGTCACCCTCGTTGGGTCCCGCGGTGACCTCGTAGTCATGCATGTAGAGCACGCCGGCCGAAAGTGTCAGGTTGGGTAGCGGCAATGCCTCCACCTGCAGGTCGATGCCGGAGGTTTCGATCTCGGCGGCATTGGACACGAAGGTGCCGATACCGGTATCCAGCTGTTGCTGGAACTGGTACTCCTCGATCTCCGTGTAGAATGCCGAGGCGTTGACGCGCAGGCGCTGTTCGAGGAGTGTTGCCTTTACCCCAAGCTCGAAGGTGAGTGTTTCCTCGTCGTCGAACTCCCTGTCCTCAGGTTGGCCGTTGACGGAGTTGAAGCCGCCCGACTTGGTACCGGTGGCCGCGCTGGCAAAGATCATGCTGTCGTCACCGATATCCCTCGAAACGCGCAACAGCCAGTCGACGTTGTCTGTACTGCGGTCGAGTTGTGCGTCGATAGGTGTTGATACCGTGTCCAGGAAGGAGAATCCGACAAGGCTGTTCGACAGCGCGGTGGAGTTGGTCTGCGAGAAGAGGTCGATGTCCTTCGTCTCATCGCTGTAGCGCAATCCGCCCGTGAAGTGCCAGGCGTCTCCCACGTGGAGGGTCGCCTGGCTGAAGATTGCCAGTGTTTCGGTTTCAAGCTCGCCGTTGGCCACGAGATTGTCGCCCTCTGCAACGATCACGCTCACGGGTAGTGGCAGTGGCAGGTCGAGTTGCGAGGCTACGGGAATGAGGTCTTCGCCCACGATAACGAAGGGCTTATTGTCGCCACGTGCAGTGGTCTGCTGGTAGTAGTAAAGGCCCACCATATAGTCGACGTTATCGCCTGCGGTTGAGGTAAAACGCAGTTCCTGCGCGAAGCTGTCACCAGAGAAGTTGTCGTCGATTACCCGCAACACGTCCAGCTGTGACCTGTCCGGGTCCTGGGTAACGCTGTATTCATAGTCGTTCCAGGCGGTGATCGCGACGATCTCGCCCCAGTTGCCTGCGTAGTTCACGGTAAGTGAGACGAGGTCCGACTCCATATCGAAGCCGTTGTCGATGTCGGGCTGAACGTCATAGTCATACGGGTCGTTCCGATCGGGGCGGAAGCCCTGCGCCGCGAGAGCATTGTTCACCACGTCTGACTGGATGACATCCGCCGCGCAGCAGGTGGTGTTGCGTTCCATGTGACTGGCGCTCAGCAGGATGCTCAGTGCATCGCTAACGTCCCACTGCAGCTTGCCCTGTAGGTTCCAGTCGTCGGCGTCGTTCAAGTCATCGCCCGCGCTGTTGTCGTAGAAGCCATCGCGCTCGTGGGTGCTGCCCGAGATGCGATACGCAACGCTGTCGCCGATTGGGCCTGAGGCCGCGGCGGTCAGGCGATACATGCTGTAGTTACCGACCGAGGCTTCGATGAAGCTCTCAAACTCCTCGAAGTTGGGTGCCTTGGTGACGATGCTGATGGCGCCTGCGTTGGTGTTCCTGCCGTACAGCGTGCCCTGGGGGCCCTGCAGGACTTCGATACGCTCGATATCGACGAGGTCTGACATGCCGAGTCCGGAACGTCCGAAAAAGATGCCGTCGACGAACAGGCCAACGGAGGGCTCAAGAGCAGGGTCGGTCTGGGCGGTGCCCACGCCGCGAATGGTCAGCCGGGAGTTAAACGGACTCTGGTTGGTGCTGATATTGAGCGCCGGCGTGAGGATTGCGAGGTCACTGGCATTGTTGATGCCGGCTTCCTGGATGGTTTCCGCACTGAACGCGGTCACTGTCACGGGAATATCCTGCAGGCTTTCGGCCCGCTTGGTGGCGGTAACGATGACTTCTTCCAGCGTGGCACTGTGGGTCGTGTTGCCAATGGTGATGAGTGCCAGCGCCAGTGCGCAGGGTAGTGCGTTGCGTTTTCCCATTGCGGAAACCTCGCGGTTATTGTTATGGCATAATTTATGACATAATATAGGAATTTACCTTCAAGTCAATGCGGTCGCTTACCGCTGTAAATCGACAAAAGTTTGACCGCGACAGGCAGCCCCAGCGGGCGCCGTTTATCAACAGGAGTTAGCCATGGAGTACCAACGCACCCCGGATGCGCGGTTCGAGAACCTGGAGGACTACCCCTTCGCACCCAATTATCTGGAGGTGGATGACACCGAGGGGGGGAAATTGCGGATGCATTATCTCGATGAAGGCCCCCGCGATGGCAGGCTGGTCCTCCTTCTGCATGGTCAGCCGGCGTGGAGCTATCTTTACCGGCTGATGATCCCGCTACTGGTCGATGCAGGGTGTCGAGTAGTGGCCCCCGACCTTGTTGGTTTCGGCCGCTCTGACAAGCCCACGCGGCGCGAAGACTACACCTACGCTCGCCACGTGCTGTGGATGAGTGACTGGCTTCTGCAGCTCGATCTCTCTGATATAACGGTGTTTCTCCAGGATTGGGGCAGTCTGATCGGTTTGCGCGTGGTGGCCGCTCACCCAGAGCGTTTCAGTCGAGTCGTGCTTTCCAACGGTGGTCTGCCCGCCGGGCCGGTGCCCGCTGAGTTTGCCGATCCGTTGCGCGAAGCCTACAAGACGTTGCCCGTTGTGAAGGCGCGGGAGCTGGACGAGCGTTTTCGCGACACCTCGGGCATTCCCGGTTTCCTCTACTGGCGCAAGTTTTGCTCGGAGAGCGAAGAAGTTGTCACACCGAGCGTGGTGATGGATTCAGTGGGCAGCGCGGTCCCGCTTTCGGCCGCGGCGCGGGAGGCATTCGATGCCCCTTATCCCGATGCGAGTTACATTGCTGGCGTGCGGCAGTTCCCGACGCTGGTCCCGATCTTCCATGACGAGACAGAGGTGGAGGAAAACAAGGCGGCGTGGAAGGTGCTCGAGCAGTTCGATAAACCGTTTCTCTGTGCATTCGCCGACGATGACCCGGTCAATGCACCGCTCGAAAAGCCGATCAGGGATAATGTCCCCGGCTGCGCGGGCATGGATCACCGCACTATTGCACCTGCGGGGCACTTCCTGCAGCAGGACCAGCCCGAACAGTGCGTGCAGGCGATACTCGATGTGATGAAGTGCGGCTGATGCCGCGCGCTTTCGCGTTACACGCCGATAAATGACAAAAGGGGCGGCACCAGCTGATCGCTGTAGTCTTCCTGGATAAAGTGGCCTGCACCCGCAATGGTCTGGTGCGGCTGACCTTTCGCGCCAGGGATTCGCGTTTTAATCTTCTCGTCCTCGCCGGCGCTGATCGGGTCGCTATCCCCAAACAGGGCCAGCACCGGCTTATCGAACAACTCAAGTTTCTGCCACGCCGCTTTGCAGCGCGGTACGCCAGGATTGTCGGGCTCTGCCGCTATTAGCGCGGGGAAGGCGATGATGCCCATCATGTACTTGTCTTCCGGGAACGGTGCCAGATAGCCCTGGAACACGTCCTCGCTCCATTCGTTCATCATGCCCTGGCGAATCATGTCCCATGGGAAGGTCGTGGCCTCGCGCATCATGGCGATCCAGCCAAGCAGGAATTCGCTGCCGCCTTCTCCCTCGGGCAGTCCGGTATTCGCGGCGACAATGCCGCTGAAGCGTTCGGGGTTTTCGGCAGCGACAATCAAGCCGATGACGCCGCCCCAGTCCTGGCAGAACAGTGTGGCGTTCTCGATATTGTTTCGCGTAAACCACTGGGTAATCCAGTCCACGTGGCTGTCGAGCGTATAATCGTCGCGATTTGTGGGTTTGTCTGAGCGTCCCAGGCCGACCAGGTCGAGCGCTACCGCCCGGCAACCCGCCGCGGCCAGCGCGGTCACCATGTGGCGATGCAGGAACGACCAGCTTGGGTTGCCGTGCATCAGCACGACAAGTGGTCCGTCTCGTGGCCCCGCTTCGATGTGGTGTATGCGCAGTTCCGTGCCGTTGTCGGCCGTTACGGTGGTGTAGTGCGGCTCAAAGTTGTAGTCGGGCAGATTGTTGAACTGGCTGTCCGGTGTTCTCACGAAGTCCATGGTGTGCTCCTGGTAAATTCTTGGTTGCGTCACGCTGCCTGGCCGTCGCTTGCCAGGGGAGCAAGGCAGCCGTGTTTTTCCAGCAGAGGCGCTATCGCCTCGCGGCTCGATGTCGCCAGTGCCGTATAGGATTCGCGGAGTTTGTGCAGGCATTTTAGCTGGTACTTGAAAGGCGCCTGTTCGAGTACAAGGCCGTCGATCGACAGTTTTACGGTGTCTGCACCCGCTTCCAGGGCCGCCTCGTTAGCAAGCAGGAACGGCAGGTACTCTTCGCCGGCCATAGCGAGCAGGGCCTCGATCGCAGGCGCGAGCGGTTCGTTCGCGCTGCGCCATTCGCCATCAGACCCCGACAGGTCGTCCATGTGCCGCAGCCAACGCATGGTGAACGGTGCGCGCTGCTGGCAGGGTTCCAGTGCTGCGAGATCGATGATGAACTGGCTCATCTGCCCGTAAATGCCGAAGTCCGCGATGGACGGTCGCGAACCGAACAGGAAGGGTTGGGCCGTTACATGGGCTTCCATGATATCCATTGCCCGGTTGCCGATGTGCTCGATCAGCGGCATGTTGGCTGCGGAGCATCCCACGAGCGCGTTGCGCCCGACCTGGCGTTCTGCAAACTGAGCGCCGCGTTGCTCAACCGTATCGAGCGACAGCCCCGCGCCGAAGAGCTGGTCGTATGCGATAAGGCGTCCGGTCCATTGCGTATGTTCTGGATAGGCCCAGCGATAGGCGTACATGGATTTGGTCAGCCACTCGTCGGCCATGTCTTCGATCAGGAGCGCCAGAAAAGCATCTGACTCGCTTGCGGGGATCACCGAACGGTCATCGTGGCGCCCCTCAAGATCATAGATCAGCGGCGTGGAATCGTTGTGAAACGTGCCATCGGGATACTCCAGTACGGGCATGACCTGCACCTTCACGTTCGGGAAGGCGACTTTCCAGTGGTCGAAGGTGCCCATGAACTGGAAGGGCAGCTGCCGATAGCGCAGGAGGGCACGCATCTTCATTGAGTAAGGAGAGCCGATGTGGCCGTAGAGCTTATACATGGATTAGGGTCTGGGTTGGGTCGATAGGCTTATTGTGCACTGACAATCGCATATTGGCATTAAATATGTCAATACATTGATGCGGGAGCCGCTCACAGGATGACGGAACTAGGATAGGAGGTCGTCTGGCCTGTCCACATCGCGCCGGATTGCGGGGTCGTCGACCTGTAGTGGCTGCACGCGCTGTGCATGGGCGTGTAATAGTTGCCTGCCGCCCGCATCGCCCGATAGTTTTGTGAGCGCCGGGAAAAAATCAGCGCCAAAACCAACCGGATGTCCGGCCTTGTCACCGTAGTGCGGCTGAACGATCACATTGCGTGTGAGCGCCGCCGCGACCCGCTCGTAGCTGTCGGGTTTGATCCAGGGCATGTCGGCAAGCGCGATCAGTGCGCCATCCCATTTTTCGGTGTGGCGAATGCCCTCGGCGAGCGTTGCGCCCATGCCTTCGTCTGCGCGGTGGCACTGGAGGCAGGTGATGCCGGGCGCTACCAGTTCGGCGGCGAGCTGGTGGTCGTGAGTTCGCAGGCAAACCAGTAGCGGGAGCCCGCTGTCGCGTGCGTTGGTCACGGTGGCATTAATCATGCGCCTGCCATCGGCGAGATGGGCCACGCGCTTGTCTGAGCCGAAGCGTGTGGCGAGTCCCGCCGCGAGGACAATGACGCCGATTGTCATGGCGCCGGTGGATTGCTGCGCTTGTGTTGGGTCAGCTCTGCCATGATGGAGACGGCGATCTCGATTGGTGTTTTGCTGCCGATATCCAGGCCCACGGGTGCGTGCAACCTTGCAATTGCGGTGTCTTCTATACCGAGTTCGCGCAGCCGCGCGAGGCGCTTCTCGGTTGTTCGCTGCGAGCCCAGCGCGCCCACGTACCAGGCCTCGCTTTCCAGCGCCTCCATGAGGGCCATGTCATCGATGCGTGGGTCGTGGGTCAGCGTGATGACAATCGAGTGCCGGTCAGCCGCGTTATCGCGGATGATATCGTCCGGCATGCCCTGCAGCAGGCTGACGTCAGGCCCTTCCCACTGGTCGAGGAATTGTTGCCGCGGGTCGGTCACGATGATCTCGTAGTCCATGGCCTGCCCGAGTTCGGCGAGGCTACGCGCCAGTTCGCCCGCGCCGACAAGCAGCATGCGCATGCGGGGTCCAAAGCACTGGCGCAGCGCGTTGTCTTGAAGTTGCGTAGCGGTAAAGTGATCTACCGGCTTGAGCGAGGTGTTGCCTGAATCGAGATCTACAACGCGCTCGATGCAGCGGCGTTCCTCTATAGCGGCGAGCGCGCCGCCAAGCCATTCGCGATCGCCGGGTGAAAGACGCTGCAGCAGCAACACAAGCCGGCCGCCGCAGGGCAGGCCTAGGCGTTCATTCTCCTCTGCGCTGACGCCGTATTCGATCAGCTGGGGACGTTCGCCTGAAAATTCCCCTGCGCGCAGCCGCGCCAGGAGGTCCTCCTCCACGCAGCCGCCGGACACAGAACCAATCTGGCGGCCGTCATCGGTGACGGCGACTACCGAGCCTACGGGGCGCGGCGAGGAGCCTATCGTTTTTACGATGGTGCACAGCCAGGGCCGGGTTTCATTGAGCCAGTCAAGTGCGTGCGCCAGGACTTCCCGGTCGATGGTTTGCATGCGTGTTGCGTCGGCCTCTCCGCGAATTGCTAGAACGCACCGCGAATGGCGGCGGCTAGCTCCGGGCTGTAACCACCTTCGCTGTAGCCGTCACCGCTGAATACGCTGGCGGGCAAAACGTCGAAGATGTCGCCATAACGTTGTTTGAGCTTGGTCGCGATCTCGTCATGGGTACCCACCAGCCCGATCTTGTCGAGCAGCGTATCGTCAATCAGCTGACCCATCTCTACCCATTGGCCTGCCTTGGACAGCCGGTTGAGCTCAGGCTGTAGTTGGTCGTAGCCGACGGACTCGAGCACGCCGCGGTAGGCTGGTGTAGAGCCGTAGAAGGCGATCTGGTTTTGCGCGGCGAGCTTGACCTTCTCGTACTCCTCTTCCGTCTTCCCTGTGATGAAGAACGGCGCACCAACCAGCTGCAGGTCCGCGCGCGTGCGACCGCCCTTGGCGAGGCCTGCCTCGATAGCGGGCAGTGTCACGGTGCGGATGTACTCCTCGGTGGTAAAGGCGTGCAGCATGATGCCATCGGCGACTTCGGCGGCGTTCTCTGTCATCAGCGGGCCAACCGCGGCGGCATAGACCGGCGGCGCGCCGTATTTCCCATCGCGTGGTGTAAACATCGGGGTCATGAGGGTGTGCTGGTAGAACTCACCGCGGAAGTCGAGCGGTTCGCCATCGTACCAGCACGACCATATTGCCTTGAGCGCCAGTATGTATTCGCGCATGCGCGCGGCGGGCTTCGACCAGGGCATGCTGTAGCGCTTTTCAATATGCGGTTTGATCTGCGAGCCAAGACCGAGAATGAGGCGACCCTTGGAGAGTGAGTTCACATCGTGTGCCGTCTAGGCCACTGTCATCGGCGACCGTGCAAACGCGACAGCGATGCTGGTCATAAGCTGGATACGTTCTGTTTTCGTGGCAGCGAGCGCAAGTTGTAGCAGCGGATCGTGTGTGAGTTCAGCGGTAGCGCCGATATCGATACCGATGTCTTCAAGCTCGCGCGCTTCATCGGCCAGTTGGTCCAGGGAACGCGAAAATCCACCGATTATTTTCATGCCGAGGTCCTCGTTTTCAGGGCGACCAGAATAGCCAGCGGGCGAGGGGCGATCAACTCCAGCGTCGGTCTCAGGAGCGATGTCGTGGTATTGCCACCGTTCGAACTTTTCACCCAAATCGACAATTCTTGCGCATTTGTTGCACATTTCGCGGGTGTAATGGGGTCGTCCAAAACCGACGGAGACCTGCGATGCACAGATGGAGCCATGCAATTCTGATTCTCAGCGTAATGTTCCTTGGCGCCTGTGGAGGCGGTGGGTCCGGCTCCGGTGCCGGTGGCGATACCGCCACGATTGGCGAGACGCCCACCGAGGAGGTGGACGAGCCAATGGACGACGATGACACCACAGATGGTGTTGCGACGGACGGCACAACCGATGGCGTGTTTTGTGACTACCAGGACACCACGTTCAACAGCCAGCCATCACTGACCTATACCAGCGAATCCTCCTGGTCCTGCGATGGCGGTGAACGCCATCTGAATGCAAATGGGATTCCTGATCACGAGGTGGGTACCTTCCCCAGTGCGGCCAACCCCAACACCATCACCGAGCAGACAGTCTCTGTGTCGTTCACGCTTGAGCCTGATTCAACAGACATTGCCACCAGGTTAGGTGGCCCCCTGGGAGAGGTGGGCTACGTGTTGAATGGCGTGAAGATTGATCCCAACACCGCGGGTACCTGTGACGACAGCGGACTCTCCTGCAGTCTCGCCGGAAACGTGGGCACCTGGAACATTGAGGCGCTGGGCCAGGACAGCTTTGACTTTGGCGATGACCAGAACCATGCCCACGTTCAGCCTGGCGGGGCCTATCACTACCACGGGATTCCCGAGGGCTTCGTCGAAAAGCGCGGCGGCAACGCCGACACGGTCACGCTCATCGGCTGGGCCGCGGATGGCTTTCCCATCTATGCGCGCTATGGCTACGACGATCCCGAAGACGCAAGCTCTTCGATCAGGGCCATGAACGGCAGCTACCAGTTGGTCGAGGAGCCACTTGAGGGCAGGCCGTCTGTCGATCTCTATGCGCTCGGCACGTTCTCGCAGGACTGGGAGTACGTTGCGGGATCTGGCGACCTCGACGAGTGCAACGGTCGCACCGGCGTCACGCCCGAGTTTCCCGAGGGTATCTACCACTACTACGCAACGGACTCGTACCCCTACCTTCAACGCTGCGTCAAAGGTGCAGTGGAAGCCGCCGCCGCCGGCCCTGCCACCACGCAGTTTTGAACGCCAGAGAAACGGAGAGATCACGATGAACAATGCTAAGCGTTCCTGTCGCATGTTGATGACCTTCTTATTGGCTGCCTTTTTTAGCGCCTCAGCTAACGCGCACCTGATGCCCGCCCAACAGGGCACGCTCAACTTCACCGATGAATACGCCTTCCTGGTGGTGTCACTACCTGTAACGGCGTTTGCGAATCTGGACCACGATGATGACGGTGCCGTCACGATGCTGGAGTTCAATCGCCACAGGGCGGAGATTGCAGGCGCGGTGACCTCGGGTATCGCGCTTGCCGGTGGTGCAAGAAGATTTCGGTTAGAGGGTGTGATGCTGTCACCGGTGATTCACGAGAGCGGGCCCGGTGCCACGTTGGACCAGCTCACGGTGATGGGGCGGTTTACGTTGCCGGAGGGAGTCGATGGGTTCGAGTTTTCACTGGAGCTTTTTGGCAGCGCCAGGAATGAGCGCGCGGTGAAGATGACAGCCAGCTATCGCCCGGCGGGCTTATCGCACTCATTTGTGCTGACGCCGGACAGCAATACAGGCAGGGTTCGCGTGGATGTAGGCAGATTCCTCGGCGAGCTACGCCCTGCGTCGACTGTAGTGGTGCTTTAGTGGCGCTGTAACGCCAGCCGTAAATCAGAAACACGAAACCGTTTAAGAACACTGTTACCAGGAGAAGTCGTTATGTTGAACGTGAAAGCCCCGGCCCTGTATGCCGGCCTTGTACTCGCCCTTGCGGGTTCCTGTTATACCAACGCTGGCGAATCGAAGCGGCGCGGGCCGCCACCACAGGCCTTCGAAGCCTGCACAGACCTGGCGGAAGGTGCGGCGTGTGGCTTTGATGGCAGGCGCGGCGAGGTTACCGGCACCTGCTTTGTACCGCCGCGCGGGGAAGACACCCTGGTCTGTGCACCCGAGGACGCGCCGGGCAGGGGAGGCGGGGAGCGCCCTGAGGCGCCGCGCGAAGAGGAGGAATAGTAGGCGTCGCCTTTTACGCGTTGGCCAGCGTGGTAAACGCGTCGATCACCTCGGCAGGTGCCTGCACAAGCTCCACCAGTACGCCTTCTGCACCGATCGGCGCTTCTTCATTGCCCTTGGGGTGAATGAAGCACACATCGTGGCCGGCGGCGCCCTTGCGGATCCCGCCCGGGGTAAAGCGCACGCCTTGCTGCTCCAGCCACTCAACGGCTGTAGCGAGATCATCAACCCAGAGGCCGATGTGATTCAGCGCGGGGTCGTGCACCTTGGGGCGCTTGTCCGGGTCGATCGGCTGCATGAGGTCGACTTCAACCTGGAAGGCGCCTGCGCCAGTAACCGCGATGTCCTCGTCGACATTTTCTTTCTCACTCTTGTAGGTGCCCGTGGCCTCAAGGCCAAGTGTGTCGATCCAGAACTTGCGCAGTGCTGCCTTGTCGAGCCCGCCAACGGCGATCTGTTGCAGGCCAAGGATTTTGAAGGGGCGATCGGACATGAGAAGTTCCCTGTACTATGGCTTGAGGGGCAGAACCATACAGCGTTTTAGCGCCAAGTCCAGCAGGGGGCAGGGCGGTTTGCCCGGCGGTTCGAACTGCAATACTCAGGGCGAGTCGGGCGGATTGTCGAGGGCGTGGCCCTGGAAAAACGCAACGATCTCTTCGGGGCCGGAGATGTCTCCCGCGTTGCCCCCGAGCAGGCCGCCCAACGGCGCGGGCATCTGCGCCACACGTGAGGGCATGGTGTGGCCAGAGCCGTTGAGAGTGTAGTGCCTGACCTCGAGACTGCCCGGCGTCCCCCAGCGTTCTTCGGAGATGCTCGTGTCTTCGTCGCCGTCGATTTCGGGTAGGTTGCGCGTGATTCCCGTTCCGGTGAGTCCAGCCATATCACGCCAGTAGTGCGCTGTCTCCTGTGAGGAGCGCACCACGCCGCGTGAGCTGTTGCCGAGAATGGATACCGCGCCACCTTTATAGGGGTTCACGGGATCACCGGTGCCGTTGAAGATCGCGATCGAGACCCCCACACCGCTTTCATCGCAGCCAAATGTTGAGGACGCGGGGAGGCTGGCGGCGACGGGAGCGTGCGCCGCGAACAGGCCGGGCGCCTCGAGTGCCGCACGATAGGCCATGTGTCCACCATTGGAGATGCCGGTAATGTAAACGCGAGTGCGGTCGATGCCGTAGCGCGTTGCCAGCTCATCGATAACCCGGGAAAGGTAGCCGATATCGTCAATGTTCTCGGTGTTGGCGATGTAGTCGGCGGTGCCGCGACAGCCGTTCCAGTGGTTATCGAAACCATCGGGGTACACGATCGCGAGCCTCTCGCGGTCTGCGATGGCGTCAAACTCGCGGCCGGTCATCGCTCGTATACCCAGCCCGCTGCCCATGGAACCGTGCAGTACAAACACGGCGGGGGCGTTGTCCTCGAGTTCGGCGGGTGCGTAGACCGAGTAAGTGCGCGCCCGTCCATCGTGTTCTGTGTTATGCGTTTGCAGCTCCCCCGTAACGGTTAGCGGTTCGCCCGGAAACTGCGAAAAGGCGTACAGGCCGTAAAAAACGATGATAAGCACGAATGTCGAGAGGGCGATGAGCAGCCGCTTTAGCATGATTCAGGGCTCTCCCAGCGCGTCCAGTATGGCGCTGGCGACGGTGTCGGCCAGCCCGAACGTCAGGTTGTGGTTCGCGCCGTCGACCGTGACAAGTTTCAGCTGCGGTACATCGCCCGCCATCAGCGCTGCACCGTCATAGGGAACTACCTTGTCCGCGGTGCCCCAGATAGCGGTCACGGGAATGTCAGTGTTGCCCACAATTTTGTAGCGATGCGCCTGGTCTGCCATCGGGAAGTGGCGCAGCGTGGAGAGCAGTGCATCGGTGTAGCCGCGGTAGCCAGCCTGTTTTTCAAACTTGTCGAGCATGTCGGCGGGCGCGCGCCCCGCATCGACTTCTTCCTCGATTCCGGCATAGGTGACCTGCCTGCCAAAGACGGTCATTAGCCATTCACCAAGACCGGGCGCTAACAGCGGCGAGTTTGAAGTCGCGCCACGCATGTAGCCCGCCGGTGCGATGAGTACCAGTTGCTTTACCTGGGTTGGATTCTCTGCCGTGTAGTCCACCACGTTGGCGCCGCCCATGGAGTAGCCGACCAGTCGCACCGGCGTGGCAAGCTCGAGGCCCTCAATGAGGGCGCTCAACTCGTCGCGGTACAGTGCGGCGTTGTAGGGCCCTTCGGGCCTGTCAGAAAAACCCCGGCCGAGGTGATCGTAGGTAATGACCTGGTAGCCGGCGCCCACGAGTTGCGGCGTAATCTGCTCCCACACGAACTTCGGTGTGCTGAAACCGTGAACCAGTATGACGGCGGGCGCATCCGCTTCACCGTCACGGGTACATGAGAGCACGCCGTGATCCGTCGACAGGTACAGGCCACCCAACTCCTTCCGTGCCGCATCGTCGAGGTCCTTGAGCCCGGTCAGCGCAAGGGCGTAGGCGCCGATTGCCAATGCAATGAGCAGGAGGGCTGCGTAGCCCGTGTACTTCAACAATCTTTGCATGGGTTAGTCCTGGTGGTAATCGGCGTAAAGCGCGGGAAGGAAGCTTGCCAGGTGCGCCATTTCCATGGCGCAGTGTACGACCATGTCACTCCCGTGGGTGCGATTGATGGCGAGCTTTGAAATGAGTTTGGTGCTGAGTACTGTGTTTGCCCAGTGTGACGCGGGCCGGTCACGCAGGTACGCCTTACCCAGCCAGAAGCGGCTGCGCATTTCGCAGCCATCATCCGTTGCCCGGATGACGTGGGCCAGTTTCCCGATGTTAACCGGGCCTTGTGCGGGACCAACGTGGGCACAGACCGCGGTTTGGATGCCGGCCTTTTCAAGCTGTGTGCTGTGCAGACCGAAGGTTGCCGGGTCCTTGAACTGGATAGCGAGCTTCAGGACCTTATCGCCGATGTACTCGTCGACAAACGATGTGTTGCCGATATAGCGCTTGCGGTCGCTCGTGTCGGGGTCGTTACCGCGCGGGTCTTTCCACCGGGCTTTCATATGTGCGTGGGGGTGCCAGAGTTTGTAGCGCTGGCTTTCACTGCCGTGCCAGTTAAACCACCAGTCGATCATCTCGCCGCTCACGCCCGGCATCGGTGTGAGAATCGCGACGAACATCTCGCCACTGGGCAGCTGTGCGTAGCCGTTTTCCAGCGGTAGGTACCCCGGTTCAAGCATGCACTGGCATTCGTCTGCGTAATAGCCATAGCCGCTGGGGAACGGGCTTTGCAGCAGGGCCTGTGATACCGGTTGGGTCAGGCCCTTCATGTCAGGGTTCCAGTACCTCGCGTAGGGTTTGTCGTCGAGGTCTCCCGGGCGCATGCCCAGGTAGGGAGTGTCACTCATAGGTGTTGCGATCCATTCATGGCGGGCGTGTGCATTGCCAGGCTGTGCCGGTAGGCCGACTATTGTCCCAGTTGCCCGCTCAGGGCTCAATCAGGTCGGGGCGATACTCCGGGTGATTGGTGAGCCAGGCCGACATGGCGTGCATGGACTCCTCGTTTTTGCGATTGATGAAACTGTAGATTTGTTTTTCAAACAAGCGCCAGGGAAACGCCGTGAGGTTGTAACGCTCTTCGAAGTGAAGGCGCGTCTGGTTGTCGCCTAGCCGTTCCAGGCGTAGCTTACCCGTCTGGTCGTTGCCCGGCGAGTCGCTGATCATTGTGTACGTGTAGCCCTCGGCATGACGCACGTCGGTCACCAGCTCCAGCGCAGAACCCCGCTGCCCCAGGGGCATCTGGTAGATGACGCGGCGCAGCAACCCGTTGCCCTGTTCATCTCCTGGGTGCATGACCTGCACTTCGAGCACCATGGGGGCGTACTGGGTCCAGTTGTCGTAGTCCTGCATCAGCGCCCAAAGGCGCTCGGGAGAGTGTGGGAAGTCCATTGACCACCGGTGCTCCAGTGGTGGTTCAGTGTCGTCCGAGGTTGCCGCGCATGCGGTCACATAGGCCGTGAACAGAACAAGAAAAACGATAATGAGTAAGCGCATTCGCCCCAATCAAAAGGCGTAGGTCGCCGTGACGCCGTAGGTTCTGGGTTCGCCGAAGATCTGTGTCTCATCGGCGCCCAGCGGTTCCAGCGCCGTCTGGCCCGACAGGCCGAACTCCTCGTCGAGCAGGTTGCGGCCCCAGACAAGGAACTGCAGCGTACCCGGCATGCCGCCCACCGAAATCTCTGACCAACTCACCGCGGCGCCCAGCAGGCCGTAGGCGTCGACGACGAAATTACCGTTGTCGGTGACGCTCGTGCCCACGTCATCCTGCCAGCCGTAGTTCACATTGAGGCCGAGGGTGCCTGGTCCTAGTGAGCGCCGATAGTCGAACGCGGTGTAAAAACTGTGGTCAGGTGCATAGGGCAGGTTTTCACTAAGGATTTCTGACAGGCCCAGATCCGTAGTGAGCGCACTCTCGCCGAGCTCTGTGTCGAGGTAGCCGTAACTGAGGGAAAAGGTCAGCCCGTCTGCCAGTAGCAGATTCATGTCGATCTCGGCGCCCAGAACCTCGTTGTTGTCGGAGGGTAGGAAATCGCGGCCACCCGGGCTGATCGGGTCGGTCTGTATGCTGGACTGCAGCCCGTCGATCTCCATGAAGAAGAGGGCGGAATTGTAGCGCCCGCGCCCGCCCCAGAACTCGCCCTTAAAGCCGAGTTCATAGCTGACGATTTCCTCTTCGTCGAAGCCGCGTGCAAAGAGGTCGCCGCGCGCCGAGCGCTGCGAGGTGCCGCCGGATTTATAGCCGGTCTCCAGCTTGCCGTAGATGTTCATGTCGTCATTGATATCGAACGCAACCACGAACGACGGATTGAAGTTCGTGAAATCCTGCTCATAGGAGCCGACAAAGGTCGATGCCGCTGATTGGTTGTCGCGGTCTGACTTGCGCTCGTCGTAGGAATAGCGTCCCCCGACCGTGATACGCCAGCGCTGCTCCATCCAGTCGGGGTTCCAGGTGACCTGGGAAAACGCCGCCGCAGACCAGTTCTCGGTGTCAGTCGTGTTCACCAGGCAACACTCGCCTAGCGTCTCGCCGAAGAAGTTGTCTTGGAAAGCCTCGTCGCGGTAGTAATAAAGCCCTGCTACATACTCCCAGTTCTCAGTGTTGCCCTGCAGCTGCAGTTCCTGCGAAAACTGTTCGAAGTCTGTGAAGAATCGACCCAGCACGGGCGCGTCTCCAGTGAGCGTGACAGCAGTGGGAATGAAGTCGGATGGCGAGAAGCTGTCGAGGTCGCGGTACGCGGTGATGCTTTGTAGCCGAAGTCGCTCGTTGATCTCCCAGTTCAGCCAGAGGCTGTGGGCTTCGATGTCCTGGTCTGAGGACAGTATGGGTCGCTGGGAGGTCGCCTTATCGAGCCTGTCCTCGTCCCAGTCATCGTTGTAGTTAATGATTGCTGCCACAATGCCCATTGAGAGAGCTGGGTCAGTCAGTACCTGGTTGAAGGGCTCGGAGTCGTTAATGCTCGCGCGCTCGAAACGGTAATCCACCGTGATGTCGTCGCTTGCGAGCCAGCGCAGGTCTGCCACCAGGGTCTGGCGGTCTTCGTTCATAAAATCTTCGCCCGGCCCCTTATTGCGCACGATGCCGTCACGCTGCGTGTAGTTGTAATTGACCTTCGCAGCAACGCTATCGGTGATGGGCAGGTTCAGCATGGTTTTGGACTGAAACTTGTCGAGGTTGCCCACGGTCAGGTCCTGGCGGAACTCAATACCCTCCACGCTCGCGCGCCGGGTGATAATGTTCACCGCGCCGCCGGTCGCATTACGGCCGTACAAGGTGCCCTGTGGGCCGCGCAATACCTCAATACGCTGCACATCCACCCCTTCGAAGCCCGCCGCGACACTGGTGCCGATGTACACACCGTCCAGGTAAAGCGCCACCGATGGGTCCTGCGTAATCTGGGCGTCGTTCTGGCCGATGCCGCGAATGAAGAGGCGTATCGTGGTGGAGTCGGAGGGAAAGGTGTTGACCGTGAAGTTGGGAATGTCGAGGCCGATGTCCTCGATCTCGTCGATGCCGCGCATCTCCAGCATCTGCTGGTCCATTGCGACGATCGAAATGGGCACGTCCTGTAGCGACTGGGTGCGCCGCTGGGCCGTGACGAGGATTTCCTCAAGTGCCAGCGTCTCGGCAACGGCGCCAGCGACCGGTAGCGTACCGGTGAGGACGGCGGCGATCGCGGCGCATGCGGGGGCCTTGCGTTTCAGTGTCTTCATGGGCCTCTATTCTTCTAGTAGGCGGTGAGTACCCGTAACTGCTAACACCGTTAGTTATAGCGCACTCATTCCATCTTGCCCACCAGCCGGCGCCCTGTGCCCTGCTCGCAATGCGCCCGTGCCCCTACACCAGCGAGCGAACGTAGTCGAACTCGTCCCCGGTCAGGTTGAGCGCTGAGCAGATCCGTTCGCGCGAGGTGCCCAGGCTGAGCAGCGATCGCACGAGGCCAAGATCCAGGTACGCGAGCTTGCGTACCGACATTGCGGTCTCCGCGTTAGTGGCCCCACGCCCGACGAGAGTCGGCCGGGGGGTGTCAGTGGTTTGCCATGCGGCGGTGTGGATATTCAACATGATTGCAGTCCTTGTAGGTGGTTTTTGGTCGATTGAAGGTGTTGAGCGATCAGTAGGCGCCCCGGCCGAAGACAACGGCGGGGACCGTGAGCACGAGCAGCTTGACGTCGCGCCAGATCGAGGTGCGTCTCGCATAGCGCACGTCGAGCTGTACCTGTTTGTCGAACGGCAGGTCGCTGCGCCCAGATACCTGCCAGAAACAGGTGATGCCGGGCTTGACGCTCAGGCGGCAGCGTTCGTACGGCGAGTACCGGGCAACTTCGGCCGGTACGGCCGGGCGCGGTCCCACGAGCGACATGTCACCGACAAGCACGTTCCACAGCTGGGGCAGTTCGTCGATAGACGCTTTGCGAATGAAGCGACCCACGCGAGTGATTCGCGGGTCGCGTTTCATCTTGAAGATCACGCCGCCGGCCATTTCGTTGCTCGCCTCAAGTTCGGCTTTGCGTGCTTCGGCGTCGATGTACATCGAACGCAGCTTCCAGCAGCGGAACAAACGGCCCCCGCGGCCGACGCGGTCCTGTGAGAACAGGATCGGGCCCGGAGAATCCAACCTGATGGCTGCGGCGGCGATGGGCAGCAGTGGCAATAGTAGAAGCAGTGCAATCGAAGCCCCGGCAATATCGATGAGGCGCTTGCAGATTGCTGTGAGACGCCTGCCGAGTGTGCGGACGAAGCCGGTCTCGCTGGCCTGCCTCTGTGAAACGAGTGTCTGGCGGTGTGTGTAACGCACGGTCTGTTACTCCTGGTTAAGCGTTGATGAAACGTTCTATCGCTGTATGAGCAATGGGCGTGCCAACCCGCCCGAGCCCGCGGAAACAGGGCTTTCCGGTTTTTTCGCGCCGCTTTTGGACCAGGCGCGCACGCCTGCCTTCGCGCCTTGAATCGCAATCTGCAACTCACAATGGGAATTCCGTGGAATCCCATTCCCAGAATGCGTTCCACACCCGGAAAATCTCACCAAAAAAATCTGTAAGCCAATGAGTTTATTGGCAAATATCTTTCTCATGCCGTCACTGGACGGTGTTGGCACAGCTCCTGCAAGTAGTCATGCAAGAAGTCATACAACGCGTCATACGAAGACATGAACGCAGGGCCGGAAGAGGAAAACACCATGCCTGACAACACTGCGGAACAGCTGGAAATCATCACCTGTTCCTATCGACCTGACGTTGAGCGCTGCCGGCGCCTTTGTGCCAGCGTCGACCGTTATGTAGAGGCCGCGATTGGTCATGTGCTGATCGTCCCGCGGCGGGACCTGGCGCTTTTTGCAGACCTTGCCAACGGCCGCCGCCGTGTGCTGGTCGCGGAGGACGTGCTGCCACGCCGTTTCTTCCAATTACCCGGCAGCGAGCGATTCTGGATGGACGCCCGTGGCTGGCCGGTGCGCGGCTGGATCTTGCAGCAGCTCCTCAAGCTGAGCGCAACACGCGTCACGGAGGCAGAGTTGATTGTGTTTGCCGACTCTGACCTGCAATTCGTGCGGCCCTTCGATCGCGGCCACGTGTATCGCAACGGGCGTCTGCGCCTGCATCGAATACCTGGAGCGATGAACCATGGGCGCCACCTGAACTGGCACCGTCGCGCGGGCGAACTACTAGGGCAACCCACCACGTATTTCGGTAGCGACTACGTTGGCCAGCTCATCACCTGGCGCCGCAGCCTCCTTGAGGACCTGCACCGCCACATCGAGCGGATTCACGGCAAGCCCTGGCACGTGGTGGTCTCACGCAGCCTCGATATTTCCGAGTACATTCTTTATGGCAGTTTTGCGGAACACTTCGCCGTCGATGAAGCGGGTGGGCACTATTTCGAGGAACGGGACCTCTGCCACTGTTGCTGGGTGGAAGCGCAGGCGGACGACCTGATGTCGGGCCGCGCGCGACTGGCGCCCGATGCCGTTGCGCTCCTTATCCAGTCCAATCTTGGCCTCGATGACGGTGAGGAAGACCGTCTTTTTGCGCAAGCTTCTGCCTGCCTGGAACAGGGGGTGGCATGATGCGCAAGCTACTGTTTATCTCACCCGAACTACCCTTTCCGGCGCAAAGCGGTGGCAAGGTCAAGACGCTCAAGCTCGTGCAGTCACTCGCGGGGCGTTACGACGTTACCTTCGCCTCCCCGCTCAAGTTGGATGACGCGCAGCATTGTGCCGCATTCGAGCAGGTGTCCGGCTGCACGGCTCACCTGCACATGCCGGTCGATGTGCCGCGCAACGCCTTCACCCTCGCAGAGAGTTACCTGCGTCGTGTGCCGCTCAACGTACTTCGTACCGCCGACCGTGCACTCAGGCGACAGATTGCGAGCATCGCGGGCGAGTACGACATTATCGTGCTCGACCACTACGAGGTGATTGCCTACCTGCCTGATGATTACGAGGGGCTGGTCGTTTACCACGCGCACAATGCGTACTACCAGATCTGGCAGCGGTTTGCGTCACTGCCGGGCAATCCGCTGATGCGCGCCGCCGCCTGGTTGGAGGCGCGCAGGGTGCGACGCTGTGAGACTGCGGTGGCAGAGCGCGCGGACCTTGTGTTCGCCGCGCCTAACGATGCGCGCGAGCTCGAGGCCGCGGGCGTTGCGCCGGCGAGCATCAGTGACACCTATCACCTGGGCGACGATACGCAGTTGTCGTTACCCGAGCTGCGTTTTGAAGACACCGACGAAAAACTGATGTACGTGGGTTTCCTGGGCTGGGAGCCCAACGTGCAGGGCCTTCTCTGGTTCATTGAGCGTGTCTGGCCCGAGTTACTGTCACGCCGCCCGGGTCTTACTTTCGACATTGTGGGCAAGAACCCGGACCAGCGATTGCGCGACGCGGTAGCTGATCACCCGGGCATTCGTCTCACCGGTTTCGTTGCCGACCTGCAGACGGTTTACCGGGACAGTCGCGTGTCGGTGGCACCGCTGCTGTTTGGCAGCGGGATGAAGGTGAAGGTGCTGGACGCGATGGCGAGAGGCATACCCACCGTTACGACCTCCGTCGGTGCCGAGGGCATCGACGTGGTTGACGGCGTGCAGCTCATGGTGGAGGACGACCCGTTTCACATGGCCGAGTGCGTCGATGCGCTGCTTGGCAACCAGGTGCTCTGGGAGCAGATGCAGGCTGAATCACGCAAGCTGATTGCTGCCCGCTATACCTGGGGCCAGCTCTTCAGCAGCATGCATGCGGCGATCGACAGAAGCCTGAGGCGACACCGCGCGGCTCGTCATTCCGTTCGCGCGGGAGCGGTGTCCCATGCAGGCTGAGGCGTCCCTTGATTCGCAACCCGTTGCGCAGAGGTCCAGCTTTTCACGGCTGTCCGGACCGCTCTTGTTGGCGGCGAGTCGCGGCCTCGCGGTCGGTCTGCAGTTCCTGCTGCAGGTTGTCGTGGGTAACCTGGCGGGTGCTGCCGCGCTGGGTCTGTTGCAGCTGTTCGTGTCTTGGACCTGCATGTTGGGGGAGGGCATTGCGCGCGGTCTCCCGGTGTGGGCGATGCGCCGCACCGCGTTGCAGGCTGCCAGTGGCGCGTGGTCTGCTGCGCGCAATGAGCTTGAATGGGCCACAGGGCAGATCCTGCGTCTGGGCCTTGGGATCTGGTTAGGCGGCGCGGTTGTGCTCCTGCTTATCGGGCCGACGCTCCCAGCAGACTATCGGGTGATTGCTGTCGCCGTATTGTGCGGCGCACCGCTGTTTGCACTGGTACGACTCGGCGCGGAAGCGCTGAAGGGCATTGGTGAACCGCTGCGCGCGATCACGCTGGAAAATCTTGTGATTCCCGGCACGATCCTGTTCGTTTGCGCACTGTGCGCGGCGTTTGGCGTTGCGCCGAACGCCCCGGTGCTGACCGGTGCGGGCGTGGCCGGTACGGCACTCGCTCTGCTGGCACTGCGGGGTGCCGCGCCGCGCGACGTTCGTCCGCGCTGGCGTGTGTCTGCAGCAGCCGTTGACGTTGACCAGGACCGTTCCGATATTCATGCGCTGTGGCTGAGCGGCGTACTCTCCATCGCCTTTCTTCAGCTGCCGTTTCTCGTGCTGCCTGCCTACGCTTCGCCCGCGGAGATCGGTGTGTATGCTGTCGCACACAAGCTCGTCAATATCGTCACCACCCTGCTGATACTGCTCGCGGCGGTGTTTGGACCCGCGTTTGCGCGCGCCGCGAATGAAGCGTCCCCTGCACTGCTCGCGCAGCTGTTGCGACGAACGCAGCTGCTGTCCTGCCTGATCTTCCTGCCACTGTGTGCCGTGCTGTTACTGGCCGCTGCCCCGCTTGCCGGGTTGTTCAACATCCCCGCGGACCTGTTCGCACAGTGCCTCTGGATTCTCGCATTCGGCCAGCTGTTCAATGCGGTCACCGGGCTTGCCGGTGTCATGCTGAATATGTCCGGCGGCGCGGTGCTCGAAATGCGCACGCTGGTCTGCACATTGGCTGTCGGCCTATTGGCGACCCCGCTGGTGGGCGCGCTTTACGGCGTGCCTGGCCTCGTGCTGCTGTTCAGCGCTGTGCTTGCCGCCAAGAACATCGCGTCGTTCGTTGTGGCGCACCGTTTTCTCTCTCGTATGGAGCAACTGTCATGAAACCACTGGACTTCCTGATCGTGGGCGCACAGAAATGTGCGACGACCTCGCTGTTTGAGCACCTGCGCAGCCACCCGGACATCAGCATGCCGCTGGAAAAGGAGGTGCCCTTCTTTACGGAGGACGGGTGCGGCGAGGCTGACTGGCGTGCCTATGCCGAGCGGCATTTCGGTGACGACACGGGCAAGCTGCGCGGCAAGGCGACGCCGCAGTATCTCTGCGACGAGTCTGCGCCCGAGCGCATCAGGGCGTTGATGCCGGACGTAAAGATCATCGCGATCCTGCGCGACCCGATCGATCGGACCTGGTCGCACTACCAGATGGGCAAGCGCCGCGACACAGAGCCGCGTGACTTCGACACGGCGATCGATGAGCTGTTATCAGAGCCGCGGTTGGCGAGGGGGCGAACAGGCCGCGTACCGACGCATGCCGAGGGGTACGAGTCCGAGGGTGATTTCTATGTGACGTGGAGCGAGTACGGACGCATGCTCAAACGCTACGTCGATGAGTTCGGGTCTGGCCAGGTGCTGGTACTCTTCAGCGAAGACCTGCGCAGCGATCCGGGCGGGACGCTCGATCGCCTGCTCGATTTCATCGGCCTGGGACCGGGCTATCGTCCGCCGACGCTCGAGCAGGTGATCCACCAGGGGGGCGGTAGCAACCGCGTACCGCATGCGTGGCGCGTCTGGCTCCGCGAGCGTCGCCTGCTTTATCGCCTGTGGGAATGCCTTCCGGCGCAGCGTCGCGGGCGGCTGCGGTTTTTGTATGAGCAGTGGAACGTCCGCCGCGGCCCGGCACCAGAACGGCGGATGTCGGTCGCGACCGAGGACGCCCTGCGGCGGCACTTTGCCGATGACCTCGCTGAACTCGCGGCACTGCCGCTCGCCGCGCCGCCCTGGCTGGCGCAGTACGCCAGCCAATGACACTTGTTGCATATTGCAAATCACGGCAGTTGCAATATGCAATTCTTATTGCGAAAACGTTCTTTTCATGCCACGAAAAAAATCATTTAACTATTTGAAATATATAGAAAAATAGTAATATTGCCGAGTTGGCACCGCACTTGCTCTGTATTGGGTAACTGAAAACAGCGGTGCCAGACAATGTTCACTTACAGCCACACCAACCGTTTTATTATTCGCGCAGCGATTCTGCTGCTGGCGGTCTGCACGATCGCCCCGGCGGAGACGCGGGCCGCAAATGACGCATATGTACCTTACATCGAGTCGTTGCAGGCCGTGCAGCAGCGCGCTGCGGCAGCCGCCGCGCCCAGGGGCTTCGATCAGCCGCTGCCTGTCGCGCAACCCGTGTCGGTCTCCGCCGAGGTACTGCTGGCGCCTGCCACGGAGCAGTCGCAGTTGGAAGTGCTGGCCGACGCCAAGCGCGGTCCGCTGAGCCTCGCGCAAACGCAACAGGACCAGGTGCTTTCTACTGAGCTCGAGCTTTTTGGCTACGACATTTTCACGCAGGTGCCGACTACGTTCGCACCCGTCGAGGGCATTCCCGTCCCCAGCAACTATGTGATCGGTCCCGGCGACAGTCTCACCGTGCAGCTGTTCGGTAAGCGTAACGTCGAGTACCGGCTGGTCGTGACCCGTGAGGGCGACATCCTGGTGCCTGAGTACGGGCCGGTAAAAGTCGCGGGGCTGGGGTTTGACGAGGTGGAAGCGCTGCTGACAGATGGCTTCAAGCGTCGCGTCATCGGTGCCCGCGCCGTCGTTACCATGGGCCAGTTGCGCACTATACAGATACGCCTGGCGGGCGACGTTGTACAGCCGGGTATCTACACCGTAGGCGGCCTGTCTACGCTGATTGACGCGCTGCTCACCACGGGCGGTGTCCGGGAGACGGGCAGCCTGCGCAACATTCAACTGGTGCGCGGCGGCAAGAAGGTTGCCATGCTCGACCTCTACGATCTGCTGCTGCGCGGCCAGAGTGGTCGGGACCAGTTTCTTGAGCACAACGACACGATCTTTGTGCCGCCCATCGGCAAGGTGGTCTACATCGGTGGCGAAGTCCAGCGCCCTGCCATCTACGAACTGCGCGGTGAGAAAAGCGTAGGTGAGGTACTGGCCATGGCGGGCGGGCTGCTGCCGACCGCCTCGCTGCGCGACTCGCACATAGAACGCATCCAGGCTGATGGTTTCCGCACGCTGGTGGATTTCGCCACGGCGGCGTCGGAAGATGCGGTGCGCCGCACGGGCATTGCCAATGGGGATTTCCTGCGGGTACTGCCCCTCGAGGACCAACTGCAAAACGTGGTGCTGCTCGACGGTCTTGTCGAGCGTCCCGGCGGCTATCAGTTCCGCGCGGGTATGCGCGTCTCTGATCTGCTGTCCGATGTCGAAGCGCTGCTTCCCGGCGCCGACGTTGACGTGGCCCTGGTCAAGCGCGAGCAAAAGCACACGCTGCGCACCGAGATCGTTTATGTGAATCTCCTCGAAGCGATGGCCGAGCCCGGCAGTGCGGTAGACCTTCTGCTGCAGCCGCGCGACGAGATTACGGTATTCAACCTGTCACAGTCACGTGAGGCCGCCGTTGCGGATGTCGTCCGCGAGCTCAACGTGCAGGCGACCGATGCGCGCCCGGCGCGTGTGGTGCAGTTGAACGGTGCCGTGCGTTTTAGCGGTGTCATGCCGCTGCAGTCGGAAGCGCGCTTGCTGGACGTGCTGGCCTTTGGCGGTGGTCCCGTGTCTGGGGCTGACACTCACTACGGCCTGATCGTGCGGACACTGCATCCTAGCAGCCGCGTCGAGGTAGCGTCATTCAGTCTCGCCTCTGCGCGCATGGACCCTACGGGCGCTGTAAACCCCATCATCGAGCCCGGCGACAGGCTCTACGTATTTCACGAAGACAAGGGTCGCCAGTCGCTGATCGCGTCGGAGCTTCAGCAGCTGCGGGAGCAGGCGGGTTTTGGCGCCGAGGAGAAGCTTGTCACCGTACTGGGCGAGGTGCGTCACGGCGGCGTCTATCCACTGGAGCCTGGAATGCGCGCCAGCGATCTTTTGTGTGCCGCGGGCGGGCTGTCGCGCAAGGCAAACGGTGTGACGGCGCAACTGTCACGTGTGACATACGAGCTCGACAGTGACAACGTCATGGACCATCTCTCGCTCGACAGCGCGCGCCTCCTCAGGATCTGCGCGCTCAAGCGCTCGGCCCCGGAAGATGCGGTCGCGCAGGCCGAGTACCTGGCCGCTTACGAAGACGCCGCTGTTAACCCGGTTCTGCAGGCTACGGACACACTGGGCTTTAGTGAAAAACCGGGCTGGGTCGACCAGGCCACCGTGACGCTGTCCGGTGAAGTGCGACTGCCCGGCGTCTACGCCGTCGATCGCGGTGAGACGCTGTGCGAGCTCCTGCAGCGCGCAGGTGGCCTGACCGCGGACGCCTATGCGTTTGGCGGCGTGTTCACGCGCGAGTCTGTGCGTGCCATGCAGCAGGAGACGATTGACCAGCTCCACGAGAGCCTCGACGACCTCATGGTCGACCTGTCGCTGTCTCACTCCTTTAACAACGATGGTAAGTCTTCGCCCGAGTGGGCGGGCAAGCAGGATTACCTGAGGGCAATCCGCGACCTCGAGCGCGCCGAGGCCAATGGTCGCCTCGTGGTCGATCTGGAGCGTCATGCAGCCTGTCGCGGTGACGCGCTGGTGTTGCAAGACGGTGACGCGCTCGCGGTGCCGCGTGAACCCGATTATGTCCAGGTGGCGGGCCAGGTGTACGTGCCTACGTCTCACCTGTACAGCGACGACCGCAAGGTTGCCGACTACGTCGAACTGAGCGGCGGTCACACCGTGCTCGGTCGCATCAAGCATACCTACGTGATCCAGGCGAACGGTGAAGTGCGCAATATCAAGGGCGGCTCCTCCCGCATTGCGCGCAAGCGCGTTATGCCGGGTGCGCGTATCTACGTGCCGCTCAACGTCGACCGCATGAACACGACGGAGCGCGCGCAGACCTGGGTACAGACCCTTATCAACTCGGCCATCCTGGCCGGCGTCATCCTTTAACCGGCAATGAGGCAAGTAACCATGAACAGCTACACAATGACAGTGCGTGACGACGCCGCCGCTATGGACCTCGATCTCGCGCCCTATGTCCATGCCTTGTTCGACGCCAAGTGGTGGATCTTGCTTGGCGCACTGGTTGCCGCACTGGCAGCCGGGGCCTGGGCTTATTCACAGCCGTATCTCTTTCAGTCCGGCACCCGGGTCAGTATCGTGGATATCGAAGATCCCGGCGGTGTGTCACCCGACGATCGCCGAGCCTCGGAAGTGCTGACACTCGTTGAACACGGGTTTGTGATGGGCACGACGCGAGACAACTACAACGATGTGATGCGGGCGCGCCTCGCCTCGCGCGACTTCACGCAGCGCTTCATCGATGCGCATAACGTCTATCGCCACTTTTACCCAGAGTTCTGGCTGGCTGAAAAGCAGCGCTGGGTCGACGGCTTTTCGCCCGATCGCGGTGAGGTGTTGACGCTGTTCAGGGACAGCGTGCGCACCATTGAACACGACGAAGAAACGGATCTCATCACCGTGTCGATGACCTGGCACGATGCCGAGGTCGCGCGCGACTGGGCAAACGCCTACGTGAGTGACTTCAACGCCTTTATGCGCGAGCGGACGCTGGACGATGTCAAGCGCAAGCAGGCTTTCCTCGACAAGGAGCTCATGCGTTCCGATGTGCTCGAGATCCAGCAGTCCATTTACCGGCTGATAGAGGCTCAGACCGCTATCGCCATGCTCGCCAGTGCGCGCGACGAGTACGTGCTGGAAGTAATTGATCCCGCTGCACTGCCTTATCGAAGCTTCAGCCTGTCGCGCAAGAAGAAGATGCTTGCAGGCGGAATGGCCGGCGCGCTTCTCAGCGTGTTCGCGGTGCTCGCCACTGTACTGCTGCGCAGCATGTGGCGGACGCTGGCTGAGCTGAGGGCTACTGCGCACCAGGTGCGCGAGCGCTAGACAGACACAGTTTTTCAGGAGACCGAATCATGGCAACACTCATACATCACCCCTCGCGCGACTGCGTCAGCCCGCTGGGCATCCCCGTCGATAACCTGACGCTTACCGAGGCTGTCGACAAAGTCACCGCGATGGCGCGGCGTCGAGAGGGCCGTGCCCGACTCGTATCAACGCTGAACGTGGACTTCCTGGTGAATGCGCTGGGCACGCGCTTTGCGGATGCGCGCCATCCCGAGCTGCTCGACGTCCTGCGCAATTCGGACCTCGTCACCGCCGACGGTTTCCCGTTGCTTTGGTTGAGTCGCCTGCTGGGCAGGCCGCTACAGCAGCGCGTCTGTGGTTCAGACCTTGTGCCCGCGCTGGCCGAACGGGCCGCGGAAGAGGGTCTGTCCATTTTTCTGCTTGGTGGTGGAGACGGTGCGGCGGATGCTGCGGCCTACGCGCTTGTGCAGCGCTTTCCAAAGTTGCGCATCGCCGGTACCGCGGCACCCGTTGTCCATATCGAAGGTCCGGGCCTTGCGGACGCGGCGCGGTCCGATCGCGAACTGGTGGAGAACATTAACCGTTCCGGCGCAGACATCCTCCTGATCGGCTTTGGCAATCCCAAGCAGGAGCTCTGGTTTAATCGCAACAGGGATCGCCTGGAGGTCCCTGTTTCAATTGGTGTAGGCGGTACCTTCGAATTTATCGCCGGTAATGTCCGTCGTGCACCGCGCTGGGTACAGCGCCTGAATCTTGAGTGGGCGTATAGGATTGCACAGGACCCTGCTCGCCTCTGGCGTCGCTACCTGCGAGGTGCCGTCCGGCTTGTCGGCCTGAGCCTGCCGCTGTTGCTGGGTCGCCTGTCTGAGAAACTTGCGTTTGCCCGCGAGACACCGGCTTCGCCCGACACACTGCGCTGGCGCCGGCTGTGGAGTTCGCGCAACGATTCGCTCTCTGTATTGCGCATGCCGCGCTACGTATCGCGACCTTATCTTGAAGCAGTCGCTGAACACCTGGTCAGCCTGAAACCCGATACGGGTGTTTACCTGGTCGATTTCAGTCGAGTGCGGCGGGTTGAAATGGCGGGGCACCGGCTGCTGCTGACGCTCGCTGAATTGCAGCGCCAGTCCGGTGGCGCGATTCAGCTGCTCGCCATACCCGCCCGACTGCACCGCAATCTTGCCGCAACTCGCGTGCTCGACGCGTTGGAAGCGGGTGAGCGTGACACACTCGGTGCCTTGAGCGCCGACGAGCGTGCCTCGCTGCCAGGCCTGTCTTGTCGCAGCTATGTGCTGGACGACTGCGCCGTGATCTTCCTCGGCGGCCGGGTCACCCGTGACGAGTTGCTGTCGCACGGCGTTATGGAATGTATTGAACACAATGCGCGAGGCAGGGACTGTGTGCTCGACCTTCGCAACGTCACGCTGTTGGAGAACTCTGCGGTCACAGCACTCGCCCCGTTTTTTGCGGGCGGCACGAAGGAGTCCGGCCGAATCATTTTCAGCGGCATTACCCCGGCGATCCTCCCGATGATCCAGGTGGCGGGCCTGGGCGGGCCGCAGGATACGGTGAACGACAGTATGCTGCTCGACATTATTTCAGAGAGTGGGTTTTGTGATGACGCCTGATGTGACCTATGTCGTCCTGTTGAATTGGCGCGGCTGGCGCGACACGATTGCCTGTCTCGACAGCGTCTTTGCGAGCCGCGAAGCCCGCTATCGGGTGATTGTCTGCGACAACGAGTCCGGCGACGGCAGTCTCGATCGTATTGAAGACTGGGCACGAGGCCGCCTGCCGGCGGATGTGCCTGAGCACGAGCGGCTTGCGCGATTTGTTGGTACCGAGTCGGCGCGGCCGAGCTGGACCCGCATTGAGCGCGCCCAGGCGGAGAATCCCGACTACCGGGTCACCACGTCGCTGGTACTGGTTGAGAATGGCGGCAATCTTGGCTTCGCCGCAGGCAACAACGTGGGCCTGCGTCTCGCCCTGGCTCAGCAGGACATGGGCAGCGTGTGGCTGCTGAACAATGACACCGTTGTCGAGCCCCACTGCCTCGCCGCCATGCGCGAGACGCTCGCGCGTCGCGGAGGGCGCGCTGCGGTGGGCTCCGTAATCCATTTTTTTGATTGCCCGGAGGTGATCCAGGCCTTCGGTGGCAATCGTTTCAACCGCGTGAGTGGTGTCGCGGCGTGCTCTGAGGGGCGCTACCTGCACGAAAGCAAATTGCAGACGCTCGGCGCTGTCGCCTCACAGCTAGACTACCTGAGTGGTTGTTCGATGCTGCTCCCGCGCGAGTTCCTGGAAGAAGTGGGGCTCATGTGCGAGGACTATTTCCTCTACTACGAGGAAATCGACTGGTTCACGCGGGCGGCTGGCCGATTCGAGATCTGCGTTGCCGAGGGCGCGCGGCTGTATCACCGCGAGGGCGGCGCAATTGGATCGCCCGCCTGGCAGCGACCTGCTTCGCGCTTGTCTGACTACTACATGCAACGTAGCCGCCTGGCCTTTATGCGCAAGTACCACACTGCGAGTCTCCCGTGGTGCTACCTGGTTGGGGTGCTGGACCTGGGTAAGCGTCTCGTTCGTGGGCAGGTGCTTAATGCCCGGGCCATAGCGGCTGCGCTGCTCGGTCGCCCGTTGCGCGGTGTGTCCCGGTGAACACGCTCGCTCACGCCACAACCCGGCGCCCGGCGGTCAGTGTTAACCTCCGCCCAGTGCTGTACATCCTGTTGTTCATCGCGATCTTCGCGGGCTGCCAGGGTGGGCGTTACTACCTTGCAAACCGGTTGCAGGAACTCGGTATTGCGGCGTCTCTCGGGTTGTACATGGTGGGCGTCTGGCGTGGCCTGTTCCTGTTGCCCCGACGTGAGTGGCAGGCCTGGAGTGTCGGCCCGCTGCTGCTCGTCGGCGGTATCATGGGTATCAGCGCCCTGGTGTTCAACATCAACTACAGCGGTAACGTCCTCTACAGCTTCTTATCGGCGCGTGAGTTTCTGCTCGCGTTTGTGGGACCGGGTGTCTACCTGTTGTGTCGCTGTGGCCTGCCGCTCGACGGGGTGCGCCGCGTGTTCTGGGCGGCCCTGGTCGCCCTCATGGTGAACTATCTGTTCTTCTACAACACCCTGGACCTGCGCGCGGCGTTTTTCTCCAGCGACCACACCGTGAGCAACCTGGTCACCTATGACGAGTGGCGCGGTTTCAGGCTGAAGCCACCGCTGTTTGCCATCATGATTGCCTTGATGGCAGGGCTGATGTTGCTCGCCCAGGCGCGCAGTGCGAGCCGGGTGCTCGCCGCTGGCGCGATCGTAGCCATCGGCGCTTACATCTGGAGCATTGTCCTGTTTCGTTCCACGCTGGCGACGCTGCTGTTGTCAGTTTTCCTGTACCCGCTGTTCCTCTCGCGCACCAGCAGACTCCGGTTTGTGGTGGTCCTGGCGCCGTTGGTGCTTGTTGCGCTGCCTTTCGCGGCGATGTTCATGCTGGACTACTTTCTGCAGGCTGATGGTGGCGGCATTCGGGCCAAGGCCTTCACGCTTGCCCTGGAGCATGTTCCCCGACATCCGCTGTTTGGCGCTGGTGAGGACAGCGCGTACGGCCAGTCTTATCAGGATATCGTTGCCCCGTATTTCTATCCGTCTGATCTCGGCATCGTGGGCACGCTCTACAAGTACGGGGCGGTCGGCGTGCTGCTGTACCTTTTTATGCACGGGAAGATCTGGTTAACCCTGTGGCGAGCCAACATCGCCGTGCGCGAAGCTTTCGGCAGCCACGACCCCCTGATCTGGGCGCTGCTCATGTTCATGACCGCACAGACCTTCAACCTGATGTTGAACCCGGGGCTCGCGTACGCGCAGGGTATAACCCTCGGATCCCTGGGTCTCGGCCTGGCGGCTGCAGCCCTGCAAGTCGCAAAACGTGCATAGTGCATTGCAATATAAATTGCAAAATGCAATATTTGAAGCTGTCAGGGCATCGCCGCGGACGGTTCCAGCGGTGTGCTCCTGTAAATAAATATTGTTATAAAATAGATAGTTGTAATGTTTTTAGGCAGAAATATTCGCGATCTGAGAAAGCTGGCACGCAAGTTGAAAAGCAATAGGTAAGCACGCCGGGGTCACCGGGACCAGCGGCCAGAACCAGTCAATAGAGGTTGGCGACGATGGAACACAGGGCAAAGGTTTTGATGGTCGAAGACAGTCCCTCGCTCAGGGAGGTCTACCAGGCCTATCTCAGCGATACGGACTACGAGGTGGTCGCGGTCGACAGGCTCGCATCAGCACACGCTGCGCTCGGTGCGTTCCAGCCCGATATTGTGTTGCTCGATATTGAACTGCCGGACGGCAGTGGGATGGACTTCCTCGCCGACACGCAGTCCCAGCCCTCGCCACCGACGGTTGTGGTGATGACTGCCCACGGGACCTCCGATATGGCGGTCGAGTCCATTCGCCTCGGTGCTTTCGACTTCCTCACCAAACCGTTTGATAGCTCGCGCCTGCGCGTCACGCTGGACAATGCTGTGGCCCAGTTACGCCTGGGCCAACGCGACAGCGAACTGGCGACGTTTGAGCGCGAACACTACGGTAACTTCATCGGCCGCTCCCTTGCGATGCAGTCGGTCTACAAGACGATCGATTCGCTCGCGGCGAGTGATGCCACCGGCTTTATCGTCGGTGAAAGCGGTACTGGTAAAGAGCTCGCTGCCGAGGCGATCCACGAACACAGCCCGCGACGTGACAATGCGTTTATCGCCATCAACTGCGGCGCGATACCCGGCGAGCTTATGGAAAGCGAACTGTTTGGTCACGTGAAGGGCGCGTTTACCGGTGCCAGCAGTCACCGCGAAGGGGCGGCAAGCATTGCCAACGGGGGCACGTTGTTCCTCGACGAGATCTGCGAAATGAGCCTCGATCTGCAGAAGAAGCTGCTGCGCTTCATTCAGACAGGCACATTCCGCAAGGTGGGCAGTAATACACTCGAAACGGTCGACGTGCGCTTTGTTTGCGCAACCAACCGTGACCCGCTGGAAGAAGTGCGCGCGGGTCGTTTTCGCGAGGACCTGTTCTACAGGCTGCACGTTGTGCCGGTGCGTGTTCCGCCGTTGCGTGAGCGCGGCGACGATGTCCTGCGGATTGCGCGTCGTTTCCTGGAAAACTTCAGCGAGAAAGAGGGCAAGCGCTTCGCAAGCTTTAGCCCGGAGGCCGAGGAAGCGCTGCGGCGCTATCCGTGGCCCGGCAATGTGCGGCAGTTACAGAACGCCGTGCAGCAGCTGGTTGTATTGAATGACGGCGAAATCGTAGAAAAGGCGATGCTGCCTGAGGTCGTGACCCAGGGCCATATTGAATCGGCAATGCCGACAACGGACTCACCCGCAGCTACCGACAGTGTTACGCCTATGGCGGGTCATGTGGAGCGCAGGCAGCAGGTTGAGCCGCTCTGGCTGGTGGAGAAGCGGGCCATCGAAAGCGCGATCGAAACTTGCGGCGGCAACATCAACCAGGCCGCGGGCTTGCTCGAGGTCGCACCGTCCACCCTTTATCGCAAATTACAGAGCTGGAAGAAGGCATCAGCCTAGCTTCTGCGAGGACCACCCACGGAGAGTCAACAATGTACGGATTGATCAACAGCGCCCTGCAGAGCATGGTGACGGAAAAATTTGGCGAGGAGCAATGGCAGGCCGTGTTTGAAGCCTCGGGTGTACCCGCCGATTCATTCCTGACAATGCGCAGTTATGACGACAAGATCACCTACGATCTCGCCTTCGCAGCCTCTGACGTGCTGGGCGCACCTATCGAGGCCTGCCTGGAGATGTTCGGTGAGTACTGGGTACTCGAGACCGCGACAAAGTCGTACGGTCCACTCATGGACGCCTGCGGCGACAACATGGTGGAGTTTCTCGAAAACCTGAACTCCCTGCACGACAGGATTACCAGCACGTTCCTGGATTACCGCCCGCCGGAGTTCCGCATCGAAGCTGCGGGGGAGGGCGTGCATCACGTTCATTACATGAGTGGTCGAGAGGGCTTCACGCCTTTTGTGACCGGCCTGTTGAAAGGCCTGGCTGCGCGTTTCCAGTGCGAGCTGGAGATCGTGAGCCAGGAACAGCTTGACGCAGACAAGGGTGTGCACGCTGTGTTCGCGATAAGGATCGGGTGAGCATCGGCATGGCGGCCCAATTCCCTGCCAGCGCACGCTACCTCCTGGAGCTGTTCCCTGTGGTAATGCTCCTGGACCGAGAACTGCGCATTACCTATGCGAGTGACACCCTTTCGCGGTACGTGGAAGGGTTGTCTGCGGCGCCGACGCTCAACGCCTGCTTTGATCTGGTGCGCCCGGGCTCGGTCACTGACTTCGCTGAGGCCGAGAAACATCTCGGATCCCTTTTTCTTATGCGTTCTGTTGAGACGGGCTTTGCCATTCGCGGACAGCTGGTGAAACACGTAGACGATGGTGAGGAGTTGCTGATCTTCTGCGGTGCACCCTGGCTCTCGTGGCTGGTGACCAATCGTCCTGAGCTCAAGCTGAACCTCAGGGACTTTTCTGCGCAGGATGTCCAGCTGGACCAACTGTTTTACATGTCGACCGAGGCGCGCATGGTCGCCGATCTTGAAAGCCTCAACGCGGAGCTAAAGGACGCCAACGAGGCTGCAGAAAAAGCGCACGCAGAGAAAAACGCGTTCTTTGCACACATGAGTCACGAGATGCGAACGCCGCTGAACGGCGTGGTCAGTGCGCTTGCGCTGATGCGTTCCGAAAAACTGGGCGGGCAGGCAGGTAAGCTGCTCGAGCTGGCCAGTAAGTCCTCCGCGAACCTGCTGGAGGTGATCAACTACGTTCTCGACGTTTCGAAACTGGAGAGCGAAAACCCCGACCTGGAGGCAGCCCCCGTCGATCTCGTTGAACTGGCGAAGTCGGTCATCGATATTGTTCGCGCACGAGCACTGGAAAAAGGTCTCGAGATACGTTGTGTGTGCTCCGAGGGCGTTGTTGCGCTGCGGCTCGGCGATGAAAACCGGCTGCGGCAGGTTCTGTTAAACCTGGTGATCAATGCGATCAAGTTTACTGAAACAGGTAGCGTCACTCTCAGGCTGGAACCTGCCCAGGACCCTGCGCAGTTGATTCGCTTCGAGGTCGAGGATACCGGCATCGGTATTCAAAAAGCCAAGCAGGCGGTGATCTTCGAGGCCTTTACGAGCATTCCCGGCGCCGGCGCGGATGGCACGGGGCTCGGCCTGGATATAGCGCGCCGTACGGTGCACGTCATGGGCGGCAAGATCGGTGTGGCCTCGGCACCGGGTGTGGGGTCGACCTTCTGGTTCGAACTGCCGCTCCCGGTCTGTGACGAGGCGCCCGCCACAAAGCCCGTGGGTGCGCAGAAGGACAATTCAGAATCTGAAGTAGAGCAGCTTGCCGGCACGGTCCTCATTGTTGATGACAACGAAACCAACCTGATGCTGGGTACGATGATCCTTGAAAGCCTGGGCCTTTCGGTCGTCCAGGCAGGCAGCGGTGAGGTGGCTCTTGAAAAGGTTGCCCAGGGGGGGCTCGACCTCGTGCTGATGGACATCAGTATGCCCGGCATGGACGGCTACGAGGCCACAACGGAAATTCGCCAAACCTATTCCGCCGACGTGTTACCGGTTGTTGCGCTGACCGCTTACGCCAGTTCAGTAGAGCGTGCCAGGAGCGCGGCGGCGGGTATGAATGAGTACCTGACCAAGCCGGTGTCACGAGACCACCTGCACGGTGTGCTCTCCCTGTACCTGCCGTCATCCGCTGGCGCTGACACGAATGCGCCCGACGCGACTTTGGCCGAGGCCCCACAACCGCAGGTCGACTTGGCGGTCCTGCGCGACCTGGAGTCCCAGATCGGCATGGACAACCTCGACAAGGTGATCAACAAGTTCATCGACGAAGCGGGGCGGCGCTGGATCGCGCTGGAGGCCGCACAACAGGCGGATGACCTCGCCAGGGAGTCGCATTCGCTGGCAAGTACCTGTCGCAGTTTTGGCCTGCCGGCAATCGCCGATGCTCTCAAGCAGATCGAGATCGAGGCGAAAGCGGGAAAGGTGCAGAGTGCTGAGACGCTCGATCCCCTGGGCGAGGGCCTGAAGGCGGCGTTGCTGGAGCTGCACTCAGTGCTCGAGGGAATGCGCGATGCCTCTGCCCCTTAGGTCGGGTGCCTGCGCGAACTAGACTACTCGCCCCTAGACGCCGTCTTCCATGAGTGCGCGAAAGGCGGTGCGCATCGCGCGCTTGGTGGCAAGATAGCCGGAATCGGGTAACGCACTCAGTGCAGTGGCTGCTGCCAGCGCAAGCGTCATCGCTTCATCCCGGTTGGCGGCCACGGCGTCGATAAAGCCTGCATCCTGCGCGGCTGCCGTCTCGAACAGTGTTGCGCCCGCGGTCGCCGCGTACTGAAAGCGTGTGGCGATTCGGTCCCTCACCAGCTGCTGCGTGGGCAGGGGGACGTCCAGTCCGTACTTGACCTCTGACAAGCCGATTTTGCCCGGTCCTTCGACGCCGATGCGATGGTCTGCCACCATCAACAGCATGGCGCCCGCGGCAGTGGCGTGGCCCTGTGTGATGACGACGGATCGCAGCGGACCAAGGTACAGGCGCGCGAGAACCCGGCCCATGGTGGCGATCAGGGCCCTGGCGTCGTCGTCACCGCGCAACACTGTCTCCGTGTCGAGACCAACCGATAATGCCGCTTCGCGGCCGGACAGGATGACGGTATTGGTTTCGGCTGACGCCTCCAGAGCCGCGAGTGTTTCATCGAGTCGCGCCGCTGCCTGGCGCGTGAACACATTCCTGCCGCCGTCATCGAGGTGCACGTACGCGATGCCTGCGGCGTCGCTGGTTATGTCGATGTCCATCTTCTTTCCGCCCGTCCTGCCCTGCCAGTCTTCGTCTGACCATGCCGCTGTGGCATGTCACCGACTCCTCGGCTAACCTTAGTCCAAACAATAAACACCGTCTGCCCCATGCCTGAAACCGTACCTACTGTTTGTCGTCTATGTATCGCACATTGCGGTGTTCTCGCCACCGTGGAGGATGACAACGGTCGGCGCAAGGTCACCCTGGTGACCGGAGATCCCGACAACCCCGTCTTCGAGGGCTATACCTGCCCCAAGGGCAGGGCGTTGCCTGAGCTGCACAATCATGAGGGACGTCTCCTGCACTCGATGAAGCGGCTGGCCGACGGTTCCCATGCCCCCATAGAGAGCAGTGCGGCGGCGATAGAAGTGGCCGAGCGTATACGCGACATCGTCGAGAAGTACGGCCCCCGTGCCGTCGCCTGCTATGTCGGTACACCCAATGCGGGGCAGCCCACCGCGGCGGCCACGGGCAATGCGTTTCTCAGGGCCATTGGCTCGCGCATGTTTTTCACATCAAACACCATCGACCAGCCGGGCAAGCAGATTTCCATGGCGCTGCACGGTAAATGGCTGGGCGGTGAACCCGATTTTGAGCGCGCCGATGCATGGCTGTTGGTCGGCAGCAATCCCATCATTTCAAAATCTGCCGGAATCCCCGGGCAGAACCCCGCGCAGAAGTTGAAAGAGGCCAACGCGCGTGGCATGCAATTGATCGTGATTGACCCGCGTGTTTCAGACGTGGCGCGCAAGGCCGCCGTTCACCTGCAGTGCCTGCCGGGCGAGGACCACGCCATTCTCGCGGGCCTCATACACGTGATCGTCAGCGAAGGGCTGCACGATGCCGAGTTTGTCGAGCAGAACGTGGCGGGCTTCGATGCGCTGGTCAGCGCGGTCGAGGCGTTCACGCCGGACTACGTGGCGGAACGCGCCGGTATCGAGCGGGACGACCTGGTGCGTGCAGCCCGGATTTTCGCGACGGCAGCGGTGCGCCACGCAAATAGCGGCACGGGCCCCAGCTTTTCGATGTACTGCAATCTCAAGGAATACCTGCTGCACTGTCTCAACACTGTGTGCGGCGCTTATGCGCGAGCGGGTGAGCGCGTCACGCGGCCCAACGCGATGCTGCCGGCTTATACACCCCGGGCGCAGGCCTTCCCGCCCTTCAAGGCGTGGGGTTTCGGCGAGAAGCTGCGCGTGCGCGGCCTGACCGACACGGCCGCCGGCATGCCCACCGCCGCGCTCGCCGACGAGATACTGCTGCCCGGGGAGGGTCAGGTGAAGGCGCTGATCTGTATCGGAGGGAACCCGATGGCGGCCTGGCCGGACCAGCGCAAGACGCAGGACGCCATGGAGGCGCTCGACCTCCTGGTGACGCTCGATGTCGAGATGTCGAGTACGGCGCGGCTCGCCGACTATGTGATCGCCTGTAAACAGACGCTGGAAACACCTGGGATGAGCCAGAGCGGCGAGGCCATCAAGTACTTCGGCAGCGGTATCGGGTTTTCTTCCGCCTACGCCCAGTACTCACCGGCCGTTGCGGACGTGCCCCACGGTTCTGACCTTATCGAGGAATGGGACTTCTTCTACCAGATGGCGGACCACCTCGACGAGGAGCTGGTGTTTGCCACCGCGTTTGGTTTCTCCCGCTACCAGGAGGCGCCCTACGTCATCATGCCGATCAGTCGCAGTGAAAAACCAGACATAGACGACTTCTACGAGGCCATCTGCGCCAATTCGCGCATACCGTTTGCAGACGTAAAGCAGTATCCGCACGGGCATGTGTTCGATGTTGAGGTGCTAGTCGAGCCGCGGGAGGAGGGCAACGGTGATCGCCTCGACTGTGGCAATGCCGACATGCTGGCGCAACTTGATGAGGTGTATGCGCAGGACTTCAGGGCAATGCAGAACACCCCCGAGTTCCCCTACCGTTATGTACCCCGCAGGCACAACAACTTCATGAACTCGTCGGGTCGCTCAATTGCCAAGCTGAACGGCGGTCGCCCCTGGAACCCGGCGTGGATTCACCCGGAGGATCTCGCAAGTATTGGTGTTGCCGATGGCGACATGGTCCGTATTGCCACCGCTCACGACAGCATTGTTGCTATGGCGGAGTCTGATGCCAGTCTGCGCCGCGGCGTCATCGCGATTGCGCATGCTTTCGGCGGCCTCGTCGACGACGATGATCAATACCTCGAGATGGGAGCCAACACCGGGCGGCTGGTCCGGACCGACGAGGACTATGACCCGATAACGGGCATGCCACGCATGGGCAATATTCCCGTGTCTATAACGCGCCTCTAAACTACGCGACATTAAGCTCTTGCGCGGTTGGCCGTTGGTACAATGAGTGATCCCCTGGAAAACAGTGACTTTACTTTGCTGGTCGCGGCGGCAGGCCACGGCGAGCGTCTTGGTCTCGGTCCCAAGGCGTTCCTGCGCCTTGGTGGTAAAACCCTGTTGGAGTGGGTTGTCGAGGTTGGCTCGCGCTGCGTGCAGCGCATTGCTGTCGTCGTACCCGAGGGAACTATTGACCAGGCTCGGCAAGAGTTGAAAGCTTACCCGCAGGCGAAAATCCTGGAAGGGGGTGCCACCCGGCAGGCCAGCTATCGCATACTGCTGGAGACCTGTGAGACGCCCTACGTTTTGGTGCGCGATGTCGCAAGACCGCTCGCAAGCGAGGCGCTGCTACGCGAGGTCGCTTCCGCAGCTCGGGTTCACGGCGCGGCGGGTGCTTTCAACACCTTCGTGACACCCATTGGTATCGGCCAGGATCAATATGTGACGGCTGTGTTGCCTCGTGCACAAGCGCTGGTTCCCTCCAATCCCCAGGCGTATACCACGGCAGTCCTGGCGCAGGCGGTAACTGCTGCCTTCGAGCGCGGTGTCGAGCCACAGACGCTCTGGGAGCTGATGCTATTGGAGAACCGCACTATGTATGTTGTCGCAGGTGAAGAAACGAATCATAAGATCACCACGGCGCGAGACTGGGCGATCATGCAGCAGGTGACGTTTCCGCAGTGGCTCGCAGAGCATGGTGACGAGCAGGGCGGAGCAATCCATGCGCAAGAGTAGCTCAGGTGCGAGTGAAGACGTTCGCCTGTTCTGGCGAGATGGCCGGGAAGACCCCTCCCAGTTTGTCTTCGTCGATTACTACGTAGAGACTCCCTTTGAGCTGGAGGCCGCTGCGGTTTTCATGGCGGAGGAGCAGTCACTCCCCGTGGATATCGCAGACAAGTTGCCTGTGGCTGTCGAGACTGATCGGCGCCTTGCCAAAGTTGTGGACGTGCGGGCACTGCCTGCGACGGATCATCAGTTATTGCCTACTTATTGGCTTGGCGAGTTTGGTGAAGACGAGCGGCGCTGCCTTGAAAGCCAAAGATTTAGCGCTGGCGAAATCACGCTTGCGTTCCCTGTGGCTGGTTTTGGTGACAACCTGACTCATCTGTGGAGCGTGGTGTACGGTGAGCTGCCTCGACATGGCACGCTGAGTGCATTTCGCATTCTCGATATTCGTTTTCCCGACGCGGTGCTCAGGCGCTTTCCCGGCCCTGCCTATGGTGTGCAGGGTCTGCGGGAGCAAATGGGTGTATTCGATCGGCCCATTTTTGCACGCTCGACTCAGCCGCCGGTGGCGTTGTCGTCCGAAGCGATGGCTGAGATAGCGGCTGAGGTGCTGCTCGGAGGGTTTGATTTCATCAAGGACGATGAGCTGACCCTGGACGATCCGCTTTCGCCTTTCGAGGAGCGGGTTCCCCATATGGTGAAACGCCTCGCCGAGGTTAGCGAGGAATGCGGTGAGAGAAAGGTTTTCTTCGCTAACATCATCGATAGCCCGCTACGGAGTATCGAGCGAATGGCTTTTGCGGAAGCTGCCGGTGCAGACGGCCTTGTCGTTGCATCTGGCATGCAGGGCATCGAGTTCATTCGCGATGTGAGGGCGCGTTGTCGGGTGCCGATTCTCGCCCACAACGCAGGCATTGATATGCAGACCCGGCACCCGCGCTATGGAGTGGACTATGCGCTCAGCATAAAGCTCGATCGACTTTGTGGCGGCGACCTCGCCATGTTGCCTGGCGCGGCGCTGACCGGGGCAGGGGATGACGCCGAGCTGCGAAGGTGCCTCAACGCTTGCCTGGGTGAACTTGGCCCTCACAGGCCTGTCCTGCCAATACTGGCAGGCGGCAAATCCTCAGCAGAGCTCGGCGATTATTGCGATGCGCTCGGTACGTCCGACTTTATGCTTATTGTGGCTTCAGACGTTGATAATGATGCATCCGGCCTGCGCGCGGGCGCCAGTCGCTACCGAGCGGCTTGGTACAGCTTCCTGCAACAAAGGGCGCGCGCGTAGCAGGCCCTTAGGCGGTTTATGCACCCACATCCTTGCGCATTATTTCCAAGGCTTCCTGGCGCACAATGAGTTTGTTCGCCGAGTAGGCTTCCGCGGGCAGCGCAGCGAATTCCGCCGCCTTGGCAAGCGCGGCCTCCACTGACGCGCCTTCATTAACAACGCTGTCGAGCAGCCCTACGTCTATCGCGCTTTCGGGGTCGTAAATTTCGGCCTGTGCAACCGTCGCAACGAAACGCGTTGGGTTGATACGCGCTTTTAACAGCTCTACCGGCCAGCCGGTTAATGGCATGCCCATCTTCGTTTCGTTAAAGCCCATTTTGAAGTTGCCACGTTCACCGATGCGTGTGTCGCAGGCCAGCAGCCAGAACGCGCCGATGGTAAACGCATGGCCGGTGCACGCGGCCACCAGCGGCATACCCATCCCGTACAGGCGTGTGGCGAACCGTCCGCCACCCGTGCCGAGTTCGATGATTGCGTTCATGTCACCGCCGGTCATCACATTGAGATCAAAGCCTGCGCAAAAGGAGCCGGGACGGCCCGAGAGGACGATCGCCTTGGCGTCCGCCTCAGCCTTGTCGAGCGCAGCGTTTAAGTCTTTCAGCGCCTCTACCGTGATGGCGTTCTTCTTGCCGTCGTCCATGGTGATCAGGGCAACGTTGTCTGTGATCGCGAGATCGATGTTCACTGTTGGTCTCCTCTCTTTAAGCGATCCAGCCCTGGAGGCGAGCTGCGTCTTCTCGAGTTTTTTCCGGCCCGCCCAATATCTGGCGGTTAAAGCCCACGCGTTTGAACCAGTAGTGCAGGCCCAGTTCATCGGTGAAGCCCATGCCACCGTGCACTTCTGTTGCGGTGCGCGCGACGAAGCGGCTCACGTCGGACATATGCGCCTTGATGTGGCAGGCCATGACGCCGCGGTCTTCAGGCACGGCCGCGCAGCTGTAGGCGGCGTACCAAAGTAGCGAGCGGCTGGGCTCTATCTCCGCGGCCATCTCTGCGCAGAGGTGCTTTACGGCCTGGAAAGAGCCAATGACGCGGCCGAACTGTTTGCGTTCAAGACTGTAGGCCACGGCACGCTCCAGCATGTTCTGGCTCGCGCCGAGACTGTCTGCCGCAAACAGGATGCGTGCAACGTCGACGAGTTCTGCGAGGGTTTCCCCTGAATCAGGCAGCACTTCGGCGTCGACATCGGTGAGATTGATCTCGATGACCGGCTGGGTAGCGTCGATGGTAGTCAGCACCGTGATATCCACACCCGGTGTGCCCGCGGTAACCGCGTATATCTGCCTGTCATCCGCGCCGAGCAGGTAGAGACCTGCGTCTCTTGTGCCGAGTACGAACAGGGCCCGGCCGTTGAGCTTGTTGCCGTTGGCGGTAATGCCGGCGCCGTCACGCTTGCCGCTTCCAGTCTCGTTGATACCCACGGCAACGTTGAGTTCACCTGCCGCGAGTTGTGGTAACCAGCGTTCCTGCTGCGATGTAGTGCCCGCAGACGCAATGGCTAAAGGGGCGAGCACGGCATTGCTGATGAAGTTTACCGGTGCCGCGTACTTGCCGAGGGTCTCTTGTACCAACGCTGCATCGAGAACCTCGAGTCCGAGTCCGCCGTGTGCTTCCGGCACCACCAGGGATGCCATGCCGAGTTCAGTCAGCCCTCGCCACAGGGTGGCATCGTGCGTGGCGCCGTCGGCGGTAGCCGCGCGCAATTGTTCAAGCTGGCAGTTGTCGGCGAGGAAGCGCTCTACGCTGTCCTGTATCGCCAGTTGCTCTTCTGAAAGTGCAAACTCCATTACCTGGCCTCCTCACGCTTTGCGGGTTTAGGTTCGCGAGGCATTCCCAGCCCGTGCTCCGAGATAATGTTTTTCTGGATCTGTGCCGTGCCGCCGCCAATGATGAGGCCGAGGTCGAACATGTAGCTGCGCTGCCAGTTGCCGCGGTTGCGCAGCCGCGGGCTGTCGCCGTACAGGAGGCCAAGCTCGCCGAGTACGTCGATCGCCAGCTCTGCGATGCGATGCTTCAGCTCGCAGCCCTGCAGCTTGACGACAAGTGAGGCGAGCCCGGCACCCTGACCCTTCGACTTTGCCGTCAGCGTGCGATAGCCGTTGAACTGCATGGTCAGCATGCGGGCCTGCAGCTGCAACAGGCGGTCGCGGAGCAGGGGATTCTCCATGAGGGTCGAGCCGTCGATGGTTTCCTCGCGCATCAGGTCGATGATTTTCCTCAGGCGACTGCCCGCGGCGTTCGGGTCCCCCAGCATGCCGCGCTCATGCTTCAGCGTTGCATTGGCTACCATCCAGCCCTCGCCACGGTTGCCGACAATGCTGGTTTTCGGTACCCGCACATCGGTGAAGAACACCTCGTTGAACTCGGCGTCTCCCGTCATGGTCACCAGTGGTCGCACCTCGATACCGGGCGTGTCCATCGGAAATAGAAGGTAGCTGATGCCTTTGTGCTTGGGCGCGTCGGGTTCCGTGCGCACCAGGCAGAACATCATGTCTGCCTGCTTTGCAGTGCTGGTCCAGATTTTCTGGCCGTTGATAACGAAGTCGTCGCCGTCTTCTTCGGCGCGAGTGGCGAGGCTCGCAAGGTCAGAGCCTGCGCCCGGTTCGGAATAACCCTGGCACCAGATGACATCGCCGCGCAGGGTCGGGGATATCCACTGTTGTTTCTGCTCTTCAGTGCCGAGTTCCAACAGGGTGGGTACAAGCATCGAGATGCCCTGGCCCGCCAGCCCTGACATCGCGCCGGTCGCCGTGAATTCTTCTGCGATGATGCGCGACTTGAGTACGTCGGGTGCTGCGCCGTAACCCCCGTATTCTTTCGGGATGGTGCGGGCTGTGTAACCGCGCTCAATGAGCATCTGCTGCCACGTTTTCATTTCGTCAGTCGGGACGATGGAAAGCCGCTTCGGCCATTTGTCGCGGTTGCTTTCGAGAAAGTCCCGTAACTCGGCTCGAAACGCCTCGTATTCCGGGGTGTAATTGAGGTCCATGGTGGGTCTGTACGCTCCGTCCGGGAAATAATTGACATACATAATGCCAATAAACTACAGTCTTGGCACGCCTTAAGTTGTACCTAGAGGGTGAACTATGGATAAGAATAATAGCCGGTCTTCGAGTCGGGTTTTCCAGGCAGTTAGCGCGCCCGCGCTTTCTCTCGTCGCCCTGATGGGGCCTGGTTCCAATGCGTTCGGCCAAGCCGGGGCACTTGAAGAGATACTGGTTACCGCCAGCAAGCGAACCGAGAGCGTGCAGGACCTCGCCATGACGGTTACGGCGTTCAGCGAGCAGAAGATACAGGACGCCAACATCATCAGCGCGACCGATCTAGCGATCCTTGCGCCCAGCCTCACGATTACCGTGAACACACAACCCAACACCGCGGCTTTCCGTATCCGCGGCATCGGGACGTCCCAGACCGATATTGCGCTCGAGCCTTCAGTGGGCCTGTTTGTCGATGATGTGTACCTGCCGCGCTCCGGTCTTGGCATGTCGGACCTCAACGATATCGAGCGTATCGAGATCCTGCACGGCCCACAGGGCACGCTGTACGGCAAGAACACAAATGCCGGTGCCGTCAGTATCTTTACCAAGCGGCCCAATAGGGAGGAGTTCGAAGCCTATGCAGAGGCAACACTGGGCGACTACGACATGCAGCGGTTCACCGTGGCGGCAAGTGGCCCTATCAGTGACGTCCTCGCCTATCGCATCTCGGGAACCACGCATGAGCGCGATGGTTACTTCGACAACGGAGGCACGGGCGGCGATCTCAACGACGCCGATGAATGGAACGTGCAAGGCAAGTTGCTCTTCGAGCCAACGGACAGTCTCAGCGTGTTGGTAAATAGCAGCTATGTGGAGCGCGACATGCGCTGCTGCGCTGCAGACGCCGAGCACGGCGAAACTGTAAATCCTGCGCTGATCGAGCAGGGTTTCGCGCCAGACAAGAACGACCCTTTTGACTTTGAGACCGCCGTCGATGTTGAGAACGCCTTTTTCATCGACTCTTTCAGCCTGAGTATGGTGATCGATTACTCGCGCGACTGGGGTGAGATCAAATCGATCACGGCCTATGGTGAGTCAGAGGGCGGTAACACCTACGACATCGACCGCTCTCAACTCGATGTGATGAGCTATATTGGTGCCGTAAGTGACGGTGACAGCTTCTCGCAGGAGGTGCGCTTCACCTCTCCCGCTGGAGAAACGATTGAATACCAGATAGGCGCGTTCTATTTCCAGTCGCAGACAATAGGCGGCGACGGCAGCCCCTTCGTATTCCTGGGCGATGACTTTATTAGCCAGGGCCAGCAACAGGAGCTGTTCCTGGACCTGCTGCCACCCGGTGTCCCCAATGTCGCGTTTATCGGTCAGCCGGGCGATAACCTTGCCGCCGATGTCACCCTGGACACGCGCAACTACGCCTTGTTCGGGCAGTCCACCTGGAACATCACTGATGCCTGGCGGGTAACAGGCGGACTGCGCTGGACTGACGAGGAGAAGGATGCGGACCTGTTGGTAGAGATCAACTCTACCTCGCTCGCCCAGACGCTCGTGGGCACTTCGTTCCTGGCGACAGTATCAACAGCGATCGACGAAGAGTTTACTCGCAGCAGCAGTGAGGTCGACTGGATGCTCATGACGAGCTACGACCTGGCCGAGGACACCATTGTGTTTGCCACTGCGGCCACGGGTTCGAAGTCAGGCGGCTTCAATACGGTCAATGGCACGCCGGACCAGAGGGAGTTTGAAGACGAGTCAACCATGAGCTACGAGCTCGGCATCAAGTCCACGGTGCTCGATCAGCGGTTGCGCGTAAACGCCAGCGCGTTCCTGACCGAGATCGACGACTACCAGTTTCAGCGGCAGGTTGAAGCGGGCATCGGCACCATCGTCTCCAACCAGGCGGAGGTTGAGGTGTCGGGTATTGACCTTGAGGTGACTGCAGTGCCACTTCCTTTCCTGACGCTGTCTGCAGGCCTGATGTACCTGTTTGACTACCAGATCACCGCGGGGCCCCAGGAGGGTGATGACCTGGCGTTCACAGCCGAGTACAGCGCCAACCTTGGCGCAACGTTTGTGTTCCCGCTGGCTGATGGCGCGGTCTACTTACGCACAGACTACAGCTACATGGACGATCACCGCACCGGCTCGGGCCAGGACATTGGCGAGCGCGACATACAGGACCGCGAAGACCTCAACGCCAAGCTGGGCTGGCGCAACGAGAACTGGAACATCTCGGTCTGGGGTAAGAACCTGACGGATGATGAGTATGCGGGGCTTACCGCAGCCACGTTCCCCGTAACGACGATGAACGCGTACTTCCTGGTGCCGCCGCGCACCTACGGAGCAACGTTACGCTACGACTTCTAGCCTGCAACCTGAGGGCCGAACGGTGAGAGTACTTCGCACACCCGACGAGAGATTCGAGAAGCTGGAAGGCTACCCCTTCGAGCCCAACTACACGACGATCACCACGGCCGAGGGCGTCGAGCTGCGCATACACCATCTCGACGAGGGGCCAAGGGATGGCCCGATCGTGCTGTGCATGCACGGCCAGCCCGTCTGGAGTTACCTGTACCGCAAGATGATCCCGCTACTGGTAGCGGAGGGTATGCGCGTGATCGCGCCCGACCTCGTGGGGTATGGCAAGTCCGATAAGCCCGCGGCGCGGGAGGATTACAGTTACCAGCGCCAGGTGAACTGGATGGGGGAGTGGCTTCGGAAGAATGACTTTAGCGGCCTCACGTTTTTCGGCCAGGACTGGGGTGGCCTCATCGGCCTGCGCATGGTTGCGGACCAGCCAGAGCGCTTCGATCGCGTTGTTATCTCCAACACGGGCTTGCCCTACAACCCGGACGCGCCGGAAGAACTGGCGCAGAAGGTGCGCGACTATCGCGCTAAAGAAAAGACCCCGACCCTGATCGATATGTCGCGCGCGCTGTCGCGTACCGACGAGGACGGGCCCGCCGCGTTCGCGGTCTGGCAGAAATTCTGCTGGGAGACAGAGGATATGCCCGTAGGCTTCATGATGGGTATGAGCCTGGAAGGTGCGGGCCCCGCCTGGAAGGTCGCTCCCAAAATACTCCTGAACAGCCTGGGTCTCATGAAGTTGCGCCCAACGACGCCCGTGGGTATTGCGTACGAAGCGCCGTTCCCCGACCCATCCTACAAGATGTGCCCGCGCGCCATGCCTAGCCAGGTACCAACCCTGCCGGACGACCCATCGCTGGAGGCTCAGGGTAAGGCCTGGGAGTTCTACGCGGCATTCGAAAAACCTTTCCTTTGCGCCTTCACTGACGATGACCCGGTCACCCGCGGGGGCGATCGCCCCTTTATCGAAACGGTACCCGGAGCGAAGGGGCAGCCCCACACCACCATTAATGGTGGCGGCCACTTCCTGCAGGAAAAACGACCTGCCGAGCTGACCAAGGTCATCGTGGATTTCGTGCGCAGCACCTGAGCGCTGTAGGGCGCGGGTCGCATTGCTGAAGTTTAATCTCTGTTGAGACAGTAGCGGCACCATTCACCTAGACCCTACGGGGGAATTCCCCTATAAAACGGGTCAATGTTGACGCTGACGATTTCGCCGCACTGCCGGCAGGGGTATTAACGCATGATGGGCCTTGCACGTTTCCTTTTTGTTTCCGTTTTCGCGATCAGCCTGCCGCTGCAGGCGGCTGTGCAGAAGGTGGACAACTTTGTTCTCCTCGATCACACCGGCGCGGCCCAGGAGCTCTACTACGACCGGGATGCAAAGGCGATCGTATTGATCGTGCAGGGCAATGGCTGCCAGATCATCCGCTCCCTCACCCCGGACTTCCAGGCATTGCAGGAGGACTACGAGAAGAAGGGCGTGCGCATGTTCATGCTCAACTCGAACCTGCAGGACACACGCGCCTCCATCGCCAAGGAAGCAGAGGAATGGAATCTTGGAATGCCTGTCCTGCACGATACCGCGCAGGTCATCGGCCGTTCTCTTAACCTCACCCGCACCGGCGAGGTGATTGTAATCGACCCCGAGAGCCAGCAAATCGTTTACCGCGGTGCGCTCAACGACCGCGTTGATTATGAACGGCAGAAAAAAGGTGCGAGCGAAACCTACGTCCGCGATGTGCTGGACGACATGTTGAAGGGCAGGGACGTTGCCTACCGCGAAGTGAACGGCCCCGGCTGCCTCATTAATTTCCCCGAGCAGGAAGGCGCGACAGTCTCCTACGCCGATGAGATCGTGCCGATTCTCACTGCTAACTGTACAGGCTGCCATTCCGAGGGTGGTATCGCGCCCTGGGCGATGACCGACTACAACATGATTCGTGGTTTTGCGCCGATGATCCGGGAGGTCCTGCGCACCAAGCGTATGCCGCCCTGGCACGCCGACCCGGAGATCGGCAGCTTCACCGGTAATCACGGCCTGCCAGATGAAGACCTCGCCACACTGCTCAGCTGGATCGAGGCCGGGGCGCCCCGCGGAGACGATGAGGACCCGCTGAAGGCGCTCGACGCCGAAAAACCGAACTGGGCGCTGGGTGAGCCAGACCTGATCCTCGAGCTGCCAGCCTTTAATGTTCCCGCTTCAGGCGAGGTCGACTATGAGTACCCGCTGGTCGCCAATCCGCTGGACCATGGCGTTTGGATCGTCGCTGGTACGATTATTCCCGGCGATACCAAGGCGGTCCACCACGTTCTGGTGGGCTCCATGGACGAAGCGCCTGCTGAGCAGGACGAAGGTGAGGTGTTCGACAACTACATCATGGGCTATGCCCCCGGTAACGAGTCGGGCCTGATGCCAGAGGGCACCGGCGTATACGTTCCCGCTGGTGGCTATTTTGCCTTCCAGATGCACTACACGCCTTACGGTCGCGAAGCCGTTGATGTCACCAAGGCTGGGTTCTACTTTGCCGATGAGCCCCCCGCGAACTACCTGCGCCAGACGGTCGTAGTAAACCCGGATATCGCGATCGAGCCGCGTAATGCTGCTCACGAAGAGACTGCCTACTTTGAATTCTACGACGATGCGACGATCTACTGGCTGGTGCCCCACGCGCACTACCGAGGCAAGGCCGGCAGCTTTGAGCTCGTCTACCCAGACGGACGTACAGAGATCGTCCTGTCTGTCCCTAACTACGATTTTAACTGGCAGCGTACCTACGAGTTCGAAGAGCCGATCAAGGTGCCGGCGGGCACGCGAATCGTGCACCGTATGACCTACGACAATTCCAGCAACAACCCGGGTAACCCTGACCCTGGTCGTGAGGTCCCCTGGGGCCTGCAGTCATGGGACGAGATGCTCTATGGCTCTGTGTCGTTCTCATGGGATAACGAGAGTTCCGAGGCTCCGCTCCACGATGAACGCACCGCAGATGTCGCCCAGTGGATGGGCTTCATGGACGAGGATATGGATGGACTCGTGCAGCGGGGCGAGATGCCCTTCAAGCTGCGAATGGGCCTGCTTTTTTCTTTCGGCGACCTGGATGGCGACGACAACGGTGGCCTGAATCTGGATGAAATGATGGACATGATTGACCATCTCTGGGGCGACAGCTAGTTCGCCCGCTCACCCCGCTGCCTCTCTCCCGGTTGTGCGGGCTGACTGAAACTTAAGCACCGCCACGGTGAGCGCAGGCAGCATCGTCAGAGTGACCAGCGCGGCCCCGACGATCCCGAACATCACGATCACACCCACACCACGATAGAGTTCCGTTCCCGCCCCGGGAATAAACACCAGCGGCGCCAGCCCGAACAACGTGGTAATCGTGGACATGGCGATCGGGCGCAGGCGCACTTCAACCGCTTCCTTGACGGCCTCCAGCGGCTCCATCGCTTGCTGGCTCACGTTCTGCACGGCGCGATGCACTACTAGGATCGGGTTGTTGACCACGGTGCCCATCAGGATCAGGAATCCGAGCATGGAAATCATATCGAAGGGCTGCACGATCTTGCCGAGTCCCGCGAGCGGTAGCAGCGCACCCACGCCGTTAAGGGCACTGAGCCCCACGAGGCCGCCTGCGATGCCGAGCGGTATACAGGTCATCACCAGCAGCGGGTAACCCCAGTGGTTGAAGATCGCCACCATGAGCAGGTAGATGACAACCAGCGCCACAAGGTAGTTGCTAGCGAGTGCCTCACGGGTCGCGTCGAGCTGGTCTGCGGCACCGGAGATAACAACATCGACCCGTGAGGGAATCTCGCCGCGCTCGCGCAGGTAATCGACCAGGTCGGTGCGCACCTTCGCGACACCGGTTTCCAGCGGGACTGAGCGCGGTGGGATAACACTCAGCGTCACCGTGCGCCTTCCGTTTACCCTGCGCAGAGAATTGGTGTCTACCGTTTCGACAATGTCGACAAGGGAGCCCAGCGGCAGGATGTCACCGCCCGGCGTATAAACGGGTAGCTGTGACAGGTCCTCAAGTACGATATCGCGTCCGGCCTCGCTGTAGAGATAGATATCGATCTTGTCGTCGTCGAGGAAAAACTCGTCAACGTAGCCGCCGTCAGTGAGCGCAGCGACCATGAAGCCAAGCTGTTCGGCAGACAGGCCGAGCTCGGCGGCTCGCTCCCAGCGTGGTCGTACCTGCAGCAGCGGCTGGGCCAGGGCGAGAGACCCAGGTTGGCTGCGAATACGAGGGTTGTCGAAGATTTCGCCGGCACGCCGATAAGCTGCCTGCGCCGCCGCGTAGATTTCGCCGAGGTCTGTGCCCGCGATATCAAGATTGATGCTGCGGGTGCCGCCCTGATTGCTGGAGATGATCGAGCCGCGTGTTGTGAACGCCCGCATGCCGGGGTACTCACGGTACTTTGCGGAGAGCCCGTCCATCAGGGCTTCTACATCTCGTGCGTCCACGGGCTCCGCTATGACCCGCAGATTGTCGGCCCGAACGCGCATGTTGTAGTACGCTAGGGGTGGCAGGTCGGCATCGCCGTTGATGAAGTCCTCCCGGTCTGCGAGTAGGTGCGGCTGTATGAATGCATCGATCTCGGTGGCAATTGCCTGCATCGCCGCCAGGTTGTAACCGGGCGGAGGCGTCATGGTGGCGAAGATCTTGGGCTCCTCGCCCTCGGGCAGGTACTCTGCTGGCGGGGTGAGGAGCCAGATGATGGCGATACTCAGGGCGGCCGCGCCGCCGATGCTCAGCACCCGGTTGCGCGGAGTAGACAAAGTGCTGCTGACTGCCGCAAGTGTTGTGGCGCGCACTGGACTCGCAGTTGTGCCAGCGCGCTCCGAGAAATCCAGGCGTGCAGCGGCGGTAGGTAACACGGAAACCGCCACAACGAGAGAGGCGAGGATCGCTGCCGAAATCGCAATTGCGACATCAGAGTAGAGTTGACCGGCTTCCTGCTCGACGAACGCGACCGGCACAAACACCAGTACCGTTGTCATGGTGGAGGCAAACACCGCAGGCCAGACCTGCCTTACGCCCCTGGCCGCCGCGCTGAAACGATCTGCGCCGCGGCGTCGCTCCAGCTCGATGCTCTCAAGTACCACGATACTGTTGTCCAGCGTCATGCCGATGGCGAACGCGATCCCGGCAAGCGAGATTACGTTGATGGTGCGCCCGAAGAGTAACAATCCGAGAAATGCGATGATGACGCAGACCGGTATGCCCATCACGCCCACGAGCGTCGCGCGGGCCGAGCGCAGGAACAGGAACATTACGAGCGAGGCGAGCAAGGCGCCCAACGCAAGGTTCTGCCACACGTTCTTGAGCGACTCCTCCACATAGACAACGTCGTCAGCAAAGCGCGTAATCCTGAGTCCGGCTGGCTCCAGTACCTCGGCGTTGAGTGATGCCAGTTCCGCCATGACATCGCGCTTGATATCGATAACGTTGGAACCCGGTTGCCTGCGCAGCAACATGAAGATGTCGCGGGCACCATTGAGCGCAGTCAGATTCCTCTCCTCGAAATGGTCCAGGCGAACCTCTGCCACATCTGAGAGGCGAATGACCGCATCGCCGCGGCGCGCAAGGACCATTGCCGAGAGTTGTTCCATGCTTTCGAAGCGCCCCACGGTGCGCAGCAGGTACTGGCGTTTGCCAGCGTCTACCGTGCCTCCCGAACGGTCCCGGTTGCGACTCCGCAGGGCTTCGCGCACGTCCAGCAGCGACAATCCGCGCTGTGCCAGGCGTGCCGGGTCAACCAGTATTTGAACTTGCCGCTCCACGCCGCCAAAGGCGCCCACCTCAGAAATACCCGGTACGCTGGCAAGCCGGGTTTTCACGGTGTCCTCGACGAAGTCCTGCGCGAGGCCCATATCGAGCTGGCGCGGGTTGCCGGGCAAGGGGGCAACGCTCATGAACATGAAGGCGTTGCTGGAGAACGAGTTGGCGAAAATGCGCGGCTCGTCCACCGCCTCCGGGTAAGAGGGTACCTGGCTCAGCGCGTTGTTGACGCGGATCAGCATCTGGGTGATGTCTGTGCCGAGCGGGAACTCTAGTTCGATCTCGGCGCGGTTATTCGCAGCCGTTGCTGTGATGCGCGACAGGTTAGGAAGATTACGCAGGTAGTCTTCCTGCTCGATCAGAATTTCTTTTTCGACGTCCTGCGGCGTCGCGCCGGGCCAGTTCGTGCGCACGCTGATGGCGCGTACATCGAGATCGGGAATCATCTGGACGGGAATACGTTGCGCGGCGGCCACGCCGAGCACACAGAGAATGAGTACCGCGACGGTAACAAGAGTGGGGTGCGCGATCAGTCTCTCAAACACGGTTCACTCCGCGGCGCGCTGTACGCTAACCCGCTGATCGACCTGTAGAGCCTCGTTACCCTTGATGACAACGCGCGTGCCCGGTGCGAGGCCAGAGTTGATTTCCACCATGCCGTCGAATGCGAGACCCGGGCTTACGATACGTTCTTGAACCACCGGTCCCTCACTACCTTCCTCTACAATCCAGACGAGAACGCGGCCATCGGGGTGGCGAATAATGGCATCGCGAGGAACGGCCGGGGCGCTTCGCCCGGCATCCAACAGCATCCTGCCGCTCACTGACATGCCGGGGCTCAGCGTTGCATCGCCTGACGTTGGTTGAACGCGCAAGAGGAATGTGCGCGCCCCAGGGTCACTGACGGGTACCACCGTCGCCACGGTGCCAGTACCTCCATCGTCAACCGCGGTGCTAAACGTCACGGTAGCTCCAGGTGCAACGCGCTGCAGGTAACGTTCTGCGACAGCGAAGTCTATGCGAAGGTCACCAGTGGCCACGAGTTGCAGCACCGCGTCTCCGGGCACCACCCACTCGCCGACATCAGAGAGCTTGGCGGCCACCACCCCATCGTAGGGCGCGCGCAGTGAGTGGCGGTCGAGCAGCGCGCCTCGAAAGCCCGCTTCAGCCTCGGCGCGCAGCAGGGCGGCCTCATCCTCGGCCACCTCTGCGGCCAGGTCGCGTACGAGTGTTTCGGCGATACTCTGCTGTGGCGCCAGCGCCTCTGCTTCCTCGAGCCTGCGTCGCGCATCGTCCAGTGCGACACGCGCTGCGCTCACCGATGCATCTGCGCTCTGTGCCTGCCAGCGCGCAAGCTCCGGGTCGAGCGCCAGCAGTATGTCGCCGCGCTGAACTCGGCTGCCTGCATCCACGTTGACGGCGGTGATAAGTCCGCTGGTGGCGGGTGACAGGTTCGACGCGCGGGTCGCTGTCACGCTGCCCGTCAGCCGAATGCTCTCGCTGATGGGTATCTCGCGTACCTGTACCACGGTGACGGGAGCCGCAGGCGGCTGGGCAACGGTTGCCGTGGGCAGTAGCGTGATCAGTACCAGCAGCGGTCGAAGGAGATAGCGAGCAGGGTGCAAGGGAGTCGTTCCCGCGTAATGCGTAATAGGGCAGGGTAGCGAGCATTTGTTGTGCTGGCTACCGCGCGGCAACCCTTGCACTGGACATTTTGCTCTCTATTGTCCAGGTACTGTTCATTCACTGATCTGCGGATGCTAAGGTGGCCGCATGGCAGGGTTTTCACATAACGTGACATTGCTGGCGTTGGCTGCGAGCTGTCTGATGGCGTGTTCCGGCGGTGGCGGAAACAGTGATCTGTCGAGCGCAGAGCGTTTCGCCCAGACAGGCGCTGTTCTCGAGGCTACCCCGCAGCTGCAGGGCGATCCCGAGCGTGGTCGCCAGCTGTTATTGGGCGGGGCGTACATGGAGTGCGGTATACCCTACCGTGTAATGCAGCTACCTGGCCTCACTGAGATTCTCGCCGCCCAGTGGGGTAATCCCGACATTCTCGACCCCATGCCTGGCCGTGAGGGCAACGGCAGTGAGCTGCCGTACTGGATGAACACGTTCATCAACTCCGATGGCGCCGAGGTCGTCAATGCCAACTGCCTGCTGTGTCATGGCGGCAAGTTTGACGGCGAGTTCATCATGGGTCTGCCGAATGCCAACGCCGATTTCACCGGAGGCGTGGGCGGCGCTGCTGCAGGTAGTATTCCCACCGAGCTGTTTGATCTCCTGGGCTTTAGCGCTGCCGAACAGGCCAGTATCGACAAGCTGGTGGAGCGCGCTGCGATCGTCGGGGAGACCACGCGCATGCGCACCGTTGGGCATAACCCCGCCGAGCAACTCGCTATCAAGCTGATGGTCCACCACGACCGCGACACGCTGGCCTGGAGCGACGAACCCTACACCGAATTTGTGCACAAGAACCACGATGGCACCGCGCGCACGGAGGACAACGTGGTGACATCCGACCCCGGCCCCTGGTGGCGGGTGAAAAAGAAAAACGCGCTGTTCTACAACGGAATGGCGCGTGGCGACCATCGCGGGACGATGGCGCTGGCCACCTCGGTCTGCGTCGATGACACCGGTACCGCAACGGTAGTCGACGAGATGTTTGTCGACATCCAGGCGTTCATCCTTACGATTGATGCGCCCGTCTACCCGCGTGAGATCGATGCCGTGCTCGCCGAAACGGGCAAGGCGCTGTACGAGCGCGACTGCGCCTCATGCCATGGCACCTATGCGAGTGCCGCCGAAAAGGCTACTGGTGTGACCGACACCTATCCCAACCTGCTCATTCCACTCGATGTGATCGGCACCGACCCCGTCGTCGCGGAGTTGGGCGTGGTGCACGCACCGGAACTGGTCGAGTGGTACAACGGCTCTTTCTACGGCCAGATCACGCGCATGGAGCCCAACGATCCTTTCCCGGGCTACATGGCGCCGCCCCTCGATGGTATCTGGGCGACCGCGCCGTTCCTGCACAACGGTTCCGTGCCCACCATGGAGCTCGTCTTGAACAGCCAGGCGAGACCTGCGGTCTGGAAACGCGTCAGCCAGGACTCAACCGTGTTCGATGAGGAAGCCCTCGGCTGGCCCTGGGAAGCCGTTGCGGGACGCCAGGCAGATGCGCCTGCCGACGAACAGAAGTACATCTACGACACCGGCTACTGGAGCCAGTCCAATGTCGGCCACACGTTTGGTGACCATCTCGCGGCGGATGAGCGCAGGGCGATGATTGAGTACCTGAAGACACTTTAATACCGGTCGCACAGTTGCGTAGCGGACCTCCCGCGTTAGCGAAGATCCCGCCCTGGGAAGAGGTCGCGACACTGGGATCTGCCACCGTGGATAAAGTGGGAATATTGACAGGATCATCGTTCTCGACTTGCGGAGCCGATCTGGTAGCTTACGCCGCCCGCCCGCACCTGGGGTTGCAGCGGGCATCACGCCATCCCGCTTAGTCGGGCGTTCTATCAGGGCCATGCCATGCGTATTACAGGATTTGTTACTCGATTGCTGCCGGTGCTGTTGATCGGCCTGCTCGCCGTCGGCTATCACTTTGGCTGGATCGCGCCGCTTGAGAACCTGCTCAGTACTGAGGCCCTGACGTTCACGTTGGGGGGACGCAGCTTCACCGTGTTCCTCGTGATCAAGGCCATCGTCGCCCTCATCCTGCTGGCCGCCCTTGCGCGTCTGCTTGTCGAGTTTGGCGAGGGGCGCATTCGTGCCCTGGGCGCCGTTAATGCCAGCAATCGGGAGCTCGTGATAAAGGCGTTCCAGATTGGCGCCTATACGCTGACCTTCTTTGTTGCGCTGGAGGTGATCGGTGTCGACATTACAACGTTTGCCGTGGTGGGCGGCGCGATTGGTATCGGCCTCGGCTTTGGTCTGCAGAAGATTGCGTCCAACTTCATCAGTGGCCTGATTCTTCTCATGGAAAAGTCCATCGAGGAAGACGATCTCGTCGAACTGGAAAACGGCACCATGGGCTTCGTGCGCAAGACGGGCGCGCGCTACACCCTGATTGAGACCTTCGAGAATCGTGAGCTCATGGTGCCCAATGAAAACTTCATTACAAGCCAGGTCACCAACTGGACCTTCAGCAACACCCTGGGACGAATCGATATCGATATCGGCGTCTCCTACGGCAGCGACCTGGAGCAGGTGCAGGCGCTGATGCTGGAAGCTGCCCTCGAGCACCCGCGCTGCAGTTCGGAACCTGAGCCACAGTGTTACCTGGTTGATTTTGCTGAGAGCTCCGTCAACTTCCGGCTCTACTTCTGGGTGGCTGACGTCGTGGAAGGTCGCCTGCGGCCGGCCAGTGACGTCCGTTTCAGCATCTGGCGCAAATTCCAAGACAACGGTATAACGATCCCATTCCCGCAGCGGGACCTTCACATCCGGTCAGAGTAGGGCACGCCTATGAGCAGTCACATTCTTCACGCCTACCGGTTGGATGGAGCAGGTGGCGGTGCAATCCTGCCCGAGGCCGAAGTGCCGGGCTGTATCGCCGACGAGGAGCTTGCCTGGGTGCACCTCGACGGCAACCAGCCTGAAACACGCGAGTGGATAAGCCGTGAAGCCTCCTACCTTGACCCGCTTGTCATCGATGCGCTGCTGGAGCAGGAGACACGCCCGCGCATGGCAAGGATCGACGATGGTGTACTGCTGATCCTGCGGGGCGTAAACCTTAATGCGGACTCGGACCCGGAGGACATGGTATCGATCCGCCTGTGGATCGACGCCAGCCGTATCGTCTCGGTTCGACTGCGCAAGCTGAAAGCCGTCGGCGATATCGTGGAGCGCCTGGAGGGCGGCCGTGGTCCGCGCAGCGCCGGTGAGTTTGTCTGCCAGCTTGTCGATAAGCTATTTGACAGGATCCAGCCGGTGCTCACGTCCCTGGACGAGGCGACCGACCAGATTGAGGAGCACCTGCTGGAAACGGCAGACCAGGCGCTGCGAGAGAAAATTGTCGCGGTGCGCAAGCAGGCGATTGCCCTGCGCCGGTACATGGCGCCGCAGAAGGACGCGATCCACCAGCTGCGCATGGCCGAACTTACGTGGTTGAGCGCGCAGGACAAGCTCCATCTGCAGGAGGGTTTCAACAGCGTGACGCGCTATGTCGAAGACCTCGACTCAATCAGGGAGCGCGCGCAGATTGTGAAGGACGAACTTGCCAACGTGCTGGCTGACAAGCTCAATCGCAATATGTATGTGCTCTCTGTGGTCGCTGCGATTTTCCTTCCGCTGGGATTTTTGACGGGGCTGTTCGGCATTAATATTGGGGGTATGCCAGGCGTATCCTCCGACCAGGCGTTTATGGTGTTTTGTGTTGCCCTGGTGCTTGTCGTTGCGCTCGAGGTGGTTGTTTTCCGCTGGTTCCGCTGGTTCTAGCGGCTGACGTTATGGCGCGAGGCTCGCGCCGGGCATGAGAGGTGCCTTCAAATGAAATTGGCAATTTTGTCCTGTAGCCCACAGGCCTACAGCACGCGCCGCCTGAGGGAGGCGGCCGAACAGCGCGGGCATAAAGTCAAAATTCTGAATACGCTCAAGTTTGCCATTGACCTTGAGCGTGGCTCGCCCGATCTGTACTACCGGCAGAAGCAGCTCAGTGATTACGATGCCGTGCTGCCCCGGATCGGTGCCTCGATTACCTATTATGGGACGGCCGTTGTGCGCCAGTTCCAGGAGATGGATGTCTTCTGTGCGAACACAGCCCACGGCATCACGAACTCCCGTGACAAGCTGCGCAGCCTGCAGATCCTCAGCCGTCACCATGTGGGTATTCCCAGGACGACCTTTGTGCGCGACAAGAAAGACGTGCTTCCCGCGATTGAGCGGGTAGGAGGTGCACCTGTCATCATCAAGTTGATTGAGGGTACACAGGGCATCGGCGTTCTCCTGGCCGAGTCCGTCAACCAGGCGGCGTCGATCATTGAGCTGCTGCAGAGCCAGAAACAGAATGTGCTGATCCAGAAGTTTGTGGCCGAGAGCAAGGGCCGTGATGTCCGCGCGTTTGTGGTGGGAGACCAGGTTGTGGCGGGTATGCGGCGCGTCGCCCAGGGTCAGGAATTCAGGAGCAATGTCCACCGGGGCGGCGTTGCGGAGCAGATCGAGCTGGATGAGGAGTACCGCGAAACCGCGGTGCGCGCTACACAGATACTCGGGCTGCGCGTGGCGGGAGTGGATATGCTGGAGGGCAAGAACGGGCCGCAGGTCATGGAGGTCAACTCATCTCCAGGCCTCGAAGGCATTGAAGCCTGCACCGAACTCGATATCGCCGGCGCCGTGGTGGACTACATCGCTGCGCAGGTGGACTTCCCCGAGATCGACGTGCGCCAGCGCCTGACGGTAAGCCGGGGCTATGGCGTCAACGAAATCTACGTGCCCGAGGGGTCGAAATTCGTCGGGCAAACCATCGTGGACACGCAGCTTGCTGAGAACGATGTCAATGTGCTGACGCTCTATCGCGGCAATAAGGTCATCCCCAATCCGAAGCCGTCCCGGGTGTTGGAGCCCGGCGACAAGCTGCTGTGTTTTGGCAAGCTCGAAGCGATGCGCGACATGATTCCCGTGCGTACCCGGCGCAAACGTCGTCCGACCGTCCAGGAGCTGGACACGACGCTGCTCGAAGATATGGCGGCAGAAACGCAGCAGGTGCTTGATGCCTGAACCTGTACTGCTTGGCTGGCGCGAGTGGGTAGCGTTCCCTGCGCTCGGGGTGGATCGCATCAAGGCAAAGGTCGATACGGGTGCCCGCACGAGTTGCCTGCACGCGTTTCGTATTGAGACATTTACCCGCGACGATGCAACCTGGCTGCGATTCGATATTCACCCGAGCCAGCGCGACGCCTCGGTGGTGCTGCAATGTGAAGCCCCGCTGAAGGACCGGCGAATCGTGCGCGACTCTGGCGGCCACGAAGAGCACCGCTATGTCATCGAGACAGACCTCGAGATTGCCGGTCGCCGTTTCCCTGTCGAGGTCACGCTGACCGATCGCGACAGTATGAAGTTCAGGGTTTTACTGGGCCGCACGGCGATCAGGAGCCAGTTTATGGTAGACCCTGGCCGCTCTTACCTGACCGGAACGCGGTCGCCAAGGACGGGGTGATTTCTAGATGGATGCCAGTGACGAGTTAGTGATTGCAGGCGAGTCGATTGCCCCGGGTGAACGGCGCCTTATCGACGTGCCGCTGGCGCCTTTGTATACCCACGACAACCTGTCGCTCTCTGTACAGGTAATTCGTGCGCGCAGGCCCGGTCCTACGCTGTTCGTCAGCGGCGCCATTCACGGCGATGAAATCTGCGGTGTGGAGATTATTCGACGGCTGCTGCGCCACAGTGCGCTGAAGAGCCTGCGCGGTACCCTGATCGCGATTCCTATCGTCAATGTCTATGGGTTCCTGAATCACAGCCGCTACCTCCCCGATGGCAGGGACCTGAACCGTTCTTTCCCGGGTTCCCCCAAGGGCTCACTGACGGGCCGGGTGGCGCACACCTTCTTCAATGAAATTGTGGCCAAGTGCACGCACGGGATCGATCTACACACTGGCGCCCGCCACCGCAGCAACTTTCCGCAGGTCCGGGCGGACCTCGATGATCCTGTCGCCCACGCTATGACGCTAGCCTTCGGCGTACCGCTGGCGATCGATGCCAAAATCCGGGACGGTTCCCTGCGCGAGTGCGCTGGAGATGCCGGGATCCCCGTGATTCTCTATGAGGCGGGCGAGGCGCTGCGCTTTGAAGAGATTCATATTCGCGCGGGAGTCGCGGGCGTGATTCGTGTGATGCGGGAGATCGGCATGCTACCTCCCGCCAAGGCCAGCAAGCGGCAGCGTGACCCGATTATCTGTAACCAGACCGGTTGGGTGAGGGCCTCAGCCAGTGGCATCCTCAGCTTCAAGGTCGAGTTGGGAGACCGGGTGGAGAGGGGGCAGGTGCTCGCGCAGATAGCAGACCCCCTGGGGGACGCCGAGACGCCGGTGGTAGTACCGAACGACGGCGTTATCATCGGCGCCACCCGCCTGCCCCTGGCGTACGAGGGCGATGCGATTTTTCACATCGCTCGCTATGGACGTCGTGCGGAGCAGGTCGAGCGGGATGTTGAGCGTTTCCAGGAGGAGCTGGGCGAAAACCTCTAGCGTTACTGCCAGCTCTGTATCAACTCGTCGTAGCTGACGGTTTCACCCTGCGGTTTTTCGTTCTCAAGCTTCGGTTTCGGCGCGCCGGGTTGCGCCAGCCAGTAGTCACGACCCTTGGCTTCTGCCAACTTCGGTCCACACTCACCTAACACTTTAGCGCGTTCGAGCCGCTTCAGCAGTCGTTCCTGGTCGCGCGCGAGGTCGGTCATCGCGGCCTGCGCGGATTTTTCGCCCGAGACGGCATTGCCGATGTTCTGCCACCAGAGCTGCGCGAGGCGCGGGTAGTCCGGCACGTTGGTGCCGGTGGGCGTCCACTGCGTGCGCGCGGGTGAACGGTAGAACTCGACGAGCCCGCCCAGTTCCGCGGCGCGTTCCGTGAAGCTTTCGTGCAGGATGTCGGACTCGCGGATGATGGTGAGACCCTCGTGGCTCTTCTTCAGCGACACGCTCTTTGAGGTGACGAACTGCGCGTAGAGCCACGCCGCCTGCGCGCGCCTGACGGGGGTGGACTTCATCAGCGTCCACGAGCCCGCGTCCTGGTAGCCGAGCTTCATGCCATCTTCCCAGTAGGCGCCGCGGGGGGAGGGCGCCATGCGCCACTTCGGCGTGCCGTCCTCGTTCATCACCGGGAGGCCGGGTTGCACCATGTCCGCCGTAAACGTGGTGTACCAGAAAATCTGCTGGGCGACCTGGCCCTGGGCGGGTACCGGCCCAGCCTCCGAGAACACCATGCCGCCAGCATCCGGCGGCGCGTAGTCGCGCAGCCAGTCGATGTACTTGGTTAGCGCATAGACCGCCGCTGGTCCGTCTGTTGCACCGCCGCGCTCAACACTGGACGCAACCGGCCTGCAGCCCTCTACTCGCAGCCCCCACTCGTCAACGGGCAGGCCGTTGGGCAGGCCCTTGTCACCGGCGCCGGCCATCGAGAGCCAGGCATCGGTGAAGCGCCAGCCCAGGGACGGGTCTTTTTTGCCGTAGTCCATGTGGCCGTATACGCGCTTGCCGTCGATCGTCTTTACGTCGTTAGTGAAAAAATTTGCAATGTCTTCGTAGGCCGACCAGTTCAGGGGGACACCCAGTTCGTAGCCATACTTCGCGCTGAATCTAGCTTTGAGGTCGGGGTCGGTGAACCAGTCGTAGCGAAACCAGTACAGGTTGGCGAATTGTTGATCAGGTAGCTGGTACAACTTGCCGTCAGGGCCCGTGGTGAAGGAGCGCCCGATGAAGTCCTCGAGATCCAGCGTGGGAGAGGTGACCGCCTTGCCGTCCCCCGCCATCCAATCGGTGAGGTTGCGCACCTGCTGGTAGCGCGAGTGCGTGCCGATGAGATCGGAGTCGTTGATGTAGGCGTCGTAAATGTTCTGCTCGGTCTGCATTTGAGTCTGCAGCTTCTCTACCACGTCGCCCTCGCCGATCAGGTCGTGGGTGACCTCGATGCCGGTAATCTCGGTAAAGGCCTTCGCCAATACCTGCGACTCGTACTCGTGCGTCGTGATGGTCTCGGACACCACCTTGATCGACATGCCTTTATAGGGCTTCGCCGCCTCGGCGAACCATTCCAGCTCGCTCACTTGCTCTTCAGTTGTCAGGGTGGATGGCTGGAATTCAGGCAGCCACTTCTCAATGGCGGCGTTGGCGGAGGCCTGCATCGGGGCGAGGGCGAGTGTAGCCAGCGCGAGGCCGGAGGCGAGTCTCAGCATGGTGCGTCCTTAATTGTTTGCGGTGTGGCCGACGGGTGTTGCCACCATGTACTAACACAGCCAGAAGATCAATGCGGCCAGCAGCAAACAGGCGCCCAGCGCCCACCATAGGGGCAGGGGCACCAGCGCGAGCCAGGCGAGGCACAGCCAGGCGCTTGAGAGCAGCGAGATGAATAACCGGTCGCCGCGGGTGGTGTTGAGGCCGAGAATGCCCTTGCGCGGTCCGCCGCCGGGCACCAGCAGTTCCCAGACGAACATGGCAAAGATCAGCCCCGCTATGCTCGCGAAGAAGATCGCCGTGGGTGTTGTCCAGCCCATCCATGCGAAGTCCATCGTGATACGCCCCCTACACCCGGCCCAGGGCGAAGCCCCGGGCAATGTGGTGACGCACGAAGTAGATGACGAGTGCGCCGGGGATAATCGTCAGTACACCCGCTGCCGTCAGTACGCCCCAGTCCAGGCCGGAGGCCGATACAGTCCGTGTCATGATGGCCGCGATGGGTTTGGCCTCGGTGACTGTGAGGGTGCGTGCTATCAGCAGCTCGACCCACGAGAACATGAAGCAGAAGAACGCGGCGATGCCGATGCCCGAGCGAATCAGCGGCATGAAGATGAACGCAAAGAACTTCGGGAACGAGTAGCCGTCGATATAGGCGGTCTCGTCGATCTCCCGCGGTATACCCGACATGAAGCCCTCTAGGATCCACACGGCAAGGGGCACGTTGAACAGGCAGTGGGCGAGGGCGACCGCGATGTGGGTGTCGATCAGGCCGAAGGCCGAGTAGAGCTGGAAGAAGGGCAGCACAAACACCGCCGGGGGTGCCATGCGGTTGCTCAGCAGCCAGAAAAACAGGTGCTTGTCGCCGAGGAAGCGGTAGCGCGAGAACGCGTAGGCGGCGGGCAGCGCCACGGTCAGAGCGATGGCCGTATTCATCACAACGTAGATTGTTGAGTTGATATAGCCGCTGTACCAGGACGGGTCCGTGAGGATCAGGCGATAGTTGTCCAGCGTGAAGTACTCTGGCCACAGCGTGAAGGAGGAGAGAATTTCCTGGTTGGTCTTGAAGCTCGTGTTGAGCAACCAGTACAGCGGCAGCATCAGGAACAGGATGTACAGCACCGGCACGATGTAACGCCAGGGAATCTGCCGCGAGGCGGGCGTGGTCATTGCGGGCCTCCCTGTGTCTGCTCGTCGTCGCGGGTCATTACGGTGTAGAACACCCAAGACAGTGCGAGGATGATGAGGAAGTAGATCAGTGACATCGCCGCTGCCGGGCCCAGGTCAAACTGCCCCACGGCCATCTGCACGAGGTCGATGGAGAGGAAGGTGGTCGCATTGCCCGGGCCGCCACCGGTGAGCACGAAAGGCTCCGTGTAAATCATGAACGAGTCCATGAAACGCAGCAGCACCGCGATGATCAGTACGCGCTTCATCCGCGGCAGCTGGATGGAGCGGAAAATAGACCAGCGACCGGCGCCGTCGATGCGCGCCGCCTGGTAGTACGCCTCGGGAATCGCTACGAGTGCGGAATAGCACAGCAGCACCACGAGTGATGTCCAGTGCCATACGTCCATCAGCACAATAGTGATCCAGGCGTGGGTGACGTTTGAGGTGTAGTTAAACTCAATGCCCATCGCGTTGAGTGACTGCCCGAGCAGGCCGATATCCACGCGGCCGAACAGCTGCCAGATCGTTCCGACAACGTTCCAGGGGATCAGCAGCGGGAGGGCCATCAGTACAAGGCAAATGGATACGCCGATACCCCGGGTGGGCATGCAGAGCGCGATCGCTATACCGAGGGGTATCTGAATGAGCAGCACAATGCCGGAAAACAGCAGGTTGCGCATGAGTGAGTTGTGAAAGCGCTCTGAGGCCAATACTTCCTGAAACCACTCGGTGCCCACCCAGAAGAACTCGTTGTTGCCAAAGCTGTCCTGCACCGAGTAGTTCACGACCGTCATGAGCGGTATCACCGCGCTGAAGGCCACGAGCACCAGCACGGGAAGCACGAGTAGCCACGCCCGGTTGTTCCAGGTCTTCACGAGACATCTCCTTCGCCGGGGCGCGACAGACGTTCACTGTTTGCGTACAGGTGCAGGTAGCGCGTGTCGAACACGGCCATCGGTTGCTCGGGCACGGCCTCACCTTCCTTGAGGAGGATCGCGACCTCATGGCCCTGGAAACGTGCGTGCACAATTTTCTCGCGGCCCAGATCGTCGACCTTGTGCACGGTAACGGGCAAGCCATCGTGAATGTCGCTCCCAAGCCGTATGTGCTCTGGTCGAATGCCAAGTTCAAGCACGCCTTCCGGTGCGCCATAGTCGGCGTCCAGGCTGATTGTGCTCTGGCCCACCTGTGCGGTGGCGCCCGTGGCCGAGCAGGGCAGCACATTCATACCCGGTGAGCCAATGAAAGTGCCCACGAAGGTGTGTGCGGGGCGGTCGAACAGCGCCTGGGGTGTACCCACCTGCAACACGCGCCCCTCCAGCATGACAACGACCTGGTCGGCGAAGGTGAGCGCCTCGGTCTGGTCGTGCGTCACATAGATCATCGTATGGCCCACGCGCTGGTGCACCTTTTTCAGCTGTGCGCGCAGTTCCCACTTGAGCGCAGGGTCGATCACGGTGAGTGGCTCGTCAAAGAGGATTGCGTTGGCCTCCGTGCGCACCAGGCCCCGGCCCAGCGAGATTTTCTGCTTGCTGTCGGCGCTCAGGTTGCGTGCCTTGTGCCTGGCAACGTCCGTCATTTCCAATAGTTCCAGCACCTCTGCAACGCGTTGCCTGCGCTCGTCTTTCGGCAGGCCCTGGTTGCGCAACGGGAAGTCGAGGTTCTGTGCGACCGTCATGCTGTCGTAGACCACCGGAAACTGGAACACCTGTGCGATGTTGCGCTCCTGCGGTGGGAGCGCCGTGACGTCGTTGCCATCGAACAGGACGTTGCCATCACTTGGCGTCAACAGCCCCGAGATAATGTTCAACAGGGTCGTCTTGCCGCAACCGGAAGGTCCGAGCAGGGCGTAGGCGCCTCCGTCCTGCCATTCCATTGTCATGGGCTGCAGCGCGTAGTCACCGTCTGGTGTGTAGCGGTGGGCGACCTTGTCCATGACGATGCTTGCCACGCGCTTATCCCGCCGTCATCGCGCCGCCGGTTGCGGCGTCGAAGTAGAGGAAATCGCCCGGGTCGATGTAGCAGGAGAACGCGGTGCCTGGGTCCAGTTCACGCACCCCGTGCACGAGCGCTACCCACCGCTCACCTGCGTGGTTGAAGTGTATAAAGCTCTCAGAACCCGTGATCTCGTTGACGACTACTTCGGCCGCTATCTCGATGTCTTCTGAGTGCTTTCGTTCCAGTCGCACGTGGTGTGGACGGACACCGACGGTGTAGTCGCCGTCGGGAAGATTTGGGCGGGAGGCTGCTCCACCGTCGGCCAGGGTGAGAGTCGTTCCATGCATCTTTGCCGCCACTCGGTTCAGCGGAGGGTCTGAAAATGCGCTCGCGGAGGTGAGGCTCACGGGCTCCCTGTACACTTCGCCCGCCGGCCCGTCCTGTACAACGCGGCCTTCGTGCATCACTGCCACATGACCATCGAGAATCAGCGCCTCCAACGGTTCTGTCGTCGCATAGACCAGCACCGAGCCATGGGAGTGAAACAGCTGGGGTAGCTCGACGCGCAGCTCTTCGCGCAGCTTGTAGTCAAGGTTGGCGAGCGGTTCATCCAGCAACACCAGGTCCGCTCGCTTGGCCAGTGCGCGCGCAAGCGCCACGCGTTGCTGCTGGCCGCCCGAGAGTTCCGCGGGCAACTTATTGAGCTGGTTATCGATGCGCAGCAGCGAAGCCGCCTCCTGCACGCGGGTATCTATGGTGCCTCTGTCGGCACCCGCGACCTTGAGTGGCGAGGCAATATTGTCGTAGACGGAGAGTGATGGGTAATTGATAAACTGCTGGTATACCATCGCAACGTTGCGCTTCTGCACCGGTAGGCCCATAACAGAGGTGCCATTGAAGTACATGTCGCCGCTGTCTGGCCGGTCCAGCCCCGCCATGATGCGCATGAGGGACGTTTTGCCGGACAGCGTTGGTCCCAGCAAGATATTGGTCACGCCTGAAGCCAGTTGCAGGCTGATACTGTCGGCTATGACTTCGCCAGAGGCGCGGCGGCAGATGTTGAAAAGCTCCAGCACTCAGCCGTAAACCTCACTGTCGCGGTCCGTTGTTTTGCTGGCGTTTGCGGCAGGCGCTGGTGCTGTTCTTTTTGTCATGCTTTGATTATGTTCGCTCACGGCAGTAATGCAAAGCGCCTCAATGCCGAAGGCCGGATTCACGTAGACGCTGTCCAGCCAGCGCCCTAGACTGGCGCCCATTCATTGCTGGGCGCTTAAGGAGAGCAAAGAGTGCGAAAGAAGGAACCCGGCCGACCGCCCCTCGGAATACTCGCGGAGCCCGTTGGCCCCGTGCGCCGCACAGGCTACGACCTGCGCACGCCCATGGGTGGTCGCGCGGGCTGGTTCGCACGGCGCTTTGGCTTTAAGCATTTCCAATATATGGGCGCGGTCAGCGACGAGCTGTTTGTCGGTTGTGCCATCGCCGATGCCGGGCTTCTCGTCAACACGTTTGCCTATGCATTCGACCCGCGGTCTGGGCAGATGTCCAAGCGCGGCTGGGAGCGACCACTCGGGCGTGGATTTAGCTACAATCCCAATCCCGATGCGGGGGTCAGTTGTTTCACCGGTCGGCGCGGCAACGTGACGATGACGGCAGTAGAGCAAAGCAGCGAGAAACGCCTGCAGGTTGAACTCGACGATCTAGAGATCGACATGACGTTTGTCGATGCGCCGCCGTTCGAGACGTTGCGCATCTGTACACAGACTGGCGCCACGGGGTGGACATACGCGCAAAAAGTCGCCGGCGTGCCCGCCCGGGGTAAGGTCAGGTGTTCCCTGGGTGAGTTCGACCTGGAAGATATCGGCGCGTATGCGCACCACGACTTCACTGCCGGCTACCTGCGCCCGGAAACCAGCTGGTACTGGGCCTGCCTGTCGGGTCGTGCCGCCAGCGGCGAGGTCATCGGTTTCAATCTCTCCAGCGGCGTCAACGAATCCGGCGTCACGGAAAACTGCCTGTGGTGTGACGGCCGCCTGATCAAGGTGGACTCGGTATTGTTGGAGTGTGATGAAGACGATCTCGACCGGCCCTGGGACATCAGCTCGCACGATGGGGCGGTTGCACTGACGTTTACGCCGTTGGGCGCCTACCGCGCGAAGCGCAACCTGGTGTTTGCCGGTAACAACTTCGATCAGCTGTTCGGAAAATTCAACGGTGTGATTAGGTGCGGTGAGCAAGAGATCGACGTAATGGAAATGGGGGGATTTGCCGAGCGGCAGTACCTGAAGTGGTAGCCGCCCTCCCTGAAACAAGCAACTTCACCCGTTTCAATTCGACCAATAAATATAGTCATCATCCGGCGTATCAGCGTGCGTCAGGTCCTTGTCGATATTGATGGGCGCAGAAATCTGGCTGGGCCACGCGGAGGGTGCCTGTTCGGCATTGTGCGCCGCCAGCGCCGCCTGCAGTTCCGCCAGTTTGTCGGGACGCTCTTTCGACAGGTCCCGCTGCTCTGTTGGGTCGACCGACAAGTTGAACAGCCACTGCCGACCCGGCGGATCACTGACATTCAGTTTCCAGCCATCCACCAGCGCCGACTGCGAGGCGCCACTGCGCCAGAACAGCTGCCTGTGAGGCACACCCTCCGCCTCACCGCGGGCGAAAGGTAGCAGGTCGACGCCATCCATTTTGCGGTCTGTCGGCAGCTCGGCGCCGCCCGCTACGGCGGCCGTGGCGTACATGTCGAAGTGATGCACTGGCGCCTCCACCACGGTGCCCGCCGGTATGCGCGCCGGCCAGCGCGCGAAGTAGGGCACGTGTATGCCACCCTCGAACAGCGAAATCTTCCAGCCACGGAAGGGTTTGTTGACGTCGGGAAGGCCCAGGTAACCGGCACCGCCGTTGTCGGAGGTGAACATCACCAGCGTGTTCTCATCCAGCCCGTTGTCTTTCAGCGCCTTGAGTACCTGGCCCACACCGCGGTCGAGGCTGCGGATCATGCCGGCATAAACGCGCTCCCGGTGTAACTCGATGTGCGAGAGTGCGTCGTAGTCTTCTTTGCTTGCCTGCAGCGGTGTATGAGGCGCCCAGTGTGCGAGGTACAGGAAGAACGGGCGGTCCTTGTTGGCCACGATCACCTTGACGGCTTCCTCGGTGTAGTAGTCCGTCAGGTAGCCGCGCGGTTCAAACCGTTCCTGCCCAGGCGACTCAGGCGTGCTGAAGGCAGCGGCGTAGTTCATTGCCGCCCACAGGAAGCGGTCTATAGGGTCGAAGTCCTGCTTGGCGTTCACCACATCGGGGTCGTCTTCGGGGAGGTACAGGCCGCTGGCCATCAGCAGGCTCTCGTCGAAGCCCTGGTCAACCGGTGCCATGCCATTGGTGAGCCCAACGTGCCATTTACCGATGTGCACGTTGTGGTAGCCCTGGTCTTTCAGAAGCTCGGCGATGGTGATTTCCGAGGTCGGCATACCCATGTCTTCATAGGGTATCGATTCCGCGCCTCGGTTCGGTATCGTGCTGCGTAACCGGCCTTCATCAGAAGCAGCGAGCCCCGTTAGTGTCATCATGCCCGGTGGGGTGGGCGTGAATTCGAAACCAAAGCGCGTGCCATAGCGACCCGACAACAGCGCAGCCCGCGATGGCGCACACGTGCCGTTTGCCGCGTAGCCGTTGGTGAATGTCACGCCCTCGTGGGCAATGGAGTCGATATGGGGTGTGGGCACCGTGCCGCCTGCTACCCCGCCGCCCGCGAAGGTCAGGTCGTTCCAGCCCAGGTCGTCGGCGAGAATCAGGACGATGTTTGGCGGCCGCTCGTCGGGGGAGCGGCCCTCAGGGTCGGTGCCCGAGGCCCAGGCGATATCCTGGTTTGGCCCGATGGACATGCGCAGGTCCATCATGAGGCCCACCCCTTTCAGCGCAATCGTCTGCAGGTTGGTGTAGGCCACCGCTCCCAGCAGTACGAGCACTGCAAGAATGCCCAGCCACCGTTTCGCACCTGTACTCATTTCCTCGCTCCCCGGGCGGCTGCCCGTGTTCAGCTCTACCAGATCCCAACTTTTGGCACATATTATGCCGTTATATTGCCCCGCACAAGCACGAAGCCCGTTGCCTACGTGAAGGATGGGTAAGAATCTCGCAGTGGTGAATTCCCGTATCGCGTACTTACTTGATCTGGATTCCCGGCGAGTGCCCAGAATTAGGCCATACTTGCTCTCGCGGTGAACGCGAAAGCCGTAACAGGGACGTGGCAGTATTAGCGCGTGGATTGAGCACTACAGGAGGCCAGCGACGGGCGATGGGCAGTATCAGGTTAGGGATCATGGGCTTCGGCCAGACGGGCAGGCAGCTCTTTGAGCTGGCGGGCCAGTGCGAGGACATCGAGGTCGTCGCGATCGCGGACATCGGTGAACCCGACATCCTTCATTACCTACTTCGTTCAGAGGTGGCGCACCCGGACGACTACCAGCTCGAGGGCAATTTCCTGGTCGGGCCCGGTGGGCGAGCGCGGCTCATGCGGATCGACACGCCCGTGGAGATGCCCTGGGACATTTTCGGCGTGGATGCCGTCATCGACTCAACCGGCAAGTATCGTGACAGGCGATTCATGGAGGACCACCTGGGCAACGGCGCCCGCAGAGTCTTCCTGCGCACGCTGCCCACCGACCATATAGACCGCATCGTGGTACCGGGCATCAACGAGGCGAGCGTCCGCCAGGACGATGCAATGGTCTCGGCAGGTTCTGCCACCACCGGTGCGCTCTGCCTTTTGCTGAATGCGTTGTCTGCGCGGTTTGGCATTGAGTACGCCAGCATGACCACCGTCCACGCCTTTACCTCAGACCAGGCGCTCCAGGACTACGCGGGCAGCGACTTCCGCCGCAGCCGCTCCGCTGCCAAGAACATTATTCCCAACACACACGAGGCCGCGCGGTGGCTCGGTCATGTGCTGCCCGACTTCGACGGTCGTGTCACCACGGCTGCGCTTAACGTGCCGGTGCAGGACGGTTGCCTGCTCGACACCAATCTCGTGCTGGCCGATGACAAGGTCACGGCTGACGATGTTAATGCGGCGATGCGCGAGGCAGCCGGTGCGGCGCCCGGCATCATCGATGTCGCCGAGGACCCTATCGTGTCGTCCGACGTGATTGGCAACAGCCATTCGCTGCTGTTTGATGCAAAGGGCACCATCAAGGCGGGTGAGCGCATCATCAAGACGCTCGGCTGGTATGAAAACCTGGGGCACGCGGCGCGCCTGCTCGACGTGGTGCGTCTCTACGATGCGCTCGATCGCCCGGAGGTGGCAGCATGAGGATCGCGATCAATGGATTTGGCCGTATCGGACGCTCGGTGTTTCGCATACTCGAGGAGGTCCCCGGCATAGAGGTTGTGGCCATTAACGACCTCTTCGACAATGAGGCGCTGCGCTACCTGCTGAGCTACGACACGGTGATGGGGCCCTTTGCGGGCAACCTTGCCCTTGAAGACGATTGCTTCGTCACGGATAACGGGCGCGCGCAGCTGCTGTCAGAGCGGAGCCCCTCGGATCTGCCCTGGAAAGAGCTCGGTATCGACGCCGTGGTGGAAGCCACGGGCGTGTTTCGCAAGCGCGAGCAGCTGGAGCAGCACTTGTCCGCCGGTACAGGCCGCGTGGTGCTGACCGTGCCCGCGAAGGACCCGGTGGATTACACGGTTGTGCTGGGTGTCAACGACGAAGGTCTGAATGAGTCCCACCGCATTATCTCTAACGCCAGCTGCACCACCAATTGCCTGGCGCCGATGGCGAAGGTGCTGAACGATGCGTTCGGCATCGAGGAGGGCGTGATCAACACTGTGCATGCCTATACGAATGACCAGCGCCTGGCGGACGTACCACACTCTGACTGGCGCCGCAGCCGCGCAGCCGCTGAGAACATTATTCCGACGTCGACCGGCGCGGCAAAGGCGGTGGGCGTGGTTTTGCCGGAGCTTGCAGGCAGGTTGCACGGTATAGCGGCGCGCGTCCCCGTACCGGACGGCTCGGTTGTGGACCTGTTTGCTACCCTCGGCAAGCAGGTAACAGCAGACGAGGTCAACGAGGCGGTCCGCGCCGCCGCGGACTCGGATGCGTTGCGCGGCATTCTTCAGTACAGCACCGTGCCGATTGTGTCGTCTGACATCATAGGCAATTCCCATTCATCGATCTTTGATTCCGGATTTACCGCGGTAACCGGCGGGCGCCACCTCAGGGTGCTCAACTGGTACGACAATGAATGGGGGTATTCATCGCGCGTGTGCGACCTGCTGGGTCGAATCAACAGCTGGTAGGGGGTTTGGCCGGGCTGGGCCCGGCGTGTAGACTGGCCGCTTCAAATAATAACTTAAGAAGCGTGCCATGTTCTTTCGCTGTCTTGTCCTTATCTGTGCACTGCTGCTCAGCGCCTGTAGCGATAGCAATAACGACAAGCCACCCGGCGATCGTCTTGTTTATGATTTCAGCCCAGCTGACGCCTGGCTGGATGCGTTTGTGCGCGATGTCGATGTGTTCAACGGCGCCGCGATTATGGTGATCGACCGAGAGTTCGGCGTGCTGCACTCCGCGAGCTTCGGCGACCAGTCGCTTGATGACATGTACCTGCTTGCCTCGGTGAGCAAGGTAGCATCGGTCACCTTGCTCCTCGCGTTGCACGATGACCCTGACGTCGATTTTGATATCGATACGCCGATCGAAAACTATCTGCCCTGGATGGGTGTGTATCCCGGCGTGACCACTGCCGACCTGTTGTCCAACACCTCGGGTATCCCTGGACTGCTGGCCCAGTTTTCCGGGGGCTATGGTGTTCACTCCTGCCAGTACCAGCTACCGGGCGAGTTTGAGAGTTCCGACACCTTGCAGGCGTGCGGGCAGGCGATCTATGAAAACCTGCTAGACGGCACCGTGCCGCCGGGTACGCTGTTCGACTATGGCGGCAGCCAGTGGCAGCTCGCGGGCGCCGTGGCAGAGGTTGTCGGTGGAGACAGCTGGAACAATCTCTTTCGCCGGTACATCGGGGAACCCTGCGGCCTCACCGTGTACGAATACGGCAACATGTTTTCCGACACGAGCGCGTGGACGGGGTTTCCAGACAGCTTGAGAGGCCAGGCCAATCCGAATATCGAGGGTGGTGCGATTTCCAACCTCGAAGATGTCACCACGCTGCTGCGTATGCATCTTAACGATGGCCTTTGTGATGGCGGTCGCGTGATTTCCGAACGCTCTGCGCAGCGCATGCGCGAAGACGTGGGCACGGCGTTGGGCAGCCGCGAGTGGATCGGCAGCTCAGGCAGGGGCTACGGACTGGGATGGTGGATTCCTCCCACTGAAGACGGCGTGATGCCCAGCCTGTTCCAGGACGGCGGCGCGTTCGGGTCAGTGACCTATATCGATACCGCGCGCGGCTACGGCGTTTTTGTCGCGCTCGCCAAGTACGACGATATCGTTGCCGCGCGGCAGGGCCCGCTGCGTATTAACCCCGAACTTACCCCGATCATCGACGCGATTATCGATAACCCGCTGCCCTGATTACTTCGCGAGGAAGCCGTCGCACTCGCCCGTTGAGAGCAGGCTGACCACGTCCAGCGCTATAAACAGCATGGTGGTGAGGTCCGACTGGCCGAACTGTGCTTCACCGTCCGCGACGAAGCCCGCCATTGTCGAGGCGTGCGCTGTGATCAAGGCCTGCTGTGACGGTGTAAACCTGCCGATGTCTGGTAGCGCGAGCTGTATCAGGTTGTTGAGCGACACCGCATCGTCGAAGGTTGCCAACGGTCGCGCCGCGTTAAAGGTCGGCACCACATCGTCGTTCGCGAGACGTTGCGTCAGTGCGAGGGCGATGCGGGTCTGTTCAAACAGTTTGATGAAGTCGACGACCGAGAGGTCATCGCCCGCGGTGTGGTAACAGGGCCCCGTGGAGTCCGTGAAGAACACGGAGGGCACACCAACGCTGATAAGCGCCGCGTGATCGGAGCGGCCCTGGCCGAACACCTCGCTGAACTGCACAACGTTCAGCGGTTCTGTCGCTATGGCTTCGTCGACCAGGTCAACCAGCGCCTGGCCGCCGGTTTCAGCGCCTACGGCGATGCTGTAGCGGCTCAGGCTTGGCAGCAGGTTTGAACCCTGAATATCGAAATTAATGTAGGCCACTGTCGAAGCCAGCGGTACGAGCGGATTTGCCGCGTAGTGGAGTGAGCCCAACAACCCGTCCTCTTCCCTGTCCCAGAACGCTAGGATGACAGAGCGCCGCGGCCGGTTCTCGGGCTGGCCGAGATACAGCGCAATGTCGAGAACCTCTGCCACGCCGGTGGCGTTGTCCGTTGCGCCATTGCAGACCGTGCTGGCGCCCGCGACCGGCACACAGCTTCCCAGGTGGTCATAGTGTGCGCCGAGAATGAGGTATTCATCCGCGAGGTCAGTGCCTGGGATCATGCCGAGAATGTTGGTGCCTAATGTGAAGGGCTGCTTGAATGCTGCATCCCCGGTTGCACCGCCGTTCAAGCCAACCGCCCCCGACTGCGACATCAACGCGATGAGGTAGTTTTGGGTTGCGACCGACCCCGCTGTGTTGTTGTTGCGTCCTGCAAGTGAATCATCGGCCAGGTTGGTCGTGTGGAACCGGGAGCAGGATGAAAGCAGCAGTAGTACCGTCACAGCGGTAATGAAGCGAGTAAACATGGCGCGTGCCTGGAAGTTATTGTTCCAGCAGTATAGAGCGTTTTGCGAATCCCTGCGTCATCGGCCCTTAACCGCCGGGCGCTGCCATACGTTCCACTTCGCGCCATACGCGCAATAGGTTGCCGCCCCAGATCTTGTCGATGTCGGTCCCGCTATAGCCGCGGTGCAGTAACTCCTCTGTCACCGCGATAGATTCGCTGGCGTTGTCCCAGCCACTGATCCCTCCGCCACCGCCGAAGTCTGAGGAGATTCCCACGTGGTCAATTCCAACGAGTCCCGCGATATAGTCAACGTGGTCGACAAGTGTTGAGACCGTCGCGCGTGGCCACTGACTGTCGAGTGCGTTCACATTGCTGCGCAGTTCTGCGATTTGTGTCTGCGTAGCGGTGCCGTACCAGTCCCGCCCGCTGAAGCCTGCCGCCTGCATGGCGGCGAGCGTAGCCTTGCCGTTCGCTTCGTTCACGTCCCGCAGGTAGCTGTCGAAGGCGACGACCTGTATCACGCCACCGTTCGCCGCAATCGCCCTGATTTCCGCATCGCTCAGGTTGCGCGGATGATCAAAGACCGCGGCAGCGCTGGAGTGTGAGGCAATCACCGGCGCCCGCGACAGCGTCGCCGCTTCAATCGTCGACCGATCGGAGGCGTGCGACACGTCCAGCATGATGCCGAGGTCATTGACCCTGGCGACCAGTTCGCGGCCGAGTGGCGTGAGTCCAGTGTCTTCACCCTGCTCGTTCGGCCTGGGGCGTGCGCTGGTGCCGAACTGGTTGTTGCCGTCGTGGGTGATCGAGATATAGCTGGCACCACGTGCGGCGAACTCGTCGAGGTGTTCGAGTTCGGGCCCCAATGGGTAGCCATTCTCTACGCCAATCATGGCGGAGAGTTTACCCGCGGCGAGGTGCGCTTCGAGATCGTCGGCGGAGCGGGCGAGGGCAATGCGGTCGCCGTAGCGGCCGGTCATCAGGTCGATCGCGTTGAACTTGCGTAACGCGGCGCGATAGGCGCGTTCATAACCTTCCTCTGTGAGCTCGCCCTGGCGTACGTAGACAATGAAGAAGGCGGCGTCGATGTTGCCCGCGCGCATCTTGTGCAGGTCGTATTGCATGGGGCCAAGGAGGCCGGGGTCGGCATCGCCTCGGCCGAGAGTGTCCGGTATATCAACGTGGGTGTCGATGGTAATGGCGCGGTCATGCACCGCCGCGGGGTCGGTCGCCGGTCGCTGTCCTTCGCTGGCACACCCCGCAATGAATGTTGTCAGCACGATTAAGGCGGCGACAAAGCGGCCCGATGCCTGCGTCATCTAGGCGCTGGTCTCGCTGAACACGGGCCAGAAGTCGGTGATGGCGCCGTCCTCGTACACGGCGATATCGCCGAACTGCAGGAACACGAATTCGCTCTGGGTCGGGCGCAGGAAAATCCAGTCATCGCTGCTGAGGTCGATGCGCCGTGAGCCGTTGAGCATCTCCTGGTTGGTGGAGCGACCGTACACTCCGTTAGTCACGAGGCCAGCGGGCGACTCCGGTTTTGCTTTCCACCAGCCGCCGTAGGTGAAGAACGAGCGCGCCTGGTTGGGGTTCCACCACCCCTGCAGTGGGCCGATGTTAATGCCCGGAATCTGTACCGAGTCCATCGTCTTGAGGACAGGGGTTGCGATATAACTCGCCGGCGTATGATCGGCAAGGCTGGGCAGGTCGAAGTCGGTGGGCTTGACGAGGCAGGAGCCGGCGGCGAGTTCGTTGAACGGGAAGTCGCCCTCATTGTAGTGCTGGTAGGTCGGGCTACCTCCCGCGTTCAGCAGCGCGTCTTCAGGCCACGCTGAGCCAAGATGGCCCTTCGCAACATCAATGTAGTGTGCGTAGACTGCCATAGCCTTGTCGCGATGGCCGATGGGGTCACCGGGCACCTTGGCAATATGCGGTTCGTAGCCCATGAAACCGGCGAAGCTGAGCCATTCCGAAGCGCTTACGATATCCAGCAGGGCGATCAGGTCTTCGTCGGTCTGTATGCCGCCGCGGTGCAGTCCAACGTCGATCTCCACGCAGGCCTGCATGGGCTGCCTTAGCGATGCGGCGAGTTCGGCATACTGCTGCGCTCTCTCGGGGGTATCCAGCAGCCAGCGCAGCTGGGTTGCAGGATCAAACGCGCCGCCTTCAAACGCGGCATAGAAGTTCTCGGCGGCGGCCACGGGCATTGGCTTGCCGAGCAGTATGTCGGTGTCAGGCAGCTGTGCGGCGACCTTGTTGATGAACGGTTGGTGAAAGAGCATGAGCCGGCGCGTGTCGGCAGCCGCCATGATTTCCTGAAGGAGCGGCAACGAGGGCAGCGACTTGACGACCACGCGGTAGTCGAAGCGCCCCTGCATATGCTGTTTCAACGTTGTGACGTTTGCGAGAAGACGCGACTTATCAACGACGAGCGTTGGCTTGGACTGCCGTGTGGCGTCCAGGGCTTCACTCAGTTTTTCGAAGTAGGGGCTGTGGTTCTCGCCACGGTCCCTGGGTTTCGTCCAGATTACCGCGGCGACCGCCGCGGCCAGTGCGCCCAGAAGCAGAGGTCGTCTTTTCACGGGCGTATCCCCTAGGTAAACAGTGAACGCAGGTAGTCGTTGAGAAACCTGCCCTCTGGGTCCAGTTCCGCGCGCACCCGCTTGAAATCGTCCCAGCGCGGGTAAAGGGCGCGGAAGTCATCTTGACCCAGCGTGTTCAGCTTACCCCAGTGAGGTCTGCCGTTGTATTTACGGAAGATAGGCTCGATCGACTTGAAGTAGGGCTCGAAGTCCTCGTCGTAGTAGCGGTGTACGGCGATCGACATGGTGTCGCGGCCGTTGAAGGGGCTTAGCCAGATGTCGTCGGCGGCGATCCAGCGCACCTCGATGGGGAAGAACACCTCGTGGTGCTGGCTCTCCAGTACTTCGCGAATCTCTTTCAGCGCGGCGATGCCATTTTCCCGCGGCAGGTGGTACTCCATTTCGTTGAAGCGCACGTTGCGTTCACTGGCATAGTTTTTCCAGGAGCTCTCAATGGTGACCTCGTCGTCCAGCGTGCGCATGTATGTGCCGAGAATGAACTCGCGCATCCTGGGCCACTCCTCGAGCAGGTCGCGCGCGAGCTTCAGGTCGTAGACGCCCTCGTTGCCATCGAGTTTTTCGGTGGAACCGATGGGCTCGTCGGTGTAGTCGTGCGCATCGGTAAAGCCCATGCCCGTGAACGGCACGTAGTAAAACTCGAAGTTGCGGTGTTTGTCCGCCTCGTCCTGGGCGATCGCCATGATGTCGTCGAACGCCATCCAGCTGGTTTCCCGGCGCATGCGATAGGGCGCCTGGTTCTGCAGTCTGACTTTAGTGATCACGCCAAGCGCACCCATCGATACCTGGGCAGCCTGGAAAACATCGGCGTTCTTGTCGGCAGAACAGGTCACGAGTTCACCGCGCGCGTCGACAAACTCGATTTCGCGCACGAATGTCGGCATACAGCCAATCTTAGTGCCTGTGCCGTGCGTGGCGGTGCTCAGGCAGCCCCCGAGGGCCTGTTCGTCGATGTCGGGCATGTTGATCAGCGCCTGGCCGATATCCTCCAGCGGTTGGCCGATGTCGCCGAGGCGGGAACCGGCCCAGACGGTTGCCTGCAGTGTGTCGGGGTCGTGCTCGATAACACCGCTCATGCGCGCGAGCGACACGATCGTACCGTCAGTCGGAACAAGTGCGGTGAAGGAATGACCGGCGCCAACGGGGCGCACCGTACCCTTGGTCGACGCCACTAGCTCCTGCAACTCTGCGAGCGTTGCGGGCGCCTTGCGCGCTTCGGGTTCGCAGCGCTGTGAGCCCGACCAGTTGCGCCAGGGCAGTTTGCGTCCGGTGCGCTTGATGGTGGTGATGTCATCCGCAATGGCAACCAGTGGATTGGCCGTCATGCCAAGCGCGGTGCCGACCATGGCCGACAGAAGATTCCTGCGCTTCATCATGGCTACTTTCCTTTCGCCATGAAGGCGATCAGCGCGTCAAACTCGTCGGCGTCACAGTCCATGCACAGCCCGAAGGGTGGCATGCCCCCGAAGCCGGCGACCACGTTTTCCAGCAGCACGTCGGGGCCTTTCTCCATGCGCTCGGCCCAGGCAACAGTGTCTCCCGTAAGCGGTGCACCGGTGGCAGCGATGGTGTGGCAGCTGCGACAGCTGCGGTTGTAGATCTCGGCGAGTTCCTTGTCGGCCGGCTGCAGGTCGCGGCTGGCGGCCTCCAGGGCAGCGGTGTCGGGGTCCGTCGCTCCGCCACAGGCGGTGAGAGTTACTAAGGCGATAAAAATCAACAGCTTGCGCATGGTGGTAAAGCCTTCCAATAAGTTAGTTATAACTATATTATAAGCCGGGACGCGGGTCAAGTCGTGGCCTTTGCGGCAGCTTACCCTGCATGCCCTGATAGCGCGATGCCGCAACGGGGATTCCTTATCGCAGTAACCCGGACAAAGCGCCTGCACGGACACATCCGCCGTACAAACGCCGCGCTAACGGCTATATTGGCGGCACAATAAACCTGAATGCCGGATGCGTAAATGGCGCTATCGCAGACCGGTACCTCCCCACGAGGGCCTGCCGGGAAATGACAACGCTGAAGTACTGCCTGCCACTCTTATTGTTCATTGCTTTGTTGGTGTGGGGTGCCGCCGGACTGTTCCAGCCTGCGACCTATGGCATTGAGCCGTCGATCTATGAGGGTGGGCAAGACACCGTTCCCGAACTAGTGCGCTTTGAAGGCGCACCGCGACCGAACATCGTCGTGATCCTTGCCGATGACCTGGGCTACGGTGATGTCGGTGCCTACGGCGGTAGCGTCATTGCAACACCACACATGGATCGACTCGCCGCCGACGGCCTGCGCTTCGAGAGTGCGTACTCGAGTGCACCCATTTGTTCGCCTTCACGTGCTGGCCTGCTCACGGGACGCTATCCACTGCGCAGCGGTATCGTGCAGGCGATGCAGGCCGCGGGTGACTCGTTGGCGCGAAGACTGTCGATGGAATTCGGCATGGCGATGTCGAATCTTGGCAGTATCGATATGCGCGGCGGCCACAACATGGTCAAAGGTCTGCCGCTGGACGAGCTCACCGTGGCAGAGCTGCTGCGCGAAGCCGGCTATCGCACCGCTGCCTTCGGCAAGTGGCATCTTGGCGACTTCACGGAGTGGCAGCAGTACCACCCGTTCCGTCACGGCTTCGATCATTTCGTCGGCTTTAACATGTCCAACGACGACTGGCCGGTCGCGTTTTATGAGGGTGACACCAAGGTGATCGCCGACATCGGCCTCGACCAGGCGCACTACACCGCACTGTTTACCGAGTCGGCCGTTGAGTTTATTGAAGAGTCCCGTGAATCCCCTTTTTTCGTTTACCTCTCGCACAAGGATCCGCACCAGCCGTTCTATCCGTCGGAGCGCTTTGCCGGTCGGTCGGCAGGGGGCCCTTACGGTGATGCCGTTGCCGAGTTCGACTGGAGCGTCGGCGAGATACGCCGGGCGCTGGAACAGCTGGGGCTCGCTGAGAATACGTTGCTACTGGTCACCAGCGACAACGGTCCATGGTATGAGGGCTCGAGTGGCGGGCTGCGCGGCCGCAAGGGCCAGAGCTACGAGGGTGGTTTTCGCGTTCCTTTGCTGGCCTGGTGGCCCGGCACGGTGTTGGCCGGGCAAAGCGAGAACACGCCGGTGATGAATATCGATTTCCTGCCGACGTTCGCCGAGCTTGCGGGCATAAGGCTGCCCATAGATCGCATGGTAGACGGCAACACGCTCGTGCCACTTTTACTGAATGAAGGGAACGACCTTCGCGAACGCCCGCTGTATTTTTTTCACGACTACGATGTGGAGGGTGTGCGGATTGGTGACTGGAAGTACCTCGCCGCCAATAGCCACTACGTGTGGCCCAACCCCCTCGACAAGCAGGACTCGCTGGCGGGCCGCCTGATCTCGGCGCGCGATTACTCGCCGCCGGACTCTGACGAGTCGATACCTACGCTCGGCACCTGGCCGCTGTTGTACAACCTTGAGCGCGATCCGCTGGAGGCCTACAACGTGGCGCAGCGGCATCCACAGGAGAGGGAGCGTCTGTCCGCTGAACTCACGGCATTCAAAACCGCGTTCTACGATGATCCTCGCCAGTTGGGCCAGGCCGACCGTTAATGCGCCGAGCGGCGAGCCCTGGCGGGCGCCGCACAAAGGTTCTGCCCGGCACGCCCGGTAGCCTATACTGGATGCAGAATAAAAAGGGAGCGCGAGAGGTAATCCGATGAAGCACCCGAAGTGGCTCAGCCGGCGCAAAAAATCTGACCCCGAACTGCCGATGCGCACGCCTATACCCTTCATTCACAACTACTCCAATGGCGAATTCCTCTACGAGCAGACGCCGCGCGACAAGCTGATCGAGCAGGCCATCTACAAGCGCGCAGACGAGGAGGCCCGCCGCCATGGCACCGACAGACGCAGTTTCCTCGCCAGTACGATGGGCATGATGACGTCGTTGGGCGTCATCAACGCCATCAGCGGTTGTAGCGGTGGCAACAACAACAGCAGCGCGACTAACGATGGTGGATTCAATACCTCGGACGACTGCGAGGAGGGCGCTGGCCTCATCGACGGCCAGGACTACTTCGTACTGGACATGCAGACCCATCACGTGGACGACACCGAGGAGTTTCGAACGCGTAACCCACTGCTGCATTTCGGCCTGCCGCTCGCGTTCCCGGGTGGCACCTGTGAGCTTGGCACCAACACGAACGACTGCCTGAGTTTCGAGAAGTACGTACAGCTCATTTTCATGGAGAGCGACGTGACAATGGCCGTGTTGTCCGGCTATGCCCAGGAGAACTGTGACTACATCGAGCAGGGGGTGTGCGGCAACATCATCGAGAACGATGTGATGGCCAACGAGCGCGATGCGATCAACGCGGCCGCAAACCACACCACGCGCATGATTAACCACTGCAATATCGTGCCCAACTCCAATTTGGACTGGCAGCTTGATGAGATGCAGCACATCGCCGAGAACTTCGGTGTTCCCGGCGGCTGGAAGCTCTACACGGGCTGGCGCCCCGAGGGTGGCCGTGGCTGGTTCATGGATGACCCCGATGTCGGCATTCCTGTGATAGAGAAGGGCATCTCGCTCGGGGTGAACACCTTCTGTGTGCACAAGGGTCCGCCGCTTGCGGGATTCGACAATGTCTACAATGACTCGCGCGACATGGGCGTGGTGGCGAAGGCCTACCCCAACGCCAATTTCGTGGTGTACCACACGGGTCTTGGCTTCGTTAACCCGACCACGGGAGCGCGCGGCGGGGTGGGTACACCCTACGATCCCGCGCTTGATGCGGGTACTGACAACGTTATCAAGGCGCTGGAAGACAACGGCCTCGGGCAGAATTCCAACCTCTACGCCGAGCTCGGCTCATTGTGGGCATCGGTGATGTCGGACGCTGTGGCCGCGCAGCACCTGATTGGCAAGTTGCTCAAGCACTTCGGCGACGACAACGTACTGTTTGGCAGCGAGTGCATCTGGTTTGTTTCGCCGCAGCCACAGATCGAAGCGTTACTCGCGCTCGAGATCTCTGCCGAGTTCCAGGAGCTTTATGGCTATCCTGAGCTGACAGAGGAGCGCAAGCGCAAGATTCTTGGGCTCAATGCCGCGAGGATGTACGGCATCGACCCCTGCGAGCATCGCGAGGCGATAGACGGCGGCCAGCTGGGTCTCGCCAAGGCGGCCCTCGACGACGAGTACGGCGGACGCCGCTGGGTGTTCAACGAACCGCTTGGCCCCGCGACGCGGCGAGAATTTCTGACCATGGCCCGGCATAACATTGCGCAAAACCGGCCGGGCTAGTGCAACGATAACGACAGTGATAGAGCAAATCGCGATAGAGGGAATACCATGAAAGTTATGATGCGTACAAAGGCCCTGGTGATTGTGGCCCTGCTGATTGGCGGCTGCTCCGATGGCTCAGACAACCTGTTCATCGTGTCTCCTGCGGCACCGCCCCTGGATTGTGACCCTATTACTCCGACCTATTGCGGCTTCCCCTATCCGAACGATTACTGGACTGTACCCGATGCCGCAACTGTGACAGGGCGCCGACTGGCACTGCCCGAGGTCATCATGCCGGCGACTTCGGACGGCCGGCGCTCCAATCCCGCCGCGTTCAACGAGATGGACGGCTTCTCGCCCGGCATTGCGGCGATGACACACCTGCCGGGCGCCGTCACTGCGGGCCTGGCCACGCCCGACAGCATCGATTTGTCACTCGCCAGTGACTCGCCCACCGTGATAATCAACGCAGAGACCGGCGAGCGCGTACCGCACTGGGTGGATATCGATGAGTACGTATTGCAGGGCAAGCTGCGCAGCGATGCAGGCGAGGCGCGCCCCGAGTTCACGATCGATCGTGATATCGATGAGCTGCGAATGGAGCAGGCGTTTATGCTGCGGCCCGCTGTGCGTCTCGACGATAACACGCGCTACATCGTCGCGGTGCGAGGTGTGGTCGACGAGGACGGCAATATCCTGGCGCCATCACCGGAATTCAAGGCGCTGCGCGATACGGTGTTCTCTGGTGATCCGATCACGGAGGCGCGCCGGGCGCATTTCAAAGACATTTTTGCGCGATTGCGCGACGCCAGTATCAACCGCAATAACCTGCAGGTCGCCTGGGACTTCACCACCGCCAGCCGGGAGAACAACACCCGCGCCATGCTGCACGTGCGCGACGATGCCCTGGCGCGCTTCCCCGACGGTGTGTCCTACCGCATCGAGGTGAATGATAGCGGCCTGATAGATGGCATGGCCTGTCGGCTGGAAGTGATTTTCGATGTGCCGCTGTACATGACCGGCGGTGAAACAGGGAGTCTGCTGAATCTCGGTGAAGATGGACTGCCTGAGCAAAACGGCACCTACGAGTACGCGGCAGCCCTGCTCGTGCCGATGAGCGCCCAAACGGAGGCGGCACCGCTGGTGGCGTTCGGTCACGGCCAATTGGGGGCGAAAGAGCAGGTGCTGGGCTCGCAGCTCTTCGGCGTTACACAGAATCTCGCGTTCTTCGGCATGGACTGGAAGGGTTTCTCAAACGATGACCTGCCCACCGTGGTGCTTGCGCTCACTGGCGGCGATGTCTCGACATTCCGCGCTGTACCGGAGCGAATGCACCAGGGCTATCTCAATTTTCTTGTCGCCATGCGGACGCTGTCGCGGGAAGCTGACGGTGGCCCTTCCACGCTGCTCAATCAGGTGCTGGCGAGCGACTGCGGCGGCGCGGCCCTGGACGGTTCCAAACGGTATTACTTTGGCGGCAGCCAGGGCGGCATTCTCGGCGCCAGCCTCATGGCGATCAATACCGACATCACGCGCGGGCTGCTCGCGGTACCGGGCCAGTCCTACAACCTGTTGCTCAATCGCAGCGTGAACTTCGACGATTTCGCACCGTCGATCTACTCCCAGTACGACTGGAACGCGCTGGACCTGCAGATGAACCTGGCACTGGTGCAGGGGCTCTGGGATCGCGCGGAACCCACGGGTTACTCCAAGTACATTCGTACCAATACCCTGCCGGGCACCCCGTCGCACGAGGTGCTGATACAGGTGTCGAAAGCCGACCACCAGGTCACCAACCTCGGCGCCCATATCATGGCGCGCACCATCGGCGGGGTGGTGAACCTGGCGCCGACCATTCGCGACGTCTGGGGCCTGGACGTAGTGAGCGGCGCGCATGAGGGTTCGGCCATGATCGAGATCGATTTCGGTAACCCCGATCCGCCCATCACCAACATTCCCCACTGGGCAGACGAAATGGACGACCCGCACGGTCGCGCCGCGGAGCTTGAGAGTATTGCGGGCGGTTTGCGACGTTTTTACGATACCGGCGTCGCCGAGAATACCTGTAACGGGCCCTGTGACGAAGACGACCTGCTGTAACGGAGACCTAGCCAGTGCGTGACCTGATTGCCAGCCTGTTCCAGGGCAGCGAACACTATGACCTTTACCAGGGGGTTATCGAAACGGTAGAGGGCATCATCCGCGAGTTTCCCGAGGATGCCTGGAAGCGCAAGATGATCGGTGACGAAGCGCTCGACAAGGAGGTGCAGCGCACCCTGTATGACGCCGGCCTGATGGGGTTGGGTGTTGACGAGAAATACGGTGGCATGGGTGGCGGCCTGCTCGGCCAGGTCCTGCTGGGCGATATGCTGGCGCAGGCGGGTCTTATCTCGTTTGCGGAAGTGCTTACCAGTTTTTCGCGCGCGCCGATTTTAAATCACGGTACGCAAGAGCAGATTGAAAAATACGCCGTGCCCTCAATGAGTGGCGAGAAGTTTTTCTGCATCCTGGCCACGGAGCCAAACGCCGGCACCAACACGTTCAACATAATCACCCGGGCAAAGCGCAAGGGTGATGGCTGGGTGCTCAACGGTCAGAAGACCTATATCACCGAAGGCGCCAATGCGGACTACGGGTTCCTGATCGCGAAGACCGAGATGGATGCGCCGGGTGCGCTGTCAGTGTTCATCCTCGATATGAAAAGCCCCGGCGTCGAGTTCCAGCCGCTCAACATTAAGGTGTTCGGGTCTGAGCGCCAGTACTCGGTGTTCTTCGACGATGTTGAGATGCCCTCGGACGCGCTGATCGGCGAAGAGGGGCAGGGTGGTATGTACATGTTTGCCGGGCTTAACGCGGAGCGTCTCGTGATCTCGGCCATGGCCGTGGGTATCGCAGACCTTGCGCTGCGCGAAACCGTCAAGTACGTCGGAGAGCGCACGTTGTTTCGCGACACGCCGACCGGTGCCTACCAGGCCGTGCAACACCCGCTTGCGCAGGCAAAGGCCGATACCGAGGCCGCTCGCTTGCTGCTGTACCACGGCACGAAACTTTTTGACGAGGGCAAGGACGCAGGCATGTACGCCAATATGGCCAAGCTACAGTCGGCCAACGCCGCCACCAACATGGCGGACGCCGCCATCCAGTTTCACGGCGGCGGCGGGATGGACGAAGACAATGGCATTCTGCCCCTGTGGCGTGCGGCGCGCACATTGAAGATCGCACCCATCAACAACGAGATGATCCTCAACTACATTGCCCAGCACTGTATTGGGTTGCCGCGCTCTTACTAGCCTCTCAAAACTGCGGTGGCGCGTAGAGAATAGCGCGCCAGCGTATCCATGCAGCAGGGGAATACCACTTTGCGCGCTCCCTGCACCGTCTCGCGGTAGTGTCTATCCAGGCACACTCCCGCCCCGCTGTCCCCCGTAAAAGTTGACAATTCTCACATCGTGATCCAACGTTAGTCTTAGCCACCCGCAGTGGCTAACAGCCTGTATTGGGAGAAGAATAATGACTAACTTACAACGACTTAGAACGTCGTGTTCCATCCTTCTGTTCACCGCCCTGGCCCTTACCGGCTGTATGCGGGTCGAGATCGAAAACCCTGACAACGGCACATTTATTGAAGACCCCACCGTGATCGTGAGCGGTAACGTCTACAGCATCGTGCCAAACACCGTCCAGCTCAACGTTGCGGACATGTACCTGGAGGTCAACGGCTCGCCCGTGACGATCAATCCCGACGGAAGCTACTCCACAAGCATCCTGCTCGACCCCAATGCCGTGTTCAACGCCATCGAAGCAGACGTGGTGCAGGTGTCCAAAGGTTACGTGGACAGCGATCGCGTTGTTGTCATCGCGGGTGACTCCATCGCCGAGGGTGACTACTCGCCGCAGTCTATTGCACTGCAGATTAATGCCTCCGGCCTCGACTCGTTGGAGCCGGTTGTTTCGAGCCTCGTGGTACTGGACATTCCCAGCCTTGTACCGGTTGCCACAGAAATCATCTCGAACGAGTGTTTGGTTGATGGCGGATTCCTGGGGTGTCTCGGTCGAGCCACCGTTACCGTCATGAACCCTGCGCCCAGTATCTCCGGATTTGGCGTCGATTTTACTTCGCAGACTAACAGTGTCGAAGCAGATGTCCTCTTGAACAACTTTGACATTAACCTTGCTATTGTAGGCACCGGCCTTGTGCCCACTTGCGGCCTCAACCTGTCGGCGAACCAGTTGTCGCTGAATGGTGATTACGCCCTTGAGCCTGACGGTACCAAGGTCGATGTTGATCAGATGGGCAGCGTCAACGCGAACTTCATTAACTTCAACCAGAACTTCACGAGCGGTGTTTGCGACGTACCCGTTATTGGTGACCTGATTCAGCTTATCATCGGCAATGTAGAGCCGATGGTTGTTAACGGTCTCGAGGGCTTCCTCAATGCGACCGATGGCAATGGAAATACGCCCATTGCAGGCGCCGTCGAAAGCGCGCTCGCGGGAGTGGATGTGTCCGGTCCGGTAGGTGCAGCCCTGAATGCTGAACTCGACGCACCGTTCTTCCAGGTGGCCGAGACCCCAGGCGGTATCACGCTGGGTTCTGATTCGCGTTTCATTACCAACATTGGCACGGGCCCCGGTCAGTGTAATCCGCCGGCAAATGCCCCGGACCTGACCGCGTCCTATCACGTGAACCAGCCGTTCCCGAGCTTCGGCTCGACAACGCCTGGCGGCACGCCCTATGAGATCGCGATCGGTATCTCCAGCTCCGGTTTCAACCAACTGCTGCGCTCGCAGGTTGAGTGTGGCCTCCTGGTGGCGACCATCACCGAACTTGATCTGCTCGGCACCGGAACGCCGCTGCCGCTGACTGCCGGACTGCTTTCGTCGTTCGTGCCGCAGCTTGCGATTCTTCCGGGTAGTTCCCCGGCGAAAATTGAGCTCGCGCCGACCATCGCACCGCTGGTGACGGGCGCGCCCGGACCTGCGGGTGAACTGGCACTGCTCAAGCTCTCGCAGCTTTACATGAAGGTCCTGGTGGACGCCCAGAATGGCGCCGGTTTTGTGGAGGTGGCTGACTTCTTCCTCGACGCGGAATTGGGCATAAATCTCACTGTTAACGGCTCGGGTGCGCTGACTTTCAGTATTACACCGCCAGAGCCTACGTTTGTAACGGCGAAGCACGTTGAGAATCCTATCGGCGCGGATCTCTCTGTGGTCGAGGCACTGCTGCCCACGGTGGTGGGTACGTTCCTGCCCGCCCTGGCCGGTGGCCTTGGCAGCTTCCCGCTGCCTTCGTTCCTCGGGCTCTCGCTTGATGTGGTGGAGGTCTCGCGCAACGGCGAGATGCTGACGATCTACTCCAACCTGAACTAACCGAGTGGGGCTACGCCCCGAACTGCATGCAACGCCCTGGGCCTCACGGCTCAGGGCGTTTTTACTTGGAAGCTCCCCGAAACGCCTTCAAACGCTGCGCCCTCTCGGTCATAGCCGCGGTGCACGATGCGATATGTGCCGGGCGCGTCGGCGTCCGTTACCTGCCAGCTCAATTGGGCGAAGTAGCTGCCGCTCTCTTCGCGCCAGCGCACCCGGGTTGCCCAGTGATCATCAGTCGCTACCGTCTGCCAGCCCGTTGCAGTTTCGCGCTGTACGTCGATGTAGTTGGCATGACGCGGGTACGCATCGTTGGGGTGCGACGATGAAAACTCGACCGCAACGCTGTCACCGGTCCGGTAGGCCGTACGTTCAAGGGGCAACGCCGTACCCGGCAGGCGCTGGCGCACCCCCGGCTCTGGCGGTGCGCTGCGCGGTATCTCAAGCTCTGCGGATTTGCCCCGCCAGTCGTCGTAGCTGGTCGAGTTCAACACAGCATCGCCCGCATCGAGAGCAGCTGCCAGTTCAGTCGTGATTTGCTGGTACGCGGGCAGGCTCCATTGCCCGTGTAGCGTGTGCGCCGCTTCGTACTGCTGCAGCTGGTATTCCTCGGGCGTGGTGATGTAGCCGGCGAAGCCGTTGGCATAGCCTGCCAGTACGATGTGCTGTGCCCAGTCACCCACCGACGCCATAACGCTTTCGCGCAGGCGGCGCCCCGCCATCGTTGTGACCTCCGCTGGGAGGGCGAGTATGACCAGCTGGCCGATGCGCGCGATGGTAAATGAGCGGATCTGCGACTGTAGTGGCGGCTCCTGCGTGCCCGTTTCGAACAGGATGGGTTTCGGTTCCTGGCAGACGCGCACGGACTCGGTCCACTTCGGTGCGCCGGTCACAGCCCTTGTCAGCCAGTCGCGCCATGCGCGTTGTTTTGTCATGCCCTCCCAGAACAGGAAGTGCGCACCACCGTCCTCCGTTGACCCGCCCGCAAACGAATAGCCGTACGCGGAGGGGCAGGTGCGCTGTGCCCCTGCTCCAGTGAACTCGGCGCCGACCTCAAAGCCGCTCAAGTTGACGTAGCTCTGGCGCATGTCGATAGAACCCGCTAACGCTTCTTCCGCCTGGCCGAAGAGGTTTCTCGCCACGTTGATCTGTCGGTCGCCCATGATCTGGGTGGTTTCCACATCGGTCGCACCTGGACCCGTGTTGTCGAGGTTGGTGTTGGGGCTGACATCGCCGGGGTCGGACTGCGCGAACGCCGCCACGAAGTTGCTTTCGCCAGTGGTCGACCCGCGCATGGCCTCTTCCATGGTCAGGGCGGCATAGCCTTTGTGGTCGCCGGAGATCAGGCGGTTGTAGTAATTCATTGCGGTGGGGTGCAGCGCGTACCAGTTCAGCAGTCCGATATCGCCCTCGGCGCGGCTGAACTTGATGAGCGTCATGCGCGTGTTGGTGTCGGTGCCGTAGCGGTTGCGTTCAGCCTCCGGATTTTCAAGGTACGCTATCCGCGAGCGGTTCACGCCGGCGTTCTCTACGTTGCCGGTGTTGATCAGCACGCTGCCCGGGGCGAGGTCGCCGTGCGCGGCGACGATGGCGTCTACGACCCCTGCAACAACCCCTTCAAACAGGGCCGGGTAAAAGCCGCCGTCGAGACCGGTATCGGTGCGCGAATGCCAGTAACCGCCAGGGCCAGAGTGCGTGTGCGTAGCGCTGATAATGAGGTTCTCAAGCGTGTACGTATTCCCATACATCGGTTCGAGTCTGTCGAGTACCTCGAGCACGATGTGGTGATCGATACTGCCGATGTCTGCGGTGACGAGGACGAGTCGACGGTCGGGCGCCTCGCGCTCCGCGATGATGAAGGCGCGCGCGTGCTGCCTGATGTGGATTCCCTCGACGACCTGGTCCGGGCGGCCAAAACCCCACATCTGCATGCCTAGTGCGGGCCCTGTGATGTCGGCCATGCCTCGGCCAACGAGGTACTGGAACTCGCGTTCCGCGGCGCCTGCCGGAAGAGCGGTAAATGCCAGGAGGAAGAGAAGTCGCTTTAAGTGCCGCATCGTTTGGCCCTCGCGCCCGTTATACGGTAGTTGTTTCGACGTGCTCCACTCTATCGGGCTGTTGCCGTGCGGCCAAGAGGCAACCCGCAACAATGAGGGTAGTACCGGCCACCGTGACCAGCGTGAGCGTCTCGTCGTAGAGGAGCCAGCCAAACAACGCGGCCCAGATAAATGCTGTGTATTCCACGGGCAGGAGTATGCGCGCCTCGGCGCGGCCGTAGGCCCATGAGATCAGCAGGATCGACATAACGCTGAAGGTCGCGGCGCCACCGAGTTCGGGGAGGTAAGCGCTGTCCGGCACGACCGCCCACCAGGGTGCAAAGAGCAGGTACACACACATCAGCGTGCCGCTCTGGAAGACGACAATTTCAACCGGTTCAGCCACCAGTGCCTGGCGGCGCTGGAGAATCAGGTTGTAGGCGTACATCAGCGCCGAGACCAGAATGGCCGCTATGCCAAGCAGCACCTCGTCGTCGTACTCCCCCGCGAGTTTGCCGCTGATCACAATAATCGCGCCCAGAAAGCCCATGATCGACGCGAGAATGGCCCTGCTGTTGACCCTCTCGCCGAGCATTGCCGCTGCGAGATACAGGGCGATGAGCGGGGCGATGAACGACAATGCGATGGCCTCGGCGAGCGGTACGAGCGCGAGACCCCAGAAAAACAGGAGCGCCATTACGGAGATAATGAGCCCGCGCCAAAGGTGTAACTTCACCACGTGGGATTCAGGCCAAGGTTTGCGCTGCCACAAAAGGACCGGCAGCATGACGACGAAAGCGATGCTGGTGCGCCACAACATGGCGTTGTATGCGCCGAGTTCTATAGAGAGCCCTTTCATCAAGCCGTCCATGGCTGCGAAGGTCGCGATGCCCGTGCAGGCAACGAGAAAAGGGACGGTGTTGCTGTGGCCTGATTGTGACATGCCAGGTCAGCTCGTTCAGGGGTTTAGAAACAAACACGCGGCACGGGATGAACCCCGCACCGCGCGTATACCTGTTGCTGGCGACAGCGGCTTAGAACAGAGTGTAGATGAACGGCGCCACCGCCGAGCCCTGGGCAAATACCAGCAGCCCGCCAAGTAGCAGCAGTACCATGATAATCGGTGCCAGCCAGAACTTCTTGCGCTCGCGCATGAAGCCCCAGAGGTCTTGTAGCAGGTCCAGCATCAGTAGGGTCGCTCCATGTTTTCTATTTTTGGTTGGCGCGATTCCTCGCGGTAGGAATCTGACTCGTTGTCCTGTTTGCGTCGCATGGGGTCTGAGACAGCGCGCACTACAAAGCCAACGGGCATGAAGAGCGTGTAGAAGATCAGCCCGAGAAGGATTCGTGTGTTTATCCAGCCCAGCACGTTCGCGAACTTCATCCAGACCGTGTAAACGGGGCCGAGCGATTTGGGGTACGCCAGCGCCATGAGGATGAGAATCGATGCGACAACCAGCGGCCACACCGGCGGTGCGAAGTCCCAGATCCAGGGAATAAGGACGTCGAAGAACAGCACCAGCATTGCGGCCGTCACGAGGCCGAACTTGCGCAGTTCCGCGGGCGTCATGTCCGTTCTTACTGGTTCCATGAATCAATCCAACTCGAATTCTTTCATCCACTCGTGGTCTTCAGGTACTTCCGGTTGGTCCGGCTTGGCCATGAGGAAGTTGCCCACCACGAGGTAGTCCATCTCGGTACGCATGAAGCAGCGATAGGCATCGGTCGGTGTGCAGACGATGGGTTCGCCCCGTACGTTGAAGGACGTGTTTACCACAACTCCGCAGCCGGTCTTCTGTTTGAACGATGAAATCAGGCTGTGGTAACGCGGGTTGGTGTGTTCATGCACGGTCTGGATGCGCGCCGAGTAGTCGACATGGGTGATCGATGGCAGCTCGGAGCGCGGCACATTCAGTTTTTCGATCCCGAACAGCTTTTGCTGCTCCTCGGTCATCGGGTAGCGGATCGCCTCTGACACCGGTGCCACCAGCAACATGTACGGGCTCGGTGAATGCTGCTCAAAGTAGTCGCTGACGTCTTCGTTAAGCACCGAGGGCGCAAACGGCCTGAAGGATTCCCTGTACTTGATTTTCAGGTTCATGACCGACTGCATTTTCTTTGAGCGCGGGTCGCCGATAATGGAGCGACCGCCCAGTGCACGCGGCCCGAACTCCATGCGCCCCTGGAACCAGCCGACGACATTTTCGCCGGCCAGTATGTCGGCCAGCTCCGGCATGAGCTCGGGGTCATCGAGTTCCTTATACACCGCGCCTGCGGCCTCCAGTTCTTCGCGTGCCGCATCGCGGCTGAAATCGGGACCGAGGTAGGAGCCGCGCATACTGTCATTGGCGTCAACCTCGCGCGGATTGTCGTGGCGCTGATACCAGGAGATCAGCGCTGCGCCCAGTGCGCCACCGGCGTCACCGGCTGCGGGTTGAATCCACAGGTCGTCGAATACCTTGGCGCGCAGCAGCTCACCGTTTGCCACGCAGTTGAGCGCAACACCGCCGGCGAGGCACAGGTTTTTACAGCCAGTCTCCTTGCGCACGGTGCGCGCGAGACGCAGCACTACGTCCTCAGTCACTTTCTGGATCGAGGCCGCGATGTCCATTTCCTTTTGCGTAACTTCACTCTCTGCCTGTCTCGGCGGACCACCGAACAGCTTGTCGAACTTGCTGTTGGTCATGGTCAGGCCGGTGCAGTAATTGAAGTACGACATGTCGAGGCGGAACGTCCCGTCCTCTTTCAGGTCGAGCAGGTTGTCCATGATCAGGTCGACGTACTTCGGGTCGCCATAGGGCGCAAGGCCCATCAGCTTGTATTCGCCTGAGTTCACCTTGAAGCCGGTGTAATAGGTGAATGCGGAGTAGAGCAGTCCCAGGGAATGCGGGAAGTCTATTTCCCACTGTGCCTCGAGTTTATTACCGCTGCCCTTCCAGACCGAGGTCGTCGCCCATTCGCCCACGCCGTCGAGGCACATCACGGCGGCTTCCTCGAATGGGCTTGGGAAAAATGCTGAGGCCGCGTGTGACTGATGGTGTTCGGTAAACAACAGCGCCGGCAGCTCGTTCTTTTCGAGGCCACCCAGCTCCGCGAGTTCGCGCTTGAGGGTGCTTTTCAGGTAGAGCTTTTCCTTCAGCCATACCGGCATCGCGGCGATAAAGGAGCGGATGCCGTTTGGCGCGTAAGCGAGGTAGGTCTCGAGCAGTCGTTCAAACTTCACCAGGGGCTTGTCATAGAACACGACTTCATCCACATCCGCCAGCGTAATGCCTGCTTCTTTCAGACAGTAGCTGATGGCATGCGCCGGAAAGCCCGGGTCGTGCTTTTTACGCGTAAAACGCTCTTCCTGGGCCGCAGCAGTGATAACGCCGTCCACGATCAGGGCTGCTGCACTGTCGTGATAATAGGCGCTGAGCCCGAGGATATTCTTGGCGGTGGACATTGGCTGGATATAGTTATTGGTTACATGGAATTGTATAGATTTCCGGGGGTTAGAGGCAGCCTTGGGGCAGGATATGGGAACATAATCACAAAATTGTGACGATTGCGCTTGTACCCTGAACCCGCCTTCGCGAGGTGCGGTTCATCATCCTCGCTGCGACAGATTGGCCAGGGCCCCGAGGATGATCAGGCCGCCGCCCACCCAGGTCCACAGGCCGGGTATCTCGGCGAAGACCAGCCAGCCGAACAGTGTGGCGAAGATCACCTGGACATAGGAGTAAGCCGCGGCCTTGCCCGCGGTCTCGTAGCGCATCGCCAGCGTCAGGCCCGTCTGGCCGATCTGGGTAAACACCCCCACGAGAATCAGCAGGACCAGCGCCTCCATGGTCGGCACCACAAAGCTGTCGCCAAGCAGCACTACAGACAGCGGCAGTGCGACCAGCGGAAAGTAGAGAATGATGACGGAGGCGTCTTCCAGCGTACTCAGTCGGCGCACGATGACATAGGCGATCGCACTACCAAAGGCGCCGGCTAGTGCGATGAGCACGCTGAACCGCGGCAGTTCAGAGCTGCCACCTCCCACGAGGCCAGGCTCTACCATGATCACCAGTCCGGTGATGCTGAGCACAAAGCAGACGACGGTTGAGATATGCAAGCTTTCGCGCAGCACCAGTAAAGCGAGTAGCGCGGTGAAGACGGGGTGGGTGTACTGCAGTAGTGTGGCCTCTGCCAGCGGCAGGGTAATGACCGCGTAGTACACACAAAACAGGGCGAACGCCCCGACCGCACCGCGTGCAAACAAAAGGCGCCGGTGGGTACCCCAGGGCGACAGCCCCTTTCTGCGCACATCGATATAGCTGATAACGAGCGACACCAGTGCGCGTGCCGCGACGATTTCGAGAAAAGGAATCCCGTAGGTCGAGACGAGTTTTACGCAGGTCGTCATCAGCGCAAAACCCAGCGCCGACAGCAGCATGTACCTGGCGCCGATGTTGAAAGAGACATTCACAATGTGGGCAAGGATACTTGCGGGGTCGAATTAGTTCGACCCCGCAGGTGCCTCGAGAGTCTACCTGTTCAGGCAGGGCGCTCTGCGCGCGGCAGGTCCTCGGTCGGCAGTCGCACCTCGGCGCCGCCTGTGGCAAGGATGGCATCGTCCTGGTTAGACATGGTCACCTGCACAACCGCTAAGGGCTGGCCGGTCATGGGGTCTTCCTTGACGTTGGTGACTTCCCCGTTCAGCAGCGTGAGGTCACCGGTCATCGCGGGAGTGCGATAGGAGAACTTACTGTGGATGATGTCACTCCATACACCGGCCCAGTTGCCGATATAGTCGAGAATCCAGGCACCCATTGATGCGCCGTAACCGTAGGCGCGGGGCAGGCCGATCAGCTGTGCGTATTCCTGCTGCACGTGTCCGCGGGAGGGGCCGTGGTAAAGGCCGTCCAGGTGTGTGGGATCGATATCGCCCTTGTCGAAGTCGCGGGCCATTTCGGGCAGCCAGCCAGCATCGTACAGGGACGACGGTAGGCCGTCTGGCCTGAACGTGTGCCAGATCGTAAACGGATAGGCGCGCCACTCCGTGGTGAAGCTCGCGATCGTGTGTGGACCGATAAGGCGCTCGGGGAGTTTTTCACCCGGCTGTACGTTGAGCTTACGCTGGTTGCCGAGTTTCTGGACCTCGGCAAAGTACTCCATCTTGCGCCGTTCGACTTCCATCAGCTGATCTTCAGTCCACGTTGGATCTTTCTCTTCGCTGAACTGTTGGCGTTTGCGCGCTTCCTCGGCGAGGTAGCGAATAGACGTGGAGCGTTGTTTGCAGATGAACTCTCCGCTCTGGTTAACGTACTCGGTGTCGCCGCGCGAGAACATCGTGGGGCCCGCGAACCCCGTCTGTGTCAGCTTGTAATCGAACAACATGCGCGAGCGCGTGATCTTGTCGCCTGGCCGGATTCGCGGCCCGTAGAACCACCACTCGTCGCCGCCGAACAGCATGTGTGTACCGGGGATGTTGCCCTGGATTGCGGGGGCGGCGCCATGGCTGTCATCGGTGCAGACCGCGAACGACTGTGGCGCGACCAGTTTACCAAAGCGGCTGTCATCGGCTTCTGCGATGCTCTCGTCGTAGTAAAGGGGGTTGGAGTTCTGCATGCCCTGGGACCAGCGCCGTATGTCATTGGGCGCAACGGGGTCCTTCATCTGTCCGCCGCCGAGGGGCACGCCTATCCAGGTGTCTACAGGGGTCGTATCCATGGTCACGGTGTCGGAATCATTCGCGCTCATTGCTGTCTCCGAAGTAGAGGGTGAGCGGCGCCCGCTGCGGGGGCCCGATGCTGGCTTTTTTCGGTGCACTCGTTTTATACATGACAAGTGCCATGTAAAACAACCCGTGGCGTAAGGCCTGCAGCGGTATAGGTTGGTGGCTCGCGAATGTGAATTGTGCCCGCCTTCACCGCCGGGCGAGCGGCTATACTTAGTGGGCGCAACTGTGGATTGAGGTGTGGTTAGTGTCTCAGGGCGAAAGTAGAGCGGGGCGTGCAGCGTTTTCTCAACACTGCATAGAGTTTTTCGGCGGTTTCCTGTTGGCGTTTTTGTTGTCAGTCGCATTGCTGCTGGCGAGCACAACGGCGTATGCGAGTGCGGGCGGCCGCAGCGGCTTCTCAGGTAATCCGGGCACCAATGCGGGCGCAGACTGTACGGTGTGCCATGCACCTGACGGTGCGGGAGCGCCTGCGCTCGGCATCGCCGGGCCATCGGTTATGGAGGCGGGTTCCACGAAAGGGTTCCTCGTGTTCCTGGTCGGGGGCCCAGCCGTCACAGCCGGGATCGGCATATCGGCGAGCGATGCCCACGGCACCCTGGCGCCATTCGACGCCGATCTGCACATACTCGATGGCGAACTCACACACGTGGCACCCAAGCCATTCACCTCTGGCTCGGCGTTATACGGCTTCAATTACACCGCGCCGAATTACGATGCTGACGTCACGCTGTACGCCGCTGGCAACTCGACCAACGGCAGCCTCGGTCTTTCGGGCGACGGTATCGCTACGACCTCGCATGACATTACTGTGATCAACGGTTTCGAACCGCCGCCGGACCCGCCCGAGCCGCCGGCCGGCGAACTGGAAGCGACCCGGTTTGCAACGGGCTTCGTAAGTCCCGTGGCGATCGAAAACGCCGGCGATGATCGCCTGTTTGTCGTGGAGAAGCCTGGGCGCATCCGTATTGTGGAGGCGAACGGTACGGTACGCACAACACCTTTCCTCGATATAGAAACGTTGGTCGATGATTCCGCCAGCGAACAGGGCCTGCTTGGCCTTGCGTTCCATCCGGACTATTCGAACAACGGTTACTTCTACGTGTACTACACGCGCGACCCGAATGGTTCGGCGCCCGGCCCGGATATTTCTCGCATCTCGCGCTTCAGTGTGTCCACTAACCCCAATGTCGCGTCGGTATCCAGTGAGTTGGTGCTGATGGAATTTTCGCAACCGTTTACCAACCACAACGGCGGCGATATCCACTTTGGCCCCGATGGTTACCTGCATATTGCATCGGGTGATGGCGGCGCCGGCGGTGACCCGTTCGATAATAGCCAGGACACCGATTCGCTGCTGGGCAAGATGCTGCGTATCGATGTCGACACGCCACCCACCGCCAGTACGGGTCCAGACTGCAGTATCAGTAGTGGCGCCAATTACAGCATCCCGCCCGGTAATGCATTTGAGGACGGTAGCGAAGGCGCGGGCTGCGATGAGATCTTCATTCTCGGTGTGCGCAACCCCTGGCGTTTCGCCTTTGACTCGCTCACGGGGGCGATGTGGATCGCCGATGTCGGGCAAAACGAGTACGAGGAAGTGCATTACCTGCCACCCGGCGGCATTGGCGGCCTCAACCTGGGCTGGCGTTGTTTCGAGGGTTTTGAGCCTTTCAACCTGAGCGGTTGTAACCTCGCTTACCTACCGCCCGTGCACGCCTACTCGCACACGACCTCCGGTTGTTCGGTAACCGGGGGCCGGGTTTACCGCGGCAGCGCTGTGCAACTCCAGGGGCAGTATTTCTTCTCGGATTTCTGCCAGTCCAGTATTCGCGCGCTGAGCGGCGACCCCAACAGCCCAACGCTGCGGGTTGTGATTCCCACCGGCGAGCTGTCCGCTGTGTCGACCTTTGGGGAAGATAAGGACGGAGAGCTTTATGTGGCGGAATTGGGTACCGGCTCTATTTATCGATTGGACCCGGTGTTGCCACCCGGTTGCGATATGCCGCCCCAGTCAGCGAGCCAGCCGCGCTTCCTCTTCGATAATCGCCGCTAGGGCCCGCGTGCCGGGCCCGGCGTTTTCACGATCGGTATAGACGAGCGAACTCATTACGCTGCGCTCACCGCCGTGCTGCAGTGGCAGCGCCTTCACTTCACCACTGGCGAGTTCACTGCCGATGAGGTGCATGGGTAGGAATGCAAATCCGAGTCCGCGCTTCACCATATCCTTGGACTCGCCGAAATTCGCGACCGTCCAGCGCTGCTCTGCACTGAGCCAACCCGCGCTCAGCCTGCGATAGGAGCCGGAGTCTCTCACGACTAGCTGCCGGTGGCTTGCCAGCGTTGCCTCGTCAATCGGCGTGCCCGGTGCGAAGAGGGCGTGTTCAGGGCTTGCAACTGCGAGCATGCGGATGTCGAGCAGAGACTCCCCGAGGAAACCCGTCGGAAGTATCCCGCAGATACCCAGCGATACCGCGCGATTAATCAGCAGTTCCTGTGTGCCCGACAGTGTTTCGGTGTAGAGCTCAACCCGCGCGCCGCCGGATACCGGGGCGAACCGTTCGAGCGAGCGCAGCACGATGTCACGTGGAAAGATCGCATCCGCTACCAGATTGATCTGCGGCTCCCAGCCGCGGGCGAGGTCCGCTGTGACCTGCTCGAGTCGGGTGGCCTGGTCAACCAGCTGCCCCGCCCGACGCATCACGAGCTCGCCCGTTTCGGTGAGCTTCGCGCGGCGTCCTGCATACTCGAACAGGGGTACACCTAGCTTTTCCTGCAGTTGCGCGATGGCGTAGCTAACGGTCGACTGGCTCTTGAGCAGTCGGTCGGCGGCACCCTGGAAGCTGCCTTCCTCGCCGACGGCGCGCAGGATAAGCCACTGGTCGAGGCTGACCTTGGGTATTTCCATGTGCATCAATACATCGAGAAAATAGATCTAATAGATCGATATTAGACCATATTAAATTTGGATAATCGATCTAAAATAGCTCCAACACTTGAGAGGAGGTAAGACCATGCACGTACTTCAAATCAACAGCAGCATCCACGGCGATTCCGGAACATCCAGCCAGATCGCGGACAGCATCGCCGCGGGTCTCGCCACACAACTGACCCGGCGCGACCTCAGCGCGGCACCGGTACCGCACCTGGACGGCGCGACGTTTGCCGCCTTCGGCACTGACCCTGAAGAGCGCACAGCGGAGCAGGCCGCGCTGGTTGAATTCTCAGATGCATTGATAGAGGAACTGCGCGCGGCCGATGTCGTGATCCTGACCGCGCCGATGTACAACTTCGGTATTCCTTCAGCGCTTAAAGCGTGGATCGACCAGATCGCCAGGGCTGGTGTGACGTTCAAGTACACCTCGGAAGGTCCCCAGGGTTTGCTCGGTGACAAGCGCGTTATCGTGGTGACCACGCGCGGTGGTAACTACCGCGACACCGATGCTGACAACCACACGCCCTATCTGTTGCAGACGCTTGGCTTCCTCGGTCTCGGCGAACCTGAAATGGTGTATGTCGAGGGTCTCGCGCGCAGCTCTCAGCGCGAGGAAGCGCTTAAGAAAGCCGAAGAGGAGGTAGCAGCACTGGTGGCATGAGGTCACTTGTCACGGAGATATGCCGTGCGTTTATCGCGCGGTATAGCTCGCGGTGATAACTGTAAGGAAACGCGTTCGGCACCAGCGTGATCTTCCGCGCATATTTGTAAAACGACACTGTAGGTCTTAAGCCAGCCCCGTAGAATGATAGTCACATGGGGACGGGCGCTCAGGAAGAGTCGCTCGCGAAAGTGGGGTCACAGTGAAAACAAAAGCAATACGAAAGGACTCCCGGGAAGAGCCGCGCACCGGACTGGAAGACCTGTTCGACGTTGTTAGTTCGTTCATGATTTCCGATCGGCTCCAGGGTGGTGGGCTGAGTGATCCGCACCAGCGCGCCATGATCCTGGTCGGTGTGCTTGTTATCTCCGCAATCTCAGGCTGTTTCCTCACTGCCGGTCTCGGTGCTGTTTACCTGCATACCGAAAACGAATTACACCTGACTGCCGCGGCGTTTTCGGCACAGACCCTGATTGGCTATGTCGGAACGCTGCTGTACTTCAAGGTTCGGCAGGAGCTGTTACCGGCGGCTAACCTCTACGCGCTTACGAGCACCTTCAGTACCTTTTTTCCGTGCCTCATCACTGGCGGACTCGTACAGTCTCCCTACCTGTCGATGATCTTGATCGTACCGATTTTCCTGTTCTTAATGGCGGGCCGCAGGCACGGCATTATCTGGAGTGCGGTGACTGCGATCTGTGTCATGAGCATGCTGCTCGCGGAGTCTGCGGGTATTGAGTTTCCACAGGCAATCCCCAATGAGCTGATGCCCATGTTCCGGTTTGGAACGTGGATGATGACACTCTCTCTCCTGGTGCTCGGCTTGTTCGGCTACGACAGCAACTTCGAGAACCTCACGCGACGAATCAGTGAAGAGCGCGGTCATTTTGCTCACGAGGCAATGCACGATGCCTTGACCGGGATCGCTAATCGCAAACTTTTCTTCGTGAAGGCGGAAGAGGCCATCGAAGCCGCTGTCTGCAACGGCTACATGATGGCCGTCATCTATATAGACCTCGACAGCTTCAAGCGAATCAACGATGAGCGCGGTCACGATATTGGTGATGAGGTCCTTGTGACGTTTGCTCACCGCATCAGAGAGAGCATTCGAGCCTCTGACACGGTAGCGCGACTGGGCGGCGACGAGTTCGCGGTCGTGTTGAACGGTATCGAGAGTCACGACATGGCCGCCGCGGTCGCGGAGAAGCTTCGCGGTGAGTTACGCAAGCCGTTACGTGTAAAGCACCACATTCTCTCTACCTCTGGCAGTATCGGCGTGGCGGTAGCCCCGGAGCAGGGTACCGATGTGGACGCGCTGCTGCGTCAGGCAGACTCGGCGATGTACCGCGCCAAGGAAGATGGCAACCGGGTCGCCTACGCCTGATACACGCTTCTTTTCTCTCTTCACACCAAAACCACTGCGGACCGTGACGCCGGGCGGCTGCCTGTGTATTGTTTGCCTTCTGATAACGATAAGGGAGAGAACCGATGTACGCGGAACTGGCAGCGGTGCGGGCAGAGTTGTGTGAGCCTGGACAGTTATTTGAGCTGGAAGAGGTTGAGGTGCGCGGCGTGCGCGTCAAAGCCTGGAAGAATGCCGCCCCATCCATGCGGGAATTCTGGCTGCAGAGTGCCGGTCACGGCGATAACGATTACCTCGTCTACGAGGACGAGCGATGGACGTACACCGAGGCCCACGAGGAGGTGGCGCGTATCGCGCGCTGGCTTACCGACCAGGGCGTGGGTCGGCACGATCGCGTGGCAATCGCCATGCGCAATTACCCCGAATGGATGCTCTCTTACTGGGCTGTGCTCTCCATCGGCGCCGTGGTCGTCGGCGTCAACGCATGGTGGGTGCCTGAAGAATTGGCCTATGGCCTTAAGGACTCCACGCCGAAAGCGATGATCTGCGACCGCGAGCGGCTTGCCCGTTTTGAGAAGGTGCGCGGCGAGCTGCACGACATGGTTGTGGCCGTGGTGCGCCACGACGATGTGCCTGAGTATGCGGTGCCCTGGAGTGACGTACTGGCAGCGGAGGCAGATCTCCCTAACGTCCACATCGATCCCGACGACGATGCCTGCATCTTTTACACCTCAGGAACGACAGGTCATCCCAAGGGTGCGCAGCTGACTCACCGGGGTTGTGCTAACAATGTGTTGAGCTCGATTTACAGCAACCTCACGCAGATTGTGGCGGTCTCACGGTCCGCGGGCATTGACCCGCCGGAGACCAAGAAATCCACGGTGCTTCTCACTACGCCCTTGTTTCACGTCACGGCTAACAACGTGGTGGCACAAAGCAACACGCTGCTGGGGAATACACTGGTGCATATGTACAAGTGGGATGCCGGTGAGGCGATCAGGTTAATCGAGCGTGAAAAGATCGGCTCGATGTCTGGTGTGCCGACGATGTCCAGGGAAATTCTTTCGCATCCTGATTTTGAAAAAGCCGATACGTCATCGCTGTCTGCCCTGGGCGGCGGCGGGGCACCATTGCAGCCTGACCTCGTTGGAAAAATTTCTCAGCGCAGTTCGGGCATGCCGGTTACGGGCTATGGCATGACGGAGGTTTGCGGCCTTGCCAGCGGCATTGGTGGCCCGTACTTCCAGGACAAGCCCGAAAGTGTCGGCCCGGCACTACCCGTGATCGAGATTCGCTGCGTCGATCTCGACGGAAACGACGTGCCCACCGGTGAGCGTGGCGAGGTCGTGATGAAGGGTGCCCAGGTCATCAAGGGGTATTTGAATCGCGAAGAGGCAACCGCCGAGACCATCGTGGACGGCTGGCTGCACACGGGCGATGTCGGCTACCTCGACGAGGACGGTTTCCTTTTTATTGTCGATCGCATCAAGGACATGGTGCTGCGCGGTGGTGAAAACATCTACTGCGCGGAAGTTGAGGCCGTGCTCTACAAGTACCCCGGTGTGCAGGAAGCGGTGGTCTACGGCGTGCCTGATGAAAAGATGGGCGAGGAGGTTGGTGCGGCGATCTACGTCGAGGGCGCAACGCCGGATGCGACCGAACTACGCGCCTACTGCCAAGATCACATGGCGGCCTACAAGATACCGCGCTACGTATGGTTCGTAAGCGAACCGCTACCGCGCAACGCCAATGGAAAGTTCCTGAAGAAGGCGCTGCGTGAGTCCCTGGACCTGGCGGACGCCTGTTGACCCGCGGTCAGGTTTCTTCCTCGTAGCGCTCGAAGAACAGGCACTCGTCGACCGGTCTGCGCGGCGGCGTGCCGTACTTGCCGATCGGCCAACCAATCGGTATCAGCGCGCAGCTGGGTGTGTCTTCCGCCAGGCCAAGGTAATCATCGATTTCCCGCTGCTTGCCAATGTGCGCGGTTGTGAGTGAAGCCCCCAGCCCAACGGCGCGGCAGGCGAGCAAAATGTTCTGGATAGCCGGAAACAGGGACTGCGGCTGCGGTTCACCGCGGCGTTTCCAGCCGGCAACGACCAGTAGCACCGGTGCCTCGTGCATGTGCGCAGCCAAATGCATGGCCGCTTTGATGTTTCGCCGTTTGCGATCGGGGAAGTCAGGGTCCTCCGCGGCTTGCGCCGCAGGTGCGATGTAAGCGTCGAAGATGCTCCGGTACTGGTCGGCGACCCACAGCTTGCGCTCTGGCTCAGTGACCGCCACAAAGATCCACGGCTGGCGGTTGCCGCCGGACGGCGCGAACGTGCCTGCCTCGCAGACCTTGCGAATGAGGTCGTTGGGTACGGGGTCAGACTTCAGTCGCCGAATGGCGCGGGTGGTGCGCAGGGCCTCGAACAGGGGCATTTCTTCGCCGAGTACATCGACATCCATGGTCTGTCTCCAGTGTTTATCAGGGGGCATTGTGTGCTGACCATTGTCTGCTAGCAATGCCTGCGAGCCAGGGTATTGCTCGTGAGGCCACCGCAAAACCGTGAGCCTTGCTCGCCAGCGCTCAGGTGGATGTTATGATTGTGTTATGTCTGCAGATCCAACCACCACCGACGGGCGACGCCAGCGCAGCGAACGCAGCCGTAAGGCAATGATCCAGGCGGCGCTCGATCTCATCGAGGAAGGTCAGCTCGTACCGACCGCGCAGCTCATCGCCGAGCGTTCGGGCATCGGCATCCGCTCGTTCTTTCGTCACTTTCCCGACATGGAAGCGCTGTTCGCCGCAGTGGACGCCGAGATCCGCCAGTCCTATGAGCAGCTGTTTATCGGCGGTGATCGAGAGGGAAGCCTTGAGGAGCGCATCCTGCACGCGGTGGAGCGCCGCTCCGAGGGTTACGAGGTGGAGAAGAACATCATCCTTTCGACGCAGGCCCAGGTCTGGCGCTATGAGATGCTGCGCAAGAACTACGCGCGCTCCCAGCGCGGCCTGCGGAAAGATCTCGACAATTGGTTGCCCGAGCTTGCCGACCTGGATGCCGTCACTCGAGAGGCGGTTGATGCGATCGCCTCATTCGAGATGTGGCACCGGCTGCGCGTGCACCAGGGGTTGGGCAAGAAGGCGGCTGTGGAGGTGATTGTGTCCCTCCTTTCGAAACTCGTGGTCGCGCGTTAACCAGCCTGGTTCTTGGGGCGCGCCGGTGCCTCGGCTTTGCGCTTCAGCTTGGGTTTGCTTGTGCGTGCAGCCTTCGCCTTGACCTTGCGCTTGGCCTTGGTCGAGGTCTTGCTCTTCTTTTTCCCACCCTTTGTGCGCTTCTTCGCGTTTGCCGAGCCAGAGATGCCCGCAGCCTGCTCCAGCTCGACCAAAGAATCTTCCATATAGTCAATGATGCGCTGTACCTGAGGTACCGAGCGGCGGCACGCGATAATGCCGAAGTCGACGTTCTTGTCGTAGGTAAGCAGTGTGATGTTAAGCGCGATACCGTCTGTCACGATTGAGACAGGATAGTTGCCGTCCAGCCTCGCGCCGTTCCAGTACATCGGCTCCTGGATGCCGGGCACGTTGGAGATAACAGTGTTGTAGGGCGGCAGGCGGTTGGAGAGTCCCAGTGGCATCAGCAGCATGGATGGAAACTGCATCGCGAGTGCGAACAGCTGGATTTCGTTGGCCGACATGCCCTGGTAGAACTCCCTGCCTGCGCGGACAGAGGCCTGAATAGAGCGCATGCGCTCGATCGGGTCGACGATATTGGTGCCGAGGTCGGCGCTAATTGCGGCGATGGCGTTACCGGAGTCAATGTCACCCTGCTGCCTGATCGAGACCGGCACCATGGCTTTCAACGACTGGTTGGGCAGCTCCGCGTGAATTTCCAGGTACTTGCGCAGCGCACCCGCACACATACCCAGCACCGCATCGTTGAAGGTGCCATCAAACGCCTTGGCAACGGCGCGCAATCTTGCAAACGGCCAGGACTGCGCAACAAAACGGCGCGCGCTGTCGATAGAGGTGTTGATGGAGGAGCGCGGCACCTGCAGGTGCGGCAGTTTCAGGTCGCCACCGCGGCCCGTCCACGCGCGTGTGAAGCCGCGCAGTGCCTGCACCATGTTCATGCGCGAGTCGAAGCTCGCCTTCAGCCTGTCGGCCACGTTGCGCATCTGCTCTTCGCTGAGTTCGGGCTGCTTTCCAAGCTTCAGGCTGTCGCGGTAGCGGTTCCAGGATTCCAGTGAGAGCGGTGACTCGTCGAGGTAGTAGTCCGGGTCTGCCGACAGCATGCTGCGCGAGACATGCGTGGCGCGCGCGCCGTCCACCGCCGCGTGGTGCATCTTGGTGTATACGGCAAACTGGCGGTTCTTGAGGCCCTCGATCAGGTGCATTTCCCAGAGAGGGCGGTGGCGATCAAGCAGGGTGCCGTGGAGGCGCGACACGAGTGTAAACAGCTCGCGGTAGCGGCCTGGCTGGGGCAGCGCCGAGTGGCGGATGTGGTAGTCCATGTCCAGGGCGGGGTCCGGCTCCCAGTAAGCTGGGCCCGCAACGCCCAGCGGGCCCAGCTTCAAGCGGTCGCCGAAGGGCGGCAGCATTTTGTCGACATGGCGCAGGTTGTTGGCCAGCTCATGCAGGAACTCGTGCTCCTTCGCGCCCTTGGGCAGCGTATACAGCTGGACACCGCCCACATGCATGGGCATCTCGCGCGCCTCCGCAAGCAGGAAGCCGGCATCGACGAAGCTGAGCTTCTTCATAGGTTACTCCTCCACCAGTACCGTTAGTTTAACCGAGGATTCCGATTGTGGTTTACCCAATTGCGTAAATGGCATAGGGTGTGCCATAACCCTGCCGATGCGCGGCGGAACATCCACATCTCAACAGGAACTGGGGGTAACAACATGGCAATCGGGCTACTGGCCACAATCACGGTGCAGGAAGGCAAGAACGCGGAATTCGAACAGGTGTTTACAGATCTCATCGCCGAAGTGCGCGCGAACGAGCCTGGCAACGTGTTCTATGTGCTCAACAAGAGCCTGTCTGATCCGCAGGTCTACAAGGTGATGGAGCAATACGTCGATGGCGATGCGCTGGATGTCCATTCCAAGTCCGATCACTTTCGCGCCGCTAACGGCAAGCTTGCCGGTCTCGTGGCAGGGGCGCCCGATATCGAGTTGCTCGAAGTCGTGGGCTGATAACAGCCACAGATAAAAAAGGCGGCCAATGGCCGCCTTTTTTGTGCGTTAGAGGAGTTCGTCTTCCTCAATCGCGTCTGAATTTGCCGGTAGACTGAAATGTGATCCATCTACCCCGACCGTGTAGTTGGGGAAGATATCGCCGGCACCGTCAAGCCACAGCGCCTTCTGGCCGGGGAACAAAAGCGGGGGAACAATGTGGTAGTAGAGAAGGTGGCCAACCTCTGCATCGCGCGCTGTTTCGGCGGCTTCTACCGGGCTGGCGTGGTAGTCCAGTATGTCGATTGCGATCTTTGCCATCTGCGCGTTGCCGATTTTGGTGGCTGCCTCGTTCATCATCATGACGATATTGGGCGCGAGCGCCTCGTGCACCAGCAGGTCCACACCCTTGGCGAACTGCGTGATGTTGTCATACCGTGCCGTATCGCCGGTGATGAGCGCGGTGCGACCTTTATAGGTAAAGAGGTAGCCTGCGGCAGGGTGGACAGGCGCGTGCTGGACGCGCAGTGCCTCAACTTTCAGGCCGCCTTCCTCGAACACGGTTAACAGCTCACCGTCTGCGGGCAGTTCGAAGGGGCGTGCTTCGAGTCCGGCAGCAGAGAGGGGCGTTACGGAGTCGCCGTGGTGAGCATTGCGGTAGCCGAAGTCGAGGCTGTAGGCGATATTGAAACCGTCGACGATCTGTCCGACGCCCTCTGGCCCATAAACGGGCAGTGGGGTCTTGTTGTCGCCGCCGGCCCAGCGAATCGTGGCAGTCTCGCCGAGACCGTCGATATGGTCGGAGTGGAAGTGAGTGAGGAAAACCCCTTTGAGGTTGCCGGGCTGAAAGCCCATTCGTCCGACATTGCGTACTCCGTTCGACCCGGCATCAACCATGAACAGCTGGTCACCCGCCACGACGACGATGCATGGTCCTGACGCGTTGGGGGAGGGCATGGGGCCACCCGCCCCGCACAGCGTGATGTGCAGGCCGTCTTCGAACGTGTCGATAATGTCTGCGCCCATGCGTGTTTCAAGACCGCGTTCCATCACAGCCTTGGTAACCCGTTCGCAACCGCCCAATGCAAAACCGAGGCAAAGTAAGGCAGCAGTCAGTAGAATTTTTTTCATTGCGGAATCCTCTCACGAAGATATTTTGGCATATAGTGTGACATTATAGTGCGCCGGCCTTAACGCGCAAGCGGTTCGTATACCCCAATATGCCGGCCACTGGCGTTCGTGTGCCTGCACTGGGTATATTGCGCTGCCCCGTTTCAGTTTTTCAGGACTTGACGCTATGAGCGATGACCCAACCCAGGACCTCTACAACCTCGGCATGTCGGAAGAGGCGAAACCACTGTTCTTCCGCGTGAAAGAGCACGTGGAGAATAACGTCGACCCCCTGACGGAGGAGTACTTTGCCCTCGACAAGGGCAAGGAGGACCGCTGGACCTTCCACCCGCGCCAGCTTGAGATCATCGAGGAGACCAAGCAGAAGGCTCGAGAGGCCGGGCTCTGGAACTTCTTCCTGCCGGACGACGACTCCGGCCAGGGTTTGTCCAACCTCGATTATGCGTACATCGCTGCGGAGTTGGGCAAGAGTCCGCTGGCATCGCAGTCGATGAACTGCTCTGCGCCCGACACGGGCAACATGGAAGTCCTGGAGCGTGTCGGTACCGAGGCGCAGAAGAAGCAGTGGCTGGAACCACTGCTGAACGGCGAGATCCGCTCTGCCTATGCCATGACTGAACCCAATGTCGCGTCTTCCGACGCCAAGAACATCAGTACAACAGCGGAGCTCGATGGCGATGAGTGGGTGATCAATGGCGAGAAGTATTACATCTCAGGCGCGGGCGACCCGCGTTGCAAGGTGCTCATCACCATGGTCAAGACAAGCCCCGACGCTGAGCCGTTCCGCCAGCAGTCGCAGATTCTCGTGCCGATGGACTCACCCGGCCTGGAAATTCTGGGCGCGATGGAAGTCTTCGGTGAAGACCACGCACCGCACGGCCACATGCACCTGAAGTTCGACAACGTGCGTGTACCGAAAGACAACGTACTGTGGGGCGAAGGTCGCGGATTTGAGATTTCGCAGGTGCGTCTCGGTCCCGGCCGTATCCACCACTGCATGCGTTCAATTGGCAAGGCCGAGAAAGCGCTGGAGCTGATGGTAAAACGCGCCAGCACGCGGGAGGCGTTTGGCAAGCCTATCGTCAAGCTGGGCAAGAACCTTGAGCTGGTCTCTCGCGCGCGCATCGAGATAGACGCGTGCCGACTGATGGTGCTGCAGGCCGCCAAGGCGATGGACGTGCTCGGTAATAAGGAGGCGCGCGTCTACGTCTCTGCGGTGAAAGCAATGGTGCCTGAGAAAGTCTGCCAGATCATCGATTGGGCAATCCAGATGCACGGCGCGACCGGAATGTCCCAGTGGACGCCGCTCGCTTCCATGTATGCCGACCAGCGTCACCTACGTTTCGCTGACGGCCCCGACGAGGTGCACCACATGGTGGTCGGCCGCGCAGAAGTACAGAAGTACGATCTCTGGTAGCCTGTGACCTGGCAGCCGGGGTGCGCGACACCCCGGCGCAATAGCAAAAAGCAACAACAACAATAAGCAAGAGCAGTTGCCATGGCATCAACGAGGCCCCCGGACGTGACCCCCGACGGTACCATGCCGCGTCGCGCACCGATGATCGCGCTAGGCATGCTCACCGTGGTCTACGCCTTCAATTTCATTGATCGGCAGATCCTCGTGATCCTGCAGGAGATGATCAAGGAGGACATGGGGCTGTCCGATGCACAGCTCGGCCTGCTGAGCGGTTTCTCGTTCGCACTGATCTACGTGACCGCTGGCATCCCGATCGCCTACTGGGCGGATCGCGGTAATCGCAAGAACATCATTTCACTAGCGCTCGCGGTGTGGAGCGCTATGACAGCGATATCGGGGCTCGCACAGAACTATACCCAGCTGCTGCTCGCGCGCATTGGCGTTGGCCTCGGCGAAGCGGGGGGCAGCCCGCCCGCGCACTCTCTGATCAGCGATTACTTCCCGCCGGAGAAACGCGCCACGGCGATGTCTATTTACTCCAGTGGCCTGTATTTCGGGATCCTGGTGGGCTACGTCATCGGTGGTTTGGTGGCGGACGTGCTGGGCTGGCGCTACACCTTCATGCTGCTTGGTATTCCAGGCGTGCTCTTCGCTATCGTGATGGCCGCCGTGGTGCACGAACCGCCGCGCGGGCGCTGGGAGGAGGCCAGCGTCAATGCGTACAAGCCATCGCTGCGCGACACCCTCGGTGTGCTCGGTTCCTACAAAACCTTCGTGTTCCTGTGCATTGGCACCGCGGTCGCCAATTTCGGTGGCTACGGCGCCGGCAACTTCTCGGCCTCGTTGTACCTGCGTATCCATGGGCTCAGCCTGACGGAGGTCGGTCTGCTTCTCGCGGTGGCAGGCGGCCTCTCGGGCATGATCGGTACGTTTCTCGGCGGTTACCTTGGCGACAAGTTGGCGGCGCGCGACAAGCGCTGGTACCTCTGGGTGCCGATGTTCGGTCAGCTCTTGAGCACGCCATTCAGCCTGGTGTATTACCTGTCTGACAACGTCCCGCTGGTGATCTGCGCACAATTCATGACCACCGTTTGCTTCTCGACCTTCCTCGGCTCCTGTCTTGCGATCTCGCATACGCTGGTGCACCCGGGTATGCGCGCGTTCACCTCAGCGGTACTGTTCTTCGTGCTCAACCTGATAGGCCTCGGGCTCGGGCCGCTTTCAACCGGTCTGATCAGCGATGCGCTGGCGCCTGAATACGGCGTGAACAGCCTGCGTTATGCAATGGTGACCGTGAGTGTAATAGGCACGATCTCGGCCCTCATGTTCTACATCGCGAGTCGTTATGTGCACGAAGACCTCGCGCGCGGCGCGGCTGAACCCGTACCCAATAAGTTGTAGACGCCGCGACAGTGGATTGTCATAAAGCCCTGCTGGTCATTCGACATACGCTCTTCGTAGGCCTGTGCCTGTGTCTGTCGGCTGTCTCTCAGGCAAGCCCTTACGACCTGGCGATTCTCGGTGGACGGGTTATCGACCCTGAAACAGGCCTGGACGCTGTGCGCCATGTTGGTATCAGGGACGGTGAGATAGTCGCGCTGCACGAAGAGCCGATCAGTGCGAGTATGCAGATTGACGCCACAGGCCTGGTCGTCGCGCCCGGTTTCATCGACCTGCATACCCACTCACCCACCCCGCTGGGCCAGTATTACCAGGCCTTTGATGGCGTGACGACGGCACTGGAGTTGGAGGCGGGCTTCTTCCCTGTCCTTGAGTACGGCGGCGATATCAGTGGCGAGCCCCTCATTCACTACGGTGCATCGGCAGGCCACGTGATGGCCCGCTTGCTCGAGAAGAACGGTCTCGGCGGTGGCAGCCCGCTGAGTCAGCCGACGCCTGTGAATTTGAAGGGGTGGTGGACGGCGCTCAAGTTTGTGCTCTTTGACTTCGAAACCGCCCTGGCGCCTTCCTTCTCAGAGACGGCGGATGATGAAGAGCTGGCGCGACTGCGCGCGCACCTCGAGCAGAGCCTTGACGATGGCGCGTTGGGCATAGGCCTTCCGCTCGACTACTTCAGCACCGCGATACAGGCGCGGGAACTCGCCATGCTGTTTGAAGTGGCCGCTGAGCGCGCCGCGCCGATCTTTGTGCATGTGCGCCGCGGCATCGATGGCGACCCCGCGGGCCTGAGAGAGGTGCTCAAACTGGCAGGGGAGACGGGCGCTCCACTGCATATCTGTCACATTACGCACAATGCCATGAGCCAGCTGGAGCTATTCCTGGCAGAGATTCGTGCCGCGCGCGCCGCAGGGGTCGATGTCACCACTGAAGTACTGCCCTACAACGCAGGTTCCGCGGCGATTGGTTCCGCGGTGTTCGGTCGCGACTGGCAGACCATTTTCAACATCACCTATGAAGACGTGCAGTGGGCGGCAACGGGTGAGCGTTTCACCAAAACGATGTTTGAGGAGTATCGCCTGAAGTATCCCGACGGTCCGGTCATACACCACTATCTGAAGGAAGACTGGACGCAGCGCGCGCTCGCTGAGCCCGGCGTGATTGTAGTCAGTGACCTGCTGCCGATGGTGTCGAGGGAAGAAAAGGTCTCGCCGCACAATGGCGCGTTTAGTAAAGTCCTCGGCCGTTACGTGCGTGACGAGGGTCTGCTGTCGCTGCCCGAGGCGCTCGCGCGTATGACCCTGTTACCGGCGCAGCGGCTCGAGGAGATTGCGCCCGTGTTCGCGCGCAAAGGCCGGATACAGCCGGGGATGGATGCCGATATCACCATCTTCAATCCCGCAAGCATTCGCGACAATGCGACCTATATGGCCCCGTTTCGCGAGGCCACGGGTATTGCGCATGTCATAGTCGCGGGTACGCCGATCATTAGAGACGGTGTGTTGGTGGAGGGTGTGTACCCCGGGCAGCGGCTGCTGGCCGGGGCAGGAAGGTAGTGAGTCAGCCCTTGCCGTCGAAGTCGCTGGCGTCGTGCCGCTCGATGACCTGCTTGTCTTCGTCTCCCCAGGCCTTGTTGACCATCTGGCCGCGCTTCACTGCGGGTCGCTGCATGATCTCGCCTGCCCAGCGGCGCACGTTGGTATAGGACTCGACATCGAGAAACTCTCCGGCCTCGTACAGCTTGCCGTAGGCCAGCGCGCCGTACCACGCAACGTTGGCGATGTCAGAAATGTTGTAGTCGTCACCACACAGGTAGCGCCTGTCCGCAAGATTGCGGTCCAGCACGTCGAGTTGGCGTTTCACTTCCATTGCGTAGCGGTTGATGGGGTACTCCCATTTTTCCGGCGCGTAGGCGTAGAAGTGGCCAAAGCCGCCGCCGAGGTAGGGCACGCTACCCATCTGCCAGAATAGCCACGACATGCACTCCGCGCGAGCGGATGGATCGGTCGGGATCAGCGCCCCGAACTTCTCCGCGAGGTAAAAGAGGATGGCGCCGGACTCAAACACACGCGTATGCGGGTCGGTGCTGTGGTCCATGAGCGCGGGGATCTTTGAATTAGGGTTTACCGAGACAAAACCGGAGCTGAACTGTGAGCCGTCCTGGATGTTGATTAGCCAGGCATCATACTCGGCGCCCTCGTGGCCGAGCTCGAGGAGCTCCTCCAGCATGACCGTGGCTTTAACACCGTTGGGTGTCCCCAGGGAGTAGAGCTGCAGGGGATGTTTACCCACGGGCAGTTCCTTGTCATGGGTCGGCCCCGCAACGGGACGATTGATGTTGGCGAAGCGGCCGCCGCTTTCCTGGTCCCATGTCCAGACTTTGGGTGGCTCGTAGGTCGGTCCTGAGGTCATGTTGATCTCCGTCTTTACAGTGTGGGGGAAGGCGGGCGCACGTCCGACCCAAGTCGAAATAGATTAGGCATGCTATATGCCGATTGTTACCGACACAAGCCCGGGCGCAGTGTAGCGTCAGTGTGCCGCAGCAGGGGTGTCGAGCAGGAACAAGAGGTCGGTGCGGATGATGTACTTGGTGCCTTCGGTGATCGGTTCAGAACTGTGCACGCACTGCAATGGGTGCATGCCGTGGGGGAAGCACAGCACGCCACCACGCGGTGTATAGACATCAACCGCCTGCACCTCGTCTTCGCGCCGCGCAGGTCTGCCTGGGTTGGCGGCATTCACCAGGAAGCGCGTAGCGCCCCCCTCGAAGTCGTCATTCAGCATAAGCAGAAAGGTCATACAGCTATAGCGATCGGGGTACGCGTTGGTGACCAGTAGCTCGTCCAGCACGCGGCTACCCGGCCAGTCACCATCGGTGTGCGCCTGGAAGTAGTCACCGGGGCCGTATCGGTAAAAGCGAAAGCGCGCGTTGAGTCCCACGGCTTCCCGACCGTTGAACAGGCCGTCCCAGTCCTGGGCAAGTGTTGCTGCGCGCTGCCAGATAAGCCCGTCTGTGTCCTCGTCTACCACCCACGTAACACTGTCGTTGTGGCGGATTGCGCGCGGTAGCGACACGGCAGCATCGGGGATGTAGCCCATCCGTTCTGAGAGTGCCATGAAAGCCTCACACTCCGCTTCAGACAGCACGTTCAGCAGTTGGAAAGCGCCGGGCACACCCGGTACCGCGCGACGACTCACATCGCGTGGCGCTGCGTCTGCCAGTCCGGCAGGATTGGGTGTGCGGTTTGCCCAGGTGGGTAGCGACGGATGCTCCGCGCCGGGTTCATAGGCCACCACGTAAAAAGGATCAGTTTCCGTCATCTGCCTGCCCTGTGTACCAGATCGGTGAGCTCCACGCACGTTCCTGCACCGTTTTAGGATTGCTGTCGTCGCAGCAGTGTGCGAGGCTGTCGGGCGCGCCCACCGCGCAGTCCACGCCAGCTGCGATGCAGCTCCATGTATTCCAGCGGCAGCTTGGATTCTCCAGGACTCGCGCATAGTAGAACGCAGACTCGCCTGGATCGAAGTCAGGGTCGCGCCAGACAGCGCAGAGTTGGTCATTGCCCGCGCCGGTGAGCGAGCAGTCGGACAGGTCTACGCCCGCACCGTTGTTGCTGTCGCCCGCGACATCAAACACGCGTTCGTGCGCGATGCCGTCCGCGTCCAGCCAACCCTTCACGATTTGCAGGCGCTCAAGCGGCGCGCCGCCCGCATGATCGCGGCTGGCGGCGACAGTAAACGCCGGTGCGCTACCCGCTTCACGCTGGACGGGTAAGTCGCCGCCCATGGGTACACCCTGTGCGTAACCCTGCGCTACCAGGTCAGTGCGCTCGCAAAGGTCTGGTGGCAGTTCGTGACCACCAAAGAAGCGCAGCCCAATGCGTGTGCCGCTCGTACCATAGGCCTCGCGCCGCTGCATGCCGGCAAACAACGCCGCCCGCGTGTTTTCCTCTGCATACACGACCGCCAGCCCGCCCGGACCCTGTTCGAGCCGATCAACCGTGGTGCCATCCTCGCTCAGGTCCTGGGCGCCGTGGTGGCCGGCATAGGTTTTTTCCTCCACCGCGCCCGGGGCGGCAATGTGGGTGTCTGTGCTGGCAATAAAGCCAGGTACGTACGGGTTGGCGCCGATCTTCGCGGCTTGCCTGAGGCCTTCCAGAAGCCCTTCTCGCAGGTAGCGGCCGTCCTTTACCGGTGGCTCCACTCGGTCCGGGAAGTAGTCCTTCATGTATTTGTCGATGGATGTGGAGTAGGGCAGAAACTCGAACGCACACAGTTCATCTTCACTCGACAGCGGCTCGTAGAAGCACTCGGAGCTGCCCTTGTGCTGGTAGATTTCTGCAAGGCGCTCGTAGCGCCTGCGCTGCATTGCAACTTCGAGCGTCAGCGGTGAGCCATCTGTCATCACCGGGCCAAATGTTCCCCCGCGGCTCATATTGCTGTTGTGGGGGATCGTAATCGCGGCGCAGCCCTGTGCTTCCAGGCAGAAGTCATCCAGCGCCTGCCACAGGTTTTCGATACGCGCCGCTTCCTTGCTGCCAATGGGTATTGGCAGCACGGCGTCTGTTGCAAAGAGTACATTGCGATGCAACATGGCACCCTCGAGTCCGCCGCTCCACTCGTAGGCAGTGAATGCGGTGAACTCGCAGGGCGCCGTGTGCCGCGCAGCACTTGCGATGGTGTCCTGCCAGGCGTCGAGCTTTGCCTGCACGCAGCGGCTGCCGTCTGCGCCGCAGTGGTGCACTCCGTCCCACCCTGTCCACCGGCTGAGCCTGCCCAAGAGCGGTGCGGTCAGAAAGGAGAGGGCGTCGTTCATTTTGCAGCTTAAAGCCTCATGGCCCGGGTAGTCCGGGTTCGAGCAGATGCGCACCTGGTCGAGGTTTTCCGCGTGGTCCGTGACGGCAGCAAAGTCGAGTGGCCTGTCGAGTTGCAGTTGACGGGTGCATGCACCCGTCTCATCAAAAGGTGGTAGTGCGATGACCTTGCCCCTGGCGAAGGCGTAAGCCTCATCCGGTGAAGCGATGGCTCCGAAACGGGTATAGGCGTCCAATGACCAGCCCGTGTGCACGTGTGTGTCGCCGAAGTAGGCGCGGCGCAGGGGGTCGCGGTCGGCGCAGGGTTCGGCCGTGGCACCCACTGCTAGCGTAAAAAGGGCGACACCCGCGAGGGCGAGGCTGCTGCAGTCCAGAGAGCGGCGGGTCATGGTGCTAGAGGTATCTCGCGGGTGATGGCTCCCCGGCAGTATACGTATCCGGGATGCAGGATAGTATTGCGGCAGATTGGCTTGCCGGACCGGCGACAGGGATTACACTGCTGGGATTCCTGGAGGCATGCAACCGATGGCAGAGAACACCGCAGGCGAGATCGTCGACCTCTACTACGACCCGTACTCGTTCGAGATTGACGAAAACCCCTACCCGTACTTCAAGCGCCTGCGCGACGAGGCGCCCGTGTACTACAACGAGAAGTACGATTTCTATGCGCTGAGTCGTTACGAGGACGTGCTCGAGGCCTCCAAGGACTGGAACACCTACAGCTCAGCCCGGGGAACGGTGCTCGAGTTGCTGGATGTTCCCCCTGAGCATCTCCCGCAGATGATTATTTTCATGGACCCCCCACAGCATTCGCGCCTGCGCCGCCTTGTAAGTCGGGGGTTCTCACCACGCCATATCAACAAGATCGAGGCGCAGGTACGCGGTATTGCCGACCGGCTGCTCGCCCCGTTTGAAAAAGGCGACACCTTTGACCTGATCCAGGACTACTCGGCGCCTTTTGCCTCCATGGTCATCGGTGAGCTGGCGGGCGTGCCGCCGGAGGATCTCGATATCCTGCGCCAGTGGGGCGAAGACCAGTTGACGATCGAGGAGGGCGACGAGGGCTTCCAGAGTGCGCAGGTGATGAAGGGCGAGGGCGACGAGGGTGCTATTACTGCGCGCACTAACATCGGCGAGTACTTCAAAACCCTCGCGGCGAAACGTCGGGCCGAACCGCGGGATGACATGATCAGCGCCATCATTGATTCCGAGGTTGAAGACGATGACGGCGACAACCGGCCACTCACGGAACGGGAGCTTCTCGACTTCATCGCATTGCTGTCCGGAGCGGGCACTGAAACCGTCTCACGCCTCATGGGTTGGGCGGGCACCTATCTGCCCGCGCATCCCGCACAGTTCGACGCGATCAAGGCGGACCGATCGCTGCTGCCCGGTGCAGTTGAAGAGCTGTTGCGTATCGAGCCGCCGTCTCCGGTGCAGGCGCGGATCACAACCGCGCCGGTTGAATTGCACGGCCAGGCGCTGCCCGCCGGCAGCCGGGTACTGTTGCTGACGGGTGCAGCGGGTCGCGACGAGCGGCAGTACGTTGCGCCCGATACGCTCGACATCTATCGCAATCCGAAGCACGTGTCTCTCGGCCAGGGTGTGCACTTCTGCCTTGGTGCCAACCTCGCGCGGCTGGAAGCGCGGGTTGCTATTGAAGCGCTGCTCGACAAGTTTGGCGGCTGGACTCCTGACCTCGAAAATGCTGAGCGTATACATACCTCGACCGTACGCGGCTATCGGCGACTCCCGGTCAGTGTCTAGTTGCGCTCGGTTGACTTGCCCGCACTCGGGGCCTTTACTAGGCGCTTTTCGGCGGCACGTGACAAACTGGGCCGCGCTGTTGGAGAACAACCATGCTTGAGAACCGGAAAATCGTTGTAACGGGTGCCAACGGTGGCCTGGGTCGCACCGTGTGCGAAGTGGCAGAAGCGCTGGGTGCGACGACCGTGCGCCTGGACATCGCTTTCAAGGAACCTGCGGGCAATTGCTTCGAGGTCGACCTCACTGATAGAGACGCACTCGCAAAAGTGCTGAGCGATGCCGGAGACTACGATGGTGTTTTCAACATTGCGGGTGGCTTCGCGATGGGCAGTGATACCTGGGAATCCGACGACGCCGACTGGGACCGCATGTTCAACTTGAACGTCAACACGTTGCGCACTGTGTTGAAAGTCACTGTCCCACATCTCCTCGAGCGCGGACGCGGCAGTATTGTTAACGTCGGCGCCTATGGTGCGCGGGAAGGGCAGGGCGCCATGTCCGCTTACTGCGCTTCAAAGAGTGTGGTGATGCGCCTGACGGAGAGTCTTGCCAATGAGGTGCGCGAGCGCGGCGTCAACGTCAACGCGGTGCTGCCCACTGTCATCGATACGCCGCTTAACCGCCGCGATATGCCCGACGTCGATCCGGCAGTCTGGGTCGCGCCTGCGGACCTCGCGAACGTCATCTGTTTTCTCGCGTCCGATTCGGCACGGGCAGTGCATGGCGCGCTAGTGCCTGTGCGCGGCCTTTCCTGAGGATGTTCCTACCGGTTACGGGTCATCCCCTGCACACGCGGTCGGTCACCTTGAAGGTGGCCGCGGCGGAAAACGGCCGTTGGTCAGCGCGGGGCGACATCATTGACCTGCGCAAGACCGGTTTTGCGCCGCTGCACTGTGACCTGCAGCCCGCGGGCATCATTCATCATATGTCCATCGACCTCCTGGTAGAGCCCGAGAGCCTTATTGTAGAGGCCCTCGTTGCGGCCCAACCAGTAGTCGCAGTCGAGCTTTCGCCGCGCAGCTGCGGTGAATCTTGCCGCGACCCGGTCGAGGCGCTGCACAAGCTGGTGGGTGAAGCGCTCGACGGTGAGTTTCGCGGCAAGCTCTCCCAGGTGTTTGGAGGGCCAAGGGGCTGTTCCCACCTGCTCGCACTATTCCAGTTTATGGCTCGCGCGATCGATCGCGCAGCGCAGTATGAGCAGAACTGTAATGGCGGGCTGTCGACGGACCGTTCGCCCGGCGAGACGCTTTTCCAGAGCAGCCTTTTTGTCGATGGCTACCAGACGCCTGAACGGCACTTTGAGCTCGCACTCCAGGTCGGCGATTACCTGATACGTCCTGAACCCGAGGTAGACACGGCGCTGTCGCGCTTCCAGTTCGACGAAGGCGCGCGCGTCTATGCGCGGGTGGATATCGCCGACATGACCCTCGCCGATGCAAGGGCTGCGACGCGTAGCCGCGAATTCGACTCCCTCGCCGGTGACTGGAAGGAGCGGTCTGAGTGGGCTGAACGGCTGAACGGGCGGCCCATCACTGGAGGTCTCGGCGCGTTTGTCGCCCAGGCGTATTCCGGCGACCCCGAGGCGCGCTTGCTGCAGGACGGGCTCGCCCAGTTGGCGCCGGGATACATCCAGATCCTCGCGGCGGTGGCCGATGAGTGGATCGCGCGCAGCGACAGTGACCCGGAGGCGGCAGAAAAGCCGCTGGGCGGGCATATCGATTCCTGTTATATCTGGCGTGAGGGCGGCCAGGCTCATGGCCCTTGACGCCACGGCAATAAGAACAGGACTGCAGTCATGACAGAGGGCATCGAGCAACTCAGGGACGAGCAGCGCAAAATCGTTGGGCGAGTTTTCCGCATTATCGCTATCGGTACTGCCGTTGGCGCCGTATTTTTTCTCTATACCGAGTTCGTAATGACAATGGAGCAGACCCGGCAGTGGTTGCTTAGCGATGTGCCGCGGGACGAAAAAGTGGCGCGCGCCATGGGTGAGCAGCTGACGGATGGTAGCTGTGACGACTTAACTGCTGACCTCCAGTCTGTGCGTGCTGAGCGCGATGCCGCGGTCGAGAGTTGTCACAGCGAACGAGCCGCACTGGTGTCCAGCGCCGCGAGTTCCGAGGAGGCGTTTCGCACTTCCCTGAAATCGCTTGAGACAGAGACCGCCTCCCAGCGCTCTGCGCTTGCGCAGCGAGACGCTGAAATAGCCGCCCTGCGCAAGCAACTCGCCGCGACGAAAGAGCAGATTGCATCGCGCGAGGAGGTTGGAGAGCCGGAAGAGGACGATGATGCCATCCTGCCGCTTATGAAGCGCTGGAACTCGGTGCGCAGCAGCAAGCGCAAGATCAAGGTGACCGCCGCGAGAGCTTACTACGACGAGGACATCGGGCTGTCGGTCTCCCTTCGCGAGTTTTCGGCGGATTACAGTGTCGAGATGCGCATCACGGCGCCAACACTGGGTACGGTCACCGGCGAAATGGCGCCGGGGGAACAGCGCAGCTTCCAGTACGAGGGAGTACGTTACACGCTGGTTCTATTGGAGACGGACCCAGAGAAAGGTAACGCGGAGTTCTCGTTGGTCGGTAAACCCCTACAATAACGCACGTGGCGTCATACAGGCGCTGCGTTCAGGCCTCTCATTCACTACCTGGCGCGCCGTGATGCTGCCGGGCAGGAGAAACAAACCCCTATGCTCCTGCGCTTACTCAAGATAGTTATCTCCATACCGTTGATATTGATTGTGGTCGTGGCGGGCTTCTACATCTATGTGTCAGAAACGCGAGACCTGCGTGGCGCTGTACGTGACGATTGGGACCCACCCTCGGCGCTGGCATCCGCCGAAGCACCCGCGCCACGCCAACCCTGTGCAGAACTTTCGCCGCAGCGCCGTGCCTTCTTTGGTGACCTGCACGTGCACACTGCACTCTCGTACGATGCCTTCAGCTACGGGACCCCTGCTTTACCGGACGATGCCTATCGCTTCGCGATGGGTGAGACTATCGATGTTTCCGTCACGCCCGAGGGCGAGGCGCGCACGCAGCGCATAGATCGCCCCCTGGACTTCGCCGCCGCTACCGATCATGCAGAGTTCATGGCCGACGCGACAATCTGTGCCGACCCCGCCCAGCCTGTTTACGATAATTGGTTTTGTCGCGGGTTTCGCGGCGAGGGCCGCCTGAACAAGATGCGCTACCTGTTCGCGGCGCGCATGAGCATTGGTCGCCCTGCAGTTCTCTGCGGTGATGATGGCCTGCGCTGCCGGGAGGCAACACGCTCCGCCTGGGAAGAGACGCAGGCGGCCGCCGAGCGCTGGTACGATCGTAGCGAGGATTGCCGCTTCACCACCTTCCACGCCTACGAGTTCGGTCGCCGTGACCAGGGTTTCATGATGCACCGCAACGTGGTGTTTCGGAACGAGCGCGTACCCGAGTTGCCGATTTCCTGGGTCGAAACAACGCTGCTGGAGGAGCTTTGGCAGGGTCTTGCTGCGCTGTGCAACGATGCCGATGGAGACTGTGAGGCCCTGGCGATACCGCACAACATGAATCTTTCTGCGGGCATGGCGTTCCGCCTGCCTTACAAGATGGAGGGCGAGCAGGTGCGCTCGGAATATGCCGCGTTGCGCGCTCGCTTCGAGCCCGTCGTCGAGATGATGCAGGCGAAGGGCGAGTCCGAGTGTCGCAACGGGTTTCCCGCGGTGTTGGGTGAGCCGGATGAGCTGTGTGATTTCGAGAAGATGCTGCCGCTTACGGGCGAGCGTGCGCCGCCATTGTGTCCTGAAGAAGGTTTGCCGGCCCCGTTCCAGAACTGTGTCGGGCCGTTGGGGTACGCGCGCTATGGCCTGGCCGAGGGGCTTGCCGAGCGAGAGGCCGTTGGTGTCAATCCGCTCAAGGTCGGGTTCATAGGGGCAACCGACACGCACAACGGCATTTCAGGGGCTGTGCAGGAAACCGATTATGCGGGCCATACAGGGCGCGCAACCTCTACGCGCGACTGGCGGCTGGAGCACGTGGGCCCCAAGGGTAAGAGCCTCAACCGAAACCCAGGGGGGCTTGCCGGGATATGGGCAGAAGACAACAGCCGCGATGCGTTGTTTGATGCCATGCAGCGAAGAGAGACGTTCGGTACGTCAGGCCCGCGCATAGAGCCGCGTTTCTTTGCCGCGGAGGCTTTTCCCGTCGATATCTGTGAGCGAGATGACCTTGTTACATCGGCTTACGCCGCAGGAGTGCCCATGGGCGGCTCACTGACGGGCGGACAGGAGTCGCCACGCTTCCTGTTGCAGGCGCGGCGTGATCCGGGCAGTGAATCCTATCCGGCGAATGATCTTGAGCGGCTGCAGGTTGTGAAGGTCTGGAGCGAGGGGGAAGGTTTGTACGGTCAGGCGGTCTTCGACGTAACCGGTGACGCGAGTGATGAGCCGATGTTGGACATTGCGACCTGCGAGCCCATCAAACGCGGCGCGGCGGAGCTCTGCGCCACGTGGCAGGACCCGGACTACGACCCGGAGCAGGCCGCAGCGTATTACGTTCGCGTGCTGGAGATGCCTAGTTGTCGTTGGTCGCAGCGCCAGTGCCTCGCGTATCCCGAGGGTCAGAGACCGGCGAGTTGTAGCGACCCCTCGGTCGCAAAGGTCATCCAGGAACGCGCATGGACGTCCCCGATCTGGGTCCTACCCGAGCGTTAGCCCGCGCCGATTGACAGCACCGTACGAATGCCGCGCCCCGCCTTCAGGTCATCAAACGCCTCGTTGATCTCCTCGAGCGGGCGACGCCGAGACACCATGCTCTCGAGGTCGATCTTGTTGCAGCCCGCCAACCCCGTGAGTCTCGGGATCTCGTGCAAAGAATTGCAGCTCCCCATCAGGCAGCCCAGTAGCTTCTTTTCGAACGTGGAAAACATCGTGAACGGGTTGATCTCGATGCCCTGATCGAGCGGGGCCGCGCCAACGCAAACGGTGGCGCCGCCCGGGCGAGTAAGCTCGATGCCGGCCTCTACCAGCTTGGCGATTCCTGCGGTTTCGAAGGCGTAGTCCATGCCGATGTCGTCGGTCAGCTCGAGGCAGCGGGCGTGCACGTCCTCATTGATCGGGTCAATAACATGCGTGGCGCCGAAGGCCTTCGCGAGTTCCCGGCGTTCCTCAAGTGGGTCAGAGGCGAGAATAACTGAAGCGCCCGCGAGGCGCGCACCCTGGACAGCGGCCATACCCACACCGCCGAGCCCCATGATGATCAGCCGTGCACCCGTCTCGACTTCGGCTGTGTTCAACACCGCGCCGATGCCTGTTTGCAGTGCACAGCCCATCAAGCAGGCGAGCTCGAGCGGAAACTCGGGGTCAATTTTTACCGCGCCGGTTTCCTGTGTGACCACATACTCGGCGAATGCGGCGACACCTAGGCCCCGAAACACCTGTTCGCCGTTGCGCGAAAGCCCGGTGTTGCCGTCGCCGAGTGCCATCGTGTACAGGCTCGTATTGTTGGCACAGAGGGCGTGGTCACCCCGGTGGCAGAAGTAACAGTGGCCGCAGGGCGGTACCGGTGTCAGCACCACGTGGTCTCCGACGGCGAGTCGCGTGACACCGGGTCCAACTGACTCGACGACACCAGATGCTTCGTGGCCGAGTACCGTATCGCCGAATGCCGGCAGGCTGCCGTCGACAATGCTGAGATCCGAGTGGCACACGCTGCAGTAGTGCACTTTCACGCGAACCTCGCCGGCCCTTGGTTCGATGATCTCTACGTCATCGTGAACTTCTATCGGCTTGCCGACTTCGTGGAATACCGCTGCTTTCATATGATTCTGTCCTTGTAGTTATGAATTAGTGGCTATGAATTAGTCGTTCCGGATTGGTTGCTGCCTGTTCGGTAGTCCCATTCTTTCGCGCGATGAGTGCGCTGACGAATGCGGTTTCGTTTTCATCATAGGCGCTGCCATCCGCGCGCAGCAGATCGTGGTGCCATGGTTCCGGCTCGTCACGGAACAAGCCGCTCCACCAGCGCGCGATGCCGATCCAGGAAGACCAGGGGTAAATGGTCTGGCTCTTTCCTGAAACGAAACCCCAGTGAATCGCGCCGATGTTTTTCTCGGCGAACAGGGGCATGATAGTTTCAAACGTGCTGTCATGCCCACGTGCCATGTACTCCGTGCAAATCATCGGGCGCCCCAGTGTTTCCAGGTAGCTGATGCCTGCGGCTGTGTTGTCCCTGTCCTGGTAGCTGTGGAAGGTGATGACGTCTGAGTTGTCCAGCATGAAATTGAAGAGCGGGGCTGCATCGTGTTCCGGGTCGGCTCCCTGCCATTCGTCGCCCCAGAGGCGCCACACGGCTGCTGTCAGCGGTTGCTCGGGGTCTTCGTCGCGCACCCAGGTAAACACCTTCTCCAGCAGGGCCAGCGAGTGAGGGTACTTGTCGTCGAGCTCAGTGCTGCGATACGAGAGGATATTGTCGTTACCCGGCTCGTTGTAAAGGTCCCAGACCGCGACTCGCGGGTCATCGCCAAACCGTGAAACGATGCCGCGTACATAAGGCTCCAACTCGTTGTGCCGAGTGAGGTCGCCAAGTATGGCGGAGCCAGGACCCTGAACCCAGCCGGAGTTGTGCACGCCTGGTCGTGGTGCTGGTTGTGTGCCGAGTTTCGGTTCTGGGTTCCACACATCATCGAACAACACCAGCATGGTTGTCATGCCGTGCCTGTCCGCGATAGCGAGAAACTCGTCGACTCTTGCTGTGAAGCCCGGCGCGTCCTGTTGCCACAACAGATCGTGGAGGAAAACGCGCACCATGTTGAATCCGATGCGGGCAGCCCAACCCAGTTCCTCGTCGATAATCGCGGGATCGAAGGTATCAGCCTGCCACATCTCTATCTGGTTAACGGCATAGCGCGGTGCGTAATTAAAGCCCGCGGGCCAGGGGTGCTCCGCGTACCAGGCGTTGGCGCGTTCGACACTCCAGCGCCCGCTACTGTTTTCTGCGGCGAGCGCACTGCTGCCGAAGGTAAAGAAAACTGCGCACAAGGCGCATCGAAGCGGGTAGGCGAACATGTTCATGATGAGCGGCGGCGCGAATACACTGAATCAACGAGCGGTGAAACGACCCTACCGCGGCTACCCGTCACACGCTACCCAGTAAGTTGTACCAGCCATCGGAATCGCCGAGAACCTTGCTGCTACCCGGACGCGGGCCCACGTCGCTCCTGTCTGACGTTGGCTTTTCGTTTGGGATTTAGTGTTCGATCAGTGCCCAGTAGTGTGGCTGGTCGATCGCGAGCTGGCACGCGACCGTCTGGCGCAGGTGTTCGGCCAGTCCCGGTGTGTCTAGCGGCAGATCGTCGCGCAGCGCATCGACCAGCGCCTTGCGCAGTACATCCAGGTCATCCTCACGACCCAACAGCGCCATGAGCCGGCGCCGCTCACTGTCGGCGTTCCCCGCGCCGTAGAGAAACTCGCGTTGGGCGATTCCGAGTGAGTTCGCCGCAACACGTGCGAGAAAGCTGTCGTGGGGTGGTAACTGGGCCGCGACCTGCTCGCGCAGGAAGCTGCGCACGCCAGACAGGAGTTCCGCCGGCATGGGTAGCTGGCTGCCCTCTGCAAGATCCTCGCGCCTGGGGGGCAGCGTGTATTCCCCGGGTATCAGGAGGTTTACGCAGTCCATCTGTGCCTCTGATGAACGACGACCGATCACCGGGCGCTCCAGGCTCGGTGTGGCGCCTGAGCGCCAGCTATCGGCCATTGTCAGCGTGGCCATTGACCACCAGAAGGAACCGAAGACCTGCCAGAAGGTGATCTCCTCGCGCGTCACTTCGATACCGGAGGTGCTCTTGTACCCGGCGAGCAGATCGTCGATTGCCCCGAAGCCGCCAACGGGTAGCGCCGCGTTGCCGAAGCGCCAGGAGTTAACGCATAGCCATCCCAGGTCGCGCACCGGGTCTCCAACGTGCGCAAGTTCCCAATCCAGTACTGCATTGATGCCGTTCGGCGTCACCATCAGGTTGCCGTTGCGAAAGTCGCCGTGAACAAGTGTGCTGCGCGGATTTTCGGGTAGGTTGTCCTTCAGCCAGCGCCAGGCGTAATCGATCATCGGTACCGGGACGCCGAGGTCGCGGTACAGCGCCCATGTCTCGTGCACCAGTTGCGCGGGGTCAACCTCGGGCAGCCGTTTACTGAGATCGTGTGCATCCAGGTCCAGCGCATGCAGGCGGCCGAGGATCTCGCCGCATTCACGGGCCAGGGCAGGGCGGATGCCTGCCAGCTCTTCGCTGTGCACGATGCGCTGGCCCAGGGTTTCACCCTCGAGCCACTGCATAAGGAAACCCTCGCCCAGGTCGTCGCCGGGCTCAAGCACATAGTACACCTCGGGGCCTGGTATGCCGCCAGCCCCCGCTGCCCGGAACAGGGCGGCTTCGTCGGCGAGGGTGATCTGGCCAACCGTCGAGGCAGTGTCTGCGGTAGGTTGGCAACGCCTGAGCGCCAACTGCTCCTCGGCGCGTTCCGTGCTGATCTGGACCCGATAGGTTTCCTGGCTTGCACCAGCGCTCAGTTGCTGGCAATCGAGTAGTGCCCGAAAACCGGGATATTCGCGTTCGAGTACCCTGGCGAGCGCCGTGTCGATCTCAACCGCCACCTAGCTGACGCCCTTGGGCTTCTGTTGTTTCATAAAGCCGAAAAGATAGCCCGCCACGCGACGCATCTGGATCTCGTCGGCGCCTTCTGTAATGCGGTAGCGACGGTGGTGGCGATAGATGTGTTCAAACGGCATGTAGCGCGAATAGCCGCGCCCACCGCACACCTGCATGGCCGTATCGGCGGCATCGCAGCACAGACGGTTCGCCTGGTAGTTGCAGATAGAGACTTTGTCAGACACCGAGAAGGCGCCGTTGGTGTCCATCTGCCAGGCGGTGCGTTGAATCAGTGCCTGCAACATCTCCGCGCGGGCGTGCAATTCCACGAGGGGGAACTGTATGCCCTGGTTACTGGCGAGGGATTTGCCGAAGGGCTTGCGCTCGCGCGCGTACTTCACGGCCTCTTCGATACAGTGCCGCGCTGCACCTAGGCTGGATGCCGCCTGGCGGATGCGGTTCTCGTTGAAGAAATGCTGCACGACCTGCAGGCCGCGACCCTCGGCGCCGAAGATTGCGCTGTGCGGCACGCGCACATCCTTGAACGTGACGTGTGCGTGGTCCGTGGGCATGTTGAACGTCCACAGGTACTCCTCGACCTTTACCCCCGGCGCGTCCATCGGCACCATGAAGGCCGTGATACCCATGCCGTCGCCGGGCTCACCTGAAGTGCGCGCCATGACCACGTCTGCTGCGGCCTTGTGTACTCCGGTATTCCAGGTTTTTTCTCCGTTGATGATCCAGTCGTCGCCATCGCGCACGGCGCTGGTTTCCATGTAGGTTGCATCGGAGCCATGGGCGGGTTCGGTGATGCCGAACGCGAAGCCCTTGCGCGCGTTCTTCACGTCATCCAGCCACTCCGCTTTCTGTTCGTCGCTGCCATATTCAAGCAGCAGCAACAATCCCACGTTGTTGCCGACGATAGAGTGCTCGTTCTGCAGGTCGTTGTGCAGACCGAGTCCCTTGGCGGCGAGGTGCTCGCGGATAATGGCCATTCCCAGGTTGCTGCCGTCGCGGCCGCCGTGCTCGGCGGGAAACGGGTAGCTGAAGATGCCGGCCTCGATCGCGAGCCGCTTTGCCTCGTACAGCAGCGCCTCCCATTCATCGTTGGGCAGTCCGTCCCTGTCCCAGTCGGTCCGTGCATCCTCGCGCCGGTGGTCGAAGAAGCGGATATTGTCGTCCTTCTGCTCCAACGGTTTGATCTTGTCTTCGATAAAGCGATCGATTTCCTCGAGGAAGTCGGCGATGTCCTTTGGGATGTCGAAATCCATAGTGCGGTCTCCGTTGCGGGAGGGCATAGCTTACGCTCGCGGCGCGGGACTTGCATCTTCCCGGGCGCTTGCCCAACTGCCAAGACATGATGAACAATGGCGGCGCAGATAAAAGGAGAGCCCCGCATGACGGAGCAAACGGCCGAAGGCTATGACATTCCCGCGGTAGAGGCGTGGATCGGTGAGAACGTTGCAGGGCTTACGCCACCCTTCACGTGGACACGGCTCGAGGGTGGGCACTCCAACCTCACCTACCGACTTGACGACACGGAGGGTCGCGCTGCTGTTGTTCGCCGCCCACCGCAGGGCGAGCTGTTGCCCAAGGCGCATGACATGAGCCGCGAGTGGGCGCTGATCTCCGCGCTTGGTTCCACGCCGGTCCCGGTGCCCGAGGCGATGGGGTTCTGCGAGGACCCTGGCGTCACCGGCGCCTGGTTTTACGTCATGGGCCTGATCGATGCGCGGCCCCTTTACACGCCCGAGCAGACCGCTGCCTGGGTGCCGCCTGAGCGGCGTGAGACCCTGGCCCATTCATTCTTTGATGTGTTGGCCGCTCTGCACTCCGAGGACCCTGACGAGATTGGCCTCGGTGACCTCGGCAAGAAAGACAGCTACGTAGGGCGCCAGCTGAAAACCTGGTACCGCTCCTGGCAGGCGTCCACGGAGTACGCGGGCTTCGACGATGAGCGCGGGCACTCGTTGCACCAGTTCTTTCTCGACAATCTGCCGGAGCAGGGGCCGGCGCGTGTTGTGCATGGCGACTACGGCCTGCACAACTGCCTGATCGGCGCAGACTCCACCGTGCACGCGGTCGTAGACTGGGAAATCTCAACGCTGGGTGACCCCATGGCAGACCTTGCCTATGCGCTGAACCCATGGCCAGAGCCGGGTGAGGAGCGCGACGCCAATGCGGCGACCTCCGTGGACGGCTTTCCGCCGCGCAGTGAGCTCGCGCGGCGTTACGCGGATCGCACCGGCGCGAGCCTCGACAATCTCGACTATTACCTGGGCTTCAACTGCTGGAAGTCCGCCGCGATTATCCAGGGCGTTTACGCCCGCTACCAGGCGGGGAACAAGAGCACTGAGGGTGTCGATCTCAAGGCTTTGCGCGCAAAAATCGACGGCGCGTTGGACGCCGCACAACAGGCTATTAGCCGACTCTAGTTTCGGAGGAAGCCTGCCTGCCCGGCGAATTGGGCATGGAGTTATGGTGCCGTCCTGAGTATCCTCTCCGGTCCTCTGCGGTGTGTCGCGGGCTGGCGCCCCTGCAACTGGATCGCCGCAAGCTGCAACAACGATAACGAAGGGAGTACGACTCATGTCCATTGGCAAGCACCTCGCGAAAACGGCCCTCTGCCTTACGGCCCTGCTCTTTAGCGGCCTGCTGAACGCGGCTGACCGCCCCAATATTCTCGTGATCTGGGGCGATGACATCGGCCAAAGCAACATCAGCGCTTACAGCCACGGCATGATGGGCTACCAGACGCCCAACATCGACCGCATCGCACGGGAGGGTGTGATGTTCACCGATTACTACGGCGAGCAGAGCTGCACCGCTGGCCGTTCGGCTTTTATCCTGGGCCAGCACCCCGTACGCACCGGGTTGACGAAGGTGGGTACACCGGGCGCGAATACAGGCATTCGACCAGAGGACCCGACGCTCGCCAGCATGCTGAAGCCGCTTGGTTACGCCACGGCCCAGTTTGGCAAGAACCACCTCGGTGACCGCGACGAGTTCCTGCCAACCAACCATGGCTTCGATGAGTTCCTCGGCAACCTCTATCACCTGAACGCAGAGGAACTTCCCGAGAGCCCCGATTATCCGAAAGAGGCGTGGTTCCACAAGATGGCGAACCCGCGTGGCGTGATTCACAGCTACGCGGACGGCCGTATCGAAGACTCAGGCCCGCTGACCCGCAAGCGCATGGAGACGGTGGACGAGGAGTTTGTCGCCGCCGCGAAGAACTTTATCAACAACGCCCACAAGGCAGAGAAGCCGTTTTTTGTCTGGTTGAACACCACCGGCATGCACTTCTGGACACACCCGGCCGAGAAGCACCTTGGCAAGTCAGGGCAGGGCTTTTACAACGATGTGATGGTTGCCCACGATGAGCTGGTGGGCGAAATGCTCACGCAGCTTGAAGACCTAGGTATCGACGAGAACACTATCGTGCTGTACAGCACGGACAATGGGCCGCACTACAATACCTGGCCCGATGCCGCGATCTCACCATTCCGCAGTGAAAAGAACACTAACTGGGAGGGCGGTTACCGGGTGCCTGCCGCCGTGCGCTGGCCTGCTAGGATCAAACCGGGGCAGAAGTCCACCCAGATCATGTCACACCTGGACTGGGTGCCCACGCTGATGGCCGCCGTGGGCGAAGATAAGGTTGTCAACCAGCTTAAGCGCGGTCGCAAGTTTGGCGACAAGGAATACAAGGTGCACCTCGATGGCTTTAACTTCCTGCCGTACCTGACGGGTGAGGTAAGTGAAGGGCCGCGCCAGGACTTCTTCTATTTCAGTGACGATGGCCAACTTGTTGGCGTGCGTTCTGGAGACTGGAAGATCGTCTACGCCGAACAGCGCGCCACCCAGTTCCAGGTGTGGCGCGAACCCTTTGTGCCGTTGCGCATTCCCAAGGTTTTTAACCTGCGCCGCGACCCCTATGAGCGGGCGGATGTGCACTCCAATTCATACAACACCTGGTGGGAGAACAACTCCGCCTGGATCTTCTACGGCTCCGCCAAGGTGCTGGCATTTGCGCAGTCCTTTGAGCGCTTCCCGGCCCGCCAGGCGCCCAACAGTTTTGCCATCGACGGCATTGTTGAGCAAATGACGAAGTACAAGCCCCAGCAGTAGCGGGCCGGCGCGGCGCGACCCTAGCGGTTGCGCCCCAGCTTCTCGTGGGCATCGACCCACTCGTTCTTGCCGGTAGCCTTGTCGCGCTTGGTAGCAGCACCGAGTGACAGTTCACCGGCAACGACCATGCCCGCGGCAATCTCGATCAGCTTGTAGGCTTTGTCTTTTCCGTAACAGCCCATGATCTCCAGGCATTCACGCTGGGTAGACAGGCTGGTGCCGCCGCCGAACGTGGCCATGATAAGTGCGGGCATCGTGATGGAGTAGTGCAGGTCGCCCTCGCGTGTCACGTATGTGTAGACGGTGCACTGGTTCGCTTCACCGATGTTCGCCATGTCCTGGCCCGTAGCCATGAACAGCGCCGCCAGGCCGTTAGCGGGATGGGCCGCGTTGTTGGAAGAGCCAGTCAGGAAGGCAGCCATGGTCGCGATCTGGTTGCCGTGCGCCATCTGCTCGGGCGTGATGCGCAGCACTTCCATCAGCACTTTTCGCGGAATGGTGATCTCTGCCGTGACCTTGCGGCCGCGGCCTTTGAGCGAGTTGACGAAGGACGTACGTTTTTCGGTATCCATGCCGCCTGACAGCATGTAGGTGCTCATGGGCCCCGGGTAGTTTGACTTGATCCACTCACAGGCCACGTAGGTAGCCTTGCCCGTCATATTCTGGCCCGCAGCGTCGCCGGTGGAGTAGTCGAAACGTGTATAGACCATCGCGTGCACCGCGTACTGTTCGATCTCCAACAGTTTGCCGACAGAGGTGGTGGATTCCGCCTGCTCGCGGATGACATCAAAGTTTTTGCTCAGCCAGTGCGCGAAGTCGCGCGCCTCGCGGGCGTTCTTGAAAATGAAGGCGGGCGCGCGCTGCATGGCCTCACCCATCACGGTTGTGGTTACGCCGCCGCTTTCGCGAATCACGCGCATGCCGCGGTTGTAGCTCGCCACGAGAGTGCCCTCGACCGTGGCCATGGGTACATAGAACTCACCCTGGGCGTGCTCACCGTTGACCAGCAGTGGGCCGGCCAAGCCGATGGGCAGCTGCGAGACACCAAACACGTGCTCACAGTTGCCTTCCATCGACTCGGGGTCGAACGAGAAGTGCTTGGTGTGGTTCAGTTGTGCGCCGCTCTTTTCTTCGATGAACTGCTGGCGGCGGCTGATGATTTCCGTGGTGTAGTCATTGTCGCTGGCGCGGGGAATCTTCGCGCTGTTTTCGTTGGTGGTGTTCTCAAGAGTATCGGCGCTCATGTTGGCCTCCATTAAAACTAGACGGTGTCAAGATTTGTGCGGGGCAGGATACAGGCGCATTTTGACGCTGTCAAGATTGGGTGTTAGATTAGCTCCATGAGCACTAAACAGGCAAACAAGGGCGCTTATCACCACGGTGATCTGAAGGCTGTGCTTCTTGACGAAACCGCGCGTATTCTCAAGGAAGAGGGAGAGGCCGCCCTTTCTCTGCGTAATCTCGCAGCGCGCGTAGGGGTGTCGCGCACCGCTCCCTACCACCATTTCAAAGACAAGCAGAGCCTGCTATCTGCTGTGGGGGAGGAGGGTTTTGTGCGCTTCAACCGGGCCATGCTCGAGAGCGCTCGTCGGCATAAGGGTGCGAGTGCCGAGGAGGGGTTGCGCGCTTGGGTCCTGGCTTATGTTGGCTTCGCCGTAGATAACGCGCAGTACTACGACCTGATGTACGGAGGACGTCTCTGGCAGTCGGAGGCACTCTCGAGTTCGCTGCTCGGTTCTGCGAGAGGCACCCTTCGCGGTAACGTGGAACGAATTCGCAGCGCGCAGGAGAAGGGTCTGTACAACACTGATCTCGATCCGGTCGGTTTTTCCCACGTTGCGTGGGGTACGCTTCACGGCATGAGCCGACTTTTCATTGACGGTGTGTACACCGACAACGCGTCCCGCAAGCGCATTTGCGATACGGCGGCGGACATGCTCTGGGCGCAGCTCGCACCTCGCAGCGCTACTTGAAACCTATGAGGCAGCGTCTCTGGCGTGTGTCGTAGAGGTGGTGCGGGAGTTTGTCGTCGGCTTCCCTTGCCGCGACTTCTCTGATGTCGCGGAACCCGACGGCCCGCATTAGTTCGATCATGGCACGGTAGGTCGGTTGCAGTTCGACGACGTGGGCGCCCTCACTGTGGCTTGTGTTGTCTTTGCCGACGCGCAGTTCAAACCCGGCGCGGGCATCGCGGTGCATAATGCTGTCGATGACCGCGAATTCCTTGCACAGGTCGTAGGTTAGCTGCATCAGTCGCCAGGGGTCAGTGACATGGTAGAAGAGCCCTAGGTTATACACTATATCGGCGGGCGCTAGCCCCTTCAGGTCGTAAACGTCGCCTGTGGTAAACGACACGTTCTTTATGCCGAAATAGTCCTTAAGAAATTCCGCCTTTGCGATGTTCGCTGCGCGCAGGTCGCAACCATGCACGGTGCGGGCCCCGAGGTAAGCGGCTTCTAGTGCGAAGTAGCCGTGATTACAGGCGAGGTCGATGACAGACACATCGCGCAATTCGGCGCCCAGGAGCTGCTCGAGAGTGCCTGTAATGAGGTGCGAGCGAAAGATTAGACGGTTGCGCGCGACCAGCGAGTGCTCCCTTGCGGTGATTATGCCCGGGCGCAACTGAATGCCGTAGCCTCCCCATGGCTCGAGCTGTTCTATCTCTTGGAGAAGCGCTTCATCGTCCGCGAGTTCGAGCTCACCACCGTAAGCCATCAGTGCAGGCAAGGTGTCTGGGCAGGGTATCTCCAGGAGCGGCAGCAGCTGCTCCGGTGCGCTTGTCTTATCGCCTCGACTGTTCCCCATCGTACTGAGCGTGCTTAGTAGAATGAAAGGAAGCGGCGGAATACGCTCACGCGGTCGCGGTCCTGCGCCTGCAGCAACAGCATGTCGGCGATACATTGTTCCAGCCGTTCGCGCACGATGTCGCGTATGGCTTCCTGTTTTTTTCGGCCGAGCTTTTTGCCCATGAGGTCTATCGTCTCGACCGGTTCGCCGATGCTGACGTAGGCGCGCTGTGGGCGCGGCAGGAGCGTGCCGAACAGTCCGCGCGGAATGGGCGGCATCTGGTCCGAGGCGAGAAACTCGTCGGAGGCGCCGCCGAGTTTCATCAGGCCGGCAAGCCAGGAGTCTGCCACTTCGTCCCTGTCCATGTAGCGGCCGAACCACTCGTCGGGCCCTACGATGCCCACCGGCACGATCGGCACGCCGTGTTTGGCTGCCATGCGTACAAAGCCTGTGCGCTTCTTCCACTGGATGGTGTAGCGCTCGTCGAGGTTTTTGTTGGCCTCATAGGCGCCGCCCGGAAACAACAGGATATCTTTGCCCGCTTCAAACAGTGCATCCCCGATCTCGGAGTGACCCATAACGGCACCCTGGTTGATCACGAAGTCGCGAATCACGCCGTAGCGGTACATGATTTCGTCTGACATGCCCCGCACGAACCGCCCGGAGGCTTTCTGCAGCGCGGGCACGGCAACCAGTACGTCCATTGCCATGGTGGAGTGGTTGCCGATGTAGAGCACGGGGCCCTCGGGGACGTTCTCACCGCCAACAACCGTCGGGTTTGCGAAAATCTTCACGATACCGTTCATCTGGTCGACGCGGGACATGACGGCCTCTTCGTCCAGCGAGAGGCTCTTTTCGATGATTTCCTCGATGATCGCTGGGTCGGTTTCCCGGGCCAGGTTGCGGGGTGCCTCGGCCATGGTGTGCTCCGTGGGCTTGGTCGGGTTCAGGGGCGCGCATTTAAGCATAGATTGGCTTGGGTTTCTTTGGTTCTTTGGCCCTTCTATGTCCTTCCGCGGCAGGAACCCATAGTCCCCGTCAGGAACCGCCAATTCGCCATCCTTGGCGGCTGCGCTTCGGCCATCCATGGCCTCAGAGCTTCCTGCCGGGGACTATGGGTCCCTGCCGCTCTCACCGTTCTCTGAATTAAATCGCGGTTCAGGCGGGTTAGCCGCGATAGTTGGGAACCGCAATCCGGCAGATCGAGGGGTAACGTAAATAGCCAACAGCTAGCTCCCACAAGCATATGTATTTATGATGCGGTTCCTGCAACGGGATTAAGAGCGATAAGGAGACCCCCATGCTGGTACACCAATTCCTGGACTACTACGCCCGGAACACGCCGGACGTGCCCTGCCTGACCCAGGAAGAGGTCACCCATACCTACGGTGAGGTCAAGGATCGCAGCGTGCAGCTGGCGAATGCGCTGGAGGATGCCGGCGTTACCAAGGGCCAGCGTGTCGCGATTCTTGGCGAGAACAGTGTGGAGCACTTGTTGGTGTTCATGGCGACAAGTCGCATTGGCGCGGTTTCCGTGCCACTGAATTATCGGCTGGCGCCTGCGGAACTCGCGTTTGTTATCGGCGATGCCAATGTGCGGGTGCTGATTGTGCTCGACGAGTTGGCTGAGACCTTTGCGGGATTGCGCGAGCAGATTGCAGACGACGTAGTGATTGTTTCACAGGAGCTTGCCGACACGCTTCACCTCGACGAATGGCTCTCCAAGTTTCCGGCGTCAATCGATGAGCGCGATACCGATCGCGATGATCCGATGATCCAGTTGTATACAAGCGGCACCACGGGTAATCCCAAGGGTGTGGTGAGTTCGCACTTCAACATGATTACGCTGCTCACCATGAACTCGCTGGCAATGACGAGTCGGCCCGACCCGGGCTCTGCGGGCATAATCTGTGCGCCCCTGTTTCACATTGGCGGCGCGGGCTCCATCTTCATGGGAATCTATGCGGGGCAACATACGATCCTGCACAAGGCTTTTGACCCGATTAAGTTGCTCGACGACATCGAGCGCTACCCGGTGGACGGCGTCTTTATGGTGCCGGCGATGATCATGTTTGTGCTGCAGACGCCTGGAATCGAAAAGCGTGACTTCAGCCGCATCCGCCAGATTTACTACGGTGCCTCGCCTATCTCCGAGACGGTGTTGCGCCAGGCGCTCGAGATATTCGACTGCGATTTCATCCAGATGTACGGCATGACCGAGACCACGGGCACTGTCGTCAACCTGACACCCGCCGACCACCGTCGGGCGCTCGCCGGCGAGACCGGCCTGCTCGCGTCCTGCGGGCGCCCCTCTGCGGGCGGCTTCGCGAAGGTGGTAGACGGCGATGGTAATGAACAACCGCGTGGTGAGATCGGGGAAATCTGGCTGAGATCAGACACCAACATGCTCGAGTACTACAATCTGGCGGAGGCTACTGCCGACAACCTGACCGACGGCTGGGTGCACACGGGCGATGCGGGATACATGGACGAAGAGGGCTACCTTTACCTCAAGGACCGCATGAAGGACATGGTCGTCTCAGGCGGCGAGAACATTTACCCGGTAGAGGTGGAAAACGCGATTGCCAAGCACGATGCGGTGGCAGACGTCGCGGTGATCGGTGTGCCGGATGACAAGTTCGGTGAGGCGCTGCTCGCGTTCATCGTGACCAAGCCTGACGCGAGTCTTACGCTCGAGGAACTCATCGAATTCTGCCGCGACAAGATCGCGGGCTACAAGATTCCGCGCCAGATGGAACTCATTGATGAGCTACCGCGCAATCCTTCGGGCAAGATTCTCAAGAAGATTTTGCGCGAGCCGTACTGGGAGCGCGCCGGGCGCAATGTTGGTTAAGCCGATAAAGCGATCAATAACTGAGACAACGCAAAGGAAACGCATGCCATGAAGCTTCTTCGTATAGCCGTTCAATGCCTCGCACTGGTCTTACTGCCCTGGCAGGCTGTAGTCGCCGCGGAACTCACCGAGATACCCAGCGACCCCAAGGGTAACGTGCTCCTCTACGGGGCCTACGGCTACACCGGTAAGGGGATTGCCAATCTCGCTGCGGAGTACGGCATTACGCCCGTGTTGTCGGGTCGCAACGGCGAGAAGCTCAAGGCATTTGCCGACGAGGTGGGTTACGACTACGTCACGCTGAGTCTCGATGACAACCATGAGCGTATCGTCGAAGTGCTGCGTGGCTTTGAGCTTGTCATGCACATCGCAGGTCCCTACACGTTCACGGCAGAACCCATGATCGACGCCGCGCTGGAAGCCGGTACCCACTATGTGGACCTGACGGGTGAGCTACACGTGATCCAGGAACAGCTCGACAGGCACGAGGAGTATCTAGAGGCAGGCATTATGGTAATGCCTGCCGTCGGCTTCGACGTTGTCCCCACAGATTGCATCAATCTTTACGTGGCGGAAAAAATCGACAACCCGACCACGCTGCAGTTGGTCATGAACAATGGTTACGAGAGCGCAGAGGGTGCCGAGGTCAGTCGCGGTACAGTGAAGTCGGGCATCGAGATGTTGTCGCGGCCGCTAAAAATGCGCCAGGACGGCCAGATGATCAAGGTGTCGCAGCCAAAAGTGATTACAGGCGTCATCAATGGTGAGGAGCGCAGCCTTGTGCAGATTCCCTGGGCTGACATGATTACGTCATGGGTCAGCACCGGCGTTCCGACGATTGAGGTTTACCAGATCGCTGGCGGCGGAGAGCTTCCCGGGTGGGTGCTCTGGCTGCTTCAGCGGGAGTGGGGGAAGGATGTACTCGTCTGGATGGTCGATACCTTCATGCCCGAAGGGCCGCCGCCCGAGGCGCAGGAGAAGCGCAAGGTCCAGCTGATTGCCACCGCGACCAACAAGCGGGGCGAAACGGCGAAGGCGGAGCTGATTACGCCAGAGGCCTACCTGCTCACGTTCCATTCGACCCTTATCGTGTCGCGCAAGATTCTCGATGGTGAGTGGGAAGCGGGCTTCCAGACCCCGGCGAAACTCTACGGCGCTGACCTGGCACTAGAAATACCCGGCGTGACCCGCCGGGACCTTTGATGGGTTGCTAGCTGAAGTCCGGTTCGTCGGTCTTCAGGGTAGCGATGCGGGTGATCAACTCGGCGGTGCGGCGTTCCAGTTCCGCCGACGGGTGCTCGAACTTGAGTCCCACACGGTAGATAACACCGTTTGGCATTTTCATTGGTTCCTGGCGCACAACACGGGCGCGCAGCTTCAGTGAGCAGCGCTCGTCGGTAGTGCTGATCACCGTTTGTAGTGACTGCCCGACCTTGAGTGCGTCGGGTACGGTAATGCCGATGCCGCCGGCTGAGATATCGTGAAGGGTGGACTCGAGTTCCTGCACCGCATCGAACTGCAGCTCCAGGCGTTGTGTCAGACGCGCAAACGTTCGCTTCCCTTCATCGGTTGCCGAGGCCAGGTGTTCCAGGATGGCCATGAGTTTTTCTTCATCGCGTGTACTCAGGCTCGAGAACCGGGCTGAGACTTCCGCACCTTCGTCGGTGGGTACCACGCGCAGTATCTTGCCCTCTATGGCGATAGCGCCCCCCTGCGGTCGCGGCAACATCAGGCGCATTTCCTGCCCCGGTTCTGCGGGACACTGGGCGACCTGGAATGACACGCCGCCCCAGGAGACGTTCTCCAGCCGTGCGTCCGAAGGTGCGCTCTCGCCTGGCCAGACGACTTTCATGGGCGCGTTGATATTGATGCGAAACTGGGTGCGTTTCTCTTCGTAGGTACCGGAATCGCCTTCGTTGCCATCGCATGGCGACGCCAGCTCCTGGGAACGCACAAGCTCAAGCGCCTCCTCAAGCAGCTGGTCGCCGTTCTCCAGAACGTCGGAATCCTCGTTGGAGTCTGTGTGTTTATCAAGGTTCTCTACAGAGGTTTCGAGTCGGACAAAGCCCTGTTTCTGGCGGTGTAGCACCACGCTGCGCGCAAGCAACTGGATCACGGCCGACAGCTCCTCGCGGCTCGCGCTCTCCAGCATCTCCTGTGAGCCAGTATTCATGGCTTACGTCCCCTTTGAGTGTCCCCTCGGGCGCTGAGCCCGCCGGCCGCGTCGCCGGCCATTTTGGGCCCACGCGTGGCTTTTTATCGTTATATGATAGCAAGTTGGCTACAACGGGAATGACTTCGCGTGCCAGAATGCGGACAAATTCACGAATGTTGCCCTCGAAAATACGAATAATCGTCGCTGGAACACGGGTATGAAGAAAGCCGCCGTCGTCATCCTCCTCGCCGCCGTTGCCCTCGGTTGGTATTTCTACGAGCCCCCGATACCGGATTTCGGGCGCAAGGTGCTCGTCTTTTCGAAAACGACGGAGTATCGGCACCAGTCGATTCCCAAGGGTATTGCGACCCTGACGGAACTGGGTCGCCGGGGCGAGTACAACGTTGTGGCCACCGAAGATGCGAGCGTGTTCACCGAAGAAGGGCTCGCCTCGTTTCATGCCATTGTTTTCCTGAACACAACCGGTGATGTGCTCGACGACGAGCAGCAGGAGGCCATGCAGCGCTATGTTCAGGCGGGTGGCGGTTATGTCGGCCTCCACGCTGCTGCCGACACCGAGTGGCGCCAGGACCCCTGGTACTGGTACCAGCGCCTGGTAGGCGGTGTCTTTGCAGGTCATCCAGAAGACAGCGACCAGCGCGCAACGCTCGCGGTCGTCCCGCCGGCGACTTCGATCACTTCGTCGTTGCCTGCGAGCTTCGAAGCCTCCGACGAATGGTACGACTACCAGCGTCTCTCTCCCGGCGTAAACGTGTTGCTCACGGTCGACGAGTCCACCTACGAGGGCGGCCAGATGGGTGCCGACCATCCCATGGCCTGGTATCGCGAGTTCGATGGCGGCCGCAGCTTTTACACGGGCCTGGGTCACACCGAGTCGACGTACGACAACGAACACTTCCAGTCACTACTGCTCGCAGGGCTCGAGTGGGCGATGGGCGACGGCACTCTCGACTATGCAAAGGCGCGACCCGAGAGCTGGCGCTTTACGCGCACAGTACTCGACAGCAACTTGAACGAGCCGCTGAAGATCATGTTCAGCCCTGGGGGCGACTTGTACTACGTTGAGCGTCGCGGCGCGATCAAGCGTTATGACTTCACTGCAAAGTCCTCAGTCACGGTGGGGGAGGTGCCTGTTTTCACCAGCAACGAGTCGGGTCTCCATGGCATGGTGTTTGACCCGGACTACGCGAACAACGGCTACGTCTACATTTACTACTCGCCCCCTCGCGCTGACCCGGACGCCACCGGCGAGACTGTACTGTCGCGCTTTCGTCTCGAAGGCACGCTGGATCTCGAGAGTGAAGAGCGCATGCTCAGCGAGGCATCGATCGGTAACAGCGCGACACGCGCCTCTCATCATGGCGGCGATATGCAGTTTGACCGCGCGGGCAACCTCTGGCTCAGCACGGGTGATGACACTGCGCCTGCAGACTGGGGCCGCATCGACGATCGGCCGGGGCAGCTGCACAATGACGCGGCACGCTCTGCTGCCGATACAAGCGATCTGCGCGGTAAGATTCTGCGCATTCGGCCACTTTCGGAGCGCAATGCGGCGGGCTTGTTGTACGAGATTCCCCAGGGCAACCTCTTCAGCGATCCCGGTGAGGGACGCCCGGAGATCTATGCGATGGGCCTGCGCAACCCATTCACGATTGCCTACGATGATCGCACCGGCTACCTGTATTGGGGTGAGGTGGGCCCTGACGGCCGCCAGGATGTAGAGCGCGGCCCCAAGGGTTACGACGAGGTGAATCGTACTCGTGCGCCCGGCAACTTCGGTTGGCCTTACGTGATCGCCGACGGCAAGCCCTATCACTACTATGACAACGACAACGACACCGTGCTTGAGGCGGTGAATGTTGCGGCGCCTGAAAATCGCTCGCGCAACAATACGGGGGCCAAAGTATTGCCGCCCGCGCAGCCGGCCTGGCTGTACTACCCCTATGATGTCAGCGAGACGTTTTTCGAAATGGGGAGCGGCGGTCGCAATGCGCTCGTCGCGCCAGTGTATTACGCCGAGGATTATGCCGAGAGCGAGTACAAATTCCCCGCGTGGCTGGATGGCAAGCTGGTCATCGGCGAGTTCATGCGCAACTGGCTACAGGTGGTTACCACTGACGCGGCAGGCAACATTGAGACCATTGCCCCGCTCATTGACCATGCGTTCAGTTCGCCGCTCGACATGGCCTATGGTCCCGATGGCGCGCTTTATGTGGTGGAGTACGGCTCTGTTTGGTTTGAAGGTAACCCGGACGCTTACCTGAGTCGCATCGAGTACTACGCGGGAGACAATCCGCCGCCGGTTGCGATCGCGAGCGTAGATATAGCGGTAGGTGCCGGCCCGCTGGTCGCCACGCTCGACGGTACGGCGTCCTATGACCGGGGTAGTAGCTCCGGCATAGTCGAATACCGCTGGGAACTGAATCTAGGGGACGGCACGGTCCAGCAGCTGGGCAGCGCGGCGCTGCAGCCGGTTTCCATCGACGAGCCGGGTGAACACCGTGTGCAGCTGACCGTGACCGATGAGGGCGGTCTGGAGCACGCGACCTCTCTCATGGTCGTTGTCGGCAACGAGCGGCCTGAAGTGAGCCTCGCATTCAACGGCAACAGCAGCTTCTATAGCAGCGCACACGAGCTGTCCTACCGGGTCTCGGTTAACGATCTCGAGGACGGCACAACTGATGACGGCGGAATCGACCCCGGCCTTGTCAATGTACGCTTTGATTACCTGGGTGAAAGCGAGGATCTCGCCATTGTGCTTGCCCAGCATGATACTGACCCCGTACTCGCGGGGCGGGCACTTGTGACGAAGGGTAGTGACTGCCATGGCTGTCACCAGGTTGACGGGCCGTCCGTTGGGCCATCGCTGGTGGCGATTGCCGAGCGCTACGCTGCGCGTGATGGCGCGATTGCGTATATCGAGCGTTCCATTGCCGAGGGAGGCAGTGGTAAGTGGCCCGGTGGTCATGCCATGCCGGCGCACCCGGCGCTGACAGCTGAGGAGCTGAGCGCGTCAGCAAAGTACATTCTGTCGCTGGCCGGTGCCGCCGCAGCACAGGACAGTGCGTTGCCGATCGAGGGGACGCTGTCTTTCGAGAAACACTTGGACGATAAGCGGCTCGCGCAGATCAAGAGCGTGATCGAGGTTGAGATTGGCGAGTTCTATCCGGGTCGCTACCTTCTGCATGCAGCCTATACCGATGCCGGTGGTGATGCCCCTGCGCTGACTGGCAGTGCCAGCCGGGTGCTCTACTCGCCACAGCAGGGCGGCGGCTTCCTGGCGCCGGGTCCTGGCGTAACGTTGTTCAGCGTGCCCGAGAACGTGACGCTCGCCATCATTGAGTCAGCCCAGGGCGCGGATTTCAGTTTTGCATACGGCGCTATCGAGGACATCGACCTGACCGGCATAGACCGCGTTGTTGTCGGGGTCGCCGCGCTGGCGCCGATTTTTGGCGGTGGTGAGTTGCAGCTGCGGATTGATGATCCCAACGGCGTACCGCTGGGCACGGCGGAGATTGAGAGCAGCTTGTTGTTCAATCGTGAAGACAGCGAGGTCGTGTTCGACCTGTCGGCGCTTGAGGGTTTGCACACGCTTTACTTCGGTATGCCGGTCACGGTAGACGGCGATGGCGAGAAGCCACCGTTTGCCATTGTTGCCATGTCGTTTGAAGGCCCGGGTGTATCAGCACCGTAAAGAGAGAAACGTATGAAGTGGATTGTTAGAACGGCCATCGTAGTGTTGTGGGGCTTGTCGCTGGTGCTTATGTTTGGCGCGGGCGCCCTTGTTGGCAAGTACGCTCCTCACCTGGCGGAGTGGCCGATGCGGAAAGCCGTCAACATCATTAATCTCTTCACAGGCGGTTACCAGCCGTGCGGCGGCCAGGAGGCCCTCAAGTGTGGCTATCGCGATACGACAGATCGCGAGGAGGTCAACTGTGCGGACTACAGTGGTGATCGCACCGCAATCCTCGTGACGTTCGGCCAGTCGAACAGTGCCAATGCTGGACGCGACCGCTATCTACCCACGCGTGACGTCGCGAACTTCAACATTCACGACGGCCGTTGCTACCGCGCGGAGGACCCGCTGCTGGGGCCGGACGCCCAGGGTGGCAGCGTATGGGGCGTGCTGGGCGACAAGCTGGTGACGCGTGGCGACTATGACAGGGTGCTGGTGATTCCATTCGGTATCGGCGGGTCCGCGATCAGCCAGTGGCAGGAGGACGCCTACCTGCACCCGATTCTCACGACCGCCGCGCAGGCGGTAACGCAGGCGGGTATCACGCCCACCCATGTGCTTTGGCACCAGGGTGAGTCCGACGCGGGCAGGGGTACGTCTACGGAGGACTACACCGCGATGTTCAAGGCCCTGCTCGACAAACTTCGCGAGTACGGTATCGATGCACCGGTTTATCCTGCTATAGCCACCTTCTGCGAGATCTCCCATTTTGAGCCAGACCCGGCCTATGCAGCGGGCAGGCAATCGGTGCGGGCTGCCCAGGCCGCGCTCGTAGAGCTTGACGGGGTGCGCCCCGGGCCTGATACCGACACAATACAAGGCCTCGCCTACCGCCACGATAACTGCCACTTCAGTGCCAAGGGCATGCAGGCTCACGCGGAGCTGTGGTACGAGGCACTGACCGCGTCGCCGCCCTGACACCCGACAGGTTTTGCGGTACATTGCCGCGTTCAAAACAGCCAGTTAAAGGACTCCCCGATGGCCAGCATAGGCACACCCTTTTCCCCCACCGCCACACGCGTATTGATGTGTGGATCAGGCGAGCTTGGCAAGGAGGTAGTCATTGAACTTCAGCGGCTCGGTGTGGAGGTGATCGCCTGCGACCGCTATGACAATGCGCCAGCGATGCAGGTGGCTGACCGTTCCTACGCGTTCTCCATGCTCGACGGCGCGACGCTGCGCGAGGTGATCGAAAAAGAGAAGCCCGACCTGATCGTGCCCGAGATCGAGGCCATCGCGACTGACACCCTGGTGGAGCTTGAGAACGAAGGGTTTAATGTCATTCCAAGTGCGAGAGCAGCACAGCTCACGATGAACCGCGAGGGCATCCGTCGTCTCGCCGCCGAAGAGCTTGGGCTTGCGACCTCGCCCTACGAGTTCGCAGGTACGAAAGAAGACTTTGACGCTGCGGTAGCGCGCATTGGCATGCCCTGCGTAATCAAGCCGATCATGAGCTCTTCGGGCAAGGGCCAGAGCACGATAAAGAGTGAGCAAGACATAGATAACTCCTGGCACTACGCGCAGGAGGGCGGCCGTGCCGGCGCCGGCAAGGTGATTGTCGAGGGCTTCGTCGACTTCGACTACGAGATCACCCTGCTCACGGTGCAACACAAAGACGGCGTGTCGTTTTGCGAGCCGATCGGCCACCGGCAGGAAGACGGCGACTACCAGGAGTCGTGGCAGCCCCAGCCGATGAGTGATACCGCGCTGGCGCGTTCAAAGGACATAGCGGAGAAAGTCACCACCGCGCTTGGCGGTCACGGCCTGTTCGGCGTGGAACTCTTTATCAAGGGCGACGAGGTGTATTTCAGCGAGGTGTCGCCGCGCCCCCACGACACGGGCATGGTGACGTTGATATCACAGGACCTTTCGGAGTTTGCACTGCACGCCCGCGCGATTCTCGGACTGCCGATTCCCAATATTCGTTTCCATGGGCCGTCAGCCTCCAGCGTGATACTGGTGCAGGGCGACTCCACCCAGGCGAGCTTTGGCGGCCTCGACAAGGCCCTGGCTGAGCCTGACACGAGCATCCGTCTTTTCGGCAAGCCGGAAGTTGCTGGCAAGCGCCGCATGGGTGTTGCACTGGCGCGCGGCACTGACACAGACAATGCGCGCGACAAGGCAAGTGTCGCTGCGGGCGCAGTGGATGTCGACCTGGGCTGATCGTCCGTTCGGGTAGCTACGCGCTGATAGCCGCAAGGATATTGCGCACTTCTGCATCACTCAGGAAGCGCGGCACAGGGTAGTTGCCGCCCTCCGCCAGCATCGCGGCGACCAGTTCGTCAATGTCTTCGGCCTTGATGACATCGGTGGTGCGCGGAATGCCCACCTCGTCGTTCAACTGCTGCACCCGTTCGATCAGGCGCTTGGCAAGCGCAGAGTCGCCTTCGCCGCGTGTTCCCATGCCGCAGTGTTCGGCGATGTCGGCAAGCTTGTCCGCGGCGTGACTCTCCATCAGGGTGAGCACGTGGGGTAGCGCTAGCGCGTTGCCGAGCCCGTGCGGCACACCGTACTTTCCGCCGAGGTTGTGTGATATCGCGTGTACGTAGCCGACCAGTGCGTTGGTGATTGCCAGGCCGCCGTAGTAAGAGGCGAGGCTCATGGCCTCGCGGGCCTCCATGTCATTGCCATCGCGACAGGCGCGCGGCAGGTAGTCGAAAATCAGGCGACACGCTGTCAGCCCGAAGTTGTCCGTCTCGTGATTGCCCCAGCGACCGATGTAGGACTCTATCGCGTGGGTGAGTGCATCGATCCCGGTGGCGGCGGTAATGTGTGCAGGTAGGCCGCGACTGACCTCCGGGTCGAGCGCGGCGGCGCGCGGAATAATGCTTGGGTCAATCACGCCACCCTTGGAGTGGGTCTCGTTGTTGGAGATAACGGCAATGAACGTTGCTTCGGACCCTGTCCCCGATGTTGAAGGTACGGCGTAGAGTGGCGCGGCGGGCGCATCGCATTTGCCGAAGCCAACGCAGTCTGCTGCCTGCTTGTTGTTGGCAACGGCGAGTGCGATCACCTTGGCCGCGTCGATAGACGAGCCGCCGCCAAACGCCAACAGCGCATCGCAGTTGTGCTCGCGGTATTGGGCAATGCCGTCATCCACAATTTGTTCCGTGGGGTCTGGCAGTACGCCGTCGTAGACCACCGATGTCACGCCGTTATCACCGAGGGCCTTGATCGCCGGGTCGAGGGCGCCGAGGTCGTGCAGCATTTTGTCGGTCACGATCAGCACCCGCCTGTGGCCAAACTGGGCGAGTGCCGCGCAGAGCTGGCCTACAGCGCCCGCACCGATAAATGTCATCGGCTTCGGCTGGGGTTTTGCCAGGAGCCGGGCCATCAGGGCCTGGCGGGCGCGGTAGAGCGGTTTTTTGTAGAAGGCGGTCACTGCGGTGTCCTGTTATTACGTTATGGAAGCGCGCACGATAGCGCAGATTCCAGCCAGCGCCTACGCCGCCGCTGCACGCGGGCCGATAATTACGGATAATTTAATTATCCACAAAAATGGTGAATAAATTATCCGGTGTGCTAGAGTCACCATCATAGACCTGCCGCCTACCGATGGCAGGCGATGTACCCAGGAGGTATAGGCGATGACGGCACCAGCCACTGACGCACCCGCGGCGACGATTAAACCGCGCCACATGAACTTCGACATGACGCTGCTGAAGGAGAAGTACTTCTTCAAAGGCAACCCGATTCTCAGCACGCTGATGTACGCGCTGTCCGCCTCTTTCCCGGATGGCGAACGTTTCTTTATCGATTCGGTACGCCACTACCGCGACGACATCGATGACCCGGTCCTCAAGGAAGACATTCGAGGCTTCATCGGCCAGGAAGCGCACCATTCGCGCATTCACCAGGACTTCAATGACCAGGCCGAGAGCCTGGGTGTCGCGATGGAGCGAATCCGCGGGCACTTTGTGCGCCGCCTCAACTTCGCGCGCAAGCGTTTCACGCCTGGCCAACAGCTCGCAGTAACTGCGGCCCTGGAACATGTCACCGCAACACTGGCGCAGTGGACGCTGGAAAATCCCGAGCTGACAGAGGGCGACGAGAGCTCACCGCTGCGTGAGATGCTGTTGTGGCACGCCATGGAGGAGATCGAGCACAAGGCCGTGGCGTTCGATGTCTATCGCAAGTGCGTGAATGATGAAACACAGCGTATTCGCATCGCAAAGATCGTGTTCCGCTCTTTCTGGGTGCAGATCGCTATCGCGCAGGTCATGCTGCTGTGGAAGGATCGCCGGCTGCCTCGCTTCGGCGAGATCCGCGAGGCCTGGAACTTCATGTGGGGCGAAAATGGATTCCGCAGCTGGTCGGCTCCGGAGTTCAAGAAGTACCTGGAGCGCGGGTTCCACCCAAACGATATCGACCAGAGCCAGCTGCTGGATCGCTGGCAGGCCGATTTCCCGGAAGTGGCGGCACTGCAGGTCGCCTGATCGACGCGCGAGCGGACAGGTGGTAGCGTTTCACCTGTCCGTGCAATCGAGAACACCCCGTGACCAAAGAGAGTAGGCAGGGGGCTGACGCCCCCACCACCTACCGCATCTCCGAACTGGCGGAAGCCGCTTCTGTGTCGCGGGACATGATCAAGTACTACCTGCGGGCGGGCCTGCTGCCCCCCGGGGAAAAACCCCGCCCCAATCTCTCGCTCTACTCAACGCTGCACCTGCGCCTTATCGAGCTGATCCTCACATTCCAGGCCGAAACGCGCCTGTCGCTGTCGCAGATCGCGGCGGTGTTTGAGAAGGCCGCCTATGACCCGGCTGCTATCGAGGTAGAGCTCTTGTCAGGCCGTCATGGCGGCGCACGGCGCGACAACATTATTCCCTTTGAAAGCGGCGCGATCGAGCGCGGCTCACTCGACATTCCCTCCGAAGCCCTCGCCGAGTTCGTTGAAGCTGGGCTCCTGTCTGGCGCCAGCCCGCTGGACGAAGACGAGGAGCAGGTGGCGGCGTTGCTGCTCGCTGCGAGGGAACAGGAATTACCGCTCAGCTTTTTCGTTGACGCCAAGTCCGTGCTCGCGACGCTGGCGGATCTTGAGGTGAAATCACTGATACGTATCGAGCGGGCGGGCCTCGTTTACGAGGACGTGCTCGACAGCGTGACGAGCGCAGACAGGTTGATTAACCGCTGGGTCGTCGCCGAGAAAAGTCGCCAGGCGCGTGCCCTGTTTCGTCGCATACTCGAAAACTCTGAGCAGGCACTGAGTTCGGTGCACGACGCAATCTATTTTCCAAGTCGAGTGTTCCGGCAGCGCTATCGCGTCACAGAGGCGCTCGATCGACTGGACCAGGCGATTGCGCGCGGTGCGCCCGTCAGCGCACTGCACGATGCGGCGCGGGTCGCGCTGCTGCTCACGGAGTTCGAGCACGCCATGCGGTATGCCGATGCGTTGCTCGCCAAAGATCCGGACGACCCGCTGGGCCTCGCCTGCAAGTGCCTGGGCAAGGGTATGCAGGCTGACCTCGACGGCGCGCTTGAGTTCTTTGAACCGTTGACCGCGACAGGCTCCCGCCTGCCCATGGCGATGGAAGCGCGGCTGCTGACGCTCCTGATGCAGGGCGCGCGCCTGGGTGGAATGTCTGATGCATCCGAACTACTGAAAGACGCACAACAATTGTTCCTCGAGCCGGTGGACTGGAACAAGAATGACCCGCTCGACCGTTGCGAGGCGGTGTTGCTGGAGGCCCGCGCCAACGCGCTGTTCCCGGACGCCATCGATCGTGAGGCTGATGCGATCGTAGGGCTTGAGACGCTCCTTACTGAACTCAAGGAGGAGGGCATCCAGATACTCGGCGAACCGCTGGAGGCGGTCGCCATGGTGCAGGAGATCTATGTGCACTACTACCTGGCGCAGTTGTGCGAAGCGCGCGGCGATACAGAGCGCGCCCGGAACCACTACGACAACGTGATTAGAATCGACCCGTCTTCCAATTTCGGTGAGGCGGCCTACCTTAAACTGGGTTAGACAGAACTTTGGCAAAACGGAGGTGCATATGACAGGTGATTCCGAGTGCTTGGCAACGCTTGAACAGGTTCCCGCTGTATACCGGCGAGTTTTCCTTGCGGCCCTGGGCGCATTTGTCGCGCTGTTGCTTGCACCGCCACTCGCGGCGAACAGCGACTGGACCCTGGAGAAAGACAAAAAGGGGATCCAGCTCTATACGCGCAAGGTTGATGGTTCTCCCTTCGAGGAAGTGAAGGCCACCACGGTGATTGAGGCGCCGATTAATCGTGTTATCGACGTGTTTGGCGATGGCGCCGACTGCGCGGAGTGGCGCGGAAACTGCAAAACCTCGCGTATTCTGCGCCAACCCGACGAGAATACGCGGTTTATTCACATGGTGCTGGACCTGCCGTGGCCGCTATCAGACCGGGACATGGTGATTCGCTCGCTGTCGGTAATCGACGAAGAAACCCAGACTGCCACCGTCGATATCGTCTCTGTAGAGGGGGAGTACCCCGAGCAAAAGTACGTGCGCGCCAATACCAGGGCCCACTACTCTCTCGAACTTCTTGAACCCGGCAAGATCGCGCTGACCTACGTTGTGCACGTTGATCTTGGCGGCGACCTCTCACCTGGCATCATCAACTCCGAACTCGCCTCTTCGACTTTTGACGAAATCGAGCGCCTGATTAAGCTCGCCGAGGGCTGATCCAGCTCGCAGCGCACCGCGTATGTCCTTGTGTCATATCTTTACGGGGCAAGGACAATGGGGTTTCGTCAGGTGGTTGCCTTGGGTCTGCTCGGGCTGTTCGCTACAGGTGCGAACGCCGCGCAAACGCTGGGAATCGAAAAAACCAAGACGGGTATTCTCCCTAACGGGGGTTTCTACGGACTGTACGAGGTGAGCTGCAGCGATGAGCATTCAGCCTCAATCGGCGCACTGAGTCGTCGTTCTGGGCCATGGTGCGTAGAGCGGCAGGGAGAACTGCAGTGTTTCTCCCGCTCGCAGGAGGCTGCTTTCGCGGCTTGTCACTCCGTCGAACTTGCTGACACTGATAGCGATCCGTCTCCCGCACAGCTCCTGCAGTAAGCTTCCGCTAGCGTAGCCACGGGCGCGCTGGGCGAGAGAGCAGGGAGCGCATTTTCAGCAATACGGGCGGCATCGTTTTGAGCCCGCCGCTCAGTACAAAAAGCAGCATTTTGAACGGTCCTGGCGCTGGCGGCGGCGGGGCATCGTCTCCCCAACAATAGAGGTTACCCGGGTCCAGCGGGTGATATCCGGTGGGTTCCGCCTCTGTGTACACATCGCCGTCGGCATAGTGTTCAAGTTCTGTCCCGTAAGGGTCCTTCCAGTAATCGAAAATCTGGCTGCCAAGAATATGGCGGCCGATACCCCATTGGTGCTGCCAACCTTTGCTTTTGAGGTGTTGCTGGCCCTGCCCGATAGCATCGAGGTCGAGTGTTTCGAACGCGACGTGCATTAGGCCCCTGCGCAGGTTTTGCGCGAGTACGACCGTATGGTGATCCGCGGGGGTGTCGCCGCGATTGAGCCGCATAAAGGCCAGCACCGGCGTGCCATCTTCGACACATTGCACGTCCGTGGGAATGAGGCCCAGGTTTTCAAGGTACCAGGGCGCTGAGCCAGCGAAGTCAGGCACGCTCAACACAAGGTGACCCACCTTCTCGAGTGGCGAGGGCTCGACAGCTGAGCGGATGCCTCGATTGACGCGGGATTTCTCGGTCGGGGAATTTGCGGTAAACAGAGTGTCGCGACTGGGAATGCGCTCCGCCGCTTCGCGGCCCCAAACGTAGTCGAGGACGTAGCCGTTGGGGTCAGTGATCCTGACGCGATGACCGCCACCTGGACCCTCAGCTGCTTCCACTTCCTTGCCGTTGAACTCTGCTACACGAGCGAGATCAGCCTCACTGTCGACGGTGAAACCCATACCGATGAAACGCGCTTTTTCACCCTCGCTGGCGGCGTAGAACCACGGCGATGTGCCATTGCCACGAAAGTACATCGTGCCGTTCTCCGCTGCGGCTAGCCGCATGCCGAAATCCTCCAGGAAGCCGCGCTGCTTCTCGAGGTCAGGTCGTTCGAACAGCACGTACGCGAGTTCCTGAACGCGGACCAGTGGGTCCGGGTGGCGTTCCAGCGGTACGCTTCCCGCGTTGGACTTCGCCTCCTCGCTGATCGAGTTTTCGCCGATATAGAGCTCTTGTTTATGCATGGTGTGGTCTCACTGCAGGTACCAGGTGGCCTCCAGCGCAACACTGCGCGGAGGTGCCGGGATGGCGACGAAGCTACCCGTGTCGTCATCGACGCCAAAGAAGGTGCCGTTGCCGAGCGGCGCATCGTCGATAAAGGTGTAGTGGGTTTCGTCTGTCAGGTTTTTACCGATCAGCGCGAGGCGCCAGTTGCCCGACACATCGCCGACCGAAAGTTGTGCGTTGAACAACCAGGTCGCATCCTGTTTGGTCTGTGGGTCCAGGTCGCCCGCCATGAAGTGATCGTCGCGAAAGTTGGCATCTAATGTGGCGTTGAGTCCCAGCTGTTCACCGAGCGGGGCGCTGAACGAGAGGCCGAAGGCGCCCGACCAGTCCGGTGCCTGGATGACCGTTTTGCCCTTCAAATCCTGGCTGCAGCCGTTCACCGTACCATTCTCGCGCCAGAAGGCGTTCGCCTGGGGCTGGTTGCACGGTGCCTCGTCGTACTGGTCGTAGCTGTAGTCCAGGTAGGCGAGCGAGGCGAAGGCCTGTAGTTGCTCTGTCAGGGCGAAGCGGCTGTCGAGTTCGAACCCCTGGCTTGTCGCCTGGGCGGCGTTGGACACGTTGAAGCCGACTGCCCCGTCAAACTGGCTGACCTGCAGGTTGTCGATGGTGGAATGGAACAGCGTGGCGTTGAGTTCAAGGCGGTTCTCAAGCAACGTGGTTCTTACCCCCAGCTCGAACGCATCAATCGTCTCGTCCCCATACTCCAGCGTTGAGAGATCGTCGCCGTTGACGTGGATGTTGTCCCACCCGCCCGATTTGAAACCGCGGGTGCCCGACAGGTACACCATGGTATCGCCGTTTGGATACCACTCGAAGGTCAGGCTTGGTGACCATTGCTTTTCGGTGCGGCTCTGGTTGGTCTCGTACGGCACGGCGTTCTGGGTCTCGCGCCAGAAAAGGTCGAGCACGATGTCGTCCGCGGTGCCGGGCACGAGCGGGCGGCGATTGATGTCTGCGAGTACCAGGCGCTTGTCCAGTTGCTTCTCTTCGAACGTGTAACGCAGCCCAACCTTCACCGTGAACTGGTCGGTGGCGTTCCAGTTGCCGTGCACGAACGCCGAGGCGGTATCGGTGCTTTGGTCAAAGTGTGTGAGTCGGAAGCCATCGGCCAGGGTTGGCAGGCCGATGCTGCTCAGGTTGAAGAACACATCGCTGGGACTGCTGATAAAACTCGCCCGCTGCAGGTAAACACCTGCGATGTAGTCGATAGTGCCCCCGGTGGGGGAGGCGATGCGAATGTCCTGGCTCCACTGGTCGAAGTCTTCCTGTGCATCGGCGCCTATGAGCGTCACCGGGCTGATGTCGAGGTCCTTGAGATCCTTGACATGAAAATCGGTATAGCCGGTGATAGAGGTCAGGGTGTATTCACCGAACTCGTATTCCAGTTGATACAGTGCGTTGGTGTAATCATTCTTCGTGTCCCAATCGATGGTTTCGCCCTGGAATTCGTTGATGACCGATGTTTCGAATGCATCACCTGAAGGCACGTTGGTGAACTGTGGCGGCACGATGTCGAGATGGCTAAACAGGGGCGGTGCGCCCGGCCCCTCCAGCTGGGTGTTGACGAGCATCGAGTAGGGCGCGCCCTTCATTTCGTCGCGAGAGCGTTCGAACTTGAAGCGCATGGTAAGTGTATCGGTGGCGTCCCAGCGCAGGATGGCGCGGGCGCCCCACTGGTCGGAGACCGGCCCTGCGCTCCCGGTCGCCTCGTTGTCGACGTAACCGTCAGCCGCGCGAATGATGGCGGACAGGCGTCCGCTGAGCGTGTCGGTGATGGGGCCGCTGAGTGCGGCTTCAACTTTCCGCTGCTCGTCAGTGCCGTACAGCGCCGTGAGATTGCCTGACAGCTCCTCCGTCGGTTTTGCGGTGTGCATGCTGATCGCGCCCGCGATCGTGTTTTTGCCGAACAGGGTAGTTTGCGGCCCTTTCAGTACTTCCACCCGATCGAGATCGAACAGTGGGATGACAGTCTGCCGTGCGCGGCCCATGTAGATGTCGTCGATGAACATGCCCACGGACTGTTCGAAGCCTGGGTTCGACGCTGAACCGATGCCGCGGATGCGCGCCTCTGAACCGAGAATCGTGCGCCCCTGGTGATAGGTGGGCACATAGTGTGATAGCTCTTCGAGACCAGTGATATCGGCATCGGCGATCTTTTCGCCGCTTAATACGTTCACGGTCACGGAGACATCCTGCAGGCTCTCGCTGCGTTTTTGCGCTGTAACACGCACCTCCTCCAGCACTGGTGCGCTGATGGCCACGGGGCCTAGCGCGAGCATCGCAAGCGGCAAGAGGCGCGGGGCAAGTGGGGGAGTACTCATCTGTTCACCTGTCTTATCGTTATGGTGTGCGAGCAGGTCTTAAAGCACCTGCTCGCTAACGCCGTTCACCAGCGTGCCGATGCCGGGTACCTCTACTTCGATGCTGTCGCCGGGTGCGAGGAAAACAGCCGGGTCTCGCAGCGCGCCGACACCCTCGGCAGCGCCGGTCACGATCACATCGCCGGGTTGCAGCTCGTAAACGTCGGAGATGTGTGAGATGAGCTGGGCAAACGAGAAAATCAGGTCATCGAGCTCCATCACCTGCCGCACCTCGCCGTTGACGCGGCACTCAAGCTTCATGGCGCTGAGGTCGATGCTGTCTGCCGTTGCCAGCACAGGGCCGAAACCGCCAGAGCGCCAGGCATTCTTGCCCGTCGTCATCTGGTTGCTGCTGACCTGGTAGAGGCGGGCAGAGCCATCGTTGAAGCAGCTGTAGCCGGCCACGTAGTCCAGCGCCTCTTCTTCGCTGACGTTGCGGCAGGCCTTGCCAATGACCACGGCGATCTCACCTTCGTAGTCAAAGGCGGGCTCCTTCACCGGCTTCTCGAGATCCTCGCCTGAGGGCACGAGGGTGCCCGGGGCGCGCAGGAAGAACATCGGGACCTTGGGTGTTTCCTCAAGACCCATCCGATCCTTGGCTTCCTCGAAGTGGGAGTGGGTATTCATGCCGGCGCACCAGATAGAGCCGGGATTGGGCACCGGCGGCAGCAGCTGCACATCGGAAAGGCCGAAATCCCGGCCCTGGCCCACAGCGTTCGCCTTGTCGATACCTGCAGCGATCAGGGATTTGAGGTCTGGGCAGTCTGGCAGGCGCGAGCCGAGGTCTGTGATGTCGTCGCCGTTGAGTATGCCGTAGCCGGGCTGGCCGTCTTTCAGGTAGCTGATCAGGTGCATGGGTATCTCCTCATAAATAATTGCAGATATGCGAATAATAGATATATTTATATGCATGTCAACGAAAAAATAATTGAAACTTCTGGACGGCCTTGTATATACTGGCGCCATCACGAAGGAGAGCGATTCCAATGTCACCCAGCACTGCAGCCGATTCAGCCGAGAAGCCCGCAGCGCGTCGCACCCAGGAGCGCACGGAGCTAACCCGGGCGAAACTGGTTGATGCCGCCGCCCGCCTGTTTACCGAGCACGGCTTTGAGGGCGTCACTATTCGCGACCTGGAGAACGCGGCGGGTGTACAGCGCGGGCTGTTGGCGTATCACTTCAAAGACAAGAAGAGCCTGTGGCAGGCGATGGCAGACGAGACGTTCAGCGAGCTGCAGGAGCAGATAAATCCGCGCCTTGAGCTAATAGCCGATCTCTCTGCCAGAGAGCAGATAGCCTATATAGTCAGGTTTTATGTGCGTTTCAGTGCGAAACATCCACAGTTTCCCAGGCTGCTCGCGCAGGAGGCGCGCCACGAGAGTTGGCGCCTCGACTACATCCTGGACGAGCATGTGAGGCCCATCGCCGATCAGCTGCGCGAACCCGTGAGCGAGGCGCTGGGTCTCAGCGAGCGCCAGTTCATCCACTGGTACTACCTGCTTGCAGGCGGTAGTTCCCTGATCTTTTCCCACGCGCCCGAGTGCAAGGGCCTGTTCGGCGTCGATCCCCACGCTGACGACGTTGTAGACGAGCACGCCGAGGTGATGGTGCGAGCGCTGCTCGGACCGGCGCCCTAGATTCCCCGATGTTGAACGCTGCATTAGCCCAAATAGCTTAGAATTATATTTCGCATGTATACAAATAATAAATCTATATATTCGCAAACCGCAGAAGATCTGCATACTGATGGAGGTGCGTTATGACATGGCTCCTCGCAGCCGTGGCGGCCGCCGCCCTGGCCTGGTTCCTCTGGGAGAAGCGCCAGCGCAAGACCCACGCGATGCCCGGCGGCATCCATACAGATATCTCGGTGCCCTATGAGCAGGAGTACGAGCTGTACCACAACGGCCTGTCGCTCTGTTCGAAGAAAGTGCGGGTCTGCCTGAAAGAGCTCGGTATTCCCTTCGCAGAGCACCACATCGACCTGATCGAGACGGGGTCCTACGAGGTGGTCAGCCGGCATTACCTGAAGGTGAACCCGGCGGGCATCCTGCCGTGCCTCGTGCACAACGGGCACCCGGTGTACGAGTCCCACGACATCATCACCTACTGCGCCGAGCAATCCGGCGGCAGCCTGGTACCTGCAGACCCCGAGCAGTTGCCGGTGATGGAGCACTGGATGGACCTCGCCTCTATTAAGGAGGAGGGCTCACTCGACGGGTTGGACAAGAGCGCGGGTCTCTGCACCGCAGTGCTCACGGTGCCGCTGTTTGCATCGGGCATGGTGGAGATTCCCTTTCACAAGCTGGTGGAAGGGTTTCTGTTTCACCGCCTGAAGGAGCGACCGCTGATGTTCCTGTTGTTTAAGCTGCGCGGCATTCGCGGTCTGCCCGGACTTCCGCCGCTGGTGAAGCAATCCAAACGTGCGCATCGCGCTATGTCAGCACACCTGGATGCGTTGGAGGCGCAGCTAAACGGTAAGCAGTGGATCTGTGGCGATGAATACTCGCTGGCCGATATCAGCTGGATGGTGATCTTTGAGCGGCTGGTGGAGGCAGACTGGATGACGACGTTTGCGGGGCCCGATCTGCGTCCCGGGATATGGGCTTACTGGCAGCGCCTGCAGCAGCGCCCCGGCTACGCCGGTATCAGCGAGTACCGCCTGCCGGTTGTGGACCGCGCGACCGCACGGCTGGTTGAGTTCAAACGCGAGCACCATGATTTCGCCCAGAAGCTTGCGGCAGTGGAGGCAGCGGCATGAAAACGATTGAGACCGATGTCGTGATTGTCGGCGCGGGGCCCGTTGGCCTCCTGCTGGCGCATATTCTCGGGCAGGGCGGCGTCAGGGTGCGGGTGTTGGAGCGCGACAGCGCACTGTCGGATGAACCGCGTGCGGTGGGGCTCGACCCCGAGTCGCTGCGCACGTTCCAGGGCCTGGAGCTTTTGCCGGTTTTGCAGAAGGACCTGATGCCGGGCCTTACGGGCGGTTACTACAACGGCGAGGGTAAACTGCTGTTTGAGATTACCGACGAGGAGGAAGGCGAACTCGGTTACACGCAGTTGACGGGCTTCAACCAGCCCGCACTGGTGCAGACGCTTGCAGCGGAGCTTGCCCGCTATGACGACGTAGCGCTCGAGTACGAGCACACGCTCACCGCGTTTAAGGATACGGGCGATGGCGTGGTCGCTGATGTCACGACGCCGACCGGCGAACTACGCATTGAGGCGCGGTACCTTGTGGGCTGCGACGGCGGCCGCTCAACGGTGCGCCAGCAGCTCGGCATCAAGATGCAGGGTGTCTCCAACCCGCAGCCGTGGCTGGTAATCGACACGGTGGAAGACGAGTGGGACGGCCTGCGCAAGTACCATTTCTTCTGTGATCCCAAGCGGCCGGGCATGTTTGTGCAGACGCCGCACAACAATCGTCGCTGGGAGTGGATGCTCCTGCCTGGCGACAACCGCGAGGACTTTCTCAAGGACGAAACCATCGAGGCGCTGCTCTCACCGCACATCGACGTCAGCAAGGTCGATGTCTACCGCCGCCGCGTCTATGACTTTCACGCGATCATTGCGGATCGCTTCCAGGACGGCCGCGTTTTTCTCGCCGGTGACGCGGCCCATATGACGCCGCCGTTCGCAGGGCAGGGGCTGAACAGCGGCATCCGCGACGCGACTAACCTGGGCTGGAAACTGCATGCCGTTATCCGGCGTGGTGTGCCCGAGGTATTGCTGGACAGTTACGAGAAAGAGCGCTGGCACCACGCCAAGCAGCTCATCGACGTTGCAGTCGATCTCGGCAACCAGATCCAGCCTATCGATCCCGAGGCAGCGGCCGCGCGCGACGCGGGATTCGCCGAGCTGCAACGCGACGAAGCCGCGATGGACAACTTTACGGGCAGCCTGTTCAAGGCACTGCTGGACCGGTACTTCCTCGAAGGGTTCGCGGTCGGGTTGGGCGATGAGTACCTTACCGGTCGCATGATCAGCCAGCCCCATGTCACGAATGGCGACGGCACACGGGTGCTGCTCGACGACAAGATGGGCCCCTGCTTCATGCTGCTGGGTTACAACTGTAATCCCGATGAACTGGTTCCCAGCCGGCTGCTGGAGGAGTTGATATGTTGGGGCGTCGGCATCGCCAGTATTCGCGATGATGGCCAGCCGGGTACTTATTCCATGGCACCCGGAACTCACCTGGCTGAACTCTTTTCAGCGGGCAGCGCCAACATGGTACTGCTGCGCCCAGACCGTTTCTGCATGGCGGCATTCAACGAAGATACAGCCGTTGACATGCTTAAGCAGGCCGCCGACATGCTCGGTGTTTATTCGCACTAAGGAATACAGTAAATGAGCGACGTGAATCGACAGATCCTCTTTGTGAAGCGACCGGTAGGGGCACCCACCGAAGACATCTTTGAGCTGGTTGAGGCACCGATGCCTGTACCTGGCGACGGTGAATTCGTGCTGCGCAACCAGTATATCGCCATGGACCCGGCGCTGGTCTCCCGCATGCGCGACGAAGACAACTACGCGGAGTCCGCAACACCCGGCGCTGCGATGCACGCCTACGCCGTCGCCGAGGTCGTCGCGTCCAACAGCGAGGCCGCACCGGTGGGACAGATGCGCTTCGGCCGCTTCGATATGCAGGAGTACATGCTGGCAGATGTGACGACCGGTGGCTTTCCCATCGACACCTCGATTGCGCCGGCAAGCTGGTACCTCGGCGTGCTGGGCACCACTGGTGTGACCGCCTACCTGTCGTTCTTCGATATCTGTGCACCGCAATCCGGCGAGACACTCGTGATTTCCTCGGCGGGCAGTTCGGTGGGCTCAATCGTCGCCCAGCTCGCGAAGGACGCCGGTTGTCGTGTCGTCGGCATTGTCAGCACCGATGAGAAGGCCGCGCGTGTGAAGAGCGACTACGGCTACGACGCGGTCGTAAGCTATCGCGGTAAGTCACCCGAGGCGTTAGCAGGTGACCTAGCAACCGTATGCCCCGATGGTGTCGACATGTATTACGACAATACCTCGGGCGACATCTCCGAGGCGCTGCTTGACCTGTACAACATCAACGCACGTATCGCCGTTATCGGCCGCATGGGCATCTCGCACCTGTCCGATACGCGGGAGGATGTCGGCAGGCGCGACAACAACGTGATCCTGGCAAAGCGCATTCGCAAGCAGGGCTGGGTGCTGCTGGACCACCTGGATCGCATGATCGAGGCCATGCTCGCCCTCATCGAGCTGGCGAAAGCCGACAAGGTAACAGTGAAAGAAGACATCATGCACGGTATCGAAGCGGTACCGGCAGCGTTTTTTCGCATGCTGCGTGGTGAAAACGACGGTAAACAACTGGTGCAGCTCTATAACAGTGAAGGAGATGAATGAAATGGTCGTTCTTGTAGCCGGCGCAAGTGGAGGGCTGGGCAGCGTGCTGGCCGGCATGCTCAAAGAGAAAGGTATGACGGTCTACGGTACCTGTCGCAACCCATCGGCGCTCGATGAAAGCTACCCGTTTCCGTTTATTGCCATGGACATCACCGACGAGGACTCGGTGGCCGCAGCCCTGTCAGAGCTTGTGGAGAAAGAAGGGCGTATCGACGCGGCGGTCAACTGCGTCAACGAGATGTTTATCGGCTCTGTGGCGGAGGCGAGCATGCCGGAGGTGGTTGGCCTTTACGACACCAACGTGTTCGGCGCCATGCGACTGTGCCGTCAGCTGGCGCCCATCATGAAGGCGCAGGCCGATGGCGGCACCATCGTTATCATGAGCTCGCTAGGTGGCATTCTCGCAGTGCCTTTCATGAGCAGCTATACCTCGGCGAAGTTTGCGCTTGAAGCTTTCGCGGAGGCCTTCCGACACGAGGTGAAGAACGACAATGTACGCGTCAGCATCATGCAACCCGTCGCGATGCACATGGAGCGCGGCGACACCGGTTCGCACCTGCGACTAGTTGATGCGGTGCAGGACGGTTCACTCAGTAACCGCATGCTGCGCCAGATGTCGAAGGACACCGCCGCGAGCAAGTTGACGCCCGAGATAGTATCAAAGCGCATCATCGAGATCATTGAGTCCGGTGAGACACCGCTGCGCGTTCCCATGGACCGCGCGAAGGTACTTGGCAAGCTCAAGCGCTTTGCACCGCAGGCAATGCTCGACAAGATGGTGCGTGGCCTTGTTGGGCTTGATAAAGCGAGTTGATTGGCACAGTCCGGGCGGGAGGCAGGAAAGGTGAATGAAGCGCGTTTTCACGGCGTATGGTCCCTCGTGGAATGGACGGTGTCCGTAGCGGAAGAAGATGAGCCCCGTAGGCCATACGGGGGCGAGGTCGACGGGTACCTTGCTTATAGCCCCGCAGGCTGGGTGTCCGCCACGTTGATGGCGCGCGATCGGCCGGCTCTGTCGGAAGACCGCTTCGCGCTGAATGGGCTGCGCAAGCAACTGCTGGCGGGCGATAAGGCGTCGCTCCACCGGGAGCAGGTCGACCTGCTCGCAGACTACTTTATCGCAGGGCACGGTTACGTCACCTACTGCGGCCTCTTCCACGTCGATGAGCGCGAGGTCCACCACCACGTGCAGGCCAGCCTGTTGCCCCAGTGGATTGGCACAACGCTTGACCGGGTGTTCACTTTCAATGAGGATGCTTCCGAACTGTTACTGAGTGCCGAGCAGCCCGGTTATACCGACCAGTTGCGCTGGCAGCGGGAGAGATAATGCTTCGTGGTTTGCTGTTCCTTGTCGGACTGATTGTAGTCGCGGCCGCCGCGACATCGTGGTGGTATACGCGCCCCGTTGTTGAGGCGGAGTTCACCGGTCCCGATGGCGAGGTCTTCAAGATTGCACCTCTGCAGGAGGCCATCACACTCGCGCGCACGCTGGACGGTGAAACGCTGCTGGTGGTCGATGCAGATCGCAACGGTGTGCAGGCCGTGGCACTGGGCGAACCGGGCAAGCATGCGATCGCCGCGTACCGCACGCTCGGGCCCACACCGCTCAGACTGCTCGCGGCCGCCGGTAACACCACGACCTACCCCTGGGCGGAGCTGGGCATGCCCATCGAGGGGCTCGCGCACAATATCGCGGCTGGCACGAACTTCCTCGCGCACGCAGAAGAGGTTGGTCATGACGGCGACCCCTTCCTGTTTCCGAAGTTGAGTGAGCCGACCGCCTGGAATGCGCCCGTTACTGCCGCAGGGCGACTCGATTACGAAGTGGAGCTATGCGTGGTGACGCTCGCCGATTATCTGCCCGACAGTCCCGCACCGCTGGGTTACCTCCTTTGCGGTGATTACACAGATCGTCTGCAACTTGTGCAGGAGATCGATCTCGATGGCCCCATGGGCCTGACAGGTTTCACCGATGCAAAAGGTGGCGTCACGCGCCTGCCGGTGGGCCCCTTGCTCGTTATTCCGGAAGATCCCGAGTTCTACCGCAAGATTGAGCTGCGCCTGTACAAGAACGAAACGCTGCGCCAACGCTCCGGCGCTGACCTGATGATCTGGACGCCTGAGCAGGTGATCGCCGAGGCGCTTCAAGATTGCGAGCAGCGCTACCAGTCCCTTGCGGGTATGCACAGTGTCAGCGACTGCCAGCGCATTCCGGCGGGCACGCTGATCCTGACCGGAACGCCGGAGGGCGTGCAGTTTCATGTCACGACTATCTGGAACCCCTGGGCTTACCTGACCGAGGGTGACGTGGTCAGCAGCTTTGCGACGTATCTCGGGTATATGAAAAACCCGATCGTGAACTGAGGGCGAGAACATCCCGCCCCCAGCTTGTTAGCGTGTTCGCCTACGCAACCTCAGATGTGCAGTGCGGGCAGCGTGTTGCGCCAATGGCAATTTCTGACAGGCAGAAGCTGCACTCCTTGGTTGTCGGTTCTGCGGGTGCCTCTTCTTCCTCACGCTTCAGGTTGTTCATGCCACGAACCAGCAGGAACACGGCAAAAGCAACGATGAGAAAGCTCACGACATTGTTCATGAAAACACCGTAACTCACGGTCACCGCGCCGGCGCCCTGTGCTGCCTCCAGTGTGGCGTAGGGGCCAGCCGCCTCGGCACCGTCTTTCAGGGTGATGAACAGGTTGGCGAAGTCCACGCCGCCGAGCAGTAGGCCAAGCGGTGGCATGAGTACATCGTTTACGAGACTTTTAGCGATGGTGCCAAAGGCGCCACCGATGATGATTCCTACCGCCATGTCTACAACGTTGCCGCGCATGGCAAACTCTTTGAAGTCGTTAAGCATGGTTATTTCCCCCTGCGGGTTTTCGAGACAAAGTTCTGGCGCCGGAGGTCGGCGACCTGAAATCATCATACGGCGGGGTCTTGGAGTGCTCTAGGGCATCGGGGCTATGAAACCCGGTTCTACTTCAATGAAAGGCTTGTTTTTACAAGTCTTTTACAGTTGGCAACCTCGCACAGCGAATGCTGTGGCCGGTGGGTAAAGAAAGGAGAGTGTGACCGTGACGAGCTAGCTGCCCAGGGCCGCCCACTCAATCAGGGTCTCAGCCTTCCCATCTTCTGCAACGATCCAGAGATTGAGGTCAGCGATCGCCAGTAGCGTGGCGCGCGCGAAGAGCGGCCGCAGCTCCGGCGAGCCGCCTTCGCTGAAGTGGCGCAGCATCAGTTCCAGGTATACGGCGAGACCGAACTTCGGCACCGTATAAAAATCAACATCGTTCGCAAGCGGTATCGGGTCGTGGAACAGCGGATTTCCATCGAGGTATTCACTTGAGACCAGGGCATTGTCTGCCCGCCAGTCTGCTGCCAGTTTGTCGTATTTTCCCGCGCTGACGTAGCGAACTTGAGGGATCGATTCTCCCGGGCACAATTCTTGGAGCAGCCCCACGGCCTCTGCGTTCTGTTCTGCGGTAATGCCCGTCTTGTTGAGGCAGCGCTTGACGTGCAACTGGACCATGCCCAGGCTGGCATTGTGCTCCGCAAATTCTCCGTGCAGGCTGCCCAGGCCAACTGCAGTGCAGAAATCGCTCACCACGCTTCCGCCCGACCATTGTTCCTTCTCGAACGGGCGAACGATCAGGCGTTCGCGCCCAAACACCGAGGCCCAGAGTCTGAGTCGGTCGTGGTAGCTTTTTTCAAACAACTTGTGTGTGTGATAGAAGCGATACGCATCGTGGGCCCACCGACGCGTGCCTTTCACATCCTGGTTGTAGAAGGAGCTGAAAATCCTGTCCTGCCGACGTAGGTACACGACAACGTACACGGTGTGATGCGCGAGCGACGAGGCCATCTGTTGCAGAGCGGGGACAAAGGCCTCTCCCTGCGCGAAGAACAGTTCGGTACTCAGGATAATTTTCGTGTCGCTCGACAAGCCCCCCAGTTCTTCCTCGAGCTTTTGCCAGGCGGTGCCGCGCTCGGTGGCGCCGTACCAGTAGTCCGCCATGTGCTGCCCGAGTGTGGCTTCCATCAGATCGCACGCGAGCGGGTGGTGAGCATCGCCGCCCCGGCACGATGTGGGATAGGTGAAGCCTGCGTCGGCCAGTGCCCCCGGGTTCGTGGCCAGCAGGTGTTGGAGGCTTGACGTGGCGGTTCGCGGAGCGCCGATGTGGAGGTATATGTTTGCCAATAGTCAGTCAGTGGTCAATTGTATGAAGACTTCGAGCCAGCTCATGTGTCGTCCATGTCTGTCATGGGTGTGCCCGTGCGCTTGAACGTCAAAACTATGTGGGTAATCATGCTGGCTGTTTCGTTTCCGCCCCCGGATATGGCTCGATTCTAGTACCCGTGCGCTGTCTGTCACAAGCAGCGGGTAGAGATCGGCCGCCCACTTCGGGTGCGCCGGCAGAGGCCAAAAGGAGCTTATACGGTGATTCAACGGCTGAATTCTCTCTTCACCCTCGCCCTGGTGTGCACGGCGCTTGCGGCCGCGCCGGCGGTAGCCGAGCTATACGAGGAGGCAAACTGGCAGACGAAGCAGCCCGGAAAACTGAATATTTCGCTCTACACGTTTCGCGATGAAAATCGTAACGGCGAGTACGATGTTGGCGACCCGCCGATGGCGGGCGTTGTCGTCAACATGACCCAGCCAGCAGGCACGGTAGTGCCGGGTTCGTCGAATATCAACGGTTACGCCAACTTCAAGATGAGCCTGAACAACGAGAAGTATCCCGTGCGCGAACCAGGTGGGGTCTATGATTTCGAGGTAATTCCGCCACCCGGCTGGTTGATCAGCTCGGGGAACCCAAAACAGAGCGCCCGGTTTCTCCCGCTCCAGGGCTCCGTAGCGGGTATTTATGCCGAGAAGCCGCCGCACTGGGTCGGGCTCATGCCCGAACTCGTCATCCGGGGTCGTCTCATCGGTGCGGGAGATAAACCGGTGCCGGATGACTTGACTATCACGTTGACGGGGCCCGATGGTGCGCCATTGGAAATTGAGCCCGAGAGCAACGGCAGCTTCAGTGTGTCCGTGTCACCGGGTGCCTGGCGCGCCGTGTTCGCGAGCAAGTCGTTCGCCTGGCGGCTGGAAAGGACGATCGAGGTAAACAACGCCCCCGTTGAAATGATCACCCTGCGTGTCGGTGATCCGCAACCTACGCCGCTTCCGCAGCCGGTGCTTGAGGACTTTGACTGGCTCGATCGCTCGGTCATCGAGAAAATTCCCAACGGGCATCGTGGCCTCAACTGGGACTACCTCCTGGCAGTTCACAATCAGGAATACGCGGGGCCCGGTTATGTTAACGGGCGCATGAGCGGACATGCGGTGGCCTACAACAGCTCGGGTCACCCGGTTACGATCGCCGCGCCAGAGGGCCAACTCTTCGATTTTGTGGGCGGATACTTCAGTGTGGCCTGGCACAATGCACATGGCGAAATCCTGGAGCTCGAAGCCTTTCGCGGCGAGCAGAGGGTAGCTCGGCACGAGACAAAGCTCTCATACCTCGGCCCCGTTTGGGTGGATGCAGAACTTCGCGGCATTGACAGGCTCGTGTTAACAACCCGGCACTACTGGCAGTTTGTCGCCGACGACCTCAAGTTCCGCGTCCAGGGCAACTAATGTCTCTGCAGCCGGCGTGACACAGTGTTTGTCGCCGTCGTGCAGATTAGCTTTTCATGTGTTTTTCAAAGGCATCAGCCATATCGGTGTGCCAGCGAGACAGTGGCGGGCGGTTGTTTATGAGGTCGCCCATCGTCCACTCCATGCGCTTGTTGTCCATCTCTCGCGAAACATCGTTGTCGGGGCACAGGATGTAGAAGTCACCGCGTGCCAGCGCCTCGAGCATGTAATCGATGACCTGCTCGGGCCACCAGGCGCCATCGGGTTTCTCGGGAAGGAAGCGTTTGATCAATCCGGTATAGGTAAACCCAGGTACCAGCAGGTGGGCTGACACCTTACAACCTTCCTGGTTGCGCAGGTCGTGCTGCAGGTGTTCCGTCAGCGCGCGGATGGCGGCCTTGCTCGTGTTGTAGGCCGGGTCGCCCGGCGGGTTGGTAATGCCCTGTTTGGAACCCGTGTTGATTACCAGGCCGGGTGTGCCCTGCTCGAGCATAGCCGGCAGGAACGCCTGGACACCGTGGATCACGCCGAACAGGTTGACCTCCAGGGTGGTGCGCCAGGCGTCGACGCCGCCCCAGGACTGGCTGCCAAAGCCGCTGCCTGCATTGTTCATCAGCACATCGACCGCGCCGTACTCGTTGAAAACCTGATCTCTCAGCGAATCGACCTGGCCGGCATCGGAGACGTCCGTGGCCACGGCGAGCACATCGCCAAGTTCCACCGCTGCCGCCGCCAACTGCTCGCTGTTGATATCAGCTATGCAGACGCGCATCCCGAGCGAACGAAAGTGTTTTGCTGCGGCGAAGCCGATGCCATCGGCGCCCCCGGTGATGACGGCAACCTTGTCCGCAGCCATTGCTGGATGTGTGTTCATGGAACTCATTCCCTTGCGGTAGTCTTTGGGGTATGTGTAGCGCATGCTACGGGGAAGTTGCGTCCCGCGACAAGGCCACCTATCCGGATTCCACCCTGGGGGTAGAGGCCTCTTGGGTAGTGGCGCGCGATAGGCCATTCAAGATACTGTAGCGTCCCCAGCCCCATCGAGCGGAGACCTATCATGGCACAGGATCACCAGATCAATAGCGTGCAGGACCTTGAGGCCGTGATCGGCGAGCCCTTTGAGGAGATCAGGCTCAAGATTCGACCTGAGCTCGACGGCGTGATGAAAACCTTTATTGCGGATGCGCCTCTGGTCTTCGTCTCCACGCTGGACGAGGCGGGCCGGCCCGACATCTCGCCCAAGGGCGATCCCGTTGGCTTCGTACAGGTTGATGGCAACGGTGACCTGCTGATCCCTGAGCGCCCCGGCAATCGTTTGACCATGGGTTTTCGCAACATCCTGGAGAACGGCCTGATCGGGTTGATCTTTGTGATCCCGAAGCAGCGCGAAACACTGCGCGTGAAAGGCCGGGCAACACTGCATAAAGACCCAGACGTACTCGAGGCGATGACGGTGAATCGCAAACCCGCCCTGATGTACACGCGCGTCAAGGTCGAGGAGGCCTTCTTCCATTGCGGCAAGGCCATGATCCGGTCGAATCTCTGGAACCCTGAGAAATGGGGGGAGGCGGGCGCGCCGCCCATCGCGCGGCAGTTTAACGAGGCGATCGGCGGCGACGAGGAGTCTGAGAAGAACATCCAGGCCGAGCTCGAGAAGAACTATCGGGAAGAACTGTATTAAAGCGCGCAACACAGCCCGTCTTTCCTCCTGTCGTCGTTACCGTTTCGCACTGTGGCGAACCTGGGACGCGGCGCTGCCGCGCGTCATGTTTATCGGCCTCAACCCGTCTACGGCGGACGAGAAAACTGATGACCCCACCCTGGTGCGCTGTATGAACTTTGCGCGGGACTGGGGCTACGGCGGCGTGTGCATGGCCAATCTCTTTGCATTGCGCGCGACCGACCCTGCGGACCTCAAGATTGCGACAGACCCGGTCGGCGCGGGCAATGACCGCTGGCTCAAGCGTCTCTACAAGGATGCAGGCCTTGTCGTTGCCGCGTGGGGAAATGACGGGGCTTATCTTGACCGGGCCGCTGACGTCACGGCGTACCTGGGCCCGCTCACTTGCCTGAAGCGCAATCGCTCCGGCCAACCGGCGCACCCGCTGTACCAGCGCGCCGATACGCGCCCTGTTCCATTCTCCCTATGCGAGACGGCCTGAATGACACTGACCGTGCGCAGGGCAGAAGAGGGTGACGTGGCAGCGATCACCGCTATCTACAACCACTATGTTGAAAGCAGTATCGCGACCTTCGAGGAGACGCCCGTAACGCCAGCCGAGATTGTGCGGCGCATGAACACCACGCGCACAGGCTGGTGGGTAGCCGAGCGCGAGGACCAACTGCTGGGTTATGCCTACGCCGACGATTTCAAGAGCCGCTCCGCCTACCGCTACTCGCTTGAGGTCAGCGTCTACCTGCACCACGACAGCCAGGGCGCGGGCGCCGGTACCGCCCTATATGAGCGGCTCTTCGAAGAGATGCGCACAGACGGTTACCACCTTGCCATTGCCGGCATTTCGCTGCCCAATGCCGCGAGTGTTGCCCTGCACGAAAAGTTCGGCATGGAGAAGGTGGCGCACTTTTATGAGGTGGGTTACAAGCTCGGCAAGTGGATTGATGTGGGCTACTGGCAATGCCGATTGGATTAACGAGGTGAGAGCGTGTTGAAACGAGTATTGATTGGCCTTGCCGTGCTCATCGTTGTGGGTGTGGCCCTGTTTGGCTTTCTGCTTTACCCCGAACTGCAGAAAGCCGCCAGTGAAGACCCGGCGGTCTGGGAAGAAGATATTGCCGCCCTGGAGGCGGCAACCGCCGGCCTTCATCCGCCGGGCGAGGGTATCGTGTTTATCGGCAGCTCGAGTATCCGACTGTGGAGCACCCTGGCTGAAGACATGTCGCCGCTCCCGGTGATCCAGCACGGCTTTGGGGGTGCCAAGCTGAACGATGTGGTGGTTTACGCCGAGCGCCTTGTGAACGCCTACCGGCCGCGCGCGGCCGTGGTGTTCGTCGGCACTAACGATATTGATCCCAATGCGAGTAAGGAGCCCGCGGTGTTGCTCGCGAGCTATCAGGCTTTTGTTGCCAGGGTGCGCAAAGACCAGCCTGACCTGCCGATACTCTACATCGGCATCACGCCTTCGCCCCTGCGCTGGGCCGTTTGGGACATCGCCGTAGAGACCAATCGCCTGATCACCGCCTACAGCGACAGCGACCCCAACCTCCACTTCATCGACACCAGCCCGGGCCTCCTGGGGCCGGACGGCGAGCCAATCCGCGAACACTACATATTCGATGGACTTCACCTGAGTGAGAGCGGCTACGCCGTCTGGACGAGCATTATCCGGCCCCGGCTCGAAGCGGTGCTCGACGAACGCTGACTTTGACGCACACGTTACCTATACTGTTGGGCCGCTTTACTGAAGGACCTCCCGCCGCGTCATGGCGCTGCTGATTATCTACCTCTCCATCGCCATTGGCGTGTCGTTCCTGTGTTCGGTGCTCGAGGCCGTCCTGCTCTCTGTGACGCCTGGTTTTGTAGAGAGCCAGCTAGCCCAGAAGCCACGCCGGGCGAAGGTGTTAAAGGAGGTCAAGGACAATCTGGACGAGTCCATTTCCAGCATCCTGATCCTCAACACGTTCGCCCACACCATGGGCGCTGCCGGCGTGGGTGCCCAGGCTGTGAGAGTATTCGGGGAGCGCTGGGAGACGCTGATCGCGTTCCTTTTGACCCTCGCGATCCTGTACCTGTCCGAGATTATTCCGAAAACGCTTGGGGCGACCTTCTGGAAGCAGCTCGCCCTGGTTGCCGCGCTGATTATTCGCTGGCTGACGCGGCTGCTGTTCCCGCTGGTCTGGCTTTCGGCCCAGCTGACGCGCCTGTTTTCCGGCAGTGGTCACGCCTCGCATGTCAGTCGCGAGGAACTCGCCGCGCTCGCAAAGCTGGGTGCGCGCCACGGTTCGCTCGGCCCGCAGGAAAGTGAGCTGCTCGAGAACATCCTGCAGCTGAGACAGATCCGCACGGGCGAGATACTCACACCGCGTACGGTGGTCAGCGCGCTCAACCAGTCGCTGACGGTGGCGGATGCCCTGACCGAGCTGGAAGACAGCCCCTTCACGCGCCTGCCGGTTTACGAGAACGACCTCGACACCGTGGTGGGCCTGGCGATCCGGCCGCGCCTTCTGGAGGCCGCGCGGGAGGGTCATGGCAGCAGTGGCCTCGCGGACTACGTGACCTCGCTGCACGCCGTGTCTGAAGAGCTGCCGGTTATGCGCCTGCTCGACCTGTTCATCCGCAGGCGCGAGCACATGTTCCTCGTGCACGACGAGTACGGCCAGACCGCCGGGGTGGTCACGCTGGAAGACGCGATGGAAACCCTGCTCGGTCGCGAAATCATGGACGAGAGCGACACCGTAGAGGACATGCAGGAGCTTGCGCGCAGCCGTTATCGCGGTCGCTTGCGTGAGGAGCAGTAGTCCCGCGTGCAGCCAGGCCGATTGTGACTATAATTTTCTGAGGACGCGATAAGCGAGGTTCGTTTTGCGCACCATCATGATTACAGGGGCCACCAACGGCATCGGCAAGGTTACGGCGATGGAGCTGGCCCGCCGCGGCCACCGGCTCATCCTTGCGAATCGCAGTCGGCGCAAGGCCGAGGAGGTGCGCGACGAGATACTTGCCGCCTACCCCAGGCGGCAGATTGATCTCGTTGATCTTGACCTCGCTTCGCGGGCATCGGTCAGTGCCTGTGCAGAGGAGGTGATGAGCATCTGCCCTGAGCTGGATACGCTCATCAACAATGCGGGCCTGACCAGTCACGAGGAAGTCATCACCGAGGACGGCTTTGAGCTGCAGTTCCAGGTCAATGCATTGGCCCAGCTGCAGCTGAGCCTCGAGCTGCTTCCCGCGCTGTCAGCTGCCGCCCCCTCGCAGATCATTTTTGTTACTTCCATGATGCACAAGTTTGGCAAGCTGGACTTCGACAGCTTTCGCGGATGGAAGAAGTACAACGCGCAGGCCTCATACAACCAGTCCAAACTCGCCATGATGTTGCTGGCGAAGGAGCTGGCCGAGCAGCTTAACGAACGTGATATCGCGGTTAACACGCTGCACCCGGGCGCAGTGAATACCGGGATTCTCGATGGCTACTCCTCTTTCGCGCAGTTCTTCCTGCGCAAGCTGTTTATCGCACCCGAGAAAGGTGCGGTGACCACGTTGTTTCTGGCCAAGCAGGAACCGGCTTCCATGCCAACGGGTAAGTATTTTGTGAAGTGTGAACCGGCGAAAACACACAAGCTCGTGGACGACAGGGAAGCGCGCCAAAAACTGTGGCAGTTCTGTTACGATCTCCTGGGCGATACTGCGAACGCCGCCTGAATTTACTCCCAGAGGATCACGCGGCGTAGAACTGGGCGAACCACTTCCGGTACTTCGCGATTGGGCCATCGCCGTCGCAGAGTATCGGGTCCTCTACATAGCTCTTATTATTCCAGATCGGTATGTCCTGCCCCACGCCCATGACCACGTTGTCGCGGGTGGCCTCGGCCAGTAGCTGGTTCAGTTCGGTCTGTTGCTGCGGCATCGTGAAGCTGAAGCGCAGGTGAATGTGCTCTTCATCGATCGGGGTAACGGTCCCCATCAGCACCACGGAAAACGCGCGGTTGATGCGTTGAATCGTCTGGCCCGGTCCCACGCTCAGTGAGCTGACCTCGATGTACTCCCAGTCGTCTCTGGTATCGGCCATTTCACCGGAGGCGTCGATGCGCGGGAGCCTGTAGCGAATATCCGTCAGGCGCCGCACACCATCCATGGAGACTTCTCCTTCCGGTACCTCGGTGGCGGAGTGTACAAACTTGAAGTGCGCGACATCGGCGCCGTTTTCGCCGGCTTCCTGGATGATCGTGTTGATCTCCCAGTCGTAGAGATCGAGTTCCGACCAGTCGTCGGCATAAAACTCGGGAATCTCCTCGACCTCCCAGGTCGGAGCGGCGTCATCAGGGTGGTACCAGGCCCACACCATGGCGTTGCGTTCAACAACGGGGTAGGAGCGCAGGACTTGCTTGTCGACGACACGTGGCGGCATCTGGCTCGCATAGGGTACGGACTGGCAGTAACCGTCGCCGTCGTACTCCCAGCCGTGGAAAGGGCAGGCGATGTGCTCGCCGCGTACCTTGCCGCCGTGGCCCAGGTGCGCGCCAAGATGGGGGCAGAAGGCGTCGAGCAGCCGCGCCTCACCGCTCTCGGTGCGAAACAATACGAGGTCGCGACCGAAGTAGCGCAGGGGTAGGACACCTTGCGCCGGCAGCCTCTTGGAATACTCGAGTGCGAACCAGCCGAACGGTATAGGCTGGTCAAAGCGATTTGCCATCGCTGAAAACTCCTGTGAACATGGCCACACCTTGCAAACGCTTGGAGCGTATCATCAAGCCTCACCCCGCGCAGTCTGTCGATGCATACCATCTGCTGGATCCGGCGGTAATCGAGAATCCTTGCCCGTTCTACGAAGCCCTTCTTGAGCAGGCTCCCGTGTACCGCGTGCCCGGCACCGACGTGTTCCTTGTGTCACGCTGGGAGCTTGTGCACGCGGTTCTGGCGAACCAGGAGGATTACTCGGCCAATCTCACCGGCGTGCTCATTCGTGGTGAGGACGGGGAGCCCGAGCTCTTCGACCTGAGCCAGTTTGGCGGTACGGTGGACGCTATCGCGAACGCAGACGAACCCAGCCACGCGATCCACCGTCGCCTCGTGATGCCGCAGCTGACAGCGCGGCGCGTTGGTGAACTGGAAGACGCCGTGCGCGATTGGGCGCAACGCGGCGTGCAGGCCCTGCTCGACAATGGCGGCGGCGACTGTATTGGCGATCTTGCCAATGCGATTCCCGTGATGGTGACCGCACGGCTGATTGGGTTACCCGTTACCGATGTCGAGAGACTGCTCGATTGGGCGTTCAGCGGTGGGGAGATCCTGGCGGGCACGCATGACCTCGCAACGATGGCTGACATCGGGCTCGCCACCCGCGAGATGAGCACCTACTTGAGTGAATATCTCGCCGCAGCGCTGGCGCGCTCACCTGAAGAACGCCGCGACATACTCGACGAGCTCGCTGCTGCAGTGCGTAGCAACCAGATCACCGAGCGCGAGGCCGTCGGTATTCTCGTGGTGTTGGTGGGTGCGGCAGGGGAGTCCACTTCAAGCCTCATAGGCAGTGGCATACGCCTTCTCGCCGAGTCACCCGACCTGCAATCGAAACTGCGTGTTGATCCTGAGCTGCTGCCGCGCTTCATCGAGGAGGTCGTGCGCCTTGAGGCCCCATTCAAGGGGCACTACCGCGTTGTGCTGAACGACACATCGCTGGGGGGCGTGCAGTTACCCGCACAGTCGCGCGTATTCCTCCTCTGGGCGGCCGCCAATCGGGACCCCGCCGTGTTTGTAAACCCGCAGTCACTCGATCTCGACCGTGCCGATGGCGGTGAGCACCTTGGTTTTGGTCACGGCATTCACTTCTGTATTGGCGCGCGGCTCGCACGCATGGAGGCCCGCATCGTGTTCGAAGAGCTGCTGGCGGCGACGGGAAGTTTTGACGTAGCCAGCTCCCCGCGCCACCTGAACAGCATCTTCGTGCGCCGCCTTCCTGAACTGGCGCTGCGTGTATCGCCGCCTCAGTCGTAGGTCACCAGCTCTATCTCCACGCCGCTGGGGTCGTAGAAGTAAATCCGCTCCCCAGGTTCGTAATGTTCATCGAGGTGCAGCTTGATGCCCATGCTGGCTAGGCGTTGGCGGTAGGGCGCCAGGTCATCCACCTGCAACCCGAAGTGATTCAGGCCAGGCGCTCCGTAGTCCGCAGGTGCACGGCCGCCTGTCTCGGCCTCGAACAGTGACAGGTAGGTGTCTCCTGTACCCATGTGCACCGCTTTAACCGGGCCTTCACTGCCCGTGGCGATGCCTTCCCAGCGCGTTTCAAAACCAAAGAGCTCGGCGTAGAAGCGCCTGCTCCGCTCGATATTATTCACAGTGATGTTGACGTGCTCCAGTCGCATGGCGGTTCTCCTCTTGTTGATGCCATGCGGGGAGCTTAGCCCTCGGTTGATGTCAAATCGCCGGACTGGCTGATATATTGACAGGCGGCTAATCTTTGGGCAGGAGTACGTAATGGACACCAGCGATGCGACCTCGCAGTACCTCGCAGCAAACCTGCAAAACCTGCGGCGAAGCAAGAACCTCAGTCAGCAGGCGCTGTCGCGCCGCGCGGAAATGCCCCGGTCCACGATCACGCATATTGAATCCGGCCAGGGCAACCCATCGCTCAGTAATTTGTGTCGACTCGCGGGTGCGCTGGGCGTCAGTATCGAGGAACTCCTCACGCGACCGCGGGAGCAGGTGACCTTACTGCGCAAAGATGAGGTGCCCGTTTTGAAGCGGTCGGGCGGCAAGGCCCAGCTGCACAAACTCATGCCCGACCGCGTTCGGGGCATTGAGATCGACCGGCTGGAGCTCGCCCCCGGAGCATCGATGGGTGGTCACCCGCATATCGAGGGTTCCAAGGAGTACCTCATGGTGTCCACCGGTGAGATACAGGTATCGGTGGCTGGTGCGGAGCACCGGGTGCAGAGTGGAGATGTACTCGCATTCCCGGGCGACCAGCGCCACGGCTACCGCAACAGCGGCCGGGGCACCGCGGTGGCGCTGTCGGTCGTGTTGCCGCTGCCTTACGACACAGACGGCTAGTCTTAATGTCGTGTGTGGGGCTTGATGCTATAGACTAATAGGGTGTAGTCTGGATGGCAGAACCAGAGTTTAGAGGTGATCCCATGGCTGGCTGCCCCCACATTGATCTCGCAAATCCCGATACCTACCAGGGCCAGGTGCCCCGCGATACGTTTACCTACCTGCGCAACGAAGAGCCGATCTACTGGCATGAGGATCCTGAGCACACCGATGGCTTCTGGGCAGTTACGCGCCGCGAAGATCTCGATTTCATTTCCAAGAACCCCCTCATGTTCTCTTCCTACGAGAAGACCTGCTTTCTCATGGAGCAGGACGAAGAGCGGCTGATGATGCAGCGCCTGCTGATGATCAACATGGACCCGCCGGACCACCTGAAGTACCGGCGCCTGGTGCGCAATGCGTTCACGCCCAAGAAGGTCGACAGCTACCACGAGCGCTTCGGCGAAATTGCACGCGACATTGTCGCGAAAGCCATCGAGGGCGGCGAGTGCGAGTTCGTTGAAGACATGGCGGCGGAGCTACCGCTCATCGCTATCTGTGAGTTGATGGGTGTTCCGCTCGACAAGCGTCGCCGGCTGTTCGAGCTGACCAACATCATGCTCGGCATGGACGACCCGGAGCTCACAACCAGTGAGGAAGACGGGCAGAACGCCATGGCGGAGATGTTTTTCATTGCACAGGAGCTCGCCGAGTTCCACCGCGCCAACCCCCAGGACGACATCGTCAACGTACTGCTCACCGGCACGGTGGAAGACGAGCCGCTGACGAACGATGAGTTCTGCTACTTTTTTCTCTTGCTGATCGTGGCGGGTAACGAAACCACGCGTACCGTCACCAGCCACGGTATGCGCAACCTGATCGAGAACCCTGAGCAGTACGACATGCTGGTTGAAAAGCCCGAGCTACTCGATGGTGCGATTGAGGAGTTCCTGCGTTTCAACCCGGCGGTGATTGCGTTTGCGCGCGTGGCCACGGAAGACGTGGAGCTAGGCGGCAAGGTGATCAAGAAGGGCGACAGGGTGCACCTGTTCTACCAGTCGGCGAACGCCGACCACGAGGTATTTGAGAATCCGGATGTGTTCGATATTACGCGCCAGCAGCGCGAAGACGTAAAGAACAACCACCGTGCCTTTGGCGTGGGCGAACACTTCTGCATGGGCTCACACCTCGCGCGGCTTGAGCTGCAGGTTATCTTCGAAGAAATCCTGAAGCGCGTGCGCAACCCGCGCTTCAATGGTGACGTGAACTACCTGCGTTCAAACTTCATTCACGGCATCAAGAAGATGCCGATCAAGTTCGACGTTGTCGCCGCTTAGTCCAGCTAGTAAAGCGGCCGGGGATTGGGGTAAGGCCTAGGCCGCCACGGGTGGCTTCTGGATATCGCCTATTTCCGGTCCGATGCGCGCGGCGGCGGCTTCCATTGCGGCTCGGTCGAAACCAAACACGTCGATTGCGTTGAGTCCCAGCATATCGCGGATCTCGCCCTCGTCCACATCGTGGAAGGTTTCGCGCAGCTTGTGCATGGTGTTTGGCCAGGTGCCTTCCATGTGTGGGTAGTCTGAACCCCACATCAATTTTTCGACACCGATGTCGTAGCGCATGCCGATCTCGTGGCGCGGCAGGAACGAAGCGCCGATGTGACACTGCCGATCAAAGTACTCCCTGGGCGTCAGCGACAGGTCGGTGGTGAAGTGTGCAAAGATTGGATTGTCGATCTTGAAGTCGAGCACCCGCAGAGTCTCGAGAATCCAGCCGCAACCCGTTTCTGTAAATACCATCTTGAGATCGGGGTGTCGCTCGAACACGCCGGACCAGAGCAACGCCTTGAACGGGCGTTGTGCCCACATGTCTACCTCGGAAATATACATCGGCGTTGCGGCAGATACATCGCCGTAGTCGGGTGACCAGCCGGAGTGTGTATGAATCGGCATGTTGAGCTCTTCACAGACGCTCCACAGCGGTTCGTAGCGGCGATAGTCGTGGTAGAACGGGTGCGTTCCGGTGCTGGTGGGTAGCAGCACGCCGCCGAACAGGCCCATTTTATGCGCCTCTCGTACTTCCTGCACAGAGATAGCGATATCGTCGACGTTGATGACGGCAACCCCGGCGTGGCGCCCGGGATTGGTGTTGCACAGCTCGGCGAGCCAGCGGTTGTAGGCCTGGTTGCCCGCCAGGCTGTGCGCCTCGGTGATGTCGTGGCGATATTGCATGAGCCCCGCGCCGAATGGCGCCATCTGCGGAAAGATCAGCTCACCGGCGATGCCGTCGTCTTCCAGCTCCTGTAGCCGTACGTCCGGCAGGTATTCTCCACGCCTCGGCGCAATCATGCTGTCAGGATCACAGAGAAAATCCCACAGCTCTTTGTCTGAGGCCTCGTAAGCCTGTTTGGCGACTGTGGGGTCCATGCGGCCAGCGCCCTGGTCGCCTGACTTGGCGTTGAAATCTTCTGTGGCTTCCTGATCGAAAAATGTGCCCACGCGCTTCATCATCTCGCGCGCGTACTGCAGCCACCACGCATCAGCCGCCTCGTGAAATTCCTTTTCCATGTACGGTTTGTAATGCTCTGGCAGGCCACCCGCGTGGCAGTCGGAGCTGATCATGACGACCCTGGACATAGCTTTATCTTCCTGATGCTTCTGGATACGCAACTCAGTGTAGGGGAGCGCAGGCGCGGGTGACAAGTTGGCCAGTGGCGTCCTGCGCCGCTAAGCTATGCTTTATTAAACCCGCAGGAGAAAACTGCATGGCGGCTTCCCCACAGGGCGTTGCGCCCGTCACGGTCAGGGCGTCCCTGGGCTTTTCACGGCCGGCCGAGGTCGTGGAGGACTATGACAACCGCGGACTGAAGCGCGCGGTGACACGTCCGCTGGACGGCGACTTCGACGCGCAGTTCGAGATGCGCGAATGTGCGCTTAACGACTGGTCGCAGCGCGGCTCTGGTGTGCTCGATTTACTTACCATGGGTTTTGAGGCGATCGACCTCTCGCCGCATAAGGAACTTCAGGCACTGCTCGCCGGTATTCGCGCAGCGGCGGAGATAACGCCGGATGAGGCGAAGCGATTGCGACGTCTGTTGACGGGGCGGGTCTTTCCCCTTTCACAGGGCAAGTGCCTCAAGTTTCTCAACATCGCACCGGAAGGCCTGATCATGCGCCAGGGCGGGCCAAACGGTATGAAGCTCGGGCACACCATGTCGGAGATGAACGGCCATGACGTGGCAATGGCGGTGCACGGAGACCAGGATGTTTTCGGTACGCCACTAAGGCAGATCATGCGTGGTCGTGCACCGATGATTCTCCGTCATCAGTCGCCCGATGCGCGCAATACGCTGTCGCCCCTCGTGCTGGTGAACGTCTGGATTCCCCTGCAGCAGATCACCCGACCACTCACGTTTATGGACCGGCGCACACTCAAGGGTCCCCAGCAGCAGCTGCGTTACGCGCTGCCCACGGAGACGTTTCTCGATCGCAGCGAAGACATGCGCTTTAACGATATCTGGTCTTTTCTCTACGACGAGGAACAGGACTGGTATTTCAGTTCTGACATGGGTCACGACCAGGCCTATGTATTCGATACGCTGGGCGAGCCCCACGGCGCAACAACCTTGCCCGGCGAGGAGGTGGCGGAGTACTACTACCGTGTGCTCAAGCAGCGGTTGTTGGCATTAGAGACTGGAGAGCCTCTAGACGAAGGAGGGCAACCGCCGGAGCTGCCAACAGATACGCCGGCGGCGCTGCGCAACGCTGTAGCGCGTATGGCGCAGCTGGCGGCGGCCCAACCCTCGGTTGATGCGAGTGATACCTGGCGTGCGGACGTTGAGGAATCGCTCGACAAGGTTGTGCGCAAGTCTCTCGAAATGCGCGTTGTCGCTGTGCTACTACCCAACGTCTGGCCTTTCAATCGTGGCGTGCGCTAGGCCGCTAAACCCTCTGCGACCTTGATGCAGGTTAAGGCCGCGCGAGGCATTCATACTTCATCATAGAACTTCACCCCACGTCTGACGCCGCTCCCTATAGTGCAATGGAGGGCGCGGGCTCATTCACTTATTGCGGCGCCGGGGAGGAGAGATATGTGGCAGAAATGTATTCTCGCGAGTGTGCTCCTGGCGCTTGCAGGGCCAGGCCTCGCACAAGAGCGTGGCGTGTACCTGGGTTACCAGGGTGGTTCTTACCTGCACCAGAGTGAGTTTGGTAATCGCAATGATCGCGGTTGGGCACACGGGCCGTACGTCGGCTATCGTTTTCATCGCCATGGTGCGCTGGAAGTGCAACACGTTTTCCAGAAGGAAACCAACGATGAACGGTTCGCTTACGAGGGCGAGGTGACTATCGTTTCCCTGAGGCCCGTATTGCCGGTGAATGAGAACTGGGAGTTTTACGGCAAGTTGGGTTGGGCCTGGATCGATGGTCAGCTGGAGCCGGCTGGCGCTAGCCCTCCCGGGGCCCGGTCGTCATCGGTAGCGAAAGACATGGCGCTCTATGCGTTCGGCACACGCTGGGCGATGTGGGGCCTGCACGGCAGGGTTGAGTACCAGTTCGACGCATCGGTGTTCCAGAGTGACCCCATCGACACGAGTTTATTTATGCTCGGTATCGAATACGTGTTCTGATCCGGGTAACCATGGCCGCCTATGGGCTTGTGTCTGGAATGACGCCAGTCGGCAGAAAAGCATTGTAAATCCGCGGCATTCAAAGGCTTGCAAATTATTGCAGAGTCCTTCTCGTTGCCAATATTGCTGCTGACAAACGCTGTCCTAGGCGAGAAATTTTTTTTTCAAAACAACCCAAGACTTTCTGCTGTTCGGGCGTCTAACCGTCAAAGAGAGGAGAGACGGGCATCGAGGACGCGGCCTTAATCCGGCAGGCCCAGGCGGGTGATGCGGACGCTTTCGAGAAGTTACTCGAGGCGCATTACGACACCCTGTACCGCTTCGCCTACAAGTGGAGCGGCAACCGCGCTGACGCCGAGGACATTACCCAGCAGGCTTGCCTGAAGCTCGCCCGTGCGCTGGATTCCTACCGTTTCGAGTCCCGCTTCACCAGCTGGCTGTATCGGCTGGTCATAAACTGTGCCAAGGACTGGGCGCGCAGCGAGGGCAGGCATGCCTCGGAGGAGCTCGTGGAAGAGCCACCCGCGAACAGCGGCAACGAGATCGAGCACATCACTTACCTGCGTCAACTCCTGCACCGCCTCGATGCGCTGCCCGAGGGCATCAAGGAAACGTTGCTCCTTGTCTACGGGGAGGGTCTTACGCACAGCGAGGCGGCAAGGATTCTCGACGTGCAGGACAGCACGGTGTCCTGGCGTCTGTACGAATTTCGTAAACGCTACCGATTCGCTATCGATCAAGGAGGTCTCTGTGAGCAATCCTGACGACCACGTCGATAAGGCACTGGGCACGATGTTCAGCGCGGATGACGCTGAAGCGCCTGATCGCGAGGCTCGGCGGCGCGCTATCGTCATGGCGCGCAACGAGTTTGAGCAGGCGCAGGAAGAAAAAGCGGCCAAAGCGAACGAGCGGCCCCAAGGATTGATCGCCTGGCTGCGTCTCATTGTCACCGGTAACGATGACAATGGGAGATCTATCATGCCGTTAAGTCAAAGGTTTGCTTACTCAGGTTTTGGCGCCGTCGCGGTTGGCGCGATCGCTGTTGGGTTGGCGCTGCAAAACAAACCCGTTTTAGAGTCAGGGTCGCCTGAGATGGAGAACGTGGGCGCGACGCCTATATCCTCTAGCTACGGGACTAATGCGCTGCGGCCTGCGGCACCGGCAGATGCATCCATCGCCGCAGAGCTAACGCTGCCTGAGCCAAAACTGAAGTCAATGCCGAAGGCTGCCTCTCGTTCCGACCTTATCGGGCAGAGCACGGGCGGCAACTACAGGCAGGCGGAGCCGAGCATGCTGGAGGAGCGGGTCGTAAGCGCGCAAAAACGCCAGCGCACTGCGTTAGTGCCTGCGGCAATGTCGAGTGCAGGCGTCACAGCGGATGCCGATGCTCCCGCGTCTCCACACTACCAGGACGTTGGCCGCGACAAGTTCGAGGCGTTTGAGGAAAACCGGGTCAAGCTGGTTAGCGATGAACCGGTGTCCACGTTCTCTGCTGACGTGGATACCGCGTCCTACAGTTTCGTACGCCGCCTGCTGAACAACGGGGTGCTGCCGCAGGGCGATGCCGTGCGCGCCGAGGAGATGATCAACTACTTCGACTACAGCTACGCGCTGCCTGCTACCAGGTCGCAGCCGTTCGCACCAACGGTAACGGTTACCGACGCGCCCTGGGCCGACGGGCGCAAGCTGATGCATATTGGCATCAAGGGTTATGACATAGCGCCCGGCACAGCCCCGCGCAGCAACCTGGTGTTTCTACTGGACGTGTCGGGCTCTATGAACAACCCGAACAAGTTGCCGTTGGTCAAGCAGTCCATGGAACTGCTGCTGAGCACCCTGAAGCCGGACGACACGGTGGCGATCGCCGTCTATGCGGGTGCCGCCGGCACGGTGCTTGAACCCACGAAGGTCTCTGAGAAGCAGAAGATCCTCGACGCCATGCACCGCCTGAAGGCCGGCGGTTCCACCGCCGGAGCGCAGGGCGTTCCCCTTGCCTATGAGCTCGCAGCGGCCAACTTTGATAGTGAGGCCGTCAACCGCGTGATCCTGGCAACCGATGGCGACTTTAATGTTGGCATTACGGACCAGCGCGAGTTGAAGAGCTTTGTCGAGCGCAAGCGCGAGGAGGGCATCTACCTCTCCGTGCTGGGCTTCGGCCAGGGCAACTACCGCGATGCACTGATGCAGACACTGGCGCAGAATGGCAACGGCATCGCCGCCTATATCGACACGCTGAGCGAGGCGCAGAAGGTCCTTGTAGAAGAGGCGACTTCAACCCTGTTCCCCATCGCCAGAGACGTGAAGTTCCAGGTGGAGTTCAACCCGGCCGCCGTGTCGGAGTACCGCCTGATCGGCTACGAGACGCGGCACCTGAACCGGGAAGACTTCAACAACGACGCGGTGGATGCCGGCGACATCGGCGCCGGGCATACGGTGACGGCGATTTACGAGTTCACACCGGCAGGTTCCGATGCCGGCTATTTCGATGACCGACGCTACCTGCGGCCCGCTGCCGTGCCGAGTGGTAGTGAAGGGGAGTACGCTTTTATCAAAATCCGCTACAAGTTGCCGGAAGAGGACACGTCGCGCCTGATCAGCCGCCCCGTGACCCGTGCAGACGAGGCTTCTCTCGCCGGTGACACCGGTTTCGCGACCGCGGTGGCGGGTTTTGCCCAGGTGCTCAAGGGCGGCAAGTACGTGGGCGAGTACGACTACGACGATGTCATTGAGCTTGCGCTCAAGAATCGTGGTGACGATGCCTACGGTTACCGCACAGAGTTTGTCCAGCTCGCGCGCAAGGCCAAGACCGCCGCGGCGATGCAGCGGCGCTAATACGCCTCGCTCTTACCTGGGCGAGGACCTTGAAACCCGACCACCCGCGCGGCTGATCAGCCGCGCAGCTTCTCGCCGATTTCCTCGGGCGTCACCATGGGTGAAAAGCGTTCGATCACGTTGCCTTCACCGTCCACCAGGAACTTGGTGAAGTTCCAGGCGATCTCCGACTTGCCTTCCTCGTCCGCGATTGCGGACGTCAGCAGCTCGTAGAGTTCGCAGGCGCCAGCGCCGTTGACCTACACCTTGCTGAACATCGGAAAGCTTACCAGGTAGTTGCTGGTAACGAATTCGAGGATTTCAGCCTCGGTGCCGGGCTCCTGCGCGCCAAACTGGTTGCAGGGGAAGCCAAGGACCGTCAGGCCATCGGTCTCTTCATGCAGTGTACGCAGACCTGCGTACTGGGGGGTAAGGCCTCACTGGCTGGCGACGTTCACCACCAGGCAGGTCTGGCCTTTGAACTGCTCGAAGGACACGGGTGCACCCGAGATGTCGGGCATTTCAAGATCGTGAAACCGGGACATGCTGTCTCCTTGCACTGTGCTTGCCCCCAAAATACTAGCACAGCCTCACGCTGGGCCTTGTTTCGGCAAGTTCTGGCATATACCCTGTCACTTTTTTCGGCAGGGAGCGATGTATGCCCTCGTTCAAGTTAGCACCCGGTGAGTTCGGCCTGATGGGAATCCCCGACTCGGGCTACACCATGAAGGTCGGCTCGGCACTGAGCTACAAGGGCGCGCCGTACCGCTGGCTGCAGCGTTTCAAGTATCGTAAGGAATACCAGAAGCACGCGCAGGTGCAGCTCATACCGATGCTCTTCCTGCCCGACGGCACCGTGATGCAGGACTCGACGCCGATTCTCGACATGCTGGAGGAGCGGTATCCCGAGCCCGCGATACACCCCGCCGATCCCGCCGTGCGATTCCTTTCTGTTTTGCTGGAGGAGTACGGCGACGAGTGGGGCAACAAGCTCATGTTCCACTATCGCTGGGGTTACCCCGCCGACCAGAAGCATCGCGGTCGTTCCCTCGCCGCTGCCACGTTTGGCGGCCTGACCTTCGAGTGGCTCGGCAAGCTCGCCGCGCCGCTTGTCGCCCCGTTGATTATCAGGCGCATGATTCCACGCATGGCCTTTGCCGGGGCTAACGAAAACAATAAGCCGTTACTCGTCGAATCGTTTAGGAATGTGGCAGACATTCTGGAGACCCATCTGTCGACGCGCTCTTATCTCTTTGGCGAGCGCCCCGCCTACGGTGATTTCGGACTCTGGGGCCAGCTCTACCAAGCGTACGACGACCCGAGTTGCCGTGCGATACTGACCGAGCGAGCACCCTCGGTGGTGGCCTGGCTGAAGCGCATGCTCGACCCCGAAGTGCTGGGCGAGTTTGAGGGCCTCGACACCCTGGCGCCGACTCTCGCGCCGCTGTTCGCTCGCGAGGTGGGGCCGCGTTTCCTCGCCTGGAGCGCTGCCAATGCGGTGGCCTGGGATGCGCAGGAGAAGGAGACCCGCCTCACTATGGACGGCCAGCTCTACTACCAGAAAACTTTCAAGTACCCTGCAGGTAGCCTAGCGCTACTCAGGCAACGGTATGCCGAGGCGTCAACTGACGCCTCGCTCAACGCCTTCCTCGCGGCCAATGGCTGCCTTGAACACCTGCAAAAGGACTGAACCATGATTACCCTGCACGGCTTTTCCGCCAGCAACTACTACAACATCGTCAAGTACGTGCTGCTGTACAAAGGTATTCCCTATGAGGAGCACGTGATTTACGGCGGAGGCGACGACTGGTTGGCGATCAGTCCGGTTGGCAAAGTCCCGGCGATTACGACAGAGGACGGGCAGTACCTCTCCGAGTCTGCCGTGATCTGCGAGTACCTCGAGCAGGCTTACCCCGACAAGCCACTGTACCCGGAAGACGCCTACGAGCGCGCCACGGTGCGCCAGCTCATGAAGGTGGCGGAACTCTACCTGGAGCTTCCCAGTCGCAGCCTGATTGCTTACGCCTTTTCGGGTAAGCCCGCGCCTGCTCCCGCGCTCGAAAACGCCCGCCACCAGACGAACCGCGGTCTCGGTGCCATGCGCCGCCTGTGCCAGTTCAGCCCCCATATCGCGGGGGACACGTTCACGATTGCCGACATCTACGTGCACTACGTAAACGCGGTCGTAATGGCCATCGGCTGCCCTCAGATGGACTGGGACATCATCGCCGAGGTGCCCGGCATGAAGGAGTGGGGGCTCGCCATGCGCGACTCTGACATCGCGCGGCAGGTCGAGGAGGAGCGCAAGGCCAACGAGCCCGAGTTCTTCGAGTACATCACCAACTACATGGCGAACAACACGATTCCCGGGAAGTGAACGGGCAGGCGCGTCCCCGTTGGCGCCCGTTGCGTGGGAGTAACCGCCGCATTTAAGTCGGCCTGCAACAGCCGATTTCGAGTCCTTGTGCTATAACTCAGTGGGTGACAGCCGCCGGGCTGTCGCGTCTGCGCTTTTTTTCTGTCGGGAGAGAAGAATGTCGCCTCGCGCTTTACCCCAAACTACGCTGTTTTTTGCCCTGGTCGTCGGTGCCTCGCCGGGTGTTACTACCGTCAAGCTGGCGCCCGGCACGGCTATCGACATAGCCGGAGCTGAGCTCGAGAGTCTGCCCTCGGCTGATCGCAACATCGCTGACTACCTGCGCCAGACGCCGGGCGTTCAGACAGAGCAGCCAGTTTCGCCTTCGGCCCAAAAAGTCGACCAGATTATCGATCCCCTCATCAACCCGGCCACCAGGGTGCAGCTTAACGACTTCAAGCGCGACTTGAATGCCGCGAACGGCAAAGATGCCAAGCTTGCTGTCATTGCAGAAACCAGGCGCGACCTCGCTGAAGCCAGTGCGACGGTCGGCGAGTTCGTTGATCAATCGTTCAATGCCTCGGCTGAAGCTGCGCTGAATGATCTGGAAGCATACTTCAAGTCAGACAAGTACGATCCCAGCAAGGACCAGGCACCCGGCACCGCAGAGGTCATCATTCGCGGCAGCTCAAGCGCGGTAGAGCCCGTGCTCAGCTACACGGGTACTTTTACCGATCCAACCTTTGGTCTCACGCTGCGCGGTCCCCAGGCTGTCGCAGGCCTAACAGCAGAGTACGGCCGGTACTCAGGTGGTGTTATCAACGTCATTACGAAGTCGGGCAGTAACAACTTTTCGGGCCTGTCCTTCAATCTGAAGTACGATGACTGGCAGCCTGATGCAACTGTTGGGGATGGCGACTACAGTGCCCAGACACAAGAAGGGCGATGGGCTGGGACAACTCTTGGCGGCCCTATCATCAAAGACAAGCTCTGGTTCTGGGCGAGCTACGGCACCAATGTTGATCTGGACAGGTCGCTGTTCATTGGCAACACAACAGAGGAAGGCCGCTTTCAGGTGGAGTCGAACGGCCAGTCGACTACGGTAAACCCCAATACGTCGACACTGTTTAATCCGACTCCCGGTTCTTTTACGGGCTTTTCAGGGACTGCTTACCAGGGGCAGATCATCGACACGAAAGTACTCGACAGCACGAATGACAAACTGTTTTATCCGAACACCACGCTGGGCTCCTATGGCACGGGTTTTGGGGGCACCGTGGTCATTAATCAGGACTTCGTCAATCGCGTGGCCGATCGTATGGGGAGTCGCAACAGTGGTGCCACGGGTGGGTCGCGTTATACCGGTGTACAGATCCTTAGCGAGTTCGCGCAGAACTATTTCACGGACCATCCGGTCTACGGCGATCATTCGATCAAGTTTGGCTTCGACTCGGGCACGACAGGGTTTGAGAACGGCAACGGGATGACGCTCTTCGGCAGCGATGGCTGGTCGACCGGGGGTGGGGCCACGTACACTCCCACTATCTCGCACGATGCCCTGATTCGAATGGCGATGGGTATCGATACTGTCCCGGCGCCAAACCGCGAGGCGCAGGGTGTTGATCTTCGGCAACTGAACCCTCGTAATTATTCCGCGCCGAGTATTGAGAGCGGCTCGTCACTTTACGTGAACGATCGTTGGCAGCTCAATGACAAGTGGAGCTTCAACATTGGGCTTCGCTATGAGGATGTGAGCGATGTTGACGCAACAAACGAGACAGGTTCCTACAATGCAATTGATGTCGAAAAAATCTCGCCTCGCCTTGGTATCGCCTACGATGTGCGCGGTGATGGAAAGCTGCAGTTTAACTCGTCCTATAGCGAATACGCGGGCAGATACTCCGAGTTGAGCCAGCCCACAACCGGCGGCAGAAACTGGGACGGTACCTTCGGTTTTGATGCCGGGGGTCGTGGTGTCGTCGTTCCAAGTTGTGGCAGCAATTTTCGAGCTCACTCGGGCATTTCCGACTTGAGATTTAATCCGAATGACCAGTTCATTTTTAATCGCGGACCAATCACCACGAGCGGCTACTTTGGCTATGGTGACCAGGGCTTTGGCTTCTTCAACAATACCGTTGAGGTCAAGTTTGAGTACTCTGCACCCTGCAGCGAGCTGCTGACAGAGGCGGATATCGCCGGAATTCTCGGAGAGTACTCGGCATACCTGTATAGCGACTTCGCCTCGGAATACCCGATGGGTGGCGGAATGTGCGGTGGTCGAGTGGGTTTCAAGACTTACGCACAGCAGTTCGCTTATCTCATGCAGAACGATTCAAAGTTCCGCGACTTTTTTAACTTCCGCAATGTCGGGAGGATGCCACCGCAGTTTCGCCTCGACCTGAGTCTTATAGAGCCGCGCATCACGCTTGATCCCACCGCGCCCTCCCGTGACGCGGGTCCGCTGCCGAACGACGCATTCCTGCAGAGCAGTGGCAGTGTCGAGAAGAAGATCGACGATCAGTGGGGCCTGAAGCGCATTGGTTTCGAGCCGGGGAAAGTGGGGGGCGATGGCGTGCTGTGGCCGCGCACGGCGGCACCGACCATCGTGGCTGTAGTCGACAGCGGTATCGACCTGACGCACCCGGAGCTGCAGGGCAAGCTGTGGGCAAACTTCAACGAAGTGCCCAACAACGGCAAGGACGATGACGGCAACGGCCTTGTCGATGATGTCCTGGGCTGGAATTTCGACGCCTTCAACAACGACGTCTTCGACATGTACGGCCACGGCACGTTTATCGCGGGCATTATCGGTGCCGTGACGAATAACGGCGCCGGTATCGCCGGCATCAACCCGTGGGCGCGCATCATGCCGGTCAAGGTGAGCACCTATCACGGACGCAGCAGTAACTTTGCTGTAGCGCAGGGTATTTACTACGCCGTAGAAATGGGTGCCCGTGTAATCAACGTCAGCTTTGAGGGCGACGTGGTCAGCAAGGTGATACAGGCCGCCGTGGATCACGCCGTCGACAAGGGCGTGCTGGTCGTCGTGGCCGCGGGGAACCGCGGTGTCGATGTGGCGGGTGTGTCGCCGGCCGCAATGCGGGGCGCGCTCACGGTGGCATCCATCGGGCCGGACGGTGATCACGAGGGCTATTCCAACTTCGGGCAGGCGGTGGACATCGCCGCGCCCGGCACGCATATCATTTCGCTGCGGGCAGCCCGCACCGATCTTATGCAGTTTGAGGACCCGGACTACAAGCCGGGCAGCAATATCCTCGGCGAGGCAGACACGCTGTACCACCTTTCCGGCACATCATTCGCCGCGCCGCACGTGGCCGGTGTCGCCTCGTTGTTGTTCTCGATCAACCCCGATCTCACAGCTGAGCAGGTCAAACGTATGATCCTGCAGTCGGCGCGCGATATCGGCACGCCGGGCACCGACCGCCTCACGGGCTACGGCGAGCTCGATGCTGCCGCCGCGCTGGCTGCAGACCCTGAGTTCTATGTTGACGCCGTGATTGATGGCGTCGAGGTGGTCGGCTCTTCCCTCAGGATCAATGGGACGGCCGCGGCTGACAAACTCAAGTCAGCCTGGATCGAACTCGGGGAGGGCGAGAACCCAGACGACTTCGAGAGAGTAGGAAGCAAGCTCAAAAAGCCGGTCATTGGCGACGCGATCACCGATGTCGACGTTAACGAGCTACGCGGCAGCACGATCTGGACGCTGCAGCTCGTTGTGGAGCACAAGGATGGCACCCGGCGGGTGAATCGCTACCAGTTGAACCTGGGTTAGCTGCTGGCGAGGTCAGGCAGGCCGCCACGTTCCGTGGAAGCACGCCGGCACCCGGTGCGAGACTTTCGCACGACCCAGTGGCCCCGCAGCAACGTGCTGTGCGTCAAACACGCACATGTCGCTGGTGTTGCTGTCTGGGTCGTAGACCACCGTCAGCACATAGCCCTCGCCCTCGGCAGCCTCGGCATTCTTCGGTACGAACATCGGCTCTGACACGTTGCCGCTGAAGCCAAAGCTCTGCTTCTCACCGGTTTCCACATTGAAGTGCTCTATGGCGTTATAGGCCCACTCGCTGTCGGGCACTGTATTGGGCACTGTCTTGTCGGAGGATGTAAACCAGGTGTGGCGGTACTCAGACATCGCGTAGCGCGGGTCGACCACCGGGAACTCTGCGAAGCTTTCACTCAGGTAATCGATACCGACGCTTGGCTGCGCGGCGTTCATGTCGATTGTCCAGCGCGCGGGGCGCGGGTTGGTGATGCCGGTCGATTCGCCGTCCACCGTGGGGAACAGCGGGGCAAAGTCGTTGAGGCAGGCGTCGAACGTGATCACGCCATCCTTGTCGTAGCCGTTCATAAAGTGAAAGGCGTAACAGGGCTGTGCTTCGATCCACTGTATATCGGCGGGTGTTCCTGTGCGCGGCATCACGCCAACGCGGCTCATCAGCTCGGGCTCCCAGGCCATCATGGGTTTGCCTTCCATCAGGCGGTCGAAGCTCGTGGAAAGCGGCATGACCGGGAACACGATGTAGTTTTCGGTCACGATGAAGTCGTGCAGCATGGAGGCATAGGGTGCGTTGAACGGGTGGCTTTCGGTAACGAAACCATCGGCGCCGACTTTGTGTAGCTCGATCGCGTCGGAAAACGGGCCCTCTACCATGTAGGAGTAGAACACGAGCTCACCGGTTTTCGGGTCGATCTTTGGATGAGCGGTCATGGTGGACTTCAGCTTGCCGTAGAAGCTGTAGGTGCCCATTGACTCCAGCGTCTCCGGGTCCATCTCGAAGGGTAGGTGGGCCTCCTCGAGCAGGAGCAGGCGGCCGCCGTGCCAGATCACGTTGGTATTCGCCACGCCGCCCTTGTCGGTCAGCGCGAAGTCGAGCAGCTCCGGGTTGCCACCCATGGGGTTCATGGCGGCAAATTGTGCAGCCCCCATCTTGCGTTCAATCTGGAAGCGCGGCGTTCGCGCCCACCGATTCATATGGCTCACGCGTCCTTCGTCAAAGCGAAAGGCGTGCACCATGCCGTCGCCCCCGAAGAAGTGGTAGTCGGGCAGTGGGATGAACTGCGGGTTCGGTCCATTGCGGTAAAACGTACCGTTCAGGTCCTTTGGAATTTCACCTTCGATCACCAGGTCCGGTGCGGTGCATTCCGTGGTGAGAGGTTCGTAATACCCCTGCAGAAAAGGGTCGTCGGGCCAGGCTTGCATGGGATCTTCCTTATTCTTGTTCAGTGTGGCCGATGTTTTCGGACCAGGTCGCAGCAGTATTTTCTCGACCTTACTTTCGTTCCGCGCCGGGTTCACGCCACATGAGCCACAGCGGGGGTGCAGATTTTGCGAAGCGTATCTGCTTTTGTACTTTGAACCCGTGACCCTCGTAGAAGGGCAGGTTCACTTCCTTGGAGTTTTCGAGGTACGCGGGCATGCCTTCGTCGTCGCATGTGCGCAGCACGTGGGAGATCAGTTTGGTGCCTAAACCTTGCCCCTTTGCTTCAGGTGTCACGCCTATCGCAAAGAGGTAGTAGTGGGGCGCCTTGGGATGGTAGCGCTCCGTCTGTGCACCGGAACGCAACATGCGCAGGACACCCCGCGGGCCACCGAGACGCCATATCTTCATGACGTGACTCATTGTCATCGGCCACTTCAGCTTCTGGTTCGGGCCGAGCCACGCAGCGGCGCCGCGCCCCTCTGGGTCGATGTAGCTGAGGCCGTGAGGAGTGAACACCGGCAGCGTGAACTCAAAGAAAGGTGCGAGCGACGGCGGGTTGTTGCAGGACCAGTTCATCACGGGGTCGTCGTGAAACGCTTCCGTGAGAATGTCCACGGCCCGCTGCTGGTTGGATGGATTAACGCTTTCGAAGGTCATGGCGCGGAGCGGCAGTTGCAGGAGTTATGAATGACAGTAGCACAGGCATCGTGGCGCGAGTAGCACGCTTATTGCTCGCTGATCAGGGGCGTCTCGCCGATATAGCGGCCCTGTTCGATTGCGGCCAGAATAAAGTGGGCGGTATCGGCGCGCGTAATTGCGCCCGCGGTGACACCCGTCACGTCATTGATCACGCGGTAGCGGCCGTTCGCCGCTTCGTCGTTTAAAAAGCCCGGTCGCACGATGGTCCACTCGAGCGGGTCGCCGTGTTCGCGAATAATCGCCTCCTGGAGGTCCTTGTCTGCGTAGATTGTCGACAGCGCGAGCGGCTGGAGGATGTAATCGTAAAAGAAACTGCCATGGCCGCGCGTTTCCCCGGCACCGATACCGGTGACGGCCACGAGCCGCGTGACCCCGGCGGCATCCATGCCGGCGAGCACACTTTTCGCGCCCTCGGAGAACAGACTCACCGGGTCTCGCGTTGGCCCCATACCGATGGCGATAACCACGGCATCGTGGCCCTCGATCGCGGCGGCGGTGGCAGCTGTATCGAGGATGCTCGCGGCCGCCAGAGTCAATGCCTCGTGCTGAAGACCTGCTTTTTCGGGTGAGCGCGACATCATGGTCACGCTGTGTCCGCGCTCCAGTGCAAGTTTGACGGTAGCGAGTCCGATGCCGCGGCTGCCGCCGATCACCAGCACGCGCTGAGACAGCGGGGGTGTCTCCGAGAGTGTTGGCGCGGGTAAACCCGCGGGCGAGTCGCCACCACCTTGTGAACAGGCTGTCAGTGTGAGAACAACTATCGCGAGAATTAGTGGCAGGTGTAGAACGTTTTTCATGACCTCGGTGCCTAGCGGGTACGCGAGATAAAACCGGCAATCTCGGCAATGGTCTCTTCGGGAAATAGATGAAAAGCCGCAACGTGTGTGCCCCAGCGGCCCATGTCTGCGAGGCGCGGGTCTGAAGGGTCAACATCCGGTGCCAGCCACAGCGTGATGTTGGGATTCAGGCCCGCCAGCGCCTGCATGGGACCGGCGGGTGTCACGGGGTCGCCCGGGTCCTGCAGGGCAAGTATCGGTAGCTGTAGCGTCTGCGCAAGGTCGAAGGCTTGCTCACCCGGCCCGGGGAAGCCGTGCCAGCGCTGGGCGGCCCAGCTCGAGGGTGCGAGCAGCCAGGTTGGAATGCCGGTGTAGGCCCAGATACTTTTTACGAAGGTGTTGCCGGTGAGTAACAGTGGATCTAGGAGTATGAGTCCGTTGACTGTCACACCGTTCGCCGCCGCGTGAATGGCGGTAGCGCCGCCCATGGAGATCCCCATAAGGTAGACGGGCGCTCCCGGCGTTTTCTCCCGCGCCCACGCAACCAGCGCACTCGCATCGTGGCGTTCCGTGCGGCCGAACTGTACGCCATCGACGTGGTCACCCGAAGCGCCGTGGTTGCGCAGGTCAATGGTTGCCACGGAAATGCCCGCTGCGACGACATCGCGGTAGAACTCCAGCCCCTTAAAGAACCGGCTGTCGCGATTGGAGGTGCCCCCGTGCAGGAACAGCAGGGTCGCGATCGAATCGTTCGCCGGTATCCACCAGCCTTCCAGCACGTGATCGCCGTCAGTCGCTGCGATCTGAAAGGGCTCGTAGGCGAGCCCGACGTCGGCGGGGCTGGAGGTGATCGGCGTGCGTTCGGGGAAGCGCACCTGCCGCGGCACTTCCGCAACGCTGAGGTATAAAAAGGCGGCGAGGACCACGAGTGCGGTCACGGTAAGGGCGCGTTTCACATCGGATCCCTCGTTGGCATGTCGCCCATGGTAATCAGCGCAGCGAGGGGCAACAAGTTGCCCGCATCAGACGTTCCTGCCGCTCACTTGCTTGGGCACAATGGCGCGCTTTCAAGGTCGGCCAGGGGAGGGCAGGCGATGGCAGGGGCAGAGGAACGTGCTGGGGAAGGCGCAGGGGAAGCGGGCACTGAAGCGGGCACTGAAGAGGTGACAGGCTCACTAGCGCAAGAGGGCAGACGGAACGCGCGGAAAGCAGATTGCGGTTCAGTTCAGCAGAACGTCGGGCGCGTCAGAATGATCGTCGTCACCGATGCGGATTACCGCTCGATTACGCTGCCCTGCGATGCGCTGGAGGAAAGCGAGGGGCCGCCGGGTGGGGGCGGCCCCGCCGCGGTCAGTCGGGTAAGAGGCCGTTAACGTGCTCGAGTGCGTCGATGTACTCCTGCTGCAGGCGGTACATGATGTCTCGGCACGACTCGATCTCGTTGATCTGGCCGACGACCTGGCCGACAGGGTTGAAGGCGACCTTCTGGCATTCGCCCGCTCCGGCGTAACGGTGCGTGCGGCGCACGGCGTCAAAGGTCAGGTAGCCTTGCAGCGGCATGGGCAGCGGGTCGGGGGTGTCGTCGCGTTCCCAGGCCTCCGTCCACTCATTTTTCAGCATGCGCGCCGTCTTGCCCGTGAAGGAGCGTGAGCGCACCGTGTCTTCGCTGGTAGCGGCCATGTAGGACTCGCGCTGTGCCGGTTCTGCGTGTGCTTCCTCCGAGTTGAGCCACATCGAGCCCATCCAGACGCCGGAGGCGCCCATGCTCATCGCGGCGAGAATCTGCTTTCCGCTGCCGATACCGCCGGCGGCGAGAACGGGCAGACCGTCGAGTGCGGCGATCATCTGTGGCCACAGCACCATGGAGGTCACTTCGCCCGCGTGGCCGCCGCCTTCGGAGCCCTGGCAGACCACGAAGTCGAGGCCCGCTTCCTTGTGTGCGATACCGTGCTTGAGTCGTCCGGCGAGGGCGCCGATCAAGCGGCCCTCGTTGTGCACCTGCTCGACGATGTCGGCGGGCGGTGTGCCGAGGGCGTTGACGATCATGCGGCACTTTGGCCGGGTGAGTGCCTCGTCGACCAGCGCCTGTGCCTGCACGGCAGAGAAGCTCAGGGTGACATCGTCGTCCTGGTCCGGCCATTCGGGAACGCCGGCGTCTTTCAGCATTTTTTCTGCAAAGTCGCGGTGACCCTGGGGAATCGCGTCGTTGAGCATCTTCACGAGGTCCGCTGCGCTGGTCTCTTCCATGCCCTCGTATTTCTGGGGTATGGCGGTGTCGACACCGTAGATGTGATCGCCGATGTGTTCGTCGATCCAGTCCAGCTCTTCTTTCAGCTGTTCGGGCGAGTAGCCAACCGCACCGAGTACGCCAATGCCGCCAGCCTTACTGACGGCCACCACCACGTCGCGGCAGTGGGTAAAAGCGAAGATGGGTACATCGATACCCAGTTGTTTGCAGAAATCGGTTTGCATGGCAGGCCTCGGCTCGTCATAGGGTCAGGATGACCAAGGTAGCCGAAGGGCGGCGCCACCAGAATGGCGCGACCGGTCGCTAAAACTGGAAAAATGTGACGTTTGGGTGGCGCGGTGCGCCCGGACAGCGGGTCAGTCCTTGGGCGGGCAGAACATGCTCTGGGTGCGGTGAGGTGTGGCCAGCACTTCCTGGTGCATGGGCTCGAGCGCTTCCGAGCGAGAGGCGTCCTCGCGAACGCGTGCCTGGTGGCGCTGGATGTTGTCGTCGAGTTGGCGGCCCATGACGTTGAGCCAGTCCAGGTGCTGTTCCCAGACTTCCTCTTTGAGATGTTCAGGTTTCTTGAGCTTCTTGTAGTCCATTATCCACTCCCCCTGTACGCCGCTTCTGTTTACCCGGCGCGTGAATAAAGCCCTTGTCTTTAATGGACCACAGCAACATGACAGCCACAATCTCGATGGTACTTATCTGTGAGCTGGTTCGAGCTTTTCCGGGGGCTGGAGGGGTAAGTGTGAAGTGGGTCCGTTACTCGGAGCGCAGGGCCTCGATCGGGTCGAGACTCGCCGCGTGCAGCGCGGGTGAAATGCCTGCAACCAGACCCACGAGCGCGCTGAGGGAGAGTGAGGCGATCATGTACAGCGGTTGCAGTGAAACGGGCAGGCCCGGAACAAACGTATTGAGGCTGATGACCAGTATCGCGACGATGGTGAGGCCCAGCAGGCCGCCGAGCGCAGACAGCAACACCGCCTCGCCGAGGAACATCCACAGGATCTGGTTGCGAGTGCAGCCGACAGCGCGCAGCAGTCCGATTTCCTGCGTACGCTCCTTTAACGCGGTGGTCATAATGGTGAGCACGCCCACGCCGCCGACCACCAGGGCGATGGATCCGAGGGCGGCGACCGCCAGCTTGAGCATGGACAGGATGTTGTCCAGCGTGCCCATCATGTCTTCCTGCGTGAAGATCGTGAAGTCCTCGTCGCCGTGCCGTTGGATCAGGGTTTCCTTGATATGTTTGCTCACCTCGGTGGACGTGCCCGTCTCGCGGAAGATCACGTCGATCTCCATGAGGCTTTCCTGATTGAACATCTGCATCGCGAGGTCGGCGGGAATATAGATGGCATCGTCCAGGTCAAAGCCCAGTAGCTGGCCTTTGCTCTCCATCATCCCGATAACGCGAAAGCGGGTTCCGCCCACGCGCACATAGTCACCGAGGGCATTGGTGTGCTGGAACAGCTCCTGTTTCACCTTGGAGCCCAGCACGGCGTAGTAGTGCGAATTGTGCATGCCCTTGTCGGGCAGGAAGCGCCCCTGGGCAACCTTGAATTTCCACGCGTAGGCCATGTCGGGCCCAACACCGTACACGTCGGTATCGCGGGAGAAGCGCTCCGCCTCGACTTTGGCGCTGCCCATGACAAAGGGCACAACGGCGTCGACGTGGGGAATGCGCTCGAGCGCCTCGGCGTCCTCCAGCGTCATGGGCCTTATCGTGGTGAGCAGCATGGGAATGCCCGAGGTCGTGGTCTTTCCCGGAGTCACGGCGATGATGCGCGTGCCGAACTGCGAGAAGCTCTCCAGCATATAGTCGCGGATGCCTTCTCCGATGGAGGTGAGCAGCGTGACTGCGGCGATACCCACGCTGATGCCCAGCGCCGTGAGCAGGCTGCGCAGGCGCGCGCTGGTCACGGCGTGATAAACCCAGCGTAGCCAGTCGCCGATACTCATCGCTTACTTGCGCCCCAGTGCATCGACTGGCTCCATCTCCGCCGCCTGTTGTGCGGGCAGCCAGGCAAACAGTATCGCGGTACCGATCGCCAGTCCCAGAGATGCAACCAGCGCCCAGGTGGGCGTGGTGAAAGGTACGTCGGGTGAGACCTGGCGCCCCGCGTACACAAGGAGAAAGCCCACAATGATGCCGGCTACTGCCCCGGCGATGGAGATAAGGATCGCCTCCGATAGAAATAGCACGCGCACCTGTGAGGCTGGTGCCCCGACCGCCTTCAGCAGGCCGATTTCCGCCGTGCGCTGCTTGACCGACATCAGTGTCACGTTCATGACCAGAATGCCCGCCACTAGCAGGCTGATGCCTGCTATGCCGCCGACACCGAGGGTCATTACCGTGATGATCTCGTCAAACGTTTCCAGCATGGCGTCAGGGCTGATGACGGTAACGTCGAGATCGCCGTCGTGCAGTTCCTGCATGCGCGACTCGATACGCTGTTTGACGTCTTCAACCGCGTAGTTGTCGCCGACCTTGAGCATCACCCGCAGCAGCCCGTGGATGTTAAATACGGATTGCGCTGAGGCCACCGGAATGAAAATCGCCTCAGACAGGTCGGCGCCGAAGGAGTCTCCAGTGCCCGCTAGTATCCCGATCACGCGAAAGCGGTAGTCGCGCAGGCGTACCCACTGCCCGATCGCGTTCCCGCCGCCGAACAGTTCTTTCTTCAACTTCTGGCCGATAATCGCCACCGGTCGGCTCTCGTTCACGCCCATGTCGGGAAAGTTGCTGCCCTGGCCGATTTCCATGAAGCGCATCGTGAAAAAGTCGCCCGTGGTGCCGACGACAATGCTGTCGCGCTCGCGCGATTTGAACGAGACCGGGCCGTTACCCATCACCATGGGTGCCACCTGCGTTACACCCGGTACGGTGCGTCCCAGCACCTCGGCGTCGCGCAGCGTAATGGGCTTGGCGGTTGCACCTGACATCGGCGGCATGCCCCCCGATGTCTCCTTGCGACCGGGAAACATGATCACGGTGTCTTTGCCGAGATTGGCAAACTCGCCGAGCACGTAAAGACGTGCGCCTTCTCCAAGCGCTGTCAGCACAACCACGGAGCTGACCCCGAGCCCCACCGCCAGCAGCAGCATCAAACTGCGGAAGCGCTGGCGCCTCAGCGCCAGAACGGTGAAATGAAAAAGGTCAGCCAGCCGCATGGTCGCGATCCAGGATGGGGTCTGTTTCGTCGGATTCGACAGCGCCGTCGCGCATGCGCACGCGCCGACGCGCGCGGTCACCCATGGAGTTGTCATGGGTGACGATCAGCAGGGTAAGGCCATCGCGGTTCAGCCCCTCGAGGATCTCGGTCACTTCCATGCCGGACTTCGAGTCGAGGTTACCGGTTGGCTCGTCGGCCAGCAGGATGCTTGGCCCCATGATGATGCTGCGACCAATCGCAACACGCTGGCGCTCTCCGCCCGACAGCTGGTTGGGCAGGTGGTGGGACCGCTTTGCGATACCGAGCTTTTTGAGAATGCTCTCGACCTTGGGGCGGCGCTCCTTCGGGGAAACGCCCGACAGCATCAGCGGCATTTCGACGTTTTCCCACGCGGTCAGGCGATTGATCAGGTGATAGGACTGGAAAACGAAACCAATCTCCTGCCTGCGCACGCGTGCGCGCTCGTTCTCTTCAAGGGAAAACGTGTCGATGCCGTTCAAGAGGTATTGGCCGTTGTCGGGTCTGTCGAGTAGTCCCAGCATATTGAGCAGGGTGGACTTGCCGGAGCCGGACGGGCCCATCACAGACAGGTATTCTCCCTGCTCTATCGACAGGTTTACGTCATTGAGCGCGTGCACAACGCTGTCGCCGAGCACGAAACTCTTATTGACGCCGGTAATGCTAATCATCGGCGGCGATGACCTCGAGGCCGTCTTCAAGCTCGGGGATGTCGAGCGACATCACGACCTGGTCGCCCTCGGCGAGTCCGCCCAATACCTCTGTGAAATTCCAGTTGCGGATGCCTGCCTCGACTGCGACCAGTTCGATGCTGCCGCCAGAGTCGCTGTAACGGTAGACCTTGTCGCCCTCCATGATCGCCTCCGAGGGTAGCCGCAGCACGTTTTCGCGGGTTTCCAGGATGATGTCGATGTCGGCGCTGTAGCCTACGAGCAGGCGTTCGCGCACAGACTCCTCAGCGAACGTCACGTCAATCTCGACGGTGCGTGCCTGTTTTTCAAAATCGAGAACGTACGGCGCGATGCGGCTCAGGCCGCCCGGAAACACTTCGCCGCGAAAGGCGTCCAGGGTGATGCGAGCGGGCAGCTCGTTGTGCAGCTCACCGGCGTCGACCTCGTCGATGGGCGCGGTGACATACAGGCAGCTGTAGTCGATGAGGTCCACTGCGGGGGGAGTTGCCACGCCGGGCGGGGAGGGCGTTACGTACTCGCCGATTTCGCCGTTGATTTCAGCGACGATTCCTTTGAACGGGGCTCGTAGGTACGTTTCCTCGAGCAGCGCCTCGTTCATTTCCAGGCTGGCCGCGGCGACCTCGCGTTCGTCGCGCGCTGCCTGGCAGGCGAACGCGCTTGCCTCGGCGCGCGTGCGGCCGATCTCGGCGCGCTCGGTGGAAGTGAGCTGCTTGGCGACCAGGGCGTCCAGGCGTTTTGACTCGCGCTTGGCGTTCTCGGCCTCAACACAGACCTGCTGGGCGCGGTTTTGCGTGGCCAGCTGCTGCGCCTTGGCCTGCGCGGTCATGGCCTTGCGGTCGCGGTTCCAGAGCGACAGGAGAATCTCGCCGGATTCGACAATATCCCCTTCATCGACCATGAGTTCGTCCACCCGGCCGCCGATGGGCATCGACAGTTTCGAGCGCCGGCAGGCCTCGACCGTGCCCGCGCGGGTATTGGAGACGGTCCGTTCCACCGTACCGCGCGACAGGGTATGGAGGGAGACCTCTGGGGGCGGTTTCTGCCCCATGTACCAGACACCGGCAAACAGAAGGACTAACACCGCGGCGGCGGCCAGCAGTTTTTTCACAGCGCGGGCTTCCCTGTCGTAATCAATGCCCCATTATGGCGCGCCGTGGGGGAGTTTACGACGATTTATGTCAACCGCCCTGGGGGCGCGCCGGTAGGTCTGTGCTATAGTCAGGTCGTGGCCGGGGGGTACTCTGAGCGCCCCGATTCCAACCGGCTGCGCTTCTTATAAGTTAATCTGGAGTAAATCATGTTGAACAAGAAAATTCTGGCGTTGCTGTCAGCGGTTGTCGTGGCGCTTGCAGTGACCGGTTGCAGCAAGGAAGAGATGGAAGAAGCGACTTCCAGCGTCTCAGAGATGGCCAGCGACGCTGCCGATTCGGCCTCTGCCGCTATGGATGAGGCCGGTGATATGGCTAGCGATGCCATGGATTCCGCAGGCGAAATGGCCTCTGATGCAGCCGACAGCATGCAGGCGATGGCCGATGATGCAGTCGACGCCACTTCAGACGCCATGGACGCCGCCTCTGATGCTGCAAATGATGCGATGGACGCGGCATCCGATGCTGCCGATGACGCCATGGATGCAGCGGGCGACGCGATGGACGATGCTGAAGACGCGATGGACGATGCGTCCTCGGATCTCAAGAAGTCCATGGAGGGCTAACGCCCCAGGGTTGTGACGGCGGCGCGACTGCGCCGTCGATCAGTCGGGCCGTGTGGCGCTGTAACTGTGCCACTGGCCCTCGTCTTCATAGAGTTCCAGTTCTCTGGCGCACGTGGCTTCCACCGCCGAAGAGTCAGGCCCTTCTCCGCTCAGGCTCGTGCGATACGAGCTGCTCTTGATGCACTCCGACAGCGCGGCCGCGTTGTTCTCAAGCTGCGTGGCGTAATCCGGGTTTACCTTGTCCTGGTAGGGTCCGGTCCAATACCAGTAGCCGGCACCCGCCACGAGAGCAATGACAACGAGTCGCTGTAACATTTTCTTGTCTCCTCGCTCAGGCCGTGCTCGAAAGCGCGGCCGACTGTTCCTCGAAAGCCCGATGCAACAGCTCGAACGATCGCTTGCGGTCTTCGAAGTGATACATGTTGGTGACGGCCATGACCTCGTCCGCATTGTGCACGGCCGCAAACTGCTCGATCTGTTCCCGCACTTGTAGTGGCGTGCCCGTGGCACGACTGTGTTCCCGACTCGCGATGAAGGCGTGCTCCTGCGGCCCGATGGGGTAGTCCGCCGCCTGCTCGGGGGTGAGCGAAACGCCGCCGCTCTGGCCGGTAAAGAACCGGAACAGGTTGATGTCGTACGTGTGTTGTAACGCCCGGGCGTGTTCTTCCGTGTCAGCACAAAAAACGCTGAGGGTGAGAATCGCGTAGGGCTCAGGTTGCAGCGCGCTGGGCTGGAAGTGTGACTTGTACAGACCGATGAGGCGCGCGTCTGCCTGCGGGTTGATGAAAAGGCCGAGGTTGTAGGGCAGTCCGCGCGCCGCGGCGAGCACCGCGCTGTCGGGACTGGAACCGAGCATCCACAGCGGGACGGGGTGGGGTGCCTTCGGGCTTACGATTGGTTTGGTTTCGGCTTCCCACAGGTACTCACTCAGCTTTGCGGTCTGCTCCGGGAATTGGGCGAACTTCGGTCTGCCGTCTGCGGCGAGCGCTACCGCTGTGTCCATGTCTGCGCCCGGGGCGCGGCCTATACCGAGGTCGATGCGGTCCGGGTAGAGGCTGGCAAGCAGTGAAAACACTTCCGCGACTTTATACGGGCTGTAGTGGGGCAGCATGATGCCGCCCGAGCCAATACGGATGCTGTTGGTGGCAGCGCCGATAGCCGCCAATAGCACTTCCGGCGCACTGCCTGCGACCGAGGGAAAGGCGTGATGCTCTGACACCCAGAAACGCTCGTAGCCCAGCTGTTCACACCAGCGCGCCATTTGCAGCGTTTCGTGCAGGGCATCGTGCGCGTCATCGCGGCTGCGGGCCAGCGATTGGTCCAGTACAGAGAGTTTCAGCGTCATAGCGTAAAGTCAGTTTTCGTTTTGCGTGCTGTCGGTCTTTGGTTGGTAGCAAGTTGCCCGGCGGGAGAATCACTCCCACAATGGGCACAGTTTACTCCAACAGGACACCGGGCTCAGCATGGCAGATACCTGCGGACCCTTCGAGAGCGGCTGCCGTGAAATAGTGCTGGCCATCGCAGACCAGTGGCAGCCCCTGCTGCTTCTGGTGAGTGGGCTGTCGCTGCTGCTTTTTTTTGCCACACTGCTCGCCGTGCCACTGGTGGTGACCCGGCTGCCAGCTGACTATTTCTCCCGCACGCGGCGCCGGCACTGGCGAGATGAGAGCGGCCACCCCGTTTTTGTCCTCGCGCTGGCGATCGTGAAAAACGGCGTGGGCATACTCCTGGTGGTGCTTGGGGCGATTATGCTGGTGACGCCCGGGCAGGGCCTTCTCACGCTGTTGGTTGGCCTGTTGCTGATGAATTTTCCGGGGAAATACCGCCTGGAGCGCTGGCTTGTGCAGCGCCCCGGCGTGCTCAGCACCCTCAACTGGCTGCGGCGCCGAAAGGCCCTGCCGGAGTTTGAAACGCCGAACTGAACAGGCTTGTCCCCCCCTGTAATTGGGTTATGCTGCCGGGACACGTTTCCTGCCGGTAATGCCCATGTACGCGCACCTCAGAATCCTGCTCCTCGCCTGCCTGGTCACCGTGGCCGCGCCTACCGTTGCTGAGACGGACAGCGATGCCATGAACTCCGGATGGCTGGATCTCATCAAGGGCTCTCGCGATGACACGACGGGCGCCGAGCTGATGGATATCGAACAGGGCGAGACAGAGGGCCGCCAGAAAGTGACCATTGCGATTCCCAAGTCCTCTATGGGTAATCCGGACACGATCGAGGAAGTCGTCGTGGTTGGCCGGGCACCCGAGAAGGGCGGGTCACTGCAATTGCCCAACATTGAGTATGAATGGGTAAAGGACTACGACGAAGACAACCACGGGTTGATCATTCACCTTGGTGATGGCGCCGTCTGGCCGATTCGCCTGCAGATGAAAGCCCCTCCCGGCCTCAGCGAGTAGCCGCTGAAGCACCGCTGCACCAGCGAGGTTTGCCATGAGTAATGTACCCGGCGTCGATTACGACATGCTGAAACATTTCGCGCCCAACCCCGGGCGACGACCGCTCATTCCAGAGCTCAGCGAGAAAGCGCAGGTTGCCCTGATGTGCCGCATGCTCTTTCACGAGGGTTGGAACGAGCACATTGCCGGTCATATCACTTACCGGCTCGAAAACGGCACCGTGCTGACCAATCCCTGGGAGCTGGCGTGGGACGAAGTCACCGCGAGTGACATCGTAACGCTCGATGAGGAGGGCAAGATCGTCGAGGGCGATTGGAACGTCACTCCCGCTTTGGGCCTGCATATCCAGCTGCACAACGCCCGCCCGGACGTGAACGTGGTCATCCACAACCACGCGCGCTGGAGTGGCATCTGGGCCAATATGCACCGGGTTCCCCCTGTGTATGACCAGGCCGGCGGTTATGTCGATGGCCCCCTGCCGCTGTTTGACGAGTATGGCGGTACGTTTGAGGATGCCGACAAAACGATGGCGGCGGTGGAAGCGCTTGGAGATGCCAAGTGGGCACTGCTCGCCAATCACGGTTCCCTGGTGGTGGGCCGCGATCTCCGGCAGGCACACCTGCGCGTGGCAACGCTGGAGTGGCGCGCGATGCGCGCCTACCAGGTAGAGGTTGCAGGTGGCGGAGTGCCGTTGAATGATGAGCAGGTAAAAGAGATTTCGCTGCCAGACGCGCACGGTTTCCCATTTCTCTGGGAAGCCATGGCACGCAGGGAGCTTCGCCGCGACCCGGGAGTACTGGACTAGCTATGTCACTGACTGTCACACCGCTTGATAATGTGGGCGTCGAAGTTAGCGGCTTCGATATCACCAGGCCTATCGATGATGCGCTAGCCGCCGAGCTGGTCAGTATCTGGGATGAACACGGTATCGTGGTGTTTCGCGGCCAGGACGTTACCCCCGAAAGCCAGATCGCGTTCAGCCGTGTTTTCGGCGAGCTGGAAGTGCACCCCATCAGTGAAACGCGCTCGGAGGACTACCCCGAGCTGTTCATGCTGGTGAACGACCCCGAGAAAGAAAAGTTCATGACCGCCACCTACAAGGGCCAGCAGATGGCGGGCAAACTCGACTGGCATATGGACCTGCACTACACGGGCCGGCCGAACCGCGGTGCGCTACTGCGCGGCGTGGTGTGTGCGAAAGAAGATGGCCTCACCGGCTTTGGCGATCTCGCCGCCGCCTACGATGCGCTCGATGATGAGACCAAGGCGCTGCTGGAGAAGATCGAGGTGACCTACACCTTCAGCATGCAGCGCAAGCACATGCGCTATGTAGATCTCGAGGGTTACGAGCCCGGCCCGTACAGCCCGCGCAAACCTTCCGACATCAACTACCCGAACTTCCCTGAAGTCGCTTACCCGGCCGTGGTCACTCACCCCGTAACCGGCCGCAAGGTGCTCGAGATCGTCGAGCAGTTTCTCGAGCGCATTATCTCCCCGCACAAGGCGGAGCTGTCTAACGACGAGGCGATCGAGCTCTTGGAGCGGCTGGTGGCACACACGCGCAAGGAAGAGTTTCACTACTTCCACCAGTGGCAACCCGGCGACATGGTGCTTTGGGACAACTGGCGCGCCATGCACTGCGCCACGGGTACGCGCCCCGGCATGGAGCGCGTGATTCATCGCACCACCATCATGGGTGATGCAACACTCGGGCGCGTTCTCGAAACCTGACCCGGGCCGAGGAGAGCTTCATGTCTATCTTCAAGGACAGCGTGCTGGAAGGGCGCGTGGCCTTCGTCACGGGCGGCGGCACCGGTATCGGCAAGGAGATTGCACGCACGCTCGGGCAGCACGGTGCCGCGGTGGCGATAGCCAGCCGTAAGCAGGAGGTCATAGACGACGCAACAGCGGAACTCGTGAGTGAGGGCATCCAGTGTCTTGGCCTTACCTGTGACGTGCGCGACGAGCACGCGGTGGAAACAGTGATCGACACCATCGTGGCGGAGCTTGGCGGCCTGCACATCGTGGTTAACAATGCCGCGGGCAACTTCCCCGCCACACTCGACAACATTTCCTACAACGGCTTTCGCACGATTGTCGATATCGACCTGCAGGGCACATACAACGTCACCAAGGCGGCCTACGAAAAAGCGCTGAAGGAGCAGGGCGGGGTGGTCGTCAATATTGTCGCGCCGTTTGAGCACTGGGGCGTTACTTACCAGGCCCACGTCGCGGCAGCCAAGACAGGCGTCATCTCCCTGACGCGCACCTGCGCGGTGGAATGGGCAGGCAAGGGCATTCGCGTCAATGCCGTGGCACCTGGCTACATCGAGGAGACCGAAGGCGTTGACCGCTTCAGCGAGGTCGGAGATGTCAATGATCGTGGCCTCAAGGGTAGTAAGCAGGACATGGCCAACGCGGTATTATTTCTCGCCAGTGATGCGGCCCGCTTTATCAGCGGCGAATGCATACGGGTAGACGGCGCGGCCTGCGTCGACATGTTGAAAGTCGCGCCCGAATAGGGCCGCCAGCCAGGTACAAAAGCAATGGAATACACCGATATCGCCCTCGACATCGATGAGGGTGTCGCCCTTATTACCTTCAACCGCCCAGACGCGATGAACGTGTTTACCACGGCGATGATGGACGAACTAGGCGATGCCTATCGCCGCTGCGACGAAGATGACGCCGTGCGCGTGGTGGTGGTGACCGGCGCAGGCAAAGCGTTTTGTGCCGGCATGGACATGAGCGGTGGCGGTGAGACCTTTGATTCTCACGACGACGTGGAATTCACGTCCTGCCCCTTAAGCACCCAGGCCTGGGAGGTGCGCAAGCCAGTGATCGCCGCCTGCAATGGCCACGCGGTCGGTGTTGGCCTTGGAATCGCCGCCCAGTGCGACATGCGCGTACTGGCTGCCGAGGGCAAGTACGGCTTCGTGCAGAACCGCCGCGGCGTGGTGGCGGACTTCGCCATCGAGCAGATACTGCCCCGCCTGATGGGTTTCGAGCGCGCGTTCGAGATGATCGTGGGCGGCGTGCGAGTGACGGGCGAGACCGCGGGAGAGTGGGGCCTTGCGAGCCGCGTGGTCCCAGGCGACCAGGTGCTGGACACCGCCATGGAGCTGGCCCGCGACATCGCTGCCAACTGCGCCCCGCTCGTTATGGGCCTGCACAAGCGCCTGATGTGGCGCGCGCCCGACCTTGGGCAGCAGGACTACATCGACCTTGAAACCCGCGCGCTCAAGTACTCCATGGGCCGCCCCGATGCTATAGAGGGCGGTATGGCCTACTTCGAGAAGCGCCCCCCGAACTGGACCGCCAGCGTGTCCGGGGAGTGGCCAGACTGGATGGATGACTAGTCTGTAAGCGTTGCCGCAAGCCCTTGACCTATAAGGCCTTCCTCCCTATAGTGTCGCCCCTCACGCGCCTGTAGCTCAGCTGGATAGAGTACCTGGCTACGAACCAGGCGGTCGCACGTTCGAATCGTGCCAGGCGCGCCAATTCCGTAAGGGTCTGCAGCTTAGCAGCCACTAACCTTCCCGCGCATTTCCGGCAGTTTTCCGACACTTTCCTCCTTCTGCCGCTTTATCACTGTCAGGGTGGGCGATTGCGCGCGCCCACGATCGGTCACCTTCTCCGCGGCATCCAGCAGTTCGCCGAGTTCGGCTGCCGAGTAGTGGGTGGTGATATCACCACTGGCATGCCCCAGCAGCGCCTTGCGTGTTTCCAGTGGAACCGCCGCGCCTCGCAGCCTTCGGCCGAACGTATGGCGCAAATTGTGAACGCCTTTGAGTATGGTGCTGTCCGTCGGTAACCCGGCCTTCGTCCAGGCCCTGATCCACGCGCTGGTCCGTAACTTCCCGACCGGGTTGCCCCGATAGGTAAACACGAAGTCCTCGTGGATCCCCCGCCGTGAATCGACTACTGCCTTCGCGACCGTGTTGAGCACCACCACCCGCTCGGTACTGGTCTTGGTGATCGACTCGGGCAGGACAAAGGCGAAAGTGGATAGATCATCCAGTTTTACCTCCCATGCCCAGCGCAGCTGGCAGACCTCTTGTTCCCGGCATCCCGTATTGACCGCAAACATCGCGGCATCCGCCAGGTGGCGGGGGAGCCTTGAAAAAAGCCTGTCCTGTTCTTCCCACGACAAGGGGTACGGTCTTTTCTGGCACCCCTTGAGCGATAGCCGACTGAGTTTGGGCGGTGCCTGTTTTAGCCACGGCAGCCCTTGCTCATTTCGCCATACCCGCGCCGCGCGATTGAGAACTGCACTGGCTGTACCAATCGCATTGTTAATGGATTTCGGGGCCTTCCCCAGACGGAGCCGCTCATCCACGAATGGCTTTAAAGTGCCGTCGTGGACCTGCTCCAGGGGCAGTGCGCCGATATACACGAACAACTGGTCCAGATGTATCGCTATCGTTTCTGCCGATGACGACTGTGCAATATCTTCGAGGTATCGCAGTGCCGCTGCCTCGAAGGTATAAACCGCTGCGGCTTGTTGCTTTGCCTCCTCTTGAATCTCCGCCAGTCGACGGATCAGTTTTTGCTCTGCCTCAGTGCGGCCAGATACTCCTGTGCTTTCGCGGAGCCAGCCGCCGGGGGCGTACTGCGAGCGTTTTTCGATATGCCAGATCCCGTTTTTGAGGCGGAGCCCCGGCATTTTGTTGCGCTTTGACATAAATCGTCCTCCAGAATTGAGCCTAAAGGACGACGCCCGTTGCGTTGGATATAGTCCTCCGCCCAGGCGTCGATTTCAAGTCTGTCGAAGAGAATGGTTTGTTGTCCCAGGGAAACCTCAGACAGGGCAGGGCGCACCACGCGATTAAAAGTATTCTTGTTGATCCCGAGGTAGGCCGGGGCATCGCGGAGTCGGATCAGGCGGGGTTGGATCTGCATGCCCTATCTGCCTATGTACACAGCAGTTATCTGGGCTCTGACATGGCCTATTTCAGCACTGATGGTCAGGCGGGCCTGCTGGTCGACCTGACGCTGTGACCCGGTTAATTGCTCTTTGGCGGGCCCGCCCGCATGGGGGCAGGGCCAACCTGTGAGTTCCCGGTACCGCTGCTGGGCATAGGCATGGCGCAGGCCGTGCATTTTGGATAAGCCGGCGTTGGCGGTGTGGCGTTCGTAGATCCTGAGCTGCTCGATGTATTGCCGGCCCCGGGGGATCAGCGAGCCGAAACCGGCCAGCCGCTTGGCCTGTTCCAGCAGGGCGCGTTGTTCCAGGGTGCGGATGGGGACGGTGCGTTCCCGTCCGCCCTTGGTCCAACTGGCCTTGAGGTGCAGGTGATCACCCCGGTCTGCCCAGCGGGGCTGGATCTTCAGGGCTTCCTCCCGTCGAAGCCCGAAGGCCTGTTGCAGGCGCAGGCTCATCCTCACATATTCATCTTTCACCAGGGCGAGTTGGTCCCTTTTCAGGTCCTTGGCCTTGCTGGTGCCGGATACGAACTGCCGGTCCGGTATGCCATAAAAGTCGTTGGAGCTGGCAACCACGGCCCGCTTGTTAACCTTCTCGGCCCACCAGCGTAAACAGCTCATCCGGTTCTTGATGGTGCCGGGTGAAAGGTTCTGTTTCAGCCACTCGTCCACCAGGGCCTGGACATGCTTTTGTTTGAGGGAGGAGGCCTTCAATTGCCGGAAGCCCAGCTCGTGCAACTGGTTGGCGATTGCGCTCAACTGGCGCTCACGGCCTACGCGGGTTTCGAAGCTGCCTTCATGGCTGTGTTTGCACAAGAGTTTCAGTTGGTAGTTCAGGTCTCGCATAGTGTTGTTTCCATCGGTGAGTGTTTCTGATCACCTGGCAACAATGCTGCGCAGGTCCGACGAGCGGTACGATCACGGGACACCAATCCCGGTTGACCTGAATGTGTCTGGCCATAGACAGCACGGTGTGTTTTCGCAAGAAAACTGGCCCGTGCAAACCAACGGTCATCCAGCCAAAGGCTGGTGGTGGATTTCTCCTTTTTAAGTTGAGCAGAGCGCACTGACCGCCAGTGCGTTTGCGTGGTTGAAGAAACTGTCTTTCAGGCCGGCATATATGCCCGGCCATCCACAGCGCTTATGGAACCGATCCCCGTACCAGGCGGGAGGGATTTGAAGGTGCGGTACCCAGACGAAGCGGCACTGCGATAGTTCGAAGAGGGACCCGGTCATCGCTGACCGTTGCGTCAAGAAGGGTCCTGAGTGACGCGTTCAGCAGATTCCAAAACTACCTGAATCCACCTACCCCGTTCGCTTTCGCAAGGTGGGGTCTTCCTTGCCACTTTAAGCGCAGTGGCAGCGACAAAATTCAGTGTTGGGGCCGATTATAGGAACACAGAATACGCGTGTCACAGAGAACTTCACCTGAATCGGGAGTGGTTTCTGCCCGGCAGCTGAAAACTTGCTGCCATCAAACGCCCTGAAAGCTCTCTGCAATGCAATTTTGGCCATATTTGACTGTGCCTACACGACCCAATCCACCTTTGAGGGGGTGGTTCCACTGTAACCACCCCTGAAAAGACGTTAAGCCTCGGTGTTGCCAAGATTGCCGCAATGTGCGCGCTGCCCACGTCACTACTCGCTTCGCGCCTTAGTGACGTGGGGTTTTGATGCGGAAAACGATATGCTCCGCTGTGAAAAGCCTATCAACGCCGGACGAAAACTGCACATTTGTACCCGCAAAAATCCACCATTGCCTTGGGGGAAGAGTGTTCTTCCAGACTCTTACCGAGAATTCTCTCGGGCGAGCGGCTAATGAGCTCGCGCCGGAACGCAGGCGGTACGGGGTGGTTTTTCGTGAATTTAGCGTTAAATCGAACAGAAGGATGGTGACTAACTACGTCTTGCAAAAGTCAGTGTTGCCGCAGCAGTGGGCTCTTGCAGCGAGATTTGCCAGGCGATGACATCGATATTCAGAATCTGCCTCCCACTTCGAACAAGGTAAGCGCGTGTATGCACGGCTAGATCACCCTTGGTGGGACGTAGAAAATTAATGTTGGCTGATAGGAGTGGGCACACTTCGTCGGCTGATACCTTTAAAGTTTGCAACGCACCGGTAAGCTCGAGAACGCCTACAACTACTCCTCCGTGCCACGCTTGCAACAATGGGTTACCAGTAAAATGCTCTGCCCAAGGAGTCAGGCATTCGACATCTGGTTCGCATCTGACAAGCTCGGTCCCGTAATTTTTCGCATAGGGCGTCTCGTCGAGAAACTGGAGTAGATGTTTGTCCATCTTGATTAATCACCTCGTCGATAGAGCAAGCTTCGATCCAGGGCAGGACCTGGGCTGCCAATTTTGAAAATACCTTGCGCGTTACACAACATCTTTCTTCCGTCCAGGCTGCTGGCGAATGCACTGACATAGGCAAACCCGTTAATCTGCTGGTAGCACTCCGCCTGGATTCGAACATCAGTGCCTACGGGGGCGGAATGTATGTGGTCGATTCGCAGGTTGATGGTCGCAATGGCCTGTGGCACCGCGAGGCTTTGGAGGACTACGAAACCGCAGGCACTGTCCAGTGCGGCTGCCAGAGCGCCAGGGTGCAACGAACCATTTTCGTGCGCTGTTGCATGCTTTTCCTGGAAAGGCATTTCCAATACGACTCGGTTTTCCTCGGTAGAAACAAATTTCAGTGACATATCACTGTGAGCACCGATCCCGGCGCTGAACAACTCGTAAACTTTTTCCAGTTGGAGTGCATCCATCTTGTTCAGATTTCCGATTTTAATAGACGGGCAAGCTGACTTTCGGCGTCGGCGAGTAATGTGTAAACCACTGGAACAACAAATAAGGTAAGCACGGTTGAGGAAATTAGTCCGCCTATTACGAGTATACCCATTGAAGTGCGTAACTCAGCGCCATCAGACGTGGCCAGCGCTATAGGGATCATACCGAATATGGTAGAGAACGCAGTCATCAGTACTGGGCGTAAGCGTAAATGAGCCGCTTCGATCATAGCTTCCGCTGCGCTGTGGCCTTGCTCTATGGCCTGATTGGCATAGTCCACCAGAAGAATGCCGTTTTTCATAACCAGACCCATCAGCGCGACCAGACCGATTTGTGTCAAGACTGAAAGCTCGGAGTTAGTCCATGCGAGCAAGCTGAATGCGCCCACAAAAGACAGCGGAGCGGTAAGCATGATCACTACTGGTTGAGTATAGCTGTTGAATTGACTAGCCAGAATCATGTATAGACTGAGCATCGACATTGTTAGTGCAAAAAATATTGCCTCGACAATATCATTGATTTGCTCTGAAGTGCCTAGATATGAACTCTCGTATCCTGTAGCCATATCGAGATCACTAATAATCTCATCCATTTTTTTCATCAGCTCGCCTGTCGCGATCCCAGCGGGAGCGTTTGCAGAAATACCGATCTTTCGAGCCCGATTGTAGTGATCGATTTGTGCCGGGCCACTGGTTACGCTTACCTCTGCGACGTTACGGAAATCTATTAAGCTGTTGTCTGCCGCGCGTAATTGAATGAGGTCAAACTTTCCGATCTCGTCGCGGTACGTTTCTGCATATCTCAGGCGCACGTCATAGCGATTACCGAACTCTTCGTAACTTGTAACATCTACACCACCCATCGTGGCTCCAACAGTAGCGGCGATATCTCGAACCGAAATGCCCAAATCAGCGGCCCTGCGCCGGTTTATCGTAACCTGCAATTCAGGCTTGCCTGGCTCATAGCTGGACTTGATATCCCTGAAGAGGCCAGATTCTTCCATCTGGCTCGTGATAGTATCCGCGTATGTTCGAAGTTGTTCTAAATCATCGCCGCTTAAAGCCATCTCCATGTCGGCACCAAAGAATCCTCCTCCGGATATCCAGGGCACATCTGTCAAAGAGATGTGCTTGGCATCGGGTATGGCCAAAGCGAGCGCTGTGCGGACGTCATCCATCACTTCATACTGATGACTGCTCCTTTGTTGTTTCGGCGACAGACCAAAATAGAATGATAGTTCGTTTGCCTTGGCCTGAGCGCCGGAGCCAATAACAGTGAACACCAATTCAATATGTTCCAGGTCACTGACAGTTTTACTCACTTGAGTGGCAACACGCTTGGCCTGGGTAAGACCGGTTCCCAGAGGAAGCTCGACTTTGGCGAGAAACTCGCTTCTATCAGTTGCGGACGTAAATGAGAGGGGAACCTGACCCGCATTATAAACACCCATACCGACAGTGGCAGCGGCCAACAGCAGAACAAGCCAGCGAGCGCGAAGTGCGAAGCGAACGCCCTTAACGTAGGTTGTTTCCAGAAGTACATAGCCCTTATCCAGTAGCGCAAACATTCCTCTATGGCCGGAACTTTTTTTGAGCAGACGAGAGCTCAACATAGGCGTAAGGGTAACGGAAACAAACAGAGATAGTGCTACTGCCACAGCAATGGTGACACCGTATTGATAGAAAAACACACCAACCAGACCTGTGGTAAAGGAAATCGGCAAGAACACCGCCATCACACAAAGGGTGGATGCGATGACGGCAGTGGCAACTTTTCGCGTGCCCGTTGAAGCAGCTTCATTGAGGTCGAGCCCAGCTTCAACTTCGCGGTGTATAGATTCCAGCACAACTATGGCATCGTCTACGAGCAGGCCGACACACAGTGATATGGCAATCAGCGATACCATATTGATAGAAAAATCGAGTAGGTAGAAAGCGAAAAAAGTAGCGATGATTGCCGTTGGAATAGCGGTTGCAACAATTAGCGTGGCGCGTACGCTGAGTAAAAAGCAAAGTGTGACAATGACAACCAGGAGGATGCCTAGCAAAATATCGTTTGACACGTCTCGCACTGCGGACCCGATAAATCGCGAACTGTCCCTTACCGTGACAATGTTGATTTCAGCTGGTGTTTCTGTCTGAAGTTTGGTCAGCGCTGCCTTAACTGCTTTGGCAATACTGGTGGTATTGGTTCCAGATTGTTTGCGAATTTCGAGGCTTACTCCTGTTCTACCATCTAGCTCCGCGTAGCTGCGTTCATCCTCCAGACCATCCTCAACTTCGGCAACATCTATCAAGCGCACCATCGCCTTATCATCGCGAGAAATAATGATTTCACCCAACTCTTTTAAGCTGGTTACTTCGCCCATGGTTTTGATGGTCAGTTCCGTGGACCCGCTGTGGTAATCCAGGCGGCCGCCAGGGATGTCAGCATGCTCACGTTGGATAGCGCTGATTACATCGGCCGCAATTACGCCGTAACCCCGCATTTGTGGGGCTTTCAACCAGATGCGTACTTCCCGCTCGCGGCCCCCGACAAGAATCACGCTGCCAACGCCAGGTACTCTCTGCAAACGCTCTTTGACGACATCTTTGGCGAAGGCTGTGAGTTCACCCACTGGCCAGGGGCCGGATACAATCACCGAGACAATGGGTTCAGAATCCGGATCAAGTATGGAGACGACAGGCTGACTAACTGTGTCAGGCAGAAGCGGCAGAGTTTGACTGATTTTGTCCCGTATCTCCTGGGCCTTCAGGTTGGGATTTTCCTCCATATCGAATTCAAGGATTATCTGTGAAAAACCGTCACCGCTAATCGAGCGCATTGTATCGACGCCAGATATAGCGATTAGCTCTTCTTCAAGCCTCTCGGTAACTTCTGTCTCTACCGTGCTGGGAGAGGCTCCTTCGAGTATTGTTTCAACCGTTACAATGGGCACTTCAACGCTCGGGAACAGATCGATGCTTATTCGACCCATGGAGACCACGCCCAGCATCATGAGCGCAGCGGTCATCATGATCGCCAGCACTGGCCGGCGAATGCAGAGGTCAGCTATCCACATAGGGATGTTCTGAAATAGTGACCCGTGAACCATCAGAAACCTTGTGCATACTGGGGCCTACAACAAGGATCGCATTTGAGCTTACGCCCTGGAGTATCTCAAGCCGACCATCACTAAGCTCACGTACTTGCACTGTGCGTTGACTAACTACGCCATCTTCAACCACCAGGACAGAGCGGCTGCTTCCCAGTCCCATAGTAGCGTTGGGTGATAACATTAGCCCCTGTCTTGAAATGGGCATCAGCTCGACTTCAATGAAAAGCCCAGGTTTGATCGCATAATCCACATTTGGTATTCCCAGTCTTACATCGATAGTGCGAGTTTTGTGGTCTATTCGATCGTTGATCAGCGCCACTTCCGACTCATAGGTTTGATTCATACTCGGTATGTGAACCCTTCCGAGCGTACCCAACTGAATGGAAGTTAAATAAACTTCGGGCACGAACACCAGTGCCACCATGACATCAATCTCCTGGATTTGGAGGACTGGGTGCTCAGAGCGCATGATTGATGGGACGTATGCGCCTTCATCCACATGTCTCTGGGTGATAACGCCACGGTAGGGTGCTCGGGTTATTGAGTCGTCCAGTTCCTTCTGCGCCTCGGCAAGATTAGCGCTTGCAATACCGAGCTTCGCAGCCGATACCTCAACTTGTGTGCGCCTGTCATCGAGTTGCTCGACAGAGAATGCTTGCTTCTCTCTGAGTGCGATGGCGTTTTCAAGATCGCGTACCGAGTCTTTGTACTCTGCCTCTGCCAGGCGCTTAGCCTCAGAAAGACGCAGGACATTAATCTCGAAATCTTTCTGGCGCATACGCAGCAAGGGCTGCCCTTCTTCAACACGGCTTCCAACGTTGACATAGATTTCTTCGATGAGGCCACCAACCATCGGCGAAATATTGGTGGAGCGGCGTGCGAGAATGGTGCCGGTAACAAAAATAGGCTCAGATAATGCCGCTATTTCCGGACTCGTAATCGATACTACAACGGGTGACGAGGGCTGTGGAGTAATCCCAGTACTGGTTGTGCCATTTTGGGGTTCGCCATCGCAGCCCATGAGTATCGCTGCGGCCAAAATGGGTCCCACGGTCTGCATGATGTAACGCATACTATCGCTACCAACTAGTTCGAGAGGCATCATGAATTGACAAACCGCGATACCTACAACTAAAATATTAACTGTAGTTATATTAACTAGGATAACTAAATTGTCAACGCAAGATATAGCAAGCCAACAATCAAGGCGGCAAGACCAGCCTGTTAGTACGCTAATTCACGAAATTAGTTTGATGGTCGCCCGGCTCTTTAACAGGCAGGTAAAGGACTTGGGGTTAACTCGCACACAATGGCAGGTGCTCTACCTGCTCTACATGAACGGCGAGCAGACGCAAACTAGTATTGCCGATTCCCTGATGATGGCGAAACCACCACTGGGCAAAGTTGTGGACCGACTAGAGTCAGCGGGATGGATAGCGCGACATCAGGATACTAGTGATCGCCGTGCGAAGATGGTTCGCCTTACGGATAAAATCGACCCCATGCTGAAGTCGCTTGAAGATCTGGTAGGCGATATTGGCAGAGCGGCAACGCGCGGCATGTCTGCTAAAGAGGCCAAGGAATTTTACCGTTTACTCAAATTGGTACATGCGAATTTGCTGTCGGAAAACTGAGAGTATTGGAAGTTGGACAAGATGCCAGCCGATTTGGTGGGTGGTTGTCCCGAATAGGAGAAATATACCATGTCTAATGAATTTCCATTTCTCTCTGCAGAATACGCTGCGCGGCCACAACCCTTTTGGAAGAATCTTCGAGAGACCGATCCAGTTTACTATGCGCAGGAGTATGGGTTTTGGGTTATTTCAAAGCATGAGGATATCCTCGAGATGCTCAAGGACCCATACACATACTCGTCCGCAGCCGGACCCGGTGGGGGCCTCGTAGCAGGAGAAGACGGCGAACAGCGCGATGACAATGGCGGCATGGGTTTCCTACCCTTGATTCAGCATGATCCGCCAGAACACACCAGAATTCGTTCGCTGTTTGCAAAGGCTTTCACGCCAAAACGCATCGCCGAAATGGAACCAGCGGTGGTGGAAATAGCCACAAATCTAATGGACGAACTCCACCAGAAAATTCGCAATGGTGAAGCGCTGGATCTGGTAGATGATTTTGCCAGTCCGCTGCCGGTGTATGTAATTGCTCAGATGATGGGGATTCCGTTGGAGGAACGTCATCGCTTGCGCATGTGGTCTGATTCCCTGGCCATTGGTGCTGGAGAAGGGTATTCCATTCAGCAGCAGCTCGGCTCACGTAAAGAGATGACGGAAGGCTTGAGCGAAATCATCTCTGCGGCGCGTCATAATCCACAGGCAAATACCCTTATCAGCGCCATGCTTGATGCTTCCGAGGAAGGTGAGAATCTACGTACAGAAGAAATACTAGGTTTAAGCAAACTGCTGTGGCTTGCAGGGAATGAAACAACGACCAACTTGATCAGCAACGGGGTAGTGTTCTTATTGAATCATCCCGATGTGCTGGCGGACTTGCGAAATGATAGGACATTGATTTCTGATTTCGTTGAAGAAATGTTGCGTTATGACGGCCCTGTAATGGGCCTTTTTCGAATTGCAACCAGAAATGTTGAGTTCAGAGGCAAAAACATCAGTAAGGGTGATACGCTTTGGTTGCTTTTCTCCTCCGGGAATCTCGATGCTGATACTTATGAAGCCCCAGAGACTTTTGATCTGCATCGACGCAACAAAGATCACCTAGCGTTGGGGAAAGGTATACATTTTTGCATGGGCTCCGCGCTGGCACGGCTTGAAGCGAAGGTCGCTTTCGAATGGCTCATCGATCTACTTCCTCATATGAAACTGGATTTTGAGAATGGTAAACGAATTCCTGTCCCGATACTTAGCGGCTGGGTAAAGCTACCGATGTCTGTTGATGTCGGGGCCCTTGAAGTGGCGTCATGACGGATATTGCAAAGTTTCAATGTAATACCACCTCCTCCCATGGGCAGGGTAATACTTCAGCTACCCTGCTCACAGACAGCTATTCTGCAGCACTTCGTGTATGCCTTGTGCCTCGTCGCATAAGATACAGCGGCGTCTTTATGAAATTCCCAAAAAGTTTACGAGCAGATTTGTTATGGAGGATGCAGTCAAAGAGGGAGTAGGGGGTAGTTGCGGCTTGATGTGACATTCTCATCGGCAGCTCAGCAGGATTCCCTATCTGTATTCAAAGCGAGCTCGCCACCGACAATGGCTTGAAAGAAGTGCCAAGGAAAGGAGGGGCCTCAAGCTTAACCGTAGGGTATCTACTAGAGAACACGGGTCGATACGGGGTGTAATGAGGGCGGGCCGTATCCAGGTGATCGATTTACAAGGGTCTAAATTGCCACAATTGTGGCTACGAACCAGTTGTTCAATGGATAGTAGCCAACGCTGGGGTTGTCGGCCAGCAAATTCAGGCGGGCAAGGATAGAACTGGTATAGGCATCAGCCTGTTCTAGACTCCACCCCGACAGGGTAAAGAGCCAAATTTCCTCCAAATCTCTTAGAGCGAGTTCGCGAATGAAATAGCGCTTCTTCACCCAAGAGGCTTTTTATGGAGTTTTTCCAGAAATTCCCGGCTATCAAAGTTTTCAGCAACGGGGCTGTCCTCCCCCGCCCTTAGTCGAGTCCTCAACATATCAAGCCTGGCTTCATCCTCCTCCAGCTTTCGCAGCCCGGCGCGGACTGCTTCGCTGACAGATTGAAAGCGACCCTGTTCTATCTTACTGGTGATGAACGCTTCAAAATGATCACCGAGGGTGACGGAGGTGTTTCTGGCCATGTGCGCGTACCTGAAAAACTATGTATTAAATATTAATACTGGGGATGGACCTTGTAAAGTCAGTATTTTTACGGTGCATTGAGCCTGCGAAAATAGCTCGATCGACAACGTTTACAATTCCGACAAATTTCCGACATCAGCGTGCTCAGTGGTGCGTTGTCGTGCTTGGTCGGCAACGGGCGTCGCCAGAAAAGCTATTTAAAACAATACGTTAAATTTCATTTGTTGAGCTACGAACCAGGCGGTCGCACGTTCGAATCGTGCCAGGCGCGCCATTTCACACTTTCCCATGTTTTGACCCTCCCCAACTTTTTTAATTACCTGAAACGGCAAGGAAAAGTCGGATTCCTCGGGCGTTCTAAGTCCCTCACCACGTACATACTCAATACCACGGGTGAACGCGAATTTGAGCACTGTTCTCTGGTTCTCGAATACGCCTGAAGCCCATATATCGTAAGGCTTTCCGATAAATTCGAGCGCCGTTCTAAGTGATCTGCCGGGCTCTCGCGCCGGTTTGCCGCAATTTGCGAGTTTTTCATCAAAAACCAACAGCTCTTTCTCGATAGAGTCGATCTTGTGTTCGAAGGCGCGGATCACTGTGGCTGAATCAGCATCAACGATACGTTCCAGCAAGCGCTCGACTTCCTTCTTGGCCTCGGCACGTTGCTGCTCAAGCGACTGACGCATCGCCTCCTGGCGCTGGACCTGGTCTGCCCATAGCTCCTCGAACATCACGCACGCCACCTGATGAAGCTCGCGTCGTGGCTGCAGGGTTTTGAGTAGTTCCTCGAATTCACCTTCAAGGTCGGCGCGGCGAATGGATTTGCCGTAGTGCTCGCACCCCGACTTGGGGCAATGGTAGTAGGCATGTCGATTGCCAGACCCGCCCTTGCTCCAGCACGCGGTAAGTGGGGTTCCACAGTCGCAATAGACGAAGCCTCTCAGCACGAAATCCCGGTTGAGGTCTTTCCTGGCTGGCGCGTATGAGCGCCCCTTGAGGCGCTCCTTAATTTTCAAATGCGTCTCGTACGAAATGATGCCCTCATGCTGGGCTGGCCGAAGTGAAACCCCCCAGGGTTCGTGCTCCAGATATCCGGCATACAACACCCGGTTCAGGATATCCTTCACCTTCTGGCCACGAATTCCTCCGCCTGGCAGGTCTTTGGGAAACTCGGGTTGAGCTTCCAGATAGCGCTTGACCTCTGCCTGGAGCTGAAGCGTGCCGTTGGCATACAGATTGAGTGCCTGTTCGATGATGCTGGCAACGGGTTCATCGCGAACGAGCATTTTAGACTGGCCGCGCTCGCGCCGCCGCTTGTAACCGATGGGCGGCTGAAACGGCCAGTGTCCCCGTTCCAGGCACGCTTTCATTTTCTGAATAGTTTGACGCTGGTTTTGCTTGCGCTCTAGCTGGCCTTGCGCGGCCACAATGGTCTCTACGAACTCACCCTCGGGCGTATCCTCAAACGTGAAATTCAGGCACTCCACGGATGCGCCATAGGCAGCCAGTTGATTGCGTAACCCCCAATGAAAGATCGTATCCCGGCTGAACCGCTTCAAATCATCGAAGATGACAACGAAATTATGCTCCGGTCTGGCTTCCAGATAAGCGAGCAGGGCGGCCATGCCGGGGCGCGCCATGAAATCGCCTCCCGCAGACACGTCATCGGGAAATACCGCTTCTACAATGTATCCCTTGTTGGCGGCATAGGCGCGGCAACGATGCTCCTGGCTATCCAGACCGCTGCCTACATGCGCCTTGGATTGCTTGGAGTGCGACACCCGGCAATAAATAATGGCTCTTTGGTTACTCATCCCTACTTTCCTTTCTCTCCAAAGCCCGAGTGTTGAAATCAACAACGACGCCAGGCTCAGTGTGTTGTAACTCGGCTTCGTCGCATTCCGAAGAGGATTTTTCTTCCGCCGCATCCCAGGCTCGTTGTGCAATGGTGCCGAGCACCGACTGATTGGGATCAAGACCCCAGCCCATTAACACGAATGATTGCATGATGTCCCACAGTACATTGAGCATTTCATCCTGCTCTTCCTCGCTCATCTCGATGCTATCGAGCATGTGCCGGTACTTTTCCGGATCAAATTGCAGCGGACGTAATGCTGGCGTATCTGTCTCTTTGCGGACGATAGGGTGTTCGTCTTCGATAGTCTGCTCAGTCATTGCGCCTCCTTACTGCAATCCGTTCAAATGTGTCTCCTCTTCGCGTAGTACAAAACGTGAACATCAAGACATATTCGAAATTTTCAAATCTGGCAAGCATAAAAACACGGACACCACCTCTTTTCGGGAAAGTGATGCCCGCCAGAGTCGGCTCTCATGAAGCGCTATCGCGGGCTGCGAACTGCTGACGATTTTTTTCCACAGATTCCCGCGTACGGCTGACGGTCTTGCCATTGGGCTGAAGCTCCCAGACCCAATTCACCCCTTCGCCGTCCTTGTTGTTCCACCCGGCGGCGATCTTCGTGAAATGCGATTTACCGCCGGATTCGGTGACGTGGTACATGTAGTGGTCGGGCAATCTGCCCTTTTTGCTCTCTATCATCTTGAATACTCCTTTGCGTATTCCATGGTTGGATTGTCGTTGCTCTGTTGTTGCTGCCGTTCAAGTGCCTGCGCCCTGAACTCCGCCATGCGCGCGCTGCGCTGCTCTTTCAGCCAGGACGCATTGAAAGCTGCGCGCAACGGTCCCTGTTCCTGCTTGGGGCGCAGCTCAGGGAAGGGCCGGTGCAACTTGACCATCTGGGATTCCCTGCCTTGCGATTCCCGCCGCTGGCTCTCCGTTCTACGCTCATCCTCCAACTGCTTTCGGATCAGCGGATCGCGGGCATAATCAAACGGCTCGCCGATGGACTGGGTCAGTCGCAGACTTTGCGGCGCTTGCGCCCGCAGCTCCGCATGGCTCCAGCTATGGCTGGCGTGCCCGGACCTGTTAGCGTTCCTGCTCATAGGTCTGGTTCATCGCCTTCCCATGCTCGGGAGCGTCTTTCTGGTGCATGGCCTGTCCTTGTTGCTGGAAACGCTGCATCTGCTGATCGCGTTGTTCGCGCAGGGTGATGCGCCCATCGACGGGCACACTGTCCAGCTTCACATCAAAGCCCTGACCATCCTTGTGCTGCCAGGCGGCCCCGATGCGGTTAAAGAACCCCTTGCCGTTCTGGTCGTTCGTGACATTGAACGCCACGTATTCAGGTTTGCGGCCACTGCCGCCTTGATTGTTCTGGTCACTCATCGTGAATTCCTCATAGCAAAGTCGGGCCCTCACTTTTGACTGGCAGGGAGGCGAAGACCCGTAAGCTCCCTGGCAGCTTGAAAACACTGTTACCTGCCGCTCATATCCAGCAGGGTGACAGGCGGACACTCCCCTCGGGGTGTGATGTCCACCCAGCCCTTCAGGCTCAGATACCTGCAATCGGTATACAGGCGCGCTGCACCGTAGGTGTGATAGGACCAGCTCGTTAGCACTGCAGGCGTTATCGGCGACAGGTATAGACCAATCAGTACGAAGACCGGCCACAGGGGTAGTACCTTTGCCAGGCCGCGCAAGAGCAAGGCCAGAATGCGCCAGAAGCGCAGTTTTCTTGGGGTGTAGTGATTCATCGCGTTCTCCTCACTGCCGTCTCCATTTCCTGAGCTTGAGCCGCGCCTTTTTAAGGAACGGCTTGCCGTGAAACGGATTGATGCCTACTTGCTTACGCCAGGGATCAATCTCTGCGTAGGAAATCGGCTCAAACAGGATCGGCTTTTGCTTGCGCACAAAGAGCACGCCGTAATCGGTGCGCCGCAGCTCGTCCGGGGTCATGAGGGGCCGGGCGCTCTCGGAAAACGTCTCGCCGACGCCATGGCCCTTGTCAGAATAGTGGGCAGCGGCAACCCCTTGATCGCCCAGCGCCTTGCTGATGCGCTCCAGTGTCGGCTGGGAGCGCTGGCCCGGCAGGATTTGCTTGATCTCACATTCAGACCACAGAATCTCAACGGCTTTTTCGCCGTTGCGCAGCATGAATGCAGTGAAGTCCTGGAAAATCAGATGCAAGCGAAGCCCATAGGCTCTGGCCCAGGTGAGCAATTGAATATCAAAGGAATAATTGGTGCATTCATCGAGGATGGCGTAGACGGCCTTGGCTTTATCAGGGTGGCGCTTGATGGCCGTAAAGAACGTCCACTGCATGATCTCGATGTAGGGCTTGTAGGTCTCGGGGCGCGACGCATCGACCACGATGAACACAGTTGTAGGCGGTTCTCCCTCCTTCAGATCGTTTGGGGAGAAGGTGGAGCGCCCCAGAGACTGTGACAGTACCCCGAAACTGAATGAAGCGACCGCCTGCTGCGAAGTGGAGATAAAGCTGTCAAAGGTCCGGGCGTCGGGCTTGGTCATCATGCTATGCAGATTGGACGCCTTGCCCCTGAACCACTTTGCGAATTTAGCGATGTCCTGCTCGCTGTGGTTTTCGGTCCACTCGCTCGCTTCAATGGGCATTGGACCGTCGGGCAATGGGTTGCCTTCCAGGTCCAGGCCGATGACCCAGCACAGATGATGAAGCAGCCGCTCCCGGTCCTCGATCATCAGGGCAACGGATTCCAGAGTCGCGTCATACCCCTCCAGAAGGACTTCGAGGACGATGGCGACCACAACGCAATCGCGGCCTCCCTGACGGAAGTAGCTATTATCTGTTTCTTGTTCAGCGGGCTCCGCGAGGATTTTTTTTGTCAGCTCGCGGCAATCCGCAGGGATATCCCGCAGACCTCCGGCCCGATAGAGACTATCAACAAACACATCAAGCGGGCTGAGCTGTTCGCTCGACCCCAACTGATCTTCCCACAGCCTCGGCGAGTTGAGGACAAGGACGCGTTCACCACGCGCTTCCAGAGCGGGTTTCAAAATACAGGCCAGCTCGCCTTTGTAATCGATGAACAGCTTGGGATCGGTGATGGCGAGCCCGGCCATGACGACAGAATAAATGCCCTTACCGCCGGAATTGGGACAAACGGTAAAGGCGTTAGAGCCGTAGGGGATGAATAAGGGTAAAGACTTGCGCCCGACACTCATGCCCCAGAACATGCCCGTAAAATCCTTGCCCAGCTCCTTCAGAATCTCCTTTCTTGTCGCCCAGGTGGCGGTGCCAGGCTTGCCGGTTGTGGTTTGGGAACCCCACCATTCCACGAGGCGCGCAGTGCTTTCTGTTGCGGTAATAAGAAGACGCATTGCGCCCAGGGCTGCGATCCCACCGGCGAGCACCGGCAGGGCTTGCGGCACGCCGCCCACCACAAAGGGCTGGGCGTGCCAGGCAACCCAGGCCGAGATACCCGTCACCATGAGGGAGGTGGGCAGGCCGGGCTTGTTGGGAGGCTTGCGGACCATGAGCTATACGCCTGTCCCGCCGTGACGCAGCCGGATGAACTCGATATTGGTTGCGCCGTTATCTTCAAAATACGCCCGCCAGAAGGCGATCAGCTCGTCCTCGCCGGAGCAGTATTCGAGGCCGCCCTGGCCGTAGCCGAAGCGCTGGAGCATTAAGACCATTACTTTGACCCCCTCGAATGAGCGCGGCTTGAGCTTCTGGTAAACGGGGCGCTGCCTGAAAGCAGAGAAGTGCGGGAGGTCGTTGAAGCGACGGCAGAACTGTACGCTGTCGCTATTGGCAATCAAATCGCTCACCAGCGTAAGGCTCGCTCCCGGCTCAAACCCCGGTTCGCGCGAGAGACTCTGGAGCATTTCCAACAGAGGAGATTGGTGGCGCTGTGCGCGTTCGTCTTGTGGTTCAATCGCAAACAGCGCGTCCAGCTCCGGCTTAAGCGCCCCATTCAACAGCCGCTTTTTTTGCTCTATCAGGTAGCCTGACATTCCGCCAGCAGCGCCGATCTCTTCCAGTACCGCTGCGGAGGTTGTCTGGCCGCAGATGTGAAACCGTGGAGAGAGCACATCGCCCACCATGTCACCCTCGGTGGTGTAGACGGCGAACCGCTCATTGAAGGCGAGGTTCTTGTAGGTTTGCGTGAAGCCGCGCAGCAGGGAACGCTGCTGGTCTTCGTTCCAGCGTGGAAGGCTGGCATCAACCAGGGCAAAGTGGCGCGGCATAGCCACTCCCTCGTAACAGCCAAATTGATCCGCCGTACGTTGATCGGCGGCGGACAGAGCATAGAAGCCCAGCGCACCGGCGCAGGCGATGACAGCCGCCGCAGAGGCGGCGAGGGTGACTGGGTTAGTCTTAGAGCGTCGCATGGTGGTGTTCTCCTCTATTGATCGGCCTTTGAGCCAAGCGTCAAAGCCAGTCGCTCCAGGGCCTGCTCGCGGGCGCGCTGTAGGTCACTCAATGCGGAAGCGGTATCGGGCATGGGAAGCTCGACAGGCAGTTCATAATGGAGTGAGCTGGACAGATCACAGGCCGCCGCCAGCTCGTCAATACCGGGAGTCGCGGTTTTCGAGAGTGCTCCGGAATACAGATCGGCGATGGCAGCGACCTGATCGCGCAGATTGGCTTCGGCCTCACTCACGGCGGTCTCCAGTGCTTGCCGTGCGGCTTGGCAGGCTTGAACAGCGCGGTTGTACTTGCCAACCAACTTGCGCCTATCGGAAGAACTGGCCTTGATTGTCTTGGCGGCCTGATCAAACCGCTCCTGAATAGCATCCTCAGCGTCTTCTATTGCCTCCAAACGCTGATCCTGAAAGTCATAGACCGTCTCCTGCATGGTGCTGTATCGAGGATAGGGGTCGGTGAAGCCGTGCTTGCCCTTGTAGAATGCGAACGCGCTCATGCAGCTACCGGCAATCACCAGCATCAGACTTTCCGGCGTAGTCAGCAGCTCCTGGTAGGCGGCGACAGAATGAGAAACGTGGTGCAGTGACTCCTGCGAGCGGATGAGGCCCACTGTCAGATGCAGGCCCGCAGCGGCGGCAACAAATCCGCCAAACAGTGCATTAGCGACCCAGCGGGGGCGACGATTTTCGGACACCTCAGGGTGGCGGGTATGCAGCCCCCAGGCCATCCAGCGGCCAATGAAGAATCCTGCACAAGCCGAGAAGGCCACGTTGGTGCCCGAGATCAGTGTGCTGGTCAGCAGGGCCGAGATCGGCGAGGCGGCCATATGCGCGCTCAGGAAGAAAGAGGCGTTGATACCGGACTCGACAAAGGTCATCAGCGCCAGATTGAGCGATGTGGCCAGCGGGGAGGGCGTACTTGGCAGCTCCACCTTGCCGTGCAGCAGCCGGAATGCGTGAAAGGCCCGCTCAGCATCAGCGAGCTCCTTATCGGCTGCCGCCAGCATCGTCTGGGAAGTCAGTACGATGTCATCGACCTTCGGTGATGTATGCTCGCCGCTATGGGGAAGGTCGATTTCCAGTGTTTTGGCGTTAGTGAGAGCTTCCTCCAGAGCCGTGCGTTTGGCTTCGATGCCTGCGCGGGCGGACTGCATAAGTTGCTCGAACTCAGCGCCAATAGTCTGGCCGCCGAGCGCCTGGGCCATAACCCAGTATGGATTAGCGCTTGTCATTTTTGCCCCCTGGCCGCACAGCGGCGAAATTCAAGAGGCTTCCTATTCTAGGGACGATTGGAAGGTTGTCAGCAACAAGTGAAAATCCATGGGAACTTTGGCGTCCGCTGTGAGCAAACGCGCGGCAGTCTCTTTGGTGCTTTTATTGGAACAGGAAATTCTCTAGTCTCTGGAGGTTATGCCCAGGAAGCCAGCGCCGCCCAAAAATCGATACTGCATCAACTCAAGACTTTCCGAGGGAGTGTTTTTGGTACTGCTGCGGGGGTTTTGCTATGGCCGTAGTGCTTCAGATGTTGCAAAGGTCACTTCAGCGTGGGCAGTGGAGCATGGCGAGAAACGGGTCTCCAGGAAAACCGTCAGTAAATACTTTGTGCTACTCGGCGAGCATCTATTCAATTCCTATGAAGACGCACACCTATTTGATGAGGTGTTTATGGACGAGCTTTGGGAGCTTCTTTATGACGAAAAAGAGCTTGATAAGGCTACCCGAGAGGCGTTGAGCCGGGAGGGGATTTTGGCCTACGTTCACACGCTGCAGAGGATGTCGAAGATTAACCATGGGCTCGATAGAAAAAACCTGGCGGCGCATTTCGGCCACGCAATTTTTCTGACTGTCGCATTTCAGGAGTATGGACAAGATTGTACACAACGCTTTTATGATTCGATCGTGCATAGACTCGAAAAACAACCACTGAGAGCAAAGTAAGTGCTTTCGTCGACATAGATGTATTACCGAGCCCGTGGTTGCTAGCGAGTTTCAAATTATCCCGCTACGCGCAAGCTGTGTGCTGTAATACACTGGTCAAAAAATGACCAATGTATTACAGCACGCTTGCCAAAGGGGCCCGCTGCGCGCCCCTGTTGGATACCTCCGGCGTGGTGCAGGTCAGGCATCGAGCTTGCCCTGCACCACCCGAACGTCTGGCCGTTCGATCACCACTTGGGGAGCCTCCGTGCTGCCCCAAGACCCCATGGCCAGGATGGAGACTTCGCTCTCCCCCTTGGAACCCCCATCGACCAGGCGGGCATTTCATAGCCCCCTGGACCCCTCGACCAACCGTGCGCCGATTGGATATTGTCAACAGCGTCGGCGATGAAACCCGACCAAGGAGCGTCCTTGGATGCGATGCAACAGGGTGAGGCATGGATCAACCCATAAAATTGGCACGGAGCCATTCCTCAAGCCGTCGCGTGGCGGTCACGTCATCGCGGTTATAGCCGAGAATTTCGCCCTTTAGCCGTGCCCTTATTTCGGGATCAGGTTCTGCCAAGAAACGATTGAATTGCACGACGGACCATTGCGAGCCGGATTCCTCGTCCTGCCACTGGAAATTGACCAGGTCGCGGTGTTTGCAGATATCCTTCAGGCCATATCCCTGCAACGGCAAGACCAGACTTTCCAGCACAGGTTTTTGCAGGTCAAACAGCGGACTTTCATCGCCTAGCAGATACACCACGGTGGGGTGAGCTTCCATTCCGTAGCGTTTGGCGTAAGCACGGATCGTGCTGCGCTCATGGCTGGAATAATGCGCCAAAATCAGGTCTGGGTATCGCCCTTTATAGCCCTCTATCTGTTCGAGAAACTGGAGCCACCCTTGTTCGTCCTCATCTCCACGGTCTGTCCATACGTATTCGAAGTCCTCATCACCGCTATCGGCGGAAAAGTCTAGCACGAGGAAACCCCATAAGTAGACATGCTTGTCGCCGTTTCCAGTCAAGGGGTTGTCTTCAATATCGAAATGTATCCACTGGCCTTCCGGTAATTCGACAGGCTTGAGCCGGAAAACCTCATTCGATAGGTAGGATTGCGCTTGAAGCACTGCTCTTTTTTTCTTGTCATTGCCCTTGAGGTAAGGAATGTCGGGAATGGTGTTTGGGTCTGTATCGGCCAGCTTGCTTATCGTGTCGATACCTGCGCTTTCTAATCCAGTTGCTGCACGCCCCTGTATGCCATAGAGCAGCGACAATTCTCCCTTTTGCTCGAATGGAGGCTTGCAATGCGTGTAGTAGGGGCAGGCGCGGCATTTGCTGTGGCTGTATCGAACTAGAGGTTCGTCTTCTGATGAAAGAAGCTCGCGCATTTCCGTTGCGAACTGATTTGCGACGGCGTCAGCTTCAGCTCCGATCAGCGCTGTTTCGCCGTCGCCGAGGAATACGATGGCGGGCAGACCAGTGCCCAGCAATCGACGATAGACGCCCAATTGCACCTGAATTTCTTTCTTTTCTTCGCTCAGAGAAAGTTTGGCGTCCGCCGCTTGGTACTGGCCGCTCTCGTCCAGAATGAGTAAATCCGGCAGGCCGATAATGCCCTCAGCCTCATTTAAGAGCTGCGCTTGGTAGATCGCAGGCACTCGGTCGGCCATGAGGCGGTCTGTATCGTCTGGCGAACTGGCTGTGTGAACATCCATGTCGTCAGAAAGCCGCTCAAGGGTGGCTTGCTCGTGCGCCAGACCCAGCTCGATCACCAGTTGTTCGAAGGGATCGTCTATGGTCTGGAGCTCGAAATCACCCTTGTTGTCCAGCCATACCCGCCGCGCACAGAGGGACCATGACTTGGCGTCACTCGGCTTTATCAAAGGCAGGACTGACGCATGTGGCATCGGTTAGGAATTCTCCCTCCTAGGTTTAGTTATCAACCTATCGCATAACTGCCTGAAGACAAAAAGAGTTTGTAGTTGTGAGCTCCCCAATTTTCCCCTATTCTCTCACGTATCGTTACAGTGGAAAAAATGATGAACGACGAGATCATGACCCTGAAAGAGGTCGCGAAGTACCTGAAGCTGGCTGAAAAGACGGCCTACCGCCTTGCAGCGGAAGGCAAATTGCCTGGCTTCAAGGCTGGGGGAAGCTGGCGCTTCAAACAGTCCGACATCGAAAAATGGATTGAAGAGAGCAAGCAAGGATCACAGGAATAAGGGGCATATTACGTGTTACTGGACAACAGAAATAACGGCTATGTCGGCAACGAGCTGAAGAAGCGCTCGTTCGAAGGCTCAAAGCTGGCCGTTCTTTCGAGCTTGTTCACCATCTATGGCTATGCAGCGCTCAAAAGAGAGCTGGGCAAGCTTTCCGATAGCCGTTTGCTTCTCACGGATTGGCAACTCCAGACCCTTCAATCGCTCGTCGGCACCGAGGCCGAAGTGCGCCTGACCAATCAACTCAACCAGCGCCGCATTGCTAAAGAGTGCGCCAGGTGGATCAGGGGGAAAGTCGAGGTAAAGGCCAGTCGGGAACCGTATCAATCCAGCCAGAACCTCATTCATCTGATGGCCAACGGTAGCGGTGATCATTTCGCCGTTCATGGCAGCGCCACATTGACGCCCACGGGGCTGGGTGAAGTTCGCTCGAATGGCTTGCAAATGAATACAGGTACGTCCGATGCCGAAACCACCCAGCAGCTATTGGCTTGGTTCGATGGCATCTGGTCAGACGATTCCAGCGCAATAGATATTCGCGACGAGGTGCTGGAACGGCTCGATTTTATTGCCGCCGATCAGCCCGCCAGCTTTGTCTACTTACTGACGCTCTACAACATCTTCAAAGACTTCCTCGAAGACATCGACGAGGAAAACATTATTCGCAGCAAGACGGGCTTCAAGGACACGTTGGTCTGGAACAAGCTGTACAAGTTTCAGAAAGACGGTGTGCTGGGAGCTATCGACAAGCTCGAAAAGCACAACGGCTGCATTATTGCCGATAGCGTCGGCCTGGGAAAGACCTTCGAAGCGCTGGCGGTCATCAAATATTACGAGCTGCGCAATGACCGTGTACTGGTGTTGTGCCCCAAAAAACTACGTGACAACTGGACGATGTACACCATCAATGACAAGCGCAACTTGCTTGCCAGTGATCGATTTAACTTCGACGTTCTGAATCACACTGACCTTAGCCGACTGAAAGGCTTCTCCGGTGAAATCAACCTCGAAACGCTTAACTGGAGCAACTACGACCTCATTGTTATCGACGAATCACACAACTTCCGCAACAACCCGAACAGGGCGGACGGAAAGACCCGATACGAACGTCTTCTCAATGACATTATACGTTCCGGCGTCAGGACAAAGGTTTTGATGCTATCGGCAACGCCCGTGAACAACCGGATGAATGATCTGAAGAATCAGGTCGCATTCATCACTGAAGGACGCGACGATGCTTTTGGTGATGTCGGTATTCGGAGTATCGACAGCACACTCCGACTGGCTCAAAAGCAGTTCAACCAGTGGGTCAAGCAACCCGTCGAAAGCCGGACAACGACGAGCCTTTTGGATAGCATGAGCTTCGACTACTTCAAGCTACTTGATGTTGTCACCATCGCTCGGTCGCGTAAGCACATCGAAAAATACTACGGCACTGCCGATATAGGCGAGTTTCCTACGAGGCTGCCACCGAAGAATATCTATGCAGATATTGACCTGTCTGATGAGTTCCCTCCGCTGCGGGACGTCAACAAAACCATTCGCAGGCTCTCGCTGGCTGGATACTCGCCGCTCAAGTTTGTGCGCAATGACAAGAAGGACGAATACGCACGGCGCTACGACAAGGCCGTTGGCGCGGGTGCCAGTGTCTTCAAGCAGATAGACCGTGAAGAAAGTCTGGTTCACCTCATGCGGGTGAACCTGCTCAAGCGCATGGAAAGCTCTATCCGCTCATTCAGGCTCACCGTTGACAAGCTCAATAACCAGATCGAAGTGCTTCTTTCAAAGATCGAAGAGCATGAGGCAGGCGATATTGATGCTCTCAGCATCGAAGATATTCATGACTTCGAGCTGGATTCGCCTGAATTGGAACCGTACATGATCGGCAACAAGACCAAGGTGCTCTTGCAGGACATGGACTTGATTCACTTCAAGCAGGAACTTGAAGCGGATCGCGTGTTGCTGACCAGCATAGCGGAGGCAGCCAAAGAGGTATCAGCGGAGCGTGATGCCAAACTGAATCAACTCCAGGCCACCATTGCAGAGAAGGTCAACAACCCACTCAACGCCGAAAACAGGAAAGTCATCGTTTTCACGGCCTTTGCCGACACTGCGCAGTACCTCTATAGCCACTTGGCGCAATGGGCAAAGCAGGACATGAATATCGACAGCGCTTTGGTTACGGGCGGCGGCACAAACAAAACGACGGTCACTGGAATCGGCTCCGAGTTGAACAGCATTCTTACCGCTTTCTCACCAGTTTCGAAGGAGCGGGAGAAGATTGACCCGAACGCGACCGCAGAGATTGATCTGCTCATCGCTACTGACTGTATCAGCGAAGGTCAGAACCTTCAGGATTGTGACACGCTGATTAACTACGACATTCACTGGAATCCGGTCAGGATTATCCAGCGCTTTGGTCGTGTGGATCGGCTTGGTTCCAAGAACGAGCAAATCCAGCTCATTAACTTCTGGCCGAACATGGAGCTGGATGAATACATCAACCTGGAAGCGCGTGTGTCAGGTCGTATGGTGTTACTGGATATTTCGGCGACTGGCGAAGAAAACGTCATCGACGAGAACGCCAAGGAAATGAATGACCTTGAGTATCGCCGCAAGCAGCTCCAGCAATTGAAAGAAGCCGTTGTCGATCTGGAGGACATGGCAGGCGGCGTTTCCATTACCGACCTTACGCTCAATGACTTTCGCATGGATTTGTCGGACTACATGAATCGCAATCGTCCCGAAGAAACGGGGAGCCTTCAGTCGAATAATAGAAAGCGACAGAATCTCCACGCGCTGGAGCAAGCGCCCGTCGGTCTATATGCCGCCGTGACGCTTGATGAATCGCTCTCTGAAGAGGGGCTGAAGTCCGGCGTGATTTTCTGTCTGAAGAATATCCGAACAGGTTCGCAGGCCGTTCAGGTGGACGAAAACTATCCGCTGGCTCCTTATTTTCTCGTCTATGTCTCCGACGATGCTGTGATTGAGCTGAACTTCACCCAAAGCAAAAAGGTACTCGATCTTCTCAAGCGTCAAGCCTTCAGTCATTCGGACATAGACGAGGGTGCGGCGAACTATGTGAATGAAGAGACCAAGCAAGGCCGCAACATGGAGCACTATCAACATCTGCTCGCCGTTGCCGTGGATTGCATCGCAGGTAAGAGTGAAGAGAAAGGCGTCGAAAGCCTGTTCACCAAAGGGGGCACGGTGCTCACTGCGACAAGCAGTCAGGGAATTGAAGACTTTGCCGTGATTTCCTACCTAATACTCGTTGAACAAGACGACGCGGCGCCCTCTCTACCAAACGATAGCAAGGAGGCGACCGGATGATTCAATCCTTCGATGACTTCCTTGAGCATCTGGATATCCCAAATTCTTGCAGGCTCGATAAGCCTGTCTTTAAGAAACTGTTTTTGGACAACGGCGTACTCGATGCTACGGATAAGAAGTGCCTTAAAGACGATATCTCGCGCGTGCGATGGCTCTACACGCTCAAACCCAGCACGATCAATATCGCGGCTTACGGTGACGACATACGCGAATACCCAGAGGTGGCCGTTCTGCATATCGAGTTAAGCAATTCCAGCCGCGCTGCGCGGATTGCGCACTTTATCAACCGCTCGATCCCATATCCCCTTGTCCTGCTCTTTACGGCAGAGATAGATGGTCACACCAGTTTGTCTATTAGTCTGGCGGATAAGCGGATCAATCAGGCGGACAAAGAAAAATGGGTGCTGGAAGATTCCGTGAATTCCGGCTGGGTCACCTTCTCCGATCAGTCCGCGTCGGACAGCGAGTTTATGAATAGCCTCAAAGTTACGGCTTTGCCGTTCACAGACTTCTGGCGTTTCTATCAAGCGCTCATGGAGCGCGTAATCGCGATCAACTGTGCGTTCCATAGCGGTGACTTCAAGCTGGATGTTCACAGCACCTCAAATCAGGGTAATGGCCGCTTAGAGAAGTTACGTGAACTTGAAAAGCTGGATACACAGAAGGCCGAGATTGCCAACAAGCTGAAGAAAGAAAAGCAAATGGGCAGGCAGGTCGATCTGAATACCAAGGTAAAAAATATTAACGACAGGATTGCTGAAATCAAAGGCAGCCTTTAAACCCTATATATGAAAGAAAGTGTGAACGCTTAATCATGGGAAGCAGAATGAAGAGAGTACAACCAGAAGAAGGCGAAAGCGCCGACATCGTTTCAGAGAACATTGAGCGATTGAAAGAACTGTTCCCCGATGCGTTCAGTGAGGGCGGTGTCGATTTTGACGCGCTCCGTCAATTGCTTGGGGATGCTAAGGTATTAGACGAAGGCGAGGAAAAGTATGGCCTCAATTGGCATGGCAAGAAGAAGGCTCGCCAGATAGCGCTGACACCATCCACGGGGACGTTGCTACCTTGCCCTGATGAGAGTGTCGATTGGGATACGACCAAAAACCTGTTTATCGAGGGAGACAACCTCGAAGTCTTGAAGCTGCTTCAAAAGAGCTACGCCAACAAGGTCAAGATGATCTATATCGACCCGCCGTATAACACAGGCAAAGAGTTCATTTATCCCGACAAGTATCAGGAAAATCTGGATACCTATCTAAGGTACACAGGTCAAGTCGATGACCAAGGCATGAAAGTAACTTCTGATACTGAGAAGACAGGGAGAAAACATACAAATTGGCTAAGCATGATGTATCCCCGAGTTCGTCTCGCCAAGAATCTCCTAAAAGATAATGGGGTTATGTTTATCTCAATTGGCGATGATGAAGTGCATAACCTTAAAGCGGTCTGTAACGAGGTATTTGGGGAGGAGAATTTCTGTGCGCAGTTTGTATGGAACACAGAGGGCAATACAGATAACCAGTACAAAGTAAAAGTTAACCACGAATACATTTTGGTTTACTACAAAAACGTAAACAGTGCTGAAGAGTCGATTGGTAGGGTAATTGACCCAAATACACCGAAAGACAGCAATCTAAGGAAAGGGTTCGCAGATAACAATATCAACAAGAACAATCCCGAAAATCCGCCTGCAATTATTGAGCTGCCAACAGGCTTTCCTTGTTCGGAGGAAAGTCTTTTCTATGCCGCTAAAGACGTAGACGAGTTGTTTTTTAAGACAACTGGAGAAGAGAAGTATATTTCGGACGAAGTAAAAGAGAAATATTCGATCGAGCCTAAATCGGGACTTCCCGTAAAGCTCGACGACATGGTGGTGGAAAACGGGCGGTTGACGAAGCCTTGCCGAATTTACGTCGGTATGGCTAATAGAAATAAGCTGTCGGAATTTATAAGCAACAACTGCAATGAGGTTGTTGAAGATGGAATGCCTGTCAGTTTCTATATCAATTCAAATGCAGCCGTTCGTTATCGGAAGAAGGTTGAAAAGCCTCGAAATATCCTGTCTGTATTGAGAGGCATGGGAACAACGGAAAAAAGTAAAACGTATCTTAGAAAGCTTGGTGTCTTCTATGATTATCCGAAACCACTGGGATTGCTTGAATACCTGATTCAGGTTGGTTGCGAAGAAGATGGCATTGTTATGGACTTCTTTGCAGGGTCGAGCACTACGGCGGAAGCTGTCTATAGACGAAACATTGCTGATGGAAGTAATCGAAGGTTTATTTTAATTCAGCTACCCGAAACTCTTGATCCTTCAAAGAAGGAGCAAAAGTCCGCTTTCAAGTTTTGCACGGAGAATGATGTTCCGCCGGTTGTCTCTGAAATTAGCAAGGAACGAGTGCGTAAAGCTATAGGAAGCTTAAAGTCAGAAAGGGAAGAAAAGGAAACGGACTTAGGATTTAAAGTGCTCAAATTGTCGAGTTCAAATATAAGAGCATGGAATCCTGATAGGTCTGATCTAGAAGGAACATTACTTGAAAACTCAGAACACCTTGTTAAAGACCGCTCAGAAACAGATGTCCTTTATGAATTGCTGTTGAAACGAGGTGTTGATCTGGTCGTTCCTATCGAAAACAAAGATGTGAGTGGAAATACTATCTATAGCATCGGCTACGGCGTATTGTTCGCATGCCTCGACGAATCCATCAACAAAGATCAGGTCGAGGAAATAGGCCAAGGTATCGTCGAATGGCATCGGGAGCTTGCGCCAAGCTCTGATACTCATGTGTTCTTCCGTGATAGCGCGTTCAGCGATGATGTTTCAAAAACCAATATGGCTGCCATTCTTGAGCAGAACGGCATAAACCATGTGCGCAGCTTGTAGGGAGATTGCCTGATGAAGCTGCATTTTGAAGACGATCTGGATTACCAAAAAGCAGCCGTAGACTCGGTTGTTAGTCTGTTTAAGGGGCAGGAAATATCCCGCTCTGAATTCACCGTGACCTTCCAGCCGGAATCCAGCCCCAATTTGTCATTGGGTATGGAAGAAAGCCAGCTCGGTATCGGTAACAGGCTGGTGCTGGTGGATGAAGAAATTGAAGAAAACCTGCGCAAGGTGCAACTCCAGAACGGCTTGCGCCCCACTGAGAAACTGGCCAGTGGCGACTTCACCGTTGAAATGGAGACCGGAACTGGCAAGACCTATGTGTATTTGCGCACGATCTTCGAGTTGAACAAGAACTACGGCTTCACCAAATTTGTGATTGTCGTTCCGTCCGTTGCGATTAAGGAAGGTACATACAAAACGCTGCAAATCACGCAGGAGCACTTCGAAGGCTTGTATCCAAAGGCCAAGGGCTACGAATACTTTCTCTACGATTCTTCGAAGCTCGGACAGGTTCGTAACTTTGCGACCAGTAGCAATATCCAGATCATGGTCACGACGGTCGGCGCGATCAACAAGAAGGATGTAAATAATCTTTATAAGGAGAACGAGAACACGGGTGGTGAAAAGCCGATTGACCTTGTTCGCGCCACGAACCCCATCATTATCGTCGATGAGCCGCAAAGTGTTGACGGTGGCCTGACGGGTAAAGGGAAAGAAGCGCTCACGGCGATGAACCCGCTTTGCACCTTGCGTTATTCCGCTACCCATGTTGACAAGCATCACATGACATTCCGATTGGATGCTGTGGACGCCTATGAGCGCGGGCTGGTTAAGCAGATTGAGGTGGCTTCGCTCCAGATCGACAGTGGCCACAACAAACCCTATATCCGGTTGGACTCTACCCATAATCGGAAAGGATCAATCACTGCAAAGGTCGAAGTGGATGTGCAGCGTGGCAAGAATGTCCGGCGAGAATTCTTGACCGTAGAGGACGGTGACGATCTGGAGCAAATCACTGGTCGATCCATCTACGAGAATATGCAGATCGGAACCATTACCTGCGGAAAGGACAACGAGTCTATCGAAGTTAAAGGTGATGGGTTCGATCAACTACTGAGGCCGGGCGATGCCATAGGTGGTGTTGATCCAGACCAGATCAAGCGTCTGATGATACGGCGCACAATCAAAGAGCACTTCGATAAGGAACTGATGTTCGCTGCGAACAATAAGCCGATCAAGGTACTGAGTCTGTTCTTTATTGATAGCGTCGAGCACTACCGCCAGTACGACGAGGACGGTAACGCAGTGAAGGGGAAATACGCTCGGATGTTCGAGGAAGAATACCGCAAGCTGGCAAAGTCAGCGGAGTATCAAAGCCTCTTCAAGGAGATTGATCTGGATGCCGATGCGGACGAAGTTCACAACGGCTATTTCTCCATCGACAAGAAAGGTCGATCCGTAGAAACCGCCGAGAATAATCAGGCAAATCGCGATAATGCCGAGCGGGCGTACAACCTGATTATGAAGGAGAAGGAAAAGCTGCTGAGCTTTGATACCAAGCTGAAGTTCATCTTCTCTCACTCTGCTCTGAAGGAAGGTTGGGATAATCCGAACGTATTCCAGATTTGCACGCTTCGTGACATGGGCAGTGAGCGTGAACGCCGCCAGACGCTTGGCCGTGGTCTGCGTCTTTGTGTCAACCAGAACGGTGAAAGACTTCGCGGTAACGACGTAAATACGCTTACTGTGATTGCGACGGAGAACTACGAGAAGTTTGCCGAGAACCTGCAAAAAGAGATCGAGCAGGACACGGGTATTCGCTTTGGCATTGTTGAGCCGCACCAATTCGCAACCATCCAAACCCTCAACGATCAAGGTGAGGTTGCGCCCTTGGGTGTAGAGCAGTCAGAGAAGATTTGGCAGTTCCTCAAGGATCAGCAATTTGTGGATGCCAAAGGCAAGGTGCAGGACAGTCTCCGCGCAGTATTGAAAGACGGTAACTTTGAACTGCCGGACGACATCAAGCAGGGGCTTGTCAAGGATCATGGAGAGGAACAGGCAGAAATTATCGCCTCGGACATTCAGGGTGTTCTTCGTAAGCTGGCAGGCAAGTTGGATATCAAGAACGCCGATGACCGGAAGATTATTCGAACGCGGGAAGCTGTTCTTGAGTCCGATGACTTCCGCCTGCTTTGGGAGCGGATCAAGTACAAGACAACTTATCGCGTAGAGTTCGACAATCTCAAACTTCTGAACGATTGTGCTGATGCAATCAGGAACTGTCCGCCGATTACGAAGACTCGTGCTCAATTCCGAAAGGCAGATATCGCAATCGGCAAAGGCGGCGTAGGGGTTCAGGAAACCAGCGCATCCGGCTATACCACAATCCACGAGAATGATATCGAATTGCCCGACATCATTACCGACTTGCAGGACAAGACCCAGCTTACCAGAAAGAGCATTGTCCAAGTTCTCAGGGAGAGCCGCAGGCTACAAGACTTTCTACGTAATCCCCAGCAGTTTATCGACTATTGCTCAGAGGCGATCAACCGCACAAAGCGCTTAGCGCTGGTGGATGGAATCAAATACACGAAAATCGGTGAAGACCATTTCTACGCTCAGGAGCTTTTCGAGCAGGAAGAGCTGAAAGGTTATCTGAAGAACACTTTGGAAGTACAAAAATCTGTTTACACCCATGTCGTGTATGACTCAGGAGGCGTGGAGAAGTCATTCGCCGAGGACTTGGAGAAGAATGAAAAAGTGAAGGTATACGCCAAGTTGCCCGCTTGGTTCAAAGTGCCAACGCCACTTGGTTCGTACAACCCCGATTGGGCGGTTGTGGTGGAGAACGATGGCGAGGAAAAACTGTACTTCGTCGTCGAAACAAAAGGCAGCACATGGTGGGACGATTTACGCCACCTCGAGGGCGCGAAGATCAAGTGCGGAGAGCGCCATTTTGAAGAAGTCGCGAGAGACACTGAGAACCCAACTCGCTATATCAAGTCCACGGACGTTGACGGGATGATGGGGTACGTGGAGTAGTGAAAAATGCTATCTGATTGTTGGCAGGTACAAGGGAAATGAATGACGAGGTTCAGGAAAGCTCGGTTTTAGAAACAATCTTAACTTGGTCATTTGGGCGGCCACAATGGCAAAGAGATGCCCTACGGCGGATCGTACAGGGTACCATCGACGCCCAAGCTATCGACGAAATCCTGCGTCTTTGCAAAAAAGAACACGGAAAGGAAGACGATGACATCGATTTTTCTGCGTTGGAGCAAGATCAGCTTCCAGTCGATCCGGGCGAAGGTGAGGCCATACGACTTGCTTCAATAGCAAACGTCGTTGGTGTAAACCAACTCGCTCCACGTCAGACCCTTGCATTTAACACTGACGGCTTAACTGTCGTATACGGGCCAAACGGATCAGGTAAGTCCGGTTATGCGCGCATCCTAAAACGAGCTTGTCGTTCCAGGCACGCTGGCGAAATCATGCCTGATATATATGCACCCCGACCATCGGAAAACGCTACTGCCGATCTTGCCGTTACCAAATCTGACGGGGTAACACAGACATTCCAATGGGAGAATAACTCTCCGCCCGCTGACGATTTATCTGCGATCACTATATTCGATAGAGACTGTGCCGCAGTTCACCTTCAGCGGAAGAACGAAGTCATGTTCCGGCCTTTTGGGCTTGATGTGCCCGATGAACTCGCTGGTCTATGCCAAGAATTGAAGGAGAGGCTGACGGCTGAGAAATCAACGCTAGAAAGGAGCCGAAATCCTGCGTTTAGCGAGCCCAATTGGCGTCCTACGAGCACCTTGGGGCGTGCTTTGAGCGCATTGACCCATGAAACAGACGTGGAGGCGCTCAGACCAGGTACGGCATTTTCTGAAGAGCAAGAGGAGAGATTAGCTGCACTCCACGCTGACCTAAGTAAAGATCCGGCACAAGCTGCGCGAGAGCAGCGTGACATATCAACACGGCTAAGCCAGATGCTCAGGACATTAAGCACTATTGAAGCCAGCCATACAGATGAGGAATTGGGCAGAATCTTCAACTTGAAAAAAGCTGCAAACCAAGCGAGAGAGACCGCATCTTTAGCGGCCACTAGAGCCTTCGGACAACTTGACTTAGAGGGCGTAGGCTCGCCTATATGGATTGGGCTTTGGGAAGCGGCAAGAAGTTATTCTCAGTCCATTGGAGAGGACGGTATTCCATTCCCCCCAGGTGAAGAAGGCACCTGCGTTCTTTGTCATCAAAAGATCGACGGACAGACTGCACAGACGATGCTAGGTTTTGAGGATTTCATAAAAGCCGATACCGAAGAGTCTGCAAAAGAGGCAGAAAGTAAATTCGAGACGGAGTATTCCGAGTTTTCGAGGAAGCACGTTAGCATTCATATCGTAGCACAAAGCAGAAGGCTGTTGAAAAAATTGGATTCCGAATGCGCCCGAGGCGTGCTTCGTTTCATGGCGACAGCGAAATACAGGCATCACAGTCTTGATCGAGCGATTTCTCAGACCAATGAGCTTGAATTGCCTGCTGCAATACCGTTCCCAAGGGAGCAGATTCAGGGCATCGTCGATCGTAGTGAACAATATGCACAGTCTCTTGAAGCTGGCGGAGATAACGAGCAGCGGGCAGCGCTTGAAAACGAGTACGCAGAACTCAGCGACCTAAAGCAAGCGGACAACCTGCTTGCCATAGCTACCGCTGAAGTAGAGCGTTTGAGACAGATAAAGCTAGTAGATGACTGTTTGGGCGATCTAAATACCCGCGCTATCACGCAACTAGGCAATCAAATTGCTGATGAGCTGATCACTCCAGCCATGCGAGATCAGTTTCAAGAAGAGATCGTTTCACTTGTTTCCACCAGGGTCCGTGTTGAGGTTGTCAGGTCAGGCGGTAGATTTGGTTCTCCGCAATATGAGGTTAGGTTTTTGCGTAAACCCGATGCTCCTGTTGGTGACGTACTTAGCGAGGGCGAGCAGACTTGTGTAGCACTCGCAGCATATCTTACGGAACTAACCAACGCCTCACACAAATCGGCTCTTACATTTGATGACCCTGTTACGTCACTTGATCACCGTTGGCGCTCCAGGGTTGCAAAGCGGCTTGTTAGAGAGGCAGCGACAAGGCAAGTTATCGTCTTTACACACGACTTGATTTTCGTAAATGACTTATTTGAGCTAGCGACGAAAGCGGAGACGCCGGTAGGACTTTGTCACCTCACGAGATCGCCAGATGGAGTTGGGATCGTTAACGAGAACTTGCCCTGGGACAAGGCCGGTGTGCCTCAGCGGCTCGACGAACTTGGCAAAGCTGCCAGAGCAGCGAGAGCTCTCCACGACTCAGGCGATGACGAGCGTTACAGACGGGCAGCATATCAAATCTATGACCAGTTACGTGCAGCATGGGAGCGCGCACTCGAAGATATTGTTTTTGCCGGAGTTCTACTGAGACATCGGGACTACATCAAGCCAACACAGTTGATGAAGGTTACAGTGCTTGAAGATGGGGATGTCAACGTCTTTCAGGAGGGTTATCAGAAATGCTGCGACTATGTTGATGCTCACGATATGTCCCGTGGTCGTGACGCTGACCCGCCTGCACCCGAAGAAATACTAGAAGATATTGGAAACCTAGAATCCTGGTCGCAGGCTCTTAAAGCCAAACAGCGGGCGGCCTAATTTACGGTAGGGTCAGCGATCCAACCCTCTAGCGTATCGAGCTCACTGGGTGCGCCGTAGTTGTTTTCTTTGTTGGTCCAGGCCCATGCGGCCTGTATGGCACAGAGCAGGGCATCGAGGTGGTCTGCGCCTGGATCGTTTGCCAGATGGCTGGGAGCTTCAACTGTCAGCTTGTGCGAATGTTTCAGTGCGCCGCTGGTGATTTTATACAGCATCTCTTCTCGTGCTTGCTGCTGGTCTTGAGTCTGTTTGGCTTTGGTGTCGTTCTTGTAGCTGCGCCGGTTTATGAGCTTGCGGGCGAGAATGCCTGGATAGGCTTCGACGATTATTCTACCAGGATCGCCCTTCTTTAATCCTGCAATTGTTGCCCCTGAATTCAGGATGCGGGGTGCCCCTTCATAAAACATTAGCCCTACCGGCACACCGTAGAGCTTTTGTGGGCTAATTGAGCCTGCCTTGATGTCTGATTGGCGTTTATGTTCCTTGTCGCCTTTTGGTCTTGGGGCCTTGTAGGCATCTAGTGTTTCCCTGAATGTTTGCCTGTCCATGCTGGCGATATGGGCGACATAGCCTGACCAGCTTTTTGGCCAGCCGATATTCTCTATGAAGGTTCTGGATTGACCGAAGGGGAAGTCTATCCCAGCTATCCAGGGGCCTGGTTCTTTGAGGGCTTCTTCGAACTGCGTGAAGTCTGACCATTGCTTGAGCGAGCCTGCCCGCAGCGTCGTGCCTTCAAGCTCGCAGCACAGGCAAGTGATCGGTTTGCTGCGCTTTGGGCGCGAGGTGAAATCAATGCCGTATATTCTCATCGCGAATATCTTTACATGGGTCGTGCACGCTAATCCAGACTGCTGATTTTCTTGAACTTTTTGTGGGGAAAGCCTTCCCCTGATTTCAACCACCGCTGCGCGGTGTTTTCCATCACCCCTTCAAGCGGGGACACCCCGCATCGCCCCGACTTCTGGAAAAGAGAGGAGGGACGCTGCGCCCCCTCAAAATCAAGACAAATGACGGTTTCCACCTGATCCGCCCTGCTACGCCACTCGGGCGGGGCGGACCCTCCGCAATTTGTCTGGATTTTTTCACCCCCGCCTAGTCGGCCTAGTCGCCAGAGGTTCATGAGGGGCGCGCTGAGCGCTGCTCAAGAAACCTCAACAGCGATTAAGGAAAAAGACAATGAGTGATGAAATCAGAATCTATGTGGCGGATTTGGCAGCATACAACAATGGCAAGTTACACGGGGTCTGGGTTGATGCGACGGGCGATCTTGACGAAATCTGGAACGCGGTAAATGCGATGTTGAAGGCGAACCCGGAGCCGGATGCCGAAGAATGGGCCATTCACGACTATGAAGGTTTTAGGGATTACCGGCTTAGCGAGTGGGAGGGCTTCGAGCGGGTCCAGGAAATTGCCCAATTTATCGAGGACTATCCCGCGATAGGGGCTGAGCTCCTGAGCCACTTTGGTGGCGAACTGGATGATGCCAGAAAAGCCGCAGAAGAGAATTACTCCGGTTGCTACACGTCCCTTGCGGATTACGCCGAGGAACTTACCGAAGACACCAGCCAGATTCCTGAAAATCTCGCTTATTACATCGACTATGAGCGCATGGGACGCGATATGGAACTCGGCGGGGATATCTTCACCATTGTAACTGCGCACGATGAAGTGCATGTCTTCTGGAGCCATTGAAGCTTGACTGGACCAGCCATCACGGGCGCGGACCCCGAACCTGCGGACCGCGCCCGGCTATGTTTTGCTTAGACGCTCGCCAGATCAGGATGGACAGTGATTGAATCGGCCTGCTGTCTGGCGAGGCTCAGCTCATAGTTCATCTGCAGCCTCATCCAGCCATCGGCAGTGCCCCAGCCCATTTTTTCCAGCCGAATAGCCATTTCCGGAGAAATCCCGGATTTTTCATTCACAAGATTGTTCAGCGCCTGCCGGGTTACTCCCAGCGCTTTGGCGGCGGCGGTGATGGACAGGTTCAGGGGCTCGATACAATCCAGCCTTACATGCTTGCCGGGATGCGGCGGGTTTTTCATCGGCATGTTCGTAAACTCCTTTCTCTAGTGGTAATCCACCAGATCAACGTCGAAGGCTTTTCCGTCTTCGAACTTGAATATGATGCGCCAGTTTCCCGATACGTCGACGGCGTAAAACCCTCTCAGATCGCCTCGAAGCTCGTGAAGGCGGTAGCCGGGCTGGCGCATGTGGTCTATCGTCTCGGCAGCATCAAGGTTGGCCAGTATGCGCTCGATCTTCTCAACGAGATTGGCACCAATACCGCGCCGCTCTCCCTTTTCATACAGGCGCTTGAGCTTTCTGTTCCTGATACTGCCTATCATGTTTCATCCTATCAATGACAAGTGACAATTGTCAAATACGTTAATCTACAGACTTGGCTCCGGGTCCCAGCGCTGCGTCCGGCTCGTTGACCGTTTATGCAGCTCAACCGTTTCACGTTGGCCGCGCTTTATCTCGGCGTACGCCTGTTTATCGAAAGAAATTTCCTGCGATCGGGTGTGATTGAAGCGCTTCAACCGCTCAATTCTGGCCTGCAGCGTTCGCCGCTCTTCTAGCTGCGAGAATACAAGCGAGTCTCGCTCGTCACGGTCGCGCAGGGCTGCGCTAAGCGTTTCCTGTTCGTTGATCTGTTTGATTTTCTTGTGCTTGCCCGTAAACCTGTCAAGAAGGCCGCGCAGTCCCCGGTTGTATCTGTCCTGCCGCTGTTTGACCTCTGAAACCTGCCTCTCTTCGTGATAGGAACGGAGCTTTTCTCGCGCCTGCCTGTGCCTGCTGGCCATTTGTACGCGCTGCGTTTCAATTTCATCCAGCCTTCCGGTGATGACCTTGGCCTGTTGGTTCGCCAGCTCGCCCAGCCGTTTTGCCATCGTCTCGGCGATCCGTCCACGGGCATCCGTTACGCTTGGCAGCTTGTCCGGGTCTGGTATCTTTGCCCGCACCTGCTTCGCTTTGATGCCGACCCATTTGGCGACGGCGAACACTTCGCACCGGTGATCCAGCACCACCACGCCCCTGCGGTCGCCCCTGGCAAGCCAGTACCCTCGCTCTTTCAGCGCCTGTTGGAATGATGCCTGTGTATCGCTAATCGCCCAGCAGTCCTGCAGGTCTTTCTTGATCTGGCGCGGGTCCTTGCCGATCCGTCTGGCCTGCTGCCATTGCTGGAGGGTGAAGTTTCTGGGGTCGCGATTTCTGGAATCCAGGAATCCCGCAGGCATTTCCCAATCGTGTTTGAGGTACAGCTCTCTGGAAATCTCTTTCAGTTTCAGCTTGGTGTATGGCAGCTCAATGGCTTTCATATTCACGGTATCGATACGGGACCAGACAGCATGTGCATGGCGACGACCGTTCTTTTCATGGAAAACGATGGCTCGGGGCTGACCCGACAGGCCCAGTCTATCTTCTACCTGCTCGACGGCCTCTTCAAAGTCATTAATGGTCACATTTTCTGATTTGGGTGGATTGAGACTGAGGGAATACAGAAATTGCCTGGCCTTGGTGCCTCGGCTCACGGCATAGACCTCGTTCAGGGCGGACACCAGGTTTTCCGAGACAAATCCGCGCAGCTCATGGACCTCCACATGCTCGTTTTCATCTTTGAGCAAGTGAAGCGCCAAATCCCTGGCCCCGCCGCGTTGATTGCCTTGAAGTATCATCGCAGCTTGATCTCCAGGGCCTTGATTAGGGCATCGCGCATGGCCAGAACGGCCATGTAGGCTTCCTCAAGCTGCTCCTCGATGTTCTGGGATACGTCCAGAGTGCCGATATTGGCTGATTTTGCGAGCTGATTCAGGTTCGAGGAGAGCCTGGACTGGCCCAGGGCCGCCAGCAGGGTGGCGTACTGCTCTGAGTCCAGCTTTGGCTGCCTCAGCTCGATACGTTTCTCGGCCCGGCTCCCAAGCAGGATGTCGCGGCAATAGGCCCCCAGGGGTCGATTTCCGGCTTGTTGCTGGAGCCAGGCCCGCTCCTCAGCCGATAGCCGGATGGAGAACGGCTTGGTTTCCCGCGAGGGCTTGGCTGCCTTTCTCTGAAACGAGGCCCTCAGAAGCGCGCCGCCCGCGCCCTGAGCGCTCATGGCTCAGGCCCCTTGAAGTAGGGAACACTGTTTTCTAAGTAATCACTCCATTGCTCCAGGGTTTCCAGAACGGCGTTGGAAGTAATTACATCGAGGCGCGCCAAAATTGTTCGCAAATATCAAATGGTTAGCCGATCAACGGTTGGCCGTTTTTTGTTTCAGTACTACCAGTGCCGGACTTTTCCTCGCAGACCCGATTTGCCGCATTCAGGAGCTCCTCAAGTTCCGGTGCAGAGTAGTGGGTGGTGATGTCGCCGTTGCGGCGACCCAGGAGTACCTTGCGGGTCTCCAGGGGCACGCCAGCGGCGCGCAACCGGCGCCCGAACGTGTGCTTCAGGTCGTGCACCCTGACTTGCGTCAGGCCGACATCCTTCCGACACCGTTTCCAGGCGCTGTTGTTGATGCTGTTCACCGGGTTACCCCTGTAGGTGAAGACGCGCTCGGGGTGATCCCCTCGTGCTTCCTCAACCACTGATTGGGCTACCCTGTTCAACACCACCAGCCGATCCTCCCGGTTCTTCACCTGCTCGTCCGGGATGATGAACACCGAGGTGCCCAGTTCGGACACCCGGACCACCCAGTCCCAGCACAGGCGGCAAACCTCCTGCTCGCGACAGCCCGTATTCACCTTGAACAGTCACATACGCGCCAGGTGATCGGGTAATGCCGGGAACAGCGTACGCTGCTCCTCCAACGACAGGGGATAGGGCTTGCGGGCATCGGTCACCGGCGCGATCCCCATGGACGGTGGCCGGGTTCTCAGGGCGAGCCTGGCGTTGCGCATGGATCACGCACTTGCAACGCAGAGAGCTGCCCAGGTCGGTCAGTTTCTCGCGGTGGGTCTGGGGTTACTTGGCGTGGCCTACAACCCCATGCTGGTGCTTATTGCGGCCTTTATCTGGTTCGGCGCCTCTATGGAAAACAGTGTGGAACAAAGGAAGAGCGTGCTGGACCGCGGCGAGTGCGTTGGCATGCTCGACCTGGAGAACATCATGGAGTTGATCAGGATCCAGAAAGCGGTGGAGCAACACAGGGTACAGGAGCGCAGGTAAACTGAAGCGCAGGTGAACTCAGGCCGCGGCGTCTTCTTCCCTCGCCGATGCATTATCTCCAGCACTGTTTTGCGGAATGTACCGTGCAGCGTGTGCGCCCGCCCGACGACCGGAGAAAATGCATCCCGCAATTGAGAGGCCACTGACATAGGAGTGGGACGCCACTCCCACGGCAGACCGGCCCGCCGCGTAGAGTCCCTCAATCACGTCACCGTCATCGCGGAGTACTTCTCCACTGGTTTCATTCACCTTGAGTCCGCCCAGGGTGATTGAAGGATTGCGCACGCGCCCATTGATGCGGCAGTCGAGGGCATACCAGGGGCCCCGCTGCAATGAGCTCAGGTAGTCGGCGGGCTTACCCATAGGATCTTCGCCCTGCTCTGCCAATCCGTTGTACTGGCTTACCGTCTCCTGCAATGCCGATGCTGATACGCCGAGCTTTTGCGCCAGGGCCTCCAGCGTCGACGCTTTCCTACGGGCAAACATCAGGTACACCAGTGCGGTGGCTGACTGGAACCACATTGCCCGACTCGGTCCGATTTCGCGCAGCGCCTGCCTGGCGAGAGTCGCGTCAATGATTAGCCACGCCTGACCATTGGCCTGCTCTATGATGCGCTCTGCAAGTTGCGCACCGTACAACATCTCGTTGCATATACGCTTTCCCTCGCTGTCCACCAATACGCCATGCACGAACGCCTGGGGGGGGTTCACAAAGCGCCAGTCGCTTACGTTATCCATGAGGTCGGTTGCACCGCCAACGCTGGTACCCATCAGAATACCGCTGCCGTCATCGCCTATGGTCCCCAGCGGCATCCCGGGCAGGTTCTTCGGGGCATACTCCGCCACCATCTCCCGGTTGTAGAAGAAGCCGCCTGTACTCAGCACCACTCCCTTCCTGGCGCGCATGTGCAAAGTCCTGGCAAATCGTCTCTCCAGCCACTCCAGCATCGCGCGACAGCACCATGTAACAAGCGGTACATACATGGATGCATACCGCAGGTAGATCATGATCGCGTAAAGCCAGCGGTGCAGCCATGTAGCGAGATGACCCTCGGGCATCTTCGCCACTCCCACACCAACAACTCTCCCGCTGTTGTCTTGCATTAATCGCTCTACCCGATGTTGCGTGAGAAGCTTCACGCCCTTGCGCAATGCCGACTCCTGCATGGGCGCAAAGAGTGCGGCACCCGAAACACCTTTGCCGCGAGCGCGATGACCACGCGGCGCGGCCGTCGCGGTATCCGTATAGGGCGGAAAAGACTCATTCCCCGAGTAGTAGAAGTAGTAGTTGTTCGAGGGATAGGACGTTTTAAACGGGCAGAGCGATGCTTCAAAGGGCACGCCCTGTTCTACCAGCCAGTCGAGATTTCCCGGGCTGTCATGGCAGAACTGGCGCAACGTGTCGGTGCATACCGCGTCGCCTGTCTCCTGCACCAGGTACTTGTACATGTTTTCAGGGGAGTCCTCGATGCCGGCCTCATGCTGAACAGCTGTACCGCCACCCGCGTAAACTATCCCCCCGCTGATTTTGGTAGAACCGCCACCATTGAATCGGTCAAGAACTGCCACGTCGGCACCCCTGTCACGGGCTTCGATGGCAGCCGCCGCTCCAGCGCCGCCGAAGCCGACAACAGCAACATCTGTGACACTGTCCCAGGGATGGGAATCGGGGTCTTCCACCCGCATTGGCCCGGCAACCTGCGGGGTGCCGCGTCTGAGCCTGTGCCATACAGATCGAATGAATGCCATGCGTGTGCCTCCGGGAGAAATACCCTGCGGTGACCTTTACCAGCAGCTACCAGAAAACTTCAGCGTTTATGGTAGTGGAGCCAGGAGAGGTTCAGCATGTTACAGATCAATAAAGGTTCCGAGTGAAACCCGGTGAGTCACTGATGATGCCAGGATTAGGACTCAACGATATCCATGTAGCAGTCCGGCGGATAATAGTTGGCCTCGGATGTGTCGTGATTGGGGTACCAGACCTGGGCGAAAAACGGGTTGTGCCGAGCCTCCTCGTCATAGTTCCAGCCTATCCGCAGCGGACCGCACTCGGGGCACCAATGGCCTCCGCGCAATACCGTATTGGGCGACATCCTGAAGTTGTGGCCGCGCCAGCACTGCCATTCGAGGGGCTGATAAATCTCTCCTGGCCCCATGGCAGGTGAAAGGCAGCGGCCGCCCCGGAACTCTGCCACCTCCTGCATCTCAGCGATTCCCCACTGCTCTGCCGGAATCGCCTCATCGTATCCATGATCGAGTCGCCGATTGTCTTCGAAGCTGGGTCGCGTGATGGAATCCCAGGTCGAGGGAATCGCTGCCCAGGTGTCCCTGTTCTTAAAAAAAGCTGAAATACGATCCTTGAGGTCGTTCTCGAACCAGTATCCCGTGCTGTCGGGTGTCGCAGTTGCCAGCGGCTGCATCAAAAATCGATGGATGATCGCCCTGGCGAGCGGGTTGGCAACCAGCCAGCGCAGATAGGGCCTGGTTGGCAACACAACATACCAGGGGGATTCAGCGAGGATGGAATCGATGTACTCACGCACACCCATTGTCCGGAAGTTGAGGAAGTCGTTGAGTTTGTCGGAGTCTGCAAACCAGTGGCAATGAAAGTTGCGCAGGGCGTACCAACGACGCTCCGCCAACTGGGCTGGTCTGCCCAGCCCGAGAGCCATGTATACACGCTCCATCAACTCCACAAATGTAAGACGCGCCGTAGCTCCACCGCCGATGTTGTAGAAATTGCGCCAGAAGGCGTCCGGGACATTCTCTTCACAGGCATTTGCCAGCAGTAGGCCGGAATCTTTCGCAGTGCATAACTCAATACAGGTCTCAAGTGGTTGGTGGAACATGATCGGATCCATCAAGCCCATGGTGTCGGGTATCGCGATAAACGTCTGCCGGCAGCTCACCCAGTATTTCAGGCCGGACTCGGCAACGAGTTGTTCTGCCTCGATCTTGGTACAGGCGTAGGCGTCATACACACTGGGTTTCATCGGGTCGCCCGTGCGACCCACGTGAATGGGATAAAGACGATCACCCGTCATCGCAACCGAACCAATATTCACCAGCTTGACGGCATCCGGATCCGGCTGCGCCTTTATCGCCCTGATGATGTTCCGTATTGAACCCACATTGATAGCCTGCGCGGCCTGGGGGTCATGATCGGCAGCCGGCGCAATCAGCGCCGCGGGGTGCAATACAAAATCGGCTCCCTCCACGCAGGACAGCACATCGGCATAGTTAGTAAGGTCGCCCCAGACAATCCTCAGCCCCGGTTCATCCGCAAGCGGCGCCATCTTTTTTTTGTTGACGTGACTCGGTCTCACCAGGGTAACGATGTCGAATCGATCCCTGCGTGTAAGCAGTTCCTTCAGTCCGGCTGCGCCCATCGAGCCTGTGGTGCCGGTGATAAAAACAGTTTTCTTGTTCATTCGATGTCTGCTCTAGTTCGCATCACTCTCCAAACTAAGGTCTCAATACAGGATGCACTTGAAAATACCTATTCTTCTGGATCCCGGAATAACGAGAGTTGGCTGTCCCGCTGTATTTCCAACTCAACTCCCGACTCTCCTTCGCGGGAATGACTGGAGTGACGGAACAGAGCTCCAGGCACAGAGTGACAAGTTTCACCATAGCAACGAAAGTCCGGAACTAAGATGATCGGTGTCAACACCTGACCGTAGCCCCGTGATTGTGCCTCCATCCACGATTACGACATCGCTCAGGCTGCCGGCCACGCAGCTACTCCCTAACGCTATCCAAATCGGACCAGAAATTGTCCTTCAGGTGGCCCCTGGCCACGCTTTTAGATATGTACTGCGCAACTTCATCGCTCTGTAAATCGAAATCCGTCGTCCCACAGAGTTCCGGGTAGAGACGATTCACGCGATAGTTGGACAGGTATTCCTTAGCGTTTGCATAAAGCAGGTATCGCGAGACCCACTCGTGATCCCCTGGTTTGCAGTGTTTGATGGCACCTGCCTGTTGCACGATTAGCGTTGCGAGGCCATCTTCCTGCGGGTTGTAGGTGTGCTCGAAACTTGTTTCGCTCGTTTTGACAAGATTTAGGGGGCTGTCACTCAAACACTGATCTATCGGTTGTTTATCGGTTAGCGCCTCCCTGGCACAACTTCTAGCAACGTCAATGTCCGAAGCTGGATTTTGCTTGCGGTACTCGATGTTGGTTTCGGCTGCCGCCATCCAGTGCTCGAAATCGTAGTAGTCAAGCCGGGCCTCATTGTCGTGCCGCAGCCACATGTCGCCCGCGATTGCCTCTGGCGTGTAATTCGAATTGATCGGGCTGCATGCGCTGAAGACGAGAAACTGCACTGCATCCCGAGCAGCGGCGGGAGACGTTCTATAGCTGAGGTCGTCCGCCTGGCCTCCAGCCCTGACGAGATCCCCGAATACGCCCAGCGGCCCGTGCCGCATCGCACTCAGTTGTGAACCCAGCCTGGAGCCTTGCTGCAGCCAGAATGCGTACTCATGCCTCAACTGCGGGTCGTCCTGGCCGGTGTTATCCAGCTTGTTCCAGAAAGCGCGCCTTGAAGAACTCAGCGCCCCTGCGGTCTCTGCGAGTATTCTGCGAGCGTCTCCAATGCTGTTGATCGCGTTTCTTGCGTGATCGCCAATCCCACCGTCTGGGTCAAAGCCGCCGTTGGATATATAGCTAAGCTTTGTCTTCGGCTGGTATCCCTTGGGGTAAGAGAGTTCTGGTAAGTAGGGGTAGGCGCCATTTGCCAGGCACATCTCCTTCTTCGAGATCGCAGTGGCCGGATCGCGCCTGGAAAGTTCTATGTCAGAGAGTGGAGAAACCTCGTAGGAATCTGTGCGAACTGCGGTGAGGCCTATCCCGCTCATTAGTCGCTTGCTTTCGTAGGATCGTTTCTCTACCGCCAGGATTTCGTCCGGGCTGTGGGTCCTTGTCTGCGTTGCAACCTTTGCAGTGACACCATCGCTTCGCGTTATGCGCGTATATTTCACTCTTTCCCAATGGCTGCTGTGCGATTCCTTCTCGAGCGGAATGCGATAGCCCACGTACAACGCGTCTCTCACCCCTAAGCCATCGATTTTCTGGAGAAATGCCGTAGGGTCCACAATGGGGGATGTGCGACTGCGGGCACCGTAGTCGCGAAACTCGCTGATGATGTCTCCGCTTCGCAGGCCAGCAAGGTAAAGGGAGCTGTCGGTGGACAGCCTGCCTACCTTGACTCCCTTCAACTCGAAATCTGCACAGCGAAATTCTGTGCGAGAGCGGGTGCCGACAGGAATCATCGTGCAGCGGTGATGCATCGCAGAATAAGCGCTTAGCTCAGTGCCGTGGGTCTCGCCAAGAGCGAGGGTCACTGCATTTTTTTCCGCGACTTCGCCTTCGTGCTCTGTTCGGGCGAGCTGCAGTTGGTTCGCAACCAGTTTTTGGGCGTCTTTCAGCGAGTCGGGGCAGTTGCTCATGGCGGGCCCCATGAAGAGGGCGGGGTGATTGGGCTGTATGCTGTAGAGTTTGGCCAGGGATACCGCGGGCTCTTCCTGCCAGAACCACAAATACACGCGCTTTCTGGAGTCTTTGTACGAGCAGCGCATGGCCTTCGTCATGTTCAGTTCTTGCACAGCCTGACGGTGTTGTGCGCTCCGTCGTAATGCCCGTAGTTCCTCAACACTGGGAAAGCTCGAAACCGTCTCGTCAATTGCACCGTTGGTGTACCGCATCGAGTCCATCGTTCGCGATGTAAAGACGTGGTCCTCCTGCAGTAGAAAATCGCTTCGGTCGAAAAACCCTGCGTGTGATACTCCACAAAACAGTGCTGCCGATAACAGCACAGTGATTCGAGACAGTAATACTTTGCACATAGACTTGCTTCCGTCCGTTCCTTGAAAGTTGCGTAGTCCGTATCGTCTGATGGCCCGGTTCTGATCTGGGCTTTATCGTTTTATGAGAAAGGGGCACAAACTCATAGGGTGATAATACCGGGGGTACCAAGAGACTGATGATTACAGCGGATTACTGGCGAGAGCATGCGGTTAGCGTCCTGCCATGTTGGGTCGCTTCCTTGGTTAGAACGTTACCTGTTTGTCGCTCAGCGACAGGTAGTTGCTGGGTATGCAAGACAATGAAGATTGGGTTAATTATATAAAAAACAATTGGTTACAGGTGTTTTTGAGGATCAGTACTGGTGTGGCTGAAAAGGTCCATCCATTGCATGGGAGTCTGGCCGAGCGACCTGATTCCGTTTACTCCCCATCTCCAGGCCTCATCCAAATCTCGACCTCTTTCCTTATGAACCGCCATTCTCCACCACGCTTCTCGAGCTCATCTCGATACACCCCTCTCAGCTGCGTCCACCGCTTCTTTCGCCCAGCGTGACAATCTGCATCGTAATAGGCCTCAGCGCGCGCTCGGTCACCCGCAATCTCGATGCAGGCGGTATGCAACACGTGCCGCAGTCCTTCAACCGGGTCACGCATCTTGGCTATCCAGGCCTGAAAGCCGGCGGTAAACGCTTCCACACCGGCGTTCGTATTTTTGTCGAACACCACGGTTGCATCGTCCCAGAACAGGTTTGCGATATCCTCGGCGGTGCCCCGGTCAGTCATGAAGCAGTAGCGCGCTAGCAACGATTGGATGGCGTGGTAGTCCTGTGACATGGGCGTCCTCCGCTAAGGTAACTCGACTCGTTCGACCTCGACGAGTACGCCATTCATATGCGACATCCCGGAGATAGGCTCAATCGAGGCGGGTCCATCGGGCATAATCAGGTTTACGTTCACGCCTGTTGTCTGTTGGGCCGTAGACAGCCCCTTCGCGCCCTGGTGCCCCCAGCCGTGCGGGACAGCTACCGATCCTGGCATCATGTCATTGTCGACTTTCACAGGAATCTCCACGGCGCTGCCGTTTGCACTGACTCTTGCCATATCGCCGGTGGACAGGCGCCTCTCGTCGGCGTCACTGCTGTGCATGTAAAGGTAGTTGCTCTTGCGCTCGCCCTTGATGAATTCATCGACGTTGTGCGCCCAGCTGTTGTGTGAAAATCGCTCGCGCTTCTGGATGATTTTGAGCGCATTGGGCTGCGCTACTTCCTCTTGATGTACCGCGTCCAGTTCTCTCGCGCGCTTTACGAGCTCTGGCGGCGCGAGTTGGACGCGCACATTGGGCGTTGCAACCCGCTTGCCCAGGTAATCGCCCGGCTGGTTTGGCTCGAGCAGCATGCCATCGGGGTGCCCGCGCAGTGTTTTTAGCCCACCAACTCTCGCTGATCTTGCCAAGAGTGAATAGAACAGCTTCTCAAGGCTGTGTCGCCCGCTATTGCCTGTGCGTTGCGCGAGCCACTCCGCCGAGTTACTCACCCACTGCATAACTCGAGAGCCTGCGAATGGGTGGCCTGCCTTGCGGCAGAGCTGGCGGAACGCCAGTGCCTCGTCTCGCGCTTCCCCGGGCGGGGGAATTATTTCGTCCGTGTACATGAAGGCGCGGTCGGGCATCAGGCCCATCACCGTGAAAAAGTAGAAGGGAATGTCTGCGCGTTCGAGGCCGTGTAGTCCAGGCAGTATATAGTCGGCGTATTCGGCTGTTTCGTTGCGAACGATGTCCATGCAGACAAACAGCTCGAGACTGCTGAACGCCTCGGCAAGACGATCGCTGCCCGCACATGCCAGCAGGGGGTTGCCCGCCAGGCAGAACATGGCCCTTACCTGGCCGTTTCCGGGCGTCAGGATCTCATCTGCCATGATGCCGGCGGGAATCATTGAGTTGACGTAGGGAATGTCGTCGATCCGTGAAGTTGCTTCCTCGGTTTTCGGCGCCGGGCGCTGGATAACCTGTTTGCCAGCCAATACGCCACCGCGTTTGTCGAGGTTGCCGGAAATAGCGTTGATCGCCTCCTGCAGCCAGTACACCATCAATCCGAAGCGCCCCTGGTTGACGCCGGTCGAGTGGTACAGGGCAGCGCCGTCTGCCGCGAGATAGTCCGAGACCATCTGCCGCAGTGTGGGCGCCGCAATGCCGGTCGCCTCCGCACAGCGCTCCGGGGTCCAGGCTGCAGCAATGGTGGCGAGCTCGTCAAAGCCATCCATGTAGGCGTCGACGTGATTACGGTCATAAGCGCCGCGTGTGATCACCTCATTGAGGAATCCCAGCATGAAAAACACATCGGTGTCGGGGCGTATGGCGATATGTATTCCCGCCTGTTTCGCCGACTCCGTTTTGCGAGGGTTGACCCAGTACACCTTGCCACCGCGCTCTTCGATGGCCTTGATCCGCTTCATCGGGTGTGGGATCTGGATGAAGCTCATCTTCGAGATCACCGGGTTGGTGCCCACCGCGATCAGCAGCTGCGTGTGGTCTATGTCGGGGAAGACCTGCTCATGGGGGCCGCCGAACAAAAGTGTGCCGCCGGCGAACTTGTTGGCGCAATCCTGTGTGCCGGGCGTGAACAACTTGTCCGACCCGAAGGCCTTGAGGAACCAGGTAAGGGCCACCATCGGCCACATGCTGAAGCCGATGGGGTTGCCCGAGTATGCGGCGATGGACTCGCCGCCGTGACGTTCCTGAATGTTGCTGAGTTTCGCGGCGATCTCATGGATGGCGGTGTCCCAGTCAATAGGGTGAAAGCGGCCATCAACCTTCTTGAGGGGTGTTGTCAGTCGGTCCGGGCTGTGGGCGAAGTCACCCATTTTCAGCCCCTTTATGCAGGCATAACCCTTGCTAACCACGTGGTCGGGATTCGGCTCTATGGCGAGAATGCGATTGGCCTCGGTCGTCACGGTCAAGCCGCACTGGGCCTCGCAAATTCTGCAGAATGTTTTTTTCTTTTCCAGGGTGCCACCTGTCTCTCTATAGCATGCGCTTAATGACGCCCGCCGTCTTGGGCATGGCCCGTGCGTAAACAGGCCAGTTCCAAGCGCGGATTTCTGCGCGAGCGTAGATTCGTAGATAAGTGTAGCGGAAGGAGAGCGGTAGCCCGCGGGGTGCCTACGTCGCGGGATGTAAGAATCGAGGGGGGTTCAGTTTACCGTCCCAGTCAGTGGATGTTCGAGTAGAACTGCACCAGCCGAGATATGCGCCGTACGTGTTCGTTATCAAACGGTTTGATGACAAAGAACTTGATGGACTCCAGCTTGCTTTTTGCCGTCTCCCTTTCGTCGGCCGTGCAGCCGACGAGTATTACCGGAATACCCTGCTCAACCAGCATCGCGTCGAGCTTGGCGAACGCCTTGGTGTCGTACTCGGTAGAATCGGTGCGCAGTATCACCAGATGCGGTTTGGGTGTTTCGCTGAAGGGCTCAAACTTGAAAATGTAGTTCATCGCCTCGCGCGCATCGCCCACGGCGTGTACATGGTGGCGCCAGTTGCGCTCGTTAAACGACGTCTGCAGCAATCGAACATAGTCCGACTCGCTGTCGATAACCAGAATATGAAGATCCCCTTTGCGCCATATCTGCTGGGCGGACCCTAGTGCCCTGGCGGCGCTGTCACCCCTAAAACTCCACATCTCAAGATTTCCCCGTTCCTGAGTATCGGCCAGTCCCCTGGAGCTGGTCGACAGATTGCGGTTTATTACCTCCCCCGAATTAGTACATAAGTGCAATACCCGTGCCAAAAACACGCAATTCCGAAGGGCCCTGAAAAACCACTTAAAAACAGTGGGTTAATGGACTGGAGCGGCTTACATGTAAATCGCCAGACCGCGCCCGGGCGCGAAATATCGAGCCAGACGCGAAATATCGCTACCAAATCTGCTACAACCTGTTAACGTGAAACCTCCTGGCAGCGGGGCTGTCGCCAGGGTTTCTCTTGGGGAACAGTGCATTAGGGGGAAATATGGGCTTTGTCCAGGCATACGCGTTCTGGCTGGTATCACTGTTATCCCTTGTCGTCTTCGCCCTGTTTTTCTGGTTAATTTATAGTCAATACCGGGCCGCTCGCATCGTTACGTGGGGTGAGGGCATCCTCGAGGCCCAGACTGACCTCATCTGTTGCTGGAACCCGGATGGGATCATCACCTGGGTCAATCCCGCCTACTGTGAGTTTTTCCAGCAGACACCCGAGCAGCTGATCGGTAAGAACGGTTTTGACCTCGTGCCGGAGTATCGACACCCGGAAGCGCGGCTCAGGCTGGCGGAGCTTTCCCCGGAACGACCGGACAGGGCGAGCGAGTTTGAGATTGTCCGGCCGGACGGAAGCAAGGGCTGGCACGAGTGGATCTCCCGCGCGATTTTCGACCCGCGCGGCAAGTTGGTCGGCTACCTGTCGGTGGCCCGGGATATTACGGACCGGAAGCAAGCGGAAATCGCACTCAAGAAAAGCGAGGGCCGTTACCGCAGCGTCATCACCGACACGAACGACTGGGTCTGGGAGATGGACCTCGATCTCAATGTGTTGTTCAGCAACTATCACCTCGACAGTATCCTGGGCTACGAGCGGGGCGAGCTGCAGGATCGCGCCATCGATACGCTCATGCACTCGGAAGACCTTGCCAACCTGCGGGAACGCATGCCGGCCTATGTTGCACAGGGAGCCGAGTGGAAAGCACTTCTCCTACGTTACCGTCACAAGGACGGGAGCTACCGATTCCTAAGCAGCAGCGCCACCCCCGTATTCTCTTCCCACGGTCAGGTTATCGGTTTCAGGGGTATCGATCGTGACGTCACCTTCAGGGCCCTGGCGTTCCAGGGGACGTCGCAGCTCCTGGGCTCCGAGCTAAACGCAGACGTTCTCGAGGCCGAACTCGGGGAATGGGCCAAGTTCTTCTCCGTGCAGGCTATCGAGATGTGGTGGCTCGACAAAGAGACGGGCATTGCCCTGATGGCGCACGGGTGGAGTTCACCGACCTGCCCACCAAGGCTGGAAGAATACAGTTTCTCGGAGCTGACATGGTTCCGGGAAACCCTCCTGTCCGGGAACGTTGTGAGAATTTGCCACCCCGACGACTACCCGCCTGCTGCGGCTATAGAAAAAGACCTGTCCGCTCAGCAGGGCATCACGGCGACCCTTGTGGTTCCCTTCACCATCAAGGGCATGGAGGGACACCTCGGCATTGGTTCGCTGACACTGCACGGGGAAACGCGCGAGTGGACCGATCGCGATATTGAGGAATGCCGAATCGTGTTCAACCTGTTCGCCACGTTTGATGCAAGAATGCGAAACGAGGAGGCGCTCAGGCAGCGTGAGAGTTTCCAGTCCATGCTGTCCGGTGTTTCCTCATCGCTCCTGACCGCACCCCGTGACGCCGTTGAACCACTCATCGAAGACTGCCTGCAAGGCGTTGCCGCCCACCACAATCTTGATCGCGTTGCGCTCTGGTACTTCGGGGAAGACAGGAAGACGGTGCGCTGCAGGCACAAATGGTCGAGGGAGGGTATGGAAGCCCCGCTCACCGACTTCGTGGTGTTGGACATCATTCCCTGGATCAGCCAACAGGTACTCGATGGACAGACTGTCAGGCTCAACACGGTCGACGACATTCCCGAACGCTATCCAATCGACAGGGAGTTCCTGTCTATACAGGGTGTTAAGTCCGAGCTGGCGATCCCGATCTTCGTGGACGACCAGCATGTTGGTGTCGGCGTGTTCAATACCATTCGGTATGCGAGGCAGTGGAGTGACCAGGACGTCTATGAGCTGCAGCTGTTGGCTGAGGTGATCATGAATCGCTTCGTGCGACACGAGGCGAACAAGGTGGTCCAGCGCACCGTGCGTGACCTGTCGCGCTCGCAAGCGCTCGCACATGTCGGAAGTTACGCGTATTACCCCGACGAGGGGTCTGCCAGTTTCCCTGCCGCGGGGCGCATGGTCTCCTCAGACCAGCTCAGGGCATTGCTCGGATGTACGACAGAGGAGGTTTCTGTCGCGCTGTTTATATCCAGGCTGCATCCAGAAGATCGAACACGTGTACTGGAGAGCGCCCAGAGACTGTTCAATGAGGGACCTGAAGGTGAGGGAGCTACCGCCCGATATCGTATTGTTCAGCCCAGTGGCAAGGTCGTTTTCGTGGAAGACCGTGCGGAAGTCACCCGAGAAACGGGTACGGGCAACCTGGTGCTGTTCTGTTCGGTGAAGGATATCTCAGAACAGGTAGAGCGTGAGAGCAAACTCAAAGAAGCGCTCGACGCGGTGTCCAGGCTGGAGGAGCAGCTGCGTGAGGAAAACGTGTACCTGCGCGAGGAGATCAAGCTGGTCCATGATCATCGGAACCTGGTGGGTGATAGTCCGCAGTTCAGGCAGGCGTTAAGCAACGCAGAGAAAGTTGCGAGAACGGATGTATCGGTGCTGCTACTGGGTGAAACCGGCACGGGCAAGGAGCTCATCGCACGAGCGATTCACGAAATGAGCGACCGCGCTGAAAAGTCCATGGTCAGTGTGAACTGTGCGGCCCTTTCAGAGACGCTTATAGAAAGTGAACTTTTCGGCCACGAACGCGGTGCGTTTACCGGTGCTGTCAAGCAGCGCAAGGGTCGCTTCGAGCTGGCTGACAAGGGTACGCTCTTCCTGGACGAGATCGGCGAGCTTCCCCTTGGGCTGCAGGCAAAGCTGCTCCGGGTGCTGCAGACAGGTGTTTTCGAGCGTGTCGGCGGCGGTGAAGCCATAGAGGTCGATGTGCGGGTCATCGCCGCGACCAATCGAGATCTTCAGCGCGGTGTGCAGCGTGGAGAGTTCCGCGATGACCTGTTCTATCGCATCAATAACTTTCCTATCCAGTTGCCCCCCCTGCGCGAGAGAACCGGCGATATACCGCTGCTGGCCCAGCATTTCGTGCACCGCTACGCGGCCAAGGTGGGTAGGGAGGTCACGTCGATATCTCCGCGCATGATGCGCCATCTTCTCGCGCGCGACTGGCCGGGCAATGCGCGCGAACTTGAGAACTTTATCGAGTACGCTCTGATTTCAGGCAGTGGTCCGGTACTGGACTACCTGCCCCCGGATGCGATCGTAGAAGAGACAGCGGGCTCCACCTCGTCGGGGTTGGCGGTTACCAGCCTGGAGGACGCTGAGCGAAACCATATCGAGCATATACTCGAGCGTGTCGCGGGTAGAGTGGCCGGTAAAGGCGGCGCTGCCGAGTTGTTGGGGGTTCCACCGAGTACGCTGCGATCAAAAATGAAGCGCCTCGGTATCACGCAGCCGCAGGACAAAGGGGCGGCCTAGTCGCTTTCCAGTCTGATACAGAGTGATTCTGTTGTTCGACACGATTGTGCGTCTGCTTGAATCACGCGGGCCGCGCTCGGGCATGTTACTTCAGATAAGTAGCAACCCAAACAGCACTGCGCCCGCACCGACCGTCAGTGCTGTAGACCGTCTCAGGTGTTTTGCCGATAGTCCAAGCCACATCCCGCTGATCATCACGAACACCAGACCTACTGCGAAAAACTTCTGGAAGGTCTTGAAGGCAGTCGGGCCGTGGCCCATGTGCAGTTCGATCATGCGCTTTTGCAGGCTGGGTACGCCATGCACAACCTCCACGCCATCATCGCCTAGTTTAAGAATGTAGTGTTCCGTCGATGTGGGGCGAGTATAGAGTGTAGAGCCCTTTACCTTGACGTACTCAAAGTCGAAGGACTCTATACCAGCCTCGGCGAGCAGGGCTGTAACGTCGTCCTTTAGCGAGGGAGAGTCGCTATCGATCGTGGCTTCACTGCTTTGGTAGATAAACGTTTCCTGAACCTCGCCCTTGATGCCGATCAGGTAGAGTCCGCCTGAGATGGCGACCAGCAGTACTGCGGGTGCAAAAAAAGCCGACAGGTACATGTGAATGGAAATTAGTAGCTTACGGTCCATTGGTGAATCCCTTCAGAATTTTTGCGAAGGCTACTGACTACACGCGCCACTTGCAACCAGGTACGTACAGGAGTGAGGGCAGCTTCAGTCCGATTCGGTGACCAGCGGCGCTAGTCGTGCGCGGCACCCAGTTCCCGCAGGTTCGCCTCGTGAATCTCGCGGTTAATCTCGTAGCGGTAGAGCAGTATGACCGCGAGTGTGTACAGGCAAAGCACCATCGGTGCGTACACGAACGCCCATCTTGCCAGCGTTGCCGCTTCTATGGAGCCCGGTGCAGCGGTTTCCGAGATACCGGCGAAGATCAGCACCATGCTGGTCATGAAGATGCCGATTCCCGACACGGATTTCTCCAGGAACTTGCGCGAAGCAAAGAAAATGCCTTCCGAGCGACGCCCGGTTAGCTTCTCACTGTCTTCGACGATGTCGGCGAACATTGAAGTGACGGTAATGTTGGCAGAGATAAAGAGTGCCAAGTCGATAGTGTTGATGAAAAGCATCGTCGGAAGCAACTCGGGCGAACCATTTTCTGGAAACCAGCCCAGTGTGCGCAGTATGTAGGGCATCGGCGCGATCGAGGATGCGCTAAGCCAGAAAAATGCCGCCGCTCTTTTTTTGCCGATCCGCTTTCCTAGCCGTGGCGCGATAACAAAGGCGAGTACGGCACTGATGAAGAGGAAGATATTCAACAAACCGATTTGCTCGGAGCTGAACTCCCAGAACAGCGTGTAAAAATAGTTGGCCGACGAGAGCTGCAGGCCGCTGGCGGTAGAGGCGAATAGCGTGGCACCCATCAGCGCCAGGAACGAGCGGTTCGACAGTGTGTGCTTCAACTCCAAGGCGGTCTGTTTGGCACTGAACGCGCGCTTCGGCGGTGGCGCCCTAAGGAGTGGAATACGGCTGTGGGTGCCAATGCTGGAGATCATAATCGCGGTAAACATCATGATGGATGCCAGCAGGCCATACTTGGTATACCCCTCGGGGTTCATCAGCCCGATGGCGTACTCTTCTGTCTCGGGAAAGAAGAGCGTGTACGCAATCACAGTCAATCCAATGCCGCCGGAATACCCGAAAAATGCGCGAAAGCTCACGATCTTTGTTCGCTCGTCATAATCGCTGGTGAGTTCGGCGATCAGTGAGGAGCTGGGTACTTCATAGAGCGTGATCAGTGTGCGTACGAGCACCGCCATTGCGAGCAGGTAGAAAAACATGGCCTCCGGTGCTAGTTCGGGCGGGCTCCACAGAAAGTAGAAACACACCGATACGGGCAGCGCAGAGAAGTACATGAACGGGTGTCTGCGGCCTAGCCTCGAATGGAAGTTGTCGGAGATATGGCCTACCAGGGGATCGGAGATAGCATCAATTATTAACACCAGCATGATGGCCAGGCCGACCTGCTCGGCGGGCATGCCAACAACACGACTATAGAAATAGAGCAGGAAAACCGCGAACGCGTTGTCTTTGACACCGTAGGCGATGGCCCCGATGCCATAGCTGATCTTGGTCTTTAGTGGCAGCACGTCTGGTCCTGAATGGTTAGTCGCTCTTGGAAACCCAGTCATCGCTTCCGCTAAGCATGTCTGAGACCCACTGCCGCACGGTTGTTCCGCCAATGCCGAAGCCGAACTGCTTGATGATGTAAGTGTGTTCCTCGGAGTCAGAAATGAGACTGCGAAACCGCTCTGGGTGCGCAGCTTCCAACTCGGCGACTGCTTCAATTACCTGGGCGCCAAAGACCGCGCGGTCCTCCGGTGTCGGTACGATGACCTCGTCGCCGGTCGAGCTGATAAAGCCCATGCGTAGGTTCGCGTCTTCGTCCAGCTGATACTTGTGGTAGTCCGTGAGGTTGCCGTCCTCTCCGATGCATGTGGTACAGCTTGCCGGTAGCACAGGGTCTGAATTCCAGTAGTCCCGAAGACTCTCCTGGGAGCCCGGCTGTGAGATGCCGACGCCCGAATCGTTGATCAGGTCAATCGGCACTTCCGGGTAAAGCTGCCTGACCAAGGGGAGGGCATAGTGGGTGCCGAAGCCGCCTGCGCTGTTGCCGGCAAGCACAATTCTCGAGGGCGTGGGGTAGGTATTTGCGATAACATCAAGTGAGGCGGAGAGGTTCTGGACGCCACGAAAGAAGCGGTCGTTGCTGCCATCGCCGTTGCTGTCTGCGTCGCGGTCGCCGCTGAACAGCGTGCCATCGCAATACGGTACATAGCCTAGGTCAAAGTCTACCGCCGGGTTGGCTGCATCGCTCGCAGAGAGTATGCCGAAGTTGATGATGGGCCAGGCGACATCGACCGCCGCACAGTTGTTTGCACTGCAAGCGCCACCACCCTGCAGGAAGATCAGCAGCTCATCACTTTCGCCGTCGCGAGTGGACATGCTGAAGGGTTTGCCTGTGTAACAGAGCGGGCCGTCTCCGCCGCCGAAGCTGTGGAGTACTGCTCCCGCATCGGTCGGTGCGGAGGTCATGGGTGTGAAGATACCGAGGTAACGATCAACGCCCTGTCTGTACAGTTCCTCGAACGGTCTGTTCGCAGAGGGATCTGCTCCATTATCGCCGCCACCGTCGGAACAGCCTCCGGCCAGGAAACACGCAAGCAGACTATAGAAGATAGTTAAGCGCATTGTGGGATGCCTGATTTATGACGGATCCATCTGCTGCCACAACATGTCCGCTGTCTTGTCGCAGAGCTTTCTGAGTGACGCGGGGTCGGAATACACGCCGTCTAGTGAAAGCCTGCTAATGCCATGCAGCGTGCCCCACCAGATCCGGCCAAACTGCGCGACGTCGAGCTCGCTGTCGATGAGGCCACTCTCTTGCAGTCTTTGCAGGCGAGCAATATCCCTGCGCAAGGTCAGTCTCGCAGTGGCCGCCAGTGATTCGTTGGTCGCACCGGCGCGCCATGATTTTCTGGCATACATCAGGTCGTAGTACTCCTGGTTGCTCATTGCGAACTTCACGTAGGCATGCACGAGGCGGCGAGTGAGTTCAATGCCGCTGCTGTCGCCGTACTTCTTTCGCACGCCGCGCATCGTGTTTTCAAAGCGCCTGAAACCTTCCTCCGCAACTGCGGCAAGCAGGGCTTCCTTGTTCTTGAAGTGGTTGTAGGGCGCCGTTCTCGACACGCCCAGGTTTGCCGCGAGGCGCCGAAGCGATAGGGCCGATTCGCCTTCTTCGCGCAGAATACGGGCGGTCTCCTCGATGAGCGCCTGCTTCAGGTTTCCGTGATGGTAGTCATTTTGCTGTGCCGGGGTTTGTTTGCTCATTCGAGCTTATCTCCGTGTATCGAGACGTCAGGGTTTGCGTTTTCCTGACTGCGTCGCTGATCGCCGTCCCTATGGTACGGCATATAGACAATGTCTATATCAGTAGATCTCAAAGGATGCAATACAGGAGCGCGCATTAATTGACACCGTCAATATTGGGGCGCTATATTTGAATTTGGTCAATCGGTTGCACGCAATGGCTATCAAGACAGGAACCAAGATAGGAATCGCCGCCCTTGCACTCGCAGTGGGTACAGCGATGTTCTGGTTCCGCCTCACCAGTGAAGTGGCGCTACCTGATGACCGCACCGGGTTCGTTATCGCGTGGCTTTCTGCGGCCGCCCTGGGACTGTTCGCATACTTCAAGGGCGTGGGTATCCTGGGCGCGATTCCCCCGGCCCTCGCGATTCTGATCGGCCTCTTTCTGCCGATGACAGTCTATATCAGCCCACAGATCCTCGACGAAGCCCAGGCGATCAAGGTGGGTGACACCATCCCCGCGTTTACCTCGCTGGATGGCAAGGAAGAAACGTTCGATTCTGCATCGCTCAACGGGCATCTCGTACTCATCAAGTTCTTCCGGGCGCACTGGTGACCCTACTGTGTCGGCGAGTTACGCCGGCTCGAGGAACTGCGCGCTGAGTTCGATCAGCGCGGGGTGAAGGTGATCACGGTAAGTACCGATTGGCCCGATGAAATTGCTGCCGAACGGCACCTGCACGGATTGCAGGCACGCATGCTCTCCGACCCGGATCTCATCGTCACCGACGCGTTTGGTCTTCGCAATACGGGCGTCCACTCCGGGCCGCCAAATGAAGAGGCGCTGCCGGTGCCAGCGACACTGTTGCTAGACCAGAACGGCAAGGTCCTTTGGATGGATGTGTCGGAGGACTACCAGCGTCGCTCCGACCCCTCAGTGGTGCTCGCGGCCATGCAGCAGTACTTCGACCCGCTGCTGCCCTGACCGCGGAGTTTGTTAAGCCCTAAGCTGCAAAGGCTTTTGCACAAGCCGGACGCTCAAGCAGGCGATCGGCGTAAGCGCTCAGGTTGGGGTAGTCCTCATCGGTGATGATGCCGAGTCGCTTCGACATGATGCACGCGTGCCCCAGCATGGTGTCGGCCGCTGAGAAGTCGCCGATCAGGTAGTCGCGACCTTCCATAGCCTCTTCGACAGGCGCCCAGGCCTTGGCCAACAAACGCTGGGCCTGCCCGCGCACATTCTCGTCCTGGCGATCCGGTGGTAGCAGCAGCGTGTGTACCACGATGGTGTTCACCGGCGGCATCACCATACCCTCACAGTAATGAAACCACTGCAGGTACTCGGGAAAGCGGGGATCGTCCGCCGCCGGTTTCAGGCCGCCATTCTTGTGGCGCTCAAGAATGTACTCCGCAATTGCGCCGGATTCGAAGATGCTGACATCGCCATCATCCAGCACCGGTACACGGCCCAGTGGATGGCGGGCCCGGTGCTCATCGGACTTCAGGTCCTTCGGGTGGAAGTCCATCCGGTTGAGTTCGTACTCTAGGCCCAGTTCCTCCAGGAGCCAGAGCGTGCGGCTGGCGCGGGAATTGGGGGCGAAGTGGAGCTTCAGCATAGGGTTCTCCTGAGTCTTGTTGTATCGCAAAGTGCCAGATTATTGCACAACCCCCCTCGTGGGTATCAGTGCGACTCTTAGGACAGGCTACACTTACATTTAGGCGTCCTGGGAACCATGACTCTCGCTGATGACACGAATTCATGAGCATCGGTACCCCTTGCCCCGCGAGTGTGAGATAAATGCCTATAAGTTCAAGCAGTAGCCAGGTTTCAGTCCAATGGGTAGACATCAAAGGGTAATCCGCGAAATCGAAGAGTCGGAGGAGGGCGCCCACATCGGCGCATTTTTCGATTTTGACGGTACTATCATCCACGGCTATTCGGCCTTCGCCCTGATTCGTGAGCAGGTCAAGCGCGGCGAGCTGTCGCCGGCTGAGTTCATGGAACTCGCCACGGCCATGACAAATTTCGGCCTGGGCAATGTCGGCTTCTCGGCGATGATGATAGCCAGTGCTCAGTTTATGCGCGGTATCACCGAGAAGAGCTACGAGGAGTTTGCTGAGGAGCTTTACCAGCAGCATATTGCCAAGCTGATCTACCCGGAGAGCCGCGCTCTGATTGAAGCGCACCAGCGCAAGGGCCACACCGTGGCGATCATTTCTTCCGCCACGCCGTACCAGTTGCTTCCGGCAGCGCGCGACCTCGATATCGAACACGTGATGTGCACGCATCTTGAGGTAGAGAACGGCGAGTTCACCGGTGGCGTGATCCGCCCCACGTGCTTTGGCCCCGGCAAGGTGCAGGCGGCTGAGGACCTCGCGGAGGACTTCAATCTCGATCTCGAAGAGAGCTACTTTTATTCCGACAGTGACGATGACATCGAACTGCTCGAGCGCATTGGCAAACCCCGGCCGCTCAACCCGAACCGCAAACTCGCTACGATCGCCCGGCGCGAACGCTGGCCAGTACAGCGCTTCGGCAGTCGCGGCAGACCTGGCATCCGTGACTGGGCGCGTTCGATAGCAGCGACCGGCAGCCTCGTAACGTCATTTGCCGCGGGCCTGCCGATCTGGGCGATCACGGGCTCGCGTCGCGATGCACAAAACTTTTCCTTCTCGTTGTTTGCCGATACCGCCTCGGCGCTGATTGGCCTGGACCTCAAAGTAAAGGGAGAGGGGAATCTATGGTCCGACCGCCCCTGCGTCTTTATCTTCAATCACCAGAGCAAGGCAGACGTTGTGATCGCGGCCAAGCTGCTGCGCAGGGACATCGCAGGCGTTGGCAAGCAGGAAATCAAGAAGATGCCCGTCATCGGCCAGGTCATGGAGTTTGGCGGCGTTGTGCTGATTGACCGCGCCAATGCGGCCAGCGCTATCGAGGCTATGCAGCCGCTGGTGGACGCCATGAAGGACGAGGGCAAATGTGTGGTGTTGGCGCCCGAGGGCACACGCACCGTCTCGCCCAAGCTGGCGCCGTTCAAAAAGGGTGCATTCCATCTCGCCATGCAGGCGGGCGTTCCGATCGTGCCGATTGTGATTCACAATGCGCTGGATGTGGCGCCGAAGGGGGAGTTTGTGTTCCGCTCGGCCACTGTCGACGTTGAGGTGCTGCCACCGGTCGATACCAGCGACTGGTCGCTCGACACGCTCGACCAACATGTGAACGATGTGCGCAACCTGTTCCTGCGTACACTTGGCCAACCCGAGAAGAAGCTGAAGAAGAAAGGGAAGGGCAAGAAAGGGTCCTCCAAGAAAGGTGACGCCAAGCCGAAGGCCAAAAAAATGGCCACCAAATCCAAGCCAAAAGCGAAATCCAAGAGCAAACCCAAAGCTGCAAAAACCCGCAAGGCTAACGCTGGATGAGTACAACGCCCTGGCCCGTAGATAACGGTGTTCCCGTCGTTTTCATACTCGACGCGGCCCACAGCGTGGACGAGGGGCTGCTGAGGGACTGGGTTGAGAGCGGAAACCCCGCGTCCGGCGAGCCAGTGCGCACGGTTGTTTTGCCTATCGTGCGGGACCCCGAGAATATTCCCAGTCGTCCGTTGCTGGATGTGATCGACGCACCTGACGACACGTTGTTTGTGCCTTTACGCGTGGTCTGGAAAAGCTCGGTGGATGCCAAAACAGGTTCTCCACGGCTTCGCGACCTCTTCTGGGGTAATCCGCGCAGGCCCAATGCCGCGCGCGCTCGACGCACGCTGCGCTCTCACCCCGAGCGAGTAGAATCCATCGCCGCTGAACCGGCCACGTTAGGTGCCATGCGCCTGCGCTATGAGCAGCGTCGCGGCGAGAATCCCAGCCGCGAGCAGCTCGCCGGCTATATCGCCACGCAGGCAGGGCTCGCTCTCGATGTGGCGGAGCGCAAACTGCGCGGCAGTCGTTACAAGGTGCCGCGCCAGGTTGCCATGCACCTGCAGGCGCGGCCCGCCTTCAAGGCCGCGGTCGCACAGATTAGTGCTGACACCGGCACCCCGGTCGCAGACCTGGAGCGAGAGTCTGACGAGATCATGAAGGAACTGATCTCGATTCCACAGACTTTTTGGATCGACGTGATGGGGCGGTTCAATCGCTTTCTCATCAACCTCGGTTACGAGACCGATATGGTGATCGACCGCGAGTCGTTGGACCGAGTGCGCCAGATTACGCGAGAGCACCCTTCAGCACTGCTCTGGACGCACAAGACCCACGTCGATGGCTTTGCGATTCACTCAACGTTTCTCGAAAACGATTTCCCGGCGCCGCATATCCTCGGCGGTGTGAACATGGCCTTTGGCGGCCTCGGTTTTATGGCGCGTCGCGCCGGAGCGATCTTCATTCGCCGCAGTTTCCAGGACAACCCGCTGTACAAGACAATCCTCAGGCAGTACCTCGGCTACCTGCTGGAAAAGCGTTTCCCGCTGACCTGGGCGTTCGAAGGAACCCGTTCGCGTGTCGGCAAGCTGATGCCACCGCGCTACGGACTGCTGAAGTATGTGGTTGAAGCTGCGCACAAGAGCGGCGCCGAGAACCTGCATATTGTGCCCGTGGCCATTAACTACGACATGATCGGGGATGTGACTGATTACGCCACGGAGCAGGCGGGCGCCACGAAACAACCTGAGAGCCTGAAATGGTTCATCGGCTACCTGCGTGGCCTACGCCAGCCTATGGGTAGGATTTATGTCGACGTGGGAGAACCCGTGGTGCTGCCGCAAGCGCCTGACCCGGACGACACGCGGGCGCTGCAGAAGATTGCTTTCCAGGTTGGCGTCGAGGTCAACAAGGTCACGCCGATCACGTTGGGTTCCCTCACGGCGATGATTCTGCTGGGTGCCGCGCCGCGCGCACTGACCGAGGAAGAACTGCGCGACGAGATGGTTGCGCTGATCGGCTGGGCCAAGTCGCGCGATATTCCATTTACTGACTCCTCCGATCTTTCCAACGACGAGCAAATGCGCGTGCTTGCTCGCCAGATGATCGGTGCTGGCATGGTCACGCGCTACGATGACGGTCCGGAGCGGGTGTATGCCCTGAAGCCAGAGCAGCACGGTATCGCCAGCTATTACCGCAACACGACAATTCACCATTTCGTGAACAAGGCGATTGCAGAGCTTGCCCTGATGTATACCGCCCAGCGGCCAAACGAAGGCTCGGCGGCGTTCTGGGAGGAGGCGGAACGTCTGCGGGATCTGTACAAATTTGAATTCTTTTACGCGGGCACCGATGTCTTCCGCGACCAGGTGCGGGAAGAACTGTCGCGCTACCGCGAAGACTGGGAAGCGAAGCTGGATGACGATATCGGCTTTGCACAAAAGTTTCTTGCCACATTGACGCCGCTCACCGCCCATACCGTGTTGATCTCTTTTACAGAGGCATATCGCGTGGTGGCCGACGTGCTGGCACGTAAGTCACCCACCGAGACGCTTAACGCAAAAGATATTGTGGCTGAGTGTCTGCCATACGGCCGCCAGGCCCTGCTGCAGCGGCGCATCACCAGTGAAGCGTCCATCGGCAAACTGCTCTTCCAGAACGGCTTTTCCCTGATGGATAACCTCGGGCTCGTCGAACCCGGCGATGAGAGCCTGCAGGAGCGCCGCCTGCAGATGAGCCAGTCACTGCGCGAACTGACCCACCGCATCGATATACTCCGTACTCTCGCGCTGCCCCGCTAACAGGATTTACCCATGCGCCAACTCAGTCCACAGGATGCCCAGTTTCTCTACGTCGAGTCTGAGCATAACCTGACTCATGTCACCAGTGTTTCGATCTTCGACCCGAGTACAGTGCCGGGTAAGCGCATAGTGCGCTTTAAGGACATCATCGCCCACGTCGAGTCGCGTATGCACGTGGCGCCCATGCTGAAGCGCAAGCTGGTGCGGGTGCCCCTGGAACTGGACTACCCCTACTGGGTCGACGACGAGTACTTTGACCTGGAGTACCACTTGCGGCACGGGCGCCTGCCTGAGCCGGGCGACTGGCGGCAATTCTGTATTCACATGGCGCGCTACCATTCCAGGCCGCTCGACATGAACAAGCCGCTGTGGGAAATCTACGTGGTGGAGGGGCTGAACAACATCGAGGGCGTGCCCAAGGGCAGCTACGCGGTGGTCAGTAAAATCCACCACGCGGCGGTGGACGGCGCTTCGCTTATGCGGTTCTTCTCTGCACTGCTGGATATCGACAATAAGGGTACGCCCGCGCTGGAGGTGGAGGCCGAGGACCTCGAGCCGAGCCCGCCTCCGAACCTGCGCGAGATGGCGCGTCGTGCGACCGAAAACAACCTGCGTTCCCCCGTACGCATCGCCGATGCGTTGCTGCGCGCCACGCCGGGTATCTACCAGGCGGCGCAACGGGCGCTGATGTCGCGCGGGGAGCCGGCCACCGAGGTGCCGGAGACTCGCTTCAACGTGCCGGTCTCACCCCATAAGATGTTCGACGGTCTCGAGTTTTCGCTCGATTCCATCAAGGCGATCCGCACGCTGGTGCCCGAGTGCAAAGTCAACGACGTGGTGCTGGCGATCTGCAGCGGCGCGCTGCGCAAATACCTGAAGCACCACGGTGAGTTGCCTGACGAGCCGCTGGTGGCCTGGGTGCCGATTAACGCGAGGCCCGGCGGTGCGGGCGATACCGATGCGCCCGGCAACAACATCACGGCCATGACCGCGGCGATACACACCGATATCAAGGACCCGGTGAAGCGACTGCGTGCGATCTACGAGTCGACGCTGGACAGCAAGGAAGCGCGGTCCGGCCTGTCTGCCCGAATCATGACGGATCTCACCCGCCATGTACCGGCCGCCACGCAGGTACTAGCCAGCCGCCTGGTGCTCAGCACCGGCGCCGCTGCGAGGGTCTGTAATCTCTTCGTGTCGAACGTGCCGGGGCCGCAGGTACAGCTGTATATGAACGGCGCGCGGCAACTGGGCACCTACGGTATGGCGCCGCTTAGCAACGGCATGGGGCTGTTCATCGCGACACCCAGTTACAACGGCAAGATGTCATTCGCTGTGACGTCTACCCGCGAGGTGATGCCTGACATCGATTTCTTCACGGATTGCCTGCGGGCCTCGCACGACGAGTTGTTGGCGCTTGCCCAGGAGCCCGCCAAGCGGAAAAAGGCCCGCAAGAAGGCCAAGACGGGCGCGGGCAAAGCGAAGCAGACAAAAGAGATGAAATCCGGCGCCAGGAAAAAGTCAGCGCCGAAGGCGAGACATCCCAAGCCTAGACAATAAGAGGTCCAATTATGGCACTGCGAGTCGCACTACTTGGTGGCGGGTCCTGGGGCACCACCGTGGCGTCCCTGGTGGCGCGGAATACCGATGTGAAAATCTGGGCGCGCGACGCCGCTACCGTTACAGAGATCAACACGGAGCACACCAACCGCAAGTACCTGCCCGACGCGAGGTTGCCTGACAATCTACAGGCGGTCGGCACCATCGAGGAGGCGGTAAGTGATATCGATGTGCTCGTAATGGGCGTGCCGTCGCAGGGGTTCCGCGGTGTACTGGAAGAGGTCAAACCGCACCTGCGGGCATGGGTGCCGGTGATCAGCCTGACGAAAGGCCTGGAGCGCGAGTCGGGCAAGCGAATGACCCAGCTGATCGAAGAGGTCTTGCCCGGGCACCCGGTAGGCGTGCTGACAGGTCCGAACCTGGCGCGTGAGATTATGGCCGGGCAGGCAGCGGCGAGCGTTATCGCGATGGAAGACGAGATCATCGTGCGCGAACTACAGAACTTGTTCCGCAGTGGTCTGTTTCGCGTCTATACCAACAACGATGTTATCGGTTGCGAGTTGGGTGGCGTTCTGAAGAACATTATCGCCATCGCTGTGGGAATGGGCGACGGGCAGGGCGCGGGCGACAACACGCGTTCGGCGCTGATTACGCGCGGCCTCGCAGAGATGACGCGCCTTGGTACGGCAATGGGTGGGCGCGAGCAGACCTTCGCCGGTCTCGCGGGCATGGGCGACATGATCGCCACCTGCACAAGCCCCCAGAGCCGCAACCGGCACGTGGGTGTTGAGCTGGGCCAGGGCCGTAAGCTGGACGACATCATCAACGACATGGTGATGGTCGCCGAGGGCGTGAAGAGTGCGCCAACAGTGATGGCGCTGGCGGAGCAGTACGACATCGATATGCCGATTGCCCGCGACGTCTATAAAGTAATCTCTCAAGGCGGCACAGCCCGGCAGGCATTTCGCGGCCTGCTCCGCGTGCAACCCGGTGCCGAGTCGGAGCCCGGTTGATGCAGCACAGCGAAGGGAGCTTTACCGGGGCGCACGGGGCCAACATTTACTACCAGAGCTGGGCGCCAGACGTCGACCCGCGTGCCCTTATCCTTATCTCCCACGGCGCCGCGGAACACGGCGGGCGCTACGATATCTTCGCCGAGCATTTTGTCGGCAAGGGCTATGTGGTGGCTGCGCTGGACCACTTCGGGCACGGCAAGTCAGACGGTGGTCGGTGCTGTCTCAAGCGTCTTGACGATCACGTCACGAATCTTGAGACTTTTCGCGCACGGGTGGCGTCGTCCTTCCCTGATCTACCGCAGATTCTGCTGGGGCACAGTATGGGCGGGCTGATCGCCTGTGTTTACCTGTTGCAGCACCAGGATAAACTCGCAGCCTGCGTGCTGTCCGGCCCGGCGATAAAGACTGAACTCGTGCCGCCGTGGCACCAGGTCATTCTGCTAAAACTTCAGTCGTTCTTCTCTCCAGACAGCGGCGCCATGCAACTGGACGCACGCGGCGTGAGCCGAATACCCGAGGAGGTGGAGCGCTATCGCAACGATCCGCTGAACTATACCGGCATGCTCACTGCGCGCATGGTGGCGGAGCTGTTTCGGGGTATGAAGCTGGTGCAGCGGCACGCGGGTGAGATTCGCCTGCCTGTGTTACTGGTGCACGGGGGAGCCGACCAGATGACATCGCCCTCGGGGTCGAAGCTCCTCTATGAGCAAGTTGGCTCCGACGAAAAAGGGCTGCATATCTACCCGGGCGCCTATCACGAGGTGTTCAACGAACCCGAGCGAGAGCAGGTCTTTTTAGACATCGAAGGGTGGCTGTCGAGTCTGTCCATTTGATCCGACCCAGTGTCTTCGTCGTATCGAAGGTATGACCTGCGGGGTATCTTTTATGAAACGAATTGGGCTTTCTCTTGCCATGTTGATGGCCTCCAGCGGCGCTCTGGCCAGCTGTCCTGATTATCTCGACCAGACCATGCGCAAGCTGCATTCCAAGGAAGAGGTGAATCTGTGCGCGCTGCGAGACGGCCGCCCTATGCTGATCGTGAACACGGCAAGCCACTGTGGCTACACCTACCAGTTTGAGGGCCTTGAGGCGCTGCACGAGCGTTATGTCGATGAGGGTCTCGTCGTTGTCGGTTTCCCGAGTGACGACTTTAAGCAGGCGGCCAAGGACGAAGCGAAGGCCGCTGAAATCTGCTACGTAAACTACGGTGTAACGTTCACGATGCTGGCACCCAGTTCGGTGCGCGGCGAGTCGGCAAATCCCGTCTTCAAGGCGCTGGCCGAGCAGAGCGAGGAACCCGGCTGGAACTTCAACAAGTACCTGCTCGATGACTCCGGCAAGGTGGTGCGGCACTTCGGTAGTCTCGTCGAGCCAAAGAGCAAGCGACTTACCGGTGCGATCGAGGACGTGCTCTAGGCACCGCGCGGGCGCATGAGGATATCAGTGAAAGAATTTGCAGCGCTCAGTGGCAAGGTGCCGGTGGTCATCCATTCGCTCGACCAGGCGCTGTACCAGGTTACAGTGATTGTTGAGGGCGCCGAGCGCCTGCTGGTTGACGCCGACCAAAAGCCACTACGTAGCCATAGCCTGCAGCAAATGCGTGAAGTGCTCACACGATTCCCTGTTGCCTCGCTGGTGCTTCGCCAACAATCCGCCTACGACGAGATGATTGGGCAAGGGGTGCGTGAGGGCGACAATACGCTGGAAGTACCCCTGGAGCTCCCCCGGGACGACGTGCCAACGCTGCAGTAGGCTAGCCAGCCTGTCTTATTCGGCGAAGCTTATCGGGATCCGCAGAGTCGCTTCCTCTGCAAGTGATCCGCCATCGTTCACCACGATCACGCAATCGTTGTCGGTGGCATCGCAACGCCCCGAACCCACATCGCCCTCGATAATTTCAAGCTGCAGAGAACCCTCGCCATCCGGGTTGGGCCGGAGGATGAAACCCTTGCTGAAGTCGCAAACATCGTTGCCGCCGAGGCCGCCCTGTGAGCACTGAAGAATGTTGATTGTGTTGCCAGCAATGAAGTTTCGCCAGGTCACTGTGACGAATTGGCCCCCCACAAGATTCGTGCTTGGATCCACCCCGGCCACCCGGTTGATGATGGGCGGCGGCAAGGGCAGGGTGACATCGGTGCCGCCGGTGATCGTGTAGAGCAGCTCCACTGCCGTGTCCAGCACCTCACCCGCGAGCAGGCTCTCCTCTGCCGCGCTGTCTCCTAGTAGGTGTGTGCGGAAAAAGTTGATAAGCGTATTCGCCGTGCTGTCGTAGCCGTGACCGGACGGGGCGAGGAAGGTGGAATGGCCGACGTCCTGCATGATGAGTATGCCCTTGGCGGCTTCAACCATGTTGAACACCCTGATGGACTCCTCGTGCGGTATCAGTGCATCCGCGGTACCGTGAATCAGCAGGAGCGGTGCTGTTGTCGTGAAGTCGTAGGTGCCGTTGTTGTAGGGTGCGGCGGTAGCCGCCAGTGAAGCTGCCGCATCAATCCGTTCGTCACGACAGCAGCTGTGTGCCAGTATGCCCAGCGTGGTGATGCCCCCGTTGGAGTGGCCAAACGTTCCCACGCGCTCCAGGTCCACGCGCTTGTGGAAGGGCGCCTCTTGTGCGGCGACCGCTGCTGCTACTTCATCGATAAGGAAGCTCACATCGCCAGGTTGCTGTTGCGTGTCGACCGGGTCTGGCCCCGCCGGTGCGTTGGTATTCGTGAGCGGGAACTCCGGCGCCACGATTACAAATCCCGCTGCCGCGATAGCCTCCAGCAGGAACTGGTAGAACTGCGGAGAGCCACCCAGGCCGTGAGAGAAGATGAGTAGGGGGAACCGGCGGTTGCCGTCCGGCACAAACACAAGCGTGTTCAGCGTTCGGCCGGGCAGTGCGGGAAACTCACCCGTTGGCGGCGTGCCGCGGTTGCTGTCCACGAAGGTACGTTCGGTCACCGTGACCGTAAAGGTTGGCGTTGGAAGAACATCATTATTGCTGTCGGAGCAGGCGAGCAGCGCCAGGCTGAAACAGGCCAACAGGGCAATTGTGGGCAGTTTTCTCACAGTGCGGGTTCTCCCGGGCGCCTGCTGGTATCGATGCCGCGATCGATGGGCGCCTTTATCTGGTAGAGGAAGTCGGTGTCTCGGCTGTCATCCATGACATCGAGGCCGTAGCGGATGTCTGCTGTATTTTCGTAAACCAGTGTGCCGAAAAGGCGATCCCAGACCGAAAAGACGTTGCCGAAGTTGGAGTCGGTCCAGGGTGCCTCGTGGTGATGATGAAACTTGTGCATGTCAGGTGTGACGATGACGTAACTTAGTGCCCGGTCAAGCTGGGCAGGCAGGCGAATGTTGGCGTGCGTGAAGTAGCCGAAGAACAGCGTCAGCAGGCGGTAGACCAGATAGTAGACCGCGGGTATGCCAAGTACGAGGATGATTGCCATGGCGGCGACGAGCCGCATGATCAGGTCGCCGGGGTGGTGGCGGGTGCCGGTCGTGGCGTCGACATGCGTATCGGCGTGGTGCACCAGGTGCAGGCGCCACAGCCATTTCACGTGGTGCAGCAGGTAGTGAATGCCGTACTGTGCGACGAAATCCAGGAGCAGGATCGCGATAAAGAGTTCAGCCCAGACGGGCAGGTCGACGTGGTAAAGCAGGCCAAACTGGTGCGTGTCGCTCCACACGATCACGGCGCTTGTCAGCACCACCACGGGAGCGGCGATGATGCCGTTGAGGAAAAACAGCCCGAGGTTGAACGCGTCGTGCCTGAGCTTGTGGTAGTCGGCGCGAACCAGCGGTGTCAGTGCCTCGAGCGTCCAGCAGAACGCGAGGCAGCCGATGAACCAGCCAACTTTCTGCCATTCGGGCATGCTGTCCACAAACTGTAGGAAGTCCGCCATAGGGTTGTCCTTAGAACACCGCACTCTGCCCGGTGGCGGGTACGATGGTCTTCATACCCAGTTCGCTCCAGAGACGTTGCGCGAGCGCGTCCTGCGCCCGCGGCTCCCCGTGCACCAGGTATGTCTTGGGCGGGGGCTGGAAAGAGTTAATCCAGTTCACCAGGCCGGTCTGGCCCGCGTGCGCCGAGAGTCCACCCAAGGTTTCAATGGAGGACTTTACCACATAGTCCTCGCCGAACAGTTTGATGCGCTGTGCACCGTCGACAAGAATGCGGCCGAGTGTTCCCCGCGCCTGGTAGCCCGTGAAAATCACGGTGTTGCGGTCATCCCAGATGCGCTGCTTGAGGTGATGTCGGATACGGCCGCCGGTGCACATGCCCGATCCCGCGATAATGATGGCGCCGCTCCTGATGCGGTTGATCGCCATCGACGCCTCGGTCTCCAGCGCCAGGTTCAGGCGGGGAAGAAAGCTGGCGAGCGACTGGCGATGCGCCTCGCTGAGATCCCGTACATCACCGTTCATTGTGTCGAGCCAGCGGTCGTAGATCTGGGTGATGGCGATCGCCATCGGGCTGTCGAGAAAGACCTCCCAGGGGTCCAGTTCACCCTGGTGGTACAGGCAACCTAGGTGAAACAGGATGTCCTGTGTGCGACCCACCGCGAATGCCGGGATCAAGACGTTGCCCCCGCGACGCCAGGTCTCGCGCAGTATGTCTCGCAGCTGCGCCATCGAGTCGATTTCATCGCGATGTTCCCTGTCGCCATAGGTGCTTTCGACGAGCAGCACATCGGCTTTTCCGGGACGCGCAGGTTCGTTCATCAGTACCGAGTCGCGTTTACCGAGGTCGCCCGAAAAGACCAGCGTCTTGTCTTCGCCTTTTTCGCTGAACGACAGCTCAATGATGGCGGAACCGAGAATATGGCCCGCATCGTGAAACGTGAGCGTCCCGCCTGGGCCCAGCGTGACCGATTCGCCGTAGGCACAGCCCCTGCACAGCGCCAGTACGCCCTCTACGTCCTGCTTGTTGTAGTCCGGTTCGAGCAGCGGCTTGCCGCGGCGGGCATTGCGCAGGTTGGTCCGTTCCAGGTCCCTGAGGTAGAGCCCCACGGAGTCGTTCAGCATCACGTCCAGCAGCTCGGCACTAGCCTGCGTGCAGATGACGTCTCCGCGAAAACCTTCCTTGAACAGCTTCGGCAGGAGGCCGCTGTGATCCAGGTGCGCGTGCGACAGGATCACCGAATCGATCGCGGTAGGGCCGAAGTCGAATCGCTCCTCCCGTATGCGATCGACAGCGTCACCGCCCTGGTGCATACCGCAGTCCAGCAGGACCCTTCCTGTGGCGGGCGATTCGAGCTCGTAGCAGGAGCCTGTGACCTCCTGGGCCGCGCCGTGAAAGATGATGGTGGCCATAGATTCTCCGTTCCGTGCCTCTTGCAGCTGCCAGTCTAGCCCCGAGAGCGCTGATCGAATTGATTTGCCGCAAGCCCAGGGGTGAGGTCCGCCTGTATCGTAGCGATTATGGAGTTCCTCGGCACACCCGTTCTCATCGTGATTGGCCTCGCGCTGTTCCTGTTCGGTATGGACCGGCTGGAGGCGGGAGTGCGGGCGCTGGGATACGACACCTTCAAGCGCTGGATAGCCACCTCCACGGCGTCCCCGGTACGCAGCGCGGGGCTGGGCATTGTGATCACTGCCTTGCTTCAGAGCAGTTCCCTGGTCAGCCTGCTGGTGCTCGCGTTTGCAAGCGCCGGCGTGCTGCCCCTCTACAACGCAGTAGGCGTCATCCTGGGCGCCAATCTCGGCACCACGGTCACCGGCTGGGTTGTCGCTTCGATCGGTTTCAAGTTGTCGCTCTCGCAACTCGCTTTGCCAGCCATGGCTATTGGCGCGGTGATGCAGCTGTTGCCCGAGCGGCGACGCTGGTTGTCCGGCACGGGCTGCGCGGTGTTTGGCCTGGGCCTCATTCTCTTTGGGCTCGATATCATGAAGGACGCGGTAGCCGCGCTACCCGAGCTCTGGGATCTCTCGGCCTTTACGGAGTTCGGTCCCTGGGTGTTCTTCCTTCTCGGCGCGGTGGTTGCTGCGGTCGTCCAGTCGAGTTCGGCGACGATGATGCTGACACTCGCGGCGCTCCATGGTGGCCTGATCGACCTGCCGTCAGCCGCCGCCGTTGTGATCGGCGCTGACCTTGGGACCACCAGTACCACGGCGCTGGGAAGCCTGACGGGACACGCGATCAAGCGGCAACTTGCGCTGGGCCATTTCCTGTTCAATGTGGCGGTGGACGTCGCGGCGTTGCTGCTGCTACTCCCGTTCCTGCCGCAGTTACTCGGCGTCCTGGGGCTTGCTGACCCGCTGTATTCCCTGGTCGCCTTTCACAGCCTGTTCAACCTGTTGGGGCTCCTGGTCTTCCTGCCGGTCCTGCGGCCCTATGCCGACTGGCTGGGGAGGCGGTTCAGTACGGTCGGCGAGGCGGGGCGGTTGCCCGGCCACACCACGCAGGTGCCGGAAGCCGCGCTGGCAGCGTCTGCCGCGGCGCTTCATGTCATGCGCATGGACACCGTTGTACTTGCCCTGCACCAGTTTCACCTGCGCCCTGAGACGCTCGCCTTGCCCGCGGGTGTTGCCTCCCCGTTGCTGCAGCGCTACGACGAGCGCATGCGGGTCACTGAGCGTTACGCGGCCTTGAAAGATCGGGAGGCCGACCTGTTACGCTTCTCGATGAGTTTGCAGGAGCAGGCCCTTACAGCGACCGAAGCCGAACAGCTGCACCGGCAGGTACGCGAGGCCCGAGCGCTCGTGTACAGCAGCAAGACGCAGATGGATATCCGCGAGAACATCGCCGCACTGCGACATGCAGGGGACAGCGAATTGGAGGCGCTGTACAAGTTCCATCGCAAGTTCGCCAGGAAAGTGTATGGCGACTACCTGCAGCTGATGGGCGAGGGCGCATCTGCCGGGGTGGTCGATGAGGTGGTGACGGCGTTGATCCAGGCGAACGACGAACATTACAGGGAAGCGAACGCGTTGCTTCGCTCTCTCGCAGCCGCGAGGGCGGTGTCAGAACCCGGGGCATCCTCGGTGCTCAACGTCACCCGTGACATTCACCACAGCATCAAAGACCTCCTGAGCGGGCTCGATTTCTCGTAGCCCGTGCGCTTCGCACATCTTGGCGGAACCGAGCATTGCCAAAACATAGCTTGAACTATAATCTTGCGCTGGAGATGATGGCTTCGGCTGCACTTGTCCTGCAAACCCGGTATGGAAGCGAGAATGAAAAACTACAGTAGCGAGTTCCGGCCCGACCTGAAGCTGGAAGACTTCGATCATGACCTGCTGGCCCAGTACGGCCGCGACCTGATGCTTGCGAACCATATTCACGACCGCAGCGGCCTGTTGCCGGTTGTGCTGAAGTTCGGCATGGAGGCGCAAACCGACATTGCCTGCGACGAGTGGATGAGTACCAGCCCGATCTACAACCAGCGCAATCGCCAGTTCCTGAATATTGAGGGCGAGACTGTCGCGGTAGCGCTGAAGGGTCTGCAGGTCGATATTGGCGCGCCGCACAACTACCTCAACTTTCACTACCAGGAGGTTTCCGACACGGAGGGGTATTTCTGGACCAGCACCTGCGGCCCGTTCAACCATGTCTATCGCATGTCGGGGGGCGACGAGGCGATGCAAACGCAGATCTGCCACCACATGGAGGACCCAACGTTCGACGCTACTGTGATGGCGGTGCATCCGCAGATGCGCTGTCGCGCGGTCTTTCGCCCACCTGTAGCGGAGATCCCCGAGACCGGCCCCTGTCGCTGGCATGTGTTTATCAGCGATGAGATAGGGCTGGTGGAAGACTGCCCCTACCTTTCTCACACCTCTAATACGCTGGCTGCACGTTTCGAATTCTCGTCGCCCACCGATAGCGGTGACGGCCTCGTCGATTATAACGGGCCCTTCAAACGCGACTTCTGCCTGGAAGACCTTGCCCACGGCACCCTTGCAGCGTTGTGCCGTGAATTTATGCTCGACGTGTTTCTCCTGAACTACGCCTGCCATTACGCGATTGGCGAGCGACACGGCGTCGAGCATCTATCAGATATAGCCAAGGAGCAATACCACCACCTGGCCCCCATAACCGTGCATCGACTGCGCAATGCGTTTGGCATCGAGGGCGACGACATAGCGGCGATTCTGAAGGTCTTGCAGCTCAACTATTTTGCGCCCCACGAGTATTTCGACCTCGGCTACGCGCAGGTCTCCGCAACCCGCGGCCTTGTCTGGCTGGGCGATTGCGCGGGCAGCAGGGAACCCGTCAAACGGGGCATCGCCAGCCTGATGATGGAGCACCCTGATGAGCCGGGTTTTCACCGGTTGGCCGAAGAGGTCAATCCACGCGCGCTAGTGCGGCCTGTCGCGGCTGCTGAAGTGCAGGAATTCGTCGGCGACAAGCGGGTACGACAGGCCTGGGAAATCGTGATCGATCCGCAGGCAGAGCCCGCGACCCGCAGTGACTTTGCTGATGTGACGGGCAAGGACATGTGGGAGCATGACAACAGCAGGCACGTCTATCTGTACGAGCAGTACGATGCGGCGGCGAGTTAAGCTGTCCACGTATTGTCGCGCGTAGCGGAAATCCTTGCCGCCATAGCGCCGCTGGGCAGTCCTGATCGTGTACACTCGCTGTAATGCAACACGGTAACTTCGAGCATCAGCCCGATGCGCCCGTCAACTGGCGCATCATCTGGCACTTTATTCCCTACCTGAGACAGTACCGCGGTCGCGTGGCACTGACCTTTGTGCTGCTGCTTGCGGCCAAGGGCGCGATTCTCGTGGTGCCCTTCGTCATGAAGTACCTCGTCGACTCGCTTGAGGGCGCAACCATCGAGTCGCTGGCGAGCGGCGTGTTGTTTGGGCTGGTAATCGCGTACGGTGCGGCGCGCTTTTCGAACGTGCTGTTCTCCGAATTGCGCGATACGATTTTCGGCCGCGTGACGGAACAGGCGATGCGCAAGATCGCCCTCGAGGTGTTTCGCCATGTGCATAGCCTTGATCTCGAGTACCACCTCAATCGGCGAACAGGCGGTCTTGCGCGTGATATAGAGCGGGGGGTGACGGGCATCGGGTTCCTGATGCGCTTCTTCGTCTTCAATATCGCGCCCAATATTTTCGAGATATTGATGGTTGCGGGCATTCTGTTCTTCAACTACGGCCCCAGCTTTGCGCTGATCACACTCGCCTCGGTATTTCTGTACGGCCTGTTTTCCTTCCGCGCGACCGAGTGGCGAACGCAGTTCGTGCGCGAGGTGGCCGAGGCGGACTCCATGTCGAACACCCGTGCCGTCGACAGCCTGCTCAACTTCGAGACGGTGAAGTACTTTACCAATGAAGAGTTCGAGGCTCGGCGCTATGACAGCGAACTGGAGAGCCTCGAAGGCGCGCGACGTCGCAACCGGCTGTCGCTGTTCGGCTTAAACGGTGGCCAGGCGCTGATTATTGCGGTGGCCCAGACCACGATGATCGGGCTAGCAGGTTGGCAGGTGCGTGACGGCACGATCACGCTGGGTGATTTCATTCTGATCAACCAGTTCATGCTGCAGCTGTTTATTCCGCTGGGTTTTCTCGGCTTTGTCTTTCGTGAAATGAAAGGCTCGATGGCAAACATCGAGAAAATGTACGAGCTGCTTGCCCTGCGGCCGGGTATCACCGATGCACAGAATGCATCGGAGCTTGTGGTGTCGAAGGGCGAGGTGCGCTTCGATAGTATCGACTTCTCCTACAATCCGCAGCGCAAAATACTCAAGGGTGTCAATTTCGCCATGGAAGCGGGGGAGAAAGTCGCCGTTGTCGGCGATTCGGGCTCGGGCAAGTCAACGCTGGTGAAGTTGCTGTTTCGGTTTTACGAACCACAGGTTGGCCGTATCACGGTTGACGGCCAGGATATCTGCAACGTCAGTCAGTATTCCCTTCGGCGTGCCATCGGCATCGTGCCCCAGGACACCGTGTTGTTTAATGACAGTATTCTCGAGAACGTGCGTTACGGTGACCCACAGGCCAGTGATGAACAAGTGATGGAAGCGATCCGCCTTGCACACCTCGACACCTTCATCGCCAACCTGCCAGAGGGGGTGGCGACGCTCGTCGGGGAGCGCGGCCTCAAACTTTCAGGCGGCGAGCGCCAGCGGGTGTCTATCGCGCGAACCATCCTAAAGCGCCCCCCGATCCTTGTGTTTGACGAGGCCACATCCTCACTCGACAGCAAGTCAGAGCGCGCGATTCTCGCGGCGCTGGAGGAGATTTCGGCGGGTCACACCAGCCTCGTGATCGCGCACCGCCTGTCAACGGTAGTCGATGCCGATCGCATCGTTGTATTGCACGACGGCGAGATTGCCGAGTCGGGTGGTCACGATGAGTTGCTTGCTGCCGGCGGCCATTACGCGCAGCTCTGGGCAGCACAGCAGAAGCAGCGCGATACGGAGAACGGGCCTTAGGCGTTGCGAATCTTCGGGGCGGCGTTGCTTTACCCGGCGCGATGCCTCTAGGGGTTGTACCAGATCGGCGAACTGTAGGCCCTGTCCTGGACCACTTTCGGGTCTGCCGGATCGAGCGGCTTGCCGAGGCGAACTGCATCGTAAGCTGACCAGCGGGGCGTCTCGATCTCGATCACGCGCGCGTAGTAAAACGCGCGCTCTGCAGGGTCGAAGTCGGGGTCTTCCCAGAACGCGCTCAGCGCAACGGCCCCTACGGTATTGCTGTAGCTTGCCGTCTCAAGGTCAACCGTTGATTTCAGCGCCTTTACTTTGCCGTTGCGACGAATGCGACGTTCATCCGAGGCGGCGACCGTATACACCTTCTCCTGTACGTTACCATCGGCGTCCAGCCAACCCTTGATGATCTGGAGTCGATCCAGGTTCGCACCTTCCGGGTCTTTCAGCGCCATCAGCATGAAGCCGGGCACCTTGCCGTCGCCTGCCGCCTGTAACTCGCCGCCCATGGGTACACCCTCACGGTAACCGATGCGCGCCGCATGGGGGTCGTGTACGTCTGAGGCGGCGTAGTTGTAGCCACCGAAGAGTCGCAGGCTTATGCGCGACCCTGTGGTGGCGTAAACCTCGCGCCGCTGCATGGCGTTGAATATCTCGTCCCGGGTATTGGCCCGCGCCCAGACGCCCGTGTACCCGGACGCGGTAAACGTCCAACCCTTGGTGAGCTGGGTTCCCGGGCTGTCTGCACCCGGCATGCCGGTACTTCCCGGCACAGTGCGCTCCATGCCCGGTTCGGTGATCGTGGCCTTGCCCCAGAAATTGTCCTCAGCCCCCGTTGCCAACGACGTGTGCGAATCAGTGCTGCCGATCATGCCGAACTGGTAGGGATTAACTCCGACGCTTTTCTCAAGTTCCAGACCCAGCTTCAGTGCGCCGCGCGCATACTCGTGCCTGAGCATTTCGCCTGTCTTGTTCACCTCGGCCATCGCGGCGAAATTGCCGCCGTCCCAGGTTTCGAAGTCGGCGAATTCGTCGTCCGGGGAGAGGAATGGGTGTGCCTCGCCATCACCTTTGATCTGGGTGACTTCAACGATTGGCTCAAGTCGAGCGCGCCGCTCTGCGTAGGCCTTGTCTATCGGGCTGCCTGAATAGTCGGTAGTCGCGAACATCTTGCCGTTGCTGAGGTTGCCGTTATGGGGGATCGCCAGGATTCGCCCACCCGTCGAAGCCATGTATTCCTCCATAAAATCCCACAGGCTGTCGGGGTCTTCGCCATCGTTGGACGATACGGGCTGCATGGTGCTCGCCTTGTCTGCATCGTCTGCGTAGATGACAACGCGATGCAGGTTGTTGGAGTCAGGCATCGAGGTCCATTCGAATCCAATCAGCGCGGTAAAGTTACCCGGGTCGTTAAATTCGTCTGCGGTCTTGATGGAATCCTGCCAGATCTCCGACGACACCTCGGGACTGGACAGCAGCGCCTCGCCCGCGGCCATTTGTGCCAGGAAGTTCTGCATAACGGCCATGGCGGACTCGTCGCCGGTCGTGCTGTTTTTCAGTGCCTCGTAAACCTCGCGTGCCGCCGGCTTGTCGATGATTCTCGGGTCACCCTCGCGCAGCTTCAACATGGTGCCCAACTGCTCCGCATGATCCGATACCACCAGGAAGTCGAGTGGGCGATTGAGTTTTGCCACCATACCGGTGGTGGCTCGCACCGCGTCGCCGCGTGCGAAGCGATAGGCGTCGGCGGGGGGCAGTGACACGTTCCCCATCGCGTTGGCGTCGACGCTGTAGGACGTGTGCAGGTGTGTGTCGCCCCAGTACAGATTGAGCGGGTAGTCTTCGCTTTCCCAGGGGGTGTATTGGGCGAGTGCCGGAGTACTCAGGAAAAGCGTGGCGAAAGAAAGGCTGAAAAGCGGGGTCAGTGCTCTGCGTCGCGACATGAGGCGTTCCTTATAGGTTATCGCCTCAAGTATAGGTGAAATCGCCGGGCGAGTGACTACTCGAGCTCTGCTCTCAGCTTCTCGACGCGATCACGATTCGCGCCCATATCACCGTAGCCCACACGCGATGAAGAGCGCACGTGAATAAGGCCTTTGTCCGGGTCGAAGGTGAGCTGTATGTCATCGCGGTAGCGCATGAGCGGTGTAATCGCCACGGCCTGGACAAAGTAATCGTCCTCTTCAGTGATCGACCAGTTCTCCCACTCGGCAAGCGACTGCACGAGCTGCCGCCACTGCTCCTCCGTGGCTGCTATTGGCGCCACCTTGAAGTCCTCGCGACTCTCCTGGCTGCTGACGCAGTTGGGAGAGCTGCCGCAGGCCGGTAGCGGGTCGCCCGCTTGAGGGCGTTCGGGGGGTGAAGCGCAGGCGGCCAGCGCCACGCCACAGGCGAGCAATAGAGTTTTCTTCATCATGGGGCCAGTGTGACCCACTCCGCGGGCCGGCGGCAAGCAACGTCAGGCAAATTTTCTGAGGCGCAGCAGGAATAACCCGGTTGCAAACAGAACGAGACCGCCTGGCAGGGGAACAGTGATGAACTGTGGACCTGAATAGACGACGTTGCCGCCAAAGTCGAGGTTGAACCCAGGGTTGTCCGGATGAAGCAGCACCACGCTGCCAAAGACGGGATCATTGGTAAAGCCAAGCTGCAGGCTGCCCGTTGAGTCGCAGAGTGCCACATCAGAGAAACACGGCGCGTGACCGACGGCGGGCGGCCCGCCCACGAGGTCAAAGTCGCTGACGAGATTCCACCCGGCATCGACCTCGAAGTAGCCGGTGCTGGCCGCCACGGTGTTGCCCGGGTCGAAAACCATGCTGCCTGCTACGAAGTACCAGTCGACGATGCCGCCCCAGATATCTCCTGCAACGGGCGTGCTGTCGTCGAACAGCATGTAGCCATCGAACGCGGGTACGAACGAGCTTCCTGCGTAGCTTACGCCATAGCGCACGAATCCAGCGTGGGCGTTAACGGCAAACAAGACGATGATGGTGGCGAAGCAGGCTTTCACCAAAGGGGTTGCGAGGCGGGCAGTGCGGTGCATTATTCGGATTCTCCGTGGTGACCAGCCAGGTTTTTATTATGCTACCTAAAACTATGCAAATTACATTCCACGCACGGTATATCAATGAGTTACGTTGAACGAGGCGCTGCGCCGGCCCGCACATGTAAAGCGCCCTGACATTTGCTGCCGGGTTGATGTGGCGCCTGACTGATGACCGGCGAGTCGCGGGACCCATAGCTGCATGGGGGTAAGCCGCGACCCCGAAGGCGGTTGATCTTGATAATACGACCGTATTAAAATGCGCGCTTCAGCCCGGCGCCGCAGGACGACCGGGATACACATGTACAGCGAAATACTGAGAGAGTAAGCACCATGGGCACATACGCACTCACGGGCAGCGCATCCGGCATTGGCGCCGTGTTGGCGGCTTCACTGGCGGCCGAGGGCCACCGCGTGGTCACCATTGATATCAAGGACGCCGACATCATCGCGGACCTCACGACCCCCGAGGGCCGGCAGGCGACGGTCGCCGCGGTCCAAGAAGCAGCCCCTGAAGGCCTCGATGGATTTGTGCCGCTGGCGGGTCTCGGTGGCGGCAGCGCGCCGGATGATCTCATTACGAAGCTGAACTATTTCGGCACCGTCGAGGTTGTCGAGGGCTTGCGTCCATTGCTCGCGAAAAAATCGGGCAGCATCGTGTTGCTCTGCTCCAACTCCGCGCCGATGAATGTGGTTGACGATGCATTTATGGAGGCGTTGCTGACCGGCGACGAGCCGAAGGCGCTGGAGCTGTCCGCCACCATTAACGCAGGAACGCATTACATGCAGACCAAGCGTGCGCTCAACTACTGGATGCGCCGCAATGCGATGGCCTACGGCCGCGACGGTATTCGCATGAACGGCGTTGCGCCTGGCCCCACACTGACGCCCATGACCAAACCGCTGTTCGAGAGCGAAGAGTATGCGCCCATCATGCAGGGGCTACTCGAACAGACGCCGATTGAACGCGCCGCAGAGGCGGGCGAGATTTCTGAGTGCATCCTGTTCCTTCTCAGCGACAAGGCCAGCTATGTGCACGGCTCACTCCTGTTTATCGATGGCGGTTTTGACGCGCACACGCGCACCGATCACATCTAGCGCCGATCACCCCGTCTTCAGACGCGCGATCGCTTCGGCGGCCAATGGGTCGTCGCTAGGATCGCCCGGCAGCGGAAACGTGATACGCCGTGTGAGCTCACCGTAGCGCTCGCGATACACATCTGCGATGTCGTCGTAGGTGCCGCGCGGTACGAACTTCTCCAGCATCTCATCGGTCACGACCTCGGTCATGGCGCCCCAATCGCCTGCGCGGGTGAGGTCCAGCAGCTGCTGCCCCTTGTCCTGCCAGCCAAAGAGCTCGAGGCTGGGCCAGTAGGCGGGGGTGGAGTACAGGAAGCCCAGCAGGTTGCGCTGTTTCTCCCATTCCGCCGCGACGGTGGCCTCGTCCTTACCTGTAGCGGTCAACGGCCCCAGCACCAGTTTGAAGTCACTGCCATCACGTCCCGCCCGCTCGAAGCCCGCTTCCAGGCGAGGCAAACACACTTCGCGTATGTACTCCGGCGGCGTATTGGTCGGGTGGGTGATCATGCCGTCGGCGATGCGCCCCACCATTCGCGTCATGGCAGGTCCCACCGCGCCGCAGAGAATAGGGATGTCGGGATGGTCTATCGGCCCCGGGTTGAAGAATGGCTGCAGCTTGGTGAGGCTGTAGTGCTCGCCGACAAAGTTGAGTCTTTCCCCGGTCTGGAAGCTGTGGAAGACCGCTTTCATCGCCTGCACGTATTCGCGCAGTTGTGGCACCGGTGAATCCCAACGGGCGGAGTAGCGCTGTTCGATGTTTGGTTTGATCTGGGTACCGAGGCCCAATTCGAAGCGACCACCGCTCATCTTCTGGAGATCCCATGCGGCGATTGCGGTGATCATCGGGCTGCGCGGGAAGGCAAGCAGTACGCCGGTACCAACGATCAGCGACTGCGTGGCATTCAGTGCCATGGCCGAGAGCAGCAGGCCGTCGTGAATGGCGTCAGGCACCTGAAGACCGTCGAAGCCCATCGCCTCTGCGCGCGCGGCGTGGGCCCCGATCTCACCCGGCCCCATGTCTTCGGGGGTGGCAGCAAAAACCTGGAACATGGCTTGCACTCTGTAAATAGTCAGTTAAACTTATAATAAGTTTAGATGATTAAGTGGGGGTGCGCAATGTCTCGCCACCCGGAAAGTGAGCTTGGGCAGACGCTGATGTTGGCGCTCAGGGATTTTCGCCAACGGCTGGACAGGGACCTCGCCACGGCGGGTTTTCCAGGGCTGAGGCACCGGCATCGGGCGGTGTTCATGCACCTTGAGCAACACGGCGCCAGCCGCAGCGTCGATTTGGCCGCCGCCGCGGGCATCACACCCCAGTCCATGATGAAAAGCGTTCACGAACTGGAAGAACTGGGCCTCGTCAGTCGCGCGGAGGACCCGGCGGATTCCCGCGCCAAGCTGGTCGAGTTCACACCGGCCGGGAGACGCTTGATCGCGCAGCTCAGTGCGGCAACGGAACGCGTCTGGGCCGAGTACGCCGCGCTGCTTGGCGAGAAAGAACTCGATCGCACCATGACGGCGCTGAAGCGCCTGGTTCAGCGCAGTGCAGAGGAAACGCTATGAGTGACAAGACCGCATTTATCACCGGCGCGAGCCGCGGTATTGGTGCAGAGGCTGCGGTGGCGCTCGCGCGTTCGGGCTATCGGGTTGCTATCACCGCGCGTACGGTTACCGAGGGTGAACAGCACGACCACGTGGGCAGCGATGCGCCTCTACCCGGTAGCCTTGAGGCTACGGCGAAAGCGGTCGAGGAGGCCGGTGGTGAGGCGCTGTGCCTGGGTGCCGATATCCTCGACGAGGCTAGCGTTGTTGCAGCGGCCCAGGCGGCGCTCTCTGCGTTTGGTCACATCGATCTGCTGTTTAACAACGCGGTGTACCAGGGCACGGGTAACCTCGAGCCGGTCCTCGAGCTTACACGGCCGCAACTCGATGCCATCTACCAGGGGAACGTCTTTACTCCGTTGGCGTTGGTGCGAGAGCTCCTGCCGGGCATGCTAGAGCGCGGTAACGGCACAGTACTCAACATGGTGTCGTACACGGCGTTCAACAATCCGCCGGCACCTGCAGCCAGGGGCGGCTGGGGTTTTGCATACCCATCCTCAAAGGCGGCGTTTGCGCGCATGGCAGGGGCCTTGCGCGTAGAGCATGCCGATCGCGGGCTCCGTGTCTTCAATCTCGAACCCGGCACGGTGGTTACCGAGGTCATGAAGGCGGCGGGGATCACGGAGGAGGTCATGGCGCGGTACAAGCCCTGCACACCTCAGGCGATTGCCGCCGTTGTCGCCTGGCTTGCCGACAACGAACCGCACGATGATTGGCATCCTGAGGAGGTGCTCGCTGCCCCGGCGATCGCCAAACAACTCGACCTGTTGACCGTGCCGTCTTACCTCGGAGGCTGATATGAATAAAGTACTGCTCGACAAGCGCGAAGGCTTCGCCATCGTCACGCTCAACCGCCCGGACGAAATGAACGCGCTGTCGCGTGAGTTGCGCGCCGACTTCGTCGACGTCTTCGATGAATGCGTGCGCGACGAGAGTATTCGGGTAGTGATTCTAACGGGCAATGGTCGCGCGTTCTGCGCTGGCTTCGACCTGAAGGAACTGTCGTCTACCGACAGCACGGCGGCGGAGGAGGCTGACAATGTCATAGCGCGTGCTATGGAGTCCTTCACCGGCCCTATCATCGGCGCCATCAATGGCCACGCGGTGACCGGCGGTTTCGAGATGGCGCTGGCCTGTGACATTCTGGTGGCTTCCGAGGAGGCACGCTTCGCCGATACTCACGCGCGTGTTGGCATTTTGCCGGGTTGGGGGTTGTCTCAAAAACTGCCGCGTCTTATCGGGCTGTCGCGTGCCAAGGAGATTTCCTTTACGGGCGCCCCCGTGTTTGCCCGCCAGGCCTACGAGTGGGGGCTCGTGAACCACGTGCTTTCCGCTGATGAACTCCTGCCGAGGGCAATCAAGATGGCAGAGGATATGTGCGCTTGCGTCCCCCAGGTGCTTGCAGCCTACAAGCCGCTGATCGATGAGGGGTACTCGCTGCCCTATGCCGAGGCGCTCAAGTGGGAGGAAGCCAAGGCGATCGAATCAGCGCGCAATGCGTTTGCCGCCACGCTGGCTGAGCGGCGAGAGGACGTCATGGCGCGCGGTCGCAGCGAAAAGGGTGAGTAAGCCCTGGTGACAGCCTAGTGGCGAGACGCGCGTGCGCGGCGGTCGCCGGCGCGCAAAATGAGCCCTGCTAGCAGGCGCAACGGTACGTTCTTGATGCGTTGCCACGCGGACTGTGGCGGCGTGTTGCCGGCAGATTCAAACCGCCTCAGATCCAGTTGATCAGCGATATCACCGCTGATGGCCTGAACCAGGTCGTCAGCGGGAATGCCCGTGGAGTCCGCGATGCGCACCATGCGCTGGAAGTTGGCCGCAACGGCAGCGGCATCGACCAATACCTCCGACCCCGCCGCATCCGCGAGAGCATCCCTGGCAGTTGCCAATGCGGTCTCGTCGCGGCTGGCGAGTGCGCCGGCGAACTCTGCTAGTTCGGCACCGAAGGGGACGCCACCGTGACCCTCACCGTTGATTACGGCGAGATCAACGTCCTGTTTCGAGATATCCGCGCTCAAACTGAGCATGGTCGCGTGTGAGTTAGTTCAGTAAAAGCACTCGTTGTGTGACGACACGCGACCCGCAACGACCTCCATCTGCATGCGGTCGATGCTGCGGCCGAGGTCGCCACTGAACTGCGTCATCTGCGGCAGGGAAAGGTATTGCGCGCCCGCGACGGCTGACCAGTCTCGCACGGCGTCGGGCACGAGGCTCAGCGCGCGCAACACGTTAGCGCTTCTTCCCGGTGGCCACATGCCTGATTCACGCGCGCTGAAAGGACCCCTGGAGGGAACCATGGCGACGTGACCGGTGTCGTGCACTGCGCTCGCGGGGCGGTAACCGTCCGGTTCGCCGGGTACTGGCTCTGGGAGTGGCTCAAGCGGAAGGCCAAGGCCGCGATTAAACTCGTCGATGCTGAACACCGTGACCGTTACGCCAAGCAGCTCCACGAAGTGGCCGTCACTGATGCCGTCTTTTGCAAGCTCTTCGATCCAATTACCGGTAATGCGATTCTGGTCGGTGATAATCCGGTGCACCGCGTCGACGGCCGCCTCAGGTAGCTTACCTGAGTGGTCGTGCTCGCCGGGGAATTGGTAGGGAGAGAGCGAAGCTTTGCGGCGCTTGCAGAACTCGCAGTGCGTCGCATTGCGCACTTCCTCCGCTATGGCGACCCGCTCGGCGCCGCTCCACCAGTTGCCAGGTTGGGCCAGTTTTTGCCAGTAGTTTTTGTACGCCGCTGGGAGGTCATCGCGGACGGGATAGAGTGATGCGCTGTAGTCAAACGCAGGCATATGACTATCCTGCCACCCGTCTGGAAGCATGGCAACGAGCAGTCACAACACCGCGCCCGGCGGGCCGCCATAATTGCTTAAATTTCATACGGTTGGAGGGAGGTTCTCACCCGCTCGGCAGCATTGCCTCATTAGCAGACAATAAATGTGCCTAGACGCCACACAACGCCCAAATAGCGTCTAGACTTACGCAGTCGGAACACGAATAAAAAACTCTAGCCATATAAGGATATTGCCCATGAAAGCATCAGACCTGTTCGTGAAATGTCTCGAAGAGGAGGGGGTCGAGTTCATTTACGGCGTGCCGGGGGAGGAAAACCTCGACATGCTGGAGTCCATGCGAAATTCCAACGTCAAACTGGTGCTCACCCGCCACGAACAGGCCGCCGGCTTTATGGCCACGACCTACGGCCGGCTGACGGGGAAGGCGGGCGTCTGCATGGCAACCCTCGGTCCTGGTGCAACCAACTTTGTTACGGCCGCTGCATACGCCACGCTCGGCGCGATGCCCATGGTGATGGTGACGGGCCAGAAGCCGGTGAAGACGTCCAAGCAGGGCGCTTTCCAGATCCTGGATGTCGTGGGAATGATGAGGCCGATCACGAAGTTCACACACCAGCTCGTGAGTGGCGACAACGTACCGAACAAGGTGCGTGAGGCGTTTCGTCTTGCCGAGGAGGAGCGCCCCGGTGCAACTCACCTCGAGTTTCCCGAGGATATCTGCGAAGAAGATGTCGACCTTCAGCCATTCAAGGCCAGCGCGGTGCGACGTCCCATTGCGGAAGACAAGAGCATTGCTGCCGCGATCGACATGCTCTCCAAGGCAAAGAGCCCGCTGCTGGTCATCGGTGCGGGCGCCAATCGCAAGATCACCAGCAAGATGCTCACCGAGATGGTCGACAAGCTCGGCATTCCCTTCTGCACCACCCAGATGGGCAAGGGCGTTGTCGACGAAACGCGTCCCGAGTTCATTGGCAACTGCGCACTGTCTGCAAACGATTATGTGCACCGTGCAATCAACGCGGCGGACGTGATTGTGAACGTTGGCCACGATGTGATCGAGAAGCCACCGTTCTTCATGACCGACCACGATGTAAAGGTCATTCATATGAGTTTCAACACCGCCGAGGTGGACCCTGTTTACTTCCCGCAGCTGGAGGTAGTGGGTGACATCGCCAACGCGGTGTGGCGCATCAACCAGGGCATGGAAAAGCAAGAACACTGGGACTTCAGCTTCTTCGAGCACGTGCGCGACAAGCTGATCGACCAGATCGCTGAGGGCACCGAGGACGACCGTTGCCCGATCTATCCCCAGCGTCTCGTCAAGGACGTTCGCCAGGTGATGAGCTCCGACGGCATCATCGCGCTCGACAATGGTGTGTATAAGATCTGGTTTGCGCGCAACTACCCCGCGCAAGAGCCCAATACAGTGCTGCTGGACAATGCGCTCGCCACAATGGGTGCCGGCCTGCCTTCAGCAATGGCGGCGCGCCTCGTGTATCCCGACCGCCGCGTCATGGCGATCTGCGGCGATGGCGGCTTCATGATGAACTCGCAGGAGCTGGAGACCTGCGTGCGTCTCAACATGAACCTTGTCGTGCTGATCCTCAGGGACGATGCCTATGGCATGATCAAGTGGAAGCAGCTGGGCTACGGTTTCCCCAACTTCGCCCTCGACTACGGCAACCCGGACTTCATCAAGTACGCAGAGGCCTACGGTGCCAACGGCCACCGCGTTGAATCGGCCGATGGCTTGATCCCGCTGCTGGAGCACTGCCATACCACGCCCGGCGTGCACGTGATCGACTGCCCCGTGGACTACAGTGACAACCACCGCATCCTCAACAACGAAATCCAGCAGCGCGCTGCAGAGCTGTAGGGGAGAGCGGTCATGCTGAAGGAAGCCTATCCCTACTACCTGGCGAACAAGGCCGTTTACGCCAACGAAGACCTCGATGTCATCGATAAGTACTCCGGGGAGGTGGCCACCAAGGTCGCACTCGCGGACGCGACTGCCATCGAGCAGGCTATCGCGGCAGCAGATGACAGCTTCGACGCCATGCGCACGATGCCTGCCTACCAGCGCCAGGACATCCTGAATCACTGTGTGGCGCGTTTCACCGAGCGCTTCGAAGAGTTTGCCTACTCCCTCTGTGTGGAAGCGGGCAAGCCGATCAAGGACGCTCGCGGTGAGGTGAGTCGCCTGATCGACACCTTCCGCATCGCCGCGGAGGAGTCGGTGCGTATCAACGGCGAGGTAATGAATCTGGAGATCTCGCCCCGTGCTCGCGGCTACAGCGCAATGTGGAAGCGGGTGCCCATTGGGCCCTGTTCGTTCATCTCGCCGTTTAACTTTCCGCTTAACCTCGCGGCGCACAAGATTGCGCCCGCGCTGGCGATTGGTTGCCCCTTCGTGATGAAGCCGGCCAGTCTGACGCCCATCGGCGCGCTGTTGATCGGTGAGGTGATGGGCGAGACCGACCTCCCCGCTGGAGCTTTCTCGATCTTACCCGCCTCGCGTGATGGCGCGGACCTGCTGACGACGGACGACCGGCTCAAGCTGCTCAGCTTTACCGGCTCACCCGATGTCGGCTGGGCGCTGAAGGCGCGCGCGGGCAAGAAGCCTGTGGTGCTTGAGCTCGGCGGTAACGCGGCCTGTATCGTAGACGAGGACGCAGACATCGATGACGCGGTAGAGCGCATCGTGTTTGGCGCGTTCTACCAGTCGGGCCAGAGCTGTATCAGTGTGCAGCGCATCATGGTGCACTCGTCCATATACCCCGAACTGCGGGATAAGTTGGTGGCCAAGGTGGAGAGTCTGCCCATGGGCGATCCGAAGGAGGAGAACACCTTCATCGGGCCGGTGATCTCTGAAAAGGATGCCGCGCGCCTGGAGAGCTGGGCAAACGAGGCAGCGGAGAAGGGCGGCACGATACTGTGCGGCGGCAAGCGCGAGGGCGTGATGATGGAGCCAACGCTGGTAGAGAATACTCCCGCAGACTGCACACTCGGTACCGAGGAGGCGTTCGGGCCGGTTGCAAGCATCTCCACGTTTGACGACTTTGATGCGGCGCTCGCTGATGTCAACGACTCAAAATTCGGTCTGCAAGCGGGCATCTTCACGCGCGACCTGTACAAGGCGCAGAAGGCCTGGGACGAACTCGACGTGGGTGGCGTGGTGATCGGCGATGTGCCGTCGTTCCGCGTTGACAACATGCCCTACGGCGGTGTGAAGGACTCTGGCCTCGGTCGCGAGGGCATCATCTTCGCTATCGAAGATATGTCGGAGATCCGCAACCTGGTGATTCGCAACAAGGATCGCTGACGATCGGCGGGCCGCTTGGCCCGCTAGCGTTATCTAGTTCTATAACTAGAGCCTAACCGTATCCGGCTTCAGGAACACGAACTGGCCGTTTTCATGCCCTGCGTCCTCTACCGCCGCAAACTGCGGTTTCTGGTCGAGGAAGCCGGCCTGTGCGGCCGATTCCCGCACTCTGTCGTAGAGCTGCGCGTGCAGCATCTCGCCGTTGATAGCGCCGCCGTTGTCGCGCAGCACATCCATCAGTGCCTTCGCAAAAATGGAGTGGTTGTTTGGGCCCTCACGCAGTACAGGCTTTAAGCCGCCAGACGTCAGCACGGTGCGCGACTTGTTTGCCATCCAGTAGTTGAGCAGGGCGGGGATGCTCTTGGCGAGCGTGGGGTCTCCATTGCGCGCCAGCGCGCCGGAATAGCAGCTGTCGGCCATCACCATGAGGTGTCTGGCCTTGCTCTGGCTCATCGTCTGCGTCAGGTCGGCGCTCGAGACCGCATCGGCGAGCGGCCGCGAGGCGCTGTAGTCGGTAGGCAACCAGTAACCGTCACCGAATTCGTCCATCTTGCCGTGGCCCACGTAGTACAGCAGCACGCTATCTTTCTCGTCGAACTTGCGGACCTGGGCGAGCACCTTGTACATCTCGGAGCGGCTGAGGTTGATATGCACCTTCACGTCGAAGTTGTACGCCTGTTCCAGTACCTTCTTCAACTGGTTAGCGTCATTCGGTGGCGAGGAAAGGTCAGGCAGGTAGTCGTAGTCATAGTTGGCGATGATCACCGCACGGTAGCGAACCTTGGGTGCGCCCTTGGGAATCTTCGTGATAGAAGCGACCTGCGGGCGCGCCTCGCTCAGCGCCTGCGCACGCGACTGTTGGCGTTGCCCGAAGCGCTGGAAGTCACTCTCGGTACGCAGTGCCACGGTACGAGCCTGAGCCACGCCCGCGTCCACGTCGGCCAGCTGCTCGCGCAGTTTGCTCATCTGTTGTTCCATCAGACGTCGATCGGACGCACTGCGCTGCTCGCTGCGATCCAGGTCCTCCTGCATCCGCGCCAGGTCTTGCGTCAACTGTGTTTTAGCGAAGTTGGCATCGGCAAGTGCCAGCTGGGCGGCCTTCAGTTCGTCGCGCAGGCCTGCCATTTTGCTGCTCGCGGATTCCAGCTCCACGTTGAGCCAGCTCGTGGTGTCTACCTCGTCTGATAGCTCTGAGCGGACTGTGTCACGCTCCTGTTCCATTTCCTGCCAGCCGGCCACCAGGTCGTCACGTTCTTTCTGAAGCGCGGCGATCGCTTTTTCCTGCTCGGCGATTTTGAGATTCAGGCTCTCGCGTGCGGCGCTGTCATTGCTGCCGAGTGCTGCAAGCTCGTCACGCAGGCCCTCGGCCGCCGCTTGCCGGTCGACTAGCTGGTATCGGGCATCGGTAAGCTCTTTCTCCAGTGCATCCAGTCGGCCATTGGTGCTGGAGAGGCGCTTCGCCAGCTGCGCTTTTTCCTGCTGGCTTTTTGCCAGCTCGGTGCCGAGATCCGCTTCTCGTATTTTGGATTCGGCGAGCTGGGCGTCGAACGCCGCGCGCTGCTGCGCGGCCTGGCTCTTTAGCGTCTGCATCTGCTGCTCGCGCTTCTGGACATCGGCGAGCGCCTGGGCGAGTTCCTGTTCCAGTTGCGCCTTGCCTGCGCCCTGTGCCGTGGAGATCTGGTTGGAGAGCTGTTGCTGTCTACTCTTGGACTGCGCGAGCTGTGTTTGTGCGTCCGCGACCTGCTGTTCAAGCGCATCTACCGCCTGGTCTTTCTCCTTCAGCTGCCTGAGGAGTGCTGCACCGCGGCTCGACTCTGCGAGCAAGTCAGCCTGCGCTTTGGCAAGCTGCTTGCCGCGGACATCGGCGCGGCGCATGCTGGCGCTCACCTGGGCCTGTTGCGCGGCCACATCAGCTTCAAGTAGTTCGATGGCGATTTCCTGTTCCTCTACCTGCGACTCGCTGGCTGCCAGCTGTGCCTCCAGTTCCCGCACCCGCGCGCTGTCTCCCGCTGCGCGGGACGTCACCACCTGTTGTTCGAGCCTGCGCGCCTCTGACTGCGCTGTCTGCAGCGATCGGGACTGTTCTGCGAGTGAGGCACGTACTTCGTCGAGATTGCGCTGCAGGCGACCGGTCTGGATGTTCTGTTCCTCGAGTTGCGCCACCAGCGAGTCGATTTTGCGCTGCGCTTCTGACTTGGCCGCTTCCAGCTCAGATGCCAGTACGAGATCCTCCTTCAGGCCAAGTGCGGTACGCCAGAGTCCGAGGGCCTTGTCGCGGTCCTCGCCGACGCCCAGCCCGTTTTCGTAGAAATAGGCGAGGCGCCGCTGGGCACGCCGATCACCCTGTTCCGCCGCCTTGGCATACCAGGTGGATGCGGTGGCGAAGTCGGCTTCACCCACCCAGCCCTTCTCGTAGATTTCTCCCACGTAGACCTGCGCGGTGGCATCGCCTTCCTCGGCGGCTTTCATCCACACGGCCAGCGCGTTCTCGTAGTTCGCGCGATCGTACAGTGTGTATTCACCGCCGCGAATTTCGCACTCTGATGCGGTCATCTTCGCGGGCTTGCGGCGCTCCAGGTAGGTCATAACGGAACCGAGTTTGCGCACGCGCCCCGGCAGCAGGCACACCACCGGCTTGTTGGCGTCCACGAGGCCATAGTCCTTGCTGAGTGCCTCTTGCTGCTGGGACGCCACCAGTGTCGGTAGCGCCATAAACACGAGGGCAACGAGGGGTATGTGGCGTTTCATGGTCAAGTCCTCTTAGGTTGGGCCCTTTAATGCAGCACGAGCTACGTTGCCGGTTCTGTGAGCATCACGGTCTCACAGTCCGGCTGTGACTGGCCCAGTGTCTTGGCGGCGCGCGCATACAGGCTGTTCAGCTCTTCGTGGCCACCGTGCAGGGCAAGGCCCTGGCAAGCCGTCCACAGCGCGGCCGCAGCATCGCCTTCTTCCAGTTTAGCCCCTGACCAGCTCGCGTACAGGTTTACGATATCCAGCATGCCTGCCGCGGCTTCGTCATGGGAGGTGCGTTTCAGGATCGACATAAAGGCCTCAAGCGCATTGTCGCCCCCGACCTGCAGGACGTGGTGCGCCGTGACGAGGTCACCCTGGTCGAAGATATCGCGCGCGATGTTCACATAAGCCTGGCCCTGGTCCAGCCAGCGTGCAATGCGCGCCATATCATCTGGCTCGGGCGGCGGTGCATCCAGCGAGATGCCCATCAATTCGATTTTGTAGGCCTCATCAGGGTCTGTTGGTTTGACGCCAAAGATGCCGATGGCTACTGCCGTCAGGATAGCCAGCAACGTGGCGCCGGCGAGACCGCGCGTCACCATTTTGCGGCGCTGCTTGTCGCCTTTCAGGGCGCTGTAGAGTGCCTCTGCGCTGTCGATGCGCTTGTCGCGCTCAAAGGCGAGGCCCTGCTCCAGCGCACGCCAGCGGGTGCGGTTAAGCGACTTGATACGCGGTGGCTGCATGCCGTTACCGCGGGCACGGTTGGCCGGTGTGCGTTCGAACGGATGATGCCCGGCCAGCAGCTCGTAGATCACCAGGGCGAGGGCGTAGATGTCGTCCTTGGGGTCGGGCGGCATGCCGTCAAACATGTCGCAGCTGGCGTACGTCGGCGTCAGTGCGCCGAGGGCGGACACGTCGAACTTGGTCTGGTGATCCTCGTCCTGTACCGACTCACTGATGCGCGCGATTCCGAGGTCGAGGATCTTCGGCACGCCCGACTCGGTGACAAACACGTTGCCCGGCTTGAAATCTGAATGCACCAGGCCCTCTTCGTGAATGTACTTGAGCCCGTTCGCCATGCCCTTGATCAGCGGCATGGCCTCCTCGAGGGTCATTGCCTGTCCGCGACGTTCAGCCAGGTACTCGTCCATGGGCTGGCCGCGCATGAACTCCATGATCATGTAGGGCGTGTCTTCGTACACGTCGAAGTGCATGACACGCACCACGTTGGGGTGGGCGAGCTGCTGCGACTTGCGCGTTTCACGTTGCAGCGCGATGCGCGAAATCTTGTGCTGGGAGAACTTGGTGTTTAAGAACTTGAGCGCGACATGGGCGTTCTTGTCTTCGAACTCCCCTGCGTATACCTCATCGAGTGCGAGGAAGACGGTACCCATGCCGCCCTCGCCGAGTTTTTTCTCGAGTCGGTAGCGCCCGGACACGAGGTCACCCGGCGCGGGGTCTCCGCCGCCGGGAGAGGAGGATTGGGCGCTGGCCGCTGTCTCGTCTTCAGACAGCGCGGTGGGGTCATCCGCCGTGTCGCGGACCTCGGTTTCCTGTTCCAGGTCTGCGGGATTGACCTGCTTGTTGGAAGAATCGCCCGGGGGTGAACTCCCGGGCGGACGGTCACTACTCATACTGTGCCCGGTGGCGGTTTAAAACGAACCCCTGATGCCGATAGTCAAAAGGTTGGCATCCACGTCCTCGAGGTCAACCGTGGTGGTGTAGTCGATGAACGCCTGGATGTTTTGCGCAAATACGGCGGAGACGCCGATACCTACCTCGAAGTAGTCCTCGTCAGGGTCATCTGAGATCACGATGAGGTCGCTGTTGTCGGCCGGAGTGTCGGTATCGTAGGCCGCATAGCGCGTTTTCAGTGCGTCAGCGTCGTTCTCAAACTCGTGCCGCCACTCGACCTTTGCATAGGGCAGTACAACGCCCGCGCCCGTGCTGAACACTTTGGACACTTGCGCGCCGATGGCGGACTGCAGTGAGTCAACATCCTGGTCGTCGTACTGCAGGGCCAGGCCGCTGACAGCGGCAGTGTCCATGCCGATCGCCCTGTCTTTCTCTGTATAGCCGTCGACGGTCAGGTCGAGGTAGCTGAAGCCACCGCTGAGCGCGAGGTCTACTCCGCCGAGATCAAACACCTTGCTCGCGTTGAGGCCGATGGTGAGTGATTCGCTGTCTGTGCTGCCCGTCATCGAACGATTTACGATGATGGTGTCCTGCGCGCCAGGGGCGCTGCGGTAATCGATGATGCGCTCGGTGCCGTAGTCGCTCTGGCCATAGCTGATCAGGCCGTCCACCGATATCGGGCCGATATCGCCAATGCCATAGAGGCTGATGGCGTAGCCGTCGATATCGAAGCCGCCGCCTGACTGCGTGCTGGTGAGATCCGTGCCTGCCACAAAGGACTGGGTGGTTTCGAAGTCGACTTCATAGTCACTGTAGCCAATAGCGATACCTGCCACAAAGCCAGAGTCGTACATGTAGTCGAAGCCCAGGGTGGCGCCAAAGGAATCGTACTCGTACTCGTCTTCGCCCTGGGTGGCGTCGCGATCACCGTTCCCGACCGCGCCGTTCAGGAACCAGCCCCAGCCCGTGCCCTCGTCACCGGCGTTGCCACCCGACACCGGCACGCCGTTCATGGCAACGCTCAGCCCGCCCGCGGTTGCGCGAGCGCCGGCACGGATTGCGTCGAGGCGCATGCCGATGTTGGCAAACTGGCCATTGGAACTCTCAGTCGCCAGTCGACCCTTGGATACTTGTTCCTCACCGGACAGCTGCTGCATGGCTTCCGCCAGCTGCTCGTTGTTGAGGCCGATGTTAAAGCCCCCGCGACCCGGCCCTGGCGTATTCAGGTCGATGGCTGTCACGACCATCTGCGTACAGCGCAGGGCGAGGTTGTCTTCCGGGTCGTCATTCATGGGAATGCCGTTGGGTCGTTCACTCGCAAGGTCGGCGCAGGTGTTCTGGATCGAGTTCCCCGCCGAGACCTGGTTGGGCGTGTCGTTCGCTGCAGCCTGTACAGCGCGGCCCAGGTCGTTCAGGTCATCGTCTACCTGCGCGGACAGTGGGCCTGCGTAGGCGAGGGCAACCGTGGTAACAACTCCTGCAATTGGCAACTTCATAGCGACTCCGTTCATGTAATTAGTGTTGTCGGCGAGCAGTTATATACTAGGCCAAGAGCCGCAGATCGTCATTAAAAATTCGGCCGGGTCGGACCTTGAAAACTACCAATAAATTCTCAGAAAAACAGTGGCTTAAGCGGTGCGCCGATGTAGCGAATGTGCCCTTTTTTCGTGCGCTGGCCATCGTCGGCATGTTCCTCGCCGTGCAGGGCTGTTCGGTTCTGCCTGCCCCCGCTGAAAGACACCTACTCGAGCATGCTGGCTGGGCTCGGGAAACGCTCGGGGCGCGCGACTTTCAACTGCCGCTGTTCAGTGAATCGATCGCTCCAGGTACGGCGGAGCTACACATCTACCTCGGCGGCGATGGGCGCGCATTTCTCTCTCGCCAGCGTGTCGCGCGCGATCCCACGAGTCGTGAGCACCTGGGACTACAGCTTGCGATCGCTGACCCGGCACCCAGTTTGTTCCTCGCCCGGCCCTGCTACTACGGCCAGGCGTCGAACTCGCCCTGTGACCCTACGCTATGGACCGTCGCCCGCTACAGCCCCAGAGTGGTTGCAGCGGTTGTCGCGGCGCTTCAACAGGTGGTCGAGCGATATCCCGAGGCTCATGTCACACTGGTTGGCTACAGCGGGGGAGGGGTGATCGCGTTGCTGGCGGCGCGCGAGGTTGCGCGGGTGGCGCGTGTTGTTACCATCGCAGCACCGTTGGACACGGCCGCCTGGACGAGTCATCACGGCTACACTGAGCTTGCCGCCAACTCAAACCCTGCGGCGCTTGCGAACTGGCGCGACGAGCTTGTTCAGTTACACCTCGTGGGTGAGCGTGACAGCGAGGTGCCTGCGTCGATCGCCGAGTCTTTCCAGAAGCGTACCGGCCTCAAGCCACCACGCAGCGAGGTCGTGACCCTGCCGGTTTACGACCATCGCTGTTGTTGGTTGGAGAGTTGGCCAGCGACGCTGTCGTCGCTGGCGGAGGCGGGAGGGCCTCAGCCCAGCAGAAAGTAAGCGACCGCGGCGAGAACCACGACCGCGCCGACGATACCACCGATCTTGCCGGCAGACATGCCGCCGCCACCTGCTGAATCGCCGCCGCCTGAGGTTGCCTTCGCGTCGGCCGGACGCGGTGCTGCAGCGCCACCTTTACCCACTTTGAATACCAGCTTGGCTTCGCCGAGGCCGATCTTGTCGTCGTTGCCGAGGAAGGCCTTGGGGCGCTTCTCGCCATTCACGAAGATGCTGTTCGTTGAGACGAGATTGACGATCCGCCAGCGTCCGTCCTCGTGAACCAGTTGCGCGTGGCGCCCCGAGACACCGACTTGCGGCAGTACGATCTGGCAGGAATCATCGCGGCCGATTTCCCAGACGTCAGCGCCTTCGGCGCCGGTCTCAAGCTCAACGACCTGTTGCGTGCCGTTGTCGTTGAGCACAATCAGGTGGGGCAGGTCTGACGCGGCTTCGACCTTGACGTCCTCTGCCATCTCGGCGATCTGCTTGGCCATCTCGGGTGTGATGAACTGGGTTTCCGAGCCGCCCGCAGACTCGTCCGTCCAGGAGTCCGGCACATCGGCTTCCTTGGATTCTGATTTCGCGGAAGCGCTTACCTTGCCCTCCGGTGCTGCCGCGGGCTCCGGTTCTGGCGCGGGCTCCGGTTCTGGCGCTGGCTCCGGTTCCGGATCCGGTGCAGGTTCTGCCGCGGCCATGCCGACCATGGTGGCCTCTTCATCGAGACTACCGATGATAGTGGCTTCGTCGGAATCGTCACCACCCGCATCGGCGCCGATGACTTCAACCCTGAGATCCACGGTGTCGAAGCTGACGGTATCGCCGTTGGCAAGTGCGGCAGCGCCGTCGATCTTGCGCTGGTTTATTCGGGTGCCATTAGCCGAGCCGAGGTCTTCTACAGTGAGGCTTTCGCCGCTGAGTGTGAAACGAGCGTGTTGGCGCGAGATTTTCGGATCGCTGATAGTAATGTCTGCGTCCTTGGACCTGCCCAGTGTCTGTTCACCGGACAATTCATAGGCCGTGCCGTCGCTCGCGACCAGACGGGCGGTGACGCCTTGATCTGCCATGTTCTTTCTCCCAGATTCTCCGTCGACTGCGTTTACAGGAGTACGTAAACGAGCGCTATTCCGAGGGCGGTGCCCACGATTGCGACTCCCCAGATGTACTGCCAGCCGATCGGTTGATGCTCTTCTGCCATGATGGTTCTCCTTGCCTGGCTGCCCTAACTCAAGGCGTAGACCAGGGCCAGTCCCATTGCGGTGCCGACAATCGCGACACCCCAGATGTATTGCCAGCCATTGCCGCCCTCGTGCCCACTCGCCTGTTGCGCTTCGGGCGCAGCCGAGGCGGGACGCGCACGCATGACCTGGGTTTCCTCCAGGTTGATCTCGGGCGTCGTATCCGGCAACCCTTCGTACTCGCCGGTCTCTGGATTGTAGACCCAGACCGCATCGTCTGCGGTACCCGGCGCGCTATCGCGCCCGGAGTCTCGCTGGTAGGCGAGTGCGACCGCGGTGGTGTTGTCCTTGCCGCCACACTGCAGGGCCGTCTGCACCAGCCCATTGCAGGTTTGCTCCAGCGGCGTGTCGCGACCCAACAGGTGCGACAGCTGTTCATTGTCCAGCGGGTCTGTCACGCCGTCACTGCAGAGCAGCAGGGTGTTGCCTTCAGCGAGTTCGCCGCTGTTGTGGCCGACGTTCAGCTCGCCTTCCATTTGCAGGCCTATCGCCTGCAGTATCACGTGGCGCCTCGGGTGTACACGCGCTTCTTCCAGCGTGATCTTGCCCGCCGCGAGCTGCGCCTCAACATACGAGTGGTCTCTCGTCAGCAGGGTCAGCTTGCCGTCCCAGAGATAGGCACGGCTGTCGCCAATCCAGGCGACCTCGAAACGAGTACCTGTCAGCTTCAGGGCGACCACCGTGGTCGCCATGCCGGCTTTGCCTTTGCCGGTCTCGACGCCGTCAATCACTGCCTGGTTGGCAAGTTGAATGGCGGTGTCGAGGTCTTTACCCGCAGCGACTTCGCGCTGTATCACCTCAATCGTAAGCGCGCTCGCCACTTCACCGGAATGGTGGCCGCCAACGCCGTCTGCGACGACATAAAGGCCCAGTTCTCGGTCAATAAGGAAAGCGTCCTCGTTATGCTTTCTCTTACCAACGTCGGTGTGACCGCTCGTTTCTAACCCTGCGACACCACCGGTTTCAGTCACAGAGCACCCAGGAAACGGTTGGCGGAGGCAGCGAACTTTTGCGGGTTGAACTCATTCTCTTTTTCGACGATCTCAAACCACTCGTCGAGATTCGCCTGCAGTCGCTTGTCGTCATTCAGCTCGATGCAGAGATTTTCGACCGCCATGTAAGCCTGCTCTGCCGCTGTAAAGTGGCGATAGCGCTGGTTGGCGGCAGCCTTGATGATGCCCTCGCGCAAACGCTTCATATCGTCAGCATTGTAGTCCCTGTCTACGATGGCCTTCTCGAGCGGCGGCAGTATTTTCTCCAGCTTCGCTGCCGCGGCAACGACCGCGTTGCGGTCAGTTAGCGTCGACTGGTGCAACTCGTGGATGCCGCGCTGAATCTGCGCCGCGGCGTCGTTGCCGAGGATGCTGAGCACCGATTGCAGTACCAGTAATGAGGCATCGTTCAGTCGTACTGATCCGGGTGGCAGCGCGGCTGCGCCACCCTCGGGCTGCCAGCGCAGGTCATCCAGCGGATGGTGGCACGCATGGCACTGGAAGAATGATAGTTCCGGTACGAGGCTGCGCTTGGTGAACCAGTCCTCCTGGAGTAGTTCGAGCGTCTGTTCGCTCGATACCAGGAGGCCCGCCAGCCACATGTTGACCGATGGGATGAACGGTTTGCGTGCGCGGTAATCCGCGTCGGTTTCGTAGTGGCGTGGCTGGAAGACGGTGTACAGCTCCAGCTCAAAGGCCAGTCGCGGGTGGCCGGCGCCCATGATTTCATGGGTCGCAAACTTGCGCTCGGTGCCGAGGTGGCACGAGAGGCAGAGGCGGGCGCGTTCTACGGGCTCCTCGGTGGGGTACATACCCTTGGCCAGGTTGTCCGCGTGCGATGTGCCTTCCTCAGCGTGTGACTCCAGCCACTTACCCGAACCGCCGTGGCAGGCCTCGCACCCGACACCCTCGGTGATCTGGAAGCGCCGTCCGCGTTTCTCTTTCGGTACGTTGTCGGCGTGACAATCGAGGCAGACATCGGCCGTGTGTGCGTTCGGCAGGCCCATGTTTTTAGCGATGCGCACCGACTGGTCGGACCGGAGCGTGGCGTAAGCCTGCGAGTGCTGGTCTTCATCTATCCAGGTGGTGTACTCGTTGAGCAGCACTGGTGAGTCGGTGCTGGGTGCTTTCTTGCCGTGGCAGACGCTGTTTGAACAGCTCGCAACGCCCTCGTGCACGTTCGCCCCTGAGTCAGGCAACGGCGCCGCCTGGGCGGCACCGGCCAGAACAAGGGCGCCGACTAGCGCAAAACAGGCGGCGACTAGTTTTCTACATACCATGGTTTGCCTTGATCATCGAGGAAGAGGCGTTGCATCTCTTCCAGGTTCAGCGGGCGCGAGCCCACACGTCCGAATACCGCGACCTGGCCACCGGTCTCGTCAACACCGCGGTCCCGCTCAAGGGCTCGCGACAGCGACAGCGCCGGCGATTTGGTCGGGTAGCTCGCAATCAGCACTGGCTTGGGTTCCGGGCTGAAGCCGTAGAACTTGGGCTGGCTTTCGGGCGAGGTCAGCTGTATTACTTTCAGGCCACCGCGGCCATCTGCCACGTAGGCGAACAGCGATGCGTTGGTCGTGGCTACAGTAACATCCTGACTGTCTACAAGGCCATCGCTGAACATCTGGTAGAGCTTCATGCTCTCAGGCCTGGTGATATCCACGATAGCCATTCCCTCTGAACCCGCCGCCACGTAAGCGTACGTGCGTGCAAGGTGCAACCTGCCGGCCTCGGCGAGTGGAATCATGCTGCCTTCCACGAGCTGCGGCTTCGGTGGGTGGGTGATGTCGATCACCTTGAGGCCATCGGCATCGGTCACGAACAGGTAACGGAACTGCTGTGCGACCGAGTGACCATCGTTCAGCGGCACCGTTGCCTCGTGGATCGGGTTGAGCGGGTCCTCGAGGTTCAGCACGACCAGGCCAGCATCGGCGACGATGTAGGCGTAGTAGCCGCCAAGGATGATGTGCCGCGCGCCGTCGAGAATGCCGCCCTCGTTCCAGGTCAGCTGGCGCTCCATGAAGTTGTTGCGCGGCTCGCCATCCATGAGCGTGTCCATGTTGGTCAGGATCAGGCCTTCCTCGGAGTCCGTGATAAACGCGTACGTATAGTGCGCCTGGAACGGCTGCTCCTGGTTGGTCACGCGCATCAGGTCGCCCTCGTTGCGCTCCGGTGCGACAGGCTGGGTCGTCGAGAGGGCAACGCAGGTGGCGTTCTTGCTCTCGATGCGCGTGTCGTGGCCCAGCGGGCTGAACGGCGCGGTTATCACGCGTTGCGAGATACCCTTGTTGCCGACGCTGGCGGCATCGTACACCTGCATGCCGCGATCACCCTCGGCTACGAAGAGGTATTCACCGCGTAGCTGGATGCACGCCGCGCGGCCGCTGCCGTGCGGGTAGGCGTGTTTCAGCACTTTGCCATTCGCCTGGTGTTCACCGAAGTAGTCGGGGTAGGCGTAACGCTGCAGATAGCTGCCGATTACCGCCTGCGGTTCCTGCCACTCCGTGACCTGTACAGGCGTAATGTGTTCTTCACCGCCCACGTAAGCGTGGTAACCGAGCAGGTCGATGAAGTCGGTGCCGTACATCAGCGTTTGCGCCATGATCGCGTTGTTGTCTTTCTCTTTCGAGAGGTGACAGTCGTCACACACGCGAGTCTCGGTCTTACGCGCCGTGTGCGGGAAGTGCGGGTTCATGGCCTGCGAGCTGTAGCCAGACGATGCGATCGGCGGCTGCTGTACGTAGATCTTCTCGCGGTTGGAGTTGGTGGAAGACAACACCAGCGCCGAGGTAGAGCGTACCGGCGCGATCTTGCCGCCTTTCGCCGTTTCGCGCCGTCCGATCATAAAGATCTGGTCGCGCGCCACCTGTGGGTTGTAGGTGGCATAGTTCCTCGTTTCGCCGCCCTCGTAGTGATGACGTTCTGTCTTGTTGTTCGCCTCGATGGGCAGGTGACAACCACCACAGCTTGTTGTCCAGGACGTGTGGCAGGTGTAACACTCGATGTCGTCATCCGAGTGCGCCCGGTCTTCGTTGGCAACACTGAGGCCCCAGTTCTGCTTCTCGGTGTCGTCGCTCATGAGCTTGGAGCGGGCCGCCTTCTTGTTGTAGCTGGCGTGGCCAGGTGTCACCGTGTCCTTGACGAGGCTCATCTCCCACTCAAGATCGGGGTTCAGCACCGAGCGCTGTATCAGCTTGTCGCCAATCCACTCAAAGCGTCTGCGGCCGTCCGGGTTGCGAATAGCACCCAGGTTCGTGCCGCCCTCGAGTGCGGCCGGTCCCGAGGTGTAGAGGTTCGGGTAGGCGTCGGCAGAGCCGTGGCAGTCTTTACAGTCGATCTCGACGGCGGCCGCGACCTCTCCGTAAATATGCCCGTTACCGTGGTTATCCTGCGCGAAGTGACAGTCGACACAGTGCATTCCCACATCCACGTGGATCGAGGACATGTGCACCGCCTTGTCGAACTTTTCGGGGTCATCGTCACTGACGATATTACCCTCAGCGTCCAGCAGGTTGCCCACGCGGTCGCGCTTGAAGATCGCCCGGAAGTTCCACCCGTGACCGTGATAGTCGGCGAACTGGGTGTCCTGCATCTGGTCATTCATTTCAGACACCTGTTCTACGAACTCGATGTCCTTCCACTTGCCACGCGGTGCAGCGCCCTCCGGGTTGCGTTCCAGCGTGTTGTGGCGTTCTTCGTCCGTGGGGTAGAACTGCTCTTCGGGCCACATGCGCGGCGCATCCGATTCGTAATCCCACATCGTGTAGCCGAGGTACGTATTGATGAACATGTTCGGCTGGTGCATGTGACAGGACATACACTGGCTGGTCGGAATCGCACGTGTGAACTCATGCTTGAGCGGGTGACCCTTTTCTTCCTTGGAAATGGTGGGGTCGGCCGTCTGCGTGCGCCCGGTGTGGCCGAACTGGCTGTAGCCTGCGGAGTGACGCGGATCGCGGTCGTTCGCGTACACCACGTGACACGATGCACAGCCCGAGTGGCGGAAGTCGCCGGGCTGGTCGTTGGTGCCCATAAACCAGGTGTGCGGATCGTTGAGTCGCGTCTTGGTAATGTTGATCACGGGTACCGCGATACGTGCGCCTGTACCCGGTCCGCGGTTGGATTGGCGGAAGTCGGGCCGTCCCGGTTCCTCAATACGTTGCAGTAGTCCGAGCGCATTGGGCAGCCCGGTTTCCGGGAACAGGTTGCTGATGTTGCGGCCGCCGCGTTCGAAAACACGGAAGATATCGCCGGGGTGGATGGTCTCCCAGGCGGGCAGTGGGAAGATCTGCGGCAGAATGCTCGCCTGAATCATTTCCTCGGTCGGCTCGATCGGGTTCTGTAGGCTCGTGCCGACACCTTCACGGTTGTAGGCCTCACCAAGGATGTAGCGTTTGAACGGCAGGATACCGTTGTTGTACGCGGCACCACCCCAGAGCATGGCGGAGGTGGCCATCAGGCTGCGTTCGGCGGCCTGGATGATCGGCAGGTGGCAAGCGCCACAGGCTTCCCGGGCAATCCGGTAGTCTGATGGATTAATAAAGCGCACAAATTCCGGGCTTTCCTTGTTGAGCAGCGTATAGGTGCGCTTGGGATTGGCGCTGGAGGGGTAATGCCAGGCATCGGGGTAGCGGGGCAGAACGTGCGCCGATTCCATGGCAGCGAGGTACGGCGCGTCATCCAGCGTCGATGACCCTTCGGGCCGGAAGACCTCGGCGTTGCCGCCGTGGCAGTCCGTACAGCCCAGCTTGACTGCCGGGTTGGCGTGCATGGTCTTCTGGTCCGTTGCCGTGTGGCAGCTTTCGCACCCTTCCGACTTTGCCGTGACCGCTGCTGCCTTCTGGCTCGGTGGTGCATCTGGTGCGGTGATGTAATCCCGCTCCACGGCAACGAGCTTTGAGGCGGCACTTGCCGGGCCGGCCCATGCGAGACCTGCCACCAGTGCGACCGCCGCGAGACGGCCGATGGTAGAGAGGCTACGGAGTTTTATTGTCGAGATTCTCATGGCAGTCACTCAGAAGGTCAGTGTCGTGTTGAGCAGGATGGAGTAGGGGTCGTCCTCATCGCCGTACAGGTCCTGGAACCCATCGCCGGCGATCAGCTGCGCGTAGGACAATCGCACCACGATATTCTGGCTCATGAACGGACGCCAGATAATCGCCGCTGACAAGTCATAGCCGATTTCCTCATCGACGTTAGACTGGGCGCGCGCAACTTCCAGGACTTCCGTCTCGGCAAACGCCAGGTAATTGGCGTTAAAGCTGAGTCGGAACTCCGGCAGGATGTCCAGGTCGACACCACCGCCGACAAGGATCACACCGGGGTTGGTGAAGTTGGACTGACCGTGTTCCTTCGAGGACTCCAGCGAATTCAGCACGCCGTTGCGCTGTTGCAACGCCACACGGCCACCGCCGATCAGCGGCACGCCCTGGCGAATCCAGTAGCTGGTGTCGGCACCCGCGAACTGCGGGTTCTCGAAGATCGCGTCGAAGCCCGTTGACTTGTTGTCAAAGGGATCGTCGTCGCCCGAGCCATACAGGAATGAACCGCGCAGGCGAATCCAGTCGAAGTCGATGCCCGGTTCGGCAGCGAAGAAGAATGCCTCGATGTCCGAGTTCTCGCCGTTGAATACGCCGTTGTTCTCCTCACCCAGCGCGAGGTATGCCGACACCGTCAGGTTCAGGCGACCGATGTGCCCGTCGCCGTTGTAGCCCAGATAGTACACATCGTACGTACGCGGGCGTTCCTGGCCGATGGAGGCCGGTCGCTGGATGAAGTTGTTGCTGTCGTAGAAGATAGAATCTTCACGGTTGCGGTTGTAGGCGATCGTTCCCTGGGAGAAGAAACCCTTGATCCCGAGGTCCTGCCAGAACAGGTTGGCGATAAACACATCGTCATCGCGTAGGTCTTCCGTGACATCGTTCAGGCCGGAGTTGGTGTCCTTCTCCATGCGGCGGAACCAGGCCAGATTGTACTGGAAGATGTTGTTGTTGCGTGTACCGAACAGGCGCACACCGAACGGCACATCCTGGAACAAGAAACCGCGGAAATCACTGGAGAAGGGCTGTATGCCCACGCGCAGGCTATCGAAATCGTACCGATTGGATACGTTTCTCAGGTGCTTGTCGACGAACAGCGTCTGAATGCCGATATGGTCATCGTGCCGCCGCGCCTCGTCGTCGGGGTTGGCGTTGACCCCTGTGATTTCTTCAAGCTCGGTGTAGTTGTAGTTAAACACCGGCGTGAAGCGGAATTCCCAGTCCGGTGGCTTAAAGACGGTGTTGCCCTGGTAGTAAACGAACTCGATAGGGAAGTTCTGGTTGAACGTGAGCTGTTCAGTGGCGCCGAGTACATCAAGAGACCCCGGGTCCCGCGTGCTTTGCACCCCGACCGGGGTAGGTACCTGGCGAAACTCCAGCACCGTGTCGCTGATGGCGATAACGTTGACAAACCAGTCGTCGTGCAGCGGCACGTCGCCCTTGATCAGGTTCTGGTTGTTGTACGGGTCCCACATATTGCCAGGGTAAAAGTTGTCCATGATGCGCCAGCGATCTGGCATCGGGACGGCGTCCACAAACTGGTCCTGCTGCGGCCTGGGAATGTTGCGGTACTTGCGCGGCAGTACGTTGCGACTGGCCCCGGGGCCGGTGCGCTTCTCGACCTTTTCCTCGCGGATACCGCCGGGTGCGGTCTCGTCAACGATCTCTCGCGTGTAATCGTCGTTGCGATTGCTGCGGCCCGTGCGACGGCGCCGGTCGCGGCGATCGTCACTGGCCTCGGCAGCGCTCTCGGCCGCCTCCAGGCCATCCTGCGCCAGCGCGGGAGTGGACAGGCTGGTCAGGCCGGTAACGCCGGCGACCAGAGCGGAGTACAGTAGGCTTCTCTTCACGTTCATCCCCCTGTCCCTATTTGCCGTCGCAGACGAAGTTTTCGCTGCTACCTATAAATGGTGTTTGCGGGCACTGGATATAGCGCAAGCGCTCGCCCTTGGGCTGCAGCTGGTCAGCACGCATATCCTTTGGTGCATTGCCGATCGGCGTATACGTGCCGGCGTCGACCTCCGCCTGTCGCGCTTCCGTCAGCGCGAGGCCAGCCTCGTGCAGCCCGAGGAATGAAATCATGTCGTCCTGGTCGATACCGTCGCCCGAGATACCGATGGCGCCAACCAGCTGGTCACCTCGGAAAATGGGCACCGAGCCCGGGAAGATCTGGATGCCGTTATTGATGCGTCGGGGTGCTTCCGCCTCAACGCCGATGCAGTTGTCGCCAACGTCAGGGACTCGGGGGTCGCCCAGCGAGAACAGCGCGTGCTGCAGCACTCGCCCGAGCACGAGGTCGAGCTGCAGTCCGCTAGAGAAGACGCTCCACTCGACGCTGCCCGGGTCGGCCAGCTCAAATGGCTTGCTGAACGGACCGTTTGCGGTATTGCGAATCCCGTCGGGATAAAAGGGCCGCGAGAGGTTACCGCCGGAGCGATCTGCAAAGGCCACACCGTCCTCAAGTGCAGTGGGGCCGATGAACTCCTTGGCGGCTGTCACGTAATCTGCGAAAAAGACCGGCGTGCTATAGGTTCGCAGTACCGGGAGTCCTGGTGGAACCAGCTCCGGGTCGATCTCGATGTACTGCAGGTTGGGAACGGGTCCGAGCGGCGGCAGGCCTTCTACCTCAAGTCGCGGAATGAATGTCAGGTCGTCGATTGAGCGCAGGACATCGGCGGCATCTGTCGATGAGAAGAAGGCGGCGGTGCGCGCTTTCTGCAGTGACACGTCAGACCCGAAAATCGGGCCGTCGCGGGTTCGCATCATGCCGAGAATGGTGCCCTGCGAGTCGACGATAGAGATGGTTACCCGAATCGGCGTGCCCTGGGGGGTGCGGATCTGCGCGCGGCCGCGCAGTGCAACGCCAAGGGCGTTCTTCATCAGCTGCGTGACTTCCTCGGCGCTGATCGGCGCGGCGCCGCCATTCTGGGCAAGCTGTGCGGCGTCTGTGCCATCGATGGGCGGGAAGCGGACGGCGTTGTTCTGGTCGACGAAGGTAAAGGCCTGCAGTTCCTGGAAGTCGGCGACGTCCTGTGCGGGGTAGTCGCCGGCCTGGACTGCGCGAACGCCGGAGGCGGGTGTTGTAAACGCCGTGCCCGCGAGTATGTCGGCGTCGTCGTCGCCAGTCACAGTGTAATAGCCGTTAACGCCGACCAGCATGCCGCCAACGTTCTCGTAGGCAGGCGCGTCTTCGGGCGACACGGGCAGGTTGTCAAAGTCTACGTCCGCATAGCGGAATGTCTTGCCCTCGACCGTGATGCGATCGGCGCGGCGCGGTTTGGGCGCTGCGAAGCCGAAGGAGCCGGCCACCGCGATCATTTCGTCGTTGTCGCGGTCGTTGTTGAGGATGTTCTTATCGACGCTGTAGAGCCCATCGGACAGAACGCCAATGCCGCCGACTACCGTGCCGTCCTTGTAGAGCGGCAGGCCGCCCGGGTCAGCAGACATACCGAGGGGAGAGCGGTGCGGGCCCACGCTGACACCGTTGCCGGTGGCGCGCATCATGAAGTCGGAGCAGGCGAGCTGGCTGAACTGCACGCCAAACAGCGGCCCGCTGGGCTGGTTGCGTTCGCCGGGGTTGAAGTGCTCCTGCACAATCTGGTTCGCGGTGCGCGTGGTGAAGGCATTGCCTTCACTCGACAGATAGGCGCCGGTTATCGCCTTGGCCAGGGCTGCGAGCGTGTCCGGGCTGAACTCCGCTGGAATCGTCAGGCCGTCGAGGGCGGCGCGCACCTCGTTGGGGTCGTCGGTGGTGACCCGCAGAATCTGTCCGCCGCCTTTCTGGTGGATGGCGAGCACGTTGCCAACGCGGTCGACAACGGCGACGGTGACCTGCTCTGCGCCGAGCGCATCGGCCTGGTGCACGGCCTGCGCGAGAATGCGTTTGACGTCTGCCTGGGTCAGGAAGATCGGTGCGCCCGCATCTGCGCAGAAGCCGTCGCATGAACGACCGGCAGGGTCATCGCCGGGTGCTGAACCCTGGCCCGGTGCGCCGCTACCTCCGCCGCCTCCGCAGGCTCCGAGGACAAGAACCCCGCTGAGCAATAGTGCACGCCATTTCATGTTTTATTCTCCCTCAGTGCTGCCATGTGGACTCCCGGACATCGAGCCGATGTTGCGGCTCTCGGTCGACAGTGTGCCCGCGGGCAGGTGGAATGCGTGACAGCTGACGCAGTAAACGGTGGTGTCGCCCAGGTTGTCGTCGTGACACGCAAGGCAGTTGTCGCGGCCGGGTATCAGGATGTCCTCCGACACCGAAGAGGTCATGACCTCGTGGCAGGTCATGCAGACCTCGTCCTGGTTCTCGCCCCGGAAGGCCATATGGGCGCGATGGTCGAAGCGGTTGCCCGTGTACCAGTCGCCCGTGATTTTCACCGGCTGCACGTAGTAGCGGTCGAGAAGGTTGTCGCTCTCGGAATCAACCACGTTGTGGCAGGTTACACAGCCTGTTTTGCTGAACTGTACCCCGGCTTGTCGGGCGGTTTCCTGGCGGCCGCACTCGAAGGGTGTGCCTTCGCAGGTTTCACCTTCATTGCGCTTGCTGCCGGGCTTACGGCGCCTGGAGTCCGAACCGCGAACGCTGGAGCGTTTGGCGCGCAGTTCCGGGTCGGTAAACTGGCGAATATAGTGCGCTTCCATAGCCACGAGGGCGGCTTCGGTGTTGCCGTGCGGCAACTCCATCTTGGGTGCGAACTTGTCGAAGGTCAGTTCGTGACAGCTGCGACACTCGCCGTCCATGGTGATGGGCGCGAAGTGCTCGTTGTCCGCCTCAAGCTGGTGACAGCTGTCGCACACCAGCGCCTCGTCGGTGACAAGGTCTTTCACCTTGGCAGGGTTCATGTGCACATCGTGATTGAACTTGAGCCCGGACTGCTCCACGAGACCCGGTTCGTTAAGCCGGCGCGCCTCGCGCACCCAGGTCATGGAGCCGCCGCGACCCTTGGGTACCAGAAGATCGATGCGAAACTCGGGGTGATCGTCGGCCGTGAACTTGTGCGCCTCGGCCATACCCTCGGCTTTCGGGAAACGGGCGGGCTCGGCGTGGCAGTCGACGCAGAGGCCGTTGTCTGTGCGCACCAGGGCAGCGGGTTCATTGTGCTCGCGGTGACAGGTGGCACAGCGTACGTCTGCAAAGTCCTCCGCGCCGTGTATGCCGATGTCCACGTGTTCCTTGATGTCGCGGTGACAGTCCAGGCAGGCCTGGTCTTCCACCATGACGAACGGGGTTGTATGGCAGGACTGGCAGTCCTCCGCTATGCCCGCTGTTGAGTGCGCGCTGATCAGCGGGCCGCTGGACCACATGCCGTCGTCGGGCAGCGGTGCATCCCGCAGCGTTTTGGCCGTGTCGGGTGAAAGCAGCACGCCAAGTGGAATAATGAAGCAAAGAACAAGCACCAGTGACGCGAGAAGCCAGCTGGAGCGGCGCATGCTCCACAGGCGTTCGCCGATATCCATGCTGTCGGCGTAGCTGACGCCTTCCGAGGCAATCTGCAGTGCAAAGTCGAAGCCTGTGGGCGCCGCGATGACCTCGATCGCATAGCCAGGTACCTTGAGTTGGTCGCCTATCGCGACCTTTGCCTTGGCGGTGGTGTCGCTGCCTATGGTGGCCTTGATGCCCTTGGCGGAGAAACTTGCGCTGCCATCACCCGAGGGGCTGAACCTGAGCTGGCCGGAGAGGCCGGGCAGCTGCACCGTGTCTTTGTCACCGCTGCCGAGCGTCAGCTGGTCAGCGGAGTACTCTGTGTCGAGGGCTGTGTCGCCGCCGCGTCCCGTGAGAGTTCTGATCAGATAGTGCACGGCGCTACCAGTAGAGGAAGACAACAATAATGTGCACTGTGAGGGCCACGAGTAGGGCCATCGTCAGGGGCACGTGGAAATAGAGCCACACCTTGAGGAGTGCACGGTATTGCACGTCCTTGCGCAACAGCTGCAGGATCACCTGCCGACGACCAAACATCGACAGTAGCTCGATCAGCACTTCGGCTTCCGAGACCCGGCTGGCATCGGGTATGCGCCGCGAGAGCTCGTTGATCATGACGTCCTGCCCGCTGTTGGACACGAGGCTGCCACCCTGTCGCACGCGGCAACGGTCCTGGGCAAACAGCTGCGCCATGACTCCGCCGCCCAGTCGGGTGTGGTCCAGTGCGCTCAGCGTCATGGACTGCAGGTCGGCGTCGACCTTGCTCGCTGCGTCGCGGATGCCATCGTCGACTTCGCTGAGCTCTTTCATCCAGCTCTGCGCGTCGCGCCCCGCGTGGTTGCGCGCCAGCGCACGCGGAAGGTGCAGGTAAACGTAGAGTCCGTAGATGCCTGTGCCGATCACGAGGCACATCAGCACATAGGCCAGCGTGTGTACATTCCACCCGAACTGCGCGGCACAGTGCAGCGTAGCGACGAGCAACAGCGCGATACCCAGGTAGACATGCGCGGAGGCCCAGCCCTGCACTGAACCCACGTTGGAGCTGTATTGGCGCTTGCGCACGCCCAGCAGGCTGAGCCAGACAATCAGCAGTGCGCCTACCGTGCCGAGCACGTAGCCCTGCCAGGTGCCGCCGTTGGGAGGCTGTGCCGAGTTGCCGCCCTGGGTCGCGTACAGGAGGATGCTCACCACTGCAACGGTGAGCGCCACGTAGAGATAGCGAAAGCGCTGCCAGCTCAGGAGACTCTGGTGCATACCTAGCGGGCCTCCACCAGTTCAACGAACTGTTCGGGGCCCAGCCTGACCGCGGCGCCTGTGGGGCACGCGCGAACGCAGGCGGGGCCGCCCGCGAGATCCATGCAGGCATCGCATTTCACGGCTTTCTTGCCTGAGTTCTTGGAGGCTTCGGTGGCCGTGAAGTCATCCTGTTCGCCCGGGCCTGAGCCGCGACCGAAGAACAGCCAGGAGAAGAGCGAAGGCTTCGGCTCCGGCTGGTAGCTGAGTTTGATGGCATCGTACGGGCAGTTGGTTTCGCAGTTGCCGCAGCCTATGCAGGTTTCTGCATCGATGAAGACCTCACCCGAGGCGGCGCGACGCAGCGCATCCGGTGGGCAATCCTTCATGCAGTGCGGCAGCTCGCAGTGACGGCAAACAACGGGCACGTGCAGTGAAGCGAGCGATGCGCCTTCCTCGCGGCGCAGTCGGGAGATACCCCCGTGGGTTTCCGCGCAGGCTTTCTCACAGTTGTCGCAGCCAACGCAGAGCGCTTCGTCGATCACCAGCGCATTGGTGGCCTCGCCGAGGCCCTGGTCCATCAGGAAGCCGATGGCGCGCGCAGACTCCGGCTGCGAGCCCATGGCGTTGGTCTGGCGTATCACCTCGCTGAGTTCTTCCTGCAGCTCTTCAACGTGCCCCGGCTGGCTGTTCACCATGGCCAGGAATTCGTCGCGGTAGACCTTCAGTGTCTCCGTGCGCACCGCAGCCGTGGCGGTGTCGCGGCGCACCGGCGCGCCCATGAGCGCCATCTGGCCCACCAGTTCGCCGGACTGTAGCTGTGCGACAACCATGTCCTGGTCGCCACGTGACAAGGTCACGGTGCCACTTCGGACGAGGTGCAGGTGGTCGCCGGATTCGCCCTGGCTGAAGATGGTTTCGCCCGCCTTGAAGGTGCAGGGCTCGACACGCCCTGCAATGTCGGCAAGCGCGTCGAGTGAAAGCTGTGGCTGGAACGCGGCCTGCAGCGCGCGCATGATGAAGACCCTGTCGATGCCGGCGCGCACTTCCTCGTTCGAGTTCATGAGCTTGACCATGATCCGGCGAGGGGTCTCGATCAGTATGCAGTCGCGATCGGCAATGGCGCTGCCCTGGCGGGGGCGCCCCGAAATCAGGCTCATCTCGCCGAAGAACTGGCCGGGCGAAATGTTGTGCCACGTGCCGTCCTCGTCGAGCTGCATGCGCACATCGCCCTCGACCAGCGTGTAGAACGACGTGGAGTATTCGCCGTGCTGGTACACGGGCTCGCCATCCTTGATGAAGACGGTGGCGTGCTCGTCCTCATCCTTGCTCGTGCGCTCGTACTCTGCGGGCTCGAGCCCCACGAGTATCCGGCTCTCGATAATGAGTTCGCGGAAGGCCAACGGGCTCATGCGGCGGAACATGGGAATCTTTGACTGGTACAGCGACAGCACGTCTTCCGGGGTCGGCATCTTGATCGGCAGACCCTGGAACTTCTTCTTCAGGATCGGCGTATCGACCGGTTCGACGTGATTGCCGTGGATGTATTCCACCACGTCGTAACCCTGGTTCATTGCCTGCTTGATCAGCGGGTAGCCACCCAGCGCCCCGATTACGTAAAGACCGGGGACGTTACTCATGTATTCGTTGTCGACGTCCGGCACCGCGTCAGCGCTGGGGCTGGAGATCTCGATGCCGCAGGACTCGACGAATTTGCGCGGGGGGAGGGTGCCGAGGCGGGCGATAATGCGATGGCACTCGACGCGCTCCTCACCGGTCGCGGTATTGAGGATGATGGCGCCCGCGCTGCCGGGCTCGCCGGGCAGTTCGAGGCCGCCCACGTTGGTCTCGTAGAAGCAGTGGAAGTCGCGGCCCTTGTCGTTGATAGCCGCGAGCACTGCATTGAGGTTGCCGTCTTTGGCGCGGCTGAATTCGTTCCGCCGGTTGATTATGTAGACCTTGTTGTACTCGGCGAGCGCGATGGCGTTCTCGATTGCGGCGTCGCCGGCGCCCACCACAACGATGCTCTCGCCCTGGAATTCTTCAGGATCATCAAGGGTATACATCACAAAGTCAGATTCAGCATCACCTTCTACGCCGAGTGCCCGCGGGTTGCCCTGTGTGCCGATTGACATGACGACATGCTCGGCGTTGATGGTCTCGCCGCTTGATGTCTTGATAGAGAAGTTGCCGCGCTCGCCCTCGATAGCCGTGACTTCGCTGTTGTAGCGAATGTTGATGCTGTCGGTGTCGATACTGTTTTGCCAGCCGCCCAGGATTTCCTCGCGCTTACCCGCGACAAAGGGCACGGGACTGCGCAGGTCCAGGAAGCCAGGCGTGTCCATGACGTGCTTGCCTTTCTGGTACTTCTGGATGGTTTTCGCGAAGGTAGAGAAGCCTTCAAGGAGAACATAGGTGGGTGAACTTACACCTGACTCCCTGTCGTGGTGGGCAGCTCTACCAGCTGCACTAAGGCCAGCCGGACCAGCGCCAATAATGGCGATGTGGTAGCTCTCAGCCAATTCTGTGCACTCCCGTTTTTGTAATTTTCGGGTGCATGGGCGCTCTTCCGGCGCCTTAGCGGACGTTCCTGTCGTGTCTGCTTATTTATAGCTGGTGCGGATGCTAAGTCAAGTTTCTCGAGAGACTTTGTGGGTATCGCGTTCTGTGGCGATCTGCAGTGTGTGTTGAGTGGCTGCATCGGTCGCGCGCGACCTTGCGAGATTTTCGAGGATTCTGATTTTTACATTCGGAATTTCTATCGTGTCATGGTGGTGCAAGAGGGTAGGGGCGTTGATTTTTCGGCCGTTCAACGTTGTGCCGTTGGATGAATCGAGGTCTTCGAGCAGCAGTCCGTCATCGTCGAGTCGAAAACGCATGTGTCGCCGAGAAATATGCGCCACCGGTATCGTCAATTCGCAACTGGAGGAGCGGCCAACGATGACATCTGCGTCTACACCGTAGCGTTTACCTGAGAGTGGGCCGGAGTCGATCTCGAGAACCCAGTCGTAGCTCGCCTCCTGTCGCGAGGGTGAGCCCCGCGATGGCGGGTCCTTGCGCCGGTCGTCGATGATGGCGATATTGTCGAGTACTCGCCGCTCGGTGAACGCTGGCGTGCGCCGAATGCCGGCGGCTGAGAACTGGTAAAACCAGGAGATCGTGATCACGACGGGCAGCCCCAGCACGGCGGCCACTAACAGGCCCTGTGAAACCGCAGTCATGTCCGACTCGAGGGAGTTCAGCACGATATCGCCGACCTGCAGGATGACCCAGCAGGCGATAATATAGAGAACGCAGGCGCGGGTGACGCCGCGGCGTTTAAGCTCGCGCCCGAAGCGACGAAGAGGTGACGGCGGGCCATTCATGGCGTGCCAACTCGTATCAAAGGGTTATAGACCTCAATTACCATGTGCTCGGCGTGGGTGTTCACCGGTCGAGGGCCGTGCAATTTTCGTGTGACTATTGAAAACTTGTCTACACTTCATAGCTATCGCCCACCGGTGCGTCAAGAATAACCTTACCAAGACGAGTATAAGAAGGAGCTTAACTATGTACGACGATCTGTCACTGGAACACTTCATGTCCGGACTGAAGAAACGTAATCCCGGCGAGACGGAGTTCCACCAGGCAGTCTACGAGGTGGCGGAGTCGGTCATCCCGTTTATCCTGGATAACCCCAAGTACCAGCAAGCGGGGATCATCCAGCGTATGACGGAGCCTGACCGCACGATTATCTTCCGCGTGAACTGGGAGGACGATGAGGGTCATATTCGCGTCAACCGCGGCTACCGGGTGCAGTTCAACAACTCCATCGGGCCCTACAAGGGCGGTATTCGTTTTCACCCTTCGGTGAATCTCAGCATCCTCAAGTTCCTGGGCTTTGAGCAAACCTTCAAGAACAGCCTCACAACCTTGCCTATGGGTGCGGGCAAGGGCGGTGCTGACTTCAACCCGAAGGGTAAGTCAGACCGCGAGGTGATGCGCTTCTGCCAGGCCTTTATGACCGAGCTCTATCACCACATCGGCCCCGATACCGACGTCCCGGCAGGGGATATCGGCGTTGGCGCGCGCGAGATCAGCTACATGTTCGGACAGTATAAGCGACTGGCGCACGAGTTTACCGGTGTGCTGACCGGTAAGGCGCTGGAGTTCGGCGGCAGCCTCATTCGTACCGAGGCAACGGGCTACGGCAACGCCTATTTCATGGAAAACATGCTGAACCACCACGGCGATGCAATTAAGGGTAAAACCTGCGCGGTTTCCGGTTCAGGTAACGTGGCGACTTACTGCACCCAGAAGATCAACCACCTCGGAGGCAAGGTGGTGACCCTGTCCGACTCCGGCGGCTTCATCTACGACAAGGACGGCATCGACGAAGAGAAACTGCAGTGGATCATCGAGCTCAAAACGGTGCGCCGCGGCCGCATCTCGGAGTACGCAGAGAAGTTTGGCGCGGAGTACCACGAGGGCAAGCGTCCCTGGGGCGTTCCCTGTGACCTGGCGTTCCCCTGTGCTACGCAGAACGAACTGGACGAGGACGATGCGAAAGCACTCGTGGCCAACGGCTGCAAAGGCGTTTCCGAGGGTGCCAACATGCCGACAACCGTCGAGGGCATCGGCGTCTTACTCGACAACAAGCTGCTCTACGGCCCCGGCAAGGCCGCCAACGCAGGTGGTGTGGCGGTGTCTGGCCTTGAGATGACGCAGAACAGCATCCGCATGGCGTGGACCGCCGAAGAGCTTGAGCAGAAGCTCAAGGACATCATGGCGGACATTCACGCCAATTGCGCCAAGTACGGCAAAGATGGCGACTTCACCAACTATGTGAAGGGCGCCAACATCGCCGGCTTCATCAAGGTGGCGGATGCGATGCTGGCGTACGGCGTGGCCTAACCCCTCTGTGATCAAACCCGGCCTCTCGAGGCCGGGTTTATCTTTCCTTTATCCGGGGTTGAGAAACGGGTCTGCTCAGCCGCCAGCGAGGTACCTGTCCAGCGTGTTGTGAAAGTGCCGCAGCCTCAGTTCCTGGTTACCCAGCAGCATGCCGCGAAAGCCATCTGAATTCAGGCCGTGTTGGTTGATCGAGACGTTGTCGGCGTCCTGCTGCAGTACATCCGTCACGATATAGGACAGCGGGTAGTCGGCCACCTCGTCGTACCGCACCTTCTCGTCAAAGAACTTTCGTTCGCAGGGTAGCTGTTCGCCCTCGGAGTAGTGCACTAGCATGATCAGGTCGTAGTACATTTTTTCCGGGTCAGTCTCGTGCGGGCGGTAGCGGAAGCCGTTAATCCCCTCTGGGAACACGTTCATCGCAAAGCCCGGAAAGATGAAGTAGTGATAGACGTCAGTCAGTTGCTCGTCCGTCATATCGGCGTAGGGTGTGGTCACGCCGGGGGCGTCCTGCAGCGAGCGCGCGAAGTCTACTTTTGACCGCCAGGTGTCCTCCGGCGGTCCCTTGTAGCCCTCCGGGTCCATGCCGTTGTAGAGCAGCCACTCTTTCAGTTCGGGGTAGACCTCGCTGCCGCCAGTGTACGGTGAACTCGTGGTGCCGTACTTGTTGATCATGCGGCTGTGTTCGCCCAACAGCTCGATGCGTGCTTTCTCGTCAGCCCACTTGAGCATCTGCGGGTGCAATCCGCGGAAGTGGTAGCTCTCGTTGAACGCATCGCAGGCGACTTTCCAGTTGGAGTCCCAGAGAAAGGTCTTGTACTCGAACAGGCGCATGTCTTCTAAACGGTAGGGTGCGAGGTGCTCAGGTAGTTCGCCGAGAAAATCGAGGAGACCCGGGCCGCCTTGTTCGAGGCGAAACCAGACGAAGCCCGCCCAGAAGTCGACTTCAATCGGCTCGAGTCCGAGACCCTCTTCGGGTAGCCCGCCGGTGAACTGCGGAAAGTCCGCAGCGCCGGGCACGCCCTTGATGCTGCCGTCGAGGTTGTAACTCCAGGCGTGGAATGGACACTGGAAGAAGCGTTCGCTACCGCAATAGGTGTTCGGCAGCAGCCTGTTGCCGCGATGCTGGCACACGTTGTAGAAGCCCCGGATGTTGCCGTCTTCGGCGCGCGTGAACAGGAAGGACTCCTTGCCCAGCGTATGCGTCACGTAGTCTCCCGTTGACTCAAGTTCCTCCACGCGAGGACCGATGTTCCAAACCTTGCGCCACAGGTGCGTCCATTCCCGCTGCATTACCTCGGGAGACGAAAAGCGTGCGCTATCGATGCGGCCCTGGCCGAGGTCCGGCAGTGGCGCTGCTGGATCGATCGGTGGAGTGAAATACTTGCCGGTGCTCATTGGTATGCGACTCCTGTCAGCTCCCCGGCCAAAAAGTCCAGTGTGCGCTGGTATTGCTCCTGGGTCTCGTGCACCAGAACGGCATTGAGGTCGGTAACGCCAATTTCCGCAAGCTGCGCAATCTGCTCGCGCAGGCTGTTCGCACTGCCCACCATGGCCACGTCACCGGGCCCGTTCGCGCCCTCCCGATTGAGCATCGCCCGGTAGGAGGGGATTTTGCTGTAGAGCGCTAACTTTTCATCGATCAGTGCGCGGGCACCTGTCTCGTCGTCGGTGAGCATAACCGGCATGCCCGCTACGACCCGGGGGGCGGCACGACCCGCTGCGGCGGCGGCCTCGCGCAGTGCCGGCACGGTGAGTTCCGCTATCGTCTTTGGGCCGGTTAGCCATAGCGTCGTGCCGTCTGCCTTGCTGCCCGCCAGCTTAAGCATCTCAGGCCCCAGTGCCGCAACGAGTAGCGGCGGTGTGGGAGCCTCGGGTACCTCGAGAGCGGCCTTCACGCGGTAGCGATCTCCCGCGTAGTCGACGTTGCCCGCGTTGAGCAGGGGCACCAGCACCTCGAGATACTCTCGCATATGTGCCGCGGGTCGGTCATAGGAAAGCCCCATCTCGTGTTCGATGACGTAGCGATGGGACAGGCCAACGCCGAGCGTGAAGCGACCACCGCACGCTGCCGAGGCGGTGAGCGCCTGTTGCGCCATTGCCATGGGGTGGCGCGGGTGTGTAGCCACCACGCAGGTGCCAAGCTCGATGCGCTGCGTGGCGCCGCCGATTGCAGTGAGAGCCGTCAGAGCATCGTAGTTGTACACCGTCGCCATCCACAGGCTGTCGAAGCCCAGTGATTCGATGTGGGCGGCATTGGCGAGCATGCCCGCCAGCGTCGGGTCGGGGTCGAAGCCCGTCGCTGTCATGATGCCGATGCGCACGGGATGTCAGCCGCCGAAATCCTCGGCGCTGGCCTTGGCCATTTCCTCAAGAAACCAGTCAGGAAACTGACTGACGAACTTGTTCATGTCCCAGAAATCACTCCAGCGGTACACCAGGCCGTCTTTCATCTCGTGCATGGTCACGAAGCGGTGCTGTGCGGTCTCTCCGCTCTTGAAAGTCCATTTCTCGGTATGGTCAATGAAGACCGTGTCGCCTTCGGCTGCGAAGTGGTGAGTAGTCTGTTCCTGTTTTGACAGGTGATTGAACGCGATCTGCAGGCGTTTGACGGTGTTGTCCGGCCCTGGCGCGCCGGCATCTTCGGTTGGGATGTCTTCGTAGAAGATGTCCGGGTGCATACAGGCTTTCATCGTTTCCCAGTCCATGACGGACAGGGCCTGCCACATTTTTTCTACCACGGCCTTGTTGTCTTCAGTGCTCATTCGCGAGTGTCTCCCTTCAGTGCGTCAGTGCGTCAGTGCCAGATAGAAAAAGTGCATGCAGATAATGAATCCGGCGAGAAAGGCAATCGAGCGCAGCTTGTCGAGGTTGGCCAGGTACAGCCCGATGTAGGCAACGCGTAGGGCGGTGTACACCATGGCCTGCGTACTGACGGTGGCGAGATCGACGCCGGCGACAAACAGCGCCAATACGGCGGCGCTGAAAATGGCGAGTGCCTCCCAGGTGTTGCCCTGGGCCGCAACGGCGCGAGCACCGGCGCCCGTGAGTTCGAGCGCCTGTGTGCGAGGCTCCTTGTTGTCCACGTTGCCGAGTTGTTTCTGCTTGTGATAGCCCGCGATCCAGGCGCAGGCGATGGGCAGTATGCAGAGGATTAGCAGGCTGGTGATGACAGCGTTCATGGGTGATGTTCTCCTTCTTCTTTCTTTATTTGTCGCAGTCGCCTGTTACTCGCAACTGCGCTCTGCGGGCGGTGTGTTCAAGATATTCTCAAGCAGTATGGGCCGGTCGGTCATGATGGCGTCAACACCAAGATCGATCATTCGCAGCATTTCTTCGCAGCTGTTGATCGTCCACACCTGCACGGCGAGATTTACCGCGCGGCTGTCTGCGATGAAGTCCGGTGTGACAACCTCGAGGAAAAAGCCATCGGGTAGCTGGCTGATGCTGCTGGTGTCGGGTGGTACCTGCCAGGTGATGTGTTCCGGCACGGGCGGGAACACGCCGTCGCCCAGTGCGCCCAGTACGAGTGCGGTGCCCTGGTCAAGCGGCACTGACGTATAGACGCATGGCGCAACGGCCTTGAAGTTGTTTGCGGCCGTGTCGACGAACGAGGCGGCAATAACATCGGTGCGCCGCCCGTAGGCCTGTAAGAGGTCGGCCATCTGTTGTTCGTAGTTGCCTTCACCGTCGAGGTCGGGCTTTAGCTCGAGGTTGATAAGGTCGTGGGGAAATCGTGCGAGCGCTTCTTCCAGTGTCGGAATGCGAAAGTCTTCGGGCGCATAACCCGGTGGTGGGGGCTTCGCTCCGGTAGCTATTCCGCGAAACGTATACTCTTCTTCTTCCCGATCGCGCCGCGTGCCCTCACCGGTAATAAACCAGTACGCGGCGTCCAGTGCGCGCAGTTCGGCGAGTGTCAGGTCCGCGACCCGGCCTGTGCCGTTGGTCGTGCGGTCGACCGTCAGGTCGTGCAGGATAACCAGCTCATTGTCCCTGGTCTGGTAAACGTCCATTTCCAGAACGTCGGCGCCCGCTTTCGCAGCTTCTGCATACGCGTAGAGCGTATTTTCAGGGAAGTCGATAACACCGCCGCGGTGGGCAAAGTTTAGTGGGTCTGCATCGCCGACTACCCAGGGATTGGGGTCTTTATCAAACGCCGCATCGCAGGTGCTGTCATCGTTCGCAATGGTGCCCAGGGCGCTTTCGGCGGTGGCTGTGACATTGCCTTTTGCGGTATAGGAGAGGGTGAAGGTCTCGCTCGTCTCGTCCTCGGCATCGCCGATCAGCTCCACTTCGATGACACCGGCCAGCGCGCCCGCAGGGATCGTCATGCGCCCCTCTGTGTCCAGGTAGTCAACCCCCGCGGTCGCGGACCCGGGTTTCGTGCGGTAGTCAATGCGCGTTGGCGTCGACTGCGGTCTGTCGAGAACCACCTGGAAACTGAGCGAGCCCATGCTGCCTGCAGCGCCCTCGGGCGATGCTGTGGAGATCACCGTGATGGAAGAGGGATCGCCCAGGCCATTGTCGTTGTTGTCACTACAGCCGACCGCGAATAGCGACAGCAGGGTAATCGTGGTCAGGCGAAGACAGTTCATGGGGGCGTTCCGGTACGGCGGGAGGCCCAGTATATCCAGCCAGCGCTTAAGCGCCAGCCTCGGCGATCTCCTCAATCTGGCGCGCCACGAGGTCCGGGTCCTGCATGGGGATGAAGTGGTTATGGTTTTCGAGCAGCGTTTCGCGGCAGTTGGGCAGCACCGCACCGAGCTTGGGCCAGGTCGGGGAGTTGGCGAAATTGTGGCCCGCGCTTTCATCGCCGGGTGGCGCTCTCAGCAGGGTGACAGGCAGCTGCAGGTTGGGAAGTTGCTCGTACAACACGTCGTTGCCGCGCTGGTGCATGTAGATCGCGGCCTCATTGATGGGGTCACACGCCAGCTGTTGCCACTCTTCCTCACTGTGTGGGCGGAGGGCGTACTCGCAGTAGTCGCGCAGCACCTCGCTGCGCCATGTGTTGAACGGTTCGCGGTCGCGGAAGCGCTCGAACATCTCGTCAGCATCACGCCACTGGTTTCGGCGCCGGCTTACGGGATGATCGCTGGCCGACAGACCCTCTCGCAACTCACCGATCGCTGCGTAACGCTCGGGCGACATGATGACCGGGTCCAGTAGCAGCAGGTGAGTGAAGCGTTCAGGGTTGGCAGCGGCCGTACGCGTCAAGAGGTAGCCGCCAATGGAATGGCCCACACCCAGGATGCGGTTGAGGTCCAGCGTTTCAATGCAGCGCTGGATGTCCTGGCTCATGACGCCCCAGTCGACGTCACCGGCCGCGCCACTGGAGCCGTGGTAGCGAAGGTCCACTGCATAGATGTGGCGGCCGGGGAGGCGTGCGACGACCTCCGTCCAGCAGCGTGCGTGGAAACCGGTCGCGTGTAAAAGCAGCAGCGGGTCGCCGTCGCCAGCCCACTCGTGGATGGCAAGGTCGATGTCGCCGACATCAATGGTGAACTCGCGTGGCTGGCGCATGCGTCAGGTCGAAGAAAAGAACGTGGTTGCCGCTCGTCTATTCGAAGACGCGGCGCACCTGCGGGTTGTAGTGCTTGCGGATGAGCGACGCGGGGTAGCTGGAACGGCGTGGCTCGGGCCTGGGGCGATAGATGGGCGGCACGGGCTTGTGGTCAACGTAGTGACGTCGGTAGGGGCCCACGTAGACGGGCTCCGGGTAGTAGTCGTATTCCTGGTCGCGGTCGACCGCGGCCCGCGACAGCTGGGTCTCGGCATCGAGTTTGCGCAGCTCTGCGCGGTGCCGCTCGCGTGCCATGCGGCTGGCGATCATGCGCTCGGTTGTTTCGCGCATTGCCTCCAGTCGCTCAGCCGTCCCGCTGTCATCGCTGCTACCTGTTGTTTCGATATGCAGTTCTTCAGCGGGGATGTCCGCCTGCAGCGGGGGCGTGTCGGAAAAGCTTACCGCGCCGTGCTCGTCGACCGTGCGGTACACCGTGGTGGCAGTCGCCTCCCCGGCGAGAAGTGTCGCCAGTGTAAGGGTCATCAGTTGCCGGGCCGCCGTGTTCATACTGCTATTTTAGCTCACTCGCCTGCATATTTCAGGTTTGCGCCGAGATTGTGAAGCCAGGCTGTGTTTGGCTGTCCAGGGCGGCAGACTGTTGTCTCTTGGGGTTTCGACCCCGCGGTGAGCTAGGAGTTCTGTGCGGGCCCTTTTGCCCGCAGTGACAGCTCGAGCCGGCTGTCTGCCAGCAGCACGCTGCGTTCGATGGCGAAGCAGCCGAGGGCTTCACTTAGCTGGCGCTGGCTGAGCGGCGCATAGCCTTCAGGTACGTGCTGCCGTGGTCTTGCGCTCAGCGTGTTGGCGTCGCGAATACCGTAGAGGCAGTTTTGAAGAGAATGGCGCGGGTTGTGCACCGAGAAAGCGTGGCCGCGTGTTTCGCGGTGCAGGTGCGGTGCCAGTACCTGTGAAAACGCGGCGAGCGCGTCAGGCGAGAGAAAGTTGAACAAATCCCAAAAGAGACAAAGGTCATACTGGGCCGACTCAGGCAGCTGCAGGATTTCGCGCCACTGATCGAAGTAACTCAGCTCCGCGTCTTCCGGTGACTTGAGCGGTAGTTCTGTAAAGGCGTCGGTGATGTAGAGTCGGCTGCGAAAGCCGGCGAAGAAGTCCAGTGTATCGCTACACGCAGGACCCACGTGCAGCACAGACAGGCGGCTGTCCTCGTCCAGCCCGGCAACCAGGCCGGGCAGGATCTTGGAGTCTTGTGTGGTAATCGGGTTGCCAGACTGACGGGCCGCCGCGAGTGATGCCATAGATGCTGACTCAGCCGCTCTTCAGGTCCAGTCCCGGCGCATCGGGTTCCGCTGACGGCGAGTTGGCCGGTTGCTTGTCGGTGATGCCGACCTTGTCGGAGGCGCCGCCCGGGTCCATGTCGATGCTGCCCTTGAAGATCGCACCGTCTTCCAGCGTGACGCGAGGCGCAACGATGTTGCCCTTAACGTTACCCGAGCGAGAGATGACAACCTTCTCGCCGCCGTCGATATCACCGGTGACTTCGCCGTCGATGCGAATGTTCTTCGCCTTGACGTCGGCGTGCACCTTGCCGGAATCGCCCACGGTCACCTCATTGTTGCCGAGGTTGACCGTGCCTTCCACCGTGCCCTGTATGAGCAGGTCTTCCTCGCCGGTAACTTCGCCCTTGATCGTAATACTCGGTCCTATCATGGCAGTGCTCCTCGCGCTGGCAGTACTGGTTGTCTCTGGAATGGGGGGTGGGGAGGCCGGCGCCTTCGGGGGTTCGGGAGCCGGTTTGTTCTTGTTGCGCTCAAACATCGTGATCGCCACCGTTATTCGAAGTGGGCGGGTCATGCTAACAGCCGATTGGGTGCGCGGGCTAGTACCGGAAAGGGTGAGTATGCCCGGAGCCTCACAATCATTGCGCGAGCAGGGCTTTACAAAGTTAATACATACGTATTAATATTGCGTTTCTCCCGCGGGCACGTGCCCGACACGGCGGAATATCATGGCAGAAAAAATACGCATAACAGACCTCGCCGAGCCCGAACTGACAGAGCAGCAGCGCGCCGCGATTGAGTTCACGCAGACGCTTGATGTCGACCTCAGTGTGCAGAGTGTCCTTGAAGAAGCTGCCCAGCAGACCGGTCTTCAAGACTTCGGGCCGGAGGATTTCCTCGAGCGCCTTGGCCTGCTCTGTGATGAATGGAACGGCGACGCTGGCCTGCGGAACATCGGTCGTCTTACATTGCGCAACAAGCTGCTGCAGCACGCGAGCAGCCGGCTCCTCATACAGGACACGCTCAAGCGCCACCCCGCCATTCACGATATCGAAGTCCACGCGCCCATTATTGTCGCGGGGCTGCCGCGTTCCGGCACCACGCACCTGTTGAACCTTATGGGCGCCGACACCCGCTTCCGCTCGCTGCCGCTCTGGGAGTCTTACGAGCCTGTGCCGCGACCGGGGGAGGGCGTCTCCGCAGAGGGTATCGACCCGCGCTGGCAGCGCTGTGAAGACACCTGGCAGATGATGCAGGGTATGTCGCCCCTGCTCGCCGCAATGCACCCCATGAACCCCGACCATATCCACGAGGAGTTGGAGCTCATGGGGCCCGATTTTGCGTCTTACAACTATGAGTGGCTGTCGATGTCACCGCGCTGGCGCGACCACTACCTGTCTACCGACCAGACGCCACATTACAACTACATGAAAACGGTGATGAAGATACTCACCTGGCAGGACGGCGACCTTACCGGCGAAAACACGCGTTGGGTGCTGAAGTGCCCCCAGCATCTTGAGCAGTTGCCGGTGCTGCACAGCGTGTTCCCCGAATCCACTATTGCGATTACGCATCGTGATCCTGTTTCCGTCATACAGTCCGCCGCCACGATGCTCGCCTACGGCCAGCGGCTGAATCGTGAGAGGGTCGACCTTGAAGGACTGATCGAGTACTGGAGCGATCGCGTGGTGCGCCTGCTTGAGGCCTGTGTGCGCGACCGTGACCTGCTAGCGCCCGAGCAGAGCATCGACGTGTTGTTCCACGAATTTATGGCAGATGACATGGCGATGGTGGAGCGCATCTACGAGCGGGCAGGTCTTGAGCTTACGGGAGCGGCCCGCGGTGAACTCGAGGGCTTTGTAGCAGCGCACCCACGCGGCAAACATGGCCAGGTGGTTTACGACCTGCGCGGTGACTTTGGCGTTGAGCCAGACGCGCTCCGTGAACGTTTCAATTTCTATTTCGATCGCTTCCCCGTACAGGTGGAAGTGCGCTGACCCAGGGACTTCCCATGAGAACACCTTTGTACAAGAGCCGTCCCGTCGAGCCGCAACCCGCCGCATTTGGGGGTGAGCGCATCAACGACTTCATCGTGTTGTCGGAGGCTTTTTCCAACGCGTACCTTATTGAAACGCCCGAGGGCAACATACAGGTGAACGCCGGCATGGGTATCGAGGCGCCCGTGATCAAGCAGAACTTTGACAGCTTCAACGACGCGCCCGTGCGCTACCTCGTGTTTACCCAGGGCCACGTCGATCACGTGGGCGGTACGGCCTGGCTGCGTGAGCAGCACCCGGGCCTCAAGGTGATTGCTACGGCGGAGAATCCTGCGCACCAGGAGTACGATGCGCGCCTTGCGCCGTTTCGCGCGAGCCGTTCCGCGTTTGCCTTCACTGAAAAGTTCGGCGCCGCGTTCGAGCAGTACGGCGCGGCCGGCTACACGGACTATCCCGACCAGGATGTACCAACGCCTGACATACTTTTTGAGGGCGAATACCGTTTTACGTTGGGCGGGCTCGAGGTTGAGCTCATCGCGGTCCCCGGTGCAGAAACTAATGACTCACTTATAGTCTGGCTCCCGCAGCATCGCATCTGCCTCACCGGCAACCTGTTTGGTTGTCCCTTCGGTCATTTCCCTAACCTCGTTACGATTCGCGGAGATCGCTATCGCGATGCGCTTACCGTGGCGGCTGCCGTTGAGTGTGTGCGCGCGCTCGAGCCGGAATCGATTCTCTACGGTCACCATGGTCCCGTGCACGGCGCCGAACTTATCCAGTCTGAACTCGCCGCTTTACACGGCGCGATTCTGCACGTTCACGATGCGACGGTGGCGGGTATGAACGCGGGCAAGGACCTGCATACCCTGATGGCGGAGATCGCACTACCACCTGAGTTTGAAGTGGGTCAGGGCTACGGCAAGGTGTCCTGGAGTGTGCGTGCCATCTGGGAAAACTACGCGGGTTGGTTCAAGCATCGCTCGACCACCGAGCTCTACGCAGTGCCGCAGAGTGCGGTGCACGCAGACCTCGTGGAACTGGCGGGCGGTGCCGAGGCGGTGGTGACGCGGGCGGAGGAAAAGCTTGACGCGGGTAAGCTCGAAGAGGCGCTACACCTGCTGGATCTTCTGCCTTCCGATGACCCACGCGTCAATGCCGCACTGCGCAACGCGCACGAGCGCCTGCTGGCCTCGAGCGAGAACTTCTGGCTGTCTTCCTGGTTGCGCAACCAGCTGCGCGAGCTTGGGGTCAGCTAGACGTTTTGCGTTGCTGGGAGGTAGTCGCGCGTCAGTTCTTCCGACACCTGCCATAGCTTCGCTGCCATGGCGTCATCAGTGAGGTACTCGGTTCCTTCGCCCACGTTGCAGTCGTCGAAATAGAAACCCCTTACCCCCTCGAGTTCGGGGTTAGTGGCTACATAGCAGGTCGTGGCGGCGCCCTCGGGGATGCTCTTCATAAACGTCCAGCCGAACAGGGCGGCTCCCCAGCGAACGTACCACGGCATATGCCGGCCCAGGTTGGTTTCTATTACGCCGGGGTGGAGGCTGTTTGCCGTCGCGTTGGTGTCGGAGATTTGCGCTGCGAGTTCACGCGCGCAAAGCGCGTTAGCCAGTTTGGATACACCGTACGCCCGCCATGGCGCATAACCCTGGCTGCCATCGAGGTTGTCGAACTCGATGCCGTCTTCCGCGGCGTTGTGGGCCATGGAACTCAACACGACGAAGCGACCCTGCGGCGCGGCGAGTACCGTGTCGCGCAGCTGGTTAATGAGCACGAAGTGGCCCAGGTGATTCACGGCGAACTGCTTTTCCACGCCGTTCACTAACTCTAGCTCTTGCAGCGCCATGATGCCGGCGTTGGTGATCAATGCATCGAGCGGTACGTCCATCGCGCGAATCGTATCGGCGCAGTCGACAACGGATGCCCAGTCGGCGAGATCGCAGAACGCCGGGGTGGTTCTGCCGTCCACACTGTCGCAGGCGACTTCAGCTTTCTCCTGGGTGCGAGCGATGCCGATCACGTGTGCGCCGCGCATGGCAAGCACACGCATTGTTTCGAAGCCGAGGCCGGAGTTGCAGCCCGTAATCGCCATGGTCATGCCGGTCAGGTCGAGACCCTCCGTTACCTCCTCGGCCGTCGAGTTGCCGCCGAAGGGGCTCTCGCCTGGCGTCTTCGTAATGATCTGTGCCAGTACCGGCGCGGGAAGCACGCTTAACACGCCGAGAGTGGTGAGGTGCGCCAGCACTTCGCGGCGCTGCATCAGTGGGTTGTTCATGGGCATCTCCTTACGGGGCTGCCATGAGCGTAGTGTCGCGGGACGCGCGTGTAAAGCGCCGCGCTTGCGAGCGCTTGGCGCACGGTGGGATACTCTGTAACAACACCGCGCCGATAACAAAATGACGGGCGCAGGGAGTGCGTGACATGGGTGAAATCAGCCTGGGAACCTGGGCAGCCCTCGCCGAGATCATTGGTGCGGGCAGTATCATTACCGGTCTTATTGTGGGGTGGGTGCAGATTCGGCACCTCCGGCGCCAGCAACGTGACGCGGTAGCCATTAACCTTGCACAGACCTTCTACAGCGATGAACTCGCGCAGGCGATGGCAATACTGCAGCCACTGCCGGACGGCATCACGCTCGAGGAGATTCGGGCACGCGGGCCGGAGGTGGAGAAGGCTGCGATCACGCTCTGTACGTCCTTTGAGACGATGGGCCTGTTGGTTTACAAGCGGATTGCGCCGATGGACCTCGTGCTTGACCTTGCGGGCGGTATTGTCTCGACGATGTGCCGCAAGCTCAGGCAGTGGAACGAGGACCTGCGTGTTGAACAGAACCAGCCATCCTGGGGCGAGTGGTTTGAGTGGCTCGGTGACCAGGCGATCAAGCGCAAGCAGGCGTCCGGCCCCGGCCATATTGAGCAGCGAGACTGGAAGCCCTGACGCGTGTTTTTGCGCTTATGTTCTGAACTTATGTTTTGAATTTACGTTTTGAACTACAGGTGCGCTGCGTGAAACGCGATGTGGTCGCCAATGAAGCTTGCGATAAAGTAGTAGCTGTGGTCATAGCCCGGCTGGCTGCGCAGCGTTGCGGCATAGTCGGCATCGGCGCAGGCCGAGGCCAGTAGCTCCGGCTTCAACTGTTCTTCGAGAAAACCGTCGGCATCACCCTGGTCAACCAATAAGGGTAGCTGTTTCGCTGCACTGCGAACACACTCCGCGCTGTCGTGCTTCTTCCAGTGTTCGCGATCCGACCCGAGATAGTTGCCGAGTGCCTTCTCGCCCCATGGGCAATTCATGGGTGAGGAGATGGGAGCAAATGCCGAGATGCTCTTGTAGCGCTCGGGATTGTTTAGCCCCAGCGTAATGGCGCCGTGCCCCCCCATGGAGTGGCCGCTGATCCCGGTGCGCGTTGGGTCTAGCGGTAGGGCCCCGTTCACCAGTGCCGGCAACTCTTCAGCCACGTAGTCGTACATGTGGTAGTGCTTGGACCAAGGCGCCTCGGTAGCGTTGACGTAGAACCCCGCACCCAGGCCGAAGTCATAGGCGCCCTCCGGATCATCGGGTACATCGTCACCGCGGGGGCTGGTGTCTGGTGCCACGATGGCGATGCCATATTCGGCGGCGTACCGCTGCGCACCGGCCTTGGTGGTAAAGTTCTCATCGGTGCACGTCAGTCCCGACAGCCAGTACAGTACCGGCACTGCACCGCTCTCGGCCTGCGGCGGCAGGTACACGGCAAAGTGCATGTCAGAGGACAGCGCTTCGGAATGATGCGCATAGCGCAACTGGCGCCCGCCGAAGCAGGCGATTTCGCTGACCTTCTCCATCAGTAAAGAACGACCGAGCGGATGCTTTCGCCTGCATGCATCAGGTCAAACGCCTTGTTGATGTCATCGAGCGGCATGGTGTGCGTAATGAGGTCGTCGATGTTGATGCGGCCGTCCATGTACCAATCGACGATCTTGGGTACATCGGTGCGCCCGCGCGCGCCGCCGAATGCTGTACCTTTCCAGGAGCGGCCGGTGACCAGTTGGAAGGGACGGGTGGAAATTTCCTGGCCGGCGCCCGCCACGCCAATAATGCAGCTCTCGCCCCAGCCCTTGTGACAGGCCTCCAGCGCCTGGCGCATCGTGGTGACGTTGCCGATGCACTCGAAGGTGTAGTCGAGGCCGCCGCCGGTAATCTCGACCAGGTGTCCGACCACATCGTCGACCTCTTTTGGATTCACGAAATCCGTCATGCCGAACTGTTTGGCGAGTTCCACCTTCGCGGGATTGATATCCACGCCGATGATGCGCGATGCACCCACGAGTTTGGCGCCCTGGATGACGTTCAGGCCGATACCGCCAAGCCCCCATACTGCGACTGTGGCGCCTGGCTCAACGTCCATGGTGAAGGTAACGGCACCGATGCCCGTTGTGACGCCGCAGCCGATGTAACAGATCTTGTCAAAGGGTGCGTCCTTGCGCACTTTCGCGACGGCGATTTCCGGCAGCACCGTGTAGTTGGAGAACGTGGAACAGCCCATGTAGTGCAGGATCGGCTTACCGTCGAGCGAAAAGCGGCTGGAACCATCGGGCATCACGCCTTCGCCCTGGGTTGTGCGGATCGCCTGGCACAGGTTGGTCTTCGGGTTGAGGCAGAAATTGCACTCGCGACACTCCGGCGTATACAGCGGGATGACGTGATCGCCGGGCTCTACAGAGGTAACGCCGGGGCCAACTTCGACCACCACACCTGCGCCTTCGTGGCCGAGGATAGCGGGGAATGCACCTTCGGGGTCATCGCCCGACAACGTGAACGCATCGGTGTGGCAGATGCCGGTGGCCTTGATCTCAACCAACACCTCGCCCGCACGCGGACCCTCAAGATCCACTTCAACGATTTCCAGAGGCTTGCCCGCCTCGAATGCAACTGCCGCGCGTGTCTTCATGGGTTTGCCTTATTCTTTGCGTGAAGAGTTGGTCAGTGTATAGAGTCGCGCCCGCAAATTAAATATCGGCGGTCCTGACGGTGTGTACAGTGCCTGATTCTCGCCCCGCGGCATGGAGTCATCGTCTTCTCTTCGCTGGCGTGGACCTGGCGGCTTTTGGCGTTTAGAGCCAGTGTTTGTTTCTTTAGCCCCTCCGGCCCCGACCCGCGATAGTTCTTCACTACGCTGTCCGCGCCGCTCCGCGGTGCCCTCAGTCAGTTGCGAGCCTCCTGCGGAGTCTCGCGCCATTCCTTCGGCGCGTCCCTGACGGCTCCGTGAAGATCTATCGCGGCTCGGGTCCTGCTATCGCGCGCGAGTAGAACATCGACGAATGCGGTCGCATGTCTCGCAAGTGCTGATGTCGAAAAGATCGCCAGGGTGACGCGGTGTGGGGGAACTTTTTGCGGGCCTTGCGCCCGCAAAAAGTTTCACGATGGCGCGGCGCCCGGATTCCTTTCTCATCCAGACTCGCGGAAGGTACCTACTACCTCTAGAGCGTGGAATCTGGTTACGACAACCAGTCTGAAGTGCACATCCGCAACCACTCCCGCACCGCTGCAGTATGAAACTTCTGCCGATGCGTAATGAGGTACCACTCGCGAGAAAAATCGCGATGCGTAATCGACAGCGGCGCGAGCGAACCGCGTTTAAAGGCGTCTTCCAGCGCGATGCGTGAGAGACAACCGATACCGAGGCCGGCTTCAACGGCGCGCTTGATTGCCTCGGTGTGCTGCAGCTCTAGCTCGATATTGAGATCGGTCAGTATGCCGTGCATGGCGCGGTCGAACGCCTGGCGTGTACCAGAACCCGTTTCGCGAACAATCCAGGGGAGGGCGATGAGGTCGGCGTCGTTCAATGTGCGGCGCCCCGTTAGTGGGTGGCCCGGTGCCGCGAAAGCGACCAACTCGTCGCCACGCCAGTGCTGAATGTCGAGGTCCGGGTGGTGGAATTCACCCTCAATTAGCCCCACATCCAGAGTGAAGTCAGCAACCGCGGCGGCGATGCTTTCGGTGTTTGCCACGCGCAGGCCCACGCTCGCGCCCGGGTGGCGTGCGCGGAAGTCGGCCAGCATGTTCACGGCGCGGTAGTTGCCGATGGTGAGCGTGGCGCCGACTTCCAGATGACCGACCGTGCTGTCGCCCTCGAGCGCTTCCTCGAAGGCCCTGGCCTGGGCGAGCAGACTCTCCGCGCGCGGCCTTAGCTCGCGACCCAGCTCGCTCAGCTGCAGCCGTTTGCCAATGCGATCGAAGAGCAGCACATCGAACTGGCTTTCGAGCTCCTTGAGAGCCCCTGATGCCGCGGACTGCGACATGGCGAGGGCCTTGGCCGCCCGGGTCACGTTTTCGTGCTGGGCAGTCGCGAGGAAGACTTCGAGCTGGCGTAGGGAGTAGCGCATATATCGGTAAAAACGATTATATATATCCAATATAACCGTTTTTATAAATTTAAGACAGGCCCTATTCTGGGGGCATTCAGACAGGAGAGAGGAGAACTGGCAATGGCCGAACTACTGCGCGAGGAAGTGACGTCGGTGCACCACTGGACCGATCGGCTTTTCAGCTTCAAAACCACCCGTAACCCGGGTTTTCGGTTCAAGAACGGCTACTTCACGATGATTGGCATTGAAGACGAGGGGCGTCCGCTGTTGCGCGCATATAGCATGGCGAGTGCGAACTATGAGGACGAGCTCGAGTTCTTCAGTATCAAGGTGCCGGATGGCCCATTGACCTCGCGCCTGCAGCATATCGAGGTGGGTGACGAACTTCTGGTTAATTCCAAGGCCACGGGTACCCTGGTGCCCGACCACCTGCTGCCGGGCAAGCACCTGTACCTGATTTCCACGGGAACGGGCCTTGCGCCATTCCTGAGCCTGATTCGTGACCCGGAGCTGTACGAGCACTACGACAAGGTGATCCTGACGCACGGCTGCCGCTATACGGAGGAGCTTGCCTACCGGGAGCTGATCACCGAGCACCTGCCGCAGGACGAGTACCTTGGCGAGGTCGTGCGCGAGAAGCTCATTTACTACCCGACCGTCACGCGGGAAAAATTCGACAACAACGGCCGACTGACCGATTTGTTACGCATCGGCAAACTGAGTGCGGATGTGGGTCTGCCGCGCCCCAACCCCGCGGATGACCGCTTCATGATCTGCGGTAGTCCCGCGTTACTGCGCGATATCTGCCCGCTGCTCGACGATGCGGGCTTCAGCGAGTCGCGCAACGGCGAGTTGGGCGAATACGTGATCGAGCGCGCCTTCGTCGAGAGCTGAGTAAGCAGGGAGCTGGCGGTATCCATCCAGCCGCAAGACGGTAATAGTTGTGCCCGCGCGGGCGTATCTATTTCCCAGTCAATACATTAAGATGCGCCACCTTTTCGAGCCGTCCGCCCCAAGCGGGCGCGCTCGTGTCCATGTAGAGACTCTCCGATGACTTTTGCAGAACTCGGTCTCGCCGAGCCGCTGTTGCGCGCCATTGATGAACGCGGTTATAGCCGTCCTTCGCCCATCCAGGCGCAGGCGATTCCCGCTGTCTTGTCAGGCCGCGACCTGATGGCCGCTGCCCAGACCGGCACCGGCAAAACGGCGGGCTTTACCTTACCGCTGCTGCAGCGCCTGCATGCTGAAGGTGCGAACCGCCCACATCGTGTGCGCGCGCTGGTACTGGCTCCGACACGTGAATTGGCCGCGCAGGTCAGTGAGAGCGTCGCTTCCTATGGTCGTTACCTGCCGTTCAGGTCCGCGGTGGTGTTTGGCGGCGTGAAAATCAATCCGCAGATCGCGAAGCTGAGACGCGGCGTGGATATCCTCGTGGCCACGCCGGGAAGGCTGCTCGATCTCGCCGGGCAGGGCGAGGTGGACTTCTCCGACCTCGAGGTCCTCGTCCTCGATGAGGCCGACCGCATGCTCGACATGGGTTTCATCCATGATATTCGGCGTGTGCTGAAGTTGCTCCCCAGGAAGCGTCAGAACCTGTTGTTCTCCGCCACCTTTGCGCCCGAGATTCGCGAACTGGCGTCGACGTTTCTCAACAAGCCGCAGGAGATCACTGTTGCCAGGCCCAATGCCACGGCAGAGCGCGTTGAGCAGTGGGTCTACCCTGTCGACAAGAAGCGCAAGCCCGCGCTGTTGCTCGACCTCGTGGTGGAGAACAATTGGCAGCAAGTACTCGTGTTTTGTCGTACAAAGCGCGGTGCTAACCAACTGGCCCAGTACCTCGATAAGGCGGGTGTTGACGCGGCAGCGATACATGGCAACAAGAGCCAGGGTGCTCGCACACGCGCGCTCCAAGGATTCAAGCGTGGCGACCTTCAGGTGCTTGTTGCAACCGATATCGCCGCGCGCGGTCTCGATATTGCCGAGTTACCACAGGTTGTAAACGTCGACCTGCCCAACGTGCCCGAGGATTACGTACACCGCATTGGCAGAACAGGCCGCGCAGGTGCGAGCGGTAAGGCCTACTCACTCGTGTCGGCTGACGAAATTAAGCAGCTCGAGGCCATCGAACGTCTGACGCAATCTCATCTGGCCAGGGAGTACTGGCCGGGTTTCGAGCCCGATCACGAAGTACCGGCCAGCAAGCCACTGCGTAAACCCAAGGCCGCCCAGAAACAGTCCTCCGGTAAACAGTCGTCGGGTAAGGGGTCAAAGCCGAACCGACGCAGTGCCGGCGGCGGTCGCTCCCGACCCGCGCGCAGCACAGACGGAACAGGGCGACGACGCTCGCGCCGGCGCCGCAAGGCGGCGGGCGGTGCAACACGTACCTGACTTCGTGTTCACTGACAGGTAGCCTCTAAACTCGTTACACTGGCCCCGTTTCATTTTTCGCGGAGGCTGACATGTCCCTGACTGTGCTCATTACCGGCTGCTCCACGGGCATTGGTGCGGCGATGGCTCGCGACCTGCATGCTCGCGGCCACGTCGTCTACGCCACTGCGCGAAAACAGGAGGCACTGGCAGGGTTAGCCGATCTCGGCCTCAAGACACTGACGCTCGACGTGAACGACGATGCGAGTATTGCGGCGGCAATGGCGCAAGTCGAAGAACAATCCGGTCACCTCGACATCCTGGTGAACAACGCCGGTTTCTCTCAGGTCGGCGCCGTGCTGGATCTCAAGCGCGAGGACCTGCGCGCGCAATATGAAACCAACGTCATTGCGCCCATCGCGGTGACGCGGGCCGCACTCCCGTTGTTGCGCGCCGCAAAGGCGAAGAACGGGGCCGCCCAGGTGACAATGATCGGCAGCATTGTCGGCCTCTTCACTACCCCTTTTGCCGGTGCCTATTGCTCCAGCAAAGCGGCGATTCATTCCCTGACCGATGCGCTGCGTATGGAGCTGGTGCCGTTCGGGGTCGATGTGGTGACGGTGCAGCCCGGCGGCATTCTCTCCTCGTTCGGCGACAATGCAGAAGCGAATATGCAGTTGCCCGAAGATTCGCTATACAAGGGCGTTGAGGAGGGCGTGCGCGCACGTGCACAGGCTGGCCAGGTCGGGGCAACGCCCGCGGACGAGTTTGTGCGACCCGTCATCGACAGTATGTTGAAAGGCTCCCCGCACCCCGTGGTGCGTGGCGGTAGGGGGAGTACATCCCTGCCGTTGCTGAAGCGCTGGATGCCCCTCAAGATTTTCGATGGGCTCATGGTGAAACGATTCGGGCTGGATAAGTTCAGCCCTCCAGCCGCCTGATTCACAGGCGGAGGTTTTTTTGCAACACACGAGGTACGGGTAATGGCTACCTACGGTGAGGGCGATGCTACATTTCAGGCGGCCGGCGGCGAGGAGGGCATTTTTGCCCTTGTGAATACGTTCTATGATTTGATGCGCGACACGCCCGAATACCGAGAAATCTGGGACATGCACCCCGGTGACAAAGACGTGTCTCGGGACAAGCTCGCGCGTTTTCTGTGCGCCTGGACGGGCGGCCCGCGCCTCTACCGGGAGAAGTACGGCCCGATCAGCATTCCGCCTGCTCACGCACATTTGAAGATCGATGCCCGCCTGCGCAACAACTGGATGGCATGCATGGGAGAGGCCCTTACCGAGCGCGGCTACCCCGAGGATTTTCGCGATTACATGCTCGAACAGCTCGCGGTGCCTGCCGAGCGCATCAGGCTAGCCTGCGAGGGCAACTTTTAGCGATCAGTAGCCCGCGCCACCGGCGCGCAGTGTGCTGTAGAAGTCCTCGTCGAGCTGTTCATACCCGGAAGCGCGGGGTTTCATGACATACAGCGGGTCGCTCACCTGTTCCGGGTCATACCCCTGCTTGCGCAGGTCGCCCTTGAGCATCTTGAAGGTACCGGTTGTGTCCATCTCACGCTGCACCCGCAAGAAAACAGGACGCGCGTAAGGTGGAAGTTCCGATTCGACATAGTTGGAGAAATCGTCGAGATCGAATTCCTGTACATCGGCGCCCAGCACGACTGACGCCATACCGGCCTTGCCATCCGCGCCCGGAATCTCCACACCGTAGACATTGCACATGTCCACCTGGTGGAAGCCGTTGATGATTTCGCCCACCTCGTTGGTGGAGACGTTTTCCGACTTCCAGCGGAAGGTGTCGCCCACGCGGTCGACGAACTGGTAGTGCGTGAAGTTGATTGCGTAGCCGACATCGACCGTGCGCATCAGGTCACCGGTGTTGAACCAGGCGTCACCTTTTTCAAACACATCGCGCAGGATCTTTTTCTCGGTTTCCTCGCTGCTGGTGTATCCCTCGAAGATAGTCTCGTCCGTGATTGGCCCAAGCAACAAGCCCGGCTCGCCATCCGCTACAGGGATACAGTTGCCGTTCGCGTCGCGCACGATCTCGTCTTCGTCGACGTCATATTTCACCAGGGCCAGGGGCATAACGGTCGTGCCCACCGTGCAATCCTTATTGAGGAAATTCACGAAGGCGATGTTCCCTTCGCTAGAACCGTAGAACTCGGCCACGCGTTTCAGGCCGAAGCGCGACTTGAACTCGTGCCATATATCCGGGCGCAGGCCGTTGCCCATCGCCTTGGTGAGTGTGGTCTGGTGATCGTCCATCTTCTCCTGCGTGTTCAGCAGGTAGCGACAGAGCTCGCCGATGTAAACGAAGCTGGTAGCACGATGCTCGCGGATGTCCGGCAGGAAGTTGCTGGCCGAGAAGCGTCGGCGCAAAACGAGGCACGCACCAGAGCGGCAGGCCCCCGCCGCGCCGAGGAACAGGCCGGTACCGTGATATAGCGGTAGGCAGAGGTAAATGCGGTCCTTGGGTGTCAGGTTCAGGCCGCCCATGTGCGAGATACCCGAAGACACCAGGAAGCGGCGGTTAGACAGGACTGCCGCCTTCGGGAAGCCCGTGGTGCCGGAGGTGTAGATGTAGAGAGCGGTCTCTCCGTGGGTGCGCTCCTGCGTGTCGGGCGGGTTTGCCTTGGAAGCGTCTTTCGCTTCTTCGATGAGGTCGCTGGCCCAGTCCGGGCAGGGGGACTCTCCGGCATCGCCGACAAACAGCCAGGCCTCGATGCCGCCGAGGTCGGGGTTCTCGCGCACATCATTGATGGGCTCTAGACGCTCTTCGCCAAAGATGCACATGCGTGAATCGGCGATCTTCATGCAGTGGACGAGTGAGCCGCCCGTCAGGTTGGTGTTGATCATCGCGGCGATGCCGCCGATTTTATTGAGCGCCAGCCAGCAGACGAGAAACTCGATGCGGTTCTCCATCATCAGGGCCACGGCGTCACCCGGCTTTATGCCACGGGCTTTCAGCGTATGGGCGACGCGGTTGATCTCTGCGTTCAGCTCACCCCAGGTCAGGCTTTTGCCCTCAAACACCACGGCCTCGCGCGATGCGTGCTGGCTCGCCGTTGCCTCCATACGCGCGACCACGCTGTCACGGGTGTCGGCGGGTTTGGGCGCCAGGTCTTTTTTCAGTTTCAGCAGTGGGCGCAGTTCCAGCAGGGTGGAAATTTTTTCGCGTAGGCTCATAGTCCAGTCACCTCGGGGTGGGTAGGAAAAGATACCCAGACTGGCGTTCCGCGGCAACCGCTTCAGGGCTGTGTGCGTTCGAAGAAAGTTTCGTTAAAGGTTGAATACCCCGAACAGGGCAGCGTGGTCCGATAGGTCCCGCCACGGGCCGCGGGATAACCGGCTGCACCTTGCGGGCTTCAGGCCGCGGTAGTAGATGCGGTCCACGGGTAGCACGGGTGCCCAGACCGGGAAGGTCCGGGCGTGCTCACCGTGCATCTGGACGAAGAGTTCCGACAGGCCGAGATCGTCGTGGAGGTGGTCCTCGGCTCTGCGCCGCCAGTCGTTGAAGTCGCCGGCGATAATCATCGGCTCGTCACGCGGCACGTGGTCGTTGATGCGCTCTGTGAGTGTCTTCAGCTGCTCCTTGCGCTCCTGCTCGAGAAGCCCCATGTGCACGCAGAGGGTGTGCAGTCGCGTGTTCCGGTTCGGCAGCTCGATAACGCCGTGCAGGATGCTGCGGCTGGCCCGGCGAAAGCGTGAAATATCGATGTTTTCCCAGCTCGCGAAGGGATACATGCTCAGTATCGCGTTGCCGTGGTCGCCTTTGCGGTAGATGGCGTTGCGACCGTACGCGTAGTGAGGCCAGGCCTGGTCGGCGAGGTATTCGAAGTGCGGCTGGTCGGGGTAGGAGAAACGCCTGCGCTTCGCATCGCTTTTTATCGCATTCCCGTGAATCTCCTGCAGGAACACGATGTCTGCGCCCGTCTCCGCGATTCGCTCGCGCATGCTGTCCAGCACGAAGCGACGGTTGCCTGTGCAGTAGCCCTTGTGAATGTTGTACGTGAGGATGTGCAGCTCTTCGGCTGCCTCAACGTTCCCTGTCTTTTCCACGCCTCCCACCTCAGGCCGTTCTCCGGGCCGCCATGGCCTTGCGCGTCCATGCCACTACGTAGTCGATACCGCTCACCAGTGTGATCACCACTACCGCGATGCCGCTCCAGGCGATCAGTTCGTCGGTAAATGGCGTCAGCTGCGCTCCTAATACCAGTACGCAGAAAGTCACCTGGATGACCATATTTAGCTTGCTCAGTGGCCGTGCGGCGAAATCAAAGCGCCCGATGAGAAAGTGGTAGGCCACCGCGCCTCCGACGATCACGATATCGCGCACGACGACAATGAGTGCCAGGACCCACGGTACGAGTTCGACCTGGGCCAGGCAGAGCAGTGTCAGGTTGATCATGATCTTGTCGGCGATCGGGTCCAGTGCTGCGCCCAGGCGTGTAAACGCGTTGAGCCTGCGCGCCGCGAAACCGTCGAGCATATCGGTTAAGCCCGCAAACGCGCCCAGGAGGAGTGCGCTCCCAAACGATTCTTCCAGGATCAGGTAGGCCAGCGGCAATGCGAGCAACAACCTTGAGAGGGTCAGTGCATTGGGCAGCCAGTTCAGCACCGTTAGCCCTGCCTTAATTGCGGCTCAGTAGGTAGACGGAGAGCGCCCGCCGTTGCTCTTCGCTGAGCGGATACACCGGCATGGGCGAGGGCGGCTCGCGCAGCACCTCGTCGATGGCGTTGTAACCGAGGCGCCCGGCGAGACCAATCAGCATTTTCGGATTTTCGCCGCGCTCGTGGCAGGCGGCACAATCGTGTTTGGCGTACAGGGCCGCGCCCTCCATGGAAAGTGTCTCCATGTCTGCGCTGGCGAGCCACTCGGGTGGCGTTTCGTCGAGGCGGCTTGTCGCGACAAGGTCGTCGAGTGCGGAGGCCCCGGCGCTGGCGTCGTCACCGTAGGTTACGCGGTAGATGGCCCCGGCGTAATCATCGGAGATGTAGATCGCGCCGTCGGGCCCCTCGGCAACGTCGACGGGGCGGCCTGTAATGCCGTCTTCGCTGTTGAAGCCCGCGAGGAAGTCGCGTTCCTCGATGCCTTCATCGGAAAAGTGCAGCGAGACTACCTTGTAGCCATCCGGGGACGAGCGGTTCCAGGAACCGTGCAGCGCCACCAGGGCAGTCTGCCGATAGTCATCCGGGAGATCCTTACCCTCGAGGAACGCGATTCCCAGCGGCGCATTGTGGGCGCGGAAACCGTGGACGGGCGCAGTGGGAGTGCGCGCCTGAGGGTCGTCGCCCATATCGGGGTCGGGCACGTTGTCACCGTTGAAGTAGGGCCAGCCGTAGAATTTGCCGGGTTCAATCAGATTCAACTCGCATGGGGGGAAGTCGTCGCCCATGAGGTCGCGACCGTTGTCGGTCGCGTAGAGCGCATCGTCCCAGGGTGCCCAGTCAAAGCCGACACTGTTGCGCAGGCCTGTGGCAATAATCTCACCGCCAGAGCCGTCGACGTTGAAGCGCATCATGGTCGCGCGGCGCGCATCTTCCTCGTCGCAAATATTGCAGGTGGAGCCCTGCGCGAGGTAAAGCATGCTGTCAGGGCCTATTCCGATCGTTTTGCTCCAGTGGCCGCCGTTGTCGGTGAGTCCTTCTATGATCGGGTAGTAGTCGCCGTCCAGCGTGCCGCTCTCGATGTCGATCAGCACACGGCCGATCTGGTGAGACTCGGCGACATACAGCCACGAGCCGTCGACAACCAGCCCGAGGGGGCGTTTCAGGTCGGAGAGCAGGACTTCCTTGCCGTCGGGCTTCCCGTCGCCGTTGGCATCGCGCTTGAGCAGCAGTATGTCGCCCGCATGCGGGCGGCTAAGCAGAAGGTCGCCCGCCTCGGTGAAGCGCATGAATCGGGCTCTGGGCACATCGTTGGCGTAGACGGAGAGTCCAAACCCGTCGGGGAGGGAGTAACGAGCGCGCGCGGTTTCCTCGTCGGTGGTAGGGCCCTCAGCACCGACCATTACATTCAGTACCATGCGCAAGCTGGTGGGGTCGATGGTGCCTGTGGCGATCAGTGCTACTGGAATGCTCACCAGTAGCAAAACAATGACGCCCAATACCGCTAAGAACTTGCGCATCCCCGGCTCCTATTCGTGGTCGCGTTAGTGTGGCGGGGGCCCCGCCGCTGGCGAGCGACTATAGCACAGGGCTGAGTGAGCGCGGGGCGGGGGCGCTGCGGCGAGTCTGAGGGCCTTGGGGTCACATGGCGCGGCGCAAAAATGTGCGCCAGCTCACAGTGCGCGGCAACCGCCGGAAAATGAGAAATATGCCGCTGGACTTTCCTGCTCCTCCCGCGCAACCTGCACGCGTGGAGTCTGTCTCCGTCCCGCACGCTTGCCCGCGTGGAGGTGGCCCTCACAACGACACGTACTAGTATATGCAGCGGGATCGGCGGCGATGTTAAAGACCGTCAAGGTAGCCACCAGTGAGCTCGAGCTTGGCATGTTTGTCAGCGGGCTTGATCGTGCGTGGCTCGAGACACCTTTTGTGACGCAGGGCTTCCTCATCCAGACGGAGGAGCAGATCGCGCGTCTGCGTCACTATTGCGAGTTCGTCTTCGTCGATACTCGTCGCAGCGAGATGCCCAAGTCGCGCATTCGCCACGCCGTGCCCGCAAGGCCAGATTCTTCGCTAGCCACTAATGGTTTGCACCGAAAGCGTATACCAATCAACAAGATCTTCAGCGGGCGGCCCATCCAGGCCTACCAGGACCGTACGGACTGGGCGGAGGAGCATCCGCGCGCCCGCGTCGCGGTCTCGACACTGCGCCAGGACGTGGGGCACCTGTTCCAGGACGTGAGCGAGGGGGGCAAGCTCGACGTCATCAAGCTGCGCAAGTCGGTTGACCCGATCGTCGACAGCATTAGCCGCAACCCCGATGCCTGCCTCTGGGTGACGCGCCTTAAGGAACACGACAGCTACACCTACAAACACTCGCTCAGCGCTTCCATCTGGGCGGTGTCGCTCGGCAGGCAGATCGGCCTGCCCCGGCACGACCTGCGCTCCCTTGCCATGGGCTGCATGCTGATGGATGTCGGCAAGCTGCGCATCAACCAGGATCTCTTGCGCACCGACAGGCCGCTCGATGCTGCAGACACTGAAGCACTGGCGAGACACGTGCAGCACGGCCTCGATATCCTCGATGACTGTGGCGTGATCAACCAGGACGTGATCGACATCGTTGCACATCACCATGAACGTCATGATGGCTCCGGCTACCCCGGCGGACTGAAACGAGAGGAGATTCCCCCCGTCGCCCGTATCGCGGGCATCGTCGACACCTACGATGCGCTCACCAACCAGCGCGAGTACGCGAGCCCCGTGTCGCCCTCCGAGGCGATCAAGGTGCTTTACAACGTGCGCGACACCGATTTCCAGGCCGAGTTGGTGGAATCGTTTATCCAGTCGGTCGGCCTTTACCCAGCGGGCACGCTGGTAGAGCTTTCGTCAGGTGAGGTTGGCGTGGTCGTTGCCGAGTACCGTACGCGTCGCTTGCGCCCAAAGGTGATGCTGTTGCTCGATGCACAAAAGCAGCGTCTCTCTGAGTCGCGCGTGCTCGACCTCTATGCCATGGAAACGGCCAACGCCGAGGATGCCGTGTGCATCAGCAAGAGCCTCGAGCCGGAGGCCTACGACATCGATCTCTCCGAGATAAGCTTCGACGACAATCCGCCGCCGCGATCGCGTCGCTCACGCTGGCAGCGCTGAGCACACACGACCGCGCAGGTCGCCTCGAGTTCCTGCGTGGTATTCACAAGCGCTCGGCCTTGACCTTCCCTCTGGCCCTACCCACAATGACTCTGCACACTTAGGTGCAGGTCGCACCATCACCTTCGGGGATAAAAAGGGATTGCCGTCATGATCAAAACGCTGTCGCTCAGTTTTTTGCTGTCTGTGTTCACGCTCTTCAGCCACGCGGTGGCGGCCAACCCCTACGCCGATGCGATTCGGTCGTTCAGCAACGCGGGTGAAACGGCGGATTACTTTAAAACGGCGTACGGCTACGCGGTGTTTCCCACAGTCGGCAAAGGCGGCCTGGTTGTCGGCGGTGCGCATGGCGAGGGCAAGGTGTTCGTCGACTCAAAGCACGTCGGCAATGTCACGATGACGCAGATCACCGCAGGCGCCCAGATCGGCGGGCAAGCGTTTAGCCAGATTATCTTTTTCGAGAACGAGCAGTCGTTTAAGTACTTTACTTCAGAATCTTTCGAATTCAGCGCCCAGGCGACAGCGGTGGCGCTCACCGCGGGCGCATCCGCGGAAGCCAACACGGGTGGCGGCGCATCAGTGGGCATCAGTGGCGGTCGCAACGATGCCAGAGTCAAAAGCGCCGGCTACCGCAAGGGCCTGGCGGTCTTCACCATCGCCAAGGGCGGTTTCATGGTAGAAGCGGCCCTCGGCGGCCAGAAGTTCACCTACTCGCCGCTGCAGTAGCCTCGACTCGCGGCCCACTGGCTTTTGGTCTTTAGAGTTAGTTTAGAGTCCTTTAGCCCCTCCGGCCCCGACCCGCGATAGTTCTTCGCTGCGCTGTCCGCGCCGCTCCGCGGTGCCCTCAGTCAGTTGCGAGCCTCCTCTGGAGTCTCGCGCCATTCCTTCGGCGCGTCCCTGACGGCTCCGCGAAGATCTATCGCGGCTCGGGGCCTTCTATGGCGCGTTAGAGAAAGAATGGATCTGCGCGATGCATCGGGATCGGGAATCGGGACACCGGAATCGGATTTCAGCACTACTGTTCGATGTCGAGAAGGGGCTGTGGCGAGTGGGTGCACTGGCGACGCTTTGAGCCGGCCGAACGGACGGGGATTTTGAGGGGTTGGAGGGCCATGGATGGCCCGGAAAGCCTCGGTCGCATGGACGCGACTCGAGGCGGGCCCCTCAAAATCTCCCGTAGTGAGGGTAGCCGAAGGCCCGGCGAACGCCGAGTCAGTGCGCCCACTCGCCACAGCCCCGTACCCAGCGCGACAATTCAGCGCTAATCAACCAGCCAAGGCGCGCTCCAACGCCCCCTCAGGCACCTCACCCACCAAAACCACATGCCACCCAATAGGCCCATGTGCCCCATAAACCAGCTGCCCCCCGATATCCGCGGTACTGGACGGCCCGGCAATAACATTCACGCCACGCGTCCGCTCGCCAGGATCAGTAAGCCCCAGCCGAACCCAGGCATGCTCCATCGCAGGGACAAGATCCTCGACGTCCAGCAGCACGATATGGTGCTGTGGCAGCAGGTTGTTGGCGGCCGGATTGTTCTTGCCGGTAGTGGTCACAATGCCGCCCAGCTCCGCGATCCCGAGCCGCGCGTAGCTCAGCGCTACCGGTTCGCCGTCTTCGACACTGCCGAAGCGGGGTAGCAGGCCGGCATCGCGCCAGGGGAGGGCGGCGAGTCGGGGGTCGTTGCCCGCTACCAGTCGCTGCGAGCGGTAGGTTTCATGCAGGAAGCGCCTTACGGCCTCCACCGTTTCGTTACGCGTACGAGCCTGGTCGACGGTGCCGCGGTTGCGCAGTACACCGCGGAAAAACGCCTCGCAGAGCTCGTCTGCCGGCAGTGCGGGCGGTGTGCCGCTGCCCAGGCTGTCGCGCTCCGCGTCGATAGTTGCTGCGGGTGCGTCCTGGCACGTGCCGCGCAAGCGAGCAAAGATGTCGCGCCGCGCGTTACTCATTGTCGTCACCCGCCTTTTGCCGGGCGCGATACTGGCGCATAAAAGTGTCACCCTCGGGCACGGGGAAGTCGCGTTGTTTGCTCCATCCCGCCGCGCCGGGCACGCGAGCAATGTGGCCGCGACGCCGTCCGAGCAGGTGCATGAGTTTGACCGCGATGCCCGTGCCGAGTCGGTAAAGCCATGGCGTTCTCGCGAGGATACTGTGCAGCTTTAGGCCCAGGCGCCAGCGGGTAGCGGTGAGCCCTGTGCGGTTTTCCTCGCTGCGCAGGTCGCGCAGCATGTCCGGCAGTGGTATGTCGGCAGGGCAGACCTCGGCGCAGCGGCCACAGGTTGTGCAGGCGTTGGGTAGCGCGGCGCTCGCCTCGAGCGAGGTCAGCAAGGGTGTCAGCACGGAGCCCATCGGCCCCTGGTAGACCCAGCCGTAGGCGTGACCTCCAACCGCCGCATAGATGGGGCAGTGGGTGAGGCAGGTGCCGCAGCGCATGCACTCCAGCATCTCCCGGTACTCGCCCGCCAGGATGTCGGTACGGCCGTTGTCCAACAGTACGAAGTGTGTCTCCAGCGGCCCATCGGTATCGCCCTCGCGCCGTGGACCGGAGTAGAAGCTGGTGTAGCAGGTCTGCGGCTGGCCCGTCGCCGAGCGCACCAGCAGGCGCAGCAGCGCGCCGGCGTCTTCCATGCGCGGGAGTACGCGGTCGATGGTCGTGCAGACGATCAGGACATTCGGCAGGTTGGCGCAGAGGTCTCCGTTGCCCTCGTTGGTGACAAGCATGCTGTAGCCGTTCTCGGCAATGAGTGCATTGGCACCGATAACGCCGACCTGTCCGCCGAGAAAACGATTGCGCAGTACGGTGCGCGCCTCCGCCACCATCGACTCGGTGGCGCTTAAGTCGCGTTCACCGAGAGCGTGCTTCTCGTAAAACAGGTCGCGAATTTCATCCGGCGACTTGTGCAGCGCGGGGCCGACGATGTGGCTGGGCGTCTCGCCTGCCTGCTGGATGATGTACTCGCCAAGGTCCGTCTCTGTTACTTCAAGTCCGCCGCGCTCGAGGAAATCGTTCAGCCCCGTCTCCTCGGTGACCATCGACTTACCTTTGATGACGCGCTCCGCGCGGTGTTGCTGACAGATGTCGAGCACGATGCTGTTCATCTCGTCCGGGCTCGCCGCATAGTGCACGTGATTGCCGTTGGCGAGTGCCTCGCTTTCGAACCTGGCGAGGTAGTGGTCCAGGTGATCGAGGCTGTGCTGGCGCACGGCTTTCAGGTGTGCCCGTGCCTCGTCGAAGCCGGGGAAGGCATCAACGGCGGCGGAGCGTATGATCGGTGTAAAGAAGGCGAGCATCTCGCGTCGTTCGGCGCGTGCTTCATCGCCAATGGCTTCAGAGGCGTTGTCGAGAAATCGCTGGCTGACCTGTTCCACCTAGCCCGGTTCTCCCTCGCCGATTGCGGGCGTCTCGGTGTCGCCCACGAGGAGTTCCGCCACGTGTCGCACCTCTAGTTCGTGGCCCATGCGGCTCGCTCTTCCTGCAAGCGTGAGCAGGCAGCCGAGATCGCCGCCGGTCAGCACACGGGCGCCTTTTTCGAGGGCGTCCTTGAGTTTGTCATCGCTCATCTTGGCCGCGATATCGGGCATCTTTGCGCAGAACGTGCCGCCGAAGCCACAACACACATCGCGTTGCGTGAGTTCCAGGACCTCGACATCACAGCGCTGCCTAAGGAGTTCGCGCGGCTGTTCGCGAATGCCGAGCTCGCGCAGTCCCGCGCAGCTGTCGTGATAGGCCACGGCAGTCGTGGCACTGCCCTCGCCGGCGGGCAGTGGTGCAATCTCTGACAGGAAGGTGGTGAGTTCGAAGGTCTTCGCCGCCAGTGCAACCGCGCGATCATGCCAGTCGCCTTCGAGGACGCGCGGGTAGTGATGTATGAGCATGCCGGCGCAGGAGCCCGAGGGCAGTACAACGTAGTCAGCGGGTTCGAGGAGCTCGATGACCTGTCGAGCGAGCGGTCGCGCCGTATCATATTCCCCTGCGTTGTAGGCCGGTTGGCCGCAGCAGCTTTGCGCGGTGGGTACGTCAACCGTGCAGCCGGCCTGCTCCAGCAATTCGATGGCGGCCCAGGCGACGGAAGGGCGAAAAAGATCGGCTAGGCAGGTGACAAACAGCGAGACCCTGGGGCCATGCCCGGGCGAATGTTTTCCCTGTTGTGTCATTCCCCTGGCTGCTCCCCTCTGCGTCGTGGGAGTCGAGTCGATCCCGCTGGCGACAGTATAGCGCCTAGGCCTTTGCGGCGGCTAGAACATACCCCCGGCGACGAGCAGCACGAGCGCGCCCAGCGTGCAGGCGGTGATAACGGCAAGGCCCCGTGCGAGCGGGTGCTGGCTTTGCAGGAGGCGGGTGAGGGTCGTTCGTGCATCGATGCGCACGCCACTCTCCACGAGTGGCTCCACGCGGTGGGAAATCTCGTGTTCGCTGAACGCAGGCAGCAGCCTGCTGCCGGTGTAGAGCGCGACATCGTCGATGAACACCAGGTTGCCGCGATAGAGCAGGCTGGCGCCTCTACCGATGTGGTAAGTGCCCGAGGGTTCTACGAGCAAGAGCTGATCGTCGGCAACGCCCACGTGTCCTGCAGAGCTGCGTGCCACCAGCGCAAGTGCGATACCGGGACCCAGCAGGAACAACAGCAGCGCCGCCAGTTCTACGGCGCCGACCCGCTGGCCCACCGCGATTAGCACCAGGGCGATGGCGATGCCTGAGTAACTCGCCAGGCGGGTGCGCAAAGCGCGCTCCCTACCTTCAGCCTGTTGAATCCATTCGACGCGGTCCAACAGGTCGTCGACCGGGTCGGCACCGCGTTCCTTGGAACTACGATATACCACGTGCCGCAACCGTTGCAGGTAGGCGGCGCCCAGGGTAAGTACGGCAGCGAGTGCTAGCGCCAGCAGGCCGACCCGCCAGGCGGAATCCAGTAACCGCGAGCGCAGGCGCGAATCGTCGGCCAGCTGCTCGAGCGGTTTCGAGGTCAGCGGGACTTCCACGCCGCCTCCCGAGTTGAAGCGTGCGAGCGCGATGCCGCGGCCGTCATTGACGAGCGTCTTGTCGCCCCAGCTGGTGATCGCCAGAGGCAGTGAGGGGTGACCTAGCGGTGCCTCATCGAGGTAGTTCCACTGGCTGTCGAAGCGGTATAGCCCGGCGGAGCGGTTGTCCGGGTTGTAGAGCGTGACCCACCAGCTGCCGCCGGAGAAGAGGAAGTCGCCCACCCTGGAATGCCCTGCCGCCGCCGCGGGAGGCGGTACAAGGAGGATCTCGTCGAGCTGGCGCCCGAATGCATCGTTGTCGTAGCGCAGCACGCTTAGGCCCGGGCCCTCGCTCGAGTTGAGCAGCAGTAGACCCGAGTGCAGGCGGAGCGCAGGTTGCTCCGGCAGGTCCAGTTCAGTCCGGGCGAGGACCTCACCGCTTGCACGGGTTTTCAGCAGGGCGCCGCCCTGTGCATCGAGCAGAAACAGCTCGCCGTTGACCCCGTTCTCGGCGTAGGCAATGACTTCCACATCGGCTGGCAGGTCCGGTAGGGCAGAACAGCCGCCGCCGGTTAGATCGCAGCGTAGCAACTGCCTGGCCGTGCCTGCGTCTTTTTCGCCTACGGCCAGCATAGAACCCTGCGCATCGAACGAGAGCGGGGGGTACAGATGAGCAATGCCCAGATCGGCGAGTGCCAGTTGCGCCTCATCTGCGCCCGAGCGATCGTGCAGGAACAAGGTGTCCCCCGCGAGCAAGACGGGCCCGCCCGCCGGGGTCACTGCAACTGCCGCAATGTTGCCCACCGGGGGAGGAGGGGTGTAGTTCAGGAATGCGCCGGTCAGCGCGGCCAGTGCGGCAATCGCCATCGCACCCATGCTCGCGAGGCGCCTTGCCGCATTGCCTGCGCGCGTGGCGCGCTCGCGCACCGCGTTGGTATTGCGAAATGGTTTGAGGCTGTAAAAGTTGGGTTCTCCCGGCTGGCGCTTCCTCGCTGGCTGTTGCGCATTGCTACCGTGGCGCTGCGGGACCTCCAGGCTGGTGCGTGTGCTGGCTCGCGCCGGTCCCATGCCGATACCGCCGCTGAGCGCGCTCGCAGCGCGATCAACGGCCTGTTCCTCCATGGCGCGTGCCTGCTCCTCAAGCAGTAGCTGTTCGCGCGCATCCGCCTGGGCTCGCTTTGCGGCCTCGCGCGCCTTGCGCTCGGCTTCCTGGGTTTCCTTCAGTCGCGCCTCTGCCAGGCGCGCTTTCTCCGCGAGGGCAGCCTCACGCTTCGCTGCTTTTTCCTCGGCCTCGCGACGCTCCTTCTCTAGTCGTGCTTCACGGGCCGCAGAGGCGCGGGCGTGGCGCGCCTCCTCTTTCGCCATGCGCTCTTTTTCGCGGGTCAGGCGTTTTTCGGCGCGGACTTTCTGTTGTTCCGCTTCAAGTTTCGCCTGCTCGGTGCTCTCCTTCAGAGCGGCCTCTAGGCTTGCCGCGCGCTCTGCAGCAGCACGGCGTTCAGACTCCAACGCCGCATTTTCTCGCGCCAGCTGTTCTGCACGGCGTTGCTCTTCCTCTGCCCGCTGTCGTTCTTTCTCTGCGAGGTTGCGGGTTGCCTCAGCCTGGCGTCGTGCCTCGGCCTCCTGCTCGGCCCGCCTCGCAGCTTCTTCTTCCGCCCTGCGCCTGGCCAGCTCTCTTTCCTCGGCCTCGCGCGCGGCCGCTGCGCGCGCTTCTTCTGCCTGCTGGCGCTCCGCTTCTGCCTTGGCGCGGCGCTGTGCCTCCTCTTCCTTGATGCGTTCAGCCTTTTCCGCCCGCGCTTTCTCGAGCGCCGCGGCTTCACGCGCTGCAGCTTCGGCCTTGCGTGCAGCGGCCTCACGCTCGCGCGCGGCGGCCTCGGCCGCGGCTTCCTCCGCTTTTCGCCGTTCGCGTTCTTCGTCCAGCGCACGCTGCGCGGCCTCCTCGGCCTCCGTCTTGCGCCGGGCGCGTTCTTCCTCGAGCGCGCGCTGTGCGGCTTCTTCGGTTTCGCGCAGGGCTGCCTCGGCGAGCTGTTTTTCCTCTTGCGCCTGTTGTCGTTCTCGCTCCGCGAGCTGCCGTGCCTCCCGCTCTGCCGTCAACTGTGAGGCTTCGTCGTCGTCCTGTGCTTTGCGAGCGGATACGTGCTCGCTCTGCAGCGCGTCGATGCGGCGCTCGGCTTCCTCTCTAGCAGCGCGCTCTTCTGCAAGACGGGATGCCTCTTCGGCCTCACGTTCCTTGAGTGCCTTCTCCGCATCGGCGCGCAGCTGCTCCGCCTCGCGGACTGCGGCCTGGCGTGCAGCTTCTGCTTCCTCCCGCGCTTTGCGTTCCTGTTCCAGTTGTTCCTTATGTTGCTGGAGGGTCGCGGCCTGCAGCTCGTCGTTTGTTTTGTCCTTGTCGGCGGTCTTTTTCTTAGCGCGCTTCTTCTTTGGCGCGGGCTTGGGGGGAGGAGAAGTGTCTTTCTCCGTTGCGGGTGCGGTAGATTCGCCTTTCGCAGATTTCTTGCGACGCGTGCGCGCTTTGCCTTTCTTGGGCTCGGGTTTGACGCTCTCTTCATTGACCGTGCCGGCCACGGCCGCCGCCGCTTCCTCGGCGGATACCTTCACGAGCTCCGCGACCACGCCGATCTGGCGCATTTCCTGGAAGCACTCGGCAGCCTCCTTGCGGTCGAGGTTGCGTCTTAAGACAATTTGCTGGCCGGAGAAGAACCGCTCCAGGCGGTCTGGGTCGTCGATAGCGAATTTCTTCGCGAAGCGCGCTTTAACGGCGTCTGGCTTTTCGCCGTGCTGGATTTCACCACTGAACGTGAGGTTGAATCTGTTCACCCCGCGCCTGAGTCCCCTTTAGATTGGTGTTGCAGTGAGCTGCTTATATTGGACGAAAATGTACGGTGTTTGACGGCGCATTGCCAGCGCCGTCATTGGTGAAAAGTAGCCCCCTTGTGTGCGCGTCAGACAACCTCGAACGTGAGTCCGGCTGGGCCGGTCAGGCGTGGCAGGTAGTGCTCGCCGAGTGCAGAGGCGGGGGTCCAGAAGCCGCCCTCTACCGAGATGGGGTCCTTTGCGAGGCTCACCGCGGACTCGGCCAGCATGCGTGAGGTCGAGCCGTAGCCCGGGTCGAGATCACCGCGCACCTTCACCTTCACATCGTGACTGCGGTCGTTGTGGTCTATGCCCAGGAAGAACGCCTCGTAGTAGCCGTTCTCGCGGGTTTCCTTTGATGGACCCTCGCCAGGTTTGGGCAGGAACCGCTTCGCGACCGCTCTCAATGGACCCAGGGCGAGGGTCATCATGCCCATGCCGGTTGCGAGGCCGAACATGCGCGCCTGCCCCTTGGAGTCATTGAGTACTGATTCGCTGTAGCGGAAGTTGGTGCTCCACGGATGGCCCAGCAGGGCATTGGTACGGCGCACGACGCGGGTGTTGATCGCCGCCATGACGAAGGGCGATGTCCACTGTTCGAAGTCATCATCGTAAATGGCGCTGCGTTGGTCCGGCCCGTCCGGTCCTGTGCGCGCATCGGGGGGGCAGAGTACGTACGGGTCAGCCATGCGCTTCATGAGCGACGGGTCTTTGCGCGCCTCTTCCATCATCACCATCATGCTCGCGATCGTGCCACCCGAGGCGCCGCCCCGGCTGCCGCCGACACGTCCCTTTACCTCATCCGCGTAAACGCCGTGCTGCTCCTGCATCTGCTGTTGTACAAACCACACGCCCATGTCGAAGGGCACCGAGTCGAAACCGCAGTTGTGTACGATGCGCGCGCCGCTGGCGCGTGCACGCTCTTCATAGGCCGGTATCACCTGTGACATCCACTGCACTTCACCAGTGAGGTCGCAGTAGTGCGTGCCCGCATCGGCGCATGCCTCCACCAGGGGAGTGCCGTACAGTGCGTAGGGGCCCACCGTGGTGCAGATCACCTTGGTGCGCGCAACCATCTCCGCAAGGGACGAGGCATCGCCCGAGTCCGCCAGGATTTTAGGCAGCTTGTCGGCATCGGCCCCCAGGTACTCCTTGCAGACATCGTCCAGCTTGGCTGCATTGCGTCCCGCTACGGCCCAGCGGAGATCGCCTCCGACCCCGTAGGTGGCTGCGAGGTATTCCACGACCAGCGCGCCCGTAAAGCCTGTTGCGCCCCATACAACCACATCAAATTCTCTGTCAGCCATGGCAGGTCTCCTAGTGAATGCCGTGCATCATCTTTTTCAGTACGGGCGAGAGCAGCAAGAGGATTGCCGCCGCGCCCAGTCCGATATAGAGCAACCCGTTAAAGAGTTCAGTGTAGCTCGCCAGGGCGGCACCAACGTCTGTCACCGCGCCATCGACCGTTTCAATTGCAGCGAGCTTGGCAAGTTGCGCGGCCATAAACTCGGAATAAGCCGTTGCCAGGAACCACGCGCCCATCATTACGCCGACCACCCGCGGCACCGCGAGCTTGGTTACGGCTGATAGGCCTACCGGAGACAGGCATAGCTCGCCGGTGGTGTGCAGGAGGTAGGCGAGCACCATCCAGTAGCCGGCAACGAGACCTGCCTCGTCGGGGTGGGTTGCACCCCATACGAGTGCGCCGAAGCCCAGCCCTGCCTGGGCGATGCCGAGAGCGAACTTGACTGGCGTACTGGGCTCAAGGTTGCGCCGTGATAGCTGCATCCACAGCCAGGCAAACAGCGGCGCAAACAGAAAAATGAAGAAGGCGTTCAGCGAGCCGAATTGCGACGCCGTCAATTCCACGCCGAGTATGTTACGGTCCATGACGCGGTCTGCGTAGAGCGTCATCGACGCAGAGGCCTGCTCAAAAAGTGCCCAGAACACAACGGAGGACAGCGTGAGCACGATCAGGACGAACATGCGGCTTCGCTCCACCGGGTTGCATTGGGTCAAGAGGAACCAGGCCAGACCGACTAACGTCACCACGGCGAGCGCGTTCAGTGTAAAGCCAACCGCGCCGTGAAACTGCAGCATTTGCCAGACGACCAGCACCCCGGCCAACGCGCCCAGGTAGATCGTCCACTCGCGATTGAGGCCTATTGCGCCTGGTTCTGAGAGCAGTGACGGGTCGGCAGGCTCAGCGAGACCGTGGAGGTGCTTCTGGCCCCATATAAACGTTATGAGGCCGATGACCATGCCGATGCCCGCTGCACCGAACCCATAGCGCCAGCCAAAAGTTTCGCCAAGGTAGCCGCACAGTAGTGTCGCGGTGAACGCGCCGATATTGATGCCCATGTAAAAAATAGTGAAGCCGGGATCGCGGCGCGGGTCGTCCTCTGAGTAGAGCCGCCCCACAATGGTGGAGATGTTGGGTTTGAGGAAGCCCACACCCATAACGATCAGCGCGAGCGATAGGTAGAAGACCTGCAGTGCGTTGTCATCACGCACGATGTCTTCGCCTACACGGCGCGCCTGCTCGCCCTCTACCGCCATGCCGATGTGACCGAGCGTAAGGAGGATGCCACCAAACACCACGGCCTTGCGCATGCCGAGGTAGCGGTCGGCAAGCAGGCCGCCGATGACCGGCATGGCGTAAACAAGCGCGGCATAGCTGCCGAGTACTTCAAGACCAGCGGAGTCGGTGAACAAATGGTACTTGGTGAGATACAGAAGCAACAGGTACTTCATGCCGTAGAACGAAAAGCGTTCCCACAGCTCGGTGGCGAAGCAGACGAAGAGGCCTGGCGGATGTCCGAAGAACGCCGTGTCAGTAGCGGCGGAGGAGGCTTGGGTCATAGGGTTATGGCAGTCAGTCCGGCCGAGGTTAGCGAGGCATTATAGGCCGCTGTGCGGTCGAATTCATTCGGCCTGAGGGCACGAATGGGTATGCCCGTTGTTTGTCACAGGCGACCACACAAATTGTGCGGGCCTCGCCATCGCAAGGGGTGCGCAACGAGGGGCAACAGGTTATGCTTGCCAGCTCTACAAGACCAACCTATCCAGCGAGAATGCCAGTCGAGTCGAGCCGAATCCCGGAGATGTTCAGGGGCCTGCCGGGGTGCGTGTTATTGCTCCTCTCGTCGCTGCTTCTCGTCGGCTGCGGCGAACCGCCGTGGAACAACCCGCATCCCGCCAACCCTGAAGGCAAGGTCACCTACCAGTCAATGATTTCGCCGCGGCCGCCGAAGCACCTGGACCCGGCCCGCTCCTACGCGTCTGACGAATCACTGTTCATCGGGCAGATCACTGAGCCGCCGATGACCTACCACTTCCTGAAGCGGCCCTACGAGTTGATACCCGGCTCGCTTTCAGACTTTCCCGAAGTGACCTTCGTCGATGCCGATGGGCAGACGGTGGCTGGTACCGATGAGAATGTCGCCTTCAGCATTTACACGCTCCGCCTACGTGACGACGAAGTCTATTCGCCGCACCCCGCGTTTGCCTTCGGCGCAGATGGTGAGCCGCTCTACCTGTTCGACACCGCCCAGGAGGGTGCGCGCTACCCTACACTGACGGACTTCCCCGAGACCGGGCACCGCCCGGTGTACGCGCGCGACCTGGTCTACGCCATCAAAAGGCTCGCCGACCCTGAAATTGGCTCTCCGATGCTCGGGTTTATGGCGCAGTACATCTACGGCATGAAAGAGTTTACGGAGACGCTGTCGGGCATCGAGCGCGATGGCTGGCTAAACCTCGACGACTACCCCATGGCGGGCCTTGAGGTGATCGACGATACAACCCTGCGCATCAAGGTGATTGGACGCTACCCGCAGTTTGTCTACTGGCTCGCCATGCCGTTCTTCTCCCCGATCCCGATGGAGGTAGACCGATTTTTCCACAATCCCGGCTTCGCGGACCGCAACCTGACCCTCGACTGGTGGCCCATGGGTTCAGGCCCCTTCATGATGGTGAAGAACGACCCCAACAGTGAGATTATTCTCGAGCGCAACCCCAACTTCCACGACGATTTCTTTCCCACCGACGGTGCGCCCGGCGATGCGGAGAAAGGGTTCCTGGACGATGCGGGCAAACGCATACCCTTTATCGATCGCGCGGTGTTTCGCATCGAGAAAGAAAGCTTATCGCTCTGGACCAAGTTCATGCAGGGTTACTACGACCGGTCGGGCGAGGTGCATGCGCACACCACGCGCTCGTATGACACCTCTTTTGTTGTCGGGCCTGACGGTGTGTCGATGAGCGATGAGCTCCGGTCGAAGGGGCTCACGATGTCACCCGATGTGAAGCCCGGTCTTTACTATTACGCGTTCAACATGCGCGACCCCGTGGTGGGCGGTTACACCGAGGACAAACGCAAGCTGCGCCAGGCACTGCAGATCGCCTTCAATACCGAGGAGTACCTCAACATTTTCTACAAGGGCAACGCAGTCGCGGCGCAGACCTTGATTCCCCCCGGTATTCCAGGCCACACCACAGGTGAGGCTGGGCTCAACCCGTATGTCTACGATTGGGTTGATGGCGAGGCGGTGCGTAAATCGCTTGAGGAGGCGCGGCGCCTGTTGGCTGAAGCGGGTTACCCGAACGGCCGCGATGCGCGTACGGGCGAACCGTTGAAACTGTTTTTCGATGTGCAGTCCCAGGCCATCAGCAAGACGTCGATGAATTGGATGGACCGCGTGTTTGCGGAGGTCGGCGTACAGATCGAGTACCGGCCTGCTGACTGGAACCGCACCCGAGAGAAACTCCTGACAGGCAACACCCAGATTTTCTCTTTCGGCTGGCTCGCTGACTACCCGGACCCGGAAAACTTCCTCTTCCTGCTTTATGGCCCCGAAAGCCCGCTTTTGTGCAAGTGCGATGGCGCCAACCCCGCGAACTATGAAAACGCGGAGTTCGACGAACTCTTCAGGCGGGTACGTGTGTTGCCAAAGGGAGCGGAGCGCGATGCACTGGTGGCGCGCATGGTAGAGATGTGGCGCCGGGATGCAGTGTGGCTTTATGCGTATTTCCCGAAGGAGATTTTTCTGAACAACAGCTGGGTGTACAACACCAAACGTCACGGTATCAGCAAGGCAACACTCAAATACGTGCGCATCGATGCCGATGAGCGCGAGCGCCTGCGCAAGGAGTGGAACCAGCCTGTGACCTGGCCGTTGTTCGCCGGGGGTGCGCTCGTGGCCAGCCTCGTGCTGCCCGGCGTCGTCGCCTACCGGCGGCGGCAGAACGAAACCGCGAGTGCAGGGGAGGGCTGACCGTATGCTCGCGTACATTATTCGCCGACTGCTCTATGCGATTCCGATTCTCATCGGCGTAAACCTGTTAACGTTCACGTTGTTTTTCGTCGTGAACTCACCTGACGACATGGCGGTGTCGCAACTCGGTGAGAAGTATGTGACGCCCGAGGCCATCGATGCCTGGAAAGAGAAGAACGGCTATCACCTGCCGCTCTTTATCAATGGTGAGGAGGACGGTACGGCGGCCCTGACGGAAACCATCTTTTTTACCAAGTCCGTGAAGCTGTTCGCTTTCGAGTTTGGTCGCTCTGAAAGCGGCAGAGATATCACAACGGACGTCTACACGCGCATGTGGCCCAGTCTCGCGGTCGCGTTGCCCACGTTTCTCATTGGTATCTGGGTGAACATCTGCGTGGCGCTGCTAGTCGTTATGTTTCATGCAACGCGGCTGGATCGGTTTGCAGTCATGATCTTCGTTGCGGCCATGTCGATTTCGACGCTGTTCTACATTATCGGTGGCCAGTACCTCGTGGCGAAAACCTGGCAGCTTGTGCCGATCTCCGGCTTCCATACGGAGGGGCAGGTCTGGAAGTTCCTGATACTGCCCGTGATGGTCGGTGTGATTGGTGGGATTGGAGCCGGAGCTCGGTGGTATCGCACGTTGTTCCTGGAAGAGGCGAACCAGGACTATGTGCGTACCGCGCGGGCCAAGGGTGCGAGTGAGCTGCGCATACTGTTTCGACACATACTGCCCAACGCCTTGATTCCTATTTTGACCGGTGTGGTGGTGGTGATTCCCACGCTGTTCATGGGCAGCCTGCTGATCGAGGCGTTTTTCGGGATTCCCGGCCTCGGCAGCTACATGCTCGATGCCATCAAGTCGCAGGACTTCGCCATCGTACGCTCGATGGTGTTCATCGGCTCCATTCTCTATATCGTCGGCCTGATCCTCACGGATATCTCCTATACCTGGGCCGACCCGCGGGTGAGGCTGAACTGAGCGCATGAAGTTCGTCATCCTCTGGTCCGATGCCCTCGTGTTCCTGCTCGTCGTGAGCCTCGCGCTGTTTTTCTGGCGCCTGAGGCGTGACCCGCAGAATCGCGAGCGCTGGTCGAAGGTGTTCGGTACCCGGCTTGGCATGGTGACCTTCACCGTGATCCTGGCCTACGTCGCGGTTGCTTTACTCGACTCTATTCATTTCCGTAAGGCGCTGGAGCCTGTGCCGGGCGCGCCCGCGGACGAGGTCTTTTACGACAACCGGGTGACAAGCGTGCTGGATGTCATGCTGGGCGGCATGGGCGAGCGTTTCGAGCGCACCTACTCTGCACCGTTTGCGCTCAAGTCCTTTGAGAAATTCAACATGAAGGACGATGCGGGCAGGGCATACCGCGACTTTCCGCCCCTCAAGTATGGCGGGGTACACCTGGAGGACGCGGACGACAAGGCGAGCGATGTTCTCGCGAAATCCTTTACCGCATTGTTGATTGGTTTGGGCCTGTCGGCGCTGTTTATCTTTCCCCAGTGGTTGTGCGTGCGGAGCAGTCCCTACCCCTGGTGGAGTTCGTGGGCTACCCAGGCGGTCATCATCTGCCTGGGCACCTGGCTGGTGTTTATCAGCCGCTACTACCACGTGCTGGGCACAGACCTTGGCGGCACGGACGTTGCTTACCTCAGCCTCAAGGGTGTTCGCACGGGTGTGTTGCTCGGCACACTGGCCACGCTGATCATGTTGCCTATCGCGGTGACGCTCGGCGTGATGGCCGGCTATTTCAAGGGCTGGGTCGATGACGTTGTGCAGTATTTGTACACGACGTTGAGTTCGATCCCCGGCATTTTGCTGATTGCCGCTTCGGTGTTGTTGTTCCAGGTGTATATTGACCTTAATCCCGATTCCTTTGCCATCGGCCTGGAAAAAGCCGATGCTCGCTTCGTGGCGCTGTGTTTCATTCTGGGTGTTACCAGCTGGTCGTCACTGTGCCGCCTGATTCGTGCCGAAACGTTGAAAATCAGCCAGCTGGAGTACGTGCAGGCCGCACACGCGTTTGGTGTGAGCCACGTGCGCATACTCGGTCGCCACATTCTGCCGAATGTGGTGCACATCATATTGATTACGTTTGTCCTCGACTTCAGTGCGCTCGTGCTCGCTGAGGCGGTGCTGTCCTACATCGGGGTGGGTATCGACTCCGAGATGGCGAGTTGGGGCAATATGATCAACGGCGCCCGATCTGAACTCTCGCGCCAGCCACCCGTGTGGTGGACGCTGACCGGCGCTTTCTTCTTCATGTTTGCGCTCGTGCTCGCGGCCAACCTTTTCTCTGACCTCGTGCGCGACGCGTTTGACCCGCGCAGCAAGCCCAGCGGGAAGAGCGCGTGAGTAATACGATCGCCATGAGCGTACAGAACCTCTCGGTGCAGGTGGCCGAGACTGGCGAGGCTGTGGTGAAGAACGTCGGTTTCAAGCTGTTGCCTGGCCGAATCTTTGCGCTGGTGGGAGAGTCTGGGTCAGGTAAGTCGGTAACGTCACTCGCAATGATGCGCCTGCTGCCCGGTGCGCTCAAGATTACCGGCGGCAGGGTGAAGGTGGGCGATGAAGACCTGTTTACGCTGCCCGAATCGGCCATGCGAACCGTGCGCGGGCGCAAGGTCGCGATGATTTTCCAGAACGCGATGTCGGCGCTCAACCCTGTACAAACTGCCGGGGAACAGGTGGCCGAAACGCTGCGTCTGCATACCACCCTGAACGGATCTGCCGTGCGCGAGCGCGTTCTGCAACTTTTTGCAGAGGTGGGCATCAAGGACCCGCAGCAGCGCTACAGCTTCTACCCGCACCAGCTTTCCGGCGGTCAACAACAGCGCGTAATGATTGCGATCGCCCTGGCTTGTGACCCAGACATTTTGATCGCAGACGAACCTACCACCGCGCTCGATGTCACCATCCAGGAGCAGGTGCTCGAACTGATACGCGGGCTGACGCGCTCGCGCCAGCTTGCCGTTTTGTTGATTACCCACGATATGGGTGTGGTGCGCAACACAGCCGACGATGTCGGTGTCATGTACCGCGGCGAGATCATTGAGCGCGCATCGGTGGAAACCTTTTTTCACAATCCGAAAGAAGAGTACAGCCGTCAGCTGATCAACGCGCTGCCGGATCTCAGCACATACCGCGAAGAGAAAGAGAGCGATGCACTGTTGGCGCTCGATGGCGTCAAGGTGCATTTCCCGATCAAGAAAGGGGTTCTGCAGCGTGTGGTCGATCACACGCGCGCGGTGGATGGTGTCAGCCTTTCCATTGGTCGCGGGCAAACCTATGTGCTTGTCGGTGAGTCGGGTTCGGGTAAGACCACGCTCGGGCGCGCTGTGCTAAACCTGCAACCCGCAACGGCCGGTAGTATTCACTTCGACGGCGTGCCGATCCACGCGCTTTCGCGTACCGCAATGCTGCCCTACCGCAAGCGTGTGCAGGTAATTTTCCAGAACCCCAACTCCTCGATGAACCCACGCCTGACGATTGCCGCAATCATTGCGGAAGGTATGCGGAGTCTCGGGATCGAGGTCGACGATTACGGCAAGCGCGTCGCCGCACTATTGCAGCGCGTGCAACTCGACCCCGCGATGAGCGACCGCTACCCACACGAGTTGTCTGGTGGTCAGCTACAGCGCGTGGCCATCGCGCGGGCACTGGCGGTAGAGCCGGAGCTCATTGTGTGTGACGAGCCGACCAGCGCGCTGGACGTATCGATTCGCGCGGGCGTGCTCGACCTGCTGCAGACCCTGCAGCGGGAGTCTGGCGTCTCGTACCTCTTTATCACCCATGATCTCTCGATTGTCCCTGGTCTGGCGCATCGTGTGGGGGTTATGCAGGCGGGCAAGCTGGTTGAGCAGGGCAGTGCCGAGGAAATTCTCACCCGGCCAAAGCACCCCTATACCCAGGCGCTGCTCGCTGCCGTGCCGCGTCTCGACGGCACTTGATGGAGCGCATAGTCAGGCGGCAAAGCTTGCACTATTCTTAACAGCCCGCTCACGTAGTAAGGAGAGTCCCTTGCCTGATTCCAATGCCGATGTCGTCCAGCAGCTTCGCGACCTGCTGGGTGAAAAGGGTGTACGCGAGGAGCCCAATGACGTGATGCCGGACATCATCGTCAAGCCGGCCACGACGGATGAGGTGTCCGGCGTATTGAAAATTTGCAACGCGGCTGGCCAGGCGCTGGTGCCCCTGGGCGGCAAGACTGGCCTGGCGGGCGGTCACTTCGCCACGGGCGATGAAATAGGCCTGTCGATGGAGCGCATGAGCGCGATTGAGGAGATCGACAGCGACAATCGCACCATGACCGTCCAGGCGGGCTGCATCCTGCAGGTGGCAGCGGAGGCCGCCGAGGAGCAGGGGCTGCTCTTTCCGCTGGACCTGGGTGCACGGGGTTCAGCCACCGTCGGTGGCAATATCGCCACGAATGCGGGCGGCAACATGGTCATCCGCTACGGTATGGCGCGCGACATGGTGCTGGGCCTCGAGGTCGTGCTGGCCGACGGTACGGTGATTACCACACTCAACAAGATGCTGAAGAACAACACGGGCTATGACCTCAAGCACTGGTTTATCGGTGCAGAGGGTACGCTGGGTGTCATCACGCGCGTGGTTTTACGCCTGCGGCCCCAGCCGCGCAGTGAGAATACAGCACTGCTCACGGCCGAGACTTTTGGCGATGTTTCTAACCTGTTGCGTTGGCTGGACGCGCGAACGGGCGGCACACTCTCTTCCTTTGAAGTGATGTGGCCTTCCTATTACGAGTACATCACGCGGGAGGGCTACCAGCACACGCCGCCCCTGCCGCACGGCAGCGGTTACTACGTGCTGGTGGAGACGCTCGGCTCCAATCCTGAGTCCGATGCCGAGCGATTCGAGGAGGTGTTGGGCGCTGCGCTGGAAGAGGGTCTGGTGACCGACGCAGTGATCGCAAAGTCGGGCAGTGAGCGCAAGGCGCTGTGGGAGATCCGTGACGATGTACTCGACCTGTTCAACCTCGGCCCGATCATCACTTACGACATCAGCGTAACGCTCGATCGCATGGAGGCCTTCGTGGACGATGTGCGCAGCCAGATGGATGAGCGCCCGAGCCCCGTGTGCGTGATCTTTGGACACCTCGGTGATGCAAACCTGCATGTCATTCTGGGCGCCAGCGACCCCGCCGACTTCGACTACGATGCGCTGCAGGGCGTGTTGTACAACACGGTGCAGCGCTTCGAGGGGTCGGTGTCTGCCGAGCACGGAATCGGCGTGCTCAAGCGCGACCAGCTGTCCATGTCGCGCAGCCCCGAAGAACTGCGTCTTATGCATGGCATGAAGAACATGCTCGACCCCAATAACATTCTCAACCCCAATAAGATTTTTGCCGCGGAGGATGTATCCGCGGCCTGACGGAGAAATTGTATGAACGGCGCAGAGAGCCTGCTGACCACCCTCATCGCCAATGATGTCGATGTGTGTTTTACCAATCCCGGTACTTCGGAGATGCACTTTGTTGCCGCGCTCGACGAGGTCGATGGCATGCGTTGCGTGCTGTGCCTGTTCGAGGGCGTTTTGTCCGGCGCCGCCGATGGCTACGCCCGCATGGCGCGTCGGCCCGCGTCGACACTGCTGCATCTGGGTCCCGGCTTCGGTAACGCGCTTGCAAACGTGCACAACGCCAAGAAGGGCCACACCCCGGTGATCAATATTGTGGGTGACCATGCCACTTATCATGTGAAGTACGATGCGCCGCTGACGTCCGATATCGAGGGTATCGTCGGCCCGGTCTCCCACTGGGTGCACACATCGAAAGATTCGGGCGATATTGCCCGGGACGCCGCCGAGGCTGTGCGCCAGGCCGGGAACACACGTATTGCCACGCTGATGCTGCCCGCCGACGTATCGTGGGGCGACAATCCGAATGGCGCCGAGGGCAGGGTGGAGCTGCCCGCGCCCGGAACGATTCCGGACGCACGTGTCGACGAGGCCATTGCAGCACTAACGGGTGGTGGCAACTGCATGATCATGTTTGGCAACGCGGAGCTCAGCGTTGAGCGTGGGCATCTGTTGAGCCGTATCGGCAAGGCCTGTGGCGCGAGGGTGAGCACCGATGTGTTTCCACCGCGGCAGGCGCGTGGGGAGGGGAGTGCTGTTATCGACCGACTGCCGTACCTGGCCGAGCTTGCCCTGGACCACATCAAGGACCTCGATCACCTGATCCTCATCGGTGCGCAGGACCCTGTGTCATTCTTCGCCTACCCGAATGTGCCAAGTCGAATGGCACCTGAAAAGGCGAGCATCCTCGAGCTGGCCGGGCCAGATGAGGACATCGATGCGGCCCTGGCCGCACTGGCGGATAGACTCGGGGCTGGTGATTATGAGCCCGATACCGTTGCGCTGTCTTTACCCGAGCTCGGTTCAGGCGAACTTGATGTCGACGGCGTGGCCCGGGCCATCGCGCACTACATGCCGGAGAACGCGGTGGTTGTCGACGAGGCCAACACCAGCGGCATCTTCGTGAACCTGTATACGGCGGCGGCACGCGCTCACGACATGTTGTGCCTGACGGGTGGCGCCATCGGTTACGGCCTGCCCGCGGCCGTCGGTGCGGCGATTGCCTGCCCCGACCGCAAGGTGTTGTCGCTGGAGGCAGACGGCAGTGCCATGTACACGCTGCAGGCCCTCTGGACAATGGCGCGGGAGGACCTCGATGTCTGCGTTGTGATCTTCAACAACCGCCAGTATGCGATCCTGCAGCTCGAATTCGCCCGTACCGGTGCCCGTGGCGGCACTCCGGGCCCGAAGGCCGCCAGCACGCTGGAGATCGGCAATCCCGATCTCGATTTCGTTGCGCTGGCCCAGGGCATGGGCGTGCAGGCGAGCAGGGCGACTACGGCTGAGGAGTTTAACGCGCAGTTCGCCGAGGCAATGGCCAGCAAGGGTCCGCGCCTGATCGACGCGATCGTGCCCTCGCGGCTCGGCTAGTCCGGTCCGCCTATCTCAAGTAGAATGGCCGCCTTTTCACCGGGTGGTCTTTCTGCCGCCCGCCAGTAACCGCCTAGAGACAGCACTATGAGCAATTACAAGATCGCCCTCCTGCCGGGGGACGGTATCGGACCAGAGATCGCCCGCGAGGCCGTCAAAATCTTCAAGCTGGTCGAAGAGCGTAACGACGATGTCAGCTTCACGATTACGGAAACGCCTTTTGGCGCCGGCGCGTACTTTGAGTGCGGCCACCCGTTCCCCGACGAAACCAAGGCGGTGTGCGACGAGGCCGATGCGATTATCAAGGGCCCGATCGGCCTGTCCCACGAGGAGTCGCAGAAAATTCCGGTAGACATGCAGCCCGAGCGGGGCGCGCTGCTGCCGATGCGTGCACGCTACCAGACGTTCGCTAACTTTCGTCCTGTTTCGCTGCCCAAGGCCCTGGCGCACTTCTCGCCGCTGAAGCCCGAGGTGATTGGCGATGGCATCGACCTTGTGATGGTGCGTGAGCTGGTCGGTGGTCTCTACTTCGGCGAAAAAGAAGTCGGCACCAACGATGCGGGCCTGCGCTATGTGCGTGAGACGCTGGAGTACGACGAGGAGCAGATTCGTCGCGTCTCCCACGAGGCTTTCAAGCTCGCCATGCGCCGCAAGAAGGTGCTGCACAACATTCACAAGAGTAATGTGCTCAAGTCCAGCGTTCTCTGGAACGAGGTGCTCGGTGAGGTTGCAGCAGAGTATCCCGATGTTGAAGTGCGCCACGTGCTCGTCGATGCGGCGGCAACGGCACTGTGCCTTAACCCCGGCCAGTTCGACGTGATGGTCATGGAAAACATGTTCGGCGATATTCTCTCAGACCAGGGTGGCGGCATCCTCGGGTCACTGGGTCTTATGCCATCCTCCTGCATGGGGCAGGAGAAAAGCTATTACGAGCCGTCTCATGGCAGCGCGCCGGACATTGCTGGCCAGAACATTGCCAACCCCTACTCGATGATTGGCTCTGTCGCCATGATGCTCGAAGACAGCTTTGGTATGACCCAGGAGTCGAAGAACGTCTGGTCCGCCATGCAGAGCGTGTTCGGCGATGGTTTCTCCACGCCTGATCTCTCGAAGCCCGGTGCGGGCGTGAAGATGATCAAGACAGACGAGTTCGGCGACAAGGTTGTGGAAGCGCTCGCGGCGATGCCTAAGGCCTAAATCACCGCCGTCATTCCCGCGAAAGCGGGAATACAGCGGCCCCAGCATGCAAGCATAGGATCACCTTCCATGAACAGGACCACGATATCACTGGCTCTCATGGCGCTGCTGTTTACCGCCACGCCAACCCTCGCAGAAGAACGTATCCTCGCCGACGATGGCCGCGAAGTCCTGCTCAAGGACGATGGGAGCTGGGAATACGTGTCCGAAGACCGCTTTGGCACAACGGGCAGCGGAGAGCGCGTCCGCCTGAAAGGCGATGGTAGCTGGGAAATTGTGAGTGATGCCCCGGTGGCGCTACTCGCTGCCACCTCGAGTTTATCGGACTCCGGTCCAGCTATCTGGGCGCTCGGTGACGTGATAATAGAAACATCCCGCAGCCAGCGCAGCGGCACAAAGAAAGGCGGTATCAAGAAGACCCAGGCCGTATTTACACTTCAGGTCAGGGGTAAGGCCGAGGCGAGTGCCGCGCAGACGTTTAGTCTCGAAGCAGGTGCGGTCAGTGTTACCGACAGCGGCGGCCGTGACTACCCCGTGCTGAGTGTCGAGCCGTCCTCCGTCACGGTTAATGCAGATCGCATGCAGACCGTGGTGGTGCGCGTCGATGGTTCACCCCACTGGTTCACCACGAAGTTCTACGAGCTGCGCATCGCGGCAGACGCGGTGGGCAATCGCGACGAGATTCGCCTGAAACGCGCGCTCTCCAATGTGCAGCGGCGCGACATCGAATCCTAGCGCCATTACGTGCGCGATCATGCTACATTGAGTTCGTAACCTTACGCGTTATGGGCTTTCGTTCGTGGTCGACAGGCGCATCCTCAAGCAGGTAGATTTTACCCGCCCCGCCGGGGAGTCGGCGCTGGTCTCGCCCGACTCAGTCTCATGGCGCGTTTTCAAGAACCCCATCGCCCTCTACGTGGGCGGTATCACCGCCGTTCTGCTTGAGCTTGCCGAGCCCCGTGTCCGCACGGGCGTCTGGGAGCACACGACGTTTCGCACCGACCCAATACCGCGCATGGAGCGCACCGGCCTCGCGGCAATGGTCACCGTGTACGGTGCGCGCAGTGAGGCAGAGCGCATGATTGCCGGCATTACACGCATGCACGCTAAGGTGCGCGGAACGACGCCCGACGGCCGCGACTACCATGCGCTGTTACCTGAGCTCATGGACTGGGTGCAGGTCACGGCGTCCTACGGTTTCCTGAACGCTTATCACCACTTCGTAGCGCCGCTTACCGAGGCGGAGCGTGACAGCTTTTACCGCGAGGCACTGGGTGCGGCGGCTTTGTACGGCGCGCCGGGTGCGCCAGATGACGAGGCGGGGCAGCGCGCACTGTTTGATCGCATGTTTGCCGGGCTCGAAGACCACCCCATCGTGCATGAGTTTCTCGACATCATGCAGCGCACACACGCGTTGCCATTACCGTTTCGGCCCCTGGAGGGCATGCTGCTGAAAGCCGCAGTGACGTTACTGCCGCAAAATGTTCGTACGCTGTTACAGCTCGGCGCCGACCACGATCTCAAGGGCTGGCAGCGTTCCCTCATCTGCCGTACGGGTCGGCTCACGGACCGCATGACGATCCGTGCCGCGCCGCCCGCGCAGGCGTGTCGGCGCCTCGATCTGCCGCCGGGCTATTTGTACAGGAGGGTGTCCAGCTAGTGGGTCGCCTGGTTGTGGTGGGCTCCAGCAACACCGATCTAGTGATACAGGCGCCGCGTGTGCCGTCCCCCGGCGAGACGGTGCTCGGCGGCACGTTTACCTCCGCCGCGGGGGGCAAGGGTGCTAACCAGGCCGTTGCTGCGGCGCGCGCGGGTGCCGATGTCAGTCTTGTTGCCTGCGTTGGCGACGACGCGTTTGGTGAGAGTGCGCTGAAGGGACTTGTTGACGCGGGTCTGGATGCCCGGTTCTGTGCGGTGGTTGAGGGCCAGGCCTCCGGGGTTGCGCAGATTGTCGTCGGTAGTGACGGAGAAAACAGCATCGTCGTTGCGCCCGGGGCCAATGCGCGGCTCACACCGGGCCACGTGGAGCAGGCGCGTGAGGTGATCGCTGGCGCCAGTTGGATGCTCCTCCAGCTCGAGATACCAATTGAGACGGTCGTTGCCGCCGCGAAACTGGCGCGTGAAGTGGGCACTCGGGTACTGCTTGACCCGGCACCCGCGGCCGAATTGCCTTCCGAGTTGTATCCGCTTGTCACTGTGGCGACCCCTAACGAAACGGAGGCACAGCAGTTAACCGGTATTGCCGTGTGCGACGAGCCAAGCGCCGCTGCGGCAGCAGCAGTGCTGCATGCGCGCGGCGTGGAGAGCGTGGTTATCACGCGGGGTGCTGCCGGAGCGTACTACTCGCGCGATTCGGGTGACGATGCTCGGACGTTTCCCGGCTTTTCCGCAGAGGTTATAGACACCACGGCAGCGGGCGATGTGTTCAATGGCAATCTCGCGGCAGCATTCTCTGCAGGGATGTCGTTCGAAGCTGCAATCAATGCCGCGCAGGCGGCCGCAGCGTTGTCAGTGCAGATGCTTGGTGCGCAGCCAAGTGCGCCGCATGAACGACAGGTGCAAGACTTCCTGAATAGCGCAAACGGCGAATAGCGAAGGCGATTGCAGCCGATGACCCGTCTTGACTAGGGCGAATAGGTATCTGCAGACGGGTTGATGTTGAAGTAACGCTCGGCATCATAAGCCTTCTCGCAGACCGGCAGGTCGTAAAACAGGCCGGGCCTTGAGCCACCGCCGGCCAGAGCGATTCTCTCGCCGAAGTCACTGTTGTAACGTTCGCAATACGCGCGGTCGCCGCGGCCCGCTTCCACGCAGTCCTCGATCTCTTGTGCCTTGAGCGGCGCCAATTTCTCCTGGCGCTGGCGGTCACATTCGGCGTACAGGCCGACCACTTCGTCGCGCGATATCTCACCTGCAGACGCCCCCAGCGGCGCAAGCGCAGTGATCAACAGTATCGGCAGTATCTTGTCGTTCATGCTCTCTACCTCTCAGTGCCCGGCGTCGGCGCTGGCTTTTACCTTGTGATACGCCTCCCACATGGCCTCGCTGGCTGTTCCGGTTTCCTGCGACGCATCCTGATTAGTAGCGGGCAGTTCGGTTGCGAGTTTCAGGGGTGCAAGTAGCTCCCTGAAGGCCTCTGGGCTGCGTGTGTGATCGTGCTCCACGACGCCGCCGCCAATCTTGAGATAGAACTCCAGGGACTGCAAGTAATGGTTCTGGAGGCCTGCAAGGTCCTGGTCATGTGTCTTGGACACCGTGGCCATATAGCTACCTGGTTCTCGCAGGCAAAAAAGCAGTCGGCGCGGTTTGCCCCACATGCCGACCAGTGCCTTGTACTCCCTCGGCCGGAGCATGGCCTGTTTGTACACGAGGTCGAGATGCGTGCCTTCGCCAGTGCTGGCGTGATCAAGAATGTTGTGCGACACCTCGCGCGTGAGGCGTTTGAAATCGAACTCGATGTGTTCGTGCTGCGGCGAGGCGCGTAATTCCCGCCATGTTTCCATGCCCACCAGGAATTCCCCGAGTTGCAGATCAGTGGTGCAGAGCCTTGCGCAGGACCCAGCCAGTCTGGCGAGGTAGACGGCATCGGTGTGCGAGATTCCGTAGATGCACCACCAATCCAGCGTTTTCTTTGCCGCCAGCGACTTTCTTGCGGCGTTTTCGTCGTTCTGTTTGGTGTTCTGCGTAGACACGGTTGATCTGTTCTCCCGCTTAGTCTGCGCCGGCGCACTGCGGTGTGCGCTGAAGAACAAGGCTGGCTAAGCCGTGACCGATGGCGTCATGGGCGGATGCTGAGGCATGCGGATCGGTTTCGCTCAGATAGCGCGCATTGGCCGGGTCCACAATACCGCGTGCTGCCGCGAAGGGTCCCCATAGTTCTTGTAGTTCGAGCAGGTGGAAGTCGTGCCTCTCCGTCGCTTCCCTTACGATATCGTCGAGCGGGTGCGGCACAGCCACATCGTTGCTCAGCACAACGATTACCTCAAACCCATTGGTGGAGGCAATGTCCGCGAGTTCTGCCATCGCGCCATCGAAAGCTGCCCTGCCTACCATGTGCTCATAGCGCTTGGGTACGACCTTGGGAATCTGTGAATCAAACTGGGGTCGCCAGCGCTCTGGCTCTTCCCAGCGCAGCCCGACGGAAGTGATGTTCTGCGTGAAATAGCTGACAAGGAAAGACTTTCGCAGGGAGAGGTAATTCTCCTGTTGCCGCGTGAAGTGGGGCAACTGCAGGTCGTTGCCGATAAAGCCCACGACGACATAGTCGGGCGCGTAGGCGAGGCCGTACACTTTGAGAGTCTCGAGTTCCATCACGGTGTTGTAGCCCGGTACCGCCGTGTTGACGGCCTCCCAGCGGCATTCGGGTGCGTCCTCTGAGAGCAGGGACTGCATTCGGGCGAGGTAGGGCTCGTCGTCCTTGACGCCCCAGCCAAACATTTGTGAATCGCCGATACCGATGATGCGCACGGTGTCTTCTTGTTTGGCTTCTTCCACGACCGGACCGCGAAAACCATCGGCGTTAATGGTGACGAACTGCTCCATGAACTTCACGTAGATGTCGGGCTGGAAGCGATAGATGATGTTGTCGTTGTCGCTAAGCGCGATCATCTCGCCGAGTTTTGCCTCGGCGCCATGGGCGGGTGCGGTGACAAGATTTTCGAACTGGGCAATCGTTGCGCTGTCTGCAAGATACGCTTTGACCCGCATGAACACCTCGCCCAGCAGCAGCGCAAACAGCGTCGAGAAAAGTACCAGCAGGCTGTTCTGTAAAAACGACTTGAGCATCCTTCGGTCTGCCTTACGCGTCCTGGGTCTTGTGCTGTGTGCCGGGCAGGTAGGCGCCGGCAGTGTCTGCATAGATGTCGAGAGTAGCACGCGCCATGGTCTCCCATGAAAACGTGTCCGCCTGTGCCAGGGCGCACGCCGACAAGGTGTTTCTCAGTGCGGGATCGCGCGCGAGGGCGGAAAACTGGCGTGCGATACCTTCTATGTCGTCGGGGTCTGCCGGCAGGCCGCCGCCGGCGACGACCTCGGGCATAGAGCTGTTGTCGCCATAAATGACCGGCGTGCCGCAGCTCATCGCCTCAAGCGGTGGTAGCCCGAAGCCTTCGTAGTACGACACGTAGCTGAGCGCGAGGGCGCTTGAGTACACCGCCGCCAGGTCGTCGTCATCGATAAAGCCGGTGAACACAATGCGATCGCGCTGCGCCTGCGCCGCGTCGAAGATTTCGTCAAACTTCCAGCCGGCGCGTCCCGCGATCACGAAGCACACATCGAGATCCGGCTCGGTCTCCAGCAAGTGCAGGAACGCGCGAATGCTGTTGATGAGGTTCTTTCTCGGTTCCAGCGTGCTGAGTGAGAGGAAGAATGGCTTGTCGGGCAGGTTGTAGCGTGCTTTGGCCTCCTGCAGCGCGAGTTCATCGGTGACGGGTCTGAAGGTCTGCGTATCGCTACCGCAATGAATGGTGTGAATGGCCTTCTCATCGAAGTCGGGGTACTGCGCGAGGAAGTCCCGGCGCGTCGCCTCGGATATAGCGATGAACGACGCCTGCTTGCCCCTCGCGTGTGCCAGGCCTTTTTCGGTGCACAGTATGTTGTTACGCATGTGGAACTCGGGGTAGTGCACGTGAGACAGGTCGAACACCGTAGAGAGGAGCTTCACGTCACAGTCTGCCAGCGTGTGATAGAACTGCGGCAGCGTCAGGTGCACGAGGTCATATGCGCTGTAGTCGATCGGCTTTGTCCGCGACCAGACGATACTTTGAAGCGATCGGTTCCACTGTTGCAGCATCGCAACCACACCGTCGGGGAGTATGCCGAGCAGGGTGTTGAACACTCGGGACTTGAGGCGCAGCAGGGCAGTACTCTCTGCAGCCTGTGGGTCGTCTTTGCCAGTATCGTCCGGGCGATCCAGAACGTTGTCGATGAACGCGTCGAGCCCCATGATCTGGCGCGCGCCCAGGTGGACATCGATTTGCCAGGGATATTCTGGTGTGTTGATAAGCGAATGCAGGCCGCGCAACAGCTCATCGGCATAGCGTTGCGAGCCGTCGCGGCTATTCATCAGGAGAATCGAGGCTTCAATCAGTGCCCGGTGCTGCGCGCCCTGTTGCCCCTGCAATGGCCTACTGCCCGCTCCGGAACTGCGCCAGCACTCCGCCTGCGGATTCGCGCTCGTGTAACTGCAGGTTTATGATGCGCAGCGCCGCCAGGATGGCCGCGAACACCTGGTTGGAATGCACGCCGCGGGTCTTGTACTCCTGGCCGTCACAGTCCCAGGTGATTACGCACTCCGTGAGTGCGTCTGTGTGTCCGCCCTTGGGAATGCGCACTTCGTAGTCCAGCAGTTCAGGCAGCTGGTAGTTCTCTTTCACGAGCACGCTGTTGATGGCCTTGATGAACGCGTCGAAGCCGCCGTTGCCCGAACCGGTCGCGGAGTGGGTTTCCCCGCGGACATCGACCTGTATGCTCACGGTGGAGTCGAGATCCATGCTGCTGGTCACCGAGCAGTTCAGCAGTTTGATGTGGTGGTAGTTCTTGCTTTCCAGCACGTCGGCGATGATGAAGGGCAGATCGTCGCCGGTGATGCTCTCCTTGGAGTCGCCGAGCTTTACGATGCGCGCCAGCACTTTCTGCTGGTTCTCCTCAGAGAGGTTCAGGCCTAGCGCTTCCAGGTTCTTGGACAGGGAGGCCTTGCCGCTCATCTTGCCGAGTGCATAGCTGCGCGTGCGCGCGAAGCGTTCGGGGCTCAGTCGTGTTTCGTACAGTCCGCCTTTCTGGTCGCCATCGGCGTGAATGCCTGCGGTCTGCGTAAATACATCCGCACCCACGATCGGTGCGTTCGCGGGCACGCGCTTGCCGGAAAACGTTTCCACCATGGAGGAGAGCTGCACGATATAGCTCTCGTCGATGCTGAGGTCGAAGCCGAGAATGTCGCGCAGCACCACGGCGATCTCGGCGAGGGAGGCGTTGCCTGCACGTTCGCCCAGGCAGTTCATGGTGCAGTGCACTGCGCTCGCGCCGACCTGTGCCGCCGCCATGACGTTGGCGGTACCGAGGCCGTAATCATTGTGCGGATGGAAATCGAACTTGAGGCCGGGGTAGCGCGCACACATGTCGCCGAAATTCGTTGCTACCTCGGCAGGCGACATGACGCCCAGCGTATCGGGCAGCATGAAGTGCTCGATACCGGAGTCCTTCAGTCGGTCCATCATCTCAAAAACGTAGTCGCGACTGTCGCGATACCCGTTGGACCAGTCCTCCAGGTATGCGTTGACCTTAAGCCCCTTGTCGAGCGCATACTCAACGGTGCGCAGAATTTCGGTGACGTGCTGGTCGAGGTTTTTGCCCAGCTGCTCGCGGCAGTGTTTCTCGCTGCCTTTGGTGAGCAGGTTCATCACGCGACCCTCGGTGCGAACGATCCAGTCGACGCTCTTCATGTGGTCGACGAAACCGAGCACCTCAATGCGGTCGTCCATGCCGCGCTCTGCCGCCCAGCGGTTGATGCTGGCAACGGCTTCTGCCTCGCCGTCTGAGACATTCGCAGAGGCGACCTCGATACGGTCCACTTTCAGCTGCGTGAGCAGCGCCTTGGCCAGGTTGACCTTCTCGGCGGGCGCGTAGGAGACCCCCTGGGTCTGCTCGCCGTCCCGCAGGGTGGTGTCCATCAGCTGGATGGTGCGCGTGTCGTTACTCATCGTGTTGCCGGTGTTCTTGCAGTTATTCGCGCAAGTGCGCGGAATTAAACGTAAAACGGCCGGCGATTATCGCTCTTTTCGCGGTGTAATGGCAATTCAGGCCGCGTGGCGAGACTTACCCATTCGGGCAGCTCCCCGGGAGGCCCCGCCCGCGTCCACCAGCGCGACCTCGGCGTCCAGTTCGCGTTGGATCGTGGCGGGGTCGTGCAGGCGCTTCACGCGTTCAAACAGGCCGTGGGCCTGGGGGTAGTAGCTGCGCAGGTACACGAGCCACTGTTTCAGGGGATTGCCGGCGTGACGTGCGTCATAGCTCGCCAGGTTCAAGGCAAAAAAGCGGTCGAGGAGGGGAGGGATGTCGCTCCAGCCCAGCGGTGTAGCGGTTTCACCGCGGTCCGACTGTGCGATCAGCCGCGGCAGGTCGGGCCGGCAAAGGGCGCCGCGACCCAGCATCAATCGCTCAGAGCCGCTGACGGTACGGCAGTTGTGGGCGTCCTCTACGCTCCAGATTTCACCGTTGGCGTTGATCGGCAGGTCGATTAGCGCGTGGGCTTGCTTGATATGAGCCCAGTGGGCGGGTGGGCGATAGCCCTGGCGCTTGGTGCGCGCATGTATCGTGAGCTCGTCGGCCCCCGCGTCAGCAATGCCCGAGACGACATCGGTAAACGTCGCTGTGTCCTCGAAGCCCAGCCGTATCTTGACGGTCAGGGGAACGTTTTGCGGCACCGCGCGGCGCGTCGCCGCCACGATGTTGTGCACACGCGCGGGTTCTCTCAGCAGGATTGCGCCGCCGGATGACTTGTTCACGGTTTTCGCGGGGCAGCCGAAGTTAAGGTCTATGCCCGGCGCGCCGAGTGCTGCACCCCGTGCTGCGTTCTCGGCAACAACCTGCGGGTCGCTGCCCAGCAGTTGCAGGTACACGGGAACGCCGCTCGGTGTTGTTCCACCGGCCGCCAGTTCGGGGCAGATACGGTGGAAGACCTTTGGCGGCAACAGCCGCTCGGAGACGCGCAGGAATTCGGTGACGCAGCGATCGATGCCGCCCAGTTCTGTAAGCAGCTCGCGCATCGCGTGGTCTACCACGCCCTCCATGGGAGCCAGCAGTAGCATCTTACTGCGCCCAACCCCCGCTGAAGGGAATCGACTGGCCGACGAAAAAGTCGCTTTCGTCGGATGCGAGGAACAGGGCAAAGAGTGCATCCTCGCGTCCCGTTGCGAGGCGCCGGGCGGGAACCTGCCTGAGTATGCGCTCGAACATTTCGGTGCCCTTTAACTCTGGCGGGTAGTACACGGGGTTCTCCACAAAGTTCTGTGCAATCAGGTTCACCTGCACATTGTGTGGGGCGGCTTCCAGGCCAACCGTGCGCACATATCCGACCTGCGCCGAGCGCGCAGCGGCGTAGGCGGCGATCTTGCGCTGCGACTTGAGCCCTGTGGCGCTGCCATACACGACGACCTTGCCAGCCCGGCGCTCGTACATCTGGGGCAGTATGGCGCGGCACAGCCGGTGCAGCGGGTAGACCATCACCTCAAACATGTTCTGGAAGATGTCGTCTGAAATCTCTTCAGCCATCGGGCCGGCATTGGCAGGGGCCGCAAGGTTGGCGATCAGGATGTCGATGTGGCCCGCGCTCGCAACCAGCTCATCGACGGCACCCGGCTGCGTAAGATCGGAGCTGTCGGCGATGATCTCGGCACCGTGCTCGGTGAACAGCTCGATGGTGGCGGGGCCCATATAGTCCTCGGCCTGGGTAAGCAGTACACGCTTGCCCTCAAGACGCTTATCGGCCATGTGAATCTCCTGTATTGAACTGCGCCGGTCGCGGCTTGCCGGGCGGTGCACTATGATACCGGCCTTTGTCAGCGCGCGCAGGCCTTCTGCGGTGCGCACTATGGGAGAAGGCGCTTTGCAGGAATTCAGCATTACTATCACGCCGCGTATGTATGAAACCGATGCGATGGGGCATATCAACAACGCAAGTATCGCCGCCTGGTTCGAAGTGCTGCGCGTACGCTTTATGGAAGAACGGCTCGAGAATGGCCCGAGTTTCGTGTTTGATCCCTCGGCGGGCGTGGGCTGGATACTGGCCTCCGTGCATATCGACTACCGCGGAGAGACCTTCTATGGCTCGGACGTCACCGGCCGCATACAGGAGGTCGACATCGGCAACTCTTCCATAAAATTCGTTGGCGAGATGGAGCAGGGTGGTCGAACAACGATGTCGGGTTATGCCGTGCTGGTGTTTATCGACCTTGAAACGCGCAGGCCGGTGCGCGTGCCTGATGAGGTTCGTAGCGCGCTGTTGGGCGACTAACGCTCGCCCCATTTGAACAGTTTGAAGAAGCTGTACATCGGGTCATCCTCCCCGACTTTCCCCACATAGGAGCCTTCCAGCATGGGGTGCTCCAATACCACCGTCGACGGTGAGTTCACGGTGGCCCAGTCTGCGACTACCGCGCGCTCGATGTACTTCCACACGCCCTCACGTTTTTCGTACTTGTCGAAGTAACGTCCGCCGATCATGAGGTCGAGCAGGCCGTCCTCCGTTTCCACCTGGTGGAACGCGAGTACGTAGAGTTCGCCTTCGGCGTAGTCGCCGTCGAGTTTGATGTTCCTGGTCGTGATGTTGTGGTGCAGGATGCGCATCGGGGCCTGGATTTCAGGCAGCTTGTCGATGAACTCCATGGCAAGCCCCTTGTAGAAGCCGCCGTGGTCGTCCACCGCATCCTCGTGGTAGAGCGCACGCATTTTTTCGTGGTCGTGACGGTCTGACGCGTTGCAGTAGGCGTTCACCAGGTCATCGATGGCCTGGCGGTCAAGGAGGGCCTGCAGCGCCGGGTCCACTACGCCTTGCCCAGCGCTTTCTGGTAGGCGGCCACGGTGTCTGCAAGCCCCATGCGGATGGCGTCTACCGTCAGGTGGTGCCCAATGGACACTTCAAGCAGGCCTGGGATGGTAGCGAACCGGGGCAGGTTATCGAGATCGAGATCATGGCCCGCGTTGACGGCGAGTCCTACGTCCGCCGCCACCTCCGCGGCGTCCCAGAACGTCTGGAACACCGCATCCACGTCATCACCGCGCTGGAAGGCAGCGGCGTAGGTCTCGGTATACAGTTCGATGCGGTCGGTGCCCGTCTGTGCGGCGAGACGAATCTGTTCGGGGTCCGGGTCCATGAAGAGGCTCACGCGAACGCCGAGACTCTTGAGCTCAGCGACGAGCGGCGCCACGCGGTCGCCGTCTTTTCTGAGGTCGAACCCGTGGTCCGACGTGAGCTGGCCATCGCCATCGGGCACAAGGGTGCACTGCGCAGGTTTGATGTCGCGCACGAGTTCCATGAAGCCCGGGTAGTCGCTGACGCCCACGCGGTCCGAGCCGCGTGGACCTGTGAAGGGGTTGCCCTCGATGTTGAATTCCACATCGAGCATTTTCGCGAGGTCATAGCAATCGTCTGCGCGGATATGGCGCTGGTCGGGGCGCGGGTGAACGGTAATGCCGTCGGCACCGGCGTCGATGCACATCTGCGCGTGCTCCGGGATGCTCGGATTAGTGGTGTCCCGCGAGTTGCGTATGAGCGCGATCTTGTTGAGGTTAACGCTGAGCGCAATCATCGTCAGGGCGCGCGCACGATTTCCTTGATGACAATCGCTTTCTCCGGCACATCGCGGAAGGGGCCACGGCGCCCGGTTGGCGCCGTCGCGATGTAGTCGACCACGTCCATGCCCTTGGTCACCTCTCCGAATACTGCGTAGCCCATACGTCCGGGCTTCCAGTCCAGGTTCAGGTTGTTGCGGTGGTTGATGTAAAACTGGGCGGTGGCGGAATCCGGATCGTTCGTACGGGCCATGGCGATGGTGCCGCGCGTGTTGTGCAGCTTGTTCTTCGACTCATTCACGATCGGGTCGCGCGTGTCTTTCTCCTGCATCTTTTCGTCGAAGCCGCCACCCTGGATCATGAAGTTAGGTATCACGCGGTGAAAGATGGTGCCGGAGTAAAAGCCGGCATCCACGTAACCTAGGAAGTTCTCCACAGTGATCGGTGACTTGTCTGCGAACAGTACGAGGGTAATGTCGCCGTCACTCGTCTTTATGATGACGCTCGGGTTACCTTCGGGTTTTGCGGCAGCTTGGGCGTCCTTGGCCTTCTCGGCGGGTTTGGTTTCCTTGGCTTCCTCGGCGCAGGCGGTGAGGGGGGTGAAGACTACTGTGCTGAGAAGCAGCAGTTTTAGGACGGTTCTCTTGAGCATTGCTTTGTGACTCCAACGACGAGGGTTCGTGTATCAACTATGCGGTGCGAGCGTTACGCCCACTCTGAGTTACGGCGGCGCTTTGGTACCAGCCGTGGAACAACCAGGGCGATGACGACACCCAGCAGTACTGCCATGGCGCCGTTCAGAAAATCTTCGCTGCGAATCTTGTCCTGCAGGCGCATGTTTTCGGCCTCGAGTGTGTCGACCTCGGCGCGCAGGTTTTCGGCTTCCACGACGAGGCGTCGGTTGTCCGTATCCAGTTGCACGGCTTTGCCGGAAATCTTTTTCAGCGCCGCCAGCTCTTCGCTGACTGTGTCGAGGCTTTCGCCCGTAGAGGAAAGCCTGCCTTCAAGGTCTGCTCGATTGGTTTTCAGTGCCTGCAGTTCTGTGGCCAGTTCAGCGCTCTGTGCCCTGGCGCGTTCGGCTGCCGCAGTGGCGGCCTCCACCTTGAGCGCTGCGGGGGTAGTGCTCATGAGGTACTGGCTGCGGATCCAGCCGGATGTGCCGCGCTCCGTGGTGATCTCCGACCAGACACCGTCTTCGGAGGTGCTCGATATCGTGAGTTTTGTGCCCGACGGAATGCCGCGATGCACGATGCGGTACTGGTTGCCCGCGCCGGAGCGCAGCGGCACGAACTGTTTGTCGCTGACGTAGGCAACGTCCTGTGACTGTGCAGTAAGACTGGCCAGGGCCAGGAGCATGAGGAGGGCGATTCGCAAGGTGCAGTCCTTCGTGGTAACCGGGTGGCGGGCGGGACGCCTTAAGATGGCGCATTTTAGCGAGCCACGCGTGGGCCTGTCATCCGGGCCCAGCGGTACTTTTCCTAGGGCAAGACCTTCTTGTAGGGCTTGACGCTGACATTGGCGAATACACCCGCTTCAACATACGGGTCGCTGTCTGCCCAGGCCGAGGCGGCTTCCAGGCTCTCAAACTCGGCCACTATCAAGCTGCCTGTGAAGCCGGCTTCGCCTGGCTCCTCGGTGTCCAGGGCGGGGAAGGGGCCCGCGACCAGCAGTCGGCCGTCGTCGGCAAGGGCCTTGAGTCGTTCCAGATGCGCTGGACGTGCGCTTGCACGCAGGCGCAGGCTGTTGGGTACGTCTTCGCAGACGATGGCGTAGTACATGGTGTGTCCTGTGTCGCTAGTCGTCCTGGGCCTTCAACTGCTCGCCCTCGTCATCGCTGATATAGGGGTTAATCATGATGGCGGTGATGATGGTGAGGAGCAGCGTGAAACCGATCGCCGAGTAGAGCTTGTAGGAAACCCAGGTTTCTTCACTGAAACCGTAAGCAACGACGAGGTTGAGCGCCCCCACCACGGTGAAGTTGGCGATCCACAGGCCATTGAGCCGTGCCCATATGTCCTTGGGCAGATGCAGCTGGCTGCCGAGGATGCGCTCCATAAGGTTCTTCTCACCAATAAACTGCGAAGCCCCAAACGCGATGGCAAGCCCCCAGTTAAAGATCGTGGGCTTCCACTGGATAAACAGTTCGTTGCGCAGCACCAGCGTGGCGCCACCAAACACGAGCACGGCTAACATCAGCCAGATGAGGCGCTTCTCAAACTCGCGTGTAATCAACCAGGTAAGCAGTACCTGCAAGACCGTAGCGGCCATTAGAACTGCGGTCGCTGTGAAAATGCCATCGACTTCGTGTTCCCAGCCGGCAATAACGAGCTTGTCGCCGTCGAGTTGATACACGATGAAAAACAGCGCGATGGGGATGAATTCGAGGAGTTGCTTCATGGATTGTGCAGTGCTCGGCCTGTTACCCTGTGGCGAACGTAAACGGTGCCTGGCCGCGTACTGGCCGGGCCGCCCAGTGTAAAGATTGTGCTGATCGACTTCCACACCCATTCCAATGCGTCGGATGGCGCCTTGAGTCCAGAGGCGTTGCTCGAGCGTGCCGCTGAACGTGGCGTTGCGCTCCTTGCCATTACGGACCACGACCTCGTGAGCGGTTACCAGCGCGCGGCTTCTAAGCCCCAGGGTTCCGTGCGCCTTGTGCCCGGGGTCGAGCTGTCCTGTGTCTGGTCCGGAGCGACGATTCACGTGGTTGGGCTCGGCATAGATTGCGAGCATCCCGCCATGCATCGAGGCGTGGCGCGGATGGCGGCTGCACGCGAGGAGCGGGCCGACAAGATCGCCAGGCGGCTAGAGAAGCGTGGTTACGCAGGTGCGCTGGCGGGCGCGCGGGCCGTCGCTGGGGAGAGCCAGCTGGGGCGCCCGCATTTTGCGCGGTGGATGGTTGATGAGGGTCACGTGAAGGACTTGAACGAGGCCTTTGACCGATTCCTGGGGCAGGGCAAGCCCGGCGATGTGAAGGCCTTCTGGCCCGAGCTCGACGAGGTCGTTGCGTGGATTCTGGGCAGCGGTGGCGTGCCTGTGTTGGCTCATCCCCTCAAGTACCGGTTCACCAACATGAAGCTGAAGCGGCTCGTACAGGCGTTTACTGCGGCGGGCGGCGGGGCCATCGAGGTGACGAGCGGCCGCCAGACGCCAGACCAGGTGCGCCACCTGCAGCGCCTGGCCGACGATTTCGATCTCGAAATCTCGATCGGCAGCGACTTCCACCGCGACGCTCCCTATGCTGCCGATGTCGGTGTAGACTTGTCGCCCTTTGCCGGGCGGCGCGGCGTATGGCAGCGCTGGCTCGGTGACAACTGAATAGCGCGTAACTGCCGGGCAACACCTGAACACGTGAGCCAGTTTTTCCAGATACATCCCGACAACCCGCAGGCACGGCTTGTGCGGCAGGCCGTGGATATCATCCGCGATGGCGGAGTCGTGGTGTATCCCACCGACTCGGCCTATGCGCTTGGCTGCCACATTGGCGACAAGGGCGCGCTGGATCGGATCCGCCGTATTCGCAAGCTCGACGACAAGCACAACTTTACGCTGGTGTGTCGCGACCTCTCGGAGATCGCCACCTACGCCCGCGTCGACAACACGGCGTACCGGATGGTGAAGCATGCAACGCCGGGCCCCTATACCTTCATTCTGCGGGCAACGTCAGAGGTACCGCGGCGACTGATGCACGCCAAGCGCAAAACGGTAGGCCTCCGAGTGCCCGACAACAACATCGCGCTGGCGCTTTTGGAAGACCTGGGTGAACCGTTGATGAGTGTTAGCCTGATCATGCCGGGTGAAGACCTGCCAATGATTGACCCGTACGAGATTCGCGATGTGCTCGAGCACGAAGTCGATCTGGTCATCGACGGTGGCTGGTGTGGCATGGAGCCAACCACGGTGGTGGATCTCGCTGAAGACACACCGCTGGTGCTGCGCGTCGGCAAAGGTGACGCGGCGCCGTTCGAGACCTAGTTCGATTCTCAGGGTGCCTGAAACAGGGACACTCTTTACTTTTCGGGCAGGCCCTTAGACCCCAAAGCCATATGACCAATGTGATCTGCAAATCTGGCAGGTCAGGACATTGGTGCCGCCGAGGCCTCTGCTAGCATAGGCCTATAGCAATCGAGGTACCCGCCATGAACGCCGTGAACCAGGCAGCCGAACAGGCCATCGACTACGCCGCATTTGACGCGGACAACCATTACTACGAGGGCCCTGATGCCTTCACCCGCCACCTGCCTGCAGAGATGCGCCAGCGCTGTGTGCAGTGGGTCACGATCGACGGGCGCCAGCACCACATGGTCGGCGGCAAGCTCGCCCGCGCGGTCAAGAACCCTACCTGGAACCCTATTTCCATGCCGGGTTCCATCGCACCCTACCTGCACGGCAAGGAACTCACCGACGAAGATATCGCCTATATGCAGGCACACGAGCCACTGCCGGACTACTACCTGACCAGCGAGACTCGCGTGGCCAAACTCGAGGAGCAGGGCCTCGAGGCGGCCTGGGTGTTCCCCACGCTCGGCGTGCTCTACGAAGAACTGCTGAAGCACGACACTGAGGCGGTGAAGGCGCAGTTCACCGCGTTTAACCGCTGGGTGGACGAGGACTGGGGCTGCAACTACCAGGGCAAAATCTTTGCAGCACCCTACATCTCCCTGTGTGATGTGGACTGGGCCTGTGCGGAACTGGAGTGGGCTGTCTCGCGCGGGGCAACCGTCGTCTGCATGCGGCCGGCGGCCATTACCCTCGCGGATGGCAGCACGCGCTCTCCCGCCGACCCGATGTTCGACCCGTTCTGGGCGCGCCTTAACGAGGCGGGAATCGCGCTGGTGATCCACGCCGCGGACTCGGGCTACACCACACACGGATATGTGCAGGACGGCTTTTCCGCCGACTTCAACGGCGGCGTGTTCTCGCCGAGCATCAAGCACTTCAACATCGAGCGCGCGGCGTATGACTTCCTCATCACGCTCGCGTACGAGAAGCTGTTCGAGCGCTTTCCCAACCTGCGCTTCGCCTCGGTTGAAAACGGGGCCGAGTACCTGCCCGACCTGTTCCGCAAGCTCAAGCAGTCGCGCGACCGCATGCGCGGCTACTACAACGAGGACCCGGGCGAGTTGTTTCGTCGTCATGTCTGGATCAACCCGTTCTGGGAAGACGACGTTAACGAGGTGGCGCACTACATGGGAACCGACCGTGTGATCTTTGGTTCTGACTGGCCGCACATTGAAGGACTGCCGACACCGCTGGATTACGTCAGCGAGTTGGACAAGTTCAACGCCGCTGAAAAGCAGCAGATCCTGCGCGACAACGCACGCTTCCTGAACACCCCGCAACCGGCCTAAAGAAGCGCTATCGGGCACTAGTAATGAAAGCGTGGGTAGTTGAAGGTAAGGGCGCACCAGAAGACGTCATCTCCCCCACCGAACGCGATGTACCCGAACCCGGCCCCGGTGAAGCGCTGCTAAAGGTGGCGGCTGCCGGCCTGGGCCTGCCGGACGTGCTGATGTGCCGTGGCAAGTACGCGATGTCGCCTCCACAGCCCTTCGTGCCCGGGCAGGAGGTCGCTGGCGAGGTGGTTGCCGTGGGCGAGAACTGCGCCTACGCGGTGGGTGACCGTGTTATGGGTGTCACCGCGTTCTACCAGGGGCACGGCAGCTTCGCCGAGTACTGCATTGCGCCGGACTTTTCGCTGTACCCGCTCGCTGACGGCATGGATGATCTCCAGGCCGCCGGTTTCACGATTCCCTACCACACCGCCTGGGTGGGCCTGGTCGAGCGCGGCGGCCTTGCCGCCGGTGAGGTTCTGCTGGTCCACGGCGCCGCGGGCGGCAGTGGCGCCGCCGCGATCCGCCTCGGTAAGGCGCTGGGTGCCACCGTGATAGCCACCGCCTCCAGCCAGGGCAAGATCGATTACGCCGCTGCCCAGGGAGCTGACCACTGCATCAATTACGCAGACACCGACTTCGTGGAAGCCGTCAACACCCTGACGGGCGGCGCTGGCGCAGACGTGGTCTACGACCCGGTGGGCGGCGAGACCTTCGAGCGCTCGCTTGAGTGTATTGCCTCCGGCGGCCGCCTGCTTGCCATCGGCTACGCCAGCGGCCGCTGGGGTGTGGCAGACGGGCGCACGCTGGTCGCGCGCAACGCGAGCAGCATCGGGGTGTACGTGGGGGCTTACGGTCATGAGCAGATGCAGGTGTTTCATGCTGCGCTGTTAGATCTTGTGGCCAGCGGCCGCCTGGACCCCGTGCCGGAGACGGTGATTGGCTTCGATGAGTTAGGGGAGTCCCTCACGCGGCTCGCAGAGCGGCGCATACTGGGCAAGGTGGTTATGGCTCCCTAGGAAATCGCTCGAACCCGTGCTTTACAGGCCCCGCAACGGTGGTCCTGATTGCGGGGCCGGCGCCTGAGCGAATTCGGCCCCGCAGCGCTCCGAACACCCCCAAAAGCCCCCGACTCGGGTATACTGCCCGCTACAACAAAAATGCGGGGATGGGGCCTGGTGAACGAAACGACAACCGATAGCACGGGCGATGCCGAAACTCCCCCCGCGGTCGCGGTAGAGGGCGTACAGCCCCAGCAAGGCGAGATGCCTTTCGCGGTGGTGATGGGGCAGGCCGTCACCGAACTTCCTAAAGATCTTTATATTCCACCACAGGCGCTCGAGATCATCCTTGAGGCCTTTGAGGGTCCCTTCGACCTACTGCTTTACCTCATCAAGCGCCAGAATCTCGACATCCTCGAAATCGATGTGTCGCGTATTACCGAGCAGTACATGCAGTACGTAGAGTTGATGGACGCCATGCGTTTCGAGCTCGCGGCGGAGTACCTGCTCATGGCCGCGATGCTGGCCGAGATCAAGTCGCGCATGCTGCTGCCGCGTTCCGAGGAGATCGAGGATGACGAAGAGGACCCGCGCGCCCAGCTCATCCGCCGCCTGCAGGAGTACGAGCGCTTCAAGAAGGCCGCCGAGGATATCGAAGAGCTGCCGCGCATGGAGCGCGACACCTGGACCGTCAGTGCGCACCCGCCCCAGATCGAGCGCGAGGCCCCCGAGCCCGACGTCGACATGCGCGAGCTGTTGTTGGCCCTCGGCGATGTCCTGCGCCGCGCCGACATGTTTGAAAGCCACCACATACAGCGCGAGGCGCTGTCGACCAGGGAGCGTATGACCCAGGTGCTGGACGCGCTGACCGGCCAGCAGTTTGTGCCGTTCGTGACCCTGTTCCGGCCCCACGAAGGCCGCCTCGGCGTGGTCGTCACCTTTCTCGCGGTCATGGAGTTGATCAAGGAGTCCCTGGTGGAGATCGTACAGACTGAAAACTTCGGACCAATCCACGTCAAGGCGAGGGCGGAATAGCGATGTCGGAAACAAGCCTTACCCAGATTATCGAGGGCGCGCTGCTCGCGGCGGGCAAACCCATGACGGTGGCCCAGATCGCCGCGCTGTTCGAGGACCACGAGAAGCCTGAGAACACCGCAATTCGCGAGGCACTGAAAGAGGTGGCCGAGCGCTGTGAAGATCGCGGTTACGAGCTCGTGGAAGTGGCGAGCGGCTTTCGCTTCCAGGTGCGGCAGTCCCTGGCGCCCTGGGTGGGTCGCCTGTGGCAGGAGCGACCGCCGCGTTACACTCGCGCGCTGCTCGAGACCCTCGCGCTTATTGCCTATCGCCAGCCCATCACCCGCGGCGAGATCGAGGAGATTCGCGGCGTGGCGGTGAGCACCAACATTATCCGGACGCTGCACGAGCGCGAGTGGATTCGTGTTGTCGGTCACCGCGATGTGCCTGGGCGTCCCGCGATGTACGCCACGACAAAGCAGTTTCTGGATTACTTCAGCCTGAAGAGCCTCGACCAGCTTCCGTCACTGGCGGAAATCCGCGATCTCGAGACGTTGAACGCGGAGCTCGGTTTCAGCGAACCGGTGGAGGGTGAGCAGCCAAACCCTCCTGAGGGCGGCCCGGAGCTCACCGTTGTCGGCGGTACCGAACACACGCCGCAGGAGGCCGAGGCCGCCGCAGAAGAAGCCGCTGACGTAGTTGGTGAGGTGGTTGGTGAGGTAGCGGGTGAGATAGGCGGTGACGATGGCATCAGTCTCGACGAGGCCGTCGACGAACTGGAGGCCCGCGCTGCCGAGGACCTCGACGAGATCGAAGAAGACCTGGAGGCCGCTTTCGAGGAAGAGCCCTTCGAGGACGATGCCTTCGAAGAAGAGCGTATCGAGCCTGCGGCGGCCGCTGACGATACCGTCGTCGAAGAAGACGCGTCAGACGACGACATCCAACGCCCCGAGTCCCAGGCCTGATTTCACATGCCCCGCAAGCCGACTTCCAAGGCGCCGGCGGCGCGGGGACCCGCGACTGCGGTTGAAACGCCGACCAAAACTGTTCCCGGAGAGAAACTGCAGAAGGTCCTGGCGCGTTCGGGCCTCGGGTCGCGCCGTGAGATGGAGCGCTGGATCGAGGCTGGTCGCGTCTCTGTTGACGGTAAGGTCGCCAAGCTGGGCGACCGTGTGGAAGCAAAGGCGCGTATCAGCGTAGACGGCAAGCCGCTCGACTCGGCGCCCGCCGAGGCCACGCGCTGTATCCTCTACCACAAGCCCACCGGCGAGGTGTGCACCCGCGATGACCCCGAAGGGCGGCGCACGGTGTTTGAGCGCCTGCCGCGGCTGAAGAGCGGGCGCTGGATCTCTATCGGGCGCCTCGACTTCAACACCTCCGGCCTGCTCTTGTTTACCACCGATGGTGAACTCGCCCACAAGCTCATGCACCCGTCCAGCAACATCGAGCGCGAGTACATGGTGCGCGTGATGGGCGATGTGCAACCGAAGAACCTCGACGCCATGTTGAAAGGCGTCGTGCTCGATGACGGCATGGCGCGCTTTACGGATATACAGGAGGGTGCCGGAGATGGCATCAATCGCTGGTACTACGTGGTGTTGATGGAGGGTCGCAATCGCGAGGTCCGCAGGCTGTGGGAGTCCCAGGGTCTGACCGTATCGCGACTAAAACGCGTGCGCTATGGCGAGGTCTTCATTCCTTCGAAAGTGAAGCAGGGTCAGTGGGTAGAGATGGAGCGCAAGGAAGTGAAATCCCTCTACCGCATGGCTGGCCTACCGATGAAAGAGATCCAGGCCACGACGGTCAGGGAGCGCGAGCAGATGGAACGCCAGTTCGGCAAGCGTACCGGGCGCGGTGTCGCAAAGAAAAACCGCAATCCTAACGCGCGCTGAACGCCTTACCGTTTACTCCCGCGCTATCGTCTCCCATCAGGTACAGGTAAACCCCCATGATGTCCGCGGGCGAGGGGTTGTCCGTTGGATTCTCAGCCGGGTAGGCCGCTCGTCGCATAGCGGTGTTTGTCCCTTTTGGATTCAGTGAGTTCACGCGCACCTGTGTGGTGTTGGCAAGCTCATCGGCGAGTACCTGCATGAAGCCCTCAGTGGCGAACTTCGACACCGCATAGGAGCCCCAGTACGCGCGGCCGGTGCGACCTACGCCGGACGATGTGAGGATGATCGAAGCGCTGGGTGCCTGCTGCAGCAAGGGCAGCAGGGTTTTCGTCAGGATGAACTGGGCATTCACGTTGACGTGCATCACGTCGCACCAACTCTTGTAACTGGCGCTGTCGATCGGGCGCATCTCGCCGAGCAGGGCTGCGTTGTGCAACAGCCCGTCCAGGCTGCTGAACTCACCGGCGAGGCCTTCTGCCAGCGCCTCATATTGCGCTTCTTCTGCCGTCAGCAGGTCCATCGTGATGATGCCGGGCTTCGCGCCGCCCGCCTGCTCGATCTCGTCGTACACCGCTTCGAGCTTGCTTTCGGTGCGTCCAAGCAGCAGCACTGTGGCACCGTGGGCCGCGTAAGTCAGGGCGGCAACACGGCCGATGCCGTCTCCTGCGCCTGTCACCAGGACGGTCTTGCCCTTGAGAATCTCGGGGCCCGCGACGTAGCCCTCCGGTGCGAGTAGCTCTTCCAAAACGAATTCCTTCTACAAGATATTTGAAGACTGTGGGGCAGAAATTATTCTGCCAATGCCTGGTTTGCAATTGTGCAGGTCGAAGCCGCTGCGCCCCATGCGGTAAGTGTCATCAGTGCGCTTCCAGAATCAAGCTGGCGAGCGCTTCACTGGATTTCGCCACGACATTGGCGCCCCAGCTCGAAGGGTCATCGCCCGGCTCGATGTAGCCATAGGCTGCGGCGATAGTGTACATACCCGCCCGCAGCCCGCACTCAATATCTCGGCCATGATCACCGATGTAGATCGCCTCGTCGATGCGGCATCCAAGCTCCGCACAGTTGCGCTCGAGGCTTGCAGGATGCGGCTTGCGCTCCGCGACATCCTCGGGGCAGACCACGCTGCCGGGTGCCGGGTCAAACTGCAGGCCTTCGAGTAACGGTTCTGTGTAGGGGCGCGGCTTGTTGGTGGCGATACCCCAGCGAATGCCTTTCGTTTCCAGCGTGCCTAGCAGCTCGTTGATGCCGGGGTAGGGTGCGGCGATGGTGCCGACCACCTCGCTGTAAAGCTCTAGCAGGCGCAGCCTTTGTGCTTCGAAGGTCGGGTCATCTTCATCTAGCCCCAGTCCCAGTTTGACCAGTGCGCGGGCACCGTTAGACACCGAGGCGCGGATGCGCGTCGCCGACATCGGTTGCAGGCCGTGTTCAGCGCGCAATGTCTGCACAACGGGCACAAACTCATCAGCGGTATCCACCAGTGTGCCGTCGAGGTCGAACAATACCGCCTTGAGATCGGCGGGAAAGGGGTGGCTCACGCGGGCTTCACCGCCCGTACCATGTAGTTGACGCTGACGTCCTGCTGGTCGAGGCGGTAGTGCTTGGTGATCGGGTTGTACAGCAGACCGGTCATGTCGGTCAGCGTCAGCCCGGCATCGCGAATCCAGCCGGCGAGCTCAGACGGCTTGATGAACTTTGCGTACTCGTGGGTGCCGGCGGGCAATAGCTTGAGGATGTGCTCGGCTCCGACGATCGCGAACACGAAAGCCTTGGGGTTGCGGTTGATCGTGGAGAAATACAGTGACGCACCCGGCCTGGCGAGTTCGGCACACGCCGCGATAACGGCGCCCGGCTCGGGTACGTGCTCCAGCATCTCAAGGCAGCAAACAACATCGAAGGATTCGCGTTGCTCTTCGGCGAGTGCTTCTGCAGTGCTCTGGCGGTAGTCGACTTCGACGCCGGACTCCAGGCTGTGCAGCCGGGCCACGGTCAGTGGCGCCTCGCCCATGTCGATGCCGGTTACCTCCGCGCCGCGCCGCGCCATGCTCTCGGCGAGTATCCCGCCGCCGCAGCCCACGTCGACGAGGCGTTTGCCGGCGACCGGGGAGAGCTCGTCGATGAAGTTGGCGCGCAGCGGGTTGATCTCGTGCAGCGGCTTGAACTCGCTACTGCGGTCCCACCACCGAGCCGCGAGCGCCTCGAATTTGGCAATTTCCTTGGGATCGATATTGGCGCGGGTGTTAGTGGTCTCGCTCATCCCGCGGCGTCCCTCGTCGAGGCAATGCGCTGTTGCCAGTCGGCGGCGCGCGCGGTCAGGTCTGCGAGGTCGATGCGGGTCAGTTCGCGGTCTTTCATCACAGCGTCGCCCGCGATCCAGCTGTGGGTGACCTGACTGCCGTTGCAGGCGTAGACCAGCTGCGACAGTGGGTTGTAGACGGGTTGTGTCTCGGGGCCGGACAGGTCAACCGCGATCAGGTCGGCCACCTTGCCGGTCTCGATGCTGCCGATGTCATCGGCGAGACCCATGGCGCGCGCGCCATTGATGGTGGCCATGGTCAGGGCATCTGCCGCGGGCAGGGTGGTTGCGTCGAGGCTGGACACCTTGGCCAGCAGCGCCGCCGCCTGCATTTCACCGAACAGGTTGAGGTCGTTGTTACTCGCGGCGCTGTCGGTACCGAGTGCCACGTTGACCCCTTTTTCCATCAGGGTGCCAACCGGGCAGGTGCCCGAAGCGAGTTTCATGTTCGATTGCGGGCAGTGCACAACATTGGCGCCCGTTTGGGCGAGCAGGGCGATGTCCTGGTCGCCGAGGTCGGTCATGTGCACGCACTGTGTGCGCGGACCCAGCAGGCCCAGCCGGTGCAGGCTGTCCAGTGGCCGCTCACCGTGTTCCTCTACGGCTGCCAGCACTTCGCCTGAGGTTTCGTGCAGGTGAATGTGCACCGGTGCGTCCAGTTCGGCCGCGAGCGTGGCGACTTTCGCGAGGTTTTCCTGGCAGACCGTGTAGGGCGCGTGGGGCCCGAATACCACGTTGACGAGGTCAGAATGCTTGTAGTCGTCGCGGAGAGCCAGGCCCTTGCTGATGTAATCGTCAGCGTTCTGTCCCCAGGCGGTCGGAAAGTCAAAAATGGGGAACGTGAGCTGTACGCGCATGCCGAGCCGTTGGCACAGCGCTGCGACTACGTTGGGGAAAAAGTACATGTCAGAGAACGTCGTGGTGCCGGAGCGGATCATTTCGGCGATGGCCAGCTCGGCACCGTCTCCGACGAACTGCTCGCTGACATGCGCGCCCTCGGCAGGCCAGATGTGATCTTCCAGCCAGGGCATGAGGGGTTCGTCATCGGCGTAGCCGCGCAACAGCGCCATGCCCGCGTGCCCATGGCAGTTCACCAGTCCGGGCATAACGGCGGAGCCCGGTAGCTCAAGCACTTCCCCGGCCTCGATGGCGTCGGCCTCGGTCCTGGGCAGCAGTGCGCTGATCTTGCCGTCCTGAAGGGCGATGCTGTAGTGGTCCAGCACCACACCTTGCGGAATAACAGGGACCACCCAGCGGGGGTGGATGAGGGTGTCGACACGTCCTGGTGTAGCGCTCATTCTTATGTCCTTCTGCGCCCCGATGAGGGTCTTTTTCGGGGGTGTTTCGGGCCTCTCTGGGACCGGTTGTGGGGTGTGCGCGAGAGTATACCTGTTTCTTCCCGAAGAGCCCGCCGAAAGTCGCTGAAAATGGGCAAAAACGTGGCTTTGTAGGGGCGTTTTAACGTATAATTTACAGCTTGTTTTAGGGGGTTTGGGGGCAGCATTCAGGCCTTCCCGGAGGGCGCTCAAAACGGCGCCGAACAGGGCAGCGCGCAGGGCGTCTCCCGCCCGGCTGATCAACCCCGCGAGACCACCTGGAACCGGGCGCCGCAAGGCCACTGAGGCTCATGAGCCCGTACAACAAGATCGAAATAAAGCCAGTTAAGGAAGCCGCAGTACATGGCTGACAACGCCAAAGAAATCCTTCCCGTCAATATCGAAGACGAGATGAAACAGTCCTACCTCGATTATGCGATGAGCGTGATCGTGGGCAGGGCGCTGCCTGACGTGCGCGATGGCCTGAAGCCCGTGCACCGTCGCGTACTCTTCGCCATGAACGAGCTGAGCAACGACTGGAACAAGGCGTACAAGAAGTCCGCCCGTGTCGTCGGTGACGTGATCGGTAAGTACCACCCGCACGGCGATAGCGCGGTCTACGATACTATCGTGCGCATGGCCCAGCCGTTTTCCCTGCGTTACATGTTGGTGGATGGGCAGGGCAACTTCGGATCGATCGACGGCGACAACGCGGCAGCCATGCGGTACACCGAGATTCGTATGCGCAAAATCGCGCACGCGCTGCTGTCCGACCTCGACAAGGAAACCGTTGACTTCGTCGACAACTACGACGGCACCGAACAGATTCCCGAGGTGCTCCCGACCCGGGTGCCAAACCTGCTGGTCAACGGTTCTTCCGGTATCGCGGTGGGCATGGCCACGAACATCCCGCCGCATAACCTCACGGAGGTGGTGAGCGGCTGTCTGGCGCTGCTCGGCAACCCGGAGCTCACCGTCGACGAGCTGATGGAGCACATTCCCGGCCCGGACTTTCCCACGGGCGCCATCATCAACGGTCGCGCGGGCATCATCCAGGCTTACCGTTCCGGCCGCGGGCGCATTTATGTGCGCGCGAAGGCGGAGGTTGTGACCGACGAGAAGCGCGGTCGCGACACGATCATCGTGCACGAGATTCCCTACCAGCTGAACAAGGCGAAGCTGATCGAACGCATCGCCGAGCTGGTCAAAGAGAAAAAGATTGAAGGTATTACAGAGCTGCGCGATGAGTCCGACAAGGACGGTCTGCGCGTAGTCATCGAGCTGCGCCGCGGCGAAGTCGGCGATGTGGTGCTCAACAACCTTTATTCGCAAACGCAGCTGCAGTCTGTTTTCGGTATCAACATGGTGGCGCTGGTCAACAACCAGCCGAAGGTCCTGAACCTCAAGGAGATGCTCGAGGCCTTTATCCGCCATCGCCGTGAAGTGGTGACGCGGCGTACCGTCTACCTGTTGCGCAAGGCGCGCGAACGCGGTCACATCCTCGAGGGTCTCGCGATCGCTCTGGCGAACATCGACCCTGTGATCGAGTTGATCAAGGCATCGCCCAGCCCGAATGAAGCGCGCGAGAAACTGATCGCACAGAGCTGGTCTCCCGGCGATGTGACCGGCATGCTCGAGCGTGCAGGCGCCGATGCGTGCCGCCCAGAAGATCTCGAGCCGCACTACGGCCTGCACGATGGCCAGTACCACCTCTCGCCCGCACAGGCCCAGGCGATCCTCGACCTGCGCCTGCACCGCCTTACCGGGCTCGAGCACGAGAAGCTGCTCAATGAGTACGAAGAGAAACTGAAAGAGATCGCCGGCTACCTCGAGATCCTTTCCGACCCTGAGCGCCTCAAGGCGGTGATTCGCGAGGAGCTGGAAGAGATCGTCAGCGAGTACGGCGACGAGCGCCGCACCGAGATTACCGCGAGCCAGCACGACCTCACGGTGGAAGACCTCATCACCGAGGAAGACCGCGTGGTGACGATCTCCCATGGCGGTTACGCGAAGACACAGCCGCTAACTGACTACCAGGCGCAGCGCCGCGGTGGCATGGGCAAGTCGGCAACGGCCGTGAAAGACGAGGACTTCGTCGAACACCTTCTGATTGCCAGCACCCACGCCACCATCCTGTGCTTCTCCAATACGGGCAAGGTGTACTGGCTCAAGGTGTTCCAGATTCCGCTCGCGGGGCGCAACTCGCGAGGCCGCCCCATGGTCAACTTACTGCCGCTGGAAGAGGGTGAGCGCGTGACCTCGATCCTGCCTGTGGAGGAGTACACCGAGGGTCACTACATATTCATGGCCACTGCGAACGGTACGGTCAAGAAGACGGCGCTGACCGATTTCGCACGGCAGCGCAGCGTGGGCCTGCGCGCGCTTGAGCTGGAGGAGGGTGATGTGCTGGTCGGCACCGCTATTACCGACGGCACTACCGATGTAATGCTGCTCTCTACCGAGGGCAAGGCAGTGCGCTTCCGCGAGGGCGATGTGCGTGCGATGGGTCGCACGGCGCGCGGTGTGCGCGGCATCAAGCTGGGCGAAGGCCACAACATGATTGCACTGATCATCCCGGCCGAGGGTGGGCGTATCCTCACGCTGTCGGAGAACGGTTATGGCAAGCGCACCGAAGTTGCAGACTTCCCGACGAAAGGGCGCGGCACCATGGGTGTCAAAGCCATGCAGACCTCCGAGCGCAACGGCCGCATGGTGGGTGCCACCCAGGTGTTCGATGGCGATGAGCTGATGCTCATTTCCAACCAGGGCACGCTGGTGCGTACGCGCGCCGATGAAGTCTCGATCCAGGGCCGCAACACCCAGGGCGTGCGCGTGATTCGTACCAAGTCCGGCGAAACCCTGGTGGGCGTGGCCCGCATCGAGGAAGCCGACGACGAGGCGGCCGAGGCTGGAGAGAGCGAAGAATAACGCTCACCCGGCGCACAAGCCGCCCCTGTGGGCGGCATCTACACGCCAAAAACGCACTTTTTTACAGACAGAGAGGGAGAATCAGAGGATGATTCCGCCCTCGTTTTGGTAGAGATGTTTGAAGGACACAGCAATGACCCGTAAGTACAACTTCTGCGCCGGCCCGGCAGCGCTGCCGGAAGCCGTTCTTGAGACCGCGCGGGATGACATGCTCGACTGGCATGGCCGTGGGCTCTCCATCATGGAGATGAGCCACCGCAGTGCCGAGGTCGTGGGCGTGGCGGAACAGGCTGAGAGCATACTGCGCGACTTGCTGGGCGTGTCAGACGACTACGCAGTGCTGTTTTTGCAGGGCGGCGCGAGCACGCAGTTTGCGGCAGTGCCACTTAACCTGCTAGGCGAGGGCCAGACGGGCGACTACCTCAACACCGGGCAGTGGTCGAAGAAAGCGATTGCCGAGGCAAAACGCTTTGGCGCGGTCAACGTTGTGGGAACATCTGAAGAGAGCAACTTCTCCACGATTCCCGCGCGCGACACCTGGCAGTTGTCTGACAACGCCGCGTACCTGCACTACACGCCGAATGAAACGATCGGTGGCGTGGAGTTTTTCTGGACGCCGGAGGTGGCGGCACCGCTGGTAGCAGACATGTCCTCCACTATTCTGTCGCGACCGATCAATGTTGATGAGTTTGGCGTGATTTACGCGGGCGCGCAGAAGAATATCGGCCCGGCGGGCCTCACCATCGTGATCGTGAAACGCGAGCTGCTCGGCCGCGCCCACGAGCAGTGCCCGGCCATGCTCAACTGGCAGGTCATGGCAGACAACGACTCCATGTACAACACGCCGCCCACGTTCGCGCTCTACCTGGCGCGGCTTGTGTTCGAGTGGCTGAAGGGCCTTGGCGGCCTCGAGGTTATGGCGGACATAAACCGGCGCAAGGCTGAGAAGCTCTACGCGGCCATCGACGGTTCCGACTTTTACGCCAACCCGGTGGACCCGGCCTGCCGTTCGCTCATGAACGTACCGTTCACGCTGGCGGATGATGCGCTGGACAAGACCTTCCTCGCCGAGTCTGAAGAGGCGGGTCTGCTCAATCTCAAGGGGCATCGCTCCGTGGGCGGCATGCGCGCGAGCATCTACAATGCAGTAGGCGAAGACGCGGTCGATGCACTGATCGCTTTCATGCAGGACTTCGAACAACGCAACGGGTAAGTAGCACATCATGGCCGACGACAGGGACCTCGACCAGGTCAGGGCAGATATCGACGCCATAGACCAGGAGATACAGGCGCTCATCAGCAGGCGGGCTGAGTGCGCGCAGCGCGTGGCCGATATCAAGCTGGCAGAGGCCCAGGCGGCCGGCGGTTCGAGTGAGGACGTGGTCTACTACCGCCCCGAGCGTGAAGCGCAGGTGCTCGAACGAATCATGCAGCGCAATGAGGGTCCGCTGGCTGGCAACACCGTTGCGCATATTTTTCGCGAGATTATGTCTGCCTGCCTGGCACTGGAACAGCCGCTGCAGGTGGCTTACCTCGGCCCCGAGGGTACCTTCACTCAGTCTGCAGCCATCAAGCATTTCGGTCACGCCGCCATCTGCACGCCGGCCAGTGCTATCGACACCGTGTTCGCCCAGGTGGAATCGGGTAAATGCGATTACGGCGTCGTCCCGGTAGAGAACTCAACCGAGGGCATGGTGAGCCATACGCTCGATAACTTCATTGACTCGCCACTCAAGATTTCGGGCGAGCTTGAACTGCGTATCAGTCATCACCTTCTTGTGTCCGAAGCAACGGGCGATGGAGACATTGCGCAGATTTGCGCTCACCAGCAGGCGCTGGCGCAGTGCCGGAGCTGGCTCGACAAACATTGGCCGAACGTGGAGCGTCGCGCAGTCAGCAGTAACGGAGAGGCCGCGAGGCTGGCTGCTGAGAACGCGGGCGTTGCTGCAGTCGCCGGCGACATGGCGGCGGAGCTGTACGCGCTGCAAAAACGCGCGGAGTACATTGAGGATCACGCGGACAACACCACGCGCTTCCTGGTCATCGGACGGAAGGAAGTGCCCCCGAGCGGCCGAGACAAGACTTCGATCGTCGTATCCAGTCACAACAAGCCGGGCGCTCTGTTCGCATTGCTCGACCCTTTCCGACGCGGCGAGATCAGCCTGACACGCATCGACTCAAGGCCCTCGCGTACCGAGAAGTGGGCCTACGTGTTTTTTATCGAGTTTGAGGGCCACGTGCAGGACGAGAACATCGCGGCGATCCTCGCAGAGCTGGAAGAGCAGTCCATTATGCTCAAGACCCTGGGCTCCTACCCCAGGGCGGTTTTGTAGGAGAGCGCAGTGGCGCTACCGCACGACAACCTGGTGATCCTGGGTCTCGGCCTTATCGGTGGTTCCCTCGCCCGCGCCGCGCGAGCTAGCGGCTTCTGTCGCCGCGTCACCGGCTGGGGTTACCGCGATACATCGCTCAAGCGTGGTGTTGAGCTGGGTGTGATTGACGATTTCACGCTGGATCTGGAGGAGGCCATCGCCGCGGCGGACATCCTCGTGATCTGCACACCCACGCTGACGGCGGCCGATGTGCTCGCCCAAATCCTCGCTGCAACCGAAAACGGCGAGCGTGGTCCTGTTGTTACCGATGCAGCGAGCGTCAAGGGCAACCTGCGTGACGCAGCGATGGAGGCAGCCGGCCGAATGCCATCGCGATTAGTGCTTGGCCACCCCATCGCGGGCTCGGAGCGCAGCGGTGTCGACGCGTCCAGTGCCGAGCTGTTCCGCAATCATCGCGTGATCCTGACGCCGGAGGAGGGCAATGACTCCGAGGCTGTCGCCCTGGTGCGTGACCTCTGGTTGAGTACCGGCGCGGAAGTGGTAGAGATGAGCGTGGCGCAGCACGACCGCGTGCTGGCGGCGACCAGCCATCTGCCCCACGCGTTGGCGTATGCGCTCGTGGATGCGCTGGCCAGCGACCCGGCGTCCGACGACATTTTTCGCTGCGCGGCGGGGGGGTTCCGGGACTTTACCCGCATCGCATCATCAGACCCGGTGATGTGGCGCGACATTGCGCTCGCGAATTCGGAGGCGCTGGTCGCGGCGATAGACCAGTTCAGTGCCCACCTCGGGCAGCTGCGCGATGCCGTAGTTCAGGGAGACGCGGCGGAACTGGAAGCAACGTTCAGTCGCGCGAAGACGGCCCGCGACCGCTTCGCCGAAATTCTGGCGGAGCGGCAGCAAGGTTAAGTTTGGCCTGTGTGTTCGAATTCACTCGACACCGTAGGTTAAGCCCGGTCCGCATCATCGTCATTCCCGCGCAGGCGGGAATCCAGCGTCGTTAGAAAAGGGGAGCCACTGCTGGATACCAAACTACCCCCTATTGAAAAGAGCCTCTGTACCAGGCGAAAAACCCGCCAAAGACAGACTCTTCAAAACCATGAAATACCAGGTACAACCCGGCGGCGCTTTGAAAGGTGAGTTACGCGTTCCCGGCGACAAGTCAATCTCACACCGTTCCATCATGTTGGGTGCGCTCGCGAACGGCGTCACTAATGTTTCGGGTTTTCTCGAGGGCGAAGATGCCCTCGCGACACTGCACGCCTTCCGTGCGATGGGCGTGCAGATCGACGGGCCCGATAACGGGCGTGTCACAGTGCGCGGCGTTGGCATGCAGGGTCTGAAAGCCCCTACTGAGGCCCTGGACCTCGGCAACGCAGGCACCGGTATGCGGCTCATGGCCGGACTGATGGCCGGACAGTCGTTTGACTCGGAGCTGACCGGCGACGCTTCCCTTAGCAGTCGACCGATGGGCAGGGTCGTCGATCCACTCGCCACCATGGGTGCGCGCATTGCGACTTCTGAGGGAGGGCGCCCTCCGTTATCGATTCGTGGTGATCAGGCGCTTTCCGGCCTTCACTATGACATGCCGATGGCCAGCGCCCAGGTGAAGTCCTGTCTCTTGCTGGCAGGCCTGTATGCCAACGGCCGCACTTCTGTGACTGAACCAGCGCCCACTCGTGACCACACCGAACGCATGCTCCGGGGATTCGGCTACACCGTTGAAAAAAACGGTGCCACCGTCGCCATCGAAGGCGGTGGCGAACTGACGGCCTGCGACATCGACGTTCCAGCAGACATATCGTCCGCCGCGTTCTTCCTCGTTGCGGCATCGATTGCGCCGGGCTCGGACATTCTTCTGCGCCATGTAGGCATCAATCCCACGCGTATCGGCGTGCTGAATATCCTGCGCCTGATGGGTGCCGATATCACGGAAGAAAACCCGCGCGAAGTCGGCGGCGAACCCGTTGCGGATCTGCGTGTGCGCGCCGCAGCGCTCAAGGGTATTGAGATTCCCGAGGACCAGGTGCCGCTTGCGATCGACGAGTTTCCCGCATTGTTCATTGCGGCGGCCTGTGCTGAAGGGCGCACCGTACTGCGCGGCGCCGAGGAACTGCGCGTGAAGGAGAGTGACCGCATTGCCGCGATGGCGGAAGGTCTCAGCACGCTCGGTATCACCAACGAGGTGCTTGACGACGGTATCGTCATCGAGGGCGGTACGATGGGTGGCGGTGAGATGCGCACTTTTATGGATCACCGTATCGCCATGGCGTTCGCTATCGCGGGCCTTCGCGCTACCGCGCCGATCACGGTACTCGATTGCGACCATGTGGCCACGTCGTTCCCGGGCTTCGAAGCTGCGGCCGGCGGTCTTGGCCTGAACATCGAGGCGCACGATGACTGACCTGTCGGCCCCGGTCATCGCGGTCGACGGTCCTTCTGGCGCCGGCAAGGGCACCATCAGCCACCTGCTCGCTGAACAACTCGGCTGGCATTTTCTCGATTCCGGCGCGCTGTACCGGGTGGTGGGCCAGGCCTGCCTGATCGAGGGCGCGAGCTGGGACGATCACCCCGCGGTGACCGAGATCGCCCGACACCTGGACGTCAGCTTTACCAGCGCCAGCAATGGTGAGGTGCTTGTGGCGTATAGAGGCGAAGACGTGAGCGCCGCCATCCGCACAGAGGAGGGTGGCCGCGGCGCGTCCACGGTGGCCGCTATTCCCAGCGTGCGCGATGCCCTGTTGGCACGCCAGCGGGAGTTTCGACGCCCGCCCGGTCTGGTCGCCGATGGGCGCGATATGGGCACGGTTGTCTTCGCCGATGCACCCCTCAAATTCTTCCTCACAGCGAGTGCCGAGGAGCGGGCCGAGAGGCGCTATAAGCAGTTGATTGCAAAGGGGGAAAGTGTTAAATTGCCGCGCCTTCTGGAGGACATCAGGGAGCGCGATGAGCGCGACGCCAGTCGCGAAGTCTCCCCCCTGGTACCCGCCGAAGACGCCATCGTCATCGACTCGACGGCAATGCCGATAGAAACGGTGTTTTCCGAGGTGATGGCTGAAGTCCAAAAGCGTGGCCTGGGGTAGCGATCCAAGCACTCCATAGCGTTTTAACTTCTGGCTTTAAGTTGCTGTTTTGCCTACTGAATTCCAGTCAGTGTAGGGAAGCAGCGTGAGATGAAATGACCCGTACCGGCTGGAGGTGCGGCGGGGCAAGGCCGCAAGGTCAGCGCCTCATTAGTACAGGTAACATTCCTATGAGCGAATCCTTCGCTGAGCTATTTGAAGAAAGTCTGAAAACCGTCGACATGCAGCCGGGTGCCATTGTCACCGGCGTGGTTATCGACATCGACAACGAGTGGGTCACCGTTCACGCGGGCCTGAAGTCCGAGGGCGTTATCCCCCGGGCACAGTTCACCGACGCGGCGGGCGACTGCACACTCAATATCGGCGACGAAGTGCAGGTGGCGCTGGAGACCGTGGAAGACGGTTTCGGCGAGACCAAGCTGTCCCGCGAAAAGGCCAAGCGCGCCGAGGCATGGAAAGACCTCGAAGCCGCACACGAGGCCGACGAAGTTGTCACCGGAATTATCAACGGCAAGGTCAAGGGTGGCTTTACCGTCGACATCAACACCATTCGCGCGTTCCTGCCGGGCTCCCTGGTTGACGTGCGTCCCGTGCGCGAAACCGCACACCTCGAGGGCAAGGAACTCGAGTTCAAGGTCATCAAGCTGGACCAGAAGCGCAACAACGTTGTTGTGTCTCGCCGCGCCGTCATGGAAGCGGCCAACAGTGTCGAGCGCGACGCCCTGCTGGAGTCCCTGCAGGAAGGCCAGTCTGTCAAAGGTATCGTCAAGAACCTCACCGACTACGGCGCCTTCGTCGACCTCGGTGGCGTGGACGGCCTGCTGCACATCACCGACATGGCGTGGAAGCGCATCAAGCATCCCTCCGAGATCGTGGAAGTCGGCCAGGAAATCGACGTCAAGATCCTCAAGTTCGACCGCGAGCGCAACCGTGTGTCACTGGGTCTCAAGCAACTGGGCGAAGACCCCTGGGTCGAGATCACCGGTCGCTACCCCGAGGGCAGCCGCGTGCAGGCCAAGATCACCAACCTTACCGACTACGGCTGCTTTGCCGAGCTGGAAGAGGGTGTCGAAGGTCTCGTACACGTGTCCGAGATGGACTGGACCAACAAGAACGTTCACCCCTCCAAGATCGTCAATCTTGGCGACGAGGTGGAGGTCATGGTCCTCGACATCGACGAAGAGCGTCGCCGCATCTCTCTCGGCATCAAGCAGTGCCAGCAGAACCCCTGGGACGCGTTTGCCTCGCAGTACGCGAAGGGCGACAAGATTGCCGGCAGCATCAAGTCCATCACGGACTTCGGTATCTTCATCGGCCTCGAGGGCAACATCGACGGCCTCGTGCACCTGTCTGACATCAGCTGGAACGAGCAGGGCGAAGAAGCCGTGCGCAACTACAAGAAGGGCGACGAGATCGAGACGGTTATCCTCTCTATCGACCCCGAGCGCGAGCGCATCTCACTCGGCATCAAGCAGCTGGAAGACGACCCGTTCGGCAACTTCGTCTCTGCCAACGATCGCGGCGCGATCGTCACTGGCGAGGTGATCGAAGTCGACGCGAAGGCAGTGATCGTGAAGCTGGGCGAAGAAGTCGAGGGTGTCCTCAAGGCCTCCGACATCAGCCGCGACAAGGTCGAAGACGCGCGCAACTCCTTCAAGGTCGGCGACTCTGTCGAAGCCAAGATCGTCACGGTGGACCGCAAGAACCGTATGGTCGGCCTGTCCATCAAGGCGAAGGACTACGACGACGAGCAGGAAGCGGTTAAGAGCCTTAAGGAATCCGAGCAGGAAGCGGCTTCCCCGGGCACTATCGGCGACCTTATCAAGGCGCAGATGGAGCAGTAAGCTCCTTACTCGGCACGAACCGAAAGGCCCGCGTATGCGGGCCTTTTTTTTGTCTGCGCATCGTGAACCGAGTCAGGGGCCGCAGGGCAAAAACCCATTGGGGGAGGCTTGGAGGCGCTTTGCGGAGCGGTCGAACGCGGGGGCTTTCCGCGAGGACTGTCTGAGTCCCAATTTTTCCGCGCAGCGGAAAAATGGTCGAGCTCCCGCAGCGGCCCGCGTTCGACCGCGCAGCAGCCGACGCCTCTCCCAATGGGTTTTTGCCCTGCGGCCCCGGTGGGTCGAGCCCGTTTCAAGTGAGCTGTTTGCACCACTTTGGGCTACTTTTCCTATATAAAATAAGCACTTGCGAATTCCCCAATATGGGTCCACAATAGATCCCTCTACGAAATCAGCAATAAAAAGACCTCGCAACAGGAGGCCTGAATGACCAAAAGCGAACTGATCGAGTCGATAGCGGCAAAGCAGAGCCAGCTGTCCTCGAAAGACGTCGAACTGGCGGTAAAAACAATCATCGAACACATGTCCCAGGCGCTGTCGAACGGCGAGCGTATTGAAATACGGGGCTTTGGCAGTTTCTCGCTGCACTTCCGTGAGCCGCGCCGCGGCCGCAACCCGAAGACGGGCGATGCCGTCGAGCTGGCCGGTAAGTACGTCCCTCACTTCAAGCCGGGGAAGGAGCTGCGCGAGCGGGTCAACATGGGGCTGCAAATTGGTTTGTAGCTTGTGCCGAAACACACGGGCGGTATGATCGAGAGATCATGCCGCTTTTTTTTGAAGCCTCTTTTTTGACAGGGTCCAACGAAGTCACGGAAACACCATGAAACTGCTGCGCAATTTACTTTACATACTCGTTATTCTCGCCATGGCTGCGGTGGGCGGCTTTTTCGCCATGCAGAATGGCACGCCGGTCCCCCTGGACCTGCTTGTCATCACCCTTGAGCCGCGCAGTATTGCCCTCTGGATTTTGCTCGCCTTCGCTTTCGGTGGCGTGCTGGGCATGGTGGCATCGTCCTTCATTATCATGCGCACGCGCGCCACGTTGAACGCGCGCAACCGACAGCTCGACCGCGCGCGCGACGAGGTCAGCAAGCTGCGTGGGGAAGCGCCCGCTGCCAGCGCCTCATGAGCGTCATTATTCCGCTCGACTACCCGTCACAGGCAGAGGCTCTCGAGTTTGCAGCGCGACTGTCACCGGAGTTGTGCCGCGTAAAGGTCGGCAAGGAGCTGTTCACGCGGGCAGGTCCCGGGCTGGTAGAGGCGCTGCAGAAGCAGGGCTTCGACGTATTTCTCGATCTCAAGTACCACGACATTCCCAATACCGTTGCGGGCGCGCTGCGCGCGGCTGCGGAGCTCGGTGTCTGGATGGTGAATGTCCACGCCGGTGGCGGGCGGCGCATGATGGAAGCCTCTGTCGACGCGCTCGCAAGCTACTCGTCGCCGCCGATACTGATCGCCGTGACCGTGCTTACCAGCCTGACTGACGAAGACCTTGCCGAGCTCGGTTACACCGAGAGCGCGCAGGATCGTGTGGCCCGTCTTGCCGCACTTGCCGGAGCTTCGGGGCTCGATGGCGTGGTGTGTTCCGCACAGGAGGCGCCGCGGCTGCGCGAGAACCACGGCGCGGATTTCTGCCTTGTCACTCCGGGTATACGCCTTGCTGGCGATGACGCCGGAGACCAGCGTCGCGTGCTGACCCCTGCAGATGCGATTGCCGCGGGAGCCGATCACCTCGTCGTCGGTCGCTCTATCACCGGCGCAGAAGACCCCATGGCCGCCCTCGAGCGCGTGCGCGCGGAGATTCGCGGGGCGGCGTAAGATCAAATGCGCGCGAAGTACACGCGCGGTGTTTTGTAACTGCTAGACTCTCCCCGGTGCGCATGCTGCATGGAAGCAGATGTTTGCGCCGATCAAAGGTTTGTATCTTTCGGCCCGCGGTTGGTGCGCGCACAGCACGCACGGCAGGTAACGACAGTACGCCGAAATCTAGGACAAGGAGAGTCAACATGATCACATCACCATCATATTTCATTGCAAAACGCCGCGGTCTGACGCCAGCTGCTGCGCTCGCGGGCGCATCGCGCTGGCGCGCGTTGATTGTCAGTTTCTTGCTCGTTGCAACCCTGGGTGCGGGGTTGGCAACGGGCGCGAACCCCGCCTTTTCAGCCGAGGTGCAGGAGACTCCTGCCACGGTCAATATCAATACGGCAGACGCCGCCACGTTGGCCGCTGTGTTAAAAGGCGTCGGCGAGTCGCGCGCCGTTGAAATTGTGCGCCACCGCCAGACCTACGGTGCGTTTTCCACGGTTGACGAATTGATGGAGGTAAAGGGTATTGGTCGCGCCACGCTGGATCTAAACCGCGAGGCGATAACACTGGATTAAGCACGGTGCATCCGTATCATGAGGGGGCTTTCGCCCCCTTTTTTCATAGAGTAACCGCCTGCCGTGAAATGCCTGGTTACCGGTGCAACCGGCTTTATAGGACGTTCGCTCTGCCAGGCGCTCAGGGCCCGCGGCGATGAGGTGGTGGCGCTCAGTCGTTCAGGTGGCGACGTTGCAGCCGATGTTTCATCTGTCGCCTGCGATCTCGTTGGTGCAGAGGTCGGCGAATCACTGCTTGCGGGCGTGGATACCGTTTTTCACCTGGCGGGTGTTGCGCATCAGCGTGCACCGGCCACGGCTTACGATGCACTTAACTATGGCGCAACTCTGCGGCTCGCTCGGCGTGCGCGAGAGTCTGGTGTGCGCTGCTTTGTATTCCTCTCAAGCGTCAAGGCGATGGGGCCACCCACGGGAATTGCCGCGCGGGCAGAGAACGACTGCAGTGAGCCCGTAGGTGCCTATGCCTGCAGCAAGCAACAGGCGGAACAGGCGCTGCTTGCAGAATACACCGACAGCCCAATGGCGGTGCTGATCGTTCGTCCCGCACTCGTCTACGGCCCTGGGGTGAAAGGCAATCTCCGCCAACTCGCCCGCGCTGTGCAGCGTGGCTTGCCGCGACCACCGGAAGGCGGTCGGCGCTCGATGATTGCGCTCGCAGATCTTGTGGACCTCCTGTGTCACGTTTCGCTGCATGCTCCCCCGGGCAACCATACCTGGATCGCCTGCGGTGCAGGCAGCTACAGTACGCGCGATGTATATGACCTCTTGCGCGCTGCGCTGGGTCGCGACAAGGGCAGCGCCTGGCTACCTGGGCCACTGTGGCGGCTGGCTGCAGCCGGACTCGACCTCGTGTCGTTGAATAAAGGGGAATCGACCTACAGTAAATTGTTCGGGGCCGAGGTCTATGCCAACCAGCGGCTCGTTGCCGACACACAGTGGCGCCCGAAGGTGCGGCTTGAAGACAGCGTGCAGCAATTACTGGCGGAGATGCCGGCTTGATCGTCGCCGTTACCTTTGCCTTATCGGTACTGCTCTGCGGGCTCTACCTTAAACTGGCCCAGCGCTGGCAGATCGTCGATCGACCGAACGAGCGCTCATCCCATGAGCGTCCCACGCCCCACGGCGGTGGTATCGGTCTGATTGTCGCTTTCAGCCTGGGTCTGTTGCTCGCGGCAATGCAGGAGGGCAGTTGGCCATCCACCTACTACCTTCTCGCAATGGGGGCGCAGGTCCTGATGGTGCTTGGCGTGGTCGATGACATCACCGACCTGTCGCGCGGCTTGCGCTTCGCGATCTACGGCGTACTGTGCTTTATGGTTGCGATTGTGCTGGGGCCGCCTGCGTTTGCGACTCAGGGTGTGCTCGCATGGTTTGCGATAGCCTGCGCGTCCTTTGCGATGTTGTGGCTGCTGAACCTCTACAACTTCATGGACGGTATCGATGGTCTCGCCGGGCTTCAGGCCGTGGTGGCCGCCGGCGGGGCAGGTGTGCTCTGTCTCGTGCTCGGCGGCGACGCGCGTTATGCGCTCTTTTGCCTGCTGCTAGCCGCGGCGCACCTCGGTTTTCTTTACTGGAATCGTCCGCCCGCTCGCCTGTTCATGGGCGATGCGGGCAGCGTGCCCACCGGGTTCCTGCTCGCGGCGTTAGCGCTTTACGGGCATATCCAGGGCTACCTGACCGGCTATGCCTGGCTGATCCTGCTCGCTGTGTTTATCACCGATGCCACGTGGACGCTGCTCTGGCGCATGTTGAAGGGGCAGCCCTTCACCCGTCCGCACCGGCTCCACGCCTACCAGCGCCTCAGCCGACACTGGGGCTCTCACGGTCGGGTAGACGCCCTGTTCCTGGGTCTGGCGGTGTGTTGGCTGCTGCCGCTCGCCGCCACGGCCGCGCTATGGCCCGAATGGGGCCTATTTTTGGTAATTTTGGCCTACCTTCCCCTGCTGCCCGGCATGGCGGTCGCGGGGCGCTTCGCGTAAAATTGCTTTGCTGTTAAGGGCTTAGCGGGCTCTTGTACTCAGCCTTCACGTGGGCGCTATCACCATTGCCCATACCACGCCTCCCCGTGTGAGCCAGGGGATTACGCCAGGGTACACAATGGCACGAACATCATTCAGCCTGTCGAAAAGCCTCCGGGAGCTTGTTGAGAAGGGCGTGGAATTGCCGCGCAATATCAAGCAAGCCTGCCTGCTGACGCTCGACATGCTGTATGTGGCCGTGGCCATGTACGGCGCGATCGCGCTCCGTTATGGCCACTTCGACTTCCACCTTGGCCTCGTCGAGTACGCCTGCGGCATCGTAACGATCGTTGCCAGTGCGATCATCTTCCTGCGCCTCGGCCTGTATCGCGCCGTGATCCGGTTCATGGGGCAACAGGCGATCTGGGCGATCGTCACTGCCGTGAGCTACTCCACGCTGTTGCTCGTGGCCACCAGTTTCTTTGCCCGCGCAGAAATTCCTCGCTCGACACCGTTTATTTTTTTCGGCCTCTTGCTCGTCGGTATCGGCGGTACTCGCCTCGTCGTGCGCGCGTACTACCAGGCGAAGCTGCGCACGCTTTCGGAGAACGTCATCATTTATGGCGCTGGCCAGTCAGGGCGCCAACTACTGAATGCGCTGCACCACGATGACCGCTTTCACGCCGTTGCGTTTGTTGATGACAGTCCCAAGCTGCAGCGTACGGTGATACACGGGCTGAGCGTCGCGCGGCCGGAGGATATCGAGGAGCTCATCAAGCGGCACGATGTCACCGATGTGCTGCTCGCGATACCCTCCGCCTCGCAGGAGCGTCGCAAGGAAATCATTAACTCACTCGTGGGTTTGTCGGTACATGTGCGCACCGTGCCGACCATCAGCGAGTTGTTGGCCGGCGAAGCCAGCGTCAACCAGATCAGGGACATCGACCTCGACGACCTGCTGGGGCGCGACACGGTGCCGCCGCACCCCGAATTTATCGAGCGCTGCATTACGGGCAAGGTTGTCATGGTGACAGGCGCGGGCGGCTCTATCGGTTCGGAACTCTGTCGCCAGATCGTGCTGTCTGGGCCAGAAGAGCTGGTGCTGCTCGATAACAACGAATATGCGCTCTACTGCATCGAGCAGGAGCTGCGCGCCACCATGACGTCGCTGGGTCTTACGTTTGAGCTTGTGCCCCTGCTGGGGTCGGTCAAGGACCAGAATCGCCTTGAGAACATCTACCGCACCTTCGAGGTTGCCACGGTCTATCACGCTGCGGCGTACAAGCATGTGCCACTTGTAGAGCACAATATCGCCGAGGGCGTTGCAAACAACGTCTTTGGCACGTGGAGCGCCGCAGAGGCCGCGCGCGAGGCGGGGGTAGAGACGTTTGTCCTGGTCTCTACCGACAAGGCGGTGCGGCCCACCAATATGATGGGTGCTTCCAAGCGGTTCGCCGAGATGATCCTGCAGGGCCTCGCGCAGCGCGAAACCGACACCCGCTTCTGCATGGTGCGCTTTGGTAACGTGCTGGGCTCTTCAGGCTCCGTAGTGCCGAAGTTCCGCCAGCAGATCGAGGAGGGCGGCCCGGTCACTGTGACTCACCCGGAGGTGTCGCGTTACTTCATGAGTATTCCGGAAGCGGCACAGCTCGTGCTGCAGGCCGGGGCGCTGGGCACTGGCGGCGATGTTTTCGTGTTGGATATGGGCGAGCCCGTGCGTATCGTTGATCTTGCCGAGCGCATGATCCAGCTGAGCGGCTATGAGGCCGGCTCATTGGAAGAGGGTGTGCACAAGGATATCGAGATCGAGTTCATCGGCCTGCGGCCCGGTGAGAAGCTGCACGAAGAGTTACTGCTTGGCAATAATGTCGAAGGTACCGAACACCCAATGATCATGCGTGCCGAAGAAGAATGCCTGAGCTTCGAGGAAATCGCGGGCCTGTTATCGGAGCTCCAGCGTTTCTGCGACGCCATGGACTGCGATGGTATCAGCGCCATTTTGAGTTCCGCAGTCAGCGGTTTCGGTGACCACCAGATACAGCACGATCACCTGTGGCGCAAGCAGAACAAGCGTGCAGCCGCAGACGCCTCCAATGTCCAGGAACTCTTCCCGGACAAACCTTAAGCGCTCTCTGCCCTGAAGCTGATCGCTTCAGTCATCGACTTCGTCAACGTCAAACTGGCCTGTGAGCCGCCTGCGCACGTGCGACCACGACATGCCCGCAGCAAGAATCAGTGAGAGCAGTACCAGTGAGACCCAGGTCAGGGCGCCGGTTTCCTCCAGGCTCAGCCATCCCAGGTCGATAAACAGCCAGATCAGGCAGCCGAAGAAGGCAGCGCCGAGACATATGCCGACCACGCCGAGTGAGCGCAGGGTTGCGCGCAGGAAGATAATCCAGCAGATGAGCAGCGCTACGCCCACCAGTGCAATGATTGGGCCGAATTCAGTGCCCTCCGCGGCGATCCAGCTGAAGTAGGAGTAGTCCGTGGGATTGTAGGTGCCAAGCACCAGGGCCAGGGCGAAGACCCAGCGGCCGAGAAAACCCATTGCATTGAATTCTGACGCCATTCTGGCAAGCCTCTCTTCTTATTGCCTGTGAGTACACGCGGCTCTACCGCGTGGGCCAATCATACGTGCGGCGATGCCTTCAGGCTACCTTGGCGGCTTTGCGTGAGGGCTTCGAGGGTTGCTCTTCGGCCCAGCGCTCGACGCTGTCGAGCGGTTTCAAGGCGCCGGCCTCGATAGCCCGCGCCAGGTTGGCATTCACGAAGTCTGTCATTGCGGCGGTGATCTGCCGCTGCATGCGATTTCCCTCGGTTGAGGTCGCCATGAGCAGCAGGTGTGGATTAAGAGGGTCGACCTCGACACTTTCTCCACTGCGCCTGATGGCGATGAACTCGGGCGGCAGGTCGAGGTCGCTGGCGCGGCGGACCCCCTCATGCTGCTTGCGCCGTCTCACCAGGTACTCGTGCTCCTCCCTGTGGCGATTGCTGCTGACCAGGAAATCGTCCTCGTGCACGATGCAGAGATAGGGAATGTCATAGGCCACGATAATGTCCAAGGCCTTCAGGTGCCGGCGCTGGTATTCGATAGGGTCGTGCAGCGCTGCATTGACTTCCTTGAACAGGCCGTAGAACGATGCGGTCTTTAAAAGTCGCTGGCCGACGAGGCGCAGGACATAGGGGGTATCTGTGTTCAGCATACGCTGCTGCACCGACTTATTGCTAAGCAGCGAGCGGATCAGTGAGTTCAGCCCGCCGATCATTGGCTTCGCCACCGGCGTCTTCAAGAAACGCCCCAGGCGGTGCAGTGCGTCTTCGTCGCGCACTTTGGCGTCCTCGCTGAGCATCAGGTCCCCCGCATCGCTCCGGTAAACCTGCTCAAACCCGGAGTAGTCCAGGTCGGTCTGCTCGCGTAGGTGGCGCATCAGGCTACCGATATTGCGGCCAGTGTGCGGGCCATCTGCGGGCGCCCAGCCGGCGAGCCCGATCATGCCGCCGGCGCGCAATGCATCCACAAGCCGCTGGTCGTCGCGGGCGAGTTGCTCGTAGCGAGGTATGTCGGCGTCGGGTTCCTCCAGCAGCGACAGCAGCAGGTGGTCCATGATCACGCCGGCAATGGAGTGGCCCGCAACGGGTGCCGCGCGCCCTGATTTCCATGTGTCCAGGATGGCCTGGCGTAAGACGTTGGCGTAGTGCGGAAAGATGTCGGCTTCGTCGAGCGTTTTGGCGTAACTGCCGCGATGCAGTGCTGAAACCGTCCATGCGCTGGGCAGTCGCACGAGGAAGTGGGTAAAGCTAAAGAGGCCAAGAAAACCGTGCATAAGCAGCATGTGTGGCCCGAGCTTCTCCTCGCCTTCTCGCGTCTCGGCCTTGTTGTGCATCACCTTGCCGCGCTCTACATAGCGGAAACGTCCTTCTCGAAAGTGCAGGGCGGTCTCGTCGGCAAAGATATACACCCGCTCGGCAATCTCCTCGGTCTCGCGCAGCATGCGCAGGGGTGTTTCCTGCACGGTTTCCTCGAAGTCCTTGGCCTCTGCCATCTCGAATCGTCCGAGCGCGCGGAGTTTGTGGCTGCCGGAGACAAGCAGTGAGATGCGTTCGGCGTTGGTCAGTACGCCGCGATTGAGTGCAACGCACAGTGCGCCCGATGCGCGCTTAAGTACGAACGCGCCGGGCTCGGTGATGCGCATTTCGCTAAGCCCCGGCGCCATGGCACCCAGCTGGCCCTTCTTACCGATGCCGCTGATGAGGTAGTGAAATTCCATCGTAGCGCCGAGTTTGTAGCAGATGTCGCGTTGGTATTCTTCTGCCACTTCCTGCGCCTTGCGCCGGGCCGCGGCCTGTTTGCGCTCTGCGAGCAGTTCGCTGACCGTGCCTAGGTCGATAGGATTGATCAGGGTCTCGGCCAGTCCTTTGGCAACGGTGTCAATGTCGGCCCCGGGTCCGAGGTCCATCTCGCGGCTCAGGGCGCTGAGACCTTTGAGCGACACCAGCCGCCGCGCCAGTGGCTCAATCAGGTTTTCTACCAGCGTCTGCAGTGGACTTTCCCGGCCGCGCTCGCCGGTGGATTCCTCGAGGAAGAAGAAACGTATGTGGCGATACCAATCGATGCGCTCGGCGTATTGCTCTACGAGTGCGGCGTACTGGGCCTTGATCGTGTTGCCGCCCCCGACCGCAATAGTGAAGTGGTCCCGCTTGTACTGACCCCACGCGGTCATGCGGTCGCGTACTCGCCAGGCGGTATAGGCGTTGTAAAGTACGTGAGCGGCGTGGCGCGCCGCGCGCTTCAAATCGGGTGAGATGCTGACGTGAATACCCGCTTCTTCGCGGACCAGCGCTGGATAGCTCTCAGAACGCTCTAACCCGATGCTCTCGCCCAGATTGCGGCCCTGTTTGCGCAGTCGATACCCGATTGCGTTGATACTCATACCGTGCCCCTGTAGTACGGTGCCGACCGTGGTTTTTCTTATCCGGCCTATTGCGGTTTATCACCTGATTAAGACAGGGAAAATTAGAATCCGCATACTAAAAAAATGGCCATTTTTTGATCAGTCGGCCGGAGGAGGGCCGCGCGGCTAGCCTTTGGTCAGCAATTGGCACCGGGTGCGGAAGTTCGCCAGACGCTCGTCTAATGACCCCAGTTGACCGATGCGCTCATTGAAAATCGCGGTGGCGTTCTCGTAGAGCTGCACGTCCCAGTGGTTTTTCTCGCGGAACTCGTGGGTAAGTTCGGGGCCGAGTTCCTCGTAGATCGCATCGATACGCGCCTGCAGTTCACCGCGCGGACCGGGCGTAACATTCTGCGCGGTGTAGGCAAGATCGATACCTGGATAGTAGGGCGCAAGAACATGTTCCAATAGCACCATAGCCTCGTCATATCGCTCGACGATGACTAAGCCCGGTGTTCGAGTAAGTTCGGCTACAGCTTGCAGGTATTCGACTTCGCCGATCGGTGCGTCGGTAACACTGACACACCAGGCACAATGGAAGTTGCGAATCGTGGGCGCGGTGTCGGGCAGCATACGCCAGCGCACGTAGTCGGCGAAGTCCAACTCTTTGGCCTTGATCGCACCAATCGTGTCAGCTTCTTGGCGCCGTTCAAATTCGTACACCGAGCGGGCGCGCTCGATCGGATGGCGCAGGGCGATAATGGGAAGAAGCTCAAACGCGTTGGATTCAGGTAAGGGGAATTGGACATGATGGCTGGACAGCGCAGTGATCCCCGCGTGTTCCTCCAGATAGGGTCCAAGGAACTCCGCGCCACGGCGCATCGCGTGGTCATCCCGATGGTCGATGAAGCTGTCCCCGAAGTTTCGTGCCAGGCAATGATCGAGCGTTGTGCCGGCGTTCTTGAACAGGTGACAGTGCAGCAGAATGGCGCGACCGCTCTTGCGCTTCTTTCCTGTGAGCACCTTTTCCAGTGCCCCTCGAATCGTAATTGGACTGAACTGCTCGGTAATCACCTGACGCGCATTGGTTGACAGTTTCTGCCACAGGAAGGCGTCGTTGTAGACCTCTACTACCTTGGCGGCGAATTCCGTCTCGCTGTCGGAGATCAGGGCATTGTGCCCGTCTTCGAGGTACATTCCCTCGGCGCCGATGCTGGTGGTGACAACGGGTAGGCCGAAGGAAAAACTCTGCCCGATCTTGCCTTTCACGCCAGCGCCGTGCAGCAGCGGCGATACGAAAACGCGGCTGGTGTTGAAGATATCGGCGACGTCTTCGACGTAGCCGGTCACGGTGATGTTTTTGTCAGCCAGCTCCAATATGCGCTCGGTCGGATTCGCACCGACGATAGTCAGGTGGATGTCTGGAATTTTTTTGCGCACCTGAGGTAATACATACTCGATGAACCAAATGACCCCCTCCTCGTTGGGTGGGTGCGCAAAGCCACCGATAAACATAAGCCCGCTGCGTTCCTCGAAACGCGTCTCACAGGGTTCCAGCGAGTGGATATTGGAGACGACGGCCACCTTGTCAGCGAAGGTTTCGGTCGACAGGAGGTCGAGCTCGGTGGGGCTGACTACCAGCGTCGAGTCGGTCTCCTCTGCAAGGAAGAATTCCAGATTGCGCCAGTTTGAGACCTCGAGTTCCAGTCGCCGCTGTTCGCGCACGAAATGCAGATCGACCGTGTCGAAGATCGTCTGTGCATCGCTCCAGCGCTGTACCAGGTGCAGGTACTTTTTGGCGGTTGCCGGACGCGACATGAGCACGGCGTCGAGGTGCTTACCGAATTCCGCTATATAGTCTTCAAATGTGGTATCGCCGTACCAGACTTCCACGCCCAGGTCCTGCAGGATGTGCGTGTAGCGTACGTCTGTGCTGCGATCGTCCGGCCAGAACGTGACCTTATAGCCCATATCACGCAGTATCTGCAGCATACTGATCATTCGCTGTGACCCTGAATCGCGGTCGAAGGTCGGCACGTAGTGATCGATGATTAGTATCTGTTTTTGGCCCATGCGTTCGCGGGACAGCAGGGTGCCTACTTCGCTCAGCACATGATCCGTCTCAAGTACGGATTGCCACTTCTCCAGGAATTTCTCGCGGTTGATGTCCTGGAAGCGCTTGTAGCCCGAGGAGGTTTCCTTGCCCGCCGAGGCGCCGCCATAGTGCACGACAACGGCCTTCGGCTCGTACACCACGTCATACTTGAGCGAGCGGACGGTGAAGCAGAGATCCGTGTCTTCGTAGTAGGCCGGGGCGTAGCGTGTATCAAAGCCGCCAATCTCTCGCCACAGCCGAGCGGGTATCATGAGCGCCGCGCCGGAGCAGTAGTCCACGTTCCGGCGGTAGTTGTAGCGCGGCAGCTCGGGGTCGTCTCCGTGGCCGTAGTTGCAGCCCGTGGCATCGCGCCAGATGATGCCGCCGGCTTCCTGCAGGGAGCCATCGGGGTACACCAGCTTCGCGCCGACAACACCGGTGCGCGGATTGTCGAAGGGCGCGAGCATTGCCTGAAGCCAGCCGGCGGTCACCTCGGTGTCGTTGTTCAGCAGCAGTATGTACTCGCCGCGCGCGACCTCGGCGGCCTGGTTGCAGGCGTTAACGAATACCTCGTTCTCGGCGTTGGTAATGACGTGCAGGCCGCCCATGGCAGCCAGCCGCTCCGGGGTTTCATCGGTCGAGTGATTATCGACGACAATGACTTCGTAGTTGCCCTGCGTGTGTTCGAGTACGGAGTGCAGGCATTTCTGGGTGAAGTGCCAGTTGTTGAATACCGGGATGATAATGCTGATGTCAGGGGCGTCACACGTGGGAAAGTTGAGCGCTTCAGGTTCTGGCGTTTCCCGCGGTATCTCTTCGCCCTTATCCGCCTGCGGTTGTTCTTCCAAGGCCGCTTCCTCGACAACGGGGGCCGCGGGTTCTGGCTCTGCGGGCGTGCGCAGTAGCAGTTGCTTCAGCTGCTGCAATGCGCGTCTCGGTGCGCTGCCCTGTGGCAGCAGGCGTTCTACAGTTTCCTGATACTTCTTGTACACGCGCCAGGGTGGGCTGCCCACAAACTGCTGAATCTCGTGTTCCAGGTGTTCCGCGACCGCCTGCCGGTCTTTCGCAATATGGCGCTGTTGTTCCAGCTCGCGGTGGATGAAGTCGGTGTTCGCGATGTAACGGTACTCACGGTAAATCTTGTCGCGCTCGAAGTTTGAGCGGAGCTGCTTCAGTTCGCGGGTGTACCACTCAGGCTCGGTGAGTCCACCGATTTGACGCGCTGCGTTTACGACATCCGGGTTGTAGTAGAGCCCGATTTCTTCAATGAACTCGGCGCGAATGGTGTCGATCTCAGCGAGGTCTTCCTCGTTTGGACTGCCGCGTTCCGCGATAGCGCACAGCAGGCGGTAGTAGCGTGCGACAAGCGTCGGACACAGCGCCTCGATATCGGAGTCTGGCAGTTCGTGGTGACGCATGTTCCGGTCGAGAAACTTCTCCAGCGCCGCCTCGTCGATTTCGGCAAAATCGGGCGCGTTGAGCGCCGCCTGCGCAAAGGTTGCGCTGACGGTGCCACGCGGGTCCTCGAGCAGTTGATCGAAATGCACGAAGCCGCGCGGTAGGTGACGGCTGTGTTCCTCGGCATCCAGCATGTAGAGCAGCCAGAGCAGTAGAGACTTCTGCCTTGAAAAACCGTTTCGCGATGACAGCGACTCCGCGATTTCCAGCGGGTTGCGAATGACAATCGCGATGTGTGGACTGACGCCTTCTTCTCTGAAGTGGGGCAGCCATATAGGAAGTAAACGCGACATCCGCGGGTCCTTGAGGGCAGTGAGCTGCCCATCCACCATATCGGTGGTCAGGAACTTGCGAATATCGCTGTGTAGTTGGCTGTCGTCGAAACGGGTGGTCCAGTCACCCGGTAGCGGCAGCAGGTCGTCCCAGCCCGAGCGCAGGCACTCGAAAATATAGTCATTGGCCTCGACAACGTACTTGTTCTCAAAGAAGCCCTTGGGGTTGTCGTACTGCGTCTCGAGCATGCGCGTGCCGAGATTGACACCGAGCAGTTCGAGCACGCCGGTGAACGCGGATGTGCCGCTGCGATGCATCCCGAGTACAACGAGACAATTCTTCATAGATGGCTGACGACTCTGGCCCGCGATGATCGTTATGGAGTGATGTCTATTCTGGCGGGCAATTTGAGAAATACTACAACAAAATCAGTGAATTGGGATGATTCAGCGGTCGTAATTTGTGCCGTTTTGTCGATTGGGGCGCAAAAAAAAGCCCGCCGGGGCGGGCGGGCCAGGGGACGACGTTGAGGGCTGTATACCACACCGGCCCCTATCCGGTGTGACCTGTTCCAGGGGACGTAGAACGGGTCGAGGCATTGCCTTTCTGACGAGGCGGCCCCGTTTCCTCACTGTTTCACGTGATTCTGGGGCGGCGCGGGGCAGCGCCTGCCGCGTCGGATAGACAGCATAGTGCAGAGTCGCGATGAGGCGACAAAGGGGATGTACCCATATGAGGTACGCGTTAAGCCTGTTGGTTATGGGGGCTGGCCAGTGCTATGAAAAACGCACTCGCCACGGCGGGCTTAGCTTGGTTCGCCGATGTTGGCGCCGAGACTCATGCGCTGTACCTGGCCCATGTAGTGCCAGGGTACGACGAGTTGGCGCTGTAGTTCCGCAGGCGGAACCGGGCGGCTGAAGAGAAAACCGCGCATCACACGTACTCCCTGTTCTGCGAGGAAGCGGTACTCCGATTCTGTTTCCACGCCCTCTGCCACCGGGCGCAGTCCGAGGCTTTCGGCCATCGCCACAATCGCCGTCACCATTTTCTCGGCCTCGGGGCGCTTGTGACACTCCGCGACGAAGCTGCGGTCGATCTTCAGGTCGTCGAACGGATGCCGGGCGAGGTAGCCGAGCGGTGAGTGGGTGGTGCCGAAATTTTCCAGCGACAGGTAGACGCCTATTTTTTTCAGTTCGCGAAGGAAGCTGTGGGTTTTCATGTCGCTGGCGACGAGTACGCCCTCGGCAATGCCCAGTTCCAACGTTTCTGGCGGCAGCCCCTCGCGCTTCAGTGTGCTCTTGACCTGGGCGATGAAGTCGCCGTTGACCTGTTGCGGGGAAATGTTGATAGCGATGCGCGGAAGCTCCAGGCCTGATGCCATGAAATCCTTTATCTGCCGACACGCCGCCTGCAGAACCCAGTCACCCAGGGGCTTCATCATGCCCGTGCGCTCGGCGATGGGAATGAATTTGAAAGGCGAGACGTCGCCGAATTTCGGGTGCTCCCAGCGCAACAGGGCCTCCGCACAGATGATGGAGCCATCACCCGTATCTACCTGGGGTTGGTAGTGCAGGGTGAGTTCGTTGTTGTCGATGGCCTTGCGTAGCGCAGATTCAAGTTCGATTTCCACCCGCTTGCTCGCGGCCATATTGGCATCGTAGAACAGGATGGTCTGCTCGGTATCACTTCGTGCCGTATTCAGGGCAGTCGCAGCGGCATCCAGCAGATCGCCCGTAGTGCTACCGTCCATCGGGGCGCCGGCAATGCCGATGTTGGGCTGCACGGCCACTTCGTGACCCTCTACCAGCATCGGCTTGGATAGAGCTTTGATAATGCGCTCAGCGACCAGCTTTGACTGCTCCACCTTGCTCAGCTGGCTCAGTAGTACCGCGAACTCGTCGCCATTGAAGCGCGAGATGTTGAGACTTTGGTCGGTATCCGCAGTGAGCGCCACGGTGTCGGAGCTGCGTAGACAGTGCTGCAGTCGCTTGCCAACGACCTTTAAGACGTAGTCACCGGCCATGCGTCCGAGTGATTCGTTGATGCGAGCGAAACCGTCGATGCTGATGTTCAACAGTGCGAGTGGTTTGTTCTCGCGCACGCTGAGGCGCAACAGTAGCCCGAGTTGCTCCTCGAACAGGCGCTGGTTGGGCAGCGATGTCAGGCGATCGTAGTTGGCAAGCCGGTGTAACTGCTCCTTGGCAGCGTCGATCTGTGCATTCGCCTCGTCGAGGGCTTTTTCGCGGGCAGTGAGCTCGGAAGCGCTGCGTTCTGCTTTCATTTGCAAGAGCTTGCGTTCCGTGCCGATTTCCTCGGCATTCCTGCCCCCGCGGTCCGCCATATCGTTCAGGGCTTTAGTGATCTCCCGGATCGGTGCGTTGCCCTCGACGGGCAACGGATCAAGCGATTCTCCCGCACGCAGGGCCTGGGCGAAGTCAGACAGCCGCTCCACGGGCGCTGTCAGGCGCGCAAGCATCAAGTACAGGCCAAGGGCGGTGAGTAGGGTAAACAGCGTGTATCCGATAAATGTGCGCAAGACGGCTGTGCGAGCGGATTGCAGCAGTGCCCCCCGGTCGAGCACGAGATGCACGTAACCCATGACCATCTTGCTGCCATTACCCAGCGGTTGGGCCCACGCGCTTGTGAAATCTTTCTCTGTCAGGTTGGGGCGCGCCGGGTTGATCGGGGAAAACACCGGAGTAGTGAGGTGAATCCTTTCGTGCATGGAGAACACCGAGGACCAGAAGCCAGTGCTGCGTTGGTCGCCGTTGTCTCCAACCACCACGAGTCCCGTCTCGGCAACGCTCAAGGGTTCCCGAACGGTACCCAGATCAGGGGGGTTGTAGTACGCCGATTCAATTTGCGCTTCACGACCCAGCTCTCGTCCCTTTGGGTTGTAGGCGAGTGCAACAGCCACAGCCTCGTTGTCGAGATAGCCTGCCAGGAACTGGTCAAGCATAAACTCGCGTTCGTTGTAGATGTGCAGCTGGACCTGTGGATGCGAGCGCACTCGCTCGGGCGCCTCTGCGACGATAGCGTCCAGTGTGCGGTGATAGTCGCGCTGCGCAAGGAACGCCGTCACCAATAGTGCGAAGACTGTGGCGATAGCGACGAACAGCGCTGTAATTCTCGCTGCGGTGCTCATTTGTAAAGAGTCTGATTGCCCCTTAGGACGTCCATATCCCGATATGTCAGACCACGCATTCCACGTGGTTACTTCCCCCAAGTACACTATAGAGCAAGGCATTCCGGGTTACAGTGACCCGGTTCACACTTGTTGGTCTGGCCGGCAATTTGTGAACTTTTTTGGGCGTAACGGTGCACAAGTCGGGATGCGGCCCCGCATTTCGATAGGGAGTGGATTCTTTGATGCTGCGCAACGCGGGAATGACAGAAAGCTGTATTGTCTATTGAGTGTGGTTCGTGGGCTATAGTTGGCTGGCCGGGCCCTTTTTTTGGCGGGTAGCCTGCGCAGAATGTTAAACAGGAGAACAAGCAATGCCTAGAGTGAGCTGGATCTTTGCCGCGATGCTGGTCGGGCTGTCCCTGACGGGTTGCGATGGCGGTGACAACCCCCTTGGCCGCGAGCTGAATGAAGACCTGGAACCCGATATTGAAAATATCGATCTCAACCGCAGGGATGTTTTTCCGGGTGAGCAGCTCAGGATTTCGTGGCGCTCATCCGGCGCGTTCCTGTTCGAGGCAAGAATATACTTCAGTAGCGACACAGTTCCCTCGGCAGACGACCTCCTGGTGATTGAAGAAGAGTGCAGTAACGATTCTGATGACCATTGCACAAGTGGCCAGGAGGTGGATTGGTTCTGCCGGTACCGTTCTGACAACTTCCTGAGCTGTGAGGAAGATGATGACCTGATCAGCCTGTTGGACCTGACGACCTTCTTTGACGAGCTGCCAAAGGACACCAACCTGATTCTCGAGCTCTGCAACGACAACGAATGTGACCGCAGATCGCGAGATATTACCTTCCACTGAGTGGTCGGCCGTTTTTCGCTTTTGAGAGGCATTGGACCCGCATTAGCCTGAATCGCTAGTATTGAGTGCATGCACTGCGCGCTCTACACCCCATCAGATATTCCCAGGGAAGAGGGCTGGCTCCTGCGCCAGCCGCACCCTGTGGTGGCCGTGGGAGAGGGCGACTGTCCGGCGGCCGATGTGGTGGTGGCCGATGAGGCGTCTGCCCGACCGTTACTGGAGGCGATCGATCGGCAACCCGATGCGTCCCTCGTCCTCGTGCAGCTGCTGCGCGCTATCGATCACTTGCCGATTACCGCTGCACTGACCGCTGAGTCGATCGCCTATGGCCTATTACAGGCAGGCGAAAGTCATCGGCGCTGGCTGGAACAGCGCGACGAGGCGCCAATTATTGTTATCGGCGAGAGCGGCCCCCCGATCGTGTTGGAGCGGGAAGGGCCTGTGCTCCATGCTGAGCTAAACCGGCCAGAGTATCGCAATGCGATCTCTGTCGAAATGCGGGATGCCCTCGTTGAGATGTTTGAGCTGGTTGCGCTGGACGACAGCATCGAGCACCTCGAACTCTCTGCGCGAGGAGGGTGCTTCAGCGTTGGCGGTGAGCTGCGTGAGTTCGGGCTGTCACAAAGTGCTACCGAGGCGCACCGTGTTCGCTCGCTGCGTCACCCCGGGCGGAAACTCGCTGCCATCGCGGGCCGCGTGCATTGTCACCTGCACAGCGCCTGCATTGGATCTGGCATCGAGATACCCGCGTTTGCCGGGCGGGTCACGGCGTCTCCCAAGACGTTTTTCCAACTGCCTGAGCTCGAGATGGGCCTGATCCCGGGAGCTGGCGGCTGCGTCAGCATCGCCCGGAGGATCGGTCGCCAGCGAACTGCCCTGATGGTGCTCAACGGCAAACGTGTTGGCACACAGACGGCGCTGGACTGGGGCCTGATCGACGCGATAGAAGATCAACCGCTCCGGTAGATGAGCTGACCACGATGCCAGGTGGCATCTACGCGAACGTTCGCCAGGTCCTGTCTCGCACTTGCCCAAGGCGCTTGCAGCAGACAGAGGCTGGCGGATGTGCCAACTTCAATGCCGCCCTTTTGCAAGCCGGGCGCCTCTGCCGGTGAGGTATATAGATCAAGCGCCTCTTCCGGAGACAGTGCCTCATCTGTGCCCAGCGCCTGACCGCGCACAGTTGTGCGCTTGACCGCGGCGTCCATCGCGAGCCACGGATTGCAGCTGCCAAACGGCGCATCGCTCCCGCCAGCCAGTGGAATCCCGGCGTTCAGCAGCGTTCGCAAACGGTATAGCCAGCGCTGCTCTATTGCGCTTACTTCCTTGAGGTACTGGTCCCCGCGCTCTCTGACAAAGTGCGGCTGTGTCACCACCCGCAGGCCGCGTGCCCGCAGGTCATCAATCATGTCACTCGGCACCACAGAGGCGTGTTCTATGCGGTCGCCTGGCGCGTTGCCCGCCTGGTCAAAGCAGTCGAGCGTAAAGCTGAGCTCGGCCAGTGTGACGCAGTGCACCGCGATGTTGCGGCCCTGCTCCCGGGCGGTCTTTATTCCGTTGCATACAGACTGTTTCTCCGGCAACTGCGACTCGAGCAGGTGCACTTTGTACTCGCCCAGGTTGAGTCGTTCCGTGGGGCTGGCCTCGGTCAGCGCAAGAGAGCCCATCATGCGCACGCTCTGCAGCAAACGGCCCGCGTCTTGCTCGGCGCGGAAGTGATTGAATGCTTCTGTGTTGTTTGCGGGAGAGGTATCGGTGAGGTCCGTCACGCCATGGCTAGCAAGATGGCTGCTTGCTTTGTCCAGCATCGGTGGTGCGCCGCGCAGCAGGTCCCGCAGCCACACATCGCATTCGAACAGCCTGCCGGTTAGCTGGCCCCCGCGTTTCTCCGCACCCTGTGGCAGGTCTTTAGTGTTGTCGCCAATTCCAAGCGCGGCGAGCCCTGCGCTGTTCAGCAACCAGAGCCGACCACCCCGGTGTTGGATGCGCGCTGGGCGATCAGGAATGTGTGTGTCGAGCCACTCCCGGTCGATGTCGCCTGCAACGTCAGCGTGATAGCCAATGCCTCGCAGCCACCGCCCGCGCTCATCCTCGTTTGCTTTGTTGAGTGCCAGGGAGAGTTCTTCGGCCGTGCTCACGGCAGGTGGCCCGCAGTTCAGTGAATCGAGGGACGCAGCCAGTGCGTTGAGGTGCAGGTGATGGTCCTGAAGTCCAGGCAACAAGGCGTTGCCTCTAGCCTCGATTTGTTCTTCGCCAGGTTGTGGTTCGAGTGCGTGCGCGATGCCCGTGATGAATCCGTCGCGGATTCTTACATCACGGAGGCCCTTCCAGCCCCAGGGCTGGCACTGTCGTATCAGGTACACAGCGCGGTGATTGGTACTGAGGCGCGTATCACTGGTCGGGAAGGCTCAGTACGTAAAGCGCGTTACCTGCACCACGCTGGTAGCGACCGTCTGACCCCTGGAAGGTCGAGTAGCCCGAGTTAACGAGCACGCCGTCACCCGCTACAACTACGCCTACCGAGTCGATTGTGCCGCCGTTGCCGGGCACGCCGTTGATGTCGGTAAACGCTTCTGCCGTGTTCAGCGACCAGAGCTCAGTGCCGTCGATTGTGCTGAAGGCTCGAACAACGCCGTCGAGTGAACCGCCGAAGAGCACATCGTTGCTGACCGAGAGTGACGCGGAAAACAATGACGGAGAGGTGAGACCCTCGTAAACGTGGGTGGGGTGTATCTCCCACTCCAGGTCGCCCGTGGCGAGATTCAGCGCATAGATGCCGGGCCTCGCACCTTCGACTAGATCTGCGATGCCGCCTGTCGCTTTTTCGATTGAGAAGTCGGTGGCTGCTACGTAGACGCGTCGCTCGTCTATCGCCATACCCCAGTGAATACCGCCGAGCGTGGAGCCAAGGCTCACGCGTGTCGACCAGTTGAGTGCACCCGTGTTCGCGTCTATCGAATACACAATGCCACCCTTGTCGCCAGCGATGAGGGTGTCGCCGCCTTCCAGCAGGATGGGCGCCGCGCCGAAGTCGAAGTCATAGCCCTCAGGGTCCGCGCACTTGAGGGAGCCGGTGATGGCGCAATGGCCGTTCCAGGCATCGTCACTGCGGGCCTGGAATATCCAGTTCACATCGCCGCTGGTCATATCGAGCGAGATGATGGCGTCAGAGGTTGCCGTGATCGGTTCGGTATAGTTCTGCGCGGTACCTATGTAGATTGCGTTGCGTGCCGGGTCGAGTGCGGGCGTGGACCAGACGGCCGCGCCGTTGGGGCCCACGCGTCTGTCGGGGAATACAACCTCGGTGGCCTCCGCAGTCGTATGGTACTCCCACCGGGTTGTGCCCGTAGCGGCGTCCAGTGCCACCAGCATGCCGTGAGTGGTGCAACAGGGCCCGGGGATGGCGAGAGTCGCCAGTACTTCCTTGCTCGAGACTGGCACGAATAGCGTGCCATCGTGATATTGCATGCCACCGGTTACGAAATGGAGAAACGGCACCGTGCCCACCCGCGAGCGCCAGATCAGTTCGCCTGATGCCGCACTGAGCGCATAGACAAAGCCGTTGAAATCGGCGGCGAAGATCATGGCCGGGCTTGTGTCTTCACCCGGTACGAACAGGATCGAACCCGAACGAAAGTTGCTGCCGCCATCGCTGGTGCTGTAAGACCAGTATTCACAGCCCGACAGCCGATTCAGCGCGTGCAGTGTGGAACCTGAGGTCGCGAAAATGGCTTGCGCCGTTACCGCCGGAACGCCGCGCTTTTCGCTCGCCCCGGCCGGGGAGAAGCGGAAATTCAATGCGAGTTCGTGAACGTTCTCCGAATCGATGATGGAAGAAATGTTACGCGTGTTCCTGCTGTTGAAGCCGAAGCCGCTGACAATCAGGGGTGCTTCGATATCGACGCTGTCATTGCACGCGCCGCCGCGTGGTTGCGGTTCGCTCGTGTAAGAGAGGAAGGGAAGGACATCCTCCACACGCACATTGTCATCGCCATCGCCGTCGCTACAGGCAGTGATCAAGGGCAGGGCAAGCAGGGCGAGCAGGAAGTAACGCATGGCGCAGTGAGTGGTAATTGTAGGGACCGCTACCATAGCATTGTGGCGAGAAAACGCGAGTTAGCGCGTGAAGAGCTTGCTGCTTGCCGCCAAGCATCGGACCGATGCTGTCACTTCTTTTACGAGGATTGGCAGGCGCACTCGCTTACTTGTCACCCGGGAGGGCAAAGGCCACCAGTGTGTCCGACAGGGCACCCGGGACCCGGCCGTTGCCGCCTGCCGCGATCACCACGTACTGTGTCCTGGTGTCATCTGCGTGAGTTACGGTGTAGGACATGGGAGTTGCAATTGCCGGTGCGGGTAACCGGCCCTGCCAAAGCTCCGTCCCTGTGGCTGAGTCAAACGCCCGCAGGTAGTTGTCCGCTGTCGCGCCGATAAACGTGATTCCCCCAGCCGACATCAGCGGGCCGCCCAGCGTGGGCGTGCCGGTGCGCAGGCCCAGCGGTATTGGGGATAGGTCTCTTGTGGTTCCTAGGGAGCTTTGCCACAAATGTTTACCAGTGCCCAGGTCAATGGCCGTTAGCTGCCCCCAGGGTTGTGGTGAGCAGGGTATTCCCAGGCTGGAAAGCCAGGGCTCGCGGACCAGCGCCCAGGCTGTGCCTGCCTGTTCGAGGATGTCAGCGCCGGCATACCTTGTGCGCGCATCGCCGAACTCCTTGCGCGGTATCAGTCGCACCTTCCACGCGAGGTTGGAGGCGTTTACCACCATGGTCTGGTTCGCTTCGTCGATCGCAAGTCCGCCCCAGTTGCTGCCGCCTGCGTTGCCGGGGTAAACCAGCGTCCATTCGGGTGATACGGGGGTATACATGCCCTCGTAACGCAGATCCTCAAGTTCACGTCGACACAGCATCGAGTCCAGGAAAAACACACCGAGCGATTCGTCCGGGTCAATGGAGAGGTCGGCGACAGGCTCCGGCAAAATTGGAAACGGTTGGGTAGGCGCGATATCTAGCTCTGGAAGACCTGGTAGCTGCGGCACCTTGCGCTCCTCGACCGGGAACAGGCTTTGGCCCGTGCGCCGGTCGAGAATAAACACGAAGCCCATCTTGGTCGGCTGCGCTACCGCTGGGATGCTGTTGCCATCGCGCTCAAGACTGAAGAGCGTTGGTTGGGCCGGGGTGTCGAAGTCCCAGAAGTCCCGGTGCACGAACGGGTAGTGCCAGGCAATCTCACCGGTTTCTGCATCAATTGCGACCAGGGATGAGCCGTAGTGTGAAAGATCCAGGTCGCGATTGCGAAAGTAGTCGGGTAGCGGATTGCCGGTTGGCGCATAGACGAGGCCAAGCTCGTCGTCGCCGACCATCGGTGCCCACACATTGGGCGTGGCGAGCAGGTTGCCAGCATTGCTCATGCGCTCGGCGGGTCGGTTTGCACCGGGAGGCGCCAGGTCCTGGCTCCAGCGAAGTGCGCCGCTGCGCGTATCGTAGCCGCGTACAACGCCACTCGGCGCGCGGGTGCCTTCGCCATCACTGACGCTGCCACCAATGATGACCGTTGTACCAACAACGGTGGGTGGTGACGTGTGTTGGTAAACGCCTGGGTAGCGTTGTGCACCAACGCCGATTGACGTGGGCACTGTCCCTCGCGTGCCGAACGCTTCACAGGGCTCACCCGTGGCCGCATCGAGTGCGATCAAGCGCGCATCGTTGGTTGCGGTGAAGATACGCGCCGCGCAGTCGCGCTTCCCTATTGATTCGGGGTCTTCCCAGTAGGTTACACCCCTGCAGGTGAGTTGGTTGGCGTAGCGTTTGGCGAGATCGATCTCGGGGTCGAAGCGCCACATTTCGGCGCCGGTCGCAGGGTCTAGCGCGACAACGCGGTTATAGGGAGTGCAGAGGTAGAGGAGCCCCTCGGCCAGGATCGGTGTGAGTTCGAAACCGCCGGTAACCGCGGCCTCACCCTTGCCATCGTACGTCTCGCCCGTGTGCCACGACCAGACGGGACGAAGCTGCGCCACGTTCCCCGTGTTAATCGAGCTCGCTCCAACGTACTGCCGGGCGCCATCGCCGCCGTAGTTGTAGTAGTTGGTTGCCTCGCGCGCCTTGGCAGTGTCTGAGAGTGGCCCCGGGTCTTCATAGGTCTCGCAGCCGATAGTTAGCAGCAGCGGCAAACAGTACGCGAACCATTTCATTTGCAGCGTCCTCGGACCGGGGTTCCGCAAGCAAGCATACAGCGGTTGGCAGTCGGACCATAGTGTGTGCCCTGAGCTGGTTGCATACGCTCCAAAAGCGGCTGGCTGCGTTGCAGGGTTAACCAAAACAACTATGCTGTATACACATTACCTACACAGAGGTTGTCATGGGCAGTCACATCACGTTGATCGCTTCTGGTATGCAGTGCCCATGAGTCGTCCACGCTTGGCCGTAGCTGATTGGACAACACCACTCGCCGTTCCCAGTCTCCTGGCGCGACTTTCCAGCGACGAGTACGCGCCGCCTGCCTACCGCAGCTGCGATCTACAAGCACTTCAGGCGTATACGAGCCTGGCCAGCGATAATGCCCGACGCCTGTGCAAGAGTCCGGGCAGCTACCACGCCAGCCGCATGGGAACCGCTGCATCGCTCAGCGCTATCAATGACGCCGCAGGTGAGTCTTTCTATCGTGTCAGCGCATCGTCCACCATCGACAGCGCGGAGGCAGACGAGTTGCTGCGCGGTGATAGCCCGGTCATCGACGTGCAGACCCACTTCGTCGCGGGGCATCGTGCAGGCCTCTCCGGCGCCCAGGACATTCACCATTTTATCCGGCATGTCGCGCCGGACTGGTTCTCTGGCCTTGACCTTGAGACCGATCTCTCGATTGGTGAGTTCCTGCGCTGTGTGTTCCTTGAAAGCGAAACCAGTGTCGCTGTACTGACCTCGGCGCCGGGTACTGAAGAGACCAATATCCTTTCCAACGCCGAGATTAAGGGCACGCGAGAGCTCGTCGACCGTCTCGCCGGCAGTGGCCGGTTGTTGCACCATGCCATCGTGCACCCGAACATGCCGGGGGAGCTCGACAGCATGGCGAGCATAGTTGAGCGATACCGACCCGATGGCTTCAAGGTCTACACGCTCTTCGGCGGCGGGCACAATGGCCCCGGAGGCGATGGCTGGATGCTTGATGACGAGGATTCGGGGCTGCCTTTCCTCGAGCGTGCCCAGAGCCTTGGTGTAAGTATCATCTGTGCCCACAAAGGGCTTTCGATGCTGTCACCAACGGGTTCTCCACGGGATATCGGACCCGCCGCTGCCGCCTTCCCCGATCTCAAGTTTCTCGTTTATCACTCGGGATACGAGGTTCCGGAAGCAGATAGCGCGGGGGAGGGGGTTTACAGTAACGGCGAGCAGCAGGAGGGCACCGACCGACTGGTGCAGAGTCTCAGGGACGCCGGCATTGGTCCGGGTGCAAATGTGTACGCCGAGCTCGGCAGTACCTGGTATCTCCTGGTCAAGCGGCCTGAAGAGGCGGTACACGTGCTGGGCAAGCTGCTGTGCGCCGTGGGAGAAGACAACATTCTGTGGGGTACCGACTCGGTCTGGTACGGTAGTGCCCAACCGCTGATTGATGCGTTTCGCGCCTTTCACATTCCCGAGTCTTACCAGGAGCGTTACGGCTATCCCGCGCTTACTGAACGCATCAAGAACAAGATATTGGGCTTAAATGCGGCGCGGGTGTATGGGGTGGATGCAGCGCAGGCGCTCGAGCGAAGTCGAAGTGACGATCTCGGCTGGATTCGCCAGGCTGTGCTTGAGTTTGAGCAGTTTGGTCGCTAGGTCTCTGCTTCGCCATTTCGTTTGCGCAGGCTAGCCTGAACCAGAGCATGAACAGCGCGGACTTAGGTGGCGAGGTGCCGTACACTATGCGCCGCGGGAGATACGTCCCGGGTGTCAATCGGTGCGTACCGATTGCGTGTTGACTACCGTAAGGCTGGAACACCTCCATGTTTGACCCAGAACAGTTCTTCGATGGCTATCCGCGCTTTCTCGATTCAAGCGAAACCGGCCCCTGGTTCGAGCGTCTCAATGCGCGCTATCTGGCGCTGATCCACGAAAACAGGGCGCTGCTTGAGGGTGCCCGGGTGTTGGACCTTGCGTGTCACGATGGCAGGTTCTCTTTCGCGGCATTACAGAACGGCGCGGAACACGTGACCGGGATCGAGTTCAAGCCGCGCCTTGTGCAGGCGGCCCTTGGGCATATGGAGGCCTACGGAGTGAGCCCCGAGCGCTACACCCTGCTCTCGGGCGATATGTTCGATTGCATGTCCGAAGTAGGGCAGTGCGATGTCGTTTTCTGCTTTGGGATCCTCTATCACATCAACGATCACATGCGGCTGTTTGATCTCATTGCAGAGCTTGGGCCGCGCACAGTGGTGGTGGACACGCGTGTCTCGACAAAAGACGGCGCGGTAATAGAGCTGATCAGCCCGCTGGGTAAGAGCCCGCCCGAGCCGGGTAGCCGCGTCGAGGGGCACCCCACGCGCGCGGCGTTTGACGCCATGTTCTCCAGCTTCGGCTGGCAGCCGAAATACTTCGACTGGGTGGCTTCCGGGCTTTGTGGCGACCAGCGCATGCACGATTATCGCGAGGGTGAGCGAGTCACTGCGGTAGTCGACTGCCCGGAGCATGCGGTCAGCGAAGCGGTAAAAACTGCAGCTGTTCAGGAGGTGCTCGACAAGGAGCCAGAGCGTGAAAACCTGAACATGCTCGTCACCAACGTCGCGAGGCGACACGATGTGGAACCACAGGCCCTGCACACCTGGGTCAATCAGGCGCAGCGCAAGCGTGGGCGCGACAACGGATTTGCCGTCTGAGTCGCGAGCGAACCATTCAGCTGTATAACTAAGGAGGTCGGTATGTCGGTCATGGATCTATTCAGCCTTGAGGGGCAGGTTGCGGTGGTGACGGGGGCCAGTAAAGGAATTGGCCGGGGCATCGCACTGTGTCTCGCAGAGGCCGGCTGCGATGTGGCGCTAGCCGCGCGAAGCCGCGATGGGCTGAAGGATGTCGCTGCAGAGATCGAGGGCCTGGGTCGCAAAGCGATCGCGGTACCAACTGACGTGACAGAACGGCAGCAGCTTGAGTCCCTGGTTGACCAGACTCAAATGTTTCTCGGTACGCCGAGCATCTGGGTAAACAACGCCGGTGGTCTGCCCGATGCCACGCCACGTTACCTGACACGCACGCCGGAGGATCGCTGGGACGCGCAGCTCGACCTCAACCTGAAGTCAGTGTGGGCGGGCTCGATCACCGCGGCGGCGTGTATGGCCGAGAGTGGCGGTTGCGTGATCAATATCTCGTCGCGCACTGCGAAAGGCCCGCAAAAAAAGAACGGACCTTACGCGGCCTCGAAGGCCGCGACCAATAGCCTGACCGAAACACTCTCCGTTGAGCTCGCTCCCCACATACGCGTGAACGCGGTCGCGCCAGGTCCTGTGCCCACTGACAACCTGTTGCAGTCAATGAACCTTGATGAGGACATGCTTGAGCATCTTGGCCCTGCCATGGGTATTCCGCTTAAGCGACTGGGCACCGTCGAAGACATCGGTGCCGCGGTAGTATTCCTGGCATCGCCTGCGGCGTCCTGGATTACTGGGCAGTGCCTGTACGTCGCGGGCGGCATCTAAAGCCGTTAAGACATCCCCAGCGACAACAGGTTATCAACGGGGCGATACAGCTCTTCGAGAAAGTCGATATCTTCGGCCTCAAGCTGTAGCTCGGTTGCCTTGACCAGGTCCTCGATCTGCGAGGCTTTCGAAACACCCACCACGGGCGCTACGACACCCGGCTTGGCGAGCAGCCATGCCACGGCTACCTGGGCCGGCGTACAGCCATGTTTCTCGGCAGTCTGTGCAACCCGTTCGGCGATAGGAAAGTTGTGTTCTCCCCGGTAGAGACCCTCCGTGCGGTCGCGGTCCGAGCCCGAGGAGCGTGCCGTGCTGCCCCCGTCGAAGCTGCCCTTATACGCACCTGTCAGAATGCCTCGCGCCAGGGGTGACCAGGGTGTCAGCCCGACACCGGTCTGCAGGCAGTACGGGTTCATTTCCCGCTCTTCTTCACGGTACACGAGGTTGTAGTGATTCTGCATGGAGATGAATTTCGTCCAGCCGTGCCGCTCTGCAGTCATCTGCAGCTCGGCAAACTGCCAGGCAAACATCGAGGAGCCACCCAGGTAAAGCACTTTGCCTGCGCGAACAAGGTCATTGAGCGCTTCCATGGTCTCTTCGATAGGCGTGTTGATATGGAAGGGAATGCCGTGCGGGTGGCGGTGAATAATCAGCTGGTCGATGTAATCAAGGCCAAGGCGTTTAAGGCTGTTGTCCACGCCCTCGATGATGTGTTTGCGTGACAGCCCCATCGTGTTGGGGTTTGACCCCATGGGCATCGCGACCTTGGTGGTAAGCACGTAGTCTTCCCGCGGCAGCATTTCGCGCAGGAGTTGTCCGACAATCTCCTCACAGGCGCCGATCCCGTAGAAGTCCGCGCAATCGAAGTAGAACAGGCCGTTGTCGATGGCTGCGCGAAAGATCTCGCGGGACTGGTCGAGGTCCAATGTCCAGTCTCCCTGGTGGCCCTGTCCCGGGATGCCGAAGTTCATGGTGCCGAGGCAGAGTTGTGAGACCATGAGGCCGCTGTTGCCTAGTTGGACCGGTTTTAGCATGGGAGTGTCCTTTCCTTCTGGGTTGGATCCGATTCCACTATTTTGTCACACCAGTGACATGTGCGAGAGGGAGGCAGTGTGCACAGCTGATTCGTTTTCCGCTACTCGGCATGGGCAGTGGTCTCTTCCCTCGGGTCTGCTGCCGCGATGATTGTTCCATCTGGTCGGGTGATGATCGCGCCGACGGCCCCGAAGTCCTTGTCCCACTGAGGGTCCTCGATCGTGGTGTAGCCGAGTTCACGTAATCCCTCGCCGCTCGCGTCAAACAGCGCTTTTTCCAGGCGTATGCCCCCCGGGGTGAACTCGTGCGGTGAAAAAGACGAGGGCGAGTTGATGCTGAAGAACCGCGGCGCATCGATCGCGCTTTGCAGGTCCATGCCAAACAGGTGCATATTCAAAAACACCTGGACCAGCGCCTGGGCCTGCATGTCGCCGCCCGGCGTGCTGAAGGTCAGGTGCAGGCGGTCGTTCTTGAAGACCATGACCGAGTGCGGCGTGATGCGCGGCCGCTTGCCGGGGGCCAATGCGTTGACGTGTTCCGGGTCCAGTCGAAACTGCGTCATGCGGTCGCCGAGGTTGATGCCTGTACCTGGCAGCATGGGACTCTTCGGAAAATCCGACGGCGTGATGACGATTGCGTTGCCGCTGCGGTCGACGATCGCAAGCTGTGAAGTGTCCTGCCCCACCGCGAACTGCACAAGGTCGCTCAGCGTAGCGGGGCGCTCGAGCCACGCGCTCTTGTCGCCTGTGCGCGTCCCCCCATACCCGGGTATATCGCCTGCGCGTGCTGATCCGTCAAACGCAGCTTCAGTCATCAGTGAACTGCGCGCCAGTGCGTAGTCGCTGCTCAATAACGTGTCGAGCGGGACGTCCACGAAAGCAGGATCACCTGTATAGGTATCGCGATCACTCATAGCGAGCTCGATCGCCTGCGTCACCGTATGGATGTACTCGGGGCTGTTGTGTTCGAGCTCGGCCAGCCGTGTGTGCGCGAGAATGTTGAGGGTAAGTGGCTCCATGATGCTCTGCGACCACGTGCCATTACCGAACCAGGTGTACTCGTCTATCTGTGCTTCAATGGGCTGCTCCCAACCGCCGCGATAGTTGTGGAGGTCTTCCTGCGTGATCAGTCCACTGTTTGCTTCGTGAAACGCGACGATCTGATCGGCGATCGGGCCCGAGTAGAAGTACTCCCGCAGGGCGGCGATTGCCTCGCTTCTGCTGCCGCCCGCAGCGAGTGTCCGTGATTCCGCATCGGCCAGTTGCTCAAGCGTCTTCGCAAGATCGGGAAAGGTCGTCTTCTGGTGCAGTCGGAACGGCTGCAACCAGCCATTGGGCATCCATGCGTCCGCGCTCGATGGCATGAGGAAGCGCATGCCGAGTCGCTCGTACCAGGCGAGGTCGAGGTTTCTCAGCATGACCGCGTGCATCGGGAAGCCTGCAATGGCGATCTCGATGGCCGGCGCCGCGAGCCTGGCAAAGGGAAGGGTGCCGCATTCCTGCATCAACCCCGCGATGACATCCATGCCCACCGGCACGAGTTGCGCAGCGATATCCAGGCTAGGAATGTACGTGTGTCCTTCGCCTGTAAAGTAGGCGATGTCTGCCTTTGCCGGTGCTGTGCCGACACCGATGTAGGACTTCACGGTCTGTGCCGCGCTGTCGAAATACAGAACGGGCGCGACGCCGCCAAAGGCCGCGGCCTCACCATGGGTAACGTTGATGACCAGCAGCGCGGCGATGGCCGCGTCGCAGGCCGTGCCGTTTTCCGCAAGCACTGCGGTCGCGGCGTCGGTCGCCCAGGGTGTGCCCGTCACGACCGCGAACTCGGTGCCCTGCGCCGCTGCCTTGGCTGTTGCCGTCAAGCCATCGTATGCCAGGATCTCGGGACGACTACTGTGGTAACCAAAGCCAGCGTAGATCGACAGCAATGCAACAGCCACAGCCATCCCGGTGAGAATCGGACGGCGGCGAGCCCCATGTGTATTTGCCTGCGCCATTACTCAGCCAGTACCAGCACTTCGTTGGCATCGCTGGTGCCGCTGCCGCCCGGCTCGGTCGCACCGCCGACGACAAAGATTTCCTCCCCGATTTTGCCCGCGCCGAGACCGTGTCGCGGTGTCGGCATATCTGGCAGGGCTGTCCATGCGTCGTTCTTGTACGAGTACCGCCACACGTTCGGGTACACGGCCGATTCCGGCACAAAAATTTCGCCGCCAAACACGATGATGCCGTCTTCTACGACCACGCTCGCGGTACCCGCCTGTGGTAGCGGAAGAGGTGCTGCATCGCGCCAGCGATCCTCTTTCAGGTCGTAAATTTCAGTCGGGTTGAGGTTGCCCTCTGCAGTGCGGCCACCCGTCACAATCAACTGGTCGCCCAGCCAACCGCCGGTGGCGCTGTTGCGAGCTGTGGGTATCGGAGCGAGGCGCTCCCACTGTGTGCTGCCGGCACGGCGCACGTGGTGATCGACAACCTCGGTGTGGTCGGATCGCTTGCCGTTGTCTTCTCCTTTAGGCGACTGGCCGCTGACCAGGTGGATGTCGCGGTTGGGGCTCAGGGAGAGCACGCCCTCCGCCTGTGGCGCTGGCAGTGCACCATCGGCTACCCAGCCTGTTTCGCTCAACCGGTAGACCTCTGCCCGCATGCGCCATATGTGCGTGTAGCCACCGTTGAAGCCACCTACCAGCACCAAGTCCTCGCCCGTGCTGACAAGTGCCGCGTGGTGTAGCGCTTCGGGAAGCGTCGCTATTTCGCTCCAGGTGTCTTCGCGAGGGTTGTAAGAAAAGCAGCGGTCAGAGAAGTAGGGCAGCGCCAGCCTGCGCGCTATACCGCCTGCGACGACCAGCGTACCGTCGTGCACAGTGGGGTAAATTTCCTGTGTTCGAATCGGCAGTGTCGCTGCGGTGCGCCAGCGCGCGTTGGCTGCATTCGTCAGGCTCGGCAGCATGCCGGAGCTAAACAGCGCGGCTGTAAGAAGAAACTGTCGTCGTTGCATCGTGTGTCCTTACGGGTAGCTAACCCAGCGTTCGGGTCGATGCCGTGGGTGATGGTCGCCGTTCGGAAAGTAGCACAACTCTCGTGAACGCTCTCGCAGGGGTGGCGGCGCGTTGCGGAATCGCCCCTGCGACACATCCCGCAACCCCGGTAGGAATGAGCCAGGCCCTTATGACACACAAAAAGCAAGGCTATCGCGTGCCTCTAAAGGGCCTGACCAGCGTCAGCAATTTTTACGTTGATGGGCGGCCGCGCATAACGCCAAATCACTAACCCCCTGAAATGTTTCAGTTTAATGAACGAGGGAACAATTCTTGCACAACCCATTTGGCGCAATAATAACTGCATCTGGCAAAGGCAGCGCAGCCCGGAATGCCAGATAGCCGCCTCGATAGGTTGGCCCTTTATAGGTTGGTAGAGGAATAATAAGGCAGATGATTTTCCAACAAGATCTACTCACCTTGCCCGGCCTGGTCCGCCGGTTTGGTGCCGCCAGGGTGCTGGCGTCCGGTTTGGTCATGGTCGTTGCGGGCACTGCGAGTGCCGCGATCGTCACGCAGTGGAGCGTGGGCGTTGACTCCACGTTTGACCCCAGTTCGGTTGTCGACAGCAACGGCAATTCGCCCGGCGATGTCACCATCAGCAACGGCAATCGGACCCTGCGTTGGGGTGACAGTGACCAGAGTGGCCTGGATATCACGAACTCTCCAGTTACCACCAACGTCGATACCAGCATTCTTCCCAACTTGTTCCCGCCAGTTGGCAATGTGTTTGTAACTCATACGAATGAGCCGATACAGGGCACAACGCTCGACAAGGTCACGCTGGAAAACGAGATCACGTTGCAGGCACTCGCGCCGCCCGGTGCTTCACAGCCTCCGGTCACACTCAGTTTTCTGATCGAGTTCCAGGAGACGCGCAACGGGGACGATCCCTGTGCAGACGGTGGTGCCAATGGCCAGGGTGTTAACGTCGACGGTTGTGGCGACATCTTCGTCATCGGCGCCGATGCACTGAACTTCTCTTTCACGTATGACGCTGGCGATGGCGTCGACCAGGAATACTTCATCAGTTTTGTTGAGGTAACGGGTGGGTTGCAGTCGTTGTCTGCCGATGCATGTCTTGCCGCAACCGGCAGCGGTGACCCCTGCTTGGGTTTCATTACGCCTGAAAAAGCGACGACGTCTTTTCAGTTCGGCACCATTATCTCAACCGAGAAGTTAACGATTGGTGTGCCGACACCCGGTGTACTCGGCCTGTTTGCCCTCTCTCTGCTGGCGCTCGCCAGTACACGGCGCCAGCGCGCTGCCTGAATACGCTAGCCACGTCACAGTAATCGCCAGCGCGTTCAGGTAGCCTGTTGTAACTCGCTATCCTGTTGGTGTTGTTCATGCGTCTTCTCTTCTGCACATGCGTTTTGCTGGCCCTCGCCGCCTGCGGTGGTGACGGGGGCGGCTCTGCTGTCGACAGGGCGCGTGAGCACATCGCCAGTGCTGACTACGATGCTGCAACTGTGGAGCTTCAGAACGCGCTACAGGAGCCGGAGCTTGCGGCCGAGGCGCACTGGCTGCTGAGCACGGTACTTCTGCGGCAGGGTGACGCCCGACTGGCGGAAAACCAGTTGCGCAGTGCACTGCGACAGGGCTGGAGCGCAGATGCCATCATGCCGGTGCTTGCCAAAACGCTGATGGTTCAGGGGAAGACCGACGAGGCACTGGCACTTGAGTACGAGAAGCTCAGTGCTCCCGCCGCGGCACAACTGCTTGCCGCGCAGGCCATTGCGGTGATGGCTGATCGTAAGAAAAACCGTTCTGGCGAAGCCAATCCCGAGGCGCAGGTGTTGCTGGCAAGCGCACGGGGTTATGCGCCCGAAGAGCTGGCCGTGCAGTTGGCCGAGAGTACGCTGCTGGTCCGTGAGGCACAGTTAGACGAGGCCTGGGCCAAGATGCAGGGCATCGTCAAAGAGTGGCCCGAGGACGCAGGTGTGCGCTGGCTGGAGGGTCAGATCCTCTTATTGCAGGGCAATACCCCGGCGGCCCGGGAAGCCATCGACAAGTCAATCGAGCTGGCGCCAACGACCAACCTGACTGACCACATCATGCGCGCGCTCGTCAGCATCGAGCTGGGCGACTACGAGTCTGCGCTCGCCGACGTGGAGCTGGTGCTCATGCACAGGGACGATGATCCCACGGCGAACTATATTGCCGGTGTCAGCAAGTTTCACAATGGGGAGTATCGCGATGCGATTACCACCCTTACCAGGGCGCAGCGTGTACAGTCTCATTTTCCGCTTGTGCTGTACTACCTCGCCAGCGCTTACCTGGTTGAGCGCGACCTTGACCTGGCGGAGCGATTCGCACGTGAGTTCAACGCGATTGAGCTCGATAACATCAACGGCGCTAACCTGCTGGGCGCGGTGTTGTTGCACAAGAATCGCGCTGAAGAGGCAATGACGATCCTTCAACCGGTACTAGACCGGAGTCCGGGTAATGTCCTTGCCCTGAATTACATGGCGAACGCCAAGTTGATGGTGGGCGAGACCGATCTCGGCATGATGCTGTACGCGCAGATAGGTCAGCTCGTACCCAGCTTCGAGATACATCCCCTGCCGCAGGTAGGTGTGTTCGGGTGGGACGACGAGAGCCACGAATCTGACATGCTCGGTTCGACCTACATCAGTGGCGACTTCCCGCAGGCCGATCTCCTCAACATTCTTAACCACCTGGCGCGCAAAGACCACGAGGGAGCGGTTGATGCCGCGGTGTCCTACCAGGGCCGCGACCCGGGCAACGTGGCGGCCCTCAACGTGCTTGGTCGTACCTATTTTGCTGCGGGGCGAAATACAGAGGCGCGTGCTGCTTTCGAGCGCGCCCTCTATCGCGATCCGGGCAACACGTCGGCAAACTGGAGCCTTGCCGAGTTAGCCCTCGCAGACGATGATACGAGCGCTGCACGTGCATTCTACGAATCGGGTCTTGAGAAGCATCCCGACGACCTGACAACACTCATCAAGCTCGCGGAGCTCGAGGCATTGCTCGGCGACGATTATGCGCGATTACGCTGGCTGCGGCAGGCGGCGCGGTCCAACCCCGCATTCCTGAGTCCGCGCCTCGAACTCGCGCAGCACTATATCGGCACAGACAGCCCCGAGAGCATCCCGCCACTCTTTGAAAAACTCCACCCGCTGCAGGCCGCTTCACCTCGTGTGCTGGAACTCCTGGCACTGGCACAGCTGCGCCTCGGGGAAAGCGATGCGGCGGCAGAGTCCCTTGATAAATGGATTCATGAAGACCCGGGTTCTGCGCAGGCGTACTATCTGCGCGCGCTGACCGCCAATGCGCAGGGTGACCAGGCAACCCTCAGGGCGTCACTGTCAAAGGCCATCGCGCGAGACCCAGAGCATGTTCTGGCGTTGATCAGCCTTGCCAGGCTTGCACGAAGTGACGCGGACGAAGAGCGCTTTGGAGAGTACCTGGCGACGCTGGTCGACATCGCACCGGAGACGCCAGAGGTCCTGAAGCTGCGCTCCCTGAAAGCCCACGATGCGGCTGAATACGACGAAGCTGTGCGATTGGCGACGCGGGTGTATGCGTTGGCGCCCTCTACCCAGAGTGTGCTGGATCTTGCCTCCCTGCAGCGTGCCGCCGGCGACCCTGGCAACGCGCATTTGACGCTGCGGCAGTGGATCGCAAGAAACCCAAAGGACGTCGATGCGCGCCTGTACCTCGCAAATGAACTGTCGCAGGCAGGGCGAACCCAGGCTGCGAAAAACCAGTTCCTGGCCGTGCTGGAAATACAGCCGGACAATGCGACGGTGCTCAACAACCTGGCGTGGACGTTGCGGAAGGAGAATCCGTCGGAAGCACTGCAGTACGGGCACATGGCGCTTGCCCTTGCCCCGGACTCTCCGCAGGTGCTCGACACCGTTGCGGTTATTGAGCACCTCGGCGGCGAGCATGCCAAGGCCCGCGAGCGACTGCGCCTGGCAATGCAGGTTGCCCCTGGTAGTCCAACCTTGCTTTACCACGACGCGATGATCAGCGTGGCGCTCGGCCAAACCGAGCAGGCGATCGCGGCCCTGGAGTTATTGCTGGGGCAGGGCGGTGCGCAGTTTCCGGAGCGCGCAGAAGCCCAGGCACTGCTAGACAATTTGCGCGGCTGAGCAAAATCCTCATAATCTAATCTCCCTTGAGCTCGTCTCATGAAACAGGAGATTCCCAACGCATGAGTGCACCTTACCGGGTGATCCAGTGGGCGACCGGGTCGGTCGGTCGCGAGGCGCTGCGCGCTATTCTCATCCACCCCCAACTTGAGCTGGTTGGTGTGCTTGTGTACTCCGCGGCAAAGCGTGGCGTTGACGCAGGCGCGCTGTGCGGCATGCCTGATGCGGGCGTTGTGGCAACTGACGACGTCGAGGCGATCCTTGCGTGCGAAGCAGACTGTGTGATGTATGCGCCGAGGCATCCCAATGTCGACGAGGTCTGCTCGATTCTCCGCTCCGGGAAAAACGTGGCGGCCACACCGTTTCTCTTTCACCGAAAATCCAGCTACAGCGAGGACCGCGACAAGGTCGAGGCGGCGTGTCGCGAGGGCAACAGCTCCATCCATGGCACCGGAATTCACCCGGGTTTCCTCGGTATGGTGCTGCCCGTGGCGCTTTCTGGAATGTCGCGTACGATCGACCACGTGCGCCTCGAGGAGCGAGCCGACTGGTCTTTTTACGATAGCCCGCGCATCACCTTCGACAACATGCGTTTTGGCTATCCCGAGGAGGAGGCGACGCTCGAAGCCAACCCGTTTGCACGTTTTACGGCTGACATCTTCGGCCAGCAGGTATGGATGTTATCCGAGGCGCTTGGCGCCGATATTGACGAGGTGCAGACGCTGCACGAGCTCACGTTGGCACCCGAATCGCGCGATCTGCGCGCCGGCAGGCTCGAAGCGGGCACCGTGTCGGGTCAGCGCTTCCGCTGGACCGGTCTCCGAGACGAGAGAAGCCTCATCGAAATCGAGGTGTTGTGGACTGTAGGAGGCTTTTACCCCGACGGCTGGCCTAAACCACGTGATGGCTGGACGATTTCGATAGAGGGCGATCCCTCGTTTCGTACTCACTTTATGACCATGGCTAGCCTCAGTCGCCGCGATGTGTCTATCGACGACCACGTGCAGGCAGCCGGGAGCACCACAACCGCGATGCAGCCGGTCAATTCGATCCCCGCGCTCTGCGAGGCCGAGCCCGGGTGGCGCACCAGTGTGGATCTCGGGCTGGTTGGCGCGGGTATTGGGTTTCGTCACCCTTCGGTGTGGCAGCCCGTTGACTAGGCGCCTGCTTAATGGTGGTTGTCCGAAGCCGCGCGGCAGTCAGTTCACGTGAGCGGCGCATTTGATGAGAGCCTGCTGCTTAGCGAGGCGAGCAGTGTCGACGGGTTGACGGAGTTTGGCGACGAACGCTTTCGGGAGCCACTCAAGATACTGCTTACATCGCTCACAGATGCCCCGTTAAGTGATCTGGGTACCTCCTTGCTGCGGTCACAAGTGATTCGCAGTCTCGCCAATTTGCTTCGTACCCATCACTGGTTGTCACAACATCCGGAGATCAGCGAAGAAGTTGTTGCCCCGGCGTTTGTGGTAGTCGGCATGATGCGTTCGGGCACAACCCTTGTGCAGCGCTTGCTGGCGCAGGACCCAGACACGGCATGTGTGTTCGGCTGGGAGGCGATGGAGCCTGTGCCGAGGCTGGGCATAGTTGCCTCGCAACCCGACCCACGAATCGCCAGTGCAGAGCGGCGTGAAGCGCAGTCCCAGCAGTACGCCCCCAAGCTGTTTGCGATACATCCGAGCTATGCGCATGAGGCAGAGGAAGAGATCATGATTCTCAGTGATGTTTTCCTGAGTCATGTGCCCGAGTCTTACTGCCACCTGCCCCTGTACCGGGAGTGGCTGGACGAACAGGATTTTCGCCCCGCTTATCAACACCTGTACCGGACACTCCAGTTGCTGCAGTGGTGCAAGAAGCGGCGAGGTGAACCCTGTGCCCGCTGGGTCCTCAAGACACCTGCGCACCTTGGTTATCTGGATCTCGTGGAAGAGACGTTTCCAGGTGCTCACTTGATACATATGCACCGTGACCCCCGCGAGTCTATTGTTTCAGGCGCCAGTCTCAATGCAACGCTGTGGCAGATGCACCAGGACAGCGTGGATGCAAGAGAGGTCGGCAAACAGTGGCTGCAGCGTATGGCCTGGACAAACCATCGAGCCATGCAGTTTCGCGACCAGCGCGCAGGCACGGATACCGGTGTTACCGATGTCGTGTTCAAGGATGCCCTGAAGGACCCACTTGTCCAGATGAAGTCCATATACGCTCAGGCGGGCGTCGAGTTTACGGCGGACGCTGAATCGGCGATGCGCAAATGGCTCCAGCAGGATCGTCATTCGAATCTGCCCAGGCACGCGTATACTGCTGAAGATTTTGGGCTCACTGAAGCCCGGATTGAAGAACAGTTCGACAGCTACATTCGTCGGTTTCTCAGGCAGGTCCAGGCGCCGACGCTTTAAAGGAGAAAGGAATGTCACACCCCGTTGCCACTGCGGAGCAGCATGCGCGTGAACTCGACGCCTTGGAGCTGACCCGACATCCGACTGTGCAGAGAGCTTACCGGGAGGTGCAGGCTCACTGGCTTGAGGCGATGGAGCCCACTCCCGTAATGCGCGATTGTTTCGACGCGGCCTTTGAGGAAGTGATGTTCTCTGCGGCGATCTGGTCTTCCAACCAGGACCCATTGCGGCCCGGTATCAGTACGATTACTCGCCTCGCGCATCCGCTGGATGGCGTGCAGATACCCGGCTCGCGCTGGGGTATCGACAACCCCGACTCGATCTACCGTGTGATACCGATTTCCGGCGACGAGCGCTACGTGATCCGCGGGCGCGTTGGCGAAAACCGCATGACGGAAAACTATTTCACACTGTGGGACCCAAACATGGGTACTGTGGATGTGTGTAACGGCAGCACGTTGGAGCTAAGTAGCGATGGCAGCTTCGAGATCACCGTCAGCAGTGAGCCGGCCAACGGCAATCCAAACCATGTGCAGAGTTCCCCCGAAGCGCATGAGTTCTATATTCGCGATGTCATGCTCAACTGGGACAAGGATGACCCCAACTGGCTGGAAGTGGAGCGCCTGGGTGGCGAGCCCGGTAAGCCTGCCCTCAGTCGCGATGAGCAGGCGGAGCTGACAGCGAAGTTCATGCTGCATTACGCTGACTTCACCACGTCACTGTCCAAGGGCACGTTCCGGCGTGCGGCGAACGACTTCAGCCTGGCGGTATCGGGAGACACCACGGGTATGTTGCGGAACCAGGTGTACGTTGGCGGCCACTTCAATCTCGCTGAAGACGAGGCCTTCCTGATTACTGTGAACGATGGCGGCGCGGGCTACTTCACCGTGCCCATTGCAAACGTCTGGGGCACCACGCTAGACATCCTCGATCGCACCAGCAGCCTCAACAAATCGCAGTCGGTGCCCAATCCCGATGGCACGTTCACCTACGTCCTGTGCGCCGAGGACCCAGGAGTACACAACTGGCTGGATACCTGCGGTTTTCTCGAGGGCATGCTGACACTGCGGATGGCGGAGTTTCCTGGGCAGCGCCCGCGTGATGACTTATCTGCCCTCGGCGAGGTCGTGAAGCTCGCGGATCTCGATGCAGTACTCCCGGACGGTACGACACGCGTGAATGCAAGTGAGCGAGCAGCGCAGCAGTCCGCGCGGGCAGAGGCCTACAAGCGTCGCTTGCCGGAGCTGGGCGCATGAGCACGCGTCGCTGGCTGATAACAGGGTGCTCCACAGGCATCGGCAGGGAGATTGCCGAGAAGGTGCTCGCGAACGGCGACAGGGCGGTTGTGACAGCCCGCAGTGTTGAGGCCGTCTCTGACTTCGTCGACCGTTTTCCAGATACTGCTCGCGCGATCGCCCTCGACGTGACTGACGGCGAACAGGTACGCGAGGCAGTGAGGGCCGCTACCGCCGCGTTCGATGGTATCGACGTGCTGGTGAACAACGCCGGCTACGGTTACATGTCAGCGTTGGAAGAGGGGGAGGACGCCGAGGTTCGCAAGCTGTTCGATACGAATTTTTTCGGTGTGGTTGACCTGATTAAGGCAGCGCTGCCTGGCATGCGCCAGCAGTGCAGCGGCTACATCATCAATATGTCGTCGATGACGGGTCTCGTCACCAATCCACCAAACATCTACTACAGCTGCACCAAGCACGCACTCGAAGCGCTGACAGAAGGTCTTGCCAAGGAGGTCGAGCCTTTCGGGATCAAGGTAACGGCAATCGAGCCCGGCGCCTTCCGCACTGACTGGGCCACCCGCTCAATGCAGGAAACCGGGACGCCGATCGAGGCCTATGCAGAAACGGTCGGTGCGCGTAAAGAGCTGATCAAGATGGCCGGGAGTCTTCTGCCGGGGAACCCTGCCCGCATCGCCGACGCGGTATGCGATCTGGCAGAGATGGACGATCCGCCGCTGCATCTTTTGTTGGGAGAGGATGTGCTGAATGCGTTCCGCGAGAAACTCGAGGTTTGGCGTGCCAACCTTGATGAGTGGGAAGCCGTTACCCGCGACGTTAACTTTCCGCCGGGCTAGCCGCTGCCGCGGTCCGAATGCTGCTATCGTTGTGCAGTTCAACACTGCATATTGCAGCGACATCAGAAGCAGAGTGAGGTGTATAGGAATGAAGTTGTGGGTGATGGCGCTGACACTGTTGGCGATTGGCGCGGCGCACGCGGCGGATATCGAGGAGGTGCTCGCCACGGTCCCTGGTACTACCGGGGGCAAGGATGATTTCATGGCCGGTGTCACCTGGGTCGCTGAAACAGAGAAAGCCTACTACGCCTGTAAAGAGCGCCTCGATATGCAAACACTAGAGCTCTGGGTAGACGGCAAGGACACACTGGCGCGCGCCAAGGGCGTGCCCGACCGGGGCCTCAAATATGGGGTAAACGGGCCTGTGCAGGTGCTCGCTTATGTCGACCAAACGGGCTCACCCAACCTGGCAACGTATCTGCTGTTACCTTCCGGCGAGGCGCATGTCTTCAGGCTGACACCTGATCAGCGTATCGTGAAGGACAGCAAGCGCTGGCAGTGTACGAAGGAGGAGTGGCAAGAACCCTGAGACCAGAACTGTATCCTCGGGTTTTTTCGATGCGGCCCCTGAGCGATTGCTCCTCGATAGGAGCGCCATTCTGGTTTGCCATTAGCCTGATGGAACAGCACGAATCCTGCTACCCCGCGCGCTTTTCAGTGTGATGATGCCTGGTTCGGGCAGGGCAAGGTAGTGAACTCGCCAAATGGCGCGCAGGGCAGGCGCTTCAACTCCTCCGTAAGTATCCATTTCAACCTGTCGGCGACCTGATTATCAGGCGAGAACAAATTGGTATCCTCGCGCGGGTCCTCTTTGAGGTTGTAGAGTTGGTCGAGGACGAAGTAGTTTGGATTGTGTTGCGAAGCGTGGTGCCCAAGGTGTTGGTTGCGCGTCAGGTAGGGGCGTTCCAGGGGAACGGCATCTTTGCCGACAAACGTTTTACCCGCCGCTATTTGTTCGTCCACTTCCTGTGAGTAGCGAGTCGCAATGTACTTCCAGTCTGGCGTGATGATGGCGCGAGCGTAGCCGATTTCAGCGTACAGGTAGTCATGCACCTTTGCCGTGTCGCCCCGCAGCACGTCCAGCAGGCTGACTCCGTCACCCCCGAGGTCCGCATAGTCGGTGATGCCGGCTACCTCAAGAAGTGTAGGAGCGAGGTCTGCGTTTTGTACCAGGCCGTCGTAGGTCGAGCCAGGGGCTATGCCTGTCGGCCAATGAATGAGTAAAGGTATGCGCAGGCCACCCTCATGCAGCGTGGCTTTGCCGTGGCGCCAGGCACCATGGTCCGACATGATGATGACCAGCGTATTGTCCCACTCGCCGCGTGCCTCCAGCGACTGCCGTAGGGCGGCGACTGCGTAATCGACCCAGGTCAGCCAGGCTTCGTTGGGGTTGACCTTCTGGGCGAGTACCTCGCGCATGATTGATTCGCGCGACGGCATGAAGTCGTAGGAGGCCTCGACATAGCCTTCTCCGGTCATTCGTGGGTCAGCATCGAGGCCATGTGGATACTTGGCTCGCCATTTCAGATTCGGATAGACCTCCTCTGTCCAATAGGCTGCCAGATCCTCTGCCCAACTCCGCTCACCGGCTCCGGCTGCCTGTTCCTGGTTCGGCGGGAATAGCCTTATCACCAGCCTGTTCACCATGCCCGCTAGCTTGTAGGCGATTTTGTCGATGAAGCTTTCCTGGTACTTGTCTGTTTCCGGCGCAGGTCGTTTGGCTGCTGGCCCAACCCGTGGCGCGGCTAGCCTTTTCCCGTCAATCCAGGGCGCCGGTCCGTGCGGCAGCGTGGTGGCGTAGTACAGGAAGAACGGTCTTTCGTCGTCATCTTCTATAAAGCTAAGCGCGCTTGCCGTCGTCCACTCGAGATTGTGTGCATAGACGTCATCGCTGCGAAGCAAGTCGATATTGCCACTGTATATTGCACCCACGAAGTCGAACCCGTACCTGGCAATCTGGGCTTGCCACCACGCGTGGTTGTCGCGCATGGCGGAGGAAATTTTCTCTGAGCGAACATCGCCGTCGGCCGGGTAGGGCTTGAGAGGATATGTGGTCCCCCATTTGTCTGCTGACTTTGAGGCTTTGTGATTGACAATATGTGATTTCCCTACGAACCCGGTGCGATACCCGTTTGACTGAAGCTTGGAGGCGAGATTGGGACGATTGGCATCCAACTCCACGTTGTTTTCGACACGGATCGGCGCATTGGGAGGGTTGGCAGCGATGAAGTCCGTGGACGTGCTGCGACTGGCGTATCTTCCCGTAAGTGTGGTGTACCTACTCGCGGCGCATATTGAACTCGAGACATAGGCGCGCGTAAACACCATGCCTTCTCGCGCGAGGCGGTCTATGTTCGGTGTATGGACGGGTCGAGTGCTTTCATAGCCGAACGAGCCGCTGGCATAGTACTTCTCGTACGGGTAGTCCATTGGGCTTTGATCATCTGTCATGAACAGCACGATGTTGGGACGTTCCGCTATGGCGCCGGGAGAAAGTGTCGCAAGCACAGCCAGCAGTGCTGCGAAGATGTTCGCGCGGCTGAGCTTTGCGTAAGGCTTGTTGATCCGCATTCGGTCTACTTTGTCTAATAATTATCGCTACAAGATACCATATAGCTCCCCGGCAAAACTGTGTCCTGCGCCCCAGTCTGGCGATTGGGCGGTAGCGGGTTTAGCTGTGGCTAAAGGCTTGTTGATGCGGAATGCGTTTCGAGCAGTGAAACAAAGATCAGGGGCCTGGCGGCCCCTGTGTCTGGTTGTGAGATTTTTGGCGTGCGCTTAGCAGCCGGGAGGGCCCTCGCAGGCGTCACCTTCACCATCGCCGTCCGAATCTTCCTGTCCGGGGTTGGCAATTGCAGGGCAGTTGTCGATGTTGTCCGGCACACCGTCGCCGTCGGTGTCAGGGTCAAACACGGGGTCACAGGCATCTCCGATACCGTCGTTGTCACCGTCCGACTGGTTACTGTTGCCGATGCCGGGGCAGTTATCCAGGCCGTCAAAGTGTGTGTCCCGGTCCCGGTTTAGCGCCATGCGCTCACCCGAGCCAGGTGGTACACAGGTGAAGGTGATGGGGCCTTCAGTCGACGAGAGATCCTTCAGCGCCGCCTCTGAGATCGTCGTGTTGATATCTGAAAGGTAGGTGCTGTTGGTTTGCCGCAGCCAGCCGCGCGGTTCGCCATCCACCGTGCCCTTGGCGATAAGGTCACACTCTGTCACGAGACCGCCCAGCAGCAGGGAACGGAAGTCCTGTACCGAGCGTTGCGCCATCAGTGTGACGCGCGGTTCTGTAGCCGGACGGTTCGCCGCCGTCATCGTCACCTGCTGGCCGACAATAGGCGCCAGGTCGGTGGGGAAGACGTGCGAGAAGGCAGCCAGTTCACGCTCCTCGGTATTACCCGTGTTGAAAACGCCTGCCGAGAGGAATGTTTCGATGGTGTCGTGCGAGCCATCGTGGAGGAAGCCGAAGCCGCGGATCTGGTCACCCTGGTGGCCCTGGGTGTCAGAACTGATGTCGGCGGAAGAGTGCCCGAACATACCGATCTTGTGATACAGGTTGCGCATGTGCGCGACCTTGAACGACTGGGGCTCGCCCTCAAAGGTCTGGTCACCGCCGGTCCCAAAGAAACCGTTGATGGGCTCGAGCTCGTGGCAGCCTTCGCAGGCTGCAATACCGTCATTAAACGGCTGGAAGAACTCGTCGAAGCCGTCCTGCTGCAGCGGTGTCAGCGAGTTATCCAGGGCGCGAATGGGGTTGGGCGGCAGCATCAGCTGCAGAGCGAAGCTCGTAAACTTCACCATGTCGCTCGTATCGAGCGTGCCTTCCTTGCCGAGCAGACCTTCAAAGGCAACGATAAAGTTGAAGAATGAAAACTCTTCGGAACAGTCGGCGCCCGTGGGCTCACCGCAACCATCCAGTCCCAGGAAGCCGTCAACCCGGTCGCCACGCCAGTGCAGCGCGCCGTGCGTTGCCATGCCTCGCAGGGTCTGCGTGGTCATGGGGCCTTTCATTGGGTGGAAGGTAGTATCGATACCTACCGGTAAGCCGGGAGAAGCATTCTGTGTGTTGATGGTGACATGCTCATCAGGGTTACCGAGGTTCCAGGCGAGCTGGTCCAGGTCGCCAAAGACGTGGCAGCTGGCGCAGGACGCCTCGCCATTACCCGAGCTGACCACGGCGTCGTAGAGGAACGGCCTACCATCGACCACGGGTTGGGGTTCGGGATTAAACAGCGGATGAGTTTCTACGATAGCGTTGGTCGCTAGGTTGATGACTTCCAGCTGGTTGGCGAAGCGCGTCAGCACATAGAGGCGATTGTTGGCTTCATCGAGCACCATGCCGCCAGGGCCTCCTCCGGTAGAGATATAGTTGCTGCTTTCGGCCGTGGGGTCGAAGTTTGCCTCGAAGTTCGGGTCTTCAATGTCTGGCGTGTCAAAAACGCCGATCTTCGCTGAGCCATAGGCGGCAACGTAAAGCTTTGAACCGTCACTGGACACTACCGGTTGCAGGGGTGTCGCGAGACTGTGCGCGGCTTGCGCATTTATCGCCGCATGGTCTGCGCCTGGATCGGTGTGCAGGTTGCCGTAGTTGATATGCTGGTTGAGATGCTGCGGGTCTACGTTGCCGTTGGAGGGATTCAACACGGTAATGCGCGACTCGGACAGTCGCCCCTGTACGGTGCTTCCACCGTGTACACCCGGGCCCTCAAAGATGATGTGGTTGGGCAGCTCTGTGTTGGTGACATACACCTTACCCGATACCGGGTTGACCACCAGGTTAAACAGGTTGGTGCCAACGTGGTCGTACTCGACGATGCTGCCTGACGCGAGCGTGTTGGCATTGATCGAGAAGACGTCGTGGTCGGGCAGGTTGAAGTTTACGAAGGCGCTCCAGTTGGTGCCGTCCGCGTCGAGCCAGTTGGTGCCGTCGAACTTGACGATGGCGCCGACGTCCGGGCGATCATCGCCAAAGACGTTGTCGTCCGGCCCCGGCATATTGCCGTTAACCCGCGTTTCGTTGATCACCGTGGTCTGGTTGCCCGAGTGGTGAGAGGCTACATACACAGTAGTGTTGTCGGCAGACACCGCGAGACCTCGCGGCGTATCGGCGAAGAAGCTGAGAATTTCCACCGGTGTGCCGCCCAGCGTATTGCCGGTATTGCCCGCGTCAAACACCCAGACATCCGCGCGGCCTATTCCTGGAGTAATGAGTTGCGGGTCGCCGGCTCCGGGCACCGCGGCGATAGAAGAGTCCACGCGGTGCTGACCGCGGTGCGCCGTGGTAATGAACGCGCGCTCTACTGGCTGGCCGCCGTTGGTTGTTCCCGCGAAAACAATGTCGCGGGGTTCGTCACCGACGAGCAGGGTCTTGCTGACGCGGTAAGGCGCACTCGAAATGTCGACGATGCTCACGCTGTCAGACAGGTGATTCACGACCCACAGCTCACTGTCGGAGCGCGCGGCAACGGCAACGGGTTCCATGCCCACGGGCACGGAGCCGAGTGGTGACAGTGAGCCCGCCGAATTGCTGAAGAGCTCAAGGCGATTGTCCGGGGTGTTAACTACCGCAACGATAAGGCCGTTGGGTGTCATGGCGACGGGGCGGACTGGCCCGCTTTCAAAGGTGATGAAATCTGGCTGAGCGTAAATGGGTGTGGCTACCAGTGCGGTGCTTGCAACAAACGCGATGCCTTTGAGTGAGTTGCGCAGACGAGCGAACAGTCGACTAGACAAGTTTCCAGACAGTCTCATGGGTTACATCCTCGATCGGGCGTGTGAACCGCCCTTTGCCGGTGGTGATTATTGTTTTGATCCGTCTTCGATTCTACTGAATCGGCGTCACATGCAAAGTCTAAAAAACTCGAGCTTGCATGCTCGCGTTGCAGGTTTTGCCTGACGACACGCTCTGTTCAGTGAGCCGCACGCTGCGCTCCTCGCGAGATATGGCGCCGACGGTACCGCAACTTTATTCGGTGTGTACGGGCAGGTTTTGCAAGAAATGTACCGCATTTTTTATCGTATAATTATCAACCAGTTGGAATACCCTACCAAATTACTCTGTAAATTTTCCTGACGTTTTCGGGACAGCCGATACGGCTGTCACCGCATGGCGGTGCTGTTGCCCCCAATGGCTGCTCCGAGATCCACGGGCGCAATGCGGCGGTCGATACCTGGCGCCCGCTAAGGCGCAGGGGCGAGTCGCCGCGCGGCGGGATCTGCCCACTCCAGGCCTGACAATACGTGACCTTATGGCGAGTCTGGTTGTTTTTTAGTCATCCTTCGCCTGATCCGATACGTAAAGTGACAAAATCCGGGTAGACAAACCGGTTGCCTTGTTGACAGCGTTTGTCGCGGTCCGCAACATCAGGAGTGTTGCGGCCTGGCGGGGTGTGGGGGATTGAACCCGGGCGCGCCGTAGCTACCGCTCAACCTCTGACCAGGGCCCTTGAACACGACATGTACATTGTTTTCACCCTGTTGCTCTGGTTTTCCGCGTGGCTGCTCTGGAGCGGCCTCTACAAACCGTTGCTCATTACGCTGGGTGTGTTGTCCTGCCTTCTCGTGCTTGTGCTGTCTCGTCGCATGGGCTTTTTCGACAAGAGTGTGTACAGCCTGCACCTGGTCTGGCGGCTGCAGCCGTTCTGGGCCTGGCTCGGTAAAGAGATCGTCGTAACCAACCTGGTAGTTGCTCGAATAATTCTCAGCCGGAACATGCCGATCAGTCCAACCGTCATGCGCTTCGACGCCCTGCCCAAGGGGCCGGTGGGCCAGGCGATCCTTGGCAACTCCATCACGCTCACGCCCGGCACGGTGACGCTGGATGATCATGAGGGCAAGCTCTACGTACACTGCCTCACCAGGGAATTCGCCGACGACCTGAGAGAGGGCGAGATGAATCGCCGCGTTGCGGCACTGGGCGAGGACTGAGCGTATGTTCCTCGCAGCCTCCATCGGCATCCTGATGACCATGATCTTCGCGCTCGTCCGCGCGCTGCTTGGACCGACCGTTTATGACCGCGTTCTCGCGGTGAACATGTTTGGCACCAAGACCGTGCTTCTGTTGTCAGTCGTTGCGTTTCTGTACGGCCGCCCCGACTTCCTCGACCTCGCGCTGGCGTACGCGCTGATCAACTTTATCGGCGTTCTCGCAGTGTTGCAGTTCTTTGAGAACCGGCACATGCGTGGCGAAGCGCCGATTGAGGACGACTGATGGAGCTGCTGCTGGACATTCTCAGTTGGACGATGCTGCTTGCAGGCGCCGGATTCGTGTTCATTGGTGGCATCGGCATTCTGCGCCTGCCTGACCTTTATACGCGTATGCACGCGGCGAGTCTGACCGATTCGCTCGGCACCCTCTTGTTGTTGGTGGGCATCATGCTGCAGGCGGGCCTGTCGCTGGCTACCATCAAACTGATCGCCATTGCCATGTTCCTGTTGCTCACCGGGCCGACCGCTACCTATGCGCTCGCGAACGCCGCGCTCCTTTCCGGTGAAGTGCCGAAGGGTGCTGACCTGCCGGAAGAACTGCCGGAGGACATGCCCTCGTGATTACGGTGGTGTTCGGTATCTTCCTGCTTACGCTGTTGCTGATCACGGCCCTGGCTATCGTGCGCTCGCGCAACCTCTTTACCTGTGTGATGCTGAGCGGCATTTTCTCCCTGCTGATGGCCGCGAATTTCTTCATTCTCGATGCGGCTGACGTGGCGCTTACTGAAGCCGCGGTGGGTGCGGGAATCTCGTCCGTGCTGTTGCTCAGCGCGCTGGCACTTACGCCTCCCCAGGAGCGCACTGACAACCCGAACCGCTGGTTCGCAGTGGCCATCACAACGCTCACGACTCTGGTTGTCGTCTATGCGACCTTTGAAAAGCCGCGCCTGGGTGACCCTGAGGCACCTGTGCATCAACATGTTGCGCCATGGTACCTGGAAAAAACGCCGGAGCTTATCGACATTCCCAACGTGGTGACTGCGGTACTCGGCTCCTTCCGTGCGTACGACACCCTGGGTGAAGTGATTGTGGTGCTGACTGCCGGTATCGGCGTGCTGTTCCTGCTCGGTTTGCCCGGTGCGGTCGGTGATCGCAGGCCCGAAGATCTTGCCAGGGGTCGCAGCTACCTAAGTCATCACCTGATCCCGCAGGTGGTAGGGCGTTTGATCATTCCTTTTATATTGCTGTTTGCGCTGTACGTACAGTTCCACGGCGAATATAGCCCGGGCGGTGGATTCCAGGCGGGCGCCATTTTTGCTGCGGGGCTCATTCTCTATGCGTTGATTGAAGGGGAGCGGGAGGCGCTAGCCGTAATCTCCCCGCGCCTGCTGATGTGGATGATGGCGGGCGGCGCGCTGATCTACGGTGGTGTCGGAATACTCACCATGTTGCTCGGTGGCAACTTTCTCGAGTATGGCGTTCTCTCCTCAGACCCGGTGAAAGGTCAGCAGTGGGGCATTATTGCTATCGAGCTCGGTGTGGGCATTTCGGTCGCCGGTGTGATGCTCGCTATCTACCACGCATTTGCGGCGCGGGGTCGGTGATGCTGGAGATACTCGGCCTCTACAACTACTGGGTATTCGCGGTGCTGTTGATGATCGGCTTCTATGCCGTGATCTCCCACCGCAACATGATCAAGAAACTGCTGGGCCTTGCCATTTTCCAGTCTGCAGTCTTCCTTCTGTACATCACTATGGACAAGGTGGAGGGGGGTACCGCGCCCATCATCCAGAAGGGCGTGGAAGGGGTGATCTACTCCAACCCGCTGCCGCAGGTGTTGATCCTGACCGCTATTGTGGTGGGTATTTCAACGACCGCGGTCGGACTCGCTGTGGTCGTGCGCATTTACGAGGCCTACGGCACCGTGGAAGAAGACGAAACCCAGCGCCTGGATATCGAAGAGTGAGTTTGGGCGCGCAACTGCCGGCGCTGCAGATCGTGGTCCCGTTGCTGACCGCGCCGCTGGTCGTGCTGTTACGCGGGCCCGGGCTCGCCTGGGCCGCGGCAACCGCCGCGAGCGTCATGGCCTTCGCCATCGCCGTAGCGCTCACCGCCACGATACTTGGTAGTGGCGCGATACAGTACGAGATGGGTGGTTGGCCCGGCCCCTACGGTATCGTGCTCGACATCGATGCGCTCGGAGCCGTGGTGTTGTTATTGGTATCGGGCTCGTCGGCGATCGCGCTCGTGGGTGGTCGCAAGAGCCTCGAGAGCCAGTTGCCCAGCGATCGAATTCACCTGTTTTACGCGGCCTGGCTGGTAGCGCTTGCAGGGCTCTCCGGTATCACCGTGACCGGCGACGCGTTCAACGTGTTTGTCTTTATGGAGATTTCGTCGCTTGCGTCGTACATCCTGATTGCGGGTGGTCCCGACAGGCGCGCGCTCACCGCGACGTTCAAGTACCTGATTATGGGCACCGTCGGCGCCACGTGCTACCTCATCGGGGTGGGGCTGGTGTACATGATGACCGGCACGCTGAATTTCGCCGACATGGAAAGCCGCATTGCCGAGGTTGCCGACTACCGGCCGATCCTTGTCGCCGCGGGTTTCGTAACGGTTGGCCTCGCCCTCAAGGCGGCACTGTTTCCGCTGCACGTCTGGTTGCCCAATGCCTACACCTATGCGCCGCACATGGTCACCGTCTTTCTTGCCGCGTGTTCCACCAAGGTCGCCGTCTACGTGCTCATGCGCTTCGACTTCCTCGTGTTCCAGGCCAACTTGTCTGGCCATGTCGCGCAGTTCGCCACATTCCTTTTGCCGCTCGCGCTGCTGGGCATCCTCGTAGGTTCCGTGGTCGCCATGCGCGAGAATAACCTCAAGCGGCTGTTGGCGTGGTCATCCGTTGCGCAGATCGGCTATATCCTGCTCGGTGCCAGCTTCTCCAGCGAGTCGGGACTAACTGCTTCGATTGTGCACATGTTTAACCACGCGCTCGCAAAGGGCACGTTGTTCCTGGCTGTCGCGGGTATCGCAATGCATGTCAGCGGTCTGCGCCTGGACGATATCGGCGGCGTCGGTCGCCGCATGCCCTGGACGACTGCGGCGCTTGTCATTGCGGGCGCCAGCCTTGTGGGTATCCCCGGCACGGCGGGATTTGTTTCCAAGTGGCTGTTGCTGCAGGCGGCGTTCGAAGAGGGTGCACTCGGCATCGCCGAAATCATTGTGATCGTGTTGAGCTCGCTCGCCGCGGTCGTCTATGTGTGGCGCATTATCGAACGGGCGTATTTCGGCGAACCGAAACCGGGTGCAACCGTCGGCGAGGCACCACTGCCGCTCCTGGCTTGTCTCTGGCTCGCGGCTCTTGCCAACATCTACTTCGGTCTTGCACCGGCGTTACCGCTGGCCCTTGCCGATAGCGCCATCATGGATCTATTGAGGCACCTGCAGTGAGCGGCGGCGACACTATCTTGCTTGCGCTGCTCCTGCCTCTTGTGGGTGCGGTGGGCATCGGCCTCGCCGGGCGCTGGCCCAATCTGCGCGAAACGGTCACGCTGGTCACCGCCACCTCTCTCGCGGCCCTGGTCTGGTCACTGGCCCCGGCGATCATGGACGGCGAGCGCCCTGGTGTGGTCGTTACCGAATTTGTTGGCGGCTTGAGTCTTGCCTTCAGCGTGGAGCCCCTGGGCATGCTCTTTGCCGCGCTGGCATCAACGCTGTGGATCGTCAACTCGGTGTACTCCATTGGTTACATGCGCGGCAACAACGAGCAGCACCAGACGCGCTTCTATATCTGCTTTGCCATCGCGATTTCCGCGGCCCTTGGCGTCGCGTTTGCAGACAACCTGCTGACCCTGTTTCTCTGCTACGAAGTGCTGACGCTCAGCACCTATCCCCTGGTATCACACAAGGGTGACGAGGCCACGGTCCGCTCCGCCCGTGTATACCTCGGTATCCTGCTGGGAACGTCCATTGGCCTGTTGCTGCCGGCGATTATCTGGACGTATAGCATTGCCGGTACGCTCACCTTTACACCGGGCGGCATTCTCGCCGGCAAGCTCGCCGGCCCCGCCGTTGGCCTGCTGTTAGGGCTCTACGTGTTTGGTGTAGGCAAGGCCGCACTGATGCCGGTGCATCGTTGGCTGCCCGCGGCGATGGTGGCTCCCACGCCGGTGAGTGCTCTGTTGCATGCGGTGGCGGTCGTCAAGGCTGGCGTGTTTACGGTGACCAAGGTCATCATCTATGTGTTTGGGGTAGAAAACCTGTTTGCCGAGCCAGCCGGCAGCTGGCTGTTGTACGTCGCCTCATTCACGATAATCGCTGCAAGTGTGGTGGCGTTGCGTCAGCAAAATTTAAAGCGGATGCTGGCGTATTCCACGATCGGCCAACTCTCTTATGTCGTAATGGCGGCCGCGGTGTTAACACCGCTCTCGGAGATCGGGGCGGCGGTACACATCGTTGCGCACGCGTTTGGCAAGATCACGCTGTTTTTTGCGGCCGGTGCGATCTACGTGGCGTCGAAGAAAACCGAGTTACACCAGCTGCGGGGCATCGGTGCGCGAATGCCCTGGACAATGGCTGCATTCACGATTGGCGCGCTTTCGATGATTGGCGTGCCGCCACTGGCAGGCTTCGTGTCGAAGTGGTTTATTCTCGCGGGCGCTTTTCAGTCGAACAATTACGTTGCCATCTTCACCATTATCCTAAGCACCGTGCTGAACGCTGCCTACTTCCTGCCAGTGATTTATGCTGCCTGGCTGTCGCCTGAGGAGCCCGGCGGTAAAGAGCACGGCGAGGCGCCGTGGCCCGCCGTCGCCGCACTCACGGTGACTGCCATGCTCACGCTGGCGTTTTTCTTTTTCAACCAGCCGGTATTGGATCTCGAGGCGCAACTCGTGGGGCGGGTCAAATGAGCGAGCAAGAGCAGCACCTGCCCTATACGGAGCCTGCAGAGGGCAAGCCCGTGCCGCGGGTCGACACCCCCGATGACCACTGGCTCACCCGGCCTGCAACGATACGTAAACTCTGGGTGGCACTGTACGCAGTACTCGCGCTGACCGTACTTGCGCAATTGGGGATCAAGGTAAAGGGCTATTTCGGCGTCGACGGCTGGTTCGGTTTCGGTGCTGCATATGGGTTCTTCAGTTGCGTGGCAATGGTACTTGTCGCGAAGGGGCTGGGCGCGGTGCTGAAGCGCCCGGAGGACTATTACGATGATTGACGGAGTACTCCACCCGGCTCTCATCCTGCTCGCGGGCGCGTTCCTGGTCGGCATTACGCGCGGACACCTGCGCAGCGCAGTACTTTTCGTCGCCCCCCTGGTAACGCTGTGGGCGTTGTGGCAGATCCCGGACGGCGTTGTAGCCACCGCGTCCTTCCTCGGCTACGAGATTCAGCCTATAGAGGGCAGTGCGGTTCGCCGGTTGTTTGCCACGATCTTTTCGATAATGGCATTTGCGGGCGGATTGTTCGCCTTCCGTCAGGCCCAGTGGTACGAGCTCGCTGCGGGCTACGCCTATGCGGCGGGCGCAGTGGGCGTGGCGTTCGCCGGCGACCTCATCAGCCTGTTTTTGTTCTGGGAATTGATGGCGATCTTCTCAACGATCGTTGTCTGGTGCGGCGGTACCGATGAATCACGTCGCGCTGGCATTCGCTACGCCATTATGCATCTGCTGGGCGGGGTTATCCTCAAGGTTGGAATCGAAGGCGTGGTTGTGCACACGGGATCTGTCGAGATCCAGCCGATGTTGGCGACCAACTTCGATACCTGGATGATCCTGATCGGTATACTCATCAACGCAGCGGCGCCCCCGGTTTCTGCCTGGCTTGCTGATGCCTATCCTGCCTCGAGTCCGACCGGCTCGGTGTTCCTCTCTGCGTTTACCACGAAGTCGGCGGTGCTTGCCCTGATATTGCTGTTTCCAGGTGAGCCGGTGTTGATCGGTGTCGGCCTGTACATGATCTTTTACGGCATCATCTATGCGCTGCTGGAAAACGATGCGCGCCGAATCCTGGCTTATTCCGTAGTCAATCAGGTGGGATTCATGGTTGTTGCGGTGGGTATCGGCACTGAGATGGCGCTGAATGGCGCTGCCGCCCATGCGTTTGCGCACATTATATACAAGGCGCTGTTGTTTATGAGTGCGGGTGTGGTTATCTATCGAACTGGCATGACTCGCTGCTCTGACCTTGGCGGCCTGTTCCGTACCATGCCGTTGACCGCCGCGTGCGGCATCATCGGCGCGCTCGCGATCTCCAGCTTTCCCCTGACGTCGGGCTTCACGACCAAGACCCTGATCTCGGTTGCTGCGGAGCAGCAGGGCCTCGCTGCTGTTTACCTGTTGCTGGCCGCCGCATCCGCGGGCGTATTCCTGCACGCGGGCATCAAGTTCCCCTGGTTCGTGTTTTTCCAGAAAGACTCGGGCATGCGGCCCAAGGACGCACCCTGGAACATGGGCGCCGCCATGGTGTTCTTTGCATTTCTCTGTATCTTCCTCGGCATCTACCCGGAGCCGCTGTGGGCGCTGCTGCCTTACCCGGTTGAGTATGACGCTTATGCCCCGGGCAAGGTCCTTTTCTACCTGCAGCTCCTGCTGTTTGCCGGGCTGGCGTTCTTCCTGCTTCTGCCGCTAATGCAGCGCACCTTGACGATCTCTCTCGACACAGACTGGTTCTGGCGCGTTGTGCTGTTTGGGCTGGGAGAGCGCCTGTTGAGAGCCGTTGCCGCGCTCGGCGCCGCAGTGGGGGGCGCACTGGAAGCGTTTCGCGAAGGCCCCGGAGCACGGCTTGCGAGCCTGTTTGGCAGTACAGGACCCATGGGACGCACGTGGCAGATCGGCACGACCGCACTGTGGATAGCCGTGCTGCTGACGACTTACGTATTGCTTTACTACCTCTAAATGGAGAATACCGCTGGACCTCGCGATGATGTCCAGCGGTCAAGTGCTGCCGCGCCTGTTGGCACGACAGGGGAAGCATCTGGCGGCTGACGAGTCGGCGTTCAGAACACGTAGGCGATCTTCAGGCTGTACACGAAGGGATCGATATCCAGATCGGTCGTTACCTTGGTGCCGTCGTCAAAGGTCACGTCGACCTCCGTGCCGATGTCTATCCAGCGGACGGACGCGTTCAGCCACCAGTTGTCGTGAAACTGGTAGTCGGCTCCCACCTGCAGCGCAATGCCCCAGGAGTTATCCAGCTCGAGATCGCCGCCCGTGAGTCCGAGCGACTCAAAGGCCGCATCGGCTTCGCGGGTTAGCTCCTTGTCGAAAAACAGCGTGTAGTTGATGCCCGCTCCAACGTAGGGCCTGAATGCCGAGCCAGCGTTGAAGTGATACATCGCGCTTAGCGTTGGGGGGAGGTGTTTGAGGTCTGCAATATCCAGCCCGTTCAGTGTCTTGGTGCCGCTCGCGGTATGTTCAAAGGGCGTTGCTGCCAGCAGTTCCAAGCCCCAGTTGTCTGTCAGCATGTACTCGAATGTGAGGCCCAACTGGGTATTGTTGTCGACTGACAGCTCCGCGGGCCCCACGGCGTTGATGAAGTCCTCCTCCGATCCGTTGAGTGCCAGCTGGTCGCTGCTTTCATTCGGTGCTACCAACGAAAGTCCGGCGCGCACGATGATATCGCTCGCTTCAAATGCCATTGAGGTTGCGGGGGTCAGGGCAACGGCAAATGCAATGCCGACGATGGTGCGCTTCCCTGTTAACTGATGCGTCTCCTGCATGTTGTCTCTCCTGTCTTTGGCTGAATGCTGGGAGGCGCAACTATAGGTCAGGAAAGGCTTCGAAAAAATGAGATTAAGTGGAGTGTTTTTGCGAAAAAACCGATGAATGAATCGCGCGCCCAGTCTGAGAACGCAAGCGGACGGAGGTACGGCCGCTTCGCGGTTCTGTTTTCTTGAAGGGCTGCATCTCGTTGCGCCACCTCATCAGAACCGCGGCGTACATAGAGAAGTTGATACCCGTGAACACTAATCCTCTGCCGATGGGAATGCCGTCACAGCAGTCGGCTGGCTAGAGTTGCTTCTCGATGGGCAACAGTCTGGCGATTGCCACCTGGAACTTTGCCCAGAAGCTCGCCTCGGGCTCTTTGTCGAAACGGACTACTTGCTGCCCGTTTTTTTCGATAATCCACGCCATGTGCGGCTTCGATTTGGTGCCCTGTGCGCTGGTTTCGCTCGCATCCAGCGCCACGCGCCAGGCAAACTTTGGTAGGGTTTCGTCTCGCCACCGGGCTATCTCTTCGGCGAATTCCTGGCTTTCTATGAGAATGCCCATTTCGGTGTTAAGCAGACTGGAGCGTGGATCAAGGTTCATGGAGCCGACGACCACACTCTCTCCGTCGAATACGAGTGTCTTGGCGTGCAGGCTTGAATTGGACGACCCGAAGCGACCCTTACTCGATTCTTCCGTAACTGGGTTGGGCGGCATCTCGTAGATTTCTACACCCGCTTCGAGCAGTGCTTTGCGGTAGCGGGCGTACCCGGCGTGTACGGCGGGCACGTCTGTCGCCGCGAGCGAATTTGTCAGTACGGTCACCCGACGGCCGTTGGCAACCAGGTTGCTGAGCAGGGTTGTGCCTTCCTCGCCCGGTACGAAGTAGGGCGACACCAGTATGAGATCCTGCTCTACGGCCTGTACGAGTTCCAGTAGTTCCGGGCCCAGGTGCGTGTTGCGATCATCAGGATCTGTCACCACCTTTTCGGGCAGGTCGTACAGCAGTTTTGCTTCTCCCCAAAGCAAGCCGAGGTTGCCTCGTTCCAGTGTTGCCACCAGACCTGACGCCTTCAGGCGCTGCCCATACCGTGTGTCTGGAAGCTCTTTCATGTAGCCGTTCAGGTGGTCGCGGGCGCGCTCCAGCAGGTCGGGCCTTTCGCCTGCACCAAATGCGCTGACCGGATAGGCGAGTTCACTGTTCCAGTACAGGTCAAAGGCAGCGCTGACCTTTTGCACAATCGGTCCGACAGCCAGTACGTCCATGTCGCCGAAGTTCATGCCGCTCGCCGCTTCGAAGTACTCGTCTCCGATATTGCGCCCACCGACGATCGTTGCCTGGTTGTCTACGGTAAACGACTTGTTGTGCATGCGGCGTGTGACCGTACCGAAGTGCGTGATGAAGTCCAGATAGCGGAGCGTGCGCGAGGGAAATGGGTTGAACAGACGAATGCTGATGTTTGGATGCAGCGCCAGGGAGGCAAGGTCGGCGTCCCGTCCTGCCATGTCCATGTCATCGAGCAGCAGGCGGACGCGTGCACCACGATCCGCGGCCTGCAACAGGTGTGCGGCCAGCAGCCGGCCGGTGTCATCATCGTGGAAGAGGTAGTACTGCAAATCGATGGAGCGCTCAGCGGCCGTCGCAACGCCCAGTCGGGCTACGAATGCATCGAGGCCGTTGCCCAGCGGGTAGACGCCGGATTGGCCGCCTTTGTTGGTGAGCAAGGGCGCGATCGACTCTGCAAGTATCGTGTCATGGGTGGCGGTGAGCGCGGTGGTGGGCTCGCGCTGGAAGTCACTGGGTAGCGAGCACGCTGACAGCAGCAGCGCCAGGCAAACAGTCAGCGAGTTACCGCGTTTCATCGGTCCAAGCCTTAGTGGCCCTGGGCCTGGCGCGCCGCGCGTGTGCGCTTCAGTGCGTCTTGCAAAGCGGTCATCATCACGGCGGTCGAAACGCCGATCATCAGCACGCCGTTGATCGATTCCATGGGGCCGAGAATCCTGTGCGCTTCCGACATGACGATGTCGCCATAGCCCAGCGTGGCGAAATTGACCGCCGAGTGATAGAGCGAGGTGCTGAAGTCGGTAAACTCCTCCAGGCGCATGAACAGTGCTGCCCATATACCGATCTGGATGAACGTGCCCACAACGAGTGTGACCATGATGCCGCTAATTAATAGGAAGGTGCCGCGAAATGTCGGCGAGTCGGCGAGTTCCAGGTTGCGGCGATAGATCAGGAAAGACAGAGACACCAGTGACGCCTGCACAAAGAGGCAGGCCAGCATCGCTGTGAGACCGATAAGCAGATTTTCCAGCATCAGGTAGCCTCCATTTGTCGCCGCGCGACCTGGCGCCGCCGCAGCTGTCGTTGTTTTAACCACTCGAGAAACTCTATGGCAAAGCTGGCGTAGATGGTGACGCTGATAAACAGGCTCATGCGGACCGCAAACGCCATGTACGGGTCCTTGCCATTGGCACTGTCGGCTACTGCGGGCCCGACCAGTATGAGCAGTGTGATCATCACGTTCTGCCAGAAGGTCGGTGCATGCTTCGTCGGCAATACGCCGTAGAGCTTTGCCGTAATAAACAGGCTAAAGGCCAGCGTCCACAGGGTAAACATCCATAGATTCGGGGCGAGCTTGAGGCAGAACCAGAACAGTATGGCCATCACGCCGGCCAGGAAGGTTGAGCTCAGCAACTCCACCCTCGCGCCGCGTAAATCCGCCTCCGATGCCTGTGAGCCCAGTGCAACCGACTTGAGAATCAGCGGGGTGTAGAAGGTGGGGTTTGTAAGCCCAAGTAAATAGGCCGGAAAGACGATGAGCGTTGCCCGCGCGGCCAGCCAGGTGGACTGTTCAGGCTCGGGCTTGGGCATTTCCAGTGGCGGTCCCGGATCTTCGGGAAAGAGGGGGTAGACCAGCCACTGACACACGACGGCGAGCGCGATCGACAGCAGCATCTCGAGCATGAGTAGTTGCGCGATGCCGTAACCGAGCTGCCCTACCATCGTGATCATAGCGACACCGACGAGGAGCACGGTGCCCACGGGGCCTTTACCCAGGTTCAGCGAGATATAGTTCGCCAGGAACATGCCCATGAGCACCATGACAAGGCCCGCTGCCGGGTAGTAGAGCAGGGTAGGGATCAGTAGCAGGCCCACTCCGAGCAGCACGGTAATGGCGACCAGTACGCCAGCCAGTGCCTTTGGTGTCAGCGGTGCTTTGGGTGCGGCGCCAAGAATAAAGGCAAACAATGGCGCCATATACGCCATGCTCATGTTCAACGCGTACGCCGCGGCCAGTGACAGCGCGATGCTGCTGCTTAGCCTGAATACACGTCTTGCGCCAATGTGCATGGGTCGAGCTATTCCTGCTTCAGTACCTGAAAATCAATAGGCGTAGGAGAGGAAGCTCATGACCCGGATGTAGAGCTTTCCTAGCCATCGCGTCACCATGGCGCCATCGCCGTAGGCGATCACGGCCGCCTGGCCACCGATGCGCAGCTGTCGCATGAGTTCTTCGTTCTGTCGCACATCGAAGTGCACGAGTACGGGAAAACGCTGCGCCTGACGCAGCCAGTCACGGCTGTTGTCGATGGTGGGTAGGGTGCCGGGCTGCGGGTCACGAGTGGCGCTGACGCCTAGACCCACGTTAGTGATGGTGCCCTCGTAGACCTCGCCGGGAAGCGAATCAAACACGATTTCCACCCGCGAGTCTTTCTGTATGTGGCCCAGGTTGTTCTCCGTGAACTCCGCCTGTATCCACACATCGCTGAGCGAAATCAGGGTCATAACCGGGTGGCCCGCACCCGCAAAAACGCCGACCTCCATGCGCAGGTCTGTGATCTGGCCGCGGTCTGTGGCCCTTACGAGTGTGTGTTCAAGATCGAGCTCGGCTTTTTCTACCCCGGTCTGGGCGATCCGCAGAATGGTGTTGATCTCGGCACTGGAGTCGCCACCCTTGCTCTCGATCGCCTGTTGCACAGAGGCTTCTGCAGCAGCAACGCCGGCCTTGGCAGAGTCGAGGTTCGCTCGGGACACTTCCAGGCGACGTACCGAGATAGTGCCGGGGTCCTCGCGGTAGAGGCGCTCAAGCCTGTCCGTATCCTTCTGCGCTTTCTCCAGGTTGGCCTTCGCGGAGCGCAGGTTGGCGCGGGCCGCCTCCACGCCCGCATCGCCGGCCTCGACCTGGCGCAGAGCGTTCTCGTAATCGGAGCGCGCCTTCGCTAGCGCGATTTCATATTGCGAGGGGTCGATTCGAAACAGCGGCTGGTCGGCTTCCACGCGCTCGTTATTCTTGACCAGTACCTCGGTCACGATGCCAGACACCTGTGGCGCCACGCCGATGACGTAGCCCTGGACCCTCGCCTGGCTCGTGTAAGGGGTGTAGCGATCAGACGCCAGGTACCAGGTCAGTGAGATGAGAATGACCAGCGCGACAATCAAGCCGCCGCGCTTGACGGCAGCGGGAGCGCTATCCTGGCCTTCGTCACCTTGTGTGTCGGCGGGCTTCTGTGTTTCTTCGTCACTCATTGCGTTCGGACTCGCTTGCTTGTTGCATTGGGTCGGGCAGCGGAGCGTCCAGCATGCCGTTCCAGTCTGTGCGATCGCTCATCACCGTGCGGGTGTCTTCCGGTAGCAGCGCTTCGCCGGTTTCGGCCTGCCAGCCGCCACCCAGCGCCTTGTAGAGCGTTATAACCGCGTTTACGTGCGCGCCCTGGTTTGCCACGTAAGCTGAAGATGCCTGCGCGCGTGCGCGCTGGGCAGTCAACACGCGCTGAAAATCGGAATACCCTTCCTGGTAGCGCTTGGTAGAGAGTTCCAGCGAGCGGTCTGCGGCATCCAGCGACTGTTCGAGAAAGCCGAGCTGGTCGCGCGTCTTGGTCACGCTTACCGCGGCGTCATCCACCTCGCCGGCGGCCGCGAGTACATTGAGCTGATACCCCTCGATCGCCTGCTGCAGGCGCGCGTCCTGCACACGCACATTGTTTTTGATCCGGCCGTAGTTGAACAGGTTCCAGGTGATGCCGGGGCCTACCCCGGTGCTGAGCGTGTCTGTTGTCGCGCCCAGCGAGTTGCCCGACCACCCGATGGAGCCCAACAGTGAAATAGAGGGGTAGAGGTCTGCCTTGGCGACGCCAATCTGGGCGGACTGCGCCGCGACAGTCCACGCGGCCGAGCGGATGTCCGGCCTGCGCATCAGCAACTGCGCGGGGATATCGTCGATCAAAACGGGTGCCAGCGCGGGCAGTGCTACGGTAATGCCGGTGAGTTCCGGCAGGTCGCCCGGCTTGCGGGCGAGCAGTACCGCAAGCGCGTTTTCGACCTGGCGCAGGCTGATTTCCAGGTTGGGAATGCTGGCCATCGTGGCGAGGTACTGCGTGCGAGCTTGCTGCACATCGAGCTCAGCCGACTGACCGCTCTCGAACAGCTTCGAGGTAATTTCCAGGCTGCGTTCCTGCAGTTCAGCATTTTCCCGCGCGATTTCTATCTGCCTGGCGAACGTAATGTAGGAGTAGTAGGCCTGTGCAACCTGGGCTGCCAGCAGGACCTGCGCGTTCTGGTGGTTGGTAATCGATGCGAAGAACGCCGCATCTGCGGATTCTACGCCGCGCCGCCAACGACCCCAGAAATCCAGCTCCCAGGCCACTTCGAAGCCCGCGTTGTAGCTGTTTATGCTGGAGCGCTGCCAGTCGTCGTCGCCTTGCGTGGGCCAGCTGTCTGCGCGCAGCCACGAGCCGGTAGCGCGTTGCACCTGGGGGTACTGCGCGCCGGTGGCGATGCCCAACAGGGCGCGGCTCTCGAGGATCGCGAGCCCCGCAATGCGCAGTGACTGGTTCTCATTGCGCGCGGTAGCGATGAGCCCATTGAGCACCGAGTCGTTGAACGCCCGCCACCAGAAGGTCAGGTCAGTTGCAGTGTTGTCGCTGTCCTCGACCTGCCCGTAGAGGTCTGTCTCCCAGGTTTCCAGCCAGTCTACGGGGGGTTCTTCGTAGTCCGGGCCGAGGTTGGTGCAGGCTTGCAGCGTAAGACTTGTACAGACAATCGCTGTAGCAGCCTTCAGTCGCCTCATTCGCTGCCCTCGGTGCTTTCTTCACTGGATGCTGTGGGCGGGGCGCTTTCGTCTACCCACTTCATAAAGACCTGGTACCCAACGGAGAGAATCACTGCGCCGATGAATAGCCCGATGAACCCGGCCGAAACGAGGCCGCCCAGAGCGCCCAGCAATACCACCGTCATGGGCACATCTACGCCGCGACCGAGTAGTAGTGGCTTGAGAAAGTTGTCCAGCAGCCCCGCAGCGATAATGTAGATCGTCCAGACCACGTTCATCACAGTGCTGCCGTCACCCGCCTGCCACATCCAGATGATGATAGGTAAACCGATGATCAGACCGGGGAGCTGCATGATCGCCAGCAGCAGGGCGATGAGCGTCAATGCGCCCGGCATCGGGATGCCTGCCAGCACCAGTCCAATGCCGAGAACCAGTGCCTGAATCGCAGCGACGCCCAGTACGCCCACGGCGACAGAGCGCGTGGTCTTCACCGATAAATCGTGTATCTCGGGCCCGTGCTCTTCACCTGCAATGCGCGACATGATGCGCTTCATGGCGGTGCTGCCGCCCTCGCCATAGGCCATCATGATGCCGGCCACGATTAGCGCGCCGATTAACACGAACAGGTCGCCCACTATCGAGCGCGCGATCGCGGCGCCTTTGGACACAACAGAGGCGACGGTTTCGCGGTTGGCCTCTACAAATGAAGTAATGTCTCCCGCCGCGGCGGTCCAGGCTGTGTAGACACGCTCGCCGATGATGGGCCATTCGGCGACCTTGTCTGAGGGTCCGCGGATGGACATGGTGCCCTCCCTGTGAGCCTCGAGGATGGCGCCCGTCTCCTGGAGCAGCATGGTGCCAAGAACCACAGATGGCACCAGCAGCAGGAGGACCCCGATGGTGACCATTACTGTCGCTGACTTCCCCGGGCTGGTGCCCAATCTCGCTGCCAGTTTGTCATTGAGTGGGTCCAGCGTGACCCCGAGTATCAGAGCCCAGAGCATCAGGTTGATGAAGGGGCTGAAAATACGCAGACACATCACGAGAACGACAGCGACAATGGCCAGCCGTATGAGGTTGTCGACAAACTCCTTGGAGGTGAGGGGGTTCGCATTGTTCGATTTATTCATGGATTCCTCTTCTGTCTGACCCGCGAGCGGTCGGGTGTAGGGCGCTTCAAGCGTCCTTTATAGAGACTGTATCACCTGCGGGCAACCGTTGCTCCTGCGCGCGGCTAGCAGGCTGGGTCAGAGCCGGGGCATTTCCCCATTTTGCTCGGCGAGTTATGCCCTCTGGGGGTCGGGTGTTGATTGCGGGTGGTGGCCGCTCGAGGGCGCTGTTCGTCAAGCCGATTCGCACACATTTGTCGCAGTGCTCGCGCCACTTTGGTGTAGCGCACAGTTATGTGGCGTGACTATGTAGGCTGTAGATTTTCTAAGCGCCTGTTTTTCCAGTATTTCTGTATTTGGCACGGTTAGTGCATTACGAATGGTGAATGCCTGCCGAGTGCAGTGTCGCACAGGCGGCGTTCTTCCAGTTCATTCCATCCAGGAGCAATGGCGCTCTGACTATCGCATTCCAGCGATGGCCAGGGCGCTTTTTTTTGCGCGTTCGAGGGAGTATCGGATGTCACTGGCAGTAAGGAACATGTCAGCAATCCAACAAGGCGCTGCGCTGGAGCAGGCGATCCTGCCGGTCATTGTTATCGGCGCTGGTCCGGTCGGCGTGCGTGCCGTGCGGGAGTTGCGCAGCGTGGCGCCGGAGCTTCCTGTTCTGCTGTTTGGTGAAGAACGCTATGAACCATACAACCGGGTGCAGCTGAGCGGCCTGCTGGCCGGGCAGCACAAGGTGGCGGACATTGCACTGGCTGGTGACTGGCTGGATGAGGGCGCCGAACAAACGACATTCCTGCGGCGGCGAATCGCGTCCATTGACCCCGCCGCTCGCACAGTGACCGATTCGCTGGGTCAGCAACACCCCTATTCGAAACTGGTGCTGGCGATGGGCTCGCGACCATTCGTTCCGTCGCTCGCTGGCATCGGGCTCACCGGCGTCTACACCTTCAGGGACATGGCCGATGCGGAAAAGCTGGCAGCGCGCCGGATACACAGTACACACACCGTGGCACTGGGCGCCGGGCTGCTGGGTGTTGAGGCTGCAGTTGCAATGCGGCGACATCACACGCGGGTGACTCTGCTGGATCATAACCAGCACCCGATGTTTCGCCAGCTCGACAGCATTGCGGGCAGGATGCTTGCAGAGGAGCTGCGTCGAAAAGGCATAGATCTCAAGCTCGGCACGAGTCTCCACATGCTGTTGGGAACGCAGAAAGTCGAGGGTGCGGTGCTGCGCGATGGCAGTGAAATCTCCTGCGATACCGTTGTGGTCGCAACCGGTATACGACCCAACAAGGACCTCGCTGAACAGGCCGGGCTGGCGTTTGGCCGCGGCATTACGGTTGATGCGCAAATGCGCACCTCCGACGAAAACATCTATGCGATTGGAGAGTGTTGTGAGCGGCAGGGTGAGTTGTTCGGCCTCGTGGCACCCGGTTATGAACAGGCCGCTATCGCCGCGCGCAATATTGCCGATGTGGAATCGGCAGCGACCTATGCCAACAAGCAGCTGGCAACCAGCCTGAAGGCGGCTGGCCTTTCGGTCTTCAGTATGGGCGAGCCTGAACCTTCCCGCAGCTTACATTCGGTGACCTGGAAGGGAGAGGGCAAGTACCGCCGGGTTACGCTGGCGGGTGGACACATTGCCAGTATCAACGCGATCGGAGACTGGCACGAACTTCCGCTACTTCGCGACCTGGCACACAAGCGCAAATGGATTGCGCCCTGGCAATTGTGGCGGTTCCGTCGTACCGGCGAACTGTTTCCCGCAGACCGGCCTGCCAATATTGCAGCGTGGCCTGCAGAGGCGATTGTTTGTAACTGCAACTCGGTATCGTGTGGCCAGTTGAAGTCGGTGGTGGCTGAGGGTGTGCAGAGCGTGGAGGTATTGACCGCCCGTACGCAGGCTGGCAGTGGCTGCGGTTCCTGCCAGCCCCTACTCAAGGAATTGGTGGGTGATTCGACACCGCGCGAACGGGTAAAGGCGTTTTTTCCGCTGTCCGGCCTTGCGGGTATCGCCGTGCTGGCGGCGTTTGTCGCGGTGGTCTTTTCCATCGGTTACCCCACATCCGTGCAGCTTGACTGGCGCTGGGACGAACTCTGGCGCGACACGTTTAACAAGCAGGTCAGTGGTTTCACGATACTGGGCTTGTCGCTATTGAGTCTCCTGTTTTCACTGCGTAAACGTCTCCCCGCATTTCGCCTGGGCAACTTTGCCTGGTGGCGCATTTTCCATGTGGCGCTCACGGCGACAGTGCTCATTGCTCTCGCGGTGCACACGGGTTTCCGCCTGGGCGACAACCTCAATCAGCTATTGATGGCGTGCTTCCTTGGTCTGGTTTTGCTGGGCGGGCTACTCGGCCTGGTGATTGCCTTTGAGCATCGTCTGTCGCCGGCTCTGGCCCAGCGCTGGCGTAGCTGGGGCGTGTGGGGTCACGTGTTGTTGGGCTGGCCCCTGCCGGCGCTGCTAGGCGCACACATTCTGAAATCCTATTACTTCTGATGCTAACGATGAGCACGTATGCGAAGCAAGAACACCCCGCTCTGGATCCTCTGGCTGTTGCTCAGTGCAGTGCTGGCAGGCTGGCTGTATTCCACGCTACAGGACGAGGAGGCTGACAGGACGGTGTTTCTACCAGGTGCCACCAGCAGCGGTCACTACCAGATTGAGCTCGCCTGCAACGCCTGCCACTCCGGGCCGTACTCCGATGCGGATGCGGTGCAGGAGGCCTGCGAGGGTTGTCATGCTGACGCGCTGAAAACCGCGAAGGACGATCACCCCAAGTCCAAGTTTACCGACCCTCGCAATGCCGACCGGATCGCGGTACTGGATGCACGCTACTGCGTGACCTGTCACGTTGAGCATCGTCCGGAAATAACGCACGCAATGGGTGTTACCGTTCCCGAAGACGTCTGTTTCCTGTGCCATCAGGACATCGCAGAGGATCGACCCAGCCACGAGGGTATGGCGTTTGATACCTGCGCCAGCGCGGGATGCCACAACTTCCACGACAACCGTGCGCTTTACGAAGATTTTCTCGTCAAGCACATGGACGCTGAAGACACGGCGTTCGGAAAGCAGTTGCTGACCTCTAACCTGCGGGAGATTGCAGAGCAGTTACCGGACTACCCGCTCGACGCGCACCCGATTACACCTCTGAGCCTAGAGTCACAGATTCTGCCTGATGGTGTTTCGCTCGACGCTGCAATTGGCGAGGACTGGCTCGCCAGCCAGCATGCCAATGCCGGCGTTGGCTGTGCCGCCTGCCATGTGAACGGAGACGAGGGAGCCTGGAACGAAAAACCCGACCACACCAGCTGCAGCGGCTGTCACGCAGGCGAGGTGCAGGGCTTCCTGGGTGGCAAGCACGGCATGCGTCTTGATGTTGAACGGCTTGGCATGGTTCTGGGACCCATGCAGCCTGGGCTGGCGCGACAGCCTATGCACGCTGAGGCGGCCGGGCTAGAGGTGGGCTGCCAGTCCTGCCATGCCGCACATCTTTACGATACGAGCAGCGCATCGGTTGATAGCTGTCTCGGTTGCCATGCCGATGAACACAGCCTCAACTACCGCGACTCTGAGCACTTCGCATTATTCAGGCAGGAGCAGGCGGGCGAGTTGCCGCCCGGTTCCGGAGTGAGCTGCGCGAGCTGTCACATGCCTCGCGTGGAGAAAGATTACTTCTGGGGCACGTTTGTCCATAACGAGGTACAGCACAACCAATCCGAGAACCTCGCGCCCAACGAGAAGATGATTCGTCCCGTTTGCCTCGAGTGCCACGGCCTCGGTTTTGCAATCGACGCACTGGCCGACCCCAGCCTGATTCGCAACAACTTTTCCAGCACTCCCACGATACACGTTGAAAGCATCGACCTCGCCCGTCGGCGAGTAGAGGCAGATGCGCGACCGTGAGGAGACCTTTGACCCGACAGGAGTACCAACCATGAATGCACTTCGCAAATCCGCACTCGCACTAGGCATCACAGCGGTGATGGCCCAACCCATCGCCGCGCTTGCCGAGGCGACTGATACACCCATGTTCTCTCCCAAACAAATGACCGACTGGCTGCACCTGGTGATGTCCTCGGACCGCACCGTGTACACACGGCTGATCGTCAACCGACTCCAGAACAAGGAGAAAGTGATCAAGGCCAGCGAGCATTTCGAGGACGACAAGGCGCTGGTGTTGCCAGCCCAGATGTTCCGCTTTGGTGCTGAGATGGTTGGCGAATCGACCGATGACTTCTCTTACTCGCTGCTGTCTGAGTGGCCCATTAACAAGCAGAATGCGCCGCGCACAGACGCAGAGAAGACCGGTCTCGCCTACATCGCCGCCAACAAGGGTGAGAACTACTACACCACCGAGGAGCTCGGCGGACAGAAGTACTTTACCGCCGTGTATGCCGATACCGCCGTGGCACCTGCCTGTGTGACCTGCCACAACGATCACAAAGACACACCAAGGTCCGACTTCAAGCTGGGTGATGTGATGGGCGGTGTGGTGATTCGTGTCCCGATCTAGCGCTCGGCACCTGCTGGCCGCCTGCATGCTGTTTGCGGCGGGCGTCAGCGCCGCTGAATACCCCGAGTTTCCCGGAGAGCGGTTGGAGGTGGGGCGCACAATCTGGATAGACAACTGTGAGGGCTGCCATGCCTACGGTATCGCGGGCGCGCCAATTCCCAGCAATGCCGGGGCCTGGGCGCCGCGCATTGCCAAGGGTGCCGATGCCCTCTACCAGAACGCGATCGAAGGTTTCTTCGGCCCCAAGGGCACCATGATGCCTGCAAGAGGCGGCAACGATGCATTGACGGACGAGCAGGTAAGTGCCGCGGTGGATTACATGGTCCGGCTGGCCAGCAACGCCGAATCGAACCCAAGCAACTAGAGTTAACCACTGGAGACTATGACTATGACCCCCGAACAAGTCACCCTCGTAAAAGACACCTGGGCGCAAGTGGCCCCGATCTCTGAACAAGCTGCAGATCTTTTTTATGGCAAGTTGTTTGAGCTCAACCCCGACTACCGCGACCTGTTTAAGGGCGATATGAAGAGCCAGGGCAAGATGCTCATGTCTGTGCTTAATACCGCCGTCACCTCATTGGACAAGCTCGATACGATCGTGCCCGTAGTGCAGGACCTTGGGCGACGCCACGTGGACTATGGCGTCAAGGAAGAGGACTATGCGGTTGTGGCGGAGGCCCTCTTGTGGACCCTAGGGCAGGGGCTTGGCGAAGGTTTCACCGACGAGGTGAAGGAGGCGTGGACCCTTACCTATACCACGCTGGCCGGTGTGATGATTGAGGCCGCCAACAGCGAGGCTGCTTGATCGCGCATATAGTTTTGAGTTGAGGCGAGGTTTTCGCTCGCGCGTACTCGCGAATAGATTGCTATCCGCGGAATCCCTTTTGCATTCCGCTGTCACGGCAAAGCCAGGGCAGTGCGCCACTTTCGGTGGCTATTGGACGATCACTGCATCCTGATCTAGGCTTTACTGCAAGTACTGTCTAACGGCTGCAGGCGCAGCCGGGGTTGGGATCGTCATAATGCGCACACTGAAGGCGTTTCGAGTCGCGCAACTCTTTGGATTTTGCTTGCTGCTCGGCTTTGCTGGAACCGTTCAGGCGTCCCTCGTCCAGTTTGAATTCGACGTCGATGTCACTTCCAGAAGCGTCCTGGACGATGGCAACTACCTGGCCGACTGGCAATCCGACACAGCGTTCCCAGGAAGTGGGTTTTCCCTTGCCGTCTTGCTGGACACCACGGCGCTGGTGTCCGAGCGCTCCAATTTCCGCTCTTTTTACCGACATGTTTTGACCGCGCCGATCAGTGGCGCGCTGAGCACACCGTTTGACGCCGAGATGGAAGCGGTGCTGACGCACTGGCCTGGCCTGGGCCTGGGCGATGCCTCGATTACGTTTGAGCAAAGGCTGGACGCTGATACCGGAATTGCCGACCTCATTGTGAGATTCATCCAAAGTGTGGGTCCGGTGGGCGATACGCCCGACATTATCGACTCTACGCGGCAGGCGCAGCGCGCGACATTTCTTAACCTGTTTCTGGTGGATCAGGCCCCTGTCCTGGGACCTGCCGCCGCCCAGAGTGGCGCCTTGCTAGAACTGCAGGACCTCATTGACTACGTATCCACTCCGACGCTGCAGTTCGCGTTCAGTCAAAATGCCGCGCAGAATGAGGGCGCGTATACAGATATCTTTTTGGGCGGGGGAATTGGCCAGGGTGTTCGCTACGATGGCACCGCTCGGTTTGCCTCTGTTGAGGATGTGCCGTCGCCAGTGCCTGCCCCCAGCGCGTTATGGCTGATCGGCATCGCGCTGGGTCTGTTGAAGCATCGGGTTATGGTTACCTCCACTTCCTAACTTGCTTAGACTTGTCCACGGGCACCAATTCCCCCTCAAGTTACGCTGAGTCGCCATCGCTCGCCAGCCGGATCTCGAGGGGTTTCATTGTGTCGAGGTGCACATCGCGCTGCGGGAACGAAATCACGATACCGGCCGCGTTGAACTTGTCGTTGATGAGGGTGCGCAGCTCCGTCCAGGCGCGCGGTCGTTCCTCCGCGACGTAGCAGCGCAGCCACAACAGCAGGGAATTGTCGCCAAAGTCCTCGAAGGTCGCCATGGGCTCAGGTTCCACCAGTACGAGTGGTACCTCCCTGGCCGCCTCGAGCAGCAGGTCCATGGCCTGCCGCACGTCTGTGCCGTATGCCACACCCACGGGTATGACGACGCGAACGGTGCTTTCGCTGAGCGACCAGTTGATGACCTGTCCCGTGATCAGCTCCTTGTTCGGAATGAGGTGTTCCTTGCCCTCGAAAGTCTGCAGTACCGTGGCCCGGGCATTGATGCTCTTGACGGTACCCTCCGCACCCCCAACGCTGATAATGTCGCCCACCCGCACTGGACGCTCGAACAGGATAATGATGCCGCTGATGAAGTTGGCAACGATCTCCTGAAGGCCGAAGCCGATGCCGACACCCAGTGCGGCGACCAGCCATTGCAGCTGCGACCAGTCCCAGCCCACGATATCGAGAAAGATCGAGAGACCTATCGCGAGTACGGTGTACTGCATGAGTATGCTGCTGGCGTAGCGCGTGGCGGCACTGACGTTGACCCATTCCAGCAGGAACACAGTGACGAGTGATGGCAGGTGCTTGGTGACGAGGCCGGTGACGACGAGCACGAACAGGCCCACGAAGAGGTCCATCAGGTTGACGGTACGTACGCCCCCGGCGGGGTCGGTCACCTGCCAGAGCGCAACTGACTCCAGCATGTTGAACGCGGGCAGCCCCGGCGACCAGATCAGCCACAGCCCCGCGCTGATCGCGCCGATGCGAATCAGCATCAGCAGCTTGTCATGCGCTTCCGACAGTGACTCCACGTCCACGATGTCCTCGACCTCGAGCTCGGTTTGTTCGCCTTCCGCCTCGCGCGCTCGCAGCTCTTCCTTGGCTTTGCGTTCAAGGCGGGCGCGCAGGATCAGCAGGGCGCGCTCCAGCACGTCGCTGAACGTCTTCGTGGCAAACACGAGGAGTACAGTGAGAAGAATGGCACCCAGGTAGATCTCCGCTGCGAACAGGAGCCCGAGCGCCAGCATTAGCAGGGTGATAACGGGCAGGATCACGAGCAAACGCAGCAAGAGTCGCAGGCTCGCGTTGTCTTTAAACAAGCTCTCACGCAGGAGCCGGGCGCTCACGATGCTGATGCTTATCGCCACCGTTGCGCTGGTTATGGCACCCAGTGGTCCGCCGCTCGCGACCACATCCAGCTTCAGCACAAACATTTCGAGCAGCAGGGCGCCGAGAATCACAGGGCCCGACCAGCGCAGCTCCCGGCGCATGGGTTCCAGCATGCGTGCGTCCCATTTCAGGAAGCGTCGCCCGATACCTCTTGCGCTCAGCATTTCCCGCGTGAGCAGCAGGGCGTACAGGCCGGGTGACACGAAGCGCAGCGCGGGTGCCAGCGCCTCGTTGAATACCGTAGTCTCAGGCAGTGCCGACAGGAGTACGCTGATGATGAAAAGCGCCAGTGGAAAGGGCAGTGCCAGCAGCGCAAGCAGGCCCATGCAGAGAAGGGTGTTTGCGAGCGTCTCGGCATTGAGCAGCGCAGGTTTGGCCAGGCGTTCGTCGTAGAGGGACTTCAATGGCCGGTTCAGGGCGGAAACTAGCAATAGCAGCAATACCAGGGCGGTAGACCAGCCCTGGTATTCAAAGCCGCGCACGAGGTTCCCCGGTAAACGACGCCAGTCTGCGGGAGACAGGAAGCCCGCTGCCTGCTTCACCAGCGTGTCGAAATTGAGGAAATTAAAGTTTCGCACCCACATCAGGTTGCCAACGAGGAACTGGTGGAACTCGTCTGACACCAGTATCAGGTTGTCTGCCTTTTCGTTATTGTTGAGCAGGTTCTGGATCAGGTCGCGGAGGTTTTTCCTGTCGCTCTCTGTGAGCTGTCGGCGTTGCTCGACAAGCTGCAGCACCAGTTCACGGCCCTCGAGATCTCCCGGGTCCAGCGTGTTGAGCAGTGCGGTGCTGTAGCCGCGTCGATTGATGACAGTGCGCAGCTGTTCATCGGCATCGATATAGTCCAGTGACAGGCTCGCGACGCGATCATTATTCGTGCGAATCTGGCGCCGGATGTTCTCTGTTCGCGGCAGGCTGTTGAGCTTCTGGACCATTACCCGTCCCAGGGTTTCCTTGCGGCCCGCCACCTCCAGCCGACGTTTCATCAGCGAGTAGTCCGACTCAATGGATTCCAGCTGCTGCTGTATGGCTTCGCCGAGGGAGACAGCTTCGTCATTCTCGACCGCATGTTGTTGCGCCTGTTCGGCGAGCGCTCGGTTGCGTGCGGCGTATTCCTGCAGCTCAGGCGCCAGCCGCATGATCTGTGCTTCCAGCTCGGCGCTGGTTTCGAGTTCCTGTTTCGCGGCGATGGCGCGCGCGGATTCAGCCGCTTCACGCAGTGCCTGCAGCTCCTGGTCGGCAAGCTCTAACTCGAAGATGACTTTTGCAGATTCGGCTGAGTCAGCCTGCACCCGGGTGGGGTGGGTGAGTAGCTCGGCTTGGAGGCTTTTCTGCTCGGCCTTAAGCGCCTGCAGGCCGGCGCCGTTGAGCGCGCTGTTAATGCGGTCTTCGAGCGTGTCCGAGGGGATACCCAGCGCGCCGGAGTTGTCGCTGATACGGGTTTTCAGCTCCGCGAGACGCCCCTGTATCGCATCGCGTCGCTCTGGCCATAGATCTAACTGGCTGCGCAGCTCGTCACGGCGTTGGGCCAGGCCGTTGCGGTTGGCTTCTACCAGGGTGATTCGGCTTTCGAGTTGCTCCAACGATGCGTCGGCAGGCACCCATCCGTCCGGAGCCAGTGATTCGTCTCGCGCTAGCTCCAGCGCTGCGCGCAGCTGCTGCGCCTCCTCGGGTGCGGTTGCTGCAAGGGCTTCCAGCTCCGACGTACGGGCCTGGTAGCGTTCTGCGTCGTCGAGTCGCTGCTGGGCGACTTCCAGCTGACCCGTGAAGTTCGTGCGGGCCTCATCTGTCAGCCCGGGCTGTTGGGCAACCTGCTCGACCAATGCGGACAGGTTCTCCTGCCGGATCTCATCGGAGGTCTGTGCCTGCACAGCGCCAGCCGCCAGAGCCAGCCAGATTAAAGCACGCAGTAGTCGTCCGGAAAAACTCAGGATGCAGCTCATAGTTGCGATAGACCACGCGGGTTCGAATGTCTGGTAGCAATGCTAGCGCATCGCAGAGAAATCACTAGGTGTATTGCTGGCGGCAGCGCGTTGGGTTCCTGCAGCCGCTCGCCAGACCTATCTGATCAGTGGGCCTGCTCGTCACTGGCCGAAAAGGTGTGCGCAGTCTGCTCCGCATAGGCCAGTATGCGATCGGCCATCATCGTTCCCAGCGGGTCCATCTGGAAACCCTGGAACGCCATCATCGAGAGCATCATGAACAGCTCCAGCAGGTCGTCTTCTTCCTGGACCTGGTCCAACCCAAGGCGTACCTGCCGGAAAAACCCGAGTGCATCAATTTGCCCGGTCACCTCGAGGTGTTCCATGATCTGGTCCACGGGAGGCTTCAGTGACTCCCTGATTTCGTCAACGGCGTTCATGGTGGTGTTACGCTGCGACGCTGGCTGCGGTTCAGCCGGTCGATGAAAGCATTCAGCATGTGAGGCAATTGTGCTGATCAGCCCACCTGCAGGGTGCGGGAAATGCTAGGACCCGATTTTTCTCGGTTTGCAGACCTTATCTTTCTTCTTCACTACGGCACCACATTTACGGCACTCGTAGTGTCCTTCCTTGCGCTTGTGTGTCGAATTGCCCTTTTTGCAAGCCATGGTGGTGAGAGTAGCACCCCAACTTAGGGATAATCATCGCTGCCATGAAGAGATGTAGACAGATTGATAATGTTTAGACAAAAAAAGGGCCGCATTTCTGCAGCCCTTTTTCTTGTTTCACTATTTGGCTCCGCCTGCTGGGCTCGAACCAGCGACCCAATGATTAACAGTCATTTGCTCTACCAACTGAGCTAAGGCGGAATGGCTTAAAGCTCAAGGGCGCGTATATTAAAGATGCGGCGGGTCTCGGTCAACCGCAATCTACGCCTGTGATCCGTTCTGGAATCCGAGCTGCATTTTTGGCCTAAGTGGATGATAATACACGGCTATTTCGCTGTTGCCCGAGACGGCCATTCCCGTGTCCAAACCCTTCAAAGTCCAGTCCAAATTTGACCCCGCCGGCGACCAGCCCGGCGCGATCCAGAAGCTCGTGGAGGGCTGCCAGGCCGGGCTCGCGGCGCAGACGCTGCTGGGGGTCACCGGCTCGGGCAAGACCTTTGCCATGGCCCACGTGGTGGAGCATCTGCAGCGCCCCACCATCGTCATGGCGCACAACAAGACCCTGGCGGCCCAGCTCTACGGCGAGTTCAAGGAATTCTTTCCCGACAACGCCATCGAGTACTTCGTCTCGTACTACGACTACTACCAGCCCGAGGCCTACGTGCCGTCCTCCGACACGTTTATCGAGAAAGATGCCTCGATCAACGATCACATTGAGCAGATGCGGCTGTCGGCCACCAAGGCGCTCATGGAGCGGGAAGACTGCCTCGTGGTGGCGACCGTTTCGGCGATCTACGGTCTCGGCGACCCGCAATCCTACTTCAAGATGGTCATCCACCTGTCGCGGGGCGAGATGATCGACCAGCGCAGCATCCTGCGCCAGCTCGCCGAGCTGCAGTACACGCGCAACGATGTGGACTTCGGCCGCGGCACTTACCGCGTGCGTGGCGACGTGATCGACATCTACCCGGCGGACTCCGAGCGCGAAGCGGTGCGCGTGGAGCTGTTCGACGAGGAAATCGAGAATATCTACTGGTTTGACCCGCTCACCGGCGCGGTGGAGCGTAAGGTCCCGCGCGTCACGATCTTCCCCAAAAGCCATTACGTGACGCCGCGCGAGGTGATGCTGAACGCGGTCGGGCATATTGAGGAGGAGCTGGCCGACCGCCTGAAGCAACTCAAGGAACTGGACAAGCTGGTGGAGGCCCAGCGACTGGAGCAGCGCACTCGCTACGACATGGAGATGATCCGCGAGCTGGGCTATTGCACCGGTATTGAAAACTACTCGCGCTACCTGTCGGGTCGCGCGCCAGGCGACCCGCCGCCCACGCTGTTTGAATACCTGCCTGACAACGCTCTCGTTATTGTCGACGAGTCCCATGCCAGCATCCCGCAGATTGGCGCGATGTACCGCGGAGACCGCTCGCGTAAAGAGACGCTGGTGGAGTACGGATTTCGCCTGCCATCGGCGCTTGACAATCGCCCGCTGCGCTTCGAGGAGTGGGAGAACATGGTGCCGCAGCTCATCTTTGTGTCCGCCACGCCGGGCCGCTACGAGGAGGAGCACGCGGGGCAGGTGGTGGAGCAGGTTGTGCGTCCCACCGGCCTTGTGGACCCGGAGTTGGAGGTGCGTCCCGCTTCCACTCAGGTGGATGACCTTCTTGGCGAAATTCGAACAACCGTGGAGCGGGGCGAGCGCGTGCTGGTTACCACGCTCACCAAGCGTATGGCGGAGGACCTTACCGAGTACCTCGACGAACACGGCGTGCGCGTGCGCTACCTGCACTCAGACATCGACACGGTGGAGCGGGTGGAGATTATCCGCGACCTGCGTCTCGGCAACTTTGACGTGCTGGTGGGCATCAACTTGCTGCGTGAGGGTCTCGACATGCCCGAGGTGTCGCTGGTGGCGATTCTCGATGCAGACAAAGAGGGTTTCCTGCGCTCCGACCGCTCGCTGATTCAGACCATTGGTCGCGCGGCGCGGAATCTCAACGGTCGTGCGATTCTCTATGCTGACCAGGTGACGGGCTCGATGGAGCGCGCGATTGCCGAAACAGAGCGCCGTCGCGAGAAACAGCTCGCGTTCAACAAGGAGCACAACATTACGCCGAAGGGCGTTGAAAAGTCAGTGCAGGACATTATGGAAGGTGCGCGCCGTATGCCGACGCGTGGCAAGGCGAAGGGCAAGAAGGTCGCGGAGGCGAGGGTGCCCTATGCGCAGGAGATGGCGAACCTGACGCCGGCGGCGTTGTCGCGCAAGCTGAAGGAGCTTGAGGCGCAGATGCATGAGCATGCGAAGAATCTGGAGTTTGAGGAGGCCGCGGCGCTCAGGGACCAGCTGGCCGAGATCAAGCAACAGGCGTTTGTGACTTAAGCCACGCCGGGCAGCACCAGCGTAAACACCACCCCATCCTCAGTATTCTCGGCCACTACCTTGCCACCGTGGTGGTCCATCACTAGCCGTACGATGTGCAGCCCCAGTCCGAGGTGCACATCGCCACTGTCAGGCTCTCGCCGCGACACCATCGCTTCAAACAGCGCGTCGCCCATCTCGTCGGGCAGCGGCGGCCCCTGGTTGGCGACCTGCACCTGCCAGTGTTTGCCGGCCTCAAGCAGCCGCAACTGGATGCTGCCGCGGGGTGGTGTAAACGAGGCCGCGTTGTCCATCAGCTTATCGAGTGCCTGCACCAGTAGTTCCGGCGCGGCGTTGACGACCGCGTTACTGGGCGGTGCAAGTAGTGTGATCTGCTGTTCGGGGTAGAGGTCGCGGTAGACCGGGAAGATCTCGTTCAGCAGATTGTTGAGGTTGGTGGTTTCCAGCGCCTGGCTCCTGATGCTGTCTTCCAGCACGCTGGCTTCACCCATCGCGGTGAGGATGCGCTGTAGTCTTGCCAGACCTTCGCGCGCGCGTTCTATATAGCTCGCCTTGCGTGACTCGTCACTCGCCTCGAGGTTGTCCAGTGAGCCCTGTATCACCGCGATGGGTGTGCGCAATTCGTGCGACAGCTTGCGGCTGAGGCCATGCAGGTAGTCGTTGTAGCGCCTGACGCGCGCCAGCAGGTCTCCGTACTGGCGCGACAGCTCACCGACCTCGTCGGCGACCTTGCTGCGCGGAAACTCATCGGCCACCCGCCCATCGTCCGACACCGCCTTGCTTGCCGCTGCCGAAAGGCGCCGAATGCGCCACGACAAGACGCTGGCGAATAGCAGCAGGGCGCCGATGCCCACGACCATTGCTGCCACGCTGTAACGCAATAGACGACTGAAGGCCTCGTCGGTCAGTGACAGGTAAATCTCGGAACTCTCACGCACGATCACGGCGCCGAGCAGTCCATTACCCGTATCGATCGGTACCGCGCTTGAGAGCAGGGTCCGGCCGGGTTGTGTTGAGTCGCTGTAGCGCTGGTGTGTGCTCTGGCCCGCCAGGGCGGCGGTAGCCTCAGCGGCCTCCAACTTGCCATCGCTGCCGGGGCCTGGCGGAGTGCTTAGGTTTTCGTCTGACAAAATGCTGCGATAGAGGAGCTGCAAGAGCCAGAAGGTGTCGGCGTCCCGCGTCGTCTCTTCGGGTTCCTTGTTGACCTGGCCAACCTGCCAGCCCTCGCGATCTGCCACGGTGATCTCTGTGCCGGGTCGAACCAGAGAGGTCAGCAGGGTACGGAGCGTCTCCGGGCTGTACACCAGCCAGGGCGGTGCAGCGCTATCGCCGCGCGAGATGTTGCCGATGAATCGCGTTTCTCGCCCATTGCGCAGATTCTCGTTGACGACGTAGAAGCCGAGACGTCCGCCCGTGTAGCTGAGCGGCAGTTCGAGTTCTATCGTGTAGCCGTCGACGTTGTCCTGCCAGACGCCGCGAATGCGGTCGGGATTCAGGCTGCGCTGGCGCCGCCTGGCGTCCTGAGCGCGTACCTCGCCGGGTGCCGCCGTGGAAATGACATAGTCCTGGCGATTGCCCCGGTGCCAGAGGCGCAGCACAAGTCGGTCGCCATTGGCCTCCTCCGAGAGCGCGGGGTTGTGGTAGATGATCTCATCGTCGCGTACGCGAAACAGCAGGTACAGCATGCCGTCTCGCGTCTGCGCCATAGTCTGGACCCTGCTTTCGCTTTTGCGCGCTTTGAAAGTCTGAACAAGTACGTCCCCCCAGCCGTCATCGTAACCGTCGACAATGACTGGTGCAGCGGTGGGTTCTGCGAAAATAGAGCGACGCTTGTCACCGCTGTGCGCGTGGCGGTCGATGTAGGGGTAGATCAGCGTAGGCTGCTGGGCCAGCACACCCGCGACAGCATCGGCGGTTGCGCTCAGCGACTGTGCCTGGCCCGCGCGCAGTGCACCTTCCATCTCGCGCACAAACTGGCAGCCCGCCCAGGGGAGCGACAGCAGCAACAGTGCGACAACCAGCAGCTGGCGGCGCAGGCTCACAGGCCAGACCAGCGGTAACCAATGCCGTAGGCGGTTTCGATGGCATCGAACTGCGCGTCGAGCGCCTGGAATTTGCGGCGTATGCGTTTTATATGGGACGTGATGGTGGCGTCGTCCTGCACCACACCTGCGGCGTCCATCAATTGCTGGCGTTTCTTTACCTGTCCCGGCCTGCGCGCGAGGGTATGCACGATCCAGAACTCCGTAACAGTGAATTCGAGTGGCTCACCGCGCCAGCTTGCGGTCATGCGCTCCACGTTGAGCGTGAGTGGACCGCACTCCAGTATGTCCTCACTGCGCTCTGGTTCGCGCAGCGCGCGCACGCGGCGCAGCAGCGCGTGAATGCGCGCGAGCAACACGGCCTGGCTGATGTCTTTAGTGAGGTACTCGTCAGCACCCAGGCGCAGGCCGCTTATAACGTCGAGTTCCGAGTCTCTCGCCGTGAGGAAGACAATAGGTAGATCAGGGCAGTGGCCGCGCAGTTCGCGGCATAGTTCGAAGCCGCCCTCGGCCTCGTCGCCAAGGCCAATGTCGATAATGGCGAGCCCGGGCAGTTCGCGCGCAAACGCGGCGCTCGCGCTGGGTCGGTCTGAAAACAGGGAAACGCGAAAGCCCTCGCGCCGCAGCGCGTCGCGATAGTTCTCTGCGATTGAAGCCTCGTCTTCGACGATAGCGATGTGCTCGGGCATGCCGGCGTGTCCCCCCCGTGCCCAATGTTCCCCAATCAGTGGCGGCAGCACAAGCGGCTGCCACAATTCGCCACAATTGTTCCCAAACCTGCCCGAATGTCGCCCGACCGCTGCCATTTAGCCCCGCTTGAATAGGGGCAAACGGTTAGAGGGCAACAACTATGTGGGTTTACTCCGATGTACAAACGATGTGCCGGCGCGATGTAGCACGGTTCCGCTCCGTGCCGGTCTGGCTGGCGTTTCGCTGCCTTCCGGTGGCGCTGGCGGCCACGTTAGTGCTGTTACTGCTGTTTGCAAGCACGGCGCGCGGCGAGACGTTTACGCCCGAACAGGTGTTCCAGGAAGGCGTCTCGGGCGGACGCCTGCTGCTGCGCGCAACGGGTGAAGAAGACTATACCGGCGCGCTCCAGCAGGGCAGCGATGTGCGCATGGCCATAAGCGGCCTTGTTGCCACCGTGCGCTTAGAGCAAACCTTTAAGAACGATACCGCTGCGTTTGTCGAGGCGCTGTATGTGTTTCCACTCCCTGAAACAGCCGCAGTGCGATATATGGAAATGCAGATCGGCGAGCGGCGCATCGTCGGTAAGGTGCGTGAGAAGGCCGAGGCCAGGCAGCTTTACGAACAGGCAAGGCGCGCCGGTAAGAAAGCGAGCCTGGTATCCCAGCAGCGTCCCAACCTGTTTACCAATCGCGTGGCCAACATCGCACCGGGTGAATCGGTTGCTGTGGTATTGGAGTACGTGCAGGGCGTTGATTACGACGCGGGCGAATTCTCGCTACGTTTTCCGATGACCATCACGCCGCGTTACATGCCGGGCAGGGCGCTGGCGTCGGGCGATCTGGAGGACCCTGAAAACCTTGCGTTTGAAGCGCAGGGGGGTTGGGCGCTGCCAACTCACAGGGTGCCTGATGCTCATCAGATATCGCCTCCGCTGAATCCGCGTCTTGGCAACGACAACGACCCGATCAACGCGATCACGCTGGCGGCCACGCTGGATATGGGCATGCCCCTCGCCAACGTGGAGTCGGCTTATCACGACATTGCGCTCTCGCGCCGCGCCGGTGTCTACAGTATCGCGCTCGCCAATGGCGTGAGTGAAATGGACCGCGACTTCGTTCTGACGTGGCGGCCGGTGACGGGCAGTGAGCCGCAGGCGGCCCTGTTCACCGAGAACGTTGAAGGTATGCAATATGGTCTGCTTATGGTTGTGCCGCCGGCGGGAGCGCCTCGCGATACTGCCCTCAATAGAGAGATTGTCTTTATTATCGATACCTCTGGTTCTATGGGGGGAGTGTCGATTGAGCAGGCGCGAGCGAGCCTGGTTGATGCGCTCGAACGGCTTGGTCCTGATGATCGTTTCAACGTGATCGAGTTCAACTCATCCCACGCCAGCCTCTTCCGCAACGCGGTACCGGCCACCCGCAGTAACATCCTGATGGCTAAGGGCTTCGTGCAGCGGCTGAATGCCTCGGGCGGAACAGAGATGTTGCCCGCACTGCGCGCTGCACTGATGCAGCGTCGAGACCCCGACCTCTTGCAGTCCGGTACAGCGGTACGTCAGGTGATCTTCATAACCGATGGTGCTGTCGGCAACGAAGCTGAATTGTTTCGCGCGGTCGCGGAGCATCTGGGTGATACACGATTGTTTACGGTGGGCATTGGTTCCGCACCCAACAGTTTCTTTATGCGCAAGGCCGCGGAGGTGGGCCGGGGTTCGCACACCCATATCGGCAAGCTGGACGAAGTGGGTCTCAAGATGGGAGCGCTTTTCGAAAAACTGGCGCGCCCCGCTGCGCTCGATATCCAGATCGACTGGCCCGCAGGTGCAGAAGCGTGGCCACCCCGTGTGCCCGACCTCTACTATGGCGAACCGCTCAGTGTCACCGTGAAGTTGCCGGTGAACTACGCGCAGGATGCGATCACTGTGAGGGGGAAACTTGGCGGTCGCGACTGGTCCAGGCGCATCGGCATCGCCGACGTCGCGGGTGACGGCGAGAGCGCCGATGGCGTCGCGACGTTGTGGGCGCGGCGCAAGATCAGCGCTCTGCTTGATCGTGGTCGCGCCGGCGTTCCGGAAGAGGAAACGCGCAGCGAAGTCCTGAAGGTGGCGCTCGCGCACCAGCTACTGTCGCCTTACACGAGTTTCATCGCGATCGAGGAGCTGATCAGTCGACCCGAGGGAGAAGGGCTTGCCCGCAAGGCGCTGGCTAACTCTCGTCCTCGCGGCCAGTCGGAGCAGGGTTTTGCCTTCCCGGCTGGTGCGACCAGCGGCCCTGCAAAGGTCTGGTTCGGTATCTTCGGTCTGTTCGTCTCGCTGTTGCTGCACCTGCTGCGGCGTGAAGAGGTGGACTTCGATGTTTAGCGCACTGCCGTCTCGCCTGCTGCGTCTAGCTGCTCTGCTCGCACTGCTGTTTGGCCTGCAACAGCTTGGCGGCGCGGCACTGATCAAGCTCAAGGCGGCGCTCGCCCCTGTACTGATCGATGACGCCTGGGAGCGCGTGCTGGTAGCAGGTGGCGGGGTACAGCGGCCCTGGCCCTGGGCAGACACCTGGCCAGTGGCCCGCCTGCGTTTTCCTGCCGAGGGGGTAGAGCTGCCGGTGTTAAACGGTGACGGAGGTAATTCCCTGGCCTTCGCACCTGGTCGTGCACTGGCCTCTGCCCCCTTTGGTACGGAAGGTGTCACCGTGATCGGCGGTCATCGCGATACGCATTTTGCGCTGCTTGAGAACGTTGCGCGGGGAGACCGCGTTGACCTGCAGCTTGCGAGCGGTGAGTGGCGCCGCTACCAGGTGAGCAGGATTCGTGTCGCTGATGCGAGTAAGGAGCTCATGACGCCAGCAGAAGGGCGGGAGGAATTGGTACTGGTGACCTGTTACCCGTTTGATGCGTTGCATGCCGGAGGCCCGTTGCGCTATGTGGTGAGTGCGCGACCGGTGGCCGCAAAGTCAGAGGTTTTTGAGATCTGAGGCGGACTAACGCTCCAGCGCGCGCACCTCCTCGGACACCTGGTTGAAGTAGTCATCAGGCGAGGCGCCGCTGCCCAGGTTCAAGACGGGCGGCTTCAGCGTGGAAGAGTAGGCGGGTGAAAACTGGAATTCGTCTTCTTCGCCGAACAGGATCAACCCGTACCAGGTAGAAATAATCAACGCGCTGAAGACAACCGCCACGCGCAGCGGCTGCACAATATGCGTTGCAATCATCAGGTTGAGTCGCAGCAGCGCCACCATCGCGATAAACGTCACTACCCATGCCTGCAGCTCTTCCACCGCCGGGTTGTGCAGGTTGTAAATCAGGTAAGTTGAGCCAAGCGTGATGGCAACGAGCAGCATATAAGCTGCCGACGTGGCCATAAGGTGCAGTCCAAACTGGGCCTGGTGCCGGATGATGCGCCCTGTCAGCGCCCAGATGCTCGACCAGGCCACCACGACGATGCCCATGAACAGAATGCCATAGGCGTATTCGGCCCAGTCGAGTTGCGTGGATGCCTCGAGATAGCTGCTACCCACATCGAGCAGGCAGGCCAGTAGCAGGAAAGCGAGTGGTGCGACTACGCTTCCCGCGTAGCGCTCAATCCAGTTCGAGATCACCAGCTTGCGAGTGCGCTCTACAGGGTGCGCCGCATCGTACAGGCCGAGCCGCGTACGCCCGATCGTCAGTTTGTCGCCGGAGCGAATGGTGACAGGTTCGCGGCCCACTATCTTGTCGTTCAGCTGCACCGGATTGGTGAAGTCGAGCACGCGAAGCAGCCAATCATCGCCGTCTCGCTCAAAGACAAGCTGCTGCGCGGCGATGTGCACATCGGCAATGACGAGATCGTTGTCAAATCCGCGACCAACGCTGAGACGTTCGCCCTGTGAGCGCGTCAACTCGGCCACGCGCCCGTGGCGCAGGCCCGTGTGGATGATCAGTGTTTCCATCGCACAGACTCCGCCACGCGCCTGAATACGGCGCGGGCATTTTCCAGCGTGATGCCGGTAGCGCTGATCTTTACAACGGCGGCGCGACGGTTGTGGTCGACGGACGCCATGGTCATCGAGCTGTCGTAAAGGTCGTCGTAGTTGCGATAGGCGCGGAAACAGTTCGACACCTTCCACTCACCCGAGTCGAAGTCGACCACGTCGGTATGGCAGCGAAACTCGGTCACCTCGTCTTCATCGTTGGTGTTGAGAAAGTTGCGATGGGTGAAGCGCTCCTCAAGCGCCGTGTAGAACTGGAAACGGTTCAGTTCGTCGCTCTCTACAAACTCGAAGTCGTACGTGAAGTCGCCGGTGTAGAATTTGCCACTGATGTAGATCTGGTCTTCCGCGCGACAGTGCTGGTGTATGGCGTCTACCTTCTCTTCGTCGTCGAGCGTGTGGCCCCAACAATTGAGCGAGGCTTCCAGTTTGTCGGGTACTTCCAGATCGCCGAGACTGCGGTGCGTAATTTCCTGGTCGAGAATCCCCTGGTAGAACGCCTGCTGGTCGCTGAGGAGTGCTGCGTTGATGTCGCGCTGGAAGTCGCGTTCGCCTGTGGGGAGTGAGTCCTGTTCCAGCAGCTTCGCGAGGTGCTGCACCGGCACGAGGAAACTGATTTGTTCGCCTCCCTTGGACACGTTGACCCCAATCACCTCGCCTTTGTCGTTCAGTGCCGGTCCGCCGCTCATGCCCCCATTGAGTGAACCCGAAAACAATATTTTGCGATAGCGGGAGTTCTCTACCAGCCCATTGTAGGTGCCTTCGATGATCGTCATACCGAGATCTAGCGGGTTACCCATGGAGTAGAGCCGGTTCCCGTTCTGTAACTCACCCAGTGAAAGAGGCAGATACTCGTCGCTGTGCTCGTCGATATGCAGAATCGCGAGATCGTGCACAACGTCGATGCTGGACAGGCGGAACGCGCCGCTAGCCCCATCGCTGCCAAGATACTCCAGACGGTACTTCGCGGGCTCGTGCACATACGAAGAGACCACGTGGAAATTGGTCGCCACCTGGCCCTGGTCGCTCACCAGGAAGCCCGAGCCAATGCTGTACTTGTCGCCAGACGCGATGTCGATAACCTGTACCTGGAAGACGCGGTCTTGGGATGCCTCAAACAGCGTTTGGGCATCGGCCACGGCGAGCGCGGCGGACAGAAGCGAGCAGAGCCCGGCGATGAGGCTGATCAGTATGTGTTTGATGCTGGAACCTATGATTACAAGCTGCTGTTTATTATAGCTTTTTGCCGCGTGATCCGGGACCCGCGGCGCGCTTTTCCCGCCTATTGTTGAGTAAAAGGGGGTGAGGCCGCAATGGCTGCGCTCAAACTGTTGGCATCACGCTGACTGTGCAGTATTCAGGCTTTTAATTGCCTGGGCCTTCAGGCACTATGCCGTTCCCGCGTAAGGCAGCCGCCGCGCGGTTCGACACATTGTCCTGCACGTGGCCTTTAGTAGGGGTCACCACTGATAAAGGGAAGCGCACCATGCCTGTTATTACCCTGCCTGATGGTTCCGAGCGGAAGTTCGACGAGCCAGTCACTGTTATGCAAGTCGCCGAAGACATCGGCCCCGGTCTCGCCAAGGCTACCCTCGGTGGTCGCGTCAACGGTGAGCGTCGCGACGCCAGCGACCTGATCGAGGAAGATGCCGAGGTCAGCCTGTTTACCGCCAAAGATGAAGATGGCCTGGAGATCATCCGGCACAGCTGTGCCCACTTGATCGGCCATGCAGTCAAGCAGCTGTGGCCCGAGGCCAAAATGGCGATTGGCCCCACCATCGAGAACGGCTTCTACTACGACATCGACCTCGAGCATCACCTGACAGAGGCCGACCTCGAGAAAGTCGAGCAGCGCATGCGCGAGCTCGCGGCCACCGAATACGATGTTGTGAAGAAGAAGGTCGACTGGCAGACCGCCCATGACACGTTCGAGTCCCGCGGTGAGCCCTACAAGATGGAGATTCTCGAGCAGGACATCGACAGGAGCGACGAGCCCGGCCTCTATCATCACGAGGAATACGTCGATATGTGTCGCGGGCCGCACGTGCCCAACATGCGCCACTGTCAGCATTTCAAGTTGATGCGGGTGTCAGGGGCCTACTGGCGCGCCGACCAGAGCAACACAATGCTGCAGCGCATTTACGGCGTTGCTTTTGGCGACAAGAAGGCGCTGAAGAAGCACCTTCAGTTGTTGGAGGAAGCGGAAAAGCGCGATCACCGCAAGATCGCCAAGAAGCTTGACCTGTTCCATACGCAGGAAGAAGCACCCGGCATGGTCTTCTGGCACCCCAATGGCTGGAGCATTTACCGCACGATCGAGCAGTACATGCGTGACCGCCAGGTGGAGTGGGGCTACAACGAGATCAAAACCCCGCAGCTGGTAGACCTCAGCTTGTGGGAGAAGTCGGGCCACGCCGACAAGTTTGGCGACGGCATGTTCATGCTGAAGTCCGACGACAGGGACTTCGCAGTGAAGCCGATGAACTGCCCCTGCCACGTGCAGGTGTTCAACCAGGGGCTCAAGTCCTACCGCGACCTGCCGCTGCGCCTGGCCGAGTTCGGCTCCTGCCACCGCAATGAGCCCTCTGGTTCGCTGCACGGCATCATGCGGGTGCGCGGCTTTGTGCAGGACGATGCCCACATCTTCTGTACCGAGGAGCAGATACAGCCCGAGGTGTCAGAGTTCATCGACTTCCTGCATGACGTCTACGCCGACTTCGGGTTCAGCGAAGTTATTTACCGGCTTTCGACCCGTCCGGAGCAGCGGGTGGGCTCCGACGAGGACTGGGACAGGGCGGAAAAAGCCCTGGCCGACGCCCTCAACGCGCAGAACCTGCCCTGGGAAGAGCTGCCCGGGGAGGGGGCTTTCTATGGCCCCAAGATCGAGTTTTCGCTTAAAGACTGCATCGGCCGGGTCTGGCAGTTGGGCACGATCCAGGTCGATTTCTCGATGCCGGGGCGCCTCGACGCCCAATATGTCGCCGAAGACGGCAGTCGTCAGGTGCCGGTCATGCTGCATCGGGCGATCCTGGGCTCCTTCGAGCGCTTTATCGGCATCCTGATCGAGCATTACGAGGGGGTTTTCCCCACCTGGCTGGCCCCGACACAGGCCGTGGTGATGAATATCACCGACAAACAGTCAGAATACGTCCAAAATTGGGAAGAATCCTTGAAAAACAAGGGCTTTCGGGTGGTTTCGGACTTGAGAAACGAAAAAATCGGCTTTAAAATCCGCGAGCACACGATTCAGAAGGTCCCCTACCTCCTCGTGGTGGGTGACAAAGAAGTGGAATCAAACACTGTGGCCGTGCGTGCCCGTCGTGGTGAGGACCTGGGATCCATGGATCTCGACGCCTTTGAGGCGCTCCTCGCCAAGGACGTAGCATGTCGCGGCCGTATTGCGTTGGAAGACCAGTAAAGCTGGAAATTACGAGCAGCATGGAGAGTCAGCATTAAGAAAGAGAACACCAAGAAAAACCCGACCAATGAACAGATCACCGCGGACCCGGTTCGCCTGATCGGCGCCGACGGCGAACAGGTTGGGGTCGTGCCCCTCAGCGAGGCAAAGGCTGCGGCCGAGGCGGCAAGTATGGACCTGGTGATGATTGCTGATTCAGATCCCGTAGTTTGCAAGATCATGGACTACGGCAAGCACGTATTTGAAGCGAAGAAACAAAAGTCTGCCCAGAAGAAGAAGCAGAAGAGAACACAGGTAAAAGAGATCAAGTTTCGTCCAGGGACGGAGGAAGGGGATTACCAGGTAAAACTACGCAACCTGGTACGTTTCCTAGAAAACGGCGACAAGGCCAAGGTAACGCTGCGTTTTCGCGGTCGTGAAATGGCCCACCAGGAAATCGGCATGGAGCTACTCAAGCGAGTAGAAGCTGACCTGGCAGAGTTAGGTGGTGTCGAGCAGTTCCCGAAAATGGAAGGCCGGCAACTAACGATGGTAATCGCCCCAAAGAAGAAGAACTGACGGCCCGTGAATGCCCCAGTTTCTTAATGTTTAACTGCAAATGCGGAGTATTTGACAATGCCTAAAGCAAAAATTCACTCGGGTGCCTCAAAGCGGTTCAAGAAGACCGCCGGCGGGTACAAGCGCAAGAGCGCGAACAAGAGTCACATCCTGACCAAGATGACCACCAAGCGGAAGCGTCAGCTGCGTGGGACCTCCATGATTCACAAGAATGATGAAGTCCTGATTGATCGCATGCTGCGTGCCAAGTAACCGCTGACCGTCACGTATAGATAGAAGGAAAGGAGAAGACTTATGCCTCGCGTAAAACGTGGTGTGGTGGCCCATCGCCGTCACAAGAAGATTCTGAAGCAGGCCAAGGGTTACTACGGTGCCCGCAGCCGTGTATTTCGAGTAGCCAAGCAGGCTGTCACCAAGGCGGGTCAATACGCCTACCGTGATCGCCGCCAGCGCAAGCGCCAGTTCCGCGCGCTGTGGATCACGCGTATCAACGCGCAGTCCCGTGCCAACGGCCTGAGCTACAGCCGCCTGATCAATGGCCTGAAGAAGGCTGAGATCGGCCTGGACCGCCGCGTACTGGCGGATCTCGCAGTGCACGACAAACCTGCTTTTGCCAAGATCGTGGAGCAAGCGAAGGCCGCACTGGCCTAAGCCCACCCCGCCGCGAGTGGTTTTCGCGGGATCGCTGGCTACACTGTAAACACAAAGGGAAAGGGCTCTGCTCTTTCCCTTTTTTTATGTCCATGGATGGACGTACGTCCCCGGGAGGCAGGAAGCCGTGGTCCGACACATCGGAGGGGACGTGGTTGGGAATATGCCCAGACCGGCGATCTGGTGTGTACAGCAATGTATAAACACTTAACGTAGACATAGAACATCGAGACCAGACATGGAAAACCTCGAACCACTGGCAAACGAAGCCAGAACCGCGATAGCCGATGCCGCAGACGGCAAGGCACTCGAACAGCTGCGCGTTGACTACCTGGGAAAGAAGGGCCAGATCACCGCGCTCCTGAAAGGCCTCGGTAAACTCTCAGCTGAAGAGCGGCCCGAGGCCGGCGCGCGCATCAACGTCGTCAAGCAGGAACTGCAGGACCTGATCGGTGCCCGCAAGACCGAACTCGAGTTCGCCGCAGTTGAAGCGAAGCTGGCCGAAGAAACCATCGACGTGACCCTGCCGGGAAGAGGGCAGAGCACCGGCGGCATTCACCCGGTAACGCGCACCATCGAGCGCATGGAAGACATCTTCTCGGCGATTGGTTTCGAGGTTGTGGAAGGTCCAGAGATCGAAGACGACTACCACAACTTTGAAGCGCTCAATATTCCTGCCCACCACCCGGCGCGGGCTATGCACGACACGTTCTACGTGGACGAACACACCGTGCTGCGCACACACACCTCGCCGGTGCAGGTGCGGGTGATGGAAGCACAGGAACCGCCGCTGCGCGTGATTTGCCCCGGCCGCGTGTACCGCTGCGACTCCGACCTGACGCACACACCGATGTTCCACCAGGTCGAGGGGCTGCTGATTGACGAGCACTCCAGCTTCGCCGACCTTAAGGGCCTTATCGAAGACTTTCTGCGCAGCTTCTTCGAGAAAGAACTCGACGTGCGCTTCCGCCCCTCGTATTTCCCCTTCACCGAACCCTCGGCGGAGGTGGATATACAGTGCGTGAACTGCGGCGGCGCGGGCTGCCGCGTGTGCAGCCATACCGGTTGGTTGGAGGTCATGGGCTGCGGCATGGTGCACCCGCGCGTGTTCGAGTACTCCAATATCGATACGGAGAAGTATTCCGGCTTCGCGTTTGGTATGGGCGTGGAACGCCTCGCGATGTTGCGTTACGGCGTGAACGACCTGCGCCTGTTTTTCGACAACGACCTGCGTTTCCTCGAACAGTTCTAAGGAGTAGCGAGAGTGAATATCAGCGAACAATGGCTGCGCGAGTGGGTATCACCCGACCTCTCGACAGAAGAGCTTGCCCACCAGATAACGATGGCCGGGCTGGAAGTGGATGCCATAGAGCCAGTGGCCGGTGGCTTTAGTGGCGTGGTCGTGGCCGAGATTAAAGCGGCAGAGCAACACCCTGACGCAGACAAGCTGCGCGTTTGCCAGGTCAACACCGGCAGCGACTCTGTGCAGATTGTATGTGGTGCACCTAACGCGCGCGTGGGCCTCAAGGCGCCACTCGCCATGGTGGGCGCCGTGCTGCCTGGTGATTTCAAGATCAAGCAGGCGAAGCTGCGCGGTGTGGAGTCGCAGGGCATGCTCTGTGCTGAAGAAGAGCTCGGCCTCTCTGACGCCAATGAGGGTCTGATGGAACTGGCGGCCGACGCCCCGGTGGGCACCGACCTGCGCGACTACCTCGGCCTCGATGACAACACGATCGAGATTGGTCTTACGCCCAACCGCTCTGACTGCCTGGGCATGCGCGGCATTGCGCGCGAGGTCGGCCTGCTGAACGACCTTGCCGTGTCGGAGCCCGACTACGCTCCTGTGGCTGCGACTATAGACGACACGTTCCCGGTTGCCGTCGCCGACCCCGACCGCTGCCCCCGTTTCACCGGTCGCGTCGTGCGCAATATCGATGTGTCACGCCCGAGCCCACTATGGCTGCAGGAAAAGCTGCGCCGCTGTGGCTTGCGTTCCATCGATGCGGTGGTCGATATCACCAACTACATCATGCTGGAGCTCGGCCAGCCCATGCACGCCTTCGACCTCGACAAGCTTACAGGCGGCATTAATGTGCGTACGGCGGCAAGCAGCGAAAGCCTGGAACTGCTGGATGGCCAGACTGTAGAGCTCACTGAAGATACGCTCTTGATAACCGATGAGAGCGGCCCGGTTGCAATGGCTGGCGTGATGGGAGGCAATCCCACAGCGGTGTCGAGTGAAACGAAGAACCTGTTCCTCGAGGTCGCGTTCTTCACACCTGATCTCATGGCGGGCAAGCCGCGTTCCTACGGTTTGCACACCGATGCCTCACACCGCTTTGAACGCGGCGTTGATTGGGCAGGGCAGGTGCGAGCGCTGGAGCGCGCCACACAGTTGCTGCTCGACATAGTCGGTGGCGAAGCCGGCCCCGTCAGTGAGGTCGTGGACGAGAGTGCGTTGCCGAAGCGCGACGATGTCACGTTGCGGGCCGCGCGCATTAAGAAGCTGCTGGGTTTTGAGCTAGACGGTGCGGAAGTAGAGCGCATTCTTACTGGTCTGGGTCTTGGCGTGACGCCAATGGACGATGGATGGCGCTGCAGCGTACCGAGCTGGCGTTTCGACATTGCGATTGAAGCGGACCTGCTCGAGGAACTTGCCCGCGTGTACGGCTACAACAACCTGCCCGTGTCGAAGATTCACGCAGACCTCGCCGTGGTGAACAAGCGCGAGTCGCAACTCTCGCTGCGGCACGTGCGTCGCCACCTTGGCGCGCGCGGCTATCGCGAGGCAATCACTTACAGCTTCGTTGACCCCGAACTGCAGCGCGTTTTCGACCCTGCGCTCGACCCCGTTGCACTCAGCAACCCGATCTCTGCCGACATGGCGGTGATGCGCACCAGTCTGATGCCGGGTCTGGTAAGCGCCGTACTGCATAACACCAATCGGCAGCAGTCGCGTGTTCGCCTCTATGAGACCGGTCTCAAGTTCGTGCCTGGCAACGACGGTCTCGAACAGGTGTCCACGCTCGCAATCGCCTGTACCGGTGACCGTTATGATGAAAGCTGGTCAGTGGCAGGACAGCCAACGGACTTCTATGATCTAAAGGGCGACATCGAAAGCCTGCTGGCCTTGTCTCGCAGTGCTGACGAGTTCGCGTTTGAGGCGGGTACGCGTGATGCGCTGCACCCTGGCCAGACGGCCATCCTGACCCGTAAGGGGCAGCCGGTCGGCGTGCTGGGCGCACTGCATCCGAAGGTCGCGGCGGACCTCGGTCTGTCACAACCGGTGTACCTGTGCGAGATTACGCTGGGAGAGGTGCTGGAAAGCGCCTTGCCGAGCTTTGCAGAATTGTCAAAGTTTCCGGAAATTCGGCGTGATCTGGCGGTGATTGTCGACAAGAATGTACAAGCGGCGGACTTGCTGGCGGATGTTGGAACGGCGGCAGGGACTTACCTGACTGATCTAAGGCTTTTTGATGTCTATACCGGCGAAGGTATTGATAGTAAAAGAAAAAGTCTGGCCCTCGGTTTGACTTTCCGCCATCAATCGCGCAATCTTGTCGACGAGGATGTGAATCCCGCGATAGACCAAGTCATTGATCTATTGGAAAAAAATTATAAAGCCGAGCTTAGATAACCGCTGCGGCGGAAAGCCGAGATTAACCAGGTCACCGGAACATGACTGCTCTGACAAAGTCCGAAATGGCGGAACGCCTGTTTGAGGAGCTTGGGCTCAACAAACGCGAAGCCAAAGAGATTGTTGAACTGTTTTTCGAGGAGATCCGCAGCTGCCTCGAAAACAACGAACAGGTTAAGTTGTCTGGTTTTGGCAATTTCGATCTGCGCGACAAGAGCCAGCGTCCCGGCCGCAACCCAAAGACGGGCGAGGAGATTCCAATCTCCGCACGCCGTGTGGTGACATTCAGGCCCGGCCAGAAACTGAAGGCACGCGTAGAGGAATATGCTGGAACCGACCCACAACAATGAACTGCCGGCGATCCCCGGTAAGCGCTATTTCACCATTGGCGAAGTCAGCGAGCTCTGCGCTGTAAAGCCTCACGTACTGCGCTACTGGGAGCAGGAGTTCCCGCAACTGAAGCCCGTCAAGCGCCGCGGCAACCGCCGCTACTACCAGCGCGAAGATGTGCTTACCATCCGCCAGATCAGGGGCCTGCTCTACGACCAGGGCTACACGATCGGTGGCGCCCGCCAGCGCATGACGGAGGAGGGGAGCGAAGGCACCCACACCGTCGAAATGCAGGCGGTGATCAAGGAAACCATCGAAGAACTGGAAGACCTGCTCAAGGTACTCAGCCCGGCCAAATAAGTTTGTCAGGCCTGCCCAATCCAGTATAATTCCGCGCTCGCCGGGCCCTGCCCCGGCGATACCATCTCGGGGCGTAGCGCAGTCTGGTAGCGCACCACACTGGGGGTGTGGTGGTCACAGGTTCAAATCCTGTCGTCCCGACCAAACAAAAAAAGGCCACCCGTTGGGTGGCCTTTTTTTGTTTGGCGGGTTGTCCAGATTCGTTCTTTAGCGACTAAGGCCGCCAAGCGGTCTTAGTCGCGTATCCCAGGTTCACAAACAGCGACCAAAGGAGCTGTTTGGACGCCGCAGCGCAGCGAAGGCGCCCCGTAGGGGTCAGAACACGCCAAAGCGTGTTCTGATCAAATCCTGTCGTCCCGACCAACCACCCAACGGGTGGCCTTTACCCCTTACCCGAGACCAAGGCCACCTAGAGCGGCCATCCTGCGATACCACCAACCCCAGCCCCTATTTTCATTTCGAAAAATATCTCCACTGCCGTCAACCCTCGAAAAACCACACCGCCCCAGCACAACGCGCCTAAACGACTCTCTCTAAAGTTTCTCCTTGAAAAAACTAGTGCTTAGCCGCTTTTTCACGAAGCACTAAACCCGGACGTTAAGCGACTTTTCATTTTGCAAAGCCCCCCGCCCAAACATTGACGCTGCCCCAGTCTGCCACTTTACTTTTGGCAGTCACCGCAGCGAAACCGTGAGCCTCACAGCCCCGCAACGGTGGCTGTCGCACGGGTTCTAGTCCCCGCCAGCTTAGGCAGGCTATGCAGCTAGCCCGTTCTAGTCAGAGGTATTGAGAGAGCCAGGACGAATAGAAGAACAATTGCTGGAGGCGAGCCCAGTCGGCGCTCGTATCCGAGGAGGAGCACTACGATGATTGTGAAAGACTTGCTACGGATAGCAGCGCCCGCCGCGCTGATCATCTCCTGCGGTGCCATGGCCGCAGACCATGTTGAATCCCCCGGCGCTATTGCCGACCGTCCAGGAGACCTGGCGGACGTATTCTTTTTCAATTCACCGGACACAGCCGGGCGTCTTGTAGGGATCATTACCTACGGTGGCGGCTCCGATGTGTCAGACCAGAACGACGAGGACTTCTACTGCGACAGAGACGTTCTCTACAGCTTCCTCATTGACCGGGACGACAACGGTGATGGTACGGCCAGCATCGAACCCGATGTGCGCATCGATATCCGCATGGCGGAAGATGGCAACGGAGACTGCAGGGTAAGACTGGAGAACGTGCCTGGAGCCGGTGATGATTTTGATGGCACCGTGTCAGACGGCAATCGAATCTTCCAGAGTTCCAACGGGCTGAACGCCTTTGTTGGGCCGCATGACGATGCGTTTTTCTTCGACGCGCAGGGCCTTGGTGACACGCTAAGTACCGGCACGGTGTCCTTCAATAGCATGCGTGACTCGTTTGGCAATCGGAATCTGAGTGGTATTGCCTTTGAGATCGACACGGCTGCGCTGAGCAGCACTCAAACAGTTTTCCGTGCATGGGCAACCAGTGCACGCATCGCGGAGTAATGACCATGAATACGTTGAAATACATGCTATCCATCGTGCTCCTGGGCGCACTTCTCGCCGGTTGCGACAATGACAACAACAATAACAACCGCAACGTCAGGAACAATTCTGTCGATGACTACGTGCGCGTCGACCGCGTAGGCCAGCCCGCTGTTGCTACCGCGTTGCTGCGCGGTGGCGGTCTCCCGTTCAGGGACGGCGTGCCCGTCAACAATGCTGCCACCAATGAGAGAGATTCGTTCAACCAGGGCGATCCTGAGGGTGATGCCGGTTTTGCGGGCGCTTTCGTGGACACGATAATCTTCCTGCACAACGCGCTGTCGGATGATCTCGATGGACTGGGCGTTGCGCGCTGCTCGACAGGCGAACCCGGCATGATCACGATGGCGGAGCAGGTGAGTGCCTGTGTCGACTTGGCCGCACCGGTGGTGATACCGGATGTCGTGACGCTCGACATCACACAGGCGAACGGATGGCCCAACGGGCGGCTTCCCGATGACCCGGTAGTGGACAGGGTGTTGGCAGCGGTGCTGTTGGACCTTAGCCCGGAGTCGGGGCAGGGCATTGACCTGTTTGCCGACCTCCCGCTGAATCCGCCCGGGAACGACGCGCGACCCGACGACCCATCGCCCGCGAACTTCCCGTTCCTGCGCGACCCGATCTAGTCGCCCGGGCATTATGCCGAAAACCCGCTGTCCCGGGTTTTCGGCACAATCACTGTTTAGTAACTGACGTACCCTTGCGGTTGCGTCTCGATCCTGCGGTGTGTCCCTAGCGGGGCGTATCGCGGCTGATGCTGACCTCTCGACGAATCTTTCATGCTAGCTTCAAATAGCCGATGGCATTCCACCTCTACTGCGATAGCGAGCATCGTAGCCTGTGCAGTCCTTGTGACGGGCTGCCAAAAGCCTTCCCCCGACACCGCACTCGCCGACCAGCAGGGAGCGCAGTCATCTCACCCGGCTTCCTATAGCACCGTATTGCACTCTCTCGAGTCGAAGATTCAGCAGTACCAGGCGCGGGTGGAGGTAACGGCGGCGCAACAAGACGCCATGCCCACACAGGACTTGTTTGAAGCCTGGATGCGCCATGCGGTCCTGACGGGTAAGGTAGAAAGTTACCTTGCGGCTCGCGACGCCTTGTCTGCAATGGAAGAGCGGCAGAGTCCGCGGCAACCCTGCACACAACAGGCGAGATTCGCGCTGGCGACGCATAGACCCAAAGTAGCTGAGTCGTATCTAAAGGCCTGTGGATCAGAGCAGAATGCGGGTGTGCGCGCCGATATCGCTTTCTATAGCGGCCGTTACGAAGAGGCCGAGCGGCTGGCGAGTGCCGCACTTACTGACACGCCAGGCGTCGAGAACTTCGTGCGTATGGCGCGGGTGCGTATGGCAACCGGCTATCCGCAGGAGGCAGCGGCATTGCTGGAGGCCGCAGAAAGTCGCTATCACAACAAAGGTGCTCAGGATCTCGCCGGTTTCAAGATCCGGCGTGGACTCGTGGCACTGCACTCCGGTGACTTCGAGCGCGCCCGGGCGCTGTATCGTGCAGCGCTTCGGGAACTGCCTGGCTGGTGGCTTGCAGAAGAGCACCTGGCCGAAGTGCAGGTACTGCTCGGTGAGCCAGAGGATGCGCTTCAGCTGTACGACAAGGTGATCGCAGAGGTCGGCTTTGCGGAGTTCCTTGAAGCGCGCGCAGCGCTGCGCGGCGATACTGGCGAGGTCGAACAGTCTGCTGATGACCTTGCATTAGCGCGATCGCAGTTCGAGGAGCGCCTGCAGCTTCTGCCTGAGGCAACCTCTGGCCACGTGCTCGGTTTTTACCTTGAGCATGGGCCGATTGAGCAAGCGCTTGAGCTTGCAGAGGAGGATTACCGACGCAGGCCCTATGGTGAAGCTGCCATTGCCCTGGCGGAAGCTCGAATGCTATCGGGTGATGCCAATACCGCTGCCGAGCTGTTAGAGACTCAGCTGGCTGCAGGATGGAACACGGCGGAGGCGCGTCATTTGCTCGCGCGTGCCTATGGCGAGATGGGCAGATCCGAGGACGCCGCCGTCCATCGAGCGGAAGCACTTCGCCTGAACGGCAGGATTGTGGCGATGGCGGGGCCGTTCTGAGCAGCGGCTCCCTTTCAGGTTGCAGGGTCAGCCTTAGTCTCTTCGCGAGAAACGGTCGTACAGCCGTCCATCGAGCCCGTCCTCGCTCCTGAGCCCAAACTGCCCCTCCAGCAGAGCGGGCGCCGGATAGTACTGCCGGTAATCAAACCCGCTAAACCAGACGACGACTGCTACCCCGGTGTCAACTTCCTCCACTACCTTGGACATTTGCACTACGAACTCGTCATTGCGCTCCAGCGTATGCACGTTGTACAGCTTTGGTAGCGCCCTGGACTCGAGCCCGGTATGCAGAAAGAGGTAGTCCCCCGCATTCGTGTAGACCCTGGTGCCCTCACTTCTTTCAGCAGCCAGCTTGAGCAGTGCTGACTCGGCTGCAAAGCGCGAGTTATAGCCAAGTCCAAACGCTTGTGTCTGGCTGACATGCACTGCTGCATTCGAAGCGAAACCCGCCAGTAGCAATGCCAGCGGCAGTCCGATGACTGGCCAGAACCTGCGGTCGCTGCTGACGGCATGTGCCGCCAGCGCCGAGGTGATGATCATCAGCACAAACCCGGGTACGAGAATACGCCGGTCCAGTGGCACGTGCGCGTCTACCAGGCTGATGGATACGAGAAGAAAGGCGATGTAACCGATCAGGGCGAGGGCAAGCCCGGCTACCAGAACGCGCCGCGCCACTGGCGCTTGCCTTGATGCAATAAGCAACATGACCAGCAGAGCCGCGCAAGCCATCGGCACAAGGCTGATGTGATCAGGACCGGGGCTCAGAAACCATTCCCGCACCACCTGCCATAGCGCAGACCAGTGCGTTGCATTGATGGGGTGGTACGCGAACTCCCGGTTGGTCGGTTCTCCCCAGAACACCAGGTTCAATGCGATGTAGAGACAGAACGGTGTGATGGAGATAAGAAAAAATGCCAAAGCCGAGCGCAATCGTGAAGCTGGCTGTTCCGATTTGGCGTGCACCATGAAGTAAACGTAAGCGGCAAAGAACGGCATAAACGCCATGCCCGCAAACCTCACGAACGGTAACCCGCTAACTGTCAGCGCCGCGAAGAAAAAGGCGGCCTTGCCGCTATGCTCGCTGAGATTCAGGCACGCCAGCAAGCCAGCCAGCAGGAAGAACACAAACAGCGCCTCACTGAGGGCGTATTGATGAACAAGCAGCACGGCGGGGTGAATGGCGAAGAGCAGCGCGCTGACCAGGGCGGTGATCCGCGCGGCCAGGGTATCGACGCCAGCGGCGCGCCAGACCACGAGGGCTACCAGCGCGGTATTGACGGGGAAAAGTAGTAGCTGGCCGTACAGTGCAGCCTGGGTCATCTCGGGAACAACCAGCATTATCGCGGTCAGGTACAGCGGGTAACCAGGCGGCCAATAGCGGGGAATGTGTGTGTACTCAAAGCCCTCTGCCAGCTTCCCAGCTGCCTTCATGTAGGCCACCGAGTCAGGTGAGACGCCAATGCCCCAGGGAAGTGAAGCGTAGAGTATTGCCGCGGCGAAACAGGCGAGGGCGATAGTCAGTGCGACAAACAAAGGTACTCCGCTGGCAGGGGCACCGTTGAATGTGTGCACTGAATGCGCGGGGCTACCGTCTGTATTAGCCATGGAATAGGTTCCTGTAAATATGCTTCTATTGAAGCGAACATCGGAGGTGAATATCTGTGAAAAAAGCCCGGCAGGGTGTTTTTACGCGGTGCCGCAGGTTCTGCCGCCACTGGCCTGAAGCTTGTTGGTGCGTGCTTGTGATATCACTGGCACCCCAGCTCTGCAGGAACTGCTTGAGTTAGGCCGGAGTGCATGGTTCTATCGTTGTCCGGTCGTATAACCCCTGCTTGCAACATCGTGAAACATCCCCGCCTCTTAAGGAAAATCGAGGAGCTTCAGGGCACCACCCCCTGGGGTCGTGTTCTCGATGCCGGAACGGGGCCCGCGTCACTCCCATGGGTAGCCTCGCTACCCACGGAGCACTGGACAGCTGTTTCGGCGCAGCCCGGTATGCTTGAGAGTGCGCGCGAGTCACTGCCAGCCCCACCGCGCGAGACTGACCGGCTAATCCAGGGCAACTGGGCTGACCCATCGCTGCTGGAGGGCGAACACTTCGAAACCGTGATCCTCGACCACTTTATCGGGGCAGTGGATGCGTTCGCGCCTTACTACCAGGAGACGCTCTTGCACCGTCTGGCTTCGCGCGCCCGGGGTGTGATGTATGTCACCGGCATAGAGCCCTACGTGCCGGATATCGTCGAGCAGGCGGTGGGATCCTTCGTGGGCGACCTCGGCCGCCTTCGTGACGCCTGTATGTTGCTGGCCCGGGAGCGTCCCTATCGTGAGTATCCGGCGGAGTGGGTGGCTATGCACCTGCAGGGCGTCGGCTTCAAAGTAACCGATACCACGTATTTCCCCATGCGTTATCGCGACCATTTCCTTTCGAGCCAGCTTGGCATCTGCGAGGCCCGGGTAGAGCGGTTCGGCGACCCCGACCTCGCCGCTGCGATGAGTCGCCGGGTCGCGGTAATGCGCGCTCGTGGCGAGGCGCTGATTGCAGACCACGATGGGCTGCCCTATGGGCGACACTATGTGATCGCGGCGCAAGCCACCGCATAACTTCCTTTCGTGCATCTGGCGTTTGCCGGATACCTTCCGGTGCTCTGTTCACACAGTAGAGCCACCATTCGTTCAGCAACTATCCGCCACATCAGGTCATACGCTGGATTCTCCAGACGGCTAGCCGCTACCTTGGACACGGCCGCTTGATAGCGCGAAAGGTTCACGTCGAAGTCCATTTGCTAAAGGAGATAGCAAACAAGTAACCAAAGCTGCCAAACCGTGGCTGATTCGTCGGTCATGAACCATCGATCAAGCAAAAGGAGTTTGCCATGATCATCTGGAAAGGATTCCGGGCTCTTTGTTCCATTGCGTTGTTAGCCAGTGCCATTGCGCTTCCTGTGCGGGCCGGTGACGCACCACCCCTGTCTACACCTGATACTGCGCCAGAGCCTCACCTTGGGCCCGAGTTTATCGGGGAGCTGAGGGGCACGGCAGCCGTGAGCGCCTCAGGCAATGCAACCTACTCGATACCGCTCGAGCTGCCGCCCGGTACTGCCGGTATGCGTCCCAGCCTCTCTTTGGAGTACAACAGCAACATGAAAAACGGCCTGCTGGGTGTGGGTTGGTTCCTGCAGGGTGCCTCGTCAACGATATCCCGTTGCCCGCAGACCCTGTCACAGGACGGTCGAATTCGCTCGATCAGGCTTGATGCAGATGACAGATTCTGCCTTGACGGGCAGCGCCTCGTGGCGATCGGAGGCGGTCCCTATGGCGCGGATGGTACTGAGTACCGCACAGAAATTGACAGCTTTCGCCGGGTTGTTTCGCATGGGCAGGCGGCGGGGGAGGACGGCGGCCCCGCCTACTTCACCGTGGAGTCTGCCGACGGCGTGACCAGTCACTACGGTAACTCCCCGGACTCGAAAGTTGAGCTGAGTGACGGCGGCACGATCTACGCGTGGGCGCTGAAGCGCAGTGAGGACGTGCACGGCAATTACCTTCTCGTCCAGTACGGTGATCGCGAAAACCTCACCTCGCCGCGTGTAAGAAAGATCCTGTACACGGGCAACGACGCGGCGGGTGTCGCACCCTATGCGGAAGTTCGCTTTGAATACGAAGACCGGCCTGATCAACACACATTGTACCGGGCGGGCGCCCGCCTCAGAGAGTTCAAAAAACGACTCAGCGCCGTCACAACCCACGTTGATGGCCAGATGGTGAGTACCTACGGCCTCACTTACGAAGAATTCGGTATCGATCACTTCGAGGCGCCCAGTGGCAACCTGTCGCGAATCGTCGCGATTAGCCGTTGCGATGCCGCGGGTGAATGTCAGCATCCACTTACGCTCGAGTGGTGGCCCGATCACTCCAACCTCGAGTACGCCGCCGAGGTTTTGACCGTGCCCACAAGCGGCCCTGGCTACTGGCAGCATTGGGAATCTCCACGCTGGCACGATCTCAACGGAGACGGCACACCAGACTACGTACATACGGTGCAGTCGGGCACCAAGCCAAACGACCAGGAAGTCACCGGCACGTTCAAGGTATTGCTCTCCGATAATCAGGCGCCTGAAGGATGGTCATCCGACACCTGGTATACGCCCGAGATAGCCCCGCATCGTAATTTTGGCGCGATCGCCTGGGGAGATGTGAATGGCGACGGTCGCACCGACATGATCACCCCTGTCCCTGGGGCCACTAATGAGCGCGATATTGCGATCGCGTTCTCCACCGGTACGGGTTTCGAGGTCGAAACCTGGACTGGATACGAGGATTCGGGAGGCGAACACCAACTGCACTACCTCGATATGAATGGCGATGCTCGACTCGACCTGATCGTCGTCAGGGGTCAGCGGGCGTTGGAGTCCTACATCGACTGTAATGGAGAGGAGGCCTGGGACTATCGCAGGCTATACACGGTGGAAGTCGCGCTAAACAGCGGCGCTGACTTCGAGCCACTCGATACCTGGGCCTCAGAGATAGAGAAGAACGTCCACATTGTTGATATGGACGGCGATGGGTTACCTGATCTTGTCTCCGAGACGCGTTACGTACACATCAATGATGGTGGTGGATTCGAATCGCGCAGGGATTTCGGATCACATGGTACTCAGGCGTGTGCGAACCCCTTTTACTATGTGGCGGAGTTTGTGGACTTCAACAGCGATGGCCTATTCGACAGATTGGTCGACGGTGATATTGAGCTGAACACGGGGGCCGGGTTCAGCAACGCGGGGGAGGCCGCCCTGGTGCCAATAGCGGACATCAACGGTGATGGTCGCAACGATGGCTTCACCTGGTTCACGTCTACCGGCTCCGCGGGTTCGAGGGACGCCAGTGTGACCTTGAGCTACAACAAAGACGGCTTTGGAGGCGCTGCGCGCCACCGGCACTTGCCACAGGCCGACGACCTGAATCACTTTCACCAGATGGCTGATGTCAACGGTGACGGACAATATGAGTTTACGGGCATCGTCAATTACCCATGCCATACCCCCTGGCCGCATCCTGCCGGTACATGGAGCTGGTGTGAGTCCGATCGCCTCAAGTTCTACGCGAACGAAAGTCCGCCGGCCTACCTGCTGCACCGCATCGTTACCGGGTTGGGCCATGCGACTGCTTTTTCCTATAAGCCGCTTACCGATTCCTCGATTTACACTCGGTACACAGGAGCCCAGCTTCCACTGCAGGATGTCCAGGATGCAACACACGTTGTCGCCCAAATGGAGGAACCTGACGGTATTGGTGGAACACGGGCCATTCGCTACCGCTACGAGGGGATGAAGCGCGATACGTTCGGTAGGGGCGCATTGGGATTTGCCAAGGTCACTCTTGTTGACGAAGTGGCTGACACCACCGTGGTAACGCACTACTCACAAACCCACCCCCACGCGGGCAACCCGGTGACGATTGAAACGTACCAGACCAGTACGAATGTTCTGCTGGCGAGGGAGACGACGGACTACGAGGTGATGGGAGATGTGGTGCTGCAGGCCTACGTCTCGAACAAGGTAGGTGAGCGCTTTGACCTTGCCGATGGGGTGCTGCTGGCAACGACGCGGGTGACCAACACCGTCGATGAGTTTGGCAACATTGTCGATAGTACTACGTCGGTAATTGATCGCGTGGAGGGCGTTTCCCGTTCGCACCGGACGCAGTCTGAGTACTCTGTTGATCTCTTGGCTTGGCGGATAAGGCAGCTTGGCGAGATTCGAGAGGCATTCAGCCTTGACGGAGTACATAACCCCGCCCTCGATAAGTATCGAACGATAGAGTACTTACCTGACACGGGCGAGCCGTTTCGCTTTGTACGGGAGCCGGGGGCCGGAGAGGGCCTGGAGCTTGTGCGCGAGCTCCAGTACGACGTCTTTGGCAACGTGACCATCGAGACGCTTTCCGGTCCGGGCCTGATGGCGCGAAGCGCCTCCGTGGATTACGGCCCGAGGGGGCAGTTCCCGGGCACGACCACGAATGCTCTTGGTCACACCAGTGTGAAATCATGGAGCGGTGTGCATGGCGGTCTGCTGGAGGAGTCAGACGGCAACGGCATGCTGACGCGGTACGAATATGGCGCGTTCGGCACGCTTCAGCGCGTAGAGCAGCCGGATGGCACCTCGGAGACTTACAGTCGGCACGTAGCCAGCGGTGGTCTGTATCCTACGGCGGTGACCTATCTCGAGACCCTCACCACGGGTGAGGCACCACATCGGGAGTTCTTCGACGTGCTTGGTCGGGTCGTTGCCACGCGTTCGCGAGGCATGGACGGTCGCTTCATCGTTACTGAGCGCGAGTATGACCCGAGAGGGCGTGAGGTCCGTGTATCGGTTCCCCACTTCGATGGTGAGGCTGTTCAGTGGAACACAAGCTCCTTCGATCATATGGACAGACAGCTGTCCTATGCGGCAGCCGACCGTGCCGAGAGCTTCCTCCGGGTTTACCAGCGCAACAAAGTCTCGACGATAAACTTGAAGGGGCACCCCACGCACCGCTGGTTGAGCCCGCTTGGGAGTGTATTGCGTACTGAGGACGCCGCGGCGACCCGCACTCACTTTCAACGAGACGCTGCAGGTAACCGTACCGCCATTCTTAATGCGGACGGCAGGGGCGGTACGAGTGTTGTGACGTATACGTACGACAGGCTGGGCCGGGTAACGAGTTCCAGTGACCCGGACCGCGGCTACCACGCGTTTGATTATGACGCGCTCGGGCAGAAAACCATGGAGGTGACGCCAGGCCTGGCTGCAAACAACGCGGTTCGCTCCTTCGAATACGATCTGTTGGGGCGACTGGTGCGTCGTTTGGAGCCGGAAGGTGAGACCCGTTGGACGTTCGACAACACCACCGACGGAAACCTGGGTGTCGGGAAGTTACATTCAGAACGTTTTGCGGGACTTGAGAGAACACACACGTACGCGCCCGCGGATTTCGGCCGCCTTACAGCCATTCGGTCAGTTCTGGATGGTAGGGTTTACGAGCATCACTACAGTTACAACCCGGAAGGTAAGCTGGCAGTTGAGACGTACCCCAGCGGTTATTCTGTCGAGCGCACCTACAACCCGCTGGGTTTCCTTGAGCGCATACAAAGCCCCGGGGGAGGTCGAACGTACTACCAGGCTGTAGAAACCGATGCGCTTGGACGAATCCTGGCTGAGTGGAAAGGTGATGGGAGCACCGCGGCGTTTGAATACGATGGCGCATCCGCCCGCGTGGTAAGGCAGCACGTGAGTGGTGATGCCGGTACGATCCAGCATTTCGCTTACGACTACGATTCGCTGGGCTCGCTCGTGGAGCGACGAGACGTTCTGCGTGGCCTGGCAGAAACGTTCAGCTATGACGCGATGGACAGGCTCGTCTCTTCCGGCGCGGGCAGTGCGGCGTTTCAGCAGTTTAACTATGACGAAACAGGCAACATCACGCGTAAAGACGGTGCTGCCGGCGCCTACCTGTATGACCACCCCGAAGCGGTACATGCTGTCACAGGGTTGGTGGACACAGGGGAAACCAGACAGCTAGCGTACGGCCCCGGCGGCAACCTGGAGGGAGGTGATGGGCTACCCGCGTTCACCTGGAGCTCGTATGGAAAGCCAACGCGTATCGATAGTGGCGCCGGACTACTGGCCTTTGAATACGGACCGGGCCGACAGCGCTATAAGAAAACCGGAGATGGTGCCGTAACACACTACGTAAACGGCAACTACGAGCGGGTCATTGCCGGGTTCATCTGGGCCGACCGGCACTATGTGGAGGTGGCGGGCAGAACGGTGATGCTGCGGGTCACCTTCCTCGGAGCGGAGGCGCATGCCTATCTGCATCATGATCACCTGGGGAGTGTGACAGCGCTGTCGCGTGAAGACAGTGGCGAAGTCATGCAGTCTATGAGCTACGACCCCTGGGGCCAGCGACGCAGCGCTTCCGACTGGTCATCTGGCGCCCCCGCCGGACTGTTTCTGCGGGGCTTTACGGGTCACGAGCATCTGGAGGAGTTCGGGTTGGTGCATATGAATGGTCGGATCTACCACCCGCAGATCGGGCGCATGCTGTCTCCTGATCCCCTGACACAGTCGCCCGAGTTCAGCCAGAACTACAACCGCTACAGCTATGTGTTCAACAATCCGCTTAAGTACACCGACCCTTCGGGCTACGCCTGCTACAGGGCGAGTGCTGGACCGTCTGGTCCGCACAGGTACGGAATCTGCCTGCCCACGTTTTCGGTCGGATTTCTTCCCCAGCGATTGAATGCGGACCGGCAGCGGTCGCGCTATTCACCGATCAATCGCTCTGTGGCAGCTGCATACTCGCGTTCTTTCAGGTATATCAGGCGCAACGTGCGCGCTCGCGTGGGCGATCGATACGACGAGGTAGGTAACCCCTTCGCCAGTAACGTTCCCACGGGCCTGTTGACGACGGGCAGCATGATGCAGCTGCTGGATAACTTTGACGGTGACCAGGACGACATCGTGGAGTTCATCGCCAACGATATTCTTCACGGCAGGCAACCTGGCGTCATCTACCTCACGGGTCATAATGTGCTCGGGACGACAAGTGGTCATCTTGCGCTTGAGTACGCAGACCCCTCAGGGTCGATGCCTGAGACGCTGAGCGCCGGGCCTGGCGGATTACTGGGGCAAAACCTTGTGAGTACGCCTAACCGGGAGAGTGATCTGCCGGCCAACAACTATACGGTCGGCGTGGTGACGCCACCGCCTGGTGTCACCGCCGCAGACTACTGGTCATCGCTCAGCTCTGCGGATGCTGGCTACACTGACAGGTGCTGTGTGGGCTATGACACTATTCCCGGGCTCTTGCCGGGGCGAACCGAGTACAATTCGAACAGCTATGTGTTCGGACTTCTTGGTTCGACCGGGGGTTCTACCCGCGCTGCGGTCCACAAGTTTCCAGGTGCCCGCAAGCCCGTGCCTCGCAGGTTCTTTCGTCGATAGACAAGGAGGTATGCCTATGCGTTATGTCGGACTTGTTGCCGCCGCCCTTATCCTGGGCGGCTGTCAACCGGACCTTCACGACTACTACGTCATCCAATTCGCATCGGGCCCCGGCGTTGTGGCGCTCGAATCGGGCAAGCCGGAGAACGACATGGTGCTGCTTGATGATGAGGTGGTGACCGCTTACCGTTTGGAGCGCGCAAGCTACACCCTGGTGGGTAAGCTGGACTTCACCACTTCACATCCCACAGTCGACATAGCAGCGCATGATGCTGCAGGTGAGGCGTTGGGTGTCGTGCCGGGTACCCCGGGTGCCTGCGGCAGTTTCGAATCGCCCGGAGTGGAACGAGAAGTCAGCGGCTACCCGGCGAAGCGTTATAGCTGGAGGCCGCACTGGGGAAAGGCGTGCCCAGCAAGTAACCGCGGCCCGTACCCAGCCGAGCAGGTGATGGTATTCGAAGTGCGGACAGTGGATGGAGAGGTTGTGGCGTCTGAGAAAGTGGCGTTCGACGTCCAGCGCAACGGCAAGTATCTCGAATACGATACCCTCTAGCCGACAGCTCGCCTCTTGCCTCCGAACAGCAGCGTCACTCCCCATTGCGCCACGATGTTGCGAGTTTGCACTGCGTCCCAATGTGATACCGTAAAGCCTCTGCACTTGGAAGGAACGCGCGATGTCGACTCCCACGCTGTACGTCTTCGCCATATCCCATTACTGCGAAAAAGCCCGCTGGGCGCTTGAGTACCTCGGTGTCGATTTCAGGCTGCGCTGTATCGCGCCCGGCATCCATGCCCGGCTGCAAAAAAAGTACGGCCTTGAAACCACATCGCTACCGTTGCTGGTGGATGGCAGTCAGGTCGTACAAGGCTCTGCCGCCATCGTCGACTGGGCCGAGGCGCGGGCCACCAATGGCAAGACGCTGACGCCCGAGGCAGATGCCGCCAACTGTCGCGCGGTAGAGGGGCGTCTGGACGACATTGCTGGCGTGCATACCCGGCGCTTTTTCTATTGTGAGGCGCTGCTGGAACATCCGGAGCGGGTAAAGCCGGCATTCCTCGAGGGCATACCGTGGTATGAGCGCCCGATGCTCAACCTGATGTGGCCTCGCATGGCGCCGATCATGACCGAGCGAATGGACCTGGGAAAGGAGCAGGGCGAGGAGTCGCGCGCTATTGTTGCGGACGAGCTGAACTGGATTGAGTCATTCCTTGCGGAGGGGCGCGATTATCTCGTGGGTAACAGCCTGACCCGCGCTGACATTACCGCAGCCAGCCTGTTTGGCCGCCTGTCTGGCACCACGGACCATCCCCGTAAGACCGAAACGTTTCTGCCACCCCGAATGAGCGCCGACCAGGCGGCCTGGCGAGATCGGCCCGCGCTGGCGTGGATCCGGCGTATCTATGCTGAGCACAGGAAGGCCTAGGGCAGCTGTTCCTTCAGGTAGCGCTTCATATTCCCGCCCATCACGGCGCGGATTTCTTCTTCGGTGAAGTCGCTGTCGAGCATGGCCTGGGTCAGCACGGCGAGTTCGGCGGTATCAAAGGTAGTGGTGACGGTGCCGTCGTAGTCTGAGCCAAGCGCGATGTGCTCTACACCCATCAGGTCGATGCCATAGCGTATTGCCTGTACCACGCCCAGCGGACTGTCGTCACAGACGGCGGCGTCCCAGTAGCCAACGCCGATAATGCCGCCCTGGGCCGCGACCTGCTTCATCAGCTCGTCGTCGAGGTTACGAGCGGTGTCGCAATTGCCCTTAAACCCGCCGTGCGAAAGGATGACGGGGCGTGTGGTCAGCGCGAGCACATCACGCACCATTTGCGGTGAGGCGTGGGCAATATCGATGTTCATGCCGAGGGCATCGGCGCGTTGAATGACCTCGCGTCCGAAGGGTGTCAGGCCCTCACCGCTGATGCCGTGGAGTGATCCGCCGAGCAGGTTGTCGAAGAAGTGGGTCAGGCCAACAAAGTGCAGGCCCTGTTCCCTGAGGCGGTCCAGGTTTTCGATCTCGCCCTCTAGCGGGTGCGCACCCTCGATGAGGTACATGGCGCCCACGGTGTTCTTGCCCGCATCGCGTTCGGCCAGCAGCTGCTCAAGATTCGCTTTTGTGCGGATGAAGAGCATGTCGCCATCGCTGTCTTCTGCAAGGTTGAGTAGTTTTTTGAGCTGGAACTCTGCACGGCCAAAAAGCGAGAACCAGGCGGAGTACGGCCAGCCCTGCACCATTGCCAGCGCGGTGATCGTGTCGGTGCCCGCCTCGTTACTCTCATAGTTCTGGCCAGTTGGGCTTTTCGTGGTGGCTGAAAACACCTGCAGGCCGACATTCCCCCGCTGGAGGCGGGGCAGGTCCATTTGACCATAGTCGTATTCCTTCAGCAGGTCCCGGTCCCAGAGCAGCGAGTCGCTGTGCAGGTCGACGATGAACAGGTCATCGTGCAGTGCCTGGGCTTGCGCCGAGATACTATACGGTTCATGGGGCTTGACCACGTTCATGCCCTTGTCGAGCTCTGCCGGTACAAACACGCGTATCGCCGTGATCACAAGGATCAGCAGCGACCCGACGACAGCGAGAACCTGCTTCATAAAATTCGGCCGCTAGCGGGGTGCGAGACCTTCTTTTTCCCGCTCTTTGTTCATGCGGTCGGCGTCGCTGCTCAAGCGCTCGCCGAGTTCGCTTTCATCGGCATTACCTGCGATGTGGCGATTGGCAAGGCCGCCGTTGTACATAATCTTCTTCACAGGCGTGACGCAGAGTACGGTGCGCAGAGGGGAGTCGAGTAGTTCGTAGAAGCTCTTCTTCACGTCTTCGTTGCCCTGGCCGACTTTGCCTGCAAGCTGGTCGTAGAGCCAGTGCTTGGTCTTGTCGTCATCGAAAAACTCGCCAGTGCCTTTGAAGGTAATTGCGCCGTTGGGAAGGCCATCGCCGCTGCCCGGGCCGTAGGACGCGGAGCTCACGTTGACGGAGATGCGGTTGTCGCGCTCGATGGCCTTGGCGCGGTGTCGGTGGCGGGCGAACGTGAGCCAGATCTTGCCGTCGTGCCACACGAAGGCGTGTGTGACGCCGACGGGCCAGCCGTCCTTGGTGGACCACATGAGCACGGCCTCGACCGCGTTGTTCATGAGGGCGTCGACCTCTTCGTCTGAGAAGGGGTAGATCGAAACGATTTCGTGGTCGTGGGTCTGGGCCATGGTTCAAATCACCTGCTTATAGTTGGACGGGCAATATGCATCGGGCAGGTGCGGCTGTCTAGCACAGGTGTAAACATCGCGGGAGCCCTTGCAAGTATTGTACGTATGTGCAAAATTAGGAATTGGCCATTTGTACAATAATTGCATCCACCCGCGAGGAACCCCCATGACGATGCCCAGCAAGCGCGGCCTACTTTTATCCGCCATTTCCGGGGCGCTGGCCCTGCAGTCTGTCGCCCCTGCCACCGCGCAGACGGCGCTCGTGCTCGAGATCGTGCGCGTAACGGCCCAGAAGCGCGAGCAGTCGCTGCAGGAAGTGCCTGTCAGCGTCACGGCGTTTACTGCCGATGTGATCGATAGGGCCCGCATCGACAATTTCACTGACTACGCCGTGAAAACCCCCAGTGTCGGTTTCCAACAGCAGGGCAGTAATGCTGATACGCGCTTCAGCATCCGGGGCGTTACTAACGTGGGTGGCCAGACGAGTTCCGTGGGTGTTTACGTTGACGAGGTGAACGCAACGCCCAGGTGCAACACTGAGGTACACACATGAAGTTCCCACAAGAGGGCGCCGCGCCCGCCGATATTCTCGACAGTCTCAATGCACGTAAGTCGGGCGACGTGCCCTGGTCGGAGGGGCGCGTGTTTGCCTACATCTACGATGCTGGGGAGGAGGCCAAGCAGCTGCTCATGGACGCCTTCAATCTCTACTTCATGGAAAACGGATTAGACCCGACGTCCTTCCCCAGCTGCATGGAGCTGGAAAAAGATGTTATCGGCATGGCGGTAGACCTCGTCAACGGTGGCGACGATGCCACGGGCACGTTCACCTCCGGTGGCACCGAGAGTATCCTCCTCTCGCTGAAGACAACGCGCGACTACTACCGCGATGTTCGGCCCGACATCACCGAGCCTGAGATCCTTATGCCAACCACGGCGCATCCGGCTTTTCACAAAGCCTGTCAGTACTTCGACCTGAAGGCCGTGACCGTCGAGGTCGACGACGACTTCTGCGCTATTCCAGAGAAGATGGAAGCGGCGATCACCCCCAACACGATCCTGCTGGTTGGGTCGGCCCCGTCCTATGCACACGGCGCCATCGACCCGATCAGGGAGATGGGTGAGATCGCGCTGCGGCACGAGCTCAGGTTTCACGTGGATTGCTGTGTGGGCGGCATGTACCTGCCTTTCGCGAAGGAGCTGGGCTATGACATCCCCGACTTCGATATGTCGGTGCCAGGCGTCACGCAGCTGTCGATGGACTTTCACAAGTGGGGTTACGCCGCCAAGGGCGCTTCCTGCATCCTCTACAAGGATCGCGCCATTCGCCGCTACCAGATTTTTTCCTACGCCAACTGGACGGGCTACGCGGTCATCAATCCGGGGGTAACGTCCACCAAGGGTGGTGGCCCTATCGCTGCCTGTTGGGCGATCCTGCGTCATCTCGGCAGGGACGGCTACTTGCGCCTTGTCGACGCCGCGCAGTCTGCGTCCCGCAAGATTGTTGATGCGGTAGCCGAGATCGACGGCCTAGAGGTGATGGGCAAGGCACAGATCAACATGCTGGCGTTACGTGCCACTGACTTCGATATCTTTCCGCTGTCTGATGAGATGAAAGACCGCGGCTGGTTCATCCAGCCGCAGTTTGGCTTTGCCAATTCCAGCGAAAATATGCACCTGTCGGTGGGCTACCATAACGCGCACCAGATCGACGAGTTTGTGAAAGACCTGCGCGAGGTCACCGCGAAAGTGCGAGCAGGGCAGCAGGGCAAGGAGCGCTTTGTCATGCCGGACGAGCTGCGCGATTTCATTGTCAACTCAGGCCCTGATGTCATGGACGAGCTGGGCGACATTCTTGGCAGCGACGGCAGTGCATTGCCCGAGCGTATGGAAGAGATCAACAATATGCTCAACCAGCTACCGGCGGACTCCAGGGAAATGCTGCTTGGTGAGTTTGTAAACCGTTTGTACAACCCCGAACCGGGCTAGCGCTTGATCCTCTCGGCGGAGCAGCAGCGTTGGCGCCTGGCGCTGGTGTTAATGGTGACGTTCTTCGTCGCCTACATGGACCGCCTCAACATCTCGTTCGCAGTACCGCTCATGGCGGCGGAGTACGGCTGGAGCGAAGCTGATACGCAATCCTACGGTTCGCTGCTCATGGGCATCTTCTATGGTGCCTACGGCCTCGGTAACCTGCTATTGACGCCTTATGCGGCGCGGCTCGGACCGCGGCGCTGCCTGCTGCTGATCGTGGTGCTCTGGTCGGTGTTTACCGCGATGGGCGCGTGGCTTAGCCAGTGGCTGATAGCCCTCATGGCGACCCGTGTGCTGCTCGGCTTCAGCGAGGCAGTGCATGTACCCATGGTCAGCCAGTTGTTCAAGCTGTGGTTCCCCGTGCAGGAGCGTGCCAGGGCAAACAGCATATTCGTCTCGGGCCTGTTTCTTGCTGTGCTGTTGTCACCGCTGCTGCTGGTACCACTTATGGACTCACTGGGCTGGCGCTGGGGTTTCGTGGTCATTGCACTTGCCGGGCTCCTGCTGAGCCTGCCGCTGGTCGTGCTTTTTGTGCGCGATACACCGGCCGAGTCGCCGGGCATTACAGAGGAAGAGCGAGCGTATATTGCATCGGGTCTGGAAGAGGTGGCGAAGGAAGAGCAGGGCGGTGATATCTGGCGCAGTCTCGTGTTGACCAAACCGTTTCTCCTGGTCCTGGTGGTGGGTATCATCAACAACGTTGTTGCCCTGGGCGTTTCCAGCTGGCTGCCAACCTACTTCACCACGGCGCGCGGGGTCGACTTTAAAGACATCACGTGGCTGGTCGCTACGCCTTACCTGTTTTCCCTGCTCGGTATCGCCCTGTGGTCAAACCTTGGCGATCGTTACAACGTGCGCGCTGGCATCGGGGCGTTTGGCTGTGCAGGGGCGGGTGTATTGCTCTACTTTGCGCTTAGTGCAGAGAGTATGCCGGTTGTACTGGCCTGTTTCTCTCTCGCGGTCTTCATGGTTTCGGCGTTTAACGCCTGTGAATTCGCGCTTCTGCAGCGCATCGCGCCGCTGGAGCACGCTGCACACGGCATGGGCATTTACAACGGCATTGCTACGATGATCGGCGGCGGCCTGGGGCCATTGATCGTCTCGCCGATCATCAGCGCTGATGGCCCCGCGTGGGGTATCAGCCTGATCGCGTTTGCCAACGCCTGTCTGCTGCTGTGGGTATACCGCCTGGTGCGCTACTGACGCCTCACGCGGCTGCGGCGATCGAGCGGCCGAGAATGTCGACGATTTCGTCGACCTGCTCGCGGGTGAGGATCAGGGGCGGGCACAGTGCCAGTGCGCAGCCCGCCACGTTGCGTACGAGCAGGCCGTTGTCCTGGCAAAGTTGCGTTGCCCGCTTCGCCATGTCGATGTCGGGCTCGCGCGTTGCCTTGTCGCGCACCAGTTCTACGGCGGCGATCATCCCAACGCCGCGCACTTCACCGACTCGCTCGTGGGTGTCGAGCTCGCGGAGGCGCGTTTGCAGGTAGTCGCCGACCGCGGCAGCGTTCGCGTACAGCCCGTCGCGCTCGTAAATTTCCAGGGCCTTCAGTGCCGCCGCGCAACCCGCCGGGTGCCCGGAGTAGGTATAGCCGTGGCCGAAGATGCCTACCTCGGCACTCGCGTCTACCATGGGCTCGTACAGGTCGCCGCGAATCGCGGCCGCGCTGATGGGGAAGTACGCGGAGGACAGCTGCTTGGCAAAGGTCATCTGCGCGGGTTGCTGGATGTTGACGGTGTCGCAGCCGAACAGGTTGCCGGTGCGACCAAACCCCGTGATGACCTCGTCGGCCCAGAACAGGATGTCGTTGCGCTCGAGTATGGGCTGGATCGCCTCGTAGTAGCCGGGAGGTGGTACGATGACGCCGCTGGCGCCGGTAACGGGCTCCGCCACGAACGCGGCGATTGTGTCGGCGCCTTCGCGTGCAATGAGTTCCTCCAGCGATCGCGCCAGACGCGCCACAAATTCAGCCTCGCTCTCTCCCTCCTCGGCACCGCGGTAGTAGTGTGGATGTTCGGTGCAGAGGATGCCGAGTGCCTCGGTCGGGGCCGAGAAATGTGCGCGGTTGGGGGGCAGGGTGGTCAAAGAGCCCGCCGCAACCGTGACGCCGTGGTAGGCGCGTTCACGTGTGATGATTTTGTGCTTCTCAGGTCGCCCGGTCACGTTGAAGTGGTAGCGCAGCAGCTTGACGTGCGTGTCGTTTGCGTCGGAGCCCGAGTTGCCGAAGAAGATGCGCGCATCGTCAACCGGGACCATCGCCGCCAGTTTGTCGGCAAGCTCGATGGCCAGTGGGTGAGTCTTGCCGCCAAACATGTGGGTGTACGACAGTGTCTTCATCTGCGTGGCCACGGCATCTACGAGTTCCTCGTTGCCGTAGCCGAGGCCCGTGCACCAGAGGCCTGCCATGCCCTCGATGTAGCGCTTGCCGTTGGTGTCAAAGACATGGACGCCTTCGCCGCGCTCGATCACCAGCTGTTCGGTGGCGGCGAGGTTTGTGTTCGGGTAGATAAGGTGGCTCATGGAGTTACCGACCAGTCGAAGTTATTGCACGATTGTACAAAAAACGTCACACTGCTGTCACGCTGCAAGGGCGTTGCGCCCGCACTTTCGACATTGGACTAGCATGACAGACGCCACGCCCAAACGCGATAGCAACCGCGGCCTGAGTGCCAAGGGCGAGCAGACGCGTGCGCGTATTCTCGAGGCTGTGCTGCGGGTTATCGCGCGCGAGGGCACCCGCGGAGTCACGCATCGTTCGGTCGCCGCGGAGGCGGAGGTGCAGCTTTCCCTGACGACTTACTACTTCAGCGATATCGATGAGCTCATCCGCGAGGGGTTCAGCTACTTTTCCCAGCGCAGTCGCCCCGGGCTGGAGGCGTTCTGGGGTTCGATCTTTGAGTACCTCGACAGCTTCTCGGCGGCGGAGCTTCGGCGCATTGCGGTTCGCGAGGAAATCTGTGAGCAGCTCGCCCAGCGCGCAACTGACTACCTGGTCAGCCAGATCATTAACAAGCCGGTGGGGCTCGCTGTTGAGCAGGTGTTCTTTACACACACCCGTCTTTCACCGGAGTTGCGCGACATGGGCGAGAGCCACCGCGAGCAGCTGTTCCGGCCACTCGTTGATATCTGTGCCCGATTTAATCGCAAGGACCCCGAGGTGGAGGCGAAGCTGTTGCTGAACAGCATTACCACGCTTGAGTACCAGGCGTTGGCTACGCCGGAGGACGCGGTAGATCGCGCCGAGCTGCATAGTCTGCTCAAGCGGCATATTGGCTGGGTGCTCGGTCTCAAGAGGGCATAGCGTGAGCGTAACCATCAGCGACATCCAGTCGGCGGGGGCTCGCATAGCGCCGCACATCCATCGCACACCGATCACGCGTAGTACGCTATTGGATGCTGTAACCGGGGCGACACTGCTCTTCAAATGCGAGAACCTGCAGCGCGTTGGCGCATTCAAGGCCCGCGGTGCATTCAATGCGGTGCTGTCGCTTGACGACGAGGCGCGCGAGCGAGGTGTCGCTACCCATTCCTCCGGCAATCACGCGGCAGCGCTCGCGCTCGCGGCGCAGTCGCAGGGTATACCGGCGTACGTGGTGATGCCGGAGTCTGCGCCCGCGGTGAAGATGGAGGCCGTGCGCGCTTACGGCGCCGAGATACACATGTGTGCCCCAAATCTCGCCGCTAGGGAGGAAGGCCTCGCGGCAGTGGTCGAGCGTACCGGTGCGGCTTTCGTGCCGCCCTACGATCACGCAGACATTGTGTCGGGGCAGGGCACGTGTGCGCTCGAGATGCTGGCTGACCTGGACTCAACGCCGGATATCCTGATGACTCCTGTGGGTGGCGGCGGTCTGCTCTCTGGCTGTGCGGTTGCCGCCAAGGCACTGGTACCTGGCATACAGGTGATTGGGGCGGAGCCCGCGGGTGCCGACGATGCCGCTGCGAGTTTTCACAGCGGCGAGCGCCAGCTCGAGCAAACGCCAGAGACCATTGCCGACGGGCTGCGCAGCACGCTGGGCGAGTTGACGTTTGCGCTGATTCGCGAGCATGTCGATGACATTCTCACGGCACCCGATGCGCGTATCGTCGAGGCCATGCGCCTGATATGGACGCGCACCAAGCTCATCGTCGAACCCTCGGCCGCCGTACCGCTCGCCGTCGTGCTGGAGCATCCTGACCGCTTTGTCGGGAAGCGCGTGGCGATGGTATTGACGGGCGGCAATGTAGACCTCGACCAGCTGCCCTGGTAAGTCGATGACCTTTCTTTCGCGTGCCGTACTGCTCTTACTGTGCCTGCTACTTCTCCTCATTACTGCCGCCTGGTTTACCCTTCGTTCTTCGCTGCCGGTGAAGGAGGGGGCGGTAACCCTTCCCGGCATCAACGGCACTGTCGAGTTGCGCTACGACGAATGGCAGCGCCCTTTTGTGCGTGCGGGCAGCCTCGAGGATGCCCTCTCCGTGCAGGGCTGGTTGCATGCCAGTCATCGCCTCTGGCAAATGGAGTTGCTGCGCCGCGCAGGGACGGGCAGGCTGGCTGAGCTACTGGGCAAAGACCTGCTGGCGACGGATATAGAGTTGTGGCGCATCGGCGTACCGCGGCTTGCAGAGGCGCTGGCGCGCAACGCCGATGAACGCACGCTGAAGCGAATCGACCGATATGTTGCCGGCATCAATGCTGCCGTCGAGCAGCTCCGCGTGCTGCCACCCGAGTTCCTGTTGTTGCAGGCACCGCGCCCCGCATGGCGGCGGGAGGATGTGTTTGCGCTCGGCGCGCTTATGGCGCACCAATCTGCCAACAACATGGAGAACGAGGTCCTGCGCCTTGCTTTGGCGGGCGTGCTCGACGCCGATCACTTCGATGCTTTTGCGCGTGAGTGGCCCGATGGTATCGACTACCCCTACGTGCTGCCCAATGACGCCAGTATTGCCGGACTAATCGCCACCGCGGACCGTTTGGCGCTCACTGACCCTGCGCACAACCGGCAGATGCCGCCGCTTGGGTTTGGCAGCAACGGCTGGGTTGTCGCAGGGGATAGAAGCGCCAGCAGCGTGCCACTGAATGCCTTTGACTCCCACGACGAACTGGGCCTGCCCAACCTGTTCTACGAGGTACATTTGTTCTTCGGTGCCGGGCGCCAGCTTCGCGGCTGGTCAGTCCCAGGCCTGCCGGGTGTGATCAATGGCTTCAATGAGGCCATTGCGTGGGGCTTTACCAACATAGGGGACACACGCGATGTGTTTATTGAAGAGCGTGACGCCAACGACCCCGCACGGTTTCGCGATGGCGAAGACTGGTACCGGGCGCGCACGGAGGAGGTGACGATTCCCGTTGCAGGGGAGGCAGCGCACACGCTAACCCTGACCTACACACGCAACGGGCCGCTCATCAGCGAAGACCCTCCACTCAGTCTGGCGTGGGCCGTGCAGTACATGGATACGCCGCGCCTCGATGCGTTTTGGGACCTCAATCTGGCGCTCGACTGGGCGTCCTATTCGCGCGCTCTTGAAGCATTGCCCGTGCCGACCCTCAACGCAACCTTCGCTGACATACATGGCACCATCGCGTTTCAGACGGCGGGCGCGCTGCCGCTACGCGGGGCGGGTGAGGGCAGGCATGCCCTTTCGGGTGCGGACCCGGTCAATCGCTGGCGCGGGCTTGTGCCGGCAGTAGAGATGCCGCGCCTGGTCAATCCACAGTCTGGCTATGTTGCTGCTGCGAACGCTCGCGTTAATGCGCCCGCTGATGGCCCTCTCGTATCGGCCGACAATGCCGCGCCCTATCGCATCGCGACCATACAGCGCGTCCTGTCAGCCGGTGATGCGTTTTCTGTCGATGACATGCGCCGACTGCAGATGAATCGCGATGATGGGCAGGCGCGATTGCTGCTACCCAGCATGCTGGAAACGATTGACGAAGCTCCACTGACCACGCTGTCGAGCAACGTTTTGTCACTACTAGGTCAATGGTCGAGAGAGCCTGTGGCGTCATCCGATAGCGCCGCCGCCCTGGTGTTCCAGTTGTGGTACCTGGCGCTTGCCGAGGAGGTGTTTGCAGAGCGCACGGGCGAGCTGTGGCCGAGACTCCAGCGCCGCGGCTACCTGCTGAACCAGGCACTTGATCAACTCCTGCTTGAGACAGGCGAGTCGCCCTGGTGGCGCGGTGATAGGGGGTTTTTGCTAGCACGCTCGCTCAACGCGACCACCGAGTCGCTGGCGTTGGAGCTTGGCGATGCGCCGGAGCGCTGGCGCCTTGACCACAAACTCAGCGTAGGGCTCTCCCATGCGCTTGGTGACGCGGTGCCAGGCCTCGATCGGCTCTTTAACCTGAGGGCCCAGCCCTGGGGTGGTGGCGCATCGACGGTCGGGCGAGCGAATTACAGCTACGCTCGACCTATGGCGGTTGTGCACGGCGCAACTGTACGCATGGTTGCCGAGATGACGCGGCCGCCAACCCTCTACGCCGTCATCCCCGGCGGCCAGTCTGGCCACCCGCTGAGTGGGCATTACGGGGACCAGTTTGATGCGTGGCTGGCGGGAGAGTTGCTGCCGATCGCTGCAACGCCAGAGGCGGTCAAGGGTCGCACATTGACGTTCAGCGCTGACGACTAGCTCGCGTCAGCGTTGCAGGACTTGAATAATCTCGTCCCTGAGCGCTGACGGTTCCACCACTTTGTCAAACGCCATCGCATCCGCGGGCACCCACGCGCCCGACTGCAGGGCCTTGAGCTGCGCGGCTTCCTCCTCGGTGGCTTTCGCGGCCTGTGCACCGCCTATCGCGGGTACGCCGCCGAGGTTCACCGATGGCAGTGCAATAGACACCGCCTGCCTGTCCCAGGGGTTCATGCCCATCACGGAGCTGCCGAAGCCGAATGCCTTGCGCAGTGTGACCACGACCTTGCGGCCCCGGTAACGACGCTGCGCGAGGAACATGTCGGCCACCGCCTTGAGCACGCCGTCAGACTCTGAATCGCTGCCAGGGAGTACGCCCGGGTTATCCAGCAGGGTAACCAGGGGCAGGTTGAAGTTCGCGGCGACTTCGATGAAGTGCGCGGCTTTCTGCGCGCCAGCGCGCGTGATAGCGCCTGCCTGTACGGCGGGCTGGTTGGCGACCAGCATGCAGGGAATGCCACCAATGCGCGCGATGGCAGTGAGCACGCTGCCACCGAAGTCCGGTTGTAGCTCGAAGAGGCTCTGGGTGTCGACGAGCTGCTGCAGCACGTCGCGCATGTCGTAGACCTGGTTGGCCTGTGGGGGAATGATATCGACGAGTGTGTCGAGTGGCCGCGGTGTTGCAGCTGGGCGTTCGCGTAACTCGGGTAGGGGGTCGCCGGCTCGAGTCGGCATCAGCGACAAGAAGTACCGCGCCATTGCGAAACAGTCCTGCTCCGTGGCGCCGCGGTTGTGCGCTACGCCGCTTACCCGTGTGTGCAGCTCGGCGCCGCCCAGTGCTTGCGGCGTGGTTTCCACGCCTAGCGAGGCCTGCACCAGCGGCGGGCCGGCCGTGAACATGGCGGCACCGTCAGACATGATGATCAGGTCGGCGAAGACGCCGGTCAGTGCTCCGTGTCCGGCCGATGTGCCGAGTACCAGCGTAACCACTGGCACCTGGCCTTTCAGGTCGGCGACCAGCTGTAGGTCGCCCGGACTGTTCGGATAGCGTTCTGTCTGGTTGCCGGAGCGCTCGCCTGCACCATCCAGCATCAGCACGAGCGGCAACTTTTCTTCCAGTGCCAGCCTGACAAGGCGCGTGCGCTTGGCGGCATTGGGGTGGCCGATGGACCCACCCTTGACCGTGAAGTCCTCTGCGATAACGACAATGCTCCGTCCGTCGATGCGGCCTGTGCCTCCCACCAGTGCATCGCCGGCCAGCGGCGGTTCGCCACCCGGGTGGTTGCCGCCCGCCAGTGCACCGTACTCGTTGAAGCTCTCGTGATCGAGGAAAGCGGCGATGCGTTCACGCGCGGTCATGCGCCCCGCGCCGTGCTGTCGCGCGATCTTTTCAGGGCCACCCATGTTCTCGGCAAGCGCCGTGCGCTGCTCGAGTTCCCTGAGTAGTGTTTCCCAGCCCTCGCGGTACTTGCTCACTGTATGTTGTTCCCTATTGTTGCTATCAAGGCGTCTACTTTCGAATGTCAAAGTGGTCCCAATTTGGCGCCGACATCTCGCTGACGAAGCGCGAGTAGTTCCAGGGCCAGCTTGCGGGAATGCCCTGTGCGTCGAGGTACCAGCTTTGGCAGCCGCCAAGGTACCAGACGGTGTGTCTTGCGGCCGCAATGCGCTCGCGTTCAAACGCCTCCATCGCGGCGGTGCTTACGCTCACTTCGCTGGCGCTGCCGCTCTGCACCCGGTCGATCAGCTGGCTGATGTACTGCCACTGGTGTTCCGCGATGTCGATCAGCGAAAAGTTGCCGACCGGCCCGTTGGGTCCATTCAGCATAAACAGGTTGGGGAAGTCCGGCATCGTGATTGCCAGGTAGGCGCGCGGGCGGTCAGCCCAGTAGTCGTTGAGTTCGACCCCGGCACGGCCGGTTATGCGCATTGGGCGCATGAAGGCATCCGCGTGGAAACCGGTGGCCAGTACGATCACGTCGAGTTCGTGCAGTTCGCCGTCGCTGGTGCGAATACCGCCCGGTTCGATATGGTCGATCGCTTCGCGCACCAGGTGCGAGCGCGGATGTTGTATGGCCTGGTAGTAGTCCGGTGAAAAGATGAGCCGTTTGCACAGCGGTTTGTGGTCTGGCCTCAGCTTCTCGCGCAGTTCCGGGTCGGTTACGCCATGTTCGAGATTCATCAGGCAGGCATCGCCCATGATCTGGCTGGCCTCAGCTTCCATTTCCGTGATCGCAAGTGTGTAGCGCTCCACGTTAGCGGTGTACTGCTCGATGTTCATCTCTTCCAGCAGGGCGGCGGGATCATCGCGGAAGCGCGCCCGCTGCTCCTCGGTGTAGTGACCGTTCTCAACGGGCATGATCCACTGGGGCGTGCGCTGGAAGTGTACGAGCCGCTCCGCGCGGCCCGCGAGTGCAGAGATGATCTGCACACCCGTCGAGCCATTACCGACGATGCCTATGCGGCGACCGTCGAGGGGGATGCTGTGATCCCAGTGTGCACTGTGAAACAGATCACCCGCGAACGAGTCGATGCCGGCAATGTCCGGTGTGCGCGGGTGGTGCAGCACGCCCGTTGCCGCAATAACAATGTCGGCGTGGGTATTCGTGTTGTCAGACAGCGAGAGCTGCCACCGACCATTCTCGTATACCGCAGAGGTCACCTCTGTATTGAAACGAGTTAGCTCGGAAAGGCCATAGCGCTCAGCTGTGCGCTCGAAGTAAGCCTGGATCTCCGGGCCTGGCGGCAGGTGTCGTGTCCAGTCGGGATTGCGTTCAAAGGTATAAGTGTAGTGGTGCGAGGGGACATCGCACGTGAGTCCGGGATAGGTATTGTCCCGCCACGTGCCGCCGACGCGGTCGGCCTTCTCATACAGGGTGACATCGTTGAAACCAGCCTCGCGCAGTTTAATGCCCGCGAGCATGCCCGCCATCCCGGCGCCAATTACAACAATGCGAAGTTCATTTCCGGGCATAGTGTGCCAGTTGCCATCTCCCAGTGAGCTTCATAGTAGTCGCACGGGGGCGGTCGTGAAAGGCGGCTCCCTGCGTGTATCATGCATTCTCTTTGGATTGGTTCAATTGTTAAGGAGAGCGCGATGGCGTCTGAACCGGTGTTAGTGATCGAGTCCCGGGGCGAAGTTGAGTGGGTCACCCTGAATCGCCCTGACCAGGGTAATGCACTGGACGAAGCGCTCGTCGATGCGCTGGTCGCTCACTTTGAGGGGCTCCTGGAGCGGCAGGAGGTCAGGGTCGTCGTGTTGCGCGCCAACGGTCGCCATTTCTGCGCTGGCCTCGACCTGACGAGCGGGGCGTTTGCAGCAGCAGAGCGCACGCCCAACGCAATTTGGAACATGCAGCGCAAGATCGCGCGCATCTACCTGGCCATGCGCAAGTGCCCGCAGCCTATAGTGGCCCTGGTGCACGGTGCGGCTTGTGGCGGTGGCTTCAGCCTTGCGCTCGCCTCCGACATTCGCATTGCGGGCGAAAGCGCGAAGATGAATGCAGCCTACATCAAGATCGGCCTCACCGGCTGCGATATGGGCTCCAGCTACTTTTTGCCGCGCCTCGTCGGTGTGTCTGTCGCCTCCGAACTGCTCATGACCGGGCGCTTCATACACGCCCCGCGTGCGCTGGCGGTTAACCTGGTCTCGGAGGTGGTGCCTGACGCCGAGCTGGAGCGGGCTGCGCAACCCCTGGTCGATGACCTGTTGAGAACTTCGCCCATGGGGCTGCGCCTGACCAAGGAAGGTCTCAATATCAACATCGATGCAGGCAGTCTTGAGGCCGCCATGGCTGTGGAAGACCGCCACCAGGCGCTGCTGTCTTTGACCGAGGATGTGCGTGAGGCGGGACTGGCGTTCTTTGAGAAGCGCGATCCGGTCTACCAGGACCGTTAATATTTCCGGTAGCGATAGCGCCACGCGCGGTATCGCGCATTGAATATGCGTTCTACCTCGCGTGCCCGCTCACGTTCGCGCCGCTCCGCCTCGATCGGGTCGAAGGTATAGGCGCGATCGATGGGAAAGCCGGGCTGACCGCCCGCGTTTTCCGCGCGCCGTTCGAGCCCGGCAGGGCCGCTACTCCGATTGCCAGCCATTTCTGTCGAGACAGTGGCGGCCCGATTGGGGTCGAGGTTTCCGGGATCGCTGTCGAAGCCCGCGTAGTCGCCGCGAGTATCTTCATTCTCCTTGAGTGCCTCAAAGTCTCCCGGGATATTGAGGCGTGCAAAGCACTGGCTCGCCAGTGAGTTCGTTTCAGTGCGCCAGGACGCTGTTGCGGGTAACTTATCGAGCGTGGCCTGCATAGCTTTGAAGCTTTCGTCCGGTAGATCGATGGCCTGGCAGCCGGCGAATTCAGCTTGTTTTGCCGCTATGGCGTCTTCCGTGGTGGCGGCCGTCTCGGAAAGGGTGGGATCGTCGGTTGGCTGCGAAGTGCCTCCATTTTCCTCGAGCATTCCGCGTAGTGCTTCCAGCCGTTCCTGGCCGGCACTCAAGCGCTGCTTCATATCCTCGAAAATCTCTTTGTCCAGGCGGGCGTTGCTGTAGCGGTAGCTGGCTTGATCTGCCAATGCAGAGCCCGAGAAAAACAGGCTGCGCGCCTCCTCAAGCGCGTCCGGTGAAGCACAGGCGTTGAGCAACGCTAATGACCTGTCACGAGCCTCAATTGCAGCGGCACTGGCGCTGAAAACACCCTCGGCTTCTTCCTGTATGCGTGCGCTGACTGTCTCTAAATGCTTGCACGCGAAGCCTGCATCCGCGATCGCCGCGTCCTGTTCGATGTTGCTCCAGGGCGCTTCCGCAACGTTCAGGTCGCCCGCAGTGTGGGCTGCCGCGCTGATCATGAGCAGTACAAGGCAAACGAGCGTCCGGCTGTTTGGAGTTGCATCAGCTGCGTACCGTGGCATCGCTAGCGGCTTCCAATTACCGAGAACTGCAGCTGGTTACTGGTGACCTCGGTGGGTTCCAGGCGGAAGCCCTTGAAGGACTCCCGCGCCACCTTACGCGCCAGCACCTGCGGCGTGTCGTCATACTCCAGTCGCACCGTCGCAACTGTGTTGGTGAAGTCCCTGAGGTAGACTTGCGTCATCCCCTCAACATCTGTCTCAAAGTAGTAGAGCAGGTAGTCAAGTTGGCGGTAGGACTTGAGCCCGGCAATGGTGACTTCGATGCCGAGGCCGTTCTTTGCGACGCGGTCGGTGGCGGCAAGAATCTGGGGTATCAGGTCAGCAGCCACTTTTTGGGTCGCCTCGTCCAGTGCCTGCACACCGCCCTGAACCTCGTCGAGGGCTGCCCGCGAGGCCGTCGCTGTCGCGGTGCCTACAACCTCGCCGGTATCGTTTAGCACCACGCGCGCAGTCACCGTAGCCTGCAGAGACTGCATCTGTGTGCCGAGAAGCTTGGCGCCCGCGGGTTTGCTGATCGCGGTACCCAGAACGGAGATATCGGCGCCCAATGCGAGGCCGGTGGCGGTCGCGGAGCGCTGGTCGCCTTCCAGCATCCGCAGCCCCATGGCTCTGTCGATGTTGCGGCGCAGCGTGTCTGGGTCCAGTATCACGAAGCCGTCCGATCGCAGTTGCTTGATCAGGGTAAGCTCGGTCTGGTTCGGAACTTCCCAGCCAGTTGTGCCGAGCACACCCATCACCTTCTCGTCGAAGAGCACCAGAACACGGGGCCTCCCATCGACGCTGACTTCGGCCTGTACGACGGGCGCCGCCAGCGCGATCGCCGCGCAGAGCACCCATCGCACCACATTACTCATAGGGGTCGCCATACCTCACGATGTCGCCGCGCTCGACGGTCAGGCCACGACAATCCTCCAGCATCATGGCGCTTGAGAATTCAGCGCGCACGCGCGTCACTTTAATCCAGCACAGGAACTCTTCATCGCTTCCCAGGTTGAAGCCGGTTTCAGGGTCGATCATGTCTTCCCCTTTACGAAAAAGCTCCATGGCATCGCCAACGCGTACGTTGGCACTCTCGCCGCGATTGATGAACACCGTCATGCCTCGCGACTGGATAATGGCGCCCTGCCAGGGAATCTCTGCGCTTTCGAGCAGTATGAAATCGATGACCTGGTTGATGGCGTCACGCGTTGCGATGCCGAGGGCGGTGTCGTAAAACCCGGAGGCCCCGATACGAAAGTCATCCGAGCCAAGGAACTTCGCTTCGAGACTGGCTCCACCGGAGCGCGCCTCGGCGTGGGCGTTGTAAGACGCGTGGATACGCCCCGTGAGGTTGTCGACAATGCGAACGTCAATTCCGACGTAGGCTTTGCGCGTTTTCGCGCCGGCCTCCGCCTCGCGGAAGCCTAGAAACAAGCCGCCACCGCCTGCCTCGGCATTGAACTCTGTGATCGCGCCCTTGATCATGAACTGCGCCCCGGCCAGTTGCCCGGTCGGAGTGGCGGTTTCAGGACGCGCCAGCCCGCTCATGCCGAGCTCCTGCTCCCGGATGATGTCCTGGATCGCTTCCCGCTCCACGAGCAGAAAGCGTTCCGAGGCGATCAGTTCGGTGACCAGGATCTCGGCGAGGCCCTCACCGATCAACCAGTTTTCCGGGATCCCTTCAACGCGGTTTTCGAAGGGGAGGACTGCAACCACCTGCTTGGGACCGAAGTACTTCGGTCTGGCTTCTTCGGTTTCGGCGTCCTGGCCAATTGCAGGTACGGCAGCGAGCAGTGCGCATGCGGCCAGGGCGGCGCGCATGCACAGAATGGCACGGTCTAACATACCGGAGTACCTCGCTTTAGGGTGCGAAGTTCGGGTCGGGTGCGCCGCCAGGAGCGACCGTGAAGGTCTGGTTCGCCGGCGCAGTGCCTCCGAGCGGTCCCGCGGTGAAGCTCAGCGTGCCGTCCAGGTCGATCGTCGGGTCAGTGGTCGCCGTTCCGGTAACGTTGTACTCAGCGCGGCCGCCTCCCGGGCAGTCGTGGAACGCAATGATACCCGTGACGTCTTCGCCGGCCTGGTTGAGGTCGACGACATAGCGGGCGACCGCATTGCCCGTGTTGCCGGGGCATGGCGTTGGGCTCAGCGTGCGACCGGAAAAGTCCGTGATGCCGCCCCCACCACCACCACCACCGCCGTTGCCCCCACCGTTACCGCCGCCACCACCGCTGCTGGCGGCAGCGGCGCCGCCCGCGACAACGACACCGCCGAGAACCCAGGGCCAGACTGAACCGCCGCTGGAGGCTGCGACCGAGGTAACGCCCGTGACTTTCGGGGCGATGGCGGTCGCAGCGGTGCTCGTGCTGACAATGCCGGCCGCGGTGCCGAAGGCCTTGCTGCCGCCTGTGTAGGTCAGGTTAACGTAGTCGTCGAAGCCAACGAACGTGTCGGTGAGCGGGTTGTTTTCTGAACGTACGTCAACCCGCGATTCAGATTCGGGTTGGCCAGCTTCTTCCGCTGTATTGGCCTTGTCGGCTGCGGAGGCTTTCTCGTATTGTTCGTACGCTTCCTCCATGTCCTGCAGCTCAGATACATCGATCTTCACATCGCGAGGTTCCTTGCGCTCCAGGCGTTCCAGGGCGTCCTCGTCCTTGTCGACTTCGATGTTAAAAATCTCTGTCTTCGCGAGTTGCCGCTGTTGTGTGATCGACAACAGCTGATAACGGATGAAGGAGGTGTGAATGTCCGGTGCGGGCAAGATGCCCTTGTAGTCATCACCGTCCTCGCGCATCGGTACGTAGTGCCAGCGGCTGTCCTTGTCGGCGCGGAAGTACGTTCGCACCTCGCTCACTGAATCGGCGCTGTCTTCCGCTGAGACTTCTGCCTCTACTTCGATACGCTTGCCTGACGGCGCTTCTTCAATCGGGTCGTGCTCAAACTCCACTATCGCATAGCTGTGGCCCGCGAAGAGCAGCCCGGCGACCAGCGGCAGTAATTTATTGTGATGTTTTGCTTGGGTGGATTGCATGGCAGACTCCCTCGTCACCTGTCTTTGAATCGCTTTGACTCTTTTTGACTGGCCCTCCCATCGCGGTTGACCGACCGATTACAGGGGAGCCTCTGGTTCTGAAGATAAGGCGAGGTGAGGCACGGCGGGAGAGTACGAATGCTCCGATTTTTGTGAGTAACTCACAAGCTGGTGGATTTCGGCCATCCGGGATGGAACGGCGGGCGTGAGCGCCGCGGGTTCGGGAGCTTCGCCTAGCTGCCCTTGGTAAGTTGCTTGATTTCGGCCTGGTGACGCACGGCGAACTCCAGGAGCTTGCCCGACCCCTGCATGTCCAGCGCTGTGCAGATGTTCAACCGGTGGTTCTGCACCGTGCGATGACTGATGTGCATGAGCTCTGCGATTTCCCGGCTGGTCTTGAACTCACCGAGCAATTGCAGCAGCGACAACTGGGTGCGAGTCAGCTCTGACAGCCGCTTCAGGACGGCGCTGTCGATCGGCGATTGGAGCACCGCGGGGGAGGCCAGTGAAGGGCTGGTGTAGGTTTTACCGCTGATAACGGCGTCAAGGCAGTGATGTAACTGGTCGTACGCGTCTTCTTTGAACAGGTAGCCCCGCGCGCCGAGTTCGAATGCGCGTTCTATCAGCGCCGCATCGGTCTGCATCGTGAGGATCACGCAGGCCGCCTCAGGGCTGTTCTCGCGCGTCCATTGCAGTACGCCCAGGCCGTCGATATTCGGCATGAACAGATCGAGTATAACGACGGTGGGCTGGTGCAGTTGAATGAGCTGGATCGCGGTCTGCCCATCGTTAGCCTCGGCGACGATAGACAGATCCTCGTGCTGCTCGATGAGGTGTCGCACCCCTTGCCTGAAGATAGGGTGATCGTCTGCGATCAGTACAGTAACTTCACTCATGCCGTTGCCGCGTCAAACTCGACATTAATCGTGGTGCCTTCTCCCGGCTGCGATTCGATTTCCAGGTTGGCGGCGATGATGTTGGCACGATCTGACAGCGATGTCATACCCAGTCCCCTGGTCGATTTGCTGTCCATAGTGAATCCCTGGCCGTTGTCGCGGATTGAGAGCGCGATGCGATCTCCCTCGCGTTTCAGGGAAATGAAGCAGAGCGAGGCGCCAGCGTGGCTGACGACATTGTGTACCGCCTCCTGCACGATGCGGTACAGGTGTATTTTCTTCTCTTCGGCGATGTCCTGCTCCGACACGGTGAGTGCGCTGCGAAACTCAAGGCTGCCATCGGCCTGGAACTGGCGGCAGAACACTTCGATCGCACTCACCAGGCTCAGGCGGTCCAGCTGGCTGGGATGCAGGTTGTGCGAGAGTTCTCTCACCTCGGTAATACTCGTCCTCAGCAGGTTGAGCGCTTCGTCGCCACTCATCATCGGTTTCACACCCGGCTCCTGGTTACTCACCGACTGCAGGTGAATGCTTAGCGCCGAAAGATTGGGTCCAACCGAGTCGTGCAGATCACGCGCGATCCGTGAGCGCTCCTCCTCCTGCTTGGCGAGCATGCGCTGGTTGAACTCGCGCTCCAGTTCCAGTGTTTCTGCCTGGGCAATGAGCTTTTCCTGCTCGGATACCTTGATGCGATAGGCCATGAACAGCGACAACAGCAGTGTTTCGACCGCCGTTGTGATTTCAAGCAGGTGCGCGAGGAGCAGGTTCTCTGGAAGAACGCCGTACTGGTAAAGGAAAGCGCCGAGGGTGCCGGGGAGAATCGTCACGCTGAATGTCAGTGCGACGAACTTGGCCGTACGCACGCCCGCGCGCAGCGCCCCCAGGACCATGTGTGTGATCGCGCCCAGCGTGACCGCGCAGCCGAGGTAGGTGAACATCGCACCGTAAAAGTACGGGAGCAGCAGACCGGGTATCGCCAGCAGCGCGACGCTCGCGATCGCCATGCGCATGTGACGGGCGAGATCCGGCAGCACGCGCGGCATATCGATAAAAGAGTAGACAAACAGGAAGCCGAACAGGCACATGCCTGTTAGCGCAACGGGGATGCTCGTGTTGGTGGAGTTGCCTGCGTTTGGCCACAGGTACTCGGACGCGTAGCCCGCCAGTGACGCGATTATCAGCGCTGCGCTCACATGGTATGCAACGTAGAACATGTACGTCCTGTCGCCGATCCCGATCATGACGCCGAGGTTGAACAGGATCATGGCGGTCAGGATGCCAAGCAGTACCGCGTAGCCGAGGTTGATGTCGCTGTGTTGCTCCAGAAAGTCGCTCTCGTCCTGGATCGACCAGTCGATTCGCAGTACCCCGTCGGAGGATGCGCGCAGGTAGTAGCGACCGGCCTCTGAACCGAGCGGAAACACGTGAAGTCGATGGGTGTAGGGCTTCTCGGTATAGGGAAGTGCATCGCCGGAGACAATCGCCTGGTCCAGCGCGGGCCCTGAACCGCCTGAACGATACAGCACCGCGTGGTCCAGATAAGCCGGGCCGACCACCAGCACCCGTTCCGGTGAGTGCAGCGGTAGGGCTGGCACGTCTATGCGCAGCCAAACCGCCGAGGTTTTGGCTGCGCTGGTGCTGTCTTCACTCGTCGGGATGAAGAGTGCGTCCGCCGGGGGCAGGGGCTCTGTGGGAATGGCTCGCGGTGCGTCCTCCTCGACCCACACCGCGATGGTTGCGCCTGGCAGCACTAAGTCACTGGCTGCGGCGTCCTGCATCCATACAAGGAACAGTGTGAGCAACAGGGCGGTGCCGAGGCGTGAAAGAGGCGCTTCCGGCTGCGTGGCTGGGTACATGCTGGGAGTGAGCTAGCCCGGGTGATCCCGGCTCCAATCGAGGTTCTCACTGGCAGTATAGGTCAGTGCTGCCGGGCGCGACATGTTGGCGTCAGCGAGACCCTTCCTTGAGCGGGAGGTAGAACTGTTCGTACCAGCGGCGCAACTTGTTTACCGGGCCGTCGCCGTCACACAGTATCGGCTCTTCACGGTAGATCTTGTCTTTCCAGATTTCCACGTCCTGCCCGAAGGCGATGTGGGCGATGTGCGGGTACATTTCCGCGAATTCCTGGGGCAGGGGTGTCTCGTCCAGTGAGTCCACGATGACGGCGGAGCAGAGATCCAGTTCCTCATCGTTGATGGTGGTGTGCGCGTTGACCCACCAGGCGCGGTAATTCATATCTGGACTGCGCGACTCGGTGTAGTAGTACATGATCGAGGGGCCGTGGTACGTCGCATCACCCCACGCATCGGCCGCGGCACCGACTTCGCCGCGCTCTTCGATCAGCTCGGCAGGCACGCCCGGCGGCAGGATGAAGTTTGCGTCGGGATTCCTGTCTACCGTCGAGAGCTGCGTCACCGTGCGGTCTGTGAAGGTGTTTTCCCACTTGCGCACCTTGCCGCCGTGCACATGCGGGAAGTGCGCGATGTCCACGATGTTCTCGATGACGTCGCAGGCCTTGGCCCGAATTCGGGAGCGGTAAAACACCCAGTCGCCCCAGCCCGGCATGTTCCACTCCGGGATATCGGGCAGGTAGTCCTCCGGCGGGTTGTCATCGGTGTCGTACCAGACGGCGATGAAGCCGCTTTTTTCCAGTACGGGCCAGCCTTTCAGCGCGTGCACGGCCTTTTCCGGAATCTGGTTGGCGTAGGGAATCTCCACGCATTCGCCAGAGGGATTGAACGTCCAGCCGTGAAATGGGCACGCGATGTTGTCGCCTGTGACGCGGCCTTCACCGCTGGCAAGGTGAGCACCGAGGTGCGGGCAGTGTGCGTCCAGCACGGCCGCCTGGCCTGACTCACCGCGGTAGGCCACGAGGTCGCGACCAAAATAATGCAGTCGTTTGACTTCTCCAATGGCAAGCTCCTGCGAGAACAACACGATATGCCACCCGCGGGCATAGTTGCCGGGTTCGAGATAAGCGTAGCGGTAATTAGTCATTGTCGTCCGGTCCAGTTGCGTCCATTGCGTGGCGGGCGCCGATGTACGCGAAGGTCATGGCGGAGCCGATAGTTGCACCGGCGCCGGGATACGTGTCGCCCATCACCGCCGCGCTGGCATTGCCCGCGGCGTACAGGCCGGGAATGGGTTTTCCGGCTTCGTCCAGCACGCGGGCGTACTCGTCGCAGTCGAGCCCGCCCTTGGTGTCGAGGTCGCCGGGCTCGCAGCGCATTGCGTAGAAAGGCGCAGTGTCCAGCGATGCCAGTGACGGGTTGGGCGTCACGCGGTGGTCTGCGTAGTAACGATCGTGCTCGCTGGCGCCGCGCTGAAACTCGGGGTCTTCGCCCACACGGGCGTGTTCGTTAAAGCGGGTGACGGTGTCTACAAGGGTCGCCGGGTCTATCTTGAGCTTTTCGGCGAGTTCCTCGAGGCTGTCCGCGCGCGTCAGCAGGCCGCTCGAAAAGTTCTCGGGTGCGAGCTTCGCGTCCGCCTCAATCTTGCCGGGTTTGATATGCCCGACGGCATACTTGCTGCGGTAGGTTGCATCGAACACCAGGTAACAGGGAATCGACTGGTCGCCGCGGGCGTGGCTCTCGTACTGAGCCTTCACGAAGTCCTCGTAAGGCTGTGCCTCGTTGGCGAAACGTTTGCCCTGGCCGTTCACCATGATAGAGCCAGGATTTGCCTTCCCGGCAATGAGTGCCAGTACGCGGCCATCGGGAATCGTGTAGGAGGGCGACCACCACGCGCTGCCCATGAAGTCGACGGCTGCGCCGATTGCCTGGCCTGCCTGGATGCCGTCTCCGGTTGCGCCCGGTGCCGCCGCGCTCCAGTCGCTGCCGATGGGAGCCTGCTGGTAACGCCTGCGCATCTCGGCATTTTGCGCGAACCCACCCGTAGCGATCAGCACGCCGCGCCGCGCGTGTATCGTTTTTCGCTCGCCTTCGTGCTCGATCACTGCGCCGACGACACGGCCTTCCTCTACCAGCAGTTCTGTCAAAGCCGCGTTGCGCCAGAGCGGTATATCCCGGTCCAGCATCGAGGCTCGCAGGCGCGCAACGAGCGCTGGCCCCAAGGTCACGCGGTTGTCGCGCTGCTTGCGCAGGCGCGCGGGGATATCGAGAAGGTAGCGCAACATGAGCTTGAAGCCGGTCCAGTAGGTGCCGGCATTCATCGCCTGCAGGCGCCTGCCTTCATCGATGGTGATGTTGAAAGGCAGCATGAGGCCATCGTAGTGGCCGATGCGTATGTGCTCGGCCTCCTTGCCCAACGCACGCAGGTTGAATGGTGCGTTGTCCATGGAGCGACCGCCGCGCTTATAACCCGGTAGCTCCTCGTAGTAGTCCATGTACTCGGGTAGTGCGCTGTAGTGCACGTGGCTGTGCGCCATCATGAACTGAAGCATCTCAGCGGCACGTTCCGCGTAAGCCCGAAGGCGGGGCTCGGAAACGCTGTCGCCCACGAGGTGTTTTAGGTAGGTGAAGCCTTCTTCAGTGGTGTCCTCGACACCCTCGGCTGCCTGGCGGTGGTTACCGGGAATCCAGGCGACGCCGCCTGACTTGGCGGTGGTGCCGCCGTAGACAGGTTCTTTTTCGACGACGAGTACGGACGCCCCATAGTGATGAGCGACTACGGCACCTGTCATGCCCGCTGCCCCTGCACCGGCGATTAGCCAGTCCACCGTAAGTGCCGAATCTTTCATGCCGTCCATCTTTGTAAACCGCTGGGGAGTGTGGCAGCGCTTGTGAGCGCGAACCAGTGCCCGCTACAATTGCAGGGGTATCGGTTCAATAATCCGCACGCCTTTCAGTTGCGGTATTCCACTCGCTTTTTCTCCAGGTACACGCCGCATGGAAGACATTCCGCAACTACGCATTCACGGTGTTGACGACCTTCGTCTTGATCACGTGATGGCGCCTGAATGTGGACCCGACGATGTTGTGGTCAAGGTAAAGGAGTGCGGCATCTGCGGTACCGACCTGGGTTTTCTCAAGATGGGCAGCCTGCGCGGTAGCCAGCCCATGCCCATCGGTCATGAACTCTGGGGCGAGATTCACGAGGCGGGTAGTAATGTTCGCTCGGTCGCCGTGGGTGACCGTGTCGTGGTGCATCCGATGGCGGGTGGCAATAACATCGGCAATGGCGGCGCAGAGGGTGGTTTCACACCGCTGCTTCTGGTGCGAGGTGTTGCTAATGACAGCGGCTGCCTTATTCCGCTTGGCGACAAACTTCCGCTCGAGTACGGCGCATTGGTAGAGCCCCTGGCCGTTGGCCAGCACGGCGCGAATCGCATCGAGGCGAGCCCGGCTGACAAGGTGGTAATCTACGGTGCGGGGCCTATCGGCCTGTCGCTCCTGACCGTGCTCGCTTATCGCGGCCTCGAGGATATTGTCGTAGTCGACCTGTCCGATGCTCGCCTGGAGCAGGCGGCAAGCATGGGTGCGGTAGCCCTGCGCGCTGACGATCCGGCGCTTACAGAGAAGCTGGTCGAGTTGCACGGCGACAATCCCTTTTTCGGCATGCCAATGCCCGCCACTACCGTGTATTTCGAGGCGACCGGTGTGCGCGCGGTGTTCGAGCGCATTATCGAGTTAGCCGGACCGCGCAGTCGTGTCTGCCTTATGGGCGTTCACAAGGAGTCTGCTGAGGTAGACCTGGTGATGCTGCTCGCGAAGGAAGTCTCGCTCGTGCCCGCGATGGGTTATGAGCAGGAGTTTGACGAGGTCATCGCGATGCTGGAATCAGGGCGAGTGGATCCAACCACGATCGTAACCCACCAGTATCCTCTCTCAGCGGTGCAGGATGCGTTCGCCATGGCGAAAGACACGTCGCAGGCGATCAAGGTGCTGGTGAACTGCCAGTCCTGACCTTACAACTAGCAGAGGCACACTATGGAACATCTTGAAGGCAAGGTTGCCGTCGTCACTGGCGCCGGCTCCGGTATCGGCGAAGGCATAGCGCGGGCTGCGGCCGCAGCGGGGATGCGTGTTGTGGTGGCAGACATCGACGATGCGAAAGCCTCCGCAGTCGCGGCGGATATTGGCGAGGCTGCGATTGCCGCCCATGTCGACGTGTCGAACCTGTCCTCGGTTGAGGCGCTCCGCGATCGGGCGCTCGAAGCCTTCGGCGCAGTGCATCTTGTGTGCAACAACGCAGGTGTCTGGATTGGTGCATTGATGGCCGAGGCCGACATCAAGGACTGGCGCTACCTCATCGATGTCAATCTCTACGGCGTCATCCACGGTGTGAAAGCGTTCCTGCCGCTGCTGGCGGAGCAGGGCGAGGGCCACATCGTTAATACCGCCTCAGTGGGCGGCCTCATATCGGGCCCGCCGGAGGGGCTGTATACAACGACCAAGTTCGCGGTCGTTGGCCTGTCCGAGGCGTTGTTGATGGAGGTGGCAGACAAGGGCGTTGGGGTATCGGTGCTGTGCCCGGGCCTGGTGAATACCAACCTGATCAGCCAGTCTTTCGCAGTGCGCGCCGAGGCGTATGACCCCGGCATTGATCACGACCAGCCCGCACCCGATACCGCGAGCGGCATTGCTCCAATACTGGTTGGTGAGCGCGTAATTGACGCGGTACGCGATAACGGGTTTTACATCATTACGCACGATGACTACCGCGATATCATCGCGATGCGCCATGAGAGCATCATCAACGCGCTCGACGAGCACACGGCGCGCTACGGTTCGACATCAGGTGGAGAGGTGTCCTGAGTGCGTTCGCTCGCCTCCCTGGGGCTGTTGCTGGTCAGCCTATCGACCGGTGCGCTTGAGTACACAGAAGAGCGCGAGCCCTGCAGCGAGCGTGACGCCCTCCGCCAACCACTGTTCGGCGACCTCCATGTGCACACGCGCTACTCGCTGGACGCGAGTACGCAGGGTACGCGTACCTCACCGACGGAGGCCTACGCGTTTGCGCGTGGCAAAAAACTCGGTATACAGCCCTGGTCCGACGACGGTCGCGCCGCACGTTCGCTGCAGCTGGCGCGGCCGCTGGACTTCGCCATGGTGTCAGACCACGCCGAGTTGATTGGTGAGGTACATATGTGTAACACGCCGGACGTCGAGGGTTACCGCTCCTGGCAGTGTTTCCTGTATCGCCACTGGCCCACGGGCGCCTACTACCTGTTCAATGCGATGGCGGCGATGCAGGCGAGTCACATGGGCCAGTGTGGCGAGGATGACAAGCTCTGTCTCGACGCCGCGCGCGTGCCCTGGGGTGAAATGCGCGATGCCGCCGAAGCACACTACGATCGCAGTGCCGCATGCGAGTTCACGACCTTCGTCGGCTACGAGTGGACAGGCCTTGTTAGAGACAACGGCGGCAACCTGCATCGCAACGTGCTGTTTCGCAACGCCGATGTGCCGGAACTACCTATCAGCTTCATTGACCAGCCTGGCGCTGAAAAGCTCTGGCGCGCGCTTGATCGACAGTGCCAGGAAAACTGTGAGGCACTCGTTATCCCCCACAACTCCAACCTCAGCGCGGGCATGATGTTCAGCGGAAAGGGCGACCAGGGAGGCGCGCTTACTGCAAAGGTCGCGGCGACGCGTATGCGCTATGAGCCCGTGGTCGAGATCATGCAGCACAAGGGCTCTTCTGAGTGTTACTTCGAAGCGGGATTCAGCACTGATGAGCTATGCGCGTTTGAGCAGCTGCCCGTGGATAACATGGCGCGCCTCGACAATCCGCCCAGGCCCGACACCGGTTTTGCCCGTGAAGCACTCACCAAGGGTCTCGACCTTGAGCGTATACTTGGCGTCAATCCCTACGCATTCGGTTTTATCGCCAGCACCGACACGCACCTGGGTGCGCCCGGCGCGGCCGCAGAGCGTGACTTTCTTGGTCACGGCGGTGCGGGAGACTCCGCGCGCAACAGCGTACCGACAGGCCTGCCAGACAGGCTGGAGTACAACCCGGGCGGCCTGGCCGTCGCCTGGGCCGAGGAAAACAGCCGCGATGCGATCTTTGACGCGTTCAAGCGACGCGAGGTTTACGGCACGAGCGGGCCGCGGATCGTTGCACGTTTCTTCGGTGGTTGGGACTACCCCGAAGACCTCTGTTTTTACCCCGACCATATCCAGCGCGCCGACGACGGCGGAGTGCCGATGGGTGGTCAGCTCAGCCGAACGGGGGAGGGTGGGCCAACCTTCATGGTGTCGGCTTCCCAGGATGCGGGCACAGACGTTGCGCCCGGCATGCCCCTGCAGCGTCTGCAAATCGTAAAGGGCTGGCTCACCGATGCGGGCATTCGGCGCGAGGAAGTGTTCGAGGTAGCCGGTGACCCGTTCAGCAAGGCGAGTGTCGACACTAGCTCCTGTAGACCCCGCGGTAAGGGATTTACGCAACTTTGCGCCGTGTGGCAAGACGAGGGTTTCGACCCCGAACAGCGCGCCTGGTATTACGCGCGTGCAGTGGAAAATCCTTCTTGCCGATGGAGTCAACGCATCTGTGTGGCAAACGGTGTGGACTGCGAACGCCCCGACACGATAGGCGAGGGCCTGGAAGGCTGCTGCAGTGACGAGCACCGGCCCGTTGTGCAGGAACGCGCGTGGACCTCGCCTATCTGGTATTCGCCGCCGGGTTGAGGCGCGCTGGAGGTTTGTTCAGCTTGCCGCCGGTGCCGCGAGCAGGCTCTCAACGGCGACAGCCACCTGTTCGAACATGGCCTCGCGTTGTTTCAGTGCATTGTGCGTGCCCGGCGCCTCGTGCGCGCGACAGGCATCCGCCAGCCCGTGGAAGGTCATGCTGACACACAGGAACATGCGTCTCTGTGCCTCGGCACTCTTGAGATGGGCCACCGCGTCTTTCCAGGCACTGGCGAGACGCTCCTCCGAACGAAAAGACAGCGCGCTTTCTGTGCCGGGGTTAAGCACCTGGTTGTTGAGTGCGGCCAGCTGCGACAGGATCTTGACGTACTCGACCCCACCCTCGTTTTCGCCGATGTAGCGGGCCAGCGGGTAGACAAGGCCGCGGCTCGCAGCGCGCGCCGGAGTAAGGTCCTTAGCCGCGATCGACTCCAGGTAACCGTCGCGCAGGTCGTGCACACGCGCCGCGTGGCGGTCGACGATAGCCTGTAGTAGCCCATCGCGACCCCCGAAATGATACTGCAGCGCGTTGCGATTCTTCTGGCCGGCGGCGACGGTGATTTCATTCAGCGAGACGGAGTCGATGCTGCGTTCGGCAAACAACCGCTGCGCAGCGTCGATAAAGCGGTCTCGGGTCTGGGCCGAACGGTGTGCGTGCTTGTTGCCAGTATCGGAACTCATAATCCAAACATAATACCACTGACTTAAATTTTTTGCCTCTCGGTGAGCTGGTGCATTAGCAGAAATTAGAGGCAGGTACAGCGCGCGTTTAGCGAACTTCGCCACATTTCAACCCTATTGTGGCTGCACCCTGCAAGCGCGTATGCTTGCATGCACCTGTAGGGGGACAGGAATCCGCTCAATGCTTGACCAGTTGCTGGTCGCCGGGATATTTGCCGCACTGCTGATCTGCCTGATCTTTACCAGCTTGCCGGCAGTCTGGGTGTTTGTGTGTGCCATGCTGGTGGCGTATTTCGGCGGCCTTGTAGATACGGCTGAGGTGCTCGACAAGGCCTCCAATACGGGTGTCATCACGCTCGTCCTGCTGCTGTTGGTCTCGATAGGGCTTGAGAAGCTCTCCTGGCTCTCGCGCCTGTCCCATAAGCTTATTGTGCCAAGCTATGCCGGCAGCCTGCTGCGCCTCGGTTCGGCCACCGCCTTTTTCTCCGCCTTCGTCAACAACACTGCCGTGGTAGCAACGCTGGCGCACACGGTGCGGACCAATAAACACCACCCCGTCTCCAAGCTGCTTATGCCGCTGTCTTACGCCGCGATTCTCGGGGGCACGATGACACTCATCGGTACCTCCACCAACCTTATCGTGAGCAGCTTTCTTGAGGATGCCACGGGGCAGGGACTCGCGTTTTTCGATTTTCTCTACGTGGGCGCCTCGGTCACCGTTGTCGGTGTAGTCGTCATACTGCTTTTCTCGCGTTTGCTGCCCGAGGGAAGTGCAGAGCCTATTGATATCAACGAGTACGTGATCGAGGCAGAGGTCAGCGAGGTTTCAGAGCTGATCGGCAAGACCATACTCGAGAACAAGCTGCGTGATCTTGAGGACCTCTTCCTTGTAGAGATCGTGCGCGGCAACTACCTGATTTCACCCGTCGCGCCACAGGAGCGAATTCGCGCCGGTGACAAGTTGATCTTCTCTGGCGATATAAACCGCGTGCAGGCGCTCGAGAAGTTCGACGGGCTGCGTATTTTCGCCGTAGAAGAAGGGCTGCTGCAGGAAAACATGATTGAAGTCATCGTTATGCCCAATGCAACCATTGAGGGCAAGACGGTGAAGGAGAGCGCATTCCGCTCGGTGTTTGATGCGGCGGTCGTCGGCATGCGTCGCGGCGGTAAGCGTTTATCCGGTAAGCTCGGCAACATCACCATTCAGGCGGGCGACAGTATGATGCTCGCTGTCGGCCCCGACTTTAACGAGCGCAAGAACCTCGATAAGAACTTCGTTGTTATCAACGAAGCGGTTGGTGAGGTTAAAACCACTCCGACCCAGAACTACACCATCACCGGCGCGTTGCTGCTGGTGGTTGCCCTGGCAACGCTTGAGATTGTGCCGCTGATCAAGGGCGTGACCGGGCTGCTGGTGTTGATGCTGATGATGGGTGTGGTCGGCGGCGGAGAACTGCGTCGGCGCTTTCCCTTTGAGCTATGGCTGATTATCGCATCGGCATTAACGCTCTCGCAGGCGCTCACCAATTCCGGACTCGTGGCGTTGATTGCTGATGGCCTGCACAACAATCTCGCGGTGCTTGGCCCATATGCCGCGCTGGCCGGCATTTACTTCGGCACGCTGATTCTGACGGAGCTGATGACGAACAACGCTGCGGCGGCGCTTGCGTTCCCTGTGGCGTTCGGCCTGGCGGAGAGTTATGGCATCAGCTTTATGCCGTTCGTGATGGCGGTAGCTTACGGCGCGAGCGCGAGTTTCCTCACGCCCTATGGCTATACCACTAACCTGATGGTGCAAAACCTCGGTGGCTACCAGTTCGGGGATTACACGCGTGCGGGCCTGCCCGTCAGTATCGTGTACTCGACGTTGGTGTTGCTGCTGATTCCTCGAATTTTTCCCTTTTAACTCATGCCGACGGTGAAGCCACCGTCTACCGGTAACGTCTGGCCCGTGATCCAGCTCGCGGCGGGCGAGCTCAGGAAGAGTACCGCGGCTGCGATATCCTCCGGTACGCCGGAGCGCTTGATGCCCTGGCGCTTGATTGTTTCCTGCACCGCTTCGGGCATGTGCTCGAACATCAAGTCTGTGAGGCCCGAGTGAGTGAGACCTGCGGCGACTGCGTTGGCGCGAATCCCGGAGGTACCCCAGCTGACGGCCAGGGTTTTCATTAACTGCACGAGGCCACCCTTGGCGGGCCCGTAGCCCGGCGTCATCTCAAGACCGAAAAAAGAAGTCATCGAGGCGATGCCGATCACGCTGGCGCCACCAGGTAACTCGCTGGCGCTCAACAGCGACTTGCACGCATTGCTCAAGTGAAACGCGCTGGTCAGGTTGACCGCGATGGAAGCATCGAACGCGTCGGGCTGCCATTCGTCGCCCTGCATGCCGCCTGCGTTGTTAACGAGGATGTCGAGGCGCGACAGGGAGCCCGCCAGCTCGTAGAGCGCGTCGCGGTCGGCCACGTCGAGCTGGCGATAGGTCATGCCCTCGATGTCGGTATCGTAGTCGGAGGGGGCGGCTTTGCGGCCTGTCACGATGACCTCTGCGCCCGCATCGCGATAGCCCTGCGCGCAGGCCAGCCCGATACCGCTGGTTCCGCCTGTCACCAGGACGGCCGCGCCGTTGTAGTCGTATGAAATGCCTTGGAACATGGGGAGCCTCCTCTCTGGGAGGCTAAAATAATACGCTCATATTAAAATATGCGCAAGGCGGGCGTCTTTGTCATTCGCATACTAGAGCTGCGGCAGCGCTTCTTCGAGCAGGCCCGCATTCCAGCCGCCATCAGCGATGAACTCAGAACCCGTGCTGTAGCTTGCCTCGTCCGACGCGAGGAAGGCGGTGACCGCAGCAACTTCCCGGGGCAGGCCAACGCGGGGCAGGGCGTGCCGGTTGTAGAACTTGTCGGCGTCTTCTTGCGACATGAATTCGTGACCGTGCATCGCGGTAAAGATGCCACCCGGATGCACGCTGTTAACGCGAATGTTGAACTTACCCATTTCGATAGCGGCGGACTTGGTCATGCCGCGCACCGCCCACTTCGTGGCGGAGTATGCACACAGTGAATTCTTGGACTGCAGCCCGTCGATGGATGAGATGTTGATGATGGAGCCCTTGCCTGCAGCTTTCATGCTTTCCAGCACTGCCTGCATGCCAAGGAATACGCCAAGCTGGTTGATGCGGACGATGTTCATGAAGTCGTCTTCGGTGGTGTCCGCGATGGACTTCTGCATGACAATTGCAGCGTTGTTGACGAGGACGTTGAGCGGCCCAAGTTCGTTTGCGGCGGCGACAGCCGCTGCCCAGTCAGCCTGTGATGTAACGTCGGTTTTCTGGAAGACGGTCGCATCACCTAGCTCAGCGGCAAAGGCCTGCCCCGGCTCCTCCAGCACATCGGCGATGACGACCTTCGCGCCTTCGTCCACCATGATCCTGACCGTTGCCTCGCCCATGCCGCGCGCGCCGCCGGTTACAATCGCCACCTTGCCGTTTAGCCGTCCCATGATAGAAATCCTCTGACTCTGGTTTTGGAGGGTGCCAAGTATAGGCAAATCGGGGTGCCAGACGAGGCTTATGCGAACGAAAGGTGGACGCGGTTCAGAGTGCTGAATCGCCGGGCCTTTCAGCCTCGACCTGAACATGGAAAATACGTCTGCTCTCACTATAGTTCGTCTTTTACGGCAATCGAGGATCTCCCATGTCACTGGCATACCTGGCGCAGAAGCGCACCCACCCGGCGCGTGCGGCCGCGATGAAGTCCATTGAGGCGGTGCAGAACAAAGACAGGGAGGGCTGGCTCGCCATGTGGCATCCCGAGGGCCTGATACAGGACCCTGTCGGCGTGTCGCCACTCGATGAGTCGGGGGAGGGACATCGCGGGATCGAAGCCATCACCGCGTTTTACGATAACGTTATTGCACCGGGCGATGTGCGCTTTCACATTCGCGAGTCGTTTGCCTGTGGTGACGAGTGCGCAAATGTTGGCACGATCACCACGCGCTCGGCCGACGGTGCTGTCGCGCGCTGTGAGTTGGTTATGCTCTACCGCGTCGATGAAAAAGGGAAGGTGTTATCACTGCGCGCCTTCTGGGAATTTGATGACCTGATGGCCGGCTATTTCTAGCGCCAGTCAGTTTGAACACGGTTCAGTCCATATGGCTGATGGAAAGGAGTAACAAGTATGAACGCACCTGAAGCAGTACATTTCGGCGCAGACGAGCTGCCGTGGATCGATATTGGCGATGGTAGCAAGCTGCGCCTCTTGCAGATCAAGGAAGAGGAAGGCCTGTGGATTGTTGAGAACATCTTCCAGGCGGGTTACGAGGTCGACACGCACAAGCATACCGGGCCCGTCTGGGGCTATACCGTGTCGGGTGCCTGGAAGTACAAGGAGTACGACTACGTCAATCGCGCGGGGTCTTTCCTTTACGAGCCCGCAGGTTCCGTACACACCCTGCAGTGCATCGAAGACAACACCCAGGTCTGGTTCCAGATGTATGGCTCTAACCTCAATCTCGACGCCGACGGCAACATCACCTCGGTGGCCGATGGCGCGCTCACCAAGGAGTTTTACTTCGCCATGTGCGAGGAGCTCGGCTACGGTACACCCAAAACACTGGTGGGCTGATCGTGGAAATCGACGTTTACAACCCTGATAACTACACAGGCGGGATTCCCCACGAGCAGTTCGCGTGGCTGCGGGAGAACGCCCCGGTCTACTGGCATGAGCACCCGGAGGGCTACGGTTACTGGGTGATCAGTCGCCACGCTGACGTGTTACAAGTGTCGCGCGACTTCAAAACGTTTTCCGCAGAGCGCGGTTTTGTACTCGTCGATGACCTGCCGCCGGACATCCTGGAAATGACGCGTAACCAGCTGCTCGGTATGGACCCGCCGCGTCACGCGCCGCTCAGGCGGTCCGTGATCACGCGCTTCACCACGCGCATGCTGGCGGAGCTTGAACCCAGGGTGCGCGAGATTGCCCGGGGCGTCATGCAGCAGATCACCGAGCCCGGCGAGGTCAACTTCGTTGAAAGCCTGGCGGGTGACCTGCCGACTGCCGTTATCTGCTCCATGCTCGAGATACCCGAGGACATGTGGGGCCAGATTCGCGAGTGGTCAGACCTGCAGACGTCGAGTACCGACCCGGACCTCGGTGGCACGATGGAAGAAGTTAACCAGGCCAGCGTCGACATGGGCACTTACGGCTTCAGCCTTGCTGCGGAGCGCAAGGACCAGGGCGGCGATGACCTTATCTCCCTGTTGATCAACCAGGAAGTAGACGGCCATCGTCTTTCGGAGATGGAGTTCGCTTCGATGTTCGTGCAGTTGACGGTGGCCGGTAATGAAACAACGCGCGGTCTCATCAGCAGCGGTATGCATGAGCTACTGAAAAACCCGGCGCTTTACACACAACTTCAGGACAACCAGGAACAGCTGCCCGTCGCGGTTGAAGAGATGCTGCGCTGGACGTGCCCACTGCATTACTTCCGGCGCACGGCGACGGATGATACCGAGATCGCGGGCCAGGCGATCCGCGAGGGGGAGCGCGTAGTCATGATGTACAGCTCGGCGAACTTTGACGAGCGTGTGTTCGACAACCCGATGCAGTTTGATATTACCCGCGACCCGAATCCGCACCTGGCGTTTGGTCACGGCATTCATCTGTGCCTTGGTGCCAATCTTGCCAGGGCAGAAGCGCGAATCTTTTTCGAGGAGTTCTTTCGCCATTTTGCGGGCATCGAAACCACGGGCGAGCCGGTGTTTATCCGCTCCAATAACATCCACGGCTTTAAGGACATGCCTGTGGCGCTGACGCCTCGCTGAGTGAGCGAGAATGTAAGCCGCCTTCTGGCCGGAATACAAATACCAATAAAAACATATAGATAAGCGCATCACTTAAAGTCGAAAAACGCAGTAGCGGCGCGACAAGGCAGGGTCTAACCTTCCCACTCTACTGAGACAGGCAGAGACGCCGATGTATTTCGATCCACAGTATTACGGCCGGGTGTTGCGCCACGTGTGGTCCCTGAAGAACTGGCCGAAGCGCCGCCAGACGCTGGTGCGCTTGCTCGTTCTGATACCCCTAGGTTACCTGTTCAACGCGGCCTGCTTCCTGCTCGACTACGTGTTGTTTCCTTCGCTGTGGCGCCAGGCCGTGCATCGCCCGGTGTTTATCGTGGGCCATGCGCGTTCCGGTACCACGCTGTGTCATCGCCTGATCGCCGCCGATGGCGATAACTTCAGTTACTTCCTCTACTGGGAGATGTTTTTCCCCTCGCTGCTGCAGAAGAAATTCATACGGGCGCTTGGCTGGGTAGACGAGGTACTGCTGAAGCATTATTTCAATCGCAAGCTCGTGGCCTGGGACGACAAGACCTTCGGCCCCTACCGCCACATGCACGACATGAGCCTGTGGAACTCCGAGGAAGACCAGTTCGTGATGCGTGGCGCGTTCGTCACCCAGCAGTGGTCACTCGACATTCCCATCATGGAACAGCTCGATATCTTTCACGTGGACGAGATGCCAGAGCGCAAGCGCCGTGCCTGGCTGCGGCACTACCGGGAGTGTGTGAAGCGGCAACTGCTGTTGAACGGCGGCGACAAGATTCACCTCGCCAAGAACCCGCTCATGTGTGGCTGGGTGCAGACAATTATCGACACCTTTCCCGATGCCCGCATCGTTGTGATGATGCGTAACCCCGCCGAATGTATTCCCAGCGTGCTGAAGCTCGTAGAGGTCACCTGGAAGGGCGGGGGCTGGCAGCGCGAGGACTATGTCAGTTCGCTGCGCGTGCTGACGGACGTTTCGTTCGAGAGCTTTCATCATCCGCGCGATGTACTTGCCGCGAATCCGGCGACACCGCAGGTGGTCGTGGACTATCGCGAGCTGACCAGTGCACCGCGGGAAACGGTACACAAGATTTATGAGGCGCTGGATCTGCCGCTGTCCGAAGAGTACGACGAGTATCTTAAGGGGCGAGAACAGCGCGAGAAGTCCCACCAGACGGCCTTTGAATACAGCATCGACGAGTTTGAAGTCAGCCTGGAGCGCATTGAGCGCGAGCTGGACAGTTTCTACACCCGCTTTGAATGGCCCCGTGCCAGCAAAGCGTCATTTGAGGAGTCCTGAACACCATGGCAGCACTGAACGGAAGAACCGCCCTGATCACCGGCGCCAGTCGCGGCATTGGCCGCGCGATTGCGCGTCGCTTTGCCGCAGAGGGCGCAAAGCTTGTGCTGTGCGCCTCGCGGCTCGGCGCGCACGGCGACCTGAAAGGTACGCTGGAGGAAGCGGTCGCAGAGATCAACGACGCTGGCGGCGAGGCCGTGGCCATCGCCTGTGATCTCTCGGACGCCGAGGCACGCGCAACGTTGGTAGCCCGCGCCGAAGATGCACTGGGAGCGCTCGATATCATCGTCAACAATGCGGCCATGGCGACCATGCAACTGCCGAGCCAGGTCAGCACGGCTGAGCGAAGCATGATGTATGACGTTAACCTCAACGCCCCCATTGATCTCGCCCAGCAGGCACTGCCCGGAATGCGCGAGCGCGGCTGCGGCTGGATACTGAATATTTCAAGCGCCTCTGCGCACCAGCCCGTGGTGCCGTACCGCGATTCCCAGATCGCTGCCCACGTGATTGCTGCCTACGGCTCTACCAAGGCCGCGCTTGATCGCTACACCGAGGGCCTGGCGCACGAGGTCATGGGCGACGGTGTATGGGTCAACACGCTCGCCCCGGAGAACATTGTGCTGACGAGCGGTGCCGACTACGTGCGCGACATTGCCCGGCGCAACCCCGATATGGCGGAACCGGTGGAGGTGATGGCCGAGGCTGCACTCGAGTTGTGTTCGGCGCGACACGTTGGTCAGGTTTGCTATAGCAGGCGCTTGCTTCATTCCGTTGGCCGCGACGTTTGCAGTCTCGACGGCAAAGAGCGACTTGGCGACGCCTTTCTTCCCGCCGATGTTGAAGCCACCGCTTGAAGGATGTGACCCGTGAGTGATTCCGAACAGAACAACGTTGATACTCTGCGCGGCGCGTGGGATGACATGATTGCAGCGCTCGAGAGCGCGCGAGACGCCATCGACCAGCCCGACCTGATGCCGCCGCCTTTGAACGAGCGCAACCTCGCTGAAGGCTATCGCTACCTGATGGGGTTCCTACACTACGGTATCGAGCGCGCGTTCCATGAAGACCCGGAGCGGCCGCATTTCCGCAACGCCCTGTCGATCATCAATCGCAGCACCATCGACAACGCGGACGCGATCTACTTTTATGCGCCTATCGACGGGCGCGAGACCTACAGGTTGCGGGGGCAAGTGCACGACTGGCGTCACTGGCGCGGCGAGCGTGCGGCGGAGGGTGTTGCGAAGGCGCCGTTTTACCTGATCTTCGAGGCCATGAACGGGGTGATGGCGGGTGACTCGGGCTCACTCGCCGAACTGGCCCCCGGGGTAAAAACGCAGACGGGTCGCCTCGACAGCTCTTTGTTGGAGATCGCTGAAGACGGCAGTTTCGAGATCCTGTTGGCACCTGAGCGACCCCAGGGCTACGAAGGCAACTTTATCAATACCCTCAAGGTTGTCAGCAGGCCGCACCCGTTTGACCCAGATATGCCGGCTGAGCGCTACGCCACCGTGCTGAGTGGTCGCCAACTCTTTGCCGACTGGGAGTTCGAAGAACCCATTCACTTCGAGCTCGACAGGGTGGGCGGCGAGGGTACCGCGGGCCCGGCCTACGACGTTGATAGCGCTGCGCGCGAGTTGCGCCTGTGTGGGGAGCTCGTGCGCAACCAGATGCGCTACTGGAATGCGTTCTGGACTGATCTTTTTGGCACATACGGGGAGCGGCCGGGCACGCTCAAGGAGTTTGCGTTCCCGCGCAACGGGTTCAACAAGGTTAACGCGGCGTCAGGCGCCACCGGCGGCGGTCAGAGCACCAACATCTACTGCGGTGGTGTGTTTGAACTGGAACCCGATGAGGCCCTGGTGATCGAGAACCGCATCAAGGTCGAGCCGCAGTACATCGGCTTTCAGGTCGGCAACCTGTGGGGCGAGTCTATCGAGTATGCAAACGCGCTCGGCAGCCTGAATGGGCACCAGCTGGTCGCCGATGCGGACGGTGTGTTCAGGATCGTGGTGGCACATCAAGACCCCGGCGTGCCGAATTGGATTGATACAACAGGGCACCGCGAGGGATTTCTCACGGCGCGCTGGGCGTATAGTGCGCAGCCTGCGCAGTCAGACTGGCCCGAGATCAGTGCTCGCAAGGTTTCGTTCGATGCGATCCGTTCTGAGCTACCGGAGACAACGGGCGCGGTAACGCCCGAGGAGCGTCGCCGCCAGATACATGTTCGCCAGCGGCATGTGCGCAAGCGCTACCGGGCATTTTGAGTGACGTCAGTCGAGTTCTAGTGCGCTGGCCACGCGGCGCCAATCGATGATTTTGAAATTCTGGTTGGCGCCAGGCAGCACGTTGTGCCCGTCCTGCACGACAAGAATCCCCTCGGGGTATTCCGGCCCGAAATAGCCGGAGTGCACATCCAGGCCATCTGTTTCTGAAACACCGTCGATACCGGCCGTGAGGTCTGCGCTGATTCGTACGCTGCCGCGGTACGTGTGCGGCGGCAGGCGATCGTAGACGGCGAAGCTGTCATCACCCTGGCTGGAGACCACAAGGTAGCCGCCATCATCCTTTAGGTAGATGGACATGCCCTCGACGTCTGCGACAAGGCGCGGTTCGTCCACGTGATCGATAAATGTGGCTTCGCCGTCGGCGGTGATTTGCTTGAGTCCTACCTCCTCAACGCCGTAGAACAACCGCTGATGGGCGTCGTCACCAACGCAGCCTTCGGGCTGGTCTTCGGCGCGGAACGTACCAATGCGCTTTGCACGAACCTCGCCGCCTTCAACATGCAGCTGCCAGGTGCGAAATCGGCCGTCCTTGTCGTTGACTACCACGCGCAACTCGTCCTTACTGCGCCAGAGGCACAATCCGTAAGGGTCATCGAGCCCGGTCGGTAGTTCACTGTCTTTAAGCTCTGTGATGTCACCGTCTGCGTTGATGGCGAAAAAACTGATGCTCTGACGGCTGCGGTTGGACCCCGCTACCAACGCAGCGATCGCAGGGTGGTCTGGCAGCTCGCGAAGGTCGACATTGTTGATGCGCCCGGTGGGGAAGCGAGCGACCTCGTAGCCTGCGAGATTGTAAACGCGCAAGCCGAAGCGCTTGTCGGCGCCGAGGATCAGGCTCGCCTCGGGGTCGCTCGGGTTATGCCAGATTACCGGGTCGTCGGCTGCGTCACCGCGCGTTGCAACGGGTACTGTCTCTGCTGAAGCATTTACTTCCGGATAGATCGCACGCTTTGGCGCGGGTATAGGTGGCAGGGTGACAGACTGGCCCTCTGCGTAGACGGTGCCATCCTTAAGTTCGAGCGCTTCAGCATCCTTTGGCAGCTCCCCGCGGGAAAAGTCGGACAGCAGTCGGCGGCCGCCGCTGCTTTCGGGTGAAGCCTCGAACCCCCAGAGTCCGATGCCGTCTTCTAGCACGAACAAGACCTGTTTCTCGGTATCTAGCACGCAGGACTTGATGTCTACGGCGCCCTGGAGCTTGCGCACTGCGTGGAGGGAGGCATCAGTAGGGTCCACCATGAAGTGGGCGAGATAGCCGGTATCGGTGAATGCGAATGCGTGATGCTCACCGTTCATCCTGCCGCTACAGACGCCGTCGAGCACATCCGCCGTAGGTTGTAGCTCGGTGCGGTGAGACAATCCCCCAGCGCTTTTTTTGGTCACGACAAGCCTGTTGTGGTCTTCGTCCAGTGTGACCGTTACCGGGTCGCTCGCTACAGCGGTCTGGGCAGACAGCACAGCAAGCAGCAAAAGGCCGCCCAGGGTGTTCGCCCCGGACGGCAGGGAGGTAGGACGCATTACAGGCCCGTCAGGCGCACGCCGAAGAGATAGGAGCGGCCGTATTCTTCGTATTGCCAATTGTACAGTTCGTCACCCTGGTAGAGGTAAAACTCTTCGTCCGTCAGGTTCACGCCTTCGAAGTAAACCTGGACGTTGTCGGTGACATTGTAAATGATGCTGGCATCGACCTGCAGGTGTTCGTTCTCAATGACGTCTTCGCTCGCGTCACCACCTACGATGGCGAGTGCTTCGGACTTGTAGTTCACTGCGAGGCGGGCCTGCAAGCCGAAGTTCTCATAGCCGAGGATCAGGTTACCGATCTCGTCAGAGGAGCCCGGCAGGTCTACATCGCGGCCGTCAAATGTGGCCTCGGTGTCGGTGAAAGTGGCATTCAGGCCGACAAGGAAGCCGAGGGGCAGGTCGTAGTACCAGGAGAGCTCGATACCAAACACCTCCGCATCGTCGGCGTTCACAAACTGCAGCACGTCTGCGTCGGTTATGGCGTCTGCGTCTAGGCTCGGCACGAGGTCTGTCCACTGCGTGAGATCTACTGAGCCTGCCGCGTTGGCAAACGCGATGTACTCGCTGATGTCCTTGTAAAAGACAGCGGCGGAAAGAACACCGATGTTGTCACCGGGGTACCACTCGGCAGAGAAGTCCACGTTGATGGACTCGTAGGGGTCGAGGTCGGGGTTGCCAAGGTCCTCGATCTGCAGCTCGGTCTCACCGTCTTCCTCTTCAACTTCCGCTAGTGAGGATGGGTTGAGTGCGCCGAAGCTCGGCCTTGCAATCGTCTGGCTGGCTGCGAAGCGCATCACCAGTTCGTCTGTGGTGTCCCAGCGCACGACCAGACTGGGGAGAAAGTGATCGTAATCGCCATCCTGTTTGGTACGGCCAAAGCCGGCTTCCTCGACGTCCAGGGATTCGCTTTCGAACACCGTGCCGATGGCGCCTTCCGATTCAAACTCTGTCAGCTCGTAGCGCACGCCGCCGATGATGCGCCACTGGTCGAAGTCAACGGTGGCCATGGCGTAGCCGGCGTAGATGTCCTCGTCGATTGAGTAGTCGCCCACGGTGGACTCGACGAGCGTGTCGTCGGCATTGAGGTTGTCGTCGGTAAGGCCGCGAGTGAAGTTACGCAGCGCGCCGCGGTTCAGTGTGAAACCGAAGGTGCGCAGGTCCCACTCTGACTGCCCACCGGCGAAGCCTTCGGCGGTGATCGCGTCATCGCCGAAATCGTCGTAGACATCGATGTCCGATTCACGGTCTTTCTCCCGTTGGCGCGCCTTTACACCGAAACTGATGGAACCCGGATTGCCTGCGAAGTCCATCTGGCGAGTGACGTCCAGCGTGAAGCTGAGCTCTTCGTCTTCCACGAGATTGTTCTCGACGACGATCTCATCGAGTTCAAAGAAGGCTGGGTCCAGGACCATGTCATCGATGGTGTAGCGTGGTATCTGGCCAAGCGCGGTGTAACTTAACGATACGTCATCGGCGCCTGCAAAGTCAGTGTCGATGCGGTTTGGTTCATCTTCCTCCGCGTAGCTGTAGCCCACTGAATAATCGATACTCCAGGGTCCGCGCTCGTTCTGCCCGCCGATAACCAGCGAGAGAATTTCCTGCGTTTCGATGCGATCTTTCAGGCTGCGCGTGTATTCGGCCCCATCGAAGTCAGCGCCGAATTCGCGAATGCTTGTGGCTGAATCCTCGTCGGGCTCGATCTCGATCCGGTTGCGGATCTCCTCGTCTTCGAAGTCAGAGTAGAGCGTCCGGATGTAGTACTGGTCAGCAAGAGTGGGGCGCCAGTCGAGATTGAGAGCGGCACCAAAGCGTTCGCGGGTGATAACGTAGTCGCGATACTCGGGCTCTTCGGGATAAAGAAAGCCGTTCTCGGCGGCTGTGAAGCCCCCGTCGTGCTCCAGGTTATAGGACCCGAAGTCGCGCTCCTGGTAGCTCAGGGAGCCCGCGATGGCGAAGGTTTCTTCGCCGTTCACATCAAACACGTTGCTGTAGGTGGCCGCGATTTTGGGGCTATATTCTTCTACGAGGTCGTTGTAGCCGCCCTCCACGGTAGCGCGTACAAACTGGCCGTCCCGATCAAACCCTGACAGGCTCCTCACCTCGATGGTGCCGCCGATCGCATCGCCGTCCTGGTCTGGCGTAAACGTCTTGGTAATCTCAAGGTTTTCCAGCAGGTCGGAAGGAATCACGTCGAGTGCCACCGCGCGCTGGTTGCTGTCCGGCGCCGCCAGATTGACCCCGTTGATCTTCACGGTGCTGAGGCTGGGTTCCAGGCCACGAATTGCGACGAAGCGACCTTCGCCCTGATCCCGTGCAATGAACACGCCCGGAGCGCGTTGAAGTGCCTCGGCAATGTTTGCGTCCGGGAGGACTCCGGCGTCACCTGCGGTGATCACGCTCGTGATGTTGTCGTTGGCGCGCTGTTGGTTGATCGCACTCGCCTGCTGCCCTTTCTGACCCCATACCAACACGTTCTCAATCGGAGGCAGGTCCTCCCCTACGCGCACGTTCAGGATCAGGTCATCACTGCCAACGGTGAGGCTGTTCGTCACTTTCTGAGCGCCGACGTAATCTACCTCCAGCGTGTAACTGCCGGCCGGTACATCGGGAAAGCTGTAACGGCCGTCGGATGTGGTCGTTGTCTGAAGCTTGAGCTCGGGGATGCTGACAATCGCGGCGCCCAGAAAACGACTACCGGAGCCGTCCGACACCCGACCGTCGAGTCGAGCGGCGTGGCTGTTGGCCGCGAATGCGGTGACGAGAGCGGCGAGGGTGGCAGTGTGTAATATCCGTTTGTGACAGTGGGGTTTCATCGAGCGGGCTCCTCCCTAGAGAGCTTATGATTTGCTCGAAGACACTAAACAGGCTCTGTGACGACTTCCTGACAGCGGTGTGGCGGTTTTGTTGCAGGGAGATGTCGCGCAGATGTCAGTCCCCGACCAGCCCGCCATCGTTGCGCGTTATTGCTACGATCGCGGGTCGCGGTGGTGTATCCGGGTCGAAGTCGGGCCAGCGTGTGGACGGTGCGCTGAAGTGGCTATCATCCTCGTCGGCCGGGTGCTGCACAGCGACAAACAGCGTGCGTCCATCGGGAGTGAATTCCGGGCCGCACAGCTCGGCGCCCCGGGGGCAGCGGTAGAGTAGGGCGGTGTCGGCTCTGCGTGAGCCCGAAACCGAGCAACAGAAGACGCCATCCGCCGCACCGAAACTGGTCAGCCCATCGGTCGCAATCCAGAGTCGGCCGCGGGCGTCGAATGCCAGGTTGTCTGGATTGGCGAGCCAGGCGCTGGGTGCGTTGCGTTCGCCATAACGCCCTTGCAAGTCACCCGTTGCAGCGGGATCGCCACCTTCCAGCAGGATGTCCCAGGTAAAGGTGTGCTGCCAGTGTTCCCTGACTCCATTGCCTGCGGGCGGAGTAATCTCGATGACGTGTCCGCTCGCATTGCGTTGTCTTGGGTTTGCAGCGTTGGCGCCTGGCTTGTTTTTGTTTTTTGTCATCGCGGCGTAAACGCGCCCATCGGGTGCAATCGCGATGCCCTCGGGGCGGTCCATGGGGGTGGCCCCGAGCAGGGCAGCGGCGCGCCGCGTGTGCACCAGCACGGCACCCTGATCGCTGAATCCGTTCGTGGCGACAAGCGGACCTTCGCCGTGGCGCAACGCCAGCCACTCGCCAGTGCCATCGTCGTTGAAGCGCGCGCAGTACAGCGTGCCCTTGTCGAGCAGGCCATCCGTGTTGCCGCCGGCGCGATATGTATCGTCTGAGACATAGCGGTAGAGGAACTGGTTTTCGTCGTCGTCGCCCGAGTACACAACGAGCGGTCCATCGCCGCTCCACGCGGGGGTTGCACCCTCGTGCTCGAACCTGCCTAGCGCCGTGCGCTTTACGGGAGGCTGATCAGGGCGTGTGGGGTCGTATTCAACGACCCAGCCAAAACGATTGAGCTCATTGGGTTCCTTGCCGAGATCGAAACGCCTGTGAAACTTTGCCCAGCTGAGAAACGTTTCATCGGGGTCGTCCTGTTCAAGGTCGTTCTTGCTCGCGCCGCCGGCGGGCGTGAAGTAGTCGCCCACGTTTTCTTCCCCGATCAGCACCGTACCCCAGGGCGTCTTGCCGCCGGAGCAACAGCCCAACGTGCCGAGCACCATTCGCCCGGAGGGGTCTGCCGATGTGCGCAGCAGGTCGTGCCCGGCTGCAGGGCCGGACACCTTTATCAGCGTTCCTGCGTGAATGCGTCGCCGGTAAGCGCTGTCGGGTACCACTCGCCAGTCTCCTTCAGCGTTCTCTATCTCTATGACGCTGTGACCTACAGCTGCCATTTCGCTGGCTACCTGTTCGGCGCTTGTCTGGTGTTTGCCTGCGCGATCGGTGGTGAGGCCGGGGAACATTAGGTGTCCCTGCGGATACTCGTGGTTTACACAGAGCAGCCCGCGCTCACTGCCTGACAGTGGGATGTAGGCGATAAAGTCATTGTTGAAGCCGAAGGCCTGCAGCTGCGCGTAGGCATTCAGCGGAAAACTCGCGGGTGAGCTTCCGTCGAGGCTGTCGCCCCAGCGAATCAACGGCTGGGCGTTGTACCCCGGCGCTACAGCGTCGTGCGCGTCCAGGCTGTGGGGTAGTGAGGTGAATCCCGGCTTTGGCGGGCCGCCCAGCGAGCGCATCCCGCTGGGTGTGCAGGCAGCTAATGAGGTGGCGGCTGCCGCTCCGAGGAATTGGCGCCGGGAGAGATAGCGCCTACTGATCTGTGCAAAGTGCTCCATTGCGAGTGTCCACTGCCCGTCTTAGGGGGAGTGTAGCGGTTTCGTATGACAATAAGACGATAAGCGGCGATGTAGTGCTCGATAGCCGCACGCTGGCGGCCGTGCTAGACGTCCCGGTTATCGAGCTTCGTGAGATCCCACTTGGGAATCGGCAGCTGGGGTGTCTTGCCGCCGTCCACAGGCAATACCACGCCGGTGATGAAGGACGCTGCGTCTGAGGCGAGAAAACAGATCGCCTCGGCCATTTCTTCCGGCAGGCCGATGCGCAGCAGGGGTATGGATTCTGCGATGCCCTGTTCCATGGCGTCGCTCTTGCCGGTCGACGCGTCGAAGCCGTGCGTCTTGACCGCGCCTGGCGCAACGACATTGACGCGCACGTTATGCGGCGCAGCTTCCATAGCGGCACACATCGAAAACTGGTTCAGTGCCGCCTTCGCGGCGGAGTAGGCGCCCGCCGCCATGCCGGCGCGCAAACTGCTGACAGAAGAGACGTTGATGATGGAGCCCGAACGCTGCGGCTGCATGATCTTGAGCGCGGCCTGTACCCCGACGAAAACGCTCTCCACACTCACGCCGAAGTTCGCACGCCACTGCTCCAGTGTCTGGTCGACGATCATGCCGCCGATAACAGAGGGCGCATTGTTCACAAGCACGTCGAGCCGGCCATATTCCTTCGCGGTGTTTTCAATAAGCGCGGCAAAGCCCTGGGTGTCGGCGATGTCCAGCTCGACGCCGGTGAAGCTGCCACCGCTGCCGGCTATGTGTTCGCCGAGTTCATCGAGCTTTGCCTTGCGTCGCGCGCAGGCGACGACATGTGCGCCCTCGGCGGCTAGCTGCAGTGCGGTGCTGCGGCCGATACCGAGACTGCCGCCGGTGACGATCGCGACCTTGCCCTTAAAGCGTTGTTCACTCATCTATTCGTTCCCGCTTGATGCTTGTTCAGCGAGGTAGCGCCAATGTAGCGCTGCCGGTGACATGAAATCCGCGGCTGTTCCGACCTGCGTACTCGACTACCGCCTGTGTAGCGTCCTCGCGCTGCTTAAGTTCTGCCACGCGCCCCTGCATCACCATGACATCCCCCGGTACATTCGGTGCGAGCAGCTTGAAGCTCAGCCGTTCGATGCGGCTTCCCGCGCCCGCCCAGTCCGTGAGGTAGCGGGCAGACAGGCCACAAGTAGTCAGTATATTCATGAAGATGTCGGGCATCGCTGCGGCGCGCGCGGCGCGGATGTTGTGATGGCCGTCTTCAAAGTCCTGTGCCGCCATTGCACCGCTGACGATCAGCTTGTGGGTGATAGGAATTCCAAGTTCCGGCAGTGAGCTGCCTTCTGCAAGTTTCCCTGCGTCGATATCCGCGTGGTCACTGCGCCAGCTACCGGCGGCTGATGGCGGCTCACCCGCGTTGTCGGGAGCGTTGCCCCCATTTGGCTTGTATTGAAAATAGGTGATGAACGCCTCGGCAAACAGCTCGTCGTCACCGGTCATGTACTCTGAGCGGTCGGTAAAGAAGTAGCCCTCGCCGAGCGCGGTTTTTTTCAGGCCGCTGATCGTGTCGATGGACTTGTAGTGATACACCCGCTCGCCCTCGCGCAACAGGCGGTGGAAGCGTAGGTCGTAGCTTACCGCCACATTGCCTGGAAAGCCGTTGGCCGCGAGGTAGTCGATTGCGGGGAAGGGCGGGTCGTCCGTAGAGCCCTCGGCGTAGGCCATGTTGACATCGCGCATGTTCCAGACCTGCATCATCGCTGGCGGTGCGATCGGTCCGTCGATACCGTTCGCGGCCTGGTAGTTGTCGTCGAGGTACAGCGGATTCCTATCTCCCATCGCTGCACACCATTGCCAGATGGCCAGGCGACTGACCGGGTTGAAGGCGGTGTAAGGCCCTATCCGCTGGCCTACCAGGCTCTCAAGGTGTGCTTCGATGCTGTGAGTTGCTGCGGCGCGCGCCATAAAGGGCTGCTCAAGACTGTGATGAGCCTAAGCTACGCCTCGATTCGAACGCTCGCCATCACGGGAGGTGTCATTTCGATGTGCAATATCCACCAGGGCGGCGAAGTGCCGCGCACAAAAAAGGGCAGCGATGCTGCCCTTCGTTTGTCGCGACTGCGGTCTAGTAAGGCGGTACGGAGTACCCGCCCCAAACCGTTACATAGTTGTCGTCGTAGTGAGACCCCAGCGCCGAATGCAGGTCGTCCACTTCCCACTTCGCCGCGCCTTTCGGGTTGACGATCGCATCGCGAGACTTTGGACGCTCGAGCACTGATACCTCGTTGCCCCACACGACCATCACTTCGCCGGAAATGTGGCCCGCCTCGGGAGAGGCGAGGTAGCCCACGAGAGGCGCCACGTTGGCGGGGTCGAACATGTGGAAGCTGCCGTCTTCCGGCGGCGCGAACATCTCGGCTGTCTGGCCGCCTGATGTCATGTCAGTCAGCGCACGGGGCATGATCACGTTGGAGGTAATGCCGTACTTGGTGAGTAGCTGCGCGGCGCCCATTGCCATGGCGATAATGCCTGCCTTTGCTGCAGCGTAGTTGGGCTGGCCCGCTGAGCCATAGATTGCCGCCTCGGAGGAGGTGGAGATCAGGCGGCCATACACCTCTTCGCCGGCCTTGGCCTTGTCGCGCCAGTAGGCGGTGACGTTGCGCATGTTGACGAAGTGGCCGCGCAGGTGCACGCGCACCACGGAGTCGAACTCGTCGTCAGACATGCCGAAAATCGTTTTGTCGCGGCAGAAGCCGGCGTTGTTGACGAAGATGTTAACGTCACCAAATTCGCTGATGGCAGTCTTCATCAGGTTTTCTGCATCGGCAGACTCGGCGCAGTCACCGAATACCGCAACCGCTTCGCCGCCGAAGCCCTTGATCTCTTCGACCGTTGCGTGGGCGGCTTCCTCCGCATCAGGGCGGTTGATGTCGTTAATGACAACACGCGCACCCTGCTGCGCGAGTTGCAGGGCCTCTTCGCGCCCCAGACCACGGCCGGCGCCGGTAATCACGGCGACTTTGCCAGTCAGGTCTCCCATGTGTGTTCTCCTTGTAGGTGCAGTGACCGGGTCCGTTTACGGACCCGGGTGTTCAGATGCGCTCGATGATCGTGCCGGTGCCCACGGAGGAGCCGCAGCACATAGAGATCAGCGCGGTGGTCTTGTCGGCGCGCTCCAGTTCGTGCAGCGCGGTGGTGATCAGGCGCGCGCCGGTAGAGCCCACGGGGTGGCCCAGTGCGATCGCGCCACCGTTGACGTTCACTTTATCCATGTCAGCGTTGTAGACAGACGCCCAAGACAGTACGACCGATGCAAACGCCTCGTTGATCTCGATAAGGTCGATGTCGTCCATGGTCATACCGGTCTTCTTGAACAGCGCCTTGGTCGCATCGACCGGGCCGTCCAGCAGGTAGTAGGGGTCGGTGCCGACAACGCAGTCGCTGATTATGCGAGCGCGTGGCTTCAGGCCGCGTGCCTTGGCTTCGTCGGCGCTCATCCACAGTACGGCCGCAGAGCCGTCAGAAATCTGTGACGAGTTGCCGGGGGTGTGGATCTGCCCTTCCATCACCGGGTTCAGTCCGGCCAGGCCATCTTTTGTGGTGTCGCGGAGACCCTGGTCGCGGGTAACGGTGCGGGTCTCGCCCGTGGGCTTGCCTTCCTCATCGACAATCGGCGCTTCGACGGCGAACACCTCGCGGTCGAATCGGCCCTCGTCCCACGCACGCTTGGCCCGTGCCTGGGAGTTAAACGCAAGTTCGTCGGCCATCTCGCGGGTGATGCCGCGGTTGTCTGCGATGCGCTGGGCGCTGGAAAACTGGTCCTGGGTTGAATCCCACGGCCAGTTCTCTGGCACGTAATAGCCCGGACCGTTGTAGACGTTGGCGCCGAGACCCACGCGGCTCATGGCCTCGACCCCGGCCGCGATCCCGACGTTGATGGAGCCCGCAGTGATCAGTGCGGAGATCACGTGGTTAGCGGTTTGTGCAGAACCACACTGGTTGTCCAGCGTGGTGCCGCCGGTGGACCAGTCGTTGCCCATGGTCAGCCAGGCGTTGCGGGTGATGTTGCCCGCCTGCTCACCGGCCTGTGTCACGCAGCCAGCTGCCAGGTAGTCGACCTCGTTCATCTCAAGGCCGGAGCGCTTGAGAATCTCCTTGTAGGAAAGCGCCAGCAGCTCGGTGGCGTGAAAGTCGGTCAGGTCGCCAACACCGGGCTTGCCGCGTGCGATGGGGGTGCGGACGGCTTCTACAATGACTGCTTCTGGCATGATCGGTCCTCTGTGCGCGCAGGGGCGCCGTGCCCTGCGGAAAATTCGTGGCGGCACAGTGTACTGCCCCTGTGCGCCGGTTTGCGAGCGCGTATTTTGCCCGCTCAGGCTGTTATCGGCATGGTCAACGGGGGCGGAATCGAGGTCTGGTTTAGCTCTTTATGCCGCGGGGCGATTGGTCGGCCCCGGGGGCTGCATGTACCATGTGCAGCCTCTAAAAAATCCAGCCGAATCAGGGAGATGCCCGCATGAAACAGTACCAGTACAACGACCTCGAGGCGCTTGGTGAACTCGTGTCAGACGAGTTCGGCGCGTGGAGCGAGAAGGTGGAAGTCACCCAGGAGCTCGTCAACCAGTTCGCCGAACTGACGGGCGATCATTACTGGATTCACACCGACCCCGAGAAAGCGAAGACCGACAGCCCGTTCGGCGCCACGATCGCACACGGTTTTCTTACGCTGGTGCTGCTGCCGAAAATGCGCGGTACGCCGACCTACGAGGTGGTGGGCTACAACAACATCCTTAACTACGGCTCCGACAAGCTGCGCTTCACCGGCCCCGTTATTGTGGGTAGTTCACTGCACAGCCGCAGCCGCGTGAAAGAAGTCACCGAAACGCCCAAGGGCACCAAGATGGTGATGGAGCAGCACATCCATGTGGTGGGGCAGGACGAGCGCCCCGTGCTTATCTACGAGCTGATCATCATCTACATGTAAGTGCGCGTTACAGGATAACGGGCGGCAGCAGGCAGAGTGGCAACGGTACACTGATTGGGTCGCCCCTAAGTGCATCGATGGTCATGTGAATGGGCACCGGGTCCACGATCATGCCGAGGTGCCCGACGATGCGCAGCGGGCACATCTCGCCCAGTTCGATGTTGGTCGCACCGGAACCGAGTTCAGCGTTGTCGAACTTGATCACCGGAAGGCCGAAGATGCCCTCACCCCAGTACCACACCAGTTCGTCGTTGTTGGTGTAGAACGCGTAGTAGTCGACATCACCCGGCGTCAGGCCGCCAGCGTTCAGGTCTTCAATGAAGGCAGACGCTTCCTGCATCTGCACGCAGGGATTGACGTCTTCACAGGTCAGGCCGAAGGGAGCGAGCAGTGGCAACGTCAGGAAGTCCACCAGCGGCACAACGCCCGTGCCCTGGTTGGGTCCTGCCAGCGAGACCATGGTGCCGACCTTGCCGTCGCCGCCCCAGTTCTTGATGTAGGAACGCGCGACCAGGGCACCCTGGGAGTGGCCGACGAGGTCGACCTCGGTTTCACCCGCCCACTCGAGCACCTCGTCGGCGAACAGGCTGAGTGCAATAGCCGACACATCGATCGGCATCGTGCCAGGCAGGTTGCCAAACTTCTTGGAGCCCTTGAGCTCGAAAACACAGTGCGTAAAGCCCTCGAGTTCCAGTGAGTTGCCAAGGAACAACTCGTTCGCGATAGCGGGGCTGAAGGTGCCTGCAACAATAATAACGGGATTGCCGCCGTGGGGGCCGAGCGTACAGGCCTCCTCGGGGGTCGGGTTCGGGTTGCAGCCCGCGAGGACCAGGGCGCTCAGCAGCAGGGCGAACAGCGAAAGAGGGTTGTGGCGGCGCATAATCATCTCTTAGTTATTGGAATTGTTCGGATTTTGTCCACTCTAGGGTCAGTGGTTTGTCCTGTCAATCTGGCCCTCGGGGCGGCCTTCTTCAGCCCGCAACGGATGCTGACTACAATGGGGGTATGCACGCCATGGAGATCTCCACTTGAAGCTGCTTACCCGCAACACTTATCGCGTTACCGCGCGTGCCCTGGGGGCACTCGGGTTCACACTGCTGCTCGCCGCCTGCGGCACCAACCCTGTTACCGGCAAGCAGGAACTGCAGTTCATCTCGACGACGCAGGAAATTGCCATGGGCGAGCAGGCGTACTTTCCCACGCGGCAGGCCCAGGGCGGTGACTACATCGTGCACGAGAGCGTCACGGCATATGTGCAACAGGTGAATGACAGGGTAGCCGCCGCTTCAGACCGCGACCTGCCCTACGAGATTGTGGTGCTGAACAGCTCTGTACCCAACGCCTGGGCGATGCCGGGCGGCAAGATGGCGATCAACCGTGGTCTGTTGACCGAACTCGGCAGCGAGGCAGAGCTCGCCGCGGTGCTCGGCCACGAGATCGTGCACGCCGCTGCCCGTCACGGGGCGAAGGGGCAGGAGCGCGGCATGTTGTTGCAGACCGGCCTGCTCGCGACACAGATCGCGGTAGCGGGAGAGTCTTACGGCGGGTTGGTGGCCACAGGCGCCATGCTGGGCGCGACACTGGTGAATACCAAGTACGGGCGCGATGCCGAGTTGGAGTCTGACCTCTACGGCATGGAGTACATGTACCGTGCGGGTTACAACCCCGTGGCTGCCGTGGATCTGCAGCAGACCTTCGTGAAGTTGTCGGAAGGTCGAGAGACCAGCTGGGTAGAGGGCCTGTTTGCGTCTCACCCGCCTTCGCAGGAGCGCGTGGAGCGCAATCGTGAAACTGCTGCACGTCTGGGTGGCGCAGAATTCGAATATGGTAAAGACAGGTATAAAGCAGCCATCGCCCCGCTGATCAAGGACCAGGCCGCTTACGAGGCACACGACAACGCGGTGAAAGCGGCGCGTGCCGACGACTTCGCAACGGCGCGCCGCGAGATCGACAAGGCGATACGCCTGCAGCCGCGAGAGGCCAAGTTCCATGGACTGAAGGGTGATCTTGCGCTGCAGAAGAAAGCGTACCGGGACGCCAACGGTCACTACGATAAAGCCATCGGCCTGTACCCGGACTACTTTGCGTTCCACCTGCAGAAAGGCGTGGCGCTCAAGCAGCTTGGCGACGATGCCGCCGCGCGTTCCGCCTTTGAGCGCAGCAATGACCTGCTGCCAACGCCGAACGCCCAGAAAGCGCTCGGCGACCTTGCACTGGCCGGCGGTAACCGCGCACTGGCAATCGAGTACTACGGCGCCGCGTCGGCGGCCCGGTCGTCGATAGGGCAGGAGGCGTCGCTCAGCATGGCGACGCTGGAGCTTGAGGAGAAGCCGGGCAAGTATGTGAAGACACGACTCGCTCGCGAGCCTGGCGGGAAGATCGTGGTGGGCTTGGTCAACAACGCGCCGCTGCCGGTGACCAATGTGGTGGTGAGCGTCGCTTACGTCGACCAGTTTGGCAACCGGGTCTCAGACATCAAGCAGTACTCGCTGCGCGGTTCGCTGCCGCCGGGGGAGCAGGGCGTTGTTGCCACGGGGCTTACCGATGGCAATGGGTTGCGCGCCGCAGTGACCGGCGCGCGCATTGCGAAGCAGAGAAACTAGCGGCGTTACTGGGGCGGGATGCGCAGCTTCTGCCCTGGGTAGATTTTATCCGGGTCGCTGAGCATGGGGCGGTTGGCCTCGAAGATCACCGTGTACTTTGAAGCATCGCCGTAGTGCGCCTTGGCGATAGCGCTCAGCGTGTCGCCTGACTGTACCTCGTAGAACGTCGACTCTCCTGCCTCTGCGGCTGGCGCGGCAGCGGCGGCAGGGGCCTCGGCAGCCGGAGCGGGCGCTGCGGCGGGTGGGGCGTCTACCTCGATCTGGCAGTCTACCTGGCCGATGCCGTGTTGATTGCCTGCGCACAGCACGATTTTTTCGAGCGCCTCCTGGCTAGGCGCACTGCCAGACACGGTAGCGACTTCGCCATTCACGTTGACCGAGATTTTTTCGCCGTCGATATCAAGCGCTGCGATCTTCTTCGCGATGTTCTCCTCGCGCAGGGTGTTTACCCTGTCCTGGGAGACCTCGACCGTTTCGGTGATCTCGTCTTCGCCGGCTACCTTGAGGAAGTCAAACAAGCCCATAGTGCAAACTCCATAGTGGCGCGCCCGGAAGAGGGCGCACGGGTTGGTAAATGCGTGGTGCCCTCACAGCGTAGGGCGTATTCGATTATTGCGCAAAGATATCCGAGGACGCCGCGTAATCCTTGATCAGTTGGCCGTCTGCGGGACGCAGGAAGCCTTTCTCGACGGCGTCGTCGGTCGCGTTGTTGACCGCTTCGATATAGGAGGCATTGCTGGCGTACAACGAGCCCAGCGTGGCTGCGTCGAACAGTTCAGTAGTGCCCGACAGGAAACAAAAGTCCACATTCTCTATGTCGAGGTCTGGGTTGTCGGGGTCGAGTTCCAGCGGTGGTTGTCCCTCGCCAGACAGCTTGGCAATCGGTACGTCCACGTAGGCTGTGCGGATGCCGCCGATGACGTTGCCGTTTTCGTCGAGGTCGAAGGCGGGCGGTTCACCGCTCACCGAGAGCCTGTTGGCGCGCGGTGGTGCGATACCGTTGACCACCCACTCGTTCAGCGCGTGGATGCCCGCCTTGGCCACCCAGTGCTGCGGTCCGGCGTTTACGGGCACCGGACATTCGATCAAACCGGGTACCGGAAAGCGCTCCTCGACCACGGCGGCGACGGATGGATCCGTACCGACGTCAAACCGGTTGTCCAGGAAGGTGTAAAGATCGGCGTGCGCGGTGCCTGCAACTTCCCAGAGGCGGAAGCGGCTGGAGTCCTCCTGGTTGTCGGGGTAAGAGCCGAGCACGAACAGGTCGGTTTCCGTTTGCAGCATCAGGACCGGCGTACCGAGGTCGTTGCGCACGCGCACGATGTCAGGTGTGGGGACCGTCGCGTCGAAGAAACCGCCCTGCAGCGGCGCGCTACCGGCCGTGCGACTGTGAATAAAATAGCCGTCGTGTACGGCGTGCATAGGCGCAAACGCGTTAACGTAGGTCATGAGTCGGCCCGCGGACTGTGATTCGCCCGCCGCAATGATGTAGTCAGGGTCCAGGTCGCCGAGCACATCGATGTCGCCGGGTGTTCGCAGCGCCTGCGCGAACTGGGCATAAATGTCGTACGAGTAGCCATCGCCTGGATGCATGAGGCTGTCGTAGCGATCGTCAAACACCGTGCCGGGAACGATGGCGGCTGCAGTGCCGTCGAGCAGTGCGTCAACGCCAACTTTCTGCGCAGAGATGCCGACCCAGGCGTACCCTTCTCGCAAGAATTCCGTGTGCAACATGCCGTAGTCAGGTGCCGAGTCGAAACCGGCGCTAACGTTCAACCATTCCACAACGACCGTGCCATTGAAGTTCGCACTGTCGATCGGTCTTATAACGATGACCCGCGTCTTGTAGTCAGCCTGCTCGGCCGCCTGTACCTGCCACCTGCCGTTGCTGCCGAGTTCATTGGCGTTGACGTACTGGGTTGCAGTGCCCCAGATAAAGTACTCCTCCTGCATGAAGCCCTGTGCGCCCAGGTCAAAAAACGTACTTACGATAACGGGCGAGCCGGCGATCGGCCCTTCGATACTGGCAGCAGCAACGCCCATCGTATTGTTGTTGCCACCACCGGGCACGCCGAGGGTGGAGTTGTTGTTATTGTCGCTGTCGCAGGCGGCCAGCACGAACGTGCAGGCGGCCAGCAGCGCGAGGAAGCGGCTCTTAATCATCATTGCGGGGTATGCCATGGTCGTTGTTGGTATTGGTCATCGCTAGCATACCAGTGTCGACAGCCTGCGCAATTTACCTCGAGTCGCCTGGTGCGCCCATGGACCTGGCAGGGCGTCCAGCCTCGATCCGGCCGCGCATAATGATGGCTCAGCGTGCCCCGCCACGGGAGGCGGCGGAAACGGTAGTCAAAACTAATCTGGGCGGAATGCCGTCAATACCCTGTCAGTTCATTTAACAGTGGTTGCCTGCGGTGTGACCTAAGTCCGCACCACGGGGCCAGATATACCAGATAATTGCGGGGGTCGATAATGCTCCGGAATGTCTGTGGGCCGCGCGGTGCCTGCCTTTCGAAGGTATTCGCCACGCGGTTGGCGCTATTTCAGGCATGAACATTGCTGTAATATTCACCAAACGGGGCGTCATGGCCGTATTCCAGTTGCACGGAAGCACTCTGGGGGGTTTAGTTGGTGTTAGCCATGAGTATACATAGCGTTAACGATCCTTATCGGGGCCTATTCGAACAGGTGTTTGCCGATGTGGCGCAGCTTCGCAGCGCGCGCAGCGGTCCGCTCGCCTGTGCGACCACCATTGCAAGCCCCCGCCACTTTACCCCGGGTGATGTGAGGTAGGGCGTTGTTATGGTCGACAGGCAGGTAGAAACCAGGGGCAAGCCCGTGCAGGGTGGGTTTACCCTCGTCGAGATGCTCGCTGTTCTGGCGATTCTCTCAACCCTTCTGTTGATGGCCGCACCGTCCTTCCGCAGCGTGATCCAGAACAATCGCCTGCTCACGGAAAGCCATTCATTCCGCGCGGCGCTCAACAACGCGCGCTCCGAGGCCGTCACCCAGCAAACCTGGGTGACGTTCTGTCGTTCGAACAATGGAGAGACGTGCGGTGGTTCCTGGTCAGATGGCTACATCGCGTTTACGGATCACGATGGTGACGGCACCATCGACCCCGCGGGCGGCGGTGACCCCGACGATGAAGTTTTCCTTGTCTCCCTGACGGACACCCTGGGTGTTACGGTCAACTTCAACAATGTGACCAATCCTGGACGGGTGCGCTTCGACAGCATGGGCTTCGTCAGGGATTTTTCCGGCACCCTGACGCTGTGTGATGATCGAGGGGCCCGCGAAGCCAAGGCGCTGATTATCAGTCGCGTAGGGCATGTCGTCAGCGCTCGGGAGCTGGATACCGAATCACCGGATGGCATTCCGGAAGATGACGCGGGAGCAAACCTTGCCTGCCCCTGATTTCAAGTTACGCAAGCACGCCTCCGGCATGACGCTGATCGAGGTGTTGATTGCTTTTGTCGTACTCTCGATCGGTATGCTGGGCATTATCACCCTTATGACCGTTTCCAAGGGTTCACACCACCAGGCGGTTCAGCGCGACCGGGCCGTCTCTCTTGCGGATGCCATCGTCGAGCGCATACGGATTAATCCCGCGGGCGTGACCAGTTACCACACGGGCCTCAGCCCGCGCGGCGGCAATGTATTAGCCTCCGAGCCCAGCCCCAATTGCCGCAGCGCAGCCTGCACCCCCGCTCAACTCGCGGCCCACGACCTGTGGGCATGGGAGCGCGCACTCGCGGGCCTCGGGGTTCAAGATGACGACAATAATCCCGAAGGCGGCTTGATCAACCCGCGTGGCTGCATTCAGTTCACTCCGGTGGGTACGCGAGTCAACACTGGTTTCCTCAATGTCATTATCCAGTGGCGAGGGACACTGGAGTCGGTCGACGCTGTCGGCTCGGGTGAACCTGTCTGTGGTGGAGAGCCGGCAGGGCTGGACCCGCGTCGTCGACAGGTTGTCGTCAACACGTTCGTAATCGATGAGGCCGAGTTATGAGTTACAGGTACTCGCCACCCCATCGCAATCGCGGCCTTTCGCTGATTGAGCTATTGATTGGTTCTTTCCTTGGCTTTCTTCTTATAGGCGCCGTTATAGCCGTGTACCAGGCATCCAAACGCTCCTATGTGGAATCGGAACAAGTGGCGGCGCTCGCCGAAAACAGCCGGTTCGCCGAACTTACTATCAATCATGCGCTGCGCCACGTGGGCTTTTTCGGTGCCTCGCAGGCCATCGATATAATTCAAGCCCCCGATCTTGATCTTGTGGTTGGTGACTGCACGGGTGCCGGCGCGGCCTACGACCTCGACAACGTGATTTTCGCGGTAACCAACTCCGATGGCACCGCTCTGGGTTGCATCGACGATGCCGTACCCGACACCGATGTGCTGGTGGTCAAGCGCGTCAGGGCGCAGCCGTACTATGACGCCGATCCCGATGACTTGTTGGCAGCGCGCGACGGCGTCATTTCCTTTCCTTCCGGGTTGCGTGACGAGCACACTTACGTCATCGCCACGCACATGAGTGGTTTGCTCTTTGATGGCGCCGATACTCCGCCGCTTGTCGACGACACCGGGGATTACAAGGATGGTATCGCCTGGGAATATGCGCTGGAGATCTACTACATCCGCGATGGCGTGATACCGCAATTGAGCCGCAAGTTCCTCGAGTGGGATGGCACAGACATGACAATCGGCACCGAGAATATGGTGGAAGGCGTCGAGCAGATGCGCCTGCTGTTCGGGTACGACAGCACCGATAACGGCGAAATCGATACGTATACCGATGCGGCCGGCGTGACGGACTGGGGGGCGGTGCACTCGATCGAGGCGTTCCTGTTAGTGCGCAGTGCCGAGCGGGACCTTCAGTTTGAGGACACCAGGACCTACACGCTGGCCGGCGACGAGTACACGCCGGGCGGCAACTTCCGGCGTCTAGTTGTCCATTCCAGAGTATCCATGCGCAATCCCAAGCTGCGCATTCGAGGTGGAGCATGATTATGCAATCGGGTAGGCAGCAGCAGGGCGGTATCGCCCTGATCATCGCATTGCTGTTCCTGGGCGTGGTGACGATTATCAGTGTGGTTGCGGCCAAGAACAGCGCTGTAAGTCTGCAGGTGTCCGGCAACATGCGCGATGCTTCGGACTCCTTCCAGGCGGCGGAAGCGGGAGTGTTTGCGGCTTTGAGTCTCGCTAGCGGTGCCAACGATCCTTTTCAGGGTGGCGATGAGCTAACGCCATTCGCCGGTATGGATGTCAACAGCGAGCACCTGTTGCGCAATCTCAATGATGGAGCAGGCTCGGTTGACGTGGACATTTTGCTCACGTCCACGGCCACTGTGTGCCCGCGAGTAGAGGATGCGAGCAGTGTGTCGGCGATGTCCTGCGAGTATTACCACATTTCTTCAGAGCACAGTGTTGCCAAAAAGGCACGGACAGAGGTCCACCTGGGCGTGATCAGGGAACGGCTTCCGGATTACTTGAAAGTTGAACCTGAACCTTAAGCGGGGTAGAGCGCCTTACCAGAGTGCAACTCTTGAAAGATGGTGAATCAGATGAATAACAGTCAAAGCATCGCAAGCAAACTCCCGAAGCGGCACTTCAGGCGTCTACTGGTTCGCTTTATGGTGGTCCTGTTTTCTGTGCCGGGTATCACCCTGATTGCCAGCGCCGACGACACCGAACTCTACCAGGCTAGCCTTGCGCCCAGCGCGACAGGACGGCCGAAAGTACTGATCATGATCGATGAATCAGGAAGCATGGCGTCTACTGTGACCACGCGTCCTCCTTACGATCCCAACACGACCTATACCGGGGTGCACCCGGCCGGTCGCCTGTACTGGTCAGACAGCGGTCAGCCACCGTCCATAAACTCGAGCCGTTGGGTCAGTGCCGACACGAACCGCTGTGCGGCCGCCGTGACCCCGCTGGCGCAGCAGGGCTACTATCAGGACAGGTTGATCGGCTGGTATGAGCGCAAGCTGCGATTTTTGCTGATTGTTATTTCGGAGGGCTGGCGCTGGGGTTCACTCTCTTCACCGCTGTTCCGTTTCAATGACAATTTTACCCACCTCGAGTGCTTTACAGACATAGACGGAGAAGACTCCTCCAACCCTGGCGCCGCCGCGGGCTTTCCCCAAAACACTACGACGAATGGTCAGGAGTACGGCAACGCGGTAGACAATAATGTGAGCTTCGATGACACCTACTCCGTGTTTACCTCGAACTACATGAACTGGTACTACGACACCAGTTTGCAGGAGGTCGCCGGTACGCGTCTTGAGATCGCACAGAGCGTGATCACCGACCTCATCGAGGCCAACCCGGGCATCGACTTTGGCCTCGCGGTATTCAACGACAACCGCGGCAGCAACGACGACGGTGGGCGTATCGTGCAGGGCATCATTGAAAATATGACAGCCCAGAACCGTTCGGACCTGGTCGACCTTATCGACGATGAGCTCATGGCCGACGGCGGGACACCGTTGTGTGAGGCGACATTTGAGGCATACCGCTACCTGGCGGGTGAGTCGGTGCTTTACGGGCTCGAAAATTCATCCTCCCCAGGGCGGGATACATCTGTGGAGAGTGGGGGAGATTACATCTCACCCGCTACGGATTGTGCCTATACTTACATCATCCTGTTGACTGATGGGCGGCCGACCAGCGATACGGACGCCAACCAGCGCATCAAGGACATTCCCGGCGCCGATATCGATAGCTGCGGCACCTACCTGACGGACAATACCGACTTCCTGGGCCGGCCGCAGTTCGCGGAGAACTGTCTGCCCGAACTTGCCGATTACATGGCGAACAATGACCTGGATGGCGATTCGAGCAATGGCAACCAGTACGGCATCACCTACACAATTGGTTTTCTTACCGACCAGCTCTTGCTAAGTGATACCGCCAATCGCGGCAAGGGCGCTTACTTTACCGCTGAAGACCCCGAGGGGCTGACCGATGCCTTCAGGGGGGCTGTGACCTCAATCCTGGACACCGACACCACCTTCACGAGCCCCGCTGTAGCGGTCGATACCTTTACACGGACGCAGAGTCTCAAGCAGGTGTTTTTCGCCATGTTCAGGCCCGACAACCAGGTCGATTGGCCGGGTAATATCAAGCGCCTTGACCTGGCTGTGGTGGATGGCCAGACAGTGCTCGTTGACTCCGACGGCGATCCCGCGATCGACGAGGAGAAGGGTGAGATCCTCGAAACGGCGACAACGGAGTGGAGCACTGAAGAAGACGGGGCGGACGTTTTGAAGGGTGGAGTGGGCGCGCTGCTGGCAGCACGCACACCCTCGACCCGGGTGCTGTATACGAACACCGGCGCCAACGATGTGCTCGAGCCCTTCGCTCCCATATCGATTGATCCCGCAGCGTTTGGTTTCAACGGGCCGACTGGCGCTCAAAACGTGGCTGATTTGCTGGATTTCTTCGGTGCCAGCACGGCACTGGAGCTGCGCAATATTATTCGCTGGGCGCAGGGTTACACCATCAGTGAAGACGGCACTACGGTCTCAGATATCTCGCGCGGTTGGCTGTTGAGCGACATCCTGCACAGCCAGCCTGTTGTTGTGAACTACGGGGCCTACGGCAGCGCAACCGCTGAAAACCCGGACCTGCGCATTGTTGTAGGTACCAATGGCGGCTTCCTGCACATGTTCAACAATGATGGTATCAATCCCAGCGGCGCGGTGGCCGGTGGTGAGGACTGGGCGTTCTTCCCCAAGGAACTGGGGCCGATATTGAAGAAGCGTCGCGACAATGAGATATCAGCCGACCATGTGTATGGCGTCGACTCTCCGGCGGTCATCTACACGTATGACGACAACCTTGATGGCACGATCAATCATACGGCGGGTGACAAGGTCTACGTTTACTTCGGCCTGCGCCGCGGCGGCCAGTTGATGTATGCACTGGACATATCCGATCCTGATAGCCCCAGCCTGTTGTGGAAGATCGACCCCACCGTGTCGGGTTTCAGCGAACTGGGGTACACCTGGTCTGTGCCGGTTGTCACGCTTGTTCCCGGGTATACAGACGTGAACGACAAACCCCTCCCGGTGTTGGTTTTCGGAGCTGGCTACGACGAAAACAAGGACGGCACCGGTATCGCCACTGCGGACAGCATCGGCCGGGGTATCTTCGTTGTTGATGCCGCCACCGGTGAACTTGTGTGGAGTATTACACCGGGTGCAGACTCGGATACGAACCTGCAGGAGACTGGCTTGACCCATTCAGTGCCTGCTTCGGTAACGGTGCTGGATACTAACGGCAACAGCCTCGCCGACAGGATGTACTTCAGCGACAGCGGTGGTCAGCTTTGGCGTGTTGACCTGCCGGGCAATACTCTACCTGGCGACGTCGACGAACTTGATGTGGAGCGACGAGAAGCCGCCACGTGGCGCGTGACCAAGATCGCCGAGGTGAACGAAAGTGACCCTGCGCTTGACCAGAACAACGGCACCGCGGTTCCCGAGGCGGACCGGCGCTTCTTTAACGGGGTGGATGTCGTCAGAACAGTGTGCGATGACTTGCCGTTTGATGCCCTTATTATCGGCAGCGGAGATCGCACCAACCCGCTGGCCACGGATGTCGACAACCAGTTGTATATGTTCCGTGACCTGCGGCTGTCCCCGTACGTCACCGATCCGCCCAGCGACTCCGAATGTAACGATTTAACGGATCCTTCGACTGATTTCCGCTGTGAATTGCCTTTAGCGCCGGGCGATCTGTACGATGTTACCGATAACCTGATCCAGGTCGGCGACACCAATGCGCAGACAAACGCTGGGCTTGCGCTCAACGCTGCCAATGGCTGGGTGCTCAACTTGTTGGGCAATGGTGAGAAGAGTCTAGCTCGAACAATTACGCTGGCGGGTTATGTGTTCGCTCCCACGTTTCAGCCGGACTCCGGCAACTCGAACGTATGCGAACCGACACCCGGTAACGCGCAGATTTATGCAGTCAAGCTCTGTGACGCCACAGAACGCCTCGACCCGATAACAGAATTGCCGCCGCTGCCAGGCGACCCGCCGCGTGATCCTATAGATGCACCTCCGGGTATCCTTGAGCAGCCCTCGCTCATTTACAATCCGGACGGCACCATTGACATGCTCTGGCCTGGTATGGACCCGGTTGATTCGGATGAAGGCTTGCGGTCGCCCTACGGTTCCTACTGGTTCCGGGAGGAGAAGTAATGCAGCGAATACGCCCTGCAGGCGATGCCGACCAGCGCGGATTCACGCTGATCGAAGTCATGATCGTGGTGATCCTGATTGCAGTACTGCTCGGCATCGCGCTTCCGAGCTACCAGGAGACGATGAACAAGGGCCGCCGCAGTGATGCCAAGGCGGCATTGCAAGACGCGGCGAATCGCCAGGAACAGTACATGCTGGACCACTCCCGCTACGCGCACGCGAATGAACTGGGTGATCTGAATCTCGACCCCGCGGAGTCGGAGGAAGGATACTACGCCATTGCCCGGGTCGAGACGGAGGATTGCGCCGATGACGAAGATCTCTGCTTTGTTATGCGTGCCACCCCGAAAGCGGGTGGACCTCAGGCCAAGGATGGTAAGTGCACCAGCTTTACGATCGAAAATACCGGCGAACGGTCTGCGACGGGATCTAACTCGGAAGAGTGCTGGAGATAAGGAGACTGTAATGAAGAACCGGAAAACATCTATCGTTCGCGTTGCAGGTTTCTCTGCACTGATGCTTTCGAGCACCTATGCATTGTCGTTCCCGCCTAACGAGTACGCTTGCCAGATGGAAACGATTGGCGCCGGCCACGGCCTCGTGATGGTGCAGACGACGACGCGTGAAAAGGCTGCGGAGATCGCTCTGGAGCAACGTGCTCGCACAGCGACCGGACAGTACTTTAAATCGGCCGCCGTCGTGGAATGCATCGTGTTTCGCGAGGAACGCTTTAAGGACGATGCCTTTCACGCGTACTTTCGCAGCGTAGATCTGTAAGGCGGCGGCGCGACCTGAGCGCTAATGCCTAAGTACTGCGAACCTGTTGGTGTCGGTATTCCAGCGGACTTCTCGTACGAAGCAGCGACCCATAAAAAAGGCGGGCCTGAGCCCGCCTTTCAGATTGACGCTTAACTCAATCCAGTTTGCCGAGCAGGGCACCACCGGTCGGGATTCCCACGCCGGAGGTAACGAGCGCGTGATCGACATCTTTCTTGGGCTGGTTCAGCGAGGTGCCGCGCACCAGCTTCGTGGCTTCCACGATGCCGTTTACACCGTGAATGTAGGCCTCTGACAGCTGCCCGCCGTGGGTGTTGCAGGGCAGGCGGCCGTCAGGACGCAGCGCGCCGTCGAGCACGAAGTCGCCGGACTCACTGAAGCCGCAGAAATTCCAAGCCTCCAACTGCCACAGCACGATCGGAGAGAACGCGTCGTAGATGACCGCCGCGTCGATGTCGTCCGGTGTGAGGTCCGCCATCTCGTAGCAGTTCTTCGCGGCGATCTCCATCTCCGGAATAGCTGCGAACTCGTCGCGGTAGAACGAGGTCATCTGCTCCTGGTCTGCCGCAGCCGCCTGGGCGATGCCGCGTACGGCCACGCCCGGGTGCTTTAGGTCGCGTGCGCGTTCCGGAGTGGTAACGATGACGCAGGAGGCGCCGTCACTTTCCTGGCAGCAGTCGAAGAGCTGCAGGGGGTCGGCGATCATGCGCGCGTTATCGTATTCCTCGCGGGTAAACGAACGCCCATGGAAGAACGCATTCGGGTTGTTGACGGCGTATTCGCGAGTGGAGTGCGCAACTTCGAACAGCGCGTCCTTGGTGACACCCGTCAGGTGCATCCAGCGCTGCGTAAAGGTTGCAACCCAGCTCGCAGGCGTGAGCATGCCGTAGGGCATGTACCAGCCCCAGTGAATCGCATCGGCGGTGATCAGGTCGCCCGACACGCCATCGGAGAAGCGATGGCCGGAGCGTCCGTTGAGTGCGCGGAACACCGCCACGCATTCCGCCATGCCTGTGGATACGGCCATGACCGCCTGGTGCAGGCTGCCGGTTGCCGCGCCACCACCATAGTGCGAGCGACCCCAGAAGGTCATGTCGCCGGTGCCGACCGCGCGGGCAACCTCAATCTCGTCATTGCTATCCATGGTGAAGGTGGCGAAGCCGTCGATATCGGTGGGCTTGAGGCCCGCGTCTTCGATGGCACCTGCAACGGCTTGCGCGGCGAGATTAAGCTCCGATACCCCTGAGTCCTTGCTGAACCTGGTGTTGTGGACACCGACGATAACCGCTTTGTTTTTGATGTTGGCAACCACGACTCAGGCCTCCTGATTTGCTGCTTGGGGTAGCGTCAGCGTTACGGTGCCCTGCATGTGCATGCCCCAGATGTTGTTCTCGCCAAGTATGCTGACGACGACCTTGCCGGTGTCTGCATCGACAGAGGCAACTTCACCGCTCATTGTCATGATCATGCCGGGGATGTTCGGCGCGCCGAGGCCAATGTCGATGGCGTTAACCACCGCCTCGGGGCCGGACCAATCCGTGGCGTAGCGCGTCATCAAGCCCTGGCTGGTGAGAATGTTCATGAACACGTCGGGCATGCCCGCCGCCTGTGCGTCTGATTTGTTGTGATGGACGGTCTGGTAGTCGCGGGTGGCGATCGCGCCGCCAACGACGAGGCCGGTGTGAATGTCGATATCAACCGGCTCGAGCTTGTCGCCGACCGCAATCTCGGTCGCATTCAGTGTTTTGTAGTCGCTCATGGTTATCTTCCTTGCCTTCTCGCTCAGACCGGATAGAACTGGGGCAGCATGGTTTTCTCGTCTACCTGTTCCACCTTGCCTTTGACTTTCATGCCGATGTACACGTCCTCGTACTCACAGCCGACAATGTTCGACACCAGGTTGGTGCCTTCACCGAGCTTGATGACCGCGCAGATGGGGTCTTTCGGGTAACCGGGAATCACGGGGTGGCGCAGGCAGGTGTAAGACATCACCTCGCCGTCGAGGGTAGACTCGATAGCGTCAAAGTCCTGCGACTGGCATACGCCGCACATGGGGCGGGGCGGGTGATGCAGAGTGCCGCAATTCTTGCAGCGCTGGATCATAACCTTGCCCTCATCGCAGGCGTCCCACCACCAGCCGTTGTCATGGCCGCGCGGGCCAACGATACGGGTAGGCACTTCCAGCTTGTCGTCACTGCTTACGGCCGCGATCGGCTCGTTGGGCAGGAACGCCAGGCACTTGAAGCGCTGCGTCCCGATCTTTTCTCCCGCGCTGTTGGAGAAGGTTGTTACCGTCTCGAAAAAGTAGCCCGGGCCGCGGCCGGTCGTCTTGCGCTCTGAGATGCTGTCGATGTGCATCTCGTGGTGCACGTTGTCGCCAATCTCGACTTCCTTGAAGTACTCCTGGCTGAGGTTGGTGCCGAGCATGCCCGTGTAGCCGTGCGAACGAAACGTCCGCTCAAGCTCCGAGAGGGCGTTGGGCGGCCTGCCCGTGGTCACGGCGAAGCCTTCCTGACCCCAGACGTACATCATTGCGGGCGGTGCAATCACATGACCGCGAGCGCTTTTTGCCGCCCACTCCTTGTCGGAGTAAGCCGGGTTTTTGTCACCGATCGCATCGGACCAGTGGCGAATCATCGCCTCGTTGACATTGTCGGGGGCCGGTTCGAGGGGGTAGATTTCCTTGCCCACGAAGGCGTAGATATCGTCCTCGAGGGCTTTGATCGCATCGGTGCTCATGAGATGTCCCTTCCAGGTAAGCTGTCGTTATGTAATTAGCGGTGGCCGGGCATGCCGAGGCCGTGGGTGGCGACGAGGCCACGCAATACTTCTACAACGCCGCCACCAAACGTATTGATCGTGGCGCGACGGTACTCGTGTTCGAGGTTGCCGTGCAACACCGTACCCGCGTTGTCTGCGGCAATCAGTGAGTGCGGTCCGATCACGTCCATCAGCAGGCGACAAATCTCGATCATGATCTCGGTTGAGTACACCTTGATCGCCGATGGGAACACGGGGTTCATCTCGGCCTGGTCGAGCTGCCATGACATGCGAGCGTTCATGACGCGCATCGCTTCGAGGTGCGCATAGGCTTCTGCGAGGTTGCGCTGCGTGGTGGGGTCATCGATCACGCGCTGGCCATCGGGGCCCCTGGTTTCGCGTGCCCAGGTCATGGCGTCTCGGAAAAGTTTCCAGCCCTGGATGCCCCACGCAGCGAGGCCGACCCGTTCGTGGTTCAGCTGCTCGGTGATGAGGCGCCAGCCGCCGTTTTCCTGCCCGATGATCATGTCGAGCGGTACTTTGACGTTGTCGTAGTAGGTGACGTTGGTGTGCACGCCGCCAAGGGTTTCGATATCACCGCGGGAGAAACCGGGGTCTGCCGTTTCAGCAACCAGTATCGAAATGCCTTTGTGCTTCTTCACATCCGGGTCGGTGCGCACGGCAAGGAAGACGTAGTCAGCGCCTTCTGCGCCCGAGGTGAAGACCTTGCTGCCGTTTACCACGTAATGGTCGCCATTCTTCACGGCCGAGGTCGAGAGTGAGGCGAGGTCAGTACCTGCGCTCGGTTCGGTGTAGCCGATCGCGAAGTGCAACTCACCGCCCGCGATACCGGGCAGGAAGCGCTGCTTCTGCTCTTCTGTGCCCATGCTCATGATGGCGGGGCCAACGGTGTTCAGCGTGACGAACGGGGTAGGGGCGCCGGCAAGTAGCGCTTCTTCATAGCGGATCAGCTGCTCACTCTCGGTGAGGCCGCGGCCGCCGTACTGCTCTGGCCAGCCAACGGCCAGCATCTGGTCTTTGCCCTGCTGGCGTATCAGCTCCTTGTATAGGTCGCCGCTTTCGGCGTTACGCAGCTCCTCGCGGTACTCGGGCTTTACCAGGGTGGTGAAGTAGTCGCGAAACTCCCTGCGAAGCTCGCGCTGGTGGTCGGTGTAATCAACGAACATTTGGTCGCACTCCCTCCAAATTACGACTGACATGATATTGATTTTGAATTCAAATTCAACTATTTTTGTGCCCATGTCCAGTGAGGCTACACAGAAGGCCAAATCGCCCGGCGCCCGCAGCGCCAGGGGCGAGCGTGCGCGCGCTGGCCTGAAAGCCGCCGCGCTGCGGGTGCTGGAGCGCGAGGGTTACCACAAGATGCGCATCGCCGATGTGACCCGTGAGGCCGGCGTCGCCCAGGGGCTCTTCTATCACTACTTCAAGGACCTGAAGTCCCTCACGCTGGAAGTGCTGACCGAGTACGCCGAGGCCGGCGCTGATGTGGATCGCATCGAACGGGATGTGCCACGCGGCGACTGGTACGCCCGCATCTATGCCTACAACCTGGTGGTGGTGCGCAGCTATGCACGCCGCCCGGGTGTCATGCGCTGCCTTCTACAGCTGGCAGACGAGGACGAGGAGTTCTCGGGCATGCTGCGTGAAAATTATAGGAACCAGTTGATGTGGCTCGTCGATGTGATGCCCAACCTGTTTCCAGACGTGAGATTCAAGAAGCACCAGGCGCTCATGGTCGTCTACGCCGTTGCCGGTATCGGTGAGGGCCTGATGCGCGAGTACTTTATCAACGAGAGCAAAACGCTTCGCGCCGCCGACCTGAACGAAGAGCAGATGGCTGAGCTGCTGAGCACTTACTTTTACCGGGCGCTGTTTCTCGAGCACCCGACATCGGACCAACTTAAATACACACGCAACCTGGCTGCGATGGCCAGGACTCACTGAGGCACACACCATGGATTTCAATTTCTCCGAAGACCAGGTCGCGATTCGTGAACTCGCCTACCAGATCTTTACCGATCGGGCGACAGACGAGTTTATGCTGGACTTCTCCCGCTCCGGCAAAACCTATGACGACGAGCTTTGGCAGACGCTGGCAGAGCAGGGCTTGCTGGGTATCGCGGTGCCCGAGGCTGCCGGCGGTACGGGTCTGGGACTTGTCGAGCTGTGTCTTGTGTTGGAAGAGCAGGGCCGCCGGGTGGCACCGGTACCCATGTATGCATCGCTGGTGCTGGGTGGCTTACCCATCGCCGAATTCGGTACGACTGAACAGCAGCAGACCTATCTCGCGCCGATGGCTGCCGGTGAGTGCAAGCTTAGCGCGGCGATCGCCGAAGTCGGCATGAACGCAGCACTCGCAACCTCCGTTGCCTGCGAAAAAAGCGGCGACGGTTATCTACTGAATGGTAGCCGGGCCGCTGTGCCCGATGGCGCAGTGGCAGACTTCATTCTTGTGCCCGCGGCGGACAGCGACGGCAATGCGTCAATGTTCATCTTGGACGTGAACGCCGATGGTGTGACACGTGAGGGCGTAGAGATAGGCCTCTCTGGCGAGCGCGGTGCGCACCTGACCCTTGAGAACGTCAGCGTGGGTGCTGACGCACTGCTTGGCGCAGAGGGGCAGGGCAACGAGGTGCTGGAGTGGCTGCTGCAGCGCGCCAATCTCGGCCACTGTGCCCTGCAGGTTGGCGTGACGGAAGAGGCGATGAAGCGCACGGCCGGCTATATCTCGGAGCGCAAGCAGTTCGGCATTCCGCTGGGCTCTTTCCAGGCGCTTGCCATGCGTATGGCCGACAGTTACATCGAGGTAGAAGGTATTCGCTCCACTTACTGGCTGGCACTTTGGCGTCTCTCCGAAGGCAAGGACGCGCGCGCCGAGGTGCGCGCGGCTAAGTGGTGGGCATGCGATGCCGCGCACCGCGTCGTCCACACGGCCCAGCATCTGCACGGCGGCATGGGCGCCGATGTTGAGTACCCCATACATCGCTTCTTCCTGATGGCAAAGCTCATCAGCTATTCACTGGGCAATGCCAGCCAGCAGCTTGAGGAACTTGGTCGGCTGTTGGCGGAGCACGACGATCTCGGGTTCCGCGCGCTGGAGGTCTAAGCGACGCGAATTGCACAGCAGGTCGCTGGTTTTTGCGCTTGTGGCAGGTTTTGCTCGCGGCCTAGACTGGGGCGAAATACACGCGAGGGAACACTATGGCTGAGACTGACCTGGTAGCGCGCATCGACCGGCTTGAATCGCTGGATGAAATTCGCCAGCTCGTGGCGAAGTACTCGCTGTCGCTAGACATGCGCGATCTCGATGCCCACGTTAACCTGTTTGCACCCGACATACGCGTGAGTCGGGAGCTCACAGGGCGCGCTCATCTCAAGCGCTGGCTGGACGATACGCTGCGCCTGCAGTTCACGGGCACCTCCCACCATATTGGCAACCACATCATCGAGTTTGATGACCCTGACCATGCGCATGGCGTCGTGTATTCCAAGAACGAGCACGAGACACCGCGCGAGGATGGGGGCACTGAATGGGTGATCATGCAGATGCTGTACTGGGACAACTACGAACGCATTGACGGGCGCTGGTACTTCCGACGTCGCCTACCGTGCTACTGGTACGCCACGGACCTCAACAAGCCACCCGTTGGCGACAACAAGATGCGCTGGCCGGACAGGGAGGCGTACGAAGGCGCCTACCACGAACTCTGGCCGAGCTGGGCTGAGTTCTGGGCGAACCCGCCCGGCGATGATGAGCCACAGGTCGCAGAGCCTGCGCCTTTCGAGCAGTTTCTCGAGACCATGCGGCGCGGTGCGCCGGAACCCAAAATAAGAGTGCGTTAATGGACCTGTTCTCTCCACTGGAGCTCGGCGAGCTTGAGCTCAGGAATCGAATCATCATGGCGCCGATGACCCGCAGTCGCGCTGGAGAGGGCGCCATGCCCACGGAACTCTCGGTGGAGTACTACCGACAGCGCGCGAGCGCCGGCTTGATCGTAACTGAGGGAATCGCACCGAGCGCTGATGGCCTGGGATACTGCCGCACGCCTGGCCTGTTCAACCAGGGGCAGGTGAACGCGTGGCGCGCGGTGACTGACGCCGTGCATGACGAGGGTGGCACGATCGTGGCGCAGCTGATGCACGTGGGCAGGGTGAGCAATGCGCACAACAAGCCCAGGGATAGCGAGACCGTCGCGCCCTCAGCCATCGCGGCGCGGGGGGAGATCTATACCGATGCGGCGGGCATGCAGCCACTCGATACGCCGCGAGCGCTCGAAATCGGCGAGATCGCGGATGTCGTAGAGGACTTTAAGCGGGCCACCGAAAACGCGATCGCGGCGGGTTTTGACGGCGTTGAGCTGCACTGCACCAGTGGTTACCTGCCTGCGCAATTCTTGAGTACCGGCAGCAACCAGCGCACTGACGGCTACGGCGGCAGCGTGCAGGGTCGCGCCCGCTTCGTGCTCGAGGTTTTGGAAAGTATCCGAGGTGTCTGCGGTAGCGGTCGCGTGGGTATGCGCATCTGCCCCGACAACCCCTTCAACGACCTTGCGGATGACAACCCGGCAGAGACGTTTGATTACCTGCTGAGCGAAGCCCAGGCAATGAACCTCGCCTACCTGCACGCCATTCGTTTTCCGACGGGCCGCGTTGACAACCTTGCACTCGGCCAGCGGTATTGCGCAGATCGCCTTGTCGGTAACGAGAGCTATACCTTTGAGGAGGCGAACGCTGCGGTGGAGGAGGGTGCGCTGACCGCGGTGTCTTTCGGACGCCCCTTTATTGCCAATCCTGATCTCGTGCATCGCTGGCGCAATAACCTTCCGCCGGCTGAGTTCGATCTCGCCACCCTGTACACCCCGGGTGAACGGGGATACACCGACTACCCAACCGCTTAGACCTAACCTGGAGGTAACTTATGCCCGTGTCACCTGTTGATGTGTCCGGCTCCAAACTGCTGATAACCGGTCCGACCGGACAGGTCGCGCTGCCCGTTGTCGAACACTTCGCCAAAATCGCAGACGTTTATGCCCTGGCGCGTTTCAAGAAAGAGGAAGACCGGCAGCAGATCGAGGCGCTGGGAGCAACCGTCATCGCGGCAGACCTGAGCGACGCGAGCAGCCTCGAGTCCGTGCCCGAGGATATCGACTATGTGCTGAACTTCGCGGTCGTGAAGACTGGCGACTTCGATTACGACCTGGCGGCTAACGGCGAAGGCGTTGGTAACCTCATGACGCGCTGTAAGAACGCCAAGGCGTTCGTGCACTTCTCCTCGACGGCCGTCTACGAGTACACGGGGCATGAGCCGCGTAGTGAAACGTCTCCGCTGGGCGACAATCACCGAGTCATGTTTCCCACGTACAGCATCTCAAAGATCGCGGCGGAAACGGTGTGCCGTTTCGTGGCGCGGCAGCAGGGCATGCCTACCACGATCGCGCGCCTCAGCGTGCCGTACGGTGATAACGGTGGTTGGATGTACTATCACATGCTGATGATGCAGGGCGGCGTGCCGATCGACCTGCATCCTGAAAAGCCGAATTACTACAACCCGCTGCACGCCGATGACTACATCGAGAAAATCCCCTATCTGCTGGGCGCGGCGACGACTGATGTCACCACGCTCAACTTCGGTGGGTCCCAGCGCGTGAGCATTGAAGAGTGGTGTACGTACATCGCGGAGCTGACAGGATTTGAGCCTGTATACAATGAGAACCCAAAGGCGTTTGGTTCATTGTGCATCGACACCACCAGGATGCACGAGATGATCGGCGAGACCAGCGTGGATTGGAAAGACGGAATCCGCCGACAGCTTGAAAACCTTGCACCTCAGGTGCTGAAGGGCGCCGGGTAGGCGCCCTGGCCGGAGTCTGCGCTAGCGGATGTGCTAACGGATATAGTTGCCGCCGTCGACCGACAGTAGCTGACCGGTGATATAGGACGCTTTGTCGCTTAACAGGAAAACGACCGCCTCGCCGATTTCTGAAGGTTCGCCGATACGGTTCATGACGTTGGACTTGACCAGCCCCTCCGCGATTTTGGGCTGCTCTTCGAGATACTGTTCTATCGTTGGGGTGCGCACAACGCCAGGTGATATCGCATTGACGCGAATGTTGCTCTTGCCCAGCTCCGCCGCGGTGCTGCGGGTTAGCGAGTTCACGCCACCCTTGGCCGCGGCATAGGCTCCGTTGAAAGGCTGCCCGCGTAGCGATGCGTTTGACGAGATGTTCACGATCGCGCCGCCGCCTGCGGCGAGCATGGCGGGAATCTCGTACTTCATCGACAGCCAGGTGTTGGTGAGGCACATTTCCAGCGTCTCGTCGAAAATCTCGCGCTCGTAATCCTGTATCGGGCCGCTACCGCGGCTGACGGCAGCGCTGTTGCACGCGCAGTCGAGTTGGCCATAGGTGTCGACAGCGGCTTGTACCATACGCTGCACCGAGTCTTCCTTGCTCACGTCGCCGAAGGTAAACGTTGCCTCGCCACCTGCGTCACGGATAAGCGCGGCCGTGGCTTCGCCCGACGCTTCGTTGAAGTCTGCTACCAACACCTTTGCGCCTTCGCGCGCGCTAGCTTCGGCGATCGCGCGACCGATGCCCTGTCCCGCACCGGTAACCAGTGTGACTTTGCCCTCAAGCATGCCCATAAGAAATCCCTGCAACCGAATCTGAAGATGCGTTCTATCTTAGTGACACTGCCGCGTACTGGAAGACCTTGTGCCTTCAGAATCATAGACATTATCAGCCGCGCGATATGCACCTGAGCGGAGAGGTCAATCCCAGGGGCAGATTCGGTAGGCGTGACAAGCCCCGACAGCTGGCACAATGGCAGTTCAAATGTTGAACGATCCCAAAGGAGCTACGACATGATGCTGGAAGGAAAGGTAGCGCTGGTCACCGGTGCGGGGCAGGGCGTGGGACAGGGTATCGCCCTGGCACTCGCGGCAGAGGGCGCCAGGGTTGCCGTAACAGGACGCACGCTCGAAAAGCTCGAGACCACCAGTGCGCTGATCAAGGAGCGAGGTGGCGCTGCGCTACCGGTGGTTTGCGATGTGAAGAGCGAAACTTCATTGGCTGCCTGCGTTGATGCAACGCTCGCTGAGTTCGGCCGGCTGGATATTCTGGTGAACAATGCCCAGGAGGTGCCACTCGGCACCCTTGAGCAGGTAACAGACGAGAGTTTTGCTGCGGGTTGGGAGTCAGGGCCGCTCGCAACCTTCCGCATGATGAAGCTGTGTCGCCCCCACCTAAAGGACGGTGGCTGCATCGTTAATCTTGCGAGCTCGGCAGGCAAGCGCTGGGACATGACAGGCTATGGCTGCTACGCGGCCACGAAGGAAGCCATCCGCTCGCTGACCCGCGCTGCCGCAGCCGAGTGGGGCCCGGAGGGCATTCGCACCAACGTGATTCTCCCCCACGCCAAGTCCCCAGGTCTCGAATGGTGGATGGACACCAATCCCGAGGAGGCCGCAGCTTTCGTCGCAACCATTCCGCAGCGGCGTGTAGGCGAGTGCGAAGAGGATATCGGACGCTTTGTGGCCGTGCTGTGCTCCGATGCATCGGGCTATGTCAACGGCCAGTCCATTGGGCTCGACGGCGGGCAGGCGCTCATTGGGTAACACTGGCTAAATCCCGATTTGCATCCGCTGTCAGCCCGTGGCACCATTTTAGCCCTATATGATAATAATGACTAACATTTAGGAATTGGCGTTATACTTGGGCCTGATAGCAGGGCCTGCAAAGACAGAGGTGTATATGAAGGTCAGTGACTACCTGAGCCGGGAAGAGGTTGCCTACTTCACCAGCAAGAACAACTGGATTGCCGCAAGCTGGGTGATCTTCAACTGGGTCTACATTGCCGCGATCTTCGCGTTGCTGGCTGCTTACCCCAACCCACTCACGATTCTCGTCGCGCTCGTCTTGTTTGCAGGCCGTCAGCTCGGCCTCTCAGTGCTGATGCACGACTGCGGTCACAACACCTTCTTCTCATCGAAGCGTGCCAACGAGATCATCGGCCAGTGGTTCTGTGCGCTTCCCGTGCTCAACGACCAGCCGTCCTACGCCAAGGGTCACCTCAATCATCATCGCCTCGCGGGCACCCACGAAGACCCGGATCTTCCTAACTACCAGGCCTACCCCGTTTCAAAAGACAGCTTTCGCCGTAAGGTGATACGGGACCTGACAGGCCAGACGGGCTTCAAGCTGGTGTCTTACGTTGTGCAGAGTGCCATGGGTGTGTTCCGCAAGGAGACACGCGAACGCGCCATGCCGTTTGCGAAGGAAGTGTTTGTGCAGCTGGTGATCTTCGCCGTGCTGTACGCGCTTGGGATCGGCTGGACCTTCCTGGTCTGGTTCGCCTCGTTCCTCACCACGTTCATGCTGGTGGTGCGCATTCGCCAGGTTGCTGAGCACGCGCACACGCCCAATCTGTATGATCCTGACCCCCGACTGAATACCCGCACTATCGACGCGCCCTGGTGGCAGCGCCTGGTGTTTGCGCCGTTCGGCGTCAACTACCACATGGAGCACCACTTCATGGCCAGCGTGCCGTGCTACCGGCTCAAGGCGTTAAGGAAGCACCTGCGCGACAAGGGTGCGCTGGATGGTTTGCCGGAGTTCAATGGCTACGGCGCTTTGCTGCGCCACGCGGTAGCGGCGTAAGCCAGAGACACTGCCAGCGCGCCACCGGCCAGCGGCTGTCAGTCTCGCCGTACCCGGGTTTCCTCAGATGCGCGTTTTGCCCGGTACCGGAATAGGGTAGTTGCCCTTGGCATCGGGCACGGTGGGCGGCGCGCTGTCCCACGAGAGGTCCTTCGAATCCGGCACCAGGCGCTGTTCTGCGTTTAGTGCCTTGTCCCAGCTGATCCGCTTGCCGGTGTAAGTTGCCATGCGACCCATGATCGCGGTGAGCGTTGCTTCGGCGCCGAGGTCTGCATCATCGATGTGCCCGCCCGCGCGAATGCTTTCGAACAGCTTGTCGTGTTCAGCCTGGTACGGGGAGCTATCAAAGAGCCCGCGGTACTTGTACAGCGTCTCTCCCGCCCGGTCCTTCAGTACGGCATCGTTGCCGCCACTGACAAACAGTGTGCCGCCTGTTGCCTGGAAGCGCTCTTCCACCATTTCTTCGCAGCCCGGCTGGTGCCGACACTGGCTGCTGATCACGGCGCCGGAGGGGTAGCTGTATTCGACGAAGTGGTGGTCAAAGATTTCACCGTGATCCTTGCCGGTGCGGACCTCCCGGCCACCCATGCCCTGCGCGCTTGAGGGGAGCTCGCCGAGAAACCAGTTCGCGACGTCGATGTTGTGTATGTGCTGCTCCAGGATGTGATCGCCGCAAAGCCAGTTGAAGTAGTACCAGTTGCGCATCTGGTAAGTCATCTCGCTCTGGCCCTCCTCGCGCGGGCGCACCCAAACGCCGCTGGAGTTCCAGTACACCTGGCCTGAGACGATGTCGCCGATTGCGCCAGCGTTATAGCGCTGATGCGCCTCGAGATAGCTGGACTGGTAGTGGCGCTGTAGGCCGACGACAACGTTGAGTTTTTGCTCGCGCGCTTTTTTGGCGGACTCAAGGACACGCCGTACCCCGAACGCGTCCGTGGCGACCGGTTTTTCCATGAAGACATGGCAACCTTGTGCGACGGCATACTCGAAGTGCTCCGGCCGAAAGCCGGGAGGCGTTGCGAGTATCACCACGTCGGCGAGGTCAATGGCATCACGGAACGCGTTGAAGCCGACGAAGATGCGCTCCTTGGGCACGGTGGCCCTGGGGCCTCCGACACGCCGCATAACCCGCGCACATTTCTCGGCGCGATCTTCGAACGCATCGGCGAGCGCAACGATTTCTACGCCGGTATCCGCGTTGAGGGCTTGCCTTGCTGCGCCAGTGCCGCGTCCGCCGCAGCCGACGACCGCGACCTTGAGGGTGTCGGAGCCTGCCGCGTAAGCGCCAGCGGAGGCGCTGCCCAGTAGCGCGGCACCGGCCAGCAGTGAGGAGCGGCGTGTAAACTCGCGCCGGTTCAATGCGTCTGCATTATCGTTGTTATCGTCCATTGCGTTGTTCCTTGCCAGGTATCAAGTGCCATAGTCTTCCAGGGCGTCGAGCCAGAAGCGTTCTATGATTTCTGCGGGCGGTTGCTTGCGGGGTGCGACCAACCTGAAGCCTACGAAGGGTGCGTTGGTGTGCCACCACAGGCTTTTTGGAAGTTGAGGGTCGCGCTCTTTCCACTCCGGTGCAGAGGGGCGGCGAGCCGCACAGCGTAGGGCCTCGGGTTCGTCCATCCAAGAACCGCCGCGCACTACGCCGGGGTAGAGTTCTTCGGGTCGGTTATACGGGTTTTTAGCGGACTCGTCGGGGTAGGGCGCAAACTGGTCGAGGGTCCACTCCGCAACGTTGCCGTGCATGTCATACAGGCCCAGCGGATTCGGCGCGCGGCTGCCGGTGGGTGCATAGCCGCCTTCGCTGTTGATGGCGAAGATCGCGTGTTCATCCGCAGCTGCCGCATTAGGGCCGAACGACCAGGGCGTATTTGTGCCGGCTCGGCACGCGTACTCCCACTCGGCCTCGGTCGGCAGGCGAAAAAAGCGCCCCGTGCGCGCGCTGAGCCAGCGCGCATACGCCTGGGCTGCGTAGCGCGTGATATTGATTGCGGGGTAGCCTGCCTTACCCATGCCGAAGCTCATGTCTGCATAGGGCGCCGTTGCACCGGTGACGCCGTCGATCGCGAGTGCTTCGAGTTCTGCATCCGATGCGCGCTTGCCGAATTCCGCCTCGTCCCGGTAGACAAAGAGTTCGTACTGCTGCCAGTCGATTTCGAAGCGGCCCATCCAGAAATCGTCGACACAGACTTCGCGTACCGGCGCCTCGGTGGCCACGTGCCCCGGCTCTCGTTCAGCGCTGCCCATCGCAAAGCAGCCGCCGTTGACCGGCGCCATCTCCAGTTCGCGCGCCTCACCGGGAAGCGCCAACGCGAAAGGCTCAAAGTCGCTGCCGGATGCCGCCGCCGAAAAAAGCAGTAGGCAGGTAATCGCAAGCGATGTAATGGTCGGGCGGATGGCGGGTATCTCCGTTTTCGCGGTGTCCATTGTGCACTGTAAAACGGCTCCTTAAAATCAGCCTGAATATGACTTTCAGGTTCGCTCACCGATGGGGAATCCACATGCAGCATCGTTTTACACTTGCTCTGCTCGGCCTCTTGATCGTGATTGGGGCTAGCGGGTGCGTCTCGGGTGAGCTGACCGTGGAGCGCCATGCGCCCGAGCGCACCGGAGAACCGGCGGCCCGCGTGCTGTTCATTGCGGGCAGTGACAGTCACGGCCCGCGGGCGCATGAGCACGAGGCGGGGACGCGGCTGCTCATCGCCGCGTTGCTGGCGCGACGCAACGATGTGGAGGTCACAGCCGTCTACGGGGGTTGGCCGGAAGATGCCGCGGTGTTCGAGGGCATCGACGCACTGGTGATGTACTGCGACGGCGGTAAGCGCCATCCGGTGAATCCCCATATCGCGCAGTTTGAGGCTTTGCTCGATCGGGGCGTGGGTGTCGCGGCGCTGCACTATTGTGTCGAGGTGCCACCTAGGGGCGTCGAGGCCGATGCAATGCTGCGCGCTATCGGGGGTTACTTCGAAACCCACTGGTCGGTAAATCCGCACTGGGAGGCCGACTTCGCCGCTTTACCCCAGCACCCTGTGACTCGCGGTATCGCGCCGTTCAGCATGCTCGACGAGTGGTATTTCAACATGCGTTTCCAGTCTTCCGGCGTGACACCGCTGCTCAGCGCGGTGCCCCCTCTGCACACCATGGAGCGTGAAAACGGCCCACACAGCGGGAATGATGCTGTGCGCGAACTGGTTGCAGAAGGGGCTCCGCAGGTATTGGCCTGGGCCTATGAGCGTCCGGGTGGCGGGCGGGGCTTTGGCTACACCGGCGGCCACTTCCATCACAACTGGGACGATGAAAACGCCCGCAATCTTGTGCTCAATGCCATCGAGTGGGTGGCCGAGTCGCCCTGAATCCCTTAAAAAAACCGGACAGCCTGATTGTATTTCTGGAAGTGCTGAGCTCCGCACGCCCATTGAACGGAAACGCTAATCAGGTTGGCAGTTTTCGCGCTGTGGGGTAGCCGTACTATTTCATAGCATGAGCATGTGACAAGTTTGTAATCTGTATAAAAACACCCGGTTTAACCAGGAGACAAAAAAATGAAGCGCTCGCGACTCGCACTAGCCACTGCAATAGCTCTCGCGCCCGGTATGGCCCATGCCGCGCTCGAAGAGGTCATTGTGACCGCCCAGAAGAAAGAAGAGACACTCACGGAGGCACCGGTCGCCGTGAGCTATATCGGCGCTGACGCGATAGAAGATCTCTCAATCTTCCAGGCCGATGAACTGAACAAGCTGCTCACGGGTACTGAAATCCGGTTCGAGGGCGACAGCCTGGTAGGCGTTGGCCTGCGTGGCGTCGGCACCTTCCAGCAGCAGAGCGCTCCCGCGCGGGTGGGCGTTTACATGGACGACTACTACATGGCGTCCCAGTCCGCGTTTGCACTGGGTGCCATGTACGACATGAAAGATGTACAGGTACTGCGCGGACCCCAGGGCACGTTGTACGGCCAGCCTTCACCGACCGGTGCCATGATCCTGAATACACAGGACCCTAACTTTGACGGCGTTAACGGCCATATCCAGAGCAGCTTCCAGGCTGACCCTGAAGGCCTCAACGTACAGGGTGCGGTAAACATCCCTCTTGGTGACATGGTGGCCGTTCGCGTTGCGGGTCTCTACGACGACAGGGAAACGGGCCTTGAGAACGTCAATCCGGTGAATAGCCTCGACGAGGAGCGCAACCGGTACGGCGGCCGCATCAAGGTCCTGATCGCCCCCACCGATGACCTGCAGATCAAGCTCGGTCTGCACCGTATGGAGGTCGACAATCCTTCTGAGATCTACCGCGCGGTAGAAACCATTCGTCCTGGCCAGCCCGGTTTTATGCCCGGTGCCACTTTCCAGGGCATCGAGGCAGATGACCGCGAGGCGATTGCCGACGCGCCGATGGAACTGCGCAAGCGTGATGAGACCTTCTTCACCACACACATCGATTACAGCATCGGCGACATCGACATCAAGTACTTCTACGGTGTGCTTGAATCCGATGCTGAGATTTTCCAGGACAACGACCGCACAGACGCGCAGATCACCACGCTGGAAAACAAGTCGCACTTCGGCGACGACTGGGACTCCTTCCAGCACGAACTGCGCGTGTCTGGCACCGCGTTTGATATCTGGGACTGGACGGTAGGTGGCTTCTACTCGGAGGCGGCCTCGCAAACGGACGTTGTCACCCAGGCCAACCGTCCGGCAGACGGCGGCGTTTTTAACATCATTATCGACATTCCGCTCCAGTCCGAGACCAAGGCCCTGTTCACGCACAACACGATTGCGCTGACGGATGCCACGGACCTGACGATCGGTGTGCGCTACAACGAGTTTGACCAGAGCGATGGCACGATACTCACGGGCGACTTCGAGTTCGGCGCAGTGATGAACCCGGGTGGCGAAGTTGTCGGAGGCCAGACGTTTCCGAACGTATTCCCCCGTCCTGACTGCACCGTGCTCAACGGCACAGGCACCCCGCCGTGTCTCGTGGGAGCCGGCGACTTCGGTTGGGAAGAGTGGACCGGTACCGTCAAGCTGTCACACTCCTTCAGCGATGAGTTGAACGCCTATGTAACGCTGGACAGGGGTTTTCGTCCAGGTGCGCCCAACTTCGACACCTCCGGTGTTTTCTCTCCAGACCTGACCTTCTATGAGGGCGAGTCGGTAGACAGCATCGAGTTCGGTGCGAAGGGTGAACTGTTCGACGGCCGTGCACGCTACGGCGCTGCGATCTTCTACAGCGTCTATGAAGACTACCAGACACAGGCAGTTGGTCTTACGGCCTTCAATCTGGCGACGGGTGCAGAAGAGCTCATTACCAACGCGCCTTTCGTGAACGTCGACGAAGCCGTGCAGCAGGGTATTGAAGCAGAGTTCACCATGCAGGTGACCGATGACTTCCTGTTCAACGCTGGTTTTACCTACGCCAATGTCGAGTTCACCGACGGCGTTGTGCCCTGCACAGACCCGAATCAACCGCCTGTCAGCGCAACAAACCGGTACAACGTCTGTGACGCTGACGGCGAGATTGCGAGCACGCAGCCTGAGTGGACGGCAAACCTCCGCGGCGACTATACCGTTGCCCAGGTGGCAGGTGGTGAGGCCTATGTGAGCGGATTGTTCGCCTACAAGGGCGATACTGAAACTCCGGGGGACATCGCTGGACGTCTGGATACCGAGGACTACTACACGGTTGACCTTTTCACGGGTATCCGCGCTGAGCAGTGGACGGCGCAGCTGTACGTGAAGAACGTGTTTGACGACGACGGTGTGATTGTTCGCCGCGCGCGCGAGGGGGGTTACAACTCGCTGCTGGTAACTCCGCCGCGCTCATACGGCCTGACCGCGAGCTATCGTTTCTAGCGCGCAACCTTCTCAAAAAAATCCGGGCCCAGGCCCGGATTTTTTTTGCATGGCAGAAAGTGGTAACAACATTTGCCCGTGTGTGGCCAACAATCTCTACTAAACGGCTTTAACGCGCCTTATGGCCTATTGAATTCAGTCCTACAATGTTTCCCTCTTTACGCAACGATCGGATCTTCTCATGACCTACGAAAACATCACGGTAGAACGCGAAGAGCGCGTCTGCACTATTACTATCAACCGACCGGATGTAATGAACGCGCTCAACCCTGCAACGCATGCGGAGATGGCTCGCGCCTTCGACGCATTTGAGGCAGACGAGGAGCTTTGGGTCGCCATTCTTACGGGCGCTGGCGATGCGGCTTTCTGTGCCGGCGGTGATATAGAAGCTATGGCCGGTGCGGAGACTGAGTCTGACTACGAGGTACCGGCCTCCGGCTATGGCGGTTTGACCAACCGCTTCAGCTGTGACAAGCCGATTATCGCCGCGGTCAACGGACTGGCATTGGGTGGGGGCTTTGAACTGGCGCTTTCCAGCGACATCGTGGTCGCGTCCGAGGGGGCGATGTTTGGACTACCGGAGCCCAAAATTGGCGTTGCGGCTGTTGCCAGCGGGATGCACCGCCTGGTGCGCGACATCGGCTTGAAGCCGGCGATGGGTATCTTGCTCACGGCCGAGTTTATTGATGCACAGAAGGCTTTGAGCCTTGGGCTTGTTAACGAGGTGGTGCCTGCAGACGAGGTGCTGACCGTGGCGCGGGACTACGCGCGGCGCATACTCAAGTGCGCGCCCCTGGCGATCCGCGCCTCCAAGCACTGCGCATTGCAGGGGCTCAAGTATGCGAGTGCCGAGGAGGCGATGGCGGCGCAACTCGCGGGCGAGTTCCCGCTTCTGGACGACATGATGCGCAGTGAAGATACGCAGGAAGGGCTCAATGCATTCCTCGAAAAGCGCAAACCGGTTTGGAAAGCGCGCTAGGGGTTGGCTTTCTTGAAGGCCTTCAGTGCTTCGGGTGATGTGGGCTCGCCCGTTTCATAATACAGCTTCATTGCGCGCGTGACGTCCTTCACGGTGCCCTGGATGAACCCGAGCAGGCGTGCACCCAGCCAGTCGCCAAAGCCACCCCACGGTAGCTGGTAACCCAGTGTTGCCGTGAAGCGCGTTTTGTCTGGCCCCGCGTCATCGAGTTGGTAGTTGAAGAACGCATCGCGAAAGGGCGGGGCGGGTTTATCGCCTTTGTGAAGCTTGATGCGAAAGCCCTCGCCCTCACGCCACTCGGTTACAGTTTCCTGAATGTAGGACTTCTCGTTGCGATAGACGTAGCGGCTGGCACCTACACCCTCGTGCGCGTCGGTGACAATCTCGGTCTTGATGATTCCGGGAACGTAGTTGTGCGCCAGTGAGATGTCTCGCAGTTTTTCCCACGCCTGGTCGCGGGGTAGGTCGATAACGATATCGGCGGTGGCTTCCTCTGGCATGGTTCCTCCGGGTGGGGTGGGCGTCTTTTCATCCCGCGACGAGATGCGTAGCATAGCGTCAGGGTGTGCGATGTAAAGCGCAGAGCGCGCATGCCCGGCAGCCGTACCGACGCCAGTCGGCGGCCCTGACCGCGAGGGGGTTATGAGTGAACTGACAGTCGGGGCGGGCAAGTTCGCCCGGCTTCTGGACTATCTTGACAAAATCGGCCTGGATGCCGATGCCGTTGCCGCGCGTATTAATCTCGTACCGCAGAAGATACTCGCACTCGACGGCGACGAGCCGTTGCCCGCCCTGCAGTACAGCCGTCTTTACCAGGAAGCCGTGCGCGAGATGCAGACGCTCGGCCGACCGATTCCCTGGGCCGCAGGGCTGGGTAGTGAGGCTTTCGAGCTCATGTGTCGCTGCATAATCTCCGCGCGCACGCTTGGAGAAGCACTGCGCATCGCCGAGCGCTACGACCGGCTCCTGTATCCCTTGCTCGGCTATAACGTGCGTCTGCTTGACGACTCCGATGAAGCCTTCGCCCGCCTGAGTTATCGCGTCAAGCTCGACGGAGATGACACCGTGATGACGCCCACAAGCTGGGACAGGTCCGAGACGCGCGAAACCATCGCCCGCGCCTCCGGCCTGATCGCCTGGGGCGCCTTCTGTGGCTGGCTGACCGGGCAGCCGCTCGAGTTCCAGCGGGTCAGGATCGCCGCGCCCAGTATCGGCGAGGCCTACCAGGAGCGCCTCGCGCGGGTGTTTCATTGCGACATCGAGTTTGATGCGGATGAGACAACCCTCAGTTTCGATCGAGAGCTCCTTGCGCGGCGCCTTGTGCACACGCCCGAGTCACTCGCCGAGTTTCTGGACGCCAGCGTGTACCACCTGATCGCGGTAGACAGCCAGCCTGCCAGCACCAGTGCCGCGATCAAGTCGCTCGTCACGATCGACCTGTCGCGCGGCCTGCCGTCTTTTGCCGCGGTGGCGAAGACTCTGCACATGTCCGAGTCCAGTCTGCGGCGGCGGCTGCAAAAGGAGCAGACCAGCTACCAGGCGCTGAAAGATGAAATTCGCTGTGAGGTGGCGATCGACCAGTTGCTGAACAGGAATGCCAAGGTCGCGGACGTGGCGGAGTATCTCGGTTTCACCGAGCCGAGCTCTTTCGTGCGCTCGTTCAAGAGCTGGACCGGGCAGACACCCAACGGGTATCGAGAGCGCATGCAGGCGCTCGGCTGATCAGCCTTCCGCTTCCTCTTCCTTCAGTCTGATGGGTCCAAAGTTCTCTGGGTACAGTCCTTTCATGCCCACGTAGAAATCGCGGAAGTACTGCATATCGATTTTCACATCGCCGGAGAGTTCGAGTGCCGGGCCGAAGCCGCCCTGCTTGCGGCCGTAGTCGAGGAAAGAGGGCACGATGGGTACACCAGCCTTGCGCGCGATGTGGTAGAAGCCTGACTTCCAGTACTCGGCCCGTGCGCGTGTCCCCTCGGTAGGTACAACCAACACCAACGGTAGCCCACGGTTAAACTCGTCGACGAGCGTCTCGACGATGTTTCGATTCTCGTGTCGCACAATGGGTAAACCACCCAGCGCCTTCATGATCCAGCCCATCGGCGGGCGGAACAGGCTGTGCTTCGCCATCCACATGATCTTGATGTCGAAGGCGAACCCAAAGAGCAGCATCAATGGGAAGTCCCAGTTGGAGGTGTGCGGCGCCGCAATCAATACGTAGCGGTCAAACTGGGGGCGGGCGCCCACCAGTCGCCAGCCGAGGAGGCGTAGTAGCCCGCTCGCCAGGCGTTGTTTCATGGCGTGAATTCCACAGTATCGAGGTGCCGCTACCCTTACACAGCAGTGTGACGTTGTCCAGCGCGCTGGACATACGCGGGCTATCTGGCAAGCTGTGCAGCCTCTGGGGCTAACATTTCATAATAAGGAGACGGGACATGGGCAGGTTCAAGGATCATTGTGTGGTGGTAACCGGCGGCGCAAGCGGTATCGGCGAAGCGACCGCACGGGCGCTGGTTGCCGAAGGCGGTCGAGTCGTGATCGCCGATCTGCAGGAAGAGGCGGGCGGGGCCCTGGTGGAGGAACTCGGGCAGTCCGCGCTGTTTTTCCGCACGGACGTGACGTCAGAGGACGATATCGCCGGTGCGGTCGCGGCGGCACAGAAGAAGCTTGGGCCTCTCACCGGTATGGTCAACAACGCCGGTGTAGTCGGCGCCGTGGGTTCGATCATGGAAACCAGTGCCGATGCCTACGACCGCACCATGGCCATTCTTTCGCGTGGCGTCTTTCTCGGTATCAAGCATGCCGCTCGCGCGATGAAGCCCCACGGGCGCGGCTGTATTGTGTCGCTCGCTAGTACGGCCGGCGTGATGGGCGGGCTGGGGCCCCACGTCTACACTATGGCGAAACACGGCGTGGTGGGCATTACAAAGTCTGCCGCGGCGGAACTCGCGCCCCTCGGTATTCGCGTCAATGCCGTTGCGCCAGGGGGTACCGTGACACCCATGACCAGCGCGCTGGGTGATGGCGACGCCAAGAACACGGCCGACTTTATCGCAGCGGGTTCGCCGCTCGGTATTCCGTGCCTGCCGGAAGACATCGCTAATGGCATTCTCTACCTGTTGAGCGACGACGCGCGCCAGCTCACCGGGCACACCCTTGTGCTCGACGCCGGTATCACTACCTCGGGGGGTATGCGGCCGCCGTTTTTTGAACAGGACGCGACCACGCTGTTACATGCAGGCAAAACTGACGCGGGATAAAAAAAGGGCACGCGGTTGCGTGCCCTTTCCTTGCGGGAGTGCTTACTAGTCTGAGGTGGATACCCAGTCGTCCGTGCCATTGATCTGCGCGGAGATGAAATCGATAGCGCTTATGCCACCGGCGGTCTGGTTCGGGTCGCGCTGAATATAGGTGTGCGTGGTGCCCTCGGTGACCCAGGAGCGGAACCGGTCCGGGTGGGCCGCTTCCATTTCCGCCAGCTCCGGGCGGAGGGCATCTTCATGCGCCTGGGGACCAATCTGCAGGAAGGTGGTGGCAATCACGAAGTCACCCGTTGAGCTGAGCATGCTGCGGCGCAGGTTGGTGTCCTGGTCCATCTGCCAGATCAGGTAGTTCGTCAGGTGGCCGTCGTCACCCAGGCAGTCGGGGCAGCTCGCGGGTATGAAGGCAGACTGGTTCCAGTCGTCCTGCAGCAGGCGAATGAAGCTGGGATCGCCTGGCTTACCGATGCCGACGCCCGAGTCATTTACGATCTCGATGGGTACATCCGGGTAGAGGTGACGTACCAGGGGCAGCGCGAACGTGGTGCCGTAGCCGCCACCGCTCTGGCCGGTCAGCACGATTCGCGCCGGGTTGGGGAAGTTCATGACAGCGAGGTCTAACGCAGCGGACATGTTGTGCAGGCCGCGCTGTGGTCGCTCGGCAATGCCATCGTTGTCGTAATCGCTCTCGGCGTCGCTGGAGTGCAGGCCTCCATCACAGTACGGAATAAAGACCTGGTTCCAGTCCCTTACCGGATTGTCGGGAAGGTTCGGGTCGAGGATGCCCGCCTGCACGTAGGGGCCGTCGTCGACATTTTCAAACGATGCACACAGGGCCGACCAGCAGGCGCCCCCGCCTTGCATGAAGATAACGAGGTTCTCTGAACCCTGGTCGAAGCTCTTCACCTCGTATTCGGTGCCGTCCTGGCACAGAGGGCCATCGCCGGCGCCGAAGGTGTAGGTGGTGACGCCATCGATAGTTTCACTGGTCATCGGGGTGTACAGCCCCAGGAAGCGCGCGATGCCCTGCTCGATAAGTTCCGCGAAGGGTTCCTGGTTGTTGTTATTGTTATTGTTGTTGCCATCGGAGCATGCGCCGAGCGCCAGCAGGCAGGCGGCAACAGCAAACAGTCGGGTGGGCCTTGCGAATATTGTGTTTTTCATTGAAATGCCACTCATGGGTTATCTACAGCGAATAGGGGCCAGATACTAAGGGACCGCCGCACCGCGGGCAATCCCGCGGGCTAACGGTTGGTATACGGGGGCAAACCCGAGGCAGATCAGGGTCTGTAGCGTGCCGCGCGGTCGAATACCGCATCGTCCATGCGGCCTCCGCGCAGTCCGTCCGGAGCCTGCTCGAAGTAGGGGTCGTTGGTAGGGCGTGTGTGGCTGAAGTCGACCACCTCACTGCGATACGCGAACTTCCAGACGCCCTCGCGTCGCTCGTAGCGGTCGAGGTAGCGGCCCGCGATGATGACATCCTCAAAGCCAGCCTCTGCCCTCACCTTGTGGTAGGCGTTGAAGTACACCTCGCCGAAGGCCTCATCACCGTTCACCTCGATCAGCACGTTGCCGATCATGTGGTGGTTCGCGACATGGTCTTTCAGCGCCTGCATGCAGAAGCTCGCAAACTCGTAACCGTCACACTTGATGAAACCGTAGTCACACCAGGCGTCTTCGAAGAAGGTGGAGCGCAACAGGTCTTCGTCCAGCCGGTCCAGCCCGCGCATGTAGGTGCACACCAGCTCGTAGATCTCCTGCTTGGCGAGATAGGTTTCCATGCGTTCATCCATAGCGATGTGCTCCCGTCAGTCTGTGCCCAGTAAGGCGTAGAGTGGGTCGTCAGGATAGTGCGCGCCCTTGGACAGGTCTTTGAATGCGTCAGCCTCGCGCTGGTCATCTACCGGTAGCAGTTTGTTCCAGTCCATGACCACCTGGCGGTGCAGGATTTTCCAGGCGTTGTCACGTTTTTCGAGACGGTCCAGGTAGCGGCCGTAGAAATGCATATCCTGTTCGGCGCCCTTGAACAGGTGGCCCGCGCTCACGCACGTTTCCACGAGCGCCTCATTGCCGCTGATGTCGATGATCTGATTGCCGAGCCCGTGACGCGTCAGCTCGTAGCCGTCGCCCAGGGCCCCGACCACGAGGTCGGCGAATACATGGGCGCCGCCCTTGTAGCTGCCGTAGTCCACCTCGGCTCCGGGCCAGTAGCAGGCCTTGAGGGCACCCGCATCGAGGCGGTCGAGGCCGCGGCTGTGCCAGGCAAGGACCTCCTGTATAGCGAGGCGGTCGGCAATCTCGGCGGGGTCGGGCACTAGGCCGGGCTGGTCTGGCATGTGGGTCGCTCCATCTGTTTGGCCGCCCGAACGCCCTCATTGGCGCGATGGCCTTGCAAAGCGGGGGGTGGGGCAGCCATAATTAAAAAAACAGTCGGTCCTGATTGTATTATCAGCGTGTCCGGCAAGTCCACCAGCAGCCATGCCGCGTTTCGGAGCGCTAAACAGCACATGACCCAGGATTCCAGCCCGGCACCGGGCACCGCCAGGGCGGCAGGCCCGACGATTGCCGACACCTTTGCAGGTGACCGTATCCCGCCGCCGGCACCGCTGGCTGAGCAGCGCTACGAGTTTCTCGGCGATGCCGACATTCCTACCGCGCGCTACACCTCCCCCGAGTTTTTTGATCGTGAGATGGAGGACATGTGGGCTCGGGCCTGGCAGTGGGCCTGTCGAGAGGAACACATACCGGACGAGGGCGATACATATGTTTACGACATAGGCCCGTATTCCGTTATCGTCGTGCGCACCGGCGACGGAGAGGTGCAGGCGTTCCGCAACAGCTGCACGCATCGCGGCACACGCCTGCTGGGCGCCGAGGGCACGGGCTACATGCCCGCGTTTACCTGCCCCTTCCACGGCTGGTCGTGGGAGCTCGATGGCAGCATTCGCAATATTCCTGCGCGCTGGGACTTTCCCCATGTCTGCGATGAAGAACACCGGCTTGTGTCTGTTCAGTGCGAGCGCTGGGGCGGATTCGTTTTCGTGAATCTTGATCCCGAGGCTGCACCACTCGCCGACCAACTTGGCGTGCTACCCGAACACTTCAGTCATTTTCCCCTGGGCCGTCGTCGTATCAAACTGCACGTGCAAAAAAGGCTCCCTGCAAACTGGAAAGCGGCGCAGGAGGCCTTCATGGAGGCCTACCACAACTTCGAAACACACGACTCGCCGAACGGCGGCAACACGCAGTACGACCTGTTTGGCGACTATGTGAGCCGTTTTATTCACAACATCGGTAACTACAGCCCCGAGTCTCTCGATGATTACCCGGGTGACAAATGGCGTCGGCCGCCGCTGACAGAAGAGGAGCAGCTGGCGATACTCGCCGTCTTCGGCGTGGAGCGCGACAGCGTCCCCGAGGGTGAAACCGCGCGTACCGTGGCGGCCGCTGATCTCAGGGAGTCGATGAGTGAAACGCTTGGCGTCGACCTGTCGGGGGTGAGCGATAGCATCATGCTTGATTCCATTGAGTATCACCTGTTTCCCAATATGTTCCTGTTCCCCGGCATTAACGTGCCGATGGTGTATCGCTTTCGACCGGATGGGGAGCGTGTGGACCAGTGTGTTTTTGATCTGATGGTCATGGAGCCGCTGCCGGATGGTGAAGAGCACCCCGAACCGCCCGAGCCAATCTGTCTCGACGTTGAACAGTCCTATACTGAAGTAGAAGCGCTTGGCTGGCTCGGCCCCGTGTACGACGAGGACACAGGCAACCTCGACCTGCAGCAGAAGGGCTTCAAGAGTAGCGGTCGCGGCGGGATAACGCTGGGTAACTACCAGGAAGCGCGCATACGGCTTGTGCACCAGACTCTCGACAAGTTCCTGGCGCGGTCGGAGGTCGGCGAGTGAGCGACGATTTCGTTACAGTCGCCGCGCTGGCTGACCTGCCAAAGGGCAAGACACTCTGCGTGACGGTAGATGAGCGCGAGGTGCTGCTGTGTCATACCGCCGAGGGTATCTTCGCCGTCGACAATCTCTGTACCCACGCGGAGGCGCGGCTCTGTGAGGGCAAGTTGAAGGGCCAGCGCATCTTGTGCCCCCTCCATGGTGCGGCGTTCGATGTGCGTGACGGGAGCGCGCTCAGTCGTCCAGCGTCCATCGCGCTCGCAACGTTCGCCGTGCGAGTACAGGGTGACGATATCGCCATTGCCATGAGCGCAGAGGGCGGCTAGGCGTGGCGCAGACCACGCTTGAACAGCCTTTTCCAGACGGTACACCCGCGCGCACAGCGAAGCGCGCCAGCCTCGACAAGGCAAGGTACACCTCCCCGGCATTCATGGCGCCCGAGTGGGAGGGTGTGTGGACGCGCTGCTGGCTGTTTGCCGGGCTCGTCAGCGACATTCCCGAGTCGGGTGACTACTTTGTATACAACATTGGGCGCGAGTCCGTCCTGGTGCTGCGCGATGAAACCGATGCCGTGCGCGCGTTCTATAACGTCTGTCAGCACCGCGGCAATCGCATTTTCACGAGTGAGTCAGGTAGCGTTGCACAGCTTGCCTGCCCTTACCACGGCTGGACCTATGCGCTGGACGGTGCACTTACTACCATTCCCGACGAGGCCCAGTTCCAGCCCCCTGTAGACCGCGCCACACGTTCGCTGAAAACCGTACGAGTCGAGTGCTGGGCCGGCATGGTATGGGTCAACATGGATAGCGATGCGCCGCCGCTTGTCGACTACCTCGGCCCCATCGTCGATAACCTGGCGGCCTTTCGGTTTGAGAACATGGTGCTGGCGCAGCACCAGACGGTGCTGCTTGCTGCGAACTGGAAGACGGCGCGCGACAATTTTCTCGAGCAGTACCACGTGGACTTCATCCACCCGCAGCACGCGAGCATGGTGGATTGCTGCAACTCCACCAACATCCTCTGGCCACTGGGACACTCGGCGACGCTGGTTGAAGGCTATGTCACCAACTCTCGCTACCCCGTACCGGAAGCAACACCGCCGCACCTCGTGCCGTTGCTGGAGGGGTTAGGGCTCGACCCGGCTGCATTTAACGGTCGCGTGCCAGAGCTTCGTGAGACTGTTCAGCAGCACAAGCGCAAGGTCGGCGCCGAACTGGGCTTCGACTATGCGGGCCTGAGCGATGAGCAGGTGAGCGATGTCTGGCAGTACGACATCTTTCCCAATACGTTTCTTACGATCCAGGCGGAGGAACTGTGGATCTATGGCCCCCGCCCGCATCCCACGGACCCCGACAAGTGCTATTTCGATAAGTGGACACTGCAGGTGCCGCGCGAGATTACTGCGGACGAGGAGAGGGGCTTGTCGCTCAATCCCCGCCTGATGGTGTCGCGCGACGATGAACGACCCGAGCATGACGTCTTTACCGCCGAGGACGTCATCGCAGGTAGGCATACTTTAACGATCACCATCGACCAGGATATCTACTACCTTGCCAACATGCAGGCGGGAATGCACTCGCGCGGTTTCGATCGCGCGGTGTTGAATGTCGAGGAAGTGCGGCTACAGCACTTCCATGACTGGTTGGACGAGTGGATCGAAAGGGCTGCAGGGCAGTAGGGTACACCCCGCAGGCATCAACGGTTGGCCTAGAGCCCCAACACCATTTTGGAAATGATGTTCCTCTGCACTTCCTGGGAGCCGCCAAAGATAGAGGCCGCGCGGTTGTTCAGGTAGCGGGGCACAACCGAGCTCTCAAAATCTTCGCGCACAGGGTAACCGCCGGGAATGGGGTTCATCATGAAGCCCTTGTACCCTAGCACTTCGACCATCAGTTCGTTCACCTTCTGCTCAAGTGCAACGGTTGCCAGCTTCAGTACTGAAGACTCCGGGCCAGGGTTGCCGCCGCCTGACACGTCAGACAGGATGCGCAGCTCTGTGATCTCGAGTGCCTTCAGGTCGATCTCGCAGCGCGCCACGCGCCGCTCGACGTCGCCGTCGAGGTCAAAGTCGGGATTGTCGGCCTTCTCGTTGTCGATGAGACCCTTCAGGTTGCCGATCTCGTGCCGAATGCGATGCGCACTGAAGCCGCCGCCACGCTCGAACTCGAGCAGGTACTTGGCGTAGCTCCAGCCCTTGTTTTCTTCGCCGATGCGGTTGGCCTTGGGTACGCGCACGTTGTCGAAGAACACCTGGTTGACCTCGTGGTCTCCGGCCATCGTGATAATGGGTTCCACGGTGACGCCTGGTGCGTCCATGTCGATCAAGAGGAAGCTGATGCCCTGTTGGGGTTTGCCCGAATTGTCGGTGCGCACGAGGCAGAAGATGTGGTCTGCGAGGTGAGCGTGGGTTGTCCAGATTTTCGAGCCGTTGACGATGTAATCGTCGCCGTCAGATTCCGCTTTCAGCTTCAGGCTCGCGAGATCTGAGCCCGAGCCGGGCTCGGAATAGCCCTGGCACCAGTAGTGTTCGCCGGAGAGAATCTTGGGCAGGTATTCCTGCTTCTGCTCCTCTGTGCCGAACGCCATGATGACGGGGGCGAGCATGAGCAGGCCCAGCGGAATGAGCATTGGCGCGCCCGCGTGGTAGCACTCGCGGTTAAAAATGTACTTTTGCGCCGGCGTCCAGTCCGTGCCGCCGTGTTCCACCGGCCAGGCGGGCACCGCCCAGCCTTTCTCCACGAGAATCGCCTGCCACTCGAGCGCGACGTCTTTTTCGACGAAGACGCTGGCATTGTTCGCTGTGGCTTCCACGATGTGCTCGGGAAGGTTGTCCTTGAGGAACTGGCGCACTTCCTGCTGGAAGGCGAGCTCGTCGGCGGTGAAATCCAGGTTCATGTTTACTGCCAGTTAGTGAATAGGGTTTATACGGGGTCCATTGCCCAGCGGATGCCGCGCCGGAGGACTTCGTAGTACTCCTCTGTCTTCCAGGCGCCGTCTTCAGGCTCAGGATACTCCTCGATAAGAGGCTGCATGTCGTACTTGCCGCGGCAGTGGCCGAGGGTGAAGTAGAGCACCTGCCCATTGCCATAGGGGTGGATGTAGAGCACCGGCTGGACGTCTGTGTCTTTCTTCCAGTCATCGCGCACGAATCCCTCTACCTCGTCGTCCCACAGGCAGTGCATGAGGGTTTGGTGCTCGCCGTGCATCTTGCACAGGTAGAGCTCGTCGTCGACGGTGAACGTGGGAATGTCCTTGACCAACTCGTGGTCCGGCTCAGTCACGTATACCTCGTAGGGCTGGATGGGCGGATGCGACATAAACTGACTGCCCAGCATCTCCATGAAGGGTACGTTCTCCTCCGGGCAGTCGACACGGAGTCCGCCGTCGGCCGCCGGCTCGAGGAAACGCAGGATAGAGTTGGTGCCGTGCAGGGCAAACCACTTCTTACCGCCCTTGATGTAGTCGATCAGGCGCTGCGTCTCTTCCTCACTGGGCACGATGTCGCAGGTGTAGCTGATGAGGAAGTCGCACTCGCAGATCGCGTCGATGTCTGAGTAGTCAGCGCCAACCTGAACCTTGATGCGCGGCTGCTCCGCGAGCAGCTTGAGAATCTCAAGGCGCGCGAAGTCGATGTTGTGATACTTGCCGCCGGCGACCAGGTAGACGTCGACGCGATCTGATTTGCTCATACGCTTTCTCGCAGGGCTACAGCTGGACGCGCTTGGTGAAGCCGCCGTCTGCCACCAGGTTGACGCCGGTGATCAGGCTGGCGGCCGGACTGGCGAGGAACGCAACGCTGTTGGCGATTTCTTCCGCAGTACCGAAGCGGCCCTGGGGAATCTGTGAGAGCGTACCTTCATAGAGTTCTGCCATGTTGTTCTTGATGAAGTCCCAGGCGCCGCCTTCGATAAAGATCGGACCGGGTGACACGCAGTTGACGCGGATACCGGCAGGTGCCAGCGCCTGGCTGAGCTGCTTACCGTGGATCACGAGGGCGCCCTTGATCGCGTTGTAGGGCTGCGGGCCCATGAAGGTCTCTACACCCGCGGTGCTGGAGATGATGACAATGCTTGCTGCGTCAGACTTCTCGAGGAAGGGCATGGCGGCCTCGATACCGCGCGTGGTACCAAACACGTCGACGTTCAACGCGTTTTCCCAGCCTTCCTCGCTCATGTTGCCGCCGCCCGCGCTGACGTTCGGCACGAAAATGTCGATGCCGCCCAGCTCGTTGCCCGCGCTGGTGACCCAGGCCTGGTAGGCGTCTTTATCGGCGACGTCGACAACGGCGCCCGTGACTTTAACGCTCTTGGCGGAGAGATCTGCAATGGCGCTGTCGACTTCTTCCTGGTTGCGCGAGCAGATCGCGAGGTCACAGCCCTCGTCTGCCAACAAGTTGGCGATGGCGCGACCGATGCCGCGGGTGGAGCCGGTGATGACTGCTTTCTTGCCGGAAAGTCTGAGGTCCATGGTTATCTCCTGAGATGTTATTGCTGATTGAGTCGTTAACTGGAGGAGGGCGCCAGGGCCTGGGAAAGGCCGTGGAAGTGGCGCTCCTGCTCGTGATTTTTAGTACGCTCGGCAAGTTAGCAAATCGATTTTAGAAAAACAATCAGATTTGACTGTTTATTTTCCAGAGGCCGCTGGTGACGTGCCACGAGGCATCGACGGGGCCTTCAAGCCTGATCGGGGGAGCGTTATAAGCAGCTGAAATTGCAACGAAATCCGTTTGTGAGACGTGCTCGATTGAACGCCCTGAGGCGCCCGGCTCCCATGTCTAGTCGCGGTAGTAGTCCACGCCAACAAGCTCTACCCACTTATCAAAGAATGCGTCGCCCTGCGTGCACAGGAAGTCGACCCACTCGTTCTCACTGACACTCTCCCGCGCCGTGGTGATCTGAACGGCGTCAGTGCCTACCGGGTAGCGAAACTTTGGCTTTTCCGCCGTGATGGCCTCTTCGATCACTTCCGCCACGTCCGACGGCATGGCGGGGGTGCGCAGACCGAATTCGAAGAAACGCGTCAGTCTGGCGACGTTGTTAGGGTAGAGCGGAGGCGCATCGGAAGGCGTGACCTTCGTCCACATCGGCGTCGCTACACAACCCGGCTCGATGATCGAGACATGGGCGCCGAACTCGGCCATTTCCTGGGCCATAGCCTCGCACAGGCCCTCTATCGCCCACTTGGAGGCGGAGTAGTGCGCGTGGCAGCCGGCGACATAGCGACCGGCGAGCGAGCCCACGACTACGATGTTGCCGGAACCCTGCTGGCGCAGGTGCGGCGTAACAGCGCGGAAGAGGCTGACGTTGCCAAAGTAGTTTGTCTCAAAGATCTCGCGCACCGTTTCAAGAGGTGTTTCCTCGACCGAGGAGCCTGCGCCGATACCCGCGTTTGCCACAAGTACGTCGAGGCGTCCGCCCTTGGCGATCACTTCACCCACGGCGCTTTCGATCGTGTCGGGCTTGGTCAGGTCCAGCGCGACGATCGTGACAGGCAGGTTCTCTGCCGCGATCTTCTCTTTCAGTTCGTCGGCGCTGCCGGGTGTGCGCACGGCGGCGTAAACATCGTGGCCCTTGTGCGCCATGTGCAGTGCAGTTTCCTGGCCGATACCGGTGCTACAGCCGGTGACGAGAATGACGGACATGTTCTACCTCGTGGTTTTTTAAGTGGGTTAACGGTGACTTTTCAGGGCTCGTTGCCTGTGTCGAGAACCGGGGCGATGCCCTGGCGCTCTTTGTAGTCGAGTCGATATTCGCAGGTGACGCAGCGGCGCATACCATTGCGCATGCTCTCGTTCTGCGCTTTCAATGTTTCGTTTTCCCTGCGCAGCGCCTTGAGCTCCTCCGCCATCGCGAGAAGGCTTTTCTGGGCGTTGAAGAAATCCTTGATGTTCAGTGCGACTAACCTGCCTGCCAGGTCATCCGGACGGTGCAGGAGGTCTCGGGCAGGTGTGGGTCGAACTCCATTTTGAGTCCGCCGCCTTCACCCTTGAACAGCTCCTCGAAAGGGCCCTTGCAGATATGCAGGCAGCCTTCCTCCGGCAGCGCGTTGGGGTTGGGCAGCTTGTCCTGCGCGCCGCAGGTATGCCACGCGCAGTCGGGAATCTCCATCACGGTCACGCCGCCTGCCGGGTCAAACTCGGTGATGGTCGCCGGCCCCGTGAGCCAGTGCGCGGGGTTAAAGGTCTCGAACATGAACGTGCTCCAGCGCGATGGCTTCTTCGAGCCTGCCGCCTGTGCCTTCGGCTTCTTGTTCTTATTTTTTTCCGACATGCTGTTCATCATTTTCAGAAAGTCAGCGGAGGTGTCGTAGGACAGCTTGACCGACGTTCCCACGACGATGTCGTAGAACTGCTTCTGGCTGTAGTACCTGCGCAGCTCTAGCAGCGCCCATTCCGCCTCGCGCACGAAGTTGCCATAGCGCTTGCGCCATTTTTCCCGCGGTGAGTCATACCACTTAAGGGCTTCGCGGCGGGACTTGATCGCATCGTAGTCGCGGTCCACCTGCTCCGGATCGCCCGACAGTCGCAGGATGGGTACGAAGGTGTGGTTGATAATGGGCATCGCTTTCTTGACGAGCATGGAGTTCGACATCCACATGTCGATCCAGGCTTGCGGCCCCCAATTGGCATAGAACCCGGCTTTTTTGACGGCGGGAACGCGCTGCGTGCCCTTGTCACTGGAGATGATGGAAGCTTCGGTCATGTGCGTTCCCTCCTGTGCTGTCGCCCTAGTGTATGTAACGCAGTGTCACGCCGTAGATTGCGCCCGGCGCCGCAACACCGGCATAGCCGCCGAGCACTGGGATGTCGATGCCGAATACGAAGTACTCTTCATCGAGAATGTTGCGGCCCCACACTGCGGCCTCCCAGGTGTTCTCGGGGTCGGTCAGCGTGTAGCGCAGGTTCACGAGGTGTACGGAATCGTTTTTTAGCTTCGGGTCGAGATCCTGGTCAAGGAAGAACTCGTCGATGAAGTTGTATTCCACGCGGGCGATGCCGGCCAGGTTGTCGCCCAGCGCCATGTCGTACTGGGCGAACGTGCTGACTGTCCACTCCGGGGCGTTGTCTATGGGTTCGCCGGCGAGGTCTTTAATGCAGCCGCCGCCAAGTGTCGGATTGCCGCCCTGGGCGCCGTCGCGCACGTAGTAGTTCAGTACGGTTTCATCGACCGTGCACTGCCCGAGGTCGAACTCCTTGTACTCCGCCTTGTTATAGCCCAGCGCGCTGGAGATGGTCAGGTCGATCGCCGGTACCCAGACCAGCTCGATCTCTGTGCCATAGCTTTCCATGGAGCCTGCGTTGGTCACCTCAAGGGTGGTGCCGTTAAACGTTTGCGACTGGAAGTCGTCGTACTCCACAAAATAGAACGTGCCGTTCAACTGCAGGCGCCGGTCATCGGTGGAGCCTTTCCAGCCGATCTCGTAGCTGGTGGCAATCTCTTCATCAAACTCGGCGCTGGTGCCTTCCAGCTCACGGCGCTGGTTGTAACCGCCGGACTTGAATCCGCGGCTCACGCTCGCGTAGGTCATGAGTTCCGGGGTAAAGAAGTAGCGCAGGTTGAAGGAGGGCGAGAAGTCGTCGTCCTGGCGCTGCTCATCATAGAAGATGTCGGGGCCCGCCACCGGGGGAATGTCGAGTATGGAGTCCGGCTCGGTAATCTGCGAGCCAACGCGCTCCTTGGTCTCTGACGTAAAGCGCAGTCCCAGCGTGGCGCTGAACGCCTCTGTCACATTCCAGACAACCTGACCAAATGCTGCATAGCTCGTGGTCTTGTAGTTGTTGGTATCAATGTTCAGCGTGCCTTCCGGGAAGAAGGCGTCGATTTCCATATTGCGAACAAGTTCCTGGGACTGTTCGAACGTGCCTATCGAGTCGAGCTCGGAGTGGTAGAAGTAGAGGCCCGCCTGGTAATCAAAGGTCTCGCCGCCCGGCGAAGTCAGGCGTAGCTCCGAGGAGTACTGGTCCAGTTCGATGTCCTGGTAGCCAGACACCGCATTGTAAGCGGTGAAGTCGCCGTCATAGGCTGACTCCGCCTCGTAGGTGCGCCATGCGTTAATGAACGTCACGACGTGGTCTTCCATCACATCGCGGTTCCACTCCAGCGCAATGCCACCCACCGAGATCTTGTTGAAGATGTCGGCGTCTACCCACTCGTTATCGTCGAAGGGGTCGGGAGACGGGGGTGAGAAGCCGGAGGAGTCCTCGAAGGAGTTGAACTGCAGAATAGGCACGCCCTGGTCATTGTTGCCGAGCTGGTCGGCGAGTGCCTGGGAGTCGCGGTTTGTCGTTGGCGCGTTCAGCGTAGAGAAGCCGTTGTAATCGATCACGCCCACGGCGCAGCAGTCGGTGTCTTCTTTTGAGTAGTCGACCGTCAGCAGGAATTCCCCGAGGTTGTCGCCACCTTCAAACAGTGAGCGGGATTTGAAGCCCCACTTGTTGGCGTCGTTCAGTCCGCGGCCATCAACGTCGTTTTCAAACAGGTGGTCGCCGTTGATCAGGTAGCCGGAGAGGCGGGTGGCGTGGGGGCTGTCGCCCAGCGGTACGTTCACCATGCCGCGCAGCTCCAGCCGCTCGTCGGAGTTGAAGGTGGCCTCTAACTCGCTCTCGAACTCGGCGGCCGGTTTGCGCGAGATGATGCTGATGGCGCCAGCGGCCGTGTTCTTGCCGTACAGCGTGCCCTGGGGGCCGCGCAGTACCTCGACGCGTTCAATATCCATCAGGTCGGCAACGCTCATGCCGGCGCGCCCCTGGTAGACGCCGTCAATGAACATACCCACGCTGGGGTCGATGCCCACGTTAGTGCCCACCGACCCGATGCCACGGATGCGGATGGAGGTGGAGCGCGAATCGGTGCCTGTGGTGATTTTCAGGCTGGGGGTGTACTGCTCCAGCGCGGCAAGGTCACGCACGCCCGCGTCATCAAAGAAATCGCCCGTGAAGGCCGATACCGACATCGGGACTTCCTGCAGGCTCTGCTCCCGGCGGTTCGCGGTGACCACGATTTCCTCCAGTGCCAGGGCGGCGCGTTCCCGCACGGGTTCTTCGCCGTCCTGCGCCACGGTAGGGGCCATTGCGAAGAGCGTCAGCAGGGGGATGCCGGTAAGGAGAGGACGTCTGGACATGAAGTCACCGCTAATATTATGTTTTTGCACCCTTTTTTCGGTGCATCAGGGTCTGCTTGAAGGCCGTTCGGGCGGGTCGATACGGCAGGAAGAAACAGTACCAAAAGGCCTGTTTAAAAACAAACAGAATTGACTGATTTTTTATGTAGCGGGGTTTTACTCAGGTCTTGCCGGTGCCGATGCCCTCGAAAATGGAGGCCAGGACCATGTCGCGAATCTGGTCCAGCGTGTAGGGGTTGTCCAGCAGGTGTTGGACGCGGTTGTCGTTCACGAGGGACACGAAGCCGTGGATGGTCGAGAGGATGGCCAGTGCCTGGGGCACCGGGTCGCCTTTTTTCACCATGCCGAGTTCCTGGCAGCGCGCGATATCGGCCACCATGTCCTGCAGTGCCTCGCTGCTCGTGTGCTGCAGGCTGACATGCCCGGTGCTGGACAACAGGTCGCCCGAAAACATCACCCGGTAGTAGGCGGGATGATTCAGCGCGAAGTCCACGTACGCCATGCCGCTGGCGGCAAACTGGTTGATCGCGTCGGGCGTGGCGGCGTCTTTGCGTTCCTGCATGGTCTGCTGGAGCAGGGCGAAGCCGCGTTCGACCACCGCGAGTATGAGCTCGTCTTTGTCGGTGAAGTGCCGGTAAGGGGCCGCATGGGAAACGCCGGCGCGCCGGGCAACCTCGCGAATCGTGAGGCCCTGGGGCCCGATTTCGCCGATCACATCGAGTGCCGCATCGAGCAGCGCGGTGCGCAGGTCGCCGTGGTGGTACTTCGCTTTGGCTGCCGTCATGGCTCGCCTCCCTGTCCTGATGGTGCTCATGCTAACAAAAAAACCGCACAGTGTTTATGTTGTAAACATGAAAACACGGTGATATGTTACCGCTGTAAACCAATAACTCCACCGAGGATTCTTCATGTCCCAGCCGATGTCCGAGACCAATCCGTTCCTGAATTTTCCCTATGGCGCGATCCAGATGGAGTGTGACGCCAGGGACCTGATCGTCGAGGGCGAGATCCCGGCAGATCTCAACGGCACGCTATACCGCGCAGGGCCCAATCCGCGTTTTGCCCCCCGCGGCGACTACCATTTCTTCGCGGGTGACGGCATGGTGCACGCCTTTCACCTGAAAGACGGCAAGGCGAATTACAACAACCGCTGGGTGCGCACCGCCAAGTGGAAACTCGAGGATAAAGAAGGGCGCAACGTGCTTAACGCGATGAACCCCTTCGACTGTGAGCCGGAATACAGCGACTTTGTACTGACCGATAAAGACGGCCTCGCCAACACCGCCACGGTCTGGCACGGCGGCCGCCTGCTGGTGATGGAGGAGGGGCACCGTCCCTTCGAACTCGACCCGGAGACGCTCGAGTCCATGGGCAGCTGGGATTTTCGCGGCAAACTCAACACGGCCATGACGGCGCACCCGAAGATCGATCCTGCGACGGGAGAGATGGTCTTTTTCGCGTACATGGCGACGGGTCCGTTCTCAGCAGATGTGATGCTGCACAAGGTTAACGCCGATGGCATCCTGACAGAGAGCACGCACATCCCCACGCCGTACTCTTCGATGGTGCACGACTTCGTGATCACCGAGAACTACATCGTTATCCCGATCATGCCGATCACCGGCAGCCTTGAGCGCGCGATGGAAGGTGGCCCGCCCTTCGCGTGGGAGCCGGAGAAGGGTGTGCACATTGCCGTGATCCCGCGCCACGGTGGCACCACGGAAGACGTGAAGTGGGTAGAGATGCCCATCTGCTTTACGTTCCATTTCATGAATGCGTTCGACAAGGACGGCGTGATCACGGTGGACGGCTGCCAGTTCAAGGCGGCGCCCCTGTTCCCAACGCCAGACGGTGAGAACACAGGTAAAGTTGCCCCGTTCCTCAATCGCTGGACGATCGACATGAACGCCGAAACACCGGTGGGCAGCTTTGAGCAGATCGACGAGTTCGAATCGGAATTCCCGCAGGTCGACCCGCGTCACGTGGGTCGCGAGTATCGCCACGGCTGGTACGCATCACCTGACGGTCAGCTGAAGAGCCCGCTGTCTGAAAACGAGAACTTCTACAACGTGATCGGGCACTACGACCACGAGACGAAGAAAGCGGATCGCTACTCCTGCGGCCAGAGTCTCGTCTCTGAGCCGATTTTTGTGCCAAAGTCTGACACGGCGGCCGAGGGTGAGGGTTATGTCATGGCAGTGGCAACCAGCTTCGAGACGCGTACCAGCAGCCTGTTCATCTTCGATGCGCTCAACGTGTCCAAGGGTCCGCTCGCCAAGGTGCACCTGTCGCACCGTGTTCCGGCAGGCTTTCACGGCGGCTGGCGTCCCGCTGGCTGAGCCCGCAGTACGGGGGCACGTTGTGTGCCCCCTGCAAACCAAGTCCAGACGATAACAACAAGGAGGCGGCACCCATGCAGCCCTGGCCTGATTCCGAATTCCTGAAGGGTTACTACGAGCCGCTGACCACGGAGTGCACGGCACCCGACCTGGTAATCGAGGGTGAGATTCCGCCGGAGCTCGCCGGCACGTTTTACCGCAACGGGCCGAACCCGCAGGTACCACCCAAGAACGATTACCACTTCTTTACCGGCGACGGCATGATCCACGCCTTCACGTTCGACAACGGCCGTGTCAGTCACATGAACCGCTGGGCCCGCACCGAGCGCTTCAAGATCGAACAGCGCACCGGCGAGTCCTTGTTCAGCGGTATGAACCCGCTGCTCACGCCGCCGGAGTATCTCGATTTTGTGCTGAACGACAAAGAGGGTGTGGCCAACACGTCTGTGATCTACCACGGTGGTCGCCTTCTGCTCCTGGAAGAAGGGCACCTGCCGTTTGAGATGGACCCTGCAACGCTAGAGTCACACGGTGCGTGGAGCTTCTATGGCAAGTTGAATACAACCATGTCGGCGCACCCCAAGGTCGACCCGGTAAACGGCGATCTCCTTTTTCACGCCTATATGGCCACGGGTCCGTTTACCGACGACATGGGGCTCTACCGTGTGAACAAAGACGGCTTCATGGTCGACTCGCACATTTTCAAAGCGCCTTATTCGTCGATGGTGCACGACTTCGTGGTAACGGAGAACTACATCATCTTCCCCGTCATGCCGATCACCGGCGATATGAGCCGGGCGATGGAGGGTAAGCCGCCCTTTGCCTGGGAGCCGGACGTGCCGACCAAGGTCGGCGTGATGCCCCGCGAGGGCTCACCGGAGGACATTACCTGGTACGAGGGTGACGCCTGCTACGTGTTCCACTACATGAACGGGCACGACAAGGACGGCGTGATCACGATGGAGGCCTGCCATTTCGACTCGCCACCGCTGTTCCCCATGGCGGACGGCACACCAACGCCTGCCAACATCCACCCGTACCTGAGTCGCTGGACACTCGATCTCAACGAGGCCAACCCGCGCGTGAAATTTACGCCGCTGGCGGATCATGGCGCGGAGTTTCCCGTTATCGACCCGCGCTATGCGATGCGCGAATACACCCATGGCTGGTACACATCGACCGATCGCTCGATACCCGCGCACATTCCCGACTCCGATGCGGTCTACAACGCCATTGTGCACTTCAATGTGAAAACCCAGAAAGAAGACACGTACGCGTTTGAGGCGGGTTATGTGTCAGAGCCGATGTTTGTGCCGCGCTCAGCCAGCGCAGACGAAGGTGATGGCTGGGTGTTGACGTGTGTTTACGACATTCCGACCAACACCAGCGCCCTGTGCGTGTTCGATTCGCAGAACATCGCGGCGGGCCCGATAGGTAAAGCCTGGGTGTCGCACCGGGTACCCGTCTGCTTCCACGGTACGTGGCGACCGGCTTAGCTCATTGGAGCGCTTTTCGCTGTCACTTAAATCTCGGACTGCTCTTCAAGCCGCGGTACACCCCAGGGCATGTTGAGCCGGTCGGCGAGGAAGCCGGGCAGGTTAATTGCCAGGCGCGTGAGCAGCACCATCTGCCAGGGAAAGGTAATGCGCGGTTTGTTGCGCGCGAGCCCTTTCGCGATGATGTTGGCGGCCTTGTCGGCCTCCATAAGAAAGGGCATGTAGGATGAGTTTTGCGCGGTGAGCGCGCTGCCCACGTAACCCGGGCAGATCACGCTGACTCCAATGCCCATGCCGCGGAACGCGCCACGCAGCGCCTGTCCGTAGTGTTTTACAGCGGCTTTGGAGGTGGAGTAAGCGGGTGAACGCGCCATACCGGCGTAGCCCATGACCGAGCTCATTACTGCGACCTGGGCATTGTGAACAGGATAGGGCCGGCGACTGGCCATGGCCTCAAGCGCGGGGTGAACCGTATTGAACACACCGTTTACATTGATGGCAAAGGAGTCGACGGCGGCCTGGTGCAGGCCACTAACTTGCGTAGCGCCAAGGGCGACCCCGGCGTTGGCGATAACGAGGTTGAGCGGTTTGTCGTCGTCGCAGTTTATGATCCAGTCGCGAATGCCCGCTTCGTCGGTCACATCGCCGACCCACGTCGACACGGTGGCACCGGCTTCGCGGCACGCGTCGGCGACCGCGTCGAGGCGCTCCTGGTCGCGGCCACTGAGGAACAGCGTGCGCCCAAACACGGCATAGTGGCGCGCAAGCGCGGCACCGATGCCGCTTGATGCGCCGGTGATGAGAATAGATTCAGGGTTGTCGTACATGGCGGTGATCCGGCGCAGAGTAAGGCGCGCTATTAATAGCACAGAGGTTGTTTTGGGGAAAAGCGAAAAACCCACATCGCGGTTTCCGGGCCCTTCCTACCAGGACCTCCTGGATCGGGAGCCGCGCCCAGTGCCCGCGGCGCTCCGTGCGACTGCAGACGTGTCGTTGGGCGATGCACCCCTCGATGTGCAGCGTTACCTGTCGCGTGAGTACTACGAGCGTGAAAAAACGAACCTCTGGCCGCGCGTCTGGCAATCGCTGTGTCGAGAATCTGAGGTGTCAAAACCCGGCGATTACTACGTGCACGACATTGCAGACAGGTCCGTGCTGCTTGTGCGCACGGAGTGCGGTGATTTGCGCGCATACCCCAACGCCTGCCTGCACCGTGGCCGACAGCTTAAGAGTGGAAGCCCTTCGGGTCTTGGGCAGGCGGAATCCATTACATGCCCATTCCACGGGTTTTCGTGGCAGCTCGGCGGGCGCTTCTCGGGAATGCCCTGTGCATGGGATTTCCCACAGATAGATGCCGACAATTTCGATTTGCCAACCCTGCGCATCGCTACCTGGGGCGGATGGGTCTTTGTGAATCTCGATGGCAAAGCAGCGCCGCTGGAGGACTACCTCGGCGTCTTGCCAGAACACTTCCAGCGCTGGACCCCCGAGAGCACCTACAAGGCTCTGCACATCAAAAAGGTCTTGCGCTGTAACTGGAAGCTTGCGCACGAAGCGTTCATCGAGTCGTACCATACCGTTGCCACGCATCCACAGCTCTTGCCCTACACGGGCGATTCACAGTCACAGTACGACTGCTTCAGCGACGAGATCAGCCGAACGATTACGCCCATGGGTGTGGTGAGTCCCCATGCGCACGGTACGAGTGAGGAAGGCGCTGTGCACCAGTGGCTCACGGTGTATGGCGTCGAAGTAGAGGGTGGTCTGCCCGCTCTGCCCGAGAACGTCACGGCGCGCGAGTACCTCGGTGAAATGAACATCGCGCGTTTTTCTGAAATGTACGGACAGGACCTCTCGGACATTGCCACGCACAGTGAGGTGCTGGACGCGATCCTGTACTCGGTATTCCCCAATTTCGCGCCCTGGGCGGGATTCAGGCCCAACGTGACGTACCGCTTCCTGCCCTATAATGACAGTCACGAGCTCTGCACCATGGAGATCATGCTGTTGATGCGCTATCCCGACTCTGCACCGCGTCCGGCCGATGCGCCTGTCATAGTTGTGCCGCTCGACCAGAGGCTGGCGGACACCGAAGGCATCGAGCCCGGTCTGGCGCGCGTCTTCGACCAGGACTTCAGCAACCTGCCCCACGTGCACAAGGGTTTGAAGTCGCTCGCCTCGGGAGAGGTGCAACTCGCCAGTTACCAGGAAGTGCGCATCCGGCACTTTCACCATGTGCTCGACAAGTACATGGGCAGTACACCACAACACGAAGGGCCCTAGCATGAGTTCACCGATTACCCTGGAGCGTGACGGTCGCGTTGCCATTATTACGCTCAACCGCCCCGAGGTGTTGAACGCCATCAACGAGCCGATGCTCCCGCCCTGGGTGGAGGCGCTCGAGGAGTGCCGTACGGACGACAACGTGCTCGCGATCGTGGTTACGGGTGCCGGTGAGGCGTTTTGTCGCGGTGGTGACACGACCAAGCTGGGTGAGCACACCACACCGGGCCCGGTCGATATCAAGGCGCAGTTCTGGGACCGGCTGCACCGCATACCGAAAAAGCTCTCCGAGATCGACAAGCCGGTGATTGCTGCCGTGAACGGCCTTGCATCGGGTGCCGGCGTCGATGTCAGCTTGCAATGCGATCTTCGTTTTGCCGCCAGGAGCGCAATGTTTCGGGTGAGCTATACCGCCTTCGGGCTGGTGCCCGGCAATGGCGGCACGTACTTCTTGCCGCGCATTGTCGGCGAGGCAAAAGCGCTGGAGCTGTTCTATTCAGCCAAACCTATCGATGCCGAGGAGGCGCTGCGCATCGGACTCGTCAACCAGGTGTTTGACGACGAGGATTTTATGGACGAGACGCTGGCCTACGCACACGACATCACGAAGCGCGCACCGCTCGCCATGCAGCTGGTTAAGCGGGCTGTAAAACAAAGCCCTGCGATGGACCTGCACACCCATCTCGACATGGTGTCTTCGCATATGCTGATCACACGGCCGAGCGAGGACCACGCCGAGGCGATCCGCGCCTACGAAGAAGGGCGAGAGCCCGAGTTCAAGGGTCGGTAGGTTAGTCGTCGTTGTGGGTAGCGCGCACCACCAATTCGTGGCGGCAGATCAACCAGCGTTCGCCTTCGCGGCGCATGTCGGTGACATAGCTTGCCCACAGGGTGAAGCGCCCACCATCGGCAAGCACGTGCATGGCCTGCACGTCAGAGCGTGTTCTGGCGGTGTCGCCCTCGATGGTGGCGTGCTGGGGGCCGAGCAGGTGCTGGGTCGCGCTGTATTTATCAAGTGCACCCCAGACGTACTCGACCCAGGGCTCACGTCCTTGAATGGTGCCGCTGCCGAAGCCGACGACTTCAACGTCGTCCGCAAAGCAGGCGCGGTAGCGCTCGACATCGCGCTCGTCGACTCCTGCCGCGTAATCGAGCATCACGTCCTGCAGGGCGATTCGGTCGGCAGTGTAACGATCACTCATGGCTGTGCGGTTCCTCGCTGCGGCAGCCGCAGTCTAGCAGCAATCCAGCGCAGGATTCCAAGTGCGCAAGCAATGTGTAAGAGGTAGCAACAATGACGCAACACGAACCCATCGATGGTATTCCCAGTGATCTGCCCGACTGGCCGGTCGGGGAAGTGCCTGCCCACAAGCTCGACGGCTACCGCTATACCTCCCGCGAGTTCATGGAGCAGGAGTGGGAGCACATGTGGACCAAGGTCTGGCTGCTGCTGGGCCGAGAGGATGAGATACCCAACCCGGGCGACTGGCAGGCCGAGGATGTAGGCCGCGAGTCGATACTCATGGTTCGCCAGAAGGATGGCAGTATCAAAGCGTTTTACAACGTCTGCCAGCACAGGGGTCAGCGGCTGGTCAGTGAACCCAAGGGACACGTGCGCCGGTTTGTCTGCCCTTACCACAGCTGGGCCTGGATGCCCGACGGTGAGCTGAACTTCGTACAGGACCCTGACGATTTCCCCGAGGGCAATCCCTGCGGCAAGTTGCGTTTAGCCGAAGTGCCCTGTGAAACCTTCGCGGGGTTCATCTGGGTCAACATGGACCCGGACTGTGTCAGCCTGCGCGAGGCCCTCGGCCCTGTCTGGGACGAGTGGGCCGTGTACGGTATCGAGGGCTGGAAGCGCTACGTGGCAAAGACAACGGTTGCGCCCGTCAACTGGAAGGTCGTGATGGACAACTTCAACGAGTCCTATCACGTAAACACGGTGCACCGGCCCAAGGGCGCCGATGTCGAGAAACTGCGCATACATTCCGGCGTCGATACCAGCTACACGACTTCGCGTTTTGATATGTGCGATGAAGGCCACGGGCGCATGATCATGCTGGGCGGCTACGCCGGTCCGGCGATCGACAAGGACGGCACAATCGGCGAGCCACTCGCAACCATTCTCAAGGACTGGGAGCTGGACCCCGAGGACTTCCGTCACCGCGGGGAGGACACGCGTGACGCTCTGCAGAAAGCGCGGCGAGAGCTCGGGCCAGCGCGCGGGTACGACTACTTCAACAACCTTTGCGACAGCCAACTGACCGATGCCTATCACTACACGCTGTTTCCCAACTTTGCCGTGTCGCTGTGGGTCGATGGCTTTCACTTCCTGCGGGCACGACCGCACCCAACTGACCCGGAGAAATGCCTCTTCGATAACTGGTGGTATGCGCCCAACCCTGATGGTGCCACGGGGCCTGTGCGTACTACCGCTGGGCTGGTAGATCGCGATGCCGACGTTGAACACGAGGTCTTCGAACCCGGTGAGCGAAGCATGGGCCTCACTATTGACCAGGATATGACGATTTTTCCTGCGCAGCAGATGGGTATGCGTTCGCGGGGCTACAAGGGTTCTTATCTCGCGGGCCAGGAAAACCGAATCTCTCGATTGCACTCACTGGTTGACGAGTACATTGCGGGCAAGCGGCCGAAAGGCTGAGCCAGCGTATGAGGCATTGTCGCTCCCGTTAACGTAACAGTTGTTTTAATGTCTGCAGGGGCTCCTCACTCGAGAGGATAGAAACGTGTGTTTCGTTAAAGCCGATTACCTGGGCCGCGTTGCGCTGGTAGTCGGGTGGCAACTGGCTCGAGAGCGTTACCGAGCCATCGGCCTTGTCGCCCAGCGTGTCGCCCCCGCGATAGCTGAATAGCAGGTAGTGCGGTATCTGCTCAGGCAGGCCCGTACCGGCGAGCGCGTTGATGAAGTTACTGTCTGGCGCCATGTCTACCCAGGACGGTGCGGCTGCTGGTGCGTACTCTGCTCCCAGTGCTGCACCCTTGTGCCCCTGCCAGGGGGTAGAGAGGGTGATGAGCCTGTCGACCGGGTTGTACTCGGCCAGCCACTCGTCCAGGAGTTGCGCGGTGCGCAGCGCCACCAGTCCACCCATGCTGTGCGCTACAAGCGACAGCTCTTCAAACCAGAGCTGCGCCTGCAATTCATAAATGTAAGCAGCAAGGTACAGGCTGATGTCTTCAAGACTGGCGGCGGTGGGGTAGTAATAGACCCACGCCTGTTGCGTCTTGTGGTCCAGTGAGTCAACCACGTCTTTCCAGTTCGCAGGGTGACCGAGCGCGCCATGGATGAAGAGCACGGGCCGCTTGTCTTTCGCGTAAGGCTCAAGGAAATAGAGCCCGCCGCTCACCTCATCAATAAACCGGCGCGGTTGCCAGAGGCCCATGTTGGCCATGTCGTCGCTGAATGCAGGGTCGTCCAGTGACACGACTTCGCCAAGGCTGATGTGGGTATTGGGGCGACGCTTGTCGATACCCGCATCAACGAGGCTCAAGCCGGTCCGCGCGGGTTTGCGCGCCAGTGTGATGTCGAGGTCGTAGCGTTCCTGGCTGGGCTCTGACAGCAGTAGCGGCTCGCCGCCAGTGATTTCTCCCACCGGTTCGTCGTGGTTGTGCCTCAGGTCGCCGTTGTCGTCCTGGAAGGCCACGATCCGATACTCACCCATGGGCAGCATGAGGAAGTAGTCGACTGCGGGTCGGTCCGCGGTGAGCGTGCCGTAGCTGTGCAGCGTCTTCTGTACATCGTCAATGATCACGATGTAGAGCGGCGCACCATCGATTGTAGCGCCGCGAATCTGGCCGCCGAGCCACGCGTCCTGGTTGAGCTCGTCGAGCTCCCTGCCAAGTTCCAGCATCGAGCAGCTGGTGATAAAGGCCAGGCAGGCGAGAAGCCAGGAGAGGTTGCGAGCGTTCATCCTCCTTTGCGTAACGGGTCTAGTAGTTAGTAGCCTCGACGCAGGTCAGCTTCGTTGAGCATTTTCTCGCCTGCAACATAGCGCCGCAGGTTTTCTGTAGCGATCACCGAGCTGCGTCGCATGCTGTCCGCGCCCGAGGCAGACACGTGCGGCGTGATCAGCACGCGCTCCATGCTCCACAGCGGATGGCCCGCCGGCAGTGGCTCAGGGTCTGTCACATCGAGGGCGGCGCCCCACAGTTGCCCTGACTCAAGGGCTGCCATCAGGTCTTCCGTGACGGTGCTCTTACCACGACCCACGCTTAGGAACAGTGCGCCGGGCTTGGCGGCCGCGAAGAAAGCCTTGTCAAAGATCCCGGTGGTCGCAGTGGTCAGGGGGAGGGCGTTGGCAATGACGTCGGCTTCGCCTGCCAGTTTGTGCAACTCGTCCGATAGTCCCACGTAATCCACGAAATCAGGCCCTTCGCGGGATGAATTGCGTGTGGCGATCACGCGCATGCCGAGCCCGTGCGCGCGGCGCGCGATCTCGGTGCCAATACCGCCGAGACCGACCACGAGCATCGTCTTGCCGCGCAATTCACCGAAGGTCACGCCCGCGCCGTAGTTTCGGCCCCATTCGCCCCTGGCCTGGGCGGCGTGATAGGTGGGCAGGTTGCGCGTCAGCGACAGCAGCATGGCGATGCTGTGCTCGGCAATCGCCGGGCCCGAGAGGCGTTTGTTGTTGGTGATGGTGATTCGGTCGAGTTGCTCTTCCGTGGCGCCCTTGCAGTAGTCGAGCCCAACGCTGTAGTTGTGAATCCACTGCAGATTGGGGCCGGCGTTCTTGAGTAGCATGGTGGAGCACATACCAATGACGCCGTCGACATCGGCGAGCGCTTCGGGCGCCATTGCTTTTGCGCCGCGAGCGGCGATTACCAGTTCCACGTCGCCGGCGGCTTCTTTTAACGCGGCCCTATAGGCCTTACGGGCCTGCTCGGAGCCTGGCAGCAGGAAGGCCACCACCTTTTTGGGTGCCCAACCTGGCTTCTTCGCCATAGGGGTTTCGCCTTCGCGCAGGCTGAGTTCCTCAATGATCGGCGCAGGGTCGAAATTGTCGGTCAGCGCTGGGGCGGTAATGAGCATGAGGCACAGCGCCGCCAGAAATCTCCTTGTGGTCATCGTTGCTAAACCCCTGCAGTTGTCTGGTTGGTTGGGGGCTAATGATATACTGCGTGCCCGCCACTTGCCCGGAATCTTCGCGTGCGACCACTGCTTTTCCTTTTCCTCGCAGTAGCCCTCGTCGGTGGCGGCTGGCTCTACAGTGAACGCAACCACATCGCGATATCGCCCTCGGCATCGGACTGGGAGCCCCCGGTTGCGCCCGCGCCACAGCGCGAGATGGCGGCGAGGTCGCCCTGCAGCGCTTCCTATCCAGAGGGCCGGGCCTGGTTTGGCGACCTGCACGTGCACACGGGCTATTCCATGGACGCGCGCTCGCGAGACATGCTCGGCACCCCCGATGACGCCTATCGTTTCGCGCGCGGCGAGGTGATTGGCCTCGGCCCGTTTGACGCGGAGCGTCGCGGCGCCCGACAGGTACAGCTCGACGTACCGCTAGACTTCGCTGCGGTCACAGACCACGCCGAGTGGATCGGCGAAATTGTCGTGTGCACCGAACCCGGCACGCCGGGCTATGACAGTAACGCGTGCAGCGCCTACCGCGGTGAAGCCGAGCCCGAGTGGTCTGTGCCGGTTATGGTGGGCGGGAAGCGTCGAATGGTTTACATGATGGGTTTCGGCGACCGCAATGCAGACGTTTGTGGCCCGGGTAACGCCTGGTGCCGCGAGGGGGCGCTCAGTGCATGGCAGAATATGCAGCGCGCCGCCGAGCAGCATTATGACCGCAGCGCGGATTGCAGCTTTACAACTTTCCACGGTTACGAGTACTCCAACTCAGCGGGGCAGTCCAAGATTCACCGGAACATTATCTATCGCAATGAGTTGGTGCCCGAACTGCCCGTGTCATCACTGGAGGAACCCGACCCGTTCGGCCTGTGGGAGAAAATGGATGTGCTCTGTGGTGGTCAGGGCAGCGCCTGTGAGGCGATTTCCATTCCGCATAATCCCAATGTGTCCAACGGCCGCACGTTCCGCATTCCGTGGCGCGATGAGCCGCTTGAGGAGCAGCGCAGACTGGCGGAACTGCGCCTGCGCTATGAGCCCATCGTCGAGATGATGCAGGTGAAAGGCGAATCAGAATGCAAGAGCGGCTTGTGGCAGGTCTTTGGCGAGGACGAGCTCTGTGATTTCGAAAAGATCAGGGGCCTCGACGCGCGCCGTCCCGAGGACTGCAAAGACGATTATTCGCGCGGCGCCATTTTTGGCCGAGGCTGTGAGTCGCGCCTGGACTTCGCCCGGTACGCGCTTGCAGAGGGTATGGCGGAGGAGGCGCGGATCGGGGTGAACCCCTATCGCTTTGGCTTTGTAGGCAGCACCGACAGTCACAATGCAGCCCCGGGTGACGTGGATGAAGACAATTACGATGGCTGCTGTGCCAACACAGACAATGACGTGCAGGCCCGTCTCGATGCTGAGCCCGGTTTCGCGGGTGCGCCCAGCGCTATGCGAAACCCCGGTGGGCTGATGGGCGTATGGGCTCCGGAGAACACTCGCGACGCGCTCTTTGACGCCATGCAGCGTCGCGAGGTTTTCGCAACCAGCGGGCCGCGCATCGAACCGCGATTCTTTGCAGGCGGCGATATTCCTGAGGATGCCTGCAGTGGTGCGCTGGTCACTGAGGGCTACTCAGGTGGTGTGCCAATGGGCGGCGTGCTTGACACTCGCCTCGCCGTGGCCCCGGTGTTTGCGGTTGCGGCCAGCGCCGATCCGCGGGGCGGGTTATTGCAACGCCTGCAGGTGGTCAAGGTATGGCATGATGGTGACGGCGGTATTCACCAGTCCGTTGCGGACGTTGCCGGCAGTGCCGACAATGGCGCGGCGGCGAGTCTTGATGACTGCAGCGTCAGCGGGCCCGGCCACAGGCAGCTCTGCGCAACGTGGCGCGACCCCGCGTTTGACCCTGACCAGTCCGCGGCCTACTACCTGCGGGTGCTTGAGAACCCCAGCTGTCGCTGGAGCTGGCGCCAGTGCCTGTCACTTCCTGAGGGTCTCAGGCCGTTAACCTGCGAGGCACCGGACATTCAGAAAATTATCCAGGAACGCGCCTGGAGTTCGCCCATTTGGTATGCGCCCTCGTAAATGACAGGCGCCCCTTGCACAAGGACCCAAACATCATGACGACCCGTATCGACGCGGTATTGTTTGATTTCGGTGGTGTATTCACCGATTCCCCTTTTCACGCGGTAGAAGAGTACGGCGAGTCGCTAGGGCTGAGCCCCGCGCAGGTGACGAGCGTTGTGTTCGGCTCCTACGAGCATGACGGCGATCACCCCTGGCACCAGCTGGAGCGCGGTGAGATATCGCTTGAGAAGACGCGCGAGCTGGTGCTGGCAATTGGCAGGGAGCAGGGCCTCGAGATCGATATCTACGACCTCTTCATGCGCATGGCGGGCAACAACGCTGGCGCAGACAGTCGCCAGCCTTTGGTAGAGCGGGTGCGGGGCCTGCGCGAGGAGGGTTATACCACCGGCATCATCACCAACAATGTGGCGGAATTCGGTGATGGCTGGCGGGCGCTCATTCCCGTTGAGGAGCTGTTTCATTTCGTGGTCGATTCGTCGAGCGTTGGCGTGCGCAAGCCCGATCCCAGGATTTTTGAGCTGGCGCTTGCCGAGCTCGACGGTGTTCCACCCGAGCGTACGGTCTTTCTTGACGACTATGCGGCAAACGTAGAGGCCGCGCGGGCCCTGGGGATGCGGGCCATCCTGGTCGATACCAATCTAGAACGGGTTATTGCCGAGCTCGACGAGCTGCTGGCGGTCTGAATTGTCATCGGCGGCGTAAAGATATAAAAATATGTCAATCCTGGAACCGCCGTGGAGGTAAAGGCGTCATGAAGACAAAGACTATTCTCGGTGTGTTCACCCTGTCGTGGCTGCTTGGCGCCGGCGCATTTGCGGGCACATCGGAGGTGCGCTCCAAAGACGGTGATGTGTCGCGCTTTGAGTACTCCGGCGACATGCTGCGTATTGGCGTGGGTAACCAGCCTGACGGTTACATGGTGATGCGCGATGGCCGTGTTTACGTTGTGACCGATTCCGACGGCAATGTCATGGTGATGGATATCGGCCAGGCGCTCGGCATGTTCGGCGCAATGGCGAATGCCGCGACCCCGTCAATGACTGACGACGAGGTTCTTTCACTTAAGGCAACCGGCAGGAAAGAAACACACGCCGGGGTGACGGGCGAGGTATACGTCCTGCGTTACCGGGACTCGGACGGGCGTGAGCGGGAGACCGAACTGGTGCTTACCGATGACAAGCGCGCGCTTGAGTTCCGCGATGCGATGTTGCGATTTGCCGAAGCCATGTCGCGCAACATGGGCGCAGGACAACAGGCGTCCAGCAACAACATGCAGAAAGAGTTGATGGCGCTGAACAAGGGCGTCTTGCGCTACGGCGATGAGATGAGTGTCGTTTCGCTGGATATGAGCCCGGTAGAGGCCTCTCGCTTCGACTTGCCGGCGCCCCCGACTGACCTCGGTGGTCTTGGCGCTATCTTGAGTGGTGCACTGTCAGGCCAGCAGCAGCCCGCTAACTCAGGCGGTTCGGCTGACATGGGAGAGGGCGCTGACGCGCCTGCCGATGGTGCCGAGCAGGCACCGCCACCCAACCCGGCGGACGAGATCGGCAACGCGCTCAGGAGTATTTTCGGCCGCTAATCGGAAGTCGTAATGCGCTGGCCGGGCTGGCGGCGAATCGCTGCTAGCCCTGGGCCGGGCACTCGGCCGTCAGGGCGTCGAACTGTTCCTGGGTAATGAACTTCGCTGCTCTTACCTGTAGCCGCTCGGTAGACTCGGGGTCTTCGCCCAAGAGGTTCACCAGTTCAAAGTTCATCTCACCCGCTTCATCAAACAGCATGACGCGGCCGTTGCGGTCGTTCACCACGAGGTTGTAGCGCTGTCCGCCGTGCTCGAAGACGTCGTGCTGGCCCCTGCTCGGGTCGAACCAGGCGTAATCTTTGCCGTCAATGATGGTTGTCAGGCCGTGATTCTGGCCACCGCTGGATTCAAACGGAATGTAGTCGATGCGTGAAAAGTCTTTGAACGGACGATTGTTGTAGACATACACACCGTCGTCGAAGTAGTCCGCATCATGCTGGCGCTCGGTGAGGCCCTGTCGGTACCAGAGTATCTCTCCGTTGTCTGGATTGAACACCACCACGAGGTTGAGTTCCCTCACGGACGTCAGCAGTGCGTACCCCGCATCCGTCTCGAAACGGCTGCTCACAATGGGATCGACATCGTTGTTGTGAAAGGGATCGGTAGTCATCCTGACGACCGGCTTGGTTTTTTGCGGATCGCTTTTCTCATCCCACGTGAGGATGAACCGTCCGGTGAGGGGGCTGATGTCAGGGGTGGCCGCTACAAGGTCAGTGGCGAGATCAAACCTGCGCAGTTCCTCGAAGTCTTCCGGGGTAATGGGTTGAGATGGATCGGCTTGCGTACCCCTGTAGCCGAGTTCGACGAGGAATGCGGCATCGTGGGTCCAGTAAGTGCCATCCGGCGACAGCGCTACGCTGTGGTGCGCTTCCTCCAGCAGCGTGTGCTGAACAAGTTCTCTGCCCAGGTCGTCGAAGTCGCAGCCCCAATCGACGAAGTGCCCGTTGCCCTGGAATATCCATCCTCTTTCGATGTCGATTTCAGGCTCGACATTGAGGCCTTTACGTGTCGCCCAGCCGCCGACTAGAGAGCCGTCGGTTTTCAGCAGGATTGTGCCGAGGTTTCTGCCGTCCCCAAACCGGAATGCGCCAAACACTGCCAGGTAACCATCGGGTGCGGCATCGTGTCGACCGCGCAGATGTATGTCATCGACCAAGACGGAAAACGCCTCGCCACCGCTGATGCTTGAAGCGTACGCCGTGCCGGCTTCCTGAACATAGCGATAGGGAATGCCACCCATGTCTGAGGCGAGCCGCTGCATCACAGTCGTTTCCGGCTCGTCGGGATGGGACACATAGAAGGCCATCACGTCGGCGATAATCGGTTGGACGTAGGTCCAGGGGAACACCCTGAACGTTGCTGTCGCGATACCCCAGACAAACGCGGCAATGAAGACGCAGTAGAGCGCGGCAAAAAATGTAATCTTGTTCACGGGACTCGGTTCGTTGACTTTAGTTCGTTGATCTTACGTGAGGGTAGGGTACCAATTTCATTTAATGATCAACAACTTACGGGCAATTTTTATATTGGAAACTAGGGTTGTGTCACACTCGTGCAGGGCCTTCAGCGGTACCTTGTTAAGCGCGGGCTTCGCTGTCTCTGCTGTTCGTAGCTGCGCAAAGGCCGATGCTCAGCCAGGCGGCAGAACGACGGTCGCCGTGCCCTCCAGCAGCACGCCGCGGTCTGCTTCCTCGAGTCGAATAGCGCACTCGGCGAGAACAGCTCCTTTGCTTTTATCCAGCGCCGTGATCTCCCCCCGAGCCGTGACCCGCTCGCCGTCCAGTACGACTTGCGGAAAGCGCATGACCAGTCTTCGGATGGAGCCGGGCCCCGCCCAGGCGTGCAACATGTTCACCATGTAGGACAAGCCAAGCGGGCCCTGGTTAATGGTCCGCTTGCCGAGACCGAGAGGCATGGCGTCGACGGCTTCACGGTCCCAGTGAATGGGATTGGGGTCGCGCAGTATCGCCGCCATCGTGCACATGCGCTCAGGAGAGACTGAGGGCATCACCCATTCGGGAATCGCATCGCCCACTTTGGCTTTCACAGTGTGTCCCTCGTGTAGTGCCAGGTGATTGTGGTGCGCGCCGCCAGTTCACCGTTGGGATTATGCAGCTCGAAGCAAAACTGGATGCGGTCATACAGCTGGCCGTCGTCGTTTTCCCGGCGCTCGGCGCTCGGGATGCGGCCGCTCACGCGGTAGCGCGTCTCTTCAAAGAGCGGCAGGAACATCTCCCAGTCGTAACTCTCAATCATGATCGACAGATCTGATTCGGCCTGGCCGAGTTCGAACATTTCTGCGATCGACGTGCCCGCGCCCGTAATGGGCACGTGGAACAGGGCAACAGGGTGGGCCATACCCCCGGGCAGTAGTTCGGCCCCGGTGCATTCGGTGAGCAGGAAGTTCTCCCAGTGCGCGATCGTGTAGTCGCCGCCGGGAAAGCGATGACCTGTGAGCGCGGCGATGGTTGCCTCGCTGGGAAGAGGGCGCTTGTCCATGTGTTTCCTGCTACAGGACTTCGTCGAAGAAATTGCGCATGGCCTGCCAGGAGCGGCGGTCTGCGTCGGCGTTGTAAACCGCGCCAAAGGCAGGGTCGTTAGCGGCCGGCCGCGTAAACGCATGCACCGTGCCGCTGTAAGCGTGGAGCTGCCAGTCTGCGTTTTGTGCGTCCATCTCCGCCATGAAGTCGGCAACCTTTGCTGGCGGCACCATTGGATCGTCCTGCCCATGGCAAACCAGCACCTTGCAGTCGGTGGAGGCGGGATTGTCGAGGGTGTTGCCGTCGAGTCCACCGTGGAACGACACTACTCCGGAAACGCCGAGGCCACCGGCCCGCGCGACATCGAGCACTGCCATGCCGCCGAAACAGTAGCCCATTGCGCCCATGCGCGTTGTGTCGGCACCCCGCACTGTTTTCGCTGCTTCAATCGCGCCCTGGGTGCGTTCCAGCAACATGCCGCGGTCCAGCATGTAGGGCCCCAGCGCTGCCTCCAGTTCCGAATGGTCGCTGTAGGTCTTGCCGTTACCATGTATGTCGGCGGCGAATGCGATGTAGCCCTCGTGTGCGAGCCGGTGGCACTTGTCGCGCACTTCGTCAATCAAGCCGTCCCAGGCGTGCACGACAACCACGATGGGCAATGGCCCCTTGGCATCTTTGGGAACGTAGTACTCGCCGATGCAGTTGGTATCGCCTGCTGGGTACTCGAGGATGTGGCTTTCGCAGCTCATGATGGTGTCCTTCGTTCTATCAGAATGTGCTATTGGTTACGCCGCCGTCGACGACGAGGCTCTGCCCGACGATGTAGCCCGCATGCGCGGAACAGAAGAGGGCGCAAATTGCGCCGAACTCGTCGATGTTGCCGAAGCGGTCGGCGGGAATTTTCCAGTCGTTGATCCACTCTCGCACAACATCGTCGTAGCTGGTGCCTTTCTCTTCTGCAATCTCTGTGAAGCGCTCGTGTGCCGTGGCCGTGTGATGCATGCCGGGCAGCAGGTTATTGATGGTGACGTTGTGCTTTGCAACGGCCTTGCTGACGGCCACCGTGTAATTGGACAGGGCGGCGCGGGGCGGGCCCGAGAGTGTGCGCAACTCTGCCGGGAATTTAGACGCCCCGGTAGAAATGTTGACGATACGTCCGAACCCGCGCTCGCACATGCCGTCGACGGTTGCGCGAATAAACTCGATGGGGCTGATCAGCCCGGTGGCGAGATGTTCCTCCCACTGGGCCACGGTGACGTCCCTGAAGTCTGGCGTAAAGGGTGCGGGTGAACAGGTACCCACCAGGATGTCCGGCGCATTGCAAACCTCGAGTACGCGTTCGCGTCCTGCCTCCGTTGAGTGGTCGGCAACGATGGGCGTTACTGTCGCGCCCGTGTCGCGACGAATCTCTTCCGCGGTGTCTTCGAGGCGTTCTGCTCCGCGCGCAGATATGTACAGATCGACACCTTCTCTCGCCAGTGCTTTAGCAGCACCCTTGCCGAGCCCCGCACTGCCGCCGTTCACCAGTGCCTTGCGACCGCTAATACCGAGATCCATGGATTTACCAGCTGTTGGTATGCAGGAAGTTGTCGAGGTTTTTGCGCGGCGCCACTTTAAAGTTCGTGCCTTGTGTATAGGCGATCGGTATCAGGGCCATCTGCAGGACGTCGTCCGGGATGCCGAGCAGTTCGCCGATCTCTTTTTCGAAGCCGAGGTGTAGCGTCGTCCAGCAGGTGCCGATGCCGCGCTCACGAGCGGCGAGCATAAAGCTCCATACGGCGGGCAGCACAGAGCCGTAAATTGCTGAGAGGTACATGAGCGGCGTGCCTTCCGGCGGTCTGGCGGTGCAGGGGATAAGTAGCGCGGGTACCTTGGCGAGGTTGTCGGCGAGGTAGCGCGCGGAACTCAGTACCCGCTCCTGCGTGGGCGCCATGGAGGGATCGTCGAGGTGTTGTTGCGTTGGCTGGTTGGGGCTCGCCTCATACTCGTCAAAAGCGGTGAGATAGTACCCTGCGATGGTGGCGATTTTGTCGGGGTCGTTCACGAGCATGAACTCCCAGCCCTGGGCGTTGGAACCAGTGGGTGCCTGCAGGGCGATGTCGAGGCACTCATGCACCTCAGCCATGTCGAGCGGACGGTCGAAGTCGAGACGCTTGCGCACTGCGCGTGTAGTCGTGAGTACCTCGTCGGCACTCAGGTTGAGACGGGGCATAGTGAGTCCTTGGTGTTTTGGGTAAGGCGAAATTAGCCGAAAATCAGTCTAGGCCAAACCTGAAAAAAAGAAAACAGTAGGGACTGATTGTTTTGGGTTGGCCCGTTTGCTAGCATGGCAGGCCTTGAAATACGCGGGGTCCGCCAGTGTCCCCGCCTCCCCTGATTGGCTCGATACAGGCATTTTTTGTGGACTTTTCCCTCAGTGAAGAACAGGTACTCCTGCGCGACAGCGTGGAGAAATTTATTGGCGAACAGTGCGACGTCGAGCGTCACCGCGGCCTGGTGAGCTCGGAGTTGGGCTACTCCCCGGAGACCTGGGCGCAGTTTGCCGAACTCGGCTGGCTCGCCGTACCGTTCAGCGAGGCGCAGGGCGGTTTCGACGGCGGCGCTACCGAGTTGATGGTTGTCTGCCAGGGGCTTGGTAGCGCGCCGGTGCGAGAGCCATACCTGACCACGGTGGTTACCTGTGGCGCGTTTCTCAGTGAGGGCGGCAACCAGGCCCAACAGGACGCGCACATTCCGGGAATTATCGACGGAACCCGGCAATGGGCGTTTGCATTCGCGGAGCAGGGCAGCGGTTACGACCTTGCCAGGGTGACGACGCGCGCAGAAGCCAGCGGCAGCGGTTACTCGCTGTCGGGTGAAAAGCTCGCGGTGCTGAACGGCCAGGCGGCACATCAGTTGATCGTGTCTGCGCAAACGGACGCAGGCGTCAGTCTCTTTATTGTTGATGCGGATGCCCCGGGCGTCTCGCGCAGACCGTTCGTTGCGGTCGATGGTGGGGGTGGCGCGGACATCCGTTTTGACGGAGTTGCTCTTAGCGCTGACGCGTTGCTTGGTGCTGCCGGTGACGGCGTTGCGCTAATGGAGCAGGTGGTCGATCGCGCCATTGTTGCCATGGGTGCCGAGGCACTGGGTGCAATGCAGGCGCTGCTTAATGCAACAGTGGAATACACCAAGACGCGGGAACAGTTCGGCCAGCCGATCGGCAAGTTCCAGGCCCTGCAGCACCGTATGGCTGACATGTACCTCAAGGTCGAGGAAACCCGTGCGCTCCTCTTGAATGCTGCGATCCGCATGGATGAGGGCAGCAAGGAATCACCGGCGGCCTGTGCCGCGTTGAAGGTCAAGCTCTGCGAGGCAGCGCGTCACGTTTCACAGGAGGCGGTACAGCTACACGGCGGCATAGGCATGACCGACGAACTCGTCGTTGGCCACCACTACAAGCGGCTAATGGTGCTCTCTAAACTCTACGGTGACGAAGCCCACTACCTGCGCCGCTACGCCAAACTGTCAGCGCAGCAGGCGGCGTAGCCCCCCCCAGTTCTTCACGTGTTGTTTGTCGTTGAGACCTGCCTTGGTCGGTCCATCGCGTCGAGCCTGCACTAGATTCGCTGTGGGGTCGAATTCACTCGACCAGCAATAGCTCCATGCAATGAAGCCAATGTGGTCACGGACCATTCGTGGTCTGTCACGCTCATCCCGCCTGCACTAGTTTCCCTGTGGGGTCGAATTCATTCGACCATCGCAATTTTATGCAGGGAGCCTAAATTGGTCTACGACGATTTGCTGAAAGGCCGTTGGTCGATTCGTTATCAATACTACCTGGTCACATTCACTACTCGAGATCGGGCCCCAATGTTCCGTGACCTGCATCTGGCCCGCCTCGTGGTTGCAGAACTGCGAAATCTCCAACGTGCAGGTCTGGCCACCTCGGTGGCTTGGGTCATCATGCCCGATCATGTTCACTGGCTATTTCAGCTTCATGCAGAGAGCAATATGTCTCGTGTCGTGAAGCTGCTGAAAGGTCGGAGCGCAAGAACGATCAATGTATACCGTTCCAGTAAGGGCAGTGTATGGCAATCAGGTTTTCAGGATAGGGCCATTAGAAGAGAAGGGAGCCTGAGGCTGGTTGCGCGATACATCGTTGCGAATCCACTGAGGGCGGGCCTGGTTACAGCTATAGGAGACTACCCGCATTGGGATTCAATCTGGCTGGGAGATCGACTCGAGCATGTTTTGGTTGAGTAAATTCGGCCCCAAAAGGGCGGTGCTAAGTCTTGGTCGAATGAACTCGACGCCACAAGGCGGTGGTAGAGGCGGATGATTCCGGTCGAATGAATGCGACCCCACATGGGGGGTGGTGGAAGTGGAAGAGACCGGTCGAATGAATTCGACCCCACATGGCGGTGGTGCCGTCATCGACCGAATTTACCTGCTTTCGCAGAGCTGGCGGGAGTAACAGGGTCTGAGTCTGTCTCGGGCGTTAATGTTCTTTGCCCTGTAATCGACACCTTGTGGGGTCGAATTTATTCGACCAAGAGACGTTCGGGCTGCTAGCCGCCGCTGTGGCGGCTGACGGCAGAGTCGCCGCCCTCTTCGAAAATCTCTTCCAGACGGTCGGCCAGGTAGCTGAGCATCCTGCCCACGCGTTCGTCGCGATTGGTGGCGAGTTGGCCAGCGGCCATGCCTTCCATCATGAACTTTGTAACATCCATCGCGAGCAGGAAGCGGTCGCCGCGGTCGATCCACTCATCGAACAAGTGTTCGTTGGACTCGCGCACGTGCTGCTCGAAGAGTTGCTGTGAGTTTTCGAGTATCGCGCGCAGTTCGGGGTCTGTGCGGCTCGCAACGCAGAGTTCGTGGTACACCACGAACAGGTCGCCGATCAGGTGTTCCCAGTAGGCGTCCAGCCCTGCACGGCGACGCTCTGCGCCCTGCAGTGACTTCGGGATGCTGTTGACGCGTTCCGTGTAGTCTTCCAACAGCTTGTCGTGCAGGTATTCCACCGCGGCCTGAATAAGCTCAGTCTTCGATGGAAAGTGGTGCAACATTGCGCCGCGCGATACTCCGGCGGAGCTCGCGACACGCGCCGTCGTCACGTTTGTGTACCCTAGCTCAACGAAACAGTTGATCGCGGCGTCGAGAATGCGATCACGCGTCATTGCGCTTTTTTGCGCCTGCCAGCTGATGTCGTCGCTGTCGCCGTTGCTGCCCTGAGTGTCGTTCTTGGCCATAGCCTTCATGTGTCCCGGTTGTTCCGCAAACTGCAGCGTTGGCGGATACTGTCCACCGTAAATAAAAACAGACCTGACTGATTAAATCAGTCTCGTTGTGCCCGAATTATAGACGAATCCGGCCACCGGAAGCGATGGCCGGAGCCGAATTAGTCGTTGATGCCACCCATGCAGAGGTACTTGATCTCGAGATAGTCATCGATGCCGTACTTGGAGCCCTCGCGCCCGATTCCCGACTCTTTCACGCCGCCGAATGGCGCGACCTCTGTGGAGATGATGCCCTCGTTAACACCCACGATGCCGTAGTCGAGCCCTTCGCTGACGCGCCAGATGCGCCCGATGTCACGCGCGTAGAAGTACGCCGAGAGCCCGAACGGGGTGTCGTTGCCGATCCGGATGGCTTCTTCCTCGGTCTTGAACTTGAAAAGCGGCGCGATGGGCCCGAAGATTTCCTCGTTGTACACGTCCATGGTGTCGTCGACATCCGTCAGCACGGTTGGCTCGAAGAAATTCTGCCCTGGCTCTTCCGTGCCGCTTCCACCGCAAAGTACTTTTGCGCCTTTGCCTGTGGCCTCGCCGAGAATTTCGCTGACCTTGTCAAAGGCGGCATCGTTGATGAGCGGTCCGATGGTCACGCCATCGTCAGCGCCGTTGCCCACCTTGAGCTGGTTCACCGCGGCGACGAGCTTCTCGGCGAAGGCATCGAACACGCCCTCCTGCACGAGTATGCGGTTGGCGCAAACGCAGGTTTGTCCGGCATTGCGGAACTTGGACGCCATGCAGCCCGCCACTGCCGCGTCGAGGTCGGCGTCATCGAAGACGATGAAGGGCGCGTTGCCACCCAGCTCCATGGAGGTTTTCTTCACGGTGCCCGCGCACTGTTCCATGAGCACCTTGCCAATCTCTGTGGAGCCGGTGAAGGTGAGCTTGCGTACGATGGGGTTGTCGGTCATTTCTCCGCCGATGGCGCGCGCATTGTTGCCCGCGACGACGCTGAAGACGCCGGCGGGAATGCCTGCGCGTTCACCGAGTTCTGCGAGGGCGAGCGCGCAGAGCGGCGTCTCTGTTGCAGGCTTCAACACGATGCTGCAGCCTGCGGCAAGTGCTGGCGCTACCTTGCGAGTGATCATCGCGATCGGGAAGTTCCAGGGGGTGATCGCCGCGACGACACCCACGGGCTGTTTCAGCGTCACGATGCGCTGGTTGGGATTGTTGGCCGCAATGGTGTCCCCGTAAACGCGGCGCCCCTCTTCGGCGAACCACTCGACAAAAGCCCCGCCGTAGGCGACTTCACCGCGTGACTCCGCCAGCGGCTTACCTTGCTCGGCGGTCATGAGTTGCGCCAGGTCTTCCTGGTTTTCCATGATGAGCTGGAACCAGCGCTTCAGTACCGCGGAACGCTCCTTGGCAACCACCTGGCGCCAGCTGGAGAAAGCCGTGTCGGCGGCTTCAATGGCGCGCTTTGTCTCCGCCGCGCCCGCGTTCGGAATGGCGACAATCTCTTCGCGGGTAGCCGGGTTCAGTACGGGCATGGTCGCGCCGTTGTCGGCGTCCACCCAGGCACCGTCAATGTAGAGTTGGTTGCGCAGCAGGGTGGGGTCTTTCAGGTTCAGCATGGGATGTCTCTCGTAAAGGTTTGCGCAGTCTGCGCTGTGTATGTAGGTGTTACTTGCCGGCCAGGCGGGCCACAACCGGTGCGAATGCTTCGACCATGTTGTTCTCACCATCGTCGAGTACGGCGATGTAGGAGATGCCGTAGGTTTCGCGGCGGCGCTCGAGTTCCTCGCAGATGAAGTCGACGCTGCCGATCAGGCAGTGTGGATGGTTGAGAATGTCGGCAGCGCTCATGCCCAACGCGTCTCCAATTGCAGCTGCCGTCGGTTCCTGGTGATCGGTGATGATGGTGTTGTAGGCGCCAATCTCAAATTCGATATCGTCGAAGCGGCTCCCGGCGCCGTTCTTCACCCACTCGATCTTCTTGGCGGTAGCCTCCGCGAGACCCGAGGTCATGCCGTCCGGCCCGAGCATGCCGGCCCGGTTGTTGAAGTTCAGGCTGACGATGTCTGCCTCGGCGCCTGCAAACTCCAGGATCTTTTTGCTGCCCCCACCGATCATCAGCGGCGGGTGCGGCTGCTGCGCAGGCGTTGGCGTACCGGCAAAGCCGGACCACTTGATGAAGTCGCCATCGATCTCCATCTGTTCGCCCGCCATAAACGCTTTGTACGCGTGGACAAATTCGGCAAAGCGGCTGAACCGCTCGGGGAACTCGTCGAAGGGCAGGCCCACGGCTTCGTACTCTTTGCGGATCCAGCCCGCGCCGATGCCGAACTCCAGCCGGCCTTCCGAAAGATAGTCGAGCGTTGCCGCTTCCTTCGCGGTCACGAAGGGGTGGCGATAGTCGTTGCATAACACCCGCGCGCCAACGCGCAGCGTGGTGGTCTGCTCAAGTGCCATCGCGATAGCAGGAATCGCGCCCAGCATCTGCGGCGGGTGGAATGTGCCTTCCAGGGCGGCACCTTCGCTCAGGAAGTGGTCGGCCAGGAAAAATGTGGAGTAGCCGAGCGCCTCAGTTTTATCGATCAGGCTGCGCCAGTTTGCCGGTGAGTCGGTGTTGAAGCTCTGTAGCGAAAAGCGAAACGGTTTCTTCTCACTCATGGCGAGTTCTCCGAGGGGTTTGCCGACCGTCTGAGACGGTCAGGATAGTTTGCGGACCTCAACCGGAATGCAGCTCTGGCGCGGCATTCCGGAATACTTTTCTCCACCGGTAAGGTTGTCGATCAGCCGGTTCGTATTGCTGCCGATCTCGCGCACCTTGCCGTCCACGCCCTGTGCCGGGTCGGGCGATCCGCCCCAGCAGTGCGACATCGACACCACGCCGGGTTTGATGTCGGCAGCGGCCGCAGCTACCGCGGGGATGGCGCCGTGTACTGACGTTACCTCAATGACCTCGCCATCTGAGATACCGCGGTCCGTCAGTTCGCGGGGGTTCATGTAAGCCGGGTTGGTGGTGCCCTTCTTGCCAAGTAACGGTAACTCCGGGCCTGTGGAGTTATACGTGTTTTTCATGCGGCGGCTGATCAGGCGTAACGGGAAGTCATCGGAGACGATTGCGTCGAGATCGTTGAATGCGCTGTCCAGTTCGTCGCTGAGGCCGTCGGGTGTGAGCTCGAGTCGCTGTGCGGTTTCGGGGTCTGCCGGTTGCACGATGATATCGGGCACCTCGTAAATGTTGCCGCCCTCGCGGGCGCGGATGTCTTCAAGAGGCACGCGCGACCCCTGTGTGATCAGCGACAGCAGTTCGTACTTGCTGGGTTTGTTCTGCATGTCGATCGGCCCGCCGGCCATTTCCAGGCTGAGACCCATGCGCTTGCCCAGTTCCCAGAAAGCTTCCCACTCTTCAATCTTGTCGCCCTCGGCGTCGATAACCTTGGGTGTGTACTGACAGTAGGGTACGTCGTGCCAGATGTCGGTGAGCAGCGTGACGTCCTCGCGCTCAAGGCAGAGTTTGGGGGCCAGCACGTAATCGGCCATCTGTGCAGTTGCAGACATCTTGAGGTCCACGCACACCAGCAGCTCGAGTGACTCAAGCGCGCGGTGTGTCTTTTCCTGGTCGGGAAATGCAAGCAGCGGATTCCCACCGACACAGATCAATGCCTTGATCTGGCCTTCACCCTCCATCAGCATTTCGTCGGCGATGATCGCCGTGGGCATTTCCTTTTTGGGGCCATAGGGCGACAGCACGACCGTCTCGCGAATGTCATCGGAAACCCGGCTGCGAATGCCGTCATCCAGCCACTCTTTCACCGGGCCCGTCGCCTGCGCGCGCCTCGGCACCGGTGGTGTCAGTACACCGGGGTTGGGCATCTTCTCGCCAGCGCGGCAGTAACGACCGCAAATCGCGTTAATACTTTGTATCAGGTGCTGCAACAGGTTGGGGTGCGGGCCCATCTCCGGCCCGGTGCCAGATACAGCTGTGCCGCGCTTCGCCTTGGCGAAGGTGCGCGCCGCGACCATGATTTGCCCGGCGGTAATACCCGCGGCCTCTGCTACGCGTTGCGGCGTGAAGCGGTTGGTGAGTGCTTCGAGCGCTTCGAGATTGTCGACGTGTTCTTTGCAGAACTCGGCATCGTGCAGTCCTTCACGCAGTATCACGCTGATCATACTCGCGAGTACTGCCGCATCGTGACCGGGATTTACCTGCAGGTGCAGGTCAGCGCGACTTGCGACCTCGGTGCGGCGTGGGTCGATGCAGATGATTTTCATGCCACGCTTGCGCCCCTCGCGCAGTGCGTTATGCGGGCTGAAGGAGGGCACGCCGCCTGGAATCGAGTAGTGCGATACCAGCGTGTTATTGCCGATGATCAACGCCACATCTGAGTCATTCCACATGTGGCCGCCGCCGTTCCAGAAGCCCATGCGCGCGGGCCCGATCGCAACCTTGGCTGGCTGGTCGATCGTCACGCTGGTGTAATAGGAGGGCGAGTCGATCGCTGCGTGGAACGCGCGAGCAACGTCATGGGCGGCGGAGTTTTGGAACGAGTAGGTGCCGTTGTAGCTCGCGATAGCGCGGGGGCCGTGTTTTGCGAGGATTTCTTTCAGCTTGTCCGCAATTTCGTCGAGCGCATCGGCGCTCGCGATATCTTTGAAGCTGCCATCCGCTTGTTTTTTCTGTGACTGCTCTACACGCGTGGGGTGCTTGACCTGTTCGATGAGCTGCCGGCCTTTCACGCAGGTGTAGCCGCCGTAAACCGGGTTGTCGGGGTCGGGTTCCAGCGCCAGTAACTCGTTGTTTTTGACCGTGGCCACCATCGGGCAGTAGGCGTGGCAGAATCGGCAGTAAGTTTTAATCTTTTCTTGCGGCATGGAATTCGGCTTCCCGGCTTGTTGCGTTCAGGCTTTGTGGCTCACTCGGTAAAGAAGTCTGCGCGGGGCCGCCCCTCGGGGCCGTAGACAGGTTCTTCCAGGTCGATGCGGTACTTCGATACATCGGTGTCAGACACGCCGTACTTGCCGAGGCTGGTCAACATATTCATGTAGTAGGGGCCTGCGAGGTGGGCCGCAAGGTCTTCCACGGACGCCCATTTTTCGAAAACATAGAGGCGCGTGTCGGACGTTGGGTCCGCCGTCCAGACATAGTGCAGGCAGCCCTGTTGGGTGCGGGTCTCTTCAACGAGACTGGCGGTTTCCGCCAGTGCTTTTTCGCGGTCACCTGCGGGGAGGTGTACCGTGCCTGCGATAAGAATGCTCATGCGCTGTGTCCTGCCGGGCCGTTGGCCGGGTAGTGGAAGAGAGTGAAAAAACTAGCAGAATAGCCCCGGCAAAACAATCAGGGTTGACTGATTTTTTATCAGCGTCTATCTTGCGCGCATGACTACCCTGACGAATCGCCAGTATTACCTTGACTCCAGGCCCGAGGGCCTGCCGACCGCCGCCAATGTCCCGTTCCGCGATGTGCCTGTCGCAGAGCCTGCCGATGGGGAGGTGGTGCTGCAAAATCTCTACATTTCCCTGGATCCTGCGATCCGCGGATGGATGGGTGACGACCCCAACTATATCGAGCCCATTCCGCTCGGCGACGCGGTGCGCAGTACCGTGATCGGCCGCGTCGTGAAGACCGCCAGTCCGGATTTCGCGGTGGGCGATGTCGCCCAGGTGATGGGTGGCTGGGAGAACTACACCACCGTCCCCGCAGCGATGTGCGCAAAACTCGACGAGAGCATGGGCATTCCGCTCAGCCTGTTTCTCGGGGTGCTTGGCCCAACGGGCCTTACCGCGTACTTCGGCCTGCTGGACGTGGGACGCCCGAAGGAGGGCGAGACGGTCCTGGTGAGCGCGGCCGCGGGTGCAGTCGGCTCAATCGTCGGGCAGATTGCCAAGATGCAGGGCTGCCGGGTTGTCGGTATGGCGGGCTCAGACGACAAATGCGCCTGGCTTGAAGGTGAACTGGGCTTCGATGCCGTGATCAACTACCGCACCTGCGGCGACTATGAGGCCGCTATCAAGGCCGCTTGTCCTGATGGTGTCGATGTTTACTTCGATAACGTGGGCGGCGAGATTCTCGACGCAGCGCTGATGTGCCTGAACAAGTATGCGCGGGTCGCCGTCTGTGGCTGGATCTCCACGTACAACATCGCCGATGCCCCGGGCCCGAAAAACCTCTGGCAGCTCGTTGCCGAGAGCATCACGGTGCAGGGCTTCGTGGTCATCGATTACCTGGATCGCTTTGAAGAAGGTATCGCCCAGCTCGCTGCCTGGGTGATGGCCGGAGATCTGAAGTTTCGCGAAGAGGTGGTGGATGGGCTGGACAACATCCTGCCAACTTTCCATAAACTCTTTGACGGCTCCAACCAGGGCAAACTGGTTGTGCGCATACCCGAGTAATCAGCCTCAACCCGGTGTCGAGTGAGTGCGATACCGGGGCGAACTGATCGCGCCCGCTTTCGCTACATGCGCGGATGTTCGACCACTGTGCCGCCGTCAACGGCGTACTGCCCGCCCGTACAGAAACTCGCCTCGTCCGAGGCCAGGTAAAGCGCCATTGAGGCGACTTCGTCTACGGTGCCCATGCGGCCCATCGGCGACATGCGGTTGAGGTTGGGTTCCATGTCCGGGTTGGCTGCCAGCGCAGTCTTCAGGATGCTGGTCAGGGTCGCCCCTGGATGGAGGGAGTTCACCCGGATGTTCAGGCCCTCGGTTGCACAGTGGACGGCCGCTGACTTGGTCAGTCCCACCACGGCGGCCTTTGAGGTTGTATAGGCGACATCCGGTATCGCCAGAAATGACGTGGTTGAGGCGGTGTTTACGATGGCGCCACCGGGGCCGCCCGGGTTGTTGCGCATCAGTTCGATCGCGGTCTGGCATCCTAGCATCACGCCCGTGAGATTGATCGACAGGAGTCGCTGCCAGGTGTCGAGGTCTACGTTTTCGATTGTCAGGTTGCTCACGATGCCGGCGTTGTTGAGCAGCGCGTCCAGCCTGCCGAAGTCTTTGCGCACGACCTCTTTAAGCGTTGCCCAGCTCGAGGGGTCACTGACATCGTGGCGCACATAGCGGGCGCCCGTCTCGGCGGCGATCGCTTCGCCCGCATCGTCGTTCACGTCGGCGAGCAGTACGCGCGCACCCTCATTGCAGAACCGTCGCACCATGCCCTCACCGATGCCGGAAGCGCCACCGGTGATGATCGTTACCTTGTCCTGCATCCGTTTGCTCATCGCGTGGTCCTTTGCAAAGTGGGTCGCGCCGCTTCCCGGCGGAGTGCTCTCAGTAGTGTGGGTTTCAGGTCTGGCGCAACGACTGCACGGGCGATACCGCCGCGGCCTGCAGCGCGGGGTAGGCGCCGAAGACGCCGCCGATGACCAGCGAAGCGGCCAGCCCCAACACCGCTGCGCCCGCGCTGAAGGCGAGCTGCCAGCTGGTGGTTAAATCGATGGCAACCGCGCTGGCGAAGCCAAGCAGTATGCCGCCGAAACCGCCCGCGAGTGCCACGATCATCGACTCTGTAACAAACTGCGAGATGATGTCACGTCGCGTGGCGCCTATGGCACGACGCAGTCCAATTTCTGGTCGCCGGGAGAGAACGTTGAACAGCATGATGTTCATCATGCCAACACCGCCAACCAGCAACATGAGCGAAGCGAGGCCGAACAACAGGTATTGGAACAGCTGCTGCACGCGCTGCTTGTGCCTAAGCAGCTGAATGGGGATCAGGAACTCGACACCGCTCTCTGCACTGTCGAGTTCAACCACGCGTTGAACGAGATCCAGCGATCCCATCAGCGCTGACTCATCGCGAAACCGCAGCAGCAGTTCGTCGAGGGCCGCGCCGCGCAGGTCAAACAGGGCGCTGTCGGCAGGGATGTAAATCTCGAGGTCGATGCTGTCGATGCCAAGCCGTTCGATATCTGGCAAAGCGCGCGAGCCGGGCTTCAGCCAGCCGATCACCGTGTACCAGTCGCCGCGGAGTTTGAGCTGTTGCCCTATAACCTGGCCGCGGGGGAACAGACTGCGACCGGCCTCCCAGCCGAGCACCGCGACACGGGTGCCGTGGCGTGCATCGTAGTCGGTGATGAAGCGGCCGCTGTGCAGGTCGAGGTCGAAGAAGCCGGGATAGTGCCGGTCCGTGCCGGTGATGCGGGCATCTTCCAGCGTATGCTCGCCTGCGCTGACGGTAATCTGCGCGCGCCGGAGCGGGGCACTCGCCAGCAGCTGGTCACCGGCGATGCGGTGCACCGACTCTGCCATCTGCCGGGTCAGTACCGGGCGTTCGTCTTCGACGTCACCTGCACGGAGTATCAGCGACCCCGAGCCCAACGCGCCAACCGCGTTTTGCAGTTCGCGTCCGGCGCCTTCCCCAATGGCAATCACGAGTATCAGCCCGCTCACGCCCACCGTGATGCCGAGCGTGCTCAACAGTCCCTGGGTGCGACGTCGCGACCACAACTTGAACGCGTCTATCCACCGCCTGGCGTCCATCAGCGCAGCTCCTCAAGCTGGCCCTGGCGCATCGTCAGCAGACGGTGGGCGCGATCGGCGACCTGGCGATCGTGGGTAACGAGAATCATCGCCGTGTTCATGCCCTGTAGCGCTTCCAAAATCGACAACACTCGCGCGGTATTTTCCTCGTCGAGGTTGCCGGTGGGTTCGTCCGCCAGCAAAAGGCCGGGTGAGTTAAACAGTGCGCGTGCAATCGCGGCGCGCTGGCGCTCGCCGCCAGAGAGCTCGCCGGGCAAGTGGTGCAGGCGGTGCTCGAGGCCTACATCGGTAAGCAGGCTGGTTGCCCGTTCGCGCAGGGCCCGTTCACTGCTCGCGCCGCCGTACTGGCCGGGCAGCGCCACGTTGTCGACGAGGTCGAGGTAGTCTACAAAGTAGTTGGTCTGGAAGACAAAGCCGATCTTGCGATTGCGGATGTGCGCGAGTTCCTCCTCTTCCATCGCAGAGACGAGTTCTCCATCGAGGCGATACTCACCCGAGTCCGGTCGGTCGAGGCAGCCGAGCAGCTGCAACAGGCTGGTCTTGCCCGCGCCGGAGGCGCCCATGAGCGCAACGTAGTCACCCGCGGCGCAGTCGAGGTCGAGGCCGTCGAAGACGGTAACCTGCCGGTTGTTTTCCCGGTAGTGCTTGGCGAGGGCGCGGGCGGCGATCATGGATTGGCCGCTTGTGCGTCCTCGGGGTAGAGGAGGGAGACCTGCTCACCGACTGCCAGGCCCGACTCCACCACGATATGTTGGCCGTCTGTATCGCCCAGCTCAAGTTCGACGCGGCGGTGTGCGCCGTCACTGAAGACGAAGCCGACTGGCAGGTCGTTTTCATAGAACACGGCCTCCAGGGGAATCTTGGTCACGTCGGAGTAGGCGCTCGCGAGAATCGACGCGCGTGCGCTCATACCGGGACGCAGGCGCGCGTCAGTTTTGTCGAGCGCAATGCGTACGCTGAAGTAGCGCGTTGCGCCGCTTTCGGTGTCTTCATCCGCGAGGGTGCCCACGGCGTCGACGGTGCCGCTCAGAAGCAGGTCGCGATATGCCTCGGGTGAGATACGGGCGCGCTGCCCTGGCTCCAGTTTGCCAACATCTTTTTCATCGACGCGCGCGTAAGCGACAAGCGAGGAGAGGTCCGGCATCTCTGCAAAAGGGTTGCGGTTCCACAGCGAGTCTCCGACCTGTGGTTTGCGTCGTTCCGGGCCGAATGACAGGCGCTTGTAAAGAACGATGCCTGTTACGGGCGCGCGGAGCACCGTCATCTCGAGGTTGCGCCGCGCTTTCGCGAGTTTCTGCTCGGCGCCCGCAATGCGATTGCCCAGGCGCGCGATGGTGGCCTGCTGCTTTAGCGTGCGCTGGCGTGTCACCTCACCAAAGCCCGACTGCTCGCGCTCGCGTTTCTCAACGTTCAGCCTCGCCTGCTCGCGCTCGGAGGGGAACGTGATCTCGATCAGGGCCTTGAGCTCGCGGGCCGCAATATCGAAAGCGGCCTTCTTCTCGAGTTCGGCATCCTGCGCCGTTTCGAGATCGCTCTTGCGAGAGAGCCCCTGTTCGTAGAGCTTCTCCTGCGTGCGTGCCTCGCGGCTGGCGCGGCGGTACTCCGCTTTCGCCTTGTCTGCCTGCTTGCGCGCTACCTGTTCCCGGTTCGGGATGTCCACGCTTTCCAGGTTGTTGCGGTCGAGCTGGGCGAGCGTCACCTGGTAGTCGATTTCGGATTTGCGCTCGGTCATCTCCTGCTTGATGAGCGCCTTCTCTGCCTCGGCCTGCTCCAGTGTCGCCCGCAGTTCCTTCAGTTCAGCTTCGAGCTTGACCTGCTCATCTTCAAAGGGCGCCGGGTCGAAGCGCGCGAGGTCTTCACCTGCCTTGAGAACAACGCCCTCGTCAGCGAGGTACAGGATCTTGGCCTGGTTGCTGGGCAGTTCCGATGACAGGGTGACCGACTGGCGCGCGTCGATCAGGGCAGAGGCGGTGACGTAGACCTCGAAAGGCCCCTCCGTGACGCGCGCGTGCGGTGATACCAGCGCCGAGGGCAGGGCGGGGCCGTCTTCGCTCGCCAGCCAGGTGCTGGTGATGGCGAGCACCACGAGCAGGGCTGCACTCCCTGCGGTCGTCGCCCTTGCGCGGCTGCTCAGGAGTCCCATGCCAGCGTCTCTGTGCCGGTGGCGATGCCGAGTTCCATGACCGCGAGAATGTGTTTCACCTCCGCCGCCAGCGCGTTGTGCTCTGCTTCCAGTAACTTGCGCTCGCTTTCCAACAGCTCCAGGCCGCCGAGTTGGTCGTTGTCGTGGAGAATACGCGCCTGTTCGAACTGTTGCTCAGCGAGCGCCAGTTCCCGGCTGTGCAGTGACAGCGCGCGCGCCTGCTGCATCGCGTCAAACTGGGCGCGGCGTACCTCCATGCGTATCTGTTGTTCCATATGCTCCAGCTCGCGTTCGCGCGCCTGGTAGACAAGATACAGTTTGCGCCTGCGGTTTTTGCGCTCCGTGCCGGCAAAGTCGGTGTCCATACGAAAGCCTACGCCCCATTTCTGGTCGTCCAGCTTGAAGCTGTCCTCCGTGTTGTCACCCTCGCCGACCAGCGCGTAGTGCAGGTCGATGTCGATCGCGGGAAGCTTGGCACCGCTTTTGTTTTGCAGCTTCTTGCGGGCCATGCTGACCTCGTCCCGCTTGCCCTGCAGCTCAACACGGTGAATCAGTGCATTCTCCTCCAGGACTTCCGGCGGCGCATCCAGGAGGCTGTTGTCGACCGTTACATCTGTGGAGCGATCGATGTTGATGCTTTCCAGCAGGCTCATGCCCAGCAGTATCTTGAGATGGTCCTGGGCCTGCGCGCGGGCAAACGCCGCGCTCTCGACAGATTGTTCGCTGGCGAGGTAGCGCAGCTCAGCGCGACCTGCCTCGATGGCCGAGAGTTTGCCGCTATCCCACTGAATCTGCGTGGCCTTCAGGCTGCGTTCTGAAATGTTCAGGCTGGCGTTTGCCAGGTCCTCGCGATCCAGCGCGATAATCAGGTTGTAGTAGGCGCTGGTAACCTGTTTTGCCAGCTCCTGCTGGCCTATCTGAAGCAGGTTTTCCTTGCGCACCTGCTCCATGTCGGCCCGGGTCAGGGCCAGCTCACCTTCGCTGAACTTGTCCTGGAACACGGGCAGCGTATAGGAGAAGCGCAGCTCCGACAGCGATTTATCGTCGAAGTCAGAATTGTAGAGACCGGCCGAGAACCCCGAGCCCGACAGGTTTTTCTTGGTAAGAAAGACGCCCGAGCGACTGCCCAGTTCGGCGCCCGCACGCACATCGGAGCGACTGGTCGCCATGAACTTGGTCTTGTAGGCGGCGCGTGCGCTGGCGTAGTCGATCTCTGCCAGTTCCACCTGGTCAGCCAACGCAAGCTGGCCGTGGTTTGCCGTCATTGCCAGCGCGATGGCCTGGTCAAGTTTGAGGAGCTGGTCTGCCGACGCGGAGGTGGCAAACAGACAGAAGACTGCGCCCCCGAAGAGGAGACGCAGTCTAAACCGAAGCATTGAATGGGAGCGCCCTACCCGCAGGGGGCCGGCAGTTGTACCGCGTTGCCACATGTTGACCGGCCTCAGGACCTCCTCTCGCGAGCGCTCGCGCTACTTCTCTGCGGTGCCGTCACCGACGATGGGCTCGCCCATGGGCAGTCCGCCATCGTTACCGCCGCTTATCGTGAACGATGTGCGGACACCGTCGGCTGTGAACGTACCACTCATCGAGAACGTGGTGGTGAAGCCGGCAAAAGTCCCGGGACCTGTGACAGTGTAATTGCCGTCTTCGTCGCAGGTTCCGGTAAGGGTCGCCGAGGCGCCCGGTGCGGCTCCGATAATCACGATCTCGATCTCGCCGGTATCGAGGTTCTTTGTGATCACGTAGGTGGCGCCTGCGAACACGCTCTCCGGGTGCATTGCCGGGTTGCTGGTTGTGACGAACGAGACAGTGTTGAACTCGCCGCTTGGATCAGCGATACCGCCATTGCCACCGTTGGTGCCCCCATTCCCGCCGTTGGTGCCACCGTTACCGCCATTGACGCCGCCGTTGCCGCCGTTAACGCCTCCGTTGCCGCCATTGGTGCCACCGTTACCGCCATTGACGCCGCCGTTACCGCCATTGGTCCCGCCATTGCCGCCACCGTTACCGCCGTTGCCGCCATTGCCACTTTCGTCAATCGCGTAGATGACAGCGCCAGCACCGACAACACCGAGACCGATCTTGCCCCACATCGGAATGCCGCCTGCGACATCCACCGGCATGGACCCACCGTCATACTCGATGATGTACCGGCCGTCCCCAGGGAAGTCGAAAATCAGCAAACCATCGTCGTCGGTTTCCGCTTCGGCAGAGGTCTTGCCGTCAATGGGCTCGGGGAAGACGATCTTTACCGTCTGCTTGCCGATGTTCTGGCCGTCCGGCCCAACGACGGAAATGTTCTGCACAACGGCCTGCGCCGTTGGGATGAGTGTGGCGGTGAAGCCGATAACGAGCGACATGCTCAGCAGGGCGTGAATCAGGCGTTTCATGGGGTATCCCTCTATGGACGGTAGCGAACAGGTATTTTTGTTAACAGAACTCGAGGCTTACGCGAGAGCCGGGACCCCTTGGAGGGGTCCAATACGGGCGAGTCTGCTTTCTTTTGTTATAGCAGGAATTAGCCATTGCGCAAACGCGCGGGGCGCGCTCAGGCTGGGGGCGTTTCGCCTGAGAAATTTGCCTCCACGCCGATGCCGCAGGGGTCGTGGCAGAACACCTGGGATATGCCAAACGCCTCGATGTGGTTGACCGAGTGCGCAATGTCGCGCTGCTTGAGCCGCTCGATGTAGGCGCCGATGCCCTGGGTACCGAACGCCACGTGATCGAGGTAGTAGGGTTTGTCTGAGGCGCCATGATTGGGGCTCTCGATCAGGTGAATGATGGGGTGCCCATCGCCATAGAGCCAGTAGCCGGGAATGCCGAAGTCCGGCCGGTCGCCGACTTCGAGTTCAAGGAGATAGCAGTAGAAATCACGCACTTCCTCGATGAGCTCCATAGGCGCGGCGATATTGATGTGATCGATTTTCATGGTCCGGTTCCGGCGTGACTTAACGACCAGTATAGTGCGCCCAGTGCGTGGACGATGGCAATCGGCAGTGGAGTAAACGATGCGAGAAATACAGGGCCGTGTGGCGGTGGTGACCGGGGCTGGTAGCGGCATCGGGCGCGCGGTGGCGCTCGAATTCGCCCGGCGGGGCGCGGACGTCGCCCTGGTGGATGTCGATGAGCGAGGTCTGGAGGCCGTTGCATCGGAGATTGGCGCGATGGGTCGGCGCGCCAGCGGTCACGTGTTGGATGTTGCCGACCGCGCGGCCATGGCGGCGCTGCCCGAGGCGGTCATCAACGCCCACGGCGCCGTGCATATTCTGGTGAACAACGCGGGCGTTTCCGTAAATCGCAGTTTCCTGGCCCAGTCCCCGGAGGATCTCGAATGGATAACGGGCATCAACTACTGGGGCGTCATGTACGGCTGTAAGTTCTTCCTGCCGTACCTGCTTGCGGCCGACGAGGCCCACATCGTGAACATGTCGAGCTCAGCGGGACTGACCGGTATGAAAGGGCAGAGCAGCTACGCGGCAACGAAGTTTGCGGTGCGTGGGCTCAGTGAGTGCCTCTATATAGAGCTCGCGGGCAGCAGTGTTGGTATCACCTGCGTGCACCCCGGTGCGGTCGCCACCAACATTGTCGCCTCGGCGCGTATGGAAGAAGCGCACCGTGAACAGATGCTGAAGTTCTTTCACATGGCGATGCCGGCGGAGAAAGCCGCGCGCCTGATTGTGCGCGCGGTCGAGAAGAACCGCTTCAAGCGCGTGTTTTGTGTCGAGTCGCGCGTGCTGGACTTTGCCAAGCGCATCATGCCCGTGCTGACCCTGAAGGCCATGCGGCTCTTTAATCGCGAGCCGCTTGTCGCAGAAGCGGGGTAGCGACTGACAGTTACGTCTGGCGGGTGAAATCGCCACTCATATCGAGCGGTCCGTTGTAGATGAAGCCGTACTCGCGAGTCTTGAACAGCCATTCGCCGTCGACTTTCACGTAGGTGTCGAGGTAGCGGCTCAGGATTACGCCGCCGGCGCCTTCCTGTCGGCTGTATTCGTGCAGGTACCAGTGACCACTTGCCGTGTCGCCTTTGATATCGAACAGGCAGCTGGAGGGGATCATGAGCGCGAACTCGAAGCTGGCCATCATCTGTTGCCACAGCCCCAGGATGTTCTCTTTGCCCTCGACCGGGTTGCCCAGCAGGTTCCACGTGGCATCGTCAGCCCAGGTCGCGATCCACGCGTCGGCGTCGTAGCGGTTTACCGCGTCCACATAGCGCGCCATGAGGTTGCGCAGGGCGATTTCGTCTTCAATCTGGCTCATCAAGGGGTCTCCAGGGTGGTTTGGATTAACTGTAGCTGCCCGGCGAAAAAAAAGAAACAGACGAGACTGTTTTTTTAAAAAGGGGGCTGTTACTATCTTTGGCCCGCGGCGCCCGCAGGGCTGGTTCGTGCGCTATACGCGGATGTTTGATGCAGCTATTTGACGCAGTGATTTCGAGGGTTGAGTAATGGATTTGAGTGCCTTTCCCTATCTTCAGGGCAACTACGCGCCGGTCGAGGAAGAACGCGACATCGGTCAGGATGAACTGGTAATCGAGGGGGAGGTGCCACAGCAACTCGTCGGCGCCTACATGCGCGATGGCGCCAATACGGCGTACCAGCCCAATCACTACGTGTACCCGCTCGACGGCGACGGCATGGTGCACTCGGTGTACTTCAACAAGGGCAAGGTCGAGTACAAGAACCGGTGGGTGCAAACCAGTCACCTGATGACCGAACGCAAGTACGATCGCACGATCTACGGCAGCGTGGGAAAGCTGCTTGAAGTTCCCCAGGACGTGATCGACGCGGGCGGTGAGCCCAGCCCGATCCGCAACACGGCAAACACCAACGTGCTCTACCACGGCGGCAAACTGCTGGCGATGTGGGAGGGCGGTTTTCCCCACCTCTTGAACAACGACCTGTCTACCGTAGGCCTATACGACTATGACGGCGCGCTGCAGCCCGGCGATGCATTGACCGCCCATCCGAAGATCTGCCCCGACAGCGGCGACCTGATCTCCTGCACGCAACGCTGGGACAGCCCGAACTATTTCCTGCAGGTGTTTGACAAGAACGGCAAGCACAAGCAAACGACAATGGTGGAGTTCGAACGCAAGGGCATCATCCACGACCTGCAGATCACTGAGAACTACGTGGTGATCTTCTACGCCCCGGCATTCCACAGCCTTGAAAAAGCCATGAAAGGCGAAGACCCCTTTGAGTGGCAGCCCGAACTCGGCACGAAAATTATCGCCATTCCCCGTGACGGCGTCAGTGAGCAGATTGTCTTTGAAACTGACCCCTTCTTCAGCTGGCACTATTGCAACGGCTTCGAAGAGGGCGGCAAGATTATCATCGACTACATCTGGATCAGCTCTATTCCCTTCACCCAGGCACAGGGTACCGGCGTGGAAAAGCAGCCGCGCCGCATGTACCGAATGACGCTCGACCCCAAAACCAAGCAGGTAACCAACGAGCAGTTCTCTGATGTGTTCTGTGAGTTCTCACGCGTAGATGAGCGCCTCATGGGCAAGAAGTACCGCTACGGTTTCGCTGCATCTTCCGATCGCGAGTGGGGCGATGCGCACGGCTATAACTGTACGGGCCGCTACGACTTCGAAACCGGCGAGACCACGCTGTGGAACTTTGGCGACGAGGCGAATGCGGGCGAGCCCGCCTACGTGCCGAATCCTGAAAGTTCGCGTGAAGAAGACGGCTGGATCACCAACTTCGTCTACAACCCGGGTGAGGGTGCCTTCCTATCGCTGATCAGTGCAGGCAACTTCGAGGCGGGCCCGGTGTGCAAGGTGCGCATCCCCGGGCGTGTGCCCAATGGCTTCCACGGCAACTGGTGCCAGGATCTCACCCTGTAGTCGGTGCCCGTAGCGACGGGGTCAGGTGATTCGACCCCACACGGTCACGGCATGACCGTTTAGAGGAGATTTTGTATGAGTAACCAGGTGCCTATCGCTGAAGGGTTGTTTACGTGGCCTTCACCGCAGCCTGCGCTGCTGGGCAGCCGCTGCAGGAGTTGCGGAACGGCCACGTTTCCCGTGGCGAAGTCCTGCATGGCCTGCTCCAGCCAGGACATGGAGACGATCGAACTGCCGAGCCGCGGCACACTCTGGACGTGGACGGTGCAACAGTTCATGCCCAAGTCGCCGTACAACTCAGGCGAGACGCCCGAGACGTTCAAGCCCTACGGTGTTGGGTACGTCGAGCTACCCGGCGGCGTTCGTGTTGAAGGCCGCCTGACAGAGAATGACCCCGAAAAGCTTAAGATCGGGATGGAGATGGAGGTCGTCTTCGAGCCGTATCGCACCGAGGAAAACGGCGACGAAGTTATCAGCTTTTTCTTTAAACCTGTGGCCTGACAGGGTCACTGGACGGGAGAGACGGGAATGGACGTAGCAATTGTCGGTATTGGCATTCACCCTTTTGGCCGCACGCCCTCGCGTAGCGGACTCGAGCAGGGTTCGTATGCGGCGCGCGAGGCGCTCAAGGACGCTGGCGCCGAGTGGCGCGATATGCAGTTCGCTTTTGGCGGCAGTGCTAGCGCGGGCAGCGCCGATGCGCTGGTTAACGAGCTGGGCCTGACGGGTATCCCATTTATAAATGTGGCCAACGGCTGTGCGACGGGCGGCAGCTCCCTGATCTCTGCCTATAACGCCATCAAGTCCGGCGAGTACGACATTGGTCTCGTTGCCGGTTTTGACAAGCATGAGCGCGGCGCATTCAACGCAGACCCGAAATCGTTGGGCATCGGCATGTGGTACGGCGAGACCGGCATGATGATGACGACCCAGTTCTTCGCGATGAAGATCCAGAAGTACATGCACGACTACGGCATCAGCGAGAGCACCCTCGCCAAGGTGGCGGAAAAGTCGTTTATCAACGGCTCAAAAAACCCGAATGCCTGGCGCCGCGAACCGATCGGTGTTGAAGAGATCGCAAGTTCCATGATGGTCAACAACCCGTTGACCAAGTTCATGTTCTGCTCACCGTCTGAAGGTGGCGTTGCTCTTATTCTATGTCGCGCGGACATGGCCTCGAAATACACCGATACACCGGTGTACCTGAAAGCCGCGACGTTGAAGTCGCGCCGCTTTGGCTCATTCGAGGTGTTTTCGCCCAGCCAGGCGCTCGAGCAGGTCGATGGACCGACGGTCGACGCGTCGCGTGCCGCCTTTGAGATGGCGGGGGTAGGGCCGAAGGATATCGATGTCATGCAACTGCAGGACACGGAGGTGGGTGCGGAGATCATGCACATGGCCGAGAACGGTTTCTGTGAGCATGGCGAGCAGGAACAGCTGATCCAGTCGGGCGCCACACACATTGGCGGCAGCATGCCCGTGAATACGGACGGCGGGTGTATCGCCAATGGTGAGCCTATCGGTGCCTCGGGCCTACGCCAGGTCTATGAGAACGTATTGCAGCTGCGCGGCCAGGCGGACGAGCACCAGGTCCCCGGCGACCCGAAGCTTGCCTATACGCACGTCTACGGTGCACCCGGTATCAGCGCGGTCACGATACTGCAGAAATAATGCTGGCTGCGCCTGGGCGCGCCCGATAATAAGGAAACGATAGTCGATGTCATCGCTGGACGAACTACTGAAGCCCTTTTCCCTGAACGGTAAGGTCGCCATGGTGACCGGCGCATCGTCGGGCTTCGGCAGTCATTTCGCACCTGTGCTTGCCCAGGCGGGCGCCAAGGTCGTGCTCACCGCCCGGCGCACCGAGTTGATTGAAGCCGAGGCGGAAAAAATTGTTGCTGCGGGCGGCGAGGCGGTCGCGGTGACGATGGACGTTACCGACAGCGGTAGTGTGGCTGCAGCGTTTGACGCTGCAGAGTCAGCCTTTGGCGTCGTCAATGTCGTGATCAATAACGCCGGTATCACTATTCCCAAACCGCTCCTCGACCTCAGCGATGACGACTGGAACGCAGTGGTGGACACCAACCTCACCGGTGTCGCCTATGTCACGCGCGAGGCGGCTAAACGCCTGATCGCCGCGGGCGAGGGTGGCAGCGTGGTCAACATTGCATCGATCCTCGCAGAGCGCGTGCAGAAGGCACTCACCAACTATGCCGCCGCAAAGGCCGGTGTCGTGCAGTTCACCAAGGCCGCCGCGCTCGAGTTTGCGCGCTATAACATCCGGGTGAACGCACTGTGCCCCGGCTATTTCCAGACCCCGCTCAACCGGGAGTGGTTCAAGACCGACGATGGCCAGGCGCTTATCCAGCGCATCCCACAGCGGCGCACTGGCGAAGTACACGAGTTAAACGGCCCGCTGTTACTGCTGGCCTCCGATGCGGGTTCCCTGATGACGGGTGCATCGATCACCGTTGACGGTGGCCACGTGCTGTCCGACCTGTAACCAGCAGACCATGACCCAGTTCAAGCGTCGCCATACCGCCGAAGACGTCAGCGCGGGAGTCGATCTCACCGGTAAGAACGCGCTCGTGACCGGCGCAAATACAGGGATCGGCAAAGAGACCGCGCGCGTACTCGCGTTGCGTGGCGCTCGCGTGACAATGGCGTGCCGTGACCGCGCAAAGGCGGAAGCTGCGCGTCGTGAGATTCTCGCCGGTGCAAGCGGCGCGATCGACGAAGAGCGGCTTGACCTGCTGGACCTCGACCTCAGTTCACTGGCGGCAACGCGAGCGGCGGCCACTGCCTACGCAGAGCGGGGCACACCACTGCATCTCTTGATTAACAACGCCGGGATCATGATCCCGATGGAGCGGCGCACGGCGGACGGTTTCGAGGCGCACTTCGGCATCAATCACCTCGGGCACTATCTGTTTACCTATCTACTGATGGATGCGCTCAAGGCGGCAGAGGGGGCGCGTGTTGTTGCCGTCTCCAGCGGCGCGATGGCGGCTGCGACCATGACTGCAGAGCTCAGTGACCTGAATTGGGAGTCGCGCAAGCACAGCGGGTTGCGTTCCTATGGCGACTCCAAATTGATGAACCTGATGTTTGCGAAGGAATTGACGCGACGTTTCCAGAATGACGGCATTGTCAGCAACGCGCTACACCCCGGCGTCATTCCCACTGAACTCGCGCGCGATCAGTCGTGGCCATTCATGTTGCTCGGCATCCTGATGATGCCGCGCATGAAATCGATCGGGCAGGGCGCCTCGGCATCGGTGCTGCTGGCGACGCATCCCGATTACGGAAAGTGTGGAGGTCTGTACCTCGTGAACAACCGTGAAAAACGGCCGGACCACAAGCTTGCCCTCGATGATGGAGCCTGTGCCGCGCTGTGGGACATGAGCGCTGAACTGACAGGACTCTGATACTCAACGGGTCATCACTACCCCAATGAAGGATGGAATAACACTATGGGAACGTTAACTGGTAAAACCGCCGTCGTGGTCGGAGCCTCGGGTACCGAGAACTTCGGCACCGCCATCGCGCGCAAGTTCGCCGCAGAGGGCGCCCACGTGGTGGTCTCGGCGCGTCGCCTGGAGCCTCTTGAGGCGCTCGCGGCAGATATCGGCGGTAAGGCAGTGGCTTGCGATGTAGCGCAGGAAGACAGCATTGCAAATCTTTTCAAGGAGGCCAGTGAGGCCACAGGCAGCGTCGATATCGCCGTGTTCTCTGCGGGCATACACGCTCCCGTGGCGATCGCCGAGCTGAGTGTCGAAACCATTCAGCCCAGCCTGGATGTGAGCTTTATTGGCGCGCTCCTGTTTTTCAAACATGCCGCTGCAGTGATGCCGAATGGCGGATCGGTGATCGTGGTGTCGTCGCTGACCGCGCGCATCCCGGGCCCCGGTCTTTCTGTTTATGCCAGTGCGCGTGCAGGGATCGACTACGGCATCAAGGTGGCTGCGTGGGAGTACGCTGCACAGAAGGTGCGCTTTAACTCAATCGCGGCGGGCCTGATCAAGACCGACATGACCGGCATGTTGTTTGACATGGCGCCGGTCGTTGAGGCGCACATCCAAAACACGCCGAGTGGCCGCATGGGCACGGTGGATGACATGGCGGAAGCCGCGTTGTTCCTTGCCGATGACAAGCGCTCGGGCTACATCAATGCACAAGTGCTGGACCTTGCCGGTGGCCAGCAAAACGGCGCGCTTCCGCGCTTTGAGGGACTATAAGATGGGACAGCAGTTAGAAGGGTACGAGGACGTTACGCTCTACAAGTTGACACCGGAGCGTGAGAAGGAGTTGTGCGAGAAGCAGATCGAGTGCAATTTCATCTGGACGAACAAAGACGGCCACGGACTCGGCGTGATCATGAACTACGTAGCACGCAATGGTTCGATCTGGCTAACCGCCACGAGCCAGCGCGCGCGCATCAAGGCGCTCAAGCGTGACCCGCGCGCATCCGTCACGATCTCCAGCATGGGTACCGACATGGGTCCCGGCAAGCAGATCACCTATAAGGGTCGCGTTGTGCTCCACGAAGACCAGGAGACGAAAGACTGGTTCTACCCCGCGATGGCGGAGATCATCAGCCCTTACCCGGCGCCGACGGTTGAGGCAGCGATACAGCACCTCGACACACCGCTGCGTGTGGTCATCGAATTGATTCCTGAAAAAACCATCGCATTCGATGGTGACGCCATCTCGCAGGCATCCTACGATGGCAAGGTGCCGGGGCACGAGGCCTAGGTACTCACAATGGCCGGGAGGGCGTAGCGATGCGCGTTCTACGTTGGACAGGGTTGTTCTTGCTTGTCGCCGTGATCGGTGGCGCCACCTGGGTGCACCTCGCAACGACCGGCTTCTGGGGCGAGCGTCAGCCTCGTGGCGAGATCACCGCGGGGCCGCGCAGCAAGACTTTTGTCGATTCAAAGGCAACTCGGCAATCGCGACAGCCGCCGCTTGCTGGTGACAAGCAGGTACTGTTCGGCGATCTGCACGTGCACAGCACCTACTCCTTTGATGCGTACAACATCAGCCTGCCCATGTACCAGGGGGAGGGCTCGCACCCACCCGGCGATGCCTGTGACTTTGCGCGCTACTGCTCCGGCCTGGATTTCTGGTCGATCAATGACCACGCGGAGGGCATGACACCCGCGCAGTGGGCGAACACGCGCGACATGGTCAGGGAGTGCAACGCCCAGGCGGGTGACCCGGCGCATCCTGACATGGTGACGTTCCTCGGCTGGGAGTGGACCCAGATCGGCGACACGCCCCAAAACCATTACGGCCACAAGAACGTGGTGCTCTTTGATACGGAAGAGGGTAGCGTGCCTGCGCGTCCTATCTCGTCGCGTGAACAGCTCTTTCCGGGGGGTGATGACCCATTCACCACGTCGATGCGCCTGCTGCTTATTGCCGGTGCTACTGACTCGGCATCAAGGCAGCGCTACTTCGACTTCATGCGCTTCCTTACAGATCGCGACGAGTTGCCCGTCTGTGCGAGCGGCGTGCCCGTGCGCGACCTGCCGGGGGACTGCCAGGAGAGTGCTCCAACGCCGACCGAACTCTTCGCGAAGCTGGATGACTGGGGTAATCCCTATTACGTGATCCCCCATGGCAACAGCTGGGGCTTCTACACGCCGCCGCTGTCTGCGTGGGACAAGCAATTGCGCGCTCACACAACGCCCGACAGGCACGAGCCTTTGATTGAGGTGTTTTCAGGGCACGGCAATATCGAGCAGTACAGGTCCTGGCGCGCGGTGCGTGTAGATGCCGATGGCAACAAGTACTGCCCGGAGCCCAGTGACGATTTCCTGCCAGAGTGCTGGCGCGCGGGTGAGATAATTCGTGAGCGCTGCCAGGCGGCAGGAGAGCCCGCCGCTGAATGCGATCAGCGCGCGGCGGACACGCGAGCAAACTTTATCCTGACCAATGACTCGGGCCACTGGACGATACCCGGCGTCACGCTTGAAGACTGGCTGGACTCAGGTCAGTGCCGCGACTGCTACATGCCGGCCTACAATCATCGCCCGACCAGTTCCATGCAGTACGGTCTGGCAATCACCGACTTTCCAGAGGACGGGGGTGCACCCAAACGCTTTCGCTGGGGCGTTATTGGGTCCTCCGATGTGCACACGTCGCGGCCGGGCACCGGCTACAAGGAAGTCATGCGGCGCAACATGACCGATGCCGCTCTAGGCCTGCTTGGCCCGCCCGCATTCCTTACGGAGTCCGAGCCTGTGCCCAACTTCGTGACACTTGAAGAGGTCGGTATGTCCGGGCCGAACTTCAGTCGTTTTGCCTCCTTCTTCGGCACCGGCGGCCTGGTGGCAGTGCACAGTGCAGGTCGTGACAGACAATCTATCTGGGATGCGATGGGCCGCAAAGAGGTTTACGGCACGAGCGGCGACCGGATCCTGCTCTGGTTCGACCTCATCGAGGGTGGCAATCGCAGCCCGATGGGTAGCCAGCTTGCCCGCACTGAAACACCGCGCTTCGAAGTCAGCGCGATGGGCGCCTTTGAGCAGAAGCCCGGCTGCCCCGCAGACAGCCTGCGCGCGGTTGCAGAGGACCGATTGCTTCGTCTATGCGGCGGCGAGTGCTATCACCCCGGTGATGCGCGCAAGCCAATTGAGCGCATTGAGGTCGTGCGCATTCGCCCGCAGGTAAACGCAGGTGAATACGTGGGCGACCTGATCGAGGATCCCTGGCTGGTGTTGCCCTGCGAGTCGGGTGCAGAGTCCTGCACCGTGCAGTTTGCGGACCCGGATTTTGCCTCCGCCGGCCGCGACACGCTCTACTACGTGCGTGCGCACCAGTCGGCAACGCCCACTATCAACGGTGCACAGCTGCGCTGCGAGTACGATGAGGATGGGCAGTGTGTCCAGGCGAATCCCTGCTACGCAGGGTCTCCGACCGAGCTGGCGGACGACTGTCTCGCAACTGTGGAGGAGCGCGCCTGGTCTTCCCCCATCTTCGTAGATTACGCGAGCCGCTAGGCCTGACCCTGCTCGCAAATGCCAGTTGCGATGGCCGCAGCGCCGCTGGTACCTGTTTAACGTTTCGCTACACTGGGTCCTCGATAGGCAATGCATCGAGGACACCCGCATGGCACTGATTGAACCCATTACCGATGACGCGCGCCCGGGATACCTCCTGCGCAGCCCCGCGACAGGGGAGGAGATCGGCAGCTTCACCGTTACCCCGCACGAGGCAGTGAGCGCCGCCGTGACCAGGGCGCGGGAGGCGCAGCGGGATTGGGCCCGACAGAGTTTTGCCGAGCGTGGCGCCGTGCTGACGCGCCTGAAGAAAGTGCTGATCTCGCGTATGGATGATGTTGCCGGTGTGATCATGCGCGAGACCGGCAAGCCCGAAATGGAGGCAACGGCAGAGATCATTGCCTCGCTGGATGCGCTGCAGTATTACCCCAAACATGCGGCGAAGCTCCTCAGGGAGCAGCGCTGCACGCCGCATCTCTTCGTTCCCTTTAAGAAACTCGTGACAACCTACCACCCGCGCGGCGTGGTTGGCCTCATCACGCCCTGGAATTTTCCTTTCTCGATGGGCATGAACCCGGGTGCACAGGCCCTGATGGCGGGCAATGCGGTGATATTGAAGCCTTCTGAAGTCACGCCGTTTTCAGGGCAGATTATCGACGAATTGTGCCGCGAGGCAGGCCTGCTCGAGGGGCTTTACCAGGTGTTGCCCGGTGATGGCGGGACCGGCGAGGCGCTGATCCGCGGCGGCGTCGACAAGGTGCATTTCACAGGCAGCGTGCGCACCGGTCGCAAGGTGGGCGCACTTTGTGGCGAGCTGTTGATTCCCTGCACACTGGAACTGGGTGGCAAGGACGCAGCGATCGTGTGTGCAGATGCTGACCTCGACCGCGCGGTGCCCGGGGTGGTCAATGGCGCGTTCTTCAACACCGGGCAGGCCTGCGCGTCTACAGAACGCGTGTACGTAGTAGAGAGTGTCGCCGACGAATTTGAGCGACGCGTGCTGGAGGAGGTTGCACGCCTTCGTCAGGATGGCGCACCGGACTCCGACCTCGGCTGCATGATCTGGGACCGGCAGCTGGACATCGTCGAGGCGCAGGTAGCTGCCGCGAAAGCGGATGGAGCGACTGTGCTCGCTGGGGGTGAGCGCGACACGGGGAGAGACGGCCTGTATTTCCCGCCCACCGTGTTGACCGATGTGACACATGACATGACGGTCATGCGCGATGAAACATTTGGCCCGGTGCTGCCCATTGTGCGCGTGGCGAGCGAGGAGGAGGCGGTGCGCCTCGCGAACGACAGCCCCTACGGCCTGTCGGCCTCGATCTGGTGCGGCGACCACAGGCGCGGCGAGCAACTGGCGAAGCAGCTACAAACCGGTGGCGCTGCGGTTAATGAGTTTGGCGGTCTTGTCTATGGCGCGCCCGAGGGGTCCTTCGGAGGCCGCAAAGACTCGGGCATTGGTTACGTCAATGGTCACCTGGGTCTGAAGAGCTTCTGCCAGGCCCAGCATATTGTGGTGCACCGCTTCGGCCCGAAGCGGGAGCGCGCTTGGTACCCCTACACCAGGGAAAACCTCGATGGCATGAAGGGCTTTGCCCGGTTCTTCTTCGATTCCGCGATCGGGCGATGGATGAGTTGACCTCTCTAGCACCTGTGTGCGGCATGAGCAGCATGCCATTCGTTGTTAGTCGCGCAACATGCGCTACACTCTGGACGCCCGTATTGAGAATAGGATAACGACTGCATGGCAATTGATTTTACCTTCGGCCCGGAGGTGGACGAGGCCCGCCAGAAGATTCGCGGCTTCCTGCGTGACACCGTCAAGGTGCGTTACAAAGAGCTCTCTGAGAACAAGGACAGCACCGAGAAAGACTGGCGCCGTGCGATCAAGGCGCTGCGCGAGGAGGCCAAGTCCAAGGGGTACTGGTTGCCGCATATGCCGGAGGAAGCCGGTGGCATGGGGCTCGGCGTCACGGCGCTGGCCGCGGTTGCGGCAGAGGCTGCAAAGGTGCCCTATGGCCCGTACATAATGAATGCTCACGCGCCCGACGAGGGCAACATGCACACGCTGCATCACTTCGCCACGGAGTACCAGCGCGAGAAGTACCTGCAGCCGCTGCTCGACGGTGAGATTCGTTCCTGTTTTTCCATGACAGAGCCCGAGGTCGCGGGTTCGGACCCCACGCTGATCCAGACCACGGCGGTGGAGGACGGTGACGAGTGGGTGATTAACGGCCACAAGTGGTTTACCTCCGGTGCGCGCGGCGCCCACTTTGCCATCGTGATCGCACGCACCGACCCTGATGCCGAAATACCCCAGGCGCGCAACTCCGCCTTCATTGTGGAATGTGACAGCCCGGGCTTTGAGCTGGTGCGCGATGTCGAGACCATGTCGGGCAGCCACAACCACTGCGAAATACGCTACACCGACGTGCGGGTGCCGAAGGAAAATTTGCTTGGCGAGCGCGGCGGCGGCCACAAGCTGGGCCAGGTGCGCCTTGGCCCTGCGCGCCTCGCGCACTGCATGCGCTGGATCGGTGAGATCGAGATGGCGCTTGAAATGTTGATCGAGCGCGCCCAGAACCGTTTCGCTCACGGTTCGCTCCTGTCGGAGAAGCAAAGTATCCAGTGGATGATGTCTGACAGCGCGATGGAGCTGTATGCCGCCAAGCTGATGGTGTTGCACGCGGCGTTCAAGATCGAGCACGGTATGGACTTCAAGCAGGAAGTTTCCATGGCCAAGCACCATGTGGCGAATACGCTGTGGCGCGTGTGCGATCGCGCGGTCCAGGTACATGGAGCGCTCGGCTACTCGACGGATTCACCGCTCTCGAGCATGTTGCTGCAGGCGCGCTGGGCGCGTTTTGCCGACGGCGCTGACGAGGTGCACCAGATGCGCATCGCCGAGATTCTCATGCGCACGTACAACGAGGAAGGTTCTATCAACGGCGCCGTGGGCGGATTGCCGCTCTAGTCGTGTTCTCGCTGCGCGGACACATCCTGTGAGTGCGGCAGCGCTGTCTGTCTGCTGGGGCAGCCTGGACGGCGTCGAGGTGCTGGAGTTCGTGCAGAGTGCGGCGGGTGCGGGTTTCACCGGTGTGACGCTCAACACGGCACTCTATGAGGACGCGCTGGCCTCGGGGCTGTCGGCCGGAGACTTTCGCGCTCTGCTCGATGATCTGGGCCTTCGCGTCACAGACATCGACCCGCATTTCAACTGGCTCCCTGATTCGATAGCACTGGAAGGCGACGATGTCATTGCCCGCTGCACGCGCGCAACCGAGCGTGAGATTTTTGATCTTGCCCACGCCGTTGGCACGGACCTGGTAAACGCGCCTCCTGGGCTGGCTATGCCTGACAGCGAACAGCAGATCATCGACGGCTTCGGCGCGCTCTGCGATCGCGCCGCCAGCGAGGGCCTGAGAGTCAGCCTGGAGTTCATGCCGTTTTCCCGCGTCAATAACCTCGAGCTCGCATTGCGCGTCGTCGATGCGGCGTGCAGGGCAAACGGTGGCGTCATGCTGGATTGTTGGCACCACCACCGCGCCGGGGGTAGCGCGGCGGATCTTCTTTCTGCGCGCGGCGATGCCATCTTTGCGGTACAGCTCGACGATGCGTTGCCTGAGCCGATGCCCGACATCATGGAGGAGACGCTGAACCACCGCCTGTTGCCCGGCGAAGGCTGCATCGATCTTCCAGCGTACGTCTCGGCATTACGCGAGATCGGCGCCGAGCCGGTCTACGATGTCGAGGTCTTCAAGGACTCTCTTCGGGGTTTGCCCGCCGCGGAGCGCGCCCGGCAGCTGTACGAATCATGCAGTGTTGTACTGTAGCGCGCCGATAGCTGCCGCTGGCTTGAAAAGGGCCTGCCCCGCTATACACTCAATCCTGAACTGCACACCGCCACTAAAGAGGAGCCGCGCCGTGAATGAGAATAATCCCGCCTACCAGATGTCACTGCAGTCGAGGGAATTCCTGAAGACGAAAGACAAGGAAGGCTGGCTCGCCATGTGGGCCGAGGATGGCATTATCGAAGATCCGATTGGCCCCACCATGCTGGACCCCGATGGACAGGGTCATGCGACGCCCGAGGCGCGCGCAGCGTTCTACGATCGCAATATCGCCAACGCCGACATCGAGTACATTATTCACGATACATACACCTCCCACCTTGAATGCGCCAACATCGTCACGCTCAACGTGCTGATGAACATCAACGGCAAGCAGTACTCCCAGCGAGTTGATGGCGTGTTCTGTTACGCCTGTAATGAAGAGGGCAAGCTGACGGCCCTGCGCGGTTACTGGGAGTTCGACGAGGGCGCCGCAACGCTGAAGGAGGTCGACGCCGCGTGATGCCGCGTTGAACTTTGCCAGTGTCGCGTTGCCACAACGTGTACTGTAAGCGCGTGTGGCTTAACACACGCCTGACACTCGCAGGGAGCGCAGTATGAAGGCAGAGCAGGACGACCAGATAGCGGAACGGCCGGGGCGGCGGGGACTCCCGGTGATGAACTTCGTGGTGGCCGCGCTGTTGATAGTCGCGGTCGGCTTCGTGCTCTGGTACACGGGTGACGAGGAGGAGGCGCCCGCGATGCCTGAGGTCGCCGCTGAGCCAGCGCCGATCGTTCCCGCGAAGCCCGCGCCCGCGCCCGACATTCCGCGCGCAGTTCAGGCGCCGCCGCCTGCGCCAGTGAGCGCAGCGCCAGCTGACCCCGTCGCGCCCGCACCGCCTCCGCCGCCCCCCGAGCCCGAGCTCCCATCGGAAGAGGAGTCCGATGCCTGGCTGATGGCGCAGCTGTCAGAACTCGGCGTGCGCCAATCGCTGCTCAACCTGTTCGACAGCGCGCACCCCCTCTCCGTGAGCGCGGCGGTGCTGGACGGCCTCAGTCGCGGCACGCTTATGCGCAAGATGATCCCCGGCTGGTCGCCTACGGGTGCATTTCCCGCCGACAAGATCGGTGAAGAGCTCTATCTCGACCCGGAGGGTTACAAGCGCTACGACACCGTGGTGAATACCCTCACGGACCTGGAGCCCGCCACGATCGAGCAGGGCTTCCACCGCTTGCGGCCGCTGTACGAACGCACCTACGGCGAACTGGGGCTGGACCCTGACGACTTCGACAACGCGCTGATTCGCGTGCTGGACCAGGTGATTGCGGCCCCGGTGCTTGAGGAGCCGCCGCGTCTGCTGCAGGAGTCGGTGATGTATACCTTTGCTGACCCCGCGTTGGAGGCCCTGAGTCCATTGGAAAAGCAGCTGTTGCGCATGGGCCCTGACAACACCCGCAAGCTGCAGCAGCACGCCCAAACTGTTCGCGCGGAGTTGCTCAGCGCCAACTAATCGCGCCGCCCTTTGCCGTTTTGGCACCCGCACCAAAATAAACAGTACGTCCTGACTGTTTTGTGGTAATGTATTTCGCCTACGCAATCCTGCTCAGCCGCGGCCGTTTCCGGCCGCCACGATAACAACGAGGAGTTTGTACAGCGATGGGTCGAGTAGACGGAAAAGTAGCCATTGTGACGGGAGCAGCCTCCGGCCTGGGGCTGGCGTCTTCGAAGCGCCTGGCCGAAGAGGGCGCGACCGTGGTGATGGCCGATATCAATATCGCCCAGGGCGAGGCGGAAGCCGCGAAAATCGAACGGGCGGAGTTTGCCCAGCTGGACGTGACCAGCGAGCAGGCGTGGCAGGACTTCATCGCCGGCGTGGTGGAGCGTCACGGGCGGGTCGATGTGCTCGTGAACAACGCGGGCATCGTAAAGCTTGCCAGCATCGAAGAGACCACCGAAGAGATCTGGCGAGCGGTTAACAGCGTTGGCACTGACGGCACCTTCTACGGCTGCAAACACATACTGCCCGTGATGAAACAGCAGGGCGCAGGGTCCATCATCAACATGTGTTCCACCGCCAGCATCCAGGGCGGCCCAGGTATTTTTGCCTACGCGGCCTCCAAGGCGGCGATTCGTGCGATGACCAAGTCGGTGGCGACTTTAAGCACCGAAGGCCGCTATGGAGTCCGCTGTAACTCGGTCCACCCCTTCAACATGGACACCCCCATGCTGCAGGGCGTGCAGGACATCGTGCGCGAGGCCAATCCCACGGCATTCCCCGACATGCAGAAGCTGTGGGTTGGAGAGCCTGAAGATGTGGCCAACATGGTGCTGTTTCTCGCGTCGGAAGAGTCCAAGGCGGTCAACGGTGCAGCGATGGTGATCGACAACACGGCCACCATCGTGCAGGGCAATGTGCTGAAATAGGAGACTGTCGTGTGAGTACTGAATCACTCATCATTCGCAACGCGCTGATCGACAGCTATAACGACTACGCCGAGGGGCTCGACAGCAAGAACTGGACGCTTGTGCGCAGCTGCTTCGCCGACGAGGTCATTATCGACTACGGCGAGCTCAGTGCCGCTACAGGCGCGCCCGATGAACCACGCAGGGCAGATGACTGGATGCTCTACCTCAAAGGCGTGATCAATGGCTTCGACATCACGCGCCACCTGATCAGCAACCACCGCGTTACGATCAGCGACAGCGACATCAGCTGCCGCGCCTACCTGGCAGCAGACCACGTGATCTTCGCCGACCCGGCGATACCCGTTGCCCGGGCTGAAGATATCGTGACGGTCGTCGGCGAGTACAACAACCACTACGCGAACATTGACGGTGCCTGGAAGATCGTGCGCTCACAGCTCGACGTGCACTATTCCCGCGGCAACATGGCGCTCTTTGAGGAGAGTGCGAAACGTGTGGCCGCCGCCGCGGGTTGATCAGTCGGCGAGGCTGAAGCGCAGGTACTGTTCGTCGCGGTAGGTGTTGATGCGGCGCCCGATCGGGCTGCTGGCGTGCATTGCCGCGGTCACCTCGGGGTCGGAACTCGACGCGAAAAATCGCTCGCCGCTGTCACTGGCCGCGAGCACCACGCCGAGTGACGGCTTGTCGCGCTTTTCGATCACGGTCCACGTCAACACGGTGCCGCTGTCGGCCTCATCGGCCATCGGCACTGCCGGCATGTCCTCGGGCTTCACCTCAAAGATCGTCTCATTCCCCCAGTCGATGAGTTCGTTGGCCGCAGGTCGGTGACTAAAGACCACCGCCGCATGCTTTGACAGTATGCCGCCGTTAGCGGTCACCAGCGCGCGCTGGTCTGAGCCGCGAATCCTGAGCGCCATTTCCACGAGCGCATGCATGCTGTAGTTGTTGCCTGGGCCGCCGAAGTAGGGGAGACCACCTGTCACGGTGAGTGGCACGCTGCCGTCGGTGGGCAGGTCCATCACATCGCAGGCTGCCTGCACAGCGCAGGGAAAGCAGCTGTAGATGTCGATGTGGGCCATGTCGCCCGGTGTTGCGTGGGCCATGTCGAGCGTGTGCGAGATCACCCGCTGCATCGCTTCCGAGCGCGCCATGTCTTCGCGCTCACACATGTAGCGGTCTTCACCTTCTGCGTAGGCGGTCAGGAAAATCCACTGCTCGGGGGGAACGCCGAGTTGCTTCGCGGTTCCCACGCTGGTGAGTATAAGGGCGGCGGACTGGTTCACGGCATCCTGCGCGATCACGCGCTTGCTGAACGGCGTTGCGATGGGATAGTTCGCGCGGTCCACGGTGGCGATTTCGTCTACTGAATACTGTGTCGGGAACTGTGCGTTTGGGTTGTTGGCCGCAATCTCGCTGAACGGTGCCATCATCTCGGCCATGTGACGGCGATGCGCGGTGAGGTCGTGCCCCATGTTCTCTGCCTGCAGGTTCTCGATCAGGCCGTAGTAGTGCGCGGGAAGTGTCATACCCGATTTAATCTCGTGGGGTGAGGCCATGCGCTTGTTGTACTCGCGGTTGTCGAGCGGCGCATCGTGCTCCTCGCGCCAGTTCGCTTCCAGCCCAGCGCGCTGCGCCTTGCGCTGGTTCGCAATGGCTTCCACACCGGTGATCAGTGCGACACGCTGCTCGCCGCGGCCGATGGCCTGGCAGACTTCCATCATGAGTGTAAGTGGCGATGTGCCGCCCGCGTCGGTGTAGATGCGCCGCTCCGGGCTCGCGCCCAGGCGCTGCGCGATCGATTCAGGTGGGTTGTTGCTGCCACCGAACGGTGACGCCCATGCGGGGGCTGCATCGGCAAACAGGCGTACGACGCCAATCGTGTCGATCTCACTCGCGGGAATGCCGGCATCTGCGACTGCCATGCCACACGCCTTTGCGGCGACATCCATCGGTGCGTCGAAGTCGGGTCCGAAGTCGTCACCGGGGCGATCGACGTACTGGGCCGCGCCAACGATGATGGGCAGGTGATCGGGATACTGGTCGGACATTGCGTGGGCCTTTCAAATCTGGAAGCGCCAAGGATACGGCAATGACTTAAAAACAGTAAGGCCTGATTGTTTTGCCCCGGGGCCTTTGCTAGCGTATCCGGCTCACTTATCGCTGCCCGGAGCCCCCATGAACTCGCCCATCTGTGACCTGCTCAACATTGAGTTTCCCCTGCTTGCCTTCAGTCACTGTCGCGACGTGGTGGTAGAGGTGTCCAAGGCGGGTGGTATGGGCGTGTTGGGCGCTGCGGGTTTTTCGCCAGAGCAACTCGAGATCGAGCTCAACTGGATCGACGAACACGTGCAGGGTATGCCCTATGGCGTTGACCTGATTATCCCTGACAATCTCGGCATCGAGGCGCACGAAAAACCCGAGCAGCAGGATCTTGAGTCGCTCGTCCCGCAGGGGCATCGCGACTTCGTCATGGGTGTGCTGCAAGACCACGGCATGGACGCTAGCGGCGTCTACGGCGGGCACAACATCGCGACGAACATGGCCACCAATGTGCAGGAGAGCGGCGCGCAACGGCTGCTGGATATCTGCTTTGAACATCCGATCGGCCTGATCGCCAATGCGCTGGGCGTGCCGCCCGCCGCCATGCTGGAGCAGGGTAAAGCCGCCGGTGTGCCAGTTGCCGCCCTGGTGGGCGCCAAGGAGCATGCCGTGAACCAGGTGAAAGCGGGCGTCGACATTATCGTCGTCGCCGGCGGCGAGGCGGGTGGCCACTGTGGCGAGGTGTCCACCATGGTGCTCCTGCCAGAAGTCTGTCGCGAAATTCGGCCCTACGGTGATGTACCGGTACTCGCGGCCGGGGGTATCGTAACGGGTGAACAGATGGCCGCCAGCATGGCCATGGGTGCGGCGGGCGCGTGGACGGGCTCCGTCTGGCTCACCACCACCGAGGCCAATACGCCTGTGGCCGCGCGCGACAAGATGCTCACTGCATCGTCGCGCGGTACGACACGCGCCAAGAGCCGCACCGGCAAGTACTCCCGCCAGCTGACATCTGCCTGGACGGAAGCGTGGGAAGCCGACGGCAGCCCCAAGCCGTTACCTATGCCGCTGCAGCCGCTCGTTAGCGAGCCCGCCCTGCGCCAGATCGACAAGCTGGCAGAGACCGGGCACGACGGCGCGAAGCGGTTGGCGACCTACTGGGTGGGGCAGGGCGTTGGGTTGATGAACGAAAGCACCACCGTGCGCAATGTCGTTTACCAGTTCAAGGAAGATTTTCTTACCGCCGCTGAGCGACTGCAGTCCAGCCTGGGGTAGGCGCAGTAGCATCTTTCGGTACACCGCCTGTATCGGTGGCGATGCTTTGCCAGCGACCGGCCCCTGTGCGAGCATGGCGTGTAAATAACAAACAACTTGGGTGACGAGATGGCGCAATGGGGACGGTGGCCGCTGCTGGCGGTGTTGCTTGCGGTGAGCGCAGCCGCGGGGGCGCAGGGTGAGTTTGACCAGCAGGTCGAGGCATTTGTCAGGCCGTTGGCGGATGGCCTTTCCAATATCGTTTTTTACAAGGTGCCGATTTTCGGCGAGCCCTTCCCGCTGATCGTTCTGTGGCTCGCCGTGGCCGCAACCTTCTTCACCTTCTACCTTGGGTTTATCAATATCCGCGGGTTCGGTCTCGCCATTCGCCATGTGCGCGGCCACTTCCACGATCACACGGCAAAGGGCGAGATTTCCCACTTTCAGGCCGTGGCCACCGCGGTCAGCGGTACGGTCGGTGTCGGTAACATCGCTGGTGTCGCCGTGGCAATCGGCATGGGTGGCCCGGGCGCGGCCTTCTGGCTGATGGTGGCCGGCTTCCTGTCGATGTCGACCAAGCTGGTGGAGTGTACGCTCGGCGTGAAGTACCGCCGATACAACGATGATGGTTCGGTTTCGGGCGGGCCGATGTACTACCTGGAGCGCCTCTTTGGCGACCGGGGCCGGCCCGGTTTTGGTAAGGCCCTCGGCGTGTTCTACGCGCTGTGCATGGTGATCGGCTGTCTTGGCATCGGCAACATGTTCCAGTCCAACCAGGCCTATGTCCAGTTTGTAAGCATTAGTGGCGGCGCTGACAGTTTCTTTGCGGAGCGCGGCTGGCTGTTCGGTTTAATTATCGCAAGCGCGGTGGCGCTGGTGATCATCGGGGGTATTCGTTCTATCGCTCGCGTCGCCGGGGTGCTGGTGCCGTTCATGGCGGTGCTGTACGTGCTGTCCGCTCTCGTGATTATCGCGATGAGTGCGGAGCATGTACCTGCGGCCATCGCGCTAATCGTCACGGACGCGCTCAGCCTCGACAGTGCGACCGGTGGTCTCGTTGGCGCAATGATCGTCGGTTTTCAGCGGGCCTTGTTCTCCAACGAGGCGGGCCTCGGCTCGGCGTCCATTGCGCACTCGGCTGTGCAAACCGATGAGCCCGCCTCGGAGGGCCTGGTCTCCCTCCTGGAGCCGTTTATCGACACCATCGTGATCTGCATGCTGTCGGCGCTCGTTGTGGTGGCGACTGCCTATCCGGCGGGGTTGATGGACCAGGGGCTTGAGGGGATCGAGCTTACGTCAGCGGCATTTGCCCACCATGTTTCCTGGGCACCGTACCCGCTAGCGTTAGCGGCATTATTGTTTGCGTTCTCGACCTCGATCGCGTGGTCTTACTACGGGCTAAAGGCGTGGACGTATATTTTTGGCGAGGCGAGTATCGTGCAGTTCATCTTCAAGTTTATCTTCTGCGCCTTTATCGCAATCGGCGCGATGATCAAGCTGGACGCCGTGCTGGACTTCTCCGACGCAATGGTCTTCCTGATCGCTGTACCGAACATTCTCGGCCTGTACCTGTTCGCGCCGCAGGTGAAGCGTGAGGTAAACGACTACATACGCAGGGTGAATAGCGGAGAGGTGGCGCCCACGCTGCCCGTTGAGCCGGGACGCTAGTAGGGCCGGTCGCCGTCGATCGTGATGCGCTGCAGGCGGCGGTGCGCGGGGAAGTAGTCGTTGATGGGCTTGTGCTGCGTGCTGCGATTGTCCCAGATCGCGATGGAATGCGGTTGCCATTTAAATCGGCAGGTGTACTCCGCGGTTGTGACATGCTCGAACAGCAATGCAAGTACCGCGTCGCTCTCGGCGCGGCTCAGGCCTTCTATGTGCGTGGTGAACAGGCTGTTCACAAACAACACTTTTTTGCCCGTCTCCGGGTGCGTGCGAATCACCGGGTGACGCACGGGCGGGTTCGCTGCCACGGCGCTGGCGAGTCGTTCCTGGCCGCCGGGTTCCGCAAGGCTTTCCCTGAAGCCGTGCGTAAAGCTGTGCACCGCGGTCAGCCCCTCGAGAAACGCCCGCATCGCAGGTGAGAGTCCTTCATAGGCCGCGGTCATGCTTGACCACAGGGTGTCGCCGCCACGCTCCGGCACTACGATCGAGCGCAGTACGGTGGCCATCGGCGGATGTTCCCTGAAGGTCATGTCGGAGTGCCAGGCCTCGATCTTGGTCGGCTTTTCTGCCGTACTCTCAAGAATCGTGATCTCGGGGAAACCTTCTACGGTTTCGTAGGCGGGGTGGGTCTGCAGTGCGCCGAAGGAGAGCGCCAGCGTCTTCTGCTGCGCGGGCGTAATGTCCTGGCCGCGAAAGAAAATGACCTCGTGTTCGAGCAGCAGCGCACGAATGGCCGACAATGTCTCGTTATCGAGAGTGTCGCTAAGGTCGATACCGTGTATCTCGGCGCCGAGAGCGCCCGCCAGGGGTCGTACGTCGAACATGCTTTCTCTACATTCTGGTTCCGCGGCGGGCGATTTTAGACGAGTTTTTTCAGCTTTGCACCGGCAGTTCGAGGATGATCTCGAGGCCATCGCCACGGTTGCTTGCGCTGATCTCGCCGCGGTGCTGGGTCATGGCGCGGCGCGCGATGGAGAGACCCAGGCCATACCCTCCGGTGTCGCGACTGCGCGCGCTGTCGACGCGGTAGAACTCGTCGAAAATACTGGCGAGTGCCTCCTCGGGCACGCCGGGACCCTTGTCCCGCACCGTGACGCGATGGCGGCTCCCGGTTGTGGCCAGTTCAACTTCCACCGTGGTGTTGTCCGCGGTATGGGCTAACGCGTTGCGCAGGACGTTATCAAATGCCTTGTGCAGTAAGTCGGAGTGACTCGCCACGACCGCTTCTTCGACGTTGGTCTTGAAGTGGATGCGCTTGCCGCCCGGTGCGCCTTCAAATGCGGCATCGGCGCTTAGCTGGCGCAACAGGGTAACCAGGTCGATATGCGTGTCCAGCGGTAAGTCCTGCGTGCGCGTTGCGAGCAACTGACCGATCAGTTCTTCCAGTCGCTCGGTTTCTCTTTCAATGCGTTCAAGTTGTTCGTTGCTGGACTCGGGCTGGTCCTGCGCGAGTGCCAGCGCAATGCGCAGACGGGCGAGTGGTGAGCGTAGCTCGTGGGAGACATCGCTCAACAGTTGCTTCTGTGACTGTATGCGCGCCTGCAACTGCTCCGCCATGCTGTTGAAGTCACGCGCGAGTTCGTCGGTCTCGTCCCCGCCCGCGGCGCGTACCTGTATGCGCGTATCGAGATCACCCTCTGCGAGGCGTCGCGATGCACCGCGCAGCGTCGCGAGCCTGTTCGTCAGCATCCGCGACAGCCCAAAACACACGAGGCCGCTGACGAGTACGGCCAGCAATACACGAAGCCAGGGATTTTCGCCCAGTGCTGCGATGATGGGGCGCTGCCCCCGATGAAAGGCGAACACGGCGCGCAGGGGCCCGTAATCAGTACGGTAGATGGCGTGTGCGCTAAAGCGTCCTTCCGGTGTGCGCGCTACGGCGCGGCGCCTGCGACCCTGTACCTCTTCGGCAACGGCGTATGCTGCCTCTGGCGGGTTTTCACCGAACAACTCCTCACCCTCCATGTTGAGAAGGTAGATGGTGATGTTTTGTCGGTCCCTGGCGTTGTCGACAATGTCTTTGAGTGCGTCGGCCTCGGCGTTCTGCAGCTCGTAGATCAGTTTGAGCATGACGCGGTGGGGTGGCGGAGGAGGGCGACCATCGTGGTGGCCCTGCAGGTAGTGGGGGCCGGGTGCCTGCGAATCGAAGTAGTTCGCTGAAAGCAGCCAGCTACCCAGGATGGCAATCGTGACCAGCCAGAAGCCGGTAAACATTTTGAGGAAGAGATTGCCGCGCACGGTGCTTATCCCGTTTGCCGGAACTGGTAACCCGCACCGCGAACGCTGACGATCAGGTCATCGCCTCCCTGGGCGGCCAGCTTCCTGCGAATTTTGCTCACGTGCACGTCGACACTTCGGTCATACGCCGCGAGTGGCCTGCCGAGTGCGTCCTGGCAGAGGGTGTCCTTGTCGACGACCTGGCCCGCCTGGCTCAGCAAAATGTGTAGCACGTTGAACTCGGCGCTGGTCAGTGCGAGATCGGCGCCCCTGTATGTCGCGCTGCGGTTGGAGGGGTCCAGCCTGGTCAAGCCTACCGTCAGCGTGGTCGCAGCGGCGGGTGCGCTTGTGCTCGAACGCCTGAGTATCGCGCGCAAACGCGCGGCGAGTTCGCGTGGGTTACAGGGCTTGGGCAGGTAGTCGTCGGCGCCGAGTTCCAGGCCGAGAATCCGGTCGGTTTCTTCACCGCGTGCCGTGAGCATTAGTACCGGCGTGTCGCCCTGGCGCCGCAGTTCTCGCAACACATCGAGTCCCTGCATGCCGGGAAGCATGATGTCGAGCACGATCGCATCGTACTCCTTTGCGGCGCAGTGCTGGACGGCTTCGAGGCCATCGTGGACGGCCGCAACGGCGAAGCCCTCAAGCTTCAAAAAGTCCGACAGCAGTGCACAGAGCTCGACGTCGTCGTCGATGATGAGAAGGCTGGCGCTCATCGCGCATCTCCCTAACAAGTCTCGGGGCTAGTGTGACCAAGGAGTGGTGGCTTGTCACTCGACTTAACCCCCGGCAGCGCTTCTTCACACTTCTTAACGTGTCGCGGGCAGAGCTTAACGGCGTGGCAGGGCTATCCTGTCTGCGACATCGAGGTGGCGAGGCCACCGCAACACTACCTTAGGAGGTATGCCATGAAACGTTCATTATCCCGCACCCTGATCAGTGGCACCGCAGTGGTTGTGACCACGATATCACTGGCCGCGGCCGCGTGGCCCGGTAAGCCTGGGGGTGAGCGCAAGCACGATCCCGAACAGATGGTCGAGCGATTGACCCACCACCTGGAACTCACCGAGGAACAACAGGTGCAGGCCCAGGAGCTATTCAGCATGAGTTTCGAAGAGAGCCGTGCTGACCGCGAGCGAATGGAGGAGCTGCGCGCGAGCCTGAAGGGCCAGGCCGCCAATTTTGATCCCGGTACCGCACAGGCGACCGCAGACGAGATCGGGGCGCTCACGAGCCAGCTCGTGTACCGCCGCGCCAGTACGCAGGCGAGCCTTTACCAGCTGCTGGACGAAGAGCAGCGCGCTGAAATGGAAGACTTCGCCCAGGCGCGCGAGGAACGGCGCGAGCACTACCGCGGAAAAGCCCGCAGGCACATGTGGTAACCCTGGTACCCCTGTCACCAGGTCCTTTCGGGGCGGCTCTTCAGCCGCCCTTTTTTTCTACAGTTCCCTGAGTTCCAGACCGAGGGTCTCACGCAGTTCCGCTGTTTCCTCAGAGGCACCCGCAGGCACGATCACGGCAGTGCTCGCCTTGTCTGGCTGCAGGTAGGTTTCGCCCACCCGCACAAGGTCGTTGAGGCTAACGCCCAGGATGTGCTCGCGGAAACGCTCGCGTTGTTCGTGCGTGCGTCCGTACAGCGTATTATGGAAGTGCTGTTTGGCCTCGCCGGCGGGAGAGCTCGGTTTGTCGAGCGTGCCGATTACGCCGAGGATCGCTTCTTCGAGGGCGCGCTGTTCGTGACCGCCAGCCAGCAACCACTCGACCGCCGCATCGAAGTCGTCGAGCGTCTCTGCAAGACGCGGATCGCGGTAGGAGAAAAAGCGGAACGCCGCGAGGGCTGAGTCCTGCGAAGAGCCGCCGCCGTATGCGCCGCCCTGTTCGCGGATCGCGCGGTGGAGGAAGCCGTTGCGCAAAAAGCCGCCGAGCACGGTCAACGCGGGCGCGTCGTCGTGGTCTACCGGCACCGTTGGGTAGGCGCGTGCACAGAAGTTCACCTGTGTGTTGGCGAGCCACATTTCCTTGCGCGACTCACGCACCGGGTTGAACTCAAGGCGGCCCGCTGCATCTCCCTGTGGGAAGTCTGACCAGATTCCAGCGGTCGTCTGCACAATGTCGTTGAGACGTTCTTCTTCAGCCACGACGAGATGCTCGAGACCAGCGCCCGTGATCGCGCCGTGCAAATCGGCCAACGAGGCCGACAATGCCTCGCGCGCGGCCGGTGTTTCCAGGCTCTCGTCCAGCGCGCGCAGTGCACTGATACCGGCCAGGCCGGAGTGCTGGTGTGTGAGGGCGGCTACCGGGCTCATCCCCGCACAGGCGGCCGACATCGCCAGACTGTGACCATTGCCGGTGATGGACTGTTCGCGCCGGGCACGCTGCTGCTGGATCAGTTCGTGAATGCGGTCGTGCTCGTCAAAGCGCGCAGCGGACAGTGTGTCGCGCATCAACGTGGCCTGCGCGCCGGCGTTGCGCACGAGCGCCTTGGAGGAGAGCGTGAAGAATCCGGTGACGGCCTGTTCGTCGTCCACTGCGCCGCGCATGCCGGGGAAGGCGGATATGGCGCCCACGGTCTCGGACTGGCGCTCCTGCGTCTGCAGGTAGTTGCTGTTGCCGATACCGAGCTCCGTGAGCATGCCGCTGTAGAGCGGCAGGCGCTCTAGCTGCTCCGGTGTCATTGCCGGCAGTGGTGCTACAGCCTGCTGGTACACCAGGCCGTTAGTGCCCTGGGCGTAGGTGGTGAACGCCCGGCCATTGATCTCGGTGCGAGCTGCGCTGGGTTCGGGCGTGTCTTTGCGAACATCTGACAGCTCGACCTTGGGCAGGATGCTCTCATCATCTTCCTGTGCCTGCCGCGCCAGCAGGTCCTCGGCAAGTTTTATCGTCGCCTCGCGGGCCGCGCTGTCCATCTCGCCCTTAATCTCCGCCAGGCGCTCGGCCTCGCGCTTTGCCCGCTCGGCGCTGAGGCCGGTGTCTGGCGTCAGGGTCAAGGTGACCCGATGTGGGTTGTCGAGCAGCAGTCGTCGCGCCAGGCCGCGTATGTAGTCGGGGTCTGCAATCTTCTCGCGCAGTGACTCGATGACCGGGTCCAGGTTGAGCGCGTCTGTCGGGTCGGCGTAGTGTGTTGCCGAGCCGAGTGCCTGCAAAATCAGCTGCAGGCCGTAGGGGTAGCTGTCGCCGGAAATTTCGCGCTGGTGCAGCTCGAGCTGGTGTAGCACCGCTTCGAGGCGCTCCGGGCTCACGCCCTCTGTCGCGACTTTTTCCAGCACGCCAAGCACCAGTTCTTCCAGGGCCCCGGTGTGCTCGACTTCGCTGCCCTCGATACCGCAGCAGAACACGAGTTCGCGCATCGAGTCTTCGAGGCCGCACAGCGGGGAGGGTGAGCGGCCGAGGTGGGTGGTTTCCAGCGCGTGCTGCAGCGGCGATGCACTGTTGTCCAGCAACACGCTGGAGAGCAGCTGGGCTTCCAGCATCTGCTCGAGATCCGCCGATTCGCCGAGCATCCAGCCCATAACGAGATGGGTCTTGCCGTCGGTGTCATCGCTCTCGTCGAAGGCGTAGGTGTCGGTCACTTGAAGTGGCGCCTGCAGGCGCTGCTCTGGCTTGACCTGGATGCGCTGGTCAAGTTTTTCAAAACGGGTGAGCGCCTTATCTTCGAACACCGCCTGGTGCTCGGCGGCGCTGATGTCGCCGAACGTCATGAAAATGGCATTGGTGGGGTGGTAGTGCGTCTCGTAGAAACGCTTCAGCTGTTCGTAAGACAGGTCGGGAATCGCCTCGGGGTCACCGCCCGAGTTGTAGTGATAGGTGCTCGTCGGGAAGAGGTGCTCGCACAGCTTTTGCCAAAGTACGCTGGTGATGGCACTCATCGCACCCTTCATTTCGTTGAACACAACGCCCTTGAACACGAGGTCAGAGTCGGGGTTGTCGGCCTCCTCGAATTCCACCCGGTGGCCTTCCTGGGCAAAGTCGAGCGGGTCCAGGCGCGAGAAGAACACCGCGTCCAGGTAAACGTCGAGGAGATTGTTGAAGTCTTTCCGGTTCTGGCTGGCGAAGGGGTAGGCGGTCCAGTCTGAGCTGGTGAAGGCGTTCATAAACGTATTGAGCGAACGCCTGAGCATCATGAAAAACGGGTCGCGCACCGGGAAACGCTCGGAGCCACAGAGTGCAGTGTGCTCCAAGATGTGCGCTACCCCGGTGGAGTCCTGCGGTACGGTGCGCAGGGCCACGAGAAAAACGTTCTCGGAGTTGGCGCTGGCGAGGTGGTAGTGCATCGCGCCCGTGGATTTATGCTGGTACTGCTCGACCGTGATGTTCAGGGAGTCGATGGTTTCCCGGCGCAGGGGTTCGAAGGCCGGGTGGGCCGTTGCTGTCTGGCTCATTCAGGGGGTTCCAGGAGTGTAAAGGGCGCCTATTCTAGCGTGCCGGGAGTCGCTTTGGCAGCTTGAGAGGCGTCTACAAGTTCGATGCGGTAGAGCCACGGCCAGTGCTTTCCGGTCACCCAGATGTCGCCGTTTCGGGGGTCCACGGCGATGCCGTTGAGTACGTCGGTACTGGCATCGCGATCTTCATCGGGCAGTAGCCCCGTGAGATCGATGGTGCCAGTGATTTTGCCATTGTCCGGATTGATAATGACGATGCGGTTGGTGTTCCAGACATTGGCCCAGATCGCGCCGCCAACCCACTCCAGCTCGTTCAGCCGGTACACGGGCTGGCCGTTCTGGGTGACCTTCAGCTCGGCCAGGATCTGGCCGTTTTCAGGCGACATGGTGTAGAGCTTGTCGCTGCCATCGGAGTACACGAGGTTCACGCCGTCATTGGTAAGCCCCCAGCCCTCCCCGGGAATTCGCAGGGTGGACTGGTAGTCGAAGGTGCTCTTGCGGTAGGTGAACAGGGCCCGGTTGCGCCATGTGAGTTGGTACACGATATCGTTGAGGACCGTCAGCCCCTCGGCAAACACGCGCGGATGGAGCCTGCGTCCGCGTTCCAGCGCCATGTCCTCGAAACGATAGCGGAGCAGTCGCGACTTGCCATACTGGCCCGCGCTGACATACAGCATGCCATCGTGAATCTCGAGGCCCTGCACAAAGTGATCTCTCGGTTGTGCGCGCTTTTCCAGCACGCGCACTGTGTACTCGTCGAGGGAGTAGGCGGGCAGTGCACAGGCCAGCAGCGCTAGCAGGGCAATCAATAAACGCACAATCAGATCCGGTTTCGACTCAGGTCACGAATGATAAACCGCGCGGGGGACAGAGCGCGAGCCAGTCGACGCTCCAGCGGCGGCGTTTCACCCAGTACCTGGCTTGCGATCAGCTCGCCGGCCAGTGGCGTGGACGACAGGCCGCGTGATCCGTGCCCCGCGTTGATGTATAGACCGGGAAGGTACGCGCCGGGTTCCTCGATGACGGCGCGCGCATCCTTCTTCAGGCTGGCGTAGCGCTGGGTGAACAGTCCGTGATTGGGGCAGGGGCCGACCAGGGGTAGGTAGTCCGGCGTTGCCGCGCGAAAGCCAACGCGACCCTCGAGCGTTGCCGGGTCGATGGCCGCGATCGCGCCCTTCCACGCCGGCATGGCGTCTGCCAGTGCGTTGAGGTTGTGGGCGTGGTCCTCAAGGCGCAGCCCCGTGTCGTGGTCATCCACGGCGAAAGTGGCGCCGAGGCAGTACTCCTCGCCCTGTGCAGGCGCGATGTAACCAGAGTGGCACAGTGCAGCGCGCAGCCTGCCCGGTAGCGCGCTGGCGGGCACGTGGCTGGTCTGCCCGCGAATGGTCCTTAGCGGCAGCCAGGCCGCCGATGGGAAGTCGGTGCTTTTGGTACCGCAGGTGATCACTGCGTAGTCTGCCTGGGCGAGGGCACCGGCATGCCAGCGTCCTCCCTTGTGCTCTAGAGCGAGTTCGCCGCAATGCTCGCGCACGGTGATCAGTGGGTGATCAACCAGCGCCTGACAGACCGCCGGTGGCCGCAGCCATCCCGAGCCCGGCAGCCAGATGCCGGGCAGCGCCTGCTCCGCGCCGGTAAGCTCGCTTGCCTCGACCTGCGAATGGATGACGCGCGCGAGTTCCGCTGCACCATCGAGTACTGTCGTAAGCCGCTCCAGCTCTCCGGCATCGCTAACCTGCTGCAGGCAGCCGCAAAGCTCACCATCGCGACCCACTGCCACCGCGCCTGAATCGAACATCGCACGGTAGCGGGCGGTGGCGTGGAGGTAGCTAAGGAGGGCAAAGTCGACCAGGGTCGAATGGCGGTGAGAGAGTCGAGTAAAGAGAACGCCCTGATCATTGCCGGAGGCGCCGCTTGCAATTCGATCGGCCTCGAGCAACGTGACGTTCACGCCGCGGGCCGCCAGCGCTGCCGCGGTAAAGCAACCCGCGAGGCCGCCGCCGACCACGAGTGCATCTTTCACTTGCCTGGGGCGACTGTCGGACAGGTCCCAGGGCGTTTGCGTGTGCGAGGGTGCAACGGTCGAAGTGTTTTCCTGTAAGTCGCCTCGCAGGCATTCGCGCTTCGTGCCGAAACCTGCGCGTTTCGACACTGCGAACCCCGCTGCCTGGAGATCGCGTTTTACCTGCCCAACCGCGGTAAAAGTGCTGAATGTTGCACCAGGGCGACTGAGCTGGCCAACGCAGGCAAGCAACTCGGGCCCCCACATCTCTCGGTTACGAGCGGGAGCGAAGCCGTCTAGATACCAGGCGTCTATGTGCCGTTGCCCAAGCGACGCGAGGTCAGCGAGGCTCTGCCCCGCATCGTCAAACCAGAGGTCCAGCCGGACGCGACCGCCATCCAGCAGCAGTCGGTGTGCGCCCGGAACCGGGGGTGGATAGTTCGCGAGGAGCGCGGCGGTGTGCTCGGCGAGCTTCGGCCAGTGTGAGAGCGCTATCTCGAGTTCGGTGGCGGATAGCGGGTGTTTCTCGAACGAGATGAAGTGTAGTGGTCGTCGGGGTTCCGGCGCCTGCCGCCAGGCCTGCCAGGTCAACAGGAAATTGAGCCCCGTGCCGAAACCGGTTTCACCGATGCAGAAAGGTCGATAGTCATCCTGCTGCGCGAACCGCGCTGGAAGGTTGTTGCCTTCGAGGAATACGTAGCGACTTTCTTTGATGCCGCTCTCACGGGAGTAGTAGACATCGTCGAAGGTGTCGGAACGCGGTGTGCCGTTTTCGTCATACGCGAGCCCGGCGCCACCAGCGGGCGACCACGGCCTATTGTCCCGGCTCATCCGGCGGATGCAGTGAGGTCGAGTTCAGCCGGCAGCCATGCGGGAATGTGGGGCTTCTGCAGCGCGAGGAGTTCCTCGACCGCGAAAGCGTGGAGTTGCTCGGTACCGCCCGGGGGGCGATAGAGCGTGATGAGGAAATCACCCGCGCTTGCGTGAAGCGGCAGACTCAGTTCCCAGCGAGTGGAGAGAATAGTCAGTGTGGTGTCCCCCGGCTGCAGGCGCACCCGGGCAATATAGTGGTTCTTACCAACGGGCCGCAAGCTGCGGCTCTCGCTGGCGACCAGCGTGTCGAACAGACGCGTCCGAATGTTGCAGATGGGTGCGATGTCGCGACGTGACTCGGGAATGGTCGGGTCCATGAGACGCTGGGTGATATCGGCCAGCGCGGTGCTGCCTTCTTCGCCCGTCAGGCGCACCTTATCGATGCTGAAGGGTATGCGTTCCATGGTCTGTGCATCACGCTGTGCGCTCTCGCGGCGGGCAAGTTCGTCATGGGTGGGCAGTACGCGTGCCGCTTCCTGTTGTTCGATGTAGTAGCCCTCTAGCAGGGTGTGCAGGCGGTCGACGGTGTTGGCCTCCTGGGCTAGAACGTCCGGTGCCGGTTGCGCGCGCAGGGGCTTGGTTTCCAGTGACTGCTCGTGGGCTTCGGTATCTGCTGCCTCGGCAATACCGGCATCGTCTCGAGAGGCGACTATCTGTTCCTGCAGCAGCGTGACTTCGCGTTCGGTGATGCTTACGAGTTGCGCGCGCAGGGCAACAACTTCCTCGGCGAGCTTGCGTACGGCTGGATTGGCACTTTGTTCCGGTGGAGTGCTGTCTGTTTGCAGCAGCTCGATGGTGCGGCTGTATTCTTCTAATTCGGCGGTGAGGAGTTGGCGCTCCTCTGTCAGCGAGCGCAGTATGAGGTCCTTCTCGCTCGTTTTTGCAGAGGCAGTAGTGGCAAAGAGCGCAGAGCAGACGGCGCACAGCAGCACGCCGGCAACACCCGGCGCCATGCGGCTTAGCAGTTCTTCTGTGGATATAACCATCGCCTATGCCTAGATATAACTAAAAAGTATTAAATACATTAAATAACATATCAAATATAGCATACAGGAACGATCACCCCCAAGGCCTGTGTGAAGGAGTTCACACATTGCCGCTACCTTCGGCGGGTATTAGACTGCCCCGACCCTGAAGCGTGTGATTTCTATGGCAGACCCCAAAACCCAATCAATGGCGCCGGAGCAGTTCCTGGTGCTGGCCGCAAACCTGCTGCATCGCGCGCTGGTTGAGCCCGGCCGAACAGAGGCGAAGCAACTTTACCGGCGCATCGAGGAAGGCGAGCGAACCGCACTGGCCAATGTGCGGATGGAGGACGAGTCCCTGGCTTCCTTCGGTCTATCGCTCGATCACAGTGAGTTCCGAGGCAAGCTGAACTACGGCGCGTTTCGCGGCAGCCTCACCACGTTGCTCAGCAACATTGCGCAGTTGGTGAATGAGGAGAAGCCGCTGCGCGTCTTCAATGCGCAGGACGGCGGTCAGTCGATGATTTTCGGCGTGCCCGCTGTCACTGTGGAGCAGGGCAAGACCAATGTGCTGGTCCTGTCCGCGGACCCGGGCGCAGCGGGTGGCACTGAACTGCGCCTGATGTACATCGACCCGCTGCAGTTCGAGGAGCAGTTTGCGGAGGGTGAGGGCGGCACCGTTGCCTAGTGCGACAGCGTCACAGTAGGCAGCGCCGGTTGTTCCAGTACGACCTTTTCCTTTGGCGCAATCAGCTGCGCCTCGCCGGTCGCAACGCGCTGGCCTTCCTGGTTCACAGCCTCGGTCGATAGCGTGACGAACCCGCGGCGGTCGTTCTTGTCCGTCACCTCAAGCTTGACCGTGACCTCGTCGCCGATCGTGACCGGAGCGGTAAAGCGCAGCGACTGGTTAAGGTAGATCGACCCCGGCCCTGGCAGCTTCATCGCCAGTGCCGCTGAGATGATGGCACCGGTAAGCATGCCGTGGGCGATGCGTTCACCGAACTGGGTGGTTGCGGCAAAATCGGCGTCGAGATGTACGGGATTGGCGTCACCGGAGACAACGGCGAACTGCACAATGTCTTCTTCCCCGATGGTTTTTGAATAGGTGGCCGTCTGGCCGACAGTGATCTCGTCAAAGGTGAAGTTCGTGATACTCGGCATGGTTCACTCCCGCTCTATTTGCGTTCGGCGCACAGCATAGCGGAATTTATCTGGCCGGGTGTTGATCTTGATCGCCGTGTAGGTTCGAATTCGTTTGACCCCTGGCCCCGCGCGCCATCGTCGCGGGCCTTATAAGTTAAATCGAAGCAGTTTTTCCAGAATGTCCGAGCAGCAACCCCGACAACTTCCGGTGATCACGTATCCGCCGGACCTGCCTATCGCCGAACGTCGCGAGGAGATTGCTGCGGCGATTGCCGCGCACCAGGTGGTAATCGTGGCCGGGGAGACCGGTTCGGGTAAAACCACCCAGCTACCGAAAATCTGCCTGGAACTCGGCCGCGGGCTTCGCGGCCGTATTGGGCATACACAGCCCAGGCGACTCGCGGCGCGCACGGTGGCGGGGCGCATCGCCTCGGAGCTGGGCGGCGAGCTTGGGGACATCGTCGGTTACCAGGTGCGGTTCCACGACCAGGTTTCAGACGCGTCATCGATAAAGCTCATGACGGACGGTATTCTGCTCGCAGAGATAGAGCGTGACCGCGAGCTGCGGCAGTACGACACGCTGATCATCGACGAGGCCCACGAGCGCAGTCTCAACATCGACTTTCTTCTGGGTTATCTCAAACGACTCTTGCCACGACGTCCCGATCTCAAAATCGTTGTGACCTCGGCCACCATCGATGTTGAGGGCTTCTCGAAGCACTTCGACGATGCACCGGTGATCGAGGTCTCGGGTCGGAGTTACCCGGTTGAAACCCTCTATGAGCCGCCCTCCAGCGACGGTGGGGAACGCTGGTCGGACGTGTTGCGATTGGTCGAGGACATCGAGCGTGGCAGCTATGGGCCGCGCGGCGACATACTGGTGTTCCTGCCCGGGGAGCGAGAGATTCGCGAGCTGGCGCTGCTGTTGCGGCGCCTCTCCGGGCCCGAGGTGTTGCCACTGTATGCACGTCTTGGTCAGGCGGAGCAGAACCGCGTGTTCGAGGGGCGCCGCGGCGGCACCCTGCGCGTGGTACTCGCCACTAACGTGGCCGAGACCTCGTTGACCGTGCCGGGCATTCGTTACGTGATCGATCCTGGCGATGCGCGCATCAGCCGTTACAGCTACCGCTCCAAACTGCAGCGCCTGCCCATCGAGCCCGTGTCCCAGGCCAGTGCCGACCAGCGTCGCGGACGCTGCGGTCGGGTAGGCCCAGGCGTCTGCATTCGCCTGTACAGCGAGGAGGACTACCTCGCCAGGCCTGAGTACACGGAACCCGAAATCCAGCGCACGAACCTGGCCGCGGTCATCCTGCAGGCGCTGCAGCTACGCCTCGGTGACATCAGCGCATTTCCGTTTATCAATCCACCGGACAGTCGGCTGGTGCGCGACGGTTTTCGCCTGCTCACAGAGCTCGGTGCGGTGTCGGAGTCCGGCAAACTCACCTCGATGGGCAAGCGTATGTCGCGCCTGCCTGTCGACCCTCGCCTGGCACGCATGATTCTCGCGAGTGTCGAACTTGGCTGCCTCGCCGAGATCCTTGTGATCACCAGTGCGCTCAGCGTGCAGGACCCGCGTGAGCGCCCCCCCGAGAAGCAGGCGCAGGCAGACCAGGCCCACGCGCGCTTTCGCCATGAGCGTTCAGACTTTTTGGCGTGGCTGAATCTCTGGCGTTATTTTGAAGAGCAGCGGCAGGCGCTGAGCCAAAACAAGCTGCGCAAGCTCTGCCAGCGAGAGTTTCTATCCTACCGGCGCATGCGTGAGTGGCGTGACATTCACACGCAGCTCACCATCGCGTGTCGCCAGCAAAAGTTAAAACCACCCGCCGAGCTGCCTCCGGAAGAAAACTACGCGGCGATCCACCGCGCGCTGTTGAGTGGACTGCTCGGGCACATTGCCCGACACCAGGAAGGACGCGAATACCAGGGTGCGCGGGATCGCAAGTTGCAGATATTCCCTGGATCTTCACAGGCAAAAAAGAAGCCCAAGTGGATTGTGGCCGCGGAGATAGTGGAAACGAGCCGGGTGTTCGCGCGCGAGGTTGCCGCTATCGAACCGCGCTGGGTGCTGGACTTGAAACCTGCACAGCTAAAGCGACATTCCTCAGAACCTCACTGGCGCTCGCGCCGTGGACAGGTGGTCGCACTCGAGCGCACCACGCTCTACGGTCTTACGCTGTCTGAAAAGCGGCCTGTGCATTACGGCCCGCTGGCCCCCGCCGAAAGCAGGGAGCTGATGATTCGTGAAGGGCTGGTGCCGGGCAGTTACCACCAGCACCCCGCATTTCTAAAGCACAACCGGCGCCTCGTGCGAGAGATTGAAGACCTGGAGTCGCGCAGCCGTCGACGCGACCTGCTGGTTGATGAGCAGGCTCTATACAGCTTTTACGACGAGCGAATGCCGCCTGACATTTATACAGCTTCGCGCCTTGCCTCGTGGTTGAAGAAAGAGCCGCAGGCCGAGAAGTCCCTGTATATGTCACGCGAGGTCCTCCTTGCCCGCGACCCCGGCGCAGCGCTCGGTGGCCAGTTTCCTGACCTGCTTGAGTGGCGCGACCTGCGCCTGCGCCTGAGTTACGCGTTTGAACCGGGCGGTACCGCCGACGGTGTGTCAGTGACCGTGCCGGTCGCGTTACTCAACAGGGTACCGCGCTATCGATTCGACTGGCTCGTGCCCGGGCTGCTGCGTGAGAAATGTATCGCGCTCGTAAAGGGACTGCCCAAGCAGCTGCGCAAACACCTCGTGCCCGTACCCGACTACGTCGATGCAGCGCTTGCCGAGCGACCCGAGGGCGACGAGGATCTATTGACCTGGCTGGCAGCCCGGTTGGCAAAGAGCTCCGGCATCAAGCTCAGTGCGGCAGACTGGACAGGCGTCGAGTTGGAAGACTTTTACCGTATGAACGTGCGGGTGGTGGATGCCGAGGGACGATTGCTAGAGCAGGGGAGAAACCTCGCAAGCCTGATCGAGCGCTTTCGCGATGATACGCGCGCGGTGGTCAGCGCCCGTGACGAGGACTCGCCGGCGCGTGAAGGACTTACGCGCTGGGACTTCGACGAACTGCCACGTGAGTGGCGCTTCCGTCAGGCGGGTGCCGATATCATCGCGTTCCCCGCACTGGCCGATTGCGGCGACAGCGTGGCGATCCAGTTGTGTGATTACCCCGCCCAGGCGCAACGTGAGCATCGGCTGGGGGTTTTGCGGCTGCTCCGGCTTGGTGCGGCCAACCCGGTCAAGACGTTGCGCAAGCAGCTCCTTCGGGGCAACACGCATACGCTTGCGCTCGCGGCGGCGGACCTGCCGCGAGAGCCGCTCGTGGATGATCTTATCAACGCCGCGTTTGCGCAGACTTGCAAGCTTGAAGCGGGCCTTCCTCACAAGCGTGCCGGTTTCGAGGAAATGCGAAAACTGGCCGCTGGGGTTTTTGCCACGGCAAGCGAACTTGAACAGAACCTTGCCAATACTGTTACCCCGCTGGGGAGTGTTCGACAGCAGCTCGCCGGGCTGCCGAACAGGGACTCCGAGGTCACCCGCCGGGATGTCGAGGCACAGCTTCAGGGGCTGTTTTGCCCCGATTTCCAGCGCGACACCCCCGGCGATTGGCTCAGGCAGTATCCGCGGTATCTGAAGGCGCTCGATTTGCGCCTCTCGCGCCTGTCGGGGCAGATACCCAAGGACAGGCAGCATACCGAGCGCCTGGAGGGCCTCTGCGAACCGCTGGAGACGGCGCTGGAGCATCGGCCAACGCTGCTTGCTGACTGCCCTGAGCTGGTCCAGTACCGCTGGATGCTTGAGGAGTTCCGGGTTTCGCTGTTTGCCCAGAGTCTGGGGACCAAGGTGCCGGTCTCCCAGAAGCGGCTGGAAGCCCAGTGGGAGAGCGTTCAAGCCTGGCTGCGTGCCAACCCGGAATAATTGGGAATTTTTTTTCCTGTTCGGTGCAACTGGCGCGAAACTTCCGGTTTGATACCCTGTCATAGCTGCCACGAAGGTTGATCGAGGGGTGTACGCCACCTCGGGCTTCGAATGTAGCTAAATCAATATACGACTCATTAAACGACAGACAGGGATTTGAATTATGGCTAAATCAAAGAAACCGTTGGCAGCAGCGTTGGGTGCAGCTTTCCTGGCGACAACCATCGCGCCTGTTGTATCGGCGGAGGTGAACCCTTTCTCGGCACAGCAGCTCAGCGGGGGATATGATCTCGCCAACTTCGGTGACCACAAAGGTGAAGAAGGCAAGTGCGGCGAAGGCAAATGCGGCGAAGGTAAGTGCGGCGAAGGCAAAGCTGAAGGCGAAGGCAAGTGCGGCGAAGGCAAATGCGGCGAAGGTAAGTGCGGCGAAGGCAAAGCTGAAGGCGAAGGCAAGTGCGGCGAAGGCAAGTGTGGTGAAGGCAAGTGCGGCGGCGACAAAGCTGAAGGCGAAGGTAAGTGCGGCGAGGGTAAGTGCGGCGGCTAACCATGTCTGAGCAAAACCGAGAACTCCAAGGAGCGGGTCTCGGACTACGGCGGGCCCTTCTGGGCCCGCTTCAGTCTATGGATCAGGGAGCGATCGATTTCATGGAGGCGGCGCCGGAAAACTGGATAGGCGTCGGCGGTCGGTTTGGCAGGCAATTCAATGCCATGGCCGAGCGTTACCCCATCGTGTTGCACGGCTTGTCCCTCGATATCGGAGGACCCGATGCCATCGACACGGAACTGGTCACAGAGATCGGCGAGTTCATGCGCCGCTACGATGTGCCCATCTACAGTGAGCATCTCACCTACTGTGCGGCCGAGGGTCATCTCTATGACCTGTTGCCGATCCCGTTTACAGCGGAGGCGGTCGAGCACGTTGCATCGCGCGTGCGCCAGGTGCAGGACATCATCGGTCAGCCGATTGCGCTCGAAAATGCGTCCTACTACGCGCAGCCACACCCGGACCTCTCGGAGGCGCAGTTCATCACTGCCGTGATCGAGGAGAGCGGCTGCGACCTTCTGCTGGACGTGAACAACATCTACGTCAACAGCATTAATCACCGCTACGACCCGATCGAGTTTCTCGACGCATTGCCCCTCGACCGGGCGCGCTATATTCACGTGGCCGGGCATTACGACGAAGCGGATGACCTTAAGGTAGATACCCACGGCAGCGATGTCATCGACCCCGTCTGGGTGTTGCTGGAGGCGGCCTACCAGCGTCTGGGTCCGTTGCCCACGCTGCTGGAGCGTGATTTCAACTTGCCGCCGCTGCCAGAGCTGCTTCAGGAGATCGCCCACATTCGGGAACTGCAGGACAGGCACCAGTCCCTGCCTGCGGAGGCGGCTGGCTGATGGCGAGTGCGCTGAAAGAAAGCCAGATGACCATGGCGCGCTACCTGCGCGATCCAGACAGCAATCCGCCCCCCGAGGGTGTCGAGGCGCGTCGGCTGAAGGTCTATCGCGACCTGATTTACAACAACATCGAAGGCTTCATCAAGAGCGGGTTCCCCGTGTTGCGCAGCCTCTATTCCGATGAGGACTGGCACAGTATGGTGCGGCAGTTCATCGACAACCACCGCTGCCACTCGCCGTATTTTCTCGAGATCAGCCAGGAATTCATCCAGTTCCTGATGGAGGGCTATGAACCTCGCCCCTCCGACCCGCCGTTCATCGCGGAGCTGGCCCACTACGAGTGGGTAGAGCTCGCGCTCGACGTGTCGGAAGACGAGCTGCCGCCCGTGAGGACGACAGAGGACCCGCTGATGACGGTACCGACGCTGTCGCCGCTGGCCTGGGTGCTGGCTTACAGTTTCCCTGTGCACCGCATCGGACCCTCATTCCGGCCAGAGGAGCCCGGAGAGCCGAGCTTCCTTGTTGTCCATCGGAACCGGCAGGACGAAGTGCGCTTCATGGAAATCAGCCAGGTGACGGCGCGCCTATTGGAGCTGGTCCGTGACAGTGAGGGCGTGACGGTGCAGGCGCTGCTCGCGCAGCTCGCCGGTGAGCTGGGTGCCACGGCAGAGCAGCTACAGGCGACAGGGCTTGAGCAGATCGAGCAGCTGATTGCTGCCGAGGTGCTATTCTGGAGTGATGCATAGCTTGCCCCTGACCGGGGCCAGTCGTACCATTTTAGCTCGTGACATTTAAGGTGTTGTCCATGGCCCTCAGCCAACGGTTGCTGCTCGTATTTGCTTTGCTGGTAACGCTGCCGGCAAGTGCAGAGGAAGAGACCTACGACCCGTTCGAGTCGGTTAACCGCAAGATCTACGCGTTCAACTCGGCGACTGACCGCTATGTCTTGCGTCCGATAGCCCGGGGCTACGTTACGGTGACCCCCGACCCGGTGGAGCGAGGGGTGGGCAACTTCATCCGCAACATCTTTGAATTCAATACGATCTTCAATTCACTTCTGCAGGGCAGGTTGGCCGATACAGCCCATAGCACCGGTCGTTTCCTGATCAATAGCACACTGGGTGTCGGCGGGCTCTTTGATGTGGCAACCCGCATCGGTATTGAAGAGCGGACGGCGGACTTCGGGCAGACGCTCTACACCTGGGGGGTGGGTGAGGGCCCGTTTATCATGGTGCCCGTCCTCGGCCCCAGAACCCTGCGCTCTGGCATGGGCACTCTGGTGGATACCTACGCATCACTGCCCTATCTCAGCAACGAGGGTGAGATCATCTCGATTATCACTGCGATCCAGGCGGTCGATATCAGGGCCCAGCTCCTGAAGGCGGATGAGCTCATCGTGGGCGACCCGTATATCTTCCTGCGCGAGGCTTACCTGCAGCAGCGGAACTACTTCCTCACCGGAGAGGTTCAGGACTCGTTTTCCGATTTTGAAGACGAGGACGATTACGAGGATTTCTAGGCCCCGGCGGTCTCCTGCTCGTCTCCTCAATCGCAACTCACATAAAAGTGTTAAATCCTGCCAAAACGGGCCAACGGCATATTGCCTGACCCAGTTGATGGGCGTACTGTCTCGTCCGGTACCCCATCTTTCGCTCTCCGGATGGCAGCAAAAGGCAATGTTCTCATCATCGACGACCAGGCGGCTCGCGCAGAGGAGCTCGCCCGTACGGTGGTGGATGCCGGTTTCGAGGTAGAGGTTGTCACCGACCCGGTCGTCACCGAGTTCAAGATCGGCCCCGGCTCTAAACACGACGCCATCCTGTGTGAGCTGGCCCTGAACGACTTTTCCTGGAAGGAAGCCAGCCGGGCGCTTGCCCAGATGGACGTGCAGGTACCCTCGATCATGTTCTGTGACGAGGCCGATACCGAGCTTATTATCACCGCCCTGCGCCTTGGCGCGATCGACTTTTTCCAGCGCCCGATAGAAGATCCCGACGCGCTGATTCGCTCAATCAACCGCTGCGTGCGCCAGCGTGGCCAGCAGCGCGAGTTGGATGAGGCTCGCCGGGACCTCGAAGCCGCCAATACGGAGCTGCGTGGCACCGTAAAAATGCTCGAGTCAGACCAGCAGGCCGGGCGCCAGGTGCAGTTGCGCATGCTGCCGAACACCCCCATGGTGCTGGATGACTATGTGTTCAGCCACACGGTGATCCCCTCGCTGTACCTGAGTGGGGACTTCACTGACTATTTCACGGTAGGGGAGCATCACGTCACCTTCCTTATGGCCGACGTTTCAGGGCATGGCAGCTCCTCGGCGTTCGCCACGGTCCTTCTGAAGAACCTGTTCGCGCGCAAGCGCTCGGACCTGCTCCGGCGGGACGACCACACCATCCTCGACCCCCTGGCCATGCTGGGTCTTGCCAACCAGGAGCTCATGCAGCTGGAGGTGGGCAAGTTCGCCACGATGGTGGTAGCGTTGCTCGATACGCGCGACAATACGCTGCGTTACAGCGTGGCGGGGCACCTGCCTCTTCCTGTACTGGTGTCGGAAGAGGGCGCTCGCTACCTGCCGGGACAGGGCTCAGCGGTGGGCCTGATGGATGACGCCGAGTACGAGGAGCACAGTGTGATGCTGCCTGACAGCTTCATGCTCGCACTGTTCTCAGACGGCATCCTCGAGATCCTGCCGCCGAAAAACCTGATAGAAAAAGAAAAATACTTCCTCGACGTGTTTGAGCAGGCGGCGGACTCGCCTGCAGAACTGGTGACCCGGCTGGGGCTGGACCGGGTCGAGACCGCGCCAGACGATATCGCGGCGCTGTTCCTCATTAAACGAGGGTAGTGTGGAAGGCAGAATTCTTGCAGCCAGTCACGATGGCTCCTACGTTATCCGGCTCGTCGGTGATGTGCGCCTGACGCTGTGCACCACCATCGACGAGTATTTCCAGCACATGTACGACGACCCGGACTTTGCGAGCGTCTGGGTGGACCTCTGTGATGCCGAGGGCATCGACTCTACTACGTTGGGCCTGCTCGCCAAGCTCGCCAAGGGTGTGAAAGACCAGTTCGGCTTCCAGCCCGCCATTTTTTCCTGTGACCCCGGTATCAATCGCCTGTTGCAGAGCATGTCGTTCGATCGACTGTTCGAGATTCACGAGGAGGTGTGCAACAACCCGGAGGATATCGCCGAGATTCCCCGCGCCGCTGGCACGGAGGAAGAGGTGAAGCAGAAGGTCATCGAGGCCCATCGCATACTGATGGGTATTTCAGACGAGAATCATGAGCGCTTTAAAGACCTGCTAAGCGCGCTCGAGCGCAGTTAGTAGCCCCCTGGGCCCTAGAGAGCCCCTCTTGATTAGCCCGCTGCTGCCAGCTTGCTTTTGATATAGTCCGCGTGAGGCACGTAGGTGAGCTCCGCCACCTGCCGAATCAGTGCCTCTTCGTACTTGTCGAGATCACCATCGGCGTAAGCGACTTCCCACATGGCGCCCACCAGCTCGACTTTTTCTTCCGCGCAGTAGTGGTCGTTGATGACCCGCGTGAACTCGTACAGCGACGTGGACTCATCCACGCGGTCTTCGGCGTCAACCAATAGTTCTTTGATCTCGTTGTCGGGCAGCTTTAACGCCTTGCTGAGCAGCTCTGCCATGGCCGCTTCTTCGTCGGCGTCTTGCGTAAAGTCGGCGCGCGCCGTCTCGATCAGGAGCGCCGCAGCGGCGAGTCGGACGCGGTGCAGGCGGGCGTCTTCGCTCTCGCGTTCGGGATGTTCAAACAGGGTTTTCAGTGCGCTAATCATGGTGTGCTAATCAACTCTTCCAGTTTGACTTGGTCGGCGACGAAGTTGCGGATGCCTTCTGCGAGCTTCTCGGTGGCCATGGCATCGGCGTTCGTCGCGAAGCGAAAGTCTGCTTCCGTTGGGGGTTCCAGGGGCTGCGATGGCCCCGGGTCATTGGCGTCGAGGCGCCGCGGCAGTTGCGCGTTGTCGGCGGCCAGTTCCTCCAGCAACGCCGGGCTGATGGTCAACCGGTCGCAACCGGCGAGCGCCTCAATTTCACCGGTGTTCCTGAAGCTGGCGCCCATCACCACTGTCGCATAGCCGTGTTGCTTGTAGTAACCATAGATGCGGCGCACGGACTGCACGCCCGGGTCATCGTCGCCCGTTGTGACCGTAAGATCGGTATTCGCCTTGTACCAGTCGAGAATGCGCCCCACGAAAGGCGAGATCAGGAAGACCCCTGCATCGGCGCAGGCTGCCGCCTGGGCAAAGCCGAACAGCAGGGTCAGGTTGCAGTTGATGCCCTCGGACTCGAGTGTCTTGGCCGCCTGGATACCCTCCCAGGTCGAAGCAATCTTGATCAGGATGCGGTCGCGGCCAATGCCCGCGTCCTCGTAGAGCCCAATCAGGCGGCGGGCGCGTTCAGCGGTGGCCGCGCCGTCGAAGGAAAGTCGCGCATCGACCTCGGTAGAGACCCGGCCGGGAATAATGTCGAGGATCTCCAAGCCGACATCAACGGCGAAGCGGTCGCAGCAGTTCGCCAGCTGCTCGGCATTAGAGCCACCCTGTGCGCTCGCCCAGCTGCGCGCACCTGCCAGTAGATCGGCATAGTGGGGCAGTGCAGCGGCCTTCAGCAGCAGCGACGGGTTGGTGGTGGCGTCGAGCGGGGCGAAGCGGCGGATGGCCTCGATGTCCCCCGTGTCGGCCACGACATCGGTCATGGCCTTGAGCTGGTCTAGCTTGTTTGGCATCGCGCGAGTCTAGCACGACTGTGGGCTTGATCTCAGGCCGCTGAGCTGCTCGGGTTCACCGCCTCAACCTGGGCGAGGGCGTCGATGAGCACCTGCGAGGTCGCGTCTTTCCGATAGGCGTTCTCGCTGAGGTGGCGGCGGAAGCGGCGCGCGCCGGGCACGCCCTGGAAAAGCCCCAGAATATGCCGGGTGATGTGGTTGAGGTTGGCGCCCCGGGCCATCTGCTCCTCGATATACGGCAGCAGCTCAGCCACCACGGCGGCGCGGTCCCTGGCTGGACCTTCGTCGCCAAACAGTTCGCTGTCTACGCGGGCCAGCATCCAGGGGTTCTGGTACGCCTCGCGGCCGATCATTACGCCGTCGACCTGTTCCAGGTGCTCCCTGCTTGCGTCCAGTGAGTCGACGCCGCCGTTGATAATGATCGTGAGGCCGGGGAAGTCCCTCTTGAGCTGGTAGACCCAGGGGTAGTGCAGGGGCGGAATCTCGCGGTTTTCCTTTGGCGAGAGTCCCTGGAGCCAGGCCTTGCGCGCGTGCACGATGAAGACCTCGCAGCCGGCCTCGGCTATCGGCGCGACGAAGCCTGTCATCTCGTCATAGGACTCCATGTGATCGATGCCGATACGGTGTTTTACGGTGACGGGCAATGCGCAGGCATCGCGCATGGCTTTCACACAGTCCGCCACCAGTTCGGGCTTTGCCATCAGCGCCGCACCAAAGGCGCCTGACTGGACCCTGTTGGAGGGGCAGCCGCAGTTCAGGTTCACCTCGTCGTAGCCCCAGTCCTCGGCAAAGCCCGCGCAGCGCGCGAGGTCCGCAGGGTCGCAGCCGCCGAGCTGCAGGGCCACCGGGTGCTCCTCTGCGTTGAAGTGCAGAAAGCGCTTACGGTCGCCGTGAATGAGCGCGCCGGTGGTAACCATTTCCGTGTACAGCAGGGCCCGGCGCGTTAGCAGTCGCCAGAAGAAACGACAGTGCCGGTCTGACCAGTCCATCATCGGGGCGATGCAGAAGCGGTGTGTGTGAGGATGCGGAGGTGTCACGTAGAGATTTGTGCCAAGGATAGCTCTGAAACGCTATATTAATAGCATTAGCGAGAAAAGTGGCGTCGTGCGACGACATTAGTGGCGAGATTTGTCGCAGCCGATGCCCATGCAAGCGACTTCGCTATTCCACAGTGCTCAGCCGCCTTTTACCTGTTTCTTGGGTTTGGTCTTCTGCTTCGAGCGTGTTTTCTTCTTCGTTGCTTTTTTGTTAGAGCGCTTCGGAGGTTTTCCGGTGCGCCTCTGAGGCTTTACCTGTTCACTCTCTTCGTCAGCGAGATTGGCCATCGCCACATCATGCAGCTGCTCCTGCATTTCATCGTAGGAATCATGAATGCATTGCCACAGCACCTCAGGGTCCGGCACTTTCTCGCGGCAGGCGTTCACGCCGAACACGAAGCGGCCGACTGAGGAGGCGAGCGTTACCACCACGCCGATGTTGGGCATCAACGGGTCGAGGCCCATGCCGTACTTGTACTCTGCGCCACACAGGTACACCGGCTCTGCGGGGCCAGGCAGGTTGCTGAACGAGAAATTGTGGCCAGCGGGCAGCAGGCTGCTGAGGGCCTGGAACTTCGACGCGTTCCCCGCAATGGTGAACACGGCGCGAGAGACCTGTGGGCCCAGTGCATCTGCGAGTTCGGCCTGGAGCGAACCTCCCATGATTTCCTGGCGCCGCTTCGCTGCCACGCTGGAAGCGTGCACCGCTTCCAGCCGATCGAGCGGGTCCGCAATGTGGGAGCCGCTCGATACGCTGATCGTGGATACCCGGTTGTCTACCTCGTCGGCCACGGTATCGGGGCGCACGCTCACGGGCACACGGGCCACCAGCGGGTGGTCCAGCTCGACACCGCGGTGCGCCATGTAGCGCCTGAGGGCGCCGCCCATAACGCTCACCGCGAGGTCGCTGACCGTGGCACCCGGTACCGCGTGCCGCAGTCGCCTGAACTGTTCGAAGTCTACGCTCGCAGCCGAAACCACACGGTGCGGGCTTACCTCGCCGTTGAAAATGCTCCTCGGTGGCTCGAGGCGTTTGCCGACGTCCCCTTCCTCGCGCGCCTTGTTGAGGCGGCGCACGCCGCGCAGTGACTTCGCCACTGTCCGTGTGAACTTGCCCGGCCGCCCGAGGGCGCGCTGGTAGGACTTGAGCAGCAGCGGCATGGCGGTGGGCCTGCGTTCACGCACCAGCGGTTCGTTGTGCCGTGACGGCTGCTTGTTGGTTGGGGGAGTGTCAGTGTGCAGCGCAGTCAGCAGCTTGCGCACTGCGTTGCCGTCCAGCGCCGCGTGATGCAGCTTTTGCATGACGGCGAACGAACCGCTGGGTATACCCTCCAGCGCGTTCAGCCCCTCGAGCACGTAGACTTCCCACAGCGGCCGCTGCAGGTCGAGCACGCGCGAGTTCATGCGCGCCACCTGGATGAAGAACTGGCGCCAGTCGCCGGGCTGGGGTAACGCCATGTGGCGCACGTGGAACTCGATGTCGAAGTCTGGGTCCTCGATCCAGTAGGGAAAATCGAGATTGCCCGGCACCTGCACAAGCCGCCGGCGTAAGAGGGGTACCTCGTAGATTGCACGCTCGTAGCATTCCATGATGTCGCGGAAACGCACAGTGCCACCGGGTGCGGTTGACGGGTCGTAGATGCCCACGGTGGTGATGTGCATGGGCAGCCCGGGTGATTCCGCCTGGATGAATGAGGCGTCGATACTGGAGAGTTGTTCCATCTGGTGTACCCGGAGATTGGTTAAGGCAGCGTCTTACAAGTATGCGCCAAGGCTGTGGTTTCGCCAACGCCCGGCGGTGGGCAAGGGCAGGGCGAGGCCGTATAATCGCCGCTTTTCACGCAACCGGCTCCCCGCATGACAGTTCGTACTCGCGTCGCCCCTTCGCCTACCGGCGACCCCCATGTGGGTACGGCGTACATCGCCCTCTTTAACCTTTGCTTTGCGCGCGCCCATGGTGGGCAATTCCTTTTACGAATTGAAGACACCGACCAGGCGCGCAGCACAGCGCAGTCGGAGCAGGCGATTATCGACTCACTGCGCTGGCTGGGCCTTGAGTGGGACGAGGGCCCGGATGTCGGTGGCGATGCCGGGCCGTATCGGCAAAGCGAGCGCATGGCGCTCTACGGTGAGTACGCCCAACAACTCGTGGATGCCGGCAAGGCTTTTGTTTGTTACCGCACGCCCGAGGAGTTGGAAGCGCTGCGCGAGGCCCGCCGCGAGTCAGGCAACAGCACCGCGCTGAAGCCCTCTGACCTCATGCTCGATGACGCCGAAGCGGCGCGCCGCCGCGACGCGGGCGACCCTCACGTGATTCGCATGATCGTGCCGGAGGAAGAGGGTGCCTGCGCGGTCGAGGACATGCTGCGCGGCACCATAGAACTCGACTGGGGCATGGTCGACGCGCAGATCCTGCTGAAGTCAGATGGCATGCCCACCTATCACCTGGCCAACGTGGTAGACGACCACCTGATGGGCATCACGCACGTGCTGCGCGGTGAAGAGTGGATCAACTCCGCACCCAAGCATAAACTGCTCTATGAATATTTCGGTTGGGAGATGCCGCAGCTCTGTCACCTGCCCCTGTTGCGCAACCCCGACAAGTCGAAGCTCAGCAAGCGCAAGAATCCCACGAGCATTCTCTACTACCAGCGCATGGGCTTCCTGCCCGAGGCCCTTGTGAACTACCTGGGGCGCATGGGCTGGTCGATGCCCGACGAGCGTGAGAAGTTTTCGCTCAGTGAAATGATTGAGGCCTTCGATGTGCAGCGTGTCTCGCTTGGCGGGCCAATCTTTGACCTTGAGAAGCTGAGCTGGCTGAACGGTCTCTGGATTCGTGAAGACCTCACGGAAGAGCAACTGGCCGAGCGTTTGACCGAGTGGGCGTTTAATGCAGACAACCTCAAGCGGGTGCTGTCCCACGCCCAGAAACGCATGGAAACCCTCAGCGATTTTGCGCCCCTGGCGGCATTTCTCGTCTCTGGAACGCTGCCGCTCACCGAAGCGGACTTTGACGGCCTCAAGGCAGAGCGCGAAGACCTCGTGAAATGGCTGCAGTTTGCCCTGTGGCGAATGGAGGGCCGCACCGACTGGCAACGCGATGGCCTGTGGGACGATATGAAAGGTCTTGCAGATGTGCTGGAAGTGAAGATCAAGGACTTCCTGGCGCCGCTGTTCATCGCGATCGCGGGCACCAGCGCCTCCTTTTCGGTGGTAGACTCAATGGAGCTTTTGGGGCCGGACATGAGCCGGGCCCGGGTGCGCCACGCCATCGAAGTGCTGGGTGGCGTGTCCAAGAAAGCTATGAAGCGGTTGGAGAAGGAATACCAGGCCCTGTAGGAGGACCCTATGGCCAGCCACATCGCCACATCCATGGTCTCGACCATGTTGCGCGCCAGCAATGGCATCCAGGTTGCCGCGGCGCCTGAAAAGCCTGCGCAAATGCTCAAGCTGTTTGATATCGAGAACTGCCCCTTCTGTCGCCTGGTGCGCGAGACGCTCACCGAACTCGATCTCGATGCCGAAATCTATCCCTGCCCCAAGAACGGCGAACGCTTTCGTCCCGAAGTGGTCGAGCGCGGTGGTAAGGAGCAGTTTCCTTATCTTGTCGACCCGAACACCGGTGTCGAGATGTACGAGTCGCTCGAGATCGTCGCTTACCTCTACGAGACCTACGCGAGGCGGCAGTTACCGCTGAAGTGGAAAGTGGGTCGTTTGCAGACGCTGGGTTCCATGCTCGCCAGCGGCGTGCGTATGAACGAACGTATGGCGGCGCTGCCCAGCCGCCAGCCGGGTTACATGCTTGAGCTGTACAGCTTTGAAAGCAGCCCCTATGCGCGCGTGGTGCGTGAACAGCTGTGCAACATGGAGCTGCCTTACGTGCTGCGCAACTGCGGGCGCACGCAAATGCGCGAGTGGCTGCTGCCGAATCTCAGGGAGAGCCTGAAAGTGGAGCCAGAGCCCGAGGTCGAGCAGGAAAACCGGCGCTGGCTGTTTGAACGCGAGGGCAGGGTGGCGATTCCCTACCTCTATGACCCGAACAGCGAGCAGGGCATGTTTGAGTCGGAGGATATCGTCGAGTATCTCGAGGAGACCTACGCCGGCTGAGCGTTAGTGCTGGTGCCCACCCGGCCCGTGCGCGTGACCGTGGGCCAGTTCTTCTGCGCTTGCCTCCCGCACGTCCAGCACTTCAACGTCGAACGTGAGTGTGCGCCCCGCCATGGGGTGATTGGTGTCGATGTCTGCGCTGTGCCTGCCCGCCTTGATGACTGTAACCGGCACAGCGCCCTGGCTGGTGTTCAGCTGCACGGCCATGCCGGGTTTTAGCTTGCCCTTGAAAATAAGGTGCTTCACCGGAACGCGTTGTTGCCGGTCTGGCTGGCGTTCACCGTAGCCGTCTTCTGGCCCCACGGCGGCACTAAAGACGTCACCAGAAGCCTTGCCTTCCATGGCTTTCTCCAGACCCTTGATGATGTTGTCGGCCCCGTGCAGGTACGCAGTGGGCTCGCCGCCGCGTGAGGTTTCAAGTTCCTCCCCGGAATCATCACGCAGGGTGTAGTGGAACGTGGCCACGGTTTTGTCTGAGATCTGCAAGTTGCTGCTCCTTAATCACGTCTGGGGCGCATGGTAAGCGGCCCGGTTTGTCGCCGCCAGTTTCATTTGCGGGAACAGGTTCAAAGGGGCGCACTGGGCTGATTGCCGGGGACCTAACGTTAGGCCACCATGTCGCCTGCTTGGCCGTATTGTAAGGGAACACCTATGTCGGACACCGACGATCATGACCTCAGGGAGGCGGTTAATCGCGATGTGGCGCAGCTTATTCATGATATGCGTTGCAGTCACGCACCCCCGGAGGTTCTGGAAGAGGCCACCGGTCACATTCAACAGGCGCTCGATGCGCTGAAGCCCTGGCTTAAAGAGGGGGAGGGTTGGTCGACGATTTCCCTCGCTGAAGAAAGCGCCGGCATGGACTGGGAAGACGCCGACATCACGCGCGTTATGCCCTACAGTCCGGTCAGCGGTGCACGCAACCCTGTAGCGCCGCCGTTAAAACTCTGGCGCGTAGGCGACGCCGAGGTGCTGGGTGAGGTTACCTTTAGCCCGACCTATGCCGGCCCGCCGAACAGCGTACACGGCGGCATCATTGCGGCGGTGTTCGACGAGGTGCTCGCCATGGCCAACCTGATTTCCGGCAATGCAGGTTTCACCGGCACGCTGTCCATCCGCTATCACAACACTACGCCGCTGGGTCGCCCGGTCGAGCTCTGGGCCAAGAACGTGCGCAGCGATGGCCGCAAGCAGATCAGCAAGGGTGAAATGCGCGTGGACGGTAAGGTAACCGCCAGCGCCGAAGGATTGTTTATAACGGCCGCCCAGCCAGAGGCCGACAGCGCCGAGAAAGGCTAGCTCCCTTTCCGCAATGCAACGAACGCAAGGATAGCGGTGAAATACTCGTAACCCATGGCACCCCAGGTATAGGCGGTGAGCTCACCCTCGCCCACGAGGCTGCCGTAGAGCCGGCCGGTCGCCAGCAGACCCACCACCAGCACCAGGCTGGTGAGCACCGCGCGGTACAGGTCAGGCCGCAGCGCGCCGAGCAGGCACCAGATGCCAAACCCTGTCTGCAAGCCGCCGTACATCGATGCCATCTCGGCAAAGCCGTCGCCGTTCTCGATGCTGAGTCCCGCGCTCGCAGCGGGCAGTGCGGGGTTCAGGATGCAGGCGATGCCATAGCCGATAAAGAGAATAGCCGAAAGCCAAAGTATAAATTTTCCGAGCATGCAGGCGTCTCCCCATGGTGTGCATGAACCGTCGCTGCTAAGGTTACCCCACGAACACGGCCTCTCGATAGGGCGACGATGGAATAGACTATCCAGCGCAATATGACCTCCCAACACTACCTGACCTTCATAGAACAAACCCTCCACTACTTCGACCGTCCCCACGAAGCCCTGCTGAGCACTCCCCTTGAAACCCCAAGCGCCTGGCGCGGCAAAGACCTCCCCGCGCTGGAATCAATGGCATACCGCCTATCAACCGACGAGGTCACCGAAATCGAAACAGCGCTCGCGGCCGCACTAGCCTCTGGTAAACCAGTACGCGATCTCACGCCAGAAGACTTCCCGCTCCCCTCGCTCACAGCAAAGTTCACCGACTGGCGCGACACACTATCCACCGGCCTCGGCTTCGTTGTGCTCCGTGGCGTACCGGTAGAGCGCTGGACACAATCGCAAAGCGAATGCTTCTTCTGGTGCTTCGGCCTACACCTCGGCCGTCCGGGCGAACAAAACCCCGATGGCGATCTGCTAGGTCACGTCATCGACCTGCGCGAAAACGTCGCCACAGAAACAATACGCCTCTACAAAACAGCCGCAAACATCGACTACCACTGCGACGCCGCGGACGTCGTCGGTCTGCTATGCCTGAAACGCGCGCGAGAAGGCGGGCACAGCCGCATCGTGAGCTCCGTTTCCGTGTTTAACGAATTGCTCCAGCGCCGCCCCGACCTGGCACCGCGCCTGTTCGAACCAGTCGCACTCGATATTCGCGACAAAGAGGTCAACGAGGCAGGCAGTTCACTGCCGATCCCACCGTGCCGTTACGCGGGCGGTCAGTTGCGCACGTTCTACCACGCCGACTACTTCCGATCGGCGAGCCGCCACGACGATGTGCCAGAGCTTACGAAGGCAGAGCAGGAGTTGTTGGACACGTATGAAGCGATTGCGCTGGAGGAGGGCATGTACCTGGACATGGACCTTGAGCCCGGCGATATCCAGCTCCTGTCCAACCACACGAATCTGCATGCACGAACAGGGTATGAGGACTTCGAGGACCCGGCCGAGCGCCGTCACCTGCTTCGCCTGTGGCTATCGTTATAGGCCCTGGCTGTCTTGACAGGACTCGGGAGGCTCTCTAGAATTCGCCTCCTCTTCGTTGATCTTCAGGGCTTCAAAAACCCTTCCTGATCAACAGCTTACAAAGCGATTTTGGGGCTATAGCTCAGCTGGGAGAGCGCAACACTGGCAGTGTTGAGGTCAGCGGTTCGATCCCGCTTAGCTCCACCAAATAATCATTTAAAAACAGGCGGTTACCGATTATGTCGGAGCCGCCTGTTTCGTATGCGTCACATTAAGTCCCTATTAAGTCCAATCGGCTCTAGATTTCGGGCGTGGCGCACAATTTCAGCGAGGGGCCGATTACGCGCTGTACAGGGTATAAGCGCCAATCGCGATAAACCCGAAGCCTGCGATGTAATGAAGATGCTTGGGGTTGATGTACTCCGACAACAGGCTGCCTGCTAGAACACCGACAGCGCTCGCGAAAACGAGCGCGACGGATGCAGCCAGGAACACTGTCATCTTGCTGACCTCTTTGTCCGCCGCGAATAGCATCGTGGCCAGCTGCGTCTTGTCACCCAATTCAGCGACAAACACCGAAGCAAAGATAGTTAAAAAAATTCGCCAGTCCATGTAACTACGCTATAGGAGGGCGGCTACCATCTCAAGTTGGAATGGGGATAACAGAACTGGCATCGGGTTGCCTTCTCCTTCACAGACCGTAAAGGCGCCTAGCGATTGCTATGTAAAGTCGGTGGGAAAGAGGTCAGCCAAATAGCGCGCTGCCGCCTCATGATCTATCTGTTTTCCCCAGTTTAAAATTGTATAGCCGTCCTGTCGCAAGTCGCTCAGAACTGGAAACTCACCGGAGAAGACAGATTTCCGAAAGTCCTTCGCCAAATGCGGTCGAATTCCAGCATTGTGCCAGGACCAGAGCAGGTAAGTTGGTTCGAATAATAGTCTCTTACGGTTCCAGTTTTCGGGAATACCCTGAAGAAGCTCCTTTCTAACTACCCTCGGCGTGTGCAGTACGGGATTAGGAGCGTAAATGCTCTGGCATCGAAAAAAGGCAAGCGTCTCCCAAAGCCATGCATCCCAGTTGCCAAGTTCCTTGTTAGGTCGCTTTTTCTGCCTGTGGCGAATGAGCGGCTCCTCGAATGTGGCCACAGGGTCCTCCAGCGGCCTTAGCAACATCATATCATCGTGCCACCATATCCAGGCATCGAAATGCTGCGCGAACACGTTCTGATGCTCCCACAGGCGCAGTATTTTGTTGGCTCGGGGGGAGTGGCTCCAGTCATTTATCGCGGCGATGCTGTTTTGATCGAGCCAGGACTGTGGTGGCAAATTCTCGGGCTCGGAGAGCAGAACAATGGGCCATGACCCCAAATGTTCCCGAATCGAGGCTACTACAACTGGCAGATAGTCATGGGGCTTGGGCCGATAGCTGATAGCGATTGGCGGACGTTCATTTTGTGTGCCGGTTTTCATACGTTGAGTATGCAACAGAAATTTCCGGATGGAACTGCCGAATACGGCCTACTAAGGGATCGGTAAATTTCCAACGTTGGCAAGATTACATGTGGCGGCCCAGAATGGGCCGCCACAGTAACGGGCTTTATTTAGGTTTCGTCGGAGTCATCGGAGTCGTCGGAGTCATCTGAGTCATCCGAGTCATCCGAGTCGTCCGAGTCGTCCGAGTCGTCGGAGTCGTCGGAGTCGTCTGAGTCGTCTGAGTCATCTGAGTCGTCAGAGTCATCGGAGTCGTCAGAGTCGTCAGAGTCATCTGAGTCATCGGAGTCATCGGAGTCATCGGAGTCATCGGAGTCATCGGAGTCATCGGAGTCATCGGAGTCGTCAGAGTCGTCAGAGTCATCTGAGTCGTCGGAGTCATCTTCAAACTCGATACCCCCATCCTGGGAACCCTCGCTTTCGAACTCCACCTCGTCGGCGACCCCATCAGTGGCCAACTCGTCCTTGATTTTAATCAGGTCGCCGATTTGAAGTTGGGCGAAAAAGTCAGCTTCTGAAATCTCGGTATCGTTCTGGTCTTCAAACTCGGCACCGGACGTGGCAAACGTGATGCCGAGCACGGTAACGTCAACTCCAGGAGTAAATGCAGTTACTCGTCCCTGGATCACGTCATCGTCCAGGTCGTCCCTGTCGATACGCGTGGCAAGTAAGTCATTACCGTTCTCCACTGCTTCGATTTCCAGGAATTCGCCAGTCCTCAAATCGGACAACGTGAGTCGATCACTAACGCCCGTATCATCGTCAATCAACGCATCACTGTTCACCGAAACTGTGACCGAGCCATTGAACAGGCGAAGCTGTATCGAGTTGTCTCCCACCGATTCAATGGTGGCTTCGATTTCAACCCGACCGCGCCTTGCCTCGATAGTCGCCGCAACGAGCGTATTGCCGTTCCAAACCCCCTCAGCCTCTACATAAGCTCCGTCTGCGAGCGCGAAACCCTGTGGTGTGATGGTTGCGCCCGACGCGTCAACCAGTACGCCGTTGATTTCAAATTGCGACCCGTTCAGGTTCGTTATCGCTCCCTGGACGCTTAACTCATCGTCATCATCGACCGAATCTCCTACAGTTGACTCGCCTTCGACGCTGGTTGCGCGTACCACGCCGTCTACTACCGTTCCCTCAACCTCTACGAGCAGGCCATTGGAAAGGGAACCACCTGGAATATCTTCCAGATTGGCTTCGGAGAAGTCGATCTCAAGATCGTTGAGAGTGAAGCGATCCTGGCTGAGGTTGCTTATTGTTCCCCTGACTTCCACCTCGGTCACGCCCGGAACAAATTCCGCTTTCTTCTCGACGCGCGTGGCGCGGAGCCGGTCTCCATCTTCTCTAAACCCGGATACCTCGATTTGATCATTGATAGCGAGACTTTCGAATGTCACTCCATCGAAAACCGTGCTGGTGCGTTCAACGATAACGGTGATGCCAAGCACGGTCAGGAGTTTGGCGTCGTTATCGTCGCCGCTGGCCTCAATCGCTTCGATCGGGCCTTCCACCTCATCATCGAAAGTGACTCTTAGAGCGTTTCCAGAGGCGCCATCATCATTCAGCTCTCCGCTAACGGTTACCACCATACCCAGCCGGAGCGCGCTCTCGTCGACACGAACCCCATCGATGAATATCTCCGCGTTGTCAGTCTCAAATTCGACGCCATTGACGAAGATGCTACCGAATCCGCTGATTGGTCCAGACGCCACCAATCCGCTGCCCCCAATGCCAGGGTCTCCGCCGCCGCCCGCAAAACTACCGCCGCCGCCACCGCCGCCGCATGCGCTAAGGGAGGCAGCAATAACGGCTGCGTACAGTCTGTTCCGTGTAAATGTTTTCATGGTGATTTCTCCCAATCGATCCCTTCGCTGTAGTAAATACCCACAGCCACATAAGATGTTTGATCTGTGTCCTGTTGATCTTCATTTAGCTCGCGAGCTGCAAGCCAGGTGTCATATTCTTCAAGCAGTTGCTGTGAGCGTTGGTTGGAAAATGTGCGGAATTCATCCAGGTCGTTGCGATTGAGAAGTGACGTCGACACTTTTCTTTGAAAGTGTCGGTCTCCCGGCTCAGCGCTGATGTTTATCGACACGGTGTTAATCAACTCAGCGACATCCTCGCCGAGGATGTTCAGCGTGTCGGGTTCGGTGTTGGTCGGAATATATGCGCGCTTAAGCAACTCGACATGACCGTCCGATACTGTGACGTTTTCGCTCTCTTCCAGGACTTTCAGAAGGGCTTTTGGCGGTACATCGCCACTGTATTCCCTGACCAGCTCACTAAAACACTGCTCGGGGCCTTCAATGGGTAGCACGGAGGGAACTCCGTCCTTAAGAAAGCGAGGATCATTTACCCATCCACTGAGCACCCGGACCGCCCGGTTGTAGCGTAGTCGCGACCCAGCTTCCTCCGTGTAGTAGGACTCCTGTAGACGCTTCACCATCTTTCTACTTAGGCCGGTGAGCGCCGAGATGCCCGAGACGGTGGGGCGCCGGCCCGCTCTTCTCATTTCGGCAGCTCCGGCCTTTACAAAAGCTTCCCGTGCAAGTTGCTCAAAAAGGCCGTAAGCGGCGCCATGCTTCAAGAATAATCTGGCCAGGAGTTCCAGAATCTTCGATGCGGCGCGCTGGAGGGCAGTCTCGACTGTGGTATTCATAATTGGGACTATAGTCCCAAAAAATGATGAGTCAATACATTTTGTGAAGTTTTATTGTGTGTCGTCACCATCACCTAAATCGGTTGGCCCGGTTGAAAGTGCATCAACTGGCTAGTCGCGGTGAAAATCGGATAATTCAGATGGCGGCTGCGCAGACACTAAAAAAACGAAGGGCCACCTCAGGAAAGGTTTGATGGGTCAGTCTGCATTCAGATGCTCGATGTACTCACGAATGGTCTTTACGGTGGAAAAATCACGATAATCGAATCCAGCGCGACTAACGGGTAGTTCGAGCCCCTGGAGCGTTTGTAGAATCTGGACTTGGCGTACTGCTTTGGCCAGGTAATGCCTGGCTTGCCAAAGGCCGTCCATCTCATCGAGTCCTCCGAATAGCCCTTTTCTTAGAGTTGCTTGTCCTAGCTTTTCGAGTTGCTTACACGATTCGCTATATTCATCAAGCAACGCGTCCACATCATTTTTCGGTAGTGAGGCTGAGATTTCGAACTCAAAGCGAGACCTGCTCCGGGATGACAGTGATGCGTGTTCCAGTTCGTCGTGGAAGAGGTCATGCGGTTCGGTGCGCCCCCATCCATGGCTGCCATAGTAGTCCGACAATGCGCACTGCCAGGGGTACTCCAATTTTCGTTTTCCACACTCGAATTCAGAAAGATAGGTGCGAGATAACCCGGTTTGGCGGGCAACCTCCGCTTGGGATACGTTTAGTGATTCCCTCGCTTGAATCGAGTCAATGGGAGCAGGTATTTCCATAGTATCTGTTTCTCTTAGAGTAGCTTTTGGTTTACCCGCGATTGAGATGTTTCATTGCGTGCAGCGCGTACAGTTATTGACACAAGTCCAAGGGGCCGCCAGGCGGCCCTGTTGCGGCTACCGCCGCAGAAGTTCCCGATGGCTGGACTTTCCAGGTTTTTCGGCGCGTAATGAGTCGGACAACTTCCTTCCCGACACCCTGCATAATCAAGCCCTTGATTCGAGCCACTGCTTCCCCGTACTGATTCTTCCGTTCACGCTGTACCATCCAAGCCCGGAGTGTCTGGCCAGCACGAGATACAAAAGCCCCGCCCATCAGGTTCACGAACTCCGCCCAGTTTCCCGCGTCAGCCGCCGCGCGTATCTGCTCTAATTTCTCAGGCTGTGTATCCTCTAGCGCCTCCCTTATACGTCTCATTTCGCGATATACGGTGACCGAAGTGTTGCCAATTTGCTCAAATTGCCTAATTCCCCAAATACCGGCCCAGGCGTTGACCCGGGCAGCACCATCTTGCGCATCTGTCCCAGCCTCAATGTCGTGGTCTATCCCGAATCCGTCGATATTCTTTGAGATATATTTGGCCAGATACCCAGCTGCACTACCTTTGGTTGTATCTATGGTTTTACGCTTGGCGCGTTGACGTTTGGCGCCTGATTCATCTCCATCTTCGGCGAGAGCGTATTTCAGAAAAATTTGCCACGCCTTGTCGCATTGATCTGGTGGAATAAAGAGCAGGAGATGCCAATGCGGTGTACCGTCGTGGTGAGGCTCAGCCACTCTGAAGCCGAAGGGTTGAATCCCTTCTCTGTGCCATGCGGTACGAGTGCGGGCCCAAATCGAATTGAGATATTTTTGGGCCTCACGAGGTGTAGCGCCGTTGTACTTATCGTTTTTCCGGCCTCCCTTCTTGTGAAAAGCATGATACTTACTGGGGCAGGTCAGAGTCAGAAATTCCCCTTGCAGCCCGAGAGCGTCAGCGATTCCCTCAAACCCCCGTAGCCTCACCATCAATTCCGCTCTTCGGACCGGGGGGTTGGAAACACTGGCATCAGCCGCGTCAGCGAGATTTACCACGTCTCCCTCGGTGGAAATGGCTTCTAGAGCCTTTAATAGCTGCCTGTTTCGACTGTTTTGCACCTTGCGGCTTCGGAGCCCGTGTGGAGAGACATAGGGGGAGCGCTGACTATTCACCAATCCGCGTACTCGCATGAACTGCTCCAATTGCCTCACGGCGAGGGTGCTCAGTTGACGCCGCCACCATCTTGGCGAGAAAGCACGCGCCGCCGCTTGCGCCTGCGCTTCCGGGCAGTGGGTCTTGTTCGGGGCCAGTGGCAGAACAAGATTGGCTCGGAGTAGTTCATTCTTGAGCCAGACAAGCGCGTGTTCAAAGCTCACTCTTTGCATGCGAAGGCGAAATTGTCTCTCCACATTTCGCGACTTCACTCTGCTGAATTCTCTGATGTCCTCATCGCTTGAATGGATGTATAGATTGGTCCCGGTGAGCCTTAGCTCTTCGTGACAGCGAGTAAGCTGGCGGTTGGCAGATGCGTGCCCTTCTTTACGAGCAGTGACCTCGTACTGCTTGGCGAGAATCAGGTTCACGCTCTGGTGGTGCTTCAGGATGCCTGAACGCCATGAGGCACAATCCCGCGTACCGATCCCGGAGAGCAGGTCGTTTGCTTTATCCAATGAGGCATGTGTTTGCATGGCACTCATCCGATCTGGCCGAGATGTTCGAGGCGGCTAAACTGGTTTAGCCAGGTGTCCAGGTCTTCCCGCAGATACCTGACAGATCGCCCGATTTTGATAAACGGGGGCGCGGGTGTTCGATTGTCCCGGTTTCCCTCCATCCGCGCCTGACGCAGATAAGACCGACTCATTCCGATGTAAGCGGACGCCTCTTGCTCAGAGAGTGCCCTAGGGGAAATGTTCGTGTGCATGGAGATGGCTCACTGTTCGCTCATTTCCGCGCAATACAACATGGAGGGGACCAGAAAAACAGGTCTGCCCTTATAAGGGGAATTCGGGTGTTTTTGGGGTGTTTAACGGGTGTTCAACAATGGTTGAACACACCGTTTATTCGATGAGAGCGACGGCTTCTGCCTTGTGATCGGGGGCCAAATGGGCATATCTGAGAGTGGTATTCAGGCTTGAATGGCCGCAGAGCTCCCTAACGGTATTGAGGTGCGCGCCTGACATAACCAGCTTCGACGCGAAGTCGTGACGCATATCGTGCCACCTGAACCCGGTTATTTGGGCCAGCTCCAGAATGGACGCCCAGGACTTTCGTACATTGTTCAGCCGTCCACCTTTGTCCGCTGGAAACACGAGCCCGTGCTGGCCTGGGTTCTGTTCTTGCCAAGCCTTGATGGTCTGATAGGCGGTGTTGTTGAGGGGAATGTGTCGCGTTTTGCTCGACTTTGCGGTTTCTGCCCTTACGGTAATTACCCGGTTGTCTAGGTCCACGCTGGGCCATTCGAGGTCGAAGAGTTCGCCTCGGCGCATGCCAGTCTTCAAGGACAGGATTATGAGTGGCTCCATACGGTCAGCAAATGTAAGCGGCACGAGGTCAGGGAGTAGGGGATAGTCGCGTGCTTTTCGGTGCTCGTTACCTCTCGTCCGGGAGGCCTTCATTTTGGAATCTCGCCCGCTCAGGGCGCCCATAAGGGCCTGTTCTTCGCCGGGTGACAGATACCGAACTTTGGGGCTGTTGTCGATTGTGAGCGGTTTGAGCCCTTCCAGCGGATGCTGGCTCAGAACTTCCCACTCAACTGCTTTGGTGAGTACTGCCCGTAGCGAGTTGACGGCGCGATTGATCGTGGTCGGCTTCCGTTTGAGCTTTCGTCGCTGGACGCGCCAGCGCTCGACCTTTGGAATGGTGATTTCGCGCATTGGCAGAGGCAGCCAATCGGGGAAGCTCGATTTGATCCGATCCACTGATTGCTGGCCGCTTTTGAGGTTAGCTAGCGCCCAGGGGAGGTAGTGGTTTTCCATGAAGGCGTTGAGGGTGCTTTGACTCTCAACAATTGCCTCTCGCCTACGCCGTACTTTCTCACCCTGGACGTCTTTGCCCGTTGCGACCTCTCCGGCATATACGGTCGCTTGATCCCGTGCCTGTTGTACCGTCATGGCAGGCCCGAGCGCGCCCAATTTGATGCGCTTACGGCTGCCTGATTGGCTGCGATAGCTAAAGTAGAATGTTTTCCGCCCAGTGGGCTGTACACGCAGCAGGAAGCCTTTCAGATCGGAATCGACGACTTCGTAGGGCTTGTCTGCCGGTTGGAGGGTCTTGATTGTTGAAGTGTTGAGCTTTGCCTGCACTGGGCCTTCCTTGGCATTGGGAATGTCGGCATTGTGCAGTTAAGTCCCTATTAAGTCCCTATTAAGTCCAGTTGGATTGACCTCTCATGTTAGGCATTGAGCAGCAGTGAACAAGAGTGGCATATATAAGCCATTGAAACTAATGACAAATAGGTGATTTCATGGCTTGCCTGGGTTCACCGTTGCTCACTCCAATACAATTGGAAATGCCACTGGCAGTGTTGAGGTCAGCGGTTCGATCCCGCTTAGCTCCACCAAACAGAAAGGGTAGTGTCCCAGGACACTACCCTTTTTTTGGAACTACTTTCCGCGAATGCCTTACGAACCCCGATACGGCCGAATCACGTTCTCGGCATACCACTCAATCATCCCGACCTTTTCTTCCAGCGATTGTGTGTCTGGCGTCCCGTCATAAGGATTGCGGAAGGCGATGATCACCTCGGTCACTCCGATATTCACAAGGCCTTCGAGACCTTGTGCTGAATACGCTGCCTCTGTCATTGCGTGATACTGGAACTCGCCGGTATCACGGTTGTACTCCTTGCGGAATTCTTCAATCTGGTTGATGAGGCTCTCGAGTTCTTCGAGTGATGTGCCGGCCGATACCCAGCCGTCGCCCAGCCGTGCGGCGCGGCGCAGTGCGGGCTTGGCGTGGCCACCTACCAGCAAAGGCACGTGGTGTTCCGGTACCGGGCACAGCTTGATGGGCGGGATGTTGAAGATCTCCCCTTCGTAGCCGAAGTACTCGCCTGTGAGGAGCCCGTTCAGGATCTCCATCATCTCGTCCATCCGCTTGCCGCGCTTCTCCCAGGGAATCTGGCAGACCTCGAAGTCTTCGGGCCAGGGGCTGATGCCCACTCCGAAGGCGAAGCGGTCGCCCAGCATAACCGCCAGCGTCGCGAGCTGCTTGGCCACGATGACGGGCTGCCGGATGGCCAGCTTGACCACGCTGGTGGTGTAGTGGAGTTTTTGTGTATGCGCCGCGAGGTAGGGGATTGCTACGAAGGGCTCGAGAAAGGGCACGCCGTCAAGGAAATCGCGGGTGCCGTCGTCGTTGTAAGGGTAGACGTCTGAGCCTTCCTGGGGGTAGCAGATGCTATCGGGGAAGGTGAAGCCGTCGAAGCCTGCGTCCTCCACTGCTTTGGCGAGTGGCAGGTACTGGTCGGGGGCGCACATGGTTGCGTGGTAGGTAAATTTCACAGCTTGCTCCTTTTTTTGTTATGTCATCTACGCACGCGAGGGCGAGCTGGTTTGCCAGGGCGCTTATTCTCCATGGAGTTTTTTCGGATTGTCGGCAGGCGTTTCCGGGGATCGGCGAAGGCGTAGTGCGCGGGCTGCGCTTCACCGTCGAGAGCCTGCGTGAGAGGCTTGAAGCGCTTTCAGGACATAGGAAGAAGCGCCGCCATGATCCTTTCGGCATTTGCCGCGACCGTCAGCGCAGGGTTCACCGTAGCGGCACTGCCGGGCAGCGTGCTGCCATCAACAACGAATAGATTTCGATAGCCATAGATCTGCCCCAGCTCGTCACAGGCCTCATTCATCACTGCGCCCCCTAGCGGATGCCATATCTGACCCCGAATGAAGGGTACTTCCATGCCCCCGTTGGCCGACACGAGGCGGTCAAAGCTTGCCTGGCGCGCCTGTGCAGAAGGAGTGGAGATATCGGAGTCCCATTCGATCTTCACCGAGTCGGAAGTGCTGTCATAGGCCAGTTGGCCTGTTTCATCGGGAATCGACATCGCCAGCTGAAGCTGTACCGGCGCAACGCTCTGCGGTGAATGCATGAACGTGACCGGATAATTCGTGTTGCTAGTATCGATAGAAGCCACGCAGGCGGGGCCGCCCTGAAAGCCCGCGGAAATGTCCGGATGTCCCTGCGCCAGTAATTGGTCGCCGTTGGTTCCCCAGATCTTGCCTATACCACTGTTCTGGCCTTTCAATTCGCCTGTGAGCTGGCTTTTCAACAGAAGCTTTGAGGTGTTCATAGAGCCCGCAGCCATGAAGACATAGTCTGCATCCAGCTGATAGCGCTCCCGCAATTCCCCCTCTGCCGAAATGGTTCGTACAACTACGCTGTACCCGGAGCCTTCTCGCTCGCTGATAATTTCCACGTCCGAGAGGCTGCGCAGTTCGACAAAGCCCGTGTTGATCGCCAGTTGCAGATAGTTTTTGTCGGTTGATAGTTTGGCGTTGCTGTTACAGCCAAAAGCGTACTCTCCAACACTTGCAGCCGGAGGAATCTCGCCTGCAATTTCCTGCCTGATAATGTCCCAGTCGAAGGACGTATTCGGCCGCTGCGACCTATACCCCAGCGCGGCGGCATCCCGGAGGAAAGTACGGTGTGCGTGATAGTTAGGGCTGTCGAGGACATCGTCCGGAATAGGGGATGCACCGATTGTTTCGATCACCCGTGGGTAGAAGACGCTGTCCATCGCGTCGTAGCTCAGATAAGGAAATACGTCTTCGAACACCTGGCGATCCGGCTGTATGAGTACGCCGCCATAGACCAGTGATCCTCCGCCTACGCCAGCACCGCAGACAGCCGAAACATTCGCACCGGGTATCGTCTCCAGCAATCCAGCGTACTGGGCGGGGGTCTGGTCAGCCGCGTCCGCAGATGAAATGTTCCAGGTAGCCCTCCTGTCGAGGTTGCGTGTTGTGGGGAAGGTGTCCGGCCCGTTGACGGTCCACTGCTGGCCTCGCTCTAGCACAATGGTGGGGATACCGGCTAATCCCAACCTGAGAGCTGCCACAGACCCACCGAAACCTGAACCAATGATGACGGCGGTTTTGTTGAGCTGGCTGAGGTTGTCTGAACCGTCGCTGCAACCCAGTGGAAAAACCGAGCTCGCAGCGAGGAGAGACCCCCGCTGCAGGAAGTGTCGTCGAGATAAAGCCATGCTATCTAGTGCTTATTCTTCTGGTTTAGATCGATGATACCTGATCTTTGTGCAAGGAAAGCGGAGTGTAGGATGAACGCAGCAGGGTGCCTCCAGCCCGTGCCGGTCATCGGTGTAATGTAGTTGTGTCCTAGCCCGGATTTGGAACGGTCAGCGGCGCTGCCAGGAACGTTTCGACAAGGGTTCCCGCGGGGATGTTAATGCCCGCGCCGGACGTGATGATGGCAGTGCCCACGCCCACCTTTGCGCCCGTCTTGGCGCCAGATCTTCCTGAGATCAGCCCGCCAATGGCGGCAGCCCTGGCCGTTCGGGCAACGGTTCGTCCTGCCTCATTCTGACCCTGGGCCTGTAGCCCCTGGGTGCGCATGCTGTGCATCTGGTTGTCCACCAGCATGTCGGTGAACTCGATGGTTGTCTCCGAGGAGCCCGCGATATTGCCGGACTGTGAGGAGGAGAGGATGCGCCCGTAGACTGTCGTCCCCCGCGGTGCAACAGTGACACCGTCGACCACCACAGAGCTTTCGAGTTGCCCGCGAAACCGGTGCCCAGCGCCGTGCCTGCGGGTATCAACCGCCTCCGACATGCGGATCATCAGGCGTGTGCCTTCCGCCATTATGATCGTCTCGGCCTGGGCCTTGGCCTCACGCTCTCGAGTTTCGATACCCTCGTCGAGATAGATTCCGACGACCTCGGCCTCCGGGTAGGCTTCAATGCCATCACCGGTGTCGAACATGATGATGCCGTTGCTGATGCCGACCATATCGCCTTCCAACAGTGTGCCATCGGCGAGTTCCAGGGTGTCGGCGATTGCGACGTTGGCAGTGAGGAGCGCCGCTGCAGCGACTGTAAGTGTGACGTGTTTCATTGGGGCACCTTGATGCGATACTGGTTGATTCAAAACAGTATAGCGGTTGCCCTGAATCGCCGCCAAAGCCAGCGGGCATATCGGCCTCGCCAGATTGATCAAGTTTGCCAGAAATTGGACGGTGCGCCCTGGGTGCTGCTGTTCGGGCGAAGCCTCAGGGTGCTTCGAGTTCAGTCATCCTGCTGTTCAGCTTCGCTAACGTCTCTGAGGTCAGGCCTCTCGTTTTGAGCAGGCTTGTGGTGCTGCTGAAAAACTCCTTGAAGCTCGTGCGATCGTCTGCGGCCGGTGCATAGTCCAGCAGCCACTCTGCTACCTGCGCGTAGATCTCAAGAGCGTCGTCCTGCCTGGAGTCGTTGGTCCCGCGCAGTTCGAACAGGTCCAGTGCGACCGGTGGCGTGACGTCAAATTTCGTGTTGATCAGGTCCAGGTCGATCCGTGCATCCGCTCTGGCCTGTTCCAGCACAGAACGGTCGTAGTAGGTCTGGCTGGGGCGCTGTGGTGCGCTGCGGATCAGGAATTTGCTCAGGGAGGCGGCGAAGCGCCCGTCATGCAGCGTGTTCAACTCGCGCATGACCTTTGCCTCTTCGTTGGAAAAACCTCGATTAACGCGCGCTTCTACCGCTTCTAACGTGCTTGCATCTATGCCAATGGCGTGGGCGAACGCCTCGAAGATGTTGCGCTGCGGGTCGTCGTAGTTCAGCACGGTCATGCGCCCGTCGAATTTGCGGCTGTACTTCAACAGGTTTCGCTGTGTTCTCGCTACAAGCTCCTCGACATCGTCGGCGGTGAGCGCTTCGGAGCGTCCCTTGTGACGAATGTCCTGGAAGTGTGCCGAGTAGGCCCGCTCGTAGAACGACCGCAGGTAGGCAATGATGTGTATCTCGATGTTCTGCTGTTCAAGGATGCCGCGTAGTGGCTCCAGCTTCGGTCTCGACAGCGCACACAGGAACTCACAGCTGACGATCGCCTCGCGGTTTCCCGAGTCGCCGAAGTAAACGTCGCGAAGTAGTTGGGCTGCCTGCGTTGTGTCCTGCTCAAGCAGCGCTTTGTAGAGCGTGTAGCCATTGCCCGACGTCGCTTCACCGGCTTTGGCGAGTGGCGCCAGGTCCGCGTATTCAAAGCCCTGCCTGGACAGCGCATCCGTGTTGTTTGAAAACCAGGACTGCAGGGCAGAGGAGCCGGTTTTCGGAAAGCCAATGTGTAGATGCAGTGTCTTCATTGCGATCGATGAGGGAGCGAAGAGTCGCTAAGCGTTAGCCGCACGAGCGAGCAGCGCAGCACGTAGTTCGTCCGGCAGGCGATCACACAGGTCAGCCAGCTTCGGCAGGAACTCGCGATACTTGCCCGCAAGCTCTGGGCCCGGCTGGTAGCCCGTGGCCCATTCTGCCACCAGTCGGAGAATCTCGGCGGTGTCTTCACTCTGGGCCGGGTCGGCGTGGGTTTCGAACAGGTCGCACACCAGCGGCGGCTCCGGGCTGAAGCGCTCGTTGACCCAGGCGATGCTGTCGGCGCACACCTCGCGCGTACGCTCCAATAACTCGGGGTCGTAATGCACCGCCGTGTGCTTGTCAGGGTCTGCGTCCACCATGTGCCGCGTGATTGCCGCTGAAAAATCGCCGCCGTGCAGGGCGTTCAGCTGTCGCTGTACTTCCTGTTCGCCGTAGCTGAGACTCCGATTCACCTTGCGCTCGATGCGCTCCAGCGGCGCGGTGTTGATACCGGTAACGCGTGCAAAAGACCCGTAGATATCGGTGTCTGGCCTGTCGTAGTTCAGCACGGTGAGTGCAACGCCGAATTCGTCCTGGTATTTGCGCAGCCAGGCCATGGTGGTCAGCATGCTGCGCGCTATCTCTCCCTCGTCGAACGGCTCCGTGTGGCCCAGCATCTTCACCCGTTGCCCATAGGTAGAGTAGGCGCGTTCATAGACGCTGCGCACAAAGGCAATGATCCTGGGCTCGATGTCGAGGCGTTTGAGGAGTGTGTGCAGCTCGCGCAGTTTCGGTGGGCGAATATCCTTGAGCAGCTCACTGCTGATGATGCCGGTGGCGTGTGTGTCCGGAGGAAAATAGACCGTCTGTAGGAGTCGCTCCACTTCCAGGTAGTTTTCATCGCGCAGTGCGTCGACGAGCAGTGCGCCATTCCCGGAGGACGCCTTGCCGGCGCGCGCATCGTCAGAGAGGTCGGCGTAGGCAATATCCTGCCGCGCAAGTTCGGCGGCATTGATCGACAGCCACGACTGCAGCGCTGAGGAGCCGGTTTTGCCCAGTCCGATATGAATATAGAGCTGCCGCAAGCGCACCCCCTGGAATTATTGGGGGTATCTTAGCCACTTGCGGCCAATTTGTAAGGAACTGTGCCTCGGTTCAGGACACTGCTGCGAAAGGCTGCAGATTGATGTTTACACCTGTCCTCCCTAGCATAGGCCGCGGAGGGCACCCCATGTCGAAAGAACAGCTCATCGAGATCACCCAGGACAACCTGGACCACGCCGCCGCCGGCAGCATCCGTCAGGCCGAGGCGATTACGCAGGTACCTGTGGCGAACTACATTGACCGGGCGCGTTGGCGTGAGGAATGTGACAAGGTGTTCCGGCGCCTGCCGCTGGTGCTCGCCACGACCTGCGAACTGCCCAACGTGGGCGATTACAAGTCGCTGTCGATTATGGGGCTGCCCGTGCTGATCACCCGTGACCAGGACGGCACCATGCGTGCCTTTGAGAACAGCTGTGCCCATCGCGGTGCCCAGGTGGTGCCCGAGGGCAGGGGTAACGCCAAGCGCTTCGTGTGTCCGTATCACGCCTGGAGCTACGACAGCACCGGTGCGCTCAAGCACGTGCTCCACGAGTCCGAGTTCGGTGAGGTCGACCGTTCCTGTCATCGTCTTGCAGAGTTGCCCTGTCTTGAGCGAGCGGGGCTGATCTGGGTGAATCTCGACAGCAACTCAACGCTCGATATCGGCGCGTTCCTGTGCCGCTATGATGAAGTGTTGGGCCACTTTAACTTCGCCGACTGGCACTTTTTCGAAGACCGCACCCTGCGCGGTCCAAACTGGAAGATCGCCTACGACGGTTATCTCGACTTTTACCACCTGCCGATCCTGCACCGCGATACCTTCGGTTCGGAGATATCCGGCCAGGCGATGTACTACGAGTGGGGTCCGCACCAGCGCGTGACGTCCCCGCCCACGATCGCCGCGATGCTCGATGGGGTGGAGCGTGATAAGTGGACGGACGAGGCGCTGCTGTCAGGTGTCTGGACGATCTTCCCCCACGTCAGCATTGCATCCTTCGTGGGTGTGGGCGCCGTCGAGGAAGACACCTACCAGGGCATTATGCTCTCGCAGCTGTTCCCGGGCAGTGAGCCCGGTGAGTCCTTTACCGTGCAGAATTTCCTGGTGGACCGTGAGCTTACCGATGTGCAGCGCGAGGCAGCCACCGCGCAGTTCTCATTCCTGGAGCACGTGGTGCGCGACGAGGACTACGCCACGGGGTTGAGGCAGCAACAGGCCCTGGAGGCGGGCAGCAAGGAGTATGTGCTGTTTGGTCGCAACGAGGCGGGCGGTCAGCGCTTCCACCAGTGGGTGGAAACGCTGATCAATACGGGTGACGAGGAGTTGCCCGGCCTGTTTGGCGCCGGAAACGACTGACCCCTAAAAGGGCGATGCCAAACAGGAGCAGGGTGCTGGGCAGCGGCACCGTGCCACCGCTGACAATCACCTGGATGCCCACGCCCGGCGGTACGGGGCGCGGTGAGAAGCCGATGCTGGGGTCGTAGGCAGTCAGTCGGATGTCGTAAACGCCCGCGACCGTTGGGTCAAACCCGGGAATAAACTGGCCCGGCTGCCAGGAGTTCTGCGCCACCGTGTTGTCGCTCAGCAGCGTTGCATACTCCGTTGGCGTACCCGCCTCTGTGCCACCCCCGTTGCCCGTTCCATTGTCGCCGATCGCATGGTCTGCCAGCAGTACATTGATGGGGTCGAACACTATGAAGCTGGTACCCATGCCAGGGTCTGCGTCGAGCCACAGCTCGTACACCAGGTCGTCGAGGTTATAGCCTGAACTTCCAACGTCGGTATTCACGCTCCACTCAAAGCTCCAGATCGCCGTGGGAAATGACTGCCCGGGTGCCACGCCGGCGTTGAAGCTGTAGGTGCCGTCTCCGTTGCTGTTGAAAATGTTCTGGGGGTTGCCGGCGGCGTCGAAACGCAACTTGGCGCGCAGCCCGAGTTCGATGTCACTGTCGGTGGTGCGCACTGTGAAGCTGCCGTTGTCATTACCTGAGCCAAAGATGACATCAGGCGAAACATTCTGGTCGAACATGATGGTTGCGTTCGCGGTGCCTGAAACAGAAGCCGCCAGTGCAATAGCCGCGATGGTCAGAGTTGGGAGTTTATTCATGGAAAGGGCCGGATCGCTGGGTTCAATGAGTTGTGGCGCGGTCGAATGCAAGAATCCCGCCACTTCGAGCGACTTCTCGGGGAATCAGTGGCTTGTGCCTCGCGTGAGCGCAGGCGGGGGCCTCCGGATGTAAAAAATGCTGACGGCCGGTGAGATCAGGCGCTCTACACGCTGCTCTGTGACTATGGGGACAGGAGGTAAGTGATGCTCATGGCGAGCGCCTCGCGCTCTTTCGATTTGGCTTTGGCGCTGCGGCTACTCGGGTTGATCTCATCGGCCATACCGCGCAGGGCGGCGAACAGCAGGTGGCGTGCAATCTCACTGCGCTCCGGGTCCGGCGGGTCGGCCTCGAACAGGCGGTCCCATAGTCCAGAGGTGGTGCGGGCCCAGTTGGCGACCTGCTTTTCTCCATTCAGGCTGCTCGCATCGTCCTTGCCGGCGTTGCGCAGGATCGCGACGCTCACGCGATACTCCTTCTTGCTGACGAGCGACCACACGACTTCGATCAGGTGTGCGACGCGGGCCTCCAGTGTTTCGCCCTTCAGCTCGGTGCTGCCCAGCGTAGACGAGAAATCCTCGAAGATGTCATCGAGAACAGCCTGCAGCAGGCCGTCCTTGTCGCCGAAGTGGTACTGCAATACGCCCCAGCTCACGCCAGCGGCTTCTGCGATGCGGTTGGTATGGGCCGCGTTGAAGCCCTGTTCGTAAATGCAGTCGATGGCGGCGGCGATCACATGTCGCCGGGTTTGTTCGCGCTTGCTGAGTTTCGCGTTGGCGTTCAACGCTTAACCTCAAACCCCGACGTCTTCAGGTCCCAGGTGCTGTCAGACACGCCTGCCTCGCGCAGCTTGTATTTCTGCACCTTGTTGGTCGGGGTGTAAGGCAGCGACTCGACCATGTCGAGGTAGCGGGGTACGAAGTAGTAGGGAGCGTTTTCATTGAGGAAGCGGCACAGGTCTTCAGGAGTGAGCTCGCTGCCCGGGGTGCGCACCACGTTCAGCTTCATTTCGTCCTCGCTTTCAAGTGCTTCGCTCGGTATGCCGAAGGCGGCCACTTCCTGCACCTCGGGGTGCCGCAGCGCAACGCTTTCAACCTCCAGCGTTGAAATGTTGCGTCCGGCGAAGCGCACGGCGTCCTTCTTGCGATCGACGAAGTAGAACACGCCGTTCTCGGGGTCCTTGCGCGCCATGTCGCCCGTCAGGAACCACTCGCCGCGAAAAGCGTTGGCGGTGGCTTCGGGATTGTCGAAGTACCCGTTGAACACCACGTTCTCAGCGAGCGGCTTGACACAGATTTCCCCGGGTTCACCGTCGGGCACCTCATTGCCCTCGTCGTCGAACAGCCGCACGTCAACATCCGGCGGCGGCCAGCCTAGCGCGTACATCGGAGCTTTTACTTTGGAGTGTTCGTGGTTGAGGCTCAGCAGGCACTCGCTCTGGCCGAGTCCGGACCTTACTAGCTTTACATCAAAGCGCTTTTCAAAGTCGCTCCACATCGCCGGCGGCATCGGCACGATCAGCGCCTCGCGCATGGGGTTGTCGGCATCGTCGGGCTTTTCGGGCTGGCTCATGAGGAACACGCCCATTGAACCCACCGCGAAGGTCTGTGTTGCGTTGAAGTGCTTCACCCGTTCCATGAAGGCGCTGACCGAGAATTTTTCCTCGATGACCACGCCGACCCCGGCGAGCAGGGCGCGCGCAACACAGGTGATCCATGCACCCGCGTTGTAGAGCGGCATGGCGCAGTAGATGATATCGCCAGGCTCCGCGGTGTACTGCAACTGGGTGCCGAGTACGTTGGAGCGAATCCAGTTGTTGTGGGCGACCATCACCCCCTTGGATTTACCGGTTGTACCCGACGTCCACAGGATCGCGCAGGTATCGCCCCAGTCGAGCGTTGAATAATCGGCGGTATAGGGTTCGTGCTCGAGCAAGCTGGCGTAGCTCGAAAGTCCCTCTGCCGCGGCGAGTTCGTCCTCCAGGGCTATACAGTGGGTGAGATCCAGCTTGTCGCGGATGGCGGCCAGTGTTTCCCAGTGCGCGGCATCGGTGACGAGGATATCGGCGCGGCTGCGCTCAAGTGAATCGAGCAGCCATTCGCCTTTGTAGTCTGTACAGATCGGCACCCAGATGGCACCGAGCTTGTTGAGCGCCAGGCACATCAGCACCATTTCGGGCACGTTGCTCATGAACATCGTGACGCGGTCGCCCTTGCCGACGCCCAGTGCCTTGAAGCCGGCCGCGAGCCGGTCGCATGTGGCGTTGGCCTCTGCGTAGGTGATGCGCTGGCTGTCGGTAATAAGGTACTCGGTGTCGCCGTTCTGGGCGGCCTGGAGTTCGAGGATCTTGCCCAGTTGGCGGTCGGCGGGGTCGCTGAGGTCGAGTATATTCATAAGTCTTGTAACTGTTCGGCGGGGAAGTAGCGTTTTACTGGTTCAGGAAGCGCTTGGCAAATGCTTCCAGCCTGCGCTTCTTGTCGTCGATGTGTGAGAGAGTGGTGCGACCGTCCTCAGCGAGAAAGTTGGTGCCATTGACCATCGTTACACCGGCCTCGGTAAGACGCTCGTGGGTGCCGTCGTCGGGGCCTATGACGCCCGTCCATATGTCGAACGGCCGCTCGGCATCATCCAGCTCGCTGCGCACCGCGTTGATCGCATCCACCAGCGGGTAGATGTCTTCCTCGGCATGTGCAGTAGCCATCCAGCCGCTGTGACGGGCCGCCCGGCGCAGTGCAGCGGGGGCGTAGCCGCCGATCATAATGGGTACGGGGCGCTGCGTACCCGGGCTCATCTGCACCTCGGGGATGTCGTAGAACTCGCCGTGAAATTCAGTCATTTCGCCGCTTATGAGCGCGGGCAGAATGGTCAGCATCTCATCGGCGCGCTTGCCGCGTGTATGAAAGTCCTGTCCCACCATCTCGAACTCTGCTTTCTGCCAGCCCACACCCACGCCCAGCGTGACGCGATCGCCCGAAAGATACGCCGCTGTCGAGAGCGACTTGGCGGCGTTCAGTGGGTCCCTGAGCGGCAGGATGTAGATCGTTGAGAGAAACTCCAGCCGCGTGGTGGCCTGGGCGAGGGCGGCGGAGAGTACCCAGGGGTCGGGCCAGTGCGTCTCGGGGTTCCAGAAGATGTTGCCGGAGTCCTGGTAAAGGTACTCATCGACCTGCTCTTTGGTGGTTACCAGGTGATCGCCGTACGACACGCCGTGAAAGCCGAGCTCCTCGCAAAAGATGGCCAGCTCTACCATCTGGTCCATTTCCACGAAGGCAAGGGATTGCCAGAACTTCATCGCGCGGTCTCCTTTGGGTGTGCAGAGGGGCATTCTGCCAGAGATGTTTTATAGTTGAAACTATAAAAACCTTGGGCTATCTTTTTACCTTGATTCGAACAGGGCCGAGAGCCCGCGCACAGGAGTAACGCTATGGCCGGGTACAGCCGGGAAGAAATGGAAGAGATGATGCGCCGCTGGATCGCCGTGAACGACAAGGCGGAACAGGAGGGCAACTGGCGCCACCTGGCGGACTTCTACACCGAGGATGTGGTGTATGGCTGGGACACGCCCAATGGCAAGTACGAATTCAACGGTCGCGAAACCGTGCGCGAGACTTGCGTGGGCGCGGCGATGGACCCCTACAAGGGATGGACTTATCCCTACGACAAGATCGTGGTCGACGAAACCCGTGGAGAGGCCTTCTGCACGTGGTGGCAAACGCCTCCGGGCGCGCCGAAACGCGAAGACGGTTCCGAGATGAAAGTGATAGGCGCTTCGTGGTTCAAGTACGGCGGCGACTACCAGTGGTCAGAGCAGCTCGACATGTACGACTACACGAACATCACCAACCTGATCAAGGAATGCGTTGAAACCGGCGTGTTGAAAGAGATGCCGAAGATGTCTTCCGAGCAGGTCAAGGAGAGCGAGGCATGAGCGAGGCCGCGACAGCAGGGCTCAAGCTGCCGCCGAAGGTCAGCGGTGAGAAGCCTGAAATTGGCCATATGGAGGCCTTCAGCGTGAACTTCGCCCGCTTCCTGATGGATTGTGAGGCGGAATGTGGAGAGCTGGCCGAGTACAACATGGCGGGCCAGCAAACGGTGTTGATGAGTGGCCCCGAGGCGCAGGAAGCTTTCCTCAAAGGGCTCGACAAGAAGCTGAGCCGGGCCGCCGCATACCAGGCGACCGTGCCGGTCTTCGGGGAGGGCGTGATTTTCGACGCGCCGCCAGAGCGCATGAAGACGCAGCTCAAGATTCAGGTCGATGCCCTGCGTTACCAGAACATGAAGAGCTATGCATCGATCATTGCAAAGGAAGTGGAGGACTGGGTCGCGGAGTGGGGCGACGAGGGCGAGATGGACTTCCTCGACGAGTTCATTCAGCTCACGCTGAACACCGCTTGCCACTGCCTGCTGGGCGCCGACTTTCGCCACAAGATGACGGAAGAGTTCAAGCGCCTCTACCACGACCTTGAGGCCGGTTTGCAGGCGATCGCGTTTGTGGACCCGTATATGCAGCAGCCCATCTTCGAAGCGCGTGACAAGGCGCGGCAGCGCCTGCAGGAACTCATCAGTGCGATCATTGCAGAGCGTCGCGCGAATACCGATGTGGAGTACGGTGACGCGCTCGAAACGTTCATGTCAGGCACGTACGCAGACGGCTCGTATCTCACCGACAACGAAGTCACTGGGCTCGTCATTGCGACGATGTTTGCCGGTCATCACACGAGTTCCGGTACCGCGGCCTGGACGGCCGTGGAACTGGCCCGGCAGGGCGAGTACACCGCGGAAGTACTTGAGGAGCTACGGGGGCTGTTTGGTGACGGGCAGGCCCTAACCCTTGAGTCTCTGCGTGAGGTGCCCAAGCTTGAAGCCTTTATTGAGGAAGTGCTGCGCCTGCACCCACCGCTGGTGCTGTTGATGCGGCGGGTCATCGAGGATATCGACTACAAGGGCACCCTGATCGAGGCGGGCAAGACGGTCGCTATTTCTACCTATGGCTCGCACCGCAATCCCGAGTACTTTCCCGACCCTGAACGCTTCGATCCACACCGTGAGCGAGCGAACAGCAAGGAAATGATGTGGGCCTACATACCCTTCGGGGGAGGGCCGCACAAGTGTGCGGGTAACGCGTTTGCGCTGATGCAGCTCAAGTCCATATTCGCGGCCCTGCTTCCACGCTATGAGTTTTTCCTCGTCGATGACGATGAGACGTATGTCGACGACCTGTCGGCCATGGTGTTAAAGCCCAGTTCGCCGTCTCGCCTGCGCTATCGGCGTCGGCAGTAGGCGCAGACCATGGCCATGAAGGTGACAGTTGATATCGACCTTTGCCAGGGGCACAGCGTGTGTCTCGGTGAGTGCCCGGAAGTCTTTGACGTTGTCGACAGTGATGAGGGCTATCCGCAGGTCGTGGTGCTCGTACAGAGCCCTGGCGAAGATCTGCGCGGCAAGGTTGAAGCCGCAGCGAAGTACTGTCCCAACCACGTGATCTCAGTCGAGGAGGTGTGAGTCCTCCCATGCGGGTACTCGTCACCGGGGGTACAGGCTTTGTTGGCTCTCATGCCTGCCGCAGGTTGATGGCGGCCGGGCACGCTGTGCGCCTGCTTGTAAGGAGTCAGGTTAAGGCCGAGTCTATCTACGAGCAGCTTGGCGAGGGCTTGCCCGAGTTTGTTACCGGTGATGTGACAAATGCCGAGTCCGTGCGCGCCGCACTGGCAGAGTGCGATGCCGTGGTGCACGCGGCGGCGTCTACGCCCCTGCAGATAGAGTCGGAAGCGCAGTTGTTTGCAATCAACGTGGGCGGCGTGCGCAACGTGGTCGGCAGTGCGCTGGAGCAGGGTATAGCGCGCATTGTCTGCCTCTCCAGCATTACCGCAATCTTCAATGAAGACGGCGCAAAGGTAACACCTGACGCACCGCCCGTGCCGTCGAAAATGCCCTACGGCCAGAGCAAGGTTGAGGCCGACCTCTACCTGCGCGAGCTGCAGAGCGGCGGCGCGCCCATTGCGACCCTCTACCCGGGCGGCATCATCGGCCCTGATGACCCGAGTCTTTCTGACTCCTGCAAGGCCATTAAACACCGTGTGGAAAACGGCTTCCGAATCTTCGGGGAGGGCGGCATGCAATACCTCGACGTGCGCGACCTTGCCGCCATTATTTGCGCGTTGTTGGAGGAGGGTGATCGCGGCCGCTTCCTCGTACCGGGCGTCTATCGTAGTTGGACGGAGCAGGCAGATATCCTCGAGGATGTCTCGGGCTGTCAACTTGAACGCATTGAGGCGCAAGGTTGGAAGTTGCGCCTGATTGGCTCGCTGGTGGATGTGGTGCGTAAGTTCAAGACCGTAGACACGCCAATATCTGCGGAGACCATGCGCTATGCCACGCTTTGGCCGCATATCGAAAACACACCGCTCCTGCGCGAGCGCGGCATCGAATTGCGTGACCCCCGTGAGACGTTCGCCGACACGCTTGCGTGGATGGTCCGGGAGGGGCACCTGAGTACCGAGGACTGCCCCAGGTTCGCCTAGTCCGATATAGTGCCCGAGACGCAAAATATCCCGAAAAGGCTCCTACAAGAGAGGCCCTACGATCTATGTCGTCAGCGAACGATTCGCTAAAGCTGTACTTCGATGACCTGGTGCTCGGTGAAGAGCATCCTGCGGGCACGTTCGAGGTGACCCGCCAGGCCATTGTCGACTTTGCCAGTGAGTGGGACCCGCAACCGTTTCATGTTGACGAGGCGGCCGCGAAGGCTTCCATCTTCGGCGGTCTTACCGCGTGTTCGGCGCACATCTTCTCGATCTTCTGCATTACATCGCAGAGCTGGCAGAGCGGCGTAGTGCAGATGGCGGTCGCCGGGCTTGGGTTCGACGAGATGCGGATGCACAGGCCCGTATATGCCGGCGATACGCTTTCTTGTTTCTCCATTGTGCACGCGCTGCGCGACTCGGGCAGCCGGCCCGAGTGCGGCATCGTTACCTACCGTACCGAGCTGCGTAATCAGGCCAGCGAGACCGTGTTCAGTATCCTTGCCACGTCGATGATGGCGCGCCGCCAGTGACCACGTTCACTCATCTCACCTCGCCCGGCCAGATCGGTTCCATGACGCTGCGCAATCGCATGGTCATGTCACCCATGACAACGGCTTACTGCAACGATGACCAGACGCCGAGCGAGCGACTCATTCGCTACTTCGAGGAGCGCGCGAAGGGAGGTGTTGGGCTGATCACGATGGAGCTCATCACGGTCGATGAGACTCACCGCTACATGCATCGCAGCATGACGCTTGGTGACGACCGCTTTATTGACGAGCACCGCCGTATCACTGACCGGATCCACGCACACGGCGCGAAGGTGCAACCGCAGCTTAGCCACACGGGCCCGGAAAGCGTCGCGCCGATGTTTGGCGGTCCACAGCCGGTTGGCCCTTCCGTCAGCGTGGCGCCGGTGTGGGGCTGGCACAGTCGTCCACTCGAGGTGAGCGAGCTGCCCGAGATAGCGCGGCAGTATGGTGAAGGTGCGCGCCGTGCGCGGGAGGCCGGCTATGATGGCATCGAACTGCACGCGGCGCACTGCTATAACCTGCTGGGCTCCTTCCTGTCGCCGCTGCGCAACAAGCGCACTGACGAATACTCCGCCTTCAAAGCCGAGACGCGTACGCGCTTCATTACCGAGGTGATGGCCGAAATACAGTCGCGCGCGGGCGTCGATTTTCCCGTAACGCTGAGTATTTCGGGCTACGAGCGAACACCGGGCGGACGCGCGGTCGACGACACGCAGCGACTGGCCCCGGAGCTGGTGGCAGCAGGTATCAGTTGTTTTCGCGTCAGTGGCGGCATCTCCGACTCGCTGGTCACCATGATGGTCGGCCGTTCCGAGTACGGCGATGCACATAACGTTGCCCAGGCCGAAGCGATCAAGAACGTGGTAGACGTACCCGTCATGTTGGTCGGGCGGATACATGACCCCGAGGTCGGTGAGCGCATCCTCTCAGAGGGGAAGGCGGACCTGATCGCAATGGCGAGGCCTTTGCTCGCCGACCCCGAGTTGCCCAACAAGGTCACGCGGGGCAGGGCGCGCAGTATTCGCCGCTGCATTTCCTGCGAGAACTGTATCGACAGCATGTCGACTCATGACGACCTGCGCTGCGCGGTGAATCCTTTTTCTGGTCGCGAGTATGAGCTCAGCGTGCCGAAGGGGTCGCGGCGAGTCGTGGTTGTCGGTGGTGGCCCTGCCGGCATGGAAGCGGCCAGGCTGGCGGCCGAGGCGGGCCATCGCGTCACGCTGTTTGAGCAACAGAACCGGCTCGGCGGGTCGCTCGTGCTTGCGTCAACCGTGCACAGCGACAACGAGCGTTTTCTCAATTGGCTGGTGGCGCGGGTAAACGAACTCGGCATCGATGTCCGGCTTGGAGAGTCCGCTGACGTCGCCGCAATCACCGCGTGTCGCCCCGATGCCGTGCTGATCGCGACGGGGGCCACGGTAGTGACGCCCGAGATTCCGGGCATCGAGAGTGCCCGCGTCCTCACGGGTCGTTTACTGCGCCAGGTCGCTGCGGGACGGCTGGAGGAGGACGAGGCATGGCGCCTGCCCGCCTGGCAGCGCGGGCTGGTTGGTGCTCTCGTCCCGCGCCTGCAGAAAGTTTTGACCCCAAACGTCCTCCGGCGCGCCAGCCGTGCCTGGCTGCCCCTTGGCAGGGAGGTAGCGATCGTGGGAGCGGACCTCGCCGCCATCGAACTGGCAGAATTCCTCGCTCACCGCGGCCGCAGGGTGCACGTGGTGTCCGCCGCTACACGCATCACGCCCGAGGTGGGTAAGAAGCGCCGCCACGAGCACATGGACAGGCTCGACGGCTTGCGGGTGACTGTGAATACCGGCGTAGAGATCGTTGCCATCGAACCCGGGGGCGTGCGCATCCGCAGCGCTGCCGGCGAGCGTCTCGTCGGGGCCAACAGCGTCGTCGTGGCCGGTGACCCCATGCCGGAGAGGTCGCTCTCAGAGGCTCTGGAAGCGGCTTCCCTGACTGTGCGGTCTATCGGAGACTGTAATGGCCTCGGTCTGATCGCCGGGGCCACCCGCGCCGCGGCGGAGGCTGTCGCCGCCCTGGAATAGCCCCGGAATGTCGTGTTTGACATGCCATTCCTGCCAGATATGATGCCCCCGGCGGGCCGAAAACTGTCAGAAGTGTAAAGCCCGTCACAGCCCGCCAGCAGCGGCTTTGGTAGACTGCCAGTTGCTAGTCGGAACGCAAGACCAAACGTGCGAGTAGAGGCCCTAACAGGCCCCTCGTGCGGCCGGATTCTTCCAATTCAAATACGCGGCTTGGTTGTTAGGGGCAGTTTGACTTGAAAGCCATTGTGCACATCGGGACCGAGAAGACCGGTACCTCGTCCATACAGAAATTTTTGTACCAGAACCGGCGCAAGCTGCGTTCTCACGGTTTCCATTTCATTCAGAGCGCCGGCACGCTTAATAATCAGGCGTTGCCCGCTTTCTGCATCCGCGACGAGAAGATGGACGACTTTTTCCTCAACCGGGGGATCGAGACCATCGAGCAGCGCAACGAGGCCCGCGAGGCATTTACCGCCGAGTTCGAGGCGGAGCTCAACGGACTGTCATCGAACATCCACACCGTGCTGATCTCGAGCGAACATTTCCACTCGCGCATACGCACGGAGGAGGAAATGGACAATGTTCACGCCTTCCTGTCGCGTTACTTCGATGACATCAAGATTGTCTGTTACCTGCGTGAACAGGGCGCGACGTGCGCGTCTTACTACTCTACGAGTCTCAAGACAGGGCAGCCAACGTCCTTCATGGATTTCATGTTGCGCTGTGAGCCGCGGAACTACTATTTCAACTATCTCGACATGCTCGCCAACTGGGAGCGCTGCTTCGGCCTGGATGCCCTGGACGTGGCACTCTTTGCCAGGGAACATTTTGAGCGTGGCGATCTTCTGGAGGACTTTGCGAAGAGGCTCAGTCCAGACCTGGTAGGCGCCCTCAACACTTCTATCGATGTTGAAAACGAGTCCTTGTCACCTGCCGGCCAGGCGCTGCTGCGGGCCGTCAATATTGTATTCCCGTTTCGTACTTCGCGTGCCGAGGTGCGGCCCATTCGCGAAAAATGCCGCAAGTTGATTTACGAGGGTTTACGGGGCTCCGGCCAGCGCCCACCAATCAGCAGTCATGTGCACATCTACGACAGCTTTCGCGAAAGCAATGAAGCGCTCCGCCAAAAGTTTTTTCCCGGGGTCGATGTGATATTCCAAGAGCCCGGCGAACAGGCTGTGGAGGAGGTGCGCATACCGGACGGCTTCTTCGACGTGCAGGCCGGCGTGCTGAACGTACTGCGTAAAAACGGCGCTGGCATTGTCACCGCAGACGAGTTGACGACTTTTGTTACAGCGCTCGGACAGAGCCTTGGAGACCTCGTGAACCAGGGCGAGAATGATGCAGACGGCGCCGAGAATATGCGTCGTCTCACGCGACAGGATGCGCGCATCCTCAAGCGCGCCGCCCAGGGTTACGAGAAGCGCAATCCCGAGCTGGCATACCAGTTACTCAGCCTGTCAGAGAAAGCCGACGACTCCGTTCCCGGCATCAAGACTAAGCTCAAGGAGTACCAACTCGAACGGCAAAAGCCGCCCAAGCAGCACTACTTTGTGCGCAGCTTCGTGGACACCAAGTCGCCGGCCTGGAACCCGGAGAACATTTCCGGTGAGGACTTGTTCGCATGGTATGCATCGTTCCAGGACCGTATTGTGGGCGCTATGGTCAATCGGCTCGACGATACCCAGCAGCAGGGGCCTATTGAGCGTCTCAACGGCGTTGCTATCGACCAGGACGGGTTCACCATCATCGAGGCCGATTCCCGCGAGGAGGTCGAGGAGATTGCGTCCCGCTGTCCGTTGCTCAAGGTCGGTGGGTCGGTGGAAGTTTCCAGCCTGTCGCTCCTCGTGCCGGGCATGCAAAGCGCCGTTGTAAAGTGAGTCTCGAGCGCACTGGATGAACAAGAAGATCGCCTATGTTCGCGACCGAATCGTCAACGCGTTCTGGATGCTCCGCGAGGGCAAGTTCAAGCTCATTTTCAAAAGTGTCTGGGTAGAGCTGAGCCACCGCATCGAGGCGTTCAACACCTGGCGTCGCACGCGCAAGGAAATCCCCGAGAGCAAAGTGCCCTGGTCGCGCTTCCAGAACAGTCGCAAAGTGATTCCTTCCAGTTATCGGCCTACCGTGCCCGTGGTCATGCCCAGCGAGCCGCTCAAGGCCAACCGCGATGAAGTCGTTGCGGAGCTCAGGCGCTCTCTCGATACCTTCAGGCTGCCAAGTGGTGCAGACGAATGAGCGCCACTCGAATTACCGCGGTCACGGTCACCTACAACGCCAGCGCGTTTATTGAGCCGTTTCTCGCCTCCATGGCGGCGCTGGATACCGAGGGACTGGACTTTCAACTGATCGCGGTCGACAACGGTTCCTCCGACGGCACACCCGATAAACTTCGCGAGCATCCGTTCGATCTCACAGTCATCGAGAATGACGAAAACAATTACGCCCGCGCCCTCAACCTCGCGATCGCTGCGAGCGACAGCGAGTTCGTGGTTGTCGTGAACAACGACGCGACCGCTGAGCCGGGATGGCTCAAGGGGTTTCTGCCGGTGTTTGAGCAGAATCCTCGCGCTGGGGCGGTACAGAGCAAGATCTTTTTCGCTGGCAAGGACGTCCTCAACAGTGTGGGTGTTGAGGAAATCGAGCACTACTATTTCAAGGATATCGGCTTTAAAGAGGAGGACTCGGTGCGCTACGCGAAACCTGCCAAGCGCACCTATGTGACCGGCGGCTCCCTGATGCTGCGGCGCGAGTGCCTGGAGCAGGTAGGGCCCTGGGACGAAGAGTTCATTATGTTCATGGAGGACGTGGACTACAGCGCGCGCTGCCGTGATGCCGGTTGGGAGCTCTGGTTTGCGCCTGACAGCGTTTTGCATCACCAGTACCACGGCAGCTCTTCGGAAGAGCTGTGCGAGTACTTCTGCACACGCAACCGCTTCCTGTTTGTTGCCCGGCATTTTCCGATGGAGCTGGTCGAATGTATTCCCAGCTCGCACTTCTACAAGAAGGGTGAGTTTGACAACCTGTATCGCTCGCTCCTGCACGCAGTGCGCAAGATGTGCAGCTACCAGGACACGGAGACGGTCAAGGCTGTGCTTGCGCAGCTGCGGCTGCGGCTACCGCGCTATATCGGCAAGGTGGCCACCTACAATTTTTTCTCTCACCTGGAGCTCGTTCTCGGGCAACGCAAGATTCGTGTGGGGATTTACGATCACGCTGGGCATTTTGCGGGCGGCGGCCAGCGCTACGTTGCGGAGATGGCCGCTATCATGCAGGAGCGTTACGACATCACGTACATCTTCAACAATGATGTCGAGCTGAAGGACTACAAGGAATGGTTTGATATCGATATCACGCAGTGTGATATGAAGATCATTCGCATTCCCTTCTTTGAGAAGAAGAAGCGCTACACGCCTGACGAGGGCATGGTGCTGGGCGAGTTGAGTAACCCTTTCGATATCATCGCGCGCGAGACACTGGAGTACGACATTTTCGTGAACGCGAATATGCTCGGCAAGGTGAACCCACTCGCGCCGATCTCCATGTTCGTCTGCCACTTCCCGGACCAGGAAAAGGGCCGCTTCTTCCAGGTCGACAAGTACAACTATCTCATCATCAACGGTGACTATACCGGCAGCTGGGTCAGGAAGCGCTGGGACCTTGAGCCAACGCATAAGCTCTATCCGCCGGTAAACATGTACAACCCGGAGAGTTCCCCGGAGCAGAAGGAGAACATCATCCTTTCTGTTGCGCGCTTTGAGATCAGTGGTAGCAAGAAGCAAGTAGAGCTGGTGAATACCTTTGGCCAGATGTGCCGGGATAATCCGGAGGCAACCCAGGGCTGGCGCATGGTCTGCGTGGGTGGCAGCACCCCGGAAAACACCTATCTCGACGAAGTGCGGGACGTAGCAGAGAAGTACGACTGCGATATCGAGCTGCTGCCGAATGCCGAGGTGCAACAGATTCGCGACTACTATCGCAAAGCGTCCATTTTTTGGCACGCCTGTGGTCTCGATGAGGAGCGTCCCGAGCGTGTGGAGCATTTCGGCATGACGACTGTGGAGTCGATGCAAAATGCCTGCGTGCCCATCGTGATCGATGGCGGTGGTCAACGGGAGATTGTTGAGCACGGCGATTCCGGCTTTCGCTTCGGTGACCTGGAAGAGCTCAAAACCCACAGCTTCGCCGTTATGTCAGATCCTGAGAAACGCCTGCAGCTGGCTCGCAATGCGCTTGAACGCAGTCATCTGTTCAGCCTTGAGGTCTTTCGCGGCAAACTCGAGACGCTGCTCGATGACGCCGAGGCTCAGCTGCTCGGCCGCGATGTCCTGCCGATGGCCGGGGCCAGTGACTAGCCTCGACAGCTTTTGCGTGGGATTGCTCGCGTGAACCTGATCTTCAATGCCGAGGCCCTCAGGCCGCCCCTCACCGGGGTCGGCAACTACTCGTTCCACTTGCTGGAAGAGCTGATCACCCAGTCGCTGGTAGACGATGTACACAGTTTTACCGGTACCGACTGGCAAAGCGGCGATGAGCAGCTGAGCGCCACCCGAGGACTGATGACCGCGATGGGCGGGCCGTCTATGCCAGCCAGCGCGGGGCGTTTGCGTGAACTTATTGGCAGGGTACCCGGCGTCAAGGCGACGTACGACTACCTGTTGTCTCGCCGCTTCGAACAGTACGCAAACACTGTGGCGAATTCGGTCTACCACGAGACGAACTACATCCTGAAGCCGTTCAAGGGCCCCAGTATTACAACCGTCCACGACCTGTCGCACCTGCGCTTCCCGGAGTTTCACGCCGACAACGTCGTACGTTGGCTTGAGGCTTCGATGGAGGCCAGCCTCGCGCGGGCGGACCGCGTGATTACCGTATCCAATGTCGTCCGTGACGAACTGCTCGAGCACTACGACCTTCCACCAGAGCGGGTGAGCGTGATCTACGAGGGTGTCGAGGCGGGGTATCGGCCCCGCGACCCCGATGAGGCGGCATCCGTGCTTTCGTCCTATGAGCTCGCCCACGGCGGGTACGTGCTGCTGGTCGCCACACTGGAGCCGCGCAAGGGTATCGACGTGCTCCTGGAGGCGTGGGCCCAGCTGCCAGAAGAAACCCGCCGCGAGTTCCCGCTTGTGCTTACCGGTTCTAAAGGCTGGCGCAACGAGGCGATTCGCGAGCGAATGGAGACTTTTATCGCTGAGGGCAGCGTCAAGTATTTGGGCTATGTGCCGGCGGATCACCTGCCATCGCTGTACTCTGGTGCTGCGGTCTTCGCATACCCGTCGGTCTACGAGGGCTTTGGTCTTCCTGTTCTCGATGCGATGAGCAGCGGCGTGCCCGTTATCTGCCGTGCCGGTACCTCGATGGCGGAGTTCTCTGCCGGTGCCTGTCTGCTCTGCGAGACGGGTGAAGCAGAAGAGCTCGCGGGCAAGATATCGTTCCTGCTTGCCAGCGATTCGCAGCGAGCCGAATGGGGTGAGCGGGGCAGGGCGCGCGCCGCAGACTTTTCCTGGTCGCGCTGTGCGCGGGAAACCGCGGCTGTTTACGCGGAGTTCGCCTGATTCATTCCGCGTTGGCGGATAGCATCCACTCAAGCGTTTCAGAGAGGGCAGGATGCTCCAGTTCGCCCACCGCAGCGTAAAGTCGCGCGGGGTCGCCGCACAGGCGGTGTACCTCGTTGGCCCGCACGAAGGCCGGATTGACCTGTATGTCGGGTCGGTGGCCGCTAAGTTCGGCAAGGGTGTCGAGCACATCGGTGAGGCTGTGCGCATTGCCGCTGCAGATGTTGTACGCCGTCCCGGGCTCGCCGTTTTCCAGCAGTTTCAGGTAGGCAGTGCACACAGTGCGCACGTCGTTGAATTCGCGCTCTACCTCGATGTTCCCGAGTTCCAGGACGGGTCGCTTTTCACGGAAATGCGCCACGATCTTCGGCACCACAAAGCGCGAATCGTGGCCCACGCCGGTGTAGTTGAAGGGGCGCGCGATAACGACGGGCAGCCCGATGCTGTCTGTGCTCACCATGTGTTCCATGGCCAGTTTGCTCATGGCGTAGTGGTTCACGGGAGCGGGTGGAGTGTCCTCTGCGATAGGGGAACCGGCTGCGTTGCCATAGATATTGGCACTTGAGGCTACGACCACCCTGGGCTGCGTGTCGAGTTCATCGCGTAGCGTCTCAAGCAGGTTGAGCGTGCCGAACAGGTTAACGTTGTAGAGCGCCCTCTCATCGTCGTGTGTAACGGCGCTGATCGCCGCAAGGTGCAGTACGCGGTCGATGGGCTGCCCGCTTAGCTCTGCGCGCAGGGCGTCCCTGTCGGTGAGGTCTGCGGTGAGTTCGAGGGTCTCATAGCCTGCGGCTTGCGCGGCCTTGATAAGGTGGCGCCCGGTGAAGCCATCCGCGCCGGTGATCAGCAGGCGACCGGCCATGCTACCAGGAGCGACCCTGTTCATTGCGCGTGATGTCCATGCTCACCATCATCTCGCACAACTGTTCCAGGGTAGTTTCGGGCGTCCAGCCAAGTTCACGCTGCGCCTTGCCGGCATCGCCGATGAGCAGGTCTACTTCGGCGGGACGATAGAATCGCGGGTTAACGGCAACCACGCGCTTGCCACTGGCCGTGTCTACGGCGGTTTCGTCCACGCCTTCACCTGACCATTCGAGCTGGATATCGGCGGCTGCGAAAGACATGTTGACAAAATCGCGGATCGACTGTGTGCGATTCGTGGCTAGCACATAGGTATCGGACTCATCGGCCTGCAGCATCTTGTGCATGCCCTTGACGTAATCGTCGGCATAGCCCCAGTCGCGCTGCGCCTCAAGGTTGCCGAGTTCCAGGCAGTCGAGCATACCCAGCTTGATTTTGGCGGCACCGTCGCTGATCTTGCGCGTCACAAACTCGCGGCCGCGTAGCGGCGACTCGTGGTTAAAGAGGATGCCGCTGGTCGCGAAGATGCCGTAGGACTCGCGATAGTTAACGCTCATCCAGTGTGCGTAAAGCTTTGCCACCCCGTAAGGGCTGCGCGGGTAGAAGGGCGTGTCCTCGTTTTGCGGAATGGTTTGCGCCTTGCCGAACATCTCAGACGTCGAGGCCTGGTAGAAGCGGATTGCAGGGTTGACCGTGCGAATCGCCTCCAGCAGGTTGACGGGGCCAAGCCCGGTGATTTCGCCTGTCGTAATGGGCTGCTCGAAAGACACGCCCACGAAGCTCTGGGCAGCGAGGTTGTAGATTTCGTCCGGCTCGGCGTTTTGCACGAGGCGTATGCAGCTCGAGAGATCGGTCACGTCGTGCTCGACCAGCGTGAGTTCCGGGTGCTCCTCAATGCCAAGGTCTTCGATGCGCCAGAAATTTACGGTGCTGGTGCGCCTGTAGGTGCCGGTCACCCGGTAGCCCTGTTCGAGCAGGTAGCGCGCGAGGTAAGCCCCGTCCTGGCCGGTGATGCCGGTGATAATCGCAGTTTTCATTATTCTCCTCGGGTCCCGGGCCGCGGGGTCAGCGCATGGTAACGCGAGCCCGGTTTTCGGCATAGTTTAGCCGCTGGCGGCTTCTGAACCGAGTTTGCGGGAGTGGCCGGGGGCAGAGTTGTGATTGCGGTCACAGGGCTTGGGGAGCTGCGCGCGTCTAGGTGGTAATTATGAGGCGCAGCGCCTGCAGCTGCAGGTTGGCGTGACGGATATGCACGGCGCACTCATCGATGCGGTGTGCGATCTCGTCTAGCTCTACCTGCCTGATCGACGGGTTGAGCGAGCGCAGCGCCTCGAGTCGCGCGAGCTCCGCACCGAGTTCCGCACGCATACGTTCCTCGGCCGCCGCAAGCAGGCCCGACAGGCGTGTTTCCGCTTCTTTCGCAGCGAGTGTCATCTTGGCTTCAACGTCATCGTGCACGCGCTTGATGATGGCCAGCGCCGTGGGTTTCTTCACTTTCTCGATCAGCTCGTTCAGGCGCGCGTGGGGTACCAGTTCTGCGAGGTCCTTGCCGCGCGCATCAACCAGCAGGCGCATCGGTGATAGCGGGAGAAAGCGCTCTACACCCAGCTTCCGCGGTGCCACACAGTTCACCGTATACAGCAACTCCAGCAGCATGGTGCCCGGCGCGACACCTTTTAGCTTGAGTGTGCCGATGGCGGCGTTGCCCAGCTCGGTTGAGTGCACCATGTCCATGGCTTCGCCAATCATGGGGTGCTCCCAGGTGAGGAAGAGCATGTCTTCTCTCGAGAGGGCCTTGGTGCGGTCGAAGGTGACCGTGGTGCCTTCATCGCGGACATAGGGGAAATGCCCCGTGAGCATGTGCTCGGTTGGCCTGAGCACGAGGGCCCGTTCGGAGTGGAACTCCGCTTCCACGCCATACGCTTCACAGAGCGCTTCGAGGTATTCTTCCAGCTCCGGGCTCGAATCAATTGCCTGCACGTCTTCGATCAGCGCTGCAGCCACCTCGGGGCGGCAGGAGTTGCGTTCCAGCAAGCGGTCACGGCCCTCGCGCAGTTCCTCGCGGGTACTTGCCGTGAACTGGGCGGTGTCTACCAACAGCTCGTCGAACGCGCTGTCGCGACGGTTGAGCTGTTGCTCCAGGCGCTCCCGGAACGTCTCGAAAATCATGTAGCCGGCGGAGCAGCTCTCAGTAAAGAGACCCAAACCACGGTCGTACCACTCGAACAGGGTTTGTTGCGCTGAGTCTTCCAGGTAGGGGGCGTGGATATGCACGTCTTCGCCCTGGCCGATGCGGTCGAGGCGACCGATGCGCTGCTCCAGCAGGTCGGGATTGAGCGGCAGGTCGAACAGGATCAGGTGGTGGGCAAACTGGAAGTTCCGACCCTCGCTGCCAATCTCCGAACACACCAGCGTTTGCGCCCCGCTCGACTCATCGGCGAAGTAGGCGGCGGCGCGATCGCGTTCGATGATCGACAGCCCCTCGTAGAACGCAGCAGACCGAATCCCGGCGCGCAGGTGCAGGTAATGCTCGAGCGCGACCGCCGTGTCGGCATGCGCGCAGATCACCAGGACCTTCTCGGGCCGTAGCGCTTTCAGCTTCTGCTCCAGCCATTCGACGCGCGGGTCGAAGTCCAGCCAGCTGTCGTCGACATAGGGCAGTTCGGGGTAAAGCCGTTCCTGCACGGAGAGTTCCGCGTGCGCGTAGGCCTCGGGTAAGGGCAGGGCATAGGGGTGCAGCACGCGCTGCGGGAAACCCGCGACCGCGGCCCGCGTATTGCGGAACAGCACGCGCCCCGTGCCGTGACGGTCCAGAATCTGGTCAATCACGGTATCCGGGTCTTCGCTGCCCTCGATACCTGGCGGCAGGTCGATGACGATTTCTCCATTGGCAAGCTTGTCGCTCAGCTCGCTCCACTGGCGGTAGGTCTGCTCTTCCTCGCGGAACTGCTCGAGGTCGTGGAAACGATCAGGGTCAAGCAGACGGAGGCGTGCGAAGTGGCTTTCGATGCCGACCTGCTCCGGCGTGGCCGTGAGCAGAAGGAGGCCCGCGCTTTGGGCCGCGAGCGCTTCCACAAGCCGGTAATCCTCACCCGCGCCCTCGGTCGACCAGTGCAGGTGATGGGCCTCGTCAATCGCAACGAGGTCCCAGCCTGCAGCCAGCGCGAGTGCGGCGGCGTCCGGATGTTCCAGCAGCAGGTCGAGACTCAATAGCACAAGCTGCTCGCTTTCGAAGGGATTGGCCGCATCCGCTTCCGCAAGACGCTCGGTATCGAACAGTGCGAAGTGCAGGTTGAAACGTCGCAGCATTTCCACCAGCCACTGATGTTTGAGCGAGGGTGGCACGATGACGAGCACGCGAGCGGCACTGCCGGTGAGCAGCTGCCTCTGGATAATCATGCCGGCTTCGATGGTCTTCCCAAGCCCTACCTCGTCGGCGAGCAGCACGCGGGGTGCAAAACGGCGGCTCACCTCGTGGGCGATATAGACCTGGTGCGGCAGCAGGCTTGTCCGCGAGCCGAGCAGTCCGCGCACCGGTGAGCACTGCAGGCGGTTCGCGTGCATGAGCGTTGCGACGCGCAGTGCAAACAGCGGGTTCTTGTCGAAATGGCCATTGAGGAGGCGCTGTTGCGGCGTGGTGAGCTGGACGAACGCGTTCAGTTCCAGTTCCGATATCGCCATGGACTCATCGTGATGGTCCTTGCCGATATACACCAGCAGCCCCTGGTGTTCCTCTACCGTTTCGACGAGCAGTTCCAGGTTGTCTACGGTCGAGATGAGATCGCCCGCCTTGAAGCGCAGGCGTGTCAGCGGTGCATTGTCGACAGCGTACGTGCGCTCTTCATCGACGGCGGGAAAGGCGAGGGTGACGCGGCGACCCTCAAGGCCTATCACGATACCGAGGCCCAACTGGGCGTCGGCATGACTGACCCAGCGCTGTCCGACTATGTACTCCATTGACAGTCTGTAACCCGCTGCTTGAGAGAGCGTTCGGCGCTCTCGTTGAGGGCGCGTAGTGTAGCATCGAACGCAGCCGTTTTCTTGGCTCCCGTTAGGCTGCCTCGTTGAAAAACAGGGCCATGCTGTTGCGCTCTGCATGTGCCAGCAACTGCTCTACATCCAGCTCGAGTGTGCTGGCTACCTGCTCTGCAATGAAGGGCAGGTAGTAGGGCGCGTTGGGCTTGCCGCGATAGGGCACCGGTGTGAGATAGGGGGCATCAGTTTCCAGCAGTACCTGCTCTGGCGGAGTGGCTGCGATCACCTCGCGTACGTTGTCCGCGCGGTTGAACGTTGCGATACCGTTGAAGCCGAGCATGAAGCCCTCGCCAAGGCAGAACTCTGCCAGCGCAAGCGAGGACGTAAAGCTGTGAATGACGCCGCGCCGTGAAAGGTTGCCCGCATGGTTCGAAAGGATCGCCCGGGTATCCTCGTCGGCTTCACGGGTGTGTATCACAACGGGCATTTCCAGTTCGGCCGCCAGGGCGAGTTGTCTCTCGAACACCTCGCGCTGTACCTTGCGGTCTGCGTGGTCATAGTAGTAATCGAGCCCGATCTCGCCGATGGCAAGTATGCGTTCGTCGCTCGCGTTGGCCCTGATGCGCGCCTCCACCTCGGGGGTGTACGACTCCGCTTCGTGTGGGTGTATGCCCTGGGTGCCCCAGATGTTGTTTGCATGGCGGGTGAGGCCGATGACGGTGTCGAGGTTATCGGGCGAGACCGCGATGGTCACGATACGCTCGATGCCTACCTCGTCGCAGCGGCTGAGGATGTCGGCGAGCGCTGTGTCATCGAGATAATCGAGGTGGCAGTGCGTCTCGATGATCGGCGTGTTGAAGCGGGGGATCTCTCTGCGCGCCTTCTTGCTCATGGACCTGGGCAGCCTTGGGTGCTCTTAAAGCCCTTATTATCAATAAGATAAGGGCTGAAAGTAAACGAATTTAGAGGTGCCGCTGCGCGAAAACGCCCCGCTGAGGCGGGGCATATCAGTAGTGTTACTGCGTCGTCTCGGCGGAGGCCGCCTTTGGCTTGACCGCCGTGGCGCGGCGCTTCGCCTTGGGTCGTGCACTCGGCTTTGCGGCGGGCGCCTTGCGTGCCGCTGCTTTCTTGCCAGGAGCGCGCTTTGCTTTTGCCTTTGGTTTGGTCTGCGTCTTTGGCTTGGTCTTGCTCTTTGCAGCCGCTTTTTTCTTCGACGATGCCTTGGCGCCGGTTTTCTTGACGGACTTCAACTTGGTCGCACCTTTCGGGCGGCTTTCGCCTACGGCGCGTTGGCGCTTGGGTGACTTGATCTTGGCCTTGGCAGCAAGGTCCGCTTTGCGTGCCGAGAGTTTGCCGAGCTTGATCGCCTCCGCGTAAGTCTCCTCGTAGGACTCCACGAGGCAGTCGTGGTACAGCTCCGGGTCAGGCATGATGTCGCGGTCGGCAAGTACCGACAGCGTGATCTTGCCTGAGTAGCTGAACACGAGGTGGAAGATACCCATGCCCGGAGTCAGTACACCGAGTCCGTAGTAGTCGACCATTCTCGCGCCAGCACAGTACAGCGGGAAGTCAGGCCCCGGTACATTCGACACGCAGGTGGAGATGTTCATAGGCAGGTGCCTCGACAGCTCGTTACGCGCCCAGAAGCCCGCGACCGCCTTGGAAAGTGCGGGCGAGAATACGCCGGCGATCTTGAGCGCGTCGACCATCGGGCTGGCTTCGCCGCTACGCTTGGCCTCGTCGGTAGACGAGTTGATTGAGCGCAGTCGTTCTACCGGGTCGCTGAGGTCGGAATGCAGCGAGGCGAAAACGGAACCGACCTGGTTGTTCTCGTCGGTCATGCCGCGACGTGTGCGCATGTTCAACGGTATGCCTGCGGCGAGCGAACCCTCTTCCGGCAGGGCATTCTTGGCGATGAGGTAGCGCCTGAGAGCGCCGCCAATGATGCCGAGCGCAACATCGTTAACGGTAACGCCAACGGCATTCTTGATGTCTTTGAAGCCTTCCAGGGGAAACTCCGCGGCGTCGAAGACGCGGTGTGGCCCGACCGGCTTGTTAAAAATCGTTTTCGGAGCGGTGATGTCCGGGGTGGGAATCTCGTTGCGCGCAACGCCGAGGGCATACTTGCCAAGCTCCCGCCCGGTGCGCACCGAACCGGTGACCAGCTGTGCCGTGTTCTTGATGCTGTTGAACGTTGCCTTGGTGAGTAGTTCACTCACGGAAGGCTCTGCGTCAACGAGGCGCGGCTCCGCAAACGCGTTGGGGTCGTCAGCGGGGTCTGGCACCAGGTCGTGCAGTGCTGCCATAAACGACGAACCACCGGCACCGTCGACCAGCGCGTGATGCATCTTGGTGTAGACCGCGAAGCAACCCTCTGGCAGGTTGGGAATGTTGTCCAGGCCTTCGATAATGTAGGCCTCCCAGAGGGGGCGCGACATGTCCAGTGGCCGCGAGTGCAGGCGTGCGACCTGGATGCAGAGCTGGCGCCAGTCGCCGGGCTCCGGCAGCGCAATGTGGCGCAGGTGGAACTCTACATCGAAATTGGCGTCTTTCACCCAGTAGGGGCGATCGAGGCCGCCCGGCACCTCGACGAGGCGTGTGCGAAACAGGGGCATGTTGCCGAGCCTGCGTTCAAAGCTCGCGATGACGTCCTTAAAGCGCACGAAACCGCCGGGCGCCGTAGAGGGATCATAGATACCCATGCCGCCCACGTGCTGGGGTGTGTTGGACTGCTCCAGGTTGACGAACGCTGCATCGAGAATGCCGAGTTGTTTCATAATCTTAGGGCCCTATCCGCGGGGCGTGCCGTTATCCAAAAGGTAGTCGAATTTCATGAAAATGGCATGACCTGTAGGGTCTTATACCGCTGCCAGCCCATGCCAATTAGCAATATCCAGGCCAATCAGTGCTCTCCGCCGCGCCCTGGTTGCGGAGGGAGGTGCTGCGTGGCATGTTGAATATTGCGACCGAAAAAGTCGGGCGGCTTTATATCACTACTGCCCCTCGGCCGCCACATTAGTGATCACTTTTTGGCCTGCATCGTGAAATATTGTTCCGATTTGGTGCGAAGCGCCCTCTGGGTGCCCATTTTCTGTTCCCTGGCGAGCGGCGCGGTCGCCGCGGGCCGCCCCTATGGCGACGATTTCGTCCGCTACGGGCATGCCCGCTCCGACACCGCACCCGCACTCTCTGGGGGCATTGTGCCCGCTGAGGTCGCACCCGCCCGGGGCGGTGACGCCTACATGCGCCAGGTTGAGGCACTGGAGTCCGCGTTCGGGCCCTATGCTGACGGTCTTGATGAACCGCTCAGCGACCTCGGCCGTCACTACCTGTCCCGCGGCGAAACGGACAAAGCGCTGGAGGTGTTCACCCGGGCGATGCACGTGGTGCGGGTGAATGACGGGCTCTACAGTGAGCGCCAGTTGCCCCTGCTGCGTGCCACGCTCGACACGTACCGGCTGAGTGGCGATTTTGAGGCGCTCGACGAGCGTTATGACTATTACTACAACATGTTTGGTGCGGGTGAGCCGCCCTATACCGAGCCTCGGCTGCGCGCATCGCTCGCGTACTTGCGCTGGCAGCGCGAAGCTCTGCGCCTGGGGGTGGGTAAGCAATCGGGGCGCCGACTGCTCACCCTGCTAAGACACAATGACGACCTCATTGAAGAGGTAGGACGTGATCGTACCCTTGCGCTGCACTGGCAGATCGACCTCGCGCTCAGCCAGGTGAAGAACTACTATCTGCTGCAGGAGCTCGTCGAGGAACCGCAGCCGGAGCAGTTGTACACATCGAGGCACATGAACCCTGGCGCTGAGTTCGGGCGTCCCTCACAACACAACCCGTTGATGGATGACCTTATGCGTCGGCGCGGCAATGTAGTTGGCCTTGGCGCCGACACGCTGGAAGACGTGCTGTTGGAACTGCCGCAGGGTGCAGACCCTGAACTGCGCGCGAGACTCCTGCTCGCGCTGGCCGACTGGCACCAGTGGCACGGTGACTTCAGGGATGCTGAGCGTTACTACGTTCGCACGGTGAGCACGTTGTCGGAGGCTGGCCGGCAAGACCTGTTAGACCAGTGGCTGGGCGAGCCGGTAGAACTGCCTGATAACGGCGTGTTCTTTCAGCCGCGTTTCGGTGAACCCGTGCCTGAGGAGAACGCTGTTGCCGTACGCTACAGCGTCAGCGCCAGCGGGCGCGTCAGGGATGCGCAACTCGTCCAGGAGGTTGAAGCCGGACAGCCCGCTGATGCGCAGCGCATCCTGCGCCGCTTGCGCGGTACCGTGTTCCGACCGCGCTGGGCTGATGGCTATGCCGAGCCCTCCGCAGGGCTATCGCGGCGCTACGTCTGGGTCGACTGAGAGCAGGGTAGGGCTCAGGCGTTTTCCAACACCATAATGTAGCCGTCTGCCTTGATCGGCTTTTTCACTTCGTAGTCGATGATTTCCGCGTAGTGCTTTTCGACGCAGCGCTCAGCCATCTCTGTGAAGGTCGGGCGGCCCGGGTCCGCTATCAGGATGTGTTTGACGCCCGCCTTCACGGCGCGATTTACGAGCTTCGTTACGGGGTCAACGAGCTCATCCCAGAAACAGATATCGGCAGCGATCAGCATGTCGAACTGGGAGAGCTGGCGCTTGGAGAGCTTTTCAAAGCGCGAGACCTGGTGCTCCGTACTGACCTCGTTGATCTCGGCGGTCGCTTCCAGGTACGGAAACACCTTCGGGTCGGCGTCGACCGAGGTGACCTTTGAGTCGAATTTCTTGGCGCACCAGATGCCGGAGATACCCCAGCCGCAACCCACGTCGATGACGCGGCCCGTGTGCTCCGGGCGATTCTTCTTCATGTAGTCGATCAGCAGGCAACTGGACTTCCATAGCTTGTTGCCGTGGATTGTCGGTTCGTGCCCGGCCCGCCTGACCTTGCGGATGTCGGGGTGGCTGCTGGTGGGCATGGTGACGCCGCGAAAGCGGCGCGACTGTACAGATTTTTTACGGCTCAACGGACTTCCTTAAAGGGTTTTCTGTGGATTGATCCAGATGGGTGAAGTCCACGCTCGCTCCTGCAGCGTGGGTGAATAGAAGGGTTGCTCTTCAGGGTCGAGGCAACACCGCGTGTACACTTCGCCGATCGCGCCAGCGTCAGACATCACCGCGTTCTGCTCTGCCGCCTGTGCTTCGCAATCTTCTGCGAAAGGGTTCACCCCGGCGGCCTGGCACTGCAGCGTACTCCAGCGGCAAGACGGGTTTTCCAGTACGCGCACATAATAAAAGGCGCGTTCGTCCGGCGAGAAGTCGGGGTCCTGCCATACGGTACAGAGGTTGGCGTGGCCTGTGCCCGTGGGTGCGCAGGTGTTGGGGTCGACGCCCGCACCGTTGTCGGCGCTGCCGGCAACGTCATACACCTTTTCGTGGGTCTCGCCCTTGTCATCCAGCCAGCCCTTGATCACCTGCACACGTTGCAGGTCAATGCCGGTTCTGCCCGGCGAACCCGCGTCCTTGCTTGCGCTGACCAGGAACCTGGGGGAAGTGGCCCCGGCATCGAGTTCACCGCCCATCGGCACGCCTCCAGCATAAGCCTGTTCCAGCATGTCCGGCGCGTCACACAGCTCAGCATCGTAGCCCTGGCCTGCGAAGAAGCGCACGGTGGGGCGGGTGCCGCTCGTGGCGTAGGTTTCCCGCTGGCGCATACCGTTAAAGATGCTGTCGCGCGAGTTTTCTTCCGCCCACACGACCGCAAGGCCGCCGGGGTTGTCGAAGAAGTGGTCCTGTATGTTCCTGTAAGTCGAATCGCGGCGCCCCAGGTGGCCCACGTAATTGTCTTCCTCGGCGCCGCCCGGTGTAGCGCTGTGCGTGTCGGTGCTACCGATGAAACCCATCCGGAAAGGGTTTAGTCCACTGGAAGCCTCCAGCGCCAGTCCGTCCTTGAGGGCATTGCGCACCATGTTGCGGCGTCCAAATTCCTCTATGGGTACGGGTTGGGCCTCGGCCGTCTGTACTTCGCCGAATACCGTGCCGAGCATCGACAGGTTATCGGCGACCACCTGTTCAAAGTCGCAGAGTTCATCCTCGGTTGCGACTCCGCGACCGGCGAGCCGGTCAAAGCGGCATTCGCTCGCGGCTTTGTGCTGCACCAACTCCACCAGCGGTTCGAAGTAGGTGCGGTCGGCCGCTTCCCGCTCGTTGTTCGGGTCGGGAAACATCAGTCCGCGACTGAGGTTGGGGTTGTGCGGAATCGAGATGACATCGCATCCGGTGCCGGCATCGGTGCACTCCTTGCGCAGTCGCCGCCAGAGTTCGGGATAGTTCATTGAGCCGGTGTCATAGGTTGATATAGCCGTGTCCGTGACATGTTCGTTGCGAAAGATGACATTGCGATGAAGGTTGGAGAAGTCGGGGGCGTCGGTGTACTCGTAACCCGTAAAGGTGGTGAAGCTGCAGTCGCTGGAGCGGTCGTAGTGCTTCTCGGCGGCTGCCTGTATGAGCTGCCATGTCTCCCGGTGAGCAGCATCGCAGTCGCCTAGAGTACAGACAAATGATTCTTCGTTCGTATTCGCCGTATCAGTGACACCGAGGCTCACCCAGTAGTTGGCGGCGAGCAGCTGTACGTAGAAGATTTCACTGCGCGTTGCGATGCAGGCGGGAAACCAGTACGCGAGCCGGGACGGGTCGGTGGTGCACAGATTGATGGGGCCGAGGAATTCCGAGTGGTCTGTCACGGCGGTAAAGTCGAGTGGCCGTTGAATCTGTGCCCGTACGGTTTGCTCCGCATCGGCATCGGCGAGGATGATCGGTTCGCCCTTGGCGTAGCGGTAGGCCGCGTTGGGGTCATTGCGCTGGCTGGAGACGAAACTGTCGAACGAATAGCTGGTATGGACGTGCAGGTCCCCAAACATAGGACGCTTTGTCGGGGTGTAGTCCCGGCAGGGTTCGCGGGTCTCGGTGCGTTCAAAGGGCAGTTCTTCAGCGAGTCCGGTACCCGCGACCAGAAAGCCTAATACCAGGGCCCAGGCCTTCATTAGGACGAGTGCAGGCCGTGCATCAATGTTTTTCATTATGGATTACGCGGGTTTCTTAGCGAGCCCGGTATTTTGGCACCGTGGCCGGTTGCGCGCCATAGCGCGGCCAGCCTAAATCGCCACCTCGGCGGGCTGGCGCGAGCGTACCGGCTACGTTAGGATGCGAGGAACTTGGCTCTCAAGTGAACAAAAAAACAGCAATAACAAGGAACCAGGATGGTAGCGGTGAAGCGGCAGGTCGAGTTACTAGAGAAGAATAAGCCCCGGCAGGAGCGCGCCAAGCGCACCTACGAGGCGATTTTGACCGCTGCAGCGGAGCTATTGGTCGAGGTGGGTGTCGAGCGCATCTCTACGAACCTCGTCGCTGAGCGCGCGGGCATCACCGTGCCCGCTTTGTATCGCTACTTTCCCAACAAGTACGCTGTCCTGCACGCCCTCGGCGCCAATCTGATGGACGACCAGAACCGGATCTTCGAAGCCTGGTTCGAGAGAAACATGCAGGACGGTGATCCGAGTGGCCTCGTGCTTAACGTGCGCGAGCTGCTCCAGGAAACACTCGAGCTGACGCGCGAGCAGACAGGCGGTATCGAGATTGTGCAGGCACTGCGCGCCGTTGCACCCTTGCGCGAGGTTCGTCTCGAGTCCCATCGACGCGTCGCGGAGCAGTTTGCCAGCACGGCGTCAAAGCTGCTGGACCGGCCGGTCGATGACGTGATCATCAGCCAGGCGAGGGTCACGATCGAGGTTGGCTACGCCGTGGTTGAAATGTGTATTGAAGACGAAACGCTGTCTACTGAGCACCTCCTTAACGAGGGCGCCCAGCTCGTGCGGTTCTACTGGGAAGGCATGCTGGCACAAGCCTTCGGCGAGGGCGCTACTCCGGAGTAACGTCCTCGGCCTGCGGGCCTTTGTCGCTGTCTGCAACCACGAAGCTCACTCGCTGGCCGTCTTTCAGGCCCCTCCGGTTTGCCCCCCGAATTGAGCGGAAGTGCACGAAGATTTCATCGCCGTCGTCCTTCACGATAAAGCCGAAACCTTTCGACACGTTAAACCACTTCACCTGCCCGCTCTCGCGCGGACCGGCGCTGGCGCTTGAGGTGGTTTCCCTGCGTTTGCGCTCACGCTGGCGCGGCGCTTCCTGCTCTTCTTCGTAGTCGTCGGCTGTGCTCTGTTGGCCTGAGCGGCCGACAAAAAGTGCGGCCAATGTAGCGACACAGACGATCACCAGGGTCATGGCATCGAAGGGTGAACCGTCTTTCATGGTGGTCAGCACTGTGGCGGCGGCGATACCGATCACCAGGCTGAGAATGACTTGCACGCTGGCGTTCATGCTCTTGTTGTGTCCTCTTGCGGGGTTAGTAGCTTGCGGGATGTATGCCCAGGGCGGCGCGCATTCTACCATTTACGTTGGAAGCTGGAAGGGCCGTACTGATTTAAGCGCCAATTCTTGAGCCTACCACTTGCTGAAGCAGTGGCGGATTGGGCAGTCGCTAGACTACCCGGATGGAGTCAGGGTCGGCTCAGAGCTTGAGTACGTCTTCCGCCTGCAGGCCCTTGGGCCCTTCGATCAGCGTAAACTCTACTGCCTGTCCCTCATTCAGCGTGCGATAGCCATCGCCCTGAATAGAACGGAAGTGGACGAAAACATCGTCATCATCTTCCGGTCGCGTGATAAAGCCAAATCCTTTGGCATTGTTGAACCACTTCACCGTGCCACTTACACGATCTGTCATACCACTCTTCCTCGGTTTTACCGCTCTATTATTATTGTTCGCGCACAACCACGAGCGCGAAGTACTGCTTGATCTTGTCGAGGTATCGCTGCCCTTCAGCGCGCCTTACATCTGTTGGATGCGGGTCAGTTGCTCTTTCAGGGTTGTCACCGCCTGCTGTTGTGCCCGGTATTTTTCTTGTTCACGAGCGACCACGTCGGCAGGTGCCTTATCGACGAAGGACTTATTGTCGAGCTTCTTGCCGATGCGCGACACATCCTGCTCCAGCTTGCCGATTTCCTTTTCGAGGCGAGAAACTTCGGCGTCCTTGTCGATCAAGCCCGCCATGGGAACCAGGATCTCAAGGTCGCCAGCCAGCGCGGTTGCGGCCGCGGGGGCTTCCTCACCGGCTGGGAGCCAGTCGATTTCATGAAGTTTAGCTAGCTTTTTCAGGTATTGCGAATTTTGTTTTAGTAATTTCCGATCGCGCTCATCGCCGCCCGAAAGCAGCACGTCGAGCGCTTTTCCGGGGGGGATGTTCATTTCACCGCGGATGGTGCGCACCCCCAGGATCACCGCCTTGAGCCATTCAATATCGTCGCGGGCAGCCGAGTCTGGCGCATTTTTGAGCGATTCGGGATAGGGCGCCAACATGATCGTCTCGCCCGAGCGGCCGGCGAGCGGGGCGACCGACTGCCAGATTTCCTCGGTGATGAACGGCATGAACGGATGCAGTAAGCGCAGGGTTGCTTCGAGCACGCCGACCAGTGTCTGGCGGGTGCCGCGTTTTTGCGCCGGGCTTGCTGTGTCATCCCAGAGTACGGGCTTGGACAATTCCAGGTACCAGTCGCAGTACTCGTTCCAGATAAACTCATAGAGTGCCTGCGATGCGAGGTCGAGGCGGTAGCTGGCAAGGGCGTCCGCCACGTTGCGCGCAGTCTCGTCAAACAGGTCTGTGATCCAGCGATCGGCAAGGCTGAGCTCGACGTCCTCGCCGGGGGTGCCGAGGTCTTCGCCTTCGGTGTTCATCAGCACGTAGCGCGCCGCATTCCAGATCTTGTTGCAGAAGTTGCGGTAACCCTCGATGCGGCCCAGGTCAAACTTGATATCGCGGCCCGTGGACGCCAACGAGTAGTAGGTGAAGCGCAGCGCATCGGTGCCGTAGGCGGCAATGCCGTCGGGGAACTGCTTACGCGTGGCTTTCTCGATCTTGGCCGCGAGCTGCGGCTGCATCATGCCCGCCGTGCGCTTGGTCACGAGGCTTTCGAGTTCGGTGCCGTCGATCAGGTCGATGGGGTCCAGCACGTTGCCCTTCGACTTGGACATCTTTTGGCCCTCGGCATCGCGCACAAGGCCGTGCACGTACACGGTATGGAAGGGCACTTCTTTGCGGAAGTGCAGGGTCATCATGATCATTCGTGCGACCCAGAAGAAGATAATGTCGAAGCCCGTCACGAGTACGGAGCTTGGGTGGAACGTGGCGAGTTCCTCTGTCTCTTCCGGCCAGCCGAGCGTTGCGAACGTCCAGAGCGCAGAGGAGAACCAGGTGTCGAGCACATCGTCGTCCTGGCGCAGCGCGACGCCGGCGTCCAGCTCGTGATCCGCCCGCACTGCCTCCTCGCTGTCGCCGACGTAGACATTGCCGGCGTCGTCATACCAGGCCGGTATGCGATGACCCCACCAAAGCTGGCGGCTGATACACCAGTCCTGGATATCACGCATCCAGGCGAAATAGGTGTTCTCCCACTGCTTGGGAACAAACTTGATATCGCCATCTTCAACCGCCTTGATGGCGGGTACGGCCAGAGCGCGCGCATCCACGTACCACTGGTCTGTGAGGTAGGGCTCGATGACAACGCCGGAGCGATCACCGCGCGGTACCTTGAGCGTGTGGTCCTCGACTTTTTCCAGCAGGCCCTCGGCATCGAGGTCCTGGACGATCCGCTTGCGAGCTTCTTCGCGATCGAGCCCGCGGTACGCTTCCGGCGCCGCATCGGAAATGTCGGCGTTGTCGGTGAAGATGTTAATGAGCGGCAGGCCGTGGCGCTTGCCCACTTCGTAGTCATTGAAGTCGTGGGCGGGCGTAATCTTGAGGCAGCCAGTACCGAACTCTCGGTCCACATAGTCGTCGGCGATTACCGGGATCTCACGACCCGTAAGCGGAAGGTGAACGCTGCGCCCAATCAGGTGCTTGTAGCGTTCGTCTTCCGGGTGCACCGCAACCGCGCTGTCGCCCAGCATGGTTTCAGGCCGCGTGGTGGCGACTGTCAGGTGGCCCTCACCGCCAACCAGCGGGTAGCGGAAATGCCAGAGGCTGCCTTTCTCTTCCTCTGATACCACCTCGAGGTCGGAAATAGCCGTGTGTAATGCCGGGTCCCAGTTCACGAGCCGTTGCCCGCGATAGATCAGGCCCTCGCGGTACAGGCGGATGAATACTTCCTGCACGGCGGCGCTCATGCCCGGGTCCATGGTGAAGCGTTCGCGGGACCAGTCCAGCGAGGAGCCTAACCTGCGTAGCTGGCGCGTGATCGTGCCGCCGGATTCCTCTTTCCACTCCCAGACTTTCTCCACGAAGGCCTCGCGGCCGAGTTCATGGCGATTGCTGCCCGCCGCTTCCAGCTGGCGCTCCACGACCATTTGTGTCGCGATGCCTGCGTGGTCGGTGCCCACCTGCCAGAGCGTGTTGTAGCCGCGCATCCGGTGATAGCGGATTAGCGTGTCCATGATGGCTTCCTGGAAGCCGTGGCCCATGTGCAGGCTGCCGGTCACATTCGGTGGCGGAATCATGATGGTGTAGGCGGAATCTCCGCCCTGGGGAGCGAAGTAGTTGTTCGCCTCCCACGTCTCGTACCAGCGGGATTCAATGTCGGCGGGTTGGAATGTCTTGTCCATACGTGGGTATTGAGTCAGGTGAAAACTATGGCGGTCAGGCCGCGCTTATGCCGTCTGCGTGCACCGGGGCCGCGGGCGGCCGATTATACGCGAGAGCCGCAGTCGGCCCAATGGCCGATCACAGGTCGTACTTGGCGAGTTCGTAGCCCCGTTCCTTGTAGAAAGTCCAGGACGCGCGCAGGGCGGCCAGGCTGTCCTCGTCCTGTGTGACGACCTCTGCAACCCTTGCGAAGCGGCTGAAGAAAGGCGGAATCTCCAGCTGGAGGTTGATAAGCAGGTCGTTGTGCGCACCGGGCTCCTGGCCCCAGCCGATCGCTACAGTATCGGAGTGCTCGGCGCCGTGCAGGCCATGTGGCAGGAAGCTGGCTGGCCGATAGCTCCAGAGCAGCTCGTCGAGTTCGCGCGCCTGGTGCTCGTCCACCGCGTTGATAAAGATACGGTGACCCTGCTGGAACGCCTTATCGGCGAGCCGCACGGCAACATGCAGTCGCTGGGTGGACTGCGTGTCCTTGACGACGTAAAAGCCGACCTTGGTCACAGGGCGCTGCCAGCCCTGTCTATCAGGTACTGGGTGAGCAGGGCGACTGGACGGCCAGTTGCACCCTTGGGTGCACCGCTCCAGGCGGAGCCCGCAATGTCGAGGTGCGCCCAGTTGTAGTCTTCGCAGAAGCGCGACAGGAAGCACGCGGCAGTGATGGTGCCTGCACCGGGTCCCCCGATATTCGCGACATCGGCAAAGTTGGACTTCAACATACCCTGGTAGTCGTCCCACAGGGGCAGGCGCCATGCGCGGTCGTGAGATTCGACGCCGGCGGCCAGCAGCTGTTCAGCCAGCTCATCGGTGTTGGCGAACAGGCCCGAGGCGTGCGAGCCAAGCGCGACAATGCAGGCGCCCGTGAGGGTGGCGATGTCGATAATGCTCTCCGGCTTGTAACGCGCAGCGTAAGTCAGGGCATCGCAGAGCACCAGGCGGCCCTCGGCGTCCGTGTTGAGGATCTCTATGGTCTTGCCCGACATGCTGGTGACCACATCGCCAGGCTTTGTGGCGGTGCCGCTGGGCATGTTTTCCGCTGCCGCAACGATGCCCACGATGTTGATGGGCAGCTTAAGCTCTACCGCCGCCGACAGTGCGCCGAAGACGCTGGCCGCGCCGCCCATGTCGTACTTCATTTCATCCATCTTGGCGCCCGGCTTCAGGGAGATACCGCCCGAGTCAAACGTGATGCCCTTGCCCACGAGCACGTGCGGGTTCTCGCCGCGCTTGCCGCCTGAGTACTGCATGACAATGAGTTTGGCGGGTTCCTTGCTGCCGGCGGATACCGAGAGCAGCGATCCCATGCCGAGCTCGCGCATCTTCTTTTCCTCGAGGACGCTAATGCTGACCTTGTCTTTGCCGCGGCCGAACTTTCTTGCTTCCTGGGCGAGGTAGGTGGGTGTGCAGATATTGCCCGGCAGGTTGGCCAGCTCCTTTGCGGCGTTCATGCCATGCCCGGTGGCGCTGCCCTGCGCGAGTGCGCGACCTGCTGCGCTCGCACTGGTGCTCCCTGGAATCGCGACGACTACGCGGCGCAGAGTGGCATCGGGTCGAGGTTTGGACACGGTTGCCTTGTAGCGGTAGCTCGCAGAGGTGAACGCGCGTGCGAGGTACGAGAGTGTGACAGGCAGATCCTTCGCCTTGAGCTTCAGCTGGTTCATGTAGATCAGCGCATCGCCCGCCTTGGTGCCGCCGACCGCACTGACCGCCTTGTTGCACACCTTGCGCGCGGCGGCGCGATCAAACTTGTCGGGATTACCGCAACCAAGGAGCAGGATGCGCTTTGCAGCACCCGCACCGGGTAGCATCAGGCTCTCACCGACCTTGCCGGAGAAGTCGCCAAGCTTTAGCGCATTGCCGATGCTGCCCTTGGCGGCCTTGTCGAGTTCGCGGGCGCTGCCGCTCAACTTGGCGCCGTCAAAGAGGGGAAGTACGGCGCAGGCAGTGGTGGCGGAGCCCGCGTCGTCGATACTGCGGGCACTGAAGCGAATGCGGCTCATGAAAAATCCTTGGCTGTGGTTTCAGGCAGTTAGTGTATGCGCCGCGGCGAACAAACTGAAGTGCAGACCGGTCGCGGCCTCACGCAACCTTGCTGTGCTTTGGCAGCTGCACCAGGTGGGTGTTGGAAAGGTGGTCGTGCCAGTAGCGCTTACGCGAATCAACAAAGCGCCACAGGTAGCCGACACCGAAGCAGCCGAGTGACAGAGTCGCAGCTGCGCAGCGTTTCAGGGAGGCGGCCCAGCCGGGCGCTTTCCCTTCGTCATTGACCAGCTTAATGCGCCAGGCCTGCATACCGAGGGTCTGCCCGTTGCTCTGCCAGAAAACGCAGAAGAATCCCCAGGTGCTGGCCAGTGTAAGCGCCTGGACGGTAAGCGGCGAGAGCAAATGGTCCCCACCCAGCTGCGCTTCCACCGCAAGTGCGAGTGCATTGACCACGGCGACGACCGCCACGACGAGGAACAGGTCGTAGAACATGGCTACGAGGTGGCGGCCCAGTGAGGGCGTGGGGAGGTCGTCAATATCTTCCATTGCGCCAGTCTAACACCTGCCCGTGTCTCAATTTACCGAAATGTTAATTGAGGGGCCGCAAACGCGCGTGCTACATTGCCGCGAGGTGACGCCATGAACATTCTCCTCGTAGAAGACGATAAACAAGTGGGCGAGTTCATTGCCGGTGAGCTCAAGGCCGCCGGGCATGACTGTGTGCACGAACTCGATGGTGAGGCTGGGCTCCAGCGTGCCACCCATGCCGCGTTCGACGTCATGGTGATCGACCGCATGATGCCGCGGATGGACGGCATGAGCCTGATCAGCGCACTGCGCGAGTCCGGCGATCGTACGCCCGTGCTTATTCTCTCTGCCCTGGGGGATGTCGATGACCGCGTGCAGGGTCTGCACTGCGGTGCTGACGATTACCTCATCAAGCCCTTTTCAATGGCCGAGTTGCTCGCGCGACTGGAAGTCTTGCACCGGCGCGGTGGCGCCGTGTCGGACACGCGCACCACGCTTACGGTGGCGGACCTGAACATGGACCTGCTCCACCAGGAGGTGCGCCGCAGCGGCACGGACATCACGCTGCAGCCGCGCGAATACAAACTGCTCGAGTACCTCATGCGCCATGCGGGCCAGGTGGTGACACGCACCATGCTGCTGGAACACGTGTGGGGTTATCACTTTGACCCTCAGACCAACGTGATCGACGTCCATGTCTCGCGCCTGCGCCAAAAGATCGATCGCGATTTCGAGGAGCCTCTACTCGCCACGGTGCGCGGTGCCGGCTACCGACTCGGCCCCGCCGTAGAGGACTGAGCGTCACGTGCAGGCGCGCGACGTTTTATCGAGCCTAACCTTCCGGTACATCGCCCAGTACATAGTGGCGCTGAGCGCCGCTGTCTTCATGCTCCTGGGTGCCTTCTACCTCTATCTCAGCTACAACGCGGTCAGCGAGCTCGGTGTGTCTGTCATGGAGGAGGGCGAGACGCTGCAACTGGTCTACCGCGGCCAGGACCTCGAGGGCGTTAAGCAGTACATAGACGATCAGGCCGCAACACCTGCCTTACAGCGCTTCTTTTACCTCGTGACCGACGCGGCCGGGGAGAAGATTGCGGGCAATCTGGAAGAGCAGCCCAACTATCGCGAGTTTGACGAGGGCTGGTTCGGATTCGAGATGGCGTTACCGCAGCTCGGCAAGCCCATCGATGTCGATTTTCTCGCGCGTCCTGTTGATCTGGGCAACGGTTACAACGCCATCGTGGCCACCGATTACGCCGAGCTCGCGAACATTATCGAGCTGGTGTTCCAGGCGCTGGTGCGCATGATGGCGATTACCGTCATTCTTGGGATGACCGGCGGCTTCTTTGTTGCCTGGCGTGCGCTCAACCAGGTAGAGCGGCTGAACAGGGATATCTCGCTCATCATTCGCAGCGACCCCGGTCGTCGCCTCAATCTCGACCCCAACGAGGGCTTCATTCACACGCTGGCGATCGCGGTAAACCAGATGTTGGAGCAGATGGAGTCGCTGATGCAGGGTGTGCGTCGCGTGTCTGACAACATAGCTCACGACCTGCGCACACCGCTGACACGCGTGCGCAACGATCTGAGCCAGCTGCGCTCCCGCGTCGAGGGAGCCGAGCGCGGTCAGCTTGACGGCATCATCGAGGAATGTGACGAGCTGCTGTCTTCGTTCAACGCGCTGCTACGTATCTCGGCGCTCGAGGCGGGCAGTCGCCTGGCTGGTGGGGCCCAGGTAGACCTGAATGCCCTGTTGCACGACGTATTCGAACTGTACGAACCCCTGGCGCTAGAGCGCGATATCGATTTTGAGTTCGATGCCCCCGGCCAGCATACCTGCACCGGTGAGGCTGACCTGTTGTTCCAGGTGTTTGCGAACTTGCTCGACAATGCGCTGAAGTACACGCCTGACGGCGGCAAGGTCGCCGTGCGCCTGCGGCCCTCGCCAGCCTCGGAGGACGAAGCGGAAGGCCATTCGATTGTCGTCGCAGATTCTGGGCCGGGGATTCCGACCAAGGAGCGGAAAAACGTGTTTCGTCGTTTCTACCGGGTCGAGAGCAGTCGCACGGAACAGCCTGGCAATGGCCTCGGGCTAAGCCTCGTGCAGGCTATCGTCCACTACCACCACGGCACCATTGAGCTCGGGAGCAACAACCCGGGGCTCCAGGTGCGCATCCGGCTGCCCTGATGACTCCTCTATGGCCTGATTACTCTTCTATAGAGAGGTGATTGGTGTCTGGGGCCGGCGGCGCGGGCGCGTCGCGGTAGCGTTGCTCCAAAAGATCCTCACCCTCGGCTGCGACGTCGATCCCCGAGAGATCAAGCTGTGGCGCGGGAGGTGCTTCAGTCCTGCAATCGCTGAAGTCGGTGCCTTCAGGTGAGAGGTCAATGGCATCGGTGTTGGGCGAAATGGGTGCTTCGCCTGAGGGGAGGTTTGGTATAGCCGCCCCAACCTCTGCCATGCCTAAGTGGGTTGTGTCCGGTGCCGGAGGCGGTGTCGGTGTTGGAGGCGCCAGCCGGTCCCCGTGTTCATCGACCGACAGCGCCGAGGTATCGACTTCGCGGTGCACCTCCGGAGCGCGCTCGTGCTCTTCCAGTACGGCGGATTCTGGCGGCCTGAGCTCAAGCGACGAATCGTCTGTCTCACGGGTGCTGGCTGCAGGTTCCGCGGGGGCAGGGGCTGCTTCTGGTTCGCTGGGAGGGTCATCCGGCTCGGACGCCGCGGGTTGGGGCTGGGGTGGTTGCTCGCGGTAGCGCGCGTCCTCCGGCGCGGCCGCCAGGGCAGCAATCTTGTCCGCCGCGCTCGCTTGCCCTGCCTCCAGGGGAGGTTCGATTATGGCGACCGCGCCGGCGCGCTGCATTGCGCCACGGTATTTCTCCGCTGTGGCCCGATCACAGCCTTTCTTGATCAGCCGCTGGGTGCCGCTAAACAGCTTGTCGAGCGTGGCATCGTTGGCACCAAACAGCTTGCCGAGTTTTTCCCGCACCTCGGCGGGTTCGTGCCCCGTAATCACCTCGCCGGCAAAGTGGACGTTATAGGTATTCGCCATGCCTGCCCCTCCCGGTGTTCTGGCCAGTATACGCCTTTGCGATGCCGGGGTCTCTGGGCATCCGCTGGCGCCGTGCGCCGTGTACTCTGGTAATATGGCGCACTTTGTGAAGGCAGTCTCAGGCAGTAATGAGCGACCAGGTACCGACTCGCTTCGTGCGCACCCTGCTGCGCATGGTGGGTGAGAAGGGTTACGACTTTTCCATCGTCCTGAACGATGCGGGCCTCGATTTTGACCCGCTCGACGAGGGCAACCCCGCCTATCGCCCCGAAATCAGCGCGATGCAGTACTCACGTGTCTACCAGAGCGTATTGAGCCTGTTGCAGGATGAGACGTTCGGCACGACCAAGAGCGAACTCGTGGCGCCGGGCGCTTTCAGGATGATGTGTTATTGCATCATTTCCTGCGACAACCTCGGGCAGGCTATCCAGCGCGCCTCCGAGTTTTACCGCACCTTTTTTGACGAGTGCAGCCAGCTCTACGCCAACTTCAGTGATCAGTATGCCCGCGTTGGCTATCGCACGATGGTGCGTGAGGGCCGGCCGCGCGTGGAGGCCGCCGATGCCTACGGCCTGTCGCTGTGGCACCGTTTTTTCGGTTGGCTGTGTGGCCGCTCGATTGAGCTGAAGCGCGTCGACTTCACCGGCGATTCGCCCGAGCGGCTTAAAAAGTACGAGGACCTGTTCGGTTGTCCGCTGTACTTCAACCAGGCGAACGACCTGCTGTATTTCGACAGCGCCTGTCTCTCCTGGCCCATTGTGCACACTGAGCATTCGCTGCGTGAGTTTCTCCGCACAGCACCGTACCAGCTGCTCTTGATGGAGAAAGACTCCGGCGGCGACAACCTGTCTGCGCAGGTGAAGGCAATGATCGGGCACGATTTCAGCGAGGGCTTTCCAGGGTTCGAGACAATCAGTCGTGCGCTGAACATGTCTGCGCCGACCCTGAGGCGCCGCCTGAAGCGGGAAGGCACAACCTTCCAGCAGCTGAAGGACGAGGCCCGCTGTGAGGCCGCAATGCTGTGCCTCGATCGCCCGGACCTCTCTATCAATGATGTCGCTCTGCAGATGGGATTCACCGATCCCAGCGCATTTCACCGCTCTTTCAAGAAGTGGACCAGCCAGACGCCCGGGCAGTTTCGCGCCAGTCGGCGCGCCCGTCGCGACTGACACGCAGGTGCCGCGTTCGCTATAATCGCGCACCCCGAGTGAGGCGATAGCCATGAGTGTACAGACAGATATAGAAACAGCCCTCAGCGCATCGTTTGCCCCCGTGCACATGGACGTGGCCAACGAGAGCCACATGCACAGCGTGCCGGAAAACTCCGAGACCCATTTTCGCGTCGTGCTAGTCAGCGAGCGTTTCGAGGGCAAGCGCCAGGTGGCGAGGCACCAGCTGGTTTACGGTGCCCTTGGGCCGCAGCTTGAGGGTCCTGTGCATGCACTTGCATTGCACACCTACACCGAGGCTGAGTGGTTGGAGCGCGCGGCGAGCGCACCCGACTCACCGGAGTGCCGCGGCGGTAGCAAGGCTGAGCAGGGCGGCAGCTGATGAGCCAGCCGGTCGTTGTTGCGGCGTTGTACAAGTTCGTCACGCTGGACGACTTTGAGGCCCTGCGTGAGCCGCTGCTCGACGTTTGCCGGGACGCGGGGACGCGCGGCACGCTGCTGCTTGCCCGCGAAGGCATCAATGGCACCATCGCTGGCGATCGGCATGCGATTGATCGCGTGCTGGGCTACCTGCGCAATGACGCGCGACTGGCCGACCTCGAGCACAAGGAGTCATTCGACGATCACATGCCGTTCCACCGAATGAAGGTGAAGCTGAAGCGCGAGATCGTCACCATGGGTGTGCCGGGTATTGACCCGAACGATGTTGTCGGGACCTATGTTGACCCAGCCGACTGGAACGCCCTGATCGCGGACCCGGATGTCGTGTTAATAGATACGCGCAACGACTACGAGTGCGACATAGGGACCTTCCGCGGCGCAGTCGACCCTCGCACAACCAACTTCCGCGAGTTCCCCGCGTACGTGCGTGAGAACCTCGATCCGAGCCGCCAGCGCAAGGTCGCGATGTTCTGCACCGGCGGTATCCGCTGCGAGAAGGCCTCGGCGTTCATGCTCAAGGAAGGGTTCGAAGAGGTCTATCACCTGCGCGGCGGTATTCTCAAGTACCTCGAGGAGGTGCCCGCAGAAGAGAGTGCCTGGGAAGGTGAGTGTTTTGTTTTCGACAATCGTGTGGCCGTCGACCACGAGTTAAAGAAAGGCCAGTACGACCAGTGCTACGGCTGCCGTCATCCCATCACCGAGGCTGACAAGGTGAGCGGCAAGTATGAGAAGGGCGTGTGTTGCCCCCACTGTTTCGACACGCTGAGCGACGATCAGAAGAAGCGCTTTCGCGAGCGCCAAAAACAGGTCGAGCTGGCGCGCGCACGAGGCGAGGCCCATGTGGGAGCGCCGCCACCCGCGAGGCAGCTAGAGGCCTAGCGGGTTGCATCAGTAAGCGGCCAGCTTGCTGCGGAAGCGCGCCACCGGCACGAAGGCAGAGTAACCCTCGCCATCTCCCTCTGATATCACACCGGCCAGGTAGATCTGGTGGTTATCGTCATGCTGTACTACCGCGCCACCCGACGCGCCCTTGTGTGCGCGGCAATTTGTGGCCGTGTTGAAGCGCGCCCGGGCCGTTATCCGGCAGTCGGGGTCGTAGGTGAGCATCTTGCCGTGCCTGCCCAGCCCTGGGTCCCTGGAAAACCCCGCCATGACAACCGATTGCCCGGCTTTCGCATCGCCGCGCAATAGCGCTATGCGTGGAAGTGCGGGGTCTGGCAGTGCGCCGCGCAGTCCCAGCAGGGCCCAGTCTGCGTGCATCCCACCCCCGTCGGCCAGGCGGAATACCTCGCGCGTGTGCGTGTCGCCGTTCTGTGTGTTGAGGGTCACGGTAAGCGGTCGACTGAGATCGCTGTAGTACTCAAGACAGTGCCACGCGGTGAGCAACAGCGGTCGGCCCTGTTCTGAAGAATCGGCAAGCAGCGTCGCGCTGCAGGTTTCCGTATGGTGCTGGCGGCGGCCACTCTCGTAGCGACTGCCAGGGATCTCCAGCCTGCCTACCGCGAACAGCCAGGCCGGGCTGTCGGCGCTGCGCACTTGTCTTGTGTCGTCTTCAGCACCTGCGGGCCCTGCGAGTAACAGGGTGGCAAGCGCGAGGGAGCGCAATAGTTTTCTGACGTGAAGCATCTTCATCTTGGCCCGCCACGCTATCGCATTTACGATGGGGCGTCGATAAGGAGGGGTAGCGAGATGGCATTGGATAAGGATCGGGTTGTCGTAGTCACGGGCGCAAGCCGCGGTGCAGGCAGGGGTATTGCAACCGCCCTTGGCGCCACCGGTGCAACGGTGTACGTGACGGGGCGAACCCGCGAGGAGGGGGATGCGCCTCTCCCCGGTACTGTGCAGGCCACTGTCGATGCCATCGACGCGGCGGGCGGCCGCGGTGTGGCGGTGTACTGTGACCATGGCAACGACGATGAGATCGCCGGGCTGTTTGAGCAGGTGAAAGAAGAGCAGGGCCGTCTCGACATTCTCGTTAACAACGCGACAACCCTGCACGATGCGCTGACGGTGTCTGGCCCATTCTGGGACAAGCCCCTCGAGCTTACTGAGCTGTGGGACGTCGGTATGCGTTCCCACTACGTTGCCAGTTGGCACGCTGCGCCGCTACTGCTTGCCGCGGGTGGCGGGCTGGTGGTGAACACGTCGTCGTTTGGCGGCCGCATTTACATGCATGGACCCGCCTACGGCGCTGGCAAGGCCGCTGTCGACAAGATGTCCCACGACATGGCCTATGACTTCAAGCCCCACAATGTCGCTGTCGTGTCGCTCTGGATGGGGTTGTTGCTGACCGAGCGCAGCCAAAAGGTGTTTGAGGCGGAGCCAGAAAAGTACGCGCCGCTGATGGAGACCATCGAGACACCCGAGTTCAGTGGGCGCGTTATCGATGCGCTTGCAAAGGACCCCGCGTTGATGGAAAAGAGCGGCAAAGTGCTGATCGGCGCCGAGCTGGGTGCCCTGTACGGCGTGGTCGACACCAATGGCAAAACCCCGCCCTCGCATCGCGCGTTTTTCGGTGAGCCAACGACCTTCGGCGACGCCGTGGTCGAGTAGGGGGTCGCTGGATACCCTATATGTGGGATGCAGCGGTGGCGCGCGCTGCACTACATTGCGGTCATAGCGGGTGCCCCACGCCAGGGGCGCAGAAAGTGATAATTACACAGGTGACAGCATGAACGAGTACGGTTTAGAGAGCCCCAGGGCGCAGCAGCTCCTGCAGGCCGCGCGGGACATGGGCCCCGCATTGCGTATGCGCCGCGAGCAGGCCAAGGCCGACGCGCGCGTATCTGATGAAACAGTCCAGGAGATGCGTGACGCGGGCTTTTTCAAAATTTTGCAGCCTGAACAGTGGGGCGGTTATGCGATGGACCCGCAGGTGTTTTACGCCGTGGGCCTGGAAGTTGCGAAAAACTGCCCATCGACGGCGTGGATTCTCGGTGTTATTGCCGTACACAACTGGCAGCTCGCGGTATTCGACGACCAGGCAGCGCAGGATGTGTGGGCGGATGACCCCTCGGTGTTGATTTCCTCATCGTACGCCCCGGTTGGCAAGGTCAAGGTCGTGGACGGTGGCTTCGAGTTGAGCGGTCGCTGGAGTTTTTCCAGTGGCTGCGAACACTGCAAGTGGGCGTTCCTCGGCGCCGTGGTACCAGCGCCGGAAGCGCCTTTCGACATGGCCAACTACCGCACCTTCCTTGTGCCGATCGAAGACTACGAGATCGTGCACAACTGGGACGTTGTCGGCCTGCAGGGCACTGGCAGCCACGACATCGTCGTGGACGGCGCCTTTGTTCCTGAACATCGCACCCACAAGTCGATGGACGGCTTCCTCTGCGATAACCCCGGTAATGCGGTAAACGATGCGCCGCTCTACCGCATGCCCTTCATGCAGGTATTTGTGCGCGCGGTGTGCACCGCAACGCTCGGCGCGCTGGATGGTGCATTGCAGGCGTTTGTTGACGTCGCAAAGACCCGTCGAGTCGGGCCCAATAAGATGTCGGATGATCCTTTCGCTCGCGTTCTCGCGGCCGAGGTGAAGACCGAGTTTGAGGAAATGAAACTCACAATGCTCCGCAATTTTGACGCGATGATGGAGCATTGCCGTAACGGTGACGCGATCCCGATCGACAGTCGCATCCGCTACCGCTATGACTCCGCTGTGGTGGCAGACCGCTGCCTGGCCCTGTCCAGTAAGATGCTGAAGGCCGCGGGCTCTGGCGGCATTCGCGGTGACAGCGAGCTGCTGGGTTACCATCTCGATATACTCGCGAGCCAGGCCCACGTGGCCAACCACTCCAATCCGTTCGCGATGAACATGGGTGGCGTGATGTTCGGCAACGACAACATGGACTACGCCCTTTAAGCGGCAGCACTGGAGAGCCCTATGAAGACGATCGGCCGCCTGCCCGAAGACCAGTACGCGGACTGTGCCAACGGTTACCGCATTCACTACATCGACCAGGGCGAGGGCGATGTCGTCGTCTTTCTGCACGGTTCGGGCCCGGGCGCCAGCGGGCACAGTAATTTCAAGGGCAACTACCCGTTCCTGGTGGAGGCCGGTTACCGCTGCATCGTGACCGATCATATTGGTTACGGTTTTTCCGACAAGCCCGACGACCGTGATCACCCGCTGTCGTTCTTCGTCGAGTGCACCAAGCAGACCCTGGACGTGGCGGGTGTGACGAAGTGCACGCTGGTGGGCAACTCCCTGGGCGGCGCGATCGCACTTGGGTTGGCCCTTGAGTACCCGGACCTCGTGGAGAAGCTGATTCTCATGGCGCCGGGCGGCTTGAGCGAGCTGGCCGAATACCAGCAGATGCCTGGCATGCAGAAGGTCTTTGCCGTGTTTGGCTCCGGCGAGCCTGTCACCCACGATGTTATGAAGGACCTGTTCGCGACCGGGCTAATGCACAATCCCGAGCACGCTACCGATGAGCTGGTCGAGGAGCGCACCCAGATCATGGACATTATGAACGGGCACGTGATGGCAACCATGCAGGTGCCGGTACTCGTTGATCGCCTCAAGGAAATCGAGTGTCCCGTGCTCGGTTTCTGGGGCATGGACGAGAAGATGATGCCAGAAGGCGGCATCATGGCCCTGACCAGGAACCTGAAACACCTTCGCCTGATACTCGTGAACGAGTGCGGCCACTGGGTAATGGTAGAGCACGAGGGAATGTTCAACCGCGCCTGCCTGGACTTCCTGCAAAACGGCTGACCGCCCGGTACGTCACGGCGATTAGTCATCTGGCGTGGCAACTAAGTTGCCACCGAGCGCTCAATTTATTGTACCTGTAGTCCTACTTCTCGGGCTCGAAACCCGTGTAAAATCACGGCCTTGGCGAAACCGGTAGGACCCTTATGGACCAGGATACGATTGCCCGCCTCGGCGATGAGCTTTACGATGCATTGCGTGCGCATTCGACGCTCGCACCGCTCACCGAGCGCATCGCCGACATCACCATTGAAGATGCCTACTATATCTCGCTGGGCATGGTGAACGCGCGGGTAGAGCGTGATGGTGAGCGTATCGTCGGCAAGAAAATTGGCGTGACGAGCAAGCCGGTGCAGGAAATGCTCGGTGTGTTCCAGCCCGACTTCGGTTTTCTCACCAACGCCATGGAGTACCCAGACGCCGCCGACATTCCCATCGCCGGCAACCTGATCCAACCCCGCGCGGAAGGTGAGATCGCCTTCCGGCTAAAGGGGGATCTCGCCGGTCCCGGTGTGACTGAGCAGGATGTGCTGGACGCCACAGAGACCATCATGCCGTGCTTCGAGATCGTCGACTCGCGCATTCACGACTGGAACATAAAGATTCAGGACACCGTGGCAGACAACGCCTCCTGCGGTGTCTACGTACTCGGCACCAACGAAGTCGACCCACGTGACTACGACCTGCCGAACCTGAAAATGAAGATCTACAAGAACGGCGAGTTCCATTCAGAGGGGCTCGGCAGCGCCGTACAGGGCAACCCGTTGACGGCCGTTGCATGGCTCGCCAATACGCTCGGCGAGTTCGGGATCCCCTTCAAGGCCGGCGAGGTGATTCTCTCGGGTTCACTTGCGCCGCTTATCCCTGTGGTGGCGGGTGATGAGATGTCACTGGAGATCGAAGGCATTGGTGGCTGCAGCTGCCGTTTTACCTGAAGCCAAAACCTGTCAACGCGATAGAGAAACGACATGAGTGAAAAAATCAAAGCGGCCATCATCGGCCCAGGCAATATCGGTACCGATCTGCTGGTTAAAGCCATGCGCAGTGAGGTCATCGAGCCTGTCTGGATGGTAGGTGTGATACCCGATTCCCCGGGTCTCGCCCGCGCAGCAGAAATGGGCCTGAAGACCACCGCTGACGGCGTCGATGGCATGCTGCCGACGATGAAGGAAGACGGCGTGCAGATCTGTTTCGACGCCACCTCTGCCTACGTGCACGAGGAGAACAGTCGCAAGGTGAACGAGCAGGGCGCGGTGATGATAGACCTGACCCCTGCGGCTATCGGTCCTTTCTGCGTTCCGCCGGTGAACCTGGCCGATGCCGTGGCAGCGCACGCTATGAACGTGAACATGGTGACCTGCGGCGGCCAGGCGACTATACCTCTCGTGGCCGCGGTAAGCCGGGTGCAGCCTGTTTCCTACGGCGAGATTGTTGCCACGGTCAGCAGTAAGTCTGCCGGCCCCGGCACGCGCAAGAATATCGACGAGTTCACCCGCACCACCGCCAAGGGCATTGAGGTGTGCGGTGGTGCCGACGAGGGCAAGGCGATCATTATCATCAACCCGGCGGAACCGCCCCTGATCATGCGCGACACGATTCACTGCCTGACCGTTGACGAGCCCGACCAGGACGCCATCACGCAGTCGATTCACGACATGATCACCGAGGTGCAGAAGTATGTGCCCGGTTACACGCTCAAGAATGGCCCGGTGTTCGATGGCAAGCGCGTGTCCATCTATATGGAGGTCGAAGGCTTGGGCGACTTCCTGCCGAAGTATGCCGGTAACCTCGATATCATGACGGCGGCCGGATTGCGCACGGCGGAGATGTACGCCGAGGAGATTCTCGCGGGGAACTTTACGCCCGTGGCGGCGTGATACCACGAGAAGGGCGAGTTACCGCCAACAGGTTTGAACCAGACAGTTTTAAGAGATTAGGCCGATGGATTTAAAAGGCAAGAAAATCACCGTACACGACATGTGCCTGCGCGATGGTATGCATCCCAAGCAGCACCAGATCACCGTGGACGAGATGGTCACCATTGCAACCGCGATGGACGATGCGGGCATTCCGATGATCGAGGTCACCCACGGCGATGGCCTGGGTGGCAAGAGCGTCAACTATGGGTTCCCCGCCGCCTCGGACCAGGAGTACCTGAGCGCCGTGTGCAAGGCAGTTAAGAATACGAAAGTGTCTGCATTGCTACTCCCCGGCATCGGCACTGTCGATCACCTGCAGATGGCCGTCGACTGCGGCATCGGCATCATTCGTGTGGCGACGCACTGTACCGAGGCCGATGTCTCCGAGCAGCATATCGGTATGGCCAGCCAGATCGAGGGTCTCGACACCGTGGGCTTCCTGATGATGGCGCACATGATCGGTCCTGAGGAACTGTTAGAGCAGCTGAAGCTGATGGAGTCCTACGGGGCGAACTGCGTCTACATCACGGATTCAGCGGGCTATATGCTCCCCGATGACGTCACCGAGCGCGTTGCGCTCGCGCGCAAGGAACTCAAGCCCGAGACGGAGCTTGGCTTCCACGGTCACCACAATCTCGCGATGGGTATCGCCAACTCCCTTGCGGCAGTGGAAGCGGGCGCTAATCGTATCGATGGTTCATTGGCTGGCCTTGGCGCCGGTGCAGGTAACACGCCACTCGAGGTGTTCCTGGCCGTCTGCGACCGCATGGGTGTGGAAACGGGCGTCGACCTGTTCAAGGCGATGGATGTCGCCGAGGACCACATCGTTCCCCTGATGGACCACATGGTGCGCGTGGACCGAGATTCACTGACGCTCGGCTGGGCGGGTGTGTATTCCTCTTTCCTCCTGTTTGCGAAGCGCAGCGCTGACAAGTACGGGCTTTCCAGTCGCGACATCCTCGTCGAACTCGGACGGCGCAAGACCGTGGGCGGCCAGGAAGACATGATCGAGGATCTTGCTCTCGATATGGCAAAGGAGAAAGGCGTCATCTAAGCTAGGCGTCTTTGCGCGAGCCTCGCGCGGGTAAAGGAGACGCCAGTTTGAACAAGAATCGCCTCGGTCGGAGCGGCATCGTCGTGTCCGACATCTGCATGGGCACCATGACCTTTGGTAACCAGGCAGACGAAAAAACCTCTTTCCGCATACTCGACATGGCCTACGAGGCCGGCGTCGACTTTTATGACACGGCCGAGATGTACCCCGTGCCTCCGGATGAAAAATACCAGGGGGCCACGGAAGAAATCCTTGGCCGCTGGATGAAAACGAAAAACCGCGACGAGCTGATCATTGCCTCCAAGGTGGCCGGCCCGAGTCACGTCTGGATCAAGGCGCCGCTGCGCGGCGGCAAGACCGGCCTCGATCGCCATCATATCGTGCGCGCGGTTGAGACGAGCCTCCAGCGCATGGACACCGACTACATTGACCTCTACCAGACCCACTGGCCCGACTGGGATTTCGGCTACGATGAGACGATGCTCGCCCTGGAGGAACTCGTTAGTGCGGGCAAGGTGCGGATTCTCGGCTGCAGTAACGAGACCAGCTACGGTCTCACCAAGAGCCTGTGGGCCTCAGACGTACTGGGCGTGTCGCGCTACGAGACGATCCAGAATAATTTCAGCCTGAACAATCGCCGTTTCGAGGACGAACTCGCCCAGGTGTGCCGCGCAGAGCAGGTGAGCCTCATTCCCTATTCGCCAATCGGCGGCGGGGTGCTGAGCGGCAAGTACAATGGCGGTGCCTTCCCCGAGGGCGCGCGCTTCACCCAGTACAAGAATGCGCCCGTGCGCCAGCAGGCGATGATGCATCGCTTTGTGAATGAGGGCACGCTGACGTCGACAGAGCGCTTCCAGGAGATCGCTGCAGACATCGACATGTCCGTGGTCACGATGGCTGTGGCGTGGAGCAAGCAGCATGACTTCGTCGCCTCAACGATTGTCGGAGCGACCACGGCGGAGCAGGTGCCGGAGTTGTTGGCGGCTGCCGATGTCACCCTTGATGATGAGACGCTGGGGCGGATCAATGCGGTTACCCAGGAGATCAAGTATCCAATGGGCTAGTTGGCCCGGCCTGGGTGTTGTGTTGGCTGAGGGTTCAACGGGCTGCTCCCGCGGTGTCTGGTTCCAGCAGGGTGCCAGGTATAAGGCCTAACGGCGTTCGAATGTCGCTGGAATGTAACCGGGAATGCGGAAGAGTGAAGGCGCCCACTCACAGCGCGATTCGTCCGCGACAAACTTTGTAAAGCGCGTTGCCATTTCGGTGAAGGCGATCTCCGCGTTCATCCGCGCGAGGTGTGAGCCGAGGCAGAAGTGTATGCCGCCCCCGAACGAGCAGTGCTTGGCTTCTTTGCGCGCGATGTCGAATGTGTCCGGATTGGTGAACACGTCCGGGTCGCGATTGGCGCCGATGAGTATGGCGTAGACCACGGCGTTCGCGGGTATCGTATAGCCACCAAATTCAGTGTCGCGCCAGAGGATGCGGCGAGTCACTGGCACTGATGGCTCGAAGCGCAGGCACTCCTCCACAGCCGTCGCAGCCAGTGATGGGTCGCGAGCAAGGCGCTCAAATTGTTCGGGATAGCGCGAAAAGCAGACCATGCCATTGGCGATGAGGCCGATGGTGGTTTCGAGTCCCGCGACCAGCAGGCCGATGCTCTGCTGCAGCAGTTCGTCATTGTCCAGCTTGTCGCCGCTTTCCTCCGCCAGGACCAGCTGGCTCAGGATGTCTTCCCCAGGGTTGCGCCGACGTTCCTCCAGCAGTTTGGTGAGATAGCCAGCGAGTTCGATGATGGCGGCCTCTGACTTTTCCTTGAGGTGGGGGTAGGCGCTGATCGCGAGTCGGTAGGTCACCAGTGATACGAGTTCGCTGAGGTAGTGCCTGTCCTCGAAAGGAACGCCGAGCATGGCGCACATCGAGGCTGCCGGCACCACCAGTGCAAGGTCAGCGACGATGTCCATTTCTCCCTGCTTCGCGATGCGCTCTATCTCGCCGCTCACGAGCGGTTCGATAGCCGGTCTGATCGCGTTTAGTGCGCGCGGCGTGAACGCTTTGTTCACGAGGTTGCGAATGCGGTCATGGTCCGGTGGGTCCAGTCGCAGGATGAAGCGCGAGGCCGCGCTGTCTTCGGCGGTCTCCCCGGGAATGATCCCGTTGGTGTCGCGCACACCCACGTCAGAGTGCTTGAGCAGTTTCTGGATGTCATCGTAGCGACTGAGTCGCCATTCTCCCATGGGCGTGAGGTTTACCGGCTGCTCCTCGCGCAGCCGGCGGTAGTAGCCGTGCGGATTGGGCTTCAGGTCTTTTTCAAACGGGTCCGCCCCGTACCATCCCGGTACTGGATTCGTGGTGGTAGCGTTATCAGCGTCCTGCATGGCGAACATTCCCCGGAGTTCTCGGTCGCTAGTGTAGACTCGCGGCAATGCCCGGTAAACGCTTGGTGCTGCTTACGAGGTCTATTTGGTGAGCGAATTCGCCCTGGTACCCATCACGTTCTTCACATCCCTTCTCGCGGGTGTGATGGGCATGGGCGGCGGCATATTGCTCATTACGTTGATGGCCGGCCTGGTGCCGGCCTCCGCGATCATCCCATTGCACGCAGCGACACAGCTGGCGAGTAACGTGTCGCGCGCAGCGTTCGGTGCGCGCTATATCGATTGGGGAATCGTGCCAGCGTTTGTGCTGGGTGCCATCGCCGGCGCCTGGTTTGGCGGTGAGGTGTATAAGGTACTTGAAACACAATGGTTGCCCGCGGTCATCGGCGTTCTTGTACTCGTCATCACCTGGGTGCCATTGCCAAAGGTCAGCGGGGGCGGGCAGGCGTCAATTGTATTGCTCGGTTTCTACCAGACTGGCCTGGGTATGCTCGCAGGCGCTACCGGCCCGGTGGGTGCTGCCGTTCTTCTTAAGCGGAATGATGAGCGTGACTGGCTTGTGGTCAACACTGCACTCTACATGTGCCTCAATCACGCGATTCGTGTTGGCGCGTTTGTCTTGATTGGATTTAGCTTCGCGCCATGGTGGCAGCTCTTGCTCGGCATGGTGCTCGCCAGCATAGCGGGCTCCTATGCAGGTACGCGCCTGCGCAAGTATGTACCGCAGGTTAACTTCGCGCGGTTGTTCCGCATCATGGTAACGCTTCTGGCGTTGCGAATGATTCTCTATGCCGTACTGTCGATTGACTGACCTGGCTTCTGTTCGTTCTGTTGACTAGCGTTGACTGAGGTCAATGCCCCAGCAACCGGCTCTCCTTACTATTGATTTCAACGATGCGTGATGTGTTCAGCATCGTGTTTAGCTAAGGAGTGAAGTAATGAAAAAGACACTGACGATGGCGTTGCTAGTCGCCCTCGCCGGAAATGCCGTGCCGGCTGTGGCCTATGAGCAGGGGGACTGGGGATTACGTCTCGGTGCCACGACGGTTGATCCCAACACCGACAGCGACACCATTGACCTGAACTTTCTACAGCCCGGCGCTGAGGCGGTGGTGCGCGCCAAGGATGACACACAGCTCGGTATTATCCCGTTTTACATGCTGACCGATCAGTTCGCCGTGGAAGTGCTTGCTGCGACTCCGTTTGACCATGACCTCGTTGCCCATGGGCGGGGCGCTCTCCAGGGTGCGCGGTTGGATGCGGCCTCTACCAAGCATCTTCCGCCTACAGTGAGCCTGCAGTGGTATCCGCGCGGTGGACAGGATGGCTGGCAGCCCTACGTAGGGCTTGGTTTGAACTACACATACTTTTTTGATGAGAAGGTCGATGGCGAATTGATTGCACTTCTCGGTGACCTTTCCGGTGGCGCAGTTGACGATGCGGATCTCGATGTCGACGACTCCTGGGGGCTGGCTGCACAGGCGGGAGTCGACATTCCCGTTACCGAGAATCTCTCGGTGAATCTTGGTCTCTGGTACATCGATATTGATACAACGGCTGAAGTAACCGCCAAGGCGGGCGGTGCGACTGCTGCCAAGGTCAAGTTCGACGTGGAGCTCGATCCCTGGGTGTACAACATCGGTATCGCCTATAAGTTCTGAAAACCCCATTTGACCGGCTCACCTACGGTCATATGGCGCCTGGCCCCGCCGCTTTGCGACGGGGCTTTTTTTGTCGCCAGGATTTCTGTTTGCGGTCTGTAGGCTTATGGGCAGAAGCGGGTAATCGACATCGCCACTAAAGTGGTTATCTGGCACACCGAAATCCAGTGTCTTTTGGTCGTTAGAGCCACTGTGGAGTTCTTTAGTCCCTCCGGAGTTCTTTAGCCCCTCCGGCCCCGCCCCGCGATAGTTCTTCGCTCCGCTGTCCGCGCCGCTCCGCGGTGCCCTCAGTCAGTACCCGATAAAGCGGGGCAGGCCCTTGCGAGCCCCCTGCGGGGTCTCGCGCCATTCCTTCGGCGTGTCTTTGACGGCTGCGCGAAGATCTATCGCGGCTCGTGGCCTTGCATTGAGCTCTGAGATTTACCTGGTTTCTGCGCGCACTAGAGTCACTGGGTCCCCACCGCGGTGACCGGGTAGCCCGTACACTACACGCTCAACGCCGGGCAAAACTAACGATCTCTCACACGGATGCCGCAGCGAGACCGATCAATGCTGATGATGCTCATGCCCCTGACCAGAGCCGCCAATATGCCCCGCATGCGAATAAGTAATGTAAACAGTCCACACGCCAGCCAAAACAAGAGAAGCTGCAATCGCCAACTTGAAGCCACGCCGCCTGAGCAGGTCCGTAAATTGCCGCGCACCGAAGCTGGTGGCGAGCATGGCGGGGAGGGTGCCAAGCCCGAACAGGAGCATCATAGTCGCCGCTCCAGAAGCGCTACCCGAAGTGGCCGAGAGGGCGAGGGCGCTGTAGATCAGTCCGCAGGGCATGAGGCCCCAGCAGAGGCCCAGACCGAGAGCGCCGCGCCAATGTTGCAGGGAAAGGAACCCCTGCCCAAGTTTCTGTAACGGGCGCCACAGGTACGCGCCGAATCTCTCCAACAGCGTTAGCGCGCGCCACACGTCCGCAACGTAGAGTCCCATAAGTACGAGTAAAACGCCTGCGAGGTAACGCAGCCCGATTGACCAGGCGGGAGTTGATACCGCACCTGCAGCAAACCCCAGGGCAGCTCCAACCAGCGTATAGCTCGCGATGCGACCAAAGTGATACGCCAGATTGTTAGCCGTCCCGCCATTGCCACCCAGACTGAGAGCGGCCGCAATGCCGCCACACATACCGAGGCAGTGCCCCGCGCCTGTGAGGCCGAGCAGGAATGCCGCGAGCGGCAGTGAGGTTTCAGTCACGCGTGTCGTCCGGCGTAACGCTGTCCTCGTCGTCGTCGTTGATGATGCGCCAGGCTTCCCTGTCGAGATCGTCGTACTGGCCGTTGTCCACCGCCCACAGCAGGAGGCGGATAGTCAGTGCACAGAAGACCAGTGCGATCGGAATAAGCAGATAGAGGCTGTCCACGACCTTGCGTCCTTAGTTTGCCCTGGCCAGTCTGAGCGAGTTTGCGACGACCAGCAAGGAGGACGCTGACATGCCGAGCGCAGCTACCCAGGGCGCGACTAGTCCCGTGGCGGCCATAGGAATGGCGCAGATGTTGTACGTGAGTGCCCAGGTGATGTTCTGTCGTATCACCGTTTGACACCGGCGAGCGTGACGCCGCGCCATCGCTATCTGCGTCAGGTCACCGTCCGCAATAACGAAGTCGGCCTCGGCACGTGCGAGATCGGTGGCGCCTGCGACTGCGAAGGATGCATCGGCTCGCGCTAGCACGGGCGCATCATTGAGGCCGTCGCCCACCATCGCGACGACCGCGCCTGACGCCTGAAGTGCGGCAATGTACGCCATCTTCTGCTCAGGCGTTTGGCCCGTGAGAACGGTGCGGATACCGAGCTGCGCTGCGAGGAGTTTGCCCTGGTCTGAGGCATCACCCGTTAGTAGCTGAACGTCGAGTCCAGCGGCCTGCGCGCGCCCGACGGTGTCCTGTGCCTCGCCGCGCAGCGCGTCCGCCAGGCCGAACCAGGCGAGGGGTTCGCCTTCCCGGCACAGTCCCACCCAGTACCAGCTGCCCTCGGGGGCGGGCGGCATTGGAGCGATTTCGGCGCAGAAATCGCGACTTCCCATCCTGTAGCGCGCCTGACCAATGTGGCCTTCAACGCCCGCGCCGGTGACCTGGCGTAATGTCGATACGTTTTGCGCCCTAGCGTTGCCTGTAAACGCCTCCGCCAGCGGGTGATTGCTTTCAGCTTGCAATGCGTTCGCAATGTCCAGCAGGTCTTGCGTGGAAGCAGGCGACAAGCGTTCCGTGACACTCAGTTGAAATGCGCCTTCGGTCAGCGTGCCGGTCTTGTCGAAGACGATGTGCGAAATGCGCGCAAGCGCATCGAGGCCGTTTTCGCCGCGTACGACAACACCGCGTCGGCGGAGTGCGTTGGCAGCATTGGTGAGTGCCGCCGGGGTTGCCAGTGCCAGCGCGCACGGGCAGCTGATGACCAGTACTGACAACGCAACCCACAGTGCTCGCGCGGGGTCCAGCTGCAGCCAGGCGGTAAATGTCGCCAGCGTGACCAGCAAGATGCCGCCGACAAACCAGGAAGCGACTCGATCGGCAAACATCGCCAGCCGTGGCCGACCATCCCGTGCGGAACCGATGCTCGACTGAAGTGCAGCGAGCCGGGTGTCGGCGGGACTGCAGCTGGCCAGCACCTGAAGTGGCTGCCCGGTATTCAGCGTGCCCGCGAACACCCGGTCGCCCATGGCGACCTCGCGTGGCACCTGCTCTCCGTTGAAAGCGTCCTCGCGCACCGCGCCGCTTCCCTCGACAATGCTGCCGTCCAGCGGCACGGTTGCGCCGCTCTTGACGAGAAAGCGATCCCCTCGCCGGCATTTGAGTCGCGGCGTAGATCGCCAGTCGCCGTTCTGCCATACCAGTATGGCGTCCGGTAGGCAGTCTTCAGCGACATCAAGTGAGAGTGCGCCACGCAGCCGCGCGCGTTGCTCGAGATAGCGCGCGAGCAGCAGTAGGAAGGTAAACATCACCACGGAGTCGTAGTAGACCTGTCCGGTGCCGGTCACCGTCGCCCATGCGCTGGCGCAAAACGCGAGTCCGATGGCAAGTGCCACGGGAAGGTCCATTACCAGGCTGCCGGCGAGCAGGTGGCGCCACGCCGTGGTGAAGAAACCGCGCGCCGCGAACAACACGACAAAAGCACTGACAGGCAGGCTGACCCAGCGCAGCAGTGACTGGTGTTCTGGCGCAATGCCCTGCATGTCGCCGGCGTGGAGCGCGATGCCAAACATGCCGACCTGCATCATGCCGAGACCGGCTATGGCCAGGCGCCGCAGGTCCCTGCGCTGTTCGCCTTGCAGTTGTTCGCGGTAGGCGCTGTTGCGGTAGGGCTGGGGTCGGTAGCCGAGCCTGGCAAGCGCGTGGAAAAGCGTAGAAGGCTTTACCACTTCGGGGTCGTAGTTCACGTCGAGACGCGACTGGGACAGCGTCATGGTGGCACCGGTAACGCCGGGCAGTGCCTTCATCGCTTTTTCGATCAGCCAGGTGCAGGCCGCGCAGCTTACGCCCCCGACAAGAATTTGCGCCGTCGCGTGACCAGCGCCATCTTGCGCAACAAAGGTACTCGAGATAGTGGGGTCGTCGTAGACGGTGAACTGCCCGAGTGAAGGTGCGGCGTCTTCGGGCCGGTCATTGTACGCAGTCCGCTGTTGGTAAAAGTGCTCGAGACCCGCACCGCGTATCATGCTGGCCACTGCGGCGCAGCCCGGGCAGCACATCGCTCGGTATGTGCCGTCTATCTCCACCCCGTAGTGGCTGCCGCCCGGTACGCTCGCGCCACAGTGGAAGCAAGGCGTCTCGGCTGCTGTGAGAGTAGATTCAGTTGCTGTGTCCACGGGTAAAGTCGCTGTGCTCAAGTGCGCCGTCAAGGCGCCAGTTTGCGCTGTCATTTTCAACTGCCCAGTGCCAGCGCGGCGCCAGGGCAATCGGGATGCCGGCGATGTAGACGCCCGGTGCGGCGCGGTTGAGAGTGACACTGATGTCGCGATCAGCTTCGAGCGGGTGCGAGAGGTTTAGTCTCAGCGTATCTGCCTCCAGTGGTCCACTTGCATTGACGGTCACGACCCGCTCGCTGACGTTGAAGGACAGCGCTATGCCAAGGTCCGCAGCGTTCTGTGTGCGCTCGATGCGGCGGTTTATGGCCAGCCCCTCTTTGTAGTAGTCATCGGCCACCAGGTCGTCGGCGTGTCGGTTGGCGATGTACAGGGTGGTGAAGCCGGCAACGACCACGCTGGCGGGTAGCGCGATCAGGAACCAGGGCCAGAACTGGCGATACCACGGCAGGGTATCGGTTGGTGCGATCAAGGTACTGCTCATAGTGGGCTCCGGAAGCGTGATTCCGTCCGGGCGCTCAAGCCCGGCTCGTCCCCCGCCTGCGCGTGAAACGTAATTTCGGTGCTGGGGCGGGTGAGCGCATCGGGGTTGACGCGCACGCGAAGGCCGATGCTGCGCACTTCGCCTGCGTCCAGGCGGTGTTCGGTCTCACCGATCAGCGTTGCGCCTTCGAGTCCCTGTACAGAGAGCGTGAAACGGTGTGGCGCTTCGTCCATGTTGAGCAGCTGCAGCGTGTACACGTTGTCGATGTCACCCTCTGCGGTTGTCATGTAGAGCTGCTGCCGGTCGCCGATGGCGGTGAGCTCCAGCGGTGTCCGCGTCACCATGTTGTAGGAAAACACGCCGACCATCAGGGTCAGCATGGCGACGTAGCCGATAATGCGTGGGCGCAGCCAATGGGTTTTTTCGCCCGCCAACTCGCGTTCGCTGGTGTAGCGAATCAGGCCCCGCGGATAGTCTATCTTGTCCATGACGGAATCGCAGGCGTCGATACACAGGGCGCAACCGATGCACTGGTACTGAAGGCCTTCCCGTATGTCGATACCGGTGGGGCATACCTGCTTGCACAACTCGCAGTCTATACAGGTACCCAGGCCGAGCTGTGCCGGGTCGGCCCCACGCTTGCGCGAACCGCGCGGTTCGCCCCGGCCAGGGTCGTAGGAGACGATCAGTGTGTCGTGGTCGAACATCACGGACTGGAAGCGAGCGTAGGGGCACATGTATTGGCAGACCTGTTCGCGCATCCAGCCTGCATTGAGGTAGGTCGCGAGGGTGAAGAAGCCAATGAAAAACAACGCCCACCCGGCAAGCTGGCCCGTCCACAGGTCCGGCAGCAACTCGCGAATCGGGTAGAAGTACCCGACGAAGGTAAACCCGGTGACGTAGCCCACGTAGAGCCAGCTGATGTGTTTCGCGCTTTTCTTCAGAATCTTCTCGCGCGTCCACGGCCCCTTGTCGAGCTTCATGCGCTGGTTGCGGCTACCTTCTGTCTTCTGTTCCAGCCACATGAAGATACTTGTCCAAACGGTCTGCGGGCAGGTGTAGCCGCACCACACGCGGCCCGCGAAGGTCGTGACAGCGAACAGGCTGTAAGCCGCGATGATGAGCAGAAACGCCAGCATCGGAAAATCCTGGGGCCAGAAGGTGAGGCCCAGGATATGGAATTTGCGTGCGGGAAGATCGAACAGCACGGCCTGGCGGCCGTCCCAGGAGAGCCAGGGTAATACCAGGTAGCCCACCAGTAGCGGCCAGCCGGTGAACAAACGCACGCGTTGGAAGAAGCCCTCTATCTTGCGCGTATAGATCTTTTCACGGCGCTGGTAGAGGTCGATCTCCGCGACTTCCGCTGGCGCGATCTCCTGCAGGTTGATCTGGTCGGCATCGGCCATCGTGTTTACCGCATCGTCCGCTTGCGTTGTCTCTGATGAGCCCACGGGCTCACTGACCGAGTCCGTAGACGAACGCCGTGATCAGGTGAATCTTGTCTTCCCCCAACAGGTTCTCGTGCGCCGGCATGACGCCATTGCGGCCAGCCCGGATGCTGTGGCTGATCTGCTCTTCGGTACCGCCGTACAGCCAGATACCGTTTTTGAGGTTGGGTGCGCCTAGCATCTGGTTGCCTTCGCCTTCCGCACCGTGACAGGCGGCGCAAAACTGTGCGTACACCTGCTTGCCTGCCTCGGCGGTCTCTGGGTCGGCTTCCCGCCCGTTGAGCTTAAGCAGGTAGGCCATGGTGGACCGCACGCCGTCTTCGCCGATCACGTCGCCCCACGGCGGCATGACCGCCTGGCGTCCGCTGACAATCGACGTCTTGATGGCATCCGGTGTGCCGCCGTAGATCCAGTCCCCATCGGTCAGATCGGGGAAGCCGTAGCTGCCCTTGGCATCGCCGCCGTGGCACTGGGCGCAGTTGTTGCCAAACATGCGCATGCCCATTTTCCGCACGGCCGGGTCGTTGGCGATCTCCTCGACGGGCATGGCCAGGTAGCGGTCGCGCATTGCGCGGTATCGCTCCTCGGCGGCCGTGACTTCGCGTTCGTGCTGTTCAAGCTGGGTCCAGCCAAGCAGGCCGGGGTAGTTCCCCATGCCGGGGTAGATGATGAGATAGGCAACACCCCAGACAATGGTGATCACGAACATGTAGAACCACCACGCGGGAAGAGGGTTGTCATACTCCTCGATGCCATCGTAGCTGTGGCCGGTGGTCTTCTCGTTCAGCTTGCCCTCGCGTTTGCGGTTGCCGAACAGGATCCAGACAAGCCCTATGAAGGTAATCGTCGTCAGGATGATGATCCAGAGACTCCAGTGACTAGCCATGTTGCTTGTTCTCCTTGTCGCCTTCGCCCGTGGCTTGCTCGTCGGCAAATGGCAGGTTTGCCGCCTCGTCAAAGTCCGCCTTGCGCTTGTTGCTGTATGCCCAGAAACACAGCCCTATGAAGGCCACCAGCAGCAGGGCCGTACTCAATCCTCTCAAGTCGTTGATATCCATAATTACCTCAGCGGCGCGTCTGAAGGAGTGTGCCCAGTTGTTGCAGGTAGGCCACCAGCGCATCGATTTCCTGTCGCCCGGCAACCGCATCAGCTGCACCGGCAATGTCTTCGTCTGTGTACGGCACGCCCACAGCGCGCAGGGCGCGCATCTTGGCGGCCGTGCCCTCGGGGTCGATGTCGTTGTCGAACAGCCACGGAAACGAGGGCATGTTCGATTCCGGTACCACGTCTCGCGGGTTGTAGAGGTGGGCGCGATGCCAGTCGTCCGAGTAGCGCTTGCCGACCCTGGCGAGATCCGGCCCGGTGCGCTTGGAGCCCCACAGGAACGGGTGTTCATACACATGTTCGCCCGCCACTGAGTAGTGGCCATAGCGCTCCGTTTCGGCGCGCAGTGGGCGAATCATTTGCGAATGGCAGGTATTGCAGCCCTCGCGTATGTAGACATCGCGGCCCTCAAGTTCCAGCGCCGGCAGCGGTTCCAGTCCGGCGATGGGCTCATTGGTTTCGCGGTCGAAGATCAGCGGTACGAGTTCAACGAGCGTACCGAACAGGAGCGCCACGATGATGAAGATGATCATCAGGCCGATATTGGTCTCGATTGCTTCGTGCTTCATATCAGCCTCCCTATGCCGCTGCCGCGATAGCGGGCGTTTCTTCGGTGTCCGGTTCAGGCCTGCTGGTCATCCAGACGTTGTAGGCCATGACCAACATGCCGGCGAAGAAAATGGCGCCACCGATCAGGCGCACAACGTAGCCCGGATAACTTGCGGCGACCGACTCGGCGAAGGTGTAGGTGAGGGTGCCGTCCTGGTTGTAAGCGCGCCACATCAGGCCCTGCATGATGCCGTTTACCCACATCGAGGCGATGTACAACACCGTGCCGATGGTAGACATCCAGAAGTGAGTGTTGATCAGCGACAGGCTGTACATCTGCTTCTTGCCAAAAAGGATGGGCAACAGGTGGTAGAGCGCCCCGATGGAGATCATCGCCACCCAGCCGAGCGCACCCGAGTGCACGTGGCCAATAGTCCAGTCCGTGTAGTGCGAAAGAGCGTTGACCGTCTTGATCGACATCATCGGTCCCTCGAAGGTCGACATGCCGTAGAACGACAGGCTGACGACGAGAAAACGCAGGATGGGGTCGGTGCGCAGTTTGTCCCACGCGCCCGACAGGGTCATCATGCCGTTGATCATGCCGCCCCATGAGGGTGCGAGCAGAATCACCGACATCACCATGCCGAGGCTCTGGGCCCAGTCGGGCAGGGCGGTGTAGTGCAGGTGGTGTGGACCGGCCCAGATGTACACGGCGACCAGCGCCCAAAAGTGCACGATCGACAGGCGATAGGAGTAGACGGGCCGTCCCGCCTGTTTCGGCACGAAGTAGTACATCATCCCGAGGAAGCCCGCCGTCAGGAAGAAGCCCACGGCGTTGTGGCCGTACCACCACTGGACCATGGCGTCGACGGTGCCTGCGTAGATAGAGTAGGACTTGAAGGTTGCCGCCGGCATCGCGAGGCTGTTGATGATGTGCAATACGGCGACAGCGATGATGAACGCGCCGAGAAACCAGTTTGCAACGTAAATGTGGGGAGTCTTGCGTTGCATGATCGTGCCGAAGAACACAATGGCGTACACCACCCAGACCACTGCAATGAGAATGTCGATCGGCCACTCAAGCTCGGCGTATTCCTTGCCGCTGGTGAGGCCTAGCGGCAGGGTGATTGCCGCGGCTAGGATCACAAGCTGCCATCCCCAGAACGTGAATGCGGCGAGCTTGTCACTGACCAGGCGCACCTGGCAGGTGCGTTGCACAATGTAGTACGACGTCGCGAAGAGGGCACAGCCGCCGAAAGCGAAGATAACCGCGTTGGTATGTAGTGGTCTCAGGCGCCCGTACTGCAGCCAGGGGAGGTCGAAGCCGAGCTGCGGCCAGGCGAGTTGGGCGGCGATGAGTACACCGACCAGCATGCCCACAATTCCCCAGACCACCGTCATCACGGCGAACTGTCGAACAACCCGGTAGTTATACACCGGGTGTTCCAGCGCTGCGTTTAATTCACTCATTGTGTCGTTCCAGTTTGACTAACGTTTAAATCGTTCGGCGTTCAATCAGTCCGTGAAGGCCGGTGCGGCGCCAAAGTCCCAGAGAATCACCGAACCCACCATCAGGCAGATGAGGATCACGAGGGAGATTGCGAGGATCGCGCTGGAGAAGAGGAAGCCACGCTCCTCCGGTATGCCCATGACGATGGGAATACCGAGATACATCAGGTACACGGTCCAGGACACGGCGATGACGCCGATCAGCATGTCCAGCCACAGGAGGGGATAGAAACCCACCAACCCGGCGAGAAACATCGGGGTAGCCATCAGGCCGGCCAGCACGATGCCCTTGGCGGTGCTGGACTCGGCGCCGTAAGTCTCGGACATCCAGTGAATGAAGTAGCCGATCACGGAGATGCACCCGAGCATCGTGAAATAGAACAGCACGCAAATGGTCAGCGCACTTTCCTCCGTCAGCTTGATGGGGTCGCCGTCGCCAACGGTCCAGCCCACCTGGCTGGTGCCGTAGTACCAGGCGACCGCGGGGCCAATCGCCATGATGGCGGGGTAAATCAGGAGCCGGTGCAGGTTCGCCGTAGGCAGTCCCGCAACTTCCCGCCATTCGTCGGCGGGTTTTACAAGCAGACCGATGGTGTGTTGCAGCATCGCGGTTTCTCTCCCCGGTGGGTCTTGGTGCTTATGGTCGGGGAGAGATTTTAGGAAGTTCGGCTAGCGGTGGCGTTGATGTGAATCAACGTCCTCTAAGCCCGCTATGAAATCACGGGAAGACTTAAAAAACGTAGGGATATTAGGGCGTTACGCCGTGACGAGACTGGCCGCGTCACGGCGCAAAACTAGACAGAATCAGGACGTGATATTCGCCATCGCGCGTACGCCTTCGATGTCGAGAATTTCGATTTCCTTGTTATCGACTTTGAGGATTTCCATTTTCTGCATGCGGCTGAACACGCGACTGACAGTTTCAACGGTGAGACCGAGGTAGTTGCCGATATCGACGCGCGACATGGGGAGGCGGAACTGGGTTGCGGAAAGCTTCCGGCGTGCGTTACGACTGGAGATGCTCAGCATTAGAGCGGCCACACGTTCGTCCGCGGAGTTTTTGCTGAGCAGCGTGATCAGAAGCTGGTCTTCGGTGATTTCCTTGCTCATGAGCTGGAAGAAATGTCGCTGCAGGCTGGGCATGGTGGCGCTCAGCTTTTCCAATGAGGAAAAGGGGATCTCACAGATGGCGGCGGTCTCAAGTGCCTTGGCGGAGGACGCGTGCTCGTTCTTGCTGATCCCGTCCATGCCGAGGATCTCCCCGGGGAAATAAAACCCGGTGACCTGCTCGCGGCCGTCGTCGGTGGTTTTGTAGGCCTTTATTGAGCCGGAGCGCACCGCGTATACGGATTGAAAATCATCGCCTTCGCGGTACAGATGCTGGCTTTTCTGTAGCGGCTTGCTGCGTTGGATAATCTCGTCGAGCTGCTCGATGTCTTCGCTTTCCAGCGCCAGGGGCAGGCAGATACTGTTCAGGCGACAGTTGCCGCAGTTCACCTGGTAATCGTGTGTGCAGGCCTTGAAGTCTTCGTCACGGCTGGCCGGCTTGATAGGCACATTCATAGTATTCACCTGTCTATTATGAATATTGTTTGAGTTTAGCGTATTTTGGGTCAGTTTTATTATCTTGTTTTCTTACACAGTCGCAGAAAAACGTTGCGTATGTTGCCCTGTCAGGTAGGCGTCGAAAGGCATACAGATGTTGCGTAAAAAGGCTCGCCCACGCTCCTGTACCTTAATTTCCGTGTCGGAAAGCGTGAGAAGTCCATCCGCTGCGAGTGCCTCCAGTGCCGTCAGTTCCGCGCTGAAATGTTCGTTGAAATCAATTCCGAACAGGCTGCTGCACTCCGCCGTATCCAGGCTCATCTCGCAGATGAGCGACATGATCACGTGGCGCCGGATCTGGTCCTCCCGCGTCAGGCGGACACCGCGATCAGCGGTCACGGCACCCGAATCGATGCGCGCGTAGTAATCGTCGATGTTGCGCACGTTTTGCAGGTACATGTTCCCTACTTGCGTAATGGCGGAAACGCCGAGTCCGACGAGGTCATCTGCCAGATGCATGGAGTAGCCCTGGAAGTTGCGCTGCAGCCGGCCCTCGCGCTGTGCGGATGCCAGCTCGTCCTCGGGTAAGACGTAGTGGTCCATGCCAATGAATACGTAGCCCGCGTCTTTTAGCTGGTGGCTGATCGACAGCTGCATCAGCAGTTTTTCCTCTGGCTCGGGCAGGGTGTGGCGGTCGATCGAACGTTGACTCGGAAAGCGCTCTGGCAGGTGTGCGTAGTTGTAGCAGGCGATGCGGTCCGGACGCAGTTGAATCACTTTTTCGACCGTGTCGTGCATGCTCTGGCGGTCCTGGTGCGGCAGGCCGTAGATAAGGTCAAAGCTCAGGCTGCGGAAATCGTGTGCACGCACGGTATCGACCAGCGGCTCGACCATGCTGAAGGGTTGCACGCGGTTGATCGCTTTCTGCACCAGCGGGTCGAAATCCTGTATGCCGAGACTGATGCGGTTAAAGCCGATTCCCTTGAGCAGGGGTATGGTGCCGAGGTCGATGGTGCGCGGGTCGAGTTCGATCGAGTATTCGCGATAGCCCTTGTCCAGCAGGCGGAAGTGGCTGGCCAGCAGGTGCATCAGTTCTGTGATTTCAGCGCCATCGAGATAGTTGGGGGTGCCGCCACCCCAGTGCATCTGGGTGACCGGTCGACGCGGGCCGACCTTTTCCGCGGTAGCGGCGATCTCTTTGGCTAGATGGTCGAGGTAGTGGCGTGCAGCGCCTTCCTTGCGCGTGACAACCTTGTTGCAGCCGCAGTAGTGGCAGATGTCGTTACAGAAGGGCAGGTGGACGTACAGCGACAGCGGAGCGGCTGACTGGGTGGGCTCGGTGGCCAGCCAGTCCTGCCCTGGTTGGCAGAAGGCGGTATTGAACTGCGGTGCGGTGGGGTAGGACGTGTACCGCGGCCCCTGTGTGGCGTAGCGGCGCGCAAGCTCCATCTCGGCGGAAAACCCTGGGTCGGTCTCCCAGCCTGTTGTCCCGTCATTCAAGATACTGCCCATAGTTCACCGCCGCCCCATAGTGTCCTCTCAGGGTAGCGGGGGGTATCGGCTGTGGCCTTGACCTGGGTCAACCTCCGTCGATTCAGGCCAGTGAAGCGACGCTCTTGAGCACGAGGCGCACCAGCTCTGCCTGACGCGAGACGCCGGTCTTGGCGAAAATGGACTTAAGCTGGGCGCGTGCGGTGTGTTGGGAGATTCCCTGTGCCGAGGAGACCTCGGCCAGGCTGAGGCCCCGTGCGAGTAGGGTGGCCAGGTTGGCTTCGGCCGGGGTCAGCTCGAACAGCTCCCCCAGTATCTGCCCCGAGGTGGACTCCTGCAGGTCGGGGTCCGAGATAAATACGGCGGCTGAAGGGCTGGCCTGCCCCTCGCTCCACTGGGAAGTCGGGACGGGCCTGACAACGAGACCCAGGTCGGCGCGTCCGGCGGGTCTCGGTACCCGCAGGGCACGTACCACGGATGTTTCACCCTGCTGCTGGGCGCGCGTGATGGTGGTCAGCGCCTCCTGCAGCGCCTGGTTGTTGTCGCGCCCCTCGATAAACAGGTGGTCGTCTTTCAGTGCGAGACCCTCACCCTGGTCCAGGAGCGCCTGGCCGACAGGGTTGGCGCTCAGCAGGCGACCCTGCTCATCGAGAATCAGGCTCGCGACAGACAGCTGGTTGACGGCACCCGCGTAGACATCGCGTTCAGACGTGGTGCGGTTGAGCTTTGCGTAGAGTTCAATGGCGCGCTTCAGGTGCGGTGTGAGGGCCTCGAGCAGTTGGCGCTGACGCTCCGCGAAACGTTTCTCGTTCTTGCGCCTGGACAGGCGCAGCCGCGCGATCATGCCGCCCGGTTCTGTCGTGTCGACGCCGAGAATGCGGAACAGGCCGATCGGCTCCAGGTAGTGCAGGTAGTAGTCGGACTCCACCAGTTCGCGGTCGGGGAGGATGTCCTCCAGTGTAATCACCTTGTCGTGGGGCAGATTGACGAAGGGGTCCAGCGAGAAGAATTGTTCGCGGTAGGCCGTCGCCTGCCAGTCGTTCGGGTCTGCAAGGGAGGTGGCATCATTACGGCTTTCGTTGCCGCCGCGAACGCAGTTCAGGATCACGCCCTGGTCGTCCTCGGAGGGTGGCCTCAGGATGAGAGACGCCACCTGTGCATCCATGGCTTCGCGCAGGGCGGGCAGGGCGCTCTGCCACGGCTGTTCCTCCAGTGCGCCCTGGTAGATGAGCCCTACCAGTTCGTTGTAGTCCTTGTCGGGGAGCTTCACGGGCTTACTGCTCCAGTTTGGGCAGTTCCCGGGTCACCTCGGCCAGCACCTTCGGCTTGCCGACACCGAAGCCCTGCAGGTAGTCGACGCCTATCTCTTTCAGCAGTTTGATCGTGGACTCGTTCTCCACGGACTCTGCGATGGTTTTCTGGCCGAGGAAATGCGCAAGGTCGTTGATAGAGCGTGCCATGGCGTAGTCCTGGCGGTTGGATTCCAGTCCCTTGATGAAACTGCCATCGATCTTGACGTAGTCGACCGGCAGTTCGCGCAGGTAATTGTGGCTGGCGAGGCCGGTGCCGAAGTCGTCGATGGAGAACTTGCAGCCGATATTGCGGAAGGCCCTGACAAAGTCAGCCGCCTTCACGAGGTTTGAGATGGTCCCGGTTTCCGTTATTTCAAAGCAGAGGCGACTGGTGCCAACGCCAAACTCAGAGATCTGTTCCAGGAGGTAATCCATGAAGTTGTCGTCTACCACGCTGGCGCCTGAGAGGTTGATCGCGAGGTTGGGTACTACTTTCAGTTCGTCCATCAACTGACTGATCCAGCGGAAGGCCTCGCGAATAACCCAGCGATCGACCAGCGTCATGAACCCGTAGCGCTCAGCGGACTCAATGAACTCCTCGGGTGAGTCGAGGGTGCCGTCTTTATTGCGCAGCCCTAGCAGCAGTTCGTAGTGCAGGGTGCTGTCGCCGCCCTCGACTGCGCTCTGCACGATCGGCTGTGCGCGCAGCACGAAGCGGTCTGTCTCGAGCGCCTCCTTGAGGTCTTCCCGCGTCTGCTCGCGCTGGTTCTGGTAGTCGTTTGCGTTCTTCTCTTCATCACTGGCCTGGAACTGCACCACGCGGTTGCGGCCCAGTTGCTTTGCGCGCCGCATGGCGCCTGCAGCCGCGCCGAGCAGTGATTCGACTCCGGGGCTGTGTTCCAGGATTGCGGTGATGCCGATCGACACGGTAAACGAGACGTTTTCGCCTTCGATGTCGATGCTGGCAGCCTCGATATCGGCGCGAATCTTCTCGGCTACCCGGGTCGCCACCTGCATCGGCCGGTCGAGTAAGAGCACCGCGAACTCGTCGCCCTCGATCCGGGCGGAAGAGGCCTTGCGGCCGTTGAGCTGGGCAAGGAGTCGCGCAAACTCAAGCAGCACCTGGTCGCCCGTGACGCGGTCGTAGACATCGTTCACGAGGTTAAACTGGTCGATGTTGATGTACAGTACCGCGTGCTGCGAGCCTTTTTGCTGGCTGTGGCGCAGTGCCCGGCGCATCTGGTTGAGGAATGTGTCGCGGTTGATCAGGCGCGTCAGGCTGTCGTGGTTGCGCTCGAAGCTGAGCGTCTTCTGCACGTTCTCGAGTGTCGTGAACATGCTCTTGTCGACGACCGACAGGCGATCGGCAGGCGCGGGCGGCTGTACGCCTCGGCTCAATTGCCTCGCGAGGCGGATCGCACTGAGGTCGGCAACGCGTTGGCCGCGTTCATTAACGAAGATAAAGCGGTCCCTGTCCGGCGAGATCCAGGCGAGCTGCATGCGCTTCTTCTGGTTCTTGCGGTCGCGATAGGTGAGCCACACTCCTGGTGAGAGCTGTTCGACACGCTTGATCCAGCGGCGCAGGCGTGGCAGATCTTCGATGCGTGCGCGCACGCTCGCGGCGTCTTGCTCGCCCGAATCCTTGTCGTCGGCAACGGGCGCTGTCTCTATCTCGCCTTCGCCCCCCAGCGTTGAGCGCAGCCTATCCAGAATCTCCTCGTGTCCGAAGTTTGTCGGCATCACGCTGGCAATCTGTTCCTTGATCATGTCCAGCACCGGTTCCGCCTCGACCCTTCGGGCAACCGCATCGCCCGGCTCGTCGAGACCACGCTGCATGTCAGCCAGCCAGCCGCTCAGTTTTTCGAGCGCGTCGGCCTGTTCAGACCAGGAGATACTCTCGGTGCCTTCTTTCAAGTTGAGCAGTACGAGCAGGTCGCGCCAGCCGTTGTCCATGAGGTCGAGCAGCAGGCGCGGGGCGGCGGGTGGTTTGAGGTGGGTGCTAATGAGCTCCTCTACCTCGCGCCGTGCCGCGGCGAGTTTTTCCTGCCCCTCCATCGTTCGGATCACGCGCTCGACGTTGCGTGACTGAGCGCGTTCTTGCTGCGCCGCTAATCGGTCAATCTTCTTGAGGGCCGAGTCGAACACCGCCGTGTCGGCCTCGTACTCGGAGATGATGCCTTCGACGATTTCCCCTATACGGCCTTCCAGTGCCCGGTTGGGGAAGTTTGCTGAGGTCGCCAGCGAGGAGAGACGGTCGATCACCGCGCGAGCGGAGTGGCTCTGGTCGGCGAAGAACTTCTGGTCGAGCAGTGCGATCTTCGCCATCGGGATCTGCAGGTTACCGAGTGCGGGTTTGAGCGCGGTGGAAACGTCCGCCTGCGAGCGGATCGTGCCGAACAGGTTGTCGACCATGTCGAGCTGGTTGAGGCTCTCCGCGGTAAGGCCGCTAGTGTCCTGCAGGTCCTCGAGCTGTTCGCGGTTGGCGGCGAGGTACTCGCGGAGCGAATCGATCTCGTGTACGGCCTGGCGCGCTTCGTTGTTGTGCTGCAATGCGCTGAGTGCGCGCGCGATGGACTGGGCATCGGCCAATCGTGCCTGGTCGAGATCGGCGCTGGGGACGGTGGCGCCGTCCCAGGTGCCGCTGACGGGGACGTCGGGCGCAAGCGCAGCGGCACCCGACATGGCGAGCCCCTGTGCCTGGCGGCGGAAGTTGAGCGCTTCGATCACCGACTGGTAAAGCTTTTGCGGGTCGGAGTGACCCACGACCTCCGCGATCTGTTCACCGAGGTTCTGATGCACCTGCGCGCGATCTGCAGGACCGCTGGTTCCATCCCCTGCGGCGACAGGCGACTGCCGGCTGCCTGGCAGGGTCTGTACGCGCTGTGCTTCCGGTGCTTGCGTGCGACCCATCGGGCGGGCGACTTCGATCTCGCCATCGCCCGGAGCGTCGTGTTCCGACTTGATCGCGCGCAGCCGCCGGGCAGAGGGGCGACGGCTGTCGTCTTCCGGCTGCTCCAGCAGGGACCCTTTCATGCGAATCTCTGCTTCCACGCGCGGTCGCACGTCTCCCTCGGCCAGCATTTCGTTGAGGGGCTCGTAGTAGCCGTCCAGCTGGCGGATAAAGCGTTCAGCGAAGTAGTCGAAAATCTGGGTCTGCACATTCGGCGCAATATCTTCCGGCCGCAATGCCTGCTGGAACGCCCGGCTGAGCTGGCGCACATGTATTGGGAGTCGCAGCCTGTTTGGGTCGGCACCGATCAGTTCCGCTGTGCGTACCGTGAGCGCTTCCAGGCTGAGACGGTGTTGCTCCTGTCCGGCGGTGACCATGCGGTCGATCGCAAGGTAGTCCTCAAACTCTCGCGTGCCGACCAGGTCAAGGTCCTCGACGCTCCCGCGGTGCCTGTCGAACTGCCAGAGTTGGTCGTCACTGATGCGTGGGGTGAGGTCCTGAAAGTAGGACTGTAGCTGTTTGATGATGCGAGAGACGATCGTATCGCCCTTGCGCCTGATGGCTACTGCGGCTTCGAAGTGCCAATTTCGATCTCCCATATGCTGGTGCAATCGGGAAGACAGGTCCTGCAGGTATCCGTTGAGATCTGCAAAGAACGGGTGGAGTGCACGCTCCAGCTCGTCGAGAGCTTCAAACTCCAGGCGGGCGAGCAGCTCCGCGTACTCGTCGGACACTGGCTTGGGGCCCCGCTGGCCGAGGTTGAGGTCGTCAAGACTCTCTGAAAGCAAGTTTGTCAGCTCTTGAGGCTCGTCCTCCGGTTCCTCTGGAAGCTGTGACTCCGGTTCAACTTCGACGGGTCCCCTGGCGATCGCCTCGCGGTAGCGCAGGGCCAGTGGCTGGTCTGCCAGGTCGAACGCGAGGGCGATGCAGTCACCCGAGAGGCCAGAAATGGTGACGTTGGCGGTGTCAGGCGCATCAGGCTGATCGCCGGTTATGGCCAGGACAGCGCTGGACCCGGTGGTGACATTCACCGGGTCATCGCCCTCCGGGTCATCCAGGATCGCGACAGATTCAAGTTGTAACCGGCCGTCGAGCAGCATCGAAAGCACGCCGCCCAGGCGCACGTCATCTTCCAGAACGAGAGTCGCCGAGAATTTTCCGGGCTGTGCTGGGATGTCCGTCATGGTACCTCTGGCGGGTGGGTGGCAGGCGTTCGCGTCGCGGCGCCATCCTTAGAATTGTTCTACGCGACAGGGCGAAAAAGTATACCGCGAATCATGTGTCGTGGTGAAAGGCGGGGCGCCCCGCCGGGGTCACTGGTCAACATTCGCTGCCGCGAGGAAGGCGGGTTTCTCGCCACCTCCATGTACCGCGAAATTGGTGCCGCTCACGTAGGAAGCGAGCGGAGACGCCAGGAAGAGGCAGGCGTTGCCGACGTCTTCGGGCACTGCCATGCGTCCAAGTGGGATGGTGGCCCCAACCGCCGCGATGCCCTCTTCATCGCCGTAGTGCAGGTGCGACTGCTCTGTCTGCGTCAGGCCCACCACCAGCGCATTCACCCGGACCTTGGGCGCCCATTCCACGGCGAGCGAGGTGCCGAGGTTGACGAGGCCGGCCTTCGCGGCGCCATAGGCTGCTGTGCCTGGCGATGGCCGGATTGTGCTGACGCTCGCGATGTTGATGATGCTCCCCCCTGAATCCTGGGCCTGCATCACGCGGTTGGCCACCTGGGCGAAGTTCAGCGGCGCGATCAGGTTGAGGCGGATAATGGACTCGGAAAACCGCGGTGAGGCGGTGGCCGCCTCGGCATAGGGTGCGCCACCGGCATTGTTAACGAGGGTGTCGAGGCGACCAAAGCGCTTGACCGCCTCGTCTACGCAGGCCTCAACCTGTTCAAAGTCCCGCACATCGCAGGACACGAACTCGGCCGTATTGCCATCAACGCTGGGCAGTGATTCCGGCTCGCCGCGGCCGCAGATCAGGACCTGAGCGCCAGCCTCCAGGAAGCGTTCCGTGATACCCCGGCCGACCCCTTTGCCGCCGCCCGTGACGATCACTGCCTTGCCACTGAAATCCAGCGGGTTGTCCATGCTTTGCTCTCCTGGAGTTGATTGAAATGAAGCCTGTGAAAACAGCAAGTTAGCGCAGGCCACACAGTCCGGGATGCGCTTGAGAATGCCGGGTGATTTACATAATATGCTCGGGCTGCGCGTATCCTAACCGAATTCCCACTGCCTGAGAATTTCAGTTCAGCCCGGCTCGGCTGGGGGCGCAGGACACTCTATGGCGGTCGTACATTCTTTATGCCGCCCCATTTGGTGAGGCGGTCGGCGCCTTTTCAGGACAACATTATGACAACAGATAACCTGCCCGTACTGGCGATTCTCGGCGGTACCGGCGACCTTGGAACAGGCTTGGCCCGTCGCTGGGCCCAGGCGGGCTACCGCGTGATTATTGGCTCGCGCACACAGGAAAAAGCAGAGGCGGCCGTGGCCGATCTGCGGGAAGTCATGGCCGAGCGCGGCGTTGGGGACGTTACGGTGGAAGCGATGGAGAACCTTGCGGCTGCTGAAGCGGCCGAAATCGTGGCCATCACGGTACCTTTCAGCCACCAGGCCAGCACTTTGGAGCTGGTGAAGGGCGCCCTTAACGGCAAGATTCTCATCGACGTCACCGTGCCGCTGGTGCCGCCCAAAGTCGGTCGCGTGCAGCTGCCGGAGCAGGGTAGTGCGGGTCAGATCGCCCAGGACCTGCTGGGCGAAGACGTTGCCGTCGTTTCCGCGTTCCAGAACGTGGCCGCCGCTCATCTTCAAGACACCGATGCCGTCGAGTGCGACGTGCTCGTCTGCGGCAATAAGAAAGATGCGCGCCAGGCGGTTATCGAGCTCGTCGAGGCCGCGGGTATGCGCGGCTACCACGCCGGTATGATCAATAACGCTGCGGCTGCCGAGGCGCTGACCTCGGTGCTTATCGTGATCAACAAGCAGTACAGCTGCCACGCCGGTATCAAGATTACCGGACTCGACGCCGACCACTAAACGCTACGGCAAGCTCAGATCGGACCGCGCGTGGCTCGGCTGGAACTCATTCCGCTCGAGAGGTTTCCCCTGGTAGAACCGGGGGACGACCTCGCTGTTCTGCTCACCAATTCGCTGGCGCAGAATAGCCTCGCCCTAGAGGCCGGGGACGTGCTCTGTGTCGCGCAAAAAGTTGTGTCGAAGGCAGAGGGCAGTTACGCGCACCTCAATGATGTCACGGTGTCTGCTGAGGCAGAGGACCTGGCGGGGCGCGCTGACAAAGACCCGCGCCTGGTGCAGCTTATTCTGGACGAAAGTCGTGAGGTGCTGCGCGTGCGCCCCGGCGTCATTATTGTCGAGCACCGCAATGGCTATGTGCATGCCAACGCCGGTATCGATCGTTCCAATATCGAGTCAGACCCTGACGACCCAAGGGTGTTGTTGTTGCCGAGCGACCCGGACGCGTCTGCTGCGCGCCTGCGCACGCGCATTGGTGAACTCACGGGCTCAATTCCCCAGGTGCTGATCAACGACAGTATGGGGCGCGCCTGGCGTAACGGCACGGTAGGGGTTGCGATCGGTACTGCCGGGCTGGGTCCGCTGCACAATCAGATCGGTGGCAGGGACCTCTTCGGAAATGTACTGGAGGTTACCGAACCGGCTGTCGCTGACGAACTCGCAGCTGCGGCTGCGCTTGTTATGGGCGAGGCCGCTGAGGCCTGTCCGGTGGTGCTCGCTCGTGGACTCGATCTGCCGGCCAGTGATGGCGGCAGTTCGCCGCTCCTGCGCGAGCGTGCGCTGGACTTGTTTCGCTGATGACCCAGGGAAAGCCCATTCTGGCGCTAACAGGCGGCGTCGGTGGCGCCAAGCTCGCGCTGGGTCTTGCCAATGTGTTGCCTGGCGATGCATTACACCTCCTCGTCAACACGGGCGATGACTTCGAGCATCTCGGTCTGCACATCAGCCCCGATATCGATACGCTCCTGTACACGCTTTCGGGACGCGCCAATGCCGCTCAGGGCTGGGGGGTTGAGGGCGAGACCTTCCATGCGCTGGATGCCCTCGGTGGGCTCGGCGGTGACACGTGGTTTTTGCTCGGTGATCGAGATCTGGCAACACACCTGTGGCGCAGTGAAAGACTGGCTGCGGGCCAGTCACTCATAGAGGTGACGGCCGGGCTTGCGCATGCAATGGGAATCGGCTGCGCCGTGCACCCGATGTCGGCCGACGCGGTCCGTACCACCGTGCACTGCGCGGGTAGACATCTTCCTTTCCAGCACTATTTCGTGCGTGAGCGCTGCGAGCCTGCCGTGACAGGTTTTACCTTCCAGGGCATCGAGACGGCAGCGCCAAACCCTGATGTGATGGCGCTCCTTGAGGGTGGCGCTGTTGGGGGCATCGTGGTCTGCCCCTCGAATCCCTATGTGAGCGTTGACCCGGTACTGCGATTGCCCGGCCTGGCCGATGCGTTGGTAGCGGCGGACGCGCCTGTGGCGCTGGTGTCGCCGATTGTCGCAGGGATGGCCCTGAAGGGGCCGGCGGCCAAGATGATGGCGGAGCTCGGGGTGCCAGCCACAGCCCAAGAGGTGGCCCGACACTATGCCGAGCGCTATCCGGGTCTTGTAGACCACTTCGTTATCGACAGCAGTGACGCTAAACTGGTGCCCGGTATAGAAGACCTGGGCATGGCAGTGGCGGTGGCGCCAACGGTCATGCACAGCCTGGAGGATAAAGTGCGCCTAGCCCGCGCCGTCCTCGAACTGCTGGAGACAGACTAGTGGCTCACGCGCTGGTAGCACTGAAATCGCTCGACCGGGTGAAGACACGCCTGGCGCCGTTGCTCACGCCCGAGGAGCGCAGTGGCCTCGCGCGTGCCATGGCGGCCGACGTCCTGTCGACGCTGGTCGGCCACCCGGCTGTTGAGAACGTTACCCTGATTACCGACGACCCTGCAGCGGCGTCACTTGCCAGCGAGTGTGGTGCATCCTGTTGGTCAGAGCGGGAGCTTGGCGGCAGTGGGCTTAACGAGCTGTTGGCGCTTGCATCCGCGCGCGTTGCCTCGGGCCAGGTGGTACTTCTGCACGCCGACCTGCCGCTGTTGTCCGGCGCAGACATTGGTGCCGCGCTGGCATTGCAGAGCGCGCGCGGCGGACTGTTAATCGCACCTGACAGGCACGGCCTCGGTACCAACTTGCTGGCGTACCGTGCGGGACAGGCCGTTGATTTGCATTTTGGCAGCGACAGTTGCGCGAAGCACGTTGCCGCCGCTGAAACGCGTGGAGTTGAAGTGACGGTGCTCGACAGGCCGGGAACCGCGCTCGATGTGGACGAACCCTCCGATCTGCTGCTAGCGGCGCGACAGCTCACTGGCCGGGTTATCAGCGCAACGCGCGATGTGCTCGTGCGGCCGGAGCTGGCCAGGCGAATCCTTGGGGCACAGCCTGATGAAGAGCGTGGTTGCGTGCCTTCACCTGCCGTTGCCGCCACTGCCGACTGGCCAGAGCTGCGCGAGCGCTTGCTCGCGGGCCATCGACCGAGCGATGCAGAGGCCCTCTCGCTCGCAACACTTGATGATACTGCTGCGCTGGCAGCTGTGGCAGGCCAGCTCCGTGATCGCGGGCACGGCAGCCTGGTGACGTACTCGCGCAAGGTCTTTATTCCGCTCACGCAGCTGTGCCGCGATGTCTGCCATTACTGCACGTTTGCGAAAACGCCGAAGCGTATCGATCAACCCTATATGCCGGTGGAGGAGGTGGTTGAACTCTGCCGCGAGGGCGCCAAGCTCGGCTGCCAGGAGGCCTTGTTCACGCTCGGCGAGAAACCGGAACTTCGCTACGGCACGGCGCGTGATGCGCTTGCTGAAATGGGTTTCGCAAGCACCCTAGAGTACCTGCGCGAAGTTGCAAAGCGCGTGCTGGAGGAAACCGGCCTCCTGCCCCACATCAACGCGGGCTGCATGACGGCAGAGGAAATTGCGGGCCTGCGCGAGGTCAGCGCGTCCATGGGCATTATGCTCGAGTCGGCTTCAACCCGGCTTTGCGAAAAGGGCATGCCACACTACGGTTCGCCAGACAAAGACCCTGCGCGCCGCCTCGAAACGATGGAGTTGGCCGGTCGTGCCGCCGTGCCGTTCACTTCCGGCATCCTGATCGGCATCGGGGAAACCCGCGCCGAGCGCATAGAGTCACTGCTTGCGTTGCGCCGCGTGCATGAACGTTACGGGCACCTGCAGGAAGTGATCGTGCAGAACTTCCGCGCCAAACCCGACACGTTGATGGCCGAAGCGCCGGAGCCCGACCTCAACGAGCTGCTATGGACTATCGCTGTTGCGCGCCTCATTTTCGGCGCAGCTATGAACATCCAGGCGCCGCCTAACCTGAGCCCCGGCGTGCTGTCGCAGATTGTCGCGGCCGGCATCAACGACTGGGGTGGCGTTTCGCCGTTGACGCCAGACCACGTGAATCCTGAAGCGCCCTGGCCGCACCTTGATCGTCTCGCTGCGGAAACCGCTACTGCGGGCAAGTTCCTGGAGCAGCGGCTGACGCTCTATCCGGCATATGCCAGTGCGCCTGCAACGTGGCTGGACGAGAAAGTGCGATCCGCTGTCGCGACCCAGTCTGATGCGGGCGGATTCGCGCGGCGCGACCGCTGGAGCACGGGTACCGGCAGCGAGCCGCCGCCGCTCGATATGGCTCTGCTGGACGACGCGCCTGTACATGTAAGCACGGAACTGGAAGCGATCGTTGCGCGCTGCGAGGCGGGGGAGACCTTATCGCCAGAGGAGGTGACGCGACTGTTTGCCGTCCGTGGCCCCGAGTTCAGTTACGTGGTAAAGCACGCGGACGTTCTCCGCCAGCGGGTGATTGGCGACTCGGTCTCCTACATCGTTAATCGCAACATCAACTACACCAACGTCTGTTACTTCAAATGCCGCTTCTGCGCTTTCTCGAAGGGTGGGCAGAATGCCGAGTTGCGCGGTGCGCCCTACGATATTACCGCCGAGGAACTCGCCACGCGTTGTGCCGAGGCGTGGCAGCGCGGCGCCACAGAGGTCTGCCTGCAAGGTGGAATACACCCGGACTACACCGGGCAGACCTACCTCGATATTCTCTCAACGGTGCGGGCGGCAACGCCGGGCATGCACATCCATGCATTCTCCCCGTTGGAGGTATGGCAGGGCGCCGCAACACTGTCGCTGGACCTGCGTGCCTATCTGCGCCGGCTGAAGGCGGCGGGGCTTAACACGTTGCCGGGCACCGCTGCAGAAATACTGCACGACGAGGTGCGCAGAGACATCTGTCCCGACAAGATCAATACAAGCCAATGGCTCGCCGTGATGCGCGCCGCCCACGCCGAGGGTATCCGCACCACGGCAACCATCATGTACGGCCACGTCGAGCAGCCGCGGCACTGGGCCGCACACCTGCTGAACGTGCGGCAGCTGCAGCTCGAAACGGGCGGGTTTACCGAGTTCGTACCTCTACCTTTTGTTGCGCAGGAGGCCCCGATGTACCTGCGCGGTCGCGCGCGGCCCGGCCCGACCTTCCGTGAGGCGCTCCTGCTACACGCCGTCGCGCGTCTTGTTTTGAATGGCGCTATCGACAACATTCAGGCGTCCTGGGTGAAGATGGGCCCTGAGGGTGTGGCCGCCTGCCTGCGTGCGGGGGTTAATGATCTCGGCGGCTCTCTCATGAACGAAAGCATTACCCGTGCCGCGGGCGCAAGCCACGGCGAGGAATGGGCGCCAGAAGACATCGAGGCGGCGATCGCCGCGGCGGGTCGTCCAGCACGTATGCGCAATACTCTCTACGGCCATGCTCCTGCTGCCCAGCGCGAGCGCGCATTCGGCGCGGCGCCGGTCAGGCCTATTGAAAATGCGGGAGCGGGCAAGCAACAGCGCAGCAAACGCCTTGCTCAGCTCGATGACAACGTGCAGCGCCTGCATTGGGTGAGCGAAGAGCCCGACAGCAGCCTATATCAACAGGTCGTGCTGCAGGCCAACTGTAACTGAGGCCGCATTGAGCGCATCGGCTGAACGCGACATCGCCCTGGAGCCGAGTTGGCTCGCCCACTTACGGGGAGAGTTCGACCAAGACTATATGCGCGAATTGCGCGCCTTTCTCGTTGCCGAGAAGGGCCGGGGTAAGCGCATCTTCCCCCGTGGCGACGAATTTTTCGGCGCATTCGAGCACACTCCCCTCGACAGTGTGAAGGTCGTGATTCTCGGCCAGGACCCTTACCACGGGGAGGGCCAGGCGCACGGGTTGTGTTTCTCTGTGCGCCCGGGCGTAGCGATTCCCCCATCTTTGCAGAATATCTATCGCGAGATACACGATGAGCTTGGCCTGGCCGTGCCGTCCCACGGTCACCTTACTTCTTGGGCTGAACAGGGCGTTCTTCTGTTGAACAGCGTGTTGTCAGTAGAGAGTGGTGCCGCGGGCTCGCATCGTGATCGAGGTTGGGAGCGATTCACTGACCGGGTCATCGACGTGATCAATCGCGAGCGCGAGGGGGTGGTGTTCATGCTCTGGGGCAGCTACGCGCAGCGCAAGGGTGGCATCATCGATGCGCAGCGTCACTGCGTACTCAAGGCGCCGCACCCTTCGCCATTGAGTGCGCACCGGGGTTTCTTTGGCTGCGGACACTTCGTGGACGCCAATCGCTACCTCGAGGGGCGTGGTGAGACGCCGGTAGACTGGCGCTTGCCCGAATCACCCTGATCTGCGCCACGGATGCTCCACTGTAGTGAAGCGTCAGTCCTCTTCAGGCTCCAGGGCGTAGGGTAGTTCCAGCAGTTCAAGCGAGGGGCCGTCCGGTGCCGCTACGTGCAGTCCTGCCTCGGCGGCATCCAGCGTGGCTGACACCAGCGCCCGCGCCCCGTCACCAGTGCTCGCTGTATTGACCACGTGGCCCACGGATGAACTGGAAGTGGAGGAGAACAGTTCGGCGCCCGAGACAAGGCCTGTTGCGTCCTCGGCGACGACGGCGAAACCGCGCCGCTTCGACTTACCCCGGTAGTGAAGACGTGCAACGACCTCCTGGCCGGTGTAGCACCCCTTGGTAAAGCTGATGTGCCCCGTGAGGTCGAAGTTGACCGTCTGCGGCACCAGTTCGTCGACCAGTGGCGCTTCTATGCGGGCGATGCCCGCCGTGATATCCAGCGCGCGCCAGTCATCCTCACTCGCTACATTGGCGGCGCTGGCGAGCGCGTTGAGCTTGTCGGCGGCAGAGCTGTCTGCAAAGCACTCGAAACGCTGGCCGGCCTCGTCGCGCTGTACGACGGCGAAGCCCGGTCCGCTAAGCAGTTGCCCCTGACCGTTGGGCCTGCTTCCCAAGGTGCTCTCGATGACTGCCCCGGCGTCTTCGCCCCAGAGGCCCGCGACCTGCCAGTCATCGTTGTCATCTTCAATATCGGCTTTTGAAAACACGATGTACTTGCCCAGCACCGCGCTGGAGGACGCGCGGATGTCCCTGCGCATGCGCAGGGCGAACGTTTCTTCCCCGAGGGGCGCCAGTAGAAAGTCGCAGACAACCCGACCCTGTGGGGTGCAGTAGACGCCCGGCAGGGAGCCTGAGTTTTCCAGCTCCCGTGTGTCGCAGGTGGTCTGGCCCTGCAGGAAGGTAAGCGTGTCGGGGCCCGTTATAAGCAGCAGGGCTTCGCCGGGCAGTGTGCTGAACTGACAGTTGTTCATGGGACTCCTCGTTAATCGCGGCATTATGATAGGCGCGCCAGCAGCGCTTGTCAGCAGCACAGGATAGCGCGGCGTATCGGCTATAATGCTCGCCTTTGACGTACACGAAGGACGACAGGCAGGGCATGATAGACGGCGAAGAGATCAACAGGATGCGCTGGGCGGCGCGGCGCGGCATGCTCGAGTTGGACCTTGTACTCGAGCCCTTCGTCAGCCATCGCTACGCTGAGCTCGACGCCGGTCATCGCGACGCGTTCCAGCGCCTCATGGTCTGTGAAGACCAGGAACTGTTCGCGTGGCTGCTCCAGCGGGAGCAGCCCGCCGACCCGGAGCTTGCCGACATTGTCCGTCGCGTACTCGAATTCGCCCGTACTCCGCCTGCAGATCGCTGACTCTCCTTTAAGCCGTTTAACAGTTTCGTTCCTGCTTGCGATTGCCTTCGGCGCGGTCTGGCTGGCCGCGGTCCGCGGTTATCCTTTGCTGGCCTGTGGGCTTTTACCTTTCCTCGCCTTCCTGTGCTGGGGGTTACGACGCGTGCCACAGCAAGGCGCAGAGCTCACCTGGTCCAAGGGCCAGTGGCAAGTGTCGTGCGAGGGCGGGGTGAAACCGATAGAGCTCACCGAAGGTGCGGTGGCGCTGCCCTGGGTGGTGTATTTCCCCTACCGTTGCCCGCGCCAGCGGAGGCGCTGCCTGTGGGTTTTTGTCGACAGCGTGGCGACCGAGGAATGGCGCCGGCTGCGCGTGAGAATCAGGCTGCCCGACCCTGGCCTTGGGGCCCGGTGGTAGGGTCCAGCACTGTGTCCAGTGCCTCGGGCAACAGGTCGGGATAGTCGAGCGTGTAGTGGAGGCCACGGCTTTCCGTGCGCCTGATCGCGCAGTGGATCATGAGCTCGGCGACCATCGCCAGGTTGCGTAGCTCAAGCAGGTCATTACTGACCTTGTAGTTGCCGTAGTACTCCCCGATCTCTGCCTGCAGCAGTTCGACGCGATGCAGCGCGCGCTGCAGGCGCTTATTGGTGCGCACGATGCCGACGTAGTCCCACATGAAGCGGCGCAGTTCGTCCCAGTTGTGGGATATCACTACATCCTCGTCGGAATCGGTGACCTGGCTCTCGTCCCACGGTTGGGCGGGCAGGGGGGCGCCGCGCTGGTCGATGGTTTCCTCGATGTATTTGGCAGCGGACTCGGCGTAGACCACGCACTCGAGCAGTGAATTACTGGCCATGCGATTGGCGCCGTGCAGGCCGGTGCAGGATGCTTCACCCACGGCGTAGAGGCCATGAATATCTGTGCGGCTGTGGCTATCGACCACTATGCCACCGCAGGTGTAGTGCGCCGCGGGCACCACGGGGATCGGCTCGGCTGCGATGTCGATCCCGAACTCAGCGCAGCGTGCCATGACCGTCGGGAAGTGTGACTCAAGGAAGTCTCTTGGGCGGTGGGAGATGTCGAGGAAAACACAGTCGGCGCCCAGCCGCTTCATCTCATGGTCGATGGCGCGGGCGACGATGTCGCGCGGGGCAAGCTCGCCGCGCTCGTCGAACTGGTGCATGAACGCCTGACCGTCGGGCAACAGGAGTTTCCCTCCCTCGCCGCGAATCGCCTCGGTGACGAGGAAAGACTTGGCGCGCGGGTGATACAGGCAGGTCGGGTGGAACTGGTTGAATTCGAGGTTGGCAACGCGGCAGCCGGCACGCCAGGCCATCGCTATGCCGTCACCACTCGCGCCATCGGGGTTGCTGGTATAGAGGTAGGCCTTACTCGCCCCACCGGTTGCTAGTACGACGGCGCGTGATTGGAATAGGTCGACGTGACCTGTCTGTTGGTCGAGCAGGTAGGCACCCTGGCAATGTCCGTCCTCGACCACGAGGTCCACCGCTGTTCGGTGCGTAAAAACCTCTATGTTAGGTGCCGCCATTGCTCGCTCGGTCAGCACTTCCGAGATGGCCATGCCGGTGCGATCTGCGGCATGGATGATGCGGCGGTGGCTGTGTCCGCCCTCCATGGTGAGGTGGTAGGTGTCGTCCTGCTCGCCGCCGCGGTCGAAATCCACCCCCTGGCTGACCAGCCACTCCACGCAGCGGCGGCTATTGCTCACGGTGAACTCCACGGCCTCGCGGCGGCAAAGTCCCGCGCCCGCAGCCAGGGTGTCGGCCACGTGGGAATCCACGGTATCGGCGTTGTCCAGCACGGCCGCCATGCCGCCCTGGGCCCAGTAGGTAGAGCCCTGGTAGAGATCTGCCTTGGAAACCAGCGCCACACGGCGGTTCTGGCCCAAATGCAGGGCAACGCTGAGACCGGCGGCCCCGGAGCCTATCACCAGCACATCGTGTTCGTAGCGCTCGCTCACACCGATCCTCTCTTGCCGCGGGGATTTCTCAAATATATTATGTAGGTCAAAGACTTAGCTGCTGCTATGCGGTATCGGCTGAAGTATATACGAGCCGCTGAAATAAGGAATTACCCGCCATGGGGAACTTTTCGCCCATCTACGTTTCCTATAATTGCCAGATGGGAAAGGCGAGGCGAACGATCAGTGGCGTTAGCGGTCTACCCAGGCGGCGGGCGCAGGGTCTGCGCCAGTCGCAACCAGGGATTACGGAGGGTAAGCGGGCGTGAGCGCCGCCGAGACGGATCAGCAACTTGTTGCCCGGGTGCAGAAGGGTGACTCAAGGGCCTTCGATCTGTTGGTACTCAAGTACCAGCATAAGATCTTCGGGCTTATCAGCCGTTATATTCGCGATGCCGACGAAGTACAGGATGTGGCGCAGGAGGCCTTCATTAAGGCCTATAAGGCACTCCCCAGGTTCCGCGGCGACAGTGCGTTTTATACCTGGATGTACCGTATCGCGATCAACACTGCCAAGAACCATCTCGTGTCACGCTCACGGCGGCCCCCAGGCTCCGATGTCGAGATTGAGGACGCCGAATATTACGAGAGCGGTGGGGCGCTCAGGGATATTGAAAATCCCGAAAACGCCCTGTTTGGGCAGGAACTGAAGTCCGTGGTCGACGAGGCGATCAGCGCATTGCCAGATGATTTGCGCACCGCGGTAACTTTACGCGAATTTGATGGTCTCAGTTATGAGGACATCGCAGACATCATGGATTGCCCGGTGGGCACCGTGAGGTCACGGATATTCCGCGCACGGGAGGCGATCGACCTCAAGGTGCGCGGGCAGCTGGAAGGCGAGTTGCTCGCTGAACAGGAAATGTAGGAATGCAAGAGGGAGGCACCCGAGTGCCTGTATCAGAGGTGCCACAGAGCGCCAATGAAACCATTAAGGACGAAACATCAAAAAGGCGGCAAGCATGAATGACAGACTGCGCGAATCGCTATCGGCACTGATGGACGGGGAGGCGAACGAACTCGAGTTCGAGCGCATCCTGGCCAATGTCGGCAACAACGAGGAACTCCGGGAAACCTGGGCCCGCTACAACCTGGCAAGCCAGGCACTGGACGGGCAAGAGGTGAGTCTCACCGGGATGGATATTTCAAAGCGCGTCAGCGCGGCCATTGCCGGGGAGACGCAGGCGGAGCAGGTGGAGCAGTCCTCGAGCTTCGGCCAGCGTTTACTCAAGCCCCTCGTGAGCTTCGGTGTGGCGGCTTCGGTAGCCTCCGTTGTGCTCGTGGGCGGCCAACAGCTGGCCGGCGTGGATACCACCGACGACAGCCTGAATGTGGCATCGAGGTCCATCGCACCGACCTACATCAACATGGCGGGCGCTACACCCATGCGCGCCAACCTTGGAACTGAGGCCGTGCCCATCGCGCAGCCCCCGGCCAAGGCGCTTTATCGCCAGCTCGCCGAGGAGCGTATGCATATCCACATGCAGGAACATGCATCGCACGCCTCCATGAACACGCCCCACGGGCTGCTGTCCTATGCACGCGTGCCTGTGATTGAGAAAAACACCGAGAACGAGCAGCAACCTGAGAAGTAGTGTGAAAGCAGTTAATGCACTGATCGGCGCCTGTGCGCTTGCGCTCGGCGCGTTTTCTGTTGGCGCATCGGCAGAGTGTGAGGGGCTCGATACAGAGGCGCTTGGCTGGCTGGAGAAAATGGTCGATAGCCGGCGCCAGGTAAGCTATCACGGCGTTATGACGCTCCAGCGTGGCGCCGATATGCAGGTTGTGCAGGTGTCCCATCGTATCGATGGTGAGCAGGCCGAAATCGTGATGACGCAGCTCACCGGGCAGGGCGCACAGGTCTACCAGGACCGCCCGCTCCACTGCGAGCACCCCGGGTATGACCTTAAGCACATAGGTGACAGCGTGCGCGCGGGCGATTGTGGCATTGCGTCGCAGTACCGCTTCTCAGTCAGCAACGGCGATCGTGTCGCTGGGCGTCGTTCGGTGCAGATTCGTGTCGAGCCCCGTGACCGATATCGCTACGGCTACGTTATGTCACTCGATCGCAAGACAGGTCTCCTGCTCAAGACTGAAACACTGGGGCATGACCAGCGTGCACTGGAGAAAATCCAGTTTGCCAATTTGCAGATTACGTCCGAGATTCCTCGTCACTCGAGCGAGGTTGAGCTGCGGCTGGAAGCTCCCGATCCGCAGCCGGACCAGTCGGGGGACCCCACTGAAGTCGCCACGCCCTGGCAGGTGCGCTGGCTGCCACCCGGCTTTACTTTGACGGATGCTGCAACAGAAACCCAGGCGCGCCGGACCTACACCGATGGGTTTGCGGCCTTTTCGGTCTTCATCGAAGACCTGGACCACCCCATCGAGCCCGGCGAGGGGCTTGTTCGCAAGGGCGGCACCACGTCCTATATCCGTGGCATGGAGGTCGACGCAAGACCCATGCTCGTCACTGTCCTGGGTGAGGTGCCCGTGAATACCGCTCGCATGGTGGCGGACTCCGTTAGCTGGACACGCTGAACATGTTGACAGAAGTGGGGCGTGTGATCGCGGTCGAACGCGATGGGCTGTGGGTGGAAACCATTCGCTCCAGTACCTGCGGTAGCTGTGGCGCGCGCAAAGCCTGTGGCCATGGGCTGGCGAACCAGGTGCGCGATGGCGAACGCGGCCTAGTGCGCGTGCTGCCAGGTGACGTCGATGTCGGCGACTGCGCCGTCGACGACCAGGTTGTCATCAGCCTGCCCGAGGAAATCATACTGCGCGGCTCCTTTATTGCTTATGTCCTGCCACTGGCCGGCATGCTGGTGGGTGCGCTTGCCGCTCTTGAATTCCTCCCGGGCAACCCCGATGTACTCTCTGCCCTGGGCGCTACAGCCGGTTTGGCCGCGGGTTTTGCCGTGGTTCGACTACACAGCTCGGCGCACCGTGACGACCCGAAGTACCAGCCGGTACTCGTACAGAACCTCGGTCCCGCGGCTCGCCCGGTCAGCGTTCAGTAACAATCCCTTAACTCGTAACCAGTGGACTTGATGGTATGACTAGATCCCTGCGCTACAGCGCCCTGTCGGTATTCGTGTTTCTTTCCGCCTTTGCGCTTTCCGCCACCGCCGCGCTGCCTGAATTTCGCGGTATCGTGAAAGAGGCCTCACCCGCCGTGGTAAAAATCATCGCGGAGCAGCGGGCGGTCGCCGAGGGATCTGGGCAACCAGACATGGAACAGATACCTGAATACCTGCGGCGCTTCTTTGATTTTCCCGGTGGGCCCCAGTCGCCGCGACCGCGAACGGGAACCGGTTCCGGGTTTGTCATATCGGAAGACGGCTATATTGTGACGAACAATCACGTCGTTGAAGGCGCCGACAGTGTCCTCGTGCGCATGATCGACCGCAGCGAGTTCGAAGCCGAAGTGGTGGGGACCGATCCGCGCTCGGATCTTGCCCTGCTGCGCATCGAGGGTGAAGACTTGCCGCGCCTTAAACTCGGTGAGTCTGACAACCTGGAGGTGGGTGAATGGGTGCTTGCTATCGGGTCACCCTTCGGCCTCGACTACACCGTGTCCCAGGGCATCGTGAGTGCCAAGGGCCGCAGCCTGCCGACAGAGCGCGGTGAAAACTACGTACCGTTTATCCAGACAGATGTTGCCATCAACCCGGGCAACTCCGGTGGTCCGCTGCTGAATCTCGATGGTGAGGTTGTCGGCGTGAATTCCCAGATATTTACGCGATCAGGTGGTTCCAACGGGCTATCGTTTTCCATCCCCGCATCGGTGGTGCGCAACGTCATTGCGCAGTTGCGTGAACACGGTCGCGTAACACGCGGGTGGCTCGGCGTCAGCATCCAGGACGTCGACAAGAACCTCGCGGACTCCTTTGGCCTCGAGCGTCCCCGCGGCGCGCTTATTGCGCAGGTGTCTCCCGACAGTCCTGCTGAAAAGGCCGGGCTCAAAGAGGGTGACGTGATCGTTACCTTTGACGGCAAGGACATTCCAACGTCTTCGGATCTGCCCCACGTGGTCGGCCTGATCGCTCCCGGCTCTAAAGTGCCCGTTGAGTTGGTGCGCGACAAGAAGCGCAAGACGCTGCGGGTTGAGGTTGGCGGGCTCGGTTCAGACGATAGCTATTCCCTGGCTCGCGCAAGCGACGAGAGCGAGGCCGGGGGGCGCATCGGCGTCATCGTAGGCTCCGTGCCGGAGGAAGACCTCGAGCAATACGGCATCAACGGCGGCGTTGTGGTACGCCAGGTTTCGCCGGGCTCTGCCGCCGCCACGGCGGGCATACGGCCGGGTGACATCATTACGCTGATCGACGACACGCCTACCAAGAGCGTCTCGGCGTTTGAACGCGCCGAGAAGAAGCTGAAAAGCGGTAGCTCAGTGCCCATGCGCTTGATTCGCCGCGGCAGTCCCCTGTTTATCGGCCTCAAGCTGGATGACTGACCCGTCCAACGACCTCGGTTGCCGGGGCGCCGCTCCATAGCGGTGCCCTCGGCGTTGCGGTACAATCGCGCGTTTTTTGGACGGCTACCGGCTCGCAAAGGGCCCGTAGCCCCAGCCAGTCGGGCACACGCGTGAGCGAACTCACTTACATCCGCAATTTCTCCATTATCGCGCACATCGATCACGGCAAGTCGACGCTTGCCGACCGTTTCATCCAGCACTGTGGCGGTCTCTCCGATAGGGAGATGGACGAGCAGGTGCTCGATTCCATGGATATAGAGCGCGAACGCGGTATCACGATCAAGGCCCAGAGTGTCACGCTGGATTACCCTGCACGCGACGGCAATACCTACCAGCTCAACTTTATCGATACGCCGGGACACGTCGATTTCTCCTACGAGGTCTCGCGCTCCCTTGCGGCCTGTGAGGGTGCGCTGCTGGTGGTGGATGCCGCCCAGGGCGTTGAGGCACAGTCGGTCGCGAACTGCTACACGGCGATCGAGCAGGGGCTCGAAGTACTGCCCGTTCTCAACAAGATGGACCTGCCCCAGGCAGACCCCGACCGTGTTCGCCAGGAGGTTGAGGAGATTATCGGCATCGATGCAACGGATGCCTGCCAGGTCAGCGCGAAGTCAGGGCTTGGCATCGAGGAGGCGCTCGAGTACCTCGTAGAGAATATTCCGCCCCCGGAAGGTGATCGCGAGGCACCGCTGCAGGCGTTAATCATCGATTCCTGGTTCGATAACTACCTCGGGGTGGTGTCGCTCGTGCGCGTCAAGCAGGGCGTGCTGCACAAACGTGACAAGATCGTCGCGAAATCGATCGGCCGGGCCCACCAGGTCGATAGTCTCGGCATTTTCACGCCCAAGCGTGTCGAGCAGGACAAGCTCGAAGCGGGTGAAGTGGGATTTGTCGTGGCGGGCATCAAGGATATTCATGGCGCGCCCGTCGGTGACACCCTGATCCATGCCAGCGAGCAGGACGTTGCGGCGCTCCCCGGTTTTCAGCGCGTCAAGCCGCAGGTCTATGCCGGTATCTTCACCATCTCCTCCGACGACTACGAGGATTTTCGCGACGCGCTGGCCAAGCTCACCTTGAATGATGCATCGCTTTTTTACGAGCCGGAGTCATCTGACGCACTGGGTTTCGGCTTTCGCTGTGGCTTTCTCGGCATGCTGCATATGGAAATTATCCAGGAGCGGCTAGAGCGCGAATACGATCTTGACCTTATTACCACAGCGCCGACCGTCATCTATGAGATTGTTAAGAAGAGTGGCGACGTTATTCATGTTGACAACCCTTCAGCGCTGCCGGATGTGGCCGATATCGAAGAAATGCGTGAGCCCATCGCGCGTTGCAATATTCTGGTGCCGCAGGACTACCTTGGTAACGTGATAACGCTGTGTGTTGAGAAGCGGGGCGTACAGGTAGATATGCAGTTCCTCGGCAGCCAGGTCTCGGTGGTCTACGACGTGCCCATGGCAGAGGTCGTGCTCGACTTTTTTGATCGGCTGAAGTCGGTGAGCCGTGGCTACGCTTCGCTGGATTACAGTTTCGAGCGCTTCGAGGCTGCGCAGCTGTCGCGACTCGATGTGTTGATCAACGGTGAGCGGGTGGATGCCCTCGCTATCATCGTGCACCGCGACCAGGTGCAGTACCGTGGACGCGCGCTCACCGAGAAGATGAAAGAGCTGATTCCCCGGCAGATGTTCGATGTCGCCATCCAGGCCGCGGTTGGCGGTAAGATAGTCGCACGCCAGACCGTAAAGGCGTTGCGCAAGAACGTGACGGCGAAGTGCTACGGGGGCGATGCCACCCGGAAGCGCAAACTGCTGGAAAAGCAAAAGGCTGGTAAAAAGCGAATGAAGCAGGTGGGTAAGGTCGAGATCCCTCAGTCCGCCTTCCTGGCCGTACTCAAGGTGGACGGGTAAGCCGTGAACGAATTTACGATTGATTTTCCCCTCATTCTCGTCGGACTTGTTTTCGGCAGCGGGTTGCTCTGGTTGCTCGATGCGCTGTTCCTGGCGCCCGGCCGCCGCCGCACCGCACTGGCATTGCAGGACAAGTACCCGGAGTGGGGAAAAGAGGGCAGCACCGACGAAGCGAGCTACATGGCGCAGCTGGCGGATACCGCGCCGGAGCCCGTTGTGGTGGAGTACGCCCGCTCGTTCTTCCCCGTCCTGTTAGTGGTCTTTGTGCTGCGCTCGTTCCTCGTCGAGCCGTTCCAGATACCCTCGTCCTCGATGGTGCCCACGCTTGAGGTGGGTGACTACATTCTCGTGAACAAGTACACCTACGGGATTCGCCTACCTGTGCTTCGCACCAAGGTTTTTGATATCAACGAGCCGCAGCGCGGCGATGTGATGGTCTTCTTCCCGCCCCATATGAACGACACCTACTTCATCAAGCGCGTGGTCGGGGTGCCGGGCGATAAGATCACGTACCGCAACAAGCGCCTGTACGTAAACGGCGAGGCGGTCAGCCAGGAGCCGGTAGATCCACCACCGGAGCTGCAGGCTCGCTATCGCCTGGTTCGAGAGACACTTGGGGAGGCGGAACATCTCGCGCAGACTGACGCCATGCGCCGCCCCCGCGACCTGACTATTACGGTAAAGCCCGGCCACTACTTCATGATGGGTGACAATCGTGACAATTCCAGCGATAGCCGGGTTTGGGGTCAGGTGCCGGAACAAGATATAGTAGGCAAGGCTTTCGCAGTCTGGATGCACTGGGACGACTTTCTTAGCGTACCGAGCTTTGACCGCGTCGGACTGATAGAATAGCCTGACTCATAGAATAAAGCCGGTTGGCACGGACTGCCGGCGTGGGAGGGGCGCACTATGCGGCAAGTTAACCGACAGTCGGGGTTGTCGTTGCCCGGCATTCTGGCAGTCCTGGCCGTAGTGGGCTTTCTCGCCCTCTGCGCCATTCGCATGACTCCGCCGTTTTTCGAGTTCCTCAGCGTCAAGCGCATCATCTCGAATATTGTTCTGGAGCCCGAAACACGCGACATGAGCAACCGTCAAATTCGCCGGCGCATCGAGAATATTTTTCACTCCAACCAGATTTATGACCTCAAGGCATCGGAAGTCGATATCGTTCGCAAGCGCGGCGTGACTTATATCGACGCGCGCTACGAAGTTCGCATGCCGCTCCTCTGGCGCATTGACGCGATAATGCGCTTCGATGATCTCCTATATCCCCTCGGTGAAACCCAGCCGATAGCGGAAATTCCGCAAAAGTAACCGACACATGGCGGACATCGAGCGTCTGCAGCAGGCGTTGGGGTACCAATTCAGCGATATCTCGCTTCTGGAGCTCGCCTTGACCCACCGCAGCGTTGGTGGGCGTAACAACGAGCGCCTGGAATTTCTTGGCGACTCGATCCTTAACCACATCATTGCGGAGGCCCTCTACCAACGCTTCCCCAGGAGCCGCGAGGGGGAAATGAGCCGTATGCGAGCCACGCTCGTTAAAGGCGATACCCTGGCAGACGTCGCCGAAGAGCTCGATCTTGCCCAATACCTGGTGTTGGGCTCGGGAGAGCGCAAAAGTGGCGGCCACCGCCGCGCATCTATTCGCGCTGACGCGGTCGAAGCGGTGATCGGCGCGCTGTTGCTGGACGGCGGGCACGATGCGTGCCGCGATTGTGTTCTGCGCCTGTTTGCGGTGCGACTCGACGGGCTCAGTACCGGTGCGACGAGCAAGGACGCCAAGACACGCCTGCAGGAGTACCTGCAGGGCCGCGGACTGGCGTTGCCCCGTTATACCGAACTCGCGGTTACAGGCGAGGCCCATGCGCGAGAGTTTCACGTAGCCTGCCAGCTCGAATCCCTAGCTATAGCTACAGAAGGGCGCGGTTCAAGTCGGCGTAAGGCGGAGCAGGTCGCGGCCGGTGAGGCGCTGGCCGCGCTCGGCTTCGCAGGTGGCGCAGATGGCTAAGCGCTGCGGCTATGTCGCGATTGTAGGTCGCCCAAACGTGGGTAAATCGACCCTGCTCAACCATTTACTCGGGCAAAAAATCAGTATTACTTCGCGCAAGCCGCAAACGACTCGTCACCAGATACTTGGCATCAAGACGGAGGACGACTACCAGGTCATTTTCGTGGACACGCCCGGCCTGCACCAGGACGGAGAAAAGGCTATCAATCGCTATATGAACCGCACCGCCAGTGCAGCTCTGCGCGATGTTGATCTTGTATTGTTCATGCTGGATCGCACGGCGTTCACCGCGGAGGACGCAATGGTGCTCGAGCAGGTACAGGCCGCCGGGCTGCCCGTGCTACTTCTTGTCAACAAGGTCGATCTGCTGGAGGACAAGTCGGTACTGTTGCCACACTTGCAAGCTCTTGCAGAGAAGGGCGACTTCGCGGGCATCCTGCCCGTGTCGGCTCTTAAGGATCACAACGTGGCGGAGCTGGAGAAGGAGATCCTCGGCTATCTTCCGGAGTCGGAGCATTTCTTCCCCGAGGACCAGATTACAGATCGCAGCCAGCGTTTTCTCGCTGCAGAAATCGTGCGCGAGAAGATCATGCGTCAGCTTGGCGAGGAGTTGCCGTATGCCATTACGGTGGAAATCGAGGAGTTTGGCCAGGACGGTGATGTCCTGCACATCTCCGCGTTGATTTTTGTCGAACGCAAGGGCCAGAAGAAAATACTGATTGGTGAGAAGGGCAGTCGGCTCCGCTCAATCGGTGCGGAGGCGCGGCGCGACATGGAGCGGCTCTTCGACAGTCGGGTCATGCTGCATCTCTGGGTGAAGGTGAAAAGTGGCTGGTCTGATGATGAACGAGCGCTGCGCAGCCTTGGCTATAGCGATACCTAGGTGCTCGGCGTGCGCGTTACCTTGCAGCCCTCATTCGTACTTCACTCGCGCCCCTACCGCGATACCAGTGCGATCATCGAGATTTTTACCGCGGAGCACGGCCGCTTCAGCGTTGTGGCGCGAGGTGTTCGCAGGCAGGGGAAGAAAGGCGGACGTGGGGGGCTGTTGCAGCCTTTTGTGCCATTGCTGGCGTCATTCTCCGGGCGTTCCGAGTTGAAGACCCTGGGCGCGGTAGAGTCAGCTGGCGCACCGTTCGTGTTGACTGGAGAACGGATGTTCAGTGGCCTGTACCTTAACGAGCTGCTGGTGCGCCTGCTGCATCGCCACGACCCGCATGCAGAGCTGTTCGCCGCTTACAGCGATGCGCTGCGCGAGCTTGCCGTGTGCGAGCGGCCGGACACCGTGCTCAGGCCGTTTGAGCTCCTACTGCTGCGCGAGCTCGGTTACAACCTTGCGCTGGACATAGATGGCGACAGTGGTGACGCAATCGAGCCGGGGCAGCGGTACAGGTTCAACCCCGAGCAGGGTCTGGTTGCGGTGGTTGGCGAGCCGCCGCGGGGCGTTGCCAGTTACCGGGGCTCAGACCTTTTGTTGCTTGCCGAGGGCCAGTATAGCGGCGCAGCGCGCGCCACTGCGAAGCACCTGCTGCGGGAGGTCCTTGGACACCACCTCGGCGACACACCACTGCGCAGTCGGGAGCTCTTCCGGGCGGGTTCCGGCAGGAGCACTGGAACGTGATCGGGGTAGGCACGGATATCCTGCGAGTCGAGCGCATCGACGAGGTGGTCGGCCGCCAGGGGGAGCGCTTCGTGAAGCGGATTCTTACCGCCGTAGAATGCACTGAGTATGCAGCCAGCAAGCAGGGTAATCGGCTGCTCGCCAAGCGGTTTGCCGCCAAGGAAGCGGTCGCCAAGGCACTGGGCACTGGCATTGGCCGCGGCGTGAGCTGGCAAGACATTGAAATAGACCATGACGAAAGCGGGGCGCCGTTGGTTACCCTCTCGGGTGGCGCGCTTGAGGCAGCCCGGCGGCGGGGGGGTGAGCGTGTGGCCCTCAGTCTCGCGGATGAGCGGGAGTACGTGGTGGCCTTTGCTGTCCTTACGGCCGACTGATGGTTTCATCGCGTGTAAGTTCTATATAATCGTGTCCCCTTTGGTGGTTATCTCTTCTATGCCTGATCCCACGACCCCCGACTACCCCACGATCGAATCGTGTATCGGCAACACGCCGTTGGTACGCCTGCAGCGCCTGCCCGGCGAGACGAGTAATACGATTCTGGCCAAACTGGAGGGAAACAATCCGGCTGGCTCCGTGAAGGATCGGCCGGCGCTCAGTATGATCGCCCAGGCGGAGGCGCGCGGCACTATCAAGCCCGGTGATACGCTGGTGGAGGCTACCAGCGGCAATACCGGTATCGCGCTTGCCATGGCCGCAGCGATCAGGGGCTACAAGCTGAAGCTCATCATGCCCTCGCACATGAGTGACGAGCGCAAGCAGGCGATGTCCGCCTACGGCGCAGAGCTGGTCGAAGTGTCGCAGGAAAAGGGTATGGAAGGTGCGCGGGACCTCGCACTTGAGATGCAGGCCCGGGGCGAAGGCGTGGTACTCGACCAGTTTGCCAACCCCGACAATCCCCTTGCCCATCTCACGGGCACCGGGCCAGAGTTGTGGCAACAGACTGGCGGCACTATCACTCACTTTGTCAGCTCCATGGGCACAACCGGTACGATCATGGGCTGCTCCACCTATCTGAAGGAGCAGAATCCGGACATCCAGATTGTGGGTTTGCAGCCGCTGGAGGGTTCCAGCATCCCCGGCATCCGGCGCTGGCCCGAGGCTTACCTGCCGAAAATCTACCAGTCGACGCGGGTCGATCGCGTTATCGATATCTCGCAGGAAGAGTCAGAGCAGACAATGCGTCGCCTGGCAGCCGAGGAGGGAATCTTCGCCGGCGTGTCCTCGGGAGGTGCAATTGCAGGTGCGTTGCGTCTATCCAGCGAGGTCGAGAACGCGGTCATCGTCGCCATTATCTGCGACCGCGGTGACCGCTACCTCTCGACGGGCGTTTTCAATGGCCACTAACAGGCGCTGAACCACGATGGTGCAGGTACGGGAACAGTCGTTTATCGGTCGCGAGGGTCTCGTAGATCTCGCGGACTGGCTCGACAAGTTACCCCTCCAACTCAGCGATGAGGATCGAAATACCCTGGCGCGCGCCGCGGCGACTGTTGGCGAGCTTAGTCTGCTCGGCGGCAGCGACGTGCTCGACTGGGTCGAGGGCGGGGACTGCTACCTGGCCGGGCTCGACATCGTGGTCATACTCGCCGACCTGCAGGTGGACCTGGACTGCCTGCTTGCCGGGATGCTCTATCGCGCTGTGCGCGAGGGAAGGTTAAGCGAGGAGGCCGTTGCCGCAGACTTTGGTGACACCGTCTCGCGCCTCATCAACGGGGTACTGCGCATGGCGGCGGTCAGTGACCTGCCACTCAAGCACGATGACCCGGTATTGGGCCAGGCGCACGGCCAGAAAGACAACATCCGCAAGATGTTGGTTGCCCTGGTGGACGATGTCCGCGTGGCGCTGATCAAGCTGGCTGAGCGGACCTGCGCTCTGCGTGCTGTAAAGGACGACGAGGAGCGAAGGCGGCCGATAGGGCAGGAAGTTTTCGACGTTTACGCGCCACTGGCCCACCGTCTCGGTATCGGTCATTTGAAATGGGAACTGGAAGACCTCTCCTTTCGTTATATTTACGCCGATGCCTACCGCAAGATAGCGCGACTGTTGGACGGCAAGCGTCTCGAGCGTGACGAGTTCATTCTCTCGGTGTCGGCAGAGCTTAACCGGGTGCTTAACGAGGCAGGGCTGGAATTCGAAATCACGGGGCGCGCGAAGCACATCTACAGCATATGGCGGAAGATGCAGCGCAAGGGCATCGGTTTTTCGCAGGTTTACGACATCCGCGCCGTGCGGATTCTGGTGCCTGAGATCCGGGACTGTTATGCCACACTTGGCCTTGTGCACGGCCTCTGGCGCAATATCCCCAACGAGTTCGACGACTACATCGCAAATCCCAAGGAAAATGGCTATCGCTCATTGCACACGGCCGTTATCGGGCCCCAGGGCAAGATTCTTGAAGTGCAGATTCGGACCCGGCAGATGCATGACGAGGCCGAACTGGGCGTCTGTGCCCACTGGCGCTACAAGAGCGCCGATGGCGAGAGCGGGATGGCGAGTACCTACGAGGAGAAAATCGCGTGGCTGCGGCAGGTGCTCGACTGGCACGAGGAAACAGGAGACGCTCGAGGGGTGGCCGAGCAGTTCAGTTTTCAGGTGGCGCAGGACAGGGTTTATGCGTTCACTCCGGACGGTGACGTTGTCAACCTCGCCAACGGCGCGACCCCCCTCGACTTTGCTTACCATGTGCACACGGAAATCGGCCATCGCTGCCGCGGCGCCAAGGTCAATGGCTCCATCGTGCCACTCACCTACGTGCTGCGCACGGGCGAACGCGTGGAGATACTCACCAGCGGTGAGGCACAACCGCGGCGCGACTGGCTGCAGCCTGCACTAGGCTATATCAAGACGTCGAGGGCGCGAGCCAAGGTGCAGCATTGGTTCAAGTCGCAGGCCAGGGAAGACAATGTCGACAGCGGTCGCCACTTGCTCGACAAGGAGTTCAAGCGGCTGGCCCTCACCAGCGTCGATTACAAACTCATCGCGCACAAGTTGAACTGCGCCACGGTGGAGGACATGTACCTGGCGGTCGGTGCCGGGGACCTTAATTCTGCGCAGGTACTGCATGTTGCCCAGGGCATGGTCGAGCGCCAGCCCGAACCGGGGCTGCGGCTTAGCGCTACGACGGCATCGGCGCCGGGAGAACTGCAAGTGAGTGGGGCAGGCAACCTGGCCACGCACCTTGCAGGTTGTTGCAAGCCTGTGGCAGGCGATGACATTGTCGGCTTCGTCACCAAGGGGCGTGGTGTCAGCGTGCACCGCAGTGACTGCGCGCGCCTTAAACGCCTCTTGGGCGATTCGCCAGAACGCCTCATCGAGGTGGCCTGGGACACCGCACCGTCAGACCACTACGAGGTCGATGTTGCTATCGAGGCCTACGACCGACAGGGGCTCCTTCGCGACATCACGGGCTTGTTTGCCAATGCGCGGATTAATGTGCTGTCCATCAACACTCAGACTAACAGGCACACGAATACGGCCACCATGCGCCTTCGGGTAGAAGTGCCCAACCTAGCGGCGCTCTCGAAGCTGCTGGAGCGCATTGACCGGCTGTCGAACGTGTTGTCCGTTGAGCGCCTGACGGAATAACCGGATCAACCGATGACTGAGCAGAGTTTTACCCTGTCAGACTTGTTGCGGGTTATGGAGCGGCTGCGTGATCCCGATAGTGGCTGCCCCTGGGACGTGGCGCAGGATTTCGACACGATCGCACCCTCGACACTTGAGGAGTGCTACGAACTGGTCGATGCCATCGAGTCGCAGGACTTTGAGCACGTGGCCGAGGAACTCGGCGATGTGCTCTTCCAGGTGGTGTTTTATACCCAGATGGGTGCCGAACGCGGCCTTTTCACTTTCCACGACGTGGTCAACACGCTCACGCAAAAACTGGTGCGCCGTCATCCGCATGTCTTTGCCGAGGGGAAGATTGAGGGTCGCGTGGGTGAAGCGCCGACAGTCGACGCGGTCAGCGGGAGTTGGGAGGCCATCAAGCGGCGGGAGCGGGCTGCGAAGGCACAGACCGGGGTCCTGGCTGATGTGCCGGTCGCGTTACCGGCACTGTCGCGAGCCCAGAAGGTGCAAAAACGCGCCGCCGGCGTCAATTTTGACTGGGAGGACGCCTCGGCGGTACTCGCCAAGCTGGAGGAGGAGGTTGCCGAACTGCGCGGAGCACTCGCCAGGGAGAATGCGGCAGAGGCGGAGGAAGAACTAGGTGACGTGCTGTTCAGCGCCGTCAATCTTGCGCGCCATCTGAAACTTGATGCAGAGGCAACATTGCGCCGCTCGACAGGCAAGTTTGAGCAGCGCTTCGAACATATGGAGCACGCGGTGCCCGGCGGCCAGGAGGCGCTGGCCCGGTTATCTCCCGAGGAGTGGGATAGCCTCTGGCACGCGGCTAAAGACGCAGACTTGTAACCATGGGGGGCGCTGTGTAAGGTTAGCGCCCCTTCAGACGCCCGCATTCCCGGGCGAACACTTCCTAAAGTAAAAGTTGAGGAATCGAGCAAATGCGATTGATTTTATTGGGCGCACCCGGTGCAGGTAAGGGCACGCAGGCCCAGTTTATCTGCGAGCGTTACGGCATACCGCAGATTTCCACGGGCGATATGTTGCGCGCGGCAGTCAAAGCGGAAACGGAACTTGGAATCGCGGCCAAGAAGGTCATGGATGCGGGTGGCCTTGTCTCCGATGAGATAATTATCGGCCTCGTAAAGGAACGAATTGCCGAGGACGATTGTAAGGGCGGGTTCCTCTTTGACGGATTCCCTCGCACGATTCCGCAGGCCGAGGCAATGGTGGACGCGGGCGTGAAGATTGATCACGTGGTTGAAATCGCCGTTCTGGATGACGAAATCGTAGCGCGGCTGAGTGGTCGTCGCGTGCATCCGGGTTCGGGGCGCGTGTATCACGTCATCCACAATCCACCCAAGGTAGAGGGCGTTGATGACGAGACCGGTGAAGCGCTGGTGCAGCGTGACGATGACACCGAAGAGACTGTTCGCAAGCGTTTGCAGGTGTATCACGATCAGACTAGCCCGCTAGTGTCTTTTTACGGTGATATGCAGGGTGAGGATGCGCCGAAGTACTCTTCTGTGCCTGGTGTTGGTGCTGTCGAGGAGATTCGCGACCGCGTTTTTGCCGCACTCGACGATTGAACAACGCCAATCGTTAACGGTTGTAAGAAAACGGAGTCGCTTGCGACTCCGTTTTGCGTTTCAAAGGGCAGATTTTTTCGACCAAGAAGTCGTATTTTTTCACGTTGTTACACTATTGTATCGTTACATCTTTGTTGATACTTTTGAGCTGGCGGTACCCTCATTAACAGCTTGGAGATTAGCGTAATGGCAACGGCTAAGAAAAAAGCAAAGAAAGCACCGGCAAAGCGCAAGAAGAAGGCACCAGCAAAGCGCAAAGCGGCTGCAAAGAAAAAGGCACCTGCGAAGCGTAAGAAAGTAGCTGCCAAGAAGAGAAAGGCACCTGCGAAGAAGCGTAAAGCAGCAGCCAAGAAGAAGAAGGCACCTGCGAAGCGTAAAGCAGCTGCCAAGAAGAAGAAAAAAGCTCCAGCCAAGAAGCGTAAGGCAGCAGCCAAGAAGAAAAAGGCTCCAGCCAAGAAGCGTAAGGCAGCAGCTAAGAAGAAGAAAAAGGCGCCTGCTAAGAAGCGCAAAGCAGCTGCCAAGAAGAAAAAGGCACCTGCAAAGCGTAAAGCAGCTGCCAAGAAGAAGAAAAAGGCACCTGCCAAGAAGCGTAAGGCAGCTGCTAAGAAGAAGAAAAAGGCACCAGCCAAGCGCAAAGCAGCCAAGAAGAAGGCTCCTAAGCGCAAGGCAGCCAAGAAAAAGGCTCCCAAGCGTAAAGCAGCCAAGAAGAAGGCTCCTAAGCGTAAGGCAGCCAAGAAGAAGGCTCCCAAGCGCAAGGCAGCCAAGAAGAAGGCTCCTAAGCGTAAAGCAGCCAAGAAGAAGGCTCCTAAGCGTAAGGCAACGCGGGCTAAACGCCGGCGGTAACAACGCCAAGCCAACGCGTCTCTGGATACCCGTCGTCCCCTGGGCCGGCGGGTTTTTCGTTTTAGAAAGTGTGGTTTTTCACAAAGGCGCCTGACTTATGGAAATTCAGTCCGGGGAATTCATGTTCCTGAAACTGCTTTCGCCCGTGTCAAAACTGACAGCAATCCCACCAACGCTTTCATACCACAAGCGGACCGCACGTCCGCCAGCATCCAGGAATTCCTGCAATGAGCCGAGGCATTCCGAGCGAATGAGCGCGCAGCAGTAGTGGTTGCGTCCATTGGTTTGTGCGTGGGCAACAGCCTGACTCGAGTCCTGAAGCGCAGCTGCCAATGTGGCGGCAAGATTCCATGGAATGTCGGGCACATCGCAGGGGCAGAGAAGTGTCAGAGGTGTGTTGATGTGAGGTGCGGCGGCATGCAGGCCTGCGAGCGGTCCCTGGAACCCGGCAAGTTGATCCGGCATCGTGGTGCCGTACACGGAGTACTTTTCAAGGTTGCGATTGCAGGACACCAGCAGCGTGCCGCATTGCGGTTTGATGCGCTCGGCAACGTGTGCGACCAGTGCTCTGCCTTCCCATTCGATCAGACCCTTGTCCCTGCCGCCAGCGCGTCGGCCAGCCCCTCCGGCAAGGATCACGCCAGTGACGTGCGATGGATCTAAAGCCCCCGTATCTGTCATGTAGCTGCGAGCCGCGCGCTGTGCCCGCGGCCTTTCCTTGTGTGATAATCAGCGGCGTTCACAGTATCAGGTTGCCTATGTTTTCGGTATATCGCTCATCCCTTCTTTCGAGGTGCGCGTGACAACAGTCCTTGCGTTGGAGACAGCAACCGAGGCCTGCTCTATTGCAGTGCTGAATGAAGCGGGCGTAAGGCAGTGTCACGAGGTTATTCCTCGCGGGCACAGTCAGCGTGTGTTCGGCATGCTCGAAGAGTTAGTCCCGCAGGGCGATTTGGCGGCGGCGGGCATCGACCTTATCGCCTATGGCAGTGGTCCGGGGTCGTTCACTGGTTTGCGCATAGCGGCCAGTCTCGCCCAGGGCCTCGCCTTCAGCACCGGTTTGCCCGCGGTGGGCGTGCCAACCCTCAGCGCGCTGGCACAAACCGCACTTCGCAAGGGGATTGTCGGTGCCGATGCAACGGTGCTTTGTACGATCGATGCCCGCATCAACGAGGTTTACAGTGCGATCTACTCCTATGAGGCGGGTATCGCGCAACTCCGCGAAGGGCCCTGGGCGCTGCCCCCTGGAGACCAGGCTCCGGAATACGAAGGTTTGCTCTCTGCGGTGGGAAGCGGGGTACGGTTTATCGATGCATTTCCGGCAGATTTGCGCGCCAGAATCCAGTCGAGTGATGCTGAACTTCTACCCGAGGCGCACGATGTGGCTGAGTTAGCTGTTCCCCTTTTCAGTGCCGGTGTTGTCGAGACCCCCGGGGAAGTTTCTCCCGTCTATGTGCGCGACGAGATTGGTTGGAAGAAATTGGCGGATCAGGGCAAGCAGGGGTGATCGATCTCTTCCAGGTTATCGTGCTAGCCCTTGTTCAGGGCCTGACCGAATTCCTACCCATTTCGAGCTCGGCTCACCTGGTCATTCCCTCTATGGTGCTTGGCTGGCCTGACCAGGGTTTGGCGTTCGATGTCGCGGTTCACGTCGGTACCCTAAGTGCGGTGCTTCTCTATTACCGCGAAGATCTGAGGCAAATGGCATCCGATTGGTTTGGAAGCCTGGCTGGACGGGGTCAGACGGAGCAAAGCACGCTGGTCTGGTACCTGGCGCTGGCCACCGTGCCCGCCGGCCTGGTGGGCCTGTTTGGCGGCGACTTTATCGAAGAACACCTACGAACATTGCCCGTTATCGCTGCCACCACGGCCGTGTTTGGCCTTCTGTTGGGTATCGCCGACCGCAAGGCGGGGAGTCGCGCGCCACGTGCCCTGACCCTGCCCGTGGCACTCGCGATCGGTTTTGCCCAGGCGTTGGCCCCGGTGCCCGGGGTCTCGCGGTCAGGGGTGACTATAACCGCGGCGCTGTTGTTGGGCCTTTCCCGGCAGTCGGCGGCTCGCTTCTCCTTTCTTCTGTCGATACCGATCATTGCGAGCGCCGGGCTCTTGCTGCTTACCCGCCTGGTCCAGGAACAGGGCCCCGTAGACTGGTTCGCGCTCGCCCTGGGCGCGCTAGTGTCTGGCGTGTCGGCTTACCTGTGTATCGCTGCTTTCCTGCGCCTGCTCGATCGGCTCGGCCTGATGCCCTTTGTGTACTACCGCCTCGGTCTGGCCGTGGTGCTGTTGGTCATTTGGCTGGTGTGATGCTGCATGAGAGAGCCTTAGAAGGAGGTAGATGAGTAGTGAAAGTGGGATTTATCGGTCTCGGTGTCATGGGCTACCCCATGGCGGGACACCTTGCCCGAGCCGGGCACGCAGTGACGGTGTACAACCGCACCGCAGAGAAGGCGATTGCCTGGAGTGAAGAATACGGCGGCGACGCTGCTGCGACACCCGCTGAGGCGGCGGCCGGTGCTGACCTTGTATGCACTTGTGTCGGTAATGACGAGGATGTCCGCAGCGTGATTCTGGGTGATGGCGGCGCGCTCAATGCACTCGTAGAGGGAGCATTGCTGGTCGATCACACCACGGCCTCGGCGGGGCTCGCGCGCGAGCTGCACGGTCTGGCGCGAGAACGGGGAATCGGGTTTCTCGATGCTCCCGTCTCTGGCGGGCAGGCTGGCGCGGAAAACGGTGCCCTCACCGTGATGGTTGGCGGTCACCATGGCGATTTTGAACGGGCGCGCCCCGTGCTGGATGTCTACGCCCGCTGTATCGAGCGGCTTGGTGATTCCGGCGCCGGCCAACTTGCGAAAATGGTCAACCAGATTTGCATTGCAGGAGTGGTGCAGGGGCTCGCCGAAGGGCTGGCTTTCGCTGACAGTGTCGGGTTGGACCGCGCCGCTGTGGTGGAGGTGATCAGCAAAGGCGCGGCCCAGTCGTGGCAGATGGAAAACCGCTACACGACGATGATCGAGGGGCACTATGATCACGGTTTCGCCGTGGACTGGATGCGCAAGGACCTCGGCATGGTGTTGCAGGAAGCCACTTCACGCGGGCAGGAATTGCCGCTCACGACGTTGGTCGACGGTTATTACGCTGATGTGCAGGCCATGGGCGGTGGCCGATGGGATACATCGAGTCTGTATGCCCGAATGCAGGAGCGCGCCAAACAGGGCAAGACAGCGGGCGATAATGGCGACAGCTGAGTTCGGCCCGACACGGTTCAGCGCTTCGGCCCCGCCGGGTTCCTGAGCGCAGCGTGCGGATCCTGTTGCTATCTGCCTACGGCGCAGGGAGCCACCGACAGTGGCGTGACGTGGTCTCTACGATGCTCCCTGACTGTACGTTCGAAGTGCTGGAGCTACCCGCGCGGCATTTCAGCTGGCGTGTCCGTGGGAATGCGCTGTATTGGTCCATGGCCGAACGCGCAGTTCTGGAGCGTGAATACGACCTGCTTCTGGCGACCTCGATGGTGGACCTCGCGACCCTGCGGGGCCTGGTGCGGTCTATCGCGAACCTGCCCACAATCGTTTATTTCCACGAAAACCAGTTTGCTTACCCCGAGCAAACCGGCCAGCAGGGCATTGTCGAGGCGCAGGTTACGAGCATCTATTCGGCGCTTGCTGCTGACCAATTAATATTCAATTCAGCCTATAACCGTGATTCCTTCCTCGCAGGCGTGGCTCGGTTGTTGGACAAGTTGCCGGATTTTGTGCCAGCCGGTGTCCCCGATCACCTGAGTGCCAAAAGCGATGTGCTACCCGTGCCACTTGAGCCGGTTCCCGCGATTCCGGAGCAGGCAAGGGGATCGGTACTTAGAGTGCAGTGGCTCGGCCGTTTTGAGTACGACAAGGGCCCTGAGCTGCTGTCTGCAACGCTCGAGGCGCTGGAGTCCACGGGTTTGGACTATGAGATCGCCATAACGGGCCAGCAGTTTCGCCGCGGCCCGGAAGCGTTCGACGATTTGCGCAACGAATACATCGCGCGCATCGTCCAGTTTGGCTATATAGAAAGCAGGCAGGATTACCTTGCCCAACTTGCGCAGGCGCACATCGTGCTGTCTACGGCCCGGCAGGAGTTCCAGGGCCTGGCCGTTATGGAGGCTGTTCAGCGCGGCGCCGTGCCCGTGGTGCCGAACCGGCTTGCGTACGTGGAGACATATCCCGCTGCCTGCCGTTACGCGGTGGAGGGCGATGATCTGGCTCAGGGCGGTGCTGCCGCTGAGCGCATTGTCGATACCTGGGAGGCGCTGCATGCAAACAGCGCGACGCTGCCCGATCTCGCCGCGTACGAGGTGCCGGCGCTAGAACCGCGTTACCGTGCCTTGTTCGAAGCTGTACGGGGTAGGCAGGCGAACAGCTAACCAAGTATCATTGGCGCCTTTTCACGACTAGCGGGCAAACATGGTCAAGCAGCGCGTACTCACCGGCATCACCACCACGGGGACACCACACCTTGGAAACTATGTGGGAGCGATCCGCCCGGCGATCGAGGCCTCCCGAGATGACTCCGTCGACTCTTTCTTTTTTCTGGCCGATTACCATGCGCTGATCAAGGCCCAGGACCCTGATTTAGTCCGCCAGTCGAGCAAGGAGATCGCAGCCACCTGGCTCGCGTTGGGGCTAGATACCGACAAGGCGCTGTTTTACAGGCAGTCCGATATACCGGAAATTACCGAGCTGACCTGGGTGCTGAACTGCAACGCGGCGAAAGGGTTGATGAACCGTGCCCATGCTTACAAGGCCGCTGTACAGGCGAACGAAGAAGCCGGGGAGGACCCTGACTTTGCAGTGACGATGGGGCTGTTTTCCTACCCTGTGCTCATGGCGGCGGACATACTGATGTTCAATGCCGGGCGCATACCCGTTGGCAAGGACCAGATACAACATGTGGAAATGGCACGGGATATCGCGCAGCGATTCAATCACCGCTTCGCCGATGTGTTCGTACTCCCTGAAGCGGTCGTGTCTGATGACGTGGCGGTCTTGCAGGGTCTCGACGGCCGCAAGATGAGTAAAAGCTACAACAACACAATTCCGCTGTTTTCTACGGAAAAGCAGTTGAAGAAAGCGATCAACAAGATCAAGACCAACCTCCTGGAGCCCGGCGAGCCCAAGGATCCAGACGACTCCACGGTGTTCCAGGTCTGGGCCGCCTTTGCGGACGAGTCAGAAACAGCCCGGATGCGACAGGCGTTTGCCCAAGGGATAGCGTGGGGTGAAGCCAAGAAGCAGCTGTTTGAGTTGATCAACGCCGAAATTGGCGGCGCTCGCGATCGCTATAACGAGCTTATGGACGACCCCGGCCATATCGAGTCTGTGCTGCTAAAAGGCGCAGAGCGCGCGCGTGAGCACAGCGCCTCCTTGATGGCCAGGGTGCGAGAGGCCGTTGGTATCGGGCCTATTCGCTAGCTTTCTCTAGATCTCCACGCAGGTGCTTCGCCGCAATAAAGAAGTGCAGCGTAGACCAAGCCATGATGCCGGGCAGCACGTAGAACATAGCCCAGCGCAGTGAGTCATCTGCGTATTGCGGCTGTAGCGCATCACTCAACATGCCGATGAATGTCGGCCCCATCCCAAGCCCGATAATATTCAGAATCAGGAAGAGGATCGCTGAAGACAGCGCTCTCGAGCGCAGGCTTACGAGATTGTGCGTAGTGGCGATGGTGTTCCCGAGGTAGACGTTAGACAACACGCCGGGCACGACCATCAGCGCGAGTGCCATGTACGGGCCAGGTGCCAGATAGGCAAGTGCGATAAACGGCACCATGATGGCGCCAGCGATGGTCGGTACCCACATGTACCAGCGCTTGTCCTTCGGCGCGAGCGCATCTGCGAGCATGCCGCCGAAGAACACCCCCACGGCGCCGCCGAGGCCGGTGATCAGTGCAAGCCAGGTGCCGAGTTCGCCCGTGCTCATGCCGTGGGTACGAATCATAAACGAGGCTGACCAGCTAGAGATGCTGTAACCACAAAATGCGTTCAGAGATGCACCGAACGCCATGTGACGGAATGAGCGCCGTTGCCACAGCCCATTCAACACATCGAGAAAGGGGGGTGTTTCTTCGACAACCGCCTGGTTGTCTGCCAGGCCTCGAATAGGTTCTGCCATGGTGAACCGCACAATGAATGCGAGCAGGATACCCGGCAAGCCGACGATAACGAATGCCCAGCGCCAGCCTAGGTACTCATTCAGCCAGCCGCCAAACAGGAAACCGAACAAGATGCCAAAGCTGACACCCATCGAGTAGAAGCCAAGCGCGCTCGCTCGTTTCTCCGGTGGGAAGATGTCGGAGATAATTGAATGAGAAGGCGGACTGCCACCGGCTTCACCGATGCCAACACCAATCCGTGCTAGAAGAAGCTGGAAGTAATTCTGTACCGAGCCGCTAATCGCTGTCATGAAGCTCCACGTGAAGACGGCAGCGGCCACAATGTTGCGTCGATTGGATCTATCGGCAAAGCGCGCTATGGGAATTCCTGCGCTGACATAAAACATTGCGAACGCAAATCCAGCGAGCAGGCCGAGTTGGCCATCACTCAAATCGAGTTCGGCCTTTACGGACTCCTGCAAGATTGCCAACAGTTGGCGGTCGATGAAATTGAAAGCGTACACAATGGTCAGTACGACCAATGCGTAGTAGCGCGCGCGGCTCGATGCGTAGGGATTTTCAGTGGTGTTTGCCATGGCTATTTTTATCCCTTAGCGGCCGCGTAGCGAGCTGGTCAGGCCAATCGTGACCTGATTCACAGATTTATCGGTAATATGATCACCGTGGCCGGGCAGCAGTAAAAAGCGTCATTTTATGTTGTTAGAATGGCGCCATCGCTGAGAATGGTGTTCTCACGGGGACCTAAAACAGGTCGGTCGAATGTCCCCGGCGAGGGCGCCTGAACCCGGCATTCATGAGTTCGCCAATGAGCAACTTTTATACTACAGTAGCGTTCAATAAAAAAGGGGAGGCCCGGCTCGCAATGAATCGCCCCGTGAAAGATCACGAAATTCTTTCCGCTGTGTTCGCCAAGATGGATGTTCCCGCACTTAGCATTGCGGTGGGCGTGCTTGGTGCGCTTTTGTTGTTTCTTGCGACTGCCATTTTGCTGTTACAGGAAGTTCCTGCAGACTATCCAGTTGGTCCGCACCTGAGTGCGTTGGCTGATTACCTGCCGGGCTACAGTGTTACCTGGGGCGGTACCTTCGTAGGCGCATTCTATGGATTTGTCGGTGGGGCTATAGCTGGTTTCGCTGCAGCGGTTTACTGGAACATTGCGCACTATGTGGCGCTGGGTGTGATGCTCATCAGCTCCGCAGAACTGGCTGATTGAGGTTGCAGGGACGATGGGGAACTACCAACAAATGCAGTCGGCAAACCATAAGCTAAACCCTGTAAATCTTAAGCTCCTCAGAGCGGCGATTCGATTCAATTCGCTGATGCTCGGCCTGACGGGCGGCACGCTTTCTGCGATCGTTGTCTATTTCGCGACCCACATGTCTATTGCCAAGTGGGGTGCAGATTCTGGCAACTACCTGGGACTTCTCGCCGTTTTTTTCCCAGGGTACTCGGTAACGAGTACGGGCGCCTGGATCGGCGCATTCTGGGCCTTTGTTTACGTGGGCCTGATCAGTTCCCTGAGCTATCGACTTTATGGCAGGGTGCTCGGCACACGTATCGCCGACATCCTTCTCAGTACGCAACCCTCAGACAACCCGGTTCTCAAACCGACTATTCTCAGGCTTCACGGTATGAGCCTTGGGCTTGCAGTCGGTGCTGTCGCTGGATTGGGGTTGTTCTGCTCTACCGCGTGGCTCGTTATCCGTGGCACAGCCGCAGAAAGTGTGCATGCTGCGCTTCTCTCCAATTATATCCCCGGCTACTCCGTGACGATGTTCGGTGGCTTGCTAGGGGGCCTAGGGCTGTTTGTCTTCGTTTTTGTGGCCTCGCTAATGTTGGCGGCGGTGTATAACAAGATCGTGGAGGTGCGCCACCAAAAGGCCTGACGACATGGAAGATATGAATAAAAAAGAACATGTGGTAATCATGGGAGCCGGCCCGGCTGGGCTGGCTACGGGTCACGAACTGAGTGTTAGCGGAATTAAAGTGTCGGTCCTTGATCGTAACGATTTCGTCGGCGGGCTCTGTAATACAAACGAACACAATGGCTACAAGTTCGACCTTGGTGGTCACCGCTGGTTCACCAAGAACGAAGACCTGAATGCGTGGTTCCGTCGCCTGATGAAAGATGAGATCGTATGGGTTGAGAGGATCAGCCGGATCTATTACGACGGCGGTTATTACACGTATCCGATCAGTATCCTGAACGTGATCAAGAACGCCGGGATTTTCACAATTGCCCAGGCGGGGATCACCTATTTGCTGTCTGCGCTGCAATACTCGGTGTTCAACAAGAGCATCAACAACATGAAGGACGCCTACGTCGCGCAGTTTGGTACCAAGCTCTACGACATGTTCTTCCGCCGCTACAGTGAAAAAGTGTGGGGCCTTCCCTGCGACAAGCTGTCTTCAGACTGGGTGTCCCAGCGCAGTGCCGGTCTGTCGATCTGGACTGTCATCCAGGAGTCGCTCCTGAAAACCAAGTCCGATAACGAGAGCCTGATCGAAGAGTTCATGTACCCCCGCGATGGCTACGTGCGCATTCCACAGCGCATGGCCGAGGATATCGTGGAGGCGAGTGACGAGAACGAGATTCATCTCGAGTCGAACATTACGCATATCAAGTACAACGGCCCGAACGATTTCGACATTACCTACCAGAACCCCGAAGGCGAAGAGACGACCGTTAATGCCACCAAGGTGGTATCGACGATCCCCCTTGGCGTTCTGCCACGCATTATGGAGCCGGGCCCCTCGCAGGAAGTGATCGACGCCGCGCGCAGCCTGACGTTCCGTGACCTCATCACAGTCAACGTCATTCTGAAGAAAGAGCGTGTCTCAATCGATACCTGGCTGTACGTGCAGGACGAGGATATCCTCTTCGGGCGTTTACACGAGCCCAAGAACTGGAGCAAGGCGATGGTGCCAGACCAGAGCACCACGTCGCTTGTTCTCGAGTGCTTTTGTACCAAGGGTGACCATATCTGGCAGCTGACTGACGAGGAGGTTGGCCAGCGCTGCGTGGAGGATCTAGAAAAGAAGCTTGGCTTTATAGATGCCTCTGAGGTCATCGACTTTGCCTGTATTCGCTCGCTCCAGGCATACCCTGTTTACGATCTTGAGTACGGCGACAAGATTGCCAAGATCAACGAATACCTTGGTCAGTTCGACGGGCTCCACATTGTCGGTCGCGGCGGTACACACCGCTACAACAACGCCGACCACTCGATCGAGATGGGCCTGCTGCTCGGTCGCAAGATCCTGGGTTACGATGTCGACTACATGGACGTGAATACCGAGCCCGAGTACCACGAAATAAAGACGTCGAAGGATCCGCAGAGAGACTTCTACAAGGTGGAAGAGGAGGTCAGCTAGTCCGCTGACTGCCTCTCTCAGGGCGGATCGCCAGCGCAGCGACCCCCCTTTACCATAAGAATACAAGGGTACAACGTGTGAACATTGGCATCGATGCCACTTGCTGGTGGAACAATCGCGGTTTCGGGCGGTTCACCCGCGAACTGCTCACCGCGTTGTTCAAGCTACCAGCAGAACACACCTACTACCTGATCGTAGATCAACCGCTCCCCGAAAACGTTACTGCCCAGCCGAACGTGCGGGTGATTGAAGCGCAGTCCTCCCGGCCAACTACCGAGGCAGCGGTTGCCGACAGTAACCGCTCGCCGTTTGATATGTGGCGACTGTACAGAGCCGTTGCTGCTGAGCCGCTCGACATTATGTACTTCCCTGCAGTCTATTCGTGGTACCCCGTTCCCAGGCGGCTGCCTACGATGGTGACGGTGATGGACGCCATCGCAGAGCACTACCCGGAACTTATTTTTCCCAACTGGCGGAGTCGGCTTTTCTGGACGTTAAAAATGAAGGCCGCCGTGTGGTCCAGCGATCGTCTGATGACGCTGTCAGAGGCTGCACGCGAAGAGATTGTGGAGTACATCGGTGCGGACGCCGGGCGCATTGATATCACCAGCTGTGCCCCCAGCCCCGGCTTTGAGCGTGTGTCTGAGGCAGGCAGCCAACTGGCGGCGCGACGACGGGCCAACCTGCCCGAAGACAAACCGCTCATTATCTTTGTCGGAGGTCTCGCACCCCACAAGAACCTTCACGGCCTGCTGGATGGCTTCGAGCAGTCTTTGCAGTCTGGGCAGTTGGGCGATGTGCAGCTTGGTCTCGTGGGTGATTTTCGTGGTGCAGGTTTTCACTCTAACCATGGCAGTCTCCAGGAACGGGTCGATGCCAATCCCGCGCTCAAAGCACGCGTGCATTTTTCCAACTACGTTTCTGACGAGGACCTCGTCGCGCTCTACAGTTCTGCGCTCGCAGTGGCGATGCCTTCCTACTCCGAGGGCTTCGGGCTGCCGGCCATTGAAGCGATGGCCTGCGGCACCCCGGTGCTGTCGAGTAACTGCGGGTCGCTGCCCGAGGTCGTGGGCGATACCGGGGTGTATTTCGACCCGTTTGATGCCGCGTCGATCTCCCAGGCCATTGATCGCATGGTAGGCGATGCCGCGCTGCGCGATACGCTGGCCGAGAAGGCGCTGGCTCGGGCCCAAACGTTTACGTGGGACAGGGCGGCGCGCCTGACCCTGGGTCATCTCGAGGCGATGGCAGACAATTGCCTGGGTGGCCGCGGTGCACAGGGGAGCCTTCCGCAATGAGTATCCAGATCAGTGTCATCATGCCGGTCTATAACGGCGTCGACTTCATAGAGAAAAGTCTGCCGCCCTTGATCGACATGCAACGCCGCGGCGATATCCTCGAAGTCATCGTTGTCGATGATGGCTCGACAGATCACACCGTTTCGATGGCGGAGGGCTATGGCGCCCGGGTGATCGACTCGGGCGGTCGGTTGGGGCCTGGTGGTGCGAGAAACGTGGCCGCGGCGCAGGCCGCTGGCGAGATCCTCTGGTTTGTCGACGCGGATGTAGTGGTTCACGAGGATGCCGCGAAGAATATGGCGCGGGCATTCGACGAGGAGGGCGTTGTCGCGGTTTTTGGCTCTTACGACGACAGGCCGCCGGCACGCAATTTCTTCTCCCAGTACAAGAATCTCGTTCATCACTATTATCACCAGCACGCGCGCGAGGAGGCCTCTACGTTCTGGTCTGGCTGTGGCGCGGTGCGCAAAGACGCCTTCCTGGCCGTCGATGGGTTTGATATCGAGAAGTACAAGTACCCCTCGATCGAAGACATTGAGCTGGGTCATCGCCTGCTCTCTGCCGGAGGTCAGTTGCGCTTGAAAAGGGAGGTGCAGTGCACCCACCTGAAGGTCTGGCGTTTTGGAAACCTGATTCACACCGAAATTTTTCGTCGGGCGATACCGTGGAGCCGGCTGATCATCCAGTCTGGTGAGGGCATTCCAAACGACCTCAACGTTGGGGCGACGGAACAGGTGAGGGCGGTGGTGGCAGGGCTGTTCACGCTGTGTATCCTGGCTGCTCTTGTGGGCCTTTTGCCTGCGATATGGCTTGTGCCCGCTACGCTTGTCATGGTGGCGGCGAACTGGGAGATCACCCGGTTTTTCAACCGCGGTCACGGTCCGGTGTTTGCCTGCGGGGCACTCCTGTTTCACCAGGTGTACTACCTCTATAGTGGCGCTGCCTTTGTATTCGCCTATATTGAGCACGCCTTCCTGAAACTGTTCGGGCGAACTGCCCAGGGCTGAGCAGGCCGTTCCGGCCAACTCTTCACATTCTTTGCCGGGGACATCGGGCAGAACCGTCTATATCATTGCCGGATTTTTCCGCGCTGGATCTGCCGTCATGCCCTGGCCTTCGTCCGCGACGCTGCGTGAACTACTCAGGCTGTCACTACCGATCGTAGTGTCACAGGGCGCGTTTGCGGTGATGATCTTCACCGATCGCCTGTTCATGTCATTTCTCGATGCCGCGCATATCGCCGCGGCACTCGGGGGCGGTGTCGCCTCATTTTTCTGCATGTCTCTTTTCATGGGCCTTGTCAGCTATGGCAACGCGATCGTTGCCCAGTACTATGGCGCCGGCGAGTTTGATAAGTGTCCGCGGGTCACCACGCAGGGTGCGCTGATTTCGCTTGCTAGCACGCCGCTGTTGCTGCTGATCGCCTGGCAAGGGCCGGTCGCGTTCGAGCACCTCGGCCATGACCCGGCGCAGGTGCCGCTGGAGCAGACGTACTTCTCAATCCTGATGGTGGGTTGCACGTTCCACCTGCTGAAAGCCTGTCTTGCATCCTACTTTGCGGGTATTGGTCGCACTCGCGTGGTGATGGCGGCAGACCTTGTTGGCACCGCCCTGAACATCCCGATCACCTGGGTACTGGTCTTCGGCAAGTTTGGCGTGCCCGCAATGGGAATCGCGGGTGCCGCGCTTGGCACGATTATCGCCACGCTCTGCGCAATAGGGGTGTTTCTGCTTGTTTACCTGTCGCGGGAGCACGCGAAGCAGTTCAACGTCGCATCCTCGTGGCGGTTCGACAGCGGCATCATGCGGCGTTACGTGCGGCTCGGGATGCCGTCGGGGCTCGAGTCGTTCATGAACACTGCGAGCTTTAACCTGTTTCTGCTGTTGTTCCAGTCCTACGGGGTGGTGCAGGGCGCGGCGATGGCGATTGTCTTCAACTGGGACATGCTCTCTTTTGTTCCCATGATCGGCCTGAATATCGGCGTAATGACACTGATCGGTCGCTTTGTGGGTGCCGGCGATATGCGGCGGGCCAACGAGGTTATTGCATCCGGATTCATCATTGCTTTCGTGTACTCGGGAACGCTCGCCATTATCTTTCTGGTGTTCAGGTTTCCTCTTGTCGACCTGTTTAACACCGGCGAGGCTGATTTCGCAGCCATTCGCGAGCTTGCCTCGGTCATGATGCTAGGCCTTGTGACCTATATGCTGGCGGACGCCACTATCCTCATCAGCGGGGGTGCGCTACGCGGAGGAGGAGATACGCGCTGGATCATGGTGACATCTATCACCGTGCATTGGGTGATGCTGCTCGTACAGTACCTCGTGATCGTGGTGTACAAGCTGGACCCGGTGACCTCCTGGTGGGTCTTCGTTGCCATGATCATCATATTGGCGCTACTGTATCTCTGGCGCTTGCTCGGCGACACATGGCGCCAGCCTGAGCGACTGGCGAAGGTAATGGCCGAGTGATTGCCCAACGACGAGACGGGAGACAATGATGGCAGACAACATGCAGGGTAAGCATGTCGTGATCACCGGCGCCACCACAGGGATAGGGCGCGCTTCGGCACGGGAAATAGCGCGTCGGGGAGCGAGCGTGAGTCTTTTGTGCCGCAACCCACAAAAGGCAGACGAGCTCTGCGAGGAAATTGTTGCCGATGGTAGTGCGCGGCCGCGCGTGGTCGTTGTCGACCTTGCCTCACTTGCCAGCGTCCGTAGCGCGGCGCAGACATTGCTCGATTCCGGTGACGCCATTGATGTGCTGCTTAACAATGCCGGGGTGGTGAACACTTCCCGTAACGAGACTGTCGATGGCTTTGAGGAGACCCTTGCGGTCAACCACTTCGCTCCATTTCTCCTTACAGGCATGCTGCTGCCGCTGGTGCAGGCTGCGGATCGTGGCCGCATCGTTAACGTTGCCTCACACGCCCATACTTTCGTTCGCGATATGGGCTTTGAGGATATGCACGCGGAGCAGGGTTACAGCACGTTCAAAGTGTACGGCCGCTCAAAGCTGGCCAATATCCTGTTTACCCGTGAGTTGGCACGGCGCCTCGACGGCACCGGCGTGACGGTGAACAGCGTACATCCGGGTGCGGTCTCAACTGGCCTCGGCACCCAGAATGGGTGGCTTGGCCGCACCCTGCCCAGGTTGCTGAGGCCATTCTTTCGGACGCCCGAGAAAGGCGCGGAGACCTCGATCTACCTCGCCTGTAGCGATGCTGTGGCCGACACTAGCGGAGAGTACTTTGTGGACTGCAGGGCCCGGAAAACCAAGCCCTGGGCGCGCGATATGGATGCTGCAGCCAGACTCTGGCAGTACACCGAGGAAGCTGTCGGCTTTACTTACGCCTGAAAGGTGGCACTGGCTGTGCCAATTTGGAATAATCCTGCGCTCAGCCAAACAGTCGATGCTTATTCTATGTTTCGTTCAGTTCTCTGCGCACTTGGTGCGTGTGCTCTGCTGCTTCAACCCGCGGTTGCGGAGGAGCGTGTTTTCGATTTTACCTATTCGATTCTGCCGACGGACCTGCCCTCTGGCCAGGCGGTAGATGTCTATATACCGGTGCCCACCGAGCAGGTAGGCCAGCGCATTGTTGGTGAGCGTGTCTCCGCTGCCTTTCCGCTTGAGCGGGGCAGCGAGGAAGCCTACGGCAACGCCTTCTATCACCTGCATCGTCCGGCGGGCGATGACAGCCCGATCACCGCTGAGCTGACCTGGACCGTGGCCCGATCACTGGTGACGGCTGGCGGTGCCAGTGAGGAAGAGGGCGCGAAGGCGGCGGCTTATCTCGGTGAGAATCGTTTGGTTCCCGTGGGGCACGAGGTGCTCGATCCCATACTCGCGGAAATTCACGAGAACCGTGCGAGCGACTCCAGCACCGACACCGCCAGGGCAATTTATGACTGGGTGGTCGATAACGTGGAGTACAAAAAGGTCGGTACCGGCTGGGGTAATGGCGATACCTTCTGGGCCTGCAACGAGCGTTATGGCAATTGCACAGACTTCCACGCGCTCTTCATTTCGCTGGCTCGTACCGAGGGCATACCCGCGCGTTTCGAAATCGGCTTCCCGGTTCCCGACAGCCGGGAAGAGGGCGGTATCGGCGGCTACCACTGCTGGGTGATGTTTTATCTTCCCGGCGAGGGCTGGGTACCGATTGATGCCTCTGAAGCGGCCAAGGCGCCCGAGCGTAAGGAGCTGTATTACGGCACCCACCCGGCGGACCGCATTCACTTCACGACTGGTCGTGACCTCGTGGTATCTGAGGCAAGCGAAGCCTCCCCGCTCAACTATTTCGTATACCCCTACGTCGAGGTAGGCGGTAAGCCCTGGACGGGCAAACTGGAAACGCGCTTTTCCTATTCGGCCGCGAAAGCGCCGGAGATATCTGCGCTTAATTGATACAGGACAAGTGCGGCCAGCACCCGATTCCGTAAGGTAGCGCCATAAGAATCGTTACCGGAGCGGGCAATGGCCGCTTACGCCATCGTGGACGTCACGGTCCACGATATCGCCGAATTCCTCACCTACCAGCGTAAACTCGCGCCGCTGTTGCACGCTGTGGGCGCGCGCTATCTTGCGCGGGGGGGAGAATTCCGAGTGTACGAAGGCGATTACCAGCCGGGTCGATTGCTGGTCGTTGAATTTCCCTCGTTAGAGATCATGGATGCGTTTTTCTCGGGCTCGCCCTACCTTAGCCTGCAGGACGAGAGAGATGCGTGCAGCACCTGCCGCATTCTTGCCGTACAGGGGCTCGATACCGCGCTTACCAGACAGGCACCCCACTGATCCACGGGTGAATGGCGACGACAACTCCGATAGTTACAATGGCGATCAACAGCGTGACTGCCTCGGCGCCCCAGCCGGGCGGTTCGTCCTTTATCCAGGCGCCTTCCCGCCGGTTAATCGCAAACATCTCACCAATCGCCCAGAGGGTCAGGGCGCCGAAAAGTACGACGCTGCGGTCTTCCCCATTCATGAGTAAGTGCGCGATGCCCCAGAGGGCTACGCCTGTGAGCTGCGGGTGGCGGATAAACTGACGGATACGGGAATTGCGATTGGCCGCGACCATGATCACGAAACCCAGTGCAACCAGCGCGAGCGCCGGCAGGTGCAGCGCGAGCGGTGGCACATAAAGCAGCGATGGTGGGGTACTGCGCCAGCCGAAGATCATCAGGCCGAAAGAGGCCAGCAGGAGGAGCGAGAACACGCCCTTGAAGCCGTCCTCACCCAGTTTGCCCACCCAGGCCGCCTTTATCCCTGGCGCCAGGGAAGGAATGAAGTGCACACCCGTGAACAGCAGCACGCCAGCTATTAGTAGGGCCATCGGACTCTCCGCTTTTTTGCCTAGCTTAGCAGGCGCGCGCTCGGGAACAAGGCTCGCTGACCCCGGCAGGGCAGAGCCGCGCATGGCGCGGGGCAGCGGGCTCCGTTACTATGTCGCCATGTCAGCTGACTCACCCCCCTCGCTGCCTGTCCACGACATCATCGAGCCACTCATCCAGACCCTGGCTGAAGCCGACGAGGCCGTATTACAGGCTCCTCCCGGTGCAGGTAAGACCACGGTCGTGCCGCTTGAACTGCTGAACGCACCCTGGCTCGGCGGGCGCAAGATACTGGTGCTGGAGCCGCGGCGGGTGGCTGCGCGCAATGCGGCAAACCGCATGGCGGCGCTGCTGGGCGAGCGGGTGGGCGAGACAGTCGGTTACCGCATTCGCCTCGACGCCTGCGTCAGCGCGAAGACCCGCATTGAGGTCATCACTGAGGGAATCCTGACGCGCAGATTGCAGCGCGATCCGAGCCTCGATGATATCGGCCTCGTGATTTTCGACGAGTTTCATGAGCGCAACCTGGACTCAGACCTGTGCCTTGCCCTGTGTCTCGCGGGCCGCAGACTTTTCCGGGAGGAAGTGCCGCTGAAGCTGCTCGTCATGTCTGCTACGTTGGATGAAGACGCAGTATCTTCATTGATGGGTGGCGCGCCGGTCCTGTCCTCTGATGGGCGCCAATACCCGGTGACCACGCATTACATCGGTCCACACAGGCTGCGCGACCCCATCGAACCACCGGTTGTGAAGGCGATTGCCAGGGCGCTACTGGAGGAGCAGGGCAGTGTGCTGGTTTTTCTCCCCGGTCAGCGCGAGATACGCAACGTTGCCAGGGAGCTCGACGCCCTGTTGCAGGGCACGGGCGCCTCGGACGTTGATGTGTTGCCGCTGTATGGCAGCCTTCCCCTCGCGCGACAGCAGCAGGCTATCGAACCAGCGCCAGCGGGCCGGCGCAAGGTTGTGCTGGCGACAAACCTCGCGGAAACCAGCCTGACCATTGATGGCGTGACCGTGGTTGTCGATTCAGGTCTGGCGCGCGAAGCCCTTTTCGATCCCGCAACCGCCACGACCCGGCTTACCACCCGACGCATATCGCGCGCATCCGCGGAGCAGCGTACGGGCCGGGCGGGGCGGACTGCCCCCGGTATTTGTTACCGCCTCTGGAATGAGCAACAGCACGACCGGCTGGTGCAAAAAAGCACCCCGGAAATCTTGCAGTCCGACCTTGCACCCCTCGCGCTGCAACTCTTGTCCTGGGGCGCGATGGACCCGGCAGAACTTGCCTGGCTGGACCCGCCGCCCCGGGCTGCCTGGGACCAGGCACTCGGTGTACTCGAGCGCTGCGGCGCCGCGTACCGTAATGAGTCCGGTGCATGCCAGCTGACTCCGCATGGTGTGCGGCTCGCACAGATGCCACTGCACCCGCGCCTGGCGCACATGTTGCTCCTCGGTTGCGATATTCACGCTACTGAAACTGCGTGTCTTGCAGCTTCCATCCTTTCTGAGCGCAACCCTTTTGGTGACGGTAGCGCGGACCTGCATGGCGCCATTAGCGTTCTTATGGGGGAGACACCCTGTCCACCTCATCACCAGGGATGGTACAAGCGAATCTGGGATCTTGCGGGTCGCTACGCCCAGCAGGCGACCGAGGTACACAAGCCACGAAAGTTTGCCCTCGATGTGGGTAGCGGCGATGTTTTGGGCGTCCTGCTGGCCAGCGCCTACCCGGATCGTATCGCCCAGCGCAGGCCCGGCGGTGACGGCACGCGCTACCAGCTAGCAAGCGGTCGTTCCGCCGTGCTGTCCCGTGGCGACCCCCTGGCGGGCGAAGCATGGCTGGCGGTTGGCGAGATCGGAGGGCAAGTTGGTGAGACAGAAGATCGTATTTACTCGGCAACGCCACTGAACCCGGACTGCTTCACTGACATCCTGTCACTACTTGTGACCGAGCAGGATCATGTCGAGTGGGACTACCGCTTTGATCGTTTCATTGCCGAGCGTCGCAGCTACGTTGGCAGTCTGCAGCTCGCGACAGCACCACTCGATACGGTGCCCGACGAGGCCCGACAGGGTGCGCTGCTGGGTCTAGTGCGCAAAAAAGGACTCGGTATTCTCCCCTGGAGCCGCCAGCTGCATCAGTGGCGCTCGCGGGTCGGCCTGCTGCACAGGGTTTTTAGCGGGACAGGCGACAATCCCTGGCCGGATCTTTCTGACGAGGCGCTGCTTGCCACGCTGGACACGTGGTTGGGCCCCTATCTCGGTGGCGTTCAGCGCCTTGAGGACTTTCGGCGGCTGGACCTCAGTGCGATTCTGCGAGCGTTATTGCCGTGGCCGCTACCGCTGGAGCTTGAGCGGCTCGCACCGTCCAGTCTTGCAGTGCCCTCGGGATCCAGTATCACGATTGACTACAGCCAGGACCCGCCTGTGCTCGCGGTAAAGCTGCAGGAAATGTTCGGCTGCGTGGAAACACCGACTATTGCCGAGGGCAGGGTGGCATTGCTATTGCACCTGCTATCACCCGCGCAGCGCCCGCTGCAAATCACTCAGGACCTCGCGGCCTTCTGGCAGGGTGGCTATGAAGAGGTGAAGCGCGAGATGAAGGGCCGTTACCCAAAGCACCCCTGGCCCGACAACCCGCTGGAAGCTGTTGCGACCGCGCGTACGCGACGCCAACGGGATGCTAGTTGAGGGCGACCTTCTCGAGGTCGCCGGCGAGCGACTCGCGTACCGCATCACTCAGTTCCAGCGGCCCCGCATCGCACTCGGGGTGATCGATACCCGCGTGTATAGCCGCTCCGGCGTGTACCGCCCTGACCATACTCGGCGTTAACTCGAAACGCAGGAAATGCACGGACGAGGTTTTTTCAGCGTTCTCCCGCTCGAGGTCCTCGTCGGCAATCGGGTACACCCGATCGCAGTCCTGAACCTGCAGCCAGACACGGTCTTCAACGCCTATGAGGCGCGCGAGGGCGGCTTCGCGTTCGCTGGGGTCCGCATACTCCAGCATGAACGTGGCCTTCCAGTTGCTGCCATCTGGAATGAGAGGGTTGTAGGCGTCCAGTTCCTCCACGATGCCAGCGGCCTCGAATACCTTCTCGATGCGCAGCATTTCCTGAATCTGGTAGTGGATGGTGAGCCTGTCTTCAAAATAGAGACGGGCGTTTTCGCCTAGCGCGACCTGGCGATTCTTTTTGTGCGCTAGAACGCGCGTACGAAACGCAGGGCGCTGCTCTGCGTACTCTTCTAGTGACCAGAGGTCGCTGCGAGCCAGGGGTTTCATCATGCTTTACTCCAATCCGTAGGCTTTGCGTAACAGGGTCATCGGATGCTCAGCCGCCTCGACGCTGTCTGCGAGGTTGGCAAGGTGCGCGCCCGCCATCGGGCAGTCGCTGGTGAAGTGGGCGGGCCCCTGCTGGTCGATCTTTCGTACCACGGGCCGCGCAATCTTGACCGCCTTGTCGTGGGTTTCGGCCTTCACCGCGTAGGTGCCATCGTGACCGGAGCAGCGCTCAATCACGGTCACATCGGTATCCTGCACGAGGTTCAACACGTCGCGGGTTTTGGGTCCTATGTTCTGCACGCGCTGGTGACAGGCTGCCTGGTAGGCCACGCTGCCGAGAGCCTCCTTAAACTCGGTGTCGAGGGCTTCGCCCTTGTGGCGTAGCCACAGGTATTCGAAGGGGTCATAGAACGCCGCCTGTACCTTGGCCACGTCGGCATCATCGGGATACATCAGCGGCAGCTCCTGCTTGTACATTAATACGCAGGAAGGGATCGGGGCGATCAGGTCGTAACCTTCGTCTACCAGCTGCGCGAGCAGGGGAATGTTGGCCTGCTTCAGGCGGTCGACGGCATCGAGGTCGCCCAGTTCCAGCTTGGGCATCCCACAGCAGGCTTCTTTCTCGATGATGTCGATGTGCATCCCGTTGTGCTGGAAAACCTTGACGAAGTCTGCGCCGATATCGGGATTGCTATAATTGCCATAACAGGTTGCATAGAGTGCGACCTTGCCGGAGGTCTCGCCGACTGTAGTGGGCTCGGTTGTCTTCAACAGCGGTTTCACCTGCTTGTGCAGGGTCCGGCTGTGAAACTTCGGTACAGGCGCCTCGTGGTGGATGCCGGTGACTTTCTCTATCACCTTGCGTACGCCCGTGTTGCTGTTGAGCGTGTTAATGGTCACGTCGACCAGCGGAATAGAAGCGGCCTTGAAGACAGCGTCTGTACTGGTCAGCAGCTTGTCTCGCGTGCGAGCGCCCTCATCGCGGAACTTCACCGCTTTTGCGCGCAGCATCAGGTGCGGAAAATCGACATTCCACTCGTGGGGCGGCACGTACGGACACTTGGTCATGTAGCAGAGGTCGCAGAGGTAACACTGGTCGACGACCTTGTTGTAGTCGCCCTTGTCAACGCCGTCGACCTCCATAGTGTCAGACTCATCGACGAGATCGAACAGGGTGGGGAATGCATCGCACAGGCTGACGCAGCGGCGACAGCCGTGGCAGATGTCGTAGACGCGCTCGAGCTCCTGCTCGAGATCCGCTTTGTCCCAGAACTTTTCGGAGCGCCAATCGATAGGATGGCGGGTTGGTGCCTCCAGGCTTCCTTCTCTCACGGTCTGTCCCCCCGGAGTAACGTCAGGCGTTTTCTAGAAATGGTGAATGGCCGGCCCGATGGGCCGGCCGGAAGACGCTTAGTCGTCGAGGGAGTCCAGGGCTTTCTGGAAGCGATTGGCGTGGCTGCGCTCGGCCTTTGCCAGTGTTTCCATCCAGTCTGCGATCTCGTCGAAGCCTTCGTCCCGCGCCGTCTTGGCCATACCCGGGTACATGTCGGTGTACTCGTGGGTCTCGCCAGCGATCGCCGCCTTGAGGTTGTCGGACGTGTTGCCGATCGGCAGGCCGGTCGCCGGGTCGCCAGTTTCCTCGAGATACTCGAGATGGCCGTGTGCGTGGCCCGTTTCGCCTTCTGCGGTAGAGCGGAACACGGCTGCGACGTCGTTGTAGCCCTCCACATCGGCCTTCGCGGCGAAGTAGAGATAGCGCCGGTTGGCCTGGGACTCGCCCGCGAACGCGTCCTTCAGATTTTGTTCAGTCTGACTACCTTTGAGTGACATGTGTCCTCTCCTTAACCTTTACTGACTATGACTTACTGGTGAGTGTCGACACCGCCCAGTGAGCGGCTCTTAGTAAACTAGTACACGCGGGATGTCATGACAAATCAATTAATTCAAAGTCGTTGATTGCGACTGTCTATGGCGAAAGGGTGCTGGATCAGGCCGGCTGTTCACTTCGGGGCGCGGCCTCGGAGGCGTCACGGCGTCCCCGCAGTCGCTGAAAGTCCTCCAGCACGAGGTAGAAGCACGGCACGAGGAATAGGGTGATGACCGTGCCTGCCAACACACCGAATGCCAGCGAGATCGCCATTGGCCGGAACACGTGTGTCGCGATGGTCGTGTCGAGCATGATCGGCGTCAGCCCGAGAAAGGTCGTGATGGTGGTGAGAACGATAGGGCGAAAACGTACCGTACCGGCGTGACTCGCTGCCCATGTCGCAGTCTTACCCGCCCGGCGCTGATTGTTGATGTTATCGACAAGTACAAGGCTGGAGTTCACTACCACGCCTGCCAGGGCCACGATGCCCAGCAGCGAGAAGAACACGAGATCCATGCCCATGATCATATGACCCAGTATGGCGCCAACAATGCCGAACGGTATCACGCTCATGATGACCAGCGGCTGCAGGTAAGACTGCAGGGGTATGGCGAGAAGGGCGAAAATAATGAGCAACGCGAGTGCGCTGGAGCTGACGAGGGAGGACATCGATTCGAAGCGCTCTTCCGCTTCACCGGAGAGTGCGTAACTCACGCCTGGGTGCCGGGAGAGCACATCGGGAAGGACGTCTTCCTGTAGAGCCTCGATCACCGCCTCTGGTGTGTTCACATTGCGGTCGACATCTGCGGTTACGGTGACTACCCGGTTGCCGTCAACGCGCCGGATGGTTGTATACCCGCGGGCGAGTTCTGCGCGAGCGACACTGGCAAAGGGGACTTCTGTGCCGTCGGCTGTGCGTATGCGCATGTCCTCGAGGTCGCCCAGCGAGCGCCGCTCGCCCTCCGGGTAGCGGACCATGACACGGATATCGTCCTTGCCACGCTGAATGCGCTGGGCCTCGAAGCCGTAAAAGGCCTGGCGCACCTGCTGCCCCAGGTCGTTCAGCGTAATGCCAAGGTGTCTCGCCTCTGGCAGCAAGGTGAGCTGCGCCTCCTGCTTGCCGGCACGGAAGGAGTCGGCGGCATCGACCACCCCGGGAAAGCCGTTCAGCGCAACGCGAACTTCCGCTGCAACCGAGCGCAATTCTTCAAAGTCGCGCCCGAAGAGCTCGAACGAAATGGCCTTGCCCATGCTGAAGGAGTCTGACGTGAAGGTGAGTTCCACCGCGTCGGGGATACCACCGGTGAGCTCGCGCCAGCGTTTGGCAAATGTCTGGGTTGAGATTCCCGAGTAGTTGCGCGGCAGGTTCAGCTTGACGCCGACCTCCGCGATATTGCTCTGCGCGCCATCCGTCTGGCTAATGCTGCCCTTGGGGATAAACGAGCCAATGCTCGAGATCATGTGGGCAATCTTGCTCTCTTCTCCTTGCTCAAGGTCGGCATCAAGCTCCGCGCGGAGTGTTTCAGCGGCCGATTCGAGCTGCGCGACCGCCCTTGCCGTGTCCTCCAGTGGAGTGCCCTCGGGCATCGTGAGCGCCGCGTAGAGGTTCGTGCCCTCTACTGCAGGGAAAAACTGGAACTGCATCCGGCCGCTGGCAAACAGTGACAGTGTCAATGCAAGGACGACGATGCCACAGGCAACGGTGAGATAGCGCCACTCGAGTGCGCGGTCCACGGCGGGTTGGTAATAGCGGGTGGCCGCGTTTTCCAGCGCACCGGAGATGCGCTCTTGTACTGAGAGCCACGCGTTCATCACGCGATTGTCGCCCTTTTGACTCTCTGGCCGTCGGTGGGCGAGGTGCGAGGGCAGGATAAGCTGGGACTCGATGATCGAGAATGCGAGGGCGATCATGACCGTGTAACCGAGTGGCTCGTAGAAGCTGCCCATCGGCCCCGGGATGCTGACGACCGGGATGAATGTTGCCATTGTGGTAAGTACCCCGAAAAACACCGGCAGCGAGACCTCCCGGGTCCCGCCCGAGGCTGCGACGAGTCGTGGGTGGCCCGCCTGCTCATACGCGTACACGCGTTCACCCACCACGATGGCATCGTCGACAAGCACTCCGAGTACCAGGATGAACGCCATTACGGAGACGGTGCTGATCGAGATGTCGGCCAGGGGAAACAGCGCGACCGCGCCCAGCATGGCGACCGGGATGCCGGCCGCCACCCAGAGGGCGAGCCGAAAGCGCAGGAACAGCGTCAGCGCGAGCAGGACTAGAAACAGGCCGCTGCGCGCGTTTTGCGTGAGTGCGTCGAGGCGGTCGACGAGATCCTGCGACTCGTCCTGCCATATCGTGATCGAGATGCCCTCCGGGACCTCCTTGCGCGCCTGCTCCAGGTAGTCCTTGACGCGGGTGGATATCTCCATGATGTCCTCTTCGCCGACACGCGATATCTTCAGCGAGATCGCCGGGTCTCCGTCAAAGCGCGCCTGCAGGTCGCTTTCCTCGAAACCGTCGATTACGGTCGCGATTTCGCCCAGCGTCACGCTCGTGCCATCGATGCGAGTAAGCACCACGATGTCTTCAAACTCCTGACCCCGGTAAGCCTGACCGCGGGTGCGCAGCAGTATCTCACCGCCGCGCGTTTTGACAGAGCCGCCTGGAATGTCGAGCGAGCTTTCTGCAATGGCCCGTCCGATGGCCTCCAGCGTTAACCCGTGGCGTCTTAGAGTTTGCTCCGATACTTCAACGGAAATTTCGTAGGGTCTTGCGAACTGGAGATTGACCTGGGAAACGCCTGGCAACGCCGCAATATCGTCGCGCATACGCTGACCGATCAGCTTGAGCGTACGCTCGTCGGCCCGTCCTGACACGGCGACCTGCAATACGGTGCCCAGAATGCTCACTTCCGCCGTGACCGGTTGCTCGGTCTCTACCGGAAAAGCGTCGATAGCATCGACCTTGCTCTTGATGTCGTTTGCGACCTTGGTCTTGTCGACGCCCGTGACCAGCTCGAACGTCACGCTGCAGAAACCCTCAGACGCCTCTGACATGGTGCGGTCGATGCCCTCGGTGCCCTCGACCGCTTCCTCGATACGGATGCAGACGGCGCTCTCGACCTCCGCGGGCGCGGCGCCCAGGTAAGGGACCCGCACATTGACCGCGTCGACATCAACCGTGGGAAACTCCTCCTGGTGGATGTTCGGCAGCGCGAGCAGGCCGCCGGCCACCAGGATCATCATCAGGAGATTGGCTGCGACCGGGTTGTGTACAAACCAGTCGATGAGCTTGTGCATCGTGCGGTGCCTACTCCATTATCGGTTGGACACGCATGCCCTCGACCACGGTCTGCAAGGGTGAGACGCAGACCAGTTCGCCATCCTGTAGCCCCTTGCTGACCAGGATGTCGTCGTGTTCAAGGCGCAATAGCGATATCTGGCGGAACTGCAGGCGGTCTTCATCATCGACGACAAGCACCTGGTTATTGTCACGCATGGCAGAGCGGGGGAGGCGAATAACATTTTCAACGCGCGCGCCGCGAATCTCGGCCTGCACGAACATGCCCACGGGTAGCATCGGTGTCTCGTCGTCATCGTCGAGGCGAAGCCGGGTAACGCCGTAGACCATGCGCGAGCGCTCATCGACCTCGGCTTCGAGACGCGTGAGCTCGCCATCCCACAGGAGGCGCGTGTCGCCGAAGTCAGTCGCAATGGTTACCGGCGGGCGCATCTCGTCTGGAATCAGGCCTCGCGTGGCGATCGGAAGACCCAGGTAGGCCAGCTGGTCTGCTGAGATCGGGAGGCGAATTTCGACGTAGTCTGTGGCATAGATCGTGCCGATGCTCTGGCCGCGCGTTATGAACTGACCGAGGTCGACGTGTTCACTGCGCACGAGGCCGTCGAACGGGGCTTTCAACTCGGTGCGTTCGAGGTCTCTGCGTGCCTGGTCTAGGGCAGCTTCCGCCTCGGCGAGATTGGCTTCGCTGACGTTCGCCGTGCGCCGGGCATTGTCGAGCTGTTGCTGGCTGGCGAGCTGGCGTTCGTGCAGGCTCGCCAGGCGCTTGAGTTCATCGGCGGCGTGGGTGCGTTCAATGCCCGCCCGCTTGAACGCTGCCTCGCTGCGTTTCAGTTGTGACTGGTAGTCCGCCGCGTCAATTTGCAGCAGCACATCGCCCTCACGGAAAGCCCCGCCGCTTACCAGTGATGGCGAAATCCAGTTCACTATTCCAGTGACTTCGGGAATGAGCTCGCTCTGGCTGCGCGGTTGTACAGTGCCCTGGGAGCGTACCGTCAGGTGCTCTGCGTGCAAATTGGCAGCAAGCACCCGCACCACGGTGGGCATGGGTTCGAAAGGCTGGGGGTTGAGTTCAGGTTTGTCGCTGCCGATCAGTACCGCGAGGCCAAGGCCCAACACGAGAGCGATGACCGGATAAAGGGCTTTCTTGTTCATAGGGGCTCCGTGAGGCCGCTATGATACTGGAAGCGGCTCCACGGGTCAGTGCACTAAATTGTTCTGCGTACGCTTCTAGCCGTCGACCTGTTCGCGCAGTATGCCGAGGGGTTCCGGGAGTGTGCTGTCGTCAATACCTTCCTGCACCACGTAGCGAATCACGCCCTCGCTGTCGAGGATGATCAGTGCGATGCCATCCTTTCCGAGCCCCCAGGTCTTGGTGCCGATACCGTCTTCATCCAGCACCATGATGGCCTCGGGATACGCCTTTTTGTTCTTCTTGATTTCAGACGCAACCAGCCCGCCGGTGCCCCAGAGTGCGGCGTCCATGTTGATCAGTGTGGTAACCGTGACGCTGCCCGGGGCAAAGTCTGATTCGATCTTGTCGGTCAGCGGCTTGAACTTGTCCTTGTCGCCCATGGTGGCGCCGATGTACTGCACCACATGTACTTTGCCCGACAGCTGGCTGGAGTCCCAGGGGGCATAGTCGACGTCATCGTCGTTCAGGGTAATCTCACCCCGGTCGTCGATCTTGAGGGCGGGTACGGCGCTGCCCACGGCGAGGGAGCCGGCAACGGCAGCGCTCGCGAGGATGAAGGTGGCGACGAACAGCAGGGATTGCAGTAGTTTCACAGGGTTCTCCAAGAACAGTTACTGGGAAAGAGTGCGGGAGTATAGACGAATCAGCGCCTCCTGCGACCGCCGCGTGAGGGGCTGCGCTGTTCCGCTCGCGTGTGCTGGGTGGCGAACGGGCGGCTGTCTCCGCTGACCTTGGCGTGCCGCTTGGGCGGCTGTCGTGACGGGATCAGCTGGTGTTCCCCGTTGCCGATCATGTCCGCGCGCCCCATCTTCTTGAGGGCTGTGCGCAGTTCGGGCCAGTTGTCCGGGTCGTGGTAGCGCAGGAACGCCTTGTGCAGCCGGCGCTGCTTCAGGCTCTTGACGCCGGGAACCTCTTCACCATCTCTCCGTATCGGGCGCAACGGGTTGCTGGCCGAGTGATACATCGCGGTGGCGGTGGCCATGGGCGAGGGGTAGAACGTCTGCACCTGGTCTGCGCGGAAACGATTACGTTTCAGCCACAGCGCGAGGTTGAGCATGTCCTCATCCGTGGTGCCCGGGTGCGCGGCGATGAAGTAGGGAATCAGGTACTGTTCCTTTCCGGCTTCTTTCGAGAACTTCTCAAACATTTTCCGGAAGCGCTCGTAGCTTCCGATGCCCGGTTTCATCATCTTGTCGAGCGGACCGTCTTCGGTGTGCTCGGGCGCAATCTTCAGGTAGCCGCCAACATGGTGAGTGACGAGTTCCTTTACATACTCCGGCGTCTCGACCGCAAGGTCATAGCGCAGGCCCGAGGCGATCAGCACCTTCTTGACGCCGGGTACTTCGCGCGCCTTGCGGTAGAGCTGCACGAGCGGGGTCTGGTCGGTGTTCAGGTTTTTGCAGATGCCGGGGAACACGCAGCTCAGCTTGCGACAGGATGCCTCGATCTCAGCGCTCTTGCAGGCCAGGCGCCACATGTTGGCGGTGGGGCCGCCCAGGTCGGAGATCACGCCGGTGAATGCCGGTGACGTGTCGCGGATCTGCTCGATCTCGCGGATGATCGACTCCTCGGAGCGGTTCTGGATGATGCGTCCCTCGTGCTCCGTGATTGAGCAGAAGGTACAGCCGCCGAAGCAGCCACGCATAATGTTGATGGAGTGCCGGATCATCTCAAAAGCAGGGATACGGGCGTCACCATACTCTGTGTGAGGAAGACGCGTGTAGGGCAACTCAAACACGCTGTCGAGTTCATCGGTCGTCAGCGGTATGGGTGGCGGATTGAGCCAGACCTCCCGATCGCCGTGAGCCTGCACCAGAGGCCGCGCATTGTGTGGGTTGGTTTCTTTGTGGAGAACCCGCGAGGCGTGGGCATAAAGTGCGGGGTCGTCCTTCACCTGCTCATAGGAGGGGATTCTTATGACCGCGTCTGTATCGTCATTGAGGCCAGTGAGCAGGCGCACGGGTTGCACCTCTTCCGGTGCGTTCTTTTCCGCACAGCTGGCCTGCGCGGTCGTTTCGTAGGGATTGACTGGCGGGCTCACGGGACCCACGACATCGATGCTGGTGGAATCGATGACCTGCCGATCCCCCGGTAACTGCTTCATGACGAAAGCTGTGCCGCGCAGGTCGCGAATCTCGTTGATGTTCTTGCCTGCAGCCAGCCTGTGTGCGACCTCGACAATGGCGCGCTCGGCGTTGCCATAGAGCAGCAGGTCCGCGCGGCTATCCAGCAGGATCGATCGCCTGACCTTGTCGCTCCAGTAATCATAGTGTGCAATTCGGCGCAGGCTGGCCTCGATACTGCCGATTACCAGGGGCACGCCGCGATAGGCTTCCCGCACCCGCTGGCTGTAGACGATCACCGCACGGTCCGGACGCCGATTGCCCTCGTTGCCCGGGGTATACGCGTCATCGTTCCTGCGCTTTCGATCCGCGGTGTAGCGGTTGATCATCGAGTCCATGTTGCCGGCGGCAACACCGAAGAAGAGGTTGGGTCGACCGAGGGCGCGAAACGGTTCTGCGCTCTGCCAGTCTGGCTGCGCGATGATGCCCACGCGAAACCCCTGGGCCTCCAGCAATCTCCCGACAACGGCCATGCCGAAACTCGGGTGGTCGACATAGGCGTCGCCGGTGACCAGGATGATGTCGCAGCTGTCCCAGCCGAGAGCGTCCATCTCCGCCCGTGACATAGGCAGCTGTGGGGCTGGTCCGAAGCATTCGGCCCAGTACTTGCGATAGGAAAACAGCGAGGTCGTCATGGTGCAGGTGCAGCGTGGTACAAAGCGCGGATTGTAGCACGGAGCGCCAGGACGACCGGGCTGGACAAAACAGGGTATGAAGGGTTCAGGCGTCCGCGAAGTACGGGTATGATGTGCAACATTAACTCGAGTTAACAATAACCATAGGTAGTTTTATGAATAAGTTGCTGTCCCGCAAACCACTTGCGGTTGCCTCCGCTCTCGCCCTGGCGACCCTCGTGCCGCAGGTGAAGGCCCAGGGCCTCCTCGAAGAAGTCATTGTCACGGCGCAGAAGCGCGAGCAGAGCCTCCAGGATGTCCCTGTCGCCGTCTCGGCTTTCAGCGCGGCCATGATCGAGAAGTCTGGCGTTAAGGACATGTTTGACCTGCAGGTCAACGCTCCCAGCCTGATTGTGGGCCAGAGCCAGACCTCGACAACGTCCACATTCCAGATTCGCGGGGTGTTTACCAGCTCGCAGAACTTCGGTCTGGAATCATCCGTGGGCCTTTATGTCGATGGCGTCTACCGCGCGCGGCAGGGCTCAATGATTAACAACCTTGTCGATGTTGCTTCCGTCGAAGTGCTGCGCGGTCCGCAGGGCACCCTGTTCGGGCGCAACACCCCGGCGGGCGCATTGCAGATCAACTCCGTGGCGCCAGACTTCGAGGGTACCGGCTTCGTTGAGGGCACAGCAGGGGACTACAGCCTGCTGAGCGGCAGCGCCGCCAAGTCGTTCACGCTTGTCGAGGATGTGCTCGCGATGCGTGCCACCGGCTTTTGGATGGAGCGTGACGGCTACCTCGACTGGATCGGTCAGGATGGCGTCACCGAGGATGATGCAATCAATGATCGAGATCGCTGGGGAGCGCGACTGCAGGCTTTGTTCACGCCCAACGATGAGCTCACCATGCACTTTATCGCGGATTACTCCGAAGTAGAGGAAACCTGCTGCGGCGTGGGTAACTTCAAGAACAACTTCGAGCCCCAGGACGGCGGCACGTTGCCTGCAGTACTGAACCCGTTCCCCAACTTCCCTACGGACAACTTCATTGTCGCCGGCGGTGGAACGGTGATCGACCAGGATGATTTCTACAACTACGAAGTGACGGCGGCACAGAAGCCACTCTCCCAGAACGAAGATTCCGGCGTCTCCTTGCAGGTTGACTACGAGGCCGACCTGTTCCTGGTCACCAGTATCACCGCGTACAGGATGCACGACTCCTATGACGAAGCCGACATCCTGTTTACCAACCTGGATGGCGCTTACCGGATCAACGATTCGGAGCAGACCCAGTTCACGCAGGAACTCCGTTTCACCGGCGAAGGAGACCGGCTCAAGTACGTCGTCGGCCTGTACTATTACATGCAGGAGCTCGACAACGATCGGGAAACCAACGTTGGTGCTGACACGGCTCAAATCGCACTGGGCGCCCCTAGCAACCTCTTTATCGAGGGCACCGGCTCCCGCGACGTCAATGAACAGGAGCACGAGAGCTACGCGATCTTCGGCCAGGCGGACTTCAATATCACCGATGACCTCGTGTTGACGGCTGGTCTGCGCTGGACTTACGAAGACAAGAAACTCTCGAACGTCTTTACGCAGGACTTCCCGCTGGAAGGGGGCGGTCCTACCGACAATGCGGGCTTCCTGTCGTTCCCACCGCTGTCGCCAACGCCTGATCTCGACACGGAGTTTGACGATGACCAGGTGACCGGCACCGTTAAGCTGAGCTGGTTCGTCAACAACGACATCATGCTCTACGGCTCCTACGGCACTGGCTACAAGTCAGGCGGCACCAACACCGATCGTATCGATCCCGCGTTTGATCCGGTTTTTGAAGCTGAAGATGCCGAGTCCTTCGAGCTGGGCATGAAGGCAGAGTTTCCAGAGCAGGCACTGCGTGTGAATGTCGCGTTGCACAAGACCGACACCAACGACCTGCAGACCGTGTCCTTCCAGGGCGGCGGCTTTACGCTCACCAATGCCGGTACCGCCGAAACTTACGGGGGTGAAATCGACCTTAACTGGGCGCCGACGGATAGCACTACTCTCACGGTCGCCTACGCCTACAACAATGGCGAGTACGCAGACTTTGAGAACGGCCCCTGCTGGACCGGTGAAGTCTTCCACACAACCCAGCCTGATCCGGGTGACAGCGACCCTGCGGACCTCGCGAACGCCTGTGACCGCAGCGGCGGTGACCTTGCGGGCAACCCGGAGAATGTCTTCGTATTCACGGGCAACCAGGAGTTTCGCCTGAGCGATGGCCTGGGTGGCTTCGCGTACCTCGAGTACATCTGGACCGACGAGCGTATGACTGACGTCAACAACGACCCGACCAAGTACGATGGTTCCTACGCGCTGGTTAACGCGCGGGTCGGGCTGCTCTATGAGCCCTGGGATACGTCGATGGTGTTCTGGGGCCGTAACCTGACGGACGAGGAGTATACGAACACTATCGCAGACGCTCCTGCACAGACGGGTCGATTCATTGCGTACTACAACGAGCCCCTGACCTGGGGTTTCACCGTACGTAAGGACTTCTAGGTTTTCTCTCCGGCCGCCGGCTCTTCGGGCCGGTGGCCAGGTCTTGGCAGTATGGTCCCACAGTTTCTGCAGTAGCGGGCGCTGGCATCTGACTCCACGGCTGCGCAGTTGGTGCAGTTGCGCGACGCCAACTCTTTCTCGCGGTCCTTCAAGCGCTGATTTGCCGTCAGCTCCGCGGTGATAATGCCTGTCGGCACAGCAATTACCGCATAACCGATCAACATTCCCACGGACGAAATGGCCCGGCCGATGGGCGTGGTCGGAATGATGTCGCCGTATCCTACGGTAGTGATCGTGACGATCGCCCAGTAGATGGATGTTGGTATGCTCTTGAAGCCGTTTTTTGGGCCCTCAACCACGTAAATCAGGCAGCCGAAGATCGTGGTCAGGATCATCACGAACGCGAAAAACACGAAAATCTTGCGGGCAGAGCGCTGCAGGGCACCGGCAAGCTCGTTCGCTTCCCTCAAGTAAGACAGCAGCCGCAGAACGCGAAAGATACGCAGTATGCGCAGCAGGCGAATGATTAACAGTGGGGTCGCCTGTGGCAGCAGGAGCGACAGGTAGGTGGGTAGCAGAGCGAGCAGGTCCACGATCCCGTACGCACTTAATATATAAGCCCGTCGGTTGGGCGCGCACCAGATGCGAATAAAATACTCGATGGTGAAGAGTATTGTGAAGATCCACTCTAGCTGCAAAAAGAGCACGCCGTATGAGAGGTGCAGATCCTCAATAGAGTCGAGTAAGACGATCGTGACGCTGACGCCAATGATTGCGATGAGAATGATGTCGAACCACTTTCCAGCCGGGGTCTCCGTGCCGAAAATGACATCGTAGATTCGCTTCTGTAGTGGCGTCTGCTGCCTGACCGACATGAAATCCCGTTTTTTCTGTGGCTGCTACAAGCTCGTGGCACTATAGTAAACCCCCTCTTGAAAGTACATCCGCAGCGGTTGCCGGGAGGAGGTCGCCATGTTGTTACCAATATTCCAGGTAGATGCATTCACCAGTGAGCTGTTTGCAGGCAATCCTGCGGCGGTCATGCCTCTGGATGCATGGCTGGAAGACAGCCTCCTGCAGGACATCGCATCGGAAAACAATCTCTCCGAGACCGCCTATCTCGTAAAGAACGACGAGGGCTATGACCTTCGCTGGTTTACGCCGGGCCAGGAAGTCGATCTGTGCGGTCATGCGACGCTGGCGGCCGCTCACGCACTGTTTGAGCACCTGGGTCATGAGGGTGGCGTGGTCCGCTTCGATACGCGCAGCGGTGAACTCGTGGTCACGCGCTCAACCGATGGCCTGACGCTGGACTTCCCCGCGTCAGAAGCGCAGCCTGTGGATGTCGATGTGGCGGTCTGCAACGCGCTGGGTGCAACGGCCAGCGAAGCGCTGGTGGTGGAGGGCAATCCGGGCAAGCTGCTCTACGTCTACGAGTTTGAAGAGGACGTGGCCGGTCTCTCGCCCGACATCAATGCCCTGCTGCATGCATCCTCCCATTGCGTGATTGCCTCGGCGCCCGGTAACGACTGTGACGTTGTCTCGCGGTTTTTTGCCCCCCAGGTGGGTATCGACGAGGACCCTGTGACCGGTTCGGCGCACTGCACGCTGGTACCTTACTGGTCGAAGCGATTGGGGCTCGAACGACTCGCCTGTCGCCAGATTTCCGCCCGCGGCGGTGATCTCGACTGCAGGTTGGCAGACGGGCGCGTGTATATGACGGGGCGGGGAGTGACGTTTATGCAGGGCAGCGTCACGCTCTGACGCCCGATCACCCCGCCGTGGCGACCACGTCGACCATGGCGGCAGTCAGTGCCCTGAGGTCATCGCTGTTCGTGATGTAGGGCGGCATGGCGTACACCAGCTTGCTAAAGGGTCTTACCCAGACGCCACGTTCGACAAACATCGGCTGAATCGTGCGCATGTCTACGGGTTCGTGCAGCTCGATCACACCAATTGCTCCCAGCGTACGGACATCAGCAACCTGTGGCAGGTCTGCGGCCGGCGCAAGACCGCGGGAGAGATCGGCCTCGATTCGACGGATATTGTCCTGCCAGGGTCCCTCGAGCAGGAGGTTCAGGCTCGCAAGCGCCACGCTGCAGGCGAGGGGATTTGCCATGAAGGTCGGGCCGTGCATAAAGACGCCGGCTTCACCCTCGCTGATACCGTGGCTGACCCGCGCGTTGCACAGCGTGGCCGCGAGGGTCATGTAGCCACCGGTAAGGGCCTTGCCCACGCAGAGAATGTCGGGCACGGCGTCCGCATGGTCCACCGCAAACAGTTCGCCGGTCCTGCCGAAGCCGGTCGCGATCTCGTCGAATATCAGCAGCGTGTCGAACTCATCGCACAGGGCCCGCAGCTTGACGAGATAGTCCGCGCTGTAGAAACGCATCCCACCGGCGCCCTGCACAACAGGTTCAACTATGACCGCGGCGATCTCATTGCTGTGCTTCTCCAGGATGTGCCGCATCTCGGCAATGTCTTCCTCGGAACATGTCGACCCCGGCGGGCAGGTCGGTGCGGGGGCAAACAGCTGCGCAGGCAGCGCATCGCCAAACAAGTGGTGCATACCCGTGACAGGGTCGCAGACAGACATCGCGCCGAAGGTGTCGCCGTGGTACCCGTTCCTGAGCGCAACGAGCTTCTGCTTGTTCGGCTGGCCCCTGGAGTGCCAGTACTGCAGCGCCATCTTCAGCGCGACCTCTACGGCAACGGAGCCTGAATCGCTGAAAAATACGCGGTCCAGCGGCTCCGGCGTTAACTCAACCAGGCGCTCCGCCAGCTCTACACCGGGCGCATGGGTCAGGCCACCGAACATCACGTGTGACATGTCTTCGAGCTGCGCCTGGACTGCGGCATTGAGTACCGGATGGTTGTAGCCGTGAATCGCGCACCACCAAGAGGCCATGCCATCAATCAGCTCGCGTCCATCGTCGAGTGTCAGCCTGACGCCCCGCGCGCTGGCCACGGGGACTACATCCGGAGCATCGAGGGCGGAGGCATAAGGGTGCCAGACAACCTCGCGGTCGCGCTGCTTAAGATTGGTGAGACGCGAGTTGCTCACGGCGCCGCGAGAACCTCGCGCACCGTTGGCAGCATGTTTGCCAGCAGCAGCTTCTGTGCGCCGGTCGTCGGATGAATGCCGTCGTCCTGCATCAGCGTGGGGTCAGTGGCGACACCATCGAGAATAAACGGTGATAGCGTTACCCCCGTGGCCTCGGCGACATCGCGATAGGCCTGGCGGAAGCCGGCCGTGTAGCGGGTGCCGTAGTTGGGTGGTATTTCCATCGGCACGAGGATCGCGCGCGCACCGGCCGCCTTGGACTTCATTACAAGTTCGTTAAGGTTGCTGCGAAATTTATTCAAGGGATAACCGCGAAGCCCATCGTTGCCGCCCAGCTCGATGATCACCAGATGCGGTTTGTGCTGCTCTAATAGTTCTGGCAGGCGCCTGAGGCCTCCCGCTGTGGTCTCGCCGCTGATACTCGCGTTGACGACGTTGTAGTCTTCGCCCAGCTCCTCGCCGAGGCCCGCAACCCAGCCCTGCTGCAGAGACATACCATAGGCCGCGCTGATACTATCTCCCAGCACCAGGATGGTGGCCGCTTCCGCGCGAGCGGCATTGGGCAATGCCATTAGCAGCCATCCGACTACAAGCGCGGCGCGTACCAATACAAAGCGGTGGGAATAACGCGGCATGATCAAAGTAGACAACCTCCAGAAACGGGTGCCCATGGCGGGCGGCGAGCTGGAGATACTGAAAGGGATCACCCTCGAAATCAAGTCGGGGCAGTCGGCGGCAATCGTCGGCGCGTCCGGCTCAGGCAAGTCGACGCTGCTGGGTCTGCTCGCAGGTCTCGATGAGGCCAGCGATGGCTTTGTGGAGATCAACGGCCGCAATCTCGGTGCTCTGGATGAGGACGGTCGCGCACTCTTTCGCGCCGAGCACATCGGCTTTGTATTCCAGTCCTTCCAGCTGCTTCCCGCGCTAACTGCGCTGGAGAATGTCATGCTGCCGTTGGAGCTGCGCGGCGATGGCAATGCCGAGGATCTCGCAAGACATTTCCTCGAGCGGGTGGGTCTCGCGGAGCGAGTGACACACTACCCGCGGCAGATGTCGGGGGGCGAGCAGCAGCGCGTTGCGATTGCGCGCGCGTTCGCCACCCGTCCAACTATTCTCTTCGCCGATGAGCCCACGGGTAACCTCGATTCCGGCACGGGCAGTCACATTGTCGACCTGCTGTTCGAGCTCAACCGTGAAGAGGGCTCCACCCTCGTGCTGGTGACGCACGATGAAGAACTCGCCGCACGCTGTGAGCGCCGACTGAAGCTTGACGCTGGCGCGTTGGTGGAAAGCTGACGATGTCCGTCACTGCGTCAAAAATGCTGGTTCGCGACTGGCGCGGTGGGGAGCTCGGTGTTCTCGTTGTTGCGCTCGTTCTCGCCGTGGGAGTGGTCTCCGGTATCAGTGCCTTTACCACTCGCCTGCAAACGGCGCTGGAACAGGAAAGCCATCGCTTTCTCGCCGCTGACTCGGTAGTGCGCAGCGGCAGGCCGCTGCCTGCAGAGTGGCTGGAGGAAGCGGATGCGCGCGGGCTAGGCCGCGTTGAGACCCTGCAGTTCCCCTCCATGGTTTACGCGGGCGAGGAAAACATGTTCCTTGCCTCGGTCAAGGCAGCCAGCGATGGCTATCCACTGCGTGGCGAGCTGGTTTCCAGCCCGGAACCCTTCGGTCTTCCCGAGGCGGCCGAGCGTGGCCCGGCTCCGGGAGAGGTGTGGCTCGACTCCCGCCTGTTTGCGCTCCTTGATGTAGAGATAGGCGACACGATCACCATCGGTGACGCGGACTTTCGCGCGGTTGCGGCTGCGCGCACAGAGCCAGACCAGGCGGCTTCGTTTTCGGGTTTTGGTCCGAGGGTTTTGATGCATTACAGCGACATTCCGGCGACCAATGTCGTACAGCCCGGAAGTCGCGTTGAGTATCGACAGCTCTACGCCGGTGAGGAAGAGGATGTCGATGAATTCACCGCCTGGCTCGAGCCGAAGCTGGAAGTTGGGCAGCGGCTGCTGACCGTCGATGAGGGGCAGCCGGGCATTGGCTCCGCACTCGATCGCGCAGAGAGTTTTTTGCTCCTTGCGGGCAGTCTTGCCGTGGTGCTCGCGGGGGTCGCCGTTGCGCTTGCGGCGCGCCGTTTCAGCGAGCGGCACCACGATTACGTTGCAATCATGAAGAGCCTGGGCTCCACCTCGGTGTCGATTAACAGCCTGTACGGTCGGAGCCTTCTGTTGCTCGGTTGTATTGCCACCGCTTTTGGTTGTCTCCTGGGGTGGTCGCTACAGGCTACGTTCTTCGCATTGTTCGCTGACCAGTTGCCGGTTCAACCTGGCCCCAGCGGTGTTCGCCCTTACGCGATTGGAGCGGCAACCTCGCTGGTGTGCCTGATGAGCTTTGCGTGGCCACCGCTGCGTCGCCTCGGGCAGGCGAGCCCGTTACGTGTGCTGCGCCGCGACCTGCCGCTCGAGCAGGCTCGCAGTCTGGTGGACTATGCCATCGGGCTGGGCGCCGTTGCTCTGTTGATGTGGTGGTACAGCGGCGATTGGTTGCTCACCCTCGCGGTGCTGTCCGGCCTTGGACTCACGGTATTCCTGGGCATGGGTCTTGCGCTGTCACTGCTGAAGGGCGGCCGACTGGTGGGGATGAGCGCCGGCAGTATCTGGCGGCTCGCGCTTGCCGGGCTGCAGCGGCGCGGCAACGCCAATGCGTTGCAGGTTGTTATCTTCGGCATGGCGATCATGCTTCTGCTCATTCTTGTGCTGGTGCGTACATCGCTGATCGACGAGTGGCAGATGCAGTTGCCACCGGATACCCCGAACCACTTCATGCTGAACATCAGCCCCGAAGAGGTCACCGACATCGAGCAGACGCTGCGCGGTCAGAGCATCCCGAGCCAGGCGTTTTACCCGATGATTCGCGGCCGTGTCATGGTCGTAAATGGCGAGGCTTTGCCAGTGTCCGATGACCCGGAGATTGGGCGCCGCCAGCGTGAGTCGAACTTCACATGGTCTGATGAGGTGCCACCCGACAATCGCCTGGTCGCAGGGAGCTGGTGGGAGCCCGGTACCGACGAGGCGCTGGTCTCGGTTGAGGAGGAGTTTGCGGAACGCCTCGAGCTGGAAGTCGGCGACACGATCGAGTTTCTCGTCGGCTCCGAGCCGCTGGTTGCCAAGGTGGGTAGCATCCGCGCGCTCGACTGGCAGTCAATGCGCCCCAACTTTTTCCTGATCTTCCCCCCGAAAGTGCTCGCGCCTTACCCCGCGACGTTTATGACCAGCTTTCACCTCGAGCAGGGCGACAAAGCCTTCCTCAACCGCTTTATTCGTGAGTTCCCCACCGTAACGGTGATCGAAATGGACGTGGTGGTGGAACAGATTCGTACCATCATCGAGCAGGTCTCAGGGGCTATCGAACTGGTGCTCGCGGTGATCATCGCAGCCGGTGGCCTGGTGCTGATCGCCGGTGTGCAGGCAAGCGTTGATGCGCGTATGCACGAAAGCGCGATCCTCAGGGCGCTGGGCGCGCGGCGCGAGTTGATACTGGGCGGGCTCCTGATCGAGTTTGCAGCGCTTGGGCTGTTCGCCGGCATTCTCGCAACAGCGGCGGCCGAGCTGTCGGTGTTTATTCTGCAGGTCGTTGCGATGGATATGAGCTACAAGCCCTCGCCATGGATCTGGCCGGTGGGAGGCATTGCCGGCATGATTCTGATCGGCGGTCTCGGCGTGTACAACTGCAGGGGCGTGGTCTCAACGCCGCCTGTAACGGTGTTACGAGAGTTGTAGGGGGGAAGCAGGGAGCGCCAGCCAATCTGCAGACAAGCGCTTCGGAGTCTAGTCGAGCGGCGCGCTGATGCCGCCCAGGAAAATCCTCACTTCGAGGTCAACCTGGCGTTTCAGGTCAATATAGCGCTCGAAGAGTCCAGGAGAATCCACGAGCAGCGTTGAAAGCCCGTAGATACTGGACCATGCACTGTTGGCCAGGTAGGCAATCTCATCGATGGGTTCGAACAACCCCTGGTCTACGCCGCGCTGCAGGATGTCCTGCACCAGCGCAAACGTATCGCGGCTAGCCTGTCGCAACTCCGGGTACTTCTCAGCCGGCTGTACTGCCGGACCGAACATCAGTTTGAACAGCTGCGGGTTGTTTGCCGCGTAGTCGACATAGGCGTATGCAAACGCGAACAACTGTTCACGCGGATTGTCATCGGCGTCCTTGCCCGCCCTGCGCAGCTCAGCCAGCAGTCCGCGATAGCCGTGTGTGGCCATAGCCGCGAGCAGTTCGCCCTTGTCGGCGAAGTGGCGGTACGGTGCTGTCTGTGACACGCCAACGGAGCGCGCCAGCGCGCGCAGGCTCAGGTCTTCCGCTGCCGTGTGCTTGAGTTCCGCGATGGCGGTATCCAGCAATTCAGCGCGCAGGTTGCCGTGGTGGTAATTCTTTGAGGTAGAAGATTCGCTCATGGAAGAGGGCGACGCGCCGCGTAAACGGCGCGTTGCTTCTCACGGGTTACGGCAGCAGATGCTGTACCGCGTCGCGTTCTTCCTTCAACTCCTGCTCCGTGGCGCTCATCTTTTCGCGGCTGAAGTCGCCGACTTCTGCGCCCTGGACGATGCTCCAGTCGCCGTTCGAACACCGACAGGGGAACGAGTAGATGAGGCCTTCTTCAATGCCGTAAGAGCCATCGGAATACACTGCCATGGACACCCAGTCGTCACCGTCAGTGCCGAGGGCCCAGGAACGCACGTGGTCAATGGCGGCGTTGGCCGCAGATGCTGCTGAAGAAGCACCGCGCGCCTGGATGATCGCCGCGCCGCGCTGCTGGACGGTGGGGATGAACTCGCCCTCGTACCAGTCTTGATCGACAAGGTTTATCGCGGCTTCGCCGTCGACCTTCGCATTGAAGAGGTCGGGATACTGCGTGGCGGAGTGGTTGCCCCAGATGGTCATGGTGCTTACATCGTTTACCGTCTTGCCGGTCTTGAGGGCGATCTGGGTTTTGGCGCGATTGTGATCGAGGCGCGTCATTGCGGTGAAATTGCGCGGGTCGATATCGGGCGCGTTGCGCTGGGTGATCAGCGCGTTGGTGTTAGCCGGGTTGCCGACCACCAGCACTTTGATGTCGCGGCTTGCGTGATCATTGATAGCCTTGCCCTGCACCGAGAAGATGGCAGCATTTGCCTCAAGCAGGTCTTTGCGCTCCATGCCGGGACCGCGGGGGCGAGCACCTACGAGCAGCGCGTAGTCGGAGTCCTTAAACGCAACATTCGGGTCATCCGTGCACACGATGCCCGCAAGCAGCGGAAACGCACAGTCCTCAAGCTCCATGCGCACGCCTTCCAGTGCTTCCATGGCGGGCGTGATGTCCAGCAGCTGCAGGATCACCGGCTGTTTCTCGCCCAGCATCGACCCGGAGGCAATGCGGAACAGCAGGGCGTAACCAATCTGGCCGGCGGCGCCGGTCACAGTGACGCGAACAGGGTCATTCATCGTTAGGAGGTCCTTGGAATTCGGTTAATTTCGGAGGTTTTCAGGGGCGCTCATTGTCGGGGGTATGGCCACTGAATTCAAGGGCTTGCGGGTGGTTGGGTGCTCTTCTTTGGTGCGTTCTTGGTCGGTGTGGTGTTCTTCAGGCGCTCGCGGCGTCCGGTGCAGAAGTCCCCTCACGGGAACCGCCAAAAAGCGTACATCCATGTACAGGCTCGGCAGCGGCCGTCCCTGGCCGCTGACGTTCCCGTGAGGGGACTTCTGCACCGGAAGCCTCTATAGACTCGAGAGGGACGTTTTTCGGGCGGATAGATGGGATGGTGAGGTTCACGAGTGAAGAGAATCGTTGGTGGGCAGCGCGATAGAGGATCGAGGCATCAGACCCCCGGCACGGGGGCGTCTGAGGCCATGGATGGCTCGGTCCGCGCTCGGTCAGCCGAGCCTGTACATGGATGTACGCATTTTGGCGGTCCCCGTGCCGGGGGTCTGGTGTCTCGAGCCGTCCACACATGCGCGTACGGCATCCGACCAATGCCATAGACGCCCACTATGAGAACCCAGTAAAATGCCCACCAAATCAAGCACTAACGACCGATACCGTGCGCGAATTGTCCCGTAAGGAAAAAACCGAGTTCAACAAGCTCCAGAAGCGCCTCCGGCGCAACGCGGGCAATGCCATCGCCGATTACAACATGATCGAGGACGGTGACCGCGTGCTCGTCTGCGTGTCAGGGGGCAAAGACTCCTACGGCATGCTCGAGGTACTGATGAGCCTTCAGCAGAGTGCCCCGATTGATTTTGAGCTGATAGCCGTAAACCTCGACCAGAAGCAACCCGGCTTTCCCGAGGAAGTGCTGCCCGAGTACCTGACTGGACTGGGCATTCCGTACTACATCCTGGAGAAAGACACGTACAGCATCGTGCGCGAGGTTATTCCCGAGGGTAAGACGACCTGCGGACTGTGCTCACGTTTACGCCGTGGCACCCTCTACGGGTTCGCGGAGCAGATTGGTGCCACAAAGATCGCGCTGGGGCATCACCGCGACGATATTGTGGAGACGTTGTTCCTCAACATGTTCTTCGGCGGCAGCCTCAAGGCCATGCCGCCAAAGCTGCTGAGTGACGACGGGCAGAATGTTGTGATCCGTCCGATGGCCTATTGCAAAGAGCGCGACCTCGCAGCCTTCGCCGACTACAAGGCGTTCCCGATTATTCCCTGCAACCTGTGCGGCTCGCAGGAGAACCTGCAGCGAGTGCAGGTCAAGAAGATGCTCGCTGAGTGGGAGCGGGAGTACCCCGGGCGTACCGAAACGATCTTCCGGAGCATCCGCAACGTGGCGCCGTCCCAACTCGCTGACACCACGCTGTTTGATTTTGGCAACCTGCGCGTGCAGCGCGATACCGACCTTCATCTTCCCGCTATCTCGGTGGTAAATCTCTAGTGGCGCCGCTGCTGGCGGCTGGCGCGCTGACCCTTTCCCGGGGCGGGCGTGAACTCTTCCGCGACCTTTCGTTTGAAATCAACGCCGGTGACCTTGTTCAGATTGAGGGTCCCAATGGTGCGGGCAAGACCAGCCTCCTGCGCATCCTCGCGGGTTTGTCGCGCTATGGGTTCGACGGCACCGTTGAGCGCGGCGGTGCGCTGTTGTACCTCGGTCACAAAAGCGCGGTGAAGGGGCAGCTCTCGCCGCGCGAAAACCTTGCGCTCCATGTTGGCGGGGAGGGCACACATTCATCCGCCGCGATCGACGAGGCGCTCGCCAGTGTCGGCCTCTATGGTTACGAGGATATGCCGAGTCATACGCTTTCTGCGGGGCAGCATCGCAGGGTGAACCTGGCGCGGCTGTATCTTTCGGGATCGCCGCTCTGGTTGCTGGACGAACCCTTTACCGCGATCGATCGAGCGGGCGTGTCTGAGCTCGAGTCGTTGTTTGCGCGTCATGCCCAAGGTGGTGGTGCCGTTGTGCTGACTTCGCACCAGGCGCTCGATGTCGATTACCCCGTGCTCGCACTCAGTTTAGAGAAGGGCATCGCATCGTGAGTGATGCGCCCGGAACGCTGGCGTTTTGCGCTCGGCTAGTGCGCCGGCAGTTGCTGCTCGCGTTCCGGCGCCCCATTGATATCGCCAACCCGCTCGTTTTTTTCGCGATGGTGGTCGCCCTGTTTCCGCTTGGGCTGGGTCCCGCGCCTGACCGGTTAGCGGACTTCGCGCCCGGCGTGCTGTGGATCATCGCGCTGCTGTCGAACCTGCTGACCTCCGACACGGTGTTCCGCGGTGATTACGACGACGGCAGCCTTGAGCAACTACTGCTCGCTCCCCAGCCACTGTATCTGTCGGGTCTTGCCTACATTTGTGCCCACTGGCTAGTGACCGGGCTGCCGCTCGTTGCAATATCACCGCTCTTCGCCGTCATGTTGAACCTGCCAGCGGAGGCTATCGGGGCGCTAGCGCTCAGTCTGTTGCTTGGCACCGCCGTGCTCAGCCTGGTGGGCGCGATCGGAGCAGCGCTGACCGTCGGGCTGAAGCGCGGCGGCATGCTTATCTCCTTACTGATTCTGCCGCTTTACATGCCCGTCCTTATCTTTGGCAGCGCCTGTGTGCAGGCAGCGGTAAGCGGGGCGCCAATCGGCCCGTATCTCGCCATACTGGGAGCGATGTTGTCGCTGGCAATTGCGCTGGCGCCACTTGCCGTAGCGGCGGGTCTGAGGATCAGCATCGATGCCTGACGTAACTTGTGCAGATGCCCCGCTTGTTCCCGGCAGGCAGTTGTTCGCCCACCCCTTAACGGTATAATTCTCGGCTCATGTGGTCCTTCTTTCATAAGCTCGGTTCACCCCCCTGGATGTATGGAATTGCCGGTACGATCCTGCGTTTCCTGCTGCCGGTGACCATTGTCGCGTTACTCGTAGGCGCAGTGTGGGGATTGCTCTATACCTCGCCTGATTTTCGCCAGGGCAACAGCTACCGCATCATCTATATCCACGTGCCCGCGGCGGTTGTCGCACTGGCCGGTTATTACGTGATGGCTGCGGCCGGTGCAGTCAGCCTGATCTGGCGCATGAAGATGGCCGACGTCGCGATGAAAGCGGCGGCACCGGTCGGCGCGGCGCTTACGTTTCTCGCCTTGTTTACAGGGGCGGTCTGGGGCAAGCCGACTTGGGGCACGTACTGGGTATGGGACGCACGCATCACTTCGATGCTTGTACTGTTATTCCTCTACCTCGGCGTTGTTGCGCTGTACGAGGCGTTTGATAACAAGGAAGCGGCCAGCAAGGCCTGCGCCGTGCTCAGTCTCGTGGGCATGGTTAACATCCCGATTATCTACAAGTCTGTCGACTGGTGGTACAGCCTGCATCAACCGGCATCGATCAAGTTTACCGGCGAGTCCACGATTGACAGCAGCATGTTGTATCCACTGCTCCTGATGATCACCGCATTCTACTGCCTGTTCGCCTGCGCCATGCTGATGAATATGCGCGCCGAACTGTTGGCGCGTGAGTCCAAGACCGGCTGGGTGCGCAAACTCGTGAGTGAGGGATCGAGCTGATGTATTTCGACAGCGTACAGGCAGTCATTGAGATGGAAGGGCATGGCGCCTTTGTGTGGTCGGCCTATGCCATGACCGTGCTGGTACTGATCATCATGGTGATGATTCCGCTCAAGCGGCGCAGGCGACTGTTGCGCGACATCGGCGGCGAGATGCGCAGGGAAGAAGAGCGTGCGCCGGCAGTCGGGGGTGCAGACTGATGCATCCAGTACGCAAACAACGGCTCTATCTCGTGCTCTTTGTCGTGGTGTTTTCCAGCGCGGCGATCGGGCTCGTGCTGTACGCCATGCGCGGCAATATCAATCTGTTTTTTCCACCTGCAGAGGTTGCTGCAGGCAAGGCGCCCATCGGGCAGCCCGTGCGAATTGGTGGCATGGTAGTCGACGGCAGCGTGCAGCGCAGTGACGACAGCCTCGAAGTGCGTTTCGAATTGACAGACTACGCAGCGAAGGTGCCGGTGACCTATACGGGCATACTTCCCGATCTGTTTGACGAAGGGCAGGGCGCGGTCGCGTCAGGCAAGCTCAATGAGCAGGGTATGCTCGTGGCTACCGAAGTGCTCGCCAAGCACGATGAAAATTACATGCCGCCGGAAGTGGCGGAGGCGCTGGAGAAGTCCGGCTACGACCACAAGGGGGTGCAGCAGTGATACCTGAGCTTGGCCACTTTGCCCTGATCCTCGCCCTGTGCCTCGCGATTGTGCTCGCGGTAGTCCCGCTCTGGGGCGCATGGCAGCGAAACGCAGCCGCCATGTCACTGGCGCCGGGCCTAGCCATCGGTATGACCGTGTTTACCGCCATCGCGTTTGCGTGCCTGACCCACGCTTTCCTGGTGGATGATTTTTCTGTGGCCCTTGTCGCCAACCACAGCAACACGCTGATGCCCACCATGTACAAGTTCTCCGCGGTATGGGGCAACCACGAGGGCTCGTTACTGCTCTGGGCGCTAATCCTTTGCCTTTGGACGGCTGCCGTCGCCATGTTTAGTCCACAGCTGCCGCTGGTGGTCTTGTCGCGCGTGCTCGCGATTATGGGCGGTATCTCCGTGGGCTTCATGTCGTTTTCACTATTCACTTCTAATCCCTTTGACCGCCTGTTACCCAGCACACCGCTGGAGGGCAGCGATCTCAACCCGTTGCTGCAGGACCCGGGCCTGATCATCCACCCACCGCTGCTCTACATGGGGTATGTCGGATTCTCGGTGGCCTTCGCCTTTGCGATCGCCGCGTTAATGGGTGGCCGCCTCGATGCGGCGTGGGCCCGCTGGTCACGGCCGTGGACCAACGTAGCGTGGGCGTTCCTGACGCTCGGCATCATGCTGGGTAGCTGGTGGGCGTACTACGAACTCGGCTGGGGTGGATGGTGGTTCTGGGACCCCGTTGAAAACGCATCGTTTATGCCCTGGCTTGCCGGTACGGCGTTGATTCACTCACTTGCCGTTACCGAGAAACGCGGCCTGTTCAAGAGCTGGACTGTATTGCTGGCTATCTTTGCCTTCTCGCTGTCACTGCTCGGCACCTTCCTCGTGCGCTCCGGCGTGCTGACCTCCGTGCACGCTTTCGCTACCGACCCCGAGCGCGGACTGTTTATTCTCGTGTTCCTTGCGATCGTCGTGGGTGGTTCGCTGACGCTGTATGCGTTGCGCGCGCCCGCGGTCAGCAGCCGCATCACGTTCAACTGGGTATCGCGCGAAACGCTGCTGCTCGTTAATAATGTGGTGTTCCTGGTCGCGACGCTCACCGTGCTCTTTGGCACGCTGTTCCCGTTGATCATGGATGCGCTCGGCCAGGGTAAGGTGTCGGTCGGGCCACCTTACTTCAACGCCGTCTTCGTGCCGTTGATGGCATTGCTGGTGCCGTTCATGGGCGTCGGCCCGGTATCTCGCTGGAAGCGCGATGACACAAGCCGCTGGCGACGTGAGCTCCTGCCAGCGTTGCTCGCATCGGTGGTGGTCGGCATCACGTTGCCGCTGCTGGAGCAGCCCTACAATATCTGGGTTGCGATCGCCGTGGCCCTGTGCGGCTGGCTGGTGTTTGGACTTACGAAAGACTTCCTATTTCGCACCCGCTCAAATGCAGGTTTTGCCGCGGGTGTTAAACGTCTCGCTCCAAGCTATTGGGGTATGGTGATTGCGCACCTGGGCTTCGCTGCCGCTATCATCGGTGTAGTTGCTACTAGCCAGTATGCAATCGAGCACGACTTGAAGATGTCTCCAGGCGACAGCGAGGAAGTTGCGGGTTACAACTTCCGCTTCATCGAGGTAAAGGGATACCAGGGCCCGAATTTTGTCGCAGATGAGGCGCACTTTGAGGTGTTCCAGGACGGCCGGCTGGTAGCCACGCTGAAGCCGCAGAAGCGCCGTTACCTCGCGTCCGGGCAAGTCATGACAGAGGCCGCGATCGACCCGGGCCTGTTCCGCGACCTGTTCGTCGCCATGGGAGAACCCATCGGCTCAGACGGTGCGTGGGCGATTCGACTGCACTACAAGCCGATGGTGCGCTGGATGTGGCTGGGTGCGATCCTGATGGCCATCGGTGCCTTCGCCACGGTGGCGGACAAACGCTATCGGCGAGAGCGCAGGGTAGAGAGCGCGCGCGCCGGTGAGGCTGTCGCCAGTGGATAGGGTCAAGCTGTTCCTGCCGCTGGTAATCTTCGCGGTTCTGGCGCTGTTCCTGTTTCGCGGCCTGTCACTTGATCCAAAGGAATTGCCGTCGGCACTGATCGATAAACCGCTACCTGATTTCGCGCTGTATTCGCTCGGCGGCGAGGGCGCGCTGGCCCGTGAGGATGTTATCGGCGAGGTCAGTCTTCTCAACGTCTGGGCCACCTGGTGTGTCGCGTGCCGTGTAGAGCACCCGTACCTGCAGATCCTCGCAGATACCGGCGTACCCATTCTCGGCCTCAACTACAAGGATGACGATGCGGAGGCGATTCGTTGGCTGCGCGACCTCGGCAACCCCTATCGCTTCAATATTGCAGACAGGGAGGGCACGCTCGGCCTCGACCTCGGCGTTTACGGCGCACCCGAGACTTACCTGCTCGATGAGAACGGCTTCATCCGCTACCGCCATGTTGGCGTAGTCGATGAAAAAGTCTGGGAGACCACCCTGAAACCTCTGTATGACGAACTAAAGCGGCGGGAGGCAACACAGTAATGCTACGGATACTGCTCGCATCAACGTTGCTGCTTTTTATGTTGCCAGCAGCGGCTGTCATTGAGACGTATGAGTTCAGCGACCCCACCCTCGAGGAGCGCTACCAGGAATTGAGCGCCGAGCTGCGCTGCCCGAAATGCCAGAACCAGAACATTGCCGATTCCAATGCGCCGATCGCCCAGGACCTGCGCAAGACACTCCATATGAAGCTGGAAGAGGGCGCTTCAGACAGCGAGATACTCGACTACATGGTAGCGCGCTACGGTGAATTCGTGCGCTACAGGCCCAGCTTTGGTGGCGCCAACACCGTCCTCTGGCTTGCGCCTGTGGGCCTGTTGGCAATTGGCGGCCTGGTGCTCCTGGTTACCGTGCGGCGCAAGTCGACGGCACCGCTGGTCGAGGCCGGGTTGCAGGCTGATGACCGCGAACGGGTGAGCCAGTTACTTGAGGGTCGAGACGCTTGAGTATCTTTGTTACTGCCTGTGCAGCGCTCGTCCTGCTGAGTGGGCTTTTCTATCTATTACCGCGGGGCGGTAATAAAGGTCGCGGCGATCTCGCAGGCGCCAACCTGCAATGGTATCGGCAGCGGGAAGAGGAGCTTGCACAGGAAGACGATGTGCTGCGAGAAGAAGCGCAGCTGCGACTTCTGGAAGACGGCACGTTAGAAAGCGATGACGCAAAGGAGATTGCCAGCGGGGGCAGTTTTCCTGCATGGCTGCTCCTGCCGGTCGTTGCGGCTATGGCGTTTGTTTTTTACTACGAGCTGGGCGGCTACAGTGACGTGTTGATCGCTGAACGGCTCAGCGGTCTTTCTGATGCAACCCCACCCAACGAGATGGAGGCGCTGTTAGCCGACATCGAGGTTCGTTCGGGCCAGCGGCCAGAGAACCTCCATTACAGTGCGCTTTTGGCGCGCTACTACATGGGCAGTGAGCGCTTCGCACAGGCCGCCGAGCTCTACCGGCTGATGCTCGAAGAAGCACCGGAAGATGCGCAGATTCTCGCTTTTGCTGCCCAGGCGGAATTCCTGGCCGCCGGTCGCAAACTCAGTGACGATGCGCGACTGCTGGCCGAGCAGGCGCTTGCAGCCAATCCGCACCAGGGCACAGCGCTTGGGCTCCTTGGAATGGCATCGTTCGAGGAAGGGAAGTACCGCGCTGCCGTGGCTTACTGGGAACGCTTGTTGGTCATGGAGCAGCCCGGCTCGGAGAGCGCGCGCTTGATTGAAGATGTGATCGCGCAGGCGAAAGCGCAGATTGATGCGGGTGCAGGCGGCGCAGTGGCGGCCGCATCGCCCCATGCTGCCGGGTCACCCCATGGCGCTGCCAGTAACCAGGCCGTTGCTGCTGCCGCGCCGGAAGTGAGTGGCCCCGGAGTAACGGTGAGTGTTCGCTTGCCCGACGGCGGCCAGGTAAATCCTGGCGATACCGTGTTTGTCCTGGCGCGCAACGCAGACGGCGGCAGCCGTATGCCGCTCGCGGTACAGCGTCTGCGCGGCTCGCAGTTGCCGCTGACGCTGCGTCTTGACGACAGCTCCTCGATGGCGGGGCAGAAAATGTCGGCGGTCGATGCAGTTATCGTGGCGGTACAGGTGTCACCCGATGGTCGGCCCGGCGAGGACGGCGCGAGCTGGCTTGGCGAGGCAGGGCCGCTTGCACCTTCACTGGAACCGGAGCCCGTCGAGATTGTTCTGGCACCGCGTCAGGGATCCTGAGGGCCGCAAGGCCCTCCCAAAATAGCTTTTTCCCGATTTCTCTCCCACAGGCATAGTGTTGTTCAGGCAAACGCTATACACTACATCTTGTGTTCCGGCTTCGGGGCTTTACAGCAAATTCGGGCATAAAAACTAAGAAAAACAATCACATATGACGTTGTTCTAAAGTATTATGAGATTAAAGTGCATCAAGTTGGCAGGATTCAAGTCCTTTGTCGACCCCACCACCGTCCAGTTTCCCAGCAACATGTGTGCAATCGTCGGCCCCAACGGCTGCGGTAAGTCGAACGTTATCGACGCCGTTCGCTGGGTGATGGGGGAGAGCTCGGCGAAGAACCTGCGCGGTGAGTCCATGGCGGACGTCATCTTCAACGGCTCGGTAAATCGCCAGCCTGTCGGCCAGGCGTCTATCGAACTCGTGTTCGACAACAACGATGGTCGTGTCGGCGGGGAATACGCAAGCTATGCGGAGATTTCCACGAAACGCCAGGTCATGCGCGATGGCCAGTCAGAGTATTTCCTGAACGGCACCAAGTGTCGCAGGCGTGACATTACCGACATCTTCCTCGGCACCGGTCTCGGCCCGCGCAGTTACGCGATTATCGAGCAGGGCATGATCAGCCGCCTGATCGAGTCGAAGCCGGAAGAGCTGCGGGTGTTCATTGAAGAAGCGGCGGGCATCTCCAAGTACAAGGAGCGGCGCAAGGAAACCGAAAGCCGCATGCGTCGCACCAAGGAAAACCTCGAGCGCCTGACCGACCTGCGCGAGGAACTGGAGCGCCAGCTGCAACACCTCAAACGCCAGGCGCGCGCAGCGGAGAAATACGCGGAATTCAAAGCAGAAGAGCGGGTGCTTAAGTCGCAGCTGCTTGCCTTGCAGTGGCAGGGCCTCGATGCGCAGCTCAAGGACGCCGGCAGGGACATCGGCGAGCTCGAGGTCAAACTCGAGTCAGTGCACAGTGAACATCAGCAAGTCGATACCGCAATCGAACAGCACCGTGTCGAACACAGCGAACGCAACGATGCCTTCAATAAGGTGCAGGGTACTTATTACTCCCTGGGTGCCGAGGTTGCGCGCATCGAACAAACGCTCAAGCACACGCAGGAACGCGGGCGTCAGCTTTCGGCCGATCTGGAACAGACGAATGCAGGTCTCACGGAAGCTGAGAGCCATCTGGGTATCGACAGGGAAAAGCTTGCCAGCTGGGAAACGGAGCTGGCCGAGATCGCGCCTGACCTGACCCAGCTCCAGAGCGCCGAGACGAGCTCAGCACAAGCGCTGACGCAAGCCGAAGAAGCGATGCACGGTTGGCAGCAGCAGTGGGACGAGTTCAACCAGAACGCCGCGCAGCCGCAGAAACAGGCTGAAGTGCAGCAGTCCCGCATTCAGCAGACAGAACAGGTGCTCACGCGGCTCAAGGAACGTATCCGCGAGCTGGAAGAGGAGCAGGCGGGTCTCGAGCAGGGCCCTGAAGACGTTGCCATCGCCGAGCTCGGCGAGCAACTTGCAGCGGTCGAACGCACGATGCAGGGGCAGGAGGAGCGGGGTACCGCGCTCTTAGCCGATATTGCCGGCGCGCGTGATCGCGGCGCAGTGCTCGCCACCGAACTCAACGAAGTGCGTACCGGTCTGCAGCAGATGCGCGGTCGTATCGCATCGCTTGAGGCGCTGCAGCAGGCGGCGCTGGACGGTGGCGCGGAAGGTCTTGGTAACTGGCTCCAAGCCCAGGGTATCGACGGTCGGCCACGACTCCTGGACAGCATGCAGGTGCAGGAAGGCTGGCAGCTAGCCGTTGAAACTGTGCTGGGCGACTACCTGCAGGCCGTCTCTGTAGACAGTATTCAGAGCTTGTCAGGGCGGCTCGGTGACCTTGCGGAAGGGCAGCTGTTGCTGGTCGAATCCGGTGCATCGATGCCCGCAGGTGGCGATGCTCTCGCGGCAAAAGTGCAGAGCGATGGCCGGGCAGATGCGCTGCTCGCCGGGGTGCGAGCAGTCGAGTCACTCGATGCTGCACTTGCACTGCGCGCGAGTCTTGCACCGCACGAGTCGGTTGTTACGCGCGACGGCGTTTGGCTGGGTCGCAACTGGTTGCGGGTAGCGCGACTTACCGACGGCGAGAGCGGTGTGATCCAGCGTCGCGAAGAGCTAGCAGATCTTGCCGGTAAACTTGCGGCTGCCGAAACACGCGAGGCTGAGCTTGAGAGCGCGCAGCGTGAAGCCGGTGAGCGACTTAAGGCACTCGAAGCGCAGCGGCAGGAATCTCAAGGTGAGCTGCAGGTGAGTACGCGCGAACACGCCGATATCAGCGCGCGCCTGTCTGCGCACCAGGCCAAGATCGAACAGATCGCGATGCGCCGCCAGCGCATAGAGCGCGAAATCAAAAGCGCGCGCGACCAGTTTGAGCACGAGACGGACGCTATCGCCAAAGCGCGGCAGTTGCTGGCGGAATCTATTGAGTCAATGGAGGCCGATACACTGCAGCGCGAGACGCTACTCTCGAGCCGCGACACGATTCGCAGCACGCTCGATACCGCGCGGCAGACGGCTCGCCACGATAAGGACAGCGCGCATCAATTAGCCATGCGTCACCAGTCCCTGGAGACCCAGGCCGGCGCGATGCGCGACTCCATTGAGCGCACGCACAAGCAGGTGGCACAGCTCAGCGAGCGCAAAGAGCAGCTGACGGCATCGCTCGCCGAAAACGAAAGCCCGATACCCGGACTGCAGGAAGAGCTGGAACAGCAGCTGGCCCTACGTCTTGAGTCGGAGAATGAGCTTACCGCCGCGAGGCAATTGGTGGCGGAGGTCGAGCACCAGCTGCGCGAGTCTGAGCAGCAACGCGCCCAGATCGAGCAACGTGCAGAGACGGTGCGCAGCCAGCTTGAGCAAAAGCGTCTCGGCAGCCAGTCATTGAAGGTCCAGAGCGAGACGATCCAGAAGCAGCTCGAAGAACACGAGCAAACCGTTGAGCAAGTGCTCGAGAGCCTTCCCGAAGAAGCGAACGAAGAAGAGTGGCAGCAGCAGCTGGAGCGCATGGCGAACCGGATTACGCGGCTGGGCCCGATCAACCTCGCCGCGATCGACGAGTACGAGCTGCAGTCCGAGCGCAAGACCTACCTCGATGCGCAAGACGAGGATCTCACCACGGCGCTGGAAACCCTGCAGTCTGCTATCCGCAAGATCGACAAGGAAACCCGCACACGTTTCCGCGACACGTTCGAGCAGGTCAACTCGGGCCTCTCAGAGCTTTTCCCGCGCGTCTTCGGCGGCGGCAGCGCTTACCTTGAGATGACGGGCGAGGACCTGCTGGATACTGGTATTACGATCATGGCCCGCCCGCCGGGCAAGAAGAACGCCACGATCCACCTGTTGTCCGGTGGTGAGAAGGCGCTGACAGCGATTGCGCTGGTCTTTTCGATCTTCCAGCTCAACCCGGCCCCGTTCTGTATCCTCGACGAGGTCGATGCACCCCTGGACGATGCCAACACCGGTCGCTACGCGCGCCTTGTGAAGGAGATGTCCGAAAAGGTCCAGTTCATATACATTACGCATAACAAGATCTCTATGGAGATGGCGGATCAGCTCATGGGTGTCACCATGCACGAGCCGGGGGTATCGCGGCTGGTGTCTGTGGACGTCGACGAGGCGGCGGAACTGGCGGCGAGCTGAGCGGTCAAGGACTGGAACAATATCGGGGTGGGGCACGAGACGTGGGACTCTCAGACTTAACGGTACGGGACTGGATGGTCATTATCGGCGTGCTGCTGATACTGGCGGTCCTGCTCGATGCCTGGCGCAGGGTGCGCAGCGACAAGCAGGCGCGCGTCAAGATGAAGCTTGTCGACCCCGAGCAGATTCCCCCGGAACCCGAAGACGACTTCGCCCACCTGCGTGAACTTCCCAATGGCGGCGCCCGCGTGGTGGATCGCAGCGACCTGGTGCCCTCGGCGGGACGCAGGCGTGACCCAGATGACCCGACACCTGATTTCCTCGAGGGCCTTACTGCGAGCGGCCCGGAGGGAGAAGACAAGCTCGGTTGGCTTGAGGACGATGCGCCTCACCAGGAGGAAAAGCCGGCGGCAGGCAAGCTGCCGCGCGAGGCAGAGACCGAGGTGTTTATGCTCAACGTTGTCGCGCGTTCAGAGCGCGGCTTTAACGGCGAAGACATCATGCAGATACTGCTCGCCTGTGATCTGCGCTTCGGCGACATGAACTTCTTTCATCGACACGAGTACGAGGCCGGTCGCGGCGCCATTCAATTCAGCGTTGCGAACATGATGCAGCCCGGCGTATTCGATATCGATAACATGGCGGACATGAAGACGCCCGGCCTGGTGTTTTTCCTGACATTGCCCGGCCCAGACGACATGATGAAAGCGTTCGATTACATGCTCGAAACCGCACAGGCCGTGGCGCGCAACCTGGGCGGCGATGTGCTCGATGAGTCCCGCAGCGTGCTCACGCGACAGACGCTGGACCATAGCCGGCAACAGATCCGCGATCTGGAACGCCGTATGCTCGCCCGCGCCCCCGGCGCTTAATCCATGGCGAAGAAAGGCCCCGCACAGGAAGTAGATGACCTGCGGCGACAGCTCGTCGAGTGGAATCATCAGTACTACGTACTCGACAACCCCTCTGTACCCGACAGCGACTACGATGCCGGCCTGCGTCGACTTGTGGAGCTGGAGCAGGCGCACCCGGAACTGGTTACGCCGGACTCGCCGAGCCAGCGGGTAGGCGGGCCGCCGCTCCCCGAATTCTCCCAGGTCAAACACGAGGTTCCAATGTTGTCGCTGGACAATGCGTTCAACGACGAGGACATGGGCGAATTCAACCGGCGCCTGCTAGACCGGCTGGGCGATGGCGACCAGACACTGGAATACGCGTGCGAGCCCAAGCTCGACGGTATTGCGGTGAGTCTTCTCTACCGTGACGGCGTGCTCGAGCGCGGTGCCACGCGCGGTGATGGCACAACCGGAGAGGACATCACTCACAACGTCAAAACCATCGGGTCAATCCCCCTCAAGCTGCGCGGCAACGGTTTTCCCGCCGTGCTGGAAGTGCGTGGCGAGGTGTACATGCCGCGGGCCGGTTTTGAGGCGCTGAACGAGCGCGCCAGGGAGCGGGGTGACAAGCCGTTTGTGAACCCGCGCAACGCGGCCGCGGGCAGCCTGCGCCAGCTGGACCCGAAGATGACCGCCGAGCGGCCGCTGGAAATGTGCAGTTACAGCGTCGGGCTGGTGGACGGTGGCAGTCTGCCTGGCAGGCACTCTGACATACTCGAGAAACTTGGTGAGTGGGGCCTGCGCATCAACGCCGATTCGCGTGTCGAACAGGGCGTAGAGGCCTGCGCGCGCTATTACGAGGATCTCGCTGAGCGTCGCGATAGCTTGCCCTACGATATCGACGGCATTGTTTTCAAGGTGAACGATATCGCGCTGCAGGAGCGCCTGGGTTTTGTGTCGCGCGCGCCGCGTTGGGCGATCGCGCGCAAGTTTCCGGCGCAGGAGGAGTCGACGCGGCTGCTCGATGTGGAGTTTCAGGTCGGCCGGACCGGTGCGATTACGCCCGTGGCGCGGCTGGAGCCTGTTTTTGTCGGTGGTGTAACCGTGAGCAATGCAACGCTGCACAATGCCGACGAGATCGAGCGCCTCGGCATCAAGATTGGCGACAGCGTTATCGTGCGGCGTGCGGGTGACGTCATTCCACAGGTCGTGTCCGTGATATCGGAACGTCGTCCGAAGAACGCAAAACCCGTTGTGTTTCCATCGCGCTGCCCGGTGTGCCAGAGCGTTGTTGAGCGCGAAGCCGACGAGGCCGTGGTTCGCTGCATGGGTGGGCTTGTCTGCGCTGCGCAGCAGAAGGCCGCCATCAAGCACTTTGCCTCACGGCGGGCCATGGATATCGATGGCCTCGGTGACAAACTCGTCGAACAGCTCGTTGACGAGGGGCTGGTTGACTCGGTGGCCGGCCTTTACGGCCTGTCCCGTGAGCAGCTCGTCGCGCTCGAGCGCATGGGTGAGAAATCGGCGGATAACCTGCTCGACGCGTTTGAGAAGAGCAAGCAGACGACCCTGCCGCGCTTTATTTTTGCCCTCGGTATTCGCGAGGTGGGAGAGGCCACCGCACTGAACCTCGCCAACCATTTCGGCGACTGGCCCGACCTCGTAGACGCCAGCGAGGAAGCGCTGCTTGAGGTCGATGACGTGGGGCCGGTCGTGGCAGATCACCTACGCCAGTTTTTTGATTCTCCCTCAAGCCTGAAGGTCGTCGAAGATCTGCGCGCGGCTGGCGTGACCTGGCCGGCAATCGAGCGGGTAGAGGCGTCCGAGCAGCCGCTTGCGGGCCAGACCTGGGTGGTCACAGGTAAGCTCGAAGCGCTATCGCGCAACGATGCCAAAGCCCATTTGCAGAGTCTCGGCGCGAAAGTGGCGGGCAGTGTGTCGGCCAAGACCAGTTGTGTAGTGGCGGGGCCCGGTGCGGGCTCAAAACTGTCCAAGGCTACGGAGCTGGGTGTCGAGGTCATCGACGAAGCGGCCCTGCTGTCGCTGCTGGCCAGCAACGCTATCGAGCCGTGAGAACTGCGCTCCTGCTGAGTCTTGCGTTACTAACGGCGTGTGCCAGCAGTCCGCCGTCCAATCCCAATAACGTGTGCTCCATCTTTGATGAAAAGGATGGTTGGTACGACGACGCTGCCGATGCCCGGGAAGAGTGGGGCAGTCCGATCTGGGTGATGATGGCCATCATGCACCAGGAGTCACGCTTCGATGCCACGGCTCGGCCACCGCGCAAAAAGATCCTGGGCTTCATCCCTGGCCCAAGACCCTCGTCGGCGTATGGCTACCCCCAGGCCAAGGACACCACCTGGGACTGGTACAAGAAAGACGCTGGGCGCTGGGGCGCCGATCGAGACGATTTCGCCGATGCCATCGACTTCATTGGCTGGTACAACCATCAGTCCCGCAAGCGCAGCGGCATTTCGCTCTGGAACCCGAATGCGCTGTACCTTGCCTACCACGAGGGTCACGGGGGCTATAACCGAGCGACCTACCAGGGAAAATCCTGGCTGCTGGGCGTGGCGCGTAAAGTCGAGTCGCAGGCCGTTCGTTACCGGGATCAGCTCGCCCGATGCGAGGAGGAGCTCAAGGATCGTGGGGGCTTTTTCTCCTGGTTCTGAGATCCTTGCACGGCCACGGGTTCAAACAGCGACACCATTTCTGTGAAAATGCCCTAAGTCCCCGGAATCTAACGCGAATCGCTGCGACACCGTAATGAAAACCGCGTTCATGTGTGCAACAATCTTAATGTTGTGCGGTGGAGTCTCGAAACGAGGAAATCCGGCTCCAGCACGACCCAAAAACAACCCGAGTGAGCGGTGCCCGTGAAACCAACCGATATCAAGAACCCGGAATACTTCCACAAGGTCGTCGACTGCCAGTATGCCTGCCCGGCCCATACGCCCGTCCCCGAATACATCCGCCTGATCGCGGCGGGGCGCTACACCGATGCCTACATGGTCAACTGGCAAAGCAATGTCTTCCCGGGAATTCTCGGCAGGACCTGCGACCGACCCTGTGAGCCGGCCTGTCGCCGCGACCGGGTCGAGGACGAACCCGTTGCGATCTGTCGACTCAAGCGAGTGGCTGCTGACAACAAGAGCAGTATCGCCGATCGACTGCCGGAAATCCCAAAGCGCAAAAACGGTAAACGGATTGCACTGATAGGTGCCGGCCCCGCCTCACTTACCGTGGCGCGCGATCTCGCTCCACTGGGTTACAGCATTGATGTTTACGACAACCAGTTCGCGGGCGGCGGCATGATGCGCAGCCAGATTCCCGCATTCCGTTTGCCGGAAGCAGTCCTCAACGAAGAGGTCGACTACATTCTCGACATGGGCATCAACGCAACGTTTGATGTTGAGGTCGATAGCCTGCGCGGCATTCTCGACCAGGACTACGATGCGGTGTTTGTTGGCACTGGCGCACCGCGCGGTAAAGGCCTGAACCTGCCCGGCCTCGAAGACGCGATGGACAACGTGTATCTCGGCATCGACTGGCTATCCAGTGTGGCGTTTGAGCACACGGACAGCATTGGCAAGCGCGTTCTCGTACTCGGTGGCGGCAACACGGCTATGGACTGCTGCCGAACGTCAAAGCGTCTCGGCGGCGAAGACGTGCGCGTCGTTGTGCGTAGCCCCTTCGAAGATATGAAGGCATCGCCCTGGGAAAAAGAAGATGCGATGCACGAGGGCATTCCGATCTACAACAATCACGTGCCACGTGAATTTGTGGTTGAGGATGGGCGCCTCAAGGGCATGCACTTCGAAAAAGTTGAAGCGGTCTACGATGACGAAGGCAAGCGCAGCCTCGTGCCCACCGGTGAAGACCTGGTTTTCATGGAAGCCGACGACGTACTCATGGCCATTGGACAGGAAAACGCTTTCCCCTGGATCGAGCGGGACCTCGGTATTGAGTTCGACAAGTGGGACATGCCCGTGGTCAGCGACGTCACTTTCCAGTCGACGAATGAAAAGGTGTTTTTCGGGGGCGATGCGGCCTTCGGTCCGGAAAATGTCATCACCGCGGTTGCGCACGGCCACCAGGCCGCCGTGAGTATCGATCTGTTTTGCCGCGGTGAGGACGTGAACGACCGTCCTGCGCCGGGTGTCACCCTGCTGAGCCAGAAGATGGGCGTGCACGAGTGGAGCTACGACAACGCTGTCGAGGCCGACGAGCGCTACATTGTGCCGCTCGCGCCGCTGGGAGAGACACTGGCGGATCGCAAGATGGAGGTCGAACTCGGTTTCGACCGCGATACCGGCTTCAAGGAGGCGCAGCGGTGCTTTAACTGCGATGTGCAGACAGTCTTCGACGAGGTGCGCTGTATCGAGTGTGACGCTTGCGTTGATATCTGCCCGACCGACTGCATCACGTTCACGGTGAACGGCGAGGAGGAAGACCTGCGCACGCGCCTCTCGGCACCTGCCGGGAATCTCGCCCAGGACCTGTATGTGTCGAATGATCTGCCCACCGCGCGGGTCATGGTTAAAGACGAAAACGTTTGCCTGCATTGCGGCCTCTGTGCCGAGCGTTGCCCGACCACGGCGTGGGACATGCAGAAGTTTCTCTATAATGTCACCAAGGCGGGGCAGGCAGCATGAAATCAATCAGTTCCGTCAATGACTTCGTTATCAAGTTTGCGAATGTAAACGGTACGGGCTCCGCCAGTGCCAACAACATGTTCGCCAAGGCCCTGTTCCGTATGGGGCTCTCTGTATCACCGAAGAATATCTTTCCCTCCAATATCCAGGGCCTGCCGACGTGGTACGAGGTGAGGGTTTCGGAAAAGGGCTACCTCGGTCGCCGGGGCGGGGTCGACATAGCGCTGTCGGTGAACCCCCAGAGCATGGCGCAGGACATCCAGGAGGTGGAGCCAGGCGGTTACTTCATCTACGACAACACCAAGCCGCTCGATCTCAGGCTGTTGCGCGATGACGTCACTATTGTTGGCATTCCCCTGACCCAGATCTGTAACGAGCAGTACCAGGACCCGCGCCAGCGCCAGCTGTTCAAGAATGTGATTTATGTGGGTGCGCTGGCCGCGCTGCTCGACATGGACTTCAAAGTGCTGACAGGCCTTGTCGAGGACCAGTTCAAGGGTAAGGAAAAGCTGGTGCTGCCCAACATTCATGCGCTGGAACTCGGTCACACCTGGGTTCGCTCTAATCTTGAATGCCCCCTTGGCATTCGCGTGGAAACGCGCGAGCGTAAAGAGGACAGCATTCTTCTCGACGGCAACACCGCACTTGGCCTCGGCGCTATTTATGGCGGTGCCACAGTGGCGGCGTGGTACCCGATTACGCCCTCGACGTCAGTTGTAGACGCGTATGAGAAATATGCCAAGCGTGTGCGAATCGATCCGGGCACTGGCCGACGCAATTACGCGATCATTCAGGCGGAAGACGAACTGGCCGCCATCGGCATGGTTATTGGCGCGAGCTGGAACGGCGCTCGCGCCTTCACGGCGACGTCGGGCCCCGGCGTTTCGCTGATGGCGGAATTTCTTGGTCTTGCGTATTTCGCAGAGATCCCGACGGTGCTGTTTAACGTGCAGCGGGCAGGTCCTTCCACCGGCATGCCGACGCGCACGCAGCAGTCCGATGTACTGTCCTGTGCCTATGCGTCACACGGTGATACCAAGCAGGTCCTGCTGTTTCCTTCAACGCCGAAGGAGTGTTTCGACTTCGGTGCGATGTCGTTTGACCTCGCCGAGCGTTTGCAGACCCCGATCATCCTCATGACGGACCTCGACCTCGGCATGAACGACAACATGTCGGAGCCGCTGGCCTGGGACGACGACCGTAAGTACGACCGCGGCAAGGTGATGACTGAAGAAGAGTTGGAGGCGGGCGTCGAGTTTGGTCGCTACCTCGATGTCGACGGTGATGGTATCTGTTACCGCACATATCCCGGTACCCACCCCACGCGTGGTTCGTTCTTCACCCGCGGCACATCGCGCGACGAATTCGCCGTGTATACCGAGAGGGGCGAAGAGTACGAAAAGAACATGTTGCGACTGATGCGCAAGTGGGAAACGATCCCCGAGCATGTCCCCGCGCCGGAGGTTATAGAGAGCGAGCACGACACGGATTCCGCGGTGTTGTACTACGGCACCAGCGAGGCCTCTTCCCGTGAGGCGCTGGACTACCTGACGGAAGAGGGCATTCACATGAATGCCATGCGTATTCGCGCTTTCCCGTTTAACAGCGACGTCAAAAAGTTTATCGAGCGGCACAAGCGCGTGTTCGTCATTGAGCAGAATCGCGACGCGCAGCTGCGCACGCTCCTGATGGCGGAGTTTGAGTTCGGTCCCGACCAGCTCAAGTCGGTGCTGTGTTTCGACGGCACACCCATCAGCGCGCGCAATATACGCAAGCAGATTAAGAAGTACCTGAAAGGCGGCAATGTCACCCCGCTGCATCGCCACACCGCTGCGCAGGGCCAGGGTACAGGAGAGGCCTCATGAGTTACCAGATACCAACATTCCGGCACCCCGACCTGCCGGTTAATGACCTCGGCTATACCAAGGCCGATTACGAAGGTTCAATTTCGACGCTCTGTGCTGGGTGCGGACACGATTCCATATCCGGCTCGATCGTTAATGCCTGCCATGAGCTCTCTATTGAGCCCCATAAGATTGCCAAGCTTTCTGGAATTGGTTGCTCATCGAAAGCCCCGACCTACTTTCTCGGCAATTCGCACGGCTTTAACTCGGTCCACGGGCGCATGCCCTCGGTGGTGACCGGCGCCGCGATGGCTAACCGGGACCTTCTGTACCTGGGCGTATCCGGCGACGGCGACACCGCCTCGATCGGTATGGGCCAGTTCGCCCATGTCGCTCGCCGCAACCTGAACATGGTGTACATCGTCATGAACAACGGGTGCTATGGCCTCACCAAGGGCCAGGACTCGGCAACGGCGGACGAGGGCTCGGCGAGCAAGAAGGGCGACCCTAACCCGTTCAGCTCGATTGACCTCTGCGGCACGGCGCTGCAGATGGGCGCGACGTTCGTGGCGCGTAGCTTTTCAGGCGACAAGCGCCAGCTCGTGCCCCTGATCAAGGCCGCCATATCCCACCGCGGCTTTGCCCTGATCGACGTGGTCTCACCCTGCGTCACCTTTAACAACAACCCGGGTTCTACCAAGAGCTACGAGTTCGTGCGCGAGCACGCGGAGGCGACCGGTACGATCGATTTCGTCCCGCTGCGCAAGGAGATCACCACGGACTACGAGGCAGGCTCCGCCCACGAGGTGACGATGCATGACGGGTCGTCGATTCACCTGTACAAGGTGGACGAAAACCACAACCCGTTTGACCGGCGTTCCGCACTCAACACGATGGAAGAGTACCGCGCCAACGGGACTATTCTCACGGGGCTTATCTACCTCGACGAGGATTCCAGGGACCTACATGACACGCTCGAGACCTCCCAGAGGCCTTTGAATGAGCTGGATGAAACGGACCTGTGCCCCGGCAACAAGATGCTCGAGAACATCAACGCGAGCCTTCGTTGAGCCAATCGCTCCGCCGGCGGGGTCCCTCCGTCCGGCGATATGTGTAAGTTTTGTGACGACAGAGTTGCAATGTTGGCAACTCTTGTCATGTAATTGTCATAATTCCCTCTTCTAATTGCCCCATCGAAAACGGTAGGGGTAATGGGCGATGACAGCTCAAAAAGTTCTTATAGTCGATGATGAGTTTGCCATCCGGGACATGCTGCGCATGGCGCTGGAAATGGCAGACTTTGATTGCATTGAGGCAGAGACTATCCAGCAGGCCTATGCACTGCTCGTCGATGAGCGCCCGGATATCATCCTGCTCGACTGGATGCTGCCTGGCGGCAGCGGCATCGAGCTCCTGCGACGCATGAAGCGTGATGAGCTTACGTCTGAGGTTCCTGTCATTATGCTGACCGCCAAAACCACGGAAGACAACGTGATCCAGGGGCTGGACGTTGGCGCAGACGATTACATCACAAAGCCTTTTGCACCTCGCGAGCTGGTTGCACGGATCAGGGCGTTGTTGCGCCGCACCGGCGGTGGCGGCGGGGAAGAGCGTATCCAGGTGGGCTCGTTGCTGCTTGATGGAGACAGTAAGCGGGTGTTTATCCATGAGCACCCCCTCGAAATGGGACCCACGGAATTCAATCTGCTGCACTTTTTTATGTCGCACCCAGAGCGCGCCTATACCCGCGGGCAGCTGCTGGACCAGGTCTGGGGTGCTAACGTCTATGTCGAAGAGCGCACTGTAGACGTCCATATTCGCCGCCTGCGCAAGGCGCTGCAGTCGGAGGCGGGGGACCTCAGCAAGCTCATCCAGACGGTCAGGGGTACCGGCTACCGGTTCTCCTCGCGAGGCGTGCTCTAGATGCGAGGCCCCGACCGCTGATGAACTGGATCGAAACGGCTGGTCGGATTGTATTGGTAGTAGGCATTGGCGCGCTTGCCAGTGGTATATACGGGTACCCCTGGGTCGGCGTTATTGTCGCCCTGGTCGGCGTGATCATCTACTGGCTGTACCAGATGGAGCGGGTGCAGACCTGGCTGGACAGGCCTGACAGTTCCCCGCCCGACATTTATGGCACCTGGGGTACGTTGCTGTCACACATCCACTCAAACCAGCGCGGGCAGCGCGTGATTCAACAGCGGTTGCAGTCGAACCTGGAATATCTCCAGAGCTCCTTCGCTTCGATGCGCGATGGTGTTGTGATGGTCGACGGTGAGGGCGCGATCAAGTGGTTCAACAAGGCCCTGGAACCGCTGCTGGGTTTGCGCTACCCGCAGGACACCGGCCAACTGCTCACAAACCTCGTGCGTTCTCCCCAGTTTGTCGAGTACTTTCTGGCTGAGGACTACAGCAGGCCGCTGCAGTACACATCCCAGTCCGAGAATCCCGTCCACCTGCAAATAGAGATCACCCACTTCGGCGAGGGTGAGCGCCTGCTGTTTGTGCGCGATGTAAGCCAGGCAGTGCGCACCGAGCAGATTCGCCGCGACTTCGTCGCGAACGTTTCCCACGAACTACGGACACCGCTTACCGTGATCAGCGGCTACCTTGCAACGCTGAGTAGCAATCCTGAGGCGGTACCTCCGCGCTTCGAAAAACCGATCGAGCAAATGATGCAGCAGGCAGAGCGGATGGAAAACCTGCTCAAGGACCTGCTCTGGCTGTCTCGTATCGAAAGTGAGGCGCGCGAGCACAAGCGCGAACTGCTGGATGTGGGCGGGCTCCTCCAGGAGCTGAAAGACGAGCTGGCCGGCGCGCATCCCGGGCGCACGCTGGAGCTGTCGCTCAACACGAAAGAAAAAATCTATGGTGATTATCGCGAGATTTACAGCGCTATCTCCAACCTCGCCACCAATGCGTTCAAGTACAGCCCGCCCGAGACGCCGGTAGTAGTTGACTGGTCATCGCGTGGAAACTACTGCAGACTAGCGGTGACAGACCAGGGCATAGGCATTGAGGCGAGTCACATTCCGCGATTGACCGAGCGCTTTTATCGTGTAGATGACAGCCGTAATTCAGCCACGGGCGGTACCGGTCTTGGTCTTGCCATCGTCAAACACGTTGCAGCTGCGCATGATGCGCGGCTAGAGATAGAGAGTGCGCCAGGTAAGGGGACGACCTTCGCACTTGAGTTGCCACTGGGGGAGTGAGTTCATGTTGAAGCAAGAGGACTACCAGCAGCACATCTCGGGGCAGTTCAACACTGAGTTGGAGTCGTTGCGAAACAATATGCTCGGTATGGGGGGCAAGGTAGAGCAGCAGTTACTCAGTGCCCTCGAAGCCCTGATGAGCATGGACAGCGGTGAGGCCGAGGCTGTCGTGCAGCTTGACAACGAGGTCAACCAGATGGAAATGGCCATCGACGAGGAGTGCGCCACTATCATCGCCAGGCGCCAGCCAACGGCCAGTGACCTGCGACTCGTTATTGCGATCATCAAGGTAAACACAGACCTCGAGCGCATCGGTGATGAGGCAGCCAGGGTCGCACGCCTCACTCTTCGACTCGCGGAAGACGGGGTCTCCCCCAGCAACTTCGTTGAGGTCCGTCATATCGGCAATCGGGTCGCCGGGATGCTGCGGCAGGCGCTCGACGCGTTTGCTCGGCTCGATGTTGCGCAGGCGATTGAGGTCGTTAAGAGCGATGAGGCCGTCGACAAGGAGTACGGGAGCGCCATGCGCAGTCTCGTGACCTTCATGATGGAAGACCATAGAGATATTGGGGCTATTCTTAACGAAATGTGGGCATTGCGGAGTCTGGAGCGTATTGGCGATCACGCCTGCAACATCGCGGAGCAGGTTGTGTACCTTGTCCAGGGGCTGGATGTGCGCCATGGCCGCCTGGAAGAGCTCGATATCGAGGTTCTCGACCGTCGCAAATAGCGCCAGGCGGCCCCTGGTTAGCTCTCAGGCTGTCATAAAACTGTAATAATCGAGTCATAGAATGCCGCTGACGGCTAATGTTGGCCTCATTCACGCACGACCATTACGGAGTTTGCGCCTAGTGAAAAAGCAACTTATCGGAGCAGTTCTCGGCGTTGCCGCGATAGCCACAGCACCCAGCTCGATGGCTAACCGCGACATCGTCAGCATCGTCGGCTCGTCCACGGTGTACCCTTTTGCAACGGTGGTAGCGGAGAGATTTGGGCGTTCTACGAATTTCAAAACGCCGAAAATCGAGTCAACAGGTTCGGGCGGCGGCCTGAAACTCTTCTGTAAGGGTGTCGGTGCCAACACGCCCGATATCACCAACTCATCTCGACGTATCAAAAAGAGCGAATACGACGATTGCCAGGCGAATGGCGTGACAGACGTTATTGAAGTTCTGGTGGGGTTTGATGGCATCGCCATTGCAAATTCCAAGAAGTCGGCGCAGTACGATTTGTCTCTCAGGGATATCTACCTGGCGCTGGCGAAGGACATCCCCGGACCTGACGGCAAGCTGATTCCCAATCCAAACAAGACCTGGAAAGACGTTAACCCAGCATTGCCTGCGACCCGCATCGAGGTCCTCGGACCGCCGCCGACATCTGGCACGCGCGACGCCTTTGCTGAGCTCGCGATGGGCGGTGGTGCCAAGACGATCCCGGCGCTGAAGACGTTGCGCGGACTGGGCGCTGACGAAGCCGAAGCGATCAAGGCCACTATGGCAACACTGGGCATGTCGACCGGCATTTACGACAGTCTGCTTGAGAAGAAAGGCAAGGCGCCCAAGGGCAAGGACCTGTTCAAGGCTGTCGCGTACGCGGTGCGTGAAGACGGTGCCTACATCGAAGCTGGCGAAAACGACAACCTGATCGTCCAGAAGCTGGAGGCAAACCCGAGTGCCCTGGGCATCTTCGGATTCAGCTTCCTCGAGGAAAACGGTGACAAGGTCCAGGGTTCACTGGTCGACGGCGTGGCACCCACGTTCGACACCATTGCCGATGGCGACTACCCCGTTTCGCGCCCGCTGTATTTCTACATGAAGGGCGCGCACGTAGGCAAAATCCCGGGCATCCAGGAGTACGCCGTGGAGTTCACCTCTAACCGCGCTATGGGTGAAGATGGCTACCTCCCCGAGAAAGGGCTGATCCCCCTGGCGGACGATGAGCTGGATGAGGTTCAGGCGGATGTCAAGAATCTCAAACGGCTGGAAATGTAGTACATTGCCCGCGTGAAGAAACCCTGGATGCGCCGTCTGTCGATGGCGCATCCTTTTTTGTGGTGCCGTTGTTCGTGTGACCGGCACCGGTCGTTCTGACAAGCAACCGAGCGCCTACTGCCCATGCAGACATCTACGGTTTTCCTGGTCCTGGTTGCCCTCTGTTTCATCAGCTTTATTGCAGGTCGCCAGCGCTCCCGTACGGTCGCGCTCAACAACGGCGGCATGACAAGCCTCCACAGCCTGCCCAAGCACTACGGCTACATGGCGCTCGCCTGGGCAGGGTTGCCGGCTCTTGGCATCCTTGCCGTCTGGGCGATTATTGAGCCCCAGTTGCTGGCCACGGAAGTTGTCGCGGCTCTACCTTCCGAAGCGCGCGATCTGCCCGAGGAGCAGTTCGGCCTCTATTACAACCAGATCCTGAGCTTTGTGTCCGGCGGTATGGACGCTTCCCAGCTGGACGAGGCGCAGCTGCTGGCGGCAGAGCGTTACAGTGAGCTCGCGACCCGCTTCTCCTGGATGCGCGCAGGCCTCGTGTTCGCGATCGCACTGGCAGGGGCGGGGCTGGCAATCCATCGCGTCCAGCCGGCCCTCCGTGCGCGCAATCATGTCGAGAACATCATTCGCTGGATCCTGTTCAGCTGCTCGTTTCTCGCGGTCCTGACCACGCTGGGCATCGTGCTCTCGGTGTTGTTTGAGGCAGTGCGCTTCTTCCAGGCCATCCCGATCACCGACTTTCTCTTCGGACTCGAATGGAGTCCGCAGATGGCGATCCGCAGTGACCAGGTGGGCGCCACCGGTTCATTTGGCTTTGTGCCGCTCCTCGTAGGTACGCTGCTGATATCCGCCGTGGCGATGGTCATCGCGGTGCCCGTTGGCCTGATGTCAGCGATTTACCTGTCGGAGTATGCGAGCCAGCGCTTTCGCGCCGTCACCAAGCCTGTCCTTGAGATCCTGGCCGGTGTGCCCACGGTGGTATACGGCTTCTTTGCCGCGCTGACCGTCGCCCCGCTGGTGCGCAGTCTCGGCGAATCGGTTGGCCTGACCGTCGCCTCGGAAAGCGCGCTCGCAGCAGGGCTCGTGATGGGCATCATGATCATTCCATTTGTCATGTCGCTCTCTGACGACATCATTAATGCGGTCCCCGATACCATGCGTGAGGCCTCGCTTGGCATGGGCGCTACGATGAGCGAGACCATCCGCAAGGTCCTTCTGCCTGCGGCGCTGCCGGGTATTGTGGGCGGGATCCTGCTCGCCGTCTCACGGGCGATTGGCGAGACCATGATCGTCGTGATGGCCGCTGGCTTGTCTGCGCGACTCACGGTTAACCCATTGGAGGCGGTCACCACGATCACTGTCCAGATCGTCACGCTCCTCGTCGGTGACCAGGAATTCGACAGTCCCAAGACTCTGGCGGCATTTGCCCTCGGGCTTGTGCTGTTTTTCGTGACACTGCTGCTGAATGTTGTCGCGCTCTATGTGGTGCGCCGTTACCGGGAACAGTATGAGTAATTACGACAATACCGAACTGATCGCCGCCTCCCTCAAAAAGCGCTACGCGAGGGAGCGCCGTTTCCAGTGGTACGGCAGGCTCGCGGTGTTCACGGGGTTCATGTTCCTTATTGTCCTGCTGGCCGATATCGTGGTGAAAGGGTATCCCGCGTTTACCCAGCATTTCATCGAAGTGGAGGTCTTCTTTGATCCCGATCGCCTGGACCTGCCCGAGCAGCCCACCGAGGATGACCTGTTCCGGGCGGACTATGGTGGCGTTATTAAGGCCAGTCTGCGCGAGATGTTCCCCGATGTCTCAAGCCGCGGCGACAAGCGCAAGCTGTATCGGCTGATCAGTATCGGAGCGGAATTCGACCTGCGCGATATGGTTATTGCGCAGCCCGACCTGGTGGGCACCACGGGGTCTATCTGGTTGCGCGCCCACTCAGAAGCGGGCAGCTACCTGAAGGGGCAGGTCAGTCGTAATCTTCCGGAGGCCGATCGCAAGGTCAAGGACATCCAGATGGGATGGCTGGACACGCTGGAAGAGCAGGGCCGTACAGAGTCCCGCTTCAACACCACCTTTTTCACCGCGGGAGACTCGCGCGAGCCAGAGCTGGCGGGCATACGCGCGGCCCTCAAGGGCTCGCTGTTCACGCTGGTCGTGACCTTCCTGCTCGCTTTCCCCGTAGGTGTCATGGCCGCTGTGTACCTCGAAGAGTTCGCCCCTCGAAACCGACTTACAGACCTCATCGAGATCAACATCAACAACCTGGCCGCAGTGCCCTCAATCGTCTTCGGGCTGTTGGGTCTTGCGGTGTTTATCAACTTCTTCGAACTGCCGCGCTCGGCGCCCCTGGTGGGCGGGATTGTGCTGTCGCTGATGACGCTTCCCACGATCATCATTACATCGAGGGCCTCTATCCAGGCCGTATCGCCATCGATCAGGGAAGCGGCGCTGGGCGTGGGCGCTTCGCGCCTGCAGACCGTGTTTCACCACGTGCTGCCGGTCGCCATGCCGGGCATTTTGACCGGCTCCATCATTGGCATGGCCCAGGCGCTGGGCGAAACGGCGCCACTTCTCATGATTGGCATGGTGGCGTTCATCATGGACGCGCCGGCCGGTGTGACGGACCCCTCCACGGTCCTGCCGGTCCAGATCTTCCTCTGGGCAGACAGCCCTGAAAGGGGGTTCACAGAAAAGACATCTGCGGCGATTATGGTGTTACTTGGATTCCTGATATTGATGAACGCGCTGGCAGTCTTCCTGCGCAGACGTTTTGAGATGAAGTAACACCTGTGGGTAAGAAGATATGATGCAGGGTACTGACAAGATGGGTACGATGGTCACCGCGGCAGCTGAGGCAGATACAGTGGAAACGGAAGAGCGCCAGCAGGGCGGTTCACAGGTACTGCAGTTGCAGGACCAGGACGAGATACGGGGCTACGAGACCATCGGCACGCCCTTTGTCGAGAACGCGAAGATGTCTGCGCGAAACGTGAATGTCCACTACGGCGAGAAGCAGGCCATCATGGACGTCTCGCTCGACATCGGTAAGAACGAAGTCATCGCCATGATCGGCCCGTCCGGTTGCGGCAAATCGACGTTTCTGCGCAGCATGAACCGCATGAACGACATCATCGCGGGCTGCAAGGTGAGCGGCGATATCACGCTCGACGGCGTCGATGTTTACGGCAAGGCCCAGGACCCTGTCATGCTTCGCGCCAGGGTTGGCATGGTCTTCCAGAAACCCAATCCATTCCCCAAGTCTATCTACGAGAACGTCGCCTATGGCCCCCGCATACACGGTCTGGCTCATAACAAGGCGGAGCTGGACGAGATTGTCGAGAAAAGCCTGCGCCGAGCGAGCCTTTTCGACGAGGTGAAGGACAACCTTGAAAAGCCGGGCACAGGGCTCTCAGGCGGCCAGCAGCAGCGCCTGTGTATTGCCCGGGCCATAGCAGTGAGCCCCGAGGTTATCCTCATGGACGAGCCCTGTTCGGCCCTCGACCCGATTGCCACCGCGCGCATCGAAGAGCTGATCGACGAGTTGAAGGCCAAGTACACGATTGCGATTGTGACCCACTCGATGCAGCAGGCAGCGCGGGTGTCCCAGCGAACAGCGTATTTTCACCTGGGTAAGCTGATCGAGGTCGGGGAAACCAAGGACATCTTCACGATGCCGCGCCACCAGCTGACTGAGAACTATATTACGGGCCGTTTCGGCTGACGCCGGTGGCCAATTAGGACTTTTTATCCGACTTTTTGTCGGCTTTTTCCGCCTCTTTTACCTTTTCCGCGATCAGCTTCGTCACCCAGTTCGACAGGGAGCGTCCGTCGGCCTCGGCGACTTTCTTGGCTTTGCGCTTAAGGTCCGGGTCGATGCGGATATTGAGTATCTTGGTTTTGGACATCGCTTGAATGTGACCCGGTTCTGAGATTGGTAGTTTATCACATGTATATACATTGTCTCGCAGGGGCGGATCGTATATATTTTGTACACACACGATAAAGCAGTATCAGGTGATTGTAATGAATTTGCGTGCAGCTCAAAAGGAGCTGAGGGGCCGAGCCCCGGAAGTAGCGCCGCAAGTACTGGCTATAGAAGCCGTTGTGATTGTTGGTATCAGTATCGCTCTCGTCGGCTTCTTCGGCTGACTTTTTTGGTGCGCGAGAGAGTAAAGCCTGTCTCGCCGCTGATTCTTCCTCTCTGTCTCTCCATCACGTGGCCAAAACGGCCGCGGTCACCATGCCTGTCATAAAAATGTCATGATTGTTGTGTCGATCGTTGTAACGTTGGGCGCACGCCTTTAGCCGGGCGAAAGCCTTTCGGCGCTTGGGATTCGCGCGCTGACGAATGGACTGACTGGGGGCCTGCTGGGCGTCTCACCGGTTGCATTGGAGGGTTGCTCGGGTACAATGGCGCCGGTTTTTTGCCCCGGCACAAAAACCCTGCGTCCCCTTCGTCTAGTGGCCTAGGACTCTGCCCTTTCACGGCAGAAACAGGGGTTCGAACCCCCTAGGGGACGCCATTATCCAAAGCCCGGCCAGTTCCGGGCTTTTTCATTTTCGCGCGCCGCGTAAGGGAGCAGGCCCATGAGCCGTTTCTGGACAGAACTCGCCGCATCGTTGACGCCCTACGTCCCCGGCGAGCAGCCCCCCGGGCGCGATCTGATCAAGCTCAATACCAACGAGTGCCCCTATGGCCCTTCGCCAGCAGTTGCTGAGGCAATCGCGGCCGCGGCGGGTGATGACCTGCGCCGCTACCCGGACCCGCAGTCGGTCGCGCTGCGGACCGCGCTCGGCGCCCGCTATGGGCTCGATATGGGCCAGGTCTATGTGGGCAACGGCTCCGACGAGGTGCTTGCACTGACCTTCATGGCGCTTCTCAAGCATGACCTGCCCCTGTACTTCGCCGACATCACCTACAGTTTCTACCCCGTATGGGCGGACCTCGCCCGTGTGCAGGTCGAGCGCGTGCCGCTGCGTGACGATCTCACGGTGGACCTCGACGCTTACCCCGAGGCGTGCGGCGGAATCATTGTCTGCAACCCCAATGCGCCGACCGGGCAGCTCCTGCCGCTGACTGACATCGAGGGCCTGCTCACGCGCTGCCGTGATGTGGTGGTCGTTGTCGACGAGGCGTACATCGACTTCGGGGGAGAGTCAGCGGCAACGCTCGTCAACGAGTACGACAACCTGCTCGTCGTGCAGACCCTGTCGAAGTCGCGCGCCCTGGCGGGTCTCCGCGTAGGCTACGCCTTTGGCAATGCGGCACTGATTGAGGGTATCGACCGGGTGAAGAACTCCTTCAACTCCTACCCGCTGGACAGGCTGGCCCAGGCGGCTGCGCTGGCGGCGGTAGAAGATGAGGCCTACTTCGAAGACTGTACTGCCCGTGTGATCGCCAATCGAGAGGGCATGGCCACGGGGTTGAAAGAGTTCGGATTTGATGTGCTGCCCTCTGCGACTAATTTCCTGTTTGTCACGCACCCGCAGCATGAGGCGCGCGAGCTGTTTGGTGCATTGCGGGAGCGCGGCGTCATCGTGCGCTATTTCGATGCGCCGCGAATCGACACCTATCTGCGGATCAGTGTGGGGGATGAGCGGGAGTGTGAGGCGCTGCTGGCAGCGCTGAAGGACATCCTCGGCGCCTGACAGGTCAGACCTTTTTCAGTACCACGCTGCCGATGCTGTAGCCGGCGCCGAACGAGCACAACACACCGATATCACCTGACGCAAAGTCATCGCGGTGCTTGTGGAACGCGATCACCGAACCGGCTGAACTGGTGTTGGCGTACTCGTCGAGGATAGTCGGTGCTTCTGAGTCAGTGGCCTCACGGCCGAGCACACGCTTTGCGATCAGCTGATTCATGCTCAGGTTGGCCTGGTGCAGCCACATGCGCTTCAGTGACTGCGGGTCGATATCGAGCGACGCGAGTTGTTCGGAGATCAGCTCGGCGACTGCCGGGCAGACTTCCTTGAATACCTTGCGGCCATTCTGCACGAAGAGCTTGTCGTCATTGCCAACACCCGCTTCGTCGCCGCGGTTGAGGAAGCCGAAGTTGTTGCGGATGTTGTTGGAGTAGATCGTCTTCAGCTTGCTGTCGACGATACGGTACACCTCGTCGCCGGTCGCGGTTTCCTCCCGCTCCATGATGACCGCCGTGCAGACGTCACCAAAGATGAAGTGCGAATTCCGATCGCGGAAGTTCAGGTGCCCGCTGCAGATTTCCGGATTGACCATTAGCACGCAGCGCGCGCCGCCGTTGGCGATGGTGGCCACGCCTTGCTGGATGCCGAACGTTGCAGACGAGCAGGCCACATTCATATCGAAGCCGAAACCATCGATGCCCAGGGCATCCTGCACTTCGACCGCCATGGCGGGGTAGGGGCGTTGCATGTTCGACGCGGCAACGATCACCGCATCGATATCGCTGGCGGCCTTGTTTGCGCGGGTCATGGCTTCCCGCGCGGCGGCCACGGCAATTTCACACTGGATGGACTGGGCCTCGTTGGGGCGCTCCGGCAGGGTAGGCGTCATGCGCTCCGGGTCGAGAACCCCGGACTTGTTCATCACGTAGCGTGACTTGATGCCGGAGGCTTTTTCGACAAACTCGGCGGAAGAGGGCTCCAGGGCCGTTACTTCCCCGTTGGCGATGGCCTCGGCGTTTTCAGCGTTGTGCAGTTCCACGAACGCATTAAAGGACTCGACCAGCTCTTCGTTGCTGATCGATTCACTCGGGGTGAACAGCCCTGTACCGCTAATGACGATGTCAGACATGATGGCGGGTTACCTTAAACGCCCGGTTCTATGGCCGGTGCGAAGGGAGGCCGCGGGGCGGCCTCGGCGTGAGTACAGGGCACTCAGCGCTTTTCAACGGGTAAGAAATCGCGCTGGGTGTATCCGGTGTAGAGCTGGCGCGGGCGACCGATGCGGTAGCTGCCGCTGATCATCTCGTTCCAGTGCGCGATCCAGCCGACCGTGCGTCCGACCGCGAAGATCACGGTGAACATGCTCGTCGGTATGCCGATCGCCTTCAGGATGATGCCGGAGTAGAAATCGACGTTGGGATAGAGCTTCTTCTGGATGAAATACTCATCAGAGAGCGCGATCTCTTCGAGGCGCTTGGCGATGACCAAAAGCGGGTCGTCCTCGATACCGAGTTCTGCCAATACCTCGTCGGCACACTGTTTCATGACCTTGGCACGGGGGTCGAAGTTCTTGTACACGCGGTGGCCGAAGCCCATCAGTCGGAACGGGTCGTTCTTGTCTTTCGCGCGCGCCACGAATTCGTCGATGCGCGACACATCCCCGATCTCTTCCAGCATTTCGAGGACCGCCTCGTTGGCGCCGCCGTGGGAGGGGCCCCACAGGGCCGCAATGCCCGCGGCGATGCAGGCGAAGGGGTTGGCACCAGAGGAGCCCGCCAGACGCACCGTGGACGTCGAGGCGTTCTGCTCGTGGTCGGCGTGCAGGAGAAAAATCTTGTCCATGGCCCGCGCCAGTACCGGGCTGACCTTGCTGGGCTCGCAGGGGTTCCCGAACATCATGTGCAGGAAGTTCTCTGCGTAATCCAGGCTGTTGTCCGGGTACATGAAGGGCATGCCGATAGAGTACTTGTAGCTCATGGCGGCCAGGGTAGGCATCTTGGCGATCAGGCGGAAGGCCGCGATCTGGCGGTGCTTTTCGTCGGAGATCTCGAGTGAGTCGTGGTAGAAGGCAGACAGTGCACCGACTACCCCGCACATGATGGCCATCGGGTGAGCGTCACGGCGGAAGCCGTTGAAGAAGGTGCGGATCTGCTCGTTGACCATCGTGTGGCGGTGCACCGTGCCGACGAACTCTTCTTTCTGCGCCTTGGTGGGTAGCTCGCCGTAGAGCAGGAGATAGCAGGTTTCCAGATAGTCGGAGTGCTCTGCGAGCTGGTCAATGGGGTAGCCGCGATGCAGCAGCACACCCTTGCCGCCGTCGATGTAGGTAATCTGCGATTCGCAGGAGGCGGTGGATACGAAGCCCGGGTCGTAGGTGAAGAGACCCTCTGAGGTCATGGCGCCGACGTCGACCACATCCGGACCTATTGTCCCGGAGTAAATCGGTAGGTCTATCGGCTGTTCGCGTCCTTCGATGACCAGGGAGGCCTTCTTTTCACTCATACAGGGTCCTGATATTTACAGCTTTTTTTAGGGGGCTTCACTATAAAGTCTGGGGCGACATTGTCAATTGAACGACGGTCTTCTACGCCATCTTTTGGCACGGGGTATGGCATTTTTTCAGCATCGCCGTCGTTGTACAGAAACTGTCCTGCAAGCCGCGCGATTCCTGCCTCTCAGCACATGACCAGTTTGTAATTATGAACCCAAGTGCCTATACTTTTCGCCGCCTTAGCCGGATCGCACGACGCTCGCAACGAGCTGTTTCCCGGCTCTACAACAACCCGATTAACCGCCCCAAGGGGCGTCAGACGACGGTACCCAACAGTGAATGATAAACGTCCTGTAAACCTGGACATTGGCACCATGCGGCTCCCGCTAACCGCATGGGCGTCGATTACCCATCGCGCCTCCGGCGTATTCCTATTTGCGGCGACCGCCGTGCTCCTTTGGATGCTCGATGGCAGCCTCAGGGGCCCTGAAGGTTTTGCCGAGGTGAGTGAAATGCTGTCTAGCCCGCTCGCCAAGCTGGTCGTGTGGGCTATCGTCGCCGGACTGATCTATCACAGCGCCGCGGGAATCAAGCACCTCGTCGCAGACGCGGGCATCGGCGAACGCTGGAGGGCGGCCTGATGGGCGCCCGCATCGTGATCGGTGCTTCGGTCGTGCTGACTCTGATTGCGGGGGTTCTGATATGGTAACGTCGGTCACCAGCCTCGGCCGTTCAGGCCTATCCGATTGGCTCATGCAGCGAGTCTCCGCTGTCATCCTGCTTGCCTACTTCATCTACCTCGGCGCCGTTCTGATCGGTGGTGTCGATTACCAGGGCTGGAAGGAGCTCTTTTCCCAGACCTGGATGCGCATTTTCAGCCTGGCCGCGCTTTTGTCCATTGTTGTGCACGCCTGGGTTGGCCTTTGGTGCGTATTAACTGACTACATCACCGAGCGACTCATGGGCGGCAAAGCCACCGTGCTGCGCCTGGCTGCTCAGGCCGTCTGTGGCCTGATGATGTTTGTTTATCTCGTCTGGGGCATCCAGATTCTGTGGGGTTATTAAGGTATGGCAGCACTTCGTACAATCTCATTTGACGGCGTTATCGTCGGCGGCGGTGGAGCCGGTATGCGCGCGGCGCTGCAGCTTGCGCAGTCTGGCTACAAGACCGCGGTCATCTCCAAGGTGTTTCCAACGCGTTCGCACACGGTCTCAGCCCAGGGTGGCATCACCTGCGCGATCGCATCTGCCGACCCCAATGATGATTGGCGCTGGCACATGTATGACACCGTCAAGGGCTCTGACTACATCGGAGACCAGGACGCTATTGAATACATGTGTAGCGTTGGTCCCGAGACGGTCTTTGAGCTGGAGCACATGGGCCTGCCGTTTTCACGTACAGAAGAGGGCCGTATCTACCAGCGTCCTTTCGGCGGCCAGTCGAAGAACTTCGGTGAGGGTGGCCAGGCCGCCCGCACCTGCGCGGCGGCGGACCGCACCGGTCACGCGCTGCTGCACGCCCTTTACCAGGGCAACATGAAGAATGAGACGACCTTCCTGAACGAGTGGTACGCCACTGACATCGTGAAGAACCAGGACGGCGCCGTGGTCGGTGTGATCGCGATCTGCATGGAGACCGGTGAAACGGTTTACGTGAAGTCCAAGGCCACGGTCTTCGCGACCGGCGGCGCGGGACGCATCTACGCCTCTACCACCAATGCCCATATCAATACTGGAGACGGTATCGGCATGGCCTTGCGCGCGGGTTTCCCCGTGCAGGACATCGAGATGTGGCAGTTTCACCCCACCGGTATCCACGGTGCGGGCGTACTGGTAACAGAGGGCTGCCGGGGAGAGGGCGGTTACCTCATCAATAAGGACGGCGAACGTTTCATGGAGCGCTATGCGCCCAACGCCAAGGACCTGGCCGGACGGGACGTGGTTGCGCGCTCCATGGTGCTTGAGATCCTGGAGGGCCGCGGTTGCGGTCCCGAGGGCGACCACGTGTTCCTGAAGCTCGATCATCTCGGCGAGGAGGTGTTGGAGAGCCGTCTGCCCGGTATCTGTGAGCTTTCGAGGACCTTTGCCCACGCCGACCCCGTGAAAGTGCCGATTCCTGTCGTGCCTACCTGTCACTACATGATGGGCGGCATCCCGACCAATATTAACGGGCAGGCGCTGACCACCGACAGTGAAGGCAACGACCAGATCATCCCGGGCCTGTATGCCTGTGGTGAGGTGGCCTGCGTCTCCGTGCACGGCGCCAACCGTCTGGGCGGTAACTCACTGCTCGACCTCGTGGTCTTCGGCCGCGCTTCCGGCCTCTTCATCGAACAGGCGCTGCGCGAGGGCATCGACATGCGCGATGCCTCGGAGAGCGATGTCGAACAAGCCAATGCGCGACTCGATAGCCTCAACAACTCCTCAGGAGGCGAGAACGTCTCCGAACTCCGTAAGGAACTGCAGGGCGTCATGCAGAACCACTTCGGTGTGTTCCGCAATGGTGAGTTCATGCAGGAGGGCATCAAGAAACTGGAAGATCTCCGTGGTCGTATCGAAACCGCCCAGCTCTCTGACAAGAGCATGGCGTACAACACTGCCCGTATAGAGGCGCTCGAACTGCAAAACCTGTTCGAGGTGGCCGAAGCCACTGCGATTGCGGCGGAAGAGCGCAAGGAAAGTCGCGGCGCCCATGCGCGCGAGGACTTCCAGGAGCGCGACGATGAAAACTGGCTGTGCCATTCCATGTACTACCCGGCTGACAAGCGCGTCGGTAAGCGAGACGTGAACTTCCAGCCCGAGACCGTGGAACCGTTCCAGCCAAAAGTACGGACGTATTAAGGGGCAAGAACCATGTTGCAAGTCAGTATCTACCGCTACAACCCCGAGACCGACTCAGAGCCTTACATGCAGGATGTCCAGGTGGACACCGGCGGTAAGGACCTCATGGTCCTCGACGTGCTGGAGCTTATCAAGTCACAGGACACGAGCGTGGCGTATCGCCGCTCGTGCCGCGAGGGCGTCTGCGGCTCCGACGGCGTCAACATGAACGGAGTCAACGGCCTAGCGTGTATCACGCCGCTGTCAGAGACCGTGAAGAACAACAAGCTGGTGCTGCGGCCGCTGCCAGGCCTGCCAGTGATTCGCGATCTCGTCGTAGACATGAGCATGTTCTATGCGCAGTACGAAAAGGTGCAGCCTTACCTGCTGAACGACACACCGGCGCCCGCCATCGAGCGGCTGCAGACTCCGGAAGATCGTGCCAAGCTGGACGGCCTGTACGAGTGCATTCTGTGTGCATGCTGCTCGACGGCCTGCCCGTCGTTCTGGTGGAACCCCGATCGCTTCATCGGGCCCTCAGGATTGTTGCAGGCGTATCGCTTTCTCGCTGATTCGCGCGACACGGCGACAGACGAGCGGCTGGCCAACCTGGACGACCCGTTCAGCGTTTTCCGCTGTCACGGCATCCAGGCCTGTGTGAGTGTCTGCCCCAAGGGCCTGAACCCCACGAAGGCCATCGGGCACATCCGCAACATGCTGCTGGCACGTGCGACATAGTGTTAGAAAGGCTTTATAACTAGTTGATATTTAAGTAGTTAGTACGCACACATAAGGGCCAGCCCAGACCCGCCCGGGCAGCCCGGCCGCAGAGCGTCGCCGCACGGACTACTTTATAACTGTTGCCCATGGACTCGCGCCCGTGGGTGATGTTTATGCCAAGGTCCGACCGGGATACGTCGTCATGCCTGAAAGCTCCATGGAATCGCTGTGGCAGAGCTCCCACATAGCAGGGGGTAATGCCACTTACGTTGAAGACCTTTACGAAAGCTACCTGAAAGATCCGAACGGCGTGCCGCGCGAGTGGCGCGACTACTTCGATCGTCTACCGACAGTCGAATCGGAAATCCTGCAGATCGAGGATGTACCGCACTCGGTAGTGCGCGACCGGTTTGCCAGCATCAGCAAGATGCGCGTGCGCACCGAGGCGACCGTTGCACACGATTCCCAGGCCACCGAATACGAACGCAAGCAGGTGCGCGTGGTGCAGTTGATCTCCGCGTATCGACAGCGGGGTCACCAGAAAGCCGATCTCGACCCCCTGGGGCTTGCGGAACGGGAGCACGTACCCGACCTGGACCTCGGCTTTCACCAACTGTCGACCGCAGACTTTGATACCACTTTCCAGACCGGCAGCCTGCACATCGGCAAGGCTGATGCCACGCTGGGCGAAATACATGCCGCGCTCGAGAGAACCTACTGCAACACCATTGGCTCGGAGTTCATGCACATCGTGGACACCGCGGAGCGGCACTGGATCATGCAGCGCATGGAATCAGTGCGCTGCGCACCGGACTACAGCCCCGAGGTGCGTCTCGCACTACTCAACCGCTTGATCAAGGCGGAAGGCCTCGAAAAGTCGCTCGCCTCGAAGTACCCGGGAACGAAGCGCTTCGGGCTGGAAGGCGGCGAGAGCCTGATCCCCATGCTCGCAGAGATGGTGCAGCGCTGTGGCGCCTACCGTGCGCAGGAGATCGTTATCGGAATGGCCCATCGGGGCCGTCTCAACGTGCTTGTGAACATTCTCGGAAAGAACCCGTCAGAGCTGTTCGCAGAATTCGAGGGTCGCGCCCAGTATGAGTCTTCCGGCGACGTGAAGTACCACCAGGGCTTCTCGTCCAACGTGATGACGCCGGGCGGCGAGGTTCACCTCGCGCTCGCGTTCAACCCCTCGCACCTCGAAATCGTGTCACCCGTGGTCGAAGGCTCCGTGCGCGCCCGGCAGGAGCGGCGCGAGGACGAGACCGGTCAACTGGTCGTGCCCATTGTGGTGCATGGCGATGCGGCGTTTGCGGGGCAGGGTGTGGTGATGGAGACCTTCCAGATGTCCCAGACCCGCGCCTACAAGACGGGCGGCACCATCCACATTGTGCTCAATAACCAGGTGGGTTTTACGACCAACAAGCGCGAGGACGCGCGGTCTACCGAGTACTGCACCGACGTGGCGAAGATGGTCCAGGCACCCATTTTCCATGTGAACGCCGATGACCCCGAGGCCGTGCTGTTCGTCACGCAGCTCGCGATCGACTACCGCACCGAATTCAAGAAAGACGTGGTCATTGACCTGATCTGCTACCGCCGCCGCGGCCACAACGAAGCGGATGAGCCCGCGATCACCCAGCCGCAAATGTACGAGCGGATTCGCGAACACAAAACCACGCGTGAGCTCTACAGCGAACGGTTGGTCGCCGAGGGCGTGGTCGAGAGTGAAGAGGTCGACGCGCTGCTCGATCGCTACCGTGAAGCCTTGGACAAGGGCGAGACCCTCGTTAGCCAGCTGGTCTCCGAGCCCAACAAGGCACTGTTCGTTGACTGGTCGCCTTATCTCGGCCACGAGTGGACGTTGCCGTGTGACACCACGATGGATATCAAGGAGTTGCAGACGCTTGGGCACGACACGAACCTCGCGCCCGATAATTTTCCGCTGCACCGGCAGGTCACGAAGATACTGGAAGACCGCCGGAAGATGGCGGCGGGCGCGTTGCCCATCAACTGGGGTTTCGCCGAAAACCTCGCGTACGCGTCGCTGTTACACGACGGCCACCCTGTGCGCATCACAGGGCAGGACGTTGGCCGCGGCACCTTCTCGCACCGCCATGCGGTCTTGCACAACCAGAAAGACGGCACCGCTTACGTTCCGCTGCAGCATATCGCTGACGATCAGGCAGACTTCGATATCTACGACTCCCTGCTGTCAGAAGAAGCGGTGCTGGCATTTGAGTATGGCTACTCGACCACGTTGCCCAAAGGCCTGGTGATCTGGGAAGCCCAGTTCGGCGATTTTGCCAATGGTGCTCAGGTTGTGATCGACCAGTTCATCACCTCAGGTGAGCACAAGTGGGCGCGCCTGTGCGGCCTCACGATGTTGTTGCCACACGGCTACGAGGGGCAGGGCCCCGAGCACTCCTCGGCGCGTCTTGAGCGATTCATGCAGCTCTGCGCGCAGCACAATATCCAGATCTGTGTGCCGACCACGCCTGCGCAGGTCTATCACATGCTGCGGCGGCAGGCGATTCGCCCGTTGCGCAAGCCGTTGGTGGTGATGTCGCCCAAGAGCCTGCTGCGGCACAAGGAAGCGGTATCGACGATCGACGAACTTGCCGGCGGCCATTTCCATAACGTGATGGACGAGACCGACGATATCGATAAGTCGGCGGTTAAGCGGGTTATTTTCTGCAGCGGCAAGGTGTTTTACGATTTGCGCGCGGCACGCCGTGAGCGTGGCCTTGACCACATTGCCATCATCCGCCTGGAACAGCTGTACCCGTTTCCCGAGGCAGAGCTGCTCAAAATACTCAGTGATTCCTACCCGAATATGGTAGATGCAATCTGGTGCCAGGAAGAGCCCATGAATCAGGGTGCCTGGTATGCGAGCCAGCACCACCTGCGCAGGGTGATTCATCGTCACAAGGTCGATGTCTACCTGCGCTATGTCGGGCGTGCGCCCTCGGCAGCGCCGGCGGCGGGTTACACCGCGTTGCACGTTGAAGAGATGGAAGCGTTTATCGATGAGGCCCTGGGCGAGCTGCCCTGGGGCACGTAGACACATGCCAGTGACCAGCAAATTAGAAGGTAAATAAATGGCAATCGAAATCAAAGCCCCCGCGTTCCCCGAGTCCGTCGCAGACGGTGAGGTTGCGAGCTGGCATAAGCAGGCGGGCGATTCCGTCAGGCGCGACGAATTGCTCGTTGAAATTGAGACGGACAAGGTCGTCCTTGAGGTGCCCGCACCCGCGGAGGGTGTCATGGGCGAGATTCTTGTACAGGAAGGCGAGACGATTACCAGCGAACAGCTGCTCGCCACCATGGAGGCCGGCGCCGTTGCGAGTGAACCCGAGGCCGCTCCGGTCGAGTCAACTTCTGCCGAGCCTGAAACGGGTGCGGCGAGCCCTGAGCAGCTTGGTCCCGCAGCGCGGCAGCTGGTCGAGGAGCACAAACTCGACACCAGCCAGATACCGGGTACGGGCAAGAACGGCCGCATTACCAAGGAAGACATCCTCAAGTATATGAAGACCCGGGACGAGGCTCCCGCCCCCGCAGCGGAGAGTGCGCCCGATACCGCTTCGAAGCAGGTCACTTCTGCCGCGGAACCCGCAGGGTACTCAAGCGAGCGGGTGGAGCGTCGCGTGCCGATGACGCGCATGCGCGCGAAAATCGCCGAGCGACTGCTCAACGCCACCAACGAAACAGCCATGCTGACCACCTTCAACGAGGTGAACATGGCGCCAGTGATGGCCCTGCGCTCCAAGTACAAGGATCAGTTCGAGAAGACCCACAATGGCACGCGACTGGGGTTCATGGGTTTCTTCGTGAAAGCCTGCTGCGAGGCGCTCAAGCGTTTTCCGGCCGTTAACGCGTCCATCGACGGCAATGATGTCGTCTACCACGGTTACCAGGATATCGGCGTGGCGGTGTCCACAGAAAACGGCCTTGTCGTGCCTGTGTTGCGCGATGCCGACTTTATGAGCCTGGCCGATGTCGAGGCAGCGGTTGCCGATATGGGCCGGCGCGCACGCGACAACAAGCTCACGATAGAGGATATGACCGGCGGCACGTTCACGGTCACTAACGGAGGCGTGTTCGGTTCGCTGATGTCGACGCCTATCCTGAACCCGCCGCAGACCGGCATTCTCGGCATGCACAAAATCCAGGAGCGTCCGATGGCGGTCGACGGGGAGGTTGTGATCCTCCCGATGATGTACCTCGCGCTCTCTTACGACCACCGACTGATCGATGGTAAGACCGCCGTGCAGTTCCTGGTGGCGGTGAAGGACCTCATTGAGGATCCGGCGCGCATACTGCTGCAGCTGTAAGCGCCCCCAAACGAATACCTGAATACGGAAGACAACGATGTCAGACAAGTACGATGTAGTGGTAATTGGCTCCGGCCCCGCGGGCTACGTTGCGGCCATCAAAGCGGCGCAGCTCGGCATGAACACCGCCTGCGTGGAGCAGTGGGTCAGCGACAAAGGCAAGCCCGTGCTGGGCGGTACCTGCCTCAACGTGGGCTGTATTCCCTCCAAGGCACTCCTGGACTCCAGCCAGAAGTTTGCCGAGGCGCGCGACGATCTCGACCTGCACGGTATTCAGGTGGGCGAGGCGAGCATCGACGTGCCGGCAATGATAAAGCGCAAGGAAAAGATCGTCGGCCAGCTCACGGGTGGCATCGCGGGCCTCTTCAAGCACAACGGGGTTACCGTGGTCTCCGGCAAGGGCAAGGTGCTCGCCGGCGCCAAGGTCGAAGTCACGGATGCCGATGGCAACACACAGGTGCTAGAAGCCGGCAGCGTGATCATTGCGGCGGGTTCCGTGCCGGTTGAGATTCCCCCCGCGCCCATCGATGGCGAGTACATTATCGATTCAACAGGTGCCCTCGAATTGCAGGAAGTGCCCAAGCGGCTGGGTGTGATCGGCGCCGGTGTCATCGGGCTGGAGCTGGGCAGCGTCTGGGGGCGCCTCGGCGCAGAGGTCGTGATGCTCGAAGCACTCGAAGATTTCCTGCCGATGATGGACGTCCAGATTTCGAAGGAGGCTGCCAAGATCTTCAAGAAGCAGGGGCTGGACATCCGGCTCGGCACCCGCGTGACCAAGGCCGAAGTGGTGGGCGGCGAGGTTGTGGTGACGTTCAGCACAGATGATGGCGAGCACACCGAGACCTTCGACAGGCTGATCGTCGCGGTCGGTCGTCGCCCGCGCTCACAGGAGCTGTTCTCCGGCGACTCCGGAGTCACGCTGGACGAGCGCGGCTTCATCTACGTCAACGAGTTCTGTGAGACCGAGGCGCCCCACGTCTATGCCGTGGGCGATGTGGTGCGGGGCCCGATGCTGGCGCACAAGGGCTCGGAAGAGGGCGTCGTTGTAGTCGAGCGCATCCACGGCAAGCAGGCCCAGATGAACTATGACTGCATTCCCTCCGTGATCTACACCCACCCCGAGGTCGCCGCCGTGGGCAAAACAGAACAAGAGCTCAAGGCAGACGGTATCGACTACAAGGCCGGGGTATTTCCCTTCGTGGCCTCAGGTCGCGCCCTGGCGGCAAACGACACGGACGGCATGGTCAAGATTGTCGCCGACGCAGAAACAGACCGAATTCTCGGCTGCCACATCATCGGTCCCTCCGCCGCCGACCTGGTGCAGCAGGTGGTCATTGCCATGGAATTCGGCTCCAGTGCCGAGGACCTCGCGCTGACGGTTTTCGGTCATCCCACGCTTTCCGAGGCGGTTCACGAGGCTGCACTGGCCGTGGATGGGCAGGCAATACATATCGCCAATCGCAAAAAGCGCTAGTAGAATGCGCCCCGGCGCGCACACGAGCCCGTTTTGAGGCTCGGTGGAGACGGCGGGGACACCTGGGCAGCCACTGTGGTGGTCAGGGACGGCCCATAACCTTATGCAAACCAGACAGGACACAACATGAACCTTCACGAATACCAAGGGAAACAGTTGTTTGCCGAGTGCGGGCTGCCCGTATCCACGGGATACGCGGTGGACACCCCGGAAGAGGCGGCCGAGGCCGCTGACAAGATCGGCGGCGACAAGTGGGTAGTTAAGGCCCAGGTACACGCCGGCGGACGGGGCAAAGCCGGTGGCGTTAAGCTCGTCGATACCAAAGATGACATCAAGGCCTTTGCCAGCCAGTGGCTCGGCAAGAACCTCGTGACCTACCAGACCGACGAAAACGGCCAGCCCGTCAGCAAGATTCTCGTGGAGTCCTGCACCGATATCGCAGAGGAGCTCTACCTTGGCGCGGTGGTGGATCGCTCATCGCGCCGCATCGTTTTCATGGCCTCTACTGAGGGCGGTGTCGAGATTGAAAAGGTTGCCGAAGAGACGCCGGAAAAGATCCTTCGCGCCACCATTGATCCGCTGGTCGGCCCGCAGCCTTACCAGGGACGCGATCTGGCCTTCAAGCTGGGCCTGTCCGGCGACCAGATCAAGCAGTTCGTGAAGATCTTTATGGGCCTCGCCCAGATGTTCATGGACAAGGACCTCGCCCTTATTGAGATCAATCCGCTGGTTATCACCGACGAAGGAAACCTGCACTGCCTTGACGCCAAGATCGGCGTTGACGGCAACGCACTGTACCGCCATGGTGACCTGCGCGACATGCACGACCCCTCGCAGGAAGACGAGCGCGAGGCGCACGCCGCAGAGTGGGAGCTCAACTACGTGGCGCTCGATGGCAACATCGGCTGCATGGTGAACGGCGCAGGTCTCGCGATGGGCACGATGGACATCGTGGCCCTGCACGGCGGCTTCCCCGCCAACTTCCTCGATGTCGGCGGCGGCGCGACGAAAGAGCGCGTCTCCGAGGCGTTCAAGATCATTCTCTCTGACGAAAACGTGAAAGCGGTGCTGATCAACATTTTTGGCGGCATCGTGCGCTGTGACCTGATCGCAGAGGGTGTGATCGGTGCAGTAGAAGAGATTGGCGTAGAAGTGCCTGTCGTTGTACGCCTGGAAGGCAACAACGCGGAGCTCGGCCAGAAAGTACTGGCCGACAGCGGCCTGAACATCATTGCTGCCACCAGCCTTACGGATGCCGCGCAGCAAGCCGTAAAAGCAGCGGGAGGGGCGGCGTAATGAGTATTCTTATCGACAAAAACACCAAGGTAATCTGCCAGGGCTTTACCGGCTCGCAGGGTACGTTCCACTCTGAGCAGGCAATCGAGTACGGTACCAAGATGGTCGGTGGCGTCACTCCTGGAAAGGGTGGCCAGGAACATCTGGGTCTGCCCGTATTCAACACCGTCTCCGACGCCGTGGACGCCACGGGTGCAGATGCATCGGTTATCTACGTGCCGGCACCCTTCTGCAAGGACTCGATCCTGGAAGCTGCCAACGGTGGCGTAAAGCTGATCGTGTGCATTACCGAAGGCATCCCGACGCTCGACATGCTCGAAGCGAAAGTGAAGTGTGATGAACTCGGCGTTCGTTTGATCGGCCCGAACTGCCCGGGCGTCATAACGCCCGGTGAGTGCAAGATCGGCATTATGCCGGGCCACATTCACCTGCCGGGCAAGGTGGGCATCGTGTCCCGCTCCGGTACGCTGACCTATGAGGCGGTGAAGCAGACCACTGACGCGGGCTATGGCCAGTCCACCTGTGTCGGTATTGGCGGCGACCCGATTCCAGGCTCCAACTTTATCGACGTGCTGGACATGTTCGAAAAAGACGCCGCTACCGAGGCGATCGTAATGATCGGCGAGATCGGTGGCACGGCTGAAGAAGAGGCGGCAGCTTTCATCAAGGCGAATGTCTCCAAGCCGGTTGTCTCTTACATCGCGGGTGTTACCGCGCCGAAGGGCAAGCGCATGGGTCACGCCGGTGCGATTATCTCTGGCGGCAAGGGCACGGCGGACGAGAAGTTTGCCGCGCTGGAAGATGCCGGAGTTAAGACTGTACGTAGTCTTGCAGACATCGGTAGCGGACTCGCGGAGATCACTGGTTGGTGATCTAGCGCTTCACCGAATAGAGGCCCATCCAAACGATGGGCCTTTTTTCGTTCTGGGCCCTGTCCTCTGAATAGCGTTCACCAACAAGGGCGGACCATCTTGAATTTTGAGCGCGGGACCCCATATTACACCGCAAGCCAACTATTCAATTAAATCAATAGCTTACAAAAGGAACCTCACATGACCGCTGACGTCCAGAAGGAGACCCTAGGCTTCCAGACTGAAGCCAAGCAGCTTCTGCATCTCATGATCCACTCGCTGTACAGCAACCGGGAGATCTTTCTCCGCGAGCTGATTTCAAACGCGAGCGACGCCATCGACAAACTGCGCTTCGCGGCGCTGGCCGAGGAGTCTCTGCTGGAGGGCGAGGGCGACTACGAGATCCGCGTTGAGGTCGATAAGGATGCCGGAACGATCAGCATCACCGACAACGGCATTGGGATGACCCGCGACGAGGTGATCGAGAACCTCGGTACGATCGCGAAATCGGGCACGGCATCGTTTCTCGAGAGCCTGACCGGTGACGAACAGAAAGACTCGCAGTTGATCGGCCAGTTTGGTGTGGGCTTTTACTCGGCATTTATCGTGGCAGACAGCGTCACCGTGCACACGCGTAAGGCGGGTGTAGACGCGAGCGAGGGTGTGCTGTGGGAATCCGCGGGCGAGGCAGACTTTTCTGTCGCGGCAGAGCCGCGCGACAGTCGCGGTACGACCATCACGTTGCATCTGAAAGATGGCTGTGAAGAGTTTGCGGACGACTGGCGTGTGCGCAGCGTGATCAAGAAGTATTCCGATCATATCTCTGTGCCTGTAACGATGCAGAAGCCGCCCGAGCCGCCTGCTGAAGACGGCGAGGAGACGCAAGAGCCCGAGGCGCCCGAGTTCGAAACCGTGAACGAAGCCACCGCGCTGTGGACGCGCAGCCGTACCGAGGTGAGCGATGAGGAGTACAAGGAGTTCTACAAGCACGTCTCCCACGATTTCCAGGACCCCCTGACCTGGAGCCATAATCGGGTCGAGGGTAAGCTCGAGTACACCAGCCTGCTGTACATCCCTTCGCAAGCGCCCTTTGACCTGTGGCACAGGGAAATGGCGCGCGGCCTGAAACTCTATGTGCAGCGCACGTTCATCATGGACGAGGCCGAACAGTTTCTGCCGATGTACCTGCGCTTTGTGAAAGGCGTGGTGGATTCCAACGATCTTTCGCTAAACGTCTCCCGTGAAATCCTGCAGCAGGACCCCGCGGTAGAGAGCATGCGCAGCGCACTGACGAAGCGCGTGCTGGACATGCTTACCAAAATGAGCAAAGCCGACGGTGATGATTACGCGGGTTTCTGGAAACAGTTCGGTGCCGTGCTGAAAGAGGGCCCCGCCGAGGACTTTGCCAATCGCGAGAAAATCGCAGGTCTGTTGCGCTTCAGCACAACCCACACTGACACTGAGACGCAGGACCAGTCGCTTGCTGAGTATGTCGAGCGCATGGCCGAAGGGCAGGACAAGATCTATTACGTGGTTGCAGAGAATTTCAACACCGCGCGCAATAGTCCGCACCTTGAAGTTTTCCGCAAGAAGGGCATTGAGGTCCTGCTGCTCTCCGATCGCGTCGACGACTGGCTCATGAACCAGCTCAGCGAGTTTGAAGGGAAGCAGTTCCAGGATGTGGCGCGTGGCGCACTGGAACTCGCCACCGATTCCGAGGAAGACAAGGCAGAGCAGGAGAAGGTAGCGCAGGAAGCCGAGGCGCTTGTGGAGCGGCTGGGCAAGGTGCTGGAAAGCGAGGTCAGTGAAGTACGCGCCACGGCGCGTCTCACGGATTCTGCGGCGTGCCTTGTAGTCGGCGACTACGACATGGGTTTGCAGATGCGCCGCATCATGGAGGCGGCCGGGCAAGAGGTGCCCGAGAGCAAGCCGATACTCGAAGTAAATCCATCGCACCCGCTGATCAGCATGCTCGACCAGGAGTCAGACGAGGACCAGTTTGCGGACCTCGCCCACATCGTGTTCGACCAGGCGAACCTCGCGGAGGGCGGCCAGCTGGCAGACCCCGCCGCTTATGTCGGCCGGCTTAACCAGCTATTGTTGAAGTTGAGCGGCTAGCGGCGCCACCGACTCGCCCGGACATAATGCTATGATTCCGGGATGAGGGAAGCGCCTTAACTACGATGATTCTGACGATCTGGCGGCACGGTGAGGCTGGCTCGGCGAGTCGCGATGAGCAGCGTGAGCTGACCGTGCGTGGCGCCGACGATGTTGGCTTCGGGTGTCAGCAGTTTCACCAGGCCTGTGAGGGCCGTGGAATTGCCCAGCCTTCCCGGATACTGCACAGCCCCTGGCTGCGCACCACGCAGACGGCCGAAATCATTGCGGGCGCTTACTCCCATGCCGCGCTCGCTCCGAGCGAGGCTTTGCGGCCTGGCGCGACGCCCGAGGATGTCGATTGTAGTCTCGGTGCCTATGCAGAGGATGAGCACCTGTTGCTCGTGCATCACCAGCCGCTGGTCTCGCGCTTAATAGCGCATTACCTGGACGATGCAGGTCTCGTACCGTTTCTGACGCCTGGCGCTTTTGCCAGTCTGGCACTCGAAGTCGCGGCACCTGCCTGCGGCACGGCGCTTTTCTGGGCCGTGCCACCCGAGTACGAGGTCGCGCTGTGAGCCAGCCAGAGTCACAGGTAACACCCAGGGCTGCGACCTGGCGCGTTCACGGCCTCGACATCGCCGGGCTGGTCTGGGGAGAGCAGGGCGGTCGTCCGGTGCTTGCACTGCACGGCTGGCTCGATAACGCCGCCAGTTTCATACCGCTGGCGCCCATGTTGTCGGGCTGTCATGTTGTCGCCATTGATCTAACCGGACACGGCCGCAGTGCCCATCGCTCGATGGACGCCTCCTACCAGATCTGGGATGACCTGCCCGAGATTCTCGGCGTGCTGGACGCACTGGGCTGGGATACGTTCGACCTGGTGGGGCATTCACGGGGCGCGATTATCTCAACGCTTTTGGCCGCGTCCTGTCCGGAGCGCGTCAAGCATGTGGTGTTGTTGGATGCGGTCATGCCTGCGCCAACGCCCGCCGAGGACTTTCCAGTGCAGCTGCGCAAGGGGCTCGATGACAAAATGAGCCTGCCCGACCGAGAGCGTAAGCGCATTAAGCACAAGGAGGCGGCTGTCCACGCGCGTATTCTTACCGGGTTGGATGAGCCCTCTGCGCGCCTGCTTGCTGAGCGCAATCTCGAGCCCTATCGCGGCGGGTATCGCTGGTCCACGGATCCGCGGCTGCAGGGCGCGTCACCGGTTAAACTGGGTCCGGGCCAGATTGACGCGGTACTGGCTGGCCTCAGTATGCCCACGTTGCTGTTAACGGCAGAAGAGGGAACACACCGCTCGGCAGAGTTCATGGCGCGTATCCGTCGCCAGATTCCGAGGCTAACAGAGGGCGAGTTTGCCGGTGGTCATCATTTTCACATGGAGGGTGATGTGGCCGCAGTGGCTGCTCGCATCCTCGCATTTATGGACGATAGTGGGGTTTGAACGGTATGCGTTTGCTGTACCTGTTAGTTTTGATGTTGCCTGCGGCTGCCGTGCCGGCAGAAGAGGCCGCGGTCGCTGCGTTGTTGTCTGCCACTGATCGTTCCCCCCACACGTCGCAGATCGACACGAGCCAGCGAGCGGTCATTGACCACGAGGTTGGGCTCGGGGCGATGCGTAAAGTGCGTGGGTTCTGGCAGTTCAAGGACAGCGCCCGTTACAACGGGTTGCTCTCGCGTTACACCTGGCAGGTTAGTGACGGGTTTTCTTCCGTCGAAGTTCTCGCGGACCTGGAGCAGGGCCTGCTCGCACTGGACGGCGCTGAGCTCCTGTTTGCCTGCGAAGGTCGCGCCTGTGGTCACGCCAACCAGTGGGCCAATCGCGTGTTTGGGCAGCGGCTGCTGTACGGCAAGAGTGATGAGCAGCGCTATCGCGTGATCGCGGTAGAAGATGCCGCCGGTAGCGCGCGGGTCTTGCTTTACAGCTCCGCCCGCACCGCGGATCGCCAGTACCTGCATGCTGACTACCTGCTGCTCGATAGCGAGTAGCACGTTCACAGGCAGTGTGGCCGACGACCGTACGCCATGACAAACAACACCCAGGCACCGCGCACGATTGGAGAGGCACTGAATTACTGTCACGATGCGCTCGTGGCGGGTGAAGTGTTCTTCGGGCACGGTACAGACAATGCCTGGGACGAGTCGGTACAGCTCGTTCTCGCGCTGGCCGAAGTGCCTGCTGACGCTGATCGTGCCGTGCTCAGCGACCCGCTGTCGGTCGACTTCATGGCGCGGCTCGACCGAATGCTGAATAAGCGAATTGCTGAGCGCGTGCCAGCGGCGTACCTGACGGGACGTGCCTGGTTTGCCGGAATCGAGTTCCTCTGCGACGAGCGCGCCCTCGTGCCGCGTTCGCCGATTGCAGAAATCATCGAAAACGACTTTACACCCTGGTACGTGGGGCCGGAGCCGTCCTGCATTCTGGATCTCTGCTGCGGCGGTGGCTGCATCGGGCTCGCGGCCGCCTGCCACAATCCGGCTACGCGCGTTGATCTGTTCGACATCGATTCCACTGCGCTGTCCCTGGCAGAGGAAAATGCGGAGCGGCTGGGGCTTTCTGATCGGGTTCGGATTCGTTCGTCTGACCTGTTCGCGGCGGCAGGCGATGAGCGCTACGACCTGATCCTCTGCAACCCGCCTTATGTCGATGCGCCTGACCTGGCCGCGATGCCCGCCGAGTTTCACAGCGAGCCCGCGATCGCGCTCGGCTCAGGGACAGACGGGCTGGATGTAACGCGTAGAATCCTGGCCGAGGCGGGTAACTACTTGAGGCCACACGGGATCCTGGTGATCGAGGTCGGCAACAGCTGGCCAGCGCTTGAAAGCGCCTACCCCGATGTGCCATTTACCTGGATCGAGTTTGAGCGCGGGGGTGAAGGCGTGTTCACTCTCAGCGCCGCAGAATGGCAAGATTACAGGGAAAGCCTCGCCGGTTAGCCGTATAATACGCCGCTTCAAAGAGAGGGCAGCGCGCATGGCCGGCAACACTATCGGCAAACTGTTTACGGTAACGAGCTTCGGGGAGAGCCATGGGCCCGCCCTGGGGTGCGTTGTGGACGGCTGTCCTCCCGGTCTCGAACTCAGCGCCTCGGATATGCAGCACGATCTGGATCGGCGCAAGCCGGGTACTTCGCGCTTTACGACCCAGCGTCGAGAGGATGACGAGGTCGAGATCCTCTCTGGCGTTTTCGAGGGTGTCACCACCGGTACGCCTATCGGGCTCCTGATTCGCAACACCGACCAGCGCTCGAAGGACTACTCCAACATCAAGGACACCTTCCGCCCGGCCCACGCGGACTACACTTACACCCAGAAGTACGGCTTCCGCGATTATCGCGGCGGCGGGCGTTCCTCCGCGCGTGAAACGGCCATGCGGGTTGCTGCCGGAGCGATCGCCAAGAAATACCTGGCCACCGCTGGTGTCACAGTGCGGGGCTATCTTGCGCAACTTGGCCCCATCGCCGCGCAACGTATCGACTGGGACCACGTCGAGACCAACCCCTTTTTCTGCCCTGACCCCGACAAAGTGCCGGAGATGGAAGCCTTCATGGCAGATCTCAACAAGCGGGGTGACTCCATTGGCGCGCGCATCAATGTCGTAGCAAGTGGCGTTATGCCGGGCCTTGGTGAACCCGTCTTCGACAGGCTCGATGCAGACATCGCATCAGCGATGATGGGTATTAACGCCGTGAAGGGCGTTGAGCTCGGCGCTGGCTTTTCCGTGGTTGAGCAACACGGTAGCGAGCACCGCGACCTGCTGACGCCCGAGGGTTTTGTCGGCAACAATGCAGGTGGTGTGCTTGGCGGTATCTCAAGTGGGCAGGACATAGTGGTAAGCCTGGCGCTCAAACCTACTTCCAGCATTCGTCAGCCGGGCGCTACCATCGACAGCGATGGCAACGCCATGGAAATGGCGACACACGGTCGTCATGATCCCTGCGTCGGTATTCGCGCGACCCCGATCGCTGAAGCCATGCTGGCTATCGTGTTGTTGGATCACCTGCTCAGGCACCGCGGCCAGAACGCGGGTGTAAGCAGTACCACCCCTGTACTCCCAGCCGCCGCGCCGGGTTCTGACTAAACGGCCCGCGCACCGATGAGCCGCGCAACACGTCGTTTTCACCGCACGCTGTTCCTCGCGATCGCGGCGATGGGCGCGCTTGTCTGGGTGGTGGTTGACCAGTTCGATATCAGCGGTGATGAACTGGTGGTGCTCATCACCGGAGCCGTCATGGTCGTGGGGGCGATTATCGTGTGCGGGGCGATTCTTGCGGGCGTCTGGATAGCCCTGAAGAAGTTTGCTGACGACGACTAAGCGCGTTCGACCTCGATATCCAGCGTCATCTGGTTCGCGATCTCGTCGAGACTGTCTGACAGGGAGTCCAGGTTGGTGTCTGCGGGAATCGAGGCGCAGATACTGGCATTGAACAGGGCCTCGGCGCTCATTGCGGCGGGCGCCACGTGGCTGTCCATTTCCACCACGTTGATCTGGCGCTCCGCCAGCGCGCGGGACACTTCCTTCACAATGCCGGGCCTGTCTGGCCCGATCACGCTGAGGCGCAGGTCGATACTGTCGGCCGGTGCGGGTGTGCTTTCAGTCGCGTTAACACTGACGCTCAGGCCGCTGGCTGACAGCGCAGAGAGTTCTGCCTCCAGCGACGCGGTGTTGCCTTCTGGCAGCGACACGAGCACGAGCCCGGCGAACTTGCCGCCGAGTTGCGACAGTCTGCTCTCGTGCCAGTTGCCGCCGTTGCGTTCGATTACCCCAGACAACTCCTCGACAAGACCAGGGCGGTCGTCGCCGATGAACGTCACGATATAGGCTGAATCCATGGTCGTTCTCCCCAACCCGGCCACAAGGACGTATATAATACAGCGCAAGCAGGGGTAGCTGAAGGAGCGGGCATGCCGCAGTACCTGAGAATTCCTCGAGAGCGACTCCCAGCTGAGACGCTCAGGGCCATGCTCGAAGAGTACGCCTCGCGGGATGGTACGGACTACGGACTGCATGAACGCAGCCTGGATGAAAAGGTGGCATCGCTGAGCGCGCAGTTGGACAGTGGCGAGCTCTGCATCCTGTATGAAACAGAAGGCGAAGAATGGGACCTCTTGCCGCGGGAGCAGGCGGCGCCCCTGCTAAATGAGTCACTTCCCAAGTGAGTAAGCCCAACCACACACTCGACGCGACAGGGCTGTATTGCCCAGAACCCGTAATGCTGCTGCACAACCGTATTCGCGATATGGCGGTTGGGGAGCTGCTAGAGATCGTTGCGACGGACCCCTCCACGCAGCGCGATATCCCGAAGTTCTGTCGTTTTCTCGGCCACGAGCTTGTCGAGGAGCGCACTGAAGGCGACCTGTTTCACTATCTGGTGCGCAAGGCGGAGAGCGCGGCATGACGGCGGCGTTGTCAGGAAACGAGGTCTTCTCAGCAGGCCGGCTCGAAGCTGTATTTGGGCGGTGCTTTGAAGGTGCAGAGCAAACACGGCTTACCGGTGGCGCGGACGAACCGTTGTACGAACCCGCTAGCGAGCCCGGCGCAATGCACACGATCTACTATCGCGAGGACTTTTTCGCCAGCGCGCTACACGAGGTATCGCACTGGTGCATCGCAGGGCCCCTGCGCCGCGCCCAGCGCGATTTCGGCTACTGGTACGCGCCCGAGGGGCGCGATCGCGACAGTCAGCGAGCCTTCGAGGCCGTGGAGGAAAAACCCCAGGCGCTGGAGTGGTTGTTTTCGTTGGCCTGCGCTTATCCATTCCAGGTCAGCGTCGATAATCTCGATCCCGACTCAGGTGCGTTGCCTGACACTCTTCCTTTTCGTACGCGCGTGTTCGAGCGGGCGGTGGGCTGGCAGCGGCACGGTTTGCCATCGCGCGCGGCAGTGTTTTTCTCAGCGCTTGCAAGTGAATTCAGCACTGGCGTGACGCTTCAGAGCCTGGAGCTCAAACTGGCTGATCTCCGCTGATGACGGGCGAGCGCGCGTGGTTGATCGACGCATCGATCTATATTTTCAGGGCGTGGTTTTCGATGCCTGACCGCTGGCATTCGCCCGAGGGTCGCCCTGTGTCCGCCGTCTATGGCTATGGCAGTTTTCTCGTGGATTTTATCGGCAAGGTCGGCAGCCGGTTTGATGGCGCGGCCGCTTTCGATGAAAGTCTGGGCAGGAATTTCCGTAACGACATTTACGCTGACTACAAGTGCAGTCGCGAACTGCCTGATGAGGACCTCGCCTTCCAGCTTGAGGCGTGCCGCAAGCTGACAGAGTGCCTCGGATTTCCATGTTACGGCGGTTCGCGCTATGAGGCGGACGACTACATTGCGAGCCTCGCGCGCCGCTTCCAGTCCCGTGGTGTACCCGTGACCATCGTTACCCGCGACAAGGACCTCGGCCAGATTCTCGCGGGCCCGGGTGATTGCTGGTGGGACTTCGCCGCCGACGAGGAGTTGGACAGCGCCGCGTTTACAGGTCGCTTCGGAGTTACGCCCGAACAGTTTGGTGACTACCTTGCGCTGGTAGGGGACCCTGTTGACGATATTCCCGGTGTGCCCGGCGTGGGTGCGAAGACCGCTGCGGCGCTGCTCAATGCCTTCGGTGATCTCGGCAGGCTCGGCAAGTCCCTCCAAGAGGTATCCGGGCTCCCCATACGCGGCGCAGTCCGGGTTGCCGAGCGGCTGGAGGCCAACTGGGAACAGGTGTTGATCAGCAGGCAACTGACCGCGTTGGAGTCGCGTATTCCACGGCTGGGCCCTTCGCCGCGCTTTCAGCTTCGGACAGAAGCGGTAACTCAGAGCGTCGAATACCTTGCCGAACTAGGCCTCACAGGTCCGCTCAGCAAGCGCCTGCGGGCGCTGGGCGAGGCGCTCGACTGATGCATATCGTTGCTGACGAGAACATACCGGGGTTGGAGCAGCGACTACCCACGGGCGCAACCCTGGCGCGCGTGCCGGGGCGAGAACTCGATGCCGCAAGCCTGGCCGTTGCAGATGCGCTGCTGGTGCGCTCGGTTACGCAGGTAAACGAGGCGCTGCTCGCCAACACGCCGGTGCGTTTTGTCGGTAGCGCTACCAGCGGCATTGATCATATCGATCGCGACTACCTGGCTAGCGCGGGGATCGCCTTTGCGTATGCCCCCGGCGCGAATGCGAACGCGGTCGTGGAGTATGTGCTGACTGCTATCGCAGCGGTAGACGACTATCTCGCGCGATTGCTCGACGGCGGTCGGGTAGGCATTGTCGGTTATGGCCATATCGGGCATGCCCTGGCCAGGCGCCTGCGCCTGTTGGGCGTTGCATGCGCGGTCTATGACCCCTGGCTCCCTGAGGAGGGAAGACGCGACGCGGCCTCTCTGGATGACGTGCTGTCATGCGATGTTGTGACCTGTCACGCTGAGCTCACAACGCGCGAACCTTTCCCCAGTCTGCATCTCTTCGATGCGGATGTCCTCTCGGCCTTGGGTCGCCAGCAGCTCCTTGTCAACGCGAGTCGCGGTCCTGTTATCGACAACAAAGCGCTGCTCGCACGTCTTGGTGCGGCCAACGCACCTGCCGTGGTGCTCGACGTCTGGGAGGGAGAGCCAGCTATTGATGCCGCGCTGCTGGAGGTTGTCGTGTTCGGAACGCCGCATATAGCGGGTTACAGTCTCGAGGGAAAATTGCGTGGCAGCGCGATGCTGCTTGAGGCGCTGTCTGCCTGTTTCGAGAGCGATACCGCACAGTCGTCGGGCGCTGATCAACGGGTATTGGAGGCCACGAGTGCGGAACTGTCTGCTGTGCTCGCGGCCAACTACGCGATTGAGCGGGACGATGCGGAGCTGCGCGCGGCTGTTTGTGAGGCCAATCCGGCTAGCGAGTTTGACCGCCTGCGTCGCGATTATCGGGAGCGATCCGAGTTGCTGGGCGCGACCGTTCGCGTGCCCAGTGCCTCGCCAGAGCAGCGTGACCTGCTGGCGGCGCTGGGCCTCGATGTGGAGATCGGCGGTTGAGCGCTCTGCTGCACATTGGTCTGCTCGTGAATCCCATGGCGGGCCTGGGGGGCAGCCTCGCCCACAAGGGCAGTGACGGTGCTGAGCTGCGCGAGATCGCCAGGGGTCTTTCCGCTGAGGAGGCGGCGCGCTCCACAGACAGGGTGCGACGAGCCCTGGCTGCGCTTACCGATCTTGTCCCGCTTGTGCGCTTCACCACCTGGGATGGCGCGATGGGCGCCAATGCCCTGAGTGGTTTCGGGTTTGAAATGGACGTCGTTGGAGCCGCAAAGCAGTCGCAGAGTACTGCTGCGGATACGACAGAGGCGGCGACAACAATCTGTCGCGCCGGAGTAGACGTACTTGTTTTTGGTGGCGGTGACGGCACTGCTCGTGACCTCTACGATGCGGTTGGTACGTCCGTGCCGGTTCTGGGGATTCCTGCGGGCGTGAAAATGCACTCAGGCGTTTTCGCGGTATCGCCCGAGGCAGCGGGGCAACTCCTGCGCCATCTGGTTCAGGGCGAACTCGTCGGCTTGCGTGAACAGGAAGTGCGCGATATCGACGAAGAGGCGTTTCGCAAGGATATCGTACGCAGTCGTTACTACGGCGAAATGCGTGTACCGGGTGAGGGGCGTTTCCTGCAACACACCAAGATTGCCGGGCGGGAAAGTCAGGAGCTCGTGGCAGCGGAGATCGGGGACTGGTTTGCCGAGAACGTGCAGGACGACACGCTTTACTTGCTCGGCCCCGGTTCGACAACGCAGGCGGTGAAAGCGGCGCTTGGCATAACACCTACGCTGTTGGGCGTAGACACGTATCGCGCGGGCGAGTGCCTCGCGAGCGATGCAAACGAAGCGGCGCTGCTCGAATTGCTGTCATCTGGCGGGCCCGCGCAAATCGTCGTAACCGCGATTGGCGGCCAGGGGCATGTGTTTGGGCGAGGTAACCAGCAGTTTTCACCCCGCGTGATTAACGCGGTTGGCAGGGACAACATTGCGATTGTCGCCAGCAAGTCAAAGATCTCTGCGCTAGAGGGGCGGCCGCTACTGGTTGATACCAACGACCCTGCGCTGGACACCGCGCTATGCGGTTACTACCGCCTTGTGACGGGGTATGATGATTTTCTGATGTATCGGGTCGCAACTGGCGCAGATTTACCGGAGGAAAGTGAATGAAAGATGATGAGCAATGGCGCGATAAGCTGACGCCTGAGGAGTACCACGTGTGCCGCGACAAGGGCACGGAGCGCGCCTTTACCGGTGAGTACTGTGACACCAAGGACCCCGGTAGCTATAAGTGCCGCTGCTGTGGTGAGCCGCTCTTTGATTCCGATACCAAGTATGATTCTGGCTCCGGTTGGCCAAGTTTCTACCAGCCTGTAAACGGTGATGTCATTGAGGAGGAGCGCGATACCAGCCACGGCATGGTGCGCACCGAGGTGACCTGCAAGGCCTGCGGCTCGCACCTGGGTCATGTGTTTGAAGACGGCCCGGCACCGACTGGGCTGCGTTACTGCATTAACAGCCTGTCGCTGAAGCTGGATAAGCGGTAAAGGCGAGATTATTTATTGGAGCGGGAAACGGCCGGGGTGGCGCACCACTTCGAACCGTCGTGGCTTTGGGCAAGCTGTCGATTCTTTGGCTTGATACTTGGAGCGGGAAACCGGGTTCGAACCGGCGACCTCAACCTTGGCAAGGTTGCGCTCTACCAACTGAGCTATTCCCGCAAATCTGTTACCGCCCAAAAGCATCGTTGGTCGCCGGAACCGGCGAGGCTGCGCGCCCCGCCACAACCATGGCAAGGTTGCGCTCTACCAACTGAGCTATTCCCGCGGAAGAAAATGGCGTCCCCTAGGGGGTTCGAACCCCTGTTTCTGCCGTGAAAGGGCAGAGTCCTAGGCCACTAGACGAAGGGGACGCAGCGGTCTCTTTCGAGAGGCGCGCATTGTAGGAGTAGGGCACTCAGCCGTCAAGCCCTGAGCGGGTCCGGAGGCAGGTTTTTTACTGCAAGTTCAGCAGCTTAGCGCGGGCGGACTTGAGGTCGAATGTCTCGCCGCGCTCCGCTGCCGAAAGACGCTCGTCCTCCAGTAACTGGAAGCGCTCAATCTCCTCGTCCGGCATGTAGTGAAGGCAGTCTCCGCCGAAAAACCAGAGCAGCTGTCGAGGAAAGGCTGGGGCGAGCTCAGGGTAAGTCGTGAACAACCGGGCGATCAGCGGCGGGCTCTCTCGGTAGATATCACCATCGCCGCGCTCGATACGGCTAAAGCCGGCGGCGAGTTCCCGTAGCGGGTCGTTTTCGGGCAGATGCTGGCTTTGCTGCGTCAGGTGATCGGCAAAGCTCGAGTACAGGCCCCGACAGTGTTCAAGGTATTGTGCATCATTCATAGAGGCTGTTGCCGCGCGCGCTTCACGAGTACAATGGCGCGCCTTACCGATCGCGCTGCCGTTGGCAATGATACCAGCACTCACCATCGAAAACCTCGCCAAGACCTACGCTGACGGCTTCGAGGCCCTGAAAGGCATCAGCTTCGATGTCGAGCAGGGTGATTTCTTTGCGCTGCTCGGCCCCAATGGTGCGGGTAAGTCCACCACGATCGGCATTATCTGCTCGTTGATCGCGAAATCGGGCGGCAAGGTCAAGGTCTTCGGTGTCGATATCGACGTCGACTTCCCGCTCGCAAAGAAGTCCATCGGCATCGTGCCGCAGGAATTCAACTTCAATACCTTCGAAAAGGTCTTCGATATCGTGGTCAACCAGGCGGGCTATTACGGTCTGTCCCACGGGCTGGCGAAAGAACGCGCAGAAAAGTACCTGAAAGCGCTCGGTATCTGGGACAAGCGCGACGTGCAGTCTCGCATGCTCTCCGGCGGCATGAAGCGGCGCCTGATGATAGCGCGTGCGCTTGTGCACGAGCCAAAGCTGTTGATCCTCGATGAGCCCACGGCGGGTGTCGACATTGAGATGCGCCGCGCGATGTGGGACTTCCTGCGTGAGATCAACGACCAGGGCACGACAATTATCCTCACCACGCACTACCTCGAAGAAGCCGAGGCGCTGTGCAGGAACATCGCCATCATCAATCAGGGCAGTATTGCCGAGAACACCTCGATCAAGGAGCTGCTGCGGCAGCTGCACCGCGAAGTCTTCATTCTCGACTGTATTGAGACGCTGCCGGGGCAGGTGGCGATTCCCGGTTTCGATATCCGGCGACTCGATGAGCACACCCTCGAGGTCGCGGTCGACAAGGGTCAGCAGCTCAACGATGTGTTCACCGGTCTCGATAGCGCCGGAATCCATATCTCGAGTATGCGCAACCGGGCGAACCGGCTGGAAGAAATGTTCGTCAACCTGGTGGAGGGGGGCGCATGAGTCTCGCGGAGCAGTACGTTGCCTTCATGACCATCCTGCGCAAGGAGATTCGCCGCTACCTGCGCATCTGGCCGCAGACGCTGCTGCCCTCGGCCATCACCATGTCGTTGTACTTCGTAATTTTCGGTTCGCTCATCGGGTCGCGCATCGGTGAGATGGGTGGCTTCTCGTATATGCAGTTTGTGGTGCCTGGCCTGATCATGATGGCGATCGTGACAAACTCCTATTCGAATGTTGTGTCGTCCTTCTTCGGTTCGAAGTTCAATCACAGTGTTGAGGAGCTACTGGTGTCGCCGGTACCCAACTATGTGATCCTGATGGGCTATGTCATCGGCGGCGTCACCCGCGGCCTGTTTGTTGCGCTGATTGTGACTATGGTGTCGCTGTTCTTTTCACGCCTGGCGATCCACAGTTATTTCATCGTGATTGTCGTGGTGTTGATGACCTCGACGCTGTTTGCGCTCGCGGGCTTCATAAACGCGGTGTTCGCCAATAGCTTTGATGACATATCAATCGTCCCGACCTTTGTGCTGACCCCGCTCATATACCTCGGCGGTGTTTTCTACTCCATGGACTTGCTACCTGATTTTTGGGCCGGTGTCTCCAAGCTCAATCCGCTGGTGTATGTCGTGAATGCGTTCCGCTATGGCGTGCTCGGGGTATCAGATGTGAGCCTTGCTTTCGCGCTCGGCATGATTGGTTTCTTCACCGTGCTGGCCTTTGCCTACAGTATGCACCTGCTGGACAGCGGCACACGGTTACGGCAGTAGCGCGTGGCCGGTAGCGACGAGGGCGGCGTTCTCGGCAGGCAGGCGATGCCTGTGCCCAACTATTCGCCCGATATTCTGGAGCCAATTGCTCGCGGCGATGGCCGCGAAGGTCTCCCCGCTGAGTACCTGGAAGGCATGTACGGGCACGACGTGTGGCATGCCTATGAGCTTTCCTGGCTGGGCAATACCGGCAGGGCGGAATCCAGGGTAGGGCGGCTTGTTATCCCGGCGGACTCTCCCTGTATCCCGGAGTCCAAGTCGCTCAAGCTGTACCTGAATTCGCTCAACAGCGAACAGTTTGAAAACGCCTCTGAATACAGCGTGCGCGTGACGCAGGATCTGCAGCGCGTGGTAGGGGCACCTGTGTCACTTAGCCTCTTTTTCGTGGATGCTGCCGAGGTCGCCGGTGCGCCGTTGCGCGGTCAGTGTATCGACCAGCTGGAGGCGGGGGACATTCCTGCTCAGCCCACGGCAGGCCTGCTGCGCGCCGAGGGCCCGCAGGTCATCGACCAGTCACTACACAGTCACCTGTTTCGTTCGCTCTGCCCGGTGACAGGGCAACCAGACTGGGCAACGGTGCGCGTGACCTACAGCGGCACGTCAATTGCGCCGGAGTCGCTACTCGCCTACCTGCTCTCATTCCGTGATCACCAGGAATTTCACGAGCAGTGTGTTGAGCGCATTTTCTGCGACGTGTCTGCTTCCTGCGCCCCGAAAATCCTGACCGTAGAGGCGTTCTTCGCGCGTCGCGGCGGCCTGGATATCAGTCCGGTTCGCAGCTCCGAGAGTGACCTGCCTGCTCCGCGACGGCTCATCCGGCAGTAGGGCCGGAGCTGGCAAGCAGGGCCGCGTATGGTATGATTCGCGCCCTCACGGTGAGGTGGCCGAGTGGTCGAAGGCGCACGCCTGGAAAGTGTGTATACGGAAACGTATCGAGGGTTCAAATCCCTCCCTCACCGCCAAACAGCGCGACGGTCTGTTCCGGTCGCATAGGTAACAGATTATTCCGAGAGCATAGGTAACACTTTTGGGCTCTTCCCCATTAAAGGGGGATGCACCGATATTCACTAAACACGATTGATGATACCGCTCCACCCGCAATGGGTTAAGACGCGCAATCGGTAGTTCTCAAAATTCCTGAATCCATACGCCCTGCGGGTCATCATCTCCATCTTGTTGTGAAAGCCCTCGGTGGGCCCGTTGCTCTTGTTGGTCCGCCACATCATGACGATCGGTTCGAGCCATGACGTCAAGGTTCTCGCCAGACGCCTGAGCGGGCTATGGCGCAGTTGCTCGATCAGCGTCAGTAACTCAGGCAGCTTCTGCCGGGCACGTGTCTTCCTCAGGTTCTTGAGCAACAGTAGGCGATTGAGACGCTGTTTGGCCTCGTAGAGCGCCGCCAGTGCAGGATAGTCATCCAGATAGCGCTGCAGGTTCTCCCGCTGCTCGGGTTTAAGACGCCACTCGTGGCGTCGCATCAGGCTCAACAGGCCACGGTTCTTGCGACCCTCGGGATGGACGTCCTGCCAGGCCTTGAGGAAGTGCTGGTTGACCAGGCGAATGACATGAAAACGGTCAGCGACGATCCTGGCCCGAGGGAAGTACTGCCGGGCAATGTTCCGGTAGGTCTCGGACAAGTCCATGACGATGAGTCGGACGTTGTCTTTACCCGGCAGACGGCGCAAATAGCCTTGCAGGCTCGCCTCAGAGCGCCCCAGGCGGACATCAAAGACCTTGTTGCGGTGCAGGTCGACCAGTGTGGTGGCAAACCCCCGTTTGCGGGTGAAGAAGTGCTCATCGATGCCCAGGACTTGGGGGCAGGGCCGGTTCGACATCTCGGACAGCCGTTGCCGGCAATGGCCCTGATACCAGCGTTCGGTGGTCGCCGCGCTAACCTGGTGCGTTCGCGCCAGCTTGGCCTGGGTGACACCTCCGTCGTGGGTCTCAAAGACCTCCAGCCGGAAGGCCTCAGAGGCCCGGTAGCGGGGCCGTACGCCCTTGAAGCGGTGGCGGAAATAGCGACCACAGCGTGGGCAGTGGTACTTCGGTGCCTTCAGATACAGGGTGACCAGCTGGTTGCCCTGGCGGGTGTGCTTCAGGGTCCGCTGGTAGGTCGCCTTGATACGCACTCGCGGGTGCTGGCAGCGGATGCAGCTGGGTCGCTTCTTGGGCCTGGCATACACTGCGATCGCATCATTGCGATCAACCCGCTCGACCTCTAACTCGGGAAGGCCTAATATCAATCCTGCGTGGGACATCGGTATTCTCTCCATTAAACGAACTTCGCAAATTCAGTTTAATGAATGCCGGTGTCCCCCGTTAATGATGAAGAGCCCACTTTTGGAGCGAAGGGGTTCTTTCCCACCGGCTCCACCTTATCTAGCTCTCTGTCAAAGAAGCCCAGGTCATACTCCATGAAGCTGACGAGCCAGACCTCGTCGGCAACTTCTCTGACACCCACGTACTGTCCTGCGAAGACGGTACTGAGGTTGATTTTGCGCCTTCCGATGCATATCCGTCCACACCGAGTCACTTTGATGGTCCGGTCGTGACAAGGGTACTCCGGTTCCCCCGGTTCGAAGAACTCCCGGGCCGAAGGTGTATACAGCTCACCCGGGTACAAGCCGCCTAGCCCCTGGTGGGGCCGATCATTATTGTATACCTCGATGAAGTCATCGAAGCGTTCCTGCTGCTGCAGGAAGTTGAACGAGGCGGGTTTGGTCGCCTCCTTCTTCAGTGTCAGGTGCATGCGTTCGTGGCGTCCGTTCTGCTGGGGATGCCCTGGTTTGATTCGCTCAATACTGATACCCAGGCGGAGCCACCACAGTGACAGGCGGCTCAGACCGAACAGGGCATGAGGGCTGGCAAAGGGTATGCCATTGTCGGTCCGGATGGCACCAGGCAGGCCAAACTCCCTGAAGGTGCGCTCAAACACCTCGAAGGCAGTGATTTCCTTGGTCGATTCCAACCCCTCGCACGCCAGCAGGTAGCGGCTCATCTGATCGGTGATCGTTAGCGGGTAGCAGTGCTTTTTGTTCCCCAGTCGGAACTGACCCTTGAAGTCAGCACACCACAGCGAGTTGGGAGAATTGGCCTCGCTGAGCTGTGTTCCCTTGGCCTTGTAACGTTTGCGCTTCCTGCGCTTTACCAGGCCATGTCGATCCAGCACCGCGTGGATGGTGCTAACAGCGGGCGGCTTAATGATGGAGAACTCCTTCGCCAGCTTGTGCTGGATTTTGGGTGCTCCCCAGGATGTGTGCTCCTGCTTGATTCTCAGGATGGCCTTCTCGATCTGGAACGGCAGCTTGTTGGGATGTCGGTAGGCGCTCTTGGAGCGGTCCTCCAGCCCCCTGACGCCAAATTCCTTGTAGCGCGCAAAGATCTTGTAGCCGGTCTTGCGGGATATCCCGAACTCTCGGCAGGCTACGGCCATCTTCTCCCCGTCGAGGAGCCTAGCCACAAAACGTAGACGTTCATCCATACGGTTACACTCTTTCCAGGGCATCTGAGGGGCCTCCTCAAATGCCTCAATTGTGTAACCTATGCGCCCGGAATAAAGTGGAACCTATGCGCCGGTAAGATCACGACTTTATTAGCGTCTTATGATCATTGGCCTTGCGGCGCTACAGACCCACTAGCTCATACCAAATCCACTGTTGATCGCCTCGCCGATAAGCGTGCTTTGCCTGGAATTGTTTGCTCAGTTCAGATACGTGCCATTTCCAAGTGCCAGCTCTTCGCTTGAAACAGGTGCTCACGGTTTTAGCGATTGGCCTTACAGATGTTTCCACTTTTTGCCTAGGACAGGTACTCAATGAACGACCAAGAAAAACAGCTGGCCATCCAACAAATATTGGACCTGTCTCACGGGGACACCGACCCGAGCGAAGAGCAGATAAGAAATTTGTTGAGCGGAGATCTCGAGGGCCCATTCCATTTCATTAATCTATTGGCCTTCAAAGACATAGCGAATTACCCCTCGGAGCACGAGCTGGCCAGCCAACAGCTCAGTGGCGCTGAGGCCTACGACAGGTATGGGGCAGTCGCGTTAGAGCATGTCACAAAGCGCGGTGGACGGTTGATTACATTGAACGATGTGGAGAAACAGGTCGTTGGGTCCGCGAGAGAGTGGCATCGAGTTGCCACGATGGAGTATCAGGCGATAAACGCATTCATCGAAATGCTTCTGGACCCGGAATATCAGGCCGCACTGGTTCATCGAGAAGCCGGTCTTGCCGCGACCGAGGTATTTGTCACCCGACCCTTGATTTCAGCGCCCGTGGGATGACAGTTGCGCTTCGCGAAGTTGACTTCCGGGCGGCTATCAACGGTGAAGACACAGGTGCCTTCGCCGCCACTCACGAAGGTGCCTGATCCGGCAAACTCGAACCCGATTTCAATAACGCTGTCTGTGAAATCAGTCGTGCAGCCGACGAGGTTTATAGACTGCCCATTCGCTTCCTGCAGTCCAAATCGTGTTTGCTCGATACCCTGTTCAGAAATGGTCGCGGTGCTGGGCGCATAGAATATAGGGTATTAAACGGGTAACTCGACAAGGCGCTTACATCGTAAATCCAAAGTGCCACGGGACGCGTAACAGAAATGTCACCTGCTCACGAGTCCTCTGCAATGCGCATATTGTTACCCCCTGTCGTACTATCCGTAGCACTTCTCGCGAGTGTTGCCCTCGTTGTGGCTATCATTTTCTGAGATTGCCCCAAGGACGTGTTCCTCTCGCACAGCGCAGGAGACCTTCCAAATGTCGTCAATGAGAAATGCAGTCCGTTTGATCTTGGTCTGCGCGGTGTTGGTGCATGCCTTCGGGGCCGCGGCGTCTGAAAAGCGGGAGACTACCCTGCACCTGGAGCTCGGCGCTGTCTGGCAGGAGCGGAACAAGGTCCAGATCCCCAACGACCAACGAGGGGACAAGTTTTCCCTGAAGGACATCGCGGGATCAGGCCCCTGGGGGGCAGCGAGACTAGAGGCATCCACGCAGATCACAGGGCGTCACGGTGTGCGCTTCCTCTATGCGCCACTCTCCTATGACGAATCGGGGCGCCTGCCGAAATCAACCCGTTTCGCAGGCGCCACCTACGCGCCTGATCGGCCGGTAAATGCCGAGTACACATTTGATTCGTGGCGCTTGGGATATCGCTACCATCTTTATGCGGAGCCTGACTGGGATTTCTGGGTGGGGGCCACCCTGAATGTCCGCGATGCGAAGGTCGAGCTGCGACAAGGTGAGACCAATAGCCAGGACGACGATATTGGCGTGGTTCCGCTGCTCTACCTCGCAGGGGAATATCGCTTCGGCGAGCGACTGTCATTGACGGCCGACCTCGAGGGGCTCGCGGGAGGCCCCGGGCGCGTGATCGATCTCGGCGTTCGCCTGAACTACGAGCTTAGTGAAGACTGGCAAGCGGGTCTGGGTTACCGCATGTTGGAGGGTGGCGCTGACACGGACGATGTCTATAACTTTGCCTGGTTTCACGCCTTTGTTCTTGCAGTGGACTACCGCTTCTAGTTAGTCCGACATCGGTGCCGCTACCTCGGCGCTCTGCTGTGCACCGAAGGTACGGGTGCACTACACGTTTTCCCTTCTTGTCTAATCCGCACTCACGATAGACAGCCTACTTGTCAGTATGTTTTACAATGCTCTGCGCCTCTCGAAGGCTAGTGCCTGCAAGTCTTTGATTCCACACGTATGGCCTGATATTTGCAGTTCGGTCGTGTCACTCCACTGCCATAAGCGGGGCAGCCATGAAAATTTCGAAATCAGTCATTTGTGTATTTGCGACACTCACTTTTTTGTTCGCGCAATTGGCGCACGCGGAGCCAGTCACTTTTGAGGCGGTGTGTGAAAGTCCCGCAGATTGTGATGGCGATTCAGGGTTCAGCCTGCTGATTACCCTGGACGATTCTGTGCTGGCAAATACTACCTAAGATACCGGAACGGACGGCGGCGCAGCATTCATTGGCTGGGAAGCATCCAGCTCGGTGGGCAATGGTTTCTTTTCAACGAGCGGTGACCTGTCGGACATTTCGGGCCTGGTGGGCGACCTTGTTTTCACCTTTGACATTGACGGCACCCTCCTCACGCTGTTCGATAGCGGCGACCCCAGCAACGCGTTCGAGTTCGACGGATCCCTTCCCGATCAGGGTTCGATGAAGTGGCAGGGAGGCGATGTGCCACCCGGCAACACGATTATTGAACGCGCGAATAACGCGTTCTCACCGCCGGCAGCGGATTTTGACCCTATCGTCGTCTCCTTCCAGCTCCAGGGGCCGCAGTTCACCGGCGAGATTTCATGGTGTTTCCCTCACCACAACCTGGTCAGCGCGGTGAAAGACTATCGGCTGCAGTTCTCTACACGATCGTCAATGGAGGGCGACTGGTACTACGTGCTCTTCCCCAGCGCGATTGAAACCTATGAGGATTGGCCGTTTTTTTCCTGACCGAACACTCCCGTTTCGCAGGGCCGCCGGATACGTGTAATGCCGGTTGTCCCTTGCTTGGCTGGGGTGGTGTAGGCGAGAACCGGGTCATCCTGAACACGCAGCCCGAACCCTGGGACATCCGGTGGGAACATACTCAGGTCACCATTACGCGGGGTACCGATTTTGTGCTGGACCCCATCGACTTCGACGCATCCATCAATACCGCAGCCAATCCACTCGTCTTTGAGTATGCCGACAACAGTGACACCAGCGTTGTAGTCACACAGAAGGGCAGGGTCAGCATTTACTACGAAGAAGAGAAGATGAACATCATCCTTGAGGATCTCAGGTTCGATGATCGTCCGCGCACGTGTAATCGTGGTCAAAGCATGAATAAGGAGTGCGGCGCGTATGTTTGCGAGGACACAGTCATCCACATCCAGAGCGACAATGTTGGGCCGACGGTATTCACGAGCCCTGCGTGTCTCCGGAACACTGTTGGTGGCGTTTCCGGCAGGTACATCGGGGGTGATTGCACCGAACAGGATGTGGCAGACAGCGACGACATATGTTCCGCCATTCTCATGGGCCCGGATGGCACTGTGTACGAGCCATCGCAGTTCGCTGACTTCGTGAATTCCTGGGGGCAATCCGCTGTGGACCAGTACATCGAGGATGAGGGGTTCAGCGCACCCTAGTGACGGGGCACAGACGCTACACAGCGTTTTGCGCCCCGCGAGGGCCATCGCCGCTGGCGAGGGTCACGGGGCTTGGTTCTGATTAATCTGCGCGCAGAAATCAGCGCCGGTACGCCGGGCTCAGTTTAGCGCTGCATTCTCCCTTAGGGCTTTCCCGCGATGGGCCTGCTGAATCACGTAAGAACGGATCGCCTGTACTTCCTCTTCGCTGAGGTGTTCACCGAAGTTCGGCATACCTTTGTTTGCGCGCGCGCCATCATGCACGATGTCGCTCCAACCCTGCTTGTCCCACAGGTAAGCGGTCCCGCGTAGATCCGGAATAAGCAAGCCCGACACGGCATTGAGGCCATGACAGCCCATGCACATGTCCTGGTACTTGCGGTGACCGACCTCGAGTGTGGCATCGTCAGCATTCATGGGCGGAGGGTTGAATACAACGGTCGGCCGCCACTCAACATCGGGCAGTGCGTCATCGGCGCCGAGCTTGAACGTCAGGATGCGACTGACGTTGGGCAGGCTCTCGCTCTGTACGTACTCGCCAAACACGAGCGCGAACGCGCCACCCCAGCCGACATTGACCGAGATGTATTGCTCGTCATCGACCTCATAGGTCATCGGCGGCGCCACCACGCCCGTCTGCGTGGGAAAACTCCACAGCGCCTCGCCAGTATCAGCTGTATAGGCCACCAGCTTGCCGTCAGCGGTGCCCTGTATTACCAGGTTGCCCGCGGTTGTCAGGGTGCCGCCGTTCCAGGGGCCGCGGTGCTCAACGGACCAGGCGGCTTTCTGTGTACTTGGGTTCCAGGCCAGAAGTCGGCCCTGCATAAGCGCACCGATCGCATCGCGTTCGGCCTGGTCGTCAGGCAGACCACCGATAATGCCGTCGGTGCCCACATTGGCAACGCCGGGGTAGTAGTTAAACTCCGGTGGCTGCGCGTACGCGGCAGGCATGTCCAATACGGGGATGTACACGAGGCCCGTATCCGGGCTGAACGACATCGGGTGCCAGTTGTGGCCGCCAAGATAGGAGGGCACCACGGTGTAGGGGCCGTCCTTGTAGCGGGCTTCCGGCACTTCTACGGGGCGGCCGGTCTCCAGGTCCACATGGGTGGCCCAGTTGAGATTGATGTACTTCTCGGCTGACAGGAGTTCTCCGGTCGCCCTGTCTATGACATAGAAGAAGCCGTTTTTGGGCGCCTGCATTAGGACCTTGCGCGTTTCGCCCTCGTGCTCAATGTCCGCGAGAATAATGTGCTGCGTTGCCGTGTAGTCCCAGGTTTCGCCCGGCGTGGTCTGGTAGTGCCAGACATACTCGCCCGTGTCGGGGCGCACCGCGACAATGCTTGAGAGGAACAGGTTATCGCCGCCTCCGGGAGAGCGGATCTCCTGGTTCCATGGCGTGCCGTTACCGACGCCGAAGTACAAGAGGTCCAAGTCAGGGTCGTAGGCCATGGAGTCCCAGACCGTGCCGCCACCGCCGCCCAGCTCCCACCATTGCCCGTTCCACGTTTCGGCGGCCATGCGCATGGCATCGTTCTCGAAACCGAGTTCGGGATTACCGGGTACCGTGTAGAAGCGCCAGGCCAGTTCGCCGGTGTCAGCGTCGTAAGCGTTCAGGTAGCCGCGCACGCCGAACTCGGCGCCGCCGTTGCCGATGAGTACTTTGCCTTTAACGATGCGCGGCGCGCCCGTGATTGTGTAGGGCAGACTTGCGTCGAGCGTCTCTACTTCCCAGTTTACGCGGCCTGTCTCGGCATCCAGTGCGACGAGTCGACCATCGAGCGTGCCGAGAAACAACTGCCCACGCCACGCGGCAACACCGCGGTTTACAACATCGCAGCAGGTGTGTTCGGCCTTGGCCTTGGGCACTTCCGGATCGTAGGTCCAGAGCAGTTTGCCGGTGCGAGCATCAAGCGCATGCACGATACTCCAGGCGCCGGTGGTGTACATCACGCCGTCTATCACCAGCGAGGTTGCCTCGATGCCGCGTTTGGTGTCGAGATCAAAAGACCACGCAAGACCCATGTCAGAGACGTTGCTGTCACTGATGCGCTTGAGAGGGCTGTAGCGTTGCTCGTCGTACGTGCGGCCGTGCGACATCCATTCCCCGGGCTCGCGGTCGGCTTGCTGGATACGCTTGCCATTGACCTGTGCCTCGCTGCCGCCCCCCGCGGGACGCTGGCCAGACTGGTTGCAGGCGGGCAGTGTAAACACCACTGCCGCGAGGAGTAGGGGAAGGGTGATGCGCCGCATAATGCCAGTTCTCCGTGGCTGTAATTATGCGGCTAGTTTAGGCTTACAGCGCGAGTTCCGCCATCTCCCTGAGCAGGTTGATGTCGCCGCTGATGAGCAGCGAGGTGATGGGGGAGTTTTCCCAGTCCTTGAGCTTCTCCTTGACCCGGTCGCGCGGGCCGCAGAGCGAAATCTCGTCCGCAAACTGTTCAGGTACTGCAGCGATCGCCTGGTCGCGCTTACCCTCGAAGAAGAGATTCTGGATTTCATCGGCCTCATCGGGGAAGCCCATGCGCGCCATCAGTTCCTTGTGGAAGTTGCGCTTGGCAGAGCCCATGCCGCCAATATAGAAACCTAGCATGGCCTTGACCGGGTACAGGGCCTCTTCCATGTTGTCGTTGATGTTTACCATCACGGTGGGCGCGATCTCGAAGCCGGGCTTCGCGTTCACCAGCTGATCCGCATAGACCTCCTGGCGATAGGGCGAGTAGTACAGCGGCAGCCAGCCATCGGCGATCTCGGCGGTCTGGGTAACGTTCTTGGGACCCTCTGCACCGATGAAGATGGGCACGTCTGCGCGCAGCGGGTGGGTGATCGGTTTCAGTGGCTTGCCCATGCCCCAGGAGCCTTCGCCATTGTAGGGCAGGGTGTAGAACTCACCGTCACTGGTCACGGGCGCTTCGCGCGCGAGAACCTTGCGAATGATGTCGACGTATTCTCGGGTGCGGGTGACGGGCTTGGAGTACGGCTGACCGTACCAGCCCTCGACAACCTGCGGGCCGGACACACCCAGCCCCAGAACCATGCGACCGCCCGAAAGGTGATCCAGCGCCAGCGTGGCCATGGCGCAGGCTGTCGGGGTCCGGGCGGAGAGCTGGGCAACTGCCGTACCAAGCCTGATTTTTTCCGTGTGGGCGCCCAGCCAGGCCAGGGGAGTAAACACATCGTTACCCCAGCTCTCTGCGCACCATACTGAGTCGAAGCCGAGCTTTTCGGCCTCCTGGGCCATTTCCACGTGGCTGTTGCCGGGTGGGTAGGCGCCCCAGTAGCCTAGCTGCAGTCCCAGTGAGAGTTTAGCCATGTCTTGCGTCTCCATGTCGTCGCGCTAATGCAGGCGCACTAGGGTACGCTAAGCCCCGCCCCGCGTGATAGTCCGATGGGTCAATTTCCCTGACGGCAGCGCTCAGCGCATGTTCAGCGTTATGCCGCCGTTTTCCTTCCTTTGCCGCTTTGGATAGACTGGCGCAGCGACTACACCAGTTAAGAACCCCATGAGTAAGCTAACCCACCTCGACGACCAGGGCGCGGCCCACATGGTCGATGTCGGCGCGAAGGACGTCACCCGGCGCCAGGCTACTGCTACCGCGCTCGTGAGCATGCAGCCCGATACCATGGCGCTGCTGGAGGCGGGCGGACACAAGAAAGGCGACGTGCTGGCAGTGGCGCGCGTGGCGGGCATACAGGCGGCGAAGAAAACCCCGGACCTGATCCCGCTGTGTCACCCCTTGATGCTCGATTCGGTGAGCGTGGAGTTTGAGATGCGCGTGGCGTCCAGCGAAGTGCTGGTGCGCGCGACCTGTGGCCTGTCGGGCAAGACGGGGGTGGAAATGGAGGCGCTGACCGCCGCCTCGGTCGCTGCCCTCACCATCTACGACATGTGCAAGGCGGTCGACCGCGGCATGCAGATCGGCCTGATCGCGCTCGAGCAGAAGTCGGGCGGTAAGTCCGGCGAATGGCAGCGTGGCGATGATTGAGGTTCTCTTCTTTGCCCAGGTCAGGGAGCGCCTCGACTGCCCTTCGCTGACGCTGGCCATGCCGGACGGTGGCCTCGACCTCGACGCGTTGCAAGCGCACCTGATTGCCGAACACGGCGAGCCCTGGGGCGAGGTGCTCGGCCAGGAAAACATTATTCGCGCGATTAACCAAACGGTGGCTGACGGGAATCAGCCACTGAGCGATGGCGACGAAGTGGCTTTCTACCCACCGGTGACGGGCGGATGACTGGCTTAAGTTTCAGTGTCAGCGTGCAGGAAGAAGATTTCGATCCCGGCGCCCTGCAGGATGCGCTGCTCTCGGGTACGGTGAGCGAGGGCGCTGTGACGACCTTTACGGGGTACGTCAGGCAGAGCAATGAGGGCAGCGCCGTCGAGCACATGCGGCTCGAACACTACCCGGGCATGACGGAAAAGAGTATTACCGCGATAATGTCGGAGGCCGCAGGACGCTGGCCGCTGCTGGCGGCGGGTGTTGTGCACCGGGTCGGTGACCTTGTACCGGGTGACAGAATCGTCTGGGTGGGGGTTTCGTCCGCGCATCGCGGCGCGGCCTTCAGTGCCTGCGAGTTTATTATGGACTACCTGAAGACCGGCGCCCCCTTCTGGAAGAAAGAGGTAGGGCCGGAGGGCGAACACTGGGTTGCCGCCCGCGCGAGCGACGACGAGCGTGCCGAGCGCTGGCAGGCAAAATGACGTTAGCCCGATTGGGTGATGCGCCATGCCTGCCTGGCGGGCTCTAATACGTCCGCTCAAGCAGAGACCAATAACAGTAAATGGGGAGAAGAGCATGAGTTTCGAAGGGCGCGAACTGCGCAATGCCCTGGGGCGATTCGCCACCGGTGTGTGCCTGATTACCACGGTGACGGAAGAGGGCGTGCCCATGGCGCTCACTGCGAATTCGTTCTCCTCGGTGTCGCTGGATCCACCCCTTGTTCTGTGGAACCTCCAGGACTCCTCAGACGTGTACGACATTTTCGCGACACCAAAGCACTTCGCGATCAATGTATTGGCGCTGGAGCAGCAGGACCTCTCCAATCAGTATGCCAAGAAGGGCCAGCATGAGATCGAGGCGGCACACTTCGACGCTGGCAAGTTCGGTGCTCCTATCATCAAGAATGCCCTGGTGTCCTTCGAGTGCGAATTGGAGACTACTCATCCGGGCGGCGACCATCTCATCATTGTCGGGCGAATTCTCGATATGCAGGAGCGCGCCGGCGAGCCCCTGCTGTTCTACGCCGGGGGTTACCGCGAGCTCGGCTGACCCGCCGGGCTGTTTCCTTTAACCCCACAGGCGATATACTGGTGCGCTTGTTTTTAAGGATGCGCACTGCATGAAATTCTGCACCCGCTGCGGCAGTTCTGTCTCACTGCAGATACCCGAGGGCGACGACCGCGAGCGCTATGTTTGCGGCAACTGCGGGATGATCCACTACAGCAACCCCCGCGTCATTGTAGGCTGTGTGCCGGTGTACCAGGGCAAGGTGCTGCTTTGTCTGCGGGCCATCGAACCACGCAAGAACTACTGGACCCTGCCTGCGGGCTTCATGGAGAACGGCGAAACGACCCTGCAGGGCGCCGCGCGCGAAACGTGGGAAGAGGCGCGGGCAAAGGTCAGTAACCTCGACCTGTACAGAGTCTTCGACGTGCCGCACATCAGCCAGGTGTACATGTTTTATCGCTGTGATGTGGACGATGGCGAGTTTGGGGTTGGTCCTGAAAGCCTTGAGTCTGACCTTTATGCAGAGGCCGATATACCCTGGGACAGGATCGCCTTTCCTGTCGTTACCGAGACACTCAAAGCGTACTTTGCCGATGCGCCAACGGGAGAGTTCCCCGTGCAGGTGTCGGCGATCGACCTGAGTTCGCTGCGTCGACGTTCGTAGATTGCACTGCGCCCCGATAGCTGCGGCGCATTTTCACTGAGGAGTAATACGCAACATGGCTTTTCCCAAGATTGGCAACATGGCACCCGCCTTCACGCTCGAAGACCAGGACGGCAATAAGGTCAGCCTGAAAGATTTTAAGGGCAAGAAGAACGTTGTCCTTTATTTCTACCCCAAGGCAATGACGCCCGGCTGCACCGTGCAGGCCTGCGGCATTCGCGACAGCAAGAAGCCCCTGGCCAAGCTCGATACCGTGGTGCTCGGCGTAAGCCCCGACCCCGTGGCGCGACTAGGCAAGTTCATTGATAAGCAGGACCTGAACTTCACGCTGTTGTCTGACGAGGACCACAAGATCACCGAAAAATATGGCGCCTGGGGCCTCAAGAAATTCATGGGCCGCGAGTTCATGGGCGTGCTGCGCACAACGTTTATTATCGGCAAGGATGGCCGCTTGAAGCACGTGATGGACAAGGTAAAGACCAAGAGCCATCACGACGATGTCATGGCGCTAATCAAGGAGCTGGGTCTCTAGCGCGTGATTCGCTACCTGTTCGAAGACCTGCCGGAGGCCGGCGAAGTCCGGGAAGTACGCCCCGGCATCCTGTGGCTGCGCATGCCGCTGCCGATGGCCTCCCTCAATCACATTAACCTTTACCTGCTCGAAGATGTCGACGGCTGGTGGATTGTCGACACCGGCATCGGCATCGGCGATACCGAAACGATCTGGGAACAGGTGTTCGAAGAGCACCTCGGCGACAAACCGATTAAGGCTGTTCTCTCCACGCACTACCATCCCGACCACACCGGGGTTGCGGGCTGGCTCTGTGAGCGCTGGCGCGTACCGTTTTACATGAGCCAGACCGAGTACCTTACCGGTATGACCTTCAGCCGCATTACCAGTGAGCATTTCACCTGGATGTCGGAGGAATACCTCACCCGTTGCGGTTTCGATAGCGCGCAGATCGAGGACATGAAGGGCCGTTTCGGGGGTATGGGAGAGGTGATGCACCCGTTGCCGACGTCCTACCGGCGGCTCGTGGACGGCGCGCACCTGCGCATTGGCGATACCAGCTGGGAGGTCATGGTGGGCCGGGGGCATTCGCCGGAGCATGCGTGCCTGTACAGCGCCGGTGACAACATCCTTATCTCCGGTGACCAGGTGATTCCGCGCATCACATCCAACATCAGCGTGGGCGGGACGGAGCCGGACGCGAACCCCCTGAAGGACTGGTTCGTTTCGCTGGAGCGATTCCTCGAAGAACTGCCTGCCGACGCCCTGGTGCTACCCGCGCACAACGCACCCTTTTACGGCCTGCACAACCGCCTCAGGTACCTCATCGACCACCACGAGGATCACCTTCTGGCGCTGGAGGAGGCGTGCGTAGATCAGGACCGCACCGCGCTCGACTTGTTGCCGGTGCTGTTTGACCGTGAGCTGGATGAGCACAATCTCGGACTCGCCCTGGGCGAATGCCTGGCGCATCTGAACTTCTTGCACCAGCGGGGCCAGGTGAGCAGGGCGGTCGATGAGCAGGGTGTGTATCGCTACCGTTCAGTCGATGAAACCCTTTCACAGCGGCGGCGTGAGCGTCACTACGATGGCCGGGACGATGCTCCCATGCAGGTATAAGTATTTATAAAACAATAGGATAGAGTGATTGTCTTCAGCTAGAAGTAACTTCACTTTAAGTACGTTCAGATTCAGACTCCCGGTGCATGTCTATCGGGGTCAGCAAACAGGATTGGTCGCATGGATTACTTGACCGTAGAAGAAGCCATTAAGCGCAGCGGTGTACGGCTGGTACTGACGGCCGGCGTGCCGGGCCCCTGGGGCGAGGCTGCCAAGTACATCCTCGATTACAAGAAAATCGACTACGCCCCCGTCTACCAGGAGGGCGGCGGCGAGAACGCGGCGCTGAAGGAATGGACCGGGCAGACGTCCGCGCCGGTGCTGGTGGATGATGGCCTGCCACCTGTGAGCCATTGGCTGGACCTGCTGATGACCGCTGAGCGCATCGCGCCTGAGCCTGCGCTGCTGCCCGCTGATGCGGCTCTGCGAACCAACGCGTTGGGGCTGGCCGCGCTGATAGCCGGGGTGGATGGGTTCGGCTGGAATCGGCGCCTGCAGATGTTCGCCCCGTTAATGGCGATGGATGAACCGCCGCCGCCCATTCAGCGCATGATGGGCAAGTACGGCTGGTCCGATGAAGCGCACGCGGACGCGGGCGCAAAGCTTGCCGACATACTGGGCGAACTGGACCGCGTGCTGGCCGCGCAGTCTGCACTGGGCAGCGCGTTCTTTGTCGGCGATACCGTGACCGCGGTCGATCTGTACTGGGCCAGCTTCTCCGGTATGCTGAAACCCTTGCCGCCCGAGCAGAACCCCATGCCGGACTTCCTGCGCTCGACCTACGAGGCAGTCGACGCAAGCCTGGCCGCCGCGTTTACGCCTGCGCTGGAGGCGCACCGCGACCGCATCTACGAACAGCACATTACACTGCCGCTCGATTTTTAGAGGGAAAGAACGCATGAAATCGCTTGAAGAGCTGTCTGACCGCCTGGAGATCCAGGACCTCGTTTTTCACTACGCAGACCTCATCGACACGCGCCAGTTTGATCGACTGCGCGACGAGGTTTTTACTCCCGATGCGCATATCGATTACAGCGCCATGGGCGGTACCGTGGGTGGACTGGAGGAGACGATCGAGTTCCTCAAGGCGTCACTGACGCCTGAGGTGTTTCCCAATCACCAGCATCTGAATGCCAATGTGCAGGTCAAAGTCGATGGCGACAGCGGTACGGGTCGCATCATGTGTTTCAACCCGATGGAGATGGCGTCGGAGAAAGGGCCGCAGATGATGTTGTTGGGTCTTTGGTACATCGATGAGTATCGACGCACGGAAGCCGGTTGGCGGATCTGCCGCCGCGAGGAAGAGAAAAGCTGGATCTTCAACCCGCCAGCGGGTCTCGACATTTAGCCTGGCGTTTTAACCCTGCTAGCTGCCGGAATCTGCCCACGACTCTGGCAGGTACGCAAGCTCCAGACGCTGGACGGCTTCTCGCAGGTCGCCTTCAAGGTGTGCAAGACGTTCCGGACCAATCTTCTCGGCGTACTGCTGGTGAATCTCTGCCACAACGTCCAGGCAGTCGGAAGCGAGCGCGATGCCGCGATCGGTCAGCTTGATTTCTTTCGCGCGCTTGTCGCCCGAGTCAATGTCCCGCGCAATGTAGCCCATCCGCTCCAGCTCTTTGAGCATCTTGCCCATGGCTTGCTGGGTGACCTGGGCACGCTCGGCAAGCTCGGTAACGCGCACCGCGCCCATACCCAGGTTGGCGAAAACGGCGCTGTGTGACGCGCGGATATCAGGGTAGCCCTTGTCAGCCAGGGATTCGTAAATTCGGCGCTCAAAATCCCTGGAAAATTCGCGCAACAGGCGCGGCAAATTGTTGGAGAGGCCGTAGGCGATCTCCTGGTTTCTCTCTGCGGTGCTCTTGCTCACGATCATCTCCATGCAGAGGCCCTTGCGGTCGTTGTGTGTCATTGTAGCGCGATGTTTGTGGCTGCGATATCTCGCCAATGCTAGTCAGACCGGATTGCTCGCAACAAGTTCGATCGCTAGAATTGCCGCAATTTTTGCATATCTTTTACATTCCGGACGCTATGGCGAAGATCATCACCTGTAACACAAACGGCATTCGCTCCGCGGCGCGCAAAGGCTTCTTTGAGTGGCTTGCTGGACAAAATGCCGACGTCGTCTGCATTCAGGAAACCAAGGCGCAGCTAGACCAGCTTTCAGACCCCATTTTCCACCCCGAGGGCTATCACTGCTTCTACAACGACGCCGTGAAGAAGGGCTATAGCGGTACGGCCCTCTACAGTCGCCACAAGCCCGTTAAGGTCATTGATTCGTTGGGCTGGGACCCGGCTGACTCAGAGGGTCGCTACCTGCAGGCCGACTACAAGGGCCTGAGCGTTGTCTCGCTTTACATGCCCTCTGGCTCTAGTTCTGACGCCGCGTTGGAGAAGAAATTCAGGTTCATGGACACCTTCCTCGACCATCTGAAGGCCCTGCGCCGCAAGCGGCGAGAGTTCATCATCTGCGCCGACTGGAACATCTGCCACCAGAACATCGACCTCAAGAACTGGCGCAGCAACCAGAAAAACTCGGGGTTCCTGCCCGAGGAGCGCGCGTGGCTCGACCGGCTCTACGACGAGGTGGGCTACATCGACTCGTTTCGCGTGGTGAACCAGGATGAGGAGCAGTACACCTGGTGGTCCAACCGGGGGCAGGCATGGGCCAAGAACGTAGGGTGGCGCCTCGATTATCAGGTGATTACGCCCAAGCTGGCGCCGCTGGTTCAGGGCGCGTCCATCTACAAGGACGAGCGGTTCTCTGACCATGCGCCCCAGATCATGGAGTACGACCTGAGCATCGAGGTGTGAGAAAGGCTCCGGCAGTCTCCTCTTCATTGCCCGAACACTGGAAAACAGGTACATTAGCCCGCGTTTCAAGACCAGCCCCCTCAGGTATCTTTAATGAGTTTCTTTATCGCTAGCGCCCACGCCCAGGCGGCGGCCCCCCAGCCCGGTCCCAGTGACCTGAGCTTCTTCCTGATGATGGGGGGACTCCTGATCTTCATGTATTTCGTGATGATCAGGCCCCAGCGCAAGCGACAAAAAGAGCACGCCGAGATGGTGGCCGCGCTAGAGAAGGGCGCCGAGGTTGTCACCAGCTCCGGCATACTCGGCAGGGTCACGGCGCTCGACGACAACTACATGGTTCTCAACGTCGCGAACAATGTTGAAATGAAGTTCCAGCGTATCCACGTACACGCTGTGCTGCCCAAGGGCACGCTAAAGTCCATCGGCTGAGGATGGCCCTGGTCTACCCCCGCAAGCTAGACCTGGCCGTTACGCCAACTCCCTTCCAGTTACTTGAACGCGCCACCGAGAAATGGGGGCGCGGCCATCGCCTGTGGGTCAAGCGTGACGACCTCACGGGTTGCACCCTGTCGGGCAACAAGGTGCGCAAGCTGGAGTACATCACCGCCCATGCGATCGATACCGGCTGCGATACCTTGATTACCTGCGGTGGCCTGCAGAGCAACCACTGCCGCGCCACTGCGCTCGCTGGCGCTCAGCTCGGTCTCAAGGTGCATCTGCTGCTGCGAGGAGCTGAACCGGCGGAGTGGGAGGGTAACTTCCTGCTCGACCAGTTGGCAGGCGCCGAGGTGAACTGTTATCCGAAACAGCAGTACGTGGAAGAAATCGGTGATCTCTTTGCACACTGGCAGGCACACTATAAGAGCGTGGGCAGCAAGGCACTCGCGGTACCCACCGGCGGCAGCGATGGCATTGGCGTTTGGGGTTACATCGCCGCGTGCGAGGAGCTGAAGCGCGATTTCGCAGGCGCGGGTATTGAATCAGCCCATATCGTATCGGCGACAGGTTCCGGCGGCACGCAGGCGGGCCTTACGCTGGGTGCCGAACTACACGGGCTGCCTGCCACCGTCTGGGGCGTGAACGTCTGCGACGACGAGTCTTACTTCATCAACAAGATCGCGAGTGATGCCGCCGAGTGGCGGGAACGCTATCCCGGTGTCCCCGAGACTGATCTGACGCCGCGGGTGCTCGACGGTCACGTGGGGCCCGGCTACGCGGTGGCTACGCGGGAGATCTTCGACCTGATTGCTGAGCTCAGCGCACTGGAGGGGCTCGTGCTCGACCCCGTGTATACCGGCAAGGCCTTCGCCGGTATGCTCGAGGAGCTTGCCGCTGGGCGCTTCGAGGGTGTGAAGGACATCGTGTTTATTCACACGGGCGGCGTATTCGGCGTATTCCCGCAGCGCGCCGGTTTCCAGCAGGGTCAGTAACCGGGCGTCGCCCGCGTTCAGGGAAGGGTCATGACAGAGTTCATCCAAACCGTTAATAGCTGGGCCTGGGGCCCGTTCATGCTGGTTCTATTGCTCGGCACCGGGCTCTACCTGAGCCTTGGCCTGCGTTTTACTACGGTGCGTCGTATCCCGACCGCGTTCGGGCTGTTGGTGCGCGGCAAAGGCGAGACAGGGCAGGGCGATATCGCCCCGTTTAGCGCGCTGATGACGTCCCTCTCTGCGACCATCGGCACCGGCAATATTGCCGGCGTGGCCACCGCCATTGCCATGGGCGGTCCCGGGGCGCTCTTCTGGATGTGGGTGACCGCATTGGTCGGTATGGCGACCAAGTATGCCGAGGCAGTGCTCGCGGTAAAGTTTCGCGAGCGCGATGCCAAGGGTGCGTATTCCGGTGGCCCTATGTATTACATCCGCAACGGCCTGCACAAGCGCTGGCACTTTCTGGCCTATGCGTTTGCGCTGTTCGGTTCGCTCGCCGGGTTTGGTCTTGCCAATACTGTGCAGTCCAATTCAGTGTCGCAGGTGCTGCAGACGGAATTCGGGGTTGAGCCGCTGATTACCGGCCTCGTTTTGATGGTGCTGGTCGCCAGCGTCATTCTCGGCGGCGTGAAACGCATTGCGGCGGTCGCCTCGTATCTCGTGCCGTTCATGGCGATCACCTATGTGATCATCGGTCTCGCCGTCATCCTGATGAATATTGGGGAGGTGCCTGGCGCGATTGCCTTCATTGTCGAGGCGGCGTTCACGCCGACGGCGGCGACTGGCGGCTTCGCGGGGGCCACCGTACTAATGGCGCTGCGTTTTGGTGTCGCACGCGGCATTTTCTCGAATGAAGCAGGTCTCGGCAGTGCGCCTATTGCGCACGCGGCCGCGCGCACGAATGAGCCGGTACAGCAGGGCATGATCGCCATGCTTGGCACGTTTATCGATACCCTTGTGGTATGCACCATCACCGGGCTGGTGATTGTGATCACGGGCGCATGGACGAGCGGCATCAGCGGCGCAGACCTGACGGCCACCGCGTTCCAGAGCGTCATACCCGGCGGTCAGTACGTCATCGCGATCGGGCTCTGTCTCTTCGCGTTCACCACGATGATCGGCTGGTCGTTTTACGGCGAGCGCTGTGTCGTATTTCTGCTCGGCACGCGCGGTGTGTTGCCGTTCCGCTTGCTCTGGGTCATGGCCGTGCCTATAGGCACTCTGGTACAACTGGAGTTGGTCTGGCTGATTGCCGATACGTTGAACGCCTTCATGGCGATACCCAATCTTGTAGCGTTGGTGCTACTGGGGCCATTGGTGTTTCGTGTAACCAGGGAGTACTTTGCCGATCGCGAGCGCTGAGCAGCGCTTTCGTGTGATGTCAAAGCGAAGAGTAAGCGTAGAGTGAGTGTAGAGTGAGCAATATCATCGACTCGGTCGAGGAGGCCGTGGAGCGGACCATCGCCGAGGTGGGTCCACGGATCATCCTGGGCACGCCGCTCGGGCTGGGTAAGCCCGTCCAACTCATTAATGCGTTCTACCGCAGGGTCGAAGCGGATCCTAATCTCAGTCTCGAAATCAATACCGCACTGTCTTTGGAGGTGCCGCGCCCGGCGGCTGGTGTAGAGGCCAGCTTCGCGGGCCCCATCATGGAGCGCATCTTCGGCGACTACGAAGCGCTGGCCTATGTAGAGCCGCTAAAGCGCGGCGCGCTGCCACCCAACATCACCGTCTCTGAGTTTTACCTCAAGGCCGGTTCCATGAAAGGCAATGCGGTGGCGCAGCAGCACTACGTGTCGAGCAATTACACGCATATTGTCAGGGACATGCTGGCGCGCGGTGTCAACGTGCTGGCCCAGATGGTCGCCGCCCGTGAATCGGAGGAGGGGGTCAGGCTGAGCCTCTCCTGTAATACGGACCTCACGCTGGAATTCCTGGCGCACGAACTGCGTCACGAGCGGCCCATCAAGATTGTCGGGCAGGTACACGGCGACCTCCCGTTCATGGAGCTTGATGCGGAGATTCCAGCGGAGGCCTTTGATCTCGTTGTCGATAACCGTGACTACGACCGGCGCATTTTTGCTGTGCCCAATGCCGCGGTACCGCTGCGTGACTATGCCGCCGCCCTGCACGCGAGCAGCCTGATACTGGATGGAGGCACCCTGCAGATCGGCATTGGTGCGCTCGGCGATGCCGTGGCTCACGCCTGTATTCTGCGCCACCGCGATAACGCCTCTTACAGGCGTTTGCTAGCCGCGCTCGGCACGACACCGGATGACTCAGAAGATGCCCTCGGCACCTTCCGCAAAGGTCTCTATGTGTCTACCGAGATGTTTGTGAACGGCATGATGCACCTTATTGAGCAGGGCATCGTGAAGCGCAAGGTCTATGACGAACTGGTTATCCAGCGCGGGATTAACACTGGCGAGATCGATCACTACGTCGATCTCGAAATGTATGACTACCTGACCGCGGTAGGTTTCATGCCCGCGGTTCTGGACGATGCTTCGCTGGCGCGTTTAAAGCACTGGGGCCTCGTAGACGACAGTGTTCAGCTGGAGGCCGACGGTCTGCGGATCGATGGCAGGCAATGGGAGAACAACCTCGCCCAGCCTGCCGTGCGCGGTGCGCTGCTGCGCCAGGTGGAGGGTCGCGAGCTGCGCCAGGGCAGGGTGCTACACGGCGGCTTTTATCTCGGGCCGCGAGACTTCTATGACAAGCTGCGGGCGCTCGATGCGCGCGGTCATGCTGAAATCTGTATGACCGGCGTTGCTCGGACGAACCAACTCCTGCTCGACTACCCGCTCTACAGTGCCCAGCGCCGAGACGCGCGATTTATCAATACCGGCATGATGGTCACACTGACGGGCGCCGTCGCATCCGATGCCCTGGAAGATGGCACGGCGATCAGCGGCGTGGGCGGGCAGTACAACTTTGTCGCCATGGCACACGATCTGCCGGGCGCCCGCTCCGTACTCTGCATACGGGCGACGCGCGGAGAAGGCGATGATCTCAAGTCCAATATCGTGCCGTTTTATGGCCATCTCACCATACCCAAGCATTTGCGCGATGTGGTCGTTACCGAATACGGCGTGGCAGACCTGCGCGGCCAGAACGACGCAACCGTCATCAAGCGCCTCGTCAATATCGCAGACAGCCGCTTCCAGGATGAGCTGCTCGCGTTTGCGAAGAAGCACGGCAAGGTCGAGGCTGACTACGAGGTGCCAAAAGCGGCGCGCAGCAACACGCCCGAGCGACTTCGCGAGGCCCTCGATGACGCCTCGAAAAATGGCCTGTTGCCTGACTACCCCTTTGGCACCGAGCTGACAGAGCGCGAGCAGGTGCTTGCCGCCAGCCTGCGGCACATCAAGTCACTGAGCGATTCTCCAGCAGATTTCATCGGCGCGTCCTTTCGCGCGCTGCTGCACCAGGCCGATGATGCGGCGGCGCAGCCATTTCTCGAGCGCATTCAACTGGAGCATCCAGAGACCACCAGGGATTTTCTGGTGCAGCAACTGCTGCTGCTCGACCTCGAAGAGCGCGGCCTGTTGAAGGTGAACTGAAACCTGCCTGTCGACGCTACACGTCCTTTCCGGGCTGGTGGAGGCGCTCGCTCGCAGTGGTTATGCTAGGCGCATGCCGGTAGAGCTGACAGACAAACTCGTAATCGCCATATCGTCCCGTGCACTGTTCAACCTGGATGCCAGTCACCAGGTGTACGAAAGCCAGGGGCTTGAGGCCTATTCCGATTACCAGATCGCGCGCGAAGAGGAACCCCTGGAGCCCGGCGAAGCGTTTCCCATGGTGCAGAAGCTACTGCGCCTGAACGATCGGCTGGGCGCAAACGGTGGCGTAGAGGTGGTGCTGCTGTCGCGCAATTCCGCCGATACCGGGCTGCGTGTGTTTAACTCTATCCAGCACTACGGCCTCGATATCAGCCGCGCCGCGTTTTGCGGGGGTGAGAGCCCCTGGCGCTATATCCAGGCCTTTGGTTGTCACCTGTTCCTCTCCAGTGAGGCGGACGATGTGCGCAATGCGCTGGACTCAGGTGTGGCGGCGGCCACGCTGGTGTCGAATCGCGGTCCTGCAGAGAGCGCAACGGATCAGTTGCGTTTCGCCTTCGACGGCGATGCCGTCTTGTTTTCTGACGAGGCCGAACGCGTGTTCAAGCGCGAAGGACTCGAAGCGTTCAGTGCCAGTGAGCAGGCTGCCGCGCGTGAGCCGCTAGGTGGTGGCCCGTTTAAGCCCTTCCTCTCCGCACTGCATCTGCTGCAGCAGGCATTTCCACCGTCCGAGGCGCCGATTCGTACCGCACTTGTTACCGCGCGGTCCGCGCCAGCCCACGAGCGCGTCATCCGTACCCTTCGTGCGTGGAACATCCGTATCGATGAGTCGATCTTCCTGGGCGGGCTCGACAAGACCGATTTCCTAAGGGCCTACCAGGCCGATGTCTTTTTTGACGACCAGCCCAGTCACTGTGAGTCTGCGGCGGGCCACATCGCCACCGGGCATGTGCCTCACGGCGTCGCCAACAGCTGACCACAGGCTTTATTACTTTTCTGCTTGGCAATTCCCCGATTTAATGGCTATTCTTCATAAGAACGAGCGGTAGTAAGCGCCAGTACCCCGCCTAGCCGGAGGTTGCCATGAAGCTGCAACAATTGCGGTATATATGGGAAGTGGCCCACCACGACCTGAACGTCTCCGCCACCGCGCAGAGCCTCTACACGTCGCAACCGGGTATCAGTAAACAGATCAGACTTCTCGAAGACGAACTCGGCGTCGAGATTTTTGCGCGCTCGGGAAAGCACCTGACGCATGTGACCCCCGCCGGAGAGGCGATCCTGGAGACCGCCGGTGAGGTGCTGCGCAAAGTCGAGGGCATCAAGCAGGTAGCGCAGGAATACTCGAACGAGAAGAAGGGTACGCTCTCGATCGCGACGACGCATACGCAGGCGCGCTACGCACTGCCCGGCACCATCGGCGACTTCATGCGCCGCTATCCTGACGTTTCCCTGCACATGCACCAGGGCACCCCGATGCAGATTGCCGAGATGGCGGCGGACGGCACTGTCGATTTTGCAATTGCGACGGAGGCGATGGAGCATTTTTCTGATCTCGTGATGATGCCGTGCTATCGCTGGAACCGCTGCGTGCTTGTACCGCGCAATCACCCATTGGCGCGCGCTGGCGAGCTCACCCTGGAGGAGGTGGCGGAGCACCCCATCGTCACCTACGTATTCGGCTTCACCGGTCGCTCTCGGCTCGACGAGGCATTCGTCGAGCAGGGCCTGGTGCCGCGCGTGGTGTTTACCGCTGCCGATGCGGACGTCATCAAGACTTACGTGCGACTGGGCCTTGGTATCGGCATCATCGCTGGCATGGCGCATGATGAATCGATTGATTCTGACCTCGTCGCCCTTGATGCGAGCCACCTGTTCGCCTCCAGTATCACGCGGATCGCGTGTCGCAAGGGCACGTTCCTGCGCGGCTACATGTACGAGTTCATCGAGAACTTTGCGCCACACCTCACCAAGGAAGTTGTCGACCAGGCCTTTGCGAGCCACTCTCGGGCAGAGCTCGACGCACTCTTCGCCGATATCGAATTGCCCGTCTGTTAGCCACCACGCGGCGCGCGGGGGGCTTGTGTCGCTCACCCATGGGTGGTTAGATGTGCGCGCATTCAAATCACCAATGGAGACGTCGACGTGGAACTGGCCTGCCTGGATCTGGAAGGGGTGCTCGTACCCGAAATCTGGATCGCGTTCGCCGAGCGCACCGGTATCGAGGAACTCAAGGCCACCACGCGCGATATACCCGACTACAACGTACTGATGCGCCAGCGGCTTGAGATACTGGCGGCAAACAACCTCACGATCAACGACATCCAGGACGTCATTGCCACGCTCGAGCCGCTGCCAGGTGCCCGCGACTTTATCGACTGGTTGTGTGAACGCTTCCAGGTCATCATCCTCTCCGATACGTTCTACGAGTTCTCCCAGCCACTAATGCGCCAGCTCGGCTGGCCGACGCTGTTTTGTCATCGCCTGGTCACCGACGACGCGGGCAGGGTGGTTGATTACAAACTGCGCCAGGAGGACCCGAAGCGGGCATCGGTGAAGGCGCTGCACAGCCTCAACTATCGTGTGCTGGCGGCGGGCGATTCCTACAATGACACCACGATGCTGTCCGAGGCCGACGTGGGCTTCCTGATCCATGCGCCTCAGAACGTGATTGAGGAATTCCCCCAGTTCAAGGCGGTGAACACGCTGGACGAACTGAAACACGCATTCGCTGACGCCAGTGAGCGCGATATAGCGATCTAACCCAGCTACATCGCTTCCAGCGCGGCGAGCAGTTTGCCCACCTTGTCGTGGGTCTCCTGGTATTCCTTGAGCCACTCCGAATCAGCCACAATGCCGCCGCCTCCCCAGCAGTGTATGTCCTCGCCCTGGGTGAGCAGGGTCCGAATAGCGATGTTGCTGTCCATGCGGCCATCGGCGCTGATATAGAGCACAGAGCCGCAATACACCTCCCGCGGGTGCGCCTCGAGCTCGCGAATGATTTCCATGGAGCGGCGCTTGGGTGCGCCCGTGATAGAGCCGCCGGGAAAGCTGTCGCGCAGTAGCTCGAAGGCTGTGCGATCGGCCTCCAACTCACCACTGATTGTGCTGACCAGGTGATGCACGGTGGGAAAGCTTTGCACTTCAAACAGTCGATCGACGTGGATGCTGCCCGGTTTGCAACTCCGGCCGAGATCATTGCGCAGCAGGTCGACAATCATAAGGTTCTCAGCCCGGTCCTTTGCCGAACCGCGCAGCTCCTCTGCGGCGAGTCGGTCCGCTGATTCGTCTGCATAGCGAGGCCTGGTGCCCTTGATCGGCGAGGTCTCGACGTGATGCCCGTGTAGCGACAGGAAACGCTCGGGCGACAGGCTTAACACGGCGTCACCGTTTGCATCTTCGAGGTAGGCGGAAAAGGGCGCGGCCGCAGCTGCGCGCAATACGCGATAGGCCACCCACGGGTCGCCCTCGAAGCGACTGCTGAATCGCTGGGCAAGGTTAACCTGGTAGCAGTCTCCCGCGTGGATGTAGGCCTGGATCTGTTCGAAAGCAGCCCGGTAAGCCTCCGGTTCAATGCCGGGAGCGAACCTCTCGTGCAGGGAGAAGCCTTCTTCGGCTCCACGCGTTGGCACCTGGAGTCGCCTGAGGAGGTCCGCCCTGGTGGCAGCGTTGACCCGGGGCTGACACACCAGTACCGCGCGTTTCAACAGATGATCCTGGACGACGCACCAGTCGTAAGCTTTAAGGTCTGCCAGCGGGTATGTGCACGCGTCTGGGGCGATGCCCTCTAGAGCCATGCCGCAGCCGTATCCGAGGTAGCCGAGTAGTCCGCCGCAAAAGGGCAGATCAGGGTAGGCGCCCTGGATGTCCTGGAAGTAGTCGCGGTGGAAGGCGGCCCAGTCAGTGAACACGCTGCGGGCTTCCTGCTCCGAGGTGGCCGCGTCGAGCGTTGGGAGTGACAGCTCTACGGGCATCGCCGTCAGGATATCGAAGCGGCCGCTGGTGGCGTGAGGGTGCGCGGAATCGAGGAAAACCGGAAACGGCAGGTCGCGCAGCCGCTCGAACAGCTCGCAACTGTCGGGGCAGTAGGGGAGGTCCTCGAGATGTAGCGACTTTTTCATAGGCTACCGGATACCCAGGCTGTCATCGGAGTGGCGATTGGGGCCGGTCGGGGTGAGTTTTTGAACCATCGGCGATCGTCGTTAAGTCGCGCCAAACTGTGATGTTTACAGTGCTCATCTGCGCTGAAATGGCCCGTAAATGCACTGAATTGGGCCGAACTGTTCGGCTGCCTCAAATTGACTTTAGGGGGTTATCCCATTAATGTAGCTCGCCACTTCTGGCCGGCATGCTAAGCCCGCCAGCCATGACTTGCAACCGGCCTGCCGCTTGTAGCTGGGTAGTGTTGGCCCGCCAATGGCCCCCGGGGCCACCCTTGGATCAAGGACAATGACGAAAAAGAACAGCAGTACTGTGAGCGCTTCGCTGGAGAACCCTTTTGCCGAGAAGGAAGCGCCTGATTTCAAGGTGCCTGGACAGGTCGCGACCACCCCCGGACTCTACGAGGAGGCCCTGCGAGAAGGCTGGGAGTTACAACAGAAGCCTTACACCACTGCCGGCGTAAAGAGCATCCAGCGCCAGCACCAGAAAAACCGCATGACCATTTGGGAGAGAATCCGCTATCTCTCCGACGAAGAACCGACGTTTCTTTACCAGAACTGGGGTCCCAACCTCGATGGCGCCTCGCTCGTGACGGCACTGATCAAGGTGAACGGACGCGATGTCGCATTGTACGGTCACGACTTCACGGTACGCGCGGGCTCCATGGACGCCACCAACGGTGAGAAACTCGCGCGATTGTTCGAACTTGCAGCGCGCCAGCGCATTCCGGTGGTCGGGATCAATGACTCCGCCGGCGCCTTCATACCCGCGGGTGTGGGCGGTCTCGATGGCTACGCCGAAGCGTTCGCTGCACTGCGCAAGATCTCCGGCGTGGTGCCCAGCATCATGTGTATGTTTGGCTTCAATGCAGGTGGCGGATCTTACCTGCCGCGCCAGGGTAGCTTCCTGATTCAACCCAACGAGACGTTCTTTGGCCTGACAGGCCCCGGTGTAGTGAAGTCTGTGCTGGGTGAAGACATCACCCCGGACGAGCTCGGCGGCCCAGGCGTGCACAGCCAGTCCGGCGTTACTGACTTTGTGGTGAAGGACGAGGTCGCGGCGCTACGCAAAGTGCGTGCGCTGCTCGATTACCTGCCCAGCTACAACGGTGAACTCGCCCCTTACCAGCCAAGTTCAGACCCGATGGACCGCAAGACCTGGGACATCGACATCCTGCTCAAGAAAGCCTTCAACTCGCCCACCGGTTTCAACACGCCCATCGACATCACCATCATTATCCAGCAGCTCTGCGATCACGGCGATTACCTCGAGGTACAGCCGGACCGGGCGCGCAACACCGTCACCGCACTTGGGCGTATCGGCGGCAACGTGGTGGGCTTTGTGGCCAATAACTCTGCAGTCGCCTCGGGTCAGATTGATATCGACGCTGCGTATAAGAACGCGCGTTTCATCCGCTTCTGTAATCTCTACAACATCCCCGTGATGTTCCTTGAAGACACCACCGGTTTCCTGCCAGGACGTGAGCAGGAACACGGCGGTATTGTGCAGGCGGGCCGGGCCATGCTCGACGCAATCGTTGATCTGCGCACGCCGCGCTTCCTGGTGTTGGTCCGCAACGCCTTCGGCGGTGCTTACGCGGCGTTTAACAGTATCCCCGTCGGTGCGGACTTCGTGGTCGCGCTGCCTACAACCCGCCTCGCCGTTATGGGCCCCGCGGGTGTGGAGTACGTCTACAAGGATGAGCTGCGCAAGATTCGCGGCTCGGTGAAAGGGAAGATCGAGGCCGAGACCAAGGCGCAGCTCGATGCCGGCCTGTCTGAAAAGAAGGCTGGGGAGGCGGCGCGTCAATTGGTCGACGACTGGGTCAAGGCAGAGGAGGCCGAACTGGCCGTGCGCTATGAGCGCGAGCTGATGAACCCGAAGGAGGCGTTGAGCCTCGGTTCAATCTCGCAGATCGTGATGCCTTCAGACCTGCGCCAGGTACTGGCAGAAAACCTGGCGTTCTACCTGCGTCACTACCAACCGGAACCGCTGCAGTCTGTGCAGCGTGAATTCCACTAAACCGCATCGGACAGGAGAAGTCCCGCGTGTCCAACGAACATTATTTGAATAACCCGCTCATTCACCGTGATCGCAAGCTGGGCGATTCCAGCTCGCCCTGGATCAGTCAGTTTGCCTGCGACCACATTCGCCCGCTCATTATCTGCCGGGGCCCTATCCGCAAGGAAGCCATGGACGTGTTTACCGAGATGGGCATCAACCGTTTCGGCATCCTGCTCTCTGAGAAGGACTCCATCGTCTATCGCCATGCGTTGGCGCCGGAACTGCGCTCGCTGACCGACCCTGATCGTGTCCACCGGGTGCCGGACTACTCCGGTGCCAACAAGGAGGAACGCGAGGAGCGCATCCAGCAGATCATCAATATTGCCCGTGAAAACGACTACAACGCTATCTACGCCGGTTACGGTTTTATGGCGGAAGACGAGACCATGGTTGCCTCCATGGAGGCTGCCGGGCTCAACTTCATCGGGCCCTGCTCGCGCACCGTGCACGACGCTGGCCTGAAGGATGAAGCGAAGCGTACCGCGCTGAAGTGCGGTGTTTCTGTTACGCCCGGCATCGACAACGGTACGGCGCTGACGCTCTTGGCCAAGTACCCTGATGCAAAGGCGCTCAAGGCGCTGGTTAAGAAACACGACCTCAAGGTCGAGGGCAACCTGGATGACGATGATGTCAGCCTTGAAGACAAGGCCGACTGGGTGCTCGCTGCGTCTTACGACAAGGGCATTGATATCTACACGGTCGATGAGCTCGCGGAAACGCTGACGGGCGCCGTGAAGCGCATGATGGCCGACTACCCCGAGAACCGCGTGCGCCTCAAGGCGATCAGTGGCGGTGGTGGTAAGGGCCAGCGCATCATGGGCATTGGCGAGGCAGAGCGTACCCCCGAATTGGTGCGCGAGATCCTCAACGAGGTGAAGACCACCGGTGTTGGTGATAACAAGAACGTACTCGTAGAGCTCAACATCGAGACGACCCGGCACCAGGAGATACAGGTCATCGGCAACGGCCAGTGGTGCATGACACTCGGCGGCCGCGACTGCTCACTACAAATGCACGAGCAAAAGCTCCTCGAAGTATCGGTCACGGTCGAGTCGCTGGAGAAGGCGATTGCGCAGGCGGAATCCGCTGGTCAGGCGGAAGAGGCGAGGGTGCTGCGTCAGGATCTTGCAACGCTGATTGCGATGGAGCAGGAAGCAGAAAGCTTCGGTGCGGCGGTCGGTCTCGACTCTGTCTCGACGTTCGAATGTATTGTCGACCGCGACAAGCACTTCTTCATGGAGATGAACACGCGTATCCAGGTAGAGCACCGGGTGACCGAGCTCTGCTACGCGCTCAAGTTCTCAAACCCTGAGAAGCCGGACGAGTCCTTTATCGTCGAGTCCCTGGTCGAGGCGATGGTTCTGCTCGCCGCCCACGGCGAGAAACTGCCGCGGCCCGAGCGCATCGTGCGCGAGAACGACAGTGTCGAAGCGCGCCTGAACGCGACCAACCTTGCGCTCCAGCCCCACGCGGGCGGTGTGATCGAGTCCTGGTCCGATGCCCGCGAGGGAGAGATTCGCGACGACCAGGGCATCAGCCTGCATAATCCCGACACCGATGTGTTCATGAAGTACACACTCGCCGGTGCGTACGATTCGAACATTGCGCTGCTCCTGACCGTTGGCAGCACGCGGCTTGAAACCTACCAGAATATGGCCGAGATCATTCGCCAGACGCGCATGCGTGGCCAGGACCTCTCGACCAATCTCGAATTTCACTATGGTCTCGTGAACTGGTTCATCGGCCAAACCGTCAATGCGCGGCCGACGACGCGCTTTATCGTGCCGTACCTGACCGCGGTAGGCGAACTCAAGCAGCGAGCCAATTTCATTGATCTAGCCTACGTCTACAAGCAGATCTGCGGGCAGGCGATGGCCGGTACTGACGGCGGTGCGAAGGAGGCACTGGCGCAGACACTACAGTTGAAAGAGTCTCTGCTGCTGCGCCCTCTGGAGCGCCTGCTGGAAGAGCCGCACTACCTGAGCGGCTGGCTCAGTATCAATCGTGACTGTTACACCATGATCGACGGCAAGATCAGCTGGAACGAAAACCCCATCGAGCTGCTGGCAGACACTTACCACTACCTCGACATGGACTACATCCCGGGCGACAAGCCGCCAGCGGCAGCGATGATCTGGGACCACGACAACGACATCCTTCAGGACGCGGTCGCGTTTTACGATGAGTTGAATAACAGGGTGGGTGCCGAGGACTGGGTTGAGCTCTGTGACCTCTTAATGGACGAGAAGCCGCCGAAGGGTATTCGCGTGGGCCTCTGGAAGCAGATCCGCAGCGCACACCTGGGCTTCCAGGCCGGCACTGACATTCTCGCCGTCCTGCCTTCGATTGCAGAGCATACAGGCTTCTATGAGCTGGCGGTAAACACCGACCTCACGCTCAATATCCCCGAGCGACTCACTGAGACCGAGCTGCAGGACGCAATGGCAAAGGTGCTTGTGCCGCCGCCGGTCGCAAAGTCCGACGAAATTCTCGCGGAGAGCGGGGGCATGTTCTACTCCCGCGAAACTCCGGAGCACGACGTCTATGTGCGTGCCGGCGACCACTTCGAAGCCGGAGACCCGCTCTTCATCATCGAGGTGATGAAGATGTTCAACAAGGTCTATGCACCGTTTGCGGGAACCGTAAAAGAAGTGCTGGTAGACACCGACGGCATGATCATTTCGAAGGGCCAGCCGATCTTCAAGATCGAGCCCGACGAAATCGTGGTCGAGGAGTCACCTGAAGAGATTGCCGAGCGTCGTCGCGCGGCCACGCAAGATTTCCTGAACCAGCTGTAAAGCGGCCAGCAGTAACGAGACGAAAGCCATGAGCGACAAGATCTACGACAAGTCCAAGGCCACGCCCGCAGGCTGGGCAGAGCTTGCCACCAAGCAGCTGAAGGGCCGCAGCCCGGACGAACTGACCTGGCAGACCCCGGAAGATATCGACGTCAAGGCGCTGTATACGGCCAGCGACACCGAGGGGCTTGAATATACCGACACGATGCCCGGTATGTCGCCCTACATACGCGGCCCCCAGGCCACGATGTATGCCGGTCGGCCGTGGACGATTCGCCAGTACGCGGGTTTTTCCACCGCCGAGGAATCCAACGCGTTCTACAGGAAAGCACTCGCTGCCGGTGGACAGGGCGTATCGGTCGCTTTCGACCTCGCCACGCACCGTGGCTACGACTCAGATCATCCCCGGGTCACCGGCGATGTCGGCAAGGCGGGCGTCGCGATCGATTCCGTCGAAGATATGAAAGTCCTGTTTGACGGCATTCCGTTGGACAAGGTTTCGGTTTCAATGACCATGAACGGCGCGGTGCTGCCTGTACTGGCGGGCTATATCGTGGCCGCGGAGGAGCAGGGCGTCAGCCAGGAGCAGCTTGCAGGCACGATCCAGAACGACATCCTCAAAGAATTCATGGTGCGCAATACCTATATTTACCCGCCCGCGCCCAGTATGAAGATTATCGGCGACATCATTGCGTTCTGTTCGGCGAACATGCCGCGCTTCAACACGATTTCGATTTCCGGATACCATATCCAGGAAGCGGGGGCGAACGCGGCGCTTGAGCTTGCGTACACGCTGGCAGACGGCAAAGAGTACATCCGTACCGCGATAGCGGCGGGTCTTGGCATTGATGATTTCGCGCCGCGCCTGTCCTTTTTCTGGGGCATCGGCATGAACTTCTATATGGAGATTGCCAAGATGCGGGCCGCCCGCCTGCTGTGGGCTCGTATCGTCGGCGAGTTCAATCCCCAGAATCCGAAGAGCTCCATGCTGCGCACGCACAGCCAGACCTCGGGCTGGTCGCTGACAGAACAGGACCCTTACAACAACGTGGTGCGCACGACGATCGAGGCCATGGCCGCCGTATTTGGCGGCACGCAGTCCCTGCACACCAACGCCCTCGACGAAGCGATCGCGCTGCCCACCGAATTCTCTGCGCGTATCGCACGCAACACGCAGCTCATCATCCAGGAAGAGACGGGCATCACGAACGTGGTTGACCCATGGGGCGGCTCCTACATGATGGAAAGCCTCACACAGGATATTGCAGATAAAGCCTGGGAGCTGATCCAGGAAGTTGAGGACGCCGGCGGCATGGCCAAGGCGATCGAAACCGGTATGCCGAAGTTGCGCATCGAAGAGGCCGCCGCACGCAAGCAGGCGCGCATCGACCGGGGTGATGATGTGATTGTCGGCGTGAACAAATACCCCGTCGACTCGGAAGACGAGGTGGACATTCTCGAGATCGACAACGAAGCGGTGCGTAAATCACAGGTAGACCGCCTCGCGGAAATTCGCGCGAACAGGGACGAGGCAGCTGTAGAGGCTATACTCGAAGACATCTACCAGTGTGCGGTGAGCGGTGAAGGCAACCTGCTTGAGCTCAGCGTCGAGGCCACGCGTCGCCGCGCCACAGTTGGGGAGATATCTTTCGCTATGGAACGAGAATTTGGACGCTTCAACGCCCAGGCCCAGACCGTATCAGGGGTCTACGGCTCCGCTTTCCAGGAGGACGATGACTGGAAGGCGATCTCGTCAGATATCGATACCTTTGTCTCGCAGCACGGCCGGCGTCCGCGCATGCTCGTGTGCAAGATGGGCCAGGATGGCCACGACAGGGGTGCCAAGGTCGTCGCCACCGCATTTGCCGACGTAGGGTTCGATATCGACCTTTCTCCGATGTTCTCGACCCCCGAAGAGGTTGCGCGCCAGGCCATCGAGAACGATGTGCACGTGGTTGGCGCATCTTCGCTGGCAGCGGGACACAAGACTTTGGTGCCGCAGCTTGTCGAAGAGCTCAAGAAGCAGGGCGCAGAGGACATTGTCGTGATAGCCGGCGGCGTCATTCCCAAGCAAGACTACGATCACCTGTATAGCGCCGGCGTGAAGTGCATCTTCGGCCCTGGCACACCCATTCCCCAGAGTGCTCGCGAGGTGCTCGACGCCATTGGGGCGGCACAATCCTGAGCCGCGTCGCAGCGGGGGCGTAGCGGGCCGTGAGCGCTGACGTCGATCTGGCGCTGTTACAGGCGGGTAACAGGCGCGCACTGGCCAAGGCCATCACACTTGTCGAGAGCAAGCTCGACGACCATCGTGAGCAGGCCCAGCGCGTGCTGGAAGCCGCGCTTCCCCACAGCGGCAAGAGCATTCGCATTGGCATTACCGGCGTGCCCGGTGTGGGCAAATCCACGTTTATTGAAGCATTCGGCCTGCACCTGATTGCGCAGGGCAAGCGCGTTGCCGTCCTGGCAGTAGACCCTAGTTCGCCAATCGCCGGTGGTTCTATCCTGGGTGACAAGACCCGTATGGAGGAGTTGTCGCGCCGCGAGGAGGCCTTTATTAGGCCGTCACCCTCCGAGGGGGCGCTCGGTGGCGTGGCACAGAAGACGCGCGAAACCATGCTGCTCTGTGAAGCCGCGGGCTACGATGTGATCCTGGTTGAGACGGTCGGTGTCGGTCAGTCAGAGTTCCAGGTCGCGGGCATGGTCGACTTTTTCATGGTGCTGATGCTGCCCGGTGGCGGCGATGAGTTGCAGGGCATCAAGAAGGGCATCATGGAACTTGCCGATGCACTGGTTATCAACAAGGCCGACGGTGAGAGTGAAACGCTCGCCACCATGACCCAGCGTCAGTACACGAGCGCGATGAACCTGCTCAGGCACACCACGTTCTGGACGCCGCGGGTACTGACCTGTTCCGCCCTCAAGAACATCAGTATCGACAGCGTCTGGGGCATGATCGTCGACTACCGCGTTGAATCTGAGAAAGAGGGCGCATTCGGCGCCAAGCGCGCCCAGCAGAACCGGGACTGGATGCATCAGCTTATTCGTGAGATGCAACTTCTGAAGCTGACCCAGAGCGATGAAGTCCGGGCTTTGATCCCCGAATTGGAACGCCAGGTCGAGGCGCAGGAAATCACTGCTTATGCCGCCGCCCGGCTGGTCATGTCGCACCTCTGAGGCGGCATCGGCCATGCGCTTTTATCCACTTGAAAAACTGATCAACCTGCACGACCAGTACTCCCGCCAGTTCAAGATCGATCACCTTCAGCTGTTACTGATTCAGCGCGACCAGGCGCTTTACCTGCTTGAGGCCCGTTGCCCCCACCGCGACTTTCCGCTCGAGGCGGCAGACGTCAGTGACGGTGTCATTCGCTGTGCCCAGCACGGCTACCAGTTCGCGATAGACGATGGCCGACTCCTCGTCTCGACGGAAGAGCCCTGCCGTGGCCTGCGTACATTCCCTATTGTCTATGAGGGTAATGAAGTGGGTGTCATGCTGGACGAGAGGGCAGACGCGAGGTGAGTTGTCCCCGCGCGCAATTCCGGTAGACTGGCGCCATTCAAACGGCAGGGATCGACGTATGCCCGGTTCGAACATGACCCTGAAGCAGCAAGCCTATGAGTCGTTTCTCGCGCTCGCCCCTGGCCCCCTGCGAGACAGGTTTGCCGCGCGCTTTGGCTCTATGCAGTCGCAGTACCATAAGCACAAGCGCGAGGCGTTTGAATCGTTCTTCGCCTTCGCCGCAGGTGAGGCATTGCCGCGTTACCCGCTGGAAATTTTCCTGGAGGTCAGTAACGTCTGTGACCTCAAGTGCGCAATGTGCCCTACGTTTTCCGCGCTTAATCCGCAGCGCTTCCATAATCTCAGCGAGCGCGATCGGGGTCTGATGAGCCTCGAAGAAAACGTGCAGCCCCTCGAGGAGTACCTGGCACACGCGCCCGTCGTGCACGCCCACGGCTATGGTGAACCCACGATTCACCCCCAGTTTCGAGAATTCATCAGCTACTTGTCCTCGTTTGAGGTCATGGTGGACTTCTTCAGTAACGGCATGCACATCGACCAGGACCTCGCAGAATTCCTGGTTGAGAAACGTGTTTCGCGCATAACTCTCAGCATGTCCGGTACTACGGCGGAAGACTACGAGAACGTCTATATCGGCGGTAAGTTCGAAAAGTTACTTGCGAGCATGGACAATCTCCGCCGCGCGAAAGAGGCTGCCGGTTCGATTTTTCCGATAGTCGAGGTAAACAGCATCGCATTCAAGCACCATGTCTCGCGCTTTCCAGAGTTCGTGCGCTTGCTGGGGGAGCACGGCGTTTCCAACATCCACCTGAAGCCGCTCACGCCTCACCAGCCGATTGAGGAACTGCATAGCCATGTCGCCCAACTGGGTGTCGATGTCGAGGAGTCTGTGCTGGAGGAGGCGCGCAAGGTGGCGAAAGACTACGGCATGCATCTCGCTACCAAACCCTTTGAAATTCACAAAGCGCCCGCGTTTATCAGGGATCTCGATCCAGAAAAGACCGACGTCGTGGAGATCAAGGACCTGAAGGCAATTTCCCGCCAGACGGTCATGGAAAAAGACCGGGTGGATCACCAGGCAGAATCGTTCCTGACACCGCGGCAGGTGAAAATAGGTAAGGCCACGCCCTGTATGGAGCCGTTCACCACGATGTTCGTGCGTTTTTCGGGTGAGATCATGCCGTGCTGTTTCACAGGCGCTCCCAAAGGCCTTGCCAACGTTAAAACAGATTCAGCCGACACACTGTGGCGTAGTCATGACCACCTCTCTCTGCGCACGATGGCGCTGGATGGACGCTACCCGCGCGGGCCCTGCGGATCCTGCATCAGTCGCGCAGCGTATCCCAAGTCGCACAACGTGGACGGCATTACCAGCCGCTATTCGACCTGGTACAAGAAAGCCTTCGGCGTACCCTTTCATGCGAACGTGCAGAAGCAGGCACGCGAACTTCCTGACAACTTTGAGATTGTCGCAGCCTGGGCAGAGCGGGCTGGCGCAGCCAACCCAGCCTGATAACGGGCTCAGCTGAGCCCGTACAATTCTCGATAGTCCGGGTCTTTCCCCGCAATCATCTCCGCGAGGTCCACCATCACGCGGCACTGTTTCCAGGACGCATCGTCCTGCATCTTGCCATCGACCATGACAGCGCCGGAACCATCGGGCAGCGCTTCCAGCACGCGTCGCGCCCACGCCACCTCGTCGGGCGGCGGGCTGAAGACACGTTTGGCGATGTCGATCTGGCTGGGATGCAGCGACCACGCACCAACACAGCCCATCAGGAAAGCGTTGCGGAACTGGTCCTCGCAGCCCACGGGGTCGTCGATAGCGCCGAACGGCCCGTAAAAGGGCAGGGCACCAACTGCGACGCAGGCGTCTACCATGCGCGCCATGGTGTAGTGCCAGAGATCCTGCTGGTGAGTTTCCCTGGCTGCTTCGGGGTTCTCCGGGTCGGGGTCGTCGCGTACGAGGTAACCGGGGTGTCCGCCGCCGATGCGCGTGGTCTTCATGCGCCTTGAGGCCGCAAGGTCGGCCGGACCCAGGCTCATGCCCTGTATACGCGGGCTGGCGTTGGCGATCTCCTCGACATTGGCAACGCCGAGGGCGGTCTCAAGCAGGCAGTGGAGCTGCAACGGCTTCTTGAGGCCGGCGCGGGCCTCGAGCTGTGCCAGTAGCTGGTCGGCGTAGTGGATGTCCCACGCGCCCTGGATTTTCGGCAGCATGATAACGTCGAGCTTGTCGCCCGCGCGTGTGACGATCTCTGTCAGGTCGTCCAGGAACCAGGGGCTGTCGAGGCTGTTCACTCGTGTCCAAAGCTGCGTGTCGCCAAACTCGGTCTTGTTGGCGATCTCGATGAAGCCCTCACGCGCGGCCTCCTTGTTGTCGATAGCAATCGCGTCTTCGAGGTTGCCGAGAATGATATCGACGCGAGCCGTGATAGACGGCACCTTATCGGCCATCTTCGGGTTGCTGGGGTCAAAGAAGTGGATCATGCGTGACGGCCGAACAGGAATCTCCCTGAGTGGCTCTGGTGCACCCAATGCAAGTGGGCGGAAGAAATCTTTCGGGCTGCGCATGGCGGTCTCCTTGCGTGTGGATCAGTGCGTAACAGGGGCGCCGCTGAGTTCGGCGCTGAATTCCCTGTACTGGTTAATCGGGTCTGTGTTGGATGTGATGACACGTTCGAGCAGGGCGGCGCGACCTCCGAGCGTGGTGAGTCCACGCTGGCCGAAGTCCTCCATGATGCGTTTTTCTATCCAGTGCGCCTGGTGGCGGCGCCGGCGGTCGGCCAGTTCGTCGGCGATGCGATCGCGATGGGCCGAGAAGGTGTCGACGAGTTCCTCGATGCCTTCGAATCTGCTGGCGCTTGCAAGCAGTACCGGTATCTCCCAGTCCCCGTCAGCGTGTTCACCCGCCAGTGCGCCGGCCAGTTCGCTGTGAGCTCGACGCGCCGTTTCTCCCATATCGGACTTGTTCACAACCAGCACATGGGGCACTTCGAGTATGCCGGCCTTGAGGAACTGGATGCTGTCGCCGGAGCCCGGCTGGGCGACGAAGCAGGTGGTGTCAGCACTGTCGGCAATGTCGACCTCGCGCTGACCCACGCCCACCGTTTCGATGAGCACGATATCGTTCGCCGCCAGCATCGCAAGGCTCATGGGCCACACTTCAGCGCTGAGGCCGCCGAACTCACCCCGGCTGGACAGCGAGCGGATAAAAACATCGCGGTCATCTGTATTCACCTGCATGCGCAGCCGGTCACCGAGCAAGGCGCCGCCTGTCACGGGGCTGGACGGGTCTACCGCGAGCACGCCCACCTTCAAGCCGCGTTGTCGCCAGCTGTTAATGAGTGCCGAGCTGAGCGTTGATTTGCCAACGCCCGGTGGCCCGGTGATCCCGATAATGTGGCCGCGGGAGAGTACGCCTGCGGCGAGAAGGTCACTAAGAAGTTCACCCGAGCGGGCTACCGCGTCATGACGGCTGTCATCCAGCAGGTTCAGGGCATCGGCCAGCGCGCTGCGCTCGCCGTCGAGCAGGCGGCTGGCCAGGGTCGCCTCGTCAGGCGGCACTGTCGAGGCCGTGGCGTTCCCGGATGATGTCTACCATGCGCACCATGATGGCGTTCATGTCGATGTCTTTCGGGGTAAAGACGTCGGAGACACCACGACTGCGCAGAACCTGTTCGTCTTCCTGCGGAATGATGCCACCCACGACGAGAGGGAGATTGGCGACGCCGTGATTGTCCAGCTCCTTATAGATGTCTTCAACCAGTTCCATGTGACTGCCTGACAGTACAGACAGCCCGATCAGGTGCACGCCTTCTTCCTGGGCGGCGCGCGCTATCTGAGCCGGTGTAAGGCGGATGCCCTCGTAGACAACCTCAAAGCCCGCGTCTCGGCCTTTTACCGCGATCTGCTCTGCGCCGTTGCTATGCCCGTCGAGCCCCGGTTTACCGATGAGCAAGCGCAGCGGTCGGCCCAGGGCTTCGCTGGTATCGCGCACGCGGGTACGCAGTGCCTCCAGTTCATCACTTGAGCCACTTGCCTTGCCTGAGAAATCCACGCCGGTAGGGGCGCGGTACTCGCCGAACACGTCGCGTAGCACCTGGCTCCATTCACCGGTGGTAACGCCCGCTTTAGCGCAGGCGATCGAGGCGGGCATGATGTTGTCACCGCCGGTTGCCGCTTCGCTAAGCGATGCCAGCGCCGCGTCCACAGCTGACTGGTCGCGCAGCTCGCGGAACGCCTGCAAAGACGCGATCTGCTCGCGTTCGGCGCTTTCGTCGACCTTGAGAATGCCCGAATCGCCCTCGGCGGTGAGCGGTGACTCTGCCGTCTGTTCGAAACAGTTCACACCGACAATCCTGAGATCGCCGCTTTCAATTGCCCGTATGCGCGCTGTGTGGCTCTGCACCAGTTCGCGCTTCACGTGACCGTTGTCGATACAGGCCACCATACCGCCCAACTCCTCGATGCGCGCCATCTCTTCGCGTGCGCCTTCAATGAGCGACTGCACCTTCGCCTCGACGACGGGCGAGCCGTCGAGCAGGTCGCCGTACTCCAGCAAGTCTGTCTCGAAGGCCAGGACTTGTTGCATGCGCAGAGCCCACTGCTGGTCCCAGGGACGTGGCAGGCCGAGCGCTTCGTTCCATGCGGGCAGCTGGATGGCTCGCGCCCGTGCGCCCTTGGACAGGGTTACCCCAAGCATCTCCAGTACAATCCGCTGCACGTTGTTTTCAGGCTGCGATTCGGTAAGGCCGAGTGAGTTGACCTGCACGCCGTAGCGGAAGCGGCGCAGTTTAGGATTCTGCACGCCGTAGCGGTTGGCGGTAATCTCATCCCACATGCTGACGAAGGCGCGCAACTTGCAGGTTTCCTCAACGAAACGTATACCCGCGTTCACGAAAAACGAGATGCGGCCGACCACCTCTTCGAAGCGCTCTTCGCTAACCTGTCCCGAGGCACGTACAGCGTCCAGGATCTCAATGGCGGTTGAGAGCGCGTAAGCAAGCTCCTGTGTGGGTGTGGCGCCTGCCTCCTGCAGGTGATATGAGCAAACATTCGTGGGATTCCACTTCGGAATGTTCTGCACCGTGTAAGTGATGAGGTCGGTCGTGAGTCGAACCGATGGCTCGGGTGGGAAAATGTACGTGCCGCGGGAAAGGTACTCTTTCAGTACGTCATTCTGCGTGGTGCCCTGAAGGCCAGAGGGATCGACGCCCTGTTTTTCCGCCACCGCGATGTACAGTGCCAGCAGCCATGGCGCCGTTGCATTGATCGTCATCGATGTGTTCATGCGATCTAGCGGAATCTCGTCAAAGAGGATTTCCATGTCGCCTATGTGATCGATAGGCACGCCCACTTTGCCCACTTCGCCTCTGGAAAGTGGGTGGTCGGAGTCGTAACCCGTCTGGGTGGGCAGGTCGAAGGCTACGGAAAGCCCTGTCTGCCCCTTTGACAGATTGGTGCGGTAGAGCTCGTTGGAGGCCCGGGCCGAAGAATGGCCCGAGTAGGTGCGCATCAGCCAGGGGCGGTCGCGCTCAGGGGTTTGCTCGCTCACGATTGGCTCCTTAGCCTGCGCGCTTCTGGATCAGCAGGCGACGTTCGATCTCGAAAATCTTGTCGGCGATCTTGTCTTTGCCGAGGCCGCGCTTGCTGTCCTCCTTCAGGAACAGGTCAGCGCCGTGTTGTTCCAGCGCCTCACGTGCGCTTATATTCTTCACGCCGATCAGCTGCATCGTGACGATGCCGCAGCCGGGGGTTCCCTCGTGTTCTTCGGTCGCGAGAATGCGGGTGAGGGCACCCACAGTGTCTCCCGCGAACGCGGGCTGGGTGTGGTAGCCCTCGGTAAAGCCGAGCTCCCATACCGCGTGCTCGCTGATATCGCGGCTTGCCAGGCCGTCCAGCCACGCAAACACCAGGCCGCCATAAACGATCGGCTCGCCGCTCATCTTGCCGGAGAGACCGCTGGAGTAAACCCTGTCGAAGTGCAGCGGGTGACTATTGCCAACGAGGTAGGTGAGGGCCATGTGTTCCTCGGTGATCGTGCGTCCGTTGTTGTGCACGATGATCTGCCCCGGCGCAAAGTCTTCGAAATAGGTATTGGGTCCGGTCAGTCCCCTGAATGCCTCGCTCGGCGTGTAGGGAAGCTCCAGCGTGGGCGTCTCTTCGCCTGGGAACGTATCGTTGAAGTCCGGCGCCGGTGTGGTCGGCAGCCGGTCGCCGCGCCAGCCGACGAAAATCTTGCGCTCGTACTGCAGCACCACGCGGCCGTCCTGGTTCACGCCCACGGTACGGATGCGGGCAATTCCGGGCTTGTCGGCGCCGCGGTCTTTGCGCTCGAGAACACGCGTGTATGCACGCAATGTGTCGCCGGGATACACGGGCGCGAGAAACTGCACCTGGTAGTAACCGAGGTTGGCAATGGCCTTCTCGGAATCGTTCTGTACGCCCAGTGAAAGCGTTACGTTGAAGACCATCTGCGGGCTTGCCAACAGGTCGTTGAAGCCGTGGGACGTAGCGTAGTCGCGATTGAGATACAGCGGGTTGGACTGCATATACGTGCGGGCAAAGTTAAGCATGTTGCCCCGCGTAAACGTGTAGCCCCGAGGGTGTTCAAAGACCTGTCCGGGGTCCAGCTCGTCAAGGTAGCGCCCGTACTGTGGGTAACTTGCGCGTTCTACATCAATCGCCGCGTCGGGAGCGAGCTCCTGTTGTTCCGTCAGCGCAATGCGAATGCTCATGCTGCCTGCTCAACAAGGGCGCGCGTCATGACCTTGAGCGCGAGTGTCTCTTCGGCGCCCTCGAAGATTGATAGTACGCGAGCGTCGACGAAATAGCGGCTGACCGGGGTTTCCTCCGCGTAGCCCATGCCGCCGTGAATCTGCAGCGCCTCACGAGTGAACCACTCGGCGGTACGGCTGGCGAAAATCTTGGCTGCGCTAGCTTCCATGTCGCCGCCGCCTGTATCCATCAGTTCGGCGACATCGTAAGTGATGTGGCGACAGGCGAGCAGCACCGCTGCCATGCGGGCGATCTTGACCTGGGTGAGCTGGTACTCGCCGATGGACTGACCGAATACCACGCGTTCCTTGGAGTAGGAAATGGAGCGCTCAAAGGCGGCCCGCATAACGCCAACGGCTCGGGCGGCGGTCTGTATACGACCACCTGCGAAACCGGCCATGGCCGCGTAAAAGCCTTTGCCTTCGCCCTCGGGTCCACCCAGCATGTTCTCTGCCGGTACGAAAAAGTCGTCGAAGAACAGCTCGAAGGAGTGCATGCCCCGATAGCCGATGGTCGCAATGGCGCGTCCCGTAAGCTTGCCGTTGTCCTGTACGACCTCGAACGCGTGGCCGCCGGTGGAGGGCTTTTCAACAAGGAACATCGACAGACCCTTGTGCGCCGGCTTCGCGTCTGCGTCTGTGCGAGCCAGTACCATCAGTACGCCCGCTTTGCCGCCAAAGGTACACCACGTCTTGGCGCCATTGAGGAGGTAACCGCCCTCTGTGGCGGTGGCCTTCAGGCTGACGCCCGCGACATCGGAGCCATAGTTGGGTTCGGTGACAGCAACAGCGCACAGGGGCTCGCCAACGGCGAGCTGTGGCAGCCAGTGTTGCTTTTGCGCTTCGCTGCCGCCCTTAAGCAGGGCGCGCGATAAAATTTCAGGTCGTGTTATGAGACTGCCCGCCGCGCCGAGGGAGCCACGTGACAGCTCCTCCGTAACGACAATCATGCCGAGGGTGTCTTCCTCATCGTTTTCCTGCAGGCCGCCATAGCTTTCAGGGATCGACAGTCCGAAGAGCCCCATTTCCTTGAGCGGCTCCAGAATCTCGTCGGGGATGTCGAGGTCCTCCCGGTGTACTGATTCAGCCAGCGGTGCCACTACATCGTCGGCAAAGCGCCTGAATGTATCGCGCATCATGCTGTGGTGTTCGCCCAGAAGGTCCGGGCCGAGGTCGCCGTCGCGATCGAGTACGCTGGCGCCCAGCGCACCCAGGTGCTCGGCGGCCAGATTGCGCGCCAGGAAAGATTCCGCTGCAGGCGCGTCGGATACGGCGTCTATCTCCTGGCGGCTAAGCCCGTAATCTGTTGGACGTGCGCGCAATCTCGCGAGGGTGTTGTTGACCGACTCGGCGGTGAAGAGGGCGGCAAGTTCGGTGACGAGGTCATTCCTGGCCGATTCTTCAAGCCGGCGTGCATGCTGCAGCGAAAAGCGCGCTGCGGTGCACTCGGCCCACGACAGCGAGAGGTCGTAGGAAATCAGCTGGTGCGCGTCCAGCCGGGCCGCCGAGATTTTGCCTGCCTCTGAGCAGTTAGCCTTCAGGTTCGAAAAGGCCTGGTCGAGCAGGGCAGAGGTGGTTGCGAGCAGCGTGTCCGCATTGTCGAGCAGCTGCCCGTCACCCGTGGAAAGGTCAGTCATTTTGGTTACCGCCTGTGGTGGTCGTGCGAAGCGCCAGCTTAAGCGCCGGGGCGCACAAATGGTTCAATGATTCAAACCGCAAATTTTAAGGGTTACCCAGGGAAGAGACAACTAAACACGGCCACGAAACCTGTTTATGACCGCCATTTGCAACGTTAATAACGTCCGCCTTGCCGCGGGCTGAAGCCCTTCTGTATGCTTGCGTTCCTCTCAAGAACACGCACTCTCCGAGGTTACCAAGAAATGGATATCCGACCCCGCCGCTCCCTGCTCTACATGCCCGGCTCCAACGCCCGAGCCCTGGAAAAGGCCAGGGGCCTGCCGGCAGACGGCCTCATCCTGGACATGGAGGATTCTGTCGCCCCGGACGCCAAGCAGGTGGCCCGCGAGCAGATCGGCGCAGCCATTTCTGAGGGCGGCTATGGCCATCGCGAGCTGATGGTGCGGGTAAATGGCCTGGCCACCGAGTGGGGCACCGTGGATATCGCTGCGGTTGCCGGTTGGGCTACGCCGCCCCATGCGCTTTTGATCCCTAAAATCGACACTGCTGAAGACGTGAAGGCTGCTATCGGGGCCTGTGACGCGGCGGGTGTTCCGGAGTCCGTCGCCATCTGGATCATGGCCGAGACGCCGGCCTGCATCCTCAATATCGCTGAAGTGGCCGGCGCGCACCCGCGCCTCCACGGTATGGTGATGGGCACCTCCGACCTCTCCAAAGACACCCGAGTGCGACACACGCGAGATCGGCTAGGCTTCATCACCGCACTGAATCTCTGCGTCTACGCGGCGCGCGCGAACGGTTTGGACATCATCGACGGCGTGCAACTGGACCTCGAAGACGAAGAACTCCTCAGGTACTCCTGCGAGCAGGGTCGCGAATTGGGATTCGATGGCAAGAGCCTGATCCATCCGAAGCAGGTGGCCGCCGCCAACGAAGTGTTTGCGCCGAGCGAGGCCGAGGTGACCGCCGCCAGGGAGATCATCGCCGGTTTTGAGGCCGCCAAGGCCGAGGGTAAGGGCGTGGTCGTCGTGAACGGCCGCCTTGTGGAGAACCTGCACGTCGAAGAGGCGAGCCGCCAGTTGGCGTTAGCCGACGCGATCGCCTCGCTTTCCGACTAAGCAACATCGATTCCGCGAGGCTCGCAAGCCCGGTCTGGGCGGGCGTGGCATTGCTGGGCCTTCATCGAGCTAGGGCCGCACTACGAGAGCGTGTTTCTCGGTGCGTTCAGAGGTGCAGCGAGCGCAGCTCCGCGTCACGCGTGCCGTGGCGCCACAGGCCATCAAACAGGTCGATGTGGCGCTGGGTAGAGGCTCGCGAGTCAGGTTCATAGAAGGCGCGCTCCTCGCTGCCGCCCGGCCGGTAAAGCACGCCATCCTTGTCACGCGTCACGATTGTTTCAGCGCGCCATTCGGGGTGTTCCGGCAGCTTTCTGAGTTCCACCTTGCTGGGCATGCGCCTGGACAGCTCCAGCAGTCGGTGACCGCGGGTGACCAGCGGCCTGGCATCCTGGATCAATATGCGGATGCTTGTCTGGCGGCTGTCCCGCGCGAGGGCGCCGATCGCATCCGCCAGCGACTCGTTATCAAATACCTTGTAATCCAGCGCGGGACTCAGGATACACAGGTAGCGCGATGCGGAGCGCGCCAGCTCCACAACGTATTCGTCGAACGGATGCGGATACTCTATCCCGGTTGTGAACTCATTCGCCGACATAAACGCAGCCCGTCCTGTACAGCGCATCCAGCAGGGACGCGCAGTCCGGGTCACGAAGCAGCTCCGTCAGTTCGGGCGGCTCCAGCGACCAGTTGTCACACAACAGCACAAGCATGTTCAGCACCGAGCGCGATGTGTGTAGCGACTGACCGGCAACATACACAGTGACGCCCGCATCCGTTTCCTGCCAGGCGAGTCGACTCTCTGGTGCAAGGAGCAGCGTGGTATCCGCACCGGACAGGTCAGCGAGTGGGCCGGGGTCCTCGGACGGCGCATACTCTGTTTCGGTCACCACCTCTCCAAACCATTCGTCACCGGCGGTGTCTGCAACGGCACGGATCACCTGTTCCCGCGCTCGCTCGACGTCCGCTTTCGTGATTTCGCCCGGCCGTCCATTACCCCTGCCCGCGTCGGTGAGCAGCGCTTCGCCGCTCAGCTGATCCAGCAGCTGGTCGACTTTGCGCGACACCATGTCGTTGATGCGCGCTGCCCGAAAACCAATCGAGAACGTGGTGCACTCCCCAATGGCGATGCCCCAGTGGGCTACGCCGGGAGGCACGTAGAGAATGTCCCCGGGTGACAGCAGATACTGTGAGTGCTGTTCAAACGTTTCCAGCACGCGCAGGTCGGGGTGGGCGAGCAAAGGGCTCGTCTCGTCACAGCGCTGGCCCAGGCGCCATAGGCGCTGCCCCTCGCCCTGCAGGAGGAATACGTCGTAGTTGTCGTAGTGGGGGCCGACGCTACCACCATCAGTGGCGTAGCTGACCATGACATCGTCGATGCGCCACTGGGGTAGGAAATTGACCAGGCGGCGCAGCTCTGCCACCTCTGGCAGATAGTGGTCAACGGACTGCACCAACAGCGTCCAGGGGCCCTTGCGATTGAAGTCGTCGGCCTGGAACGGTCCGTGCGTGAGATCCCAGTTACTACCTGCGCCCGCGACGATGCGCGATTCAATGCCGTCCTCTAACGCAAGGCCGGCGAGTTCGTCAGCGCTGATCGGTGGAGTGAAGCCCTCAACCGCACCGGGAATAAACAGGGGCTCGCGCTGCCAATGCTCGGCGAGAAAGGCCTCTGTATCGAGCGCCAGCCGCGGAGCGGTCATTCCGTGTCGATGGCCCGGGCCTGGTCCGCGGCATTGCCGGTGTAGCCACCAGGGGTGAGCGCGAGCAGGGCATCGATGGCCTCGGTAGGCATATCGAGTGAGGCTACAAAGGTCTGGATGGTTTCGCGCGTCATATCCTGGCCCCTGGTGAGCTCCTTGAGCTTCTCATAGGGCTGTTCGATACCGTAGCGGCGCATCACCGTCTGGATCGGCTCTGCGAGCACCTCCCAGCTGTTATCCAGGTCCTCGGCAAGGCGGTTGGCGTTCAGTTCCAGCTTGCCGATGCCCTTGAGGCTCGCCTGGTAGGCGATCAGGCTGTAGCCCATGCCCACGCCCATGTTGCGCAGCACCGTGCTGTCGGTGAGATCGCGCTGCCAGCGACTCACAGGCAGCTTGGCTGCCAGGTGCCCGAACACCGCGTTAGCGAGCCCGAGGTTGCCCTCAGAGTTCTCGAAGTCGATGGGGTTTACCTTGTGCGGCATGGTGGAGGAGCCCACTTCGCCGGCCACCGTTTTCTGCTTGAAGTACCCGAGCGAGATATAGCCCCAGACATCCCTGTCGAAATCGAGCAAGATGGTGTTGAAGCGCGCCACGGCATCAAACAACTCTGCCATGTAATCGTGGGGCTCGATCTGCGTTGTGTAGGGATTCCAGCTCAGCCCAAGTGATGTCACGAACTGCTCGGCATTGGCCTGCCAGTCCACATCGGGGTAGGCGGACAGGTGTGCGTTGTAGTTCCCCACTGCGCCGTTGATCTTGCCCAGGAATTCTATGCGTGAAAGGCCCTCAACCTGGCGCCTTAAGCGGGCCACGACGTTCGCGACTTCCTTGCCCATGGTGGAGGGGCTCGCCGTCTGGCCATGGGTACGCGACAGCATAGGGACATCGGCCGCGGAGCTGGCCAGCGCGACCAGTGAAGTGACTACGTCCCGCATTGCCGGTTGCAGGACGCCCTGCACTCCGTCCCTCAGCATCAGGGCGTGGGACAGGTTGTTGATGTCTTCAGACGTGCAGGCGAAGTGGACGAACTCCGAGATGCCCTCGAGCTCCTCGTTGCCCTTGATGCGTTCCTTGATGAAGTACTCGACTGCCTTGACGTCATGGTTGGTGGTCGACTCGATGTCCTTGATGCGCCTGGCATCCACCTCGCCGAAGTCATCGACGATGGCCTCAAGCGCTCGCTCTGCCGAAGGAGACAGGGCGGGCACCTCGGCAATGCCCGCATGGCCGGCCAGGCACTGCAGCCAGCGAATCTCTACCAGCACACGCCGCTTGATCAGCCCGTATTCGCTGAATATCTCGCGCAGCGCGGCAGTTTTACTGCCGTAACGGCCGTCAATGGGGGATACCGCTGTCAGCGCGGACAGGTCCATGAAAGTCTCCAGCTCAGAAAACGCGAATGTTACACGACACCCAGACTGCGCGACAGGTTCTGCGAGGCGAACAGCAGGCGCCGGCGGTTTAAGAGGAGTTTCCAGCGGCGCCCGCCGAGCTGGCGCCAGAGGAAGGCCGCGCGCACGCCTGCCAGCAGCAGGGCGCGAATGACGTCGGCGTTCTGTGGATTCTGCAGGTGCTGGGCGCTGCCCGTCACCTTGATCCGGAAGCGCTGCTTGCTCAGGGTGTCCTGGTAAATGCCCGAGACGCTGTGGCACAGCTCGTTCACGTGGGCCTCGAAGTGTTCTGCGCGGAAGCTCGTGTGCTCCAGGCGCGAGCGCACGACCGACATCATGTCGGCATTCGCCGCGAAGCGGCGCTCCAGGTAGAGCAGTGCAAACAGGTAACGCACGATGTCCATGTTCTCCCTGGCGTTGCGGTCGGCGAGGATGCTGCTCAGGTTGTGCAACCCGAGTTTGACACCCGGCACACCGCCGTAGATGTCTGCTGTCGTCCCCGGGTCGAATACGAAAAGACTGTGGATCGTCGGCTCGAGAAACTCAATCGGGTAGGTGCCCGTCTTTGAAATCTGGTCGACCAGGCGAGCCGCCTGTGCCACGCCGGCGAGGGCAAGCACCTGCTGCTCGATGTTACTGTGCGTGTCGTTCTGTTCGCTCAAGCTTCCGCTCTCTCGATAATGCCGCCGCCCAGGCAGCGCTCACCGTCGTAGAACACGACGGACTGTCCAGGAGTGACCGCCCGCTGCGGAGCGCTGAAGTCGACCTGGTAGCGGCCATCGTGCAGCGCGGTAACCCGGCAGTCCTGGTCTGCCTGGCGATAGCGAATTTTGGCTTTTAGCGACATGGGCAGCGGCGGTTCATCGCCCGCCACCCAGTGAACGCCCGCGGCGTATAGCCGTGACTTAAAGAGCGACGGGTGGTCGTTTCCCTGTGCCACCAGTAATACGTTGCGCTCGAGGTCTTTGTCCACGACATACCAAGGCAGTTCCGCGTGATCGGCGAGACCACCGATGCCGAGGCCCTGCCGCTGGCCGATGGTGTGATACATCAAACCCTGGTGCCTGCCGAGCAGTTCACCGTCGACGCTGTGGATCTCGCCGGGCTGGGCGGGCAGGTACTGCTTGAGGAAATCGCTGAAGCGACGCTCGCCGATAAAGCAGATGCCCGTCGAGTCCTTCTTGCGCGCGGTGACAAAATCCTGCGCCTCGGCGATCGCGCGGACCTCGGGCTTGTCGATTTCACCGACCGGGAAGAGGGTGCGACCCAGTTCCTCGGTGCCCACAGCGTGCAGGAAGTAGGACTGGTCCTTGTTGCCGTCCAGTCCTTTCAGCAGTGTGGCCCTGCCATCGTCAGTGCCGCGCCGGGCGTAGTGGCCAGTCGCAATGCAATCGGCACCCAGCATGAGCGCATAGTCTAGAAATGCGCGAAACTTGATCTCGCGGTTGCACAGGATATCGGGGTTGGGCGTTCTTCCCGCGCGGTATTCCTCAAGGAAGTGCTCAAACACATTGTCCCAGTACTCTGCGGCGAAATTGGCGCCGTGCAGCGTGATGTCCAGGCGGTCGGCCACTGCCTGTGCATCGGCGAGATCTTCTTTCGCGGTACAGTACTCGGTGCCATCGTCCTCTTCCCAGTTTTTCATGAAGAGGCCCTCCACCTGGTAACCCTGCTCACGGAGCAGGTAGGCGGTCACCGAGGAGTCGACGCCGCCGGACATGCCGACGATGACTTTGGTGGCGGAATTGAGGCTCATGGTGCGTGTATCACGTCCAGCGGAAAGCGCAGGCCCCGGCGCTGGCGTTCTATGACGTCGAGCACGAGGGGGCTTCGCAGTTTATCAGACATGGCCAGGATTTCCCCGTACTCCAGCCAGTGCACGGCGTGGATATCGGGGTCGATGACGGCGTTCTCAACCCTCTCCGCCGCTTCTGCGAGGAAGGTCGTACGCAGGTACGTGGCGTCGCCATCGGGCAGCGCATAAAGCCCGAGGCCCAGCACGCCGGTAAGCCCCACCTGCCAGCCCGTTTCCTCGAGCACCTCGCGCAGGGCGGCCTCCGGCAGCGTCTCTCCGGGGTCCAGGTGACCCGCAGGCTGGTTGAATACCATCCGCCCGCTGCGCTTGTCGCGCTCCTCCACCATGAGGTAGCGGCCGTCTCGCACCACGACACAGGCAACCGTTACGTGCGTTTCCCAATGGCTCATCGTGATCTCCGCCTAAGTGACTGGCTGACCGTTGCCTCCCGGAACTCGCCCGGAGCGAGGCTCCCTAGGTCCCAGTCTCCGATTCGTGTGCGCACGAGGCGCAGCGTGGGCAGCCCCACATGGGCTGTCATGCGCCGAACCTGCCGGTTGCGTCCCTCCTGGATCGACAGCTCAAGCCAGCTGTCGGGCACCGTCTTGCGGAACCGCACCGGCGGGTCTCTATCCCAGAGCGTGGGCGCTTTCACGGCGCTGGCGCGCGCGGGCAGGGTAGGGCCGTCCTTCAGCTCCAGTCCGGCCTCCAGCTGACTGAGGGCCTCATCCGTCACATCGCCCTCCACCTGGACAAGGTAGGTCTTCCACATCTTCTGAGCGGGGTTGGCGATACGCTGCTGCAGGCGACCGTCACTGGTCAGTAACAGTAACCCTTCAGAATCGTAATCGAGGCGACCTGCAGCGCGATAACCGGGCAGGTCGAGGTAGTCGGCAAGAGTGGCGCGCCCCTCGCTGTCTGTGAACTGGCTGAGCACGCGAAACGGCTTGTTGAAGAGGATGATCCTGGGCATCAGAAAAACGCGGCTAGTACAAAAATATTCCTTTGATCCAAGCGGTTAAGCGAGCGTACATGTTATACTTCGCGCCGCTTTTTCAGGGACTTACCCAGTCCTCGGAAATCTGGCTTTCTGGGCTATCACACCCGGCCAACACCACCCATCGGAAACGGAGAACATTATGGGCTATAAGCATATTCAGGTGCCTTCTACAGGTGACAAAATTACCGTCAACGAAGACAACAGCCTGAACGTCCCGAACACCCCCATTATCCCCTATATCGAAGGCGACGGCATTGGGGTGGACATCAGCCCAGTCATGATCAAGGTCGTCGACGCAGCTGTCGAGAAGGCCTACGGCGGCGACAAGAAGGTTTCCTGGATGGAGATCTTCACCGGCGAGAAGGCTGCCGAGCTCTACGATGGCGACTGGTTTCCCGAGGAAACACTAGACGCGATCAAGGAGTACTCTGTAGCGATCAAGGGCCCGCTGACAACGCCGGTAGGCGGCGGCTTCCGTTCCCTCAACGTGGCCCTGCGCCAGGAACTGGACCTCTACACCTGCCTGCGCCCGGTACGTTGGTTTGAAGGCGTGCCGTCTCCCGTGCGCAACCCGGGCGATTGCAACATGGTGATCTTCCGTGAGAACTCCGAAGACATCTACGCCGGTATCGAATACCAGGCAGGCACAGACGAAGCCCAGAAAGTCGTCGACTTCATCCTCAAGGAAATGGGTGCCACCAAGATCCGTTTCCCGCAGAACGTTGGCATTGGCATCAAGCCGGTGTCTGAAGAGGGCACCAAGCGCCTCGTGCGCAAGGCTATCCAGTACGCGATTGACCAGGACCTGCCTTCAGTCACGCTGGTGCACAAAGGCAACATCATGAAGTTCACCGAGGGCGCCTTCCGCGACTGGGGTTATGAACTTGCCCAGGAAGAGTTTGGCGGTGAACTGCTCGACGGCGGCCCCTGGGTCTCCCTGAAAAACCCTCGCACCGGCAACGAGATTATCGTCAAGGACGTGATCGCAGACGCGATGCTCCAGCAGGTGCTGACGCGGCCGAAGGAGTACAGCGTGGTGGCCACGCTGAACCTGAACGGCGACTACCTCTCAGACGCGCTTGCGGCGCAGGTGGGTGGTATCGGTATCGCACCGGGCGCAAACCTGTCCGATACGATCGCGCTGTTTGAAGCGACCCACGGCACCGCGCCTAAGTACGCCGGGCAGGACAAGGTCAACCCTGGCTCGCTTATCCTCTCTGCCGAAATGATGCTGCGCCACCTCGGCTGGAACGAGGCGGCAGACCTGATCATCGACGGTATGAACGGCGCCATCCAGAACGGTACGGTGACCTACGATTTCGAGCGGCTCATGGACGGCGCTACCCTCCTGAGTTGTTCAGAATTTGGCCAGGCGATCATCGACTCGATGTAACTCGGGCAAGCATTGCGAAAGGGCTCGTGGCGACACGAGCCCTTTTTTTATGCATGGACTTTCATACAGCCCTCCAATATGCGCGGCATTACAATCCGTTAGGGGACCTCGGGCGTACTTCTGGGGTCTGTATCATCTGATGAGTGTCAACTTTTCCAATAGGTCAAAACTCGTATAATGTTGAGTAACAGCTATTACTTTCGCAGCGAAGAGACACAAGGCGTGGAACTGATCAAGCGGGGCATTGATTGGCGCATGAGCCGGGAAGAGGAAGATTCGACGGGCGGTCTCGCCCTTGAGGAGTCCAAACCCGAGGTCAAGCGTCCGCCGCTGTTCAAGGTAGTCTTGATAAACGACGACTACACCCCCATGGAGTTCGTCGTAGAGGTGCTGCAAATCTTCTTCCGCATGAACCGCGAGCAGGCGACCCACGTCATGCTCACGGTTCACACCCAGGGCAAGGGCGTGTGCGGGATCTTTACCCGCGACATTGCAGAAACGAAAGCTGCGCAGGTTAACCAGTACGCCCGGGAACACGAACATCCGCTGTTGTGTGAAATCGAAGCGTCGGAAGGATAGAGTCGAGGAGCTCTGATATGTTGAGCAAGGACCTGGAACAAACACTGAACGACGCATTCCGCGGAGCGCGCGCCAAGCGCCACGAGTTCATGACCGTTGAACACCTGCTGCTGGCGTTGCTCGACAACAACGACGCCATTCGGGTACTCAAGGCCTGCGGCGCCGATATTGGCAGCCTGCGCGGCGACCTCATCGAGTTTGTCGACGCCACCACGCCGCTGATTCCCGAGGAGGAAGACGAGCGTGACACACAACCTACGCTGGGCTTCCAGCGTGTGCTACAGCGCGCCGTCTTTCATGTGCAGTCGTCTGGCAAGAGCGAGGTCACAGGCGCGAATGTACTGGTTGCGATCTTCAGCGAGCAGGAAAGCCAGGCCGTCTTCTTCCTGAAGACGCAGAGCGTCAGCCGTCTTGATGTTGTCAACTACATGACTCACGGTATTTCCAAGGTTGCGGGCGAGGGCGAGACACCCGAACCCGGGCAGATGGCGGGTGAGGAAGCGCCGCAGGAGGAGGGCGAGAGCAACCCCCTCGAGAGTTTCTCGACCAATCTCAATGCCGAGGCGGCGGCCGGCAATATCGACCCGCTTATCGGCAGACTCGACGAGGTGGAGCGCGTGGCGCAGATCCTTGCGCGTCGGCGTAAAAACAACCCGCTGCTCGTGGGTGAATCCGGCGTTGGCAAGACCGCGATCGTCGAGGGTCTGGCGAAGAAGATCGTCGACGGCGATGTGCCCGATGTACTGCTCGACAGCGTTGTCTATTCGCTGGACCTCGGTTCCCTTCTGGCCGGAACCAAGTACCGCGGCGATTTCGAAAAGCGCTTCAAGGGTCTGCTGGCCGAGCTGAAAAAGCGCAGCAATGCGATCCTCTTTATCGACGAGGTGCACACCATTATCGGTGCCGGTGCTGCCTCGGGCGGCGTGATGGACGCAAGCAACCTGCTGAAGCCGCTGCTCAGCTCCGGGAAGCTCCGCTGTGTGGGTTCCACCACCTTCCACGAGTACCGCGGCATCTTCGACAAGGACAAGGCGCTCAGTCGCCGCTTCCAGAAGATCGATGTACTGGAGCCCAGCGTTGAGGACGCCTACAAGATTCTGAAGGGCCTTAAGTCCCGTTTCGAAGAGCACCACGGCCTGCGCTACACCGACCGCGCACTGCGTGTTGCCACCGACCTTTCGTCGCGCTACATCACTGACCGGTTCCTCCCGGATAAGGCGATTGACGTGATCGACGAGGCGGGCGCCTACCAGCAGCTGCAGCCACCGTCGAAGCGCAAGAAGGTTGTTGGGGTAGGTGACATAGAGAGTGTTGTTGCGAAAATTGCGCGCATTCCCCCGAAGACTGTCAGCAGCGACGACAAGGAAGTGCTCGCCAAGCTCGAGTCGAACCTGCAGATGGTGGTGTTCGGTCAGAACGAGGCGATCAGCAGTCTCGCCACGTCGATCAAGCTGGCCCGCGCCGGCCTGCGCGCAGGCGAGAAGCCCATCGGCTCATTCCTGCTCGCCGGTCCGACCGGTGTGGGTAAGACCGAGGTCACGCGTCAGCTCGCACGGTTGCTCGGCCTCGAGCTGATCCGCTTCGACATGTCAGAGTACATGGAGCGACACACGGTCTCGCGTCTTATCGGAGCGCCTCCGGGTTATGTCGGGTTCGACCAGGGCGGCCTGCTGACAGACGCGGTGACCAAGCATCCCCATGCCGTGGTGTTGCTCGATGAGATTGAGAAAGCGCACCCCGAGGTGTTCAACCTGCTACTGCAGGTGATGGACCATGGCACGCTGACCGACAATAACGGGCGCAAGGCGGACTTCCGCAACGTCATACTCGTGATGACCACCAATGCCGGTGCGCAGAGCATCAGCCGTCGCTCGATCGGTTTCACGCTGCAGGACCACACGTCAGACGCGATGGAAGCCATTAACAAGATGTTCACGCCGGAATTCCGGAACCGCCTGGACAGCGTTGTGCAGTTCCAGCCGCTTGGCGAGGACGTGATTCTCACCGTGGTCGACAAGTTCCTCACCGAGCTGCAAGGTCAGCTCGATGAGAAACGCGTGATGCTTGACGTCGACGAGGACGCGAGGCTCTGGCTGGTTGAAAAGGGCTACGACATTCACATGGGCGCGAGGCCCATGGAGCGCATTATTCAGGAGCACATCAAAAAGCCGCTCGCTGAGCTGGTGCTGTTTGGCGGGCTGGCACAGTCGGGTGGCACCGCGCTGGTGAGTCTGAACCGCGCGGAAGACAAGCTGGAAGTGACGGTCGAAGAGAAGGAAGCTGAGCTCGAGGAGAGCTGAGAGGCCTAGCGCTCGCGGTAGGTAATGCGGCCCTTGGTCAGATCGTAAGGGGTCAGCTCGACGCGAACCTTGTCACCGGTGAGAATGCGAATGTAGTTTTTGCGCATCTTGCCGGAAATGTGGGCGGTCACAACGTGCCCATTTTCCAATTGCACACGAAAGGTGGTGTTCGGCAGCGTGTCGATCACCTCTCCTTCCATTTCAATCTGGTCTTCTTTTGCCATCAGGCGGCGTTCCTCAGTCTGAAGAGGGGCGCATTTTGCCTCATTGTGAGCGGCTGTGCCAGCGTAAAAAGTCGGCTAGAGGAGGGTGGTCCAGCGGCTATTCATGTAGATTTCGAGCGGCCGGTACTCTGACTTGTAGGCCATTTTCCGACAGTCGCGGATCCAGTAGCCCAGGTAGAGATAATCGAGCCCCATTTCGGCCGCCTTTGCAGCCTGCCACTGGATGGCGTAGCCGCCCAGGCTGCGTTTCTCGGCGCTCGGCTCGAAGAAGGTGTAGATCGCTGACAGACCATCCTCGAGCTCATCCACCACCGCGATCGCAACGAGCTCGCCACGATCGTAGAAGCGGTAGTAGCGGGTGCAGTCCCACACGCTGTTGAGAAACGCCTGGTACTGCTCGCGATCGGGGGGGTACATGTCCCCGTCGGCATGACGTTCGCAGATGTAGCGCTGGTAGAGCTCGAAGGCCTCGTCATCGAGGATGTCTGCAGTAGCAACGACAATCAGGTCGCGATTGCGCTGCCACACGCGGCGCTGGCCGCGGCTTGGGTTGAATTGCTTCACCGGAATGCGAGCGGGGATGCACGCGTTGCACTGGCTGCAGTGGGGGCGATAGACGTGATTGCCACTGCGCCTGAAACCGAGCACCGACAACTTGCTGTAGAGCGCCTTGTCCATGTTCTGCCGCGGGTCGACAAAAAGGGTAGTCGCCTCCTGTTCGCGCAGGTAGCTGCAACTGTGCGGGTAGGTCGTATATACCTTCAGGTCCCGAAGGGAAGAGGTCAAAGTAGTGCTCCACTGCCAGTACTGAAACCCCAGATACCGGCGTCAATCTCGTCATCAACAGTTTGCGCAAGACGCTGCTCGAAGTCCAGCCTGCTAATGCAGCGCGCGCCCATTGAGTTGAGATGTTCGCTCTCTACCTGGCAATCAATCAGGGCAATTCCTGCACGGCTGGCAATATTCACGAGTGCCACGAGTGCCGTCTTGGACGCATCTGTGACACGACTGAACATCGACTCGCCGAAAAACGCGCGGCCTATTGAAACACCGTACAGACCGCCCACCAGGTTGCCCGGCTCGTCAAAAACTTCGATCGAGTGCGCGTGACCCAGTGCGTGCAGTGCACTGTAAGCATCGGACATCTCCGCGTCGATCCAGGTGCCGAGACCATCGCCGCGCAGGCTGGCGCACTCTGCCATCACTTTGTCAAAACAAGTATTGGTGGTTATGCGAAAGCAGTCAGAGCGCAGGGTGCGTCTCAGGCTGCGGGAAACATGCAACTCGTCGGGAAGAAGAATCGAGCGGGGGTCGGGCGTCCACCAGAGAATAGGCTGGGGTTCCTCATACCAGGGAAAGATGCCGCGGCGATAGGCGGCGAGTAGTCGTTCTGGCGAGAGGTCACCGCCAACCGCGAGGAGGCCATTGGGCTCGTCCAGCGCGTCTGACGTTGGCGGGAAGGTCAGGTCGCTGTCCAGGCGCGCGATCGCGCGCACTAGAGTGCGTCCAGGTATTTCTCCGCGTCGAGGGCCGCCATGCAGCCAAAGCCCGCGGAGGTCACCGCCTGCCGGTAAATATGGTCTGCTACATCGCCCGCGGCGAACACACCCTCTGCGCTGGTGGATGTGGCATTGCCAGATGTGCCCGACGTGATGGTGAGGTAGCCGTCCTTCATATCGAGCTGGCCGGCAAAAATATCGGTGTTGGGCTTGTGGCCGATCGCGATGAATACCCCGGCGAGATCAATCTCGGTGATGGCGTCATCTTTGACGCCCTTGATGCAGATGCCGGTGACGCCTGAGTCATCGCCCAGTACTTCCTCGAGTGTGTGATCCCACATGATCTTGACCTTGCCTTCCTTCTCGCGGGCGAAGAGGCGGTCCTGCAGGACCTTCTCAGCGCGGAGGGAGTCACGGCGATGCACCAGCACGACCTCCGAGGCGATATTGGCAAGGTACAGTGCTTCTTCGACCGCCGTATTGCCGCCGCCGATCACAGCGACTTTCTGGTTGCGATAGAAAAAGCCGTCGCAGGTTGCGCAGGCGCTGACGCCTTTACCCGAAAATGCCTCCTCGCTGGGCAGGCCTAGGTACTGTGCAGACGCACCGGTGGCAATAATCAGGGCGTCACAGGTGTATTCCGATGTGCCGGTGAGCCGCATGGGGCGCGACTTGAGGTCGACTTCTTCAATATGGTCGAACACCACGGAGGCGTCGAAGCGCTCGACGTGCTCCTGCATCTGCTGCATGAGCTCAGGGCCTTGCAGGTCGGCCGCGCCACCAGGCCAGTTTTCGACTTCGGTCGTGGTGGTGAGCTGCCCCCCCTGCTGGATGCCGGTGATGACCACGGGGCTCAGGTTGGCCCTGGCCGCGTAGACTGCGGCGGTGTATCCCGCGGGCCCGCTGCCCAGGATGATTAGGGGGTGATGCTGGTTGTCGCTCATCGTGCCTGCTTCCTGCTGGTGGCCTTGTTTCGGGGGCTATTCGGGGCCCCGAAATATGCCAAGTTGTTACAGTGAATAAGTCGCCCTCACGGGGGCAACGCGTTCTGTATTGGGGCGGACTATGGTACTTTAAAGACCAACGCGCGACAAAGATAACGAGCTTTCGAGCTATTCGATTTAAGTCTTTGAATATAATTAAAAAGATTTGCGCAAAAATTAACCGCACAGGGGGCGGTAGCACACCGCCCGATGGGTCGAGAGTGGCCCTGGAGAGCCATGAAAGCTGCTTCTGACAGCAGTGCCGCCGACAACGTTTTGGGTGCCAGGCTGCGCGAGGGCGCATTTATCGGGGTCACGGCAGTTTGCCTCTACCTCCTCATGGCGCTCGTCACGTATTCCAGCGGCGATCCGGGCTGGTCCGCCACGGGTGACAACGCCAGCATCAGTAACCTTGGCGGTCCCACAGGTGCCTGGCTCGCTGATGTCTTCTTTTCACTGGTGGGCTACGCCGCCTATCTGTTCCCGCTGATGCTCGCGTACCGGGCTGTGATAATTCTCCTTGAGCGTCACGAGGAAAAGGGCTTTGACTGGCTGACCTTCGGTATCCGCACGCTGGGCCTCGTGCTCGTCATGGTTGCGGGTACATCACTCGCTGCGTTGAATGATGGCGGCACCTCGCAGTTGCCCCAGGGCACGGGAGGCATCCTGGGCCAGGCTATCGGCGGGGCGTTTACGGTTGCATTCAGCGACGTTGGCTCGCGCCTGATTCTGCTCGCGATTTTTCTGTTCGGCATGACCATTTTTACCGACCTGAGTTGGTTGCGGTTAATGGAACAGTTGGGCGCGTACAGCATTCGCGCCTTTAATGCCGCCCGGGACTGGGGTACCGAGCGCTACGAGCAGTTCGTCGACCGGCGCCAGCGCGAAAAGGTGATCGAAGAACGTAAGGTGCAGATCACCGAGCACGTCGAGAAGGAAAAGAAGCGCACGCCGCCCAAGATTAAGCCACTGAAGCCGCCGGCGGAGAAAAGCGATCGGATAGAGCGCGAGAAGCAGCAGCCGCTGTTTGATGCTCCAGTGACGGGCGAGCTTCCGCCGCTGGAGCTGCTCGATGTCGAGCAGAGGGACCCAACGCTCGGGTACTCGAAGGAAGCGCTGGAGGCACTCTCCAAGGTACTGGAGCTCAAGCTGAAGGACTTCGGCGTTACTGCCGAGGTGACCGCGGTCTATCCAGGCCCCGTGATTACACGCTTTGAACTGCAGCCCGCGCCCGGCGTGAAAGTGTCGCGCATCTCCAATCTTGCGAAAGACCTCGCGCGTTCGCTCGCGGTGATCAGTGTGCGGGTTGTCGAGGTTATTCCGGGCAAGTCAGTTGTCGGTATCGAAATACCGAATGAGCATCGCGAGATCGTCAACTTCCGCGAGGTGCTTTCTTCGCAGGCGTTTGAGCAGTCGCGCTCGCCGCTGACGCTCGCGCTTGGTCACGATATTTCAGGGCAGCCTGTCGTCGCAGATCTCGCCAAGATGCCGCACCTGCTCGTGGCAGGTACCACCGGCTCCGGTAAGTCGGTCGGCGTCAACGCGATGTTGCTGAGCTTGCTCTATAAATCAGGTCCACAAGATGTGCGTTTCATTCTGGTCGACCCGAAGATGCTCGAACTGTCTGTATATGACGGTATCCCGCACCTCCTGACGCCCGTGATCACCGACATGAAGGACGCCGCCAATGGCCTGCGCTGGTGCGTGGCGGAGATGGAACGCCGCTACAAGCTGATGGCGGCGCTCGGGGTGAGAAATCTCGCGGGCTACAACCGCAAAGTCGAGGAGGCGAACAAGGCAGGCACACCGATAGATGACCCGCTCTGGACGCCCGACCCAATTTTCGCAGAGACCAACGAAGAGCAGACGGCTCCGGGTCTCGAAGTACTGCCTAGTATTGTCGTGGTGATCGACGAGTTCGCCGACATGATGATGATTGTCGGCAAGAAGGTGGAACAGCTGATCGCGCGTATCGCACAGAAGGCGCGGGCGGCAGGCATACACCTGATCCTTGCGACGCAGCGCCCCTCGGTAGACGTCATCACCGGCTTGATCAAGGCAAACGTACCGACGCGCATCGCGTTCCAGGTGTCGTCCAAAGTCGACTCGCGCACCATCCTCGACCAGGGCGGTGCTGAACAGCTCCTGGGGCACGGCGACATGCTCTATCTGCCGCCCGGCAGCGGTGTACCCACCCGCGTACACGGCGCTTTCTGCAGCGACGACGAGGTACACCGTGTCGTTGCCGACTGGAAGAAGCGCGGGGAGCCGTCGTATATCGATGGTCTGCTGGACGAGGGCAGCGGCACAGCCGTCACCCCGCAGGAACTTCAGGCCGAATCGTCTGACGAAGATGATGAGAGCGATGCGCTTTACGATGAGGCGGTGCACTACGTTACCAAGAGCCGCCGGGCGTCTATATCCTCGGTGCAACGCAAACTACGCATTGGCTACAACCGCGCAGCGCGGTTGATTGAGACCATGGAGGCCTCTGGTGTCGTGTCGGAAATGGGAACGAATGGACAGCGCGAGGTTCTCGCACCACCGCCGCCCGAGGATTAGATTGGATCCGCTTTTGGCCTTTCTTCTGCTGCTTGCCTCTGCAGGTCCCGTTGCAGCTACGGAAGCGCTCGACGAGCTACTCGCCGCACTTGAACCTGTGGCGCAAATCAAGGGCGAATTCACGCAGCAACAGTACGATGATCGCGGTGCCCCGCTTGGCGAAAGTCGCGGCACGTTTGCGCTGCTGCGCCCTGACTACTTTGCCTGGGATATTGCGGCCCCTGACAGCCAGCTCGTGATTGCTGGCCCAGAGTACCTGTGGCACCACGATAGGGATCTTGAGACTGTTACCCGGCGCGGGGTTGATGCCGCGGGCGGTATCACACCATTGCAGATCCTGGCGGGCGATCGCGAGACAATTGCCGCGCGCCTCTCTGTGAGCCGCGAGGGCGATGCGTTCCTTTTGCAGCCCGTCACAGGTGAAGATGTGGGTTTCAGCCGCCTTTTGCTGCGTTTCGAGGGCGAGGCGATTGCCGCGATGGACGTGCTCGACAATCTCGACCAACGTCTGGTGATTGAGTTTTCTGCAGTGAATCTCGATCCCGGGCTTGCCCCATCGGACTTTGATTTTACGCCGCCCCCTGGCGCCGATCTTTTCTACCATGACTGACGACCTGTTCGGTGCGCCGGCGGACGCCTACGCGCCCCTGGCAGCCCGCTCGCGCCCGGCCACGCTTGAGGGTTACGCGGGACAGGAGCATCTGTTGGCCGCCGGCAAGCCTCTGCGAGAGGCCATAGATTCGGGTTCGTTACACTCCATGATCCTGTGGGGTCCGCCCGGGGTGGGCAAGACGACACTGGCGCGTATCGCTGCCCAGGCTGCCAACGCAAAATTCTTGCAGATATCTGCCGTACTGAGTGGCGTGAAGGAGATTCGCGCGGCCATCGAGCAGGCGCAACAGCAGCGTGCGGGCGGTCGCGATACGGTGTTGTTTGTCGACGAGGTGCATCGCTTCAACAAGTCGCAACAGGATGCCTTCCTGCCGTATGTCGAAGACGGCACGCTGATCTTTGTTGGCGCGACTACCGAGAACCCGGCTTTCGAGCTGAATAACGCACTGCTGTCACGGGCGCGCGTCTACAAGCTGCGCTCACTCGAGACGGGAGAACTGTGCGGCGTGCTGGAGCGGGCGCTTTCCGGGCTGGAAGGCGTCAGCGCAGAAGAGGGCGTGCTGGAGTCCCTGGCGGAGCAGGCCGATGGTGATGCGCGCCGTGCCCTGAACGTCCTGGAACTTGCTGCCGACATGGCGCAGGACGGCGTGGTGAGCCTTGCGGTACTCGCCGAGGTTTCCCAGGCTTCGCTCAGGCGCTTCGACAAGGGCGGTGACGACTTCTACGACCAGATAAGTGCGCTGCACAAGTCGGTGCGGGGCTCTTCGCCAGACGCGGCGCTGTATTGGTTCTGTCGTATGCTGGATGGCGGCTGCGACCCGCTCTACCTTGCCCGGCGAATAGTGCGCATGGCCAGCGAGGATATCGGCAACGCCGACCCCAGAGCCCTGGGAATCGCGCTGGAAGCGTGGCAGGTACAGGAGCGCCTGGGTAGTCCTGAAGGTGAATTGGCGGTTGCGCAGGCGGTTTTGTACCTTGCGAGTGCGCCGAAGAGCAACGCGGCGTACACAGCCTTCAAGGCGGCCATGGCAGACGTGGAGGCGGGCGGCAGTGAGGAGGTGCCCCTGCACCTGCGCAATGCGCCGACTGCCCTGGCGAAGTCGATGGACCACGGCGCCGAGTACCGCTACGCCCATGATGAAGAGGGTGCTTTTGCGGCCGGGGAGAACTACTTTCCCGAGGCGCTCAAAGACCGTCAGTATTATTTTCCCGTCGACCGCGGGCTCGAGCAGAAGATAGCAGAGAAGCTGCGTTACCTGCGCGAAAGGGACAAAACCAGTACAATACGCCGCTACGATTAAGCCGCGGCCCCGTCATGAAATACCTGCTGTTCATTGCCCTGGGTGGCGCCACCGGCGCGCTGTCGCGCCACTGGCTGGCCAACTGGGTGCACGGACTGTGGGAGGGCAACGTCCCCCTGGGAACGCTGCTGGTCAACGGGGTGGGTTCTTTTGCTATTGGCATTGTCTACGTGCTGCTGATGGAAAAATCTTTACTGCATCCCGATTGGCGCGGCGTCTTGATTGTGGGATTTCTCGGCGCGTTTACCACGTTTTCTACCTACTCGCTGGAGACCATCCGGCTGTTGGAAGCGGGCCATACGCTCACGGCAATCGGTTACATGTTCGGCAGCGCCATTATCTGTGTGGCGGGTGCCGGCATCGCCATCGCGCTCACGCGCGCGCTGGTCTAGTGCAACACTCAACGCCACGTGTGAACAGGACGTAACAACATGCTCGATATCAAGGTGGTTCGCCAGGACCCCGATGCGATCGCCGCCCAACTTGCAAGGCGCGGTTATACCTTTGACGTAGAGGCGTTCAAGGCGCTCGATGCGCGCCGCAAGCAGGCCGATATCGACAGCCAGAACCTGCAGGCCGAGCGGAAAAGTGCGTCGAAGAAAATCGGGGCGCTGATCAGTGACGGCATGAGCGTCGACGATGCGAAGGCCCAGGTCAACGAGACGCTGGAAAAAATCGCCGCCCAACTCGACGATCTCACTGAGCAGGCGAAGGCAGCGCAAGCCGAGCTGGAAGACCTGTTAATGGGCACTCCGAATGTGCCAGACGGGGCGGTACCTGATGGCAAGACGGAAGATGACAACGAGGAGGTGTTCCGTTGGGGAGACCCGCCCTCGTTCAACTTCACACCGCGTGACCACGTCGAAATCGGCGAGGGACTCGGACAGTTTGATACCTATACTGCCACCAAGATTACCGGCAGCCGGTTTACCGTACTCTACGATGACATTGCGCGGCTGCACCGAGCCCTCATCCAGTTCATGCTCAACCTGCACATCAACGAGCACGGCTATCGCGAGGTTTACGCGCCCTACATTGTCAACGCAGATTCCCTGCGCGGCACCGGTAGCTTGCCGAAGTTTGAGGAAGACCTGTTCAAATTGCGCGACGATCGTGACTTCTACCTCATCCCCACGGCGGAGGTGCCGGTCACAAACATAGCGCGCGACCGTATCTTCGAGCCGGAGGAATTCGGAGACGGCGGTGTGCGCTTCGCATGCCACTCCCCCTGTTTTCGCAGTGAGGCCGGCAGCTACGGCCGCGATACCCGCGGAATGATCCGTCAGCACCAGTTTGAGAAGGTCGAACTCGTCAGGTTCACACGGCCCACTGATTCTGACGCAGCGCTGGAGGAATTGACCGGGCACGCAGAGAGAGTCCTGCAACTGCTTGAGCTGCCGTACCGCAAAGTCGTCCTGTGCACAGGCGACCTCAGTTTCTCTTCACGTCGGACCTACGACCTCGAAGTGTGGTTGCCTGCGCAGGACACTTACCGGGAGATTTCGTCTTGCAGTAACTTCGGTGATTACCAGGCGCGCCGTATGCAGGCGCGTTGGCGCAACCCTGAGACCGGTAAGCCAGAGCTGCTGCACACGCTCAATGGCTCCGGGCTTGCAATTGGGCGCACGCTCGTGGCGATCCTGGAGAACTGTCAGCGCGAAGACGGCTCCGTCACGATTCCCGATGTCCTGAAGCCCTACATGGGTGGCACCGAGGTGATCGGCGGCTGATGGATTACCTGCCGGTCTGTTTAAAGCTCAGCGGTGAGCGGGTACTGCTGGTGGGCGCCGGTACGGTAGCGACTCGCAAGGCCCGCCTGTTGCTCCGTGCAGGTGCATACCTGGATGTTGTCGCGCCAGAGATGGAGCCTGCACTACGTGATTTGCTGAACGAGGACTGCCACTGGCGTGAGGGACAGTACCGCGAGGCAGATCTCGAGGGCGTGAGCGTTGTTGTCGCCGCTACCGCGTCTGACACAGTCAACCGCCAGATCTCATCCGATGCCCAGCGGCGAGCGCTTCCCGTTAACGTGGTTGACTCACCAGATCTCTGCACCTTTATTTTTCCGGCGATCATCGATCGGGACCCAATCATTCTCGCCGTGTCCAGTGGCGGGCAGAGCCCCGTGCTTACGCGCATCCTCAGGCGGCAGATTGAGGCGATGGTTCCGGGGGCTTACGGGCGCCTTGGGGAGTTCGCCGGTCGGCTGCGGGACAAGGTCAAGAACGGTATTACCGATGCAACGCAGCGGCGCCTGTTCTGGGAGCAGGCGCTCGAGGGAACCATTGCAGAACTGGTAATGGCGGGGCGGGAAGAGGCTGCTGAGCAGCTACTCGATGAGCAGCTCGCAAACCAGGACGCAGTTACCGGCGAAGTTTACCTGGTGGGCGCAGGCCCCGGCGATCCAGACCTCTTGACGTTCAAGGCAGCCCGCCTGCTGCAAAGTGCTGACGTGGTGCTGTACGACGCCCTTGTGTCTGACGAGATTCTCGAGATGTCGCGGCGCGATGCCGAGCGCATTTACGTCGGTAAACGCCGGGCCAACCACGCCCTGCCACAGGCCGAAATCAACCAGCTCTTACTGGAGCTCGCCCAGTCCGGTAAGCGGGTCATTCGACTGAAGGGCGGCGACCCCTTCGTATTCGGGCGCGGTGGCGAGGAGATTGAGCTGCTGGCACGCGAGGGTGTGCCGTTCCAGGTGGTTCCCGGAATTACGGCCGCCAACGGTGCCGCCTGCTATGCGGGCATTCCCCTGACGCACCGGGATCACGCGCAAAGCGTGCGCTTTGTGGCAGGTTACCTGAAGGGCGATCGCGTCGAGCACGACTGGTCGCATTTGCAGAACCCAAGAGAAACCGTGGTGTTTTACATGGGCCTGGTGGGCCTGCCCGTGATCTGTGAGCAGCTTGTTGCACACGGGCGCGCGCCCGACACACCTGTCGCCCTGGTCGAGCGCGGCACGTCCAGCAGGCAACGCGTGTTGATCGGAACGCTCGGCACCATGGTGGAAGTTGCGGCTGCTGCCAAACCGGAGGCGCCAACCCTGATCATCGTGGGTGACGTTGTTACCCTGCACGGTGAGCTCGCCTGGTTTGGTGATTCGCCAGGGTGACCCAAACGCGCTACGACGACATTGGCCTGACATACCGCCAGCGTCGAACGCCTGACCCCCAGATCACTGCGCAGCTTGCGCGCTACGTTGACGATGCAGGTACCGTATTGAATGTGGGAGCGGGCGCAGGTTCTTACGAGCCTTCAAGTGCTGGGGTCGTCGCCCTCGAACCCTCCAGCGTCATGATCGCCCAACGACCTACTGGAAGCGCTCCCGTGGTCCAGGGTGTCGCAGAGTCACTGCCCTTCACCGACAACAGCTTCGACGTCGTTATGGGCGTGCTCACACTGCACCACTGGCGTGATTGGCGCGCCGGACTGGCAGAGCTGTTGCGAGTGTGCCGTCGGCGGATTGTTCTTCTGACGTGGACGGACTTCACCGAGGGCTTCTGGTTGTCAGAATACTTGCCCGACCTGAAGACGATGGATGCCGTGCGCTTTCCGAAAGCGCACGAATATGGCGAAGTGCTTGGTGACCTTGCGTTCGAGCCGGTGCCCATCAGCGCCAATTGCACCGATGGGTTTCTCTGCGCCTACTGGCAACGGCCTGAGGCTTACCTGGACCCGGTTGTGCGCGCCAGCATCTCCAGCTTCGCGCTACTGGACGCGGCGACTGAGAAACGGGCGTTGGAAGAGCTGTCCGCAGACCTTGCTAGCGGCCGGTGGGACGAGCGGTGGGGTTATCTGCGAATGCTTGATAGCCGCGATTACGGCTATCGATTGCTGATCAAGTACGTGGACTAGTCGGCCGCGTCGCGGGCTGCGAAGCGGCGGTCCTTGATGAGCAGCAGGTCGACAAGAATGTTGCCGGCCTCCAGCAGGAGTACATCCTCCTGGGGGTCTTCGTCTTCCTGGTGTGCAACTTCCGCCTCTTCCTCTTCAGTCTCGGCTTCGAGGTCCTTGAGCAGCGGTTCACCCTTCGCTTTCCTGCGCTTGTTCTCTATATCAAGCGCACGCTTTTCCTGGCTCTCGCGCAATGCAATACGTGCGGACTCTTTCAGGGGTAGGGCAGTAAGCTCGCGCGACTCTTCCGCGAGCGCCACCTGATCCTCAAGGTAGATATAGTCCGGGTTGCGCGCACTGCGTTCCTGAAACAGGGCGGTAACCGTGGGCAGTACGCTGCTGAGATCGTTGTAGCGACGGTGGCGCACGGGGTTGATCTGGTCCCAGCTGAGCGCGTGGTCCAGCGAGCTCTCACCGACCTCGTCGATGTTGAACAGCGCTGGGAACTCGATATCCGGCACAACACCGCGATGCTGCGTGCTGTCACCGGAGATTCGGTAGAACTTGCTCTCCGTAATCTTCAGCTGGCCCTCTTCGAGGGGAATGAGCGTTTGTACAGTGCCCTTACCGAAAGAGCGGTCGCCGACAACGAGACCGCGCTCGTAGTCTTGTATTGCGCCCGCGAAAATCTCAGAGGCCGAAGCGCTGAGCCGGTTGATCATGACCACGAGGGGGCCGTCATAGTAGGGGCCTTTCAGGCGTTTGCCATCGCGCCAGACCTTGCGCGAGGAGTGGCGGATCTGCACGGTGGGGCCGTACTCGATGAAAAGACCGGTGAGCTCATTGGCCTCCTGCAGAGAACCGCCGCCATTGTTGCGCAGGTCGACAACAATGCCCTGGACGTCTTCTTCCTGCAGTTCATCCAGCAGCTTCTTCACATCGCGGGTGGTGGACTTGTAGTCCTTCTCGCCGCGGCGCATAGCGTCGAAATCGATATAGAAGGCGGGAATATCGATGACGCCGACCTTGATGGTCTCATTGCCGTTCTTGATGTCCAGAACCTTCTTCTGCGCTGCCTGCTCTTCGAGCTTTACCTTGTTGCGCTCTATCGTGATGATCTTGTGGGTATCGAGCGTCTTGGCGCTGGCGGGGATAACGTCCAGCCGGACCAGCGTGCCCTTGGGCCCGCGAATAAGTTCGACAACCTCGTCGAGGCGCCAGCCAATCACGTCGACCATCTCACCTTTATCGCCCTGGCCAACGGCGACAATGCGGTCTGACGGTTGCAACTCACCCTGTTTGTCGGCGGGGCCGCTGGGAACGAGGCGAGAGACCTTGGTGTACTCGTCTTCGATCTGGAGTACCGCGCCAATGCCCTCCAGCGACAGGCTCATGTTGATGTTGAAATTTTCGGAGCGGCGCGGTGAGAAGTAGTTGGTGTGGGGGTCGTAGAGCGCGGTCAGCGAGTTGGCATACAGCTGGAAGACGTCCTGGGCGTTGTACTGCGACAGGCGCGCGAGCTGGTTTTCGTAGCGCTTCTGCAGCGTCGGCACGATTTCATCGGTATTTTTCTCCGCGAGACGCAGCCTGAGGACATCGTTTTTCAGTTGCTTGCGCCAGCGGTCATCCAGCTGCGCCTGGTCACGCGCCCATTCCCGATCGTCCGCGTCAATGATAAAGCTCTCGTCAATCGCGAAATCGAGTTTGGACACCGTTTCAGGCAGGCTTTCCAGCAGGCTGGTGAGGCGCGATTCCATGGCCTCGTGATAGCGATTGAAAATGGCAAAGCCCGCCTCGAGGTTACCCTTGCGCAGCTGGTCATCCATTACGTTCCGATAGCGCTGGAACTGTTCGATGTCTTTTTTCGTGAACAGCATACGGGTTCGGTCAAGGCTGTCGAGATAGGCATCCAGGTGCTGGGCAGAGAGGTTGTCGTCATAGGACAACTTGGCGTAATGGCGTTCTTCAAGCTGTTCGACCAGCTCGACAATGGTTTCGCGCTGTTCTTCTGTAAATTCGAAAAGGGCGAATGATGGCGCCGCGATGACAGCGGAGAGGAGAGCGGCAGTCGTAAGGCCTGCCAACTGTTTGAATAGCGCTTTAACGTTCAAGTTTCACCTGGTCCGCCACAGCCGTTGCCCGGCGATTTGGCGGTCTCATCAATGGTCCTGCAGTTATGGAGTCTAGCCCTGCGCCAAAGTTCTGCGCAAGGCACGACCGGGACCTGTTCAAGCAGAGACGAATCAGTGTCTATTATAGTGATAACAAGTACTTAGAGAGTATATGTCACTCGATTTGTTGAAAACAGGCTGAAAATCGTGCCGACTGTCACAACCCGGCTGTGCCCTGGCGGCTGCAGCGGCCCTTCGGGAGCGGCCGTGTCTGGCCAAGCTCCAGGATTATTGACATACTTTCTGCCAATAACAATCCCCCGGGCTAATGCCCAGCTTCCTGATTTCTGGAGAAAACTGTCGTGATTGCATTGACGGATATGGTCACCTACAACGTTGAGGACGGTGTTGCAGTCCTCACCCTCGATAATCCACCCGTGAACGCTCTCAGCCAGGGCGTCCGACAGGGCATCAAGGAGGGTATAGAGCGCGCCCTTGATGATAACGATGCCACAGCAGTGTTGCTCTACTGTGAGGGACGCACGTTTATCGCAGGCGCGGACATCACTGAGTTTGCATCGGCGCCCAAGGGACCTAATTTCCACGCCGTACTCTCGGTGATGGAAGATGCGTCCAAACCCATCGTGGCGGCGATACACGGTACTGCACTCGGCGGCGGACTCGAGACTGCACTCTGTTGCCACTACCGTGTTGCCGTTGCGGATGCTCGATTCGGGCTGCCCGAGGTAAACCTGGGGCTGCTGCCCGGTGCGGGCGGCACCCAGCGCCTGCCGCGACTGGTGGGTGTTGAGAAGGCGACCGACATGGTGGTGTCAGGGAACCCGATTGGCGCGGCGGAGGCACTGGAGCTCGGACTCATCGACGCGATCGTTGAAGGCGAACTGCGCGCCGACGCGCTCGCGTTTGCCCGCAACGCGGCGGCGAGCGGTGAGCTGCCACGCGTTCGCGACAAGAACGACAAGCTGGACGTACCCCCTGAATTTTTCGCAACGGTGCGCGCATCCATCGCGCGTAAGACACGCGGCTTCCTCGCGCCGGAATTGAACATCCAGTGCATCGAGGCGGCAGTGAGCCAGCCTTTCGATGAGGGCCTCGCGACCGAGGCAGCACTTTTTCGGCAGGCGCTCACCAGTCCAGAGTCCGCCGCGCAGCAATACTTTTTCTTCGCCGAGCGCCAGGCGGCGAAGGTACCGGGGCTGCCGAAGGACACACCGGAGCGGCCGATCAACAAGGTCGGCATCATCGGTGCGGGCACGATGGGCGGCGGTATCGCGATGAACATGGCCAATGCGGGAATCCCCGTTACGGTGGTCGAGACCAACGACAAGGCGCTGGAACGGGGTCTAAACATTGTGCGCAAGAACTACGAGAACACGGCGCGCAAGGGGCGCATTTCAGACGCCGATGTAGAGCATCGTATGGGCTTGTTCACCGGCTCGCTCAATCTTGATGACCTTGCGGACTGTGACCTCATTATCGAGGCCGTCTTTGAAAACATGGACGTCAAGAAAGAGATCTTCACTCGGCTCGACGACATTGCAGCAAATGATGCCATTCTCGCCTCCAACACCTCTGCGCTTAATCTCAACGAGATCGCCGCTGTGACCAAGCGGCCCGAGTCTGTGATCGGGCTGCATTTCTTCTCACCCGCCAACGTGATGAAACTGCTCGAGGTTGTGCGCGGAGAGAAAACTGCGCCGGACGTTATCCAGACCTGCATGCGTTTTGCCAAGCGCATCAAGAAAGTGCCTGTGCTCGTTGGTGTGTGCCACGGCTTTGTTGGGAATCGCATCTTGTTCCAGCGTCAGGCCCAGGCGCAGCGACTCGCGCTCGAGGGCGCCACACCCGCGCAGATCGACGATGTGCTCTATGAGTTTGGGCTACCCATGGGTCCGTTCCAGATGAGCGATCTTGCCGGTCTAGATATCGGCTGGAGCAAGGAGACTTCAACGGGTTCCACAGTGGGCGAGCGCCTGTGCGAGATGGGGCGCTTTGGCCAGAAGTCTGGCGCCGGGTATTACGATTACGACGAGCAGCGCAATCGAACGCCGGCAGCCGTGGCGGTAGAGCTGTTCGAGGAGTTCGCGGCGAAGGAAGGCATTTCCCGACGCGAGATCAATGATGAGGAGATACTCGACCGTCTCCTGCTGCCCATGATCAACGAGGGTGCAAGGATTTTAGAGGAGGGAATCGCGAGCCGCGCAAGCGATATCGATGTTGTCTACGTCTACGGCTACGGTTGGCCCGTTTATCGCGGGGGCCCGATGCACTACGCAAACTCGCTGGGTCTCGCAGAGGTTCGCGCGCGCCTTGAGCGTTATCACGATGCAACAGGCGATGCCAGTTTTGAGCCGGCTGCGCTGGTGAAGACATTGGCGGAAGAGGGTGGAAGCTTCTCATGAGTGAACAGCCTCAATACATCCTCTACGGTGGCGACCACAGCCTGTACACAGGGAAGGCGCGGGCGTACCTACGCTACAAGGGTCTCGACTTCGAGGAGCGCACAGCCACCCGAGCGGTCTACAAGGAAATCATCCTGCCGAACGTGGGCGCGCCTATCGTTCCCGTGCTCTATGTGCCCGCTACTGGTGAGTACGTGCAGGACACAACCGATATCATCGACTTCCTTGAAAAGCGCCACCCCGAATCCAGTGTGTACCCAGAGGGGCCTCGACAGCGGCTCGTGGCGTTGCTGCTTGAGCTGTTTGGCGATGAATGGCTGGTTATTCCCGCCATGCACTATCGTTGGAGCGTGATCGACCAGCAGTACGATTTCATCATGCGGGAATTCGGTCGCATGAGTGCACCCGATGCGAGTGAAGAGGAGCAGATCGCCTTCGGTGAGCGTACCTCCAAGCCCTTCCGTGGATCTATCTTCGCTATTGGCATCAATGAGCAGACTGCACCTGCCATCGAAGCAAGTTACCTCGAGTTTCTGGACCAGCTGAACACGCACCTGTCGCAGCACGACTACCTGCTGGGCAGTCGCCCATCCATTGGTGATTACGGTTTCATGGGCCCGCTGTATGCGCACCTGGCGCGCGATCCGGTGCCGAAGGCGATCATGCAGGAACGCGCGCCTGCGGTTTACGCCTGGGTGGAGCGCATGAACGCACCCGAATCTCTTGCCGGTGAGTTCCTACCGGACGACGAGGTGCCCGACACCCTGTTGCCTATCCTGGAGACGATGTTCCGCGAACAGCTACCGGACGTCCTCGACGTTGTCGCCCAGAATGCCGCCTGGCTGGCCGACAATCCCGGTGGCAATGTACCGCGTTACCTCGGCATGCATGCCTTTACAGTGGGCGAGGCACAGGGAGAGCGCTTCATACACAGTTACGCGCAGTGGCTCTATCAGCGGTCCTGGGCGCACTTTCACGGCCTTGAAGGTGACGACAGGCAGGCCGCCGCCGAGCTGCTCACGCGCGTCAACGGTCTCGAAGCGATGGAGGCTGACATCCCGACATGGCTGGCCCGTAAGTCGGGGCAACTCGAACTGGTCGAGTCTGATCGTGTAGGTACCAATGGAAGCTGAGCTGGATCCCAGCGGGGCAATTGCGGTGTACGCGGTCGGCGTACCGCTTGTCATCCTGATGATTGCCATAGAGGCGGTTTTTGTTAGTGTGCGCCAGCTTGGGTACTACAAGCGCAGCGATACCCTCTGCAGTCTTGGTTTGCTCGCAGGCAATGTACTGGTAAATGGCGCCATCAAGGGCGCAACGCTGGTTTTCTATCTCTACCTCTACCAGTTTCGCCTGCTGGACCTCAGTGTGCTGTTACCGCTTTGGCTGGTCTGGTTGCTGAGCTTTGTCGCTATCGACTTCGTCTTTTACTGGTTCCACCGGATGTCTCACCGGGTTCGCTTTATGTGGGCGATTCACATGAACCATCACTGCTCCGAGGAGATGAATTTCGTTGTTGCATTCAGGCAGCCTTGGCTCGCGCCCATATTGAAAGTGCCTTTTTTCGCCACACTGCCATTGATCGGCTTTGACCCGACGATAACGCTCGTCGCAGGTACCGGCGCCACGCTGTGGGGTGTTGTTGGGCATACGCGCGTCATCCCCAGACTTTGGCGACCGCTGGAGTGGGTGTTTAACACGCCCTCGCATCACAGGGTGCATCACGGGAGTAACCCCGAATACATCGATAAGAATTATGGCAACCTCTTCATTGTCTGGGACAGGCTGTTCGGCACTTTCCAGCCCGAAGAAGCGCCCGTGGTCTATGGGCTGCGCACCAATCTGACCACCTCAAATCCATTTCACGTGACGGCCTGGGACTGGATAGCGTTGTGGAAAAAAATGCTGGATGCGGCGAGCCTGCGTGACGCGCTGGGGTACTTTTTCGGGCCGCCCGACTGGCGCCCGCGGGACCTGAGTAGTGTGGACGCTTCTCGCGCCACATAGATTCGCTTCAACGCGCCTCAGTGGCGTTTGACCCCACGCAAATGTATTGACGCCTATACATCGCGGTACTGGTATTTCTCATTCATTTGGCATATGTTGTGCCACTTCACGAATCCGGCCAGCTGAGGCCGCCCAACAGAAGCGGCTCTGAGCTGCACTAGACCCCTGAAAAGGAGTGCTACCTATGAAAACCCGACTGACTGAAATGCTCGGCATCGAGCACCCGATTATCTGCGGCGGCATGATGCGCGTTGGCACGGCGGAACTCGCCGCCGCGGCGTCCAATGCTGGCGCCCTTGGTGTCATGACAGCGCTTACCTCGGGCAGCCCCGAGCAGTTGGAGAAGGACATTGCGCTGGCCCAGTCACTGACAGACAAGCCCTTCGCGGTGAATCTGACGGTGGGCGTGGTAGCCACACCTATCAATTATGACGATCTCGTCGATGTCATCGTAAAGAGCGGTGTGAAGATCGTTGAAACGGCGGGACGCAGCCCCGAGCCCTTCATGGAGGTTTTTAACGCGCACGACGTCAAGGTGATTCACAAGTGCGTTGCGGTGCGCCACGCGCTGAAGGCAGAGAAACTGGGCGTTGCTGCTGTCAGCATTGACGGCTTTGAATGCGCCGGTCACCCCGGCGAAGAGGACGTGCCTGGATTGATCCTGATCCCCGCCGCAGCTAACCGTCTCTCTATCCCCATTGTCGCATCCGGCGGCATTGCCGATGGGCGCGGTCTGGCCGCTGCCCTGGCGCTGGGCGCCGACGGCATCAACATGGGCACGCGTTTTATGGTGACTAAGGAAGCGCCAATCCATGAAGGTATCAAACAGAAGATCGTCGAAATGGATGAGACACAAACGCGTCTCATCTTCCGCAGCTTCCGCAATACGGCGCGCGTTTACAAAAACGGTATTGCCGACAAGGTCGCCGAGATCGAGGCAGAAGGCGGTGAGTTTGGCGAAGTGCACGAAATGGTTTCGGGCAAAAACCAGGAGAAGGCCTGGTCCACCGGCGATATCGAGGCGGGTATGGTCACCGTTGGTATGTGTGGCGGCCTGATCAACGATATTCCCACCTGCGAGGAACTGGTGAGCAACATCATGTCTGATGCCGAGGCCATCATTGAGCAGCGGCTCGGCGGAATGGTCGCCTGACGCCTCCTCAACCTGCCGCTGTGCGCTCTGGCAGTCGCAGCGGCAGTAATATCGCCATCGCTAAAGCGGTGGTGCCTGCAAATACGAGCATTGGATAAACAAATGTGCCGTAGGTGTCGACGAGTCGACCGACCAGTACGAATGTGGGCATAACGCAGAGCGTTACCACCGGCGACATCAGCCCCATCGCCAGGCCGTAGCTCGCAAGTCCAAACAGTCTCGCCAACATCGCGCCCCAGACGGGCAACAGGCCACCCGAGGCGAGCCCCATGAAGATCGCCGCCCCGAGCATTAGCGTATAGCTGTCACCTGCGATAGCGAAAAGCCCCAGTGCGACTATGGCGAGAGCCTCCGCGATCCACAGAGCAGTCTTGAGATTCAGGCGATCGGCCGCACTGCCAAAAATCAGTTTGCCAATCAGGCCGCAGACCGCCAACACCGTGATCAATGTAGAGCCCGCGCTACTTTCGAGACCCGCCGCAATCGCGTAGGGCGTCAGGTTTGATAGCACCGCGCTGTAGGCGCCGAGCACGAATCCCAAGCTGATTGCCATGTACCAGAAGTTGCCGCTGGCGAGGATGTCCTTTGTGCTTCGTGCGGCGTCGATGGGAGCGTCGCCAGCGTGTGGGTCTGGCTCGGGGCTCATGTTTACATCTTCAGGCCGCCCCCGTATCATGAGAAAGGCCGCGGGCACCATGATGACAAGAACGCACAGCGCGAGATTTTCCAGCGCCCCGCGCCAGTCTCCGTTGCCGAGCCAGTGCTCCATGACGCCCGGCAGAATCGCGCCACCAGCGGATGTGCCGATCGCCGCAATGCCCAGGGCCCGACCCCGATTCACGGTAAACCAACGCGACACCACTGCGGCCGCGGGAATCATCGAGCCAAAGCAGTTGCTCACCGTCATAGTGATGCCAAACCACCAGACATACTGGGTAATGTCGGTACTGCGAGCCATGAGGGCGAGCCCGCCGGCAAAGGCAAGGCTGCCCAGCACCATCAGCATACGCACCGAAACGCGGTCTACCAGAGCGCCCGCTATGGGCGACAGCAACAGCCCGGTAAACGTGCCGATGGTCATGCCGTACATCACCTGCTCGAGGCTGACGTTGAACTCCTGCTGCAGGTGCGGTGTCAGCAGGCTTGCCGCGTAGGTAAAAAAGCCGACAATAAACAGCTGTGTGGTAAACGCACCGGCGACGATGCGCCATCCATAAAACATGAGAGACTCCGAAGGCTCCGCTGTGTCGGCCGGGGTGAGTAGACGGTGAGGCATGAATATACGGCAGATCGCACTTGTAGCAAGCAACCTCGAGGCAACCCAGGGCGGTCTGTTCAAATTATTGGGACTTGAGCGCGGATTTCACGACCCTGCCGTTTCCCAGTTCGGCCTGCACAACGTGGTGATGCGCCTTGGAGACACTTACCTCGAAGTCGTTGCGCCCGTTGAGGAGGGTACAACGGCGGGGCGTTTCCTTGCCCGGCGGGGCGGCGACAGCGGGTATATGGTCATCGTCCAGGTGGAAGACATTGCGCGAGAGCAGGCGCGGGTAGTGGATTGCGGCATCCGCATCGCCTGGGAAGTGCACACAGACGCGGCGAGTGGCGTTCACCTGCACCCCAGGGATGTGCCCGGCGCGATCGCCTCGCTCGACCAGATGAGGCCACCCGAGAAATGGTTCTGGGCAGGAGAGGAGGGTGGTGAAGACCTGCCGCGGGCCACCAACGTGAGCAACATCGTTGGGGCGCAGATTGACAGTGAAGACCCGGCAGCCACCGCAGACTGCTGGTCACGTGCTTACGGTTTGCCTGTTTCAGGCAGCCCGCAGGCACCCGTTCTTGCATTCGGGAACACCGTGCTGCGGTTTGGGCGCTCAAAGGACGCAAGTGTCCCAGCGCTGACGGAAATTGACCTTCTAGTAAGAGACGAGCGTGCGATCAAGGATGCCGCTGTCTCACTCGGCCTGCCGTTTGGAGACCGCAGCGTGAGTTACTGCGGTATGCGCTTTAACTTTGTTCCAGCGCCTTGAGCGACTTCTCAAACTCCGCCCGCATGTTGGCCAGGGTGGCTGCCCGCGCAGCAAGCTTGTTGTTGTGGTAGTGCGTGGTCGGCAGCTGCGCCAACGACTCAGCAATCTCCCTTGCGCGCGGCAACACCTGGCCGGGCGCAACAACCTCGTCGAGGAAGCCCGCCTGCACGGCGAGTTCTGGCCCAAAGATTTCAGCCTGTATGGCGGCTCGGGTGGCGAACGCAGGTGACAGACGCGCCATCGACAATTCAACCAGTGGGGTGGGGATATCCATGTTGATGCGCGTTTCCGGCAGGCTCCACTGGAACTCTCCGGTGGCTCCCACCCGGTTGTCGCACGACAGCAACAGGAACGCCCCCATCGCAATACCATGGCCCGTGCACGCCGCGACAACGGGCATGGGAAAGCTGTACAGGCGAATGGCGAGCTCAATGCCCTGCATCACCATGCCAATGCCTTCCTCGGCGCTACGCTGAAAAATCTTCAGGTCAAACCCTGCGGAGAACATGCCTTCCCTTCCGCAGAGCAATACCGCGCCCGCGCCATCGGCTTCCGCACGGTCCAGGCATTCGTTCATTGCTTTGCTGAAGTCCGGGCTGACCACGTTGGCCTTGCCGTCATCGAAGTGGATGAGGGCGACATTGTTCTCAAGTGTGTAGTCCATCGGGTAGTCCTCGGTAGCGGGCATACTTGCAAACTTATGACACATATGGTGTCATTAAAAAATAAGCTGAGCAAGCGCTCACGAGACTATACCTGCAATGACGCAAACAACCGACCCCGCTCCAGACGGCCGCAGGCAGCGCAGTGAGCGTAGCCGCCAGGCGATCACCGAGGCGCTCATGGGCCTCATCGCAGAGGGCGTTCTTGTCCCAACGGCGCAGCAGGTGTCAGAGCGCGCAGGGGTTGGCATTCGCTCAGTCTTTCGTCATTTTTCCGACATGGAAAGCCTGTTCGTCACCGCCGATGAACTCAATAGGGCGAAGTACCAGAACCTCTTTGCGGGCGGTGATCGCGATGGTTCGCTCGATGAACGGATCCAGCATGCCGTTGAACAGCACGCCGTTGCTTACGAGGCGGTCGGCCAGGTCTTCCTGAGCACCAAGTCACAGCTCTGGCGCTACGGTATTTTGCAGGAGCAGTACATGCGGGCGCAGCGCCAGATCAGGCGCGACCTCGAGGACTGGCTGCCGGAGCTCAAAGATCTCCCGCCGGACAAACGCGAAATGGTCGACATGCTCGCATCGTTTGAGACCTGGAACCGGCTTAGGGAGATCCAGGGCCAGAGCCGCAAGACCAGCGTCAGACTCGTCACAGAGCTACTTCGCCAGACCATCGCAGCCGACTAGCCCTCAGCAGTGATTCGGTTCACACTTCACACGCCAGACAAACATAACAAGGAGAGACACCATGCTCGACAAGGTGATCAAGGGCTTAGCCTATGTGTTTTGTGTGCTGTTGCTAATCAACGGCATCCAGTGGCTCGCGGTGCCTGAGCCCACTGCCGAGAGCTTCGGCATGACGCTGATGGATGGCATAGGCCGCAGCACGCAGATCGGCGACCTGGCCGCTTTCTTTTTCGTGGCAGGTGGTATGGGCCTTGCCGGGCTGTTGCGAAAGGACAAGACCATGATGCTCACGCCGGCCGCGCTGGTTGGGGGCGCCGCTGTGTTTCGCACACTTGCCTGGGCGGTTCACGGTGCAGCTTTCGCAACGCCGTTTATTGTGATCGAGATCGTTATGCTGTCGGTCTTCCTCGCCGCGCGCAGCCGGCTCGATAGTGCGGCCTGACGCGCGATGAGCGACCAGTTTAAAGACCAGGGCGGGTTCGCGACCTCCAATCCCAGCCGCTTGTTCCGGTTTGTTTCGTCGCGGATGATTAGTCGCATAAGCCGGCCCAGCGTGCTCGAAAAGCGTCGTGCCAAGGCAGAGCGTGTGCGCAAGAGCAAGGACGCGCCGCATACCGTAGAGTATTTCCACCAGGTCGAAGACGGGTATAGCCACCTGGCGATCCAGACACTGGATGCTCTGCGCAACCGTTATGACATTGAACTGGTCTGTCATCTTGTGAGCGGCCCCAAGGGGAAAAACTCACCGGAGCCAGACCTGCTGCTGAAGCTTTCGCGCTACGACTCCATGCTGATCGCGCCTGAGTACGGTCTCGACTTTCCGGGCGGGGATGGTGCGCCTGACAGTGCGTGCTGCGAGTTGGCGAACCACATTCTCGCGGGTCTCGACGAAGAACAGTTCATCACACGTGGCGCAGAAGTCAGCACGGCGATGTGGCGCGGCGACAAGCCAGCACTGCAGCAACTCGCCGAGGAGCTCGGTAGCGTCACCGCCGTAGAAGCCGAGCAGCGTGTTGCCGCAGGCGATGAGCGTATTGCGGATCTCAAGCATTATTCCGGCGCGATGTTTTACTACGCCGACGAGTGGTACTGGGGAGTGGACCGCCTCTACCATCTCGAAGCGCGCCTTGGCGATATCGGCGCGTTGCAACAGTCTGGTCGCGATGAGCTTATGCCTCGACCTCCGATCGAAGCGGGACCGCTACGCGACAACGGCACTCTGACGCTCGAGGTCTATCCCTCTCTGCGCAGCCCGTACACCGCGATTAGTTTTGATCGGGCCGTCAAGCTCGCCAATGAAACGGGCGTCAACCTCGTGGTGCGCCCGGTGTTGCCCATGGTGATGCGCGGTGTGCCTGCAACGCGGCAGAAGGGAATCTACATTTTTACCGATACTGCTCGCGAAGCGCGCTATGCAGGCGTGCCCTACGGCAACTTCTATGACCCTATCGGCGAGCCCGCCCGGCGCGGCTATTCGCTATACCCCTGGGCGTGTGAGCAGGGCAAGGGAAACGCACTGATAAGCGCCTTTCTGAGCTGTGCTTTTGCACAGGGCATCAATACGGGCTCCGACAAGGGCCTGCGCAGGGTGGTGGAGCAGGCTGGACTAGACTGGAACGAGGCGCGCAAGCACCTTGGAAGCACGGGGTGGGAGTCGATACTGGAGGAGAATCGCCTCGCGATGTATGAGCATGGCCTGTGGGGCGTGCCCAGCTTTCGCCTGATTGACGCAAACGGGCAGACCCGACTTGCGCTCTGGGGCCAGGACAGGCTGTGGCTCATTGCCCGGCATATCCAGCGGCTGCTGGCGGCGCGTGACGCGGCCTGATTTGACCGGTTTCATGAGTTGCCGCCCCATTTTTAATGGCATATAGTCTGCCATAATTCGATGTAAGCGGTACTCACATTCCCTGCGTATAAACGTGAGTAAACGGGCGCTCTGCGCCCGGCTGCCACCCGATTCACATGAAGTAACGGGCCGCGTCCGCAGGCGCTGCGCCCTGGTAAGGAGTAATCATGGATACACGCTTAAGTGACGAAGACCTGGCGTTCCGCGACGAGGTGCGAGCCTTCTTTGCGGAAGAGTTCGACGAGGAAATGGCCAAGAAGGTTGGCACCACTGCCACCATGAAAGAGGGCATGCTCGAGTGGCAGAAGCGACTCAATGCCAAGGGCTGGATGGCCCCCAACTGGCCTAAGGAGCACGGCGGCACTGGTTGGAGCGTCACACAGTCCTTCATCTTCCAGTCTGAGCGCGCGATGGCCGGCGCTCCAGACGTCATTCCCTTCGGCGTGGTGATGGTGGCTCCGGTGATCTATACCTATGGCACCGAGGAACAGCAGCAGCGCTTCCTGCCGCGCATTCTCAACAGCGAAGACTGGTGGTGCCAGGGATACTCCGAACCCGGTGCCGGTTCCGACCTGGCTTCGCTGAAGACCAAGGCTGATCTCGACGGCGATCACTATGTGATCAACGGGAGCAAGATCTGGACGAGCTACGCGCAGTACGCCGACTGGATCTTCTGCCTCGTACGCACCGATGGTTCAGGCAAGAAGCAGGAAGGCATCACGTTCCTGCTGATCGACATGAAGTCGCCGGGTATCACCGTACGACCCATTGAAACGATTGATGGCTTCCATCACCTGAACGAAGTGTTTTTCGACGACGTGCGCGTCCCGGTTGAGAACCGTATCGGCGAAGAGGGTAAGGGCTGGACTTATGCGAAGTCCCTGCTGGTGCACGAGCGTCTCTCTATTGCCGAGGTTGCCGACTCCAAGCGCGCCCTGACGGAGTTGCGCGAGTTCGCCCGCCGCGAAGTGAACGGCGGCGCCAGCCTGCTGGACGACCCGCATTTCTCGCAGCGCCTGGGTGACATCGAGATCGAATTGATGGCCCTTGAATACACCGAACTGCGCACCCTGGCCGATGTGGCTGAGGGCAAGCATCCTGGGCCCGAGTCCTCGCTGCTGAAACTGCAGGGCACCGAGATCCAACAGGCTATACAGGAGCTTCGCATGGATGTCGCGGGCTACTACAGCCAGGCGCTCCAGGGTGACCTCTCGAACGACGATTTCGGGCACGAGTTTGCCGACATGGCACAGAAACTCTATTTCCGTGGTCGTGCGTCGTCGATCTACGGCGGTTCCAACGAGGTCCAGAAAAACATCACGTCCAAGTTCGTACTTGGCCTGTAGGAGGTAACGATGAATTTTAACCTGAGTGAAGAGCAGGCCCTGATCCGCGACAGCATTGCGCGGTTTGTGCAGGACAACTACGAGTTCGATAAGCGCAACGAGTACGTTGCTGCCGAGCATGGTTTCAGCGCGGATAACTGGCAGCAGATGGCCGAGCTTGGCTGGCTGTCTATTCCGTTCGCAGAAGAGCATGGGGGCTTTGGCGGCGGGCCTGTGGACAGCATGGTGATCATGCAGGAGTTTGGCAAAGGCCTTGTCGCAGAACCTTACCTGCCCACCGTGCTGCTGTTCGGTCAGCTGGTGCAAAAAGGCGCAGAGGCTGATTTGGCCGGCGAACTGATTCCCCAGGTCATCGCGGGTGAGCTTCAAGGTGCGTTCGCCTACGTTGAGCGCCAGAGCCGCTACGCGCTGAATGACATTGCCACACGTGCCACGCGTGACGGCGACAGCTGGAGCATCAGCGGCGAGAAAACCGTCGTGCTGAATGGTGGCGCTGCCCAGAAGTTTGTAGTCGCAGCGCGTACATCCGGTGATCAGGCGGACGAGTCAGGCATTTCGCTGTTCCTGGTAGACGCCGGTGCCGAAGGTCTGGCTCGTGATACCTATCGCATGACTGACGGCCAGGAAGCCGCCAACCTTCGTCTCGAAGGCGTAGCTGCCGAGGCACTGCTCGGAACTGAGGGCGCTGGGCTAGCGCTCATGCAGGAAGTCATTGACGAGGCAATTCTCGCGGTGTCTGCCAACGCACTGGGTGCCATGGAGTTTCTCAACGCTACAACGGTTGAGTACTGCAAGACACGCGAGCAGTTCGGCGTGGCAATTGGCAGCTTCCAGGCGCTGCAGCACCGGATGGTGGATACCTTCGCTGCATGCGAGAACGCGCGTTCACTGCTGTACCGCGCCGTCTGCGCGTTTGACGCAGGTGACGACGATGCACAGCGCAGCCTGCACGCTCTGAAGGTGATGATTGGTAAGGCAGGCCGCCATGTGGGTGGCGAGGCTATCCAGCTGCACGGCGGCATGGGCATGACTAACGAATTGCCAGTGGGCTACTACGTCAAGCGCCTCATGCTGATCAATACGTTGTTTGGCGATCAAGACTACCACCGCCAGCGGTTCCAGGAGCTTGTTAACGCGAAGCCACAAACCGTGGCCAGCGCTAAATCAGCCGCTGCTTAACCGTAGAAAACAGTGAAGGGCGCATCCGCAGGGGTGCGCCTTTTTTTTGCCCGGAGTCCAGCCATTCAGCTAGCGTTAACCAGCGAATCTGGGCTGGAGCAAGAAGCGCCTGTGCACTAAGGTGAGGCATCCTTTCCTTCTTCGAGGAGATATCGCCATGCCGGAAATCGTTCTCAACCCGCTCGCCATTGTTGTCGCCATCGTTGTGGCTTTCTTTGTCGGGTTCATCTGGTTCACCGTGCTGTTTGGTCGCAGCTGGGCCGTGGAGATGGGCTTTGATCCTGATATGCAGCCGGAGAAGTCGGAGATGTTTCGGGGGATGGCGCTCAACGTTCTCGGCAACGTCTTCCTCGTATGGGTATTCGCCCACAACATCGCCGTGTGGAACCCTGAAACCTGGGGCGCTGGCGCGCAGACACTTTCCCCGCTGGCCTATGCAGCCATGGCGGCTTTCTTTACCTGGCTGGGATTCTTTGTGCCCGTGCAACTGAGCGCTGTCGCGTGGGAGCGCCGCTCGTGGAAGCTATTTGCGATCAACGGCGCCTATCACTTCCTCACGCTGCTGCTTGTCGCCCTCATCCTCGTGCTGCTCTAGCGACTCATCTGTGACCGAGTGCAGCCAGTAGCGCACCGTCTGGCGGGCCTGGTAGGTGAGCGCCGCTATTACTACGAAAATAGCGAACACGGTAAGCCCTTTGCTGGTCCAGACGCACAAGATCAGACCGTCGGTCAGCAGGATGACAACTGTCGCGATGGATTCCTTCAGATCGCGCCAGGACGGCACTTCGACATGGTCGAAGAAGTAGGCATTGGCGGGCTCGCGCCGAGCGCGAATCATCGACCGACGCGCGGTGACAACCATGAGCGCGAAGATACCCCCCATCAGCAGTAGCCACGGCCCCATGGTGTCCGGGTGCATGGTTTCGATCATGCCGAATTCGAGCAGGCCGACAAAGAACGGCGTCAGGGCATCTTCCAGGGACGGCAGCCAGCTAAAACGCAATACGATGCTGACGTAGAACACCCAGACCTGGAGAATGCCCCAGAGCACAACCACGGCCTGCGCCCAGCCGACAAATGCGTTCCAGCCACCTTCGAAGAGGAACGGGCTGTCTACAAGCTGGGTCCAGTAAAACTCGAGCGCGAGCGCCTGGATCATGCTGAGGAGCGTCAGCATGACCGCAGGTAAGAGCTCTTTCGCCCGTTCTGCCTGCTTACTCATTGGTTAGTCCGCTGCCCTTTATTGCTTTCCCCAAGGGGCATGATTGCAGGCCATGCGCGCTGCGGCAATGGCGTGTGCGTTACACCATGGTGGCATTTGTGCGGAAAGGGGGGTTGCAGCCAACGTTGACGTCGTTGTCGGGCAGGTCGGTGCGCCAGAACGGCTCCCAGCAGCCGTGCTGCTCCATAAGCGCACGGGCCCGACTACTGGCGTCTTCCGGCAAGGCTTCAAACTCCGCACGCAGGCGAGCGAGACACCAGACACGATAGGGTGAGACCCGGGCGCCGGGATAAGTGACACCATTTGCAGTGAGGTCTGCGCGGCTCTTGCCCTCGCGCACCGCGTCGGCGAGTTCGCACAGGTAGGGGAGGTAGGTCGCACCGATGTCCGTCAGCAAAGGGCCCCAGTCATCGGGTACCCCGCCGGCCCACTGACCGCGCGTGCCCTCGGGGCCCGCGGCCCAGACGCGGGCGACCCACTCCCAGACTTTGGGAGCAGTTGTTCGCATGATTTCGGCAGGAATCGGGTCCTGTGAAAAGTGGCGAAACATCGGTCCCATGAAGGCCACATCGGCGAGACTGGGGCTGTCGCCAAGCATGTAGGGCCTGGACTCCAGCATAGCGCTAAGCCACTTCAGGTTGTCGTGGTAAGCCTGTTCGACCGCCCGGAAGTTCTGCTTGTTAACACCATCGCCTGTGACAAAGCCGCCGAGCTGGCGCCTGCGGATCATAGTTCGCTTGAGCGGCCCGGGCAGGGGAATTTCTGCCATGAGTTCCGCAGCCAGGTGCCAGCCAAGTACAGCGCGACCCTCCGGGTACCACCAGCGGTAGTGCATGGCGGGCCGCCAGAGCCACTCGTCTGCATAGTCCTCGACGAGCAGGCAGAAAAAACGTTGCAACGGGTCGGAGGGGACTATGGGAGGTTCTGGCTGCTCTGCTTCAAGCCAGGCGATCAGCGGCGTGGTATCGGTGACCCAGCGCCCATCGGCGAGCGTGCAGGCGGGCATCTGCTGTACACCGGTTTCCTTGACGATGCGGTTCCAGACGCGCGGCGAGACCATCGGCTCAAAGGCGTACTCCATCCCCTTGAGGCGCAGGTACATTTCCAGCTTTCCGGTGAAGTAGGACACATCGGAGCCGTAGACCGTCATTGGGAAGATCTTGCTCATCGCTCGTTCCTCGGTTGTGCGCGCGGGTTTGGGTTTACAAAACTCTAGTCGATGCCCGTAATCCTGCGCAGCAGTTTGTTCATGCCACCTATCCAGCGGTCGTAGTCGCCGGCCTTGCGCGCCATATATGTTTTTACTTCCTCGTGTGTGAGGATCAGGAAGGCATCGCGTTCAAGATGCTCTACCACGATATCGGCCAGTACATCCGGTTCCATCATGCCGTCGGTAGACGCGGCCTGCGTGGCGTTCGTGTTGTTGTCGGTCATCGCGGTGCGCACTGCCTGGGGGCACAGCACGGACACGTTTATACCCTCGTGCTTGTAGGTCATCGCAATCCACTCGGCGAAGCCCACGGCGGCGTGCTTGGTTGTTCCGTAGGCAGCCCCGCCGAGCTGGTTTAGTAGCCCGGCCGCGGAGGCAGTATTCATCAGGTTGCCGCCGCCACGGGCGACCATCCTTGGAATCATGTGGCGTGCGGCGTAAACGTGTGACATCACGTTAACGTCCCAGCAGAACTGCCACTCGTCATTGGGCGACTGTTCGCTCTCACCCGCACCAACGCCGGCGTTGCTGCAGAAAAGGTCGATAGGGCCGACCTGGGATTCTGTGTCTTCGATGATACGTATGACGTCCTCTTCCCTGGCGACGTCAGCCGTCATGGGTATGCATCCCAGCTCGTCAGCGGTTTGCTGCGCGGTGTCTGCATTCAGGTCGACGCCCACGATGGCTTTAGCACCCTCGGCGGTGAAGCGTTTAACAAGTGCTTTCCCGATTCCGCTACCGGCGCCTGTGATAACCACGATCTTGTCTTGCAACTGCATTGATGAAACTCCAGTCTCCCCAAAGTGTTGACATAATAACTGCCACAACATATAAAGTCATGAAAATTAGCATTGGAGTATAGCGCCGTGGAAGTAAAGAACGCTCTTGAACCCAACGACGAACAGATGGCCGGTTTTGCTGAGCCAGACGATGGGCAGCCTATCTACATGGTGAATCTCCTCAAGTACCGCGAAGCGGCAGAGTATCCTGATGGACGCGATAGTGATCTGAGCGGTCGTGAGGCCTACGCGCGGTATGCCGCAGGCGTTGTGGACTGTCTCGCCATGGTGGGTGGCAGCATCGTATTTTCAGGCACCGCTCGACGGCTAATGCTCGGCGAAATGGACAACCTATGGGATGACGTGGCGATCGCCATGTATCCGAGTCGCAAGGCCATGCTGGAAATGATGATGAGCCCGGAGTACCAGGCTATCGTGGAGCACCGTTCTGCCGGCCTGGAAGGGCAGATCAACATCGAGACTGTCAGCGGTGAGCTAGGCGCTTAGCTACTCGTTTTGCGCGGCACAAAGGCTTCCAGAAGGCCGTAGAGCGCGAGTAACAACAAGCCCAGGATTCCACGTGGGTCGCCGAGGTTGAGCTGCGTCTCTACCGGATAGGCGATGGTCTTGGTGAGCGCGGCGACCTTGAATTCGTGCCTGCCACGCATTTCCTCCGTGGCCACGATCTCCATGAATGTACGGCGACTGCGGTAGCGCATGAACGCACCCATGTCCCAGATCTCCGCATTTTCGATCCCGACCAGGTCCATAGAAGGGAATACCGCGCTGCCTGCGATGGTGGGGTGACTGGCGCGTTTGAACAGGTTGGGGTACATGTATTCCATGTAGCGACCCATTAGCTTCTCTGCGCTCTCACCTGGCTCGGCGCCCTTCACATCGGGCGGATTGTCGTTCAGGTCGACAGCATTCAGCATGAAGAACTGACGGCCCGTGTCTTCGCGCATAAACTTCTCCAGGCGGGCTCTCATTTCAGGCTGGTAGTCTTCGAAAACACTGATCGCTTCCAGGAAGTCTTCAATCTCTTCGTCGGTCAGTGGGCCACCAAAATCGGTGTACCACGACACAAACAGCGCGTAGAGCAGGGCAATGGGCAAGAGAATCTTAAGTCTTGGGCGCATAGTGACAGCTCGGTCGGTATTTTTCTTCGTGTTCGATAGCCGATAAGTTGGCTTCAAAACCATGATGTTCAGGCTTGGAGATAACTCGCGGGGATATTATTCCGTGGCCCGATGTATTGACATATATTCTGTCAATATATGGTGGGCGTCAAGCGCTTAAGTGCTAGATGCGGTCGGTAATGGGTACCGTCGCCATCCAGACCATGTCGCTGACGGAGTTGCGGCTCCAGTGCTCGTGGAAAAACTGGCTCTTGAGGAGGCGGCTGAAGTAGTCAGGGCTGGGGTAGTAGGCGAAAAACACATCATCAAAGCGGGCATTGCCCTCCAGCGCGACCGAACGGCCCGTGTGCATCGGGCCGTGGCCATCGGCAGCCATCAGGCTCAGCATCGCGTCAGCAAAGCGCTCTTGTATGGCTTGCTGTGTCGGATTGCCGCGCTTGATCAGGTTGATGGTAACGAGTCCCGCCGGGTTTACCTTGTGGGCGGCATCCAGGCGCTCCACACGCTGCCGCCATTCGTCATAGCGTGGAGAGGTGGGGTAGTCTGGCTGAACGGCGAGTTCTGGCCGGCGCCAGCGCCCTCGGACTAATTGACCAATACGCATCCTGAGCAGCCAGACCGGCAGTATGAGGTTCTGCCGCCGGTTGCGACGCATGGCGTGGAGATAGCTGTCGCTGAACAGCTCGACAACCGCGCCATTCAGTATGCGGGCGCCGCGCTCCTCGTATTCGTACCTTGAGCTGTACTGGAGGAGGACTACTCCGTCGAAAGGGCGCGGGCCCAGTTGCTCCGAGTCGACGGTGAAGGCTGATTGACCGGCATAGATTAGCTTCGCACGGCGTCTAGTGGTGGTGCGCTGCACGAGTGCACGCGTACTCTCCACAACGCGCTGACCGCTCTTGACCTTGAATAGCACGAGCACATGAAACGCTTCTGTGGAGTGCAGTGAAAACTGCCTGTCCTGCGCGCGTCCGCGGCGCATATAAAGATAGCGCAGGTGCTGCACGCCCAAAATGGCTAGCAAGGAGGCAATGAGGGCAATGAGCGCGGGGTGCATGCTGAGTCTTGTCCGTCAGTCCGCTTGTCGGAGCGGGAGCATGGATACTAGTGCATGGTGAGGCCAGCAGCCAAGCGACGATTGCTAACGCCTGTACATGATGAAGGGTGTGAGATTGGCAACGCGATCATACAGGCGCCTGCCAACCTCGTTGAAGTGCTGCGTATGCCAGTACACGCTCGCACAGCCTGCCTCGTCCGCCGCTGCGTAGACCGCTTCGATCAGCGCACGCCCCAGGCCGGTGCCGCGCAGTTCTGAGTCAACGTACAGGTCCTGTAGATAGCAGACCGGATCAACATGCCAGCAGTGGCTGTGGTAAAGATAGTGCACGAGGCCGCATGGACGACCGTTTAAAATAGCGAGCAGCCCGTGGATGTCGTGATACTCACTGGCATTGATTCGTTCAAATGTGGCGCTGTAGACCTCCTCAGAGACACTCGATTCATAGAATTCCAGGTAAAGCGTCCACAGGCGACGCCATTCCGTTGCGTCACCAGGCTGAATCGGGCGTATCTGTAGATCAGTCATGGAAGGAGTCCGTGGTGAGTAAGGGTTGGTTAATAGAAACTGTAACAGCCGTGGGATATGCTCTGCCATCGCGCAGCGCTTCAACTATGTGGAAGAAACGTGTCTGAACCCTGGATGGAACATCCGAATCTCGTCGCCTGGTTTGATGACCTGGAGGACGCGGTGACAACCGCTTTTGCGCTCACCGACGAGCAGCGCTCTGAAGTCAAGGCACTCAAGGCGCCACGGGCCCAGACGTGGGTCATGCTGGCCAGGAATACCGAGCGTCGAGATCTTCTCAGATCACGGCTGAGCGAGGCGCGACAGCATATGCCTGTTCCCATCGCCAGCGATTGCAACGTACTGGACGCAGGCGAAGGGCTTTTCATAGACGAAGATACTTTTGACCGGGAGAACGGCTTCCGGGTCGTCGATATCGACTACGTCGAGGAAGGCAGTGTCGAGGACCTGCGGCGCGAGTTGCTATCCGACGCCGATGACTACGCTGCCGGCGAAGAGACCGGTTGGTTTTATGCCATCAATGACGGCGAGTTCGAGGCTGGGGATGACGATCCGCGCTAGTTGATACACCCAAAGTGGTCTTAGGGCAGGGAGCCACTAATACGATGCCAGCTTACTGTCCTCAGAAACCATCAGCTGAAGGTTACGCGCAAACAAATCTGAAAGTTCGTCCGGCCCAAGTGGCTTGCTGAAGTAGTAGCCCTGGATCAGCTGGCAGCCAGTGCCCGCCAGGAACTTTAGCTGCTCCTTAGTCTCGACGCCTTCTGCGACCAGTGATTTATTCAGGCTCTGCCCGAGCGCGATGATGGACTTTACGATGGCGTCTGAGCTTTCGGTCTGTCCGATGTTTTCAACGAAGCACTTGTCAATTTTTAGCGTGTCGAAGGAAAGCTCGTGAATGTGGCTGAGCGAGGAATACCCTGTGCCAAAATCATCGAGCGCAATCTTAACACCGAGCGACTTAAGCTCCGAAAGAACTTCCTCGGTTTTCTGGTAGTTTTCTACCAATAGGTCCTCAGTGATTTCCAACTCCAGGCAGGACGCCGGAATGCCGGTACGCTCCAGAACCAACCGCACGACACCGATAAGGTCGGTATACTGAATCTGCCTTGGCGACACATTGACCGCTATTTGTTCTATGCCCAAGCCTTGTTCGCGCCACTGGACGAACTGTTCGCAGGCGGTCCATAGAGCGAATTCACCAATCTGGGGGATCAGACCAGTTTCTTCTGCCAGCGGAATGAATTTAGCCGGGCTCACCCAGCCCCTCTCGGGATGGTGCCAGCGTATCAACGCTTCTGCAGATCGAATGCGATATGTTCGCGCATCAACTTTGGGTTGGTAGACCAACGACAGTTCGTCACTGCGGACCGCCTGCAACAGGTCCTGCGCGAGCGCCGATCGTTCTTGAATCTCCTCCGTCATAAGTTCTTCGTAAAACTTGAAAAACATGGTCGGATTGTCCTTGATCCGGTACATAGCGATATCAGCTTTCTTGAGCAACGCCTCAGCAGTATCGCCGTCCTGTGGGAACAGTGCGACACCCATACTGAGGCCCAACACGAACTCCTGGCCGTCAATCTGGAAAGGGCGCGAAAACTCCTCCGATACACCCCGGATCACCCTGGACAGATCGATGTGGTTCTTGATGCCCGGAATGGCGAAGGCGAACTCGTCGCCCGACAACCTTGCCACCGTATCGGTACCGCGAACTAGTTTCTTGAAGCGCGACGCGGCCTCCCGGAGCACCTGGTCACCCCGGTCATGACCCAGCGTGTCGTTGACGCTCTTGAACCGGTCCAGGTCAGCGTACACAACGGCGACCCGCTCTTTCGCCCGCTCCGCACGCGCCAGGTACTGCTGCAGGCGATCAACAAACAGCGGGCGGTTTGGCAGCTCGGTAAGATGGTCGTAGTTCGCCTGAAAATACAGCTTCTCCTGCCGCTCGTAGCCCGAAAGCGCAACTGTCAGCCGGTCCTCGATACCGCGGGTGTATTCCTCGATCTCCCTGGTTTCCGCCCAGTCAGCTTCCTCGCGGAGCAGCAGTGCACCCAGTGCATGCCCTTCAAAGTGAAGAGGGTGAACCTGGACAGGACCATCGCCTTCAAGCAGAGAAAACACCGCGCCTGACCGATCGGCGCCCTCGGGTATTCTCGTCAATTCTCTACTGGCATTGATGGTGTTTTCGAGCCAGGCGGGTATAGAGACCTGGCTCTCTCGCAGAGCCAATCGCTCGCCTGACGTGAGTGAGTAGAGGCTGTGCTCCCGACGCCCCTCCCGGTGATAAACCAGAATGGCGGCGCTGCAGATCGGGAGTATGTCTGATGCGTGTGACAGCACCGACTCGCAAACGCTTGAGATGTCTTCTGATCGTAGGAGCGCGCTGTCGATCTCTGACATCGCACGAAGGAAATGAAACTGCGAGCCCAGCTTGGTCGCCATCACGTTGAAGCTGTCAGCGAGTTCCTGGAACTCGTTGTCAGTACGCAGATGTAGCCGGGCGTCGAAGTCGCCCGCGCCCAACCTGGCGGCGTGACCCTGCAACTTCGATAATGGCCCTAGCTGGTTGCGCGTTTGCCTGACGACGAGAAAGATGACGAGCAGGACGCTCAAGAGAGTCAGCGCGGGAAACAACCAGTTGAAGACGCGAATCGGCGCATAAACGAGGTCTTCACTCTCAACCACCGCCACTGTCCACAGACTGCTGTTGAAGTGCGACGGTAGGAACAGGTCCCTGATTGACGCGAAGAACGTGGTACCATCCGGCCCGCTCCACTTGAGCTCGGTGAGGCTCTCGTCTTCTCGCAGTAGTGCCGTCAAGGAGGGCATCTGCGTCGCCAGTTCCGAGGTGCAGTAGATGGGTTCCCGACTTTCGAAGACGCATAGATTCGCGTAAAGCAACTGCTCGTCTTCATGGCCGAAGACAGCCGTCTTATTCAGCCGTGCGTGAAGACTTTCTGCCGGGGAATCTGGCCTGGCTGACTGCAGTGAGAAAAAAATGTCTCGCGCAGCCCCGGCAACGGATATGCACGTGCGGCCGTTAGAGGGGCAGTCCCCAAGCATTGCTCGTAAGGAAGCCGCTGAGGTTCGGTTGCTAGCCGGAAACACAGCGGTTTCGCTAGGCTGCGAGGCATCGGGAATGAAAGACCACTCCCTCACCAATGTGTCGAGCGAAGGGCTGCCTGCTTCGCCCTGCGCAAGTGCCTGCAAACTCTCGTCAGCCTGCAGCAGCTGTTCCAGTATTAAGGCGCCCCGGAATCGGCTTGCTTCCTTTGAACGAAGGTACGACTGTTCTTCCAGTGATGCGCGAACCTGAAAGTAGGTGACGCCCGCACCCAATACTACGGGAATCAGCACGGTCAGGATGAAGAGTGTGCGTACCCGCTGCAGTACTTTGTGTCTCGAAAACGTGGCCACGATTCGTTCCAGATCCTGCCTAGTAATACTCGGCCACGCCGATGTAGGCGCCATTGTTCGCACGGATAATGTCGTCTCTGCTGTGCTTGGCGGTCAGCGGGCTGACACTGCGGCCGTCTTTGCCCATGCTGTAGAGGTCGTAATCCGTGTTGATAGGCACCAGGTTTTTGTCTTTCCGTAGCTTGCCGACGCCACCTTGTCCGCCCTTTCCTTTACCCTTCCCTTTGCCGGGCGTCTCTTCCTCGTCAGCGGGTGCCTCGATACGGAGATACTGGTACGGACTGCCCCAGGGGTCGAGCGTCTCGTCCATGCCGATGTCCGCGAGGGTTTCTGGATATTGGGCGTACTCCAGGAAGTAGGTGAGGATACGGTCGGATATGTTCTCGACATCACCCACCGCCAGCGCCTGTTCGGCCCGGGTAATGTAATCCTGGTACATCGGCAGGGCGACAGCGGCGAGTATTGACGCGATAGCGACAGCGAGTACCAACTCGATGAGCGTCAGGCCACGGATAAGCCGTGCGTAGATAGAGCGCGGCGCCCGCTGACGGCGCGCACGTGTGCGAATCCCCTGCATACTGGCGCTTCCCCTTGCGTAACCAGTAACGTCCCCATGTCGGCACAGGTAGGTACCAATTACCCGTGCGATGACTAACTAAGTCAAAGTATCGACATTTAGAATAGAAAAAACCGTTTCTGAAGTCAGGAGTGTGAACAATTGCCTTTAAAGTAGGCAGAATGGGCCGATTGTGTGCGCCAGGTCCGATAGGAGCCGAGAGTGGACTCTCGCGTATGCTTCAGTTGTTGGCGGAAGAGGTAGGAGTCGAACCCACCAGGCACCTTGTCAGCACCTCACTGGTTTTGAAGACCAGGCACCCCACCGGGGATGTCGCTCTTCCGGAATCTGCGAGTTTAGCCGGAGTACAATCGCTCGGGTAGCTCCTCGTCCAGTACCACGCGTTCGTTATCACGGCGCTGGGTAAAGCGAATGCTGTCGAAGTATTCCAGCACTTCCACGGTCAGGTTGCGCCCGGCGCTCCATTCGTTCTTCACATTGATGACGGTAATGTTCTCGCCGCGCGCTGCGACCTTGCGCAAGCCCTGTGCCAAGCCCAGCAGGTGTTGTGGAAGGGCACTGCGGCGCTCGGACACCCGATGCAGTTCACCGGCCTTCAGCTTCTCGCGGATGATTTTTTTCAGCTGTGTCTCCTCGAGCCCCGTGCTTTCTATCAATTCAGATAAGAGGGGTATCTGTTGGCCACGCCGGTCGAGCACCTGCCTGATTTTTTGCCAGGTTTTCTCGTCTCTGGAAGAGACGCGAGGCCTGAACTCAGCACTGCTCACAAGACCATCCTTGAGGATGATGCTCCCGCCACGAATCATGTCGCCCAGCACAGCGAGTAAAAGATGTTGTGGCGCTGTCTTGCGTAGCGGAGCAGTTAGCGAGGAGACTTTCAAGCCCGCTTCCTTTGGGTTCTCCCTATGGTGGGCGTCAATGCCCTGTTGTAGCGATGCACGCACATTGCGCCAACGGTTTTCGCTGATCATCCAGGACGTTCCGTCCTGGATATAGGTGCGCGGCGCTATCGTGGCGAGGGATTCACTGGCAGCGCTGGTAAGGTTACATGAGCCTGCGAAGCGTAGGGTATCAACCGGCTCGTCTAATTCGAGGCGCGCCGACAGGGCCCATGCAACGTTGCCCGTTTGCATCGCGCGTACCTGCGCAAGGTACTGGGACTTGTTGCGACCCGGTTTCTGCCCCTGCGGGTCAATGACGGTGCCGCCTCCAAGTAGCACACTGCCGGAGTCGTCGCGCAGCAGGAATCGTTCGTGACGCGCACAGGCTAACGGCGCTTCAGTCAGCAGCTGGCAGAGGACTTCTTCACCGGCATTCAGTCGAGCATCACCCAGCAGCGCGAGTCGGGCAGAGACACGCCGCGCCCCGATGTGAAGCTTGACCGGCGACATATGCTTGATGCCAAACGGCGCCGTCGGTAGCAGGGCACAGCTCACATCGATGCAGGAGGAGGGTGGCGCCGCGTCGAGACCGACCAGCCAGTCGCCGCGGCTCACGTCTTCGAGGGCTATGTCGCCTGCGAGATTCAGCGCACACCGCTGGCCGACGGTTGCTACCTGCGCTTCGCCGTCATGCACACGCAGTGAACGCACCCGCACCTCACGGCCGCCGGGTTCCAGGCGTAATGTGTCTCCCACTGCGACGTTCCCCGCGGATGCTGTGCCAGTGACAACGAGGCCGCTACCCTTTAAGTGGAATGCCCTGTCGATAGCAAGTCGGAAACAGGCCTGTTCGTGCTCGGCGGCTTCTTTATCGCGCAGGCCGTGCAGGTGGGCTTGCAGGGCATCTACGCCTTCACCGGTAGTATTGCTGAGCGGAAAAACCGGGACGTCCTCCCAGCCGCGCTCTCGACAAAGTTCGCGCACACTGGCAACAACACGTTCCCGCTGTTCCTCAGAAGCACGGTCAATCTTGCTGAGCGCAACGGTGAGCGCAGGCACGCCGAGCAGCCTGAGCACATCGAGGTGTTCTATCGTCTGCGGCATCGGGCCGTCATCGGCAGCAACCAGTAACAGCCCGCGGTCGATACCGCTGACCCCGGAAATCATGTTGTTGATGAAGCGGTGGTGCCCCGGCACGTCAATGAAGCCGATGGGCAGCCCGTCTTCTCGTGGCAGGTAGGCGAACCCCAGGTTGATCGACAGGCCGCGGCGTTTTTCCTCGGCGGTGCGGTCGGTATCTACACCGGTGAGGCGCGCGATTAGCGATGTCTTGCCGTGATCGACATGACCTGCCGTTGCAATGATCATGGGGCAAGCAGTTGCAACTGGTCGAGCAGCTCCTGCTCTTCATCCTTCTCGAGGCAGCGCAGGTCCAGCCAGAGCGCGCCGCGGTGTATGCGCCCGATGATCGGGCGGGGCAGGGCACGCAGGCGCGCCGCAAGTGCGCCGACCGACTGCCCACTCGATTCTCCTGGGCTGAGGCGTAATGCGGTACTGGGCAGCGTCTCGACAGGCAATGATCCACTGCCAATCTGGCTGTGGCAGTCCGCGGCGGCGACGTCGCATTCACCCGCCAGTGTCTCGGCCACCTTTGGAGCAAGTCGCTCAGCCTGTTGGCGAATCTCCTCGCTGTTGCGAGTAAGCAGCCGCAGCGTTGGGAGCTCCTCAAGCAGCCGCCTCGGATTGCGGTACAGCTTGAGAACTTCCGCCAGGGCGGCAAGGGTCACCTTGTCGAGGCGCAACGCACGCTTCAGTGGGTTTTGCCGCACGATACTGACGAGGTCGGCCCTGCCCGCAACAATGCCCGCCTGGGGGCCGCCCAGCAGCTTGTCACCGCTGAACGTAACGAGATCCGCTCCGCTGGCGATGGCCTCGGCCGCGGTGGGTTCTGCAGGCAGGCCAAGCGCTGCGAAATCGACAAGGTTGCCACTGCCGAGATCGGTAACAAAGGGTAATTGGTGTTCGTGAGCGAGCGCTGCGAGCTCGGGTTCAGAGACGGCCTTGGTGAAGCCCTGCACTTCGTAATTGCTGGTGTGCACCTTCATGAGGAGTGCGGTATCGGGGCCGATCGCCCTGCGGTAGTCTTTCAGGTGAGTACGATTCGTCGCGCCAACTTCAACAAGGCGGCAGCCGGAGCGCTCCATCACTTCAGGTATGCGGAATGAGCCGCCGATCTCCACGAGTTCGCCGCGCGAGACAGGCACCTCACGCCCACGCGCAAGGCTGTTTAACACCAGCAGGACCGCAGCGGCATTGTTGTTTACCACTGTGGCTGCTTCAGCGCCGGTCAACTCGCACACGAGATGTTCGACGTGTACCTCGCGTTCGCCTCGTCCGCCGGTCTCAAGGTCAAACTCCAGGTTGCTTGCACTGGCTGCGGCAATCGCCATTGCATCGATCGCAGACTGTGGCAGCAGCGCGCGCCCGAGGTTGGTGTGCAGGACCGTACCAGTGAGGTTGAACAGCGGCTTCAGCGTTGGTGCTGCCGCGGCCTCCAGGCGGCCCGCGAGGGATGTGCGCAGCGCGTCAACATCGGCGCTGCCACCCTCGGCGATTGTGCGGCGCATTTCTACCAGCAGTTGACGGAGTGACTCGGTAACCGCCTCTCGCCCCCAAAGTGCGACCTCGTCCGGTAGCGTCCGCAGCAGTTCGTCGATCGAAGGCAGCTGGCGGTAGGGATTCGAATCGTTGTGTGTAGTGTTGTTGGTCATTCAGATACCACATTGTAATGAGGCAAAGTCTAGCGCGATTCGCCAGCTGCCTGAACTGAACGCGCTACCTGCACTGGGGTATTCCCTGCGTAGCGCCGTCAGTCCTCGAGATAGTGCGCGAGTATGCCGCGTTCGCCGAGCAATTGGGTGAGGGCCGCGTTGTTTCCGGCATCCACCTGCAGCAGCTCGTCGCGCACATGCAGCCGTGCCATGTTCAGGCGGCGCTGCGTGCGCGCGCGGGTGGGGCCGTATCCGTAGTCGTACTCGTAGTATTTTTCGCCCGCAAGGCCAGCGCTGATGTTGGCGCGCGCGAACTGTAGGTAGGTCGCCTGGATGTAGTCGAGCAGCTTTTCGAAGGACTCCGGTATCGCGTCACCCTCCGGCCACTGCCGGTCGCGCAGGTCGTGCCCGCCAAACAGGCGGTCGCAGTACGCTTCCACCATCTCTCGATACTCGCCGAGCCATTCGAGGGGCACCGGGTCCGTAATGAAGTGCGCCTTGCAGGGGCCGGCGAGCGCGAAGTCGGCGAGGCACGGGCGGTCGCCCAGCAGGAAGTCGTTCTCCTTAAAGTGCGCGTCGAGCACAGACATCATGCGCGTGAAATCAGCGCGCACAGCGTTCTCCTGGTCAGGCCCCACACCGTTGTACTCGCAAACGTTCTTGCCGAAGTTTTCGTACATCATTTCGCCGACGGGCGTTAGCTGTTCAATCTCCTCGTCGGTGAAGGGTTCTTCAATGCTCCTGTCGAGTACGCTGTTGGCGCCAAACCGCGGGCCAACCCAGCGCACATTATCCGGGTAGCACCAGCGTGTGTGCACGGCAACGCGGCCCAGCCAGTGGTTGAACGTATCTTCGATAACGAAACACAGGGCGCGCTGTGTCGGCCCTGTTGGAATGACGGGTACATCGTGAAAGCGATCGTTGAGAAGGGGGCCGATCGCGATGGTGTCGTGAATAAGCCATTTTTCAGGCGTGCGCAGGGCGGGTATGAAGTGGGTGCCCACCCTGGCCTCAATATCGGCGGCTCTCTCCATTGTCTTGAAATGCCACCGCCAGGGGACATGCTGGAACCTGAGCTGTGCCTCCAGCTTACGCGTAAACATGCTCAGTTCGTTGCCCACCAGCTCGTATTCGCCGCGATACATCAGGGGTTCCAATCTTGAGTGCGAAAGGAGAGTGACATATTGGCATTAATCATGTCAATATATCGGCCGCTCGAGAAATGAGGAGATCTGCATGTCCAGTAATGACCGCCTTCGCCTGATTGGAGGCACTGGTTCGCCATATACCCAGAAGATGCTCGCGGTACTGCGCTATCGCCGGATTCCCTATGCCATTACGTGGGGTGACCCCGCGGGAGTCCTCGATGAAATGGGCATCGAAAAGCCGAAGCCGACATTCCACCCAACGTTCCTGTTTGAAGACGAGAGCGGCAAGATCGAGCCTGCCTGCGACTCTAGCCCGATCATCCGGCGGCTGGAAAGCGACTTTAACGGCCGCGAAGTTATACCCGCGGACCCGGCGCTCGCCTTCCTCGATTACCTGATCGAAGACTTTGGTGACGAATGGTGTACCAAGTACATGTTTCACTATCGCTGGTATCCAAAAGAAGATGCCGACAACGCCGGTACCTTGCTGCCACTGACGATGGACCTCGGACTGACTGATGAACAGCTCGCGCAGTTCAAGGAATTTTTCACCGACAGGCAGGTGAACCGCCTCTATGTCGTCGGGTCCAACGACACCACGGCACCGGTTATCGACGCCAGCTACCGGCGCTACCTCGCGGCAATGGAAGCGCACCTGCAGCAGCAGCCGTTCATGCTTGGGCACCGTCCTGGCTCGGGAGACTTCGGCATGTACGGCCAGCTCACCCAAACGGTAGGCTTTGACCCCACACCCCGCGCTATTTCGCATGAGGTATCACCGCGTACGGTAGCCTGGATCGATCGCGTGCGTGACCTCTGCGGCCTCGAGCCTAGCGCCGATGACTGGGTAGCCATCGATCAACAACCCGATACCCTGAAAGCGCTATTCAATGAAATTGGACGGGTATACGCCCCGGCGCTGCTGGCGAACGCCGCCGCGCTTGAGGCGGGCAATGATACCTGGGAGGCCGAGATCGACGGAGCGCCGTGGACCCAGAAAACCTTTCCCTACCAGGCCAAGTGCCTGCGTTGGATTCGCGAGGAATACGAAGCCCTGTCTGTGAGTGATCGTGGCAAGGTCGATGCTGTCTTCGACGGCACCGGCTGTGAAACCCTGCTTTAACAAGGACCGAACACATGGCACCAAAACCTATCCAGAACCGCATTACAGCCATCACTGGCGCTGACTACCCGATTATCCAGGCGCCCATGGGGTGGATCGCTCGCGCGCAACTCGCTTCCGCGGTGTGCGCCGCGGGAGGCACCGGCATCATCGAGACTTCCTCCGGCGAACTCGACAACGTGAAAGCGGAAGTCGCGAAAATGCGCGAGCTCACCGACAGGCCGTTTGGTATGAACGTCGCATTGGCGTTTGTGAAAGGAACAAACATTGTCGACTTTGTCATCGAGCAGGGCATCAAGTTCGTCACCACCTCCGCGGGCAGCCCATCGGCGTGCACGGGTCCATTCCAGGAGGCAGGTATCAAGGTCTTCCATGTGGTGCCAACACTGGAAGGCGCGCTCAAGGCCATCGACGAGGGCGTTGACGGTTTGCTTGTCGAAGGCGGCGAGGGCGGTGGTTTCAAGAATCCCAGCCCCGTTTCAACCATGGTGTTGTTGCCGCTGATTCGCAGCCGCACCGATCTGCCAATAATCGCCGCGGGCGGCATTACCGATGGCGCCACCATGGCAGCCGCGTTTGCGCTCGGCGCCGACGGGGTGCAGATGGGCACGCGAATGCTGACCTCGGCTGAGTCGCCCGTGCACAACAACTGGAAGCAGGCAGTGGTCGATGCGGCCGAGACAGACACAGTGTTTCTCAACCAGGAGTCCAAGCCGGCGCTGCGCGCGCTGAAGACCGAGCGCACTGCGGGCTTGGCACCGCTAGGCAAATTCAACGTGTTCGAACACATGGCGGATATCCAGGACCTCTACTTCGGCGGGAACATGGAAGCGGCGATCCCGTTGATTGGCCAGGTGTGCGGACGCATCGACGCCGTGCGCCCGGTAGCTGACGTGATCGAGGAAACCATGAGCGAGTTCTACGATGTGATTGGCAATCTGTCTGGCGCCTACGCCTGACCCCGACGGAGAGATCTTATGAGTTTCCAGCCTACTGAACGCGCGCTCGAGTTGGATGCGCGCCTAAATGCGTTTATGGACGAGTACGTCTACCCACGAGAACACGACTGGGACGCCTTCACTCTCGACCCCGACAACCTCTGGCAGGTGCCCGACTGGTACGACGACATTCGTGCGAAAGCGCGTGACGCGGGCCTGTGGAACCTGTTCCTGCCCTCTGAGTACGAGCCCTGGAGCCCAGGCCTGTCCAATGTAGAAATCGCTACGATCTTCGAAACCATGAGCAAGGTGACGTGGGGTCAGAGCGTGTTCAACTGCAGTGCACCTGATCGCGGTAACATGGAAGTGCTCGCGAAATACGGCACAAAGGAACAGCAGGAGCAGTGGCTGGAACCTTTGCTGGCGGGCGAAATACGTTCCGCCTATGCAATGACAGAACCGCAGGTCGCTTCGTCTGACGCCACCAACATGGAGCTGGAGATCCGCCGCGATGGCGATGAGTATGTGCTCAATGGTCGCAAGTGGTGGACCACCGGCGCGGTGGGCCCGCGCTGCAAGGTGATGCTCGTGATGGGCAAGTCCAATCCAGAGAACGAGCGCCACCGGCAGCACTCCACTATCCTGGTGCCGCGTGATACTCCCGGTATCAAGCTTGTGCGCCCACTGCGTGTCTTCGACAGTTTGCATTCGCCCGGTGGTGAGGCGGAACTGGAATTCAACGATGTGCGTGTACCCGCCAGCAATATGATCAAGGGCGAGGGCTGCGGCTTTGAAATCGCCCAGGGGCGGCTCGGCCCGGGCCGCTTCCAGTACGCCATGGGTTTCGTCGGCATGGCCCAGCGCTGCCTCGAACTCATGTGTGAGCGTGCGGAAGAGCGCGTTGCCTTTGGCGAAAAACTCAGCAAGAAGACCAGCGTGCAACACGAGATCGCTCGCAGTCGCTGCGACATCGAGCAGTGTCGACTGCTGACGATGCAGGCAGCCGACATGATGGACAAGCACGGCGCCAAGGGCGCGATGGCGTACATCTCCATGGTCAAGATCGTTGCACCGCTGATGGCACAGAACGTTGCCGACCGCGCCATGCAGGTGTTCGGCGGCAAGGGCGTTTGCGAAGACACTCTGATACCACACGTGTTTACCGTGGCGCGGTTCTGCCGTATCGCAGATGGCCCCGACGAGGTACATATGTCGCAACTTGGCAAACTCACCGTGCGTGAGCTCACGCAATCCTAATCCGGGAGACAGGCTATGACAGAGGTAACCACCCTCGAGGTAAACAAGACAAACTGGGCAAAGACCCGCCTTGTCGAGGAATCACTGCCGCCCATGGGCGAGAACGAGGTACTGCTTCGCGTCGATCGGCAGGCGCTGACGGCGAACAACATTTCCTATGCAGGAGCGGGCGACACCATAGGCTACTGGGGCTTCTTTCCTGCGGAAGAGGGCTGGGGACGCATTCCCGCGATGGGGTGGGCGGATGTCGTTGAGTCCGGGCATCCAGACATCGCCGTCGGGGAACGCGTTTGGGGTTTTTACCCCTTCAGCACCCATTTGCGCATTCTTGCAGGCAACGTCACAGAGGGGCATTTCGACGATGTTTCACCGCACCGTGCTGACTACGCGCCTGTCTATGCTCGCTTCGACCGCGCTTCGGCCAATCCCATCTACGAAGCCGACCGTGAGGACCAGGACAGCCTGCTGCGCGGCCTCTTCCTGACGTCCTGGCTGGTGGAGGATTTCATTACCTATAACGACAGTTTCGGCGCCGAGGCCTGCCTCATTACCAGCGCGTCGAGCAAGACGAGTATCGCACTGGGATTCTGCGTAAAGAAACGCGGCAATCTGCAGAGCATCGGCCTGACCTCGGAACGCAACCGTGCATTCTGTGAATCACTGGGCTGCTACGACCGGGTGATCACTTACGATGCTCTCGATGAGCTCGATGGGTCGCGCCCTGCGGTATCTGTCGACATGGCCGGGAATATGGGCCTGTTGAGCGATCTGCACCATCGTTATGCCGACAACTTGAAGCACTCCTGCAGGGTGGGTGCTACGCACCACTCGGAGTTTGGCGCGGCGGATGACATGCCCGGCCCGACACCGGAGTTCTTTTTTGCGCCAGGGCACATCCAGAGTCGCAGCAAGGAAATCGGCGCCGCGAATTTAATGATGGCCATGGGCGCAGACTACGTGGCGTTCCGTGTTGACGCAGACCGTTGGTTGCAGACCAGCCGTAGTTACGGTTCCGATGCGGTGGAGCAGGTGTACCAGTCAGTGCTGTCCGGCGGCGCTCCGCCAGACACCGGGCAGATCATCTCAATGTGGCCAGAGGCCTCCTAGAGCAGCTCCTCGGCCAGTAGCCGCAGCCCCTCTTCCTGGGGCGAGGTTACCAGCATCAAATCGAGCGAACCGCGCGCCTCGGCGTCCCGCCAGGCGCCGAGGCGCTCTCGTATGCGCTCTGGCGGGCCGATCAGGTTGGTGCGATCTATGAGGTCGAGCGGTACGGCGGCGGCTGCCTTGTCCTTCTCGCCAGTGAGATACAAAGACTGGATCTGTTCCACCTCATCGCTGTAGCCCATGCGACGGGCAAATTCCGCGTAGAAGTTTTTGCTCTTGGCGCCCATGCCACCGAGCTGGCGTGCAAGTGCCGGTCGCATAGCCTCCATAACCGCGTTGGCATCGTCGTGCACGATCACACTCAGAAACGTTGATACGGTGAAGTCCTCGCGTTTGCAGCGTGCGCCCGGCTTGGCGAGGCCCTCGGCGAGGTGACGATCGACGATCTCGCCTGTGTCCTCGGGATCGATGAACGACAGCAATACACCATCGGCTATCTCGCCACAGAGACGTATACCGCCCGGGCTGATAGAGGCAATAAAAATAGGTTGATCGGGATTCGTATGCGCCACGCTGCGCAGCGGTTTGCCGAGGCCTGTGACATCTGGACCCTGAGCGGGAAGGTTGTAGTGATAACCCTCGTGTGTCACCGGCTCGTCTCGTGCCAGGACCTTGCGTACGATCTCAACGTATTCACGGGTGCGGGCAAGTGGCTTGGCATAGCTGACACCGTGCCAGCCTTCCACGACCTGCGGCCCGGATGGGCCCAGACCCAGGATAAACCGTCCATCAGATAGCGCGTCCAGCCCGATTGCCGCCATCGCGGCGGCGGTCGGCGTGCGCGCTGGCATCTGCATGATCGCGGTGCCGACCTGCATGCGCTGCGTGTTTGCAGCAAGCCAGCCAGCGAAGCTGACGGCATCGCAACCGTACGCCTCGGCCACCCATACGGAGTGATAGCCTATTTCTTCGACGGTGCGCACCAGGTCGAGGTCGATCGAGGGTTTGGCGCTGAAGGCTGTCTGGATGAGGCCCAGTCCGAGTTTCATGGCGTTTGTCCTTTGGCATTCGAAGACGCGCATAGTGGCACAGTAGAACGGGGGCTGCGAGTTGCGCTTTCGTATAGCGCGGCAGTGTTTCGCGCATGGAATATCTAGAAATAACCGGTCTGATTTTCGGGTGTATTCATACCCAGACAGAACAGTGCACCGATTCTGTGACTTATCCACGTGTTTGCGCTTCGGAACACTTATACGCGCACCTATACTGTCGTGAAGGACGTGTTAACCGCGGCATGTAAGACGCGGGTTGGGGACAGCAAGTGAGAGTAATTCGGGGCAGTTTTGCAGCCGCGTTAGCGACGGTTGTAACGATGGCGGTGGGCGCTTCACAGGCAGTGGCAGAGGAGCGCTGGCTGCGCGAACGGGTCGCACCAACGTATTACAAACTTGAACGCAAGGCTCGCCGTGAAGGCCGCGTCAGGGTCATTGCTCGTGCCCGCGAAGACGCCAGAGACGGTTTCGTCGTCCGCGAAGCTGCAGCAAAACAGCGCGCTCGACGGTTCGCCGCGAACCGCGGCCAACGGCCTCTCAGGGAAAGCCGGCGCCAGGCAATACAGGTCTACGCGCTGTCGGCACAGGAACTTACGGCATTTATCGATAGCGGCAAATTTGATGTCATTGTCGAAGATGCCCTGAATAAGCCGAGTTTGTTGCAGTCTGTACCGGGTATCGGTGGGGATGTTGCACACAATACTTCGATTACAGGCAATGGTGTGGCTATCGCCGTTCTGGATACGGGTGTCGATGCCAATCATGTGAACTTCGGTGGGCGAGTGGTGGAGGAGGCGTGCTTCTCTTCCAACTGGGCCAACCACAGTGCCAGCACGCTTTGTCCCGGTGGCGGTGAAGAAGAGTACGGCCCCGGCGCCGCGGCTCCCTGTGCAGACGACTGCTACCACGGGACTCACGTTGCCTCTATTGCAGCAGGTAATGACGGGACCGTTACCGGTGTGGCTCCCGACGCAAGCATTATCGCCGTGCAGGTGTTCTCACGTTTCAATGATGCCGGTATCTGTGGCGACAACGATCCCAATGGCTGCGTGCTTGCTTACGACTCCGATATCCTGGCCGGCATGCAGTATGTGGCTGACCTCACGTCGGAGTACGTGGTTGCTGCGGTGAACCTCAGTCTCGGTGGCGGCTACTACACTGCGCCCTGCGATGGTTCTTTCCACAAGGGCACGATGGATTACCTTGCGACACGCGGTGTGGCGGTGGTGGCCGCTTCAGGCAACTCAGGTTATACCGATGCCATCGGCTCTCCCGCGTGTATTTCAACGGCGATTTCCGTAGGTGCTGTAGGCGATACAGACGATCTTGTGCACGGGTATTCCAACAGCGCCAGCTTCCTGGACCTTCTCGCACCCGGTGGCCCGATTACGGCGGCAATGCCGGGCGGGAACTACGGCACACTCTGGGGCACCTCAATGGCTGCGCCGCATATCAGCGGCGCCGTCGCGTTAATTCGCGCGACTGCCCCGACTATGAGCGTTCCCCAGATACGCAATCTGCTGACGGGCGAGTCAGTGGATGTTTATGACGCACGCAACGGACTGTCTTTTCCGCGCATCGACGTCGCGCAGGTGATCGGTACGCTGGAAGGGGGCGATGCGCCCGAGATTGCTATCCTCGCGCCCGGAAATGGCGCTGAGATAGCGAACGGCGGGGGGGCGGTGCCACTCATCGCCATCGCCACCGATTCGCAAGACGGTGACCTGACGGACTCGATCACATGGACATCAAGCGTAGATGGTGCCATTGGCTCCCCGGCGGCCTTGAGCCTCGGTTTGCACCAGTTAACGGCCAGTGTCACGGACAGTGATGGATTGGCTGCCGAAGCGACCGTGCAGGTCACCATCATCGCTGGCTCAGATGCTGACGGTGATGGCGTGGCGGATGCCAACGACAACTGCCCAGCTGTTGCAAACCCCTTCCAGGGCGACTACGACAGTGATGGTATCGGCGATCTTTGCGATGCTTCGCCTGGCTGCTAAAGACAGCTCCGCCTCACGGCATAATGTGAGGCAAATCACACTTCCTGAGCCGCGCGTACCTCAGGTACGGCGCGGCTTCCGCCCGAACAATAATAATCGCTAAATTAATCGCGTCAGTTAATTTTACAAGCACCGCCTGTTTTGGGTGTTTCCAAGGCGCTAGAAATAGAAAAATCCAATATATTCAATAACATGCAATTTCTGGCTTAATATTTGCTTTTTTCCGAGCAGACAAATAGATTCGCGTATGGGCCACGTGATGGATTTAGGCCCCGACGGAGATAGGGAGTTTGAAGATGGTATCGAAGGGCAAACTGACAGGGATCGCTGCACTGGGACTGGCAGCCGCGCTGAATGCGGCCCCGGCCATGTCGGCGGTACAGACCTGGAACTTCAATAGTGGCAGCCAGTCGTTTAGCAGCAACAACAACGGCAACACGCTGAGCCTTACCTCCAGCGATGGCATCAACCTGACGGTTAGCGCCTGGTCCGATACTGACGACATTGGCGGCCCCGACCGGATCGAGACTGCGCGCCTGAATTGGGCGAACAGCGGCGCCCTCGGTGTAGTGAACCAGGACGAGGGTACAGGCTCTCCTGACCACGCTGTCGACAGCTACACCAACGACTCCGATGGCGAGTACGACATGCTCCTGCTTGAGTTCGACACCGCCGTCAACCTGACCGATATCAACCTCAATTGGGCCCGCGATGGCGGCGTTAGCAACCGCGCCGATGTCTCTATCCTTGCCTGGAACGGCGTCGGTGATGACACCCTGGCCGGCGAGACCTGGGGCAGTGTCCTCACTGGTAGTGGCGGTGGCTTCAATGTCGTCGACAACTACAACAACGTTCCGCTTGGCTACTACGCCGTGAACAGCGGTGACGTGGTGTCTACCCAGTGGCTGGTGGGCGTATACAACCCCGTATTTGGTGGCAACCTGAGCGATCATGGCGACGCCTTCAAGCTGTCTGCGGTGAAGACCTATACCGACGACACGCCTCCGCCCCCGACAGATGTACCTGTCCCCGGCAGCGTGCCCCTGTTGCTCCTCGGTCTCTACGCAATGCGCAACAGGATGCTGCGCAAGTCCTGAGCCCCGAACAGACCCAGTTCAAAAAAGCGGAATTCTCAAATTCCGCTTTTTTTTTGCCTGCGCTACCATGATTGACCATCGATGACCCTCCTGGAGTGGTAGCCTGTGCATACCCCGGTTCGCCTGTTTTTCCTCGCGATCACAGTCCTTTTTTCGTCTATTGCCATGGCCCAGACGGCCACGGAGCACTACGAGGACGCCACAGAGGCGTTCTACGGCAATGAGCTCGAAGAGGCGTTCATTCACCTAAAGAACGCACTGCAGGCGGACCCAAACCTTGCTCCGGCACGCGTGCTGCTCGGTCGCCTACAGTTCAACGTGGGCAATGGCCCCGCCGCTGAAAAGGAGTTCGATGAGGCGCTGCTGCTGGGTACCGATATCAATGAGATTCTGCCGGTTTACGGGCAGTCTCTCATCATGCAGAAGAAAGTCGATAAGCTGCTCGAGCTTGAGAGCGTAGCGGGGGACTTCACCCGCGAGAACCAGTTTGAATGGCATCTGTTGAAAGGGCAGGCCTATCACCTGCGCGGTGACCGCGGTCGCGCGCTGAAAGAGTTTGAAGCGGGCGCCGCCATGTTCCCCGCAGACGTGCGCTCCAATAACACGCTCGCGGCAGTGTACCTGGCCAGCAATATGCCCGCGCAGGCGCGCCAGGCACTCGACAAGTCGATGCTGCTGGACCCCGAAAATGCCAAGACGTGGGAGCTGGAGGGCGAGATCGCAATGTCTGAGGGGCGCCAGATTGATGCGCTCGGGCACTACCAGACAGCGCACGACCTTGCACCTGAAGACCTGACGATTCTGCGCTCGCTTGCACGCGTGAACATGCTGCTCGGCAACACCGAGGAAACCAAGGAGTTACTGGACCAGATTCTCGCCCAATCGTCCTACGACCCTGCAGCAACGCTACTGACCGCGATACTGAAGATACAGGACGGCGATATATCGGAAGGCGAAGAGATGCTGGGCGAGCTCAGTAATCGCCTGTCGGAACTCGATTCGGTGCAGGATGGCATGGATGACGGCATGCTGTTTATCCAGGCCTCCGCTGACTACATGCGCGGCAATGACCAAAGCGCGATCAGCCTGCTTAACTCCTACCTCGCCCGTAACCGTAATGACCTCGGCGCAATTCGAATGCTGGCAGACCTCTACCAGCGCAACGGGCAGTCCAGCCTTGCGATGGACCTGCTGGATACGCGTCGGGATACTGTACTACGCGATATGGGACTCACCCTGCAACTTCTACAGCTCTACGTGCAGAACCAGAACAGCTACAGCGCTAACGAATTGCTGGCGCAGCTAAAACAATCGGGCGCAGACACCCCGGTCGTCTACGTGATGGAAGCCGAACTAATGCGGGCCAAGGGTGAGCAGGCCGATGCACTCGCACTGCTCGAAACCCAGCCGTTTGGGGCGAAGGAACCTGTCACGGCGGCACTCCTTCGAGGTGCGCTGCAGATGGACCTCGGTGAGCTGGAAGCGGCAGAGGAAACCGCGGCGCAACTGGCAAAAGAGTACGGGCAGAACGTGCGCGTGCACAACTTTGGCGCGGTCATTGCCATGCGCTCAGGAAATCTCGACCTCGCGGGGCAGCGCATCGAGCGGGCCGTCGAGATAGACCCGGAAGATGCCGAGGCTCATTTCTACCGGGCGATGCTGGCCAAGCGTCGTGGCGATTTGAATGAGGCGGAGTCACTGGCAAGAGCGCTGGTCAGGAAGCGGCCGGAGGACACGCGCGCCCATCTGTTGCTGGCCAACACTTACCTCGACCAGGAAAAGTATGACCAGGCGCTCGCGCAAACGATGAAAGTGAGGGAGTTTGACCGTATTTCCCTGCTGCCTTCCGAATTGCAACTGAACATCTACTCTCGCTCTGGCGACTACGACAACGCAGTGAAAGTTGCGTTAGAACTGACGAACGCCGATCCATTGAATGATACTTACCTGGTACGCCTGGCCGACCTTTATATGCGCGAAGGTGAAATGGAGCTCGTGCAGATGCCCCTGCGAAGGCTGAAGGCCTTGTGGGAGGGAGACCCCGCGAAGCTGCGCCAACTGGCGTTGATGCAGGCCGACTCTGGTGAATACGAGAGCGCCAGGCAATCGCTTGAAGCTGCGCTCAAAGGCGACCCGGATTCAGTTGAAACCCGTCTTGACCTTGTGCGACTGGACCTGGCGGAAGGCGAGCTGGACAGCGCGAGAAAAACGCTCGACAGCCTGGAGAAGGAACTTGGACAGCGCGCTGATCTCGCATACCTGCGCGGCGAGGTAGCCCTCGCCAAGGATCTGCCGGAACTTGCACAGGAACAATATCTCAAAAGCTTTGAAATGCAGCGCGAGAACGGCCTGGCCATTCGACGTCTTTACGAGTTGAGCCAGCAGGGCATCGGCGAAAAAGAGTTTACCGATGCGCTGGAGCTCGCGTTAAAAGAAGACAGCCTGCCGATGTGGACGGTACGGCTGCTCGCAGACAGCTACCTGCTCCAGGGTTACACCGGAAAGGCCGCGGATTATTACGAAAAGCTGCTCGCCATTCCACAGCTGTCATCTGACGCGGGCATCCTGAACAATCTTGCCAACATCTACGCTGACGAGGATCTCGACAAGGCCGAGGCAACCGCGCGGAAGGCGCTGGAATCCGGAGGGGAGGGCAGTGGTGCTGTGCAGGATACGTTGGGCTGGATATTGGTAAAGCAGGGCAAGGAGGACGAAGGCCTGACTCATCTGCGCAAGGCATACGAGTTGGACGCAGCCGACCCGGGCATTCGTTATCACACAGCAGTGGCGCTGGTGGAGCTTGGCCGAGAGGATGAAGCGGAGAAAGAACTGCGCGCGGTCATGGCGATTGGGGGCGACAAGCCCGAGGTCGAAGAAGCGCGCAAGCTGCTTGAGAAACTGCGTCAGTAGCGTCTCAATCGTAACTCACGATAATGAAATTCTGGTCTGGCTCTGACCAGCGGATAGTTACCGTCTCGTCCGTTCCCAGGAAGTTCTCAATAACGTACTCACCGGAGGCGCCAACGCGGAAGCCGGAGAGCTCCGGGAACTCTTCCGATGGCTCCGGTGCAGCGACGAAGAACTCAAATGATTCGACCTCTTCACCATCGATGTACAGCGTGAAGGTGTGGGGTCCCTCGTCGTACCAACCCCAATAGAACACACCGCCGTAACCCGAGTAGACCGGGTTCTCGCCGATAGAGAATTCCTTTTCACAGAGATGACCGGTGTCAGATCGTTCTGAACCGTGGGGCAGGGGTGAACGAAATTCTTCGCCATCTATGCTGTACGTCACGCTGTTGATGGGGAGTGAGCTGCCCGCGTTGCATGCCCAGCCTCGAATCACCCCGACACCGCTGACCGTTTCGCCCGGAGCCGGTGATTCATGGCGGTAAAGGCGTGTCTTGGCCGCGGGATAGATCGTAATTTCGTCCGAAAGCGATGGACTAACTCCAAAACAGTCTGCGCTGATGTTTACGTCGACGCTGTAGGTGCCTGCTGGCAATCCGTCCATGCCCACGGAAACGATGTCAGGGCTATTGTTCGGTCTGTGCGGTGGATTTCCGGCTGAAAAACAACCCCTTCCGCCACCGGCCACGCGAATCTCGTTGGTTTCGAGATTAACGCCGGCCGAAGCATTATCCATCAGATGATGCCCAATCAATTGCAGTTCAAACGGCTCACTCTCGGTTACGATTGAGGGCAGGGTGTTTAAACCCAATAGCTCGTGGGTGCCGTTTTCAGGCTGTGCGAACGCATCTCGGGCGAGATCGCGAAAAGTGCCGATATTCATTGATTCGTATGCGGGGCCCCGCAACACGCCTCGAATGACGCCGTCCTCAACGCGCGCATAGTTATCAAGCCAGTCACCACCATAATGGCCGGTTCTCTGAGTCGTTACCGCATTTACTACCAGCACGTCACCCGGCTCAACATGGTCAAAACGAGCACCACAGCCGCCAAGCGCGGGGGTATAGCCGCTGTAGATAACAATCCGATCAGGCACTCGCAACGTGTTAAACGACAATATGACGTCAGCGAGCAGCGCTTCGTATTCGCCCTCTGTGGGGGGTTGAATCTTGGCAACCACATGGACTTCGGTCAGCAACCGCTCGGAGCCGCCACTCGAAATCAGCGCTTTCCTTGGCGGGCAGTTCGACGCCCACGTTGGCGACACCAGCACCAGCGTAAGCAGCAAGACTCCAACAACACTGGCAACGTGATTGATTATGCGCACTAGTAGATCCCTTGAAGTCTCTTAACGATTCGTACCGATTATCTTACCCCATTAATCCAACCTGGCCGCGCTAGAGCGCTACAGAACGCTTTGTTCCTGGCCGAGCATAAATTGCCAGCTTTAAACGTTTGCGTTCAGGAGGGGCGGTTGCCATGGATTGCTGTGGGGATAAGTATGTGGTCATATCTATAATTTAACATAATATATATTATGCGTAGTTGTGGATAAGAGCTGCCGGGTGGTGGTTTAGCCCCCTGGGGGCTGTTCTGAGCCTCCTGAGGCCGCTGATATGGCCTTAGCGGACTCTCCGATAAAACCGTCGATCGCAGCGCCTACGCGCCCAGAGACCATTTCCAACAAGAAGCTATTGGCCGTGCCAGCCTCTTCAGGCAAGCCCTCAGGTGTCAGGCTGGATAACTGAGCTAGTGCATCACGCGCGTGCATCAGTTCTCGCATGCTCTCGTAGAACGATTCATTATGTTGATCAGTCATGGCATACCTCCTTTCAGGTACGTTGTGATTAGCTGGTGCCAGAGTGACCGCTCTGGTACCAGCGGTTTCTATCGGATAACGCCTTGATCATGCATTTTGATTAACTCTTGGAGAACTACGGCTGCGGCATTTAAATGAATGCACGCTATGGGTTGTTTATCGTTAATGTTTTCTCGCAAAACGATATAGGTTTTGGTCTCGCCTTGGACCAGGTTGATCGCATGCGTTTTGGGTGTGCCTGCAAGTACCGCATTTACCTGATCATCGGTTACCTTCTCGTAAGCGATATGTACCTCTCCATAATCACTCATCGTTTACTAGATATACTCCATCCGCCTAAGTTGTAGATTTGGGTCATCAAGTTTTCTGCGCCAGAACTCAGAAGGCTCGCGCCCATCCGGATACAGTGGCTGGCCGTCGATATCACCTATCATCCAATAGATATCCATGTGTGCATCGAACACGTGGAAGAGCTTTTCAGTGATGCAATAATAGATTTCATCTTGGGCTTCTATAGACATGCCTTCGAAGACCGTAGTCTGTAAGTGTCTCCAGTAACGCATAAGATCGAGCATGATCTGATACAGCATAAAGCTCTGATAGCCTGAGTACTTCTGGCGGTTTTCCCTGTATATCCTATCGAGGTGCCTTACATACGGCGTTATCTCTCTATTGATAATCATATGCTCAAGCAGCTTTGCTAGAGATAACCGCCGGCATCTGATACCAGTCAGGTACCGACGCTAGTTTGAGCTCTATAGTTTCTGTGCTTCGTATCTGAGGTGGTAACCGGCTTACGTCGTACGGCACTGCTATATCTATACCAAGGTTTAGTAACCTTGAACGGTGTACTCGATACTGGCTCTTTGTCTTATCTAGAGATCGGCCATATAGCCACCTGAGCGCATATGATTCCGTTGTGCTTGCTGCTAATGGACTAGTGCAGATGCCCTCTTCAATAAGTCTTTCCGCAATGCTTTCGTAGGTCATGTAGTCGACCTCCATTCTCTTAAGTGCGGTTTCTATGTCCGTGAGGTACGGTAAAAAGTCTTCCTCTTTACTCAGTCCGTAACACGATAAATTGCCTCGTGTCTTTAAAAACGGTGCTTTTTTACTTTGCTCTTCTCTTACTATTCCCTCCCTAATGCAGAGATCGATGACTCTATCCAGATGATCGACCTGCTCTTCCGATAACTTCTTTCGTTTCTTGTTTCTGTACTTTATTAACTGTGCCGCCTTGGCATAGAACTTATCGTATCTGTATGTGAACCCTTTTCCTTTAGGGGCCATTCTGGAGCTTTCTGTGGCCCAGTCGACCGTATTATGATCAGTGTGTAAATGTGGTCTCAGGCCTCTACCGATAGTCAACGTTGACGCGCCTCTTAAAAAGCTCTGTTCCCTGCCCTCTCCTACTCTCCAATTTCGCGTCCAGTCTACGCGTGTAAAAAACGCGCCATCCGTAGAAACACCAACTCTGGTTCCGTCTCTTCCCTGCAGATATTCGTATGAGCTGCATTTTCTGAATGGGGGTAGACCGTAGGTCTCTATTATCGAGTTATAGACATGTATGCACTCTTCGAAAGTGGCATAGCCCCAGAGGTTGTCCATTCGGTTAAATCGGGATGGATTGCCATCGACGGTGATTCTAGAACCATCGCAACGGATATCGACTTTGGAAGAGTAAGAGCCCTCGTGATCCTTCTTGGTCACTGTGTCGCTTATCTGCTCTCCAGTGGCGATATCGACGGTGATTCGGCCGTGTTTACCGACGACTGGAAGGCCGCCCTCAGGGTGGTCCTGATGGACTGTGAGATAGTCTATGAACCACCCCGGTTCCAACGTTTAGCTGCCCCTCAGCTGTCTACTTTTTAACCTGTTCTGCCGGAAGTCCGACGCTAGTTTGGGTGTTACAGAAACCCAAACTAAAACCCGTCAATACGCCTATAGGACCAATTTAGATGATCCTATAGGATTAGACAAGGCTTTAGAGCCGAGAGCAGGGGTTATATTCGGCTAGGAGGATCACTTGAGGGTAGTAAAAATGAGCTTTGGAGACAACCTAAAGCGCATTAGGACGGATAAAGGGATGACTCAGGGCGACCTGTCTAATGAGTCTGGGGTTGGCCTTGCGCAGATCTCAAAGCTCGAGCGCAATAAAGCGGACCCTACTCTATCAACCATTTACAAGCTTACCCGGGCTTTGGACTGCGCCGCGGGAAGACTGCTTATCGACAATGAGAAGTCGGGTATCCAGGGAATTTTAAAAGAGCAGTTTGAGCGTGTTGCGGGGCTCCCTGCCGAGGACCAGGAATCACTGATACGGATTATGGATAAGTTTTGTATAGCGAACGGTTTAAGGTCGATGCTCGATGAACACCGAGTGCTAATAGACGCCTCGTTAGAAAAGCGCGGAGTAGTTAAGGACATTATCTAGTGCGGCGTCTATGTTTGATTCTCTGATCAAAAGTGTTGAAAACTCTTTTATAGAGTTCAATCTCAGAAGATTAATCTACCTTATTTTCATTTTAGCCATTGGCGTTGGTGGCCTGTACGGATTCAACGAGGTTACTGGTTATGGGTATTTTGCTAAGTACGAGAAAAAGCTTAATGCTCTGCAAAAGCTTCAGGAGATTGAGAAAGCCGGTCTTTCGGCGAGCTTAAAACCAATACATGAGGATTTGGTAAAGCAGCTAGGCGATGTCGATAGTTCATCCGCAATAGGGGTACCTATTAACCGACCATCAAGCACCGCCAGCCTTGTAGATATTGCTGTTAAAGCTGTTAGTGCCTCTTTTGTATTTTGGTTCTTAGGAATAATGGGCATTGCGCAGAAATCGCAGGGTAGCAACCAATGGCAAAGCTTAGTTGTTGGAGGCTTTGTTTTCGCTATTGCGGCCTCTCTTGTAGCGATAATAATTCCAACGTTCTACAGTGTCTGGGTAAACGCCGTGATTAACGTTGCTGTTCAAATATTACTTATTTTTGCAATGATTAATCAGAGCAAGAAAACTTCTTCGGCCAATTCTACTGTGTGAAAAATAGGTGGTAAATATGAGTGATTCCGTAGTTGTAAACTCTGGTAATGCAACGCTGCAACACTTACCAGAATATGCAGGAAAAGAGCGTTACGTTGCTGTTGGAATAGCTTTAGAGCTGATAAAACAAAGCTCCAATAACGCTCATGACTTAAAGACATCATTGAAAAATCTCTCTGAGTACGCCGACCTAATTGAGCAAGCTATAAACAATCCCTGACGCGCTGCGCTTGTCGACTGCCTTATGAAAGCCCAGCAAGCTGGGCAGTCATTAGCCAGTTGCGGGATGGGTCATGGTCTCGCTCCGCTCGATCCATGTCCCCTTCCCTGCTTACCGTAAGATAGGCATTATGCGTAGTTGTGGATAAGAGCTGCCGGGTGGTGGTTTAGCCCCCTGGGGGCTGTTCTGAGCCTCCTGAGGCCGCTGATATGGCCTTAGCGGACTCTCCGATAAAACCGTCGATCGCAGCGCCTACGCGCCCAGAGACCATTTCCAACAAGAAGCTATTGGCCGTGCCAGCCTCTTCAGGCAAGCCCTCAGGTGTCAGGCTGGATAACTGAGCTAGTGCATCACGCGCGTGCATCAGTTCTCGCATGCTCTCGTAGAACGATTCATTATGTTGATCAGTCATGGCATACCTCCTTTCAGGTACGTTGTGATTAGCTGGTGCCAGAGTGACCGCTCTGGTACCAGCGGTTTCTATCGGATAACGCCTTGATCATGCATTTTGATTAACTCTTGGAGAACTACGGCTGCGGCATTTAAATGAATGCACGCTATGGGTTGTTTATCGTTAATGTTTTCTCGCAAAACGATATAGGTTTTGGTCTCGCCTTGGACCAGGTTGATCGCATGCGTTTTGGGTGTGCCTGCAAGTACCGCATTTACCTGATCATCGGTTACCTTCTCGTAAGCGATATGTACCTCTCCATAATCACTCATCGTTTACTAGATATACTCCATCCGCCTAAGTTGTAGATTTGGGTCATCAAGTTTTCTGCGCCAGAACTCAGAAGGCTCGCGCCCATCCGGATACAGTGGCTGGCCGTCGATATCACCTATCATCCAATAGATATCCATGTGTGCATCGAACACGTGGAAGAGCTTTTCAGTGATGCAATAATAGATTTCATCTTGGGCTTCTATAGACATGCCTTCGAAGACCGTAGTCTGTAAGTGTCTCCAGTAACGCATAAGATCGAGCATGATCTGATACAGCATAAAGCTCTGATAGCCTGAGTACTTCTGGCGGTTTTCCCTGTATATCCTATCGAGGTGCCTTACATACGGCGTTATCTCTCTATTGATAATCATATGCTCAAGCAGCTTTGCTAGAGATAACCGCCGGCATCTGATACCAGTCAGGTACCGACGCTAGTTTGAGCTCTATAGTTTCTGTGCTTCGTATCTGAGGTGGTAACCGGCTTACGTCGTACGGCACTGCTATATCTATACCAAGGTTTAGTAACCTTGAACGGTGTACTCGATACTGGCTCTTTGTCTTATCTAGAGATCGGCCATATAGCCACCTGAGCGCATATGATTCCGTTGTGCTTGCTGCTAATGGACTAGTGCAGATGCCCTCTTCAATAAGTCTTTCCGCAATGCTTTCGTAGGTCATGTAGTCGACCTCCATTCTCTTAAGTGCGGTTTCTATGTCCGTGAGGTACGGTAAAAAGTCTTCCTCTTTACTCAGTCCGTAACACGATAAATTGCCTCGTGTCTTTAAAAACGGTGCTTTTTTACTTTGCTCTTCTCTTACTATTCCCTCCCTAATGCAGAGATCGATGACTCTATCCAGATGATCGACCTGCTCTTCCGATAACTTCTTTCGTTTCTTGTTTCTGTACTTTATTAACTGTGCCGCCTTGGCATAGAACTTATCGTATCTGTATGTGAACCCTTTTCCTTTAGGGGCCATTCTGGAGCTTTCTGTGGCCCAGTCGACCGTATTATGATCAGTGTGTAAATGTGGTCTCAGGCCTCTACCGATAGTCAACGTTGACGCGCCTCTTAAAAAGCTCTGTTCCCTGCCCTCTCCTACTCTCCAATTTCGCGTCCAGTCTACGCGTGTAAAAAACGCGCCATCCGTAGAAACACCAACTCTGGTTCCGTCTCTTCCCTGCAGATATTCGTATGAGCTGCATTTTCTGAATGGGGGTAGACCGTAGGTCTCTATTATCGAGTTATAGACATGTATGCACTCTTCGAAAGTGGCATAGCCCCAGAGGTTGTCCATTCGGTTAAATCGGGATGGATTGCCATCGACGGTGATTCTAGAACCATCGCAACGGATATCGACTTTGGAAGAGTAAGAGCCCTCGTGATCCTTCTTGGTCACTGTGTCGCTTATCTGCTCTCCAGTGGCGATATCGACGGTGATTCGGCCGTGTTTACCGACGACTGGAAGGCCGCCCTCAGGGTGGTCCTGATGGACTGTGAGATAGTCTATGAACCACCCCGGTTCCAACGTTTAGCTGCCCCTCAGCTGTCTACTTTTTAACCTGTTCTGCCGGAAGTCCGACGCTAGTTTGGGTGTTACAGAAACCCAAACTAAAACCCGTCAATACGCCTATAGGACCAATTTAGATGATCCTATAGGATTAGACAAGGCTTTAGAGCCGAGAGCAGGGGTTATATTCGGCTAGGAGGATCACTTGAGGGTAGTAAAAATGAGCTTTGGAGACAACCTAAAGCGCATTAGGACGGATAAAGGGATGACTCAGGGCGACCTGTCTAATGAGTCTGGGGTTGGCCTTGCGCAGATCTCAAAGCTCGAGCGCAATAAAGCGGACCCTACTCTATCAACCATTTACAAGCTTACCCGGGCTTTGGACTGCGCCGCGGGAAGACTGCTTATCGACAATGAGAAGTCGGGTATCCAGGGAATTTTAAAAGAGCAGTTTGAGCGTGTTGCGGGGCTCCCTGCCGAGGACCAGGAATCACTGATACGGATTATGGATAAGTTTTGTATAGCGAACGGTTTAAGGTCGATGCTCGATGAACACCGAGTGCTAATAGACGCCTCGTTAGAAAAGCGCGGAGTAGTTAAGGACATTATCTAGTGCGGCGTCTATGTTTGATTCTCTGATCAAAAGTGTTGAAAACTCTTTTATAGAGTTCAATCTCAGAAGATTAATCTACCTTATTTTCATTTTAGCCATTGGCGTTGGTGGCCTGTACGGATTCAACGAGGTTACTGGTTATGGGTATTTTGCTAAGTACGAGAAAAAGCTTAATGCTCTGCAAAAGCTTCAGGAGATTGAGAAAGCCGGTCTTTCGGCGAGCTTAAAACCAATACATGAGGATTTGGTAAAGCAGCTAGGCGATGTCGATAGTTCATCCGCAATAGGGGTACCTATTAACCGACCATCAAGCACCGCCAGCCTTGTAGATATTGCTGTTAAAGCTGTTAGTGCCTCTTTTGTATTTTGGTTCTTAGGAATAATGGGCATTGCGCAGAAATCGCAGGGTAGCAACCAATGGCAAAGCTTAGTTGTTGGAGGCTTTGTTTTCGCTATTGCGGCCTCTCTTGTAGCGATAATAATTCCAACGTTCTACAGTGTCTGGGTAAACGCCGTGATTAACGTTGCTGTTCAAATATTACTTATTTTTGCAATGATTAATCAGAGCAAGAAAACTTCTTCGGCCAATTCTACTGTGTGAAAAATAGGTGGTAAATATGAGTGATTCC
>CBDDGB010000001.1:2122500-3146979 GCA_965227435.1 Halioglobus sp. | reverse complement strand
TGGCGATTGGGGGCGACAAGCCCGAGGTCGAAGAAGCGCGCAAGCTGCTTGAGAAACTGCGTCAGTAGCGTCTCAATCGTAACTCACGATAATGAAATTCTGGTCTGGCTCTGACCAGCGGATAGTTACCGTCTCGTCCGTTCCCAGGAAGTTCTCAATAACGTACTCACCGGAGGCGCCAACGCGGAAGCCGGAGAGCTCCGGGAACTCTTCCGATGGCTCCGGTGCAGCGACGAAGAACTCAAATGATTCGACCTCTTCACCATCGATGTACAGCGTGAAGGTGTGGGGTCCCTCGTCGTACCAACCCCAATAGAACACACCGCCGTAACCCGAGTAGACCGGGTTCTCGCCGATAGAGAATTCCTTTTCACAGAGATGACCGGTGTCAGATCGTTCTGAACCGTGGGGCAGGGGTGAACGAAATTCTTCGCCATCTATGCTGTACGTCACGCTGTTGATGGGGAGTGAGCTGCCCGCGTTGCATGCCCAGCCTCGAATCACCCCGACACCGCTGACCGTTTCGCCCGGAGCCGGTGATTCATGGCGGTAAAGGCGTGTCTTGGCCGCGGGATAGATCGTAATTTCGTCCGAAAGCGATGGACTAACTCCAAAACAGTCTGCGCTGATGTTTACGTCGACGCTGTAGGTGCCTGCTGGCAATCCGTCCATGCCCACGGAAACGATGTCAGGGCTATTGTTCGGTCTGTGCGGTGGATTTCCGGCTGAAAAACAACCCCTTCCGCCACCGGCCACGCGAATCTCGTTGGTTTCGAGATTAACGCCGGCCGAAGCATTATCCATCAGATGATGCCCAATCAATTGCAGTTCAAACGGCTCACTCTCGGTTACGATTGAGGGCAGGGTGTTTAAACCCAATAGCTCGTGGGTGCCGTTTTCAGGCTGTGCGAACGCATCTCGGGCGAGATCGCGAAAAGTGCCGATATTCATTGATTCGTATGCGGGGCCCCGCAACACGCCTCGAATGACGCCGTCCTCAACGCGCGCATAGTTATCAAGCCAGTCACCACCATAATGGCCGGTTCTCTGAGTCGTTACCGCATTTACTACCAGCACGTCACCCGGCTCAACATGGTCAAAACGAGCACCACAGCCGCCAAGCGCGGGGGTATAGCCGCTGTAGATAACAATCCGATCAGGCACTCGCAACGTGTTAAACGACAATATGACGTCAGCGAGCAGCGCTTCGTATTCGCCCTCTGTGGGGGGTTGAATCTTGGCAACCACATGGACTTCGGTCAGCAACCGCTCGGAGCCGCCACTCGAAATCAGCGCTTTCCTTGGCGGGCAGTTCGACGCCCACGTTGGCGACACCAGCACCAGCGTAAGCAGCAAGACTCCAACAACACTGGCAACGTGATTGATTATGCGCACTAGTAGATCCCTTGAAGTCTCTTAACGATTCGTACCGATTATCTTACCCCATTAATCCAACCTGGCCGCGCTAGAGCGCTACAGAACGCTTTGTTCCTGGCCGAGCATAAATTGCCAGCTTTAAACGTTTGCGTTCAGGAGGGGCGGTTGCCATGGATTGCTGTGGGGATAAGTATGTGGTCATATCTATAATTTAACATAATATATATTATGCGTAGTTGTGGATAAGAGCTGCCGGGTGGTGGTTTAGCCCCCTGGGGGCTGTTCTGAGCCTCCTGAGGCCGCTGATATGGCCTTAGCGGACTCTCCGATAAAACCGTCGATCGCAGCGCCTACGCGCCCAGAGACCATTTCCAACAAGAAGCTATTGGCCGTGCCAGCCTCTTCAGGCAAGCCCTCAGGTGTCAGGCTGGATAACTGAGCTAGTGCATCACGCGCGTGCATCAGTTCTCGCATGCTCTCGTAGAACGATTCATTATGTTGATCAGTCATGGCATACCTCCTTTCAGGTACGTTGTGATTAGCTGGTGCCAGAGTGACCGCTCTGGTACCAGCGGTTTCTATCGGATAACGCCTTGATCATGCATTTTGATTAACTCTTGGAGAACTACGGCTGCGGCATTTAAATGAATGCACGCTATGGGTTGTTTATCGTTAATGTTTTCTCGCAAAACGATATAGGTTTTGGTCTCGCCTTGGACCAGGTTGATCGCATGCGTTTTGGGTGTGCCTGCAAGTACCGCATTTACCTGATCATCGGTTACCTTCTCGTAAGCGATATGTACCTCTCCATAATCACTCATCGTTTACTAGATATACTCCATCCGCCTAAGTTGTAGATTTGGGTCATCAAGTTTTCTGCGCCAGAACTCAGAAGGCTCGCGCCCATCCGGATACAGTGGCTGGCCGTCGATATCACCTATCATCCAATAGATATCCATGTGTGCATCGAACACGTGGAAGAGCTTTTCAGTGATGCAATAATAGATTTCATCTTGGGCTTCTATAGACATGCCTTCGAAGACCGTAGTCTGTAAGTGTCTCCAGTAACGCATAAGATCGAGCATGATCTGATACAGCATAAAGCTCTGATAGCCTGAGTACTTCTGGCGGTTTTCCCTGTATATCCTATCGAGGTGCCTTACATACGGCGTTATCTCTCTATTGATAATCATATGCTCAAGCAGCTTTGCTAGAGATAACCGCCGGCATCTGATACCAGTCAGGTACCGACGCTAGTTTGAGCTCTATAGTTTCTGTGCTTCGTATCTGAGGTGGTAACCGGCTTACGTCGTACGGCACTGCTATATCTATACCAAGGTTTAGTAACCTTGAACGGTGTACTCGATACTGGCTCTTTGTCTTATCTAGAGATCGGCCATATAGCCACCTGAGCGCATATGATTCCGTTGTGCTTGCTGCTAATGGACTAGTGCAGATGCCCTCTTCAATAAGTCTTTCCGCAATGCTTTCGTAGGTCATGTAGTCGACCTCCATTCTCTTAAGTGCGGTTTCTATGTCCGTGAGGTACGGTAAAAAGTCTTCCTCTTTACTCAGTCCGTAACACGATAAATTGCCTCGTGTCTTTAAAAACGGTGCTTTTTTACTTTGCTCTTCTCTTACTATTCCCTCCCTAATGCAGAGATCGATGACTCTATCCAGATGATCGACCTGCTCTTCCGATAACTTCTTTCGTTTCTTGTTTCTGTACTTTATTAACTGTGCCGCCTTGGCATAGAACTTATCGTATCTGTATGTGAACCCTTTTCCTTTAGGGGCCATTCTGGAGCTTTCTGTGGCCCAGTCGACCGTATTATGATCAGTGTGTAAATGTGGTCTCAGGCCTCTACCGATAGTCAACGTTGACGCGCCTCTTAAAAAGCTCTGTTCCCTGCCCTCTCCTACTCTCCAATTTCGCGTCCAGTCTACGCGTGTAAAAAACGCGCCATCCGTAGAAACACCAACTCTGGTTCCGTCTCTTCCCTGCAGATATTCGTATGAGCTGCATTTTCTGAATGGGGGTAGACCGTAGGTCTCTATTATCGAGTTATAGACATGTATGCACTCTTCGAAAGTGGCATAGCCCCAGAGGTTGTCCATTCGGTTAAATCGGGATGGATTGCCATCGACGGTGATTCTAGAACCATCGCAACGGATATCGACTTTGGAAGAGTAAGAGCCCTCGTGATCCTTCTTGGTCACTGTGTCGCTTATCTGCTCTCCAGTGGCGATATCGACGGTGATTCGGCCGTGTTTACCGACGACTGGAAGGCCGCCCTCAGGGTGGTCCTGATGGACTGTGAGATAGTCTATGAACCACCCCGGTTCCAACGTTTAGCTGCCCCTCAGCTGTCTACTTTTTAACCTGTTCTGCCGGAAGTCCGACGCTAGTTTGGGTGTTACAGAAACCCAAACTAAAACCCGTCAATACGCCTATAGGACCAATTTAGATGATCCTATAGGATTAGACAAGGCTTTAGAGCCGAGAGCAGGGGTTATATTCGGCTAGGAGGATCACTTGAGGGTAGTAAAAATGAGCTTTGGAGACAACCTAAAGCGCATTAGGACGGATAAAGGGATGACTCAGGGCGACCTGTCTAATGAGTCTGGGGTTGGCCTTGCGCAGATCTCAAAGCTCGAGCGCAATAAAGCGGACCCTACTCTATCAACCATTTACAAGCTTACCCGGGCTTTGGACTGCGCCGCGGGAAGACTGCTTATCGACAATGAGAAGTCGGGTATCCAGGGAATTTTAAAAGAGCAGTTTGAGCGTGTTGCGGGGCTCCCTGCCGAGGACCAGGAATCACTGATACGGATTATGGATAAGTTTTGTATAGCGAACGGTTTAAGGTCGATGCTCGATGAACACCGAGTGCTAATAGACGCCTCGTTAGAAAAGCGCGGAGTAGTTAAGGACATTATCTAGTGCGGCGTCTATGTTTGATTCTCTGATCAAAAGTGTTGAAAACTCTTTTATAGAGTTCAATCTCAGAAGATTAATCTACCTTATTTTCATTTTAGCCATTGGCGTTGGTGGCCTGTACGGATTCAACGAGGTTACTGGTTATGGGTATTTTGCTAAGTACGAGAAAAAGCTTAATGCTCTGCAAAAGCTTCAGGAGATTGAGAAAGCCGGTCTTTCGGCGAGCTTAAAACCAATACATGAGGATTTGGTAAAGCAGCTAGGCGATGTCGATAGTTCATCCGCAATAGGGGTACCTATTAACCGACCATCAAGCACCGCCAGCCTTGTAGATATTGCTGTTAAAGCTGTTAGTGCCTCTTTTGTATTTTGGTTCTTAGGAATAATGGGCATTGCGCAGAAATCGCAGGGTAGCAACCAATGGCAAAGCTTAGTTGTTGGAGGCTTTGTTTTCGCTATTGCGGCCTCTCTTGTAGCGATAATAATTCCAACGTTCTACAGTGTCTGGGTAAACGCCGTGATTAACGTTGCTGTTCAAATATTACTTATTTTTGCAATGATTAATCAGAGCAAGAAAACTTCTTCGGCCAATTCTACTGTGTGAAAAATAGGTGGTAAATATGAGTGATTCCGTAGTTGTAAACTCTGGTAATGCAACGCTGCAACACTTACCAGAATATGCAGGAAAAGAGCGTTACGTTGCTGTTGGAATAGCTTTAGAGCTGATAAAACAAAGCTCCAATAACGCTCATGACTTAAAGACATCATTGAAAAATCTCTCTGAGTACGCCGACCTAATTGAGCAAGCTATAAACAATCCCTGACGCGCTGCGCTTGTCGACTGCCTTATGAAAGCCCAGCAAGCTGGGCAGTCATTAGCCAGTTGCGGGATGGGTCATGGTCTCGCTCCGCTCGATCCATGTCCCCTTCCCTGCTTACCGTAAGATAGGCATTATGCGTAGTTGTGGATAAGAGCTGCCGGGTGGTGGTTTAGCCCCCTGGGGGCTGTTCTGAGCCTCCTGAGGCCGCTGATATGGCCTTAGCGGACTCTCCGATAAAACCGTCGATCGCAGCGCCTACGCGCCCAGAGACCATTTCCAACAAGAAGCTATTGGCCGTGCCAGCCTCTTCAGGCAAGCCCTCAGGTGTCAGGCTGGATAACTGAGCTAGTGCATCACGCGCGTGCATCAGTTCTCGCATGCTCTCGTAGAACGATTCATTATGTTGATCAGTCATGGCATACCTCCTTTCAGGTACGTTGTGATTAGCTGGTGCCAGAGTGACCGCTCTGGTACCAGCGGTTTCTATCGGATAACGCCTTGATCATGCATTTTGATTAACTCTTGGAGAACTACGGCTGCGGCATTTAAATGAATGCACGCTATGGGTTGTTTATCGTTAATGTTTTCTCGCAAAACGATATAGGTTTTGGTCTCGCCTTGGACCAGGTTGATCGCATGCGTTTTGGGTGTGCCTGCAAGTACCGCATTTACCTGATCATCGGTTACCTTCTCGTAAGCGATATGTACCTCTCCATAATCACTCATCGTTTACTAGATATACTCCATCCGCCTAAGTTGTAGATTTGGGTCATCAAGTTTTCTGCGCCAGAACTCAGAAGGCTCGCGCCCATCCGGATACAGTGGCTGGCCGTCGATATCACCTATCATCCAATAGATATCCATGTGTGCATCGAACACGTGGAAGAGCTTTTCAGTGATGCAATAATAGATTTCATCTTGGGCTTCTATAGACATGCCTTCGAAGACCGTAGTCTGTAAGTGTCTCCAGTAACGCATAAGATCGAGCATGATCTGATACAGCATAAAGCTCTGATAGCCTGAGTACTTCTGGCGGTTTTCCCTGTATATCCTATCGAGGTGCCTTACATACGGCGTTATCTCTCTATTGATAATCATATGCTCAAGCAGCTTTGCTAGAGATAACCGCCGGCATCTGATACCAGTCAGGTACCGACGCTAGTTTGAGCTCTATAGTTTCTGTGCTTCGTATCTGAGGTGGTAACCGGCTTACGTCGTACGGCACTGCTATATCTATACCAAGGTTTAGTAACCTTGAACGGTGTACTCGATACTGGCTCTTTGTCTTATCTAGAGATCGGCCATATAGCCACCTGAGCGCATATGATTCCGTTGTGCTTGCTGCTAATGGACTAGTGCAGATGCCCTCTTCAATAAGTCTTTCCGCAATGCTTTCGTAGGTCATGTAGTCGACCTCCATTCTCTTAAGTGCGGTTTCTATGTCCGTGAGGTACGGTAAAAAGTCTTCCTCTTTACTCAGTCCGTAACACGATAAATTGCCTCGTGTCTTTAAAAACGGTGCTTTTTTACTTTGCTCTTCTCTTACTATTCCCTCCCTAATGCAGAGATCGATGACTCTATCCAGATGATCGACCTGCTCTTCCGATAACTTCTTTCGTTTCTTGTTTCTGTACTTTATTAACTGTGCCGCCTTGGCATAGAACTTATCGTATCTGTATGTGAACCCTTTTCCTTTAGGGGCCATTCTGGAGCTTTCTGTGGCCCAGTCGACCGTATTATGATCAGTGTGTAAATGTGGTCTCAGGCCTCTACCGATAGTCAACGTTGACGCGCCTCTTAAAAAGCTCTGTTCCCTGCCCTCTCCTACTCTCCAATTTCGCGTCCAGTCTACGCGTGTAAAAAACGCGCCATCCGTAGAAACACCAACTCTGGTTCCGTCTCTTCCCTGCAGATATTCGTATGAGCTGCATTTTCTGAATGGGGGTAGACCGTAGGTCTCTATTATCGAGTTATAGACATGTATGCACTCTTCGAAAGTGGCATAGCCCCAGAGGTTGTCCATTCGGTTAAATCGGGATGGATTGCCATCGACGGTGATTCTAGAACCATCGCAACGGATATCGACTTTGGAAGAGTAAGAGCCCTCGTGATCCTTCTTGGTCACTGTGTCGCTTATCTGCTCTCCAGTGGCGATATCGACGGTGATTCGGCCGTGTTTACCGACGACTGGAAGGCCGCCCTCAGGGTGGTCCTGATGGACTGTGAGATAGTCTATGAACCACCCCGGTTCCAACGTTTAGCTGCCCCTCAGCTGTCTACTTTTTAACCTGTTCTGCCGGAAGTCCGACGCTAGTTTGGGTGTTACAGAAACCCAAACTAAAACCCGTCAATACGCCTATAGGACCAATTTAGATGATCCTATAGGATTAGACAAGGCTTTAGAGCCGAGAGCAGGGGTTATATTCGGCTAGGAGGATCACTTGAGGGTAGTAAAAATGAGCTTTGGAGACAACCTAAAGCGCATTAGGACGGATAAAGGGATGACTCAGGGCGACCTGTCTAATGAGTCTGGGGTTGGCCTTGCGCAGATCTCAAAGCTCGAGCGCAATAAAGCGGACCCTACTCTATCAACCATTTACAAGCTTACCCGGGCTTTGGACTGCGCCGCGGGAAGACTGCTTATCGACAATGAGAAGTCGGGTATCCAGGGAATTTTAAAAGAGCAGTTTGAGCGTGTTGCGGGGCTCCCTGCCGAGGACCAGGAATCACTGATACGGATTATGGATAAGTTTTGTATAGCGAACGGTTTAAGGTCGATGCTCGATGAACACCGAGTGCTAATAGACGCCTCGTTAGAAAAGCGCGGAGTAGTTAAGGACATTATCTAGTGCGGCGTCTATGTTTGATTCTCTGATCAAAAGTGTTGAAAACTCTTTTATAGAGTTCAATCTCAGAAGATTAATCTACCTTATTTTCATTTTAGCCATTGGCGTTGGTGGCCTGTACGGATTCAACGAGGTTACTGGTTATGGGTATTTTGCTAAGTACGAGAAAAAGCTTAATGCTCTGCAAAAGCTTCAGGAGATTGAGAAAGCCGGTCTTTCGGCGAGCTTAAAACCAATACATGAGGATTTGGTAAAGCAGCTAGGCGATGTCGATAGTTCATCCGCAATAGGGGTACCTATTAACCGACCATCAAGCACCGCCAGCCTTGTAGATATTGCTGTTAAAGCTGTTAGTGCCTCTTTTGTATTTTGGTTCTTAGGAATAATGGGCATTGCGCAGAAATCGCAGGGTAGCAACCAATGGCAAAGCTTAGTTGTTGGAGGCTTTGTTTTCGCTATTGCGGCCTCTCTTGTAGCGATAATAATTCCAACGTTCTACAGTGTCTGGGTAAACGCCGTGATTAACGTTGCTGTTCAAATATTACTTATTTTTGCAATGATTAATCAGAGCAAGAAAACTTCTTCGGCCAATTCTACTGTGTGAAAAATAGGTGGTAAATATGAGTGATTCCGTAGTTGTAAACTCTGGTAATGCAACGCTGCAACACTTACCAGAATATGCAGGAAAAGAGCGTTACGTTGCTGTTGGAATAGCTTTAGAGCTGATAAAACAAAGCTCCAATAACGCTCATGACTTAAAGACATCATTGAAAAATCTCTCTGAGTACGCCGACCTAATTGAGCAAGCTATAAACAATCCCTGACGCGCTGCGCTTGTCGACTGCCTTATGAAAGCCCAGCAAGCTGGGCAGTCATTAGCCAGTTGCGGGATGGGTCATGGTCTCGCTCCGCTCGATCCATGTCCCCTTCCCTGCTTACCGTAAGATAGGCATTATGCGTAGTTGTGGATAGATCCGGCCGATCTGGTGGCTTCGCCCTGGGGCGTGTTTTTTGGGCGCCAGAGACTCGTGGAAGAGTTTCACGGGCCTGCTACGCTTAATGAATGTTGCGCCAATCCACTCACGCGACAAGATCAAGCGTTGCAATCCCTCATTGAATTCTGATGCATCATGGGTAGTCAAAAAAATGCGTTTACTCCGGACGACTACGCAGTTTCTTTTAGGCGCGCTTCTGTTACTTCCCGTCGCGCCCGCGAAAGCCGCGATCATTGAGCAGGAGTTCGAATATGACGGCTTTGTATCGTTGTCCCAGAACAGTAGCGGCAGCGCCGCCTCGGGACGGCTGGAGCACTACTTCGATACCTTTGATCCGGCGCTTGGGACGTTGACTGATGTGTGGATCTACGCGCAGGCCGGAAGCGTCATCGACCTGGGTCAGTTTGAGTGCACACTCGGGCCCGGACGTTGCACCATCGAACTGCCACTGGACCTGATTCTGGATTTACCGTTGATAGGCGGTGTATGGGTCGAACAAGGGACGGTGAGAAACCCAGACGTGTACTCGGGGTTGCTGACAAGTAACATCGCAAAGCAAAACCACTCTAGTGTTGCAAATTTTCCGCCGTATCCGGATTGGACGCTGGACGAATTCTATACAACTCCGCTGTACTATCTAGGGTTTTACCAGTTTATCTGTCGCGAGTGCGCGTCGATCGATGACCCGCTGCTCGTCAATCTCAGGGGTTCAGCAACGTTAACCTACGAGTACACCCCTGCTTCACTGCCTTCGACACTCACTCTGGTTCTGCTCGCGCTGTTCGCGTTTCTCCGCGCCAATGGGCGAGGCCGCGCCGGCCCTTGTCTTCAAGGCGCTTTGCACCGTGTAGAGAAAACGCCGGGTTTAGACCCATAATTCGCGCCAGCCACGCTCTCTGCATCGGCAGCGCGTATTCCATGGGCCTGTCGTTCCATACGGGGCCCAGGATTGCATTGCAGACATCTTCGGTATGCAGCACGCGATCACCGCTAAACACAATGCGCGAATGATCACCGTACTCTAATTGGTGATCGAGCATGGGCGTGTTAACAAGATCAGGACAGACACAGGAAACCTTTACGGGCGAACCCGCGAGGTCCAGGTCCATCGCAAGGCCGTTGGAGAAGGTTCTAACGGCTGTCTTGGATACGGTGTAGCCGACAACGCCGGGGACTGGTCCGAACGAGGCGAGGGAGCCTATGTTGATAATGTGGCCACTGCCCTGCTCTTCCAGGTGTTCCAATACGGTGTCGCAACCGTTAACCGTGCCGGTAAGGTTAACCTTTACCTGGACACCTATATCGCGCGCCGTGTTTTCAAAGCTGTAGCCGGGGCGAATAATGCCTGCCACGTTCAGCAGGTGGCTGAATGTGAGGCCCTGCGAAGTGTGTTTCGCCAGTAGCTCCTGCCACTGTTTACGCACACTCACATCGAGCCGCTCTACCCTGACCCGCCGCTCTGGCCATAAGTCATCTGCCGCAACACTTTCCAGCGCTTTAAGGTCCTGGTCCGTTGCCAGCACGCAGTGGCCTTTCTGTAGCAGCTGCCCGGTAAGGTGTCTGCCGAGGCCACTCGCTGCTCCGGTCACCCATATCCAGGGCCCGGAAGGCTCCCGAGGCGTGGTTCCGAAGCTTTCTGCAAGTTCTTGCATCGCTGCTTCAAAGCCGAAGATGGGCCTATAGCCGAGGCAGCGCTCGGCCTTATCGATAGAGAAGCGATTGGGGCCGCCCATCAATCGGTACACCTGCCGGGTCATCGGCGGGCGCTCCTCGCGGCCTCGCAGGCGCCAGAGCATTTCGAGAGGCCAGCCGCTGAATCGTGCAAGGTTGCGGTTAACGCTGTCGGCCGTGGCGATGCCTGCTGCTTCCGTCAGCCTCTGGATATAGGTATTCCAGGTCACACCAAAGCCATCGGCGGCGTTGAATATGTCGCCGCGCGTATATCCGGAGCCGGGGATTTTCAGCATTAACGCGACGAGGTTGCGGACGTGGCATAGGCCCGCGTCCCAGTCGCCGGAACCGATTCTGGCGGGCCGGCCGTGGCGTATCGCATCGAGCAGTGTGTTTACCCATGGCCCACTGCCCACGCCAAATACGTTGCCGGGCCGCACGATGGTGCCTTTGAGCCTGTGTATCCCGACGGCCCTGCGCGTTACCCGCTCCTGTTCCTGCTTGCAAAACTCATAAGGCGACACCGCTTTGCCGACCGGGGTGTCCTCCGTGATATCGCCGGTCGCGAGGCTGGAGGCGTAAGCGCAGACGCTCGTCGTGACGATGAAGTGAGCGTCCCACGCTAGCGCGAGTTCTATGGCCTGCTCTGTGCCCCCAACGGTTATCGCAACATGCTCTTCGCGGGCGCCCCAGTCGCTGACGATCGCAGCGAGATGAAAGACGACATCCACAGGCCCTATGTCGTCTTTAAGCGTACGAAGCGAACGTACGTCTCCCGTAACCACAGTGACCTTGTCGCCCCAGAGTTCGGGAACCGGTTCTCCCGGCATCATCAGCGCAACGACGCGCACGCCCTCTTCCAAAAGCGCTTCTATGAGATGGCGGCCGATGAATCCGCCAGCGCCAGTAATAAACGCGCTATCGAAGTTCGACATTTTCGAGGGCCATCATAGTTTGCGGATTATGGTTGTTAGCGCTCATCGGGATTCCTGACCTCTGAGTCCATACCTAGTTTAATGCACTTGGGGTGCCATGGTGTATAGGTCCTGAGAAGGGTTCGTTGCGACTTTGGAAGATGCATTGCACATGCGCCCTCCCCTGACCACCGTATAGCCACTGGTCGCGGCTATCCAAGCGCGACGCATTGTGTTTTGCCAGCACCCTACCTACAATCAGGTCTTCATTGCACGCGTCTTGTCGGGGTGCCATCGTTGGATGGCTGAGATGGAAGTTCCAAACCCGCTGTACCTGAACAGGATAATTCCTGCGTAGGAAACAAGAAGTCTCTGACCTCGCACCGCGACGGGCCGCAAGTCAATTCACTCCACTGGAGAGAGTACTTATGCCCAAGTCGCGCCTACAGGCACAAAAGCTCGCTGAATCCGCCAGCGTCGACGAGCTTTCCACTACCCCCCTCCCCGGCTCTACCAAGCTCTACGTCGAAGGCAGTCGGCCCGATGTCCGCGTGGCCATGCGCCAGGTCAGCCTGTCGCCCACGCGCTTGCAGGACGGCACTGAAGAGCCCAATGCGCCCGTCCGGGTCTATGACACCTCAGGGCCCTACACGGACCCCAATATCGACATCGATGTGCGCAAGGGCCTTGCGCCGAATCGCCTGGGCTGGATCGAAGAGCGAGGGGATTCGGTAGCTCTGGATCGCTTTACGTCCGACTACACGCGTCTGCGCGACAGCAACCTGGCCCTCGACAGCCTGCGCTTCGAACATGTGCGCAAACCGCGGCGCGCCCTCCCCGGCCAGAATGTCACCCAGCTGCATTACGCCCGGCAGGGGATTATCACGCCGGAGATGGAATACATCGCCATCCGCGAAAATCTCGCCCTGTCTCAAGCAGAAATGGAGGCCGCGGGCACAGAGCAGCATCCCGGCCAGAATTTCGGCGCCAATACGCCCAAGTTCATCACGCCCGAGTTCGTTCGCTCCGAGGTAGCCGCCGGGCGCGCCGTGATTCCCGCTAACATCAATCACCCCGAGTCCGAGCCCATGATTATCGGTAGGAACTTCCTGGTGAAGATCAATGCCAATATCGGCAACAGCGCCGTCACCTCTACCATCGAAGAAGAGGTCGAAAAAATGGTGTGGTCGACGCGCTGGGGCGGCGACACGGTCATGGACCTTTCAACGGGCGACAACATTCACGAGACCCGCGAGTGGATCGTGCGTAACTCGCCGGTGCCGATCGGGACTGTACCCATCTACCAGGCGCTTGAGAAAGTGGATGGCGTTGCCGAAGACCTCACCTGGGAGATTTTCCGCGACACGCTGATTGAACAGGCGGAACAAGGCGTGGACTACTTCACGATCCACGCCGGCGTGCTCCTGCGCTACGTGCCTATGACGGCAAAGCGGGTAACCGGCATTGTTTCGCGCGGTGGTTCCATCATGGCCAAGTGGTGCCTGGCGCATCACGAGGAAAACTTCCTCTACACGCATTTCGAAGACATCTGCGAGATCATGAAGGCCTACGACGTGACCTTCTCGCTCGGCGACGGTTTGCGCCCCGGCTGCGTGGCCGACGCCAATGACGAGGCGCAGTTCTCGGAATTGCGTACCCTGGGCGAGCTCACAAAAATCGCCTGGGAGCACGATGTACAGGTCTTCATCGAAGGTCCCGGCCACGTACCGATGCATATGGTGAAGGAGAACATGGAAGAGCAGCTCAAGCACTGCCATGAAGCGCCCTTCTACACGCTCGGCCCGCTGGTCACCGATATCTCGCCCGGCTACGACCACTTCGCGTCCGGTATAGGCGCCGCGATGATCGGCTGGTATGGGTGTGCCATGCTCTGCTACGTGACCCCCAAGGAGCACCTTGGGCTGCCAGATCGCGACGATGTGAAGGAAGGCATTATCACTTACAAGATCGCCGCCCACGCCGCCGACCTGGCCAAGGGGCATCCCGCGAGCCAACTGCGTGACAACGCGCTGTCCAAGGCGCGCTTTGAGTTCCGCTGGGAAGACCAGTTCAATCTCAGCCTCGACCCCGATCGGGCGCGGGAATTCCACGACGAAACCCTGCCCAAGGAGTCCGCCAAGGTGGCCCACTTCTGCTCCATGTGCGGACCCAAGTTCTGCTCGATGAAGATCACGCAGGAAGTCCGTGACTACGCGGCGCAGCAGGAGGCGGAAAAAGGCATGGACGAAATGTCTGAGAAGTTCCGCTCCGAGGGCAGCGAGATCTACCACGAGGTCTGAGTCAGCGTTATGAACGAAACGCAGATCAGCGTTGGTATCGCCGGTGCGGGCATTATGGGCCGCATGCTGGCGCTCAGGCTGCAGAATGCGGGGTACCAGGTCACCCTGTTTGATCGCGACCCGATGGAGAATGGCTCTGCGGCGGCATATACGGCGGCAGGAATGCTGGCGCCTTACACGGAACTGGAATCCGCCGAAAGCAGGATCTACGAGCTGGGTCAGCGCAGTCTTGAGCTCTGGCCGGATATCGTCACGCAACTGGGTGCGACCGACGCTTTTCACAGTGGCGGTTCACTGGTCGTTGCGCACGGCCAGGACGCACCGGACCTTGAACACTTCAACCAGCTACTGGCGCGCAAGCTGCCTGACACGCCAGGCATAGCCTTCCTCGACCGCGAGGGTCTCGCCGCCCTGGAACCCGAGCTCGCGCCGCAGTTTCCCCGCGCAACTTTCCTCAAAGGTGAGAGCTGGGTGTACACCGAAGCATCGATGGCCGCCCTCGCCCGCACCCTGCTGGCCGGTGGTGCCTCGTGGCAAGCGAACACCGAGGTGGTCGGTCTAGACGCGCAGTGCATTCACACGGCAGAAGGGGAACACCCTTTTCACCTGGTAGCCGACTGCCGGGGCCTTGGTGCAAAGCAGGCGCTCCCTGAGTTGCGCGGCGTACGGGGCGAAGTGATCGAGGTGCATGCGCCAGAGGTGAACATCACGCGCATGGTGCGGCTGATGCATCCTCGTTACCGGCTGTACCTCGTACCTCGTGCGGACCATCACTATGTGCTCGGCGCCACGCAGATCGAAAGTGACGATACCAGCGCGATCAGCGTGCGCTCGGCTCTGGAGCTGCTTTCAGCGCTCTACGCGATCCACCCGGCGTTTGCCGAGGCGCGGATTGTCGAGACACGGGCTAACTGCCGCCCTGCTCTCCTGGACAACGAGCCGCTGATACGCCTGCGAGACGGCGTGCTCGAGGTCAATGGCCTGTATCGCCACGGGTACCTGCTGGCACCGGCGCTCGCGGAACAGGCCGAGCAGCTACTGGCGGCGGCGATACCGCCCGTGAGGCAAGCGATATGAGCTCAATTGAAATTCAGTTCAATGGCGAACAGCGTACGGTTAATGGTCCGCAGCCGCTAAGCGACCTGCTCGCGCAGCTGTCAGAGCTACCCGACAACTACGCTGTCGCGGTCAACGAGACCTTCGTGCCGCGCCCTGCGTACGCCAGCACGACAATCAACGCGGGCGACCAGATCGAACTCCTGGTCCCCATGCAGGGAGGTTAACGGGTATGTGGACCCTGGCTGACAAGCAGATAGAGAGCCGCCTGTTTATCGGTTCTGCGCTTTATCCCTCACCGCAGGTCATGGCCGATGCGATCAAGGCGTCACGCTCTGATGTGGTCACCGTATCGTTGCGCCGCCAGGCGAACCAGCCGGGTGCACAAAACGTGTTCTGGGAGACCATCAAGCATACTGGCCTTAATGTACTGCCCAACACGGCGGGCTGCCACTCGGTGAAAGAGGCGATCACAACAGCACAGATGGCGCGAGAGGTGTTCGGCACACACTGGATCAAGCTCGAGGTGATCGGTGATGAGTACAGCCTGCAGCCTGACCCGTTCGGCCTTCTGGAAGCTACGACGGAACTGATTGGCCAGGGCTTTGAAGTCTTTCCCTACTGCACCGATGACCTTGTGCTGTGTGAAAAGCTGGTAGAGGCAGGCTGCAAGATCCTGATGCCCTGGGGCGCGCCTATCGGTACTGGTAAGGGCCTTATCAACCCGTATGCACTCAAGCAGCTGCGCCAGCGCATGCCCGAAATCACCCTCGTTGTGGACGCCGGTATCGGCGCACCCTCGCACGCAGCCCAGGCGATGGAGCTGGGTTACGATGCCGTGCTTCTGAACACGGCGGTCGCGCGCTCTCCCGACCCGGCAACCATGGCACGCGGCTTCGCCGCTGCGGTCGAGGCCGGGCGCTGTGCGTTCGAGGCCGGCATCATGCCTGAAAAAGACCTCGCCGAGCCCAGTACGCCCACGCTGGGAACACCCTTCTGGCAACAGAATGGCTGACCCCTACGCCGTTACCACGCACTCTATCAGCCAGCATGACACCACCCCGGTGGTTCTCTGTATTGGCGGTGTAGACTCAGCGGGGCTCGCAGGGCTACATATGGACGCCCGTTGCTGCGAGGCACTTGGCGTGCACCCAGCGGCCGCGGTCACGGCGACGACTGCCCAAAACAACGATCAACTCGCCGCTCTAAACCCGGTCACCGCCGAAGCGCTCGAGGCGCAGATCGACGCCGCGTTGGCGCTTACGCCCCGCGCAATCAAGATCGGAATGCTGTGTACTGTCGAGCAGATCGACATGCTGGCGCTGAAACTGCCTGAACTGAATCTACCGATTGTCCTGGACACTGTTCTCGCGACATCGAGCGAGGGGGCCGTGCTGGGAACGTCGGAACGCGCCGACTTACTTTCCCGCCTGGTACCGCTGGCGACCGTCGTGACACCGAATATCCCCGAAGCGAAAGCGCTGACCGGCCGTGACCCTGCACGGTCCGCCCACGCATTACGGGAAGCGGGCGCCGAGTGGGCGGTGGTCAAGGGCGGCCACAGCGACGATGGTCCCGCGGAAGACATCTGCCAGGGTCCCGGGCATGCATTCAGGTTGACACAACCTCACGTCGATACACATCACCTGCGTGGTACCGGATGCGCTCTGGCCACGCTGATCGCTGGCTCAATCGCACTTGGCTACGAGGTGCGCGACGCAATGGTGATAGCGAGGATGGCGCTGCACGATGCTATTTCACGCGCAAGCTCTGTGGCCCACCAGTCCGGTTGTCCGCGGCCCCTCGGCTTTCCTAGGCGGCACTGGCCGGACTATCGGTCCGATACCCTGCCCAGTGGGCTCTCTTTCCCGCCGTGTACCGACGCATCGCAGCCTGAACTGGGGCTCTACCCGATTGTCGATCGCGCGCACTGGTTGGAGCGACTTTTACCGCTCGGGATAACCACCATACAGTTACGCATCAAGGACCTTGAGGGTGAGGCACTCTCGTCAGAAATCGAAACGGCAGTTCGTGTAGCGCGCGAGCACGCCTGCAGGCTGTTTGTGAACGACTACTGGCAGCTGGCCATCGAACATGGCGCCTACGGTGTACACCTCGGGCAGGAAGACCTGGAGACCGCCGACCTTGCCGCTATACAGGCTGCTGGACTCCGCCTGGGTATCAGCAACCACTGCCACTATGAACTGGTGCGGGCACTCAGCTTGAAACCTTCCTACATCGCCGTGGGGCCCACGTATGCCACACAGACCAAGGATATGCCTTGGATACCGCACGGTCTCCCAGGTCTTTGCTACTGGACTGAAGCGCTGCCCGACTATCCCCTGGTGGCTATAGCGGGCATCAAGGCACACAACATTGGCAAGGTGGCCGCGACGGGGGTGTCTGGCATCGCCATGATTACTGCTATCACGGATGCAGACGACCCTGAGGCAGTGGCACGCGATCTCATGGCGCGTATCGAGACCGGGAGGCGCGATGACACTGAGTGAACGCGAGCGCCAGCGCTATCAGCGGCATCTCCAGCTTGAGGAATTTGGCGAGTCAGCCCAGAAAGCACTCAAAAAGAGCCATGTCTGTATTGTCGGCCTGGGTGGTCTCGGCTGCCCCGCAGGACTTTACCTCGCCGCGGCCGGCATCGGCCGCATCACTCTGGTGGACGGCGATGTCGTTAGCCTGTCGAACCTACAGCGCCAGGTGCTGTTTCGTGAGGAGGATATTCGTCGCAACAAGGCGGCCGTTGCCGCCGAGCAGCTTAAGGCGCGCAATTCCGAAATCGATGTGTACGCCATGCCATCGTTTCTCACGGTAGCGCTCGCCGAAGACGTTTTCCCCGATGCGGATCTCGTGCTCGACTGCACCGATAATTTCCACACGCGTTACCTCATTAACGATTTATGTCATCACCACAACATTCCCTGGGTCTATGCGAGCGTACTGGGTTTTAACGGGCAGCTGGCACTCTTCACTCCGGGGGATTGCTGTTTTCGCTGCGTATTTCCTGAACTCGCGGAAACCCCTGACTGTAACCAGGCCGGCGTGCTCGGTGCGGTGCCGGGCAACCTCGGCACCCTACAGGCGTTGGAGGCGATCAAGCACCTCAGTGGTGCCGGTTTGAACGCCGGGACGCGGTTGTTGTCCTTTGATGGCGCATCATTATCCAGCCGGCAGATAAAGCTTGGCGTTTCCCCCGAGTGTCCGCTTTGCAACGGTAGCAAACGCTATACTGACCTTATGAGTGATTACGATATGACTTCTGATACTGACGCCGTCAAGGAGTTGCCTGCCGAGGAGCTGCAGGCGTTTGTCACAAGCGAGTCGCCACTGCTGATCGATGTGCGCTCAGCCGACGATCACCAGGGCGGTAATCTCGGTGGGATAAATATCCCGCTCGATGAACTCCCCGGTCGGCTGGGAGAGATCGAAAGTGAGCAGCAGAGGACGATCCTGCTCTATTGCCAGGGCGGCAAGCGCAGCCGAGCCGCGGCCACATTGCTCCTTGAGCAAGGCATCACCGGGGTGCTTTCACTCGCGGGAGGCTGTAACGCCCAGGGCCTGTAAGCTCACTCCCCGAACACGATCACCTTGTCACAGCTTTTACCTTCCGCCTCGCACAGGCCACGGTACGCCGTCAGTACAACGCGCGCGTCAAGTATGCTGGTGACATCTCCCGCTTCATTGATATTGATGTTGCTGCCGAAGATTGCGAACCAGACGACTGCATCCTCGGTGGCATCCTCAGCCACGGTCAGCGTGTGAATGGAGTGCGCGGGTTCATACAGGTAGGAGCCCGCCTTGTTCACCTTGTCCGGGTATTCCTTGTAAAACCACTCTCCGGACTCGGTCAGCGCGAAGACGGGGCCTGTATGGTAGTGCGTGTCGATACAGAAGCCGGGGCGGAAGCGGCTGCGCACTACCCAGAGGTTCTGGTTGAGATCCACCTGCAGCAGCTGCAGGGTTGAACCGTCTGGCAGCGCGACGTGGGGTAGCTCATCATCGTGGATGAGTATCGCCTCGCGCGGGTTGTCCCGAGGCACAACACCGCCCTCCATCATATCGGCCAGCATCTGCATTGCGGTGGGCATGGGGTCATTCATGTTCTGGTTCCTGTTCTGCGTTGCCTGCGAAGATTATTGCACACTAAATAGGGTCAACAACCCGGTGGAATCGGCTCGTAGTCGAGCGACAGCGTCTCGATACCGGGCACGCCGTTCCGCACACGGAAGCGGCCGCGAGTGCGAGCTTCGGCATCAGGATCCAGTGTGTCGATCACTCGAAACTGCACGATGGTTTCTTCGGGCGTGACATCAAAGATCACGTAACCCTGGTTCAGCAGGTCGACATGCCTGAGATACGGGTTGTTCGCATCCAGCATGATGTTCTCTGCGAGCTGCAGGAGCTCCAGCGGAGCTATATCAGTTGCGGGCGGGTCCGCGGTCAGTGAGCCGCTAACGAACTCCATGGCCGTGATTGGTGAGTTCACGTCGTCGAAGTCAGGCTGTATATCGCTCGCCTTGTAGAAATGCGTGTGTCCGGAAGACACCAGGACGTTGCTAACGCCGTTGTCGGCGATGTGGCGCATCAACTGTTGTCGCTCGTCCTGGTAGTCGTCCCAGGCTTCGTTGGACACGTAGACTCCGCCGTTCTTCTGCAGGTCAGGATCAGCGGCCCTGGCTTCGGGTGTGTCGTAGTCCACGAGCTTCCACGGCGCCATATCGAAGCTAGAGCCTAGAATCTTCCAGCGAGCCTGCGTTTGCGCAAGCCGCGCTTTCACCCATGCTTTCTGGGTTTCCCCTAGCACGGTTCTACCCGGCGCCAGCATATCCCCGCCCGGGGGGAACGTGGTGTCCTGCGCATCGAGCAGGCCAGCGAAGGTTGTGTTTGGCGGAACTTCAGGGTCGCGGTACTGCCGCGTATCCAGCAGCATCAGTTCGGCGAGGTTGCCCCAGTTGAGCGAACGGTAAGTGCGTTCGCCTGGCTCGATGACAGGCATGGCCTCGAACCAGGCCTGGCGTGCATTGGCGAGACGCTGCGGGTCACCGGTGCGGTCCACGCCGTTGTAAAATTCGCCGTCATCCCACACCGCGACCAGCGGCACCTGTGCATGCAGTGCCTGTAGCTCGGGGTTCGAATGAAAGCGCCGGTAAACGCTGCGGTAGTCATCGACACTCAGCGTGGCGAAGTCGTTAACGTAAATGTAGTCGCCCAGATGCATGAAGAAATCCACGTTCTCTCGAGCGATTTCGCGGTGAGCAACGTAGTAACTCTGGTTGCGTTGCTGGCAGCTGGCGAAGGCGTAGCGCAGTCGGTCGGGCGAAGCCCCGGGTTCGGGGGCCGTGCGCAGGCGCCCTACAACACTGGCGACACCCTTTGTCTCGAAACGATAATGGTACCAGCGATCTGCCTGTAGGCCATCGACGGCGACATGGAGATTGTGGCCGGTTGTTGCATCGACACGTGTCAGGCCGCCGCGTACAACGTTCTCCATGTCGGGGTCTTCAGCGACAGACCAAAGCACTTCGGACGCGCGCCGAGGTTCTACCTCGACGCGGGTCCAGATGACCGCGCTGTGCGGCGCTGGGTCGCCTGACTTAATGCCATCGGGAAATACGGTTGCGCGCTCCAGTGCCGTGGCAGACTGGGCGCCCAGTAACTGCGTTGCCCCGCTGCCAAGTGTGGTGACGGCGGCCAGGGCTTTAAGAAAGTCACGGCGCGGCATCGTGCGGCCGGTGCCGGGCGGTGGAGTTACTACTGCATTGCGTTTCACATTGTGTCCTCTTATTGCTTCGTTCCCCCGTCCTGGTAATGCTCCCCTAACATGCCAGCTACCCCTGGTTCGGTGGTAATACCTCCCACTCCGGCGCTTCATACTCGCCGATCATGCGCACTTCGACGAACTCAGCCTGCTCTCTAATGATAGCGGTTACCCGCGAGTCCATGCCCTCCTCCATGGCAAGGCGCTGGTCGCGACTCGCCCAGGTGGCTATGGCCAGGAGTACAGTGGGTTCGCCGATTTTGCGGTGCAGCCTTGTGCCCTGTGCACCCTCGGCCTGCTGGATGATCTGGCTGGCCCGGACCCAGGCCTCGGCATAGTTCTCCGGCGGATAGCCGGGCGACATGTGGATCTCGAAAATGAAATGCATGGTGGAAGTATAGAACTTCCACCGGGAAAAGCGGCTTTAGTGGCGCCTAAGGCGCCACAGCAAGCTTATGCGGGTGTTCTAGCACTGAGGTCGAGGGAATTCGACCTCACAGGGTCAATTAGCTGAGAGCGGCGATCTCTTCGCCGAGCACCTTGAGGAACTGCGCCCCCACGGCACCGTCGATGACGCGGTGGTCACAGGACAGGGTTGCACTGATTACCGTCGCCACGGTCGGTTCGCCGTCCTTCACCACCATTTTTTGCTCGCCCTTTCCAAGCGCGAGTATCGCACCCATCGGCGGGTTCACGATGGCCGTAAAGTTGGTGACACCAAACATACCGAGGTTTGACACGGTGAACGAACCACCGCTGATGTCCTCGGCGGCGAGTTTGTGGCTCTTCGCCTTCTCGGCAAGTTCCGCCACGGCGGCTGCGATCTCTGCCGGTGACATCGCTTCGGCGCCGCGCAACGTCGCCGGGTACAGGCCGTCATCGGTAGCGATAGCGACCGACACATTGGCGCTCTTGAACTGATGGATGTCGTCGCCCACGAGGTTGACGTTCACGCGCGGCTCTTTCATTAGCGCCTGCCCCACACACCACACGATCAGGTCGTTGACCGATACCTTGGTGTCGCCGGACTCGTTCAGTGACTTGCGCTTCGCCAGCAGGCCGTCAAGCTCGTATTCCACTGTGAGGTAGAAGTGCGGGATCTGCTGCTTGGCCTCGGTCAGGCGGCGCGCAATGGTTTTGCGCGTTGGAGTGAGAGGGATGATTTCGACATCGCCGCTTGCGCCACCTTCACCGCCAGATGCAGCTGCCCGCACATCATCTTCCGTGATACGCCCGCGACGACCCGTGCCCTCTACCGTGTTGAGGTCTACATCCAGCTCCTGCGCAAGGCGGCGCACAGAGGGGCTGGAGCGTGTATTGGCATCACCTGCCCCGCCGGCTTTCGGCGCCGCTGCGGGAGCCGCCTCCTGCTTTTCGGCCGCGGGTGCAGAACCGCCGAAATCGGCGATGAACTCATCGATGGCCGCGTCGTCGACATCAGCGCCAGCGATAACGCCAAGCAGCGCTCCCACCGGGTGGGTATCGCCCTCCTGCGCCACGATGCGACGGAGCACACCATCGACCGGTGAATCCCAGACATTCACGATCTTGTCGGACTCCATCTCGAAGACTTCGTCGCCCTTGCTGACGGCGTCGCCCTCGGTCTTGTTCCAGGTGTTGATGGTGCCCTCGACCATCTCGATGCCCCACTTGGGCACCGCTATCGGGTAAATGTCGCTCATGATTCTCTTATGCCAGTGTTGCCTTGATCGCCGCGCTGACCTGGTCAACGCTCGGGATGTACGCCGCTTCGAGCTCCGGCGAGAACGGTGTGGGGCTGTGCGGGGCACAGACCTGCTGTACGGGAGCTTTCAACGAATGGAAGGCCTTGCTCGCAGCCATGCCGGCGATGTCCGCGGTGAGGCCACAGCGCGGCGGTGACTCGTCCACGACCACCAGGCGGCCGGTCGCCTCAACACTTTCAAGAATCGCTCCCTCGTCCAGCGGCGAGCTGGTGCGGGGGTCGATCAGGTCGCAGCTGATGCCATCAGCTTCCAGCGCGTCGATAGCGGCAGCAGCCTTGCCGACCATCTGGCCAAAGGCCACCACGGTGACATCGTCGCCCTCGCGGACGAACGCGGCTTCGCCGAAGGGAATCGTGTACATCTCGTCGGGCACTTCCATGGCTTCCTGGTAAAGCGCCTTGGGTTCGAAGAACAGCACCGGGTCATCTTCGGCAATGGCCTGCAGCATGAGTCCCTTCGCATCGTAGGCGTTTGAGGGAATTACCACCTTGAGACCAGGGAAAGACGTCATGACCTGGTACATGGACTGACTGTGCTGCCCTGCCGCCGAGAAGCCTCCGCCGGAAGCGAAGCGAATCACTGCAGGGCACTTACTCTTGCCGCCAAACATGTAGCGGAACTTGCCCATCTGGTTGACGATCTGGTCCATGCAGACGCCGATAAAGTCGGCGAACATGATCTCGGCCACGGGACGCATCCCTACGAGTGCCGCACCGGCAGCCGCGCCAACGATGGCGGACTCGGAGATCGGGGTATCGATGCAGCGGTCGGGGCCAAATTCCTTGTACAGACCGCCGGTCACGCCGAACACGCCACCCACGGCGCCCACGTCACCACTCGGGCTGCCGTTACAGCCGGCCACGTCTTCGCCGATGACAAATACGGAATCATCCTGTGCCATCGCCTGGTGTAACGCCTCATTGATGGCGTCGCGCATTGTTTTCTCTGCCATGATCGTTCTCCTATGCGGCGCCGTAGTTGATGTAAACGTCCTGGGTCACCTGCTCTGCGGTGGGACGCGGTGCGGCCTTCGCTGCGGTGACAGACTCCTCAATGAGGGCCATGACCTCGGCGTCGATCGCGTCGAGTTCCGCTTCGCTCATCTCGCCCGTTTCTGCCATCTTCGCGCGGAAGTTTTTCAGGCAGCAGCTGTTCTCACGTAGGTCATCGAGTTCGCCCTCGGCGCGGTACGCCTGCGGGTCACCTACGAAGTGACCGTGGAAGCGACCGGTCTCGGCAAAGATACCGGCGGGCCCGTTACCGGAACGCGCGTGCTCAATAGCCTTACCAGCGGCTTCAAAGACTGAGAAGAAATCTGCGCCGTCGGCGACGAACACGGGAAAGCCAAATCCCTCGGTGCGCGCCTTCAGGTCATCACAGCCCACCGCGTAGCTGATGTTGGTGTGCTCTGAGTAATAGTTGTTTTCGATGACGAATACGGCCGGTACCTTTAGCACCACGGCGAGGTTCATCGCTTCAAAGCAGGTGCCCTGATTGACCGAGCCGTCTCCCGAAAAGGAAATCGCGACACGGCCGTTCTTGCGGATTTTCGCGGCCAGCGCGGCACCCACAGAGATGGGCGGGCCGCCGGCGACAATGCCGTTGGCTCCGAGAATGCCCTTCTCCATGTCAGCCACGTGCATGGAACCGCCCTTGCCCTTGCACAGGCCCTCTGAGGAGCCGAACAATTCCTTCATCATGTCGATCACGTCCGCACCCTTGGCAATACAGTGACCGTGGCCGCGGTGGGTCGAGATAATGGTGTCTTCGTCGTTCAGGTGCTCGCAAACACCCACAGCGTTGGCCTCCTGGCCCGTGTAGAGGTGCGTAAAACCGGCGATCTGGCCGTTCATGATCTCGGCGTGGGCGCGTTCCTCGAACTCCCGGATCGTCTTCATCTGGCGGTAGGCCCGCTCAAGCTTGTCCTTGGGTATGCTCACCTGGCATCTCCTGTCACTAGTCCTGTCGCTACTGTAGCTGCTACATGCGCGTGGTTGACACAGCGGCGCCCAGAGCCGGGGGCCCTGAGCGGCGGATGATTCGCGAATATAGGGTAAATCTGGCGCAAAAACAATCAGGATTGCCGGTTTTTTATAGGCAAGCCCGTGCCGGGCTAACGATGGCGCCAAATGTTGACGCTGCAATAGTTATACCGGGCATGTCCGACCAATTTAGACCAGAGACACTCACGAAAGAGCGGCCCTATAATCCGGAGGAACAACGCCAATAATAAAGGTCTACCGGAATGCAGCGCACTCCCCTCCCCGCGGCGATCGCGGCCTGTCTCGCGACCTGTTTTACGACCTGCTTTACAACGACGTTCGCGCCGATGTCGTTCGCCGCGACCCCAACGCTCGAAGAGGTGATCGTCACCGCCGAGAAGCGTGCCGAGTCGTTACAGGACGTGCCGATATCCATCGCGGCGTTCACCGAGAACACCCTGGAGAAGATGGGGGTCTATGATATCAAGGGCCTCGCGTCCAAGGTGCCCAACCTCGTCATCAACGAGTTTACCGGTGCCTCCACGACCGTACGGCTCTTTATTCGCGGAGTTGGCCAGAATGATGTGCAGGTAACACAGGACCCTTCCGTCGCGCTGTACATGGACGGTGTGTACATCGGCTCGTCCGTCGGCACCGCGTTTGAAACGGCAGATATACAGCGTATCGAAGTGCTGCGCGGGCCACAGGGTACGCTCTACGGGCGCAACGCGACGGGTGGAGCGATCAATCTCATTACCAACAGGGCAAACCCCGAGGCGTTGGACTTTCGACAGCGGGTCACGGTGGGCACGCTCGACCTCTTTCGTTCCCGTTCTATCCTGAACGTCCCGCTGGGTGACAGGATGGCGGTAAAGCTTGCCTACTCGCTCTCGGAGCGCGACGGGTTCGTGGACAACAAGGGGGCAGGTAAAGACTGGGGTATGGAGGACCGGAGCAACATAACGGCGGACTTTCACTGGGACATCAGCGATGCCATAACCCTGGACTACAAGTTCGAGCAGTCGACGATTGAAGACACTGCACGCCTGTCACAGATACTCGGCTACGATGGCAGCCAGCCACTGGCGGGCATCATTCAATTCGCCGACCCGGCGCTGAAACCCAATGGCGACCCGGTAGATACGGGCAGCGATCGCAAAGCGCGAGCAACCTCCTACGACCGGCAGCAGCGCGGCGATGTGGAGATCGATGCACACACCCTCCATCTCGACTGGGCGATCAACGACACGCTCTCGTTGCGGTCGATCACCGGCTATCGTGACCTGTTCGCGTTTACCCAGAACTCCCAGACGCCGACCACGTCCATCGGAGGCGCCTTCAGTGTGACCAATGGACTGATCGACGTGGATTTCGAACAGTTCTCGCAAGAACTCCAACTGCTGGCAACCACAGATACCGTGGATTGGGTGGGTGGCCTCTTCTACTACAGGGACGAGTCTGAAGAAGTGAACAACGGCGACGCCAACGGCACCGAAGCGCTTCCTCCTGGCGTATTGCGCGACATCACCACGACTGAGAACACGTCCTTCGCCATCTACAGCCAGGGCACCTGGACGCCGAAACGTCTCGAGGACTGGCATTTCACACTGGGGCTGCGCTACTCAGACGACAACCGGAAGGCGTTCCGCGACAACAATCGCGTGTCGTTCGGCTTTGGCGGCTCGCCGACTCCGATACCCGCATTTATGGCGAACTACGACCAGGATTTCGACGAGTTCAACCCCTCCTTCACTGTCGAGTACGATCTCAACGAGTTTTCCAATGTCTATGCCAAGGTTGTCACGGCCTACAAGTCGGGCGGCACGAGTCAGCGCTCCACCACGGCGGTGAACTTTGAGCAGGGTTTTGACCCGGAAGACCTCGTGTCTTACGAGCTCGGCTACAAAGGCGACCTGCTGGACGGCCGTATGCGCTTCAATGCGGCGTTGTTTTACATGGAGTTCGAGGGCTACCAGCAGAGTGTGCAAACGGGTCGCAACGCGGGCGAGCGTGACTTCGTCAATATCGAAGACGCAGAGATCACCGGCCTCGAATTCGATCTAACGTTGGCGATCACTGACGCACTGACGGGCACGCTGAGCTATGGCTACCTCGACACCCAGTTCGGGCAGGACTCCATCACGTACCTGCGCATCGATGACAGCTCGCCGACCGGGGTGTCAGAGTTTACCGAAATGCTCACGGATGAACTTGCGCTCGCGCCGGAGCACACCGTAACCGCCTCACTGGACTACAGCCAACCCATGGGCTTCGGTGTGTTGGACGCGAACATCAACGTGCAGTACCAGGACGAAGCGCTGGGCGGCGTGCAGGTACCGGTCGGCGTACTTAATGACCGGACCTTGCTGGCGGCAACGCTGGGTATCTCAGAGATCGAACTGGGTGAGAACTACGGCACGCTGCGCGTGTCTCTCTGGGGCAACAACCTGCTCGACGAGGAGTACTACATCGGCAACATTCGCCAGGGGGCGTTCGATGATTTCGGCTTTACCGGCGGGCTCGCGACCTTCGGCGACCCCCGCACCTACGGGGTGACAATGGAGTACCGCTTCAAATAGCGGTGTGCGTTACTCAAAAAAGGCGGTCTTGATCTCGAAGTTCTCACCGTAAACGGGTTCGTCCCGCTCAGTGAGATAGGCGCGATTGATGCTCTCGAGGAACCCCGTTTCAGCAAACATCGCGACCATCGCGTGATAATTCGGGTGCGCGAAGTGTGCCACCAGCGAGTCGCTGTCCTGCCACAGCTCATAGACCTGTATGCCCACAGGGTCACACGGATCTGCCGCAAAGCAGTAGGCATGGCAGCCCGGCTCCTCATCCCGCGTGGCCTGTTGGATAGGGGCGGATAATTCAACCGCGCGATCCCTTTCCGCCTGAGTTGGGAACGTGATTTTCGCCACAACAATAATCATCGCGATTCTCCCCTTGGGAAATCAGTCAGAGATCGGCCAGCGACTGTCGCCGGTGTAGAACGCGAAACGCTCGGAGATCAGCTCACTGGTGAGGCCATACTCCGCGAGGTCATATTCGTGCTTGCCGTGTTTGCCCTTGGGGTTGTTGTCGATGTGCGCCTGTAAGGTATCGCGAGTCGCATCGCTGAGCGTCATATCGAATGCATCGTAGACCTTCGACACCACTCCCATTGGATTCGCCACGAACTCAGCCTGGGAGCAGTCAACAAACAGCTCGGGGGGGAGCTTCTCACGCATGGCAAGGCCCTCTTCGAGAGACATCGCGTACCAGTCCATGACCGCGCGACCGATCTCTCCGGCGTCGAGGTGGCTGTAGTCACCCGCGTACATACCGAGAATCGCCTTGTTCATGCTGTTGATGGAGGGCACAACCTTCTGTGGGTCGCGGTGGCACCAGACGAATCGCGCGTCGGGAAACACTTCCAGGATCGCCTCGATACCCCACATGTGCGCGGGCGCCTTCAGCATCCACTGGCCGCCCGGGGAGCGCCAGCTCATCATCTGCATCTGGCGCTTCTGGTAGGCGTACATGGGAACGAGGTCTTGTTGCAGCAGCCAGCTGCGCCAGGGTTCGAGCATGATCTCAAACCCCAGCTGAACGCCGGTGAAGGCGAATGCGTGCAAGAGCACGCACTCCTCGGGCGTGTCGGCGTCCACGAAGTGAATCTTGGAAAATTCCGAGTCGGCGTTGGCTTCCAGCGCCTTGACGAGATAGGGATAGCGCGGGTCTTCGTCACCCGGCTTGCTGCCGGGCCACACATCGGGAAACTGGACTTCCCACTGCAGCAGGCCCCGGTTTTCAGGCGCGGACACCAGCAGGTTGAGTAACGCTGATGTGCCCGAACGGGGTAAGCCGGTAACGAAGATGGGCGCAGTAATTTTCTCGTCAGCGTATTCGGGTATTGTCTGGAACGCGTTTTCACACTTCAGTCGCGTCGCGAGCTGTGTCACGACACGCTGCCGGCAGCGCTCCCGTCCCTCGGGGTCCTGTAGATTGCGGTCATAGGTCTCGAGTAGCACCTCGAGCCCTTCCCTATAAGGGGGATCGCCAAAATCACTGAAGCCCGTCTGCTCTATCGCTTCCGCGATCAACTCGTCAGCAACGAAGGTCACGTCCTGTGCAGTCATTTCAGCTCCGAGAGTTTGGCAACGCGCGCGTTCAGGGTCGGGTGCCTGTCGGCACCGATCCAGCGCCAGCACATGGTGCCCATGTTGTGTCCCGCGGTTTCGATCCAGTTCGGAACACCGGGGTCAGTGTGGGACACCACCACACGCACGCTGCCGTCGTCCTCATAGTGAGCCGTGTGCTTGTTAACGTGGATCGTATGGTGCCGATAGTCGAGTGACTCCATCCACCAGTTGTCGAGCTGGAAGTTCCAAGTCTGGCACTCAGGGATATCGGGCGCCTCGATGATAAACACCTCGTCGTCGGCCAGCTCCCAGGCGCTGTGGAAATAGAAGATGTTGGGGTCACCGCCGATGGACTGGCAGTAGTCCTGGTCGGCCGGTGGCAAGTCATTGAGTGTGGGTAGAAAGCTCTCGGCCCAGTTCTCAAACATGGCAGCAGAGCCATGCACAAACATGACCGCGCCCTGCAGGCCGCGTACCAACTTGTCAGCAGTGAGAGGCTCGGGACGCTCTTCCTTTGCGCCGATGCGCTCAATGGTCATCTCCGCTCGCTTCTCGTTCACTCGATCCTGGAACGTCTGACGTACCGTGATGGAGTTTGTGCTCTCCCCCAACGGCAGCCAGTTGCCGGGCTTCTCCTCGCGCGAAAGAATGATTTCAATCTCGCCGTTAGGCCCGATATCCATCTGGCGATGATCAATGTGCCCGGTCACTTCCATGGTGCCGTCAATTGCGTAGCGATTGATGATTGAGCTGATGCCAAGGTAATCGACTGTGCCCCGCGTGCCTGTAATGCGGTAGTCGTACTTCGGGTTGATCGGCGCGCTCTCGTAGCGATTGTCGGGATTGTCGGCGCCGAGTTTTATAGTTTCGTGCGCGCCGCAGCGCAGTTGGGGGAACATGGGGTCGCGAAACTCGAGGAAGCTCTCGAGGCCGCCCCGGAGCAGCCGCGCAAGGTAGCGGTATCCCTCGGCCTGGTTGAAGGCGTCCTTGGGAGCCTTCTCGCTGCGGATGATTTTGCCAGCGTCTTTCAGCGCGTCACAAAATTCATCCCACGCGGTGCCATCCATGACTTTCTGTTCTGCTTCGCTAAGCGACATGACTACTGCTCCAGATAGTTGGGAGGGGCAAGTGTGTCAAAAAGCGAGTCCGAATCAAGCGAATGGGCGGCCCTTAAAGTCGCCGCGCCGGGAAGGTGCTGAGAGGTCTATCCCCTTGAACCGAATCAGTCAGATCTGGCCACAGCTAGTCGCCTGCCGCACTGCTGCAAATTTGTTCAATCGCCGCCGGGAGGGCCGTATTCGAGATAAATCGGGGAGGTCCAGGCGCGCGGCGATGCAGGCGCCTGGCATAGATCGTCGGGCCCGGCATTGGCGCCGACACAGTACTCTCTGGCGATACAGTTCCCCGCATCGTCGTAGCGGCAACCGAACGGGTCGCCACCGATCAGGGGCTCCTCCGCCTGTATCACGCGCGCGTAGTACAGCGCCGGACGCTCCGCGAGGATGTAGTCGGTGTCTTCAAACTCAAACTCGCAACCATTGCCATCGGCCGGGCAGTCAAAGCTTCGCCAGTCGTTCTCTATAAGACCGGCGATATCCTCGCCTGGCGTCACTTGCGGCCGAATGCGTACGACTTCGATTCGCTCGATCACTTTACGGCGGTCGCCCGGGCGGTAGCATTCGCCGCCGCAGAGCGACTCGACCCGCTCGCGTCCCAGCGCAGCCACCGCAAAGTCAGGGCAGCCAGGCTGCTGCTCGAATGCACCGAGCGCCCGCACGCGAAAGCGCGGCGTGTGATCCAGTTGTACCTCACTGCCCATCGCGGTTTCGCCGTCTGGCCCGTTGAGAAGGTCGAACCAAACCAGCGTGCGATCGCCCGATGTTGCATATACCTCGCGGCGCGCGAGTCCATCCCAGATGGCATCGCGATTGCGTCCCGCCGCGTGCACTGCGACCAGGCCCCCGGTGTAGTAAAACGCGGCGGATTCCCTGTCCGCCCCGATGTTTAACCCGCCGCCCTCTCCCGTCACGTTTTTGTGATCGGTGTACAGGGCGCGATCCGTGTCCTTGTAAGAGTTGCCGGGACGCGCTACATGATTGTCAGAGGAACCGATCAGGCCGAAACGCGTGCGCTTCGGTGCGCCAGTCGCATCAAAGCCCAGGGCGAGATTGTACTGCGTGGACTGCCGCGGCACGTACATGGACGCAGGCTGGAACGCATTCTGTAGCTGCCCACAGCCCGCCCAGTCGTTCAGCGTCGCGTCCGGGAAGAGTTTGCGGCCCGCTTTCACACCTTTCTCTACGTAGTCGGCCATGGCAGTCTGGGCCCTGTCGTCGCAGACCGGTGACGATGGGTCGTCGCACTCGGCGCGGGCAAGCTCGCCCGCTCGCCGGCAACAGGGCAAAAAGTTGTCCGTTGCAGGCGGGCAATAGGCATTACCGTTGTCGAGGTAGCCAATGCGCTCGAAGTCTTCGAACCGCTCTGAATTGCCGTGCCCCGAGAACGTCTCCAACAGGTTCTGGTAGCGGGCCTCGTACTCACTGAGCTGGTTACGAAAGTCGGCGGAGAGCGGGTTCGTGGTGCCCCAGGCAAGACCGTGCGGAATCACCATGCTGTCGTAGCCCCACTCATCGAGCTTGCGATAGAGCTCTGTGGGAGTAAACGCCACTTCCCTACAGTCAGGGGGCAATTCGTCGGCCGGTACATCGGCGGGACAGATCGGCGTGTTCTTCACTTCCCTCACATACCAGCCGAGATCACTCACCGCTGCGAGCGGGTCAGACAGGCTCATCATCCCCAACAATGGCGGCGGCACGCGAGCGATCATGTAACGTTCCTGCGAGGCGATCGGCCGCGTGGGTGTTGCGCCCTCCTCCCACGTTCTGAAAATCACGTTCTTATGGCCGTAGTGGCTGGGCACATCGTCGCTGTTGCTGTTGGACCATTCCCAGCCAACGAATGACACCATGTCGGGACTGTCAGGCTCGCCCGACGCGGCGTTGCATTCACGAATGGCCTCAACGGTGTCTGCCCAGACGCGTGGCGATAGCGACTCCGCGTGGTCATTGATGCTCCAGAAATCGAGCGCAGAACAGTAGCGCGCGAAGTCACAGGCATCCGACGGCGTGGTGATACCCACGCCCTTGATCATGTTCATGTTAAACACGTAGGCGTCGAGAGAGTAATTCGTGTGGGTATGCAAGTCACCGAAGAGTATCTGGGGCTCGTCCGCCGCAAATCCCGTATCGACCGTCCGCGGTCCCGGCATCGACGGCGCGGGCTCCCAGGGTTCTCCCAGGTAGCCAGCGCCGATGATCCACAGGGGTGTGACTGCGATGACTAACAGAAGCAACAGGCCGAGCAGCAGTTTTTTTAACATTGAGACCTTTACCTGTTACATCAATTTTAAGAGTTGTTCCACGAGGCGGATGACGATGCCGTGATACCAGGGTACGTCCGGGTCCTCCTCTGGCACGGCATACTGCACCCTGAGGGCTGCGAGACGCTGTTTCAGGTCGGCGGTCAGTTTCTCGGTACCTGGGTTGCCATAAAGATTGACCTGGTCCCAGGGGTCTGACGCCCGTTCGAACAACTCCCATTCATCGTTTTCGTAGTAGTAGGCCAGCTTGTGAGTGCTGGTGAGAATGCCATAGTGACGAGCCACACCATGGAAGCCGGGATTTTCATAGAAGTGATAGTAGAGATCTCGCGGCTCCGTCGCCTTGCCCTGCAGGTGCTCCACGAGGCTGATGCCGTGCATCGGTTTGGCGGGTTTAACGCCGGCAGCGGCGAGTAGCGTGGGCGCAAAATCGATGTTCTGGACGAGGCCGCTATGCACACTGCCCGCCTCCACCTGGCCAGGCCAACGTACCAGCAGCGGAATCCGGGCCGAGGCTTCATCAATCCAGCGCTTGTCGAACCAGCCGTTTTCGCCGAGGAAAAATCCCTGGTCCGAGGTGTAGACGACGAGCGTGTTCTCTGCCATGCCCTCCGCTTCCAGGAAGTCCAATAGGCGACCGATCTGGCGGTCCATGCTCGTGACTGAGCCAATATAGGTCTTGATATAGCGCTGGTACTTCCAGCGGACTTCGTCGTTACCGCTGAGGTTGGCCTCTTCGAACGCCTGATTGCCCGCAGCGAATGCGCCCTCCCACAGTGCCTGCTGCTCCGGCGTAAAATTCTTGCTCTGCGTCAGCTTCACATCGTTGTTCGTCATCCAGTCGCGTATTGTCATGCGCGCATCGCGACGAGCGTCCGTCAGGCCATCGAGATCGCGCATCAGGGAAGGTGGCTCGGGTATCGTGGTCGTGTCATCCCAATTCTTGAGTTCCTCGGGGCCAGGCATCCAGTCTCGGTGTGGCGTCTTGTGGTTGTAGATCAGGAAGAACGGCGCGTCTTTGCCCTTAGCATCGCCCAACCAGCGAATCGCCTTGTCGGTGACGAGGTCTGCCACGTAACCCGTTGCTTCCTCGACACCGGCAGGGCTGCGGAAATGCGGGTTGAAGTAGGTGCCCTGTTCAAATGCGTTCGTGATGACATCCCATTGGTCAAAGCCCACGGGGTCGCTGTACAGGTGCCACTTGCCGACGACGGCCGTCTGGTAGCCGTTGGCTTGAAGGAGATTGGGCAGTGTTTGCTGCGTGCCGTCGAAGGGCCCGGACCACTCGTTGCTGTAGAACCCGTTCCCGTGACTGTGCATACCCGTCAACATGGTGGCGCGGCTGGGCCCGCAGATCGCATTACCCACATAGGCCCTGTCAAAGCGCATGCCCTCACGCGCCAGCCTGTCGATGTTTGGCGTCTGCATGATGGCGTTGCCGTAGGCGCTCACGGCTTTCACGGCGTGATCGTCCGACATGATGAAGACGATGTTTGGTCTGTCATCTGCCGCGACATGCACGCTCAGCATAGCGAGCAGCGCGACGAACAATCTTTGTGCAAATAGAGGCATCAGCGAGTCCCCGGCGTTAGTTCACTGTAAACACAGCGGTGTCACTCTCATCCCAGCCGTAGCGAATGGCGCGCGCTTCGACAGAGACGCCAGCTGCCACCTTCAGCGGCGCCGTATAGAGCAGCCATGGACCCTCGTCGATTCGGTAGCCAATGGAGGCATTATCGGCGGCGGTGATATGTACTTGGCCTTCTTTTACGGCGATCAGCGGCGTACCCGTGACAGGCGCGTCTCCCCCCGGCTGGAAACGCGCGACCATGGCCTCTTCGCTCTCGTCGCTCCAGTCTCCAACGCGTTCTCGCCAGCGGGCCAGTTCGTCCCGCAGGCGTATGAGTTCCGCCTCAAGCGCCGGGTCAGATGCCAGGTTGTTGAGCTCAAACGGGTCTGCAACAACGTCGTAGAGCTGTTCTTCGCCCGGCCCCTCGAACCAGCGACTCTGCACACTGTTGAGCTCACCCGCCGCGTACAGTGCGTGCAACTCGCGCATCATGTCGATGTTGTCCCTGAAGGCGAGCGCGTGGCCGCCACCGAGCTCCGGGTGCCAGCTGCGGATGTATTTGTAGCGCTCGTCGCGCACCGCCCGCTGCCGATCAGGCACCTCGTCTATGCGGTCGCGTGACGCGTAAATGTAGGTGCGAGGTTCACCGATCACCAAATCACGGCCGTGCAGGTGCGCGGGCACGCTCACGCCGGCAAGGCGCAAAATTGTCGGGGCAAGATCGACGAAACTTACCAGGCGTTCGTCGAGGCCGCCCCCGGGCGCATCGTCTGGCCGGTACTGCTCTGGCCAGCGAATGATCATGGGAACCTTAATGCCCGTATCGTAGATCTCCCGCTTGGATCGCGGCAGGCCGTCACCGTGGTCTGTTGTCCAGATGATGATTGTGTTGTCGCTCAGGCCGTCCTCTTCCAACTGGGTGAGCAACCTACCAACCTCAGCATCCATGGCTGCAATGTTGTTGTAGTGCCTGGCCATGTCTGTGCGGACCGTTGGCGTGTCGGGAAAATATGGAGGCACCACGATATCGTCCGGGTCTGTGACGGTTTGCACCTCGGGCAAACCGATGCCGCGCACCGCGCGCATCACCTGCATAACAAGGTGCACGATACTGTTCGGCCATGCACCCAGCGGCCTGAACACACCGCTTTCGTGCGTGACGCCCGGGTTGAGCAACCCATAGAACGGGCGGTTGTCGCCCCGCGCTCGCCAGTGCCCGTCCGAGCCCTCTATGTCCCAGATCGTGAATGGCCCAGAGCCCGCTAGCGGCCCGCTGAACTGGTAGTCGAGCTTACTGTCGGTGAATGTGAAGTAGCCGGCGCGGCGCAATAGCTCCGGGTAGGCTTTTACATGAGCTGGTGGAACGCCCTTGTAACCACCCGAGGGCGCAGAGGACGTGCGCATGTGCTGCGCGCCTATGGCAATCTGGTGCATGCCGGTAATGTGAGCCGCGCGGCTGGGCGCGCACACCCCTGCCGTGGTGAACGTGTTGGGATAGCGTGTGCCCTCCCCGGCGAGCTGGTCGAGGTTCGGGGTGACCGCGACAGTGTCGCCGAAAGCGCCGACACGCGCGCTCATATCTTCGGCCATGATGACCAGGATGTTCGGGGACTGCGGCTCAGTCGCAAAGACAACGTTACTGCACAGCAGTGTGAATGCGAACAGGCGTAGAATTGACACGGCCTTACTCACAGCCAACGATAGGCGAACTGCAGTCCGAACTGGCGCTCGGACTCTTTGCTGTAGCGGTGGGTATAGCCATTCGGAAGAATATTCTCGTTATTGGGTGCGATGATTGACGGGTAGAACTCGTCCGTCAGGTTCTTCACAAACACAGTGGCCCGCCAGGTACTGTCTTTCGCATTCAGCGCGAGTGAGAGATCGTAAATGCTGTAGCCGTCGCCGATAGTCTCTGAGTCCTGCGTGAGCGAGTATTGCACATCGTCCTGTGCCCGCACAGAACCGATCACGTCGATATCGAAGTTGCCGTCGAGGAAAAAGGTATAGGTTGCCGCAAGATTGACCTTCCAGTCAGGTGAAAACGGCAACTGGCCGCCCGAAAGGTCCTGCAGTCCTGCCTCCGGACACTCTCCGCGAAACTGCTGACCGCCGCTGCAGGGGCCGCCCGGATAGTCCTCGATCTTGGCGTCTATCCAGGCCGCGCCGCCGGTCACGCGCAGGTTTTCCGACAGCTGTGCCATGAAGTCGAGTTCCAGTCCTGTAGTCGACACTTCACCCGCGTTGATCAGCAGAAAACTGCCAGGGTCATCGTTGGGGTCGCACAGCGGGTCTTCGTCCGGACAGTCCGGCAAACCGTCAGGGTCAAAAAACGCCTGTGCCTGGAACTCCTGGTACTCCGCGTAGAATGCGGCGGCATTGAGGCGCAGCCGACCATCCCAGACCGTCGTCTTGAGGCCCAATTCATAGGCATCGGCCGTCTCGGGGTCCACCGGCTCCAGCCCCTCGGGTTTCGTGCCGAAGGTGATGTCGAACGCCGGGCCCTTGTAGCTACTGGTATAGGACGCATAAGCCATACCGGCATCGCTGTAGTCCCACTGCACGGCAAACTTGCCGGACAGGTCGTCCTCCTGCGTATCCCCGGGGGTCGGCGGCACGGGGTCAGGCAGACCCAGCGTGAAGCCTTCCTGGGTGCGCATGAATACAAAATCGAGCTCATCCTCCGTGTAGCGCGCACCGACGATCACGCGCAACGTATCTGTCAGGTTGTAGGTGAATTCACCGAAAGCGGCCCAGTTGACAGTATCAACTTCGAAATCCGCGATAGCGATGCCAGGGTTGCCTTCCTGAAACTCGAACTGGCGCCTGAAGCGTCGCTCCACGGTCTGGTCAAAGTAAAACAGGCCCGCAACATAAGAGAAGCGTTCACCAACCGGCGAAAGCAGTCGCAGCTCCTGCGTGAACTGCTCAGTTTCACTGAAACCGAACTGGTCGAAGCCGAAGGCGTCAGTGGGCTGGCTGTCCACATCGCCGAAGCCGTTCACCTCGAACTCTCGCAGTGCAGAGATGGACGTCACGGTGTGCTCGCCAATATCCCAGTTGATCTCCAGCGAGTGACCGCTGCTCTCAGACTCACTGAACGTGGCCTTGTTGATGTTCACTTCCTTGTTTTCTTCGCCAGGCACTACCGGCGCGATGGAGGCCAGAATTTCGTCCACCTGGTCATCATTCCCGCCGAACGGCTCAAGTTGGCGGATGGGACCCGCAGTGCAATCGCAGTCGCGGTCACTGAAGTCACTAGCCCACTTGAATTCAAGATTGCCGGCCGGCAGCCAGCGCAGCTTGCCGCGCACGCTCCACTCTTCGCGACCGTTCAGCTTGTTGTTGTCGAACTTGTTCTGGGTGTAGTCGTCGACATCCACGCCATTGGCGGAGAGGCGAAACCCAAGCGTCTCCGTCAGGGGGCCGGAGGCTGTCAGCCCGCCGCGGTACTCGTTCCCGGTAATAGCAGTGGCAGAGACCTCGCCGGTCATTTCGTCGGTGGGGTTCTGCGTGATGATGTGCACAACGCCCCCGGTGGAGTTCTTACCGAACAGGGTGCCCTGCGGCCCGCGAAGCACCTCAACCCGCTCGACGTCGAGCAACTGCATGAATGCCTGGGCCGAGCGCCCCATCACCACACCGTCCACCATGGTCGAGACACTGGGCTCGACAGCGCTGCTGAAAGACTGTGTACCAATGCCACGGATAGAGAACGACGTCTGCCGCGGATTAGAGCCTTTCTGCAGGTTGAGGGAGGGCACAAGAAACGTCAGGTCTTCCGACGACACGATCTGCGCGACGTCGAGTTCTTGTGCGCTGAGCGCGGTCACTGCTACCGAGACATCCTGCAGGCTCGACTCCCGCTTGGTCGCAGTAACCAGCACTTCTTCGAGCGCGAGAGACTGTGCCTGTGTTATACCGCTGGCGCAGAGCAGTGCGACAGAGAGCGAGAGTCTATTGAGCTGCGAGTTCATGGTGCCTCCATGGTGGTGGTCTTCTTATCGTGACTGCCCACACGCACCTGGAACAGTGCAGACAGGCGAATATCGCGCGACGAGCTGCCAATGCGGACTTCATAGCGGCCACTCCGCAACACCCAGCGCTCCGTCTTCGGGCAAAAGACCTGCAGCGCGGTTGCCGGGATGTCAAAGGCGACAGTGCGACGCTCCCCGACTTCAAGGGTATGCCTCGCAAACCCTTTTAGTGCCTGTAGCGGCCTGTCATCGGGCGCATCAAGATCGGCGATGTAGGCCTGCACCACTTCTGTACCGCAGCAGTCGCCGCCATTGGCCAGCGTCATGCTGACGGTGAGCGAATCGTTTCGTTCTAGTGTGTCTTGTGCCAGCGTGATATCACCGTACTCGAAGTGCGTGTAAGACAGGCCATGCCCGAATGGGAACAGGGGCTCGATACCGCGCCTGTCGAAATGTCGATAACCGACGAACAGTTCCTCGTCGTAATGGACGGTGCGCTTGTCACCCGGGTAAGTGCGCGCCGATGTGTGTGCCGGACTATCGGCGAGCGACCTTGGAAACGTAACGGGCAGCTTGCCTGACGGGTTACTGTCGCCAAAGAGCGTACGCGCAATGGCTGCACCGCCTTCCATACCGGGATACCAGCACAACAGCACGGCGCGTACATCATCCAGCCAGGGCATTGTTACGGGGCTGCCGCCATACAGCACGACCACCGTATTCGGATTTTGTGCCGCGATGCGGGCGATCATCTCGTCCTGCCCGCCTGGCAACGACAGACTGACGCGGTCTCTCACCTCTGAGTCCTGCCCCGGCCTGTGGCTGAGGCCTGCGAAAAACAGCACCACGTCTGCTTCCTGCGGGTTCTTGACGAATTCGAAGCGGCCGCGATTTTCGTTCAGCAGCCCCTTGTAGGCTGTGACCTCGTAAGGCGACCAAACACCGGCGCTGCCACCGTATAGGGGCAGGCAGAAGCGCTTCTTCAGGCTCGGTCCAAGCAAGGCCACCTTGCGGACCTCCCCCTGCCGCAGCGGTAGCGTGCGTTCCTCGTTCTTTACCAGCGTCATGCCCGTCTCGGCGATCTCTCTCGCCAGGGACTGATGCTCAGGCGTATTCCTCACGGCTCGCCTGCGCTCAGGGTCCAGATGGCCGGTGAGAGCCATCGCAGTCAACAGACCCCGCAGGTTGTCGTCAATGTCGCGTTCGGTGATGAGCCCGTTGTGGTAGGCCTCGCTCACCTTCGCTTTCTTATAGGGAGACCCTTTGCCGGGCATCTCCAACGACAGTCCGCCTTTGACGCAGGACGCGGTGGTGCCCGCAAAGCGCGGTGCAAACCAATCACTCACCACAAAGCCGCGAAAGCCCCACTCATCCCGCAGTCGCCGTTTAAGCAGGTCGGCGTTGGCACTCGCCGGCACGCCGTTAACCTTGTTGTAGGCCGACATGACAGCCCAGGCGTCACCCTCTTCAACCGCCGCCCGGAACGCGGGCAGGTAAATCTCCTGCAGCGCTCGCTCGCTGACCTCACTGGAGATCCTCACACGATCAGTCTCCTGGTTATTGGCGGCGAAATGTTTGACGCAGGCAGCGATGCCCTGCGCCTGGACGCCCCTCACGATGGGTACGACTAATTGGCTGTTCAGGTAGGGGTCTTCACTGAAATACTCAAACGTCCGACCGTTCAGCGGCGTGCGGCAAATGTTGATGGCCGGACCGAGTATGGTGCCACCTCCTGCCGCGCGACACTCCTGCCCGAGCGCTGCACCAAAGCGCGCGAGCAGTTCCACGTCCCATGTCGCGGCCTGCGCGATGCCCGAAGGAAACGCCGTGCAACGCTTGTTGCTCGAGTGAAAGCCAACGCCGCGCGGGCCGTCTGTGAGCATAAAAGGCTTGAGCCCCAGGCGGGGTACTCCCTTGGTTTTCCAGAAGCCCCGGCCAGCACAGAGGGAGCATTTCTCGTCGAGAGTAAGTTGGCCGAGCAGGTCCTCCGCGCGTTGTTCGGCGGGTAAGGCGGGGTTCTTATAGTCAGCCGCTGTCGTTTCAGGCATCGCTGCGGGCGCTCGCTGGGCTTTGTTATCCGGGTATCGTACGCCGGGGCGCCAGTGCGGGAAATGGCCTCACTTGCTGAGGACTTGTATTTTTCTGCTACACTTTTTCGCTATATAGGGTTTTAGCGGGCTGTTACATGCCAAAACATGCTGAGGAGTCACCCCTCGCCGACGCCGCCCGAGCGTTTTACGACTGGTTTAATGGCGCCGAGGCGGACCCTGAGGGCATCGCTGCAGTACAAGCGGTCCTCGATGACATCATCTCCCTGGAGGAAATCGAGCGGCTCGGCGACCGGCTCCACGGCAATCAGCTCTTCCTGGACAGCCAGCGCCCGCTGATTGAGCGATGGCGCACGCGCATGGAGAGTGGCAGGCCCCTCTCGGACGACGCGGCCCAGAGACTCATGCAGGAGCTTCTCGAGAGCTTCGATCACGCGCTGCTGTATGACCACAGTATCAAGACTGGCCTCACGCGCATCAACCGCGGCCGGGTAACCGACAGCGACACCCGCATGCAGGGCAACATGCCGTGCTGGACCCTGCACCTGACAACCGGCGGCCGCGGGCTCTACATCAGCGATCGCGCAGAGTACGATGCAGGGCCTGGAACCATGCTGCTACTGAAGCCGGACGCTGCGCTGCACTATGGCCTGCACCCTAAATCTGACGCGTGGGAGCACCGCTGGGCGCTGTTCCAACCGCTGTCGCACTGGGGCGAGCTATTGCGCTGGCCATCCCTGGAAGACAATGTGCTTGCGCTCGACATTGGCAGTACCGCGCACAGCACTCACCTGGACTCGCTGTTTAACTCGCTCAAAGACCTGTTGACTGAAGAAGGCGCCTACCTGTCAGACTTGCAGTACAACCGGCTGGAAGAAATCCTGCTGCGTGCGCGCCAATATGGCGGCCCGACATCGAAGCGCGCCATCGACCCGCGCATCCAGTCAGCCTGTGATTACATGGCTGAAAGACTGACGGAGAAGTTCAGCATCGAGGATGTTGCAGCACACTGCCACGTCTCCAGTTCACGTCTGTCGCACCTGTTCAAAGACCAGATGGGCATCGGGCCAAAGGCGTGGATATCAGACCAGCGCCTGCAGCAGGCGCGGAAGTTGTTGATAAACAGCGCAGAGAGTATCAGCGCCATCGGTGCGCGACTCGGCTACGAAGACCCCAGTCACTTCACGAAGCACTTTCGCAGCAACATGGGCTGCAGCCCACGGCAGTTTCGCCAGTCATTCGTCGGTGGTGGTAACGACTAGATCAACCCCTCCCCCATTTGCTTCACGGCATAGTCGCAGGCCCTCGCGGTAAATGCCATGTAGGTGAGCGAAGGGTTCACGCAGGCGGCCGATGTCATAAAGGAGCCGTCGGTGATGAACAGGTTGTCGATGTCGTGTGCCTGGTTCCACTTGTTGAGCACCGACTGGGCGGGGTCGTCGCCCATACGCGCTGTACCCATTTCATGGATACCCTCTCCCGGCAGTGACATCTGTTCGCGGGTGACTTCTGTCTCAGTTTCAATGGTAAACACGGCGCCCGCGGCCCGCTGCAGTCGCCTGCCCTGCTTCGCGGCATCCCTGCGCAGTTTCACCTCGTTATCGCTCCAGCGCATCTCGAAAGCGACCTGCGGCATGCCGTACTGGTCGACCTTGCTGCTGAGGTACATGCGATTGGACTTCTGCGGCAGGCACTCGGTAAAGCCCGCCAGCGCAAAGATCCAGGGGCCTGGCTTGCGTAGTGATTCCTTCAGATCGGCACCGAAACCCTTGACGTTGAACCCGGTCGCCCAGTCCATACGCAGGGTGGCCGTCTGGTAGCCATAACCGCGCACGAAATCCGCGTCTTCATCCTGGCCATCGAGGTTGCGAAAGCGTGGCACGTACAACCCGGTGGGTCGATTGCCGAAGTAATACGTGTCCATGTTATCCAGGAAGATGCCCATGCTGCTGATGCCGAGCGTGTGATCCATCATGTAGTGCCCGAGCACGCCGCTGCGATTCGCGAGGCCATTGGGATAGGCCTCGCTCTTCGAATTCATGAGGATCTGGGTGCTGGCAACGGTAGACGCACAGAGGAACACGATGCGTGAGGTAAAGCGGGTGCGCTCGCGGGTCTGGGTATCCAGCACATGGACCGCGCTGATTTTGCCAGTCTCCGGATCGTGCTCCAGGCGCTCTACCAGTGCATCGGGCTTGAGCGTCATGTTGCCTGTGGCCTTTGCCGCCGGTAGCGTAGAGGCCTGTGAGCTGAAGTAGCTGCCGGTCGAGCAGCCACGGTGACAGGGGCCGCAATAATGACACGCGGCGCGTCCGGGCAGGTCTTCGGTAAGGATTGCGACACGCGCATTGGTCAGGGTCACGTCGGGCGCCTTTTTCTTCAGACGTGCCTCGATGGTTTTTTCCAGTGCCATCCACGGCATGTGTTTCTGAAATTCAGAGTCCGGTAACTGTGGCAGGCCTTCCGGGCGGCCGTTGACGCCAATAAACTTTTCAACGTGGGAGTACCACGGCGCGATATCGTCATAGCCCACCGGCCAGGGTATGCCGTGACCATCCTTCTCGTTGGCCCGGAAGTCCATTTCGCTCCAGCGATACGTTTGCCGACCCCAGATCAGTGACCGGCCACCCACCGTGTTGCCGCGAATCCACATGAAGGGCTCCTTGTCATCGACGACATAGGGGTTCTCCTTCTCGTTCATCCAGAACTGCCGGGTCGCCTCACCGAAGGCGTAAACCCGGTTGGCCATCGGGTATTCCTCTTCGTACAGCTGGCGAGGCTTCTTGCCGTGGTATGGCAGCTTCCAGTTGGGTGCGTGCTCACCCAGGTACCCTGAGCCGTGCTGCAGGTCCCCGCCCCTTTCCAGAACGAGGACCTTCAAGCCTTTCTCGGTCAGCTCCTTCGCAGCCCAGCCGCCCGAGATGCCAGAGCCAACGACGATGGCGTCAAAATCATAGTTTTTGCTTTCAATCATGTGCGTTACTCAAAGACCGGGTTCCGACCACGTGCTGTCGTCGGCTGACAAGGGGTAGTCGCCGTCGAAGCGCATGGGCATCGGGTTGTGACGCAGGACCTGCGTGCTGCCGACTTCCGAGGTGAAGAAGCCGAAGATCGTCAGCTCCTTGATCTGGCAAATAAACGGCGCATCGGAAATAAACTGCCGCTGCACATTTGCGAAGCTGTACCACTCCGAGTCAGAAGCGTCGTCCTCCAACTGCTCCATAATGGCAAGCTGCTGTTTCTCGGGAAGCTGGTCAAAGGGCTGGCCGTATTCTTCGGGAATGCGAGTGGCCATCTCCGCGAGTCCTGCCTCGAAGATCGCGCGCTCCTCGTAAGTTAACCAGTCCCTGGCCATCAACTCGATAAAGCGCGGTACTCCCGCGTCGATCGCACCCGGCGTTTCCGTCCGCGGTATCACGACCTCTGCCATGGCGGCGATGATCTTGCGTTCCGCCTCGGTCAGGTAGTCCAGTTTGCCGCTGATATAGTCAGGTGCAGTCGCCAGGTAGACTTCCTGCTCCCTGCTCAGGGCGAACCCCAACTGGCTTGCGCCGACCCCGGAGACAAGGATCGCCGCGCATTCCAGGAACTCGCGTCTGTTCATAGAAACCTCTTCAGGTAGTGCGCCGGGACCGACCCGGCAGCAACAGAATGATGGCGGCGACACCGAGGCAGGCCAGCCATTGGTACTCCCAGGTGCCAAAGTAATATCCCGCCGCCTTGAAGCCGCTGTAGCCCCAGTACACTGCACCGATGCCTGTAAGGTGATATAGCTCGTAAAACAGGTTTGCCGTCGCCGGCAGCAGGAAGTAGAGCCAGGCAGTGATCAGGACTGCCCACACGACTTTCTTTGTTGTGATCGCCATAACGTGGTTCTCGCTGTTAGCGGCTGGCGGATTACAGGTGCTCGCGGATAAACGCGATACCCCCTTCGAAAACGGCTTCCCGGGATGAAAACGCCTCGCGCCACACATTGGCAGCCAGAGCGAGATCGGGGTCCGATGTGCCAAAGGCTTCGATGACAAGCCACCCCTCGTAATCCAGGGCTTCGAGCGCTGCAAAATTACCCGACCAATCGACCTGGCCGGTACCGAGCGTGCCCCTGTGACTCTCGCTCAGGTGAACGTGATTCAAAACTTTCGCGGCTCCTGCCAGAGCCTCCGCCGGTTGCGGTTCTTCTATATTCGCGTGGTGCGTGTCGTAGTGCACACCGACATTGGCAAGCCCAACGTCACTGACCATGCGCTTTGCCTGCTCTACCGTGTTGATGAGAAACACCTCGAAGCGGTTGAGCACTTCCAGCCCGAGCGAGATACCTCGCTCGTGGGCATACTCGCCGCACTCGCGCAGGTATTCGGCCGACCAACGCCATTCATCTTCCGTTGCGGCCCGCCCCGTAAAGTACTTGTGCGCCTGGTAGATGCCGCCGATCAGTATTTCTGCGTTCAGGGCCGCGGCACCATCAATCGAGCGTTTGAGGTTATCAACCGCGGCCGCGCGAGTACCTGCATCGGGCGCGATAGGGTTGGTCTCAAGTCCGACAAACGCAGACGCAGTGCGCTCAAGCCCCATCCCATCGCAGGCTTCGGCCATCTGGCGCAATGTCGCTTCACTCTGATCACCGATCGGAATCTCGACGCCATCGTAACCGGCGGCGCCGAGCTGTTCGAACACCGGGATATGGGATGTGTCGATCCGCGTACCCCAGAGCAGCATGTTCATTCCCAGCTTGACCTGCATACCGCAATACTCAGGAGGTCGGTGTACCCGGCTCGCCTATTACCTCGGGCTGGTGGCCACCGGACCGCCTGTCGACAAGCCAGATAAGGCCGAAAACGGGCAGCAGCATAAGCGGTACAAACGCGACGGCCTGGAACGATTCGACCGAAGCGATCCGGATGACACCCTCCATCGCCTCGGGCGACAGCGACTCAAGCATTTGTGCCCCGCCCGCAGCCTCAGCCTTGGCGTTGTCGAATATCGCGCCCATCTGTGGCAGCACGAACTGGATCGACATCCCGCCTGCGAAGCCCATCAGGCCCATGGCCATCGCGCCTCCCTTGGGAAAACGCTCGGAAACAATCGCCAGCATCGTGGGCCACATCCAGCATACGCCCAGCCCCCATACGGTAGCAGCCCCAAATGCCAGCAGCGGTGATGTCGCCAGGCTGAGCAAGTAAAGCCCGATGCCCGCAAGCACGCAGCTGACGAACATCAGCCCGACCGGGGAGACGCGCTCGACGATCGGCCCTGCAAAGTGGCGGCCAACGAACATCAATGCACTCACATACACAAGCAGCAGGATGCCCTGCATGCCCACGATGTTAGACAGTGCAATGTTCACCCACTGCCCTGGTGCGAGTTCAGCCGCCGCGGTGAGGAACATGCACGCCCAGAACACCCAGAACAGTGGCCGCTTGAGCAATTCTTTGAACATATCGCTGTAGCTCACACCTGCCGCTACGCGCTCCGTTACCGGGAACGCCGCGGTTGCCACCATCCAGGCCAGCACAATGGCGGGAATCATTAACACGGCCATGTTCAGTTTCCAGGAGATGCCCAGCGCGGTGATGGCGACACCCATCAGGCCACCAACAACAATGCCCGCGGGCCACCAGGCGTGCAGGATGTTTAAACGGTGTGTTTTCTCTTCCGGATACAATGCAGCCACCATAGGGTTGGACGCCGCTTCCACGGCGCCCCATCCTAGACCAGTGAGCAACAGGCTCACCAGCACGACGGTCTCTACCGTATCGCCCACCGGCATGGTTGTAGCGAAGTAGAGACCGGCTGCCCCGGCGATATAACCCAGCGCCGACAAGAGCAGCATACGCTTCATGCCGATGAGGTCGACAAGCGCGCTGCCAAACAACAGGGTTAATGCAAAGCCTGTAAAGGTTGCCCCGAGTGCCTCGCCCACCATCGCCGCGGAGTTCGCAATATCAATCTGGTTGTAGATGTCTTCCTGCAGGTTGGGCGCAATGTTGGCGCGCACGGCGAAACCCAGGCCGATCATGAAGATCGACAGGTTGCCAACGTAATACAGCTTCTTGCGGTCAACAGTGGTATCAGTCATCTGGATACTCCGATTTATCGTTATTGTGCTGGCGGCGGTCAGTCCAGGCCAAGTATACGCCGATTAGTGGCCTCGTCTGCTTCGCCCCCGGCAAAATCATCGAACGCCTTGTCGGTCGTCCGGATGATGTGCTGGTTAATAAAGTCGACGCCCTCTCGCGCGCCGTCTTCAGGGTGTTTAAGGCAACATTCCCACTCCAGGACAGCCCAGCCCTCGAAACCGTACTTCGCGAACTGACTGAAGATCGCGCTGAAATCCACCTGGCCGTCGCCCAGTGAGCGGAAGCGGCCCGCTCTGTCGACCCACCCCTGGTAGCCCCCGTACACGCCCGAGCGGCCGTCAGGGTTGAATTCGGCATCTTTGACGTGAAACATCTTGATGCGCTCGTGGTAGTAGTCGATGAATTTCACGTAGTCGAGCTGCTGCAGCACAAAGTGGCTTGGGTCATAGAGGATATGACAGCGATCGTGATTGCCTGTGGCTTCGAGGAAACGTTCGAATGTCACTCCGTCATGCAAGTCCTCACCCGGGTGAATCTCGTAACAGAGGTCGACGCCCGCTTCGTCAAAGGCGTTCAGGATCGGCACCCACCGGTCGGCTAGCTCCTTGAAGCCGGTCTCAACGAGACCCTCGGGACGTTGCGGCCAAGGGTACATTGTGTGCCAGAGCAGTGCGCCCGAAAACGTCACATGCGCGTTAAGCCCCAGGTTCTGGCTGGCACGTGCCGCCAGCATAAGCTGGTTAACCGCCCATTCCTGGCGGGCTTTTGGTTTGCCGTGCAGCTCCTCTGGAGCAAATCCGTCGAAGAGCTCGTCGTAAGCCGGGTGCACTGCAACGAGCTGGCCCTGCAGGTGCGTGGAGAGTTCGGTGACTTCCACGCCGTTTGCCGCGCAGATACCCTTAACCTCGTCGCAGTAATCCTTGCTCTCAGCCGCCTTCACAAGGTCAATTAGCCCGCCCTCCCAGGTCGGCACCTGTACACCCTTGTAGCCAAGGTCACCGGCCCAACGGGTGATGTTATCGAGGGTGTCAAACGGCGCCTCGTCTGACGCGAACTGGGCGAGAAAAATCGCCGGCCCTTTCATCTTCGACATCTACTTATCCTCTATTCCGTTTAGTACTGCTTGAATTCGTGCCACTTCGTATCGGAAGCGCTGGCGGACACGGCGAGTTCGATGAACGTCATGCCTCTTACAGCCTCAGCGATCCCTGGACAATCTGTTGCGCGCGCGCAGGGTTCTCTGCCTTCGTCGCGCGCGCGTATCTGGCCAGCGAACGCCATGTAGAGGTTGGCAAACGCTTCGAGATAACCTTCGGGGTGCCCCATCGGCGTGCGCGTGTTGGACGCCGCGAGCTCGCCCAGATAGCCACCCGCCGCGCGCAGCATCTCCGTGGGGCGATCGGGCCACTTTAGCCACAGCGTGTTGGGCTCCTGCTGGTGCCACTCCAGACCCCCTTTCTCGCCGTAAACGAAGATCTTGATGTTGTTTTCTTCACCCACGCTGATCTGGCTGGCATGCAATACGCCCTTGGCGCCCCCGGCAAAGCGCAGCAGCACCGCCCCATCGTCATCGAGAGCGCGCCCGTCGACAAAAGCGGTAAGGTCGGAACAGATCGATGTAATCCTCTCGCCGCTAACGTACTCCGCTAGATTCGCAGCGTGTACGCCGATATCGCCCATGCAGCTGCTGACGCCTGCCTGCGCGGGGTCCAGCCGCCACGCGGCCTGCTTGTTGTCCTCGTCTTCCTCGCGGTCAGCGAGCCAACCCTGGGGGTACTCGACAACCACTTTGCGAATCTTACCCAGGTCGCCGCGGGCAACGCGTTCTCGCGCCTCCTTGACGAGGGGGTAGCCGGTATAGGTGTGCGTCAGCCCGTAGAGCAGACCGGTCTCTTCAACAATCGTCCTGAGTTTGAGTGCCTCGTCCAGACTAAAGGTTGCCGGCTTATCGGACATCACGTGAAACCCAGCCCGCAATGCTGCCTCGGCAACAGGGAAGTGCATGTGATTGGGTGTGACGATCGCAACGAACTGCATGCGCTTATCCTCTGGCAGCAGCGCCTCTGCTGCCATCATTGCGTTGAAGTCGCCATAAACCCTGTCGTCGGGAAGGTGCAGCGCGGCGCCTGATCGCTTCGAACGTTCGGCATCACCGCTGAAGGCACCACAAACGAGCTCGATCTCACCGTCGAGTGCAGCCGCCATGCGGTGCACGGCGCCGATAAATGCGCCCTCACCGCCGCCGACCATTCCCATTCTCACTTTTGCCATCTGGCTATCTCCCAAGAAGACCTGCAGTCATAGGTACTGGTTGATCAGGTTCTCGTACCACTCCTGCTTGCCGCTCACGTGGTCCGGTTCGCCGTTTGCAGCGGCGAGGTCGCGCAGCGCGGCGAGATCCAGCTCACCACGTTCAAACGCAGCCCCCTCGCCTCCATCAAAGCTTGCATAGCGCGCTTCGCGGCGCTCTGCCAGTGATGACGATTCGGCGATGGCGTTAGCGACCAGAAGCCCCCGCGCGAAGCTATCCATGCCGCCGATATGTCCGATGAAGATATCCTCGAGATCGACGGACTCGCGACGTACCTTCGCATCAAAGTTAAGGCCACCAGTCTTCAAGCCACCATTGGCAAGCACTACCATCATTGCCTGCACGGCATCGTACAGGTCTACAGGGAACTGGTCGGTGTCCCAACCATTCTGCGGGTCGCCGCGATTGGCGTCGATGCTGCCGAGCAACCCGGCATCGGCGGCCATTTGCAGGTCGTGGGCGAAGCTGTGTCCGGCGAGCGTTGCGTGATTGGCTTCAACGTTTAGTTTGAAGTCGCCGTCCAGTCCGAAATGTCTCAGGAAGCCGATCACGGTCTGGGCGTCGAAGTCGTACTGGTGTTTGCTGGGCTCCATCGGCTTGGGTTCGACCAGGAATGTACCCTTGAAACCGATGCTGCGACCGTAGTCCCGGGCCTTCTCGAGGAAACGCGCCAGGTGCTGCAATTCGCGCCTGGTGTTGGTGTTCAGCAAGCTCGCATACCCTTCCCTGCCACCCCAGAAGACATAGTTCTCGCCGCCGAGCGCAACGGTGGCGTCCAGCGCGGCTTTTACCTGCGCCGCCGCGTGCGTGACTACCGCGAAGTCCGGGTTGGTCGCCGCGCCGTTCATGTAGCGAGGGTGACCGAACAGATTCGCCGTGCCCCACAGCAGCTTCATGCCGGTGGCGCGTTGGCGCTCCGCGGCTTCGCTCACCATGGCAGCGAGATTGGACTCTGACTCTGCAACGCTGGCCCCCTCGGGTGCCAGGTCTCGATCATGGAAACAGTAATAGGGCACACCCAACTTGGTGAAAAACTCGAACGCTGCATCCATGCGTGCGCGCGCGGCAGCCATAGGGTCGTCTGGCTCATCCCAGGGAAAGATCTGCGTATCCACACCAAATGGATCGGCGCCCTTCGCGCAGAATGTGTGCCAGTAGCACACTGCAAAGCGCAGATGCTCTTCCATCGTCTTGCCCGCGACAACGCGATCGCGCTCGTAAAACTTGAAAGCCAGCGGGTTGTCGGACTCCCTTCCCTCAAAAGGGATCGCACCAATATCGGGAAAGTACTCCCGCTCGCCGATGAAAACGGGTCTTGTCATAGTGATACTCCCTCAGCCGCCATACAGCGGTGTGATCGCCTGCACGTGTCGCAGGTAGTCCTGGTAGTGCCCGGCATAAGCGCTCACTGCATTCGCATCAGGTTCGCAGCTGCGTGCGCCGTCGAGTGACTGGTGGTTGTCCACCAGCGCGGTGAGGTCGCCACCCTCGTCCAGCCAAAGCGCCTGTAGTGCCGCGCCGAGCGCTGCGCCCTCATCGTTTTCCTGCACCTGCACAGGCATGTCAAACACATCGGCAACCATCTGTCGCCAGCTCGCACTGCCGGCGCCGCCACCGGTCAGGCGAATGCTGTCGACCGGACAATCCAGTGAACGGAACGTGTCGAGCCCGGCGCGCAGGCCATACACTGCAGACTCCATGGCGGAGCGTAAAAGGTTGCCGCGCTGGTAGTTCGCCTCGGTGAGCCCGAGGACACAGCCCCTGCCTGCGGGCAAGTTCGGTGTGCGCTCGCCGTTGAAGAAGGGCAACGTCATCACGCCACCGGCACCTGGCTCTGCGGCGCTGACCTCCGCCTCCAGTGCGGCGATGCCGAGGTCGAACAGGTTTCTGCCCAGCTCGGTGGCGACCGTGCAGTTCATGGTGCAGACCAGTGGCAGCCAGTGCCCCGTCGATGAACAAAAGGCGGCGAGATTGCCGCCGGGGTCCACGACAGGTTTATCGGCGCTGGCAAACAATGTACCCGATGTACCCAGGCTGACAGTCATCCGCCCACTGGCAACACTGCCGGTGCCGATCGCCGCCATCATGTTGTCTCCGCCGCCGGGCGCCACAGGTATACCTGGAGGCAGTCCCAGCTCTGCGGCCGTCTCTGCGCGCAGCGTGCCCACGGGTTCGTCTGCCGGTACAAGCTCAGGTAGCGCTGCGGACAGTTTGCCGGAGGGGTCCACCGCAGCCAGAGCATCCTCGTGCCAGCGGCGCGTGTAGACATTCAGCAGACCCGTTCCCGAGGCGTCCCCCGCCTCCATCGCGCGCTCACCGGTCAGTAAAAAATTAATGTAATCGTGCGGCAGCAGCACGGTGTGCATTGCTGCGTACTCCTCGGGACGATGCTTGCGCAGCCAGAGAATCTTCGATGCGGTATAGCCCGGCAGTATGGGGTTACCGACACGGGCGATCAGGGCCTCTTCGCCCCCGAACGACGCAGTAATCTCTTCGCATTCCACGGTTGTGGCGGTGTCGCACCAGAGCTTTACGGGTGCAAGCACTGCACCGTCAGCGTCAAGCGGCACGAAGCCATGCTGCTGCCCTGACACGCCGATGCCCTTTACGGCTTTGCGCAGCCCGGCGGGTAGCCCGGTCACGGCGTCTTTTAATGCAGTCACCCACCACTCGGCCAGCTGTTCCCGGGTACCTTCCTCCTCGCTGATGATCGCTAAAGGCGAGGAGTACACACCGGCGATCTCTGATCGCTCTGGGTCGAACAGGAGGGCTTTGACACTTTGCGTGCCAACATCGATACCGAGGTACATATCAGCAGGGCATCCTGGGTAGGAGCATCGCGCGCATTCGCCTTGTCGTTATGCGTTATCAGGTAGGCCCGTTGCGGTCATCGGGCGCACAGCTTTCGATAGTCCGCCCAAACATCCCTGAATTCTTGTACGAATTCATACATAATTTGTATAAACTCGGCGCGGGTGCCAGATAATGTCAAACCTGATTTTTCAGTCGCTTGCGGACGCAGAGCAAGGATTTGCGCTGCTGGACCTGGTGCCCGACACCCATGCCTGGGTCAAAGATACCAGGGGGCGCTTCGCTTACGGTAACCGCTTGTTTTTCGAGCGCTTCGGCTTCAGCTCCCTGCAGGCGCTGCTGGGAAAGTGCGACTATGACATCGCGCCCGAGCACCTTGCCGTGCAGTACACGAGCGATGACGCCTATGTGTTAGAGGGTGGAACAGTGACAGACAGGCTGGAGCTGATCCTCGGGCCTGATGGCAGTGGCGACTGGTTCCTGACTTCGAAGTGGCCCATCTATAACCCCTCGCAGGCGATTCTCGGCACCTTTGGATTGAGCCGCCACCTGAATAAGACCGAGGGCACCGCGATCCCCTTCCGCGAGCTGCGTGCGCCTGTTGATTACATCAGCCAACACTTTGCGAGCCCCATCTCCGTTGAAGCGCTGGCCAGTGCCTGCAACATGTCGGTCAGCGCGCTGGAAAGGCGCTTCCGCAAGCACCTGGGGAAAACACCGCGGCAATACATCGTGGAAGTGCGGCTCGATAACGCCAGGCAGCTGCTACTGGAGACCGAGAAGCCCATCGGCACCATCGCTCTCGAGACGGGGTTTGCAGATCACAGCCACTTCACCCGGGCATTCACCCGCCATTTCGGAGAATCGCCCCGCCAGGCACGGAACCGACAGACGCAGCCATAATTATTTTATGTAAAATAGATGAGTTGAATCCCTGAAACTTTGAATTCGGGAATCAGGTGTGGGCTCTGTCCTGGTCCGCCATTACAAAGGCGAGCAACTCCTCGGCCTGCGGGGAGGCCAATACCATATGCCCAGCCGCTGCTGATGCAGGCTCATAGGACTGCAGGCGCAACCTGTCGCCTCCCCTACGTTCAATCATCAACGCACCGAAGAAGAAACCACGATCCCTGGCCTCGACTGTCGCACGATTAACTGCGGGGTCGGCCAGAGGCAGGTCCAGATAGAGCACCTCATATTGAGCAGTTGAGACGCGTTGCAACTGCCTTGAGATGACGGCGGGAAAGTCCTCGCCGATACGATCAACAACCAGGCGCAGTTGGCGGTTGGCGGGTTTCAGGTCCAGCGTGCTGCTGGTGTGTGCGGGTAGAACGCCCTCCTCCAGACACGGCTTGAGGAAACGCTCCAGTGACAACTCACCATAAATCTTACGGAGTATGGGTTCGTAGTCAGCCGGCAGGTAACAGGTGCGAGCAGGTCCACTGGCCAGCGGCATATAGAGAGTGACCGCGCCAATACGAGCATCGGGATAATCATAGCCAGCAACCCTGGCGTTGCGATTGAACCACGCTGGCAGCACGCCAGTAACAACCGCACCGGCACGGCCGGACTGGTTCTGTACGAGATCATGTAGTGCAAGTGCGTAGAGATGCAGCCCGCTTAGACCGAGCTGCCGGTAGATCACAAGCGAGTGCTGGCCAAGCTCGGCGACTATTCCCTGTCCCCGAAACTCGGGAGCGATCATCAGCGCACTGCCATCGGCAGTGAAATCGCCCGGCACCTCAAGTACGGTCGACATGCATCCGACAACCTCACTCGACTCATCCAGTGCGACGATACTGTGCAGCAGCCTCGACTCTATAGCGCTTGCCAGCCACTGAGGATCGTAAAACTCCGGCACCGGATAGGTGTCGCCGTACACACGGCCAATGCCGCGCGCGAGCAGGCCAGCATCGTCGGCGCTGAGCTGCCGGTAGCGAACACCCACGGTTTGGTTGCGCGCTTAACCGGGGTAAGTCTTCCTGAAGGCCGCGACAAACTCGTCAAGGCTGTCTGCGGGTAAGTCGTTGATACCTGCAGCACCTGCACGTCCGCCACCCGTGGGGAACTGCATGCAGAGGTCTGCCGCGCCCTGCTTGTTCGTCATCGGTGCGCGAACACTCACGAGGTAGTTGCCGTTGTCCTTGATGGTCACAACCGCGTGTGCGCGCTCCGGGTTGTCGCTCGCGAGATCGTTGCTGTACACACCGCTCACCCGACGCGCCCAGGCCTCATTTGGAAGTATGAATACGGCGGTACTGGCGTCTGCATGTTCGGGCTTCAGTGATTCTGCAGCGCCCATGTCTTCTTTGTACCCGGTGCTCAGCTTGGTGAAGTCCGGTGAATTCGCGACAAAATCAAGCGGGCCCTCTGCCGCATACAACTTAAGGTAGAGATCCTTGGGGTCGTAATGCAGATCCTCGATAGATGGGCCGTAACCGTTGTAGTTGATATAGGTGCCGAGCGCTTCCAATGCGTCCAGGTCTTCCGAGGAAATGTCGAGCCCTTTCGCCAGGCTGCGCGCGGTGTCCTTCAGGTTGTCACCGAACGCACCGGTCACCGCCCAGTCGAGGTAGGCGCCGTCGAGATGCCCGTTGACGAGAGCCGCGGTGCAAACATCTGGCGCCTCATTGATGATCGCGGTCAGCCTGTCACTCTCGGGAATATCTCCTGGCTTGTGGTGATCTACGTAGAACACGTCCGCACCCGCTTCAAGCGCGGCGTTGAGAGCGTCCTTGTTTTTGTCCATGGAGACATCGAGGACCGTGATCTGGTCGCCGGCAGCTGCGCTTACCTTGCCCAGCAAGTTAATGTCGCGCTTAACGCCGGTGATAATCTCGGCGTCGCGTGGCTCCGCCTTACGCAACTGCAGCAGTGCGCAGATACCATCGGCATCGCCATTAAACAGGTCGTAGTTCATTATCTGTTGTCCATTATGAAACGGCCGCCCAATGGGCGGCCTGGTATGACGTGCGCCGCGACCTTAAGAGGCCTTGCTGTCCAGCGCCTGGTAGTAGTCAGAGAGAATCTTGGCGACCTCGGGACGCGAGAATTCAGGCGGCGGTGCGATACCCTTGCCCAGCATCTCACGTACGGCAGTTCCCGACAGCAGAACGAAGTCTTCCTTATCGTGGTCCGGTGCGTCCTTCATCATCACAACCTTGTTCAGCTTCTTGCTGTAGGCCGTGTGGTCGGCGCGGTAGATTTCGAGTTCCAGCGCGTCTGCGGGCACTTCTTCATCGAAGATGGTCTGCGCATCAAACCCACCATAGTAGTCGCCCACGCCCGCGTGGTCGCGGCCAACGATGAGATGGGTGCAGCCACAGTTCTGGCGGAAAACGGCGTGCAGGACGGCCTCGCGCGGACCGGCATACAGCATGTCAAAGCCATAACCGGTAACCATGACTGTGTTCGGCGGGAAATACACTTCGACCATCTTGCGGATGGACGCGTCGCGCACGTCGGCGGGAATATCACCCGGCTTCAGCTTGCCGAGCAGCATGTGAATCAGGATGCCGTCGGCGCCCAGGTCTTCCATGGCCATGCGGCAAAGTTCCTCATGCGCACGGTGCATGGGGTTACGCGTCTGGAAGGCGACAACCTTTTCCCAGCCGTTGGCGGCGATTTCATCGCGAATTTCTACCGCGGTGCGGAACGTATCAGGGAAGTCAGCCTGGAAGTAGGAAAAGCTGAGCACGTCGATCGGGCCTGACACAACCGTGCGGCCAAGACCTTTAAAGGTCGACACGCCAGGGTGGTTCTCATCGAGAGTGCGGAAGATTTTCTCAGCCATGAGGTCGATCTGTTCGTCAGTTACCGTTTCAACGGCAGCAACGTTCATTACGGCAAGGACGGGATTGCCGTCGACGTTAGGGTCGCGCAGTGCGATGCGGCTACCCGCCTCAATGCCCTCTTCGCTGGTCATGTTGACCACTGGTACGGGGAAGAACAGACCATCGGTGGTACGCATGTTCTCCGCCACGCTCATAGCATCCGCGAGGTTCATGTAGCCGGTCAGCGGGTTAAAGTAACCACCGCCCAACATGACGGCGTTCGCCGCGGCCGCAGAGTTAAGCAGCAGCGAAGGCAGGTCTTCCGCTTCCTTGAGGAGCGCTTCGCGCTGTGCGTCGTCGTAGACGTACAGCGGGTTCAGTTCGTCGGATCCGTGAGGCTTGATCATGGGGTACTCCTGGCTTAGCTGATGACGCCGCGATCACGCAGCACACTGAGAATCTGTTCGACTTCCTCGGCCAGAGACTGCTGGTCAGAGTGAAGATGAATTTCCGGCTTCGGCGGCGCCTCGTAGGGGTCATCGATACCGGTGAAGTTCTTGATCTCGCCCGCACGCGCCTTCTTGTAGAGACCCTTGGGGTCGCGGCTTTCGGCGGCTTCAAGCGAACAGTCTACGAAGATCTCAATGAACTCCATGCCCGCATCTTCGTGCAGCGCGCGCACCTGATCGCGGTCGGCCTGGTAGGGGCTGATGAAGCTGGACAGCGCAATTACACCAGTGTCGACAAACAGCTTGGCCACTTCGCCGATACGGCGGATGTTTTCCGTGCGGTCCTCGGCGGAGAAGCCAAGGTTCTTGTTGATACCCATGCGCACGTTGTCGCCATCGAGACGGTAAGACAGCACACCCATTTCGTTGAGGGTGCCTTCCAGTTCCACGGCAACGGTGCTCTTGCCCGAGCCGGACAGGCCGGTAAACCAAAGGGTTGCACCTTTATGGCCCAGCAGCTTTGCGCGGTGGTCCCGGGTGATATCCCCTTCGTGCCAGTGGACATTGGTTGCTTTCTGTTGCGCCATTGCTGTTATCTCCTTTCTCATGAAATACAACGGGTTAAAGAGGTTACCGGGAGCCGGTTCGAGCTTCCGGTGCTAAAAAGTGCGTAAGGTTAACGACTTCTGTTGTCCATGTAAAACAGGATATTATGGATGTAGCTACCGGGTAGCCCGGTAATGCACCCTACTCGCCCCCCGGAGAAACCTATGAAATTTACGTTGCGCCAGCTGCAAATTTTCCTGGCCGTGGCGAAGTACGAAAACATCTCCCGCGCTGCCCAGAGCCTGCACATGTCGCAATCCGCGGCCAGTGAGGCCCTGCTGAACCTGGAACAGGTCTACGACGTGCAGCTCTTCGATCGGGCGCGGAACAAGCTCACGCTCAATCCCATCGGGCAAACCCTGCGCAAGGAGGCCGAAAAACTGCTCGCCCATTGCCAGGGTTTTGAGGAGCTTCTAAGGGGGCACAAGTCTGTCGGCCACATCAAGGTAGGGGCCAGCTTTACGATTGGCAATCACCTGGCGACCCGTTACCTCGCCGGTTATCTGGGCCGCTACCCCGATGCCAACGTTCAACTGGATATCGCCAATACACCAGACGTTGTGGCGCGCGTACTCAACTTCGAGGTCGATATCGGAATGATTGAAGGCGAAGTGCAGCATAAGGAGCTGGAGCTGATTCCGTGGCGCGAAGACGAGCTCGTGGTGTTTTGCGCAGCAGACCACCCGCTGGCTGCCAAACAAACACTCACCACCCGCGACATCAAGAGCGCCATGTGGATCCTGCGCGAACCAGACTCGGGGGCGCGACACACGTTCGATCGCGCGCTTGCGGGCCTTCTCCCAGACATCAACATTTACCTCGAACTGAAGCACAACGAAGCCATCAAGAATGCGGTCGAATCGGGACTCGGCATCGGCTGCCTGTCCCGGATCGTGTTGAAGAAGAACTTCGCCAATGGAGACCTGGTGCCGCTCACTCTGCCCCGCCGCGATATGCGGCGCACGTTTTATTTCGCGCTACCGCGTGGCCGCTACCCGCTCGAAGCCGTAGAGGCCTGGATGGCGACCTGCCGGGAGATGGACAGTGGTTGAAGTCTCGCCCGTGCCTGTCGTTTGTGCGAGCATGGCTTCGAGGACTATCTGGACACCCGCATGAATAAGCGCTGGACGCTGGCAGCAGGCGTATTCTTTTTCTCGGTCGGGCTCATCGCCGCTCTGGCGTGGTTGACCGATGCTGAGCAGGACCCTTGCGCCAATCCCAATGCAGACATTGGGGCAGCGGTGCTTGGCGAGACTGAGGGCGACCAGGAGGGTCTTGTGAACCGCGCGATCATCGTCCGCGGCAACTGTGATCCGGATGAAGACAGTCAGTAGTTAGTGCGATCCTGGCCGCGCTGCCAGATTTTCAAAAGGGCGCGCTCGATAGCGCCTTCCGCTGCAAAACCGAGCTTCTCCTGCCAGTTTTTGCGCTGCACATACTTCACTTCAAAGACATCCCAGTCGGCAAGGTGGTCCTGCAGGAACGCATCGCTGGTCTGAAGCTCGTCGACAAGACCTTCATCGATGGCCTGCTGGCCATACCACACCTCGCCCGTGGCAACGCGAGCGATATCGAGTGACGGGCGGTTCGCTGCCACGAACGCCTTGAACAGTTCGTGCGTCTCTTCCAGTTCCTCAACAAACTTTTCTCGGCCTTTGTCGGTGTTTTCGCCAAACATGGTGAGCGTGCGCTTGTATTCCCCAGCGGTAAGCAGCTCGAAATCGATATCATTCTTCTTCAACACCCGGTGGAAATTTGGCAGCTGCGCGATTACCCCGATCGAGCCGAGCACTGCGAACGGTGCAGCAATGATTCGGTCCGCCACGCAGGCCATCATGTAGCCACCACTGGCCGCCACTTTGTCAACGGCAACGGTAAGGGGTACGCCTGCATTGCCAATGCGCTGCAGTTGGCTTGCGGCGAGGCCATAGCCGTGGACCACCCCACCCGGGCTTTCGAGGCGCACGACAATCTCGTCGTCACCACTGATTTGCGGCAGCACCGCAGAGATTTCCTCGCGCAGGTTATCGACAGCAGAGGCGCGCATATCGCCATCAAAATTCAATACGTAGAGCCGCTTGCGGCGACTGGAGTCATCTACGGGCTCCTTGCGCTTCTTCTTCGCTTCTTTCGCCTTTGCTTTCTCGCTCTTTTTGTCGGCCTTCTTTTGTGACTTTACCGCTGCGGGGTCTTCAACCACAGAGCGAATAGCAGCGCCGATGTGCTGGTACTTCTCGTTGAGATTGCGAATCTCGATGTGACCCTCTTGCTGCTCGGACTTCTGACGCTGGCCGAGGGCAAAAATACCGCCCGAAACGACGAGAATGGCCGCAACAAGCGTGACCGCCTGCGCGAGAAACAGGCCGTAGTCGTAAAGATGTTCCAATGTGTTAGCTCCGCCTTACCTATCGAATGGACTGTATGTGGCTGCGAATCAGCTGGCCGGCGATTGAAGACTCAGGTGGAATCATCGGCAGGTCGTCCGCCCGAAACCACTGTGCATCGGCAATCTCGACCTGGTCGCAGACGATGTCCCCGCCGGAGTACTCGGCGAAGAATCCCAACATCAGCTGGTTGGGGAAAGGCCAGGACTGGGACTGAAAGTAGCGCATCTCCCCTACTTCGACTCCCACCTCTTCCATGACTTCGCGGCGCAGCGTTTCCTCCACACTCTCCCCGGCCTCGATAAAGCCTGCCAGCGTACTGTACATGGGCTGGGGAAAGTTCGCGTTTCGGGCGAGCAGCATCTCGTCGCCGCGGGTAATCAGAACAATCACGCAGGGAGAGATTCGGGGGTAATTAATGTTGCCGCAGGAGTCACAGCGCATAGCGCGCTCCTTGAGGTCTACCCGCATCTGAGAACCACAGCGGCCGCAGAACTGGTGGTCACGCTCCCAGTCCAGCAGCTGCGCGGCGCGGCCAGCCAGGGCAAACAGGCGATCGTCCACGCGCCCGAGGATGTGATAGAGGTTGCCCCTCTGGAACTGCATCGGGTCAGGCTGGTCTATCTCGTCAATTTCCAACACCCAGCAGGGCCTGTTCTCCCAGTAACCCAGAAACTGGCGGCGGACCTCATGCCAGCCCGAAACCTCGAACTGAGTCCGCTGCATCAGGCACATTTCACGAGAGCGCATATCGCTCACCAATTCACCTTTCTGGAAAACGATCAGCAACTCATCGCTGGAGGGCTCTGGTGGGTTGTTGTCGGGTCGGAACATGGACTCTCCGATGGCTTGGGCAGGACCGGCTATCTTATGCGGCGGCACTACCTGTATCAATACGTGTCGCACGGCAATGCACGGTGACGGAGCGGCGCCCCAAAAAGTGGCGGCAGGGCATACGCAAGCGCCCGGTAATGCCGTAGAATGCGCCCCTTCGTCGAACCCATGCCGTACCAGACATGCAAGACACCTTTGCCACCGCGCTCTGGAAGAACTTCCTGGGGCACTCGCCGCTCTGGTACAAGCAGACTATCGTTGCCTTCCTGCTCATCAACCCGATAGCGCTCTGGACACTGGGCCCCTTTGTCACCGGCTGGTTCCTGATCGGTGAGTTCATCTTCACTCTCGCGTTGGCGCTGAGGTGCTATCCGCTACAACCCGGCGGCCTACTCGCCATACAGGCCGTGCTGCTTGGCATGACCACTCCTGAGAACGTTTACAACGAAACCGTTGCCAACTTCGAGGTGATCCTGCTGCTGATGTTCATGGTGGCCGGTATCTTCTTCATGAAAGAGCTACTGCTCTTCGTATTTACCAAGATTCTGCTGAATGTTCGCTCCAAGGTTTTGCTCTCGCTGCTGTTTGCCCTGGTCGCGGCATTCCTGTCGGCGTTCCTGGACGCCCTCACCGTCACCGCGGTACTCATCAGCGTCGGTGTCGGCTTCTACTCCGTCTATCACAAGGTCGCCTCCGGGCAAGGTTTCGCGCACGCCGACCACGACCACTCGGATGACGCCGCGGTACAGGGGGACTTTCGCGAGGAACTCGAGACCTTTCGCGCCTTCCTGCGCAGCCTTCTCATGCATGGCGCCGTTGGCACCGCGTTGGGTGGGGTCTGCACGCTTGTAGGTGAGCCACAGAACCTGCTGATTGCCACGATCGCGGGCTGGGACTTCCTGCAGTTCGCAACGCTGATGGCCCCGGTCACGATGCCTGTGCTGGTGTGTGGCCTCACCACCTGCGTACTGCTGGAGATCACTGGCAAGTTTGGGTACGGCGCCAAGCTTCCGGACAACGTTCGCGCGGTACTTCTCGAGTTTCAGGAAAGTGAGGAAGCAAACCGCAGTGCACGCTCTGATGCACGGCTGATGATCCAGGCGTTCACTGCAGTGATCCTCGTTGTCTCGCTGGCGTTCCACCTCGCCGCGGTTGGCCTGGTCGGCCTGATGATCATCGTACTGCTCACGGCCTTTAACGGCGTAATCGAAGAGCATCAACTGGGTCAGGCGTTTGAAGAGGCGCTGCCCTTCACTGCATTGCTCGTGGTGTTTTTCTCGATCGTGGCCGTCATCCACGATCAGCATCTCTTCAAACCCTTTATCGACAGCGTGCTGGCCATGCACTCCCATGTCAGGCCACCCATGTTTTTTCTCGCCAACGGCGCACTATCGATGATCAGCGACAACGTCTTCGTCGCCACCGTCTACATCAGCGAAATCAAGGAGGCCCTCGACCAGGGCACGATTTCGCGCGCGGAGTTTGACCAGCTGGCAATTGCGATCAACGCAGGCACCAACCTGCCAAGTGTTGCGACCCCTAATGGCCAGGCCGCCTTCCTCTTCCTTCTGACATCTGCGCTGGCGCCGTTGATCAGGCTATCTTATGGGCGCATGGTGATCATGGCGCTGCCCTACACGCTGGTACTCGGTAGCGTCGGGTTCCTGTGCGTGCTGCTGTTTATCTAGACCGCTTCTTCGCCACCGCGCCACAGCACCTTACCGCCGCTGCTGCCAGCGATTGCCTCCAACTGGGCCTCGTGTGCGGCGAGCTCTTCGGCCGATGGCGTGATGACAGGCAGCGGTTTGCGCGAGCTGGGCAAGCGTACAATGCTTTCAGCCTGGCCCTGCCCTTCGCTGTCTCCTCCCGAGTCGGACAACTGCAGCGCGGTTTGACCGCCGGTCATCGCGAGATAAACGTCGGCAAGAATCTCGGCATCGAGTAGTGCGCCGTGCAGGTCGCGCTGTGAGTTGTCGACGTCGTAGCGATTACAGAGAGCGTCCAGGGTATTGCGCTGCCCTGGGTGGCGAGAACGCGCCATGGCCAGTGTATCGGTCACCCCGCAGACCTCTGCGAGAGGCGAGTAACCGTCCAGGCGTTTGAGTTCTGCGTCCAGGAAACCAATATCGAATGACGCGTTGTGGATCACGAGGTCTGCGCCGTGTACGAAGTCGAAGAATTCTCTGGCGACCGCGGCGAACAGTGGCTTATCGACCAGGAATTCATTGGTGATGCCGTGCACCTCGATGGCCCCCTGGTCGACCTCACGCTCCGGGTTGATGTACTGGTGGTAGTGGTTCCCTGTCAGCTTGCGGTTGATAAGTTCAACACAGCCGATTTCGATGATGCGATGCCCCTGGCTGACTTCCAGCCCGGTGGTCTCTGTATCCAGTACGATCTGTCGCACGCTTGTCTCCGCTACTTGTCTAGCTGGTGAGTTCGTCGATACCGCGGTTGGCGAGCGCATCGGCTCGCTCATTGCCCGGGTGTCCACTGTGCCCCTTCACCCAGCGCCATTCGACGTTATGACGCTGGTTCTGTTCATCAAGGGCCTGCCACAGGTCGACGTTCTTGACGGGTTTGCGGGCCGCGGTCTTCCAGTTCTTCGCCTTCCACCCCTCCAGCCAGGAGGTGATGCCGTTGCGCACGTATTCTGAGTCAGTCGTCAACACGACCTCGCAGGGCCGAGACAATGCCCGCAGCGCCTCAATGGCCGCGCGCAGTTCCATGCGATTGTTGGTGGTGTCGTGCTCGCCGCCAAAGAGTTCGCGCTCCTTGTCACCATAGCGCAGTAGCGCGCCCCAGCCGCCAGGCCCGGGGTTGCCCTTGCACGCGCCGTCGGTGAAGATTTCAACGGTCGTCAAGAGTGCTGTCATTCCTGTGATAGGTGATGCCATCGCGCGGCGCGGGTGTCGCCGGGCTCGGCGCTGCGGTCGGCTTGGGCACCAGCCCAATAAGCCGCTCTCGCGGGGCGAGGCTGAGCCGGCGGCGCGGATGGACGCCTGCTACTTGCTTTGATGCATGTAGGACAAAAACACCGCCCATTGGCAGGTTATGGCCAGCGATGAAGCGATCTGCCTTTTCCAGGAATCGGCGCGCCCTGCCGCTCCCGATGACCGGCACACCATAGAGGTGAGCGCTGCCCTGCACCTCGCAGCCCAGTAGATTCAGCCAGTCGGTCAGCCTGCCTTCGCTCAGCGGCCGGTAAGCCGACCACAGGGGGTGGCGCAAGGCGCCCGAGGTGCGCGCCGCGATACCCTTCAGGCTCCACGGGTTGAAACAAATCAGTAGCAGGCGACCCTGCGGGGTTAGAACGCGCTGAATTTCCCTAAGCGCGCGATGGGGATGTTCAGCAAACTCGAGGCAGTGATGGGCGATCACCGTGTCGACGCTGTCGCAGTCCAGCGGCAGTTCATCGGGACAGGCGACGAGATTGACACCATCGCCCGGCATCGCCGCACTGTAGACCCTGTGATGAATCGGACTGCCCTCAGAGAGCGGCTTCGGAGTGCGGACGCCGAGCTGCAGGATGTGATAACCGAATGTGGTGTCGAGCAGATGCTGTACCGCAGAGCGCGTTTCATCCAGCAGGTACCGCCCATTATCGGAGGCGTACCAAGATTCCAGTTCTCTCGAAATGTCGCTACACTTTGATCGCATGAAGCCCTTGCCCCGTGCCCGGTAAAACGCCCTGGCCAAGCTAGCGCATCAGCGCAATCGCACATCCAGAGCCGCCGGAAACTTCGCTTCTATACTACTGTATTTCGATCTATTTGGAACGTCCTGCCATGCTCCACATTCAGCCCATAGAAGCGTTTTCCGACAACTATATCTGGCTGATTGCCGACCCTGATTCCGACTCCGCGTTTGTCGTCGACCCTGGCGATGCAGCCCCCGTGATCGCCCGGCTCGAGGAGCTGGGCCTGACGCTGACCGGCGTACTCATTACACACCATCATTTTGACCATGTCGGTGGTCTCGCGGTGCTGCGCGAGCGCTACCAGCCGCTCGTTTATGGCCCGGACAACCCCGCGGTGGATGGCATCGATCGGGTCCTGCGTGAGGGTGACTCTATAGAGGTGTTCGGCGCGTCTTTCACGATCCTGGAAGTGCCCGGACATACCCTTGACCACATCGCCTACTTTCATGCGGACGACGAGCCGGTATTGTTTTGCGGTGACACCCTGTTTGCAGGCGGCTGCGGACGCGTCTTCGAGGGCAATCCGCCGATGATGCTCAAGTCGCTGGAGTCGCTGGCTGTGCTGCCCGCTACAACGCGGGTGTATTGTGCGCATGAGTACACACTGGCCAATCTCGCTTTCGCCCGCGCCGTAGAGCCCGACAACGCAGCGCTGGCGGCGCGCGTTAAAGCTGCAGAATCGACCCGCGAACGCGGCGAGCCAACGGTCCCGTCAGATATCGGCCTCGAGCTGGCCACCAACCCATTTCTGCGCTGCGACCAGAGTGACCTGCGTGACGCCCTGGCGAGCCAGGGCAAGCTGGAGGGTACATCCCCGGCCGAGGTGTTTACCACGGTGAGGGGCTGGAAAGATAACTTTTAGGCGAAATCTCCAGTTTTTTGTGGCGTTGCTGATAGCACGCCATACAATGGAGGGTATGGGGAAACTGAAAACACTAATTAAATATTAAAAACATGCACTTACGTAGATTATTTATAGCATTTTCTACAGCAATAGCGGTAACTGCTTGTCAGACAACGCCTCCGGGTTCCGACGACGATGCCGGGGCTATGACGCTGGAGCCGATCGAGGTGACCTCCGAGCGGGTAGCACTTCCTGCCCCGCCACCCACCGACCTTTGGCAGCGTCTTCGTCCCCAGCTGAGCTGGCATGACATTGATCACGACGCGGTTGATGCTGCACGCAACAACTTCCTCAAGCAGAGCAATTACCTGCCGGTCATTGCCGAGCGGGCTGACTTCTACCTGTTCCACATTGTTGAATCCGTCGAGGCTCGCGGCCTGCCGGCGGAACTGGCTCTGCTGCCCCTGGTTGAGAGTTCGCTGAACCCCTTTGCCTCCTCCCCATCGCGGGCAGCAGGCCTCTGGCAGATCATGCCGGCCACTGGGCGCTACCTCGGGCTGTCCCAGGACTGGTGGTATGACGGCCGCAGGGACGTGCGCGACTCCACACGCGTTGCGCTCGATTACCTGGAGCAGTTGCACGCGCGGTTTGAAGGTGACTGGCTGCTCGCCCTGGCTGCCTACAACGCCGGCAAGGGCCGCGTAGCCCGCGCACAGCGCAAGAATGCAGAGCGCGGCAAGCCGACTGACTACTGGTCGCTGCCCCTGCCGCGTGAAACGCGTCATTACGTGCCCAAGTTACTCGCCCTGTCCCAGATCATCGCCGAGCCCGAACGCTATGGGATCGAAATTCCAGCCGTACCCAACAAGCCCGCCTTCGAGATCGCCGACACAGGCGGGCAGCTGGAACTGCTGCGCGCCGCTGAACTCGTGGGCATCGAATTGTCGACATTGCGCGCCTACAACCCCGGCCAGTTGCGCTGGGCAACCTCCCCTGACATGCCGCCCGAAATACTCCTGCCCGTCGGCCTGAAGGCGCAGTTCGAGGATGGCGTGGCCCAGCTGACAGAAGAGGACCGCGTGCGCTGGAACCACTATCGTATTGAGCGCGGCGACAGCCTGATACGCATCGCCAAACGCTTCGATGTGCAGGTGCGCCTGCTAAAGGAAGTGAACGGTATTCGCGGCAGCCACATACGAGCCGGAGACACTCTCATGATTCCCAACGGCAATGGCTGGGCTGAGAGTCTGGCACTGGCGAGCGCAGAACCCGCGCAGGCAAGGGGCTACAGAGTCCGTCATGGAGACTCGCTCTATCGCATCGCGGGTAAGTTCAATGTTTCGATCAACGACATTATCTCGTGGAACGCGCTGGACCCCGGGAAATACCTGCAACCGGGCCAACGACTTACGCTCTACGTGAGAGGCGGCTGAACCTCCGAAACCAAGCCCGCTTCAACCCAGCAAGCTGTGGACCAGCGCGGGGACCTCTTTGGAAGCCGGCCCCTGGATCTGCAGGTCAAAGTAACCACTTACGTCACTCGTCTCGAGGTTGACCTCGGCCGTCAACGCCCCTCCCAGTCGCGCTTCGCGAACGAACCCGGCGGCAGGATAGACGGTCCCGGATGTACCAATGGCAATGAACAGGTCGCAGGCTGCCAACGCCAGACCGATCTGCTCCATGTGATATGGAATCTCCCCAAACCAGACGATGTCGGGCCGCAGACCCCCGGCCTTTTCGCATGCAGGGCAGCGCGTTGATTCATCGTAGTCCGATGTCGCTGCCATTCGAGCGCCACAGTGTTGGCACAGCATGCTCGCCAGCTCGCCGTGCATGTGGCAGACCTGCTTACTACCACCCCGCTCGTGCAGATCGTCAACATTCTGCGTGACGAGAAAGACACTCCCCTCAAACTGCTCCGCGAGTAAGGCGAGGGTACGGTGAGCATCGTTCGGCTCTACATCGTCAAGTTGGTTGCGCCGGGCGTTGTAGAAGCGGTAGACAAGACCGGGGTCGCGGGCAAATGCTTCCGGCGTCGCAATCTCCATGGGGTCGTGGTTCTCCCATAGCCCTCCCGTGTCGCGAAAGGTCTTCAGGCCTGATTCAGCCGAAATTCCCGCGCCCGTCAGGATGACGATATTGCCGATATCCCTATCGTGCCAGTTCACCATGCGTCAGTGCTCCCTTTCCTCGAGCGCGAGATCAGGCAGGGTATGCAGTACACCACGCGCGGTAAAAAACAGCGCGCACTGTATGGGTTGATTCCCCAGCGCACGCAGTGTGTCGCGGTAGCGTTCCAGCTGCTCGCGATACTTTGCCGCCTCCCGGGTTGTGAATGCGTCCCACACCTCACCAGGTGCGGGCTGGCTGTTCTTGTAATCCACAATCCAGCGCACACCGGAGTCGCGCTCGACAAACGTTCTGTCCACTATCAAGTCCTGCGCACCACCCTCCTCCGTCATTCTGGAAAGTCGCCATTCGCTGCGCGGGACCTCATGTTCATTAGACAGGACCCAGCGACCTTCCCCGCCCTCGGCCAGTGTGGCCGCTATCGCCGCGTCAACGGCGGCAAGGCCGCGCTCGAGCGCTTCCCCCCATAAGCCCTCTGCTAGCAGGGCACTGCGCCAGCGAGCATGGTCAGCAGGGCTAGCCGAGGCAGGAAGTGGCACTCGCCGGGAAAGCTGCTCCAGCGCGAGGTGTACGATTGTCCCAACAGCACGATCAAAATGATTGTCTGAGCGCTCAGGTCGATTGTCTCCAGCGGAAGTCGAGTGCACGGTACTGACAGGCTGCGGCAGAGAATCTGCACCAAGCCTCACCAGTGGCTGAATCGCGGCAGCCTCTTCGAGGTGGGACAGTGAGTCGTGCACCTGCATCCCGGCGGCAAAGCTCGGCCAGATAGTGCGCAGCAGGCTAGCGGCTGGCGGGGTCTTTGGCTCGTCTTTCCGTTCGTCCCAGTTGACCGTGGCAGACAGGTGTAGATGGGCGATTGCCCGGGTCGCTCCCACATAAAGCAGGCGAACATTTTCAAGACGATTCTTTTCGCTGCGCTGAGCTCGCAAATAGTTGTAGAGGGTGGGCTCGCTGCTTGCGCTCCGGTCGTTCGCGGCGAGCAGGAAGGTGCGCTGACCTTCACTGGTGCGCTCATCCCACAGCATGAGATCACCGCTGTTACCACGCGGTTCACCGTTCAGCCTGGGGATAAACACCCGCTCAAACTCGAGCCCTTTGGCCTTATGTAACGTCATGACCTGCACGGGTGCGCTGGCGTCACCCCCACTCATGAACTGTTGGTCGACCTTGCGCTGTAACCACTCGGGGTCAAGGCCAATATCCTCCGCCTGGGCCTGCTCCAGTAGCTGCAAGAAGCGTTCAGCATCCTCCAGTGCAAGCTCTGTACTCGCGGCCCGGGGACCACCCAGCCTTTCCCATGTGGACTCTACCCACACACGCAGATCCAGCCTGTCCCGCTTGCGGTCCGCCCATGCCAGTGCAGCGCGCACATGGGCAATGCGCGCTTGACCATCTGCAGACAATAGCGCATCCAGTGAAGCATCGCCGAGAACAAGACGGAGTGGCTTTAGCGGCGCGCCCTCCCCATGGTTCGCAATGGCATGTAAATCAGCAAGACGCAGCCCACACCACGGTGCGCGCAGGAGAGCGAGAAAAGCCAACCTGTCCTCATCACCAGCCAGAACCTGGCAGAGTGACATCAGGTCGACGACGGTGGGCGAAGCCGCCAGGCTATCGAGATCCTGTGCCTGGTAGGCGATGCCCAGCGCCTTGAGTCGTGACGTTATGGGTTCCAGGTGGCGCCTGAGCCTGCCGAGTACGGCAATATCTGTCTCTCCGTCAGCGACACACGCTGCAATGCAATCGCAGATGGCCTCCGCTTCGCGGAGCTGCGCATCTTCGCCGCGATACGCATCGAGAGAGATAGCGGGTGCAGGCCCCTCGTCACGCACTGCAATTGCCGGGCTGTACCGAACGCGCCCCGCACCGATGTCGTCGGACGGGGGAAATGCGGATGCAAACGTGGCGTTGACCCAATCGACCACGCCGGCATGGGAGCGGAAGTTGCTTTTCAGTTCGAGGTGCGTGGGCACGACACCGTTAAAACCCTCGCTGCGGGCCTTGAGAAACAGGCCCACGTTCGCGTTGCGAAAGCCGTAGATCGACTGCATCGCGTCACCCACGATCATCAGCGTGCGCGGTGCATCGGGAGTCAGTGCATTGTGCTCCGCCCATCCCCGTGTAAGTTTCTCGAGCAACTCGTACTGATTGATCGAGGTGTCCTGGAATTCATCGACGAGCAGGTGCTCGATGCTGTAGTCAAGGCGCAGGGCAAGGTCCGTGGGGGCGTCCTCGTCGCCGAGTGCCAACAGTGCCGAATGAGCAACCTGATTGTGGTCGACCGATCCCTCGCGACGAAATACGAGCAGCAGCGATGCCGCCAGCCTGGGCAACAGTCGCGAAAGGTGGACGACAAGCTGCCAGGCTTCACTACCGGCGCTCATTTCCGGCAACGTGGCCACATTATTGAGCTGTGCGCCAAGTGCGGGGTCCTGGCCGAGGTGCTCAAGCAACGCGTGAATGCGGTCTTTGTAAACTTGTGAGTCACCGCCAGTGCCCGCTGGGAAGCCCTGACGCTTGTCGACCTTTTTGCGCCAGTCGCCCTTGTCGGTCAGTAGGAGCTTTCGCACGGCGCGCCACGCGGGCAGATCGCCTGGTTCACTGCCCGGGAACGACACCGGGATCTCGCTCTCCAGATTGCGGGCACTAAAGGCGTGCAGCTCATGTACCTCGGCGCTGTAGTCGGCAAACGCCGCCGCAAGTTCTGCAAGCGTCTCGCGCACAATGTCCTGCACCACGTTAATCAGATAGGACTCTGACTCGTCCGCCGATTCATGCACACCCATGTAGGCTCGCCACTGGTCGCGGCGCATCAGCATGGACACGAGAAGCTCCTTCAGTCGCGCCCAGTTGTTATCGAAGGTGAGTAGTACTGCCTTGAGGTCAGCGGCGACGGCGTCATCGCTGTCGATCCGGGCAAATAGTTCGTTCACCGCCGCCTCATACAGCGGCGTGCTGTCGTCAACCGGATTAGCCTGGCCGCCAAAGGTACTCAACACGGGCATCTGCCGCGTGAGTCCCGCGCAGAAGCTGTCGATAGTCTTGATATTGAAACGAGAGATATCGCGCAGCAGGTGCCAGCCCCGCTCCTCATCTGCTTTGAGCGCGGCTTCAGCAAGTTCACGCGTCCTCATCTGGTGCGCGCTATCGCAATGTGTGCCGCTAGCAGCGTCCCGCAGCGCAGCCATCACGCGTTCGCGCATCTCCGCCGCGGCCTTGCGCGTAAAGGTGATCGCCAGCACCTGCTCGGGCCGGGCAACCCTGGGCAGCAGCGCCAGGTAGCGCTGGATCAGCAGTTCTGTCTTACCCGACCCTGCCGGGGCGCTGACGCAGTAACTGTCCGTCACCGAAATGGCCTGCTCTCGTTCCAGTGCGTCAGCGATGTCAGCCACGGTAATCCTCCAGGCCGACCCGACAGAAGGCCTGCTGGCCGCAGTAGCGGCAGGCGCTGTCGCCAACCGGGTCGACGCTCGCGCGCCCTTCAAGAAACTCATCCACGAGCGCTTCCAACACCGCGGCCCAGTGGGCATTCAACTCCGCCCAGGTCTCCACCGGAGGCGATTCCCTGACGGCCTTGGCAATGTCGGTTTGTATCCCGCTGATGCCCTCCACCGCGCCAATACCTTTGTAGCTACAATCCCGCGCCTTAACCTGTGCAAACGCGAGACCAGCCGGAGCCTCAGAACTTGCCAGACCGTAGAGCAGCATCTGGGGTTGCGCGGGTCGCTCCCCAAGCCAGTCCCTGACGCGCGCTTCGCCGGTCTTGTAATCTATGATGACCTGCTCCCCATCCGGTAGCGCGTCGATACGGTCGACCCGCAGTCGGACGGTTAACTGGGCGATCTGGACGGTTACGTTTTCCTCGAGTGCGGCAATCCTGAATTCATTGCGGTTGCGCTCGATGTCGAGCCATTCGTCGAGCAAAGAGCGCAGGCGCAGAAGCTCCAGTTCGATACAGGCTTTGCCAACAGCGCGACGTCGGAATCCCGGAATCTTTGGCAATGCGCTTTCGCAGGCGGTATTCACTAGCGCCGCCTGTTCAGCGGGGCCGAGCGAGCCAAGCGCCGTATGGCTGCCAAGCGCTTCCCACAGTACCTGCAGTGCGGCGTGCACCAATGTGCCGCGTTCGGCGGGCGAAAGACCGGGGAACGTGTCTGGGAGCGGGCCCGCGTGCAGGCGGTGTTCCGAAAAGGCGCGAAACGGGCACAAGGACTGGTGCTCGATAAGGCTGGCACCGCCCCGTACCGCGGCGATCTCCGCCTCATCGGGTGCGGGCGCGAACGAATCGTCAACGCGTTCGAGCTCAGCTCTCGCAAGCGCCTGGGGCCATGCCCGGTTGCCATTGAGTGGCTCCGGTGCGCCGGCGGGAGTAAATCCCTCCAGCAATGCGCTGGGATGTTCCACAACACCGTCAGCTTCCGCTGCATAACTCGCATGGACGTAGCTATTGGCGCGTCGATATTGGGCCACAAGCGTGCTGCCAAACTCCCACTCGCGGGTAGTCGTCGCGTGTGGCATGCCGTACCTTGCCTGCAGCGACATGGGGATAAACGGGTTGGGACGCGGTGCGGCGGGCCAGGCACTCGCCTGCATTCCCAGTAGCCATAGATGGTCGAACGACAGGCCGACTGCCTCGAGAGGACCCAGCACCTGCACTGGGGTATCCACGGTCTCCGGGTGTGACGTCTGCCTTTCACACGCTTCACTAAGCAGAGCGAGCGCCTCCGGGTAGTCGACCGGGCCTGTAATACCATCCAGACTGGCGAGAGACTCCACCGTGGCATACCACAGCCGCACCTGCTGAAATTCGAGGGAATCCAGCTGTTCACTACCCGGCCAGCCCCAGGTGTCCAGCGCAACGCTGAATCGGTCGACCCACTGAGAAGGTAATCCGGTCCTGCGCAGCTCACGCTGCTCGAATAGCGCCATCAGCACATCGGCAAATCGCAGCCGCGATCCGTCTTCGCGGTGCATACCGGCTGCAAAGTTGCGCAGTTCAGCGACGTCGATGGCCTCGCTGCCATTGTCCAGCAGACGTCGTTTAAATGCCTGTGACAAGCCCGAGTCCACGTCATCCAGCGCGATAAAGCGCGAACGCAAAAGGCGAGGCACCGAGCGCGTGGCCACCGATTGCAGCCCGAACGCGAGTGCGGCGAGCGCATCGCGAACCACGGGTGCCTCAGACAGCGGTATACCGGTGGAGAAATTCACAGGCAGGCTGGAATAGTCGTCGCCGAGACACCCAAACTCGCGGCGCAACAGGTACTCCAGTGCGACACGATCCGCACCGGTATCGTCGAGCACAATACCCACGGTCTTGGAGGGCTCTTCGCGGTGCAGTGCTGCGGTGCACCGGGCCACGCCCTCAAGCTCTGCGCGTCGATCGACGAAAGCAATCACCTGACAGTCAGCTTCGCGATTCCCCAGCGGCAGGTGAACAGCATCGCCCGCTACATGCGAAAGGCACGCGTTCTCCAGCGGTGTCAGCTCGGCGCACTCGACGAGTACAACTGCGGGGGCCTCCGCGGGAGGATCAAGCGTAAGCAACGCGCCGAAGCAGTCGTCAATCGTGCACAGAGCCTCGGCGTCGAGCACTGCCTCAAAACGCTCTAACCACTGAAGAAACACCGCGCAATCGCTCTCAAGCCTGAATTGTTGCTGCAGGCGCGAGGTACGCGGGTCAAGTTGCCAGCGCAGTAGCCGCTGTCGAGCCTCGCTGGCCATTTCGGCAGCGGCGCGCACGCGCAGCAATGGCACCGTGTTGCTCTCTTCAGCGTGGCGCATGATCACGCTTTGCCAGAGCTGCTGTTCCTGCAGCGGTGTCAACAATGCCCGGGGCGACAGCAGGTCAAGCTCGACCGCCTCAAGCCAACGTCCTCGCAGCCACTCCTGCACAGCGGTTGCACCCAGAGGCTCCCAGGCCACCTTGCCGGATGCGACCTGTGCCCTGCCCCATTCCGCTTCGATACGGCGTGCGAGGCGGCTGTTGGGCGTCAGTGGCACCGCGCCCCCAGCAGCGAGGGGTTCCAGAACCGAGATATCGAAAAGACTGTGGGTCAAACTGGGCTCCAGGCGAGTCCGGCGGGCGCTACACAAAGCCGTGTGCGTGCTATAGAATGCGCCGCCCCGGTGTACTGGCGGCGCTGAATCGACCATAACGTGCCGCACTGAACACCGGAGTCACTTTAGCAGGTCGCTACCCATGAGCAACATCGAAGTACATAACGTCAACGTCGACGCACAGAACGTCCTGATTACACCTGAGGCGCTCAAAGAGGAGCTGCCCATGTCCGAGGCTGTGCACGACACCGTTGTCGATAGCCGCCAGGTCGTGCAGGACATCCTGGACCGCAAGGATCACCGGCTGTTTGTTGTCGTGGGGCCCTGCTCTATTCATGACCCGAAAGCCGCAATGGAGTATGCGCATCGCCTCAAGGCGCTTGCCGAAGAACTCAGCGATACCCTGTACATTGTGATGCGGGTGTACTTTGAGAAGCCTCGTACCACGGTCGGCTGGAAGGGGCTGGTTAATGACCCACACCTCGATGACTCGTTCAAGATTGAAGACGGGCTGCGCATCGCCCGGCGCCTGCTACTCGATATCCTCGATCTGGGCCTGCCAACCTCCACCGAGGCGCTGGACCCCATCTCACCGCAGTACCTGCAGGACCTGATCACCTGGACGGCCATTGGCGCGCGGACCACCGAGTCCCAAACGCACCGCGAAATGGCGAGCGGCCTCTCCAGCCCCGTAGGGTTCAAAAACGGAACCGATGGCGGCCTCACCGTTGCAACCAACGCATTAAACTCGGTGGCCAAGCCGCACCGTTTCCTGGGCATCAACCGCCAGGGCCAGGTCTCTGTTTTCACTACCCGGGGCAACCCATACGGCCACATTGTGCTGCGCGGCGGCAGCGGCGGCCCGAACTACGACTCTGTGCACATCAAGCTTTGCGAAGATGCGCTGGACAAAGCGGGCGTTGCACCCAACATCATGGTGGATTGCAGCCACGCCAACTCCGACAAAAAGCCAGAGCTGCAGCCGCTGGTAGTCGACAACGTTGGCAACCAGATTCTTGAAGGTAACCAGTCTATCGTCGCACTGATGATTGAGAGCCACCTGCACGCCGGCAACCAGTCCATTCCCGAAAATCTTGAAGAGCTGCAATACGGCGTATCGGTAACAGACGGATGTATTGACTGGGAAACTACCGAGGCCTGCCTGCGGGAGATGCGGGAAAAACTAAGAGAAGTACTGCCTGCCCGGGGCTGAACAACCCCGGGTGTGAAATCCTCGGCCTAGTAGTAGGCCTGGGAGGTATCGGTGTGGTCGGTAATGTCCCGTACACCTGAGAGCTGCGGAATCTGCTCGAGCAGGGTTTTTTCAACACCGCCCTTCAGGGTCTGATCGACCGCCGCACAGCCCTGGCAGCCGCCGCCAAACTGCAGAATTGCGATCATCTCATCCGTGATTTCAACGAGACTCACCTCGCCGCCATGGGCTGCGAGCGCGGGATTTACTTCGTTGTAGAGTACGTAGTTGATGCGGTCTTCCATCGGGCTGTCGTCGTCAACCCGGGGCATCTTGGCGTTTGGGGCCTTGATGGTCAGCTGCCCGCCCATGCGGTCCTTGGCGTAATCCACGAGCGCGTCTTCGAGAAACGGCACACTGCGACTCTCGTACCAGACCGTGAACTTGGACAGCTTCTCTTCGACGTCCTCGTCCTGGATGTCGCCGTCTCGGCAATACGCGATGCAGGTCTCGGCCCGGGGCGTGCCCGGCTGGTTGATGAAGACGCGCACGCCCAGTGCATCGTCCTGTTTCTCTAGCAATTCGGCGAGATAATCCTGTGCCGATTCGGTAATGGTAATCATACCTGCGCCCCTTTCCGACTAAATTACTCAGGTATTCTACCATCGTGTACGTAAAAGTGTGAGGTTTACCGGGAATCTACCCTCAATTCCCGGCATAATCTGCTAAGATTCCACGCTTTTTTCGGGGTCATAGACCCCTTCAGCATGACCACAGGGCAAGACAATGGCAGGCAAGCACCCTACCCCAACTGCGCTCGAGAAGGCGCTGCAACAGCGGATACTGGTTATCGACGGCGCCATGGGCACCGAGATCCAGGCCGAGGGGCTTGAGGAGGCCGATTTCCGCGGTGAGCGCTTCGCGGACCACCACCTTGATGTGAAGGGCAATAACGAGCTGTTGAACCTGACGCGGCCTGACGTGATTGCAAAAATACACGCCTCCTACTACGCCGCGGGCGCGGACATCGTCGAGACCAACACCTTTGGCAGCACCTCGATTGCCCAGGCGGACTACGACCTTGAGCACACCGCGTTCGAGCAGAACGTTGCCGCTGCGCGCCTTGCGCGCGAGGTGGCGGATGAGTTTACAGCGAAGGAGCCTGACAAGCCGCGATTCGTAGCGGGCGTCCTTGGGCCCACGCCCAAGACCGCCTCGATCTCTCCCGATGTGAACGACCCGGGTGCTCGCGGCATTACCTACGACGAGTTGCGCGAAGCTTACCTCGAAGCCACAAAAGGATTAATCGAAGGCCAGGCCGACTTCATCATGATTGAAACGGTCTTCGACACCTTGAACTGCAAGGCAGCCATATTTGCGATCAAACAGGCGTTTGAAGAGACGGGAGTGGAACTGCCCATCATGATCTCCGTGACCTTCCCGGATATCTCCGGGCGGGTGCTCTCGGGCCAAAACCCGGAGGCATTCTGGAACGCGGTCGCACATGCTAGGCCGCTCGTCATCGGGGGGAACTGCGGACGCCCTTACAGGGAGGTGCGCCCCTTCCTTGAAGATCTTCAAAACACTTCGGAAGGTTTTTTCAGTGCACACCTGAACGCCGGACTGCCCAATGCCTTCGGTGAGTTCGACGAAACGCCCGAGATCCTGCAGGGCGACTTCAAGGAGTTTGCGGGACGCGGACTCCTGAACATGGCGGGTGGCTGCTGCGGCACGACCCCGGAGCACATTAATGCAATCGCGGAAGCGGTCGCGGACATTCCCCCTCGCTCACTGCCCGAACGTGAACCCGCCTGCCGATTGAGCGGCCTCGAAGCTTTCAACATCACGGCTGACAGCCTCTTCGTGAACGTGGGTGAGCGCTGCAACGTGACCGGTTCTGCGAAGTTCAAGCGGCTGATCCTGGAAGGCGATTACGAGACAGCGCTCGACGTCGCGCGCACACAGGTCGAAGACGGCGCGCAAATTATCGACATCAACATGGATGAGGGCATGCTCGACGCCGAAGAGGCCATGGTGAGATTCCTCAACCTGATCGCCTCTGAGCCCGATATCGCCCGGGTACCCATTATGATCGACTCGTCCAAGTGGGACGTGATCGAGGCAGGCCTTAAGTGTGTCGGCGGCAAGCCCGTGGTCAACTCCATCAGCCTCAAGGCTGGCGAGGAGGAATTCCTCACCCAGGCAGCGCTGTGCCAGCGTTACGGGGCCGCGGTGGTTGTCATGGCCTTTGACGAGGACGGCCAGGCAGACAACATCGAGCGGCGTAAGGAAATCTGCAAGCGCAGCTATGACCTGCTGGTGGAGAAGCTGGACTTCAACCCGAACGATATTATCTTCGACCCGAATATCTTTGCGGTCGCGACGGGCATTGAAGAGCACAACAATTACGCGGTGGATTTCATCGAGGCCACCCGCTGGATCAAATCCGAGCTACCCGGCGCGCTGGTGTCCGGGGGCGTGTCCAACGTGTCGTTTTCTTTCCGTGGCAACAACCCGGTGCGTGAGGCGATTCACTCGGTATTCCTCTACCACGCAATCCGCGCAGGCATGGACATGGGTATCGTTAACGCCGGTCAGCTCGCTGTGTACGACGAGCTTCCTGATGACCTGCGCGATGCGGTGGAGGACGTTATCCTCAACCGCCGCGATGATGGCACCGAGCGCTTGCTGGAAGTTGCCGAGCGCTACCGCGACTCAGGCGGCAGCGAAAGCCGTGCTGAGGACCTCGCCTGGCGCGAGCAGGATGTTGCAAAGCGTCTTGAGCACGCCCTGGTTAAAGGCATTACCACCTACATCGAAGACGATGCGGAAGAGGCGCGCCAGCAGTTTGATCGTCCCATCCAGGTAATCGAAGGTCCCCTCATGGATGGCATGAACGTGGTCGGCGATCTCTTCGGTGACGGCAAGATGTTCCTGCCACAGGTTGTGAAGAGCGCTCGCGTAATGAAACAGGCGGTCGCGTATCTACAGCCGTTCATCGAGGATGAGAAGGAAGACGGCAGCTCTTCCAACGGCAAGATACTCATGGCCACGGTAAAAGGCGATGTACACGATATCGGCAAGAACATCGTGGGCGTTGTACTGCAGTGCAACAACTTCGAGGTCATTGACCTCGGGGTCATGGTGCCCTGCGACCAGATTCTGGAAAAAGCCCGGGAAGAGAATGTCGATATCATCGGCCTGAGTGGCCTGATCACGCCTTCACTCGATGAGATGGTCAATGTGGCGTCTGAAATGCAGCGACTGGACTTCAATGTGCCGCTACTTATTGGTGGCGCTACGACGTCAAAGGCGCACACCGCGGTCAAGATTGAGCCGCAGTACAACAACGACATCATTGTGTACGTGCCCGATGCATCGCGCAGCGTTGCAGTCGCCACTTCCCTGATGGGCGATGGCAAGGCCGCGTACGCAGAGAATCTTGTCGAGGAGTACAAGGTCGTTCGCGAAAGGGTTGCGAACCGCAGACCGCTCAGCAAGCGCCTCGGCTACGAGGACGCTGCCGGGCGCGCTATTGCGCTCGACTGGGAAAACTATACGCCTCCCAAGCCGAGCTTCACGGGCACGCGCGTCTATGACGACTATCCGCTCGACAAGCTCGTCGCCACCATCGACTGGACGCCTTTCTTCCTGACCTGGGAACTCTCCGGCAAGTACCCGGCGATTCTCGAGGACGATGTGATCGGGGAACAGGCACGCGAGCTCTTCAACGATGCCCAGGCGATGTTGAAAAAGATCATCGACGAGAAGCTGCTGACGGCCCGCGCGGTCGTGGGCTTCTGGCCCGCTGCGCGTCAGGGTGCCGACGATATCGCTGTCTACGCCGATGAAGGACGCGAGGAGCAGCTGGCGACGCTGCACCACCTCAGGCAGCAAAGCGAGCAGGTCAATGGTAATCCGAATGCGAGTTTGGCGGACTTCATTGCGCCCGCTGCTACCGGGCTCAACGACTATATCGGGGGCTTCTGCGTGACGACGGGCCACGGCGTCGACGAGTTGGCCGCCGAATATGAGGCAGCGCACGACGATTACAACAGCATCCTGCTGAAGGCGCTGGCTGATCGTCTCGCAGAGTCCTTCGCAGAACACCTGCACAAGCTGGTGCGCACGGAGCTTTGGGGTTACGCCCCGCAAGAGGCGCTCAGCAACGAGGAGCTGATCAAGGAACGCTACCAGGGCATCCGTCCGGCACCCGGCTACCCCGCCTGTCCGGACCACACAGAGAAGGCGACATTGTTCCGCCTGCTCGATGCGGAGCAAAACGCGGGCGTCACGCTGTCTGAGAGTTACGCGATGTCACCGGCAGCGGCGGTAAGCGGCTTCTACTACTCACACCCTGAGTCACGTTACTTCAACGTGGGCAAGATCGGCCGCGATCAGCTCGAGAGCATTGCCGGCCGCAAGGGCGAGGATGTTACCGATGTGGAGCGCTGGTTGCGCCCCAACCTGGACGATTAAACCGAATGGTAGAAGCAAAACCTGAGGGCGAGAACGAGAAACGGGGACGACTCAACCCGTTTCAAGTGGTCAGCAGCGTGCTAGCGGCTGCGCTTGGTGTTCAGAGCAGCAAGAATCGAGAGCGGGACTTCAAACAGGGTCGCGCCGGCACCTTCATTGCCGCCGGCATCATCTTTACCCTGCTGTTTATCGGCACGGTACTTACCGTGGTGAACCTGGTTTTGAAGAACGCGGGGAACTGACGCTCCCCGGGTTATCAGGAAGGCATTCCAGACAGCCAGAGATAGACAGTAAAGACCACCAGAGCGATCACGCTCGTAGCAGCCCAAGCATCCGCACGGCCGTCAGCATCGCGCTCCTGGTCGATTTGGTCAGACATGTTTCCTCTCCATCGGTAGGTCAAGCGCGCGCATTATACCAGCGCTCGGGCAAATCCCAAGGGCTCTATGGGACGACTTCGGGCGCGTGCCAGCACCCCTCGCTTTAGTTCTAAGCTTATGAATAACATGGCTTTTTAAAGCGACACACTTCTGTTAAGGTAGCGCCTCTTTTCTCGGGGAGCCCCCGCTGCCCGGCACCGGGACAGAACCTGCATGTACGTTTACGACCAACACGACCAGAAGATTGTCGATGAGCGAGTCGCCCAGTATCGCCACCAGACAGCGCGTTACCTGGACGGCAAGCTGACAGAAGAGGAATTCCTGCCCCTGCGCCTGCAGAACGGCCTTTATGTGCAGCGACTTGCGCCGATGCTGCGAATTGCTGTGCCCTACGGTCTCATGAATACCTCACAGCTGCGTAAGCTGGCGGTCATTTCCCGCACCTACGACAAGGGTTATGTCCATATCAGTACCCGGCAGAACATTCAGCTGAATTGGCCGCTGCTGCCCGAGGTTCCAGATATTCTCGCGGAGCTCGCCTCCGTCCAAATGCACGCTATCCAGACCAGCGGCAATTGCATCCGAAACACAACCACAGACCAGTTTGCGGGTGTCGCCGCAGACGAGATTGCAGATCCCCGCCCCTACTGCGAGTTGATTCGACAGTGGTCGACCCTGCACCCGGAATTCGCCTTCCTGCCACGCAAGTTCAAAATTGCGGTCTGTGGCAGCAAGGAGGACCGCGCGGCGATCCACGCCCACGATATCGGCATCGAACTGGTGCCGAACAGCGAGGGGGTTATCGGGCTACGTGTTCTTGTCGGCGGCGGATTGGGCCGCACGCCCGTTATAGGCTCTGAAGTCTGCCCGTGGCTAGAGCGCGAGCATATGCTCACGTATCTCGAGGCTATCCTGCGCGTCTATAACCAGCATGGTCGGCGCGACAACAAGTACAAGGCGCGCATCAAGATCCTCGTCAAAGCAATGGGCGTCGATGCGTTCCGTGCTGCCGTGGAAAAAGAGTGGGCGATGATCAAGGATGGCCCCGCGACGCTGACCGAGGAGGCCTTTGAGCGCGCCGCCTCGTTCTTTACAGACCCCGGTTACAAGCAACTGGATGGCGCAAGCGAAGGTGCTGCCCTCGCCGCTCAGTGTGAGAATGACCCTATCTTCGCCAACTGGGTCACGCGCAATACGAGCGACCATCGTGTACCCGGTTACCGCTGCGTGACGATTTCATTAAAGGCTACGGGTTATCCGCCCGGCGACATCACCGCTGAACACCTTGACCTGGTAGCCGATCTCGCGGACCGCTACGCATTCGGTGAACTTCGTACTACCCACCAGCAGAACCTCGTCCTGGCTGATGTGGCTTCGGGCGACCTCTTTAGCCTGTGGCAGCAACTGCAGGCAGAGGGACTTGCGACGCCCAACATCGGCTATCTCACAGACATGATCTGCTGCCCTGGCGGTGACTACTGCTCCCTGGCCAACGCGAAGTCGATTCCCATTGCTGAAGCACTGCAGGCCAGGTTCGACGACATTGACTACGTTTACGACCTCGGCCCACTGGACCTGAATATCAGCGGCTGTATGAACGCCTGTGGCCATCACCATATCGGCCATATCGGCATTCTCGGGGTCGACAAGAAGGGCCAGGAGTTTTACCAGGTCTCCCTTGGCGGTCACCAGGGCAAAGACGCCGCTATTGGAAAGATTCTGGGGCCGTCTTTCAAGCAGGAAGATATGCCCGACGTCATCGATCGAATTCTAAACACGTATGTGTCCCTGCGCGGCGAAGAAGAGAGCTTCCTCGAGACATACCGTCGTGTCGGCATCGACCCCTTTAAGGAGCGTGTTTATGCCAAGGCTGATTAAAGACGGCGCAATTGTCGACGAGGGGGAAGGCATCCCTCGCCTCACGCTGGCCGACTGGGTAGCGCTGTCCGACAAGACCAGCTCTGCGGTGCAACTTGAGCCGGGTGATGACCTCTCTCCCCTGCTCGATCACCTCGACAACATCGACCTTGTAGCGATCAACTTTCCCGGCTTCATGGATGGCCGCGGCTTTACCTACGCCCGCGAGCTGCGGGAACGGGGATTCAGTGGGGAGATTCGCGCGGTGGGCCATTTCATCCGCGACCAGCTCACTTACCTTACCCGCGTAGGCGTTAACGCGTTCGAACCTGCTGGTGACCTGGACCTCGATGAGGCGGTCGCCAGTCTTGCTGATTTCAGCGAGTTCTACCAGGCAAGCACCAACGAGCCACTTCCACTCTTCCGGCGACGTACGTAGACTGGCGTTAACGTCGCGGCAGCGACGAGGACGCACAATGCTGGAGTGTCCAGGCAAGCCATGGACCTGAGTACCATCACCTTTTCTTTCTTCCTGATCTTTACCGGGGCAGCGCTCTTCGCCTCGATCGCCCTCTACACTCGCCAACCGCTTATCATTGCCTATATTGCGCTGGGCGCTGTCATCGGCCCGTTTGGTCTCAGCATGGTGACTGACCTCAACCTGCTGTCGGACATCGGGCACGTAGGCATCATATTCCTGTTGTTTCTGCTGGGGCTGGATATGCAGCCCCAGGCCCTGTGGTCCACCCTGCGCAAATCGACCGTCGTCGCGATTTTCAGCTCGCTACTGTTTATTGCTGTGGGGTTCGCCGTGCCCTACCTCTTTGGCTTTTCCTTCAGGGACAGCCTCGTGGTTGGGGCCGCTATGATGTTTTCGTCGACGATTATCGGTATCAAGCTCTTACCCACCACTGTGCTGCACCATCGCCACATCGGTGAACTGATGATCGGCCTGCTGCTGTTACAGGACGTTCTCGCGATCATTGTCCTGATGGTGCTGTACAGCGCGACCGATGGCGATTCAAGCGATATGGGGGCAGACCTTGCCCTGTCTATGTTGAGCCTACCGCTACTCGTGGGAGGGGCATTGCTGGTCGTCCGCTACCTGTTGCTGCCACTGATCACGAAATTTGACCGTTTCCACGAGTACATTTTCCTCCTGGCAATCGGTTGGTGCCTGGGAGTGGCGGAAAGCGCTGCGGCACTGGGGCTCTCTGCAGAAATCGGCGCCTTCATTGCCGGCATCACGATCGCTACGAGCCCGATCTCCCAGTACATTGCAGTTAACCTAAAACCGTTGCGGGATTTTTTCCTGATCCTGTTTTTCTTCTCCGTCGGGGCCCGTTTCGACTTTACGGTTCTAGGAGACGTTATCTTTCCGGCGCTGGTGCTCTCGGTGCTGGTGCTTACCTGCAAGCCAGCCGTGTACCGCTTCCTCCTGGGCGGCGTGAGTGAAAAGCGCAGCCTGGCCTGGGACCTGGGCTTCCGGCTCGGACAGGCCAGTGAGTTCTCGCTCCTGATCGCCTACGTGGCCGTGGGCAGCGCGCTGATTTCCACTGAAGCGTCGCTGCTGATTCAGGCCACAACCATCATCACCCTTCTCGTCTCGTCCTATATCGTGGTACTCAACTACCCGAGTCCAATTGCCATATCAGACAGGCTGCGCCGCGACTGACGCGTGTTTCAGGCACAAAAAAGCCGGCGCGTGGCCGGCTTTTTTGGGTCGTTGCTTCGCTCAGATCTTGCCTTCAAGCTCCGGCAGTGCATCAAACAGGTCTGCCACGAGACCGTAGTCGGCCACCTGGAAGATCGGGGCGTCTTCGTCCTTGTTGATGGCGACGATGACTTTCGAGTCCTTCATGCCGGCAAGGTGCTGAATAGCACCGGAGATACCCACGGCAATATAAAGGTCCGGGGCAACAATCTTACCGGTCTGGCCGACCTGCATATCGTTGGGTACGAACCCGGCGTCAACCGCTGCACGGGACGCGCCGATGGCTGCGCCGAGCTTATCGGCGATGCCTTCCAGAAGTTTGAAGTTCTCGCCATTCTGCATGCCACGGCCTCCAGAAATAACCACGTCGGCCGCGGTAAGCTCCGGACGGTCGGAGACTGCAACTTCTTCGCCGACAAACGACGATACGCCCGCGTCGTGTGCGGCATCAATCGCCTCAACGCTCGCGGATCCACCTTCAGCGGCTACGGCATCGAATGCCGTGGTACGCACGGTGATGACCTTCTTCGCATCCGAGCTCTGTACTGTCGCGATGACGTTACCCGCGTAGATGGGACGCTCAAAGGTGTCCGCTGACTCGACGGCGGTGATGTCTGAAATCTGCGCGACGTCCAGCAGGGCTGCAACGCGCGGCATGAAGTTCTTACAGTTCGCAGTCGCGGGGGCAACAATGTTGTCGTAGCCGGCGCCAACTTCCGCGGCTAGCAGGCTGATATTCTCGGCGAGCTGATGCTCGTAGGCAGCATTGTCGGCTACCAGCACCTTACCGATGCCTGGAACGGCCGCAGCGGCCTGCGCAGCGGCGTCACAGCCGCCACCAGCAACGAGGATATCGACATCTGCACCCAGGGCCTGTGCAGCGGCAACGGCGTTAAGCGTTGCGGCTTTCAGGCTGGCGTTATCGTGTTCTGCAATGACCAGAGTACTCATGAGATTACCTTCGCCTCGTTCTTCAGTTTGTCGACCAGCTCATCCACGCTCTCTACCTTGATGCCCGCCTGGCGCTCGGCCGGGGGAGCAACCTTCAACTGTGTAAGGTGAGAGGTAACGGTGACGCCCAGGTCTTCCGGGGTATAGACGTCCAGCGGCTTCTTCTTGGCTTTCATGATGTTTGGCAGCGACGCATAGCGCGGCTCGTTGAGGCGCAGGTCAGTGGTAACGACGGCTGGGAGGTTCAGGCTGACAGTCTGCAGGCCGCCATCAATTTCGCGGGTCACGTTGACCTTGTCGCCTTCAATAACTACCTCTGAAGCGAAGGTGCCCTGGCCCATTCCAGCGAGTGCCGCAAGCATCTGGCCAGTCTGGTTGTTGTCGCCATCGATGGACTGTTTGCCGAGAATGACGAGAGCGGGCTCTTCTTTGTCGACTACGCCCTTCAGCAGCTTGGCCACAACCAGAGGCTCCACGGCGCCATCGGTTTCGACCTGGATGCCCCGGTCGGCGCCCAGCGCGAGCGCTGTGCGGATCTGTTCCTGGCAGCTCTTGTCGCCTACTGACACGGCGATGACTTCTGACGCGGTGCCGGCTTCCTTAAGTCTTACGGCCTCTTCTACACCGATTTCACAAAATGGGTTGATGGCCATCTTGACGTTGTTCAGGTCAACGTCGCTACCATCGGCTTTGGCGCGGACCTTGACGTTGTAGTCAACCACGCGCTTGACGGCTACAAGAACCTTCATGGATTCTCCAATGATTTCTCAGGTGGGTTTAGCGGCTTTTTTAAGCGGCTCACGGTGGGGTTTCGCAGTGCTACCCCAGCGCATCGGCGGGGTATCTTGCCCACAATCAGGTCTAGGGTCAAGGGCGCCAGGCGCCAGAAAAACCGACTCCAAAGGACACTTGAGGCATATCAGCTATTTCTGGCATTTATAGTATTTATCCCTTAGAAATTATATACTTGCGCACCTTTTTCAGACCGGGTGCCAGGCGCCCTCCACGACTCAGCGCAAGAGGAGAGATTCAGTGGAACGTGAAGCGATGGAATATGACGTAGTCGTAGTTGGTGCGGGCCCTGCAGGCCTCGCGACCGCTTGTCGGCTGATGCAACTGGCCCAGGAAAACGAGAAGGAAATCACCGTCTGTGTGGTCGAAAAAGGCTCGGAAGTCGGCGCCCATATTCTGTCCGGGGCGGTTATGGACCCGATCGCGATCACCGAACTCTTTCCGCAGTGGAAAGAACAGGGCGCGCCGCTTGATGTGGAAGTCACAGAAGACCAGGTCATGTTCATGACAGGCGAATCAGGCGCGGTCAGTGTGCCCCTCATGTTCGCTCCCGGATTTCACAATCACGGCAACTACGTCATAAGCCTGGGCAACGTCTGCCGCTGGATGGCGGAGCAGGCCGAGGGCATGGGTGTAGAGATTTACCCCGGCTTCGCGGCGGCCGAAGTGCTATACAACGAAGACGGCAGCGTAAAGGGCATCGCTACCGGCGACATGGGCATAGCGGAGGACGGCAGCCACAAGGACTCCTATATGCCCGGCATGGAATTGCATGCCAAGTACACGGTCTTCGCCGAAGGTTGCCGCGGCCACCTCGGCAAGCAGCTGATCCGCAAATTTAACCTCGACGCAGGCTGCGACCCACAGCACTACGGCATCGGGTTTAAGGAAATCTGGGAGATCGACCCGTCCAAGCATAAACAGGGCCTCGTGATTCACACCACGGGCTGGCCGGCTGCCAAGGGCACGGCCTCCGGCAGCTACATGTACCACGGCGACAACAACCAGGTGTATCTCGGCTACGTTGTACCGCTGAGCTACTCAAATCCGCACCTGTCACCCTTCGATGAATTCCAGCAGTGGAAGCAGCACGCGAAAATCAAGGATTACCTGGAAGGCGGCACGCGCGTCACGTACGGCGCAAGGGCGCTGATCAAGGGTGGCGAAACGTCACGACCCAAAATGAGCTTCCCGGGTGGCCTGCTGGTCGGCGATGACGCTGGCACACTGAACTTTGCGCGCATCAAGGGCAGTCACACTGCCATGAAGTCGGGCTCGCTTGCCGGGGAGACGCTGTTCACCGCGCTGACAGGCGGCGAAGAAGGCGGCACAGACCTCACGGCCTATGGCGATAACTTCAAGGGATCATGGCTGCACACCGAGCTGCATAAGTGGCGCAACTTCGGCGCCTACCTGCATAAGTTCGGCACCTTCATCGGTCCGGCACTAGCCTTTATTGACCAGGGAATCTTCCAGGGTAAGTTGCCCATCACTCTGCGGGATCCGAAGCCTGATCACGAGTGTTTAAAGCCCGCGGCGGATATGCCCAAAATCGAGTATCCCAAGCCGGATGGCGTGATCAGCTTTGACAAGCTTTCCTCTGTTTTCCTCTCGAACACGAACCACGAGGAAGACCAGCCGTGTCACCTGACACTGATCGACCCCGATGTGCCAATGTCGAAGAACTACCCCATGTACGACGAGCCGGCGCAGCGCTACTGCCCTGCGGGTGTCTATGAAATCGTCGAGGACGAGGGGGAGAAACGCTTCCAGATCAACGGCCAGAACTGCGTGCACTGCAAGACCTGCGACATAAAGGACCCTGCGCAGAACATTGTCTGGGTGACGCCTGAGGGCTTTGGCGGGCCGAACTACCCCAATATGTAACCTAGGCCGGGGACAGCGTAAATCGCCTGTTCCCGACCTCCAGCGTCAGGGCATCCCCGGACGCCTCAGCCATGTCTGCAAGCCGATACCACGCGGCCCGACTAAACACCGCGGTCAGCCCGTGGGGTAATCGCATTGCGGCGATATTGTCTGCCGCGGGGTCGAGGAACAGGGCGTCCAGGTCGGTAATCGGCACTACCAGGCCGGTATTCAGGGTGGCCGTCAGCTGTGGCTCTCCGCCCTCCTCCGGCACCTCGGTAATATCGACCACCTGTAGCGGATAGAACGGAACCCTGATACGCCACTTTTCCACCGGTGTTACCAGGTAGTACTCGCCATCGTCCTCACGCCGCAGAATGCTAGCGAAGAGCCGTACAAGCGTCTCACGCTGAATGTGTGTCCCCTCGTGGTACCAGTGGCCGTCTCGATCGATCTCGATGTCGATATCGCCCGACAATGGCGGGTGCCAGAGATGCAGCGGTGGCGCGTCGGGCTGCCGTTCCCCGCCAACCTGCCCGGCAATATTCTCTATGGAATTAGTCATGCGGTTCACCTCTGGCATCGGTGGCGCCCCTGCGCTATAACAGAAGCCGAATTCCACTGCCCACCGATATGATTAACTGGATACGCACCGCTGTTGTCAATTGGCTGAAGCATAAAAAGCCGCTTCCACGTACGCCACTCAGCGATTTCGAACGTATTCGCCACGAGCTGAAGCCCTGCGACGTATTGCTCGTCGAGGGTCGCTCTCGGGTCAGTGAAGTTATAAAACAAATTACGCAAAGTAGTTGGTCGCATTCGGCGCTTTATGTTGGCCGGCTGCACGACATCGAAAACCCGGAACTGCGCGAAAAGCTCGGCCAGCACTACCACGGCAACCCGGACCGCCAGCTGATTATCGAGAGCGAGGTCGGTATGGGTACGGTGGTACGGTCACTGGACGTCTATGAGGGCGAACACCTGCGTATCTGCCGGCCACGAGGCCTGAACTATCAGGATTCACAGAAGGTCATCGCGTATGCCATCAGCAGGCTGGGAACGGCTTACGACGTGCGCCAGATTCTGGACCTTCTGCGCTTCCTGTTTCCCTGGGCCATCATGCCGCGCCGCTGGCGCTCAACACTGTTCAGTACTCGCCCGGGGAAAAGCACCCAGACAGTGTGCTCTACCATGATTGCTGAAGCATTCGGCAAGATTCAGTTTCCGATATTGCCGCTGGTGAAACGAGTCGAGGGAGATCGCGTGCAACTGTTCATGCGCAACCCGAAGCTCTGCACGCCCAGCGATTTCGACTACTCGCCCTACTTCGACATTATCAAGTACCCGTTCCTCGATCTCGACTTCCACTCGGAGCAGAGACTACTGCCGTGGCAGGGTGCAGCGAGACTGGATCCCGAAGAACAGGGTTTGTATGTCGCCGCAGATCTCGAGGACGAAAGCCTCTACGACGATACGCAGTAACGTCAGTTACAATCGCCTATCAGGCGCACATTGGTAACACCGTCCAGCGCTCGCATGCGCTCCAGCACTTCATCAGGCGGGCTCGTGCCGACATCGATGAGATTGTAGGCCACCTCGTCACGACTCTTGTTGAGCATATCGATGACGTTGATGTTCTCATCCGCAAGAATGGACAGGACGCTGCCCAGGATTTTGGGCACATTTTCGTTCGTTACGGACAGGCGGCACCCGGAGACTCGCTCAAGCTGCAGCGCGGGGAAGTTCACCGAGTTACGGATATTGCCGTTCTCAATAAAGTCTCGGAGCTGTTCGGCCGCCATGATGGCGCAATTGTCTTCCGCTTCATCGGTGCTGGCGCCAATGTGCGGCATCAGGATCACGTCGTCCCTACCGATCAGTTCCGGCGAAGGGAAGTCGGCGATGTACTTGCGCAGTTTGCCCTGGTCGAGGGCATTGATAAGCGCCGCCTGATCAACAATCTCCTCGCGTGCGAAATTAAGCAGGCACGTGCCTGGCTGTACAGCGCCCAACAGCTCGTCGTTGACCAAACCCCGGGTAGAGTCCAATACAGGAAGGTGCAGGCTTATGTAATCGCAGCGAGCGAAAAGAGCCGCCAGCGCATCGGCGCGCTGCACCTGGCTGGACAGACGCCAGGCGGCCTCCACAGACAGGGCCGGGTCGTAGCCAACAACCTGCATGCCGAAGTCGAGGGCCATCTCAGCTACCAGGGATCCAATAGCCCCAAGGCCTACCACACCGAGGGTTTTACCCATCAGCTCGTTGCCCTTGAACTGCTTTTTCTGGCCTTCCAGCGTTTTATTGAGTTCGGCGTAATCGGTGATGCCGGAGAGCGTGGACACGTATTCAATGCCCTCGACCACGCCGCGCGAACCCAACAGCAAGCCGGTGGCGACAAGCTCCTTCACCGCGTTGGCGTTGGCGCCGGGTGAGTTAAATACCGGAATTCCCCGCTCGGTACACGCCTGTACAGGAATGTTGTTAACGCCTGCGCCAGCACGCGCGATGGCAAGAACGGATGTCGGGATATCTTCAGCCTTCAGCTTATGGCTGCGTAGGAGAATCGCATCGGGATGAGCGAACTCGCTCGCGATCTCGTAGAGGTCTCGCGGCAGCCGCTCGAGCCCTTTGACGGATATCTGGTTTAAGGTGAGTACCTGGTTGGCCATACTATTTCGTTTCCTGGAATGGGCGCCGTCTTATCGAACAACGACGTCGGCGCGATTGCGGATTGCGCTTTGCAGCTCTGCATTGAGCAGACCGCCTGTCTGGCCGGCGAGCCCGGCTGTCAGCTGGACTTTCTCTTCATCGGTGAGCGCATCGAGCGTACCCGGGGTCACGCGAAACAGTTCTACGATCACTGCATCGCCCGTGCTGGTGAATGCGATATCTGAGACCGAGCTATCGCCCTCGGGCGCAGGCAACCCAAACGCCCTGTCGAGGACCTCTGGCGGCATGGTTAGATTGCGTCGCTGCGCAGCGATCTCTACCTGCCATGAATACCCGGTTTCCTCGGCGAGCGCGTCTATGGAAGTACCTGCCCGTAAACGGGCGAGGAGCGCTTCCGCCTCGCTACGCAGCGCGTTGCGTGTTGCCTCCTCAATGAGAGCGGCCTCGATCGAGGCACGAACCTCTTCCAGCGGCTGCAGTTCCGGCGCATGGTGCTTGAGGACGCGCAGCGCGACAAAGCTCTCGTTGGCGAGCTCGATCACGTCACTGTTGTGACCGGTGTGCAGCACTTCATCCGAAAACGCCGCCGCGCGCAGGGCCTGCTGTTCGAACAGTCCCTCACCGCTAAGCCGGCTGATGCCCTCGGCTTGTTCGACTTCGAGCCCTAACTCTTCTGCGGGACCGCCGAGATCTTCAGCATTAAACGCGAGGTCCTTGAGATCTTCCACCAGCAACAAGAGCTCTGCTCGGGCCTCCTGCATCTGGAGCTGCTCCGTGAGTTGTGCCCTCAGTTCCTCGTCGAGCACCGGCGGCTCAGCCTCCGTGCGCTCTGTCACCAGAATAAAGTGGGTGCCCGCATCTGTCTCTACAGGCTCCGAAGCGATACCAATCTCCAGGGCACTTATGGCCTCCTCCATTTCTTCGGGAAAGGTGTCGCCGCTGGTGTAACCTAGATCGCCACCCGTGCTCGAAGAGCCAGCATCATCGGACAACATTCTGGCGATGTCGGCAAACGAGGTGCCTGCTGCCAACTCTTCCCGGACGCGGGCAATGCCCTCCTCCACGTTGAGTTCACCGTCTCCCGTAAACAGAATGTGGGACACGCGACTTCTCGCGCGGTACTCATTGGAGTCGAGGGTTAGCTCAAACGCCTCCTCGATAGCCGCATCATCGACGGGTTGCCGAAAATCTTCAGGAGTGATTTCGATGAACTCTACGTCGACGGTTTCTTCCGTCATATAAAGCTGCGAGTTCTCTTCATACCACGCCTGTATCTCCTCCTCAGAGGGCGACTGGGCCGCGGCCACGCCTTCCCTGGGAATGGTGAGGTAGCGGAGATCGCGCTGCTCGGTCACGACGGCAACGCTCGCTGCCAGTTCCGATGGCGTGACAAACTCGCTGCCGGCGAGCCCCGTGCCAATCTGGGCGACGAGGAGGTCGTCCTGCAGATTCTCCTTGAACAGCGCCGGCGTGTACCCAGCGTTCGCCAGCGTGACCCGGTAGAGGTCAGGCGAGAACGTACCGTTTTCCTGGAACGCTTCCATACTTCCAACCATCGAGCCGATTTCTCGCTCGGAGACTCCCAGGGCGAGGTCATCGGCTGCCTGTCGCAATAGCTTCCGCTGTACCAGGGATTCCATCGCAATCGGCCTGATGCGGTCGTCATCAAGCATTGCCGGGTCAATAGAGTCCCCCATCATGGAGAGCAGGCTGCGCTTCTGGTTATTGATCGCCTGCTGGAGTTCAAACTCACTGATCCCCTCACCGTTGATCTCGGCGATACTGTTGTCGCCGCCACCCAACAGGATGGACTCAATACCAAAGAACGCGAAGGCCACGACAATCAGGCCGACAATAATCTTGGATACCGTGCCCTGCGCGTTTTTGCGGATATCTTGCAGCATGTGGAAAACCCATGAGAACTAAAAAAAAAGCGCACAGTACAGTGCGCCTTTCCATGTAACCTGGCTTAGAGGTCGCCCGGCGAGCCGGGCTATTTTAACAGCCGCGCGGGCGGCCGCAAAACTATTCGATCAGGAATTAACCGAATCTTTCAACGCTTTACCGGCCTTGAAGCTCGGGACGTTGGACGCCGCGATCTCAATGGTCGCGCCCGTCTGGGGGTTACGCCCCTGGCGTGCGGCACGGTGCTTCACCGTGAAGGTACCGAAACCCACGAGAGAGACCTGGTCACCCTTCTTGAGTGCGTCCGTGATGCTGTCAACGACGGCATCCAGGGCACGGCCTGCGGAGGCCTTGGGCAGATCAGCAGCAGCGGCAATCGCATCAATCAGTTCTTGTTTGTTCACACTTATCCCCTTGAAAGTTGGTGCCATAGCCAGAGCGTTTTGAGCTGCTCCAGTTACAGCTGTTACAGCGTCAGCTGGAAGCGTTAATTATATCTTTCGTGCGGCGACCTGGTGAATCATTCGCGCCAATGGACAACAGGTTAATACAGCCCCTCAAACCCGCGTCCTGACTGGCGTTAACCGCACGGACCACGCTTCGACTTTATAACAGAGCGGGAAGAGCGGTCAATAAAGAAGATTCGCCGTTTAGTGAGTGTTTATGCGGCTTTCACCGTCTTTGCCGCCCTCAGATTGGGCGGTCATCGCGTCAGCGAGGAAGTCCTCATCGCTCATTGGCTCGGGCGTCGATTCGAGCGCAATGGCCAGAACCTCGTCGATCCATTTCACCGGACGGATATCGAGATCCGCTTTAATATTGTCCGGTACTTCCTTGAGATCTCGCTCATTTTCCTTGGGGATGATGACCTGCTTGATGCCGCCGCGACGGGCCGCGAGGAGTTTCTCCTTGAGGCCACCAATCGGCAACACCTCACCGCGGAGGGTGATCTCCCCGGTCATGGCAACATCGGCGCGCACGGGAATTTCGGTAAGCACCGACACCAGGGCAGTGCACATTGCGATACCCGCACTGGGGCCGTCTTTCGGCGTTGCGCCCTCAGGCACGTGGATGTGTACATCGTGCTTATCGTGGTAGGTCGAGGGTATACCGAGCACCTGCGAACGACTACGCACGACCGTGGTCGCCGCCTGGATAGATTCCTGCATGACGTCGCCCAGCGAACCTGTCTTCACGTAGCGGCCTTTGCCCGTCACCGCTACAGCCTCGATGGTCAGCAGCTCGCCGCCCACCGAGGTCCATGCAAGGCCCGTCACCTGACCGATCTTGTTCTCTTCCTCAGCCACGCCGTAGTTAAACTTACGCACACCGAGCAGGTCCGCAAGCATGTCTGTAGTGACCGTACAGCCCGCCTCGGCTTCTTCCAGCGTAATCGCCTTGACCATTTTTCGGCAGACCTTGGCAATTTCCCGCTCGAGCGCACGCACACCAGCCTCACGCGTGTAATAGCGAATAATGTCGAGCACAACATCTTCACCAATAGCGATTTCATCTTCCTTCAAACCGTTCTGCTTGATCTGCTTGGGAATCAGGTAGCGCTGGGCGATATTGAGCTTTTCGTCCTCGGTGTAGCCGGGTATGCGGATGATCTCCATACGGTCGAGCAGCGGACCGGGGATATTCATCGTGTTGGATGTGCACACAAACATCACGTCAGACAGGTCGTAATCGACTTCGAGATAGTGGTCGTTGAACGCATGATTCTGTTCCGGATCCAGCACCTCGAGCATCGCAGAGGCAGGATCGCCCCGGTGGTCCATGCCCATTTTGTCGATTTCATCGAGCAGGAACAGCGGGTTGCGCACGCCGGCTTTCGACATCTTCTGTAGCAGCTTGCCGGGCATAGAGCCGATGTAGGTACGGCGGTGACCGCGAATCTCCGCTTCATCACGCACGCCCCCAAGCGCCATACGCACAAACTTCCGGTTAGTGGCGCGCGCGAGGGATTCACCCAGCGAGGTCTTACCAACCCCAGGTGGGCCTACCAGACACAGCACGGGCCCCTTCACCTTGCGCACGCGCTTCTGCACGGCGAGATATTCGAGGATACGATCTTTCACTTCCTCCAGGCCGTAGTGATCCTCGTCGAGAATCTCGGCGGCGCGCTTGAGGTTGTGCTTAACCTTGCTGCGCTTGGACCAGGGAACACTCACCATCCAGTCGATGTAGCTGCGTACGACGGACGCTTCCGCCGACATCGGTGACATCATCTTCAGCTTGTTCAGCTCAGAGACGGCCTTGCCCTTGGCCTCCTCCGGCATGTTGGCCTCGTCGATGCGCGCCTGCAGCTCATCCAACTCGTTCGGCGCCTCGTCCATGTCGCCGAGTTCTTTCTGGATGGCCTTCATCTGCTCGTTGAGGTAGTACTCGCGCTGGCTTTTCTCCATCTGTTTCTTGACGCGACCACGAATACGCTTCTCTACCTGGAACAGGTCGATCTCGGCTTCCATGAGACCCATGAGGTGTTCCAGGCGAGCGCGAATGCCCGATATCTCGAGGATGTGCTGCTTTTCTTCCAGGTCGACGCTCATATGCGCGGCGATGGTATCGGCCAGGCGCCCCGGCTCATCGATACCCGTCAGCGAGGTCAGCACCTCGGTGGGCACCTTCTTGCTGAGGTTTACGTACTTCTCAAACTGCGAAATCGTGGACCGCAGCAAAGCCTCTACTTCACCCTGGGGGATGTCGTCGCTGACGATTTCCTCCACCGTAGCTACAGCAAAGGAAGCGCTCTCGTCCACACTCATAATGCTTGCGCGATAGCCGCCTTCCACCAGGACCTTGATGGTGCCATCAGGCAGCTTTAGCAGCTGCAGAATATTTGAAACGGTACCTACCTCGTAGAGGTCATTTGCGCCCGGCGTATCATCTGCCGCGTTGCGCTGTGCAACCAGCAGTACCTGCTTGTCGTTCGCCATAGCGTCTTCGAGAGCCTCTATAGACTTCTCGCGCCCGACAAAGAGGGGCAGCACCATGTGCGGATAAACAACAACATCGCGCAGTGGCAGGAGTGGCAGGTCTATAACTGAAGCGCCCATAAAGATCTCCGGGTCGGAATGCAGCAGGCTGTAAAATTGAGCGTGGCCGGGTTGCCCCTTCCCGGCAGCGCCAGGCCGACCAGCGTGAAAGCGGCCCGACTAGACCGGCGGGTTGCCGGTGGATCTACTCGTCGGTAGATGCCGCTCGCGCCGGTTCGCTGTTCTGGTAGACCAGCAACGGCTCTGAGTCTCCGCGAATGACGGACTCGTCGATAACGACCTTGCTTACGTCGTCGCGGGAGGGAATGTTGTACATGGAGTCGAGTAATACGCCCTCCAGAATCGAACGCAGTCCCCGTGCGCCCGTTTTGCGTTCCATGCCCTTCTCGGCAATGGCACGCAGGCCGTCTTCCCTGAAGTCGACCTCAACACCTTCCATTTCAAACAGTTTGCTGTACTGCTTGGTAAGGGAATTCTTTGGCTCGGTGAGGATTTTCACCAGTGCCTCTACATCGAGTTCTTCGAGCGTAGCGATGACAGGCAGACGGCCGACAAACTCGGGGATCAACCCGTACTGAACGAGATCTTCTGGCTCTAGCTGTGACAGCACCTCGCCAACGTTGCCGCTCTCGTCCTTGCTCTTTACCTCGGCACCGAAACCGATACCGCCCTTCTCCGAGCGATTGCGAATGACCTTCTCCAGCCCGGCGAACGCACCGCCACAGATGAAGAGAATGTTAGACGTGTCGACCTGCAGGAATTCCTGCTGGGGGTGCTTGCGCCCGCCCTGGGGTGGCACCGAAGCGACCGTGCCCTCGATCAGTTTCAGGAGCGCCTGCTGGACACCCTCACCCGACACATCGCGTGTAATGGAGGGGTTGTCAGACTTCCGCGAAATCTTGTCAATCTCGTCGATGTAGACGATGCCCACCTGGGCCTTCTCTACGTCGTAGTCACACTTCTGCAGAAGCTTTTGGATAATGTTCTCAACATCTTCGCCGACGTAGCCCGCCTCGGTGAGAGTCGTGGCGTCCGCGATAGTAAAGGGTACGTCGAGAAGACGAGCCAGTGTCTCGGCCAACAGGGTCTTACCGCTACCGGTCGGACCCACCAACAAAATGTTGCTTTTACCAAGCTCTACGTCTTCGCCGCGGGTGGAACCGCCGCCGTGGCGCAGGCGCTTGTAGTGGTTGTAAACGGCCACCGAGAGAACTTTCTTGGCGCGCTGCTGGCCAATGACGTACTCGTCGAGAATCGCCTTGATTTCCTTCGGCACAGGAAGGTGGTCGTGCTGGGCACTAGACCCCGACTCCTGCACTTCCTCGCGGATGATATCGTTGCAAAGATCGACGCACTCGTCACAGATAAAGACGGAGGGGCCAGCGATCAGTTTGCGTACTTCGTGCTGGCTCTTACCGCAGAAGGAGCAGTACAAAAGTTTGCCGCCATCATCTCCGGTTGTCGTGGTTTCGTCGCTCATTCACCTGCCCTGTGTGCCCAAGCCGATATGTGCCGAAAAAGGTGCTTAGTTGACCCTAAGATGGTGTTTTTCGGCGGTATTTGCAAGCCCCAATAGGGACTAAATCACATAATCGAGAGTTATTCGGACGCCCCTGTGCGCGACTCAACAACCTCGTCTACAAGACCGTATTCCTTGCTCTCATGAGCGTTCATAAAGTTGTCGCGCTCGGTGTCTCGCTCGATGGTCTCGATGCTTTGACCCGTGTGTTGCGCCATCAGTTCATTCAGTCTGGCGCGAATGATCAGAATCTCTTTCGCCTGGATGTCGATGTCGGTGGCCTGACCCTGTGCACCGCCGCTCGGCTGGTGGATCATGGTCCGCGCATTCGGCAGCGCATAGCGCTTGCCCTTGGCGCCACCGGACAGCAGGAACGCGCCCATCGAGGCAGCCTGACCGATACACATTGTACTCACATCGGGTTTGATGAACTGCATGGTGTCGTAGATCGACAGGCCGGCTGTCACCGAGCCGCCGGGAGAATTGATGTAGAGGTGGATGTCCTTGTCCGGGTTTTCAGACTCCAGGAACAACAGCTGCGCAACGATCAGGTTAGCCATCTGGTCCTCTACAGGACCTACCGCAAACACCACGCGCTCCTTGAGCAACCTGGAAAAAATATCGTAGGAGCGTTCGCCTCGGGCGGTCTGTTCGACCACCATCGGGACGAGGCCCAGGTTGTTGATTTGGTGCTTGCTTCCGTAATCGACCGGCATGCGTTGTGTCCCCTTTGCGTTGTCGTTATCGTGCCGCGACCCCCGTCGCGGCACGGTGAGGTCAGGCCTCAGGCTGCTCCTGGCTGATAGCCTCCTGATAGCTGCACTCGTTCTCGGTTATCTTGGCGCTTTCCAAGAGTTTTTCAACCACCTGATCTTCGAGGACTTTCGACTCCACCTGCGCAAGCTGCTGCGGGTTGCCGTAGTAATACTCGATGACCTCCTGCGGGTCCTGGTACGTCGAGGCCATCTCTTCGATGGCCGCTTTGACGTTGTCCGCATCCGCCTTGAGCTCATGCTTGGCAATGATCTCTGCCATCACCAGCCCCAGCTTGACGCGACGCTCAGCGTTCTCAGCGAACATGTCGTCCGGAAGCAGCGAGTTCAGGTCGAGGTCCTGGCCGCCGGCGCCACCGAACTGCTGGAACATCTGGTTGCGCATAACGCCGATCTCCTGCTGCACCAGCGACTTGGGAATCTCGAGGCCATCATGCGCCTCGACAACTGCGTCCATGACCTGCTGCTTTACCTTGGACTCGACGGCGTTCTTGAGCTCACGCGCCATGTTTTCAGAGATTTCCTTGCGGAATTGCTCTTCGCCACCTTCGTCGACACCGTACTTTTCGAACAGCTCTTCATTGAGCTCGGCCGGGACCATCTCGGACACCGTATTCACCTTGATGGCGAACTCCACCGCAGCGCCCTTCAGCTCCTCGTTGTGATAGTCCTCTGGGAAGCTGAGCGACAACGTTTTTTCCTCGCCCGCCTTGAGACCCACGATGCCGTCCTCAAATCCAGGGATCATACGACCGGAGCCAAGCTCCAGATCACTGCCCTCGGCGGAACCACCCTCGAACGCCTCACCATCGCGAGTGCCGGTGTAGTCGATGTTGACCGTATCGCCCTCGACCGCCGCGCGATCGACCGCCTCCAAGCTGCCCTGCTGCTTGCGGAAGACTTCGATGATGTTATCCACATCGGCATCCGTGACCTCGGCAACCGGCTTTTCCACCTCGAAGTCGCTCATCTCAACGACTTCTACCTCGGGGAAGACTTCGAATGTCGCGATGTACTCGAGGTCCTTTCCCGCCTCAAGATTGCGCGGCTCTATGCTGGGCTGGCCCGCCGGGCGCAGGTTCTCCTGCACCACGGCTTCCTGGAACGACTGGCTCATCACCTCGCCAAGGACTTCCTGGCGGACGCCATCGCCGAAGCGTTGCCGCATGACTTTCATCGGCACCTTGCCAGGACGGAAGCCTGGTAGACGGACAGTACCGGCTGCTTTCTTGAGTCGGTTATCAACCTCTACATCGACGCGTTCCGCGGGTACACCCACGGTCAGGCGACGCTCGAGTCCGGATGTCGTTTCAATCGAGACCTGCATGTTCTTTCCTCACTGCTAACTAGGTAACAGGGCGTTGCCCTGCTGACCACCGCGCGCCTTTATCGCTTTCTGGCGCGGGCAGCCGGGATATGGTGCGGAAGGAGAGACTCGAACTCTCACGCCTTGCGGCACTGGAACCTAAATCCAGCGCGTATACCAATTTCGCCACTTCCGCGTTGTAGCGCCCTCCAGCGGGTTGAGGTTTATACGCAGGGCACGCGGCTTGCGCTCAACAGCGCTGCGTGGCCTCGGCAGAAAAACCGGAATCTGGGGGGCGGTTTACAAGGGCGCAAATTCTGCCATAAAGCCGGTGGGCAGGCAAATGAAGAACCCCCTGAAACGCAGTAATGGCGGGGGCTGCGGGCAAATAGCGCCCGTTAGTTCGTCAGGCAGGCCGGATCGAACGCAAAACCGCCCGCAAGCCAGTCCGCGACCTCGGCGGCGGCGGGCCCCGGTAGCGCTCGATACACGTCGAGTAACTCCTGTCGACTACCCTCTTCCAGCGTGTCCAACCCACCGGCCTGGAAGGTCGGGCCATCCACTTTGAGCCGTTCAAACGTCTCAGGACCGAGGATTTCGGCGAGTTGGCCATCGGTCAGACCCCTGGCGCCATAGAGCCGTGCAAGACCATTTAACGCAGGGAGCGAGAGCAGGCCCTGGTTCATGGGATTGCAGAGATGACCAGTAAGCAGATCGTCGCCCAAGCCACTGTCTCGGCCTGACAACGGCGCTGTATAGAGCCGCGTGCAGCGACTGGCGCTGTCGTTCACCGGGTAGTTGTCCCACAGGATGACCGGGCGCCCCAACCGGCTACAGATTGCCGCCAGGTCCGCCTTAACGATACGCTCCGCGCAGACCTCGTTGCCGGTCCACATAACGCTAACCCTGTCGTCCAGCTCTCTGCCGAGCTCTTCCCAGTACTGCGAGGGGCGCGCGCCAAAGTGCTGCTCCAGCGCAGGGTCGAAGGAGTAATAGGTCGGGCACATCAGCAGCTGGATTGAGTCTGCCTGACTTGCCACGTCCGCAACGATCTCAGCCTGCACAGCTGCAAGATCCTGCTGGTCGCCGGGCATATCGTCGAAAAGGATCGCCAGCAGGTTCAAGCCGAGGTCCTGAAGCTGGCGCACTCTGATGAGCAAATCGGCGCGCTCACTGGCGCCGTAGGACTGGTACAGGGCCATTGGCGAGAGCCCCACACCCCAGTTGAGATCGGCGTCCCGATAGGCTGTACACAGGGTTTGTAGCGCCTCGCGGGTGGTCTCCGGCCAGTCCTCGCGCCAGCGCGAGCGCAGATGAGCATCGCCTTTGGGGCAATACAGGTAGGTATTCAGGCCCATGGCCTTCAAGTATTCGGCGTACGCAAGGCGTGTCGCGTGCGGCCACTGGCGACCGAAGAATCCCTCTACAACCCCTGTGAGCATGCAGGTTCCAGCCGAATTTGCGCGGGTTTTATATAGCTAAATAGAATATAAAGATCTAAACAAATAGCCAAATATAGTAAAAAACTCAAAATCAGGTGTGGAAAATTACCAATTTTAAGCGATACTTAAGACGTGGCTACCTATCCCCTAGTTCAACCGGGTAGTCGCAGGGGAGCATACCTATGCTCCTTAACGGAAGCAATTCCTTTATGTTTCACTCCTAATGGTCTTGGTGGGTCCCTTACGGGACCCATTTTTTTTGGTGCGTATACCATAAGAATCAATCGCTTGAAGCGGGCAGTTGCGGCCTGCTCAAGCTGCGCTACATCGTGTGAGTAGGCCGGTCGGAAGACAGCGACCCGGCGAGGTGGTTTTCGATCTTGGCGTTGGCGGTAACGTCCTGCTCACTGAACTGCACACCAATACCAGCAGTACGGTTGCCCTGCGCACCACGAGGTGTGACCCAGATGACCTTGCCGGAGATGGGAATCTTCTCCGATTCATCCATCAGCGTGAGTAGCATGAAAACCTCGTCGCCGATGTTGTAGGCCTTGTTGGTAGGCACGAACAAGCCGCCATTGTCGAGGAAAGGCATATAGGCGGAATACAGGACGGCTTTGTCCTTGATAGTGAGCGAGAGAATCCCGTTACGGCTGTTCTGTCGAGTGTCACTCATTGTTAGCGCCTCCCCTTGCGCTCTCGCATAGTATCACCCGCTGTCGACCCTCCCAATAGCGTGTGTATTTTTGCCAAAATCGCATCAACGGTCATCTGCCGATTGGGATTGGCGCCAGCCTCCACGGCACCGCGCAAACTTGCAAGCTCGTCCAGCAACGCAAAAAGCCCCCGCGCCTTGGGCATCCTTAGTGCTGTCGCGTCCTGTTGCCTGAGAAATGCGAAGAGCTGGCCCGAGAGGTCGTCCAGGAACTCATTGAGTTCACCCTCCTGCCAGGCCGCACTGGCCGTGACGGGATCGATCCTGCCTTCAAGCAGTCCGCGCAATGCAATGAGGCGTGACTCTACAGCATCGAGTTCGCCGCTTTCAAAGAGGGCCCGCGCAAGTAGTGGCTTGCTGTCTGCCAGCAACAGACTGCGATCGGTTTCATCGCCCGCCACCGCAGCCAGCCAGGACCTGGACTCGGCCGATGTAGGAACGGGCAAATCGCAGCGCTGGCAGCGTGAGCGAATGGTTGCAGGCAGCGCATGGGGGCGGTGACATACCAGGATGAGATGCGTGTTATCCGAAGGTTCTTCCAGGCACTTCAGGAGCGCATTGAAGGCATTAATGTTAAGCGCATCGGCAGGATTGAATACCACGACCTTGCGCAGGCCAAAACCGGCGGTTCGCACCGCGAACTTGAGCGCATCGCGCACCTGGTCAATTTTGATAGCCCGGCTGGGTGCCTCGGGTGCCAGCCAGAGAAAGTCGCCATGCCCCCCGCTTCGGCTGAGTTCACAGGCATGGCACTTGCCACAGCCCAGGCCGTCGACCGGAGCAGCACACAACAACAGTCGCGAGAGTGCCAGCGCAAACTGCGCCTTGCCACTGTGCTCGATACCAGTCAGGAGCAGCGCGTGGGGCAATTGACCGCCATCGATCTGCCGCACAAGCCGTGACCACTGCTCAGACTGCCAGGGCAATGGCGCGGAGACTTCGGGCAGGTCTTCGAGGTTCAAGCGCCCTCCGAGTGTCTCGTTTGCCAGCACTTGAGAAGCTCGGCAGCAACCTTGAGCAGCGCCTCCTGCACTTGTTCGAGCGGCAGGCTGGCATCGAGTATGCGGTAGCGTCCACTGCCCTTCTCTGCCAACGCGAGGTATTGCTCCCTCACCCGGCCAAAAAAGGCGTGTGTCTCCTGTTCGATACGGTCCAGGTCGCCCCGCTCTCGCGCACGACCCATACCCGTTTCCACGGGCGCATCAAGAAGCAACGTGTAATCGGGCCGCAGTTCGCCCTGCACCAGAGACTCCAGTCGCGCGATATCGTCCAGGGGCATTCCGCGGCCGCCGCCCTGGTAGGCGTAGGTTGCATCGGTAAATCGGTCACAGAGGATCCAGGTGCCCTTTGCCAGCGCGGGCCGAATAACCTCTTCGATATGTTGCGCACGCGCAGCGAAGATCAGTAGCAATTCGGCCATGTCGGCGACGACTTCTTCGCGCGCATCCAAAAGCAGTGTTCGCACGTCTTCGCCCAGCCCGGTCCCGCCCGGCTCGCGAGTAACAAGTACGTCAACACCGTTGTCGCTAAGGTAGCTCTCAAGCAGCGAGATGTTCGTCGACTTCCCGACCCCCTCGCCGCCTTCTACAGTGATGAATAGTCCTCGGGCGGGCATGGGCTCAGGGTGTCTCCGGGGAAGAGCGGTAGTCTTTACGTCGTTGAAGCTGGTATTTACGCACGGCCCGATTGTGCTCTGCAAGCGTTGCGCTGAACACGTGACCGCCGTCGCCGCGCGCAACAAAGTACAACTCGTTGCCACTCGCTGGATTCAGCGCCGCATGAATCGCGGCCCTGCCCGGCAACGCTATCGGCGTTGGTGGGAGACCATGATGACGATAGGTGTTGTAGGGGTTGCCGGCATCGTTGAGATGTACTCGCCGTATGTTGCCATGGAAAGCGTCACCGAGTCCGTAGATGATCGTCGGGTCCGTCTGCAGCCGCATGCCCTTCTGCAAACGGCGCACAAAGACGCCCGCTATCGTTTGGCGCTCTTCTGCGAGACCGGTTTCACGTTCGACAATAGACGCAAGGATCAACGCCTCGTAGGGGGATTCAAGGGGCAGTCCCTCGTCCTGCGCGGACCACTCTTCAGCCAGCACCTCGCGCATGCGACGATGCGCGCGAGACAGGATCGCGAGGTCAGAATCACCGCGGGTGAACTGGTAACTGTCGGGAAAGAAAAGGCCCTCAGGATGGGGGTAAGGCGCAACCAAATCGAGGAGACGCGCATCCGTGGCGCCCGACAGAACGCTGACCAGACCCTCCGTTTGCGCCAATCGGGCAATGGCCTGTGCGAGCGTGATTCCCTCGGGGAGAGTCACCTGGTATTGCACCACCCTGCCCTCTTCAAGCTGGGTTAACAGCTCGGGCCCGGTAAGCCCTGCTGCCAGCGCATACTCGCCGAGCTTGATTCGGGCATCCACACCCTCCAGGCGGCCGAAGAGCACCAGCAACTCCGGGTGCGCAGTCACGCCGTCCTGCTCCAACGTACGTGCAACACTGCGCAGCGACGCGCCCGGCGCAACCTGCAGAACATAGCCTGAGTCCGGCACCAGGAGGGGTTCTGCCCAAAGACTGTTTACCTCCGACCATAGCCAGGCGGACGCAGCGCCCCCCAACAGCACCAATACCAGTAACACGCGCACTATGCGCATGAGCGCACGAACTCCGAGAACAGTGCGGCGGCGACGGAGTGATCATCAAAGCGCCTATCGCCTATTGCGCCAACCGGGCGAACCCCCACAAGACTGTTTGTTAAAAAAACGGCATCGGCTTTCTCGATATCGGACGCGACCATATCGCCGACTCGACCTTCCATGCCCGCACGACCGAGCCACTCATTAAGCACAAGCTCGCGGCGCGTGCCAGAAATGCCCGCGCTCTCGAGTTTCGGTGTGTGCACCGCGCCATCGATGACGAAAAAGAGGTTACTTGCGCTGCCGCAAACAGCCCGACCCTCACAGTCATACACAAGGGCCTCGTCGGCTCCCGCGGCCAAGACCTGCGTGGCGATCAACACCTGCTCCAGGCGATTAAGGTGTTTGATGCCGGCGAGGCTGGGCTGCAATGCCAACCTGTGCTCAGCCTCAACAAGCTGCGCGGGCGGCAGCTGCTGAAACGCATCGCGCCCAAGCGCATAGGCTATCAGCAGGATTCGCGGCGACGCTTGAGCCGGGGGCGCATAACCTCGCTGGCCCGCTCCCCTCGTAATGGTCGCGCGTAGCACGGCCCAGGGTAGAGTCGCTATCTCGGTGCAAAATGCCTCTATCTGCTCGGTGAGTGCATCAGCGACATCAGGAAGAGACAATCGCTCGCACCCAAACCGGTATCTTTTCAGGTGAGCGTCAAGAAAAAGCGGCGTTCCGCTCTTGATCAGCAAGGTCTCAAAAAGCCCGTCACCAAAGTCGAGCCCGCGATCGGGCAGAGGCAGTGATGTTGCCGGAGACCCGTCAAGCCAGATCAGCTGTGGTTCGGACACGGGGCCCGGTCAGGCGACCTTGCTAAACAGCAGCGAACCGTTGGTGCCGCCGAAGCCGAAGGAGTTAGAAAGCACACTGTGAATCTCACGTTCCTGTGCGGTGTGAGGCACATAGTTGAGAGTGCATCCTTCGTCTGGATTGTCGAGATTGATCGTCGGCGGCGCCACCTGGTCACGTAAGGCCAGCACCGAGAAGATGGCTTCAACCGCACCCGCTGCGCCGAGTAAGTGTCCAATCATCGACTTGGTGGAACTCACCGCGACCTGCTCAGCCGCGCTACCAAGCACAGACTCGACCGCGCGCGATTCAGCCACATCGCCGGCATTCGTTGAAGTGCCGTGGGCGTTGATGTAATTGATGCGGTCAACGGGCATGCCTGCATCTTTGATCGCATTCTGCATGGAAGCTGCCGCACCGCGACCGTCCTCCGGAGGCAACGTCATGTGATATGCGTCACCGCTCATTCCGAAGCCGAGCAGTTCGGCGTAGATTTTTGCGCCGCGTGCCTTGGCGATCTCGTATTCCTCAATCACCATGATGCCCGCACCGTCACCCAGCACGAAGCCGTCACGGTCTTTGTCCCAGGGGCGCGAAGCTCCTTGGGGGTCGTCGTTGCGAGTGGACAGTGCACGCGCCGCGGCGAAACCTCCAAGACCAACGGGCGTCGTTGCCATCTCTGCGCCACCCACGACCATCACATCGGCATCGCCCTGGGCAATGAGACGCGCACCAAGGCCGATGTTGTGCGTGCCGGAAGTACACGCCGTGACCATCGCAAGGCTGGGACCCTGGAAGTTGTACTTCACCGAGAGGTTCCCGGAGATCATGTTGATGATCGAGCCGGGCACGAAAAACGGAGAGATTTTGCGTGGGCCTGAATTCTTCAGGATCTCGGCATTTTTTTCGATCTGCCCGATACCACCGATACCAGAACCGATCGAGCAGCCGATTCGCGGCGCGTTAGCGTCAGTAACCTCAAGCCCGCTGTCTGCGACGGCCTGCATACCAGCCGCCATGCCGTACTGCACAAAGACGTCGAGTTTGCGGGCCTCTTTCGGGGTCAGGTAAGGAGAGATGTCAAAGTCGCGCACGGGGCAGCTGAACTGCGTTGCAAATGCGCTGACATCAAAGGTATCGATGGTGGCCGCACCACTCTTGCCGGCCAGGATGTTCGCCCAGGTGTCGTCGACCGTGTTGCCCACGGGGGTCACCATGCCGAGGCCGGTGACAACAACTCTTCTACCGTTCAAGGTGGTAACTCCTCAAGCAACGGGCGCTATCGGGTAGACGAAAAGAAGAAAAGCCGCTCTAACTGAATAGAGACGGCTTTTTCGGAGTGCGGAGCGAGATCAGGCAAGATTGGTATTGATGTACTCAATTGCCAGGGCCACTGTGGTGATCTTCTCCGCCTCTTCGTCGGGAATTTCGGTTTCAAACTCTTCTTCAAGTGCCATTACCAGCTCCACGGTGTCGAGGGAGTCTGCACCCAGGTCTTCAACGAAAGACGCCGAGGTCTGCACTTCTTCTTCTTTAACGCCAAGTTGCTCTGCGACAATTTTCTTAACGCGTTCTTCAATGCTGCTCATTGTGTCTGCTACTCCTGAGGTTTTTGTGCCAGATCAAACCCGCTTAGGTGGCCTGAAGCGCGCAGTTTACTCTCTTTTCAAGACGAGTAATAAACTTTTTTCCGCACCCCCCCTGCCCTTGGGTTTAGTTCAAATGAATCAACCAGTTAAGCCATGTGCATGCCGCCATTTATGTGCACTGTCTCGCCTGTAATATAGCCCGCTGCATCGCTGCATAAGAAGCTCACCAACGCGGCAATTTCCTCGGGGGCGCCGAGGCGTCCGAGGGGGATTTGCTGCTGCAGCAACTCCCGCTGTTCTTCGGGCAGATCGCGGGTCATATCCGTGTCGATGAAGCCGGGTGCGACACAATTCACCGTGATAGAGCGCGACCCGAGCTCCCTGGCCAGGGCGCGTGAGAAGCCCTCGGCACCGGCCTTGGTAGCAGCGTAATTACTCTGCCCGATATTACCCATGGAACCCACTACTGAGGTGATGTTCACGATGCGCCCCCAACGCGCCTTGGTCATGCCGCGCAGGCAGGCCTTACTCACGCGATAGAGGGCACTAAGGTTCGTGTTGATGACGTCTTGCCACTCGTCTTCCTTCATTCTCATGAGGATATTGTCGCGGGTAATGCCCGCATTGTTCACGAGCACCAATGGCGCCGAGTACTCATCGCCAATGGTTTTAATGACCTGGCTGACACTGTCTGCATCGGAGACGTCGAGCGCCATACCGCGACCGTCATTACCGAGCTCATTCAGGTAAGCCGAAATCGATTCCGCTCCACCTTCTGTTGTAGCAGTGCCAATGACCGTAAAACCGCCTCCGGCCAGCTGGGTCGCTATGGCCCGGCCGATGCCGCGGCTGGCGCCGGTGACCAGCGCTACTTTACTGTCTTCGCTCATGCGCTACCCCGAGAGCTAATTTGCTGCGCGGCCTCTATGAGTGCATCGGGATCTTCCAGCGCAGCGCTGGAAAGGCTTTTGTCGATGCGGCGAGTAAGGCCGCTGAGGACTTTGCCGGGACCACATTCGACGAGCGTGGTCGCGCCGATACCTTTAATCGCCATGACGCAGCTGGTCCACTGCACGGGGCTGTAAATCTGCTCCACCAGCAGCGCTCGAATACGCTCCGGGTCTGCCTCTGACTCGGCGTGAACATTTTGCACCACCGGCACGCTTGGCGGCTCAATGGCAACATCGGCGATGGCTGCTGCAAGACGCTCACCCGCGGGGCGCATCAGCGAGGTATGGAAAGGTGCACTCACCGGCAACGGCATCGCGCGTTTCGCGCCCGCCTCGGTCAGGGCTGCAATCGCGGCATCTACCGCGGCCGTGTGGCCAGCGATGACGACCTGGCCGGGCGAGTTAAAGTTCACAGCCTCCACAACCTCGCCCCGATCGCTCGCGACCTTGTCGCAGATCTTGTTAATCGCCTCGTCGTCGAGCCCGATAATCGCCGCCATCGCGCCTTCACCGACGGGCACGGCCGTCTGCATGAACTGGCCACGCTGGCGTACGAGCTTTACAGCATCTGCAAAGTCGAGCGCGCCAGCGCAAACCAGCGCCGAGAATTCTCCCAGGCTGTGGCCTGCCATCGCGGCCGGCGCTGTCCCACCAACCTCCTGCCAGGCGCGCCAGAGTGCGACCGAGGAAGACAGCAGCACGGGCTGCGTCGTCTCTGTCATATTCAGGTCTTCCTGCGGGCCGGCCTCAATGAGCGCCCACATGTCATAGCCGAGGGCGTCACTGGCTTCGGCAAACGTGTCCCGAACACTGGCAAACCTCGCGTGCGCTGCGGCGAGCATGCCGACTTTCTGGGAGCCCTGTCCTGGAAATACGAAAGCGATGGAATTATCTGCCATAGGAGATCCTGCCCGTTGTGGCGGCCGCGTTACAGCTGGAATGTTGGAGTAGTGAGACGCGCACCGGAACTGGCACGCGCAGGACGTTCAGACGTTTTTGTTGACAGCGCTAACACCGCTGTCGAGGGGATGCCGGGGTGACTGATGTTGCCGTCGCGCATGACTGTCGCCAAGTGCAGGGCCCCGGTCGCTCGAATAACTAGTCGTCGTTCCCGGTGTCAACGACCTTCTTGCCACGGTAAAAGCCGTCTGCACTCACGTGGTGACGGCGATGCGTTTCACCGCTGGTCTCGTCCACGGAAGTCGTTGCCGTCGAAAGCGCATCGTGGGAACGACGCATACCCCGCCGGGAGCGGGTCTTTTTACTCTTTTGCACAGCCATGATGTTACTCCTGGTTGTTCTTGCCGCCCTTTAACTGGGCCAGCACGTCAAACGGGTTAGGACGTTCCTCTTCCGGCTCCACAGGAGGCGGGGTGTTAAACGCCGCTAAAGTCTTGTTGCAGTCCTTTGGATCGTGATAGCTGAATGGCGGCAACGCCAGAATCAGCTCCTCTTCCACCAGAGGCCACAACGCGCAATTCGGGTCCTCCAACAGGAGGGGCTCGAGGTGCCGCGGCAGTGCAGCCGCCTGTGCATCGCTCAGCACCACCGCGAGCGTACTGTCGCTGGAGACCTGCTCGGGCATCTCTCCCAGGCAGCGCTGGCAGGTGACCCTCACGACGGCATCAACGACCACGTGTACGAGGTAGCGGCCCTCCTCGTCTTTCGAGAAGTCCATAACCACTTCTATACGCCCCTCGTCACTCGCCAGGAGCGACCGGAAACGCTGTAAATCCAGTGGTTTGAGTACCCCGCTGACACGCGCACCTCGCACCGCTGCCTTGCGCACATCTAGCGTGCTCGGAAGGGGCTCGGTCAACATAGGCGCGCATCATAGGGACGGTTTTTCCCTTTGTCAAAAAAATCTTTAGAATACAAACAGTTCTACACCAGACCGCGAAAATTCCAGCCCCCATGAACATCATCCTGGCCTCCACTTCGCCCTACCGCAGGGCACTCTTGGCGAGACTCGTGCCCGAGTTTGAATGTATTCCACCCGAGGTGGACGAAACGCCATTACAGGGCGAAGCCCCAGGGGAGCTCGCTGGACGCCTTGCCACAGCCAAGGCCCAGGCCGTTGCGAGCCGCTTTCCCGAGGCGCTGGTGATTGGGAGTGACCAGGTAGCGTCTCTCGATGGTGACATTCGCGGCAAACCCGGGACGGCAGAAGCCGCCATGGCGCAGCTGCGGGCAAGTTCAGGTCGGCATGTGACCTTCCAGACCGGTCTCGCGGTGATTGCCCCAGGCGCCTCCCTCACGCACGTGGAGCCGTTTCATGTGCATTTTCGGGAGCTCTCAGAGGAAGACATCGCCGGCTACGTTGCCCGCGAGCCCGCACTGGACTGCGCCGGCAGCTTCAAAGCCGAGGGCCTGGGCATCGCCCTGTTTACCCGGCTGGAGGGTGCCGATCCGACCGCGCTAGAAGGCCTGCCGCTGATTGCACTGACCGGGATGCTCCGAGAGGCCGGCGTCAATCTTCTGAACCCAGGCTAGCCCCGCAGCCCAGCCAGGACAGTTTCCAGCGCTTCCTCGGGCTCAGCCGTCAGCGCGAGTGGCGCTTGATCAGGCAGTGTGAAGTTCAGTTTCCAGGCGTGGAGAAACAGTCGCTTCAGGCCAATCTTGCCGGTAAGGGCCTCAGAACGCTCATTGGCGTACTTTTGGTCTCCCAGCAAGGGGAAGCCGGCGTGGCGGGCATGCACGCGAATCTGGTGGGTCCGCCCCGTGACCGGAACGACCTCGAGCAGGGTCGCCCCCTGAAAGCGCTCCAGCACGTGAAATTCTGTGATAGACGGTCGGCCCTCTTTACTGACCCTCACCATGCGCTCACCCGACTGAAGCACATTTTTCTCGAGGGGCGCCTCAACGGTTTTCAGTGCGGCCGGCCAGTGGCCTCCCACGAGCGCGAGGTAGCGCTTGTCCATGTGTTTTTCGCGGAGCTGGCGGTGCAGCTCACGCAACACCGCTGGACGCTTTGCCACGAGAATGAGGCCCGAGGTATCCCTGTCCAGGCGGTGCACCAGCTCCAGGTAAACGCCGTCCTGGCGCAGCTGACGAAGCCCCTCGATGAGGCCGTAGTTCAGGCCACTGCCGCCATGAACCGCCAGGCCGGAGGGCTTGTCGACGACCAACAGGCCAGCGTCTTCATAGACGACACTCGCCGCAATCTCATCCAGGCGCTGCCTGGGTACCTCTGCTGGGTCTCGGGGTGCCAGCTGGCGCAGGGGTGGAATGCGCACGATGTCCCCGGAAACCAGCCGATAATCGGCGCTGACGCGGCCTTTATTGACCCTGACCTCACCCTTACGCAGGGCCCGGTAGAGGCGCGTTCGGGGCACGCCCTTGAGCTCCCGGGACAGGAAATTGTCCAGGCGCTGGCCTGACGCGTTTTCGTCCACGGTCACATGGCGAACGCGGGCCACACCCGGGCTGTTTGACTCAGTCGGCATAATCCCTACCAATCATGTCAATTTGTTTCACATCCTGCTATAGTTCGCGCCGTGGTTGGGCTAGCCGGGGCAAGGGCTCCGGGGCTTTTAACACAGAATGGCGACAGATTTGGGCGGCCCAAGACATCCGGCAGCCCCGCCAGGACAACCACGTACGTACGCAAAAGTACATAAAACTGTCATCCCGGCGCGGATGCGGGCCACCGGCAGACGCCCTGGCCGCCTCGATATGAGCCCCGCGATGACAACGACAAAAACCGAGCAGCAAGTCCTGCCGGGATACAGAATCGGAATTCAGTAAGACCAGCGGTCGACCTCCCACAGCGAGGGCCGACCCTAGCAAAAAGGCCACGGCACGACTACTGCCCTGGCCAGACGATGCACAGGTGGGCACAACCTCACCTCACGTTGCAACAACATCAGCCAGCAGGGGCGCACAATACCCCACTGGCTTATGGAGAGGGCGTATACCGCCCCCTCACCGCTTACAGCATCGGATCTTTGCGCCTTCCGACTCCCCTCCCCGCCGGGCCTGCTCCAAAAAGGCTTAGGCACTATGAAGAAAATGTTAATCAATGCGACGCAGCCAGAAGAGCTGCGCGTGGCACTCGTCGACGGGCAACGCCTGTACGACCTCGATATCGAAAACCGTATGCGGGTCCAGAAGAAGGCCAGCATCTACAAGGGCAAGATCACGCGTGTGGAGCCCAGCCTCGAAGCCGCTTTCGTCGACTTCGGCGCAGAGCGACACGGCTTCCTGCCCCTGAAGGAAATCTCCAGGGAGTACTTCTACCGCAAATCCGGTGATTCCGAGGGGCGGCTCAAGATCAAGGACGTCGTCAAGGAAGGCACCGAAGTCATCATTCAGGTGGACAAAGAAGAGCGCGGCAACAAGGGCGCGGCACTCACCACCTTTATCAGCCTCGCGGGCCGCTACATGGTCCTCATGCCCAACAATCCCAGGGCCGGTGGCATCTCCCGCCGCATCGAGGGTGAAGAACGCACGCAGCTCAAGTCAGCGCTCTCCGCGCTCGAGATTCCGAACGGCATGGGCGTCATCATTCGCACCGCCGGCATCGGCAAGTCGGTCGAGGAACTGCAGTGGGACCTCAACTACCTGCTGCAGCTCTGGGAAGCGATCTCTAACGCCGCCGACGAGGCCAAGCCGAAGGAACTGCTCTACCGCGAGAGCAACGTCATCATTCGCGCCGTGCGCGACTACCTGCGCGACGATATCGGCCAGGTGCTGATCGATTCTCCCGAGGCCCACAAGCAGGCCCTGGATTTCGTGAGCCTCGTTATGCCCCAGTACAAGAGTCGCATCCAGCTGTACGATGACAATATCCCCCTCTTCAACCGCTTCCAGATTGAGAGCCAGATCGAAACCGCCTTCCAGCGCGAGGTGCGCCTGCCCTCCGGTGGCTCGATCGTGATCGACCCGACAGAGGCGCTCGTGTCTATCGACATCAACTCCGCCCGGGCCACCCGCGGCGGCGATATTGAAGAGACGGCCCTCAACACCAACCTCGAAGCCGCCGACGAGATCGCCCGGCAGCTGCGGTTGCGTGACATGGGCGGCCTGGTCGTCATCGACTTCATCGACATGCTGGCTGCGCGTAACCAGCGCGCCGTGGAAAATCGCATGCGGGATGCGCTCAGCATCGACCGTGCCCGCGTCCAGATCGGCCGTATCTCACGGTTTGGCCTGCTGGAGATGTCCCGCCAGCGCCTGCGCCCATCGCTCGGTGAAACCACCGCGATCGTATGCCCGCGCTGTAATGGCCAGGGCACGATCCGCGACACCAAGTCTCTCGCCCTCTCCATCCTCCGCCTGTTGGAAGAAGAAGCTATCAAGGATCGAAGCGCCGAGGTGCGGGCGATCGTACCCGTCGATGTCGCTGCCTACCTGCTGAACGAAAAGCGCTCCGCACTCGGCGAAATCGAGCAGGACACCAAGGCCCGTGTGCTTGTCGTACCGAACCCGAACTTCGAGACGCCGCACTTCGAGGTCCAGCGTCTACGCGACAACGAAGTCGATGGCGATCACGAGATCAGCTACAAGGTGGATGTCGCCGTTCCCGATGCGGACGACATCAGCGATGCGCACAAGCCCCAGGCGCCGCAGCAGCAAGCGGCCGTACAGGGCATCGTTAACGCGCAACCGCCGAAGCCAGAACCCAAGCCAAAACAGGAAAGCGCAGAGAAGCAGCCGTCGAACGACACCAAGTCTGGTCACCGTCGCCGTCGGCCCAAGACCTACAAGAAACCCGGCTTTTTCGCCCGCATATGGGCGCTGCTGTTCGGTGAAACGCCCAAGCAAGCGAAGGCCCGCCAGAACGCCGAACGCGATGCTGCGCGCAAGAAAGCCAAGGAAAGCGGCTCCTCCGGCAAGAGTTCAGGCAAGAGTTCAGGCAACCGCTCAGGACGCAGCCGCAACCGGCGGCGTGGCCAGGGCCAGGGCCAGAAAGGCGAAGGTCAACATCGTTCCCAGGAGCAGAACCGCAACAGGGACAACCAGAACGGACAGGAGCAGGAGGGCCGGAAGGACTCCCGTGGCGGCCAGGAGGGACGCGGTCGCCGTCGTCGCTCTTCAGACAACCGTGGGCGCGGCCGCGGTCGCGAACGGGAACAGAGCCAGGAAGTCGTTGAGGCGAAAGGTAATGAGCAGCAAGCGGAGAACGAGCGCAGCTCAGACAACCGCGACAAGCCGCGCAAGCGTCCCAATGATATGAAGCGCGGCGAGCCGCGTCGCCGCCGCAGCCGCGGTCCCCGCGAGGAGAAAGAGGCAGCGGCCGGTGTTGCTACCCTGCTGGATACACCGAAGCAGGAAGCCGCAGACGCAGCACCTGTGCCCGAGGCACCTGCAACGCCGGAACCCGCAGAGCTGGAGGCAGTCGCCACCGCAGACACGGCGGTCGAGCCCATTGCCGAGGTAGCCGCTGAGCCAGCCGAGACCCCTCAGGAGCAGCCCGCTGCGGAAGTGGTGGCCGAAGTGGAAGCACCCGCCGAGGAAACAGCTGCACCGGTTGCTGAGGAGCCTGAGCCAGTTGTGGAACCTGAGCCCGCTGAACCGGAGCCCGAACCCGAACCCGGAGTTGAGCCCGAGCCGCAATCCACAGCGGGTCTGGCAGATGACGGCCGCGCACTTAACGACCCGCGTTTAAATGCAAAACCGGTCAGCGCTGTTGATATCGCGACAACGCACGGCGAGCTGTTTTCTGACCAGGTTGCACCCGCAGCCGAGTCGAGCGGAAAAGTGGCAACACGTGCCGTCAACGACCCACGTGGACCTGCTGCTGACACGGACGCGTCACAGGCAACGGGGTAATTTCAGGGGAGACAAGGCAACGCCCTTGTCTCCCCAAAGTAGGATTGTATAATGCCGCTCGCTTTGCGCGAGCGAGCAACAAAAAGTATTGGTGGGCTGGCTGAGTGGTCGAAAGCGGCGGTCTTGAAAACCGTTGACTCGAGAGGGTCCCGGGGTTCGAATCCCTGGCCCACCGCCATAACTGAAAAGGGGTCCCTTGCGGGGCCCCTTTTTGTTTTTGGAGAACTAACCAAGAGCCGGTTAAACAGCCCGGCGCCAATCCCTCGCACGCTATATCCTGCCTCGCTACTACCAGGCGCGTTTTCGGCATGAGCAGTGATCTAACAGGAAACTAGCTAACCGCCAGCTGACGGTGCATCGTGGGCGCCGAATACCGGGCTCGCCCGCGAGCGCCAGACGGCCCCCAACCCCCTCTTTCGCAACGATTTTTCCCGAACATAACCATCGAAATTTCAAGTGTATTAACCGCTCTCCTCACTTGGATTTTGGGAACTTCAGCCTTATTATTTGTCTCACATACATCCGCACTAGCGTGCGCCTTTTTCTTGGAGTGAGTTATGCAAGACAACGGCCTTTACCAGACTGCAGATGTCGGCATCGAGTCGGCGATCAGCACCAACAAGGTCCTCAAGAACACCTACCTGCTGCTCGGCATGACCCTGCTGTTCAGCGCGGTGACTGCGGGCGTTTCAATGGCTATGGGTCTCAGCCACGGTATGGGCATGATCCTCGCCCTCGTGGGCTTCGGCTTGTTGTTTGTCGTCAACCGCATGGCAGACACCAGCAAGGGCCTTCTCGCCATCTTCGCCTTTACCGGCGTTATGGGTGCGTCTATCGGACCGATGCTCAACCATTACCTGTCCATGCCACAGGGCCCGTCCCTGGTGATGCAGGCGCTCGGCGGCACGGCCGTGGTCTTCTTCGGCCTGTCGGCTTATGCACTGACGACCCGGAAAGACTTCTCCTTCCTGGGCGGCTTTCTGATGGTGGGACTCATCGTTGCCGTTGTAGCGATGATCGCTAACATCTTCCTCGGCATCCCGGCGCTTTCACTGGCGACATCCGCTGCCATCGTCATGATCATGTCCGGCCTGATCCTGTTTGACACCAGCCGCATCATCAACGGCGGTGAGACAAACTACATTCGCGCAACCGTCGGGTTGTATCTCAGCATTTACAACCTGTTCGTCCACATGCTGCACCTACTGACAGCACTCAGTGGCGACGACTAAACACTCGCGCAATGTCCAGCGAACCCCGGTGCAAGCCGGGGTTTTTCGTTTCGGGGTGGCTGCAACGTGATCTACTCCCTCCTCGTTCTTAGTGACCCAACCCAGGGCAGCATGGCGCGTAATGCTGCCGCGTTTGCTCGCGCAGTTTTGGACGAAGGTCACCAGTTGCACCGCGTGTTTTTCCTAGATAAGGGTGTGCTCTGTGGCTCAGCCAGCAGCGTGCTGCCGCAGGACGAAACCAGCACGCTAGAGGAATGGGTCAGCCTGGCAAACGACCACGAGGTCGATCTCGTACTCTGCGTAACCTCAGCCCTACGCCAGGGGATGCTCAATGAGCGCGAGGCGACGAGACACGAGCGCGGCGGTCCCACTATTCACCCCGCATTCACGATATCCGGACTCGGCCAGTTGATTGATGCCAGCGCCAACGCCGACCGCATGGTCACGTTCGGAGGCTAGGCATGAACGATAGTGCCGCCAAATCCTTACTGCTGATCGTTCGGCATTCACCTTACGGCGGCGGACTCGCCCGCGCCTCGGTCGATTTCGCGCTGGCCTGCGGTGCCTTTGAGCAGAACGTTACGCTGCTCTTCAGCGGTGCTGGTGTGCTGCAGCTGAAAGAGCAGCAGGATGGCAACGCACTCGGGCTGAAAGATATTCGCAAGCAACTGTCCTCCCTACCGCTCTATGACATCGAGACGGTGTACGTGGATGCCGCGGCCAGTGAACGCTACAACGTGAGCCTGGACAACAGCCCTGTTGAAGCCCACGCGCTGGATACCGCTGCAATGCGCGCACTTATCGCCACCCATGATCACGTCATCACGCTATGAGTGTCTTGCATACACTGAGCGCCCTCCCCGGCACCGACGCCTTTACAGACTGCCTGCGCATGCTGGCAGACGGTGATGCGCTGCTGCTTATGGGCGATGGCGTGTACGCGGCGGACCTTGCCGCTGCAAGCCCCGGTGTCGATGTGTTTATCCTGGCAAGCGATGCCGCTGCCCGAGGGGTTTCCAGTACACCCGCGAACAGCGAACACATCAGCATGAAACAGTTCGTGCAGTTAACGGCTCGCTTCGAGAGACAAGTCGCGTGGTACTGACGGGGCTACAACCAGGGGCATTTGATGCTGAGGGATTCCTTCGCAGTCTCGACGACTGGTCGCCGGACGTAGCACACCAGATCGCCAGCGGCGAAGGCATCGTGCTGAGCGATGAACACTGGGAGATCGTTGAATTGCTGCGGGCCTACTACGAGGAATTCGACAGTTCGCCCGCCATGCGACCGCTGGTGAAGTACTGCCGACTGAAACTCGGCCCCGACAAGGGTAAGAGCATCTACCTCCTCTCACTGTTCCCCGGTTCACCGGCAAAGATCGGCAGCAAGATCGCGGGCCTTCCAAAACCGGACAACTGCCTGTGACCAACCCCGATTCACACCCTTTCGCTCGCTTCGTACGGATTCTTGGTCGCGGCAAGACCGGCACCCGCTCACTCGAGCTGGAAGAGGCACACGAAGCATTCAGCATGATTCTGCGCGGTGAAACTGAGGACCTGCAACTTGGTGCATTCCTCATGCTGCTGCGAGTTAAAGAGGAATCTCCGGAAGAACTCGCGGGCTTCGTGCAGGCGAGCCGCGAGAACATGCTCTCGCCACCGACCGACCTCACGGTGGACCTCGATTGGTCCAGCTACGCGGGCAAGCGCCACCAGCACCCCTGGTTTGTGCTATCCATGCTGCTCCTGGCAGGCGCGGGTCATAGGGTGTTGGTGCACGGCTGTTCCGGGCACACGCCGGGCAGACTCTATACTGAGCAGGTTTTTACCGAACTGGGGCTACCTGTCGCGGAGAACTGGAACGCGGTTGAGGCCGCCTTGGCAGACCATCGACCCACCTACTTCCCGCTCGAGACGCTTTGCGGGCCGCTGGCCGAACTGGTGCACCTAAAGCCTGTTCTCGGCTTGCGCTCCCCGGTGAACACCCTGACGCGAATGCTCAATCCCTGCAACGCAAGGGCCAGTCTGCAAAGCATCTTCCACCCGGCCTATGCGCGCCTGCACCAGGAGGCTGACAGACTCCTCGGTCAGCCCACGGCGATGGTGTTTAAGGGTGAAAGTGGCGAGGTCGAGCTGAAGCCTAACGCCGACACACGTCTCTACCGACTCACAACAACGGGTTCGGATGAAATTCTGCTGAAGCGGTCCATCGACGACCGTGTCGCAGCGGTTGAAGCCCCACTCAGCGCGCCACTGAGGGCGCTGTGGCGCGGCGATACTACCAACGACTACGGACTGCGGGCCACGCTGGGTACAACTGCTGCCGCCCTTCTCCTGCTCGACACCTCGTTGAGTGTGCCGGATGCCAGAGAGCAGGCTAGCGACCTCTGGCGCGACCGCGACCAAGAACGACTCGGTTAATGCCCCTCTCAAGGGTTCAGCCCGAAAACTACGAGGCCCTGCTGGCTGCCAAGGTCGCTGACACCAGGGCACTGCTCGCGCCGTTTAATGCCCCGGCGCCCGATGTGTTTCGCTCTTCAACCACAGGCTTCCGCCAGCGTGCGGAGTTTCGGGTCTGGCACGATGGCGACAAACTCGATTACGTCATGTTTCGGCGTGATGACCCAAAGACGCCCGTACCTGTGACAGCATTTCCAATCGCCAGCGAGCGCATTCAGTCACTCATGCCAGAGTTGCGCAGTCGCCTTGCCTCCAACACAGAGCTTCGAAGGAAGCTTTTTCAGGTTGAATTTCTGGGCACCCTCTCGGGAGAGCTCCTTGTGACGCTGGCTTATCACAGGCCGCTAGAGGCGGCGTGGGAAAGCGAGGCGCGCAAGCTGCAGTACTCCCTCTCGGCTGTGGGCCACGCGACCTCTCTCATCGGGCGCAGCCGCAAACAAAAGATCGTACTGGGCAACGAATTCGTCACCGAGGCGCTGCCCGTGACGGGCCGCAAGTTTCGCTACCGGCAGTATGAGCAGGCGTTCAGCCAACCCAACGCCGAGGTCAACATCCACATGATCGAGTGGGCCTGCGAGCAGGCGTCAGGCCTTGCGGGCGACCTGCTTGAGCTCTACTGCGGCAACGGCAATTTCACCCTGCCGCTCTCTCAGCACTTCGACCGCGTACTGGCCACCGAAGTCGCGAAAGTCTCTGCTCGCGCAGCGCGTCACAACATCGAAGACAATGGCGTGCAGAACGTCGAACTGGTCAGGCTTTCCGCGGAAGAAGTCGCTGCAGCGATGGCCGGTGAGCGCGTCTTCCGCCGCCTCGCAGAACTGCCACAGCCGCTGGCGGACTACACGCTGAATACCGTCTTCGTAGATCCCCCCCGCGCGGGGATGGACGAGAACACCACCGCAATGACAGCGGCGTTCAACACGATTCTCTACATTTCCTGTAATCCGCAGACGCTCGCCGAGAACCTGGCAACGCTATCGCGCACACACGAAGTTAGTGCCTTTGCGCTGTTTGACCAGTTTCCGTATACGGACCATATGGAGTGTGGCGTAATGCTTCGCCGTCGCGCCTGAAGCCTCAGACGCGAATACCAAAGCCAAGCAGGCCGCGGCCCAGTATGGCGTCTAGCCGTGTCTCGTCGCCGGCATTGACCTCAATGTGGCGCAGGGACATCTCACGGTAGACATCGCGCTTTGCCAGTCGAGCGGACAGCTCACCCGCAGGTACGTCCGCTTCCCAACAATCGATATAAACGTTCCCCGCCGGCAGGTAGAAGTCCGCGTAGAGCGCTTCCTCGACCGGGAGCGCACGCCGATAGGCATGGGCCAGTTGAGCCAGGTAGAGCCAGTTGCAAACGAGTGTCTGCAGCGGCGTAGCGAGTTGGTGCCCATCGAGGCCTTGCAGGGGCTGACCGGCGCCTCCCGACTGCGTAAACAGGTCAGGCTCAGCGGAGTCGCCCATGGCCGGATTAGGATTCTGCGCACTGACGCGAGACAGCTCCCTGTGCACGACAGGGTCATCGACAATTTCATGCGGCCAGGTCACATAGTAAGCGCCGCTGTTCTTGCTTTCCTCCTGCTGCCCGCCCAGATCTCGGCCGCGGGGTGTCAGCTCCCAGCCGAGAACGCTGTGTTCCTGCAGCCCCATCTCAGCTAGCGCTCGATTCATGTGGCGTGCATCCGCATGCGGATAGTATCGGCACAGGGAAGCGGCCGTGATGCGCTGGTTAGACTCGATGGCCGCCAGCAGTGGGTGTTGATCGAGGTGTTCGGGCCAGACGATGTAGTTGCCGTATTTTCGGCTCTTCTGGTAGGTGCCGCCTTCAAACTCGCCTTTCTGGGTCAGCTGCCAGCCATCATCGACGCGGCGAATCCAGTCATAGTCTTTCAGCGTTGCAAAAAGCTGCTGCGTTGGAATGTTGAGTTTTTTCGCCAGCGCGGTGGTAGAGAGCCTGTTGTCGCTCGCGGCCACGACTTATCCGCCAACAACTTCCCGGTAGCGGCCCTCGAGAGCCTGGTAGACCTGGTCGGCAAAATCGGCCGCACCCTTGTCCAGCGGTGCCACGAGGTCCACGAGGTGTTCGTTGTCTTCTCGCCCCGCCCACGTCTTGACATAGGTACCGTCCTTGTACCCGTTGTCTTGGCGGAAGAAGTTCAGCACGTTCTTGCCGACATAGGCGCTGTAGAGACTGTCGAAATCGAGACCTGCTGCCAGCATTAACTCCCAGAAAAGCGCAGGTGAAAAACCACGTGTTTTCAGGGAATGCTGGGCGAGCGCCTCCGTTGCCTCGCGCACATCGAGATTCTTCTGGCTAAAACCCGACAACTCCGCCTCGATATCCGCCGCGATCTGCTCGATGCTCTTGCCATCGCGGAATAAAGCAGACAGACCGAAGTGCCAGATGTCGATGACCTCCAGGCGCACTTGCTCCATGTCAGGTTCCTGCTTCTTCCACCACTTGTAGCCGTAGTGCTCCACCAGTTCCCCACACTCGATCCAGATCGCCCGATACCACTCGAAGTTCTGCTCCACCCACTGCTCATGTACACGGGTGTTCATGCGGTCCTGCATGGCAAGCATATTGACGAGAGCCTGTTTCAAGCGTTTTTCTCCTGGCTGATTGAGGTGAATTGCGGTGGTTTGCAGTTGTTTGCATTAGCTGAACGACGCCCGCGCAGCATAGCAGCGAGCGAGCGGGACGCCTAGCTTTCGCAGACCATCGCAACGCAGGCGGCGAAAGCGCGATCGGCAATCACCGCCATTTCTTCGTCGGTCCGGTCCTGGATGGGATGCTCCACAAAGACCTTCAAAGCGTCGAAGCCAAGCGCTCGCGACTGCGCCTCGTCAGCCTCGCGAAACTGTTCGGACAGGACGTACCCACCGGGGATGCCCCGGCCTTCCAAATCCATGATGTCATGCAAACTGCACGACGTGCAGGAGCCTCAGTCGGCCAGCGCCTCTATGACGGCGTCACACTCACTGGCAATCTGCTGCTTTACCTCAAGCGGTGCGACACGGGTCATCGTCGGCTTACTGTAGCGTTTGACCGTGACGCCCTTCTCCTCAAACAGCACCTGCAGGCGATCCAGAAACACATCGCCACGGGGCTTGTTGATATCGAGAAAGCCGACCGTTTTGCCCTCGAGCGTGGCCAGCCGTGGCAGCAACGCCCGAGAAGCCGGGTTCAGCTCAGCAGTGGGGTCGAGTAACCGTTCTGTCATTGCAGAATCTCCCTGGTGACGGGTGCGCTGCCAAAGTCGCCGCTGGCCAACCACCCGCCGATAATGGCGGAAAACAGTCCCGCCTGGCCGCCGGCGCACACGATGTTGAGCCCGTCCGGCTTGAACTTTGGCAGGTCCATGTCCTTTACAAATTCTGGCATACCTTCCGCGATGCCGTCGACACCCGGCATGAGATCCTTACCGGGCCGCGTGGTGAGTTCGATGAGGCGCTCAATGACCTGCTGTTTGCTCCAACCGGCCTCGGAGAAGACGTTCTGGTGCTCGGGAGAGACCACAACAAACGCGTCGCTCATGAAGGCAAATTTCGCATGGCCCACTGCGAGCAGGCTGGCTGCGAACGAGCGGCACAGTGAGTCCGGGTCGCGGGACTTCTGGTCTGCCATACCCTGCACGCCATCCGCGGCGAAGAGCGTCACCGTGGACTGACCCTCGTCGAATCCGCGCTGGACGGCGAGGGACTCCCAGGGCGAACCCTCCTCGTCCTCAGCAAAGCAGAAGGTGTACTTACCCGGGTTGCCGAGGGTGGAGCGATCAACACCGGCGGGGCGGCCGCCACCCACGTTGCGGATAACCAGCTGCAACGCGCGTCCGATCGTCGCATTGGCGCGATTGCCCTGCCCCAGCGCATTGCCGCCGCTATTCATACCGATGGCGCGCGCGACAGGCCCGTTGACTACCACCATGGGCCCTGAGAACCAGGTGGTCGCCAGCAGCCCGTGCATGCAGAATTCGTCCATGAGCGCCGCCTCAACCGCGGCGATGACCACGGGCAGGTACTCCGGCTTGCAGCCTGCCATAACAGCGTTGATCGCGACTTTTTCCACCGTGCAGGGCTGCAGATCGGGGGGCACGAGGCCCAGCACTTCCTCAGGAGCCCGCTCGGTGCCCGCCAACATGCGGACCACCCTGAGCTCTGTGGGGGGCACCAGTGGCAGGCCATCACTCCAGCCACGCTCAAAACAGGCCTCCATCGGGTCCTCGAGCTCGCCGATATCTATCCTGCGGGACCCCAGGGCAATGTCACCAAAACGCAGGGCAAGCGTCTCTGCCATTCCCGGCGCAACACTCATCGAGCCGCACCCTGGCCGAAAATCCGGCAGATCAGAGGCAAGCTCCTGCGACCCGAACAAACGGCGCCATTCGGCCTTGTCCCAACCAACTGTGCGCTCCTGTTCTTCGCCCTGCGCCAACCGGATTACGGTTGGTACGGTTTCAACGGCGTAGCGCCAGGAGTGCTCAAGGTCCAGGTCGTTCCCCACATCGTCAACCGATGGCGGAAACGCCGGGTCGTCCTGACACCAGACTTTGAGCGCAGCGCCACCATCCTGCAGGTCGGCCAGCAGAGGCGCTACCAGCGCACAAGTTGGGCAGTCGCGCTTGACGAACACAAGGAACTCGGGATTACTCATAATTATCAGCAGGAGCCTGGGTACAGCCACTCTATTGCAATTCCAGCCCGTTCGGAAGTCAGCCAGGGGCCGGAGGCACTGGCCTCAACCGCGCCAGGCATGTCAGCATTGGGTAAAGGAACCTGGCGGACCGCACAACAACTCGAACAACAAGGAACTCGATCCACAGCGACATGACTATGAATAACGAAAAGCTGGAAGTGCCGGAAGACCTCAGACGAGGAGGAGTTACCAAGGACGTCGAGCGAGCTGTCTCCGACACACTCAAACTGGAGCGTATTGTCTGCCGCAGCCTGTCCCTTCCGGATCTCGCAGGCAAAGCGGTCCTCGACATCGGCTGCGGCTGGCGTATGTGCAAGGCCCTACTCGATAACGATCTGCCGATTGGCAGCTATACGGGAATCGATGTCTACAAGGAGGCTATCGAATACCTCGACGCCAACGTCAACGACGAGCGCTTCACTTTTCACGTACTGAACGCCAACAACGAGATGTACAACCCAGACGGCAAAGCACTTCAGGAGATTCCAAAGCTACCCGCAGAGCAGTCGGCCTACGACATTATCTGGGCCTTCTCCGTTTTCACCCACCTCGCACCCCACGACTACGAGACCATGCTCAAACTGCTGCGCGCCTGCGTAAAACCTGACGGCAAACTGCTTTTCAGTGTGTTCATCAACGAGGCCACAGCGGGCGGGCTCGGCTTCATCGACAACGTGAGGAAGCAGTGGGAGAAAAATGGCGTCCAGATCGATTCCGTCAACGACCGTGCCGCAGAGTACTTCGCAGAGCAGAAAGTCCCCGACTTTATCGATTTTGACCCAAAGCAGCCGCTGAAATGGGCGATTTATTCGCGCGAGCATGCCATTGAGCTTGTCGAGCGCACCGGCTGGAAGGTAGAAGGCGTACACGACCCCGAAGACGCTATCCAGCACTACATCGTCTGCAGCCCGGCCTAGCAAGACGCCCGCCGTGCGGGGGCGTATACTGGCGGCTCAAGAAGCTGGCCCGGCGCCAGTGATCCTGACCGCGGTGGTGTGCCCGTGAACGACATGAATCAACCTCCAGACGTGATCACCTATGAGGGGGCCGACGACAAGTCGGCAGTCGAAGCACGGTTTGACGCGCTCAAAATTGCCTTTGGCCCCATCGTCTTCCAGGCCACCAAGAGCCTGCTAGAGCTCGGCATTCTCGATGAGGTGTGCCGCCGCAGGCACAAGGGAATCAGCGCCGAGGACATCGCGAGCAACCTGGAGCTTCCCGAGTACGGTGTGAAGGTGCTGCTGGAGGTCGGCCTGAGCTCAGACCTCGTCTACCTGAAAGACGGCAAGTTCAGCATCACCAAGACTGGCTATTTCCTGCTCAAAGACGAGATGACCCGCGTCAACCTGAACTTCGTCGACAAAGTCTGTTACCAGGGCATGTCGAGCCTGAGCGAGGCGATACGCGAGGCCAGGCCGGCCGGGCTTAAAGCACTCGGCGAGTGGGAAACCGTTTACGAGGGGCTCTCATCCCTACCCCCGGATGTGCAAAAGAGCTGGTTCGAGTTCGACCACTATTATTCGGATGTCGCGTTCCCCGAGGTCGCTCCAATTGTGTTTGCCGACAACCCGAAGCACATCCTGGATATTGGCGGCAACACCGGCAAGTGGGCGATGTTCTGCGCAGCGCATGACCCGGAGGTACACCTCACCCTTGTAGACCTACCCGGACAACTCGACAAGGCACGCGCCAATATTGCGGCCGCGGGGTTCGAAGACCGCGTCACCTTTCACCCGACAAACCTGCTGCGGGACGACGCTCCGCTACCAACGAACGCCGACATCGTCTGGATGAGCCAGTTTTTGGATTGCTTCTCGCCCGAAGAGATTACCGACATTCTGCGCCGCGTTCGCATGGCCATTGGTGCGCACACAACGGTGCACATTCTCGAAACATTTTGGGATAGGCAACGCTACGAAGCGGCTGCGTTCACCCTGCACAACACATCGCTGTACTTCACCTGCATCGCCAACGGCAACAGCAAGATGTATCACAGCGACGAATTCAAGACCTGCATAGCTGCCGCCGGGCTCGAGCTGGTAGATGAGGTCGACGATATCGGCAAAGGCCACACACTGCTCAGCTGCAAGCTGCCTGGCTGAACGCGGGAGCACCGCGGATCAAGATGGATGTATTGGTGCGAGTGGCGGGACTTGAACCCGCATAGCCGTGAGGCCGTCAGATTTTAAGTCTGATGTGTATACCAATTCCACCACACTCGCCGCCCAGACAGGTCGAATGAATTCGACCCCACAGGGGTATGCGCACGCTGCTGGCCACACTCCCCGAGCGGCGCGATTCTAGCACAGTAAAGGCAGATCACGGCACTCACTCCGCGCGCGGACCAGGCGATTGATCGTGCTACACTGCGCCAAAATAACAGGTACAGGGCTTCGGGGAATGGCATCCGCTAGAGGGCAGTTCAGCTCGCGCTTCGGGTTCGTGATGGCCGCCGCGGGCAGCGCCGTTGGACTCGGCAACATCTGGGGCTTTCCTACGCAAGCTGCGAGCAACGGCGGTGCGGCGTTCCTGTTGGTCTACCTGTTCCTCGCCTTCACGCTCGCCTACCCTGCCCTCATGGCCGAAATCATTATCGGCCGCCACGCCCACGCCAACGCGGTGAGCGCACTCCGCCTCATTTCGCCCAACCGTACACTCAGCTCAGTCGGCGCTACCACGGGCGTTATCGGGCTCATCGTGGCCAGCCTGATCCTGAGCTTCTACGCCATTGTGGCGGGATGGATGATCGCCCACTGCCTGGCGTCTGCGGCGCAGCTTGTTGGGCTTGAAGGCGCGGCTAGCTGGCTGACGAGCCACACCCTGCCCCGCAACCTGGCGTTTATGGGCCTGTTTATGGTCTGCACCATCGGCATTATTTCAGCCGGGGTGAAAGGAGGCATCGAGCGCTGGTCGGCGCGCCTCATGCCGATACTCCTGGTAACACTGGTGCTGCTAGTGCTCTATGTACTTACGCTAGACGGCGCGGTAGATGGTCTCAAAGTCTATCTTCTGCCCGATTTTGGCCGGGCGCTCAGCCCCTCCTTAATCATCGCCGCCCTTGGTTCGGCCTTCTTTTCGCTGTCGCTCGGCGTGGGCACTATGCTGATCTACGGTTCCTACATCGCCGACGATGAAAACTTGCCCGTCGTGGGAGGCCTGGTGACCGTCGTGGACATCTCCATCGCGGTACTCGCCGGCTTCCTGGTACTGCCGGCGATGTACGTCGCCCTGCATTCAGGCGTGGAGATTTTCACGGAGACCGGCGCGCTGATTTCCGAGGACACCCTGATTTTTACCGTGCTGCCTGCGCTGTTTGAAACCATGGGGCTCGCGGGCATTATCGTGTCGATCATGTTTTTCTTTCTCATGAGCATCGCGGCGCTGACCTCCTCCATCTCGATGCTTGAGGTGCCCGTGGCCTACACGATCGAGAACCATGGCGTTGGCCGCAAGACGGCCGTTTGGGCTATTGGTGGTGTCATTGCCGGGATCAGTACCGTGATCCTGCTGAATTTCGACACGCTGTTCGGTTTGGTGATAACGGTGACAACGCGCTACAGCCAGCCCCTGTTGGGTTTCATGTTCTGTATTTTCGCCGGCTGGATCTGGCGGCGGGACGAGATACTGAAGGAATTGAAAAAAGGCAGCCCGAATGTTGGCGATGGACTCTTCTGGAAAATCTGGCCGTGGTACGTGAAGCTCGTCTGCCCGCTCATCATCCTCGCGATTTTCACCCAATCACTGGGGTAGCGCCGCGCTCCGCAATAGTTGCGACCGCGGCAGCAGCGTAAACGCGGCTCAGGTGTCCTTCACCATGTCATCCGGATTCAGGCTGATCTGACCAGTCTCTTCAACGCGCTGGGTGGGTAAGAACCCTTCAAAATCGATCTTCGCGGAAAACGAGTAGTCGAGCGCATCGGTCGGCGTTGTGCCGAGCGATGCCATCAAGCGCAGAATGCCCACAAGCTGTACACCCGCCTGCAGCGTGACCTTCTCTTCGCTGTAGCCCTCGATGCGTGGCACGTCGTCCGTCACGCCCATCACGAGTTCCTTACCCATGATCTCCAGGCTGTAGGCGATGCCCGCGATATCCAGCGCACGCTTGTTGGGATTCACAACGTTCAGCACGACCTCAAAGCGCGGCACACCGCCCTCGGAGGGCACAGCGCTGACGTCCTCGATGCTAATGCTGGGCGGGTCCATATCCCCGTACAACGTGGCACAGGCGTTCAATCCAAGTACCAGAAGAAGAAACAGCGGCTGCAACAGGCGACGATTCAAAAACACGGCTAAAACCTCAGAGCAGAGACGAAGAAGGCGATGTACCCCAGGCTGCCCAGCACGAAAACCAGCGCCACCCAGTCACCGGTCGCGCGATACATGTAGCCGCTGAACAGCAGCATAAGTACGGCGAAGACTAGTCCGATGGTTCGGGCAGTTGCAGACAATGTGGGGCCTTTGCGGGCAATGCGTTATACGAGCATTCTAACGCCCATGAAGGCTGTGCCAAGGGGGCAGGAGATATTGGTAGCGCGAGTGGCTCAGCGCCAGGGTTCGTTGCGCAGGCGCCGCAGTTCGATCGAGTGGGCAGGCGAGACGGTCACCTGCTGATAATCGGAGTAGAAAACGGGTGCCCAGTCGTCGGTCGGGGCAACGAACTGCTCGTATTGCTCTGGCAGCGTAAACCCAAAGCGAACCGCCACGAGGTCCGCGAGCTTAAGACGGACATCCCTCTCCCATCCTTCGAGGAGTGTCACAAGGATCGGCTCACCCGCGCCACAGTAAGGTACCGCGCCGCAGTTGCGCTCAAGAAACGAAACAGCGTCCGATAGGAGCGCCTGTCGGCTCACAGCGGGAGCAGGTTCCTCGTCCATGGGTGCACCCGAGACAGCGCCCGCCCAAAGCAAGGCGATGGCTGTCACGGCGGACAACAGAGTATGTCGTATGTTCGATTGCATCAGGCCCCCGAGGTGTTAAAACACAACTCCTCAGTGCCTATCGTAGACCCGTTATATGACAAAACAACAAACACCGGCCCCAGCTGTGACCTGGCTCACGCGAAAGCACGCCAACGCCCCAAAATGGGGCCCTACCGAACGGTATGAAATTAGTAAAAACGCCCATTTACTCTACACTACTGACTTGAGCGCTTAGCGCACCTGGAAGTCGGTTCAGGAAGACCAATCATAAGACCGTGGAGGCGTGACAGGTGGAGCATACCAGTGCGGTAATTGACCTAGTCAGCGTGGTGACCACACTGCTGCTGATTGCCGCCGCCGTCCTCGCTCTCAGCAAGCGCCTGAAACTACCTTTCACCGTGATGCTCGTGGTCGTTGGGATCGCGCTGTCGGAGCTCGCTAAAGCGGCTCCCGCGCTACTCCCGCCGCTGGTCGACTTCCACATTTCGCCCGATGTCATCCTGTTTGTCTTCCTGCCCACGCTGATCTTCGAGTCGTCTCTGCACCTCGATGCACGCGAATTGCGCCGCAACCTGCTGCCGGTCCTGACGATGGCAGTACCCGGGCTGCTGATCTCTACGCTCATTATCGGCACCCTGATTTCATCGGTGACACCCATCGACTTCAGCGCGGCGCTTGTACTCGGCGCTATCCTGAGCGCCACCGACCCAGTGGCCGTGATATCGCTCTTCAAGCAGTTGGGCGCCCCACGCAGGCTGACGATCCTGGTTGAAGGCGAAAGCCTCTTTAATGATGCGACCGCTATCGTGGCATCCCAGATCCTGCTCGCCATCGCGGTTGCCGGGTATTTCTCCACCCAGACGGTAGTGAGCGGTGTAGGCGACTTCCTCGTCGTGTTTTTCGGCGGCGCGGTCGTTGGCTGGGCGATGGCCGTGGGTGTGGGCTTCGTCCTCGGCAAGGTCGAGGAAGATGCGCTGATAGAAATCTCGCTCACTACAATTCTCGCCTACTTTTCGTTTCTCATTGCGGAGCACTTGCTGCACGTGAGTGGCGTTATGGCGACGGTGGCAGCTGCGCTGACGATTGGCGGCTGGGGCCGCTCCAAGATTTCGCACTCGGTACACGAGTACCTGGAAAACTTCTGGGAGTACCTCGCCTTTGTCGCCAACGCGCTGATCTTCCTGCTCGTTGGACTTGAGATAGACCTCGGTGCGCTCGCAGACTCCTGGAGCATGCTTGTCTGGGTGATTCTCGCGATGTTACTGGCAAGAGCCGTAGTGGTATTCGGCATGGTCCCACTCGTGGGCAAGCTCCCCGGCTCTGAGTCCATCGATCGACGCTATCAGGCCGTGATGTACTGGGGCGGGCTGCGCGGCGCGATAGCCCTTGCGATTGCATTGAGCCTTGGAGACTTCCGCTGGGCGGATACATTTGTCGTACTTGTCACAGGCGCCGTGTTGTTCACGCTGCTGGTACCAGGCCTTACGATCGAGAAACTCATTCGCTCGCTGGGCCTGCACAGGCCGCCGCTCGCAGACCGCCTCGCCGAAGCTGAAGCACGCATGGGCGCACAACAGAACGCCGTGACGCGCCTGCCAGAGATCCAGAAAAGCGCCGACTTTCCTGTGCACGCCGCTACGAGACTGCGCGAGCATTATGAGTTTGGTGCCAACGAAGCGCAGGCCTTCTTCGATAACCAACGGCAGCAGGAACTCGACGACGAGCAGGAATACAACCTGCTCCTGCTCAAGTGCTTTTCGGTACAGAAAGCGTTTTATCGGCAAATGCTGGCCGAGGGACACCTGACGGAGGCCACCTATCGCAACCTCGTCTACGCGCTGAACGTAGAGGGCGATGCGCTGCGCTACCAGGGGGAATTGCCCAATATTCCACCCCGCTCCCAGTTTGGTCGGTGGTGGCGCAACTCATGGATGCGCCTTGTAGAACGACTGGGCTACTTCGACGACTATGCCGAGTCGATTCGCAGTCATTCAACCGCACAGGATTACGAGTATGCGTGGGCGGGCTTCAATGGCTGCACCCACGTGCTTTCCAGCATTGATGAGCTCTCGGACCACAGTCACGCACGCAACAAGGTTGTCTCTGAACTGCGGGACACCTTCACCCGCTGGGCCGATGGCGCCCGCAAAAAGCTCGACATCGTCGCCGAGGAGTTTCCTGAGTTTTACGAGGCCAGCCAGCAGCGGCTCGCGGAGCGTATGATGCTGCACAGCCAGCGCCAATTCGTTGTCTCGCAGCGTAAGAGCGGCGCCATTCCCAACAGTGTCGCAGGGCTGATCCTGGACGAGATTGATGACGAGCTCCGCGGGCTGCGCGGGTACGATACGTCAGCCCTCACGCTCGATCCGCGAGAAATTTTGCGCAAGGTACCCGTACTTACGAACCTGCCTGAAGGCGAAATTCCAGATATTCTCCAACGCCTGCGGCAGCGCACCATTCCCGCGCGGCAGGACCTGATACAGGAAGGCACGAGGGACGACTCCTTGTACATCATTGCCCGGGGCAAGGTGCGCGTGCTGCGCAGCAAAGGTGAGGAAGAACTCGAAGTAGACCGCCTGGGTCCTGGCGATTTTGTAGGCCGTGGCGGCTTCCTGGGCGGCGGCATTCACGCAGCTACCAGCCGCGCACTCACACCCTGCGCCGTCTACGAGCTAAGGCGCAGCGACATCATAGAACTGCAATCCTGTTGCCCCACAGCACTTTCTGCGCTGGAGGGGGTCGTGAGAAGCCGCAGCGGCGCGCCGAAGAAATCCTGATTAGAGATACATCGTGCAAGCGCCCCTACTATTATCTCGCCTGCGAACGCTCGCGCTGACAAGCCTGCTGGCCGCTACCGCCTGTGCCTCAGATTCACCCGCATGCCCCTGGCAATCAGACGCAGCCCGCGCACCCAGCGCCGGCTGCTTCGCAACCCAATCGGGTGCCCTGCTCGTTGTCCAGGGACTCAACGGCAAGCTCAGCGTACCTGGTGGCAGCCGGCACGAGGGTGAATCGGCTATGTGCACGGCGTTCAGGGAGACGTGGGAGGAGACAGGCCTGAAACTGGTACCCAAGGAACACCTGGCTGTGTTCGATACCGGTTTCTACCTCTACCGGTGCACACAGGATGAAAACTCCGGGCAGATTGACCCACCGACCTGGCGCCGCGAAGTCCTGCGAGCTTTTTACCTGTTACCAGAACAATTCACCGACTACGAATGGCGCTATCCACAACAGCAGGACATCTTACGCGGGCTCATCAGCGATGAAGGCCGAGTGCAGCCTGGCCCTTGAACTGGGTTAGATAAGCGCTCGAAGAATGACAGCGCATCCCGCCCCACCTGAAATGCTGAGCACCGCGATATTGAGCGCACGCTGGCTAACTCGCGCGAGGTTGTAGCCAGAAGCGTAATACCCGAGCAGTGAACCAGGGAGTAGCAGCAGCGTTGCGTAGACCAGCTCTCGCGTTACGCCACTCGCCATCGCAAACCCCAATGCAGACAGAGCACCACCAAGACAGAGCTGCATCGACATGGTCGCCCGAAACTGCTTGATCGGTGCGTTGCGATAGACGAGTGCGATGGGTGGGCCACCGATAGACGAGATCGTGCCCATGAATCCCGAGGCAACACCGCTGACACCGAGAGTCACGGGCGTAATGGCGACCTTGAGTCCCAACAGCAGCAGCAACACGGCACCGAGGACCATCAAGCCGAACACGATATCGAAAAATGCGCCACTGAAGACCACGACAAACCAGGCCGCGATCAGGGTACCTGCAAAGCGACCCACCAGCATAGCGCCCAGATCATTGCGCTGTACATGATCCCACTCGCGCCTGCCAGCCAACGCAGAAATGGCAACGTTTGAGACGAGTATCGGGACCGGGGCAAATACCGGGTTCACGAGATACAAAAGTGGCGCTGCAATAACAGCGCCGCCGATACCGAAACTGCTCTGTACCAGAGAACTGAAAAACGCGACGACCAGTGCAACGACCGACTCTTCCAATGAAAACAAGGGCTTGTAAGTCCGGGGCAAATAGGCGTTCAGCTACTATAACGAACAGAGTACGGAACGCGTAGTGAACGGCATAAGCTGGGAGGGAGCGGCGCGCTGGCAGATAGCCGGAGACTGTAAGCCGGTTAGAAAGCCTCTCCAACGGAGAAGTACACGGCATCTCGACCATCAGAGCGGGCGTAGTCGAGCCTCACGTTGATGCGCTTGGCCGGCAACACGTCGAAACGCAGGCCGACACCATAGCTGGGTACCACATTCTCTTCGATGACACCCTCAGGGGCATCAGCCGTACCGCCCCCAGCAAAAGCTACGAGGCCCCAGCGGCCCTTCATTCGCCAGCGGGCCTCTCCCTGTAGCGAGGCGCTGCGCTCTCCCAGGTAGTCAAACGCCGCGAAGCCACGCAAAGGAATTCGGCATGCGTCCCACAGCGGAACATCCCCGGTGCGTGCACAACCCTGTGCGTCGAACGCCAGAACGATATCGTCAGCCAGGGAATGGTATGAATTAAATTGCACAGCGCCCGAACGATAGTCGTTAGTGCTGCCATAGCGAGTGTCGTTGTCCAGCGCCTCTATCTTGAAGTAGCGGCCGGCGTAGGCATTGGTGGGCAGATCCCGGGAGTCATACTCCGCGGTAAGCCCGATGCCTGCCGAGCGGTCATAAACACCTGGCGCCAGCCTTGATTCTTCCTCCTCTTCGTCACCGAAGTCGATGCGCTGCTCGGCGTCGATAACCCGCAGGTAGGCGCCGCCATACCAGTCTCCGCTAAGTCTTCGCAGAATTCGCGCCAGTAAAAACGCGCCCTTCACCTGCCAGTCCAGACGCTGCCCGCTAGAGGTTTCATCCTCTGTTCGGAGATTGAGCCGAACGTCCATGGCACCACCGGCACCGGTAAAGCGCCAGCGATCACCGCCCCAGTAGTTCTGCTGGGCCAGCACCATAGCCCGGCTTGCATTAGAGGTGTACATCCCAGCGATACCGGTGAGTGAAGCGGGCTGCAGGGCTTCCTGCTCAGGCGTCTGCGGATAAAAATAGGCGCTGCCAAGTACCAGGCCATTGCCAACAGTAGGGTTGGAGATAGGGATCGGCACGGCGACAAAATCGCCGTCCTGGAACTTGAGCCGCGATTCTTCCTCGCGAATATCGGGCACCACGCCACCGAAAGGTATGGAGCCACGCCCCACATCATCGGCACCAACATCGCAGTATCCGCGCGGCCCTGCCAGTAGTAGCACCAGATAAAGACTGTTTGCGACGAAGCGGCTCCATAGCGGTCGCGCGTGGGCAATCATGCGAGCACTACCTTGAAGCGGAATCGTAACTTTCTCCAGCGGACGCTCCGGCACTATCGACAATCTCCGCTCGCACGATCATGCGCTCCGGCGCGAAGCCAACGTAATAGAACGGGTAGCACGTCACCAGTGTCAGCTCCCGAGTGTTGGAGCTTTCCAGAACAGAGATATCGAGGGGATCGGTGATGAATACCTCTTTCACGACAAACTGATCTGTACCTTCCAAGGTCCTCACGCGCAGCTCATCGCCCTCGCGAATGCCCTGAAGGGCACGGAAATAGCCGTCGCGATGTGCTGACAACACCATGTTGCCTGACTCACCGGGGTACGCCGTGCCCTCAACGATGCCCGCGCCGCGATTCAGTGTGACTCGACCCGTGCCGGGAAAAACAGGCACCTGCATTCCCAGCCTGTCGATCTCGAGAAGCGCCAGGGGTAATCCGGCGTCTTTCGAGGCGGCCTCGAACGCCTCGATGCGCTTCGAAGACCAGTCGGACTTGTCTGGGGCCTCTGCCTGAAGTGTATTCACGTTCATGGGCTCCGCAACCGCTCGCTCAAAAGCGGCGACCGCTGTGCTGGCCCCGAAAAACGCGTGTAGATAGGCGCCGGTGACCGACAACAGGCCGAGCGTCCCCGCCAGGGTCAGGCCCCGGCCCAGACGCCGAACAGCGCTTCGCCGCATGGGTTCGGATGCCCTGGCTACGCCCTATTTTTCCGGCGCGACGACCGACACGGCCACCGCGGTTGTGATCCGCAGGCGGAACTGGTCGCCAATGGTAACCTTGTCGAGCGGCGCATCATCGCGTACCCGGATGGTGCGCAGATCACCCTCCTCCGTCACCAGTGTTACCAGACGCGCCGCTGCATTGATTGACTCGATCGTCGCGGTGACCACGTGAGTCTCAACAGCTTCTACGCCGGGCTTATCGCCAATGGGTGCAATGTCGATCGCCATTGCATCCCCCACTGCAGGCTCAGAACCGGCGGGTGCGATAACCACCGCTACTGACTCCATGTACTCGGTGATAATACGGTCGCGCGGCTCGATCTGGTCGAGATTGCCGACGGCATCAGACGCGACAACGGTAAAGCGATGGCCCTGCGAGTCGATGAGCTTGATCTCTCGCGTGTCGACATTCACGGCCTCGACGATCGCAGCGCGTTGCACCATCACGGTGTTCACGCGAGCAGGCTTGGCTACCGTGCTCTCCTCAGCAAACGACTGAACGGCCGAGGACATACCCAGAACTGCGACCAACAGGCCAACGAAAAAACGAATGGTCATTCTGTAAATCTCCTATTTACGATGATCAGGCTGCGCGGCGACGCAGCACGTAACCGAAACCAAGAAGGCCAAGGCTCAACAACCCAAGCGCTGGCAGCGGACTCGCTGTTGTAGGCAACGCGTCGACCGATGTTACCGAGTGATTGATCAGCGCATCGCTCTCGGTCACGAGCACGACCTCCTGCACATCAGGGCGGGCGAAAGAGCTGGCGGAGAGGTAGATGCTGATCTCGTCGCCGCGATCCAGGCTGCCGGGTCGCACTTTTCGCCCGCCGATCTCCACCCGGGCGTCCTCGTCGGGTTCAACTGAGAACGTGTGATCTGTTGCCGGGAGATACAGGGTGACACCGCGGCTGTTTGCACGGCGAACAACGGCGGTGAACTTGCCATAGAGCTCACCGTCACGCTCGACTACCGACTCGCAAGCGCCGATCAGGTTTGGAAACCGCTGCAGCGCCTCTGGCGTCGGGCGGAAATCCTGGCAGGTGAGCGCGCTCACGACCTCGTCCTGAGCCGATGCTGGGAGAGATGCGAGAGAAAGAATCAGTACCGCTAAAACATTCTTGAAGAGCATTGCGGAAAACTCCTTGATTGTTGGTTTTTTTACTGGGCGAAGGCGCCCGGCGTGGATCAGCCTAAACACAGGGCGAAGCTAGAGCAACAGCTGACGCACACCCATGGGGAGTATAGTCCGACAAAGCAGGTACGTACTCGCGTTGCATGGGGCTCCCACGGCACAAAGATTTGGGCCTATAATGACCCAATAATGATAAGAAAGGCCGACAGCATGAAACGAGTATCGCTACTCTTCATGGCAGCCCTGCTGGGCGCACCCGCAACCGCCCTCGCCGGAGAGGACGAAGAATGGACATTCGCTGCAACCCCCTACCTGTGGTTACCCACTATCGAGGGCGACCTCAACTATGACCTGCCCCCCGGCAGCGGGAGCCCGGACTTCGAGGTCGGGCCGGTCGACTGGTTTGAGCTACTGAATTTCGCGGCGCTTCTTGCCGGCAGCGCAAACAAGGGCCGTTATTCGGTCTACGCGGATTTCGTCTACCTGAACCTCCAGAGCGATGGCGAGGCGAAACTCAACTCCATCGGCGGCCCCGACGGAAGGATTCCCATAGAAGGGTCGCTGTCTCGAGAAGTCGATACGGATTTGACCGGTGTGCAGGTGTCTCTCGCAGGTGGCTACCGGGTTGTTGATTCCCACAACGCTATAGTCGATGTACTGCTCGGCGCGCGCTACTTCGGAATGGAAACAGAGGTAGATTACTCGCTGAACGCTTCCATCACCGGACCAAACAACGAATTCAACTTCCCAGCAAAGGGCAGCCTCAAGGATGACACGTCGAGCGTAGATGTGATCGTCGGTGTGCGCGGGCGCCAGGGATTTGACGACTCACGCTGGTCGCTCGAATACCAGCTGGACGTTGGCGGAGGCGACGCAGACTTTACCTGGAACGCGATGGCAGTAGCCGCGTATACCTTCGACAGCGGTGACCTGCTGATCGCCTACCGACACCTGGAGTACGACCAGGGTAGCGATGGGCTGGTGCAGAACTTCAGCTTTAGTGGGCCAGCGTTTGGGTATCGTTTCCGTTTCTAGTTATTGAATTGAAAAATGGAGGCTCGGGTCGGAATCGAACCGGCGTTGACGGATTTGCAATCCGCTGCATAACCACTCTGCCACCGAGCCATAAAGGGGAGAAACTGGAGCGGGAAACGGCCGGGGTGGCGACCACTTCGAACCCCTCAACCTTTATGCCAAGCCTGAGGCAAGGCACTAGATTGGAGCGGGAAACCGGGTTCGAACCGGCGACCTCAACCTTGGCAAGGTTGCGCTCTACCAACTGAGCTATTCCCGCTTGTCGCTTGAGGAGCCGCCAGAAAGGCAGCTCCGTACAGACGGCGCCTATTGTAGGGCGCGCGCTGCCATAGTCAAGACGTTTTCCTAATTTGGCCGCGCAAGCGCCTGAATTACAACGAGTTATCCCGCTCTTTCATCACCGCCCAGGCCGCCTTCAGGTAGACGAACATCGACCACAGGGTCAGCACCGCCGCCGCATAGAGCACGATGTAGGCAGCGCCCAATAACCAGGTGGCGTCGTGCACCGGGTCAATGGCGAGAAGCGCGGTGATCGCGATCATCTGAAAGACTGTTTTTACCTTGCCGATGTACGACACGGCGACCGAGGTGCGGGCGCCCAACTCGGCCATCCATTCGCGCAATGCCGATACCACGATCTCGCGGCCCACAATCACGCAGGCAGCCAGGGTGAAAAGCAGCGTGTCGTGGCGCTCCACTAACAGCACAAGTGCCACGGCGACCATCAGCTTGTCTGCCACTGGGTCCAGGAACGCGCCGAAGGCCGTCATCTGCCCCAGCCGCCGCGCCAGGTAGCCGTCAAACCAGTCGGTGATTGCCGCGATACCGAAAATACCGGCTGCCACCAGCAGATGATTGGGAAAGGGGTAGTAAAACACCACCACCAGCACGGGAATGAGAAAAATCCGCATCATGGTGAGGGCGTTGGGTATGTTGATCAGCAATTCGGCACGTCCTTGAGGCGATATCCAGGCCTTGTTCGGCGTCTTTGCGCCGATTGCTGTGGTGCATACTACCCCACGCGAAGGCAGCCCGCCAAAGGCATTAGACGCGTCTGAGGGGCGCGCATCTACCGTCCTTGGCAGTGCACCAAACTCGACCGATATGGCTGGTCAATAAAAGTGCAATTGGAAACCCGATTGCTTGATTTCAGCCGTCAACCTGCTTTACATTTGACCCATTAGGGGCAGGGATCGCCGCGCGTAAGTTATTGATTTCATTGGGGTGGTACACAACTTGCATCGGTTCAGTCGCCCTTATTCGTCACAGTGTAGAATGATAATACTAACTAAACATATCTGCGCTCTGCTCACGCTGCTACTTGGTGCGCTGAGCCTGCCCGCAACCGCTTACTACATCGATACGTCTGACCCGTCGAAGACGCTGCGCGTTCGCAGTGCCTCGCCACTGGAAATCAGCGTGGTCACGAAGCCGCTATTCAATTTCGCCCCGTTTCGGGCGAGTCCGCGCAACAACGTTGAAGGTTTCGCCGACCCCCTCGGGATGGGCGAGGATTTCGCGTTCAGCGTCCTGCATGGCAACGTGCACTACATGGACCTGCTGGGCGAATACCATGGCCTGCGCGTGGTCGATAACAGGGACGTCGAGTTACCCGCGGGCACAGTGCGTGGTACGGCGCTCATCGGCAATTACGTAGAGCGATTCTTCGGCGGCAAGATCCGCGCAGTCGATCGCTCGCTGTACAACTTGGAGCGAACTAATACGCACATCTGGTGGGGTGTACCCATGACCAGCGAAACGAGTCCACTCGTACTGGCAGGGTTTGGTAGTGTCGGCGATTTCGTCCGCCCCATGATGCGCAACTGGTACGACTGCGACCCAACGGAAATTCCACATCGCGTGCGCGCAATGGAAGACACGCCCAAATCGATGCAGCGCAAAGTGAAGCCCCCGCCCAAGTACTGCTTCGACATTTAGCCTGCGCTGTGCAGGTGGTCGTAAATCTGCTGCGCCATACCGGCGCTGATGCCTGACACTTTTCGAAGCTCTTCGACGTTCGCATTTTTCACGCCCTGGGCGCTGCCGAAATGGCGCAGTAACTCGCGTCGCCGTTTGGCACCTACGCCGGGAATGCTATCAAGCTCAGAGCGCTGGCGCGCCTTGTCGCGGCGGCCGCGGTGCCCGGTGATGGCGAAGCGATGCGCCTCGTCGCGAATCTGCTGTATGAGGTGTAGAGCACCGCTGTCACCGGGTAACTGCTGTTCGCGACCGGTGTCACCGTGGATCAGTGTCTCGAAGCCCGCCTTGCGCGTTGTTCCCTTGGCGACGCCAATTACCTCTACACCGCCAATCTGCAGTTCTTTCAGCACATCGAGCGCCTGCGTGACCTGGCCTTTGCCGCCGTCGATAAACAGGATGTCGGGCATTACACCCTCTCCTGTCTTCAAGCGTTTGAAGCGTCGCTCCAATGCTTGCTGCATAGCCGCGTAGTCATCGCCGCCGGTAACACCCTCGATATTGAATTTGCGGTAGTCGGACTTGCGCGGCCCGTTCTGGTCAAACACCACGCAGGATGCGACCGTAGCCTCGCCGCTTGAGTGACTAATGTCGAAGCACTCCATACGCTCGGGTAACTCGGGGAGTTCGAGTACGTCCTGCAACGCCTGCAGGCGACCGAGTATGGTCTGCCGGCCCGCAAGGTGAGATGACAGGTTGGTCTCCGCGGTCTGCTCCGCGAGTCGCAGCCACCGGGCCCGGGCATCGCGCACGCGCCAGCGCAGCTTAACCTTTTTCTCAGCGTGCAGAGCGAGAGCCTCCTGCAACGTGTCTGCCTCCTCCGGCCCGGCGTTGAGCACGATTTCACCGGGCACTGCCCTGCCTTCGCCCAGATAGTACTGCGGCACGAAAGCAGAGAGGACCTCCGCGGGCGACTCGTCCAGTTTGAGTGGAGGATAGTAGGTCTTGCTGCCCAATACGCGGGCGCCCCGCACATACAATACCTGCACGCAGGCGCGTCCATGCGAAGTAGCGGCGGCGATAATATCGAGATCACCCTGCACGCCCTCGATGCCCTGGCTCGCCTGCACATGTTGCAGCTGACTCAGTTGATCGCGGTAGACCGCGGCACGTTCATACTCGAGCTCGTTTGCCGCGCGCTCCATATCATCGGCGAGTTTGACCATTAACTCCGGTGACTTACCCTTGAGAAAAAGGCTGGTGTGTTCAACCTGCCGCGCGTAGTCCGCTTCAGAAACAAGGCCTACACACGGTGCAGTACAGCGGTCTATCTGGTGTTGCAGGCAGGGCCGCGAGCGGTTCTTGAAGTAACTGTCCTCGCACTGGCGCATCTTGAAGACTTTCTGCAGAAAATGCAGTGACTCGCGAACGGCCCCTGCGCTGGGGTACGGGCCGAAGTAACGCCCCTTGCGTCGCTTCGCACCGCGGTGCAACTCGATGCGGGGAAACGCGTCGTTCGACATGTAGATATAGGGGTAAGACTTGTCGTCCCTGAGCAAGATGTTGTACGGCGGTTTGCCGCTCTTGATCAGGTTGTGCTCGAGCAGTAGCGCATCTACCTCGGTAGAGGTCACAGTCACCTGTATGTCGTGGATACGCGACACCAGTGCTACCGTTTTGTCGGTCAGGCCTCGACCGCGGAAATAACTGCCAACGCGATTCTTGAGGTTGCGGGCTTTACCGACATAGAGCAGCTCGCCCTCAGCGTCATACATCTGATACACGCCTGGGCGCGTGGTTAGATTCTTCACAAAGGCTTTATGGTCGAAGTCGCTCATCGCACCGCCCCGTACACCCGCGGTTCTACCTCGAGCCTGACCCCGAACGAGTCGAGTACGCTCTCCTGAATCTGTGTGGCTAACGCGAGCAGATCGGCACCCTTCGCACCTCCCGTATGCACCAGCACCAGCGCATGTTCCGCATGCACGCCCACACCACCTTGCCCTTTGCCCTTCCAGCCACACTGGTCGATCAGCCATGCCGCCGACAGCTTCCTGCGACCGTTTCCACCGTCGAAAACCGGCATTGTGCTGTGCCTTGCCTGCATATACGCCGCAGAGGTGGCGTCGATGACGGGGTTTTTGAAAAAGCTGCCCGCGTTCGGAATGTTCGCGGGATCAGGGAGACGGGCACTGCGAATGTCGACTACTGCCTTGAACACATCCATCGGCGTCGGTGAATCAATGCGGTTTTCCGCCAGGTGCTGATTGAGAGACGGGTAACCTGTTTTTACGCACGGCTTGAGTGGCAGTTTCAAGTCGACGGCCGTAATGACCACGCCATCACGCAGAGCGTGCTTGAACACGCTGTCGCGATAGCCGAACGAGCACTCCTCGCGCTCAAGTAGCAACGCCTCGCCGCGCTCAATGCTCAGCGCGTGCACCCCATGAACGAACGATTCCAACTCCACACCGTAGGCGCCAATATTCTGAATGGGCGCTGCGCCTACCGTGCCGGGTATCAGGGCCAGGTTCTCCAGGCCGTAGCACCCTTCGCGCAGGCAGCGTTCTACAAACGCGTGCCAGTTCTCCCCGGCCGCCACACGCAGTGTCATCGTGTCGCCGTCCTCCGCGATGGTCTCGACGCCTTTAAGCTCGGGCTTCACAACGAGGCCTGGCAGGTCACCGGCCAGTACCACGTTGCTGCCCTCCCCCAGCGGCGTGACCGCAAAACCTTCCTGCTGGGCCCATTGGAGTGCGTCTCGCACTTCCCCCACTGTTCGCGGCGCGGCAAAGGCTTCCGCACGCGCGGGCAAGGCGAGGGTATTCGCAGCATCAAGCGGAGCGGCGCGTTGTATATCGATGACCCGGTCCTCAGCGCTCGGTGATGGCCTTGAGCAGGCCTTCGCTCGCCGCCTCGACGAGATCCAACACCTCGTTGAATCCGTCTTCGCCGCCATAGTAGGGGTCAGGGACTTCGTCTACACCTGCATGGGGCGCGAACTTGAGGAAGAGGTCCAGCACACCTTGATAATCCGCGGGGCGCATACTCTCCAGGTTCTCGAGATTGCTATAGTCCATGGCGAGGATGTAATCGAAGTGCGCAAAATCATCGGCAGAAAACTGCCGGGCTCGCAGGTGACCAAGCTGAAAGCCACGCTCAGCGGCCGCCTCGATACTGCGCTCATCCGGCGGTGCACCGACATGCCAGTGTGCGGTACCGCAGGAATCTACTGCTATGGCGTCGGAGAGATTGCGCGCCGCGACCAGGGCCTCGAAGACACCGTGGGCCGTCGGCGAGCGGCAGATATTGCCCAGGCAAACGAAGAGAACACGCGATTTTTGACTCGCGGCCATCAAGATCCCTCTTCCAGCAAGCGCCGCAGCCTGTCGAGATCTTCCTGCGTATCGACACCGCCCGGTACGTCTGCAACGGCAGGTTCCACGTGTATCGGTACGCCATGGGACATCGCCCGCAGCTGTTCAAGCTGCTCGAGCTGCTCCAGGGGTGCCGGCTCCCACCTCACGAAATCGTGCAGGAAGCTTGTTCTGTAGGCGTAAATGCCAATATGCCTGTGCCATGCGCCAGCGCTCGGCAACGCATCACGCGTCTGGGCAAACGCTTCCCTCGGCCAGGGAATGGGCGCCCGAGAAAAATACAACGCCCTCCCCGACTGGTCCGTCACTACCTTGACGATATTGGGATTCAACAGGTCGTCCACGACCGCGATCGGTTCGCACAGGGTGGCGATACGTGCGCTTGGATTTGACGCCAGGTTGGCAGCAACCTGGTCAATTACCGCGGGTGGTATCAGCGGCTCGTCGCCCTGCACATTAACGACGACATGGTCATCGGCGAGCCCCAGGTCTGCAGCAACCTGTTGCAAGCGGTCGGTTCCCGACGGATGATCCGGCGAAGTCATTGACACTTCCGCGCCGAAGCCCTGGGCTACTTCCGCGATGCGCTCGTCATCTGTCGCGACAACCACACGCTCGGCCCCGCTCTCATTGGCCTGCACCCACACACGCTGGATCATCGGCTTGCCGACGATGTCCATGAGCGGTTTCCCCGGCAGGCGCGTAGACGCGTAGCGGGCGGGTATTACTACCGTATAAGCCATCAGGCTCTCCGTTCTGCTGTGTCGCTCACGCCGGCAGCGGCGAGTGCAAGGACGGCCTCCGTGAGCGCCGCTGGCAGTGCAGCGTCGAGGCGCGCGTACCAGCTGTCCTCGGGGGCCAAGGCACGGCATTTTACCGCGTCTTTCTCGGTCATGAGAATCGTTCGCTGCTCCAGTCCAGCGAAGTCAGCGGCGCTATAGAGGTGATGGTCAGGAAAAATCCTGGTGTCAGCGTTGAAGCCGCTATCAGCGAGCATCTTAAGGAAGAGTCGGGGCTCTGCCAGACCCGCGACAACACATGGATTGGCGCCAATGTCAGCCGGCGCTACCGCTCGGCGCTCGCCCGAATGGACGTTTATCAGCGCCCCAAGTGTGTACTGGACCCCGACATTGCCCACGTCCTCTCCTTTGGCCAGCACAAAGTCCGCTTCAGCCAATCGAGAAAGGGGCTCTCGCAGAGGCCCTACGGGCAGGCAGCGTCCGTTGGCGAATCCAGTCGCGGCGTCATACATCAGAACCTCCAGGTCACGGGCGAGGCCATAGTGCTGCAGACCATCGTCACTTAACACGATGTCCAGGTCATTCGACTTGAGCAACGCATCGACCGCCCGAGCGCGATCGGTGCACACTGCTAACGGTGCGCCCGTGCGCCGAACAATCATCAAAGGCTCATCACCACAGTGCCCAGGATCTGTACCGGTCTGCACCTCGAGTGGTGTGTTCACCGGCCGCAGAGCACCATAGCCGCGGGACACGATGCCAACCCTGAAACCTGCCGCTCTCAACTGCTCGACCAACGCAACGACCACCGCGGTCTTACCAGTGCCGCCAAGCGAGATGTTACCGACAACCACGACAGGCACAGGCGCGCGGTAGACTCTGAGCAGGCCACAGCGATAGCACCAGCGTCTCACGCTGACGATTGCTCGATACAGAAACTCCAGAGGTGTGAGCAACACCAGCCAGCGTGCGCCCGTGCGCCATGCGCAGACCAACCTCTCCGGCACGACACTCAAGAGGATGCGAGCTCCCCCTGGGAAAGTGAACGGTAGCGCGTGCTCTGTGCAAGGAGTTCAGCATGAGCGCCCTGCTCCACCAGGCAACCACCCTCCAACACCAGAACGAAATCAGCCCCCCGAAGGGTGGACAGACGATGGGCAACAATAATCGTGGTTCGCCCGCGCGCGTGTTCAGCGAGGGCCGCCTGGAACCTTGACTCCGTTTCAGCATCGAGATGTGCGGTGCCTTCGTCGACGACAAGAACGGGCGCGTCTTTCAATAGCGCGCGGGCAAGCGCAATTCGCTGCCGCTCGCCACCGCTAAGGGACTCGCCGTTGTTCCGCAGGTGCGTCTGCAGCCCGAGGGGGAGCATTGAAACAAACTGCAGAGCATGCGCCATCTGGGCAGCTGCCTCGACCTCAGAGTCCGTGTACCTGCCTGGCGCTGACATCGCGATATTGTTGTACATGGTATCAGCGAACAGAGGCGCAGACTGGCTGACCAGCGAGAATTGCTCACGCAGGCTGTGCAGTTCATAGCTCGGCAGATCGATGCCATCAAGGTGCACACTGCCGGATTGCGGCTCGATGAAGCGCAATAGAAGGTCCACCAGCGTAGATTTCCCGCTCCCGGAACGCCCGACAATGCCAACCGTGGCGCCCGCTGGCACCGAGAAAGTGACACCAGACAACGCAGGGTACTGCGCGCCGGGATAGGTAAAAGACACATTTTCAAAACGAAGGTCGCCCTTTGCGCGCGTGACAGTGTGCGTACCTTCATCCTCTTCCGTTGGATCGTCTAACTGGGCAAAGACATCCTGCGCTGCCGCAAGTGCACGCTGCACCGCGCCCTGTACCGCGCTCAGCTGGCGGACCGGCTTACCGATTTGGACCGCTGCAGTCAGGTAGGCGGCCAGCGCACCCGCACTTAACCCACCGAGTAGCCCTGCGCCAAGCGCAAACCACAGCATTAGCGCGAGCCCCAAAGACAGGAGTAACTGCACTGCCGGCGTGCTCAGCGCCTGTGCCAGCGAAAACCGCACGCTCTGATGAAGGTTGTCACGATTCGCGGCAGCGAACCTTGCGTGGAAAAGCTCTACCGCGTTGAACGTTCGTATTTCGCGTTGGCCGCGCAGCGCATCGCCAGTCTGCTGTGTCATATTCGCCATACTCGCCTGAACACCTTCACTGTAGCGACGAAAACGGAAACCGACCCAGCGCACTGTAAACGCTATGAAAGGTGCAACCAGTAGCACCACGAGTGTCAGCCGCCAGTTGAGATAGGCCATGTAGGCCAGGAGCCCTGCGAGCAACAAGCCCTCGCGGAGCACCGTCTTCACAACATCGGTAATGGCCGCAGACACCTGCTCTATAACGTAGGTTATTCGCGACAGTGTGGCTCCACTATCGTCCTGCTCGAGTCGACCTAGGGGCACGAGTGAAAGCTGCCTGAAGAGAGCGGCTCTTAAGTTGTGGACCAGGCGACGGGCCACGACATCCAGCGGGAACGCGCCAAAAAACAGACCGAACGCGCGCAGAAGCGTAAGAAACACGAGCGCCAGGGGTATGGCGATACGCGCGGCGAGATCTTCCCCCGCGAGCGCGTTAACGCCTGCCTGGAGCAGGCTGCCGCTGGTCTCGCCGTCGACAACATCCAGTAGGAACTGCAGCAGGTCGGCCAGCAGGACCATGCCCAGTGCGTAAAGAGAGAAACCGAAAAGGCTGAGCAGCAAGGCGAATCGGAGCGCCGTGGCATGGCTGGCCAGGCGACGTATCAGTCGCCAGTTGCCTGGGGCTTCGTGCTCAGCCATCCCCGGCCGCGCCGCCGCCCTCGGCAGGCTGGCGCGTGGTAATACTCAGATGCACGAAACCCATCTGCCCTGCCGCGTCCATCGCACGCACAACGTCCTGGTGGGCGGCCTGCGCATCGGCGGTGATTACCATGGGCAGGGTCGTGTCACCCGCAGAGACTTTGTAGATTGCGGCCTGCAGGGTGCGCATGCGCGTGTCGACCAGGGCCTGCCCATTAACGCGGTAGCTGCCCTCCTCACTCACCAGAACCTCGACCTCTTTCTCAGGTTGCTCGCGGGGCTTACCTTCCGCCTCGGGCAGATCGATGCTGAGCTGTGTCTCACGGGTGAAGGTGGTAGACACCATGAAGAAAATCAACAGCAGGAAAACGACGTCGATCAACGGGGTCAGGTTGATGCCGACCTCGTCACGCGACTGGCGGCGAAACTTCAAGAGGCGGCTTCCGCGTGGTCTTCACTGTGTAGCGCATCGACCAGCTTAATCGTCTCCTGCTCGAGCTCCACGACGATGCCGTCGATGCGGCCCGTGAAGTAGCGATGCATGATGAGCGCCGGAATCGCCACGGTGAGGCCCGCCGCTGTCGTGATGAGTGCCTCGGAGATACCCCCGGCCAGCGCGCTGGCGTTGCCGGTGCCCTGGGTCATGATTTCCGCAAAAACGCGGATCATGCCCAGCACAGTGCCGAGAAGACCCAACAGGGGAGCCACTGCCGCGATCGTGCCCAGCGTATTGAGGTAACGCTCCAGGTCGTGCACCACGTGGCTCGCGGCCTCCTGGATGCTCTCCTTCATAACCTCGCGGCCGTGGTAGGCGTTTCCAAGGCCAGCCGCGAGGATGCGCCCGAGGGGCGACGACTGCTTCAGCGTTTTGAGTTTCGCGGCGTCCATCTCGCCGCGCTTGAGCTGTTTCCAGACCGTGGCGAGCAGGTGTGGCGGGGCAATTTTTTTCGCGTTCAGCGTGTAGAAGCGTTCGATACAGATCGCGAGGGCCACAACGGAGCTGAGCACGATGATTACCATCAGCCAGCCCCCGGCCACCAAGAGTTCCAGCACTGTCCCCATCCCCCGGTCTTTCGAGTGGGGCCATTATAAGCTGCCACCGCGGGACCGGTGAAGCGGCTGGGCCCAGTGTGGCCGGTACAAATCCCGGTAGAATTGCCACTCCTCGCGCTCGTCCGCGTGCAGCGTGACTTCGATGGCGCCGTGACGGGCCGTCTCAAAGAGCGTGGCTCCATGCGTGAGTGCCCGCGCCGTGACTGTAGAATGCGGGTGCCCGAACCGGTTTTCGTAGCCATTGCCCACCAACAGAAAACTCGGACTAACGTGCTTGAGAAACGTATGCGAACTCGATGTATTACTGCCGTGATGTGGCGCCAGCAACCAACGCGCGGCCAGCGCCTGCCGCCAGTAAGCCGCAAGTTCCCGCTCCTGCACGCGCTCGATGTCGCCAGTCAATAGCAGCGTGCGACCCCGCCAGGACACCTGGATGACGCAGGAGGAATTGTTGCTGCCACGATATCCGGCAACCGCTGGCGAGAGGACGCGAAAGCGTGCGCCACCGGGCCAACGCCAGGCCTCTCCCGCAGTGCAAACCCTGCCTTTCGACAAACGTACCAGAGGGCCGCGCCGCAGGCGCGTTACAGGAAACTCGGCGAGCACGTCCGCCATACCCGCAGAGTGATCCCTGTCGCCATGACTGATCACGAAGGTGTCGAGTGCATGGATTCCGCGCCGTCGCAGGCTGGGAATCACCACGGAGCGAGCGGCATTGTTCCCTCCGGGATCTCCGCCGCCCGTGTCGTACAACAGCGCTCGACTTCCCTGCTCCACAAGCACCGCAGTGCCCTGCCCTACGTCGAGAACGCTGATGCGCAGCGCATCGTCTGCGGACTGGTGCTGACTCGACAAAGGCAAAGCGGCACAGAGCATCGCAACCAGACCGATGGCGCGGTGCCGCCAGCCCCCCGGCACAAGACTGATAACGAGACCCGCCAACCCGACCAGCAGTGCCCACGGACCCGACACGCTATGCAGGTACAACCAATTCTCAAAACTGCCCACAGATCCAGTTACCACCAACAACACCTGGTTCAATGGCCACGCAGCGATAGACCACAGCAGTGTGGCTGACGTGGGCGAGGCAATCTGCACCATGGCCGCCAACAAGGCGGCTGGTACAACCCATAGCCCTACCAGCGGCACCAGCAATAGATTCGCAAGCGGGGCGACGAGGCTCGCGCCCTGGAAGAAATAGGCCCCAAGCGGCAACATACACAGGCCCATCGCGGCATGTGTTTGTAACGCAGCGCCAACTACGCTTCGCGATTGCCAGGTCGACAGCCATAAGAGCACCGCAACTGCGACGAAGGACAGCCAGAAGCCCACGCCAACCGCCGCGAGTGGATTCAGCAACAAGACAAACAGGCACGCGAGCAACAGGTTGTGCCAGCTGCCACTGCGCCGCCCCAAGAGAGCCGCGATGCAAAACACGCCAAGCATCACCAGGCTGCGCTGCACCGGCACTGTAAAACCTGCGAGCAACGCATAGAAGGTGGCGACCAACAGGCCGAGTAACACGCCCGTCTCGCCGCGGACAAACGGCAGGAAAAACTGAAGTACTCGCGCGGCACCGAAACCCGCCGCGGCGGCGAGCCCGATGTGCAAACCTGAGATCACCAGAAGGTGCGCAATGCCCCATGCCTGGAAACCGCGCCATAGAGACGCATCAATGCCCGACTTGTCGCCGACAACTAACGCGCGCAGAACAGCTCGCGTTGCCGCAGGGAGCGGCTGCGCTTCGATGCCCGCGGAAAGCTCGGCCCGCAGCCCGTGGAGCGTACCTTGCGGTGTAGTCTTTTCGCCCAGCCGCTGCGGCTCTGGACGGCTTCGCACACTACCCTGCGCGTCGATGCCTGCGGCCGCATACCAGGCTCGTCGGTCCGCAAGACCCCAGTTACCGGGCCCCCAGGGGCGACGTAATCGCACGTCCAGCTGCCAGTGCTGCCCGGGAGCAAACTCGAAGTCACCGTAGGCGTTGAGCAGGAGCAAGCGAGGTCCCGCACATTGCTTTGGAGTCACTTCGGTGGGCACAAAGCGAAATCGAAAGCGCGGCGTACCATCGTCCAAATGCCCAGGTTCCGGTAGCCCTGTCACCGAGCCTCTGACCGTCAGGGTTTCGCCAACGCATTCCAGTGGCAGACGGTGATGCAACAGTTGATGGGCGTGGGCTAAACCTATCGCGAGCCCCAGGGATACACCGGCTAACGGCAGCGCCACCCTGCTATTGGGCCAATTTCGGTACCACCGGCGAAGCAAAAGGCAGCGTTTTGGGACGCTGTGCCCCCCGCATCCATCGTGCCTCTCGCGCCCCTCCCGCCTCTGACACCCGGTGAGCCCCTCTAACCCCAACGACCACAGGGGCATAAACGCCAGAACGCACAACAGCGCCAGGACGGCGGCAGCGCTGGTTGGCTGCAGCGCCGGGGCTGCGCTGGCAATCAGCAGACCGGCACAAAGCCCCAGCAGCCAGCTGCGCATGGTGTACTTGCTCCCTCGGCGCCGATCTCCCACGCCTTGGCTTGCAAGTGTCCGGCGAGGCAGGATAATGCTTAATGCTATCTTTCACAGCCGCCAGGACCGCTCCAAGCAGGAGCCCACCTGAGGCGTTCAAAGATCGATTGGCAACGTTTGACGAACTTATCCGCTAGCGCGGACCGAACAACCAGAGCGATTTAAACACCCGAGCCGCGGCGAGCGAACACCACTTCCGACCAAACTACCTGATGCCGAAGAATACGCTGAAAATGCTGTTGCCCAGCCCCGCTCGCATTCGCGAAATGCGGGCACTGAGCGTGTTGGGCGACTGGATCTACGCGAGCAATCTCTGGCACATCAATCGCTACAGCGCCTCGATGGCATTCTTCGTCGGTTTCTTCGTGGCCTTCATGCCGATACCTGGGCAGATGGTGCTGGCCGCCCTGCTCGCGATTCTGCTGCGCTGCAACCTGCCGTTGTCAGTAAGCCTCGTATGGATTACCAACCCGATTACGATGCCGGCAATTTTCTTCCTGGCCTACAAGGTGGGTGCACTGATGGTGGATGTACCGGTCAGGGAGATCGAATTTGAGATGTCCTTTCACTGGCTCACCCACAGCCTCGCGGCCATCTGGAAGCCCTTCCTACTGGGGTGCCTGCTTTGCGGTACGTTCTTCGGCTGCCTTGGGTACTTCGTGATCAGCCAGCTATGGCGGTGGCGCGTGGCCTATTACTGGCATCGCAGGCGGCGCGAGCGCGCCGCGCGCAATACAGACCTGCCCGAGTAAGCGCTCAGCGATCCTGGTTCAACACAGTGGCCGGAGCGAGGCGCGATGCCCGCCGCGCCGGGTAGACCGCGGCCAGGATACACATCGCAAACGCCGTTACCGTCACCAGCAACACATCGCTCGGCAGGACGTCGACGGGCACGAAGGCGACGGGATACACATCTGTGCTGAGGAAACGGAGGTCCAGAAGGGACTCCAGCCCCTCGACAAACGCTGGCACAGCAAGACTGCCCAACACACCGAGCACACTGCCGACCACGACGCCGACCAGCCCGATCATGGCGCCCTGCAGCAGGAAGATCCAGGCCACATCCCGCGCCCCGGCACCCAGCGTGAGCAGTATCGCGATATTGCTCCGCTTGTTCAGCACCACCAGTACAAGTGAAGACACCACGTTGAAGGCCGCCACGGCAATGATAGAAAAGAGCAGGATGCTGATCAGGTCGCGGGAAAGTTGGATCGCCGCGTAGAGATTGCCGTGCGTCATCATCCAGTTGGTACTGAAGAAGCCGGGCGGAAGCGACGCCAGAAGGTTCCAGGCGAGCTCGCGCACCTCGAACAGCTCGGCCGCAGTGACGCGATAGCCGCTCACGCCACCGTCGAGTCCCGCGAGATTGGAAGCCAATGCCAGGGGCACCAGTGCAATCGCCTGGTCCAACTCAGTGCCAGTCTCGAGCACAGCAGTTAACGTTATTCGCTTAAACTCGGTGGGCGACGTTGCGCCAAGGCCTCCACGACCGGGCACAATCAGGGTCACGGAATCACCCGCCACAAGCGCGAGTTTGCGAGCCAGGCCCGCACCTATCACCAGACTGTCGGGCTCGCGCAGGAACTGTGCAGCCTCTTCGGCCGTCAGGTACTCGAGCAAGCGCGCACCCGTACCGGCGTGGGCGGTATCCAGGCCAATACCTCGCGCCGTTTCAATATCGCGGCCGCGCAACAACAAGGTATCGAACTCTACAAACGGCGACACATCGCGCACGCCGGGGAAGCCGGTAATGTCGTCTACCCTTCCCTGCCACTCATCACTGTCCAGCTCCGCATACAGTGTGATGTGAGGCACCAGTGAGAGAATGCGCTCGCGCATCTCCTTGTCGAAGCCGTTCATCACAGACAGCACGATGATCAACAGAGCGATCGCCATGACGAGGCCAAGCATCGACAGCGAGGAAAGAAAGGCCGACAAGTGTCCGCCACTGACTGCGAAGGTATAGCGCACGGCGACCCGAAGGCGCTCGGCAAAGGTCATGCCTGCTCCTTAAGGAGACCATCTTCCAGAAGCAGCGTGCGGTCCATATGGGCAGCGATCGCGGGGTCGTGAGTCACCACCACAAAGCAGGCGCTGTCGGCGCGCAGTTCATCGATCAGGGCAAGCACCTGCGCGGCAGATGTGGGATCAAGATTGCCTGTGGGCTCATCCATCAGCACACAATCCGGTCGCCCGACCAGGGCCCTGGCAATCGCAACACGCTGGCGCTCGCCGCCTGATAACTGAGCCGGGCGATGTTCCAGCCTGTGCCCCATCCCAACCCGCGCCAGCATTTCATCGGCGCAGTCGTTCGCCTCGCGCCGCGACACGCCGCGAATCACGAGCGGCATTGCGACGTTTTCCCTCGCATCGAACTCCGGCAACAGATGGTGAAACTGGTACACGAAACCCAGGCGCCGGTTGCGCAGCTCACACAGCGCGCGTTCATCCATGCCGGCCATGTTCTCGCCGCCCAGCACGACGTTGCCCGCGGAAGGGCTATCCAGCCCGCCCAGCAGGTTGAGCAAGGTGGACTTGCCTGAACCGGAGGCGCCCACAATAGCGACTTTCTCGCCGGGCGCCAGGGCGAGTTCAACGCCTCGCAGCACGGCGACCTCCAGGCTGCCGTCCTGGTAGGTCTTTGCCAGGCCACTGCATTTCAGCACGGCGTCACTCATAGCGCAGCACCTCGGCCGGGGCAACCTGTGCTGCACGCCACGCGGGATATAGCGTTGCGCCAAGGCTGAGCACAAAGGCAGCGATCACTACAGCGACAACATCACTGACCTGCAGCTCAGCCGGAAGCTCACTAATAAAATAGACCGATGGATCGAAGAGCTTGACGCCCAGGGCGTTTTCAATCGCCACGGTGATGTCTGCGATATTCAACGACAGGAGGACGCCAAGTATCGCTCCAGCGCCGATTCCGATCGTGGCGAGCGCAAGGCCGTGGGCAACAAAAATCGCCATGATGCCCTCGGCGCGAGCGCCCATGGTGCGCAGTACCGCGATGTCGCGGCGCTTCTCCGTCACCGACATCACCAGGGTCGACACGATGTTAAAGGCCGCCACCGCGACAACGCTCAGCAGCAACAGGCTCACAATAAGCTTTTCCATACGCACGGCGCGAAACAGGGAACCCTGCGTCTGGCTCCAGTCAACGGCGCGCAAGCCTTCGGGCAGGTCTGTTTCGAGTGCAGCGAGTATGTCCGGCGCAGCAAACAGGTCCTCCGTGCGCACCTGCAGCCCGTCGACCTTGCCACCACCGCCAAATAACCGCTGACCAGTCTCAAGGGACACGAAGGCCTGGTAACTGTCGGGCTGGGCCCCTACCTCGAAAAGGCCGACCACTGTAAGTCGCTTGCTACGAGGGAAAACACCGAGCGGCGTTACGGTGAGTCGGGGTACGGTCACTTCAAGCGAATCGCCGGGAACAACCGCCAGCACCCGCGCGAGCGAGGCGCCCAGCACCACACCGAAAGGCGTACCTGACAACTCCTCGAAGTTACCTGCCAGCATGTTGTCAGCCACCTCGGAAACACCGGTTTCAAGGTCGGGCACGACAGCCGTAAGCTCCGCGCCCTGCAGCGTGCGCCGGCTGCGCAACAGCACTTTTTCGCTGATAAATGGCGCGACAGCCACAACGCCGGGGCTGGATTCCAGAGCGGCAGCTACCTCGGGCCATTCAGCAAGCCCCTCACGACTCTCTATGTAGCCATGCGGTACCAGCGAGAGAATCCGGCCACGCAGCTCTCCCGCGAACCCGTTCATTACAGACAGCACGACGATGAGACTGGTGACACCCAGCACCATGCCAAGCATGGAGATGGCAGAAATCAGCGAGGTAAATCGATTACGTTTGCGACTGAGGCTATAGCGCAGGCCGATAAACGGCGCGTAGCTGGCAAGCGGTAAGGTAGAACTACCCAAGAGGTGTCTTACTTGTCCGCCGGATAGTAACGGCCGGGGTTGTCACGGCCAACGGCACCGTCTCGCGTTTGCTCGTCACAGCGGCGCGGGTCACCGCCGCAGAGCTCGCAGGCAGTATCGACGCCCAGCGCGCCCATCCCGCCACAGGAGCCCTTGATGGGTTCTCGCCCCATGAGCACACCTACCGCCATACCCAGGATGACCAGGCCAAACACGACAGTTGCGAGAATAAATTCGATCATTGTGCATTCACCTTGGCCGGTGCTTCATGCGAACCGGCGACTGCGTCCTCCAGGTAGCGCGCAAACTGTGGGGTGTGGCTGTGCACAAACCCGTCTGCCCCGCGCTGTATGAAATATACCGCCAATGACCGGGCCTCTGCCACTGCCCGGCCACGCTCAGTCCCGAGCACGGTAAACGCCGTGGCCCAGGCATCGGCCTGCATGGCACTGGGATGCACTACGGTGACAGACACCAGGTCGTGGTCGACCGGGTATCCGGTGCGAGGGTCGATGGTGTGCGAGTATCGCTTTCCATCGGCCTCAAAGAAATTGCGATAGTCGCCGGACGTGGCAACCGACACATCGCTCAGCAAGATGGCCCCGGCAACAGAGCGCGCTCCTGCCTCGGGTTGCTCGATCGCGATTCGCCAGGGTGTTCCCCGAGGGCTCAGCCCAGCCAGTCGCATTTCCCCACCGACCTCGACGAGATAGTCGTTGATTCCTCGCGCGGTAAGCCACTCCGCTACCTTATCCACCGCGTATCCCTTCGCAAGGGATGACACGTCGAGAGCAACAGGCGTGAGCTTGGTCAGGGACAGGGCCTTGGGATCGAACACAAGCGACTCCTGCCCAACGCGGCCTTGTGCGGACGCTATCGCCTCGGACGAAGGGGGCGTTACGATGTCTCCCGCCGCGCCAAAGCCCCAGAGATCGACGAGGGGCCCAACGGTAATATCCAATGCACCATCGCTAGCGGTGCCGATATCGAGGGCGGCAGCGAGCACCGAACCAAACTCTGGGGAGACTGAATAGGCACTGCCTGCGGGTTGCTCGTTATTGAACCGGGTTATCTCAGAGTCATCGCGATACGTCGACATACTTTCGTTCACGCCGTCCAGCTCCGCCTGTATCGCGCTGTGCACTTCTTCCGGTGAAGGCGAGGCCGAGCTTTCGAAGTAGGTAACATTCCACGTGGTGGCCATGGTGGCGCCACTCAGGCGAACCGCATCGCCACGGTCGTCTTTCTCGCCACAACCGGCAAGCGCGAGCACGGCGATCAAACAAAAAAGCCACTCGCGGGAGTGGCTTCTGTGCTGCGCTTTGCGGCCGTTAGCCACCAAAGTCATCCAGCATGATGTTTTCAGGCTCGACACCCAGATCGGTGAGCATCTGGATCACGGCCGCATTCATCATGGGCGGACCGCACATATAGAACTCACAGTCCTCCGGCGCCGGGTGATCCTTCAGGTACTCCTCGAAGAGCACGTTGTGGATAAAACCCGTCAGGCCATCCCAGTCGTCCTCAGGCTGAGGATCAGACAGTGCCACATGCCACTCAAAGTTGTCGTTCTCTGACGCAAGCTGGTCGTACTCGTCCTGGTAGAACATCTCACGCAGTGACCGCGCGCCATACCAGAAAGATATCTTGCGCTTGGAGTTCAGGCGCTTGAGCTGGTCGAACAGGTGGGAACGCATGGGCGCCATACCGGCACCGCCACCGATGAACACCATCTCTGCATCGGTTTCTTTTGCGAAGAACTCGCCGAAAGGTCCATAGACATTCACCTTGTCGCCAGGCTTCAGGTTAAACACCCAGGATGACATCTGGCCACAGGGTATACCCTCGCTGCCAGGAGGCGGCGTTGCGATACGGATATTGAACTTGACGATACCCTTCTCTTCCGGGTAATTCGCCATGGAGTAAGCGCGAATCACGGTTTCCTTCACTTCAGACTGCAGGTTGAAGAAACCGAAGCGCTCCCAGTCACCGCGATACTCTTCTTCCACATCAAAGTCTGCGTACTTCACCAGGTGCGGCGGGCACTCGAGCTGCACATATCCTCCGGCGCGGAAGTCGACGTTCTCGCCTTCGGGCAAACGCAACGTGAGCTCCTTGATAAAGGTTGCCACGTTGGGGTTGGACTCTACCGTGCACTCCCACTGCTTGACGCCGAAGACCTCTTCCGGAACCTGGATTTTCATGTCCTGCTTCACGGCTGTCTGGCAGGACAGGCGCCAGCCCTCCTCCGCATCGCGGCGGGTAAAGTGGGACTCTTCGGTAGGCAGCATGGAACCACCGCCCTCACTGATGATGCACTTGCACTGCGCGCAGGTGCCGCCGCCGCCACACGCGGAGGGCAGGAACAGGTCGGCCTCTGACAAGGTCTGCAGTAACTTGCCGCCTGCGGGAACGGTGATCGTCTTCTCACCGTTGATCTCAATGCTTACATCGCCTGTGCTCACCAGGGCCGAGCGCGCGGCCAGAATGATAAACACCAGCACGAGCACCACCGCGGTGAACATGCCGACGCCGAAGCTAATAGTAGTCATATCCATAACTGCTTGTATCCGCTCCCGTTAGATGTCGATGCCGCCGAACGACATGAAGCCCAGTGACATCAGGCCCACGATGATGAAGGTGATACCGAGGCCCTGCAGGCCGTCGGGTACGTCCGAATACTTGAGCTTTTCTCGGATGCCCGCGAGGGCCACGATTGCCAGGGCCCAACCGACCCCGGAACCGGCACCGAATACAACGCTCTCCGCGAACGTGTAATCCCGCTCCACCATGAACAGCGATGCTCCAAGGATGGCGCAATTCACCGTGATCAGGGGCAGAAACACGCCAAGCGCGTTGTACAGAGCCGGGACAAACTTATCCAGGAACATCTCCAGGATCTGCACAAGTGCCGCGATCACGCCGATGTAGGTCAACAGGCCGAGGAAGCTGAGGTCGAGATCGGGGAACCCCGCCCACGCCAACGCGCCATCGGCGAGCAGGTAGTTATAGAGCAGGTTGTTCACCGGTACCGTGATGGTCAGCACCACGATAACCGCGATGCCAAGACCGAAAGCGGCCGTGATCTTCTTGGAGATGGCAAGGAACGTACACATACCCAGGAAGAACGCCAGGGCCATGTTTTCGATAAAGATCGCCCGCACAAACAGGCTGAGTAAGGCTTCCATTTACACGCCCTCCCTGGCCGGCTGATGCTTGGCGAGCTTGAAGTCGGGCTCCTCCACCTGCTCTTTCTGGAAGGTCCGCAGCGCCCAGATGAACAGGCCAATCAGGAAGAATGCACTCGGCGGCAACAGCAGCATGCCGTTGGGCACGTACCAGCCTCCCTCGGTAACCAGGGGCAGGACCTCGATACCGAAGAGCTTGCCTGCACCGAACAGCTCGCGAACGATCGCGACCGCAATCAAGACCACGCTGTAGCCCAGGCCGTTGCCAACGCCGTCAATGAAGCTCGGCAGCGGCGGATTTTTCATCGCGAACGCTTCGGCACGACCCATCACAATACAGTTAGTAATGATAAGGCCGACAAACACCGAAAGCTGTTTGGAGGTTGAGTAGGCATACGCCTTCAGAAACTGGTCTACCACGATCACGAGCGACGCGATGATCACCATCTGCACGATGATGCGGATGCTGCCCGGGATATGGCTACGGATCAGCGACACGCTCAGGTTGGAGAAGGCACACACAAACGTCAGCGCGACGCACATTACCAACGTCACCTGCAGCGAAGAGGTGACCGCCAGCGCCGAGCAGATGCCAAGGATCTGCAGCGCGATCGGATTGTTGCGGAAGATCGGGGTAGTCAGTGTTTCTTTTGCTGAATCCATCGATCAGGCCTCCCCGGACTTGAGATTTGCAAGGAACGGGGCGAAGCCATTTTCACCCAGCCAGAAATGTACGAGATTGGTGACACCGCGTGCGGTGAGGGTCGCGCCCGCGAGGCCGTCCACCTGCCACGCAGCATCGGGGCTCGCCGGGTCGACGCTGCCCTTAATGAGAGACAGGGCCACGTCGCCGTCGCGATAGACTTCCTTGCCGGGCCAGAACGACTTCCAGCGTGGGTTGTCGATTTCGCCACCCAGTCCAGGTGTCTCGCCATGCTCATAGAAGCCCAGGCCCGCTACCGTATTACCGTCTGACTCCAGCGCGATGAAGCCCTTCATGGTGGACCAAAGGCCGTAGCCGCGGACGGGCAGGATGACTTTTTCGAGATCGCCCGCAGAATCCTGGACAATGTAGACCTGCGTGTAGTGTTCACGACGTGCAATCTTCGCGATGTCCTGCTCTACCGTCAGGGCATCGGACTTTGCAGGGTCTTTGGCAGACTTGAGCGCATCAAAGCTGTCGGGGTCCACATCGGCAAACGTCCCGGTGCGCAGGTCCACCACGCGCGTGGCGATCTGCGCGAACTGCTCCTCGATCTCGCGAGTCTCGTCGAGCATGCCAGCAGCGGCGAGGATATTGCGCTTCTTATCCAGACCCTTATTGATCTCCTGGGCCGGCTTCAACACCACAGCGGCCGCCGAGACGATCACCGAACAGACGATGCAGAGGGCGATGGCGACCTTCAGGGTCTTGCCGATACTGTCGTTACTAGACACGGGCGAGCCTCCGTTTGATGTTGGCCTGCACAACAAAGTTGTCCATCAGCGGCGCGAACAGGTTAGCGAACAGGATGGCCAGCATGACGCCCTCGGGGAACGCCGGATTGACCACGCGGATCAGTACGGTCATCACGCCGATGAGTATGCCGAAGGCCCACTTGCCGCCGTTGGTCATGGCGGAGGAGACCGGGTCCGTGGCCATGAACACCATGCCGAAAGCGAAGCCGCCCGTCACCAGGTGCCAGTACCAGGGCATGGCGAACGCCGGGTTGCTGTCAGAGCCGACCCAGTTCAGGAAGGTGGAAAACACAAACATCCCAAGGAAGACGCCGCTCATGATGCGCCACGAGGCGATGCGGGTCGCGAGCAGCAACAGCATGCCCAGCCCGATAGCCAGCGTTGAGGTTTCACCGATCGAGCCCGGCACGGCGCCAACGAAGGCTTCCATCCAGGTGTAGGTTGACTCAAGCGCCTCCATGCCGTCGGAAGCCACAATCGACAGAGCGGTCGCCCCGGTGTGGCCATCGACCGCTACCCAGACCGCGTCTCCAGACAGCTGTGCCGGGTAGGCGAAGTACAGGAACGCGCGCCCGGTGAGCGCCGGGTTGAGGAAGTTCTTACCGGTACCGCCGAACACTTCCTTGCCGATCACAACACCAAAGCTGATGCCGAGGGCTACCTGCCACAGCGGAATGTCCGGCGGGCAAGTCAGCGCGAACAGTACCGAGGTGACGAAGAAGCCCTCGTTGACCTCGTGCCCGCGGCGCACGGCAAAGAGGATCTCCCAGCTGATGCCAACCAGGAACGTCGTGATGTATATAGGCAGGAAGAAGACGGCTCCGTACCAGAAACAGTGCCAGATGCTGCTGGCGTCATAGCCGCCAAAGGTCTCGATCAGCCAGCCGCGCCAGCCCTCGACACCCTGCCCCGCCGCCAGGACATCATTCGCCTGGAAGCCGAGGTTATACATGCCGTAGAACATAGCCGGGAACGTCGCGATCCAGACCGTAATCATGATCCGCTTGAGGTCGACCCCATCGCGCACATGCGAGGTGGACTTGGTGACGTCGGGCGGTGAATAGAAGAAGGTGTCGAACACCTCGTAGACGGCGTAGTAGTTCTGTAAGCGGCCGCCTTCCTGGAAGTGGTGCTCGATGTTGTCGAAGAACTTACGAATGACTTTCACGGATCAACCCTCCTTCTCGATACGTGCCAGGTTGTCCCTGAGGATGGGGCCGTACTCGTATTTGCCAGGACAGACATAGCTGCAGAGGGCCAGGTCCTCCTCTTCCAGCTCGAGGCAGCCCAATAGCTGGGCCGTCTCCGTGTCACCCACAATCAACGCGCGCAACAGCTGCGTGGGCAGGATGTCGAGCGGCATGATGCGCTCGTAACTGCCCACCGGCACCATGGCGCGTTCGCTGCCGTTAGTGGTGGTCGTCATGGGCAACGGCTTCGTGCCGAGGAAACTGGTGACATAAATGCCCATGTTGGAGTGCTTTTTGAAGCCGGGGGAAAACCAACCGAACAGTTGGCGCTCACGGCCTTCCGACAGCACCGTGACCTGGTTGTGGTAGCGGCCCAGGTACGCGGTACCGGCCTGCACTTTGCGTCCGCCGAGCACGGAGCCTGACACAACGCGGTTTTCACCGTTCTTGAGCTGGCCAGCACACAGCGCCTCGATATCCACGCCAAGACGGGTGCGAAGCAGGCGCGGATTGTCTACCTGGGGGCCGCCCAGAGATACCACGCGGCTGGTATACAGTTTACCGTCAAGAAAGAGACGGCCGATCGCGATGACATCCTGGTACCCGATCGTCCAGACCGTCTTGTGATTACCGACGCCCTCGAGGAAATGAATGTGGGTGCCTGCCAGACCCGCGGGGTGCGGACCGCCAAAACGAGCGAGCTCGATATTGCCTGCAGCGCCCTGGGGTATGTCCCCCTGCGCGCCCGCACACAGGTACACCTTACCCGTGGTGAGCTCGGCGAGCAGGTCCTGGCCCAGTTTGAAGGCCTCTGGCTGTTCGGCGATGACCACGGCTGGATCGGCGGCCAGCGGATGGGTATCCACGGCAGTGATGAAGATCGCGGCCGCCTCGGCGTCCACCTCCGGCACCTTACTGTAAGGCCGGGTGCGCAGAGCCGGCCACATGCCGGACTCAACCAGCTGGGCGCGAATCGCTTCAGCGGAAGGCAGATTGCCAGCGGTGCAGGTCGAAAACGACTCGGCCTCGTCGCCATCCACCTCGATCACTACCGACTGCAGCACGCGCTGTGCGCCGCGATTGATCGCGGAGACCGTACCTGCGGCAGGCGCGGTGTAGCGCACGCCCTCGGTCTTTTTGTCAGTAAAGAGGAGCTGCCCCAGGCGTACACGATCGCCTTCCTTGACAGCCATGGTCGGCTTCATGCCGACGTAGTCGAAACCGACGAGGGCCACAGCCCGGGCCGCCGGCGCGTCTTCAATATCTTGCCGCGGGGCACCTTGAATAGGTATATCCAGGCCCCGTTTGATGTTGATCATGCGATCTGCCTACAGACTCGAAATCGATGTGGATGGCCTGGAAATCGCGTGGCAACCGCTGCGTCTCGCCCCGCGGCTCACGTCGCGCCGCTCGGGCGTTTCAGGCCGCGCGCATTATACAGGAATGCCCAGACAAAACGCCACTCCCCGGCTATTGAGAGCGTTGATTTTGAACAAGTTTTGAGTGGCCCGGAAGAGCCCGGAAAACGCGGTGCCGATAACACCGGCACCGGGACCCGAAGTGCGAGGGATCAGCTCTGCGCGGGGTACTGCGCGAAGTCGATACCGGCCATCTGCTCAAGAATGCGGTGCACCTGGCAGCTGTAACCGAATTCGTTGTCGTACCAGAGGTACAGCACCGCCTGCTTGCCGTTCACGATGGTCGCCTGGGCGTCAAACACGCAGGCATGGCGGGAGCCCACGAAATCGCTGGAGACAATCTCGGGCGATGCCGTGTAGTCGATCTGGCGACGCAACGCGCCGTGCAGGGCCTGGTTGCGCATGAACTCGTTGACTTCCTCGGCGGTAGTTTCCTTGTTCAGCGTAAGGTTAAGAATCGCCATCGACACATTCGGTGTCGGTACGCGGATCGCGTTCCCCGTGAGCCGGCCCTTGAGCTGGGGCAGCACCTTGCCCACTGCACTGGCCGCGCCGGTCTCTGTAAGCACCATATTCAGGGGCGCACTGCGTCCGCGACGGGAAGACTTGTGGTAGTTGTCGATCAGGTTCTGGTCGTTAGTGTAAGCGTGCACAGTCTCAACATGACCCGCAGCGATGCCATATTGGTCATCCATTGCCTTCAGCGGCGGCACGATCGCGTTGGTCGTACAGGAAGCCGCAGATATGATGCTGTCGCCCGGTTCGATAATGTCGCTGTTAACACCAGCCACCACGTTCTTGAGGTCGCCCTTGCCAGGAGCAGTAAGAATAACCTTGGAGACGCCTTTGCTCTGAAGGTGCAGCGCCAGGCCCTTTTCGTCGCGCCAAACGCCCGTGTTGTCGATCACGATCGCATCGTTGATGCCGTGGGCGGTGTAGTCAACATCGTCGGGCGAATCCGCGTAGATGACCTTGATCTCGTTGCCGTTGGCCACGAAAGACTGGCGCTCTTCGTCGACACGAATCGTGCCCTTGAACGCGCCGTGCACAGAGTCGCGGCGGAGCAGGCTTGCGCGCTTGACGAGGTCGTTTGCAGCCTTGCCCTTGCGCACAACAATGGCGCGCAGGCGGAGGCAATCACCACCGTCGGTTTTATCAACGAGGATGCGCGCCATGAGCCGGCCGATGCGACCGAAGCCGAACAGCACAACGTCCTGGGGTTTCTCGAGGGGCTTGTCCTCGGTGCCGATCAGGTTGCCGACCTCCCGGTCCACATACTCCTCGATGGTGAGACCCTCGCCCTGGCCGTGGTCAAAGTAGCCCACGGCGAGGCGGCCCACGTCGATATGAGCGGGGCCAAGATCCAGCTGCGACAAGCGGCTGAGCACAGGGAAGGTTTCGAACTCTGACAGCTCGTTGCCCTCGACCTGGCGCACGTAACGGTGGTCCTTCATGATCTGCAGGACAGACTGGTTGACGAGGGATCGGCCATAGATAAAGCACTTCACGCTCTTTTCACGGGACAGGCGGCCCACGATGGGAATCATGCCTTCGGCCAGGGCCTCGCGCTCTTTCCAGTCAGCGAAGTAGTCGTCGGGACGTTCGCGCTTACGGTCGGTCAATGTCGGGTACCTTTGTTGTAGTCTGTCGTGCTTTTATCGTGAGCCAGAGAACGGCTTGGGGCGCGTATTATCCTGTCTGGATAGTGCCTTAGCAAGGCGCGGTGGGGATATTACCGACCAGATCACACTCCGCTGGAATGGACCCCACGCTTAGCTATAATGGCGCGTCCTGCGTGCGCCACCCGAGGTGCCGCGCCCGCTGATTCCCGCCATTGAACCGACTGAATGTACGCCACACTGATCGACAGAAGCCCCTGGCCCGAGCAGCCCGGGAGCCGCACAGGCATAGGCCCATTTTTCGGCGCTGCCGATGCGCACTGCATCGCCGAACTCGCTGGGCCCGAGCGGCTATTGCTGGTGGTCGCCGCCGATACAGCCAGCGCGCTGACGCTGGAGCGGGAACTGCCCTTCTTCCTGCCGGACGGCACCGAGGTCCTGGCTTTCCCGGACTGGGAAACCCTGCCCTACGACAACTTTTCGCCGCACCAGGACATCATTTCCGAGCGGCTGAGTACCCTCTACCGGCTGCCAGCACTAACGAGCGGTGTCCTGATCGTACCCGTGTCGACGCTGATGCATCGGTTGCCTCCCACGGCCTACGTGGCAGGTTCCAGCCTGGTGCTGGACGAGGGCCAGACCCTCGACGTGGACCAGTTCCGCGACAGCCTGCTGTTTAACGGCTACATCAATGTCGAGACCGTCTATGAGCATGGAGACTTCGCACTGCGCGGCTCTCTGCTCGACGTGTACCCCATGGGCAGCGACCTGCCCTACCGCATTGACCTGCTCGACAACGAGGTCGACAGCCTGCGCACCTTCGACCCCGAGACCCAGCGCACCGTAGAAAAAGTCGCCTCGATCAATCTGCTACCCGCGCGTGAGTACCCGCTCGACAGGGGCGCCATCTCGCGATTCCAGATGGCCTGGTACGACAGCTTCGATGTGGACCCGGACGAATGCCCGACCTACCTCGACGTCAGTGCCGGCCGCAGCCCCAGTGGCTGCGAGTACTACCTCCCCCTGTTCTTCCCAGAGTGCGCGACTCTCTTCGACTATCTGCCCACAGGTACAGCCATCATCACGTGCGGCGATCACTACCAGTCGGCAGGCCACTTCTGGCAGGAAGTGAACACGCGTTTCGATGAATACGGCATCGACCCACGGCGACCGCTGCTGCCGCCATCGCGCTGCTTTTTGCCCGTGGAAGAGCTGTATCAGCGGCTGGGTGATTTCCCCGTCCTGGAGTTGCGCTACAACACCGATGCCACCGTGCATATCGAGGCGCCGTCCGTGCAGCCCCCCGAACTGGGAACAACACCGGATGCGGGAGTGCGCGGCCTGCGGGACTTCCTCGAAATCCACCCGGGCGCAGTACTGCTCTGCGCAGAGAGCGCTGGGCGTCGGGAGATCCTGCGGCAGTCCCTGGGTGAGCTGGGGCTGAGTCCGCCCGAGGTCGCCAACTGGGGTGAGTTCCTCGAGGCGGATCTGCCCTTTGCCATTACCACGGCGCCAATGGATCGCGGTCTCTTCTTCGGGCCGGACGCGCCGGCACTTGTGGCCGAGGCGCAGCTCTTCGGCGATCGGGTCGCCCAGCGCAGGCGCCGCAGGACCAGCGAGGAAACGAACGCCGCCGCCCTGTTTCGTTCCATCAACGAATTACGCGCCGGTGTGCCGGTGGTGCACCTCGAGCACGGGGTGGGACGCTACATCGGCCTGGAGCGCCTGGTGGTGGACGAGCAGGAAACCGAGTTCATCACCCTCGAGTACGCCGAGGGTTCGCGCCTGTACGTGCCCGTGTCCTCCCTGCACCTCATCGGTCGCTACTCCGGCGCCGACCCCGATCACGCCCCACTACACCGCCTCGGCTCCGAGCAGTGGGAAAAGGCCCGGCGCAAGGCGAGCGAAAAAGCGCGCGACGTGGCCACCCAGCTGCTCGAGGTTTATGCGCGGCGCGAGGCTCGAGAAGGTCATGAGTTTGCTGTCGACGAGGCATCCTACGAGCGTTTCGCCGCCGCATTCCCCTTCGAGGAGACACCGGACCAGCGGGCCAGCATCGACGCCGTGCTCGAGGACATGCGCCAGGAGCGCTCCATGGACAGGCTGGTCTGCGGCGATGTGGGCTTCGGCAAGACCGAAGTCGCGCTGCGTGCCGCATTCGTTGCCACCCGCACCGGTCGCCAGGTGGCCGTGCTGGTACCTACAACGCTGCTTGCACAGCAGCACTACAATTCTTTCATCGACCGCTTCGCCGACTGGCCGGTGACGGTTGAAGTGGTGTCACGCTTCAAGTCACAGAAAGAGGCCGAGGACATCGCCCGGCGGGTAGCCGCTGGCAAGGTCGACATCCTCATTGGCACCCATCGCCTGCTACAGAAAGACCTGACCTTTGCTGACCTGGGGCTACTCATCATCGACGAGGAGCACCGCTTCGGCGTCAAGCAAAAGGAAACCATCAAGGCGATGCGCTCTGAAGTGGACATCCTGACGCTCACGGCGACGCCGATTCCGCGCACCCTGAACATGGCTCTCGGCGGTATGCGCGACCTGTCTATCATCGCCACGCCGCCCGCACGACGGCTGTCGATCAAGACGTTTGTGCGCGAACACAATATCGCCCTGGTCAAAGAAGCTGTGCTGCGCGAGACGCTGCGCGGCGGCCAGGTGTATTACCTGCACAACGAGGTGAAGACCATAGAGGAGACCGCGCGCAAGCTCCGCGAACTTCTACCCGACCTCAGTATCGCTGTCGCCCACGGCCAGATGCGCGAGAACCAGCTGGAGCAGGTGATGTCGGCGTTTTACCACCGCAAGCACCAAATACTCTTGTGCACCACGATCATCGAAACGGGCATCGACATCCCGAACGCCAACACCATCATCATCGAGCGCGCCGACAAGTTCGGCCTCGCGCAGCTGCACCAGCTGCGCGGCCGCGTGGGGCGTTCCCACCACCAGGCTTACGCTTACCTGCTCACCCCGCCACGCTCTGCGATTACGCAGGATGCCGACAAGCGCCTGGAAGCGATTGAATCGGCGGGCGACCTCGGTGCGGGGTACCTTCTGGCAACGCACGACCTCGAGATACGCGGCGCGGGCGAACTCCTGGGAGATGAACAGAGCGGCCAGATCCAGAGCGTGGGCTACGCCATGTACATGGACCTGCTGGAGCGCGCGGTGGACGCCCTCAAGCGCGGCGAAATACCCGACGTGGACGCGCCACTTGACCAGGGGACGGAGGTCAACCTGCACCTCCCTGCCCTGATCCCGGACGACTACCTGCCCGACGTCAACGCGCGGCTGATTCTCTACAAGCGTATCGCGGCGGCCAAAGACAACGGCGAACTCCGGGAGCTCAAGGTCGAGATGATCGACCGGTTCGGCCTGCTGCCACCGCAGACAGACAACCTCTTCGAAGTCTCGAGCCTGCGCCTCAAGGCCCAGGCCCTCGGCATTCATGCAGTTGAAGCGGGTCCGGACGGTGGTAGTATCGAGTTCAAGGAAACCACACCGGTCGACCCGATACGACTGGTGCAGTTGGTGCAATCCGATCCAAGGAGTTACCGTTTGACCGGCCCCAACCGCCTGCGCTTCGAGCAGTCACTCAACGACCTCACCGCCCGCAGGACCTTCCTCGAAAACCTCTTTACACACTTCCAGGAAGCGGACGCAGACCGTGCCGCAAACGCCTGAGGCCGCAATGTCACGCAAATGGTTGGTGGCGTTTTTCTGCGCTCTGGTAACGCTTCCGGTATTCGCCGCAGACGACGAACGCTGGTACAAGGTAGAGCTGCTGGTGTTCACGCGTGACCCGGTGGTGACGACCGAGCTGTTCCCTCCCAGCCCTGAACTCGCCTACCCCTCTGCCTCGCGCTACCTGCACTATCCGGCGCGTATCCTGGAGGTGGAAGAAGCGTATCCCGGGCGCACCGGAGTCGACGAGTTTGGTCGCATTGTCATTTCCGAACCGCCGCCCGCCGGCGCTATCTTGCCGCTACCGGTTGAGGAAATCGCTCAACCGGAAGAGTCCCTGGAAGATGCCCTGGACTTACCTTCGGCGTTTCTTGAGGAGGTAGAAGCCCCTCCGCTTCGCCCAACACCGTTTGTAGCGCTCGCCGCGGACTTTCGCGAGCTCGGCGCGAGCGGATTGCGCCTGAGCCGTTCCGCCGGTGCCACCGTGCAGTTTCATGAGACCTGGCTGCAGCCGATTCCAGCGCGCGCCGAGGCTCTGCCGCTGGTACTGGACGAAAGCGGTGACCTCGGCGAGTGGCCCGAGCTGCAGGGCACGGTGCTGATCCACCGATCCCGCTACCTGCATATCGAGGCCAATCTCTGGCGCAACACCCTGGGGCAGGACCTTCCCGCGGCGTGGCGCATCGCACCGCCCCCGTTGGGCCCGATGCGAGTCATCACGGAGCCATTCAGCCCGGCCCCCCTGGCGCCCGTAACGGTGACCGCAGAGCCCTACCCCGTCGACTTCTCGGGCTTACCGCTGTACCGACCGCCGCGACCGGAACTCACACCGGTGTTTCCCTACCGTCACGCCATCACCTTCGAGCAGCGCAGGCGCATGAAGCGCAATGAACTGCACTACATCGACCATCCGGCGATGGGCATACTCATCAAGATTACCGCCCTCGACGAGGACGCACTGGAATCCTGGGCGGAAGCGGAGCTGATGCAGTCGGAGGAGTGGCCAGCGAGCCTCAGGACGCGAGCCGCGCCCTGATCACCTCGGTCAGCAATTGCCTGACCACAGCGGCTTCCCGCGCGAGAATTTCACGCATCGTGTCGATACTGAGAGGCAGATCATCGAGTCCCGCCGCAGGATTGACCACCATGCAAATACACGCAAACGGCATTCCAAGCTCCCGCGCCAGCGCCGCCTCGGGCATGCCCGTCATCCCCACGATATCGCAGCCGTCGCGCGCCATGCGCTGAACCTCGGCCGCCGTCTCCAGGCGCGGGCCCTGCGTGACACCGTGCACTGCAACCGGTTCGTGGGGAATGCGAGCACCCTGGGCCGCGTCAATCAGCGCCATACGCAGGTCGCGGTCGTAAGGTTCCGTAAAGTCGATATGCATCAGGCTGCCGGAGGCGCCATCGTCAAAGGTGTGGTCCCTGCCCCAGGTGTAATCGATGACCTGGTCGGGAAAAACCAGCCTGCCAGTCTGCATCTCGGGAGTGATACCGCCAACGGTGTTGATCGCGTAAACGCCATCGACATCCAAAGAGTTCAGGGCCCAGAGATTGGCGCGGTAGTTGATAAGGTGTGGCGGGATCGCATTGGGGCTGCCGTGGCGCTGCAGGAAAAACAGCGTGGCGTCGCCCCAGCGCCCCTCCTGAATTGGGCGCGACGTTGCGCCAAACGGCGTATCGACATTGTGCTCACCCACCACTTCGAGCCCTTCCAACTCGCTGATGCCGGTGCCGCCTATCACCGCGAGCGGCTTCATGAGAGGGCCTCCGGCGGCGGGTCGAGGTGCAGCGTTTGCGTGGGAAATGCGACGTCAGCGCCGTGGGCATGAATGATGTTGAGGATCTGCAACAGGATGTTCTCCTTGATCTGGTGAAACTCTACCCAGACGGTGGTCTTGGTAAAGGTATAAACGAAGAAGTTCAGCGAGGACTCGCCGAAGGATACGAAATTGACGATCAGCGTGCGGCCATGGTCGATATCCGGATGCTCTTCTAGCATGGTCCTGACCTCGTCGACGATGACGGCCATCTTGTCGGCGTCCTCGTAGCGCAGGCCGATGGTTTCGTAGATGCGGCGATTGAACATGCGCGATGGGTTTTCGAGCGAAATGTGGCTGAACACCGCGTTGGGCACATACAGCGGCCGCTGGTCGAACGTGCGAATGCGGGTTAGTCGCCACCCGATACTCTCTACGGTGCCTTCAATCTCCTTGTCCGGGGAGCGAATCCAGTCGCCCACCGTGAACGGCCGGTCAAGGTGAATGCTGAGGCCACCAAAGAAGTTGGCTAGCAGGTCCTTCGCGGCGAAGCCCACAGCGATACCGCCAATACCACCAAACGCGAGCAGCCCCTGGATGCTCACCCCGAGGCTCTGCAGGACCATCAGGCCAGCCCCGATCCAGAGTGTGATGCGGGCGAGTTTGCAGGTGGCGCGTATGGTGGCCTTGTCGTCCGAACTCGTGGCGCCACGCGTCGCGCAGAGCAGCTCCTCTTCTATACCGGCTATCAGTCTTTGACCGAACCAGGCGAGCAGGAAGATCAGGCCGGTATCGGCGAAACGCCTGAGAGCGTTCTGGACGACCTCGGTTAACGGGTAGATCGCGAGCGCGGCGTATGTCACGAGCAGCCAAAGGCCGAGGCGGATCGGCGTCTCGGCGGCGCCGATGATGACATCATCCCATCGCGCCTCGCTCGCTTCGGCGACCTTGTGCAAGCGGCGGGTGACGGTGCCGATCAGAACGTGACCCAGCAGGCCGAGGACGAGCAACAGCACGAGATTGAACAGCGCCGGCTCAAGCCCTAGCAACTCGCGAAGGCTGTCCACCCACTGCTGGAACCGGGTCAAAGCCTGTCTCCCTTCATAAGCACGATTCGGATACGGAACTTTTTAGACAATTTCTTTATGTTCCTGAGGAGCGAAACCCCTGTTCGGCTATATAAAAGGCAGCCCTCGCTTAAGTCAACTCTTGAAAGGGCACGCAAGCGTTTGATCTGTTTCCAAAAGCCCTGGTCGATACAAGAACGGCAACGCGCTCTCCTGCACCGCGCCCCGCTGCCCGCCAAAATGGACAGCACACGATAGCGTGATATGTTTTTTATAAAGGGCTCGAATTCGCCGAGCCGAGGGGGATGACGATGAAAATGTTAAGTCCCGTAGTGGGCGCCTGGTACCGGGACCTGCAGACCCACGCGCTGTTTGAGGTGATCGACTGGGACCCTTCAGAGTTAACGATTGAAACTCAGTACCTCGATGGCGAGGTGGCGGAGTACGAGATCGACGCGTGGCGCGAGATGGTGCTGGAACCTGCAGAAGCGCCCGAGGACTGGCGCGCGCCTTTTGAGCTCGACGACGACGATATGCTGGACCCGGACCTGCCAATGCATCCCGAGGAATGGGCCAGCCCACTCAGCTCTATCGAGCCAGACGCAATGTACGGGGTCGAGGACTTTTAGTCACCGACAGGTACGCTTGCAGCAACCTTCCCTGGCCTCCCTTGCCGGTCAGCTGTTTTACTGTATATAATCACAGCACCTGTATAAATACACAGAGGGTGCACGGTGGAAAAGCTCACGGCCAGGCAGCAGCAGGTGCTGGATATCATCCGGCAGCACATTGACGACACGGGATATCCCCCGACACGGGCGGACATCGCACAGGAACTGGGCTTCAAATCGGCCAACGCGGCGGAGGAACACCTCAAGGCGCTCGCGCGTAAGGGCGCGATTGAGATGATCGCCGGGGCCTCCCGCGGCATCCGCCTGCCAGAGAGCGCCGGCATTCCCGTGGTGGGCCGGGTAGCCGCGGGTAATCCGGTGCTCGCACAGGAGCACATCGAGGACTACTGCGACCTGCCGCCCAACTTCTTCAAACCCAGCGCAGATTACTTCCTCACCGTAACCGGCGACAGCATGATCGACATCGGCATTTTCGATGGCGATCTGCTCGCAGTACACAGCACGCCCGTCGCGAACAATGGCGATATCGTCGTGGCACGCATCGAAGACGAAGTGACCGTCAAGCGCCTGCATAAAACCAAGAGCAGGCAAGTGGTAGAACTGCTGCCCGAGAACCCCGATTACGAACCTATCGTGGTAGACCTGCGCGCGCAGGAGTTCACGATAGAGGGCTTAAGTGTGGGGGTGTTGCGGCGCGGGACCTGACGGAAGCTAGCTCGTTGCCAGCGCAGGGTTTTACGCCTGTGACCAGGGCTGATCTTTAACTCTGGCTTTTCTTTTTAGGGAGGTATGCCCACCAACACGCCGGTCGGTAGACGGCAGGGAAACTTGCTGCGAGCGCTAGTGCAGCACGCGCGGAACGTCGCCCTCTTCCACTTCACTTTCTGACTGGCCCTGTTCCGAAATTTCAGACACTGCCTGGATACCCGCCTGGATCATGGCGCGAGCCACTTCAAGACCCTGGTCCATCAGGTAAAGACGGGCTTCTTCAGAAAAGCGAATAGTCACCAGCGGTTCGTCGTCGCCGTTTTCGCGCTGTAACACGATTTCGCCGTCGTCGAGTTCCACTATCTCCAAAAGGGATGCTGGCACGCTATAACCTCGATAGAAGTAATTACCACACAAGCATTCTATCAGCAGGCTATGGAGGCCACCAGCGAGAACAGTCAACGCTAAGGAATAGCCCTGCTTGGCACGCGTTTTTGTGATTGACCTCTAATATTCGTCAAGCGAATCGCGCATGCGCTCAAAGAGTGCACTCATCGCCTGCTGCCAATCCTCGATATCGGTAAACCCCGGTGATTCCGGGGCGGGCGCGGCGAGGCTGCCGGGCAAGGCAGACGCTACCGCCTGCGAGGATTGCTGGCCCAGCAATTGCGCCAGCCAGCCGCTCTCTTCAAGCTGACGGCACTCTCGCAACTCGCCCGCTTCGGCCCGCCCCTCAGGAATATCGGGGAGCTCGGCGATGCTGCGGGGCGGTGTGGAGGCTGCATTGTCGAGCTGGCTGACTTCGAGGAGAAACCAGCCGTAGGCATCGACTAGGTGGCTGCGAGCGGCGGGCATGAAAGCCTCGCCCAGTGTGCGGGAGGGGATGTCTTCCTTTTCTAGCTCGGCGCGCCATGTGCCAAGCAGGATCTTGGCAAGGTAAAGGCTGTGGTTGGCCCGCGCACGCGGCGCACTCATGACTTCTTACGCGGCTTGCGCTTGGCCTGCTCCTCCTGCCACTTGCCGCCCTGGTACCAGGCCTTCCAGCCCGTGGCCTTGCCATCGGCCTCCGTCATCACGTACTGCTCCTTGGTCTTGCGGCTGAAGCGGACCTGCGCGGGGTTGCCGTCCGGGTCTTCAACAGGAGCGCTGAACAGGGACGCGTACTTGGGGTCGATCTCGTCCTTGTGCGGCAGCAGTTCCGACACCAGTGGCGCTCGCGTCTCACGGTTCTTGGGGAACTGGCTCGCGGCCAGGAACAGACCGGCGGCGCCATCGCGAAGGATGTAGGTGTCGTCGACTTTCTGGCATGCCAACTCAGGCATTGGTACCGGGTCCATCTTGGGTGGCGCTGGCTCGCCGTTGCGCAGGAGTTTGCGCGTGTTCTTGCAGGCCTCGTTGGTACAGCCGAAGTACTTGCCGAAGCGGCCGTTCTTGAGCTGCATCTCGGAGCCGCACTTGTCGCACTCCAGGGTCGGCCCTTCATAGCCGCGTATCTTGAACTTACCGTGCTCGACCTCGAAGCCGTCGCAGTCCGGATTGTTGCCACAGACATGCAGCTTGCGCTCTTCGTCAATGAGGTAGCTGTCCATCGCAGTACCGCACTTGGGGCAGCGATGTTTGTGCAACAGCTGGCGTGATTCCGCCTCGTCGTCGGCATCCTCGCGAATGGCTTCCTCGCCAGGCGTCAGGTTCACCGTGTTCTTACAGCGCTCCTTCGGCGGCAGCGCATAGCCGGAACAACCGAGAAAGACGCCGGTGCTCGCCGTACGCACCTGCATGGGCCGGCCGCAAACACCGCAGGCGATGTCGGTCATCGTCGGCTCGTTGGGCTGCATGCCGTTCGGCTCGTCGTCGCCCGCCTTTTCGAGCAGCCCGCTGAACTCGTTGTAAAAATCGTCGAGCAGGTCCTGCCAGTCGAGCTCGCCCTGTGCGACGGCGTCGAGCTTCTCTTCCATCGCCGCGGTGAACCCATAGTCCAGCAGCTCCTCGAAGCTTCCCTGCAGGCGCTGGGTGACGATGTCGCCCATCTTCTCCGCGTAGAAGCGCTTGTTCTCCAGGCGCACGTAGCCGCGGTCCTGAATCGTGGAGATGATCGAGGCATAAGTTGAGGGGCGCCCGATGCCGCGCTTCTCAAGTTCGCGCACAAGGCTGGCCTCGCCGTAGCGTGCGGCGGGCTTGGTAAAGTGTTGCGCGGGTTCGAGTTTCTTCAGCGTGAGCGGCTGACCTTCCTTGAGATCGGGCAGCACCGTGTCTTCCGCCTTGCGGCCAGCCGGCGCCTGCACCCTGGTGTAGCCGTCGAAGCGGATGATGCGGCCCTTGGCGCGCATAAGGTACTTGCCCGCCGCCGTGGTCACCACGGTGGAGGTGTATTCCGCATCAGGCATCTGGCAGGCCACGAACTGGCGCCAGATCATTTCGTAGAGCCGCTCTGCATCACGTTCCATACCCTTGAGCGCGGTCTGCGGAACGTTGACATCGGACGGCCGGATCGCCTCGTGTGCCTCCTGGGCACCCTCTTTCGCAGAGTAGCGACGGGGCGCGTCTGGCAGGTAGCGCGCCGGGAAGTTGTCGCTGATATAGTCACGACAGGCAGCCACGGCTTCGTTGCTGAGGTTGGTGGAGTCTGTACGCATGTAGGTGATGTAGCCCGCCTCGTACAGACGCTGGGCTAGCATCATCGTCTTTTTCACGCTGAAGCCGAGCCGGGTACTCGCGGATTGCTGCAGCGTAGAGGTAATAAACGGAGCCGGTGCCTTGGACCGCGTGGGTTTGTCCTCGCGCTTCGCGACCTCGTAGCTCGCCGCCTGCAGTTCGTCGCGAGCAGCCATCGCAGCAGCTTCATTGCCGGGGCGAAACTTGTCTTCGCCGTGTTTGTGCACCTCGAAGCGCACAGCCTCACCCGCTGCAGTCTCGAGATCGGCGTGAATCTCCCAGTACTCCTCGGGCACAAAAGCGCGAATTTCACGTTCGCGCTCCACGATTAAGCGCACGGCGACCGACTGCACACGTCCGGCCGAAAGCCCCCGCGCAATCTTCGCCCACAGCAGGGGCGACACCATGTAGCCCACCACGCGGTCGAGGAAGCGCCGCGCCTGCTGGGCGTTGACGCGGTCCATATCGAGCTCCGCGGGCTCTTCGAACGCCTCGGTGATCGCCTTCTTGGTGATTTCGTTAAACACGACGCGCTGGTAGCGGGAGTCGTCACCACCGATGGCCTCGCGCAGGTGCCAGGCTATAGCCTCCCCTTCGCGGTCGAGGTCAGTGGCGAGATAGACATGATCAGAATTCGCGGCAAGTTTTTGCAGTTCGCCGACGACCTTTTCCTTGCCGGGCAGAACCTGGTAGTTGGCTTTCCAACCTTTCTCAGGGTCGATACCCATCCGACGGATAAGCTGCTCGCGGGCCTTCTTCTTTTTATGTGCTGCTTTTTTGGCGGGCGACATTTTGCGCGTTTTGGCCGCCTGGGCGGCTCGCTCCTTCGGGTCGACCTTGCTGGTCGCGCTGCCGGAGGTGGGCAGGTCGCGGATGTGCCCAACGCTGGACTTCACCACAAAGTCCTTACCAAGGTATTTGTTGATGGTCTTTGCCTTGGCCGGGGATTCCACAATGACGAGCGATTTACCCATACGTTCCCGTAATAACAGTCGGTGTATTCAATCGGCCCAAGATGGGCCAGCGCAAAAAAGGGGCATATATAAGTCGCTATCTGGCCGCGGTCAACAAAAATTTATTTCTGCGTTGTACAGAGTTCGTCCGCCCAGCGCTCCAGCAACGCGGTGATTTCCGCGACCGCCGCGTCCCCGCCAGACTCGTTCCAGTACACGCCACAGCTGTCTGGATCGACGCTCGCACAAACGACTGAATCGGGGAATTCCTTGAGCATTTCGGGTATCGGAACATAACCGCCAATGCCCAACCATCCCTCTCTGTCGCGCCGCCACGCGTGTGTAACACGAGCACGCTTTGACGTTGCCGGCAGGCGTTTACCGTAGTAGATAAGGTCCTGCGCGCGCACACCCTCAGGTAACGGTCGATCGGCAATACCGGGCGTTTCCCGGAACTCCACAAACAGACCCGCGATGGCAGCATTCTGCCGAAGGTTTGCGATCTCTCGTTGGCGCTTGCTAGGCGCGAAATGCAAGAGCGGCACCATGGCAATTGCCAGCACAAAAAAGATGAACAACCAGACCAATCCAAGCTCTCCTGACGCAGGTCAATAGTGTGTGCAACCGACGCTCGTGGGTCGGTTGTCGCGCAGTATTCTATGCTATAACTGACGGCAGACTGTCACATTGTGGAGACTGTGAACATGGCCGAGTACCAGAAAGTGCTGGTCGCCATCGACCTGAGTGAAGACTCGGGGCTGGTTGCCCAGCGCGCGATTGCGATTGCACGCAACCACGGCGCGGAAGTCCATCTCATTCACGTAATCGAGCCCCTGAGTTTCGCCTACGGCGGCGACATCCCCATGGACTTCTCCGGCATCCAGGACGAGATCCACCAGCAGGCCAATACACAGCTACAGCAGTTTGCAGAGGCTCAGGGTATAGCCGAGCCCAACCGCCACATTGTGCTTGGCAAACCGGAAGTCGAGATACATGCAACGCAGGAAGAACTCGGCGCTGACCTTATCGTGGTCGGCAGCCACGGTCGTCACGGCCTTGGCCTCCTCATGGGTTCAACCGCAAACGGTGTCCTGCACGGGGCGAAGTGTGACGTGCTCGCCGTTCGGGTCGGCAGCTAGCACCGGTTAACTGCCGAGAAAGTCCGCCAGCTCCTGGGGGCCAAAGGGCCAGCCCAGCTCCCGTCCGTCCGCCTGCTTAAGCACGGGGATGCGGACTCCATAGCGCTCAAAGAGCGCGTCTGAATCCGCTATATCGACCTCATCAAAGGCCACCGCAGACGCCTCCAAGAGCGCCTTGGCCTGCTCACAGAGATGGCACGCACTGGTGCTGTAGAGGGTCAAGGTCGACATGCAATTGCTCTCACGGGACGTATGCGCCCCTGTGTAGGCCCGGCGGGCATTGAGATTCCGGGGCAAGTATAATATAGTGAACCGCTATCAGGGGGCTTTCGGTCTCCGCTCTTCCTGTTGAGTCTGTAACCGGCTGGAGATTTCAGGTGGCATTATTCTCCCAACCCACGGCGCGAGCGCTGGCGATTCTGGACCTGCTGATGGCAAATCCCCAACAGGCCTTTGGCCTGACGGAGATGACTCGCCGCCTCAACCTCAACAAGGCCACCTGCCATGCGATCCTGACGACCATGGCGAATTACGGCTTTCTCGTACAGGACCCGAAGACTAAGGCGTACCGTCTCGGGCCGTCAATCATCGCGGCGGGCAACGCCGCCTTCGCCCAGTTCCCGGTGCTGGAGTACGCGCGCCCGGAACTTGAAGCACTGCAAACCGAGCTGGATCTTGGCTTTGCCGTCACTGGGCGCTCCAAGATGCACCAGGTACTGCTTGCCATGTACGGCCGCGCTGCCGAGATGATCGACTCGTTCCAGCTTGGCCTGCGCCTTCCCAACACGGCACCTGTTGCCGCGTGCTTTACCGCGTTTTCCGATGCAAAGTACCTTGAAGCCTGGCTCACGCGCGCGCACGACTCACGCGGTGGCTACAACGAAAAGCTGGACCAGAAACTGCGCGTTTCGCTTATCGCCATTCGCGCGCGCGGTTTCGAGGTCACGCTCAAAACCGAGGCGGAAATGGCGTTGCGAGCGGAGCTCGGACGCATTCACAACTCGTGGAGCCTCACAGAGCTGGAAGACGTCGCGAACAAGTACCAGCACGATCTCTGTGACGAACACTTTCACCTCGACCGCATCGACCCCAAGGCAAAGTACAACGTCAGCACAATCACCGTTCCTGTCTTTGTGCTGAAGCAAATTCCCATCATGTGCTTTGTAGCAGGGTCGGCCGACAAGCCCATCTCCGGCGCGCAGATCGAGAACATCGCTATGCGCATGAAAGAATCCGCAGACCGTATCACTGCACTGGCGAGCGGCAGGGAAACCGTCGGCTAGCAGCGCACCCATCGTGCAGGACAGTCAGGAATACCAGCGCCGCAAAGCGTTTTTCGACCGCGTGATCACCGTGTATGGCCGCAAGCCCGTCCTGGAGGCTTTGCGCGACAAAGATCTCGATTGCCATGCACTGCATCTCGCAGACTCCAACCGTCCTGGCGGTATCATCACCGAGATTACCGACCTCGCAGAGGCCCGCGGTGTGCCTGTGCAACAACACGCGCGCAATGCGCTGTCGCGCATCTCAAAAAACGGCAAGCAGGACCAGGGCGTTGCTCTGGATGTCCTCTGCCCCCGCTTCCGCTCCCTTGAGGACTACCTCGCCAGCAAGCCCGAAGGTCGCCAGCGGCTGCTGGCACTGGACGGTATCAGTAATCCACAGAACCTTGGTATGATTGTTCGCTCTGCAGCGGCGGGCGCTATCGACGGCATCGTGTTGCCTGCCAAGGGTTGTGCCGCGCCCGGCCCACTGGTGATCAAGGCAAGCGCCGGCACCGTCTACCGTGCGCCGATCATCACCTGTGACACGCTGCCCGATGCACTGGCGAGGCTCGCGGCTGCCGGCACAACGATCTGCGCGCTCACCGGAGACGCAGAGCAAACGCTGTTTGAATACGAGGAGCCAGCGCAGGTTGCGTACCTGCTGGGCAATGAAACGGATGGCGTTAGCGCCGGTGCGCGCGAGTTGGCACAACTGGCGCTGTCGATCCCTATGAACAACGGGGTGGAATCCCTGAATGTTGCCGTGACGGCGAGCCTCGTCGCCTACGCCGGCAACCTGTAGCCCACTTACTTCGAAAGGTAAGACATGCCCTCTTCCAGGCCTTTCAGGGTCAGCGGATACATATGGCCTTCCAGCAGCTGGTGCGTAATGGCGATGGACTGCGTGTACTGCCAGTCATCCTCGGGCACCGGATTGATCCAGACAACCTTGTCGTAGACATCGCGCAGGCGGCGCATCCACATCTCGCCCGACTCTTCATTCCAGTGCTCTACCGAACCGCCGGGCTGCATGATTTCGTAGGGAGACATCGAAGCGTCGCCCACAAATACGACCTTATAATCATGACTGTACTTATGCATGATGTCGAGCAACGGCGTGCGCTCGTTGTGCCGGCGCACGTTGTTCTTCCACACGCTCTCGTAGAGGAAGTTGTGGAAGTAAAAATTCTCCATGTGCTTGAATTCAGTGCGCGCAGCCGAAAACAGCTCCTCACAGACCTTTACGTGCGGGTCCATCGAGCCGCCCACGTCAAAGAACAGCAACACTTTCACCGCATTGTGGCGCTCCGGAACCATCTTGATATCCAGAAGACCGGCGTTGCGGGCGGTGGATGAGATCGTGTCATCGAGATCCAGCTCGTCAGCCGCCCCAGTGCGCGCGAACTTGCGCAGGCGACGCAGTGCAATCTTGATATTTCGCGTGCCGATCTCGACCGAGTCATCGAGGTTCTTGTAGTCGCGCTTCTCCCAGACCTTCACCGCCTTCTTGTTCTTGCCATTGGGCCCTACCCGAATGCCTTCGGGGTGATAGCCTTCCTGGCCGAAGGGCGACGTACCGCCGGTGCCAATCCACTTGTTGCCGCCCTCGTGCCGCTCTTCCTGCTCCTCAAGGCGCTTCTTGAACTCCTCGATCAACTTTTCCAGCCCACCCAGGCTCTCGATTTTCGCCTTGTCTTCCTCCGACAGGTTCTTCATGAACTCGGTGCGAAGCCAATCGTCAGGAATCAGCGCCTCGATGATGTCATCAAGCGCCTCAAGCTCTTTGAAGTGCAGGCCGAACGCGCGATCGAAGCGATCGAAGTACTTCTCGTCTTTTACGAGGCAAGTGCGACTGAAGTAATAGAAGTCATCCATGTCGGCAAACGCCACGTGTTGCTTCATCCCCGTCAGGAGGTCCAGCAGTTCCCGGGTGGTAACGGGGACGCCCGCATCGCGCAGGCCGTGGAAGAAATTCACCAACATGGCAGCGTACCTCTAGCGGCTCTCTCGACGGTGCATGAACGCAAGGCGTTCCAACAGGTGTACGTCCTGCTCATTCTTGAGCAGTGCGCCGTACAGCGGCGGAATGGCCTTGGTCGGGTCACGACCCTTGAGAATCTCGTCGGGAATATCATCGGCCATCAACAGCTTGAGCCAGTCGATCAGCTCAGAGGTTGAGGGCTTTTTCTTCAGGCCGGGAATAGCGCGCACGTCGAAAAAGACTTCCATCGCTTCCTGCACGAGGTCCTGGGTAATGTTCGGGTGGTGTACCGCGATAATCTCGCGCATGGTGTCGCGGTCGGGGAAGTTAATGAAGTGGAAGAAGCAGCGGCGCAGGAACGCGTCGGGCAGCTCTTTTTCATTGTTACTGGTAATCACGATGATCGGGCGGTGCTTTGCTTTGATCGTTTCGCCCGTCTCGTAGACAAAGAACTCCATGCGGTCGAGTTCAACAAGAAGGTCGTTCGGGAATTCAATGTCGGCCTTGTCGACCTCGTCGATCAGCAGCACGACCTGCTCGTCAGACTCGAAGGCCTCCCAGAGCTTGCCCTTCTTAATGTAGTTCTTGATGTCGTGGACCTTCTCTTCACCAAGCTGCGAGTCGCGCAGGCGGGACACTGCGTCGTACTCGTAAAGGCCCTGCTGCGCTTTGGTCGTGGACTTGATGTGCCACTGGATGAGACGCTTACCAAGCCCGAGTGCAACCTCTTCAGCCAGCATCGTCTTGCCGGTGCCGGGCTCACCCTTGATCAGCAGCGGCCGCTCCAGGGCCACCGAGGCGTTGACCGCCATGCGCAGGTCATCCGTGGCAACGTATCGTTCAGTCCCTTCAAATTTCATGTGTTCACCATCTACATTTTTCATACGAAAGCCGGACAGGGTACAGACTGGCCGCGTGCGCCGCAACTTGGGCAGGATCAGGTCTCAGCAGCTTCCGGACGTCGTCGGAAGAGCGTAAAACGCAGGATTATGGCAACGACGAACGCGAGTCCACACGCGGCCGCGAGCGGCCGCAGGGCGTGCTCTGCAGCCGTAAAGCCCTCTGTGAAGATCGCGAATCCGGCAACGATCAGCGCCGGGGCCATGGTGTCGACACCCTCGCGCGGAAAGGCGGGTGTCATCAGGAGAGCGGCGCCGAGTAACACGATCAGCGCTATCCACGCCCCACTCCAGCGCCGGCGCATACACCAGGCAAAATACAGAAGTGCTACCAGCGCCGTGCCGGCATACACATAGATCGCTGTGAGATAGGAACTCTCTGTCAGCACGTCATCGCCCCCTACTCAACCCAGTTGATGATGTGTTCATCGTAACCGTCAGGGTGTACGAATTCATCTGAAACGGCGCGCCCTCGGATCGAGACGCCCGCGCTGTGCACGCTCTCGCGGTCGCCGCTGACAAGGTAGTGCCACTCGGGTAGCGGACTACCCTGCGCGCGCAGTCGATAGGCACAGGTGCTCGGCAACCAGCTGAGCGCCGCCGGGTCCGTACCACTTAAGTCAATGCAGTGCGGCACGAGCGTCGAGCGGTTCGGATAATCGCCGCAGAGGCAGGTGGCGTCATCGAGATAACGACAGCGCACTTTCGTGTAAAACACCTCGCCGGTGTCAATGTCCTCGAGCTTGTGCAGGCAACACTTGGCGCAGCCATCACACAACGCCTCCCACTGCTCGGCATTGAGCGCCTCTAGCGGGAGCTCATTCCACCACTCACTCATCGGCCCTGTCCCGCGCCAGGAGTTCGGCCGGTGTTGGAGGCATCTGCAAGAAAAAGCCCTGCTCCTCAATCGCCGCGAGCACGTCCGTTGCGGGAACACGCGCAAGGCGCTTGGTCGGGGTGATATCGAGACTCATCACCACCTCGAGTTCGCCAAACTGTTTGAGTAGCGGCTCCGGCAGCTCCTTGAGCTCATCACCAAATGGCACGTAGAGATACATCTCCTCGCGCTTGTCACCCTTATAGATAGTTACCAGCATAAATCAGGACGCGAGTCGCGCACGCAGGGGCTCGATGGCGGCATCACGGCGCCAACCCTGCCAGTACAGCGGCGCTACGACAGGCTCACCCGCAGCTTCTCGCAACAGCAGCTCATAGTCCTGCCCTGAAAGGAGAATCTCGGGCGCAACGTCCAGCGCGTCAGCGAGCTCCCGGGCGACGCCTTTCAGTTGCTTCACGCGGTCGCGCTGGCCCGCACTGAGTGGGGCTGGCTGCGGTGGCGGCCAGTCGGCTTCACTCTCCTGTCGCTGCGCGTTGAGCACGTCGATGATCTCGTCGCCGTGACGCCTGAGCACCGGCGGCGGCAGCTCTGCACAGGCCTTGAGCTGTGCAACCGTGCCTGGTGCACGTGAAGCAATCTGTACACAGGCCTTGTCGTCGAGAATCCAGTTGCGCGGCTTGTCACGTTCGCGGGCCGTACGCTCGCGCCAGGCAGACAGCGCCGCAAGGCTCGCCTGCTCCCTGTGTGGCAATTTCCAGGCGCCCTTAATCGGCCGTTCGTGCGCGCGGGACTCCAGCGCCAGCGAGGTCTCAATGGCCACCAGTCCATCGGCAAGCACCCAATCATACTTCCCGGCACTGCGTGTTCGCGTTTCCAACTCGCGCCAAAGCGTGCGTAAAAAGGTGACGTCCTGGGCAGCGTAATGGCACTGTGATTCGGTCAGGGGGCGCTTCAGCCAGTCGGAGCGCGTCTCGCCCTTCGGTAGTTCGACACCGGTGAATTCGGCCACCAGATTGCGGTAGCCCATACCGAAGCCCACGTTGACGAGCGCGGCGGCACGCTGCGTATCGAACAGCGGCTGCGGCAGTACACCGAGCCAGTGCCGGAAGACCTCCAGGTCTTCACTGGGGGAATGCAGCACCTTGATGATCGCCGGGTCGGCGAACAGGTCGGTCAGCGCTGTCGTGTCGTCGAGGGCCAACGGGTCGACGAGGTACGCCCGTGGCGCCTCTTCGTCCGCCCTATCAAAACACAGTTGCACCAGTGCAACCTGGGGGTAGAACGTGTTGCGGCGCATGAACTCGGTGTCGACCATGACGGCCCCTGCGCCCGCATAACGCGCAACAACGTCAGAGAGCTCAGCACTGGTCTCTATCCATTCCCAGCTCATCGCCTACTCCACCGGTCGCCGGCCAGACAATGCGTGTGCGAGCGTAGAACCGTCGACATACTCGAGCTCCCCGCCCAGGGGCACGCCGTGGGCGATGCGCGATACCCGTACGCCGACGTCCTGCAGCATTTCGGTCAGGTAGTAGGCTGTGGCCTCCCCCTCCACCGTGGGATTGGTCGCAAGGATTACCTCGGTGATTCCCTCGTCGATTACGCGCTGGTGAAAGTCCTCAAGGCCAATTTCGGCAGGGCCGATACCATCGATCGGTGACAGGTGGCCCATCAACACAAAGTAGAGACCACGGTAGCTGCCGCTCTGCTCCACGGCGAGGACGTCCGCGGGCGTCTCTACCACACACACAACGCTGGCATCGCGTTTGGGGTCGGAGCAGATCTCGCAAACTTCCAGTTCGGTGAAGTTGCGACAGAGGCGGCAGTGACCGACCTTGTCTACCGCGACTTCCAGGGTACGGGCGAGCTGCGCGGCGCCCTCTCGATCGCGCTCAAGCAGATGCAGGGCCATGCGCTGGGCAGACTTCGGCCCAACGCCCGGCAAGCAGCGCAGGGCCTCGATCAGTTCCTGAATGGCGGGGCTGAACTTCATACGGGCTAGAACGGCATCTTGAAACCGGCCGGTAGGTTAAGGCCACCGGCAACTTCGGCCATCTTGTCGCGATTATGAGCCTCGACCTTGCGCACGGCGTCATTCACAGCGGCGGCAAGCAGGTCTTCCAGCATTTCTTTGTCTTCGCCGAGCACGGCGTCATCGATACTCACGCGCTTTACATCATGGCGACCGGTCATCACGACGGAGACAAGGCCTGCACCGGCTTCACCGGTGATCTCGGCGTTGGCCAGCTCCTCCTGGGCTTTTTGCATGTCGGCCTGCATTTGTTGGGCCTGCTGCATCAAATCGGAGATCTTGCCTTTCATGGTTACCTCTAGGTGTCAGTCGTCATTGGGCGCTATAGAGCCGCGGTCGAGCGTGCCGTCGAAGCGCGACATCAGCGCCTTTAACTGGTCGTCGCCGTCAATAGCCCGCACGGCCTCCGCCTGGCGCTCTTCTTTCAGGCGCTCACCTCGGCGCGCGGGCGTCTCTGCCGTTACGGCGCCCACAGCGACGCGTGCTGTTACAGGCGCGCCAAAGTGGCTTGAAAGCGCCGCTCCAAGCTTGTCGGCGTGGCCGTCGTTGTACAGGGTCGCGTTGGCCTCGTCGAGCACGAAGTTGAGGGTAGCCTCACCCACTTCTACGAGCTCACAGTTTGAGGCGATGTTGTACAGGATACCGCTCAGACCCAACTGCTCCAGCAGGTCTGGCCACCCCGTAGGCTGCACGCTGGCAAGGGCCAAGGGCTCTGTGCTCGCAGGCTCAGCAATCGCCGGCGCGGCGCTGCTCGCTGCGACCGCCACGGGCGTTTCTGCAGGTCGCGGTTCCGGTGGCGCCGGCCGCCGGGGAGCGGCAGCCGGTTCAGGGGGCTTTTTTACGGTATCGCCGCCCTCCAGGGCGGGGGCCGTTGCGACCTCGCGGAGCGCCGCGGGGTCAATATCTGTATCGATGGCGATCGTGGGCCGAAACGCAAGCATACGCAGCAGGATCATTTCGAAGCCGCGGCGCGGGTCCGGAGCTAGCCCAATGTCACGCTTTCCGTTCAGTGCCATCTGGTAAAACAGCTGGGCGTCCTCGGCAGTGATCGCGCCCGCGAGTTTGGTGACCCGCTCGGCGTCTCCCCAGCTGTTGTCGACGGCATCGGGAACCACCTGGGCGGTCGCGACGCGGTGCAAAAGGGAAATGAGTTCATCGAGACTGCCCTCAAAGTCAGGCGCGTGCTCCGCCATGCGGCTGACGATCTCGAGGGCACCCTCGGCATTGTCGCCTGCGACCGCCTCGAGTAACTCGTAAACAAAGGTGAGATCGACGCTGCCGAGCATGCTGCGCACGTCATCTTCTACCACCTTGCCTGAGCCAAAGGCGATGGCCTGATCGGTGAGGCTCAACGCATCGCGCATACTCCCCGAGGCGGCGCGACCGAGGAGCCACAGCGCGGGCTCCTCGAAGTCGATCATTTCTTCGCCGAGCACGCGACCGAGATGGCCAACAATCTGCTCAGGCGGCATGTTCTTCAGATTGAACTGCAGGCAACGTGAGAGCACGGTGGCGGGAAGCTTTTGCGGGTCTGTCGTCGCCAGCAGAAACTTGACGTGCGGCGGCGGCTCCTCGAGCGTTTTCAGCAGCGCATTGAAACTGTGGGTGGACAGCATGTGCACCTCGTCGATGAGGTACACCTTGTAGCGGGAGCGCGTGGGGGCGTACTGCACGTTTTCGAGCAGCTCGCGGGTGTCTTCAACCTTGGTGCGCGAAGCGGCATCGACCTCCAGAAGATCGACGCTGCGACCCTCGGCGATTTCCAGGCACGAGGGGCAGACGCCACAGGGCTCGGAGCTTACGCCGGCCTCGCAATTGAGGCACTTGGCGAGGATGCGCGCGATGGTCGTCTTGCCAACGCCGCGAGTGCCGGTGAAAAGATACGCGTGGTGCAGGCGATCATGGTCCAGCGCGTTGATGAGCGCCTTGAGAACGTGCTCCTGGCCGACCATCTCGCGGAAACTTTTCGGTCGCCATTTGCGCGCCAGAACCTGGTAGGACATGCAACCTTGGATATTCGATGAAAGAGATCGGTAAGGATACACCAGCGCCGGGTCGACAGAAACCAAAGGGCGCGGCTGGACGGTGGTGATCTAGGGATAATGGAGGCGACCCAGACAGCCACACCCCGGCACACGAGTCAGTAATTACCGTTGCTCCCTTCCGGGCCTGGCGGGGTTCACTACCTATCGTTGCGAGGGGACCGCCTGGGCCACCACAGCGCTGGACTTGTCGCGAGGGGCGAAGGCCCAGAGGCCGCGTATTGTGAGGTAAAGCCCTCGGGCTCGCAAGGCGTTGAGCGGGTTACTCTCGGGTTGTATCTCAGGTGTGATCTTACCGGCGCATAGGTTCCACTTTATTCCGGGCGCATAGGTTACACAATTGAGGCATTTGAGGAGGCCCCTCAGATGCCCTGGAAAGAGTGTAACCGTATGGATGAACGTCTACGTTTTGTGGCTAGGCTCCTCGACGGGGAGAAGATGGCCGTAGCCTGCCGAGAGTTCGGGATATCCCGCAAGACCGGCTACAAGATCTTTGCGCGCTACAAGGAATTTGGCGTCAGGGGGCTGGAGGACCGCTCCAAGAGCGCCTACCGACATCCCAACAAGCTGCCGTTCCAGATCGAGAAGGCCATCCTGAGAATCAAGCAGGAGCACACATCCTGGGGAGCACCCAAAATCCAGCACAAGCTGGCGAAGGAGTTCTCCATCATTAAGCCGCCCGCTGTTAGCACCATCCACGCGGTGCTGGATCGACATGGCCTGGTAAAGCGCAGGAAGCGCAAACGTTACAAGGCCAAGGGAACACAGCTCAGCGAGGCCAATTCTCCCAACTCGCTGTGGTGTGCTGACTTCAAGGGTCAGTTCCGACTGGGGAACAAAAAGCACTGCTACCCGCTAACGATCACCGATCAGATGAGCCGCTACCTGCTGGCGTGCGAGGGGTTGGAATCGACCAAGGAAATCACTGCCTTCGAGGTGTTTGAGCGCACCTTCAGGGAGTTTGGCCTGCCTGGTGCCATCCGGACCGACAATGGCATACCCTTTGCCAGCCCTCATGCCCTGTTCGGTCTGAGCCGCCTGTCACTGTGGTGGCTCCGCCTGGGTATCAGTATTGAGCGAATCAAACCAGGGCATCCCCAGCAGAACGGACGCCACGAACGCATGCACCTGACACTGAAGAAGGAGGCGACCAAACCCGCCTCGTTCAACTTCCTGCAGCAGCAGGAACGCTTCGATGACTTCATCGAGGTATACAATAATGATCGGCCCCACCAGGGGCTAGGCGGCTTGTACCCGGGTGAGCTGTATACACCTTCGGCCCGGGAGTTCTTCGAACCGGGGGAACCGGAGTACCCTTGTCACGACCGGACCATCAAAGTGACTCGGTGTGGACGGATATGCATCGGAAGGCGCAAAATCAACCTCAGTACCGTCTTCGCAGGACAGTACGTGGGTGTCAGAGAAGTTGCCGACGAGGTCTGGCTCGTCAGCTTCATGGAGTATGACCTGGGCTTCTTTGACAGAGAGCTAGATAAGGTGGAGCCGGTGGGAAAGAACCCCTTCGCTCCAAAAGTGTTACCTATGCTCTCGGAATAATCTGTTACCTATGCGACCGGAACAGACCGTGTCGAAATGGCGGGAGTAGTAGGATTCGAACCTACGACCGTCGGCTTAGAAGGCCGGTGCTCTATCCAGCTGAGCTATACCCCCGTAGGGAGGATTGTAGCGTGATTCCTGCCTGGAAACTGGGGTGGCCGAGGGGTCTCGAACCCCCCACCTCCGGAGCCACAATCCGGTGCTCTACCTGATGAGCTACGGCCACCACTACAGTCGATGCCAGCGTACTGCATGCGCCCCGGCATCGAGGGGCTACATCTATGATAGCGGGTAAAACCCCCGCCAACACCTGCACCGGGCGGTGTCAGGCGGCGCGCATGGTAGCCGCTGCTCTGAAGGAGTGTCAAGCAAGCGGCGGGGCATTGCGAGCGTGACACCGCTACTGCATGATCAGCGCAGCAAAACGCGCCTGAAAGGACCTGATAATGAAAAAACTCCTCATCGGCCTGTCAGTCGGCCTCAACCTTCTCTTTATCGCAAGCGCACTGGCGCTCTGGCTGTCTCTCGAGTCGATCGTCGATGGCTTCCTGCAAAGCAACAGAGAAAGGCGCGTCACCCAGTTCGAGGTCCTCACCGACCGGCCCGCCCAGGTGGTATTCCTGGGTGACAGCATCACCGAAGGCGGGCTTTGGGACGAATTGTTTCCCGGCGCCGCTGCGATCAATCGCGGTATTGGCGGCGACACCACGCAGGACATCCTGGACCGGCTGGACCAGGTGATCGCCCTGGCGCCAGAGCGCTTGTTCCTCATGATTGGCATCAACGACCTCAACCGCGGCCTGGGGCCGGAGGTCGCGATTGCCAACTACACGCGGCTGTTCGATCGATTCGATGACGAACTGCAAAACACCGAGATCTTCCTGCAGAGCGTCTTGCCGGTGAATGACGCGTGGCCAAGTACCGACAACACGCACGTGCCCGCCCTAAACGCAGCACTTAAACGCGAGGCCGATGCACGCGGCTACACGTATGTCGACCTTGTACCGGCTTTCAGCGACACGAACGGGCAACTGCGGGCCGAACTAAGTAACGACGGTATCCACCTGGTGGGCCCAGGCTATGCCACGTGGCGCGACGAGATTCAGTCGCTGGTGACCGAGTAAGCGACGCCATCGACAACGGTCTCGAGTAGCCGCCGGCTGTCGTCCAGTATGAGGAAACTGGCCCTTCCGCCCTCGCGGATCGAGCCCAGCTCGCCATCGAGCGACAGCGCTTTTGCAGGGTAAGTGCTGCCCATGCGCACTGCCTCAAACCAGTCGATAGCGGCGAAGTCTGTCACGTTATTGATCGCGTCCAGCATTGTCAGGTGAGCACCCGCGAGGGTCCCCTCCGGCGTGGCAAGTCGCCCGTCGCGCAGACTCACTGTCTCTCCCGCCAGGCTGAAGGCTGCCTCAGGAGCCCCGACCGTCGACATCGCGTCTGTGACCAGGAGAGCTCCGCCTGCCGGTTTCGCCCGCACGGCGGCCCGCACGCTTGCCGGATGCACGTGATGGCCATCGGCGATTATGCCGAACCATGCCCGGTCATCAGCGAGTGCCGCGCCAACCATACCCGGATCGCGGCTCAGCATGGGCGGCATCGCGTTGAAGAGGTGGGTGAAACCGCGCATACCGGCATCGAGTGAGCGCAGGCACACATCAAGATCAGCCTCGCTGTGTCCGCCGCTAACCACCACGCCGCGCTCGGTGAGCGCGCGGACAACGTCGTCCCCCGCCACCTCAGGCGCGAGGGTCACCAATGTCTTACCCCCGCGAAGTGAGGCGAACAGGTTAATCGCGGCTTCTGTCGGCACATCGAGGCTGCGGGCATCGTGTGCGCCGTGTCGTGCGCGACTAAGCCATGGCCCTTCGAGGTGGATGCCCAGCACACCAGGCACGCCGGCGGCCATGGCGTCCTCGACCGCCTGGATAGCCCGCGTTATCTGGTCAGTACTGCCACTGATCAGTGTCGGCAGAAAACCCACGGTGCCACCCTGCCTGTGCGCCTGCGCAATCGTGCTTAAGGTCTCAACGGTAGGAGCCTCGTTAAACAGCACCCCGCCTCCCCCATTGACCTGCAGATCAACGAACCCGGGAACCAGCAGTGCCGCGCGCCGTGTTGCGCTGTCTGCGCTGCTCGATGCTGGCTCAATCGCCTGAATACGGCCCTCACTCACAGACACATGCTGGTCTGCGAGCAGGCGTTCGCCATCGAACAGGGTGTCGCAATGGAAAGTCTGGGTGGTCAGGGAATCGCTCCTGTCAGTCAATACACAACGGCGTGTGACGGTCGACTCGCGCCGACGCGCAGTATTTGGACAGGTATAAGGATAAAGGAAAAGTGGTCGGGGTAGAGAGATTCGAACTCCCGACATCCTGCTCCCAAAGCAGGCGCGCTACCAGACTGCGCTATACCCCGACATAGATCGCCAAACGGCGCCCGTGAGCTTGTGGTCACGGGAGGCGGGATGATACGCAGCCCCGCCCGTGGCCGTCAACGCGAATAATACGCTTCTTGGCGCCACAACTCACGCCCCGCGGCTTCACGGGGAGGGGCTCTCGTGTGACAATAGCGCCCCTTCCGAACCACCCCTAACTTCTGGCCCGAGGAAACACGATGTCGGCACTCGTCCTGGACGGCAAGGCACTGGCCGCCGCGACCGAAGAAGCGCTACTCGCGCGCGTTGAGCAGCTCAAGGAAAAGTCGGGGGGCAAGACCCCGATCCTGGCGACAATACTCGTGGGCGATGACCCCGCCTCCGCCACCTACGTGAAAATGAAGGGCAACGCCTGCCGCAGGGTCGGCATGGACTCCCTCGCCGTGGAGCTGCCCGCGGCCACCACGACTGAGGAGTTGTTGGCGAAAATCGAAGAGCTCAACAGCAACCCCGATGTCCACGGCATCCTGCTTCAGCACCCGGTACCGGAACAGATCGACGAACGCGCCTGCTTCGACGCTATCGCACTGTCGAAAGACGTCGACGGCGTGACCTGCCTCGGGTTTGGCCGCATGGCCATGGGTGAGGACGCCTACGGCTGCGCCACACCCCAGGGCATCATGCGCATCCTCGAGCACTACGAGGTCGAAATCGAAGGCAAACACGCAGTAGTCGTCGGCCGCAGCCCTATTCTCGGCAAGCCAATGGCGATGATGCTGCTGCAGAAGAATGCCACGGTGACGATCTGCCACTCGCGCACGAAGGACCTGCCCGCACTGGTCGCCCAGGCGGACATCATCGTGGGCGCCGTTGGCAAGCCGGAGTTTATTCGCGGCGATTGGATTAAAGAGGGTGCAGTGGTCGTGGATGCGGGCTATCACCCGGGCGGCGTTGGCGACATTGAGCTGTCGGCGATTACAGAACGCGCCTCTGCCTACACGCCGGTTCCCGGCGGCGTGGGGCCGATGACCATTAACACTCTCATTATGCAGAGCGTGCAGTCGGGCGAGAAAAGCCTGGGCTGAACGCGGCCGCGCTAGCCCTCTCGGCGCCAGCGCGTACCCTCGGGGGAGTCTTCCAGCGCCACACCCGCAGCGGTGAGTTCCTCACGGATCTCATCGGCCCGCGCATAGTCCTTGTCGAGCTTGGCCTGCTGGCGCGCCTCAATCAGCGCTTCGATCTCCTCTGCACTGATCGCTCCCGCCTCATCGGCACCCTGGAACCACTCCTCGGGATCGGCATCGAGAATGCCGAGCAGGTTGCCCGCCGCGAGTATCCGCGCCTTGAGCGCCGGCTTCTCGGCATCAGATGACTTGTGCAGTTCCCGGACAAGCGCGTGCACCTCGGCGATCGCAATGGGCGTATTGAGGTCGTCGAGCAGCGCCTTGTAGAACGGCTCCTCAGACAGCACCACCTCCATTTCAACCTCGACATCCTGCACATCGCGCAGCGCACCGTAGAGGGTGTCCAACGTGGCGCGCGCCTGGTCCAGCAGGTCGCCGGAAAAGTTCAGCGGCGAGCGATAGTGCGCAGACAGCAATGCGAAGCGCAGCACTTCACCGCGATAGCGCTCCAGCAGCTCGCGCACGGTGCGGACATTGCCCAGCGACTTCGACATCTTCTCGCCGTTCATATCGATAAATGCGTTGTGCATCCAGTAGCGCACGTAATCGCCGCCGTGGGCGCAGCGACTCTGGGCGATCTCGTTTTCATGATGCGGGAACACAAGGTCCTGGCCACCGCCATGAATATCGATCGTCTCACCGAGGTGTTCGCGAATCATGGCCGAGCACTCCAGGTGCCAGCCTGGCCGCACGCGACCCCAGGGGCTGTCCCAGCCCGGGTCTTCTTCCGCCGAGGGCTTCCACAGCACGAAGTCACCGGGATGGCGCTTGTAGTCGGCGACCTCGACCCTGGCGCCCGCCAGCATGTCGTCGAGCGAGCGGTTCGAGAGTTGGCCGTAGTCCTCCATGGACTCGACAGCGAACAGCACGTGACCGGCAGACTCGTAAGCGTGGCCTTTTTCGAGCAGCGCCTCGGTGAGCTGAATCATCGGCGCGATGTTTTCAGTCGCATGGGGTTCCATGCTGGGCGGCAACGCGTTCAGGTGCGCCATGTCCTCGCGGTACTTGTCGGTGAACTCGGTAGTGACGGACTCGATATCGCGACCGCCCTCCTTCGCCGCCGCAATAATCTTGTCGTCGATGTCGGTGATGTTCCGTGCGTAGATGACGTTGTCGTACAGCGTCTGCAGCACGCGGAACAGCGTGTCGAACACCACCACGGGGCGCGCATTGCCGATATGCACGAGGTTGTAGACTGTTGGGCCGCACACGTACATCTTTACAGTGTCAGGCTCCAGCGGCTCAAAGGCTTCCTTCTTTCCACTCAGCGTGTTGTGAACAAAAAGGCTCATCCCTCACCTCCACCCCAGGAATCGCGCAACCCGATTGTCTTGTTAAAGACCGGACGCTCAGGGTCGTGATCAAAACGATCGGCAACAAAATACCCTTCGCGCTCAAACTGGAACGACTCTTCCGGTTTGGCGTCTGCCAGGGCTGGCTCAACCCAGGCCTGCTCGACAACGGTGAGCGAGCCCGGGTTCAGGTGGTCCAGGTAGTCATTGTCGCCCTTGTCAGGCGACTCGTGATTGAACAGCCGATCGTAGAGGCGCACTTCGGCAGTGCGGCCGTGACTTGCTGACACCCACTGAATTACGCCTTTCGGCTTAACGCCATCTTCCGGGTTTTCGCCGAGCGTGTTCGGTACAACATGCGCGCGCACTTCGACGATGTTGCCCGCGTCGTCCTTTACAGCCTCGTCCGCCTCGATCACGTATGCGTTACGCAGCCGCACGCGCTTACCGAGCACGAGACGCTTGTACTTCTTGTTGGCCTCCTCTCGAAAGTCGTCGGCGTCGATGTACAACTCGCGCGTGAAGGGCAGCGCACGCTCACCGAGGTCGTCGCGGTTCGGGTGGCCCGGCGCCGAGAGCGTTTCGAAGTGGTCGTCCGTGAGGTCGGTCAGTACGACCTTGAGCGGGTTCAATACGCACATGCCACGGCGGGCATTTTCGTTGAGGTCTTCGCGCACGGCGAATTCGAGCATGGCCACGTCGACCACGCCGTCCTTGCGTGTAGTGCCGATCATGTCGCAGAAACGACGAATTGCCGCGGGCGTATAGCCGCGCCTGCGCATGCCAGACAATGTGGGCATGCGCGGGTCGTCCCAGCCGTTGACCACGCCGGACTCAACCAGGTGGCGCAGCTTGCGCTTGCTCGTCACGGTGTAGCTCGGGTTCAGGCGACCAAACTCGTACTGCCGCGGCGTGTGCGGCACCGGCAGGTGCTCGATGAACCAGTCATAGAGCGGCCGATGATCCTCAAACTCCAGCGTGCAGACAGAATGCGTGATTCCCTCAATCGCATCTTCCTGGCCGTGGGCGAAGTCGTAGGTTGGGTAAATCACCCAGTCGCTACCGGTCTGGTGATGTTCCACCTTGCGTATGCGATACAGGATGGGGTCGCGCATGTTCATGTTGGGCGACGCCATGTCGATCCTGGCCCGCAGGACACGGGAGCCCTCTTCAAACTCCCCCGCCTTCATTCGCTCAAGCAGGCCCAGGTTTTCTTCCGGGGTGCGGTCGCGGTGCGGCGAGTTTACGCCGGGCTCCGTGAGCGTCCCGCGAAGCTGCCGCGCCTCTTCCGCACTCAAGTCGTCGACATAGGCATCGCCCGCTTTAACCAGGTGCACGGCCCAGTCGTAGAGCTGCTGAAAGTAGCTCGAGGCGTAGCGCACCTCGCCGTCCCACTGGTAGCCGAGCCAGCGAATGTCAGCGATTATCGACTCGATGTACTCCTGGCTCTCCTTCTCAGGGTTGGTGTCATCGAAGCGCAGGTTGCAGCGACCGCCGAACTCCTCCGCGAGCCCGAAGTTCACGCTGACCGCCTTGGCGTGCCCAACGTGCAGGTAGCCGTTCGGCTCCGGCGGAAACCGGGTCACGACCTCGCTCACGCGGCCGCTCTCCAGGTCCTCCCGGATGATCGTCTGCAGAAAATTGCTGGGGGCTGTATCTTCCATGGTCCCATCGGCCGCCAAAAAAGGCGCGTATTATAGCCACAGAAGTGCTCCGCTTTAAGGCGAGAAACGCCAACTGAGCCCACTTCTGCATTAATCCCGCTCGCGGCCACCCGAGGTTTTACTGGACCCCAAACCCCCGTATGATGGGGCGCTTTCAAATCACCCAACCCCAAGGACAGCTACATGGTCATCATTCGCACCACGTTCGGCGAAATGAAACTCGAACTGGACGCCGAAAAAGCGCCGAAAACCGTTGAGAACTTTCTCAATTACGCCCGAGACGGCTTTTTCGACGGCACCATCTTTCACCGCGTCATCGACAACTTCATGATCCAGGGCGGCGGATTTGACGCCGACATGAAGCAGAAAGAGACCGCTGCGCCCATCGAGAACGAAGCCGACAATGGCCTCAAGAACGACTTCGGCACGGTCGCCATGGCCCGCACCATGGAGCCGCACTCCGCCACGGCCCAGTTCTTCATTAACGTGAAAGACAATGACTTCCTGAATCACACGGGCAAGAACATGCAGGGCTGGGGCTACGCCGTCTTCGGTAAAGTCACCGAGGGCACCGAGGTGCTCGACAAGATCCGCACCGTGGAAACCGGCAGCCGCGCAGGCCACCAGGATGTGCCGGTGGACCCGGTGATTATCGAGTCCGTGGAAGTCGTAGAGGGTTAACCAGGGGCCTTACGTGGCCTGCACCTACTTCATTTCCGACCTGCATCTCGACAGCGAAAGGCCCGCCATCACGCGGGCCTTTTTTCGTTTTCTGGACAATCATCGCCACGCCGACGCCCTCTACATCCTCGGCGACCTGTTTGAGGCCTGGATAGGCGACGACGATAACGGACCACTCGCCATCGAGGTCGGGGAGTTCCTCTCTCGCTACACGAGCACAGGGCCAGACCTGTTCCTGATGCAGGGCAACCGGGATTTCCTGATCGCGGAGCGCTTCGCGCATTCCACCGGCGCAATCCTGCTGGCCGACCCCACCGTTATTGACCTCTATGGCCGGCCCACCCTGCTTACCCATGGAGACGCCCTGTGTACCGCTGATTCGGACTACCAGGCGTTCCGGCACCAGGTACGTGAGCCCGCCTGGCAGGCCGAGTTTTTAGAACGGCCCCTGGCGGAACGGCGGGCGTTCGCGGAGGCGGCGCGCAACATGAGCCGCGAGGCACTGGCGAGCAAGAGTGAGGATATTGTCGACGTGTCACCTGCGGCGGTCAGTGCGCTGCTGAAGGAGTTCGGAGTCGACCAGCTGATTCATGGCCACACACACCGCCCGGGGCATCACCAGACGCCAGAGAGCGAACGCTGGGTGTTGGGGGACTGGGACCAGAGCTGTTGCTTTCTCGAGGCTTCGAATGCTCAAAATAGCCTCAAGGAATTTATTATTTATCAGTAGCTTAAGAGGTTATTCTAATTCTAGAACTAGAGTTAGGAAGGGACCAACCCCTACCCGTGGGGTTAGAAGCAAGCCCCTGTCAGGCCGGCACCCCGCTGTGAAAGCGAAAGGTCTCGTCCACACCCTCGATCAACGCCTGTTCCCGGTCTAGCACCACTGAAAGCCGCTCGGCCACCTCCTCCGGGCTCGCAATGGCGCGTGCCAGCTTCAGGTAGTCGCCAAAGTGGCGGCTCTCTGACTTGAGCAGCGATTCGTAAAAGGCCCTGAGCTCATCGTCCAGGTGTGGAGCCAGCGCCGCGAACCGCTCGCAGGAACGCGCCTCAATCACGGCACCGACGAGCAGCGTATCGACCAGCCTGCCCGGCTCGGCACTGCGCACAATCTCACGCAGGCCACCCGCATAGCGAGAGGCGGAAAGCTGTGGGTAGTCCACATCGCGAGCTCGCATTATCGCGAGTACCTGCTCGAAATGGCGCAGTTCCTCTCTCGCGAGCTTGGACAGCCGAGTGAGGAGTTCCGGATGCTCGACATAGCGATACATCAGGTTGAGCGCAGTAGAAGCCGCCTTCTTCTCACAGTTGGCGTGATCAACAAGCAGCACATCCTGGTTTGCGAGCGCCCAGTCCACCCACGCCTTTGGCGTAGCGCAGGGCAGGAACTCGTAAATGGGGGTGAGGTCAGGCTGCGCGCTCATTCGCGGCCTTCTGAGAACAGGTCCGGCGTCATCATGTAGCGCTCGTAGTGCGCCTCGGAGAGGATGTAGTACTCCTGGTCGATCCGCTCCTTGAGTTCAGCCAGTGGCAAGTCGCGGTAGCGCAGGTCGACCTCGAAGCCGTAGTCGGCAGGATCATTGATCTGCCCTGCCCCGGCCTTCAGCAGGCTGAACACCCAACAGTACTCGTCGTGGCGCTCGACGTACCGCACGTTCTGCACCTCTAACTGCCATTTCAGTAGCGCCTTGTCGGTCACCATGAGCTTGTTGCTCACGCACTGGGAGAGAAAGCCGGAGAGTCGGTCATCGATTATGCGCTTCTGCGCCTGGGTATAGCCGTTCCAGTGAATGACCTCGTGACTGAACCGCTTGCAGCCGCGACACACGCTGTCGCCGATGCCCGTCGAACAGACTCCGATACAGGGGGTTTTGACGGTTTCGTCGAGCATGAAAAACAGGGTTTTACCGGCGGGTTTTGACTGCCGGAAGTGTAAGGCATCACCTGGGTGAATGCACGATATAAGCCCCTGATTCGTTTATCTTATTTCGGCCGTGAGCTATAATTCGCGCCGATTCCAACACCACTTACGACGGCTGCATCGCAGCGATCCTGCGTCGCCCTGCCGCCTGTAGACAGGAGTATCCCCGTGCTTGAAGCCTATCGCGAACACGTGGCCGAAAGGGCCGCAGACAACATCCCCCCGAAGCCCTTGAGTGCCGAGCAGGTTGCCGGCCTGGTAGAACTCCTGAAAAACCCGCCTGCGGGCGAGGAAGCTTTCCTGCTCGAACTCATCAGCGAGCGCGTGCCGCCGGGCGTCGACGAAGCCGCCTACGTCAAGGCGGGCTTTTTGTCCGCCATCGCCAAAGGGGAAACCGAGTGCGCCCTGATCGACCGCCTGGCCGCGGTAAAGCTGCTCGGCAACATGCACGGCGGCTACAACATCGAGACGCTCGTGGGCCTGCTGACCGACGATGAACTGGCCGAGCAGGCAGCTACCGAGCTCAAGCACACGCTGCTCATGTTCGAAGCCTTCCACGACGTCGCCGAGCTTGCGGAGGGCGGCAATGCCCACGCGAAGGCCGTGATGCAGTCCTGGGCTGACGGCGAGTGGTTCACCGACGAGCCCGAGGTACCCGAGTCCATCAAGGTCGCCGTATTCAAGGTGACCGGCGAAACCAATACTGACGACCTCTCCCCCGCCCCCGACGCCTGGTCGCGGCCGGACATTCCCCTGCACGCACTCGCGATGTACAAGATGACCCGCGACGGCCTCGAGCCCGAGGAGCACGGCGTCCGCGGCCCGATGAAGCAGGTCGAAGAGATCAAAGCCAAGGGCCTGCCAGTCGCTTTTGTCGGCGACGTGGTCGGCACCGGTTCTTCGCGTAAGTCAGCCACCAACTCTGTACTCTGGTTCTTCGGCGACGACATCGACGGCGTGCCAAACAAGCGCGGCGGCGGTATTTGTATCGGCGGCAAAGTGGCACCGATCTTCTACAACACGATGGAAGATGCCGGCGCACTGGTCTTTGAGGCGCCCGTCGACGATATCAGCATGGGCGACGTGATCGAGATCCGTCCCTACGATGGCAAGATCCTGTCACAGTCCGGCGATGTGCTGAGTGAGTTTGAACTCAAGTCTGACGTCCTTCTGGATGAAGTACGCGCAGGTGGCCGTATCAACCTGATCATCGGTCGCGGTCTCACGACCCGCGCTCGCGAGGCCCTGGGCCTCCCCGTCTCCGACCTGTTCCGCACACCTGAGCAGCCGAAAGATACCGGCAAGGGCTTTACGCTCGCACAGAAGATGGTTGGCCGCGCCTGCGGCGTCGACGGCATTCGTGCAGGCACCTACTGCGAGCCCAAGATGACCACCGTGGGTTCACAGGACACCACCGGCCCGATGACGCGCGACGAACTCAAGGACCTCGCGTGCCTTGGCTTCTCTGCAGACCTGACCATGCAGTCGTTCTGCCACACCGCGGCCTACCCCAAGCCTGTCGACATCGACACGCAGCACACCCTGCCCGACTTCATCATGACCCGTGGCGGCGTTTCGCTGCGCCCCGGCGACGGCATCATTCACAGCTGGCTGAACCGCATGCTGTTGCCCGACACAGTCGGCACCGGCGGCGACTCCCACACCCGTTTCCCGATGGGCATTTCTTTCCCTGCGGGCTCCGGCCTGGTGGCCTTTGCTGCGGCGACTGGCGTAATGCCACTCGACATGCCCGAGTCGGTACTCGTGCGCTTCAAGGGCGAGATGCAGCCGGGCATCACGCTGCGCGACCTCGTGCACGCGATTCCCTACTACGCGATCCAGGAAGGCCTACTCACCGTTGAGAAAAAGGGCAAGAAAAACATCTTCTCCGGCCGCATCCTCGAGATTGAAGGCCTTCCCGACCTCACTGTCGAGCAGGCGTTTGAACTCTCTGACGCCTCCGCGGAGCGCTCTGCAGCAGGCTGTACGATTGACCTGTCTGAAGACTCCGTCATCGAGTACCTGAACTCCAACATCGTACTGCTGCGCTCCATGATCGCGGAAGGCTACGGCGATGCGCGCACACTGGAACGCCGCGCTCGCAAGATGGAAGAGTGGCTGGAAAACCCGACGCTGATGCGCGCGGACCCGGATGCCGAATACGCCGCTGTGATCGAGATCGACCTGGCCGAAGTTACGGAGCCCGTAGTCTGCGCACCGAACGACCCGGACGATGCGCGCCTGCTCTCGCAGGTTGCCGGCGACAAGGTCGACGAGGTCTTCATCGGTTCCTGCATGACCAACATCGGCCACTTCCGCGCCGCGGGCAAACTGCTCGACCAGCACAAAGGCGGTATCTCGACGCGCATGTGGATCGTACCGCCGACCCGCATGGACGAGCACCAGCTGATGGAAGAAGGCTACTACAACATCTTCGGCCGCGCAGGGGCGCGCACCGAGATGCCGGGTTGCTCGCTCTGCATGGGCAACCAGGCGCGTGTGGCCTCTGGCTCCACCGTGCTGTCTACCTCAACACGGAACTTCCCGAACCGTCTCGGCGACGGCGCAAACGTCTACCTGACCTCGGCAGAACTCGCCTCCGTGGGCGCGGTCCTCGGCAAGATCCCAACGCCCGAGGAGTACATGGAGTACGCGCGCAACATCGACTCCATGGCCGATGACATCTACCGCTACATGAACTTCGACAAAGTCATCGAGTTCCAGCAGAAGGCGGAAGAAGGTAAGCGTATTGCAGCGGTGGAGATTACCGAGCTCAGCGCCTGAGGCACTCCTTAAGCACCTCTGACACCCGGCCATGCGCCGGGTGTTTTCGTTTTGGTGGAGCCCCAGGCATCCCGGTCGATTTCGACCTATCGATGCGACGCGGTAACGATACCGTCCGCTTTCGACTGCGGATTCAACCGGTCGACGCAACACATGCATTGAATCTAGCAGCCGGGGTTTCGTATTCCAAGGTTTTCCTCGGTCTCGTGTTGAGCAGCCTCGCCACTCGATTTAGCTCTGCCTGAGAATGCACTGACAGATCCGTCCCCTTGGGGAAGTACTGTCGTAGCAGCCCATTCGTGTTTTCATTTGACCCTCGCTGCCAGGGACTCTTCGGGTCACAGAAGTACACCTGGATATCTGTCGCCAGCGTGAACTTCTTGTGATCTTTCAGTTCCGTCCCTCGATCCCAGGTCAGCGTCTTGTAAAGATCGGCCGGTAGTTTCCTCGCCTGCTTGATCAAAGCCTCAATGACGGTCGCCGTATCTTTGCTCGGTACTTTAGCGAGCATCACGTAGCGGGTGTGTCGCTCAACCAGCGTGGCGATATGACTGCCGTTGGTTCCTGCAATGAGATCGCCCTCCCAGTGCCCCGGCACTGCCCGGTCTTCAGCTGATGCGGGACGCTCGCGAATAGAGACTGCCTCAGGAATCTGGCCAAGTCCCTTACCCTTGAGTGTGTTGCGTTGCGGACGACGGCCCGATCGCTCTGTTCTCAAGTGAGCCATAAGCTCTTTCTTCAGCACGCCCCGGGCCTGTATGAAGAGGCTCTTGTAGATCGTTTCATGGGACACGTGGTAGTACTCATCATCCGGGTATTCCCGCTTCAACCAGCCGGCTATCTGGTCTGGTGACCACTGCAGCTGTAGTTTGCTGGAAATAGCGCGTACCAGCTTTGGCCTTCCCTGCAGTTTACAGGGCTTGGGGCGCTTCGCCCGCTCCCAGGCGGACTGATCAGCGCGGTGGGCTCTGTATTCAGCATATCCGCCGTTGCGCTGGATTTCTCGGCTGATGGTCGAAGGGGCACGACCGAGCCCCTCGGCAATAGCCCTGATCGTGTCGCCCTTGGCTAGACCGCGTGAGATGGCTTCGCGCTCCTCCAAAGACAAGCAGCGCGGTGAGCGTGTTCTGGGAGCAGGCCGAAAACCGCCATTGCTGGTGAGGATCTTCCGAATAGAAGAATGATAGCGGTCGTAGGACCTGGCGATATCATGCATGGATTCGCCCGCTTGCCAGCGATTCCACATGTCAGCCTTGTCGGCCTCGGTGTAGTAAATCCGGGTTCTCTGTTTCATTAGCAACACTCCTTCTCTATGCTAAGAGATTAAAATGTTGCGTCGACCGGTTGAATCCGCAGCACAAAGCAGACACTGGATCCCGGTGTGCCAGACAACCGCTTCCACGGGGATTATGGGAATTAACACATAGCGGATTGCCAGTCCCGCCGCAAATATCGATTTCTGCTCGCCGTCTCAAAAAAACCGGGCCACTCACTCGTCGCCCGTTTGATAACTCGCAAACAGATTCCTGCGCACCTCATCCGTCACCGGCTCTGCGCCAAGAACCACCGGGCGAATCTTATCGAGGTCAACAGCGAAACCTTTCTGCACTGCTGGGCGCTCGAAGACACGATCGAGCCATGCGTCCAGGTGGGGATAAGGCGCCTCGTTCGGGTAGCGAAAGCTGAACATCTTGAACCAGAGAAAGCAGGCAATATCTGCGATGGAGTATGCGTCAAGAATATGGTCGCGGCCTTCCAGGTGATCATTCAGCAGGCTGCGCAGCCTCTCCACTTCACGCGTATAGCGCTCAATCGGGTATTCCAGTTGCTCCGGCGCGTACTGCACAAAATGATGAAGCTGCCCCATCATCGGGCCGACATAGCTCATCTGCCAGAAGAGCCACTGCCTGCCGAGTGACTGCTCGACAGGGTCTTCCGGCCAGAGCTCGCCCACTTTTTCCGCGAGATACATCAAGATCGCGGCGGACTCCCAGAGCACAACCCGGCGACCGCCCGGCCCATCGGAGTCGACAATCGCGGGCACTTTACGATTGGGGCATATCTCAAGGTATTCGGGCTGGTTCTGGTCCCCCGCAACGATATCGATCGCGCGCACTGTGTAGGGCAGGCCTAACTCTTCCAGCGTGATAGAGACTTTCTGGCAGTTCGGCGTGGGGCAGTAGTACAGGTCGATCATGTCATAACATTCCTTATCTTCAGGCAAGGCGCTTGATCAGCGCCTCGAGTTCTTCGGCGAGCAGGTCGTAAACAACGCGGATGCGACGGCTTGTGCGCAGTTCGCGGTGTGACACGAGCCACACGGGGATCTCGGGGTCGAAGTGCTCCGGTAGTACGCTCACAAGATCATCGAAGAGCTCGCCGGCATCCATCGGCAGGAAGCCGAAGCCCAGCCCCTCGCGAATCAGCTGCAACATGCAGTTGCCGCTGGCGGCATTCACGCGAAACTGTTCGATGCGCAAATGGAGGCCCTGCTCTACCAGTCCTTCGAGAAGGGACGCGGTATCTTCAATGCCGACGAAATCCTTGTCGGCGAGGTCTTCGAGACACTGCGGCACGCCGACCTCGTCGAGCAACCGTTGCGTTGCATAGATGCGACCCTTCAAAAACCCGATTCGACGTGCCACGAGGTCGGGCTGGGTCGGCTCGGTGTGACGGATCGCGATATCAGCCTCGCGACGGATCAGGTCGCGTAGTTCGTCTGACGCCACTACATCCACAACAATACCGGGCGCACTTTCACGCAGTTTACGCAGGATCGGCGGAAGATAGTGCGTGGCGAGCATCTCCGTTGCCGTTATCGCCACCCTCCCCTCAATCGCCTGCGACTGGCCAGACGCGGCGAGAGCTATGCGGTTAGCTGAGGCTGCCATGGAACGGGCATGTTCCAGCAACTCAAGACCCGCGCTGGTTAGCTGGACCTGCCTGTGGCCCCGCTCAAAAAGCGTCACCCCCAACGACTGCTCCAGGCCCGTCACCTGCCGACTGAGCGTTGGCTGGGTTTGCTGGAGCGCCCTGGCGGCGGCTGAGAGCGAACCCTCCTCGGCAGTGGCGAGGAACGCCCTCACCTGGTTCCAGTCGAATCTGACATCATCCCAATTCATCGATCTGCGTATACCTAATGAAGAATTATGGGCATTCTATACACAATCGGTGTATGGCTAAATGGCGCGCATCACTGAAGCGACATCCAACGAGGTAAGTACCATGTCCGTCACCCCCGCCGAATTCTGGGACCGCGTGGCGCCCAAATACAGCCAGCAGCCCATCAGCGACACCGAAAGTTACAACCGCAAACTCGCGGCTACGCAGGAGCTAATGCGGCCTGATATGCACGTGCTCGAGTTGGGCTGCGGTACAGGCTCCACCGCGCTCATGCACGCGCCCCACGTGGCAAGCATTACAGCGAGCGACGTTTCCGCAGCGATGTGCGCTATCGGGCGCGAAAAAGCTGAGGACGCCGGCATCGAAAACATCACCTTCATGAAGGCAGGCGTTGATGAAGTCCCAGAAGATCGCACATACGACATGGTGCTCGCACTCAACCTGCTCCACCTCCTACCGAATCGTGAAGCGGCTATGAGCAAGATTCACCGGATGCTAAAACCCGGCGGAATCTTCGTATCCAGCACCGTTTGCCTTGCTGATCGTATGTGGTTTCTTCGCCCGGTCATCCCAGTCATGCAATGGTTAGGGAAAGCTCCCTACGTGAGCTTCACGCGCGAAGATGCAGTGCGCCGAGAGGTTGCCAACGCAGGTTTTGAGATTACCGAGCAGTGGACGCACGGCCGTGCCAACAGCCTGTTCCTCATCGCGGTAAAACACCAGGGATGACTATGTTTCGCGGGAACGCGGGTTGTATTCTTCGTTTGATTCACAAACAGAGGTGGATCAAAAAGGAAAAACGGCCCGGCAGGTAAGCCATCAGCAACAACACGGATAAGGCATACACCCTCTCTTCGATAGCTGATAGTCTTTGCTCAGCCCATCACTCCCGCGGAACGGAAATAACTATGTCTTCTAACCATCTCCGGCGGATGCTTGCACCGATCTTTGCCTTGTTTCTGGCTCTTACCACCACTTCCTGTGACCTTGAGAGTTTCGGCAATCTCGTTGCACCCGAAAAGGAAACTGCATTCGCCAAGGACTACCTGTGGAAGCTGAAGACCGGTGACCTGGAGTACGTTGAAAGTCTTTTAAGCAATGAAATGCTGGCGCAGCTTAGCGAGGGCCAGCTGGCGAGAATGTCCAGCCTCTTCTACGCAGGCGAACCGCTTTCTGTTGAGCATATCGGTGCCGAGGTGAAAGTGCTCAACGAACAGTGGCACGGTAACTTCACGTTTGAGTACGAGTTCGAGTCAGGCTGGAATGTGGCCAACGCGGCGCTGCGCAAAGTTGGCGACAGATACGAGGTGATTGGGCTCAACGTCTACCAGACGGCCGCTGCGCAGAAAGAGCTCAACGCATTCACCCTGGCGGGCAAGACCAGCATTCATTACGCAACGCTCGCGGCAGCCATCGCGGTTCCCATTTTCATTCTCGTTACCCTCGTAACATGCATCAGAACGCCGATGGGTTGGCGTAAATGGCTGTGGGCGCTTTTCATCATTATCGGTATCGGCGGCGTGCAACTCGACTGGACCAATGGGCACTTCACCGCCAGCCTGCTGCACGTCCAGCTCTTTGGGGGCGCGATCATTTCCGCCGGCCCCTCATCACCCTGGATCGTCTCTGCCGCCTTCCCGTTGGGGGCCATTCTCTTCTGGATTCGACGTAAATTTCTGACCCCACAGAGAAAAGACCCGTCCATGGACGCCTGATCCGGCCCCCGTTTACGCCACTTGACTTAATTAAGTCATCTGGCGTAATCTGGGCACATGAGCGCAATACCTGCCCAAGAACTCGCCGCAACGCCCCTGGAGCTCCTGCTGGTCGCAGAGCGGCTGTTCAGTGCCCACGGGGTGAGCGGGGTCTCAACGCGAGAAATTGCCCGCGCGGCTGGCCAGAAGAACCACTCTGCCGTCGCCTACCATTTCGGCAGTAAGGAAGCCCTGGTCGAGAAAATCCTCGACTACCGCCAGTGGCCGATCAATGCACGGCGAGAGGCATTGCTCGAAGGGCTGGAGGCTGCCGGCCGCACCCGTGACGTCCGGGCGCTGGTTCACGCGCTCGCCGCTCCCTTCATCGAGGAACTCTCGATCGACCAGGATGCAAGCCACTACATCGGTTTTATCAGCCAGCTCGTTGCCACCGACAACGGTGCTCGCATGCGCGATGACAGCACCGCGCGTAATGCCGCCATCTTCAAGATTGGCGACCACCTGTTTAACGCGCTGATTCATCTGCCGGAGACGCTGCGCTCCACACGCCTTGAGATACTTGGCGCGCAATTGAGCCAGGTCGTTGCCACGTGGGACAGGCAACGCCGCGATACAGGGTCGCCCTACTCCGACATCGACCTGAACTGGATGACAGAAAACCTCGTCGACATGCTCACCGCAAGTCTCGAAGCTCCCGTCTCAACCGCAACCGCCGCTGCACTCGACCAAAGGACACCCGCGTGATCGAATCCACTTCTACATTCATGATCATAATGATCGCGTCATTCTCCCTGGTCATACTGGCCGAACTCATCGCGGGCACAATCCAGCGAGCACATCGCACGGCACGCGACATACTGTTCGGCGTGGCCGCTTTCTTCACACAACCGATCCTCACCGGGGTTATCGCCGCCGGAATCGGCGCGTGGATCATGCGCATGGTGTTTCCAGGGCAAGCCGACAGCCTGGCGGATATCAGCCCGTGGCTGGTGTTTGCACTTGTGTTTCCGCTCAATGAGTACGCCCACTACTGGGTGCATCGCCTGGCACATGAAAAGCGCTGGCTGTGGAAGTTTCACCGCACACACCACTCCGGCATGGACATGAACGCAACGCTGATCTATCGCTACAACCTCTTCTGGCCGCTGCTTATTCCACAAACCTGGATAGGTACCGCTGTAATGTACCTGGGCCACACAGAAGCCTACCTGTTAGCGGCAATGATCACCTACCTCGTCAATGTCAGTACGCACGTCAGCTTCCGCTGGGACCTTGCTCTCAGGGAACGTTTTCCACGCACTGAGCCGCTGTGGCGGGTCATCGAATGTGTTTTCACGCTGCCGGACGCACACCAGGCGCACCACGCCTGGGGGTCAGACAAGGCGCACCCCAACGGCAACTACGCGGTGACACTATTCATCTACGACATCCTGCACGGCACAGCAAAGCTGCCCCACGATCGCCAGGACAAGTTTGGCCTGCCTATCTCACCGCGATTGCACTGGGCGGAGGAGCTGCTCTGGCCTACGGTGAAAAAGCCGCTGCTGCCCAAGCAAGCGCAAGCGGCTGACTAGAAACGCCGACGATCCGGCTTAAAGCTCGAAACGGCTTCGATAAATTCTGAGAGGAGTTTCTCCGCCCGCCCGGGACCGGCATAGGCGAGCTCATTGTAGAGCCCGGTGATGTGCTCCACCTGTTCGGCTTTCTCGGGTACCTCTTCCCTCACGCGAGCGTAGTACTGCCCCGGCGTCTCTCCAGGGTCGCGCGCCAAACCAATTTCACCCATGCGCTCACAGAACACGAGGTAGTACTTGTCGAGCGGATTGATCTCTCGCGTACTGCGGCGCCGGAGCAGTGAAATTGCGACCGGTGTGAGCACCAGCACCCAACTGCCGATGAACAACGTGATAAACACTCGCGCGCTGATCTCTCCAAACAGATCGTGCAGCAGTTCGAACTGCGCCTCGCGATTAAAGCCTACGACCCAGCTTTGCCATTGATAAGTCAGTGCGTCATAACGCAAACGCAACTCATTGAGCAGGGGTAGCTTGCGATAACGTAAGGGTGAGAGCGGCGCATCAGCCAGGAACGTACCCTCCCCCGCGAGCGCTTCTTCAAGGCCCCACTCAATACGAGACGGTGCCACTGCAGAAGTCGGGTCAACGCGAACCCAGCCGCGACCCTCCAGCCACACCTCGGACCACGCGTGCGCATCGAACTGGTGCACGATGACCGTTTTGTTCACCGGGTTGACTTCCCCACCCTGGTAACCGGCGACAACGCGGGCGGGAATACCGGCAGAGCGTGCCATGAAAACGAACGCGGACGCGTAGTGCTCACAGAAGCCGCGGCGAGAGTCGAACAGAAACTCATCGATCTGGTGATCGCTCGTCAGACGTCCGGGTTTGAGCGTGTAGTGAAAAGGCTGTGTGGTGAAATGCTGTAGTACTGCGTCTACGAACGCGGAATCGGAGTCGACACTGTCCCGAAGCTCCGCCGCAAAGCGACGCGCCCGATCGTTGCCGAGCGGGGGAAGTTTCAGCTCAGTATTGCGCCGCCACTCGCTGAGTTCGGTCTCTACTGCGCTCCTCGTCCAGCTGCGGGCGCGATACATGTACTCGGCCTCAATCGGGCCGGGAGAATAGAGTCTGTAATCGGAAGCGTGCATCACGCCGGCGGTACCCGATACAGCGTACTTCAGCCCATACAACCAGTTCTGCTGGGTCGGCTCCATAATCACGCTGTAGCCCAATCCCTGTCCGCGTGTGCGAACTTCCTTCGGGCGCAACTCGCTGGTGGGTACCTCGTAGTAGCCGAGGCTGGACCAAACGCCTTCCTTTAATCGGCTGAATACAAGTCCGCGCCAGTAGAGCTCCGAGGGGGGTGGTATCTCGCCCTCGAATTTGACTCTAAAGGCCACCTCGTCGGACTGGCTCAGAGACGCCACGTCGCCGGGCTTCATGAAGTCGCTCATACCCGTCTTCGCCGTGTGACTCTTGATCGGTACGGTCCAGAGCGGACCGAAGCGCGGAAACAGGAAGAACATCACGATCATCAGCGGCAATGCCTGCGCGAGCATGACGCCGGCCAGCTTGAACGAACTGCCCGTTAGCTTCTGCTGTCCGGGCTGGTGCAGCGCCACCAGCGCCGTGGTGACCAGCATAACGGTAAACACGCTGTAAATGGTCACCAGAAGGTCCTGGCTGAAGAGGAACTCAGTAATACAAACGAAGTAACCCAAAAACAGCAGCACGTAGGCGTCTTTACGTTTCACGAGCTCAACCAGCTTTAACGCAAACGCTATCAGCAACAGCGCGACCGTGGGTTCGAGGCCGATAACAGTGCCATAGCTAGCCATCACACCGAAAAATCCACTCAGCGTGAGCACGACCTTGACCACGCGGCCTGGAAAAGACCAGCGGCCACGGTGTACCTGTATGCGCCAGACGACCGCCACCAGGTACACCAGCAGGACCCATACGGGCAGTCGCAGAACATGGGGCATCAGCAGCGCAAACATGCTCGCTATGATCCAGACGAGCGCGTTGCGCGGCACCTGCTCGACCAGACTCACTGCGACCCCTCCAGGCCATAGAGGGCTAGCGCCTTCAGCGCAGCTTCTTTATGGCGCTCACCGTGACCAGGCTCCAGCGTATAACCTGGCAGGCGCAACCCGTACTCCTCCTGGTCAGCATCGAACTCAAGCACCCAATAGCACATGTACGACAGCCGTTGCTCTACGCCAAGACCCTGGAACATCTCCCAGTCAAGCCAGACGGTGCGCTCTGCATAAGCAGTGTACTGCCGCGTCTGCATGCCCTGCCCCTTGGCCAGCGCTTTCCAGTTTACGTGGCGCAAGGAATCGCCCTTCTGGTAATTCCGGAAACCAAAAAAGTCGTCGTCGCCCTTCACTAACTCTGCGGCACCATCCGGTGCATCTGAGGATGCGCCAGAAAGGTCTGGCCAGGACAATGGCCGCGGATACACCATGGCGCGGATATCGAGGTCAACCCAGGTCCAGCAGCGCAGCAGACCGAGTGGGTATGTTGACTCCAGCAGCAGACGACCGGGACTGAACCAGCCACGCTCTGCAACGGGGACGTGCAAGCGTACTCGCACGGGATCGTTGTCGAGAAGATTAATCAGCGTCTCGCTGCCTGACGGCCACTGCAGGCGCAACGCATAGTGGTCGCGGCGGCGACCGCGCTGGAGTATCAGCTCAAACTCAGACTGCTGGCCTGGGAAGGCCGGCTGCGCGCGCACCGCCCGGAGCGTCACTCCGGAAAGGTTGGCATAGGTATGAAGCGTGGCAATGATGAAGAGGGTCGCCAGCCAAAACGTCAGTCCGTAGCTTAGATTGCTCTCGAAGTTGATGGCGGTCATCAACATTACGAGCAGACAGACGAAGAAAAACATACCGACGCGGCTGGGAAAGATGAAGATACGTTTCTGGTCGAGGGTAACCTCGCGCGCCGGCGGAATGCGGCGGTTTACCCACTTCCTGAAACGCTCTTCCAGGCGGCGGCGCCACTCAGCGAAAGGCTCTGTTATTGCGCCGGCGTTCACGGGCCCGCCTCAGGGCGCCACAACGTCCACGCTGCGGAGCAACAGGTCTACGAGGGCGTTGCCATCACCGGCATAATCGCCGCTGGGTACAAGGCGGTGTGAGGCCACGGCCGGCAACACCATCTGCACATCTTCAGGCACAACGTGCCCGCGATTCTGCATCACTGCCCAGGTCTTCGCGCAATCGAGCAGCGCCAGCGCACCGCGCGGCGATAAGCCGACCTCAAATTCTGGCGACTGCCGGGTGTACGCAACAATGCGCTGCAGGTAATCCAGCAGCGTGTCGGAAGCATGCACTGCGCTGACAGCGTTGCGAATGGCCTCCAGTTGCGCATCATCTATGCAGCGACGCGGCGTCTTGATCTCCTGAGCAGCGGTGTGTCGGCGCAGATACATCTCACGCTCCGCCTTGGGGTGCGGGTAGCCCAACTCAAGCCGCATCAGGAAACGATCCAGCTGCGACTCAGGCAGCGGATAAGTGCCCGACTGGTGCACGGGATTTTGGGTTGCGATCACAAAGAATGGTTGAGGTAAGGCGCGGGTGTCGCCTTCCACCGTAACTTGCCCTTCCGCCATCGCCTCAAGCAGCGCACTCTGTGTTCGCGGCGTGGCACGGTTGATCTCGTCGGCAAGGAGGAGCTGGGTGAACACCGGGCCCGGATGAAAATTGAAGCTGGCATCACGGGCGTCGTAAACCGAAACCCCAAGGATATCAGCAGGCATCAGGTCAGAAGTGAACTGGACACGCTTCCAATCAAGGCCAAAGACCTCGGCAAGCGCGTGGGACAACGTTGTCTTGCCCATTCCGGGCAAATCTTCGATCAGCAGGTGCCCGCGTGCGAACAGGCAGCAGAGTGCCAGCCTTATCTGTGGCTCCTTGCCGAGCAGGATCGAGCCAATTTCTTTGACCGCAGCATCGATGACCCTTTCCAGATCTACGTTCGCGTCCACGCCGGCGCTGCGGGCCGAGGTTACCCCCTGACTGACATTCATTCTGTATCCCCGAATAGCTGTGGCACAGGCGTTGCGCCTGCAGCCAAGAGACAGGCCCATATAACCACTGCCTATGGCCTGTCACACCTGCAATCTACCACAGATATAACGGGGTTTACGCTTCTACCGCCTGACTGTCAGTCGAAATAGTGACAAATTACCGCCCCGCGCCCGAGGAACGGGACACGGTTCACGCTACCGGTTTATCGAGGCGCTTTGACGCCCACGACGGTATCAAAGCGCAGCAAAACCCCGCGCGAGATCGGCCTGGATATCCGCGGTGTCTTCAAGCCCAACAGCGACTCTCACAAGATTGTCGCTGATACCTGCAGCATCGCGCTGTTCCTGGCTCAATCTTCCGTGGGTGGTGGTCGCCGGGTGCACGATCGTGGTCTTGGCATCGCCGAGGTTCGCAGTGAGCGAAAGAAACTGCGTGCCATCAATGAAGCGCCAGGCCTCTTCCTTCCCGCCGCGTACGCGGAATGACAATACACCGCCGAACGCGCGCTGTTGCTGTTTGGCCAGCGCGTGCCCGGGATGGGCTTCGAGCCCGGCGTAGAACACGTGTTCGACCGAGTCCTGCTCGCACAGCCAGCGCGCAACTGTCAACGCGCCGGCACTGTGTGCCTCCATACGCAGGCGCAACGTCTCAAGACCCTTCAGGAACACCCAGGCGTTGAATGCACTCATCGTCGGCCCGCAAGTGCGCAGGAACGTCACGACATCTTCCATGAGTGCGCGCGAGCCCAGCACAGCACCACCGACACAGCGACCCTGGCCATCGAGGTACTTTGTGGCTGAATGAATCACCACGTCCGCGCCTAGCTCAAGTGGCTTTTGCAGAGCCGGCGTGCAGAAACAGTTGTCCACGACAAGCAGCGCGTCGTTACCGTGGGCGAGCTCTGCCATGGCGGGCACATCGGCCACTTCACAAAGTGGGTTCGAAGGCGTCTCCAGGAAGAGCATTCTCGTCTCTGGACGCACAGCGTCGCGCCAGCCCGCCACGTCGAGTAGCGGCACAAAGGTCACCTCGACCCCAAATTTCGCCATGTAACGGCCAAAGAGGTTCGTCGTGGTGCCGAACACATCGCGCGAGCACACCACGTGATCGCCCGCCTTGAGCAGCGCCATCGCAGTAGACAGTATCGCGGCCATGCCCGAAGCCGTTCCGACACAGGCCTCCGCGCCCTCCAGCGCCGCGAGGCGTTCCTCGAAGCTGCGCACCGTAGGGTTGGTGTAGCGGGAATATACGTTGCCGCTCTCGTCGCCGCCAAAGCGAGCGGCGGCCTGCGCCGCGTTCTCGAACACATAGCTGGACGTGGCAAAAATCGGCTCGGCGTGCTCACCCTCGGCCGTCCGATGGATGCCCGCGCGTATTGCGAGAGTGTCGATACCCGCCCCGTCGAGGGGGTTCTGGTCGTCGTTCATGGGTCGTTACGCGTCGTTGTGCAGGCCAACCACGGCGCCCTCGGCCGTCATAAGTGCCCTGCGTTCATTCTGGGCGTCATCGTTGCGCAACAGCTCAACGCGATCAAGGTAATTTTGGTCAACATCGCCGGTAATATACTCACCGTTGAAGACTGAACAGTCGAAACCGCTCACCTCAGGATTACCCTCTAGAGAACTCTGGATCAGGTCCTCCAGGTCCTGGAACACCAGCCAGTCGGCACCGATCAGTTCGCAGACCTCATCTACCGTGCGGCCGTGGGCGATCAGCTCCTGGGCCGATGGCATATCGATGCCATAGACATTGGGGTAGCGAACAGGCGGCGCAGCCGAGGCGAAATACACGTTAGCCGCTCCGGCTTCGCGCGCCATCTCGATGAGCTGGCGGCAAGTGGTGCCGCGTACGATCGAATCGTCCACCAGCATGACGTTCTTGCCCTCGAACTCGAGGGGCACGGGGTTCAGCTTCTGCTTCACGGATTTCTTGCGGTGGCTCTGCCCGGGCATGATGAAGGTGCGACCGATATAACGGTTCTTCATCAGGCCCTCGCGAAACTTGATATCGAGGTGGTAGGCCATGGACTGCGCCGCGATACGACTGGTGTCAGGTATCGGGATTATCACATCGATCTCGATATCGGGGCGCTCCCGCTTTATCTTGCGCGCGAGCGCCTCACCCTGCCGCATGCGGGTCTTGTAGACCGAGATACCGTCCATCAGCGAATCCGGGCGCGCAAAGTACACATGCTCAAAAATGCAGGGGCGCAGCGTTGGCGCGGCAGCGCACTGCTGTCGGTGCAGGTGGCCGTCCTGGTCAATAAAGATTGCCTCACCCGGCTGAACATCGCCCAGCAGCGAAAAGCCAAGCACATCGAGTGCAACACTCTCTGAAGCAATCATGTACTCCTCACCGCTACCGGTATCACGCACACCGATCACGAGAGGGCGAATGCCCTGGGGGTCACGGAAGCCGAAGATGCCGTGATTGACGAGCAGGCCCACCACCGCGTAGCCGCCCCGACAGCGGCGGTGTACCGCCTCGACCGCCTTGAAGATATCGCCTGCACGCGGATTCAGCTTGCCGAGCGTCTGCAGTTCGTGGGCGAAGATATTGAGAAGCACCTCTGAGTCTGAGTCAGTGTTCAGATGCCTCAGGTCGTCCTGGAACAGTTCCCGGGTGAGCTGCTCGGAGTTGGTCAGGTTGCCGTTGTGGGCCAACGCAATGCCGTACGGAGAGTTAACATAGAACGGCTGCGCGAGCGCGGGACCAGAGCTGCCCGCAGTCGGGTAGCGGACGTGGCCGATGCCCATGGTGCCACCAAGGCGCTGCATGTGATGCTGACGGAACACGTCCCGCACGAGGCCCTCGCTCTTGCGCTGGCTGAAGCGGCCGCCGGCACAGGTGACCATACCCGCGGCATCCTGTCCCCGGTGCTGCAGCACCGTCAGTGCATCATAAATATCCGGGGCGACATCGGACTTGGCTACTACACCCACCAGACCACACATGCTTTAGCTTCCTCGTTGCACTTGCAGGTTACCCTGTCAGCTCGATGACTTGTGAATCACTCATGCCGTCAAATACCGTTCGCACCCAGGATGCGAGCATATCGACATACGGCATAAGCTGCGAGTCCTCAAGCCATGCAAGGTTTTGCGGCGGCGCCAGCTGAGTCAGCACGTACACCGCCACCAAAATGATAATGATACCCCGAGCAAAGCCGAATACCGTACCCAGGAGCCGGTCGAGCAGCGTCAAACCTGTTGCACGAATCATCTGACCGGTCAGCTTGCGTACGAGTGTGGCGGTGACCAGCGTTCCGACAAACAGCAGCGCATAAGCGACCACATACCGCCCGGTGGCATTGACGATCATGTCCTCCATGAGAGACGCCATCTGCCCGACAAACATGTTCGCAATCAGGAATGCGGCGACCCAGCCCGCCAGGGAGATCGCCTCGGCGGTGAACCCTCGCCACAGACTAAGCAGGACTGACAGCGCCAACACCACCAGGATCACCCAGTCGACGGCCGCCAACAGGGCCCAATCAATCAAGGCGGCCCCCCCTGCTCGATAGATTGATCATCAAGGCAGATACCGGGAGATCATGGAGTTCACGCCAAACTCCAAATCGATCTCAGGTTTAAGCCGCTCGAGCCTGTCGCGCTCGTATTTCGGCCCGATGTACACGCGGTAAAGATCGCTGTTGCCTCGCCTGATCTTCTTTACATAACCCTTCTGACCCATATCGAGCAGGCGTTGGCGCAAACTGTCTGCCTTCTGCGCGCTGGAAACGCTCGCGACCTGGAGAATCCATGCAACGGGGATGCCATCACTATCTGTACGCAACGGGGCAGGCGCTGTGTTACGCGGCTTGGCGGCCGCTGGCTTGGGTGCGGGTTTTGGTGGCGGCTTCGCGGCCACTGGTTCGGCCTCAGTCGCTTCAGGTTTGGCGACCGGTGCAGGCGGAGGCAATTTCACGTCAGGCTCGGTTTGGGCGCGCGCCGCTACAGGCGGTGACGTGCGCAGGCCACCGGGGTCCGGCGCAGAGACCGGGCTCGCGGTAATCACCGGCTGCTCAGGAATCGCTTTCAGCCCCGTGCCGTCTTCTTCGCCCGGCTCGACAAAGATGATCGGCCAGAACAGCACGCCAAGCGCCAACAGAATGGTCGCGCCCACCAAACGCTGCTTGAGGATTTCGTTCACCGCCCCGCCCCGCTACGTTTTTCGTCTTTTGCCAACTGCCCCATAACCGCCGCGACGGTAAAAAAGGACCCGAAGACCACAACCCGGTCTTCCTCGCCCTGCACCGACTGTGCACGCCGAAAGGCCTGCTTCACATTGTCGCTGACACTCACCAGTGTCGCACCCCGTTCTCGCAGCAGCGACGCCAGTTCCTCTGCACCGGCTGCCCTGGGATTGTCTGGCTGGTCCGCCAGGAACCAGGCATCAATCGCGCCGAGAGCGCCTTCCAGCATGGCCGCGGCATCCTTGTCGCGCATCACTGAGAAAACTGCAATAGTCCTTCCGTTACAATCACTTGCGGACAAATATTCAACCAACTTGCCAACTGCAGCAGGATTGTGCGCCACATCGAGCACGTAATGCCTGCCCGCCACCTTGAGCGCCTGGCGACGCCCCTCGGGAGCCGCCTGGTCCAGCGCTTCACCGGCGTCCACCGGCAGGCGGCCCAGCAGCGACAGCGCCTGTAAGGCCCCCGCGACATTCGCAGGCTCCAGCGCCTCGTTTACCCTTGCGCTCACTTCGCGCTCGCCACCGTCAAGGCGAAACCGCCAGGCGCCGGTGGACTCTACCTCGAACTCATGGCCCAGCCTATAAACCGGCGCTGCACAGACCTCGCTGGCCGCCTCCCAGAGTGACCCAGGCGGCGCCGGGTCGGATACTACTGCCGGGCGCCCTGCGCGCAGTATGCCAGCCTTTTCCCGCGCGATGCCCTCCAGGGAATCACCGAGCCAGTCCTGGTGATCAAGTGCGATCGACGTGATCACGCTGACATCGGCGTCCACAATATTGACCGCATCGAGTCGCCCACCCAGTCCGACTTCCAGCAGGACCACGTCAACGGCACGCGCGCGAAACACGTGCAGGGCCGCGAGCGTTGCGAACTCAAAATAGGTAAGGCTGACACCACCCCTCGCCTGCTCAATTGCCTCGAATGCAGCGACGATGCCGTCGTCCGAAGCCTCCTCGCCGCCAACGCGGATGCGCTCGTTGAAGCGCAAAAAATGGGGCGAGGTATAGGCGCCGGTAAGCGTTCCGCTGCCTGTCAGCACCGCTTCCATCACGGCGACTGTCGAGCCCTTGCCATTCGTGCCCGCTACGGTCACCACCGGCACTTCTACCGGTAACAGACCAAGCTGCTCTGCCACGCCACGCACCCGATCGAGACCCAGTTCGATCTCCGAGGGGTGCAGCTGTTCAATACGCGCGAGCCAGTCGGCGAGCGTCGCGCTACTCATCACCCTCTTCGGCAGCCTCAGGTGTATCAGGCTCCGGCTCGGCCGGCGGCTCAGGCGCATCGGGCACCGGCTCATCCTCGACGGGCGCGGGTTCAGATATTTCGGGCGCCGCAGCGCCGGTGAGCTTGGCGAGAAGGCGCGCGATGGTATCGCGCATTTCTGTGCGGTGCACAATCATATCGATCGCGCCGTGCTCCAGCAGGAATTCGCTACGCTGGAAGCCCTTGGGCAGCTTCTGGCGAATGGTCTGTTCAATAATGTTGGGGCCGGCGAAGCCTGCGCGGGCATCGGGTTCGGCGATATTGATATCGCCGAGCAGCGCGAGCGACGCGGACACTCCGCCATAGATGGGATCGGTCAGTACCGAGATGTAGGGGATGCCCGCGAGCTTGAGTCGCTCCAGCACCGCACTCGTCTTCGCCATCTGCATGAGCGAGATCAGGGCTTCCTGCATACGCGCGCCACCGGAGGCGGAAAAGCAGACCAGGGGTATACGCTCCTCCAGGCAGATCTGTGCCGCGCGCGAGAACTTCTCTCCGACCGCGTAGCCCATGGAGCCACCGTGGAAGTCGAATTCGAAAGCCAGGGCAACGATAGGCGCACCGTGCAGAGTGCCGCGCATGCCGATCAGCGCGTCCTTTTCGCCCGTTGCCTTTTGCGCGGCGTTGAGGCGGTCACGATACTTTTTCTTGTCTTTAAACTTGAGGCGATCGAGCGGCTCGATCTCGGCGAGGATTTCTTCGCGGCCCTCCTCGTCGAGGAAGTAGTCGAGGCGCCGCCGCGCGCCGATTCGCATGTGGTGGCCGCACTTGGGGCAGACTTCTACGTTGCGCTCTACATCGGGGCGGTAGAGCACCGCATCGCACTTTACGCACTTCTTCCAGAGACCCTCGGGGACACTGCTGGAGCCCTCGGCAGTGTCGGCACGGCGCACCCCCGAAGGTAGAATCTTGTCTATCCAGCTCATGCGTTTCCCCTGCCCCCTCGAAGCTGCGTATTATAGCCGCGAGCTTAGGCTGCTAGGAAGCCGCCGCGTCCACCCCACCCCGTATTTCTGCCAGCAGTTCAACGGCTGCGGCTGTCGCCGTGGCCTGGCCCGCACCCTGCTCCAGCGCGCTCGCCATCGCATTGATCAGTGCGCTGCCCACCACCACGCCATCTGCCGCAGCGGCCACCGCCTGGGCCGAAGCGGCGTCCTTGATGCCGAAGCCCACCGCCAGCGGCAGGTCGGAATGCGTGCGCATCAGGGCCAGCCGCTCGGCGACCTCTCTGGGGTCCAGCTTGGCCGAGCCGGTCACACCCTTCACCGACACGTAGTACATGAAACCACTGGCGATCTCGGCGATGCGCTGGATGCGGTCCGTCGGCGTGGTCGGCGCGACCAGGAAGATGTTGTCCATTCCCACCCGCTTCAGCTCCGCGTTAACCGCATCGACCTCCTCGGGAGGAATATCAACGGTGAGCAACGCATCGACGCCCGCCGCGCTCGCAGCATCTGCGAAAGCGGCATAACCCATATGTTCGACCGGGTTGGCATAACCCATCAGCAGCACGGGGGTCGCATCGTCTTTCTCACGAAACTGGCGAACCATCTCCATGGCGTCGCGCAGGCTGATACCGTGCGCCAACGCGCGCTCGTGGGCGAGCTGGATAACAGGCCCTTCCGACATTGGGTCGGAGAAGGGAACGCCTAGTTCGAGGATGTCGGCGCCCTCGGCAACGAGGCGATGCATTAACTCAACGGTGACCTCGGGGCCCGGGTCACCCGCCACGATGTAGGGAATCAGCGCCTTGCGTCCGGCCTCGGCCAGCCGCGCAAAACAGCCCGCAATACGACTCACTTCAAGTCTCCGCTGGATTAAAAATCGATGCCGTCGATCTGCGCGACGGTGTGGATGTCCTTGTCGCCCCTGCCAGAGAGGTTAACGACAATGAACTGGTCAGGCGTCATCGAGGCGGCCAGCTTCCCGGCGTAGGCCAGCGCATGGCTGCTCTCAAGTGCAGGCATGATGCCCTCGACCTTGGTCAGCGTATGAAATGCCGCAAGCGCCTCGTCGTCATTCGCGACCACGTATTCCACGCGACCCACATCCTTCAGCCAAGCGTGCTCCGGACCGACGCCAGGGTAGTCCAGGCCCGCAGACACCGAGTGCGTGTGCATAATCTGGCCATCGGCGTCCTGCATCAGGTACGTGCGATTACCGTGCAGTACACCCGGTGTACCGGCGGTCAGCGGAGCCGCGTGCTGGTTGCTGGCGACGCCGTACCCCCCCGCCTCCACGCCATACATGGCCACGCCCTCATCATCGAGGAACGGGTGGAACAGCCCGATGGCGTTGGAGCCGCCGCCAACGCACGCAACGAGCGCATCGGGTAGGCGACCGCACTGCGCGAGACTCTGCGCGCGAGCCTCACGGCCAATCACACACTGGAAGTCGCGCACGAGCATCGGGTAGGGGTGGGGCCCAGCCACGGTGCCGATGATGTAGAACGTGTCGTCGACGTTAGTCACCCAGTCGCGCATGGCCTCGTTCATGGCGTCTTTCAGCGTGCGCGAACCAGAAGTCACAGGTATCACCTCGGCGCCCAGCAGTTTCATGCGATACACGTTCAATGCCTGGCGCCGCACGTCTTCCTCGCCCATAAACACCTGGCACTCAAGCCCGAGACGCGCTGCGATCGTTGCCGTTGCAACTCCGTGCTGGCCGGCACCGGTTTCCGCGATGACCCGGCGCTTGCCCATGTGCTTGGCGAGCAGCGCCTGCCCTACCGTGTTGTTCACCTTGTGCGCGCCGGTGTGGTTGAGATCTTCCCGCTTCAGGAAAATACGCGCGCCACCAATGTCGTCTGACCAGCGTGTGGCCTCGTACAGCGGCGACGGCCGGCCCACATAGTGTGCGAGGTCCTTATCGAGTTCGTGCTGAAACGCCTCGTCGGCAGACAGGCGCGTGTAGAGCTGCTCGAGGTCACGCAGTGCCGACATCAAGGTCTCGGCGACGAACTTGCCGCCATAGACACCAAAGCGACCGTCCGCGTCCGGGACTGTGGAATAGATGGATTCGTCTGTACTACTGGTCATTGCCTGCACCGTCATTCACGCGGTCCGCCGCGCGCACCGCTTCGATAAATTGCCTGATCCTGGTGGCGTCTTTCTGGCCGGGAGCGCTCTCAACACCGCCTGCAACATCAACCGCTGCGGGACGCAGCTTCAGGATCGCCTCGCCCACGTTGTCTGCATTCAACCCGCCGGCGAGCACAAGCGGCAGCGCGAGGCCTTCGCCAACGCGAGTCCAGTCAAACGTCTCGCCCGTGCCGCCCGGCACGCCCTCGCGCCAGCTATCCAGTAGCAACCCGCGGCTCTCGCTGTAGGCTGCAGCCTCGGCAGCGAGGTCCACACCGTCTTTCATGCGTACCGCCTTCATCCAGGGTCGGTTGAACTGGGCGCAATACTCAGGAGACTCGCTGCCGTGGAACTGCAAAACGTCGATCGCAACGCCATCGACGATACGGCGAACTGATTCTGCCGGTTCATCGACGAACAGGGCCACAATCGTGACAAAGGGCGGCACGGCAGCAACGATGCGGCGCGCGCATTCAAGGTCGATGTAGCGCTGGCTCGGCGCGTAAAAATTCAGGCCGAGCGCATCTGCACCCGCCTCGGCCGCGGCACGGGCATCCTCCTCGCGGGTGATGCCGCAGATCTTGATGCGCGTGGTATTGCGCGCTGTGCTGCGCGAGCGGGCCATGTGTCCGGACTGCCAAAAATGAGGGCGCATCATAGCAGATGGGCCGCCGAAGTGCCTGTGTCCCAGCCTTCAGTTATTGGGTGCTCTCACCCACGAGAGCCGGGCCAAACGGCGTCACTGGCAGGCCAAACCCGGCGGGGTAAGTCACATCGGCGAGGTAAAGCCCTGATGCCGCCGCGGTGTCTGCGGCCGCCGTCCGATCCCGCGCTGCCAGAAGCGCCGCTATCCAGCCCTCGGGCTGCCGGCCATCGCCGACTGCCAGCAGGGACCCGGCAATATTGCGCACCATGTGGTGCAGGAACGCATTGGCACAGATGTCGATCACCGCGAAGCTACCGCGCCGATACACCGCCACTTCGGTGACGTTACGCATCGGCGAATTGGACTGGCATGAGGCCGCACGAAATGCACTGAAGTCCTGCTCGCCCAGCAATGACTGGGCGGCGCGATGCATGGACTCTACATCCAGCGGCCGACGATGCCAGGTCACCAGTTGACTGAGCAGCGCGGGGCGCACCTGGCTGTCGACCACGACATAGCGATAGCGGCGGGCCACGGCGCTGAACCGCGCGTGAAAATCGGCCGCCACGGGCTGCGCCCAGTGCACTCGTACATCGTCGGGAAGTGCCCCATTGACGCCGAGGACCCATGCCTTGGGCGCGCGCTCTGCCGGAGCATCAAAATGCACAATCTGGCAATGTGCGTGCACACCGGTATCAGTGCGGCCGGCGCAGTGAACGCGCACTGGTGCAGCAGCAATCGACGTCAGAGCTGACTCAAGGGTGTCCTGCACTGTGCGCGCATCTGGGCCGGGTTGGGACTGCCAGCCGTTGTAGCGGCTACCCAGGTACTCGATACGACAAGCGATGCGAGAACCCGCTGGGAGCGGGTCCGGAGAAAAAGGCGTCTCAGCCAATGCGGTCGAGGAGCGTCTGGGCCTCGGCCTTCAGTTCCTCGCTGCCCTCGGCAACAATCTCGTCGAGAATCTGCCGCGCGCCGTCGTCATCGCCCATATCGATATACGCACGGGCGAGGTCAAGCTTGGTAGACAGACCATTGGCATCGGCGGCGATGACGAGTTCCTCGTCCTCTTCCACCGGCTCATCAGAGTCCTCGAAATCGGCCGACAGATCGAGGTCGTCGGCCACTTCGGCAGCGTCGTCATCCTCGATCTCAAGTCCCTCGAAGTCGGCCTCGAGCGTGTCTTCTTCCATCATTGTCAGGGGATTCGGCGCCAGTCCCGGCCCTTCATCACTCGCCTTCGCAGGCGCAGATTCGGGTACGGCCGCGGTTACTTCCTCCCCGCTGATAAGCGCCTCAGCCTGGGCGATCGCTGAGGCATCGCCGCTGTTGCGAATCTCGCGCAATTGCTCCTGAGCCGCCACCTGGTCGTTCAACTCGTTGTGAATCTCGAGCAACTTCAAACGGTACACCGGATTGCCAGGCTCGTTGGCCAGTGCATTGTTCAAAAGGTCGATAGCCTGGGGGTGTCGACCGTAGGCGATGTAGATGTCGGCCTCCGCGAGTGCGTCCGCCGCCTCGACATCAGACGCATACTCATCGTGCCTGCGCTCGCCGTAGCCCCGCGACTCTGTCGCGACAGCAACCGTCTCCTCTTCGACAGGCTCTTCAACCTGTACCGGGGTTTCCGGCAGTTCGATATCCGAAAAAACGTCCGCGGCGGGTGCTGCCGGTGCGAGCTCTTCAACCTCGTCGTCCTTGTTGCGACCGCGCAGGAACAGGAAGCCAAGCACGGCGAAGATCAGGGCGCCCGCGCCATACAGGGCCCAGGAGAGCCAGCCTGACTCTTCTTCCACCGGAGCCGGTGGCGCAGCTTTCGGCGCAGCGGGCTTCGCCGGGGCAGCCGCTGCGGCAGCCTCCTCTTCCTCAGCATCGGGTGCCGCGCCGTCAATCTCGCGCGGTTGATCGGTCACGTCCGCCATTTCATCCATTGGGGCCGTGATATCGTCATCCGTCACGAACAGTTCCTGCTCGTAGGCGTCATCGACACCGTACTCGTCCTCCACCATGGGGGCGTCGGGTTCAAGCGGATCAAACATGCCGTCTTCACCGGCGGCAGTGTCGGCATCGCCCTCACTGCGCTCGGACAGCGCGCCCTGCAAAGCAGCGATCTGCTCATCTTTGAGCTCTACGATGCGCTGCAGCGTCTCGAGCTGCTGTTCCAGGGCCGAGAGCCGCTCGTCGGTGGCGACTTCCAGCCGTGGGTCAGTTGTGCCGGGTGCGTCAGGCGCAACACTGCCTCCGCTCGGTGAGGGGTCAAGTGTGGCCCGCGGCAGTGGCGGATTGTCTACAGCCCCTGGGCCAGACGCTGCGGCCAGGGAGACCCCGGGTTCCGGGTCGGCGGAAATGCGCAGCGCGGGACCGCGCTGTGAATGCAGCTCCGCGTCCCTGCCCTGCTCCCAGGCAGCATTCTGTTCGTTGACTTCCGCGAGCGCCTGCCGCGCGTCGCCGTAGCTGATGTCGGCACTTGTCGGCAGGTACACGATGTAGCCCGCCTTAACCCTGTTAATGTTGCCGTTGATAAACGCGTTGGGGTTCAAGCGCTGAATATCGAGCATGGTCTGGTGTACGGTGGCACCTTCTGGTCGCGCCTTGCTCGCGATGTCCCACAGCGTCTGGTCGCGTGGGATCATGTAGCGACTACCGGGCGTTGGTGTGCTGGCCGTCGCGGCGTTGAAGTCCCGGTCGGGCATGGCGCCCGGCGGCAAATCGGACTTTCTTACATCGACCCGGGTGCCGCTTGCGGATTCAGCGGCCTTTTTTTTTGCCGGGTCAGGAATGCCTTCCACTTCCTCAACCCGCTGGCTTGCGGACACAACCGGAGTGGCGTCAGAGAACACCGGGGGGTCGACCAGCACCGTGTATTCGCGCAACAGTCGGCCGCTCGGCCAACGCGCTTCGATAATAAAGTCGAGGTAAGGTTCGAGGACCGCCTCGTCGGTGGTCAACACAATCCTGGCCCGGTCGCCATCATCGTGAACGACTTCAAACTGGATGCTGGTAAGGAAATAAGAGCGTTCGAGACCGAGCTTGTCGAAGTCCTCGCGAGTCGCGAGGCGCACCTTAATCTCGTCGCCGTGCAGAGAACCAATGTTCAGGAGATCGACGCTGGCATTAAGGGGCTGGTTGAGGAATGAGTCGAGCTTCAGCTCGCCGAGGCCGAGGGCCAGTGCGGAACTCGCCTGCACACAACTCAGCGAGAACACTACCGCCGCAGCCTTACGTTTACGCGCCATAACCGCCCCTTGTTATTCTACCCGCGTGAAACCTGGCCTACCCCCCTAAGGTCGACCACGTCGTGGGCCCTGAGACCGCGACTACGCTACGTTATGATGTCCCCGCAAGCGCACAGAAGCATGCGTTTCTGCATGTTCTGGCCGCGTCTTCCGGGCACGCTAAAACACGGCCCGGACAGCCCAATTACGGGGGAGTATCAGTGAACCCTTGGTATTAATCAAGGTAACTTGACAGCAAGCTCTCGGCAATTTGCACACTATTTAAGGCCGCTCCCTTGCGCACATTATCGGACACAACCCACAGGTTGAGACCACGCGGATGGGAGATGTCCTCGCGGATTCTGCCCACGAAAACGGGGTCTGTGCCCGCCGCATCGGTCACCGCGGTGGGGTATCCACCATCTTCGTGCTCGTCCATGACGGTCACACCGGGCGCCTCCGCCAGGAGCGCGCGTGCGTGCTCCGCAGTGATCTTGTCTACGGTCTCAATGTGCACCGCCTCCGAGTGCCCATAAAACGCGGGTATGCGGACACAGGTCGGGTTCACCACGATCGAGGGGTCATCGAAGATCTTCTGGGTTTCCCAGACCATCTTCATCTCCTCGCGGGTGTAGCCATTCTCCTGAAAGCTGTCGATATGCGGCAGCGCGTTAAACGCGATCTGCTTCGGATAAACCTCGGTCTCAATGGCCTGCCCGTTCAGCAGCCGCGCAGTCTGCCCGGCGAGTTCCTCAATCGCCTCCTTGCCGGTACCGGACACCGCCTGGTAAGTCGCAACATTGATCCGCTCAATACCCACGGCATCGTAAATCGGCTTCAGCGCCACGAGCATCTGGATTGTCGAGCAGTTCGGGTTGGCAATGATGTTCCGCACGGTGTAACCGGCAAGCGCATCGATATTCACCTCGGGCACGATAAGAGGAATGTCCTCGTCACGCCGGAAGTGCGACGTGTTATCGATGACGACACATCCATTGGCGGCCGCTATCGGCGCAAACTTCTCCGAGATACTGCCCCCCGCCGAGAACAGCCCGATCTGCGCCTGGCTGAAATCAAATTCGGCGAGATCGGTGACGGTCACTGACTTGCCGCGAAACATCACGGTCTTTCCGGCGGAGCGGCTGCTCGCCAGCGGGTACAGGTTCCTTACCGGGAAGTCGCGCTCCTCCAGGATGGAGATCATGACTTCTCCGACGGCACCGGTGGCTCCCACCACCGCGACGTCGTATTCGCTACTCATTGCTGTGTCCTCAGTCTTGTCTTTTGTGCAACCGGCTCGCGTTTACCGCAGCGAGCCGAACAGCCAGGGCGACTCCTCGCGCCAGCGCCCCTCAAACGCCTTGATCGCCTCTGCACTCTCGAGCGTAAGCCCGATATCGTCGAGGCCATTCAACAGGCAGTGCTTGCGGAACGCGTCCACTTCAAAGGCAATCGTCTCACCCGAAGGCGTCCGCACTTCCTGCGCGGTCAGGTCGACGGTGAGCGTGTAACCTTCGGTGGCGTACATCTCATTGAACAGGCGATCAACCGTTGCCTCGTCTAGCACGATGGGCAGGATGCCGTTCTTGAAACAGTTGTTGTAGAAGATATCGGCGAAGCTCGGTGCGATCAGGCAGCGAAAGCCATAATCTTCGAGCGCCCACGGCGCGTGCTCGCGGCTGGAACCGCAGCCGAAGTTGTCCCGCGCAAGCAGCACACTCGCGCCTGCGTAGCGCGCGTGGTTCAGCGGGAACTCTTCGTTAACGGGACGGCCTGAGCAGTCCTGGCCCGGCTCACCCTGGTCAAGATAACGCAGCTCATCGAAAAGGTTCGGGCCGAAGCCGGAGCGCTTGATCGACTTGAGGAACTGCTTCGGGATGATCAGGTCGGTGTCGACGTTCGCGCGGTCCATGGGGGCCGCAAGCCCTTCCAATACAGTAAATGCTTTCATCGTCTTGTCTCCTACCAGTCACGCACGTCGACAAAGTGGCCTGCGATGGCTGCGGCAGCCGCCATTTCAGGACTCACGAGGTGCGTGCGGCCGCCAAACCCCTGGCGGCCCTCAAAGTTGCGGTTCGAGGTCGAGGCACAGTGCTCGCCCGAACCGAGCTTGTCTGAATTCATCGCAAGGCACATGGAGCAGCCGGGCTCGCGCCACTCGAGTCCAGCCGCGGTGAATACTTCGTGCAGCCCCTCGGCCTCGGCCTGCTCCTTCACCTCACCGGAACCGGGCACAACCATCGCCAGCTTGACACTACCAGCCACCTGCTTGCCCTTCACAACGCTTGCGGCGGCACGGAGATCTTCGATGCGCGAGTTGGTGCAGGAACCGATAAACACCTTGTCCAGCTTGATGTCCGTAATCGCCTGGCCGGCCTCGAGGCCCATGTACTCGAGTGCGCGACTGATCGAGTCGCGCTCGGAGTCATTAGCGGCGCCCGCGGGATCGGGGACATTACCGTCGACCGGCAACACCATCTCGGGTGACGTACCCCAGGTGACCTGGGGCTTGATGTCTTCACCCTTGAGCTCGACCACGCGATCAAACACGGCGTCTGCGTCGGAGTGCAGCTCGCGCCATGCAGCCACGGCCTGCTCCCACTGCTCACCTTTCGGCGCGTAGGTGCGGCCTTCCACGTAGTCGATCGTCTTCTGGTCGACCGCGATCATGCCGGCACGGGCGCCCGCCTCGATCGCCATGTTGCAGACGGTCATGCGGCCTTCCATGCTGAGGGCACGAATCACCTCCCCACCGAATTCGATCGCATAGCCCGTACCGCCGGCGGTACCGATCTCGCCGATGATCGCCAGCACAACGTCCTTGGCTGTCACGCCCGCCTGCAGCTTGCCGTCGACACGCACCAGCATGTTCTTCATCTTCTGCTGCACCAGGCACTGCGTTGCAAGCACGTGCTCGACCTCGGAGGTACCGATACCGTGGGCGAGCGCTCCGAGCGCACCGTGGGTTGAGGTATGGGAGTCACCACAGACAATCGTCATGCCCGGCAGGGTCGCGCCCTGCTCTGGCCCCACCACGTGCACAATGCCCTGACGCTTGTCGTTGATCTCGAACTCGACGATATCGAAGTCCTTACAATTGTCGTCCAGGGTCTGCACCTGCAGGCGAGACACGGGGTCTACGATGCCCTCGATGCCGCCCTCGCGCTCCTCCCTGACGGTCGGTACGTTGTGGTCTGGCACCGCGAGGTTCGCCTCGGTGCGCCAGGGGTTGCGGCCAGACAGGCGCAAGCCTTCGAAGGCCTGCGGCGATGTCACTTCGTGAATGAGCTGGCGGTCGATATAGATGAGGGCGCTGCCGTCATCACGCTCGAGCACCAGGTGGCTCTGCCACAGCTTGTCGTAAAGGGTTTGTCCGCTCATGGGGCACCTCTCAACCGGTCGGTGAAACTTACAGGGAAGGCATTATGGGCTTGCGTTTTAGATAACTCAAATTTAAAGTTTTCATCTAATGCATTCCCGATAGGAATGGAAAATGGACACGCAAAACCTCCGCGCCTTTCTGCTGGTCGCTGAGAGCGGCTCCTTCTCTGAAGCGGCTGACAAGTTGCACATCACCCAGCCCGCCGTCAGCAAGCGCATCGCCCAGTTGGAGGCGCAACTGGACACACCGCTGTTCGACCGTATTGGCCGCACCGTAGACCTGACGGAAGCCGGCCACGCCCTGCTCCCCCATGCCCGGGCCGTGCAGGTGGAACTGCAGGCCGCGGAGCGGTCAGTGCGCGACCTCACGGGCGAGGTGTCCGGCAACCTGCGTCTTGCGACCAGCCACCACATCGGCCTGCATCGCCTGCCCCCTGCCCTGTCCTGGTTCAGCCAGGCCTATCCGGACGTGCACATCGATATCGACTTCATGGATTCCGAGCAGGCCTACGACCTCACGCTGCGCGGTGAGGTCGAGCTTTCCGTCGTGACGCTCTCACCGACCCCGGTGGAGCACATCGAGGTGCAGCGCATCTGGCCGGACCCGCTCGACTTCATGGTGCAGCGGGAGCACCCCCTTGCCGGACGACGTCGGCTGACCCTTAAACAGTTGAGCGAACACCCGGCGATCCTGCCCGGACTGAACACTTACACGGGGCAAATCGTGAAGAGCCTCTTCGACGAGCGGGAGCTGCCGCTCAACGTCAGCATCGGTACGAACTACCTGGAAACGATTCGTATGATGGCGTCTGTCGGGCTTGGCTGGACGGTACTACCGCACAGCATGCTCGACGATACGCTGGCGGCGCTCGATGTGCAGGACGCAGACATTGCGCGTGAGCTCGGCGTGATCCGGCACGAGGGCCGCAGTCTTTCGCGTGCTGCAAGCGCCTTTATTGGCGCGCTGGAACGCTACGCGCCGGCGCGCTAATCCCGCTGGATTAGGGAGACCACGTTCTCGGGCGTGCGACCGTCTTTCCACATGCCGTCGTGGTCGGGGAAGTAAAAGGTGCCGCTGAAGCGTGCGACAACACCCTTGCTGTTGTAGATAGCGCCGGAGCAGAAACCGAACAGGCGCTTAAGCTCAACGTGCTCGACACGACATTCGATCCACTGCCCCTGCCGGGCCGCACTGATGAATTCGAAGGACAGGTTAATCGTCGGGCTGCCTGCAATGACACCGCGGGCAAGGTTTACGCTGTTGCCCGCCGCGATGTCAGCGAGCGTCATCAGCACGCCGCCGTGGCAGATACCCAGCATGTTGCCGTGGTGAGGCATCACCACAAGACCGAAGCGCGCCTCCTGGTCGGTGACTTTGCGGTAGCAGGGCTTCAGGCAGTCGGTGAAGCCGAGTCGTTCGGGCAACGGTTCAAAGCCCTCGGGTACGGGTTCCAGTTCGATCTCGTCAGTCATGCTGTTCTCTCTGTTAGAAAATGCCCAGGACAATGCCGGCGGCGAGTGCCTGGCCGAGTTCTTCGGACGCCTTAAGGTGCTGCTCGTTGGGCTCGCCCCTGGCGATCACGGGTTCTGCGGCGGCCACCAGCGGGATGCCTGAGAGGATGCGCTGCACCTCCCGTTCAGCACCACGGCCGTCGTTACCTGCGCTCAATAGCAAAGCGTAGGGAATGACAATTTCGCGTGCGATGGCGGGGTAGAAAACGCGGTCCAGGAAGTCTTTCATGCCGCCGCTGAGGTGGCCTGAGTTTTCCGCGGCTACCAGGAGGAGGCCATCGGCGGCGGCCAGGTCTTTTGTGCCTGCGTCCCAGGCGCGTTTGAACACGACTTCTATGCCCTCTTCCTGCTGGGCGCCCCGGCGGGCTGCGGAGGCCAGTTTTGTGCTGGCGCCGCTTTGGCTGTGGTAGACGATTAGCAGTGTCTTCACTTTTTTCTGCGCCTTGAATGACGTGGGGAATTGGACCACAGCGCAGGCTTGCTGTCATTGGCAGCGGACGAGTGTGAATCCGGAGCATGAACGAGATGTGCTTGTCGGGGACCGCCAAAAAGCGTACTTCCCTGTACAGGCTCGGCTGGCGACGTCCTGTCGCCAGACGCCCCCGCCAAGCACATCTCGTCCACGCTCCTGGCTGCAGGCTTTGCTGCATGCGATTGGTTAAGACTCTGCATTTCGGCTTCTCTGATCTTGCAGTGAATGCTCTAATACATCGCCTGATCTTAAGACGACGAACTCGGCACTTAGTGGAGAAGCAATGAGCGATACAAACAGGCAGTGGTTATTGAAAGAACGTCCGAGCGGTATGGTGGGGCCGGAGCACTTTAATCGCGTGGACTCTCCGCTACCGGAGCCTGATCTTGCGGCGGGTCAGGTGCTTGTCAAAACGCTGATGCTGGGATTCGATCCGGCGATGCGTGGTTGGCTAGTCGATGAGCCCAGCTACCTGCCGCCCGTTGCAATTGGCGAGCCGATGCGTGCAAGCGGCGTTGGCGAGGTTGTTGCTTCCGAGAATCCAGATTTGCCTGTCGGTACGCTGGTGCAGGGTCTGCTGAACTGGCAGGACTACAGTATCGGCGACCCCGGCGGCATGATTCCGCCCACACCGCTGCCGGAGGGCACGCCGCCGGAGCTCGCGCTCAGCGTGTTTGGTACGACGAGCCTCACTGCGTACTTCGGCCTGCTGGATGTCGGTAAGCCGCAGGCGGGCGACACGGTATTGGTGTCGGGCGCCGCGGGTGCCACGGGGTCTGTGGTAGCACAGATTGCTCGTATCAAGGGTTGCCGCGTTATTGGCATTGCCGGCGGTGAAGAGAAGTGCAACTGGCTGCTCGAAGCCTGCAAACTCGACGCGGCCATTGACTACAAGAGCGAGAACATCAGCGAGCGACTGGGGGAGCTCTGCCCCGGCGGCATTAACGTGTTCTTCGACAACGTAGGCGGCGACACGCTGGAGGCTGCGATTGGTCATATGGCAGAGTTCGGGCGTATCGCGCTCTGCGGTGGTATATCCGTTTACAACGACGAGACGCCTCGGCCGGGGCCCAGCAACATCATGTACCTGGTCAGCCGACGCATTCGTATGGAAGGCTTTATCGTCCTCGACTTCCTGGATCGCGCGCAGGAAGCAATCGATGACCTGACCCAGTGGGTGATGAACGGCGATCTCGCCTGGCGGGAGGACATCCAGGAGGGGTTCGACAACATCCCTGCCACCCTGCAGCGCCTGTTTGACGGCCGCAATGTCGGAAAACAGCTGCTGAAGCTCGTTGACCCGAGCTGAAAATCCCAGGTTATCCACAGGCTCGCCTGTGGATAACTGTGGGGACACAGTCCAGGCGAGGGTTCGCATTGGCGGCTGTTCTGGCGCATTGGTCGATTTCGGCCAGTGTAAGGCGCTCCCGTTACTAATCTATAATCAATGACTTACGCTTGTTTTATAGCGTCTACGCACCACCAGGTTGCGTAAACGCTACAAATAAAGGCATTTGCTTCACGGTGTGGATAGAGTTAACGCGCAGAGGTTGGCGCATACTCACGCTTCAGGCCAATGGTTGCGCGAGGTTTGGTTTTTCATCCATCACTATTGGCGCGAGCCTGCCCTGTTTTCGTGACGTTTCCTTCGCGACACGCGGTCAGCCAGCGAGAATGCGCCAACAGCCATGAATGCGCGGATTGCGCGCAAAATCATCATCGATGGTTGCCGCGGTAATGTCTTCAACCTGCCAGGTCTCAGAGACAGTTTCATCGAGTCGAAACCCGCGCCGGTTGTTGGAAAAGTAGAGTACCCCGCCCTCGCGTAACAGACGCATAGCGGCGCGCACCAGCGCAGCGTGGTCGCGCTGCACGTCAAAGTCGCCTGTCAGGGACTTCGAGTTTGAAAACGATGGGGGGTCGAGGAGTATGAGGTCATAACGTCCGTCGGCCTCGTCGAGCCATTTCATGACATCGGCCTTTATGCGCATGTGCTCGCCGCCGGTGAGCCCGTTGGCGTGCAGGTTCCGCTGCAGCCAATCCAGGTACGTGTTCGACTTGTCGACGCTCGCGGTAGTGCGCGCGCCTCCGAGTGCGGCGTGCACGGTAGCGGTGCCGGTGTAGCAGAAGAGGTTGAGGAAGTCCTTGCCCGCTGCCTCGCGAGCAATGCGCAGGCGCAAGGGCCTGTGGTCGAGAAAGAGGCCCGTGTCCAGGTAGTCGGTAAGATTCACCTGCAAAGATGCCGCGCCCTCACGTACGGCAAGGTATTCGCCGCGCGCATCGTGTCTCTCGTACTGGTCGGTACCGCGCTGCCTGCGCCTCTCCTTGTAAACGACCGACTCTGGCGCAACACCCAGTGCGATCGGCAACGCCGCGCGCACTTCCTCGAATCGACGCGCACTGGCATCCGCGTCGACCTTCTTCGGCGCCTTGTACTCTGCAACGTGCACCCGTTCGCCATACAGGTCGACCGCCACCGCGTACTCCGGCATATCGGCATCGTAGAGCCGGTACGCTTCAATGTTCTCGCGTTTTTTCCAGGAGGCCAGGCGTTTGCGATTCTTGCGCAGGCGGTTGGCAAACATCTCTGCGCCCTGGCTCAGCGGCTGCTCGCGCGGCTCGCGGGGTTTGGGCTCGCGCAGCTCGTTGTCGGCAAGATCGAATAGCAGCAGCTGGGTCTCGATAGCACCGTTGTAGAGCTTGTAGCGTTTATGGCTGCGCAATCCGGTAGCCCTGCCGAGCTCGATGTCCGAGGTAAATATCGCAGCCTGCCAACCGCGAAATTCCTCGAGCATAGCGGCGCCAAGATCGCGGTAGACGGTTTTCAACTGCGCGCTGTCGCCAAGGCGCTCGCCGTACGGTGGGTTGCACACGATCAATCCATCAGGCAACGACTTGTGCGTGGGTTTCTTCAAAGCCCTGACAGGTTTCGCGCTGACACGCACCTGCCGCGACAGGCCTAGTCTCGAAATATTCTCCTGCGCACGCTGCACCATGCCCGGACTCGCGTCGTAGCCGCGCATCTCAGGCAACTCTACTGACCTGCCCCGCTCTGCCCTGGCCTTCGCATCCGCGCGGAGCGCCTGCCACTGCGCCGGGTCGTGCAAGCTGAGGGCTTCAAACCCGAACCATCTGCGCTCGAGACCGGGGGCGATGTCGGCCGCCATCATTGCGCCCTCCAGCAGCAGCGTGCCCGCGCCGCACATCGGGTCGATCAGTGCGCCCCCGCGGGCCGCCAATCCCGGCCAATCGGCGCGCAGCAGAATCGCCGCCGCCAGGTTCTCCTTCAGCGGCGCCCTACCGCTATCGAGTCTGTAACCGCGCTGGTGCAGGCTACCGCCGGAAAGGTCGATGGACACCTGCGCGCGATCACGCGCCAGCCGCACGTGCACGCGCACGTCCGGCCGTTTGCGTTCGACCGAGGGTCGATGGCCACCGTGCGCCGCGAACCAATCGACGATAGCGTCCTTGCTGCGCTGCGCACCGAACTGCGTGTTGCGAATGTCCCGGTTGCTGCCATTGAACTCGACGGCGATGGTGCGGCTTGATGCAAAGTAGTCGCCCCAGGGTATCTCGCGCAGGGCGGCGTAGAGCGTGTCTCCATCGGCCGCCGGGAAGCGCCCCAGCGACCAGAGCACGCGGTTCGCAAGGCGAGACCAGAGGCAGGCGCGGTAGGCCACTGCCCGGGGGCCCTCAAAGTGAACGCCGGCCACCGTCTCCCGGGCGCTGTTCGCACCGAGTGCGCGCAGCTCGTCCGCGAGCAGGCTTTCAACGCCCTTGGGGCAGGTGGCAAACCAACTGTCGGGTTGCGCCGTCACCGAGGTGCCGCCGCTGTGAGTTGCAACATTTCTTTATGCTTCAGTGATTTATGAGTGATTTGGGAAGTCGCTTCGCGATCAACTGCGCGATTTCTTGGGCTTTGAAGGCGACTTCGACTTGGGCTTCGTTTTTGCCTTGGGAGAACGGCTTACCGCTTTTTTCTTGGCCGGGGGGCGCTTGCTGGACTTGCCGCCGGGTGCAGCGCCGTTGGCGGGCCGCTGCCTGGGCCTGGCCTTTGGCTCTGCGCGTTTCTTGCGAGAGACGGCGGCGGCGCCGATCTCCTTCTCCTTCAACATTACCTCGAGCACGAGATTCAGCGAGCTGTCCATGTAGTGGATGAAGCGATCGTACTCTTCGTCGGAGAGTTTACGCAGTTCATCGTGCTGCCTGACAAGATTGACGAAGCGCCGCTCTCGCTCATACTGCCGTGGCAGCACCATGACGCCCCATTGCTCAAGCGTTTGCTCGAGCGCCGGGTTATACGTGCGCATAAACTTGATGAGGAAGGGTACAGGATCGTGGCGCGCAAGCAGCGATGCGCTGCGCAGCATGAGCTCGAGCGGCATGATGCGCTCTCCGCTCTCGATATCCTCAAGTACCTTGCGGTCAGACAGGCCGAGACTGTCAGATAGCTCCTTGATCGACAGACCCGCCAGCTCACGCGCCTCGCGCAGAAAGCGCCCCGCCTCGGCCATGGCCTCAAGACGCTCGGGCTCGAAGCGGTTCACGAGCGTGTTGCGCAGCCAGCTCTCGCCAAACATTGCGGTCATGGTTGCGGTATTGCGCGCGAGGTCGAGTGTGCCGCCCGCGACCTGCCCCGTCAGTTTGACGAGGGAATCCAGCAGGTTGTCGTTACCGCCATTATCGTTTTCAGCCATGTCACAAGAATACCAGAATTCCCGGCGCTCGCCGGGCTGCGACAGGGTGGATGAAGGCCCGGATCAGGGTGCTTTCAGTTCGGCGAGGATCCCTCGCCACATCTCGTCTGGTGCCGCATAGGGCGCGTAGATAGCAAGCCGGTCGGCATGCTCGCCGTACCGTGCTTTAAGCTTTGATGCGATCTCCCCGGGTTCACCAACAGTGGCAAAGGCTTCGACAAACGTCTCGTCGATGTAGCTGCCCAGCTCGTCCCAACGGCCTTCCTTCGACAGGCGATTAAGCTCCGGCTGCAGCTCGCCGTAGCCGATAGCCTCCATGGGCGGCCGGTAAGCGGGTGTCGAGGCGTAAAAGCCAAGCAGGCTCTTAACACTCTCGGTGGCGACAGCACGCGCCTCTTCAGTCTCTCCGGTGATCACGATTGCGTTGATCTGCAGCGTAAAGCCATCGCGCGTTCGCCCGCTCTTGTCGAGCCCTCGCTGGACAGCGGGCAATGCCTGCTCCTCGATAAAGGGCAGGCTGTTGAACGGGTGAACGACCAGGCCGTCGGCCACCTCCCCCGCTACCTCGGTCATTTTGGGCCCAAGGCCTCCGAGGAGCACCGGAGGCGGCCCGCAGTCGAGTGGCCCGGGATTAAACATCGGGGTCATCAGTGTGTGCGTGTAGTAGTCGCCGCGAAAGTCCAGCTTGGTGCCGTTCTGCCAGCAGTCAAAGATGGCCTTCACCGCCAGTATGTACTCGCGCATGCGCGCAGCGGGTGGAGAGAACGCAACGCCGAAGCGATTTTCGATGTGCGCTTTCACCTGTGAGCCAATGCCCAGGTAAAAGCGTCCATTCGAGAACTTGTGCAGGTCCCACGCCTGGTAGGCAATGTGCATCGGGTTCCGCGGAAAAGCGACCGCTATGCCGGTAGCAATGTCGAGGTTCGGAGCGTGTTCAGAGGCAACAGCCAGGGGCAGGAACGGGTCCCAACTTCCCTCTAGCGTGTAAACGCCATCGTAACCAATCGCGGCTAACCGGGCCGCTTCTTCCGCTGCCCCGCCAAGCTGGGCATAAAAGGGGCCGTCAATTTTCATGGGGTATCTCCGCTGTTCACTCGCACACGCGACATGCACGCTACACCAGTCGAACGGGGTGTCCAACCCGAGTCGCGAATAACGATACGCAACCTGCAAGCAGTTCAGATTAGTGAACAAACGGGCCGTCGCGTTGCGCTACACTGCTGCGCTGACTCGCACGTTTGTTCTGAGGAATTTCACGAATGCCCATGCAGATAGGCCTGTGCCTGCCCTACATGAAAGCCGGACTGACCCGGCAGGACTATCTCAACTGGTTTCGCACGGTAGAAGCGGGGCCATTTCACGCGGTGTCCTGCGGAGAGCGTGTACACGGCCCAACGTACGACATGCGCGTGGTGTTGTCCGCTGCCGCGGCGGTGACGGAACGACTGGAGATTACCCCAACGCTGTACGTGCTACCCATGCACAGTGCCACGCGCGTTGCGAAGGAGGTCGCCACCCTCGACATACTTTCCGGAGGCAGGGTCAACAAAGTCTGCGTCGGTTACGGCGGCCGCGACAAAGACTATGCAGCAATGGGCGCCACCTTCCAGGGCCGCTACGGACGCATGGACAAGCAGGTCGAAGAGATGCGCAGAGTCTGGGCCGGCGAAGAAGTCATCGAAGGCGGCGGCTCAATCGGCCCCGACATGAACAGGCCTGGCGGACCAGCACTGCTCGCGGGCGCGATGGGTCCCAAGAGCATCGAGCGCTGCTCAAAATGGGCTGCGGGTCTTTACGCGTGGTCTGGCAATGGCGAGGCGGATGAACTCTCGCGCACCTTTGGCATGGCGGATGAAGCCTGGGAACGCAGCGGGCGGGACGAGAAGCCCTACCGCATGGGCGGCTTCTGGTACACCCTGGTCGAGGACGGCCAGCAAAAGCTCTATGACTACGTCTATGAGTACCTCGCCATCGCCGGGCACGAGATCGCCACTATGATGGCGGAATCAGTGCACCGCTCAAACGCCGATGCAGTACTTGAGGCTATCGACAATGCCGAGACTGCGGGTTGTGAAGAGCTGTTTATGGTTCCTGCGACTGCAGACATCGGCGAAGTCGAAATGCTGGCCGAGATGCTGTCAAAGCGCTAGTCCAAAACAATGAGGGGTCGAATAGGATCGACCCCACTAAGGCACCTTGCTGGGCGTAAGAGTGCCTTCTAGCCAAGTGGCCTCGCCTACCCCTCCAGGAACATCTCCCTCGTCTTCAGCTTGTGCAGCTTACCGCTGGCATTCTGCGGCAATGGCTCGCTCCAGAAGCGAATGTGCTTCGGCACCTTGTAACCCGCGATACGTTCTTTTAGGTAGGCGCGCAACTCGTCTTCGGTGAGTGAGGCGCCTGGGTTAAGGTGCAGCACAAGCGCAAGCTCTTCACCCATCGCCTCGTCGGGCACACCGAACACCACGTTTTCTTTTACCTGTGAGAGTTCGTAAACAGCCTGCTCGATCTCGCCGGGATAGATATTCTCGCCCCCGCGAATCACGATCTCCTTAATGCGGCCAGTGATGTGCAGGAAGCCGTCTTCATCAATGCGCGCGACATCGCCGGTCTTCATCCAGCGCTCATCATCGAAGGTCGCAGCGTTGGCGTCCGGCTTTTCCCAGTAGCCGGGGGTGCAGGTAACACTGCGCACCTCGAGTTCTCCGCCAACCACCGCTTCTTGCTCATTGCCCTCGGCGTCGACAAAGCGTGCCTGGGTAATGGGGGACACCAGCCCTGCGCTGTCGGGACTCAAGTCAAACACCGCGCCGCTCATCGTGGCGCCAACGGCGAGCGTTTCCGTCATGCCCCACCCAGCCGAACGGCTCGGCTCACCGCATTTCTCGCGGATAAGCTCAGGCAGCCCGGCGGGCGTTGCGGCACCGGCGGCGCTGACGCGGATCAGTGAGGTCGTATCAAACTTGTCGAAATCGGGGTGATGCAGAAAGTCCTGAATGACCGCGGGCACACTGGCAAGTCCCGTCACGCGCTCTTCCTGGATAAGTTCCAGCGCGCGTCCTGCGTCCCACTTGTACATCATCACCACTTTCTGGCCCGTTTGCACAGGCAGGAGGAAACCCGACAGCAGTCCGGTAGCGTGGAACAGCGGCACGGTGAGCATCGGCGTCTCGCGTTCTGCGCCCCCGCGAAACTCGCGCGGCCCCTCGAGCTCCATCAGCAGGAAGCCGAGGTAAAACATATTCATGAGCGACTGGCACAGGGCGATGTGACGGTGCAGTACCCCCTTGGGAAAGCCCGTAGAACCTGAGGTGTAAAGGATGACACAGGGGTCGAGCGTGCCGATCTCTGGCCGGGTGTACTCTTTGCTCCGCCCTCCTTCCAGCGCGTCTTCGAACCGGAGCACCCGCTCCGCTGGCTCGCCCTCTCCCTCCACAACAAGAGCAATGACATCAAGCTCATCCAGTTGGTCAGCCACGAGATCTAGCCGCGCCTGGTCACAGATCAACACCCGACTGCCGGAATCCTTCAACGCGTACGCCAGCTCCTCTGACTTGCCCCAGCTGTTGACGGGCACCGCGATTGCACCAAGGCAGGTGATCGCCGCGTAAGCGATGGCCCAGGGCGGATTGTTGCGCATTGCGATCGCCACCCGATCTCCCTTGGCGATGCCGTGATCGACCTGCAACGTGGCGGCGAAGGCATCGACGGCGGCGAAGAAGTCGGCGTAGCTGTAGCGCTCTCCCTCGTACACGATGAACTCAAGGTCGCCGTGACCGCGGGCAGCGTCGAGCACCTCGATCAGGGTCTTGGGCGCGTGTTTGTACGCGCGGTATCCGTGCCCGTCAATCTCGACAGGCTCCATCTCAAACATGCCGCCCTCGGCGGTGATTTCGGCCTTCTTTCGGTGGACGTCGGCGGGTGTCAGGGCCATCAGTGCTTCCTCGATTCCTGGTCAATAAACGCGGTGGGCAACTGTAATCTATAGCAGCCTCCATTACTTCCGTCAGGTACCAATTCAGCGCGCGGGTATAACTTCCCCGACCCCGCAAGCAGATGCCCGCCAGAGCCTGCCCGCAGTTTCCCCGGCCCGGCTTCCCGGCGCGCTGTCGCAGCCGCTATACTCGCCGTGTACAGCTCCAATAAGAACAACACACCAGAACAATACCGATCGGGATTTCAGCATGGCTAAACGCGTCTACCTCTTCAACGAGGGCAGCAAGGATGACCGCGACCTCCTTGGCGGCAAGGGCGCCAATCTGTGTGAGATGACAAGCCTCGGGCTGCCCGTTCCGTTCGGCTTTATCATCACAACAGCCACCTGCCGTGAATTCTTCCAGTCCGGCAACAAGCTGCCGACCCTGCTGGAGCAGGAATACCGCGTTGCGCTGGACCTCGTGGAAAAGAAAATGGGCGCCCGCTTCGGCGACCCCGAAAACCCCCTGCTCTTCTCCGTCCGCTCCGGTGCACCGGTGTCGATGCCGGGCATGATGAATACCATTCTCAACCTCGGCCTCAACGACGAAATCACGGAAGGCCTCGCCAAGCGTACCGGGAACCCCCGCTTCGCGTACGACTCCTACCGGCGCTTCATCCAGATGTTCGCTGACGTAGTGCTGGAGGTCGACGGCGAGCGCTTCGAGCACGAGCTCACTCGCTACAAAGCCGAACACGGGAAGACCCACGACGTGGATATGACGTCCGATGACTGGCGCGCCATCATCGATATCTACAAGACCATCGTGGACTTTCCCGAGGACCCATTCGTACAGCTCAAGATGGCGGTGAAAGCCGTATTCCTGTCATGGCACACCCCACGCGCCATCGTGTATCGAGAAATGAACAACATCCCCGATTCGTTAGGTACGGCCGTCAATGTGCAGGCAATGGTCTTCGGCAACTTCGGCGATGATTCCGGCTCTGGCGTCGCCTTTACCCGCAACCCGTCTACCGGTGAGCGACAGTTTTTCGGCGAGTTCCTGTTCAATGCGGCAGGCGAGGACGTGGTCGCCGGTATCCGCACGCCGCAACCTGTGGAGGCACTTAAACAGGGACTCCCAGAGGTCTACGACGAACTCTTCCGCACGCAGGAAATGCTCGAGAAGCATTACCGCGACATGCAGGACATCGAGTTCACCGTACAGGAAGGCAAGTTCTACATGCTGCAGACCCGTGGTGGTAAGCGCACGGGGCGCGCCGCGGTTAAGATCGCTGTCGACATGGTGCGCGATGGCATGATCGACGAACGCGAAGCCCTGATGCGGGTCACACCCGAGCACGTCGAGGCCTTCCTGCACCCGATGGTCGACCCGGCTGCCAAGCGCGACATCGTCGCCACGGGCCTTCCCGCGAGCCCCGGGGGAGCCACGGGCCGGGTCGTGTTTTCCGCTGAGGAAGCGGTGGACGTCGCGGCAGAGGGTCACTCCGTCATCCTGGTGCGCCGTGAGACCACCCCGGAAGACATACATGGCATGAAAGTGGCGGCAGGAATTCTCACCGAACTCGGCGGCATGACGTCCCACGCTGCAGTCGTTGCCCGGGGTATGGGGGTCTGTGCCATTACCGGCTGCGGTTCACTCAGCATTGATTACGATGCCGGGCTTGCTACCACCGAAGACGGCATCGTCATCGGGCGCGGCGATATCATTACGCTCGATGGCAGTTCCGGCGAGGTCATGCTCGGGGACATCGAGAAGACCGAAGCCAGCTCCAGCGACGACTTCCAGGTCCTTCTCTCTTGGGCCGACAAGCATCGCAGGCTGCAGGTACGCGCCAATGCGGAAACCGCGGAAGACGCCGCCAAGGCACGCGAACTGGGTGCTGAGGGTATCGGCCTCTGCCGCACCGAACACATGTTCTTCGGCGCAGAGCGTATCGAGGTGATGCGCGCGATGATCCTGTCGCGCACACGGCAGGAACGCCAGCGCCACCTCGACGAGCTGCGGACTTTCCAGCACGACGATATTTTTGAGCTGTTTCGCGTGATGGACGGCCTGCCCGTTACGATTCGCCTGCTGGACCCGCCTCTGCACGAGTTCCTTCCACACGGTGACGAAGAGATCGACGCGCTGGCCAAGCGCATGAATCGCAGCGCCGACACGGTGCGCGAAAGCATTGAAAACCTGCAGGAGGTCAACCCGATGTTGGGCTTCCGGGGCTGCCGCCTGTCGGTGGTACACCCGGAAATCACCGAGATGCAGGTAAAGGCGATCATCAGCGCGGCGGCCGATGCGGTGCAGGCCGGTTACAGGCCTCTACCGGAGATCATGATTCCGCTCGTAATCAATGTGCGCGAGGTGCGCCTGATTACCGACATCATCGACAAGTGCTATGCCGAGGTTACTCGCGAGAAAACTTTTTCACTGCGCTACAAGGTCGGCACGATGATGGAGACACCGCGCGCCGCACTGGGTGCAGATCGACTTGCATCAGAGGTCGAGTTCATGAGTTTCGGCACCAACGACCTGACGCAGATGACCTACGGCTTTTCACGTGATGATGCCGGCAAGTTCATCCCCAAGTACCTAGGCGAAAAACTGGTGGAGTTCGACCCGTTTGTGTCGCTGGACCAGCGCGCAGTGGGCCGCCTGATGGAACTTGCGATCCGCGAGAGCCGCGTGCGGAAAAAGGGCATCAAGTACGGCATATGCGGCGAACATGGCGGCGACCCCCGCTCCATCCGTTTCTGCCACAACCTGGGGCTCGACTACGTCTCGTGCAGCCCCTTCCGTGTGCCCATTGCGAGGATCGCCGCTGCCCAGGCCAATGTGGGCCCCGACAACGGCGACCATTGAGGCGCTACGAGAGCTGCTCTTTCAGCACGAACTTGAGCACCTTACCCGCAGGATTACGCGGCAGTGCATCCACCTCGTGCAGGCGCAGCGGTAGCTTGTACTTCGCCAGCTTCTGCTGGGCAAATTCGCGCAACTCCTCCAGCGTCAGCGTGTGTCCTGAGTTCAACGCGACGACAGCGGTGACCGCCTCCCCCCACTTCTCGTCGGTCAGTCCGATCACCGCGACTTCCGCGATCGCCTCATGCTCGTACAAGACGCCTTCAACTTCCGCCGGGTAGACGTTCTCACCGCCGGAAATCACCATGTCTTTCAGGCGGTCGCAGATGAACAGGAAACCGTCCTCGTCGACGTAGCCCACATCACCGGAGTGGAACCAGCCCTTGGCGTCGATAGCGGCTGCCGTCGCCTCGGGGCGATTCCAGTAGCCTTTCATGATGTTCGGGCCTCGCAGGCAGATCTCGCCGCGCTCGCCGGGTGCAACAGGCTCGTTGTCGTCATTGACGATCTGCGTGTCGGAAAAAATCGGCGGCTGACCCGCTGAACCTATCTTGGTGAGCGCAAACTCGGGCGTCAGGAACGAGGACATGGGCGCCGTTTCCGTGAGACCGTAGCCCTGGCAGAAATCGACGCCGCGCTCGCCGTAGAGCTCTATCAGCGAGACAGGCACTGGAGCCGCACCGCAGACGAACTGCTTCACTGAACTGAGATCAGTGCCCGCGAAGCTGTCCTGCTGTGACATAAACAGGAACATGGCGGGAGCGCCAAACATGTGTGTAACGCTGTAGCGCTCAATGTCGCTGAGCACCTGCACAGGATCGAAGTTGCGCAGCAAAACGACTTTTGAACCCAGGTGGAAGGCGCTCAGGGTCAGCACGTTCAGGCCGCCGATATGAAACAGCGGCGCGGCCGTGAGGACAACGTCGTCCCGTGAACTTGAAAACGTCATCATGACGTTGAAGTTATTCCAGAGAATATTGCCGTGGGTCAGCATCGCGCCTTTAGGCAGACCCGTGGTACCGGACGTGTACATGATCACCGCCACGTCGTGCTGGTCGACCGATACCGCCGCTGCCAGTGGCTCCGCCGCATCGCGCTCTGAATCGAGATGACGCCAGCCTTCAGCCTCACCCTCACTGGAGAAGTAAGCGCGACAACAAAGATCAGCCAGCGCGGGCTCGATCACGGGACGCAGTTGGTCATCGGTAATCAACGAATGCACACCCGCATCGTTAATGATGAAGGTGAGTTCCTCTGCGGTCAGGCGGAAGTTCAGGGGCACGAAAATCGCCCCGAGGGCTTGCGCAGCAAACATGGTTTCCAGCAACGCTGGATGGTTGAGGCCAAGGTAGGCCACACGGTCTCCCACGCAGACGCCGCTTTCCCTGAGCAGGGTCGCCTGCCGCCGCACGCGGTCGCCAAACTCCGCGAACGTGTACTCGCGCCCCTCAAACACGAGCGCCGTCCGCTCTCCATTGAGTTCCGAGCGCCGCAGCAGCGTCGCTGCCAGGCCGGGTTCCGCTTCAGGTCTGTTCACTATTTCCTCCAGGGCATCTGATATCAGCAGGAACCAGAGTATATACAACTCTCAGCGAGTCTTGATGCTGGTCAATCCCCACGCCACAGCAGGGATACACACAGTCTCGAAATGGCCTTAGAATGCATCTGGAATTGACGAGGAATCGGGACACATGAGCGACAACACCTGGCAGGTATTTGACCTGGACGAAGTCACCGAGAAGCTGAAAGGTGAAGCGGTCGAGTACCTGGAGTTCCTCAACGTGCCGGCATTGAACTGTGGCATCTACCATCTCTCGGCCGGCAGCACCGATATGCAGGCGCCCCATGACGAGGACGAGGTCTACGTTGTATTAAAGGGCAAAGCGCGCATGCGGCTCAACAACGAAGAACGCTCGGTTGGGCCGGGTTCACTGCTCTATGTCGGAGCCTCGACCGAACATTCCTTCTTCGAGATCGAGGAAGATATGACCCTGCTGGTGTTCTTCGCCGCCAGCCCGCCGGATCACAGCTGATCCCGCATATCTGCGGCTTATACACGGGATAAAGGCCGCAACTTAAGCTGACCGCTAAAATCTGCTAGGGTGGCGCCTCTTTTTTTCGGAGCTAAGCCGCTATGACGCGCCCCTTCTACCCTCCCCAGCGCACTCTCATGGGCCCGGGCCCCTCAGATGTATCGCCCCGCGTGCTGGGAGCATTGAGCAGGCCGACCATCGGTCACCTCGACCCGCTGTTCATCCAACTTATGGATGAAGTCAAAGCGCTGCTGCAATACGCCTTCCAGACGGAAAATGAACTCACCCTCCCCATCTCTGCTCCCGGTTCGGCGGGCATGGAGACCTGCTTCGTCAACCTCGTCTGCCCCGGCGACAAAGTCATCGTCTGCCAGAACGGCGTGTTTGGCGGCCGCATGAAGGAAAATGTCGAGCGCTGCGGCGGCACTGCCGTGATGGTAGAAGACGACTGGGGCCAGCCAGTAGACCCGGATAAAGTGCGTGCCGCCTTCGCGGATAACCCGGACGCCGCAATCCTCGCGTTCGTCCACGCAGAGACATCGACGGGCGTGCGCTCCGACGCCGCCGCACTCTGCGCGATTGCACGCGAAAATGGCGCGCTCAGCATCGTCGACTGCGTGACTTCGCTGGGAGGCATCGAGGTCAACGTGGACCTCTGGGGCGCCGACGCGGTTTATTCCGGCACACAGAAGTGCCTGTCTTGCGTGCCCGGCATTTCCCCGGTCTCGTTCAGCCCACTCGCGACAGAGCGCATCGCGGCACGCGACCACAAGGTACAAAGCTGGTTTCTCGACATGCAACTCGTGATGGGCTACTGGGGCGGCACGGCCAAGCGCGCCTATCACCACACGGCGCCGGTGAACGATCTCTATGCGTTGCACGAGTCACTGGTCATGCTCGAGGAAGAAGGTCTTGAGGCGGCATTCGCCCGTCACGCACTGAATCACCAGGCACTCGTTGCCGGGTTGGAAGCCATGGGGCTCTCCATGGCCGTGGCGCCGGAGCACCGGCTGGTCCAGCTGAACTCTGTGCTTATACCTGAGGGCGTCGATGACGCTGCCGTGCGCGGTGCACTGCTACAAGATTTCGACCTGGAGATCGGTGCCGGCCTCGGCGCGCTTGCAGGGAAAACCTGGCGGATCGGCCTAATGGGCCACTCAAGCTGCGAGCGCAATGTCATGCACTGCCTGAATGCGCTGGAAGCTGTCTTGTCAGGACAGGGCGCCTCCGTCAGTAGCGGCCTCGCCGCGGCCCGCGCGGTTTACGCACGCTAATCAAGGCGGGGGCTCGCTAGCCCCCGCCAATCATCTTCCACAGGCGCGACCCGGTATCAGGCCCGGTGCGCCTGTGGGTTACATAATCCGCGTGCTCTTCGGGCGCCGCATCGCGCCTAAGCTCAAGACTCCACAGCGGAGCGACCTCGTTGGGCAGCATGGAGTAGCGGATGTCGATCACACGATCCGGGTTATACGGATCCATTGCCACGTAGCCGTTACTGAACCAGCGAAAGCGTTCGATATCGACTGCCTGCTGCGTGTTCATATCGAGCCAGGGAAAGTCTCGCTCCACCACCAGCTTCTGCACGCTCTCCCCTGGAAACACCGCGGGTGATAACCCTGCGCGCACAGCATCGACGTAGTAGCGGTCATCGGTCTCATACACGACTTTCCACACGAGAATATTCGCGAAGCTAGGCTTGGCCTCCAGGCGCAGCGGAATGTGACCACGTTCTGCGGCAATCTCGCGCCCCATCTCCACCGCCGCATCACGCTGCACAATACCGAGCGCCATGTAGAACAGCGCCCAACACAGGGCAACGGTCGCAAACAAAGGCCGTGATCGGCGCGCCGAGAGAATCACTCCCGCCAACAGCGGCAGGGTAAACAGCGGGTCGATGATCGATATCGTATTCCAGGCGATTCGCACATCGCTAAATGGCCAGAACAGCATCGTGCCGTAGGTGGTACAGGCATCCAGCACCGCATGCGTCGCGTAGCCCAGCGTGCAGAACAACCAGCTCTGGCGGAACGTCAGCGCATTCCTGCGACCGAGCACATAGTGCAAGACCGCCGCACAGATCAGGCCACCGAAGGGGATGAAGATAAGCGAGTGGGTGAACTGCCGGTGGTACTCGAGAAACAGGAGGGGGTCCGTACTGGATCGAATCAGTACATCAAGGTCGGGCGCCATGCCTGACAGGAACCCCATCAGGCCGGCCGCCGCGAATTTCTCTCCCCGATGAGTCGCCTGGGGCAGCGAGGCGCCAAGCGCCCCCTGGGTGAGTGGATCCATTACGTCACGCGGGTAAGGGTACTGACGTCCTTGTGGTCGTAGGAGCTCTTGTCGTAGATGTCCAGAATCGTACTCTGGGTGTACTCCATCTCATCGCCGTCGACGCTGAGGGTATGCGTAAAACCCGTCGTTCGCGCCTGCTGGAACATAAAAGCCGCCTGGGAGATACCGAACTCGCTATCGCCCTCCTTTGCCGCAACATCGAGTACGACCTTGTCGCCAGCGGCCGGCTGGCCGGCTTTGCCGCCCGCAACCACCGCCACACCGCGCGGGATGGTAAAGCTCTCCACGATCGTGTCGTCAGCCGGGTCCCAGAGCCAGTAGCCGACCTGGTCGTGAAACACCTCATCATTGGACTTGCGCGTCACCACCTGGTGGTAACGGACGATGGAGAGCACCTGCTTCTCCGCATTCGTCACATCGCCGGCCGCCTCAAAAACGATGGTCTCGTAGAAAGGGTTGCGTTCATCGCCATCCGGCTCAGGAGCAATATCGACCCCCTTGTCGCCCTTCCAGGTCCCCACCAGCGCGGCTAGTGGGCCGTAGTTGATGCCATCGATGGTCGTGTGCTCGCTCATTTGAGAGTCCTCGCCAAAAAAGAGTGGTAAATGTACCGAATTGACCCCTTCAGCTCCACCGGCACGGAGCATTTGCACGCTGATGAGGTCGAACTTACACAGGCGCAACATTTCTGCCGAAGCACCGGGTTACAGTACCCGCCGCAATAACTGACAAGGAGCACCCATGCGAGGACTCAGACTGACGGCACTTGCCTCTGCCGTTGTACTCACCGCCTGCACCACCAATCCCTACACGGGGGAACAGCAGGCCAGCAAAGCGGCTACCTACGGCGCTGGCGCCGCCGCTGTTTGCGCGCTGTTTGGCGCGATGGACTCCAAGAAAAAAGCGCGCAACGCGGCGCTGGGCTGCGGAATTGTCGGCGCGGGTGTGGGCGGCTACATGGACGTGCAGGAAGCGAAACTGCGCGAGGAGCTGGAGGGCACTGGCGTTCGTATTGCCAGAGAGGGCGACAACATACGCCTAGTAATGCCGGGTAACATCACGTTTGAGTCAGACTCTTACAACCTGCGTGGCGATTTTTTCCCGGTACTCAACTCGGTGGCGGTCGTGCTCACCAAGTACGCGGATACCAGCCTGAAAGTGAGTGGACATACGGATAACACCGGCAGCCGGGAGCACAACCTGACCCTCTCGGCGCAGCGTGCAGGGGCTGTAGCCGACTACCTTGCTGGCCAATCGGTGGCCACTGACAGGATGATAACCCGCGGCCTGGCCTTCGATGAACCGATCGCAGACAACGGCACCGCCGAGGGACGCGCACAAAACCGACGTGTAGAACTGTTCATACTGCCGGCGCCGCGCGCCTAGCCAGAGAACTAGCCGGGAGCGGCGCTTCCCCAGTAGTTATAGCCTGCGATACGCGGCGTACTCGGCAGGTACATCTGCTCCAGGCCCGCCAGCTCGAAGCCGCCCTGCCCCAGCAAGCTGGGTATGGGTCTGTTGAGATTGCAGCCACCGGCGAGCTTACTCCACAACGGGTTTACGCGCGCCTGCCAGCGCCTAACGCCCTCGTCCGGCGCTTCACCGTGCTCACAGAACACAAGCTGGCCGCCCGGGCGCAGAACACGCGCCATGCCTTTCAGGGCCGCGACGGGATCCGGAATCGTGCACAGCGAATACGTTACCAGCACGGTATCGACACTGTTCTCGTCCAGCGGAATTTCTTCGCCCGGAAGGCCAATAAACTCAACGTCGAACGGCATATCCTTTGCTTTGTCGCCCGCCATACGCCAGGCGTCTTCCGAGGGGTCCAGTCCGATCACGCGCTCAATCTTTGCGGGGTCGTAATATGGCAGGTTAAGGCCCGTGCCTATACCGATCTCCAGCACCGTGCCCTCTGCCTTTGGTACCACCTTCTCGCGCTGCTTCATAATGGGTTTCGTGCCGCAGGCGCAGTTGAGGAAGCGCGGCAGTACAACCCTCTCGTAAAAGCTCATGTTCGTCTCCCCTATGGCGTGTCCGGGTTAGAATAGCCCAGAGACCCGATGACACGGAAGCCTGCTCGATGCTCAGCGAGATAACACCCGCGCTCAAGATCGACCGCGATACCTACAAGGAAGCGGAGCGCGAGCTGCGCTGGCAGTTGCTAAACGCCCAGTTTGCGCTCCAGCGCGAGGGGCGCGCGCTGCTCCTGGTTGTCAGCGGTATCGAAGGCGCGGGTAAAGGCACACTGGTACAGCGCCTCAACGAATGGCTGGACCCCCGCGGCATCAAGACCAATACATACTGGCTGCCCTCTGACGAGGAGGAATCCCGTCCGTACTTCTGGCGCTTTTGGCGACGCATGCCCCCGCGTGGGGAAATCGCTATATTCCTTGGCTCCTGGTACTCCGGAGTATTGCAGGGCTCTGTTGACAAGCCACACCATGAGCGCCTGCAATCAGCTGCACAGCGCATCAACTTTTTCGAGAACATGATGAGCGCAGACGGGGCGCTGATCGTTAAGCTCTGGTTGCACCTCGACAAACAAGATCAGGTGAAACAGCTGGAGGAGCGCGCAGGTAAGCAGCAGAATCCGCGCGTAACGGACCGACCTTACGAGATTCACGGCCACTACGACCGCTATGTCGAGGTTGCCTCTGAACTCATGCAGGAGACGTCGACCGAACATTCCCCGTGGCATGTGATCGACGCCAGCCGGCGGCGCCACCGTGAACTGGAGGCCGGCCGGCTACTACTGGCGGCCATGCAGCGGGGCCTCGACGAGGCTGGCGCCTTACCTGCGCCTCCCGCATTTACACCTGCCACAGCCACCCCCCGGCTCGACGCGCTCGACCTCGGCTTGAAGCTGGAGCGGTCAAAGTACAAGGAGGAGCTCAAGGCGCTGCAGTCGCGGCTGCAGGACCTCGCCTGGGAGGCCTACCGCGAGGAGCGCTCAATCGTCGGTGTCTTCGAAGGCTGGGATGCCGCGGGCAAGGGTTCCGCCATCCGGCGCGTCACGCACGCAATTGACCCGCGCCTCTATCACCTGGTGCGCATTGCCGCCCCCAGCGATGAAGAGCATGCACATCATTATTTGTGGCGCTTCTGGCGTCAGTTAGAACGCGATGGCCGCGGCACCCTGTTCGACCGTTCCTGGTACGGTCGAGTACTGGTCGAGCGCGTCGAGGGGTTTGCCGCGCCGCACGAGTGGCAGCGCGCCTACCAAGAGATCAACGAGTTTGAAGCGCAGCTGACAGAGCACGGCGCGATTGTGCTCAAGTTCTGGCTGCACATCAGCACGGAGGAACAGCTCGCGCGCTTCGAGGCCAGAAAAGAAGAGCCGCACAAGCGCTACAAGATTACCGACGAGGACTGGCGCAACCGGGAAAAATGGGGCCAGTACGCACTCGCCGTGGAAGACATGCTGACGCACACCGACACCGCGCACGCGCCCTGGACGCTCGTGGCCGCCAATGACAAACCGTGGGCTCGCATATTTATCCTGAAGCGATTCTGCGAGGCGCTTGAAGAAGCGCTGGGTGGACCGAGCTAGAGGGCCGAATCAGAGGGCCTGGTTAGAAAAGGAACACGCGCGGGGCATTGCGCCCCGCGCGCAGGGTTGAATCACGCGACCTCGTCGACGCGCTCGACGATCGTACCGTTGGCCGTACCACCACCCTCGCAGATAGCGAGCAGGCCATAACGCTTGCCGGTGCGGTGCAGCTCGTGGACCAGCGTGGTCATTAGCTTGGCACCCGTGCCGCCCAGCGGGTGGCCGAGTGCCTGGGCACCGCCATTCACGTTGAGCTTGTCTTTGTCGGCATCGAGCGCCTTCGCCCAAGCCAGGGGCACTGAACCAAACGCTTCGTTGACTTCAAACAGGTCGATGTCTGCCATGCTCATGCCCGCTTTCTCGAGCACCTTCTCCGTGGCAGGAATCGGGCCCTCCAGCATGATGACCGGGTCGGAGCCGATCACGCTCATCGCCACGAACCGCGCCAGAGGCTTCAGGCCGAGGCGCTTGCACGCTTCGCCACTCGCAATCATCACCGCTGAGGCACCATCACAGATCTGCGACGCGTTGGCCGCGGTGAGCACACCGCCCTCGTTGAGAGGCTCCAGCCCGGAGATAGCCCCGATGGTGGCGTCCATGCGAATGCCCTCGTCCTGCACGTGCATCTCGCGGGAACCGTCTTCCAGCTCGATCTCCACCGGCACGATCTCGCTATCGAAGCGCCCTTCTTCTACAGCTCGCTTCGCCTTCACGTGGCTGGCAAACGCAAACTCGTTCAGCTCCTCCGAGGTGAGCTCATACTTCTTCGCCAGCATCTCGGCGCCTGTGAACTGGTTGAACTGCACGCCGGGGTAGCGCTCCGTGATCTTTGCGCCGTAAGGCAGTCCGTGCTCCGCCTTGTAGCCATCGACAATGCTGGCGCCGATGGGCACCTGGCTCATGCTTTCAACACCACCCGCTATCACTACATCCTGGGTGCCTGACAGCACCGCCTGGGCAGCGAAATGCATGGCCTGCTGGCCGGAACCGCACTGACGATCAACGGTTGTACCGGGCACCGCCTCCCCCAGCACAGACGCGAGACAGACGTTGCGACCGATATTGGAAGACTGTGCGCCGACCTGGGAGACACAGCCGAAGATGAGATCGTCGATATCCCCTACCGCAACACCTGTGCGCTCAACCAGCGCATCAACCACCTCGGCCCCAAGGTCAATAGGGTGAACCTTGGATAGGCGTCCGTTCTTGCGGCCACCCGCTGTGCGCACGGCACCCACAATATATGCATCCAACATAGCGTTTACTCCTTATCTTTCGGTTGTATGTAGTTCAGCTGCCCTGGGCAGCCTTGATTTCCTTGACGTGGAAGATGCCGAACAGAAACACACTCAACAGGTGGCCCGGCAACGAACCGGGGGCATCGCGACAAACCTTGAAGAATACAAGCACTTCTATGGCGTGCGCCACCGCCAGAATGACCAGCAGCCGCAGGGACCAGGTCGCAACAGCACCCTCCATGGTGAACGCGAGTACGGCGAGCACCGCGTAAAAGGCCAGTGTAGCCAGCTTAATCGGGGACATTACTTCTCCTTTTTCAGGCGTACGCCTCAGGGTCGAGTCGCCGCATTTCCGTTTCTATCCACTTTTCAACCTCGACCATCAGCTCGTCGGCATCGCGGTCCACTGCACTGATAGGCTGGCCGATCGAGACATCGATCACGCCGGGCTTGAGCCAGAACGAGCGCCGGGGCCAGCAGCGCCCCGAGGTCACCGCGATCGGTACGACCTTGGCGCCGGTAGCCACCGCCAGTCGCGTGGCGCCTGTCTTGTAGGTACCCTGGCTGCCGCGCTCGGTCCGCGTGCCCTCGGGGAACATGATGATCCACTTGCCCCGGTCCATGAGTATCTCGCCCTGCTCCGCCACCTTGTTCCAGGCCTCGGAGCGCTGCTTGCGGTCGATATGAATCATCTCGGTGCGCCCGATCGCCCAGCCAAACACAGGTATGCGCAAGAGCTCTTTCTTGAACACGTAAGCGAGCGGATGGGAACTCATGCTGGGGAAGTAGAAGGTTTCCCACGTTGACTGGTGCTTGGGGCAGAGAATGACCCGGCTCATGTCGTCTGCGGCGGGCAGGTTTTCCTCGCCGTGCAGGCGGTATTTGACGCCGCCCACAATGCGCGCGGCTCCAATAACGCCGCGAAGCCACGGCACGACAAACCACCACCAGAGCCGCATATCGCTCACGAAATAGGAGCAAATCACGAGGCCCAGCCCAAGCGGGACGAGCGTGGCGACCAGCCAGAGAAAGACGATGATGGAGCGAAGGATGTTCATGTAGTCAGCGGGCGATGTTTCGCCTGCATTAAACCAGAATGTCCCCCCCGTTCACAGTACAGCCACCTGCACTATTGACTTCGAGCCAGGTTCGTTACTATTGACTAAACACAGCGCAAGGACGGTACAGCATGACCAAGCCATGCCCGGGACTGCACCCGCTGGCACACGGCGCCTACGCCTGGCTCGCGCCCCAGGGCACGTGGGGCTGGAGCAATGCTGGCCTGATCGTCGACGGCGAGCAGTCGCTGCTCGTGGACACCCTCTACGACCTCGACCTCACGGGCACCATGCTGAAGAAGATGCGCGACGCCGAACCCCTGGCCCGCGATATCGGCACCCTGGTCAACACTCACGCGAATGGCGACCACTGCCATGGTAACTGCCTGGTTAGCGAGGCAGAAATCATCGCCTCCACCGCCTCCGCCGAGGAGATGAACGAACTTCCCCCCGAGGTGATGGCCGCGCTGATGGCCGCGGCGCCAGAGATGGGCAAGCTCGGGGAGTATTTCCTGCACTGCTTCGGCGCTTTTCGGTTTGACGGCATTCACCATTGCCCGCCGACCCACACATTCGATGGTGAGCTTGACCTCATGGTCGGTGACAAACCAGTCCACCTGCTGGAGGTTGGCCCGGCCCACACGCGCGGCGATGTGCTCGTACACTCACCCGAAGACAAAGTGGTCTTCACCGGTGACATACTCTTCATCGAAAGTACGCCAATCATGTGGCATGGACCGGTCGAAAACTGGATCAGGGCATGCACCTTGATCGAGGACATGGACGTGGACCTGATCGTACCCGGACACGGCCCCATCACCGACAAGCACGGCGTTGCGCAGGTGCGGCAGTACCTGCAGTTTGTGCGCGACGAAGCCCGGGCACGCTACGATGCAGGCCTTTCCTCCATGGAGGCCGCACGCGACATTGAACTGGCCGAGTACTCCGCCTGGTCCGACCCCGAACGAATCGCCGTCAATGTCGAATGCCTGTACCGGGAATTCAAGGGCACCGAGACCGGCGCCGACACCATGGAACTGATGGCCAGGATGGCCGAGCTTGCCGGCTTCAAGGGCGCGCTTGACGACATCAGCGCACTCGCAGCCGTGGCAGACTGAAACGCCATGCGCACCCGCGGGCTGGCGATCGCCGTCGGGTTTGCGTTGCTGCTCGCGCAGCCCGCCTCAGCAGACAAACTCGGCGAGCCGCTCGCCGTGCACGAGGGCAGCCGCCTCTACCTTGAACTAAGTCCCGACTACAACCCGCGCACCGCAGAGACGGTGGAACGCTGGGTGAAATTTCTCGGCAGCGCCCTGCTGCAGGTCTATGGTCGCTGGCCGCGTGATGCCTGGCGTGTCAGTGCAGCCCCCGCCTCCGCGCCCGGCTCCGACCCGGTACCCTGGGCGCTGGTCCATCGCGGCGAGGTGAATACCATCGAGTTCTACACCGCGCCGCGTGCCCAGTTCGACGAGCTAAAGCGCGCCTTTACGGGTTACCACGAGATCGCGCACCTCCTCGTCCCCTACCGCGGCTGGGGCGACCTCTGGATCAGCGAGGGCGTCGCTACCTATTACCAGCACGTACTGCAGGCCCGCTCCGGCGTCATCAGTGAAACGGAGCTCTGGCAATACCTCTACGACGGATTTAACGCGGGCCGTGCCGACCCGCGCTGGCAGGGCCAGCAACTCGCGGCGATCGGCAGCGATGCGGGGCGTGAAGGCGCCAATTCGCGGGTTTACTGGCACGGCGCCTGGTATTTCCTGACCGTTGATGTGCGGATGCGCCGCCAGTCTCGCGGCGAGCTCACGCTGGACACAGCCCTTGCCCTTCTCAACGATTGCTGCCGCGACGAACAGCTGTCCGCCCTTGAGATGGTGCGGCGGCTGGACCAGATCAACGATGTATTGTTGTTTGAACCCCTGTTCATGAAAACGCGGACAAGCACCGCTATCCCAGCCACCGACTCACTCTTCGCCAGCCTCGGCATAGACGTTGTAAACGGCAAGATCCAGCTACAGGACTTCGGACCAGGCGCCACGCTGCGCCGCGGCATCAGCGCACCCAGGACTCTGTAATTCGACCGTCCTAACGGTATACTAGGTGGCTGGCCTGCACACCCGGAAAAGCGCCTTGAAGAAACCTGTCTCCAAAGCCGATATACGCAATCAGCTGCGGGCGGAAACCGAGCGTTTTCTCGCCCGGGGCGGCGAGGTAGAGGAGATTCCGCAGGGCACTTCCGGCAAAAGCCCGGGCGACCCACCCGTATTTCTTAACCGCCGACTTTTCATTGAGCCAAAAGAGCCTCGCACCCTGGTGCCAGAGGTTGTCGCCGCCATTGAAAAGCGGCGCCGTGACAAAACACGGCGCAAGTCTACCCGCAAAGCACGTCTCACCCGCCCCCGTCGCAAGGTCATTTATGATGACTTCGGCGAGCCGCTGCGGCGCGTCTGGGTCGACGATTAAACCCAACAACCCTACTGACCGAGGACACCAGCGTGAGTGACGCCATCACCCCTTTTAAAGCTGCCATTCCCGACGAGGAGCTCGACTACCTGCGCCGCCGCATCAAGGAGGCGCGCTGGCCGGAGGAAGAGACGGTCGACGGCTGGCAGCAGGGAATGCCGCTGGCCTACGCGAAGGAACTCGCAGACTACTGGGCCAACGATTACGACTGGCGCCGCTTCGAGACGAAACTTAACGGCTGGCCACAGTTCACCACAGAGATCGATGGCATCGAGATTCACTTCATTCACGTCAAGAGCCCCGTTGAAGACGCGCTGCCAGTGGTCATCTCCCACGGCTGGCCGGGCTCGGTAGTGGAGTTCCACAAGATCATCGATGCACTTGTCGACCCAGAGTCGCACGGTGGGAACGCCGCCGACGCATTTCACGTTGTGGCGCCCTGCCTGCCGGGCTTCGGCTTTTCAGGCAAGCCCACCACCCCGGGCACCGACGTCGACAAGATCGGGCGTATGTGGGGCAAGCTGATGGCGCGCCTCGGCTATGACCGCTACGTCGCGCAAGGCGGCGACTGGGGCAGCATGGTCACCCAGGCGATGGGTGTCTCCGAAACGGAACACTGCGCAGGCATTCACATCAACATGCCGATCGTCGCTCCTGACCCCGATACGATGGCGGACCTCACACCCGAAGAGACCAAAGCACTGGAAGACATGGGCCTCTACGAGGCAGAAGGCTCGGGCTATTCCAAACAGCAGTCGACGTATCCGCAGACGCTCGGGTACGCGCTCGCAGATTCACCAGTGGGTCAAATGGCCTGGGTCGCAGAGAAGTTCTACATGTGGACCGACTGCGAGGTGGACGGCGTGCGCCACCCGGAGAACGTGCTGACGAAAGACGAGCTACTAGACAACGTCATGTTCTACTGGCTCAACAACACCGGTGCCAGCTCGGGCCGTCTCTACTGGGAGAGCTTCAAAAACCCCAAGCTGGACCCGATCGATATGCCGGTAGGCTGCTCAATCTTTCCCAAGGAAATATTCCGCTGTAGCCGCCGCTGGGCGGAAAAACGCTTCAGCAAAATCATTCATTTTGAGGTGATGACTCGCGGCGGTCATTTCGCTGCGATGGAACAGCCTGGGGACTTTATCGAAGAAGTGCGCACCTGCTTCAGGCAGCTGCGCTGAAGGCAAGATTGAGCCCAGATCAGGGCTCGTCGGGGTCTTCGAACTCCTCACCCGTGATGAGGTTGTCACTGATGTGACGGGAACGCCGCAACTCCTCCTGCTTGCGGCTGGCGCGCAGTCGCTCGATTGCGCTCAACACGCTCCGCTCGTCCACCGGTTCGTCTTCGCTCCGCAGCGGGCTCAATGCGGGCGGTGGCGCCCCGTCCATATCGATATACTCCTCGCGCGGCGCGGGATCACTGTCGAGCGGGTGCGGTTTAATGGGCGGCTTCATCCGGGCGGCAGCGTCTGAGAGACCGGACTCGGGCGGCAAGAGCTGGGGGTCACGCGGCTCAATGTCGGGCAAAGGGGCCCGCAAGCCTGGCTCTTGGGGTTCCTGTTCAGGCCAGGGGCTATCGGGAGAGAAAGACTCGCGGATTGGCGCCTCAGGCGTTGGCGATTGCTCCACAGGCGACACCGACTCTTCCGGCAGCGGTGGTACCTCAACCAGAGGCTCGGGGCCCAGCAGGGAATCGGGCACTGATCCAATAAACTCCAGGTTCTCAAGTGCGACGTCAGAACTGCGCCTGGCAGGCGTCTCCTCGTCGACTATGTCCAATTCCATCGACTCGCCCTCTGCCACGGGCGCTTCTTTTTCGACGGGTTTCAGCGGAGCGACACGGGCGAGATTTGGTGTGTGCCCGGGCGCATCACTAAGGCTGTACGTATCGGGAGTAAGCCTGCTGGCTTGCTCCACCAACGTGGGTGCGTCGCTCTCGGCGAGCATGGCCGCCTGGTCTACCAGCATACCTTGCGGCTCATCCGGTGAGATCGATGGCGCGGCGCCCGCGACCTGGACCTGCGGCAGTTCGACAACGATTTCTTCGACCTCTGACTCGTCGTAGCCGTCCTCCAGCGCCTCGTCACGCAAGGCGCGCTGCTTTAACACCTCGCTCGCACATTCACTCCAGCGGCCGAAAAACGCTGACTCTGCCGGGTCGGGCATCTTGTGCTTGCGGAAGTTGGCCATCGCGTCGAGAAACCGAGCCAACACCGCGCGGTAATAATAGATGTGGTCTTCCGTCTGCAGCGGCTTGAGGTCTGCGCTGCCGGAGATTACCAGCATCTGCGGTGGCAGCTGCTTCTGGATCGCCAGCAGCAGTTCGGCCAGCACGCACAAGCGAAACGGCGAGTTGCGTGTATCGAGCGGGCGCGCCTCACAGGGAATGTAGAGGAAGTTGCCCAGCGACGAAAAGCCACTCGTACGCATGAGCAGTCCCGCATTCGCGCCTACGGAATCCTGCTGCAGGTACCCACCCGCGATAAAGTCTGCACCACTGCGCATGGCGGACAACGTGTCTTCACGGCGCTCAAACGGCGTCAGCGATGCGTCGACAACAGCAACGTTGCGACCCTCCGCGCGCAGCGTGGCGACTATATCGTCGACGCTCTCGGTGTGAGGTTGCGGGGGTTCTGCACCTGCGTCGGGCAGGATGCCGTGGTCTGGGTTGTCGAGCGTGAGTCGCTCCATCCAGGCAGCGAAGGGTGACTCCCTGAATAGAATCAGGTCATCGGGTAAGTACGTTACGGCGTCGTCGACACTGTCACGGTGCATAGATTACGGCCTATCATTGCCACACTAAGGACAACAGCGTTAAGCCGGGATCAAAGCGCCTAAGCCGTTTGACTATTTATAGCGAAATGGCCTGCGTCTGTAAACGCATCAACTGGCAAAGTAACCGCGATGGGGCAATCGCCCGACGGTTGACACCGCATTCACGCTCAATTGAACAAATTTCGCGCAGTTGTCGCTTATTGCCGCCGGTGAATCGTCGCGCCACCAATAACGGTGCGGTCTACTTTCAGGTCACGCATGCTCATCGGGTCGTCTATCGGGTTGCCGGAGAGCACAACAAGGTCTGCCAGCTTGCCCGGCTCGATCGAGCCGATGGCGTCCTCGCGAAAGACCTGCCACGCCGCGTCGATCGTCACTGAGCGCAGTGCCGACATCACATCGATGCGCTGCTCAGGGCCAAGTACATCACCGCCGTAGGTCTGCCGGTGTACCTGGCTCCACACGGCTTGCAGTGGCTCCATCGGGACCACCGGCGTGTCGAGGTGCGATGTATCGCGCACGCCATACTTCTGCGCCCATCCATGCGGACTGATGTTCGCCGCGCGCTCGGGCCCCATGAATATGTCACGGTGCCGATCACCCCAGTAGTACGTGTGTGCCGTAAAGAAGCTCGGCGTGACACCCAGGTCCTTCATTCGCGCCACCTGGTCTTCCCGCGACATCTGGCCGTGGATCAGGATCAGGCGCGGGTCTGCCACCTTATGCGCGCGCTGCGCGGCTTCGAACGCGTCCAGAATATCTTCTATCGATTCATCGCCATTGCCGTGAATCGCCATCTGGTAGCCCGCCTTGTGCAGGCGCTCGACCTTCTCAAAGAGCTCCTCTCGCGAGACCGTGGGATAGCCCCGGTACTCCTTATCGCCGTGATACGGCACGTGGTATGGGGCACTCAGGTAGCCCGTATAGCCCTGGATGCTGCCGTCACCGACAATCTTTACAGGCCCCATCACCATGCGCTCGGTGTTGTAGCTCTCGGGGTCGTACTCGCCGTTGAACAGGGATTCGCCGAACTCACCCTCGAAGGGGAAGACCACGAGGCGCTGCAGGACCATGCCAAGCCGACTGGTGATGCTGAGCGCCTGGGCGAGACCCGGCGTGGTGCCACCGGACTGCGCGGTTGTCACGCCGATCGCCGAATACTCATTCGCGGCGGCCTTGATGATCCGGTAGCCGTCCATGAGACCCATGTCCTGCGTGGCGAGCACGACGTCCATACGCGCGTTTTCTTCAAGCAGGCCGTTGGGCTCGCGTGAACCCTCGCGGCGACCGATGACGCCGCCCTCTGGGTCCGGTGTGTCAGCGGTAATGCCGACCGTCTCCAGCGCCATACTGTTTGCGACCAGCATGTGGCCGGAGATATGCATGATGGAGATCGGATGCTCCGTTGAGATCGCGTCGAGCTCGGCGCGCGTCGGGTGGCGCTTCTCGGCAAGGAGCGTGTCGTCATAGCCCCAGCCCGTCACCCACTCGCCGGGTTCACGGCGGGCGGCCTCGGCACGCACCGCCTCGAGCACGCCGGCCATGTCCGTGATCGACCCAATCGGCGGGCTGTTGAGATCCGCCGATGCGACGAACATCCCTGATCCTGGGAAGTGACCGTGTGCGTCGACGAACCCGGGCAACAGCGTGCGTCCGCGCAGGTCGACCTTCACAGTGTCCTCTTGCACAAGCGCCATGATCTCCTCAGTGGTGCCCACCGCCTCAATCGTGTCGCCTCGCGTGGATACCGCCTCCGCGATGCGGTTCTCGGCATCCATCGTCAACACCGTGCCATTGAAAAAGACCTGGTGTGCCGGGGGCTCGGGCAGACGTGTAGCGATGCGTACCAGTACGCCGAGACCAACCACAAGCGCAAGTAGAACGACCAGCGCAGTCTTGAAGTTCATGGTGCTTACCTCAGGCGGCGACAGGACCGATCAGGATGTCCGCGAGCCGAGCGCGGTGCCAGGCAGCATCGCCGAACAGCAGCTGGCTGTGCTTCTGCCGCTTGAAGTAGAGATGCACGAAACATTCCCAGGTAAAGCCGATGCCACCGTGGCACTGCACGGAACGACCCGATGCAAACGCTGCCGTATCGGCGGCCGAGGCTTTCGCCATGTGCGCGCAGCGGGCCGCCTCATCGGGCTCTGTGTCAAACGCACAGGCCGCGTTGTAGGTGAGTGACTTGCTCTCATCAATCGCGCACATCACGTTGACCAGGGGATGCTTCACCGCCTGGAAGAAGCCGAGCGAGTGCTCGAACTGCTGTCGCGCGTTGACGTACTCTACCGTAGTCTGCAGCTGCCACTCCGCGGCACCGCATATGTCGGCGGCGAGGAGCGTCCAGACCGCGGGCATGGCACGCGTGAGTACGGCGGCACCATCGGCGCTCACCTGTTCGGCGCTGACGCCTTCGAACGTCACGTGAGCCTGGTCGCGCGTGAGATCGACAATGGCATCGGACGCCACGGTGACACCCGCCGCATCGGCGGCAACCCAGTAGAGCCCAAGCCCCTCCCCCGTGTTCGCACTCACCAGCAGGTAGTCTGACTTGCGCGCGTCCTGCACAAAGCTCGCCGTGCCATTCAACGTGCCACCTTCGGCGCTGACGCCGGTATCGGTAACCTCCCAGGAACCTTCGGCATTCGTTACCGCGAGGGTCGCCGTGGCGCCCTCTGCAATGGCAGCAAGCGCGGGCTCGCCGGCACTGCACTCTGCGAGCACGTAGGTTGCATTAAGTGTACCGAGCAGCGGGCTCGGGAAGGCGGCGCGACCCAGCTCCTCGACGAGGCCGGCAACCGCCGCGAGGGGCATGCCGAGACCGCCCGCCGCTTCCGGCACCGCAAGCGATGTCCAGCCCAAAGCGACCATCTCCTGCCAGAGCTCTTTGTCCCAGAGGCACTCGCTCATGCGCTCCGGATTCGGGTCGTTCGCGACTATGCTGTGTAGTTTCTCGGTAGAGAAATTATCGGTGAAGAACTTGCGCGCGGATTCCTTGAGCATCACCGCTTCTTCGCCAAAGCCGTAGTTTTTTGGTTGTGCCATCTCGTTGCCCCCCTTACTTCGACTTCGCCAGACCCAACACCCTCTCACCGAGGATGTTGCGCTGCACTTCGCTGGTACCCGCGGCAATCGTCATGCCGTAGGAGTTCATGTACGCCATGGGCCACTGACCGCCAGCCGGGGCGTTGTCGTCGCCGAGGTAGAGCGAGGCATTGGCGCCTGCAACCTCGACGGCGAGGGAGGCTGTGTCCTGCGATATCTCGCTGGAGAGCAGCTTGTTTTGCAACATGATACGCGCGGGGTGATCTTGCAGCGCCGGCACGCGCGCGCGACGCTGGTTCTGGCTGAGGCCCTCTTCGCGAATGACGAGCTGCATGATGCGGTCGCGAATCAGTGGGTCGTCAGCCGCGGGTCGACCGCCGCGCTGCACATTGCGCGCGAGCTCCATCAGGTTGCTCGTGGTGGTCGCATGGGTCGCGGCGCTTTTCAGGCCACCGGAACGGGGCGTGACCTTTTCACCCGCGCCGCGCTCATGGGCCAGCGTGGTCATGGCGACCTGCCAGCCCTTACCGAGATCGTCGAGACGGTAGCTGTCGTCGACTTCCAGGTTGTCAAACAGCACCTCGTTGAAACCCGTCTCTCCCGTAATCTTGATCAGCGGCCTGACCGTCACGCCGTTACCGAGGGCGGACTTGATCGGCACAACGAAATAAGAGAGCCCGTCGTACTTGTGCGACTTGTCGGTACGCAGCAGAAGGATCATCCATTCCGCGAAGTGCGCCAGCGATGTCCAGACCTTGTGGCCGTTGATCACCCACTTGTCGCCTTTTTTCTCGGCAAACGTCTGCACGCTGGCAAGGTCGGAACCCGCGCCGGGCTCACTGAAGCCCTGGCACCAGATATCCTCGCCCGAGAACAGCCGCGGCAGCAGCTGCTGCTTGAGGGCTTCCTGGCCATGGTAGAACACAGTCGGCGCGGCCATGCCGAGACCGATGACATTGGGCATGAACGGTGTGCGCGCACGGATCATCTCTTCGTTGGCCACGCGCTGGCAGTCTTCCCGGCCGCCGCCACCGACCTCCACGGGGTAGTCGCAGCCGACAAGGCCCGCGTCATAGGCCGCCTTTTGCCAGGCCTGCAGGTAGTCGAGTTGCGGCTCAGTCATGATCTCGAGCGGAGTTTGCGGCAGGCGAACAGGCGGCTCGCCGGGGGTATTGTCTTGCAACCAGTCCTTACAGTACTGGCGAAACTCAGCCTGTTCCGGCGAGTCCTTGCGTGCGCTTTCTGACATTATGGAGTGCTCCGTATGTTGTCTCGTAAAACTAAAAACCCAGCGATTCTAACCAGCGCTCACGGCGCAAGATAGTCACCCACTATTCAATCCTGTAATGAAACGGGACAGCGCTGACTGCTGGCGCGGCCGCTGATTCGGCGCCGCGGCAGGTTAAGCGCCGCGGCTGGTGACTAATAGTGCGGCGGTTTCTCGTCGGTAGGACCGCCCGTCACCTCGGACAGCTGCTCCGCCTGGGCTTTCTGCCGCTCGCCCAGCAGTTCCACCTGGCGCCTGAGCAGGAGGATCTCCTGTTGCTGCTGCGACAGCGCGCCGTCCAGCGCCGCGATCGCGTCCTCCTGGAACGCGACCTGACTCTGCAGATCCACCAACATATCGCGCAGCTTGTCGGTTTCAGTGGTCATCGGCGACGGCATCCTGTGTCTGTACGGGTGTAAGGAGCGCCTAATATACTGCCCGCCCCCCAGAAAGGACACGGAGACCCCATGCCAAAACAGAAATCCAGCGGCTCACGCCTCGTCTATTCAACCGATGGCGGCCGGGTGCGCCCGGAGAAAAGTGAGCCAGCAAATCCCGCGGGCCAGGGTGACGGCATAGTGCGCCTCCACAGGGAGAGTAAAGGCCGCGGTGGCAAGGCGGTCACCCTGATCAAGGGGTTGCCGCTGCCTGCCGCCGAGCTAAAGACGCTCGCCAAGACGCTGAAAAAGAAATGCGGGGTGGGCGGTGCAATCAAGGATGGCGTTATAGAGATCCAGGGTGACCAGCGGGAACTCCTTAAGGGCGAACTGGAGAAACTTGGCCATGTGGTAAAAATCGCTGGCGGCTGACCTTCTGAGCACATTTCAAGACATTCACGCCATGATCGCACCCTTTTGTCCGTCAAATCGCCCAAAATCGCGATATCGAATCGCGCGACCACCTCATGTTAGTGCCTACTTACAACAGCTTTCGAAATAAATTCTAAAAAAACCTGCTCAACCTGTTATTTTTATTGGACTTATTTATTTATTGTGGTAAAAAGTTACTTGTGAGCGCGGAAATGACGCTAACTCGCAGGCTTCTCCAAACGCCATAATAGCGGGGGTGAAGCAGCGACGAACGTCGACGATAACCGCGCAACGCAAGAATAACAGTGAAACATGCAGTATCTGACGGATTAGTCATCCCTGCGAGGAAGTGGGTTATGTACGTAACCGCAGAGCACCTGAGAGATCAGGTTATCCGCCCTACCCTTGAGTATCTGGGGGCCTGGACGCCCGCCTGTGAGGCGTATCTCCTGGACGCCGCTATCAACGCACCCGAGCTCGGCCTGTTTGCCGCCCGGAAGGACGGCCTGGGGCTGTTCCACATCACCGCGGACCAGCACCGCGACCTGTGGGACCGATACCTGGCGTTCAATCCGGACCTGGCAAGCCGCATTCGCGGCCTGGCTAGCCAGCGTGCTTTCCTGCGCGACCCAGACAGTGAGTTGCAGACCAACCTGAGCTATTGCACGGCAATTGCGTGGTTAATGCACCACCGCGCTGGCGGCGATATTGAGGAACCCGCGGAACTCCCCGTCTTCAGCGCCTGAGCCCGCGGGCTCGCGCGCCAGAGGCGTTCTCCCCGCCTTTGATCGAGCGCCACAGCTCGAGGTCTTCCGGCCGATCGATATCGGCAAGCGGCGCCAGCGCCGAGAAACGCGTCCCCGTATGCTGTAGCCTGGCCGTAGTGTCGCGATAGACCGTATTGCCACCCCAGGCGATCCCCTCAAACCATGCCCGCTGAACGCTCCGAACCCCGATGAGCACGTAGCCGCCGTCAAGCGCGGGGCCGAGTACCACCTCATCCGAATCGAGCGCAAGCTCGGCGCCGCGAAGATACTCCCCATCAATACCCGGGCAATCACTGCCTACAAGAATGACTTTTCGTGCTGCTGCCAAACCGGCCAGCAGCGCAGCGTGCATGCGCTCGCCCAGATCGCCCTCGACCTGTGTCGTTACCGTGACATCGCCGATTTGCCTGCAGGAATCGAAAAATACGTGGTGTGGATCGCCGGCTACAGAGAGTTCGACCGGCTGGTGGCAATACTGGCACAGCTCGCGCAGGGTCCACAGCGTAAGCTCGCGATGCAGGTCACTCGCTGCTTCCGGCTGCAGGGCGGGCAGCATGCGCGTCTTTACCTGCCCAGGTACCGGTTCACGGGTGAACTGGATTAGGCGCAACCCCGAGCGTTCAGCTCCCATAGTAGTAACGCCAGAGACGTGCGGGTGATACACCGGCAAAGTAAGCAAGCCTAAGCGCCCACATCTCCAGCACGGTACGCGTCACGCCGCGCCGCTCCCATCGACGGCTGGACGTATGCACTGGCTCAGACAACACCAGCGGGTCAGCGATGTGACGAAGGCGTTTGCACAGGGCGACATCTTCCATCAGCGGAATCGCATCGTAGCCACCGAGGGCCAGGAACAGTTCGCGCCGCACAAACAGCATCTGGTCGCCCGTTGCAATGCGCGTGAGCCGCGAGCGCCAGCTGATAAACCACTCGATCACACGAAATGCAGGCGCATCGCCCGATAGCTGAACGGGACAAAATCCCCACACGGGTGATCGAGAGAGATAGAGCATCAACCGCGGGACGGGCACATCAGGACTGCTGTCCGCATGGAGGAAAAACACGTAGTCCCCCGTGGCCGCTCGGGCACCAACGTTCATCTGCTGGGCTCGCCCTGGCGCACTCTGCAGCAATTGGTCACAGTGTGGGCGGGCTGCCGCCCTCGTCTGGTCGTTACTCTCGCCGTCTACGACAAGTAGCTGAGCCTCCGGGTAGCGTGCGCGCAGGTCACGCAAAAGGGGCGCAATGTTCTCTGCCTCGTTGAGCGCCGGTATCACGAAACTGAGTGAAGCGTTCACACACTCTCCAGTGCACCGCCACAGCTGGAGCCCTGCCCCGCCGTGCAGCCGAAACAGTGTTCGCCGGTTGTCACTCCCCTGCCCTCGAGCACAAGGCCCGCGAGCAGGTCGCGCAGGTGCGCGCGCTCGCCATCTGCGTCCAGCGGCAGATCCAGCATCTGGTTGAAATCGCAGTCGTAGAGGTAGCCGCGCCAGTCCACGCTCACAAGGTTGCGGCACATCACGGTGTCGAGATTACTGTCGCTGTAGGCGTCGCGCAGTAGCTGCATGTACTCGGGATACGTACCCTGCGCCAGCAACACGGCACCGAAGCGACTGATCGGCATGTTAGTGATCGTGAACAGGTTGTTGAAACGCACACCAAACCGCGCATCGAGCTCGCGGCGGTAGTCCGCCTCAAGCGACTGCTGGGGCGGCGGGAGGGTCGCGCCCACCGGGTTGTAGACCAGGTTGAGCGGCAGCCGGCCTCCATAGCCCAGCGCGTTCAGTTTTAGGAGCGCTTCGATGCTCTGGTCATAGACGCCCTTCCCGCGCTGGGCGGAAACATTCTCTTCCATGTAACACGGCAGCGAGGCCACCACTTCCACACCCTGTTCAGCAAGAAACTCGGCGAGGCCTTCCTGGTCGGGCTCAAGGAGCACCGTGAGATTGCAGCGGTCGATCACGTGCACATCGCGCTTGCGCGCCTCCCGAACAAGCCGGCGGAAGGATGGGTTCAGCTCTGGCGCACCCCCGGTGAGGTCCAGCGTGCCCACGCCGGCCTGTTCCACCAGCGCCAGCACGAGATCGATGGTCTCGTCGTCCATGGCCTCCGTGCGGGTGGGCCCGGCATTCACGTGGCAGTGCGCGCAACTCAGGTTGCAGCGATACCCGAGATTGACCTGCAGGGTATCGAGCTGTGCGCGGCGCACCGGCGGAAAATCGCTCTGTATCAGTAAAGGGCGTGGGTCGCGCATGGCCTCTCGCTGTGGCTTTTTCGGGTCATTGATCGGGGCTCTTACTGGACCGCAGGGCTAAGCAGGTCGCGGCGTTAATAACGGGCCTTGCGCTCTTTGACCGTCAAAAGGCTGTGAGTATCCCCAAGCAGGTATTGGAAGACCACATTGTACGCGAGCACCGCCTGGACATATTCGCGGGTTTCCCTAAAGGGGATCGTTTCGATCCAAAGATCCACCGGCAACTGTTCGCTGCCCTCGTTACGCCAGCGGTCGACCCGGTGCGGCCCAGCGTTATAAGCCGCCAGCGCCAGTACGCGATTTCCGTTGTACCGGTCCAGCAGCTGTTTGTAATACGCGCTGCCAAGCAGCACGTTGTGCTCCACCTCGTACAAATCGGCGCGTCGATGGGGTTCGCCGATCTGCCTGGCCACCTGTGCGCCAGTGGCGGGCATGATCTGCATTAGCCCGCGCGCACCGGCTGAAGAGCGCGCCTCCGGGAAGAAAGCGCTCTCGCGACGCGCGATCGCCATTAGTTCTGTGCCGGATACGCGCTGCGCCTCGGCGTGGCTGTCGAAGACCTCGCGGAACGGTGTGGGGAAACGGAGGTCCAGCGCGTCCCAGGCTCGGGCGCGGTTCGCCGCGTCGATTGCCATGCGGTGCCAGCCCTCGCTGGAGGCGAGCTGCGCGAGTTGCACCTGCTGCTCCGGGTCACTCATCGCCGATAAGACCAGCGACCATTCCGAGTGAGCATCACCGGCGGCATCGTGGTGCGTGAGCTCGCCAACGCGCTGCACGGCGGGCAACGATCTCAGTGCCGCAGTATCGTCGAGCGCGATCGGAACACTGGCGTTGAATGCGTAGTCACGCCCCAACGTGTCTGCCGCCAGGAAACTGTAATAGCCGCGCTCAGAGGCGAGCGATTCAAGAATGGCATTGCCGGCCCTGGCATCACCCGCGGCGTGCAGGGCGACGGCCTGCCAGTAGCGCCAGCCCGATTTCTCTCGCTCGGCTTCAGACAGGAGGCTCATACCCTTGCGCACCCCTTCCCAGTCTTTTTCGCCAATGGCCCAGCGCAGGCGAATGCCGGCGAGCTTGTCGTCGGCGAGTCGACGCAGGGAAAAGTCCAGCCAGTCACGCAGGCTGTCAGTGCGGGCAAACAGTGCACGCAATGTTATTGCCCGCTCTACCTCGCGCATGTCTTCGAGACTGAGATCTAACACCTCACGGTAGACGTCCCAACTCTCCAGGGCGCGCTCAGGGCTGTAGCGCGCCAGGTTCGACAGCGACGCGACCACGAGCTCATGGGTACGCGGTTGATCTACCGGCAGCGTGCCGAGTGTCAGCCTCGAGGGGTCGCGAAACACCTTCAGCAGGCGGTCGGACCAGGGCGCCAGAGCGTCACTGCCGCTGCGACTGATGTAACGCAGGAGCGAACCCTGGCGCTCTTCGAAAGACAGCAGCATTCGCCCCCAAACGAGATCGTCATCCAGGCCGCCTGACTTTTTCCAGGCGGTGAAGAGCGGGTCACAGGCCTTGGGCTGTGACTTGCCATGCAACCAGAGATTCGCTGCACCTTCGAAGGCGCGCGCCTTGTCACCCGTGCCGTAGTGAGCACGGTAGAAGTAGCACTTGAGTTCGGTACTGTTGGGCTCTTGTGGCATGAGCGCGAGGAACTCGGGCCAGCGCCTGCGCTCACCCGCTTTCTTGAGGTACACGGAGAGAAAGCGCCTGGATAGCGGAGAATCGGCACTACGCTCGAGAAAGGCCTGCGCCTCGACCGCGCTTACCCTGTGCAGGCGTGAGGTGAGTTCGTAGTAATCGAGATAAAGGGCGAGTGGATATTCTTCGAGGCCGGGGCGCAGCTTCTTATAGTCGCCCCACTGGCCAAGGCGAATTGCCGACACGGCATCGCTGTAGTCCCTGCGCGCCTCTTCAAGTGCAGGTGCTTGGCTAGTGGCAAATACGGGCACAACGCCTGCGAGCGCCATGCAGAGAAGCAGAGCTGAAAGAAAGCCGGGATAGACCCTGTACTGCACGCGACACCTCGATCCCCTTGTAGCCGGGGTGTTTGCGCAATTGCGGAACAACCGTCGAGCGCGTTGCCCCACGCGCTCGCCTACCTGCGACTAGAATGCTAGCCGGGGCGCAAAAAAACAAGCTCGCCGTGAGTACTGGTCAACCCTTGTCCAGAAACTGCGACACTCGCCTCAAAAAAGGAGACCCAGCGTCGGCAGCTCGATATCCGAGTAGTCGAGCAGAACCTCGCGCCTCGCGATACGATAGCTGCCCTCCTCCGGGCGCAGGGTATCGCGCCGTTGACCCGCGTAAAGAACATCTCGATTGCCAGGGCGAGACCAGTACAGGTGGAAGTTACTCAACACTGACAACTGCTCACCTTCTCGCGCCATGAGCTCCACGTTGCCAACGATGCGTCGCGTGCGCGCCGGGGGATGTTCGGCCCAGGAATTGATCTTGTAGGCCCGCTCCACGCGCACCGTGAGGTGAATGATATTTTCCTCGCGATGCGGACAGCCCATGGACGCCTGGTCTTCCAGCTCGTGGCTGACGTCCAACATGTCTTCGCTGCCGCGCAGCCGGTTGTTTACCTGGACATTTACGCGCGCTGGCATGAGGTACTGGATTTCCTCGCCACACAGCCCCAGCCACTGCTGGAACTGACGATTGTCCAGCAGGCGCGCCTCGTGGAAATAGAAGCGCTCTAACGCGCGCTGCTCGTCGGGAGTGGTGGTAAGCGCGGCACCGTTCATGACTCACCCTCCACCGCCATCAGTTCATCTCGCCAGCGTTTGAAGAAGTGACGCGCGTAAAATTCATTCGCGGTGACACTGACAAGCCCCGGCATATCTGGATGTGCCTTCTCTTCGTTCAAGCCGAGTCCGTAAAAGAAGGGACGATCATCCGCAAAGTCGATGTTCGCGCCATTGAACTGCTGCACCCAGGTCTCACAATCTTCCTGCTCCAGGATGCCGGCGGGGCCGAAGAAGGACGAATAATTAGAGCGCAGCACTTGTTTGACGCTGTCTGGCGCATCTGCGGGGACGACCGCCCAGCTCCAGTATTCGACCTTACCGGGACCGCGCGGATGCGACACCTTGAAAGAGGTGTTGGACCAGAGAAATGAGAGGTTAGGATACACGCCGTAGGTGAGACCTTTCATGCGTGCACGCAGGTCGCCCACACGCTCCGCCGCCCGTGCCTGTATCTCGCGCAGGTAGTCCTTGACGTCTTCCACCGCAAGCATAGCGGCCATGCCCTCCATGCCCCACGCGACATCGTCGACAGGACCGCCCTCGGGCATAAGGCGGAACGTGGCGCCGTGCCCGGGTGTTGTAACAACGCTGTAGCCCAGTTCCTCGATGAGGTCCTGCGCTTCCCGCGGAATGATCGCACTATGCAGGAAAGCCCCGTGATTAACATCGCCCAACTGGTTTTCCATGGGGAGCTTCCAGTTAGCGTTGATCACCCATCGGTGCGGCGCGCCGATTAACTCGATACCGTTTTCGAAACGATCGAAAAACGCGTCAAGATAAAAACGCTGGTCACCCAGGTAGTCCTCCAGAGAAATGGCATCCGGGTCAAAGCAGCCAAACACCATGCCACGCCAGGACTCGACCCTCGGCACACGCTTCAGTCCGAGCTGCGCCTTATCCGGCTTGCACGCTACTTCTGATTCCTGGGGAATCGTGACGAGGTCCCCTTCCACACTGTACGACCAGTTGTGGTATGGGCAGACAAATCGCTTGGTGTTGCCATGGTCGGCCCGGCAAACCGGCAACCCACGGTGGGTGCAACTGTTAACGCTGGCGTGGAGCCCGCCGTCCTGTCCGCGGGCCAGGATAATCGGGGTCTCGCACATGAAGGCCTGCACAAAATCGCCAGGATTCCGTATCTGTGACTCATGACCAAGGAACAACCACGCCCGGGCAAAAATGCCCCGCTTCTCGAGCTCGTAGACGTGGGGGTCAGACCAACAGCGGCGGCTGACGAGTGAGGCATCATCGCTGACCAGTTCGCGGACGTTGAGGGCCACAGCGTTCTCCAAATAAATTATCATCCGTTAATTTTTATGGCAGTATATACCCACCAGGTCTCACTTTTAAAGGGGTGTATACTGGTTTCTGTCCGGTTTTTAGCAATCAGGCGATAACAAATGGCTAAAACGGCTTCGACGAATAAAGAGACCAAGGGCGAACGTACCGCCCGGCGAATCATGGATGTCGCGGAGGACCTCTTCGCGCTGCAGGGCTATGAAGGCACAAGCCTGCGCCAGATCGCATCGGGAGCGGGCATCAAGGAGCCTGGCCTCTACAATCACTTTGCGAGCAAGCAGGCGCTGTACGAAGCAGTGCTCTACCGCGCTCTCAACCCCATGGCAGAGGCGCTGTCTGAGCGCATGGATAACGCCTCTCACCTGCGCGACTACACCGACCTGCCTGCAGTCATGACAGACCTCCTCCTGGACCACCCCCAGATGGCTGCCCTCTTCCAGCAAGCCATGCAGGGCGATGCAGAGTCGGTCGGCAACCGCCTGGTGAGTGAATGGCTGGAACGGTTGTTCGACCAAGGCATGCAAAGCCTGGTGGACTTCTCAACCGAGACCGACGAGGCAGCCAAGGAACTGCTGGAAAAAAGTAACGCGGAGCGCGCGAGTCTCGCGATCAACCTGATCGCAATGTTTAACCTGACGACCGGTTACTTCCTGTCACAGCGCGCGTTCGAGTCGATGGCGGAAGGGAGATTAACTGACCCGGACAATATCGCACGACAAAAACAACTATTGCGCAAAGTGATTCGGGCTATGTTGATCAACTAGCAGGTTGCGCTTTAGGAGGCCGCGCGAAATAATGCGCCTCCCTTCTACCCGCCCTTAGCTCAGCTGGATAGAGCGTCCCCCTCCTAAGGGGAAGGTCTCAGGTTCGAATCCTGAAGGGCGGGCCATTTTAGTGCAACACAGAGTTAATAATCACTAACTCCAGTTTTGTAAGTCCAATGTAAGTCTTTATGAGAAAATTGATATCCTAAGCGGAGTCTCGTGCTGGAAGCCTACCCCATACCCCTAACAAATCGACTTCAGATTCTAGGCTATGCTCAGTCCTAAGTGTCCACTCAGGAACAGGGAATTTACATCCACCTCCAGTCTCGCGCGCCATGAAATTCGAGGGGGAAGTTGATTTACATGAAGATCTGGCGCCACCAAAATCTCGGTATGCGGAATCGGTGTAATGTAGATCGGTTTCTATGCGTAACTTTGATGTTTCAAAGGAGGGAATGTGAAGACACTTCCAGTGATCCTGTTGCTCTTGTCAGCCACACCCGCCGTTGCCAATGATTTTTGCGCAATCGTCGATGGCTCAATGATTGTCGCACAAGATAATAAAAAGACATATCTAGGAAAAATCGCAAATAGCTTTGATAGCGAGTCCATCTTCAACGAGTTTGGCACGTACGGAAACGAATTTAGCGGCAAATCGATATGGAACGAATTTTCAACATTTGGGAACGAGTTTAACCCGTCTTCACCGTTCAATGAGTTTTCTACGTTGACCGTAGCCCCGTAATTCGAGCCATGACGAATGTGGGATTTCCATCTATTTTCATAGGAAGGAGATCCTCATATGAAGCGCAAGCGCTACACCGAAGAACAGATCATTTCGATCCTCAAGCAGCATGAGGCCGGCCGCTCAATGGTCGAGCTGGCCCGCGAGTACGGCATCGCCGAGAACACCCTCTACCGCTGGAAGTCCAAGTTTGGCGGCATGGAGGTCTCGGAGGCCAAGCGGCTGCGGGAGCTGGAGGCGGAGAACACGCGCCTGAAGCGGCTCCTGGCGGAGGCGGAACTCGACAAGGCCGCTATGAAGGAAGTGATCGAGGGAAAGTGGTGACGGCCCGCCAGCGGCGACGGGCTGTGGAGCATCTCAAGAGCCGCCAGGTGAGCGAACGCCGGGCCTGCCGGGTGATCGGGTTCAGTCGATCCGCGATGTGGCGGCCGCTTCTTGGGCGTGATGACGGCCCGTTGCTGGCCGAACTTAAAGCGCTGGCAGAGCAGTACCCCAAGTACGGCTGCCCGACCTTGCACGACATGCTGCGAACGGAGGGGCATGTGGTCAACCACAAACGTACACAGCGGCTGTACCGCGAGGAAGGCCTGCAGGTGCGCACCAAGCGGCGCAAGAAGCTGTATCGGCCCAGGGTCCCGATGGTCGTGCCCGAAGGCCCCAACGAGCGCTGGTCAGTGGATTTCGTTTCCGACCAGTTGGCCAACGGGCGCCGCTTCCGGGTGTTCAATGTCGTCGATGACTTCAGCCGGGAGTGCGTCATGCAGGTCGTTGATTTCTCGATCAGCGGGCAGCGCCTGGCACGAGAACTCGACCAGCTTGCCGAGCGGCGGAAGCTGCCGGCACGGATCGTCATGGACAACGGCCCTGAACTGACCAGTAAGGCGATGTTCTTCTGGTCACAGCGTACCGGCGTGAAGCTTCACTTCATCCAACCGGGCAAGCCGACCCAGAACGCGTTCGTGGAGAGTTTCAACGGCAAGTTCCGCGAGTACTGCCTGAACCTGAACTGGTTCGCCAGCCTGGATGATGCACGCTCAATGATTGAAGACTGGCGACACCATTACAACCATGTCAGACCGCATCGCTCTTTAGGAAAGAAGCCGCCCGCAGTATTCGCCAGGGAGGCGGCCTGATATGTTCCATTTCCCACATTCAGCTATGCTCGAATGCGGGGGTACGGTCAACGTCACCGCCCATGATCGTCAAGAATCAACAAGTAGTCGGCTACCTTTCTTCCAATGAATCAATTGAGGCATCTGTGAACCCAAATATTCTGAAGGCAATGTGCGGCTACTAGCTCCATACCATAAATCGATGGGCAATTCGCGTCTACGGTAAAATATGCGTGGACTGGTCCCCGTGCAAATAGGCTAGGTCATAGTCTCGAGAATGACCAAAAGGAAGAGAATATGATTGACAACCTCCAACTCAAATTCGGTCGCGCTCCTGGGCAGCAACCCGAGCAGCTTAGCGCTGGAGGTGTAACCGTATTCGTTGGCCCAAACAATTCAGGAAAGAGCAAGGTGCTGCAGGAACTGAACCGCTTCTTTATCTCCGGCCAAGAGAACGCAACGGACGTTATTCTTAACAACGTGACTTTCCACCAATTCGCCGACGAAGACGTGGCAGATGAAATTGCCCGCATTCAGCTCGAACCATTGCGCTCAGAATCGGTCAACCCCGACAGAATTATCGTTGGTCGAAAGGGGCAGCGAAATCAAGTCCACCGCGCCCAGCTTGAAGCATTACTCACTGACCCCCACAGTAATTTGAGCAGATTCTGCTCTTGGTATTTTCAGTTTCATACTCTAATTCTGGATGGCCGGAATCGCATTAACCTCGTGAATCAACAGGTGGCCGGCGACCTTCAACAGCCGCCCCAAACCAGTTTCCAAGCACTGTTCCGCGACAACGAACGTCGTGAAGAGGTGCGTAGGATTATTGAAGATGCATTCGGGACTTACTTCGTGCTAGACCCTACGAATATGGGGCAACTCCGGATTCGGCTCTCTGAGCGCGCACCCAATACCGAAGGTGAAGAACGAGGAATCACTGAAGAAGCTGTGGAATTTCATGCGGCAGCGCAGCCAATTGACGATGCGAGCGACGGGGTAAAGGCGTTTACGGGGATGATCACGGAAATTATTGCCGGCGACCCTCTCGCACTCCTAATGGATGAGCCTGAAGCATTTCTTCACCCGGCATTGTCATTCAAGCTAGGAAAGGAAGTTGCAACAGCGATTGCTGGCACAAACAAGCGCCTCTTCGCTTCAACGCACAGCCCAAACTTCGTAATGGGTTGCATTCAGTCCGGGGCACCCGTAAACGTCGTAAGGTTGACTTATCGCGGCGGTGTAGCAACCGCCAGGGTACTTCCAAACGATGAAATCTTGACCCTAATGCGAGATCCATTACTCCGTTCGACCGGTGTGCTCGCCGGACTCTTCTATGAGTTCGTTGTTGTTACGGAAGCTGATACAGATCGCGCGTTCTATCAGGAAATCAATGAGCGGCTTCTGCGCACCAAGCCCGAATGGGGCATACCTAATTGCCTATTCCTTAATGCTCAGAACAAGCAAACAGTCAGACGTATCATTCGCCCGCTGCGTCAGTTGGGTATTCCCGCTGCTGGCATCGTAGACATTGACGTGTTGAAGGAAGGCGGAAACGTTTGGCAGGATTTTCTCGCTTGTGGGTTTATTCCAGGTTTGGAGCAACAGTCTCTTGGCCAGCTTCGCGCACAAATCAAACAGAAATTCGATGAGACGGGGCAAGATATGAAGAGAGATGGTGGCATCGATCTTCTAGAGACGAATGACAAAGAGGCAGCCCAAAACCTTTTTGAAAGACTTGAGCAATATGGTCTATTTGTTGTATCGAAGGGCGAGCTTGAGACATGGCTTCCACAGCTAGGTGCGGCAGGACACGGCCCGCCCTGGCTAATAGATGCCTTCGAAAGGATGGGCGAAAACCCTGATGACGACAACTACATTGAAGCTGGCGAAGATGACGTTTGGGAATTTATCTCAAAAATTCGAGCATGGGCGGGCAACTCAGGTCGAAGGGGAATTCCTACCTAATATGGTCATCAGTCCATCCTGCTGCTTGGTGAAACATACCACTCAAAGCTAATTCAACACGCTTGCCGCGTTAGCTCAATTCAATAAAGTAACGGCCAATATCGCTGGGTAGCAGAAGCTTATCCTGCCCTTTTGTGGTTCTACGCTTCGAATGCCCCAACAGGGCGACCCAGATTTCTACCCTGTAAGCACAGAATAGTTGACAGTGCCCGGCAGGACCGGTTGGCGATAAGCGTCTCGAGCTGAAAATTATTGGGGGGGCGTGCACAGAGCGGGCTTCGTATGGTGGCCGCTCGAGTTCTCAAAAAACTAGCGGAAAGCTGCGCTGCACTGACCCCGCAATGCCAGCGACCAGTAAGGACCCAATAACCTGCTATCCTGGCAAAACTATCTCCACCCTAGTGCAGCAATCCTCAAACAAAGTCGATGCCCCATGATGGGCCGCCCCTCTTTTCCGCATAGTCCATGCCAATACTAACGAGTTTGTGCGCGGCGTGTGCACTGGGAGGCAACTTGGGTATTGGCCCGGGACCGGTGCTATGCTGACCAACCCCGTTAACTTCCTCGCGTCGGAACCGAACCTCGTTCTAACTATCTGTATTTCCTGTTTTTATACCCTCAAAACAGTTTCTTACTTAAAGGGTTACTCACAAGCATTCTATATTTTTGGGCATTTCACCTGTGAGTAACCTTTTGTAGCCGAAATGACAGATCTGCTTGAAAACGCGACGGGTGAACTTCGATTATATGAAACATAGTGGCGCATCCTGAGTATTCCCAATATTATTCCAGCAAACGCTGGCAAAACGTGGAAAAAACCATGGTCGATGTAGCTGACATAGAGGAACCAACATTAGTCGGTGAAACAAGAGCAAGCCTTGTTCGGATACAAGAGTTTGACGTAGATTCACTTCCCCGAGTAGCCAAGCTTGGGGAGGCGCTCCATTTTCAAGGCGCTGTCGAACCGGCTCAACGGCTTATTGCGCTATACAAAAGATTGTCTCCGATCGCGCTAGAAGATTTTCCCGATTCCGACCTCCAGCAGATAAAGAAAATCTGTGATTCAGATCACTACAACTTGCAACAAGTATTGGATTTCGACCCGACGGAGGGCGACCAGCCTCCACGGACAATAAGGGACCAGTATATTCAACGACTCGAAAAGTCTTATGAACCCGCCTTCAAGCTGCTTAGTCCCTATATCTCATACTCTTTACATCGATCCGCTGACTTTCAACGACTAGACGCAGACGCAAGAGCGACGCTACAAGCGATAACAGATAAGTCAGATCAAACGCAAAAAGCCCTCAATAAACACGAGGAAGACGCCAAGAAAGTTCTTGAAGATATTCGAGAGACCGCTGCTGAGCAAGGCGTAACACAGCAAGCGATCTACTTTAAGTCCGAATCAGGAGACCACGATACCGCAGCAGAGAAATGGGAGACACGAACCATTGGTGTAGCCATAGTTCTCGCACTCTTCGCTATAGGCTCTATTTTTCTATATAAATGGGACTACATTGCGCCGCAGAATACGTTTGAGACGGTGCAACTTGTAACCAGCAAAATTCTCATATTCGCTGTGCTGACCTACCTCCTGATCTTATCTGCAAAAAATTACTTGAACCACAAGCACAATTCTATCGTCAACAAACACAGGCAGAATGCGCTGATGACCTATAAAGCAATGATCGACGCGACTGACGATCTGGGCAGCAGGGAGGCAATACTAATTCAAGCCGCGAGCTGCATATATAGCCCACAAACAACGGGTTATGCGCCGGGATCGGATGCACCTGCGGTTTCAGGAAAATCAATGGTAGAAATTTTAAGCAAACCAGTAGTTCAGGCAGCGTCGAATGCTTCGAAAGCCCCTTAGCCCATTTGCAATCGCTGGATTCTGTATATGATTGACCCAAACTCCGATCGTTATCATGCATTCCGTGTCCGGCGTCTCCCGGTGGGGATATTCGGTACTACCTACGTTGTGGTTACTACCATCACCACTGGCAAGAATGAGAGAACCTGCGAGTTTTTTGTCATATCCAAATTGCACAAACCTCACCTTTATTCTTGGTCTGCCACCTACTCTGTTGATGATGAGGACCTTGCCCAGGATGAATTTAGTGACGAATTCTTGATAGACGAGGCACTCCTGTTTGCCAACGATTACTTAGTTGATGCGCTTTATGAGGCGACTGTGAATTGTACTGACCTCGAACTTGACAAGTATTTTCCTGACTTTCTCCCGCTAAAGCACCTTCCTCTTCACGGGCTTTGGATGAGAGGTGAAAATCGAGCAGAGATTAGTACCATTCGCGAAACGACTAAAAGTGCCCGCCTAAAGCTCGCACTGGATGTGGCAACCCGAATGAAGATGACTATTCGATCAGCTTAGTCGCTTTCCCAGCTCACCAGCGCCGATGCCTTCCCGGCAATAACTCCCGCCTCCTCAGCTCTACCCCTTAGTTCCACCACTTGAGCCGTAGCCCGCGCTCTACCTCCAGCATCGAAGGCCTGCAAGGGTTGCTTCATTACGTACTTTACCCGTTGTTGGCGCAATGGAGACTCGCACGCCATCCTAGGCTAGACTGGTCGAATGGATTCGCTACCGACTCAAAGCGGAAGCTTTGAAAGACGCTGAGGAACTTCCTGCCCCGATGTAGATTTGTGCCCGAGATCGAGCCTGACAATGCCCCTAAAGTATCCAGCATTATTACTGTTATTGTCCCTAGTACATGGCTGCTCTCAACAGCCTTTGATGGATAGTTCCTCAGGAACTGATCTTGCCGGATCTAGCTGGTATTGGCCAAAAGGTCATGGTGTAGTGCTGGCTGATGTGCAAGTCGGCGACCTTCAAGTTCGTCATACAAGGCTAGCGAGCCAAAACTGTGAAAAGGGCTTCAGCGAGATTCTAGAATTGAACGGTACGATAGGGCCGGACAGTACATTCGTAATGTCTGAGCTTCTATCGAGCATGAGTCGCTGCAACACAAAAAGCGGAGAAGGCTATTTATTATCCGTATTTATGAATTCTGGTGGTGGTCTATTAGAAGACGGATATGCGCTCGGTCGACTCTTTAGAAGACATGGCGTTGCTGCTTTGGTGGCGGGAGATCAGTTATGTGCGTCAGCCTGCAGTATTGCCTTCTTAGGTGCGTACCGGCGAGTAATTATGCAGGATGGCCTCCTTCTGTTTCATGCCCCATATACCGTCCAGGAGGACCTTCTCACCGGCCGGACAATTAATTGTTCCAATAAACAAGTCGCCGCTGAGCTAGAGGATTACTACATTGAAATGTTGGGCGCGAACCCGGGTGGACGCCTGTTTTCAAGAACCATGAGTTTTTGTAGCAATGAAGCCGGTTGGACAGTCAATTCTGACGCGGCGTTATTGTACGGAATAACAAACTAGCTAAAGTCCGTTTCTGGCACAAAGCGGATTCCTAGCCCTGTTCAACAATAGCGCCTGCCTCTTTGATCCGCGCCAAGGCCTTCCCCGTCGCAGTCACCATCCACTCCAGTCATCCTGGTATCCCGCGTATTCGTGGTGGGAGACCTGTAGTTCGGGTACATAAACTTTTCGATCTTCGCTCATGGCATTACCTCATTTTCGCTTGGCGCGTTGTCGTAATCGCCGAACCACTCGTCGACAGTCTGATCTCTAGGATCCTTACGAGAGGAAGAACTGTTATCCCTTGATCCGTATTCCCTTATTTCCTTGTTTACGTACTTTGAAGGGCACGTAGTTTGATCTGGCGGCAAGCCCCGCTGCAACTGGCTTTCTGGGAAATCCGTATGCGTGGACTTTATGGGTGAATTATGGGTGAGTTGTGGGTCAGAAATGTGAGCGCTATGTGTCATTGTCGCTCTCAAAATCTTGCTGTTGCTTAATTCGAGTGGCGCTAGTGAAGCGACTTCAAAGCGCCCGCCCACGATGTTCCCGGTGAACAGGATCGGCCGAAGATTACCCATGTGCTGGTGAAATCGAGTCAGGCTCGTTGGCATCGACAGGCCCGCACGCTTCCAAAACCGCACAAAGTGGCTTCGCTGTCCGACGCTGAAGTGACGCTTCGGCAGTTTTCCGCCTTTACGCGCTCCGCGCTGGTACTTGAGATTAGCGTTAAACACTCCGTAGGCTTCCAGATCGGTTAGCACCCCTCTGAACTGCAACGTGGCGCCCCCGGCCCGAGACGGCCCATACATTCCCGTTCCGTAGGTCTCAAAGCGAAAAGCATCGATGCCAACCGCGCTAAGAACCTGCAGTTCGATCTCTTCTGTGTGTGCCTGCAGCCATTCTTTAGGAGCGCGCTGCCCGCTCGCCGGCACAATGCGTAGTCTTCCCAGTTTGATGGACACGTGGTCGCCCCGGTCAATGAGTCGCTGAAGTAGTGACTGATCCACGCCCCAATCACGCGGACGGCTGTTCCATGGATTCCCCGGAATCGTCTACTTCGCCTTCCTCCTTCTTCTGCCCACGACGACCACCTACCTGACAGGGCCTCTCTAGGTGACCAGCTCGCTCGCGAGCCTCGAGGTATTCTTTAAGTGCGGTGGGACTTATGAACCGGCGGCCACCGATCCGGTAGCTTTGTAGATCGCCATTATTGATGGCGTTGTAGATAGCCTGGACGCCGACGTCAAGAAGTGCCGCGGTCTCTTTGATGGAGTAGTTGAGTTTTTCTGTGTCCATTGCGCCTTTCCTGCTCTCATCTGAATAATTCAGTGCGAACAGAGTAATAAGGCAATGGGGTGATGTACAAAAAAACAAATGGGCGAATTAATTTATTCGCTGCCAGGTGGCTCGCTATCTAATTGACTCAAGATCGCTTCTTTCGTGAGACCAAATCCTGATTCTTCGAGTATCGCTGCCGCCTCCTTTCGGCTGCCAGCCTTACCTTCGAGTTCCAACAACCAAACCGCCCAAAATATTTGGGTTCTTCGTCTATACCCCGTTCTTGGTCGGCCTCTTCGGCCCCGCTTAATATTCAAAGCTTTGGCAGAGTCTTCGCCATTGGCAATTTTTGTCAGCGCCTTGAAAAAGTACCTCTCCAAATCTCCTGAAGAATCCGCCATCTTTTTCGCCATACGCGCGCAAAGGTCCCTAGCTGCCTCTTCACTTTCGTCCTTAAGGTCCAACTGGGCTATTTGTATCTGATAGGCGGTAAGATCGGCTCTCATCTCGAAGTCGCTCACGAATGACCTCCAAAAACTTTGTTCACGGCTGCCGCCTTTTGATCGGGGGCGAGGTGGGCGTAAATTTCAGTTGTTTTGATTGACTTGTGGCAGAGCAGGTCCCGAACCGTGTAGAGGTCTACCCCACTCTGAACAAGCCAGCTTGCGAAAGTGTGCCGCAGGTCCTTAAAGCGGAAATCTTTGATCTCTGCGTCCTCCAGCACTCCCGCCCAGGCTTTCTTGATGTTGTCCAGACGGCCACCTGAGACTGGCGAAGGGAAAACCCGGCCCTTGGCTTTGCCAGTCAGCTCCGACCACCTGGTGAGCACCTCGGCCGCCTCAGGGGCCAGAGGCAGAGTCCAGACCTGATCGGAGCGCCGCCGAATTTTCCCCCGCGCGCGCCGAATATGCCGATTCTTGAGATCCACTTGCTCCCAGGTTAGGTCGAACAGGTCGCCCCGATCCATACCGGTGAGCAGGGCGAGCAAAACGATCGGCGTTACATGATCTCCGAAATCTTGGGGTCCGATTTCAGGCATCTTCGCGACGCCTCGCTCTTTACGCCACTGGTTCGCACTTCGCCTCTCGGCCCTAATCTTCTCGTCGCGAGCGTCTAGCGCCTCCCTGAGTCGCAGATCCTCATCCCCACGCACCAGATACCGAATCTTGGCCTGGTTCTTCCGAATTGGGGCGTTGGAGTGTTGTTTTAGTTTGTAACCAGCAATCGGATTGTTACTCAGCACCTTGAACACGCTCACAGCGGTATTTAGGGCTGACTGGAGCGTCGACAACTCGCGTCGCATAGTGTCGATCGTGACGCCCTGCTTCGCTCTCCGGGTGCGCCAGCGCTGCATATCCAGCTCTGTGATTTTCCACATCGGGCGCTCGAGGAGATTCGAAAACTGCTTCCGAATGGTGGCCAAGTGCTGGCGGTGCGTCCTGATGTGGGTCTCAGCGTAATTTGAATAGTGCGTATCGAGAAAAGCCGCTAGGGTAGATGATTGGAGGCGCCGGCGCTCCGCGTTGACGTCGATACCCTTCGCGGCCTCGATCAGTATCTCCTTCGCCGCGGTGCGCGCTGCCGTAGGTGAGATATGCAGCGCATTGCCCAGGGTTCTGCGTGTCTTGCGTCCATCAACTTTGTAAACAGCGATCCAGGACTTCTTACCAGATGGCTGCACGCGAAGCCGAAGACCAGGCTCCTTCGCGTCCACAATCTCGAATGGTTTCGACTCTGGCGTGGACTTTTCTACCAGGGAACGGGTGAGCTTCGCAGGCATTGGGCGTTTCCGTAAGTCCAGGATAAGTCCATTTTATGGAGAAAGGCCAGATTATCCAAGAAAAGCTCAGAACTAATTTATAGGTAAAATCAGGGGGTTATAAAATTTTTCTTCAGGAATCATACCTTTGATTTCGCCCTCCTAAGGGGAAGGTCTCAGGTTCGAATCCTGAAGGGCGGGCCACCACGCCAGTAAGCGGCGTGTGCCCGGTAATCAACGGAGTGCGCGCGCTGGCGAGAACCTCAGCCGCTGCGCTTCAACCACCGCAGGCCCACCAGGGTATTTAACCTACGACTTGCGGCGCATGGCCCTCGCGAGGGCAAAGGCTCCCGCGCCTGCAATCAACAAGGGAATGATACTCGGCTCAGGCACCTCGCTCTGGGACTCTGCGACACACATGGCCTGGCCGTTCTCAACCACGCAGATTGGGAACTGTGCTGAGCAGCGGACCAATGCGCAGGGGTCGGTCTGGGCCAACGCCGGTAACGCCACAAGCGCGGCAAGCACAAGCGAGAGGGTCAGAATCTTATTCATTATTCTTTTGACTCCGTTCGACACTACTAAATTGTACGGTGCAGCCAAAGTGGCTCGCACCGAAATCAGTGTACCTAAATTGGCCCGCAAAGCGAATTCGAGGCTCCACGCCCCTGCGCGAGTAAAGCCCACGTTGGTCTACACTGGTTGAAACGCAGACAAAAGAAGGCACCAGAAGCTATGCGGTTACATGATTTCATGGAGTACTACGCCCGGGAGACCCCGGAAAACCCGTGCGTTGAAATGGGGGACGTCCGCTACAACTACGCCTCCGCGAACACCTTCTGCAACCGCCTGGCCCACGCCTGCATTTCTGCCAACATGGCCAAGGGGGAGCGCCTCGCCTGGCTCAGCAAGAACTGCATTGAAGAGATGCTCGTGTTCTACGGCGGCTCCAAGGTGGGTGTTGTTCCCACGCCGATCAACTACCGCCTGGCACCGCCGGAGTGGGCCTACATCATCGACGACAGTGGCGCCAGGGTGCTCGTCGTGGAAGAGGAGTTCTGCGCGGGGATCGACAGCGTGCGCGCCAAACTACCCAACATCGAGCGCTTCATCTGCCTGGATGGGCAACCTGCAGGGTGGGAGTCCTTCACGGACTGGCTCGACGGCCAACCGGAACACAACCCAAACCATGCGATCAGCGAGTCCGACGACCTGTACCAGATGTACACGAGCGGCACGACCGGCCTGCCCAAGGGCGCCGTGCTGAGCCAGCGCGCGATCGCTGCCAATACGCGCATGGTCACGATGGAACTTAAGATGCAGGTGGGCGATACGCGCATACTGTGTGCATTGCCCATGTATCACGCGGCAGCCGGCATTAGCCACAAGTGTACAGTCAGCGTAGGCGGGAGTGTCGTCGTACACCGTGACTTTAACCCGGTAGCCGTAGTAGACGATCTCGTGCGTCATCGCGTCACCAACTGCACGCTTGTACCCGCAATGATCCAGGCCTGTCTTGTGCACGTCCCCGATATTGCCGAGCGCGAGTTCCCGGACCTGCGCTCGATGGGCTACGGCGCAAGCCCCATCGCCGAGGAAACCCTGCGTCAGGCGATGGCCGCGTTTGGATGCCGTTTTGTGCAGGTCTTCGGCATGACGGAAACAACGGCCTGCGCCACCCTGCTCTCCTCAGGCGCACACCAGCGCGCGTTGGAAGGAGAGCCTCACCTGCTTCTGTCCTGCGGCAGGGCCGCGCCGGGAACGCGTGTAAAGATCGTTGATGAGGCGGGTGAAGAAGTGCCGCTCGGTGAGGTCGGCGAGATCGCAGTCAACGGGCCACAGCTCATGACCAGTTACTGGCACCTGCCAGAGGCGACTGCGAAGACACTGCGCGATGGCTGGCTTTATACGGGCGATGCCGCGCGAATGGACGAAGAGGGCTTCGTCTATATCCAGGATCGCATCAAGGACATGATCGTCACGGGCGGCGAAAATGTTTACCCCAAAGAGGTCGAGAACGCGCTTTTCGACCATCCCGCCATTGCCGATGCCGCCGTGATCGGTGTGCCGGACGAAAAGTACGGCGAAGCCATCCTCGCCGTCATCGTCACACGCGAAGCGGCCGATCTCTCACTGGAGGACATGATCAGCTTTTGCCGCGAGCGACTGGCCGGGTACAAAGTGCCGCGCCAGATGCAAATCATCGATGAGATCCCGCGCAATCCTTCCGGCAAAGTGCTGAAGAAGGATCTACGCGAGCCGTACTGGGAAGGCGTGGAGCGCCGGGTAGGTTAATGAAAACCAAAGGCGCCCTCTCCCGCTGGAATAGAAAAGGACCCACTCTCGACACACCTGCCCCAAAAGCAAATTGCTAGGCCTCCGTGCACCGCCGCATAATGCTGTGATTCATCCGTCATCCGGAGCCGCCCATGAAACTCGGCCTGATAGTGGGGACCGTCGGTAAGAGACTCGAGCTCGACATCGAACGAATCAAGTTTGCAGAGAGCCTCGGCTTTCACTCCGTGTGGACGGGCGAGGCGTGGGGCCCTGATGCCATCACCCAGGCCGCCTTCGTTCTCGCGCAAACAGAGACGATAAAGGTCGGCACCTCGATCCTGCAGATGACAGCCCGGGCGCCAACGTGCACCGCGCAAACCGCGCTGACAATGAACCAACTTTCCGGTGGCCGCTTTATTCTCGGCCTTGGCGCCTCGGGGCCACAGGTGGTGGAAGGCTGGCACGGTGCGCCCTTTTCCAGGCCGCTCGCGCGAACGCGAGAGTACATTGATATCGTGCGCCAGGTCTTCGCGCGTGAAGCACCGGTTACGCACGAGGGCATGCACTACAACCTGCCCTACTCAGGCGCGGACGGCATGGGGCTTGGAAAATCGCTGAAGTGCATCCTTGAAGCGGACACGTCCATACCGATTTACACCGCATCGATTACTCCCAAGGGTCTCGAGACGAGCGCCGAGGTCGCCGACGGCGTGATTCCTATCTGGATGGACCCGGACCGGTTCGACGTTCTGGCAAGTGGTATCAGCAAGGGCCTCGCCACGAGCGGCCGCACGCTTGAGGACTATGCAGTAGCGCCCTTCGTGCGCTGCACACTCGGCGATGATATCGACGCCTGCCGCATCCCGGCAAAGGCCAATATGGCTTTCTACATCGGCGCCATGGGGGCGAAGAACAAGAACTTCTACACCGACTACGCCGTGGCGCTCGGCTACGCCAGCGAGGCAGAAGAAATCCAGGACCTGTTTCTGTCGGGCAAGCGCAAGGAGGCGATGCTCGATGTGCCCGACGAACTGGTCGACGCCTGCCACCTCGTTGGTCCGGAAGAGCGCATACGCGAAAGACTGAAGGCCTGGAAAGCGGCGAATGAACGCCACGAGGTGGATGAACTGATCCTATTCTGTGAACAGCCCGAGGCGCTTGAGATACTCGCCGACGAACTCCTCTAGCGCCGTTACCTATTTCTTGCAGTCGGGGCTGTCTACCGAGACCATGCTGTCGCCGAACGGTGCGTCCCGAGCGTCAAAGGCGCCCTTGAGGCCAAGCTCCTTAATGCTGCTGAAGAAGGCCTTGCCAGCAGGTGCCTTGTGCCCGCGCGCGTCCATCTCAGCCGCGTAGCGCTGCAACAGGCGCGCTCCCATCAACTCCAGCCCCATATTGAGTACGCGCTTATTGGCCGACAGCACGTGGTGGTCAATCAGCGCCATGCGGTCGCAGAGATACTCACACTCTTCAGCGAGGATGTCGCCGGGTACTGATTTGAGCACGAGGCCGATCTTCGCGGCATCTTCACCGCGAATAGTGTCGCCAGTGAGGAAAAGGCGTTTCGCCCACTGCGGTGACGTGTGATAGAGCCACATGTTGGCAGGCAAGGTACCCATGCCCCGCGCCGCGGGAAAGCCGAACACCGCATCGTCGGCACAGATCACCATGTCACAAACAAGTGCGAGGTCGGTCCCGCCCGCCAGGCAGTTGCCGTGGACCTGGGCGACTACCGGTTTGTGCATATCGAAGATTGCGGCGAGCTTCGCGTTGCTGCGTTCGATATGCCAGCTGTCGTCATCAATCTCCCGCCCGCCCCGATAGCGGGCCTCCTCATCGAGACCTTCGCGACGCACGCCCCCGGAAATGTCATAGCCGGAGCAGAATGAAGGGCCGGCGCCCTTCAACAGTACGCAGTGAACCGCCTCGTTATTGTCTGCCTCCCACATGGCCGCCTGCAGCTCGTCGAGCATCTCCCTGGACATGGCGTTGTGTCGCTTGGGCGCGTTGAGCGTGACGTGCGCAACACCGCCGCGCACCTCGTAAAGAATGGCGCTGAAAGGGTTCATAGAGTCTCCGTCAGTCGATCGGATGAAACGTCAGTGGCAGGCCATCGGTTGGAAACGTGAGAGGCACGTTGGTATAGCGATAGTGCGTCATGTCGTCTCCCTTGGTGACCTTGTAATTCCTCAGCAAGTGAAAGAGGAAGATCTTGCTCTGTACCTGCGCAAAATGTAACCCGAGGCACTTGTGAGCGCCACCACCGAAGGGAATGTAGATGAAGGGGTGACCCTTGTCCTCCGCGCGTTCCGCAGAAAATCGTGTGGGGTCGAAGATGTGAGGATCAGCCCAGTACTCCTGCATGTAGTGGGAAAACAGCGCAGACACAGTAACGGTAGTATTCGGGGGAATATGCTGCCCCTCGTACTCAAATCCCTCCAGCGTGTGCCGTGGCATCATCACCAGGGGCGGATACATGCGTAACGCCTCCTTGATCACTAGGCTCGTACTCGGCATGCAGTCGAGATCTTCGAACGCGACGCTATCATTTCCTATCGACTGCATTTCCTCGCGCATCCGGACCTGCCACTCGGGGTGGGCGGCAATGGAGTACAGCACGCTGCTGATCGTGCTGGTAGTCGTGTCATGAGCGGCAAACAGTATAAAGAGCAGCTGGTTGCAGATTTCCTCGTCACTGAAATGGTCGCCATGCTCATCGCGAAGGTTACTGAAGTGTGAAAGGAGGTCTCTAGTCGGCGCTTTCCTGCACGCAGGAATTTTCTCCACCACAAACCGGGTGAGATACTCGCGCGCCCTGACTCCCCTCGCATAAGGTGAAAACCAGATAGCCTTCTGCCTGAATAGATCCAACGTACCGGAAACAATCTCGGTGAAGGCGCGGTTGATATCCGCGGTCTTATCACCCGTCCGTACGCCAAGAAACACGCTCGAACCCGCAGTCAGAAAGAGCTCCTTGAGATGGTCCATCGATTTCAGGGCTGTACCCGTTGGCCAACGCTTCAGCCCATCCCTCAGATGAGGATTCAGGAGCTCCATATGGCCTTCAATCGCCTCACACCTGAAAGCCGACTGCAGTGTCCTGCGCAGGGTCTTGTGGTCCCGAAAGTCACGCTGCAACAGATTGTCGTCGAACAGGCCACGAAAATTCTTGTGCCACGCGAGGTAATTGGAAAACTGCTGGCCCTCATTCTGGAACACCAGCTGATTGGCGTCAGGGCCCAGCAGCATTACCGCACCACCACCGCCCTCGTTGAGCGCGGGCACGTTGAGCCGAAAGACCTTGCCATACTTTTCGTGTCGCTCGTTGAGCCACTTGTGCGTATCAACAATGAGCGACACGCCGTGACCGAGAAGCGGTAGCCCCCGGCCGCCGGGAATATGCCTGACATCGGACGCCGGCAAGCGGCGGTGTAGAGCACGAATCGAAGCGGTATCGTATTCGGATAGCGCCGCTCTCAGCGCCGCGTTGTCGCCATGTTGGTCCTGGACTGGCTTTGCCCTTGCCATTCGCGCCTGGTTCTCAGTTAACGCGGGTAAAGCTTAGCGGCAGCCCATCGCGGGGGAACGTGAGCGGAAAATTGTTGTACTTGTAGCGGGTCATCTTCGGGTTTTTGTGAATGCGATACCTGCGCAGGAAATGAAAGAGAAACGTCTTGCCCTGAACCTGCGCGAAATGCAGGCCGAGGCACTTGTGTGCTCCCCCGCCGAACGGGACGTATTGCCAGAACTCCTTTTTGTCTTCAGCCCGCTCAGGCGAAAAACGGTGCGGGTCGAATCGTCTGGGCTCCGTCCAGTACTCGGGAAGATAATGGGTAAACGGTGCAAAGCCCATCAATGACGTGTTGGCCGGTATGTTGTGGCCCGCGAACTCGAACTCCTTCAACGCGTAGCGCGGTATCATTGGCGCGGGCGGGTACATGCGCAGCGCTTCCTGCATGGTCCAGCCGGTTTGTACAAGCTGCTCGTAGTCGTCGAACTCCAGGTGGTCCTTCCCCACCGCAAACATCTCGTCCCTGAGGGTGTCCTGCCACTGTGGATCGCTGGCCAGGTGGTAGAAAATGGAGCTGAGCGCGCTCGAGGTCGTATCGTGCGCGGCGAAGAGAATAAAAATGATCTGGTTGCAGATCTCTTCGTCGGAAAAGTACTCTCCGTCGTCATCCCTCGCCCTGCACAGCTGCGAAAAAATATCCTGGCCCTCTTCGGCGGAGTTTCTACGCGCCGCGATATTGGCGCGCACGAAGCGGTTCATCGTCTGACGCGCGCGCAAGGCCTTGTTGTAGGGCGAGAACGGTATGCTTTCAAAGCGAAGTATCGCCGCGCCCGCATTCACGAGGTCGATGAAAGCCTGGTTCATCGTGTCGGCATCGGGGCCCATGTCCAGGCCGAGAAACACCTTGGCCCCGGTATCGAGCAACACCTTGCGCAGCAGCGGAGTGCTTTTAACGGTCCGGTCTATGGGCCAGTCTTCCAGCGCTGTGCGGATAAACGGGTTCATCAGGGCGATATGCCCTTCCACCGCCTGGCGCCTGAAGGCGGCCTGCAGCGTTTTCCGGGTTTTCTTGTGGTGCCCAAAGTCCAGCGACAGCACATTGTCATCGAGCAGCTTCTCGATGTTCGGACCGTACGCGAGAAAATTGGAGAAGTTCTTGTCTTCGTTCTGCAGGATCAGCTGGTTGGCTTCTACGCCCAGCACAAAGACGATACGGCGATCGGCCGCCCTGGCACGGAAAACGGGACCATGCTTTGCGTACTGCTCGTCCAGCCAGTCGTGAATGCGAAACGTGATGTGATGGGCATGCCCCAAGACGGGAAGACCCTCTCCGCCGGGCAGCCGTGAAAGATCGGGGCGCTTTTTCTGTCGGCGAAAGGTACTTATCGCTTCCTTGTCGAAGCGAGACAACGCATCGCGAATATCAACCGGGTCCGAACTACTACCTACACTGGAACTCATGCGCCCTCCTTCACCGATCACGCGCTACTTCATGTTTAACAGCATGTTGCCGATGGTCGACGGAAACAGCTTGTGAGCGGCAACGATACTCTTCGCAAACCAGCCCGGGTGCAGCGTTGTCTTGCTCTTTTCGAGCGCCTTCTCGATCTCGTCGAGGATAAACTCCGGTTGCACGACGATCCCACGCTTTAGCGATTGCTCCATCTGCTTTTGACTGAAACCTCTCTGCCCCGTTTTCTCTGCACTGAGCAGCGAAGTGTTCACCGGAGGCGGATTAACCAGCAGAAAACGGATCGCGCTTCGGCGATGTTCCATGATGACCTGGCGCATGAACGCGATGGTCGCCGCCTTGGTGGCGCAGTAGCCGCCAGCCGTTGGGAGCGGTACCTCTCCGGCGATTGAGCCGAAGGCAATGATGTCGCCGTGGTTTCGTTCGAGCATGCCAGGCAGCACCGATGTCACCAGATACACCGTGCCGTCATAGTTGATGCGCATCTGTTTCACGATCGTCTCGACCGGCATGTCGGAAATCAGTGCAAGCGGCATGATCGCCGCACAGTGGGTAAGTCGATCGATATCGCCCAGGTCGCGCCCTGCCCTCGCCACGGCATCGGCGACCTGCTCCTGGTTGCTGACATCGACCTGCAGGGTCGTGACGTTGTCATACTGCTCGGAAAGCGTGGCAAGCCCGGCAGCGTCCATGTCCAGCGCGAAGACCTTTGCGCCCGCGGATGCGAGCCGCTCACAGGACATACGCCCCATTCCGCTCGCACCGCCTGTCACTAACGCCACGCTGCCCTTAAACGCCATAAACGCCTCCCTCAATTGCGTTTATCGTAGCCGTGGCTGATTACGCAAAGAAGCGGGATTTTTTGCAAAGGCGAAAGAAAAGCAAAACACCGGGCAGGATCAGTTGTTCTCCAACGAGCGGATTACCTGCAACACCATGGGATGGCCCAGTTCCACCATACGCTCGATAGGAAAGTCCGTGTCTACCAGAAGCCACTCCCTGACCACCTGATAGCTGGCTCCGGAAATCTGTAGCGCGAGGTAGTGGATGAATTTCGGGTCATTCACTTTGATATCGCGTGCACGAATGAGGCCACCCAGCACACGCTTCAGGAACGCGATCTGTTTGTCGATAGCAAGGCCCGCAATATCGTCTGCGAAGAGCAGTCCCGCGACCTGCTCCCTTTCCTTGATGGCTTTAAGCGTCTCTCGAATAAGCGCTTTTGCGAGCTCTTCCTGCTGGCCGGGTGCGACCTTGGCGGGACTGTAGCGCATCATCGTATCGTGGATGCTGTCGAAAAAGTCCTCTATGACGTCTTCAAGCACCGCCTCTTTGGTTTTGTAGTAGTAATAGAGATTCTGCCGGGACATCCCTGACGCTGCGGCGAGCTCCTTGAACGTAATGCGCGCATAGGGTTTCTCGGCGAGCAGGCCAAGAAACGCCTCGCGCACCCTCTGACTGACTTCCTCTCCTGGGTCGCCCACCGTGTCCTCACCTCACCCTGCAGAAAGAGGACTCATTCTTTTTCCTTTTACATAATGTGTCAAACCCCCTCTAGGCCCGCCCAGTAAAGTCAGCTACTTTCCCAAAAGCTCAACTGTGCGGGAGACAGGTCGTGGTCGATTACGCTGGTGCCTTTTTTGACGCCGACAACCATTACTACGAGGCGGCAGACGCCTTCACGCGCCACGTACCAAAAAAAATGCACAGCCGCTGTGTACAGACTTGCACGATCAACGGCAAGATACGCCATCTCGTGGCCGGCAAAGTCGACAAACAGATCGGCAACCCGAGCTTCAACCCCATTTCCAGGCCAGGCGTGCTGCACAAGTTCTTCCGCGGTAATCCAGAAGGCCTGTCCATGCTCGAACTCATTCGCTCCGAGCTGGAACCCCTACCGCCAGAGTACATGGATCGCGATGCGCGCATTGCGAAGATGGATGAGCAGCAGCTTGACGCCGCATGGCTGTTTCCCACACTCGGCGTGCTGTACGAAGAACCGCTATCACACGACACACAGGCCTGCACCGCGCTCTTTCGGGGGTTTAATCGCTGGCTCGATGAGGACTGGGGGCTCAACTTCCAGGATAGGCTGTTTGCCGCGCCGTACTTCCCCCTCGGCGATGTCGACTGGGCGTGCGAGGAAATCGACTGGGCAGTTAAGCATGGTGCGAGGCTGATTTGCGTGCGGCCCGCGGCGGTAAGATGCGACGATGGCAAAAGCCGCTCCTGCACACACCCGATGTTTGATCCCTTCTGGGCGCGGGTGAACGAGGCCGGCGTCACCGTCATCGCCCACGGCGCAAACTCCGGCTACACCACGCACGGCTATGGCACGGGTACACTGCTCGAAGCGCTCGGGGAACAACCCAGCGTTGCCAGCCAGAAAACCGAGCGCGCGGCGAACGACTGGCTGCTTGACCTCATGTACGGAAAGCTCTTCGAACGCTTTCCTCGCGTGCGCGTCGGCTCGGTGGAAAGCGGCAGCGGCTACCTGCCCTACCTGCTGAAACAGCTGGAGAACGCACGCCAACGCTGCGCCGGGTACTTCGGCGAAGACCCGATTGCGCTGTTCAGGAAGCACGTGTGGATCAATCCCTTTTGGGAAGACGAAGTAGCAGACGTTGTGGAATGGGTCGGGGCCGACCGGGTAATCATCGGTTCGGACTGGCCGCACATGGAAGGCACCACAACGCCGCGCGACATCATCGAGGAATGCAGCATGGTCGACGATGGTGCGCTCGACAAGATCCTCTACGGCAACACAAAGGAACTCACCGAGCCGCTGGCAGCCTAGAAGTCTTTGCGCAGGCTGATACCGAAGGTGAACGGCTCGCTGTAGAAGGCGACGAAGCGTCCGTCCTGCGCTACCGCGTCGGCAATAGTATTGGTCCACTCCTCATCGGTCACGTTGCGGCCCCATGCCGTGATTTGCATGTCAGGGTCTTCGAACCTCACACCGGCGCGTAGATTCAGGTTGAAGTAAGCGCCATCCCGCTTGAGCGGGTCGTTGTTCACATCTGTCATCCGGGAGTCTTTCCAGATGTACTCGGCATACGCGAAGGCCGACACGCTGTCGTTGAGCCGAAAGTCCTGATTGGCGGTGATGGTGAATGCATTCTCGGGGTTGGAAGAGATATCTCCCCCGCTACGGTCGCAGGTGCCGTCACCGTTGTCGCCGGGGTCGGGCTGCCCGGTCTGGAACGGCGTGCCTATCCAACAGGGCGCAGGAGAGAAGTCCTTGTACTCGCCATGATTGTACGCGTATGCAAGCGTCAGGGTGGTGTCCTCCACCGGCACCCACCACACGTCGATCTCTCCGCCGTAGGTCTCGGCCGTTCCCGCATTTATCAGGAGGAAGCTTGTGCCCTGGAATGAACTGGCCTGCAGATCGTCAGTGTCGGTCTTGTGCAGCGCGACATTGACGCGCAGTGACTCCTCTGGAAACTCGGCCTTGAGTCCGACTTCGAATGACTCCGAGGTTTCCGCGTCAAAGATAGAAGGGAAACTGACGTTAATGCGGTCCGTATTGATACCGCCCGCCTTGTAGCCGGTTCCGTAGGAGATGTACCACAGCATCTCGTCCGAGGGTGACCAGCTCAGTTTGACGGTACCGGTTAGCTGATCGTCATCGATATCTTCGTCAACATCGGGCCGCGGGGCGGTAGGGTCGAACAGCCACAGCCCCCAACCGGGCTCCGTGGGCAGCGGCGTGGAGGACGCGCCCTCCTCCGTAAACGTATTCTTCAGGTCTTTTTCTTCGTAGGTCCAACGCAGGCCGGCCGTCAGTATCAGACTCTCGCTCAGGTTGTAGTCAAACTGCCCAAATGCCGCATAGGCCCTGTGCGCCTGTTCCGCCACGTTGTAGGAAAACGCCCCCGGCGGAAAAGGCTCGGGCGTAATAGCACCGAGACCCAACAGGGCGGCGGCGTCGGGGCCGACGCTCGTAATCGTGTCTGAATCCAGGTTCAGTCGGTAATAGTAAAGACCGGCCACGTTACTGAAGTCTTCGTTACTCGCACTGATTCGCAGCTCCTGCGAAAACTGGTCCTGGTTGGCGCGGTCTACTCGCTCCAGCGAGTCCACGTCGAGGAAATCGGCATCCACGCTGTCTGTCGAATTAAACTCCCTGTAGCTCGTGATACTCGCCAGGTCGAGTGAATCGAGCTCCCAGTCCACCTGCAGCGTGACCCCTTTGTCCTCGTTCTTGGAAACGGGCAGCTTGCTGAAAGCGACCTTGCGGTCGTAGAAGTTCTCGCCGAGCAGAAGCGTGCCGCCGAGGTCCTCAATGCGGCTGTCCGTGCCAGCGATACCGCCCGCGCCCTCGACGTTGTTGATCCAGGCGCCCACACCACAGCAGGTTTCGTTCAACTCGGCGTAGTCCGCGATCAGTTTCACACCGAGCGAATCGCTCGGCGTGTAGTCAAACTGCACGCGCGCGCCTTTGCGGTCACGGTCGTTGAGCACGTCGTCTTCCCGAACACTTTGCCCCACGACATCCACGGTACCATCGCGCTCCATCCAGAAACCCGTGACCCGCATTGCCAGTTCGTCCTCAATGAGGCTCACCGACTTCGCGCCGCTGATGTTCCACAAGTTGTAGTCGCCCAGTTCAGCCTGCAGGTAGCCTCTGCCCTCATGGTCTGGTGCCACGCTGGTGATGGTCACTGCACCCGCAGGCGTGTTGCGACCAAATAACGTACCCTGAGGGCCGCGCAGCACCTCGACCATGGCTACATCGACCATGTTGTTGATCATGGAGCCCTGGCGCGCCCGGTAGACGCCGTCGACGTAGAGCCCAACGGACGGTTCCAGGCCGAAATTCTGCGAACTCGTGAAAATGCCCCGCACCGCAAACGTCGTAGCAGTCGCCGACTGGGAGGTATCGACATCCAGGCTGGGCGAGAGCGCCGCCAGTTCGTACATGTCCTTGATGCCCGCCTGCTCCAGTTACGCCGCTGTATAGGCGCTCACGGCAACGGGTACGTCCTGCAGGTTCTGCTCACGCTTTTGCGCGGTGACGAGAACCTCTTCAAGCAACGCATCAGCGCCCGCTGGGAAGCAGGGCAGCGCCAGCAACAACGGGAGTATCCGGCGCACTTGTCCAACTCGACTCTCTGGAAACATGGTACACGGGTTCCTGTTTATTCTTGTCTGCGGGGACGTCGATGCAATACGAACCCCCGACGCGCGAGTACCTGTATGCAACAACTCTAGTCAATTCCGCATCGGAATCCAGTCTCGCCGCATCGCACGCCTATCTGGCGCGTACGGTTTTCAACAGATACAAAAGAAAAACCCCCGACAGGCGGGGGTTTCAAGCATAAACGAAGGAAGCGCTTAAGCGGTTTGGCGCATACGCTGCTTTAGCAAAACCAGCGCGAGTACGATGAGGGACAGCGGTGCGGGCCCGGGTAGATCATTGGGCGGATTAGGCGGATCACAATCGTTGCCCTGGCACGGAGGATCCGGGTCACAGTTGGGGCCCTGACAGGTCGGGTTGCGGCCATTCACAACGCCGTAGTGGCTAATAGTCGCATTACCGAAATTCATTTTGTCGGGCAGCAGGCCCGAGTCAGCGTCGACAACCGCATATGCAAGGTTGCCCACGTTCTCAAACAGCGCCCAGTAGGCAGCGTTCTTTACCAGGAAGTAGTCTGACTCAAGGTCAGCGAGCAGCCAGGCAAACGCGGTAGGGTCTTCGTTTGTCGCTGTAATCGGTACGTTGTTCCCGTATTTCGAATAGGCGACGTCAAAACCCAGGATACCTTCAATCCAGTTTTCCTCTGTTGTCGGATTGGAGTTAGGCAGCTCGTTCTTGGTTGACGCATGAACAAACAGGTCAAGCAAGCCGACATCAGTAGAGGGTGCATTACCAATGGTGAGCGCCCAACTGGAGGGCGCAGTGGCTGCAGCCAGCAGGGCGATGAGAATGGCAAACTTGCGGGTCATGATTGCTTTCCTTCGGCTTCCTCCGACTTACCACCAGTGGGTAGGCCTGCAGTGAGCCGCTATTAGGTTCCTGGAACTCTCTGGGGAAAAAAGAAGCAATTTCGATGCCCGGTCGGCTTATCGCCGCAAACAATGGCTTCCAGCCGGAACAAAATGTGCGCAAGGTCACACTTTTACGCCTGATAGAGTCCCAAGCCCTCAAGCTGCATCCTGGCCAGAAATCACCGTGGCCACAAGAAGGTTGTAAAGAAAACTGACTACGTTAGAGCTCGCCAAAACGCATATCACTGACATGTGGCCACACCTCACCGGCGAAGAGATTCAAACCCCGCCAGGCGAAGTCCGGGTCAAGTCCGCCCAGCAATGGGGTCAAGATGAACGTACGGTCATAACCAAGGCCCCTGATCATGGTCACGGCCTCCTCAGGCGTCAGCACCTGGTAGGCCCCGCTTGCGCGCAGTTGCGCACTGTCGACACCTCCGGCAAACGGGCCCGCCGCGCGGCCGTAGGCCTCTACGGTCCAATCGGCATAGGACTCAACAACGTGTTGGGCGTGCGGTTCGATAATGCGCCAGTCTTCTTCCGGCGTGCGTGTGACGTGCGTATAGATAGGGCCCAATGCGGGAAAACGCTCACCGGGATCGGGCTTACCGAGGGCGATGCACGCATCGCGATACACCTGCCAGTTCTCTCCGGCCGGTGGGTAATAGCCGTCTGCGATCTCGGCCGCGCGCCGGGCAACCGCCGCGTGAGTACCTCCAAGTAACAATGGCGGCGCAGGATCAGGTCGCGGCGTAACGTTGACGGGGCGACCCTCAAACTCAAACACCTCCCCGGCCCACGCCCTGCGCAGCACATCGAAGGCCTGCAGATAAAGCGCCTTGCGATCCTCTCTTTGCTTGCCGAACATCGCGAACTCGGATGGCCGATAGCCGGCACCAATGACCACCTCAAGACGGCCGCCGCACAGGTATTGCGCAACGGCGAGATCCTCGGCGAGCTTTACCGGGTCATAGAGCGGCGCCAACAGAACATTTAAGCGGACCCTCATGCGACTCGTTCGAGCGCCGATAGCGGTTGCCATAGGTATGGGTGAAGGCAGGTACCCGTCCGGGCTGCCATGGTGCTCCCCGAGCCCCACAGCATGAAAACCAAGATCGTCAGCCCATTCGCACATGTTAAGCGCTTCGTCGTAAAGCGTTTGTGCGGGCGTGCCAAACGATGGGGCACGCATGTCGAAACTGATAACAAACTCCATGATTCTCCCTTGGATGCAACTCGCCAGAATCTCGCGCCGCAGGGCGCAGAGGCGGAGCACAGCAGATTGTGACAGTGATTCCTATAACCTATGTTTATAGCAACAGGAAAGCATCAAACCCCGATGCTGCTTGCCTGAAAACTTGCGACCACTATAGTATTAAAGAAAACACGTTGTCTTAAGTGCATTCACCCACGCCCTATGCACGAGGAAGTAACGATGAAACTATCGCAACGGACCGCAACCCGCTCACCCTCCGTCATTGCAAGCCTGGTGCTAGGCGCCTGTGTTGCGCTCTCCGCGTCCCATACAGTGGCCGCCGTCTACAAGTGCGAGGACGCTGCTGGCGGTGTCATGTTCACAGACCAGGCATGCCCAGATCAGGTGACCGGCGCTGTTATCGACGTGCCGACAACCAACGTCGATTCCGGTTACGATAGCCAAGCGCAACACAAGGTCAACACCCGCGCAAAGCAACAGTCTCGCGCATTCCGCAGCAAGTGGCAGGCACACAATGCCAGGGTGGAAGACCAGCAAGCCAAACCCGAGATCCGTCGAAACTACCAGTACAATGCATTGCGTGACCGGGTACCCAAACCCACTTCAGCACGTAAGTCGAAGAACCGCTATGGCGTCAAGAGCGGCTACTGAACGCAGCTAGGCCCCACTCCACCACAGCAAAACCCATTCCCATCAGTGCGCCGTATACATCGCGGCGCACTACCTTTTGCTACACTTCAGGGCCTCAACATTATCGCAGTTAATAAAAGCTCGAGGTCGCCATGCCTGTGAGACCAGCCGCCGATTCGATACCTACGCACCAGATACAACAGGTGTTCTCGGTGTTAGATCCAGATATGCAACTGCATCCAATGAGCTTCGATGGCCTGGAATTCTATGGTCGACTAGATGAGGAATTCTGCGACTTCAACAAACATGTTTTGATCTCGTGCCACTCCTTCGACGAGGCCTGGACCACGTGGGAAATGCACCCGGAGGGCGACGAGTGCGTAGTCTTGCTCTCAGGGAAGGCCACTATGGCGCTCCTGAAAGATGGCGAGGAACACACGACCACACTTGATACGCCCGGGCAATACATCGTGGTCCCGCGCGGTGCATGGCACAAGGCGCTTGAGGCCGAGAATGCGACAATGCTCTTCATCACACCCGGCCAAGGAACGCAAAACGAACAGGAGCCACCCGCTAGATAAACTATGAGGTACTTCGAGGACTTTGTACCCGGCGAACGTTACCGACTGCCGGGCAGCCACCATTTCACAGAAGAAGAAATCACGGAATTCGCCGGTCGTTGGGACCCGCAGCCCTTTCACATCGACAGGGAAGCCGCTGCGGCTTCGATTTTTGGTGGCGTTGTCGCGTGTTCCAGCCACATCATCGCGGCGGCAATCGCCATCGCGGTCACCGACCCCGCGAACGAGTCCGCAGCGGTGTCCAATCTCGGCTTCAAGGAAATCCGTATGGCAGCGCCCGTGCGGCCTGGCGATACGCTCTATAGCGTGGAAGAAATCCTGGAGACCCGTGTCTCGAAGAGCCGCCCTGAATGCGGCATCGTGAGCTTCGTCAACGAGATCTATAACCAGGCCGATGAACTCGTCTGCTCGCTGCAGACAGCCGCACTTTTCCTGCGCCGGGAGGGCGCAGCCGACGCTTAGCGGTCGACCCTTAGCGGCTGACCCTTAGCGGTTAGCCGCGAGTTGCGCCTCCAACTTTTCCTTCATAGGTATCACCCACTGCGCCTTTAGCTGCGCCGACAGCAGGCCCGCGTCCTCCAGTTCGTCGCAAAGCCTCATCTGGTGGGCAAGATCGAACATGTCGAACTGGCGGCAGATTTTCGCCTCGTCGTTCAGCGTGATGAACGATACGCCCGGCGTCTGGAAGTAGCTGCCGTCCGGGCGGGCGCCGGGTCCCCGGTTTAGCCAGTGCGTGATGAGAGTGTTGTCACTCCCGGTATAGACGCCCATGTAGGGGAACGTCCAGCCTTCCCAGCCCACCTGCATGTCACGCCCGTAATGGGTCGCCTTAATTTCGTCGATCCCGTCAGCCGTTACCTCGATCACGCCCGCGTACTCGCAGGTGTAGATACAGTCCACCGCGTAGATTTCATCAACAAAAAACGTCCACTCGTTGGTACGTGAGGCCTCTTCATGGGCCGCGATCAGTTTATCTGCGGTAGCACGCAGAACCTCTTCGCTGAGTTTTGTCATAGGTCGTCAGGCTCCGGGGGCTAGAGATAAGCGGCAACGATATCGTCGACAGTTGCGCGCACGTTACCTCGCGAGTAGCCAAGATCACCATTGTCGGGGTCGTAACTGATAAGCGCGTTACGCCCTGCATAGAGGATGACGTCCGGAAACAGTGGGTGCTCCTCTTCAGACACGGTCAGCTCGGCAGAATTGCCGACCGCGTCAAAATACATCTGAAGATAATCTTTCCAGCTCAGGTTTTCATCGCCGACCAGATAGGCGCGGCCGCCCTCTCCGCGCTCGAGCGCGCCTTGGATGGCTTCTGACATCGAGCGACTGCTGATGTGATTGACGCCGCCGGCCGGCGCTACAGCAGGCATGCCCTCCAGGCGCCCCGCGGCAAACTGCACGAGCGCCTCGAGGTGCGGCAGCGCAACACCGGGCACGTGGCCAAGAATGAAGGGCGCATTGAGGCTGCATACGGAAAACGCATCGGTGGCGAGCTCGCGCACGCCCTCATCAGCAAGGTGCCGCGAACGCACGTAGGCGCTGGTCTCGATTTTTTCAGGCACCACCTGCGGATAATAAGTACCGATGTACACTGCGCGGCGTATTCCTGCGCTGCGGGCGCGCGCAAAGAAGCGCGGCACGGCGACTGTGTTCACTCGATCAAAGAACGTTGCATCGTCCTCGTCCTGCGGGAGCAGGCGAATGTCCGCACCCGCCGCAAAGACAAGCGCATCGAACTGTGCAAGCTGCTCACCACTGAAATCATCGTCGATATAGCTGCCTGCGATATGCGGAAAATCGGCGAGCGCAGGGCTTTCTGGGGCACTGCGCGACGCGAGAGTGACGTCATACCCCTGCTCTCGCAGGTGGAGCGCTGCGTGCGCCCCGGTCAGGCCCGTGCCGCCGACGATCAACGTTTTCATCTACCAATATTCCCTATTTATCAATTAGTTGAGGAATCTTTCTCACGCAATACCGAGCAGGTCGTCGCGCTGCCCCATGACCACCTGCGCGGTGTAGCCGAAGTCGATCGGCAGATTGTTGCCGCTCACGAAACCCGCGAGTCTGCTGTTGAGCAAGACAAGGGGCTCGCCCATGTCGGCCCCGGTGGCATAACGCCCATTGGGAGGCAGGAACAGTTCGACCGCCTCGGTGGGTATCTCGCCCTCGCCGGTCAACTTGGTCATAAAAGCGCTGTCAGTGGGTGACGGGGCAATGGAGTTGATACGTATGCCACGCTGCGCGAGTTCGGCGGCGCGGGTCATCGTATACACAATAATGCACTGCTTGGAAAAACCGTAACCATCGGGAACTCGCGCGCTGTTGTCGGCGAGCCACTTGCTGGCGGTGGCGTAGCTGTTGTCGAGTGCAAGAAACTCGCGCACGGTTTCCAGGTTAGGCTTCCACCCCATGCCTGCCGTGGACGCAATAGAGGCAATGCCGCCACCGTCTTCCATGCGGGGCAATACCACCTCAGTCAGGTAGCGAAGTCCGACAAAATTGATCAGCACCGTGTCTTCCATACTGAACGGCGGGCTGGGTACACCCGCACAGTTAAAGAGCGCGTACACGGTGTCAGGTAGCTTACCTACGGCCGCATCAATGCTGGCGCCGTCCTTCATATCGACTTCAATCGCGGCCGCTACCGGCACCGACACCGGCGCGATGTCGAGGGCGTAGACGTTTGCCCCCGCATCGACCAACAGCTGCGCGGCCGCCTGCCCCATGCCTGACGCTGCGCCTGTGATAACAACGTTCTTGCCTCGGTAGCCGAGTACATCATTCATAGCTTTAATTCCTTACCGCGTTAGTCGTAGATACTTTTGGGCGTCAGCACATTGGGGCGTATTTCGAGAAGATCCACCGCAACGCCCGGCGGCTGGGAAACAGCATAGCGCACGGACTCGCCGACGTGACCTACATCCATGCCCATGTCCATGTGTGTACCGAAACTCTTCCAGGCTTCCATCGCGCCGCGAAAACCCTCATCGCTCCACTGCCCGGCAAAATCGGTGATAGCTCCGCCGGGACGAATACAGGTCACCCCGATACTGTCCGCCTGTAGTTCCAGGCGCAGGTCCCGCGAGAAGCGCTCGACAGCTGCCTTGGTCGCGGCGTAAATCGAGAGGTGTGCAATTTCATCGTAGTGCCATGCGCTGGCGGAGGAGATATTGATGATGCGGGGATTTTCGCCGCCGCGCAGCAGGGGTATTGCCGCCTGGCAGCAGAATACCGTGCCGAGAAAGTTGGTGTTGACCTGCGAAACCACCTCCTCTTCCACCAGCTTCTCAACCGGGTTGGGCCAGGCCAGGCCTGCATTATTGATAAGCCCGTCCAAACGCCCGAAGTGGCTCTTGATAGAGGCAAATGCGGCCTTGATCGAGCCCAGGTGACCTACATCGCCGGCAACACCGAACGCATGATCTGTGCCGATCTCCGCTATCGCTTTATCGAGCCCGCCCTGGTTGCGACTGATCAGGCCAACACGCCCGCCGTGTTCAACGAGATCCTTGGCGATGGCCAGCCCAAACCCGCGGGAGCCGCCGGTGACAATGTAAACGCGCCCGTCCAGTTGAATACTCATGCGCCGATCGCGATGGTCTTCGTTTCGAGGTATTCCTCGAAACCCTCTGGGCCCATTTCACGGCCGACACCGCTTTGCTTGTAGCCACCAAATGGCGCATCCGGCGCATAAAAGTTGCCGCCGTTGACGTTGATCGTGCCCGTGCGGATGCGCCGCGCAACGTTGAGCGCACGCTCTTCGCTTGCCGCCCAGACGCCGCCTGACAGGCCGTAGTCGGAGTCGTTCGCAATGCGAATCGCGTCCTCCTCGTCGTCATAGGCGATCACGGCGAGAACAGGACCGAAAATTTCCTCTCGCGCGATCGTCATATCGTTGGTGACATCGACAAATACTGTAGGCTCCACGTAGTAGCCCTTCTCGAGATGCGAAGGCGTACCGCCACCGAGGAGCACGCGTGCGCCCTCTTGCTTGCCCTTTTCGATATACGCGAGCACCCGCTCGCGCTGCTTTGCGTTGACCAGCGGGCCCATAAGCTGGCTGTCTGACGTTGGGTCGCCGTACTCGATAAACCCAAAGAACATCTTGAGCTTCTCTTCTACTTCGGCCTGGCGCGCTCGCGGTATCAACAAGCGAGTCTGGATCGCACAACCCTGGCCGGCATGGAAACACACGGCAAGGCAACTCAACAGGCTGCTGTCGAGGTCGGCATCATCGAGGATGATGTTGGCGGACTTACCGCCCAGTTCCAGGAAGACCTTTTTCACGGTCTCGGCCGCGCGGCCCATGATGTGCTTGCCTATGGCGGTAGAACCCGTGAAAGACACCATGTCGACGCGCGGATCACCGACCAGTTGGTCGCCAACTACCGCCGGGTCTTCGGAGGTAATCACGTTAAATACGCCCGCGGGAATATCAGTCTTTTCCGCGACCAGTCTGCCAAGCATCGTGGCAGACCACGGCGTATCGGGCGCAGCTTTCAGGACGACTGTGCACCCGGCCGCGAGCGCGGGAATGCACTTTGCGAGATTGATCTGCAGGGGCACATTCCACGGCGTCACGCACGCGACCACACCGATCGCCTCTTTCTCGACTAACCGGCGAGACTTGCCACCCATCATCTCGCGCTCACCGATGTCACGGCTCCACTGGAACCTGGGCAATGATTCCAGGGTGTAATCCATAAAGCGGATCGGGTTCTCGCACTGCGGCCCCATATCACCACACGTGAACAACGTAGCGCCTGTCTCCGCCATGATCTGCTCACGAAATTCATCCTCCGCCTCCAACAGGGCATCGCGCAGCTGCGTGAGGCACGTAAGGCGCAGGGCATGATTCGTGGACCAGTCGGTCTCATCGAACGCGCGGCGCGCGGCGGCGATAGCGCGTTCCATATCTTCTGGGCCCGCATCAGCCGCCTCACCCACAACCTCCTCGGTGACGGGGCTGATGTTGGCGTAGGTCTTACCTGATGCTGCGGGCACCAGATCGCCGTCGATCAGCAGTCGGGTTTCTGGGTTCATGCGGGGTTGTCCTCCCTGGCCGTTGGCGCGGATTCATCCTGCGCCAGGAACACGCGCTCGATGCGCTCTCGGATGTACTCGGCGGTAGGCATCACTACCCCCTTCTCTGCAGCCGTCGCGAGCGCGCAATCAAGGTCCTTGTTTGCGAGCGTGGCGTGGCCGCCAAAAATCTCGCGCATCTGCTCATCAGTGCACGCGGGCGCAAGCCCATTCCGCCCGCTGACGAACATATGCATCTGCGGGTTGACCACACCATTGGACATGCCCACCTCGTGAATGACGTCCAGCGACAGTCCACAGGCGTCTGCCAGACGCGCGGCTTCCGCCAGCGCGACAAATTCCGTGTACTGGATAAAGTTATTGCAGAGTTTGAGCGCAATCCCGGCGCCGAGCTCCCCGGCGTGAACAACCTTCTCGGCCGAGGTCTGAAACACCGGCGTGAGTTCGGCGAGATCCTCTTCAGTACCGCCGACCATGTAACACAAGGTGCCCTCTTCGGCGCGTGCCGCACCGCCCGTAATCGGCGCATCGATCAGGCGTACGCCCGCAGCTTGTGCATCGGAGACCCACTTGAGCAGGTTAGCTTGCGTTACCGTACTGTGCACGGCAACCCGCAGCCCCCCTCGCGCATTGGCGATGATGCCATCGTCGCCATACAACAGACTCTCTACCTGCGCATCATCCCGCACGCATATACCGATCTGGTCGCACTCCGCTGCCAGCGCCGCCACCGACGCGCTTGCGGTCGCCCCTGCGGCCACAAGCTCATCGACCGCCGCCTGTACCAGGTCAAACACTCGCACGTCGAAGTCGCCGTCCAGCAGCCGCCTGGCCATTGGCCGGCCGATATCGCCGAGGCCGACAAATCCGACCACCTTTTTCGCACCCATAAACTGTCCCGTTGCCGTTTGCTGTGCGCCTCTGCCGGCGCCAATCTCGAAGCAGTGTAGACGTCCATTTCTTTTTTTGTCAAGCAATATTGACTAACCGTCAACCCATGTTTACTATTGCCCTATGACGACGATGGAACAACAGGCGCGCCAACCCTGGTACCAGTACCGGAACACGCTGCCGCCCAACCTCCTGGACCTCGCTCACTACCTGCAGACGCGCATGATGGCGACGCTGAAAGACGACTGTGGGCACGAGCGGCTGCGCCTCGGCTTTGCCTCCTACATTACGCTCATCGGTGACCGTGACTACCGCCCTACCGAACTCGCCGAGGCACTGGGGATATCACGCCAGGCCTGCAACCAGGCGCTGCGCCAGGTCGAGGCCGCGGGGTATGTCAGTTACATTCCCGACCCTGAAGATGGCCGCGCGAAACTGCTCACCCTGACGGATGAAGGAAAGCGACTACGGCGCAATGGCGTCGAGGTGGTAACCGCGCTTGACCGCGAGTTTGCCAGCCTGCTCTCAGAAGACGCGATCCATGAGGCGGGCGCCGCACTGGGCATCCTGACCAACGCACTGTCGCTAGGGCCCTTCACACCCGACGAACGGTCTAACCGCTATCGCGGTCTGGGGGGATTACTGCCCCGCATGGGTGAATACGTATTGCAGCGCCTTATGACGCTCACCATGGCCAGGGGCCATTCCGGCCTGAAACTGTCATTCGCCCAGGTGATTCCACACATCGGCAGCAGTGGTGGACGTATCCAGACGATCGCCGCGCTGCACGACGTAAGCAAGCAGGCAATCAGCGCAATCGCAAAGGAACTTGAGTCACTGGGCTACCTGCGCCGCGAGGCGGACCCCGAGGACGCGCGCCAGTTGGTGCTGCGCTTTACAGAGCGCGGTGAGCAGCTCATGCACGATGCCACGGGCAGCCTTGATGAACTCGAAGCAGAACTCACCGCTATTGTCGGCCAGGCCGCCTACGAAAAACTCTCCGCAACACTGGCAAAGCTGCACGACAGCCTGGACCTCGGCATGTCCAGCAATGGCACAAAAGACAACGTGGATATCAAGCTGCTCGCCGAGCAGCTACGTGAACAACTGGGTACCGTTCGCAGTCGCGCACTCGGCAAACTGCTCACCGGCAATACCTGAACGGAAGGCGAGGTAGAAAACAATGGACACGCAATGGTTAACCGCCATCTGGGAACACTACAACCTACTGGCCGCAGCGGTGGCACTGACAGGCATTATCGCCATCAGTGTCATCGGCAAGAAGCTGGTGTTCATGGTGCCCGCACTGGCCGAACAGCGAGCGTACAACAGGACGGAAGACAAGAAGAAGTGGAAGAAAGAGAAGTATCCGCCGATGATCCGCAAGAGCCAGAACGTCGGCAAATGGTGCAACTTCACCTTCTTTCCCCTCATCCTGCCTTTTTGCGTCACATTAGCGCCACAGCCCTGGTGGATGGTACTGCTCGATATCTTCGTCATCCTCATGTTCTACGACTTCTTTTACTACCTGAGTCACCGCTTCTGGTTTCACGGCAACGGCTGGATGCGCCAGGTGCACGCGGTGCATCACCAGGCACGCACGCCAACGTACCTGGATGCGCATTACGTGCATCCTTTTGAGACCTTTGTCGGGCTGGCGCTCTACATGGGCTCGGTGGCTTTGCTCGCCGCGTTGATGGGCCCGTTCCACGTGGTCACGATCGTTACGACATTCGTGATTTTCTTCCAGCTCAACCAGATCAACCACACCCACGTAGACCTGCCCTACTTCCCCTTCAAAACCCTGTCATGGATTACAGCCAAGCACCACGTGCATCACGAGAACATGCACAAGGGTAACTACGCTACGATTACCCTGTTTTACGACAAGCTATTCGGCACGCTGGATTAACTGACACTCTGGAGACCACAATGAACGACGCAGAACGACGGGCCCTCGGCGAGGAAACGATCAAGGAAGTATACGCGGGCGATGTCGTCGTACCGCCGGAAGGTTACGCCTTTACCGATGTCATGCTGAAGCAGGTCTTCGCCGAACTGTGGACGCGCGAGACGCTGTCGATGCGCGACAAGCGCATACTGCTTCTCGGCATCATCGCCGAGAAAGGTGAGCCGATGACTTTCAAGATACAGATGAAGGCCTCACTTAAGCGCGGTGAGATCAACGCGGACGAGGCTCGGGAGTTTCTTCTCTTCATCGCACAGTATGCAGGCTACCCGCGTGCGGCGTCCCTCATCGGACCCGTTGAAGAAGCCATTGCCGAGGCCGAAGCCGACAAGACCGAAAGCTAGTACGCCCGCCAGCGCCGCTTGATATGTGCCTGGCGCGCCGCGATCTCCGCGCGGCGCTGCTCGGCACTCACGCGAGGCAGGTCCGCCGGCAGATGGTTCGGTAACTCAGCCAGTGGAACCACAGAGGTTTCCAGCACCGGCAACTGCTCTGCCGCTACGTCCTCCCGGAAGATAAAGCGCATCGCGTGCGCCCCTCGCTCGATACCTGTGGTGTCGACCCATCCCGTCACGCCGGGATCAGTATGGGCGATGATGAAATAGCGTGCGCCATCGCTCGCCGGAGGGAGCTGGTAGCCCGTAAGACTGCTCGTGTAGTTTTGCTGGTCAGGACCTTCGAACCAGCCATTGTTTAACTGCAGCCCGACGTAGTGCGGCTCAACCGGCGCAGTCATCTTGATCACCAGCGCCTCATCATCCGCAAGCTCAAACAAACCCCCCGCATACAGCTGCCCCGCTCCGGCCACACCGCCGGCCGTGAAAGGAGGCGCAGGATCGTTAATTCCGTTCACCGGCATCGCACGCTTGCCATCCAGATTCATATCGCGATTGGCCTCAAGCCCGATCTCGAGTACCTGCTGCCAGAAGTAGACCTGGTTGGGCAACTCCTCGCCAATGCGCCGCAGGCGCTCGGCGACATCTGCGCTTCTGATCGCTGGGCGGGTGAGTCCATCGGTGTCGAGGCGACGGATTGAAAGATCCAGCGCTTCCTCGTTGTCCCAGTCGGAAAATATTTCCCGCACCGACAGATAAGCGGCCGACCTCTCTGCCTGCTCCTCGGTTGTCGGACACGTCATCATTGCGCGGGTGTCGAGAAAGTAGCCCTCGTACCCTTCGGGACGCTCTGGCCCGATGAGAAGGCGAAACTCGCCGCTTCTATCAGGAACAATATCGAAACTGGAAAGATGATCGACCGTCATGTTGCGGCATGTCCCCATCTCCAGCAGATTGCCGGTGGCGCCGGGCACGGCGGTTATGGTCGCAAAGATCACCATGCGCGGCGCCTCGGGCGACCCTGGATAGCGGCCCGAGTCGCGCCAGCCGCGCGTGTCGGCAGCACGACCGATCACTTCGAAATAGCCTTCGCCATCAATGGGCGCCTGCAGGTAAATCGCGTCGGGGTTCTCGCCCGTCCACTTGCGCAGCATGTCCATGGAGCGGAAGAACTCGGGAAACTTTGGGTCCATGCGCATTTGCGCTTCAATCATGCGACCCAGGTGGCCCAGCAGGTAGCGGTGGCCCTCGGCGAGATTGCGATCGGTAGGCGGGGGTGGAAAGCGTTTGGGATCGGTGAGCGCCGCCTGCGCGGCATTCAGCCCTTCTACAAAGTCTGCCCACGCGGCATCGAGATCGGGGTCAGCACCCCTTGACCAGGGCATGAACACGGCGGCAGTAAGCGCCGCCCCCAGGCACACACCCGCAGTAAGCCAGAGAAACCGCTTCACATGAATGTCGCCATGCAATAAAAAGCCCCGGTGATTGCTCTACCGGGGCCCAGTGTAACCCAGCGGGAGTTTACGCCGCTTCCTCTTCCTTCTTCACCTCAGGATCGAAGGTGATTTGCATCCGCTTGATGCCATTAACGAGGTTAGAGCGCGTGTAGGCGATCTCACCCGCCAACTTCGGGTTGCGCAGGCGAGGAATGATCTCCTGGAACATGATCTGCACTTCGAGTCTCGCCAGGTGCGTACCCAGGCAGAAGTGCTGCCCGACACCAAAGGCACGGTGCTCGTTGTACATATTGGGCATGCGCTCGGGGCGAGTGACGTCGAACTGCATGGCATCGTCGCCAAACACTTTTTCATCGTGGTTGACGGTGTGGTAGTGCATGATCAGCTTGTCGCCCTTTTTCAGCTGCATACCACCCAGCTCGACATCTTCCATGACCTGGCGACGCATGACGATAAACGCCGTGTTGTAGCGGATCATTTCCTCGGTAGCACCGGCGATCTTGTCGGGGTTATCGACGAGGTACTGGAGCTGGTCAGGGTTCTCCATCAAGAGCCGCATACCGTGGCTGGTAATGGTACGGGTGGATTCGTTACCCGCGACGATCAGCAGCAGGAAGAACCAGGTGAACTCGTCGTCGGTGAGCCCCTCGACACCACCGTGGCCGTTCACCAGCGCACCAAGAATGTTGTCTTCCGGATTGTCGCGATACTTCTCCGCGAGCTTCAGCGCATAGGCGATGACCATGGCCGATGCCGTGTCTGCAGCATCTGAATCGACCGCCATTTCCGGGTCCTGGTTGAACATCATAGCGTTCGTCCACTCGAAAAAGTCCTTGCGGTCATCTGCCGGTACGCCGCAGAGCTCAAGAATGGCGAGCAGCGGCAACTCGGCCGCCACCTCTTCCACGAACTCACACTCACCGCGACTCGCTACCGCATCGACAATACGGCGCGCGTGTTCGCGGAAACGCTCCTCGTAGGAGTCCACCGCGCGGGGCGTGAACGCGGCACGCACGATACGGCGGTACTTGAGCTGCCGCGGCGGGTCCATGTTGATGATCATCGAGTTGTGGATCGGCATCATCTCCTCGTCCCACTCCTCCGACAGCGCTGTGCGCTCCTCGCTGGAGAAAATCTGGGGGTTCTTGGAGACGAAGTCGATCTCGTCCCGCCCGGTCACCAGCCAGTAAGGCACGTCCATGTACGTGCCTTCCATCCAGTGGACAGGGCCGGAATCACGGATCGCTCGCAGGGTGTCGTAGGGCATCCCGTTCACGTAGGTGTCGGGGTCGATCATGTTCGGGAAATTGGCAAACGGGCATTCGCTCATTGTTATTGCCTCCAGTTGGGCCATTTGCCCGTGACTATAGGCTAATAGGTGTTAGTCTGCAAGCAACTAAACGATGAAATTTGAGGGAAAACAGGCCTCAGGCACGAATCAGGCTGACTAACTCGGCCACGTGGGCCCGATCTAGGATCAGGATAGCGACCATATAGGTGACAACCCCTTCCAGCACCAGGATCGCCAGCGTGGTCCATTGGTCGGGCGCCAATTCCGCGAAGTGGCCGAGGCCTGCCACGGCAAGCGCCATGACCGTCGCTGAAACAGCCGCGGGGAGCAGCTCTTTGAGGTAAGTGACAAGATCCAGCTCGATAGCCCTGCATACACGCCGAGCATTCACGAGGAACACGACCGGGTAGGCAAGCAACCAGGCGTAGGCGAGCCCGATGGCGCCAAACTGCGCGCCCAGCAGGAACGCGATGGGCATAAAGATAGCGGCAAAAAGGAAGTTACCGGCGCTGGTTCGCGGCATACCGATGCCCCAGAGCAGCGGCGGAAACACGTTGCTCAGGAGCCGCAGTGGCAAAACGGCCGCAAGCAATGCCAGGAGCGGCGCCGCGGGCAGCCACTTCTCCCCCAGCAGGCAGGCGATCAACGGTTCTGCCGTCGCGCTCATCCCAAAACAAACGGGGAAGGCTGCGATAGCGAGCAAGCGGGTGGACTTCCTAAGGTAGTCCCGCACCTTCTCGTTACCCTCCTCCTTATGCGTCTGTGAAAACGCGGGGAACGCCACGGAGTTCAGGAGGCCGCTGATCTTGTTGATGGGAAGTGCAGCGAGCTGGTTGGCAACCGCATAGTAACCGAGGGACACAGAGCCAAGCAGTTTACCGCCCACAAACTTGTCGGACTCTGTAAACAGGTACCACAGCGTGCGGTCGGCGCTGACAAAGCCACCGAAGGCAAAGTGCGCACGCAACGGCGCTAACGAAAAACTCGGCCACACAAGGTTACGGCAGATCAGGTTGAGACCGATCATGCGTAACGCGTTGGTCAGCACCGTACCCCAAACAAGCGCCCAGACACCCTGCCCGTTCATCGCGAGTACAAGCGTTGTCAGGCTGCCCACGATCGCCGTGGTGAAATCGACCACGGCACGGCGACTGAAGGCCAGCTCCCGCTCCAGCTGGGACTGCGGCAGCGTCTCGAAAATCAGGAGCAGAAACTGGAAGGCAAGCACCTTGAGCACAGGCTCTACGGCGGGCTCTCCGTAGAAACCGGCCAGCGGTTCTGCGCCGAAAAAAACCAGCAGAAAGAACGCGCAGTTCACCAGTATGACCTGCCCAAACACGGCGCGCCTAAGGGGCTCTGTAAGCTCCTTTTCCTGCACCAGCACGGCATCCAGGCCCAGCGTATTGACCAGTATCAGCAGCGAAATCACCACCATGGCCATCGCCATCAGGCCGTAGTCCGCGGGCGACAACAGTCGAATCACATAGATGGTGATGAACCAGCTGAAGAGCTGGCCGAGAACGCGCGCCGCCGCGGTCCAGCGCAGGGCAGACATGACTTTGTGGCGCAGTTCCACAGATGCGCTCAGTTGTGAGGGTAACCGAGGTGCGCGAGCGCCTCGGCAATCTCGTCGAGTATCGCGGGGTCGTCAATCGTCGCGGGCATCTTCCAGGGTTCACCATCGGCGATCTTGCGCATCGTGCCCCGCAGTATTTTGCCGGAGCGAGTTTTGGGTAATCGCGCCACTACCGCGCACTGCTTGAAGGCGGCAACCGGGCCAATCTTGTCGCGCACGTGCGCGATCGCCCGCGTGACCAATGTCTCGTCGGTAATCGAGGCGCCGGCATTGACGACTAGTAGCCCCAGAGGCAACTGCCCTTTCATGGGATCGGCAACGCCGATCACGGCGCACTCGGCAACGTCCTCGTCATCGGCCAGCACCTCCTCGATGGCGCCCGTGGAAAGACGATGGCCAGCAACGTTAATCACGTCATCGGTGCGCGCCATGACAAAGACGTAGCCGTTGTCGTCAATGTAGCCCGCATCACCCGTCTCGTAGTAACCGGGGAAGCGCGTGAAGTAGGCTTCTGTAAAACGCTCGTCCGCCTGCCACAACGTGATGAAAGCTCCGGGGGGCAGCGGGCTTTCGATGACGAGTGCGCCGATCTCACCGATGGCCACCGGCTTGCCAGAGTCGTCCAATACCTTGACGTTGTAGCCTGGGACCGCGCGCGCGGGCGAGCCAGGGACGATCGGCAGTTGTTCAAGTCCCAGGCAATTCGAACAGATAGGCCAACCGCTTTCGGTTTGCCACCAGTGATCGATCACGGGAACGCCAAGCTGCGCGGTGGCCCATTCCAGCGTGTGAGGATCGCAGCGCTCGCCCGCCAGGAACAGTGCCTTCAGGCAGGAGAGGTCATAGCGCTTGAGGTGCTCTCCACGCGGGTCTTCCTTCTTGATGGCGCGAAAGGCCGTGGGAGCAGTGAACATCACTTTGACGTTGTACTCGCTGATCACGCGCCAGAACGCACCCGGGTCGGGCGTGCCCACGGGCTTGCCCTCGTAGAGCACGGTGGTACACCCCTGGAACAACGGGCCGTAAACGATATAGGAATGGCCCACTACCCAGCCGACGTCCGATGCCGCCCAATAGACATCGCCGGGGTCAATATCGTAGACGGCCTTCATCGACCACTTGAGTGCCACGACAGACCCACCGGTGTCGCGCACCACACCCTTGGGTTGGCCGGTGGTGCCCGAGGTATAAAGAATGTAAAGGGGGTCGTTGGCTGCGACAGGCGTGCACGGCACGGGAGCGGCATCGCGCATAACATCAAGCCAGGTCTCGTCGCGGCCGGGCACCAGCGCTGCTTCCTCCGCCTCGCGCTGCAAGACAATGCAGCCATCGGGTTTGTGCGCCGCAAGTTCGATTGCGCCGTCTACGAGCGGTTTGTAGGACACCACGCGAGAGGGCTCGATACCGCAGGACGCACAGACGATAAGTCGCGGTTTCGCATCATCAATGCGCACAGCAAGTTCGTTGCTGGCAAAGCCGCCGAACACCACCGAGTGAATAGCGCCTAATCGCGCGCAGGCGAGCATCGCAATCACTGCCTCGGGCACCATGGGCATATAGATAAGGACCCGATCACCCTTTACGACGCCCCGCGCTGCCAGCGCTCCCGCGAAGCGCGACACCTCGTCGAGCAGCTCCGCATAGTTGTAATCACGTTTAGTTGCCGTGACCGGACTATCGTAGATCAACGCCGATTGCTCTCCCCTACCACTTTCTACATGGATATCGAGCGCGTTGTAGCAGGCGTTGATCTGGCCATCGGGAAACCAGCGATAGAACGGCGGATTGCTGTCATCCAACAACGTATGCGGCGCCGTGTACCAGGAGACACTGGCAGCCGCTTCACGCCACAGGGCTTCATCGATCATGTGACGCCCTTACGACCTGTCGCCACGATAGGGTGACAGCGGTCGACTGAAGCCGTCTGCTATCGGGTCACCGCGGTCGCGCTCCTTGACCGCCTGTTTGAAACCCACTTCCTCGGCGCGCCGCTTGAACCAGTTACCCTCGGGGCTGTGACGCGTAACGCCGTCAAACAGCGTGGCGAACATCTGCGTGTTCTCAAGCCCCATGTTGTCGTAAGCCTGATTCACCATCAGCTTTTGCATCATCAGTTGGTTTTTCGGCACGCCCGCCATACGCTCGGCGAGCGCCTGCACGCGATCGTCCAGCTCCGCCAGCGGCAAGGACTCGAGGACGAGACCCATGGCGGCCGCTTCAGTACCGCTCACAAGATCGCCGGTCAGCAGCATCCGCTTGGCGCCCTCAGCACCGAGCCGGTAAACCCACATCGCCGTCGTAGGGCAACCCCAGACCCGCGCCGGCGGGTAGCCGATGTACGCCTCGTCCGCCATTACCGCGATGTCGCAGCAGAGCGCAATGTCGCTGCCCCCCGCGACTGCCGGACCGTGGATGCGAGCGATGGTGGGTTTGTAGCTCCGCCATAGCGACATGAAGTTTTCGGTGTTGCGCTTCATGCCGTAGTAATCGGCCATCGGGTCCCAGGTGTCACCGGCAGCCCCGCCGCCAAGCTGCGACCCTGGCTGCTCGCCCGAGGCCTCGGCAAAATCAATCAGGTCATAGCCAGAACAGAATGCCCTGCCCTCACCGGTCAGCACGATCACGTGGATGTTGTCGTCGCGATTGGCGAGGTCCACCGCGCGAGCGATCTCCCCGGGCATGCCCATGGATATGGCGTTCAGGCGGTCCGGGCGGTTGAGGGTAATAGTGGCAATTCGGCCGGCCGTTTCATAACGAACGTCTTGCAGTTCCATAGGGTCTCCGTGAGGTTTATGCGAGGCATTTTGGTGTGCTGCCATCATAACGCAAAGTTAATCACAACCCGCTACCGGGCAACTGGACAGACCTTGCGAAACGCTTAGACTCTGCTGCAAGTCATTTACGGAACTGCATGCCATGTCACTCCCCGAGCAGACCTACTCTGTGGATCAAATTCTTGAGGACCCGGCTTCCGCGGATCTCAGCACCCTGGATATCGCGAACCCCTTCCTCTTCGAGGCAGACGCGCAGGGCGCCTGGTTCAAACGCATGCGCGATGAAACGCCGGTGCACTATTGCCCAGACAGCGTTTACGGCCCCTACTGGTCGGTCACCCGCTACGACGACATCATGGCCGTTGACATCAACCACGAGGTGTTCTCCTCAGAACCCTCCATCACGATTCGCGAGCCGCTGGACGATTTTCCGCTGCCGATGTTTATCGCGATGGACAGGCCCAAGCACGACGAGCAGCGGGCGGTGGTAAGCCCCGTGACGGGCGCCGAAAACCTGCGCCACTTTGAGCCGATCATTCGTGAACGCACGATCGAAGTACTCGAGGGCCTGCCCGTTGGCGAATCGTTCAACTGGGTCGATCGAGTGTCTATCGAACTGACCACGCGAATGCTCGCGACACTTTTTGACTTCCCGTTCGACGAGCGCCGCAAACTGACGCGCTGGTCCGATGTCGCGACCGCACTGCCGGGCGACATTATCGAGAGTGAGGAACAGCGGCGCGAGGAAATGATCGAGTGCCTCACCTACTTTACCGAGCTGTGGAATCAGCGCGTCAACGAACCCCCGGCACGCAACCTGATTTCCATGCTGGCCCACGGCGAGGCCACACGGAACATGTCGCCCGAGGAGTATCTCGGCAACCTGCTGCTGCTTATCGTGGGCGGCAACGACACCACACGCAGCACCATGACAGCGAGTGTACTCGCCCTGCACAACAACCCGGCCGAGTACCGCAAGGTGGTCGAAGACCCGTCATTGATCGACACGATGGTGCAGGAAACCATTCGCTGGCAGACACCGCTGGCCCACATGCGACGCAGGGCAAAGGAAGATATTGAACTGGGCGGCCAGCAGATTCGCGAAGGTGACAAGGTCGTGATGTGGTACGTGTCGGGTAACCGTGACGAGCGCTTCTTCGACAACCCCGACGATTTCATCATCGGCAGGGAAAATGCGCGCAAGCACCTCGCGTTCGGCTTTGGCATCCACCGCTGTATGGGGAACCGGCTGGCGGAACTGCAGCTCAGGGTGCTCTGGGAAGAGATTCTCAAGCGCTTCGACCGGATAGAGGTCGTCGGTGAGCCGAAGCGCACGCTCTCGGTGTTTGTGCACGGCTTTACCGAGCTACCGGTCAGGGTACATCCGCGCTAGGAGCGCAAAACCCTTACTTTTCGGGTTCAAGTGTCAGCCAGGCGCACGCTTCGCAAACTTTGCCAGGTAGCTGTCCAGCGCGTTTGCGAACTCCTGCTTGTCCCGGGCATCGAGCGCGGGGGGGCCGCCCCCTACTTCGACCGCGCTTGAGCGCATCGTCTCCATGAAGTCGCGCATATTGAGGCGCTGCCGCACATTGTTCTTCGTGAATTTCTCGCCGCGTGACGTAATGACGTGGGCGCCCTCTTCAATCACCTCCGCCGCAAGGGGAATGTCGGAGGTGATAACGAGGTCGTCTTTTGCCACATGCTGCGCGATGTAGTTGTCGGCGACATCGAAGCCCTTCTCCACCTGGATACTGCGCACCCACTGAGACTGGGGCACTCCAAGCGCGTGATTGGCGACAAAGTTAAGCGGCACCTCGACGCGCTGTGCAGCGCGCACGAGGATGTCGCGGATCACCCGGGGACAGGCGTCCGCGTCCACCCAGATGGTGACCGAATCGCTTATAGCTGCGGTATCTCGGCGAGGTCGATGGGCAATTCCGCCCGGCCGTAGCGATTGGCGCGATCAGTCAGTGTTGCCTGGGCGTCCTCGACGCGGATCATGATGATAAAGCGTTCATCGCGGACACCGTCGAGACAGAAGCGTGCGAGCTCATCGAGGTCCTGGAATTCCAGCTGCATTCCGGCGGCCTCGGCGGCGACTTTGAAGTCTTCCACCGTGGGCACAGGGTCGTAGTCTTTTTCACGGGCAAGGTCCTGCGGACGGTTGCGGTCCGTGGTCCAGATACCCGTGTCGAGCAGGCCGCCAGATGGGTAGAAAATAGAAGCGCCGAGCTTGGTACCCTCGCTCTTCAGCTGCGCACCGAGGCACTCTGTAATCGTCGATACCGCTGCCTTGCTGGAGGCATAAACAGACTGGTAGGGCAGCGGCGAGATACCACCATCGCCGGAGGAGGTATTGATGATGTGGCCTTCCTCTCCACCTTCGATCATGCGCGGTACAAATACCTGGATGCCGTAGATCACGCCCATCACGTTGACGCCGTGCACCCACTTCCAGTCGTTAGGCGTGGTCTCCCAGACGTTAGCGGAAGGCGCAGCGACACCGGCATTGTTGAACAGCAGGTGGCAGACGCCGTGTTGCTCGTAGACCGCATCGGCGAGCGCGGTGACAGACTCCAGGCTGGACACATCGGTCACAACTCCGGATACATCGCCGTCAAATTCACCCAGCACATTGTCGAGCGCACTCTGCTCAACGTCCGCGATGACCACCTTGGCATCCGCCGCGAGCAATTCCTTGACGATCGAGCGCCCGATTCCGCTGGCGCCGCCGGTGACTACCGCCACCTTTCCTGCAAAGTCTTTCATGACCTCTCCCAATGCATTGATTCGTGAGGGGCCGAGTTATGCCACACTTTGCAGGGCGGCTCTACCCCTTCGCCACAGCGCACCGCTTTAAGTACAACAAGCTATCACGTAGGATGCGTCCAGCAGCTTCAGGAGGCAGAAAACCGCGGTGATAGAGCGCGTTTCCATCGGCGTAAAAGGTCAGGGCTTGTACCCAATAACGCGGCAGATCGCCCCGGTTGTCAGTGCCGCCGCGGAGAAAGAAGGCCTCTGCACCCTGTTCATCCGCCATACGTCGGCCAGCCTGCTGATTCAGGAAAACTACGACGACAGCGCGCGGGTGGACCTCGAGAACTGGTTCAACCGACTGGTACCGGAGAACGACCCCATCTTCACGCACACGATCGAGGGCCCCGATGATATGCCCTCCCACATCAAGTCGGCGCTGACTGCAACGCAGCTCAGCATTCCCTTTGAGAACAACGAGCTGTTGCTTGGCACCTGGCAGGGCATCTACCTGTGGGAGCACCGTCATCACGCAGGGCAGCGTGAAGTGTTGGTCCACCTCTAGGCCCTGAATACAAAGAATGGTTAGGCGGCCGCTGAGTCGTCTTTACCCATAAGCACTGCAAATAATGCAGATACAGCGCGAACAAGCGCGTATTTGCTATATTCACTTAAGAGATAGAACTGGCGGCACATGACATGAGCGAATCAATCAAAACCCTGCTGGACGCGGCTTACGAGTGGGAAAAAAACAGCCCGGACAGGCTGTATATGACCCAGCCCCTCGGCAACGGCGAGGTCGCGCAATACACCTGGGGCGAAACCATGAACGAGGCCCGGCGCATGGCCGCCCACCTGCGCTCGCTGGACCTGCCTGCCGGCAGCCACATTGCGATGATTTCGAAGAATTGTGCGCACTTCATCATCGCCGACCTCGCCATCTGGATGGCGGGTCACGCGAGTATCGCGCTCTACCCCACCCTGAACGCCGAGACCGTGGAGTACATCCTGGACCACTCCGATTCCAGGCTGGTATTCGTGGGCAAGCTGGATGACTGGGACGAAATAAAGAACGGTGTGCCTGCGGATATGCCGCGCATCGCCCTGCCGCTGGCCCCTGAAGACGACCTACCCCGGTGGGACGACGTCATTTCGGGCTATCAACCCATCGAGGATAGCCCCACTCGCGAGCCCGACGAATTGTGCCTGATGTGCTACACCTCGGGCAGCACCGGCAGGCCCAAGGGCGTCATGCACAGCTTCCGCTCTGCCTCTATACCGGCGCAGCTGGGTGTGGCAGATCTCGGCATCACGAGCGAGGACCGCATGTTGTCCTACCTGCCCCTCGCCCACGTATTTGAGCGCGCCAACGTCGAAGTCTCGTCTTTCTTCAGCGGCATGCAGGTGTTTTTCGCTGAAACACTCGACACGTTTCTAGCCGACCTGCAACGCGCCCGGCCAACGCTGTTCATATCGGTCCCGAGGCTGTGGCTCAAATTCCAGCTCGGGGTGTTCCAGAAGATGCCCGAGAAGCGTCTTGCGCTGCTGCTCAAGCTGCCGATTGTCGGCAAGCGAGTGGCGAAAACCGTGCTCCAGGGACTGGGTCTCGAGCACGTGCGCATGGCGGGATCTGGTTCTGCGCCGATCCCTAAAGAACTGATCCAGTGGTACGAGTCCCTGGGCGTCCTCCTGCTGGAGGGCTACGGCATGACCGAGGACTTCGCGTGGTCGCACATGTCCAAACCCGATGTGCGCCGGGCCGGCTCGGTTGGTGTACCTGCACAGGGAGTGGAAACGCGCATCAGCGAGGAAGGTGAAATCCAGGTGCGCTCACCGGGCAACATGGTCGGCTACTACAAGGCGCCAGACATGACGGCCGAGTGCTACACCGAAGACGGCTTCTTCAAGACAGGCGACCGCGGCACCTACAGTGCCGAGGGCCTGCTCAGCATCACGGGACGCGTAAAAGAAATCTTCAAGACCAGCAAAGGTAAGTATGTCGCGCCCGCGCCCATCGAGAACCTGCTCAATGTCGACAACCACATAGAGCTCTGTTGCGTGTCAGGCTCTGGCCGCCCGGCCGCCCACGCGGTAGTGCAGCTGGCCGAGGAAGTGCGCCCGCGCATGAACGACGCCGCATTTCGCGCTGAGCTAACGCCAAAGTTCGAACAGCTATTAGCACAGGTGAATGCAGAGATTGAAGAGTACGAAGCGTTGCAGTTCATCGCCGTGGTCAACGACGTCTGGGACACCAGCAACAACTTCCTTACACCCACGCTGAAGATCAAGCGAGATATCGTTGAAGCCGCCTATACCGGCGAACTCGATGCATGGTACGACGGCGGGAGTCGGGTAATCTGGCAGGACTGATAACCGTGCCGAACGAGCATACTTCCGGGGGCGACACTCCCGAGATCAGCCCGGAGGAAGCTGCGAGAAAGCGGGCGGAGATCCTGGAAAAACTGCAGCGCCCGCCACGCGCGGGCGATGAGAAAGAGAGCGGCGACACCGAGCCAACGGTGAGTACGATGATACTGCCCGGCGACTGACCCTGCCTTTATGCGGCGGCGCTGCCCGCCCCCGCAATCGAAATACCCTTCCCCTCCAACCAGCGATCAAACTTCACCAGCAGCGGCGGCAGGAAGAACAGGTCAAGCAACAGCGCGACGACAATGATCGGCGTGAGCATCAGCGCAACGTTCTGATAGTAATAGGTGTTGGAGAACACCAGGATAATGGTACCCATCGCCAGCGCGGCGGTCGTAATCGTGATCGCCGAGCCAGCGCGGTCCAGCGAGTACTGCACGGCCGCCTCCGGCAATTTGCCCTCACGCCGTGCAGAGATGTACTTACTCAGCACGTGAACAGAGTCATCGACCACCAACCCTATACTGATGGAGAAGAGCATCAGGATGTAGGGGCTCAACTCACCGACGAGCAGCCCCCAGACACCGAACACGATCGTTACCGGGAACAGGTTGGGCACGATGCTCAACAGCCCGTAGCGCACACTGCGCAAGCCGATGAGCATCGTCACGGTGATCAGGATAAAACTGAGCGTAAAGCCCTCAAGCAACTGCTGGGAAATGGTCTGGTTCAGGCGTGCGTAAACAACGCTACCGCTACCCTGCTTAACGGTGTACTTCGGGTCGAGGTTTTCCGCCAGCCAGGCCTCGATCTTGCTGTTGAAAGCCAGCAGCTCACCATTTGAAAGGTTGGACGTACCGACCACGAGTCGCGTTGTGTCGTACTCGGGGTCGAAGATCGGCTCCATGTGCGGCTCGATCTCCTGCACCAACTGGTAGGTAACGAGGTAATCAATGACCTGGAGATTGTCGGTGGGCAGTACGTAGAAAGCCTCGTCGCTATCATTCTCGGCCTTGTTCAGCGTTTTCAACAGGTTGATATAGCTGTTCACAAAGCTCGCTTCGGGTTGCTCCTCGAGCCAGTCAGAGAAGACCTCGAGCTGCTGCAAGAACTCCGGTTCTGCGATCCCGTAGTACTGGCCGCTATCGATCGCGTAAACCAGCGACTGGTCGTTACCGATCTTCTCCGACATCGCCGTGATGACCTTGTGGAAATCCGATTCCTTGTCGATAAAGCTGTAACGATCGAAATCCACCTTGTTCAGCGGCAACATGGCGAACGTCACCACGATGATGACAAGGCTGCCCCAAAACAGCAGGTTGCCGCGTTCAGCCACCTGCCTGCCAATCCACGCCATGAGGTGTCGAACGCCGAGGGGCCTGGGCACTTTCTTGGTGGGAATCGCCAGCACCATGGCGGGCAGCAACGTCAGCGTGACGACGTAGGCCCAGACAACGCCCAGGGCGACGACATTACCGAAGCCGTAGATACCCGCAGACGTGCAGTAATTGAGGCTCAAGAAGCCCATCGCGGTGGTAACGGTTGCGAGAGTGACCGGCTGGAAGTTAAGGGCGAGGCTCTCGCGCATCGCGACCTTCTTTTCCATGCCTTGGTGCAGGTTCTGCAGGTAGACCGAAATGATGTGTATGCCATCGGCCATGGCAATGGTGAGCACGACCAGTGGGCCCATGTTGGAGATCTGGTTGAAGGGCAGCCCCGACCAGCCCACCGCGCCCACGGTGAGCGCGATGCTGATAAACGACACCGCAAAGACGCAGATCGCGTAGACGAAGGAATTCAGACAAAACCACAACAGCGCGGTGGTGGCGCCCGCCACCAGCGGCGCGAGCCGGTTGCGGTCGTTGCGCGCTGCGTTGTAGCTGTCGAGTTCAAACAGGTCGCCGCCCAGTGCGTAGATTTCTACGTCGGGGAACTCCTCGCGCAGGGAGTCGCGCAGTTTCAGGACCGAGCGCGCGATGTCCAGCCGCTCCTCCAGACCGCCATTGCCCGGACGGTACTTCAATGAGGCAATCGTCATGTCGCCCGTTTTTGCCAGCAGCGTCTTGGTCAGGTCCTCGTCGGCAAGCGCGATCTCGCGTACCTGGTCGAAGTCCGCATCGCTGAGGGTCTCTATCGGCGGCAGGAGATATTCTCGGCCGTAAGCGTCTTCATCGACAGCGTTGAGGCGGTGGTTGACGATGGAGCCAACGGCGATCGCGGACTGCACCTCACCGAAGCGGTCGTGCAGCGCTTCCATGGCGCCCAGCGTAGCGCGATTAAAGATATCGCCCTCGGGTCCAATGAAGGTAAAAATTGCAGAGCTGGAACCCGGAAAATCCTCGGCAACCGCGTCGACCTGCTCCACGTAGGGGTCGTCTTCCGGCAGGATCGCGTCTGACTTGGGGTCCATCTCAGTGAGCGTGATGCCGTAGCCCACCCAGGCGCCGAAGGCGATGGTCAGGAGCGCAAGGACAATGCGCCTCTCGACGAGGAAATCGATAAAGCCCTGCATGGTGGCTCCAGCTGGTTATTGTGGGCGAGTTATACCATAGCACCCATGGATTTATCGTAATGTTAAACGCTTCGTAATCAACGGGATACGCGGTAGAGTTTCCCCAGTTCATCAGGCACTCCGGAGGCTTTTCATGCGACTCTTCAGGCTGACAGGATTACTGCTCGCCGCCGCGCTGCTCGCTGGCACCGCTCACGCCGAGACGGCCCGCATCAGCGACTTTGCACTGCTCGATCACGAGGGTAAGTTTCACCAGCTCAGCTGGTACGGCGATCAAAAGGCGGTCGTGGTGTTCGTACAGGGCAACGGCTGCCCCATCGGCCGCAACAGTTTGCCTACGCTCAAGGCACTGCGCGATGAATTCGCAGGCCAGGACGTCACCTTCTTCGGCCTCAACCCGCAACCGCAAGACAACCGCGAGAGCATCGCCAAGGAAGCCACCGAGTTCGGAATCGACTTCCCTATCCTTCTGGACGAGGCGCAACTGGTTGCAGAGAACCTCGGCGTCGATCGCACTGCTGAGACATTCATCATCAATCCAAAGACGCGGGAGGTCGTTTTCCGCGGTCCCATTGACGACCGCCTCGGGTACGAGACCCAGAAACCCGCCGCCAAGAACCACTACCTGAAAGACGCACTGAACAATTACCTGGCGGGCAATGCCATTGCCGCCGACATCCCGGAATCACCGGGCTGCCTGATCAGCTTCCCGGCTAAGGAGAAACACGAAAAGACGCCACCTTCCTACACCGCCGACGTTGCACCGATTCTCATCAACCAGTGTGTCGACTGTCACCACGATGGCGGCATCGGGCCCTGGGCAATGACCGACCACAAGATGGTGCAAGGCTGGTCGCGCATGATGAAGGAGGTCCTCCTGACGCGCCGCATGCCTCCCGGCCAGATCGACCCCCATGTCGGCAAGCCGATCAAGGACATGGTCAAGATCACACCCGAGGAACTGCAAACACTGGTGCACTGGATCGACGCGGGTGCCCCAATGGGCGAAGGTGAAGACCCGCTTGCGCAGCTGACGTTCAACAACCCCACGTTCTCGATGGGCGAGCCCGATATCATCCTGAAGGTACCGGCGCAGTCGATTCCCGCGACCGGCGTGCTGGACTACCGCTACGTGCCCGTTCCCATGAACCTCGAGGAAGACATCTGGATCAAGGCGGTCGAATACGTGCCAGGCGACCGACAGGTTCTGCACCACATCATCACGTACCTCTCGAGCCCCGCCGACCGCACCTCCTCGGGCAGCGATGACGGCAACGGGCTGGGCGACTCCATTGGCGGATTCGCGCCGGGGCGTCAGCCAGACATCTGGCGGGACGACTCTGGCGCGCTGGTGCGCGCGGGCTCAAGCCTGCTCTTGCAGATGCACTACACCACCTCGGGCAAGGAGACCGTCGACGAAACGCTCATCGGCATCTACCTGCATGATGAGCCGCCGAAGTACGTCATGTCGGGCAGCTCGGCTGGGCAGCGACGCTTCCTGATCCCACCCCACGCCAAGGAGCACAAACTCGAAGGCGTGCAGGAGGTCGATCGCGATGCGTGGCTCTACGGCCTGATGCCGCACATGCACTATCGCGGCAAGTACATGAACTACACCGCGGAGTACCCGGACGGCACCACGGAGCTGCTGTTGTCAGTGCCGAAGTATGACTTTAACTGGCAGTTCAACTACCAGTTGGAGGAGCCCGTGTTCCTCCCAGCGGGGTCGAAAATCATCGCCCGGGGCGCAATGGACAACTCCGAGCGCAATCCCTACAACCCCGACCCTTCCAAGCCGGTACGGTTCGGGCTGCAGACGATGCACGAGATGTTCTTCGGCTTCACCACTTACCGTTACGTGGGCGATACGCCCGAATCCATCTTGAACCCGAAGGAGGTCGCGGGACTTTAATCTCCTTCTCTCATTAACAGAGGGCGCCTTGATGGCGCCCTTTTTCGTTTCACCCCCAACGCCCCGGTATGGCGTAGACTGTTCTCCAGACCCACGAGGAGACGGCTACGATGAAAAGAAGAGACTTCGTCAGCAGCGCTGGGCTGGCGCTCGGCATGAGCGCCCTGCCCGCCGCCGCAGAGCAGGCAGAAGGACCCAAGGCCAAACCAGCCGGCGCTACCGCGGAACAAGCCAAAAAGGTCACACCCGGCGACTGGAAGGGCCTGCGCCAGTTGTTTCCGATGACCACAGACTACGTCCACCTCGCGACGTTTTTGCTCGCCTCGCACCCGAAGCCGGTCGCGGACGAGATTGAGAAGCACCGCAAGGGCCTCGACAACAACCCCGCCGACTACTACAAGCAACACTCACGGACGATGGACGTTGCCGTCGCAAAAGCGGCCGCGGCTTACATGGGCGGCAGCTGGAAAAACATCGCGCTGACCGACTCCACCACCATGGGTTCCGCCATGGTGTATTCCGGCATCCAGCTCTCACCCGGCGACGAAATACTGCAGACTGTCCACGACCACTATGCAACGGACATGTCCCTGACACACAAGGCGGAGCGTTCGGGCGCCGTGGTCAAGCGTGTCGCACTCTACGACAACGCAGCCGATACTAACGTAGGCGATTGCCAGCAGCGTCTGAAAGAAGCCATCAATGACCGCACTCGCGTGGTCGCCGTGACCTGGGTGCATTCATCGACGGGCGTAAAGCTCCCGATCAAGGCACTGTCTGACGTTATCAAGAGCGTTAACGCCACACGCGACGAAGCAGAGCACATCCTGTTCTGCGTCGACGGCGTGCACGGTTTCGGGATTGAGAACGAAGATGTGAGCCAGCTGGGCTGCGACTTCTTTATGGCGGGCACCCACAAGTGGATTTTCGGGCCACGCGGCACCGGCGTCGTCTGGGGTTCAGACAAGGGCTGGCAACGTTCTGAGCCGGTAATCCCGAGCTTCAGCCTGACGTTCGGCGCATGGCTGGGCCTGTTGCCAATGGGTGCCGTGCCCCCGGGTATGCACTTTACGCCGGGAGGCTTTCATTCCTTCGAACATCGCTGGTCGCTGCCGAAAGCGTTCGAGTTACACCTGGCGCTCGACAAGGCCAGGGTACAGGAGCGAATTCACGCATTAAACACACGGACCAAGGCCGCGCTATCTGAGATGCCGCACGTAACGCTCCACACTCCAATGAGCAGCGAGCTTTCCTCGGGCCTCGTTGCGTACGATGTTGCGGGCAAAAAGCCCTCGGAGGTCGTCGATGCATTGCACGATGAAGGGATTATCACGAGTGCATCGCCTTACCGCGTGAGCTATCCCCGTTTTGCTCCCAGCCTGCTCAACAACGAAGAGGAGATTGATCGCGCGCTCTCCTTAGTTGCCGCAATGGCGTAGAGTGCCGGGGGTCTGACCCGCCTGGGCGGATGAGAAAACCGCCTGTATAAGTGCTGCCCTACCCCCTCGGCTGGGTCGGTTGGCGAGTGGGTCGGACTGCGCTAGGATGTTGTCAGCTATAACACTAATAACTATGAGAGTCCTAGCATGACCGCATCCGTGAGAACTCGCCCGCTGCTGCTGGCCCTGGCCGTTGCCGCCTCCTCTACCCAGGCGGCACAACTCGAAGAAGTGATCGTGACCGCGGAGAAACGCGCCACGAGCGTGCAGGACACACCCATCGCGGTGACTGCGTTCACCGGAGAAGAACTCGATCGGGCCCTAATCAGCAAACCGCTCGACATGCAGTTCAGCGTGCCCAATATGCTCATGAGCAAGGGCAACTTCACCACGGCCAGCATTTCCATACGAGGTATTGGCAACCAGGCGATCGGCGCCCAGTCAGACAGTGGCACCGGCGTGCATTTCAACGGCGTCTACCTGAACAACGGGCGTATTTTCGAAACGGAGTTTTTCGACGCGGAACGCGTGGAAGTACTGCGCGGCCCCCAGGGCACGTTGTACGGCCGCAACACCACGGCAGGTGTGGTGAACCTGATCACCAATAAGCCCACAGACGAATTCGGCGGAGACTTTCAGGCCGAGGTGGGCGACTACAGCCACATCAAGGTCAAGGGTGCCATCAACCTGCCAATCACAGAGAACCTCGCGCAGCGCTTTGCCGTGTTCTACCACGAGCGCGACGGTTTCGTTGATAACGGTTTTAACGGCGACGAAATTGACGATCGTAAGATGTACTCGATTCGCTCTGCTACCCGGTGGACCGGCGACAAGGTTGACGCGACCCTGACGGTGAATTACTTCGAGGAAGATGACCACCGTATGCGCGGCAGCAACACGCGCTGCCTAAGGGATGACGAGGGCATTCTCGGTTGCCTGCCAACCGGCCTGGCGGATGAGCGCACAAACGGTGCAGCCACGGTGACGGCGTTGATTCTTGACCAGATTGCAGGTCCAGCACTCGGCATCACGTTCCCCGAAGACAGTTTTGCAAATTCAGCGATTACGGCTGATCCCCGCGAACAGTTCCTGGACTTCACCCCGCAGTACGAAGTAGAGGACGTGATGGCATCGCTGGACGTGGTGTTTGATCTCGGCGACTACCAGCTGGCATCGCTCACGGGTTTTCACTACTCAGACCTCGATGCGCGGAATGATTACGACTTCGCCGTGGCCTCTGAACCCTGGGAGGTCGAGGTTGACCTGGACCGCGGCCCCGATGGCACCATTACCACCGACCGACTCTACTCCTCTGACCGGTCCACCACCCAGCCGAAGCAATGGAGCCAGGAACTGCGCCTGACCTCCAACTACGAAGGTGACTGGAACTTCCTGCTGGGCGGCTTCTACCTGGAATACGAGAGTGATGTGCACTACCTCATCTACTCCTCTGCACTGACCGTTACGGCAGACGTTCTCGGCCTCGACCCTGCCCTGTATGCCTTCGATAATGAAACCGACGATTACCAGCTGGAGACCTGGGCGCTGTTCGGTGAACTTTACTGGCAGGCCACGGACGATATTCGCGTGACGTTGGGCATGCGCTACACGGAGGAGGAGAAGAGCTCCAAGAACCGCGTAGTCTACCTGGGCTTCCTCGACGACCCATTCGGCGAAGACCGTGGTTTCACCGAGTTTGGCGGCTCCTGGGAAGAGCCTACGGGAAAGCTTAACGTGAGCTGGGACGTCAACGATGATGTGCTGGTCTACGCCACCGTGGCGAGCAGCTACAAGAGCGGTGGTTTCAACCCGATTTCCAGCGAGAGTGACCTATTGGATCCAGAGCTGGGTGGCGACCCCTCGCTAGCCGAGTTCGACCCCGAGTACATTACCTCGTTTGAAGTCGGCGCCAAGTCGCAACTGTTTGACAAGACGCTGCAGGCCAACGTCACTTACTTCTACTACGACTACGAAGACCTGCAGATCGCCAAGATCACCAACCAGATCGCACTCAACGAAAACTTCAACGCGTCTATCCAGGGATTCGAAGGCGAGTTCATCTTCCTCCCCACAGAGGCCCTGCGGCTGACGGCCAATATCGCCTGGCTCGATACCGAGATGGACGGCGGTGAGAGCGTCGACCCAGCAAACATCAACCTGCTGGGTACGACCGAGAATATTGTCACGGGCCCGAACGCCAACATCTATGTCGGCCCCGGTTGCCCAGGCGGCACTCCGACCTGTGACGGCCTGCCGACACAGCTTGACGGCAACCAGCTGCCCAACTCACCCGAGTGGTCGGTTAACCTGGGCGCCGCCCTCTTCTTCCCGATCGACAACGGCATGCTGCTTGTTGCCGCGACCAACTACTACTGGCAGGACGAGTTTTACACCCGCGTGTTTAACGCACCCAATGACAAACTGGACGAGTGGGAAGTCTGGAATGCGACGCTTACGCTGTACAGCGCCAACCAGGACTGGTTCGCTGAGTTATGGGGCCGCAACCTCAACGACGACGACCACGTGACAGGCCAGTACCTCAGTGACCAGAACGTTGGGCTCGGCACCAACCAGTTCCTGCTGGAGCCTCGCACCTATGGCCTGACCGTTGGATACACCTTCTAGCGTCTTCGAACTACGGGGGGCAAAGCCCCCCGGTTACTTCCCGTTATATTAATCCCGACCCTCAGAACCAAACATTAGTCGACTTGCATCGCGGCCTCTGGTCTTATGAGTGGAGGCACCCTCTTGCCGTGGCATCGTCGCGGTGGTGCCCGGTTTATCGCGGCGCCCGCCAGGCTCCCGGTGCGCGCCTGCCACCTTTCTACAAGGAAGACTCGATGAGAAGACAGAAGCGCAACATGAACACCCGCGCCTTCGACCGTGGTTACCAGGCCGGTCTGACAGGTCGCAGTATTGATCATTGCCCCCACGAGGCGGGCGAACACCGCTACAACTGGGTCTCTGGCTGGCGAGAAGGCCGGTCCGACCAATGGGACGGCCTCACCGGCGTCTCAGGCGTACACAAACTGCGCGCGCTGTAGGGCAACACACCGCATCACCCCCGCTCCGCTGCTGACCCGCTATCCGGCACCCCTCGCCGGAGGTGCGTCAGCATTTTTTACAAAATCTGCAGAACGCACTTCGAACATTCCTCTATCTCCTTGTTTTTGTTAGACATAATGTCTTAGGCATGCTCCTTGCTTTGTCTAACCCGACTTCCAACCCACGATAAAACCAACAGAAGGATACCGGGCGATGACAAAAACCATGGTTAGCGGATTGCTCACTTGGCTGTGCGGACTGAGCATGCTGATGTTGCTCATTGCAAGCATCCCGCAGGGTTCCGCCGAGCAATCAGCTTCGTCGGCAAGCCCGGCCGTTGAAGAGATCCCACTCCGGGAACAGTAAAGCTCCTGCAGGCACCCGCCTCCACCATAGCTCGCTGAAAACCCGGGCAATTCCGGGAACTTACCAACACCAGGTCAGTCAGACACCCGGGTACTGGACGGCGTAGACCCATTCGCTACAATGCCCTGCCGTCGGGTATCTCCATGCCTATTTCCATGGATAGATACCCGCACTCACCACGTGCGGGAGGAACAGTGGCACAATCGGATATTCGCGCCCTTCAGGATTGGCTGGGCAGCCAGGTCATAGGCCAGTCTCACCTTATTCAGCAATTGATCACTGCGCTACTCGCAGACGGACACCTTCTGGTAGAAGGCGCACCTGGGCTCGCGAAGACTCGCGCGATCAAGTCGCTGGCAGACGGGATTGAGGGCAGCTTCCACCGCATCCAGTTCACCCCCGACCTGCTTCCGGGCGATGTGACAGGCACTGAAATTTACCGCCCTCAGGAAGGCAGCTTCCACTTCCAGCACGGCCCGGTGTTCAACAACCTGGTGTTGGCCGACGAGGTGAACCGTGCACCTGCCAAAGTGCAGTCTGCACTCCTCGAAGCGATGGCCGAGCGCCAGGTCAGTGTCGGCAGCCAGACCTATGCGCTACCCGAGCTGTTCCTGGTGATGGCAACGCAGAATCCCATTGAGCAGGAAGGCACCTACCCCTTGCCGGAGGCGCAGCTCGACCGCTTCCTGCTGCACGTTAATGTCGACTATCCAGATGCCGCTGCAGAGAGTGAAATTCTTCGCCTTACACGCAGGGAGGCTGGCACCGGCAACGCACAGGCACCCGCACCGCTTACCCAGGACAGCGTATTCGCCGCGCGCAAGGAAATCCTGGGGCTGCACATGGCAGACGCGGTCGAGCAGTACATCGTGCAACTCGTGATCGCATCGCGCAGCCCTGCTGCATACAGCCAGGAACTGGCGGGCTGGCTGGAGTACGGCGGCAGCCCACGAGCGACCATCGCGCTGGACCGCTGCGCTCGGGCCACCGCCTGGCTGGCGGGCCGAGACTTCGTTAGCCCTGACGACGTACAGGCAGTGGCACCGGACGTGCTCAGGCACCGGCTCATACTCTCCTTCGAAGCGGAGGCCAACGGCGTCAGCGCCGACCGCGTCGTCCAGGAACTACTGGCGCTCGTACCGGTAGGCTGACCCACGTGGCACTAAACGATGTATCCTCCCCCGCGCAAGGCGCCTATGTCACGCTGGCAGACCTCATCGCGCTGCGCTTTCCCGCGCGACAGCTTTCACTGGGTCGACAAAGCCGCGCGCTGAGCCACCTCGCTGGGCCCAACAAGACTAATTTTCGCGGCCGCGGCATCGACTTCGAGGAAGTGCGCAGCTACCAGCCGGGTGACGACATTCGCACAATCGACTGGCGCGTAACTGCACGCACTGGCCAGGCACACACCAAGATGTTCCGTGAGGAGCGCGAACGCCCCGTACTTGTTGTGATCGATCAGCGCAACAGTATGTTTTTTGGCTCCCGACATTGCTTCAAGTCGGTGCTGGCCGCCCAGCTCGGGGCACTGATCGCGTGGAGTGCGCTCAAGGACAATGACCGGGTCGGTGGGCTTGTCTTCGGCGATGCCGGACACCAGGACATCCGGCCGCGCCGCTCCAGGGCGACCGTACTCTCGCTGCTCTCAAGCATCGTCGAGCACAACAGCGCCCTGCCCCGCGCGGACACGAACACTCCCAACGATTTCACCGCGACGCTGACCAACCTGCGCCGCATCGCGCGACCCGGCTCCAGCCTTTTCCTCATCAGCGACTTTCGCGGTGCGTGGCAAGAGACTGCGCGCGAACAGCTGTTTGAACTGGGCAAGCACACCGAGATCACGGCAATCGCCTGCAGCGACCCGCTGGAAGCGCAACTGCCGCGCGAGGGCAGCTACGCGGTTACCAACGGAGTCGATCGCAGCGAACTCGATACGGGTGACGGCGCGATGCGCAAACGCTTTGCGGAACTGCAGGAGGAGCGGCAGAACATCATTGCGGACGACTTCCTCAAGCTCGGCATTCCGCTGTTGCGCGCCGAGACAGGCAGCGTGCCGCTCAACCTGCTTTCGCGCTACTACGGGGAACAGCGACGGTGAACCCCGAGAACCCGCTCGCCAACCTCGCACCACTGAGGCAGCCGGAGCTGATCAGCTGGTGGCCGCCCGCACTCGGCTGGTGGGTGCTCGCCTTCGCGGTTGTTCTGCTCGCCGGTTTCGCTGTGTACCGGCTATGGCAACGCTACCAGCGCAACGCCTACCGGCGCCAGGCGCTGCGGCAGCTGGCGGCACTGAAAGAGGAAGCGCGGGAGACGCCCGAGTTTGTCGCCGCCCTCAACGCCTTACTGAAAAGCACAGCCCTTGCGGCATTTCCAAGACGTGACATAGCTTCCCAACACGGCGCACGCTGGTGCAGCTTCCTCAACGACAGCCTGGAACCCGAACAGCAATTTGACCCGGCGTTTGCGGAAGCGGCATACCGCGGCACGGCCGACGCGATTGATCGTGAACGACTTGTACAATCTGCCGAGTGCTGGATCCGGCAACACAGGAGCCAGGGCACATGATCGAGTGGTTGTGGCCCTGGATGCTCGCCCTCGCACCCCTACCGCTGTTGGTCCGGCTATTCACGCCCGCCGCCTCCAGCCGCGATCCGGCGCTGCGCGCGCCGTTCTTTGAGGAATGGCAATCGCTTTCTGCACGGGAAGCGCGGGGTACTGATACGACTCGCGCACCGCTGTTGCTGCTGTGGCTGACCTGGTTGCTACTGCTGGTTGCCGCTGCACGTCCGGTATGGATCGGTGAGCCCATAGAGTTACCGGATTCCGGCAGGGACCTCATGTTGGCCGTGGATATCTCAGGCTCCATGCGGATCGAGGACATGCGCGCAGGTAACGAACTGGTGCCGCGATTGCACGCGGTGAAAGAGGTCGGTGCACAGTTCATTGAACGGCGACGCGGTGACCGGTTGGGTCTTGTCCTTTTTGGGAGCAACGCCTATGTCCAGTCGCCCCTGAGCTTCGACACGGCGACAGTCGAGCGCTTTCTACGCGAGGCGCAGATTGGTTTCGCGGGCCAGGAAACCGCCATTGGCGATGCAATTGGTCTCGCCGTGAAACGGCTCAAGGAACGCCCTGCAGAGAGCCGTGTCCTGATCCTTTTGACCGATGGCCAGGACACGGCAAGCTCTGTGACACCGCTCGATGCGGCACGACTGGCGGCCAACCTCGATATACGCATCTACACTATCGGCATCGGCGCCGATGAGCTCACATTGCCCGGCCTGTTCGGGTCAAGCTTCGGCAGTCGCCAGGTGAATCCCTCAGCAGAGCTGGACGAGGATGGGCTCGAGGAGATCGCCAGCCTTACGGGTGGCCGCTACTTCCGCGCAAGGGATCCACAGGAACTCGCTGGCATCTATGCACTGCTCGATGAACTGGAGCCGGTGGAACAAGCCGCCAACACGTATCGCCCGCGCCAGGCGCTCGGCTACCTGCCGCTGCTGGGGGCTCTCACGCTTTCGTTCCTGCTCGCGGTATTGCACCTCTGGCCGACACTGGGACTCGCGGGACCTCGCGCACTGGAGAAGCAGGCATGAGCGGCCTGCATCTCATGCGCCCCGAGTGGCTGTTACTGACAATGCCTGCGCTGCTGCTCACCTACATGCTGTGGCGCCGACAGGAGCGCCGCGGCAACTGGCGCAGTGTCATCTCACCCGAACTGCTGCCCTACCTCTTTGGCGAAAACGCGGGCGAGAAGCGGCGGAACCTCGTTCCCGCGCTGTTGCTAGGCTGGCTGCTGGCCTGCCTCGCCGCGGCCGGGCCGAGCTTCACAAAGATCCCGCAGCCGGTGCACCAAAAACAGGACGCCATGGTGTTGCTGTACGACCTCAGCTACTCGATGAAGTCGCAGGACCTCTCACCCTCCCGCGCAGATCGCGCACGGCAGAAGCTGAAAGACCTACTGGCAAAGCGGCGCGAGGGCCAAACCGGGCTCATTGCGTTTGCGGGTGATGCGCACATCGTCACACCACTTACCGATGACATACCCACCATCAACAACCTGCTGCCCGCGCTGCACCCTGACATGATGCCCGTACCCGGGTCAGACGCAGCGGACGCCGTCGCGTTGGGCCTGTCGCTGCTGCGCTCTGCGGGAATCCGCGGAGGACGAATGCTGCTGGTGACAGACGGTGTCTCCAGTGAAGCCGCGAGTGAGATCAGGCAGCAGCTGCGCGGTTCGGGCGTGGGCCTCACTGTGATGGGCGTCGGCACGCGTAACGGCGCTCCAATACCGCTACAGCGAGGGGGTTTCCTGAAAGACGACGATGGCGCAATCGTAATGCCGCGCCTCGAGGAAGGCGACCTCCGCGAGCTCGCGCTCTCGGTCGGCGGGACCTATACCCCGATGCGTATCGACGACGGTGATCTCCGGCAGCTCCTGGCGGAGCCGCTTCTCGCCGGTGCCGACCAGACCCTTGCCCTGGACCGCACCGCGGATACCTGGGAAGACCAGGGCTATCAGCTCGTACTCTTGCTGTTGCCACTGGTGCTAGTACTTTTCCGTCGCGGCTGGGTACTGGGAATCGTTCCGCTGCTCCTCCTGCAGCCGCCCGAAAGCCATGCGCAGGGCTGGTCAGAGCTCTGGGCTACGCCTGACCAACAAGGACAACGCGCGTTCCAGCGCGGCGACGCAGCGGCCGCAGCAGAGCTCTTTGAACATCCGGGCTGGGCGGGAACCGCGGCCTACGAAAACGGCGACTTCGAGACCGCTGCGGAGCGTTTCGGCGCAGTGCCCAGCGCTGACGGCTGGTTCAACCGGGGCAATGCCCTCGCCCACGCCGGCCAGCTGGAGGATGCGATCAAGGCGTACGAGGAGTCCCTGCAACTGGCACCCGATCGCGAGGACGCACTCGCGAACAAGGCGCTGATCGAAGAGTTACTTCAGCAGCAGGAACAGCAGGAGCAGCAACAGCAACAGGAAGGCGACCAACAAGAGCAGTCAGAAAACGGCGAACAACAGGAGCAACAGGGCGAGCAACAGTCGGACTCGTCTTCTAGCGATGATTCGCAGGGTAACAAGCAGCGTGGCGAGCAGGACAGCGCATCCAACACACAGGAAGATGCCCAGGCTGAGCAGGATGACAGTGGCGCCCCGCGCGAAGAGCAGCAGGCAGAGCAAGAACAGCAGGAGAATGGCGAGGAACAGGCGCCCGCCGAACCCGGTGAAGGCGAGGAAAGCGAGTCTTCTCTCGCAAGGGCAGAACTCAGCCCCGAGGAACAGGAGCGCAACCAGGCGATGGAACAATGGCTCAGGCGTGTGCCGGATGACCCCTCCGGTCTGCTGCGCGAGAAGTTTCGCTACGAGAGCAGGCTGCGCCGTGATGAAGGGCGGGAGAGACAACATGACCAGGTCTGGTAACTGCATCGCTGCACTGACCTGCCTACTGCTGGCAATGGCGGTACCGGCCTGGGCCGCGGTTGACGCGCAGGTAGACAGGGGGCAGGTCTACCTGGGCGACAGCGTGCGACTCACGCTGACGGCCACTGATGGTGAGGACGTGAAAGAAGCGAACCTCGACAGCATCAGCCGGGATTTTGAGATTCTCGGCCGCTCTTCAAGCAGCAATATCAGCATCGTTAACGGCAAACGCAGCTCAACGAAAGAGTTGCGACTGGAACTAACGCCACGGCGCACCGGTGAGTTGCGCATTCCCTCGCTCGACATCGACGGGCAGCGCACGCGAGAATTGCGTATTCTCGTCAGCGAACCACCTGAACTCGCCGCTAGCGACCGGGTAGTCATCTTCGAGGCGGAGGTCGACCGCGACGCGGTCTACGTCCAGGGCCAGTTGATCCTCACGCTTCGCCTGTCCCAGGCGATAAACCTCGACAGTCGCAGCATCTCGGAACTCGAGATCGACAATGCCTTCGTCAAAACGCTGGAGCAAAGTTCTTTCCAACGCCGTATAGACGGCCGCCCGTGGCTGGTACACGAGGTGCGATACGCCATCTTCCCTGAACAAAGCGGCACACTGGAAATTCCGGCCCAGACCTTCTCCGGGCGGGTGCGTGAGGCGCGTCGTACGTTGTTCGACACTAATCGTGGCCGCCTTGTCAGGCGCCAGTCAGAACCGATAACGGTCACGGTGGAGCAGCGCCCTGGCGAGTATCCCGATGCAACCTGGCTCCCAGCCCGTCGCGTAGACCTGATCGAGGAGTGGTCGGTACCACCGGAACAACTCAAGGCCGGCGAATCGGCAACCCGAACCGTGCGCATCGTTGGCGAAGGCCTGCAGGGCGCGCAGCTGCCCCCGGTGCCCTTCACGCCGCTGGATGGGATTAAGTTTTACCCCGACCAACCGCAAATTAGTGATCGAGAGGTCACCAGCGGACTGCAGGGCGTACGCACCGACAGCACCGCCGTTGTTCCGACACGTGAAGGCGTCTTTGAGATTCCGGAGCTGCGCGTACCGTGGTGGGACACAGAGCGCGAACAGTTGCGCTACGCCGTACTGCCCGCACGCACGCTGAATGCGCTCCCATCAGCAGACAGCCCGCCAGCGATCGCCACCCCCGACCCAACCTCGATCGCCACCACTGACGCAAGCGTAGCCGGCGGCGGCACAGCCTCTATCATCTGGCAGGTGGTTGCGCTGGTTTCCAGTATCGGGTGGATCGCAACGCTCATCGCACTGTGGCGCATGCGCGGCTCACCACGAAAAGCAGAGGGCCTGAAGGCCACCAACGAGCCGCGGGAGCGTGAAGCGTTCAAGGAACTGCTGGCTGCCTGTAAAGCAAACGACGCGGCACGCACGCGAGAAGCCGCTATACGCTGGGCGCAAGCTCAAAAAGACACGCCCTACGTCACCACCCTGTCTGCCGTGGCGGCTTACTTTGAAGATCCTGAATTCGGGCGGGAACTGGCAGCGCTGGACAGCAAGCTGTATGCGGCGGACTCCGTCAGTTGGCGTGGTGAAGAGTTAGCCCAACGCGCCAACACAGTGCGCGGTACGCAACGCGCACGCCACAGCAAGGGCGAGAGCAACCTGGCGCTATACCCCGGCGCAGGCTAGCGCCCTACCCTTTAACGACAGTCTCGCCAGACGCATCCTCGATGATATCGATAATCCAGGCATCGACGACGCGGGCGATGCCTGTCTGCATCCCATTGCCCACTGCCTTGTTAAACATGACCGACAGGGGCTCGTTAAGGAACGCCTCGTAGCGGGTCAGGGTCTCGATATCGAAGTCGCGGTAGGTATGCACGATATTGAGAATCACCAGGTTCTCCATCATGTCGCGCAACCTCGGCTGCACCACAGCCATCTGCTCATTATAGGGGGCGAGATCCACGGGCTCGTCAGGACGCTGGGTGCGAATCAACGCACGATATACGGCCGCCCCGGTGTCCTGTTGGATCGCCATATTCATTTCGGTGCCGCCGATCAGCTTGTCGAGACGCTGGGCCCAGGCAACGCGCTCTTCCATGGCCAGCAGCTCATCGGCCTTGGCCATCATCTGTTCCATAGAATCCGGGCGCGCCGCGGCAATTTCCGCCTGTGTGATTCGCTGCCCCAGCGGTGACTCGTACCACTGAAGAAGTCGAGACACATCCTCGCGACTCATGCGCTTTAATACCGCGAAGCGAATCTCATCGAGGATGACGTCGGCGCGAATGTGTTCGTCGACCCCGGCGAGCATCTGCTTGAGTGCCTCTGCGGGTAAGCCATCACCCTGGCTGGCGCCCTGCTCTAGCCCGAGGCGCACACCGCGCTGAAACTCCTCGACCTGCCGGGTGGTGCCCGAAAGCTCCATGAGTCGCTCAAACTCCGCGTCCGTTGCCGCGCGAACAGGCAGCGCAATCAAAAGCAGCAGTGCGAAAAACCCGATAATGCGCGCAGCTAGAGTCATAGAATTCACCTGTGAATGTTTACGATGCATTACGCATCCTGTGCCAGCGACTTCGAGACCACCTCAAACACGTCCGGGGAGAGCGCCGGCAATGCGGCAAGGCGCGCAAGTTCAGCGCGCATGGGCTCAGCGCGACCGCGGTAGCTGCGCCACTTGGTGAGGGGCCCCAGGAGTCGAGCGGCAATCTGCGGATTGCTCTGGTTCAGCTCGCTGACGATGTCGCCCAGGAAACGATAACCCGCACCGTCGATACGGTGGAAATTCACCGGGTTCTGCCCTGCAAACACGCCAACGACAGCGCGCACCTTGTTCGGGTTGCGCATATCAAACTCCTCGTGCTCGAGCAGCGCACGCACCCGATCCAGCGCAGCGTCGTCAGGGATCGCCGCCTGCACCTGCAGCCACTGGTTGACGACCAGCGCCTCGTGCCGCCAGTCGGCATAGAAGGTGTTGAGCGCTGCTTCACGCTGCGCATTGCTGCCGTAGAAGGCGAGCTCGCGCAACCCGGCGTAGCGGTCAGTCATGTTGGTGGCGCCGTCGAACTGGGCTTCTGCCAGCTCCAGGTACTTGCTGTTCGCGGCCACGAGGTAAGCCAGGCATACGTTGCGCAGCGATCTTGCGGCGATCTGTTCGGCGTCGGGCGCATAGGGCGCACTCGAGGTGAGCCGCTCGTAGGTGCGCAGGAAATCGGCTTCATTGGCCTGGCCCACCGCAGCGCGCACGCGATCGCGCGCTGCGTGAATCGTGTCCACGTCTGCCCCACCGTCCTGCGCCGCCATCTCTGCAAGGTAGTTTTCACTGGGCAGAATCAACATATCCGCCACCATCGCCGCGTCGAGCGATTCATCAACCAGCAGGTCCTTCGCCGCGTTCAGAAGGCGCTCGTCGGTCGGTACGTCGCGCCCGTCGGCCAGCCCTGCCTCGACCTCGTGAATCACCTGTGTGGCAAGGTTCTGTGCGCTGTCCCAGCGGACAAAGCCATCGTCGTCGCGCCGCATGAGTGCGCCGAGATCGTCCTTGCTGTAATCATAGAAAAGCCGCACAGGCGCAGAGAAGCCGCGCAGCAAAGACGGCACCGGTCGCTCGGGCACATCCTCAAACACGAACTCCTGCTCGGGGGCGTCAATCGTGAGCACGCGGTGGGTGTTGTCTGCAGTCTCCGCGTCAGGCGCCTCTCCACGCAGCGTCAGTCGCAGATTTCCTGCATCGCCCAGAAGCCCCATCGCCAATGGAATAACAAACGGGGCTTTTTCATTGCTCTCCGGCGTTGGAGGACAGCTTTGCGCAACATTAAGGGTGTAGGTGCGGGCCTCCTCGTCATACTCGCCTGAAACCCGAAGCTCGGGCGTCCCGGCCTGGGAGTACCAGTTGCGGAACTGCGTGAGGTCAACGCCGCTGGCATCTTCCATGGCCTTAACAAAATCCTCGCAGGTCACCGCCTGCCCATCGTGCCGCTCGAAATACAGGTCTGAGCCGCGGCGAAACGCTTCTGCACCAAGCAGCGTGTGGATCATCCGCACAACCTCCGCACCCTTCTCGTAGACCGTGAGGGTGTAGAAGTTATTGATCTCCATGAAGGAGTCCGGGCGGACCGGATGCGCCATGGGGCCGGCGTCCTCGGCAAACTGCGCGGTGCGCAGCAGTGTCGCGTCCTCTACCCGCTTTACCGTGCGCGAGCCCATGTCCGAGGAAAACTCGGCATCGCGAAACACAGTGAAGCCCTCTTTCAGGCTGAGCTGGAACCAATCGCGGCACGTCACGCGGTTACCGCTCCAGTTGTGGAAGTACTCGTGCGCCACGATGGCCTGCACGCGCTGAAAGCCGGCATCGGTAGTGATATCCGGCGATGTCAGCACGCAGGACGTATTGAAAATATTGAGGCTCTTGTTTTCCATGGCCCCCATGTTGAAATCGTCAACGGCCACGATATTGAAGATATCGAGGTCATACTCCCTACCAAAGACCTCCTCGTCCCAGCGCATGGACTGTTTCAGCGACAGCATCGCGTGGTCGCACTTGTCGAGGTCCTTCTCCTCGACATAAATGTGCAGGTCGACCTCGCGGCCCGAGCAGGTGGTAAAACGGTCGCTCACCGCACTGAGGTCGCCCGCCACAAGGGCGAACAGGTAAGCAGGCTTGGGGAACGGGTCGTGCCAAGTCGCGCTGTGCCGGCCATCCGGGAGATCGGACGCCGCGGTGCGATTGCCGTTGCTTAACAGGACGGGGTAACGCGTTTTGTCGGCGCTGACGCTTACCGTAAACACCGACATCACATCGGGGCGGTCCAGGTAATAGGTGATCTTGCGAAAGCCCTCGGCCTCACACTGGGTGCAGAACATGGTGCGCGACTTGTAGAGCCCTTCCAGGGAGGTGTTGTCCTGAGGCCGGATGCGCGTGCCGGTTTCAAGCGTGAACTCGTCTGGAACGTTCGCGATGGAAAGCGACTCAGCCTCTACAACGTAGGCATCACTGGCGAGCTCCTCGCCATTGATAGCCACGCGCTCAAGTGCCAGCTCCTGGCCATGCAGGACCAGCGGTGCATTGGTCTGGCCGGAGCCTGCGCGAGCGAGGTGTAGCACCGCGCGCACCAACGCATGGTCCTCGTGCAACTCAAACTCGAGCTCTGTGCGACTGATCAGGAAATCCGGCGGGCTGTAGTCCTTGAGAAAAATCGTGCCCGGTCTTGCCTCGCGCATGCTCTTATCCTTCTGCCACAGTCAGTTGATAGCCACCGTACTTACGCATGTTGATCACACCCGTATCAAAGATCAGGTACTGCCCCTTTATGCCGGTGAGCGTGCCCTCTACCAGCGGATTCTTGTCGAGGTTAAACGAGGTCACCTTGGTCGGGTATTCCATAACGGGGTAGGTAATCCTGGTTTCGCTTTCATCGTCCAGCACCTGGATGGCCGTAAGCCCGTGCTCGGCCTGCAGCGCGTCCAGCTCAGCGCTACAGTCGCTCAACAGCTGCTGCCGCACAGCCTCGAGATTGGCTTCCTCGGGATCACCTTTGAGCATCGCACGCCAGTTGGTTTTGTCGGCGATATGCGCCGAGAACATCGTTTCAACCAGGCCAGACTGCAGGCGACTGCTAACCCGGAAAACGGGCTTTGCCTGTACCGCCCCCTGGTCCATCCAACGTGTCGGGATCTGGCTGTGCCTGGTAATTCCCACCTTGATGCCGGAGGTATTCGCCAGGTAAACGAAGTGGTCGATCATGCAGTTCTCTTCGCCCCACTCCGGTTCGCGGCAGGTGCCCGCATCAAAGTGACACTTTTCAGGGCTAACGATGCAGCTGTCGCACTGCGCGAGACGCTTAAAACAGGGGTAGCAGTACCCCTGGTTGAAGCTCTTGTTGGTCTTGCGATCACAATGCACGCAGTTGATCTGACCTTCATACTGCAGCCGCAGCGTCTTGCCGAGGAACGCGTTGAGCCCGATCTCGTCGTCACCCAGCGGCAGCCAATACTGTACAGGTGCCTCCAACGCGGTTTTCATCTTGCGGACTTTGCCCGCCCCCAGTTCAGCCACTGACGTGCTCCTAGTCTCGAAAATTCAAGGGTTCAACACCAGAGTCAGAGGCGCTATCCCCCGCCTTGGCGCTGCGATCGATGTAACCCACACGCTCCTCCGGGGGGAGGTGCATCTCGCCCCACGCGATCACCGCCTGCATGGTTTCAACGCGCTGCTCTGGAGTAAGGCGCCTCCCATCCGGCCACTTACCAAGCTCCAGTGCCCGGCGGAGATTGTCGTAGACCTCGCGCGACATGGCGCTGATCATTTGCTGGTAATCCATGAGCCTCTCTACCCACTCAGATAGTGGCCGATTATAGCGAGCCGTCGGCCCCGTTGTCGCCGCCTGCGCCCAGCCGGGAGGCAAGACCAAAGACGACCCCGAGCGCGAGGCCGCACAGAAGGCCGCTCAAGTGCGCCGCGTTGCCGATTCTGCCGAACCCGGCAGCCTCCACGAGCCCCACAAATCCAGCGACAAGCCACAGGATCAGGAACCCCATGACGGCGTTTGTGGGCTGTATGCGCCACCTGGGCTGCAGCAGGGGCGCCGCCCAGGCAAAGCCGAGAACCCCATACACAACACCCGACATGCCACCTGCGATGCCGAGGCCAGTGAACTGTGCCTGGGTGATGTTAGACACCACGGCGATCACCAGTACGAGCATCAACATATTGAAATGCCCGACAACCCCTTCAACACGCTGGCCGAAGTACCAAAGCCACAGGCAGTTAAACACGATGTGCAACCAACCAAAGTGCAGGAATACGGGCGTGACGAGGCGCCAGTACTGTCCGTCCAGCCCACCGACCACCATCGGGTCTGCCGCCACCTGCTGAGGAAGAATCGCAAACAGCGTCGCCAGGTCCCGCGTGGCGGGCAGCAGCACGAGCAGGAACCCGACAATGCTGAAACCAATGAGCGCCAGCGTGACAGGCGCCTGCAGCGGCAACGTCGAGCCGAAGGGGCCGGGCGACGGGGTACGCGCCCGGCGCCTGAGCTCGATTTGCAGCTCGCCCCGACGCCACGCGGCATAGTGCTCCCGCACGGGCTCGACGTGGGCGGTGTCCAGCACTTCCAGGACCTGGTAACCCCCCTCCTCTATGACACGGTGGGGCACACCGCGCTGGTGCAGCAGGGCACTGAGCGGCAGCAGGTCTTCCTGGATATCCACGCGTAGCGCGGGGTAGAACTCAGTCATCAAGTGGTCAGCGCATTGCTCCAGCGCAGCTTGTCACGGCAGCTGGCATAAAAACTGTGGCCCCTGGGGTGCAGCAGCACCAGTTTGTGGGGTTTCTTGCTGATATATACGGAGTCACCCGGATTTGCGCTCATATGCACCTGCCCATCACAGATCACGTCGGGACTGCGACTGCTGCGCTCGAGTATGTCGACGCGAATCTCACTCTCTGCACCCACTACAATAGGGCGACTGCTGAGTGCGTGGGGGTACATCGGCACGAGCAGCACAGCATCCAGGCTGGGGTGCATGATAGGTCCGCCGCCGGAAAGCGAATACGCAGTAGAGCCGGTGGGCGTCGACACGATGAGTCCGTCGCCTCGCTGGCGATAGACGAAGATACCGTCGACGTACAGCTCGAGCTCGAACATCTGCGTGGTGGCTCCGGATGCAATGACAACGTCATTCAGCGCGCCACCTCTTCCTGTGACAGCGCCTTCATGACGCACCTCGGCATCGAGCAGAAAGCGCTCCTCACGATCAAACTCGCCGTCAAGCACGGCGGGAATCTGCTCCGCCATATCATCGGGGGAAATATCGGTGAGAAAACCGAGGCGCCCGCGGTTGACGCCAATCACCGGGGTACCGGATGTGGCGAGTGTGCGCGCGGCGCTCAGCAGGCTGCCGTCGCCCCCGACAACGATTGCAAGATCAACGGCCTCGCCGATTGCAGAGGCGCTCGCGCGGGGCACACTGTTATCGGGTAATACCGCACCCAGTGTGTCCTCCAGCACCACGTCTACCGCGTGACCCGCAAGCAGCTCCAGGAGTTGCGGCAATACATCTTCCATGCCGCGCTGCTCGGGGCGACCCATGAGTCCAATCTTCCTGAAGGCTGCAGCCACTGGGGAGTTTCCCGAGATCAAGGCCTGCTAGTATAACGATGTGCAGACGGGGTAAACCAGTGGACACCTTCTTTCCTTACCAAAACTCGGCGGTCCGGGACCTGGCCTGGGCCTGCTTCTCCCCAGCGCTTTTGCACACTGGCGATCTACACAGCGAGCCCGGCTACGTGACCGATGCCGCGTTTGAGCTCACCCCTGCCAGGCGCCTCTGGCTGGAAACACTGGATCGCGACGCGGAGCCCCTGCTCGATTGCCTGTCCGAGCGACCGCCCACCCGCCTGGGGCTCTATTTTGAGCGCCTGTGGCACTTCTTCCTGCGCGCGGACCCGGAAGTGGAACTGGTCGCCCACAATTTACCCATCAACGATGGCGGTCGCACACTGGGCGAGTTCGACTGCCTCTACTATTGCCACGCAAGGAAAACCCACGTCCACCTTGAACTCGCCGTGAAGTTCTATCTCGGCGTACCTGGTGAACCCGCAGAACGCGCCTGGGTTGGCCCCAATGTGCGCGACAGGCTCGACCTGAAACTTCAACACCTGCTGGAGCAACAGATTAATCTCGGTGCACGCGATGCGGCCCGCCGCCAGCTTGAGGAACTCGGCATTGAGACGCCCGCCAGGGAGATCGCATTACGCGGTTACCTGTTTCAGCCTGGCAGCGAAGCACTACCCTCGCCCCGCGGATACAACCCCGGGAGACCCTTTGCGTCCTGGTGGCATCTAGAGAAGGTGAAGGACTGCCCCGCGATCGGCCAAGCCGACAGCTTCCGACTGCTAAGCAGGCTGGAGTGGCTCGGTCCACGCTGCACACCGCCGCGTGATCGTGTAGCGCGAGACAACCTGCTGACTCACCTGCACGAGCGGTTGGACGACCGACCATCGCCCGTCCTGATTGCCGCTCTTGATAGCAGCGGCGAAGAATTCAGCCGCTTCTTTCTGGTACCCGATGGCTGGCCCGACAGTGGGCGGCCAACGCGCTGAATCCGCGCGCACTATTCACGTCCTCGCTGTACACCCCTTCCCCCGCCACCCTATACTGGCTGCACCGCGCGATACCCGGACCCGTCGATGCCCAACGCCAAGGAAACGAAGTGGCCATTCCGCTGGGAACTGCTGCTGCGCTACCGATTTATCGAGACGATCGCACTATGGGAGGGGCGACTGACGACCCGTCATCTCTGCGACACCTTCGGTATCGGCCGCCAGCAGGCCAGCAAAGACATCAACAACTACATCCGTGAAGTTGGCCCCGATAACCTTGTCTACGACAAGTACCTCAAGGGCTACAAACCGACCGACACATTTTCGCCGCAGGTGACGCTCGGCCTCGCTGATGAGTACCTGCATCTCATGGCGCGCAATAACGAACTGATGAACGTCTTCGAATCACTGGCACTGAACGTTGCCAACGTGCAGGTCTTGTCAGTGCCGGTTCGCGATGTCAGACCCGAGGTCCTGCGTCCAATCATGCAGGCCGCACGGCAGCAGCGCCGGCTGGAAGTCGACTACGTTTCGCTGAACAACCCCGACCGCGAGGGCCGCATCATAGTCCCTCACACGCTGGTATATACCGGCCTCCGCTGGCATGTACGCGCCTGGTGCGAGAAGCACCAGGAGTATCGCGACTTTGTACTCAGCCGTTTTCGCGACACGCCTGAAATCATGGACGAGTCGGATCACGGCATTGAAGGCGATACCGACTGGCACACAATGGTCACCATCAGACTTGTGCCGGACGAGCGCCTGTCCGAGGCTCAGCGCGACGTTGTAGAGATGGACTACGGCATGGAAGGCGGCGCCCTCGTAGTCAACACGCGCGCGCGGCTGGTGCCCTACGTACTGCAAATGCTACATGTAGACACCGGTAACGCGGCCGACCCCAGGGCACAGCAGATTGTGGTTGAGAACCGCGAGGAACTCGCCCCATGGCTGTTCGGGTAGGAGGATTGCAGTGAGGGACGACAACGAGTTTGAGGAAGCCTACTCCGAAGAGAGTTTTTGGCAGAAACTCCGGCGCTACGCGACGGTCGCCGGGCGTGAAGTTGTCGAGAAAGCGTTATTGCTCTACTACGCCGCGCAGCAGGAGAAAGCGCCAGCCTGGGCGAAGGCAACCATCGCCGCGGCGCTGGGCTACTTCATCGTGCCCCTGGATGCCGTGGCAGACCTGACACCTGCCGTTGGTTACGCCGACGATCTTGGCGTTCTCGTGCTCGCGCTCGCGGCCGTGGCCACGTACATTAATGACGAGGTGCGCGAGCAAACTGCAGAGAAAATGCGCGACTGGTTCGGCGAGGAGCAACCCGCCGGGAACGACTCATGAGATACCTCACGCAATGAGCCACAAACGCCGAAAGACCCCATGAAGATCCTGCGCAGCGTTACCAACATCTTGGTACTACTCGGCGCTCTTGGCGTAGCCCCCCTGCTCGCGCTCGCTCACTTCAATGCACCGCTGGCGGCCATGTTGGGTGACTTTGCGAGCAATCACCTGCCTAACCCGACCCTGCTCACCCGTGAAAAGAAAAAACGTGAGCTCGCGCAGACGCAACTCAGAAACAATCGCATCGTTGCCGCAGGTAGAAGAGCGAGCAATCGGGGTGCGGCAAGAACCGCAACCAGGATGGCCCACGCTACCGGGAACCGGGTTATGTTGCGTGGCGCGGGGGCGCTTACCGTTGGCTGGGTACCCGTGCTGGGCGCCAGTGCGGACGTCATCTCGCTGAGCGAAGACTTCGGGGACATCTGCGAGCTGTATTCCGTGCTGGACAACCTGTTCAGCCGACTCGACCTGCACAGTGGCAGTCTGTACAGGGACAACTACTGCCATCTACCGGAAGAGGGCCTGGAGAAAATTCGCGCGGCTGCGACGGAAGTCGATTTCGGCTGGGAGTGGCAGTGACTCAGGCGTCCTTAGCGATGCGCCTGCGCGTAAGTGCCAGAAAAAGTGCGGTCGAAATACCGGCAGAGGCAAAGATCAGGCACATGATCACGATCTGGTAGCGCGCCGCGATCAGCGGCGAAACACCAGACAGAATCTGACCGGTCATCATACCCGGCAGTGACACCAAACCCACTGCAAACAACGCATTAATCACCGGAATCATGGCGGCCTGGTAGGCCGCGAGCCGCGCCTCTGGCCAATGCAGTCCGTGGCTAAGCTCGGCATAAAGTCGCTCAGCGGCAAGGCTCACCGCGGTCATGGCGTTGGCAAACACCATGCCCGCAAGCGGAATCACGTACCGCGGCAGGTACCAGGGGTCGAGCTGCAGAACAACCTGCGTGACGAGCGCGAGGGTGAGACCGCCACCGATGCCGATCGAGATTAGCGAAGCAGCCAAAAGCTGCCAGCGATGCTCGGGCACCGTGCCGACGCCAATCCAGGCCGATGCTAGCAGCATGATCAACAGCACGAGGACAATCAACGCGCCATTGCCGGCGCCAAAAATCCACGCGAGCACATAGCCGATAAGCAGCAGCTGAACGAGCATACGCGCGAGGGCATACACCGCCCTTCCAACCCCGAAAGACCAGTACAGCAGAATGCCGAGCGTGATCACGACAGGAACAAAAGCAAGGGCCACCTGGGGCAGCGTGAGGTAAATGACGGAATCTTCCATGGGGCCGCCGCTGAACGAGTAGTGCATCCATGCTACCGCGCCCACTACAAACCCCGCTAGCAGCGGGGCCGCTTTCCTGGATCGGGATGCCTACTCCCCAGCACCAAGCGCGAAAATCGTGAGTGCGGCAATCACTGCCCAGAGCAACTCCTCAAGATAGGTACCCAGCACAAACAGGCCCGCCGTAAGCGCCGTCACGGCGATCACCCTGTCCGCCCAGCGCACGCCCTGGCTAGGCTCGCTTCGATCGGTGGGCAGTGCCGCTGTGAGTTTACGGATGATGCGGTATTCAAGGGCTTTGGCAGTGGTCATCTGGAGTACCTCTCGTTGGTGGACTCCATGCTCCCGAAACCGGCTCGCGGGGCCAATCTGTCCACTTTTCAACCGGTTTGAAAACGCGACAGGTCCCGCCCTGCGGGCTCCAGGAGCCCAGACTCCGATTCAGCCACCAAAAACGCCTTTTTTATTTGCGAATGATTCCCATTTATATATATACTCTGATTCTCATTTAGAGATTTGGGTGCCATGTACGTCTGTATCTGCAAGCAAGTCACCGAGAGCAAGATCCTCGAGGCCGTCAAAGCTGGCCACCGGGACGTTGATGCTCTCGGCGCCGAACTCGGCCTTGGCACCAAGTGCGGCACCTGCCGCAATTTCACTCGCGAGCTAATCGAAACGCTTCCGATAATTGTTTCTGATAACAATCGTTCCTGATCCACCCCTCTTCCATTGACCGCCCCGGTCGATGCCGCCACACTGAAATCTCATCCACGGAAGCGGAGAGTCAGCGGCTATGAAAGGCAATTCAGACATCATTGAACGCCTCAATTCGATCCTGAAAAACGAGCTCACCGCGATCAACCAGTACTTCCTGCACAGCAAAATGTGCAAGGACTGGGGAATGGACAGGATCGCGCACAAGGAGTACCACGAGTCGATCGACGAGATGAAACACGCAGACCAGCTAATGGAACGCGTCCTGTTTCTCGAAGGGCTGCCGAACCTGCAAGACCTCGGCAAACTTTATATCGGTCAGGATATCGAAGAGGTACTGCGCTGCGACCTGCGCATGGAGCTCGAGGCGATACCCGTGTTGCGGGAAGCGATCGGATTTTGCGAGGGCGAGCAGGATTACATCTCGCGCGAGCTTCTCGAAGACATACTCGAAAGCGAAGAGGAGCACGTCGACTGGCTGGAAACACAGCTCGGATTGCTCGAAAAGATGGGCAAGCAAAACTACATCCAGGCCCAGATCGTCGAGGCCTACAGCGAGTCCTAGGCCGCCGGGCGACAGCGCATCGCCCTTCTCTTCCGCCACCTCCCAGGCGGGAACATTTCCCACGCACCCGGTTTGCTATAGGGTGCGCTTATGAGCTCTCGCTTCAAAACGGTCTGGCTACTCGCACTGGTTAACGCGATCGCACTGAGTGCTATTCCCATGATGATGCTGATAGGCAGCATCATCGGGACGGAACTCGCACCAGGCGAGCGTTGGGCCACCCTGCCGATTACCGCCATGGTGATCGGCACCGCACTCGGCGTAACGCCCGCCGCACGGCTGATGGCGGCAGCCGGGCGCAGAAGTGGTTTCTTCACCTTCGTGTGCATCGGGATCGCAGCGTGCGGAGTGCTGGGCCTTGCGCTTGAGTGGCGCAGTTTCACTGTTTTCTGCATCGGCGCGCTGCTTCTGGGTACGACAGCTGCGGCACTGCAGCAGATTCGCTTCGCCGCCATGGAGAGCGTGCCGCTGGAGGACGGTCCAACCGCAGCATCCATTATCCTGTGCGCGGGAATCGTCGCGGCCTTCCTCGGGCCGGAACTCGCGCTATGGGGGGCGTCCCTTACCGAGGTGCAGTACCAGGGTTCCTACTGGCTGGGCAGCTTGTGCCTGTTGGCGGGCGGGTCGCTGCTGTTTTTCTATCGGCCCGCCAGAATTGAACAGCAGGCCACGGTCAGCGGCGGCCGCAGCATCGCTGAACTGTTGCGTAGCCCCACCATACTCCTGGCGATCGTGAGCGGCGCGAGCGCCTACATGGTGATGTCATTCGTCATGACCGCGACCCCCATCAGCATGCACGTGCATCACGGCCACAGCATGGTAGACACCAAGTGGGTTCTGCAGTCCCATATCGCCGCCATGTTCCTGCCCTCGCTGTTCACCGCATGGTTATTCCGCCTGGTGGGCATTCGCGGGCTGATGCTTGCCGGCCTGGCCTGCTATGTCTGCACGATCGCGATTGGCCTTGTCGACGCCTCGCTACTCGGCTTCTGGGGCCAGTTGATAATGCTGGGCGTGGGCTGGAACTTTCTTTTCGTGGCGGGAACCGCCCTGTTGCCTATGGGCTATCGCGAGGGAGAGCAGTATCGCGGCCAGGCGCTGAACGACTCTGTAGTATTCAGCAGCCAGGCGGCTGCATCGCTATCGGCCGGCTGGGCGATCAGCGCGGTCTCCTGGCAGTCCTTGTTGCTCTTCTGCCTCCTACCGATGGCGCTGTTGGCGCTACTGCTCGCTGCGGGCAGGCAGCAGACTCTCGGACACGAAACCGCCGGCTAACCGAGATCGTCGGTGCCAAAAGTATCGCAGGCGTTGAAATCGCCCGTCTCGAACCCCCGGCTGAACCACTTCATGCGCTGACGGGACGTGCCGTGGGTGAAACTGTCAGGCACCACCTGGCGACCTGCTTCACGCTGCAGGCGGTCATCCCCGATCGCGGTCGCGGCCTGCAGGGCCTCCTCGAGATCGCCCGGGTCGAGCAGGTTGCGCTCTGTGTTGACGTGGTGCCCCCATAGACCCGCGAAGCAGTCAGCCTGCAGTTCCTGCCGCACCGACAACGCGTTCGCCTCCGCCTCGCTGCGACCCTGCTTTGCCGCATGCACCTGCCGGCTTATGCCGAGCAGCGTCTGCACGTGGTGCCCGACCTCATGCGCGACCACGTAGGCCTGCGCAAAGTCTCCCGGCGCGCCGTGGCGCTGGCTCAGGTCATGAAAGAAGGACAAATCGATGTACACCTGCTTATCGGCGGGACAGTAGAACGGGCCCACCGCGGAGCTCGCGCTGCCGCAGGCCGAGTTGACGCGACCGCTGAATAGCACCAGCGTTGGCTCCTCGTAGCGCTTTCCCTGTTCTCGGAAGATGCCGTGCCACGTGTCTTCCGTGAGACCGAGAACCACGGAGGTGAACTGTGCCAACTCGTTTTGCTCGGGGCTGATCGCAACTTCCGCAGGGGCAACGGCCTGGCCGCCGCCCGCAAAAATCGAGAGCACATCGACACCGACAAGTTTACCGCCAAGCACGAGCAGCACACCGCCGACCAGCACGACACGGCCTGTCTTCGTCTTGAGCAAAAGGGGCAGCAGCCGCAACACTGCAGGGGCCGCACCGGCGCCGCCCATCGAAGGGCCCCGCCCGCGCCTGTCATCGACATTGTCTGAACGCCTACCGCCTTTCCACTTCATGTGCAGTCCCTGTCGCTGTTTCGAATTGCGAGTGATACTCTGGCACTCTTCTTCAACGTCGACAACAGGGATTCGACAGACTATGAGCGATGGCATTCTCATCGGCGGCTGTGACACCGGCCAGATATTCCTAAACCCCCGCTACGCCAACCGCCATGGCCTGATCGCCGGCGCCACGGGCACGGGCAAGACTGTGACCCTGCAGTGCCTTGCAGAGGGCTTTTCCGACCTCGGTGTGCCCGTCTTCATGGCTGATGTGAAAGGGGACATCTCAGGTATCAGCCAGCCCGGAAAACCCCACCCCAAGGTCGACGAGCGCGTCGAAAAGATCGGCATAGAAAACTACTCCCAGCGCGGTTACCCGGTCGCCTTCTGGGACCTCTTTGGTAAGAAAGGTACGCCAGTACGGTCCACGGTGTCAGAGATGGGGCCGCAACTTCTCTCGCGCCTGCTCGACCTTAATGAAACGCAGGAAAGCGTACTCATGCTGGTGTTCGAGTTCGCCGACAACGAGGGAATGCTCCTTGTCGACCTGGCGGACCTGCGCACAACGCTTGAGTATCTCGGCAACCACGGCAAGGAACTGGGCACCGGCTTCGCCGTGTCAAAGGCGTCGATCAATGCGATTCTCAGGCGCCTGCTGATGGTGGAGCGCGAGGGTGGCAAAAAGTTTTTCGGCGAGCCTGCCCTTGAGCTGAAGGACTTCATGCAGACAGATCGCGATGGCCGCGGCATCATCAACGTACTCGCAGCGGACCAGCTCATCATGAGCCCGAGGGTCTACTCGACGTTTCTGCTCTGGCTGCTGTCCGAGCTGTTTGAAAATCTGCCGGAGCTCGGCGACCCCGACCAGCCGGTACTCGTATTCTTCTTCGACGAGGCGCACCTGTTATTCAAGGACTCGCCCAAAGCCCTGCTCGAGAAAATCGAACAGGTGGTGCGGCTCATCCGCTCAAAAGGCGTCGGCGTTTACTTCATCTCACAGAGTCCGAGCGACATACCCGATTCGGTACTGGCCCAACTCGGCAACCGGGTGCAACATGCCCTTCGCGCCTACACACCCCGCGAGCAGAAGGCCGTCAAGGTAGCCGCGCAGTCTTTCCGCGAGAATCCCAAGCTGGATACGGTCAAGGTGATCACGGAGCTTGGCGTGGGCGAGGCGCTGGTCTCTACGCTGCAGGACAAGGGTATACCGGCACCTGTCGAGCAGGTGCTGGTGCGGCCACCCCACTCCCGCATGGGCAAGGCGACTATGGCAGAGCGCGGCGCAGTGCTTGAGGCGGACATCAACCAGAAGCGCTACAAAGATGCGATCGACCCACGCTCCGCGCACGAAATGCTGCTGGAGCGAATTGCCGAGAAGCAGAAGGCAGAACAGGCCGCCGAGCTCGCCGAACGAGAGGCAAAGGAAAAAGCCAAGGCCAAGAAAGGTAAAGGCCGCAGCCGCGAAAGCGCGAGCGAGGCGTTCGTGAAAAGTTTGGCGCGCGCCGCCGGCTCAAGCCTGGGCCGCAAACTGTTCCGCGGTGTGCTGGGCTCGCTCCTGAAATAGCCGACCTGTGCGCGGCTACTTCTTGCCTTTCTTACGCCGGCGTCGCGCCGGCTTGGACATCGTGGACTTCGGGTAGCGCGGCAACTTCCCTGACGAGAGATAGCGGTGAATGCTCTCCTGGGAACGAATCCTGGCCACCTTCTTCGTCGGCCTGACGTAGGCGTTGCGTTGCTCCTTGTCGAGAATCCGCGCGCGCGTGTTGTCGTGCCATTGCTGGTCCAAGGTGTCCTGTAACAAGCGCTGCGCATCCTCATCGAAGATGGGGACCATCACCTCAACACGATAGTCCAGGTTACGCGTCATAAGGTCGGCTGAGCCCATGTAATAGCGCGGCTTCCCGCGGTTGTAAAACACGTACACGCGTGGATGCTCGAGATAGCGGTCCACGATACTGATCGCGCGGATGTTCTCGGATATCCCCTGCACCCCGGCCAGCAGTGAACACATGCCACGAATAATCAGGCGTACCTCGACCCCCGCCTCACTCGCCTCGTAGAGCTTGGTCACCAGCTCCCGGTCGACAAGGTTGTTGCACTTGAGCGTCATCGCCGCGCGGTAGCCCGCCCGGGCATTCTCGATTTCCTTGTCGATCAGGGCCATAAGGCCGGCACGGGAGCCGTTGGGTGACACGAGCAACAGTCGATAGTCCGGCTGCTTGTAGGTGTAGCGGAGGAAGTCGAACACGGCATCGACATCACGACCCACGTTCTGGTCGCGGGTCAGCAGCGTGAAGTCGGTGTATAGCCGGGCGGTTTTCTCGTTGAAATTGCCGGTACCGATGTGGCTATAGTAGCGCATCTGGCTTTCTTCACGACGCTCGATCAGAAGCAGCTTGCTGTGCACCTTCAAGCCAGTGATGCCAAATATCACCTCGATACCGTTCTCGGTAAGCGCCTGCGCCCAGTTGATATTCGCCTCTTCGTCAAACCGGGCCGCCAGCTCCACAACGGCCAGCACTTTCTTGCCATTGTGCACGGCATTAACAAGCGCATCGATGACGCGCGAGTGCCGGGCGACGCGGTAGAGACAGATCTTTATCTTCGTGACATGCGGGTCCAGCGCGGCCGTCTTCAACAGGTCGATGACGTAATCGAACGGGTGATACGGGTAGTACAGAAAGACATCTTTCTCCTTGATCGCATCGAAGATGTTCGAGTGCTCATCGAGGCGCGGAAGGCGTATAGGCGGGAGCGGCTTGAACTCGAGGTACTTGGGGCCGACGTTGGGAAAGCCCATGAAATCCTTGGAGTTGTGGTAACGGCCACCCGCACTCAGGCTGTCGTACTTACCAAAACCGAACTGCGCGCGCAGTGTATCGAGCAGACGCTCCGGCATCTTGGCGTCGTACACCATGCGCACCGCCTCTGCCTTGCGTCGCTGCTTCAGGCTGCGCTCCATCTTGTCGATCAGGCTTTGCGTAATGCCTGCATCGAGTTCAAGCTCTGCATCGCGAGAGAACTTGAAGCAGTAGGCTTTCGCCGAAGAAATGGGCAGCACGCCCCTGAACATCTGCGGCAGGCACGCACGCATGATGTTGTCGAGCACAATAAACACCTTACCGCCGCGACCCTTGCGCCTTGGAATCTCGACAAATCGGTCCAGGCGGTCGGTGGGCACTTCCACCACGGCGTAGTTGTATTGGTCGCCGCTCTTGATATCGACGGCAAGGTACAGCGACTCGTCGTTGAGCACCGGGAGTTCACGGTTGTCGCCCAGCATGATCGGTTCGAGCTCGGGCAGCACGGTGTTGGTAAAGTAGGACTGCACGAATGCCGCCTGCCCCTCATCGAGCTGCTTCTCATTGATCATGTAGATCTTTCTGTCCGCCAGCCCCCGGACGACCCGGTTGTAAGTCTTGTCGAACTCTTTCTGCAGCAGGAAGACGCGATCCTGAATTTCCTGCAAAAGCTCTCGCGCCTGCTGGCGGTTGTCGCCGGAAGACACGGAGATCAGGCGCCTGACTTCCGCGACACGCACCCGGAAAAACTCGTCCAGGTTGTTGGAGAAAATACCCAGGTAGCGAAGGCGCTCGATAATCGGCACCGAATCGTCAGCGGCCTCCTGCAGGACCCGCGCGTTGAAAGACAACCAACTCAGCTCACGGGGCATGAACAGGTCCTGGTCGAGGTAGTCCGCCAGGCGCTTTTTAATGGCGTTAGCCATGTCGTCTCCAGTCGTGGAAATGCCCGGTTGCACCGGGGCAATTGCATTGCACCATCAGCTGGTGGGGCTGGTGCTTACCCAGATGAAGCCTAAACCTAAACAGATGACACTTTGATGACGGGGATCAAGCGCCGTGCTGCTGTGCACGCTCGTGGTCGCCCGCGGCAGACGCGACAGCCATACTGGCGACGTCCTTGTTCTAGAATTTACTTTAAGTACTCTGGATATTCTACTGACCCAAATAAAAAAGCCCGCATTTCATGAAATGAAAGCGGGCTAACAGCCGTATGCTTCGGGGCAGAAACATCGGCCAGGGGACGTGTAAGCACGCGCAGGGAATGCAACGTGCTGTTGTACAAAATAGACGCAAATTCCCAGAGTGCAAGGTCGGCGCAGAAAAATTTTCACGGCTTCAGCGCCAGAACATCGGTCTTCAGGTGGCGCAGCACCCTTTCTGCGGTATTCCCGAGCAGCCGGCCTTTGACGCCCTTCCGACCAACGGTGCCCATTACCACGATCTGTGCTTTTACCTGTGCCGCGTAGCTTGTGATCACCTTCTCGACCGGCCCGCGCTTCATGTGGAACGTGCTCTCCGGGATATCGAACTTCTTTGCCAGCCCGGCAATGACGGGCTCCATGTCTGCTCGCGCGTCTTTTTCGTAAGCGATGGGGTCGACGAGATCGAGATCCTGCAGCAGCGTCGGAATCTCGATCGCGCAGAGTATTTCCAGAGGCACTTCCAGCGCCTGCGATAGCCCCGCGCCATATGCGAGGAGTTTCTCATTGAGCTTCTTCTTGCTCGCGACCTTGGTAGCAAGATCCAACGTTACAAGCACCGGCTTGCCTTTGTGCCATTTCTTTTCAGAGATGAGCAACACCGGCACAGGGCATTTGCGCAGTAACTGCCAATCCGTCGACGTGTGCACCAGTGAATCAGTGCGGTTACCGGTCTTGATCACCGCCCTGTAGCGATCACCCACGCAGTGCTTGCTGACCCAGCCCTCCAGGTCCTTCTCCCACGCGATCTTGAGGCCGATGTCCTGATCATCGGCGGCATAAAGATCAATCTGCGCCTGCACCTGCGCTTTGCGTTCGGCAAGCAGTCGCTTGCGCACCTCCTCCTGCTTCGCTTTACCGCCCGGCACGGAACCCAGTGGCACATAGGTAAAACCCACCACGTCGACCTGCTGCTGGAGCCGAAGCGCGAGCTCAAGTCCACGCGAAATGGCGACAGACTTTTTATCGTCGGGATCGGCAATGATCAGGGTTTTGCCCACGGGAGTTTCCTTGCGGTGAGTCGATAGGTGAATTATAGGAGGCCCTTCACAGTCGGGTAATAATCTGCGTCAAAAAAAGTTTGGCGAGAACTCGCTTGCGAATCGAAGCGCGTCGATATACTGTATATTTATACAGTTTCAAGTTTACAACGAAGATGGAGCCACACGGCAAAAACAGCGCCCGGAAAGGCCGCGGGGCCACGCTCAGCCCGGGCAATCGCTTTTCCAGCCTGCAGAGCGAATGGGACGATGGCCTTGAAGGCCCCAGCCCCGTCACCGAGTGCCGCCGCGTCGAGGCGCGCAGCATTATCGCGCGCAACAGCTCGCCCGATGTCCCTTTCACGCAGTCCATAAATCCTTACCAGGGCTGCGAACACGGCTGCGTATACTGCTACGCCCGACCCACCCACGCCTACCTCGATCTCTCACCCGGGTTGGATTTTGAGACGCGCCTGACCTACAAAGCAAATGCTGCAGAACAACTCGAGCGCGAACTCTCGCGTCCGGGGTACCGCTGCGCTGCGATAACGATCGGCGCCAACACCGACCCCTATCAACCGGTGGAGAGACGGCTGCGACTCACACGGCAGTTGCTGGAAGTCATGCTGCACCACAAGCACCCGGTGAGCCTCATTACCAAATCAGCCTTGATTACGCGCGACATCGACCTGCTGGCGGAGCTCGCCGACAGTCAACTTTGCTCGGTCGCGATCAGCGTAACCTGCCTGGACGACACCCTGAAACGCCAACTGGAACCTCGTGCCGCTTCCGCAAAAGCCCGGCTGGCGGCGATGGCCGCACTCAGCGAGGCGGGAATACCAGTTACCCTGTTGTTCGCGCCGGTGATACCTGCGCTCAACGATAGCGACATGGAGGAGTTGCTGGCACTGGCGGCAGACGCCGGGGCGCGCGACGCTGCTTACATCCTGCTGCGACTGCCGCTTGAGATTCGCGACATGTTTTACGACTGGTTGCGCACCCACTACCCCCTGCGCGCAGAGCATGTCATGAGTCTGATCAGGCAGAGTCGCGGTGGGCGTGACAATGACAGCCGGTTCGGTCTACGCATGCGCGGCACGGGTACGTTTGCCGACATCCTCGAGCAGCGCTTCAGGCTGACTTGCAAGCGACTCGGCTTGCACCGCCGCGAAGCGCCACAGTTGCGCACCGACCTGTTTACACCCCCGCCGAACCCACAGGCGAGGCGCGCAGGGCAGTACGACCTGTTTACGCGTTAGCCGCTGATGCCTCCGGGTACAGCAAAGCGCGCCAACTCTCGCGGCGGAACGGCTGCCAGTTCCCGGTATCGTGCGCAAGGCACTCTGCAACGAGGTACCAGATGGCAGGGTTAAGTGTCATGCCACAGTGGCTGCCCCGCACACGGATACTCTGGGTGCGGTCGTGTCCGGCTTCCTGCAGCGTAGTGCGCCAGTTGACGATGCCATCTCCGCGCGAATAAATCGCGGTGGTAGGCACGGGAGGCGGATCGGCAAGTGTCTCTTGTTCAACCGGGAGCTCTTCTGGCGGATTGAGCGCGCTAAACAGTCGCGCTGGAATAGACCCTGACATACGCCCTTCGCCGAAAGGACTGCCCAGAGAAATCACGTGCCTAACCTTGTCCGGATACTCCCGCGCTATCTCGCGCGCAAAGATCCCGCCGAGGCTGTGGCCAATGAGCGTCAGCGGCTCGTCGTAGCGGGCGGCAAGGTCCAAAAACCGCTCCTGCAGGTCCTCCAGCACGCCATCACGAGGGCCAAGGTTGACGCCCTGCCCCCAACCGTGAACGGCGTACCCGCGACGCGCCAGGAAGCGGCGCAGCGCCGTGTTGTAGGCATCACTGCCAAAGAAACCCGGAAGCACCATGACCGGGTGCCCGTCGCCCGATGGCGCCAGGCGCTCCAGCATACGCCGCGACAGACCCAGCGACAGAATTTCGGCCGCGGCCCGATGGACCTCGGTCAGGGAGAGCCAAAGGCTCGGTGGCGGGACGTACGCTTCAACTTGCGGCATGGCGCTATCACTTTGATTTCTTTCTATTTATGTACAAAGAATAGCGAAAATTAGCATGGTGGTGAAGCCACGAAAAAGGGCGCCCTCGGGCGCCCCGGCAGAGTGTGCGCCAGATCGCGTTAGAGGCGCGAAAACTCCTTGTTGAGCTCGTACTGGCGCGAGGTCACATAGGACTCCATCGCCTCGACCCTGGCGAGTGCCGCGTCCATGCGCTCCCGCGCGCGCTGCAGTCTCACATTACTCGGCTCGGAGTAACGAAATACCTTGCGCGGCCGGTAGTCGTGATGTCGCTCGTCATACTCCAGCTCCACCTCGACATCTTCGTAGTCGAGCTCCTCAGTGCTGTGGCCATCTTCGCGCAGTCGAGATGGGCGGCGCGCCATGAGAATCCAGCACGCAACGTAACCCCACATAGCGAGCGACCCCGTAAACAGGAACGCACCGACCCAAATCAAGCGCACGACCCAGGGGGCGACGTCCCAGTGGTCGGCGAGGCCGGAGGCAACACCCCCGATCATACTGTCGCTCTTGTTGCGGTAAAGGTTCATACCCCAGCCGGCCTTACGCCGCCGGGCATAGTGCCGCGCACGGCGGCTCATTTGGTCTTCATAGTGCCGATGGTGTCGGCGACGTCGTCTGGACATGCGTTACTCCTTGTCGGTTTCCGTCGCGGGTTCGCGGCTGCGGCGCCTCGTCTGCGCCCGCCAGTCCGGGTGGTCATCATCCAGAATCGCCTCCAGCGTACCGATACGCTCGGTGAGGCGATCCACGGTCTCCAGCATGTGCTCGATAGATTCGCGATCCTCCTGGTTAAGGCTCCGCGTAGAGCGATTCACACTGCGGTAGTGCATGGTGATCCATATTGGAGCCACCACCGTGAGAAACAGGATGGTAGGGACAAACATGAACTTCAAAAAATCCATTGCGTCATTCCTTGGTTAGCAGTGAGGAAGGCAGACACGCTGCCATTATAGTCCCACAGTGCCAGCTCACTCGCCCTCCCTTGTGCCCATCTCGGTTTTCAGGCGCTCAAGCTCATCGGTAATGCGGTCGTCGTCTTCCAGCGCATCGATCTGCGCGGCAAGGTCGGGGGACACATCGCGCCCGATGTCCATGGACTCGAGCTGGCCTTCCAGGTTGTCCATGCGTCTTTCAAAGCGCTCGAAGCGCGTAAAGGCGTCGTCGAGTGCCTCGCGATGAATCTGTCGCTTCACCTTGATACGCGACTCGACCGTCTTACCGCGCATGGCCAGCGCTTTCTGTTTCGCGCGCGCATCATCCAGCTTCTGCTGCAGTTGCGTGATCTCATCGCTGAGCTGCTCGATGTGTTCGTCAGTAGCCGCAAGTTCCTCGGCCACCACCGTAATCTCCTCCTCAATAGCAGTCTTCTCGCGAATGGCCGCACGGGCGAGGTCCTCGCGTTCGCGACTCAGCGCCAACTTCGCCTTGGTCTCCCAACTCTCCGCTTCCTCGCGCACCTGCTCCAGGCGCCGCGCCGCGGACTTGCGGTCAGCGATCACCCGGGCGGAGGACGAGCGCACCTCAACAAGGGTGTCCTCCATTTCCTGGATAATCAATCGCACCATCTTTTCCGGGTCTTCTGCCTGGTCCAGCATCGCGTTGATGTTGGAATTGATGATGTCAGTCATGCGAGAAAAAATGCCCATAATGCTCTCCTGTTTACCGCTGTTACCACCGCCTACGCGAATGTACGCCAGCGGATGTGCCAAACCAGTGCGCAAGCTCGATCATGATCGCGACCTGCGCGAAGCTCCAGAGCCCGGCGATCGGTCCTGCCGCGAGGCCAATCACACCGCAGGCTATAACGAGGGCGCTATAAATCAGTTTGCGCTCCCTCATACCCTGCACCGCTTTATCGCTGTTATCGGTCGGCATGGTGTTCATCCGCTGCTCTTTTGTTCTGCTATGTCTATTACAGATTTCGTGCCAGAAACCGTATATGCCTGATTTCATTGGTTATTTTGGAGGTTGAGCGTCTATCAAGAGGTCTAGCTGGGTTTATTAAGGTATTTTTAGCCGTCTATTTGGTATTCATAGCTGGATAAATGGTATGTTTAACCTATGCGTGACCCCGAGAGCATCATTGGTAACTCTCCGGCCCTGACCAGGGCCCTTGAACACCTGTCCCAACTCGCGCCTGTGAACAGACCGGTGCTGGTACTGGGCGAACGGGGTACCGGGAAAGAGCTTGCCGCCCAGCGTTTGCACTTCCTCTCCTCGCGCTGGGAACAGCCGCTGCTCAAGGTGAATTGCGCTGCCATGGCGGAAAACCTGCTGGAATCGGAGCTCTTCGGTCATGAAAAAGGCGCCTTCACCGGCGCAACCGGCACCCATATCGGCCGCTTCGAGCGGGCAGACAACGGCACGCTTTTTCTCGACGAGCTGGGCACTATGTCATCGCGGCTACAGGAAAAGCTCCTGCGCCTCGTGGAGTATGGCGAGTTTGAACGGGTGGGCGGCCAGGAGACCCTGCAGGTAGACGTACGCGTCATCGGGGCCACGAACGCCGATCTACCTGCAGCAGCTGAGCGGGGTGAGTTTCGCGCCGACCTACTCGACCGTTTAAGCTTTGACGTTGTGCACCTCCCTCCCCTGCGCCATCGCGCTGGCGACATCATGGAATTGGCGGAACACTTTGCGATCCAGATGTCAGCAGAACTGGGCTGGGAACTGTTCCCCGGATTTGGGCCAGTTGCAGAAGAGCAACTGCTCGCCCACCCCTGGCCGGGAAACGTGCGGGAGTTGAAGAATGCCGTGGAGCGCTCGCTCTATCGCTGGGGCGAAAGCAGCACAGCGGTTAATGCGATCGTGGTGGATCCGTTTACATCGCCATTCGAAGATAGCCTGCCAACGTCCGCACCCGATGAGGCGGGGGGTCAGGATCAGGATTTCGCAGCGCGGATGCGCGAACTGGAACGCTCGCTACTGGAAACCGCGCTGGCAGATAACGGGCACAACCAAAAGCGCGCCGCAGAAGCACTGGGGCTCAGCTACGACCAGATTCGTGGAATGGTGCGCAAGCACGGACTGTCGCGCAGACAGCGAAAAGCTTAAGACGATCTGCCGCCTCAGGCGAGTGCCGCACTGCCCTCCTCGGGCTGCCGGCTGCGCGGCGGAACAGGATCGGTAAAGTTGATTACCGGCTGGTGATCAAAGAACTCTTTCATCAGAGTCGGGTCCTGACGGTACCTCGGGTCGGCTTTAATCTGCCGAATTTTGCTCACAGGCAGTGTGGAACGCGAGAGCAGGTATAGGTGATGAAAGAAGTCGTAGTCGTGGTCGCTAGGGCGATTCAATGCACCCATGTTCTCTGCCGCGATAACCGCCTCGCTGTACGCGTAGGTCGGGTAGGACGTCATGTTCGGCAGCATGAACGTATTCATCTCGATCGGCAGCTCTAACAGGAACTCAAAAGTCTCTTCGAGATCGTCGACGGTTTCCATGTCGACGCGCGTAATGAGGTCGTAGAAGCCGGTAATACCGGTATCGATAATCTCCTGCGCGGCCTCCACAACACGGCTCGATTTAGTCGGCCGGTTGAAGTGCTCCTTAAGAACACGCTCACTACCCGACTGGACGCCCATCGTGATCGCGACACAGCCCGCATCTTTCAGCTTGGCCAACAGTTCGCGGTCGTGGGTCGTGGGATACGAGTAACACCAGAACGGCAAGCCTATCTCTTCCTTGTAGCGCGGCAGGAACTCTGCAAGCCAACGCGGGTGTACCGTAAATACATCGTCGTAGAACATCACGTTCTTGATGAACAGGTTGTCCTTGGCCCAGTGCAGTTCCTCCATGATGAGGTCTACCGACTTGCGCCTTAAGGAATCCTTGCGGCCAAACATGTCCTGGTACTTGCTCTCGATGCAGAAGTGGCACGAGAACGGGCAGCCGCGCTGCGTCATGATCGAGTAGCTACGCGAGGTTGTCTCTGGGTAGTAATCGCGCTCTACAGTGTCGCCATTGATATAGACGTAGCGATCACCGCTCCAATCAGGCATCGCGAGGTCATCAAGATTGAGATAGGGCCTGCCGGGATTCTTGACCGGTTGGTTGTCGCGCTTACCCCAGGTGCCATCAATCGTGGTGAGGTCGCCGTTGGTATCGAGGCGGTCAGCGAGGTCGACCATGACCTGCTCGCCTTCATTCATGCACAACAGGTCGGCGTAGGGAAAACACTTCTCAGGTTCCAGCGTGGGACCGGAGCCGCCCCAGATAACCGGGCAGTCAAAATGTTTGCGCACAATGGCAGTTACGTCTGCACAGATACCGATCATGCCGCTGAACACCGTGAAGGCAATGCAATCGGGTTTGAAGCTATTGAGCTCTTCGATCAACAGCCGCTCTTCGTCGGCGCTGATTGGCTTGTAGAGGTCTACGTGAATGTTCTGCCCGTTGGCGAGAAAGCCAACGCCGGGATAGTCGAGTTCTAGGAAACCGTCTTTCTCCTCTTCGGGACGAGTGACCGTTTCCTTGAAGTAGATGATCTTCGTGTCGTGGCCGGCCGCCAGCAACTGGCCGGACAGCTGCGCCGGCGCCAGGTTGAGACCGTTGAACAACTTAATTATCGCGACTCTTGCCATTGTCTTCTCTGTGGCTCTCACACCAGCCCGTGAACGGGCCCGAACTCCATGAGTGTAATGACGGCCAGCCGCCATGTCCACGGCGGCAATTCCTTATAAATTAGATGCTTACTCGTGCCTGTTGCATCCGTCTCTCGCCGTCGCTCGCGCCGTTTCGCTGGCCGAGAGGCCGCCCGGGAGCACCGGGAAAGCCCGCTTCAATGCCTATTCTGGCGGTGGCAAGGCGGTCCGGGAAGCCCTCCGGTGTGACCAACACCACATTCTCTGCCACTTATAGGCGGTCGGACCGGGTTTCAGGCTGATCAACCGCGGCTGGCGCGAATATCCGCGACGTTAGTGGGCTTTTACCTTGACCTTACCGCAGCGCTCGCAGCGGTAGATCGTCACCAATTTGCCCTGCTTAACATCGAACTGCTTCGCCTTGTCGACCTTCCACTTGTGGTGGCCGTGGCGACACAGGGTTTTGCCCTTGTGCTTGTCCTTGAGCGAGGGTTTGCGGAAAGGAACGACTTCGGACATGGCGGGCTTTCGCCTCTAGAGCAGCGTGCGTTCGATGGCTCGGTTCCAGGCCGCGATACGCGCTTCGCGTTTGCGTGTAGAGAGCCCGACAGCAAACTCGCGCTCGGCGCGCCAGATCGCCTTGACCTCGTCCTGCCCAGACCAGAGGCCAACACCAAGACCGGCAAGGTAACAGGCTCCTGCGACGGTCGTCTCAATCACCTGCGGGCGAATGAGCTTGCGTCCAAGTACATCCGCCTGGATCTGCATGAGCAGATTATTTGCCGCAGCGCCACCATCTACACGAAGGGGTTTCATGCGCCGGCCGAGATCTTTCTCCATCGCGCGCAGGATATCGGCGTTTTGCAGCGCCATGGCATTGAGCGTTGCACGTGCGATGTGCGCGCGCTCGCTACCGCGCGTGAGCCCGGTTAGCGTGCCCCGCGCTTCAGGTGCCCAGTGCGGCGCACCGAGCCCCGTCAGGGCCGGCACAAACTCCACGCCACCACTGTCAGGCACACTCGCGGCCAACGCCTCGATATCGGAAGCGCGCTTGATAATCTTCAGGCCATCACGCAGCCACTGTACGGCGGCACCACATACGAAAGCGCCGCCCTCGAGTGCATAGACAGGCTTTGCACCGTCACCCAGCTGCCAGGCCAGGGTCGTGAGCAGCCCGGACTTCGAGGCGCGCGGCTTGTCACCGGTGTTCATGAGAATGAACGACCCAGTGCCGAACGTACACTTTGCCTCGCCAGCGCCGAAACAGGCCTGCCCAAACAGGGCCGATTGCTGGTCGCCAGCGACACCGGCGATGGGAATACCATCGGGCAGACCCTTGACGCCGCGGGTGACGCCAAACACGCCGCTGGAAGGTGCAATGTCAGGCAGTATGTCGCGCGGTACCTCGAATAATTTGCACAGGTCGGCGTCCCAGGCACAGCGCTTCAGGTTCATCAGGGAGGTACGCGATGCGTTGGAGACATCTGTTACGTGAGCAGCACCGCCCGTAAGGTGCCAAATGAGGAACGTATCGATGGTGCCCGCCGCCACCCGGCCCGCGCGCAGCGCGCCCTTGATCCCCCGGGTATTGCCCAGGAGCCAGCGGAACTTGCTCGCCGAGAAATAGGGGTCGAGCACAAGCCCGGCCCGCCGGCGCACCATCGGCTCATGGCCCGCCGCGCGCAGCGATTCACAGAAATCCGTGGTGCGCCTGCATTGCCAGACAATCGCGTTGTTCAGCGGTTCGCCGGTGTCACGGTCCCACAGGAGCGAGGTTTCTCTCTGGTTAGTGATGCCGATTGCGGCGATGTCCGCGGGCTTCGCGATGCCCTTGCGGAAAATCGCGCGGATGCCCTTCTCGACCGATGCCCAGATGTCGGTGGGTCGATGCTCCACCCAGCCGGGCTGCGGATAAAGTTGCGGGAATTCATGGTTAACGGCCGCCCGGAGTCGCCCCCGGGCGTCCATCAGGGCAACGGTAGAACCCGTTGTGCCCTGGTCTATCGCGAGAATGTAGCGCGCCACGTTTAGCCCGCGTAACCCTCTACGGCTTTGATCTCGAGGTAATCGGTAAAGCCGTGACTACCCCACTCGCGACCGTTGCCCGACTGCTTATAGCCGCCGAAAGGAATGTCGAAACCGCCGGACGCGCCGTTGATGTGAACATTCCCGGCACGGATCTTCGAGGCAACATCACGCGCGTGGTCGATATCGCCGCTCTGCACGTATCCCGCGAGTCCATACGGGGTGTCGTTCGCCACGGCGACCGCTTCCTCTTCGGTATCGTAGGGAATCATGGTCAGCACGGGGCCGAAGATTTCCTCGCGGGCGATAGTCATCTCATTGTTCGCCTCGGAGAAAATCGTCGGGCGGATGAAGTAGCCCTTGTCGATGCCGTCCGGACGGCCGGGGCCACCCACAACGACCTTGGCGCCCTCTTCAATGCCCTTCTCAATCAGGCCCTGGATCTTGTTGTACTGCACCTCGGAAACCACCGGCCCCATGGTGGTGGATTCTTCCGCGGGGTCGCCCACCTGGACATTCTCAGTCACCTTGGCAGCGATCGCTTCCGCTTCGGCGAGCTTGGCCCTGGGCACCAGCATGCGCGAGGGCGCATTACAGGACTGGCCGGTGTTGTTGTACATGTGCATGACGCCGCCCGTAACCGCTTTCTCGAGATCAGCATCATCGAGAATGATGTTGGGCGACTTGCCACCGAGCTCCTGCGTCACGCGCTTAACGGTAGGCGCAGCGTTTTGTGCTACCAGGCTTCCCGCGCGGGTAGAACCTGTAAAGGACATCATTGCGACATCCGGGTGGCTCGACAGCGCGGTGCCCACACCAGCGCCATCACCGTTCACCATGTTGAAGACACCCGCGGGTACACCCGCCTCGTCCATCACCTGGGTGAAGAGATACGCCGACAGCGGTGCGACTTCACTCGGCTTCAGTACCATCGTGCAGCCCACCGCCAACGCGGGAGCAACCTTGCAGGAAATCTGGTTAACGGGCCAGTTCCAGGGCGTGATCAGGCCACAGACACCAATCGGCTCCTTGATGATGCGGTGCGGGCCGCGATCTTCTTCAAACTCGAAGTCCTTCAATACCTTGGCAGCCTCCTCGAGGTGGCCCTGGCCGGTGTAGGCCTGCGCGGTCATCGCGAGGCTGGCGGGAGCGCCCATCTCGAGGCGAATGGCCTCGGCGATATCGGCGTAGTACTTCTGGTAGGTGGCAACGCAGGACTCGAGCAGTTCAATACGCTCTTTGACACTCGTGCGGCTGAAAGACTCGAACGCCGATTTTGCCGCCGCAACCGCCTTATTGACGTCCTCCTCGTTACCCAGGGAGATCTGGGCACAGACCTCCTCGGTGGCCGGGTTGATGACATCGAAACTATTGGGACTGGAGGGCTCAACCCACTCGCCGTTGATGTAAAACTGCTTGTACTCGCGCATATCATTCTCCGTATCGGGCGGTCGCAAAAGGACGCTAAGTGTAGCACTCCTGCACCGGCTGGAAAGACCCGGCGGCGGGGCCTGCACGTTGTTTCGAGGGCCGGAATCGCTCACAATGCGCGCCCTTCAGCCAGTTTTAGGAGACCCCGATGGACGCCGAAGAACTCACCCTGTACCGCGACATGGCGCGCCGCGCATTCGAGCAGGAAGTGGCCCCCCATTTCGAACAGTGGGAACGGGACCAGATCGTGCCGAAAGAGCTGTGGACGACCCTCGGCGCCGCCGGTCTCCTGTGCCCGGACATGCCCGAGGAATACGGCGCCGCCGGTACCGACCCCCAGGTGACCTTCGCCATGCTGGAAGAGCTCTCGCGCATGGGCTTCGGCGGTGTCGCCACGGGTTACAGCATCCACAGCAACATCGTGGCGCCCTACATAAACAATTTCGGGACAGAGGAACAAAAGGCCGAGTGGCTGCCCAAGATGGTCACCGGAGAGGTACTCGGCGCGCTCGGCATGACTGAGCCGGGTGCCGGCTCCGACGTGCAGGGCATTCGCACCAGCGCCGTGAAGGACGGCGATGAATGGGTGTTGAACGGCTCCAAGATCTTTATCACCAACGGTATGTTGGCAGATCTTGTCATCGTTGCAGCCATCACCGACCCCGGCAAAGGCGCCAAGGGCACCTCCCTCTTCCTCGTCGACACGTCGCTACCCGGCTTCTCACGCGGCAAGAAAATCGAGAAGATCGGCCAGCACACCTCCGATACCGCACTGCTGTTCTTCGAAGACATGCGTCTACCGGCATCCGCTCTTCTTGGGGAGCTCAACAAGGGCTTCGTTATCATGATGACCGAGCTGCCCCGAGAGCGCCTCGGCATTGCTGCACAAGCCGTTGCCGCTGCAGAGGGTGCGCTGGAGCTCACCGTAAACTACGTTCTCGAGCGCAAGGCTTTCGGCCAGACCGTGGGCAGCTTCCAGAACACGCGGTTCACGCTGGCAGATGTCAAAACCCAGATCGGCCTCAACCGTGCGTTCTACGAAAAGTGCGCCGACCAGTACACCCGCGGTGAGCTCACGGCAGACGATGCAGCCATGCTCAAGTACGCCAGTACGGAAATGCAGTGCTCAACGATCGATGACTGCCTGCAGCTATTCGGTGGTTACGGCTATACCGTGGAATACCCGATCTCGCGCTACTACGCCGATGCGCGCATCCAACGCATCTACGGTGGCACGTCGGAAATCATGAAAGAGCTGGTCGCGAGGACGATGCTTGGGCGCTGAGGCCAACTAGGTCAGCCCCATCATCTCCACGATGCCGTGACTGTGGCCGGCGGTGTAGCCGCCATCCACGACCAGCGTGTGACCGGTTACGAAGGACGCATCGTCGGAGGCGAGGAAGTATGCCGCCCCGGCGATTTCCTCCGGCTTGCCCATGCGCCCCATCTTCGTCTCGCGCTGCACGTCCGCCTTGAAGTCGGGCATGGCGTCCATCACCTCGTGCAGCAGCGGCGTGTCGATAAAGCCCGGGCAGATCGTGTTGCAGCGAATACCGATGCGCCCATAATCAATGGCCACGTTCTTGGTCAATAGCACCACCCCGCCCTTCGACGCATTGTAGGCACTGCCGCCTTCGGTACCATTGATACCCTCTACGCTGGCGACCGTGATAATGCTGCCGGAGCGTTGCGCCACCATGGTGTCGAGCACTGACTTGATCGAGAAGAACGTGCCCTTCAGGTTGATGTCGATCACCCGATCCCAGGTCTCTTCCTCCAGCATGCTGACCGGCCCGCCATCGCCAACGCCCGCTGCGGTCACAAGAATATCGATGCGACCGAACTCGCGCGCCGTTTCGGCGGCGACCGCTTGCTGCGCCTTACCATCGGTCACGTCGAGCTGGTGAAAGCGAGAATCTGGCGCTGCGCTCGCGACCGTCTGCCACGCATCGCTCGATTGCCGGTCGACGCCGATGACAATTGCACCCTCGTTAGAGAAGCGCTGCGCGCACGCGAGGCCGATGCCAGAGGCGGCGCCGGTGACGATGGCTACTTTATCTTTGAAATTGGACATGTTGTTCTCCGGGATTGCTTGTTCTTGCAACGGTTTCTTTAGTCGCATATTGAGCCATTGCGAGTGATTCTTACGAGTCTTCGCCATTCCCGCGAAGGCGGGAATGATTCCACCCGGCTGCAGCGACTAGGTGCCCAAAAGGTAATCTTCCCGCTCCACCGACTTCGTCCAACGCCACATATCGATAATTTTCCAGGGCCAGAGCAACGTCACCTTGCCATCGACGTTCTGGTAGTGACTCGTGCGCAGTGACTTGTGCTCCCAGATCATCTTCGCGTGCAGTTCGCGGAACTCGCTGTAGTAACGGTCGAACACCTCTTGCCGGCACTCGATGGCGGCGGCGTCTTCCTGCAGCTGGAGCTTCAGGCACTCCATGATGTAGCGAATCTGGCATTCCCCGTTGAAGATAATGCTCCCGCCGAAAGCCAGGTTGGTGCCGGGCCCAAACATACAGTAGAAGTTGGGAAAGTTCGGCACAGTGACACCAAGATAGGCTGCAGGCTCGGTACCCCAGTGATTGGAGAGCTCTACACCTGCGCGCCCGCGAATCGTCATCGGGGCCAACAGGTGCTTGGTGTCAAAGCCTGTAGCATAAACAATGATGTCCGCGGGGTAGAACGTACCGTCCTCTGACGTCACACCTTCCTCTGACACCGACGCCACCGCCTGAGCTACCAGCTCAACATTGTCACGCTTCAGCGCGCCGAGCCAGCTACCGTTGTCCTGCAGGGTGCGCTTGGCCATCGGGACGTAGTCCGGCATCACTTTCGCGAGCAGCTCTTCATCGTCGCCTACCTGGCCCTTGATGTATTCGCTGAACATGCCGTACACAAACTCGTTGAGCTCACTAGCGGAGCGCTCCTGGTGCGGCCACTCAGGGTCGACAAAGATCGTGTCATACGCGCCGTCCACCGCGGGCCAGAACAAGAGAAAGCGAAACCACGGGGCATAGAACGGCAGGTGCCGCAGGCACCACCGCGTGCCCTCCGGTACCGCCTCATGATAGATCGGGTTTTCAAACATCCACGGCGCGGAACGCTGGAAGACCGTCAGCTCGGCCACGTTCGGGGCTATCGCGGGCACTAGCTGGAATGCACTCGCGCCCGAGCCCACAACCACAACGCGCTTGCCGTGGTAGTCGATCTCCTCGTCCCAGGTCGCAGTGTGGCACCACTTGCCGCCAAAACTCTCAATGCCGGGTATGTTGGGTAACACCGGACGATTCAGCTGGCCCACCGCGCTGATGACCGAATTGACGACCAGTTCTTCCTGCGAGCCATCGGCGTTCTCTACGAGTACCGTCCAGAGACTGGTGGCCTCGTCGAAGGTCGCGCTGACAACGGTGGTGTTGAAGCGGAAGTCGCGCGCGAGGTCGTGGTTCTCTACCACGCCCTCGAAATAGCGCTGTAGTTCCGGCTGTTCCGAAAAGTACTGGGTCCAGTGATCCGCCGACTCGAACGAGTAGCAGTAGAGGTGATTACCCACATCGACACGCGCACCCGGGTAGCGGTTCTCAAACCACGTGCCGCCAACGCCCGCGTTTTTCTCGATAACAACAAAGGGAATACCCGCCTCGCGCAGCCGATAGGCGGCGAGCACACCAGACATTCCACCGCCGATCACGAGTACCTTGTGCCCGTCTCTTCGCTCTACCGGTACCTCGTTACCCCAGGCGTCGGAACGCTCATCGCGCCCCTCGAGCTCCATCTCCTCGACCATCATGGGGACGTACTCCTTGGGCACCTCACCACCGATGAGGAAGCCCATCATCTTGTGTACAGTCTCCGGTCCTGGGGGTGGCGGTAGCTGGCAGCCGCCGTCACGGAAGGCCCGTATGACGTCGAGCGCCTTCACGCGCACGGCCGCCTTGTCTTCCTCACTCATGTACCCCTGGTACTCGTTGATGTAAACGCCCGCTGGGCGCAGCGGGCCATCGAGAATGCTCGCGTCACCGCTCATGTGCACCATGGACAGAAGCAGCGTTGGAATACTTGCGTCTTCCAGCGCCCTTGCGATCTCGGCGTCATCGGCTGGAATGTCAAAGTTCAAGTGTGAAGCGCTCATCGATCGTTTCCCTGTCCGTACTTAACCCATGACCACATCGGCGGAGAGGGTCGGGTTGCGCCCCTCGCGAATGTCATCGCAACGAATATGTGCCGCCTGGCGCCAGCCCTCCTCGGACAGGATGTAGAAGCGCTCCTCATTGATAGCGTCAAAAACACGCTCGGCCATCACCATGGGACTCAAACCGGCCGCAGTCGTCGCCGCAAGTGCACCAACCACCATTTCGCTCTCGGCGGTCTGTTCGTCCTTACCCTCACCACTCAGGTCAGCGGGGCGATTACGCGCGGAATCAGCGATGCCGGTATTGATCGCTTCAGGGCACAACACCGACACTTTCACGTTGGGGGTGTGGATGGAAAGCTCGTGGTACAGCGACTCGCTGAGTGCCAGTACCGCATGCTTGGTCATGTGGTAGATACCGGAATACGGCATCGCGGTAACGGCTGCCATACTCGCGGTATTCACCACGTGGCACTCGTCACCCTGCTCGGCCATGATCGGCACAAAGGTGCGAATACCGTGGATCACGCCCCAGACATTCACGTTCATCTGCCACTCGTAGTCTGCAACGCTCTCTTCCCACAGCAATCCGCCGGCAAAGACGCCGGCGTTATTGCAGGCGATGTGTATCGCTCCGAATCGCTCTACAGCAGCATCGGCGAGCGCCTGCACATCCTCGGCTTTTGACACGTCAGTCACCACGCCCAGGCAGCGATCGGCGCCAAGTGCCTCGACCGCAGCATCTAGTGCGCTTTGTTCGATGTCGCCCAATACCACGTTCATGCCTCTCTCGAGGAACAGCTCCGCCAGTGCGCGCCCGATACCGCTCGCACCGCCGGTGATGACCGCGGTTTTCCCGTTAAAGTCCTTCATGTTGAATCCTTGTTTGTGTCTTACAGCGCGGGGCTGTCTTCAATAAGGCCGAGCATCAGCGCGCCTGCCTCGGTGTAGGTTTTCTCGCTGATGAACGCGTGCTGGGTACCGGTGTACATGTCACGGAATGCGCGTTCGAGGCGACTGCCCTCGCGAATCGCCGTGGTGCCGGCACTTAAGTGCGCCCACTGTACGATCTCGCGACTGGCTTCTGTGGCGTAGGTCGCAGCGATACGCAGGTCACAGCGCATCTCAGGGGACAACTCAGCTCCGCCCTTGATCTGCTCTTCGATCTCGACGTAGGTGTCGACCACATTGCGGTGTGCTGCACGCCACATGCCTTCATGATGTGCGAGCCCGCGCTGGAAGGTCAGCTTGTGCGCGATCGAGTTCTCCTCGCCCATGCGCGTTTTCTGAATAGCGAGCTCCCGAACGTCGTCGATCGCACTGCGAGAAATACCGAGCGCCCACGCCGCGTGGCCGCAGCCTGTCACAGGCATCACGCCGAGCCGGTACATGTGGCCGCCTCGCTGCGGCGTGCGTCCCATCAGCGGGTAGGTGCGGTGCTCAGGCACAAACACATCGGTCAGTTCGTAGTCGTAGCTGCCGGTCCCCTTCAGGCCCTGCACGTGCCAGCCATCGGTGATGTTGACCTCGCTCGCGGGCACAACTGCCACAGACATCAACGGCATCCCGCCATCGGCCATCACCATCTCGTCGCCGTCCATCGGCAGAAAGCCCGCACAGATGTACTCGGAGTGGCCGGTGCCAGAGCCAAACTGCCAGGCGCCCGAAACACGGTAGCCGCCGTCGACTTTCTGCCCGACACCATTGGGGAAAAACTGTCCGCCCATCGTCACGCGATGATTGTTGGCCGCAAACACTTCTTCGAAGCCCTCATCGGGCAGATAGGCGGCAGCAAAACTTGCCGAAGGAAAATTCGCGATACCGATCCAGCCGAGCGAACCATCCTGCCGCGCGAGCTCGATCCATGTCTCGATGAGTTCGGCAAAGCCCGGCTCGTGACCGCCCGCCTCGCTGGGGTTCATGAAATGCATCAAACCCGATTCCCACAGGGCGTCGACAATAGGCTGTGTCAGGGTCCGGTTCGCCTCGGAGGGGCCAGCCTCGGCAAGCGCCACTGGCTCTACCGACAGGGCCATCTGCAGGCCCTGGCTTTTCACGGGTGCGTTCATGGGGGTACTCCTGGAAGCTACATTTGAGTTAACAGTTATTAACCGTTAACCTACGCGCATCAGGGAGTCCCGTCAATGGCAGCAGCACAAGAAAAGGCCCCGAGTACCCGGGAGCAGATACTGGCGGCAGCAGAAGACCTGTTTGCCAGCCAGGGGTACCAGTCGACCACCATCAAGCAGGTCGCGGAACAGGTCGGCGTGCAGGGCCCTGCACTCTATAAGCACTTCAGCAACAAACGCGCCCTGTTCGAGGAAGTGCTTGAACGTGTCTTCGACCCGTTCACCAGTCTCATGTCCGATACCGAGGACCTGCCCGGCGCATTACAGCGCGTACTCGAACAGCAGGTGAAAAACCCGAACGCGTCCCGCATCGTGCAACAGGCGACCCTGTCGGGCGGCGAAGATCTCGCGCTGCTGGTAGAACGCTGGTACCTGCCCTTCTTCGAACAGGCGCGTGCCGTTGCGTCGGCCGGTGATGACGGACTCTCCGCCGTCAACATCATGGCATTGCACAGCATGCTGCTGGGCTACCTGACGCTCGCGCCCTTGCACCGGGAGATTTTTGACACGGAGCCCCTGTCGCGGGAGGCGCTTGGAGAACTCCTGCAACTGGAGATGTCATTTGTGGGGCTTTTGGCGCCGCAGTCCTGACAGGCGTGGTCGAATACACTCGACCCAACACGGTTGAAGCTTCAGCCCAGCTCGCCCACCAACGACAGCATCGACAGAAGAAAAAACCCGAGCGTAATAGAGAGCAACGAAAGCAACGTCGTCAACACTGTGATATTCGCTGCAAGCACCCCGTCACCACGCGCGGCAACAACCATCACGTGGCCCGACACCGCCACCGGCGTTGCCAGAAGCAGAAACAACACACCCAGCGGCTCGCCCCTTACGCCGAACCCGAGCGCAATCAACACACCCAGGCCGGGGCCGACAACGAGGCGCCAGACGCTGGCCTCCCACGCCAGCCCGCCTGCGCGGTACAGGCGTGAAACGTTCATTGCCCCACCTATACAAATCAACATCGCAGGCAGGAAGAAAGCGGACAGGCCAGAACTCAGGGGCGCGAGGAACTCTGGCGGCGGATAGTACAGCAGGGAGAACGCCGCGCCGGCACTGATACCAATAATCAGCGGGTTTTTCAGGACACCCAGCAGCACCGCGCGCACAGTAGTACCTGCACCGAGCGTCACGTTCAATACCCAGACGGCGAGCACGTTGTACAGCATGGTCAGCAGCGCCACCGGCAGCGCGGCGATCGCCGTACCGCGGTCGCCGTAAGCCGAGTACGCCAGCGCAATACCGACGATAGCGAGATTGGAACGAAACGCCGCCTGCACAAACACGCCCTGCTCTGCGCGCACGTGCCCACGCAGCTTGCTGTATTGCCAGCTGGTGAAGAACACGAAGAGGCTGGCAATCACGCCCGCGTACAGGTAGTTCGCGCCACCGAGGTCGCGGTAGTTCACCTGAGCGGCACCTGCAAACAACATCACGGGCAGGCCGTAGGTAAAGGCAAGACGCGAGAAGCGTTCATTGAGACTCGCCGGCAACAAGCCAACGCGGTTCAGCAAAAGGCCTGCGAGCACCCAGCCAAACGTCGGCAGGATGATCCCGAGTGCATTCAGGAATAGCGCGAGTGCGTCGTGTGCGTTCAATCTGGCGGGTCAGTGGTTCGGGAAGCGGCGATTATGCCACGCGCGACGCGGGCTTACTCCAGGCACTCGCCCAACGCAGTGATCAGACTATCGATGTCGGATTTTTCAAAGATGAAGGGCAGGCCCATCTGGAGGGTGTCGCCGCCGTAGCGCACATAGAATCCCTTCTGCCACATCCGCATGGCAACTTCGAACGGTCGTTTGAGCGGCTCATCCGGGTAGGCTTCCAGTTGCAGCGCACCTGCGAAACCAAAGTTGCGAATGTCTGTGACGTAGGGCTTGCCGCGCAGCTCGTGCAGCGCGTCTTCAAAGTACGGGGCGAGTGCAGCCACACGCTTTGGGAGCTGCTCGGACTCAAGCAGGTCCAGTGCGGCGAGACCTGCTGCGCAGGCAACGGGATGCGCAGAATAGGTATAGCCGTGCGGAAACTCCAGCGCGTAGTCAGGGCCACCGGCAGCCATAAAGGTCTGGTAGATCGTCTCACTCGCGACCACAGCGCCCATCGGTATCACACCATTGGTAAGCTGCTTTGCCAGCGTCATGATGTCGGGGGTTACCCCGAACACTTCCGCGGCGGTATTGCCGCCGCAGCGACCCAGCCCGGTAATCACCTCGTCAAAGATCAACAGGATGTCGTTGGCCTTGCAGATTTCGGCAACACGCTTGAGGTAGCCCTCTGGAGGGGGAATCACACCCGCAGAGCCCGGCATGGGCTCTACAATAACGGCGGCAATGTTTGCCGCATCGTGCAGCGCAATAATATCGAGCAGCTCTTCTGCAAGATGCGCACCTTCCTCCGGAAGACCACGCGTAAACGTGTTGCTCGGCAACAGCGTGTGACGCAGGTGGTCGGCGTCTATTCCCTGGCCGAACATGCTGCGGTTCGCGGTGATTCCACCCACGGAGATGCCGCCATAGTTAACGCCGTGATAGCCCTTTGCGCGACCGATGAAGCGCGTCTTGTTGGCCATGCCGCGCTGTCGCCAGTAACCGCGCGCCATCTTCAGCGCCGTTTCTACGCTGTCAGAGCCGGAGTTGGTGAAAAAAACGTAATCGAGATCGCCGGGGGTCAGCGACTTGATTTTGTTCGCAAGCTTGAAGGCGCCAGGGTGGCCGAACTGGAACGCCGGGGCATAGTCGAGCGTGGCGAGTTGCGCCTGCACGGCCGCGGCGATTTCAACGCGGTTGTGCCCTGCACCGGTACACCAGAGTCCTGACATACCGTCCAGGATGCGGCGGCCATGGTCGTCCAACAGGTGCACACCATCGGCAGCGACAACCATCCGGGGGTCGTCCTTGAACTGCCGGTTGCCCGTGTAGGGCATCCAATACGCCTCCAGCTCGTCGCGCTGGAGTGCTCGCTCGGGATCCTTGGGAGTCTCGCCACTCATAGGTGGCCAGTATACCGCGCTTTAGGGGGTCTCAACCCGCCGTACGCCAGGCCTCATAGCCGCCATCGATACTGTAGGTGTCGGCAAAGCCCTGCTCGCTGAAATAGTCTGCAGCACCCTGGCTCATGTTGCCGTGATAGCAGCAGACGAGCAGCGGGCGCGCCTTGTCGGTGTCGGCGACGAAGTCCTTGATGTTGTCATCAGACACGTGAATGGCGCCCTCAATAGCGCCTGCCTGGAAACTGCCCGGGTCGCGTACGTCGATCACGGTAACGTCACCGGCCGCCATCATACCCTTCGCCTCGTCAACTGAAATTCGCTTGTACGGCATAACGCACTCCTTGTGTGAACGCTCGACTATACCCGAGAGCCCGGGGCGAGACACCAGACCGGCTGCAAGGCTATTCGCTTAACGCCCAGACAGCGCGCCGACGATCGGGGCGAAGGTCTCGGCCATTGAAAGTGGCACCGTGATATAGCTGATACCCCAGCGCTGGCGCCAGGCCTGGACGTCCCTGATGCAATCGTCCAGGGTGCCGACCAGGACGTGGGGACAACCCGACAGCTGCCCCGCCTCGACGTCCAGCATCGATGCCAGCGGCGCGAGGGTCTCAAGCGGGTCGCCATCAGTGATCGCTCCGCCGAAGATAGTCGCCTGTAACTCCAGCTCGGGAAAACGGTCTCCCGCGGCCTCGCGCACCCAGCCGACCTTGTCGTCGGTAACATCGGCATAAGGCGTCGCGCCGGTCTGCCAGCGGCCCGCGGAAAGCGGCAAACCTATATTCAATGACACGGTATCGGCCAACCGTGCCGCCACAGACAACATGTAGCGCCCTGCCCCGCCGATCATCAGGGGCATGGGATTGCGCAGAGGTACCGGTGAACCTTTCATGCCAGCAATCTGGTAGTGGTCGCCGGTGAAGGTAAACGCATCGCCGCTGTGCAGGCCGCGCACCACCTGAACCGATTCGCGCAGACGCGCGATACGCACGGTCGGTGTGTCAAACGGCAGGCCAGGCAATTGGAAGTCAGGGCCAAGCCAGCCGGCACCCAGCCCGATGGCACAGCGCCCGCCCGAAATCAGGTCCAGCGTTGCCGTCTCTTTCGCCAACAGCGCGGGGTGACGAAAATCGTTGGATAGCACGAGCGGCTGCAGTTCGATCCTTTCTGTCACCGCCGCGACCGCGGACAGCGTCACCATGGGTGCGAGCTCCGAGCCCGGCATGTTGAGGTGATCACTCACCGAGAAGACCTCGTAGCCGAGTTCCTCAGCGCGGCGCGCGGCCGCGAGCAGTTCGTCTCCCGGCATTGCACCACCCGCTGCAACGCCGAAGCGGAATGGTCGCGGCCCCCACTCTGTCGCAGACATCAGGACACGCTCCAGCAACGAAGGGGCAAGCAAGCAGCAGGCATTGGCATCTGCACGCTATGCGCCTTCAGGACGCAGATGTTCGCGGAAAAAATCACGTACGCGCTCAGCGTGCTCGTCCTCCGAGAAATCACCGCCATAGCCGTGATCGCCATCCTTGACCACGAGCAATTCGGAAGACACTCCCGCCGCCAGCAGCGCCTCGTGCAGGATCTGACTCTGGTGCAGCGGCACAAGCCCATCCTTGTCGCCGTGAATAATGAGGAACGGCGGCTCACTGCCGTCGATAAACGTGATCGGGTTCGCGAGGGCGACCTTCTCAGGCACCGACTCAATCGGCGCGCCGATCAAACGCGACACCGAAGAGTCCGCCGCGTTCCAGGGGTCGGCGTCTTCCGTGCGATGCGCATCACCCTGCAGGAAGTCCGTCGGACCAAAGTAATCGACAACGGCATTTACGTGACTGGGAACATCGGGCGGGCCGCCCACCTCCAATTCGCCAGGTCGGTTGGCTGTACCCGCCAGCGCCGCGAGATGCCCGCCCGCCGATGGCCCGATAATGCCGATGCGCTCCGCATCCAAACCATAGGACTCCGCATTTATCCTGATCCAGCGCAGCACCGTTTTCACGTCGTCGATCTGCGCGGGGTATACCGCTTCCGTCAGGTAGCGGTAGTCCGCGGTGATTACGATGTAACCCTCGGTCGCGTAGTCGAGCAGGTCGAAGCGCACGGCCTGGTGACGATTACCGGCTTCCCAGGCGCCACCGAAAAGAAAGACGATGACCGGGAGCGCTGCCTCACCCTGCTCCTCGGGTGCATAGACATCCAGCAACAGTTCGCGCTCGCCGCGCTTGGCGTAGACCTGGTCCCGGTAGGCGATGACACCATCAGGCGCGCTGGGTGCACCGGGCTCGAGGTAGGCCTCGAAGATCTTTGAGGTAATGAACTCGCAACCGGACAGGGGCACGAGCAGCACTAAGGCCAGCAGAACACGCATAGACAACGTCTCACTCGGGTAGAACGCCTACCTTAGCACAGCACTGCTGCCGCAACGGCGTCAAGCAAGGTAGCCGCACGACCAGTGAGTTGTGTTAGTGCTAAGGGGTGAGCGCGTGGACACGCGCGGCGTTGCTACCGCCAGGTGCAGCCGGCTTTTGCCAGTGCGAGTGGGCGCTGCTGGATGCGCAGATCTTCACTGCGCAGGTAACGGAACTCCTGGGACGTTACCGTGAGCGTCATGTCGCTAGGCCTGTCTACCATCACTACGGAACGCGAGCGTGTAGCAGGGGCTTCGCTGCTCCACTGAAGCGGCTCGTCCTTCCTCCACCCCAGGCTCGGCTGGTAGGTCATACCCTTGCCGCCAAGGTGCATACCACAGCGAAACTTCGCGCCCTCTGCACCTATCGCCGGCCAGGCCATTCCCAGCAACAACGTGGTGCAAACTGTCAGCAGTGTCCTCTTCATCCCGGCAATCCTGACGTCGTGGGGCCAGTGGCCCTGTAGACCGTAGACTTTGCTCGCCCGTCTTTCGGCGGGGTCGCCCTTTTCAGAATGTTCGGGTGATATTTAAGCGCGCAAGACGTCGCCCTGCAGCAGGAAATGCTGCCGACAAATCACAAATAACCGGTCCTTATGCGGCACCCGGAGCGCTGGTTATAACTGGGGAAATCCGGGGCTGTGGCGGAGTTTCAGGCGCTGAGCGCCGAACGTTCTGTGACACAGTTACCACCGCGCCCAAGGCGCGGCGGTGGGTCGATCAATCGCTGTAGCCGGTAATGGCCTTGGCAGCCTGGTAGCCGAAGGTCATGGCCGGGCCGAGGGTGGAGCCAGGGCCCGGATAGCATGGCAGCGTGGGGGCGCTACAGTTGCCGATCGCATACAGGCCCTCAATCACGTGACCGTCTTCATGCAACACCTGGGCATCGGCGTTGATCACCATGCCGCCCTGCGTGCCAAAGTCACCCGGGTCAACACGCACAGCGTAGAACGGTGCCTGTTCGACCGGTGCCAGGCAGGGGTTCGGTGTGACACGGGGGTCGCCGTAGTAGCGGTCGTAGGCGGACTCGCCGCGATGCAGGTCCTTGTCTTCACCGGCACGTGCATACTCGTTCATCTTGCGCACGGTTTCCGCGAGACCCTCGGCGTTCACATCGATCTTGCCTGCGAGTTCCGCGATGGTGTCAGCCTTGGCCCAGAAGCCCTCTTCCTCGTAGCGCTTCGGCACCGCCCAGTCCGGCATGAACTTGGAATTGTATAGCGGCCCGACGAAGTAGGTCGCGCGGAAGGTTGCATCAAAAATCTGCCAGGTCGGGTAGCACGGATTTTCTTCGGTGTGCTTCTCGAAGGTTTCCTGCTGGAACGCCATGTAGTTCTGTGACTCGTTGCTGAAGCGCTCACCGGCCGGATTCACCACGATGGACCCCGGGTAAGACTTCTCCATGATCGACAGGCGTGGAATCGTCTCGCCCGGCACTGAGATTGTGTTACACCACCACGCTTCATCGAGCCGGTGCATCTTCGCGCCGAGGCGCTGGCCTTCGCGGATCGCATCACCCGTGTTGTCCATGGTGCCCGCACTCCACGTATGGTTCGTGGGCTTGGGCAGGTACTGTTCGCGCATCTCCTGGTTGTGTTCAAAGCCACCAGCGGCCAGCACCACCGCCTTGCGCGCCTGGATGCGCAGCGGCTTGCCATTGCGCGTCACCTCCACGCCGACAATCTTGCCGTCTTCGTCGACCACCTTCGTCATCGCCGTGTTGAGCCAGAGCGGGATATCGCGGTCCTGCATCGATGCGCGCAGGCGTGCGACACCGGCGCAACCGGTTGCAAGGCGACGGTGAAACTTGTCTTTCAAGCGCCAGGGAATATCGAGCAGGTAGTCGGCCACGAGTTTCACGGCGACCTTCCACCAGCCTGGCTGTTGGCCCACGAGAATCGCAGCCTCTACCTGGGTGAAGCCGATCCGGTTAGCGAGGTGCATCATCGGGTGAGTACGACGCAGGTTGCGCCACTCTTCGCCCAACTGATCGGCGTTGAAGGTCTCCGGCTCCATCGAGCGGTGACCTTCCATCGAGCCATCGAGATTGGTGTAGTAATCGGGGTAGTGTTCCAGCGTGACGTAACGCATGCGGGTGCGTTCGTGCAGGAAATCGACCATCTTCGGGCCGTTTTCGAGGTAGGCATCAAGCTGGTACTCGGGCACCTCCTCCTCGGTAATGAGTTGGCGCAGATAGGTCTTGGCCTTTTCCACCGAGTCCTCGGCGCCCGCGTCGCGCGCGTAGCGGTTGCAGGGAATCCATACACCCCCACCTGAGATCGAACTGGTACCGCCAAACTGGTCCGATTTCTCGACAACCAGCACGTCTCGGGTACCCATCTCGTAGGTGCAAAGCGCCGCCGTCATGCCGCCGTTGCCAGAACCGACAACGACCACGTCGAAGCTGTAATCCCACTGCTCTTCAGAACTCATCGCATCTACCCTCTCGAAGATGCCGCAATGGTAGCGCAATCGCCGCGCATTGCCGTGGCAGCCGCCCGCGTTTGGGGCCTGAAGTTTAACAATTTGGTCGTGGGCGGCAGGCCGCCTCCGAAGGACATAACAATTCGAACTTGCAAGGCTTGTGGCGCGCTGCCTACACTGCCGCTACATCGTTCACAGCAAGGAAACCAACATGCCCAAGCATATCGTCACTGCACTGCTCATCGCGGGCCTCACCTTCACGGGCTCCACCTGGTCGCATATGAATGAAGACGAACCCATCCAGTCCGTCCGCCAGTCCTGGTTTGCCATGATCGGCTTCACGGTAACGCCCCTGTTCTCAATGGTGAAAGGCGAATCGGCTTGGAATGAAGAGTCCCTGGCCGCCTCCTCGAAGCAGTTGGCAACCCTCGCCAACATGGAATGGCGCCAGGGCTTCGCCCCGGGCAGCGACAAAGGCACCACGCGCGCCAAACCGGCAATCTGGGAGAACCGCGAGGACTTCAAGGCCAAGATGGAAGACTTTCGCCAGGCCGCAAATGCCTTGGAACAGGCGGTCGCGGGCGGTGAGCGCAAGGCCATCATGGGCAGCATCGGTGCACTAGGGCAGACCTGCAAGGCGTGCCACGACGAGTACAAGTCAAAGGACTACCTCTACTAGAAACCCCCTGGCCGTCTTGGGGTGTGTTCATCAAGCACCTCCCAGGCGGCTTTCGAGTCTACGAAGATATGCTGCCGGAGCGGAATCCCGGGGTCCTCATCCAGTAGCCCCGCGGGAATCCACCAGGCACCATAATCCGGTAGGTGCTGGGGCAAAATCGAACCACACTCAGGACAAAAGCGGCGCAGGAAGCCGGCGCTCGCCCGATACTCCCGCACTGATGATTCACCTGAAAGCCAGCTGAAGGCCCCCTCCGGTGCCAGCGTTGCGGCACTGGAGGCCCCTCCAAACGCCTTGCGGCACTTGGAGCAGTGGCATTTGAAAATACCCCCGCTGAATTCGCTGACCTCGAAGCGTACGCTCCCACAGAGGCAGCCACCCGTGACAACCGACATAGAACACCCTTCCTAGAATTTACTTTAAGAAGAAGATAAATCCATCTAATTCAGAAGCTTAGATCCATATCCTTACTATCAATGAAAATCGGCGGGTCCGGCGCAAACCACAGGGCCAGGAAGACAAGGCCCAAACCCACCAGCACTATCACGACTGCCCGAAGGATTGGGACCGGCGGCTTTTTGCCCTTCCGGCCCTCCGCGTGGCCGAACACCATCGCCTGTATCAGCTTTTCCTTCCAGTGGAACTGGTGCCACAGCACCGCGCTGATGTGCAGCGCGATCAGGCCGAGCAAGATGTTGAAGAAAAGATCGTGCGCACTGCCCATGACGCCGCGCACGTAGGAACTTACCGCGTAGTAAAGCGGACCCGAGTACATGATGTCATCGCTGTTGAACAGGCCACTCAACGCCTGCACCAACAACACCGACAGGATCACCACGACTGACCAGCCGCCCAGCGGGTTGTGTCCCACCTTCACAGGCGCCTGGTTGCGCAGGTAGGCGCGCACACGGCGCCAGCCCACCAGGAAATCAACGAAGCGGGAATGCCAACTGCCTACGAAGCCCCAGGCTACGCGAAACAGTACGAGCGTGAGCACGGCAATACCGATGTACTCGTGAATCTCGTAGTACTGGTACTCAGCGGTGAACCAGGCGGAGGGGATCAGCAGAACCAGCGACCAGTGGAACAACCGGGTAGGAATATCCCAGAGCGGCATCGTTAAGGGGGTCTTTACGACGATATCGCTCTCGTCGTTCTCGTACTCCTCATCGTACTCGTCCCAGTCGTCGTGATCATCGTCGTCGTACTCGTCCCAATCATCGTACCCGTCGTCGTCATGTTCGGAGCCCACGGACAAAGCACTCAGTTCGAGCTGTCAGGAATCAGCGGCGGATACTCCTCGCCCACTCCATCGTGCAGGTAACGCCAGGTACTGCCTTCGAGTATCGCGCGATGCCGGGCACCGGGCGTACTGCCATCGCCCACCTCGTAGCCCGCATCGCCGCGGAACATTACGATGATATTGTCGCCGTCCTGGCTGAACACGGGAAAAACTTCCGGCACAGGGCGATCGCGCTCGCCGTCTACGGTATCTGCCACACTGTCGTAGGGCGCAAGCGTGCGCAGCGTAACGTAAGTTGGCGGCAGCATATTGAGCTCGCCCTGCTCGTGTGCGATGACCGCATCGCTCACATCCATCCACTGGGAATCGTGAATCTCGCCGCCATCGATGACGACTTCCGCATCGCCATGTAACGGCACAGCAAAAATCCAGGTGGAAAAACGCCGCGGTTCGCCCACGGGTGTTGTCCAGTGACTGAGCAGGATCATGTCCTCGGGGTCGGGATCGAGGCCGGCCTCCTCCTGTGCCTCACGCGCGGCCGCAATGCGCGCCGCCTGCTCGATGTCGCCATTGCCCGCCTCGATATCCTCGGGGTCAAGCGAACCGCCCGGGAACACCCAGGCTCCACCGGCAAAAATCAGCGCCTTGTTGCGCTTGAGCATTAACGTCTGCGGGCCGTTGTCTGAGTCGCGCAACAGGACTACCGTGCTGGCCGGTTTGATTTCCGGTGCATCACTCATTGTTCAATCCCTTCCCAGGTGTCTGTTGGCCATGGCGAGTTCAAAGCCCTTGCCGCCCGCCTCCGCAAGTGCGGCCTCTTGATCGCCCGCCTCGCGGCTCGAAACCCACAGGTTGGCGCAACGCGTGCCCGTACGACAGAACGCGAACACCGGCCGGTCCTCGTCGTCCAGCAGGTCAGTCATTTCGTCGAAGTGCGGGCCGGGAAACGTAGCCGCCGTGACCGGCATATAGTGGTACTCAAGGCCAGCGGCACTAGCGGCGGCCTCAATCTCCGCCGACGTTGGCTGATCTTCCGCCTCGCCGTCAGGGCGGTTGTTCACCAGTACCTTGTAACCGGCCGCGGCAATCGCGGGCACATCGGCCACGCTGATCTGCGGTGACACCGCCACGGTGTCAGACAGCCTTGATTCGTTCATGACCTCTCCTCGTCGCTCATCGCGTTATACCAAAGCGACCGTGAGCAGGCCAGCACGCACTACTCGCCCTTGAAGTCAGGCGTACGCTTTTCCTTGAACGCGCGCGGACCCTCGCGCGCGTCCTTGCTCATCATCACCATACCGGCCTGCTCCATTTCGAAACGGAAGGCATCCTCCCAGGGATCGGTATGGGTTGTCAGCGCAGTGCGCTTGATCGCCTGCAGTGCCAATGGAGCCTGCCGACAGATGTTGTCCGCCACCTCTTCCGCGCGCGCTGTGAGACCCGCCAGCGGTACGACCTCGGAGATGAGGCCCATCGCCATGGCATCGCGCGCACTGATGGGCTCGCCACCCAGCAGGATCTTCATCGCGTGCGCCCAGGGCAGTTGTCGAGTAAGACGCACCATGGAACCCGCGCCCGGCACCACGCCAACCTTAGGCTCCGGCAGGGCAAACTCGGCGTGCTCCGCTGCAATACGGAAGTCTGTCGCCTGGATAATCTCGGTGCCGCCGCCCAGCGCGCGTCCGTTGATCGCTCCGATGATCGGCTTCACCAGCGGCTCGTTCTTCAACATGATCTTGTCGGCGATCAGAGGGTCTGAAACAAGTCGCTCCTCGATGGCATTTGATGGCTGCTTCGCGCCCGTCCACAGGGGGATCACCTCGCCGAGATCACCGCCGCAGCAGAAGTCTTCATCGCCCGCCCCCGTCAGCACGGCAACGCGCACGTTGTCGTCCTCGCGCACTTCCTGCCACGCATCGGCGAGCTCAACGAACATTTCACCGTTAAGCGTGTTGCCCGCTTCGGGCCGGTTCAGGGTGATCCACGCCTGGTGGCCGCGCTTTTCAAAGGTAATGGTATTCATAGTGGCGCCCTCGGGAATGGACCCACATTAGCGGATGGCGTCCAGTCGCCCAAGCACTCGGGGCCGCTGGACAGCGGTAAGTACGCCACCTTGAACCGCACGACAACCCATGGTGCGCGCAATTATTGACCGGTGTCATGGTGAGCAAACCATGGCGGCACACACAATGAACTAAATAATCACAACACGGCAGGTGCACGGAGATACCATGCCAATACTCGCAAGGACATTGCCAGCAAGCTTGGCAGTCATCGCAGCGCTGGCTTTCGCAGCCGCAGTAGGGCCGGGTCACGCACCGATCATGCCCCTCGCCAGCCGCTCGCTCTTGCTGGATATTGCCGAGGCAGGCAACCGCCTGGTTGTTGCGGGCGAGCGCGGCCATATCCTGTATTCGGACGATGACGGTGAGCACTGGCAACAGGCGCTTGTGCCTACGACGCAGATGCTGACTGGTGTTCACTTCGTTGATGCGGAACGCGGCTGGGCCGCCGGGCACGATGGACTGGTGTTGGCGAGCGAGGACGGCGGTGCGACATGGCGCATTCAGCGCGATGGCCTGGCCGTGCAACACCAGCGCAATCTACAAATGCGCGAGGCCGCGCTCGACACGATCGAGTCACTCGAGAACGCGTTAGCGCAGCAAGAAGACGATGAGGCGTTGCTGGCTCTGGAGGATGCACGCTTCGATCTGGAGGACGCGAACCTCGCATTGTCGGAGCCCGTCTTTACCTCGCCGCTAATGGATATCTGGTTTGAGGACACCAAAAGCGGCTGGGCAGTCGGTGCCTTCGGGGAAATGGTGACAACGCGGGACGGAGGCGGCCACTGGTCAGACGCGGCGCACCTGCTCGATAACCCGGACGAGTTTCACCTCAATACGATCACCGGCGATGGAGCAGGCCGCATCTTTATTGCTGGCGAGGGCGGCGTGATGTACCGGTCGCTTGATGGTGGCGACTCTTTTGAGGCCCTGCCTCCGATCTACGAGGGCAGCTGGTTCGGTACCCTCTACCATGCACGGACCGATGCTCTGCTGGTGTTTGGGCTGCGCGGTAACCTGTTTCGCTCCACCGACTTCGGCACCACGTGGACGCGTATTGAACACGACCGCACGGTGAGCCTCGCAGGTGGCAGCTCGAGCAAGGGCGGCGACATCGTGCTGGGCGGCGCGGTCGGCACCTACCTCATCAGCATCGATGGCGGCCGGGAGTTCTCTGCAGCGGCCCTGCCCGACCGCCTGAGCCTGTCTACCGGCATTCGGCGGAAAGGTCGCCTGGTGCTGCTGGGCCAGGGCGGCGCGCGCCTGCTGGACGCCGGTGGTTGATATGGCGAGCCAGGACGCACAACCCTACCAATACGGTGAAGAAGCCCGCCTCCTTGAGCGGCTGATTTTCAGTGCACGCCCGCTGCTGCTTGCGCTGTTTGCCCTCGCCACGGTGTTCTTCGGGTACCAGGCGATGCGCGTACAACCTGACGCCAGCTTCGAAAAGATGATCCCGATGGATCACCCTTTCATCCAGTCATTCATGAAGCACAAGGACGATCTCGGCGCGGCCGGTACCAACATTCAGGTAGCGGTGGAACACGTGAGTGGCGACATCTTCGACGCCGACTACCTCGACATCCTCCAACAGGTAAACGACGAGGTGTTCTACCTGCCAGGGGTCGACCGAAATCGCATGCGCTCACTCTGGACGCCCACGGTGCGCTGGGTAGAGGTCACAGAGCTGGGTTTTGAAGGCGACAAGGTCATCGACGCACAGTACGACGGTTCCGATCGCGCCATGCAGCAACTCAGGCAGAACATCCTGCGCTCCGGCGAGGTCGGTCGCCTCGTTGCAGACGACTACCGCTCAAGCATCGTGCAGGCACCCCTGATCGATATCGACCCCACATCAGGCGAGCCGCTGGACTACTGGGACCTCTCAAACCGCCTTGAAGCCGACGTGCGCGACAAATTCGAGCAGCAGTCTGCAGATGCAAACGGCGAGCCACGCGTGAAGATTCACATCATTGGCTTCGCGAAAGTGGTGGGTGACCTGCTCGACGGGATCATGTCGATCTTCCTGTTCGCGATAATCACGCTGCTCATTACTACCGTACTGCTGTTTCTCTACACGCGTAGCCTTAGCGGCACCCTGACGCCGCTGCTGTGCTCTATCGTCGCTGTGATCTGGCAGCTCGGGCTGCTGACGACTCTCGGGTACGGCATTAACCCCTACTCCATCCTTATACCGTTCCTCGTTTTTGCCATCGGGGTGAGTCACGGCGTACAGATCGTCAACGCTATCCTCGGCGAAAGCGCGCGCGGCAGCGACAAGTTCACGGCAGCCCGGCACGCTTTCCGCAGCCTGTATGTGCCGGGCATGACCGCGCTGGTGTCAGACGCCATTGGGTTTATCACCATGGTGTTGATTCCCATCCAGGTCATTAAGGATCTCGGCATTGCCGCAAGCGTGGGTGTCGCAGTTGTTCTGCTGACAAATCTCGTGCTGCTACCGGTGCTGATGTCGTACTTCGGCGTGAGTGACAAGACACTTGAAAGGAAGCGAAGGCACCAGGGCGCCCGTGTGACCGCAGGCGCATGGCAAAAGCTTGCAGGACTAGCCAATCGCCGCGCTGCCACGCTGTCGCTCGCCATCGCTGCGATCGGTTTTGGCATCGGTATTTACGGCGGCCAGAATCTTCAAATTGGCGACCTCGACCCCGGTGCTCCGGAACTCCGCTCAGACTCCCGCTATAACCGGGACAACCAGTTCATCACCGACAACTACGCCACCAGCTCGGACATCCTGGTGGTAATGGTTGAGACCGAGAAACAGGGCTGCATCCTCTACGAAAACCTTGAACTGGTCGATCGCTTCGTCTGGCACATGCAGAACGTACCCGGCGTAACCTCAGTGATGGGCGCGAGCGAGATCTCGAAATTGGTGGCGGCCGGCTATAACGAGGGCAACTTGAAGTGGGCGACCATCAGCCGCAATCAAAGGCTGCTTGGCACCACCTTCAACCAGATGCCCGGTGAGCTCATGAACACCACTTGTAGCCTGTTACCGGTTGCACTCTTTCTCGACGATCACAAGGCCGTGACCCTCCAACGGGTGGTGGACGCGGCCGAGCAGTTCGCCGCAGATCACCCCAGTAACGGTCTGCATTTTGCGCTTGCAGCGGGCAACGCGGGCATCGAGGCCGCTACCAACCAGGAGATCAGCAAAGCGCAGGTTCGCATGATGCTGCTGATCTACGGTGTGGTCTGCGCACTCGTCTTCCTGAGTTTCGCCTCGTGGCGCGCGGTTGTGTGCATCGTGCTACCACTGGCTCTCACTTCGGTACTGTGCCAGGCACTTATGGCGTGGCTCGGGATCGGCGTCAAGGTGGCAACGCTGCCCGTGATCGCCCTCGGCGTGGGTGTGGGTGTGGATTACGGCATCTATATCTACTCGCGACTACTGCATTTCCTCCGCACGGGAGAAGATCTTGCCTCCGCCTACTACCAGACGCTGATTACCACCGGCGAGGCAGTAAGTTTGACTGGCGTAATGCTGTCGGTGGGCGTAGCCACGTGGATCTGGTCGCCCATCAAGTTCCAGGCTGACATGGGCACCCTGCTTACATTCATGTTCTTGTGGAACATGATCGGCGCACTGTGGTTGCTGCCGGCACTCGCCCATTTCCTTGTGGACCCCGAAAAGCTCCGCGAGCGTGATCGACTGCGACGCGCGCGCCTGGCTGAAACCTGATTACAGTGGAGAGACCTATGAGACCACAAACTGCTTTCTCCATGCCTGCGCTGACCGCGTGCCTGCTGGCGGTTACGGCCAATCCCGCTGCCGCGTTGAGCTTCGAATTCAGCGCAGGAGGGGAATGGCAGGTGGACTGGGACACCAACATCGCCTATGGAGCCAGCTGGCGCGTTGCAGAACCCGACGATGACAAGTTCAAATTCAGGGATACCGGCGACCCCATTGCCGATGGCACTCGCTACTCCCTGTTGCTCAACGCCAATGACGGCAACAAGAACTTCAAGGAAGGCAGCCTGGTACAAAACAAGGTCTCTTTCGTGACCGAGGCAGATATCCAGCGCGACAACTACGGGTTGTTTCTTCGAGCACGCGGCTTTTATGACGATGTGTATGACGGCAATACGCAACACAGCCGCAAGGACTTCGAGAGCTACAACTCGGGCAATGCCCCGGCGATCGGCGGCAGCGCGGAATTCAGGGAGTTTCCCGGTGAAACCCGCGACCAGCACCGCAACAGGCTCGAGATGCTCGACTATTTCTTTTACTACGGCGGCGAGCTGCCCGGTGATCGGTTATTCGACGTACGTGTCGGAAGCCAGGTCATTAACTGGGGCGAGGCGACATTCACGCCAGGCATCAACGGCCTGCAAAGCCGCGCAGACCTGATTGCACGGAACACACCCGGGGTGGAAGTAAAGGAAATCCTGCTGCCGTCAGGCGCGCTGTACGGCCAGGTGGACCTGACCCTGAACATGACACTCGAAGCCTACTACCAGTACGAGTGGCGCAAGACCGAGTTCAACGGGGTAGGCAGCTACTTCAGTGACACCGACATGATAGGCCCTGGCGCAGAGAATCTTCTCGTTGGCGTCAACGACACCGTCGCACCATTTGGTGTACCAAAGTTGAGGGAGGACACGCCAAAGAGCGATGGCCAGTACGGGGTCGCAATACACTGGGTGACTGATGGCGGTACTGACTTCGGCGCCTACTTCGTTAACGCCCACGACAAGACTCCACTACCACAGGCCAACTTCGTAGGCGGCAACCCGGTGCCGCAAACTTACAGCCTGCTCTACCAGGAGGATATACGCGGCTACGCACTGAGCTTCACCACCGTCTGGGGCATTACCAATGTGCAGGGCGAGGTTTCACTGAAGCAGGACGCCCCCATGGTGGACATCGCCAACAACGTGACGAACGGCAACCTGCTGTCGGCCCAGTTCGGCGGCTCCTACGTGCCCGAGCCAAGCCCCTTCTGGGACGACGCCAGCCTGACCTTCGAGATCGCGGCCGCCCACGTGACAGACAAGGACAGCTCGGAGCTGCGCTTTGACGACCACGCAGTCGGCGTCAATCTGCGCTTTGAACCGGCGTACATCAACCTGCGCTCAGGCCTCGACCTTAAGGTCCCGATTTTTCTTGCCTACGGAATCGACGGCGTAATCCGCGAAAGCACACTGGTTGAAGACGCGACCTCGTTCAACATCACGTTCAACTTCGTCTACCTGAACAATTTCAGCACCAAGCTGGGCTACACCAACTTCCTGGACGGTGGCGTTAATCACCTCATCACCGACCGTGACAACGTATCGATCAACTTCTCCTACAGCTTCTGACCGGCATCGAGGTATCCATGACAACGCTACGCTCCACACTCATCGCACTGGCGCTGGCCTTCGCGCCGCTCCAGACGCAGGCAGATATGCTAGCCGACGAGCTAACCAGCCCCGATGGCCAATACACCCCCCTCGGCGCGATTCGCGCGGGCAACGAAGACGGCACGCTCCCGGCCTGGACGGGCGATATTCTCGGACTGCCGGAGGGTCTTGAGTGGGCCGGGCCGGGCACGCCCTACCCCGACCCCTGGCCCGATGAAAAGCCACTGTTCACCATCACCAAAGACAACCTCGATGAACACAGGGACCGACTGAGCCCCGGCCAGGTCGCCATGTTCGAAACCTACGGCGACACCTTCCGTATGCCGGTCTACCAGAGCCACCGCTCGTTCCGTTTTTACGACCAGTACCACGAGAAAGTGCGCTACAACGCAGAGCATGCAGAGCTGTATAACAATGACGAGGGCATTCGCGGCTACATCGGTGGCCCGGCGTTCCCGCGCCCGGAAACTGGCGCGGAGGTAGTGTGGCTGACACGCACGACAGTGGCACACGCGACGATCGAGGGTGAATACAGCGATATCGGCGTCTTTCCGAATGGCACACGTTCAGTGCGCCGCTCCACCCTGCTGCAGGAATCGCCCTACGGCGACCGCACGCTGGATGTAACGGCCGAGAACGAGTACCCGAACCACGGCAAGTACGGCGGCTATGTGCTGACCGCGGTGAAGGAGCCTCCGCGCGACAAGGGCACCATCACCTCTGTACTCGAACCCTTCGACTACGCCGAAAATGCCCGCGAGGTGTGGCTGTACCTGCCGGGCTCTCGCAGGGTGCGCCGCGCACCCACGGTCGGCTTCGACACGCCGGACGGCCCCGGCGGCCTCAAGACCGTCGACGAAACACGGGGTTTCAACGGCTCAATGGAGCGTTTTGAATGGAAACTGCTCGGCGCGCAGGAGCTGTACATTCCCTACCACAACTATCGCTTCGACAACCCGGAGATCAGCTATGACGACCTGCTGACGAAGTTCCACGTGAACCCGGACTACATGCGCTATGAACTGAAGCGCGTCTGGGTCGCCGAGGGCACACTGCGCGAGGGCAAGCGCCACATTTACGGCAAGCGGCGGATCTACGTCGACGAGGACACCGGGCTCAGCGCCATTACAGAGAACTACGACGGTCGCGGCGAGTTGTGGAAGGTCGTCCTGTTCAACAACATCTACGAATACGGCAGCCACGCCTACGTGCGTCGCTCCCAGATGTACCACGACCTGCGCGCCGGCGCCTATATCGCCGAGCGCCTGATAAACGACTCGGCGCCCATGCTGTACGACATCAACCCAATGAAAGGCCCCAGCTACTTCGCGCCAACCAACATTCGCAAACTGGGGCGGCGTTAAGCCGCCTGCGTGAGACCCACCCACCCATCGTGCGTGAGCTTTGCGCCAACGACGACAAGGAAAAAGCTGATCACCTTGTAGTAGAAGTCAGAATCCGAGTGACGCACAAGATAGTGCCCAAGCTTCACACCCAGAGGTGCGAGCGGAACAAGCACAATCGAGTACAGCAGGTTGTCGGAGCTGAACTGCCCGAGAGAGTAGTACGGCACCAGCTTGACGAAGTTCACCACCGCGAAGAACACACCCGCCGTACCGGCGTAGATCAGTGGCGGCAGCTGCTTCGGCATCAGGTATACCGAGAACGGTGGGCCACCCGCATGAATACTGAAACTCGTGAAACCGGCGAGCGTGCCGAAGAATCCCGCGCTCCCGACATGATGCTCGGCGCTGGCGCGGGACTTGAGGTCAATGAGGTACTGCAGGCCGAACACGAGGGAGATGCCGCCGATCAGCAGGCGCATGTAGTGCTCGTTCATCACCTCCGCCGTAAGATAGCCGAGGCCCACGCCCAACAGCGCCCAGGGCAGCAGTAACTTGAGCGCGCGACGGTCGTACACGCCCCAGTAGGTCTTCAGCACCAGGACATCCATCACAACGAGGATCGGCAACAGGATCGCCGCCGCCTGTGTAGGCGGCATGGCGAGTGACATGAGGGGTACCGCGAGTACCGCGATAGCGCCGCCCCAACCTCCCTTGGCGACCCCGTAGAGCAGGACCGCCGGGATGCTTACCAGGTAGAAGGCCGGGTCGGCAAACACTCGTGTGTTAGACGATCAGGCCGAAATCACCGCCCAAGACGTCAATGATCTCCGCCTTCGGGTTGTCCGAGAGCGGCAATTTGCTGCCCGTGATCTTCTCGGCGATACCGACGTAGGTCTCTGACACCTTCATCAGCATCTCGGTCGGCAGCTCGTTGTCGCGCGCGAGCGCCGTGCGCTCATCCATGCGCGACTTGTTGAGCAGGATGTCGGGCTCAGGGAAGTGTGACAGCAGGAGCTGGCGGAACACCTCCTTGGAGTTTTCCACAACCTTGCCACCGCGCAGCGCCTCGCCGTCCCAAATTCGGGAAGAGTCCGGCGTACCCACCTCGTCCATGTAGATCAGCGTGTCATTGCCAGAGGCATCGGTGACGTAACCAAACTCGAACTTGGTGTCGACGAAAACCTGGTCGAGCTTGGCCAGCTCGTCGCTGATGACGTCGAAGCCTTCTTTCAAGAGTCGTTCATACAGGTCGATGTCTGCCACGCTCTTGAAGTTGAACGCTTCGAAGTTGTTCTCAATGTCGGCACGCGTGATATTCACATCGTCGACCTCGGGGACGCCCGGGATGCCGGTGAGAATACCCTTGGTGGAAGGGGTAATGAGCAGGTCGGGGAGCTTCTGGTCGCGCTCCAGGCCATCGGGAATCTGGATGCCGCAGAATTCGCGCTCGCCCTTCTCGTAGCTGCGCCACATCGAGCCGGTGATGTACTGCCGCGCGATCGCCTCGATCATGACGGGGCGCGCTTTCTGCACTATCCAGACAAGCGGGTGCGGAATCTCGAGGATATGGCTGTCTGCCAGGCCGCCCTCGCGAAAGAGCTTAAACCAGTGATTGGAGATAGCGTTTAGTGCGGCGCCCTTGCCGGGCACACCGCGCATGCCACCCTCGGCCTGCCAGATGCATTCGAACGCCGAGATGCGGTCGGAGATCACCATAATGGCAAGCGGTGCACCGGGCGCAACGTCGTAGCCGCGCTGCTCGATGAGCCGCGCACTGTCGGCATCGTTCAGCCAGTAAACAGAGCGCACCTTGCCGCTGTGCACGGGCTGGTCGGTGCGGATGGGAAGATCGTCGTTAACAGCCAATACCTTGTCGGCAAGACCCATAGCGTATGTCCTGAACTTGTTGAATTAGCGGGTTTAGCGTCGCGGCCCGCCTTACGGCCCGCGAAGAAGGGGTGAATTCTAGCAGAGGTCTAGGTTGTGGACACCTCCCCGGAGGCCATCTTTGCACGCTCCTTGAGGTGCAGCTTGATGTCGATAACGATCTTGAGGGCGATCAGAAAAAGTAGCATGTAGACCGGCTGGCCGAAGGTCACGACGAGCATGCCTCCCACGATCACGACGACGTGCAGGATCACTATCCGCGCGTAGGGGGCCGTCATCAGCTTGCCCAGTTGCGCTGCATCCCGCTCTCCCCCGGCGAGAAAGTTGCGCACAAATGAGAAGCCGTGGCTTACAAACAGCGCCGCAAAGGCCCACAGCATTGACGGCGGCGCCTGAGCCAACACCTCGCGAACCACGCCCACCAGCATCTGCACAAATACAAGGAAAATCGGCCACGGGTCATCTCCGATCGGGTCAACATCGACATCGAGCAGAATCATGAGCAGGAACATCCCGTGCGCGGCGCAAAAGCCACCGTAATGAATGCAGAAAAAGGCCCCCATGCCGAGGCCGCCCAGGGGGGATACCACCAACATCCGCGCGAGTGTGTAGAACCCCAGTATGAGATTCTCAGACCAGTACAGGATCATAAGGGCCGCCACGTCCCAGTCGAAAAACAGGACCAACACCAGCGGCAGAAGATTGGCGAGCACCAGCGGAATGACGCTAGCGTGACTCGGCTTGTTCAATCCCTATCTCCCTGGAGTCTCGGCCGTTCAGGCATTGTTCGCCCCGACAGGTTACAATGGCGCAATACACGAGAGGCTATTAAGCCCCGCCCGCAGGACACTGTACAGCATGAGCGACACACCACAGACCCCCTACCAGATACTCGGCGAGGCGGGCATCCGCGAACTGACCAACGTCTTTTATGATGTTATGGACACGCTGCCCGCGGCATCCGGCATACGCGCGATGCACGCGGCCGACCTCTCGCCCATGAAAGAGAAACTTGCAGAGTACCTGATCGGCTGGATGGGCGGCCCGCCCATCTACGCGGAGAAGCACGGCGGGGTCTGCATGACCGAGCCCCACGAGCCCTACCACATAGGCCCGGAAGAGCGCGACCAATGGCTTCTATGCATGAACGAAGCGCTCGAGCAGACCGGGGCGAGCGATGAGCTGAAGGAGATGCTGCGCATTCCCCTTTACCGCGTGGCAGACGCCGTGCGCAACAAGGAAGGCCCGAGCAGCGCCAAGACTGACCCCAACGTTATCGCCGCCAACTGAATAACCTCTTCCTGCCCCACCGCGACTTGGCTAGAATCGGCGCTTTGCCCAGCCAAGCGGAGTCCGCATGCAGCGTCCCATACACCTTTGCCTCCCCCTGATCGCGGCTGCCCTGCCTCTTGCCGCCAGTGCCGAGGAGACGCTGACCGAAGACGTCCTCGTGACCGCAACCCGGATCGAGGAATCCGCCGCTGCACTACCGCTCGCCTGGACAGCCATTGACGAGGACGCTTTGACGACCGTCGCGGCGGTGCACATTAACGAAATCATGCAGCAGGTCCCCGGCGCGTGGATCAGCCGCGGCAATGGCCAGGAAAGCCTCGTGGCCCTGCGCTCTCCCGTACTGACCGGTGCGGGCGGCTGCGGCGCATTTTTTACGGCCAGCGATGGCATCAGCCTGCGCGCGCCCGGTTTCTGTAACGTCAACCAACTGTTCGACGCCAACTTCGAGCAGGCGGGTCGGATCGAAGTGATCAAGGGGCCTCCCACCGCCCTGTATGGCTCCAACGCCATGCACGGCGTGATCAACATACTGAGCGCGGCTCCCACCCTGGAGACAGACCACGCCCTCTCATTGGAAGCAGGACCCGACAGCTACTACCGCGGCAAGTATCACTACAGGGCAACTCACGGCGCACACGGCATCAGCTTCAACCTGAACGGCGTTTCTGACGGTGGTTACAAGGACGATTCCGGCTACGACCAGCAGAAGCTTACTGTGCGCCACGATTACGACGGTGACGACTGGCAACTCCGTACCGTGCTCGATGTCGCAAACCTCAACCAGGAAACCGCGGGCTTTGTGCAACTGACGGATGAAGACGAGGCAGCAGGCGTGGATTTCAGGGTCTACAGGAACAACGACTACAGAGACGCCAACCCCAATCCCGAGGCCTACCGCGACGCGAAGTCACTGCGCCTATACAGCCGCGCCAGTTTTGAGGTGAACGACACGACCGAACTGGTCATCACGCCGTACCTGCGCGCCAATGAGATGGAGTTCCTGCAGCACTTCCTGCCCTGGCAACCCACGGAAGAAAATGAGCACCAGAGCCTGGGGATACGCGGCACGCTCAACACCACGGTCGACAACATTAACTGGATCATCGGCACCGACGCGGAGTACACCGATGGTGAACTGACCGAGATACAGGACGAACCCTTCAGCGACAACCAGCCTGAGGGCGTACATTACGATTACGAAGTGGGCGCCACAGTGCTGGCGGGTTATGGGCAAATGCGCACGGCCTTCGATTCCCCCTGGGAATTCACGGCAGGCGTGCGCGTTGAACACACCAATTACGACTACAACAACCGTACTCAAGACGGCGCGCCCTGTATCCCGGAGGCTACCGCCTGCCGTTTCTTCCGTCCCGCAGATCGCGAAGACAGCTTCACCGACTGGTCAGTCAACGCCGGCGCAAGCTACTGGCTGACCGACCACCACCTCACCTACCTGCGCCTGGCACAGGGCTTCCGCGCGCCCCAGGCCACAGAGCTGTATCGCCTGCAGGCAGGCCAGGAAGTGGCAGACCTCGACTCCGAGGAGATCAAGAACATCGAAATCGGTGTGCGCGGCCGCTACGACTCCGGCACGAGCTTCGACGTGTCGATCTTCTTCATGGAGAAGGACAACGTCATTTTCCAGGACTCCGATCGACAAAACATCTCCGGCGCCGAAACAGAGCACTACGGTGTAGAACTCGGCGTCCAGGCGCTGCTTAGCGACACCGTTTCATTCGACCTGACCGGCACCTGGGCGCAACACACCTACAAGAGTCGCATTTCCCTGCTCGGCTCGCGTACCGACATCCACGGCAATTACGTCGACACCTCACCGGAGTGGCTGGGCAGTGCGCGCCTGAACTGGGACCTTACCGACCTTGTCGGACGCGACAGCACTGCGCAGCTTGAATGGGTGTACATGGACGAGTATTTCCTGAACCCCGACAACACCGCTACCTACAACGGACATTCAATATTCAACCTGCGACTTGCGGCCAATGTCTTTGATCGACTGGGCGCCGCACTGCGCGTAACCAACCTGTTCGACAAGGATTATGCGGAGCGGGCAGATTTCGCGTTCGGCAACTACCGCTACTTCGTGGGGCAACCGCGCGGGGCGTACTTTGAGCTAACCTACCAGTTTGGGGATGGCTGACCCGCGGGTTACGACAGCCGTTCTCACGGGATCACACCCGACATCGTACCTGCGCAGGTCAAAGCCCCACGTTATTCTTCTCAAGCACCTGCTCAGCGCGATAGCTGGAACGCACCAATACGCCTGACACTACCTCCATAAAGCCCTTCTGAAGGCCCCACTCACGATACTGCTCGAATTGCTCGGGCGTTACATAGCGGTCGATGGGATAGTGGTTAGCGGTGGGCTGCAGGTACTGCCCCAGCGTCAGGATGTCGACATTCGCCGCGCGCAGGTCGTCCATGCACGCGAGGATTTCCTCGTCGGTCTCACCAAGGCCCAGCATCAGGCTGGTCTTGGTCAGCACGTCGGGGCGGTGCGCTTTAGCATGCGCAAGCACGTCGAGCGTCTGCTGGTAACCCGCGCGGGGGTCGCGCACCGGGTGTGTCAGGCGCTCGACGGTCTCTGCATTCTGCGCGAACACCTCGATGCCCGAGTCAACAACGGTCTCGACATCGGACAACGCACCGAGAAAATCGGGGGTCAATGCTTCCACGGCCGTTTGTGGGTTCACCTCCTTCACGCGGCGTACGCAGGCGGCGTAGTGCCCTGCCCCGCCGTCCGGGAGGTCGTCGCGGTTTACAGAGGTCAGCACTACATATTTCAGCCCCATCAGTTCGACCGAGCGCGCGGTGTTATCGGGCTCCTCGGCGTCCAACCAGCCGTTCGGGTTGCCAGTGTTCACAGCGCAGAAGCGGCAGGCGCGGGTGCACACATCGCCCATCAGCATGATCGTCGCGGTGCCGGCGCTCCAGCACTCGCTCATGTTGGGGCACTTGGCCTCCTCGCAGACGGTGGCCAGGCGATGCTCATGCACAATGCCCTGCACTTTCTCAAAGGTGGCGCCACCGCGAATGCGCACGCGCAGCCAGTCCGGCTTGCGCAGGCGCTCGGCCGGCGCATTGGCCTGCTTGATACCGTCCTTGATCGCGGTGATACCGCGGTCGTTGGTGAACTTTTCGCCGCTTTTCACCTGAACAACAGGTATGCGGTCGCGATCAGTCATCGTAGTGCCTGAGAGTGATTTGGAGCGATTATAACGGATTTAGTGGGGAATCAGCCCAGAAGCCGTGAGACCGACTTGGAGGTCGCGATCTTGCCTTTATCGAAGAACGCCTCGTGGTTTTCCTCGATATGGGGCAGATCGTACAGATAGTTCACCATGATGCCGCCACTCTGGTTGCGGCCCTTGGCGCTAAGATCGGCCGCCCCGTTGAGTCGGAACAGCTGGGCACCGTTGCCGAGGTGGAAGCGCGCCACTGGGTCCCGGGGCAGTTCGCCGTTCTTCTCGTTTACCAGGTAGTGAGCACACAGCTTGAGCAGGGCGTCGTAGATTTCCGCATCAACCACCTGGCCAATGGGCTCACGCACCTTGTCTACCAGCGCATCGGGCAGGAAGTCCTCAAGCCGTGCCGACAGCAGCCACTTGCGGAAGCCGGGTACGGGCGAAAGCGTGACAAAGGTACGCAGGCTGGGCAGCTCCTTCTGCAGCTCTTCTACCACACCCTTGATCAGGAAGTTGCCAAAGGAAATACCGGCAAGCCCTGGATGACAATTGCTGATGGAGTAGAACACCACCGTACTGACATCTTCTGGCACGGACTCGTCCCGGTCCTGCACCAATAGGGGCGATAGGGAGTCCGGGACATCGTCGGTCAGCGCTATTTCTACGAAGACCAGCGGGTCGTCGTGCAACGCCGGGTGAAAGAACGCAAAGCAGCGCCTGTCGTCGCGCAAACGCGAGCGCAGGTCGTCCCAGCCATTAATGGCGTGGACCGCTTCGTAGTCGATGATTTTTTCCAACACGCTGGCGGGCGAGGACCAGTCGATGCGGCGCAGCTCAAGAAAGCCCTTGTTGAACCACGAGATAAAGAGGTGACGCAGGTCCTGGTCCACGCAGGCGAGGTCAGGGTGCACGCCGAGCAAGGCGAGCAGGTGGCCGCGCATGGCGACCAGCGCAGGCGTACCTTCGGGTGCCATGTTGATACGACGGAACAGTTTCTGACGCGGCGCCTCCACGGCTCGACTAATCGCCGCGAGATGCGAGGCCGAATCTTCCATGCGGTACCTGTCGGCGGCGTCGAGCAGCCGCTCGCGGTCTACCGCGAATTCGTGGGCCAGGCTGGAAAAGAAATAGAGTCTCTCACTTTCGGGGAGGTCGAGGTAAGCCTGCACCACCTCGCTCGCCAGCGCGAGGCCGGACGGTTCTCCGCGGTGATTGAGCAGTTCGTGACAAGCCGCAACCAGGGCGGCGCCTGAACCTTCGGGCACCTCACGCGGCGTGCGCTTGCGCGCGAGTATTTCGCGGCCGACTTCAAGGACAGAGCCCAGCGTGCGTCCCAGGGTGTGGATTCTTCCCGCAGCGCGACCGGGGGCAGCTTGTTCGCTCCCCTTTGGCGCTTCGCTGTCGGCTTGTTTCTCCGGCATGCACCCCTCGCTACGCGTCCCCTGGGCCTGGGTGTGAACTGGGTCCACTCCAGTGTGCCACTTATTCTTAACCACATCCTACACGGGACTAGCGACACCCTGGCCCTCCTCCCCAGTTTTCATGCCCGTAACTGTGGACCAGATAACACTTCGCCCCAGGCCGGGCACTTTTCCTGTCCAGGCGACTCCAACCTCCATCGACCTTGAACGCTGGTCGCGGCGAGGGCTTTGCCCTATGCTGTGCCTCCTCATTCCACGCAAACCAGGAACGCGACTAAATGAAACTATTTTCCAGGATCGCAGCGACCCTGCTGGCCATCGCCCTGCTGCAGGCCTGCGCCCAGTACGACGACAAACGCGGCGTCGACGTCAACTGGCAGGACAGCGTGACCGCGAGCCTTACCGAGGGCGAGAGCACGCGTAAGGATGTGCTCGCACTCCTCGGGCCGCCGTCGCAGGTGATCTCCATGGACGGCGAAAGCGCCCTCTACTACCTCTTCGCCCGCTCCCAGGGTCAGGGCCTCATACTCGTCGTGTACAACCGCTGGGACATCGGCACCGTCTACGACCGCGCGATCTTCTTCTTCGACGACGACGAAGTACTGACTGAGTATTCCACCTACATCAACGATGAGAGCTAAGGCACTCACCGTGCGCGTAACTGCCCTTCTGCTGGCAGCACTGCTCTCTGGCTGCTCCCAGTGGTACTACGAATTGGGCGAGCCGATCGACGAGGCACAGGTGCCCTCGTCAGAGGACGCCGTGTCGCTGCAAGCCGTGCTCGACCAGTACGGCCCGCCGCTGCGCATCTCCGCGACAAATGCAGGGTACGTGATGTTCTGGGAGCACTGGTGGCTGCAGGAACAGTCCGTGGGCTTAAATCTGGGTGCCCTGGGTGCAGACTTTCTCACCGTCGACTACGCCGAACTCAATGTGCGCGGCAGCTACGTGCTGATGACGTTTAACCGCGACCACATGCTTACCAGCGCCAACTACTCCGAGTGGAACAGTCGCGCCGGTGGCGGGCAATCTATTCAACCCTTTGGTGAGATCGTCGACATCGTCGACTCGGATGACCTGCGAGTGCCCCTGCCCCAACACGAGTGGGGCGCCAGCCTGTTGCAGCCGATCGAGGTGACGATCAATCGCCAGTCAGACACCAATACCGGACAAAGTGGCGTGGAACAGCGCGGGACGCCGACCGATATCGGGCAGCACAGCCTGGAGCTTGATTAAAAAGGCAGCGCCCTGACGACCGGGGCCGGCCTGGTCCGGTCTCAGGCGGGAACACCGACCGTCTTCACCTCGAGGTATTCCAGCAGGCCCTCTACCCCCATTTCTCGCCCGATACCGCTCTGCTTGTAACCGCCAAACGGGGCATCGGGTCCGTAATAGCCACCGCCGTTAATCATCAGTGTGCCGGTGCGAATGCGCCGGGCCATGGCCAGCGCCCTGTTCACATCGCCGGAATGAATTGCGCCTGAGAGCCCGAACTCTGAATCGTTGGCAATGCGAATCGCATCCTCATCATCGTCAAAGGGAATCATCACCAGCACCGGGCCGAAGATCTCGTTGCGCGCGATACGCATATCGTTGTGCACGTCCGCCAGCAGCGTTGGCTGGATGAAGAAGCCTTTGGCCATCTCTCCGGCCCCACCACCCGCGACGACACGGGCACCTTCGGAGACGCCATCGGCAATCATCCCAAGGATCTTGTCGTACTGCTTTCGATTGATGACCGGACCCATCATGTACTGCGGGTCGGTGGGGTTGCCGAAAGGCATACCCTGGAAAATCGGGGCAAGCTGTTCCACCGCTTTGTCGTACAGCGAACGGTGCACCAGCATGCGCGTGGTAATCGCACAGCCCTGACCGGCGTGGTAACACACGCCGAGTGAACTGAGCAGCGCCATGTCGAGGTTGGCGTCATCCAGCAGGATCAACGCAGACTTGCCGCCCAACTCAAGGAACACTTTCTTCACAGTGTCGGACGCCATGGCCATGATGCGCTTGCCAACGACAGTGGAACCCGTGAACGACACCATATCGACCCGTGGGTCGCGACACAGGAACTCACCTACTTCCGCAGGGTCCTTTGCGGTCACAACGTTGAAGACACCGGGTGGCAAGCCGACCTCCGCGGCGATCTTACCGAGCGCGGTGGCCGTCCAGGGCGTATCCGGGGCGGGCTTCAGCACAACCGTGTTGCCAGTTGCCAGCGCAGGGAAAACCTTCGCGAGATTGGTCTGCAGTGGAAAATTCCACGGCGTGATGGCCGCCACCACACCGCCCGCCTCGTACCAGACCTGGCGATTGCTCAAAATGCCCTGTTGCGTGGTCACCTGGGGTAGCTCGCGCTGCCACTCGAAGGCGTCCATGGTGTCTAGCACCCAAGACAGGTGGACGACCGGGTCATCACAGCCGGGGCCGCGGGTCACCATGTCAGGCTGGCCGACTTCCGCAATGATCTGGGGTCTAAGTGCGCTGTCTGCCGCCGCCTCAATAGCCGCGGCAAATTCGCGAAGGATCTTCAGCCGCCCCATGTGATCGGTAGACCAATCGGTTTCGTCAAACGCGCGGCGTGCGGCAGCTATCGCTTGCTCGCCATCCTCGAGTGACGCATCAGCGGTAACGCCGAGCACCGCCTCGGTCGCGGGGTTAATGTTGTCATAGGTGCGGCCACCGACGGCATCAGTTAGCTCGCCGTCGATATACAGCCGCGCCTCACCAATCTGCTCGTTCGCCACAGCGCTATCTACCTGTCAGTGTTCGCAGCAGAATCCCTGCGTTGGTTGTTACGAGATCTTCCTGGCTCACCCCGTCATCCTCCATTTCACGGTGGTATGCCGCGGTGCGATCCAGGATGCAGCTCATTGCGAGTGCGGCGGAGTGCGGCTCGATGTCGGCCTTGCGTCCCGCCGCGCCGTTGCGCTCCATTAGCGTCGTCATGGCTGCGATCACCGGTCGCATGGCGGCACCGCGCAGGTTCATGAAGCGCTCGTCGCCCTCATCGGCTGCAAGGTTGCGGATACGCAAGATAGGACCGTGACGGTCCCAGAACTGCATGAAGAACTCAACCACTGCACGCGCGCGCTCGCGGCCATCAGCGCCACGCCAGTGCCCTTCAAACAATTCCAGTAACGGTGGTAGTTCGGCGTTCGCCTCGCGCGCGAGCTCCAGCACAACATCTTCCACGTCAGCGAAGTACTGGTAGAACGTGGCAGGCGAGGTATCTACCGCACGCGCGATGTCTGCCACGCGCAGGTCACGCAGGCGCGTTTGTGACAGCAGCTCGCGCGTCGCTTCCAGTATGCGCCGGCGCTTCTCGAGCGCGCGCGTACCGAGCGGCCGGCCACTCAGGTCTGCGATCATCGCAGTCGCCATCGTGCGATCAGCGCTCGACGAACGCTTCGGCGAGCTGGTTTACGATATCACCCGCCGTCACGATACGACCGCCCTCTTCATGGGCCTTCGTGCCACCCATCCCTTTCATGAGACTCAGGTCTACGCCCTCGGCCTCTGCCCGCAATGCACCAACCGTGCAACGCTCTTTCGGCCTGCGGTCACTAAAACCCCACTCAAAGGCGCGCATTGCGTTTTCGTGGGTCATCATGTTGATGTCGTTGTCGGGCACATCCTTCATGCTCTCCCATAGTATCTCGGGGGAGCGCGGCCACGTTGTGTCGGAGTGTGGGTAATCGCACTCCCACATAATCGTGTCGACGCCAATGAGGTCGCGCATCTGCACGCCCGCCTTATCATCGATAAAGCAGTTGTAGATATGTTCACGGAATACATCGCTCGGCAGCTTGCTGCCGAAGTCCTGGTGGGTCCACGCGTGATGGTGGTGGTACACGTAGTCGGCGCGTTCAAGAAAATACGGTACCCAGCCGATACCGCCTTCCGACAATGCAAACTTGATCGTCGGGTACTCACGCAGGATCGTTGAGAACAAGAGGTCGGCCGCGAGGTTAACGATGCTGATCGGCGTGGTGGAGATCATCACCTCCACCGGCGAGTCCATGGTGTTGAAGTTCATGCCGCCGCCGGAACCGATATGAATGAGGATCGTCATGCCCTCGTCCACGCAGGCTTCCCAGAAAGGTCGCCAGTGATCGGAATGCAGGCTGGGCAGACCAAGCTTGTCAGGGTTCTCGGTGAAGTTCACAGCGCGGCAACCGAGTTTCGCCACGCGCCGCACCTCCTCCGCCATTGTTTTCGGGTCCCAGATGGCCGGCAACGCCAACGGGATGAAACGGTCGGGGTAACTGCCCGCCCACTCCTGGATATGCCAGTCGTTATACGCCTGCAGCATCACGCGCGCGAGCTTGCGATCTTCACAGGAGTTCCACAGCTGCCCTACGAAACCGGGGAATGAGGGGAAGTTGATGGAGCCCAGCACGCCGTTGGCGTTCATGTCCTGCACACGGGCATGCACGTCGTAGCACCCCTTGCGCAGCTGGTCGTAGGACGTCGGCTCGACGCCGTATTCCTCCGGCACCCGGCCTACCACCGCATTAAGCCCGATGTTCGGCAGCTTCTGCCCGTTGAATTCCCAGACATCGCAGCCGCTTGCAAGACGCGTGACCTTGGGTGCCTGCGACTTGTACTCGTCGGTCAGGTGGTTCTTGAACATGTCCGGCGGTTCGACCACGTGGTCGTCGACGCTTACCAGAATCATATCGTCCATCTGCATCTTCTTATCTCCCGCCGGTGTCACCGGTGCTTACAGGATGGGAGCCCGGGTCACGGGCCGTTGTTGTTGCTGGCGCTGGGCCAGGTTTTTCGTCAGGCGATGACGCCCGCCACCTTCAGTTCGATCATGCGCTCCATGTCGATGCCCGCCTCAGCGAGAATCTCTTCGCAGTGCTCGTTGAACTCGGGTGCGCGGGCGGTCGCAGCAGGACTCTCGTCGAACTGCACAGGCGTCGTCACCAGGTCAAAGTCGCGTCCGTCACTGGTGGTAGAGCCTGTCATGTAGCCATTGGCAAGGACCTGGGCATCATCGGCAATCTCAACCGTGTTCTGCACCGGGGCCCACTGCCCTTTCAAGGTCTTAAACTGCTCTGTCCATTCCGCCAACGTGTGCTTTGCAATCTCCTCGCGAATGATGTCGCCCGCCGCTCCCGCGTTCTCGGCGAGTTTTTCCACGGAGTTGAAACGTTCATCCTCAATCAGGTCAGCGCGGCCGAGGTGCTCAACAAAATCCGGCCAGTAGTGAAACCCCTGCAACATGACAACAGAGATGAAGCGCTCGTCGGACGTCTGGTAAAGACCGGTCAGCGGGTTCTTCGAGCCGGTGGCCGCGCCGGCACCCAACGCCCAGGGCTGGCCGCTCTGCGCGGACAGCGCAATGGCGGGTCCGATCGACCACACACCGGCGGCCAATAACGAAACGTCTACCACCGAGGGCTCTCCCGTGCGCTCCCGCTTGAAAAGCGCCGCTGAAATGCCGCCTGCGATCGTCATACCGCCAATGGAATCGCCGAAACCGGGGCCGGGCTGCGGCAACACGAATCCCATGCCGGGCGGGCTCACGCTCTGCGCGCAGCCCGAGCGGCACCAGAAGCTCGTCATGTCATAGCCACCGCGGTTGCCATCGGGGCCCTTTGGACCGGAGGCCGTGCCACGTACATAGATAATGTCGGGGTTGTGCTTGCGGATATCGGCCACGTCAATCTTCAGCTTGGCCAACACCTCGGGCAACTTGTTGGACAGGAAGACATCGCAGGTCTTCGCGAGTTCGTAAAGCACCGCCACACCTTCAGGGCTCGCGAGATCCAGGCCAATCGAGCGCTTGCCGCGATTGGCATGCTCGTTGAGCACGTGCACACCCTTGGAGAGGTCGAGTACGCCGGTGCTACCGAGGCCGCGCATGGCGTCACCGCGCTCGTGGTGTTCCACCTTGATAACGTCGGCACCCCAGTCCGAGAGTATGGCGGAGGCGGCAGGCACAAACATGTGCTCCGCCACTTCCAACACGCGAACACCTTTCATTACATCGGTCATGTGTCTCTCCAAGAGCACCCCGTAGGGGAGCGAAAATCTGAGGAAGCGTCAGAAAGTATGGACGGGGGTTTCGAGTTTTACAAGGCGACTGTCATGTAATAAGGTTTTTCGGCGTTCATTACCCGATCGTCTGGCACCCTACCTCCGCGGAGACAGGCCATGGATTACCGGTATCCACAAGAAACGGCCGCCTTTCGCCAGGAGGTTCGGCAGTGGCTCGCCGACAACCTGGGCGACGATCTGCGTGGCATCAGCAACCGCGCCAACCCCGATCCCGACCAGCTCGAGGCACTGCGCGCCTGGAATCGCAGGATAGCCGAGGCCGGCTATGCCGCCATCTCCTGGCCAGCAGAATATGGCGGCCGCGATGCTGGCGTCATGGAGCAGGTGGTGCTGGCCGAGGAGATGCACCGCGCCAGGGCACCAGCCGCATTGAACCCAATTGGTCTCGCCAACATTGCGCCCTCGATCATGACCTGGGGCACTGAAGAGCAGAAAGCCACCCTGTTGCCACGCATGCTGCGCGGCGATGACATCTGGTGCCAGGGATTCTCAGAGCCCGATGCCGGCTCCGACCTCGCCTCACTGCGCTGTCGCGCGGTAGACGACGGCGACCACTTCGTTATCAACGGGCAGAAAGTCTGGAACACGCTGGGACACTACGCTGACTACTGTGAGCTACTGGTGAGAACGGATCCCGATGCGCCCAAACATGCCGGCATAACCTGCCTGCTGGTCGACATGCACCTGCCCGGCATCACCACGCGCCCGCTTACCACACTGACCGGCGCCGAGGAGTTCGCCGAAATCTTCTTCGAAGATGTGCGCGTGCCGAAGTCCGCCCTGCTCGGTCCGGTAAATCGCGGCTGGGAAGTCGCGATGACCACGCTGAGCAACGAACGCGCGGGCGTAGCGAACCTGCATCTCGGTGTGCGCGACAAGATTGCGCGCCTGATCGATGCGGCGGGCAGGAAAGTCACCGCGGGCAAACCCGCCACCAAGGACCCAGTCATTCGCCAGCAACTAGCGCGTGTGTACCTTTACGGCGAACTCCAGAAGGCGCTGGCCGATGTCTGCGTTGCCGGGGAACTGAACGGGCGCCCTCCCGGCGCGGAGTCGTCGCTGACCAAGCAATGCTGGAGCGATATCGAAGACATGATCGGCGAAGTCAGTCCTTTCGCGCTCGGGGCGGATGCACATCGCGGGGACTGGGGAGACAACAGGCTCTACGCCCGTGCCACCTCTATCGCAGGAGGCACCACCCAGATCAACAAGAACATCATCGCCCGGCGCGTGCTGGGCCTGCCCAAGGCCTAGGTCATGGAAACCCACTACAGCCCGGAACAGGAAGCGTTTCGCAACAGCGTCCGGCGCTGCCTGGAAGACCTGGGAGGCCCGGGCTTTACCCGCGCACAGTGGAACGCAGCGAGCGGCACAAACGATGAGGCGTGGCAGGCGCTCACCGCGCTCGGCATACCGGGTTTGCTGGTGCCTGAGCCTGCCGGTGGTGTGGGCGGTAACATGTCAGACATGGGCGTCGTGATGGAAGAAACGGGACGCGCGGTGCACTCCTCCCCCGTACTCGCCAGCGCCGTGGGTGGCGTTAGCGCCGCAGCCGCATTCGGTGTCACAGAAGTGCTCGAGGCACTCGCCTGCGGTGAGGCGCGAGCATGCATCGCGCTACAGGACGCCGGGCAGATCGCACGCGATTGGCGCGCTACCGACGTACAGGTGAACGACCACCGCATCTCGGGCCGCAAGGTACAGGTACCCGACGCGCTGGACGCCGACTATTTTTTCGTAACGACGGCCCGTGGCGCCTACCTCGTACGACGGGATGAGCCTGGCGTCAGCATTGAGGCAGAGGAATGCCTGGACGGCACACATCGCTTCGCGACCGTTCACCTTGATGCGGCCAGGGGTGTACACCTTGGCGACAACGCAGAGCTTGCCAACAGCATAGACAGGGTACTCGTTGCCATCAGCGCAGACGGCATCGGTGCCGCCGAACGCACACTCGAAATGACCGTGGCCTACGCCAGCGAACGTCAACAGTTCGGCCAGGCCATCGGCGCATTCCAGGCCGTGCAACACCTTTGCGCCGACATGCTGCAACAACTCGAACTCGGCCGCGCGGGCCTGCACTACGCCCTCTGGGCGGTAGATCACGCAGACGAAGCAGAGGGTCATCGCGCCGCCGTCATGTGCAAAGCCTACGTGGCGGACGTACTACCCAAACTCGGCGCAAGTGCCATACAGGTGTTCGGCGGCGCCGGATTTACCTGGGAGTACGACATACAGCTCTACTATAAACGCTTACTGTCGACACAGATGACGCTGGGCTGCGCGCAGACGTGGCTGGAGGAACTCGCTACACTGGTGCTTGATCAAGAGGCCCCGCCCATCGTCCCGGAGCACTGACATGCCGAGCACAGACTACAGCCGCTACCAAGAGCATCATCTCGACATCTCGGTCGAAGATCGAGTAGCCACCGTCACCCTCAACAGACCCGAGGTACACAACGCCGTCAACCACGCGGTACACGTAGGCCTCGAAACCGTGTTCCGCGACCTCGCCCACGACCGCGAGGTAGGAGCCATAGTACTCACCGGCAATGGCAAATCATTCTGTGCCGGCGGCGACGTAAATGGTTACGGCAACGAAGACGACCGTCCCGTAGACCAGCTGCGCGGCACCCGCTACCTCGTGCAGGAAATGGTAGCCTGCGAAGCGCCGATCATCTCCGCCGTGAATGGCACAGCGGCTGGCCTGGGTGCCACCATCGCCCTGCTCTCCGACGTCATCTACATGGCCGACACCGCCCGCATCGGAGACACCCACGTAAAAATGGGCCTGGTAGCAGGCGACGGCGGCACGGTAATCTGGCCGCTGCTCATAGGCCCCCACCGAGCCAAGGAACTCCTGATGTCAGGCCGCCTGGTAACAGGCACTGAAGCCGCCGACATGGGCCTCATCAATCACTGCGTCCCCGCAGAACAACTCCTGCAAGAAGCCACAGCGTTCGCCCGAGAGCTCGCCCACGGCCCAATAGCCGCAATCCGCTGGACAAAAATGGCGATCAACCAAACCCTGCAACAAAGCATCCTAAACACCCTGAACTTCTCGGTAGCCGCAGAACACCTAACCGCCCACACAGAAGACATGAAAGAAGCAGTGTCCGCTTTCGCGGACAAAAGAGACCCGAAGTTCACGGGAAACTAACCCCAGACCCGCCCCCCAAAGGCGCCCCCAGAAAACAATTCCACCAGAGAAAGACCGAGCGCTCGAAGCCAGTACCTCCTGGAGGGAAGCTCTGTGGCCATGGATGGCCACAGCGCAGCCGCCACGGATGGCGAATTGGCGGTTCCCGGAAGGAGGTACTGGCTTCGAGCGCGCCAAGGCAGAAGGAAACTACCCAGGCTAGAAGAACCGCTCCGCAAACCGCTCAAGCCCAACCACCGCGTCCCTCCCCCGAGTCCAGGGATTCACCACAATCCGTGTAACCCCAACCGCCTCCCACCGAGCCAAATCCCCAGGCTCCAAACCCTGCACGCCGGTGATTATCTCGAGCCCATCAGGATCCCGCCCCTCAGCCCGACAAATCCCCCGAAGCCGCTCCAACACGGGCCCAATGTTCTCAAGCGTATGCCCAATCCCATACCACCCATCCCCAAACCGAGCCACCCGCCGCAACGCAGCCTCCGACTCCCCACCAATATGCAAAGGCGGATGCGGCCGCTGCACAGGCTTAGGCTCAAACCGCACAGCATCGAACCGGTAAAACTCGCCCTCGTGCGCAACACTCTCCTCACTCCACAAGCGCTTACAAACGGCGAGCGCCTCATCGAGACGACGACCACGCGTTGCTGGATCAAAACCCGCCGCCGCCCATTCCGACCGGAGCCAACCCGCCCCAACGCCGACTTCGGCCCTACCGCCAGAAACGATATCGAGCGTCTGCACCGCCCGCGCCGCCACAAAAGGATGACGCAGGCCTAACAGGTAAACATTGGTACCCAATCGAATCTGCTTCGTCTGGCCGGCGAGGTAAGAAAGGTAGGAAAACACATCGTAGAGCGGCGTCTCAGGCGGCACCGGCGGGTGCGCATCGTCGCTACCCGCATCAAAGGGGGAGCCCGCCATAGACTCAGGAAAAACGAGATGCTCCGGCATCCACAGCGACTCAAACCCGAGCCGATCAGCCGCCAGCGCGACCTCCGTAAAGTAACGTGGATGCAGCATACCGATAGACGTACCGATCTTAAGCGACATGGCGAGGGTCCCGTGCTTTTGCCCAGCTTAGCACGCGGCGCGCTTATCAAGACAGGCGTCTTATAATAGAATGACGTCGACTCGCACAGCACTGTTCAAAGCCATGGACCTGCTACCGACAGAAGAACAACAACAGATTATCGACAGCGCCGCGGCTTTTCTCTCCGGCGAGTTTCCTGTGGAACGGCTGCTCAAACTGGAACCGAAACAAGCCCCTGTTAACACGGAACAGTTCGAGCAAATAGCTGCCCTCGGCTGGTTCGGCATCGGCCTCGATGAAGACGCCGGAGGCGTCGGCTATGGATTGTGTGAAGAGTCACTGTTGTTCATAGAGCTAGGCCGCTCGCTCATGCCGCCATCGCTTCTCGGGGCCGTGTTGGCGGCCCGCATGGTCGCGCGCGTGGGGCCGGCGACAGCGCTGTCTCCAATCCTCGCAGGCAGAGAGCGGGTGGCGATTGCCACCTCACGTCCGAGTGCGACCTGCTCTATAGGCAATGCCGTCAGCGGCGAGCTTTTGGTATTTGAACCGGGTGATGCTGACTACGTACTGATCGCCGACTCCTCAGGCGCGGCACTCTTGCGTACCGCCGACCTTGCACCCCTTAAAGAAGCCACCGGTATCGACCCGACACTCACCGTTGCAGAGGCCAACGTGGAGAGTGTCGATGCCATAGCGTTTGTCCCCGCAGAGACAGACAACCTCTTTGAGCGCGGCGCGCTGCTCACCGCCGCCCTCTCGCTCGGTATTGCAGAGGCAACACTTGCGCGCTCCATTGCCTATGCGAAAGAGCGGGAACAATACGGAGCGCCCATCGGCAGTTTCCAGGCCATAAAACACTATTGCGCCGAAATGGCGATACGCTGCGAATCGGTACGCGCAATGGTGTATCACACCAGCTTGACGCTGGCTGATGAAGCGGGTTTGTACGACCTTGCCACGACCAAAGCGCTGGCAACAGAGGCCGCACAGACCAACGCCAACACAGCGGTGCAGATACACGGCGGCATGGGCTACACGCAGGAGATGGACATACACCTGTTCGTAAAGCGGTCGCAGGTACTCGCCACACTGTTCGGCAGTGAACGCTTTCACCTGCGAACCCTGCTCGCCCAAGAGCGGCCGGAGTAGCGCCTTGAACCTCGACTTCACGCCCGAACAAATTGAGTTCCGCGAAAAGGTGCGCGACTGGCTCGCCGACAATATTCCCGCCGAGCAACGCCCGCCTGACGGCGCCGAGGGCCGCGAGTTTGACCTTGCCTGGCAGAAGACCCTGTACGCAGGCGGCTGGGCCGGTATCAACTGGCCGAAAGAATACGGCGGCCAGGGCTTCGACACCTTCCAACAACTGATTTTCCTGATGGAGTACTCACGCGCGGGAGCGCCCGGGGATCACTACCGCTTCAATGGGCTCAATCTCGCGGGGCCTACCATCATCGCATGCGGCGACGAGGAACAGAAAAGCACCTACCTGCCGCCGATTCTCAAGGGTGAAGTTATCTGGTGCCAGGGTTTCTCCGAACCGTCAGCAGGCTCCGATCTCGCCGCACTTAAAACCCGTGGCGTTATCGATGGCGATGACCTTGTCGTCACCGGCTCCAAAATCTGGACAAGCTGGGCGCGCTTCGCCGACTGGCAACAGGTGCTGGTGCGCACAGACCCCGATGCCCCGAAGCACAAGGGCATCAGCTGGTTGATCAACCGCATGGACAACCCGGGCATGGAGATCCGCCCTATCCACGACATGGCGGGCGGCTCAGATTTACACGAGGTGTTCTACGACGAGGTGCGGATTCCGCTCAAGAACGTTGTCGGGGGTCTGAACAACGGCTGGAAGGTCAGCATGGCGCAGCTCTCCTTCGAGCGCGGCACGGCTTTCATGCCCTCCCAGATCGAAACCCAGAAAACGATCGAAGACCTCATAGAACTTGCGAAGGTCACGCGACTCGAGGACGGCCGCCTGGCCATAGACGACGACCACATCGCCTATCAGCTGGCGCGCCTGCGCGCAGAAACGCGCTCGCTCCTGGCCATGACGCTGCTGGGCATCTCACGCAACGAACGGAGCGGCATGCCGGGGCCAGAAGGCTCCATGCTCAAACTGTTCCAGTCGGAGCTCTATAAACGCATCATGGCGCTCGCGCTCGACATCGTCGGCAACGATCGCGCGAAGCTGTCGGGACTCACCGCGCGCTGGCCGCAGGGTTTTCTCGGTTCCTTCGCCAATACCCTTGGCGGGGGCACTTCCGAGGTCATGCGCAATATCATCGGGGAGCGGCATTTAGGTTTGCCACGCTAACCTGAAACCGGACACAGTCCACAGTTCTCCTGACTTAGTGAGAACAGAGTCGCATCTTTTATCGCACGCACTCCAACCTCTGCCATGCCTCAAGCTACGCTCCCCATCAGAGACGTAACTGATTGGGAACGTGAACAATGAGTACCGGCAAAGGCAACCTGAGCGAACGCGATGTTGTGCGCTCGCAGTATCTTCACCTGATGCCACGTGGCTGGTGGGTACTGCCACTCCTCCTGATACTGGCAACACCTATCGTGTTGTTTCTCTATGATAATGAACCACTGTATGCCGCCGGGTATGTTGCACTTCTGGCTGTGTACGTCTTCGCCTTCCTGCCCCACCGCGCCAAGTCGCTGCACCGCGACTATTCGGCGCTCACGCGCGAGGTGACCGTCACGCTTAAAGACGACGGTGTGCTCTGGGAAGCCGAGGACTCCCGAGCCCTGATGAAGTGGCCTGAGATCAAACGCATCAAGCGCGACGACGAGTTGCTGCTGGTGTATCCGAGCGACATGATCTATCACGTTGTGCCGGCACACTTCTTCGCCGATGCGGAAACCTTTGAGGACTTCGGCGACGCCATTCGTTGCAAGCGCCACTCTGACTAACAACTCACTCTCACCTGGTCTATAGTTGTCGCGCTACCCTGGGCGAACGTGACCTCGTGGAAACAGCAAGATTAAAACTGCGCCAATGGCGCGAAGACGACCTCCCCGCATTCGCCGCACTGAACGCAGACCCTGAGGTCATGCGTTACTTCCCCGCACCACTTTCGGAAGAGGCAAGCGACCACATGGCGCACCACTGTCGCGACCTCATTACCTCGCGGGGCTGGGGCCTGTGGGCGGTTGAAGTGCGCGAAACGAAAACGTTCATCGGCTTCGTAGGCCTGCACGAACCCGGACACGACCTACCTTTCTCTCCCTGTGTGGAGATCGGCTGGCGCCTTGCTCGCCCTCACTGGGGCAAAGGCTACGCAACCGAGGCGGCGCAACGGACGTTGAGATACGCCTTCGAACGGCTCGCATTAGACGAGGTCGTGTCATTTACGTCCGTAGGCAACCTGCCCTCCCGCGCCGTGATGGAGCGACTGGGCTTTCAGAATTCACACGCTAACTTTGCGCATCCCGCGCTCGCGCTGGACGATCCGCTATCGGAACACGTACTGTACACACTCTCTGAAAGCCGCTGGCGCGATCAACGGGTTGAGGCATGAGCACCAAAGCAGCGAAGTACACCGATCTGATACATATCTTTTCCCAGTGCTCAGGCCCCGGCGGTCTGCGCATGGCGGAATTCCTCGGCGACAGGATCGGCCTCAAACCTGGCTCGCGCTTACTCGATATCGGCATCTTTCGCGGCATCCAGACATGCTTCCTCGCAAAAGAGTACGACTGCAACGTTGTCGCTATCGACCCATGGACGGACGACTTCGGCCCCGGCGACACCGATGGTCGTCCCTACATCGAGCACATGCTCGACAACGCTCGTGAGTGGGGCGTCGAGGACCGCGTGATGGGCTTGCAGCTGGGCGTGCCCGATTCGAAGTTCGCCAGCAACACCTTCGATGCGGCTTACTCAAGCACCGCATTTGAAATGATACGCGGGCTGCAGAGCGAGCAGGCTTATGCCGACTCCGTGCGCGAGGTGTTGCGGGTCTTGAAACCGGGCGGCATTTTCGGGCTCGCCGAGCCCATGCACCAGGGCAACCCGCCACCGCCGGACCTTGAACCCCTGGTGAACGAGGGTGATATGCCGTTTGTACGCTTCCTCGCCTCGCCGGAGGCGACGATGCGCACGTTTGCCGATGCGGGTTTCGAGATCATCGACTGGGGCGAAATACCCGACGCCCGCGAATGGTGGGAAGAATTTGCCGAATACGACAGCATGTGCCGCGCGGAGCCCGACAGCCTCGACCGCAGAATTGTCGAAACCGATGCCGGCCGCTGGCTTACGATGGGTTACGTCATTGCGCGTAAACCCGTCTAGGTACAGGTCCAACCACCGTCGACTGCAAGCGTCTGACCGGTAACAAACGCGCTGGCAGGACCGGCCAGAAACACCACCACACCCTTGATGTCGTCTTCGGTGCCCGAGCGGCGCTGTGGAATCGTGCTGTTGAACTGCGCCAGTTTCTCGTCGTCGTGACGCACGTGATTCATCATGTCGGTGAGAAACGGCCCAGGCGCGATCGCGTTCACGCGAATATTGTCGCCCGCCAGCTTCACACCCAGGTCACGCGTTAATGTAATGACCGCGCCCTTGCTCGCGTTGTAGGCGACGACGGGTTCGGCAGTATCGTCCGCGCAGCGCCAGGCAGACACCGAGGCGATGTTGACGATACTGCCGCCACCCTGTTCGCGCATCAGCAAGGCCGCCTGCTGCGAAAGGTAAAACAGCCCACGCACATTGAGGTCGAACACGCGGTCCCAACCCTCAAGGGGATACTCCAACGTGGGCGCCGCCCAGACCATGCCGGCGTTGTTGACGAGAACATCGAGGCGCGCGGGGCCTGCGCGCACCGCCTGCATAACGGCGTCGATTCCCTCGACGTTGGAGAGGTCCGCCTCAACAACCCACGACTTGCGCCCCATTGCCTCCAGCACCGCTGCGACCTCTGCCAGCGGTTCCGGCTTACGCCCCACCAGCACCACGTCCGCGCCCGCCTCGGCGAGCCCGATGCTCAAATGGCGCCCAACACCGTGGCCGCCACCGGTGACCAGCGCAACTTTGCCGCTGAGGTCATACATTTGAAGGGTGTGCATTCGCGTGGCTCCCGTTCCTAGTCCGCCGCTGGCCAGTAGCGATCGCGTATACGCCGCTTGAATAGCTTGCCGGCTTCGGAGCGCGGCAACTGCTCCTCAAAATCGATGCTCTTCGGGCACTTGATGTGTGACATGCGCTCGCGACAGTACTCGATAAGGGTTTCTGCGAGCGCCGCACCGGCTTTCGAGGGGTCCATGGGCTGCACCACCGCCTTGACCTCTTCACCAAGATCTTCGTTCGGCACTCCAACCACCGCGACATCCGCCACGGCGGGGTGCAGTATGAGCAGGTTTTCGGTCTCCTGCGGGTACACGTTAACGCCACCCGAGATAATCATGTTGGCCTTGCGATCCGTGAGGTAGAGATAGCCCTCTTCATCGACGTAACCCACATCACCGACCGTCGCCATGTCGCCCAGTCGCGTGTCCGCCGTTTTCTCTTTCGCCTTGTGGTACTCGAAAGAGGCGCCACCTTTCAGGTAGACAGTGCCGATTTCGCCCGTAGGGAGTTCATTGCCGTCATCGTCGAGAATATGCACGGTGCAATACACGGGCTTACCCACCGAACCCGGGTGCGCCAGCCACTCCTCGGAGTTGATCTGCGTACCACCGTGCCCCTCGGTCGCGCCGTAGAACTCGACGATAATCGGGCCCCACCACTCGATCATCTGGCGCTTGATCTCCACGGGGCACGGCGCGGCTGAATGCACCGCAACCTCGTGACTGGAGAGGTCGTACTTCGCGCGCACGCGCTCGGGCAGCTTCAGCATGCGTATGAGCATGGTGGGCACCCACTGGCTGAGCGTGACCTTGTGCTCTTCGATCAGCTTGAGCGCATGCTCGGGCTCAAAGTGCTCCATGACGACACACGTGGCGCCAACGCGCTGCAGCGCAAGGCAGAACCTGAGCGGAGCGGCGTGGTACATCGGGGCCGGCGACAGGTACACCGTATCGGGGTTAATGCCAAAGCTGTGCATGATGCCAATAACGAGTGGGCCAGGATCACCAAATTCCCGCTCTGGATTCGGGTTGCGTATGCCTTTCGGATAGCCGGTGGTACCGGAGGAATAGAGCATCTCGCAGCCTTCCAACTCGCGCGCGATCGGCTCTGCGGGCTGCGCGTCGAGCGCGTCTTCGAAGGACTCGAACCCGGGCTCGGTGCCCCCCACCATGAACCAGGCATCCACGTCCGGGAGTTGCTCCATCAGCGCGATCGCGACATCGCGCAGGCTGTGGGAACAAATCACCACGCGGGCGTCGCAGTTGTCGACGATGTACGCCGTCTCATCGGCAGACAGGTGGGTCGACATAGGCGTGTAGTAAAGCCCAGAACGCAGCGCACCCCAGGCGGCGTAGAAATAGTTGGGGCTGTTGTCCATGAAGAGCGCCACGGCATCGTCCTTGGCAAGACCAAGGCTTGAGAACAACTGGGCGCATTGATTCGAGCGGTCGTTCAGCGCGCGGTAGCTCACTCGCTCGCCCCCGCCCATGATGATGGCGGGCTTGTCCGGCGTGGCTTCGGCGTGTGCGGCTGGGTGCATGGCGCTGCCCTCACAGGAGGCGGATTCACGGCCCGAAACAAGGACCTTGGGCACTATATCGACACCCGTCTCAGCGGGCAATACATGACAACTGCCTTGAATACACCCCAGTGTTAACGCCCTTTTCAGCCGCTTTTGCTTGGTTTATTATCCCAAGACGCATGTCATGTAACCCGCCGGTGGGCCATGTGTCGCCCGGCTCACCTGGTACCCCATCCAGCACTACAGGAGTCACCCGTGGATTTTGACTGGAGCCCTGAGGAGATCGCCTTCCGCGACGAGGTGCGCGACTTTATCGCCACCGAGATGACGGACGAGGTCGCGGGCAGCATCTTTATCGACACGCCCGCGCGCATCGAGTTCGTTACCAAGATGGCCGAGCGTGGCTGGCTGGGCATGGGCTTCCCCGAAAAGTACGGCGGTTCACCCAACCCATTCCCGCTGGCACAGTTCATTCTCAACGCAGAGCTGGACCGCGCGGGCGGGCCGATCATCGGCAAGAACGTTGGCACTATCGCCGCCACGATCCTCAACGTTGCCAGCGAAGAGATGAAGCTCGACTTCCTGCCGAAGATCTTCCGCAACGAGGGCCAGTGGGCCATCACCTACTCCGAACCCAACGCCGGAACAGACCTCGGCTCAATGCAGTGCCGTGCCATCGACAAGGGTGACCACTTCGAAGTCACGGGCATGAAGCACTACATCACCTCGGCTCACTTCTGCCGCTGGCACTGGATGGCACTGCGCACCGACCCCGATGCACCCAAGCACCAGGGCATCAGTATCTTTATCGTCGACCACGACACGCCTGGGCTATCGCTGTCACCCATGAACACACTCGGTCGCGAAGGCACCACCCACCGCACCAACCAGGTGTTCTTTGACAAGATGATCATTCCGCGTGAGCGCCTGGTGGGAGAACAGAACAAGGGTTTTTACTACATGATGCAGGCGCTGGACTATGAGCGCTTCGCCATCCTGTCCTTCGCCTCGCGGGTGCGGCGTTTTGACAACATCGTGAATTACTATCAAAGCGCTGACTTCGATGGTGAAAAGCCGAGCGAAGACCCTCACACCCGCCGCGCCCTGGCCAAAATGGCCGCGCGCGTGGAAGTCGGCACCATGCTGGAGCGGCTGGCCATCTGTCGCGCACAGGACGAGGTGCCCGACGTTGAGGCAGCGATGAACAAGGCCTGGGGCGCCACTATTGGAGATGAGTTCGCACAGCTCGGTCTCGACCTGATGGGCCCCTTTGGTGGCCTGTGGGGCGGCGAGCACTCCCCCTTCGACGGCAAGCTCGCCGACGAGTACCTCATGGCAGGCCACGCCCGCGTGGCCGCGGGTGGGGTCGACACCTCAAAGTCCATCATCGCCAGACGCCTGCTGGGGCTACCAAACGCCCTCGGCAAACCCGAACTGCCAGCACGGTAGGCAACCGGATAAGAACGAGAGAGACACAGTGGACATCAAACTGACAGAAGAACAAACGCAGCTGAAAGACATGGCCGCGAAGTACATGGACAACAACTGTGGCTTTGATTTTGTAAGGCGCATGGAAGAGGAGTCAGACATTGGCTTCTGCCGTGACATGTGGCGCGAATTCGCCGAAATGGGGTGGCTCGGCATCATCGTCCCCGAAGAGCACAACGGCATGGGCATGAGCACGCTTGATGTGGTCATACTCATTCGGGAGCTGGGCCGCCATGTCTGCCCCAGCCCCTACCTGTTCACCAGCGTACTCGCCGCCGACCTGATCGCCGCCTCAGGCAACGAAACACAGAAGAACGCACTACTGCCGGAGATTGTTTCGGGCGAGAAAATTTATACCCTCGCCTACCAGGAGTTCTCGCGCAAGTTCACGCCAGCCCATATCAAGCTGGTGGCTGCCAGGGATGGTGGTAACTACACGTTGAATGGCAGCAAGCTGTTCGTTGAGTTCGCCGATGGTGCCGACACCCTGATCGTCGCCGCCAGGACGGGCGACGCAGGCGCCGAGAGTGGCCTCACACTGTTTCTCGTTGACCGCGCTAGCGCAGGGCTAACAACGACGCACATGCCCACGATGTCGCGCGACCGTCACTACCAGGTGGACTTCGACAACGTCAGCGTGAGCGCAGACAACATCATCGGCAGCGTCGACGACGGCTGGGCAGCCCTGGAACCCTCGCTGCATAAAGCCGTTATCGCCTTTTGCGCCTACACAAATGGTGCCGGCTTTGAGATGCATGAACACGCTACCCAGTATGCCCGTGAACGCGTGCAGTTCGGGCGTCCCATCGGCCAGATGCAGACCATACAGGGCTACCTCGCGCAGATGATCATGGAACTGTACGGTGCCGACATGCTTACCATGTTTACCGCGTTCCAGATGGACAAGGGCCGCCACGTGCGCGGCTACGTCGGCAAGACCAAGGCGTTTTCTTCCGAAACCGTGGGCCACGTCATGGATGTCAGCTCGCAAATCTTTGGCGGAATGGGTTATATGGAAGAACAGGACACTACCCTCTTCCTGCGCCGGGGCAAGCAGTACCAGCTGGCCCTGGGCGGCAGCGAGTACTGGGAGGACGTGATTGCCGAAGAAATTATCGACCGCGACCCGGTGGTACTCACTTGAGTATCTCATCGAGCTGCTGAAACCCGTGTCTGGCGCCGACGACTTCACGATAGGACTCGAGGAAGTCACGTCCTGGATGAACGTCGAGCGCCACGCTGTGACGGGCGAGTTCGACGTGGAGCGCGGTTACTTCTTCACAACATGCGCCTCTGTTCAGAACGGCAACCCGATCTACTGGGACGAAGCCGCTATCGCCGATATCACCGGCGGCCCCACCGCACCGCTCACGATGCTCTCCGCATGGTTTCGCCCCCACTACTGGATGCCGGGGAGAGACGCGATACCCCTGCCGTGGGAGACACACTTCGAGCTCAAGGAGACACTCGCCCTGCCAGAGGCCGTTGCGACTGATAGCGAGGTCGCCTTCGGCGAACCGATACGCCCGGGCGATCGTGTCAGCAGTGTCGAGACCCTGCGCTCGCTTTCAGATGTTAAAACCACGAAGCTCGGCAAAGGCCGTTTCTGGGTAATCGACTGCGTGTGCCGCAACCAGCGTGGCGACTGGGTTGGCACAGAGACCATGACCGCCTTTGGCTATCGGAAGGGATAACGCGTGGCGCTACCTGATCATGACAGCTTAATGGCGAACAACGTCACGAAGGGCGATGAGTTGCCGTCTCTCACGCACGATGTCAGTGCCACCAGCGTTATCCTGGGTGCATTGGCCAGCCGCGACTGGCGCCCAATGCACCACGACCGCGACTTCGCCCAGCAGCGCAACGGCACCCGCGACATTTTTATGAACACGCCCAACCAGGCCGCCTGGCTGGAGCGCTACATTTCCGACTGGGCGGGCCCGCGTGCACGCCTGGGTCGCTACAAGTTTCGCATGGGTGATTCGATCTGCCCGGGAGATACGATCAAATTCACCGGCACGGTAGAAGACACCGAGGTAGACACCACTGGCTGCCACTGGGCGGCCCTCAGCATCGAGCTTTCGGCCAACAACCAGGTAAAGACGCGGTTCACCGCCCGCGTTGCACTGCCTGCAGACGACACCGACAACCCCTGGGCGCGCAAAGGCGACGACTGGCGCCCCTGACGCATAACAAAAAGGAAGCGCCATGGCCCTCCCCCTGGAAGGTTTAAAGATTCTCGACCTCGCTCGTCTTGGGCCTGGCCCACACGCCTCGCAGATTCTCGGCGATTTCGGAGCCGACATCATCAAGATCGAACCGCCGAGCCGCGGTGGCAAGGAACTCACCATGCCCGATGTGCTGCGCCGCAATACGCGCAGCATGCGACTGAACCTCAAGAAACCGGAAGGTCGCGAGGTCTTTGAAAAACTCGTGCAAGAAGTGGATGTGGTGGTGGAAGGCTTTCGACCCGGCGTCGCCGCCAAGCTGGGCATGGACTACGAGAGCCTGAGCAAGATCAAGGAAGAGATTATCTGCGTCTCGCTCTCAGGGCTCGGCCAGAACGGCCCCTACGCGCAGGTCGCCGCGCACGACCTCAATTACCAGTCACTCGCCGGCGTTCCCCATATGACTGGCGACCTGGACGGTGCGCCAAAAATTCCGGGCAATGCCATTGCCGATGACGCCGGTGGCATCTCCGCCGCACTCGCCATCATGATCGCCGTGCACCACAAGAACCGCACCGGCGAAGGTCAGTATGTCGACTTCGCAATGGTAGACACCCTGCTCAACATGATGCTGTTGCAGCTCAACGAGGTGCAGGAAACCGGCGTGTCACCACAGCGCGGCGAGACCACCCTGTCCGGCAAGTACGCGTTCTACAACATCTACGAATGTTCGGATGGCGGCTATGTATCACTCGGCACTTTTGAGCCGTGGTTCTGGGAAGAATTATGCGGGCTCATCGGCGTGCCCGAGTTCGCGGGCAACCAGTACCCGGACACAGAGGAGGAACGCGAGGCGCAAAAAACTAAGTTACGAGAGATCTTCCTCACCAAACCGCGTGATGAATGGGTGGACTTACTTATGTTGAAGGACACCTGCGTGACGCCCGTGCTGTCGCTGGATGAAGTTATGGCGAACGAGCACCATAGGGCCCGCGGCGCGATTCTTCCGGGCAGTGACATCGGCGAAGGATTCATCGACCAGGTCGGCATGATCTACCAGTTTTCGAAGACGCCGGGGACTATCCGGCGGAAGGCGCCGGAAACAGGCGCCGATACGACCGATATTCTCAAGGAGATCGGTTACGACGAATCATCGGCCAAGGCACTGATGGCGGAAATCACTTCGCTGTAAGTATCGAAGCGCAGCCGACTCTCTTTATCGCCATCTCGCGTCCACACAAAAGCGACCGGAAATGTGCCCGCCACCTCAAAATATGCGGCAGAGGCTATGGCGCCGATAAGCAGCTTCCTGCAGGATTGGCGCTATGGCGCATGACAACGCACCTATCTTCGAGCAGTACCCCGGGCTTGTGTCGGGCTTCCCCTACCTGCGCCTTGCCAACCTGCCGACGCCCCTGAACCACCAGCCAGCGCTCAGTGGCAACCTGTGGGTCAAAAACGACAGCACCACCAGCGCCCTGTACGGCGGCAACAAAGTACGCAAACTGGAATTCATTCTGCCGCGCGTGGAACAGCGTGGAAAACAGCACGTGGTGACCTTTGGCGGTACTGGCACAAACCACGGCCTTGCTACCGCACTGTTTTGTCGCGAACTCGGTTTACGCTGTACGGTGCTGCTCTTTGACCAGCACGAGAGCACCAATTCCCGCAGCAACTACACGGCACTGCAGGCCAGCGGCGCGGAGCTCATTCATTGCGGGAGCGTTTTGCGCACGGCACTGTCTTTCTACCTTTCGCAGAAGTTGCGCCACCCGAAGGCTTACTTCCTGTTCGCAGGTGGCTCAAACGTTGAGGGCTGCCTGGCATTCGTGAACGCGGCCTTCGAACTCAAGCAACAATACGATGAAACGGGCACCCCCTATCCCGACACGATTCTGGTCGCCACAGGCTCCACAGGCACCTGTGCCGGCCTGACCCTGGGCTGCCACCTGGCCGGCATGCAGACGAAAGTTATTGGAGTGCGCACAGCGGAGGCTCGATTGGGGCCGATACCCACCTGCACTACCGGCTCAATAAGTTCCTTAATGAAGAAGACACTCAAAAAGATGCGCCGCTATCAGCCCGATCTACCGAAACGGATACCACAAGCCTACCTGCTGGACAGCTATTTCGGCTCTGGCTACGGCGTCCCGACCCAGGCGGGCAACGCGGCAACGGCCAGATTCGCGGGACAAGGCATCAAGCTTGAACAGACGTACACCGCAAAGGCGGCGGCCGCTGCCCTGGATTACGCCGCCAAGCACCCGCATCGGCGCATTCTCTACTGGCATACTTACACAACGTAGGGACACCGGGGGGGGCTTCAGAGCTCCCATGTACCCACGCGACAGTCGCCGCCAGAGCCCCTCGCTACGAAATCGACACGCGCGCCTTCCGTGACACGTGCAAAACCAAAATAGCGCGTAGAGACGGCTCCGTTCGTCGCGTCGAGCAATTCCGGCGCCGGCCGCGTATTGCGCCCGTAACCTACGAGATTTCCCGTCGAATCGAGCGCAATGACGTCGCGCGCACCTCCGCCTATATCCGGCAAATGACTGTACCCCTTAAAGCGGTAGAGCTTGCCCTCAGCACTAAGTGCCCCTGCGCGATCTTCGTCAGGCACGACAACCAGTGTTTCCAGTGAGCCTTCACACATGGGCAGTGCGCGCGGAGCGATGTCGAAACGATCGCCGTAACGAACATCAAGCAGGTGGAACACACCACCCTGGGCGGGTTCGAGTTCTTGCTCTACATAGGCGCCGAGCTCCGCATAGTGCGGGTACAGCGTATGTAGGAATGGACGGTCATCGACACCGAGCAACACCGCCAGGCTGCCCTCCCAGACATGGTTGGACCACTTGGCGAATATGCGCATCTCGCGCTGTTGCGCAGCGTTGATCGACAGTAGCAATACCAACGCGAGGACTGAGAATGCATATCGTCGCCAATGCAGCTGCGAGACCAGCAGCCACTGGCACAGTACCAGCAAGGCCCCTATCCAGGCCATGCAGGTGAACACCGAGTACTTCTGCGTAAGCGCCTCCTCGGGACCAAGAAGCCAGATGCGTGAAAGGGACGCGGCAAGCGCCGTACCAAAGGCAATGATCAGCAGATAGAGGCCGACCAAACCGAGCGGCCCCCTCGCACCGGGTTTATCGACAAAGACCCGGTATGCCTGGATAAGTGACAACAGGGCGATACCTGCACCGATGGCAATTGCGAGAGGGTAAGCATGCGGCCAAACCGGCTCTACGGAGGGCCAGGGCGTGCCACGCAACAGCGGCCCGCCAACGGTAGCAAGAGAGAACTGAAGATGCTGGGGCAGCGTTTGCCAGTCCAGCGCGCGCGTAATACCGCCGAGGCCAATATCACTTCGCGTACGCAGGAAGACCGTCACGCCAATCACGACGATGCACTGCACAGAAAAATGCAGCACAAGACGTGGTGAAGCGCGGCAGAGCAGCGCCAATACAAAGCCAGCCAGCGGCACCGCGGCACCGTTGCCAAGCGTCAACAGCCCAAGCAGGACAACACACCACAGCGCATACTCAGCTCGTGAAAAACCGGCGCCCTCCTCCGCCAGCAGCAACCGACAGGTCAATAGCGCCGCGCTCACAATGACAACGTTCATGATGATGTGCTGCACCATGAGACCCCAGGTCAAAACCTGGAGCTGGCTGCCATTGAGCGTCAGCGCAAAAATCAGCGCTGCGGCGACAAGCGCGTGCGAGCGTCCCACAGCGGCCAGTTCACGCCATGCGAACGTACCAAGCACGAGCGCGACAGCCAATTGCATGAAGTAACCGGCCACAACTGGCACAAAGCCAGTGTCGCCAACCCAGCGGTCGACAATGAACAACAGTCGCGATGTGGCAATGACGTGTTCGTTGTGCGTTGAAAAAAGATAGTCGAGCGTGTCGAGACGCGCCGCCGCCATGGCATCAAAGACCATGTCCAGATACAAAGAAGGGGCGAAGTGGTCTACATGCCACAGAATGAGACTGATGATGAGATAGGCAGACACACCGGCCGCCACCACGGCGATCAGCGCATGCGCGTTCATCCTGGAAACTGCACTACTCACTGCCTGGGCGCCCTCGGTCCTCAATACGGTGCATCGCCGCACACCTGCGCGGAGTATAGGGGCTAAGACAATGGGAATAAATCATTCACGCTACTGCACTGTGCCTGGTCGCGCAAAGAGCCATTGGTGACGTAGACATTGCGTGAATACCCGCCAAACTCTACCGACCGTTCCGTCATCTCCTACCACAAAGACGATGCTTCACAGGGATTTCCGGTGGGTGGACGGCCTGCGCCTGCACTCAACAGCACAAGCGATCAGAAAGAACAGTCGAGCCCTACTAGGCCCAACAGCTTGCATCCATAACGAGGCGCCAGCCAATCACAGAAGCACCAACGTCCCACTACAGTTGTAAGCCGGCCCCATCTGCGTCTCAATACTGATATCCATATCCACCAGCTTTTCACCCCCCTCCTCCCACTTGCGGGTGATGGTACCGTTCATGATGTAGTCTTCACCGGCACCGATGGTGCGACGCATCTGTAACTGAATACGACGCACGGTGCTCGCGGGGCCGCCATAATCGGTCATGAAACGCGACAGCATGCCCATGTTGAAGTGAGTGCCGAGGAACATTTCCCGCGTCTTGCTTTTGTTGTGGCAGTACCACGTGTTGTGGTGCTGCGGCGCGAAATCGCGGCTCGCCGAGGCCATGAACACGCAGCGGGTCACTGTAATTGGCATGACGAGGGTTGGCAGGGTGTCGCCTACCTGTACGTCATCCCACTTCTTATCTGCCAGCTCGCCGCCCTGCCAACCCGTGCGCCAGGACTCCAGCATTTCCTCAGTGCCGTTGTGCCAGCCGCCGTCGAGCCAGTGCTCCGCTGGCGGTTCGCCCGGGGCCTGGTCATCCAAGGTGCTCGGGGTGGCGCGGCGCCGCATGGCGGCCTCGGCCTTCGCGCGGTCCTCTTCCGTCTCCTCACCCTCGGGCATCTTTCCGCCATAGGAAAAGAGATTGGTGTGTGCCTGGCTGACCAGCTCATCGCGCTGGTTGTAGTAGCTGGTTTCCAGTTTCGTAAAGTAGCCGGCGCCGAGCTTGGTGCGCTTGAACGGTGAGATATCGACGAGCCTTCCCGTAGTGCTCAGCCGGTCGCCAATTTCCACGTGGCGGAAGAACTTCATTTCATAGTTGGCAAGAATACCTACGGGTTGTTCGAGCAGGTCTTTCAGCTCGAAGTGCAGCAGCTGCCGCGTCTTGTGGAATTCTTTCATCGGCCAGCGGTATGGCAGCACGAGCGTGCAGATCACCATCCCCGGTTGGGCGACAACATCCTTGAAGCCGCGACTCTGGGCGTAGTCACGGTCCAGGTACAGCGGGTTGGCGTCTTCAACGGTTTCAAGCCAGTGGCGTATCAGGTATTCGGTGCACTCCACATCCGAGACCTCGCGCTCGTCGGCGCTCGCCAGCTTCAGAATCTGGGCGCGGTTCTCGGCGCTCACGTAGTCGGGTATCGAGGCAGCCACGCGCTCTACCACGGGGTCGTCCTGGCTCATTCTGCGCTCTCTCCAGTGTGCTTGCCGATCTTGGCCGGGAAGGCCAGTATGTGCGCCGCCGCGGGCTTATTCAAGGCATCTGTCTTGCGAAAGCCCCTGATTTAACTGACTTTCTTCCCAAGACGAGTGTCTTGGGATACCATCGAGGAGCACTGAGGAGATCGCCATGCAACTCGACTGGACCCCAGAAGAAGAGGCCTTCCGGCAGGAGGTCCAGGCCTTCCTGGCCAAAGAGCTCACCGACCAGGTGCGCGGCAGCATGTTCGTGAATACGCCTGAGCGTGTCGCCTTCGTCGACAAACTGGCCGATAAAGGCTGGCTGGGCATGGGCTTCCCAGAAGAATACGGCGGCTCGCCGAAGCCCTTCCCGCTCGCGCAGTTCATCCTCAATACGGAGCTCGAACGCGCCAATGCCCCCACGGTGGGCAAGAACGTTGGCACCATCGCCAACACGATCCTGCACGAGGCCAGCGAAGAGATGAAGCGGGAGTTCCTGCCAAAGATCTTCCGTAACGAGGGCCAGTGGTCTATCACCTACACCGAGCCACAGGCGGGCACCGACATCGGCAACCTGCAGACGCGGGCGATTGATAAAGGCGACCACTACGAGGTCACGGGCAACAAGATCTTCATTACGTCTGCGCACTTCGCACGCTGGCACTGGATGGCAGTGCGCACCGATCCCGACGCCCCCAAGCACCAGGGCATCAGCATTTTGATCGTAGACACAGACTCCCCCGGCATCACCATGAACCCGATGTACTGCGTGGGCAGCACCACGGCAGAGCGCACCAACGTGCTTTTCTTCGACAAGGTGAAGGTGCCGAAGAACCGGCTCGTCGGCGAAGTAAACAAGGGCTTTTACTATCTCATGCAGGCCCTCGACTACGAGCGCTTCGCCATCATCGCAGCAGCGCAGCACAACAGGCGCTTCAACCGCGTACTCGACTACCTGAAACAGGCTGAATGGGACGGCGAACGCCCACTGCACGAAGACCCGGAGTCGCGCCGCAAGGTGGCACGCCTCGCCGCACGCATCGACGTGGGCAACATGCTGGAGCGGCTGTGTATCTGCATCGCCGCCGAACGCGTACCCGCGGCCGAGGCCGGCATGAACAAGGCCTGGGGCTCGGCCATGCAGGACGAGGTCTGCCAGGTGGCGCAGGACATCATGGGGCCCTTCGGCTTCATCACCCAGGGCGAGCACTCAGGACTCGAGGGTTACATGGTCGAGGAGGGCCTGATGGCGGGCCACGGCAAGGTCGCCGCCGCGGGCCACGACGTTGCCAAGAGTATCGTCGCGCGACGTCTCCTCGGCCTTCCGAACGCGCTGGGTAAGCCGCAACTGCCGACACGGTGAGTGGGCGCTGTGGGGCCGAGTGTATTAGCCCGAGCCAACGGAAATCAGGGAGCTGATTAACGGTTTCTATGATTGGGAAACTGTTAAAACTGACAGCCGCGTTGCTCGCCCTTCTGCTTGTAGGCGCCATCGCCATCGGCGCGGGCCTACTGGGCCGCAGCGAGGGTCCGGGAGTCATTGAAGGCAAGGCTGTGCCTCCTGCAGTGATTACCGAACGAGAAGCACGTCAAGCGGCAACACGTGACGATCTGGCCGTCGAAACACCCAAGGACATTCTCTTCGGCGACTTCCACACCCACACCACCCTCTCGATGGACGCCTTCATGACCAGCCTGCCCTTTGCCGTGGGCGAAGGCTCACACCCGCAGGCCGATGCCTGCGACTTTGCGCGCTATTGCTCTGCACTCGACTTCTGGTCGATCAACGACCACGCAGAGTTCCTGACGCCGCGGCGCTGGCGCGAAACAGCCGAGTCGATACGCGACTGCAACGCGCGCGCTGGCGATGCAGACGATCCAGACGTGGTGGCCTTTCTTGGCTGGGAGTGGACGAATATCGGCACAAGCGTCGACAACCACTGGGGCCACAAGAACGTGGTGCTGCGCGACCTTGAAGACGCGAGCATTCCCGCCCGCGCCATACAATCCTACCCAACCCGCGCAACCGACCTGCTCGAAACGCTCAACCTTGCTGCGCGTACCGCGATGGCACTCATCTACCTGGGAGAACCGCGCGTGCAGGATTTCGCAAAGTATGCCTTCCAGGGCAGCCTGTACGACGCCTGCCCTGACGATGTGCACGTCAGGGATCTACCGCGAGACTGTCGAGAGCGCGCAGCAACCCCTGAGGTACTGTTACGCAAGCTGCGCGAGTGGGACCACGAGGCCCTCGTCATACCCCACGGCAACACCTGGGGCATCTATACGCCGCCGGGCTCCGGTTGGGCGAAGCAGTTGAACGCCACGCAACATGACGCCAAGTTGCAAACATTGTTCGAAGTCTATTCGGGCCACGGTAATACCGAGGAATACCGCAGCTGGCGAGGCGTTGCCGTAGACGCCAGTGGCAGGCGCTTCTGCCCTGGGCCCACTGCGGGTTATACGCCCGTGTGCTGGCGTGCAGGCGACATCATCGAGGAGCGCTGCCTGGCAGCGGGAGAGTCTACCGAGGAATGCGCGCAGCGCGCCGCAGCGGCGCGAGACAACTACCTCGCAGCGCCCACGCTGCAGGGCGAGGCCACTATTCCACAGGCTAGTGGTGAGGACTGGCTGGATGCAGGCCAGTGTCGCGACTGTTTCCAGCCGGCCTGGTACTACCGCCCTGCCGGTTCGGCACAGCATGCACTCGCGCTCACCAACTTTGATGATCCCTCGAATCCCCTGCGTTTTCGTTTCGGCTTTATTGGGTCGTCTGATGTGCACACAGCCCGACCGGGAACGGGATACAAGGAGTACGACCGGTTCTACATGGCGGACTTCCAACTGCCGCTCGACCCACCGCCGGACGAGCTAGGCGCCTCTCCGCCCCCTGCCCGCTCAATTCCATGGGAACAGATACCAGAGCCCTCAATGTTTTCAGACGACGGGCTTGTAGATGACCGGGTCGGCGCCTTCTACCAAACCGGCGGCCTCGTGGCGACACACAGCAGTGGCCGCGACAGAAGCAGCATCTGGAGCGCCATCAAGCGACGCGAGGTCTACGCAACGTCGGGGCAGCGCACGCTACTGTGGTTTGACTTGCTTAACGCGCCGGGTGCGCAACCAGTAGCCGCGATGGGTAGAGAGGTCGCAATGAAGACTAACCCGCGCTTTCGGGTGCGCGCGGCGGGGTCTTTCAAACAACAAGCGGGCTGCCCTGACCACGCCACTCGCGGCCTGACGCCCGAGCGCCTGGAACGACTATGCCGGGGCGAGTGCTACAACCCTACCGACGAGCGCAAGCTCATCACCCGTATCGAGGTCGTACGAATAACACCACAATCGTATGCGAAAGAACCCGTCGACACGCTGATCGAGGACCCCTGGCGCAGTTTCGACTGCGCTCCCGACCCGCTGGGTTGTGCCGTTGAGTTTGAAGATGAGGCATTCGCAAGTGGTGAACGCGATGCACTTTACTACGTGCGCGCCATCGAGGAGCCCAGCCTGGCCGTAAACGGCGCGCTGCTGGACTGCACCTACAACGAGGTGGGCGACTGCGTGTCGATTAACCCCACGCCGGAGAGCGTCGAAGATGACAGGCTGGCACCGATAGAGGAGCGAGCCTGGTCCTCGCCGATCTTCGTAAATTATGGTCTAAGCGCAAAACCGGACTAACAGCGACTGAAATCCGCCTCGCGCCCTCCCATGAAGGCGGTGATCGCCTCCGTGAACTCTGGAGTCTCCATGCAGGCGGAGAAAGCCCTGTTCTCCTCTGACATCACCTCGGGAATCACCTGCATCAGCGGCGCGCGCATCAGGCGTTTGGTGGCCTGCACGGAGGAAGGCGGCAGCTTGCTGAGGCGCTTTGCGATGTCGTGCGCCACAGCCTCAAACTGATCAACGGGGTGCGATGAGTTAGCCAGGCCACAGGCGACAGCCTGTTCCGCGCTTAAGGTTTCACCCAGCAGCAACATCTCGGCGGCGCGCGAATAGCCCATGCGCATCGGCATCGTGTAGCTGGAGCCCGCTTCGGGGCACACGCCAAGATTCACAAACGGCGTCTTGAATCGAGCGCCCTCCCCGGCAATGACGAAATCACAGTGCAGGAGCATCGTGGTACCTACACCAACAGCGTGACCATTCACCGCAGCGACCACAGGAAGCTCGCAGGCCGCGATTGCCTTCAGGAACTTTACGGCCGCGACATCGTCGTCGGTGCTCCCGCCGTCGGTTGTGCTGCCGAAGGTGGACACGTCATTACCGCTGGTGAAGCACTCCTGCGAGCCCTTGATCAGGATCACGCGTACGTCCGGGCTCTCGCCGGCGGCCTGGATAAGCTCCGCCATGCGTAGGTACATGGGTGGAATTAGAGCGTTCTTCTTCTCTGGACGCCTCATGGAGATTTCGAGAATGAAATCCTTGAGCTTTGTGTTGATGGACTCAATATCCTCGCCGTGAATCATGGCTTTCTCCGCTCTCATCTTTGACTGAACACCATAGCGCGCCTGCAATAGTGACGGCTAGTCTCCCTCAGGTGAAGAAGAATTCGAGGTAACGGTGGGCAACGCAAACGTGGGATTTTTTCTACAGCGCTTGTCCTCGTTACACCGAAAGTAGCCAAGCTCCGAGAATTCGGCACTCCCGCCATCATCAGCGCCGTTCTCTCCCACCGAATAGAGGACGCGCTCAGGCACAGAGTATCTCAAAGGCTTTCCGTCGAAGAAGTCGCGCGGCAGAGAGGAAAGATACTGCGGAACCAACTCTACTGGCTCGGACGGGTACTCGCCGTGCTCTGCCCGATACCGCTCATAAGCGAGCCGAGCTCTAACAACCTCTCTCTCGGTATAGAGTAGACAACGACGATTTAGTAATGCCCCGTAGGCTACCGCGTAGTTAATCTCGTATCCCCCGGCCGCATTTGGCGCAAATGGCCCAAGCCACTGAAGCGGCGTCTCACGCGCCGGCATCGAAGGATACTCAACATGAGTACAGTATGTTTTATGCTGGGACGCTAGCGAAGAGATCCCCAGTGCCAACGATTCCTTTTGTCGATTGATATGCGAAAAGTAGCGGGGAAATAGCGTGATTACCAATCGATAGACCCGTTCGCCTAAAGAGATTTCACCGTCAGCTCTATTGTCTATGTGCTCAATCAAGGATTTCAATCGCTGTGATAACGGCCTCTCGAATGGGTAGTCTGCGTAGCCTAGATCGCGCTGAAATCCAATGCCTAATATGCGATCAAACCTGTCATTGCCATAGTCGGGCAGCCGCTCTAAGGCAACTTGCAGCCTCTCGATGTGATCTACAACCGCAGTATCCGATCGCGCAATTCCATAGATCAAATCAAGCGATCTTGACTGGACCACTGAACCAATCAAGTGCGAAGTAGAAGCGTCTCGACCAAACTCCGACATCATCAATGCAGAGAACTTGAGAGGGGCTAGCGCATGATCAATCGCCGCGTCGACGTTTCCCGATGCAAGCAGCAGTTCTGCTTTTATAGTCGTGAGCCTGGCGAGCGTAAACACCGCCTCATAGGAGGGCGCTGCAAAAAGGTCGTCTTGCAAATCTGGCCATTGAAGGTAAGCCTGGTCAGAAGCATAGATAAACGACTGGATAGAATCTCCATTCTCTGAAAGCACCCTCATAACCTCGGTGAGAGGCCACTCGTTGAACGCCTGATCCTGCCGGAGCTTCGCTCGCGATTCAGGACTCAGCGAAAATGCAAAATTACTATCTTCTAGAAAGGCGAGATGATCTGCAGCATTAAATCCACGCGTCGGCTTTTCCTGCGCGAGCTTCATCAGGCCACGATCATCGTAGCCCGGTAAATCCTGGGAGCCGTACCAATAGAGCGCTGTGAGCAGTATTCCGGCGAAGAGGGTTAAGAAGAGTGCCCCTTTAAGCACACGCACAATCATTCACTGCATCCATGTGCAAGTTTGCAGAAGAGAACGGTACCACGATTGCGCAAATAAGGACGCTGGCTACGCTAAGAATTCCTGTGAACTAAGCACGCCGGTACATCGCCACAACACACGCCCCACCCAGCCCTAGATTATGCTGCAGTGCGGCATTCACATTTTCCACCTGCCGCTTGCCAGCCTGCCCACGCAGCTGCCACACGAGTTCCGCACATTGGGCGAGCCCCGTAGCGCCAATGGGGTGCCCCTTGGATAGCAAACCACCGGAGGGATTAACCACCCACTTGCCGCCGTAGGTGGTAGCGCCATCAAGTACCAGCTTCTCCCCTTCACCTTCTTTGCAAAGCCCAAGGCCCTCGTACGCAATAAGTTCCGCCGGGCTAAAGCAGTCGTGCAGCTCCACCACCTGCACGTCGCCCGGCCCCATGCCGCTCTGCTCATACACCTGCTGCGCCGCGCGTTCACACATACCCATGCCTACCATGCCGATGGGACCGCGACCGAAGTCATCCATCATGTCGGTAGTTAGCGCCATCGCGCTGATCTCCACTGCACCCGGATGCGGATTCTTCTTCAGCCAGTCTTCTGACACCACCACTGCAGCCGCTGCACCATCACTCGTAGGGCAGGCCTGCAGCAGTGTGATGGGCGAGTGAATCATGCGCGACTCCAATACCTCGTCTAGGCTGCAGGCGTCCTGGTACTGGGAGCGCGGATTGTTCACAGAGTGCAGATGGTTCTTCACGGCGATCTGGGCAAAGGTCTCTGGCTTGGTGCCGTACTTTTCCATGTGATCGCGACCCGCGTCGCCGAACATGCGCGCAGCGATCGGGGCCTTCTTTTCTTTCTCAGTGTCTTCCTTGATCTTTTCGAGGCCTGGCAGCTGGCTCTCGAGTGGCCCTTTCTGCATCTTCTCGAAGCCCAGTGCCAGCACGCAGTCGCTCATTCCACTCTGCACTGCGCTATAGGCCATATACAACGCGGTGGAGCCGGTAGAACAATTGTTGTGTACGTTAAACACGGGGATGCCCGTCATGCCAATGCCATACAGCGACTGCTGGCCGAGCGTGCTCATGCCGTTGATGTAACCGCACCAGGCCTGCTCTACATTGCTGTAGTCGATTCCTGCGTCATCGAGCGCGCCGCGCGCCGCGGATTGAGCGAGCTCCTTAATGTCGGTGTCGCAGCGCTTAAAAACCGTCATGCCCACGCCTATCACGTAAGCCCTGGCGAAATTACCCATGGCGTTTTCCCTCCAGTGTCGAAATTCTTTACACGTGGTGGCCTATCTTCCACGCAAACTTCAGCTATGCTCCTACTATAAGATTGTGCCTAGCCCTGCGATGGGGTGAAAGTCCCCTTCTGTACACTGGCACCAGCTCCGCAGGGCTGCACTAAACGACTATAACGAGGCCTGACTGGTATGACTTCGCCAAACCGGACTCTCCCAATCATCGTTGGCATGCTCCTGTTACTAGCCGTCTTGCCTGCAAAAGCTGCCTTCATCTCACTGACGCCAACTGCCTCCGGTCAGCTATCCGCTTCCGGCGGGGCTTTTGGGAACTCGAGCAGTCATTCGGTGCCGCTGACCACAATCCGGGGCTACTACGCCTCAGGGTTTCAAGCAGTCCAATGGGCCTCCTACCTGGTTTTTGATACCTCCGCCCTCGGATTCGCACCCACCTTCGGGACGCTCTCTTTCAGCGTAGACGATACGCTGGACGACCTGGCTGGGCCCGGGCCCCTGCAACTCTGGGGGCTGGACGTCTGCACCCCAGCCGATATTCTGGCGCTGCCGGTTGGCAGCCTTACCGGCCTACCAGCAGGCTGTGGTGTAGGCACCGATCTCAAAAGTGGCACCAGTCTCGCGCCTGACATCATCGGCCCGGATGGAATGATTTCCTTCCAGCTAAATAGTACTGCCCTCAGCCAGGTAGCAGGTTCCGGCGGACTCTTCGGGGTCGGCCTCTACGACGATAGATTTGGCGGCTTACTTGGCGGAATCGATGTCCTGAGCACACCGACCTTATTTCTGTCAGATGAGACAGTATCGCCGGTGCCGGCCCCCGCAACGCCAGCGATCATCGCACTGGCATTAATGTTGCTGACTTTTAGCCGCCGCTCCAAACGCACCTAGCTCGCAAGCACCACCGCCGTACCAGCCAGCTTGACCTCACCCTCCTGATTAACCAGGCTGACATCGGCGGTTACCCGCCTGCCATCGTCTTGCTCTTCTTTTCCCGTGACAACGATCCTTGTGCTTAACGTTTCGCCCGGCCAGGTCTGCTTGGTAAAACGCACACCGTAACGTTTGAGATTGCCGTGGCCCGCCCAGTCAGTCACGGCACGGCCTAGCAGTCCCATCGAGAACATGCCGTGACCAAACACGCTGGGCAGGCCCGCCGCTTGCGCTGAGACTTCATCGGTATGCATGGGATTGAAATCGCCCGACGCGCCTGCGTATTTCACAAGGCAGGTGCGGGTCAGTTCGTGACTCACCACAGGGCCCTCATCGCCAACGCTAAGGTCATCGTAGTTCAGTTTCGGGGTAACGTTGCTCATGTGCTGCCTCCTACGCGCCGCGGTGAATCAGGTTGAAGATTTCGGTGACAACCGGCTCGCCGTCCGCGTCGCGGAACACCGTCTCCATTACGATGAACGTCATCACCTTGCCCTTGGCTTCCTTGGTGTAGATATCCGTGATCTCGCCCGACCAGTCGAGCACCTGACCGCACTGCGGCGTCTTGTGGTAGTGAAACTCCTGCTCGCCGTGTAGCACGATGCCGCCAGTCGTCATGAGCTCGCGCATGATCTTCATCATGGGGTTGCCCTCGCCACCGGTTGGGTCGGCGGGCTGATCCTCGGGCTGGGTGCCAAGAAACGGCGCAGAGAACGTCCACGAGGGTGGCGTGGGAGGCGCGCCAAAACCAGCGTCCCTTGCCGCACCGAGGTCGCTGTACACAGCGCTCTCGTCGGTAACAGCAGCTGCGAAGCGCGATACCGCGCCTCGTTCAATGTGTAAGCGGCCTGCGCCGGTGGGTTTGCCAATGTAACTTTGTAGGTCCATAGGTCTCTCCTTATTGTCAGGCCGCAAAAAGCAGTTCGCCCAGGCGGCGCGCATGAAAATCGGTATTGCCGAGAAAAGCGTCACCGGCGTAGGCGCGACGCAACCAGTAGTGAAGGCCGTGCTCCCAGGTATAGCCGATGCCGCCGTGGACCTGCAGGCTCACCCGGGCGCAATGTCGCGCGGCTGCGCCCGCCTCGAGCTTTGCGATGTGTGCGGCGCGCTGCGCATCGGCGTCAACGGCATCGGCGCACATCGCGGCGTAGCCCACCGCCGCCGCAGCACGCTCCAATCCAGAGGCGGCATCGACTAACTGCCATTGCAGGCCCTGAAAACTGCCGATGGGTTGGCCAAACTGCTCGCGTTCGCCGGCGTATTGCAGCGCGGCCTCGAGCAAATAGCGGGCTACGCCCGTGAGTTCAGCAGCCGCGCACACCAACATGGCGCGATACGCCGTTTCCCAGTCGGCAGGGGACAGGTCAGACCACTCTGCATTCTTTTGCAAAGCAAGCCGGTACTGGGGTCTGAGCTGGTCCAGGTGCTCAATGGGCGTAATGATGCAGTCAGCGCAGGCGACCAGCGCAACGCGCGGCGCAGAGGCGCTCCCGCCCACCAGGAGTACGCGCTCCAGCTGTTCGAGACCGGCAACATAGGCATAGGCCTGGTCCCCGGATACCCATTCGCCCGCCGCATCGCCGAGTGCAATAGCTGCAGGCGTGTGTTCGTCCATGTTGCCAATGCAACGCAAAAGCGCGGCGAGCAGCGCCGAAAAGAAAGGTCCCGGCGCGGCAGCACGGCCGTACTCCTCGAGAAAGAAAACGGTATCTGCCAGCGGCTGCTCTGCGAGGCTCAACCAGTCGGCGAGGTGGTCGCGCCACAAGGGCAGCGCAGCGACAGGGTCGGCCCAGGCAGCGTGCAATAGCTCCACACCACACTCGCGTTCGAACAGGCTTCGCGCGCTGTCTCGGATAATGTTCTGTTAATCGCTGGGCGTGAAGTCCATACCTCAACTCCTCGGCAGGCCCAGCACCTGCCGCGCGATGACGTTGCGCTGTATCTCAGACGTACCACCACCGATCGTTGCAGCGAGCGAGTGTAGAAATGACTGCTGCCAGCGTCCGCCTTCTTCAGCAAACGCCGCGTCAGTGACGGCCAGTGCAACACCCTGCACATCTATGCCAAGTTCGTACAACCGCTGCTGCAACTCGGCGGTCGCAACTTTCATATAAGAATGCTCGGGCGCGCTGCTGCCCTGCGCGAATGACGAAAAACCCTTCCAGCCCTGTGCGCGCAGACTGCGCGCCTCAGCATAGAGACGAGCGACCCTGTCGGTAAGGGCCGAGTCCGACTGCAGCCCGCGCCTCTGGATCATCGCGACAATGTCTTCAACGGCTCGCAGGCAGCCCGCGACACCCTCAACCCACAGCCCGCCGCGTTCATGCGCCAGCGAGCCCATCGTTATGCGCCAGCCATTGTTGAGCTCACCGACCAGGTTCTCGCGCGGCACGCGTACCTCGTCGAAGAACACCTCCGCAAATTCTGCCGCGCCAGTAAGGTCGCGCAATGGACGCACATCAACGCCGGGAGTGTCGAGGTCGATAATAAGCACGGAGATACCCTTGTGACGCGATGCACCGGGATCAGTACGCACGTAGCAGAAGCACTTATCGGCAAACACTGCATAGCTCGTCCACACCTTCTGCCCGCTTACAAGAAAGTGATCGCCCCGGTCCTCCGCACGGGTGGCTAAAGCCGCAAGATCAGAGCCCGCGCCCGGCTCACTCAAACCGATGCACCAGACGGTATCGCCGCGGATGGCGGCGCCCGCGAGGGACTTCTGCGCCGCACTGCCAAATTCCAATAGTGATGGCGCAACAATGGCGTAGCCGCCGAAATGCACAGACCGTGTAATGTGCTGCTCGGCCAGTGTTTCGAGATAAATCATCGTCTGGGTAGGGCTGGCGTTACGCCCACCGAGTTCAGGCGCGAAGGCGGGTACCATCCAGCCGTGGTCGAATAATGTGGCCTGCCAGTCGCGCGCCCAGGCGGGCAGCACTTTTACACCGCGCACGTCCACCTCGTCAGAACCGATGAGATCACCCGCGCCACGCGCTTCCTCCGGGCAATGCGTGTCGAGGAACGCGAGCAACTCGGCGCGAAAGGCCTCGTCCTCGGGGGTGAAGGCGAGTTTCACCGAGCGGCCTGCCGCAGCGCTGTCAGCTCGGCGCTGGCACGCTTCTCACCCGCGATAGCCTCTTCCAGCGATGCGTCCGCGCCGCGACGCAACGCTGCGCGCGCGGCCTTCAACACCACGGGCTGAATGCCAGCCATCGCCAGCGCCAGCTCGCGCGCCCGACTGTAGGTGCCGCCGGGCTCGGTGAGCTCCTGCACGAGACCCGCCGCGAATGCGTCCTCAGCGGTCAGGCTCGCGCCGGTCAATACCCACTGCAACGCCTTGCCCATGCCCACAAGTCGCGGCAGGTGGTGCGTACTGCCAAGCCCCGGTAACACGCCCAGCTTGGCGAAGTTGAGGCCCAGTTTCGCGCCTCTGGCCGCGACACGCAGGTCACAACCCAGCGTCATCGTTACACCTACTCCGTACGCGGCGCCATTGATGGCAGCGATCACCGGCTTGTCGTAGTCGACGACATCCAGCGGCCAGCCATTAACGAAATGCTCCTCGCCGAGCTTCGAGCCAGGGCCAGTGTCTTCGCCCGCCATGTGCGCTTTGAGAAAATCGAGGTCAACACCGCCGCAGTACGCATCGCCCCTGCCTGTCAGGATCGCGACGCGAACGGCATCGTCCGCCATCGCGGCGTTCAGTGCCGCGACGATCTCGTCGCCCATCAACGGCGTGTAAGCATTCTTCTTATCGGGTCGATTGAAGAAAATCGTGGCGATGCCTTCACTGACCTCGTACTCGATTGTATCGAACATGCCTTATTCCATCCCGAGAATGGCGAGGCCGCAGGTCTGCGGGGCACCGCCAAGGTTGTGGCTGATTGCCGTTGTTGCGCCTTTCACCTGGCGGTCGCCCGCGCGACCCTGCAGCTGCAGCACGTTTTCATAAATCATGCGCACGCCTGTCGCGCCCGTCGGGTGGCCGAATGTCTTCAGGCCGCCGTCAGTATTCACTGGTAGTTCACCATCAAGTGCGAATGTGCCGGCGTCGATGTGCTCCTTCGCAGAACCCTTCTCGATAAAGCCGAGGTCCTCGTAGGTGAGCAGCTCGGTCATCGTGAAACAGTCATGCACCTGGGCGATGTCGATCTGGCCCATCGGGTCGGTAATACCTGCCTGCGCATACACATCGTTGGCGGCCGCCAGCGTGGGCTTCCAGGCGAGAAAGTCGAAGTGTGGATCGGTCTGCGGGTTGGCAGACAGCGCAATGCTCACGCCCTTTACGAGCACCGGGTCATCACGATAGCTGCGCGCGAGATCTGCGCGTGTGATGATTGCGGCTGCCGCGCCATCAGACTGAGCCGCGCAATCGTAAAGCGTGAACGGCCAGGAGATCATTCGCCCCTTGAGCGCCTCTTCAACGGTGATCGCCTTTTTCAGCATGCTCTTGGGAGCCAGTGTGCCGTTGTGGTGGTTCTTCACCGCGATCTTGGCGAGCTCCTCGCGCCCGGCGCCAAACGTCTCGAAGTAGCGCGCACAGCAAAGCGAGAACCAGCCCGCCGGCGTCATGGGCAGACCCCGCGCGGTATTCATGTGTACGCTGGGGCCCGACACGCCCCTGTCCTTCGGCTTGTCAAAACCGACAACGAGCACCGTATCGTGCATGCCCGCAGCGACCATGGCGACGCCGTAGCGGAACGCATCGGTACCCGTGGCACAGTAGTTCTGCACCAGTGACACGGGTCGGTCGAACAACTTCAGCGATTCGGCAACCTCTGCCGTACCGCGGGAGGGATAGACAGAGCCGCATACCACGGCGTCGATCTGCGCCTGCGGATTTTCCAGGCCAGCATCCTCGTAGGCTTCGAAGGCGGCGTCGACGATCATATCTTCGGGGCCCTGGTGCCAGTTCTCGCCGAACTTACAGCAGCCAACGCCAACTATGGCAACCTTATCGCGAATGGAGTCGCTCATGCGGCGCCCTCCCCTGCGATCTCCGCAGACAGTGGGCGGCTCTTCCAGAAGTAATTCGGGCGACGGCCCGCGTCGTGAATCTTGCGAAACACGAACTCTACCGGCAGGTCGCAGCGCAGGTCGCCCTGCTCTGCCTCGCACATCTGCACGTAAACACGAGCGCCGTTGTCCACCTCGCACATCCCCACAATGAGGGGCGGCTCGGGGCTCGGAAAGAAGTGATCAAAACTGTAGCTCATGACCCTGCCCGGCCGATCAGACAGGCGCACCGGTTCGAAGCTGTCTTTTGTGTGGCAGCTGTAGCAGACGCGGCAGGCGGGGAAATGCATCGTGCCGCACACAGTGCAGCGCTGGCCGTGGAAGCTGATATCGTCATCGCGCTCCCTGAAATGTACGGTAGCAGGCACGCCATCGCCGCCACGGCGGTCGTGTTCCGAAGCTTCCAGGTGCCTGCTCTTCAGGTAGCTGTCGTAGGAGCGCAGCGCCCTGCCGCGCGCAAGCAGCGCAGCGATATCTTCGGAAGGCTTGGCGTCATTTGCCAACACCTTAAGCGCCAGTGCTTCGGCACCATCGCCGTAAAAACCCACAAGAATGTGGTCGCCCCGTGTCGCCCGCTCCAACGTGGCGCAGAGCAGCAGCGGGGTAAACGCCGCTCCACAACTGCCAACGCGCCCGAACAGCGCATCCTGCAGTGACTCTTTGGCAACTCCCATGTCGCGGGCAACAGCGGCCAGGCTACGTGCATCGGGCGCATAAAGCGCTGCGTGGGTGTAATCACCGGCGTCGGTGCCGGTCTTCTCAAAGAGCTGGCGCACGGCCGCGGGAAGGCTCGCACTGTAACCATGCATCACGTTGAAGCGGTCTTCCCAGCTTCTGAGGTAGTCGTCCTGTTCGGTGCGCCAGACGTCGTAAATCTCGTCGTTCACGGAAGCACTGCCGGTAATCGTTGCCTGTGCGCCGTCGCTTCCCACCAGGAACGCGGCCGCAGCATCGCCCGTATTCATTTCCAGGGGCGAGCGCGGCGCGGGCAGGCGAGCGTCGGAGGCAATCACGAGCACCTGCCTCGCCTGTCCGGCCTGGACAGCATTCACCGCGGCCAGCAGGGCACCGGCAGCAGCGCGCAGGCTGCCCGTGAAGTCCACGGTGGCGGCATCGGCGGGCAGGTCCAGCGCTTTCGCGACGAATGCCGCAGACTGCTTTTCTCGAAACGGTGAGCTGGTGGTGGCGAGGTAAAGTGCGTCGATGTCTTCTCGCGCTCGCCCACCGAGACAGTTGACGCCCGCAGCCACCGCCATGGTGATTGCGTCTTCGTCGAAGCCAGCCACCGCCTTCTCCGGTCCGCCCTCCTTCGACCGCCCGCCGTGAATCAGCGCAAGCGGCAATCGTGTCGCCGGGATGTAGGCACCGTAGGCGGTAATACCTGCCGTAGTCGTCATGATCGCTCCTGCTACTTGGGCTCCGGCGGGTTGATGCCATCCGAGAAGGGATACGGCGGCTTGGTGATCCCGAGGGGCTGCAGGCGATTACCGAAGTTCTGTTTGAAGTGCTGCTGCACCGCCTCGATGGTCCAGCCGTCCGGCATGATCAACGTGTGGCCATAGCTAGGGTGATTGAGAATAGAAATGCGCTCTCCGCCCGTCCCGAACACCTGGCCGGACACATAGTTGCCCTCGTCGCTGCACAGGTACACCAGCACGGGGCCATTTAGCTCAGGGTCGATATAAGGCATGGGGTGTTTCTTGCCGTCAGGGCCGATGTAGGTGTCGGACATTCGCGTGGTGCCCGAGGGCGAAAGCGCATTCACCCGGATGCCGTAGCGCGCGAGTTCCATGGCGAGCGTGTAAGTCATTGACGCGATAGCACCCTTCGCCCCGGCGTAGTTCGTCTGGCCGAAGTTGCCGAAATGTGCCGCAGACACCGTGGACAGCAGTACGCCGCCGGTGCCCTGCTCTTTCATCGCAAACGCCGCCGCCTGGTGGCAGAGGAACGTGCCTTTCACATGCACATTCATCACGAGGTCAAATTCTTCCTCGGTCATCTTGAGGAAGGTGCGGTCGCGCACGATACCGGCGTTGGCCATCATGATGTCGATCTTGCCGAACTCGGCCACGCATGCCGCTACAATGGCATCCGCACCCGCCTTGTCGCCGACGCTGTCAGTATTGGCAATAGCAGTACCGCCGAAGCCCTTGATCTCGTCGACTACCTCGCCGGCAACGTCTGCGTCGATATCGTTGACGACCACGCTGGCGCCCGCCTTGGCAAGCTGCAGCGCGTGCCCCTTACCGATACCGCGGCCGGACCCGGTTACGACCGCCGCCTTACCGTCCAGTAAACCCATGCTGTGTCCTCTTATTGTCAGTTCTGAATGTGTTCGCCAGGGGCACCAACTACTTGCCCGTGACCGTTGTGTAAACCATGCGCGCGCAGGTATCGACCAGGTCGTCCCGGCTCGCGTTGAAATGCCGCACGCTGCGTGAGTACGCCGACAGCTTCTCAAGCACAGAGACCAGTGCAGACGCGGCGAGATAAGGGTGCAGATCGTCAGCGACGTCACCGCGCGACTGCGCCTCGCCGATCAGCTCTGTCAGCTTGTCGATCAAAGGCTCGAGGGCATCGCGCCGAATGGCAAGGAAGCGTTTGTCACCCCTGTCTGCAGCCTGGTTACGCAGTAGCAGCACACCGCGGTTGCGCTCCCAGTGGTCGAGGTAAGCCTCCGACAGGTTGCGCGCCCGCGCGAGCCCCTCGTCGCCCGACCACTCACCGTCGATAATTTCGACCATCGCGGGCATCTCGCTGGACACCTCCTGCGCGAGGTGCCGGGCCGCATCTTCAACGCTCTCGAAATAGTGGTAAAAGAGGCTGCTGACGCTGTCGACCTCTTTGGCGATCTCGGTGACCGAGATGTCGAGGATGCTGCGCTCTGCGAGTAACTTGGCGGTCGCGTCCAGGAACTTCTGCCTCGTTTTCTGGGCACGCGTGCCCAGGCTGCGCCCCGACTTATCCCTGACCGCGCTGCCGCGCTTGGTGGGCACGTTCCTCAGGCCTCCAGCGCGCTGCCGGGAATCTTGAAGTCCTCTATACTGTAAATAGCATCGAGGTTGTCTCTTACCGCTTCTACATCAGGCACGGTGCCCTCGGGGGCATTCCAGCCCGGGGCAGAGCCGACGAAAATGCGCGCGTAGCGGCCGGCACCCACGTTGAATATCTCATGACTGTAGGGACACTCCTCACTCACAAGGTACGCCACCAGTGGTGCGATGTACTCGGGCGCAAACGCGTCACCCATGGAACCCATCAAACCCTCGGTAAGCCGCGTTAGTGCTATCGGCGCGATGACGTTTGATTTGATGTTGTACTTGGCCCCCTCAATGGCCGTCACGCTCGACAGGCCGACAAGCCCCATCTTTGCGGCCGCGTAGTTTGCCTGCCCGAAATTCCCAAACAGGCCAGCCGCGGATGTTGTGTAAACCACCCGGCCGTAGCCACGCTCTTTCATAAGCCGGAACGCGGGCTGGGTAACGTAGTACGCGCCTTTCAGGTGAACGTCGATCAGTATGTCGAAGTTGTCGCTGGTCATCTTCGCCAACGATGCATCGCGCAGGATGCCCGCGTTGTTGATGACGATATCGACTCCGCCGAAGGCATCGACCGCGGTCGCGATGATCGACTCACCGCCCTCGGCCGTGGCAACGGAATCGTAGTTGGCCACCGCCTCACCGCCCACTGCCCTGATCTCCTCCACCACGGTATCGGCCGGCCGGCTGTCACCACCCTCTCCGTCTGCAGAGCCACCCAGGTCGTTAACGACCACCTTCGCCCCTCGAGCGGCAAGGTACAGTGCGTAGCTGCGGCCAAGGCCGCCTCCAGCGCCCGTAATGACGGCAATACGATCGTCGTAGCGGATATCGGCCATGGGAACTCCTTCAGTGGGCATTCCCGCCGTTATAGCACTTTTTGACAGTGTGTCAAATATCGTAGCGCATCGAATAATGGTGGCGTGTCCAACAACAGCGGTCTGCCAAATCAGGCTGCCGCGTCCTACCCGCGCGATACAGGCCATGACGCCCAAAAGATGCGCTATGATCCGGCACCAACCGAATGCACGCGATGTCAGGAGACCCCGATGCCGATCAGCCCCATGGACGAGTTGCTCACCCACCAGACGCCCGAGACCTTTGACCAGGTCTTTACCTCTGATCGCAACTTCTACGACCGCTACTACTTCAACCTGCACCCGAAGTCCGGCGAGCTCTTTGTCGTGTTCGGCATGGGCCAGTACCCCAATCTCGGCACGACCGATGCCTTCGTCTGCGTTGTCTACAAGGGCAAACAACACGTGGTGCGCTGCTCGCGCGAGCTGGGTTCCGACCGCATGGACAGCACCATCGGCCCGTTCGGCGTGGAGGTCGTAGAGCCCCTGCAGTCGGTGCGCATCTACTGCGAAGAGAATGACCACGGGATCAGCTTCGACCTGACGTTCTCGGGGACGAGTCCCGCAGTGGAAGAGCCGCGTACGCTGGTGCGCAAGGGCGCCCGAATCACGATGGACACCTCGCGCTACACACAAATAGGCCGCTGGCAAGGGGAGATCGTGATCAAGGGCGAAACCATCCCCGTGACCACCGACGAGTTCCTCGGCGTGCGCGACCACTCGTGGGGCGTGCGCCCGGTGGGCGAAGCCGAACCAATGGGCATCCGCATTAACGAGTACATCGAGAACTACGGGTTTTTCCACATGTGGGCGCCCATGCAGTTCGAGGACTTCGCGATCAAGGTGTTTATCGAGGAGAACGCGGATGGCAGCCTGATCGTCGAGGAGTGCATCAAGATCGACAATCACGCACAGGGCGGCAAAACACACCAGCTGGGTAAGCCCCGACACGCCATACAGTACCGCTCCGGCACGCGCGAACTCGAAACCGCAGAACTGCACTTCACCGATGAAAACGGCGAGGCACTCAGCGTTAAATGCGAAGCGCTTACCTGCGCCTATCTCGCCGCGGGCACAGGCTACTACCCCAACGAGGAATGGGTGCACGGGCAATACCACGGGCCGTTTAAACTGGAGTCGCGCGAGTTCGACGTGTCTACAGACGAAGCGCGCAACCAGTTGGGTCCGCTGTACGAGACCATCGTGCGCTTTGAACTATCTTCGGGCGAAGTGACTTACGGCATGTTTGAGAACATGAGTATCGGCCACCACGCGCCCTACGGTTTCGATTCCTTCGAAGCCGTCGCCGAGTAGTCACCGAACCACGCTCACCTTGATTGCGGCGTCCAAGTGGGCGCCGCTCCTTTCGCATGTGCTCTTGAACGCGTGCCCGCCTGCGTAACTGACTCGCGCCTGTGTCACCAATGCGGTGCATGTTCGCGCCGTAACTGACAGATTTGCACTCCAACGGTGCTGCAGCATCACCTCAGTCGCACTACTTACTGCGTTTGGCGGTTGGCCCAATAGTTGCTTGGGTTTCCCGGTGCGAGTGAGTGAGATCACCCCCTTCTGCACTCGTGATTATGGAACACGCCAGGGACCAACTGCCTCGGGGATCTCTCCCGCGGCCTCGGCAGCGCACAGGGATCGCGTGCTGCCTTGCCACGCAGCCCACGGTGCTGCTCAGGGACGAGCCTTCAAGGACGCCAGGAGCCTCAGGGGAGGTGGTCAATCTCCTTCAAAAGCCCCTGTTTACGGGGCTTTAGTCTGGTATCCGATTGGATACCAATCTGATATACTGACCCCATGGCAAACAACGTGACTACAGATCGCCACGCCCTTACCCTGCGTCGGGCGCGACTCCAGGCGGGCCTCAGCCTGCGGGAGCTCGCAGCGAGGGCGGGCACTTCCCACAGCGCACTGGCCGCCTACGAGCAGGGGCGCAAAACACCCTCGGTCGCGACCTTCACCCGCATCCTCGAGTGCTGCAATGTCACCGTCGACTTCGTGCTCACCCCGCGCGTGCGCAGTGCAGACGGCATCGAACGCGGGGAGGAGCTACGCGCAGTCCTTGAGCTGGCGGAGCAGTTTCCGGCCCGCGTAGCACAAGATATGGACCTGCCTGTCTTCGGTCGCATCGAATGAACCTGCCCGAGAAAATTCTAAAGACCCACGAGGCCCTGAGCGCCGCTGAGCTCCACCACGCATTCGGCGGTGCGCTGGCGCTGGCCTGGTGTACCGGCCGTGCCCGCGGCACGATCGACATCGACATCAATGTGTTTGTGTCAGCGGAACGCTTCGAGGACGTGTTCACCGCCCTGCCGGACGGCGTGATTGTCGAAGAGAAAGCCCGCGACATCATCAAGCGCGATGGGCAGGTCCGCCTCTGGTGGGAGCAAACACCGGTAGATCTCTTTCTCAACACCACCGGTTTTCATGTGCAGGCCGCACAGCGCGTGCGCCGGGAAGTTTTTATGGGCAGGGAATTGCCCTTCCTCTCCTGCTACGACCTTGCGGTGTTCAAAGCGTTCTTTAATCGCACAAAGGACTGGGCCGACCTCGAAGCTATGCGAGACGCCGGCACGCTGGACTGCAACGCAGTGACTGCGCAGCTTATCGGCATGCTGGGAACCGACGACGAGCGTATCGAGAAACTGCAGGCCCTGGGCGCAGAGGACACCGCGCCGCTCTAACACCTTCAGCGCTTGCGATACTCCACCATCACCTGCCCGCGCGGATGACGCCAGTCGCCAATGTAGTTTGACTCGTAGCCCGCCGCCCTGCCGAACTCCATCATCTCGTCGACTGTATAGGCAAAGTAGCCGTGGGCGTGAGGTCGCTCGGGGTTGTCCCGGTGCGTCTCGACCTGGAAGTACGTGGCGTAGAACACACCACCGTCATTCAACACGTTATACAGTCGCTGGAAACAGTCGGTGATCATGTCGGGCGGCAGATGACAGAAGAGCGCCTGGGCGATCGCAACGTCCACGGTCTGTGCGAAGCGCTCAAACTCAAAGCTGTCGGAAATTTCGAGGCGCGGTTGCTTTTCCTCACGCACGTGGTGGTCGAGTTCGTTGGTCAGTCCCGCTGCTAGCAGGCCACTCTCTTTCTCGATTCCCAGGTAGTGCCCCGCATCAAGATATGGAATCGCCTTGACGCCCAGCCGCAACGAACCGCACGCGATATCGAGCAGGTAATGCTCCGGCTGAAGCCCATGGGACCTTAAGAAGTCAAACTGCAGGGCACCGATTTCTTCCCAGTGACCGCCAATGTACTCACGGTGGCCGATCTTCTGGATGCCCCTGCCACCCTCCGGTTCAAGAAACGCGAGGGGAAACACTTTGCGTACCGCCTTGACGAGATAGTAGTTCACGCAGCGCTTGTCCTTTGTCTTATTGTTCGTACCGGGTGCTCCGGCGAAGCAGCATTGACAACGTCAAGCCGATGCTAGCGAAAACCGGCATCGTTTAGTGAGCGGGATTAGGAAACTGTGACCTGGACACGCTTGCGCGAAACCCTGGCGTGAGCGACCTGCAACCCGCAGTTGTGTTGATCGGCGCCTCAGGGGCCGCTAACCTCAGTGCATGGACAGCTCTCTCATACCCCTTCTACCGCCCGCGCTCGTTGTCGTGGGTTACCTCGCCTACCGGTTCTACCGCAAGTGGTCGCACCAGCGCCTGATTTCTGCGCCCTTTAGCGATGAATGGCGTGCGATTCTCGCCAGCAACAACGCCGTGTACCCGCGCCTGTCTGATGAAGAACGCGAACGGCTACACCAGATCATCAAGCTGTTTCTCGACGAAAAAACGTTCTACGGCTGCGCCGGCCTCGATATTACTGACGAAATCAGGCTGACGATCGCCGCGGAGGCCTGCCTCCTGCTACTGCACCGCCAGGGCCCCGTTTACCCCGGCCTCACCGCCATCCTGGTCTACCCCTCGGGCTTCAGTGCAAAACGCGAGGAATACTACGACGACGGCACGGTCAGCCACGAGCAACGGCACATGCTCGGTGAGTCCTGGGACAACGGCCGCATCGTGCTGGCATGGGATGCAGCCGCCCACGGCGCCGCAGACTTCAGCGATGGTGAAAACGTGATCCTGCACGAGTTCGCGCACCAGCTCGATTCACATTCCGGTGAAACCAACGGTGCGCCGGTGCTGCGCAACAACAGCTACCGTTCATGGGCGCGGGTGTTCTCCGAGAACTTTGAAGATCTACGGGACCGGGTGATGAAGGGCCAGCCCACTGTGATCGATGATTACGGGGCTACCAACCCCGCGGAGTTTTTTGCGGTGGCGACGGAGACGTTTTTTGAAGAGCCTCATGCGCTTCAGAAGCATCGCCCGGAGCTGTTTGCTGAGCTGCAAGCGTACTATAAGTGTGACCCGAGGACCTGGCAGTAAGAAAGGTTGCACTTCCTCTCTAGTCATCAATCTCAAAAGTACATTTGTTTTGGACGCCATTCACAGCCACCGGTGTACCATCAACAACTCTGGGTCGATACTGAAACGTCGCCACCAAATCAAGACACGCCTTGTCGAAGACCCCCGGCGGCTGTGACTCTACTATCTTGGGATCTAGGACCTGCCCATTTTCGGTGACCGTATATTCGGCGATCGCATATCCCGTTGTCCCGCGCAAATATGCATCGACGGGGTATAGTGTGTTGCCTCTGCTCACGCAGCCAGCTAGCAACACGGAAAGAATCAAGACGCATGTTTTCACCTTCATTTGCACTAAAATCGCCTTTGCTCTCGGAAACAGATGATGTTCACCTGCAAGGTAGATCTTGCATACGTACAGTTTAGGCCTGATCGGACTCGGCTGGAGGAGTCGCAATCAACACGTTCGGAAGCAGGAGGGCCCGCCGACTAGACAGGCACTGACATCTGCATCACCGGCAGTTCGTCTGGCATGCCACCCAGTGACACCGCGCAGCGTGAAAAGCCGCTGAAATGCGCGATCGCCAGTGCAAGATGCGCCAGCTCCGCCGCGCTGAACGCTGACTTTAACGCGCTGCGGAACTCTTCCGACATGCCACCCGGCGCATCGTAGTACTGATCCACCATTGCGACGATCAACTTTTCGCGCTCGCTCAGCGCACTGCCCTGGTAATCATCGTCAATCATCGCCACGCGCTCTTCAGTGAGCCCAGCATCCATCGCGATGTCATAGCGCACGCTCTTGCAGAACACGCAGTTCACGCGACGCGCATTGCGTAGACGCGCCACTTCAATCTCGGCGGGGCTCAAGGGGCCCTCCTCCCAGATCATCCGGTTGTAAGCGAGATAAGGTGCCAGCGTCTCGGGCACAAGGCCCAGCGCAGAATCGGCAATCATATTCCCCGAGGGCTGAGTGGGATTGGAGGCACGCGGTTTACCGGCCATCGACGTTACTCCACAGCAGGTTGATGCGAATCGCGCCGTCGAAAACTCCGAGGGCCTCGATTAGTGCGACGAGGCCAGCGTCACCGTAGTGCGACTTCACCGCGTCCGCCTGCGCGTCTGTCAGCGCCGAGGCGTCCATGGCGTATACCTCCGCAAATGACAAACAGGCTCGTTCCGCATCGCCGAAGAGGCTCGATGAGTTCCAGGTGCGCAGCGCGGCCCGCTGTTCTGAGGGCACCGCATGTTCCTCGAACGCTGCATCCTGTTCACTGCCGTGCAATTGCGCCAGGCGCAGCCGACACAGCTCAAGCACGGCAGCGGGCAAGTGTGGCTGATCCCACAGGGACGCGCGCAAGGCGTCTCTTGCGGAGGCCAAATCGGGTAGTTCATTGGCGGGGTCGGCGGGTGTTGGCATGTTCTCCGGGCTCTATTCCACGGCAGCGAACAAGCCCACGAGCTCGGGCTTGATCACCTTATTCATCGCGTTGCGCGGCAACGCAGGCACGGCCAGTATACGGTCAGGCACCTTGTAGCGCGCAAGCTGCTCGGCACACAGGGCGCGTAGCGACTCCTCCAGTGCCGCGCCCTCTTCATCGGCCTGCACCACCGCCACCACGCGCTGCCCCAGTCGCTCATCGTCTATACCCAGCACCGCCGCATCGCTAACGCGCGCATCGGTCACCAGCACGCGCTCCACTTCAGCGGGATAGACATTGGCGCCGCCGCGAATAATGAGCTCTTTTTGCCGACCGCGGATGAACAGCTGGCCGTCGCTGTCCATATAGCCAAGGTCACCTGAGTGGTACATGCCATTGGCGAGGGCCTCGGCGGTGGCGTCCGGGCGGTTCCAGTAGCCGAGCATGGTGGTATAGACGCCTGCGTAAGGGCCGCTCGCTGCAGGGCGCACACAAATCTCGCCGATTTCCCCGGCAGGCAACGGCTGGTCATTGTCGCCGACTACCAGAACCTCCAGCTGTGCGACCGGGCGACCGCAGAGCTCTTCAACCGGGGCTTCATCGGGGCTCGTCTTGGTGACGATTGTCGGGGCCTCGGTCATACCGTACGCAACCGTCATGTGTTTGCCGAACCGTTCTTTATAGAGGTGCTGGAAGGACTCTGCGATACCCGCGCCCCCGATGTCGGGGTGCCCGAGTGTTTCCAGGTCACGCGGGTCGACGTTGTCGGACGTCAGTAGGTCCTGCACAACCGTGGGCACCGAGGCGAAGTGCCCTACCTTTTCATCAGCTATCCAGTCGGCGATATCCTCCGGCTTCATGCTGTCCATGCACACGCAGGCCGCGCCGTCCTGGAATGCAGTCATCGGCGCAAGCACCATCAGGTTGAGGATGGTCAGCGGCAGCATCACGCCCTGGTGGCAATCAGCACCGAAGCGACCCTCGGCCACCGCGATGGCGCCGGGCAGCAAGACGTTGTGGTGGCTGTGCACGGCGCCCTTGGGCCTGCCGGTCGTGCCGCTGGTATAGGCGATGGCCGCGGGTTCGAACGCATCCACCTCAGGGCGCGGATAGGGCTTGGGTTTGGGATGCTGCACAAACCCGTGCACGCCGCCTTCCATAATGGCAGTGCCCAGCTGTATTACTCGAAGACCCGGCAACTCTGGGAGTTGCGGACGAATCTCCTCGGCGCCCGCCGCATCGGTAATGTAAAGACTCGCGCCGCTGTCCGAGAGAATAAAGGCCTTCTCGGGGGCCGCTAAAGGACGATTGACGCCCACCCAGATGGCGCCGATTCGCGCACAGGCGAGTAGCGCGATGACTATATCGATGTCGTTGGGCAAACAAGCGGCAATGCGATCGTAGCGCCGAATGCCCGCCTCGTGAAAGTCTAGTGCGGTGCGGTCCGCCTCCTCATCAAGCTGCGCATAGGTCAGCCTTCCGCCCCGCCCTACCAGCGCAATCCTCTCGGGGTCGCGGGCAAGTTGCGCGGCGAGCACATCGCCGATGGTCTCTGGCCCATCTCCCGGCAACGGCAATCGCGTGGCGGAAGCCACGAGGCCGTGCGCCGCATAATCGAACACCCGGCTAGAGCGCCTTGACCAGCATGGCGCCGCCCGGCACGCCTCCGCCGGAGGAACAAACCGCGGTCTGCGGGTTACCCGCAACCTGTCGCTCACCTGCCTCGCCCCAGAGTTGCGTGCAGGCCTCGTGGAGGAAGCCGTAGCCGTGCATGCGGCCAGCGGAAAGCTGGCCACCGTTGGTGTTGAGCGGCAGCTCACCGTCGAGCGCGATACGCCGACCACCCTCGAGGAAGTCGCCCGCTTCGCCTTCGCCGCAGAAACCGAGCCGCTCCAGCCAGCACAGCGCGTTGAAACTAAAGCCGTCGTAGAGCTGCACCATGTCGATGTCGTCGTGCGTAAGGTCGGTGCGCGACCAGAGCATCTCGGCAGCGGCCTTGAGACCGGGCTCGTAGCGGATGTCACCCTGGTCCCAGGACACGCGTTCTGAATTGGCAGTACCTACCGCTTCAAAACCGATGCCCTTGCCGCGGCGGCTGTCTTTCACCGTATCGACGTGGGACACGATAAATGCAACAGAGGCATCGCAGGGTACATCGCAGTCATAGAGGCCGAAGGGCGTCGATACGATGCGGGCATTCAGGTAGTCCTCCATCGTGATCGGGTCCTTGTAAACGGCATAGGGCGTGAGTGCAGCGTTGCGCCTACCATTCAACGGTATCTGGCCGAGCTGCTCCTTCGTCAGGCCATAGCGATGCATGTAGTGGCTGCAGTAGAGCGCGATCCAATTTGCCGCTGAGGCGGCGCCGTAGGGAATGCGCCACTCCATTCCGCCGGAGAGCCGACCTCCGCCACCGGAATACCGCACCTGGCCGGTGCGCTGCAGTTGGGTATAGGTCGCCTCCCACACCGTGCGGAAGCAAAGCACGTGCTTGCAGAGCCCCGTAGCGACCGCCAACATGGCATGCACCACGCTGCCGAGTTGCCCGGGCTGCTCGAGACCGCTGTTGTACCAGTTTACGTTCAGCCGGAGTGCATCGCAGACGTCCCACGCCTGCGCGCCGCTGATACCGGGCGCGCCGCCGACCATGCCGGGATACGTGCAGACGCCATCGATGTCATCGCGTGTGACTCCCGCATCATCCATTGCCGCAAGGCAGGCGTCGATCGTAAGGTCCATGGGGTCGCGCATCAGCCTGCGACCGATCTCGGACATACCGAGGCCGATGACGGCGGACTTGTCTTCAAACTTTTCCATGTTAGTGCTCCGCCTCCTTACGCAGGGCCGGGTCCGCCGGGCGAAACACGGGCAGGTAAACATCTTCGTAGTGTTCGAAGGCCACTTCGAGCGCCATGCCAATGGCAAGGTCCTCTTCAGCGCACTCAACAATATTAGTGGTGAGGCGCACCCCCGCCTGCTCTTCTATTTCTACCAGCCCAATAACGTAGGGCGGCTCAATCATCGGCATCCACATCTGGTGGTTCACCGTCACGGCAACCAGCGTTGCGCGACCGGAAACCTCTATGACCTCCTGGTTACGCGACAGGCACTTGTCGCACACCGGTACAGGCGGGTGAATGATGTTGCCGCAGTCGGCACACGCCAAAAATCGTAGCTTGCCGTCTGCGCCCGAGGTCCAGAAAAACCGGTTACTGTCGGTCAGCTGCGGCAGCGGCCGCTTGAACTGCTTACTCACGTTGACTCCCCTGCTGGTGAGTTAGTTATTGTAGTCATCGGGCACCATGAGGGCACCGTCGATAGAGCCGTTCAACACCCCGGAGCACGCGCCCCCATCGGTATAAAGATTCTCGCCACTGATATAGCTCGCCGCATCGCTACCGAGGAACGCCAGCGGCCACGCCTGCTCTTCAGCGGTGGAATTGCGACCAATGGGCTTGGGGTAACGCTCGAAAAACGCTTCGGATGTCTGCTCAATGAACGCGGGCATCATCGCGGTGTCGGTTGGGCCGGGGCTGATACAGTTCACCCTGACGCCCGTTTCCATCGTAATCGCGCCACCGGCACGCAGGGTGTAGACAATGCTGCTCATCTTGGAAAAGGAATACGGCTCGAACCAGCCCTCCCCTTCATGCTGCTCTACCCATTCGCGCGCAGCACTGAAGTCTTGCAGCGCGAGAAACGGGTTTAGCTGCTCACCAAAAAAAGCGTAGCCCATACCAGCACCGGAAGAGACACTACAGATAGCGTCGCCCCTCTCCATCTGCGGCACAATCGCCTCGATCATATGGCGCTGCGCGATGAAGTTGACGGTCACCACGTCGACCGCGGGAAACTTCTGGCCCGGCAAGCCGGCGCAATAGAACAAATTGTGCACGCGGGTATCTGCCAGCCCCGCCACAAAGCCATCAATGACCGACTCGTCGCGCAGGTCGAGCTCGAAATACTCGGCAAAGTCGTAGGGCGGCGGCTGGATATCGATGGCGATAACCTCGGCACCGAGGTCGTGAACCAGGCGCGCGGTCGCCTCGCCCATACCGGAACTTGCTCCGGTGATAACCACACGCTTATCGTCGTAGCGGAACAGGTTTTTCATTATTGGACCCGCTCGGTAAGGTTTAACCACAGTGGCATTTTTGAGCCGCTGGCAGTGTAGCATTTATTTCAGACAGCTGACTTGTTAAAGCATATCAATTCTGCCATTCTGGTTTTTCGCGGTCGTGAGCTCGCGCCGTAGCGACTGGCAGCACTCACCTGCACGGCCGCCGGCACCTCCTGACATTTCCCACCGACAGGGCAGCAACGCGACCCCTTAAAGGAGAGCGGCGTTGGAATTCAACTGGTCACCCGAAGACATCGAGCACCGCAGGGAAATCCGCGACTTTCTTGAAGAGGAACTCCCGAGCAACTGGGAGGAAATGTCGCAACACGGTCCCGGAGGCGATTCCCAGGCGGCTTTCAGTCGACAGTTCTGTGGGCGCATGGCAGAGAAAGGCTGGCTGACGCAGCACTGGCCGAGTGAGTACGGCGGCAGGGACTGCGAACCCTGGCGCCACTCCATTGTCGGCGAAGAACTCTGGGCGATCGGCGAGCCCCGCGGCTCCCAGTACATGAACGTCAACTGGATAGGTCCGGCGATCATGCACTACGGCACCGAGGCCCAAAAGCAACTGCATCTCCCCAAGATTTCTGCAGGCGACGTGCTTTGGTGCCAGGGTTTCTCGGAACCCGAGGCAGGCTCTGACCTCGCCGCACTGCGCACGCGCGCCGAACGCTCGGGTGACAACTACGTCATCAACGGTTCCAAGATCTGGACCTCGTACTGCAATCACGCCGACTACATCTTCCTGCTGGTTCGCACCGACCCCGAGAGCAGCCGCCAGAAAGGTATCTCTGTATTGCTCGTGCCCATGGACACTCCAGGCATCGAGGTCCGAGAGATTCCCTCTGTCGTCGGCGAACGCTATTTCCACGAGGTGTTCTTCACTGATGTCACCGTGCCAACATCGGTGCTGCTCGGCGAAGAAAACAACGGCTGGGGCGTTGTGAACTACGCGCTGCAATTCGAACGCATCGGTGCAGCGCGCTACGCTCGTGCGGCGGTAACGCTCGACAGGCTCGCTGAAGTCGCCGCCGAACGCGGCATGCTGAATGACCCTATCGTGGTCGACCGGCTGGGCGAGGCGCGCGCACTGTGCGAGGCAGCTCGCGTACTCGTGTATAAAGTTATCGACCTCCGCGCGAAGGACAAACCACCCACCGCTGACACCCAGCTCGCCCGCGTGCTGTCGACCACCTGCGATAACGCCATCGGGCGGCTCGCGCTCGAGATCTTCGGGCCCGAGTCACGCGAGTACGCCTCCTATGCCGACAATAACTTCCGGCTCGCCATGACCGCTGGTGTTGCCGTCGGTGCCACCGAGGTGCAACTCAATCTCATCGCGGCCCGCTATCTCAACCTGCCGCGGGAATAAGGAAGCGCCGTGGACTTTGAGTTGAGTGAAGACCAACAGGCAGTGCTGGAGTCTATCGAGCGCCTGCTTGAACAACACGCAGGCGCCGAACGCGCCATCCTGCTGAACAAGAATGGCGAGTACGACAGCGAACTTCACGCAGCGCTGGACAACGCGGGCTTCAATCATATTGCCAGGGATCTCGCGGAAGGCGAAAAGCTCGCGGGGCTCGAAGCCGCGCTCGCGGTGGAGGCGATCGCTCGTCATGGCGGGGTTGTCGCAGCGGCCGCACAGATGCTGGCTGCGCCCGCGTTATCAGACTCGACGATCGATGGGCCCATTGCTATCTGCACTGCCAGCGAACTGAACAACGGCTCACCTATTCGCTATGCGGCCCACGCCCGCTCTCTGCTGGTACTCGGCGAGGGTGATCTTTGGCTTCTACCGTTGTCCAGCGGTGAGTTTGAGCCCGTGCGCACAAGCTTCGGCTATCCGATGGGTCGGCCGGCTGGCGGGGTTTTGATCGACCCAGCCGCTTCCGGCGAGGCGTTGGGGAATAACGCTACCTCGACGCTCGCCAACTGGTGGCGCCTTGGGCTCGCCGTGGAAGCGGTTGGCACAATGGACGCGGCGCTCACTCACACCGTCGACTATTTAAGCCAGCGCAGGCAGTTTGGTCGCGCCATCGGTTCCTTCCAGGCGATACAACACCGGTTGTCGTTGTGCGCAATCGATGTAGAAGCCAGCCGTTGGCTCGCCCGCGAGACCGCGTTCCACGGCGCGCAGGCGGAAGCCGTAGCGGCCGCCGCGGCGTTCGCGCTGCAGGCGGCAGACAAACTGTTTACCGAAACGCACCAGATGTCGGGTGCCATCGGCTTTACCTGCGAGTTCGACCTGCATGTCTGGAGCATGCGGCTGTTGGCACTGCGCCAGGAACTCGACGGCGTCGGCGGCGCGCGGCGCGCACTGGTCGAGGCGCGCTGGGGTACTGCATGAGCGCGGGCTTAAGCTTTGATCCTTCCGAGGATCAACAAGCGGTTGCGGCGTCGGTCGCTCGCTTTTGCGAAGCGAGAGATGTAGAAAGCGCGGCGCGCAACACCGAAGCGGCATTTCCCCTCGAACTGTGGCGCGCACTCGCAGGCATGGGAATCTTCGCCCCCACATCGCCTGGCTTCGAAGCGTCTGGTGGCGCCCTGGAGGTCTGCGCCATCTGCGAAACACTGGGCAACCACGCCTTCCCCGGGCCAGTCGCCGCCACCTTTACGGCGATGCAGGTCTTGCCCGAACTCAAGCGCGAGGAAGTGCTCGCCGGTGACGCACTGGTGAGCCTCGCCAACGTCGGTGACACACTGCTGCCCTATGGCACCATCGCGGATGTCTTCCTACTTGCTGGCGAGGACACCGTACAACTCGCAGAACCCTCCTCCAGCCCCGTCGCCGTTGGCACACTCGGCGGGGACACCTGGGGTCGCGTTGCACTCACTCCGGGCGAAACACTTGGAAGCTCCCTGCGCGGCCTTGTGATTGGCGATATCGCTCGCAGCGCCTATCTCGCCGGCGTAGCTTCGCGGCTCTTACGCGAAACCAGTGAACACGCGGCCACGCGCAAGCAGTTCGGCAAAGCGCTTGGTGACTTCCAGGCCGTCTCTCATCCACTGGCAGACTGTGCTATCGGCACAACGGCAGCGCGCACCCTCGCCCACGCCGCAGGCAGCGCGTTTGACTCGGGAGACACCGACAGCGCACTGCATGAAGCCCAGCGGCTCGCTGCGGGAGCACTGAACGCCGCACGGCGCAGTGCACTCGAGGCGGCCTACACTTGCCACCAGGTGTACGGAGGGATCGGCATGACACTGGAGGGCCCTGCGTTCCACCTGACGCGGCGCATCCGCCAGGTGGCGAGCGAGCCACCGGCGCGCAGGCGCGAACAGGGCATACTGCTTGCAGACGCAGGCCTGGGAGTGTGACCACATGAGCGGCATCGACGTAAACCAGCCTATGGATGGCGTGCGCTACGAAAAAGAAGGCGGCATCGCGACCATCACGCTGAATCGCCCCGATAGAGGGAATGCACTCACGCCGCAGATGCAGCCCATGTTGCGCGCCATCTGGGCTGACGTGCGCGACAGCCCGGACGTGCGGGTTGCCATCATCACCGCGGCGGGTGAACGGCACTTCTGCACGGGGTTCGACGTTGCAGAAGCGGACTCCGACGAGGCCGCAGACGATGTCTTTGTCGACAAACCGTTCCGGGAATCAGTGTTCTGGTCGCCCTACCAGAACGATGTCTACAAACCTGTTATCTGCGTGGTGAACGGCACCTGCGTCGGCGGCGGCCATCACTTCGTTGTTGATGCCGATATCATCGTGGCAGCACAGTCCGCGAAGTTCATTGACTCACACGTCAACGTGGGCATGGTGGGCGCGATCGAAAACATCGGCCTGGCGAAACGACTACCGCTCGGTGCCGCGTTGCGAATGACGTTGCAGGGTTCCAGCTACCGACTCACCGCGGAACGCGCCTACCAGCTGGGCATGGTGGATGAACTGGCCGAGACGCCGGAAAAAGCGCTGGATGCGGCGCGCGAAATAGCCGCGCAAATGTTGAAGAATTCTCCCCAGGCGATGGCGCTGTCCAAGCGAGCGATCTGGGGCTCACTGGAGAAAGGCTACGAGCAGGCAATGTCAGAAGGATGGGACTTGCTGCGCTCGCACTGGAGCCACCCAGACTTCGAAGAGGGACCGAGGGCCTTTGCGGAGAAGCGTGAGCCCGAGTGGAACCCCGACCCGGACGCCAAGTCGTGAGGTAGCTGCGTGAACGCCGGATTCAGCAAAGAGGAGCTACAGTTTCAGGGCGAGGTGCGCGAGTTCCTCACCGACTACGCAGAACTCGACGGGTTTTACTGCCAGGGCCATCGCTGGTTTGATGTGCGCGCGATGTTCAGCGCGATGGCTGAGAAAAACTGGCTCGCCCTCACGTGGCCAACAAAACACGGCGGCCTGGGCAAAGGGCCGGTACACGAATACATCCTGTGGAACGAAGTGGCCTACGCCCGCGCGGCGCGCAATCCGCTCGCAGCGGGTATCGTAGCGAAGTCGATCATTCGCTACGGCACCGATGCGCAACGCAGGGCCTGGCTTGACCGCATCCGAAGCGGCGAGATTCACTTTTCCCTGTGTTATTCAGAACCCGAGGCGGGTTCAGACCTCGCGGGACTGCGCCTCAAGGCCGAGCTGTCGGCTGACCAGCAGCACTACACGCTCAGCGGTCAGAAGTGCTGGCAGTCCTACGCGCAAGACATGGACTTCCTCTGGGTACTCGCGCGTACCGGCACACAGGAAAGTCGCGGCCGGGGCCTGAGTTTGTTTATCTGCGACAAGTCGACGGACGGCGTCACGGTATCGCCCCTCCCCACCCTTGATGGCGACCAGTTGAACGAAGTGTTTTTTGACGGCGCACGGGTGCCCGCGGAGCAACGGGTCGGTGAAGAAAACGGCGCCTGGTCGATTATCGGTGAAGCGCTGGCCGACGAGCGTCACATCCAGTTTCCACCCGGCCGCGTGCGCCGCGACCTGGAAGAGCTCATTGACTGGCTCAACACCCACGGCCTTGGCTACGACCCGGTTGTACGCGAGCGCATGGCCGATCTTACAGCACGCGTCATGGAAACAGAGATGCTCGGCCTAAAGGTGTTGGCGACCATGGTTGCAGGTGGCAATGCAACAGTGGACGCCGCGATGAACAAGATCATTCACACGACGGTGTGCCAGGGCATCGCCCGCGCCGTACTGGACCTCGGTGGCCCCGAGGCGCTCGTGAGCGGCAACCGGCCCGAACTGATCTGGCGGCAGAGCCTGACGGAAACCATCGGTGGCGGCACCTCAGAGATCATGCGCAGCCTGGTCTCGCGGCAGGCGCTGGGACTGGGGGGATAGGCCCCGCGCTCGACACTCGCCAAAAAGAACAAGTACAAGGAGCACGCATATGCCCTGGGACTTTGAAACTGAACCTGAATTCCAGGCCCAACTCGACTGGATGGATGATTTCGTGCGGGACGAGATCGAGCCCATCGGACTCGTCTGGCGCAAGGCCACCGACCCGTTCGATGTGACCAACCAGACCACCTGCGACCTGATCAAGCCGCTGCAGGACGAGGTGCGCAAGCGCGGATTATGGGCCTGCCACCTCACACCGGAGCTCGGCGGACAGGGCTACGGCCAGGTGAAGCTCGCACTGATGAACGAAATCCTCGGGCGCACCACCTGGGCATCCCGCGTATTTGGCACCCAGGCGCCCGACACCGGCAATGCAGAGATCATCGCGCACTACGGCACCGAGGCGCAGAAAGAGCAGTACCTGAAGCCGCTCCTCAATGGCGAAATCGTCTCCTGCTATTCAATGACTGAACCGCAAGCGGGCTCAGACCCCGGACAGTTCAAATGCAAGGCATGGCGCGAAGGCGACGAGTGGGTCCTCGACGGCGAGAAGTACTACTCCTCCCACGCAGACTTTGCCGAGTTCCTCATCGTAATGGCCATCACAGACGACTCCGTGCCTGTGCACAAGGGCGCCACGATGTTTCTCGTTCCGCGAAGTACTCCCGGCATCGAGATCCTGCGCAATGTTGGTTTGATGTACGAAAGCCTCGACGAGCCCGGTGCACACGGCTGGGTGCGCTACAACAAGGTGCGACTCCCGGCCGACGCCGTGCTGGGCGAACCCGGGAAGGCGTTTGAGCTCGCACAGAAACGCCTGGGTGGTGGGCGCATCCACCACGCCATGCGCACGGTCGCGTACTGCAAGAAAGCGCTCGACATGATCTGCGAGCGCGCCCTGAGCCGCGAAACACAGGGCTCACTGCTGGCAGACAAGCAAACCGTACAGAACTACATCGCTGACTCTTTTATGCAGCTGGAGCAGTTTCGACTACTGGTTCTGTATGCCGCCTGGTGGTGCGACAAGGGTGACCCGCGCAAATCGCGCATCTATATCTCCGCGGTGAAAGTGCAGGCTGCCGAAGTGATGCACGACATTGTGCGCCGCGCAATACAGGTGCACGGCGCACTCGGCTGCTCCAACGAAACGCCGCTGGCCGGCCTGTGGGCAACCGTACCGATGATGGGAGTGATGGACGGACCGAGCGAGGTGCATCGCGTCACCATTGCCAAGCAGGTATTGCGACAACACGAGCCCTCCGCCGATCCGCTGTGGCCCACCGAATGGCTACCCGCGAAGATTGATGCCGCACGCGAAAAGTTTGCCGACCTTCTCGACGACACTGTGGGGAACCTCTGATGCAAGAAAACGTACCCGAGGACGACCCCACGATTGAGGTCGAACCGCTTGCACGCTGGATGGACGAGCACGGCCTTCCCGGCAAGGGAGAGCCCCTCACCGCGACGTTCATCAGCGGCGGCGCCTCCAACGAGATTTTTGAACTGCGCCGCGGCGACACACTTATGGCCCTGCGCAAACCACCGCGCAAGGTGCCGAAGGGGCGTAACGAAATCATGTTGCGCGAGTACCGCGTGATCCACGCCCTGAACGACACTGACGTCCCACATCCCGAGGGCATCGCGGTGTGTGACGACACATCAATACTTGGCTCATGTTTTTACATCATGGGCCACATCGATGGCTTCACCCCGATGGGCGACCTGCCCTCCCCGTTCGCTGAAAGCGAGGAGCTGCGCAACCAGATGGCGTTTGAACTGGTCGACGGCATCGCAAAGCTCGGCCAGGTGGACTGGCGCGCGGCTGGCCTGGAGGGCTTTGGCAAACCGGAGGGCTTCCTGGACCGACAGGTCGATCGCTGGTTTGCACACCTCGAGAAAATCAAGTTTCGCGATCTGCCCGGGCTTGAGGAAGCCGGCGCATGGCTGCGCACCCACACGCCCGCGAACTTTACACCCGGCATCATTCACGGCGACTACCAGTTTGCCAACGTTATGTTTCACAACGACACGCCCGCCCGCCTCGCTGCTATTGTCGATTGGGAGATGGCCACTGTTGGCGACCCGTTACTCGACCTCGCCTGGATACTCATGACCTGGCCCGACCCCGACGAGGACCGCAAGCAAGGCTACGTTGACTTTACAGGGATGCCATCGCGAGAAGAGCTCATGCACTTTTACGCCGAACGCAGCGGACTGCCAGTAGACGCCATGGATTACTACATCGTACTGGCACGATTCAAAATGGCCTGCGTACTGGAAGCAGGCTATGCACGTTATGTTCAGGGTGGCGCAGACAACCCGAAGATGGCCATGTTCGGCGACGTAGTGCTGGACATGGCCGCCAGGGCGAAACAGCTGGCCGAAACCTCGACACTGCCCGCAACCGCTTGATTCACAGCGGTTTTTACATGACACATGTCTTTTAATAGACTATATTTTGCGCAAAGGCACCTGATCCAGGGATACCGTCATGCAATATCGAACGATTGATTGCGACCAGCATGTTATCGAGCCCCCCGACCTGTGGGAAAAGTACCTGCCCAAGGAATTCCACGACCGGGCACCCAAGCTGGTAAAGGACAAAGACGGCGGCGATGCCTGGCTGCTCGGTGAGGCCACCGAGTCGCTGGGGCTTGTTGCGGCAATGAACAAGACACCGCGCACGCTGAAGTGGACAGGCGTAAAGTACGATGAGATGCATCCCGGCATCTTCGAGCCTGGCCCCCGCCTCGAGCTGATGGACGAAGACGGCGTCGACGCCGCTGTGTTTTTTCCCCCGCAACGCACGATGATTTACTACATCAGCCAGGAACAGGAATTCATGCTCGCGGGCATGCAGGCCTACAACAATTTCATATTCGATTTTTGCAACCACGCACCAGACCGACTCGGCGCTATCTGGCAGATGCCCGCCGGCACCATCGACGATGCCGTTGCAGAACTGAAGCGCGCGCACGCGGCAGGCGCCGTCGGAGTTGGCCTTGCCACCTGGCCCTCGGGGAGCGCCCTACTCTCCGAAGAGGACGACGCCTTCTGGAAAGTGGCTGAAGAGCTCGACATGCCGATTCATATTCACATTGGGCTCACACCACCCACCGTAAAGACAAAGCGAGTAGCCGAGAAAGGCGGCGTGCCGCAGCTCGTACAGTTTTCCACCACCATGAGTCGCATGCCGATCCTGTTCGCCGAATTTATCTTTTCCGGCGCGTTCGAACGCTTCCCCGGTCTCACTGTTGTCGGCGGTGAAGTGGGCGCGGGCTGGGTACCCTTCTTCAAGCAGGAACTCGACGATCGCTATCGCCGCAACCGCTATTGGACAGGTGTGGAACTCTCGATGCTGCCCAGCGAATACTACCTGCGCAACTGCAAGGTCGGGGTCGTGTCAGACCAGTTCGGCGTGCAGAACTGTGACGCGGTGGGCGTCGACACCATGATGTGGTGTTCGGACTTCCCCCACCACATCACAGACTGGCCAAACTCGCAGCACCTCATCAACTCGATGTCGCAAGGTATCGACGAGGGCAAGAAGCGGCGCATTTTCTGCGAAAACGCTGGCAGGCTCTACGGCTTCATCGACAGTTAACCACGGCACACGCCCACGCGTAACTGCTTCACAGACCGGGACGTTGGCGTCTCGGTTTGTGCACTTTCACCTTTTCTTCCAAGCGCTTTTTGTCTAGCGTAAACCGTGGTGCACACAGCGCCATGGGGAACGGGGAATACAGGTAAATCACACATGACGAACACGCTGCAGTCGCTGGTGGGCGCCTCGCGCGAGGAGCTGGAGTCTGCTTTGCAACTTCTGGCACTCAGCATTGTGCAGCATCGCGCCAGGTGCGGGTTTGTCGACGTGCGCGAGTCCGCCGCTGACATGCCTCCCACAGACGCAGGCCTGCACAGCCAGGGTCTCGACATCCTCAAAGAGGCCCTTGAAGTGGCACGGGGCATTGAAATGGACTCCGCAGCAAACCCCGCCAGCGCCACCGCGCCGATGGGGTTCGTCGAGAATCGCAAACAGCTGCGCATCAACGTGCGCGCCCCCGTCAAAGTGCTCTGGGACAGGGGCGGCGAACCCATCAGGGCGCGCCTTGAGAACATCTCCTGGGGCGGTGCGGCCCTGCACATAATGAACCTGCCTGCCAACGCACAGGACAAACTCTGGTTACTACTGCCCAGCACCCGCGGCGGCGAAATTGAGATCGAAGCAACGCTCCTTCGCACCTGGGATCTCGAGAACGGACAGGGCCACGGCCTCGCGACGCGATTCTCCAGCATGAGTACAAAAGGCGAGGAAGAACTCGAGAAAGTGCTTGAGCGGCTGGTGCAATCGTCAGACCACGACCAGCAGGGTCAGAGGGAGCACGCACGTCTGTCACAGCGTCTCGACATCGAGTTTGACGATTCGAACGCCCTGCAGGCCGCATTGGACGACATCTCGGCGGGTGGTCTGGGGATCACGGTACCGGAACCCCTCGAAATCGGGCAGTCGCTGCAGGCCGTCATCAGCACGTTAGACGGTAGCTGCAACCTCACATTGCGTGCGAAGGTTGTGCGGCAAAACGTCCTCAACAACGGCTCGGTGGATGTCTATCACGCGGGTCTGCAGTTCGAGCATCCTTCCAGGGAGTTGCGTGACCTGACCAACGCACTGATCCAGAAGTTGACGTTGATTCGCCGCTGATCTCACCCGAAATCCAGCGTCTGCTGGGTCGCGATCGTCGGTACGGGCGTCTTCACCGAGGCGCGGTCAGCCAATGACGACAGCGTGACCCCCAACAAACGCACGCCCTGCTCCAGCGGCAACACCGTGTCTAGCAACGCCTCGGCGGTCGCCGTGAAAGCGGCGCGGTCACCAATATACTCTTCGCTCGACTTGCTCCGTGTAATCTGGCGAAAGTCGGCATACTTGACCTTCAATGTAACGGTGCGACCGATTACCCCGTTGCTCTCGATGCGCTCCCAGACGCTCGCTATAACCTCAGCCAGGGCCTCACGCATAGCCTGCTCCCCCGTGAGGTCTTCGCCGTACGTGCGTTCGCGCCCTACCGATTTGCGCGCGCGGTCGCTGCGCACGGGACGCTCATCTACGCCGCGCGAGGCGTAGTACAGGTATTTGGCGTACTTCCCAAAATGCTTGACGAGGAATGCGCGGTCACAGGCCCGAAGGTCCGCGCCCGTTTCAATACCGAGCCCGGCCATACGCTCTGCGGTTTTTGGCCCCACCCCGAAAAACCGGCGCACGGGCAAACCGGCAACAAAATCGGCGCCCTCCTCAGGCCTGATGACATACATGCCGTTTGGCTTGTTCTGGTCAGAGGCGATCTTGGCGAGGAACTTGTTGTAGCTCACGCCGGCGCTGGCGGTCAGCTGCGTCTCTTCGAAGATATCTGCGCGGATCGCCTCGGCCGTGCGCACCGCGCTGCCGAGACCCTGCTTGTCGTCGGTGACGTCCAGAAAGGCCTCGTCGAGAGACAACGGCTCGATCAGGTCACTGTAACGCGAGAAGATGTTGCGCACTTGCTGCGACACTGCGCGGTACACGTCGAACCGATGTTTGACGAAAACGAGGTCGGGGCAACGCCGTGCCGCGGTGACCGAGGGCATGGCGGAGCGCACGCCAAACTTACGTGCCTCATAGCTCGCGGCGGCAACGACTCCCCGGCGCGCAGAGCCCCCGACCGCCACCGGTCGACCGCGCAACTCGGGGTGGTCGCGCTGTTCAACGCTGGCAAAGAACGCGTCCATATCCACGTGGATGACCTTGCGCTGGGGGGTGGTCTCGTCAGTCACTTCAGCTACCCCGAACGACGCCAGGCGGCGGGTGACCGGCCGTGCCAACGCCGAAACGCACGCCCGAAGTTCGCAGCTTCCTGGTAACCAAGCACCTGGCCAACGTCCGCCGCCGTAAGACGCGCATCGCGCAACAGGCGCTCAGCGTATTCGCAGCGCAGCGAATCCAGCAGGTCGCGGTAGCTCGCGTCCTCGCGCTTCAAGCGACGAATCAGCGTGCGGGATGTCATGTGCAGCTGCCCCGCCATGTCTTCAAGCGTTGGCGGCGCAGCGAACACCGCACCGGGTGAGCACTGGGCGTCGAAGTGATTGCGCAGGCGGTTACCAATAGCATGCTGGAGGCTCTCGGCCTGCTCGCGCGCGACGATCATTTCACGGCACTCGATCAGGTTCGCGCGATAGACAGACTCGTCATACAGGGGTGACGGCAACTGGCGCCACGCCAGCGGGACCGCGATGCCGGTCTCGCTGCAACCAAACAGCACATTGGAGTCGTAGCTCTCGCTGAGCAGCGCTTCGCCCTCGCCCGCGGTATGCGAAAAGCTGATGACCACGTTTTTGCCGACCGGGTGCCCGATGATGGTCGCGAGGAGAATCTCGACGATCTTCAGCACGACCTCCGATATCCAGCGGAAGAAGACGGGGTCATCGCAGGCATCACGCAGCAGCATGGCGTAGTGCGTGTCGTTGGCGCGCATCGCCATGGTCGTGGACGTGTTGCGGCAGGCCGCGAGGTCGCCCATGACATCCATCGCATCGCCGAGTGTGGGTGCACTCAGCGCGGCAAAGCCGAGTGGACCGTGGGCCGCAACGTTGAGCTGGGTGCCAAGACGTGCCGTCCACGTGACGTCATCGATATACCTTTCGTAGTTGCTGAACAGCCGCATTAGCTGGGTCGCCGGCACAAACTCCATTTCAGCCACCGCGCGTTCAGTAAGACCCGTTCCCTTGAGCAGTTTCGCGGGGCTGACCCGCCCTGACTGCAGGACGATACGCGCGTAGGCGGCGGAGACTTCGGGGACACGTGACATTCCACCAAATCTATCCAATTTCACCCATTTTGTCACTAAATGACCATCTATATGTCATTTAGTGAAATTTTCGCCGCGACCAACATCGCCTAAAGTTTGCCCATCAACCTGAGGAGGAACGCGCCATGAGCACCACCTACGTTCTGGACCACCCGGAAAAGGGCCGCATCGAGTATCGCGATAAGAAACGGTACCTATGGATGTCGTCCCTATTTATGCCGCTCTTCCCGATGCTGGGCATCATTGGCTACTTCGCCTTTGGTACACAGTGGGCGCTGCTGGTACCGGTTGTCTTTACCTACGCGGTTATTCCCTTCCTCGACTATCTCATCGGCTCTGACGAGAACAACCCGCCCGAAGAGATCGTGCCCCAGTTGGAAGATGACAAGTACTACCGCGTTCTCACCTGGCTCACGGTACCGATGCACTTCATCGTACTGATTGCCATCGCAACTTTCGTAGGCACGCAGGACCTTACGCTTTGGTCAGTCCTTCTTCTCGCCGTCACGGCGGGTATGTATAGCGGCCTCGGCATTAACACGGCACACGAACTCGGCCACAAGAAGCCGGAGCTCGAGCGCCTGCTCGCCAAGATCGTGCTCGCCGTTCCGACCTACGGCCACTTCTGCATCGAGCACAACCGTGGCCACCATCGCGATGTAGCGACCCCGGAAGACCCTGCCAGCTCGCGCATGGGCGAGTCCATCTACAAGTTTGTGTGGCGGGAAATCCCCGGCGCCTGGCGCCGCGGCTGGGAGGTCGAGAAAGAACGCCTAGCGCGTCTCGGCAAGAGCGAGTGGAGCCTTGAGAACGACATCCTGCAGTCCTACGCGATAAGCGCTGTGCTCCAGGGCGGCCTGATTATCGCTTTCGGCTGGATCATGGTGCCCTTCCTGCTCATTCACAACTTCTGGGCGTGGTTCCAGCTCACCAGTGCCAACTACATTGAGCACTACGGCCTCAAGCGCGAGAAGGAAGCCAACGGTCGCTACGAACGCTGCCAGCCCTACCACAGCTGGAACGCGAACTATATCTTCTCCAACATCGCGCTGTTTCACCTCGAGCGCCACTCCGACCACCACGCCAATCCGACCCGGCGCTACCAGAGCCTGCGCAATTTCGACTGTCTTCCAGAACTGCCCAACGGCTACTACGGCATGTACATGATCGCTTACATCCCGTGGCTCTGGTACAAGGTGATGGACAAGCGTGTTCTCGCCCTGCCCCACATCAACGGCGACCTGGACAAGGTAAACATCGACCCCGACAGGTACGACGAGATCATGGCCCGCTACGGCGCAGGCCAGGGCACCGTAGCCACAGCCTGAGGGAGGCACTGCCATGGCAAATTATCGCTGCCCGGGCTGCGGCTATACCTTCAGCGAGGACCAGGGGGATGCCCACGAGGGCTATCCCCCCGGTACGTTGTTTGAGTCGCTCCCAGAGGACTTCACCTGCCCCGATTGCGCCGTGCGCTACAAGGAAGACTTCGAGCAGGTCGCAGACTAACTGTCCAACTCCAGTTAAAACGCCCTGATCTATCGCGGCGTTGCTAACGTATACTCCCGCAAATCTGCTGGAGTACTCCTTATGCCAACCCTGGCGCCCCGCTTCGAACGACAGTTCTTTCGCACACTCAATTCCGTTGTCGAACCCCTGGTCCGCAATGGCGTCCTCTCGTCACGCCTCACGCCAGGCACCCTTGTCGTGTTGGAAAGTACGGGCTACCTGAGCGGCGAAGCCCGCCGCACGCCATTACTCGCAACACGCATTGGCAAGAAGTATTGCCTGCTGAGCACATTCCGGGGTGAGCGCTCCTTCTGGATACGCAACCTTCAGGCACGACCCGAGGCGATCCTGTTCCTTGGCGGTAGACCCAAGGCGGCAACCTGTCGCGCGCTCGTCGCCGAGGGCGCCTCCATGCCGGAGGCTGAGCTTCCCGGCGGCATCCAGCGTCTGCTAGCAGCACTTGATCGCCTTGCGTCAAAGGGCTGGGCGTTTGCGCTTGTTGAACTTTCTGATCGCCATTAAATACCGGGGAGAAAAAGAACATGACCGTACACATGGATGAAAAGGCGCTGGAAACGCGCCGTGAGGGCGCTGAGATGTTGGCGCGGGTTCAGGCGCTAGCTCCGCTACTCAGGGAGAACGCTGAACGCGCCAATGCAGAGCGCCGCGTGCCGGCCGAGAACATAGAAGCCCTGAAGGACGCCGGCTTCTTCCTCGCACTGCAGCCGCGCGCATGGGGCGGGTTTGAGCTCGACCCCCAGGACTTCTTCGCCATGCAGATGTCGATCGCAGAATCCTGCATGTCAACAGCATGGGCTAGCGGCATTGTGTCAGTACACGCCTTCCAGCTGGCACTGATGGACGAGCGCGCCCAGCGCGATGTCTGGGGTGAAGACATCCACACGCGAGTATCCTCCTCCTACGCCCCTATGGGTAAGGTCGAGGCGGTCGAGGGCGGCTTCAAGTTCAGCGGGCGCTGGGGCTGGTCAAGCGGCTGTGACCACTGCACCTGGGTCCTGCTGGGTGGCATCCTGCCCGATGGCACCTACCGCACTTTCCTGGTGCCGAACTCTGACTATCGCATCGAAGACACCTGGCACTCGATGGGCCTGCGCGGTACTGGCTCCAACGACATCGTGGTGGAAGACGCTTTCGTGCCGGATTACCGCACGCATAAGCAGTCAGATGGCTTTAACGGCACCAATCCGGGCGTAACAGAAGACAGCGCTGCGCTGTACCACCTGCCCTGGGCACAGCTGTTCATTCGCGTGGTGTCCACACCCGCCATCGGCGCTGCCAGGGACGCACTGGCACTGTACACCGAGCTGGTGAAGACCAAGGCCAGCGGTGACATGACCAAGCTGGCCGGCGACACCAGCACGCAGGCCCGCATTGCCGAAGCGCGCAACACCATCGAGGAAATGACGGCGGTCATGAACACGAACTTCGATCGTATGCTGGTTGCCGTTCGCAGCGGCACGCCGATCCCCCTGGAAGACCGCGTGCTCTACCGCTACCAGGCCTCGCTGGTCATTGAGAAGTCGATTGAGGTTGTGGATTCGCTGTTCTCATCTGCGGGCGGTTCGTCGGTGTTTGAGGGGAGTGCCATCCAGCAGCGCTTCCTCGACATTCATACCGCCAGGGCGCACGTGGCCAACAATCCCACCACCTTTGAGCGCAACCTCGGTGCGGTCGAGCTTGGTGCGGACAACAAGGACTTCTTCGTTTAGCGAAAATCGACACAAAAAAAGGCCCGGCAATGCCGGGCCTTTTTTGTTTGAACCGCGCTTACTGGAAGATGTAGCGGAAGCGAGCGCCGTAGACCTCGCCTTCGTCGTACATGTCGGCGTGAGAGCCTGCCAGTACGGGAACGTCGAAGCCGTAGGCGGCAACTTCCTCGTCGGTGATATTCCGACCGTAGACCATGACCTCCCATGCGCCGTCACCGCCACGAATACCGAAGCGGAGATTGACCTTGGTATAGGAATCAACACGGTCCTCTGGGTCGAGATCGCCCTGGGTGTCGTACTCGTCAGAGTAGTTCACCTCGCCACCTGCAAAAAACTCCATGCTGTCAGAGATCGGAGTGTCGTACTGGAAGAAGGCGGCCGCGGTGTATTCGGGTGCAAAGGTTGTGTTTTCGCCCTGCAGGTCATTGTTGGTCGTGCCACCCGGCTGACCACAAAGGGGATCGGCGTCCAGCTGGACCGCGCTACAGGGTGCGTCGGCATAGGAGTCGTACTCCGCATCGAGCCACGCGCCGTTCAGGCCGATCTGCAGGCCCTCGGCGGCAAGCCAAAGCAGGTCAAACTCGATACCCTGCACGGTCACTTCGGCGGCGTTGGTCACACCAAATCCAAGACCCTTGAAGATCGAGGTCTGCAGGTTATCGTACTCGGTGTAAAAGGCCGCCCAGTTGAGGTTCATAGCACCCTCGAGTAGCGTGTGCTTGCCACCGATTTCCCAGGCAACGACCTCCTCGTCCTCGAACTCGAAGTCGTCAGACGGGTTGGTCTCATCATAGCAATCACGCCAATCCTGCCCGGTCTCACAAGGCCAGGCGAACGCGCCAACGTTGGGCTCTACCTGCTGGCCAAGATTATCGGGCATGCCGTCGTCAGCGCCGGTGAAACCGCCGCTCTTGAAGCCCTCAGAGTAAGAGATGTACACCATCGTATCGTCGTTGAAATCATACTGCAGGTTGGCCGACGGCAGCAGTTCGTCGGTATCGCGGTCTTCATTGTAGTTATAGCGATACGTGTCGAAGTTCTCCGCCTCGATCTCACCAAGGAAATAGTTTTCGCTTGGGATACCGAGACCCGTGATGTCGTCACTCAGCGTTTGCCTGCTCGACACATCTTTGGTTTCTTCCGTATAGCGCAGTCCGAGCGTCAGGCGCAGGTCATCTCTCAGGTTGAACGTTCCCTGCGCGAACAGTGCGAACGAGTCCGAGTCCAGATCGTAGATGTGGGTGCGGGCAATCTGGTCGGCAGTGTACGCCCCACCCGTGAGGAAGGTGCTGATGTTATCAATACCCAAAACACCGACCAGCTGACCGCCAAGACTGGTATCAATCGTCACCCTGCGATCAAACTCCAGGTTGCTCTCCTCGTAATAGGCGCCTGCGAGGTACTCGAAAAAGCCTCCGGTCGGAGATGTGATACGAATCTCCTGGCTGAACTGCTCAAACTCCTGGTCGTCATCGCGGTGGATAAATTGGAGCGGCAGCCAGTCGACATCAGCACCGTCTACGTACTGGTAGTATGAGTAGCCGCTAATTGACGTGATCGTGTGTTCGCCGGCGTAGAAATTCAACGTCAGCACACCGTTGTCGGTGTCGTTGTCGCTGGACTCAGGGTTGAGGCCTATGCCATCACTACCGAGAACACCCTCCCCGTTATCTTTAAAAATGCTGAAGTCTTTCCTGACTTCATCGGCAAACCCGGGGAATACGGCATCCATAACCTGGTAAGCAGCGCCGGCAAAAAGACTGCGGTTAGGCACGACCGCATTGCGCTCTTCCTCGGTGCCTAGATAGGTCGACACGCCGGAAGCGACACCATCGCGCTCGTACTCTGACTGGCTCCACTTAAAGTTAGCGTCGATGTTGTCGGCAATCTCCCACACTGCGGTCAGGCGGTACACCGTTTCTTCAATCTCCGGCTCGTCCTGGTTCAGCAACGTGTTTTCCACGTAGCCCTCGGTCTCGCGATACTTCGCGGCCAGGCGCACGGCGAAGTTGTCTGTAACCGCCCCACTGATAAAACCCTCGGTAATAAAGCCGTCGTTGGTCTCGCCAGCCACCTGTATGCTGCCATTGAGGTCATCATCCAGATTCGGTGACGCGGTGATAACGCTCACGGCGCCCGCCACGGTGTTCTTCCCAAACAGCGTACCCTGGGGGCCGCGCAAGACCTCCACGCGCTCGATGTCCATAAAAGGAGAGCGGTACTGGCGCCCGCGACCCATGTAGATGCCGTCAATATACATACCAACGGACTGCTCAAACGCCTGGTTGTTACTGGAGCCCATGCCGCGCATGTAAATGTTGGTGCTCACAGGCGCATCACCCATCTTGAAATTTGGGATGTAGTCGGCGAGAGCCGACATATTGGCAATACCCGCGTCGTTGATCTTGTCGCCCTGCATGGCGGAGACGGAGATCGGCACGTCCTGCAGGCTTTCAGCCCGCTTCTGCGCGGTAACAATGACTTCTTCCAGCATGAGCTGGGCGTTTGCGAGCGGAGTGGCTGCGGCGAGCGCAACAGCAACGGCCAGGGGGGCCCTGGGTGAGCGAGCAGACATAGGACTACCTCATTATCGTTATACGGTTGTCGTTTTTTGCTGGGCTGCCTGGATCTGCGGTCCATCGCGGGCTGCCCATGCGCCGCATCATAGAACAGTTTCGGCTGGGGCAACAGGGGGCTTAAGGAACGCGTGCGAGCTCAGCCGGCTGCATCTATACTGCTAGCCATCGCCAACCATTTATCGCCAAACACCAGGGGAGCCCCCATGAACCAGGCCATCGTCGACAAACCCTTTCACCTGCGAGATAACTTCGCTCCGGTTACCGAAGAAGTGAGTGCCGAGGGCATGGAGGTGGTCGGCAGTATTCCCCCCGCCCTCAACGGCCGCCTGCTGCGCAACGGCCCCAACCCCCAGACAGGGTGGTCGGACCACTGGTTCTTCGGCAACGGCATGCTCCACGGGGTTGAGTTCGAGAACGGCAAGGCCAACTGGTATCGCAACCGCTACGTGCGCACGCCTCTCTGGGATGACCCCGAGGCAAACTCTGTAGAGGCAATGTTCGAGCTGGACAAATCCGCGGCAAACACCCACGTGATTCATCACGCCGGCAAGATCCTCGCGCTGGAGGAGGCCCACCTCCCCTGGGAAGTATCGCCGCAACTCGAAACAGTGCGCGCCTGGGACTTCGACGGCAAGCTCGCCACGCCCATGACGGCTCACCCGAAGGTTTGCGCGACCAATGGCGAACTCCTGTTCTTCGCGTACGGCCTGATGCCGCCTTTCCTCACCTACCACCGCGTGAGCGCCACTGGCGAACTGGTGCAGAGTGAAGAGATCGAGGTACCGGCCGCCACGATGATGCACGACTTCAACATCACCGAGAACTACGTGATCTGGATGGACCTGCCCGCCCTCTGGGATCTCGATGCACTCTCAGGCGGTGGCCTGCCGCTGAAGTGGGACCCTGCCCACGGCGCGCGCCTCGGCGTGATGCCGCGTAACGGCGGCAATGCCGATGTCACGTGGTACAACATTGACCCCTGTTATGCCTACCACCCCGTTAATGCTTATGAAGAGGGCGACAGCATCGTCATCGACGTCTGCCGCTACGCCCGCATTGGAACCGACGACGACGGACCCGCAGCACTGACGCGCTGGGTGATCGATACCGCAAGTGGCCGCGTGAGCGAAACCCAGATCGACGACCGCTCCACCGAATTCCCCCGCGTCTGCGACACGCTCATAGGTCGCAAGCATCGGTACGGCTACATGGCCGGCCTCGCGGAGTCCGCCCCCTTCGGAGAGCGCTACATCAAGTTCGACATGAATGACTTCAGTTCAAAAACAGTCGAGCTGGGCGCGGGTCGCGAGGGCAGCGAAGCCGTCTTCGTTAAAGACCCGAATGGCACAAGCGAAGACGATGGCTGGCTGCTGTCGTTCGTTTGTGACCGCAGTGTCGAACGTGGTGAAGTGCTGATACTGGACGCCAGTACGATGACCGAAACGGCGCGGGTATTGCTGCCCGCCCGAGTGCCCATGGGATTCCACGGCAGCTGGGTGCCTTTCTAGGCCCAACGCGCCAGCGAAGCAGGAGCCACCCGCATGCTGAGGATTCTCAGGAATATCGCGCTCGCGCTGTTTGCGCTACTCGCCCTTGCCGCCATTGCGCTGCACTTCAGCGCGCGTGCCGCGCTCGACACGGCGTACTCCCATACCGCGGCTACGGAGCAGCTACCCTGGTTTACCCCGGACGCTCCCGATGGGTTGGTACAGGTGAAGAGCGGCGACTTCGTCTTTCGCACCCGCATCGCGGGTTTCACGGAGAATCCCGAAGGGCCTGTGGTCGTCCTGCTACACGGTTGGCCCACAAACTCCGCGATGTACATCGACCTGATCCCGGTACTCGCATCAGCCGGTTACCGCGTGCTGGCGCCCGACCAGCGGGGCTACAGCCCCGGCGCGCGGCCGGAGGGTGCCGCCGCTTACCGCACCGATCTTCTAGCCGGAGACATGTTCGACTTTGCGACGACTGTGGGCGCCGAGCGTTTTCACCTGGTGGGTCACGACTGGGGCGCGATCGTCGGCTGGCAGATGGTGCTGACTGAGCCCGAGCGCGTCATCAGTTGGTCCGCGCTGTCTGTGCCGCATATCGCGGCGTTCAACGAAGCGATTCGCGAGGACCCTGAGCAACAACGCAGCAGCTCTTACGTCCTTCTGTTTACAACCCCGTGGCTGGCCGAAAGTGTGTTCGCGATGCGCGACATGGCCGCTATGAAGGTCGCGCTTGAACCGATGAGCGAGGCCCAGCTAGGCGAATACATCGCCCTGCTCAGTGAGCCGGGCGCGCTGACGGCGACCTTTAACTGGTACCGCGCGTCTTTTCGCGACGCTCCCGCACAGGCAGAATCGGCGAACGATGTGCACACACCCACCCTGTTCGTCTGGGGCAAGAATGATCCCGCGATCAGGCGTTATGGCGTCGACGCACAGCAGAAATACATGAAGGGCCCGTACGAACTGGTCGAGGTAGAGGCGGGGCACTGGCTGTTCCGTGAACAGGGAGAGGCCACCACGGCCGCGATCGTTGACCACCTGGCCACGTACGCGCAATAGGCCAGCGCACTGCATAGCAGGACCCGGCAGGGCCTGCGATCAATGAATTACAATCCGAGACGCTCGCGCTGCTGCGTAAGCAGGTGCTGGACCTCGTCTGCAGGAACTGGCTTGCTATACAGGTAACCCTGCATCTCGTCACACCCGTGATCCCGCAGGAACTGCTCCTGTGAAACAGTCTCAACGCCCTCGCCGACCACTTTCAAGTCAAGCTGGTGTGCCAGCGCGATTACCGCTGTGGTAATTGCTCGGGCGCCCTGGTCACGCTGCACGTTAGAGACGAAGCTGCGGTCGATCTTGAGCCTGTCCACGGGAAACCGATGCACGTAACTGAGTGAAGAAAAGCCCGTGCCGAAATCATCGAGCGCGATATTGACCCCGAGCCGCCGCAGCTCTTCCATCGCCTCTAGCGCCTTGTGCTCATCTACCATCATGGCGCCCTCTGTTATCTCGATCTCCAGGCAGGCCGGATCAATGCGAGAACGCCACAACGACTCCTCGATAGTCTCCACGATATTGCCGCGTCGAAACTGCTCCGTCGAAATATTCAGCGCGAGTCGCTCCAGCTGCACACCGGCGTCGCGCCAGCGCTCAAAACTCCGGCAGCCCTCCTGAATGACCCATTCCCCGAGCGGAATGATCAGTCCGCTCTCCTCTGCCACATTGATCAAGGTCTCCGTCGATACGGCACCCGCATCAACGTGATGCCAGCGCACGAGGCCCTCCACGCCGATGATCCTGCAGTTGATAGAGTCCACGATCGGCTGGAAATACAGCTCTAACTGGTCATTTTCCAGCGCCCTGCGGAGCGCGTCCGTGACCGTTGTCCGCGCGACGATCTCGGCGTTCATGGATTCCTGGTGGAATGCGTAACTGTTCTTGCCCGTGTTCTTGGCGCGATACATCGCAAGATCCGCGTTTCGAAGGAGATCGCCGGCCTGCATGCTGCCGTCCTCGAAAACTGCAATGCCGATACTGGTGCCGATGAACAGTTCCACATTACCTAGTTCGAACGATTCGCCCATGCTGTCGATGATGCGCTGGGCCACGACTGCAGCATCGCGATGATCATTAATCCCGTTCAGCAGTATCGTGAATTCGTCACCCCCCAACCGCGCGACATTGCCCTCGTCGCCCAGGTTAAGGCGACCTACCCGGTCGGAGCCGCGCAAGCAGGTCTGCAGTCGCTCAGCGACTTGCTGCAGCAGCTGGTCACCCAACGCGTGGCCATAGATGTCGTTGACCTCCTTGAAGCGATCAAGGTCGATAAACAAAAGCGCCACACATCCCTGGGTGCGAGCAGCCTGATCGATGGAGGTGCTCAACTGCTCAAGGAAGAGACGTCGATTGGGCAACCCGGTCAGCTCGTCGAAGTAGGCGTAGAACTGGCTGGCCTTCTCGGCGCGATTCCGGTGTTCGATCTGCGATTGCAGCTCAGCGTTCTGTGTCGACAGGCGCGTATTCTGCGCTGTACTGTGATCGACAAAGAGCAACGCCACGGCCAGCAGGATGCCAAGCCATGAGGCCATATTGACGAATCGCTGCAGCCACAGCACAGGCCCCTCCAGTTGGCGGAAGCCGACTTCGTCGACGAAGTGAATACCGGCCCAGTCCGCGGCAATAAATGCAGCCACCGTCCCTGCACTGACGAACGCCCAGAACCACGCAGAACCGCGCTCTCCCATGAATGCCGCGAGCACCGGGTACAAGGCACACCAATGTACGAGAGGCGACTCGATACCCCCGACGACCGTGTAGATAGTCACAGTGACAATGTAGGTCGCCGTGATAACCAGGTTAGTAGCAACAAACAGGGAACCGCTCCCGCGCAAGACGACTGGCACGGTCAGGATCATCAACAGCGCGAGTACAAGCGACAGCGAAATACGGACGATGGCGGCGTCCGTCAAGATGAAGTGAAAAACGACAATGGTGTTAATGGCCAGTGCCACCAGTACCAGCGTGAAGCTGATCACTATGCGGGCCCGACGGGTGACGTCCTCGTCTCCCGCACGGAGAGACTCCGGTATTCCCGAATCGACGATGCGCAAGAACGACGAACGCATTAAACGGCGGGGCGTAGGGGGACGCGGCAAGGAAGCCGAAGCACTGGTGGCTTTCGCCGTGGAGCCGCGTGTATTGGTCACCGCCTGGTCACCGAAGCCTTATTATTAGTGACGCTAAGAATATAGCGTCAGCCTGCGCAGGCATACGGTAAAAATTTCACGGAAACCGGGGCCGGATCTGCACCTGTCCCTACTGCTGCATCTCCATGGGGCCACGCGATCACCGGGCAAAAAAAAGCCGCACCCAAGGGTGCGGCCAAAATGAGCCCCGAGGACGGGGTGATTAGTCGAGGCTGCCCTCGATGATCCAGTCTGCCCACCAGGTGTCTGCCGGCGCAGTACCGGGCTCTACAGCACCCACGTAGCTGGTGTTTTCGAAGGTAAAGCCCGAACCGTTATCCACAGCCGGGATAGCGGTCTCGCCCACGATGGCAGCGCCATCGGTAAGCGCATAGGCGCCGTCCACAGTCACAGTACCGGGCCCGGCGTTATCCACCGTGTCGGCGTCGCGCTTGTCGTAGAAGCCGTCTTCACACTCACCAATCACGTTCACCAGAGTGATGTCGGACGGGATGACCAGGGTGCCATCACCGTTCACATCGGCATCATCAACTCGAATACAGCCTGTGTCGAAGTCGCGTACAGCACTGTTGTACATGCCGGCGGTGATCGCGCCACGCAGGCGTGCACCGGGCTGCTCGCCCGCGCCTTCGTTGTTGTTGAGCGCGGAACCCAGGATCAGGATGTTCGCGAAATTCACATTGGTTTCGGGCACGTACTCGTCATCAGAAGAGTTCGCCTCGATACCACGCGGATCGTTAGAACCTGTCGGGGTGTCCTTGTTCGGGTTCATGCGGATGATGACGTGCTGGATGTTACCCATGTAGCCCTCATCCACGTCGAGGCTGTCGTCGTCGTTGTTGGTCAGTACCAGGAACCTGGCATTGGCCGTACCGCCGAACCACTCAACCGCGTCGTCGAGGTTGTTGTGCACCTGGATGTATTCCAGCTGGGTACCGTGACCTACACCCTGCAGCGTCAGGCCGTTGATCTCGTTGTTGGGACCCGCCACGAGACCACCTTCGGCAATGCGCACGTACATCAGCGCACCGGAGCTGTCGGCCGGGTCGTCGCCGCCGTAGTTGCCCACGACCGTACCGCCCTCGCCCTCGACGTTACAGATGCCATCTTCGCCGAAGCAGACGCCTGTGCCCCCCTGCCCGTACTGGGGAGCGAAGCCCTGCAGGATCACGCCGCCCCACTCGCCTTCACCGTCGAAGTTTTCGTCGGTCAGGCTGGAGAAGGTGATCGGAGACTGCGCGGTACCCACCGCCCAGAGCTGCGAGCCGCGGGTGACCAGCAGTGAGCCGGTATCGAAAGCGCGCACATGAACGCCCGGACGAATCGTCAGCGTCACACCGGCCGCCTTGATGGCCTCTTCCTGCTCCACGGAGGTGATTTCGGCGTTGCCCTCACCCACGAGCACTTCACCCTGGAGACGCCACTCGACGCCAGCCACGAGGGTGTAGTCCTCATCGATCAGGCCTTCAAGCGTACAAACCGTCTCGTCGGCGTTACAGCTCACGAAATCTGCAGGCATTACCTGCTCTGCCGCTGTCACGGTGTCTGGCAGGGTCCAGCCCATCCACCAGGCGGGGCCGTTCGGGTCAACCGCACCAACGTAGTCGGTGGAGTCAAACACAAAGCCAGAGCCGTTGTTGGTAGCGGGAATAGACGTTGCAGAGCCAAGCTGTGCTTCATCCTGCTCGATCGCGAGGTTGCCGTCGTAGCTGAGGCCGATTTCCCATACGTTGGTCTCGGTGTCAGCTGCACGCTTGTTGTAGATACCATCGCGACAGTCCGCCAGGAAGTTGACCAGCGTGATGTCTGACGTGAAGTCGATGGTGTCATCGCCATCGACGTCCGCATCGTCGATGCGGGCACAGCCCACGTCAAAGCCGCTGACTGAGCTGTTGTAGATGCCCGTGGTTACGGCACCGCGCAGACGCATGCCTGGCTGTGGCCCCGCTTCTGAGCTGTCGTCGTTGTTGAGGGCTGAACCAATAATCGTGATGTTGGCCAGTGTTGCCTCGGTTTCGGGGGTGTACTCGTCGTCAGAAGAGTTAGCCTCGATCGCGCGCGGGTCGTTAGAACCCGTCGGTGACGCCTTGTTGGGGTGCTTGCGAATGATCACGTTCTGGACGTTGATCATGGAGCCCTCATCGTAGTCGAGGTCGTCATCGTCGTTGTTGGTCAACACGGCGTAGCGCAGGTTGACGGTGCCGCCGAACCACTCGATACCATCGTCCAGGTTACCGTGCACCTGGATGTACTCAAACACAGTGCCGTGACCCACACCCTGCAGGGTGATGCCGTTGATTTCGTTGTTCGGACCAGCCACCAGGCCGCCCTCTGCCACGCGAACGTAGCGCAGAGTCCCTGAGTTGTCAGCCGGGTCGGTGCCGCCGTATACGGAGACATCCGTGCCGCCTTCACCTTCAACGTTACACCAGGTCTCGCCATCGTTGGCACAGAGTCCGGTACCGCCCTGGCCATACTGGGGCGCGAAGCCCTGGATGATGATGCCGCCCCACTCGCCCAGGCCATCAAAGTTGTTGTCGATTGATGAGAACGTGATCGGGTTGGTCGCGGTGCCATCGGCGATGAGCCATGAGCCGCGGGTTACGAGCAGTGAGCCTGTGTCGAATGCACGGACATGCGTACCCGCTTCGACCGTCAGCGTAACGCCGGCATCCCTGATCGCCTGCTCTTCTTCAGCGCTCGTGATCTCCTGGTTACCGTCACCCACCTGAACCGTGCCACTCAGCTGCCAGGAAATGTCGCTGGTGAGCGTCCAGTCCATGTCGATGGTGCCGGTCAGAAGGCCCTCGGAACAGTCCTCGTTGTATTCAACAAAGTCTGCCGTTGGCACATCGTCACAGCTTCCGCCGCCGCCATTGCCACCGTTGGTGCCGCCGTTTGTGCCGCCGTTAAAGCCGCCATTAAAGTTGTTCTCAATGCTTACATTGTCACCGTCGCCCTCGATATCACAGCCCGAGGCGAGCACGGCGAAGGGAATAAGCAACGCGATGAGACGTTTGTTAATCATGGTTCGTTCCCTAGTTAGAAAAAACAAAACGTTTAAAAATCATGCAGAAGTCCGCACCTCGTACACACTGATGTTTCGCTACAGGCTCTCGCATCTATCAGAACTCGTAGCTCAAGCTGACACCAAGCGAAGTACCGGTCTGGAAGCTTTCGATGGTGCGGCCATTCTGTGAAAACTCGACGTCCTCGTTGAGCAGGTTGTTAACCTTCGCCGAGAAGGTGAGGTTTTCACTGAATAATTTCTCGTAGGTGAGGTCGATGATCAGACGCTCTACCTCGATTTCAGGACCAGTCGCGGCACCGCGGCTGATACGGAAGATACGGTCGTCAAAGTAGTTGAACAGCAGGGTGACCTTCTGCTCAGTCGGGTAGTGGTCGAAACCGAACTGCAGGTTGGCAAGCCACTCCGACTGGCCCTGAAGCTGGCGGCCATCGGCATTGGCACCCTCGAGCCGGAGGGAGTCCTCCGACAGCGTCACCTCTGAATCGATGTAGGCGATGTTGCCGCCGACAAAGAAGACGTAGTCGTCTTCATCGATGAGATTCTTGTTCGCGTCGATCTCAATACCGATCAACTCAGCCTTTTCCTGGTTCACGAACGTAATGGCGCGACTTGCTGCGGAGCCCGAAGCGTCTGGCACCGCGCGTTCGATCGGCTGGTCGATGTCCTTGGCAAACAGAGCGAGAGACACGCTCTCGGCATCCGTGAAGTAGTACTCGAGACGGATGTCGTAGTTGTCGATCGTGGACACCTGCAGGTTCGGGTTACCAAAAATCGGGTCGTCGGTGTCAGGGTCGAAGGACTGCGCCTCTGAACGCTCAATGAGGCCGGGGTAAGACACGGTCTCGGAATAGCCAACACGCAGCTGGACCTCCTCGATCGGGCGCCAGCTGACGTTCAGCGCTGGGTACCAGTCGTCGTACTCCAGGCTGCTTGCCGCGCTCGAATCGTTCGGATAAACGAGGTCCTGTGTGAAGTCCTCAAAGCGCGCGCCGAACAGCACGGACCACTGCTCACCGAAGTCGGTGTTCGTGGTCAGGTAAGCCGCCTGGATCTCTTCCTGGGACTCGTAGGAATCTGTGGTGGCCGTGTTGGCGGCGAGACGGACGCGGCCGATCGCGAAATTGTTGTAGGAGAGGACGTCCTTCTCGAGATCCTGGTCAATGCCGAGATCGAGGTCGTTGTCCTGCACACGAATTCCGAAACGGTACTGGTCGACTTCCCGCTCCTTGTCGGACCAGAGTACGCCGAGCTTCACATCGGTGGTGCTGATATCGCCCCAGTCGACGCTCAGCGTGTAGTCGAGCGTCAGGTCGTAAGCGTCTTCCTGCAGGTCAGACCAGCGGCGCTCGAAAGCCGACGTTGAGAGGTTGTTGTTGAAGTAGGTGTACTGGCGACGGTCCGGCTCGTCGCGATCGGTGCGCGAGTATGCCACGCGCCAGTCAAGCGCATGCGCGCCCCAGTTGGTAGCGATCTCGTTGTAGCCAACAAAGGCCTGCGAGAAAAACTGGCGCTCTACCCACTCGAGAATCGTCCGGTCGATCTGGTTGTCTTCCGCGCCGTCTACGCCGCTCTCTACGCGGGTAGTGTCATCGGAGCTGCGCAGGAAGGTGGTCTTGGACAGAACCTCGTTGGCCTCGCCATACTCGTAGCCGAGGGCCATGTAACCAGTGGCGTCGACCGTAATGCGCGAGCGACGGTAGCCACCGGTGGTTTCAAGCGGATTGTCCAGTTCGGCATCACCGCGATCGTTGGTGGAACGGTCATAGGTGGCTGCAAGGTAGTAACCCCACTCGCCATCGCCGGCCTGGAGTCGATCACCGAGCGCAAGCGCGACACCGAGATCGGGCAGCGCGTTTTTCTCCTCGACGTTGTAATCGTCCTGGAACTGCACACCCAGCTCCGCCGCTTCAAACGGTGAAGTACAGAAGTCGGCGAGGGATGGGTCACAGACCGTTAAGGAGCGGCCACCGTCCGTGGCAGCCAAAACACCGTCGGGCATTTCGCGCAGGTCGTTGTCGTAGCCCAGCACGTCAGTCGAGCTGCCCGCATGCTTGAGGACCTTGTCGCCCGTCACATCAAAGTTGTAGTCGAGGCTTGAACTGATCTTGCGAATCCGCTCATCGGGCAAGCCCTTGGTCTTGATCTTGATCGAACCGCCCGTGGTGGTTGCGAGCTGGTCGGGCGTGTAGGACTTCTGGATTTCAATGCCGCCCAGGATGTCAGTCGGAAACAGGTCGAGCTGGACGTCGCGGCGCTGCGGGTCTGTACTCGGCATCAGCAGACCATTGAGCGTGCTGGAGATGTAGCGCCCATCGAGGCCCCGCACAGTGGCGTACTTGCTGTCGGTAACGGCGACGCCCACGACACGATTGAGCGCCGCCGCGACATCGGAATCGCCAAAGCGCTCTAGCTGGGCAACGTCGATTGCGTCCGTAATGGAGGTCGCATAGCGCTCAACGCTCACGGAGTCTTCCTGCGGATTGAATACGCCGAGTACGAAGACCTCTTCGATGTTGTTGCTTGCACCCGTTGGCTGCAGGCGAACACCGGCCGACACACCAAGCCCGGCCATGACGCGCACGTCACCGATAGCAACCGGGTCATAGCCGGCGGCGCTTACCGAGAGATCGTACTCGCCCCTGGGCACTTCCAATGTGTAAATGCCAGAGCTGTCGGTGGTTGCGCTGAACGCGGTGCCGGTCAGCGCAACGTCAGCGCCCGCGAGAGGAGCGCCGTTACTATCCAGTACCTGCCCCGTGACAAAGCCGTTCGCCGCCTCACCGGGGCCAAACTTGCGCACACTGACCTCGGGAGCAACACCCTCAGCGGAGTGGAAAGTCACGCTGATCTCGACGTCCTCGTCTTGAGCAGAGGTAAACGTGATGGGGAACTGGCTTTCATCGTCTGCCAGGGTGACAACGTGCTCGCCAGCGTCGATATCAAAGGCAGCACTGCCGCGCGCATTCGTGAGACCGACGTCGGCGCCGTTGTAATCGAGTTCGACACCGGAGAGCGGAGCGTCATCGAGAAAAACCATCAAATAGGTTGTGGCAGCCAGTGCCGGTTGGGAAAGAAGAGCGAAGAGAAATCCCGCGTTGACTGCTAACCGTTTCATAGAGTTGCTGTGCCTTGATATGGACGTTGATTTCGCTGCGGCTGGATGCATTGCATAACGGCCCAATAGTAAAAATTACCGTTCCAGCGCTTATGGTCGTGGGATGCTAGAGGGTCTTAATGACACTCATGTGATGCTTGTGTTGCAGATTTATGAAGAACGCCAAGGCGACAGAGACAAAGAAAAAACCCCCACTGTTTCCAGCGGGGGTTTCTTCAGATCGGGGCAGTAGCTCCCGATGAAAAAGTGAAGCTAGAGGCTGACGCTAACGCTGCGGAACTCGCCGCTGCAAGAGTTGCTGGACACGAAGTCGCGCAGCCTGAGATCGTGGGCGCTGCGATCACCCTCGTCGATAGAGAACATCAGGCCGTCGTAGTAGCCGAGTGCCTTGGCGATAATATTGTCGCGCTCCCCGGCTTCGAAGCCGTCCAAAACGTTAAGTGCCTGCTCGCCATACTCTTCTTCCGTCAGCTGGCCCAGAGCTTGCTGCGCCATGGTACAGGCCATGAGCCTGGAGGCCTTGAACTCTTCAGCATCAAGCGCAAGCGCAGTTGCTTTGAAGGGAACGGTAAGCGCCACCACGGCGCCAGCGGCTAAAAGAAGGTGTTTCATCAAAGTCTCGTCTCGAAAAGTACTAAATGGGGCGACTATGGCTCCGCAGTATATGGACGATGTTTTTCAGTTTTATGACAGGTTTGTGACGGTTCGAGCCCGTACGCTCCTTGCGCGCGAGCGGCAAACCACAAAAATGTTACAAAATGATGAAATTTTCGTGGCGCGAGGTGGCAAGCGGTCGATGTTTTGGGTTAGTCTGTGTGCAAGATGTATACACAAAGAGGATACACACAATGAAAAAGCTCCTCCAAACAGTGACACTTGCCACGCTGGTTGGTACCAGCCCCCTGGCGCTCGCAGAGAAAGACTGCCTGCTTGAGGGCACCGTTGAGAAAAGCGGATCAGGTGCGGAACAATCGACCATGGTCAAAATCCACTCCGTCAAGAAATACGACGATGCTTCGCGCTGCCGCGTTCGCCGTGGTGAGAAGTTGGAATTCAAACTTCCGAGTGACGACCGGCTCGAAAGCGCACCGAGTGGAAGCGAAGTAAAGTACCGCTACCGTTCAAACAATGGCGGCGCCAATGCCGAGTTGATCAGCGTCGACGCCTGATCGGCCTGGTGCACACCGGGGTGCCTGCACCCCGGTCGCTTACCCTTCCCAGCGCTACTCGCTCGCCAGATCCTGGCGCAACACTCGGCGCAATAACTTGCCCGTGTCGTTATAGGGCAACTCTCCGACAAATCGAACAACACTCGGCACCTTGGAAGACCGCAGGTGCTGCTTTACCCAGCCCTGAAGCTCTTCCGCGGTAGCCTCCGCACCCTCTTTCAGCACGATGACAGCGGCTACTGCCTCGCCCCAGTGCTCGTCGGGCACACCCACCACGCCGACATCGGCGACCGCGTTGTGCACATGCAGCACGTCTTCTATTTCGCCGGGTGACATGTTCTCAGCGCCACGCACAATCACATCGTCCGAGCGGCCTTCCAGAAAGAGATAACCCTCTTCGTCCAGTTCACCCGCGTCGCGCGTTGGGAACCAGCCATCGGCATCCAGCATGCTGCCCTTGCCAACATACTCACCCGCGATCTGTTCGCCGCGCACCCAGATCTCTCCGGCCTCACCCACACCCAGCGCTTTGCCTTCGGCATCGCGGATCTCTACTTCGACTCCGGGGATCATTCGGCCGACCGATGTCAGGCGGCGACGCACCTTCGGATCATCGCTCGCCAGCGCGGCTGCGTGATCGCCCGGCAACAACAGGGCAATCGTAGAGCTGGTTTCCGTCAGGCCGTAGGCCTGGGTGAACCCAGCATCGGGGAACATTTTGAGCGCCTTCTCGATAACCGGCTGCGGCATCTTGCCACCGCCGTACGCAACGGCTGATAACTGGTCCATACCCGCGTCTTCTCCCTGCGCCTCCAACTCGGAGATGATCTGGCGCAGCATCGTGGGCACAAGGAAGGCCGTGGTAACGCCCTGGGACCGGGCAAGGTCGATCCAGGCCCGGGCGTTAAAGTTCGCAAGCTGCACCACCTTACGCGTTGCGTAGACCGAGCCGAGCACCGAGATCACGCCTGCAATATGGTAAGGCGGAACGGTAACGATCGCCGTCTGGCCGAAGCCGGAAGCGAAGTCTATGGAGGACAGCACGTAAGAGGCCACGTTGCGGTGGCGCAAGACTGCGGCCTTCGGCGCACCGGTGGTACCGCTGGTAAACAGAAGGATCGCCGTGTCTTCCGCTTCCATCGGCCAATCGTTCGCCACCTCGGCGGCACCCGTGCGCGATGCACTGATGAAGTCTTCTGTCGTGACGGCGCTTATACCTTCCGGCAGGTTGCCCGCCGCTTTGTCGGAACTGGTTACCAGCTGTGCGGGGGCAATCCTCTCCAACAGTGCATCGATCTCGCCCTCGGACAGGCGGTAGTTGATGGGCACGAAGGGCTTGCCCGCCCAGGCTGCAGCGAACAGCCCGATTGGCAGCGCGAAACTGCTGACGTCAAGCATGGCCAGGTGTTCGGCATCAGATTCTCGCAGCGCTTTTGCCGCACTACCCGCCGCTGCAAACAGCTCCCCATAACTGAGAGTGTCATCGCCGTTAACGAAGGCGACATCGTCGGGGAATGCCTGAGCTGCCATCTCCAGCAGCATCATTGTGTTCACGGTGAAAACTCAGTCGGATGAAGGCAGGGGTTTGGCGCCTTTCAACACCAGGGCCTCGCCGTCGATCGAGAGGCTGCCCTGACCGGGCTTCACACACAGCAATTCAACATCTCCGGCGCCAGTGGTGTAGCGCTTGCCGAGCTCAGTGCCATCGGCAAACGCGGCGTCGAGTTCACCGCCGCCCTCTTCTCCCGCTGCCAGCATCGCAACGCCACCGCAGCTAATAACCGCACCTTCCGCCGGCGCGCCGATAACCACGATTTCGCCATCGCAGACGGCGCTCGCCAGTCGGTCACCCGCCTTGTAGTTTGACATGGTTCTACTCCCTTCTTGTTATGGGGTTCAGTCTTCTGAGAAGGTCCCCGAGCATATCTAACACAGTGTCAGCTTTCACCTGCGCTGGTACGCATAGGCATACGGGCTTCGCGCAGTGCAGAGCGCCGCAATTTACCGGCATCATCGCGCAGCGGAGTGTCTACAAACTCTATGGTGCGTGGCAATTTGTAGCTCACCAGTTCGCCCTCTAAATGCCGCCGCAAAGCTGCCTCTTGGAGCGCTTGCCCATCAACATCGACAATGGCGTGCACACGCTGCCCAAGGTCATCGTCTGGCAGCCCGATCACCGCGCTGGAGCGCACGCCGGGGCAGGCATCGAGAGCGGCTTCGACCTCTGCCGGATAGATATTGCGGCCACCCGAGACGATCATGTCGGTACGTCGATCACCGAGGTAAAGGTAGCCGTCCTTGTCGAGATAGCCCATGTCGCCGACCGACTCCCAACCGTCGCGCGTGGCTCGCGGCTCAGCGCCGACGTAGCGGTAGGTTGAGCCCTGCCCGGCATCCGGCAACACATAGATCTCACCCATCTCACCGGGCGGCATTTCATTGCCCTGCTCATCGAGTATTTTCAGCTGGCAACCCGGTGAGGGTCGGCCGACTGAACCGGGATGTTCGAGCCACTCGCGACCGGAGATAAAGGTACCTCCCGCCCGCTCGCTGGAGCCGAAGGCCTCGTGCATCACATCGGGGCCGACCCATTCGATCCACGCGCGCATCAGCCATGCAGGACAGGGTGCGCCACCGACGAGTATGAACTCGAGGGAAGACACATCCGCCCTCGCCCGCTCTTCATCCGGGAGCCGCCAGATGCGCTGCAACATGGTAGGCACCATCATCATGCGATCTACGCGGTGCTCGCCGATGAGCTCAAGACAGCGCGCGGCGTCGAAACGGTGCATGAGTACCACCCGACACCCGGCAAACAAGCCTTGGAATGCGGAACTAAAAGGCGCGCCGTGATACAGGGGGCCAGGCACCAACACGGCATGACGCGCGAGAAACAACGGCGATGCTGCAGCGGGATCGTACAGTGCAGGCACGGTTGCGATGATCAGCTTTGGCAGGCCAGTGCTGCCGCCGGAGGTCATGGCGCGCTCATAAGGCGGTTCAACCGCAGCGTGGGGTGCAGCGTCAAACTCCTCGGCGCGCTGGCCGGGGGGAACGCAGGCCCGCTGTGCATACGTTCCTTTCTGCACACCAATCACCAACTTAGGGTCGGCGCGCTCAACGATCACGTCACGCTCTCGCGATGGCAGTCGATGCGATACCGGATTAGGAATAGCGCCGAGCTTCCAGACCGCAAGACAGGCGGCGATATACTCCGCGCCGTTCTCAAGCGCGACGGTAGCGATATCACCCTGCGCCAGGCCGAGGGAGGAATAGTAACGCGCGAGCCGATTTGCCCAAGCGTCGAGTGCCGTTCGACTGTAACAACGCTCCCCCTCCGGCGAGTCACACACCAGCGCTATCGCGTCAGGATCAGCTGCGGCGAGCGCGCTCATTCTCGCGCCGTATGGGAGGGGCGCGTCGAGGTTTGAGGTGACAGATGCGTCCGACATGGCCAGCGCCGTCAGCGCGCTTTGACGAACTCCCGCATGATATGTTCCAGCGCCTTGAGCTGGCGGTTGCGGGTAAAGTAGCTGGGGCGCAGGATCGCGTTACAGCCAAGACCATAGAGGCGGTGCAACAAACTGTGCGCGAGTGGTTCTAGGTCAACGCCCTCTTCAATTTCACCAAGCGCCTGGGCCTGTTCCAGGTAGACCGTTATAAACTTCTCTGCTGCGTGAATACGCTTGGACTGTTCTTTGCGATGCTCGTCCGACACCGCGGCCATGCCCCAGAACTGCAGGCGTATTTTCCACTCATTGCGGGTTTCCGCCGTGAGAGGCAGGCTGAGCTCACTGAACGCGTGCAGGGCATCGAGGCCCTTCTTGTTTTGGAGCACCTCCTCGGCGCGCGCCAGCGAGCGCTCATTGATCCAGCGGATCGTTTTTGCGATCAGCTCTTCCTTGTTGTGGAAGTAGTGCTCAATAAAGCCGCGCGAATAGCCCGACTGCCGGGCGATCTCTCGAATGGTGGTGCGCTCAGCACCGACCGTCGCCAACATCTCCGCCACAATTTCTACGATGCGCTCACGGCGTTCGTCGTGGTCGACAATTTTCGGCATCGCAGGATTCCTTGACGGCTGCTATTTCAGGACAGTTGGCTTGAGATAGCGATATCCTAGCCTCTGGCCAGTGAGAATGCGACCCCCGCACAGGCCCCGCGCTTTTATACAAGGCAGCTGTCTGGTAAAGTCGTATGTCCGCCGTAAACCAGAATAACAAGCGGTTCGGCGCGTTTACCGTGTGAGACGAGCTGGTATGCCCTTCCCCGATTTCACCCCCAGCACACCCGAGTTCCTGCGCTCAATAAAAGAGCGTTACGGTGAGAACGAGCTCATTGTTTACGAAGGTGCTCGCCTGACGTATGCCGATGCCGAGAAACGCTCGGCCAACCTGGCCATGGGATTGCTCGGGGCCGGCGTAACCAAGAGCAGTCGCGTGGGACTCCTGATGCCAAACGACCCCGATTTCGTGGTCGCGTGGCTGGCGGCGGCGCGCATCGGTGCGCTGCTCGTACCGATCAACACGTTTTACAAGCCGAAAGAGCTCGCCTTCATCCTTGCGCACGCGGATATCGAGTTCCTGCTGACCAGGGACAGCTTCCTCAATAACGACTACCTTGATCGTCTGGAAACCTGCTGCCCTGAGCTCGCATCACACCATGCCGCGGAGGGTCCGCTGTTTGCGGCGAGCCTGCCGCACCTGCGCAGCGTTCACGTCTGGGGTGACGCTAGCCGGACGTGGAGCCATGACGGCGCGGCGATCGAAAGTGCACCAAAGAATATTGATGAGCGCTTCCTGCATGCGGTCGAAGATGCCGTGACTCCTGCCGACCCCCTGATGATTATCTACAGTTCGGGAAGTACCGCAGACCCCAAGGGCGCGATTCACACGCACGGCACAGCCATTCGACACTCCTGCCATCTCAACGACTGGCGTGACCTGGAAGAAGGCGACCGGATATTCTCCCCCATGCCGTTCTTCTGGGTCGGCGGGCTCGTCTTCACCCTGTTCAGCGCCATGCACAAGGGCGCGTGCCTGATCAGCGAGGACGTCTTCGAACCCGAATCTACCCTGAAGCTGATCGAGCGTGAAAAGGTGACGGTCGCGATGGGATGGCCACACTACGGCACGGCCATGGCAGATCATCCGAGTTTCAGCGAGCGCGACCTGTCGAGCATCCGCGCGGGGAACATCTACAACCTGCTACCGGGCAACACGCGCCCCCACGACCCCGAGCTGCGCTCCAATGCACTCGGTATGACCGAAACCTGCGGCCCCCACTCCATCGATCACATGGATGTCGACCTGCCTGAAGTCATGCGCGGCTCCTTCGGCAAGGCGCCCGATGGTATTGAGCACAAAGTTATCGACCCCGACACGGGCGCGGAACTGCCGGCGGGCGAAGAGGGCGAGATCTGCGTGCGCGGCTACAGCCTCATGCAGGGCCAGTACAAGATGGAGCGCGAGGACTGCTTCGACAGTGACGGCTTCTACCGCACCGGCGACTCCGGCCACCTCAACACAGACGGCTTTCTTTTCTTCAAGGCGCGCCTGGGTGATCTCATCAAAACAGCGGGCGCCAATGTAACGCCGCGCGAGGTGGAGGTCGCCATCGACGAGCAGCCTGAGGTGCAGGCGTCCTATGTTGTCGGGCTACCGCACCCCGACCGCGGACAGGAAGTCGCCGCAGCCGTCATCCTCAACGCCGGCGCCGGGCTTGACGGCGACACCCTTCGCGCCAGATTGAAAGAGGAGCTCTCTGCCTACAAGGTGCCCGCGAAGATCTTCTTTTGCGCCAAGCCGGAAATCCCTTTCACTGACAGCGGCAAGATCGACAAGCGTGCGCTGATCGACTACCTGCAGGGCAAGGTGTAGCACGCGATGAAAGACGCTACCGCAATCGTGGGCATCGGCCAGACAGCATTTGGCAAGAAGGCACCGGAATCTGAACTCGAGCTGGCCTGCCAAGCCGTGCTGCGCGCACTGGACGATGCGGGCATCGATCGCAGCGAGGTCGACGGACTCGCCTCCTACACCCAGGAAGCGAATTCCGAAGTCACTGTCGCACGTAACCTCGGGCTCGGTGATATCTGCTACTTCAGCCAGGTCGGCTACGGCGGCGGCGCCGGTCCCGGCGTCATCGGCAACCTGGCCATGGCCGTGGCAACCGGCCAGTGCAACGTCGGCGTTGCGTGGCGTTCGCGTAAGCGCGCCTCGGGTGCCGTACGCAGGCCGTGGTCGAAAAGCGGCTCGGCGTTACTGGAAGACATTGCTGCCAACTACACGCGGCCCTTCGGCATTATTCGCCCGGTAGACGAGATCGCCCTACTGGCGCGCCGCTACATGCACGAGTACGGCGCCACGCGCGACCACCTGGCCAACGTGGCCCTCGCCCAGCGCGCCTACGCCAACAACAATCCCGATGCCATGATGTATGAAAAGCCGATGACGCGAGAGGACTACATGGCAGCGCGCTGGATCGCCAGGCCACTGTGCCTGTTCGACAACTGCCTTGAGACCGACGGCGCGCTCGCGGCTGTCATCGTGCGCGCCGACCGTGCAAAAGACTGCCGCCACAAGCCCGTGTACGTTCACGCATTCGCACAGGGCTTTCATGCACAGCACCAAACGATGCAGAACTTCTTCTGCGACGACCCGCTCAAAGGGCCCAGCTGGGTGGCGGCCCGGCGTCTTTACCAGCAGTCGGACATCCAGGCGGCCGACATCGACGTGGCGCAGATCTACGATGCGTTTACACCGCTGATACCGCTCTCGCTGGAAGGCTTCGGATTCTGTGAGCGCGGCGAAGGCGCGGCGTTTACTGAAAACGGTAACCTGGAAATTGAGGGCAACTTGCCCACCAACACCTCAGGAGGCGGCCTGTCGGAGGCCTATGTCCACGGCTTCAACCTGTTGACCGAAGGTGTGCGCCAGTTGCGGGGTACATCGCTCAACCAGGTACCGGATGCAGGCACGTGCCTCGTCACCGGCGGTGAAGGCGTACCCACCGGCGCCGTGATACTGCGCAACTGAGCGAAGGCCATGACAACCGAGACACTACTGCCGCACATCGATGAGTTGAATGCACCTTTCTGGGAGGGCTGCAAAGAGGGCGTTCTGCGCATGCAGCAATGCCCCGCCACGGGCCGACTCATGTTTCCGCCTCGCGAGGTCAACAGCTGGACGCCGGACACACCCGCGGTGTGGACGGAAGTTTCCGGTCGCGGACGTATCTGGAGCGTGATTGAACCGCACCCGCCGCTTATGTTGAATTTCACGGAGCTTGCGCCTTATAACGCGATCATTGTCGAGCTGGAGGAAGATCCCTCTATACGTGTGCCGGGTAATCTGGTGCCGGCGTTGGGGGATGCGATTAACAGTATTGCTTACGATGACATCGAGATTGGTGCAGCCGTCGAAGTTGTATTCGAAAAGATGACCGACGACATAGTCCTGCCTCGCTGGATTCTCGCCAACGTCGATCTCGAGCAGGCGGCGGTGCGACGTCTCGCGGCCCAGTAACCCATGCGACCAACCTTACACATCACACCAAAGACGCTGGGTCCCCGCTTTCGCGGGGACGACGGGCGGCGGCTTTAACTGAACAGGAGAGCACCCCATGACCACCTACCGCGCCCTCTACATCGAAGAGCAGGAAGACGGCTCCTACACCCAGCGCATCACTGAGCGCGATACCGCCGACTTACCCGAGGGCGACCTGCTCATTCGCGTCGCGTATTCCTCGTTAAACTTTAAAGATGCCATGTCGGCCCACGGAAACAAGGGCGTGACCCGCGAGTTTCCACACCAGGGGGGGATCGATGCAGCGGGTACCGTGGAAGAGAGCGCGAGCGGTGACTTCGCCGCGGGCGACGAGGTGATCGTCACCGGTTACGACCTCGGCATGAACACCGCAGGCGGACTCGGCGAATACATTCGAGTGCCTGCGTCCTGGGCGATCAAGTGCCCCCCAGGGCTGAACCCACGCGCAAGCATGCTCTTCGGCACCGCAGGTCTGACCGCGCAGCTTTGCATCGACAAGCTCCTGCGCATGGGTCTTGTCAAAGACCAGGGCCAGGTACTGGTAACCGGCGCTACAGGCGGCGTGGGCAGTATTGTCGTGGCGCTGCTCGCCAACGCGGGTTTCGAGGTCGTAGCAAGCTCCGGCAAGTCGGAACAGGCCGATCTCCTGAAGCAGATCGGTGCTACCGAGGTAATAGACCGGGCCGAACTCTCAGAACCCAACAAACGCCCCATGTTGAAAGAACGCTTTGCGGGCGCGGTCGACGTGGTTGGCGGCGACACCCTGGCGAACACCATCAAGTCAATCAAGGCAGGCGGCAGCGTCGCCTGTTGCGGTCTGGTGCAGTCCCCGGCTTTCGACGGCACGGTACTGCCGTTCATCCTGCGCGGCGTGAACCTGCTGGGCGTTGACTCCGTGGAGATTCCGCTCGAGGAGAAGCGGGCCGCCTGGGAGCAACTCGCCAAATGCGCCGACCTCGAGAGCATCGCAAGCCTCAACCGCGAGATCACCCTGGACGAGGTACCCGACACGCTGGTCACGCTGTACGGCGGCGGCATGGCGGGTCACGCCATCGTCAACATCGGCGGATGATCCCCACCACACCGCCCGGCCGCGCTTTGCGGGCCGCGGCCGGTGTAATACACTGTTTTGGCAAGTCGCCTGTCTTGGAAAAAGCGCTGTAAATCGCTGTCGCTAGCGGGGAGAAGCCCATGTCCTTCGAACTGAATCGCCGCCTGGTCGCCAAACGACCACCGCTCCCGACGAGCGCCGAGGTCGACGCGGTGACTGCCAGCATTATCAACGGCGCATTCGAAACGGTCTGCTTCGAGGTCGCCACCCACCTCGGGCGCGCCGCCTCCTCCGCGATCATTAACCAGTCCAACGAACGCAACGCCAGCATCATCGACGGCAATGGCCGCCTTGCCGGGATCTCGGTAGGCATTCCACAGCTCCTGTTCGTATCACCCCTCGCTGTGCGCTGGGGCCTGGAAAACGCAGAAGAGGATGACTGGGGGCCCGGTGATGTCTTCGTGGGCAACGACCCCGACTATGGTGGTGGTCACCTACCCGACTACACCGTCTACGCGCCGCTCTATGACGACAGCGGCGAGCTAGTGCTGATACAGGCACTGCAGGCGCATCAGGGCGACACGGGCGGTAAAGATCCCGGCGGCTTCTCAGTCGACAGCATGGACATCTTCGGCGAGGGCATGGGCATTCCCGTATTGAAACTGGTGCACCGCGGCAAGCCGCGGCGTGACGCGATCGAAATGCTCATTCGCAACAACCGGTTCCCCTCCTTCGCCGGCGACATTGCCGCGATGATCAGCGCGGTGCAGGCGGGCGTCGAATCACTCAGGGAAATCTGCGATCAGTTCGGTACGGAGACGGTGAAAGCAGCCGTGAACGTCAACATCGACCAGACCAACGAGCGCTTTCGCGCCGAGGTCGCGGACTGGCCAGACGGTGACTACCCCTCCGATGTCTGGATTGACCAGGACACCGCGGGCAATCCCGATGTACACGTGAAAGTGACCTGCAAGGTGGAAGGCGACCAGTTGACGGTGGACATGACGGGCTCAGACGCCCGGCCGGAACTCATCAATGTGTGGAACACCTTCGCCAATACGCGCGGCTACGCCATCGCGCAACTCGCCTCGATGGTCGATCCCGGCATCAACAAGAACGAGGGTCTGTTTTACGCGGTCGAAATGGTGATACCGGAAGGTTCGATCCTGCAGCCACCCCCCAACAAACCGGCGGCGTTAGGTGCATTTCACCCGGCCGTGGAGGTCGGTGAAGCGATCTGCATCGCCCTGTCTTCTATTCTTCCAGATCGCTCGGCGCCGCAGGTTTACAAACTGGGTATGCCGAGTGCCGTGATCGGCTTCAGCGAGACGGGCGAGATGTGGATGGACCAGGGCGTCGACGTGCGCGCGTCCGATGCGTCCGCCGCCCAGGGGCTCGACGGCTGGGGTTCCATGTGCGCCGGGCTCGGCAACTTGATACTCGCCACCGCGGAGGACGCCGAGAGCCGCTTCCCCGTGCTTAACCTAGGCAGGGAAATGACGACAGACACCGGTGGCGCAGGCCGCTGGCGCGGCCAGCCCGGCACGCGCAACGTGAAGCAGGTGCTGGAACCCGTGTCGGCGATGACCTGGATGGTGTCGCGCAAACACCCCTTGCGAGGCCTAAACGGCGGCAACGATGCCGCACCCTACAGCAACCATTTTCTGGTCGGCACAGACGACGAGTACGAGGTCGAGAACGCGATTAATGCGCAGCTCCCCGCGGGCGCGATCACCGCCTACCAGTACGGCGGCGGCGCGGGTTTTGATGACCCGCTCGCGCGTGACCCGGTCGCGGTGCGCGAAGACGTACTTGACGAGTACGTGAGCATCGAGTCGGCACGCAATGACTACGGCGTTGTCCTCAGCGGCTCGATTGAAAACTGCGACATCGAGATCGACGTCGAGGCAACAGCGGCGCTACGCGCAAACATGGCGGCGGGCGCATGAGCTACCGCATCGGCATCGACATCGGCGGCACGTTCACCGACTTTGCACTGATGCGAGACGGCGACTTACGCCTGCATAAAAATCTTTCAACACCCGAGGACCGATCCATCGGTGTATTGCAGGGCTTGGAAACACTGGCGCAACAGGAAAACTGCTCGCTGGCGCAACTGCTCGCAAACACCGAGGCGATCATTCACGGCACCACCGTAGCCGACAACACGCTCATCGAAATGAACGGCGCCTGCACAGGGCTTCTTACCACCGATGGCTTTCGCGACGAACTCGAGCTCCGGCGTGGCTACAAAGAGAACATCTGGGATGTGAGGCTGCCACCGCCCGAGCCGATCGTTCCCAGACGACGCAGGCTCGGCGTGCCCGAGCGCGTGACGTTCGACGGCGCCGTGCACACGCCGCTGGATGAAGACGCGGCGCGCGCGGCAATCGCTCGGCTCGCAAAACAGGACGTGGAGTCCGTGGCAATCTGCACCCTGTTCAGCTTCATCAACCCGGCCCACGAGAAGCGCCTGGCAGAGCTGGTGCGCGAGGTGCTGCCGGACACCCATATTTCCCTCTCCCACGAGGTATTGCCCAAGTCACCCGAATTCGAACGCGTGAGCACAACCGCCGTGAACGGTTATGTCGGCCCCCGCGTTACACACTATATAGGACGTCTCTGCGACCGGCTGGCCGAGGCTGGCTACACGAAACAACTGCTGCTGATGCAGTCCAACGGCGGCGTGATGACGCGTGAATATCTGTCGGGTAGCCCTGTCCGCGTGCTTGCGTCGGGTCCCGCGGGCGGAGTGATCGGTGGTGCAGCAACAGGCGCCGCTAAAGGGGCGGAAGAGCTGTTGTGCGTAGACATGGGTGGCACCAGCTACGATGTCTCGGTCGTACAGGGCGGCAGTGCGCCCGCAGAGGCGCGTTGGAACTGGCACCACCGCTACCTCGTGGCAGTGCCAATGGTGCAGGTCGAGACACTGGGCGCCGGGGGCGGCTCAATCTGTTCCGTTGAGGCGGGCACGCTGCGCGTTGGGCCCGCGAGCGCGGGCGCGGAACCGGGGCCCGTCTGCTACGGGCGCGGCGGCACACAACCCACCGTGACCGATGCCATTCTCACGCTGGGTCTCCTGTCTGATGAGGAGGGCTTCGCAGGCGGTGGCTTCCGCCTTACGCGCGATGGCGTGGAAAGCGCCATAAAGGAACACGTTGCAGAGCCACTCGGCTGCTCTGTGGAGGACGCTGCCTTCGACTGCTGGCGCGTGGTCAATGCCAACATGACCCAGGCCGTCAGGCGGCTCACCGCCGAGAAAGGATGCGACCCCAAGACGCTGACGATGCTGGCCTACGGCGGGAACGGCCCCGTTTTCGCCGCGATCCAGGCCCAGGAACTCGGCATAAGCCGCGTGCTGGTGCCGCGCACCTCACCCGGTTTCTCCGCCACAGGCGCGCTCACAGCGCGGCCCGGCATCGACGAAGAGCGCGCGTATCTTGCCCCGGCAAGTGAAGCGAGCATCAGCCGGCTACGTGAACTCTGGACTGAACTTGACGCGCGCGCCGAGTCATTCCTGACGGACGCGGGCTTCTCGCGCGATGCCATGCAGTGCCGCTACCAGCTCAACCTGCGCTATCCCGGGCAGAACTGGTCGCTGACGGTGGACGCCTGCGAGGTTACCGGCGCGCGGGATCTCTCATTTGCAGACGAGGGGCTGGTGGAACGCATGGTGGAACGTTTCCACGCGCTCCACTTCGCCGAATATGGGCACAACCGCGAGGCAGAAGCGCCCGAGATCACGGGCGTGCGCCTGGTAGCCGCCACAGACATACCCAGCCCCGCCTTCAGCGGCGGCAGGAAAGCAGCAAGAGCGAGCGCCACACCGAACCGTCAACGCAGGGCAAACCTCGGCGCAGGGTTCGCACCGACCGACATTTACCTCGGCAGCGATCTCGCGCCGGGGCACGAGATCGTGGGTCCCGCGATCATCGAGGAACGCTTCACGACGATTGTTGTGTATCCCGGCTGGACAGCACACGTGGACGACGCCGGTGACTACGAACTGAACCGCACCAGTTGAACCGTACGAGTCAACTTAGTCACACGCGGGAGGAAAGACCATGACCGCTACCGACAGCATCAGGCTGCAACCGGATGCCACACGCCACACCTGGGGGCACTTCATCGAGGATGTTGCGGCACGCCACGGCGACAGCGTGGTAATTCGCTTCGAGGGCTGCGACATAACCGCGAACCAGCTCCTTGCCGACAGCCGCAGGCTGGCAAAAGCGCTGGCCACGGCGGGCGTTAGTAAAGGTACGCGCGTTGCACTGCATATGGCCAACCGCCCGGAGTTTGCAGTGGCGTCGTTCGCGTGTGCGATGCTGGGCGCGGTGCTCGCACCCGTGAACACCTTCGCCACGAAGGACGAACGGGAGTACATACTCAGGCACAGCGACAGCGCGTTACTGCTTTTCCAACGCCACCTGCTCAAGTACGACTTCCTGGAAGAATTGTTCGAAATTCTCCCTGAGCTGCGCGATGGTGACGGCACGCTCTACTGCGAACGTATTCCCCAGCTGCGCCAGGCCGTGGCGCTCGGTCTCGACGAACAGGTCGGCGGCGTGCAGGCATGGGACGCTTTCCTCGCCAGCGGCGATACATTTCCCGACGCAGTGCTCGACGCCATGATCGCCGAGGTCCACCCCGCTGACGATGGCCTGATCATTTACACCTCCGGCACGACGTCACGCCCCAAGGGCGTGTTACACATGCAGCGCGCCGCCGTAATCCAGAGCTGGTTGATCGCCGACGAGATGCGCTTTTCACCCACAGACCGCGTCTGGACCACGTACCCGATGTTCTGGTCAGCCGGTATCTGCATGGCGCTGGGCGCCACTATCGGCGCGGGCGCCACCTTAGTATTGCAGGAAACGTTCGACCCGGAAGCCGCGTTGCGCTGCCTCGTGGAAGAGCGAGCCAATGCCACACAGGCATGGCCGCACCAGGCCAAAGCCATGGCGGAACATCCGCTGTATGCCGAACTCGACCTGTCGCATATCGATAAGGAAGTCTACCGGCTGGAACCCGAGATCAGCCCGGAGGAGGACACCTGGGGTACGCAGGGCTCCTTCGGCATGACGGAAACCTTTACCTTTGTCGCAAACTTGCCCGCCGATGCGCCGGTGGAGTTGCGCAACGGCACCTCCGGCAAGACGCGCGCCGGCATGCAGGTGCGGATTCTCGACACCGAGACCCACGAACCACTGCCGGTCGGCAGCGAGGGTGAGATCGCCGTAAAGGGGCTGACCCTGATGCGCGGGTACTACAAGGTCGCACCAGAGCAAACCTTCGACAGCGAGGGATACTTCCACAGCCAGGACGGCGGCTTTCTGGATGCAGACGGCTACGTGCACTGGAACGGCCGCATCTCCGGCCTCATCAAAACGGGCGGCGCAAACGTCAGCCCCATGGAGATCGAGGAGTCGCTGCTCGGGTTCCCAAACATGCGCACCGGCATTCCTTTCGGGGCGCCCCACCCTACCCTCGGCGAGGTCATTGTGCTCTGCGCCGTGGCGATGGGCGGCGAGCCTCTCGATGAGTCGGCGATACTCGCGTTCCTGAAAGAAAAGCTCGCCACGTACAAGCTCCCGCGCAAGATTCTCATGTTCACCGAGGACGACCTCGACTTCACCGGCAACCAGAAAATCCAGACAGGCAAGCTGGTCGACAAAGCCCTTGCGCGCCTGCGCGATGAGTCGGTGGAAATAGAGGGCGTGAACTACGGCGAGTATCTCGTCGAAGGCGGGGCCTGACCGGTTTTGCCACAGGCACCACTCACAGGCCTACGCGTTATCGACATGGCGGGCGAACCCCTGGCCATGGCCGGGCGCATGCTCGCCGACCTCGGCGCCGATGTCATCAAGCTGGAACCAACGGGCGGCGACCCATTAAGGCGCCAGGCGCCCCTGCACGCCAACGGCACATCGCTGCGCTTTCTCGCGTTCAATGCGGGCAAAAGCAGTGTCGAGTACCGCGCCTGCGAGGCGACCGATGCGTTGCTCGCGGGCGCGCAACTGGTGATCGAGACGCCGGGTTTTCCGGGCGCACTCGAGCTGGACCGCGGCCTCGCACCCAACGCGGTGTGGCTCAAGGCAACGCCCTTTGGCCTTGATGGGCCGCGCAGCGAGTGGCGCGCCTCTGACCTCGGCCTGTTAGCCGCAGGCGGCAACTTGTTTGCAACGGGCTTCACCGACCGACCACCGGTGCGCTGCGCAGAACCCGCCGCCTACGCCCACGCGGCGAGCGAGGCCGTGTTCGCCCTGCTGACAGCCTTTGCCGGCGGCGGGCCGCGAACCGTTGACCTCGCGATGAGTGAAGTGGTGATGCTCGCCAATATGTGCGGCGCGGGACAGTTCCCCACGACAGGGCGGCGCGGCAATCGCATGGGCGCGTCAATGGGCGCGACGCGGGAGATCTGGCGTTGTGCGGATGGCTTCGTCTCCTTCGGGCTGCGCGGTGGCCCCTCGCGGGCACACAACTTTGACATTCTGCTGGCGCAGATGGCAGAGGACGCGATCGACACGTCGAGCTGGGAAGAACGGGACTGGCTGCGCTTTAACGCTGCAACATTGGGCGCCGATGAGCTTGCCGACATCGAGCGACCGCTGGCGGAGTACTTCGCGCGCCACAGCATGACCGAACTTTACAACATCGCGGTGCAGACCAACCTGATGCTGGCACCCGCCAACGGCGCCGCCGAGATTCTCGCCGGGGAGCAACTCGCCGCGCGCAAGTTTTTCAGCACATCGGGTGACACGGGCACCCTGCCCGCACGGTTCGCGATCCTTCGAGACGCAGCGGGAGAAGACAATAGCGACACCGCGCCAGCTTCCGCGCCGCCGCTCGGCACCGGTCCGGTGCCGGAGTGGCCCTCGTGGGAGCCCGCAAGCGCCGTGAAACAGCGGCCCTGGGAGGGACTGAAGCTGCTGGAGTTCGGCTCTGGCGCAGCGGGGCCTATCGCCAGTCGCTACTTCGTGGAGCAAGGCGCGACCGTGGTGAAGGTCGAATCAACAAAGTACCCGGACTTCCTGCGCGTCATGTCACGGCACGAGGCCCACGGCCTTGAAAGCTCTTCGCTGTTCAATGCACTCAATCCCGGCAAGCAGAGCGTGACGCTAAACCTGCGCGATGCAGACGGTATAGCGGTGGCGAAGTCATTGTTTCACTGGGCCGACGCGGTGATTGAGAATTTCGCTCCCAAGGCCATGCGTAAGTACGGTCTCGACTATGCAAGCATGGTGGCAGAGAAGCCCGACCTCGTGATGCTCTCCACCTGCCTCAACGGGCAGACAGGCCCACACCGCGACTATCCGGGTTTCGGCGGACAGGGCGCGGCGCTATGCGGCTTCAACTACCTCACCGGCTGGCCCGACCGGGAACCGATCGGCCCGTTCGGCACGATCACAGACTCGCTGTCTCCGCGCTTCGCCGCCTCCGCACTCGCGGCGAGCCTGCTGCATCAGCGGCGGACAGGCGAAGGCGCCTACATTGACCTCGCGCAGGTAGAAACGGGCGCCTACAGCCTGGCGCCCTGGTTGCTCGAGCACACCGCCAACGGCACCGACCGCGCCCGCAACGGCAACCGCCATACCGCGGCGGCGCCCCACGGCGTGTTTCCCTGTAAGGGTGAAGAGCGCTGGATCGCGATCGCGTGCTGGAGCGATGAGGAGTGGCGAACGCTCGCAGATATCGCAGGTTTCGACGCAGCCGCCCATGCCACCCTCGACAGCAGACTGCAGAACAACGACACCCTGGAAGCACTGCTGGCGGCATATACACAGGAGCAGGATGCGGAGACGCTCGCCGACAAACTGCAGTCGCGAGGTGTCGAGGCCGTTCCGGTGGCAGACTTCGGTGACCTTTTTGACGACTCGAAGCAGCTCGCCACTCGAGGGCATTTCCTCGGCATGGAGCGCGCACAAACCGGCCTGTTCCACTACGAACGCAACGGGTATCGCCTGGGTGATGATGATGGCGGTTACCCTTCGCCCACGCCGCTACTGGGCGAACACACCGAAAAGGTATTGCGCGAACAGCTCGGTTACAGTGAAGAGCGCATCGCAGCACTGCGAGACAGCGGCGCTCTCGACTGATGCGCTGATTGCCGGAATGCCCTGCTAACTGGCAGTATGTGACACACCATGGATATCGCCGACTACGCCTGGCTGACCGCGGCCGTTTACATCGTCTCGATGTCGATTTCTCTCGTTGAGATGTTGCTGCTCACTGTCGTGAAAAAGGAGGAGCCTTTCCTCCACGCCTACGGCGCGCCCCTGAAGAATGCGCTTTTCGTTGCCCTCGTGACCAGCGTACTCCCGCTGCTGGGCACGGTCGCCTTCGCAACGCTGGGCAGTCAGTTTGCGCCCTTTCCACTCTCCCTCGAGTGGTGGGTATGGCCCCTTGGCCTTGTCGTGTTTGAATTCTGGTACTGGGTGCAGCATTACCTTGGGCACAAGGTCAGGCTGCTGTGGTGCCTCCACGCGCCACACCATGCGCCCGATACGCTGACCTCTCTCATCGGTCTTGGCCGCCACATCCTTGAACTGCCCTACTTAAGCTTCTTCCTCGGCTTTATGACAGCGCTTTCGGGCATACCTGTCGAGGTGATTTTCTTTGTCAGCATCATCGACGGTTTCTGGGGCAAGTTCCTGCACATCAGCCCCAAGCTGATGAAGCGAAGTTATGGCCCGCTCGAATACTTCATGCAGACGCCGCGCTACCACCAGTGTCACCACGCGAAGAACCTGCGCTATATGGACACCAACTACACCTCTATCACACTGCTGTGGGACTGGCTGCTCGGCACTCTTCAGCCCCTGCGCGACGACGAACCCGCCGTTTACGGGATTACGCGCGAGGTCAACTCCGAGAGTTGGTTCGATGTTCAGTTCAGTGAGTATGCGGCGCTGTGGCAGGACGTGCGCGCTGCCCCCGGCCTGAAAAACAAGCTCCTCTACCTCGTCATGCCTCCCGGTTGGTCGCATACGGGAGACCATAAAATGGTGACCACCCTGAAGCGCCAAGAACTGTCTCCGGTGGGCTAACCTATATACCTATACAAAATAGGGCTATAGGTGTCAGGATTCTATACAACTCCCTCTCCAATGATCTCCAAAATAGCGCTAAGTCATTGATTTATAATGACTGGCACAGAACGTGCATATTACTGGCCATAACGACGATTTCACGGAGCTGTAACAATGAAAACCGCGATTAAATCTCTCTTTGCGTCCATGGCGTTTGCGCTCGTAGCTGGCAACGCGCACGCCGTACCGATGGATTTTAATATCGACATCGACTTCACCGCGCCCATTTCCAACCCACTGGGCGACCCCATCACCGGTATCAACGGCATGTTTACCGCCGACCCTGAGCCGCTGGCCGGCACCCGTGTCGTGGATTGCGCCATCGACTTTGGCGGCTGTGAAATCTCACAGCTCATGCTGGAGCTCTTCGGTGACGGCGGCACGGTAGCCACTGTCAACCTGTTCACGACTGACCCAACGAACCCCTTCGGCCAGTTCACCGGCCAGGCAAGCGGCGCCTTTGGCACCGTCGATGTCACCGCCATCACGCGGGCCTTCTACCAGATCGACCAGAGCATGGGCGAAATTTGCGGACCGACTGACACCCTGTGCAACGATTTCGATGGCACGGGCTTCGGCTTGTCACTGGACCTCACGGGTGACGGGCCCACCGTCGACGACGAAATGCTGATGTCCCTGCAGTGGACAAACAGCCCTGGCGCAGGCCAACCCGCGTTCATCGTTGGTGCCTCTATTCAGGGTGAGCAGGTCTGTGGCGCCGCGGCTCCCTGCGGCACGCTCGATGTAGATCCCAAGCGCGAGCCGCCGCCCGCCGTACCCGTTCCCGCGACCACGCTGCTGTTTGGCATTGCACTGGCCGCATTGGGCGTACGCCGCCGTATCAGCTAAGTCTCTCAGCTAAGAGCCGAAAGAGCCCGCCTTGCGCGGGCTTTTTTGTGCGCGCTGGTCTTTGGGTGACATTACTCACCGCCGCTCATCCGCACGAACATAAGTTCGGTGATGAAGTCGACGATCTCCGGCCGCTTGGGATGCACATGGTCGCCGGGGCTCCAGAGAATTTCCGCCGGCGGCAGCACGGCCCGGTGCAGCACATCAACCGGGCCAGGCGGCAGCGCGCTGTCTTCCAGTGCGCTGACTACGATGAGCGGCCGCGGCGACACCTGGCCAACCCAGAGTTCGGGGGTAAGATGCTGCGCCCCCGCTGCAGTCGCCAACAGCCACGCGACGGCGTGGCGCACAGGTGCCAGGGGAATACGCTCGCGCAGCCCCGATTCAATGACCTGCCGCGGCTCGCCCGAACCGTGTATCAACCAGAGCCGCTCGATACGCGGGTCGAGCACGGTCGGAATCGCCGCGAGAAACGCACCGAAGCTGATACCGGCAAGTTCAACACGACCCGGCGCCAAATCCTCGCGCGCCACCAGGTGGTCAAGCGCCAGCATCACGCCAGCTGGTGTATCGAGAATGCCGCGCTGGATGCGCGGCAGCGCTCGCGCCATGGCGAGTCCATCGCGGTGAGGAATCACGCCAAATGGGTAACCGAGCGCGGCAACCGCCACGCCGCGCGTATCGGGAAGTAACTCCACGGCTTTGCGGCCGGTTTCCTGCCCGGCAATCATCACCAGCAGCGGGCGATCGGCTAGCGGCTCGTCAGGGATACGCAGCGCGAGGTCAACGCTGAGTCCGGTCGTGGACGTAAGGCTGATCTCGAGAATGCGGCTGTCTTCCAACTGGAAGTCGCCGGTAACGCGCACTTCACTCAACTCGCCCTGGGCCGCGAGGAAGTCGGGTTGCGGCAGAACAGGAAGCAGTAGGACAGCCAGCAGCAGGAGAACCAAAAGCACCAGCGCGGCGCCAATGCGAGTGACTAGGCGCATAACCCTGGATGAAGAACGCATACCACAGCAGACACGCTAGCTGATCTGCAACCACTCGATGGTATTGCCATCGGGGTCGTGCGAGTACACGGCGGTCACGGACCCGAAGTCTATGGGTTCCGAATTACAGTGCACACCGAGCGTCCTGAGCCGCTCGTAGTCTTTCTGGATATCGCTGGTCTCTACCGCGATGTGCGAGAGACCCAGACGATTAACGGCGGGGGTCGAGGCCGAGTCGTCGAGCGGCGAGGTAAACTCGATGAGTTCGATACGCATCGCTTCATTCCCCAACAGCAATGCCCTGTTGGCAACGTTAGTCATGGCCAGCAGCCGATCACGCTTTGCATAAGGCGCCGTCGAGCCGTAGTCGACCAGCACCTGCATCTCGAAGACTTCCTCGTAGAACGCCTGGCTGCGCTCAAGGTTGGAACAGGCGATGGCGATGTGGTGCAGCGTGGGCATGGCGAAAAAGTGCTCAAGTCGTCTGGCCCAACCATTCCACAATTGCCCGTCAAAGGGCAAGCGCGGAGGCCTCCTGCGATGCGTTGCGACCCTGCTCGATCTGCCTCGGCACGCAGACGCGCGCCCCACAGCCGCGGGAAGAGCATCCGATTTTTGCAGTGCGATCGCTCCAAACCTCAATGGGTGGCTATAATGAAGGGCGACCCGAAGAACGAGGGTCATGGCCTCGTGCACCGCTCACCCCCTATCGAGGGCACGGGGCACATCCGCGTACTTTTCTGTCTGGACTGTTGAATTATGGCTCTAACTGACCTGTTACAAATACGGCAACTCTTCGGTAAAGACCGCGGCGACCCTGGCCCCGAAGCCTACCGCGAGCTCCTGGTTATGGTGCTGGCGCGCGCAACGGACGTCGATGCGCATACCGACCACGCGGAAGTCGAAACCGTACAGAAGGTGCTGAGCGATTATCTCGATGAAGACATCAGCGCCGCAGACGTGCGCGTTGCCGCCAAGTCTGCGCTGTATGAAACGGCGCCACTCGAGAAGTACGTCTCAGACATTGGCCCCCGGCTACCCAAGTCCCAGCGCATCCAGCTGGTACAGGCGCTCATTGAAGTACTGCGCGCTGACGATCGGGTTGCGAGTGCAGAATCCAACTACTTCAACCGGGTTTGCGAAGGACTGCGGTTGAGCTTTGCAGACGTGGCTGGCCTCAGCAGCGACTAACGCCAAAAGCCGATCGCGCTGCGCCTGTCCGGCGCAGCTCACATCTACGGCCGTATGCCGGTATGCTCAAACGTCTACTCGTACTGACTTTCATCGCCCTGGTGGTGATCCCCGCGCTCGTATGGTGGTTCACAGGCATTGCACCGCCGCGGCCGTCCGACGCCACCGCACTCGGCAGCGGTCTCGGTGCAAAACTGTTCTGCTCGGGCCGTTACATCTCAGGGTTTGACCACGACCGCCTCGTAGACGATATCGCCACCTACTCAGGCTTAACGCGTTACATCGAGTACACGGAGCATCCAGACGGCGGCATTATCGCAACCTTGTTCGGCAGCGAGCCTGTCATCGCCCGATATCGGCCTGGACTGGGATGTACACTCGACTTCGGCGACCTCGGCCCCCTCGACACTGTCACGCCTCCCGCCGTGGCAACGCTCCCCGAAACTCCCTGGCCGCTGGGCACCGGCGGCAAGCCAACGAACGAAGCGCTGCAGGCGATACTCGAAGACATATTGGCAACAGACAACTCAACGGGGCTCGACACAAGGGCCCTGCTCGTGGTGCAGAACGGCGTGATAGTCGCGGAAACCTATGCCGAGGACATAGGAAGGGACACGCCTCTGCTGGGCTGGTCCATGGGTAAAAGCCTGACCGCGATGATGCTTGGCAGGCTTGAACTACTGGGACAACTGGACGTGCAGGAATCTGGCGTGTTCCCCGAATGGCGAGCCGATTCACGCTCCGCTATCACTGTCGAAGACCTGTTACAGATGAGCTCCGGGTTGGACTTCTCCGAACCCTACATTCCGGGCAACGACTCGGTACGGATGCTCTTCATGTCGTCGAGCGCTGCAAGTGTTGCGCTAAAGAGCCCCACCGGGCAACCACCCAGCAGCCACTTCTATTACTCATCGGGTACCACCAACCTGCTGTCGCTGCTGCTGTACAAGCGCAGCGGTGGCACCACTCAGGCACTGCTCGATTTCTACGAGCACGAATTCGCAGAACCGCTGGCTCTTGAGAACACGCGGATGGAGCTGGACGCGAGCGGCGTGTTCGTCGGCAGTTCTTACGTGTACGCGACCGCCAGGGACTGGGCGCGCTTCGGGCACATCATGGTGAACAAGGGTGAAATCAATGGCCACACGATTGTGACACCGGAATGGATTGCGCGCGCCACGGCACCTAACAGCAGCGATAACTATCGCCGCTACGGCTACCAGTTCTGGCTGAATCGAGGTGACGATGAACCGGAGTGGCCATCGCTCTCCCCCTCCGCCTTCGCCATGCAGGGCAACCGGAAGCAATACGTCATGATGCTACCGGAGCAGCGCGCGGTGATTGTGCGGCTGGGCTGGAGCCCGGGCGACTACCCCGCTGACGACCGGTTCAGTCGAATCAGCGAGGCGCTCCGCGGGCGTTAGCCCTTGGCATCAGGATCAGCCGGGGCGATGGAACCCGCAGATCTTATGGCCATCGAGGTCAAGAAAGTAGCACAGGTGTACGTCGCCCATGTCGCTGTCCCTCGGCCCAGGTGCCTCTTCAATGCTCGTGGCACCATTCGCCACCGCCACATCGTGGAATTCCTTGATCTGTTCGGGTGAGTCGCAGGTGAAGCCGATGGTGGAGCCGTTGGCGTTGCTCACAGGCTCACCGTTGATCGGCTGGGTCAGGCAGAAGGTGGAGCCTGCGTGCATGAAGAAGAAACGTCGCTGGCCCGTGGCATTGACGTGCTCGAAAGGCTCGCCCGCGCCGAGAACGCCCAGGACTTTGGTGTAGAAGTCTCGCGACTTTTCGATGTCGTCGGTGCCTATCATGATGTGATTGATCATTTTTGGGGTCCTTACTGTGTGTTGGTTGGAAAAATCTCGGGGCAAGAGGATAGCAGTAATGAGGGCTGCTGGGGGGCGTTAGAGCCCTGCGGGCTGCGCCGCTTTGCGGCTTGGTCCAAACGCTGGCGCGTTTGTCGAACGGTTGGTTCGAGGCCGCATTCCCGTTCGTGGGTAAACAAAAAAGGCCACCCCAAGGGGTGGCCTTTTTTGTTTACTGGCGGACCGGACGGGACTCGAACCCGCGACCTCCGGCGTGACAGGCCGGCATTCTAACCAACTGAACTACCGGTCCGAAACGGTAGAAACTTTTTGCTTCGCGATAGTGGTGGGTGGTGACGGGATCGAACCGCCGACCCTCTGCTTGTAAGGCAGATGCTCTCCCAGCTGAGCTAACCACCCCCTGAGTCGCGAACGCGCATTATAGAGATTCTACCTATGCTGTCAAACGGACGCGGCCGCAAAACGAAGAATTTCCAGCAGAATAAAAGCCTTTGATTTTAGTACTAAAATTCACCTCACCCACGGACGGCGGCGCACGTTTTTTGAGCGTATGAAGCGCTGGACCGCGTCCTCCTGGAATCCTTTTGAGCTGAGTTTTATAGAGGCGTTTCTTTTCGCACATTACCGCGATGAAAAACTGTACCGGCAACGTCACCAGTGCAATGAAACACTCCACTCAATGCGCTCGAGCAAGTTAGGCAACCAAAGGACCGTCGATCCTCATCAAGACAAGACCTCATTAAAACGGCAAAAGCCCTGTTCGCATGCAAACGCTCCGCTCCAGCAAACTCTCCTCCAACGCAAAAACGCTACCACCAACAGAATTTACCGTGGAGAATGGGCCTGCTGTCACATACTGGTAACACCGCAAAAAAACCTTGACGAGTAAGAATAGTCTACGGATATAGTGTCGAAAAATTGCCGCACTACTTTGTATATACAGGCTGCATACGTAAGTGTTCCCGTTGTGGTGGCAATCGTTACCCCCGGTATCACTACACAAAAGGTTATGCACAAAACGTAAGGGCAATAAAAGTTTCACATAGTTAGCATTTTCTCTACATTTAACTTTTGAGAAAAGCTATTCAACTTATTGTTTTATATACATTAATAGGTTTTGAGTACTTTTTAATCAAAATGTAACAAGCATTGATTTATGGGCATTTATGGTGGGGCTGAACAATTTACCCACCTAGTTATCCACAGATTCTGTGGAAAAAGGATGTAGATTGGAAACATCGGCTGCGAAAACGCACCACCCCGGTGCGGCGCAGACTCCATTGCTCGGCTCGACCTGGGTTATGCCGACATGACACTCGCTGCGTGGTTGTCCTTGTTCACTGTCTGCCTGCTGGGAGCGGTATCTCCAGGGCCCAGCCTGGCGGTGGTGATGCGCGCCACGATCGGTGGCGGCCAGCCTGCAGGGCTGCGCGCTGCCATCGCCCACGGAGCCGGTGTGGGGCTCTACGGGCTGCTCACCGTCACCGGCCTCGCGGTACTTCTCACCCGCTCCCCTGCCCTGTTCCTCGCACTACAGGTCTCCGGGGCGCTCTACCTGCTCTGGCTGGGTGCGAAGTCACTCCTGGCCCGCGCCGCTGCGACAGCGACTGAGGCAGAGGTACAGGCGAGCCAGCACCCGGCGACCGAGGGCTTTCTCGTCGCGTTCCTGAACCCGAAACTGGCCGTGTTCATGATCGCGCTGTTCAGCCAGTTCCTGGCGCCTGAGTTCGGCATGAAAGAAAAGGCCATCATGGTAGCGACCGTGGGTATAACAGATGCAGCCTGGTACGGCCTCGTGGCTGTCCTGATTGCGCGGCCCGCTTTCCTCGCTCGCCTGCGCGCTAGTGAAGTGGCTGTTAACAGGGCTTTCGGCGTCATACTCATCGCGCTGGCACTCACTGTGATCGCCAACGCCCTGCTTAACCCATAGCCTGTTTGTTCAGTGCAGCGTGCGGTCCCGTTCGGCGACCAGCACTGACTGCAGTTCGCGGCCGAGCATCACAACAAATCCCTGGCGCCGCTCTACACCGTCGAAGGTGTAGTCGAAGCGGTACTGTCGCCATACACGCCAGCGTCCATTGCGGTCGCGGCTGAGCGACAGGCGGTTAATGTGCACCGACTGGTCGAGCAGTTGGAAGTCGGCATCGCGACTGGTGCGAGCCACGGCCTGTAATGCGAGTTCCCGTATGCGGATCGCGCCGAAAAAGTGCAGCGCAACGGCACCCACGCCGAGAACAACCAGAATTTGCGACAGTGACAGGGTCACAGGGGTACTCGTGTCTTGGAAAGCAGTGCAGAGCTTACGGCGCTTTGTGCCGTTGCACCAGTTGTGCGATCACGCAGGCTGCGCATCGAGGAAGCGGCGCACGATGCTGTTGAAGACGTCCGGCTTCTCTACATGTAACCAGTGGCCGGTGTCAGGTATCACGCGCACACTGGCTGCCGGAAAGAGCGCCTCGATCACCGGTCGCTGGCTTTCGCGCAGGTAGTTCGAGTCGCCGCCCTTGATAAAGAGCACCGGGCCGGGATAGCTGCGTCCGCCGGCGGGCGCCCTCGCGAGATCGGGGTACGCTGCATGGAGGTCATTGAGCGCGAGCCGCCAGCGCAGTACGCCCGCCTCGTCCCTGCGCAGGTCACTCAGGAGGAACTCTACAACGCCCGGTTCAGCCACGTGTTCAGAGAGCAGTGCGTGCGCCTGCTCGCGGCTGGTACAGCCCGCCTCGGCGACAGCGAAGAGACCGGCAAACACGCCATCGTGACCCGGCGGGTAATCAACCGGCGCAATGTCGGCGATCACAAGGGCGGACGCCCGATCGGGTGCCGAGAGCGCAAGCTCCATCGCCACCTTGCCGCCGAGTGAATGGCCGACGAAGCGCGCCGTCTCTATGCCCTGCTCGTCCAGCCACGCCGTGAGGCTGGCCGCCATGCCCGCAAGGTCGAACGGCTCGGGCACGGGGGAAGCGCCATGACCTGGCAAGTCTACGCTGAACACGCGGTAGTGATCGCGCAGCGCCCGCGACAGGGCGCCGAGATTGCCGCCTGACCCGAACAGGCCGTGCAGCAACACCACGGGTTCACCCTCACCCGCCTCCCTGGCAAAGACCCCGCCCATGCTATCGCTGTGTCACCCGCACTGAATTTGCTACCATGCGCCCCACTATAACCAATCGGTTTTTAACATGCGTACACTTCCCCTGCCCTGGACGCTCCTGGGCCTCACGCTGGGACTCCTGCTCAGCGCCTGCAGCGGCACACCCACCTATAACCCGACGACCTTCGCCTACCACATCGAGGAGGAGAAGCTCGCTACAGACCCTGTAAAAACCGTAGTGATTGCCCATGTGAACCGTGGCGGCCCCTCGCGCAACTACCTCGAAAAACACGCGCCACGCATTGACGCGGCCGTAACGGCCTACCTCAAGGAGAACGGCTTCAAGGTCCTGCCGCAGCGCACCTTCCAGCAGCACTGGAACACCGCGGTACGCGCGTTTGGCAACCCCGTCGACCCGACCACAGGCCGCCTGAACGACAAGACGTTTGCGCAGATCATGGTGAGCGTGCGCGACCAAATGGCCAAGAGCGGCAACCTGGACGCCTTCATCTTCACAGACCTGATCGAGTTCCAGGTGCCCTTCTCAGGCGGCCTCAAGCACCTTGCGCGCTGGGACGGCGTAACGCGCAAACCGACGCTGCAGGGCCCGGGGAATTCCGTGAGCGCAGACTTCGACTGGAACATGATGGCCGCGGTCGCCTCGCTGCAGGTTGCCATCTACAACATGGACCTGGAGACGCTGTTCGTGGGTCGTGGCGGCATGGACGCGACAGACGCGATCGACTCACGGTCATCGGCCGGGCGCTATATTCGGCGCAAGAACATCCTGGAGAATGAGAACCATGTAATGGAGGGCGTCCAGTTGGCCTTCCACTCGTTCATACCCTTTGAAGATTGGCCCGGGCAGCAGAACTAAACCTGAGCGACAGCGCGCTAAGCGAACAGCGCCTCCAGCCCGCGCTCGATGCACCACATCGCCGAGAGCGCGCCCAGTATGTAGACCGGTACCGGCATCAGCCGCTCCTTGAATGGCGCAACAGGCTTTCGCACCACAAACCACACCACCAGGATCAGGGCGATAAACGCTATCTGCCCGATCTCGATACCCACATTGAAAAACAGCAGCGCAAGGGGCACGTTGTCCTGCGGCAGGCCGGTGTCGGCGAGTGCGCCGGCGAAGCCCATGCCGTGTAACAGGCCGAAGCCGCCCGCCAGCCACCACGGGTGACGCCACAGGAGGTCGTTACTGGCTTCGCGGGTCAGCTCTACCGCCAGCACGAAGATACTGAGCGCGATCGTGAACTCCACGAGCGCCACCGGATAGTCAAAGAAACCGAGCGTCACCAGCGACAGCGTAATGCTATGCCCAACGGTAAAGGCGGTGATCGTCCACAGCAGGCGCGTACCGCCACCCACCAGCAGTAACAGGCCAAACACGAATAGCAGGTGATCGATGCCGCCCCAGATGTGCTCGATACCGAGCACTGTGTAATCGCTCATCACTTCACCGGCGCTGGAATTCTCCGGCACGACGAAGCTGGACTGCTCGGCGTTCAACACCTCCTGGTACTGGCGACCGTCGAGCAGGCTGATCATGACCATGGCAGACGCCTGGTTGATACCCAGTCCATCAACGCCCAGGGTCTCGCCCACCAGCCCGTCTTCACCGAGGTCAGAGCAATGCAATTGCGCGCTGCTCACTTTGCCGGTTCCCTCAAGCTGGGTTGGGCTCGGATTCTTAACCTCGCAGTTCTCGGGCCAGACCGGCGTGATCGGCACACTGCTGGTGGCCTGCGCCGGGGTTTTCCAGACGATGTGATACTGCGCGGGGCCAATCTCGCTCACTTTCAACAATGAGGGTGCAAAACGGTGCGCCTCGGCGATGGGAGCAAGAAGCAGGAGGAGCAGCGCTACTAATGTCGGGCGGTTCATAGCACGATCTCAAAGTTTTCACGCATGGCGACAATGCTCTCGCGCAGGGCGTCGGCCTTGGCCCGGGACTCAAGGTCGCGCGTAAGCTGCAGGCGCACCTCGTCGAGGGTGGCATCGCGATCCGGTTCGAGTTCATCGACCCAAACGTAGTGTGTGCCGTAGGTCGAGCCTACGGGGCCAACCCACTGGCCCGCCTGGGGCTCGAGCGCCTGCAGGTTGCGCACGAATGAAGCGCCGAAGTGTCGCGCGAGCTGGTCAGGGGTTTGCCGGCGGAACTGATAACCCGGAAGGAACGGCGAGCTGAGCTTTCGCGCCTCGCGCGCGTCGAGCCCCTGCTCGCGAATCTGTGCGATCACCGCCTCGGCCTCGGGTTCACGCTCGCGGTTAAAGTAAATGTGCTCGATGGAATAGCGCGGCGGGCGGCGCAACTCTTCCTTGCGCTCCTCGAACTCGGCGGCGAGCGCTTCCTCGGTAATCGGTGGCGGTGGGTTAGTTGCCAGCAGAAACTGTTCCATCACCTGAATCAGGCGCCGTTTCACCACCTCGTCGCCGAGGTGCAGGCGCATCTCCAGGGCCATGTCGTAGAGCTCGGCGTCGCTGCGACCTTCATCCAGTTTCAGGAAGCGCATGTTGCGCAGCAGCCGTTGGTAAACGACGGTGTCGTAAAGGTGCAGCTCGGCCTCGACCGCCCGCTGGAACAGCATGTCGCGGTCAAGCTCGGCTACGATGATGCGCTGGCGCTGCTCTTCGGTTGGCACGCGCCCCGTGCTGGCAAACCACTGCTGCTCCAGCGCCTCGATGCGCGCTGCGTTGAGCGGGCCCACCACCGGCTTGGGTGCGGGAAAGAAGACACCCGACAGGTAGTAAAGAAACGCGCCCAGCACAATGAAATGCACCCATGGCCGCGCCAGCCAGGAAAAAAATCGCATACCGATGAAGTCTCCGATCGGCGCCGCTACACGCGGCGCCAGGGTCCGTCAGTCCTCGTACTGGGCTTGCTCGCCCTTGGACTGCGCCTCAAGCCCCGCACCGAGGTCCGCCTGGCTGAACATGCCGGCGTTCCAGGTGGCGATGTAATTGAGCCCATCGGCAACCGAATGGTCACGACCGTAGAGGATCATTTCCTTGGAACCGCGAATCGCGAGCGGTGCCTTGCTGGCAATGGTGCGCGCGATCTCTGTAACTTCGCGCATCATCTCGTCGCGGTCTGCAAACACACGGTTCACAAAGCCAACGTCCTTCGCTTCCTCGGCATCCATGTTGCGACCGGTGTAAGCGAGTTCGCGTACAACGCCGTCGGGCACGATGCGCGGCATGCGCTGGAGTGTGCCAACGTCTGCCGTCATGCCGATATCGATCTCTCGAATCGAGAAATAGGCGTCCGCCGTGGCGTAGCGCATGTCGGCGCAGCAGGTCATGTCGACACCGCCGCCAATGCAGGTGTAGTGGATCGCGGCCAATACGGGCACACGACAGTTCTCGATAGCCGTGAGGTTGCGCTGCAGGCGCAGCGCCGTGCGGCGAAACGCTTCTGCGCGACGCGCGGGCTCTCTGGATGTTGCACCGTCACCGTCTGCAAACATCGTCAGATCGATGCCCGCACAGAAATGCTTGCCGTTCGCGGCGAGAATGACGCAGCGCACACCTGGCTCGGCGTCGAGCCACTCGAAGCACGCTTGCAGCTCGTCCCACATGGCCCGGCTCATGCTGTTGGCCTTATCGGGGCGGTTCAATAAAACGGTGGCGACCTTTTCCTCGATCGAAACATCGAGCGTGGTGTAGCTTGGAATCATTGCGGGCTCTCTTGCGGGTTCTGGTGCAGTTTGTTTTTGTGGTTCTACCATGCGCTGACGAAGTCCTCTGTGGCGAGTTCGGGTATTGGCTTGGCCTTGCCTTCGCGGGTACCGAGGTAGAGAAAACCGACGATCTCCTCATCCTCCGCGAGTCCCAGACCGTCCATCACCGCACGGTCAAAAGCGGCATCACCCGTGCGCCAGATTCCGGCGAAGCCGAGCGCATGCGTGGCCAATAGTATGCCCTGCGCCGCGCAACCAGCAGACAGGCGCTGCTCGATATGGGGCACCTTGGGGTGATCAGATAACTTCACGATGGCGACGACCAGCATGGGCGCGCGCAAAGGAGCATTCAGCGCCTTGGTGCGCGCGGCCTCATCCGCCTCGGGATTGCGCGCGACCAGGCAGCGCTCCAGTAACTCGCCGAATGCGGCGCGGCGCTCACCCTCTATTGTCAGGAAACGCCACGGCCTCAGCCACGCGTGATCAGGCGCGCGCAGAGCGGCCTGGAAGATCTCTTCAAGTGCTTCTGGTCCGGGTGCCGGATCGGTGAGCTTGGGCGCGGAATTGCGCTCGTGCAGCAGGCTCAGGGATTCACTCATGGAAGGGGTATCACTGTTTTCAGGGACCGAAATGATACCAGCAAACGGGCTCGATTTTGCAGTTTCAGGGGACTTCAGGGCCAACCAGTATATTCATGAAACCCTGGTCTCCCTCTGTTGCCGCAACGTTGTCACACCAGGTTGCGAGCGCCTCGGCATCACTGGCCACCAGCCGGTGTTCGATATGGTCGACGATCCACATCGGCTCGCCCAGCGTGGCCAAAAGCTCCACCAGGGCGCGACCGCTGGCCCCGGCCTGGGCAAGGGAATACGGCGTGAGCTCCACCAGAAGACGGGGTACCCGCGGCAACTCGAGCAATAGCGGCAGCAGGCCCGCCAGCACCTCGAACTCGAAGCCCTGGGTGTCTACCTTGACCATGGCGATGTCGGTCACGCGCTCCCGGAGGTACGCTGCGCCATTGCGCTTGGCAACGTCAACGCTGGCGCGTTCCTCGCCCGAGGAAAACAGCTGGTGGTCACCGAGATTGTCATCGCTCAGATAGAGCGCCGCGGTGCCCTCCTCCTGGGCCAGCGCCGCCTCGACCACGGTGATGACGCTCGCCATGCCATTCAACCTGGCACTTTTGCGCAACAGCGCCGCGTTCGCCGGGTCGGGTTCAAACGCATACACCGCGCCCGCCTCGCCCACGCGCGCGGCCGCGAGAATCGAGAAGTAGCCGATGTTGGCACCAGCATCGATGAACACATCGCCGGGCGCGAGCGCCGCGAGCACCAGCTCCGTTTCAAACGGCTCCCAGATGCCCTCTTCACGCAGTCTCTGTGACACGAAGCGGTCGCGCTCGTCGTGCACGCAGAGTGTGAGCGTACGAGTGTCGGCGAGCGGTTTTAGCGTAACGGAAGAGGTAGACATGGAACTATACGGCAACGGCGGCCGGGAAAGCTTACCACCTGAGGCGAGAGGTTTGGGAGACTCAACCCACCCGCATGTCGGCGTAGGGTGTCTCAACGGTAAGTGCGATCTGTCGCTCACCTACCGAGAGTGCATTGGCGTCAAGGCGCACATCGTCGTCGCCGAGCACACCGTGGTCAAACTTGTAGATCAGCTCGGCCGTACCAGCCGTCATCGCCTCATCAAAGGCCTGCTGCCGTTCCCGCACTGACTCGTTGGCCTTCTCCCAGGTTCGCCACTCGTCAGCGGAGTACCGCGCCTTGAGCATCGCGCGGGTCGTGGCCGGACTCATCACGGCGGCGGACGCGTTATTGCCGCCAAAGCCTTTAGAATTGATGATCGCGTAGCGCTGACTCTCAACGTCCACCTCGCGATGACTGCGGCTGAATGCGAGGTTCTGCTGCGTCACGTCTGACGCGATCTCGTCGATGGTCGCAATGCCGGGCAGGATGCCGTGATGCCATGCGCCCAGCGTGGCGCTCAGCTGATCGCCTGCAGCCGAGCCGATGGAATGGCCAAGGAAGCACTTCACCGCGGCCACAGGCCAGGACTCTACGCCAAACGCAGCCGCCGTCTGGCTGAGTATCTCGGCCTCAGACACGCGGTTCTGCGGTGTGCCGGTACCGTGCGCCATCACCAGTCCACCCTGGCGGACGCCCTCCTCGCCGAGGATTGAACGGGCGGAGGCCATGGCGCGCGCCATGGTGATGTAGTTGCCTACGCCCGGGCCGGAGATGGATTTCTTGTGCCCGTCGGCATTCACATACACCTCGGTCGGTGCACCAAACATGGTAGCCCCCAACTGCATGGCGAGTTCGTCATCAAACAGCACGACCATCTGCGCAGACTCGGCAATGGTAAAGCCGCAGTTCTCAGCGAAAGGCCTGCAGGCGCGTCGATAGTCGGGCTCTTGTTCGTCACCCAGGCCATCGAGCTGACGCAGCCCCTTGGCCGTGGCAAGCGCGCCCATGGCGGCGTAGCCCTCCATGACCTCGGGTACGACAGGCGCCTCTGCAGCGCCGACAAACGCAACGCGGGCACGGCCACTGCGAATGTCATCGATGCCGTGGCGGAGGTTGTACAAAAAGGATGCACAGGCGCCAAGACTCGCGCCCGTCGAACCGAGGCTACCCAGCACGTAGGCATTGATGAAGTCGGCGGGCATCTCTGCGAAACCGAGCGGGCAATACTTGGAGGTAACGCGCTGGCCGTTGTAGCGCGACTTGAGCATGCCTCCCGCGCCCGCGCCATCGAGCTGGCCCATTGCGCTGCCGGCATACACACTCACTTCGTCCGGGGAGACACAACCGGCAACGTCGTCCCAGTCGATGCCAATACTGCCAAGGGCGTCAGACGCGGCAAACACAGTCATCTGGAGCCCGCGCGGGTGATTGCGCGAGGGGTACAGCTTGCCCGGGTTAAAACCCGTGGGCAGCATACCGGCGGACTTCACTTCGAAACTACGCTCGGTGGGTAGCAGGAAGTCCTGTTCGTCCGACACCTCCACCTTCACGTGTGTGACGGAGACCGGGCTGATCGACCAGTGCGTCGGTATGGCATCAGGCAGATGCTTGCGTGCAATCTCAAAGGACGCCGGGGAGCCGTTCGGGAGTGCCGTCATACGCTGGTTCCAGGGCACCGCATCGACATCAAAATGACTGGCCTCGATGCGGCGCACCAGGGTGTGATCGAGGAGGTATTGTTCTTCGGCGGGGTCAGCCCCCATGAGGCGCGCCAGCGCAGCCCGGGTGCGGGCCTGCTCAGCGGTCGGAAGTGCGGCGTAGGCCATCCGGGCAAACGCGTGGTGCCCCGAGGCCCTGCCGGCCGCATTGATTCCGCCAAACCCCACGATGACCGGTAAACGCACCCTGCTCATACCCCTGAACCCCATAGCCCTAAGTAATAGCGCCAGTGTACGGCTGGGCAGGCATCCACAGCATGTCATATTGGCCACTTATTATGGTATTTTAGACACCGTGGATTTTTACCGCGCGCTGCCCCATGGGCGCCATTGCGAACACACAGGAGCCACATCGTCATGTACCACGCCGCCGCCGTTCTCTATCCCCAGGCCATGGCGACCAGCGTCAGCCTGCCAATGGAGATCCTGCACGCGGCCAGCCAGACCGCCAGCGTTGCCCACCGCGGCCAGCCGCAGGTCGAGTTCAAGCTACTGGGGCCCGATCAGCGCATGCTGCGCCTCGCGAGCGGTATCGCACTCAAGCCGGACCTCGCGCTCGACAAAACGCCACCACTGGACCTGCTCGTGCTGCCCGCGATCTGGCGCAATCCACTGCCTGCCGTTGCAGCCAACCGGGGCATTTTCGCGCAACTCAGGGACTACGCCGCCAGCGGCACACGCATCTGCAGTGTGGGATCGGGGAGTTTCCTGCTCGCCGAAGCCGGACTGCTCGACGGCAAGCCGGCCACTACACACTGGAACTACCTCGATGCCTTCCGCCAGCGGTATCCCTCTGTTGAGCTCAAGAGCCGCCACCTCATTACACAGGCCGACAATATCTACTGCGTGGGCAGCGTAAACTCCATCGCCGACCTGATGGTACATATCATCGAAGAGTGGTTCGGCAGCCGCGTTGCGCGCGCCGTCGAAAACCAGTTTTCTCCCGAGATTCGCCGCAGTTTCAGTGCCGCGGCCTACCAGAACGAGGCCGACAGCTCGCACCACGACGAGCTGGTGGCCGAAGCACAGCAGTGGCTGCAGAACCACATCGCTGACCCCGGTTCACTCGCGGCGCTCGCCGAGCGTCTCGAGGTGTCCCAGCGCACGCTGGGCCGGCGCTTCCAGCGCGCAACCGGCATGTCGGCACAGGCCTACCTGCAGAGCCTTCGACTCACCGGCGCCAAGGACCTCCTCCGGCACAGCAATCTCTCGGTTGGCGAGATCGCCTGGCAGCTCGGCATTGCAGACGTCAGCTACTTCTCGCAGCTGTTCCGGCAGCACGCGGGCATGAGCCCATTGAAGTACCGCCAGGCGGTGCGCGGCAAGCTGTTCAGCCCTGGGGCGTCACCTTGAGAATGGCCGCAGTCTGGGCTACATTGGCGCCCCCTGCAGGGTAGCCACACACACGCCCTGTCCCGCCTCTTCGCGAAACGGATACCTGTATATGAGTGAGCAGTCTGTAGTCATCGTCGACGGCGCGCGCACCCCCATGGGTGGGCTACTGGGCGCACTCTCGGAAGTGCCGGCGCCCGAGCTCGCCAGCACGGCGATCAGCGCCGCGCTAGCGCGCGCCGGTGCAGCGGCCGACAGCGTCGACGAGGTATTCATGGGCTGCGTGTTACCCGCGGGACTCAAACAGTGCCCGGCGCGCCAGGCGGCAATCGGCGCAGGTATTCCCACCAGCGCGGGAGCCGTCACGGTCAACAAGGCCTGCGGCAGCGGCATGCAGGCGGCAATCTTCGGTTACGACAGCATTAAAGCCGGCACCAACACACTCGTCGTAGCGGGCGGCATGGAGAGCATGAGCCGCGCACCACATCTCTTGCAGGGCGCACGCGGCGGTATCGGCTCGAGCCACAAGAACGTGTACGACCACATGTTTACCGATGGCCTGGAAGACGCCTACACCGGGCGCGCCATGGGCAGCTTCGCGCAGGAAACGGCCGACGAACGTGGCATCACGCGCGAACAGATGGACGCTTTTGCGCTGGAGTCACTCTCTCGAGCGAAACAGGCCATCGACGATGGCTCGCTGCGTGCGGAAATGGCGCCGGTTACAGTAAGCACGCGCCGCGGAGATACCGTGGTCGAAGATGACGAGCAGCCACACAAGGCGGCAATCGACAAGATTCCCAACCTGCGTCCCGCGTTTGCAAAAGACGGCACCATCACGGCGGCGAATGCGAGCTCAATTTCTGATGGCGCGAGCGCCCTGCTGCTCGCCTCAGCGGATCGCGCTGAGGAATTAGGGCTAAACCCAATGGCGCGCATTGTTGCACACGCACGTCACAGCCAGGCGCCCGGCGAGTTCACACTCGCACCCGTTGGCGCCATCGACAAGGTGCTGAAGACCGCAGGGTGGGATGCCGCCGATGTCGACCTCTTTGAAATCAACGAAGCATTTGCGATGGTTACCATGATCGCCATGACCGACCTCGGCCTGGACCACTCCAGGGTCAACATCCATGGTGGAGCCTGCGCCCAGGGCCACCCCATTGGTTCCACCGGCTCGCGCATCATGGTGACGCTCATGTACGCACTCAAGAAACTCGGCAAGCAGCGCGGTGTGGCCGCGCTGTGCATCGGTGGCGGCGAAGCCACCGCAGTCGCCATCGAGATGATCTGAGAGAGCGCTAACCATGTCACTTTCCAGCGTACCCGACCTCCTCGATGACATTCGCGACGGCAAGATGGTCATCCTCATGGATGACGAGGACCGTGAAAATGAAGGCGACCTGATCGTCGCCGCGGAGGCGGTCACCCCCGAGATCATCACGTTCTTTTCCAGCGAGGCCTGCGGTCTGATCTGCATGCCGATTACCGACGAACGCGCTCGACAGCTGCAACTGCCCCTCATGGTGCGCGACAACCGCTCACAGCACGAGACGAACTTCACCGTGTCGATCGACGCCTCGGAACGCAAGGGTCCTGGCATCAGTTCGATACAGCGGGCTCACACGGTCCTTCAGGCCACAGCGCCCAACGCCCGGCCGTCCGACATCCAGCAACCCGGCCACATTTTCCCGCTGGTCGCAAAGCCCGGTGGCGTACTGCGCCGCGCTGGCCACACAGAGGCGGGTGTCGACCTGGCGCGCATGGCGGGTTTTGCTCCAGCGGCGTTAATCGTCGAGATAATGAATGAAGACGGAACGATGGCGCGCCGACCGGAGCTTGAAGTGTTCGCGGAAAAACACGGCCTGCGCATGGGCACCATTGCAGACCTGATCGAGTATCGCGCGCTGCACGAGCAGTCAGTCGAGCTGCGGGGCCAGAAAACCGTACAGACCGAGTTCGGCGAGTTTGTGCTGCACACGTTCCTGGACCTGATAGACGACACCGTGCACTACGCCCTTACCTGCGGCGACATCCGCGAAGAGAACGATACGCTGGTGCGAGTGCAGACTGTAAACACACTGCGCGATGTTCTCGGTACGCAGATAGACGGGGGTAGTACCGGTTGGTCCTACCGGCGGGCGATGGCACACATCGCGAACGAAGGTACCGGCGCGATGGTGCTGATCGGACAGGACGTCAGCGCTGCCCAGCAACTCGAAGAGGTGGAGCAGTTTCCCGAACCACGAAGTGTGACCGGGCCAGCCAGCGCGGCAGGCGTGCAAAACTATCGCGTCATCGGCACCGGTTCACAGATACTTAAGCGGCTCGGCATCGGCAAAATGCGGCTCATGTCGGCACCGGTGCACTTCAATGCGCTGTCAGGCTTTAATCTCGAAGTGACCGATTTCGTACAGCCCTGAGTCTCAGCGACATGCTCCATGCCGCTGACCCCAAGTGAGGACTGATGTCGGCAACAGACCGGGCGGCGGCACCCGCCGCCCGCACTTTCACCTTCTACCTGCAACTCGAAATACATCGTCGCTTAGCTCGCGACCAATGTCGGTATTGCGCCGAATAATGTCAGACAAGCGCGTGCGCTGAAGGTCACGTAGCTCTCTCCCACTGAACATCCGCTCGTACCAGAAACGATCGCCGTCGCGCAGCGCGCCAAACTGGCTCACCAGTATCTGCCTGAACGTTGGGCCAACCATTGCTCCTCGCACGTGATCTTCGGCAAGGCCTCCCACCCAAAGGTCAATATCATCGACGCTCGCATAGACGCTGGCGAGCTGTGCCTGCACTACCGGATCGCTGCTCACATCTACGAAACGTTCCACGGGGGCAAGACCTATAGCGACGCGGGCATCGTTGTAGCTGGGGAGACCGTGATCACGGCCACGCTGGATATTGAGCGACGCAAGATCAAAACCATCACTGCCGGGTGCACCGAAGAGAAAGTTACGAATATCGTCAACGAGGAATACATCGAGCTCCTGGCACGCTTGCGTAGCCAGACCTCGCAGAAACGGCTCGAGACCCGTCTCGGTGAGCTCTCCGGGAGAGAAGAACGCGCTGCGAAGGGGCAAGTGGCCGGCGTCTATTGCCTCACCGCCTGCATCCAGGCGCAGTAGCTGGGGGCTCAGTAGACTGTGTCCAAGGCGAAAGGCAGCCGTCGAGAAGCTGTTAGCGATGCGCGCATCGATGTCGGGGTCGTATCCCTCATACGGGGGCAGCGCATCGTCTCCCAACAGGAGAGGTAGAAACTCATTGTAGGTAATCACCTGCATCTGGGCACCGACAATGCGCCGGGCCTGTTCATAAACCTCGTCACCGGACAGTCGCGAAGAACGGCGCGCTATATCGCGCGCAATGCGATTGTGCTCGCGCACAAACAGCGTGTGCATTGCAGACAGGCCAACCTGTTCATTCGCGCGAACATCGCCTGCCAGGAACAGCGTGTCGCTATCGCCACCGGCGTTGGGAAGCGCGTCGACATTGAACGGCAAGAAATCTCCCTCGGAAGTCGCGAGTTGGCCCGTGCCGTCATTGGTACGTAACGCATCCGCGCGAACGCTGTCCGAACCATAAACATTGGACGCGTCAATCCAGCCGGTAATCTCATTCACCTGCTGGCGGGGGTTAACGGTACTGGTACCAGACCCCTCAACGTACAGGGACCGGTTGAATTCCATCTCACGCTGACCAGTGCCCTCGGGGTCAAACCAGATATCGCCAGCCGGTATCGCAATAGGAGCAGGCTCTTCAGGGTCCGCACCGTCCGTCAGGTCGATATCATGATCGAGAAATTGCCCCCACTGCCAGAGAAAATCCGAGGCGCCACGATCATTCGGCCGATCACCTTCCGCACGGAGTACGGCGTTACTGATCGCGCGGGGGTTCGGGCGAGACTCACCAGCCAGCGCAGCGATTCCATCGCTGTAACTTAAAGGCAACCAGCGGAAAAGCGCGGTGTGGGAGGCATTTGCCAACGGGTCCGTAGCATTATTGTCAGTGCCATCAATGCTTCGTATCCCTTCGGGCGCCGGAAGTGTCACCGGAAGTGGGTTGTCATCCCTGCGAATGCGCCGCACGGGCGAGACGCGTTCTATCTCGTCAGTGCGCGCCTCATCGCCCCGATCATCAGTTGGCGGGCTGCCGGTGCGTTGAGTGTCGTCACTGCGACCGTCTCGTTGCGCGTCTACCGGTAGGGACAGGCCACATGCACCCGTTGCGACGAGCGCGGTAATCACTACTGCTCGTAAGTTCTCTCTCATACTGTACTCCTGAAATGGTGGGTCGTGCGTCAGCACGGCCACGGGAGTACAGCACGGTGATTTGTTAAGAAGGGTAAAGATTGGTTGCTTAGATGAGACCCCGGTATTAGTACACAAGCGACCGATTCCGAGGAACTTTCCCGCACCGGTCAGGTCCCGGTGCGGGGTGGGTCACACTACTCGAACAGTCGCATTCGGCGCAGTTCCTGTGCCTCCTGGTCGGCTTCACAGAACGGCATATCGATCCATCCGCCCTCGCTGTACAGCTTTGTCGAATCGGCAAAATGCTCGGATGCCGGGTCAGTTGACTGCGAGTACGTCAGTATCGCGTAAGCATCTGGACAGTCGCTCTCGTCCCAGGTGATCGCCTGTATGTAGCTATTACCGTGACGAATGCTTGCATAACCCTCGCCATCCACCAGGTCCGATGTGATCACGCTGAACATCATCGAACCCGAACCGCCGTGAATCGGGATGCGCTCGCCGTTTTTCTCATCGAACTGCACCTCGCCCCAGGGGGCGTCCAGCGCTATGCCTGCGGCCGCCAGTGTTTCGACGGATACGGTCAATGCGTCGAGTACCGCCTGCGCTACATCTGCGTTTCCGATATTGAGGTCACGAGGTGTATTGACCGGGTCGGCCGCATCGAAAGGCGTTGCCCAGAGATCGTCGGTGCTGCGCAACTCCAGCCACAACTCGTAGAAGATGTGCGCGCCAACGCTGTCGATAGTGTGGGTGCGGTCCCAGTTCCCGAGAATGGTGCAGGCCTGCTGCTCCATCGAAATGCCCGCCAACGGGTCCTCGGGGATTGCGCGACAGACTTCAAGGATCGCATCCAGCGTAATCTCGGCGGTGTAGTTAGTCGCCTGGTAAGAAAGCGTGCGCAGGTTGTCGATATTGAAGCCAGGTTCGCCAAGGCCATCCGTGCCCGCAAGTCGCTTCTCAGCCTGGTCAAAAGTCGCGCGCGTACGCAGGCTTTGTGGGTAGCGCTCAGCACCGATGGTCGGCGGGAAGCCCTCGAGCAGGTTGCGCGGATTGGGCAGCCAGTAAGTGTCATTGGCATTGGCGCCGTATTCGCGCGTTTCCAGCTTCGGCAGACTGTCGTAGCCGAAGATTCCAGGCACGGTGCCCTCGTCTGCACCCAACTCACAGTCGGAATCGGAGCCGTCCATCGTAATGAAACCAAAGTCCGTGACCGTGGACTGCAGCAGGCCGCGTACGCAGTTGTCCTGCTGCGCACTTGTTATGTGTGGATTCACCGAGACATCACCATAGAACGCGTTACCAAAGCGGTCGGCAGCAATTGTGTTGACCCAGGGAATACCGATTGGGCGCAGGTTCTCCTTGAATTCGCCGAGGTCCGTGGACTGCCCCATCTTCACCCACTGGTCGAGTCCGCGCAGGTTCTCAAGGTTTGCATCGACATAGGTCATCAGCGTACCCGTTGCCCCGATGGGCCAGCCAGAGAGCAGCGAATTGATGCCGCCGAGATCTACGATCGCGCCGAAGTGGGAGAAGTAGAAGGTGTGCTCAACATCCTCAATCGCCCCACTATCGGTCATACGCTGGGCGGTGACGGTACGTGAAGTGATGTCGCGCATCTCGCCGTCGTAGACATACTGGAGAGGATTTTCAGGGTTCAGCGTCAGCTCATAGAAGTTGAAGCGCGACCCTGTGCTGACCGTATGCGACCAGGCCACATAGGGCGTGAAGCCGATGACAGGCGCAGGCAAACCCCCAAGGGCGGCCCCCATTACGTCATACTCGCCGGGCAGCGTGAGGTGAAACATGAAAAATCGCTGCTGGCCCTGCCAGGGGAAATGCGGATTACCAAACAGCAGCCCCGAGTTACCCTGGGCGGCCTGCTCGCCGATGGCGTAGGCGTTACTGCCGAGCTGCTCAGGTTCCGGAACCCCGAGACCTGCGTGGAACGCCTGCCGGGACAAACCGGCAATCAGTTGCTCGACCTCGGCCTGCTCGGGGCGTTGCTGCAGGCTCGCCATACTCGCGGGCGGCGTTGCACCCACGATAAAATCGGCAAGCGGCTGGGCACTCGCCACCAACACTGTGCGATGAATCAGCCGTACCGCATCTTCAAGCGTCAGCTCGCGCACCCAGGGCTCGCCGCGACACCCCTCCTCGCCTTCGGCGAGGTTGTCGACACCGGTTTCCCTGAGATAGCGATTCAGGCCGGCTACATAGCCTCTCAGCGTTTCCACTGTGTAGTCTTCAAGCGACTCGATCATCGCCTGAACACGCTCCTCGCGGTTGTAGAGCTTCATGACGAGGTCGGAATTCAGGTCGCCCTGGGCACCCCAGTAGCGCGCTGAATCGCCCGCAGAAAACACGTACTCGCGCATGACCGTGCAAAAGTTATCCCTCGCGTAGGCATAGCCGAAGCCATAACCCAGGCTGCCGTAGTCGTCGGCCGTGATATGCGGGATACCGAACTCTGTCCAGCGCACGAAGGCATCAAAGGTCGCGCCGGGAATCGGGATATCGTCGGGGTTTTCATTGCCGTCGCTACAGGCGGCAAGACCAAGCGTGATGAGTAGCAGCAGCGCCCAGCGGGCAGCTGCAAAGCGGGTGCGGGAAAACATGGTGTTACCTCTTATTTTCTGGGGGCTCGATAGAGCGCCCTGTCAGATAAGTGTACACCGGTCGTGGGCGCCCGCCAGCGCCCTAAAGAAAGATTAACCGAGGTTGCGGAAGTCTGGCTTCCGTTTTTCCATGAACGCCGTAATCGCCTCGATGTTCTCGGGGGAGCCAGCCTGCCGCTCCATCGCCGCCTGTTCCGCATTAATCGCGGCATCTACGGCGGGCAGGTGATGCTGGCGCAGTGTGCGCTTGATCTCGCGCAGCGCATTCACGGGCCACTGGGCTATTTCATTGGCCTTCGCAAACGCGTGGTCGAACAGGTCTGCGTCCGGCAGCACGCCGGCCGCGATGCCGAGATGCAGGGCCTTGTCGGCATCGACCCACTCGGCGGTGTAGAACAGCTCCGCCGCGCGCTGGGCGCCAATGTTTGCCTGCAGCATGTAACTGGAGCCCCACTCGGGGGCGAGACCCAGGCTGGCGAAGGGCAAGCGCATGCGCAATGACTGACCCGCGTAAACGATATCGGCGTGAAACAACACCGTGGCGCCTCCGCCGACCGCTGCGCCCTGCGCGGCGGCTACCAGCGGCTTGTCGAACTCCACAACGGCGCGCGCCGCGGACTCGAAGGGATGTTCCTCACCGGGCTCAACATCGCCAAAACTCGCAAGGTCCACTCCCGAGCAGAAGTTGTCGCCCGCGCCACACAGCAGCGCGCAAACGACATCCCGATCTTCCCGCGCCGCGTTAAACGTCTCGCGCAGCGCGACCCACATTTCGGTGTTGACCGCGTTTTTCTTGTCGGGTCGATTGAAGGTGATGACGAGTACGCCATCGCGATTCTCGGCGAGAAGAAGTTCGCTCATGCTTGCTACCTAGGAATGGAACGTGACAGTTTCGGAAAGCGGACCGCGCGGGGTAACGCACGTATTGGCAGGCGCATCAGGGTCCGGGTAACCGAATGAGATACCGAAAACGAGCTTATTGCTGGCATCGACGCCCAGTGACTCGCGTACGTAATCGGCCTGGAAGCTAAGTGCAGTCTGCGGGCAGCTACCCATCCCGTGCGCCGTGAGTGCAAGCATCACCGTCTGCGCGTACATACCAAGGTCCGCCGCCTCACGCAGGCCAAAAGGCTCCGGGAGAAACAGGAATGCAACATGGGGCGCATCGAAGAACGTGAAGTTACGCATGAACTGAACGTGCCGTGCAGCCTTGTCCTCACGTGCGATATCGACAGAATCGTAAAGGGCCTGCGCCGCCTCGTGCTGGCGCTCCTTGTAGATGCCGTCATAGGAGCCATCGTACGGGAAGTCCATAGTGAAGTTGCCGCTCATGAAGCGGTCAGGCATCTCGGTGCGAAACGTCTCGAGCTGTTCGCCGGACACCACGTGCACCTGCCAGGGCTGGGTATTACAGTTGCTCGGTGCTCGCTGGGCGACGCTGAAAACCGCTTCCAGCGTCTCGGCACTGGCGGCCTGCGGCAGGAACGCGCGCAAGGAGCGGCGCGCCGCAACGACTTCGTCAAAGATGGTGGCAGTATCAGACATGGTTACTTCCTGCTTTCAAAAGGACGCTCACCTTACCAGAATCGGCCCTGACGCGAGAGCAGCGCTCCCCTGACGGGCGAGCACCACCCTCGTGCGCGACCTACTGGCCCGTGAAATTGGCCGGGCGCTTCTCCTTGAATGCACGCATCCCTTCCTTGGCATCAGCGGAGGCAAAGACAGGGTTGGCCAGTTCATCTGACTGCAACATCGCGTCCGGCTCTGGTACATCAGTCTGGATATCGCGCAGGGACTTCGTAATAGCCTTGAGGGCGAGCGGCCCCGTCTGGCCGATCTGCTCGGCAATCTTCTTGGCCTCGGCAAGCGTCTCGCCCTTCGGCACCAGACGATTTACCAGCCCCCAGTCGAGCGCTTCCTGGGCGGTGATGTGGCGCCCGAGCAGCACGATCTCAGCCGCGAGGCAGTAGGGAATCTGGCGCGGTAGGCGAATGCTGGACCCGGCCATCGGGTACAGACCACGGGCGACCTCTGTCACACCAAAAGTGGCATCCTCTGCCGCAACGCGGATATCCGTGCCCGCGAGAATTTCCGTACCGCCCGCGAGCGCGTAGCCCTCTACAGCGAGGATCAATGGCTTATTGGGGCGGTCATCACGCAGCAGGGCCTGCCAGTGCACATTGGGCACAGTACCCATGAGCTCCATAAACTCCTCGGTCGAGCGATGGCCCTCCGCGCCGGCTTTTAGGTCCATGCCCGCGCAGAACGTATCGCCGTTCGCTGTGAGGATCGCGCACATCAGGCCGTCGTCCTCGTCGAGCAGGCGCCACGCCTTGTACATACCGAGCAGCATCTCGGGGCTGAAGGCGTTCTTCGCTTCGGGCCGATTGAGCGTAACGATGAGGGTCTTGCCCTCCTGTTCTACGATGCAGTTTTCGGTGCTGATGTCGAGTTCTGGCATGGATATGTCCTTGAATTCAGTTGAACGCGCTGTTTCGGGCCTTGCCCGCGATCGTCGCCGCCGCGCAGGCGGGGGCGACGGGATTAAGACTCAGGGCTTTATGCGATCAGGAACTCCTGCGACAACGCAATCTCCTTTGCCTTCGGATACGCCGGCTTGCCGCTCGGCGCGCGCGGTATCTCCGGCACCACATGCAACTCGCGCGGTACCTTGTAGCCGGCGACATGCTTGCGCGCCTCTTCCTGGATCGCTTCGAGGGTCAACGCGCAGTTCTCCCGGATGGCGACAACCGCGGTCACCTTGCTGCCGAAACGGTCATCAGGCGTGTCTACCACGAGACAGTCGAAGACATCGGGATGCGCCTTAACGGCCTCCTCCACTTCCTCAGGGAAGATTTTTTCACCACCAGAGTTGATGCAGTTGGAGCCGCGCCCGTAGACGGTGATCGAGCCGTCTTCCTCAAGGCGCGCCTCGTCACCCGTGAGCAACCAGGTCTTGCCTTCTACTTCAACGAATGTCTTGGCGGTTTTCACCGGGTCGTTGTAATAGCCGACAGGGATGTAACCGGAACGCGCGAAGATGCCCGTTTCTCCCGGTTTCACGTGGGCATGGGGCTCACCCTCGACGTCGGTGATGACGTCCATGAAATCGGACTGGGCAACGTTGCCGAGGCCCTTCTGCTCCGATTTTTTCTCGCCACTATCGAAACCCATATTGCCCGACTCGGACGAGCCGAACGAATTCATGATGATGACGTTAGGGAACCGTTCCTTGAACTCGTCCTGCTTCGACGCCGAAAAAACGGCGCCGCCCGAGCCGATTGAAAACACGCTGGTAAGATCCCACCGATCCGGCTCTTTGCTCAGCGCGTCCAGCAATGGGATCGCCATCGCGTCGCCAACGATCGACAGGGAGTTAACCTTCTCCCTCTCCACAATGTCCCAGACCTCGGCACCATCCAGCGACCGGTGCGGGTTGAGCACGACGCAGTTGCCGCCCAGCATCTGGATGATGGCGTACCACCAGCACGCGCCGTGCATAAGGGGCGCGAGCGCCATTCCGACTATGGCGAAATCGCCGATGCGTCCAGCGATCTGGTCGGGCTCCGTGATTGGGCCGTCCGGATGAAACCAGCCGCCGCCACCGAGGGCAGCATAAAACAGGTTCTTGTGTGGCCACATTACGCCCTTCGGCATGCCGGTCGTACCGCCCGTATAGAGCAGGAACAGGTCATCGTCGGCGCGCTCCTCGAAGTCACGGGCATCGGACTGCCCCGCCATAGAGGCCTCGTACTCGATACTGTCGATCGCGCCTGCGTCGGCGCCCGATTCATCCTTCACGTAGATAAAAGTTGTGAGGTCGGGCGCTGAGTCCTTCACCTCGGCAATATGCGGGCTGAACTCCTGGTGATGGATGCACGCCACCATGTCCGCATTGTCAAAGATGTACAGCAGCTCTTCCTGCACGTAACGGTAGTTGACGTTGATGGGCACGGCGCGAATCTTGAAGCACGCCATCATCCCTTCGAGGTACTCGTTACAGTTGTACATGTACAGGCCGACGTGGTCGCCCGCCTTCACCCCGCGAGAGGCGAGGTAATGCGCGATACGATTGGCGCGCTGGTCCAGCTCGGCAAACGTCGCACGCTGCTCGCCACAGACCAGCGCAGGGCGGGTCGGCACCTTGTCCGCTACCATTTCGAACAGGTCAGCGATGTTGTAGTGCTTGTTCATAGAAAGATCCTCGCGTGACGCGTCAGGCCTTGTCGGCGCCAACTACCCACATGGAATAGAACTGCGCACCGCCACCGTAAGCGTGTCCCAGCGCCAACTTGGCGCCCTCCACCTGGTGGTCACCGGCGTCGTTGCGCACCTGGCGGGCCGCTTCCGCGAAGCGAATCATGCCAGAGGCACCAATGGGATTAGAGGACAGCACGCCACCGGAGGGATTCCAGGGAATGTCGCCGTTCTCGTCGAGCGAGGTGGCACCCTCCATGGTCAACTTCCAGCCTTCGCCCTCGGGCGCAAACCCGAGATTTTCCAGCCACATGGGTTCGTACCAGCTGAACGGCACATAGACCTCTGCAACGTCGAGGTCCTTGCGCGGGTCGGTAATGCCCGCCTGCTTGTAGACGTCCGCTGCACAGTCCCGACCCGCGAGCGGGTTCACTTCCTCACGCCCCGCGAACATCGTCGGCTCAGAGCGCATGGCAACGCCGCGAATCCACGCAGGCGGCTTGGATGCCTTGTCTGCGAGCTCCTCGTTCGCGATCACCATGGCGCAGGCGCCGTCCGAGGACGGGCAGGACTCCAGGTAACGGATCGGGTCCCACAGCATGAAAGACTCTTCCACCTCTTTCATCGTGATCTCAGGCATCTGCAGGTGCGCCAAAGGGTTGCGCGCGCCGTGCAGGCGGTCTTTGACCGCGACCTTAATGCCCACATCGGCGGGGGCACCAGAGCGACGTATGTACTCACGAATGATCGGGGCGAAGTAGCCGCCGGCACCGGCGTTCAAGTGCGTCGAGAACGGCTGCGGATTGGAGAGCGCCCACATCGCATTGGACTCCGACTGCTTTTCAAACGCCACGGTAAGCACACGTTTGAACGTGCCGCTCTGCACATGGGAGGCCGCCACAATCGCCGTGGAGCCACCTACCGAGCCAGCGGTGTGCACGCGCAACATCGGTTTGCCGTTACAGCCGAGGGCATCGGTCAGATAGATCTCGGGCATGACAATACCCTCGAACATGTCCGGCGCCTTGCCGACAATGACGGCGTCGATGTCGTCCCAGGTCAGCGCCGCGTCGTCGAGTGCATTCTGCGCGGCCTCGCGCACGAGACCGGCGATGGAGACGTCATCGCGCTTGGTGGTGTAACTGGTCTGGCCAATGCCGACCACTGCTGCCAAATCTGCCATTACGCTGCCTCCACGACGGTTACAAGGTTGTGTTGCAGACAGGGTCCGGATGTTGCGTGGGCGATGCCCCGCTCCGCCTCACCTGCCACGATACGATTGAACACCTCGCCGATGCGGGACAGGCCCGAAGCCATCATGAGGTTGCCGGCGAGCACGCCGCCGGAGGGGTTCACCGACGTGTCATCACCCAGGCCAAGGGCGCGGGTGAGAATGATTTCCTGGTGGCTGAACGGGGCATACAGCTCGGCCACGTCGACCTTACCGTTACCCATGCCCGCCTGTTCCGCAGCAAGGCGCGTCGACACCGAGTCCGTCAGGTCGCGCATGCCCATGTTGTGACTCTCGATGCGGTGATCGATGCCGCTGATCACGGCATAGGGCTTACCCATTTCCTTCGCTTTCTCCACGGTGCAGATCACCATGGCACTGGCGCCGTCGGAGACAGGGCAGATGTCGGCCTTGCGCAGGGGGGACACGAAAGTTTCCTCGGCAAGCACATCGGCCGCCGACACGTCGCCCGCGAGCTGCGCGTGCGGGTTGTTAGCCTTCGCGTTAGTGCGCGAGCGTGCGACGACCTCGGCCATGTCCTGCTCGGTAATGAGACCCTGGTCGAGCAGCATGCGCGCCTGCATGGCAGCGAGCGATATAGTATCGACCCACTGCGGGGCGAGATAGTAAGGGTCCAGCTGCTGCGACAGCACGATCGGCAGCTCGCCGGGCGATGACTTGCCGAAGCCATAGATAAGTGCGGAGTCAGCGTGACCCATACGAATCTTCAGGATCGACTCGTACAGCGCCCAAGCCGCGTCCATTTCAACGTGCGACTCTTTGATAGGCGGCACAGCGCCCAGGGCGTCGACACCCATCACGAACGCGAAGGCCGCGCCCTGCAGGTAGTCACAGGAGCCTGAGCAGACGAAATCTACATCCTGTGCGTTCTTGATACCCACCTGCTCATAAAGCTTGCTGAGCACCGGGATGATCAGTTCGACCTCGTTGCAGGCCCCGGCGTCAGAGACGGCGTCGGACTGCTGGTAGCCAATGATTGCAATCTCTTTCATCGATCAGCCCTCCAGGCCAGTAACAGGCAACTTGCCGATCTGGTCGACGGGCACATCGGGCTCATCGATCGGCTTGAAGTAACGAATGTTGTCCATGGAGTAGTCCCATTCCTCCTCGGGCTTCCATACGGCCTGCACACGCTGGCCGATATGCACCTCTTCGTTAACGCACTCGCTCATAAGGTGAATAAACGAAATATTGGCGCCGTCGGCCACGAGGTTCGCCACGACAAACGGCGGCTCGATCGGGTTGCCGGGGATCGGAATGTGCACGATGGTAAATGACTGTACGGTCGCCTTGTCGGCAACCTCGACTTCGACCTCTGTGGCGTGGCCGGTCGACGGGCAGGAACCGCGCGGCGGCACATAAACAGGCGCACCCTCTTCCGGACGACGCTGCCCCGTTAACTTGCCCAGCTTCAGCTGGGTGAGAAAGCGTGTGGGCGCAGCACCTGCGGTAAAGTTGTACTTCAGGTAGATCGGCGCTTCGATGCCGGTGATGACTTCATTCTCTTCGCTCATGACGCTCTCCTACACCAACTCGAAACAACGGATGTCAGTGATGAAACCCTTGGTCTCATCCGCCCAGCTCGCCTTCACGCGGGCACCGGTCGAGACCTGGTCTTCGCTGTCGGCCGCCACGCAGTGGATCATTGGCACATCTGCGCCGTCGAGCTTGATCATTGCCCAGGCAAACGGCTTGTCGAAGGGATGGGCCTCACGGGGCTCCTTGACCCAGGCGAAGCTGACAATCTCGCCCTCCTGGCCAACGTCGACAAACTCACTCAACGCTTCCGCGGTATCGGGGTCGTACTCCATGGGGGGTACAACCACGCGTCCGTCGCTGGCCTTGATGCCAACGATATTGCGCTTCTTCAGCTCGGTGAGAAAACGGCCCACGATGGGACCGGTGGAGCGGGTGTAGGTGAAACCCAACTCAAATTCCTGGTGCAGGATATCCGGTTGCGACACAGTCACAGCCCTCCTTGGTTTTGGGGTGGAATTGAAGGCATGCCAGTATCCGCGAGGGCCACGTACCACTCAATGGCAGAAAGGATCAGCCGCTACTGACTTTTAAGCTCAGGAAAACCCCTACCCGATTCAGGGGATGCCGCCGTGGGCCTCGCAGCGCACACTGTGTTTCCAGGTGCGGCTTGTCATACCCTTGAGGCAGACGCAGAATGCCCCCTTCACGATACCTATGGCCCGGGCCAGAATGGCGCCCGGTGACCAACACACAGGAGTAACAACATGGCAGTGGCAGCTTCCGGATACCTGAGGATTTCAGCAACCGATGTAGACGCGTGGATCGGCTTCGGCACCGGCGTGCTGGGCCTTATGGACGCCAACCGCGAGGACGCGGGCGGCGCCCGTTTCCTGCGCATGGACGACCACCCCTTCCGCTTTATGATCGAGCCGGGTGAGTCCGATGGGCTGCTCGCCACCGGCCTGGAGTTCCCCACCGAAGCCGCCTGGCGCGAAGCGATTGACGCCGTGGCAGGCGCTGGGCACGCGGTGACCGAGGGCTCTGCGGAAGAAGCTGCTCGCCGTTGCGTAGAGGCCTTCGCCACAACAGAAGATCCCTGCGGCAACACGCTGGAACTCTACTGGGGTCGGCACCTTGATTACGTGACGCTGGCCTCACCCACCGGAGTGAAGGAGTTCGTGACCACCTACCAGCAAACCGGCGACATGGGCTTCGGTCACCTCGTGCTACCGGCGCCCGACATCGACACCGCGACCGCTTTCTATACCGACTTGCTGGGCTTCGGTCTCTCGGATCTTCTGCACCCCCCCGGCATGGGCCCGATGCGCATTCACTTCATGCACGCCAACAACCCTCGCCAGCACTCGCTCGCGCTGTTCAGCGGCGAGCACCCTCTCGGCGTGGTACACATCATGGTGGAAGTAGGCAGCATGGACGAAGTGGGCCTGGCCATGGACCGCGCCAAGGCCGCGGACGCACACTTCCTCGCCACCCTCGGTCGCCACGTCAACGACAACATGTGCTCGGTCTATATCCTTGCACCGGGCGGCATCGCCGTGGAGTACGGCTACGACGGCTTACTCATCGACCATGAAAACCACGTCGCCACCGTGAGCTACGAGGGCGACCTGTGGGGTCACGAGTACAGTTTTCCCGGCGTAAACTAGCCGGGTTCACGTGGCTTTAGTGCACGTGGCCGTGGGCGATTTCCTCGTCGCTGGCATCACGCACTTCCACGATCTCGACCGCAAAATGTAACTGCACACCTGCCAGCGGGTGATTGGCGTCGACGGTGATCTCGTCACCGTCGACCTTGGCCACAACAATGCTCTGCACCTGGCCGCCCTCACCCTGGGCCTGGAAGTTCATGCCGGGTTCAATGGTATCGATACCCTGGAACGCCTCCCTCGGCACGACCTGGAACAGCCCCTCGTTCACCTCGCCGTAACCGTCCTCAGGCGCGACCACCACAGTGAGGCTGTCACCAGCGACCTTGCCGGTCAATTCGCGCTCCAGCCCCGGAATGATGTTGCCCGCACCGTGCAGGTAGGCCAATGGCTCACCCCCGGACGAACTGTCGAGAACCTCACCGTCCGAGTTGGTCAGGGTGTAGTGCATACGGACGACCGAGTTGTCGCCGATCAAAAGAGACATAGGGGGTACCTGTAGCTAGATAGAAGAAGCGGCCCGAGGACCGTCAGAGTACTCAGTGTACTGCATCCTGCGGCATAGACCTAAAGTGCCGAGCGGAGCGACTCCAGCGATCCGAACGCCTCCAAAGCACCGTGCAGCCGCTCCAGGGAAGACATCACGTAGTTTACCGGCTGCCATGCATCGCCCATCGCCAGCGTTACCGTGGCGCCAACCCAGACGTAGGCCGCGTGCCACTGGCACTGCTGCCACAGTTCATCGTGGGATGGCGCATTCACACCGAGCGCTAACAGGTGATCACGGTACTCGCCGAGGAGCGCGCGCGCCTGCGGCCGATCTGCGTCCGTGAGTGTGCCGGCGAGAAAGTACCCCACGTCGCGCATCGCGGGTGCCTTGCTGACAATCGCCCAGTCGAGAAAACCGGGACGATCATCGTAGAAGAGATTCGCATCGTGCGCGTCACCGTGCACAACCGTATGCGCACCCTCGGCCCACAGCCCATACACGCCATCGGCGTTTTCCAGGAAGAGCTCACCCATCTCACGGAACACCGGCGGCATGGCCTCGGCATGCTGCTCAAGTGCCTGCTTGACGAGATCGAGGGCGATATCATGGCGCGCTGGCGGTGTTACCCAGTCGAGGTCAGACGCGAAGCGCGGTGTTTCCCAGTACGCCGCGTGTAGTTTGGCAAACTCGGCGAGCATCGCGCGTAAATAGTCGAGGGAGTAACGGGTCGCAGCGTTGGTAAACGTGCAACCAGAGTCCTCGAGATGTTCCAGCAGCATGATGTACTGCTCGCCAGCATCATCTGTCGCGCTGTAGTAGCACCGCGGTACACGCACTGGGACTTCAGACGAAAGACCGCTGTAGAACAGCGCCTCCTTACGGCCCATGCCCGATGCCGTCACAAAGAGTCGCTGCATCTCGTCAGCGGGGGGTAGTTTGACGAAGAGGCGCGGCGGCAGGCCATCGCCCTCCACCTCCAGCACCGCGCGACCGGTGGTTCCACTATTGGCATCCACCAGGCGGCTATTGCTCACCCGTTCGCCCAGCGCCTCCCGCAACCAGTCGGTCGTGAGATCGTCTACCGAAACAGGGATTGAAGTCATCGCCTTGAGCCTTATCGCGCTTGGCATTCGAGGATAACACCTGCCCCGCCGGGGCCAACGCTTCTCAGTGCAACAACTTGCACTAGGGCCGAAACCAACCATAATGTGTCGGCTGCTCACATAATGGAGAACCAAGATGTCCCGCCTGCCCCTCCTGACCCTGCTGCTGTCAGTCCTGCTCGTCGCCTGCGACGACAACAATAACAACCAGAACAATGCACCCGAATTTCAGGCGGAAATTCGCCGCACCGAGTTTGGTATTCCACACATCACCGCCAACGACTGGCGGGGCCTTGGCTACGGCCACGGCTACGCCTACGCCCAGGACAACTACTGCGTACTCATGCGCCTGATTGCCGAAAGCTCCGGGCGCTCTGCTGAACTCATGGGCGAAACGAACGGCCGCCTCGAATCGGATTTCCTGCAGCGCTTTATCAACGGCGAGAAAGAGGAATTCAAGGAACAGGTCGTAGACCAGCTGCCACAGTTCGCCATCGATATTGCCGAGGGCTACACCGCGGGCATGAACCGCTACCTGCGCGAAACCGGTGTAGAGAACCTGCCCGAAGGTGACTGGGGTTGTCGCAATGAGCCGTGGGTTTTCGAGTACGACTCTATCGACTACTGGATGTTCCTGCGCAAGGTCGCGCTGCGCGGCAGCTCCGACCAGGGCATTTTCCGCCGCGCGCTGCTGTCTGTTGAAGGACCGGATACCGGCATGGTGGCCGCGAATGCTGCCGAGCGCCTCGCCGCCAGCGAGGGCATCGTGCGCGCCAGTAAGCAGATCCGCAACATGGAAATTGGCAGCAATGGTCTCGCAGTGGGCCGCGACACAACGCAGGATGGCAGCGGACTGCTGCTAGGCAACCCGCACCAGCCGTGGTTTGGCGACGGCGCCTGGTACCAGTCGAAGCTGACAATTCCCGGCGAGTACGAGGTCGCGGGCGCTTCCCTGCACGGCACGCCAATCATCGGCATCGGCTTTACCAAAGATCTCGCGTGGACGCACACCGTGTCATTCGCCAACCGTTTCAGCCTCTACGAGCTGAAGCTCAACCCGGACAACCCCCTGCAGTACGACTACGACGGCGAGTGGCGCGACATTGAACAGGAGACCATCACCGTACAGGCACTGCAGGACGATGGAACGCTTGAGCCGCGCTCCTACACGTTTTACACGTCACAGTACGGACCGGTCATCAACCTGAAGAATGAAGAAGCCGCGCTTGACGGCTGGCCGATGTTCAACGGCTCTATCCTCGCCTTCCGCGACGCCAACCTCGATACGGGTCCCAGGCTCATTCAGCAGTGGGTCGCAAAGGCGCAGGCAGAGGACCTGGACGGCTACATCGATGCGCTCAGCACGATCGGCAACCCCGTGTTCCACGAACTGGCGGCCGATCGCCACGGCGACGCCTTTTACGGCGAGATCTCTGCCATCCCGTTTGTCACGCAGGAACAGATCGACGTGTGCGTGGAGGGCCTCGTGGGCAACCTCCTCGCCGATCTTACAACCAACGTCATTCTTTCGCTCGACGGATCAAACCCGTTCTGTGAATGGGGAGACGACCCGAACGCACCCGAAGGCAGCAACCTGTACGCCGCTGACCAGCTGCCACAGCTGCGCACCACCGACTACGTCGGCAACAGCAACAACGGCTACTGGCTGTCTGACCCCAACAACCCGCTGGAAGGCTTCCCCACGATCATGGGCCCCATCGGCCACGAGGGTAACCAGCAATTCCTGCGTACGCGCATAGGCCACCTCATGGTTGAAGACCGCAAGAACGCTGTCGACGGTCTGGACGCCAACCCGCTGTTCAGCTTCGAAAACCTGAAAGCGTTCATGTATGACAACCGGGTTTACGGTGCGGAGGTCACGATGGCCGACATCATGACGGTCTGTAACACCGAGGCCGCGGCGAGCGTCCTCGGCGCCTGCTCTGCCCTCGCGGGCTGGGACATGCGCGTCGATCTGGATAGCCGCGGCGCGCAGGTGTTTATTGAGTTCTGGCGCGCCATTCGCAGCGAGCTGGAGAACCCGTTCCAGAACGTTGTGGAGAGCGACGAGTTCTGGCGCGTGGACTTCGACCCCGAAGACCCGCTCAATACACCCGCGGGTATCGACACCGAACTTGAGGTGAACCACACGCGCGTTATCGCCGCTCTACAGCGGGCAACTGATAACCTGAATGGCGCAGGAGTGGCCTTGGATGCCGCCTGGCGCGATGTACAGTTCCTCGAACGCAACGATGAGAATGTGCCGATACACGGCGGCTATGGGCCGGCGGGTATCTACGGTGCCATCGGCGGCGGATTAAGGGACGGTGGCTACGTGAACCCGGGCAGCGGCAACTCCTACATCCAGGTTGTTACCTGGGACGAGAGCGACTGCCCTATCGCCGATGTGATCCTGGTGCCGTCACAGTCAACGGACCCCACATCGCCGCACTTCGCCGACCAGACAAAGCTCTACGCCAACAAGGAGTGGGTGCGCTTCCCGTTCTGCGAGGAAGACATCGACGCCGCGCAAATCGGCGAGACGATGACGATCACGGAGTAGCGCTGGCGGCGTCGCGGACCTCCACGGTCACCGGAATCCAGCGGTTGAAGATGTAGGCCAGCGTGCCATTAGCACGCAACTCCGAAAGCGCCCGGTTAAGGCGAACACGCAACCCGGTGTTCGTCTTGGCCACTGCCCATGCGAGCTGCTCCTTGGTCAGCGGCTGGTAAAGACTGATAAGGTCGTTGTTGTCGCTGGTCGTTGCGAGGCGCCAGCTGGTCGGAGCGTCATGAATATAGGCGACGATCTCGTTGCGGCGCAGTCCCTCGAAGGCAGCCGTCGGCTCCGGATACTCAACTATGACCGCTTCGGTAAGTTCCCGGGCTGCGAACTCGGCACCCGTTGTACCCGGCTCAACACCAATGCGCAAACCCTCGCGATAGATTGTCCAGGGCTGCACGAATGCACCCGCTTTCTCGGTCAGCGTAATCAGCATCTGCCCGATATCAAGATAGGGGTCGACAAACGCCACCCGCTGCGCGCGGTCCTCCGTGATACTGAAACCCGACATGATGACGTCGATGCGACCCTCTTCCAGCGCAGGGATCAGGTCGGCAAACGGCAACTCGACCAGTTCGAGCTTCATGTCCAACAGTTCAGCCACCGCGCGCGCGTTGTCGGCTTCGAGGCCGACCATCTTGCCTTCCTGTTTATAGGTCAATGGCGGATAATCCGCAGACATACCCACACGCAGCGTTGCCGCCATCAGGGCCTGGGGAACTGCCACTAAGAGCAGAATCAGAAGAAAACGGCGTGCCATGGGATACCTCGCGTGATTACAGTCCGGCGCCACCGCAATGTAACACCGCACCTTCAGAACACAAGCGCGGAACACTGCTATGAAGATTGACCTCTCCGACCACACGGCGCTCGTCACCGGCGCCAATCGCAACACGGGTGCCATCATCGCCCGGCGGCTGTCAGACGCCGGCGCCCGCGTTGTGGTTCACGGCAACGAAGTGGACGACAGCGCGGCCAGCATCGCGGCAGAGCTGCCAGACGGGGCTGCCGTGACCGGCGACATTGCGACCGAGGAAGGGTCAGCATCGGTTATCGCCCAGGTCGAGGCGATAGCCCCGCAACTCGACATCGTCGTCAATAACTACGGCACCGCGTCCTTCGCGCGCTGGGGCGAGGCCGACACGAGCGCCTGGATCGACATGTACCAGAAGAACGTGCTGAGCATTGCGCGACTGGTGCAGGGGCTGCTATCAGGCCTCAAGGCGCGCGGCTGGGGCCGCATCGTCAACCTCGGCACCATTGGCTCACACCGCCCCGGCCACATCATGCCGCACTACTACTCCGCGAAAGGTGCGCTGGCGACCATGGGCGTCAGTCTCGCGCAAGCGCTTAAGGACACCGGGATCACGGTCAACACCGTGTCTCCCGGACTCATCCACACCCCCGACCTGGAAGCGGGCTATCGCGCCCGGGCAAAGAAGAAGGGCTGGGGTGACGACTGGGACACGATAGTGAAACACATCGTAGAGGAAGAATTCCCCAATCCCTGCGGTCGACTCGCCACTCGGGAAGAGATTGCCGACCTCGTGGTTTTCCTGTGCAGCGACAATGCCGGCTTCATCAATGGCCAGAACATCCGGGTGGACGGCGGCGCAATCGCCTACGTCTGAGCGAGCAGGCAGAGGCCTTACCAGGTCTCCCCGTGGGGCCTGATCAGCACGTCGAACGTCCAGGTTGAGCGCGGCTGGTGCGCCACGTGGAAACACTCTGCGGCGATGTCGTCCGGCGATGCGAAGAAGTCATCGGGCTTGTCGGGCATCGCCTCCCTGGTCCACGGCACGTCGATCGCGGCATCGATCGCGATGTAGGCGACATGCACACCTTCAGGACCCAACCTGCGCGCGGCGGACTCCAGCAGGATGCGTTGCGCGGCCTTGGTCGGAGCAAAGCTGACGAAATTGGCGCGGCCCCGGTAGGCTGCCGTGTTACCCGTTGCGAGTATCGCACCTTCTCCTCGCGCCACCATAGCCGGCGCAAAGCCCTGCACCAGGTGCAACAGCGCAAGCGTATTGATCTCGAAGCTGCGGCGCAGGGCACGCGGCTCGATCTCCAACACATCGCCCATACCGCCGCGGACGGCGTTGTGGATCAGCACATGCACCTCACCCAGCGCGTTGATTGACTCAATGGTCGTCGCGAGCGCCATCTCGTCGGATACATCGCAGGTAAACGCCGTCACGTTGGGCAGGTCATCGGCAAGCCGCTGCATGTTGTCAGCTGACCTCGCGATCATGGCAACGTGGTAACGCTTGGCGAACTTGCGCACAAGCGCGCTACCGGTGCCGGGGCCGACGCCGGTGATGACGCAGATGGGAGAGTTAACGCTCATGAGTTAGAAGGGGCACTGGGCCCCCGCTTCCGCGGGGGCGACGCAGCTACTGGTTGATGCCCAGGGCCTTGGCCTCTGCGTCCAGGATTTCTGCAACCTGGGGTTGGGCCTTGACGCGCTCTGCGAAAGCCGCGAATCTCGGCCAGCGCTCGGCATCAATCGCGTAGCCAGCGTAGCCAGCATTGACCAGCGGGCTCACGATCGCGAGGTCGGCCATACCAAAGTCGCCGAACAGGAAGCCGTCATCCGGCACCTGCGATTCGAGGTAATCAAGAATCGGCGGCAGTTGTTTGGTCGTGATTTTTTCGATCAGTGCCTCATCGGGCTCTTCGTTGAACGCCATCGGCTTCATGAAGCGCTGGAAGAAGATACCGGCCCCCAGCTCGCTCAAGGTGGAGCCACCCAGCTCCTCAAACCAGTCCGCCGTCGCCTTCTGCTGCTTGTCGGCAGGGTACAGAGGGACGTCAGGGTAGGCCTCGTCGAGGTAACGACAGATCACCTTCGAATCGCAGAGCACGAAATCGCCGTCTTCGAGCGTGGGAATCTTGCCGAGCGGATTGATCTTCTGGTACTCCGCATCGCGAGTAAAAGGCATTTGGGGCACCTGCTCGTAGTCAATGCCCTTGATCCGCAGGCCAATCAAAACCTTGCGAACGAACGGTGAGCCGTGCACGCCGTGAACTTTAATCATAGTGTTTTCTCTTGTTGAATCGTTGTCTGCCGTTTAGGCAATATCGTCAAGCCAGGCGGCGACCGCCTGCCCGATCTCTACCGGTGAATCCTCCTGCACGAAGTGGGCACCCTTAACAGTTACCTCGCGCTGGTTCGGCCAGGAGCGGCAGTACTCCCGTTGCTTACCCGTTAGTATAGAACCCGGTTCGGCATTGATGAACAGCTTGGGCAAGTTGTTGGTGGTCTCAAGCCACGCGCCGTAGCCCGCCACCAGTTCGACCATCTCGGGGGGCTCGCCGCTGATGGGTATCTGGCGCGGCCAGTTCAGCGTGGGCTGACGGTCGTCGGGGGTAGAGAACGGCGCGCGGTAGTGGTCCATCTCCTCTTCTGTGAGGTCGCGAATGATCGCGGAGGGCAGCACGCCCTCGATGAACATGTTGCGCTCGAGCACGAGGTCTTCACCCTTCTCGGAGCGGAAGCCCTGGAAGATACCCCTCGCCGCTTCGGGCCATTCCTCCCATTCAACAGGGCGTACGATGCCTTCCATATACGCGATTCCACGGAGCGAGTCTGGGTGCTGTTGCGCCCAGTAGAACCCCAGCGAGGATCCCCAGTCGTGAATCACCAGCGTGACCCGCTCGGTAACGCCCAGCGCAGCTAGCAGCCCATCCAGGTATTGGTAAGCCACCAGGAACGTGTAACGGCCAGGCCCCTCCGAAGCGGGCAGCTTCTCTGAGTCACCCTGCCCGATAAGGTCCGGCACGATCACCCTGCCCTTGCCTGTGAGTTCGGGCACCACGTTGCGCCAGAGGTAGGAAGAAGTCGGGTTACCGTGCAGCAGTACGATGGGGTCGCCCTCTCCCTCGTCGAGGTAGGCGATGCGCTTGCCGTCGACTTCCTGGAAGTGCTTCGTGTATGGCATGGCAGCAGAAATCATGGGAGTACTCCTTTGATGAAAACTAGATCAAGCGCCCAGATCGAGCAGCGCCAGCGTGTTGTCGAGGATCGTCTTGAGCTCATCGCGATCAGTGTGCTTGCGACTCTCCACGCGCAGGCCCTGGTTCAGGGTCATCACGACACTGGCGAGCTGCTCGGGAGTGCGGCTGGTGTTGAGTTCGCCGGCCGCGATGGCCTGCCGAAAAGACTCGGTGAAAAGTGCTTCAATCGCGTTAAGGTGGGCGGTGGCGCGCTTGCGCAAGCCCTCTTCAACCGCAGCGAGCTCCAGCACGGTATTCACCAACAGGCAGCCGCGGCGCACACGCCGCTGGGGCACCTCAAACAGGGTGGCTTCGAAGAAGCGCCGTACAACATCGCGCGGACTCTCTGTCGCAATCACATCGCGCAAAATTGCCAGATTGCGTTCTCCAAAGCGGTCGAGGGCCTCCTCGAAAAGGCTTTCCTTATCTTCAAACGCGGCGTAAAAGCTGCCGCGGCCAACGCCCATGGCATCCAGCAGCTCAGGCATGCTGGTACTGTGATAACCCTGCTCCCAGAACAGCACCATGGCGGCACCAAGTGCCTGGTCGCGGTCAAATTCTCTTTGGCGTGGCATTCGGCCATTCTGTACCAATTGGTACAGAATGGCAAGCGGCGAGGTGAGCCCCTAGCGGAACTGCAGCACGCTGTCCCGGATCGGGCGAAAGCGCAGCAGAAGGGAGTCCTTGATGTAGTTCTGGTAAACCCGCCACGGCACGTACTTGCCCTGGCGCGGGAATTTGTCGAGGGCGCGCTGCACGTAACCGGAAGTGAAGTCCATCATCGGCTCCTCCTCCACTTCACCTTCCGCAAGGTAAGGTACCGCGACCCTGTAGTTGTTGCGGCGCATGTGATTCAGCAGTCGACACACGTATTCGCCGGTCAGGTCCGCCTTGAGCGTCCACGATGAATTGGTGTAGCCAAACACCTGTGCGAGATTGGGCACGTTGGCGTACATCATGCCGCGGTAGGCAAAGAGATCAGAAGACACAACAGGCTTGTCATCAACCGTGAACTCGATATCGCTCATGAAGGTCATGTTGAGACCCGTTGCCAGCACGACAATATCGGCCTTGAGCGTGTCACCGGACTTCAGCTGTATACCGTTCTCGACAAACCGGTCGATGTGATCGGTTACCACTTCCGCACGCTTCTCGCGGATCGCCTTGAACATGTCGCCATCGGGCACCGCACAAATACGCTCATCCCAGGGGTTGTATCGGGGCGTGAAGTGCTTCTTCACATCGTAGTCAGGACCGAGCGCCTTCTGCACTTCGCCCAGCAGCAGGCGGCGCACAAACTCCGGGCGCCGGCGCGCCAGGCGATAGGTGAAAATCTGGAACAACACGCGCTTCCAGCGCACAAGACGGTAGACCCAGGACTGGGGCAGGAGACCGCGCAGGCGCTTCGCCCAGCCGTCTTCCTGCGGCAGGGACGCAATATACGTGGGCGAGCGCTGTAGCATGGTGATGTGCGCCGTGTCCCTGGCCATCTCCGGCACGAGCGTTACCGCCGTGGCGCCACTGCCCACCACAACGACACGCTTACCGCTGTAGTCGAGATCTTCCGGCCAGTGCTGCGCATGGAACAACTCGCCCTTGTAGTCGACCGTACCCTCGAAGTCGGGAATGTAGGGTTTTTCGTAGCTGTAGTAGCCACTACACATGAGCAAAAAGTTACCGCGCCACTCTTCCATTTCGCCACCGTCAGTGCGCTGAACGGTGACAATCCAATTGGTTTCAGTGCTGTCCCAGCGAGCGCTCAGGACCTTGCGGCCATAATGTATATGGTCGGTGACGCCGGTCTCCTCGGCAGTTTCAGTGAGGTACTTGAGGATCGACGGACCGTCGGCCAGTGACTTGTTACCTACCCAGGGCTTGAAGGAGTAGCCGAGGGTGTACATATCGCTATCCGAGCGAATACCCGGGTAGCGAAACAGGTCCCACGTACCGCCCAGACTGTCACGACTTTCCAATAGTGCGAAGCTGCGCCCAGGGCACTTCCGCTGCAGGTGGCGGGCGCTGCCAATGCCCGACAGGCCTGCGCCCACGATGAGTACATCGACCTCTCGGGTAGCTGTTGGTGGGGTCATGGCGGCGGTCATAGGGGTCCTCGTGTATTTTTTGACTGCGCAGTCATTTTATGCTGAACTGACTACGCTGCACAGTCCATTACAGAAAAATAAGGATACCTGGCCTCGATGCGCACACTGACAGGCGTGGAGAAATGGTCCTACGCCATTGGCAACATGCCCTACGCCGTGAAGGACGCGGCGTTCATCCACTTCGTCGTCTTCTACTACACCCAGGTCCAGGGCCTGTCCGGCACCCTCGCCGGTCTCGCCATGTTCATCGCGCTGTGCTGGGACGCAATCACGGATCCAATCGTTGGCAGTTGGTCTGACGGTGTTAAGACGCGCTGGGGGCGCAGGCACCCGCTGATCCTGGGCGGCGGCCTGCCGATGTCGGTATTGTTTATTGCGCTGTTTGCACCGCCGGGTGCCCTGGGCCAGATGGGCACCTTCGTCTGGCTTACCGGCGTCGCCATACTGCTGCGCACTTTCCTGACGATCAACTTCATTCCCTTCCAGGCGATGGGCGCGGAGCTATCGCAGGACTATGACGAACGCACCATCATCGCCAAGGCACGGGTGGCAATGGGCTGGCTGGCGGGTATGGCGCTGCCCGCGTTCGCGTTTGCATTGATATTTACAAGCGATGGCGAAGGCGATGGACGACTGGTCGAGAGCAACTACGTGACCTACGGCTACGTCTCTGCTTTCCTCGCCGCCATTACCACACTGATCTGCGTGTGGGGAACGCGCACCATGATCGGACGCCTGCCCAAGGGTGACCCCGATGCACCGCGCTTCAGCCTCACGCAGACCGTTAACGACTTCCGCGTGGCGGCGCGCAACCGCAACTTCCGTTTCGCACTGGGCTCAAGCCTGGCCTTCGGTGCGGCAACGGGCGTGTACTCGACGCTGTCACTGTACCTCGGCACCTATTTCTGGGAGTTCTCGACCGAACAGCTGGCGGGCCTCGTGGTGCCAACAGCGGTTGGTACACTGATCGCCTTCGCCGTGCTGAACCGTCTCGGGCGCAGGTTTGAGAAAGCCACGATATTGTGGATGGCGGCCCTCGGGCTCGCATTTAACACGCTGTGGTTTGTGGGTGCTCGCCTGCTTGACCTGTTGCCGGCAAACGGCCACGGCGTGCTCTACCCGCTGATGCTGCTCGCCACTTTCCTCGGCACCTTCATGGTGGTCTGCGTGCACGCGATCTCAGCATCGCTCTTCGCGGACATCCTCGACGAACACGAGGTGGACACCGGACGACGCCAGGAAGGCGTGTTCTTCGCGGCAAACGCATTTGTACTGAAGGCAACGACCGGGCTCGGCACGTTGATTGCCGGCATTGTCATTGACCTGTCGGGCATCACACCCGGTAGTGAGCCCGGCACCATCTCGCAGGCGGTGCTCAATTCACTGGGCGCACTCTACGTGGTGCTGATCGCCGCAATGTGCGCCGCGTCGTTCGGGTTCACGCGACTGATCCGCCTGAGCAGGGAAGATCACGCCCGCCTGCAGGCGCAACTGGCGGCGGGCTGACCCTACCGCCCTGCTGCCTCGGCGGCGGCCTTTTCCGCTTCCTCGTCGCGACCCGATTCATTCGCACTGGTCGACTCTCGCGTATCGGGCTCGGCTGCATCGGCATTTGCCTCTGCTTCAGCTTCTGACTTAGCGGCGAGATAAAGACCACACTGCGCTTCAGCGTCTTCAACATTTGCTGAAGCGATGCGACCGGCTATGTGGCCCGGAATAATCCCAACATACTGAATCCAGGGCGATGCGTAGAACGGCGCGATGTTGCCGCCGATGTACGTCGAGTATGCAGGATACAGGATGTTGTAGGCGTCCTTACGCTCCTCGCTACAGCTCTGGTCGAGGAGGTATGAAAGCGTATCGCTCGTAGCAATAGCCTCGTGATATAGCGCGACAAAAGGCAGCGCATAGATCGCCGAGTAAGTGCCCTTTAACTCGCGACTCGCAAAATCCTTCGCGTGGCCGCCCTCGTGCAACGCGATCGCGGGCACGTCGGAGTAAAGGTTGATGGTGTTGGTGTACGGGTTGAAGTTGTCGCCACCAAAGAAACGGCCCGGCAGGATCGTATAGAAGCTCACGCTCAGAACACCCAGCGTGTAGCGCCAGAACGGATTCATGGTGTAATTCTTGAATAGCCTCTGCCACTGGTTGCCGGGCTTATAGGTGTTCACCAGCACCTGGACATCGTCCAGCTCATTGTCGGTAATGAACTGCATCATCACGTCGAGCGTCTCGTCCGAGATCTTGTGATTATCGACGCTCGCGTTCCACAGCAGCAGCTTGGCGAGCAGGCTGGGCGGCCAGTACCAACCTGCCTCATCCAACACTGGGCTTGGCTCGCCAATGTAGACCTGTTGCTCCATGGGCGGGTACAGGCCATCGTCGCGATCACCGCGCCCGGTGCCGTAGGTATAAGGCTGGGTAGTACAACCCGTGACAAAAACGCAGATCAGCGTCAGGAGCGTTGCTGGCGTTCGCAAAAATCCCATGGCACATCCTCTTGCTGGTGGTTGGCGAAGCCTCCCAGCGAGTATAGCACCCGGGCCGTTACGCGAACGCCCTACTCCACCTTTTGATACGTATTGGTGAAGTCGTCAGTAATGACCCTGGCAATACCGTCTGCGAGCAAATTCAGATTCTCAGCGAGTACGCGGGACGTGAAGCTCCAACCGGGCGGCAAATCAAGGCGGCTTCCGAGCTGCGCGAGCTCGTGGCGCTCAAGGTCTTCATCGATGATGCGGCTGAACGACTGCATCACGTAACGACCTCCGTCAGGGTCGTGCAGCTCATAGATGCGGCGCCCGGCGACAAAGACAAAGAGCGTGTTGCGCTGCACCTCGTTCACCACATAGGGCTCCGCCTCGCCGCTGGTGATATCACCCACAGTGACGATACCGCCGAGGCGCATATCGATACCGCCAAACGTCTCGATATTGCCGAGGCCCGGAACCTGGGGCCCGCCATTGTCCTGGGGAACAATCAGGTCGAGGGTCCAGAAACGCGGTCCGTTCCTCCCTGCAAACAACACATCAAACTCCTCGGCGATTGCAACTGCATCGAGGGCATCCCACTGCTCCTGCGGGCAGTCGTTCAACAGGATAGTGTTGTACACCTCTGCCTGGATGCCATCGGGCGTATCGCGGAAGAGCAACACTTCGCAATAGCGCAGGTCGTGAAGCGGCCCTGACTCTGGAGCCGGTGAGGCCCGCATAAACTCCGCCACATGCGCGGCCATCTCAGCGCCCACGTCGTCCTGAATGAAGTGCCCTGCTTCAAACCGGCGATGATCAAATCCCTGCGCGCCAGGCACCCGATTGATCCAGCTATTCTGTGTGGCCACGGAGCCAAGCCCGGGGTCAAACTCACCGGCAAGCGCCAGGAACGGCTTGTCGAACCTGCGATAGGCCTCAAGTGCGGGCAGCGTCTGGCCGTTGATACCCGAAATCATCGAGGGAAAGGCGCGTATCGCACCTCGGTAGATCTCCGACGGAAACGGCGCGTCGTAAGCTGCCAGCTCCTCGGGGCGGAGCTCGATCAGTGAGGCGAACTGAACCACATCCGCGGCAAACAGGAACGGCGCACTGGCTGCGTAATCTATCCACTGTTGAAATTGCTCCGGTTCTGAGCCCGTTCGGTTGGGGAAGAACTCGTCCACCGGGGGCTGGGACTCCGCGAATTCGAAGACGGGCAAGGTAAACGGGTTCAAGCCGGGCGGAATGCCGGGCAGGTTGCCATTGGCAATCACGATACGCGCGAAGAGGTCGGGGTTCAGGCCAGCAATCTGCAGGCCGATGAGGCTCCCCCAGTCCTGCACAAACAACGTGATGTCCTGAAGGCCCAGCGCCTCAATAAAAGCAGTATTCCACACCACCTGCTGATCGAACGTGTGCGCACGGGGGTCTACCGGTTTGTCTGAACGGCCCATCCCGATATGGTCGACAGCAATCGCCCGATAGCCCGCCTCCGCGAGCACGGGAATCATCTTGCGGTACAGGTAGGACCAGCTGGGCTGCCCGTGCAGCATGAGCACCACCTCGCCGTTGCTTGGGCCTGCGTCCACGTAGTGCATCTGCATTCCGTCGACAAGGGCGTAGTTAGCGTTGTAAAGGAAGCCATCCAGCGACTCGAAACAAGCCACAGGTGTGCGCACGAACTCTATTCCCGAGTCGCTGGCGAAGACCTCGATCTGGTCGGGGGGAAGATTGCAGTCATCGAAAGCGGTAACCGTAACCACGTTGTCATTGTTACTGTCACTGCAGCCCGCAAGGACAGCGACGAACAGTAAAAGTGACAGGTACCTGAGGGCGTGAATCATAACTCCAACTTCCTTGACAGCTTTTCTACATTAAACAGTAGTGCGCGGGATGCGGCGATGCAAAACGCAGCATCACCGTTCAAGCGCGATAGCGTACCGTTGGTGCAGATTAGGGCCATCCCAGCCGCGATGGTTATTGCGTGGAAGGCTAGAAGTTATAACGGAGATCGACACCGAGTGTGCGGGTGTCCTGAATCTTGGTGTGGTAGGCGCCGAGCGCATCGTCACCTGCCGCGAGACCTCCCGGATTATCCGCGTACTCCTCGTCCAGGAGATTATCACCCCAGAACGCCACTTCGATATTCTCGTCCGGATTGGTCCAGGCGACTCGAGCATTCAAGCGCTTTTTGTCCTGGAAGTACCAACGGCCGGTCGTGAAAATCGCGGTCCGAGCATTCGGTCCCTCATCCTCTTCATACACATAGTTCGCGTGGAAGAGGAGGTAGCCATAGGGAATCTCAGGAGTCCAGTCCAACTTGATTGTGTAGTTGGTTCCCGTCTGTTCCGTTTCCTCAACACCGCCCACGAGGTCACCCGCAGAATTGAAGTACTCCTGCGGCAGGATTTCTGTCTCTCGAATAGTGGTCAGGCCCGCAACACGCAGGGAGTCCAGGATGCTCCAGGTTACAATCAGCTCAACACCCACTGCCTCTTCGTCCTGGCTGATAATGCCAGGTGCCGCCGTGGGGTCATCGGGCCCATCACGGATATCTTCCTGCCTCTGCCTGTCATCGATCTCGTACATGAAGGCGGCGAGCTCAAGGCGCAGTGAGTCCTCACAGAAATCACCCTTCATACCGACTTCGTAGCTGATGATCTCTTCAGGATCGAAGGAGCCAGACACGACTCCTTTGAATGACTGGCCATCGAAGCCGCCAGATTTGTAGCCTGTTGCAACCGACCCGTAGACCATAGCGGTGTCAGAAAACTGATAGTCCGCGACGAGGCGCCCTGTGACCTGGCTCCAGTCGTCTTTGCGAACAAACTTGTTGAAACGATCGTCACCTTCAGCGCCGGTGTCGGTGGGCTGGTAGTTCACGCGCTCGGGCTCGACCGGCCAGTCAAGATCGGCCTTGTAGGTCTGCCAGGAATACTCTTTCTCGTCGTAGCTATAACGCAGGCCCGCGGCGATTCGAAATTTCTCGGTGAGCTGATAAGTGGCATCGGCGAAGACACCCCAGTTCACAAAGTCACCGGTGTTGTCCATGGTTTCGTTGAAGTACGTGCCTTCAAAGCGCTCAGGCAGGAAGGCAAGTCCGAGCGCCTCCGACAGCCCCAGGGCCGCATCTTCATCAAAGGTCGGGTTATCCCAGAGATGATCGTCCTGTCCGCCGAAGCCACCCACCACGGTGACAAACTGCATGTAGGAATCTGCCAGAAGACCGATATCGGTGCGCTGGAATACATCTTCCTCGCTGTAGTTCGCGCCCACAATCAGGTCGAGACCCTCAGAGACGAAGTTGAAACGCACCTCGTTATAGAAAATATCCGACTCCTCGATATTGTTGGTATCGAGATAGCGGCGCGGCTCAGGGGTGCCGTCCTCCTCCTGCAGGTTGGTGGTTTCCCAATCGCGGAAGCTGGTAATGGCGAATACTGACAGCTCGTCGGTAATGGCGTGGTCCAGCTTCAGCGACACGCCATACATCTCGCGCGTCTCTTCTTCCCGGTTCCTGCCTGAGTCATAGGCCACACCTCGGCCAGACACGTCGTGCTGGTCCTTGCTGCGGAAGGGGTCGGTGCTGCCCATAAAGGAATACGGGCTCACGCCGATGGCCTGGCGCGGCATTTCGTCGCGGTCTTCGTAATCGAATGCAAACTGGATGTCGGTGTTCTCGGTCGGCGTGTACAGTGCGACCGCCCGACCCGCCCAAAAGCCTTCGTCGCGGTAGTCTCCACCGTTGGTCGCGCTCTGCGTAAAGCCGTTGCGCTCCTCGTAGAACAGGTTTGCGCGCAAGGCCAGCGTGTCGCTCACGGGCGCATTGGCCATACCCTCAAAGCGATACTGGTCCTTGCTGCCGAGACGCGCCTTGGCATAGCCCTCGAACTCGTTGGAGGGCTTCACGGGAATGATGTTGACCACGCCGCCGGTAGCGTTGCGGCCAAAGAGTGTGCCCTGGGGGCCCTTCAACACTTCGGTACGCTCGATGTCGGTGAAGGGAATAGTGAAAGCGGCGCGCGGCATGTAGGCGCCGTCATAGAAAACCGCCACGGTGGGGTCCTGGCCGGAGCTGATCCCGATGACGGACAGGCCCCGGATGGTGATACCGGCCTGGGTAGAGCCACCCACCACATCGCCGATCTCCACGCCTGGAATAAATGAGTCGATATCCTGGATGGAGACAGCGCCGGTATTGATCATGTCCTGCGTGGTGAAAGCCGTCACGGCGGCAGGCACCAGCATGAAATCCTCTTCCCGCTTCTGCGCGGTAACGATGACCTCTTCCAGCAGCAGGTTGTAGCCGCCCTGGGCATGTGAATTGACGGCAAGGGGCGCGGCGCCCAGTGCGATAGCGGCCTGTAGCGCGCGGACTATAGGCCTGCGCGCGGTGAAGCGGCGTGTCTGCTTGGCATTCATGCGTGTATCCCGTTTTTTCTATTAATAGTTATTACTAATTATTTAGTATCGTCCCTTAACGCAACCTTTAACAAGCGGCGAGCAGGCTCCGCGGGACTGTTGGTATTGTCTGATTCTCCCGCATTTACGCGGGTCATGCCATAGACTGACCCAAGCGGGCCATCAGGCCGCCCGCCGGTCGCGCCAGTCCCTGAGGCCCATCAGATTGAGCGGCATATCGAGGCTTAGCAGTTGTTTCAGGTCGGCCTCCCCCAGGTCGGGGGCCAAAGGCCGCAGCAGGTCCAGCGACAGTGATTCGATGGCCGCCGGCAAGGCAGCGTCTTCGAGGCTCAATGCCAGTTCGCTGTAGCGCGCGACCTGGCTGGCCAGTAGGTCCGCCGTCTCCGAGCTGTAAGGCAGTGCGCCGCTGTGGGTCAGGTACATGACTGTAGGGTCGCTCTGCTTGAGCAGCTCAAGTGATGCGAGGTAGTCATCGGGGTCAAACTGGCTTGGCGTTGTTGTCGGTAGAATGAAGTTCCCTGCCTCAAAGCGGAACCAGTCGTAAGACACACCAAACATGTCGCCGGTAAACCAACCGGCGGTTAGTTCATCCCAAACACAGAAGTGGTGCTTGGCGTGGCCGGTGGTATGCCGGAACAGCAAAGACCGCTCACCGAGCGTGCGCGTCGCACCATCCTCAAGCGCCTCTATTCGGCTTGGATCGACAGCGGGAATATCGCCGTAGAGTTTTTCGAACGCCTCGTCGCCGTAAATCGCCTTCGCCGCCCCGACGAGTTTTTCGGGGTCGGCCATGTGGCGCTCTCCCCGTGGGTGAATAAGCAGCGTCGCGTTGGCGAAGTGCCGCATCATGCTGCCGGCTCCACCGGCGTGATCAAGGTGCACATGCGTTGGAATGACATAACGCAACTGCTCCGGCGCCACGTTTCGCGCCTTCAGCAGGTCGAGAAGCAGCGGTACGCTGTGGCTTGTGCCGGTTTCTATAACCGCGTATTCCCCGGCGGACTCCACCAGGTAGAAGCAGGCAACGCCGGGCTTCACATACTTGGCATCAATGCGGGTGACACCTTCACCCACCGTCTCATAGTCAGACAATCGTCTTCCCTCTACTAAAAGCGGCGTTTATCTTAGAGCAGTGACCGGCCGGTGTCTGCCCGCATCTCGACTTGCGGGGCTTCAGAGAAGATCTACACTATCGGCAGGATTTAAGGAGAATAATGAATGGAACTTACCACACGCATACCCAAAGCCCTGCTGCCCTGCGCGCTCGCGCTGCTTGCGGGCTGTACAGTGATGGAGATCAAAAAAGACTCGGAGGAAGCGAAGGAGCTCACCACGGTGTCAGGACGGGTGATACTCGAGGGGTCAGTGACAGGCACCCCGCAGGTGCAGGCATACCACGTGACCGGCCCCACAACGTTCGAGACGGTGCGCAACGCTGCCACCGATGAGCAAGGCGTCTACCAGATCAATATCTGGCCGGGAGAGTATGCGTTTTCCGCTTACATCGACGAGAACGGGAACGGTAAGTACGACAGCTCAGAGCCAGGCACCTACTTCGGCATGGAAGAGCGCCAGCCAACCCGTATCGCAATCTCCAAGGAAAAGGAGGCACCACTCCCCGACCTTATCCTCAGCGGCCCGATGAAGAGGCCCGGTGGCATCGAAGTCGTACCCGCGCTCAGCCTGCGCGTTGAAAACACCGGCAAGGTGCACAGCCTGGACGAGGAGATGTTCTCCCGTGAGTCCGCAAATATGGGCCTGTGGCGGCCCATGAAGTATGAAAAGGAATTCGGCGGCGGCATCATGTTCCTCGAGCCCTACGACCCCGACCGCATCCCCGTGCTGTTTGTGCACGGTATCGGTGGCACGGCTCGTGAGTTCAGCGACATGATCGACAGCCTCGACAAAACGCGCTTCCAGGCCTGGGTTTACCAGTACGCGAGCGGGTTCAACCTGTCGCCCAACGCCGACTTTATGATCAACGCATTGACCGAGCAGCAGAGCGCACTCGGCTTTGAACAACTGGTCCTGATCGCCCACAGCATGGGCGGACTGATGAGCCGAGGGTACATTCACAAGTACACGGAGCGCTCGCCGGCCTATAAAATCCCGCTGGCAATGACGATCAATAGCCCGCTCATGGGCATGAACAGCGCGGCGATGGGCGTGAAGACCTCACCGCTGACGGTGGCCTCCTGGCACGATGTTGCCAGTGGCAGCGAGTTTGTGCGCGCAGCACACGCGACACCCTGGCCCGAGGAGATTCCATACCACCTGGTCTTCTCCTTTCTCGAGGGCCAAGAAGGCGATGGCACAGTGCCACTCTCAAGCCAGCTGACTCGCCCACTGCAGCGCGAGGCAACCCAGATCCATGGCTTCAAGGCGGGTCACGCCCTGGTGCTGAAGGACGAGGAGTTCATCGCGGTGTTTAACGAGATCCTGGCAGAGGTAGACTAGCGCCGGATATTCGACTGCACCTCGAGCACAATCGGCTCGCCCGCCCGCTCCGTGATGACGCGCTTCAGCTCATCCACGTGGTAGGTTTCAAGCGGCTTTTCCGAGCTGAGCACAATGCGCACGAGGTGCGGGCGATCCAGGTTCACGTCCACCTTGCTGATGTTCACGCTGATACCCGATAGTTCGAGCGGACCTGTCGGCACCTGCTCCATAATGTGATCGCGCTCGACCAGCAGCGAGAATGACAGCGACAGCGGCACCGCGATAACCAGCATGACCAGCAGCGTGAAGCCGATCCCGGCTTTCGCGCGCTTAAAGGGTGCAAAACCCATTGCGAGAAAGGTCGCGGCGCCGGCGAGCGCAATGCCGACGAGATTCGTCACCAGTAACAGCAGCGCGCCTCCGGCCATTGCCCAGTCGCCCCAGCCGATACCGATACCCACCACGCTGAGCGGCGGCACCAGCGCCACCGCAATCGCCACGCCGGCAAGGCTCTTGGCGATTTCCTCTTTCGCACTGGCATAGGCGCCAGCGATTCCCGACACGACCGCGACGACAAGATCGAGCAGGTGCGGCGACATACGTGACTGCATTTCGGTGGTTGGAATCTCGAGCGGGGTTATCCAGGCAAAGAGAATCGCCGTGCCGAGCCCCCACCCTACTCCCACGAGCACCGTCTGGGCAGACGCACGCATCAATCCGGGTTCGGTGCGCGCGAGACCCATCGCCAGCGAGACAATCGGCGCCATAAGCGGCGCCAGTATCATCGCGCCAATAATCACCGGCGCGGAGTTCGCATAGAGTCCTGCCATGGCGAGCATCACGCTCAGCACCATGAGCACTTTCATCGACGGCGTTGCTTTCGCGTTTTCCCTGAGCGCTACGAACAGTTCGCGATACTCGTCTTCGGTTGCGTGCGGCACCAGCGGCAGGTCCTGCTCCAGCAGCGCGCTTGCACCCGCATCGACCGGCACATGATTCAGGCGCACGGTCTCCTTCGGCTTGTTGACGGTCTCCTGGTCGCGCAGATTCAATGCGGGGCCCGGCAACAGGCAAAGCGCGTTATTGCGCATCTCAAGGTCTATTTCGGACGTGTGCACCGGCTTGCCGTCCAGCAGGTACTCCGTGCCGCTGGGTGCGCTGATATGCAGCTTGTCCGTCTGGATCAGGCTCAGAGAGGGCGGAAGCTGCGCCAGGCGAATCTTTCCGGGCAGCAACAGACGGGCGATAAACAGGAGATAGCTGATCACACTGCGCGGCGCGAGCGAGAGCAGCGTCAGGCGCCCGTCCATGGTTGCGAGGTCTTCGGCAAACGCGCGCTCGAGCAACGCACTCTGCGCATGACCCAGTGCGACCATACCGAGTGCCGCGGTCTTGACCTCACGTTCTTTCCCCGTCAACAGCCGGTAAGGCTTGAGGCGCAGGTCGGTGAGCCCCTTGAGAGCACCCAACAACATGCTCCACTGGGTGGGGTGGCGATTGATATCGGTTGGGCGCAGCGCGAGCACCCTGCCGATCACTACCGAGTTGAAGACTAGCTCGCCGTTGCAGAACAGCACGTCAACCGGGCCCGAACGGCGATGGCTGTAGTAACTGATGACATCGCGCAGCTCACCCTTCACGCCCAGCGCGGTCATAGCCTGTGGCGCCTCGGGGTGCGGAAGGATACCCACCTCCCACTCGGCGTCAATGGCCTGCTCCGCCACCTGGCGTATCTGCTCGTCGCTAAGGCAGACGAGCACGCGAGCGCCGTTGGCAATACGCTCGCGCTCGGCAAGCGGAACCGGGGTTACATCGGGAATGCCCTTTACCAGCTCATCGGCAAGCGAGGCATCGTGCAGGAGAAACGTCTCGATCGGCTGGCTGTCTGTCTCTGCCATGGGTCGCTCTACTTTTCTGGCACTGTAACCGGTGCCAGCACAAAGCGAAAGCGCCTAGCCCGCGTTTGCCACCAGTCCGCCGTCCAGCACCAACACCTGGCCTGTCATCCAGGCCGACGCACGCGAACTCAGGTAAATGGCAGTACCCGCTGCGTCCTTCGCATCACCGATTCGGCCGCGCGGCATACCGGCGCCAAGTTCGTCGGCGTGGTCCAGAAGGTGTGACGTCATCTTGCTGGGGAAGAAACCGGGCGCGATACCGTTGACGTTGATGTACTGCGGCGCAAGGTCAGCGCCCATATGTCTTGTGAGCTGATGCACCGCTGCCTTGGAAGCGGAGTACGCGTAGTTGGTCATGTGCGGATGCGTAATGCCGTTGACGGAACCGATGTTGATAACACGCGCGGGGTCGTCCTTATCGCCCGCGGCACGCAACGCTCCGAGGAACTTCTGAGTCAGAAAGAAGAGGTACTTCACGTTGAGGTCCATCGTCTTGTCCCAACCGCTCTCGGGAAACTCGTCGATCTCGGCGCCCCAGGTTGCACCTGCGTTGTTTACCAGAATGTCGAGCCTGTCTTCCTTTGCAAGCACCGCGGATGAAAACGCCTCCACACCCTCCATCGTTGAGAGGTCGGATGCGATCGCCACGCACTCACCAAACTGTGAAAGTTCATCGCGCGTAGCATTCAGTTCGGCTTCCTTACGCGCCGTGATGTAGACCCTGGCGCCGTTTTCGAGGAAGCCGCGGGCGATCATCGCACCGATGCCGCGCGAGCCACCGGTCACCACGGCGACTTTGCCGCTGATATCAAACAGGTCTTTCATGGGGTCTCCTTGTCGTATGTTTATGCGCCGCCGCGCTGGCGGTACTCGGTGGGCGCGCAGCCGCACCAGCTTTTGAAAGCGTTGGAAAATGAGGCCTGGTCGGAATAGCCCAGTAACATGGCGATCTCGGTCACCGCCAGTCGCGGATCATCGAGGTAGCGCCGCGACTGCGCCTCGCGCACGTCCTGCAGGATCTGCTTGAAGCTCGATCCCAGCTCGCGCAGCCTGCGCTGCAACGTTCTCCGGGAGATACCCATGTCCTGCGCGAGGTTCTCCACCGTCAGCTCGCCGCCCGGCAAAGCCCGGCGAATCGCCACGCGGACATCCAGGAGAAACGGGTCGATCGCCTCGCGCTCCCGGAGGACCGACTGGGGTCCAGCGACAAAGTCGGGCCCGAGTTCAAAGCCAAGATCGACAAGCGGGTAGCGGACCACCTCGCGGTCGAAGTAAAGGCAGCTGACCGGGGAGCCGAAACGCAGGTTCGAGCAGAAGGCCCGCTTGAGGCCACGAGTATCATCGGGCACCGGGTAAGAAAACTCTGCCGCGCGCACGGGCACCGGCAGCGCGCTGATGCCGTTTACAATCTCCGCGGACGAACGCAGGATCTCATCCACGATCGGGCGCCAGTTGCCCGTCTCGTCAAGCGGGTGCCACTCGAGCCGAATGTAGTCGCCCTCGGGCCGGATCAGCACCCGACCTGAGTCACCGCGCAGGCGAATCGTACTGGGGATAACGTTGAAGTATTCCTTCAGGTTGCGGCAAATCGTGGTCATGTACAGGTGCAGGTTGATACCCGAGAAGTACATGATGTGGCCAACATAGAGCCCGAGGTCGGGATCGCCGCTGCGTTCCAGTGCCAGCTTATACAGATGCAGGTAACGCGACAGGGGAATGCGTTCTGTGGTTGAGTGCAGGAGCTCCTCGCTGATGCCCGTGTCGTGCAACAGCGCCGCGCGGTCTACTCCCAGCGCGGTGGCCGCCTGAACCACCGCTGCAGTGCACAGCGTGTAGACGCTGCCCCCGGTCGCGGCCATCAGTGCGTGTCTGCGGCCGCCAATGCCCGCAGTATCACGTCGCGCGTCTCCGCCGGGTCGATGACGGCGTCGATCTCGAGATAGGCAGCGGCCTCACTAGCCTTGCCCACTTCATACATGCGCGCCACCAGCTGCTCGAACAGTTCTTCACGCTCTGCAGGATCTTCCACCGCTTCCAGCTCCTTGCGGAAGCCGAGGCGTACCGCGCCTTCGAGGCCCATGCCGCCAAACTCACCGGTCGGCCATGTCGCGGAGTAGACAGGTGACATGAAACTGCCCCCCGTCATCGCCATGGCACCGAGCCCATAGCCCTTACGCAGGAAGATCGCGACGACGGGTACCGTGAGCTTGGCGCCCACGGTGAAGAGCGTGCCCATGCGCCGCACCGCGCCCTCGACTTCGCTCGCCGGCCCGACCATAAAGCCCGGTGTATCGGTAAGGGAGAGTACGGGTAAGCCATGCGCGTTGCAGATATCGAGGAAGCGCGCTGCCTTTTCCGAGGCCTCGGAGTCCACGGCGCCGCCCAGCTGCTGGCAGTCGTTGGCGATCAGCGCAATCGGCTTGCCCTGCAGGCGGATGAAACCAGTGATGATGCTGCGGCCAAAAATGCGCTGTAACTCAAGAAAGGAGCCGGTATCGGCGATCGTCTCAATAATGCGACGCACCGGGTAACCCCAGCGCCGGTCCTCCGGTATCGCATCGCGCAGGCTCTCCTGCGGCGCGGCGTCCCAGTCCTGTATGGGACCCTGGAAATACGAGAGCAGCTGTTTTGCGAGCGCGGTGGCATGGGCCTCATCGTCAGCGACGATATCAACCACGCCGTTTTTCTCCTGCACGTCGATGGGACCGATCGCCGTCGGCTCGTGCTTACCCAGGCCGCCGCCCTCGATCATCGCGGGGCCCGCCATGCCGATCCAGGACGTCTTCGTGGCGATCCGAAAGTCTGCACAACCGAACAGCGCCGCGTTACCCGCGAAGCAGTACCCGTTGTTCACGGCGATACGCGGGACGATGCCGGAGAGCGCCGCCCACGTATAGAAAGACTTGATATTGAGGCCGGCTATTTGCACATGCACGTCTGTGTCACCGGGACGGCCGCCACCGCCCTCGGTGTACATCACCATGGGCAGCTTGTGCTCCATGGCCAACTCGCAGATGCGGTCGAGCTTCTTGTGGTGGAAGAATCCCTGCGTACCGGCGAGCACGGCGTAATCATTCACGATGACCGCTGCACGGCTCTTGTCTGTAGCCACCGTTGCCGCGTTGATGGTGCACGTGCCCGTAACAATGCCATCGGCTGCGGTGGCGCCCTGCAGGTCTTCGTACTCGCGGCGACTGCGTTGCGCCGCTACAGCGAACTGCCCGTACTCCTGGAAGGAACCTTCATCTGCTATGTCGGCGAGATTTTCGCGGGCAGTGCGATAGCCCTTGGCATGGCGCTTGTCGCGCGCCTCGCTCCGCGACTCATCGAGCGTGCGTTCGACACGCTCGCGGTAGGCGGCAAGTTCTGGCCTTACGTCATCATCCATCGTCAATACCAGGGCCCGGGGTGCCCCACCCTACCACGAACTACTCCGCCTTCTGCGATTTTCCGCGTGTCTGCACATCACTGCGGCGTTCGGCAATCGCGTCGCCCGTTACCGCGCTGTTGACGTAGCCCATCACGTTGCGCTCCATCGCGAGGCCTGCAGCAAGACTGGTATTCAAGCCATCGTTGACCATCTTCTTATAGACCTTCACGGTCTGCGGGACGCAACTCGCGATGTCACTCGCGACCTTGCGGCACTCGTTCAGCAGCTCCGCCTCCGCAACCACGCGACTCACAAGCCCCCAGTCAGACGCCTGCTCCGCGCTGATGAAGTTCCCGGTAAAGTGCGCCTCCCGGGCGCGGCTCGGGCCGATGGTACGCGCGAGTTTCTGCGACAGGCCCCAGCCGGGTGCAAGGCCCACGCGACAGTGCGTATCGGCGAAGCGAGCGTTATCGGACGCAATAAGGATGTCGCCTGCAAGCGCAAGTTCAAAACCGCCCGTGGCGGCAACGCCGTTCACACCGATGATAATCGGGCGGTCAAAGGCTTCCATGGCGGCGACGATGTCGTGTGCGCCGTGAATCTCAAACACGCCCACACCGTCGCTGCTCTCACTCATTGCCTTCAGGTCGAGGCCTGCGCAAAAAGCGGTACCGGCTCCCGTCAGGATGACCGCACGGACCTCGTCCTCGCGGTTCAACGCATGGAATGCGGCACAAAGGTCCGTGAGTAGCGTGGGAGACAGCGCATTGCGCGCATCGGGTCGGTTAAGCGTGAGGACAGCATAGCCGTCCGCCCTCTCTAACAGCAGGTGTTCTTCACTCATAAGGCCCTCCAGCGGGGATCAGCGGCCTTTCCACTCCGGTGCACGTTTTTGCATAAAGGCGGCGGCACCCTCTTTGGCGTCATCGCTGTTGATGCAGATGTGCTGTAGCTTGGCTTCTTCCGAGATGATGTCACCCACAGACTGCTCGAGTGCCTTGTTCACCGACTCCTTGGCATAGCGCATCGACAGCGGTGCACGCCCGGCGATCTCGTTGGCCCAGGCGATCGTGTCTTCAAGCAGCGAGGCCGCGGGCACCACGCGGTTGCACAGACCCCAGTCCAGGCATTTCTGGGCCGAGATTTTCTCGCCGGTCACAATCACTTCATAAGCGCGCTTGCGGCCCAGCGTGCGCACCAGGTGCCAGGTGGCACCGCCATCGGGCACAAGACCGATAGCCGCGAAGGCCTGGTAGATGTACGCGTCGTCTGCCATCACGGTGAGGTCGCATACCATGCCGAACGCACTACCGATGCCCGCGCAGGGGCCATTGATCGCGCTGATCCATGGCTTGGGCGCCTCGTGAATCTCCATGAGTGAGGGTTTGTACTCACCGTTGAGCTGGTCTTCGACGCGGAAGTTGCCGTTGATGTCTCCCGTCGGCATTTCCGACAGGTCGGCACCCGCGCTGAAGGCACGACCGGCGCCGGTCAGGATGGCGACACGGATGTCGGGATCTTCATTCACCTCGCGCACCGCCGGCAGTATCTCCGTGCGCAGCGCGTGGTCGAATGCATTCAGTGCATCGGGACGATTCAAGCTCACCACGGCAACCGCGCCGTGACGTTCTATCTGGATGGCTGTGTAGTTACTCATAGCGTTGTTCCATCACCTTTTAGTTCTTGGTTTGGCTGCAGGTGGCTCTGGTCGAATTCGTTCGACCTCGGCATGCAGTAACTAATCGCGCTAACTGATCGCACCGGAACTGCGCAGATCCTTGAGTTCCTGCTCACCAAAGCCCATGGCTGAAAGCACTTTGTCGGTGTCTTCCCCGGCGTCATGCCCGCCATGCTGCACTTTAGACGGCGTGCGGCTGAAGCGCGGCGCCGGTGCAGGCTGCGTCATGCCGTCGAGCTCAATATAGGTATTTCGCGCAACATTCGCGGGGTGCTTCGGCGCATCCATGAAGTTCAGCACTGGCGCAAAACACACGTCCGTGCCTTCCATCAGCTCGCACCACTCTGCCTGCGTCTTCTTGAGGAAGACTTCGCTGATCTTCTCTTTCAGTTCCGGCCACTTCTCACGATTGTTCTGGTCGCCATACGCGTCCTCGGGAAGTTCCGCGATCTGCTTCAGCAAGGCATAGAACTGCGGCTCAATAGAGCCGATCGAGATGTACTCGCCATCCTTGCACTCGTAGGTGTCATAGAAGTGGGCGCCACCGTCGAGCATATTGGACTCGCGCTGTGTCTCGTCCCACAGACCGAATGACTGGAAACCATAGAACATCCACATCAGCTGTGCCGCGCCGTCGACCATGGCGGCATCAATCACCTGCCCCTGGCCCGAGTTAGCCGTTTCCAGCAGTGCTGCGAGTACACCGCTCACCAGCAGCATGCCGCCACCGCCAAAGTCGCCCACGAGATTGAGGGGCGGCACAGGCTTCTGGCCTTTGCGACCCATCGCGTAGAGCGCACCGGTGATAGAGATGTAGTTGATATCGTGGCCGGCCGCATTCGCCAGGGGGCCGTCCTGCCCCCATCCTGTCATGCGCGCAAACACCAGCTTGGGGTTGCGCTCGAGACAAACATCGGGACCAATGCCCAGCTTCTCGCAGACACCCGGGCGATAGGGGTCGATCAGCACGTCGGCGTTCTCAACCATGCGCAACAGTGTCTCAACACCGGACGGGTCTTTCAGATTCACCACGACAGACTTCTTGCCACGCGAGCTGACGTCTTTCATCGCTGCCGCTCCGGCGCGGTCGATGCGAATCACTTCAGCCCCCATGTCTGCCAGCACCATGGCGCCCATCGGCGCAGGCCCGATGCCGGCCAGTTCGATCACGGTGTAGCCGTTGAGTGGTCCCATAAAAATGCTCCTTGTAAAACGCAATGCGCCGGGGGAGACCCCGGCGCTTCAGCAGGCCCGTCTTACTTGGGCTGCATGCGGATGCCGCCGTCCATACGGATGCACTCGCCGTTGATGTAGTCGTTCTCAACGATCTGCTGCGCGAGCTGCGCAATCTCGTCCGCCTTGCCGAGACGCTTGGGATACAGCACCTGGTCAGCCAGCGGCTTGATGAACTCGGCGATCTCCGGGGTCATTTCCTCGGCACCACCCATCATCAGCGGCGTTTCAATCAGGCCGGGCACGATGGTGTTGACGCGAATACCCAGTACCGCGAGGTCACGCGCAATCGGCAGGGTCATGCCGACAACACCGCCCTTGGACGCGGAGTAAGCCGCCTGACCGATCTGGCCTTCGTACGCGGCGACAGACGCCGTGTTGATGATGACGCCGCGACCGTTGTCAGAAGTGAGCGGCGCGTTGTCTGCCATCTTCTCCGCACACAGGCGCAGCACGTTGAAGGAGCCCACGAGGTTGATCTGGATGATCAGGTTGAACGCGTCCAGCGGGAACGGGCCGTTCTTGCCCATCGTGCGCATGGCGTTGCCGGTACCCGCGAAGTTGCCGCAGATGTGAATTGCGCCGAATGCGTCCATGGTGGCCGCGATACCTGCCTGCACAGACTCTTCGCTGGTCACGTTGACGTTGCAGAAGATCACGGCGTCGCCGAGCTCATCCGCGAGCGCGTTGCCTTTCTCTTCGTTCATATCGAAGATGGCGCACTTGGCGCCGTTGGCGACGAAGCGCTTGACGGTCGCGCGACCGAGGCCGGACGCACCGCCGGTGATAACTGCAACTTTATCTTGAAGATCCATTGATAGGCTCCTTGGTTGGTTGATCAGAAGTTACGGGTGTTGAAGGGAGTATAGTCATCGCCCAGGCAGTCACGACTGATGATGATTTTCATCACCTCGGAACTGCCGGCGTAGATAGTGGAAATCTTGGCGTCTGTGTACTGGCGGCTGATGGGATACTCGTCCATGTAGCCGTGGCCACCGTGCAGCTGCACGCCGAGCTCGGCAATGCTTACCTGCAGCTCGCTGCACACCAGCTTTGCCTTTGCGGCGTCAACGGCGGTCAGGTGACCTGCGTTGAACGCCCGGACACACTGGTCGACGTAGGTTTGCGCAAAGTCGATCTCGGCGCGCTTCTCCGCCAGCTTGAACTGCGTGTTCTGGAATGCGGCCACGGGCTTGCCGAAGGCCTTGCGCTCCTTCACGTAGTCCGCGGTGAGGTCCCAGGACAGCTGCGCCGCAGCAATGTAGCCCGCGGCGCCGATAAGGCGCTCTTCCGCGAGCCCTTCCATGAGGTAATAAAACCCCTTGCCGGGCTCGCCCAGCACGTTGGCTTTGGGCACCTTCACGTCATTGAAGAAGAGCTCGGCGGTGTCCTGCGCCTTCAGGCCCATCTTCTTGAGGTTGCGGCCGCGCTCGAAGCCCTCCATGCCGCGTTCGACGACGAACAGCGTCATGGCGTGGGGGTTGTTCTCGGGATCCGTCTTGGCGGCGACAATGACGAGATCGGCATTGATGCCGTTAGAAATGAAGGTCTTGGAGCCGTTCAGCACCCAGTGGTCGCCCTCTTCGCGCGCGGTGGTGCGCATGCCCGCCAGGTCGGAGCCCGCATCGGGCTCGGTCATGGCGATCGCCAGCACACTCTCGCCGCTGACGCACCCCGGCAGGAAGCGCTGGCACTGCTCCTCGCTGCCGAAGCGGGTGAAATAGGGACCGACGAGGCGGCTGTGCAGGCTGTTGTACCAGTCAGAGGCCCGGGCGTAGGCGGTTTCTTCGATGATAATCTGCTCAAAACGGAAATCGTCATCGCCCATGCCGCCGTATTTCTCGTCCGGCCAGATCATGAGAAAGCCCTGCTCCCCGGCCTTACGGAAGGCCTCCCGGTCCACGATTCCGGCCTCACGCCACGCCTCCATATGTGGCACAATCTCCGCTGCGAGAAATTTGCGATAAGCGTCGCGAAACATCTGCTGCTCTTCGGTAAATTCTCGCTGCAACATGGGGTTCTCCAGGGGGGGGTGCACTCTGATGAGGGCACACAGTATGGTGAGGGCCCGGTAGGCCAACAATGACCTGCCCCGACAAATAAATTGACTGGAAATTACAGCCACTCTGCGACTGCCAGCAGGCACTCGCCGGGCAACGACAGGGCCGATTGAGCAGCGCCGTACATGGAGCAATTACACCCCGATACCTGGGCGATCCTGCACTTCGGCCTGATCTTCCTCATCACGCTGGCACAGATGACGGTGGTCTACGTGCTGAGCGATGCCAGTAATCCCACGCCCGGACTTGGGCTCTATACGGTCTATTTCATGGCCGCCCTGCTGGGCTGGATCGCCTTCACATTGCAGCAACTAGCCGACATTCCGATGGTCATCGATGTACCCTCGGTTGCAGCGATCATCAACAGCTACCTGCTGTTTCTCGCCGCGGGCGAACGCGCCGACCTGCGCCTCGGCCGCATTCTGCTTGGAATAGCCTGCCTCGGCAGTGTACTGAGCGTATTCTTCGTGACACCCACACAGATGTGGGCGGTACAGACAGCCGCCTCGGCCCTGTTTTTCGCCAGTGTGGCCGCCGTTTGCAGCCTGCGCGCCCTCCAAAGGCGCAACGTGGGCGATGCCATCACAACCACCGGCGCGCTGATGATGGTCGTCGGGGTGCCCATTGCACACTTTCGCTGGATCGCTATGGGGGAGTTCGGCGAGGCACAGGCTCTCGTATTCGGTTTGCACACCTGCGCCTACGTACTCGTGGCGCTGGGCTTCCTCGCGAGCGTGCTGATCGAGTACCAGCAGAACCTTTCACAGCTGGCTACGCAGGACCCACTTACCCGGCTACTGAATCGGCGCGGTCTGGAAACCGCCCTCCAGGTACCGATGGCGCACGCGGCGCGTCAGCAGGCGCCAACCGCCGGGATCATGGTGGACATCGACTCGTTCAAGGAAATCAACGAGAACTTCGGGCACGACACGGGCGACCAGGTGATTCGTGCCGTAGCACAGTACCTGCGACAGGCCACGCGGGGTTCCGATGTCGTGGCACGCACGGGCGGAGAGGAGTTTCTGATCATCCTGCCCGAGACCGACCTCGACGGTGCCCGGCAGCTCGCCGAACGCATGCGGGCGGACATCTCCGAGCAGCCGCTTTCGGTCAACAACCAGTCGATCCCGACCACGGTGAGTCTCGGCGTTGCGGCAAGGACGGGTGAAGCAGATATCGACAAGCTTTCCGAGGATGCGAATCGCGCTATGTACCTCGCGAAACGCGGCGGCAAGAATCGCGTGGCATCGGTAGAGAACAAGCCCATACACCTGCGCACCAGTTTGACAACGGGGCCTGGCTGATGCGCGATCTCTCTATCTCAGTGTACTTTGCGCGAGCTGTGCTCAAACATGCGGTAGAGCGCGGCGTAGACCCTATCTCACTGCTCAGGCGCAACCGAATCTCTCCTCGCCTGCTACTGGAGGACAACGCGCGCATCTCTATAGAACGGTTTGCCGACCTGCAGGTCAGCGCAATGATCGCAATGGACGACGAGTCACTGGGCTATGCTTCAAGGCCACTACCGGTAGGCTGCTGGGCGATGATGTGCCATGCCGTCATCGGCAGCGAGACGCTTGGCCAGGCACTCGCCCGCTACTGCCGCTTCTTTCATTTATTCCGCACCAACGTTGCGCTGGAAATGGAAGAGATCGAGGGCAGCATCGTGTTCCGCCAGGCACACGACCCGGCCGAGGGACCTGCGGACCCCTATTTCGACGAGTTAAGCTTTTTCAATCTACACCGGTTTGCAAGCTGGCTCGTGCAGGAGCACCTGCCGATACAGCGAGTAGACCTCGCACACGGGCCCATGGCGGAGTTGCAGGACTATCGCCATATGTTTCTCGCGAACCCGATGGAGTTTGACCAACCGGAATCGCAACTGCTGTTCTCCCCCGCGCTCATGGATAAGCGCGTGACGCAAAACGAAACCTCCTTGCGCCACTTCCTGCGCCACCCCGCACTCATCATGTTGACACACAGCTATGCAGGGAACAGCTGGACTTCAAATGTGCGCGATATCGTGCGGCGCCGCCTGCGGGAAGTACCCGAGCTAAACGACGTCGCCGCCACACTGGATGTACATCCGCAGACCCTGCGCAGGCGCCTTTCCTCGGAGGGCACCACGTTCAAGGACATCAAGAACCAGGTGCGTCGCGATACGGCGCTTCACTTCCTCGGCAAGCAGGGCCTCAGCATCGAAGAGATCGCCCACCGCGCCGGTTTTTCGGAATCCAGCGCATTTATTCGCGCCTTCAAAGGCTGGACGGGCGTCACGCCGTACACCTACCGCAAAGGTCTGTAACCTCGCTGTCACCGGACCCGGTTAACCCACTTAAATCATCTATAGTGTCTTAGTCTCACTCAAGGATTCTTGCGAATGCCCAAGCTGTTTCGAATCGCCGCGTACACCTACCTCGGGTACCTGTTCCTGGCTCTGGCGATCATTTCGCCAGCGCTGACACTGTTGCCGCCGCGACTGGCGGGCGACTACGTTGACCGCCCGCTGTCACTCGACTGGGCCTGGTTCAACCCCTTTACCCTGTCGCTGGAAGTGCGCGGACTCGAGCTCACAGAGAAAAACGGCGAGCCATTCACCGGGCTGAGCGAAGCCTCCGTTAACCTGTCGCTCGCCAGCCTTTTTTCCAAGGGTATCGTGCTGGACGCACTCAGGCTGAAGGACTTCCACGTTGCCGTACAGCAGCTCGATGCCGGCGTCTTCAACTTCTCTGACCTGATTCCCCCAAGCGAGGAACCGACTGCGGAACCGGAGGAGTCCGGTGAGATACTCGCGCTGACCATCGGCGAGGTCGACCTGCACGCGAGCCACCTTGCCTTCAGCGACCTGACCCGTGACGAGCCGCTAACCAGCGAATGGCGCGACCTGCTCATACAGGCGCAGGACCTCTCAACCGTGCAGGAGGACGGCAAACCCTACAACATCGCGCTCACCGGCCCCTCCGGTGGCCGGCTTTCCTGGCAGGGTGATGTCTCGCTGCCCCTCAGCGAGAGTCACGGGCGGCTGGAGATCGAGGGGCTGGTGTTACATCAGCTCTGGCGGCTCGGTGAGCCGTGGCTCAATTTCCGCCTGGATGAGGGCACCCTGAACGTTGGCGCCAGTTACAGCATCAGCTGGGCCGACGACTTTACCTACAACCTGACGGAAGGCGGCCTGTCGCTTGCCGGCATCGAGATTGAGCCGAAAGATCCCGACGCGCTGCCCGACACGAGCGTGGGACTCAGTGCGTTCAACATCGCCGATATCAGTGTGAACGGCCCGTCCCAGCAGGTCACGATTGGGCAGATCAGCGGCAGCGGACTTGCCGTTGAGGGCTTCAACGATGAAGAAATCGTGAGCCTGCAAACGCTGTTTACACCTAACCTCCCCGAGTCAGAGGAAGCACCTGCAGAGGAAACAGCGACAGAGGAAACAGCGACAGAGGAGACACCGGCGGAAGACGCCTCGACTGAAGAGAGCGTCGAGTGGCGCGCGGAGGTTGGCGGTATTGCGCTTAATGACAGCAGCGTGCGCTGGGGCTCTCCGTTCACCGACCCCGCTGTCACCGAGGTCACCCCGATCAACCTCAAGGTCGGCGCCGTGTCATGGCCAGCCGATGGCGCCACGAGCATCGCATTGGACCTCGCCATTAATGAGCGCGCTACACTCGCCGTCAATGGCGACATCGACATTGGTGCCGGTGATGGTGCCATCAACTACGACCTCAAGGAGTTGCAACTCCCCTGGTTCAATCCGGCCCTACCGGAAAATGTGACCGCGCGACTGGGTACCGGCGCCCTGGCCGTGAATGGCAGCGTCACGCTGGCAGAATTCGCGCCAGGCACCGTAGCGCTCAGCACAGCCGTTACCAATTTCGCGCTCGTACAGCACGAGGGGGAAAGCGAGTTCGGCAGCTTCGAGGCGATCAAACTGGACAAACTCGCAGTCGACATCCCTGCACAGCAGGTGGCGCTTGATCGCTTTCTGCTGGACACCTTCAAAGGGCGCCTACACATCGACAAGGAAGGCACGGTGAGCACGTCCCACCTCATGGCACCCGCCGAGGAAGACGAAGTGGCGGAAGTCGAGCCAGCCGAAGAGGCCGAGGCGGCAGGTCCGGCAACCGAAGAAGATACGGCAGAAGCCGAACCCTGGCAGGTCGCGATCAAGGAAATCGTGGTGCGCGATACCAGCGTCGATTTCTCCGACGAGTCACTGTCGAGCGAGTTCCGCACCGACATTCAGTCACTGAATGGCAGCATTGTCGGCCTCGACAGCACATCCAGTGAACCCGCCCGGGTAAACCTCGAGGGCTCAGTCGATGGCTACGCACCCGTATTGCTGAGCGGAACTGCCAACCCACTCGCCACGCCGCCGATGCTGGACCTCGAGCTTGAATTCGACGGACTCGACATGGCGCGCTTCACGCCCTACTCCGGCACTTATGCGGGCTACAAGATCGACCGCGGCCTGCTCAACATCAAGCTGGACTACGACCTTGCCGACAACAAGATTAATGGCAGCAATGAGATCGTGATCAACAAGCTGAAGCTCGGGGCCACCGTCGACAGCGACAGAGCCCTGGACCTGCCTCTCAAAGCAGCGCTGGCGCTGTTGACCGATGCCAACGGTGTTATTGACCTCGCCGTGCCGGTTTCCGGCAACCTCGACGATCCGCAGTTCAGCATCGGCGCGGTGGTTGGCGCCGCGTTTACCAAGGTCATCATGAAGGCCGTGACCGCGCCCTTCTCCCTGCTAGCGGGCCTCGTCGGCAGCGACGACGACTTCCAGCACATTGTGTTCACCTCGGGCTCCGCGGAACTCGATGAGCGCAATCGCGAGAAACTGACCGGACTTGCGGGCGCGCTTGCGCAGCGTCCGGGTTTAAACCTGGCGCTCGCCGGCCAGCTGCACCCCGAGGGGGATCCCAAGGCCCTGAAGCAGGCAGCCCTGAACGCAGAGCTCGAGGAGCGCGGGCTGGCACCCGCTGACATCGAGGACCGTACGCCGGCCTGGGAAGCGGCCATCAGTAAACGCTACAAGCGCCTCGACGATGCACAGGAGGGGCTCACGGCGGTAGAGCAACATCGCGTTTTGCGCGCGGCGGTGCAACTGCCGGAGGAGCAACTGGCCGCGCTGGCTGCGGACCGTGCAGCCGCTGTACAGGCATTCCTCACCACGACGGCTGAGCTGCCCGTCGAACGCGTGAAGATCGACCCTTCGCGACTGGATGATGACGTACCGCCGATCAGCGGCGTGCAGTTATTTCTCGACGACTAGGCGCTCGGTGCCGCCTGCGTACGTGAGCTCAGCCTCGCAGGTCAGGCAGTAGTAACGCCCCTTGCCGCGCTGTATGCGGTTGTGGCGCGTGGTCGACACGTCGTGCAACTCGGTACAGTTGCAGCGATAGGGATGCGTGCGCTGGCGACGCTGCGGCACATCGGAAAGGTCGAGATCAAAGGTCACCCCCGGGTCTGCGCCAAACAGGTCCATGACCCGCTGCCACTGGCGGCCATGGGGCTTCACCCTGCGATAGGGATGGAGTTCGTGGACGATATAGTGGGCTACCTCGTGGGGTACCGTGTCGCGCAGGCTCTCCTCGTAATACTTCGCGAAGATCCAGGGGTTGTAACGGATGACGCTGCGCTTGCCGTCGTAGCGGAACATGCCCGCCGTGTGGCCCTTGAGGTCAAACTGCACGGCGATGCGGGGAAACTCCCGCTCAAAGTACTCACTGGCCGCCCGGACAAACCGGTCTGTCTCGGCAACCACCTGCTGCCGCCGTTCCCTGTCAATTGGCACGATGGCCATACCACGAGTCCCCGAATTGCCCCTGATCGTTCCTGATCGCCCCGGATGGCGGCCCCTCAGCCAGCTGCTAGACTTCTAGCGGCCTGGCAGGGAGAGCATAACCCCGCCAGCACCAACTGTCAGTTACAGCACATTTATTTGTTGCCCCTTGTCATTGTTCGGGTAGGGCCGGCGGCACAGACTTTGCGACCGACTGAGAATCAGCCGTCAAAACACCCTCCGTGGCACTGCAAACAGTAGGAACTATGAGCACACAGACCCTTGATACCGATGCGCTTGGCCGCTACCTGGAACAGCACATCCCGGGCTTCGAGGGGCCCCTCACCGCTGAGAAATTCCCCGGCGGGCAGTCCAATCCCACGTTTAAGCTGAGCGCGGGCGGTACCGACTACGTGCTGCGCCGCAAGCCACCGGGCGAGCTGCTTAAATCCGCCCACGCCGTGGACCGCGAATACCGCGTCATCACGGCGCTCGCCGATACCGATGTGCCGGTACCCAAGACCTACCTGCTCTGCGAGGACGACGACATCATTGGCTCCATGTTCTACGTCATGGAGTATAAGGAAGGCCGTATTCTCTGGGACCCGCAGCTGCCAGAAGCCAAGGACAACGCGGAGCGCGCAGGTATCTACGACGCCATGAACAAGACCATGGCCGCCCTGCACAACGTCAACGTCGAGGCCGTTGGCCTTGGCGACTACGGCAAGCCCGGCAACTACTTCGAGCGCCAGCTCAGCCGCTGGTCGAAACAGTACCGCGCGTCTGAAACAGAGCGCATCGAAGACATGGAACACCTGATGACCTGGCTCGAAGCGAAGATGCCGGAAGACGATGGCACGGTAGGACTCGTGCACGGCGACTACCGCCTCGACAACATGATGTTCGACAGCGACAAGCCCGAAGTTATCGCCCTGCTCGACTGGGAGCTCTCAACACTGGGGCACCCGCTCGCCGACCTCGCCAACCAGTGCATGGCGTGGATGCTGCCGGGAGATGGTCGCATCAAGGGCCTGATGGGCGTCGATCGCGCCGCCCTTGGCATTCCCTCCGACGAGGAGTACATCGCCAAGTACTGCGAGCGCACGGGCCGCGACTCCATCGACAACTGGAATTTCTACATCGTATTTTCCCTGTTTCGCCTCGCGGCGATCATGCAGGGCATCGTAAAGCGCGCACAGATCGGTACCGCATCAAGCACCGACGCACACTCGAGCACTGACGGTGTCAAGGGCCTCTCCGGCCTTGGCGCCATGCTCACCGACTAATCCGTAACCGGGCGCAGTGCGCCCTCCATCGTTCACTCCACGAGGACCCAAGCATGAGCGACGAAGTACTGGTAGACGTAGCCGACGGCATCATGACCGTCACCCTGAACCGCCCCGAGGCAAAGAACGCCGCGAACAAGGCGCTGGCCGAGGGTGTGGCCGCGGCCATGGACCAGCTGGACGAGAGCGACGACATCCAGGTCGCGATCCTGACGGGCGCGGGCAACACGTTCTGCGCGGGTATGGACCTGAAAGCGTTCGTCTCCGGCGAGACCCCCCAAATTGAAGGCCGCGGCTTCGCCGGCCTGACCGAGCGCGGCCCGCGCAAGCCGCTGATTGCTGCGGTCGAAGGCTACGCCCTTGCGGGCGGCCTCGAACTGGCCATCTCCTGTGACCTGATCGTCACCGCAGACAACGCCAAGTTCGGTATTCCCGAAACCAAGCGCGGCCTCGCGGCTGCAGCGGGCGGCCTGATGAAACTGCCGCGCCAGATTCCGCCGCGCATCGCGATGGAACTTGCTCTTACCGGTGAGTTCATCGACGCTGCCCGCGCCGCCGAACTCGGTCTCGTCAACCAGGTCGTGCCCGCCGGCACCGCACTGGACGCCGCCAAGGCACTGGCTGCCAAGATTGTCGCCAACGGCCCGCTGGCAGTTGCGATCAGCAAGCAGGTCATCCTGGAGTCCATCGACTGGACTGCGGAAGATATGTGGAAGAAGCAGGGCGAGCTCGTGATGCCGGTATTTGTGAGCGAAGACGCTATCGAAGGCGCAACGGCCTTTGCCGAGAAGCGCGCCCCCAACTGGAAAGGCAAGTAAGAGGAGAACAACAATGTCTGAAGCCTGGATTATTGATCACTGCCGTACCCCGCGTGGCATCGGCAAAAAAGGCAAGGGTTCCCTCGCCGACCAACATCCCCAGCACCTCGGGGCCACGGTGCTCGGCGCCATTGCAGAGCGCAACGACCTGAACACCGCCGAAGTCGGCGACGTTATCTTCGGCACGAGCTCGCAGCGCGGCCGCCAGTCCGGCGACCTCGCGCGTATGGCCGCTCTCGAAGCTGGCTACGACATCCGCTCGTCCGGCATGACGCTGGACCGCTTCTGCGGCTCCGGCATTACCTCCGTCAACCTCGCAGCGATGAGCATCATGTCAGGCTCTGAAGACCTCGTGATCGGCGGCGGCGCCGAGATGATGTCTACCTATGGCGAGGAAGGCGCGTCGCCCACCCCGTTTATGGACAACGGCAACCTCAAGCTGCGCGACATGCACCCGCAGCCCCACCAGGGCGTGTGTGCCGATGCCATCGCCACCATCGAGGGCATCGACCGCGAGGCGCTGGACGCACTGGCCCTTGTCTCGCAGCAACGCGCGGCCAACGCCATCGAGAACGGCTACTTCGACAAGAGCCTGGTGCCGGTTTACGACATCAACGGTGAGCTCGCACTCGACAAGGAAGAGTTCCCCCGCCCGCAGACGACTGCGGAAGCACTGGCGGAGCTGAAGCCCTCCTTCGAGGCGATCGCGGACTACCCACTGGACGAAGCGGGCACGACCTACCGCTCCATGGTGGCCAAGAAGTACCCCGGCGTAGACATTGTGCACATGCACCACGCGGGTAACTCTTCAGGCGTTGTTGACGGTGCAGGCGCGGTACTGCTCGCCTCTCCCGAGTACGCCAAGGCCAACGGCATGAAGCCCCGCGCGCGCATCAAGGCGATGTGCAACATGGGCGACTGCCCCACCCTCATGCTGAACGCGCCGGTGCCCGCCGCACAGAAAGTACTGGAAAAAGCCGGCCTCACAAAGGACGACATCGACCTGTTCGAGGTGAACGAGGCATTCTCCGTTGTGACAGAGAAGTTCATCCGCGACATGGGTATCGACCGTGACAAGATCAACGTCAACGGTGGTGCGATGGCGCTCGGTCACCCGATTGGCGCGACCGGCTCGCTGCTGATCGGCACAGTTCTCGACGAACTCGAGCGCCGCGACCAGACCCTCGGCCTCATCACCATGTGTGCCGCGGGCGGTATGGCGCCGGCGATCATCATCGAGCGCGTTTGATGTAACACGGGTTCGCGCCCGCGTGCGAACCCGCAGCCACACCGTCGTCCCCGCGAACGCGGGGGCCCAGCGTCACTCTTACAGTCACTGGGTCCCCGCGTTCGCGGGGACGGCGCGTTAAGGCCAGACGAAAACCGATACGGAGACACCATGTTCGAATTCAGCGAAACCTCCCTCCGCTACCAGGCGCTGCTCAACCAGTTCATGGACGAGCATATCTACCCCAATGAACTCGAGTACGCGCGCCAATTGCACGGAGCACCGACCCGTCACAGTTACTTGCCGCTGACGGACGAGCTGAAGCAGAAGGCGCGCGCCGCCGGGCTCTGGAACCTGTTTATTCCACCCTCTCTCAAACAGTTCGCGGAACACGATGGCCTGAGCAATCTCGACTACGCTCCGCTCGCAGAAACGATGGGCCGTGTTTTGTGGTCGCCCGAAGTATTCAACTGCAACGCGCCCGACACCGGCAACATGGAAGTGTTCATGAAGTACGGCACGGAGGCGCAGCAGGCCGAGTGGCTGACGCCGCTGCTGAACGGGGAGATCCGCTCGTCCTACGCGATGACCGAGCCGCAGGTCGCCTCCTCTGACGCTACCAACATCGAGCTCAGCATCCGCCAGGATGGCGACGAGTGGGTGCTCAACGGCCGCAAATGGTTTATCACCGGTGCACTCTACGACCGCTGCAAGATCTTTATCGTGATGGGCAAGTCAGACCCTGACAACGAAAACCGCCACAAGCAACAGACGCAGGTGCTCGTACCGAAAGACACACCCGGCCTGGAACTGATCCGGCCCCTGACAACCCTCGGTTACGACGATGCACCCATCGGACACGCCGAGATTGTGTTCAACGATGTGCGCGTACCGCTAGCGAATGTACTGCTTGGGGAAGGTCGTGGTTTTGAAATCGCCCAGGGCCGCCTCGGTCCGGGACGCATACACCACTGCATGCGCCTGATCGGTGCCGCGCAGCGTTCTCTAGAGCTGGCTTGCCGCCGTGCGGAGGATCGCACGACGTTCGGCCGCACGCTGAGCCAGCACCAGTCCGTGCGCGAGGACATCGCGCGCTCCTTTTCAGAGATCGAGATGATGCGCCTGTTAGTGCTGAAAACCTGCCAGCGCATGGACGAGGTAGGCGCAAAGGAAGCCATGGACCTTATCGCTGCAAGCAAGACCAGCGTGCCGCTCATGGCGCAGAACATTATCGATCGCTGTATGCAGATGCATGGTGCGGGCGGCCTGACGGAGGACTACCCGATGGCGGAAGCGTTCAACTACGCACGCTGGTGTCGCCAGGCCGATGGACCCGACCAGGTGCACCAGATGGCGCTCGGCAAAATGGTCATAAAGCGCTACGCCGCCGACTGAGTCGCCGCGGCGATAGCCTCGAGTCGGGAGGCGGTCGCCGGTCGCTCCTCCCGCAGCAACTGCGCTTCGTCGTGCAGGACACTGGCGAGCGCAGTCCGGAGCGCCACTGCATCGACAGTGGTAAAGACTTCCGGCAGGGCCGCGAGCGTATCCTCCCCCCACAAAAGCCCTGCGGGCGATGCACCATCCGCAGGGGGAAACTTGAGGCCGCAATGAGCCTCAAGCCAGGCGGCCTCTTCCAGGCAAGCCGCCTCCAGGTCTGAACCGTGGAAACCGGGCACCTCGAAGCGCTGTCCGGGCAACGCATTGAGGCAATCGAGATCATAGGGCTTTCGCGGCACGGCCTTATCTCCGAGCGGATGACGCTCGTTGATAGCGGCGACGAGTCGGTAAGCCTCCGCACTGAGCCGCGTGTTGTGCGGCGGCTGAACTTCTACGGCACTCGCAGCATCGTCCAATCCCAGCCACTCAAACCAGGCGCCGACAAGCCCGGTAGGATGAGTGCTCGCGTCGTGGTAGTTCAGCAGGGTCAGGGCGCGGCCAAAGTGCCTGGCGAGACGCTCACACTTTTGCTGCGTACGACCGACGAGACTGTCGGGAACAACCGCTACACCTGCACGCGCGCGCTCCTGCAGCAGGCTCGCCAGTGCACTGACCGGGTTGCGCACGTACGCCACCACGCACACCTCGTGCGCCGCACCAGAGAGGCGCGCAAGCAAGTCTGCAGCAACGCGGGGACCGTAGCCCTCGGCGATCTCTGTCGACAGGAGCAAGGTATCGGCATTGCCAGCATCCAGACACTCAGCGAACTGTTGCTCACACGTGGCTACTACCTCGCGCTCGCGACCGGCAAAGCGCTCTCCCAGACGCAAACCGAAGCTGGTTGCCGAGCCCGTGAGCGCAGCGGTAACTGGAATAGAGTGATTGGAAAACGCTAGATCATCGAAAGTAAACGCGGGATAGCGTATCCCTTGTCCGGCCAGCAGCGCCCTGTGTTGGTCACACGCCGCCTGCAGCGTTGTTGAACCGGTTTTACTGAGACCGGCATGCAGCACAACCCGGCGATATCTAGCCATCGTCCGCGCCACCGTTTGCGGGCTCCGGCGCCGCCGGGCGCAACGGCGCAGGCAGCGGACGCACCTCGCCCCGCCCTATCGAATTACGCATGGCCTCCTCGATATAGGCAACACGCTTCTCCGTATTGGGGTGAGTCTGCACGAACTCGAGCCAGAGACTCTCGTCGCTGCTGCCTCGCATGGTGCGAAAAAACTCATCGGCACCACCGAGGTGGCCGTAGTGCGCGGCCAGGATCTGAAGTGCCCGGTTGTCGGCCTCTCGCTCCATGTCGCGGGAAAAGCTGAGCAGGGTCACCGTGCCACCGGTACTCAACATGCCTCCGAGCAGACTGTCACCCGAACTTCCCAGCACCATGGCCAGCGCCAGCTGCACAGCGACCCCCTGGCTCGCAGAAGCAATCGGGTGCCGCAGTTGTACATGGGCGATTTCATGCGCCATCACCATGGCGAGACCGTTCTCGCTCTGCACATGGCGCAGGAGATCATCGGTGACTGCGATGTTCGCGCCCAGCGTTGCGAACGCGTTGGGCATTTCAGCGTCCATCATGTGGAAGTGGAACGCGTCTACTGGTACTACCTCGCCCGCTGGTTCGCCATCGACGGGGACCGTGAGACTGGACTCAACGAGGCTGTAACCCAGGTGACGAAGCGCCATTAATGCCTCGCTTGGCTCCTCGGTGTCGTCCTCTCCCATAGCACTGGCGAGCGCGGGTGCCACACGCGCCTCCCAGGAAAAAGGCACGTACGACACCAGCACTTTGACTGACACGCTTAAGGTAAACACGAGCAACACCAGCAGGATGCTCACGCCGAACACGAGCTGGGCGAACTCGCGCAGCGGGTGCTCTTCGCTGGCATTGATACCTTCTGGTATGCGGGGATTGCCCTCGGGCAGGGTCACGTCCTGACCAGCGCAGTGCCGTAAGCGAGCACTTCGACCGAGCCGATCGCCTGACCGGCGTTTCCTGACACGCGGCTGGTCTCGAACTTCATATTGATAACCGCTTCGGCGCCCAGTGCCTCGGCGCTCTGCTGCATGCGCAGGATGGCCTCGCGCCTCGCACGGTCGAGCAGTGACTCGTAGGCGCTGATGTTTCCCCCGACGAGATTGCGCAGGCCCGCGACAACCGTTTTAAAATAGTCTACGGAGACCACCACGTTTCCCGACACCAGAGTGGCTTCGCAGTGTGTGAAGCCGGGGGGCGGCAAGCGTTCGTTCAACACGACAACGTGGCGCAGCGTATCTTCCCGTTCACGTATGCTGGCGTAGTGTTTGCGTTCCGCGCGCCGACCAAACCAGTACCCCGCCGCGAGCAGCGACAGGAAGACGACAATCTGGATGATCAGGTCCACAGAGCGGCCTAGGCGTCTTCGACCACCACCGCGGTGCCGTAGGCGAGTATCTCCGATGCCCCTGCGGCAATCGCAGACGTTGAGAAGCGCACATTGACCACGGCGTTGGCACCGATCGCGGCCGCCTGTTCCTGCATGCGATCGACGGCCTCGTCGCGGGACTCCTGCAACAACTCGGTATAGCTGCCGAGCTCGCCGCCAAAGATATTTTTGAAGCTGGCCATAATGTCCTTGCCCGCGTGCTTCGCGCGCACGGTACTGCCCTGTACAAGGCCCAGGTGCTTCACCACCCGCTTGTTGGGGAGAATTTCGATATTGCTGATCAGCATAGTGACGCCCTCTTCGCCAGCCCTGAGACTAGCACAGTCAGGGCGTCACCGGTGCACTGGGGGGTGTTAAGCGGCGACTCGCGGGGCGGGTTTACCGCGCGACGCCGCGGGCTTTTTCTTTGCCGCTGTCTTGCGCTTGCGCTTGGCCTTGGGCTTGGGCTTGGCCACTTTGCCAGAATGCAGGCGATGTTCTCGCTGGGCTTCGCGGTCCGCCCTGGTGGGCGGCGGGCGGCGGCGCGACGCGCGAGGGCGATGGTAATCGTCGTCACTCGGCCGCAGGTCACCCTGTTCGAAGCGGTGCAGAATATCTTCCATCGTCCGCGAGATCTTTGTACAGGTACGGATCGCCTCGACAGTCGGGTACGTAGAGATTTCACCGCCATGCATCAACTCAATAAGGTCTTTTTCAGACAGGTGAGAGAGCAACTTGGCCGGGTTGTACCAGCTGAAGTTGGGCACGATGTTAATGTCGCCCGAGTACTCCTGGTCGACAAGCGCATGCACGCTGTTGACCAGCATATTGAAGCGCGGCCAGCTTTCACTGCGCTGCTGGATAACGCCACGGTAGAAGTTCAGCACCTCCCTGCTCATGCCCACTCCCAGATTGCCGAGTGCTGAGCCCAGCGCGCTGCGCTCGCCCTCGCGCTTGAGAAACGGAATCGCGATGGGATTTACCATGCTCACGATAAAATGGTTAGTGCTGTACAGCCGCTGCAGGCGCTTGGCCGGCAAGTCGTCTGAGACCGAGCCGTCTACCCACTTGCGCGTGGGCAGATAGGGCTGGGGCTCACCGTGCTGGTTCTTGGCCATCAGCATGACGGGCGGGAATACACCCGGCACTGCGCAGGAGGCCATCACAGCCGAACGAATGTAGACGTTTGGCGAGGTAATCGCGTTCAGGAGTCGTCCGCGCTGGTGCAACTCCGCAGGCGCCACAGTGATGCTGATCTGTCGACCCGTCTTCTCATAGGCCTCCTGGAAGGTCATGTCCGGCACCATGCGATCCACGATCCGCTCCAGGTCGCCGACATCGATTTGCGGATTGGCGCCGAAAAACATGCGCGAGAACACACTGGCCTCGCGCTCGGCCTCGAAGAGCACGTTGGCGGGGTCATAAAAGTGCTCGAGCTCTTCGTCAGTGTGCGTGCCCAGCACGCCGGCCACCAGTGAGCCCGCGCTGGAGCCGGAGATCACACGCGGGAGTAGACCCTCGTCCAGCAGTGTCTTCACGACACCGAGGTGGTAAAAGCCCAGTACGCCACCACCGGAAAGCATGAGCGCGGAACGGCCAAAGCAAATGTTGGCACGGTAAAAGAAGTCGAGCTTCTGCTGGACATCGATCTCCGGGATCTCCATCTCGGCCAGCAGGTTGAGTGCTTCATCCACCTCGTCGATATACTGCTCGATGAGTCGCTTGGTGCCGAACTTGGCGCGGCGGTAAAGCGAGGAGCGGCCCATGCCCCCCATGTTGCCGTGGATGCCCTCGTTGAGCGCGAACAGGAGACCCGCGTAATCGTGGCGGGCGCGCAGGCTGCGCAGCCGGTCGAGGCGCAGGCGAATCTCGGCGTAGTCGTACTGGCTTGTCTGGTCGACCTCGCGCCAGCGTTTCTGCCCGGTAAGCTCGTCGTGCTCCTGTGCTGCCTCGGCCCAGTCAGCGTAGTTCTCGGCATGGTTCATGCGCTTCTCGAGTTTGCTCAAGCGGCGGCTATTTTTCACGGTACTGCCCTCAGAAAATGTCACGTCCTAGGGTAAGGATAAGGCAATCACCGGCCTGCTCCCAGCAAATTGTTAACGGCGCCAACATGGTGCGCTGATCTGGAACAATAATTGGTGAATTTTCCACCAGAATCAGCAACATAGGGCCCCTTTTTGGTACATTTTTGGTCTTCGGGGTGCGCCCCCCGGTGAAAAGCCCCTAAAATGAACTGGACGCCCGGCCTGTCACCTGACACAAGCGCAGAGAGCGTACGGGGACAGAGAGGGCTCACGCCCACCACAACCACAACCAGAGGCTCCCGCTTGCGCGCTTACCTGTACGTCATCCTGCTGTTAGTGGCGATCTTCGGCGGCATTGCCGGCTACCTGTACATGCAGATTGCCGCCGTCTCCTCTATGGACTTCACCCCACCGCCGGTCACCATCGGCGCGGCCACAGCCAAGAGCGCGACCTGGCCCTCTGAACTCGAAGCGGTAGGCACGGTGCGCGCAGCGCGCGGCGTGGAACTTTCCGCGGAGGCCAGTGGCGAAGTCATTGCGATTACCGTGCGCTCAGGCGACACCGTAGACGCCGGGCAGCCGCTGCTGACGCTCAATGATTCCGTGGAACTGGCCAGTCGTAAGCGTCAGGAAGCGAACCTCGAACTGGCCCGACTGCTGTACGAGCGCGACGCCCGACTGATCAAGCAAAAGTCGATTCCCCAGAGCCAGCTCGACCGCTCACGCGCCGACTTCGAAAGCGCCATGGCACAGCTCGCCGAAACGGAAGCACGCCTGGACAACAAACGTATCGTGGCACCCTTCGCAGGCACCGTGGGGATCATTCGCGCGCGCGTCGGCGACTACATCGAGTCTGGCGCCCCGATCACAACACTGCAGGACCTGACTGAACTCGAAATCGATTTTTCAGTGCCCGCAAGGCACTTTCCGCAGCTAAGGCCTGGGCTTGCGATTGCAGTCAGCACGGCGGCGTTCCCCGACAAGGTGTTCGAGGCCACCCTGCAGGCGCTAGACGCAAAGGTCGACCCCGGTAGCCGCAACCTGCTGCTGCGCGCCACACTGGATGAATCTGAAGGCCTGTTGCCCGGGATGTTCGCGCGGCTGGTGATCAATCTCGACGAACCGCGCAAGGTTGTCACGATTCCTGAAACGGCGGTGAGCTACTCCTTACACGGCAACACGGTCTTCGTGTTACGCCAGGCCGTGGGCGAAACCACGGTCGAACCGCGCATCGTAAAAACCGGCGCGACACGCGACGGCGAAATCGCGATCACCTCCGGCCTGCGCGGCGGCGAATGGGTAGCAACGGTCGGGCAGAACAAGCTGTACAAAGGCGCCCGTGTCACGGTCGATGAAAACGGCGAGCTCTAGTGCACTTCACCGACACCTTCATTAAGAAACCCGTACTGGCGATTGTCATCAGCAGCCTGCTATTACTGCTGGGCGGTGCCTCCCTCTCCAGCGTCAGCCTGCGCGAATTCCCCGAGATTGAACGCAGCGTTATCTACGTTGAAACGATCTACCCTGGCGCCAGTGCACGCACCGTAAAAGGCTTCGTTACCACCCCACTGCAGGTGAGCATCGCGGGCGCGCGCGGCGTGGAGTACATGACATCAAGCAGCAACCCCGGCTACTCCGAGATACAGGTGCATGTGCGCCTGGGAGAAAACTCCAGCGATGTGCTCTCTGAAGTTATTGCCAAGGTCAACGAAGCCCGCGGCGACCTTCCACGCGACATCGAAGACCCGATAGTAACCACGGCCTCTGGCGGGGACGCCATGATGTACCTCGCGTTCTATAGCCAACAGATGTCGCCCTATCAGATTACTGACTATCTCGTGCGCTCGGTGCAACCCGAACTCGCCACCCTGCCCGGGGTTGGCAAGGCGCGCATCTTCGGCCGTTTCCTGGCGATGCGTGTATGGCTTGACCCTGTACGCATGGCAGCCTTCGGCGTGACCGCCACCGATGTCAGCGCAGCCATCCAGCGCGACAATTACATCGCCACGCCAGGCTCAACCGAGGGCAACCTGGTGCGCGCCACCGTCGACGCGCGCACCGACATGCAAAGCGCGGCCGACTTCGAACAACTCGTGGTGCGCCAGGACGGTGAAGACCGGGTCCGCCTGGGCGATGTTGCCGATGTGGAACTCTCCGCTGAAACCACGCAGCTGAAGACGCTGTCATCAGGGCGCGATGCGGTATTCATGTCGATCTCGACCACGCCTGACGCCAACCCGCTCGAGGTGTCGCGTGTCGTGCACGAGTCCCTGCCCCGCATTCGAGAGACACTGCCGGCTGACATGGAGCTGTTCCTCGACTGGGACGGCAGCATCGTCATCGACGAGGCGCTGAAGGAAGTCGTCATGACGCTGTTCGAAGCAGCGTTGATCGTAATACTCGTCATTTACCTGTTCCTCGGCTCACTGCGTGTGGTGCTGATACCGCTGGTGGCGATTCCGCTGTCGCTGATCGGCGTGGTATTTCTCATTCTCTCGATGGGCTTTTCGCTTAACCTCCTGACATTGCTCGCCATGGTCATCGCGATCGGGCTGGTGGTGGATGACGCCATCGTGGTCGTCGAAAACGTGCACCGGCATATCGAACACGGCTCCAGCCCGATGGACGCAGCACTCAAGGGCGCCCGTGAAGTCGCGTTGCCCGTGGTGTCGATGACGCTGACCCTCGCAGCCGTCTATGCACCGATCAGCTTTATCGGCGGGCTGACAGGCGCCCTTTTCTCAGAATTCGCCCTGACACTCGCTGGAGCGGTTATCGTTTCTGGCGTGGTCGCGCTGACACTGAGCCCGATGATGTGCTCGCGCGTGCTATCGGATGTGGAACACCAGGGGCGCTTCGCCAACTGGCTGGACGAGCGCTTCGAAAGCCTGACCGAAAAATACAGCAGGCTACTCGGCGCGAGCCTCAACAACCGCGGCGCCGTGTTGTTTTTTGGTTGCGCCATTCTTGCCAGCCTGCCGCTCCTCTTCACGATCTCGCAGCAGGAACTGGCACCGGATGAGGACTCCGGCGGCGTGTTCGTTACCGGCATCGCCCCGCGCTACGCCAATATCGACTACATCGACCACTACCTCGCGGAGGTCGTCGATATCTGGCAGGGCATTCCAGAGTTCAGCCACTCCTGGCAGGTGATTTTTGCCGACAACAACTTTGGCGGCGTGACCCTGCACCCCTGGTCAGAGCGCGAGCGCACGCAGGCGGAGGTGTTGGCTGAGTTCCAGAAGAAACTGGGTGGCGTTGCGGGCATGGAGATGTTCGCGTTCGGCACCCCCGCCCTCCCCGGCTCCGACGCGGGACTGCCGGTGAGCTTTGTCGTGGCCTCTACCCGCGACTACGAGGAGGTCTACAAGCTGGGCGCACAGCTGGTGCAGGTCGCGCGCGAGTCCGGCCTGTTCATCTTTGCCACGCAGACCCTCGACTTTAACCGTCCCGAGGTCGGCGTAAATATCGACCGCGAACTCGCTGCGCGACTCGGCATCTCCATGCGCGACATCGGCGAGACCCTGTCAGTGATGCTCGGCGAGGCCGAAGTGAATCGCTTCAACCTCGAGGGACGCTCCTACAAGGTCATTCCCCAGGCGGGCAACGACTTCAGGCTGACCAAGCAAGAGCTCGAAAAATACTACGTGCGCACCGCGAGCGATGACCTGGTGCCCCTGTCCGCGGTCATCACTTTGACCTCCAGCGTTGAGCCGAATTCTCTGACCCAGTACCAACAGCTCAACAGCACAACTATTCAGGGCATCATGATGCCGCCGAACAGCATCGGCACCGGCCTCGAATTCTTGCGCGAGCAAGTGGACGAACTCGCACCACCGGGCTTCCGCGAGGGCTACACAGGCGCATCGCTGCGCTTCATGCAGGAGACGGCATCCTTCCCGCTGCTGTTCACGCTGTCGATTATGCTGATCTTCCTGGTGCTCGCGGCGCAATTCAACAGCTTCCGCGACCCCTTCGTAGTACTCATCAGCGTGCCGCTGTCGATCTTCGGCGCCATTGTGCCTATCGCTCTCGGCATGGCCACGCTCAATATCTATACGCAGATCGGCCTGCTCACGCTCATCGGCCTTATCAGCAAACACGGCATCCTCATCGTCGAGTTTGCCAACAAACTGGGCGAGCTGGGCCGCAGCAGGCGCGACGCGGTGATGGAAGCCGCGGCGCTGCGTCTGCGACCCATCCTGATGACCACGTTCGCCACGGTGCTTGGCGTATGGCCCCTGCTGATCGCCTCCGGCCCGGGCGCCAACAGCCGTTTCAGCATCGGCCTGATGATCACGACCGGTATGCTGGTCGGCACACTGTTCACGCTGTTTGTTCTTCCTGCGTTCTATCTGCGTTTTGGCGGTACACTTGAAAAGGACGCGCCGGAAGCCGCACCGCTCGCCGACGACGCGCCGCCCGAACCCGCACCGTCCAACTAAACCGAGGTTCTCGCCATGCGATACCTGACATGCCGGGGCTTGCCCTGGCTGCTGAGCCTGTCTTTTGCCACGACCTGCGCCACGGGCGCCAACGCCGCCGTGCAGGGCACCCTGCCCGACCTTTCGATTCGCGGCGAAGCCGCGCCGCTGGAAACCTGGGAGCGCGACTACCTGCTTGAAGCCACTGAGCGACTCTTCGGCGCATGCCAACGCGACGAATTGGAGGAGGACTCAATTCTCGGCACACGCCCAAACCAGCTCACGCTCGAGTTGGAAGACGGCACCCGCCGCGTGGTGCAGGGCGTGGGCGGTAGCTCCAACCCGTTCAGGCGACTCAATTTCTACGAGGTGTCGGGAAACGAGATCCACAAGCTGAGCGACTGCAGCCAGTCGCACATATTGCCGATCGCGAGCATCATGGAGGCCAAGGGCTTGAGCCCCGAAACGGCAGCGCGACGCACGCGTCCCGCGCTCACAAGCTACGAGCCGAACCGTATCGGCTACCAGTACGACGACAACGATGTGGGCGAGGGTTATATGGACGCCGTCTTGTCGCTCAAGTACCCGATCCTGCACGATGGCTACTACTCAGAAGACGCCTCGTTTCTTAATCCTTTCTTCGCATTCACGGGACGCTTCAGCCAGTACATCGAGAGCCGGGAATCGTCCCCCGTGATCGGCAGGCGCTACAACCCCGTACTGTTTTTCCGCCACTGGCTCGGCGACGACTCACGCTATGTCGACCTCGGCATCGGCCACGAGTCTAACGGCCAGAACATTGACTCCGCCGATTCCTACCTGATCGAACGCGCCGAATTCCGGCGCCAGGGCGAAGACCCGGACTTCGCGCGCGACTACATCAGCCGCGGTTGGGATTACCTGTCACTCGACTGGAAGCACACCTGGAACACGCGGCCGGGCGGACAACTGGACAGCTATGTGTTGTTGAAGTACTTCCTTGACGATGGCCCGTTCCAGGGAGAGCCAGAGGAGTCCAACATTTGGGAAGGCTTTGGGCTGCCCAAGCGCAAGGAGTATGACGGCGTAGGCTTCCTCGGCAAGTACCGCTTCGGTGGGGACTTCTGTGCATTCGGCGACCCCGGGCGCGGCGTCTGCATGAGCAAGTTCGCCTGGCTCTACACCACCGGCTACGACGGAATGTTTGAGAACAACACCAACCGGCTTGAACTCACGATCGACTTTGGCGGCCTGCCGATCCAGGTGTGGGGGCAGCGCGGTTACAACTCAGACCTTGTCGACTACTTCATCAAGACCGACAGCTGGGGCGTAACATTTGAACTCGACAGCGCCTCGTTGCCATAGAGCGGTATGCGCAGTGGGAGCGAAGTAACCTATACTCACCGCTAGCTTCTCAATTTATAAGAAAGCCAGGTGACTAACACAGGGCACCTGGATGTCAGCATAGGAGTAGCCCATGAAGGTAATGATCCCCGCTGTACTTTTGGTAGCCACCGCGCTGACTGCACCCTTGGCCAGCGCCATTGATTGCCCGCCGCAGGCAGAAGACCTCTACAGGCGCGCTCAGGCCGCGGACTCGCAGGACAGGCTGGAGGACGCTCGCTCACTCTACGCCCAGGCTGCGGAAGTGTGTGACCGATCAGAGTACTGGATGTCTCTCGGCGACCTGTGGTTCAACGACTTTCTGGGTGACAGCGCGGAAGATGTGAACGAGGAAGGCAAGCCAGCACTGGATGCCTACACCAGCGCGCTTGAGGCCGCCCAGCGCGAGGGCAACAAAACGCGTGGCGCGGAAGCGGCGCGCTCACTGGTGAACTTTGGCATTCGCGCGGGCGACCCGATTAACGCCAAGAAGTTTCTGATTCTTGCCTCGCAACTAGACCCGGACCACCCGGAACTCCCACCGCTGCAGGATGAAGTGGACTACCTCCAGGCCGAGCTAAGCACGGATGAACTGGAGACCAGTCTCAGCACCACGCGCGGGCTGGGCGTAGCCAGCGATATCCTCGCGAAAGCAGGCGATGCATGCAGCTTCTGGAGCGAGGAGCTTTGCAATCCAGGTGCTGAAGCGACGGACGCCGCTGCGACCCCGCCCCCGGACAAGCCGAATGGGCGCTCCATCGATATTCCTATCAACTTTGAACTCAACAGCACCGAAACCACTGCCGCGACCGCGAGTAATATCGTTAACCTCGCCAAGGTACTTGCGAACCAGCCGGAGGGGCAGCAGATACTGCTTCTGGGTCACGCTGATGCGCGTGGCGACGCCAATTACAATATGAACCTGTCGCAGAAGCGAGCCGCTGCGGTACGCGACCAACTGACCGCGCTACAGCCGAGCCTCGCGGGGCGTATAGATGCTGAGGGCCGCGGAGAGCTGGAACCCATCGACGCGGGTACGTCAGAGCGGGCCTACAACAACAATCGCAGGCTGGAGATTATTATTCTGCAGTAAGGTCGGCGCCGACGATCCTGGCAAACGTTACCGCGGTTTTCGGCATGCCCTGGTCGCGCGCTTCCTTTAGAAGATTGGTCACCACGGCGAAGGAGTCCATGTCCTCGTCGAACTTCTTCTCTTCCTCGAGCAACGCACTGATGATATCGAGCGCCTGCAGTACCGTCGCGAGCGCATAACCGTCCGCCGACGCCGCCTGCAGACCGGCAAGATAATCACCGCGCTCGCCGGGCACCATACCCTCGAAGGCGCCATAGAAAAGGCTGGTCTGCGCCACCGGGTCCCCGGCTTCCGCAAGAATACCCAAACCCTCAATGAACTCGTCGAGTTCGTCGCTGGAACGGGATTGTAAGCGCTCCATCTCAACCAGGTTCAGCATGGTGCCATCAACCCAGGTGCGCTCGAGCACCTTCGCGTCGTCTTTGCCAAACAGCTGCGAAAACTCCTCGTACTCGGTATCTGTGGGGATCGGGCGATAATCCAGTGCAAATTTGAGCTCGGCACCCCCCTCCCCGACAACGAGCGACTGATATTGACCGAGGCGGCCATCCGCGACCACCGCTACGGTGTGTTCGCCCTCTGTCAATTGCGTTTGGCGAAACGGCTGCTTCACACCATCGACCCAGACTTCGGCTGTTGCGGGCGTCACATTGAAGGTCACCTCATGCGAGGGTGGAGGGAACAGTTCTGTCCACGTCTCCCCCATCCAGGACTGAAAAGAAGGATTCAAACCAATCACGAGCAGCGGCACCAAAACGCCAATGGCAATGAAGGCAGGCATCAGCCACGGGCGCGCGGCTACCTGTGTTTGTTCAAGGGCCTCGAGGCGTTCCATCAGTTTGGCGGCACTCGGCCGATCCTCCGGCTCAAACCGCAGGCAGTCGGCAATCAGTGGGCCGTACTGCTGGGCCTCCGCTGGCAGACTGGCGACCAGCGCTTCTGCATCGGCGTCGCTCTTTATCTGCTTCAACGAATCCGGGGGCGTCGTGCCCGCGAGCATCTCGTAAAACGTCATCGCCAGTGCATAGATGTCGCTGTGCCGATGCGGGTTACCCAGCATCTGCTCGGGCGGCGAATATTTTGGCGTTGCCGCGACAACGGTTGCATTGATCGTGTCATCAATGACATCGCGCGAAATACCAAAATCGGCGAGTACTGGCTCGTCGGCTAAGAAAAGTATGTTGTCGGGCTTGATGTCGAGATGCGCCACGTTGATCTTGGTGTGGGCGTGGTGCAGGGCCTTGGCAATACACTCGACGATATAGGCGGCCTGCTTGGGCGCTATCGACTCCCCCGCCTTGAACCGATCACCGAGGTTACCCTGGGGCGCATACTGCACGACCATGTAGAGTTCCTGGTCGTTCTGCCCGATATCAAACAGGGGGAGAATATGCGGGTGCGCAGAAATTGCCTGACGCTGGCCCTCGTCGAGAAACTTGTCGCGGAAGTATTCAGTATCGCGTTGCGTGAGGATGGTCTTGATCGCGACCTTGTGGCCCTCGATCTCCTTGCCGTCGACCTTGACGATCTTGACCGCGAGATAGACGACGCCCATGCCGCCCTTGCCAAGTTCCTTGAGGACGCGGTAACCGGGGAAGCGTTCATCAGCGGCGTCCTGATCGGAGACTACGGTTGCGTCGTCATCTGCCTGCGGGGCCAATTCCGTTTCATGACTATCATCCGGATCCAGTCCGTCCTGGCTCATGATCGAGGCGTCCTTCTATGCACGGGTAACGTTTGTTAAGTCTCTTTGCAGCCAGTATAAGGCATTACTGCTTAACGCCACCTAGCCCAATCGCTAACGATGATCGAGGCGGCAGGGGATCGAACAACGGCGGCTTCCGGCCTAGAAGCTCCACTGGAAGTAAGCTTTGGCGTGAACACCGTCCTCCTGCAGACTACTACCATCATTGTCCACGTTTTCGAGTTCCTCGCCGTAATAGATCTCGACATGTAAAGGCTCCCACCAGTTCCAGACCAGGCCAGCACCCACACTCATCAGCCGGTCTGACTCGGGACTATCGAGACCGGGCAGATCAATCGGTTCGTCCTCCGCCTCTCCAAAATCGAAAAATGGCACGAAGGTGAGGCCGAGCTGGCTGACGCCGAGGTCGTCGGGCCACACCGGAATGCGCAGCTCCACGCTGGCGATAACACCGTTGTCACGCACGAGCTGGTTCTCGCGTTAGCCGCGCACAGTGCGCGACCCACCAACGGCAAGCTTCTGGGAGGACAATAGAGGGTCCAGGCTGAGCTGCGTTGTCAGGCGAGCCAGCAACTGCATGTCAGCCCAGGGCAGCGCCCTCCGCGAGCGCACGCTTACCGGCGCCGCGCGATCTCAGGCGGAATTGTCATCCCGCGCCGCCGCCCTGTATTCCTCCACCAGCCGCCGCTTGTAGAGCTTGCCGTTATCCATCCGCGGCAGCTGCTCGTGGAAGTCGAGTGAGCGCGGCATCTTGATACTGGCGATCTTGTCGCGCAGCCACTCGAGAATTTCGAAGGCGGTTTCGTCGGTGGCATCGGCCCAGTTCATGGGCTGTACCACCGCCTTCACCTCTTCGCCGAACTCCTCGTTGGGTACACCGAAGACAGCGACGTCAGCGATCTTGTCGTGGGAGGCCAACAGGTTTTCGATCTCCTGCGGATAGATATTCACGCCGCCTGAAATAATGGTGTAGTTCTTGCGGTCGGTAAGATAAAGGTAGCCGTCTTCATCGACGTAACCCACGTCACCGGTGGTTGCCCACCCTTTATCATTGTAGGCATCCGCCGTCTTTTCCGGTTCGTTATGGTAGCGGAACTGCACCTGCGCGCCCTCGAAATACACCGTGCCGATTTCGCGCACCGGGACCTCGTTGCCATCGTCATCGAGGATATGCACATCGCCCATCAATGACTTGCCGACCGAGCCCTTGTGCTTCAGCCAGTCAGCGGAATCGATAATCGTGATGCCGATACCTTCACTGGCCGCGTAGTATTCGACGATGATTTCGCCCCACCATTCGATCATGCGCTCCTTGATATCGATCGGGCACGGCGCAGCGGCGTGGATCGCGTACTGCAGTGAGCTGACGTCATAGGCGCTGCGCACCTCCTCAGGCAGCTTGAGCATGCGCACGAACATAATCGGCACCCACTGGCTGTGCGTCACCCGGTGCTCTTCAATGAGTTTCAGCGCCTGCTCCGGGTCATATTTTTCCATAATGACGGTGGTGCCGCCGTTCCAGGTGGTCATCATCGTGTAGTGCAGCGGCGCGGCGTGGTACATCGGCGCGGGCGACAGGTAGACGGTCTCCTCACCGAAGCCGAAGAACAAGCCAATGGTATTGGCCAGCATCGGCGGCTCGTGCACATCGAGACTCGTGGGGTCGGCATAGACGCCCTTGGGGTAACCGGTGGTGCCCGAGGAGTAAAGCATCGGTGCGCCGTTGCACTCGTCATCAATACGCTCGTCGGGCTGAGCGCTCGTCGCCTCTTCCCAAGACTCAAAGCCAGACCTGATGCCGCCGACCATGAAAAAGTGCTCTACGCCTTTGGCCTCCGGCACGACCTCTTCAGCTACCTCGGCGTACTTGGCGGAGGCGATAAACACTTTCGCGCCACAATTACCAAGTATGTAAGCGGTTTCATCTCGCTTGAGGTGCGTGCTGATGGGGGTATAAATGAGCCCCGAACGCTGTGCCGCCCATATGAGATGCATGAACTCAGGACGGTTGTCCATCATGAAGCCGATATGGTCGCCCTGCTTCAAACCCAGGGAACGGAAGAGATGTGCAGCGCGGTTAGACGCCTCATCCAGCTGGCGGAAGGTGACGACCTCACCCGTTGCCCCCATGATATAGGCGGCTTTTTGGGGATAGGTCTCGGCGTAAACACTGGGGTGCGGCATTGCGGGGTCCTTAAAGCGAAGCGTTTTAGACCCTCAACTATAGAGGCAATTTGCAGCCCCTTACAAACTTCTAGCGAAAGCGCATCAAGCCCTGCTGGATGGTGGTGGCCACCAGGCGCCCATCGCGCGTATAAAAGCTGCCCCGGGCGAGGCCTCGGCCACCGCTCACGCGCTCTGCCTCGACCACGTGCAGCAGCCAGTCATCGGCGCGAAAGTCCTCGTGAAACCAGAGCGCGTGGTCCAGGCTCGCGACCTGGAAATCACCCTCGTCGAAGCCGCGCCCGTGCACGATAAGACAAACATCGATGAGAAAGGCATCGGACAGGTAGGCCAGCACGGACTGGTGCAGGCCTGGATCGTCGGGGAGCCGGGCGCTGGTCTTCATCCAGGCCTGCAGCCTGCCCTCCCGCGCCACGGGATTGGCCCAGTCGATGGGTTCAACCACACGAATATCGAGGTCCTCGCCCGTGGTGATCATAAAGCTCTCATCGAGATTGCCGGCCTCCAGGCTGAGCTGGCGCTCGTTGGGCAGGCTCTCGGGGTCTGGCGCGCCGGGCATCTCGGGCTGGTAATCGTCACCCTTGGAGGGCATCTGGAATGACATGGAGCTGCCGAGAATGGGTCGGCCCTTCTGCTTCGCCAGCACGCGGCGGGCGCTGAAGCTCGCACCATCGCGCACCCTGTCGACTTCGAGCTCGATGGGCTCTGCGGGATCACCCGGACGCAGGAAGTAGGCGTGCTGCGAGTGGATCCGACGCATTGGGTCGACCGTCTGGACCGCGGCCGCGATTGCCTGGGCAAGCACCTGCCCGCCGTAGACGCGAAACGCCTCGGGGTGCATGTTGTCGGCCTCGAAACGATCGTCGCCCAGGGGGCGCGGGCTCAGTACGTCGATGAGTTGGTCGAGCATGGTGGTCCACTGACTGCAGGGAACGCGACATTATCCGGATTTCGCCCGCGCTGCCAAGCGCTGTCGCGTCTTACATTCGGAGGGCTCGCACCTGCGCGGGGCCGGTCATTTTGCTATTCTGGCCACACAGTTAATGGGGGCACCTATGGGCAGCAGCGCACCATCCAATACCTCGCCCAGCACGGCGCCACGCGAGCTGCGGGAGCGGATTCGCAGCGGCGAATTCACGGGCACCACATCCGGCCACGCGCCCGGTTTTGTGCAGTGCAATATTGTCATCCTGCCTTTGAGTGCGGCGACTGACTTTCTGCGCTTCTGCCAGCTGAACCCCAAGCCCTGCCCTCTCGTCGCCACTTCGGAACCCGGGGATCCCGGCCTGCCGTCGCTCGGTGATATCGACATCCGCACAGACGTTCCCGCCTACCGCGTTTTCCGGGACGGCGAGCTGGCCGAGGAGCGCACCGATATCACCGACCTGTGGCAGGACGACTTCGTTACCTTTGCACTCGGCTGTTCGTTCTCTTTTGAAGAAGCGCTACACGCCGACGGCCTGGAAGTCCGCAATGTCAGCGAAGGACGCAATGTACCCATGTACCGCACAGACATCAGCTGCACCCCCGCCGGCCGCTTCGAGGCGCACATGGTCGTGAGTATGCGGCCCTTCTCACCTGCCGACGCGATCCGTGCCATACAGATCTGTACCCGTTTCCCCTCGGTGCATGGCGCACCAATACACATCGGCTTTCCAGAGCGTATCGGCATCGAAGACCTGTCTGCGCCGGAGTACGGTGAGGCAGTCACCATCGCGCCCGGTGAACTCCCCCTGTTCTGGGCCTGTGGCGTGACACCGCAGGTGGCACTGGAAAACGCGGGAGTCGACCTCGCCATCACGCACAGCCCTGGCTGCATGCTGGTCACCGACCAGCGCAACTCACAGCTTGCTGTCCTTTAAAGCCGAGAGAGCCTTGCTCGCGCCACCATGCTTTTGAACTGTGACCTTGGCGAGGAAGCCGGCACCGATTCTTTCAGCCCGGAAGAAGCGGCCATGCCATTCATTGACCAGGCCAATATCGCCTGCGGCGTTCACGCCGGTTCCGAGCGCGTGATGGCAGATACGGTTGCGCTTGCCGCGCGCCACCAGGTTGCCATAGGGGCACACCCCTCCTACCCCGACCGAGAGAACTTTGGCCGCACCTCCATGCAGCTCTCCGCGGAAGCACTCTCTACTGTCCTGCACGAACAGATTGCAACGCTGGCACGCGTGGCTGGCGAACAGGGCATGGCGCTGAGCTATGTAAAGCCCCACGGTGCGCTGTACAACGACATGATGGCCAGCGCCACCGTAAGAGCGCACGTGTTTCGCAGCGTCGCAGACTTAACCTCGCGTCTGCCGCTGATGCTGCTGGCAACCGCTGCAGCGGAGTTGCACAGGCAAGAGGCGCAGGATGCCGGCATCGATCTGCTGTTCGAGGCTTTCGCTGATCGCGCTTATACAGACGAGGGCACGCTGGTACCTCGTACGGAAAACGGCGCGGTACACAACGCCGATGCAGCGCTCCACCAGGTTGAACAGCTCTGCCGCTATCGCAGCGTAACAACCTCGGGGGGGAAAGTTCTCAGCCTCGAGGCCGACACGCTGTGCGTGCACGGCGACAACCCCGAGGGCGTCGCCATGATCCGCCAGTTTCGCGCACTGCTCGATGCGCACTGACTACCCACACATGACCTGCGCGGGTGAAAACGCACTCGTACTTTACCTGGGCGATGATATCGACCCGGGCACTAGTGCCTGGGTGCAGGTTGCGACCACTGCGATCGAAGAATCGCTGGCGGGCGACATTGTCGATCTTGTCCCAGCCTATGCCTCAGTGCTAGTGATCTACCGGCCAGGTCTCTGCATGCCCAATGTGGCAAAACGCATACGCGCCGCGCTGCCTGAACGTCCAGAGAGCGAAGATACCGCAGGCGGTACGGTAACGCTGCCCGTTTACTACTCGCCCGAGTCAGGTGCCGACATCGAGCAGCTCGCGGAAGCGGCCGGTCTCAGCGTAGAGGGTGTAATTGAGTGTCACGCGAGTACCGAGTATCGCGTGTATGCCATTGGCTTTGCCCCGGGCTTTGCCTATCTGGGCCAGGTAGACGAGCGCATTGCCGCACCACGCCTTGCCACGCCGCGCCCGGTCGTACCGCGCGGCTCGGTTGCCATTGCGGATCGTCAGACCGCTGTGTATCCCGCACCCTCCCCCGGCGGCTGGAATCTCATCGGGCGCTGCCCGGTGCCCCTGTTCGACCCCGCCAGTAGTCCGCACATGCCTGTGTCCGTGGGCGACCGCGTGCACTTCGAACCAGTCAGTCGCGCGCGCTACCTGGAACTCGGGGGCGAGTTCGAATGAGCCTCATGGTCACGAAGAGCGGCGTGCACAGCCTGTTGCAGGACAGCGGCCGCCGCGGCTACCACCGACTGGGTCTCACCAATGGCGGCGCACTCGACGGCGAGGCCTACCACTACCTCAATCGGTTACTACAGAACAGTTCTGACGCCACGGCCATCGAAGTCACTGTCGGCGGGCTGGCGCTGCGCGCTCGCGTCGACACCTATATTTGCGTCACTGGCGCCACTGTACCGCTTACGATCAACGGCGAAGAGCGGGCGCTGTGGTGTGTCCATCAGGTCAACGCCGGCGATGACATCGAACTGGGCTTTGCTACCCGGGGCTGCCGCGCCTACCTCGGCGTGGCAGACGGATTTGGGGTGTCCCCGCAATTCGACAGCACAGCAACGGTGGTACGCGAAGGCATCGGTGGTCTCGATGGCACTCCGCTGGCGGATGGCGATGAGCTCGCGTGCACCGAGGTGCGCACACGCCGGAGACTCGAGTTACCCGCTGCACAACAACCGCGCTATGCCCGCCAACTGACGGTTCGAGTCATACCTGGATACCAGCGGCGCCTGTTCGATCGCATGGAAAAGCGCCGCTTCTTCGGCGCGCCCTACACAGTTTCGGAACGCTCTGACCGCATGGGTTACCGGCTCGAGGGCGCACCGGTCGACTGCACTTTGGACGGCATCTTGTCGGAGGGGATCTGCCAGGGCGCCATACAGATTCCACCCGATGGGAACCCCATCGTGCTGCTGAACGATCGGCAGACGATCGGCGGTTACCCCAAGATTGGCGTCGCGCTGTCGCTCGACGCCGCTCGTCTTGCACAGCTTACGCCGGGCGCTACGGTGCACTTTGCACCGATCACTCGGGGGACGGCGACACGTGCACTGGATCTCGCCACGCGTTTTGTATTGAACAAGCCGCTAAAGGAGATTTGAGTTGACCGAGCAGGCGCTAAGTGGCGCGATCGAAAGCCTCCTGGTCGCGGAGAACCCTCGCAACATGCAGTTGGCGAGGGGCGCGCTCGCGCCAGGCTACATCGCGCGCGCCGCCGAACACCTACGCGACCTGTCTGGCTCCGTGATCATCGGCACCGGCTTTCCCGTCACAGGCACGTTCGAAACTGACGGTCCCGTCGGCGCCATCGCCCTCTACCAGTGCCTTGAAGCCCTCGGCGCAAGCCCGATGATCGCCTGCGGCCCGCCACTGGCGGACTCCCTCGCTGGTGAGTTCGCCGTACTTGAACTGCGCGCACGCGACATTGCCACCGCACGACGAGAGGCCATCGCAGAGCTGACACGGCTGGCGCCCGCCGCTGTCGTGTCGATCGAGCGGCCGGGGCTGGCAGCAGACGGTCGTTACTACAACATGCGCAGGGAAGACATCTCCGAACGCTGTTTTTTCTTCGACCCCTATCTCGATGAGGCCGACTGCCCTACTATCGGCATCGGGGACGGGGGAAACGAAATCGGCATGGGCAATATCTCTGCTGAACTCGCCGCTCTCGACATTCATCCCTCGATTACCCGTTGCGATGAACTGGTCGTCGCGGACGTATCCAACTGGGGTGCCTACGGACTGATCGCCATGCTCGCCTGGTGGGCGGACACTGACTTACTAGGACACATCGCGCCGCTGTCGATCCTGAACTATCTCTCGGGCAAAGGCAGCGTCGACGGTGTCACCGGCGAAAACACGCTGACTGAAGACGGCATGGGGCCCGACAAGGGGCTGGAAATTATCGGAGAACTACGGCGATTGACCGGGTTCACAGGCTGACAAACGCATGCGCACACAACGAAGCAATGCCCTGCACACCGTTTACCTGAACGGCGACTTTATTCCGCTGGGAGAGGCCAGGATATCACCGATGGACCGCGGCTTCCTGTTCGGCGACGGCATCTACGAGGTCATACCGTCTTACGATGGACGACTCGTGGGTTTCGGCCCGCACCTTGCCCGCATGTCCGATGGCCTCGCGTCACTGGAAATTGACCCTGGCATGAACGAGGAAGACTGGCGCGCCATCGCAAATGAGCTGATTGCCCGCAATGGAGGCGGCGACATCGCGCTTTACTTCCACGTCAGCCGCGGTGCCGACATGCGACGTGATCACGCATACCCCGAGGACATCGCGCCCACGATCTACGCGTTTGCCTACCCCATTCCACCCGCGCCAGTGGCCGACAAGGAAGGCGCAACGCTTTATCGCGTCAGCACGGCCGAAGATATGCGCTGGAAGCGCTGCAACATCAAATCTACCGCGCTGCTGGGAAACGTCATGCACTACCAGCAGGGAAAATCGAGCGGCAGCGACGAAACTATTCTGTACAACGCCGATGGCGAGGTGACGGAGGCCGCCGCATGCAACGTCTTTGCAGTCGTGGCCGGCACCGTTGTAACGCCGCAGCTGGATGAACAGAAGCTGCCTGGCATCACCCGCCAGTTGTTGCTCGACATTCTGAAGAGGCACACAGACCTCACCGTAGAGGAACGTGTGCTTACCGTGAGCGAGCTGCGATCGGCCAAGGAAGTCTGGCTCACGAGTTCAAGCAAGGAAGTCGTGCCCGTTGTAGCGCTGGACGGAGAACCGGTGGGCGACGGCGAGGCGGGCGATGTGTGGCTGCAGGCACAGAGCGCCTTCGCCAGGCACAAGTTCGACTACTGAGGCGCTCGCTATGACACGACCCGTCGAGGCGAGAATCAACACCACAGCACTGCAGAACAATGCGGCGCTGGCCCGCAAACTGGCCCCTGGCGCCAGACTGATGGGGGTCGTAAAGGCAAACGCCTACGGACACGGCGCCACACTGGTGGCGAGCGCACTTGCAGACTCGGTCGATGCGTTCGCGGTCGCCGGTATCGACGAGGCCATGGAGCTGCGCGACGCGAACATCACGCAGCCGATTCTGCTCCTGCAGGGCGTTTTCGAGCCGACGGAACTGCGCATCGCCTCAGACCTCGGCCTCTGGCTTGTCATTCACAGCGAGGTACAACTGGCCTGGCTCATTGAGGCGAAGCTATCTGCACCGGTGCACTGCTGGCTGAAAGTAGACACGGGCATGAATCGGCTTGGCATTGCGCCTGCCAGGGTAGACACGGCGCTGGAGCAACTCCAGGGTTGTGCCAACTGCGCTCAAGACGTTGTGCTCTGCACTCACTTCGCCGCCGCAGACAACCCCGCTGACACTCGCACCGCCGCGCAGCTCGATGTATTTAACGCCATCGCGTTTTCAGGTCAGCGCTCCGCTGCCAATTCCGCCGGGCTGCTCGCCTGGCCGAGCAGCCATTTTGACTGGGTGCGCCCGGGCTACATGCTGTATGGACTGGACCCAATGGTCGGTGGCGCCGGGACGAACCTGCACACCGCCATGAACTTCGTATCCCGCGTGACCGCCCTGCGCGATGTCGCCGCCGGCGATGCGGTGGGCTACGGCGGTACATGGGTCGCCAGAAAGCCCTCGCGAATTGCCACGGTCACCTGCGGCTACGGCGACGGTTACCCGCGACAGGCGAGAAACGGCACGCCCGCGCTGGTGCGCGGTCAACGTGCCGCCCTTGCCGGCCGCGTCTCCATGGACATGCTGACCCTGGATGTCACAGACATAGAAGGTGTTGAACTGGGGGATGACGTTTTGCTGTGGGGCGAAGGCCTGCCGGTGAGCGAGATCGCGGCATGGTCGGGTACCATCGGCTATGAACTCACCACGCGCATGCCCGCGCGTGTCCCCCGCACTGCCGCCGTCGACTAGTCACACATGGCTTCCACCCACGGAGGGCCCGCCCTCCTCCACGAGATCATCAGCGCGCAGGCGCAGCAATCACCCTCCGCGCCCGCGCTCTGGTGGCAGGGGCACAGCACAACGTACGCCGCGCTGTGGTCGCGCATAGAGCAGCTTGTGGGTCGAATCGCCAGCTGCGGCAATCCCGGAGATCGCATCGCGCTGCTCGCCTGGAACTGCCCCGAGTTTGTTGAGCTCATGTACGCGGTGCCAGCCGCCGGCCGCATCCTCGTTCCACTGAATGCACGCCTTGCGCCCGAGGAACTGCTCTATCAGTTGAACCATAGCGGCACGAGCATGCTCTTCGCCGACAGCGAACTCCTCGCGCCCCTCGCCGCGCACACCGGCTTCCCAGACGACCTCCGGACTGTGCAACTTGAAGCGGACTATGAGCCCTGGTTGCAAGTGGCTCAAACCGCCCCGCCACCCGATACCGCTTCCGACGACCCCGCCTGGATTCTCTTCACATCCGGCTCCACTGGCCGCCCCAAGGGCGCCGTGCTAACGCACCGATCCTTCATGGCAGGCCTTAAGTCTGCGGAAATCGGCAGACCTGTAGCAACTGAGGACCGCTACTACTACCCCTTTCCCCTCTTTCACGTGGCTGCACACAACGTGCTCTTACAGCATCTGCGCGGCGCATCGGTCGTGCTCGCCCGGGCATTCAGCGCCGCCGACACGATCGCTGCCTGCCGCGACATCGGCGTGACCACGATGTCATTGGCGCCCACCATGATTGCGATGCTGCTGGACCACCCAGAGTTCAGCGCGGCGGACCTCGCGGGCGTGCGCACTATCGGCTATGGGGCCTCGGCAATGCCAGTTGCCCTGCTCAGGCGACTGCAAGCGTTGAGCGACGTCGGCCTGTGCCAGAGCTACGGGATGACAGAACTGTCGGGGAGCGTATCCTTTCTCACTGTCGAGGATCATCGCCGCGCCGCCGCTGGCGAAGAGCACCTCCTCGGCGCCGTTGGCAAGCCGCTAAATACCGCGGTTATCAAGCTGGCAGATGACAGCGGGCGCTCGGTGGCCGCGGGCGAGCGCGGCGAGATACTGGTGCAGGCCGAACAGGTCATGGCCGGGTACTGGCGCGATGCAAACGCCACGGCAAGCGCACTGCAGGATGGCTGGCTGCACACGGGCGACATAGGTCGCTTTGACGAACAGGGGAACCTGTACATCGTGGACCGCAAGAAAGACATGATTGTTTCCGGTGGCGAGAACGTTGCTTCACGCGAGGTCGAGGAAGTTCTCCATCAACATCCGGCAATCAAAGACTGCGCCGTCATCGGCCTGCCCGATGCACGCTGGGGCGAACGGGTCTCTGCAGTACTCGTGGAGTGTGACGCGGTAACCGACACCGAGCTTGAAGCCCACTGTCGCAAGTATCTCGCCGGCTACAAACTACCTCGAACATGGCATCGGGTGGATGTTCTGCCACTTAACGCGGCGAACAAGGTCGACAAGCCGGCGCTGCGACAGCGCTTCGGAAACTAGCTTGAGTCCTGCGAATCGAGGAAGCCTGAGAACTCTCGCTCGTACAAGCGGAACAGCACAAGCGCGACTGAGAAAATGAGCGGGCCATAGATCAGGCCCATCAGGCCGAATACCTGCAACCCTCCGATAAGCGAGAAGAACACGACCACGGTATTCATGCTCGCGCCCTGCATAAACAGTGGCCGCAGGAAGTTGTCGATCGAGCCGACCACGATCACGCCCCAGCCCACCAGGAAGAGCGACCAGCCATATTCGCCGGTGACCGCTAGGAAGATGGCCGCCGGCACCCAGACGAGCGCGGTCCCGACCAGGGGCACCAGTGATGTAAACGCCATTACGGCGCCCCAGAACAGGCCGGGGAATCCGGCCAGCCACAACCCGAAACCGCCAACGACACCCTGCGTTGCGGCGGTTAGCAAGGATCCAAGTAGCGCCGACTTACTCACCTCGCGGACCTCTTTGAACAGCACGTCTTCCTGGGACCGCGACAGCGGCAGCGCATGATGCATGAAAGAAATCATGCGTTCGTGATCGCGCAACACGAAAAACAGAACGAACAACAGCAACATGAAGTTAACAATGAACGCAGTGACGCTACCCATGATGGCGGTAGACACGCCGGCAAACTGCTTACCCATGTCACCTGCGAGCACCAGGGCTTGCTCGCGAATGCTCTCTGGCTCCAGTGCACCCTCGGGCAACACTTCCGTCAGGCGCTCGCGCACGCTGACAACCTTCGGGTTGGCAAGCAACTGCTGGACATTCTCTGCCGTCGCCCATTCGCGAACCACGATCGAGTAGCTGATACCCTGCTTGAGTATCGCGACCATGAGTATCAGGGCGGGAATAACGATAACGAGCGACAGCAGCAGGCAACCGACCAGCGCCCCGAGATTGCGTCGACCATTCAGCAGGCTGACGATGCGTTCATTCACCGGCGCCGCCATGATGCCGATCAGGATCGCAAGAACAATCGGCTGCAGGTAAGGCTTGATCAGCATGTAACAGGCTGCGAGTGCAATCACCAGGAAGACCAGCAACCACACGCGGTTTGACTGCCCCTCGAACAGATTATTCATTGAACAAGCCCCCAGACCCTCGTGGCCTCAACATAACGGGTTTGGAGCGAAAAGCAACGGCACGGACACGGCTGGCAAAGCGGGGCCATCCCGTTTATGTTGTGCGCTCCGTGGAGAATGGGATGACACACAATGGCAGCTGCCGACAACACCCCGGTCATTATCGGCGCAGGACAGCAAACCTGGCGAGACACTGACGCCGGGAGAACACCACTGGACGCGCTGGAGAGCGCCGCTCGCAGGGCGCTGGACGACTGTGGCAAACCCGGAATCGCCGATAGCGTAGACAGTGTCTGCACGGTGCGCTTCATTGCCGACACCACCCCCGAGATTCGCGGCCTTTTCCCGCGCGAAGCGGGGGCCCAGCTCGCCGCCCGCACGGGCATCAAGCATGCCACCCTCTACCAGGGGACCATCGGCGGCAACACGCCCCAATACCTCGTCAATCATCTCGCGCGCCTGCTCGCGACGGGGGAGCACAAGGCCGTGCTGCTGGCGGGCGCCGAAACGCTCGCGACGATGTTTGCCGCCTTTCGAAGTGGGGACGACCTCTCTGCCTGGCCCGGCGAGGGCACGACCGAACCCGCGACGATCGGGACGGAACGCGACGGCATTACAGAAGCAGAGCGCACACACAACCTCTACGAACCGATCAACACGTACCCGCTTTTCGAGAACAGCCTGCGTCATCACCTCGGCCTTAGCCGAGAGGCGCACACCGCGTTGATCGCGGGGCTGTCCAGCGACATGAGTCGCGTGGCCGCCGGCAATCCCCATGCGTGGAAGCCCAACTTTGAATCCAGCGAAGACATCAGTACCGTCGCCACCCACAACCGCTATATCGGCTTTCCCTACACGCGCGCGATGAATCCAATACTCGCCGTCGACATGGCCGCGGCCATCGTACTGACCACGGCGGGCCACGCGAGAGCGCTGGGCATCGACGAGGAGCAGTGGATCTACTTTCGCGGAGGCGCGGACTGCAATGACATCTGGTATGTCAGCGAACGGCCGACGCTGCACGCCTCGCCGGCAATAAATGGCGCCTTCAACGCCATCTCAGATCACACGGGGATTGGCGTAGAGGACATCGGCCGCTTCGACATCTACAGCTGCTTTCCATCAGCCGTGCAGGTCTCGTGTCGCGAGATCGGTCTCGACCCCAGGGACGCACGAGGTGTGACGGTCACCGGCGGCCTCCCCTACTTCGGCGGCCCCGGCAACAACTATTCCCTGCACGCGATCGCAGAAATGGCGCACACCCTCCGTACCGAAGGCGGCCACGGGCTCGTGACCGCGAACGGCCTCTACCTCACCAAGCACTCACTGGGACTCTATTCCCGCGAGGCACCAGAAGGCGACTGGCAGGCGATCGACAGCGCGCCATTGCAGGCCAGTGTGGATGCGCTGCCTACCGTTCCCGTAGCGAACGCGCCTGAAGGGTCCGCAACGGTGGAAACCTTCACCGTGGCGTTTGGCCGCGAGGGCCCGAAACAGGGCATCGTCATCGCACGCAACGATGCAGGTGAGCGCATCGTTGCCAATACACCGGACGATGAAAAAACACTCAACGCGCTACTCGAGGAAGACCCCATCGGGGAGCGCGGTCAGGTGACCGTCGTCGACGGCGTCAATCGCCTGGCCCTGTAAGTTCCGGCAGCAACCGCGGAGAATCTGCCCATGGCCCTGCTTAACCAGGCGCGGCTCGACGAACTGCTCGCCACCATGGCAAGCGACATCGACGCGCGTACTTACGATGGCGGCGTGGTCCTGGTGGCCCGTGGCGGAGAAATCGCACTGCACAGCGCGATGGGTTACAGCGACCGGGATGCAGGACGCAAGGCACAGCTCGATGACGTCTTCCACCTGATGTCGATCACCAAGCAACTGACCACGGTGGCCGTACTCAGGGCCATCGAGGCCGGCAAGTTCGCACTGGATACCCGGGTGGCCGAAATCATTCCCGAGTTCGGCGTGAAGGGAAAGCACAACATCACGGTTTACCACCTGCTCACACACAAGAGCGGTATGAATGAGGAACTGCCAGCGGCGCTTCCTCCAGGTCGGCACGTGTTTATCGACGAACTTGTCGCAGCGGTCAGCGACGAACGCCTGCAGCGGCGACCGGGGAGCGTTGTCACGTACAACGCGTACTCGGCACACGCGATTCTCGCAGCAATGGTGTGCCGCCTTGATGAGGCGGGAAGACCTTTCCGCGAGATTCTGCGCGAGGAGCTTTTCGAGCCCCTCGGCATGACCAGTACCAGCCTGTCGCTGCGGCCAGACCTCGCAGCACGCCGCGTGCCGATAGTCGCCCGCTTCGACCAGGGCGGCCTGTTTGAGCCCGAGGCATTCAATGCGCTTAATCTGCTGGCCACCGAGGAGGCGGAATTCGCGGCCGCGGGCGCTATCGGCACCGCCATGGATGTCTTTCGCTTCAGCGAGATGATGAGGCGCGGCGGCGAGTTGGACGGTCACCGCTGTCTCTCAGAGGCGATGGTGGCAAATGCAGTTCGCAACCACACGGGCGACCAGCCCAACGACATCTTCGCCTGGGCACGCGAGATTCACGACTGGCCAGACTGGCCCGCCTATATTGGCCTGACGTTCTTCCTGCGCGGTGAAGGCGTATTCCCCACGCACATGGGGCACAACACCTCCCCGGGTACATTCTGCGGTGAGGGCGCGGGCTCCACCCTCTTCTGGGTCGATCCCGAGCGGGATCTCACCTTCGTCTGCCTGACGGCGGGCATCATGGATGAGGCAGACAACATCCTGCGCTTCCAGGCACTGTCTGACATCGTCGTCGCGGCAGCAGACGAGGCTTAAGACAGGTCGCGAGCGCGCAAGACTTGCTGAGCACTCCACGCGGACGTTAGGATATTGCTTTACATGGCGCGGAGAACCCCTTGGTTCGCCTGTTAAAACTCCTCCTCACCGGCCTTGCGCTCATCGCCGTCCTCGGCGGCATTCTCATCCTCTGGCTGCGCTACGAGATTGCCCGAGTAGAACAGTCCCCAGACCCCCTGGCCTCCTGGGACAGGGTCGAAGTGGCAGCACTGCCCACGGCACCACCCGAAGTAACCGAATGTGACGATGTGCAGCCGCTGCGGCGCGCCCTCTTCGGTGCGCTGCACGTGCACACGTCAGCGTCCTATGACGCGACCTCGTTTGGCGGTCAGACCACCGCCGATGACGCCTACAGCTTTGCACGTGGAGGGGCGGTGTCGCTGGGACTTAGCACCGACCCGTCGGATTACAAGGCGCCCGATGTCAGCATCAGCGCGCCGCTGGATTTCATGGCCGTCACCGATCACGCTGAACTGCTCGGTGAGCGCAGCCTCTGCCTGGACCCCTCCAGCGCCGCTTTTGATGCGTTTGTCTGCGAGCTCTATCGCGGCGAGATACCGCTGCCCGTAGACGACATGCTCAAGCCCCTGATGCGGCTTGCAAGCATGGCAATCTTCGGCCAGGACCGCTCGATACGCGTGTGTGGCGAAGATGGCATGCGCTGCCGTGAGCGTGCGGCCACCCAATGGCAGCTCGCCCAGCGCACAACCGATACCTGGCAGGACCGCTCAAGCGCCTGCGAATTCACGACGCTCCATGCTTACGAGTACACCATGGCAGAAAAGGCCGCCAATCTGCACCGCAATGTGATTTTCCGCTCCAGCACAGTGCCGCAAGAGGCGCTGTCCGCCAAAGATGCTAGACCTCCTGAGGTGATGTGGGAATGGCTGAAGGAGCGCTGCATTGACGGGCACCCCGACTGCGACGTGCTCGCTATTCCACATAACAGCAACTGGTCCAGCGGCCGTATGTTCCACCCCTACACCAATCTCGACCTGCCCCGCGCGGAACAACAGAGACTCGCAAACCTGCGCGCGGAGCTTGAGCCGCTGGCGGAAATCATGCAGGTGAAGGGGGATTCAGAGTGCCGCAACGGCCTCCCCAGTGTGCACGGCGCGCCGGATGAATTCTGCGACTTTGAGAAACTCAGGTCACCCTCCGAAAACGTGGCAGACTGCGAAGAGACCATGGGCTCCGGCGGCATGATGCTCACCGGGTGCCTGTCGCGTTACAACTATGTGAGGTATGCGCTCAGCACCGGCCTCGCAGAAGAGCGCAAGCTCGGCATCAACCCGTTCAAGATGGGCATTGTTGCCGCGAGCGATTCGCACAACGCAGCCCCGGCAGTCGGCCTGGAAAAAGGGCATAAAGGGTCCCACGGGACCGACCGCCTGGCAAAACATCGGTTACTGGGCACTGTCGAGGTACCTGGCGGGATCGCGAAAGGCTCGCCGGTGCGCTACAACCCTGGAGGTCTCGCCGGTGTCTACGCCGCACAAAACACGCGCGCCGATATTTTTGATGCCATGCAGCGCCGCGAAACGTTTGGCACCAGCGGGCCGCGCATTGCGCCCCGCTTCTTCGCGGGCTGGAACATGGCGGAAGACATCTGCCAGTCCACCTCCTACCTCGAGGACGCTTACGCCAGCGGCGTACCTATGGGCTCGGATCTGCCAACAACGCGCGCACCTGGGAATGGACCGCTCTTCGTTGCGAGTGCCGCAGCAGATTCTCGCGAAGGAGGTAATCTCCTGCAGCGCATACAGGTGATCAAAGGCTGGATCGACTCAGAAGGACGCACCCAGCAGGCCGTGTTTCATATCGCGGGCGACAGCGGCGGTAATGCCAGCGTAAATCCTGACACGTGCGCCGTATCAGGCACTGGCCACCAACAACTCTGCGCCACGTGGCGCGATCCCGATTTTGAACCTGACCAGAGCGCTGTCTACTACGTCCGCGTGCTGGAAAACCCAAGTTGTCGCTGGAGTCGCTACGACTGCCTGTCCCTTCCCGAGGACGAGCACCCACCCAGTTGCTCGGACCCTGACCTACCCTGGCAGATACAGGAGCGCGCCTGGACTTCCCCTATCTGGTACACCGCTGCGTCACCTGAAGGCCATAGCGCGCAATGACGGATACGCCTGCGGAGATGCTGCCAGACGGCACACTGCTGGGCGCAGTGGACCTGGGCTCGAACTCGTTTCACCTGATGATCGCGCGTATTGAGCACGGCGAACTGCGCCCTGTAGAGGCCCTCGCCGAGAAAGTCCAGCTCGGCGCGGGACTGGCCGATGGCGTCCTCTCGGAGGAAGCGATCGAACGCGGTATCGCCTGCCTCTCCCGCTTCGCCCAGCTGCTTGAAAGTGTGGAGCCAGAGCGGCTGCGCGTAGTGGGTACCAACGCCCTGCGCACCGCGCGCAACCGCGGCGACTTTACACGACGCGCCCGCGAGGTCCTCGGTACGCGGGTAGACGTCATCTACGGACTTGAGGAGGCGCGCCTGGTTTACCTCGGCGTAGCACACACGCTGGCCGACGATGCCCAGTCGCGTCTTGTGATCGACATCGGGGGCGGCAGCACCGAGTTCATCATTGGCGAACGCTTCGAACCGCGCAGGCTGCAGAGCCGACAGATGGGCTGCGTTTCTTTCGGCAAAGCGTTCTTCCCCGACCAGGAAATTCGCGGCAAGCACTACAAGCGCGCCTACAAGGAAGCACGCCTGGAGGCCTACCACATCCGGCGGCACTTCAGCGCCAAGCACTGGGAAGAGTGTGTAGGGTCCTCCGGTACGCTGCAGGCCATCGAAACGCTGCTGGCTAACAACGGCTGGACAGAGAGCGGCATCGACCGCGAGGGCCTCAAAAAGCTCGAGGAAAAGCTACTCGAGTTTAAGCAAATGAAAGATATCCGCGTGGAAGGACTCTCCAACGCGCGCCGCGAGGTCATCCTGCCGGGCGTTGCCATCACCTCTGCACTGTTTGACGAACTCGGCATAAAGCACATGCGCACCTCCAAGGGTGCGCTGCGCGAGGGCGTGCTCTACGACCTGATGGGCAGGCTGCAGCACGAGGACGTGCGTGAGCGCACCGTGAACGCGCTGGGCCAACGCTACGCCATCGACACCGCGACCGCTGACATCGTGGAACAGCGCGCCAGGATGTTCTACAGCGCCACCCACAAAGTTTGGAAACTGGGAAAAGCGGACTGGGAGCTGCTGCGCTGGGCATCGCGCTGCCACGAAATCGGGATAGCGATTGCGCACAAGCACTTCCATCGACACAGCGCGTACCTGTTGCGCAATGCGGACCTGCCGGGCTTCTCACAGGACGAACAGGAACAACTCGCGCTGCTGGTGCAGGGGCACAGGGGCAAACCCCTGCCAGAAATACTCGCGCTGAAGGATGAAGACCCCGGCAACCTTGTATGCCTTCTCGCCATCCTGCGCCTGGCCGCCTGCTTCAAGTACGTTGAAGAACTGGAGGCGTTACCCGAGTTCGCCGTGCTCGCCAGCGAAAGCAGCCTCACCATTGATTTTCCCGAGAACTGGCTGGAGGAACACCCCCTCACCGCCTATGAACTGGAACGCGAACAGGGCAACCTCAACAAGCTCGGCCTCACCCTCGAAATTCGTTGACGCCTAAAGCCGCGCCTCAATATCGGAAAGGTAGTCCAGCAGCACCGCGTTCACGGCGTCCGACACCTCAAGCTGCATCATATGACCCGCGCCCGGCAGCATGCGCACCTCGCGCAGGTCCGGGAAGATGGCGCGCATCAAGCTGATAGGGTCATCGCCATGAAAGCCCTCCAGGTCGACATCGTGCTCACTACCCACGAAGTACGCAGGCACCTCGCTCTGCACCCCTTCAAACGGCCGCCGCTGCTCCCATTTCATATCCATAGACCGATACCAGTTGAGGCCGCCTGTAAAACCCGAGCGGCTGTACTCCGACACGAAGTACTCCATCTCCATCTCCGACAACCAGGACCACGGCAGCGGCGGCGCATCAGACATCGCCTCGATGTACGAGGCATCAGGCGGATACTTGAACACATCAAAGTAATTCCCCGCACCACTCAACGTATGAAATACCTTGTGCAAGAACAGCCGCGTTTCAGCCGCTAACTCCTCATCGGCTCGCGGCGGCACACGAAAGTACTCAATATGCATGAAGTGCTGCTCACCCATACGCCGGTACTCGGTCAGCGGCGGCTCATCGGGGTTATGCGGCGCCGCCGGATTCTCAAGCCCGATCACCGCAAGCACCCGCTCCGGATGACGCAGGGCAAAGTCGTAATTCGCAAACGCGCCGAAGTCCAACCCGCCGAACACAGCCCGCTCAATACCACAGTGATCGAGCAGGCCGAGCAGATCCGCCGTAATGTGGTCCACGTCATAAGCACGCGGGTCCGGGGGCGCCTCCGTCTGTCCCATGCCGCGCATATCCGGCGCGATAACGCGGTAACCCGCCTCAGCCAGCGCACTGATCTGCCGATACCAGCTGAACCAGAGGTGCGGGAAGCCATGGCAGAGCACAACAGGCATGCCCTCTCCCTGTTCCACGTAATGCATGTTAATGCCGTTAATGGTCGCGTGGTGGTGGGTCCAGTTCACTGGCCAGAGCTCCGGGGCGTAAGAAAACACCAACGTATTGTAAGCCAAACAGGCAGAGGCCGGGGTGCTGGAAACGCGCCGAGCAAGCATTGGAGGCGCTTAGCGGAGCAGGTCAACGCGGGGGCTTTCCGCGAGGACTGTTTGAGTCCCAATTTTTCCGCGCAGCGGAAAAATGGTCGAGCTCCCGCAGCGGCCCGCGTTGACCTGCGGAGCTGCCGACTGCTTGCTCGGCGCGTTTCCAGCATCCCGGCCGCGAGCTCAGATAGAAACAAAAAAGGCCGCCCCAGGGCGGCCTTTCCAAAGCAAATGCTGACTAACTACAGATCGTAACCACGCTCATCATGCAGCACGAGGTCAAGACCCTGCGTCTCTTCCTCATCATCCACCCGCAGACCAACCATCACGTCCACCAGCTTCAACAACACAAACGAAACGATAGCAGTGTAAACCAACGTCACACCAACACCCGTCAGCTGAACACCCAACTGCCCGCCGATGCTGTCGATTCCGTCAGAGAAACCGTTGCCGCTGAACAGCCCAAGCTGCTGCGAACAGAAGATACCCGCAAGGATTGTACCCAGCGCGCCGCCCACACCGTGGACGGGGAATACATCGAGGCTGTCGTCAATCTTGAGGGCGTTCTTGATGAAGTTCGTCGCGAAGTAGCAGACAACACCGGCGCTCAAGCCAATGACAACTGCGCCCGCAGGTCCGACAGAACCAGAGGCCGGGGTGATAGTACCGAGGCCGGCAACCATACCCGTAACAATACCGAGCACGCTCGGCTTGCCGTGACGAATCCACTCCATCGCCATCCACGCCAGTGAGCCACAGGCTGCAGACAGGTGCGTGACCAGCATGGCCATCGCCGCGCTGTTGTCAGCCGCAACTGCTGAGCCCGCGTTAAAGCCGAACCAGCCAACCCACAGCATGCCCGCACCCGTCACCGTCATGGTGAGGTTGTGCGGCGGCATGGCGACCGTACCGAATCCGCGGCGCGGACCCATGACGAGCGCTGCAACGACCGCCGCTACACCCGCGGTGACATGCACCACCGTACCGCCGGCGAAGTCCTGCAAGCCCATATTGCCGAGGAAGCCACCGCCCCACACCCAGTGGCATACGGGCGCGTAGACGACAATCATCCACAGCGTGCTGAACAGCAGCATTGCGGAAAAACGCATGCGCTCCGCGAAGCCACCCACGATCAGCGCGGGGGTAATGATGGCAAACGTCATTTGGAAAATGGCGAACAGGCTGGCGGGAATGCTGCCGTTCATCGTGTCCATGGTGATCGATGCAAAGAACATGTTGCCGAAGTCACCGATAAACGGCCCCTGCTCTACACCGTCACTGCCAAAGGCAATGGTGTAGCCCACCGCGAACCACACCAGCGACATCAGGCAGGTCAACGCAAAGCACTGCATGAGTACCGACAGCACGTTTTTCACGCGCACCAGGCCGGCGTAAAACAGCGACAGCCCTGGAATGGTCATAAACAGCACGAGCGCGGTGGACGTCAGTATCCACGCGGTGTCCGCGCCATTGAGGTCATCCGCGCTGGCCGTGGTGGACGCGAGCATCGCGACCGCGGCGGGCGCCAGGTATTTGAGAGCCTTCATCGCTAGAGCGCCTCCTCGCCGGTTTCACCGGTGCGAATGCGGATAGCCTGTTCCAGCGGCGCCACAAAGATTTTGCCATCACCGATCTTGCCGGTGTTGGCCGCATTGCTGATTGCCTCAATGGCGGCGTCCACCTGGCCGTCGGCAATGGCAATCTGGACTTTCACCTTGGGCTGGAATTCCACCACGTATTCCGCGCCGCGATAGAGCTCTGTGTGGCCTTTCTGGCGGCCGTAACCCTTGACCTCTTCCACCGTCATACCGGTGATTCCGATCTGGTGCAGGGCATCACGAACGTCATCAAGCTTGAAGGGCTTGATGATTGCAGTCATCATTTTCATTGTATTTCCTCACCGTTGCTTTGCCCCGCAGCTGCTTATATAGAGTCTTTTAGGGGGCCTGGTACTGAATTCGCTTCCTCGCGGCGAAGCGAAGCGAGCATCCTGCCACAGAGTAGTGCAAAGGTTAACTGCTTTGGGGCGATCGCGGTGCAAAAATCCGTCCCAGCGGAAACCCCTACGGGCGGTTGCCCCAAAATGGCGCATGATCCGGGTAGGCAGGCTGCGTTGTGAGTCATCGGCCGTGCGGTTCACTGCGCAGCATGGTTCAATAGCTACCTTTAGACATTCGGTCTGGTAAGCACATTGAAGCACCTTCTTCCCCTCACCCTTTGTTCGCTATTAACCTGCGCCGCCGGTAGCGCACTCGCAGAGGAGATGCTGCCCACGTCCGGGGCTCGCAACGTGATACTGATCGTTGGCGATGGCATGGACGACCAGCAAATCACCATAGCGCGCAACTATTTGCAGGGGGCGAACGGAGAGCTTCTTCTCGACCAGATGCCCTTACGCAGCGCGGCCCAGATCCTGTCCACTGAGGACAACACCAGCGGCCGCCCCGTCTACGTGGCCGACTCGGCCAATACGGCGACCAGCATGGCCACCGGGGTGGTGACCAGTCGCGGGCGGTTGGCGACAACTGCGGGGACGGACGAGGACATTCCCACGATCGTCGAGCTTGCCACTGCCGCGGGGTACCGAGCGGGTATCGTCAGCTCTGCCAGCGTGACAGATGCCACCCCGGCCTCCTTCGCCGCCCATATCAGCTTCCGCCTGTGTGAAAACCCCGACCTGATGCCCGCGATTGAAGTCTCCGGGATACACCTTGGCGACTGCATTCCTGACATGAAAGCCGAGGGCGGCCCGGGGTCGGTCTCTGAACAACTCGCAGAGTCTCCACTCCACGTCATGCTCGGCGGCGGCGCCAAGCACTTTACGCCTACGGCAGAGGGCGACACGCGCAGCGTGCAACAGGTCGCCATCGACAACGGATTCGTCGTTCTGGAGTCAGAAGAAGCACTGGCCGCGGCACCCGAGGATGCCAGGCTGCTCGGACTGTTTGCACCGAGCACCCTACCCGTGCGACTCCAGGGAGAGGATGGCCGTGCCGCGGAAAAACCAAAACGCAGCCTGCTGAATTACATTCACCAGTACCTCGGCACAGTCACCCTGCCCGCCCCCATGCGCTGTGAGCCCAATCCGGGCTTCGAAGGTATTCCCAGTCTCAAATCGATGACCGACATCGCGCTCAGAAACCTGAGCTTTGATAACGACAAGGGCTTCTTCCTGATGGTTGAGTCCGCCTCGATCGACAAGCAGTCCCATGAGCGCAAGCCCTGCGGCTCCATCGGCGAACTCCAGCAACTCGAAGAGGTGCTTGAGAGTGCTTTGGCTTTCGCCGAGCAACAGCCCAACACCTTGATCCTGGTGACTGCAGATCACGCCCAGGCCGCGCAGATTGTGCCAGAGACAAGCCTGTTCGCCGCTTACCCCATTCCCGTCTACACGCCCGGCTACCTGGCACGGGTGATCACACCCGAAGGTGTTCACATGGCGATCAACTACGGCACTACCACCTTCTTCATGGCGGAGCATACGGGCGCCGTTGTGCCGGTCTATGGCAACAGCGAAGCAGTTGGCAGAGTGGCTCCCTACATTCGCCAGCCCGAGTTGTTTACCATCGCGCGCGACTATCTCGGTCTCTAAATCGCGACCGTTAGAGTACTTGGCCTATAGAAGGCGCCCAACTGCACAGCCGGCGTTTGCGCTAGATCAATGACCAGCGCGGCCCTTCACCTACACTGGTGACAAATCGAGCGACAGGATTGCTGCGATGCCATACCGTCACACACGTTACCTGCTTCCGCCGCTGCTCGCGGTCGCGCTGACCGCGTGCGAACACACTGCAGAAGAGACAACGTCCAGCCCTGCCGATGAGAGCTGGGCCATCATGCTGCCGGTAAGCCTGAACGAGGTGATGGTGGCGATGGTGAACCACGCCGCCGACCCAATCTGGGAGGCTGACTGGCGACCACCGGAGACCGAGGAAGGCTGGCGCGCACTGGAACGCTATGCGTACCAGCTTGAGATCGCGGGCACCCTGCTCACTGTACCGGGCACTGGACCAGCAGACCGCTACTGGGTCTCCAGCCCTGAGTGGATACATTACTCGCAACAGCTCAGCGAAACAGGCGCAAAGGCGCGCGTTGCGCTCGGCGACAGGGACGCCGAGGCTATCCGCGCGGTAGGCAATGAACTGGTGGCGGTCTGCGAGGGTTGTCACATGGCGATGAAGCCAGCCGAACCCACGGGGGGCAAATACGGTGAGCTCTCGCCTACACCATCAGACTAGTTCGACGGCAGCAGCATAGCCCCGTCAGAGGTTGACCCAGCTGTTGAGCGCTCGCAGGCGAAACTGTGTACCGCGGTAATTTAATATCACCGAGTCTTCCAGGATCTCATCGATCTTGAGCCCCGAATCCACCGTGCCACCAGTGCGCAGCGTCTTGCCGTTGAGCGTAACGCTGGCACGACCACCCTGGCTGTAGTCGTGCCGCTGGTACAGGATGGTGGGGATCGCGTTCTTGGTCTGCTGTGAAAGACTTACAAGGAAAGGCGCCGGGTGATCCACAAGTTCCGCGTTGGCGACCTCTTCCTGGGCAAGGCGCAGGACCTCTTCAACATCGACCGGTCTTTCTTCAATCTCGCGCGCCGCTGCCGCCGCCTCTTCAGCACGCGCTTGCGCAGCCTGCGCCTCCCTGGCGTTTGCTTCCGCGGCCCTGTCCTCGGCAGCTTTCGCTTCTGCCGCTTTCGCCTTCGCGGCACGCTCGAGTAACTCGTCTCCCGCCCGCCTGCGCTTGTCGTACAGCGCCTTGATAGCTTCGGGATCGGCCGCTGCCGTGGACCGCCTGGCGGGCGCCTTGGGTGGCGCGGCCGCCGGCGGTGGAACGATCGCCTGTTGCGCGTGGGTGGGCTGCGCAGCTGAGGGCGTAGATGCGGGCGTGGCCGGTGCGGCAACCGGTGCAGCCGTCGGCCCAGGCACAGCCGTGGCGCGCTTCTCACGACCTTCTTCGGCGCGTGCCTTTAACTCATTCGTCACCGAGGTTGCGGCGCTGCCAAGGTTGCGCGACAGCTCGGCAACCGGCGTCACGATGGTCTCGTCTGTTTCGTCTTCGCCGAGCAGCAGCCAGGCGATGACCAGCACGGCGAGCGCCAGGCCCGCCCAGGGCAGGTAGCGCAGCCAGGGCTTTGTCGGTTCCTCGCGATAGTGCTCCGCGCCAAGGCCTGGCACCGCATCGTTGTCGCTACGGGACTTGTTCAGAGCATCAAGAATCAGTGACATAGGTAAGCTGGGTACCGTGTGTAGTGCATGCTCAGCCCTCGCCGCTGGCCGCGAGCTGCCGCCGCGCCGCCTCCGCCGTGAGCGCCAGCCCGAGCGCCTCGTTCAATTTGAGCAACGTGCGCTGGCCGACCACGCCATCGGGCTCGAGTGCGTGCTGTTGTTGGAACAGTCGCACGCGCTGTTCGAGATGTTCGTTAAACCGCTCCTCGGCAAGCGGCTCGTCCATGCCGTCCAGCTCCGCGAAGCGCTTAGCCACATGGGCGACGACCGCGCCGTCTGACCCCCTCGCCAGCGGCTTTTCGAAGCCAACCGGAGGGCGCCAGAGATAGCTGTAGTAACCGGTCCAGTAAGGGGCTAACTCGGCAAGCGCTACCCGGGTGACGCCGGCTTCCCCGAGCACCCACGCCTGGCGCTCTTCAACACCCAGCAGCAAGGTCTCGGCGGCAAATCGCTCACCCGTCACCATATCGAGGAGCACGGGACGGTCGAGCGCGGCGATATCGTCCCAGGTGCTTGCTTCACCGCGCACACACTGCACCCCGGCCTGCTGCACAGCAGGGCAGGTATCGTCAGGCGGTGGCGTGCTGGTCACGAGGGTCCACAGGGTCGCGCCACCCTCCCCCGGCGCGAGCAGCCCGGTCGCACCGGTTTGCTCCGGAGCTGTGGGCTGGGGATCTGGCTGTTGCACGACTGGCGCAACAGGTGGCGGAGCTTCCACTACCGGAACCGACTCTACCGGCGGGGGCGCCGGTACAGCGGCGACCGTGGCTTCCGTCGCGTCATCGAATTGTGTCCATATAAGGCCCGCCGCGGCAGCGACGAGCGCGAGTGCAGCCGCCACACCCCAGGGTCGCCAGCCAGGAGCGGCGCCCTGCTCAGTACCCATCACCTCCTGCACTGCCTGACGCAGCATGCTGTTGTCGACATGGCTCTTGTTGCGACCATATGCGCCCAGCAGCATCCGATCACACAGCACGTTGATAAGGCGCGGGATGCCCCGGGTCGCGCGGTGGATGCCGCGCACCACACGGCGCGGGAAGATCTCGCGGTCGGGGCTCATGCCCGCAACCTGCAGGCGATGGCGAATATACGCCGCAGTCTCTTCCAGGTTCAGCGGCTCAAGGTTGTAGCGAGCGGTGATGCGCTGGTTCAGCTGGCGCAGCTCCGGGCGCGACAGCAGCGCAGCGAGTTCGGGCTGGCCGATAAGGATGATTTGCAACAGCTTCTCGCTGTTGGTCTCGAGGTTTGTCAGCAGTCGTATCTGCTCCAGCACGTCGAAGTCGAGGTGTTGCGCTTCGTCGATCAAGAGAACGGTCTTGCGGCCGCGGGCGTGGTTGTCGAGCAGGTAGCGGTGCAACTCGTCAGTCAGCGACTTGAGCGTGGGGTTCTCGCTGTTGTACGCAATGCCCAGCTCATCGCACGCGCTCGCGAGGAGCTCCTCGGCATTGAGCGCCGGGTTGAGAATGATCGCGATATCGGTGTCCTGTGGAAGCTGCTCGAGCAGGCACCGGTTAATCGTGGTTTTGCCTGTGCCGACCTCGCCCGTGAGGAGAATAAACCCGCCCCCGGCGCCAACGCCGTAAAGGAGGTGCGCCAGTGCGTCCCGGTGCCGCGGACTCATAAAGAGATACCGCGGATTCACCGCTATCGAGAAAGGCGCCTCGCTCAGGCCGAAATACTGGTGATACATGGGCGTGGTAGCACGTGGGGTTGCAGGCATTATGCCGAAGGCCCCCCGGCAATACCATGGCGCAGGCGCCCGGCACTGCCTTACAATGCCTGATTTTTCTGGTCCCTGGCATGCTTGAACAGCGGCAGGATACGCGCCTCGCCATCTATCTCTCCGTACTGATGATCTTCCTGGCCAGCACCGCCGTGGCTGCCACGAAGTTTGCCTCGGAGAACGCCAGCACCGAGGCCATCGTGACGATTCAGTACCTGGTCTGCACGATACTGTGCCTGCCGCGCGTCTTGCGGGCCGGGTGGCGTGACCTGCGCACTGAGCGCGGCGGGTTGCACCTCTTTCGCGGCGTGGCAGGCGTGCTCGGCTTCTACCTCTTTTTCGCCTCCGTTAAGCACATTCCGATGGTCGACGCGATGCTCCTGCGCCAGAGCGCGCCCTTGATGGTGCCGCTGGTTATGTGGCTGTGGCTCAGGGAGCGCATTGCGGGTATCGCCTGGCTACCGCTGGTCGTGGGCTTTGCGGGCATCGCCGTTATATTGCGGCCCAGCCCCGAGGGCCTAAGCTGGTGGCACGCGGCGGGGCTGATGTCGGCACTCACACTGGCCGCCTCGATGGTCGCCACCCGACTACTCGCTCGCACGGAGCCCACTGCGCGGATACTCTTCTACTACGCCGTGCTGTCGCTGGCGTGCGTGGCACCCTTCAGCGTCGGCGATTTCGCGGGCCTGGCGCTCACCGACTGGCTGGCCATGCTCTACGTCGGCCTGGCGATCTACTGGACGCTGGAGCTCTACACCCGCGCCTACGGCATGGCGCCCACGGAGATCATCGCGCCTATCAACTATTTCGCCGTCGTGCTGGGGGGCTTCTGGGGCTGGCTGTTCTGGCAGCAGGTGCCCGATGCCTGGACAGTCTGGGGCAGCCTGCTGGTCATCGGCGGGGGCCTGCTCACGGTGTTCCTCGCGCGGCCCACCCCGGTCAGAACCTGAGCGCGGTACTGCCTCCACCGCCCAGTGCATCTATAATCATCGTATTCGAAACAGCCAAGGACCAAGCATATGCACGACCTCGTCATTCGCAACGGCACCGTCTATGACGGCACAGGCGCCGCGCCGGTCAGCGCGGACGTGGCCATCGACGGCAACCGCATTAGCGCTGTCGGCAAGGTTACTGGGGCCGGCCGTGAGGAAATTGATGCAGGCGGCAAGATCGTTACCCCCGGCTTCGTGGATATCCATACGCACTTCGACGGCCAGGTAACCTGGGACCCGTACCTCGCCCCCTCCTCCTGCCACGGCGTGACGACCATCGTGATGGGCAACTGCGGCGTTGGCTTCGCGCCCTGCAAGCCCGAGCAGCGCGACTGGCTGATTGGCCTGATGGAAGGCGTGGAAGATATTCCCGGCACTGCACTGCACGAAGGCATTCGCTGGGACTGGGAGAGTTTTCCGGAGTACCTCGACGCACTGGAGTCCAGGCCGCTTGCGCTGGACGTTGCCGCGCAGGTTCCACACGGCGCCGTGAGGGCTTACGTCATGGGGCAGCGCGGCGCTGACCACGAGACGGCCTCGCCCGAGGAAATCGAAGAAATGTCGCGCCTCGTCGTAGAGGGCATCGAGGCCGGCGCCCTGGGATTCAGCACCTCGCGCACGGAGAAACACAAGGATTCATCAGGCGTACTGACGCCGACCATCACCGCGCACGAGGATGAACTGGTTGGCATCGCCCGCGCCGTCGGCGCCACGGGCAAAGGGGTGCTGCAGGGTATCTCCGACTTCTACAACTTCGAAGGCGAGTTCGAACTGTTCAAGAAAATGGCGAGGGAATCGGGGCTGCCGATATCCCTCACTGTCGAACAGCAGGACGCGCGCCCAGAGTGGTGGCTGCAGCTGTTGGACAGCATCTCGGCAGCACAGGCAGAGGGTATCGACATGTACGGCCAGGTGCCACCACGAGCAACCGGCGTACTGATGGGCCTTACCGCAACGGCGAGCCCGTTCACACTCAACCCGGTGTTTGGCGAGATTGTGGTACTGCCTCTCGAAGAGAAAGTGGCGCGCATGCGCGAACCCGAGTTCAGAGAGCGCGTCCTCGCGGAGGACAGGGTGCTGCTCGGCGTGCCGCTGTTTGACGAGGTGCTTTACAGCTTCGACAAGATGTTCGCGCTGGGTGACCCGGCAAACTATGAGCCGGACCCCGAGGATTCCATCGGTGCAAAGGCCAGGCGTCTAGGCGTCTCCCCGGAAACAGTCGCCTACGACATGATGCTCGAGGACGACGGTCGCGCCTTGATCTACCAGCCGCTCTTCAATTACGAACCCGGCAACCTGGACCACGTGAAAACCATGCTGGACCACCCCTACACCGTTTCCGGACTCTCCGACGGCGGAGCACATTGCGGCATGTTGTGCGATGCGAGCTTTCCCACAACGCTGATCCAGCATTGGGGCCGCGACCGCGACCGGGGCGAGAAACTGCCACTGGAACAACTCGTGGCCATGCAGACATCGCGCACGGCGCAACAGGTCGGGCTAATGGACCGCGGCGTGCTGAAGCCCGGGTACAGGGCCGACGTTAACGTGATTGATTTCGATGGACTGACACTGCATCCGCCGCACGTGGTCAATGATCTGCCCGCGGGCGGGCGACGCCTGGTCCAGAAAGCCAGTGGCTACGAAATCACGGTGATCAACGGCAAGATCGCGTTTCGCGAGGGAGAACCCACGGGAGAGTTGAACGGGAAACTGGTGCGCGGGGCGCAACCCGCCCCGGCTTGAGGTGTATAGCGCGGTGGTAATGCCGCGCCGAGATCAGGGGTTGCCCGCAAGTCCGCCGCTGGCGAGGGCGCGTCGCTGCTCGTTGTAATCAAGGCCAGTCTTGCGCTCATCCCTCTCGCTGTTCCAGGACTTGCGCTTACCTGCTTTGGCGTAGCGCTTGCCGGAGTCGAGGTTCGCCGGGTTGACGCGCACTTCCTCGCGCGTATCCGTCGTCGCACAACCCTTGTCGGTGAAATAGGCCTCACCGGCCTGGTCGACACACATGTACACACGCGCCGAACTCAGCTGCGAGACACACATTAAGAGTGCCATGACGATAAGTTTCTGCATTGTCCCCGTCCCTTCTATTAAAGCTTTTTCCCTGTCACTGGTAGCTTAGGGGCCGGTGCCCTGCGGCGCTACCAATCACTACCTAATGATGAAAAAAGCCTTATATCCACTACTTTTATGCATCTAAGTGGCCCCTATCTACATATTGCGGAGTCAAATTAGTGACTTATCGCGAAGAATATGAAATTCCTAGAAGGAATATCTAAGTTATATCATGATATTCATTGATTATGGCGTCGATTTGCCTGCGAACTGTGACATGGGTCACAGAGCGTGGCCTGTGGCGGGAGGCGGGTAAGCTCGCCATGCGTGTTTTCGTCACAGGCGCCAGCGGTTTTGTCGGCCTGCATTGCACACGAGCACTGCTGGAGGCAGGACACGAGGTTACGCTGGGCGTTCGCAGCGCGGCCAAGATGCGCGACGTCCTCAGCCGCTACAACCTGCCAGAGCTGCCTATGGTGGTGGGCGACATTACGGCTGCCGATAAGCTGCGCGAGGCCATGGCGGGTTGCGACGGCGTCATTCACGCGGCCGCCATGGTGAGCCTTGACCCTCGGGATGAGGTCGCGATGTACCGCACCAATGTCGAGGGCACGCAGGCGGTCATGGCGGCCGCCGCCGACTGTGGGGTTAGAGCACTGGTGCATGTTTCCAGCGCGGCGGCGTTGTTCGATCCCGCACTTCAGCGCATCGACGAGTCCACGCCACTGGCTCCAGGGCGCACAGCCTATGCTCGCTCCAAGGTTGCTGCAGACCAGCACGTTCGCGACCTGATCACAGCGGGAGCGCCAATTGCAATCACCTACCCCTGCAGCGTTGTCGGGCCCGATGACGTCACCATCAGCGAGGCCAATCGCAGCATCCAGATTCTGCTGCGCTACTGCCATATACATACCAGTTCGGGCCTGCAGATGATCGACGTGCGCGACCTCGCGCGGGCGCAGGTGCAGTTGCTGGAACAGAGGGTGACCGGCACATACCTCGCCGCTGGACACTACATTGAGTACCGCGAACTCGGCGAACTGCTCGAAAGAGTTACCGGGCGGAGGCTCGTAAAACTCCCCGCACCCGGGCCCCTGTTGCGAGGCGTTGGTAGAGCGACAGACCTGCTGGGACGCGTACTGCCCGTTAACTCTCCGCTCACCGCGGAAGCGGCAGATTTCGCAACGCGCTGGGTACCCTGTCACGACGACAAGCTGCGCGGTGCGCTAGGTCTCTCCTATCGACCGCTGGCAGACACCCTCACAGATACCGTCCGCTGGCTGTCGGACGAGGGGCATATCCAGGCGAAGTGGGCAACAAACTTAACGGGTGTCGCGGGCCATTAATCCCGCTAGAGCCGGCTTAACGTCAAGCCTTGCCGACTTTCTTCTTCTTTACGACGACAGGGGCTTCGATCCCGGCAAGCAACTCCAGCGCCTGGTCGCACCAGGCCAGGAACTGCTCGCCCTGGGAAATGCCCGCCATGAGGGCGAGGTAGACACCCTTATGCCGCGTAGGCAGCGATGGTGGGTCATCGTAATGGCGCATGCGGATTTTTTCGTAGAGGTACAGCAGGCGCATCATCTCCTCGCGCCGGTCTGCGATTTCCGCTGAGAGATGGGAGGCGTTGTCTTCGCTCAGGTTGTAAAGCTTGATCATGAGCTCGTCTTTCGCGGGCCGGGTCTTTGTTTTGTCGAACACCCACGCGGCCAGGGCGTTGCGACCCGACTTGGTCATGCCGTAGACGATTTTGTTGGGTTTGCCGCTCTGGCTTACTTCCCGCTTGTTGAGCCAGCCCTTGTCGGCAAGCTTGTGCAATTCCTGGTAGATCTGCTGATGTGACGCGTTCCAGAAGGAACCCAGGGAAGATTCGAAATCGCGAGCCAGCTCAAGACCCGACAGGTCGTTGTCGATCAGGGCCGTCATGATGGCATGTGCCAGCGCCATACCTCACCTCCAGCTATTGATGACCGCGCGGTGTGCGCGGGCGGGTTCATCAAACCAGTTGGCGGCGTGAGCGGAAGCGCGGGCGCTTACCTCACAGCCGTGTACAGCTTGCGCCAGTCTAGCATGCAAGCTTGCGGAGGCAACAGCCGGCCTCGACTGAGGCGAGAGGAAGACCCTCAAGGCTGCTGCTCGGTCGAAGCGCCACTCGGCAAGCGGATGTTTTCGACCAGCGCCGAAATATGCGCGGGCGGCGCCTCACTCACCTTGCTGACACCAAAGGCTACCGTGAAATTCACGAGCGCGCCCACGGCGCCAAAGGCGTTCGGCTCGATACCGAAGAACCAGTTTTCAGGCGTGTCGCCGAGGAACGCCGTGCCCGGGATAAACATGATGCCCTTGTGCTGGAACACGTAGAAAAGCGTCACGCCGATACCCGACAACATTCCGGCAATGGCACCGGCCCGCGTAACCGATGGCGAGAAGATGCCCATCATCAGGGCCGGGAAGATCGAAGACGCCGCCAGCCCAAACGCGAGCGCGACAGTGCCCGCCGCGAAGCCGGGCGGATTGAGCCCGAGGTAGCCCGCACCCAGCACGGCAACAGCCATGGACAGGCGGCTCGCCAGCAGCTCCTGCTTCTCCGTAATGTCCGGTTTATAGATGCCCTTCAACAGGTCGTGCGAAATGGCAGATGAGATCGCGAGCAGCAATCCCGCGGCAGTCGAGAGCGCAGCGGCGAGCCCGCCGGCGGCTACGAGTGCGATCACCCAGTTCGGCAGCTGGGCGATCTCGGGATTAGCCAGCACCATGATGTCCTGGTCAACCGTGGTCATCTCGTTGGTGTCTGCGTTCGCGCTGTACTGGATGCGCCCGTCTTCATTCTTGTCTTCGAAGGCGAGCAGCCCCGTGGTCTCCCAATTGCGGAACCACTGGGGGCGCTCTTCGATCTGCAGGTGCTCCCCGGGAGAAGGCTCCAGGGTTTGCATGAAGTTGAGCCGCGCCATGCCGGCCACCGCGGGCGCCGTTGTGTAGAGGATAGCGATGAACACCAGCGCCCAACCGGCTGAGCGACGGGCGTCTGCGACGTTCGGCACCGTGAAGAAACGGATGATCACGTGGGGAAGGCCTGCGGTACCGATCATCAGAGAGAGTGTAAACGCGAACATATTCAGTCCGGAGAGGCGCACGTCTGTCGTGTACTCGCGAAAACCCAGGTCGGTGACCACCTGGTCGAGTTTGTCCAGGAGGTACGTATCGCTGCCGGCGAGCGTCGAGCCGAGGCCAAGCTGTGGCAGTGGATTACCGGTCAGCTGCAGGCTGATGAAGATCGCGGGAATCGTATAGGCCATGATCAGCACGCAGTACTGGGCAATCTGCGTGTAGGTAATGCCCTTCATGCCGCCGAGAACGGCGTAGAAGAACACGATAAACATACCGACCTGCACCCCGGTGTCGTAAGGCACCTCCAGAAACCGTGAGAACGCGACACCCACGCCTTTCATCTGGCCGATCACGTAGGTCACCGAACAAACGATCAGGCAAAGCACCGCGACAGCGCGCGCCCCGTTTGAATAGAAGCGGTCACCGATAAACTCCGGCACGGTGAACTTCCCGTACTTGCGCAGGTACGGCGCAATCAGCATCGCGAGAATCACGTAGCCACCCGTCCACCCCATGAGGAATACGCTGCCGCCGTAACCCATGAACGCGATGAGCCCGGCCATAGAAATAAACGAGGCCGCCGACATCCAGTCCGCGGCGGTCGCCATGCCGTTCGGTATCGCATGCACGCTCCCGCCCGCCACATAGAACTCTTTCGTTGAGCTGGCTCGGGCCCAGAACGCGATGCCGATGTACATGGCAAACGTCATGCCCACGACGATGTAGGTGAGAATCTTAAGGTCCATGCCGGGCTACTCGTCTTCGCCGAATTCGCGGTCGAGCGCCGCCATTTTGCGCGCGTAGTAAAAAATCAGGACGACAAACACGTAGATCGAGCCCTGCTGGGCGAACCAGAAGCCGAGTTTATAGCCGCCGATGCGAAACTGGTTGAGCCAGTCGACAAACAGGATGCCGCAGCCATAACTAACGACAAACCAGATAACCAGCAGACGGGCCATGAGCGAAAGATTGCGACGCCAGTATGCCTGGGCGCGCTCGTGGGACATCTGGGACACGTATCACCTCCCCGGGTGCTTCTTGTTATAGCCCCTACTATAAGGGGAGTCCCGGGGATTGCCTACAACTGCGGAATCAGTTTCGAGAACTCCTCGATCATCGGCATCACGATCTCGGGCTTGTCCCAGTTCTCCATGCCAACACCGATGTTGCAGCGGTCGATGCCGATATCGCGATAGCCCTTGAGCAAGTCCGCAGTAACCGGCGCCATGACGACAAGGGTGATCTCTACGTCATCGGGATTGCGGTCGAAGCTGCGCACTTTTTCGCGGAAGTCCTCAACGCCCTGCTTGACGTCCGGCATGGCGACATCCACAGGCATCCAGCCGTCGGCCCACTCCGCCGCGTGGCGGATACCCAGGGGACCCATTGCGCCAAAGGTAACGGGCGGGCCGCCCGGGTTCATCGCCTTCGGCTCGAACCACACCGGGTCGAAGTCGATCAGCTCGCCGTGAAACTCGGGCTCCTCAGTTGTCAGCAATTCGCGCTGGGCGAGCACCGTTTCTTTAAGCGCAAGGTAGCGGCGGTCCCAGGGCAGCGTTGTGGCATTTTCGAATTCTTCCTGGTTCCAACCCACACCACAGCCGATGATGACGCGCCCGCCAGACAGCCTGTCCAGCGTGGCAATTGTCTTCGTCTGGGAAAACAGTTCACGCTCCATTAACAGCGCAATACCGGTGCCGAGCTTCAGGTTGTCGGTCACCGAGGCAGCGGCCATGAGGGACACATAAGGGTCCATCATCTTCTTATACGGCTCGGGCAGGTCACCGCCAGGTGGATAAGGGCTGGTGCGCGCCGTCGGGATATGGCTGTGCTCACCGTACCAGAGCGACTCGAAGCCGGCCTCTTCCAGTGTCTTGGCGAGCAAATCCGGCGCCGGATCGTCCTTGGTGTTCATGGAGCTGAAGCCCAGGTGCATGGTCACTACCTCGTACTGTGCAATCGCTTAGGAAGAATTGACGTCACCTTAGCGCCATGGCGGACCACCGGGAAGTACGCCCGGCCGCTGATCGGTTCAGGATGATAGCCCGCTAGGCAGAACGGCGCTGGCGTACCGCCTCTGAGAGCTCCTTGAGCAGGACCTCGGTATCGTCCCAGCTCATGCAGGCGTCGGTGATACTCTGCCCATAGGTGAGCGGCTGCCCGGCTACAACGTCCTGGCGACCCTCGACGAGGTTGCTTTCGAGCATCACACCGATAATGCGCTTGTCGCCGCGCGCGATTTGCGTGGCAATATCATTGGTGACGTCGATCTGTCGAGCAGGCTGCTTGCGGCTGTTAGCGTGGCTGGCATCAATCATGACTCGCGGCGGCAGGCCGGCTTTCTCAAGCAGCGCACACGCATCGTCCACGGAGAACATGTCGTAGTTCGGGTGAGCACCACCACGCAGGATCACGTGGCAGTCCTCGTTACCCGCCGTCTGGAAGATTGCGGAGTTGCCCTGCTTGGTGACTGACAGGAAATGGTGCGGCTGCGAGGCGGACTTGATCGCATCAATCGCTACCTGGATCGCGCCATCGGTCGCGTTCTTGAATCCCACGGGGCACGACAGCCCGGAAGATAGTTCGCGATGCGTCTGGCTCTCGGTCGTGCGCGCGCCGATCGCACCCCAGGCAACGAGGTCGGCGCAGTACTGCGGGCTGATGAGATCAAGATACTCGGTGCCCGCGGGCAGGCCCATTTCCGCAAGATCGGCGAGCAGCTGGCGAGCCAGGTGCAGGCCCTTGTTGATCTTGAAGGTATTGTCGAGATCGGGGTCGTTGATTAGACCTTTCCAGCCGACGGTGGTGCGCGGCTTCTCAAAGTAAACGCGCATAACGATGAACAGTTCGTCGGCCAATCTATCAGCCTCGGCTTTCAGCTTCGCCGCGTAATCCATGGCTGCTGCGGGGTCATGAATGGAGCATGGGCCAACGATAGCGAGAAGACGGTCGTCTTCCCCGGCGAGAATGTCATGGATCGCGCGCCGCGCCCCGGCAACGGTGTCTGCGCCCGCATCGCTCACGCCGATGTCGCCCATCAACTTCTCGGGAGCAATCAGTTCGATGATCTCGCGAATCCGAAGATCGTCTGTTTCTGTGGTCATGACCCTGCCTATGTCTGGGAGGGGCGCCAGCGGGACCGCCCCAAAAAGGGGCGCCACTATAGCACACCACGCTGATTTTTAAGGGGTTTGGGGCGTACAGACGGAGGTACTATTACCCTCCTCTACCTTCTTCAGCCCAGTATTCATCCAGCAGGCGACCGATGGTGTTGGGTACCACAAGATGGGCCGCGTACCACGTGTGCAGGCAGCGGATGCGGGCGGGATCGCCGATACCCCCGATGCCCTTTTCCTTGAGAACGCGGGTATAGCCAAGGGCGTCGATGCGGGCGAGCTCCTCATCCGTGCAGAAGCCTGTGCGCCGCGAGATGTACGCGGCATGGTCGGCCCCCATTGACTCCCTGAAATCGGACTCGGCATCGACCCTTGATTGCAGCACGGCGATCAGGCCGCCCGCCTCGGCTCGATCAATGCGCAGGTTGAGCGCAGGATCGACGAGCCAGTAAAGTGTGGGAAACGGCTTGTCGTCAACGAGCGACGCCACGCGAATCACACTGGGCTCACCCTCTTCTCCCAGGATAACCTCGCGCAGGCCGCGCGGCTCTCTCCCCAGCAGTGCCGCTACACGGGCCTTCATGTCAGCATCTGGTGCCAAAACTCACCCCCTTATTCCGGCTGCCATTGTAGGCCATGCGCCGCCGGGCGACAGGGGCCAGAGGCCCTGTATTTACAGCGCAGTTGTGACTATTGCGGATTGACAAAACCTGGACTGCTCTCTACAGTCGCACCCCGTACTAGGTGCCCTTCGGCCAGGCTGTAACGATATTCAGCGAGGTCTGGGAGGGTTAAATGGGAAGTGTGGTAGAGCGCAAAACGGAGTTGTGCTGAAGCCACCGCTGCCCCCGCAACGGTATGCGACCATCCGGTCGCGAGCCCGAAACCTGCCTGGACAGATGCAACGATGGAGCGGAGGGCTTCATAGAAACGGTTGCTCAATGCCCTCGCATTGTCTTCCTGACGATCCCCTCCCTCAGTCGCCCATTTTTGGCTATTGAGGAAACAACAATGAAAACAGCTAAATCACTGATGGCAGTGGGACTAGCCGCGCTCGCAGCAGCACCGGTCTCGGCCGCCAACCGAATGGAAGAAACCGTCATCGTATCGTCGCGGGTCCCAATGCCATTGCGGCAAGTGGGTACTTCCGTGTCAATAGTCACAAAGGAAGATCTAGAGCTTCGAGGCTTTAACACGCTTTCGAATGCCCTGCGCTATGAGCCAAGTATCGCCGTGCTCAATAATGGCGGAGCCGGCAAGCCGACCACCCTGCGGATTCGCGGCGAGTCCGGCTTCAGGACCCGGGTCTACCTCGACGGCATGGAGTTGACCGATACCTCTGGCGTGCAGGCTGGCCCAAACTTTGCGCATCTTCTCTCCAACGGCATCAACCGGGTTGAAATCCTGCGTGGCCCGCAGGGCGTCATGTATGGTGCAGATGCGGGGGGCGTGATCAATATCGGTACGCTGCGCGCCGAAGAAGGATTACAGGCGGGAGTCTCCGCTGAGTATGGCCGATACGGCACCATGGACCTCGGCCTGAACATCGCCGGCGCCAATGACCTCGGTGACTTCAGCGTTGTGGCGTCAACCTTCGAGACCGACGGCTTCAATTCGCGGGATTTCGATGTCGAACTTCGCGATGACGATGGCTATGACAACGACACTGTCTATGTCAGCGGTGCGCTGAACGCCACGGAAGACCTCTCCTTCAGGCTGCAGGGCCGCACCGTCAACGGCGACAACGAGTACGACACCTGTAGCATTCCGCCTGACTTTGAACCGACAGACGTCTGCACCAATGATCAGGAAGAGGACTCGTGGCGCGCCTCCGCCCGTTATGAGGGTGATGCTCTTGGGCTTGAAGGCGCCTACTCCAGCACGGAAACCGATCGTGAATTCCTCTCAGCCGGCATCTCGTCGTTCGCCACCAAGGGCGAGCTTGAACGCCTCGATCTTATCGGCAACGTTCGTGTCAACGAAGCCACGAGCCTCGTGTTTGGTGGCGAGTACCGCGATGAGTCGATCAAGGGCGACGCAAACATCTCCAGGGACCAGTACGGCGCCTTCGCCGAGTACCAGGGCGCGTTTTCCGATGCTCTCTTTGTGACGGCGGGCATCCGGTACGACGACAACGACGACTTCGGCTCAGAAACAACGTATCGCGTCAGCGGCGCCTACCTGATTCCTGCAGGGAATGGCGAGATCAAGCTGAAGACAACGTACGGAACCGGTTTCCGCGCGCCCAGCTTGAGTGAGATCGCCTACAACAACGATCCTTTCAGTGCGTCTCCACCCGCACTGGGCTTTGAACTCGATGCAGAGCAGAGTGAAGGTTTCGATGTCGGCGCAGGCTACTACGCTCAGAACGGCGGCTTTGCCGAGGTGGTGTATTTCGACCAGAGAATTGAGGACGAGATCTTCTTCGACCTCGAAGACTTCTCGGGTTACCTGCAGGACGATGGCGAGTCCAAATCCCAGGGTGTGGAGCTGACAGGCGCTGTCCCGCTGGGAGACATGTTCAGCATTACCGGCAACTACACTTACACGGATGCAGAGGACGCGGAGGGCGAACGGCGCCGTCGCGTTGCCAAGCACCTCGCAAATCTTGGCCTGCACCTCACCACCCTCGAAGACAAGCTGAAGCTCAGCCTCCACCTGCGCGTCACGAACGACCTGCCCGATGATCGCGGCGACGAGGTAGATGACTACGAAGTCATCGACTTCAATGCAAGTTATGAGGTGATGGACGGCCTGGAGGTCTACGGTCGGATTGAAAACCTGACCGACGAGGACTACCAGGAAATCCCCTCCTATTACGTCTCTGGTGCGGCAGGCTACATCGGCGTACGCTACGCGTTCAATTCAAACGACTGAGGCACTTTGTCAAATGTCTGACGAACAGGACAAGAAGGACGCCAAGCACAAGGCGTCTATGGAAAAGCAGAAGGCGAAGGTCGACGCCCGCATCGAAGAGGCGAGCACCGAACGCGGTGTCGCCCTGCTCCTCACCGGCAACGGTAAGGGCAAATCGAGCTCCGCCTTCGGCATGGTGCTGCGCGCCCTGGGCTACGGCCAGAAAGTCGGTGTTGTGCAGTTCATCAAGGGCGCCCAGTTGTCGGGCGAGGAAATCTACCTGAAGGAGCACTGCCCGCAGGTGGAGTTCTACCAGATGGGTACCGGGTTCACCTGGAACACGCAGGACCGCTCAGGTGATATCGCCGCTGCGGAAGACACCTGGGCGAAAGCCCTGCCCATGCTGGCCGACGACAGCTTCGACCTGGTTGTACTGGACGAACTGACCTACATGATCGCGTATGACTACCTGGATGAGGCCGGCATCATCGACGCCATTACGTCGCGCCCGGAAAGCCAGAGCGTGGTCGTGACAGGCCGCGGTGGGGGCTCTGCCCTGCAGGACGCCATGGACACGGTCTCAGAGGTGAAGGAGGTGAAACACGCCTTCAAAGCCGGCATCAAGGCCCGCCAGGGCGTGGACTACTAGTCCTTTTCGTCTTCCCTGGCCGCGTCCAGCGGCCAGTCAGCTAACGCTTCGATCGCCCCGAACACGGGGTGATCGATATCCCTTCCCCCCCACTGCTCGTTGTACACAAGGTCTGTCACCGGCAGGCGCTGACCCCAGCCCTCTTCTGCGAGCTCCGGGTTGTCGCGGAAGTGCGTGACGTAACCGATACAGAGATAGGCCACTGGCACGACTTCGTCGGGGAGTCCGAGAACGGTGCGTAAGTCCTCAGGACGGATAATCGACACCCAGCCAACCCCCACCCCCTCTGCTCGCGCCGCGAGCCAGAGGTTCTGCACCGCACACACGGTGCTGTAGAGATCGGTCTCCTGCTGGTGCGTACGGCCCAACACGACGTCACCGCCGCGCTTGCGGTCGCAGGTAACGCACAGGTTTACCGGTGCGTCGAGAATCCCCTGCAGCTTAAGGCTGCGATAGTGCTCCCTGCGCTCGCCCGAAAAACGCTCAGAAGCCTCGGCATTCGCCGCAGCGAACGCATCGTGTACCGCGCGGCGTTGATCTGTGGATTCCACCAGTATGAAGTTCCAGGGCTGCGACAGGCCAACGGAGGGAGCGTGGTGTGCGGCGGTCAGCAGCCGCGCAAGCACGTCGGCGGGAAGTGGCGCATCAGTGAATTCGCTGCGCACATCACGACGGCCGAACAGTGTCTGGTAAAAGTCTGCCACGTCAGTCGCCGTCCGCCTCGCTGTAGTACGCCCGCGCGGTGGCCATGTGCTCACACAATTGGGACGCGCCCTCGATAATGCGTGGTGTGTGGCGCTGGAGTATGTCGGGCGGCACGAAATAGAGCTGGTCATTCGCAACGGCACGCATGCTGGTCCACCGGCGCCACTCGTCGAGCCATTCAGGGCGCGCTTCATCCATGCCGCTGGCGACAATAACGTCTGGATCTACGCCGATCACTGACTCCACGTTGATACGCGACACCAGCACGGGCGACTCTTCAAACGCATTCAGGCCGCCGCAGAGCCGCACCACGTCCGAGATCAGGTGTTCGCCATTGAGCGTCAGTAGCGGCTCGTTCCAGATCTGGTAGAAAACCCTCAGCTGGCTCTCGTTGCTGTAGGTTTCGCGCAACCCGGCAAGTGCGGCGAGAAAGTCGCTGGCAGCGTCTTCCGCGGTCGCCACGTTCCCTGTCAGCAGACCAACATCTCGCAGTGATACGGCAACGTCCTCCAGCGTGCGCGGCTCGCCCACGTAAACACGTATGCCAAGTGATTCGATACGCCGAATGACTTCTTCGCCGTTGCCGCTACGCCAGGCGAGCACAAGATCGGGCTTGAGCGCGACCAATGACTCGAGGCTGATGCTGTCGTAGGAGCCTATGCGGGGAACATCCAGGGCGGCGGGCGGATAGTCACTATAGCTAACGGCGCCAACCAATTGCGCACCCGCTCCCGCCGCATATACGACCTCGGTAATATGCGGGGCGAGGCTCACCACGCGCTGCGCCGGGCCAGGCAGCACCAACGTGCGATCCAGCGCATCACGCAGCTGTATCTCAGCAACTGCATGGGTTGAAGCGATGAGCATCGCCAGCGCCGCAAGTAGTGATTTCATTCCATCTCTCCGGCCACAGCCGCGATAGTATCGAGCGCGCGTTCACGCTCCTCTTCAGCAGGCAGGCCAAGGCGCAGCGCACCCAGTCCTGCAACATCCCCAAAACAGCGCGCCAACAGAGCCCGGCCAGCAAGCAGATGATAAAGGCGCGCGCAGTATGCCGCATCTGCTGTGCCGGTGGCGAACAATCCGGCGCTGCGCCAGTCAGGCGCGGGCAAGACTCTGCCAAGATCGTCCAGCCAGCGCCTCGATGCCTCCATGACACGTTCGCGCTGCATAGCCTGCCAGCCCATATCGTTCAACGCACGAAGGCCTACCCATTCTGCCGGATGCGATACCGCCCAGGGATCTACCTTCTCACGCATAACGTCACGGAGGTCGGCAGGTGCGAGCAGAAACCCGAGGCGCAGGCCCGCGAGGCCGAAAAATTTGCCTAGGGACCGCATCACCACGAGTCCCTCGCGCGGACATAGCGGCGCCAGGCTGTGCTCGGGCGTACAGTCTATAAATGCCTCATCAACAATAAGGTAACGGCCCGGGTCGCCAAGTAGTGCCAGCAGATCTTCAAGCCGCGGCCTCGCTGCAAGCTCTGTGGTCGGGTTATTGGGGTTGATGACCAGCGCGTGTTCAACCTCCCCTCGCGCCACCAGGGATTCAAGGTGCAGCAGGTCGGAGTAATGAACGGGACTATGACCCGCGCGAACAAACGCCGCCTCGTGTTCCGCATACCCTCGTGCCGGTAGTGCGATGCGGCCCTTGGGCAACAGACCCGGCAGACGACTGATCGCAAACTGAGAGCCTGGCGTTGCCAAAACACTGTCGTCACCGCAGCCAAAATAGCGCGCGGCGACCGCTTCAAGTCCCAGGGTGCCATCGGGCAGGTCGCGCCAGACGTTGTCCGGTAAATCCGGTACGGGCCAGCTCCACGGGCTGATGCCTGTCGATAGGTCGAGCCATTGTTCGCGCTTGTGCCCGTACTCACGCATCGCCCGCGACAACTCACCCCCGTGCCTAAGCGTCACAGAAGCCACTCCAGCACAGCGATCGTCAGAAGCCATAGCAGCAGCGCATGACGCAACAGGCCGAGTGCGCGCAGAATATCTTCAGCCGTGGCACGGCGCTCGAGGCCCAACAAGGGCCGCTTCTGTCGCTCGCCGCGATAGGTCGCAGAACCGCCCACCGCGATATGCAGCGCGCCGGCGCCAGCGCTCATCACTGCACCGCCGTTCGGGCTTGCGCAGGCAGGGGCCTGATCGCGCCAACAGGTAAGCGCAGACTGCGTCTGCCCGCAGAGCGCGTACGCCGTGGCGCAAAAGACCGCAGGAGGCCTGTTGAGACAATCGTCCAACACGGCTGCGGTACGGCCGAATTCCGCATACGTGGCGTTGCGATAGCCCCACATCGCATCGAGGGTATTGGCTAGCCGATAAAGTAGTGCTCCCGGCGCGCCCAAAAGAACAAACCAGAACAGCGGCGCGAGCACGGCATCACTGCCATTTTCCAACACGGATTCAACGCTAGCCGCGGCGACGGCACTCGAGTCAAGGTTTTCTATATCACGACTCACTATCATTGAGAGCTGTCTCCGCGCCGCTGGGAGGTCTCCTCGCGCCAGCGGCTCAGCGATGGCACGCGCATGCTCTGCGAGACTCCGCCCGCCCACACAGAGATAGAACACCAACACGCTCGTGATGAGCGCCACAGACGCTGGCACGGCCGACTGCCACCACCACAGGAGGCCAAAAGGTGGCGCAATGAGCAACAGCCAGCCACAGGCTCCTGCAATGCCGGCGGGCAGGCAGGCGCGAGTAAATTCTTCCACCTTTGCCGCGAGCGCTCCGAAACCCACCAGTGGATGGAAACGTCGAGGCTCACCCAACAGGCGATCAAGCACGAGGGCGACGACAGCGGCAAGCGTACCCAATGCTCAGGCAACCCAGGCGGCCAGCACGACAAGGAGTACAAGTTCAACGAGCTCCACCAGGGCGCCAGCGACATCGCCTGTAAAGCCATCCAGCCGCCTGAGTGCCGCCTGCCTTACAAGATAGAGCGTCAGCCCCGCGGCCAACAACAGCACCAGACCCAGCGCGCCGGGCAGGAACCACCACGTCAGTAGAGCGATCACAAGCAGCGACCACCGGGCAGCATCGCGCGGGAAGTGCGCGGCCAGCAGACTGCCCAGACCGCTCTCGCGTACATAGGGCGTAGAGAGAAAAAGCGCGGGAAGACTTGCTCGCGACAGTAGCGGGACGGCAACGAGCCACGCTGCAGCGCCGGCATTCAGGACCGCGGCTACCGCAAGCGTTTTCAGCACCAGTGTCAGCACTAACACGATGACCGCCATGCTGCCGCACAGCGGGTCCTTCATTAGCTCGAGTGTACGCTCGCGGTCACCGAGGCCGCCCATCCAGGCGTCTGCGCAGTCAGCCAGGCCATCGAGATGTAACCCGCCTGTCAAGGCAACCCACACCGCCACGACCACGCCAGCCAGCAATGCATCCGGTAACGGGAGCCAGACCGCCGATGCGACGAGCAACGCGCCCAGCAGCAGACCCACCAGCGGATAACAGAGTAGCGATGCGCCCTGTACTTCAGCGCCCTGGTCTTGTTGTGCTGGCGCCGGCAGCGTTGTCAGGAAAGACAGCGCGGCCCAGAAACCCTGTGTAAGCAAGTGCAGGTTCACGCACGCGCCTCGAGCGGTGTCATGGCAACCAGTACCGGCAGGTGCTCACCATTGTTGTGGTGTATCTGCAGCCTGGCGCGGGCAGCATAGGGAATATGCAAGCGCGCCCAGGACGATAAGGGCATGTCGAGCAGGTGTGCGAGGAGTACGCGGATGATGCCGCCATGCGCCACCACCAAAAGGTGTTCTCCGGCATGCGCGGCCAGCAGGCCGTTCCATGCGTTCACGGCACGCTCCGCCACCACAGTCACCGATTCACCACCCGGCGGTGCCGACTCAAGAGGATTCGCATAAAACCCGCTGACCCGCTCCTTATCTTCTTGCCACACATCGCTGACGAGCCTGCCCTCCCACTCGCCAAAGTCCATTTCGCGCAAGTCGTGCGCGATCGAGAGCGGCAGGTTGTGGTCGGCGGCAATCGCCGTTGCAAAATCATGGCAGCGCACGAGTGGTGACGTAACAATGCGTTGCCAGCCGTCTGCGGGTGTTACGGCCTGTTCCATCTGGCGCCGCCCTTCGTCAGACAACGGGACATCGGTCGTGCCGCGATAAATCTCGCCACCCTCACAGGCACCGTGGCGCAACAGGTCTACAGTGGTGACGCCATCCGTCATGCGCCCGCCTCCCCGTCACTGACACCCGCCTCTGCGAACGTTGCCATCTGGGCGTGAAGGTCACAGGCCGCACGCAGGAGTGGCACGACAACAGCAGCGCCGCTGCCCTCTCCGAGGCGCATGCCGAGATCAACCAGGGGATCGGCATCCAGCGCCGCCAATACATGGCGATGACCGGGCTCTAACGAACGATGGGCAAACAGGAGCCAAGCCCGCACGCTGCTGTTGAGGCGGCACGCAAGCAGCGCGGCGACCGTACAGATGTAGCCATCTACGAGACTGGGTACTCCCTTCTGCGCCGCACCGGTGTACGCGCCGGCGAGTGCTGCAATCTCAAGGCCACCCAGCCGGCGCAGCGTTTCCAGCGGGCCCACACAGTCCGCGCGATGGAGTGCCAGCGCGCGCTCCACCGCCTCTCGCTTCGTTACAAGGCCTGCATCGTCGACACCTGTGCCGCGCCCCACGGTCTCGCTAGAGGAAAGGTCGAGGAGCTGGCTGGCGAGCGCGGCGGCTGCCGTGGTATTGCCGATACCCATCTCACCACCGATAAACAGGTTCGTCGTCGGGCCCACCTGATCGCGCCCTGCAGAAAGGCACGCTTCGACTTCCTCCAGCGACATGGCGGGCTCAAGACAAAAGTTGTGTGTTCCCGGACGCACGCTCGCATCGATAACCGCATCGTGCTCCGGCGCGGGACCTACAGTTCCGAGATTCACAACGCTGAACGCCGCGCCCATCTGTCGCGCCAGCACGGAAATAGCTGCACCACCAGCGGCGAAGTTGCGAATCATCTCCACAGTGACCGCCTGGGGGAACGCGGACACGCCCTCGTCGACAACACCATGGTCGGCGGCAAACACGCACACCTGCAACTGCTGAAGGGTTGGCACAGCGGTACCTTGCCAGCCTGCAAAATCGAGAGCCGCATCCTCCAGTCGCCCCAGGGAGCCGGGCGGCTTGGTGAGCTGCGCCTGGCGCTGTGCGGCAGCTTCTCGACTCTGCATAGATGGAGCCTGCGCCGGCTCCTGCCACCAGTTCATGCGCCCTTAACCTCCATTGGCAAACCGGCGACAACGAGCGTGACCCGCTCGCAGAGACGCCCCAGCGCCTGGTGCAGAAAGCCTGCTTCATCAACAAAGCGGCGCGAGAGTTCGCCCATGGGTACCACCCCGAGACCGGTTTCATTGCTTACCAGGAGGATGTGCCCCTCTGCACTCGCGAGTGCGTCCAGGAATGCCTGGCGCTCCTCGGCCCAACATTCGCGGTGCAGGCAGTTACTCAGCCAAAGTGTCAGGCAATCTACGAGGAGGCAGCGCGCGGGCGCCTGCCATTTCTCTATCGCCGCGCCAAGACGGAGGGGCTCTTCTACGAGCGCAAAGCGCGCGTCGCGATCAGCGCGGTGGCGCGCGACACGATCCGCCATCTCGTCATCTTCCACGGTGGCAGTCGCGAAATAGACGGGCTCCAGACCGCTCGCCAGTGCCCGCTGCTCCGCGAGACTGCTCTTGCCAGAGCGCGCGCCGCCAAGAATGAGTTCTCTGGTGATAGAAATAGCCCGTTACTCCTCAGGTGATGACCAGGGGTGTGCCCGTCACCGGGTGCGTGCCAATGTGCGCGCTAACCTGGAACACTGATTGAAGGTTGTCTTCTGTAAGCACGTCCTGCGGGCTGCCCGCGGCCGCAATTGTACCGCACTGCAGCAGCAGCACCTGGTCAGCGCAACGTGCCGCGAGGTTCAAATCGTGCAATACGATCAGCACGCCGACACCCTGATCCGCCAGGCGGCGCACAACCTCGAGCGTGAGTTGCTGGTGCGCAAGATCGAACGAGGCCGTGGGTTCGTCGAGAATAAGGAAACGCTCGCCCTCGCTCGGCGGCTCCCAGATTTGCGCCAACACCCGGGCGAAGTGCACGCGCTGTCGCTCACCGCCCGACAGTCGCATATAGTCCCGCGTTGCCAGGTAACTGCCATCGACAGCGGCGAGTGCCGCCTCGACGATTTCCTGATCGTGCACGATGCCTGTGTCGTGCGGTATGCGGCCGAGCATCACGACCTCTTCGGCGGTGAAGGGGAAATTCAGCACCGAGTGCTGCGGTAGTACGGCAAGGTGTTTCGCGCGCTCACCCGCCGGCCAGTCATGCAGGCCTCTACCGGAAAGCGCCACGGTACCCTCCGTGGGCTTCCATTCACCGCAAAGGACGCGGGCCAGACTCGTTTTGCCTGCGCCGTTGGGGCCCATCACGGCAGTCACGGAACCCGCGCTCACCGCAATGCTCACGCCACCGAGCAATGGCGCGCCACCGATAACGAGAGAAAGATTGTCACCCGAGAGCGCCACGTCAGGTGTCCTCTATTCGCCGCTTTTGCAGGAGCAGGAAGAAAAAGAACGGTGTGCCGAGTAACGCGGTGAGAATACCCGCGGGCAGTTCTGCGGGGGCAACCAGTACCCTGGAAAAACCATCCGCGACGATCAAAAGTATGGCGCCCGCGAGCGCGGAACCCGGTACGAGGTACCGGTGGTCTGGCCCGATGGCGAGGCGCACCAGGTGCGGAATAATCAGACCAACGAAAGCAATAGTGCCAGCCACGGCGACAGAGGCCCCCACGGCAAGGGCGGTGAGCAGTATCAGGCGGCGCTTCACCCGTTCGACGTCGACACCCAGGTGACGCGCCTCGGATTCACCCAGCAGAAAAGCGTTGAGTGCGGCGCTGTCACGCGGCAGCACTACGAGCAGGGCAATGGAGACGAGCAGCGCGATCCACACGCGGGGCCAGTCCGCAGCGTCGAGCGCTCCCATCTGCCAGAGGCTGATGCGCCTCAGCATCTCGTCATCCGCGATGAAACTGAAGAGGCTATTCAATGCGCCCGCGAGAGCGCTGATAGCGATACCCGCCAGCAGCATGGTGACCACCGATGTACCGGTGGAATTCGTCGCCAGGCGATACACGATAATCACCGCGCTAAAGCCGCCGACAAACGCGCCGAGCGCTACCAGCGAAAGACCCGCAAAGGGGCTGCCCGCCAGTACCGCCCCGCCACCCAGCACGATGGCGAAGCTGGCCCCGGCGGAAGCTCCGCTGGATACGCCAATCAGTGATGGGTCGGCCAACGGGTTGCGGAACAAACCCTGCATGGCAGTACCGCACACCGCGAGACAGACGCCGACAAGGCCCGCGAGAATCACCCGCGGCAAACGTATCGAAAACAAAATCAGGCTCTGCTGGCTTGCACCGGCACTGGCCTCCATACCGAGCACCTCGGCGATGGCGGAGAGCAACCCGTCAACGCCTATCGTGACAGGCCCCAGCATCAGGCCGAGAAAAAACACCGGCACGACTGCTGCCAACAACAGCGCGAGAAATCGGCCGGGCGGCATAAGACGCATCAGCCTGCGCCCTCTTCCCAGTCCAGCGATGCGGTAAGGGCGGTGATCACCAGGTGTGCAAGACGCTCGCCAAACAATGTGTGCTTACCGACAAAGGGGACTTCCGGTCCGCTATCAGCAGAGAAGAGCGCAACGGCATCGGTGCCTGTACCGGTCGCAATGCCGGCACCCACCGCGCTGGTAATGCCCTTGTCCTGTAGCGCTGCGGCCTTCGCTTCAGTCGCCACCGTTACGGCCTCCACCATAGCGGCGGGAGACAGCGCACCGGAGTAGACGATCGCGAGATTGATGGTGCCAACTTCGCGAGGCACGGCACCCAGCGCGCGGTACTCCGCGCGGTCGCCCGCCCGCCGCGCATTGTGCATACCTGCGGTAACAACGACAGAGAGGTGCTCGTCAGCAATGGCCTCGCCGCTAACGCGCAGACTCTTCATCGACGCCGCCGTCATCATGCCTACGGTATCGAGTGGCAGGTCACGCGCCTCCACCGCCCTGGCCAGCGTCGTGGCCGGGTGCTCACAGACGCCCTCATCCTCGCGCGGCACGCGCAGATTGAGGTAGGCGCTTGCCTGTGTCATTCCACCGTGCAGTACAGCGCTGCTCAAGACGCGCTGGCGAGTCGCAAAACTGAGACACACCGCGGCATCGTCGACCGACAGCAGAACGCCGGCCTGCAGTTCGCCTGCGGAGGGTTGCTCAGCAAGCACTCTCTTGCTCCACCGCCAGTCCCGGCAACAGGCTCTCAAGATCGAGGTCGCGCTCCATAGTATCGGCGAGTCGCTCCAGCTGCTGCTCCCTGACTTCGTCGGGGCCCTGCGCGGAGGGCGCGTCGAGACCGCACCACCGGAGCAGCGCCTCGCGACTCTCAGCTTCATCGAAAAGGCCGTGCAGGTAGGTGCCCAGTATCTGACCGTCCGGTGACAGAACGCCATCGGCACTGCCATTGTCCAGCTGCACCGCGGCACGGTCGAGGGCACTGCCCGTACTGATGCCGCAGTGAATTTCGTAACCAGTGACTCGCGCGTTCTCGAGTGCAAGTGCGCCGCTGACCTCTGCAAGCCGCTTTTCTGCTTCCAGCACAGTGGTAAACGACAGCAGGCCGAGGCCCGCGCTGCTGCCGGGTGCTTCCTCGATACCCTCGGGGTCATCGATTCGCTCGCCCAACATCTGGAAGCCACCACATATGCCGATCAGCTTGCCGCCGTAGCGCAGGTGCCTGGCGATGGCTTGCTCCCAGCCGTTGTCGCGTAGCCACTGCATATCGCGGCGCACGTTCTTGCTGCCGGGCAACACGATGAGATCGGCACCGGGAATTTCGGCACCCGGGCCAACGAATTTAAGATCGACATTCGGGTGCAATCGCAGTGCATCGAAGTCGGTGTGATTGCTGACCCTGGAAAACACCGGTACGGCTACCACCAGGGGGCGCGCATCAAGATCGAGGCGCTGCTCGCTATTGACTGCATCCTCTGCATCGAGGAAGAGACCGTGCAGATAAGGGAGTACCCCGTGCACCGGCTTGCCCGTGTGCTGTTCCAACCAGTCGTTCCCCGGCTTGAGCAGACCGATATCGCCGCGGAACCGATTAATGACAAAGCCTGTGACACGCGCCTGCTCACTGGCAGACAGCAGCTCCAGCGTGCCGACGAGGTGCGCGAATACTCCGCCCCTGTCGATATCAGCGACCAGGGCCACCGGGCAATCCACGGCCTCGGCAAAACCCATGTTGGCAATGTCGTTCTCGCGCAGGTTGATCTCAGCGGGACTGCCCGCCCCTTCGACAATCACATAGTCATACTGCTCCGCAAGGCGGGCGTGGGACTCCAGCACCGCCTGCATCGCCGTTCGCTTGTAGTCATGAAAGGCGCGAGCATCGAGCTCGCTGAGCGCGCGACCCTGGATAATGACCTGCGCACCCGTATCACTCGAGGGTTTGAGCAGCACGGGGTTCATATCGGTATGTGGGGCGATGCCGGCGGCCTGGGCCTGCAGCGCCTGGGCCCGGCCGATCTCACCGCCATCGGCGGTCACCGCGCTGTTGAGCGACATATTTTGCGGCTTGAAGGGGGCTACCCGGTGACCGCGGCGAGCGAGCACCCGGCAGAGCCCGGCGACAAGAATACTCTTGCCTGCATCGGAGGTCGTACCCTGCACCATCAATGTGTACGCGGAATCACCGCTGCGCTGCTGCATAGCATGTCCAGCCGGCTGGAACCGGCACCTTTTCTTATGCAGAGGGAAACGAGAAAGGAGGCAGCAATGACGCTGGGCAACCCTGCATGAAGCCCTCCGCTCCATTGTTGCTGCAATCAGGCTGGTATCGGGCTCGCAGGTCATACCTGCTACCGTTGCGGGGGCAGCGGCGGCATACAACGCCTTTACAGCGTGTATCCACTCTTCCCATTTCACCCTCAAAAGGCGGCAAAACCGCGCCCCTGAAGGCACCTGAAACGCCCGCAAACTCTAGGTTTTTGGCTCTTCAATGTCAATCGAGCAAGCGGTTGTGTTTGTTGAAATGGGCGCCTTTGCTAAGCTCTGTGCCAGACTGTGAACCACACACCGTTTAATACACCATTCTCTCACCCGATACTCTTTAACCCGATAGAAGGACTCACGGAATGAAACCCGAAACCATCGCACTGCACGCTGGCTACGAGGGCGACCCGGCCACCAATGCGGCCACCACGCCGATCTACCAGACGACCTCGTTTACCTTCAACGACACCCAGCACGGCGCCGACCTGTTCAACCTCGCGGTACCGGGCAACATCTACAGCCGCATCATGAACCCGACCAACGCGGTCCTCGAGGCGCGCCTGGCCGAGCTCGAAGGCGGCGTTGGGGCCCTCTCCCTCGCCTCGGGCATGGCGGCGATACGCTACGCGATCGAGGTGATCGCTGAGACGGGCACCAATATTGTCAGCACCTCGCAGCTCTATGGCGGCACCTACAACCTGTTTGCCCACACGTTCCCGCGCCAGGGTATCGAGACCCGCTTTGCGGACGCCGACGACTTCGACAAGGTCGCCTCCCTCATCGACGAGAACACGAGAGCTCTGTTCTGCGAGTCCATTGGCAACCCGGCGGGCAACATCGTGGACATCCAGCGCTGGGCCGACATCGCACACGCCGCAGGTGTACCGCTGATCGTCGACAATACGGTGGCGACACCACTGCTATGCCGGGTCTTCGACTACGGTGCCGATATCGCCGTGCACAGCCTGACGAAGTACATCGGCGGCCACGGCACCACGATCGGCGGCGCGATTATCGACTCAGGCAAGTTTGACTGGGCCGCCAATGCCGACCGGTTCAGCGTCATGACAACGCCCGACCCCTCCTACCACGGCGTGGTTTATACCGAGGCCATGGGTGAAGCGGCCTACATCGGACGCTGTCGCGTGGTGCCACTGCGCAACACCGGCGCCGCGCTCGCTGCGACCAGCGCGTTCCAGATCATGCAAGGGCTGGAAACGCTGGCGCTGCGCATGGAGCGGCACTGTGAGAACGCCACCAAGGTCGCCGAGTACCTGTCGGAGCATCCGCAGGTGAAATGGGTGAACTACGCGGGACTACCCGACAGCCCCTACCGCGCCAACAGTGAGGCGTTCTGTGGCGGCAAGGCAGCCGGCATCCTGAGCTTCGGCATCGAGGGCGGTATCGAGGCGGGCACGCGCTTTATCGATGCGCTCAAGCTGATCCTGCGGCTCGTCAACATCGGCGACGCCAAATCACTGGCCTGCCACCCGGCGAGCACAACCCACCGCCAGCTGGGCCCGGAAGAGCTCGCATCGGCCGGCGTCACCGAGGAAATGGTGCGACTATCCATCGGCATCGAACACATCGATGACATCATCGCCGATATTGATCAGGCGCTCACGGCGGCGAGCTAAACGTCCGGTCAAAAAAAAAAGGCCCGGCAAGTGCCGGGCCTTTTTGCTTGCGCTTTGCGCCTGGATAGCGCTTAGAAGCTTGCTGCCAGCCTTGCATACCAGAACGCACCGTTGAAGCCGAAGGGCGAGGTGATCGCATATTCAACACCGAACACTTCACTGGCCACGAAGCCGGTTTCCTTGTCGGGGTACTCGTCAAAAATGTTCTCGCCGCCCACCGCAACAGTGTAGTTCTCGAGGAACGTGTAGCTGAGCTCCACGTCGACAAGGACTTCACTGCCGTAGGTCTGCGTGGTGTCTGCCGTGCCGTCCCCGAAGATGCCGTCGGTAGTCGACCAGTCGCCGTAGTAGTTCACACGCACAAGACCTGCGAGCGCATCACTTGAGTAATCGAGCGTAAACACCGCGCTCTCCTCAGGCACCTGGTTCTCCAGGTCGTAGACGCGGTCCGGGCCGATAGCACCATCGATAACGTCGCGGATCTTCTGCTCGTTGTAGTTGTAGCGCAGGTCCGCAGACACGATACCCTCACCCATCTCCCACCAGGAGCCGACTGCCAGGTCGATACCGCTGACCTCGGTGTCAAATCCATTGGTGAAGTAGCTCGCCGAGCTGCCGAGCAGTACGTCAGCATTCGGGAAGCCCATGGCGTTCAGGTCTGCAACGTTGCGCTCATCGATGGTAGAGGTAGCTACCGCGATACGGTCATCGATTTCGATGTTGTAGTAGTCAAGGGTTACCGACCAACGCTCACCCGGTGTCCACACCAGGCCGAGGGTGTAGGCCAGAGACTCTTCAGAACCCACATCGGTTGAGCCCAGTACACGGGCGACGGGGTTGTCTACCGGGTACGTGCCACTCGGAATGAGTTCACCGGCGGAGTTTGCCGAAGTCGTCACGTTAAGCGTGTTCACCTGACCGGGCGACGGTGCGCGGAACGCCGTATTGGCGGTGGCGCGCACTGCGAGCGAGTCGGTGAAGTCGTAACGCGTTGACAGTTTCCAGTCGGTGCTGTCGTCAAAGTCGTCATAGCTCTCGTAGCGCATGGCGACACCGACTGTCCACTGGTCGGTGACCTCCTCTTCGACGTCGAGGTAGACCGCCCAGGCGTCGCTGTTCCAGCTGCCCGCAGTGTCTTCAAAGAAGCCCTGGAAGCCATCGGAGCCAACGCCGAACTGTGCAAACACAGGACCTACCTCAATAGACGCTGGATCACCGCGATCGATCTTGTAGTTCTCGCGACGCCACTCGGCACCGAATGCCACGTTGAGGGGTGAATCATCGAACGTCTTGACGAAGTCGAGGTTCACACCCGTTTCTTCCTGGGTCAGCGTGCCCGGGTTGAAGTTGGTCGGGCTGAGACCGCCGATACTGGGGTTGATACTGCCAACCAGGTTGTAGTCCACCTCGTTCTCGCCGTAGCGACCACGCAGGTTCCAGGTAAAGGTGCTGCTGATCTCACCGCGCGCGCCGGCGACAAACGCCATATCGGTAATGTCGGCACCGAACAGCGGGCTGTAGCCACCGGGGAACATGCTTGCAATCGGGTTGCGCAATACGAAACCGCTCGGGCTGTCTTCATCGGCCGTCAGGTAATCTGCAGGGTTCAATCCCATACCGGTAATCGAGGCAACGAGGTCAGCCGGTGCCACGTCGGGCTGGCCATCACCGTCGTTATCTGTCTGCAGCGTGGAGCGTGCGGGCACACCGACGTTGCCATCGCCCGGGAGCACAGGGGTGCGGTAAAAGAAGCCGCCCTCGGTCTCGTTTTCCATGTAGCTGGCGTTGCCGTAGAGCTGCAGAGAGTCGGAGACATCAAAGCCGGCATTGGCAAAGAACTTGGCCGCCTCAATGTCCGGGTCACCCCAGCGCTGGCCAAGGCCGTTATAGGGAATTTCAGAGCTATCAACAAACGCTCCAACCGCCTGCGCATCCGCGGTCGGGTTACCGCGGCTCGTGGTGTCTGTCTCTGCCCACTCGGCTGTCAGGTTCAGGAAGCCATTGTCGGTGATGGCAAAACCGCCGTTAGCGCTGACGATCAGACGCTCACCGTCTTCCTCGTCGTATTCACCGTACTGGGCGGAGACGTTGAAGCCCTCGTTGGCGTCATTCAGGATAACGTTGACCACGCCGGCGATCGCGTCAGAACCGTACTGGGCCGATGCACCATCGCGCAGCACTTCAACGCGCTTGATGGCAGCAGAGGGAAACGTTGCAAAGTCGACGGCCTGGGAACCCTGGTTCACGGTGCCTAGAGGCGCCAGCTGCAGGTTCACCAGCGCGGAGCGGTGGCGACGCGCACCATCAACCAGCACCAGCGTGTGGTCAGGTGACAGGTTGCGCAGCGTGACCGGGCGCACGAAGGCGGTGCCATCGGCAATCGGGAAGCGCTGGGTATTCAGTGCGGGCGCAATCTTCGTCAACGAATCCGTGAGGTCGAACGTGCCCTGGTTCTTCAGGGCATCGCCGCTGATGACGTCGATGGGTGAAATAGTCTCGGTTGGGGCCTGGCCGACTTTGCGGGTACCGGTGACAACCACCTCTTCCAGGGCATAGGAAGCAGCGGGGGTCAGCGCCATTACGGCGGCGGCCAATAGGGTTTTCTTAAAGTGCATGCGGGTGCTCCTTTTGATGCGAACAGTATTGTTTTTTGCTGCCTGACAGCAGTCTCTTATCCCCTCAGTCTACAGGGTCACCTCTCGGTTGAGAGGCGGCAGAATTGTAACTATTTCATATTTTTTCAAAGACCCCTTGGCGGGGCCTGACTACATGGATTTGCGCAGTATCGGGGGGATGTCGTCGGGGAGATCCCCGTCGCGCTCTAATTGCGCCGCGAGAGCCGTGAGTGCGGGCCCGAGCATAGGGGTGACCTCCTCCGGACGCAGCGGTTCGCCACATTCGCCGCAGGTAAGCAACGGCGTGGTCTTGTGTCCGCACTTGTGGTGGACGTACTCCAGTGGAGCGCCCTCGCCATTGTCCATCCACTCATCGCCCCAGCGGGCGAGACTCATGAGTACGGGGTAGAGCCCGAGTCCCTTTCTCGTGAGCCGGTACTCGTAGCGCAGGGGCCGCTCGTGGTACGGGACCTTGACCAACACGCCGCTGTCCACGAGCTTGCCTAGCCGCTCCGAGAGACGGTGGCGTGTAATGCCCAGGTTCGACTGGAACTGGTCGAACCGGCGTGTCCCCAAAAAGGCATCCCGAAGGATCAGCAGGGTCCAGCGCTCACCAACTACCGACAGGGCGCGGGCCACTGAACAGACTTGTTTATCAATATCATCCCAGCGCATCGGGGCGGCTCCTTAGGCGAGTTATCTGGATTCAATTTAGCACAATGATTCCGTATTGGAACGGAATATGGGTACCCGCCTGGGCCAAAACGAAAAACCCCGGCACGAGGCCGGGGTTTCCGCTTGCGAGCAGTGCTCTTTTCTAGAAGTTATAGGATGTACGCAGGTACCAGGAACCACCTTCGTAGTTGGTGACCGTGCGGCGCGGGTACTGCAGGCCAACGCTCTGACGATTGGCGAAGACACCGTTGTCGGGGATCTCATCCGGGTACTCGTCCAGGACGTTGGAGCCGCCCAGCGTGACGTTCCAGTTCTCGGTGATATCCCAACCCAGTTCGAGATCGATGTAATACACATCGCCAATCTTCTTACTGCGATTACCCGGCTCACCGTTGATGGTGCCGCGCTCGTCGTAGTGCTCACCCCACCAGTTCGTGCGGAACATGAACCACATGTTCTGGTTGAACGTGGTGGTGGCAGTGAAGACGAAGCGGTCTTCCGGGTAGTTGTTCTCGATGTCTTCGACAGTCGAGTCGCTTACCGGGTTAACGCCATTGACGGGGCTCTGACCAACCACATCGATCTCGTTGTAGTTGTAAGCGAAGGTGACGTCCGTAGAGACATCGCCGCCCCAGTCAAAGGCCGAGGTCAGCACCAGGTCGATGCCCTGGTGTTCCACGTCCAGCGCGTTGGTGTAGAACGAGATCGTTCTGCCCGTAGCCGTCTCGATATCACCTGTGCGGTAGATCCGATCATCGACTTCGATGAAGTAGCCATCGATCGTTAGGTCGGTCTGCTCACCGATAGCCCAGGTGAAACCAAGCGAGTAGTTTTCTGAAGTTTCCTCGGTAAGTTCCTTACCACCATTGGCCAGCGCCGCCGGGCTGGTCGGCTTCACGAGACCTTCCTCTACCTGCAAACCGGTCGAACCGTCGAAAGTAGTAATAGTGGTCTGCACATTCGCCTGGCCCGGCGTCGGAGCATGGAAACCCGTCGATACCGCACCGCGAATGTTGAAGGTGTCGGTCACGCTGAAGCGCGAGGCAATCTTGAAGTTGGTGGTGTCACCAAAGTCCGAGAAGTCCTCGTAGCGCAGTGCACCTTGCACCAGCCACGCGTCGGTGACGTCCACTTCAAGGTCGGTATACACCGCCCAGTTGTCGCGATCGAACTCGCCCGTATCCTGTTCCCCAAAGCCTGCGAAACCGCTCGATCCCGGCGCAGTCACAGAATTTGGCTCGCCGCCATTTACTGTGTACTGCTCTTCGCGCCACTCCGCACCGAACGCGAGGTTCATGGTATCGCTAAGCGCAAGGGAGAAGTCAGCGTTCAGATTGATCTCTTCCTGTTCATAGCCACCCGGATCGAAGTCCATCTGCAGCGGCTCGCCATCATCGCCGAGCCCCAGCGAGGGGTTGGTCGAATTATTCAGGAAATAATCGAGCTCGTTGTAGCCGTAGCCCGCGCTGAAGTCCGCATACAGGTGGTCGGTCAGGTTGCCGCGATAGCCGGCCACAAAGCTGATGTCCTCCTGGTCACCGTCCAAAAACGGTGTATAGCCCGTTTCATTTAGCCGACCATCGTAACCAAACTCATCACGCAGCGTTTGCAGCGTGGAGTGATCAGGGTTGCGGTAGAAAAAGCGGTAGCGACCTTCGGTATCAGCGTAATTACCAAAGGCGTAGACCTCGGTATCGTCGGTGACGGGCATCGCCGAGTTAAAAAACAGCCTTACACCCTCTGTTTCTGGTCGGCCCCAAGACTGTGCGAACGGTGAGTCGTTAAAAGGCGAGTCCTGGCCAATTCCCTCGGCGCCACCATCGATCAACGCCTGGGCGTCAGGTCGCTGCTTGCCCCGCGAGAGACCTTCGTTGTCGTAGTACTCGGCCGTGAGATTGATAAAGCCTTCTTCACCAATGGGAAGGCCCACATTGCCCGCCAGGTTGAAACTCGACTCGTCGTCAAAAAACTCGCCGTACTGCACCTGCAGCTTGCCGCCTTCGCTATCATCCTTCATGCGAAAGTTCATCACGCCTGCGATAGCGTCCGAACCGTACTGTGAAGACGCGCCGTCGCGCAGCACTTCGACCGCCTTGATCCCGATACTAGGGATCATACCGATGTCGGGGCCATGCGAACCGTTGCCCGCTGCTGGAGCAAAAAACTGCACCAGCGCTGAACGGTGACGACGCTTGCCGTTAACCAGCACCAGGGTCTGGTCGGGCGCCATACCGCGCAGCGAGGTCGGGCGGATGAACGCACTGCCGTCGCCAGTCGCCGGAGTTGCCGTGTAAGACGGCACCAGGGCCTTGAGGTTGTCGGTGATGTCTGCCGTGTTACCGAGGCTAGAGAACTCATCGCCTGAGATAACATCGACAGGCACAGGCGAGTCCGCGACTGTACGCGGTTTAACGCTGCGGCTACCGAGGATCACAACCTCCTCGAGAACGGCGTGTGCCTCTGGAACGATGAGCGCTTGCGGGACCGCCGTTACCGCTGCCGCAACGGCAAGGTATAGCGGGGTATGCTTTATTTTCATGGGTAGTCTCCGTGGGCCATTTATCTTTATTTCTAGGGCCTGAAACCGGGACGGCTGGGTACGAACCACCATACCCATTCCCCGGGCAAGGCCGTCTTTACTCCCGCAATTACAGTAACACTTTTGTTACAGCGTCCCGGCGCTGGCGCGGAGAAATGTAAATAGTTCACAAAAAGTGTGGATGCTGCGCCAGGCACGCGCTTGCAGCAGCGAAGTTGCAGATTGCGAGGCAAAAAAAAGCCCCGACTCTAGAGCCGGGGCCTTCACATGATCCGGCACCAGGGCCGGTCATGGGGCGTATCAGCCGAACTGATTCATGGTGTTGTCCTTGCCGCCTGCCTTGAGCGCTGCGTCGCCGGCAAAGTACTCCTTGTGGTCGTCGCCCATGTCGGAGCCCGCCATGTTCTGGTGCTTGACGCACGCAATACCCTGGCGAATTTCCTTGCGCTGCACGCCTGCCACGTAGCCCAGCATGCCCTGGTCACCGAAGTACTCCTTGGCGAGGTTGTCAGTAGACAGCGCCGCGGTGTGGTACGTCGGCAGGGTGATGAGGTGGTGGAAAATACCCGCCTCGCGCGCAGCGTCAGCCTGGAAGGTGCGGATCTTGTCATCCGCGGCCGCCGCCAGCTCAGAGTCGTCGTAGTCGGCGCTCATCAGGTTGTCGCGCTCGTAGCCAGAAACGTCCTTGCCCTCTTCTTTCCAGGTGTCGAACACCTGCTGTCGGAAGTTCAGCGTCCAGTTGAACGATGGGCTGTTGTTGTACACCAGCTTGGCGTTCGGGATGACCTCGCGAATGCGGTTAACCATGCCGCCGATCTGGCCCACGTGAGGCTTCTCGGTTTCGATCCACAGGAGGTCCGCACCGTTCTGCAGTGAAGTGATGCAGTCCAGCACGCAGCGGTCTTCGCCGGTGCCCTTGCGGAACTGGAACAGGTTGGAAGGCAGGCGCTTGGGACGCAGCAGCTTGCCGTCGCGGTTCAGGACCACGTCACCGTTGGCGAGGTCGCCCGGCGCTACTTCTTCGCAGTCGAGGAAGCTGTTGTACTGGTCACCTAGGTCGCCCGGCTCGTGAGTCACGGCGATCTGCTTGGTGAGACCCGCACCGAGGGAGTCGGTACGCGCAACGATAACACCGTCGTCCACGCCTAGTTCGAGGAACGCGTAGCGCACTGCGCGGATCTTCGCGAGGAAGTCCTCATGGGGTACGGTGACCTTACCGTCCTGGTGGCCGCACTGCTTCTCGTCAGACACCTGGTTCTCGATCTGGATCGCGCAGGCACCGGCCTCGATCATTTTCTTGGCCAGCAGGTAAGTCGCTTCCGCGTTACCGAAACCCGCGTCGATGTCGGCGATGATCGGCACAACGTGCGTCTGGAAGTTGTCGATCTTGTTCTGCACAGCCTTCTCGGCCACCTGGTCACCGGCTTCGCGGGCCGCGTCCAACTCGCGGAACAGACCGCCCAGTTCACGGGCATCTGCCTGGCGCAGGAAGGTGTAGAGCTCTTCGATCAGGCCTGCAACTGAAGTCTTCTCGTGCATGGACTGGTCGGGCAGCGGTCCGAACTCGGAACGCAGCGCGGCGATCATCCAGCCTGACAGGTAGAGGTAGCGCTTGTTGGTGTCGCCGAAGTGCTTCTTGATGGCAATCAGCTTCTGCTGGCCAATGAAGCCGTGCCAGCAACCCAGCGACTGGGTGTACTGCGCAGTGTCGGCGTCGTACTCGGCCATGTCCTTGCGCATGATGCCGGCGGTGTAACGAGCAATGTCCAGGCCGGTGCGGAACCGGTTTTGGGCGCGCATGCGGGCGGCGTACTCGGGGTTGATTGCGTCCCACGCGGCGCCGTGCTGATTGCGCAGGCCGGCGAGAGCGTCGATGTCATTCTGGATATCAGACATGGGGCACCTCTATTCACTTAGCGATGGAAGAAATCTTCGAGGCCGGGACGCGGCGCGCCCAAGCAGCCTCACTCAATGGCGCTAAGTGTAAGTAGGGCCGTCACATAAATGAAATAAATAGGGGGGATTCTTGCTATTCCCAGGGTGGATTTAGGGCCTCACTGCGCGAGGCCCAGCTCCTCGAGAATGCCCTTCTGCAGCAAGGGTTTCAGGACTTTATTGGCGGCGTTCCGGGGCAGCGGTTGGTCGGTGAAAATGACCTTGCTCGGGACCTTGAATCCTGCGAGGCGCTCCTTGGCAAACGCCAGCAGCTCCGCCTCAGAAAGCGTGCCGTGCAGGTGCACCACGGCGCAAACCTCCTCCCCCAGGCGCTCGTGAGGCAGCCCGATAACGGCCACCTCCTTCACTGCCTCATGCTCGATCAGTTCGTTCTCGATCTCAACCGGATAGATGTTCTCCCCGCCCTTGATAATCATGTCCTTGGCGCGATCGGACAGGAAGATAAATCCGTCATCATCGAAGTAACCGTTATCGCCGGTTTTAAACCAGCCGTCCTGGAAGTCTTCCGCATTCGCCTCGGGCCGGTTCCAGTACTCGCGCGCGTTGGTGCAGCTGCGCAGCCAGATCTCGCCGGTCTCGCCCTGGGGCAGTTCACTCCCCTGCTCATCACAGACACGAAACTGCGCAATAGGATGGGGGTAACCGGAGCTGCCGGGTTTAAAGCCCCAGGCCTTACCCGTGAACGAGGCACCTTGCGCGTTGCTCTCTGTCATCCCGTACCCGGTGCCACTGAAATTCTGCGGGAGCTTTTCTGCGAGCAGCTTGCCGATCCTGGGCGGTGTGGCGGCGCCGCCAACGCCCAGGGAAAAGAGGCTATGGGTATCCGCCTCATCAAAGCGCGGTGACTCCAGCAGGTCGAGGATCATGACAGGCGCGGCACCGATCGCAGTAACGCGCTCCTGCTCAACGTAATCGAGCGCCTTGTCGACATCCCACTTATACATCATGACGATGCGCCGCCCCCCGCGCAGGCTGGCAAGAAACTGCGCATGCAGGCCGCTCACGTGAAACAGCGGCACCGCGAGTAGACCGGTCGGCTCGAAACCTTTTTCCAGCATGACGCCGATGGTTTCGCCGTTCGTCATGGCAGAGGCCATCGCGTTGCACTCCATATTGAACACGGCCTGGCAGATGGCGCGGTTCGTCGAAGCCGCACCCTTGGGTTTGCCACTGGTGCCCGAGGTGTACATGATCAACGTGAGGTCCTCGGTGTCGATATCCACAGGCTCGGGCGTTGCACCCTCGTAGCCTGCGACGAACGCGGGCAGGCCCATGGGATCATCCGGCTGCGCCGGGCGCGCAATAACGGCGCGAATGCCCTGCTCGGCAAAAAGATCAGCCACCCCGTCGTAGCGCTGCTGGTCGCAGAACACAAACTTCGCAGCAGAGTCCTGGACAGCAAACGCGACATCGGCGGGCTGGCCCCAACTGTTGACGGGTACGACAACAGCGCCGATAGAAGGAATGGCAATAAACGCCGCCATCCATTCAGGGAAATTCCGCATGGCGATGGCGACGCGATCGCCCTTGGCGACGCCCTGCGCCTGCAGCGCCGCGGCGATCGCGTCCGCCTCGGCAAACAGGTTGCTGAAGCTGCGCCGCTCCCCCTCGTAAATCAGGAACTCGCGATCACCGTGGGCGCGGCCAGCGTCCAGGGCTTCCTTGAGCGTCTGCGGCGCCCCTGCGTAGAAGAAGCCCTCGACCTCGTTCCCGCCCAGTTCAAAGGGCGCCCCCGGGGCCGTCAACTGGGCAATCGCCGCATCGTGTTCCTGTTTCAACTCGGACATGCTTCCGGTCTCCGCCTGACGTGATTTACAACAAGATAGTCGACGCGCGCTGCCAGGGGCACACGCGCTATTTCGAAGGCTGGATTTTGCCCGAGAGGGTGGTTTCTTGCCCAGCCCCGCCGGCCAAGTAGAGGCGCTTCGGTACAGGAGATTGGCCCGCCGATCACCTCGAGGCCACCTGCATCTACCGGGATGGAGATGACAACGGCGATTTGCTCCATGCCACCGGTGGCCAACCCCGCCCACTGTGGGTCAGTCAGGGCGCATAGCACTCCCGGCCGCCTTTACTAGAATAAGCACAGCACCTTGATTATCTGGCGGGAGACAGCCCATGGCATATTTCATCACAGGCGGAACAGGATTCATCGGACGCAACTTCATCGCGAAGCTGGCAGAGCGAGAGGGTGACATCTATGTACTGACCCGAGCCCAGTCGATGGACAAGTTCGAGTCGCTCAAGGGTAGCCTTGGCGATGTGGGTAGTCGGCTGGTGCCCATTACGGGCGACCTGACCAGTCCGCTGCTTGGCGTCGACGAGGCCACCATCGCCGAGCTAAAGGGCAAAGTGCACTACTTCTGCCACTTCGCCGCCATCTACGACATTGCTGCATCCGCGGAGGAACAAACCGCAACCAATATCGACGGCACCCGCAATGCCATCAACCTGGCCGCCGCGCTCGACTCAGGCTCATTCGAGCACGTCAGCTCCATCGCCGCCGGCGGCATGTACCGCGGCACGTTCCGCGAGGACATGTTCGAGGAAGCGGAACAGCTGGATCACCCCTACTTCTCTACCAAGCATGATTCAGAAGGCATCGTGCGCAACGAGTGCAAGGTGCCCTGGCGCGTGTACCGCCCTGCGATGGTGGTCGGGCGTTCGGACACCGGCGAGATCGACAAAATCGATGGCGCTTACTATTTCTTCAAAAGCCTGCAGAAGATCCGCAACGTGCTGCCGCCGTGGTTTCCACTCATCGGCATCGAGGGCGGTAAGTTCAATGTCGTGCCGGTCGACTACGTGGTCGATGCGATGGATCACATCGTTCACCAGGGAGATCTCGAGGGGCGCTGTTTTCACCTGACAGACCCAGACCACTACTCCATGGGTGAGCTACTGAACATTTTCGCCGATGCAGGACACACACCCCGCTTCAGCATGCGCCTCGATATGCGCATGTTTGGGTTCGTTCCAAAATTCGTGCGGGAGACCCTCGCGGGGCTGCCTCCCGTGAAGCGCATCGTGAGCACCCTGCTCGATGATATGGGGCTGCCCGACTCCGTCACCATGTTTATCGACTATCCAACCCGCTACGACTGCCGCGACACCGAACGTGCATTGAAGGGCTCTGGGATCGCGTGCCCGACGCTCAAGGACTACGCGCCGGTAATCTGGGACTACTGGGAGCGCAATCTCGACCCGGACCTGTTTATCGACCGCTCTCTCGAGGGCAATGTGGGCGGCAAGACGGTACTCATTACCGGCGCCTCCTCGGGCATCGGAAAAACGTCGGCACTGCGCCTCGCCGAAGCGGGCGCCCACGTGCTGCTTGTCGCGCGTAGCGCCGAGAAGCTGGAGGAGACCGCTGCAGAAATTGCGAACCTCGGCGGCACGGCCACGATCTACCAGGCCGATGCATCCGATATGGCGGAGTGTGACCGGCTGGTGCAGGCCGTACTCGACAACCACGGCCACCTCGACATCCTGATCAACAACGCGGGACGTTCGATCAGGCGCTCGCTGGAACTGTCCTACGACCGCTTTCACGACTTCGAGCGCACCATGCAGATCAACTACTTCGGAGCAGTGCGCCTGACCATGGGCTTCCTGCCGTCGATGAGTGAGCGCAAGCAGGGTCACATCATCAACATGTCATCCATCAGCACGCTGACTCCAAGCCCGCGATTTTCCGCATACGTTGCTTCAAAATCGGCGCTGGATGCGTGGACGAGAGCTGCCGCCGTGGAGTACTCAGACCGCAACGTGCGCTTCACCACGATCAACATGCCGCTGGTGCGCACACCCATGATTGAGGCCACCACCGTCTACAACTCGATGCCGGTACTTACCCCGGCAGAAGCGGGCGACATGGTTGTCGACGCCGTGATTCACAAGCCAAAACGCATTGCGACAAATCTCGGCATCTTCCTACAGGTAATGAACGCCGTAGCTCCGAAAGCCTCTGAGGTCATCATGAATACGGTGTTCCGAATGTTTAATGATTCCGCCGCGGCGCGCGGCGACGGCCAGACGGAACAGGTTGAAGCGTCTAACGAACAGGTCGCACTGGGTTCACTGATGAAGGGCGTGCATTTCTAGGCGAGAGTCGCGCTGGCTTCCATCGCCACGTTGCCCGATGCGTCTACTGCTTGCAGGGTGACGCTGCCGCCGTCCCGGCGCCCGGTGAGCACCAGCGGGGCATTTGCGTAGAGCGGTGCAACGCCGCGGAACGAAAAGTCCGCGACCTCGACGTCTGGCACCTCGGCCTTGAGCGCGTCAAGCAGGAGGGTCGCCGTGAGCGGCCCCTGCACCACGATTTCGGGATAACCCTCCTCATCGCGGGCATAGTCCCGATCGTAGTGAATGCGGTGTGCGTTGAACGTCAACGCCGAGTAGCGAAAGAGCAACGTGCTGTCGGGCACAAGTTCGCGCGACCAGTCGCAGCTCTCCGCCGCAGGCGTCCCCTCGCCCGCCGGCGCACCCGATTCGAGATAGACAATATTCTGTTGCTCTTCCAGGAGGAGTTTTGGACCTCGATGCAGCGTGTGCTCGAGGGTTACGAAAACCAGCTGACCGCTGCGCCCCTCGCGCGGCGTTACACTCTTGATCCGCGACCTTCGGATCACCTTATCGCCGATGCACAGCGGCGCGTGAAAGCGCAGGCTGCCTGCCGCCCACATGCGCCGGGGTAGCGGCACGGGAGGCAGGAACCCGCCCTTCTCTGGATGACCGTCAGCCCCGAGACCGGACTGCGGCGCGGCCTGGATGAAATGCAGCCAGTGCCTGAGCAATGGCAGGGGCGAACCGTCCATGAAGCCGGTGTGGTCCTGGTCGAGCGCGAGTGCGAGGCGCTGTGAGGGTTCAGGCGCGATGCATTCACCCAACGTTAGAACACGGTCGAGCCACTCACCGTAGTCGGTGCTGTTACTCACGACCGGCGAACTCCCGGCGCAAGGCCGCACTGTGCTCGCCAACATCCGGCACAGCGCCCAACGCCGCGTCAGCCCCACGTACCTGTGCCGGTGGCGCAACGATGGAGACAGGGCCCGAGGGTGTCGCCACGTCGGTGCGCCTGAGCTGTGCATGTTCCACGAGATCGGCAACGGCATTGACCGCGCCATACGCGATACCGCCCTCCCGCAGTCGCTCTGAAAGCGCCCCGCGCGAGTAACGCGAAAACACCGCATTGATCTGGTCATCAAGCGCCGGGCGGTTGGCACAGCGCGCGGGGTTACTGGCAAAACGCTCGTCCGTTGCGAGTTCGGGCAGCGCCAGCACGTCGGTGCAGAAGCGCACCCACTCACGTTCGTTCTGGATACTGATGACAACCTGTTCGCCCCCTTCGCAGACGTAAGCGCCGTAGGGGGCAATCGACGGGTGGTGCAGCCCGACACGCTCGGGGGCAGCGCCGCCATACTGTTGGTGCAACAGGGGCACCGTCATCCAGTCGGCAAGGGCATCGAACAGCGAAACCTTGATGGCCCGGCCCTCCCCGGCACGTTCACGGGCAAGCAGCGCCTCCAGCACGGCGGAATGTGCGTACATACCGCAGGCGATGTCACACACTGACACGCCAACGCGTCCCGGTTGCTCGGGCGCTCCGGTAATGGCTGCGAGGCCGGTCTCACACTGCACCAGCAGGTCATAGGCTTTCATGTCGCGGTACGGACCCTCTTCACCGTATCCGCTGATATCCACCGTAATGAGCTTCGGGTTGGCTTCACGCAACTTAGCGCTGTCAAACCCCGCGCGCGCGGCAGCACCCGGCGCGAGGTTCTGCACGAACACGTCTGCTTCGGCGACCATGCGCGCCAACAGCTGCGCGTCATCTTCCTGCTTGATGTCGAGGCAGATGGACTCCTTGCCGCGATTGATCCACACGAAGTACGCGCTCTCACCGTGTGCGACATGGTCATAGTGGCGCGCAAAGTCGCCCTCCGCTCGCTCCACCTTGATGACGCGCGCCCCCGCATCCGCCAGGCGTGATGTGCAGTACGGTGCGGCAACGGCCTGCTCCAGTGTGACGACCAGCACGCCGTCGAGTGCACCCGGCATCAAAAGGACCTCGGGAGGTCGAGTTCGCGCGTCGCAATGTGCGAGAGGATCAGGTTGGTCGATATGGGCGCTACCTGGTAGAGCCTGGTCTCGCGAAACTTTCGCTCGACATCGTACTCCGCTGCAAAACCGTAACCGCCATGGGTCTGTATGCAGGTATCACCTGCGGCCCAGGCAGCTTCTGAGGCGAGGAGCTTGGCCATGTTCGCTTCCGAGCCCGCGGATTCGCCCGCGTCATACAGTGCGGCGGCCTGCCGGACCATTCCCGCTGCCGCTTCGGTCTGTATGTGAGCGCGGGCAATAGGAAACTGGATGCCCTGGTTCTCGCCAATGGGGCGACCGAACACTTCACGATCGCGAGCGTACCCTGACGCCCGCTCGACGAAGAAACGCGCATCACCAATACACTCTGCCGCGATAAGAATGCGCTCCGCATTCATACCGTCGAGGATGCAGCGAAAACCACCGCCTTCAGGCCCGATCATATTGGCAGCGGGCACACGCAGGTCATCGAAAAACAGCTCCGTGCTGGCGTGGTTCATCATCGTTTCGATCGGTTTGATCGAGAGGCCGTTGCCCAACGCCTGGCGCATGTCCACGAGGAACACGGACATGCCGTCAGTGTGTCGCTCTGAATCCTCGCGGCTGCTGGTGCGCGCCAGCAAAACCATGAGGTCCGAGTGCTCGGTACGTGAGATAAAGACCTTCTGCCCGTTGATCACGAAGTCGTCACCATCGCGCACCGCGCGCGTGCGGATGCGCGACGTATCGGTGCCACTGCCAGGCTCCGTTACTGCGAACGCCTGCAGGCGCAACTCGCCCGAAGCAATGGCGGGGAGATACTGCTGTTTCTGTGCATCACTGCCATGGCGCAACAACGTGCCCATGGTGTACATCTGCGCATGACAGGCGCCGCCGTTTGCACCCGAGCGGTGAATTTCTTCAAGCACGGCGCACGCAGCCGCCAACGGCAGACCACTACCGCCATAAGCCTCGGGGATCAGAATCGACAGGTAGCCCGCCTCAGTAAGCGCGCGAACAAACTCCGTGGGATAACGCCGATCGCGGTCGAGATCGCGCCAGTAAGCACCATCAAATCCCGCACAAAGGTCAGCGACCGCCGCGCGGATCTCGGGGTAATCAGGTTGTAATGCCATCAATGTGTGCCGCTTGCCGTCTACAGGAACCAGGAACCACCGTCGACCATGTGCGTCTGGCCGGTGACGAACGCACTTGCGTCTGACGCCAGGTAAACGATGGTGCCGGTGAGGTCCTCCGTCTGCAGGTTGCGTTGGATGAGCTGCCCTTTCGCAACGACCTGCTTGGCCTTCTCAAACTTCTCGCCGAAAAACTCCTCGGTACCCTCTGTCATGACCGCCGATGGCGCAACGGCGTTCACCCGGATACTGTCACCACCGAGTTCCCGCGCCATGCCGCGCGTCATACCGATAACTGCGGACTTGGACGCGACGTAATCGAGCCCGTAAGGCAATCCATAAACCGCCGCCAGGGAAGAAATATTGATGATAGAGCCACCGCCGCGCTCTCGCATGGGCACCACGACAGCCTTGCTTGCCTGCCACACACCCTTGATATTGACGTTCATGACGGCGTCCCACTGCTCTTCCGGCAACTGCTCGAAGCGCGCGCCCTGCAATGTGCCGTAAAGGGCGGCGTTGTTAACCAGTACGTCGATACCGCCGTAGGTTGCAACCGCCTGTTCTGCCATCGCGTTACAGCTCGCCATATCGGCGATGTCTACACTGCCCGACACCGCGCTACCGCCCGCGCCCGTGATGGCGGCCAAGGTCTCCTCGCAGTCATTGAGGTCACAGGCGAGCACGCTGGCCCCCTCGGCCGCCAGCGTCTCGGCATACGCGCGCCCCAGACCACGCGCTGCGCCCGTCACAATCGCTACTTTTCCGTCCAGTTGCCCCATGCTTTTGCGCCTCAAAAAAAAGAGCGGACAACACTACCAAAAATCACCCGCACATTAACCCCCGGCGACCTCGCCAGAGACTCCCGCCCTGCCTATAAATTGCTTCATTTCTTTTATTTAAGCCTCTGAATTGATTGAACTAAGACTTTTCGTTGATATACTGTCCAGCAAGGACGTTGTTCACCAATAACCAGAGACAAGAAAGCTCGTGAAGAAGCAACATCGCCTCCTTCCACTGAGTGCAACCGCACTGCTTGGCGCAGTGGCGGCCCCCTTGTGTCTGGGCGCGAACCTCGACCTTTCAGTCCACCCAGGCGTCACCGCCCAGAGCGATGCCAACAAACCCCAGAATGTCAGCCCGGGGCTCGGATTTTCGGTGCAGGACCCATTCCTGAATGTCGCCGTAGACTACAAGTTCCAGGCGCAGGTTGATGAGTCGGGGCTGTCTCACAAAGACAAAGAAGCCCAACACCTCGGTGCGGCGCTGAGCAGCCGCAAGCTCGACCAGCTGCTCGGCTTCAGGACGCAGGTCCGCGCCGCCAGCCTTTTCCGTGATGGCGATAGTTACTTGCACCGGATCTCGCCGGGCCTCACCCGCCCGCTCGCAAAGCTGGCTACGCTTAACCTTAACTACCAGTACAGCCTGAATAAGCCATCGGCAGCGGCAGTGGAACAGGAAGAGCAGTCCTATAGCCTGGGTCTGCAGGGCTCCCTGGACGATGGGCGACTGAACTGGAGCGGCGCGTGGCGCAGTGCCGACACGCAGGTGGGGCAACCGCTGACGCGAACCCTTGAGACTTTCGATTTTCGCTCGAACTACCTGATCGCTCCGGACATCAAGCTCGAACTCTCGGGGGCGATCAAACAGAGTGCGAATATTCGCGCAAACTCAGAGGTCTACCACGACGAAACGCGTTACGGTGCGGGCTTTAGCTGGGCGCCGTCGCAGCAATACTCCATGAGCTTCGCGGTAAATCACCTCACGAAATCGCAGACAGGTGAGGCGGAGATCCTGCGCAGCGGCAGCTTCAACTGGTACCCGATGCAGGATGTCACGTTTACCCTCAACTACGGCGACCAGCTCGTCGAGGGCGCACCCGGCGTACTCCTTACGACCGAGTTAGACCTCGGTCGTCTCTAGCAGACGCCCGGCACTCCTAACGCCATCAGCTCTTAACCTTCAGCATATGCCTGGCCACCGCCAGGCGCGTTTCTTCGTCGAGATAGTCCTGCGGGGGCATTTCCGGGTAGTTGTGGCGCTTGCGCTCAGGGCTCGCGATGTAGTCGGCGATACCCTCTGGGTTATCGTGATACAGCGCCTGAATGGCCTGCACCGGAGGACCGATCATGCGTCCACCATAGGTATGACAGCCGGTGCAGACGCCGAGATAGGCAATCTTGCCGCGCTCACCGGGGTCAATCTGGCGCGGCGGCACAGTGGGTAACAGGTAGTTTGCCGTGCTCGCGGTATGGGTGAAGTCACACTCGCCAAAGTCGTCTACGCCCACCGTGGAGTAACGGTGGCGGTTGATGATGCAGCTGTCCTTGGTCGGACCCACACGCACGATGTCAGGGTTGCCGGTCTTCAGCTCAGTGATCATCAATGCGCGTATCTCGGGGATCGCCTCCCAACCGTTATTGGTCATCGTGTTGTTGAGAATCTTCACCCCATCGGAGTAAGGGTCGGACTCGGGGTCGATCGTGACGTTCGCCGCGTTGTAGTGATCGGTGATGACAATACCCGCGTTCTTGTTGTCCTTGATGATGTTGCCCTCGATCACCACGTCGTCGGCAGCCATGACCAGAATGCCCGTACCCGCGGGAATGCCCGCCACCGTAGAACCGGGCGCACCGAAATTGGGATGGTTATTGGACAGCACGAAGTTATTGCGGATGATGACGTCGTACGTTGTCTTGATGGGCAGGCCTGGCGTAATGAATGCGAGTATTCCGCCAGTGTTGTTATACACGCGGTTGGCCTCAACGATCGCGTGCCGGCTGTTCTCGATTTCGATACCAGCCACACTGTCAAACACATCGTTGTAGGCGACGTGAATGTTGTCGCTCATACCGACGTAGATTGCGGCGTCCTCGATACCCGAGATGATGTTGTGCTCCACTACCCCGTTCTGTCCGAGCTGAGGGAAGATGCCGTACACACCGGTATCCACAATTATGTTGTTGCGGATCTCCCAGTTGTTGCCGGCCTGGCTCATGATGCCGTTGCCCTTGTAACGGGTGATCGTGAAGTTCTCGATGACGACGTTGTTGCCTGAGTAGAGGATGGCATCGTTCAGCGTGCCCTGACCGTCGAGCACGGCGCGCTCGCCCTTCTCGATCACGCCAATAAGTCGAATGCCGTCCTTGTCGATGTAGACCGTCTCGCTGTAGGTACCCGGCATAACCTGTATCGTGGTGCCCGGCTCAGCGGCACGCACCGCCTCCTGGATCGACTCACCGGGGTTAACGACCACCACAACGTCGGACATCGGGGGGCCGGCCACGGACCTCACATTGCCCGCCAGCGTCAACAGGTTGTCTTCCGCCGCAAAGCCCTGCTCGTAGGCAGCTCCACCACCACTCGCCGTGATCACAGGCGCGGCTTCACGGCCCTGGCCGACAAAGAGTCCGCCGGCAAAGGCGGCGGCCACAAGCACGAGGGCAATCAGTTTTCCCGAATTCATGAAGATTCTCCCGGAGTGTCGTTAGTAGAGGCTACCCGGCCATTTTCGCCAGGGCCGATGGGCATGAGCCCGGAGGGTACGTGTGCGGGCACCACTGGCGTGAGACTTTCGTCGGTCAGCGCTCCGAGAAAATCGACCAGTCGATCCAGTTCATAGTCGGTCAGGTCTGGCGAGGTGATGTGCCAGTGCAGATGCAGGTCTTCCCCTTCGGGCACCGCATGGCCGCGCCCGCCATTATAGAAAGCGGCTGTATCGCGCAGGTTATCAAAGAGGCCAGAGTGCATGTACGGGCCGGTCTGGGCGATGTTACGCAGCGTGGGCACCTTGAAACCGCCGCGCAACTTCTTCGCATTGAAAACAGCCCCAGCACCCGGGTCGAACGGTAAGCCCGGTGGCTCGGGCGCGCCGATCACGGCGACCTGTTGGTTGGTGAATAGCGGCGGCGTGTGACATTCGGCACAGCGCGCAACAAAAGATCGAAAGATGTTTAATCCCTCGATCTCCTCGGGGCTGAGCGCATCGTGGTGACCGTGGGCATAGCGGTCGTAACGGCTGTTCAGCGAAATCAGCGAGGTCTGGAATGCAGTCAGGGCCGTGTAAACATCATCCAGTTGCACGCCGTCCGCATCGGGAAAGGCCTCCCGAAACAGCGTCTCGTAAGCCGCGATCGACTGCAGCGTTTCCAGTAGCTGAGCTGGCGTGTTGCCCATCTCCACCGCCGCATACAGCGGCCCCTGGGCCTGCTCCTCGAGCGTGCTGGCGTGGGCATCCCAGAAAAACGTATCGAGGAACGCCACATTCCACAGCGTGGGGGCAGCGCGGGACACCTGCTGACCGCCGATGCCGACAGAGCGGGCGCGATTGTCACTAAACCCCTTTTGGGGATGGTGGCAACTGGCGCAGGAAAGGCTGGCGTCCCCGGAGAGCACCGGGTCAAAAAACAAGTAGCGGCCAAGGTCGATCTGCGCGGGCGTAAAACCATCGCGATGGTCGGGCAGCGAAGTCTGCGTGCCGCCAAGGCCATGGTCCTGCACAGAGCTATAGAACTCGTAGAGTGTGCGCAGCTTGCAGACGCCCTCGGACTTTTCAAAACTCGGCGGGCAGCGCTCTGAGAGAGCAAACTGCCCTTCTTCCGCCGCGGCACTGAACGCGACGCAAGTGAGCCATAGCAGCGCAAGCAGGCGAGCTATCACAATGGCGCGCCGTCGGCGGCCGCTCGGGCCTGCATGTAAGCAATAATGTCGTCTATAAACCCTTCTTCAGGAAGGACGTCCGACATCAACTGCATCTGCTTGCCGTAGACATCCTCTGGGTGGGAACCGCGCAGGCCGCTGCCGTAGTTCTCAAACTGTCGCTTGATGTATGCGGCATCCAGCCATGCGATAGCCGGCGCGTGCAGACGCTCATTACCCTCGCCCCAGGCGCCGTGACAGGCATCGCACTTGGAGTGGTAGTAATCGTTGCCGTTTTTCAGGTCGCCCGTGTGCGACGGGGTCACCTTGGGACGCGGCTGATCAGCAAGCCAGACAGAAACTGACGCCATATCTTCATCGGACAAGGCCGCGGCCATGCCCCGCATTTGCATACCCAGCGTGTCTGCGCTGTCGCCACCGCGAACGCCCGACTTGAAATGACGCAGCTGTCGCTCCAGGTATTCCGCTGACTGACCCGCAATCGCGGGCGCGTTCAGTGCGGAATTGCCCTCACCCGCCGCGCCGTGGCATGCGACACAGGTGGCGTAGGCCGGGGGCTGCTCAGCGCTTGTGTAAGCCGCCTGCAGCAAAAGACAGACCGCAACGAAGAAGACTCTGTTCGGCATGGGTTCATTGGCTCCTGATCAGCGAACTGGCGCGCCTGTGGACGCCGATTCCTACCATACTACTTATAGCCGCGATTCCTAAACGCGGAAACTCTGCTCCACCAACGCGGACTGCCGCGGGGCGAGCACAGCAGCGCGGCGCAGAATACGCAGTGAAGTCGTAAGGAGACCACAGCTGACTAAACCGCAGCTTAAAACCCGTGGGGGGGGCCTAGTGGAGGGCCTTTTCCATGTTGGCGGCGATGGTGGTGGCGATGCGCTTGGCCCGCTCCGCCCCCGGGCCGGCAAACTGCTCGTTCACGGTACCGACAAAGTGGGCCAGCCAGCGCTGGAAATCCTCGGGCTGAAGCGCCTGCTTGCCGTGCACGGCACGGTGGATATTCATGGTATGGCGCTGGTACTTCCGCTCGCCGAGCAGCAACTTGCTCCAGTAGTCCTTGATATGCGGCAGGTGCACAGCAAGATCTACGCCGGCCACATCGAGAAAGATGGGCGCCAGCGCAGGGTCGGCCAGCATGCGCTCATAAAAGGCATCTACAAATCGGTCTACAGCCGCGCGCGAATCGAGATCGGGCATCTGCAGGGCCGCAGCGCCCGCATCACTTGCCACGCTTCTTCTTTCCTTTCTTCACGTGGGCCATAAGCCGACGTTTGCGCTGTATCTGTCGATCGGTAAGCTTGTTGCGCTTCGTCGCGTAGGGGTTTGTGCCGGTACGAAACTCAATGCGCACAGGCGTGCCCGCGAGATCGAGCTCTCGGCGAAACACCTTTTCTAGATAACGCCGGTAGCTGTTCGGTACGTCATCCGTCTGGTTGCCATGAATGACAATACGCGGCGGATTCTGACCACCGGCGTGGGCATAGCGCATTTTGATGCGGCGGCCGGCAACCATCGGCGGCGGATGATCGAAGACCGCCCCTTCCAGGATGCGCGTTAACGCATTGGTGTTCAGCTGCCGTGTTGCCGATGCATAGGCGGCATCGATAGATTGGTAAAGATGACCCACACCGGTGCCGTGCAGCGCGGATATGTAATGAGTATCCGCGTAGTCGGCAAAGCGCAGGCGGCGGTCCAGCTCGCTCTTTATCCAGTCACGCTGGTCGCTCTCGATACCGTCCCACTTGTTGACAGCGAGCACGAGACCGCGGCCGGCGTCGATGCAGTGCCCTAGCAGGTGCATGTCCTGGTCGACAATACCCTCGCGCGCATCCATGACGAGAATGACAACATGAGCATCATCCACCGCCTTCAAGGTCTTCACGATCGAGAACTTCTCAACCGTCATCCTGACGTTCTTGCGCCGCCGTACGCCCGCCGTATCGATCAGGGTGTAGTGCCTGTCCTCACGCTCAAAATCGATATAGATACTGTCGCGCGTGGTGCCAGGCTCATCAAACACCACTACCCGATCTTCGCCGAGCAGCCGATTGACAAGCGTTGACTTGCCCACGTTGGGGCGACCGACGATCGCAACGCGGGTGCCGCGCGCTGCATCCTCCTCACTGTCCTCGGGGAGCTCCTCGGGGAATTCTGAAAGCACCTCATCGATCATGTGCTTGACGCCGCGACCTTGGCTGGCGGCGATCGTAAACAGCTGGGGCGCGCCAAGCGAATAGAATTCGCTGGCCGCGATGTCCTCACTCATGCCATCGACTTTGTTTACGACTAGATGGAAAGGCTTGCCCCGCTCGCGCAGATGCTGGGCGAGGTCTTCGTCAATAGGATTGAGGCCATCTCGCGCATCGACCATGAAAAGAACAGCATCGGCCTCCTCGATCGCGGTGAGCGACTGCTCGGCCATGGGGGTGTCTATGCCCTGCTCGTCGCCGGTGATACCACCGGTATCGATCACAATGAAGCGGCGTTTGCCCTGCGTGGCCTCTCCGTACTTGCGATCCCTGGTGAGACCTGGAAAGTCGGCCACAATGGCGTCCCGACTTCGAGTCAGCCGGTTGAAGAGTGTCGATTTACCTACGTTGGGACGCCCTACGAGGGCGATGACGGGAAGCATCATTCTTCAGCAGCAATGTCATACGCTGCCAGTTTGCCGCTGTTGCCATAAACGTACAGGCGATTGCCTTCGCTGATCATGTCCGCGCGGGCGCCATCGCCGTCGACCTTCACACGCCCAACGAATTCGCCGTCGAGCTGCGACATCAGGTGCACGTAACCTTCGAGGTCTGCCACCGCGACCCACGAGCTCACAGGCGTGGGACGCGAAAGCTGGCGATAGCCGAGCGCATCCTGGATCCAGCGAGTGCCCTGCCCGTTGCGCTGGAAGGCGAAGACGCTGCCAGAGTCGTCTACCACATAGATATTGCCGAAGCCGATTCCGACACCTGAGACGGACGAAATGTCTTCCTGCCAGAACTTGCGACCGGCGTTTACCTCAACACCGACGATACGCCCCTGGTAGCTTGCAGCATACAACTCACTGCCGGAGAGCAACATGCTGCCGTCCACATCGACGATGCGCTCGATCTCCGAGCGACCCTGGGAGATCGCTACACGCACCTCCCATACGATGTCACCGGTTTCTGACTCAAACGCGAGTACGCGACCGTTGGCAAAACCGGCGTACACCAGTCCATCGTCCAGGATCGGTGTGCTGGTGCCGCGCAGCGTTAATACGGGAACGTTGCTGTCATAAGTCCACAGCAGTTCGCCGCTGTCGAAATCGAGCCCCTGGAGCTTGCCGTCATAGGTTTGTGCCACGACCACGCGACCATTGGACTGTGGCGCCGCGAGAATTTCCCCGCGCAGGCGAGTGGACCAGAGCAGGTCACCCGTGCTCGCATCAAGCCTGAGCACCTCACCCTCACTGGAGCCAAGGAAAAGAGCGCCCTCTGTGACGCCGATACCGCCCGAGAGATTGCGGTCAAGGTCCGCCTTCCAGAGTGTCTTGCCCTTTTCACGCTCCATCGCGCGCACACGACCGTCTGCGGAAGCGGCGTAGATCGCATCGCCCAGCACTGCGGGCTGTAGTTTATAGAGCCCGTCGCCCTGCCCATCGCCAATACCGACAGACCAGGCCTTGCGTATCTTCACTGACTCCTCGATATCCGGGAGTTCAACGGGGGCAGTGAGGTCCTCATCGTCATCGGAAAACCAGCTGGTCGAGCCGCAACCCGCGACCGCCAGCAGAACACACAATAACGAGAATCGCCGCAACAGGTAGATCACAGGATCAGCTCTCCTCTACCACCGGCTCTGCTGGCGCCGAGGACTCAGCAGAAGCTTCGGACTCTGGCGCTTCGCGCTCTGCGAGTGCCGTGGGCGGAACCGGCGACAGGCTTCTCAGCTTTTGCTCCAGGACGCTGGTCTGCGCCTGTGGATTAGTACCAGCCAGCGCGAGCGCCAGGGAGTAGGCATCCCTGGCTTCGTCACGCCGCCCTTCGGCTAACAGGATATCGCCTTTCGCAGCCGCGTAAGATGCGCCAAACGCGCCGCTGCCTGCACCGTCAATGATGGCGAGCGCCTGGTCGGTTTCACCCTGGGCGGCGAGGACACGCGCCAACCTGAGCTGCGCGATGCGATGCGTGTCGCTGCCGCTGTCCGCCTTGCCGAGTACCCAGCGCAACTCCGCTTCCGCGGCCTCGAGTTCACTGCGCTCAACGTGGATTGCAGCGAGGTGCAGAGCGGCAAACTGCGCGTAGGTGCTACCTTCGAAACTGCGCTTGATCTGCTGGGCCAGGTCGACGGTTTGCTCTGGTACTTCAGCGCCGCGCGTATCGCCAAGCATGCGGGTTAACGACTGGTACATGTCCGAGGCCTGCTCGGTCTGCCTGACCTGGTAATCGCCAAACGCCTGCCAACCGAGACCGGCGGCCAACGCCACAACAATGGCGGCAACAGTGGATTTGCCGTTCTCGTCCCACCAGCGGCGTAGCGCCTCTACCTGTTCGTCTTCTGTGCGATACTCTTCCACGTTCGATTCTTCCCAGTCGATATATTCAGTTGTTCAGCAGACCGTCTAGCGCCGCATCGAGTTCCGCCAGCGCTATAGTGACCTGCTCGCCCTGCCCGCGCAGCGGTTTTACCGTGACATTACCGCCTGCCGCCTCGTCCTCTCCCCAGACCAGGGCAAGTGTGGCGCCACTCTTGTCAGCTTTCTTCATCTGGCTCTTGAAGCTGCCACCACCGGCGTGCATTTGAATGGTGAGCCCTCTGCGCCGCGAGCGCAGTGCCTCAGTGCTGACCAGCGCCTGTTGTTGTGCCGCTGCACCCAGCGCCACAACGTAGATGTCTGTGTCCGTTCCGCCGACATCCACATCCAGTTCCTGCAGCAGCAACACCAGGCGCTCCATACCCATAGCAAACCCAACACCCGGTGTGTCACGACCACCCAACTGCGCAACGAGGCCATCATAACGACCGCCAGCGCAAACGGTGCCCTGTGCGCCCAGCGCATCGGTGACCCACTCGAACACGGTCTTGTTGTAGTAATCCAGCCCGCGAACAAGGCGCCGGTTGATGCGGTAACTCACACCCGCGGCATCCAGCAGACCGCAGAGGGTGGCAAAGTCCTCGACCGATTCATCGTCGAGAAAATCTTCCAGTCCGGGCGCGTCATCAAGGAGCGCCTGGGTGTCGGGGTTCTTGCTGTCGAGGATGCGCAGCGGGTTGCTGTCGAGACGACGCCGACTGTCTTCGTCCAGTCCGTCCTCGCGCTCCCGCAGGTAGTCCACCAGCGCCTCGCGGTAGGCCTTGCGCGCCGCACTGCTGCCGATAGAGTTGAGTTCCAACGTGACAACGTCACTAATACCGAGACGCTGCCAGAGTCGTGCGCAAATCAGGATTAACTCGGCGTCCATGTCAGGGGTAGCAATACCAAAGCACTCCACCCCGATCTGGTGAAACTGGCGCTGGCGCCCTTTTTGCGGGCGTTCGTGGCGGAACATGGGGCCTGAGTACCACAGCCGTTGCGCCACAGTGAGCAGACCGTGCTGGATCGCGGCGCGCACGCAACCGGCCGTGCCTTCAGGTCGCAGTGTCAGGCTGTCTCCGTTGCGATCATCAAACGTGTACATCTCCTTTTCGACGATGTCAGTGACTTCGCCGATGGAGCGCTTGAACAAGGCCGTTTGCTCGACGAGCGGCAGGCGTATTTCACTGTAGCCATAGGTCGCCAGAACGTCCGCCACCGTACTCTCCAGGAACTGCCAACGGGCAGCATCTGCAGGCAGGATATCGTTCATGCCACGAATGGCTCGAATGTCGCTCACTAAATCTCTCGTTAGTCGTGTCAGGAGGTGGAACGGGCGATGGTCGCGGCTTCTTCCTTCGCGCGAGCCTCTTCCAGTTCCGCCGCGCGCTGCCTGATCACCTGCTCAAGATGATCAATGAAATCTTCGTTGCTGATCTTGTGGTCGGGTTCGCCGTCAAGGTAAATCAGGTTGCTCGGCGTGGCACCGGTCAGGCCCACGTCGGCCTCACGGGCTTCGCCCGGCCCGTTGACGATACAGCCGATTACGGCGACATCCATCGGCGTTCGCACATCCTCGAGACGTTGCTCGAGGGTGTTCATCGTGCCGACCACGTCGAAGTTCTGCCGCGAGCAGCTCGGGCAGGCGACGAAATTGATCCCGTTGGTCCGCAGCTTGAGACTCTTCAAAATATCGAAGCCGACCTTGACCTCCTCGACCGGGTCAGCGGCGAGCGATACGCGAATCGTGTCTCCAATGCCGTCCATCAAGAGCATACCGAGGCCCACTGATGACTTCACGGTGCCGCCGCGCAGGCCGCCCGCTTCGGTGATCCCGAGATGCAGGGGTTGCTCGATCTGGTCGGCCAACAGGCGGTACGCCGCCACGGCCATGAATACCTCGGACGCTTTTACGCTGACCTTGAAGTCCTGGTAGTCAAACTTGTCGAGGATATCGACATGATGCATGGCGGACTCAACCAGCGCCTCGGGCGTCGGCTCACCGTACTTGCGCTGCAGTTCCTTACTCAGGGACCCTGCGTTCACGCCGATCCGTATGGGAATACCCTTGTCGCGCGCGCTGTCGATAACCTCACGCACTTTTTCATCGCGGCCGATGTTACCCGGGTTGATGCGCAGGCAGTCCACGCCATATTCCGCGACCTTGAGTGCAATCTTGTGGTCGAAGTGGATGTCGGCGACCAGTGGCACGCTGACACGCTGGCGGATCGCGCGAAACGCCTCCGCCGCATCCATGCTCGGTACAGACACTCGCACGATGTCCGCGCCTGCATCGGCGATCGCCTGTACCTGCGCTACGGTCGCATCGACGTCGCAGGTGTCCGTATTGGTCATGCTCTGCACGCTGATCGGTGCATCGCCGCCCACGGGCACATCACCAACCCAGATCTGACGAGATTTACGGCGCACAATGGGAGACTCAGTATTCAACTGTCCTCCTCCGGCAGCCAGTCAGCCGCGGGGGACAACTCGGCAGACGAGCGCTCACTGCTACCTGACCAGGGCGGCGTCGTGAGGTCGCCACGCAGCCACCAGAGCGTCAGTACCAAGACAAATAAAACAGCGAGACCCACAACCACGCCCCGGCCGGTGTGCTGCAACTGCAGGGGCCTCGTGTGTACACGGCGGCGCGTAGCATCCTCCGGGGAGGCCAACTCGTCGAAGGCCTTGTCCAGCAACGCCTGGTCTAACTCAAGCAACCGGCCGTAGGAGCGGACATAACCGCGGGCAAACGCAGGGCTGCGCAGCGCTGTGTACTCATCGCGTTCCAGTGCGCCAACGTACTCAGGCAGTATCTTGAGGCAGTCAGCCACGTAAGCTTCCGATAGGCCGCTACGCTGTCGTGCGGTTTTCAAAAGGCTCCCGGGCGTCATGAATGCGTCAAGCTGGCGCAGTGCCTCGCCACTCAGTTTATTGACCTTGCTCATAAGCCTCGAGCTCGGGTGACCCGGGGAAGCGGTTGGCGAGGGCGAGCGCGTAACTCGCCTCTGCGTCCTTGTCTCCACTTTCGCGGGCGAGTCGAATTCCCAGCCAAAGTGCACGTGCGCTCTGCTGACGCACCGCGCCGCGGTAGGACAAGTAGTAGCGACGCGCCTGCGGGTAGTTGCCGTCCTCATACGCGATGTTTGCCATCTCCAGCAGCGCAAAGGCATCGCGCGGCTCCATAGCAAGTGCGCGTTTAAAAGCCTCACTGGCGCCATCGACATCCGGTTCATCGAGCTGCAGGCGCGTAAACCCAAGGAAGGTAAACGCCCTTGCGCGCTCGCCGTACAGCGTGTCGCGTACCACGAACTCAAGCTGTTTCTCGGCCTCCTCGAAGCGCTTGCGGTCAATCAGGAAGGCCGCGTAGTTGTTGCGCGTGCGCGTGTCTTCCGAGTCGAGGCGGATCGCTCGCTTGAAGTTGTCCTCGGCGAGTTCGAATTCACCGGTGCGCTGGTAAAGTAGCCCGAAGGCGGCATGCACACCCGCGCTGTCGGCGTCGATCTCGCGCGCGAGCTCAAGGTTGCGCCTGGCATCTTCCCAGTTTTCTTCACCGATGTAGCGCATGGCCAACGCAACACGCTCGTCGAGCGCCTTGTCGGGCGAGGCTTCCTCCGTAAACACGGATTCTGTCGTGGTGACACAAGCGAGCAGACTGCCAGACAACAACAGCAGGACTACCCATCTGGCGGTCAGCCTGAGTGACATGGTCATGGCCTCACAATACCTCGATTGCCTGGGTCTCGCCGCCCGCGCGATAGCGCTCGCTGCGACGGGTGCGATCCACCACCTGACCTACCAGCTGCCCACAGGCAGCATCGATATCATCCCCACGGGTGGTCCGCACGGTCACAATATATCCTGCATCGACCAGCACTTGCCAGAAGCGCGACACGTCTTTGCCGCTGGGACGCTCGTAATCAGACTGCGGGAACGTATTGAATGGAATCAGGTTGATTTTGCAGGGCAGGTCACGGAGCAGCTCGGCGAGTTCGCGCGCGTGCTCTGGACGGTCATTCACGCCCTTGATCAGGGTGTACTCCACGGTCACGACCCGATTGCGGTCCGACTGGGCGGCCATATAGTCGCGACAGCTGCGTAAGAGTTCCTTGATCGGGTACTTGCGATTGATGGGTACCAACTCATCGCGAAGCGCATCGTTAGGCGCGTGCAGCGACACCGCAAGTGACACCTCGCTGACATCCCTCAAACGATCCAGCGCAGGCACGACGCCCGAGGTGCTCAGGGTCACGCGGCGCTTGGACAAGCCGTAGGCGAGGTCGTCGAGCATCAGGTCCATGGCACTGACGACATTGTCGAAGTTGAGGAGCGGCTCACCCATGCCCATCATCACCACGTTGGTCACGATGCGACCCTTACCCGACTGAAAGGCATCGTAGGAATCGATGGCAAGCCAGACCTGACCGATGATCTCCGCCGCGGTGAGGTCACGCTGGAAGCCCTGCTTTCCCGTCGAGCAAAAGCTACAGTCGAGACTACAGCCGACCTGGGAGGAAACACAGAGCGTGGCGCGATCGCCGGCGGGTATCAGGACGGTCTCGACAAGCCCACCGCCCTCGACGCGCACGGCCCATTTACGGGTACCGTCCTCTGAGTCCTGCTGGCTCACCACCTCCGGTGGCCGTATCTCGGCAACCTCTGGCAGGCGTTCCCGCAATGCACGACTCAGGTTAGTCATGTCTTCGAAGCGGGTGATGCCAGCGTGGTGTATCCACTTCATGACCTGCTGGGCGCGAAACTTCTTCTCGCCAATGTCGAGAAAGAACGCCTCCATCTGCGGCCGCGACAGGCCCAGCAGGTTAACGCGCTCCCCGCGGTAGCCTTCACTCGGGACTGTCAGGGCTTCAGACACGACGGTCGCCAGATCAGCGGTCGCAGATCTCGCTGGCCGCGAAGAAATAGGCAATCTCGCGAACTGCGGATTCCGGCGAGTCGGAACCGTGTACTGCGTTGGCATCAATGCTGGAGGCAAAATCGGCGCGGATTGTGCCCTCGTCTGCCTCAGCGGGATTTGTTGCGCCCATCAACTCGCGATTCTTGGCAATCGCATTCTCGCCCTCAAGTACCTGAACCACCACGGGGCCAGAGGTCATGAATTCGATCAGTGCCGGGTAGAAAGGACGACCCTTGTGCTCGGCGTAAAAACCACCCGCGTCGGTGTCGCTAAGGCGCAGCATCTTGGCGGCCACAATGCGCAGGCCGTTGGTTTCGAAGCGAGAGTAAATCTTGCCGATGATGTCCTTGCCGACGGCGTCGGGCTTAATGATGGACAGGGTGCGTTCAACTGCCATAGGGCTCTCCAAAAGGGGTGTGCGTCAAAAGCGCGCAATTATACGGACTTTACGCCCCGTTTTCACCCCGAGAAGGGGCTGGAGACAGGATTCTTTTGCTTTTAAATCAGGGGCTTACCCCGCCCCTCAGTCGAGCTCCTCAATCCAGGCAGCCTGAATGGCCTCAAGTATCTTTTCTCCGCATTGATCAGCCTGGCCTTCGAAGCCCTCAAGGGCCATCACCCAATCCCTGAGGTCGACGAAATTGATCGTTAACGGGTCGACGTCCGGGTGCGCGTCCACGAGTTCGATGGCGATATCAATGATGTCTGTCCACTGCATTCTGGCTCTCTCCTCAGTGTTGTTCAGAGACCATATTGATGGTGTAGCGCGGAATCTCCACCACCAGGTCCTCGTCGGCAACAATGGCCTGGCAGCTAAGCCGCGAATCAGGCTCGAGACCCCAGGCCTTGTCCAGGTAGTCGTCCTCCAGCTCATCCGGCTCTTCCAGCGAATCGTAACCTTCGCGCACGATGACGTGGCAGGTTGTGCACGCGCAGGACATCTCGCAGGCGTGCTCGATATCAATATCATTGTCCAGGAGCGCGCGACAGATGCTCTGGCCGGGTTCCGCCTCCAGCACCGCGCCCTCGGGACACAGGTTTTCGTTAGGCAGGACGACAATACGCGTCATGATTCCACTCCCTCATCAAGCGACTCAAGCGCTACGCCTGTCAGCGCCTCGCGGATACTCTTGTCCATGCGCCGGGCAGCGAACGCCTCGCTCGCGCGACCCAGTTTCTCGGTGTTGGCCTTGATCGCCTCGCGATCTTCCGATTCCAGCAGCGCCTGCAGTTCCGCCATGCCAGCGTCCAGTGCTGCGCGCTCCTCGCCGCTCAACAATTCATCGCCATCGGCGGCCAGGGCCGCACGCATGCTGTCGAGCAGCTGCCACCCAGCCAGCCGGGTTTCAGCGAGCTGGCGCGCGGCCATGTCGTCTCCGGCGTGACTGAAAGAATCCTTCAGCATCGTGGCCACTTCGTCATCACTCAGGCCAAAGGACGGCTTAACGGTAACGCTGGCCTCCGCACCGGTTGTTTCCTCGGTCGCAGAAACATTGAGCAGACCGTCGGCATCCACCTGGTAGGTCACCAGGATACGCGCCGCACCCGCCACCATCGGCGGAATACCGCGCAACTCGAAGCGCGCCAGCGAGCGGCAGTCATCGACGAGTTCCCGCTCGCCCTGCACGATGTGCACCGCGAGCGCCGTCTGTCCGTCCTTGTAAGTGGTGAACTCCTGCGCACGCGTCACGGGAATGGTGGTATTGCGTGGCACAATCTTTTCAACAAGTCCGCCCATCGTTTCGATTCCAAGCGACAGCGGAATAACGTCCAGCAGAAGCAAGTCACCCTCGGGGCGGTTGCCCGCGAGAATGTCCGCCTGGATAGCCGCGCCAACGGCCACGACCTGGTCCGGATCGATATCGGTAAGCGGTTCGCGCGCGAAGAACTCGCCAACTGCAGCGCGCACCAGCGGCACGCGGGTGGAGCCACCGACCATCACTACATTGTCGACTTCCTGGTCGAGGTCTGCATCGCGCAGGCAGCGCCTGCAGCTGCGCAGCGTCTGCTTGACCAAAGGCTGGATCAGGGACTCAAACGTGTCGCGGCTGAGCTCCGCGGAGGCGGCTCCCGGAATCACCTCTGAGAGGTCGACACTGACCGACTCGACAGCAGAGAGCTGCTCTTTCGTCGCGCGGGCGATGGACTGCAATGCACGCGCGGCTCCGGCAGACAGCTCAGGGTTGCCCGCCTGCTCTCGCAGCCAGGTCGCAATGGCCGCATCAAAGTCATCACCGCCAAGCGCGGTATCGCCACCGGTGGCGAGCACTTCGAAAACGCCGCGGTGCAGCCGCAGGATAGAAATGTCGAACGTGCCACCACCCAGGTCATAGACGGCGATGACACCCTCCTCCGAGGCATCGAGCCCGTAGGCAACCGCCGCAGCTGTTGGCTCATTAAGCAAACGCAAGACGTTGAGGCCGGCGAGTTGCGCAGCGTCTTTCGTGGCCTGGCGCTGCGCCTCATCGAAATAAGCGGGCACTGTAATCACCGCGCCCTCGAGATCACCACCAAGCGTGCTGACTGCTCGCTCATGCAACACTTTAAGAATTTCGGCAGACGCCTCGACGGGCGAAACGGGGCCCGCGCTGGTGATGAAACGCACCATCCCCTCTTCCGCCGCCAGCTGGTAGTGCGAACGCGCGGCATCGGCCTGCGCATCTTCCTGGCCACGCCCCATATAACGCTTTACTGAAACGAGCGTATCGGCGGGATATTCGGCCGCAGCGGCCAATGCGCCAGCGCCAACCGTCGGTGCACTGCCTGCGTAACTGACCACGGAAGGCAGCATCGCCACGCCTTCTGCATCTGGCAAAACCTGTGACCGACCGCCGCGCACGGCGGCAACCAGGGAGTTTGTTGTACCGAGATCGATCCCGACTGCGCGGCGCACCTGGTGTGGTAGCGGCGACTGGCCGGGTTCGGCAATCTGCATGAGGGCCATAGCGGCGGTTAGACTCCCTTATCCAACAGGTCAGATTCGAGCTGCTCGGCTTCCTTCAGCAGCTTGTCGAGGTATTGCATTTTGACACACGCCACCGCGGCTGCGGATTGGTCACCTGCGCCATAGGATGCGGAAAACTCAGAGCGTAAACCGGCGAGATCGTCGTCGATCTCGGTAATCAGGTGCTCGAGCACGGTGTCCGGGTCTACCAACTCGTCCATGCTCTCCAGCTTTTCACGCAACTCCATCTGCATCATGAGGAAGCCACCGTCCACCTGCTGGCGCGACACTTCCTCGCCCGACACGCCCACGAGCTCCATCAGGTATAGCGCACGCGGCAACGGATGGCGCAGCGTGTCGTACGCTTCGTTCACGCGCGATGAATACTGCACCGCGAGCCGCTTTTCGAGGTCGCTGGCGCCCGCGTAACGATCGGGGTGCATCTCGCCCTGCAGCTGGCGATAGCGCACGCCCAGCGCGCTCACATCGACGGCAAAGTCGACGGGCAGGCCGAACAGTTCGAAATAGTTTTGCTTGAAATCGGGTGAAGACATGGCGGGGCGTCCACCGCGCAAGATCAGACGGTGAAGCTCTCCCCGCAGCCGCACTCGGCAGAAACGTTGGGGTTCTTAAACTCAAGCCCCTCGTTGAGACCGTCGCGTACGAAGTCCAGCTCAGTGCCCTCCAGGTAGATGAGGCTCTTGGGATCGATATAGACCTTTACACCATGGCCTTCAAACACCTCGTCCTCTGGACGCTCCTCGTCAACGAACTCCAGAACGTACGCCAGGCCGGAACAGCCGGAGGTTGTAACCCCCAGCCGTATGCCGAGGCCACTGCCGCGACTGGCTAGCTGGCCGGCGACATGGTTCGCGGCCGCTGCTGTGATGGTGACCGCCATTACTCGCCTTCGCCGCGCTTTTCCCTGAGGTCGCGAACAGCCGCCTTGATAGCGTCCTCCGCCAGTACCGAGCAGTGGATCTTCACCGGCGGCAACGCCAGCTCCTCTGCAATCTCGGTGTTGCGAATCTGCTCCGCCTCGTCGAGATTCTTACCTTTCACCCACTCTGTGAGGAGTGAGCTGGATGCAATCGCCGAACCGCAGCCGTAGGTCTTGAACTTGGCATCTTCGATGATGCCGTCGTCGTTCACCTTGATCTGCAGGCGCATCACGTCGCCGCAGGCCGGTGCACCGACCATGCCGGTTCCCACGCTGTCGTCCTTGTCATCAAGTTTGCCGACATTGCGGGGGTTCTCGTAATGATCCAGAACCTTTTCACTGTATGCCATGAGTCATTTCCTCCGCGTAAAATTCTAGTGGGCAGCCCACTCAATACTGTCTAGATCGATGCCGTCCTGGTACATGTCCCACAGGGGAGACAGCTCGCGCAGCTTGTCGACGGCTTCGCGCAGTTGCGCGACCGCCATGTCGACATCTTCCTCGGTCGTAAACCGGCCGAAACTGAAGCGCAGTGAGCTGTGCGCCAACTCGTCATTCAGTCCCAGTGCGCGCAGCACGTAGGAAGGCTCCAGGCTGGCCGAGGTACAGGCCGAGCCGCTTGAAACCGCGAGGTCTTTTAGCGACATGATGAGGGACTCGCCCTCAACAAACGCGATGCTGATGTTGATCGCACCGGGGAGGCGCTGCTCCCTATCGCCATTGATGTGTACTTCCTCGATGTCCTTGATCGCTTCCCAGAACCGCTGGCGCAGACCTCTTAAGCGCACCGCCTCATCGGCCATTCCCTCTCGCGCTACCTGGGCGGCTTCGCCCATGCCGACGATCTGGTGAGTGGCGAGCGTGCCGGAACGCATGCCGCGCTCGTGACCGCCACCGTGCATCTGCGCTTCCAGGCGTACGCGCGGCTTGCGCCTGACGTACAGGGCCCCTATACCCTTGGGGCCATACATCTTGTGGCCGGACATGGCGAGAAGGTCGACCTTCATATTCTCCATGTCGATATCAATCTTGCCGGCAGACTGAGCGGCGTCCACGTGAAACAGCACGCCGTTTGTGCGCGTGACCTCGCCGATGCCGGCGATATCGTTCACTGTGCCGATCTCGTTGTTCGCGTGCATCACGCTGACGAGAATCGTGTCATCGCGCAGTGCGCCGGCAACGCTCTCAGGCGTAATCAAGCCTTGCTCATTCGGGTCGAGGTAGGTGACCTCGAAACCCTCGCGCTCGAGCTGGCGACAGGTGTCGAGAACCGCCTTGTGCTCGATCTTCGAGGTGATGATGTGCTTGCCTTTCTTCTGGTAAAAGTGCGCGACACCCTTAATTGCAAGGTTGTCTGACTCCGTGGCACCGGACGTCCAGACAATCTCGCGCGGGTCCGCCTTAATAAGGTCCGCCACCTGGCGCCGTGCATTCTCCACGGCCTCCTCGGCTTTCCAGCCGTACAGGTGAGACCGCGATGCGGGGTTTCCGAAATTCCCTTCCATCGATAGGCAGTGGACCATCTTCTCGACAACGCGCGGGTCTACGGGTGTGGTCGCCAGATAGTCAAAGTAGATTGGTTTCTGCATACTGCTCTTTACTCCATTCGCCCTTGGGCTTTCCTCGCGCAACGGGCGCGATCAAACCTCCGCAAGGGACAGGGTGTTTTCCTGGGCTGCAACGTCACCGTCGCGGGTGTCCTGGGCTCTCGCCTCCTGTCGCGCGGAGATGCTCTGCACTTCGCGCCGCTCAACCAGGTTAGCCAGGCTGATCTGACTCAGGAAATTGTGGATCTGGTCCGACAGGTCACACCAGAGGTGGTGGGTCAGGCAGACCTCGCCCTGCTGGCAGTCGGCGGTGCCGCCGCAGCCGGTCGCATCGACCGTCTCGTTCACCGCATCGATGATCTGGGCGACGAAAATTTCGTCAGAGCCACGGCTCAGGCGATAGCCGCCGCCTGGGCCACGCACACTCTTTACCAGCTCATTGCGGCGCAACTTGGCGAATAATTGCTCAAGATAAGACAGGGAAATGTCCTGTCGGCCGGAAATATCTGCCAGGCTGACCGGCTTTTCGGACCCGTGTAGTGCAAGGTCCAGCATCGCCGTTACCGCATATCTGCCTTTGGTGGTCAATCGCATCGCCTGTCTCCTCTCGATACCTTGGACACAAGTATCTAATAACCGACTATTTTAGTCAATTAAAAAACCAACTGAAACAGTCGGAATTAATGTGCCCTAAGTCTCAGATTTCCGAGCCTTTTTTACCCACTTCTGGGTCTCGGTCAGGATTCCTCGGAGGATATTCAACTCCATTTCGTCCAGGCGGACGCGGCTGTAGAGGCGGCGCAAACGAGCCATGAGCTGGCGCGGTGCTGCGGGGTCGAGAAACTCGATGTCGACGAGCGTCTCCTCGAGATGGATGTAGAAGCGCTCCATATTCTCCCGGGTGGAGAACGGCGCGTCCCACTGATCGTCCTCGGAGGCCGGCAGTTGCCCCGCCACCGCCAGCATGCGCAGCTCGTAGGCGACAATCTGCACGGCCATCGCAAGATTCAGGGAACTGTAGGCCGCATCAGATGGAATATTGAGATGCAGGTTGCAGCACTTGAGCTCATCATTGGTGAGCCCCCTGTCCTCTCTGCCGAACAACACGGCGACCTGCTCTTCCCGGGATGCGACCGCGATGCGCTCTGCACACTGGCGGGCGTCGAGCAGCGGCCAGGGAATACGCCGCTCCCGGGCGCTGGTACCCGCCACGAACTGGCAGTCGCCAATCGCCTCCTCCAATGTGCTGCAGACCACGGCGCTTTCGAGTACGTCCTGCGCCGAGGCGGCGCGCCAGTCGGCCTCCTCGTGGGGAAACTTTCTAGGTGCTACCAGGTAGAGGCGGGAAAGGCCCATATTTTTCATTGCCCGCGCCACACCTCCGATATTGCCCGGGTGGGTCGTGTTGACCAGGACGATGCGGATTTTGTCGGGGCTCATGAAGCGGCGGCGACGGCCGTCATGACAGGAGCGGCTTGACGGCCTGCAGCACGGCTTTGAAACACTTGGGGTTGCCGCAGACGATGTTGCCCGACTCGAGGTAGTTTTCTGACGCATCGATATCGGCGACCAGCCCGCCCGCCTCGCGCACAAGCAACGCACCGGCGGCGATATCCCACTGGGCAAGGCCAATTTCCCAGAAGGCGTCGAGCCTGCCCGCGGCGACGTAGGCAAGGTCCAGTGACGCAGCGCCCGCGCGGCGAATGCCGGCACTCTGCCCGGCTAAAACCTCTATGGACTTGCTGTAGGCCGTGAGCTTGTCATCGCAGTGGTCTTTGAACGGAATACCCGTACCCAGCAGTGCACCGTCAAGGCTCGCGCGCTTACTCACGCGGATACGCCGACCATTGAGCTGCGCACCGCGGCCGCGGCTCGCGGTGAATTCCTCGCGGCGCACCGGATCAACGATCACGGCATGCTCGAGCTTGCCCCGGTACTGGCAGGCTATCGATACCGCGTAGTGGGGAATGCCGTGAATGAAATTCGTAGTGCCATCGAGGGGGTCGATCACCCAGCGGTACTCGGCGTCTTCACTGCCGGTGAGACCGCTCTCTTCGCCGAGAATGGCATGGTCAGGGTACGCTTTCTGCAGGTGATAGATGATCTCCTGCTCCGCGTTGATATCCACTTCGGTGACGAAGTTGTTGACGCCCTTGGCCTTCACCTCGAACCGGTCCAGATCATCAGAGGCGCGCACGATGTTCTCGCCGGCCTTGCGCGCGGCACGCAGCGCAATATTGATCATGGGTTCCATGGGCGTTACCAGAGGGGTTCAGTAAGGCGCGCGATTATAGCAGCATCACCGGCCCGTGACAGGGCCGGAAACGCGGTGTGTCAGGGGGCGAGTTCTTCCTGGTCGGCGCCCTCTTTTACCGGAATCATGAGGTCTTCTTTGCTAACGCCAAGCATCAGCAGCGTGTTGGCCGCCACGTAGATCGAGGAGTAGGTACCGATGAAGACACCCACGATCAATGCGATCGCGAAACCACGAATAATCTCACCGCCAAAGAAGCCCAGAGCGGCGAGCACGAGCAGGGTCGTTAACGAGGTAACCAACGTCCGACCCAGCGTCTCAGTAAGCGAGATGTTAATCACCTCGACTGGATCGGATTTACGAATCTTGCGGAAGTTCTCGCGGATGCGGTCCGATACAACAATCGTGTCGTTCAACGAGTATCCGATGACCGCCAGTAGTGCAGCGAGCACGGTGAGATCGAACTCGAAGCCCATCACGGAGAAAAAGCCCAGCGTGATCAGCACATCGTGTATGAGGGCAACGACCGCCCCGACCGCGAACTTAAATTGGAAACGGAAGCCGATGTAAAGCATGACGAGCGCGAGAGCCAACAGCATTGCAAGGCCGCCCTGTTCGCGCAGCTCGTCGCCCACCTGTGGCCCCACGAACTCGTTACGCCTGAGCTCGACATCGCCCCTTGTCGACGCGGCCTGCAATGTGGCCAGTAACTCAGCGCCCTGCTTGTCCGAATACCCCTGGGGCAGGCGGATCAATACATCGCGGTCGCTGCCAAAACTGACAACAACGGCGCCCGAGTAACCACTGGTTTCCAGGGTGTCACGAATGGCGCCCAGATCGGCGGACTGACTGTAGTGCACCTCGAGCAGCGTACCGCCCGTGAAGTCGAGACCCCAGTTCAGCTGGCGCGTTGCCAAGGAACCGATAGCAACACAGATCAGGATGATCGATAAAACGATCGCCAGCTTACGCTGGCCCATGAAATTAATGGTTTTCATCGCAGCGCCCCCTCAGCTCGCCGTCTTCACGCCGCCGATGGCGAGCGATTGCACGCGGCGTCCGCCGTACATCAGGTTAACCAGCGCGCGCGTGCCAAGAATTGCAGTGAACATCGAGGTGATGATGCCCACGGACAGCGTCACCGCGAACCCTTTCACCGGGCCCGTACCGACCGCGTAAAGGATGATCGCGACGATCAGCGTGGTGAAGTTGGCATCGAGAATTGTCGCCAACGCGCGTTCAAAGCCGGAGTGTATCGCCATCTGTGGCGAGAGACCGTTGCGCAGCTCCTCGCGTATTCGCGAGAAGATAAGCACGTTGGCGTCCACCGCCATGCCCACGGTCAACACGATACCTGCGATACCGGGTAGTGTGAGCGTGGCGCCCAGGATAGACATGACGGAGACCAGCAGCACGAGATTACAGCTCAGCGCGATAACGGCCGCCACGCCGAATACGCGGTAGTACACCACCATAAACAGGGCTACCAGGGCTAGGCCGATCTGCACCGACTTCACACCGAGGCGTATGTTCTCCGCGCCGAGCGAGGGTCCCACCGTGCGCTCTTCCACAAACGAGATCGGGGCAGCCAGTGCGCCGGCGCGCAACATCAACGCCAGCTCCGAAGCCTCCAGGGTCGAATCAAGACCCGAGATCTGGAACTGGGCACCGAGCGCCTCCTGGATGACAGGCGCAGTGAGCAGCCTCTTCTCGTCGTAGGGCACTTTGACGACGACCTCGTTCCCTTCTTCGTCAGTCTGGTAGCGGGTGCGGAACTTACGCTCGATAAACAGGACGCCCATGCGCCGCTTCACATTGTTGCGCGTGACCCGCGACATAAGGGTGCCGCCCTCGCTGTCCAGACTGATGCTGACGATGGGGCGACCGTTCTGGTCAAAGTTGGCCTGCGCGTTGGAGACACGTTCGCCCGTGATGATCACGTCGCGCTCGAGCCACTCGCTCATGCCCGCACGGTCTTCGCTGCGATAATCAAAGCGCTGCTTTTCAGAAGGCGCTGCGTCGAGGTTGGCAACAAGACGGAACTCGAGGTTGGCCACCTTACCGAGAATACGCTTGGCCTCGGCGGTGTCCTGGATGCCGGGCAGCTCGACGACGATACGATTGGCGCCCTGCTGCTGCACGAGCGGTTCCGACACGCCGAGCTCGTTCACCCGGTTGCGCAGGGTTGTCAGGTTCTGCTGCAGAGCATAGGTCGCGATCTCCCTGCGAGTCTGCTCCTGCATCGCGCCGATGATGTTATAGCTGTCGCCGTCATCCACCCGGTCGAGGAACAACTCGGGGTGCTTCTCAGCCATGATCTCGCGCGCTTTCTCACGCAGCTCCTCGGAACGGAACCGGCCCTCGACCCGCCCCTTGTCGTCCAGGCCAACAAACCCGCGCACCCTCTCCTCACGCAATCCGCGTTTCGTGGAGTTGACGTAGTACTCCATGCGCCGTGCCACTGCTGAGTCGACATCGACCTCGAGCTTGAAGTGCACGCCCCCTGACAGGTCGAGGCCCAGCTTCATGGGCTGGGCACCGTAGTCGCTCAGCCAGTCGGGGGTCGTCGGGGCGAGATTAAGCGCGATAATAAAGCCATCGCCCAGCGCCCGGGACACTGCCGCCTGCGCGGGAAGCTGCGCCTCGTCCTCTGCGAGGCGTATCAGCGCGTTGCGGCCGTTCGGGTCCAGTTCTTCGCCGAAATACTCAATACCGGCCTCGTCCAGGGCCTTGCGGGCCTTGTTGAGCAGGCGCTCATCGATCAACTGGGAACTGCTCTCGCCGGTCAGCTGCAGGGCCGGGTCCGGGGCATAGAGATTGGGTGCGGCGTAGAAAAAACCCAGCGCAAGCACACTCAAGACGAGCAGGTATTTCCACAGGGGGTACTTATTCAGCATGTTTTGGCTCTGTCACGGGACCGGCACGGGCCCCGGTGGTTGCATCGGTTGGCAGGTGAAAGCGAGCGCCATTATAAATCAACGCCTTACGGCCACAAGCCCGCCTGTGAGGCACTCAATCGACCCATGCGCGCGCATTTCGGAACAGGCGCATCCAGCCGGCATCCTCGCCCCAGTCGCTGGGCGCCCAGGAATTCTGCACCGTCCGGAACACGCGCTCCGGGTGAGGCATCATGATAAGCGCCCGTCCATCTGTGCTGGTGAGTCCGGTAATGCCCTCCGGTGAACCATTGGGGTTCGCGGGATACCGGGTGGCTACCGAAAGATCGTTCTCGATATAGCGCAGGGCGACTGTCCCGCTGCTAGCGCACTCCGCCTGCGCATCGTCGTTGGTGAACTGGGCGCGACCCTCCCCGTGGGCAACGGCGATGGGCAGGTGTGACCCGACCATGCCATCCAACAGAATCGACGGGGTTTGCTCGATGCGCACCAACGCGAAGCGCGCCTCGAACTGCTCCGACTGGTTGCGCACGAACCGCGGCCAGTGATCTGCCCCGGGAATCAGCGCCTTGAGGTTGGAGACCATCTGGCAGCCGTTGCACACGCCCAGGGTAAAGGTCTCATCACGCGTGAAGAAACCTTCGAAATCGTCGCGCACCGCAGGGTTAAACAGAATGCTTTTCGCCCAGCCCTCACCTGCGCCCAGCACGTCACCGTAGGAGAAGCCCCCACAGGCAACCAGCCCGCGAAACTCAGCGAGTCTGACGCGGCCAGCGAGTATGTCGCTCATGTGCACGTCGAAGGCGGCAAACCCTGCGCGATCAAACGCGGCTGCCATCTCGACATGGCCGTTAACGCCCTGCTCGCGCAATACGGCAACGCGCGGCCGCGCTCCCGTAGCCACATAGGGCGCGCTGATGTCTTCAGCGGGATCAAAGGAGAGAGAGGCGGAAAGACCGGGGTCGTCGGCGCTGTACCGTTCGAATTCCTCCCGTGCGCACTCCGGATTGTCGCGCAGGGCCTGAATCTCGTAACTGGTTCGAGACCACAGTGATTGCAGGCGGCCGCGACTGTCGGCGACCAGAGTTTCGTCACTGCGCACGATACGAATAGCATCGCCGGGCGCGGCATGGCCAAGATCGAACAGGCAGCCACCGAGGCCGAGTTTTTCCGCCTGCGCGGTGAACGCGTCCAAATGCTCGGCCGCTACCTGCACAACGGCGCCAGCCTCCTCGTTGAAAAGCGCCGCGATGGCGTCGTCACCGAGCGCAGCGATATTGACCTCCAGGCCGCAGCGCGCAGCGAACGCCATCTCCACCAGCGTGGCGGCGAGGCCGCCATCAGAGCGGTCGTGGTAGGCCAACAGTTCGCCCCGAGTAAGAAAACCCTGGATGAGCGCGAAAAAGGCTTTGAGGTCTGCCGCACTGTCCAGATCCGGCGGTGTGTCGCCGAGCTGCCCCATGGCCTGCGCCAGCGCCGAACCACCCAGACGGTTGCGACCGCGACCCAGGTCGAGCAGCAACAGGCGAGCGCCCTCAGCGAGCGATAGCTCGGGAGTCAGCGCCTGTCGCACATCAGTGACAGGCGCAAATGCGGAGACGATCAGAGACATCGGCGCCGTGACCGACTTCGCTTCACCGTCTTCACTCCATGTAGTGCGCATGGACATGGAGTCCTTGCCCACTGGAATCGTAATACCGAGTTCTGGACAGAGCTCCATCCCCACGGCCCTGACCGTGTCAAAAAGAGCCTGATCTTCACTGCCGTAGCCCGCAGCGCACATCCAGTTAGCGGACAGCTTGATGTCGCGAATGTCCGCTATGGCCGTTGCCGCGATATTGGTGATCGCCTCGGCGACCGCCATACGACCGGAGGCGGGTCCATCGAGCAGGGCCAGCGGCGTGCGCTCGCCCATTGCCATCGCCTCCCCAGCGTGACTGCTGTAGGAAACTGTTGTCACGGCGCAGTCTGCTACAGGGACCTGCCACGGGCCTACGAACTGGTCCCTGGCGACCATGCCCGTAACGCTACGGTCACCGATAGTAATGAGAAAATGCTTGCTTGCCACGCTGGGCGTTTGCAGCACGAGGGCTAGCGCTTCATCAATGGCGAGACTGAGCGACAGCGCCGCATGATCCACCGTTACACGGTCAAAGACGCGACTCATCTTCGGCGGCTTGCCAAACAAGACCGACATGGGCAGATCAACCGGGGCATTGTCAAACTCACGGTCGGTCACGGTCAGCGCCAGTTCTTCGGTGGCCTCACCGACGACGGCAAACGGGCAGCGCTCGCGTGCACAGATCGCCTCGAAGCGCGCAAGGTTGTCGGGCTCTACTGCGAGCACATAGCGCTCCTGGGATTCGTTGCACCAGATTTCCAGCGGCGACATGCCCGGTTCGTCGTTAGGCACATCGCGCAACTCGAAACGGCCTCCGCGTCCGCCGTCTTTCACCAGCTCCGGCAGTGCGTTCGACAGGCCGCCCGCGCCGACATCGTGAATGAACGCGATGGGGTTCTCCTCGCCAAGCTGCCAGCAACGGTCGATCACCTCCTGGCAGCGACGCTCTATCTCTGGGTTCTGACGCTGCACCGACGCGAAGTCGAGGTCCTCCGCACTCTGGCCGCTGGCCATGGAGGACGCCGCGCCGCCGCCCAGCCCGATCAGCATTGCGGGGCCACCTAGCACAATAAGCTTCGCGCCCGGGGAAAACTCGCCCTTCTCGACGTGCTCCTCGCGAATGTTGCCGTAGCCGCCCGCGATCATGATTGGCTTGTGATAGCCGCGCACCTCGCGCCCGTTCGCGCCGGGCGCTTCCTGTTCAAGGGTGCGGAAATAGCCGCAGAGGTTTGGCCTGCCGTACTCGTTGTTAAAGGCCGCACCGCCGATGGGGCCCTCGATCATGATGTCGAGTGCGGAGACGATGCGTCCGGGCTTACCGTAATCGCCCTCCCAGGGCTGCGCGTAGCCGGGAATGTTCAGGTTGGAAACCGAAAAGCCGGTCAGACCGACCTTGGGCTTGGAACCGCGCCCGACCGCGCCCTCATCTCGAATCTCGCCACCGGATCCCGTGCCAGCGCCGGGAAAAGGTGCGATGGCGGTCGGGTGGTTGTGCGTCTCGACCTTCATTAATAGATGGATGGGCTCTTCACTGAAACCGTACTCACAACTATCAGGATCAGGGTAAAACCGGCCCGCCGTGTGGCCCGCGACCACTGCTGCGTTATCAGAGTAAGCCGAGAGTACGTTTTCACCGCCCTGCTCATGGGTGTTGCGAATCATCTTGAACAACGAATGTGACTGGGCATCACCATCGATCGTCCAGTCGGCGTTGAAGATCTTGTGGCGGCAGTGCTCTGAGTTCGCCTGCGCAAACATCATCAGCTCGATGTCATTTGGATTGCGGCCAAGAGCCACGAAGCTCTCAACGAGGTAGTCGATTTCATCAGCCGCGAGTGCGAGGCCCAGCGCCTTGTCAGCGGCCACGAGCGCCTCACGACCACCGGCGAGAATATCGACAGAGCTCATGGGCGCGGGTTCTGCGTGCGCAAAGAGCACCTTGGCCTCATCAGTGGCGGCCAGCACGCTCTCGGTCATACGGTCGTGGAGACAGCCAGCTACCGCGTTGCGCACGCCCTCATCGAGGCCATCGGGCAGACCCAGGTACCAGGCGACGCCGCGCTCAAGCCGCTCCACCACCTCAAGGCCGCAATTGTGCGCAATGTCCGTTGCCTTGCTGGACCAGGGTGAGATAGTGCCCGGCCTGGGCACCACCAGGAACAAGGTCGCTCCCTCAGGCGCGCGGGTTGAGGACGTCACCGCCGGGCCATAGGTTAAAAGGCTCTCGAGGACCTCGGACTGGCCCGCATCGAGAGGCGCAGTGAGTTCGGCAAAATGCACGAATTCGTGGTGCAGTATCTGGATGTCGGGGTGGAGGTTGGAGAGTCGCTGGGCCAGTTTTTCCAGTCGGAAAGCAGAATAGGCGGGGGCGCCGCGCAGGGTCAGCATGCTGTGAGAAACTCCAGGAGGAGATGGGCCAAAAAGCGAGGCGACATTGTACTGTATTGGTCATCTGGCGTTAAACGAAAATGCCCCGTGCATGTCATTTCTCCACATTGTCCGGCGCCCTGCCTCGACTAAAATAGGGTCATGAGGTGCCGGCTTTTCCTACCACTCCTTCTACTGGCGATACTCGCAGGTTGCGAGCGACCGGATGCACTCGAGGCTATACGCGAAAGCGGCGAACTGGTCGTTGTCAGTCGCAACAGCCCCACTACCTATTTCATGGACAAGAACGAACCCGCGGGTTTCGAGTACGCGCTAGCTGGGCGTCTTGCCGAAGAACTGGAGGTTGAACTGGTGATTAAACCGGCCTTCACGCTGTCGGGCATTTTTGAACGCCTCGACCGGAGAGAGGCCGATCTCGCAGCCGCGGGACTGACCCTCACCAGGGAACGCGCGGCCCTCTACCCGCACTCCCGTGCCTACGAGACCCTGACCACGCAGGTGGTTTACCTGGCGGGAGAGCGTCGGCCACGGAGGGTCGACGACCTCATGAACCGCGATATTGTCGCGCTGTCCGATTCGAGTCATGCCGAGGCGCTGCGCAATCTTCGCGATACCACGCTCCCTGATCTCGCATGGCGCGAAATCGACGTTGCTGACACCATGGAACTCCTGGAGATGGTCGACAAACGCAAGGCGGACCTCGCCCTGATCGACTCCAACGAATTCGCGGTGCAACAGAGCCTCTATCCCCGGCTCAAGGTGGGCTTTAGCCTGGGGGACGAACAAGAGGCCGTTTGGTATCTCGCGCCGCATCGCGAAAACGATGCGCTTATCGCTGAAATCAACACGCTCATGACGCGTATGGAAGAAAGCGGCGACCTTGGGCGCCTGCGCGAGGTCCACTTCGGGCACGTGGACTCGATGTCCCGCATCGGCTCGCACACCTTCATGCTGAATATGCGCCGCGAGCTGCCCACCCATCGCGCGCTGATCAAGCAGGTGGCCCGGGAGTACCAGATGGACTGGCGCCTACTGGCCGCCATCGCCTACCAGGAATCGCACTGGAACCCCGAAGCAGCTTCACCCACGGGCGTACGCGGCATGATGATGCTGACGCTGCCAACTGCTCGGGAGATGGGTGTAAACAACCGCCTCGACCCAGCGCAAAGCCTGCGCGGCGGCGCGCGCTACTTCAAAAACATGCGGAGGCGCCTGCCGAACGATATCTACGAACCGGACCGCACCTGGATGGCGCTGGCCGCATACAATATCGGTATGGGGCACCTGCATGACGCGAGGAAGCTGACCGAGCATTACGGCGGCGACCCGCACCTTTGGCGCGATGTGATGGAACATTTGCCGTTGCTGCAAAAGAGCAAGTACTACCGCAGCCTCCGCTATGGGTACGCCCGTGGGCTGGAGGCGGTGACCTATGTGCAGAACATTCGCCACTACTACAGCATATTGACGTGGCAGGACATTCCGGAGAACCAGCAGACTCCGCCGTTGAAAGCGGACGACTATATTCCGGATGCCGTGCGCGAGTTGGGATTACTCGCGCTGTAGGAATCTATCGGGCGCGCTGCGTGCCAGTATGCGCTTTCCGAAACGCTATCATGGCGTGGTACACCTCGTTGGGTGCCTCGAGGTATTCGCTGGTATCGAAGTCGGCGCTCATGAACGGCGAGAGGGCTGGCAGCGTGGCCGAGTCGACGGCGAAGTTGGGCAGACTCACCCGCCAGTCATCGAAGAGTCGCTCAGTAATCGGTTCAAAGCGCAGCATATCGACATTCTTGTGGCGGTAGTCGTTCTGGACCCGCTCGAAAATCAGCCGCACAGCCGACTCAGGCCCTTCCAGGGTGCCCATAAATCGTTCGTTGGCGTAGAGCAGCAATCCCGTCACCTCGAGCGCACGGTTGTTGCGCGTGGCGGCGCTGATCAGCTTGCGGGCACGCCGCAGGGACAACGCTTCCGTCGCCGTGCTGACAAAAACGATGCGAGAGAGTGCGGACTCAGGTACCGGGGCCGCAGCAGCATTGGAAATCATTATCTGTATCGCCTTATTCGAGGAAGACTGTCCGCCCGCGCGGCACCACTCAGGTGGCCAGGCAGCGAACTCTGAAAGAAGGTTTCTCTAAAGGCAGTAACATCGTGACAGCCCGCCGCACAGGCGAGTCGCCCTCGCGGTAGGACACCGCATCCCCTGATCGTGAGATCACATGTGATCAATTTTTGTTCCGCCCCGGTCCCGCCTCGAGCTGGCCCGCGTTTCTAAGTCGCGTGGCTCCTCGAGCGGATTTTCATTGTTTTTACGTTTCAGCATTCAATTTCGCCGCTTAGGGGGGGCAAAATCGTTCGAAATGATCACTTTGGATGAATGAGAGTCCCAAATTGGCACTATTTGTGGTGTTCTCGGAAGCTACAGCGGCCCCAACGGCCTGTGCGCGCCAACCGGACGAGCGCGCTCCGAGAAAGAAAGAGCTGGTTTTGTTTTATCTCGTGCGTCTTGTAGAAGGATTGTGGGCGGACCTGGTCACGCTGTGCTGGTTAATTTGTGACCGACTTCCTTGGCCCAAGCGACAGATATCTATAAATTTCCTGCGCTTGAATAAACCAATAATAACCATATTTATGGCAGGGATATGGATGTAGCGATCTGGCTGAGCTTCGTGGGGGCATCGTATTGTTTCCTACTGGGGCTGGTCACATACAGGCAGAACAGGCTTCGGCGAAAGACCGACAAGATCCTCGTTTCGATATTGGCAATAGAAGGCCTGCGCATGGCTGGGCTGGCAGCGATTGCTATGGAACTGGGGGGCCTCTGGTTGGTCCTGCCTCTGCTGCGCCTCGCCACCGGACCTTTGATCTACTTCTATACCCTCACCATGGTGGGCAAAGACGTTCGGATGTGGGGGCCCAGACTCCTGCACTTCCTTCCCCTGCTCGCCATTACCCTCCTACTGGTCACCGTCAGGGTCACGGGCAACTGGGATCTGACAAGAACAGACATGGTCTGGCTGCTCGCCGTCGTCCAGGGTTCTCAGTACCTGGGGTATGGCGTGGCTTCGCTCTATGTTCTCTATACGATGCGAGTACGGCAGGGAGCGAACCGCTCCGCCATGGATGTCATGAACATGCGCTGGCTGGCGCTCTTGTGCGCTTTTATCGCCGCGTGGGGTACCGCGCTGGCTTTGAGGGCAGTCTATGTGGCGACCACCGTGCCCGAGGACTTCATGCTGGGCAACGCGATGTTGTATACCATCATAGGCACCATCATTTTCTGCCACGTGATCGCCCTGAAGGGCTTTCAGCAGAGTCGGCTGCTTGAGAACCTAATCGCGGAAGAACTTGCTAATCGGGCGAACAGCACTGCCCCCGAGATCGAAGCACCGGGCAATTCGACTGACAAGTACAAGAGTTCCTCGCTGAGCGAGAGTGACGCGCGGGACTACTATCGTCTCGTCTGCGAAGTCATGGAGGAAGAGAAGCTCTACCTGCGCCCCAAGCTGAAGCTCGCCGACCTCGCGACTGAGAGTGGCATACTGCCGCAGCAGCTCAGCCAGGTCATCAACCAGTCCGCCGGCATGACGTTCTACGATTTCGTTAACGGCTACCGCATTAAGGAAGCCATACGCCTGATGGAGGCGGAAGGCGAGGACAGCGCCAGCATCCTGGATGTGGCGATGGCCAGTGGCTTCAACTCACCAACGACGTTCTACAAGTACTTCCGCAAGTTTACGGGGAGTGCACCCAAGGACTACCGGCGCGACCTGGACGTCCTCCCGGGCGCTGATGCGGCGCTGGGCGAATCCCTCGACGAGAACCGGCCCGCATAAGCGGCAGGCTGGCTGGACACGCCCTATTCCCCTGGGTTCTGCAGGCGAATTTATCGGATTCGAGTTCGTTATAGTCCTACCTATTCATCGGCCTAACCGGCAGGAACTTTAGGAACTGGTTCACACTTTTTCGGCGGAACACGAATTTTCTGCCGATTTTTTTGAAGCTCGGTCACATTTTGCCACCACCTCGTTTGTGTCCCCGACGCCAATCCGAATAATTCAGACATAACCACTGACTATGTCATTTGGCACACGAGGAGACCAAAATGAATATATCAACGACAAAACTGTCATTTGCCCTGGTAACAGGATTGTTGGCTGGAGTGGCTTATGCCGCTGACGGCGATCTCTCAACGACGGATTCATCCGCGACCGCTGAAGTGCGTGCGGTGATTCCCGAGATGATCCGCATCACCGGTCTCGATGATCTCGACATGGGCACCTACGACCCCGCTTCGCCAGGTGACATGACCGCCAACTCGGTGTTCTGCGTGTATCGCAACAGCACGGGCGGCGAGTACACACTTGAGCTTGAAGGCGACGGCGGCCTGGACGCCACCACCGACTTCGAGATCGACAACGGTAGCGAGGAACTCGCGTACACCGTGGATTTTGGCGACGACAGCAGCGGCGCGCTCAGCAACTATGCAACGCCCGGCTCGCTGCTGACCGACCAGGTCGCAAACAGCACCGACGCAACCTGCACGTCAGGCGTGCAGGCGGAAATCGAGGTGACCGTCGACGGCGCAGATGCGCTGGCGGCGCAAGCCGGCACCTACACCGGCGACCTGATCGTAACCGTCACCGTTGAATAAACTCGCCGTCATTCTGGGCTGCCTGCTCCTGTGCCTTGGCACGGGGCGGGCTTTTGCGTTCCAGAATAACCCGAATTACATCAACGGCAGTTTCAATTACGGCACGTGGGGTAGCTCGGGCGATATCCGCATCGTGGGGCCTATGCGCTGCGTGATGTCGACAGACGGCCCCAACCGCAGCACGGGTAACACCACGCTGTACACCGTCACGGCGTCGATGACGACCGGGGACGGCCAGTTTCAACTGACGCGCAGCGGCGGTGGTTCCACCATCCCTTTCTCGCTCGAATACGAATGGTTCGACGATGTGAGCTCCACCAGCGAGTTCCTGGGGTACAACACACCGAGCGCGCCGCACATGGGTGGCAAGCGTATAGGCGGCATCAACTGCAACATTGGCGGCGTTCGCGTGCGCAATGGCAGGATGACGCTGCACATCAATGAAGCTGACCTGAGCGCCGCATTCAACGGCGACTACGAGGGGCGCTTGACCGTTGTGCACACCGGGGGCATCGGCATGTCGCAGGTCCGGACCCGCACGAACCTGCGCATCACCCTCACGAAAGATTCCACCGAGATTCAATTACGCAACCTGGATACCGTCGACCTCGGTACCTGGGACCTTGCCGCCAGTGCGCTTGCAGATACCGAAGCCTACTGCGTCTACAGCAGCACGGGCAGCTACCGCATCACAGCCGCCTCTACCACCCAGGGTAGCGGTGGCCCCGCGAGTTTCGCGATCGAGAACAGCGCTGAGCCCGGCAACCGGATTGACTTTGACCTGTACGTCGATGACGACAGCAATGCCCAGACAGGGGGCGTACAAATCGACAATGGCGAAACTATCGGGGGTATGACGGGCACGTTGAACCGATCGTGTACAGGCAACAACGCGTCTATATATGCCGTGACCACCGGTGACCTTGGAGCCAGTCGGGCCGGTGCCTATACCGCTATGGTGACGCTGACCGTAGAGCCCGAATAAGGCGCTACTTGGGCTCGGGCAGGCAGGAGAGCGTGCCGACCTTACCCAGCCCTCCTGTCACTTCATACTCCGGCAACGTAAACGGGCACCGATACTCGCGAGTTTCGGCAGACAGTGACCGGGTGCTGGACCGGACCTCGGCCTGGAAATGGCCACGGGAATTGGTCATCGCAAGCCCGGAGGCACCCCGCAATACGGCATTCGCGACAGGCTCTCCGCGATCATCGAGGAGACGGCCAAACAACACGTGCAGTTTGCTGACGTCCCAGTTCAGGGCGGCCACATTACCTGGATACAGCGTCACCTTCCGCACAGGGTTCTCGATTTCCACCAGCGTTGCACCACGCGACACCAGTTCCACGGTATAGGTTTCAAACGGCCGCAACGCCACGAGCGTGCTGTCCCCCAGGCCGGTAGAGCCGCGCAGTGTGCCGTTCACGTAGATCGCGAAATCAACCTCTTCTTCACGGTCTCCCGCAACCCGCACCACGATGGCACTGCGGGACTGCTCATCGCCACCAAAGGCCACCCCACTGGCCGTCGCTGAAAAGCTGGTGGAAAGGTTCCCCACATAGGTCGTGTTGTTCTTGCCGCCCGAATTCCGCTGGTGCTCCACCTGGGACGTCAGTTCGCCGTAGCGATCCCGCCAGTTCACTTCCGCCAACGCCCTGTCGTAATCAGAACGATGGCTGGCCCTCGCCGAGACATTGAACTCGCCGGAGTCGCGCTCGCGATCCCGCCAGGTGCTCGCCAGGGTGTACTCGATGTCGTCGTCATTTCCGCCATCGAACTGTTCCTGCTGCTCGTACAGGGCGGAAACGCTGTTGTTGAAGCCACCGCGGTCCCAGCGGTACTGCAGCGACACCAGCACCTGGTTGAGATCGTTGGCCTCACTCAGCTCCACGTCCAGGTACAGGTCGTGCAGATTGGAACGCAGTAGCGGGTAGCTGTAGACAGCGCTGAATTCCTCGATCTCGTCCTGGTTGCTGCTGCGGATACGCTGGGCTGAGAGGCCGAGAGTGCCGCCACCCAGGAACCACGTCAGGTTCGCACTGATCTGCTCGCTGTCATCCCGAAACCACACGATATCGTCGTCGTTCAGGTCAAACGGGTTATCGACATCGATATCGTCATCAGCCCAGGTTTCGCGGTAGTTTGCCGAAATTGTCAGGGGGCCGAAGCGGCTGCGCCCCGTGGCCGAGAGGCCGTAACCGGATTCGCTGCTGGTTGCTGCGCTGGCCTGAATATCGAACAGCGGACCAAGGTGATCAAGGCCAAGTTCGACAACGCTTTCATCATCGCGGATGGCAAGACCAGAGCGCAGGGCCAACGTATCGCCGATGCGCCCCGAGAGCGCGAAACGTCCATAGAAGTTACTCAGGGCATTGGGGATGAAGTCCTCGGTGGAACGTTGCACCTCCTCACCCAGTTCTACGCCCCACAAGAGCTGGTCCGCCGGCGGGAACCGACTGCTCTTGACGTAGAACCGCTCCTCTTCGCGCACGCGCCCGGAACTCTCTTCAATTCGCAACGTGATCGGGTAGGCGCCGCCTGGCAGCCGGGAGGTATCGAGCACCTGGTTGCCCGGTTCATAGGTCGCACTGCTAATAAGTCGACCTTCCTTGAAAATCGAGATTCGGCTCTTGCTGGAAAGGAAAATCGTCAGTTCCTGGCCGCTGCTGCGCTCGAGGTCCGTTCGCGTGTCGAGCGTGCTGGCGACGCGCAGGCCGCGCAAACTCGCCTCTGATATGAAGCGCAGCGCCGCGTCGTTCTCTGTCTGGAAGTAGCCGGCCTGATACTCCCTGCCACGGAAATCCCTGCGCAACACAATATTATCGGCCGTCCAGTCCGTCGCATTGGCATAGCTGGTGGTCATCAGGAAGCGCGCCTCGCCACTGGAAACCAGAGACGCGGCATTCAGCGCGAAGTTGTCAAAAACGTCTCCCTCATCGCCCGAAAACGCGGTCGACAGGTTTTGCAGGAAAGACCAGTCCGTATCAGACTCCGGCAGGAAGCGAGGAATCGGTGTTGTTTCGAGTGCGAGCAGGTCAGGGTTGATAAACAGGTCAACGCGGAACCTGTCTTCATCGAAGATAATGCCCGCCACCTCGGGGGTAAGGGCACCGCAGTCGGCCTGCCCACGGCTGTAGCAACGCAGAGCGGAATTTGCCGCCAGCGGACCTTGCAGCAGAGGCCGCACCACGCTCGGGTCAAGTAACTCGGGAATCGCTCGAATCAAGGCCTCAGGATCGCGCAACTCCACTTCATTGACGTTGTAGTCAGCGAGTACCGCCAACAGGAACTCGCCGCCGAAGTAGACGTCTAGCACCGTCGTTTGTTTCTCGAGAAGCGCCTCAAAACCCTCGGGGACAAACGCAGGTTTACCGTCCTGGGCAAGGGCTGGCCCCGGCGGGATAAGTAGTGTGAGAAGTGTCAGGGTGGCCAGGCGCGTGCTGCGGGCACACGCCGCCAGAACATCAATAAGTCTCTTGCCAGCTCGCATCTACAGAGGTCAGTTTGTAGTTGACGGGAGTGTCGTGCTCAAGCGGTACATTAAAGGCACCACCCGCGTAAATACGCTTGGTAGGCAGGTCAACGCAGTTCGTTGACTGCCGGTCGCACTGTGAACCTTCGCTGATCAGCACATTGGTATTGCCCGCATTGAAGAACCTCAGCTCGCCATCAACGCGCTCTACCTTGAGGTTTTGCTCGGGGATCCGCGGTTGGACAATCACCAGCAACTGGTACGCCACAATCACACGCACCATGCTGGTTTTCGGGCTTTCAAGGGGCGGTAGTATGGGCGTGACATTAACACGGTAGATACGCTCTTTTTCGCCCTGCGCCAGGTTGACGATACGCACGGTCTTGCGCCCCAGTGGAGGCACGATCAGTTTATTCGGGGTGACGATCAGGCCGGCGTCCTGGGGGTCATCGGTCTGGACGCGGCGCTCATCCGCCAGGCCTGGATTCTCGACCTCGAAGACATCGAGGCTGACGTAGAGGTTCTCCTCCTCGGCGTTGATCACTACCACATCATCTCGGGGGAGGCCGTCAGGCGAGAAAGTGACAATTGAGCGGTTCAGATACATCGAACCCGCGGCGCTGACCGGGAGTGCGAGAGAGGCAAGTAATGCGAACGACAGCCACCACGACGCTAATCGCAGCATCATTCAACCACCAGCATCAGGGTAAGAGCACCGGAGTAAATCCCGGCGTCCTGTGTCGCGCGTTGATTGGCCGGCACCTCAAGATCAAACGCAACTGCCCTGCCCTGCGGGCACGCGTCATCACGCTGCGGTGTCGACGCATACGCGCTTGAGTAAGCACCCGGCTGCAGGGGTTGCGTCGGCTCCGCCCCGGCACCCGCGCGATACCGCACCTTGAAAGGCACAGCGCCCGCCCGGGCGTTGTTCAATTGAAACCCGGTGTCGTCCGGGCCCGGTTGCGCCACCACGCGGTAAGCCAACGGTGCGTTCGAACGCAGGCAGAACTCATCGGTATAACCACGATCCCCCAATGACTGCGCGCCCAACTGGATGTCGTCGACACCGGTTGCATGCAGAGCAGGGGGAATGACGAGCTTCAACTGGCTCACCGCGCGGGCATAGCCGGTCGCATTTTCTGCGTTGGCGAGGGGTGAGAGTCCAGCCAACATGAGAAGACACACTGCGATGCTGAGCATCCGGGTTGGAGAGCGAGACCGTTCGAAGTCGCCGCTACAATCCCGGGCTGCAGGTGCCGGAGACAGCTTATCAAACCGGACGGGAGCCAGCCTGGGAGCAGCAAGGGGTATTAACGCGTCACCTGGGACCAACAGGTTTGTTCCTATTCTGCCGGGATTTTTGTTATGGCGACGCATGTTATCTGACTAGGCTGGCTTTGTCTTCGATTATTGCTGACCGATCGTTGGCACGGCAACGATCCAAGGCCGGGCACTGAGCCGCGCATCCAACGCAAGAAAAAGCGAGAGCACTGACTTCATAAAATCAGGCTCTCGCGCTGTCGACATCGCCAGCCCGGAAACGTTAGTGACGGGGCTGGATGTGGAACGTAAAAATGTAGGGGGAATGCGGCGTTCCAACAACAATGGTGTCGCCATCGTAGAGCGGGATACGACCATTCGTATACTCCCCGCCCACTACGTTACCGCTCACGATCGTGCCACACGCGCTGCCGCGATCCACGAGCTCGAACGCACCGTTGCCGACCATTTCGATTTGGAAATGCTCCCTTGAGATATTCAGCGGCGTGCCGCGATCCTGGAGATAGTGATCGTTATTTGGCTTGGCACGAGGACCACGGCGATCACCCATTCCAGGCTTCGGATTCGCACAACCCATACGACCCTCACGCCCGAAGCGGAAAGGAAAGCGATTCATCTCAAGTTCCTTAGAGCGAAGTGCTTCCCAAGACTCAGCCGTAACAGGCCGTAGCACCGGCGCGATATCAACTTCGACAAAACCATCGTCATCGGTTTCAAGGAATTCCATCGGACCCATTTCACCGAGATTTCCGGATAGCACATCCAGGACAGCCTGTAGCCATTGCGACGCAAGCGTGTCGTCGACATTCATGCGTGTGGCGAGCTGCACAATCGTTTCGTTGTTTGTCACTGTCATTGTCCCCTTATTGTCCCCGGCCTGTTTCCCACGACAGGCCGCGAGGAAAACCGATCTCCTCATTTGGCGTAGCGTCAGGGTTGCGCCAAACCTTAGGGGATTCAGCGGAGCTTGGCGTGGAAACGAGAGACACGTCACAGGTTGGTTGACACCGCAGGAACCAGTCCCGCAAAAAGCGTGATTGCGGTCACAAAACATCTCCTGCCAAAGAGCGATCTTGCGGCCCTATTACACCGCACAGGTTACGACAAGGGGAGCCAGCTCACTGGCCGGTGAACTGGAAGGGGCTAGCGACGCGCTCTGAAGAAGGCCTGCAGACGCCGAGCGCTGTCATCAGGCAGCACACCCTCGGTCCATGCAACCCGGTGGTTGTACTGCTCATCATCCAACAGAGCCGCGGTGCTGCAGATGGCGCCAGCGCGGGGTTCACGCGGGCCGAAGACCAGGTGTTCCACGCGAGCATGAATCATGGCACCCGCGCACATAGTGCAGGGCTCCAGGGTAACGTACAGCGTGGTATCTGGCAGTCGGTAATTGCCCACGGTGCTCGCCGCATCGCGCAGTGCTACGATTTCTGCATGCGCCGTGGGGTCCGCGGCGCCGATGACCTGGTTCCAGCCCTCCCCGATCACCTCGCCGCCCCTGACAACAATGGCACCGACAGGCACCTCACCCTCATCGGCTGCGCGGTCTGCCAGCGCAAGCGCGCGACGCATCCACATCTCGTGCTCGTCGCTCATGGGAGGGGCTATTACTTAGGCGTCTTCTGTTTCAGATGCACCTTTTCCCAGTTCTCACTGGTAAAGGTGATCAGGCGAGACAACTGCTCGGGCGTCAGCTTTTCGGCGTTGGCAACTAGCAATCCCTGCACGCAAATCGTTTCAACGGACTTTTTCTTATCAACAAGAGCGGGGGTTACCTCCTGCACCTGATAGATAGGCTGACCTTTAAACGAAATGCTCAGGAAACGCTCGTCCTTCAATTCGACGAAGCGGTAGTCGTCCGGGTTGGCCTGGATGCGCAACATCTCCGGTGAGATCTCGTTGGGACCCTGCACGAACATGACGGCCTCGATATCGGTGCGCGGCACGCGCAGGTAGTCCAGCGCATCAACCGTGTCGCCATAAGTCATCGTGACATCTTGCAGCTCCGGTACCAGCGTCGCCATGTATTCGAAGGTCACACGTATCCCGCTATTGGGGCTGCGGATTCCGAGGTTCAGCTGTTCCTCTTCCTGCAAATCCTCGTCGTCCTTAATCTTCTTTTTCGGGTCGGTGACGATAAACACGCATTCCAGGCCGATGCTCTCGATCAGTCGCATTTTCGGCTCGTCATTGGGACGCTTCTTGAGATGCGCCGCCACGGCATCCGCCTGCGCAAAGGCGAGGTTGACCGGACTACCCGCAGACATCAGTGCACGCAGGTTGTTAACCGAACCCGAGCTGCGCTCGTTTTTCACACTGATATTGGATGCGGCCGCCACTTCGCGCAGCGTTTCCGCGATAGTCCAGTAGCCGCCGTTCTCAATACCCGAGCTGATCACCAGATCGGGGGCGGTGTCGGCACCCTCCGCCATAGCTGCCAGCGGCAGAAAAAGGGCGAGGCTTAACGGCAGGAACGACTTCATTCTCACTACTCCCATTCAATCGTGGCGGGCGGTTTACTGCTGATATCGTACGTCACTCTGGAGACGCCGGAAATCTCATTAATAATGCGGTTGGAGACGCGCTCGAGCAACTCGTAGGGCAGATGGGCCCATCGCGCCGTCATGAAATCCACCGTTTCCACGGCGCGCAGCGCGATAACGTACTCGTAGCGGCGACCATCGCCCACCACACCCACAGACTTTACGGGCAGAAATACGGCGAACGCCTGGCTGGTCTTGTGGTAAAAATCATCGCGGTGTAGCTCCTCGATAAAAATGGCATCAGCGCGGCGCAACAGGTCCGCGTACTCCTTCTTCACCTCGCCGAGAATGCGCACCCCAAGGCCAGGACCCGGGAACGGGTGGCGATACACCATGTCATAGGGCAGCCCGAGTTCGAGGCCGATCTTACGCACCTCGTCCTTGAACAGCTCGCGCAGCGGCTCGACGAGTTCGAGCGTCATGTCGTCGGGCAGGCCGCCCACATTATGGTGCGACTTGATCGTATGGGCCTTGCCGGTCTTCGCACCCGCAGACTCGATCACGTCCGGGTAGATCGTGCCCTGTGCGAGCCACTTAACGCCCGTGAGTTTCGCCGCCTCTTCGTCGAACACTTCAATAAAGGTGTTGCCGATGAGCTTGCGCTTATCTTCCGGATCAGCGACACCTTGCAACTTGTTGAGGAAGAGCGCCTCTTTGTCTGCGCGAATCACCTTCACACCCATGTTGCGCGCAAACATGTCCATCACATGGTCGCCCTCGTCCAGGCGCAGCAGGCCGTTATCTACAAAGACACAGGTGAGCTGGTCACCAATGGCGCGATGCAGGAGCGCCGCGACCACGGAAGAGTCGACCCCACCGGACAGGCCCAGCAGTACCTTGTCGTCGCCCACCGTCTGCTTCACACGCGCTATGGCGTCTTCGACGATATTGGCCGCCGTCCACAGCGCCTCACAGCCGCACTGCTCCAGTACAAAGTGCTCGAAGATGCGCATGCCCTGCAGCGTGTGAGTCACCTCGGGGTGAAACTGGATGCCATAAAAGGGCTTCGACGTGTGGGCCATGCCCGCAATCGGGCAGCTTTCGGTCTCTGCGATCAGCTCGAAGTCCGGCGGCAGTTCCACGACCTTGTCACCGTGGCTCATCCAAACGTCTAGCAGGCCATGACCCTCGGCATCGACGTGGTCGCGGATGTCGTGCAGGAGACCCTCGTTTACCACCTGCCGTATCTGCGCGTAGCCGAATTCTGAGATGTTGGAGCCCTCTACGCGACCGCCAAACTGCTCGGCCATTGTCTGCATGCCATAGCAGATACCAAGCACGGGCACGCCAAGTTCGAACACGATGTCGGGTGCACGCGGTGACGCCGCAGCGGCCACGGATTCTGGGCCGCCCGACAGGATAACGCCTCGCGGGTTGTAGTCGCGAATCTCCTCCTCGGTCATGTCGAACGCACGAATCTCGCTGTAAACGCCCACCTCGCGCACGCGGCGCGCGATCAACTGGGTGTACTGGGAGCCAAAGTCCAGAATGAGAATTTTCTGGGCGTGGATATCTGCGCTCATGTGCGTTCCTGGCGTGTGGGGCAGCGACCGGCGGTCGGCTGCGGAGGTGCCGGCGACAGGGCCGGCGGTTGTGCGCGATCAGCGTACCGGATAGTTCGGCGCTTCCTTGGTGATCGATACATCGTGAACGTGGCTCTCGGACATGCCCGCATTGGTCACCCTGACGAATTCCGGCCGGGTGCGCATGATGTCGAGATCTTTGCTGCCGGTATAACCCATAGCTGAGCGCAGTCCGCCCATGAGTTGATGAACAATGGCAGAGACAGGGCCCTTGTAAGGTACGCGGCCCTCAATGCCCTCGGGCACCAGCTTTTCAGCGCCCTGGCTGGCGTCCTGGAAATAACGATCAGAGGACCCCTGGGTCTGGGCCATGGCACCGAGCGAGCCCATACCGCGATACGCCTTGTAGGTGCGGCCCTGGTAGAGCTCGACCTCGCCAGGGGCCTCCTCGGTACCGGCAAACATGCTACCCATCATCACGGAGTGGGCACCCGCCACCACGGCCTTGGAGATATCGCCCGAGAAGCGGATCCCGCCATCAGCGATGAGCGGTACATCGCGGCCGCGCAAGGCCTCGGCCACATTGGCAATGGCCGTGATCTGCGGTACGCCGGTGCCGGTCACGATACGGGTGGTGCAGATGGAGCCGGGGCCAATACCGACCTTTACGCCATCGGCGCCCGCCTCGGCCAGCGCCACCGCCGCGGCGGCCGTGGCGATATTGCCGCCAATGACCTGCACCGAGGGATAGGCAGACTTGATCATCTTGACCCGCTCAATCACGTTGCGCGAGTGACCGTGGGCCGTGTCGACTACCAATACATCGACGCCCGCAGCCACGAGGGCATCCACGCGGTCATCGGTATCGGGACTCGTGCCTACCGAGGCGCCAACACGCAGCTGGCCATAGGAGTCCTTGCAGGCGTTGGGGAAACTCTCGGCCTTATCAAAGTCCTTCACAGTGATCATGCCGCAGAGGTCGAAGTCGTCGTTGACCACGAGGATTTTCTCGATGCGGTGCTCGTGCAGCTTCTCCTGCACCTCTGCGAGGCCGGCGCCCTCCTTGACCGTCACGAGCTGGTCACGCGGGGTCATGATTGCCGATACCAGCTTCTGGGGGTCCGACTCAAAGCGCAGGTCGCGCCGGGTGACAATACCGACCAGGTCGCCGCCGTCCATTACCGGTACGCCCGAGATGCCGTTGGCGGCAGTCAGGTCGAGCAACTCTGCGATCGTTGCCGACTGCTGAATCGTGATCGGGTCCTTCACCATGCCGCTCTCGAATTTCTTCACCCGACGCACTTCGTCGGCCTGGTCGGCAATAGTCATGCTCTTGTGGATGATGCCGACGCCACCTTCCTGCGCGATGGCAATGGCGAGGCGGTGCTCGGTCACAGTGTCCATGGCGGCGGACACGAGGGGGATATTCAGTTCAATTTCACGCGTAAGGCGGGTGCGGAGCGAGACGTCCGTAGCGACAACTTCAGAGTACCCAGGGGTCAGCAGAACATCATCAAACGTTAGAGCTTCCTGGGCGATTCGCAGCATGGGGGTAAGGTCTCCTCGCGGTCGCGCTTGAATAAGCGCGCGATTATAAGACCAAGTGCGCGGCAGCACAATTGATAACCCCTAAAAGAGCGGCCTGTGAGCGAGCAGGTCGATGCAGTACACTAGCGGGGTTTGCCCAGCGTGTGTCCAGAACGTGTCCGGCCCCTTCGACAACGCAGAATCCCCTCCCACCCTGACCGTCAGCCAGCTCAACCGGCGCGTGCGCACGCTGCTGGAAAGCCAGTTCGATTTCATCTGGGTCGAGGGGGAAATCAGCAATTTCGCCGCACCCGGCTCAGGCCACTGGTACTTTTCGCTCAAAGATGGCGACGCCCAGGTGCGTTGCGCGATGTTCCGCGGCCGCAACCAGCGTCTGCGCTTCAAACCCCAGAGCGGCGATGCAGTGCGCCTGCGCGCGCGAGTCTCGCTCTATGAGGCCAGGGGCGAATTCCAACTTATCGGCGAGTTCATGGAGCCCGCCGGCGCGGGCGCCCTGCAGGCCCAGTTCGAAAAACTCAAGGCAAAGCTTCTCGCTGAGGGCCTGTTTGACGACGAACGTAAACAGCCGCTACCTGACGAGGTGCGGCATATCGGCGTGGTCACCTCCCCCACCGGCGCCGTCATCCACGACATCATCACCGTCCTCGCCAGGCGCTGCCCGTCCATTGAGGTCTCCCTGCTGCCGGTGGCGGTACAGGGCGAGGAAGCCCCACTGCAGATCGTGCGCGCTATCGAGAACGCCAACCGCTGGCGGCGGGAAGGCAAGATAGACCTGGACACGCTGATTGTGGGGCGCGGCGGCGGCTCGCTCGAGGATCTCTGGGCGTTCAATGACGAACGCGTTGCCCGGGCGATCGCGGCAAGTGAGCTGCCGGTGGTCAGCGCGGTGGGCCACGAAGTCGACTTCAGTATCGCGGACATGGTGGCGGACTATCGCGCGCCCACCCCCTCAGCGGCGGCAGAGCTCGTGAGCCCTGACGTTCGCGAACTGGCGCGTGAACTGGGGGCCTGGCACGAAGACCTTGTACGCCAGATGCTGAGGCGACTGGCAGCGCTCAACACCGGCCTCGAACATCGGAAACGGCGTCTCAGGCACCCCGGTGCACTGCTGCGGGAGCAGGCACAGCGGCTGGATGACCTGGAGCAGCGCCTGCGCATTGCACAGCGCAGCCAGCTAACCTCGCGGCGCGGCAGACTCGCGCTGGTGCAGGCGCGCCTGCTAGGCAGTTCACCCGCCGGCGAACTGACCGCACTACAGCAGCGGAACGCGGCACTCACTGCGCGCATGCGGACTTCGATGCGAGCGCACCTCGCGCGCCACGCAAGCAGGCTGGCCGGGCTCTCCGGTCGACTCGAGGTACTGGATCCTGCCGCGACACTCGCCCGTGGCTACGCGATCGTGCGGGACGAGAAGGGCCGGGTCGTGTCAGATGCGGCGGCTGTCGGCGCGGGCACACGCGTGACCGCGCAACTCGCCAGGGGCGAGCTGGACCTTACCGTGGAGTCTGTGCGGGAACAGGACGACTGACGCCGCCCCCTGATCAGTACTTCGCCGGGAGGCGGGTATTGATGATGATATGGCGACCTTCGAAGCGGATGTACTCACCGATGGTGAGGTCCTTCAGGATCCGCGCAACCATTTCGCGAGAAGCACCGACCCTGTCGGCAATGTCCTGCTGTGTCAGCTTCTCGGGAATATAGAGCGTGCCATCGCCGCGCTCTTCCGACAGGTCCATCAACACATTGGCAACGCGGCCGTAGACATCCTGCAGCGCGAGGCTCTTCACATCCGCGGTGAGCTTGCGCACGCGCGATGCCAGATTGCGCACGAGCTGCTTGCCGATATTGGGGTGCTCGTCCAGTACGCGATTGAAGTCTTCCTTGTAGATGATGCAGAAGGACGACTTCTCAACCGTGCGCACAGAGGCGGAACGGGTTGAGTCATCGAGCAGGGCCAGCTCACCGAAGTAGTCACCGGAACCCTGGGTGTTCATGATGAACTCTTTGCCGTTCTTGTCGGAGCAGTAGACTTTCACCTTGCCGCTCTCGATAACAAACAGGGAGTCGGCGGGATCGTTTTCGTGTATCACCACCGTGTTTTTCGGAAACGAGCGACTCGTGCTGCTGGCAGCCAGCGCATCCAGCTCTTCCTGCGATAACCCCTGAAATATCTCGACTTGCTGCAACATCGGTTTACGCCACCCCTATCACGCCAATCCCATAGCAACTGGAATATAGTAACCCAAACTTTTGACCTTGCGCACCCGCCGCGCAGAAAAATGACCCCCGCGGGCGTCTGGTGTCGTTTCCACAGGCCTCTACGGCTCGTTATACTGCCCGTGCACGACTGATACAAGACTCAAGGGACGCAATCAAGGCGATGACGGGCAGCCAGGCGCAACCCACCGAGGGGTGGGGTGACAGCATGAAGCAGGTAGTCGACATCCTGCACCAGGCGTTTGTCGCCCGTGCCGCGGACCTCGCGCCCCAGACCTGCGACGACTTCGATCACCTTTTCAGTGCAGCCCAGCGCCTCGAACCCATGCTGGACTCCGGCGGCCGTGCGGTGGACCGTCACGAGCTCATGAATGTGCTCGCCGCGGTGCGCGGCTACGCTGAGATGCTGAAAGAAGATATCGGGACGCAGCACGCCGACTTTGCCGACATGCTCGGCGCACTGCTTACCGCGGTTCACAGTGCCCAGGGCAGCAATTCAGAGCCAAGTTTCTCGCCCAACCGGGTCATACAGAGCGAGCCCGGATTCATCCTGGCCGTCGACGACCGTCAGGAGAACCGCGAGCTGGTCGCGCGCAACCTGTCCCGCCTGGGCCATTTCGTGATCACGGCAGCGAGCGGCGAAGAAGCGCTCAATGCGCTTGAGCAAAGCGATGTTGATGTGGTGCTACTCGACCTCCTGATGCCGGGCATGGACGGCAGGGAGGTGCTGCACCGCATCAAGGAACACCCGGACTGGCGCGCCACGCCCGTGATCGTAATCTCCGGCAGCCAGGACATGGACGGCATTATCGAGTGCATCGAGGCCGGCGCCGACGACTACCTGTTCAAGCCCTTCAACCCCGTGCTGCTGCAGGCGCGCATCAAGGCGGGCATTGAACGCAAGCGCTGGCACGACCGCGAGGAGCAGTACCGGCAGCAGCTGGAGCGCAACGAGAAATTCATCCGCGCCACCTTTGGGCGCTACCTGTCCGACGAGATCGTCACCGACATCCTTGAGCGCCCCGAGGGCCTCCGGCTCGGCGGCGACCTGTGCCGGGTGAGCATTCTCATGTCCGACATTCGCAGCTTTACCACACTGTCTGAGCACCTCGCGCCTGACGAGGTCGTGTCGATGCTCAATCGCTACCTCGGCCGCATGACCGACATCATCATGGAGCACCACGGGACAATCGACGAGTTCGTCGGCGATGCCATCCTCGCCGTATTCGGTGCCCCGCTACATCGCGAGGATGACGCCGACCGGGCCGTGAGCTGTGCCCTGGCGATGCAGGCCGCGATGGACGAGATCAACGCGCTGAATGAGGCGGACGGCCTCCCCATCATCAGCACCGGTATCGCCGTGAACACGGGCGATGTCATCGCGGGCAATATCGGCTCAGAGAAGCGCTCCAAGTACGGTTTTGTCGGCCACCCCATGAACGTCACCTCGCGCATCGAAGACCAGACGGGGGGCGGCGAGATCCTGATCTCCGACAGCACGCTCAACAGCCTCAAGCAGGAACCCACACTCGGTCGCAGCCAGAGCATCAAGGTCAAGGGCATTGACGAGACCATACTCATCCACGAACTCAGGGGCGTGTCCTCGTGAGCGAAGGAACCGTGGTGCTGCTGGTTGAGGACAACGAACTCAACCGCGAGATGATGGTGCGTCGACTGTCCAGGGCCGGGCTCGTGGTGCTGACCGCAGGCGATGGCGCCCAGGCGCTCTCGGTCATGGCGGCGGAACAGCCCGCCGTGGTGTTAATGGACATGAACCTGCCGGTGATGGACGGCTGGACAGCCTGCCGCCGCGCCCGGGAAGATGACGCTATCAAGCACATCCCGATCATTGCCCTCACCGCCCACGCCATGGAGGTCGACAGGCAGAATGCCCTCGATGCGGGGTGTGACGACTACGCGACCAAACCGGTCGACTTTCCCGGCTTGCTGATCAAGATCCAGAAACTCACGCGCCAATGAGTTTACGCCGCCGACTCACCCTGTCGCTTGTCACCATCCTCATCCTGTTTGCCGTCAACGTCGGCACGCACTTCTGGGGAAGCTACGCGCGAAACGAGAGTATGGAGGCGTATCGCGATTCCGTGAGCGCCGCACAGCTGTCGACGGAGATCGAACAACTGCTTGAGGACCAGCGCCAGCAAACCCTGGTACTTGCGGCCCTGCGCGACACCACGGAAGACCAGCTGGACACCGCTGAGCGCGACACGGCAGAGCAGGCCATCGCCGCTATCAGCGGCCGCATAAGCCGCCTGGGGCGCTTGAGCCACGGCGTTACCGAGCTGCACTTCCAGGAGCTGAAGGAAAGTTCAGACCGACTGCTGGCGGGATGGCTCGAGTTCTACCGCAGCTACAACGATGCGGACTTCGCAATGGACATGGACGACTCGAGCGCGTTTTCAGACACGCGCCAGCGCCTCAAGGAACTAGAGCAGCGCCAGGCGTTCATCGCGGTACAGCGAGCGACGATTATCGACCGCACCATCTCGCTCACGGACCGCATCACGGTCATCGCGTTTTTCGCCTCCATCTTCCTGACAGCGACACTCGGCTTCTTCCTAGTGCGCTATACCAACACCTCGCTGAAGCGACTGATGAAAGGCGCGCAACGCTTCGGCAGCGGAGACCTGAATTACCGCATCGACAAGATCGAGGACGCCGGCGAGCTGGGTGACCTGGGCCGCGCTTTCAACGACATGTCCGACAAGCTGCGCAATGCGATCTACGATGTACGCCGGGCGCGGGATGTCGCCGATGATGCCAACGCCGCCAAGAGCATCTTCCTCGCCAACGTGAGTCACGAGCTGCGCACGCCACTCAATGCGATCATTGGCTACAGCGAAATGCTGCACGATGAACTCGGCGATGCAGGCGACATCGACCGACCGCTGTTTCGCAAGGACCTCGACAGCATCATCGGCTCGGGCCGACAGCTCCTCACCTTAATCAACGACATCCTCGACCTCTCCAAGATCGAGACCGGAAAAATGTCGCTGCACTGCGAGACCTTTCTCGCTCAGGATATTCTCACGCAGGTCATCGAGGGCATCTCACCCCTGCTTCGCAACTCGGCCAATGAGATCCAACTGAAAGATGTGACGGCACTGCCGCGGATCTACAACGACGCCGCAAAGTTCCGGCAGATTTTCACCAACCTGTTGAGCAACGCCAACAAGTTCACGCAGAACGGCTTTATTACGGTCGCCGGTGAAGAAATCCCCGAAATGCCGGGCTTCCTCGAGTTCACGGTGCACGACACCGGTATCGGGATGAATGAGGACCAACAGTCACGCGTGTTCGACGCGTTTGTGCAGGCGGAGTCCTCGACGAGCGCCACCTATGGCGGCACCGGTCTCGGCCTGGCCATCTGCAGGGAGTACTGCACCCTCATGGGCGGCAGCATCAGTGTGCACAGTGAAGAAGGGGTTGGCTCCACCTTTACGGTGGTTCTGCCTACTGACCCAGAGTTAGCTCACGGAGGCGCTTGATCGCTTCTTCTCGCTTGGCGAGGTCCTCTGCGAGGACGGCGTTGTCGCTCTTGAGTTCCGCAATGTTGTCGAGCAGCGTCGCAAACATCGCGAGCGAGTCGCGCATCATCAATACCGTTTCATGGACAGGACCGCCCTCCGGCGGCGCGGCCCCAAGCCGATCAAACGCGGCGCGCGCCGCAACCGGGTCGTAGAAGGGACTCTGGTTCAGCATGCTGTCGTATGCGATGGCGATGTCCGCCTCCCACGCCGCCATGGGCGAACCTTCCAGCTTCTTATAGCTCTGGAACAGCGAGATCGCCTCCACGTGCCGCCCATCCAGCAAGGCGCTAAAGCCGCGCTCGAGCAGGCTATCGATTGGGCTCACCTCTTCACAGGGGGCGATGGTCTCGTCGGACAGGTTCAGGGCCAGGTCGGGCTCACCGGCCGGCTGGCCAGGCGCTTCATTAACAACGGTCTCGGGAGTAGCCGCACAACCTAGTAGAAACAGCGAAAGCAGGATGGCAGAAACAAGGCGCAACAACACGACAACCTCTCAGGAGTAGTCGCTGCGAGTGTAACCCGATTCCCGGGAGGTAGACACCCTACTCCGGGCGCATGTGTGGAAACAGCAGCACGTCGCGAATCGAGGTCGAGTCAGTCAAGAGCATCACCAACCGATCGATCCCAATGCCCTCGCCCGCGGTTGGCGGCAGGCCGTACTCTAGAGCGCGGACGTAGTCGGCGTCATAGTGCATGGCCTCTTCATCACCTGCCTCTTTCTCTGCCACCTGCTTAAGGAAACGCTCGGCCTGGTCTTCAGCATCGTTGAGCTCCGAAAAACCATTGGCCAACTCGCGACCGGCGACGAAAAACTCGAAGCGATCCGTGACAAAGGGATCATCGTCATTGCGCCGGGCCAATGGCGACACTTCAGTCGGATACGCGGTGATGAAGGTGGGCTGGTCCAGCTGGTGTTCGACAGTCTTTTCAAAAATCTCGAGCTGCACCTTACCCAGGCCCCAAATGTCCTTGACCTCAATGCCCAGACCCTTCGCCAGCGAACGGGCGGTGGCGTCGTCCGATAACTGCTCCGTGGTCATGTCGGCGTTGAAATGCAGAATCGACTCCAGCACGGTCATGCGCTGGAACGGCTTTGAGAAATCGTAGCTCGCGCCCTGGTAGTTTACGGTAGTACCGCCGAGCACCTCCTCGCAAAGCCTGCGCAACATGTCTTCGGTTAGGTCCATCGCATCGCGGTAGTCCGCGTAGGCCCAGTAGAACTCCAGCATGGTGAACTCAGGGTTGTGCCGTGTAGAGAGACCCTCGTTGCGGAAACTGCGGTTGATTTCAAACACGCGCTCGAAACCGCCAACAGTAAGGCGCTTCAGGTAGAGCTCCGGTGCGATCCGCAGGTAAAGGTTCATATCGAGCGCGTTGTGGTGGGTGACGAAAGGACGAGCGGTCGCACCGCCCGGAATCACCTGCATCATGGGTGTCTCCACCTCCATGAAGTCCCGGCCCGACATGTAGTTGCGGATGAACGCGACAATCTTTGAGCGCGTGCGGAACACCTCGCGCGATTCCTCGTTGACGATCAGGTCGACATAGCGCTGGCGATAGCGCATCTCCTGATCGGCGAGGCCGTGGTACTTGTCGGGGAGCGGGCGCAACGCCTTGGTCAGCAGTCGCGCTTCTGCCATGTTGATATAGAGGTCGCCCTTGCCCGACTTGTGCAGTGGGCCGCTGGCACCCACGATATCGCCGAGGTCCCACCCCTTGATGGCGGCCAGCGTTGCATCGTCAAGGCCCTTGCGATCGACGTAGAGCTGAATGCGGTCGGAACCGTCCTGAATCAAGAGGAACGCGCCGCGGTTGCGAATCAGCCTGCCCGCGACCGCGAACTCGCGACCCGCCTCTTCCAGCTCTTCCTTGGAACATTCCCCGTACTCGGCCTGCAGATCACCTGCCTCGGCGGTCCTGCGGAAGTCATTGGGAAAGGCCACGCCCTGCTCACGCAACGCGTCGAGCTTGGCGCGGCGCTCGGCGATCAGCTTGTTTTCGTCCTGTGGCTCGGCCGCCTGTTCGTTGTCACTCATGTCAGTACTCGCGCTTTCCCTTACAACCCGCTCTTCAGCGAGGCCTCGATAAATTGGTCTATGTCACCGTCCAGCACGGCCTGTGTATTGCTGGTCTCTACGCTCGTGCGCAGGTCCTTGATCCGCGAATCGTCGAGCACGTAGGAGCGTATCTGGCTTCCCCAGCCGATGTCGGCCTTGCTGTCTTCCGTGGCCTGGGCCGCCTCCTGCCGCTTCATGACCTCCTGCTCGTAAAGCTTTGCGCGCAGCATCTTCCACGCCTTGTCGCGGTTCTGGTGCTGGCTGCGCTCGCTCTGGCACTGCACGACGATGCCGCTGGGCTCGTGCGTCAGGCGCACCGCCGAGTCGGTCTTGTTGACGTGCTGGCCGCCGGCACCAGAGGCGCGGTAGGTATCCGTACGCACATCCGAGGGGTCGATCTCGATATCGATGTTGTCATCGATTTCAGGCGAAACAAAAACAGCGGAGAAGGATGTGTGGCGGCGGTTGCCTGAATCAAACGGCGACTTGCGCACCAGGCGGTGCACGCCGATCTCGGTGCGCAGCCAGCCGAAAGCGTATTCGCCCTCGACAAACAGTGTCGCACTCTTGATCCCCGCGACCTCGCCTGCACTGCATTCAACGAGCTGGGCCTTGAAGCCCTTGGCGTCCGCCCAGCGCAGGTACATGCGCAGGAGCATCTCGGCCCAGTCCTGTGCCTCGGTGCCGCCGGAGCCCGCCTGTATATCGAGGTAGGCGTTGTTCGGGTCCATCTCGCCGGAAAACATCCGCCGGAACTCGAGCTTCTCGAGGAGGCCAATTAGGCCGGCGATCTCGCCCTCGATTTCGGCGACGGTCTCCTCGTCGTCCTCCGCCGCCGCCATTTCCAGCAGGTCCCTGGCATCCGTAGCGCCGCCATCGAGCTTTTCGATAGTCTGGACGATGCCTTCCAGTGCGGCGCGTTCGCGACCCAGTTCCTGGGCGCGGTCCGGATCATCCCAGACGCTGGGTTCGGCGAGTTCTAGTTCGACCTCTGCGAGGCGCTCTTTGCGCTGGTCGAAGTCAAAGATACCCCCTCAGCACGTCAGCGCGTGCCTCAATGTCTTTCAACTGGGTCAACAGGGGGTTTATCTCGAGCATTGTCTTACCGTCGCTTGCGCAAAGCGGGGCATTCTACCGCAGCGCAACGGGGGGCGACAGGCCCTAGAACTGGTTGAGGACCGCCCCGATGAGCAGTATCTGGGGCACCGCCACCAGCGGGAGGCAGAGCGCGATACGCCAGGAAGCAGTGGTCTCCCTGATCGACATCACCTCGGTGTAATCCGTTGCCACTCCGGCCATCAGGAAAGTGAAGCTGTTGCCGGGCGCCCCTGCACGATTGATCAGGTCTGCCGCAATAGGCGTGGAGCCCTCGGAACAGACTTCGATGACGGTGGTGGCGAGCAGGGTTAGCCAGAGGCCGCCCATGGTGGCGCCAAACCAGGTGGCAAAGGTGTCTTCCGGGACCAACGCTCGAACCGCAGCGGCGAGCACCAGGCCGAAAAGCGCCCAGCGAATGACCACGCGCGAGCCCGCGAATCCGTCCCGCAGCACATCGAGCGTACCGCCAGCAGAAAATCGCATCGCAGCGCGAAACTCGCGCCACTGCTCACCCAGTGGCCGGTCTTCACCAAGCTCGCGCTGCCAGGGGTTTTCCGGCAGCGTGCCTTGACGCACCAGGCGATCGAAAACGGCGCCGGTCACAATGCCGATGACAAGTGAAAGGCCGATAAACAGCAGCGTCCACTGGACGCCAATAAGCGCGATCAGGATGAGCGTCAGTGACAGCGAATTCCACGGGCTCGCCAGCAGGAACGCCATCACCTGCCCCGCACTGGCGCCGCGCTCATAGAGTTTCATACCGACAGCCAGGATGCCGTGACTACACAGGTCCAGGAACACGCCCGCAAAAGTGGCTCGCCAGAGACCGGTGAAGCCGCCCTTTCGGCCCAACAGGCCCATGACGAGTTCCCGCGGTATGCGTCCGAGAATTCCGACGAACACGATGCCAATGGCGATGCCCCACCACATGCGATTGACGAGCTCGAACACGCCGCCGGTAAATGTTCCCAGCATGGAACCGTGGGCGTGCTCCATCAGTGCACCGAGCGGATAGGCCGCGGCGATAATCGCCAGGCTGCCCCAGAACAGGTAATCGCGGCGCGCGGGGGCGTCGCAGCAGGCGTCTTCTTCCACTTCGGCGTGACAGCAAGGGCTGTCAATGTGTGCACTGCCCGCGGCCAATGCCCCCTGCCCCGCCAGGTCGTTGGCGTGGCAGTGGTTATCGTGGTTGCGGTTCATGCGATCTATCCGGCGCCGCCCGCGAGATCTTCGAGAATCGCGCAGTCGGGCCCCTCGTCACCGTGACAGCGGCTGGCCATATCTTCAAGCGTTGCCTGCATGGCACGCAGTTGTTTGATCCGGGCCTTTAGCTGCGCACTCTTTTCCAGCACGAGTTCACGGGCGTGTCGGCTTTGCCGGTGTTCATTGCGATGCAGCGCCAGTAGCTGTCGACATTCCTGCAGGTCGAAGCCGACATCGCGGGCGCGGGCGAGAAAGCTGAGCTCTTCTACCGCGCTAACGTTGTACTGGCGGTAGCCGTTGTCGCTCCTGCTCGCCGGGGAGATCAGACCGATCTCCTCGTAGTAGCGGATCGTCTTGGCGCTGAGCCCGCTCTGGCGGGCTGCCTGGGAGATATTCATGGGCACCTCGCTGTAGCCATACCCCCAATGTAAACCTTCCCACAACTGGAAGGTCAAGCAACGCCAGTGCTCTCTGTGAAAGGGTGCCGCCCGTGCTTATTGCTGCCCGAGCGCCTGGACGATTTCCTCTGCAACCTGAGCCGGGGTCGCACCCGAGGTGTCCACCGTGATATCGGCATGTTGCGCATAGAGTGGCGTGCGCTCGGTAAACACCTCGGCGAAGGAGTGACGGGGGTCGCTGGCGATACCTCGCAATGGCGCGGCGGCAACCCGGGAGGTAAGTGTCGGCAGGTCAGCGCAGAGATAAACCACGGGGCCAGTCGCGGCGAGTCGCGCCATTGCACCCTCGCTATACACCACACTGCCGCCAGTCGAGATGACGGCATCGGCAAGCTCCAGACCGAGCAGTATCTCTTCCTCCACGCGTCGCAGCGCAAGATAGTCGTGCGCATCGAGAAAGTCCTGAAGGGTGCATCCCTGGCGCTGTTGTATGTGAAGGTCGGTATCGATAAAACCAAGCCCGAGATGCTTAGCGAGCAATACACCCACCGTACTCTTGCCAACGCCGGGCATCCCGATAAGGCTGACGGTGTTCAGGGAACCTGCCACTACACAACGGCGCTCAGTTGCTCGACGATCAGCTGTACACTCCTGCGTCCGCGAAACTCGTTCACGTCGAGGCGGTAAGCAATGTCGACCTCCCGCACCTCTTCGTTCGGCCAGGCCGTTGGATCGATATTGAACGCGATTGCATCGATGGACCGACTGCCCTCTGCGGGACACAGGGTCATCTTCAAATGTTTCTCGCCAACGAGGCGCTGCGCCTCGAGCACGAAGCGCCCGTCGAAGGTCGGCTCGGGAAAGTGCTGCCCCCAGGGCCCCGCGTAGCGCAGCGCGGTGGCCAGTTCGAGGTCAAAGTCTTCCGGCGCGAGTTCACCGTCAGATTCGATAATCGCCTGCAACTCGACGTCATCGGTGTGACGCCCTACCTCCGCAACAAATGCCTCGGCGAAAGCCGGGTAGTCATCTCGCGCGAGCGTGAGTCCTGCCGCCATAGCGTGCCCACCAAAGCGTGAAATCAGACCGGGGTGACGGGTCGCCACCGCATCGAGAATGTCGCGTATATGGACGCCGGTGATGGAGCGCGCCGAGCCCTTCACCTGGCCCTCATCACCGTCGGCAAACGCAATCGTGGGCCGGTGCAGCTTCTCTTTCACGCGCGAGGCGAGAATACCGATCACCCCCTGGTGCCAGCCGGGCTGGTAGAGCGTCATTGCGGGAGGCGTCTCGCTTTCACCGCCAAAATCCATCGCTGCAATTATCTGCATAGCCTCGCGCTGCATGCCCTCCTCGATGGCACGGCGGTCCTTGTTCAGGCGGTGCAGCTCGGTGGCGAAGGCCATAGCCTCTGCCGTCGATTCGCTGAGCAGGCACTCGATGCCGATGGACATATCGTCGAGGCGCCCCGCAGCATTGATGCGCGGGCCCACGGCGAAACCGAGGTCGGAGGCCACAACGGAGTGTTCCGCGCGCTGCGCCACATCGAGCAACGCACGAATCCCCGGCCGCGCTTTCCCGGCGCGGATACGCCTCAGGCCCTGGTCGACGAGAATACGGTTGTTGCGATCCAGGGGCACGACATCGGCAACCGTGCCGAGCGCAACGAGGTCCAGACACTCCGCGAGGTTGGGCTCCGGGCGGTTCTCGAACCAGCCGCGCTCGCGCAGGCAACTGCGCAGCGCCAGCATGAGATAGAAGATAACGCCGACGCCCGCCAGCGCTTTGCTGGGAAAGGTGCACCCCGGCTGATTCGGGTTGATGATGACTTCGGCCTCGGGCAGTTCGTCGCCCGCGAGGTGATGGTCGGTGACCAGCGTGGCGATTCCGTGAGCGCGAGCCGCTCGCACTCCCTCGATACTCGCGATGCCGTTGTCGACGGTAATCAGCAGGTCGGGCTTGTTGCGCGCTGCAAGTTCGACAATCTCTGGCGTTAAGCCATACCCGTACTCGAAGCGGTTGGGCACCAGGTAGTCGACATAGCGCGCGCCCATTTCACGCAGCGTACTGATGCCAAGTGCAGTGCTCGTCGCACCATCGGCGTCAAAGTCTCCGACAATCAGAATGCGCTGGTCACGGGCAATGGCATCAGCCAGGAACTCTGCTCCCGCAGCACAGCCGAGCAGTTCAGTCGGCGGCACGAGGTGCTTAAGATCCAGCGCCAGGTCATCGGCCGCTGCAATACCGCGCGCGCGATAGATGCGCGCGAGCATGGGGTGGATGTCACTACCGGGGAGTTCGCCCGCGCCCTCGGCCATGCGCCTGCGAACGAGTTTTTGCACAGGCGCCGTCTCGACCTCAGGCGTTGATGTTGGCCGCCATGAAGGTCTGCACCGCGGCGAGTTCGTTGGGCAGCACCTCGAAGCGCTCCTCACGCTCGAAGAGATCGCGCAAGTGCAGTGGCAGGTGCACCTCCTCGTTGAGGCCCGCGCTTTTGATCGCGTCGGGAAACTTCGCGGGATGAGCAGTCGCGAGCGTCACCACCGGGCAGTCACCGGCGAGACCGCTGTCGAGCGCCGCGCGAGCGCCGATTGCAGTGTGCGGGTCGAGCAGGTATTCGCACTCGTTCCATGTGGACGCGATCTGCGCGCAGGTTTCATCGTCACTGACGCACTGGCTGGTAAACAGCGTGCGCGCGTCCCGCATCGCCTCGTCAGAAAACGTGATGTCGCCACTTTCGAAGTCTGCCATAAGGCCGGCAATGGCAGCACCGTCGCGCGCGTAAAGATCAAACAGCAGGCGCTCGAAGTTACTCGAGACGGTGATGTCCATGCTGGGCGAAAGCGTGTGCGCCAGCGGCTGGCGGCCATACGTGCTGGTGGTGAGCGCCCGGTGCAGCACATCGTTGCGGTTGGTCGCAATAATCAGGCGCTCGACCGGCAGGCCCATCTTATGGGCGAGGTAGCCCGCGAAAATATCGCCGAAATTGCCGGTAGGCACCGAGAATGCTACGGCGCGGTCGGGACCGCCAAGCGCAACCGCCGCGTAAAAGTAGTACACGATCTGCGCCATGATGCGCGCCCAGTTGATCGAGTTCACCGCAACCAGTGAGCGGTCCTCGGGCAGGAAGCTGCGATCGCCGAAGCTCGCCTTTACCATGGCCTGACAGTCGTCGAAATTGCCCTGTACGGCCAGGTTGTGAATGTTGTCGCCCGTCACACTGGTCATCTGCCGTCGCTGCACTTCTGACACGCGGTCGTGGGGATGCAGGATGAAGATGTCTATATTTTCGCAGTGACGACAACCCTCGATAGCCGCCGAGCCGGTATCACCGGAGGTCGCGCCCATGATCACGACTTTCTTCTGGCGCTTTTCCAGCACGTAATCGAGCAATCGGCCCAGGAACTGCAAGGCAAAGTCCTTGAAGGCCAGTGTTGGCCCGTGGAAGAGTTCGAGCACCCACTGGTTAGGCGCTATCTGCACCATGGGCGCGATCGCGTTGTGCCGAAACTCTGAATAACTTTCTTCAAGCAGGCGTCGCAGGTCTGCCGGCGGTACACAGTCGTCGACAAAGGGGGTAACGATGCGCTCCGCGAGGCTCACGTAGTCGAGGCCCGCCATCGCGCGAATCTCGTCCTGCGAGAATTGCGGCAACGACTCTGGCACATAGAGCCCGCCGTCGGCGGCGAGGCCGGTGAGCAGCACATCCTCGAAATTGAGTGCCGGCGCCTGGCCTCGGGTGCTGATGTATTTCATAGGGCTGCCTATCCGTCCAGCGTCTCTACGCGGATACAGGTCATGCTGCCGTATATGGTAGCGAGTGCCTCGATCTCACGCACGGCCTCTTCGACCTTCGACTGTGCGGCCGTGTTGGTCAACACGACGACAGGCACGCGCGATTCACCGGCCGCGGGCGCCTTCTGTATCAAGCCCTCAATGCTGATGCCCTGCTCGCTGAAGATCCGAGTTACCTCCGACATGACGCCGGGCTTGTCCTCTGCCTCCATGCGCAGGTACCACGGGGTCTTCACATCAGCCATAGGCACCAGCGGCAGGTCACGCACCGCATCCGCAGCAAAACCGCCCGCGGGTACGCGATTGGACTGGCCCGCGGCAATATCGCGGGCGAGGTCGACAAGATCAGCCACCACCGCGGAGGCTGTCGGCTCGGCACCGGCTCCGGCGCCATAGTAGAGGGTAGGTCCCACCGCATCGCCCTCCACGAGGACGGCATTTTTCACGCCATCAACGTTGGCGAGCAGCCTGCCCTGCGGGATCAACGTGGGGTGCACGCGCAGCTCAACGCCCGCCTCATTCTGCCGGGCGATTCCCAGGTGCTTGATGCGGTACCCAAGTTCTTTGGCAAACTCGACATCTTCCGGTGTAAGGCTGGCAATGCCCTCGGCGAAGACGGCATCCATGTTGAGCGGTATGCCGAAAGCCAGCGCGGCGAGGATCGCGAGCTTGTGGGCAGCGTCTATACCTTCCACGTCGAAGGTGGGGTCGGCCTCCGCGTAACCGAGCTGCTGCGCCTCTGAAAGCACATCGTCAAACGCACGTCCTTTGTCGCGCATCTCGGTGAGAATAAAGTTGGTCGTGCCGTTGATAATACCGGCCAGCCACTCGATGCGATTCCCGGCAAGGCCCTCGCGCAGTGCCTTGATAATCGGGATACCGCCCGCGACCGCCGCTTCGAAGCGTAGACTGACGCCCTTCTCCGCTGCACGCGCGAACAACGCGTTGCCGTGCTCGGCTATTAATGCCTTGTTGGCAGTGACAACGTGTTTGCCATTATCGATCGCTGCCTCGACGAGCTCTTTCGCGGTGTCAGTACCGCCAATCAACTCGACGAGAATATCGACATGGGGGTCACGAGCGACGTCAAAGATGTCGCGGCTAACCGGCACCTGACCCAGCGGACAATCCGGGTTGTCGCGGCGCGCACCCACGTGCACGACCTCGAGTGACGCTTCCGCCCGTCCCGCAATCACATCGGCGTTATCGGCAAGCAGGCGGAAAGTGCCGCCACCGACCGTGCCGAGACCGCAGAGTCCTATCCTGACTGGTTTCAAGGTTTGTCCCACCTGTTTAGGTCTTCGGGTTCGACTCAGGCGAACCCGTCATTCTTGATCATGCGCTTGATGTTGCGGATGGCCTGGCGCGTGCGATGCTCGTTTTCGATCAGTCCGAAGCGCACTGCGCCCTCACCATTCTCGCCGAAACCGACACCGGGTGACACCGCTACCTTGGCCTCCACCAGCAGCTTCTTGCTGAACTCCAGTGAGCCCATCTCGCGGTAAAACTCGGGGATCTTGGCCCAAACAAACATCGTCGCCTTGGGCGGCGTGACCGGCCAGCCGGCGGCTGTGAGCCCCTCGCACAGTACGTCGCGGCGCGACTGGTACATGGCGCGGATGTCGGCAACACACTGCTGGTCGCCCTCCAGCGCGGCAATCGCGGCTACCTGAATCGGGGTGAACATGCCGTAGTCGAGGTAGGACTTCATGCGCGCAAGCGCGCCGACCAGTACCTCATTGCCTACACAGAAGCCGACACGCCAGCCCGGCATGTTGTAGCTCTTGGACATGCTGAAAAATTCGACCGCAACATCGCGCGCCCCTTCCACCTGCAGGATGGAGGGCGCCACGTAACCGTCATAACAGAGGTCGGCGTAAGCAAGGTCCTGCACCACCCAGATCGAGTGCTCCTTGGCGATGGCGATGACGCGCTCGTAGAACTCGAGCTCCACACACTGGGCCGTGGGATTCGATGGAAAATTCAGCACCAGCATCTTGGGCCGCGGCCAGCTGTTGTGAATGGCGCTCTCGAGCTCGGCGAAGAAGGCGTCCTCGTTTTCACCCATCGGCACGTGACGAATATCCGCGCCCGAGATCACGAACCCGTACGGGTGAATCGGGTAAGACGGATTGGGCACGAGGATCGCATCACCCGGGCCGGTGGTCGCCAGCGCAAGGTGGGCGAGGCCCTCCTTGGAGCCCAGCGTCACGATTGCCTCGGAGTTCGGGTCGAGCGTGACGTCGTAGCGCTTCTGGTACCAGTCGCAGATCGCCTTGCGCAGGCGCGGAATACCCTTGGACTGGGAGTAGCGATGGGTGTCGCCACGGCGCGCCGTCTCTACCAGCTTGTCGACGATATGGTCGGGCGTCGGCTGGTCGGGGTTGCCCATTCCGAAGTCGATGACGTCCTCGCCCGCCGCTCGCGCCTGCTGCTTCAAATCACCGATGATATTGAATACGTAAGGCGGAAGGCGCTCGATGCGCTGGAATTTAGTGTCCACGGTCGTCGACTCGAAAAGGGCGCCAACACTGAGCGGCGCGGGCTAAAAAAGGGGCCAAACAGTACTGAGTCGGCCCCACCCTGTCAACGAGAGGGCGGGGCTTCAGGGCACAATTAACGGGATTATCAGTTCAGGCCCAGGGAGACCATCATGCGGTCGACCGGCTGGTAACCAGAGATGAGCTTGCCGTCCTGGGTTACGATAGCGGGCGTGCCTCGAACACCCACATCCTTGCCGAGTTGAAACTGAGCGGTGACGGGGTTGTCGGCACAGCTCTTGTTGGGTACAGACTGCTCAGCCTTCAGTTTGGTCAAGGCGTCAGTCTTATTGTCAGAACACCACGCTGTTACCAGCTTCTGGTAGCCATCCGTGCCGATGCCCTGGCGGGGATAGGCGAGGTAGCGCACTTCGACGCCGCGCTTGTTCAACTCAGGCACTTCCTGGTGCAGCTTGCGGCAGTAGTAGCAGGTCACATCTGTGAAAACGTTGATGTAGGCGCGGCGTTCACCCTCGGCGGGGAAAACGATCATCTCGCTCACGGCCACCTGCTCAAGCGCCTCGAGCCGCTGTCCGTCGCGGCGCTGTTCGCTCAGGTTGGTGAGGCCAGCGTTCTTGTCGACCGCATACAGGTCGCCCACGATAAAAAAGTCGCCCTCGGGAGACGTCTGCAGGATCGTGCCGTCGATCAGTTCAACCTCGTAGAGACCCGGCATGGCACTTTTATTGACACCCTTAACGCTTATACCGGTGCCCGGCAGTTCGAGCGCAGTTTTCAGCTTTTTCACCACGGCATCACTGGCGGGTTTCTCAGCCAGGGCGAGCGCACCTGAAAATGACAACAACAGTGCGAGCAGCCACCTGGAAATCTGAAGGTTCATGTTACATCCTCTATTCGGGTCGGCCAGTGGGCCGCCTCTCTTTGCTTTACGGTCACGCCCTTGGAACGGGCGCACGCCATTTGGTTCCGCCTGATGACCTCACGCTAGCCCCGCGGGTGATGCGTGGCATGCAGCTCCTGCATGCGCTCTCGCGCCACGTGGGTATAAATCTGGGTGGTCGTCAGGTCCGAGTGCCCCAGCAGCATCTGTACAACCCGCAGGTCGGCACCGTGATTCAACAGGTGTGTGGCAAATGCGTGGCGCAGGGTATGCGGCGACAGTGCCTTCTTTATCCCGGCGCGCTGGGCGTAGATTTTAATACGATACCAGAAGGTCTGGCGAGTCATCTGGCGGCCGCGCTTGCTGGGGAACAGCACCTCTGACGGCACATCTTTCAACAACTCCATGCGCGGCCCGGCGAGGTAGCGCCTGAGCCACTCGAGCGCCTCCTCCCCCACCGGCACAAGCCGCTCCTTGCTGCCTTTGCCGAATACCCGCACCACGCCCTGGTTCATGCTCACCTGTGACATGGTAAGACTGGTCAGCTCGGTCACCCTGAGCCCGCAGGCGTAGAGCAGCTCGAGCATGGTGCGGTCGCGAAACTCCAGGGGCAGCTCCAGGTCGGGGGCGGCGAGCAGAGTGTCTACCTCCTGTTCAGACAGCGACTTGGGGAGTGGCCTGCCGAGTTTCGGGCTTTCTATATCTAGCGTTGGGTCTACGGTGAGACGGCCTTCGCGCAGCATGTAGTGATAGAAACCGCGCACGCAAGACAGGAAGCGTGACGTCGAGCGCGGAGAGCGACCCTGTTCGAGCCTGGCGCCCAGGTACGCCTGCAGGTGCATCTTGTCAGCGCCGATTACCGTGGTGCCCTGCGTTGCACCCAGCCAGTCGTTGAACTGTCTCAGGTCGCGACGGTAGGACGAGAGCGTGTTGTCGCTGAGGCCTTTTTCCATCCACAGGGCGTCTATGTAGCGCTCTATCTCTGGGTGTATGGGGTGGTCGGTCATTGGCTTACGTTATCACGGGTGGATTGGGGCTTTTATTGGCGATTCTGTGTCGTATTGCCGCTGGCGCATTTTTGGCTGTGCCATTCTTCTTTTGGCCCTGTCGCGTTCGGACCCGATACCTCCTGACAGGAACCGCCAATTCGCCATCCATGGCGGCTGCGCTGAGGCCATCCATGGCCTCAGAGCTTCCTGTCAGGAGGTATCGGGCCCGAACGCTCTTCCTCCAACGGAAGTCGATATCTGCTCTGCGGGATAGCCTGCCAAAAATCGCTGGGAGTTAGTGTGATAGATAGCTGCAGATCGTTAGGCTCAAGAAACAGGCACAAAAAAGCGGCCACAAGGGCCGCTTTCGAGAACTGCTTAAGCGTTGGCGCTTAGGAGAGACGCTCTTTGATACGCGCCGCACGACCAGAGCGCTCGCGCAGGTAGTACAGCTTGGCCTGGCGTACGTCGCCGCGGCGCTTGACGTTGATGCTGTCTACGAGGGGGCTGTAGGTCTGGAAAGTACGCTCTACGCCAACACCGTGGGAGATCTTGCGCACCGTGAAAGCAGAGTTGAGGCCGCGGTTGCGCTTGCCGATGCAAACGCCTTCGAACGCCTGCAGACGCTCGCGGGAACCTTCTTTCACTTTTACCTGCACAACCAGCGTGTCACCCGGGCCGAAATCCGGGATCTCTTTTTCCATCTGCTCAGCGTCAAGCTGGGAAATGATCTTGTTGGTGCTCATGGTGCACTCCTCAATGTGTTCTCGGTAGCTTCACAGCTAGCCCGTTCGTTAATTACCGCTCGGCGAGATACTCGTCGAGCAAAGCCTGTTCCTCTTCTGACAGCGTCCGACCCTCTAACAGGTCGGGCCGTCTGTCGTGCGTTCGGCCCAGGGCCTGCTTCAGTCGCCACCGGCGTATCGCCTCGTGGTTGCCGCTGAGCAGCACCTCCGGTACCACCCTGCCCTCGTACTCCTCCGGCCGCGTATAGTGCGGACAGTCCAGCAAGCCATCTGCGAAGGAGTCTTCCTCCGCTGACGCCTCGTGGCCGAGCGCCCCTGGCAGTTGGCGCGTCACCGCATCGATGACCACCATGGCGGCCAGTTCGCCGCCGCTTAATACATAGTCGCCGATGGAAAGCTCTTCATCGACTTCCGCCTCAATCAGGCGCTCATCCACGCCTTCGTAGCGGCCCGCCACCAGCACAAGCCCTTCCTGGCTGGCGAGTTCCAGGGCCCTGGCGTGGTTAAAACGCCTGCCCTGTGGCGAGAGGTAGACGACCTTTGCGCCCTCCCCTGCCTGCTCACGCGCGGCTTGAATGGCCTGCCTGAGCGGATCAATCTTCATCAACATGCCCGGGCCACCGCCGTAGGGCCTGTCGTCCACGGTGCGATGCACATCGACCGTGTAGTCCCTGGGGTCTGAGTGGCTCAGCGTGACCAGGCCATCCCTGATCGCGCGCCCCGAGACGCCGTGTTCGCTGACTGCTGCGAACATCTCCGGGAACAGACTGACGAGTGCGATGCGCATGTGGCCTCTAACGCCTCCAGTAGCGCCTCTGTGCTCTGCTCATTCCTCGTGAATGAACCAGTCCACCTCGATCTCTCCCGCTTCGAGGTCTACCCGGGCGACTGTGTCACCGGGCAGGTAGGGGATCAGCCTCTCGGCTTGATCAACACTGCCTTCGCAGCTTTTCACCACCAACACGTCGTTGGCGCCGGTCTCGATCAGGTAGTCCACTTCGCCGAGTAACACCTGTTCGTTCCCGTCCTGGCAGAGGACCTTTAGGCCCTGTAAATCCCGCCAGTAAAACTCTCCATCGTCCAGTTGCGGGAGGGCGTCCTCCGGTATCGCAACGGTGAGCCCTTTGTAGGACTCGGCGAGGGTTCTGTCGTCGACCCCCTTGAGGTGGGCTATCAGCCCCTTGCCGTGCACCTTGCCGTCATCGATTTCGATCGGCTCATACGTGCCCCGGCGCTTCAGGTGCCACTGGCCGTAGCTGAGAAAATTCTCCATCGGCTCAGTGTAGGAGTGAATCTTCAGCCAGCCCTTAATGCCGTAAGGCCCCGTGATGCGGCCTATCTCGAGCATGGTGGGTGAAGACCCAGCCATGGGGTCAGGCGGCTGCCTGTGCCTCCGCGGCTTCCTTCACCAGCTTGGCGACACGCTCAGACAACTGGGCGCCCTTGCTCTGCCAGTACTCGACGCGCTCGGCGTCGACACGCAGGCGCTCTTCACCGCCCTTGGCGATCGGGTTGAAGAAGCCAACACGCTCAATGAAACGGCCATCGCGGGCGCGGCGGCTGTCACACACTGTCAGGTGGAAAAAGGGGCGCTTCTTGGCACCGCCTCGTGAAAGTCGAATTGTTACCATTTTCGGTTAATTCCCAATATCTTGTTGCGATCTGCGCTGAACTGCATATCTCGCGCACGACAGATTACGGCACCCAGGCCGCAAAGGTCGCGTATCATACGGAAATTGCGCCCGAGATTAAAGGGCGCCAGACAATTTTCTTCAGCAATTCCGGGGTGTTAGGCGACGGGCGAAGCCTGCCCGAAGCACAGGCTAGCGGAACGGCATTCCGCCGGGCCCACCCATGCCGCCGGGGCCGCCCTGGCCGAGTGCGCCGCCGAGGCCGCGCATCATCTTGTCCATGCCCTTGCCCTTCATCTTTTTCATCATCTTCTGCATCTGCTTGTGCTGCTTCAGCAGTCGATTGAGGTCCTGCACCTGGGTGCCGGAACCCTGCGTGATACGGCGCTTGCGCGAACCCTGGATGAGCTCGGGGTTTTGCCGTTCCCTGGGCGTCATGGAATTGATCATCGCCTCCATGCGGGCGAACATTTTCATGTCGAGCTGCTGCTCGGCCATCTGCGCCATGCCGCCCATACCGGGCAACTTGTCGAGCAGGCCGGTCACGCCGCCCATATTGTTCATTTGCTGCAGCTGGTCGCGGAAGTCCTCGAGGTCAAACTTCTTGCCCTTCTTGACCTTCTTCGCGAGCTTGGCCGCCTTTTCCTTGTCGACCTTCTGCTCCGCCTCCTCGATGAGGGACATAACATCGCCCATGCCCAGGATGCGCGAGGCGAGACGGTCGGGGTGAAACGGGTCGAGGGCGGTCGTTTTCTCACCGACGCCCAGGAACTTGATGGGCTTGCCGGTAATGGCGCGCACCGACAGCGCAGCACCGCCACGTGTATCGGCGTCTACCTTGGTGAGCACAACGCCAGTCAACGGCAGCGCCTCGCCGAACGCCTTGGCCGTGTTGGCGGCGTCCTGGCCGGTCATGGCGTCGACGACAAACAGCGTTTCCACCGGCTTCACCGCGCCGTGCAGTTCGGAGATCTCGCGCATCATGCCTTCATCGATCGCGAGACGGCCCGCGGTGTCGACAATCAGCACATCGCTGAACTTGATGCGCGCGTGGTCCAGCGCTGCGTTCACGATATCGGCGGGCTTCTGCTCGACATCGCTGGGGAAGAATTCGGCGCCTACCTCACCCGCGAGCGTCTCAAGCTGCTTGATAGCAGCCGGGCGGTAGACGTCGGCACTCACCACGGTGACTTTCTTTTTCTCGCGCTCAATGAGATGGCGCGCAAGCTTGGCCGCGGTGGTGGTTTTACCCGCACCCTGCAGGCCGGCCATGAGGATCACCGCAGGCGGCGTGGTCGCGAGGTTAAGCCCTTCATTGGCAGTGCCCATCATCGTCTCGAGCTCGGTCTGCACAATACCGAGGAACGCCTGGCCCGGGCTCAGGCTCTTCAGGACGTCCTGGCCGAGCGCTCGCGCTTTAACCGAATCGACAAATTCCTTTACCACCGGCAGGGCGACGTCCGCCTCCAGCAGCGCCATGCGCACTTCGCGCAGGGTCTCGGAAATGTTTTCCTCGGTGAGTTTGGCCTTGCCGGTAACGCTGCGCAGCGTTTGCGACAGGCGATCGCTCAGACTCTCGAACATGGGTTACCTCGGTGGCGAGCGCCGCGACAGGCACAGCGGCCGCGCTATTGATTATGCAAAGACAAGCCGGTACAAAGAACGCAGTATACTTTACTGGCGACGCTTAAAAAAAGCCGATGTCCGTCACCCTCCTCGCCCCACTCTGTGCGCTGCTCTACCTCGCCGCGACGGGTCTGCAACTTCTGCAGATCTCGCAGGGCGGCGGCCGCATGAGCCGCTCGGTGCTTGCCGTCTCCCTGGTAGCGCTCGCGACCCACGCCGTCATCGTGTGGCAGACCACCTTCCTGGACGACGGCATACACCTGGGTTTTTTCCGCATCTCAGCGTTGATTTTTCTCGTGATCAACGTGGCCTGCCTGACCTCGCTGTGGCGCAGGCCACTGCAGAACCTGCTGGCCGCGCTGTTTCCGCTGTCGGCGCTCGCCGTGTTGGTGGCTACCTTCGCGCCAGACACGTCTGCGGGCACTACTGAGGCCACAGGCGGCATGCTGCTGCATATCGCCAGTTCGATCCTCGCCTATGCCGTACTCACGCTGGCCGCGGTGCAGTCTGCCCTACTTGCGCTGCAGGACCACCAGCTGCGCAATCGCCACACGCGGGGGCTGGTGCGCATACTGCCTCCGCTGCAGCTCATGGAGAGCATGCTGTTCGAGCTTTTGTGGATTGGCGTCACCCTGCTGACCATCGCCATCGTGTCGGGCGCGGTATTTGTCGATGACATCTTTGCCCAGAGCCTGGTGCACAAGACGGTGCTCACAATGATCGCCTGGTTGCTGTTCTCGGTCTTGCTGTGGGGCCATTACCAACTGGGCTGGCGCAGCATGACCGCAGTGAAATTCACGCTGGGAGGCTTCGCCCTGCTCATGCTCGCCTTCTTCGGCTCCAAGCTTGTGCTGGAGTTGATCCTCGAACGCGGCTGACGGGCTTGCCGCCCCTGCCCTTTTTCTTCAAGATGAAACTCCATATGCCCCCGGGAGGGCCGCACAGGCATTGAACGACGCACCGCTGGGTATCCTCTTTTCCGTCCTGGTCGCGCTCATCGTACTCTCCGGTTTCTTCTCGAGTTCAGAGACCGGCATGATGTCCCTCAACCGCTACCGGTTGAAGCACCTGCAGAAAAACAATCATCGCGGCGCAACACGCGCGGGCAAGCTGCTCGATCGGCCAGACCGGTTGATCGGCCTTATTCTCATCGGCAACAACCTGGTGAACTTTCTCGCTGCCTCTATCGCAGCGGTGGTGGCTATTCGCCTGTGGGGTGACGCCGGGCCGCTGATTTCCGCTGTCGCACTGACCCTGATCGTTTTGATCTTTGCGGAGATCACGCCAAAGACCATCGCAGCACTTTACCCGGAGCGCATCGCATTTCCTGCAAGCTTTGTGCTCACACCGTTAATGAAGGTGTTTTACCCGGTCGTCGCGATGATCAACGGCATCACCAATGCGCTCGTGAAGATGTTCGGCATTGACCCAACCGAGCGCGACGAAGACAACGTCTCGCCAGACGAACTGCGCACCATCGTCACCGAGGCCGGCCAGTTCATTCCCGCCCGTCACCGCGGCATGCTGCTCAATATCCTCGATCTGGAGCAGGTCACCGTCGATGACATCATGGTGCCGCGCAACGACGTCTACGGCATCGACCTGGATGACAGCGACGAGGAGATCCTGCGCGCAATTCAGTCCAGCGCACACACTCGACTGCCGGTGTGGCGCGAAAACATCAACGACATCGTCGGCGTGCTACACATGCGCAACATGAGCAGGGTAATCGACAAGAACGGCCTCGACCGCACCTCGCTTGAAGAAGAAATGGAAGCGCCCTACTTTGTGCCGGAGTCCACGCCGCTGCATACGCAGCTAATGAACTTTCAGCAGAAGAAACAGCGGCTGGGCGTGGTCGTTGACGAGTATGGCGAGGTGATGGGCCTCGCGGCACTGGAAGACATCCTGGAGGAGATCGTCGGTGAGTTTACGTCGAACCTGACGGAGACGGCCGACAGTATTTACCCGCAGCGCGATGGCAGTTTCATCATCGATGGCACCGCGAACATCCGCGATATCAACAAGTCACTGGAGTGGGAGCTGCCGACTGACGGACCGAAGACGTTGAGCGGCCTGGTGCTTGAATACCTGGAAGGCTTCCCCGATGCGAACGCCGGTGTTGCGATAGAGGGGTATCACCTTGAGATTCTGCAGTTGGAGGGGAATGTGGTTCAGGTGGTGAAGGCAGAAGCGGCGCCGATACCGGAAGAGTAGGCTCTTCACTTCCTATGGGGTGCAGATTTTGCTCGAATTTAAACCTTCAACCCAACCGGATCGGGTTACTCGCCTCTAACCTTTCCTGCGCCCGCACCAGAATCGCCCGCTTCTCGTCATCGCTGGACATAAACCAGTCGGTTATCTCTTCGGCGGTTCGATAACACCCCTGGCAGATATCATCGTCGTCAAGCACGCAGATGGAGATACAGGGGGATTTTGGTTCGTCGCTCACGATTGTTCCTCGAGTCCGGTAGCGTAACGCCCGGCATTCGCCACGTAGTGGCTGGCGTTCATGCCGATGGCTTCCTGCTCTTCAGGCGACAGCGTCTTCTTCACCTTGCCAGGTGAGCCCAACACGAGTGAACCGTCGGGCACTTCAGTACCTTCGGTCACGAGGGCGTTGGCGCCGATCAGGCAGTTTTTGCCGATCTTGGCGCCGTTCAGCACGATCGCGCCGATTCCTACCAGCGAGCCATCGCCGATTGTGCAACCGTGCAGCATTGCGTTGTGCCCAACCGTAACATTCTCGCCAACGATCATGGGGAAGCCGGGGTCGGCATGCATCACCGTGCCGTCCTGTATGTTGCTGCCCGCGCCGATCTCGATGAGGTCGGCATCACCGCGAAGCACGCAGTTAAACCAAACGCTGGAACGCTCGTGCATCACCACGTTGCCGATCACCGCAGCGTTAGGTGCGATGAAATGCCCTGTGCCATGCAGGGTCGGCCCCTTGCCATCGAGTCTGTATTTCATGGTGCGGACTCCCAGTCACGCTGTAAATCAAGCCCTGCATCGTAGGCGACATTCGCCAGCAGTACCAGTATCGCCGCCGTGACGCCCCACACATTATCGGCACCTACCTGGTAGTGCGGCACCATGCGTGTGCGTGTACCGTCTGTCATTTTTTCCAGTCGGTAGATGGACGCGTCCGCAAACGTCTTTAATGTGGGACGAAACACGCTGTCAAACTCTGACGGATCGATGACCGGCTCGAAGCCTGTCGCCACCCGGCCCACGCACGGAAACACCTGAAAACCGGTACGCGTGATCAAGGGGGGTAGTTCACCCAGCAACGTGACACGTTCCGCAGTCAGGCCGACTTCCTCATCGGATTCGCGCAGCGCAGTGGCCACCGCGCTCACATCATGCGGCTCGCGCTTTCCGCCAGGAAACGCCACCTCACCCGGGTGGTTTTTTAGATGCCGGGCTCGGCGCCCTAGAAGTACGGTCGGCTCCGCCTCGTCGGACAGCACCACGAGCACACCCGCCTGCGGCCAGTCGCCCGTTTCCAAGCGCTGGTCCCAGGAGTGGTTGGAAGGATCGAGGGCGGCACTGAGCTGCGCCCAGAAAGCATCGTTCAAGCCGAAAATTCCGTGACGAGCGCCACCACGTCGTAGGCCGGCTCTTCGTAGGGATGCGCCTGCAGCATGGCATCAACGGCCGCGCGAATGTATTCGGCAGCGCAGACCATTTCCACCCGGTACTCGGCAACCGTTTCAACGGCGCCCTGTTTGCCCAGGAATGGGTCAGAACCCTCCAGTGGGCGAAACTGGCCCTGCCCGAGCACCTGCCAACTGCAGCTGTCGTAGTCGCCGATACGACCCGCACCCGCATCGAAGGCAGCGCGCTTAACGGCCTCGACGTGCGTCTCGGGCACGTAGAAACTCAGCTTGTACATCACACACCCCTCGCCTGTTTTTCGTAGAACTCAGCCGCGAACTCTTCCAGTGTACCCGCCTCGATGGCTGCGCGAATACCGGCCATATGCTGCTGGTAGTAATAGAGATTATGAATCGTGTTGAGCTGCGCACCGAGAATCTCGTTGCACTTGTCCAGGTGATGCAGGTAAGCGCGACTGAAGTTCTTACAGGTGTAACAATCGCACTCCTCATCCAGCGGTAGCGTGCTTGTCTTGTGCTTCGCATTGCGCAGCTTGAGCTGGCCACGTGAGGTGAAGATATTGCCATTGCGCGCATTGCGTGTGGGCATGACGCAGTCGAACATGTCGACACCCCGGCGCACACCCTCCAGCAGGTCGGCCGGCGTACCGACGCCCATCAGGTAGCGGGGCTTATCTGTCGGCATGCGCTCCGCGAGACCATCGAGCACCGAGACCATCTCTTCCTTCGGCTCGCCGACCGAGAGACCGCCAATGGCGTAGCCGTCGAACCCGATCTCCTCCAGGCCCGCTAAAGACTCGGCGCGCAGGTCGTCGTACATACCGCCCTGCACGATACCGAACAGCGCAGCAGGATTGTCGCCATGCCCTATTCGGCTGCGCTCGGCCCAGCGCAGTGACAACTCCATCGACGCGCGCGCCTCCTCCTTGGTGGCGGGATAGGGCGTACATTCGTCAAAGATCATCACAATGTCTGCGCCCAGCTTGCGCTGTATTTCCATCGAGGTTTCCGGGTCGAGGAAGACCTTGTCGCCATCGACGGGGGACTGGAAGCGGACTCCCTCCTCCGAGATCTTGCGCATGTCGCCAAGGCTGAAGACCTGGAAACCACCTGAGTCGGTGAGTATCGGGCCCTGCCAGTGCATGAAATCATGCAGGTCCCCGTGTTGCTCAATGATGTCGGTACCGGGGCGCAGCCAGAGGTGAAACGTGTTACCCAGTATGATCTCGGCACCAATAGCCTCGATATCGCGGGGCAGCATACCCTTCACGGTGCCGTAGGTGCCAACGGGCATGAACGCGGGCGTTTCCACGGTACCGCGCGGGAACGTCAGGCGCCCGCGACGTGCCAGGCCGTCTTCGCCCAGTCGTTCAAAACGCATATGGGAGGTGCCTGTCATGCCTGCGCCTTCTCAAGGAACATCGCGTCACCGTAGCTGAAAAACCGGTAGCCCTCGGCCACCGCTGCCGCGTAAGCCGTCATTATAGTGTCGCGGCCCGCGAAGGCACTCACGAGCATCAACAGTGTGGACTCCGGCAGGTGAAAGTTCGTGATCATGGCATCGACACTGCGAAACTCGTAACCCGGGTAGATAAAAATCTCTGTGTCACCGGTGAACGTGTCGATAGCGCCTGTCGCCACACTGGCGGACTCCAGCGCCCGCACCGAGGTTGTGCCGACCGCCACAACGCGACCACCGCGCTCGCGGGTCGCCCTTACCGCCTGCGCAGTCGACTCTGGTACCTCAATGTACTCGGCATGCATGACGTGGTCTTCGATATCGTCTGCGCGCACGGGCTGGAACGTGCCTGCACCGACGTGCAGGGTGACAGTAGCGCGCTGCACCCCCAGCGTGTCGATTGTGGCAAGCAGCTCTTGCGTGAAATGCAGTCCGGCAGTGGGCGCTGCAACAGCACCTTCTTTCTCCGCGTATACCGTTTGATAGCGCTCCTTGTCATCTGCCTCATCAGACCGCTCGATGTAGGGCGGTAACGGCATATGTCCCAGTTCCGTGAGAAGCGTGGTTATCGACTTGTCGGATTTACTCTCAAGGCAAAACAAATCGCCCTCTCGCCCAGTCACCAGCAGTTCGTCCGTACCGGGCTCGGCATCACTGTCGGCACTAAGGCGGAGCACAGTACCGGGCTTGGGCGATTTACTCGAACGCACATGCGCTAGCGCGGTGTGACTACCCGTCACGCGCTCCACCAGGATCTCGACCCGACCACCAGACGCCTTGCGCCCCCACAGCCGCGCGGGAATCACGCGCGTGTCATTGAACACTAACAGGTCGTCAGCGCTGAGCAGGCCGGGTAGCTCTCTAAAATGACGATGTGTGATGACGCCGTGACGGTCGAGCGCGAGCAGGCGACTGTCGGACCGGCCCGGCAGTGGATGCTGGGCAATCAGTTCAGACGGGAGTTCGTAGTGGAAGTCGCTGCGCTTCATGGACAAAAAAGCCGGCACGGGGCCGGCTTTGCAATCGGGGTGCGAGGCTTACTTGTCCTCTTCCTCTGCGGGCGCTTCTTCCTCGGCAGGGGCTTCCTCTTCGGCAGGAGCCTCTTCCTCAGCAGGCGCTTCTTCAGCTGCGGCCTCTTCGCCTTCTGGCGCCTCGGCGGCTGCCTCTTCGGCTTCTTCAGCCGCTGCGCTAGGGTCGGGCAGGGTCACCTTGATCAGGCCCTCTTCGACCAGGATGCGCGCCTTGTCCACGCCATTGATAGGCTTCTTGTCCGCGCCCTTCACCGCGTAACGCTCGTCGCCACGCTGATAGATGCTGTATTCGTCGGTCTTCTTAACCAGTTTCATCGCCATGCTCTTTTCTCCCTCAGGATGCTCAGATACTCAGATATCGGGGGCCACTCCCCCAGAACCGGCGCGAAGTGTACAGCCAAAGTGGTTGGAGGTTAAGGAAAATATTGCGTGCTGCGGGGGCATGCTTTACTCTGCCGCTCTCCACGGGTGGCCTGAATCTGGCTCCCGCTTCCCCTCTTTGCCGGAGTGGTGAAATTGGTAGACACGACGGATTCAAAATCCGTTGCCAGCGATGGCGTGCCGGTTCAAGTCCGGCCTCCGGTACCAACACATTTCTATCCTCAGTGGCTCTCGGGCTCCCCTGCGGGCTAGAAAAATTCCTAACCCTCTTTCTGCCCCACAAACCCACGCGATTGTTCTAGACTTCCATTATCCATAAGCCGAGCAGACTACCCCATGAATATCCAGTTTGATCACTTCACCGAAGAAGCCGAAGCCCTCGCCGAAATCGAACAGGCCGGCTACTTCCCGGTCGCCTTGGACTTTCCCGCAGAATCCAACGAGGAACACTGGCACGACTTCGATTCGCTGGTGTACATCCTCGAGGGTGAGATCAAGATTTTTGACACGCAGACGGGAGAGAGCTGTGTCTGCGGCAAGGGCACGAAGATCATCGCGCCGCGCGGTCAGCTACACCGCGAAGAGACGGCGGGCCATCGCGCCCTGATCGGGTTTGCCGTTGACCCCGCTGGCCTTACGCAACCTGTCAACAAGCCGCCGCCGGTCGAGTAAGGCCGTTAGCCGTCAGTGCCGGCGACGATGTCGTCCATAATTTCTTTATACATAGAGCGCGGGAACCAGCGCTCCGCACTGTTCACTATCTGGCGCTCGCCTGTCATCAGTATCTGCTGACTCTTTAATTGGGCGCGAAGATCGGTGAGACCTACCCAGACATCGGCAAGTACCGCCAGCGGTGCAGTGATGTAGGCGTCTACCTCGTAGCCAGGGTCGTCATTGCACAGGTCTACAGCTTCCCGGGCTGCCACCATCCACCACTTGTTGGCCTCGCCAACATCGCTGAACATCACACAGAAGACGGTCTGGCCGTCGGGTAGTTCGTCGACCTGGAGCGTGCGATGAAAGTCCCACATGAAGCTGCCAGCGTCGAGGTCCGTATCGCAGAGCTGGTCACGCGCCCATCTGAGCCCCCACCGTGCGAGAGAGTCAATGATCGGCGCGAGCTCCATTCCTGACTTGGTCAGGCGGTATTCGCCCCCCTTCTGCCCCGAAGACTTCTTATGCACCAGCAGGCCATGCTGCTCCATCTTCTTGAGGCGACCGCTGAGCACCGTGGGTGAGATGCGCGGTAGTGCGCGCTGGAACTGGTTGTAACGCGTAGAGCCGAACATCAGTTCGCGCAGGATGAGCAAGGTCCATTTGTCGCCCAGGATCTCGCTGGCCTTGATGCTTGGGCATAGACTGCCGGGGTTGTTCATCGCCTTTCCTCCCTGGCCCGCACGATACTAGTCATTGCGCTGATCAAAGTACTACTCAAAGCGTAGTGCGTTCCTACTGACGGCGCAGTATTTATCGATCAGGCGTCATTCTACCTTAGGTTCCGCACCCACAAACAAGGAGGCGCAACCATGGAACACCCCATCATCGAACCCGTCAGCATGGCCGAGCGGCAGACACCGCTCTATGAACGCTACACGACCGAGCCCGAGGCCGCGAGAATCATCGATTACGCGATCTGTACGTCCAACACGACCCCCGCCAGCCAGCCGCTTGCCGGCGATGTGGAACTGACGCACAGGCGCGATGCCCGTCTGCGGGTAGGCGTGCACTGCGCAGTGGGTGGTGACAGCGACAATCCCACGCCAGGCGACATCCTGTGTGCGGCTCTGGCAGCCTGCCTGGACTCTACCATTCGCATCATTGCCAATCGCTTTGGTGTAGAGCTGACAGCGCTCTCCGTCGAAGTCACCGGCGAAGTCGACGTCAGGGGCACACTCCGCGCGAGCGAAGACTGCCCGGTGGCATTCCAGTCGTTCAACACCCAGGTGAACGTGGAGACCCCACCCGAGGTAGACGAAAAACTGATGCTGCAGCTGGTCAATGCAGCGGAGTACAGCTGCGTGGTTCTGCAGACGCTGCGCAGCGTGCCGTCTACGCCGATCACCACGCGCGTCAACGGTCGCGGTGCCACCGCACTCTAGGCAAAGGCGGGTTAATCGCTGTCGCTGGCGAAATTTTCGAGTACAGTAGCCGGGAGTAAGAATAATCGAACGATCGCACTGCATGAACGAACTCGACAGCTTCACGATTACCGCTGACACGTCGTCGCGCTTCGCCCGTCTGTCGGGGGATTACAACCCGCTGCACCTGGACCCGGTGGCGGCGAGGCGCACGCAGTTTGGCCGCACGCTTATTCACGGCGTATGCGGCACCGTGCAGGCGATCGACCTGTGGCTGGCGAAGAATCCAGAACATGCCGCGCTCAAACACTTGAAGGTGCGCTACGCCAAACCGATCACCCAGGGCCAGGCGATCAATCTGTACGCCAATAACGATGGCGCAACGGTGAAGCTGGAACTTCGTGCTAACGGCGCGCGCTGCCAGATGATCGAGCTTGAGTTTACGGAGGCGGATCCCGGCGCGATTCTCGAGCCGGGCTTCAGTCCAGCGGTCGGCACGCCACCTCCCTGCAGCGAGCCTGACATCGCAACCTGCGAAGGCCATGCTGCCGCGGCAGACCTTGTGTGGGATGAAGCACTGGCTGCACAGCTTCTACCAGCCGCCAGCAAGGCATTGCCGGCAAGGCAGCTCGCCTCACTAATCGCCACCACACAGATCGTGGGCATGCAGTGTCCGGGGCTGCACTCGGTGTATTCCAATCTTGAACTCGAGTTTGTCGAAGCAGGCGACGAGGCCAGCCACGATCAAATGCACTACCGCGTAAACAGTGCAGATGCGCGCTTCAACCGTGTGTTGCTTGGCGTGTGCAACGCCTACGTGCAGGGCACGATCGAGGCGTTCTTCCGCGCGGTACCGGCCGACCAGTCGGCCATGGCCGATGTTGTGCAGGCTGTTCCGGCAGGGGCATTTGCAGGCCAGCGCGCCTTACTGGTCGGGGCGTCGCGCGGACTCGGCGAAGTCATGGCGAAGGTACTCTCTGCAGGCGGTGCCGACCTTGTGATGACCTACGCGCGCGGACGCGAGGATGCCGAAAGCGTCGCCCTGGATATTGCCAGCGAACGCGACCAGCCCATTGTCTTGCAACACGATGTGTTGTCGGGCGAGATTGGCGAGGCACTGGAAAACTCACTTGCTGATATCACCCATGTCTACTACCTGGCCTCCCCAGTCATCGAGAAGGGGGAAACAGGCCGCTGGAACGGCGAACTCTTTGCAAACTTCAGCCGCTTCTACATCGACGGCCTGGCGACACTTCTTGAGGCCACGCGCAAGGCGGCGGGCAAGGAGCGCGCTCTGCACCTGTTTATACCCTCCTCAGTATTCCTGGACGGCAAGGTCAAGGGCTTCGATGAATATATCGCGGCGAAGCACGCCGCAGAGGCCTACGCCAAGCGTTTTGTCAGCAATAACAAGAATTGGTCGGTGAGTGCCCCACGGCTGCCGCGGCTGCGCACGGACCAGACCTCAGGTGTGGATGATTCAGGACCGGAGGAAACGCTCGGCGTGATCGCCGCAATGCTCAGGGAAACCTACCCCACCGCCTAGGCGCGCGCACCCCGCAGGCGGCCGTACAGGCCATCGCCCACGGCAAGCAGCTTCTCGATCCAGGCTTTCCAGATATCCTTGCGCTGCTCGGTAAACACCGAAAGCAGCAGGCAGCTGCAGAGCGTCAGCACGAGAATCAGGAAGTAGCGCCCCACGCCCTCGCCGATCCAGGAAAACGTTGCGAGGTAGAACCACAGAAGCGGCTGGTGATAGAGATAAATCGAGAACGTGGAGCCGGCAAAATAGCGAATTGGACCCTCGATGGCCGCCGGTGCATCGTTTTTGTCAGCGAGCACAATGCGCATGCCGACGAAGTGCAAAGCCAGTACGGCGCCCAGGTAGTAGTCAGTGATGAACTGACGGCTAAACGAAAGTTCCCGGTGCAGCTCGACACCGAAGGTCACCTGCACCCAGTCCCAGCCGAACTGCCCGAGGTTGAGCGCGAGGTAGTAGTAACCGCCGATCAGCGACAGCACCACGCAAACCCACGCCTTTGCAAGTGAGAGGTTGCGCAGGCGCTCGCTGCGATACACCCATACACCCATCCACCACACCGGCAGCAGAAGAAGAATCTTGGGGCCAAGGAACAGGCACAGGCCAATGAAGGCCACCGTGCGCTGCCAGCCGCGAAAGAAATAGAGCACGCCGAACAACACGTAGTACCAGACCTCGTAGTTCAGCGACCAGTACGGCACGTTCGTGAACAGCTGTATGCCGAGCGTCCAGATCTCGTTGAGGAACAGCGCGGAGGTGATGACACGGATCACCGGCAGATCCCACGCTCGGTAATCGACCGGGTAGGCATCGGGCGTCAGCCAGAAGCCCGAGGCGTCGAGTACGGCCGTCAGTATGATCGCAGGTATAGCGACAGAGAAAATGCGTGCGCCGCGCGCCACCATGAAATCGCGAAAGTCCTGCTCGCGGGTATCGGTGACATACGCAATCACAAATCCTGAGAGCACAAAGAACACGACCACGGCTTCGTGGCCAAGACTGGTGATAGTGAGTCCGGGCCTGAAAATCCAGTTGGCGTGGTACAGCATAACGAGTGACGCGGCGAGAAACCGGATCAGATCCAGGTAGATGGAAAATGCCCGCGACATCGGCCCGCCTGCGTCACCAAGAAGGCTAAAATACTATGTTAGAATTCCCCGCCAGACCAGCAACCACAGTGCTTTTGCGAGTCAAATCACACTCCTGCGGCAGCCCTGCGACACCCCTCATAGGCGGGGGTAAACTGGGCCTTTATCCGCGATCAAAGTGCTGGCGAGGCACCCCTGTGACCCGGGGGACGGGTTAGGGGCCCAAGCCAATAACGACTATGAAAATCGGCGACGCGCAACTCGACAAGCTATTGACCGTCCAGTCTCCCCTGGCGCTCAAGCAGATGCTCGCCGCCCGTGCACTGACCCCCGCCCTGCCCCAGGCGGGTAAGCTACTTGAACACCTGAAGACGTTCGATACGAGCCCGGTTACGGTGCGTCTCGGCATCGTGCATACCTACACCAGCGAACTCCTGGACCCATGGCTGGACTTCGCCGCCGCGCTCAATGGCATCGCGCTGGAGACCTACCACGCACCCTACGGTGTCACGGTGCAAGAAGCGACGGAACACTCTGGGCTCGCAAAGCACCAGCCCGATGTCACCCTGCTGCTCCTGCGCCCCGTTGACCTGCACCCTGATCTAGCAACACCGCTGGCCGTGTTTGGCGATGAGCAGCGCGCAGATATTCGCGAAGCGGCACTTGCGTCACTCAACAACCTCGTGAGCATGCTGCGCGGCGTGGTTAGCGGCCAGATCATCGTATCGCTGCTGCCCGACCAGGCGCCCCGCGGCCTCGGCCTGTTCGACGCCATGTCAGAGCAATCAGAAGACGGCTGGTGGAGCGACACGCGGCGCGCCATCGCGGCCACACTGCGCGAGACGAGCGGCACCACCCTGCTCGACCTAGACGCCCTTGCCGCACGCGTTGGCAACAACGCGTTCTTTGATACGCGCCTCTGGTACTCCTCGGTCTTCCCTTTCGCCCCCGAAGGTTGCCTCGCGCTCGCCGATGCCGTGACCAGCCTCGCCGCGAGCCTCAAGCGCACACGAGCGAAGGTGATCGTGCTCGACGCCGACAACACGCTGTGGGGCGGCGTGATCGGCGAAGACGGCATGCAGGGAATCGCGCTGGGGCCCGAGTACCCTGGCTGTGCCTACGTCGATTTCCAGCGCCGCATTCTCGCGCTCAAGCAGCGCGGATTTATTCTCGCCGTGTGCAGCAAGAACAACATGACAGACTTCATGGAGGTGTTGGACTCACATCCGCACATGGTGCTGAAGCAGGACGACTTCGCCGCCATGCGGGTGAACTGGACGCCCAAGCCAGACAACCTGAAGTCACTCGCAGAGGAACTCAACCTCGGGCTCGACGCCTTCATCTTTGCCGATGACTCCGACCACGAGTGCGCGGCAGTACGCCATGCACTACCCCAGGTCGAAGTCGTACAGGTGCCGGGTAAGGCCGCAGAAGTCGCTGCTTGCCTGGATCACCTGCCACGCCTGCAGATTACCAGCCTGACGGACGAAGACCTCGCCAAAACGGCGATGTACCAGCAGGAAGCCAAGCGCAAGTCGCAGATGGCTGACATGGCGTCCACGGGCGGCAGCGTCGACGACTACCTGAAGTCGCTCAACATGAAGATGGCCATTGGCCGCGACGACGCGTCACACCTCCCGCGACTGTCGCAGCTGACCCAGAAGACCAATCAGTTCAACCTGACCACGCGGCGCTACAGCGAGGCCGACGTCTCGCGCTACATAGAGGCTGACAACGCCTCGGTGTACCATTTTTCACTCGCGGACAACTTCGGTGATTCCGGCGTGGTGGGGCTCGCGATCGTGGAGAAAGACGCATCGCGCGCGCGGCTCGACACCTTCCTGATGTCCTGTCGCGTTATCGGGCGCTGCGCCGAGCAGGCCTTCCTGGCACGCATCATCGACAACCTGCGCGACGAAGGCATCGAAGAGCTGGTGGCCGAATTCATACCCACGCGCAAGAATGTGCTGGTTGAAACATTCCTGCCCGACAATGGCTTCGCGGCCAGCGACGATGGCCGCTTCCTGACACAACTGGGCGCCCGCGAGGGCAGCGCCGACGACTACCCGATTGAGATACAAGGACCCGCCTGAGCATGAGTGCGTTCGAACAGTTAAAGGACATCATGGCCTCCACCCTACAGGTCGCACCGGATGTCATCACCGAGACCGTCACCATGGACGACATCGAGGAGTGGGACTCCCTCGGCCACGTGCACATCATGGTTGCGCTCGAACAGGCCTTCGACCTGTACATGGACGTTGAGGACTTTGCCGAACTGCAAAGCGTACCGGCCATTCTCGAATTCCTGGCGTCGGAAAACGCCGGCTGATGAGCCTCAAGGAGTCGCTCTCCGCACTGCTGTTGCGGGTACTGCCGCCAGAGCGCTTCCTCAAAGTTCGTGCCGCCTACCTCAAGCTGAAGGCGCAGGCGGCCCCCCTTCTGAGAGCCGTTCACGGCACCTTCACAACGGAAGACCTGATCGCCGAAATAGATAGGCAGATCGATACCGACTGGGACATCCTGATGGTACACAGCTCGGTTAACGGCATGGAGCCCACCTTCGATGGCAGTGCGCTCGAACTCTGCCAGGCGCTGATCGAATACTGTGGACCAGAGCGGACGCTCGTCATGCCCACCTTTAACTTCGGCGAAGAGGGCCAGGGCGCAAGAGAAGTGCTCAAGTCAAACCCGCGGTTCGACCTGCGCCGCACCCCGTCGACGATGGGCCTGCTTACCGAACTGTTCCGCCGCTCTCGAGGCGTCAGGCAGAGCCGCCACCCGGTGTACCGGGTCGCTGCACTGGGGCCTCGCGCGGAAGAACTGGTTGAGGGCCAGGAACTGGCCCCCGGCGGCATGGGGCCGAATACGCCCTTTGACTACATGGCGCGCCACAACGCGCAAATCATCGGAATAGGCAAAAACTTCGGCGTGATGACCCAGGTGCACCACGTAGAAAGCCTGCTCGGGGATGCCTGGCCGGCACCACAAACCGAGGTGCCGGGCATCGAGGTTACTATCGTCGAGAAAGATGTTGAGACACCGATGACACTCGGCGGCACCCAGCAGGACTGGCGCTTCAACATCTGGAAATTGCGCGAGCTGATGCCCGCCGATAAGCTGAAGGAATGGCGTTTCCACAACTGCGACATGTTTGCGGCCCGCGCGGCCGAAGTCACGGACACACTGGTCGAGGCGGCCGGGCGTGGTTTCGTGCTGTACGACCCCTAGGTAGACCAGCGTGAGCGCTCCACTGGAAGTCTCCATCACGATCGATACCGAGTTCAGTATCGCCGGGCACTTTGAGAAGCCCGACGAATACCCGCCCGTATCAGAGCCCGTGGTCTATGGCACGGTCAACGGGCGCGATGAGGGCCTGGGCTTCATGCTCGAAACCTTCGACCGCTTCAACACGCAGGCCTCGTTCTTCGTGGAATGCGCCAACTTTTTCTACTTCGGCGACGAACCGATGCGCACGGTGGTAGAGAAGATCATCGCGGCGGGCCAGGACACACAGCTCCACGTTCACCCCGTATGGCTGACCTTTGGCGAGGGTGAGGAGTTTGCCCGCTTCCCAAGGAACGACAGCTGCACGGGGCGCAGCTTCGACGAACTGCACAGCGTATTCAGCCACTGCATATCGGTCTTTGAACGCTGGACCGGACGCAGACCCGATGCAATTCGCACCGGTAGCCTGGTGGCAGACGACAACGTGTTTCGCGTCATGCAGGCACTTGAGATTCCATTGAGCTCAAACATCGCGCTCGGTGTGTTTGAGCCAAGCGAGCAGGCGCTCAAGGTACACGCGGGGCGCCATCGCATCCACGGGGTAACAGAGCTCCCGGTGTTTACCTACCAGGATCTCAACGTTGCGGGCCGCACTCGACAGAAGTCACTGCAGATCACGAGTTGCTCCTGGCCCGAAATGCGTCACCTGTTGTGGAAGGCGCGGCGGGCGGGTGTCGAGAACGTCGTCATACTTACCCACCCGTTCGAATTCATAAAGAAGCGCGACTTCCGCTACTCCGAGCTCACACGCAACAGGGTCAATCAGTCGCGGCTTATCGCGCTGTGTGAGTTTTTGAGAGACCACCCCGATGACTTCACGGCGGCGGATTTCGGGAGTCGGGTGGAGGCCTGGACGGCCAGTGAAAAGAGTGAAAGCTACCTCAGCGTTCCCACGGCCTTCACCGTGGGACGCATGTTGCATAATCGCCTGAACGATACCGTCTGGCGCTACTAAGCGCCAGCACGTCAGGCTATCTGCAGATCTCCCTGTCGGCGACCATTCGACACCCTGCGCTCACGCAGGCTCCAGACCTCGGCGAGGTCATGGGCCAGGCCAGGCTGGCGACGATCGCGGCTACCGCCGCGGCGGTCAGCGCTGTGCACGTAGCGACAGGTGCAATTGGCAGCCGTGCAACCGGGAAGCGGCAAGGCGGGCGCCTCATCACTCAGGAAGCTCTGGCTAACAATTCGCTCCACCTCACCACAGCAATCTGTGGCCGGCACGATAGTCACTGCGTGGAACGGGTTGGCAGCGCCGAATCGGGTGCGTCTTTCACGGTTACCCATCTCTCGCTCAGAACGCGTGGGAAACGCGACTCGCAAGATCAAGAATGCCCCGAACATCAACGCTGCAAACAGAAGCTCTCTTTCCATAGGTGCCTCCCCCAAGGCAAGCGTTCGCAACCACTTCACGATACCCCCATGGGGGGTAAGGACGCAACTATTAACACAAGTTGTGCAATTTGCTTTTTCGCCTGAAAGCCAGCTGTGGCGCAGTTCTGGATGCCACCACCAAATACCATGATATTCTTATATAGAATTAGTATGAACTTTTGGCATTCATTATTGATATACCAAACATGGGTTGGTAGCCTCGTTCAATAAAGCCCTACCCCGCCGCCGGGCGGCGCGGTTAAGGAGAACGCGACCCCGAGCCATGAAGACCTTTCACCTGACCTTCACGGGCACCGTGCTGCCCCGATTCGAAGAGTCTGTCGTACGGCAGGGGCTGGCGCAGCTTTTCGAAATTAAGGACGAGGACACCCTGGAGGGCCTGTTTGGCGGCCGCACCGTTGTGCTGGCCAGCAGCCTGGAGCGACGTGACGCGGCCAGCTTCTACCAGGAGGTCACGCGCCTCGGCGGCAAGGCGAACCTGGTGGCTGCCGAGGACTGGCTCGCCAACCCCGACCCTAACGCACTTTGGGTAAATCCCAGCCAGGCCTTTGAGCCAGCCGACACAGAGACCGCGACAGACACCGCTCCGCCCCCCCAGCCCGCCGTGAAGGACAACCCGGAACTGCGTCGCTTACGGGCACTTATTCGCAAGACAGAACAGCAGGCCGACCAGGAAACCGCGCGCCTGGAACGCACGATCGAGCGCTTCGACCACATCGCCGAACAGGAGCTGGCGCGTCTCAAGGTACTCGGCGAAGCGGCAGAGGTGGACGCTGCCAAAGCACTGGAAGAACTCGACGGGGAAGAGGAATCAACGCTCAAGGACATAGAGCTTCGCCGCGAGGCACTCGAGGAGAGTGCCCTGCGCGTCGAGGAAGAAGAGCAGGCGCGCTATGCCGAACTGGAAGAGCGCCAGCAGGCCGCGAGAGAACAGGAAGGCGAAGACGCGGAAGCGCTGCAGCGTGAGATTGAAGAGACGCAGGCCGCGACGGAAGAAGAAATCGCCCGCCTCCAGGCCCTGATAGAGACTACCCGCCGAGAGGGCGAGGCCAAGGTGGAAGCGCTCGAGAAGGACATTACCGACCTACCCGACCTTACCAGCGAACGGCTGGCGGCACTCGACGCCGAGCGTGACACTATCGCGGAAGAGCAGGAGGAAGCGCGAGTCGCCGTTAGCGCTGAAATCCAGGCCCTTGAGAAACAACCGGAACTGGAGCGCAAGGAACTCGAGTCGCGCCGGGAAGCGGTAGACAAGGCGCGTAGAGACAGCCTGGCACGCATCGAGGCCATGGCGAAGGAAATTCGCGACAAGCGCGTAGAGGGTATCGAGAAAACCCGGCAGAACCTCGCGCAGGCACAGCGCAAGCAGCAGCGCGCCATTGGCCAGCTGAAGAAGCGTGAGAAGGAACTCGCTGGCGAATAAGCCGTTAGCGCGGGTCCTCGAACAGCGCCAGCTCCACCATCGCGCACAGCGTATGGCCGATCAGGATATGCGCCTCCTGGATACGCGGGGTATCGCCACTGGGCACACAGAGGCAGTGGTCGCACAGTGCACGCATCTTGCCCCCAGACTCCCCGGCAAAGCCAAAGCTCATGATGCCTTTCTGCTTCGCAGCCTCCAGCGCCGCGAGAATGTTCGGGCTGTTACCCGAGGTGGAAATACCCAGGAAGATATCCCCCGCCACCCCGTTGGCCTCTAGCTGCCTGCGAAACAGCTGTTCGTAACCGTAATCGTTGCCAACGGCAGTGAGGATAGACGAATCGGTCGTCAACGCCAGCGCGGGCAGGCCCGGGCGGTCGAAGTTAAAACGGCTGACAAACTCGGCAACAATGTGCTGCGCATCGGCAGCGCTGCCGCCGTTGCCCGCCACCAGAATTTTGTTGCCTGCCTCGTAGCAGTCGATCAGTAGGTGACCCATATCTGTCACCTGCTGCATCAGGGCAGCATCGCCGAGGATCCGCTCCTTCACCGCGAGCGACGCGCGAAACTCGCTCGTTACATAGTCTAGGTCGGGACGTTCCATGCGCATGCTCCGTCAGCTTCAAACTGGAATGGCACGACATCGCCGGCCAGGGTGTTAAGGGCGCGCACGAGTTGCACGCGGTGTACAGGGTCGACGATGAAGACAATGAAACCACCGCCACCCGCGCCGGACACCTTGCCCGCCCAGGCACCAGCGTCCATCGCCGCCGACATGACGGCTTCGATTTCGGGGTTACTGATCTGGTCCGCCAGGTTGCGCTTGGCCTCCCAGCTGCGCCCGAGGATTTCGCCAAAGCGGCGGATGTTGCCCTTGAGCAGCGCTTCCTTCATATCACTGGCATCGCGCTTGAGCTGGTGTACGGCTTCTACCGATTTGCCGCTGCCCGACTTATAGCTTTCAATCTGCTGCGCAATAATCTTGTCTGACGATCGCGACACGCCCGTGTAGTAGAGAACCGTCGATGCCTCGAGCTCACTCAGAATCCATTTCTTCACGCGCAAGGGATTCACGATCACGCGCTTACCGGCATGAAACTCCATAAAGTTAACGCCGCCGAAGGTGGCCGCGTACTGGTCCTGGGAGCCGCCGCGCAAGCCGATATCCTCGCGCTCGATTTCAAACGCGAGTTGCGCGACGTCATATTCACCGAGGGGCAGGTGCAACAATTCTGCATAGGCCGTCAGTATCGCGACAACCATGGTGGAGGAAGAACCTAGCCCGGAGCCCGCGGGCGCGTCGGAGTAAGTCGTCACCTTAAGCGACATTGGCTCGCCATTGTTATAGTCGCGCACCACGCGGTTGTAGACGCCCTTGTGCAGGTCGAGAAGCCCATCGTATTCGTAGACAGCCTGCGAGGGCGCGGTAAAGGTCTCTTCGCGATCGTGCGCGGCGAAGCTGACGGTGCCATCGTCCAGCGGCTCGATCGTACAGAAGGAGCTCAGGTTAATCGTGGCGTTCAGTACCGCACCGCCATACTGGTCGCAGTAAGGGGCGACATCGCTACCGCCGCCAGCGAGACCCAGGCGCAAAGGTGCCTTGGAGCGAATCAACATCAGGCCGCTCCTTCCGGCAGCAGGCCGCCATACACACGCTTCAGGTTAGCCACGCTGTTGCTCCAGTTACGTTCATTTTCGACAAAATCGCGGCCAGCATCGCGTATCGCGGGCCAGCGCGCCTCGTCATCTAACAGTGCCAGGACGTTGCGCACCAGGTCGTCCTTGTCGTCGGCGCGAAACAGCGTGCCGTTGACGCCGTCGCGCACCAACTCCTTGTGCCCACCGACATCGGAGGCGATAAACAGGCTTTTCTGCGCCATGGCTTCGAGGGGCTTCAGGGGTGTCACCAGTTCAGTCAGGCGCATGGACTTACGCGGGTAAACGAGAATGTCCGTGAGGGAATAATAGTTCTCCACCTCTTCGTAGGGCACCCTGCCCGTCATAATAACATTGCCGTCGAGCCCCAACCGCTGCACCTGTGCGGTGATGTCTTCAGCGACCTGGCCGCCACCCACCAGCAGTAAACGCAGGTCTGGCCGCGCCGCCAGCAGGTCGGGCATGGCGGCAACGAGAAGATCAAGACCCTCGTAATCGTAGAACGACCCGATGAAGGCGATGACGCGCTTACCAGAGAGTCCGAGCGATTGCTCCAGCTCGCCATTGCGCTCGCCAACAGGCTGGAAGCGGCTCGCATCGACCGCGTTGGGAATGATCGTGATCTTGTCCCTGGGAATGCCGCGGGCCAAGAGATCTGAGCGAATACCTTCGCAGATACACGTAGCGGCATTGGCCTTCCTGAGGGCCCAGGTTTCCAGCGCGCGGGTCAGGCGATAGCGCAGGCCGCCTTCAGAACTGGTGCCGTGACTCACGGCGGCATCTTCCCAAAAGCCGCGCACCTCGTAGACAACCGGAATGCCGAGCTTGCGCCCTGCGCGCACAGCGGCCACGCCATTGAGCGCGGGGGAATGGGCATGTATGACGTCAGGACGCTCTTTCGCTGCGACCTCGATCAGGCGCCTTGTGAGGACCTGGATGACACGCAACTGGCCGATAACGGGCAACGTCGCAAGCCAGCCGCCCTCGTCGGGGCAGCGGTAGAACAGGAGACCATCGACCTCCTCCTCGGCAGGCACCGCGCCGCCCTGGTTGTGTTTTGGTCCGGTAAGCTGCAGCGTTTCCCAGCCAAGTCTCTGTTGTTCCTTGAGAATCGCGCGCGTGCGAAACGTGTAACCGCTCTGCAGCGGTATCGAGTGGTCGAGAACATGCAGTACGCGCATCAGTGCACCACCTCGGGAACCGTCAAAAAACTCTCCAGCTGCTTCAGGTTGCTGTCCCAGTTGTAGTGCGCGAGCACGCTGTTACGGCCCTCAACATTCTGCTGCCGCGTCTCCCCCAGTATCTGGAGTGCGGCCTGGGCCATTGCCTGCGGATCGTCGGCCACGATGTTTCTTACACCCTCGTGCGCGATGATACCCACCAGCGCATCGCTGGTCGCAAGCACGGGCAGGCACATGGACATCGCTTCAAGCGCCTTGTTCTGGATACCGCGAGCCAGCTGCAGAGGCAGGCACGCAGCGAGCGCATGCGCAAGATACGGCCTTACATCCGGGACACCACCGGTGACGCGAACACCCGGCAGTTCGCCGAGCTCTTGCACCTCCGCGGTTGGCTTCATGCCAACGATGCAGAAGAGGAAATCAGGCTCAGCCGCTTTCACCTCACCCAGCACATGTTCGCAGAACCATGTGACAGCCTCGATATTGGGCCAATAGTCCATGGCACCTGTAAAAACCAGTACCTTCTGGCGGGGCTCGTAGGGATTGTCGAGGTCATGCTCCGGACTGAAGTACTCGTTGTCGACGCCCTGCGTGCGAAAGACAACTTTGTCAGCGCTTTCAGGAGCAAGTTGTTTGAAGAGGTCTGCTTCTTCCTCTGAGACGAAGACGCTCGCGGTAGTCGCCGCCGCCATTTCACGCTCGTAGGTGAGCAGCTTGTCGGCCTCACGCCGATAGAGCCACGATAGCGGCCAGGGCTTCGCGTCTGCGTAGCTGCGCCATTTTTCACTGTCGACATCTTCCGCATCGAAAAGTACGGGTATGTGGTCTGGCAGCAAACCGCGCACGAACTGCGCCATGGCGCCGGAGAAAATCAACACCGCATCGGGGCACTCTCGTTCGATAGTGCCGGCGACCCACGCCTGCAATTCAGAATTTCCGTAGTAGCTGAGACTGAGTGCCTCGCCTGTGAGCATGCCCTTCACACTGCCGGTGAGGCGGCGGCTGGAAGGCAGATCGACAATGCAGCTGTCCTCGCACTTCTCGCGCACGATATCCGCGTACTGCCAGTCATCGGGGTCATCGACAAAGGTGCCGAGGTGCACACGCCAGCGCTCTGAAAAAAAATTGAGCATGTTATTGGACGAGATCTTATCGCCCTTGTTGGGGGGATACGGGAGGCGGTGGACCAGATAGAGCAGCTTCTTCATGATGATTGTCAGGCTGCGAGGTCGGCCCTTGCCCCTCCCCAAGGGCACAGTTATATTGACCCCTCGATACTAATGGGCCATAGGCTGAAGTTAAAGCGTCTCAGGGCCCGCAAGCACTGTATTTTTGGCATTTTTGTGAAGCAAGCCGCCATTCTCATCGGGGGCAAGGGAACGCGTCTGGGAGACGCCGTTCGCGACATCCCGAAACCCCTCCTCGAGGTCTGTGGACGCCCCTTCGTCGAACACGTCATGGGCAACCTCAGGCGCTTCGGCTTCGACCATTTTGTACTGCTCGCTGGCTACCAGGCCGCGGTGGTCGAGGACTACTACGGCGGGCACTCAGCCTTCGCTGAGGAGCTCGACGCGCGCATCGATGTGGTGATTGAACCCGAGCCGCTCGGTACCGGCGGCGCCCTGCTACACGCCCGCGAGCACCTGCACGATGAATTCCTGCTGCTCAATGGCGACTCCATCTTCGACTTCAACTACCTCGACCTCTGTAACTGCGAACTGGAAGGCGAGCCGGGGAACTGGCTTGGGCGCGTCGCCCTCCTGCCGGTTGAAAACGCCACCCGTTACGGCTTCGTGGATCGCGATGGACCGCGCATCACAGCGTTTCGCGAAAAACCCGCAGAGCCGCAATCAGGCACCATTAACAGCGGCGTATACTGGCTGCGCCGCGAGGCGCTGGAGGTCATCAAGACGACACCCTGCTCCCTCGAACAGGAGGTGTTTCCTACGCTCGTCGCAGAGGGCCGACTGATGGGCAGGGAGTACACCGGCTACTTCATCGACATCGGCATTCCCGAGGACCTAGACGCGGCACGCAATCATCTCACGGAAGCACTGCGCAAACCCGCCGCCTTCCTCGACCGCGACGGCACACTCAACCACGACGATGGCTACACCCATAAGGTCGAGGGCTTCCGGTGGATGGAGGATGCCAAGCGCACCATCCGGCTGCTCAACGACCGTGGCTACCTCGTGTTTGTGGTGACCAATCAGGCAGGCATCGCTCGGGGATACTATGGCCCGAAGGACGTGAAAGCGCTGCACAACTGGATGCAGGAGGAGCTCGCGGCAGTAGGCGCCCATGTCGACGAATTCCGCTACTGCCCACATCACCCCGAGGGCTCTGTACCCGAACTGGCGATCACCTGCGACTGCCGCAAACCGGCCACGGGCATGCTGGAGTACCTGAGCGCCCGGTGGCATCCGGTTCTCGAAAAAAGCTTCATGCTGGGCGATGCCGAAAAGGACGCCGAAGCCGGGCACCGCATGGGCATTACCGGGCGGCAGATTGACCCTTCGCAGCTTCTGGCGGAGGTTCGCGCGCTGCTCGACTAGAGCTTGCGCTCTCCGAAGACGACGTCAGTGCCACAGGTGCCTGACAGCATGCTGTCGAGCATCAAGTCTCCAAGCTCACGCCGGTAATGGGAAGGCTCCCAAAACCACTGCAGCGGCCCCGAGCGATCGGCCGGGGGCGGCACAGGTTCCTTGATGTAATCTGACTCGATCGCAAAATCCCAGAAGCGCAGTTGCGCGTCTTCCCTGGCCTGCAAGGCATTAAGCAAAGTCAGCAGCCAGTCGTCATAGTGCGCCAGGTGACCTTCGCGCTTAAGCATCTTCCAGAACTCATCGTGCAGCGGGTTCGTAAAAAGCGTCACATTGATGTTCCGCGCACGTAGCACGTCGAGAAACTGCTCCAGCAACGCGAACTGCTCGGGTAGCGAACCATCGGTCGCGCGGAAAAACCAGGGGCGGCCGTACTTGCGCGCCAGCTCGTCGCCTTTCTGCGCAAAGAGACTGTGCGCCCCCTCCACCGCCACCATGCGCTGAAAGTCGTGGCCGGGGTTGAAGCCCTGGTCCGTCCGGTCAGCTGCACCTGCGGCTTGCGTGGCCAGGGTCTTGAGCGAGCTGAACGTGGCATCGGTGGAGAACAGCGCCTTGAGATAATCAGACGCCATCACGCTTCGGTACCCGGCGTTCTCTTCACCCGATGGCAGGAAACGGAACCCGCCGTCGCTACTGGTAAAAAGGTCGGGGCTGTATACCGGGCGCGCGGGGTCCGTGTCGAGAAAGTCTGTGAAATCGACGCTCAGGTAAACATCGCGAATATCCTGCTGGTAGATCACGTTCAGCGCGTAGGCGATCTGGGTCGGCAACTCGGCGCCTGGCACGCCGATGTTGTAGACACGACTCCCTCTGGACGCAAAGCACGTGTGGTTGGGATCGAGCCCCATCTCAACGCGGGACTTACCGACGATCAAGGTCTCGTAGTCAGCGAACATGGGCTGGTATTTCTTCAACAGCCGTGTGTGCAGGTTGATATCGACCTTGCTGGCGTTGAGCCCACTCACGCGCGGGCTACCGGTGATGCCGTAGGGATCAACCGCCCAGTTAAAGGCGACCACAAAGCCAATGACAACGAGCGTGGCGACAACGGTGCGGATGATGTACTGGCGCGCATTCATATCAGAACTGGAAGTACAGGAATTCGGAAACCTGCTGCAGCGTCATCACGCCTGCAACCCCGGCGGCCGCCACAACAAACGCCCAGCCGGTGCGATAGTCGAAGCTCAAAAGGCCCGCCTGGCGCTGGCCCGCGAAGATTCGGTCATTCTCATAGAGGACCGGGTCGTAGCGATGGAAAATCTGCGCAACGTTGGGCAGCAACAAAGCAATGGGCGCGACAGCCAGCACCCACAGGTAATTCCACATCAGGACGCCACCGCCGCCCTGCACGGCGGTCACGCCCATGCCCATGGCCCACTCGCCGATCGACCCCGCGCGTACGAGAATCCCGGCAGGTACTTCAAAGCCGGAGAGACCGAGCATCGCGGTCACAATGTACTGACCTTGCTCCAGGGTCGGCGCCCGGAAGTACACAAAAGAAAACACCCAGGCGATGAACGTGATAAGCCAACACGCAAGCAGGTAGACACGATTGCCTGAGAGATCGAGACCCAGGCGATCCATGAGCGTACGCCAGCCGTGGTTGATCATGAGATAAGAGCCGTGCAGCGCTCCCCAGATCACAAAGGGCCAACCCGCCCCGTGCCACAAGCCACCAAGCAACATGGTCAGGAACAGGTTGATGTAACGTCGCGCCTTGCCCTTGCGGTTACCTCCGAGAGCAATATAGAGGTACTCGCGCAGGAATCGGGACAGCGTCATGTGCCAGCGGCGCCACGCCTCGATAATGCTGGTGGACTTCAAAGGCGAGAAAAAGTTAATCGGCAGTCGCACACCAAACATGCGTGCGGCGCCAACGGCCATATCTGAGTAGCCGGAGAAGTCAAAGTAGAGCTGGAACGTGTACGCCAATGCGGCGCCCCAGGCGCGGAAGAAGTCCACCTCTGCAGCTGCAGTCTCGTCATCGAAGATCGGCCCTACATAGCCTGACAGGCTGTCGGCAAGCACCGTTTTCTTGAACAGGCCGATGGCAAAAATGGAGATACCCACAGCAAAGTTGGAAAGCCTGGGCGTCAGGTTTTCGCTGCGCATGAACTGCGGCAGCATTTCCTTGTGGTGGACGATCGGCCCTGCGATCAACTGCGGGAAAAAACACACGAACAGGCAGTAGTGCAGGAAGTTGTATTCGCTGGCCTTGTCCTGCCACGCATCGACCAGGTACGCAATCTGTTGGAAGGTAAAAAACGATATGGCGAGCGGCAGGAAGATGTGGCCGATGTTCCACTCGGTACCGAACGCAACGTTGACGTTGTCGATGAAAAAGTTGGCGTATTTGAAGTAACCCAGTAGCCCCAGATTTGTCGCGATGCCAAATACAAGCACCGCGCGCGAAGCGCCCTCTCGTGCAAGCAACTGCCCAACGCCAAAATTGAAGCCGATGGAAAACAGGATCAGCAGTACGTAGATCGGCTCCCACCACGCGTAAAAGAACAGCGATGCCAGCACCAGGAAGGCAAACGCAAATTCCATGGACAACACGCGCGCACAGAGGAAATAACCGCATAGGCAAAGCGGCAGGAAGGCGAAAATAAACTCGTAGGAATTGAAAAGCACGGCTGGCTGGTCGCGCCCCGCAGCGGCCCCTTTTTAACGCCTCACTCTGTCAGATTCGACCGCCAGGCACCACACCGAAGGCTGGTGAATATTAACCAGATCACACTTGTCGGGACGTCAGGGGCGGTAGATACGCAGGTTCTTGTAGCCCTGCCCGGAGATCAGCGGAATTCGCCTTACGATGAAGGTATCACCGGCGACTTCGGCGGTGCCGGTCATCTTGCCATCGTCCCAGGACCACGCCAGCGTCTCGCCGTCTACCAGCTCAAAGTTCTTTGGCCGCCGGGGTGTGACATTCACGGTTATCCGCTCCGGCTGGTCGGGCACCCCCTTGCCGATGTTGGTCCAGCGCTGGTAGCGGAGGGGAAAGACAATCTGGTCGGGCTCATCGACAATCCCGGCGTGGTTCCAGATGAGTCCCAGGTTGTAGTGGCCGCGCGGAAACTTCTCTTCATTTACGCGATCAACCATACGCGCCGGGTAGTTGCCGCTCGACTTGGAAAATGCCGGGTGTGCCCGGTCGAGTGTCACGTCCTGGTCCTTGTGCTCGAAGTTGGCCATGTCCGGCATGCGCACGCCGCGCTCTCCCGATGCGTGCCCCGCCTTCACCCACATAAACGCCCCGCCGATCTTATGCTGTTCCACGAGATTGACGAACTCCAACTGGGTGTTGCCGTTCCTGCCAAGGCTGAACTGGTCATCAGAGCTGAACGAGTGCCGATAGTGGATGCCGCGCACGATGGGGTCGCGGGTGACCTGCACCGCGAAGTCCATGCTGTCCCAGATAGCCTTGTTCTTGCCATTGTCCGGTGGCTGGCTGACGTACTGCCCCGGATTACGCCGCCGCACCTGGCGAGGCATGATGACACCCGCACGCGCGGAACTGTAGGCGATGAGTTCGCGCCAGGGGTCTGGCAGGATCATCGCCTGGATCACGGCACCACCACCGCCCATGGATGGGCCGTCCAGCACGAGGCCACGCTGTTTGAAATCGATTTTGTAGCGCTCGGTAAGAAATTCGAGGGCTGCCGCGATTCTCCTACCAGGGTAGGCAACTCCGTCTGCGCTGTAACTCCACCACTCGCGCCAGTCGGCGTTGTACGTTTCGGCGTCCTGCGCTCGCACCTCGATGTCGCCCTTTGGAGAGGGCCCAAACACCCACATCGAGCCTTTGCCGCCGCCGGAGCCGTGCATATGGACTACCGCCCGCGGGTGCTCTGGCAGTTCTTTCTTCCTCGAGTAGGCCCACTGGAAATTCACACCGTGGGGGTCGTACCAGTTGTTGTTGGCCACTTTCATGTCGCCACGATAGAACGCCCACCAGGCGCCCGTCTCCTCCGGTTTGGCGGGCGCTGTGATGAGACTTGGATTGGGGCCACTGCCACTGGGCGAAGCGGCTTTCTTCGCGGGTGCCTGACGCTGTGCTTGCGGTTTCGGCGCGGGTTGCGCGCTCGGCTCGGCCTGCGGCTGGGGTTTTGGCTGAGCCGGTTGCGGCCTGGGCTTTGACGCTGCAGGCTGTGCTCCCGACTCTTCCTTGTCCAGAGTCGAGTCGCCCTGGCGGATCCGCTTGTACTTGTCCCAGCTGCTGGCGGCGGCGGGCACAATCGGCAGCGCGAGCGAACTTACGAGCAGGAGGACAGCGGCGCGGCGTAGGAAATTCGGCATGGGTCAGAGGATTTTCAGAAACAACGTCCCGGCAGGATAACAACTGCCGACGAACAAGAGAAATAGCACTGAACGCCTGCGCTCGGCACTGAATGACCAAGCTCACAGATTCGCCCAATATGTCGCTGCACCGCTACGTCGTACAGGGTGCAGGTGGTAGCATTGTCTCGATAAGAACCGGCGGACGGACCAGCTCCAATGAACCAGCCCAAACTCCTGCGCCACGCTCTGCAGGGCCAGGCGGCACTGCACGGTGCCGAGATCGGCGCGATGGATACGCCTCTCAATACGAGCCTGGCGCTGCACACGCAGGCCCTGTCCTCTGCCGCCGCGACCGCAACGGGCGCGGCCCAGGACTGTGACGGCATCCTGGTCGCCTACGCGGGCCAGCTGTATTTCCGCGCAACGAAACTCATGCGCATCGCCATGGAAGAAGGCATCGCCGCTGCACTGGCGCACGCGTACCGCGAGCACGGTGACGGCATGTTCGGGCACCTGCACGGGGCCTTCAGCTGCGTCATCGCGGACCCGTCAAACAAGCGCCTGCTCGCAGCGGTCGACCGAATCGGACAGCACTCGCTCTACTACCGGGCGCACGACAACACCCTGTTCTTCGGCAGCAGCGCAGAGGAGGTATTGGTCGCCTCAGGCGCGGGCGATGCACTCACGCACCAGGGCATCTACAACTACCTGTACTTCCACATGGTGCCCGCACCTGGCACTGTCTACGATGGACTGCACAAACTCCCGGCCGCGCACTTCCTTGACTGCCAGGACGGTCAAGTGAACGCACTGTGTTACTGGGCACCCCCGTTCGGCGAATCCACCAAGGAGTACAACAAGCAGGAGCAGGCCGCTCGACTGCGCGACATTCTGCGCACCGCGGTGAAGAATACGCTGCCCGAGACGGGTCGCATTGGTGCGTTTTTGAGCGGCGGCCTGGACAGCTCTACCGTCACGGGCGTCATGGCAGAACTCGGCCGGGATGGAGCCGAGGCCTACTCTATCGGCTTCGAGGCCGAAGGCTACGATGAGATGGCGTACGCACGCCTCACCGCAGAACATTTCGGCGTGCCCTTGAATGAGTACTACGTGACGCCTGAAGACGTGGTCAACGCGCTCCCCCGGATTGCCACCAGCTATGACGAACCCTTCGGCAATTCGTCTGCGCTACCCGCCTACTTCTGCGCCCGCATGGCGGCAGACAAGGGCGTCGACACCCTGCTGGCGGGCGACGGCGGTGATGAAATTTTTGCGGGCAATGAGCGCTACATCAAACAGGATGTGTTTGAGCGCTACCAGCTCATTCCCGGTGTGCTGCGCCGCGGCCTGCTGGAGCCTATCGTGCGGGCGCTGCCTGGAGGCCTGCCTCTGGTGGGCAAGGCTAACAGCTACATAGACCAGGCCAATACGCCACTACCCGACCGACTACAGAGCTACAACTTCCTGCACCGCCATCTGGCGGCAGACATCTTCGACCCGGAATTCCTCGCCCACGTTGATCAAGGCGCACCGCTCGCCCTGCAGCGTGACATCTATCAGCGCCCGCATGAGGGCACCGACCTGAACCGCATGCTCTACCTCGACTGGCAGAACACGCTGGCCGACAACGACCTGCGCAAGGTCAGCCAGATGTGTGCGCTGGCGGGTGTAGACGTTGTGTACCCCATGCTCGACAACAGCCTGCTCGACTTCTCCTGCCAGGTACCGAGTCACTGGAAAATCAAGGGCAGCGACCTGCGTCACTTTTACAAGTTTGCGCTCAAGAAATGGCTGCCAGAACAAACGATCAGCAAGGAGAAGCAGGGCTTCGGTCTGCCGTTTGGGGTATGGATGCGCACCTATGATCCCCTGAAGGAAATGGCCTACGATCATCTCGCGAGTTTGAAACAGCGCAACATTATTCGCACCGACTTTATTGATCGCGCGATCGAGATGCACCAGAGCGAGCACGCCGCCTACTACGGCGAACTGGTATGGATTCTTTCAGTGTTCGAGATGTGGTTCAGCGCGCGTCCCGGACGCAGCCTCGCATAGCAAGCGCGTCAGCTCGACCTGCGCAGCCAGTCCGCGACCAGATCCTGTAGCTGCGCCTGACCACCCGGGCGCGAGAACGTGTGATCCGTATCTGGCAGCTCATGGGTTTCCACCCTACGCTCACCGAGCACGTCAAACCAGCGATCATCGCGCGAGGCGAGCGCCGAGAATTCCTTCGCTGTGAGATCGTCTTCACTAAGCAGGATCAGTACGCGACCCTCGAAGGCGTCCAGCCCTTCGCGCATCGCATCAACAAAGGTGGGCACAGGTGCATTCGGCGACAGCCGCCTCCGCAGCGCGGCGATACTCGCGGAGGCAAATGCCGAAACACCGGGGACAACATCGCCCGGGCGCGTTAACAGACGGCGCCAGCTCTGGCCCGTGGCCAGCTGTGAACGGTAACGCGAAAGGCGTACCTCCGGCAGGTACTCGCCCTCGTGCACCCACGGGTTGAGCAAGACGAGGCCGGCGATGTCGGGGCGCGTTGGCGCGTGAATCATTGCCATGCTCGCTGCATCACACAAGCCGAACAGCACGATTCGGCGCACTTCCGGTGCAGCGTCCTGCAGTGCCGCTATCGCAGCGTCGACGTCTGCGTGCACAGCATCAAAGCGTGCGCGCTGGCCTTCGCTGTCGCCCATACCGGCATAATCAAATCGCAGGGAGGTATAGCCGTGTCGAGACAGGTCCCGCGCCAACAGCGTGAACTGCCGATGGCTGCCAACGCGGTACTGGGGGCCGCCGACCATGATAAGCACGGCCACATCACCTGCATCCTCGGGCCGTGCGAGAACGCCAACCAGGCGTTGCTCGCCACTCGCGAACACAAGGCCGCGCTCTCCCAGGGTGCTCACCCTGCCTCCAATATTGCGAGGGTGCGCTCGAGAAGCCCGGGGTCGACCTCCGCCGCGTTATCGGTCGCGCGCCAGAACGGTGCGCTCGAATAACGCTCAGCGCGCACGGTGGAGCCTGCGCTTCGCCAGTTTTCAACCACGCGGCTTGCTGCCGGCGACAGCGCATCACCAACAGCGGAAATCTCCAGCCAGTCGACAGGACATGCAGGTGCACGATTAGCCAGTCGCTCCCTGCCAAGCGGCAGAGCCAGGGAGGGCGAGAGGACATAGCCGGCGACCGCGAGCGCCTCACCATCGCGCAGCGACTGCCAGAGCCCGGCTCGGTCGAAACCGCCCTGGCCGGTGAGCGCACTCGCCGCAACCGCAATGCGGAGAAACTGGTCTACCTGTTGCTCACCGTTGAGCACGGGCTGCCAGAACAACAGTCGCGCAATATCACTGCGTTCGGCAGCGAGTGCCGCGCCGAGCAGGCAGCCCATGCGCAGACCCCAGACAACGAGTTCGCCATCACCACGCTCCTTGAGAAAGTCTGCAGCAAAACCGGCATCCTCCAGCCAGTGCTGCCAGGAGGCCTCACTGAAGTCGCCGGAGGCATCGCCGCAGCCAGAGAGGTCCGGTAGCAACACGGTGTAACCCGCCGCGGCGAGTGTACGCGCCTGCGCGGCAGCGACATGGCGTGCCATGTGCATTTCTTCTGCAAATGGAGGCAGGTAGAGAATCGATGATCGGGATGTACCACTCTCTGGTGAGAGGAGAACAGAGAAGAGTTGCCGGCCCCGGTGCCCCAGAAAGTCAGCGCTGATACTGAACTTCCCGGCGCCCATCAATCAGCCGAGCTTGGACTCCACGAACGCGGTAAGACTGCCGACCGTCGCAAAGACCTCCGCGTCAATCTCGTCGTCGTCGACCATGATGCCGTACTGTTCTTCGAGGGTAGCCAGGATGCCCACGACTGACATGGAGTCCATTTCCGGGATCGCCCCCAGCACCGGCGTGTCGGGGCTTGCGGCGATCGAGCCTTCGGGCACACCGAGGGTCGCCTGCAGGATCGCGATTACGTCTGACTGCATGTCCATAGGATACTCACCACTGTTGGGATAGTGTCGTTGAGATAGTGTCGGCCAAGTCATTCTCCCCACCGACCGAACCCATGCTAACCGCGCCCCGCGCGCATCTCAAGGCGCAAGTGTGACATGGCTAACACCTCTGGCAGCAGCTCGAGCAGCACTCGCGAGCGCCCACCAGGCCGGTGTTGCCATCAAGCGCGCCATGGCCGATAGTCGAGGCACCCTAAAGCGGCGGCGCCGGGCTATTGGTCAACGACAACGGAACAATTGAGGTCAGACGGCTCACGCCGGAAGAGCTGTATGCCGACCAGGCACTGTGGAGCGCCCTCTCCACAGAAGGCTCGGAACACGTGCAGCGTAGCCCCGAATGGCTCAGCAACATCGCCAGCCACGCACTCGACCGGGACGAACAGGCGCTCTTTTTCGCCGCGGGAAACACCGATGGCGATACCGCGATACTGCCACTCAAGCTGAACAGACGAGCCGGCCGCGTGGAGTCGCTCGGCAACTTCTACACCTCTGACTGGGCGCCGGTTGTGCCCGAGCGCGGCGGCGCGGCATTGCTGGCGGCCATTCTCAACGAGCTGGCTGCCGACAACGACCTGCTGGAGATCCGTCTTGGGCCGTTGCGCGAGGACTCTCCGGCACGCACTCCATTGCTGGATGCTTTGGAGGCAACCGGCTGGACAGGCCAGCACAGCTACTTTTGCTTCGGCAACTGGTATCACCTTGTCGCGTCGCAGCATTACGCCGATTACATGGACGCACGCCCCTCGCAGCTGCGCAATACCGTGGCCAGGCGCACGCGACAGTTTCTTGATGCGGGCGGTAAGTTGGAGATGGTCACAGGCGGCCCGGCACTCGAAAGCGCGATCACAGACTTCACCAGCGTCTACCAGGCGAGCTGGAAACGGCCTGAGCCCTATGTCGACTTCATTCCCGGCCTGGCAAGGCTCGCCGCAGAGCGAGGGTGGCTGCGGCTGGGCATCGCCCGTCTCGACGACCGCGCTATCGCTTCGCAGTTGTGGCTCGTGGCCAACACTACAGCGTATATTTTCAAACTCGCCTACCGGGAGGACGCCGCCGCTCATTCGCCGGGCACGGTGTTAACGGGTTTTATGCTGGAGACCGCACTCAACAGTGATCGCGTCGAGACCATCGATTACCTGTCGGGCGATGACCATTACAAGCGCGACTGGATGACCGCCAGGCGCGAATACCACGGCATCGCCGCCTACAACGGACAACACATCGCCGGCCGCGGTCGCGCCCTGCTACACAGGCTAAAATCGACAGTAAAGAGTCTGCGTGCGCGCAACTAGCCGCGCGAAGCGCTCAATTCACGCATCCATCCCACCAGTGCTGCGTTGAGGCTTTGCCTCGAGGCGGCATCGGAGAATGTCTGGTCAGCATCGGGAAAGTCGATGCGTCGACAATTGTCGCGACCGTAGGCAGCAGACCAGCCGCTTTCGCGCTGCACGAGTTCATCAAACTCGCGGCTCGCCATACTCTCGCCACTGATGACGAACAGCACTGGGCCGTCGAATCGCGAAAATCCGGACAGCATGCGATCAACGAAGGTGCCACCACCGCCCTCTCCGCCCCCGCTGGACTTCGCGGAACGGCCGACCAAACCGGCCAACTTGCCCCCAATCTTGCTGAGCGCGCCGCGTGCGTAATCAAACAGGTTGTACTCGAAGCGCAGCAGCTTCAGCCAAAAGGACCACTGCAATAGTCGCGCGCGATAGTGCTGCTGCAATACTGCTTCCTGGATCTCAGGAATATAAACCCAGGGGTTGCCAAGCCCCAGGGCGGCCACGCCTGACAGGCCCTGCCCGTGAATCATCATGCCCGACGCGGCGTCACAACCGCCCCAGACCACGACACCGTCGAGAGCGGGGATCTCCCGCAGGAACGCGTCCACGGCCGCCTGCAGGTCTATCGCGTAGTTCTCAAAGCCAAGGAACGTCCCGGCGCTGTCACCGAGGCCGCGATGATCAAAGCGCATCACTGCAATACCCTCGCCTGCCAGTGTGCGCGCCATGCTCACCATACCGCGCCCAACGCCCGCTCGGTATTGCGGCCCGCCGGCAATAACGATCAGCAGGCCAAGGCGTGCTGGCTCCGCGGGAGCATGCACGATACCGAGCATTTCGTCGCCCTCGCAGTAAAAGACAAAGGGACGCTCGGTCACTGCCTGGTCACTCATGACAGAAGCCCCCCTGTCAGCGCGAGGAGGCGTGGCGCCTCGTCGCGTTCATGAATCTGCCAGATCGGCGGATCCATGAACGTCTGAACCTCGACGCTGTTCGCAGCAGCCAACTGGTCAACCAGCTTGCGCGAGGGGATACCGATGTCCTTGCCCTCTTCCACCACGTGCTCCAGCCAGTGCAACGTACCACTGCAAAGGCTTGCAAAGCCCGCGGTGTCGATGGATTCAATGTCCGCCACGAGGTCGCCCGCGAGTGTGTAGCCCGCAATCTCGACCTGCTCGCCATCCGCGAGGCGTTGGCGTATCTCCTTGGTGGTTTCGGGCGGGAGGTCGCGCACCATAAGGCTCGCAACACGCTGCCTGAGGACCTGGTTCACATAGAGCTTACCGGACGTCACGGGTTGCCAGAGCACAATATCGCGCACCGCGCGGTCGCTCTTTGACGCGTAATCCATCGCGATCAGTGCGCCCAGGCGCAACCCCCAGAGAACCAGCGGCAGCTCGTGCTCTTCCTGCAACACATCGATCGCGGCGTCGAGGTTGTCGCGCCAGTGCGCAAGCGTCGCGTCCACCAGTTCGCCGTCGCAGTCGCCAGTACCGAAAAAATCGACCAGCGTGCAAAGGTAGCCCTGGGCGGCGAAGACGCGCGCCTGCTGCGCCACCAGGGAGCGGCAGCGGTTCATCTCCTCCACAAACGGGGGTACGAATACGATATGTCCTTGCGGTGTGCCTGTGCCACGAAACTGCACGGTAAAGAAACGCTGCCCGGTTTCGCCATGAAAGCGCGGCAGCATGGAGACCTTGTCGGATGGGTTGCTCATAGTTCCCTGTTGTTTAGTATCGCCGTCACGATGAGCGGTGCAGGTGCACCTCTTCCCCGACGACAATATCTTCGGCGGGCAGGCCCGCGAACTCGAGTATACGCTGTTGCCCTTCGGCCGAACTCATGTCATTCACGTCAAAAATGCGGAAGGCCGCGGGGTACAGCGCCTCCCATCGCGCGGCCTCGAGGTAGTAATAGTCCCAGTACAGGGCGATCGCTTCCTCCTTACTCGCGGCATCCAGTTTCGGAAAACAGCTGTCCCAGACAGGGTCGTGACGGTACACGCTGCCATCGTGTTCCTGCCAGTAGTTGTACTCGCGATGAAAGGGCGTGCGTGTAAGGAACGCTTTGATTCGGTCGGCAAGATACAGCGAGGGCCAGCGGTTAATCGCCGACTTCTTCAGCCAGCTCGCCACGGTGGCCGCCTTGTCTCGGCGGATACACACGAATCGGCACTCCGGCATCACTGCCAGGATGTCCTCGACGTAGTTGAGGTAGTAGTAGGCGATATCGCCCAGCAAGCGGACCTCATCCATTGCCTGCAGGCGAGCATAGGTCTCCCGCGACGCTGGGCGACTGTAATCGATGGAAAGGCGCGCCCTGTCACCGCCATCGAGAATGGCGCCGAACTCCGACACTGTGTTTAGGTGGGCCTGCGGATTACCAGCGAAAACGGCGCCCGCGGGGTTCATCTCATGAAAACAAAGGCCGCCCCGTTGCCGGTCAATCAGGGACGCGAGCGAAGCCGTGCCGGAGCGCCCGGAACCGAGCCCGATGATCACTCGGCCGCTCTTCACGCCGCACCGTCTGCGCTGGCCATTATGCTTTTTACCCGGTCGACCGCACCGGCAATGCGCCGATAACAGGCCATGTACTGGTCGCGGGAGTTACCGTAGGGATCGGGAATCTCCGGCGGCCAACCTTCTGTGTTGTCGTGCGCTCCCAGCAGGAAGGTGCGTTCACTCGCCTCGGGGTCCATGGCGACAACGCTGTCATAGTGGCGCTGCTCCATCACAAAGATGAGGTCGCTGGCGGCGAGAAGTTCAGGGGTCAACACCGTCGACTTGAACGCGTCTGCAGAGAGGCCCTCCGCTTCCAGTAGTGAACGCATGACAGGGTCCATGGCACGCGCGCCCTCGAGATGGAACCCTGCGGAAACCACTTCGAGACCCGAGTCCTCGGCATAGGGCCTCACGAGGACATCCGCCAGCGCACTGCGATTGATGTTGCCGTAACAGAGAAACAGCAGCGAGGAGGCGCCCGCGAGTTTCCGCTCGACAAGCCCACTGCGCCAGGCTTTGCGCTGACGAGCCAGGATCCGTTTTTCACCCAGAAGTGTCGTCAGGCGAGACGAGTAACTACCGATAATACGGCCGATATCCACGAAGCCTGGCAGCGGGTCGGAGAGACTCTGTACGTCGAAACGGTGACGCGGTGAGAAGAACTGACCGAGGCCGCGAATGAGCTCGCCGCGAGTGGGCAACGTCACGATCCGTGCGGGAGCACCACCGCGCAGCACAGCTTCATACCAGGACATATCGCGCGACAGCAGCCGGCACACAATGCCCTCGCGGTACGGGGAGGTCTGCCCCACGCGACCGTCAAGCTCAAGCTCCAGCAGCATACCGGGGAAATCCGCGCCCGCGGCGCTTGCCAGCGGCAGGGAGCCCCAGAAGCGGCCGTTGATTTCCATCAGACGGTACTCGGACGTCGCCGGATCAAACTTGAACTCGACCATTGCGACACCGTGCCACTTCAACGCGGCAACGAGCTTGCGCGACGCCTCCAGAAGCACGGAGTTCACCGCTTCACTGACACGCAGGCTGGAACCACCGCCCGTGAGCGGCACTTCATGCAGGCGGCGATGCTGGAAGCTGTAGGCAATGTCGCCATTGTCGGCAATCAGCTCAACACCGACACCCTCGCCTGCAAAGTACTCCTGCAGTAGAACGGCGCCAAAGCGCAGCGCATGGGTACAACCCGCGCGCAGCTCAGCCTGGTCAAAGGCGTAGCCAACCTGCAGCTGGCTCACTCCTGCAGCACCCGAGCCTATGGAGCGTTCTGGCTTGAGTACGACGGGAAAGCTGAGGCCTTCCGCTACCGCCTCCAGCTCCGCCAGTGTTTCCACGCGGATGCCATGGGGCACTGTGACGCCCAATCGTTCGGCGAGCGCCATGGTCTGGGATTTGTCGAGCACGAGGTCGAGACTCTCTGCCGCGGGCATGGCGAGCGGCACGCCCTGAAACGTCTCGCGCTGGCGTGACAACGGAACCAGCGTGCGCTCTGTCACCGGTATCACGAGATCGTACGTTTCACGGCCGCAATGCGCAGTGAGCCAACTGAGGTAATCTTCCACCGCTTCGAGCGGATTAGGGCACTGCCAGTAACGCGCGCAGTGGCGTGAATAACTGCTTAGCGGCTTGTGAGTATGCCCCGCAATCTCCACGAGAGCGCCGCGACGACGGAGTGCCCGCGCAATCGTGAGCGCTGGCACCATGTCACCATCGAGCACGAGCACACGCGGTGCATCAGCCATGAACGAAACCCACCCTAGCTACGACCCGCCAGTCGCTTGAACACGTGAATGAGCTCCATGCAGCGCTCGCGGAAAAACAGCCAGTAACCCGCGACATAGACGAGTGCGCCGAGGGGGATCTTGTACAGCGCAAGCCATCCTTCGATGTGCGGGAACTGGAGGTCAACGAATACAATGCAGGCGCACATCACGATCGCCACGATCAGCGGCGGGATAAACGTCTTGCACGCACTGCCCAACGGCAGCGACAGCAAACGGCCACCGCGCACGAGGTTCAGGCCAAAGATACACATCGACGCCAGGCTCCAGGCGATAGCCACGCCATTCAGCCCAACATCGAGGAGCGCAAAGAGCGCCGCGGTCAGAAACAGGAACGTGATAAACGCGTTTGTCATATTTACCCGCGCCCCATCGGCGGCGAGCATTGCAGGGGATATGAGGTAGGCCATGATGCGGAACGGCACGCTGATGACGAGGATCGCGAACAGCGTTGATATCTGCACCCAGTTGGGTCCCAGGATAATGCCGATCACATCCTCCCCCACCACGGCCACACCGAAGAACACGGGGAATATCAGCGTGCTGGCAAAGCGCATGGTCGTCAGCAGATAGTCGTTACTGCCACCCTCGGTCTCGTTGATGCGCGCAAACGCGGGAAACGCCACCACGTTGAACAGCGGTACGCTCTTGATCATCAACATGGTGGCGAGCTGGATGGCAACGCCGTAGAGGCCGATCTGCGCGATATCGAAAAACTTGCCCGCCACGACCACGTCAACCCGGTTGTAGGCCACGAAAATGATCTCGGAGGCCGCCACCAGCAACCCGAACTTGAACAGTTCAGACATGCCGCGCGCGTCAAACATCGGCATCTTGGGGTACTCGATCAGGCGGTTGAACCAGAAGAGGTTGAACGCCGCCTGGAAAACAATACCGAAGACCAGCGCCCAGTAGCCGTAGCCAAGGAACGCCAGCGTCAGGGTCAGCACAGAGGCAAAGATGTCGCTGAAAAACGTGATCTTCGACGTCTTCTTGTGTTCGAGATTGCGCGCAACCAGCGAACTGGGCACCGAGGTCCAGGGAATTATGAGATAGGTGAACGAGAGCACGCGCAAGACGTTGCCCAGGTCCTCGTTGTCGTAGAACGCCGCCGCGTAGGGCGCGAGGCTGAACTGCAGCACAAACAAGGTGGTATTGATTACCACCAGCAGCCCCAGTGTCTTCTGGATCATCGGCCCCGTGAGGTTTTCCACCTTCATCAGGCCCTGGCTGAGACCGACCGTTGAGAACAAGACCAGGAAAGTTCGGAACACCTCGGCGAGGCTCATCACGCCGTAGTCTTCGGGCGCCAGGAAGCGAATAACGAAGATCGTGGAAAGCCAGCTGAACACCTGGCCGAGAAAGCGCAGCGCAGCGACCCAGCGGAAGGCGGACATGGCCCTGTCTACCAGATTGGACTGATCAGCTTCCTGTGATGACATCTAGAGCGAGCGCCCCATCGGTACAGCCCCGGGACCCCTTTCTACACGGTGTCGGCGCAGGTCCCTCGCCATGGCCAACCGGGGTTCGAGTTCATGTGTTATAGGTCATTATTGGGCCGCAATTGTAGCAGTATTGCAGCAGTTTCTCGTTAAATTGTGAGCATGTTCCCATGAAATTTCCGAGGCTGTGACAAAAAGCCCGCGCACCCCGCCGCGAGAGGCTTTAGAATGGACTTTACTGCCACAGGACGCCCATTTCCTCGGCACTATTTCGGTGTCCCGATGCACGTTTGAGAGCTCTATGACTGACGCAGAACAGCGCCCTTTTTTCTCGATCACACTGTCCACGCGCAACCGGCCGGAGTTGTTCCAGGTCGCCCTTGCCTCGGTGATAGATCAGACGTTCGAGGCCAAGGAAGTCATTGTCGTCGTCGATGGCTCCAGCGACGAGAACCTGAAAGAGTACCGCGCTCTCGACGAGCACTACTCCGAGGTGAAGTTTCACTATCTGGCACACCGGCCCAATGGACACGGCCAAAGCTACAGCATGAACGTCGGAGCAGCGCATGCGAGCGGCGAGTACCTCTGCTTTCTCGACGACGACGACCACTGGACCGACGAACGCTACCTGGAGAAGGTGCACGGCAATATTCAGGCCTCCCCAGACGAGGTCGACATGCACTATGCCAACCAGAAGGCCCAGTTTGCCGATGGCTCTCCGCAAACGCAGAACGTCTGGTTAGAAGACCTGATCCCGAGAATAGACACCAGGCCCCATAACCACGACAACAGCTTCCGAGTCGATGCGGACTTCCTGTTTAAGAGCGACGGCTTCGCGCACTTGAACTGCAGCATCTTCAGACGTGAGTTTTACGAGCGCATCGGCGGCATGGACGAGAGCATACGCTACGAGAACGACCGCGATGTCTATATTCGCGCCGTTGATGCCGCAGATGAAATCCTGTTTACGACAGACTACATCTCGTTGCACAACATCCCGGACGTGGCGAAGCGCACCAACATGTCCACGATGGCGTCGGACATCGAAAAAAAGCTGTACCAGATGCGCGTTTACGACAAGGGCATCGCCCTCGCCCACAAGCCGGCAACCGTGAAGCACTGCCGGCGCGGCAAAGTCTACGAACTCAAACACACGACCTCGATTCTAGCCACGCAAAAGCGCTACAGGCCCGCCATGCATTACGCGCGGGAGGCACTGTTCTCGGGCTTTACCCTGCGCTGGCTCGCCTACACCGCCTTCGTATCTGTGCAGGCTATCCTTCGCCCCGGCTACAGCGGGAGCGGGGACCAGCACTAAGGGCAGTCCTGATGCCAGCGCTTGCAGCCACCGTCCAGCGCGCAGCGGCCGTTGCCCTGCCCAGGCAACATATTTTCCTGCTCAGTCATATGCGGGCCTATACCAGCCTGTTCGGGCACATACTCGGCTCGAACCCGCAGATCTGCGGCTACTACGAGATGCACATCGGCTATCACAGCTGGAAGAGTCTTGTTCGCCAGAAGCTGCTCTACTTCCGCGACGACCCGGTCAAGTCCGGCGCACGCTATATGTTCGACAAGGTGCTGCACAATGACCACGACACCAATCTCAAGGTGCTGGATCTGCCGCGCTGCCGGGTCATTTTCGCGCTGCGAGAGCCGCAGGCGGTCGTGCCCAGCATCCTCAAGCTTTACGCCGAGGTAGACCCGACACACGAGTTCAATGACGAGGCATTTGCGACCAACTACTACATTGGTCGGCTGGAGGAACTTGGTCGTCTCGCGGGCGCCATGCGCCGCCCCTATTACTACCTGGACGCCGAGTCGCTGAAGCAGGACGCAGATCACTGCCTCCCGCGTCTCAGCAGCTGGCTGGGGCTTTCTACGCCGCTTTCGCCCAGCTACGAGCTGCAGCGCAACAGCCTGAAAGAGCGCTATGGCGACAGCTCGGAGCGCATGAGCGCCGGCCAGATCACGAAAGACAGATCGAACTACGACAGCTACGCGGCTGACCCGGAGGGCATGGCGCGAGCTACCGAGACCTACGCCCGGGTGCGGGAAGCACTTTTGCGGGGCAGCGAGGACAGCAGTGTCTTCGGCAACTGACAGGCAAATACGTGGTCAAAGAGTGGCGGGCGCTACGCCCGGCTTATACTATAGGCACGGCGAGGTATAAGGACGTGTGGCAGTTTACATCACAGATCTCAAGCGGCGCGGCACTGGCGCTGTGCGTGGCGCTCATCCTGACCAGCGGCGAGGCGCTCGCGCAGGGCAAAAAGAAGGTCGCGGCGCCCTGGGTGGGCAAAACCGCAGAGGGCAAACCCTGTAGCGGCGGCCAGCCGACATCCGGCCCCTTCGACTATCTCAAGCGGGGCCAGTTTGCGGGCCAGCTGCAGGTTGTCGAGGAGCACCACTTCGACAAAAACGTGGAAAAGCTGATCAAGGGCATATCCACCGAGCCCATGGGCGATATCGACTTTACGCTCCGCGCCTTCCCCAACCACCACCGCGCACTGCGCAGCGCGATGAATTTTCGCCTGATGCACGAGCGCTGGCCTAAGCGCAGCAAGGGCGTCAGGGCCGAGTGTTACCTGCAGCGCGCCATTAACTTCAGCCCGCGAGACGATGTCCTTCACTCAATGCTCGCCTACACCCTGCACAAGCTGGACCAGCCAGAACGCGCGATAGAGCACTACAAGGCCGCGATCGAAAGGGCTCCGAGCGACATGATGCTCCAGTACAACATCGGACTGGCGCTGACGGAGGCCGAGCGCTACCCCGAGGCACGAGCTTATGCCGAAACCGTCTACGCCGTTGGCTTCCCCCTCCCCGCGCTAAAACGGCGCCTGCTCGAGGCTGGACACTGGGAAGGCGCAACCGTGCCGCCGAAGGCTCCCAAAGGCCAGAAGAAAGCAAAGAAAGGCAAGCAGGGCAAAAATGCCAAGGCCGGGAAAACCCTGAGCAAAAAACAACAGTATGCCAAAGCACTCGGGGCCCAGGGCGCAGCGAAGGGTGAAGACGGCAACGCCACCGAGAGCGACAGCGAAGCTGCACAACGCAAGAAGGAACAGTTCGCTGCTGCAATAGCCGCCATGCAGGCCGAGGGCGCAGATGCCGCGAAAACTGCTGAAGGCGCTACCCCGGAGGCGGCTCCGGAGGGCGCTAGCAAGGCTTTAAGCCGGAAGGAGCAGTTCGCCGCGGCGATTGCCGCGATACAGGCAAAAAATGCTCTGGCGGAATCTGGCTCAGCTGACCCTGAACAGTCGGAAACAGGCCCCATGGAAGCTGCGCCCGACGCGGGTAACCCGACCGAGCCTGAGCAGACAGGCGCCGATGTGGCGACCCCTGAAACGGCGGAACCCACCCTCGCCGCGCCGGAGCCGACCGAGGCGGAGTTAACCGACCCCGAACCTGCTGATACGGGATTGGCAGACACCGACCCAGCGCCGACCGGCACGACCGAGAGCGCAGAGGAGCAGTTCGAGGTCGCCGAAGTACAGCCTGAGGCCGCTGAAGTACAGCCTGAGGCCGCTGAAGTACAGCCCGCAACCGCTGAGCCCGAGCTTGCTGAGGCAGCCCCGGAGCCATCCGAGATGACTCAACCGGAGGTAGCCGCGACAGAGCCGCCGGCAGCCGAGCCTACGGCAACCGAGACGGTAGCTGGCGATGTATCCGAAGCACTGGGAGAGCCCGTAAATGACAGCGAAGCGGGAGAGCCCGGTGCGGTAGCCCTCGAAGCAAAGGAAACCGCCCTCGCGACATCGCTCGAGAGCGAACCAGCACAAGAAACGTCAACCGCCGAGCGCACAGAAAAGGCGAAGGCGCCCGTCACCGCGGCCTCCGCCCATGCCACCGGGCTGCTGACGCTGAGTGGAGCACCCGCCGAACCGCCGGAACCTTTAGTACCGGAAGAGGTTGCAAAGCCCAAGAAAGCACCTGCCAAGGCTCTCGCGAACAAGAATCTCTCCAAGAAGGAGCGACTGGCTGCAGCGATGCAATCACAGCAAGCGAAGCCGGGTGCCAAAGGCCAGCAGGCCAAGCCCAACGCCGGCGGTAAAAAACTCTCTGACAAAGAGAAATTTGCCGCAGTGCTTGCTGCCGCACAGAAGAACCAGGCGCAAGCACCAGCAAAGAACGCCAATGCTGCGCAGACGAAGAAACAACAGTTTGCCGCAGCCCTCGCCGCCAAAGGCAAGAAAAACAAGGAAGAGAAACTTCCCGAGCTGACCAACCTGGACCCTCAGACCCGCAAAGACCAGTTTGCGGCACGGCTGGCCGCCAAGGGCCTGCTTGAGCTTGATGAGCCTGAGGACGAAGCGGCCGAAGAAGGCAGCACCTCTACCGACAGCATCAACTGAACACGCGGGCCTAGGCCAGCAGCGGGTCTACCTGTCGCAGATTCAGCAGCAGGCGCACAGCGAAACGCAGAGGCGCCCTGTCCCAGGGCGTGAAACGTGGCAACTGCAGCCTGTCACTGTTGGGGGTGGCAACCCCCCAGTGAGTCGATACCGCCACCCTGAAGCCGGACTCTTCCACCATCGCGCGGTGCGCGGCACCGTAATCGCGTTCGGGCAGTCCGTTCGGGTACGCGAACGCCGCAACCTCACGCTGCAGCAACCCTTCAAGTTGCGCTTTACTTGCGCTGATCTCCTGCCGAGCGGCTTTCGGTGCCACGCTGGCGAGTATCGGGTGGGTAACCGTGTGCGCACCGATCGTCACGCCACCTTGCGCCAGATTGCGTACTTGTTCATCGGTCATCATGAGGTCGTCGGGCAACCCGCCTGAACGCTCCGCAATCGCATCGACAATCCGCTGCCGTTCCACCGGGTCGAGGTGCTTGATGCGCTTAAGAACGTCCTCGGCGGCGTCACGCCGTGCAGCCAGGGAACCCAGCGCGTAGCGTGCAAGGCCGAGCTCATCCAGGCTCGCCTCATCGCCCCGCCAGTTGCGCAGCGCCTCAATGACAGTGTCGTTCCACATTCGGCCGCCATTCAAATACCCGGTACTGACAAACACGGTCGCGGGAATGTCATAGCGCTTGAGAATCGGCAGGGCAACCTGCTCGTTGTCTGCGTAACCATCATCGAAGGTCACACACACCGCCCTCTTTGGCAGGGAGCCATCGGCGAGTCGCGTTGTGGCTTCCTCTAGGGAGAGCGGGTGAAAGTGCTCCCTGAGCAAGCGCATCTGCCAGTCGAACTCGGCGGCGGTGGGTTCGCCCGGCCGCATGTCATCGCGTTCCGGCACAACCCGGTGAAAGATCAGGGTAGAGAGACGCGGTTCGCCACCGGGATTGCAGAGCATTGGCAAGAGGCCTGCGGCGAGACTGACGGGGAACCCGCTCATACTAGCGCCCCCTGAGACCGCGGCCGCCTCCGTAACCCGCTACGCGCGGCGGCATTCGCCGGCCCATCGGCTGTGCGGGTGCCGGAGTCTTGTCGATCGCGCCGATCATCGTGGTCATCGCGACGGTCATCGCCATAATGTGCCAGGCAAGGTCGAAGTACGAGAGACTCAGGAACGCGCCGCCAGACATAAAGGCAATCATGCTGATCTGAAGCATTCGAGCGAGATAGTTAAAGTCCTGTCGCTCCGGGTCATTGTCTGTGGCCTTGATAATCTTCACTAGCTGCCGGTATATCGTAAACAGGATCGCCAGGAACAGTAGCAGGCCCGGCCAACCCGAGTCGCCCAGCACGCCGAAGTAGATACTGTGCGCCACGAACGCCTGCTTCGCACCCGGCGCATACTTGTGATAGTTCTCCATCGACCACGAGTTGAAGCCACCGCCCGTAAACCGGTCGTTCGCCATGTTGATACTGAATTCCCAGGCCTTCAGTCGCTCCATAGCGGAGGAGTCTTCCTGGTACTCGGCGATGGACTGCACACGCTCGAAGTACGCCTGGGGCATCAATAACAGTGCAAACATGCCAAGACCCAGGAACGCTACCAGGGTAATGGCCTTGGAGTTGGACTTAAGCCAGAAAAAGCCGCCCACCGCGCCGATAGCAAGAACGGCGCCACGGGACTGGGAGCCAACCACCGATACAAAGCTCAGGAAAATACAGATCGGCATGATCTTCTTTACCCAGGGCTTCGGCGGAAACTTATACATGTACATCATCATGGGGAGAATCATGAGCACAGCTACAGCAAGGGTGTTGTTCTCCATGATGTAACTGCCCTCGGGGCCAAACACGTGGAAGTTGCCGCCCGTCATGATGGTAAAAGCGCCACCCTTCACACTATAGAAGCCAATTGAAAACACGATTACCCAGACGAGCTGGTTAATGCGTTCAAAGTTTGTCATCAACATGAGCGTGACGAATGTCACCAGCTGGATCTTGAGCACGTTCTGCAGCTGTTCCATCGCGTACTCGGGATAAAAAGCGAAAAAGGTGCAGTACACGTTCCACGCAAGGAACGAAATCCAGAGGAACACCAGTCGGTTGCCGGGTAAGACCTTGCGTTCTGAACTTGCGATCAGCGAGACCAGCAGCACGATCGCCACGATCTGCGCATACGGGAAGGTATAGGCAAAGCCCCAGGCCAGGCGGTGCGGGTTCATGTAGCTCAGCCACGACCACACCAGCACGCCGAACCACGCGTTGCGCAGGATAAAGGGCAGCGTGCCAAAAACCATGAGAGTAATGATGATATCGCGCATCGTGTACTCGCTCTTCGCCTCCGCTTCAGCCGGCTATACGGCTGATGACATAGCGGAATTTGCCGGAGGCCTCCCGTTCAATTTTACTGACATAGTCGAAGTTAACCACTAGTGATTCGCCCAGGCGCGCCCGAAACTGCTCCGTCACCTCGGCCTCAAGGGCGGTTTGGTCACCGCCTGTGGTCACCCACTGTACGGTGACCTCCGTAAGCGACTCCTGGATAATCTTGAACTCTTCTACCGAAGGCATCTCCCGCAACACATAGATCAGGGCGAGACCGTGGAGAACTGTACCATCGGCGGCGTGCACGAAGTCTGTGGTGCGGCCCTCGATCTCCGCCAACAGTGGCAGGCCTCTGCCGCATTCGCAGGTCGCTTCAGTCAGGCAACCCACATCTCCCGTGCTGTAACGCACAAAGGGGAATTCCCCGGTGGCCATGTGGGTAATAACGATTTCGCCCTTTTCGCCCGCGGGAAGCACATTGCCGGCGTCATCAACGATCTCGACCACGATGTCCTCGGCGGTAATGTGCATACCGCCCGCAGGGCACTGGTGCGCAATAAAGCCCGCATCGCGACCGCCATACCCGTTGGCCACGGGGCAGCCAAACGCCTTCTCTATTGTCTCGCGTTGATGGTCGTAAAGACGCTCCGAGGTGACAAAGACAACCCGGATACCGAGGTCATCGACCCGGTAGCCATTTTCCATGCAGTACTGCGCCAGGAGCGCTATAGAAGAGGGGTAACCGAACAGCATGCGAGGACGAAACTTGCGGATACGCTGGCTGAAATGCAGCAGATTGGCGTTCGACATCTCGAAAGCCGAGAGCAGTTCGCTGCGAATCAGCTTGTCACGCAAGAGTCGCACCCTGTCCTGGGAGCCAAGCTCAATGGGCGAACCCCACAGTACGATCTCCCTGTCACCGATATCGACATCCCACCAGCGGGTAGCGCGCCACTTGGCAGCGACGTCGTGGCTGACACGCTCTTTGCCGCGGTAAAAAATCAGCGGCTCACCCGTGGAACCGCCAGTGCTGAATTTCTCAAGTGGGCCAGCGTTGTCGGCACGCAGTGCATCAGTGTTTGCGCGAATCTCTGCCTTGCCCATGAGAGGCAGCCGGGCAAGGTCGGCAATAGAGGTGACCGCTGCGGGATCGAATCCCAACTCGGCAAACTGCTGCCTGAAGTACGGTACATCGCGCCCGATACGTGTGAGGAACTCGCGCAGGCGCTGCACCTGCAACTCAGCGACAGACTCAGGTGAGAGCCACTGGGACTTCTCCATCGCGCGAAACGCGGAAACGGTGCTGTGCCCCTTGAGCCTCTCGTGCACGGGGAACAGGCCGTTCGCCACCATCGTGGTGTAAAGACTCATGCCAGCGCTCCACAACGCCGGTAAAGGTTGAGCCATAGGGGCCCTACCTCGCGCCAGCTGTAGCGCGCCACTTCGCGCATGCCGTGTTCACGCAACCGGGCACCCAGCGCGTGATCTCGATAAAGGGTGAGAATGGCGTCTGCCATTGCCCGCGGATCTTCGGGCTCAACGAGCAGGGCCGTCTGCCCGTGCTCGACGATGAAGGGTACCCCACCGACATTGGTGGAGATCACCGGCAGGCCGCAGGCCAGCGCTTCCAGCACCGAGTTGGGCATGTTGTCGACGCGCGTGGGATTGAGCATGGCATCGGCACCCTGGTAAAGCGCCAGCACCGCATCGCGGTCGAGCCGGCCCAGCAGCTCCACATTCGCCTCCAGACCCAGCTCCGCGATCAGCGCTTCCAACGCCTCGCGCTGGGGGCCGCTGCCGGCAACTTTCAAACGCACCTCGGGCACGTCACGCCTGACGATGTCGATCGCGCGCAGGGCGGTCTCGAGACCGTAGATCGGTTCCAGGTTGCGCGTGACCGCGAGCGTGAAGCCCCCTGCCCTGTCGCCCGCTTCCGCCGGCCGGAACAGTTCCAGGTCGATGATGTTTGGGACGACCTCACTGCCAAGACCGAACTCCCCGAACACCTGCTGGAGGAATCCCGATGGCACCACCAGGTGCGCCGCTCTGGCAAGCGAAGGCTTGACCCAACGCGCAGAGGCGGCGAGGTACTCACGCGCCTCGCCTCCCCGGTAGTTAACAACTACGGGCGTGCCTCGCAGGGACCCAAGCCACAGCACAGGCGCAGAAAAGAGTTGCCAGGACCAGCCGGAATTCGCCATCAGGTGAATCACGTCAACACGACCGGCGAGGCGCCAGACGCGCCACAGGTAAGGCAGCAATCGAAACACAGCCCGCAGGCCGCGAATGTTGCCTATAAACGCTGGCTTGTAGGGTGCGTTGGTTTGCAGCAGCTCAACCGTCACACCCTCTTCGCCGAGAAGGCGCTCAAGCTGCAGGGTCTGCATCGCCATGCCACCGTTTGGCGGCGGCAGTGGTCCCACGAGCCCGATACGCACAGCACTCACCCGAGCCCGAAACCGTCGTCCTGGACGGCGGACTGGAACATCATCAGGGACCAGAGCGGTGCGCTGTACTCCCTGAGGCCGGACTGGTGGTCGTTCACGAGTGTCTCGAGGTACGACTGGTTAAACAAACCGCTTTCTGCAAGCTGACCCTCTAGCAGTGACTCCCTTAGCCTTGTCTTGAGCGGACCGCGGAACCACTTGCCCAGAGGGACGCCGAAGCCCATCTTGGGTCGGTACAGCACATCGTTCGGGAGGTGGGGCTCAAGCGCCTTCTTCAGGATGTACTTGCCTTCCTGGCCGCGCAACTTGTCGCGTACGCGCAGGCCAGACACCCAGTCGACAAGCTTATGGTCGAGCAGGGGCACACGCACTTCAAGCGAATGCGCCATGCTGGCGCGATCTACCTTGGTCAGTATGTCGCCGACCAGGTAGGTCTTCATATCCAGGTACTGTATGAGCGACAGTGGGTCGTCTGTCGGGCTCTTCGCCGCGTAATGATTGAAGGTCTCTACTGCGCGATAGCCCTGCAGTTCTCGCTTCAGCGCGTCTGAGAACATCGCACTGCGCTGTGCCTCGGACGTAATCGAGACGGAATGCAGGTAAGCCTCCACAGAGCTACGTGCAAGCGCTTCGAAGGTGGTCTTGGCACGGAACACGCGCGGTGCCCAGTCTGCCTTGGGATACAGGCGCCCCAGAGTACCGAACACGGGCCGGCGCACTCCCAGCGGCAACGCCGAGCGCAGCTTCTCCTCGTTCATGTGCCAGCGATAGCGACGGTAGCCTGCGAAGTTCTCGTCACCCCCGTCGCCAGACAGCGCTACCGTGACTCGTTCGCGCGCTAGCTGGCAGACCCGGTAGGTGGGAATGGCCGAGCTATCGGCGTAGGGTTCGTCGTAAAGGCTCGCCAGGGTATCGAGCAGGTCGAAATCGTCGCTCGCGACCACGCGCTCATGGTGCGCGGTGCTGTAGCGCTCCGCCACCTGGCGGGCGAAATCTGTCTCGTTGAACTGTGGTACATCGAAGCCGATGGCACAGGTGTTCACCGGGTCGCCCTGCAGCTGCGCCATGGCCGCCACTACCGCCGATGAGTCCACCCCGCCCGAGAGAAACGCGCCCAGAGGCACTTCTGCAACCAGTCGAATGTCCACAGCTTCGCGCATGCGCCGGAACAGCTCTTCACAGAGTTCCGCTTCACTTCCCGTCTCAACGGGCGCGAATGACACGTCCCAGTATTCGCGCTGCTCGGGCACCGGCTTGCCGCGTTCCAGCAACAGCGTGTGACCGGGACGCAGCTTGTAGACGCCCTGGTAGATCGTCTTGGGCTCCGGGATATAGCCCAGGGTGAAGTAGTCCTCAACCGCCCGCGCTTCGAGCTGCCTGGGCAATCCGGGATGCGCCTTTAGCACTTTGAGCTCAGAACCGAAGGCAATGGTGTGGCCGTCGATCAGCGAGTAAAACAGAGGTTTGATGCCGAGCCGGTCACGCGCCAGAAACAAGCACTCACGACGGTGGTCATAGAGCGCGAAGGCGAACATGCCGCGGAAGCGTTGCACGCACTCCTCACCCCATTCAAGCCAGCCGTTGAGGATGACCTCGGTGTCGCCCTTGGTGCGAAACTCGTAACCCTTTTCCAGCAGTTCACTGCGGATCTCGGCGAAGTTATAGATTTCACCGTTGTAGACAACGGTCGCATGCCCATCGGCACTGTGCATGGGCTGCTGGCTGGTAGAGACATCGATGATGGATAGTCGGCGGTGACCGAGCCCAAGACCCGGTTCGAAATGATAGCCCGAATCATCGGGCCCACGGTGGTACTGGGCCTGGTTCATCGTGCGCAACAGGTCGCGGTCGTACTCCGCACGACCCGCTATATCAAACAGACCTGAAATTCCGCACATGTCCCCTGTCCACTTCCGCCGGCCTAGCCGGTCTTAACTCGCCAATAGTTCGTCGTATACCGCGAGGTAACCCCGCACGGTGTTGTTCCAGTCGTGATCCCGCAATACCCGGCGCTGTGCACTCTCGCCCTGGCGGCGGCGCAGGTCAGCGTCTTCAAGCAGCGTCACCAGCTCCTTAACCAGTGCAGCCGTACCACCGACAGGAAACAGGGCGCCGTTCTCCCCCGGGGTCACCAGCTCAACGTTGCCGCCAACACCCGTCGCGAGTACGGGCAAGCCACTCGCCATCGCCTCCAGCACCGTGTTCGAGATGCCTTCTCCCAGCGATGGCAGTACAAAAACGTCCATAACCTTTAGCAGGTCCGGCACGTCGTCACGATCACCGGGGAACCAGACAACGGACTCAAGCCCAAGCTCCGCCGCCTTGTCGGCGAGAGCCTGCTTGAGCGGCCCGTCACCTACCACCACCAGCCTGGCGCGCGCACCGAGCTCCGGGTGTTCCTCGCGCAACAATGCGAGCGCATTCAGCAGCAACTGCTGGTCTTTGACCGGCGTCAGGCGCCCTACGGTACCAATCACCACGATATCATTTTGCCCCTGCCACGGTGGCGGCAATAATGCCAATGGCTTCACATTTGCGGGACCGAAGCGTTCGTGATCCACGCCATTGTAAACCTGCGTCACACAATCGTGGCGGGCACCCACCGTGTCGATGAGCCAGCGCTCGAGGTCTTTGCTCACCGTGATGTAGCGGTGAATAAAGAGGCGCATGAAGCGCCGCAGCGCCAGGTAGCGAGGGTTACTGCCGTCGAGGTCGCCTACCTCGCGACCGTGTTCACCGTGCACCCGTTTCAACCCCTTAAGACCTACCCCACAGAGTTGTGCTTCAAGCGCCGCCATATTTCTGCTGTGCACGATGGCCGGTCGCATTGTCTTGAGCACACGGCGAAGGCGGCGGTACGCATCGAGGTCATGGCCCTCGCGCTTGTTGAGTTCGATCACCTCCACGCCAGGCGCAGTGATACGCGCGGCAAACTCATCGGCGCCTGTAAGGCATATGACAGCGTGACGATAACGCTCGGGCGGACAGCGGTTGATGATGTTTACCAGCCCATTTTCGAGACCACCCGTCGAGAGCGCATAGATCACATGAGCGACGAGCGGCGCGCTCACTGCGATGCTCCGGTCGCCCCGCTCAGACCTGCGTTCAATGCAGTGCCGTGTTCCATCATGAAACCGGAGAGGCGTTCGCGGGCGGCCTCGACATCACCGTCCATCGTGGTGACCAGCACGAGGCGATAGGCGCGACTGTCGTTTCCGGCAAGTCGTGCAAACACCTCCTGGAACTTGGCCCGGTATTCATTCGCGGTCGGAAAACCGCCTATGCTGTACCAGGACCAGGCCAGTAACTCGCCGTCAGGGCCATTGAGGCGCGCCTCGTACACACTGGCCGAACCCTCAGGCACGTCCACCGTGCGCACTTCAGTGCCCGTCACCAGGGTGGGCTCCTCATACTTGACCAGCAGACGGTTCGTGCCGATGACATCGCTATTGGGTACCGTGCCGTCCGCATACTGCACGTACAGGCCAACCATTTCTCCACTCCGGGTGTAGAAGTCCGACTGGTAGCCCCCTACCCCTGCCACCGGGCGCCAGCCCCAGAACGCAGCGCGCTGGGCTTCCCAACCCGCGGCCGGTGCGGGCGCTGTAATCGAAAGCGGCTCAGGTTCAGGCGGTGCAAGGCGCGTGGTCACCAGGGCGGGCGGCAATAGCGCCACCGCCATCGCAACCATGAGTGTCAGCACCAGGCGGGTCGTTGATGCGGCACGGGTCGCGACGGGCAGGCTGAGCGCCTCCTCCTCGGTCATCATCTGGTCGTCCTCGCGAAAGAACGAGCCCAACCAGAACATGACAAAGATAACGACGCCGAAAAAGAACCAACCGTAAACGAGGTGGTCTGCGCCCGTGGCGATCTCCATGTCGCTCATATGACCCAGCATCACGATCATGTACGCGCGCAGCGTATTGGCGAAAATGGGGACGACAAATGAAATTATCACGAACAGGATGCGGCGCACCCAGCTGATATAGGTCAGGTAGGCGTACAGGACCCCTACCGTCACCGACGCAATGATGTAGCGCACGCCACTGCACGCCTCCACGACCGACCAGGCACCCGAGGGCAGCGTAAAGTTGAGGCCCTCGCGGTACACGGGGATACCGGTCATGCGGATCATCCAGATGGTGGAGTCCGCGGTGAATTCCATCATGGGGGGAATCAGGCCCTCGCCCATGGGCACCGCAAAAAACAAAAACATCAGCGGGAATGCCAGCACCATCGCCAGCCGGTGCCCCATAACCGCCCAACAGCCGAGCACGAGCAGTGCAACCATAGCGAGCTGCTGAATAACGGACACACCAACCATAGCGGCGAGCAACCAGGCACCTGCCGCAGGCAGCATCAGCCAGATCGGCGCGAGCGATGGGTCGGGCTCAACACTGCGCAGGCGTGCGCGATGGGTCCAGACCAGCCAGGCGGAAATCGGCAGAATCAGAAAGCCATGCGCAAACGTGTCAGAGCGCGACCAGATGGCGACCATCGACAGGGCCGTTTCGGAATAGACAGCGAGCAGGAGCAGCGCAAACAAAGACGCTACGAGGAGGCTTTTCTCCGCCGCGATTCTCTGCATGCCCGCCGTACTGTTCACAACGATCAGCCCAGTGAGCGGGCGATGAACGGCCCGATGAAATTGGCGACCGGCAGTGGCAACTTGCTCCACGTTTCAACCATGAGCTTGTACTTGGGGTTGAGCGGGTTAACGTCGGGCACCGCGTCTGACTTTACAAGGTAATACTCGTAAGGCAGTGGCTCCGGCGAGAAGCCGAAGTTTTTCTTGAAGCTGAAGGGCCCGGTGTCTTTCTTGCTGCGACCAAAGTCGAACAGCCGGTAGCCCTGCTCGTTGGAACGTCGCATGAGTTCCCAGTACATAAAATGGTTCACGCCTTTCACGGTGCGTGCCTTCGACGTACTGCCGCCGTAATAAGGCAACACTTCATCGCGAAAATAGAAACTGAGGACCGCGGCAATATCGCTGCCCTCGTGGGTAATCATGAGCACACTGCAATCGTCGCCAAACACCTCCAGCAGAATCTCGAGATAGCGGCGCGAAAACACCGGCGTGCCCAGGTTGCGCACACTCTCGGCATACACCCGGTACAGTCGCTCGACCCCGTTGTCCCATTCGCTTTCGAGACCCTCTTTGATACCTTTGCGCACCATCGCACGCTGGCGGTTAGGTATCGCCTTGAGGTTTACATCGTCGTCGGGGTCAATCTCCTTGCGGAAGGTGTAGTAGAGCTCCTTGACGGGCCAGTCTGCGCCACTCTCGCGCCAGTTGCGCAGTTCCAGCGCGCCAACGCCTAGCTGCTCTGCTAAACGACACGCCTCTTCACGCAGACCCTGGGCTGCGGCCTCGTTGTCTGCCACGATGCCGCCGTAAACGCAAAAGGGCAGCGAGGCGAGGCTATTGCCGAACAGGAGACTGCGTACCTGTGCCAGCGGCAGAACGCCCGTGATCGCGCCGTTGTCTTCCGCGTAGAGGAAGTACGGTTTGTGTCCGAAAGCGCGCGACAAGACCTCGCGCCAACCCGCGCGATGGAAAAAACTCGCGCCTTCAGCCCGCTCGACATAAGCGTCCCAGGCAGCGGCTGCCGCATCATCGAGCTGTTTGATCACGACGCTCACGCACTACCCCCATCCGGCAGGAAAACCCTGTCCATGCGGCCCCAGCGAAACTCGCCCAGAAGTTGCTCCAGGCGGCCGTAGGTGCGATCCAGGTTCAGGTAGTGGCGAAAACGTGTCTTGAGCCCCAGCCCGCCGGGACGTGGCTGGTCGGGGTCGATCTCCCACGGGTGAAAGTAGAAAATGCCGGGCTGTGCATCCACGCTGTTCACGCGGTTCAGCGCCCAGCGCGAAAACGTGTAGGGAAACAGACGAAACCAGCCACCTCCGCCACAGTTTAAGTTGCGACCCGCAACCGGAACGGTCGTGATCGGTATCTCAAGAATGTCCGCGGACTCCGGGGTGAACGCGAATCTCGGCGCATCGGGAATCCCGTACAAATCGTGGTGTATCGGCACGATACTCGAGCTGTACTGGTAACCCGCCTCGGCGAGCCGCTCCCACGCCCACGCTTCACTGGCGCCGATGGAGTAGCTGGCCGCGCGGTAACCAATCACCGGCTGGCCGGTTAGGTCCTGCAACAGCTTACGCGTGCGATCAATGTCGGTGAAAAAGTCGTCCGGGCGCTGCGTATTGACGCGGATATGCTCCCAACCGTGACTCGCGACCTCGTGACCGCCCGCAACGATGCGTCGCATCATGTCGGGATAACGCTCCGCCACCCAGCCAAGCGTGAAAAAGGTCGCCTGCACGCCTCGCGCTTCGAAGAGCTCGAGAATACGGTCGGTATTGGCTTCGACACGGCACTCGTAGTCTGCCCACTTCGTCTTGTCTACATGTGACTCAAACGCCGAGACCTGGAAGTAATCCTCCACATCGACTGTCATGGCATTGGTCAACGGCGCGTTCACGCGACAGCCCACTCGTTGATGACGGCGACGATACGCTCCGCTGCAGCGCCGTCCCAGAGGTGAGGCGCGCGGCCGGATTTTCCGCCCGTGGCTAGCACATCCTGATAACAGGCCGTGATCGCCCCAGGGTCCACACCGACTATCGTGTTGGTCCCCTCATCCACTGTAATGGGACGCTCGGTGTTTTCTCGCAAGGTTATGCACGGGACGCCAAGCGCTGTTGTCTCCTCCTGTATGCCGCCCGAGTCCGTCAGCACAACCCGCGCATCACGCATCAGGCCCGCCATTTCGAGATAGCCGAGCGGTGGCACCGCGGTGATCGCCGAGTCTGCCAGCAGACCAGAAAGGCCCGCCGCCTCGATGCGGCCCTGTGTGCGCGGGTGAATCGGGAAAACAAGCGGTGTGCTAGCGCTGATACCGACCAGCACGGTCAAAAGCTGCTTGAGTACCGCAGCATCATCCACGTTGGAGGGGCGATGCAGGGTGAGAAGTCCGTACTCTCCCTTCTTCGCATCGACGCCGAAATCCGCAAGCGTTTGCGCCGAGGGTGTCGCAGACCGCAGGTTGTAAAGCAGCGTGTCGATCATGACATTGCCCACGAAATGCACCCGGCTCTCGGCAATACCCTCTCGCGTGAGATTAGCCAGCGCACCTTCCTCGGTCGTAAAGAGCAGGTCAGACAGCTGGTCGGTAAGCACCCGGTTGATCTCCTCCGGCATTGAGCGGTCGCCACTGCGCAGACCTGCTTCCACATGGATAACCGGAATGTCTTTTTTGACCGCCACAAGAGCGCAGGCGATCGTGGAATTCACATCGCCAACCACGAGCACGGCTCGCGGCTTCGTCGAGTCGAGCACGGGCTCGAAGCGCTTCATAATCTCCGCCGTCTGCTCGGCATGGGAACCCGAGCCAACCTCAAGATCAATGTCGGGTTCAGGAATATTGAGCTGCTCGAAGAAGGCGTGCTTCATCGCCTCGTCGTAGTGCTGGCCGGTATGTAATAGACGCGCAGAAAGCGCTGACTCAGGCGCCGCAAAGGCGCGCATGATCGGCGCGATTTTCATGAAGTTGGGCCGTGCGCCGACGACACACAGTATCTCGCCGCTCCCCGTGCTCCCCTGCATAGATAGGGCTCCCCTGTCCCTAGAGCGAGATACTCAGCGTGGCGGTGATACGGTTCTCCTGGTAATCACCCACAGCCTGGTCGGTCGAGCGGTCCGTGAACTGGTAAGTGAGCGTCGTGGACATCCGGTTGTTGATAGGCCTGCTCAGCGAGGCGCTGTAGGTCCAGACCTCCGAGGTATTGCCCTCAAACTCGATAATGCCCGACCGCTGCCTTGGCGTGGACTCTGTCCAGTTCACCAAGAAAGACACGCCGAACCGTGTAGAAAGCTGTGGCTGGTACGTCACGCCAAAGTTCTTGAACGTGCCCATCTGGTTGTCCAGCGTACGCGTCTGTTCAGAGTAATAGCCGGCAAACGTGAGATTGGAAGAACCCGCCTGGTGGTTGTACGAGAACGTCACACGCTCATCAATAATGGGGCTTCGCGAACGCAGGCTGTCGTTCTGGCCAAAGTCAGGCAGCAGCCCATCGTCAGACGTCAGAATGTCGCGGTCGTACGTGATCTTCTTGTTGTAGTTAACGTTTAAGGTACCGCGCTTGGCCTTGTGAGTGAGCTGAATACGCGGTGTCTTACCAAAGAAACGGTCACCACTGCCGATTGACACGGAGGTGCGCCGGGTCGGTGTCCAGCGCAGCCCCAGCTGCCACGATATGCCATCGTCATCGAAACGAGGATTCAGCAGGTTATTCCACTCTTTACCGATACTGCCATTGACCCCCAGGAAGCGCCCGATCTGGTAGCTGGCGTTAAAACGCGCGTTCTGCAGTTCGGTGTCGCGCCGCGGGATGGCGGTAATCGTCGGGTTCTGGTACTCCACCTGGCTGTGCCGGGCACTTAAGCCCCAGGAGAAACGCTGGGTGCCCTTGGCATTGAAATTCGCGCTCACCTGCTGGCGGACACTGTCATTCGCCTTGTTCTTGTCGTTGATCAGCTCGTCATACGAGTAACGCAGGTTGATGTTGCCCAGGTTGGGGAAACGATGCCTGAACGTGGGTGAGATGTTGTAGCGCACCCAGTTGTTGCCGGTACCGTTCCTGTCGAAGGGGTCGTCTCCACCTGAGAGTCGCGAGTTAATCTGGTTCTGGTCCCAACGAGCTCCGTAGTTCACGGTCAGCTTCTGGCGGATGACATCGACGTTGCCGCTGGCCCTCACCTTGGGCCGGTACTGCTTGCGGTTTTCCCTGAGCTCCTCCCCGCTGCAGCCGCGGTCATTCAACTGGGAATTGGTGAGAGAGTTCACCTGGACGTGGCCAGACAAGGTTAAGGAGGCGCGCTTGCCACGTGCAGTAAGACTACCGGAGGGCGTCGCGGTAGCGACATACCCGTGTTTCTTGTTGCTTTCAGTAGCGCAGATGTTGTCGGTCCAGCTGACCGAGGGTGAGATGGCGGCGCGAGCATTGAACTGTGCCGCGTTGGCACCCGATGCCACGGAGAGCCCGATCAGGGCCACGGCCAGGCTGAGTGGGTTGGGCTGGCGGGTGCGGGATGTCACGGTCAGCCCTCCGCGGCCTTCAACCGCTCCCTGACGCCATAACCGTATGGCCCACGACCGTAACCGTAGTCGTAGTGGTAAGGATTGCTGCGACGGCGCGCCCGGTTGAGCACAAGGCCGACCATCTTGTCTTCGCCTATGTGCTCGATGGCCTGGGTTACCGCGTACTGCGGTGTCATATCGGCGCTGACAATAAACACGATCTGGCCCATGAATCCCGCGAGCACAGCGGCCTCGGTAGTCAAAAGGAGTGGCGGTGAATCGAACACGATCACCCGGTCGGGGTTTTCCTCCGACAGCTCCATCATCAACTGGCGCATCCGCGCACTGGCGAGCAGTTCATTCGCGTGCGTGTGCAGGTCACCGGCGGGAAGAATACGAAACTTCTCCACGTTGGTTTCCATGATCAGGTCTTCAGGCACCATGCCAGGGTGCTCGAGCAGTTCGATCAGGCCCGGCGCATCCTGGGGCACACCAAGCACGCGACCCGCCTCGGCCTTCGCGGTATCGGCATCCACGAACAGTACGGTTTTGTCTTGCTCCATCGCTATGGAGAGGGCGAGACTGATGGCACTAAAGGTTTTGCCATCACCCTCCAGCGCACTGGTGACCATGATCAGGTTGCCGTAGGGAATAGGCGCCGTAATCGAGTCGCCTTCAATATTTGTCAGCAGGGGCCGCTTGATGGTCCGGTACTCTTCCGCGATCGCGCTGCGCGGGATCTGCGGGGTGAGCATGCCGCGCTCACGCAATGAGCGAAACGGCAGTTTTACGTAGCGTGAGCGCTCCCGCGGCGGCTCGAGCAATTCGTCCAGTCGCGGTTCTTCACGTGTTGGCGGCGGTTCTGCGGGGCGGGATTCTTTCGCCCCTGGCTCTGCCTTGGGCGGGCGCGCTTCAGCTCGCTGCCCAGCGCCCGTCTCAGGGCTGGTTTCAAGGCTTGGCTCAGATCGCTTCTCGGCCCGCTGTTCAGGACGCCGCTCAGCACGTGGCACCGTTGCACCGGACGCGTCAGCGCTGCCGCCCTTCCCGGCATCGGCGCCGGACTTGGAGCCCTTGCCCAGCGCATTGACTGCTTTCTCGATGATACTCATGGTGCCAATCCGTCACCCATTCCCTTGTTGTTCTGTCCCCACGGCCGCTACAGGATACCGAGGCCCGCCGTCCCAACGGTCATCCCCACAAACACCAGTAGCAGCGAAACCCCCAGGAACGAGAACACAATGATGCCGTAGCGCTCCCGTCTTCGTTGTTCTGCCTGGAGGTTGATACTCACTGAACCGAGAACGGGTAGCCCCGTTAACGACATCAGCGAGCGCACATCAAAAATCACCGGATAAATCAGCGCTACGAGCAGACTGACACCGATACCCGCAGCAAGCCCCGCGCCCAGCACCATGGCATTCAGCATTGCCTTGTTGGGCTCGCTGGGTTTCATAGGTACATAGGGAGGGTCGATTACCCGGAAGGTGACGTCACTCGCCTTTTGCTCCACGTCCTGGCCGAGCCTGGCGAGTTCACGCCGCTTCAGCATCGCCGAGTGCTGCGTTTTGATAATGCCGATATCTCGATCAAGCTGGCGCAACTGCCCCTCTACCTCGGGAATCGTGCCTACACGCTCCTCGAGATCTTTTACCTCGTCGGCAAACTGTGTGACGCGCACCTTGAGCGCAGCAACTTTCGCCTGCGTCTCGCCCAACTGTTTGCGCATGTTGAGATAGACAGGACTGCTGGTCAGGCTGGAATAGGACTGGGCCTTGGCGGCATTGGCCGCCTCGCGGCTCTCGCTGGCCGCAGCGAGGCGCTCGGCACGGGCTCGCGCCCTCGCCTCCTGCTCTCTCCTCAGCTTCGCAAGCTCGGCGTCTTTCTGTTCCTGCAGATCCTCTTGCCGGGCCATGAGCTGGCGCACCTCGGGGTGCCTGTCGGTATATCTCAGGCGCAGCGTACTGAGTTCGTCGTGAATACCCATCAACTGCGTATCGATCTCAGATGGCAAGCCAGGCGCCGGCCCAGGGAGTTGGGGCGGTGGCGCAAACACATCTTTTTCAGGAGGCATGTAAAGGGGGTCTTCACCATCCAGCTGGCGCTGCAGCTCAACCAGGCGGTTCTCCTCTTCCTTTAATGCCAGCTTGGACTGCGCGAGCCTACTTCGTGCGGCGTTCAGGTTGGCGTAATAGCCATTGCTTCCCGCGCCACCGAGTATCTTGATGTTCTTCTGCCGGAAATTCGCCTTGCGGGTTTCCGCGGCGATCATGCGCTGTTCGTACTCGCGCAACTTCTCGTCCAGGAAGCCATGTGCGCCCGAGGTGTCCTCGCGCTTGCCACTCAGCGAGCTTTCAATAAAGACGGTAATCAGGGCCTGGGCGATGCGCTTGGCGGTGTCCCTGTCCGGGTCTCGCACAGAGATTGAGTACAGCGACTTGTCTTTGCGCCCCGCGTTAAGGCTGATCGCCTTCGACAGGTCATTGAGCAACTCGTCCTTCTCACGCGCCGTGGTGACCTGCAGGTCCAGGTCGGTCATGCGCATGAGCTTTTCGAGGTTCGGACGGCTGAGCAGCGTGCGGCTCAAAAGGCCGATGCGGCTCTCCATGTTGGGCTGGATAGCGAGGCCGGCCAGCAATGGTTTCAGTACGGTATTGGTGTCTACATAAACGCGCGCTCGCGCAACGTAGGATTCAGGCAGCTGCCAGACCCAGATCCAACCGCCGATGGCGACGATCCAGGCGACAATCATGGCGAGCCAGCGGTGACGCCAGACTCCCCAAAGATATGAGAATAACTGCGCAAGAACGTCTTGCATCGATGCTCCCCTCTGCTCCCCTCGCCGCTCGCCCTAGAACCAGGACTCGGCGATGATCAGGATGTCGCCCGGCATCAGGGACACGTTGGCGGTGATATCGGCATCCTTGACGAGGTCATCAAGTCGCAGGCTATAGGTCTGCTCCTTGCCATCCACCATACGCACAAGCACCGAACTGTTGCCGTCGGCGAAGTTCGTCAGGCCGCCGACCTGGATCAGCAGGTCCAGCAATGTCATGTGTTTGCGAAAAGGGATGCGCTTCGGACTGGTCGCCTCGCCCAGAACGCGAATGCTCTGTTCGGGGATACCCCTGAAGCCGCTTACGATAACGCTTACCACAGGATCACGGACGTACTCCGAGTATGCGACCTCGATATCACGCGCAAGTTCTGTCGACGTTTTGCCGCTGGCCTGCAGGTCCTCGACCAACTGCGTGGTGAGTTTGCCATCGGGGCGAATCGCTCCGCCGGAACTCAGCTCCTCGTTACCCCAGACAAAAATACTGACGGCATCGCCGGGACCAAGAACGTAATCGTAATCGACATCCATCTGGCGCTGCGCTTCCGGCACCGGTGGGTATCGGCCCCAACTGCAACCGGTGAGTACCAGGATGGCAAGGGCGGTGGTTAGCAGGGCAAACGGAGAGCGGATCGATCTCGGCGTGCGGCTAGCGAACATGGGTTTCTCCTCGGGTCATAAGGTCTCCCCTCTTTATAAGGCAAAAGTCTATCACCAGCACCCCGCCAAATTCAGTGGCGGAATGTACATTGTGAACAACATCACAGAGATAATACCCCCTCTGTGTTACAGGTCTCAGAGTAGTTTCTCACCGCGCAGTTCCCGCCGGCGGCAGGCGCCCCCAGGTCGGCGCGAGGATTCAGTTCGCGCTGTCCAAAAGTGTAATCTGGACCACCCTTAGCAGGCGTTGCTCGCCATCGGCCACCTCGCCTTCGCCAAGCGCCGCCCCACGGCCACTAACACGCAACCGCTCGCGTGGCACCCCCGCCTCGATCAGGTAGTCGCGAACAGCGCGGGCGCGCTCGATGGACAACTGCAGGTTGTAGGATTCTGCGCCCTGGTAGTCTGCAAAGCCAGTGATCTCTGCGAGGTATTGCGGCTCGGCCTCAAGCCTCTCGATGGCCTGCGCAAGTATGGTGCGCGCGTCCGAGTTAAGTGCAATGCTGTCAAAGCCGAACGTTACCGAGAACGTGGCGGCAGCCGCCTCTTCGTTCAACAGTGCGAGCAGCTGTTCACTGTCAGCCGTCGACAGCTGGGACTCGCGCGGCCGTGCCTCAGCCACAGAAGGCGCTGCAACCGAAGCAGTCGCTACCGCTTGTTCGGCATCCTCACTCGACTGCACTGTCGCTGTGTCAGCGGCACTGTCGGTTGCAGAAGAGGCTTCTGTGAGTGCGTTTTCTTCTGACACGTCGCTTGGGGAAGCAGAGCTGCCCGATGCTGCACCCTGATCGTCAGTAGCCTCGCCTTTATCCGCATCAACTTGTTCGACATCGCGCTCCCAGTCGATCAAGGTGCCGTCACGCTCCCACTGCTCAGAGGGCAGGATGCCGAGCTCTTCGATGGGTTCTGCCTCTTCTGTCTCCGGCTCGGGCGCAGATGGAATCACTTCACCTGCCAACACCTCTTCCCAACCGCCATCATCGCGTGCGACATAAAGCTCAAAGAAAAAGAGCAGCGACAGCGCAAGCGCTGCAACAATGCCGAGCACCAGCATGGGACGACCGAGCGAACGGCGCGGTGGCACGGCTGCAGCACGTGTATCTTCCGTAGCCACCCGGGACGGCAATTCGCGTTGCAGGGGCCTGGAGAGGTCATCACTGGCTTCGGGTGGGTCCGGCTCGAACAGAAACCTGGGCGGGGATTGCTCGAGTTCTGTATCGCCGCTATCGCTGGGAACTTCAAACGCTGGCTCCGCAGGTGCTGTCGCTTCCTCTTCGGGCTCTGCCTGTACGTACTGCTCCTCGGCAGGTGCGTCCTGGCGAAGATCGGGTTCGGGTTCGGGTTCGGGTTCGGGTTCGGGTTCGGGTTCGGGTTCGGGTTCGGGTTCGGGTTCGGGTTCGGGGTCGGGTTCGGGCTCAGGTTCGGGTTCGGGCTCAAGCTCGGGTTCCGGCTGTTTCAGCGGGGTGACAGGTGCCAGCGTCTCAACATTGGCGGGTGCGTCAGCCACGGGCGCAAACGACTCGTTGCTGACGGCGCGCAGTGGAACGGCAGCGGCGTTTGCTTCCGGTGTGTCGTCATCCTCGGGTATTACCACCCAGTCAGGCTCCCCTTGCAGGAAAAACTCTTCATCGGAGAAGGCCGAACCGGCCGCGAGACTTTCAGCCTGTAGCTCAGCGATAACAACGCGCACATCTTCAACAGAGATCTCGTGACGCTCTTCCACGCAACCGAGCAGGAATAGCCGGCTGCAGATCAGGTTGATGCGTCGCGGCACGCCCTCGCTGAACTTGTGAATCAACGGAAAAATACGGCGGTCGATTGCCGGGTCGCCCTTCCAGCCCACGACGTACAGGCGGTGCACGACATAGGCCTCTGTCTCGTCCGCTGCGAGTCCGTCGAGGTGGCTGGCGGCAACTATGCGCTGGTGCACCTGCTCGAGTTCCGGGGACAGGATGAGATCTCGGAGTTCAGGCTGGCCGAGCAGGAAGATCTGCAATAGCGGCTGGCCCCCGGCCTGGATATTGGTCAGGAGTCGCAGCTCTTCCATGGCGGATATTGAGAGGTCCTGGGCCTCGTCCACGACGAGCAGTGCACGTCGCCTCTCGCGGTGCCAGCGATTGAGCAGCACCGTAATACGCTGCAGGAGCTCTGCCTTATCTACGCCGGTGGAGCCAACACCAAAACTGTACGCAACCGTCTTCAGGAGGTCGTCTGCTTCGAGCTGGGTACAGACGAGGTTGGCCGCGGTGACCTCCTCGTCAGCCAATTCCTCGACCAGCTCGCCGATCAGCGTGGTCTTGCCGGTGCCGGGGCGGCCGGTGATCATGACAAAACCCTCGGCCCGTCTTAGCGCATAGGCCATGTAGGCCCTCGCCTTCACATAAGCGCTGTGCTCATAGCAGAAACGGTGGTCAGGACTCAGGCGGAAGGGTTCAGCCCGCAGACCGTAGAAGATCTCGTACATGTGGGTACATCGCCATACTGGGTACGATCACGCGGCAGCTTCACAGACTTCCCGGGCCTTTGCAAGGCACTGGGGCGTTACCTGTCCGCACTTTTTTGTCTAAACTGGGACCCGTGCAACAAAGGGGCCCAAGGGGGCTTCGAGCACGCCAGTTGCGGGAGACAATAATGCTGAAAAACTTCGCACTCGCGGGACAGATTTCAGGGATTGCAGGCGCCCTGGTTTGCCTTGTAGCGGGCCTCACCCGGGTCGCCGGGATGTACTATGTCGCTGGGTTCCAGAGCACCACGTTATTCAACGTGGGCATCGGGCTCATGGTGTTTGCCTGTATGGTCCGGTTGGAGGTTCTCAGCGACTCAGGCTGAGCCCTTGTCAGGTTTCTTTACATTTAGCGCCAATCCCGACACCAAAATCGCTTACAAAGCGGTCGATTATCGCCTAACCATCTGATATTATTGGAATTAATATCATTTGGGTACAGTTCTTGCACTCCAAAGCGAGAATGGACCTTGAGCCGTGTCTGTGAATCGCATCACAGCACCCCCAACTCCGCTACTGAGCGGCGCTTGCGGGATGGTAAAGTAGGTCCAGTGCGCTATCTTTGGATGTGGAAGGTTGGCCCACGCATAGTAGCGGTGCGTGTCAGGCCGAAATTGGGGGTTGTCTTGGACAAGGATTCCGAAAAAGACCGCATTGATTCAGCAGCGGCGCCGCAGGACGCGGCTACTGAAGCGTTGCCGGACCCGTCTCGACGCAGATTTTCACGCGGCGCACTGGTGGGTAGTGCGGTGCTGCTGTCGCTTGGTAATCGGGCGGCGTGGGGTACCGGCGGGTATCCGATAGGCTGCATGTCACTCACGACGCTCAACTCCTTCAATCCGCACACCGGCATGTTCGTGTCTGCGCCGTCTGGCGCCATTCGCCCGGACCACAACGAGGACCTGGCGGCCGAATTGCACAGGATCGGTGATGCACCGCTGTTTACCGGCACGGACGGTGAGTACTCGGTCTGCGAAGATCCCAACTCGCTCGACAGCGTCTGTCTCGTTAAGGGCATCTGCCCCTAAGCGCTAACCCGCTAAGCCCGCTGACCTAAGTAGTCACCACAATAACCAGCACCAGCACGCTCCGCCCTGCCAGACCGGCTGTGGCGGCGCTTTCGCGCATTTGAAATAATGCCGTCACCACGGGGCGAGACTTCCACCATGACATGGCGCGCGCAAACCACGGGACGGTTTTACGACCCAGGCGAGGGACAGGTCGTGTACTTCGACCTTGCAAGCGGTGATACGCACCTCCTCAGCGACGTTGCGGCGCACCTGATCCAGCTATTACAGCCAAAGCCACTCACGCTTGAAGACCTCGCGACTAACTTCGACGAAGGGACACCGGAAGAGACTGCCCACGCCCTGCGCTCTGTACTCGAGGAACTTGTCGCACTCAACATCCTGGAGCCTGAGTAGATGCCGCGCCTGGGAGACCTAACCCGAGCAGAATGGCAGGCGCGACTGGAAGGTCCAGGGCTCGCTGTGCGCGTCGGCCCCTACGTCTACGGTATCCGCTCAAACGTACCCATGGTCCACGAGGGCATCGAAGCGCTCTATACAGACTTTCCATTGGCGGACCCAGGTGACTACATCGACTACAGCGTTGCGCTACAAACCAATGGCGCACTGCAACGCCTGCGCGGTGAGGCGGAATTTTTCAATGACGGGGTCAGCCCCTTCGATCTCATACCGCGCGGTCAGGCCTATGCGTTCCTCGAATGGGGCATGAACTGGTGCGTAGCACTGCACACGAACGAATACCTCAAGCTGCACGCAGCGGTGGTAACGCGTGGCGAACGCGCTGTGGTGATGCCGGGTATGCCTGGCGCCGGCAAAAGCACGCTGTGCGCGGCGCTGGGTTTGCGCGACTGGCGTGTACTGTCAGACGAACACGCGATGATTCCGCCGGGTAGTGCCGAGGTGGTTCCGATCTACCGCCCCGTCAGCCTGAAAAATGAAAGCATCAACGTAATTCGCCAGTTCGCGCCTGAGGCCGTGTTCGGACCCCAGAGTGAGAAAACCCACAAGGGCGTCGTGCGCCATGTGAAGGTAGATCTAGCGCCAGACAGTCATGACACCACGCCGCTCAAAGTCGGCGCGCTCGTCTTTCCGCGCTTTGAACCCGGCACACCGCAGCGGCTGGCGCCGCGCCGCAAGACCGAGAGTTTTATCCTCGCCGCGTACCACTCCTTTAACTACAGCCTGCTAGGCGCGACCGGCTTCGAGGCAATGCGTACGCTCGTCGAGAACACGCACTGCTACGACCTCAACTACCACGACCTCGACTGGGCCGTGGACGCCATGAACCAACTGGCAGCAGAAGGTATGCCGGCGTGAGCTACCTCTTAAGGGACGCCCTGCTCAATCCCGACGGAGTGACACAGCTTGATAACCGTCAGCTGGCGTCCCTGGTAGCGCAGGGCCGCAACGCCCGCCTGCTGGCGGCGCTCGACAACGTCCTCAACGAAGCGGGCGTCATGAGCGGGTTGCCCGCGGCCGTGCAGCGCCACTTCGAAGCAGCGCGCATCGTTCACGAGAAGCAGCGGCGCGATCTCGCCTACGACGCAGGTCTCATACGACGCGCGCTCGCAGAGCGCGACATCCCGCTACTACTTCTCAAGGGCGGTGCCTACATCACGGCAGACCTGCCGGTCAGTCGCGGCCGTCTCATCACCGACATAGACATACTGGTTGCGCGCGCAGAACTGCCCGCGGCAACAGAAACGCTGGTGGCACACGGCTGGGAAAAGCCGGCGATTTCAGCCTACGACGAAAGTTACTATGCGCGCTGGAGTCACGAGATACCCGCACTGCACAATACCCGCCGCGATTCAACACTCGATGTGCATCACAATATCCTGCCGCCTACCGCGGGGCCAACTATCGACGCCACCCTGTTACTCGAAGACAAAATCGAAATCAGCCGCGGGGTATTCACCCTGTCCTACCGCGATATGGTGATACACAGCGCAACCCACTTATTCCAGGAGGGAGAGTTCCACCACGGCCTGCGCGATGTGTGGGATCTTGATCGTATGCTGCGCGATTTCCCGACGAGGGACCCGCAATTCTGGGATGAGTTGGTGGCACGGGCACGGCGCCTGGAGCTCGAGACACCGCTCTATCACGGACTCAACTACGCGCGGCAGGTTTTCAACACACCTGTGCCTGGCGACGTACTGGACGAGGCCGGGAGCGCATTGCGTCGGCTGCGCAAACCGCTGATGGACTTTCTATACCTGCGCGCATTCCGACCAGACCATCCCGAAACACGACTACCCCTGACGGGCACGGCGCTATACTTTTTGTACGTGCGCTCGCACTACCTAAGGATGCCTTTACACCTGTTGTTGCCGCACCTTGTGCGCAAGGCCTGGATGCGCAGGGAGCGCGATAAAGCGAAAGAAGAGCCCTAGACTCAGACGCGCCAGACCCGAAGCCCCAGGCGCGCTAGCTCGTCGCGATCGAGCACGGACTTGATGTCGATCAGCGTCGCACCCGTTGCCATCAGCTTACCAAACGCGTCAGGGCCCTGTTCGAGATACTCCCGGTGCGGCACAGCCAGGATCACTGCCTGGCAGTCCTTGAGCGACGACCAGTCACACAGGTCGATGCCGTACTCCTCCTGGGCCTCGCCCTCGTCCGCGAGCGGGTCGTGTACCAACACGTTGCAACGGTATTCCTTGAGCTCCGCGATAATATCGACGACTTTCGAGTTGCGCAGGTCAGGACAATCTTCCTTAAAGGTAAGCCCAAGCACCGCAACATCAGCACCGCTGACCGCAAGCCCCTGCTCGACCATGCGCTTGACGGTTTGCTCGGCGACAAACTTGCCCATGTTGTCATTGGTCTGGCGGCCCGCGAGGATGACCTGCGGGTGGTGACCCACTGCTTCCGCCTTGTAGGTGAGGTAATACGGGTCGACGCCAATGCAGTGGCCGCCGACAAGGCCGGGTCGAAACGGAAGGAAATTCCACTTCGTGCCCGCAGCTTCAAGCACATCGAGCGTGTCGATGCCGAGGCGGTCGAAGATGAGCGCCAGTTCGTTCATCAGCGCAATATTTAGATCGCGCTGTGTATTCTCAATAACCTTTGCAGCCTCCGCCACCTTGATGCTGGCAGCCGGGTGGATTCCGGCCTTAACCACTTCGCCATACAGGGCTGCGAGGCGGTCGAGCGTCGCCGCGGTATCACCCGATACGACCTTCGTGATGGTCTCCAGCCTGTGTTCCTTGTCGCCGGGGTTAATGCGCTCTGGTGAATAACCGACAAAAAAACCCTCGTCGCCCGAAGTGGCACCCTCGCGACCGGACCAACTGAGTCCGGAGGTCTCCTCGAGAATGGGCACGCAGACCTCTTCGGTGCAGCCCGGATAAACGGTCGACTCAAACACCACGGTAGTGCCCGGCGCCATGTGCGCCCCTACCGCGCGGCTCGCGCCCGCTAAAGGTGAGAGGTCGGGGCGACGCGCGCTGTCAATCGGGGTGGGCACGACAACAATGATGGTACCCGCGCGGGCGAGTTCCGCTGCATCAGAAGTGAACTCCAGCTGGCTCGCCGCGGCGAGTTGCTGTGGCTCTACCTCCCCGCTCGGATCGTTACCCGCGCGATAGTGCGCCAACTTTTCTTCGTTCAGGTCGAGGCCGATCGTAGGGCGCTGACGGCCAAAGGCCACTGCGAGGGGCAGGCCGACATAGCCCAATCCCACAATCGCTACGGTATCCGCTCTACTGCTCATGGTCAGTCCTTCTATTGCCGGCCCTGAAACCAGGCGCAGGTCTCCGCCAGGCCCTCGGCCACTGTATGCGTGGGTGCGTAACCTAGCAAGTCACGCGCGCGGCTGATGTCGGCCTGGGAGTGGCGCACATCGCCAGAACGAAAATCACCGTAAACCGCCTCCACATCGGCGATTTCGGGCTGCTCCTTCGACAGCAGTCCAGAAATCATGCCAAACAGCTCGTTTAACGTTGTGCGGCCGCCGACTGCCACGTTGTAGACCGTGTTACAGGCATCAGGGTTATCGGTGGTTGCTGCAAGCAGGTTGGCTTGCACGGTGTTCTCGATATAGCAGAAGTCTCTCGATGTCTCCCCGTCACCATTTATCCGCGGCGCTTCGCCGACGCACAACGACTCGATCCAGCGAGGAATCACAGCAGCGTAAGCACCGTGAGGGTCTTGCCGCGGGCCAAACACATTGAAGTAGCGCAGCCCTACGCATTCGAGACCATAGCTGCGGGTAAAGACGTCGGCGTACAATTCGTTGACGTACTTGGTTACGGCGTACGGCGACAGCGGGCTGCCTATCCGGTCTTCAACTTTGGGGAGGCCGGGGTGGTCACCGTAGGTGGAAGAAGAGGCCGCGTAGACAAATCGCCTGACGCCCGCATCGCGTGAGGCAACGAGCATGTTCAGGAACCCGTCAACGTTCGCGCGATTGGTATTCACCGGGTCTTCCAGCGAGCGTGGCACGCTGCCAAGGGCCGCCTGGTGAAGTACATAGTCAACGCCCTCTGTTGCCCGGGCGCAGGAGTCGGCATCACAGATATCGGCTTCGATAAAATTGAAACGTTGCCACTGGGAGGCGTCGATACTGGCCTCAACATCCTCGAGATTTTCGCGACGGCCAGTGGCAAAGTTGTCGAGGCCGGTGACGTGCTGACCCAGGCGCAACAGTCGCTCAACAAGATGCGAACCGATGAACCCGGCAGCGCCGGTCACTAACCAGCGATGGGAGCGCCGCGCAAGCTCGTTTTCCAGCGCATCAACGGCAGACATGATTACTGAGAAGCCCCTTGCATAGGCGCCGTCTGGGTGCGCAAATTATTTTGTGCAGCGCTTCCCAGTTATTCCCCGGCGGCATTTACACTAATGGAGCCAGAGTATAGTGTTTCTCCCATGACACCGCTATGTCGGAACGTGAATTGGGCCACGCTTTGGACACATTCGAAATGGAGGCGCAAAGCAGCATCCTGAGCAACGTCGGACTCTACAGCCACGGCACGGCACTGCTCGCCTATTTCATGCTGGTCATTCTGGCCTTCATCAGCCGCCGCAACTCAACTGTTGGCCTGCCACTTCTCTCTGCAACCCTGCTCACCGCACTCTGGGCCGGCACCGTAACGGTGTCTAACCTCTTGCCCGAGCCGCTATTAAGCGCCATGCAGGTCACTGAAATCCTGCGCAACGCGGGGTGGGGTTACGTGCTGCTGCGACTCGTCGGCTCGCGCTATGCAGGCTCCAACCACATACTCACCACGGACCGATGGATTCCGATCTACGCAACTGCTATCGCGCTCCTCACCGCGGTGCTGCTCGGCATCGAGCCCCTCGCGGAGATGACCGCCCAGGTCTACGACATCTCCTCCTATGTCACATTCAGCGTCTGGCTGGTGCTATCAATCGGCTGCCTGCTCGCGCTTGAACAGTATTTTCGCAACAGCAACGAAAGCGAGCTGTGGGCCACCAAACACCTGTGTATCGCCCTCGGAATCATTTTCGCCTACGACATCTTCATGTACGCGCAGGCGCTTCTGTACCGCAACCTCGACCGCGACCTGTGGCAGGCCCGCGGCATTGTAGTTGCCATGGCCGCACTCCCGATAGCGATCAGCATCAGCCGTGCAGAGCAGCCGTCGAGTGACAGCGAAGCACCGCGCAGCGTCTATTTGTCGCGCCACGTAGCCTTCCACTCGCTGACTTTGATGGCGTCTGGAATCTACCTCATCACGATGGCGCTGGCGGCCTATTTCATCCGCTACCTTGGCGGGAACTGGGGCGGTGTCCTACAGATCGTCTTTCTCACCGCCGCAGGATTGATACTTGTAGTCCTGCTTTTCTCAGGGCGCATCCGCGCCAGCGCGCGCGTTTGGCTGAGTAAGAATTTTTTCAGCTACAAATACGACTACCGCATGGAATGGCTGCAATTCACACGCCTGCTGGCTGAGAGCGAGCACGACATACCAACCGGCATAACGCGAGCAGTCGCGAACCTCGCCAAGAGCCCGGCTGGCCTACTGTGGAGCCGCGCCGAAGACGGCCGTTTCTCACTCGTGGCGCACTGGGAGATGCCGAATCCCGGTAACGATATCGACTTCGGCGTACTGCCGACCTGGATGGAGCGTAGCGAATGGATCATTGATCTCAGGGAGTGGCGCGACTCGCCGGACATCTACCAAAACCTGCAGTTGCCGCAGGGAATACTCGATATCCAGCGAGCCTGGTTGATCATTCCGCTGCTATCGGGGCAGCGCCTGCAGGGCATTCTGCTTTTGCGCGAGCCAGACATCATATGGGATCTCAACTGGGAAGACCGGGACCTGCTCAAGGTCGCAGGGCGCCAGGCAGCGAGCCATCTGGCCCAATTCCACGCAGACCAGGCGCTCGTGGAGTCACGCCAGTTCGAAGCTTTTAACCGCCTCTCTGCCTATGTCATCCACGACCTGAAGAATATACTCGCGCAACTGTCACTCATGGTATCAAATGCCGAAAAGCACAAGCACAATCCCGCGTTCATCGACGACATGGTCGATACCGTGGACAATGCCGTCACGCGCATGACCAACCTGATGGCCCAGCTGCGCAGCGACGAGGGCGCAGTAGGCCAGCAGACATTCGAACTGGACGCATTGCTCAAACAAGCCGTTGCAGATTCCCACGTGCGAGAGCCCTGCCCCGAGTTCACCGACAGCGAGGCCGGGTTCACGCTGAATTGTGATCGCGAGCGACTCCTGGCCGTGTTCGGGCACCTGATCAGCAATGCGCAGGACGCAACGGCGAACGACGGTCGCATCGAGGTGCGGTTGAAAAACAACAACGGCATGGCCCTCGTAGAGATTGAGGACAATGGCGTCGGAATGGACGAGGATTTCATCCGGCAACGCCTGTTCAAGCCCTTTGACTCCACCAAGGGCCTGACCGGCATGGGCATCGGCGCTTTCGAGAGCCGCGACTTTATTCGCAGCCTGGGTGGCGAAATTCGTGTACAGAGCATTCCCGGAGAGGGTTCATTGTTTCGGGTAAGCATTCCTCATGCCGCCGCACAGGCCGCCTGACGACAAAATTAGAATGAAAAGGTAGTGATACCGTGAAAGAAGATAAGAAACACCTGCTGGTGGTCGAAGACGACAAGGGGCTGCAGAACCAACTGCGCTGGGCCTTCGAAGGCTACGAGGTCGAGATCAGCGGTGATCGCACAGAGGCGATCAACCAGTTGCGCCGGGTACAGCCAGGCGTTGTGCTGCTGGATCTCGGCCTGCCGCCCGACCCGGGTGGCGTGACTGAGGGGCTGGCCACGTTAAGTGAAATTCTCTCTCTCGCCCCTGAGACCAAAGTCATCGTGGTGACGGGCGACAACGAGCGCGCCAATGCTGTTAAGGCGATTGCGCTCGGAGCCTATGACTTTCACCAGAAGCCCGCGGACCCGGAGCTGCTGGCGTTACTCGTGGATCGTGCGTACCACGTTTACGAACTGGAGCGTGAGAACCGCCGCCTGCAACAACACGACCAGAACATGCCGCTGCGCGGCATCATCACCGCGAGCCCGCAGATGCTCAAGGTCTGTCGCACCATTGAGAAGATCGCGCCATCAGACATCACCACCCTGTTGCTGGGTGCCAGCGGTACGGGCAAGGAACGCTGTGCCCAGGCACTGCACGAACTGAGCCCGCGAGCGGACCAACCACTCATTGCCATCAATTGCGCCGCAATTCCGGAGAACCTGCTGGAGAGCGAGCTGTTTGGGTACGAGAAAGGAGCCTTCACCGGAGCGGCCAAGACGACCCCGGGCAAGATCGAGTACGCCGACAAGGGCACCCTCTTCCTCGACGAGATAGGCGACCTGCCCATGGAGCTGCAGGCGAAGCTCCTGCGCTTCCTGCAGGAACGCGTTGTGGAGCGCATCGGCGGACGCAAGGAGATTCCCGTCGATGTGCGCATCATCTGTGCAACACACCAGGACCTGCCGCGCCACATCGAAGATGGCCGATTCCGGGAAGACCTTTACTACCGTATCAGCGAAATTGTCCTGGACATACCGCCCCTGAAGGACAGGGACGGTGATGTGCTTGTGCTGGCAAAGTCGTTCCTGAATACCTTAAGCGACGAGTACAACGCCAGCGCGAAGGAGTTTTCACCGGACGCGGTGGCTGCTATGGAGTCTTACGAATGGCCAGGTAACGTGCGCGAGCTGGAGAGCAAGATCAAGCGCGGCGTGATTATGGCCGATGGCAACCACGTCACCGCAGAAGACCTCCAACTCAGCGAGGGCAACGCAGAACCGCTACCGCTGAACCTGAAAGAAGTGCGCGAAGAGGCCGAGCGCAAAGCGGTGATCCGGGCGATGAATCACTGCAACGACAACATCACAGACGCGGCGAATATCCTGGGTATTACACGCCCTACGCTCTATAACCTGCTCGAGCGGCTTGGACTGAAAACCTGAATCAGGCCTGCTTTATTTCGTCGAGGAGAGCGACAGCCTTTTCGCGTTCATAGAACTGATCGTACTTGGCCAGTAGCGCGGTCAAGCTCTCAGCAGCCCCGGCCCTGTCACCCTCGGCCAAACGAATCTTGACCTCGTGATACTTGAGCTCCGGGCTATCTGGGGATAGCTCAATTGCGCGGTCAATCGTGCGTCGTGCCTCGGCAAGGCGACCAGTGGCCAGCTGCGCCATCGCGAGCGTGTCGAGGATGGAACTGGACTCGGGCGAGAGGCCAAAGGCTTTCTGCGCGAGCAGCAATGACTCCTCAGGATCGCGGTCCAGCAGATACCAGGATAGGTTGTTGAGCGCCACGATATTGCTCTCGTCGAGACTGACGATGGCTCGATACTCCTTGATGGCGCCGTCGATGTCCTGGCTGCCTCCGCGAATCTGCGCAATCTTCTGCCGTACCTGGATATCGTCGTGATGGGTTGCAACCCACTCGTCCAGGATGGCGACCGCGCCGTCCATATCATCCAGGCGTTCCCGGTGAGTCGCGAGCGCCATGACATTTCCCACCGTGGGCGACTCTTCATACAGCGTTTCGAGTAACTCCTCAGCTTTTTCATGCTTGCCACGCTGGTCAAAATCAGCAACGGCAAGCTTCATCACATCATGGTTATCTGGCGCCACCTGCTTGAGCTCGGCGAGGTGGGCGCGGAACTGCTTGTGGCTGCCGGTGACGAGGTTCAGCCGCGCCAGGGCCAACTTGGCATAAAAATGGTCGGGATCCAGGGCGACAGCCTTCTCCAGCTCGGCCGTAAAATTATCCAGGTCACCAACCCCGGCGTAAGCCTTCGACTTCATGTAGTGGTACTGGCTGACGTTCGGGCGCAGGCGGATCAGGTTCTCGAGGGTGTGCAGTGCCTGGTTGTGACGATCTGCAGCGAGCTCATAGCCGGCCTGCGTAAACAGGGCATCGGGGTGCTTCTTCTGTTCGTGCGTAAGCGTGTTGAACTCCGCACCGGCTTTCTCCAGGTCTCCGCGCGCAATGTAATACCGCGCTTTTACCAGGCGCGGTTCCATCGCCCTTGGATGGACTTCGAGTGTGATGTTCAGGCTGTTGAACATATCCTGTTCACGCCCTTCCAGCGCATAGGACGCGGCGAGCTTCATCAAGGTCTGCATATGGCCTGAGTTTTTTTCCAGCACGCGCCCGTAGTAGTAGCGCGCGCCTTCATAGTCGCCCTCTTCCAGCTTGAAATCCGCGAGGCTGTTGTTGGCGCCCGGGTCATCCGGCCTCAGCGAAAGCCCTTTCTGGAACGCGGCCCGTGCATCTTCCTTGCGGTCCGCCATCATGTACGCACGACCCAAAAGGTTGTAGCTGGTCGTACTCTCAGGATTGCGGTCGCGGTAGTCTTCAGCGGCACGCACGGCGTCCTCGGCCTGCCGTGTGCGCAGGAAGTTCAGCACGATCAGGATGTCGGCCTGCTCATAGGTGGGGTCGGTGGTCAGCAAGTCTTGCAAGGTCGCAATTCCAAGCGCCTCGTCGCCCGCGGCGAGAAAGCCCGCGCCGAGGCGTGCCTGCGCCTCGACGGACTTGGGCTGCAATTCAACAACCTTCAACAAAAGGTCGACGCCCTCGCTGCCCTTGCCAAGGGCAAGACTGGCGCTGGCCATCAGGTTCAGTGAGTCGACATCACTCGGGTATGCCTCCAGCACGGGCTTCAACAGCTGCTCTGCCGCGCCGTAGTTGTGCTGCTGCAGTTCCAGCTTGGCCGCCAGCTTGGCGCCGACAAGACTGTCCGGCACGATGGCCAGGAAACGGTAGACGTGCGCCAGCGCCTGTTGCGCAAGGCCCTGTTCCATCTCGATAGCCGCGAGGTAGTAATGGGTAAGCGGGTAGTTCTCTGAGTAGCGAGAGGCCTGGTCAAACGCAATCTGGGCCGGCTTAAACTGGCGCGCCTGCAGAAGAACAATGCCCCGCGCGAAATTCACCCCGGGGTGGACTTTCGCGGCGCTGGCGTGTGCCTTGGTCAGGTGATCGAGGTCCTGGCGCGCCTCCTTGAACTTGCCCTGGTAGATGCGCATCATCGCCCGGTTGAGGCGGGCATCAAACGCCATCGGGCGCACCTTGAGCACGTTGCTGTACGCTTTCTCGGCCTGCTCTGCGCGCCGCTCAGCCGCCTCAATATCTCCGAGCAGGTTCCAGGCGGGGCCATAGTTCGTATCGTCCTTGAAGATGGCCGTCAGTTTCGTGCGCGCTTCCGGGTAGGCCTCTCGCGCCATCGACAGTCGCGCGTCGGCGACTTTTGCATAAGGCGAGACGACCTCGTTGAGCAGCGCCGTGGCGATAATCTCTTCCGCGGCAACAAGGTCGCCCTGGAACAACTGGCCCAGTCCTTTCGCAGCCTGCACAAGCGAACGACCCTCAGGGTCCAGGTTGTCGAGTGGCAGCGCCTCAAGCTGTTTAAACTCACCCAGGCTTAGCAGCGTCTGGGCGAGCGTTGGCATGACGGCCGTTGGAGCAGCTCCCATCTCGGAAGCGCGTGACAGCTCCTTCGACGCGCCTTCGTACTCACCAAGCTCAAAGTACAGCTGGCCGAGCAGCGCACGCGCGAGCGAGCTGTTAACGTCTTTCTGCAGCGCATTCTTCAGTTCAATCACTGCCGGGCGTAGCTGGCCGTCTTTGACATAGTCCTGCGCCAGGGCGATATGGTCCTCGCTGGTGCGGTCATCACCGCCGCCACAGGCATAAAGAAATACAACAAGGGAAAGCAGTAGCGCGCTTCGAAACATGGAGGGATTCCCCAGACAACTCTCAGTACAACACGCAAGTATTATTGAACAATTCACAGGGGCCGCAAAGCGTGACTTATCACACTGGGACCTGCGTCATGCCGCTGGACTCGGGCTCATGGCGGTCACACCTGCGGAATATTCACCAAAGCTACTCCGCCCGCTGAATACCCTATTTTATTCATACATATCATATAGTTAGAGATCTAGCGGACAACCTCCTCAGCGACCGCATAGCGCGACGAACTGGCCAGCCACCAACCGGCACGCGTAAAATTAGGCCTTTATCCTTGCTGGGACTTTCAGTCGGCTGCATGTTGTGGCGGACACCCTGCGATGGGGACACGATATGGGGACAACTTCGCGCACTGTAGCCCTGGCGCTACTTTGCTATCTGCAGCTGTTTGGGACCGCGACAGCGGCCGAAGACACCGTTGCACGTGGGCTTGAGGTGGCAAAGGAAGCGGATGCACGCGACGCTGGTTTCCAAAACAGCACTGCCGACCTCACAATGGTCCTTTACAACAGCGCGGGAGACGAGATCCGCCGAACAATGCGCCAGCGCGTACTCGAAGTCGCCGACGACGGCGACCACAGCGTGCTTGTTTTCGATAGACCCCGCGACCTCAAGGGCACCGCGATTCTCACGCACACACACCGGGTCGGCAACGACGACCAGTGGCTCTACCTACCGGCCCTCGACCGGGTAAAGCGCATCTCCTCCTCCGACCAGTCCGGGCCCTTCATGGGTAGCGAATTTGCCTACGAAGACCTCGCATCACAGGAGGTTGAGAAATACACTTACCGCTATGTCGGGGAAGACACGCTGGACACGTTATGCCACGTGGTAGAACGCGTTCCGGTCGCCACGCGTTCGGGCTACTCACGTCAGGTCGCGTGGTACGACCAGGAACACTACCGCCTGCTGCGCATTGATTACTACGATCGCAAGAACGAATTGCTCAAAACCATGGAACTGACGGGCTACCACATCTACCTAGACCGTTTCTGGCGGCCGGACGAAATGTTCATGACCAACCACCAAACCGGTAAGCGTACACTGCTCGAATTCAGCAACTACCGTTTCCAGGTCGGGCTCGAACCCCGCGATTTCCAGCGCCAGGCGCTGGCCCGAAGCCGCTGAGCAAGGGACGCCAGGCCATGCCGACACGATTGCTCGCCCTTGTACTCGCGCTGCTGGCCCCGATTGCGGCCCAGGCAGCCGACAGCGCAAGCGCAGAAGTGAAGGACATGCGCATCGGCCTGACACCTGGCCGGACCCGCGTTGTGTTCGATCTTAGCGAGGCTGTTTCCCACGAACTCACGACGGACGATGCCGCCCGGGAAGTCACGGTAATCATGGGTCCGAACGCAGACGGTTCCGATGCACTGCCCGCGCAAATCCCGGGCGAGCATATTCTGGGGATTCGCAGGGAGACCGACGCAGGCGGTGAGTTGCGCTATACCTTCAGCGTTGCACCGAACCTGCGTGCCGAGCTGTTTTCGCTCGACAAGGCACCCGGACGCAGGCACCGCCTGGTGCTAGACCTCTACGAGACAACCGACGCACAGGTGGCCGCCGCTCCCGTGACTGAAGAAGCGGCGCCACCACCGCCCGCTCGACCTGCGGTACCACCGCGTCCGCAACAGGCCCGTCGCGCGAGAGCACCTATCGAGGAAGACCGGGGCGAGTGGTCCGGCCACGTCGACCTGGAACTGCGGCTGTTCCCCAATGACCCCGCGTATGACGACCAGGACGAACAGCACGGCTCGATCGCGTTTGCGCCGGAATACCACCTCGAACTCAGCGAATCACGCCAGCGTTTCGGGTTCAGCCCGTTCGCCCGCTACGACTTCCGCGACAGCGAACGCACGCATTTCGACCTGCGCGAGGCCTACTGGCAGCTAGAGCGTGGACCCTGGCTGGCCAAAGCGGGCATTGATATTGAGTTCTGGGGCGTGACGGAGTCACAACATCTCGTCGACATCATCAACCAGACCGATGCGGTCGAGAACATCGACAACGAAGACAAGCTGGGCCAGCCGATGCTTAACGTCGACTACTCGTTTGACAGCTTCGGCACGCTGCAGGCGTGGGTGCTGCCCTGGTTCCGTGAACGGACTTTTCCCGGCAAAAACGGCCGCCTGCGCTTCGACCCGCCCGTCGATACCGACGAAGCACGCTACGAGGCAGGCAATCGCGAGGAGCATATCGACCTCGCGCTTCGCTGGAGCCACTACATTGGCGACTGGGACATCGGCATTGCACACTTCTCCGGAACCGACCGTGTACCGCTGCTGCTGCCGAATGCGGCGGGTGACGCACTCATCCCCTTCTATCCCCAGATCGAGCAGACCAGCCTCGACGTTCAGGCGACTCTCGGCGCATGGCTGTGGAAACTCGAGGCGCTCTATAACGACAATGACATAGAGAGCTACTCGGCCGCGGTGGGCGGCTTCGAGTTTACCCAATACGGTATTGCAGGCGGCGATGCCGACCTGGGCTGGCTGCTGGAGTACAACTATGACGAGCGCGATGAACGGGCACCCTCGGCTCTCGCCAATGATGTGTTCCTGGGAATGCGCTACACAGGCAACGATATCGCTGGCACCACGCTATTGGCGGGCGTGATTGTCGATCTGGATAACGATTCGCAGTTCTACAATCTTGAAGCGGCGAGGCGCCTCACGGAGTCATGGGTTGTGACATTGGAGGCGCGGGTCTTCAACGATATCGATCGCGAGGACCTGCTCTACTTCTTCAGGCGGGACGACTACCTGGAAATCCAGCTGCAGCGTTACTTCTAAATCACTTCAGCGAAGCGAGCAGCTTCTCGGCGTCGGCGCGGCTGGCAAAACCCGGAATTTCCTGCGCTAGCAATTCATTGAGCACGCCAACCGCCGCTGTCTTGTCGCCTTGACGGGCGTAGGCTGTCGCAAGGTGGAAACGAATATCGGGGTTGCCGGGTGAACGCTTGAGGGCCTGCTGGAAAGAGCGCACCGCCAGCTCGACCTCTCCCTGCTGCAGTTGGATGCTGCCCAGGGTATCCAATGCAGGGCCCCACTCTGGCGATATGCGCAGCACTTTCTCCGCGTAGGCGAGCGCCCGATCGGGGTCCTCCTTGCGCAACAGCCACGCAAGGTTGTTGAGCACCAGGATATTCCCCGAATTCATCCCCTCAAGTTTTTCGAACACGGCCAACGCTTCTGCATCACGACCAAGCTGCAGGTAGGTGTTGCCGAGGTGAACGAGAATTTTGGGGTCGTCGGGGTTATCGCGCAGCCAGGCCTTGTACCCGTTAAGGGCCGATTCGGGGCGGCCCGCGTTCCAGCGCGCCACACCCAACTGCACGAGGGTGTCACTGGTAGCGGTCTGCTCAAACGCCGCGGCAAAGTTTTTCTCACCTTCATCGAAGTTGGCCTGGTACATCGCCAGCCAACCTTTTTCGACGAGCGCCTCGGAGCGACCCGCATCGTCCTCAGGCATTGCATCGAGAAGTTGTTGGGCCTCGGGCAGCTTTCCCTGGAGGCGCAATAGGTGAACGCGCAAAATCTGCGAAGCGTAATGATCGGCATCAATAGCTAATGCCTCTTTCAGCTGCGACTGGGCGTCATCCATGCGGCCCATCGATGCGTAGGCGCGACCTAATAGAAAATGCTGAGTTGCAACGCCTGGTTGTGCGCGCACGAGCTTTTCATAATCTTCGGCGGCGGCGCCATACTCACCCATCGCGAATCGGGCATCGCCGGCCAGTTGCAGCAGCGCTGGTGTGTTAGCGTCCGCGCCATCCAACTCCTGCAGCATAGCCAGCACTCGAGAGGGGCTGCCCTGGGCAAGATACAGCCGCGCCACCGCCACCTTGAGTGCGTTTTCCCGCGGATGCTGCTCGATTGCCTGCTCCAGGCGCTCCTGCGCCTTGTCCTGTTTGCCCTCCTGCTGGTCGAGCGCATTCAAGTACAGTATTGGTGCCACCTCATCGGGGTAATTTTCGAGAATACTCTCATACAGTTCTCGTGCTGCATCGAGGTTTCCATCCTGAATTTCCAAACGCGCCAGGTTCGTCGCCGCGTTGAAATTACCCGGGCGAATCTCAAGCGCCCGGTTAAACGATGCACGAGCCCGGCGGAGGTCGCCCTGGCCCACATACGCGCCACCGAGCAGGGAATGAGCGTCCCAGTTCGCTGAGTCTTCGCTCACAAGATCCTGCGCCGCGGTCACCGCTTTATCCCACTGCCCCTCCCTCATGTAAGAGAGCAAAACGAGCGTCTTGGTTTCGCGATTATCCCCACCGTCCTCCAATCGCTCGCTCAGTATCTGACGCGCCTGCGATGGATCGATCTGAATCAACCCCAATGAGAGCCGGCGATGGGCCTGCTCATCATCCGGATACAACTCCACGAGCTGCCGGTAGCCTTCAACAGACTGGCTGCTGTCACCCTGCGCAGCCGCGATATCAGCCAGCATCGCCAGGGACCAGGTGTCCTCAGGCAGGAACGACAGCAGGTTTTCGAGCACCTCGGCCGCCTCGTCATACTCACCCTGGCTAAACCTGACCGCAGCGTAGAGGCGATGCGCACCCGCATATTGTGGGGCGGCCGTGCGGAAGAAGGTAATGAACTGGTCAGCCTGTTCGATATTGCCCAGCCGGTAGTGCGCCATGGCGAGGTAGTAACGGGCCGGCAGGTAATCCGGTTGGAATTCAAGCATTTTGTCCAGCGCGGCGATCGCTCGTTCGAAGCGCTCGCGCTCCAGTAGCACCCTGGCTTGTGCGTAATAGGCGAGAGGCTGCTTGAACCGTGCCTTGGTGTTCAGGCGAACGGCGCGCTTCATGTCTTTCTCAGCGGCGTCGAGGTCGCCGCGAGAAATTCTCACCAGTGCACGATTGGCGAGGTCGTGCACGCTTTCTGGCTCCGCTTCAATCGCCTTGCTATAGGCGATTTCCGCTGCCTCTAGATTGCCCTCGAACTGCTCAATATCACCGAGGGAACTCCAGGCCGGGCCAAAGGCACCGTCGAGGTTTATGGCTTCGCCTAGCCAGTCCCGGGCCTTCACTAAATTGCCACGGTTCACCTCAACTTCGGCCTTGCCCAGGCGTGCTTCGGGCGTGTCATCCTTGAGCGACATGGCCATGTCATACAGGTCATCGGCCTCGTCCAGCTTCTTGAGACCCACTTTGGCATGACCGCGAAGTATCAGCACGCGAACCTGGTCATCGCCGGTGAGGCTCGGTAGCTCGTCCGCAAGATCAATCACCGACTGGAACTCGCGAGAGTTAAAGCGTGCGGTCAGGAGGGGAATGGCAACCAGTTCGGGATCGAAGCCCAGTTCATAGGTGCGCTCGAGCTCTTTAGCTGCGGCATCAACATTGCCCGTATTCAGATAAATGTTGCCCAGCATGAAACGGGCTTCAGCATTGTCGGGTGTCAGCTGCAGAACGCCCTTCAGCTCTTCGACTGCCGCATCCATCTCGCCCTGCGCCTGGAACGCCTTGGCCGCGTCGAAACGCTCCTGGGGAGTGCGGTTGTCACCGCCGCACCCTGTTGTCAGCAGCGCAACGAGCAAAATCCAGCCGAAAATCAGCGAGGGGGCAGCTTTCATAGCACTCAGGCTCCACTTAAGACCCGCAAATATGACGCCCGCACTGCACTCTCGGCCTGCGTCGGGACAAGATGTTACTCGAAATAGAGCGAAAGATTGTACAACCGGCCCATAAGGCAAACAACGTTGCATAGAGGGAGACTGTGCGCCAGAACACAGACAAAAAAAAAGGTGGCCATCTGGCCACCTTTTTCAGGGAGGAAGCTTGCTAAATGCTTAGCTGATGCTACGGCGACGGCTCATGCCAAGGCCAAGCAGGCCGAGACCGAACAGAGCGATAACGCCCGGTGCCGGAACAGGTGCAGCGAGAGAGCTAACATTCACGTTCTCAGTCATGTTGAGAGAGATCGTGTAAGTGCCCGGTCCAAGAATACCAGTCTGAGCGCTGAAGACATTGGAACCGTTGGCACAGCCGCGGTTGATAACACCGGTAGGTGCACCGTTACCGCAAGGATCGTACTCAACCTGGTCACCTACGTTTGACGCCGGAACGTTCGTGTTAAGCGAGAACGGGTCAGCCGTTTCCATGCCACCGACGGAACCGCCAACACCTGCCGCACCTTCGTTCATGCCATCGGGCGACCAGGTGAAAACCTGACCAGTAGCATCCGATATAGTGAACGAAACACTCAGGGCTGCCAGAGCACCACCCACATCAGAGGTGTTGGTGATCTCGGCGAACAGGTAAGGGTCAGCCTGGAAAGAGAAGGAGAACTGTGTGCCGCCCTGGCCAACTTCTATGGTTGCCGCAAAGCCGGTGTCCGAAGAGTTGCCTGCGATACTGTCAGCAGTACCCGCTGCAGCATCAACGAACGCTTCTGCGATGCCCCAGGCCTGGGTGTTGTTGCCGGTGAATGAAACCGGGTCGTTGAACGGGTCAACCTGCAGCAGAGCAGTGCTGCCGATTTCAGAGTCAGCGTATGAGTAGAAAGCACCCGCGCCCTGACCGATCTGGGTCATGGAGTTGTTGCCGGGAGCAGCACCGGGGAATACGCTGCCGGGGCCTGTCGCTACACCAACGTCAGCCGGGCCACCGCCGGGGAGGATGCCGCCGATGCCGCCAGTGGCACTCTGGGACGGACCAGAACCATTCAGGTTGGCCGCCGAAGTAGAGGTTGTGCGGAACGAAGAGAACGCGTCAGGCAGCAGCAAGGGGTTGCTGATGATCGACAGTTCGAACACGTTGTTATAGCCAATCGCGTACGCCGCAGCGTTCGCATTGGTAGAAAGCCCACCTGCGCATGCCAGGACCACAGCCGCGGGAAGCGCCTTCTTGATCATGCTTGAGTTTTTCATTGCCTACTCCCTTTGCTCTGTAAGAGCTACTGTAAATCTTTGTCGTCCGACTCGCGGACATTTCCTTGTGTGCCCTGTACAAAGCAATCCATGTGCCAAAAATATAAATGCCTTAATTTTCATACACTTAAAAATATGTAACTGGCTTTAGAACCTTGGCCATCCGCTTGAATGTAAAATTTTTCGACGGTTTTTCCCTGCCCAGCCGGGGGTCGATATTATAGGCTCAAATCCTGCTCACACTTCGCGGCGGCTGCCCCGGGGCCGAGGGGGGCAAAACAAGGACAAGCGTATGCCCAATGAGCATGACAATGCTAAATTAGCATCTTTTTTGGTTATAGCACCAGATGGCAAATTCACCTAGCGATGTCGCTGACGCGACATGGGATGACATCATTGTCGGCACCGGCATGGGCGGCGCTACGCTGGGGTTTGCGCTCGCTCGCGCAGGGCGCAAGGTCCTCTTCGTCGAACGCGGAAGCGACCAGTTGCGTGAGGGCGCCCTCAAGGGTGACTTCCCGGAGCGCCACATGCATGGCGCGGGACCCAGCGAACAGGAGGCACTGCGAGCGGGCGGACGCTACACGGGCACAATTGTCGACCTCAGCGAGCCGGAGAAGCCCAACACATTCAGTCCCTTTATAGGCTCCGGCACGGGGGGTTCCACAGCTCTGTATGGCATGGCACTGGAACGCTTCGCGCCCAGCGACTTCCAGCCGGCGGCCAACCACTCTGGCAACAACACACTGCCGGAGGCCTGGCCCGTCAGCTACAACGAGCTGAGTGCGTACTACCAGAGGGCGGAGTCGCTCTATGGCGTGCGGGGTGGCCGAGACCCACTGCACTGTGCGCAGCAAGAGGAGGTAGCAAGCGCCCCGCCGCTGTCGGCGCCCAACCAGGAACTCGTGGATTTCTTCTCCGACGGGGGACTACACCCGTACGCGCTGCCAATGGCCTGCGCTTACAGCGCCGAGTGTCGCACCTGCCAGAGCTATCTCTGCGCGCAATCCTGTAAGCGCGACAGCGCCACGACCTGCCTGCAGCCTGCCCTGGAACAGTACGGCGCGGCGCTCCTTGCCGATTGCGAGGTGGAACGGGTTGAAGCCGGGGCCAACAGCGTCAAGCACCTCAAGTGTCGCGTCGGGGGTGAATCCATCACTCTCACTGCCTCGCGCTATATTCTCGCCGCTGGCGCGCTCGAAACACCCCGCCTGTTGCTGAGCTCGGCGTGCGAAGAATGGCCTGAGGGCCTCGGCAATCACGGCGACCAGGTCGGTCGTCACCTGATGCGCCACTATGTTGATCTCTACGCGATTTTTACGCGCACGCGCCCGTCACCGGGGGAACTGATCAAGCAGATCGCCTTTAACGATTTCTATATGAGTGAGACAGGTAAACTTGGCTCCGTGCAGTCCTTCGGATACCTGCCACCCGCCGCTATGCTGACCGCCGACATGCAGCGCGAACTGAGACGGGACGCCGGTGCGGTTGTCAGTGCGCTGTTTGGCCTTGCCAGGCCCGCAGTGAGCTTCTTCTTGTCGCGCATGCTCGCACGCAGTGTACTGCTGGCTACGACACTGGAAGACCTGCCCTTTGCCGACAATCGAGTGACGCTCTCAGCGAATAATGACAACAGACTGTCTATCCGCTACCGGCCCGGAGCGGGAGAGAGCGCTCGTATCGAGCAGTTTCGCACCCTTATGGAGAAACAACTGAAGCCCTACCGCTACCTCCTGTTGAAACAGGCGGAAAACAATGAGCGCCTGGCGCACGCCTGCGGCACCTGTCGGTTCGGTGAACGTTCCGACAACAGCGTGTGCGATGCCAACCACCGGGTACACGGTATCGACAATCTCTACATTGCCGACAGTTCGGTGTTTCCTTCGAGCGGCGGTATCAACCCTTCCTTGACCATCGCGGCACTGAGCCTGCGACTGGCCGACCAGCTGACCTCACAGTGAGCCCACAATGACCGACCAGCAAACGCACAGTAGCGACAGCATCACCTGCCTGATCTGCGGCCACATGGCGAACCCACCCGCGGAGACAGACATCGGCACCGTGCGCGGCAACACCGAGCGCTACAAAGGGCAGACTTTCCGCATCTGGCGCTGCAGCGAATGCGGCTCACTGCACGCGGTTGAACCCGTCGACATGGCCGACATCTACAGCGACTACCCGCTCAACCGCGATCGCACCCTCGATGTTTTCGCGCGCGGCACGTATCGCAACCTGCTGAAGCGCCTCACCGGTCACGGCCTGAAAAAAGACGACAGCATCCTGGACTTCGGCTGCGGCAACGCGGTCTTCCTGCGTTTTCTCAAGGAACAGGGCTTCACGAATACCGCGGGTTATGACCCGTTCGTCGACGAGTTTGCCGCGAAGCCTGAACCGCCGGTTGGTGGCTACGACTGCGTAATCGCTAATGACGTGATCGAACACGTCGACAGCCCCAAGGCGATGATGCAGGAGTGCCTCGAACTCACACGTCCCGGCGGGCTGCTCTATGTCGGTACGGCCGATGCAGAGGACGTCGATGACATGACGAACCTCGAGCCCCATATCATGCGTCTGCACCAGCCCTTCCACCGCGTGGTGCTGACCCAGCAGGGACTCATAGACGTTGGACTGGAACTGGGCCTGGAACTTGTGCAGACACGGCGCCGCTCATACATGGACACTTTCATGCCCTTCTCGAACTACCGTTTTCTCGACGAGTTCAACCTCGCCCACGGCCACAACCTGGACGCAGCACTCGCGCCCGATGCGGCGGGCATTGTCGCCCGACGTCCGCAGCTGCTGTTCTACGCGTTCTTTGGTTACTTCCTGCCGTCGGCGATGGAGCCTTCGGTGCTCTGGCGCAGGCCCGACTGATCAAACGCCCCTAGTGGGGATCAGCCAACGGTCTATACGCACGAGCAAGGCAGGTAACAGAAGCAGGTCGATGGCGAGTGCGATAAGAATCGTCATCGCCATAAGGCTGCCACTGGTCGCATTCACAGAAAAATCGGATTGCGTAAGCACGGCAAACCCGGCCGCCAGTGCGAGCGTGGTCGTTACGAGCGCGTGCCCAACGCTCTCATAGGTCGAACGTATCGCCGCGGCTGCCTCCATCCCCCGCGTAACACGCGCGTTGCGGTAGGCCACCAGCATATGCGTGGTGTCGTCCACGACGATGCCCAGTGTTGCAGCAAACACGGTGGACGCCGCCATGTTTACTTCCTGCACCAGCGCACTCCAGGCGCCGAGCGCGAGCAGCGCGGGAAACAGGTTGGGCACCACACTCACAATACCGAAGCGCACTGAGCGAAACGCCACCAGCAGGCACAATGAGACCAGCGCAATCGCAAACGCCGAGCCATAGAGCATGCTGTAGATATTGTTAAGGCCGATGCTGGCAAAGCTGACCGCATGGCCCGCTCCGCGCGTGGCCTGGTTGGGCGCATTCGCGGCAAGCCAGTCGCGGGCGCGCTGCTCGAAGTCGACAACACGCGACTTCTGGTTCCGCAGCACCACAGAGACTTTAAGTGCCGCCTTGTCGGCACTGACCTGGTAAGTGACGTCCTGGCCATAGGGCACCGAGATCTCGTAGAGCAGTAAATACTGCGCGGCAAGCTCCCGCGAGTCCGGCAATCGATACCAGGCAGGGTCGTCACCGTGCATCACCTGGTTGAGGCGCTTCAGGGTGTCGGTAAAACTGTCCACGTTGGTCACTTCGGGCTGCGCTCGCAGCCACGCTACAAAGTTCGCCACGCGCTCGAGGTAGGCCGGGTCAGACACGCCCTCAGCCGCGCCTGAGTCCAAAGAAAAGTAAACGTGCTGCGTGCCGGCCAGTTTGTCCTCGACAACTGATAGGGCCTTCGTCAGAGCAATATCTTCTGAGAAATAGCCGGCGGGATCGTCGTTGAGTTCCATCCGCGAAATACAGCTGACCAGGCCCACGACAAGCACGGCGCCCACCGCGAGCACAAGCGTGCTCTGGCCGGTAACAAAATCAGCGAGACCCGTCATCTTCCACGTCGAGACAGCGCCACCGCCAGTACGGAATGGCAGTAACAGCAGCAACGCGGGCAGCACACCGAGGGTCACCCAGAGCGCGCCGATGACGCCGGCCGCCGAAATCGTGCCGAGCTCGCCAAACGGCGGCGACTCGCTGAAGTTCATGCTGAGAAAACCCACCGCTGTTGTCAGGCTCGTCAACACGATGGGATACAGTTTGTGCCGCAGGCTCTCTTCAAGCGCCGCGCGCTTTTCCTTGCCCTCGCGCAGGCGGGCGAGGAACGCACTGAGAAGGTGAATACAGTCTGCCACCGCCAGCGTGACGATAATCGCGGGGGCAGACACGCTGACACTGTTTATGCCGAAGCCCACCCAACCGGCAAAGCCCATGCCGACCACAATGCTCAGGATTACGGTAACAAAGGTGCAGAGGGCAGCCCATGCAGATCGCAGGAACAGGGCAGCAGCCACAAGCACCACGACAAAGAGCAGCGGTATCAATGATGCACCATCTGCCGCTGTCACCTCCGCAAGGGTTTGCTCGGTGAGTGCAAGCCCCGCGAGGTGCAGTTCAACATCCGGGTACTCGAGCGCGACATCAGCCAATAGTGCACGTGTCGCATTGACCGCCTCGGCAAGGGCGGCAGCCTTGCCCTCCTCTTTCAGGTTAAGGCTGATATTGACGGCGGCGGCATTGCCGTCCTCCGAGACCAATCGCCCCAGCAGCGTAAGTTCGGCGAGGGCAATTTTCCGCACGCGCTCAATGCCTGCGCTCTCAAGTAGTGAGGCATCGGGCACCAGCGGATCGATCATCAAGTCGTCCCCATCAACCTCCGTGTGCAGGAAGTTAGTGATGGAGTCGACGCGTCGCGAATGCGGGATCTGCCAGGATTCAGTCGTCAGTGTCTCAAGCAGGCTGAGGCCGTCCGCGTTAAAGAGTGTGCGGTCACCGCCATCGACGACGATAAGAATGTTGTCCTCTTTGCCGTAGGTGTCCTCAATATGTATCTCTGCAAGCAGGTTGGGATCATCGGGGCTGAACAACACGCGAATGCCGGAGTGGACGACAAGCTGGCTGGCACCATACGCCACAAGACCGATCAACAGGACATTGAGCAGTGCGAGCATGTATGCCCGCCGCACCAGGAATGCCGACAGGTCTCGAGCAGTGCTCACCGGTACACCTCCGCATCGGACACAGCGTGCGGTATCGGCGGGCACCCGAGCGCTTCTTGCAGCACCTCTGCACAGGCCGCTGCTGGGTCGTAGGCGCGCCAGCTGGACGCAAGGCGGTTTGCGGTTGCTGCAGGCGCGCTATCAGCGAGCATTTCTCTTACGGCCCTTGCCAGCGCGTGCGCCGTGAGTGTGCCGGAGCGCAATAACCGGCCGGCGCCAACCCGTTCAACCGCAGACATATTGAGGTACTGGTCCAGATTGCCGGCAATGCCGAGCACTGGCACACCCTGGCTGAGCGCCTGCTGGCTGGTCGGGCTGCCGCCGTTGCACAGCACGAGGTCAGCGCGGGCCACCGCCGCATCGCCCGGCAGGTAGGCTGCAGCAAAAACGTTCTGCGGCAGCGCCTGGGGCAAGGGCGCGCCCGCGGTGGAGACAATGGCCGTGGCCGCCAGCCCCCCGAGTGCATCGATCACGGTAGGAAGAAGATCGGCGCGCCCCGAGCTGCCGAGTGTCACGTAGATGCAGGGTTTGTCGTCCTCCACGTCGTCCCACCAATCCGGCAAAGCCACCTCCGGCGACCACGTCACGGGGCCGATAAATCGATGACTTTGCGGCAGTTCGCGCATATCGAAGAGCCCTGGGGCGTCCGCGTATAGCGTGTAATCGGCGTATGTATAGACACGGCCAAGGTCGGCACCCAGGCTAGGCAGCCCGTAATGCCTGCGCAGCCGGTGCATCGGTATGCAGTGCAGTGCGAACGCCAAGGGGCGCACCGCGGAAAACAACCACTGCCCCATCGCGGGCCCCAGAACGCGCACAAAGGGTAGTTCCGGCACCGGGTGATGCTGACGACAAAACGGCGACCAGTACGCGTTCGCGAGGGCGAGGTAGGGCAGCCCGGCCATGGCCGCACTGACCGCGAGTGACAGGCGGAAATCCCCGATGATTGCATCAGGCTTAACGTCGCTAATGACGCGCAGGTCCTCCTCGACATAGCCCTTGAGCGTCTCCAGTTCGTAGAGCGGCGAGCCCGCAGCGAGTGCGGCGGTGAATGCCTCGGGTGTGATGGAGGCAATATCGTGTCGTTGCGACAGTTCATCCCCGAGCAGATCGTCGTAGCGGGGATCGCGGGCGAGGTGCACGTCGAAGCCCGAGTTCGCGAGTTCCGAGCCAAGCGCGTAGGGTCTCGCGATGTGGGCCAGGGTCACGGCCTCGGAAAACATCAGCAGTCGCGGGCGGCCCCTTCCCGGCTGTGCGGACATCAGCCCGGCTGCACCAGTAATTTTTCCAGCGGCGGGCGAATCGAGCGCGAGGTCGGCGCTGGGCCAAAACCCACGCGCCCCATGTAGACGCGCTGCGCGGGCTCGTGGTCCGCGGGCACCAGGTCGTTGAATGCGCCGGCGAGCTGGCCGGCCAGCTCCTGCTCCGCGGCAACAAGGGTAAAGCGCAGCCCCTCACGCACGTAGCGGGAAAATATGAGGGGTGTCATCTCGGGCTGGAACTGCAGGCCCAGCCCCGTTGCGCAAAGCCAGAAACGCTGCATCGCCGCGCCGGCCGCAAAATAATCGGCCAGTCCCGTTGGAGCCTTCTCCGCAAGAATGACGAAGTGGGCGGCACAGTTGCGCCCCGTGCGCAGGTCCATCTGCAGTCGCGGCAGCCAGGTACCCGCAAAAAAACGATTGAGAAACTTCACGCGCTGCCAGCTACCGAGGGCAAAGCGCATCACCTTGCGCGTGGGCGCATCGATACCGAGAGCATACTCAGGTAGCCGGTCTTCGCTGAAGCGCGCACCCCACTCGATGTTCTTCTGGTGGACGGCGTGTGCCTCGGGCGTGCTGAGGCGGATGTGTGCGTTGTGGAACAACAGCTTCGCCATAGGCTTGCGGTCGTCCCCTTCGATCCACAGCACGCGGTAACCCTCTCCCACGGCATCCTCAAGCTGCTTTTTCTGGCCTGCGCTGAGCGCGCGCTGGGTAAACGGCAGGCGCTGCGTTGTTCGGGTTGTGATAAACGGTTCGAGCGTGCTGGTGGTTACTGACTCGTCGGGAGTCAGCGTGATATCAATCACCGGCTTTTCCTCGGGCTCCTGCTCGCGCAGCGTCCAATCGAGACGCATGCCTTCGCCGCTCGCGGCGATAGCGGCGGTCTCCAGCATTGCCCCTATCGCGATCTGGCTGGAGGTGCCGTCGAGGTCATAGACACACCAGTCGCGCGTGTCGTGGCCGTAAACCGTGAACGTTGTATCGGAGGTGATCTCGAAGCGCCAGGGCTGTTCGTTGTCCCCGCTGGGGGCCCAGCGCGCCAGGTCCAGTACACGCTCTACAACACGTTCGCGCTCCGGCTGTGTCGGCAGAGAGCTATCTCCCATAACGCGTTTCCGCGCGATCGCGAGGCCAATGCGCTGTAGGGGATTGTTGTTCCCCCAGGGCCGCCACGTGGTGGTGACCCGGTTGCGGTAGGCATCGAAGTGGATGCCGTAAGGCGCCGTAAGCACTTCACCACGGCCCAGCAAGATCTTGAGCACATACGAACCCGCGAAGCCCGCGCAGAGTTCGCAACCCATCGCGGTGGAAGGCCCCTTGCGGGCCTCCATATCGATGGCATTCTCCACCAAATAAGCCATGTGTTGCGAAGACGGCGCCAGGCCAAGCATAAAGCGCAGTGCCTTCTCCTGGTCGGGCTTGCCGTCCATCCGAAAATACTGTTCAAAGCTCATACTGTCCGGCATGAAGCACAATAGCGCCGAGCCCATGCCCAGGGGCGCAGCAGTGACAGCGGGGATTCCCTTTTCGCGACAGGCCGCGAACACGCGTGCGCGGATGTCCAGGGCAAAAAAGTCGAGGGAATCCACGTAGATATCGACGTCATCTAAAAACTCATCGAGGTTGCCTTCGGTAACGCCGTTGGGGAAACGACGGACATCCACCTCGGGATTGATGGCCGCTGCGGCAGCGCTCATTACCTCGAGCTTTTCGCGTCCCAGGGTATCAACCGACGCACCGGCCTGGCGGTTGAAGTTCGGCAACTCAAAACGGTCGAAGTCCGCAATATTGAATGCGCCGACACCAAGGCGCGCGAGCGTGGTGAGATGGCTGCCGCCCACGCCCCCGAGGCCGGCGATGGCGACACGACTGCCCCGCAGACGGGCCTGCTCTGCGCGGGTCACCCAGCCCAGATTGCGAGAAAAGGCTTCTTGGTAATCGAAGGACATGCCCAACACTCTGCTCCCCTATGACAGCGTGCTATCCCCGGTGTGCCCCAGGGGCCAGCACACGGCACCAAAGGGTAAAACTAATAGTATGCAGCGCCATTAGGCTTTACAAGTTGGTCGCCGGCAGGGTGTGAACTAGCTGACACCCGCCAGCGGCGAGGCACCGATACGCACGTCCGGCATACCGGCTGCGGTGGTATTCAGCTCCGCCAGCACGGGCTGGTTCTCTTCGAAGGACTCACAAATATGGAGATAGAATTCCTTAAGCTCGTCAACCAACCCGGACACCATCTCCCGGGTCTCCCAGTAATAGGGGCGACGCAGCCCATGGTAGTCAATCTCATCACCAGCTTTGTGGACAATAAGGCCAGAACGGCGCAGGAGGCGTGGCAGGAAGGGCTCCATCATGGCAAAGCAATGGGTGCGTTCAAGCACTTCAGACAGCGCGAGCCCTGACAGGATCGTCGCAATGGCAAGCTGGGAGGAAAACTTGTGCTGCTCAATTTTCGACCAGTCGATGCCGTGGATATCACCGAAACGGGACGCTTTTTCCCCGGTGCGCCTGCGAAAGACCCCATCGACGCCAAGGCGCGAGAACTCGCAGATCGAGTCGCGGCGCCCCGCGAAGGCCTGCATGAGGCCTGGATCGATAGCAGACCCGCAAAAGCGCTCCATGGGCAACAGCCTGCCCTCATCGGCGAGCACGAGCCGCGCACAGCCTGCGGGAACCCCCGTGGCCGAGTGCGTCACCAGGGTATGGCGGGAAAACGCGTCGAACTCGTCGGATTCGAGCCCCTGGGGATGGTCTTCCCGCGCTTCATAGCCGAACTCTTCACAATAAACGCGGTAACGGATGCGATAAACGTCATCCAGCTGCCCCGGTGTACTGGCTAGTTCCAGATTGCAATAACGATGAAATTCTGCCACGCGAGTGCTACTCGTGTTCCCCTCAGCATCCAGGATCAGGCCACAATTATTGTGGTTCTTCTTTCTAGTTTTACGGGCCGTTATGACCGCTGGATTACAAGCAATTCCCCTGTACACAACAGTACTGGCTCGACCCGCCCGAGTAAAGGTCCAATGTGCGATTTAGCCTATAAAAATAGGGAATCCGGCTTACAGGCGGGCTAGAAAATTTAACGCGGGAATTGGGGAACTATTGGTGAAACTAGTACTACAACACCACCGGCCGGGTCAGGCGATAGAGTCAGGCGCTATTCGCACGTCCGGCTGACCGTTCGTGTCCTGGTTGAACGCGGCGGAAACGGGCTGCCCGCGCTCGAAGGAATCGCGGATGTGGTTGTAGAACTCGTGCAGCTCGTCGACCATGCCGGAGACCATCTCCCGGGTCTCCCAGTAGTAGGGGCTGCGCAGGCCGTGATAGTCGACCTCATCGCCCGCAAGGTGCACGATCAGTCCAGAGCGCTTAAGAAGGCGTGGAAGAAACGGTTCCATCATGGCGAAACAATGGGTGCGCTCTAGCACCTCGGAAAGGGCAAGCCCGGAAAGAATGGTGGCAACGGCGATCAGTGAAAACGTGCGCTGCTCGCGGTGGCTGCAGTCGATCGCATCGATTTCACCAAAGCGAGAGGCCTTCTCCCCGGCCCTTCGGCGAAACGCCCCGTCTACACCCAGCCGCGAGAATTCACAAATCGTATCGCGGCGCCCGTCGTAGTTACGCAGGATGGCCTGGTCGATAGCGCTGCCACAGTGTTGCTCCATCGGCATGAGCGTGTCCTCGTCGACCAGCACGAGGCGTGCGCACCCTGCTGGCATGCCGGTCGCCGTATGGGAGACGAGGGTGTGTCGTGAGAGGGCGTCGAACTCGTCGGACTCAAGCCCTTCGGGAAAATGGGATGCGTCCTCGTAACCGAACTCTTCGCAGTAAACGCGGTAGCGAATGCGAAAAACATCTGCCAACGTGCGTTCGTCGGAGGCAAGTTCAAGATTGAAATATCGCTGGAAGTCTTCCACGAGAGACGAATTAGTCTTTTCCATGGGACTCACTAAACGGCCTTTGCCGCACTAAGCTCTGCAGTCATCTGACTACGCCCCGCCAGTTTCAATTACAGTAGCGCCTACCCCGGTGGTAGTAAAGCCGGATCAGGCGAATCGAGCCGAAACATGTGGCACCAGGCCATATACAGCCGCGTCGATAATCTCGAACACTTCCTGGAACCCATCGGCACTGCCGTAGTACGGATCAGGCACTTCACCCAGATCACCGTCAGGATGGTAATTAAGTAACAAACTTAGCTTATCGCGGGCCTCGGTCGGGCAATTGCGAAGCAGTTCACGCAAATTGTTTTCGTCCATCGCGACAATCATGTCGCTGCGCTCGAAATCACGGTCGGTGACGCGCTGAGCGCGATTGCGTGAAATATCGATACCCGCTCTGCCAGCCACCTTCTGTGCACGCGGATCAGGGCGTCGCCCGGGCTGGCTCGCGGTCGTTCCCGCCGAGGCGACCTCGAAATCACCATCGAGACCCATCTCGCGAAAGTAGTGCCTCAGCAATCCCTCCGCCATCGGCGAACGACAGAGGTTCTCCGTGCAGACAAAGAGTATGCGGCGCTTGCGTTTGAACAGGCCCAACTGGCGCTCCTCAACGGTGAAGGGTAGAAACTATGATCTTAACGCCGCGCCGGGTTCAGGGCACCGACAGACCTGCCAACAGCGTCACAATGTGTCGCGACGGTATGGCATAGCTGATACCCGAGGGCTGCGTGAGCAGGTTTTCGCGAGTTTCCTTTACCACTACGCTATTCAACACCCCGATCACTTCTCCCAAGTCGTTGTAAACAGGGCTACCGCTGTTACCTGGGTAGGCGGTCGCATCGAGCTGGAATGCCATCAAACCCTTGCGCGCGCGACTCACGTGCAGGGCAGTCAGCTCGCCAGCCCGGCTCGCGGGCGGCACCATAGGTGTTATCGCAGACACAATGCCCCGATGGGTGACCGGCGTCAGTCCCATCGCCTCCCCAAGTGGGTAACCCGTAAAAGCCACGGAATCACCCTCACGGACCTTACCCGAATCACCGAGCGAGAGTGCGGGTAGCGGCGGCCCCTCAAAGCGCAGCACGGCGAGGTCCAGGTCCTTGTCCTCGGCAAGCACCTGTGCCGGTCGGGCGGTGGCGTTTTTGCCCTGCCCCACAAACACCGCGATCAATTCCCGGCCGGGCGCATCGACGCCCGCGGGCAACACGTGCGCGTTGGTGACGACCGTCAGGCCGTCCTGCACGACAAACCCGGTACCCATGTAGCGCGCGCGGTCGCCACGGAAAATAGGTTGCCGGGGCGGGTACGCCACGCCGACACCAACAATCGACGGTTTGATGCGCGCGATGAGGTCAGGCAGATCATTGGCAAAAGCCACGAGCGGGCTCGTGAGGAACACGCACAGCAGGACCCTCAACCACACCACGCGAAAACCCCTGTGCACTCATTCACAAATCGCGCGGCGGGACATTGTCGAACACCGTTTTTCATCGGAGAATCGGCCTTATAGCCTCTGTTTGTATTAGGCTACACTACCAACCCACTGCCGACGAGCCACCCCTCAGCCCCCGCATGGCCGACCTCATTCACCAGTTCATCGAACACAGCGCTGAGGTCACTCCCGACGCCACCGCACTGCTGTACAAAAAAGAAAGCTACACGTACAAGGAACTCGCCGAGCGCGTGAACGCGGTAGCGCAGGGCTTACTGGCCCGCGGCATCGGCGCTGGCGAACGTGTGGCCGTGTATCTCCCAAAACAATCGGAAACCGTATTCGGGCTGTTTGGTGCAGCAAAGGCCGGCGCCTGCTTCGTGCCGGTGAACCCTCTGCTGAAGCCGCGCCAGCTCGCGCACATCCTGCCGCACTGCAATGTGCGCGTATTGATCACCGCGAGGCCACGACTGGATGCGCTGGTGGATGTACTCGCGAGCTGCCCCGACCTGCACACGGTGGTGCTGGTAGAAGACGAACTACCCGAAGCGGTCAGCATTCCCGGTGTCGAGTTGACCACGCTCGCCGAGCTCACGGCGGAGCGCAAGTCACGGCCAGAACACCGGCGCATCGACACCGACATGGCGGCCATTCTTTACACCTCTGGCAGCACCGGTAACCCCAAGGGCGTGGTGTTGTCACACCGCAATATGGTCGCCGGTGCAAACAGCGTGGCAACGTACCTTGAGAATACGCCGAACGATCGCCTGCTCGCCGTGCTGCCTCTCAGCTTCGACGCAGGCCTCAGCCAGCTCACGACCGCATTCTCGGTCGGCGCCTCGGCGGTCCTGATGGACTACCTGTTACCCCGCGATGTCTTAAAGGCCGTTGCTCGCTACAACGTGACGGGGCTCGCCGCCGTGCCACCACTGTGGAACCAGCTCAAAGAACTGCCCTGGCCGGAGGAGGCTGTCACCCAGCTGCGCTACATCACCAACACGGGAGGCGCGATGCCGGTGGCAACGACCCGGGCGCTGCAGGCAGCCCTGCCCAACACCGCCATTTACCTGATGTATGGCCTGACCGAGGCCTTCCGTTCCACCTACCTGCCACCCGAAGAGGTCGACGCCCGCCCCGAGTCCATCGGCAAGGCCATTCCCAACGCAGAGATACTGGTGATCGACGACAACGGCCGCGAGTGCGGCCCTGACGAACCCGGAGAGCTGGTACACCGGGGCGCACTGGTCAGCATGGGCTACTGGAACGACCCTGAGAAAACCGCCGAGCGGTTCAAGCCCTGCCCCACCAGGCCCGGCGAGATTCCAACACCAGAACTGGCGGTGTTCTCGGGCGACCAGGTGGTACGCGACAAGGAAGGCTATATCTATTTCATCAGCCGCAAGGACGAAATGATCAAGACCTCGGGCTATCGGGTCAGCCCCACCGAGGTGGAGGAAGTCGCCCACGCCGCCGGCGGGACCTCACAGGTGGCAGCCCTCGGCCTGCCGCACGCCGCGCTCGGCCAAGCGATCCTCCTGCTGCTCACACCCGGAGGTGACGTCGACCCAGAGGCGCTCGCCGAATCAGTTCTGGCACACTGTCGCGCAGAACTCCCTAATTTTATGGTGCCGCTGAAGGCGATCGCCCGCGACGCACTGCCGCAAAACCAGAACGGCAAGATCGACCGCCGCGCACTCGCCGAGGAATACCGCGACATCTTCATGGAAGCCGACGCATGAGCGACAAGAGCCCACCAGTACACGCCGCGATGCCGCAGTTTCCCGTGGCAGGCAACTGCCTGCAGATCGGGGGTCGCACTGTCACCGAGATCGCGGCGGAGGTCGGTAGCACACCGTTTTACGCCTACGATGGTGCGGTAATGGCCGCGCAGGTCGACAAGCTGCGGCGCGAGTTACCTGAAGGTCTGCACCTGCATTACGCGATGAAGGCCAACCCGATGCCAGAAGTCGTCAACCACCTCGCCGCCCTCACCGATGGCCTCGACGTTGCTTCCGCAGGTGAACTGCGCGTTGCGCTGGCCACGGGCACCGAGCCGCGCATGATCAGCTTTGCCGGACCCGGCAAGTCCGACGAGGACCTGCAACTGGCGGTCGACGCAGGCGTCATCATCAACATGGAATCGGAAGGCGAGATGGCTCGCATTGCAGCCATCGCCGAAAGCACCGGCCGCAAACCGCCCGTGGCAATCCGGGTCAACCCGGATTTCGAGCTCAAGGCGGCAGGCATGAAGATGGGTTCGGGCGCCAAACCCTTTGGGGTAGATGCCGAGCGCGTCCCCGCCATGCTGAAGACGCTGGGCGAGCTGCCCCTCGACTTCGTCGGCTTTCATATTTTTTCCGGTTCGCAGAACCTCAGGCCCGACGCGATCGTAGAGGCCCAGACCAGCACCTTCGAACTCGCCTACCGGCTTGCCGCGGATGCGCCGCAGCCCCTCAGCTGGCTCAATATCGGCGGTGGGCTCGGCATACCGTATTTTCCCGGCGAGGAGCATCTGGACCTCGCCCCGATCGCTGCCAATTTGAGCGGCCTCCTGAGGGAAGCCAGCGAGCGACTTCCAGGCGCGGAAATCGTTATGGAGCTCGGCCGTTACCTCACGGCGGAGGCCGGCGCCTACGTCTGTGAGGTCGTAGACCGCAAGGAGTCTCGCGGCGAGGTATTCCTCATTACTAACGGCGGACTGCATCACCACCTGGCCGCATCCGGCAACTTCGGCCAGGTGATCCGCAAGAACTACCCCCTGTGCCTCGGGAACCGGGTACAAGCCCCCGAACTCGAGGAAGTCAGCGTGGTAGGCCCCTTGTGCACCCCCCTCGACATCCTGGGAGCCAAGGTGCAGTTGCCGCGGGCGGAGCCCGGCGACCTCCTGGTGGTCTACCAGTCAGGGGCCTATGGCTACACCGCAAGCCCGCGTGGCTTTCTCAGCCACCCCGAGCCTTCCCAGGTCTTTTTAGGCGCGTCCTGAGCAGTTGAGGCCGGGCCGAGTAAATTGCCCTAACCCAATGCCAGAGAAGGGTTTTTTGCCGCCAACCAAAGGTTCAGCTATGGCGCCCCATACGCGCGGGTTTTCGCCGGTTGTCACGCGGTCGTAATACACAGGCTCTAAGCTGGCGATCAACTTCACATTTCTGGTAAATTCGCGGGCACAAAATAACAACCCATGCTACTTTAATTACTGCACAGATCGGTTTGTGGATAAGTGTGGTACACGCTGTGAATAACTGGCCCCGGGCCCTCCCGGTTACGGCTTGATTCCAACGCAGTAGACGACCCGTAGAACGCAGATCAATCGCCCTCTTATCACGGTGGCGCAGCGACCTTTTCGCCACCGGAAACGTGCAGCAGGATGCGGGGAAAATTAGGGATTTATCGATGGCCACCGTCAGGGTCTTCAACCATCACGTACATACGTCCTTCTACTGGCTTGCCCTGATTGATGCCGTTCTGTTTGTGCTCGCTTTCTACGGCGGCACCTACATTCACTGCTTCATTGAAATGGAACCCGGCGCTTTCCAGGCGCACATCTCCCAGATTCCCGCCCGCGCCATCACCTTCGGCGTAGTCTCAGTCATTTGCCTTGGTGCCATGGGCCTTTACGAACCGCGTATGCGGGAAGGCCGCTCCGGTATCCTGATTCGCACAATGGGCGGCTTCGGCGCATCGATACTGCTGATGTCAGGGATCTTCTTGTTGATGCCCGATTTCAGTCTGTGGAGCGGCGTCCTGATGTACGCCATTGTCGCCTCTTTCGCCGCCAACCTGATTAGCCACGAGGCTTTTACCAACCTGACGGATCTCGACCAGTTCAAGAGTCGCGTGCTGGTTTTCGGCTCAGGCTCCGCCGCCTCCACGATTACCAGCTCCATGCGCCGCAAAACTGACCGCCAGGGTTTCACCATTGTCGGCTTCGTGCGCGTGGCAGACGAAGAACCGCGCATCACGGGCGAGCGCATTATCAACCTGCGCCAGCCGCTGGCGGAATATGCCAAACAGACAGAGATCGACCAGATCGTCGTGGCGCTCGACAACAAGCGCGACCACACGCCCTCGGACGAACTCTTCAAGTGTCGCCTGCAGGGCATTAAAGTGCTCAACCTCGTCAACTTCTTCGAGCGCGAGGCGGGCAAGATTCTCGTCGATTTTGCTACGCCAGGCTGGATGACCCTGACCGAGGACCTGCGCAGCAACGCGTCTGCGGGTATCACCAAGCGCTGTTTCGATATCGTTGCAAGCTCGGTCTTGCTGCTGGGCACCTGGCCGATCATGTTGATTACCGCTCTCGCGATCTGGCTTGAGGATGGCTTCCGCGCACCCGTGTTTTTCTCGCAGGAACGCGTTGGCCTCAACGGGAAGGCCTTCAAGGTCATCAAGTTCCGCTCAATGAGCGTGGATGCCGAGGGCGATGGCAAGGCGCGCTGGGCCACCAAGAATGACAGCCGCGTGACCAGGGTCGGCTCGTTTATCCGCCGCACCCGCATCGACGAACTCCCGCAGATCTTCAACGTACTCGCCGGCGATATGGCGTTTATCGGGCCCCGCCCCGAGCGCCCCGAGTTCGTCAGGCAGCTCGCGGAGTCGATCCCCTACTACAACTCGCGCCACGCAGTGAAGCCAGGCATTACCGGCTGGGCGCAACTTTGCTATCCCTACGGCGCCTCGGAAGAAGATGCCCGCCAGAAACTGCAGTTCGATCTGTACTACGTGAAGAACCAGAGCCTCTTCCTGGACTTCATGATCACGCTGAATACCGTCGAGGTAGTGTTGTTCGGCAAGGGCGCTCGCTGACCCAACGCACCTGACCCAAATGTGTCAGGAAATTATACAGGGCGCGGTTGTTGGCCTTGTAAAGCGTGGCTAACATACCTCCAACCCGCTGGATTAAAATAAGCATTCTCAAAAACGGCGCGGTTTTTGCATAGCTGTTACACATTCCGCCAAACAGGCTAAGGAACTGTAACAACCAATGGACGCGGTGCTGATCATCCTCGGTATCATGGGCTTAGGGGCGATTGTTGTGTCGGCCTACGTCTTTACCGTGGCCGCTCGCAACTACGTCTCCGAAGACCACCGCCGCTACACCCTGGGGCGGAACCCGGTGGACTTCGTGGAGCGCAGCACGGTAGACCGCCGCAGCGGTCGGCCGGTGACTTTCCCACTAACCGTCAACGGTATTCTGATCGCCCGCGACAGACGCGTGCTTCCCGACCGCAGGGCAAACCCGGCGTAAAACGCAAACGGCTGTTTTTACGGTATTTTTTAAGATTGCGAGGGCAAAATTACCCGTGCTAGTTTGCCTGTTGGGGCACGTCTCCACGGACCTTCGCGGGCCCGGGAGACCGAATTAGTGGCACAGATTCACCGGGGGCTGGGACATGACCATCGCGGGCAAGATCAACTCGCTGGTCATTGCAATCGCGCTGATCGGCGCGACACTCTTCGCCGCAATCACGATACAGCGCGAATACAGCTACGCTCGCGCACAGCTCATCCAACAGACCCACGATCGGGTACAGAGCCTGCAGGCGCTGCCCGTTGCCGTGCATTTTCGCGATACGCGGGACCAGGAAAAGCTGCTCGAGAACCTGCGGTCAACCTCGCCAGCGCTGCGTTACGCCGTCATACGCGACACGGTCGGCACGCCCATGACCAAGATCGTCGATCCGAATACGCCGCTTGTCGAAGTCGCATTCCCACACCTGCGAGGCACCGGTTCACCGGTTGAGACCGGCCTGACGGTGCGTCGCGTGACAGAAATGCCAGACGAAACCGGTGTAGCAGGCGTCATGCTGGGCGCACTAGTCGGTGGCGATAAGTTGTGGGACATGACGATACCTGTGTTCTCACTCGTGAACCCCCTCGATCGTGACATCAGCCGCGCAGGCTACGCCGCCACGCTGGCCGCGTCTCATTCGGAGACCAGCCGCCATGTTGTCGGTTATGTGCACGTGGGTCTGAGCCGGGCAATACTGGTCCGCCAGGCAATACCTGCGGTTAGCGGCGTACTCGCACTCGCGGGCATCTTCGGGCTGCTCTGCCTTGTGCTTGGCCTCTTCGTCGCGAGGCGCATCAGTGAGCCTTTTCGCACTCTGGTGCAGGTCGCTGACGATGTATCTGCCGGTCGCCCTATCAAGACCCGAGGGCTTGAGAAAAACGCCGAGTTTCGCGACATCGTCGCCCTTCTCAACTCAATAATCGGCGGCCTCAATACCTACAAGACGCAGATGGATGTCGACCACCAGCTATTGAGCATGAAGGTACAGGAGCGCACCGCCCAGCTGACCCGCAGGAACGAGGAACTCAACGAGGCGGTGCGCGAGGTGACAGAAACCCGCGACCGGATGCGCCGCCTCGCTTACTACGACAGCCTGACCTCCCTGCCAAACAGGCGCCTGTTCACCGAACAACTCGACATGCTGTTGCGCCTCGGCAAACGTCACGGCGAAACCCTAGGCCTGATATTCCTCGACCTCGACAATTTCAAGCGCATTAATGACTCGCTGGGACACAGTGCGGGCGACCTGCTGCTGCGCGAGGTCTCGAAGCGACTCACCACGAGCATCCGCGACAGCGATCTTGTCAGCCACTTCTCGGACTCCCGCGCCAACATCGATGTCTCACGATTGGGCGGCGATGAATTCACTGTGCTGCTTAACCGCATGGAAAGCCCGGAATCAGCCGGACAGGTCGCCCAGCGCCTGCTGGATACACTGGGCGAACCCATGACTATCGAGGGTCACGAACTGGTCGTTACACCGAGTATTGGGATCGCGATCGCTCCCAGGGACGCGGACACCGTCGAGCAACTACTGAAGGCGGCGGACACCGCGATGTACCACGCCAAGGGCGCGGGCAAGAACAACTACATGTTCTACTCCAGCGACATGGACGCCGCCAGCGTGGAACGGCTGACACTTGAGAACGACCTGCGCAAGGCCATCGAGCGCAACGAGCTTGTGCTGCACTATCAGCCGCAGGTCGATACGGCAACCGGCGCCGTTATCGGTGCGGAGGCGCTCATGCGCTGGGAACACCCGGAGCACGGCCTTGTGCCACCCTTCAAGTTCATTCCGCTGGCTGAGGAGATGGGCCTGATAAACGCCATGGGTGAGTGGGGTCTCATCGAGGCCTGCCGACAGATGGTTGAACTGCAGGCGGAGGGGCTCGAGTTGCCCAAGGTCTCGGTGAACGTGTCGGCCCTGCAGTTCAACACCGGACTCGTACACCAGGTCTACAAAGCGCTGGCCGAGACAGGTCTTAAGCCCGAGCGGCTTGAGCTGGAGCTGACCGAGGGCATCATGATGGACGGCACCGAGAGCGTGATAGAGGCGCTCGCCGCACTCAAGGAGCTCGGCGTACAACTGTCGATCGACGACTTTGGCACGGGATATTCATCGCTCAGCTACCTCAGCCGATTCCCGCTGGACGAACTAAAGATCGACCGCAGCTTCGTTGTAGACCTCGACAAGGGCCCCAACGACGCGAGCCTCGTGGTAGCCATCATCGCAATGGCCCGCAGCCTGGGCCTGGACCTCGTGGCCGAGGGTGTTGAGACACACGAACAGTACCGCTTCCTGCGCCAGCACGGCGCCAGCGTGATTCAGGGTTATCTCTTCAGCAAACCGCTACCCTTTGGCGAGCTGAAGGGCGTATTGGCACCGGAATACTTCGGGAGCCAGATCAGGGAGCTGCCGATTTAGGACGCGGCGGGCGGCGTGCGTGCCTGCTTGGCCTCCTCGACGCGCTCCAGTTCACGCTTAAACATCGCAGTCAGCTTATCAATGCCCGACTCGTTGAGACCCCCGTCATTACCGCTGACGACATAGCTGGAGTAGAGGCCCGCAGCAGTGAGCAGTGCGGCGCCCACCAGGTTGCGCTGGATACCTTCCTCGGCCATCTGGTTGGCGAGCTCGATAAAGCGGTTCATCGCGTCCTGGTGGACCTGGTTATTGTCAGACATGGTCTTGCCCCGGCATCAATTACAATGGCGGCGGATTCTATCATTTACCCGCAACGGCATGCGAACGCGGTAACTCCGGGTATACTGACGCGCCATGAGTGCAGCGCTTGAAACCCTCTCCCGCGTCTTTGGCTACACCGGCTTCCGCGGCCCCCAGGAAGCGATCATCGAAACGGTCAGCGCCGGCGGCGACGCCCTCGTTCTCATGCCCACCGGGGGCGGCAAGTCCCTCTGCTACCAGCTGCCCTCGCTGCTGCGCGACGGCTGCGGCGTCGTCATCTCGCCATTGATCGCACTCATGGCCGACCAGGTCAGCGCACTGCGCCAGCTGGGCGTGCGAGCAGCCTGCCTCAATTCGGCGCTAAGCGCAGCGGACTGCGCTGCCACAGAGCGCGCGCTTGAGAACGGTGAGCTGGACCTCGTCTACATCGCGCCGGAGCGCCTGACGCAGGAACGCACACTCGCACTGCTAAAGCGGTCACGTATCGCCCTGTTTGCCATTGATGAAGCGCACTGCGTCTCACAGTGGGGGCACGACTTTCGTGCCGACTACCTGCAGCTGGACCTGCTGCCACGGGAGTTTGCCGACGTTCCACGCATCGCGCTCACGGCAACGGCCGACGAACGCACTCGCGCTGAGATCGCGCGGCGGCTCGAACTTGAGTCGGCTCGCCACTTTGTCGCGGGGTTCGACAGGCCGAACATCCGTTACCGCATAGGACTGAAGAACAACGCGCGGGCACAATTGCTCAGGTTCATCAAGCAGGAACATCCCGGCGATGCCGGTATCGTCTACTGCCTGTCGCGTCGCAAGACCGAAGATACCGCAGAAGCGCTTTGCAACGAGGGTTTCGATGCCCTGCCCTACCACGCAGGCCTCTTACCGGAGGTGCGGGCAGAGAATCAATCGCGCTTCCTCCGTGAAGATGGCGTGATTATGGTGGCAACCATTGCGTTCGGCATGGGCATCGATAAACCCGATGTGCGCTTCGTCGCCCACCTCGATATGCCGAAAACGGTAGAAGCCTACTACCAGGAAACCGGCCGGGCGGGCCGAGATGGCGAGCCGGCCGACGCCTGGATGATCTACGGGTTGCAGGACGTGATCAAACTGCGCCAAATGATGGCCAGCTCCGACGGTAGCGAAGCCTTTCGACGCGCTGAGCAACACAGGCTGAACGCAATGCTGGGCCTTTGCGAGATCACCACCTGCCGCCGCCAGGCGTTGCTCGCCTACTTCGGTGAAACCCGACCCGAGCCCTGCGGCAACTGCGACACCTGCTTGGAGCCACCTGCCACCTGGGACGGTACTGAAGCCGCGCAAAAAGCCCTCAGCGCCGCCTACCGCACAGGCCAACGCTTCGGCGTGAACCACCTCGTCGATGTGTTGCTCGGCAACACCACCGACAAGGTCATCCAGTTCGACCATCAGTACCTGCCGACCTTCGGTTCCGGCTCCGATATCGACGGCAAACAATGGCGCTCCGTTTTCAGGCAGCTCGTCGGAATGGGCTACCTCGCCGTTGACGTCGAAGGCTTCGGAGCCCTGCAGCTCAAAGAGGCGTGCAGGCCGTTGTTGCGCGGCGAGGAAACGCTAGCGCTCAGGCAGGACCCCAAGCCCGCCAGGGCTGCGGCAAAAAAGACATCCGCTCCCATACCCGAGGATGTCGACCCCGTACTCTTCGATGCATTGCGAGAGTGTCGAAAAGGTCTCGCATCCGCACAGGGCGTACCACCCTACGTTATCTTCCATGACCGCAGCCTGCGCGACATGTGCGCGGCGCTTCCGCGAAATGAAGCGGAGTTCGCTGCAATCAGTGGCGTGGGCGCCAGCAAGTTGGAGAAGTATGCAAAAGATTTTCTGGCAGTGATTGCCGAGCACTTGAACAGGACACAGGTGGCGGAGGGCTAGCGCAACAAAATAGTAAAAAAACGAAAAACGCAGCGCAGAAAAAGCGCAGCGCTAAACGTGCCCACCCCCACCGCACCAAAGCATGTCCCCAAGAGCATTGTAAGGCCCCGAGCCGCGATAGATCTTCGCGCAGCCGTCAAGGAAGCGCCGAAGGAATGGCGCGAGACCCCGCAGGGGGCTCGGAACTGACTGAGGGCACCGCGGAGCGGCGCGGACAGCGGAGCGAAGAACTATCGCGGGTCGGGGCCGGAGGGGATAAAGAAACCAACAATCGCTCTAAAGATCTGCTACTTGCAAATTCCCCCGCCCAGAAACTCATAGGGCTCACAGTTATAGATCAACCGTCCCGCCTCACCATGCTGCCAGTCAAGCGCGGGAAGCGCATAAGCCGGCGGCATGCCAGGGGCCGGAACATCCTGCGTTTCCTCGACCGAGCGCGGGTACGTGGACCAGTCCTTGGGCGCGCGCCAGCCCGGCGGAGGTACCAGCTCATGCCGGGTACCCGAGACCGGGTACAACGTTCTCCAGTAGTGGATTTCTTCGGAAAGCTCCTGCACAACATCCGGATGAAGCGCCGCCAGGTTGTTGTACTCGTTAGGGTCGTCCTCGATACGGAAGAGATAGTTTGTGACGTCCGCCGCCAGTAGCGTCTGCTGCATCTCCTGCACCAGCTTCCACTCATCATTGAAGGCGGTAAACATAAAGGAGCCACGAATAGGCGTCTCTGAGGCGAAGAACACCAGGTCATCGCGGGGCACGCGCTGTTCCTTTGCAATCGCGGGCCACATGTTCTGGCCATCCAGTTCAAAGGTGTCGTTCCCCGGAGCCAGGCCCGCCGCCGCGGCGAGTGTGGGGAACACGTCCATGGCGGTCATGATCTGGCCCATGTCAGTGCCCGGCTTAAGATTGTCGGGGTAACGCATTACTGAGACAACACGGATACCGCCCTCCCAGGTCTCGCCTTTACCTCCGCGCAGTGGCGCGTTATAGGCGCCACCAGAGGCATAGGCTGCGCCACCGTTGTCACTGAAGAACAGGACGATCGTGTTGTCGGTAAGACCCTCGCTGTCGAGCGTGTCGAGTACATTGCCGATCGCCTGATCCATACCATCGACCACTGCTGCATACATCGGCCGTGCACTCTCACGCAGCATCATCTTGCTGATCATGATGGACTGGTCGGTGTTTTTGCTACGCGCTTTCTCGCGAGTATCTTTGAGGTCTTTGTACTTGTCCTGCAGGTCCTGGGGCGCGTCAAGCGGGGTGTGCGGCGCGATAAAGGGCATGTAGATGAAGAACGGCTTTTCCTTGTCGCGTTCGCGGATGTAACGCGACACTTCATCACCAAGGATGAAGCTCTCGTAACCATCGCGCTCAATAGACACGCCGTTCTGCTGGAAGTCCTTGCCACCCTGGTTGCTGAAGGGTGGGAAATAGCCTACTTCCGTGTGCAGATGACCAAAAAAGTGCTCGAACCCCCGGTTGTTGGGATGGTAGGCCTGCAGCGAATGGCCAAGGTGCCACTTGCCAACCATGGCTGTCTGGTATCCCGCAGCTAGAAACGTCTCGGGCATGAAATGTTCATCGGGATGAATGCCGTGGTTCATCCAGGGCATGATCACGCCGTAAGTGACGCCAAGGCGCATGGGGTCGCGCCCTGTCATCAGCGCCGCGCGCGTGGGCGAGCAGATCGGGGTGGTATAGAAACGCGACAGTTCAACACCCTCGCGCGCCAATCGGTCAAGTGAAGGGGTGTCTATCTCACCATCATGAAAGCCGACATCGGCCCAGCCGATGTCATCCGCGAGCATCACGATGATGTTGGGGCGATCAGCGGCGGCGACACAGGGCGCTAGCAGCGCGGCGAGCAACAGGGTAATCAAGCGCATAGCAAACTCCACGGCAGCAAAATGGCGAAGGCACTCTAACAAGGGTGCGCCAAAAATGTAATACCTTCGTATTACTATTTGGTTCAATTAACCACGCAACGCGGCCCTGCGTTGACCCTGTGGCAGGATGCGCGTAGCTTCATGGCCAGTCGCCACCTGGGGGGATAGCGGGTGAGAAACAGGCGGAGCCAGCCCAAAGAGGATGTCGGCCACTTGAGAGAGGCTCCATACCGGGGACTCATCGCAACATGAACGACCTGCCCTGGATCATCCTGTTCCATCAGTGCATTTTCCAGGCGATGTTCGTCGCCAAGAATATCAGGCTAAAGCGCCGCATCGGTGGTCCGATTCGCGGCACAAACCTTGAAGCCAACCTCGCTATAGGCCTGTTTGTCGCTTTCATCGTGACCACACTGGCTATCGCGTTCACAACACCAGCACCCGGCGATTCATCGCCGCTGCCCGCGGGTATGACGCGCACCGGTGGCCTGGCACTGATGATTGTCAGCCTGTTGCTGGCGCGCGCCGCACTGAAAGATCTCGGCGACTCATGGCGCGTCGGCGTGATCGACGATGCGACCACAGACCTGGTGGAGCGCGGCATCTACCGGTTCAGCAGGAACCCGTTCTTCCTTGCCTACATGGTGAGCTTCGCCGCCTACGGGATCGCACTGCAAAGCGCAGCTCTCCTCAGTCTTCTACTGGCTTGCCTCGCCGCGACTCACGCAATGATCCTCAAGGAAGAAGCGTTTCTACAAGACAGTCATGGCAACCTTTACGCCGCTTACAAACAGCGTGTACCTCGCTATATAGGCTTTTGAATCGCCTCTGTTAGACTGACCGCAATGACCATGCTGACAAAAATCCTCGCGCTCGGGCCGATTGCGTTCGGCGCACTGTTCGCTGGACCTATCTGGGCTGCGGTGATGGACGCCGCCGGTCTCAGCATGCCAATGGGCCTGCCCACGCTGCCAACCGCCTGCGCCATTGGTTTTGCATGGGGCTGTCTCGCGGTGATGCGGGGGCGCTGGCTGTGAGCGATCAGGAGCGCACCATAGCGCGTCGCTACATTGGCGGTGTGCCCTGGCCGATGGTGATCTGGGGTATCGGGGGCTTTCTTCTGTGGCTTGCGCTATGGCCTCTCGCGCATACAGACCTGCTGCCGCTCTGGCTCGGCACTGTGATCGCAGCAATCATCTTCTGCTACAGCTATCTTCCTACCCACGAGGCACAGCACGGTAATATCGGTCGACCGGGTACGCGATGGCGCTGGCTCAACGAACTGGTGGGCCACCTGAGCGTCCTGCCCTGGTTCTTCCCCTACCGACTGCACCGCGCGATTCACCTCAAGCACCATGCGCACACAAACGCAGATGGCCTCGACCCAGACCTCTACATCCGCGCTGACACCATCTGGGGCGCCATGCGAGCAGCGTGGCTGAGCACCCAGCCGGGACATTCAGGCGGCGTCACCCTGGAGGTGCTGGAGGACACGCCGGGCCACGAACGTCTCTTTCTGGAAGCACTGGCCCTGCGCTATGGCGGCTGGATACTTATGGGCACGCTAGTGTGGAGCGGCTTTGCTCTCGAGGTGCTCGCGCTGTGGTGGATCCCAAAGGTGATCGCCAATATCTACATACCGGTCGTATTGTCCTGGGCTCCTCATCATCCGATGCGCGAGACCGGTCGCTACCGCGATACCCGGGGCTGGAAGTCACCCTTCGGCACTGTGCTGTCGGCGGGCATGGAGTACCACCTGGTGCACCACCTCTTTCCTGCTATCCCGCTCCACAAGACACCCGCCGCCTACCGCGAACTGAAGCCGCTACTCGCCGAGCGCGGTATGGAACTGGGCGAACTCTGAGCTCGGCGTGAACAGCATGTATCTTGTCGTGAACCCACGTCTACGTATTCCGATCGCTGAAATTGAGTTGCAGGGAATCCGCGCGCAGGGTGCCGGCGGGCAAAACGTCAACAAGGTGTCATCCGCCGTCCACCTGCGTTTCGATGTGGCCGCATCCAGCCTACCCGAAGACATCAAGCAGCGCTTGCTTTCACAGTCTGACCGGCGAGTAAATCGCGATGGGGTGGTTGTCATCAAAGGGCAACGTTTCCGCACGCGCGAGAAAAACCGCACCGACGCCCTGGAGCGCCTGGCCGAATTGATACGCCGCGCGGCCCACACCGACAAGCCGCGCAAGGCCACCCGGCCAACTCGATCGAGCAAGAAGCGTCGTGTGGACAACAAAACCCGCCGCGGCCAGCTGAAATCGCTGCGGTCGAAGGTCGACTACTGACCCAGTATGTTGAACCGGTGCCCGGAGATTCACGTGGGCCCGCAACAGGCTACGACCGCCGGGCTAAGATGATGCCTGATCCATCTCTGAGAGGAGTCAGCAGAGCATGAGCCAGCATACACCCGAGTCTAACAAAGCCTTTGTGCAGCGCTTCTTCAAGGCGATGAACGAAGGTGACGTGGCGTTTCTCGTCGACGCGTACGCTGACGAGGGATGCCTGCAAACCATGGGTAACACGCTCATCTCAGGCGTCTACACCAGGGAACAGGTCAATGCTGCTGCCGGTGGTATCTATGAGGCGTTCCCCGAGGGGTTGTCTTTCACGATCATCGACATGGTCGCCGAGGGTGACAAGGTGGCCGTGGAGGCCACGAGCGAGGGCGCGCACATCTCGGGCCAGACCTACAGCAATGAATACCACTTCCTGTTCATCCTGAAAGACGGCAAGGTGCTCAGGCTCAAGGAATACATGGACACAGAACGCGCGACCGACATCCTGTGCGGCGGCCAGCGCCCGCCCGCCAACTGATACGAGGACAAGCGACATGCAACGCAGGGAACTGATCAAGGGAGTAGCGGCAGGCAGTATGGCGGCAGCGCTGCTCGGCCCCACGGTACAGGCCATGCCCAAGGGCACGAGCAAGAGCGAGGCGGAAGCCGCCCTGGCGGAACTACAGCAAGTACTCGACCAACTCGAGCAGGATTTCACCAACAAAGAATGGAACCTACGCACTCCGACCGATTTCGCCGAAGTACGGCGCATGATGCTACACACACTGCTGCATGGGCTGGAGACCTGGTTCGAAGCAGACCCTGCAAGACCGTTCTTTCGACCGTTCATCAACCAGCACAAGAAATTACTGGGCGACAATCCTGACGCCCGCTACCACTCCGCCGTCATCGATGACCAGCATACCTACCGAATTCGCGGCAATCTCGCCGACGCCACCTACACCAGCTTCACGGTGGAACTGGGCACCGGCACCTCTGATGGCGGTGGGGAAGGTCTTGGTTCAACGCTGAACGATACCGAGTTCGAAGCGGATGCAAACGGCGACTATGAAATCACGCTGAGTCGCGACAAGGCGCCTGGCAACTGGATGCGCCTGCCCGAGGGTGCGGCGAGCCTCACTACGCGCCACTACTATGAGCGCAAGGTCAGCATTAACCGGGACCGCCTGCATCACATTCCTATCGACATCGTAAACGCAGACAAGGTCGCGCCGCGTTCCGCCCCGACCGACGCCGGCGTAGCCGCTGGTATTCGCCGCGTCGCCGAATTTTTGCGTGGCAATACCATCAGCATGAACGATGGCAATAGCCCCGCCTGGGTTTCACGCGTACCCAACACGTTCGCACCGACAGTGCAGGATGACTCCAACGAGAACATTAGCTACGCCGCGAAGGACAACGCCTACGCCATGGCGCCCTGGGTGCTCGGCCCCAAGCAAGCGCTCGTCATTCGAGGGCGTTTCCCCAAATGCCGATTTTCCAACGTGGTGCTGTTCAACCGCTTCCTGCAAACGCTGAACTACGAGGAACGCAATATTTCACTGAACCGCCTGCAGACGGAGCGGGATGCCGATGGCAGTTTCGAAATGATTGTCGCGCACAAGGACCCAGGCAGGCCCAACTGGCTCGATACGGAGGGAAGGCCCTACGGCGTTATGTTCTGGCGCTTCCAGCTGGCCGAAGAAGCGATCGCGCCCCTGACCACCGAGGTCATCACACTCGACTGATTACCGGGCGCCTGCGGAACCTTCGCAGCTGCCCTCGTCCAGCACCAGCCAGTCGAGCGAGTTGGCGAGTATGCGCTTAACCTGCGGCTGGCGAAACGCCTCTCCCCTGTGCCCCATAGCAGCGTAAACAGAACGCCCCGCACCAATGCAGTTGGACCATAACACCGGGTGATCGCCCATCCTAAGGTCTACCTCGGTCCAGCCGATTTTCTGCACGGGTGAATAGGAGTCCTCATCGAGTGTGGCGAGTATCTTAAAGCCCTCTATCCGCGGGCTACTCGCCCAGGAGTACCACTCCTCTTCGTGCTGCCAGACATCGGGAATCCCTGACAGTACAGGATGTGACTGGTTCTCCAGCACAACGCTCGCGAACTGAAACTGCGGCCCCATGATGTGCGCCGTGAAATTGGCGCCGATGAGATTGTCGCGGTACCACTGCCAGCCGAGGTGAGAGCTGTCACCTGCCGCGTGCAGCCCCAACCAGCTTCCACCGGCTTCCATCCAGTTTTCAAACGCGCGCTCCTGCTCATCACTCAGCATATCCCCCGTAGCATTCTGGAACACAACCGCGTCGAAGCGCTCGATATCCGCGGCGTTGAACACGGCGCCGTTTTCAGTGTGGAACAGGTCCCACCCGCGCGCGGCGATCAACTCAGCAAGGACCTCGTTACCACCCGCGATGCCATCGGTATGGCGAAAACCGTTGGTCTTCGAGAAGACAAGTACCGCGGGCGAACCCAGATCACCGGGAATCGTCGGGGGTACCGTGTCGTGTTCGTTATTGGGAAACAGGAGATTCCAGGCGCCTACCTGCCAGGCAAGGACAAGGAACCCCGCCACAGCGAGGAGCAGGAGGATACCGATCCACTTGAGAATCTTTATACCGATCGAAGACGCCATGGCCACCCTGGTAGAGACTGTTGCACCGCTTACGCGGCAGTATAGGAAAACCCCTGCAGCAGTGCGAGTATCGCGGTCTCAGGCACCGTCAAACCAGTCCTTGAACCCGATCTTGGCGTGCGGTCCGATGTGCATCTGCTCCAGTACACCGTGGCCGACGCGGTCGCCGCAGGTCGCCCTAACAACCTGCTGTATGTGGATGTTTTCCACTGCAAGGGGATCGAGATCGGCGTCTTTGAAGTGCTCGCCCTCAAACTCCAGCTCGCCGAGGTACTTGCCGTGTCCCCACTTGGGGTGCGTATAGCCCAGCCCCTTCATGCGATGCGTCAGTACAGGCTCCAGCGTAACCACTTTGCTGTCGCCGCTACGATCATTCATGGTGACCGTGGCAGACCGCATACGCCGGGTGCCGGGGTGGAAGTCAATGTCATAGTCCACGACCCCTTGCCAGGTACGCGCGGCCTCGTCGACGGTACCCGGGATGTCGGCCTGGCTGGGATAAATAGGCAGAAAGCCCTGGTCTGTATGCCACTGGTGGCCCGACTCGTCTTCAAACCAACCGGCGAGACTGCACTCGTCCTCCCAGTGAATCGGCATCCAGCAAAAGTGTACCGCCTGGTACTGGGGCAACGGCGCTCCACCGGTATACGCATCACCGACGGGGCGGATACCCCAGGAGCGATCCTTGAGGCCGAACGTTGTGCTGCCGTCGACGGTGAGTTCCTTGCCGTCGTAGCGAATCCAGCCAGACCAGAAACCAAACTGGTCGAGACGCGTGGCGTCCATGACCACGTGACGTTCGTTGCGCAGCGTCTGCCGACCCTCTTCGATACATGCGGTACGCGGTGTAAACACCAGGTCGCACTCGATGCCGGTGTCGTTGGGTGCAATCGCAACGCGGTGCCGGCCCATGGGCTCAAGAATCTCCAACGAGAACGGACCAACGGTGGTGTCCGTGGGTTCACTGGGTGCCCTGCGCGAACCGTGGAAGCAGAACTGCTCGCCGCCGATCGCGAGACTCAGGGCGCAATCGAGCACGCCGAGGTTCGGGTAACGCCCCATCGCTACACCGAAGTAGAAACTGCCGTCTTTTGCGTGCGCGTTGTACCAGTAACGGTCGTAGTGAAACCGGTCGCCGGTTGCCGTGTGAAAAATAGGGTCCGCGGTCTGGTGAATGGGGTAATCATCAAACTTCGAAAGCATGGGCGTTTCTCCTCGTCTGGTCGCCGCGTCTACGCCAGTGAAGCATGGACCAGCGCCAACGCTGCAACAAGGGACGAACCAAATCAGGGCGCCGGCGGCTAGAAATTCAAACCCTCGAAGTGGGACCTCATCGGTGGACTTTTCAGGGGCCGTCATCTACCGTCGAGCGCATCAACCTTGCGGAAAGAGACCATGAACCAGGCCCTGCTGGGACTACCGACCATCATCCTGATCGCTTGGGTTGTCAGCGAGCGTCACCGCGCGTTTCCGCTGCGCCTGGTGCTCACCGGGCTGGTAGCACAACTGGTACTGGCCGCCCTTCTCCTGAAAGTCCCGCTGCTGCAGGACGCGCTGCTGGTCATCAACAGACTTGTTCTGGCCATTGAGAAAGCGACCGGTAAAGGTACTGCCATGGTGTTCGGGTTCCTGGGCGGCGGGCCAGCACCTTATGAAGTATCCGATGCCGCGAGCAGCTTCGTTCTTGCGTTCCGCGCCCTGCCCCTGGTGATTGTGTTTGCCGCACTCAGTGCGCTCCTGTGGCACTGGCGAGTGATCCCCATCGTCATCGGCGCACTCGCCAAACTGCTCCGCAGGTCGATGGGCCTTTCAGGTGCCGTCAGTATGGGGAGCGCCGCTTCGATCTTCGTCGGCATGGTGGAGTCGCCGCTCCTGATCAAACCCCACATAAGAACGATGTCGCGCAGCGAGCTGTTCATGCTGATGAGCTGCGGCATGGCCACGGTCGCAGGCACCGTACTGGGCCTGTACGCCGGGATACTCGCAGCGACCATCCCGACATCACTGAGCCACATCCTGGTCGCCTCGCTCATCAGCGCGCCCGCCGCACTGCTGCTGGCCGCCGTCATGGTGCCGCCCCTGCAGGGCGAAACGGACGAGCCAATCGTTACACAGTCGCCCTACAACGGCAGCATGGACGCCATCGTCAGCGGCACGAGCGAGGGGCTGCGACTGCTTGCGAACATCGTGGGCATGCTGATCGTATTCGTCGCGCTCGTACACCTCGTCGATCTGGCGCTGGGTCTTATACCGGCAGGCGGCGAGCCCCTTACGCTGATAGGACTGTTCGGCAAAGTGCTCACACCGCTGGCCTGGCTGACGGGAATACCCTGGTCCGAGGCTAACGCCGCCGGCGAACTATTGGCGACCAAGTTGTTTATCAACGAACTCGTGGCGTATCTCAATCTCGCCGCACTCGAGCCGGGCGTTTTCAGCGAGAGGAGCGAACTGATTCTCACCTACGCCCTGTGCGGCTTCGCAAACTTCGGCAGCCTGGGCATCATGATTGGCGGACTGACGGCACTTTGTCCCGAACGTACGGCTGACATACTGACACTCGCGCCACGCTCGATTCTCTCGGGCCTACTGGCCACCTGCATGACCGGCTGTGTGGTCGCGCTGATACTGTGAGCCGCGATACCCCACCTGCATTAAGCGAACCACCCTACCTGCCGCACCTTGATTCTCCCGAGGTCCTGCAGATGGGCCTGACCCCGCTCGCCAGCAAGCCCTGGATAGAGACCGATTGTGAACTACCCCGCTACCACGCGCACAAGCTGGCCGAACGCCGGCGATCAGGTGAAAACGTTTACCGTGCCGACCCGGCATCGCTGGGGGCGCAACGCGAGCTGGCGGCGCTCCTCTATCGCCACCTGACCAACGATCAAGCTCACTGGTACGAGCGGCGCGGGGAAGCACTGGTTTATAAACCCGCCGAGCTCGAACTGCCGCTGGCGATTGATGAACCGTTGTGGCAGGCGGGTCTGTGGATTGCGGACGATATCGTTCTAATGACACCGGCCGGCGATGACTACGTCCTCGCGGCCGCGACCCTGTGCAGCCCCAGCCACTGGCGACTGTCCGAGAAGTTCAATAAGCCACTTGCTGCTGTTCACAGGCCTATTCCCGGATTCGACAGTGAGCTGACCCCGAGCGTAAAGCGGTTTCTTGGACACCTGAAAACCACGCACCCCGTTGTGCGCTACAACTGGTCGTTGCAAAGTGACGATGCGCTGCACCCGGACCCCGATACGCCCGCGACGATGGACCCCGGCACTGCCCTGTTTTACCGCACTGAACGACAATCGCTGCTGAGGTTGCCAGAAAGCGGCGCCATTGCTTTCACTATACGCGTCTACCTGCACCCGCTCGACAGTCTCGCGGCGACGCCCGGGGCGCTGGAGGCATTGCTGCGAGCCATCGACAACACACCGCGGCAGCTCGCGATGTATAAAGGTTTTGATGCAATGCGAACGGCGCTTGAGAAATACCGCCCGACCTAGCGGCACGCGTAAGAACTACAATGCGGCGGACAACTCGAGCACCGCCGCCTGGCTACGCACCTCGTCGTCTTCGTCGATGTCCGGCAAGCCACCGCGCAGAATCAGGTGGGTGATGCCCAGACGCTCTCGGTATTCTGCGATTTTGTCGCCGACATAAGCGCGGTCACCCACGATACTCCACTGCTCAACATCGCCAGCCTTTTCCTGCATCGCTGAAGGCACACCTTTATTCAGGCGGTCGCGCATTGCCTGCGTAACAAGTCCACTTTCACTGACAAACACCGTACGCATAACCGGCACAGTGTCCTGGCGCGCAATACCCGCATCAGCCATGAGCGAATGGTAGGTGCGGTAGTTGCCCTCAAGCGTTTCCAGCGACTCGATGGGCGATGCGAGGTAAGGCATACCGAGCAACGCCACCTGCTTCAATGCCAGCGGCCCAAAGGCTGCTACCCAGACGGGTGGTGAGGGCTGCTGCACAGGCAAAGGCGAAAGCGACACCGGCTTGCCGTCGGCGCGCTCAGCGAGGGGCTCGCCGCGCCATGCCGCCAACATGATATCCAGGTGGCGCTGGAAGATGGTGCGCTTCTCGGCGGTATCGATGTCGAACGCGTCGAACATCTCGGGCTGGATACCCCGCCCCACACCCAGTATCACCCGACCACCGGAAAGCCGATCGAGTACCGCGATCTCCTCGGCAGCAATAATCGGGTTGCGAATAGGCAACAGGTAAGACGTGGTGCCAAGGCCGATACGCGTTGTTCGCGCCGCCACGGCGGCGAGCAGCGTAATCGGTGAGGGGATCGCCCGTCCGCCGCTAAAGTGATTTTCCGGCAACCAGAGCGAGTGCAGGCCGAGCGCCTCGGCTCGCTCCGCCTGCGTGCAAAGCGCCTCGGCATCCGCCAACGCAGACCACGACCAGGGCGTGGTCGCAATATGGAGGTCATCGCTCACGCGTGCGCAACTACCGCCGTCAATACCAGGTTCGTTGTGACGATCAACTAGCTGACTTTCACCACGAGCTTGCCGAAGTTGGCGCCCTTGAACAGTCCAAGGAACGCCTCTGGCGCATTCTCAAGTCCCTCAACCATATCTTCCCGGTACTTAACCTTGCCCTCGGCGAGCCAGCCCGTCATGTCCTTGGTAAACGCGCCCAGCCGATTGTAGTAGTTGCTGATAATAAACCCCTGCATCTTGATGCTGCGCGAGAGGATCATTGACTGCAGCGCCACCATGCGGTCCGGCCCGGGTCGCGGTCCGGTTTCGTTGTAATGCGCGATCAGGCCACAAACGGGCACCCGTGCAAACGTGTTGAGCAGTGGCATCACCGCCTCCCAGGAACTGCCGCCGACATTCTCGAAATAGACGTCGATACCGTCGGGGCACAATGCTTTCAACTGGTCGGCCATGTCATCGTCATAGTGGCTGATACAGGCATCGTAGCCGAGCTCCTTGACCGCGTACTCACACTTTTCCTTGGCGCCCGCAATACCGACCACGCGGCAACCCTTCAGTTTCGCAATCTGGCCGACGACGGACCCTACCGCGCCGGTGGACGCGGCCAGCACCACGGTCTCACCCTCCTTGGGCTCACCGATATCCAGAAGGCCGACATAGGCGGTGAGGCCCGGCATACCGAGCACACCCAGCGCATAGGAAGGCTGTTCGATGCGCTTGTCGACCTTTAACAGCTCGATGCCTTTAGATACGGAGTAATCCTGCCAGCCCGAAAAGGCATTCACGAGATCGCCTTTCTTGAAGCGTGGGATATTCGATTCGACCACCTCACTCACCGTGCCACCCACCATCACGTTGTCGAGTTTGACGTTCGCCGCGTAACTGGGGCCCTCGCTCATGCGACCGCGCATGTAGGGGTCGAGGGAGAGGTAGCGCGTCTTCAGCAGCACTTCACCGGCGCCCGCGGTGGGAATGCTTGTGGTCTCAAGCCGGAAGTTGTCCACCGTGGGCTTGCCCTTGGGCCGGGAAGCAAGCACCCAACGCCGGTTGACGTCCTCCGCACGAGTGACAGGGGAAAACGCCAGCGCGCCCAGGGCAGCGGCAGAGCTCAAGGTAAATTCGCGACGATTCATGGACATGGGAACCTCAGTGGTTGATGACGTCTGGGCACCTACCATAGACCAGTGGACGCCCCGTGTCTCGGGTGCAGGAGCCTCAAAAAAGGTACCGAAAATTGAACCGTACGTGGTCAGCGCCGGCTGCAGGCGCTGGCTTCCCGTTACCCTCTGCTACACTGGCCGACCTGGCTATCAAGAGGCATAGATCATGTACGACCTGGTCATTCGCAACGCGCGTATTGTTGACGGCACCGGCCGCGACACCTACACAGGCGATCTCGCCGTTAAGGACGGCAAGATTGCGGCAGTTGGCTCAGTAGACGGTGAAGGCAAGCGAGAAATCGATGCCGCGGGCAAACTCCTCACCCCCGGCTGGGTTGACGTGCACTCGCACATGGACGGCCAGGCGACCTGGGACCCACTGTGCAGCCCTGCGGCCAACCACGGCATCACCACGCTCATCATGGGCAACTGCGGCGTGGGCTTCGCGCCCTGCGAAAAAACCGACGATGCCCATGATCGACTGATCGCCGTAATGGAAGACGTGGAAGATATTCCGGGTACTGCCTTGCACGAGGGAGTGAAGTGGAACTGGGAGTCTTTCCCTGAATACCTCGACGCGGTGGAGGAATATCCCCGGGCGATCGACGTCGGCGCACAGGTACCCCACTGCGCTGTGCGCACCTATGTCATGGGCGACCGCGGTACGCACAACGAGAAAGCAACGGATGACGACATCAAGCAGATGGCCGCCATTGTGAAAGAAGGCATCCAGGCCGGCGCGCTGGGCTTCACCACTTCGCGCACTGAACTGCATACCACGCGCGAAGACGAAGCGATGCCCGGCACCTATGCTGATGAGAAGGAGCTGCTGGGAATCGGTAGCGCGATCGGTGAACTCGACGGCCGAGGCATCTACGGCGTGGTCTCTGACTGGGACAACTGGGAAGAGGAGATGGACTGGATGAAACGCCTGTCCATCGACAACGACTGCCAGATCAACTTCGTACTCTTCTTCAGGGAAAATGAAGACTGGCCGCGCGTGCAGGCGCAGCTCGACTACGTGCGCAAAGCGCGCGAAGAAGGCGCCCGGCTCATTCCGCATGTCGGCGCCCGTCCGGTGAACCTGTTGCTGTCCTGGGACGGCACCATTCACCCCTTCAGCTTTTACACCAATTACGGCCCGCTCTCGATCATGTCTCACGAGGAGCGGCTCGCGGAACTACGCAAGCCCGAGGTACGAGCAGCCATTCTCGGGGAAGACCTGCCGCTAATGGGCGACGAGTTCATGGACACCATCATCGGGGGCTTTGACAAGCTCTACGAGCTCGGCACGCCACCCAACTACGAGCCCGGACCTGAAGACAGCATCGCAGCCAAGGCCAAGGCCGCGGGTATCTCTCCCCAGGAGTACTGTTACGACCTGATGATGAGCAACGCAGGCAAAGGCATTGTGTACTTTCCGTGCTTCGGCTACGGCGCCGGCGACCTGTCGCGCCAGGCGGAACTGCTTGAACACGAAAGCACCGTGATCTCGCTGGCCGATACCGGCGCCCACTGCGGCGTACTGTGCGATGCCAGCGTGCCGACACAGATGCTCAGCTTTTACGTACGCGACCGCGAGCGCGGCCCGCGCTTCAAGCTCGAAGATGTTGTGAAGATGCAAACACACGACACAGCGCGCTGTGTGGGCCTCGAGGATCGGGGTACTCTGGAGACGGGCATGAAAGCCGATCTCAATATCATCGACTTCGAGGCGCTGCAGCTCGAGACCCCCGAAATCACCTTCGATCTTCCCGCGGGTGGCAGGCGCATGTTCCAGGGCGCGACCGGTTACGTGGCAACGATTGTCTCGGGCGAAGTCATCATGGAAAACGGTCAGTACACCGGCGCCGTACCCGGCGCGTTGATCCGTGGCACGCAACCCGCACAACAGGCGGCCTGATCGCAGGACGTGAACATCAGCGCGAACCTGCGCCTCAACCTGACGGGCGCAGAGGCTGACCCCCAGCTACGCGCGCTGCGCTACCAGGCCGCCATCGACATGGCGGCCTACGCCGACAGCATGGGTTTCACCAGCGTCAACGTGGAGGAGCATCACGTTGCAGAGAATGGCTGGCTGCCCTCCCCCCTGACCATGGCCGCCGCGATTGCCGCGCGCACCGAGCACTGCAGCATCGGCGTCATGGCCCTGCTGGTCGCGCTCTACGACCCCATACGCCTGGCCGAGGACATCGCGGTCGTCGATCTCCTGAGCAACGGCCGTCTCAATTTCGTTGCGGGTATGGGTTATCGGGAGATCGAGTTTCACGTTACCAACAAACCCTTCGCCGAGCGCGGCAAATGGATGGATCACGTTCTCGAAACCCTGCTCAAGGCCTGGGCTGACGAACCCTTCGAGTACAACGGTCGCATGGTAAACGTCACACCCAAGCCGTTCACACGGCCGCACCCCTTTTTCCTGGTAGGCGGCATGAGCAAACCCGCGGTGCGTCGCGCCGCCCGCCTTGGCCTGCCCTTTGCCCCGCCCGTTGCTGACCCCGAGCTGGAAGCCTACTACCACGCCGAGTGTAGAAAACACGGCCACGCTGGCTTCACCCACTCCCCGCCTGCAGACTTTTCTGTACTGTTCATACACGAGGACCCCGATGCCGCCTGGAAAGACTACGGCAAGTACTTCCTAAATGAAGCCATCGAGTACTCGAGCTGGAAGACCGAGGGCGTCAACCGCCCCTTGGAGTTCGCCAGCAATTCAGTGGAAGCACTGCGCGAAGAGAAACGCTACGAGATCATCACGCCGGCCGAATGTGCGGCACGGCACCACGAACGCGAAGACTTTTTCGCCGCCATTCACCCGCTGATCGGCGGTATGCCGCTGGACGCGGCCTGGGCCAGCTTGAAACTCTATGCGGAAGAAGTCGTGCAACCACTGCTCGCAGAGCGCTAGCTGCCTGCGGCGGCATTGGCGCGCAGGGTGTTAGCGCGCTTGTCGGGGCCATCGTGACTCCAACCCGGAGCCAGGAACAGATAACGCAGCCGATCGCGCCACGCAGGTGCACGCTTCAAGTCGCGCCAGATAGACACATACTCATGTGTGGCCACTACGGGAATGCTGTCGGTCTCGATATTCGTGGTAAGGCCGTACACAACCGGCTCCTCATCACGCTCGGCGCTGAACGTGCCGAACAACCTGTCCCAAATGATCAGCACGCCGCCATGATTCCTGTCGAGGTAGCGCACGTTTGACCCGTGGTGCACCCGATGGTGGGACGGTGTGTTAAAGACGGCCTCGATCCACGGGTGCAGGCGGTGGACAGATTTCGTGTGAATCCAGAATTGATAAAACAGGCTGATCGTAATCATTGTGATGATCATCGCCGGATCAAACCCCAGCAGCGGCAGCCACAGCCAGAACAGAAATTTGTGCAGGCGCTCGCCTACCCCCTGCCGCAGGGCAGTGCCGAAGTTCATGTACTGTGACGAGTGATGGTTGACGTGCCCTGCCCAAAACAGTCGCACCTCGTGATTACTGCGGTGAAACCAGTAGTAACTGAGGTCATCAAGGAAGAAGAGTAAAACCCAGGCCCACCACTGCCGACCCACAACGTCCTTCAGGGGACTCCATTCATGCAGCTGCCACATGATGGCAATGGCCGCCAGGCGCGGCAGGAACTCCACGATCAGCGACAGCAGGCCCATGGACAATGAGGCAATCAGATCGCCTCGCCGGTAGAGGTCTGGCGAGTGCTTCCGGCCCCAACGCGCCTCGATAAAGATCGCCAGCGCGTAAAGCGGCAGCGCCAGCAAGGCCAGGTCATCTTTCAGGAAATCTACCAATTCAATAGTCTCACGGTATCAATCATGCCGCCGCCGGTACCGCTACCCGGTACCTACGGAAAATAAGGAGTGCCAGGGTAATGTCGTACCCGATGCACAAGGGGGCGTACCACTCGGGCATCACGTGCGGCAAAACAGCGCCGTGCAGCATATCCCAAAGCCCGTGCAACAAGTAGCCCTGTGCCAGCACCCATAACGGGGCGCGCAGCGCCACCACCGAGACTACGATTAATCCCGTGGCAAACAGCATCTCAACGCTGAAGAGGTTGCCCGCGTTGATCTCAGGCCCGGCATACAGCGCCGCGATCACCGCGAGGAACACCGCAAGAATCTCGCGGTACCACGAGGGCGCAAAGCGCGCGACGAGTACGCCGGTCAATGCGCCAGCGATTGCCCCCTGTAAAATCAGGATGAAAGTGATCAACTCAGTTCTCCTGCTGGCCTAACTCGGTACCGACTCGCTCCCTGCGCCTCTCATCAGACCGGTCGCGCGGACTGTGCAATCCCACCTGGTTGCCGTCGGGGTCAACAACTACTGCAAAGCGAGCGCCCCAGGGAGGGTCGCAGGGTGCAACCTGGCCCTCGTAACCGGCGTTCATCGCCGCGCCGAACACGTGATCAACCGCCGCACGCTACTCCAGCTCTAGCCCGATCGTGTTTTTCGCGAGTGGGCCGGGCGGCTGCCAGTCTGGGTCGTAACTACGGGTCAAGGACGAGGTTCCAAACTCGATCGTAGCGCCGCAGTCAGATTGCGCGCGGCCGAGCATGTCGCTGATGACCTCCACCTCAAGGCCCAGGACCTCGTAGAACGCAGCGCTCGCCGCAACATCTTGCACGAAGAGATAGACACCCAGTAAGCGCGCCATTCAGGCTCTCCCAACACCGTCAGCCAGACCAGCCTACAACATTCCTGCGCAGGAGGACTTGACTAGGTTCTATATTAGAACTATTTTCTGACAATCCCAACGCCACCCCGGGACAGGACGGGACTATTCGAGGAGCAACCCATGAGCAAACAACTGGATTTCTATTTCGACTTCGGCAGCCCGACTGCCTACCTGGCGTACAAGCGTTTGCTACAACTCGAAGAACAATACGGGCTTCAGATCAACTACGTGCCCATGCTGCTGGGCGGCGTGTTCAAGGCTACCGAAAACGTCTCTCCCGTCGCGATTCCCGCCAAGGGTGCGTACATGGGTGCGCACGACCTGCCTCGTTTCTGTAAACGCTATGGCGTTGAGCTCAAATTTAATCCGTTCTTCCCCATCAATACCCTGAACCTGATGCGTGGCGCCATTGCCGCGCAGCGACTCGGTTGCTTCGATAAATACCTCGACGTGGTGTATGACGCCGTTTGGGTTCAGGAAAAAAACATGGGCGACCTGGAGATCGTCGCACAGGTGCTCAGTGATGGGGGGCTTGAGACCCAAACGCTGCTGGAGCTCAGCCAGGACCCTGAGATCAAGCAGGCGCTGATCGACAACACAGAGGCCGCAGTCGCACGCGGCGCGTTTGGCGCACCGACCATGTACATGGGCGACGAGATGTTTTTCGGCCAGGACCGACTGGACTTCGTAGAGGAGGCACTCCAGACCTGAGACTGGTGCGCAGTTCGCTCCTTTATTCCTCGTGACTGGTATAGTCGCCCTGGGAAAAACCGCGGTACTGCATGAAGCGTGAGCGTCTGGCACGTTCCTTCAAATCATCGGGCGGTACTTCGCCGAATTTCTTGCTGTAAACCTCACGCGCAACCAAAGCCCAGTCCACCTCTGCTGCGTCGAAGGCTATGTCGATGTCGCTGTCATCGATGCCCCGCTCCCGCAATCCCTGGCGCACGCGCAATGGCCCGAACCCCCTGCCCGCACGCTGGCGTGCATAGCTTTCTGCATAGCGCCCGTCTGACTGCAGTCTTTCTTCGGCCAGTCGATCCAGCTCTGCCTCGATAACCTCGGGATCAGCGTATCGTTTGCACAACTTCTGGCGGAGTTCCTTCCGCGAATGTTCACGGCGAGCCAACAGATTCATCGCGGCCAGCCGCACGTCAGCCGGGTTTACTGCAGACTCATCGTGCACCACCCGAACGGGTTCTTCAGCGGACATAAAAACGAGCAGGGCAAGAGAAGAAAAATGGCGCCGGGTGCGAGGGTGGGTAAAGTGGGTACCCGGCGCCAGTGGGAAACGTCATAGACCTGGACGATTCGAAATAAAAAACAGGGAGGACTAATCCTCCCCGACCGTTAACTCGCTATCTTCGGCAGCTGGCTCTTCCGCCGCAGGGGTAGCACTCTTCATGAGCTGGGCCCGAATCTCGGTCTCGATCTCGCTCGCGACCGCGGGATTATCGCCGAGGAACTTGGCCGCATTGGCCTTGCCCTGACCGATCTTGTCGCCCTTGTAGGAGTACCACGCACCGGACTTGTCGATGAGGTTCTGTTTTACACCCCAGTCAATCACCTCGCCCATGTGGTAGATGCCTTGGCCGTACATAATCTGGAACTCGGCCTGCCTGAAAGGCGGCGACACCTTATTTTTTACGACCTTCACGCGGGTCTCATTACCGACAACCTCATCGCCATCTTTCACCGCGCCGATACGGCGGATGTCGAGACGCACGGAGGAGTAGAACTTGAGGGCATTACCGCCGGTAGTCGTCTCGGGGCTGCCGAACATAACGCCGATTTTCATACGAATCTGGTTGATGAAAATGACAAGGCAGTTGGTCTGCTTGATAGCGCCGGTAAGCTTGCGCATCGCCTGGCTGAGCAGGCGGGCCTGCAGGCCGACGTGGGAATCGCCCATCTCGCCCTCGATCTCCGCCTTGGGCGTGAGGGCTGCAACAGAGTCGACCACGAGCACATCGACCGCGCCGGAGCGCACCAGCATCTCGGCGACTTCAAGTGCCTGCTCGCCGGTGTCGGGCTGCGACACGATCAGGTCGTCCATCTGCACGCCGAGCTTCTCGGCATAGATGGGGTCGAGAGCGTGCTCAGCATCGATAAAGGCCGCGGTGCCACCGGTCTTCTGCGCCTCGGCAATCACCTGCAGTGTAAGGGTTGTCTTGCCCGAGGACTCCGGGCCGTAGATCTCACAGATGCGACCGCGGGGCAACCCGCCGATGCCGAGGGCGATGTCCAGCCCCAGCGAACCGGTGGAGATAGCGGGAATCGCCACGTGCTCCCTGTCGCCCATGCGCATGACCGTACCCTTGCCGAACTGACGCTCGATCTGACCCAGCGCCGCTTCCAGTGCCTTTTCCTTGTTTACATCCATGACTGACCCCTCGTTTGCCTGTTTGAAGTAGTGCTTATCGCAACTGTTGCCCGTAGACCGGTTGTTCTTATGCTGCTGGCTCCCTGCCTTCGCTCTGGCTTTCTGCCTTCGCCCTGGCTACCGGCTACCCCGGGTGCCCATGCAGCTGTACAGTAAAAGTACTGTATATATACTCAGTGGTTTGAAATTGGATTGCAAGCCCTAAAAGCCACTAAATTCGAGCAGCGGAAAAGACCCGCCTGAATCGGCGACAGGCACCCTACTCGAGCAGGTCAGAACCGGGGAGACCCCACTGCAGGAGTTCCTGGCGGGCGCTGTCGGGCAGCATCGCCCAGCGCTGGCGCAGGTCCCGCCACACCGCAACCTGGAAGGTCTTGGCCACGGCGCGAAAGGGGTGGCCGCGGAGCTCGCCGTCATACAGGGCGCGACCGGCGTCGAAGGCCGCCTCATTGAAGCGGGTTTCCCCCGCGGCGACGGCCGCCTCCCAGGCGGCATGATTTTGCGCCATCAAAGGCAGAAACGTGGCGCCGATGACCTCGAGCAAAGGTTCAAGTGTAGGGCTGAAGCGCAGATCTCCCGCGGTGCCCGCGTGCTCGCCCGACTCAATGGCGCGCAACCAGGCGAACGTGCGCGGTGCGACCTTGCGCAGCGTATCGGTCGTGACGCCGTCCACGAGATTCATGCCCAGCTGGCCATAAGCGCTCGCATCGGCGAGCGTGAAGCGGTCGCCCAGCAGGTAAGGCTGCACGGCCAGGACAGACTCGACAGCGGCAACGTAGTCGCGCCATGACTGCTCCAGCAATTCGTGGGTCGGTGGGAAGCCCTCTAGCGCAGGCGGCGTGCGAGCGGCGGGCATACCGCAGTCGAAGCGCAAGGGCGATACGCTGAACAGGTAGGGGCAGCGGCGTGCCTGGCGCCGGTATAGCCGGCGCGCCACCAGCGAACCCAGACCAGGGGGCAACAGGGGCGCAAACTCACGAGCGGTGCGATGGCCCATGGGCGTGGTGGTTGCCGATGTTATCCAGCGTTGGTGATGGACCATGTAAAGGCCAAACTCATCAAATGCTTCATCGATGAGATGACAGAGGAAGGCAAGCGAAGGGTCTTCGGGCAACAACCCGGGCGCATCGCCGGGCGCCATGGCATCAAGGTGCAGCGCGAGACCGCTGGAGTCGTAGTAATACGTCGAGCCGTCGAAGGTGTAGTAAGGAACCGCCGGGTATTCGTCGAGATCGGGGTCCATCGCGGGGTAGCGCAGCACCGCCCGGTCGCGCTGGGCCTTCTGCAAGCGCCTGGCCGTCGCCAATGCCTCGAGCCGGCGCGCCTGCTCCGGCCAGCGCCGCCAACGCCGGCCGGCGCCGTCCAGTAACGCCTGCATTTTCAGCAGGTAGGGGGAGGCGGTCACCCCCCACAGCGTGCATTCGGCCAAGGGCGGCCTCAGTCAGGCAGCTCTGATTGCAGCAGCTTGATCGTGTCTTCAATTCCTCCGTCCGGCCCCGCGAGCACCGCAGCATTGAAGTCGGTGACGCCGGCATCGCGCAGGCCCTGTATGGCCTCGCGCAACGCTGCTTCATTGCCGACGAGGGAGAGTTCAGCGGGGCCTTCCACACCTTCCTTGTCCAGCATCGCGCGGTAGGAAGGCAGCATGCCGTAAACCGAAAGGTCCTCGGCAATCTTCGCGCGGGAAGCTGCCTCGTCGTCCGTCAGGCAAATAGGTAGGCCACAGACGATACGCGGCGCGGGCTTGCCCGCTTCTTCTGCCGCAGCACTGATATGCGGCACGATATAGTCGCGAATCGTGTTGGGTCCCGTCATCCACGTACTCGTACCTGCGGCGTAAGTGCCGGCGAGCTTCAGCATGGTGGGTCCAAGCGCGGCTACCAGCAGGGGCACCTCCCCCGCTTCGCTGATGCTGAGCGACAGCTTGCCGGTGAGCTGCTCTCCCTCGAACTCCACACCTTCGCCGCGCAGCAGCGGCGCAATGATCGAGAGGTATTCCGCCATGTGCCTGGCCGGTTTGTCGTACGACATACCGAACATGCCCTCGATTACCAACTGGTGCGACAGACCGATACCGAGCGCAAAGCGATTCGAGCACGCAACCTGCGTCGTCAACGCCTGCTGCGCCAATGCTGCCGGGTGGCGCGGATACGTCGGCGTCACCGCGGTGCCAAGTTCAATCTTCTCGGTTTCCCAGCCCAACAACGCCGCTGTGCCGACCCCGTCCATGCCGAAGATGTTGGGCAGCCACAGCGTATTGAAGCCGCGCGACTCGGTGTCCTTGGCAAAGTCGACGAGCCCAGCAAGATTGTGGGAGGTTTCGGGTGTAGTGCCGGCAAACAGACCGATACGCATGCGTGGTTCCTCTAATCTGTGTGATGTGAAAAAGAGCCGCCATTGTCCGCTGGCAGCGGCTCAGTGTCGAGAAGGTTAGCTCGTCACGCACAGTGCACTGCCGTCGTCACCCACCGCGTAAAACAGGCAGTCGGACTCCGCTATTGTGGCGTTGGTTGTGATCATAAACAGCTTCAGGGGCCGGGCGGGGTAAAGCAGGCCATCTTCAAGACGCACAATTTGCGCCAGCGCACAGCACCCGCCCATGTCCTGCGCAGAGAAGAGCCGCGTGATCGGGCCCTCGGCCCAGCCGAGGGCGGTATCAGGCGAGATCGTACCGAAGTTGTGGTGCTCGATATCCTTGCGCAGGGTGACGTCATAGTTCACCTGCGGCGCCTCGTCGTAAGTGAGCGTGACGTTGTCGCACAGCTCAAGGCGAATCGGGTTGTGCAACAGCTCTAGCCCCCAGTCCACATCGGGCATGGCAAACACGTCGGTCGCCTCGAAATAGCGACAGAGCCCTTCCCACGCGAGTTCGTGGGCGGCATCGTCTTCCCGGCCGCCGACTTCCACGGTCACCGTCGGGTAGCTGTGTTCGCTGATATCCATCAGCGCGCCGAGATCGAGATTGGAGATGATGAGCCGCCTGGTGAACAGGCTGACCAGGGCATCGTGCTGCCTGTCCTCAAACGTGCAGACGCCGAAGGCGGGGCCGGATCCCGAGGTGTTGTGCATGTCCACCACGGCTTCCGGGTGGTGCATCTTAAGTATCTCGAGCATCTCTTGTGCAAGAGCGCCCTGGGCGTCATCAAAGGGCGGCCGGAAACAGCGATTGAGGTCGCGCGCACGCGGCAGCATGCGATGGGTGAAACGCGGCTCTTCCAGCGCGGCGGCCACGGAAGCCACGATGCAGACAACATTCACGGCGGGTTTGCGGCCTGACTTCAGCCAGCGAAACAACGCCAGGAGCCCAGAGGGTTCGTTGCCGTGGGACAGCGTCACAAACGCGCGTGTTCGCGACGGGTCTTCACCCTCCAAAAAAACACAGAGCGGACTGGCGTAGCGCTCGATAAACTGCTCCGCGCTATCGCCCAGTTGATCGGGCGCGGGGTCACGCAGGAATTTGAAACACCTCAAAGCTGCCACTCGGCAATAGGGAGGTTGGCGGCGCTGAATGTCATGAACTCTTCGAGCATCGCGTGCAGCGCCCCGGTGTCTGATAGGTTTTGCCGCAGCGCAGCCAGGCGCGCACGCTGCCAGCTGGCGCCTGTGCGGCGGCGCGCAAGCCGGCGCTCTATCTCGCCGAGGTACAGGTCTATCTCTCCACGGTCTATGCCGATTCGAGCAAGCCCCTCGGCCGCCAACGGCAGGTTGCGCTCGATCACCGTGCAGACAGACTGCTCGCGGTAACCTGACTGTCCGGGAGAAGGCCACACGACCTCTGCATCCAGTCCATACTGGGCGGCGCGGTAAAAATTGTACTCGGCGATACCAAACGGAATAGCAGGCAACATCTCGCCGAGATGCGGCCTTACACCCTCCGCGAGGCCGATCAGGAACGCCGCGTTCGCGACCATATCGCGGGGCGTTGGGCCGGCGGGCAACGCACGCATCTCGATACGCAATTGACCGCCGTCGACATCGTCGTACACCGGACGATTCCACAGCCAGACCGTACCCTGGTGCAAGCGCAGCTCAGACAGCGGCGGGGCGCCCTCGCCCGAGGACATTTCTGCATCGCACACAGGTAACAGCGGCGGATAGATGCGCACGACCTCAGTAAACAGCTCGAGCGCGCCGCCGCGCACCCAACCCTGGCCGAAGTTGACCCGCGGCGGCTCGTTCCAGCCGTAACGGTCGATCTTGCGCGTGTCGATAGACTGTTTAAAGAGTGGCACACGGGTTTCGTGCCAGAGGTTGTGGCCAAACAGGGTCGGTGAGTTCGCACCGATGGCCACTGCCAACGGCGTCATGACCTGGATCGCATTGAACGTATCGGCAAATTCTGCAGGGTTTACACGGTAGTGCACCTGGAACGAGGTGTTGGCGCCCTCCAGCGTGATGTCTTCCATATCAAGCTGCAGCGGGTTTTCACCATGGATATCAATGCGAAATTTGCCGCCGCGTCGTTTCAGCAGCTGTGCAACCAACGCATGGAAGCGCTTGCGATCAGTAATGCAGTGAGGGCCGAAGTCTGACTCGCGCAGCGTTGGCAGAATGCCGATGGGCACGATGCGACCGCCAAACTCGCTCGCCGCATCACGCAACGAATCAAGCTTGCCGAGCACCTCCTGCTCAGTCGCGACAAAAGGGCGTTGCGAGAGCAGGTACGGGCTGAGGTTGAACTCCAGGTTGTAACGGTTGAGTTCAAGCGTCAGCTGCGGATCATTGAGCGCAGCCTGGATCTCCTGGTTGGCGTGCAGCGGAAAGCCCTTGTCATCGACAATATACATTTCCAGCTCGGCACCCAGTGAACCGGGGCCTTCTGCAAACCCGGGCGTGGCGAGCAGCGCGCCCAGCTCTTCCAGGTTACTCTCGAGCGCTACGCGAAAGGCTGCGTAGTCATCTTCCGTAAAGCTCGTTTGTGCTATTTCTATGCCCATGGAGTTGGACTATGCCCTGTCGGATGCACGATTGAATTGATATAGATCGCCTGTCAACATCCTAGCGTCACTCGGGCGCGGGAGAAAACCCGATGCGACGTGGCACGCACTTGTGTCCGTCGACTACTGTTGAATCTCGATCGAGATATTCACGGTAACCGAGTAACTGTTCTCCCCCGTCGCCACTGGCACAGGCGCAGCGGCGGCGCGCATCATGCCCATCTCAGCGTCCATCATCGTCACAGGGCGCGGCATGTGTGACTGCTCCGAAATCTCCAGAATATCGCCAAGTCCTACACCCGCCGCCTCGGCAAGCGTGCGGGCCTTGTCGAGCGCATCGGCTACCGCTGCCTTGCGCGCGGCGGTAATCACCGTAGAGGGGTCGTCATTGCCAAACTGAATGCTGCCGCCTTCATTAACACCCAATGTGACTGACTTGTCGAGAATATCGCCCACGCGATCAATATCGCGCACCCGCACTCCCAGGGAGTTGCGCACCACGTAGCCCGCGATGCGCGGCGGCGGCCGCTCGCCATCGGCCTTGCGTGGCGACTGGGTGTAGCGTGGTTGGATATTGAAGTTCGACGTCTGCATGTCGCGCTCTTCGATGCCCGCCGCCTGCATGGCTGCGAGCACCTCCGCCATGGCGGCAGAGTTTGCGTCGAGTGCAGCGCGCGCGGTCTTGCCCTCGCGCGTGACGGTCAGGTTCAGCAGCGCCATGTCCGGCGCGACATCGGCACTGCCCTGCCCGGTCACCACGATACGCGGCTCAGCTTTATCATCCGCGGCCGCACCCGCGGGGCCCATCAGCAAAGGTGCAACCAGCACCAATCCAAGCATCAGTCTCTTCATTGCACAGCTCTCCCGCGGCAATAGCCGCCCGTTATTTCACATGCAGGGTACAGCGCCGCGGTCACGAGACCAAGGCGCACTGGAGTGTTGGGCAGGGAGCTGCAGGTAGAGTTCCGCAGCGGGTGTTAGCGCAGAATCATGGCCCAGATGACGCCGACCACCGCGGCGGTCAGCACGGCCTTCATCAGCACGCCGGCATCGATCTTCGAGAGTTCTGCAAACGGTTCGCCACTTGAGCGGGTGCGGCGCAACACGGGCCACTCGATCACTGCACCAAACGCAAACGCGCCGAGGGCGCCGCCGTGAAAGGCCGCCCTGCCCCAGCTGTCAGCGGGCAGGTTAAACCAGACGAGCAGCACGGCAACGGCGCCGCCGATACTGCCGGCTACGCTCATGCGATAGAACTGGCTGAGGCTGTTTTCCTCGAACTTCCAGTCATAGATGAAGAGCCCGGGCTTAGCGGGCACGTCGTAGGTGCCTCTCGCGCTCACCGCACCCATGAAGTGGAACCACTCATGGATCAGCGTGACTGTCACAAACCCCGCGATGATACCTGCAATCACACAGAGGAGACCGGCTATCGGCAGCGCCGTGACCGTGTTCCAGCTGTCCGCCGCCGCGAACAGACCCATCGCCGCAAGCCAGACCAACAAGTGCGCGCCGGCAATACGCGCAAGGCGAACGCCGCGCGTGTCCGGTATCTGCTGCGCAGCCGCCGCACTCATATCCTCGGCCTGCTCGGCCACCGCTTCTTCAATCGCCTCATTCACCGAGGTCGCCTGGTCATTCATAGCTCTACACCGCTTTAAGTTGTGCCGCTCCGGTAACAGGCGGCAGGTCCAGCACAGTCACCACGCCAGGCCTTGCCGCGCAGACCGCCGGCAAGGCATTGACGACCCAGTTCGCCGCGCTGGCGTTGCCGCCGCCCGCCGCACCAGGCTCATAGTGGTCTTCGCCGTGCACCGTAATGTGCAGGTCCGGGTTGCCGGAAATAATCACCTGGTGACACCCGCGCCCCTCTGCCGGGTAAGGCCAGTCTGGCGCGCATTCGTCGTCGATTCGAGTTATGTGCTCAAGCACGTACAACGGCTTGCCACCGTGCAGGCCCTGCACTTCAAACCGGAACGCTCCCTGGGTGCCCTCCTCGAAAGTTCCCATACCCGCGACGTCTATCGTTCGCGCCAGCGGCAGGCGTTCGACCTCGACCCTGATCTCTTCTACGGGCTTACCCAGGGCCTCGCCAACAAGGCGCACCATGGGTGCCCAGACCATTTCAATGGCGAAGTCGTGCAGCATCAGGGGCAACTCGTCCATGGAGGTACCAAAGCCGATGACCTCGCGCACCACGTGGGGCTGGTCGTAGAGCGCGTAGTTAAAAATCTCGCGTGTGCGCACTTCGCTAATGCCGGAGGAGGCGCCACTGAGCACTACCGGCAACATGTCCATCACCCAGCCCGGGTCGATGCCCGAGACAAACAGGGAGGCGCCACTTTTTTCGCAGGCTGCATTAATCGGCGCCATGGCCTCCTCCGGCGCGGAACCGGGGTGGAGGAAGGTATAGAACGCTGTCGACACCACGTTGATGCCGGCATCAAGACAGGCCAAAAGATCTGCAAGCGCCTCTTCAGGTCGCGTGTCAGCAGAGGCGGTATAAACGACAGCGTCAGGCGCCGTATCGAGCACAGCGCGACAGTCGGTCGTGGCAGTCACCCCCGTTGCCGGTTGGCCCGCCAGCTCGCCTGCATCGCGACCGGCCTTGTCAGGGTTGGATACGATAACCCCGGACAGGTTGAGGCCGGCGTGCGACAACACGGCGCGAATGGCAGGACGACCCACATTACCGGTGCCCCAGACGACAACGTTCAGGCTCATTGACGGTTCTCCGTTATACTTTTGACCAAGTGTATACGACCACTTTCCCCAGACGGATCGGTCTGGGCACAATCTTTTTCATATGGCGGAAGCTGCTGATTTATGAGCAATTTTTTGAACCAATACGGCCCCTGGGCCATGGTCGCGGGCGGGTCAGAGGGCATCGGGCGCTGTTTCGCGGAGCAACTCGCCGCCGAGGGCATAAACCTTGTGTTGCTGGCCCGCAAACCGGGCCCCCTGGCGGAGGCGGCCGCCGACATCGCGGCCACCCACGGCGTGGAGGTCAGGAGCCACGGCTTTGACCTCACTGCCCCGGACCTCGAATCGCGCCTGCTCGCGATTACCGAGGGACTGGAGATCGGCCTGCTGATCTTCAATGCAGGCGCAATGCATGGCGCAGGCCGCTTCCTGGACGAACCCCTGGATAAGCAGCTCGCCCTCCTTCGCCTGAACTGCATTGGACCAACGGTGTTCTGCCACACGCTCGGCAGGCCGATGCGCAAGCGCGGTCGCGGCGGCATGATCCTGATGAGCTCAATGAGCGGCCTTACGGGCGGTGCTTATCTGTCCACGTATGCCGCCAGCAAATCCTTCGATATCGTGTTGGCAGAGAGCCTGTGGGGTGAGCTCACCGACGACGGGGTTCACGTACTAGGCCTCATCGCGGGTGCAACCGATACCCCGGCGATGGCGAGCTCAGGCGTTAGATTTGCCGAGGGCCAGGCGATGGACCCGGCGGAGGTGGCACGAGAAGGACTCGAACAACTGCCCTACGGCCCCCTCCATGTCGCGGGGGAAGGTAATCGTCTCGGCGTGCCGCTGTTGCGCAGCGAAAACAGGCGGCTGTCGATTGCACTGATGACCTCGGGTGCTGCGGCGATGTACGACCTTCCCATACCGAAGGTGTTACTGAAGGAGTTGGAGCCACCCGCCGAGTAAGGCGCCGCTCAGCAGCCGCAAACGAAACGGGTCGATCTCCTGGCAGCCCTCAGTCACTGCTGAACAGCACAGGGTTGATCTCGCTGGCGATGGGTTCCCCGACGGCACAACCGGGCGCCCAGGTTTTCTGGTCGAAGACCTGATTGGCATTCCTCGGCTCAGCCACGCGCATCTCGTGATCGATGTAGATCATCGTCATGGCCGCCCTGTCGAGGGTGCCGGGATTGGCCGCGGCGTGGTGGAACGTCCAGCCGAGGTGAAAACTGACATCGCCCAATGCGAAGTCCTTCGCCACAACGGGCAGTCCATCGGTAGCAAGCGCCTGCGTGATGGCAACATCGCCCTGTGACTGAATGGAGCGTTCACGGCCGTAGTCACGCTTGTGGCTGCCCGCGGCAAACTGCAGCGCACCGTAGCTGACCGGCGTGTCCTGGAGTGGAATCCAGGCGGTGATGGCGTTGTCATTGGACAGCGGCCAGTAGTACTGGTCACAGTGCCAGGGCGTAACGCCGCCCCCCGCTTCCTTGTACAGCGCCTGGTCGTGCCACATGCGCACGCCCTCAACACCCATAAGCCGGGCGGCTATTTCTGCAGTGCGCCTGTTGAGGATAAAATCGCGCACACTTTCATGGCGCGTCCAGATGTTCATGATTTGCGCAAAGGCCTGGCCGTAGGCATCGCGCTCTGCAAGCGGCGGCAAGGCGCGACTTTCTTCCTTCACGATGCGCGCCAGCGGCTCGCGAACAAAAGTGAGCAGCTCGGGCGAAAATACCTGCTTGAGATGGACGAAACCGTCCTCCTTGAGAGCCACCATCGCCGCTTGCGTCAGGGGATACGCCGAGTTCAGCTCGCGTGCAAGCGCCGGCGGTAATTCAGTAAACATACCCACGCCTCTTGCCGTTAACCCGGTGACAGCGTGCTGCCGGCGTCATAATCCGGGCGATCCAACTCGGCCCGAATCTCCGCGTAGCGCCTGCGACTCAGTCGATAGCGCGAGTAAATGGCGATACCAACAACGGTAAACACCATCAGGCCAGGACCGTACAGCCAGCCAAGGCGCAACGCCATGTCGCGCGTAACATCGCCGATGACTTCCACTCCTTCAAAACCGGCGAAGTCAATGAACAGCCCCGCAATAAACGAGCCGAGACCAAAGCTGACTTTCTGCGTAAGCATCATGGCGGAATTCAATATGCCTTCCTGGCGGCGACCGGTCTCAAGCTGCAACTCGTCGGCGACATCTGGAAGCATTGCACCAGCGACATTGATGCCCGCAATCTGAAACACCTGGTGCAGGAAGACAAACGTACAGACAAACAGCAGCAGGCCAGTGGTTCCAGGAGGAGGAGCAAAGCCGTAGAGGAACCCCATGATCGCAAGCGGCGCGAACATCAGCTCGAACACCATGATCCATAGCATAGCCCGACGCTTACCAAGGCGACTGACGCCACGGGTCGCAAACCAGAACGCAGGCGTGAGGGTGAGCAGCACACCCACCATGAACACACCCATCTGCTCGCTACTGAAACCGTAGATAAACGTGTTGATGTGCAGCAGCAACGTGTTCTGCACCCCGACCCGGGTAACGAGCACCAGCTGCGCAAAAAACAAGACGGCTACGGAATGGTATTTGAGAATCGACAGAACATCCTTGAACGCAAAATACCAGGGCCGTTCCGCCTGCGAACTCGAAATAGGAATAAGGTGGGGAATGCGCGAGCGGGTGCCAAAGCAAGCCAGGCTCATCGCGAGCAGCGCGAGCCCGGCGGAAAAGGTCCCTACGTCGCGATACCCGGAGGCAACATCACCGGCATCGGTCGCAGCCGGGATAATCAGGAACCAGGCGCAGATCTGGATGATGAGACCGCCAATGTAACCCAGCGTGTTGCGATAGGTCGCAACCGTCGTGCGCTCGCCGTAGTCCGCGGTGAGCTCCGCGCCCAGCGCCATATGTGGCACGGTAAACAGCGTCAGGAAGGTTCGCACAGTAATTGCAAAGCCGAGATACCAGGCAAACAGCTGCCCCTGCTCCAGCGCTTCAGGCGGGTTGAATATGGCGAGCAGCGCCAGCGTGTACGGCACGATAGCCGCCACCATGAACGGGTGCCTGCGCCCTCCCCGCTTGCGTTTCCAGTTATCCGAGATCGAGCCGATCAGCGGGTCTGAGATGCCGTCCGCGATGAGCGCGAGCATGGCGGCGAACCCGGCAAGGCTGGCGGTAAGGCCCAGGAACTGGGTGTAGTAGAAAAACAGGAAATAGTGGAAGCAGACGTCCTTCGAGGCCCAGGCAAACTGGCCAACACCATAGGCCAGAAGTGTGGAGCGCGGCAGCGGGGGCGCTACTGAAGGAGTGGCTTCGGGCAATGCTTGGTCCTGGGGCACGTAGGGCGCTAATTCCTGACCGCAGAATCGCTAACCTTACGCACCCTCACCGGGACTCACAACCGCGCTAGCGCGCCATCAGGTCGCCGCTATCGAAGTTCACCTTCAGCGAGAACTGTACGCGGTAATCGCTGCCTGTGTTGCCGTCAACGTCCTCGCGCTCACCCCAGCTGAACTCGGTACCCAGCAACACATTGTCTGCCGGGTAGTGCAGCAGGTTGACCTGGGCGATCTGGCCGCGCTCAAACTCGCTGTCTGCCTGGCCATTGCTGGTGTCGAGGTCAATCATCGACCAGCCCACGGAGGTCGACCATTGATCGTTCCAGTAGCGGTCGTAGTACGCGACGATACCCAGCAGCGGCACTGTTTCCACACCGGTGGTGGCGAGGTTGGCCGAATCAGGCGCGATATCGATACCGCCATCGTTCATGTAGTTCCCGATACCCTCGCCGTAGACCACCTGGATCTTGGCGACGTCCCTGCCGATCGTGCGCAGCGAGGCACTGGTGTTGACGCCCCAACCGTACTCCTCGTCATCCTGCCCCGTATCGAGCCGCTCGTAACCCAGCTTGCGGACCATGCCGGCCACCTGGAAATGTCCGAAGTCACCATTCTGGCGGTAGCGCACGCTGATATCGGGTACGTCATTGTGTGACTGGAACAGACTCCCGATCGTGGAATCGGTCGAATCACAATCGGCGGGAGGATTCGGCAAGCTGCACGTATCGGTGTCGCGAAAGCGCCCTACGGTTAACGCCGTGCTGGGATCCTCAAGTGCGACCGAAAACTCGCCGTTGTCCAGGGGTATCGTGTAGCGGGCCTGCTGGTTGCGGTAAAAGACCATGCCGGTCGGGCCCCAGTAATCGATCGTGTTGGGGAAGATGTCGATATCCATAAAGTTGGACCAGTACTGCCCCATGCCGAAATTCTTCCATGTTGCCCAGGCGTGGCGCAGCCGAGGCGTCGTCTGGCCCTCATCGCCACCGACGCCGAAGAGTTCGGCTTCCAGCAAGAATGTAATGTCATCGCCATAGCCGCCGCTGATACCGAGCCGCGACTGGCGCACACCGAAAATGAAGTCGCCATCGTTGCCATAGGTTCCGCTCTGCGTGGGAATCGTCGATACACGCAGCGTGTCGTCCCAGTTAGGATCAACGCGCTTGAAGTCATAGATCATGTCGGCCATCGCGAAGCCATACACCTTTACTGACAGGTCGCTCGCATCATCCGCAGTGGAGTCACCGGCCGCTTCTTCCACCATGTCTTCGGAGGCTTCTTCACTGGCAGATAACGTCGCGATCTCCGCCCGCATGGCATCGAGTACTTCCTGTTGCTTTTTGAGCTGTTCTTCAAGCTGTTTGATACGCTCGGCATCCGTGACAGCCAAAGCCGGGCCGGTAGCCAGAGCCAGGGCTACAGCCGCGCACAGTGAAGTGATGGTGAAATGTTCCATTCTTTTTCTCCAATGCAGGTCATGCATCGCAAGCTTTGTTAGCGACCTGTCCATGACCAAATGTTGACCGGGGTGATGCTTTATTATTTGCGCCGTCACTATAGTCTATAGTAACCGCTCAGCCGATTGCGATTTCACTTCGCGCGCATCAGGTTTCACGCATTCACAACAACAAGAAAGTTAGACGAGGTAGAAAAATGAATCTTTCCGTGAAGAGAACACTACAAAATGCGGCGCTAGGTCTGTGTTTAAGCTTTGCAGCCACGATGAGCTTGGCCGCCTCTATTTCCGCCGAAAAATTCCAGGCGGTCGTCGACGAGGCCCACAAGCTCTACAAGGACGTGGATGAAGGCGCCAACGCTGACTACATTCCTATCCTCACGAAAACGCCGAGTGACCTGTTTGGGGTAGTGATAGCAACTCGCGATGGCAAGATATACAGCGCGGGTGAGATGGATTACGAATTCTCCATCCAGTCCGTCTCCAAACCTTTCACTGCAGCACTCGTCATGGCGACGCAAGGCCCGAAGGCATTGCGCGAAAAGGTCGGGGTGGAGCCCACCGGCCTGCCGTTCAACTCCCGGCTAGCGCTGGAAATTTATGACGACCGCTCAGTAAACCCACTGGTGAACGCAGGTGCCATCGCTGCGGTAAGCATGTTGGACGCAAAGTCCGAAAAAGCACGCTGGGCCATGGTTGAAGACAACATCAACGGCTTTGCCGGTCGCGAACTCAGTGTACTGGAAGAGGTGTATACCTCTGAATACGAGAACGTCTGGGGCAACCGCGCCATCGCCAACCTGCTCTACAACTACGGGCGGCTCTACAGCGACCCCGAAGAAGCACTGCGCGTCTACACCCGCCAGTGCTCGATTGGTATCAACACCAAGGACCTCGCGATCATGGGCGCTACCCTGGCGAACGAAGGCGTTAACCCGATTACCGGCAGGAAGTTGATGGACAAGCAGGACGTCCCCGAGCTACTCGCCATCATGGCGTCCGCAGGTTTCTACGACGAGTCCGGTGAGTGGATGTACAGCGCTGGCCTACCGGCTAAAACCGGTGTCGGGGGCGGCATCGTTGCAGTCGTGCCGGGCCGCTTCGCGATCGCGACCTTCTCAGCACCGCTGAACGAGGCGGGCAACAGCGTACGAGGCATGCGAGCAATTCGTCACATCGCAGGTGAACTCGGTGTCGGCCTCTACGGCCCCAACACCGAAGAGTGACCGGGCACGCCACGCTTAAAGAGTCTGAGAATGAAGCGGTACATCAGGGCGGCCCGTTCTATCGGGTCGCTCTTTTTTTGCATGGATAGCAACTACCCGCTTCAGCGCCGGTCCGGCAATCCATAGACCCGTGTTGCGTTGTCTGCCAACAGTGCATCTTCGGCCGCGCTGCCGTACTGACCAGCGAGCCGCTTGAAGACATTCCACACTACCGTGTAGGGGCCGGAGAGATTGTCGACCGGGAAGTTACTCTCGAACATGCAGCGCTCGACACCAAAGCGGCGAATGCAGTAGCTCACGTAGGGTTCAATAGCGGCGGCCATCTCTTCCGACGAGGGCGGCCGTTCGCGCTTGTGCCAGTTGAACCCGTTAATCTCCATACCCAGACCGCCTAGCTTCATGACGACATTGGGTCGTGATGCCAGCTCATCGATACCCCGACACCAGTGCTCAAAGACCTCGTCGCGCCGACCCGCATAGGGACCTATGCCGAGCGGCCCGCCCGCATGATCCGTCACAATCGTCACATGCGGGAAAGCCTTGGCGAGACTCGCAAGCTCAAACAACTGCGTGTGATAGCACCAGGCTTCGAATAGGAAGCCCTGCTGTTCGAGTTGCACGAAACCTTCACGAAAGTCATCACGCAAGAACAAATGCGGTGGCGGCTTGCTGTGGGAGTTCGGGACGTCTTCACTGAAGTCCCATGTACAGGAGTGTCGGATGCCTCGGAAACGTCCGGCGCCGGCTTCCCTGTGTGCTCGCAGCACCGGGGCAATGGCGCCACCAAGGGTTAGATCAGCGAAACCAACGATCGCGGCAACAAGGGGACGCTGGTCCGGCGTAACCTCCACGACCCACTCGGTCTCGCCAACGGGGCGCTCCTCACGCGGGCCTTCCTTGCGATAACTGGCCATACATTCCACGAACACGGAGTGACGAACATCGTGGCCTTCGATATCGGCATAAAAATCACCGGGCAGGTAGCGGTTGCCCGGCCAGTCCCAGAGGTGGTGGTGCGGGTCGACTAATGGTCGGTCGGGCTCTAACGGCGCCTCGTTCGCGCGCGCCAGCCAGGCCCCTCGACTAACCGCCATGCAACATGTTCCCGCTGCGCGGGTTCAACTTAGGGGCCAGCGATGAACGTAAACTGCTCCATCACCAGGCCGACGACGCTGTCGACGCGTTCCTGCGTGATGGGCTCGGGATTCGACTTCAGGCGCTGCTCAGCGTGCCCTTCCCAGGCGAGCATATTGTTCGAGGCGTCAACAAGGTCAATCACGAGCGTGCCCTGTGTGTACTCGTTCACCTGCGTGCGGTAACCGCCCCAGGTGTTGTAACGCCCATAACGGTAACCATAGAAATAGGGGTCCGCAGTAGGGACCTCGGTAATGCTCATTTTCTGCTGCGTGCTCACAAAGGCATTCACGATAAGGTCCGGATTTTCGGACAGCGTATAGCCTCGACTCTCCATCGCACGACCAAGGCTCGCCTTGACCATACTGGACACCGGCGTCTGTACCCCATTCGGCCTGTCAGTACCAAAAGGCGATGCGAAGTTGTACGTCTTGAAGCCAGCAAAATCGGTACTGGGGTTCACGTTCGCACGAATCTGCGGACCCGAGGTACAGGCTGCCAGCAAGATCACCATTGCCGCCAGACCCGTCATGTTGCGCAAAAACGATGTCATACACTGTCTCCTGAGGAATCTTCAAAATCACCGACCAAGCTAAAACAAAACACAGGGCTGTGCAATGCGCCTCGGCAGGGCCAGAGCAGGCCAACTGGGTCAATTCCTGGGGCAAGTAACGATAGGTGTTGTGCTCCCGCGCGATGCGATGCCATGCTTCGCACGGGAGTGACTTACCGACATCTGGATAGCCTAGAGGTTACGCGCTATCGCCCGAAAGAAGTCGATGGTCTCTATCTCCCGCCAGGCTTCTTCAGCCTCGGAAGTCGCATAATCGGAGAATGCCGACAGCTTGACGATCACCACACCATTTGCCGGATTGACGTAAATGAACTGGTTGTAGACCCCGATAGCGAGGTACTCGCCCTGATCTGACTCCGGCAACCACCACTGGTAGCCGTAGCCGAGCGGAAAGTCTTCATCGAGGCCTGGCTGCAGATGCGGGCCGTCAGCCGTAACCGACGCGGCGACCCAGTCCTCCGATACAATCTGGCGACCGTTCCAGTTACCCCGATTGCGATACAGCTCACCAAGCTTGGCGTAATCGCGAGCGGTGGCATTGAGCCCAAAGAACGCCATCTCGACATCTTCGCTGTCGATAATCCAATAACCGGGACTCTCCATGCCCAAGGGGTGCCAGAGGTTGCGTTCGAGAAACGCCGTTATGGAGTTACCGGAGACCGTGCGCAGGAGGATACCCAGCGCCTGCGTATCGCCAGAATTGTAGCGATTGACGGTACCGGGCTCGTACTCGCGGGTCATGTCGGCAACGAACTCTGTGGTCGACCCACCCAGCGCCATCACACGACCCATCCGGTTCACATCGGAGTTGAGATCGGAATAGGTTTCGTCCCACGCGGCGCCCGAAGACATCTGCAGGACATCCTTCACACGCACGCCGTCATAAGCAGACCCTCCCAGTGCCGGCACGTAATCCGATATCGACTGCTCAACGTCGAGCAAGCCCTGGTCGACTGCGATACCGATGCCTGCAGAGATGAAGCTCTTGGCCACCGACATCGACAACCAGTTCACCGCTCTCCCGCCCGTCAGCAGGTAACGCTCATAGACCAAGGCGCCGTCATGAAGCACCACCAGGGCACTGGTGTCTGTCTCAGCGAGAAACGTTTCCACGTCCACGCGCGCGCCCGCGTAATCAAACGACGTCGGCAACGATATTGTATCGCCGGTGGTGAATTTGTAGGGCGCGGGCGCCGCCGTCATTTCACTCGTGGGGAAGAGCGATGCCACCCGGTTGAAGTTCTGGTATTGCTCCTCGCCGGAGAACAAGGTGAGCGCAAAGTTCGCGCGCTCCAGTTCGGTGCGGAACAGGAGTGAACTCAGGACAATAAGCCCGACCACGATGCCGACGACGACAAAAAACTTTCTCAAATGATGTACTCCTTGACGGTGTTATGCGGTGCAGGACGCTCGCACGCGTCCCTCGCCGGCGGCGCGCTCACGGGACAGCCCCGGCGACGAGCCCCGAGGGCACATAACACACACTCCTACGCCGCCATGACCGGAACCAGGTCACAGACAGGCCAATGGAACAAAAAACGTCCAAACTCGACAGGCTTTTGCACTATACTTTGTAAGATACTGATAAACCATAAGATTCTTGGGGTTAAGCGTGGCCAAGATTGCACTCGTCAAAATTCATCCAGATCTGAACATGGCACTCCCGCAGCTCACCGGCGACCTGTCGCGCGCCGGACATTTTGCGCGCATGTATTTCTTCAAGGATTACAACGTACAGGAGTACTTGGAAACGCCATTCTCGGCAGACCGTTCGCTGGCATTGAAAGACTCCGGAGACTACCAATTCGGGGCCGACTACGAGGCCCTCGCAGAGAAGCTGGACGATTTCAAACCCCACGCCATCGGCCTCTCGGTGATCAGCCTGTCGATCCCGGAAGCGATCAAAACCACGGCCTTCCTGCGCGAACGTTTCGATGTACCGATCCTGTGGGGGGGTGTCGGCACCACGCTGGAGCCGGAAATCGCCATTGAACACGCCGACCTGGTGTGTATCGGCGACGGCGAAGAGGTGTTGATAGAATTCGCCGACTGCATCCACGAGAAGCCGCGCTGGCGTGAACGCGGCGAGTGGCTGAAAATCGACGGAACCTGGGCGAAGGACGAGCACGGGAACGTTCATAAGAACCCCAAGCGCTCGATCGGCAGTCTCGATGACATCGCAATCCCCGACTGGACACCGTCAAAGATGTTCTACGTGACCGATGGCTTCGTGAAGCGCGGCAAACTCGCGCAGGAACGCGTGTCGTTTGGTGACTACCAGATCATGACCCAACGGGGTTGCCCGTTCTCCTGCTCGTTCTGTGTCGAGAGCCGTTACCAGGAGATGTTCGGCAAGAAAAGCTCACTGCGCCGTCGCAGCGTGGACGTCGTCCTCGAGGAACTGGTCAAAGTAAAGGAGACCTTCTCGCCCACGCCGGCAATGATCTGGTTCTGGGACGACGTGTTCACACTCAATCCGCGTTGGCTCGACGAGTTTCTGCCGCGCTACAAGGAAGAAGTCGGTCTGCCCTTCTGGTGCTATACCTACCCGACAACACACAACCTCGAGCTCCTGAAAAAGCTCAAGGAAGCAGGGTGCAACAGCATTACGATGGGCATCCAGTCCGGCAGCGAGCGCCTCCTCTCCGATGTCTACAACCGACCCACGCCGCTGGACCGGGTACTGGAGGCTGCTGAGGAAATCGTGGAGTCCGGAATCACCGGTTACTTCGACTTGATCACGCGCTCCAATTTCGAAACCGAGGCCGACCTGCGCTCGACGTTCGAGTTCCTGACAAAACTGTCTCAGCGAATGATCTTCATGGGCGCGGGCGATATGAAGAGCTACCCCACCTACGCCTACACGCGCAAGGAAACCGAGGAGATGGGCGACAACATTCTCGCCACCAACTTCGGTCTGGACGACGCCACGTACGAGTACTACCACCAGCTCTACTTCGTGGCGCGCAACCCCCACATCGATATTGAAGAAAAGCTGCGCATCGGCAACGAACCGCTGTTCCGCTCCAACCCGGAACTGCTCGACCAGTTCACCTACGTGAAACTGGATTTCTACGAGGTACTGCGGCAAATGCGGTTGTGTACGATCTCCGGCGAGTACCCCTACGACATGTTCCCGCCACCGCAGTATGAGCACGTCCCGCTGGACACGCTGCTCGCAAACCAGGCCGGCAGCGCCCACTAGTAGCTCTCGCCGCTGCACCCCTCACAGCCATGACATGGCCCACGACACAGCGCGCCCTGTCGCGCTGTGTCACGCGATCCCATGGGTGTCCAGCGGAGCCAAAACCCTTATCATAGCGCCTCAACGCCATGCCGCAGCTACTGAACATTAGAGACTATTTCTAATTGAATCAGACAGTTACCCATACCCCAATGATGCAGCAGTATCTAAGCATCAAGTCAGATCACCCACGCGACCTGGTGTTCTACCGCATGGGGGACTTCTACGAGCTCTTCTACGACGATGCCAAGCGGGCCGCGGACCTCCTGGACATCACACTGACCGCGCGGGGAAAGTCGGGCGGTGAACCGATACCGATGTGCGGTGTGCCCTACCACGCGGCGGAGAACTACCTCGGCAGACTGGTAAAAGCCGGCGTGTCGGTGGCCATCGCAGAACAGATCGGCGACCCTGCCACCAGCAAGGGACCCGTGGAACGCAAGGTCGTGCGCGTGGTCACGCCCGGCACACTATCCGATGAGGCGCTGCTGGATGACCGCAGCGACAACCTGCTGCTCGCAGTCAACCCGGGTGATGGCCACTACGGCATCGCCTACCTGGACCTCAGCACGGGCCGCTTCCGCGTTCTGGAGATCGCCGGGGACGAGGCGCTCGCCAGCGAGCTGGAACGGCTTAACCCGGCGGAGTCGTTGTACCACGAACACCTGATGGCGCCCTGCGTGACCGAGCGCAGCGGCGCGCGCAGCCAGCCGGCCTGGGAGTTTGATACCGAAGGAGCCGAGCGCGCGCTCAACACACAGTTCCAAACCAAAGACCTGACCGGCTTCGGCTGCGCCGAACTGACACTGGCCATCGGCGCAGCCGGCGCGCTACTGCAGTACGTCAAGGACACCCAGCGCGGCCAGCTACCACACATCCGCGCACTGCAGCACGAGAGTCGCCAGGACAGCGTCATCATGGACGCGGCAACCCGGCGCAACCTCGAAATCGATATCAACCTAACGGGCGGTGAAGACAATACACTGCAATCCGTCATGGACCGGGCCGTGACCGCCATGGGCAGTCGCCTCCTGCGGCGCTGGCTGCACCGGCCGCTCACAGATATCAGCGTATTGAACGCACGACAGGTCGCCATTCGCACTCTTTGTGACGACTACTACTACGAGACCGTGCGCGGCGCCCTGAAAGGTGTCGGCGACATGGAGCGCATTCTGACCCGTGTCGCTCTGGGCTCGGCCCGTCCTCGGGACCTCACGAGGCTGCACTCTTCTCTCGCCACGCTGCCACAGTTGCGGGCGGAGCTGGCGCGCTGCGCCTCTCCCCTTCTGGCTACCCTCAGCACGCAGGCAGGCGACTACCCGGACATCGTTGAGCTGCTCGGCTGTGCCATCATCGAAAACCCGCCCGTGGTGATCCGCGATGGCGGCGTCATCAAAGAGGGTTTCGATGAAGAGCTCGACGAACTAAGGCGCATCAGTACCGGCGCGGGCGACTACCTGCTCGAGATTGAACAGCGCGAGCGCGACGCAACGGGTATCGCCACGTTGAAGGTGGGCTACAACCGCGTGCACGGTTACTACATCGAAATCAGCCGCGCGCAGTCCGACAAGGCACCCCCGGAATACATCCGTCGCCAGACGCTAAAGAACGCCGAGCGCTTCATCACCCCCGAGCTTAAGGAATTCGAAGACAAGGCGCTCTCGAGCAAGAGTCGCGCGCTCGCGCGGGAAAAAGCACTCTACGATGATTTACTGTCGACCTTGAATGAACAGCTCGCCGCGCTGCAGGACACCGCGGCCGCAGTCTCGGAAATTGACGTGCTCGCCAATCTCGCAGAGCGCGCCGACAACCTCGGCCTTTGCCAGCCGGAGTTTTGTGAGGAGGAAGTCTTCGAGGTCGTCGCGGGGCGCCACCTGGTCGTAGAGCAGGTGCTGGATGAGCCCTTCATAGCCAACGACACACTGCTGAACAGCAAGCGGCGCATGCTGCTGATCACCGGACCGAACATGGGCGGCAAGTCGACTTACATGCGCCAGAATGCCGTGATCGCCCTGCTCGCACATATTGGCAGCTTCGTGCCGGCCAACGCGGTAAAGATGGCGCCACTCGACCGCATTTTTACGCGCATCGGTTCCTCCGACGACCTCGCCGGCGGGCGCTCCACGTTCATGGTGGAGATGACAGAAACGGCAAACATCCTGCACAACGCCACTCCGCGCAGCCTGGTGCTGATGGACGAGGTCGGTCGCGGCACGAGCACCTTCGATGGCCTTAGCCTCGCTTGGGCGGCGGCCGTGCAGCTCGCGCAACAGGTGCAGGCGTTCACGCTGTTCGCCACACACTATTTCGAACTCACCAGTCTGCCCGAGCAGTGCCCCACCATGGCCAACGTGCACCTGGACGCAACAGAACACCAGGACCACGTAGTGTTCCTGCACAACATCCAGGAGGGCCCGGCCAACCGCAGCTTCGGGCTGCAGGTCGCCAAGCTCGCCGGCATCCCGGCGCCGGTTTTGGCGGCCGCGCGCGACAAGCTCACGGAGCTCGAAACCGGCGCGGGCGATACGCAGGCGCCAGCGGTCGCCCCGGCACCACCTCCCGCCCAGAGCGACCTCTTTGGCAGCGCAGAGCCGCACCCTGTGGTCACGCACCTGGAGGAAATTGACGTCGACGGGCTCAGCCCACGAGACGCGCTCCAGCTGCTCTATGAACTCAAGTCACAACTGGAATAACCGGCGCCCGCGGGGCTGTGACACAGGTCAAGAAACACCCCTCAGGGCCTGCCCAAAAGCCTTCTATTCTGGTATCTCTACGGGTAAACTAGCGCGCGTTAGTTAATGACCCTCCTTATCAAATAATCTTGGGGAAGTAGGAATGACGTTTGTTGTTGGCGAAGATTGCATCAAGTGCAAGCACACGGACTGCGTAGAGGTATGCCCGGTAGACTGCTTTTACGAGGGCCCGAATTTCCTCGTCATCCACCCGGACGAGTGCATCGACTGTGCCCTGTGCGAGCCGGAATGCCCCGTCGACGCAATCTTCTCTGAAGACGAGCTGCCTGAGGACCAGGCGGTGTTTCTCGAGCTGAACGCCGAGCTCGCCGAAGTGTGGCCCAACATCACCGAGATGAAGGACGCACCTGCAGACGCCGAGGAATGGGCAGGCAAGCCCAACAAGCTCGAGCTGCTCGAACGCTGAATCTCGACCCAGATAAAGAGCCCCGCCGTGGCGACACTGCGGGGCTTTTTTTGTGCTGAAAAGGGCGTGATAGACTAGGCAGCGTTTCGCAACCCCCGCATGAGGATGCTCCCGAACATGGACTGGCGCGTCACACTTGGTCTCACACTCACCACTGTCTGGATTGGCACCGGCCTCATCTACCTGCTATCCATCGTTGGTATCGGAAACTTCGTCATGCTGCCCACCGCCGATATCGGCAGCTTCCTGGAAGGTGCATTCGCACCGCTCGCCTTTCTCTGGCTCGTCATCGGGCACTTCATGCAGCAAAAAGAAATTACGGCCAACACGACCGCTATCAAGCTACAGGAAGAAAGCGCGCGGAAGATGGAACTGCACTCCCGGCGCGACAGCTACTTCAAGCTGATGTCGCTCGTGAACGACCAGTTGGGCGCAATATCCGCCTTCCACTTTATCTCGGTCTGCGGCCCTACCGGCAACGGCGAAATGACCTCGGAGGAGTTTGCAGAACTGCGCGGTGTTGCGAGCACCAGCGACAACGCCCTTTTCGTCAGGCGCATGATTTCGCTCGCCATTAACAACCGCGAAGACCCTGCCGCGCTGCACGACATTTTCTACGGTACAGAAATACGCTCGCGTCACTCCGAAAACTACTGGACAACCTTCAACAAGCTGCTGGACGCAGCGAAGGATGTCGACACCGACGAGATGCTCACAGACGCGTTGCTCAACGGCTCGGCACAGGGCCTGCTGTTCCGCATCATTAGTATGGTGAAGGAAGACGAGAGTATCGCGCCCTTCCTCGGGGCCGCGCCGCTGTACAAGGCCAGGGAAGCCTCAGGCGAACCCGCCTGACACGCTAGAGCGGCAGTAGCTCCACCTTGCGAAACTTCACCGTGCCGGACTCCCAGTGCTGCAGCGCAATGAAACCCGCCGTGGGATTCGCATCGTCGAGCTCGGCCGTGAGCTCACCGTTCACGCGGACCTCCACGTCTGACCCCTGCACCCGCACTTCATAGGTATTCCACTTCCCCACGGTTTGCACCTGGGCGAGCGGTGGCATGGCGCGAAATACAATCGCGCCCGTACGGGCGACCTGCTTGGGGTGCTCGTCCCAGATATTCAGCTCCAGGCAGGTATCCGGATGGATGTACCGGCGGTCCTGGCAGCGCAGGAAAACGCCCGAGTTCGTTGTTGCGTCTACCCAGAACTCGACCGTGAGCGAGTAATCGCCGTAGAGCCTCTTCGTGGTGATGAAGCCGTCGCCACTGCCCTCACCCACGATAGCGCCCTCTTCCACACGCCAATCGATATCACCGAACGCGACCCAACCGTCGAGGGATTGGCCATCGAAAAGCGCCTGGGGTTCAGCGGCATTCACGCTGGCGCAGGCAAACAAGGTGAGAGCGACCTGAAGAAGCGTGTCGCGAACTGTACGACTCGATTGCTGCATCGCGCTTACCTCCGTGTAACGGTTACGGTCGACTGACGGAACTTACCGCTACCCGTGCAGGTTCTCGAACAACTCGAGGAAGAGCGGGTCACCATCGCGCTCCAGGTAAGCCACAGCGAGACCCTCACCGTAGCGCTTGGTCCAGATAGCGCGCCAGCCAATTTTTTCCGCCTCAGCGACTTTCGCATCCAGGTCATCGATCCGAAAACGCATGTGGTGCATGCCTTCGTGGCCGGCGTCCAGGAATTCCTTGTGCGGGCAACCACCCTCAACCCATTCGATCAGCTCAATTTCGACATCGCCACTCTTGCCGAAAGCGAGGCGCATATTGCACTCCTCTTCCTTGCCTCGGTAGTCATAGGTCATCGGGCCCGGGTCCATGGTGCTGAATGGGCCGAACATGGGTTCGTAAAGCGCCATCGCCGACTCAAGGTCGCGCACCACGAAGCCAACCTGGTCGAGTTTCGGGAGTTCGAGTTGTTGCTGGATATCTGTGCTCATCGTCTGGGGTCCGCTGGTTTTTCTGGGCGATAGGATACGACTTCTCCGGTCTCGTGCATTGGCAGATTGGGCCATATTGTATGGATTTCGAGGGGGTGTATCAGCTTGGGTCGTGGGTTCAGGGAGAGGATTGCGGAAGAACTGCTGGAGAGACGTCGGCTGCTCCGCGGAGCTGCGGCACTTTCAAGGAAGTGTGAACGCCTGGTGAGCCGGTGGGCTAGACGCATCAAGAAACGCGGTTGTCACCGCTTTCGCTGGTTTAGAGAGTAAGCTTGTCGCTTGGTATCAGGTAAACAACGATTCGCCGCTAAGCCCCTGTGTCTCCATGATGGAACGCAGGCGCTTTAGGGCCTCGACCTGAATCTGGCGCACGCGCTCGCGAGTCAGGCCGATTTCGCGACCGACCTCCTCCAGCGTGCTGCTCTCATAACCACGCAAGCCAAAGCGGCGGGAGACCACCTCGCGCTGCTTGTCGGAAAGCTCGTCGAGCCAGTGGGCGATGTTGTCCTTGATGTCCGAGTCCTGCAGGAGCTGCGAGGGATCGCATTCGCGGGCATCGGCGATAGTGTCGACCACCGCGCGATCCGAATCGGGACCGATGGGTGTATCGACCGAGGTGACGCGCTCGTTCAGGCCGAGCATGCGCTTCACGTCTGCGGCGGGACGGTCCAGCATGTCGGCGATCTCTTCCGCAGAAGGCTCGTGGTCCAGCTTTTGGGTGAGCTCGCGTGCAGCACGCAGGTAGACGTTGAGTTCCTTGACCACATGGATCGGCAGGCGGATCGTGCGGGTCTGGTTCATGATGGCCCGTTCAATCGTCTGGCGAATCCACCAGGTGGCATAGGTTGAAAAGCGGAAGCCCCGCTCAGGGTCAAACTTCTCAACCGCTCTAATCAGGCCAAGATTACCCTCTTCGATGAGATCCAGAAGAGTCAGGCCGCGATTGATGTAGCGACGCGCGATCTTTACGACCAGGCGCAGGTTGCTTTCGATCATGCGCTGGCGGCCGGACTCCTCGCCCGAGCGCGCGAGCCGCGCGTAGTACTTCTCCTCATCTGCCGTCAGCAGCGGAGAGTAACCAATTTCATTGAGGTAGAGCTGCGTGGCGTCAAGGGACTTTTCATTGCGCCGCGATGTCGCTGCCTTCGCGGTTTCAAACGCCTGCTCTTCTGCTTCCGCGTCAGTCTGCGACTCGAGGAACTCGGGCGACTCAGCAGCCTTTTCGGCCTTCCGGGTCTTCGCGTTGGCGGTTTGCTTCTTGCCGTTGCCATTCCTGGCGTTGGCGGTTTTGCCGTTGGTGGTGGCGCGTTTGGTGGTACGGCGCCCTTTCGAAGTCCCTTTCGAGCCAGCGGTGTTTGCGTCCAAATCCATGGCCTTTCTCACTCTTATTCTTGTCAAAAATGACAGAGCATTTTTTTCACCGGGCCGTCCAGACTAACGTAACTATTTTGCTTGTGCAATCGCGCACATATGCTAGACGTATAGCTAGTTTTCACTAACGTATGCCCTACCCAGCGAGGGCTCAGTGTGCCCGAAATTCCGCGCTGCTAGCGCCTGGGGAGTACCCTTTGCGGGTCAATGGGCTTGCCTTCGCGGCGGATCTGGAAGTGCAGCTTGACGCTGTCTGCCGTGCCCGAGCTGCCTTTGCGGGCGATGGCCTGCCCCGAGGCGACGATGTCACCTTCGGCCACCAGAAGTCTGTCGTTGTGGCCGTAGGCACTCAGGTACTCTTCATTGTGTTTCACAATCAGGAGTTCACCGTAGCCAGAAATTCCAGTGCCGGCATAAACCACTTTGCCCGGCGCAACGGCAACCACGGGGTCTCCGCGCTTGCCACCAATATCGATACCCTTGTTCATCGTTTTGGCGAAACGACGCGTTACCGGCCCATCGGAAGGCCACCGCCACTTCGTCACCGGCGCGCCGCTGTAAACCGGGCTCGCAGGACGGGCAGGCTTCGGCTCTGGTTTCCGTTCAGGCTTCGCCGAAACCGTGCCAGATGTCGAGGGGTCCTGGACGATCGGCTGCGGCCGCTTCGGCAGCGGCTTGCTTACGGGGGGCGCGGTGACAGGCAGGCTGCCCTCACGCAGTGCAATTTCCTGACCCACGTAAATGGTGTAAGGCGCAGGTATGCGGTTGGCGGCAGCGACCTTGCGATAATCCAGGCCGTAGCGAAAAGCAATGGCATACAGCGTGTCGCCGCGCTGTACACGGTAGCTGCGCGGGCCGCTGCTAACAGTGCCCACCGACGGTAGCGTCACACGCCCGCTGCGGTCCTCCACCGGTGCCGGGGCATTGCTGCCACAGGCCGCGAGGACCAACGGGATGATGACAAATAGAACGGCGCGCACGGCAACCCCCGCTCCCGGGATCAGGCCCCCGGTGCGTCACTCCAGCGTGTCTGGATGATCCACACCAGCGCAAAACCGACGATCATCAGCACGGCGCAAAGCATCACCTGGGCAGGTTCTGCGGTATGCGCTGTGAATTCTGCAGGCGTCACCGGTACCTGCTGCACCGGTTTCAATGTGCCGTCAGAACGCTCAACAAAAGACAGTACCTGCTTCCACGGCCAGACGACAACAAGCGAGCCAAACAGGAACCCGGTGAGCAGTGACATCGTCGCCTGGCGGTAGTGATTCAGTAGCCAGTGCAACAGTCGCGAGAAACACATCAGGCCCGCGACACAGCCCGCTGCCAGCACGGCGAGAAATGCAAAATCGAGCGTCTTGACCGCCTCGATCACAGGACCGTACATCCCCAATAGCACGAGAATGAACCCCCCTGAGATTCCGGGCAGGATCATCGCGCAGATCGCGAGGAATCCCGCCGCGAAAATGCCGAGCGTGCCGATGTCAAAATTGATCGCGGCAGAAAGGCCGATGTATAGGGCGATGGCTGTGCCAACGATAAGGCAGGCAATACGCGCGGCGGTCCACCGGTCAACGTGCCGCATGAGGACCAGCGCAGAGGCCAGGATCAGGCCGAAAAAGAACGCCCATAGGGGCACCGGGTGGTTTTCGAGGACCCAGGAGATCAGGCGAGCGAGGGACAAGATGCTGGTAGCGATGCCGAGCGCCAGCGGCAGCAGGAAGTTGCCGTCGACGTGTGCCCAGGCGCCCTTGATATCAAACCGGAGTACCTTGCGCGCAAATTCAATATCAACTGCTCGAATGCTGCTGATAAGCCGGTCGTAGATGCCGGTTATGAAGGCCATCGTACCGCCCGAGACGCCGGGTACAATATCGGCCGCCCCCATCAACAGCCCGCGCAGGAATATGCCGAGCGCCGTCACGGTGCTACCTCACCGTGCCCGAACGGAGGGGCACGAAATAGACCGCCTCGATGGTCTCGGTTGTAAACGCGTCTTCAGTACGCGTGACAACCTTGAGCTCCTGGCTTTCGCCGCCCACGGGGATCACGAGGCGACCGCCAATGGCGAGCTGGCGCAGCAGCTCCTCGGGAATCACCTCCGGCGCAGCAGTGGTGAGAATGCCGTCGAACGGGCCGCGCTCCGGCCAACCCATACCACCGTCGGCGTGGTTCATGTGGACATTGCGCAGCTTCAGTTCCCGCAGACGCTTCCGCGCTTTCTGCTGCAACGGCTTGATACGTTCAACGCTGTAGACCTCGTCGACCAGCTGCGCCAGTACCGCGGTCTGGTAACCGGAGCCCGTGCCGATTTCCAGTACGCGTGAGCGCGGCCCCGCGGCGAGCAGGAGTTCCGTCATTCGCGCCACGACATACGGCTGGGAAAGCGTCTGCTGGAAACCGATCGGCAAGGCGACATCTTCATAGGCACGATGTGCCATCGCCTCGTCCAAGAACAAGTGCCTGGGTGTGCGTCGTATGACATCCAGTACATGCTGGTTGTCGATACCCTGTTCCACCAGGCGCTGTATCAGCCGCTCCCGCGTCCGCTGGGAAGTCATGCCGATACCTTTTAAATCTACCCCGCTCACCCCGTTACTCACCCCGAAAAAACGTCCCTTGTTATTGTTCCTGCCGGTACTGAACGCACTCTGCCAACACCGCAGTGGCATAGCTGCCAGCGGGTAGGCTGAAGGTCAATCGCAGAGTGTCATGATCACAAAACTCCCACGAAAAGTCATCCGGGATGACTCGCGCAGCCCGCCAGCCCAGATCCAGCCCCTGGGCCGCCAGGTGCTCAGCAATCGGCACCAGCTCTGCGGGCAAGTGAACATTGCACTCTTCGAGTATTCCCCGGCCCGGTAGCGGTAGACCGGGGTGCAGATCACCCTCCTCGATCCGGTTCTTGATATCGGCAGCATCGTCCTCCAGCCGGAACTGGCTGCGCGTGCCCGCCAGCATGGCCATATCGCCAACCTCCAGACGCAGCCAGTCACCGCTCGAGAGTCGCTCGGCCAGAAGCCTGTTGAAGACGTGCCCGCGCAGCGCGGAAAGAAACAACGCGCGCTGCGTTCGGCGCAGCTTGCGATCACGGCGCACCCACTCGAGCGCGCCGCGCAGTGTCTGCCCGCCGCGCCCGAAGCGCTGCTCGCCGAAGTAGTTGGGCACTCCGCCGAACTGTACCTGCTGTAGACGACCCTGCTGGGCCTCACAGTCGCCAGACCAGCCGCGCAGAATCAGCGTAAATCGATTGCGGCGGTGGACGCCGCGCCGCAGTTTGCGGCGATGGCGCGTGGCGGTCAGCACAGCGACCTCATGCCCGGACGCTAGCGCGGTCCAATCGGGCTCGTCGCGCCCCGCGAGCCCCACGCTGAACCATTGGCGGGTCACCGCGTTGCGATCCTTAAGACCACTGAAGCCCACGTCTCGCTCGGGCACGCCCGCCAGCCGCGCGAGCTCTCGCGCCAGGTCCTGGGTATTGCGGCCCCGTTTTTCGAGATGCAGGAATGCGTGCTCGCCCTCGCCGTCCGGCTCGAAGCCGAGCACCTCCTCGACCAGGAAGTCCTCGGGGCGTTCGCGGATACGTGCGCTACCCGGGGGTTCGCCCCAGGCGCGCGGAAGCACCTCTGTCACGCCCCGGCGGGCTCGAGCAGTACGACGGCGTGCGCGGCGATGCCCTCGCCGCGGCCGGCGAAGCCAAGCTGTTCAGTGGTAGTCGCCTTGACGTTGACGGCACTGGCCGAAGCGCCAAGGTCTGCCGCGATGTTGGCCCGCATGGCCTGGATGTGCGGCGCCATCTTGGGCGCCTCGGCAACGATCGTGCTGTCGAGGTTACCTACCCGGTAACCGGCCTCAGTCATGAGCGCTGCCACCCGACGCAGGAGTTCACGGGAGTCGATACCCGCATTGGCAGGGTCAGTGTCGGGGAAATGATGACCGATATCGCCAGCGGCCAGTGCACCCAGTACGGCATCACAGATCGCATGCAGCAGCACATCGCCATCGGAGTGGGCTTCAAGGCCCCGGTCATGCGAGATTGTGACGCCGCCCATAACGATATGATCGCCGGTGCAGGTGCGATGTACGTCGTAACCGTGGCCGATGCGCATTCAGTCTGCTCCGTGTGCTCGAAGGTACCAGGCCGCCAGCGCGAGGTCCTCTGCCACCGTGACCTTAAGATTCGCGGGCGAGCCCTTCACAAGCTGTACCGGCAGCCCAGCCCATTCCATCGCCGATGCCTCGTCGGTGATCTCAACTCCGGCGTCGAGCGCACCCGAAAGCGCCTCGCGCAGCTCGCCCAGTCGAAACATCTGCGGCGTTTGTGCGCGCCAAAGACCACTGCGATCAACAGTCTCCTCCACTCTGGCGTCACCGCCCGCGCGCTTCACGGTATCGACGACCGGCTCTGCCAGCAGGCCTCCGCAGCCCGACGTAACGACAGCATCGATCAGGCGGTCGAGGTCTTCGGAGGGCAGACCGGGCCTAGCCGCGTCGTGCACCAGCACCCAGTCATTCTCCCCGGCATGCTGTGACAACGCAGACAGCGCAGACAACACCGAGCCACTGCGTTCACTGGCGCCATCGACCCGCGTTACCCGCCTATCAGCGAGCGCGGCTACCCCGGATGCAAACACATCGTCTGGCTGCAATGCGACTGTGACGCCACTGATCGCGCTGTGTGACAGAAGCGCGCGCAGGCTGTACTCAAGGAGGGGCGTGCCATTTATCTCGAGATACTGTTTGGGGCGATCGGCGCCCATGCGGCGGCCGCTGCCCGCCGCAGGTACCACCGCCCAACAGGTGTCGCTCATGGCTGGCTCTCCGTGCGGGGTTTGTCCGGCCCGTCCTCTACAACGTGGTAGAAGATCTCGTCTTCGCGAATGAGACCCAGCTCCTCGCGAGCGCGCTGCTCCACGCTCAGGTGACCGCTCTTGAGCTCGCGCACCTCCCGCGCGAGCGCCTCATTGCGCGCGGCGAGCTCCGCGTTGATGCGTGTCTGCTCCTCCACCTGCTCCTCGAGACGATGCTGCTCGGCGAGGCTGCCATCAGCAAACCACAGGCGGTACTGCAGTACCGCGAGCAGGGCAACGAGTCCGACAAGCAGCCAGCGCACTCAGTACCTCAGCGCGAAAACTCCGCCAGCCCGCGATAGGGGGCGCGACCCGCCAGTTCCGCCTCGATGCGCAGCAGGCGGTTGTACTTGGCGACACGGTCTGAGCGGCACAGTGACCCGGTCTTAATCTGACCGGCGGCGGTTGCGACGGCGAGGTCTGCGATGGTGGTGTCCTCGGTTTCACCGGAACGGTGCGAGATAACAGCGGTGTAGCCTGCATCTTTCGCCATCGCGATAGCGTCGAGGGTTTCCGACAGGCTGCCGATCTGGTTGAACTTGATAAGGATGGAATTGGCAATGCTCTTGTCGATACCTTCCTTGAGAATCTTGGTATTGGTTACGAAGAGGTCGTCGCCCACAAGCTGGACCTTGTCGCCGATTTTATCGGTGAGAATCTTCCAGCCGTCCCAGTCGGATTCGTCCAGGCCGTCCTCGATCGAAATGATGGGGTGATTGCTCGCGAGGTCGGCGAGGTAGTCGCTGAAGGCCTCGGAGGAAAACTGCTTGCCCTCACCTGCGAGGTCATAGACTCCGTCCCTGTAAAACTCCGAGGCCGCACAGTCGAGCGCGAGCGTCACATCTTCACCCAGCTTGTAACCCGCCGCCGCGACCGCCTCGGCGATCGCCTCGAGGGCCGCCTCATTGGACGGCAGGTTGGGCGCGAAACCACCCTCGTCGCCAACGGCGGTGTTCAGGCCGCGCCCCGAGAGCACTTTCTTCAGCTGGTGGAAAATCTCTGCACCGGCTCGCAGCGCCTCTGCGAACGTGGGGGCAGCAACGGGCTGCACCATGAATTCCTGGATGTCGACATTGTTGTCGGCGTGCTCGCCGCCGTTGAGGATGTTCATCATCGGCACGGGCATCGTGAAGTCTGTCGTGCCGTTGATGTCCGCAATATGCTGGTAGAGCGGCACCTGCTTCTCGACGGCAGCCGCTTTCGCCGCGGCGAGTGACACCGCAAGAATCGCGTTGGCGCCAAAATTCGCCTTGTTGTCGGTGCCGTCCGCATCGATCATCGCGGCGTCCAGCGCGCGCTGGTCGAGTGCATCGCTGCCAATCAGCAGATCGCGGATCGGGCCGTTTGCGTTGCCCACCGCTTTCAGGACGCCCTTACCGAGGTAGCGACTCTTGTCGCCGTCGCGCAGTTCGAGCGCCTCGCGGGAGCCCGTGGAAGCGCCCGAGGGGGCGCAGGCCGCACCGGAGGCGCCGGAGTCCAGGGTCACCTCCGCCATCACGGTGGGGTTACCGCGGGAATCCATGACCTCGAAGGCCGCGACGTCTGCAATGTTTGCCATGTAATAGTTACTCCGCCTGAAAAATTATTGTACTAGTCGATCGCGAGGGCGGGCAGCGACTTCACAAGGTCGTCTACCGCCTTAACATGCGTTAGGAATGCTTCGAGCTGCGCAAGGGGCAGCGCGCTGGGGCCATCGCACAGTGCTTTGTCGGGGTCGGGATGTGACTCGAGGAACAGGCCAGCCAAGCCGACGGCCATGCCGGAGCGCGCGAGGTCGGCAACCTGGCTGCGCCGCCCACCGGAGGCCGCACCACCCAGGTCGCGACACTGCAGCGCGTGTGTCACGTCGAAAATGATTGGGGCGTTACCGCAGGTTTTCTTCATAACGCCGAAACCCAGCATGTCGACCACCAGGTTGTCGTAGCCGAAGTTGCTGCCGCGCTCGCACAGCATGATGCGCTCATTGCCACACTCGGCAAACTTCTCGGCGATGTTGCCCATCTGCGACGGCGCGAGAAACTGGGGTTTCTTGATGTTAATGGGAGCTCCCGTAGCGGCCATCGCGGCCACCAGGTCGGTCTGGCGCGCGAGGAATGCCGGAAGCTGGATGATGTCACACACCTCCGCCGTCGGCGCCGCCTGTTCCGGCGTATGCACATCGGTGATTACCGGCACACCGTGAGCAGACTTCACATCTGCAAGAATTTGCAACCCTTCCTCCAGACCGGGGCCACGGAAGGAATGGATCGAAGACCGGTTGGCTTTATCGAAGGACGCTTTGAAGACGTAAGGTATACCCAACCGGGCACACACCTCCACGTAGTGCTCCGCCACGGAGAGCGCGAAGTCCCGGCTCTCCAGCACATTCACACCCCCGAGCAGCACAAACGGTGCAGTGTTGGCGATGGTGATATCGGCGACAGTTACGGTCTGGTCAGTCACGGCAGTGTCTCAGTACAGGGTAGGGCTCAGCCTTCGGCGTGCGCCTTGGCTGCTTCAATATAGCTGGTAAACAACGGGTGACCGCCGCGGGGCCGCGAGGTGAATTCCGGGTGAAACTGGCAGGCGATAAACCAGGGATGGCCAGGCAACTCGATCATCTCCACCAGCGATTTGTCGGCAGACCAGCCGCCAACCTGCATACCCTGCTCGCGCATTGGCTCGAGATAGTTGTTGTTCACCTCATACCGATGACGGTGGCGCTCGTTAATCACGGCCTCGCCGTAAATTTCACGCGCGCGGCTGCCCTCTTCAAGATGGCAGGGCTGCGCGCCAAGTCGCATGGTGCCGCCGAGGTCAGAATCCTCGTCGCGGTGCTCTACACCGCCCTCGGCGGTCATCCACTCGGTGATCAGTGCAATCACCGGGTGCGGTGTGTCGGCCTGCATCTCCGTAGAGTGCGCACCCTCGAGCCCGCAGACGTTGCGCGCATACTCTATCAGGGCCATATGCAGGCCCAGGCAGATACCAAGGTAGGGAATGTTGTGCTCGCGCGCATAGCGCACGGCGGTAATCTTGCCTTCGATACCGCGATCGCCGAATCCGCCGGGCACGAGGATGGCGTTCACGCCCTCCAGCACGCCGGTACCATCGCGCTCGATATCTTCTGCATCAATGTGATCGATCTGCACATCGGTGCCGGTCTGCAGGCCGGCGTGGCCCAGCGCCTCATTGAGCGACTTGTAGGCATCCAGCAGGTCCATGTACTTGCCGACCATTGCCACTCGGACAGTGCCCGACTTGGGGTTAGCCTCGAGCTTGATCACCTCGTCCCACTCCGAGAGATCGGCCTGGGGGCAGTCAAAGCCGAAGCGCTCCACCACGAAGTCGTCGAGGTCGAAGCCCTTGAGCATACCCGGAATCTTGTAGATCGAGTCGGCATCGAGCAGCGGTATCACCGCGCGCTCCTCAACGTTGGTAAAGAGTGAGATTTTCTTGCGCGCGCCCTCTTCGATATCCACCGCACAGCGGCACAGCAGGATGTCTGGCTGAAGGCCGATGGAGCGCAGCTCCTTCACGGAGTGCTGCGTGGGCTTGGTCTTGATCTCACCGGCGGTGGCGATGTAGGGCACCAGGGTCAGGTGCATGAGCAACGCGCGGTTGGAGCCGAGCTCCACTTTCAGCTGGCGCGCGGCCTCGAGGAAAGGCAGGCCCTCGATATCACCAACGGTGCCGCCGATCTCCACGATAGCCACATCGACACCTTCGCCGCCGAGCACGACACGGCGCTTGATCTCGTCCGTGACATGGGGAATCACCTGCACGGTACCGCCGAGGTAGTCGCCGCGGCGTTCCTTCTTCAACACCGCGTTGTAGACCCGGCCAGAGGTGAAGTTGTTGGTCTTGCGCATGGTCGTGCGCGTGAAGCGTTCGTAGTGACCGAGATCCAGGTCAGTCTCTGCACCATCTTCGGTGACAAACACCTCGCCGTGCTGGAAAGGGCTCATGGTGCCCGGGTCGACGTTGATATAGGGGTCGAGCTTGAGGAGTGTAACCTTGAGGCCTCGCGCCTCGAGAAGCGCTGCCAGAGATGCCGCCGCGATACCCTTGCCTAGAGAAGAAACAACCCCACCGGTGACGAAGACGTAGCGCGTCATGAAATGCCTTTTTTATGCAGTATTGCCGGGCATACAAGACGTGATGTTGCGCTCATCAACTCCCTTGAAGAGAGTCCAGAAAATGCCTCGCCAAAAAAGATGAGGCCGCCCCGTGAGCTGTTACACGTCCTGCAAAAGATGGGAAGTCAGGTTAACAGAAAGGCCTGTCCGGCTCAATCGCCGAAGCCGTATTCGGGGCGTTCCCAGGTCAATATCCAGCGTTCTTCTGGCCCGCTTTTGGTGCATAGGCAGCGCGACTCGCACAGGGCGAGGTCGGCGACCGCAAGCAGCTCATCGCCGCAGTAGAGCAGCGGGAGGCGCGAGCGCCACCAGGGCGGTATTTGCCATTCCTGCAGTAGTTTCTTGAGCGGCGCCGCGGCGCGACCCGAAGGGCGGCAGTACTCCCCGCCCGCGCGAAAGCGCACCTCCAGCCGATCGTCGGCGCCGAGCACCAGGCCTGGGCCATTCGTCTGCGCAAGGGCCAAGCGACCGACCCCCGGCAGTTCCAGCACCTCGCCCGGCGCAAGCGAACATGAATCAGTGACAAAGGGGCCCTGCGGCACCAGGAACACGCCGCCCTGAAACCTGCGCAACGTGAAGTCGGCGACTTTGAGCTCGGGGTTCGACCCTTCGCCCGACTCGCGCAGCTGCCGCAGGAACTCATCGAGGGTCGCCCGGTCCGGCGGGCGGCAGCCCCAGAGGGCGAGCGCGGCGCGTAACAGGGTCGCCGCCTGCGCGTCGCCACCCGCTAGCAGCGGCTCGAGCGCGAGCCCGGGGTCACCCAGCCGGCTCATACAGGTGGGCAGCGGGCCTGCGGCGCCACGCAATCTCGCGGCCGCGACCCCCAGATGATCGGCTGCCCGGGCTACGGTTGCACGGTAGCCCGGCCAGCGCCCGGCCAGCAGCGGGAGTATCTCCTGCCGCAGGAAGTTTCGATCATGGTGGGTCTCGCGGTTGGAGGGGTCCTCGACCCAGGCAAGCGTGTGGTGCCGGGCATAGTCTTCCAGGTCGGCTCGACTGAAAGCAAGCAGTGGCCGGACCAGGGTTCCCGCACCGAGGGGCCGCGAGACGGGCATGGCCGACAGGCCCTCCAGCCCCGCGCCGCGCAGCAGCCTGAGCATGAACGTTTCTACCTGGTCATCAAGATGGTGGGCGAGAAACAACACCTCACCGGGACCGAGCGCCTCCTCGAACACCTCGTAGCGGGCGGCTCGCGCCTTTGCCTCAAGACTGGCACCCCCCGGCACGGTAACGGAGCGAGAGGTGTAAGGCACACCGAGCCCGGCACAGCTTGCGGCACAGTGCTCGGCCCAGGCATCAGCTTCAGGCGCCAGGCCATGCTCGACATGCAGCGCAGCGAGAGGCGGGGCACCGGGGTTAGCCGAACACCAGAAGGCGACAAGGTTGAGAAGAACGGTGGAGTCGAGGCCCCCGCTGAGAGCAACGACCCAGCGCGGCGCCGAACAGAGTGGGAGGAGCGTCTCGTCTAGGTGCGAGTGATCCACTAATTCCCGTAGGACATCAGGCGCTGGTACCGTTTAGAGAGCAGGTCCTCCACCGGCAGGCCAGTCAGCGCATCAAGCTGTTCAACAATATGTGCGCGGATTCTGTCGGCCATGAGGTCCACATCGCGGTGGGCGCCGCCCAGCGGCTCCTCGATGGTGGCATCGACGATACCAAGCTCCTGCAATACCGAGGAGGTCACCCCCATCGCCTCCGCAGCATCGGGTGCATGCTCGGACGACTTCCAGATGATGTTGGCGCAGCCCTCGGGCGAAATCACAAAGTACGTGGAGTACTGCAGCATCGCGAGATGGTCGCCCACACCGATGCCCAGTGCGCCACCGGAGCTGCCCTCGCCAATCACCACACAGACAATCGGCGTGGCGAGGCGCGACATGACCGCGAGATTTTGCGCGATGGACTCGGAGATACCACGCTCCTCGGAATCGATACCCGGGTAGGCCCCCGGCGTGTCGATCAATGTGATCACCGGCAACTTGAAACGCTCGGCCAGCTCCATGAGGCGCAATGCCTTACGATAACCCTCGGGCTTCGGCATGCCGAAGTTACGCATGACCTTGTCTTTGACCGCCCTGCCCTTTTCCTGGCCAATCACCATCACGGGACGGTCTTCGAGCCGGGCGATGCCGCCGACAATCGCGTTGTCGTCGGCAAAGTGCCGGTCACCGTGCAGCTCGTCGAACTCGGTAAAGATGCGCGGGATATAGTCCATCGAGTAAGGTCGCTGCGGATGTCGCGCCACCTTGACGATGTCCCAGGAGCTCAAGTCGGAGAAGATTTTTTCCGTCAGCTTGGTGCTCTTGTCCCTGAGCGCCTCAATTTCGGCACTGACGTTGATATCGTTGTCGGAACCTACCAGTCGCAGCTCCTCGATCTTCACCTCCAGCTCTGCGATCGGCTGTTCGAAGTCCAGGTAGTTGGGGTTCATGGGCGGGCGTTTCCAGCAGGTGACATTGGCGCACAGTGTACAAAAAAGGCAGCGGGCGAACCACCGAACAGTGGCGTAAAGACCTAGAGCTCGCCCGCGACGTAGAGCTTCACATGGCGAAACTCCTCGGATTCATCGAGGTCTGGCAGCGTGCAGCTCACCGCGGCATCCACCTCGCGATAGGGCGGATAGTTAAATTCGCGCACGCGGGAGTCCGCGACAAGCACGCGCGGGCTGCGCCCCGTGAACTTCGCCAGCCAGGGCAAGTTGCCGCTGTCGTAGAGCACATCGGCAACAATCACGAGGTCGATGTTGCCGGACACTTGTTTGAAATCGTCCGACAGCAATAGCTCGACACCGTTGCGTGCGGCGTTGATCGAACAGGCCTGGAGTGCGAGCGGGTCGTTGTCGCAGGCCACGACTTCTCGGGCGCCTGCGAGCGCGGCCGCAATACCCGCCACTCCGCTGCCTGCACCGAAGTCGAGTACGCGGCGGCCGCGCACCCACTCCGGGTTATCCAGCAGGCGCCGCGCCAGCACCTGGCCCGAGGCCCAGCAGAAAATCCAGTACAGCGGGTTGTCCATCACCCGCTCTGCATCCTCGGTCGTCAGGCCCTGTTGCGGGTAGTCAGCCGCGAGTAGCAGGAGCTCCAACTCGGGACAATCAGGCAGCGCCTGGAAGGCGAGCTGGCCGCCCGGAATGATGGCACCCAGCGCGGCAGCCAGTCGTTCTTGGCCTGGCACTGAGCTTGAAGAGGGGTCGGTGTGCACCTTGGGTTTTACGCCCTGCATCGTTCGTCGCATTTCGTTGGTCGCGGCCAATTCGGTACCATGGGCCGCCCGGCGGCGGCAGCATGACCCACGCCGGCCCGCCCTTCAAGAGAAGCCGATGATACCGTGGCGAAGAAAGACCCCGCAGACGAACAACCACCCTACCTCGTACCGCACAGTCAGGAACCGATTCAGCTCCTGCACGCCGATGAGGACCTGTTGCTTGTGCGCAAACCGCACCTGCTGCTGAGCGTCCCCGGGCGCCACCCGCTGAACCGGGATTGCCTCATCAGCCGCTTGCAGGCCGATTACCCTACCGCCACGGCGGTACACCGCCTCGATCTCGACACGTCGGGGATCATGGTGATTCCGCTCAACCGGCAGACCCACTCGCATATCAGCCGACAGTTCCAGGAGCGCGCGGTCGACAAGTCCTACCACGCGATCGTGTACGGTGAAGTGCGCGACAACACCGGCGAGATCGACCTGCCTATCGCCGCCGACTGGGAGAACCGGCCTCGCCAGATGATCTCAAGGGAACGCGGTAAAGCGGCGCTCACTCGTTACTCGGTATTGGAACGCATGGGCGACAGGACACGACTACTGCTAAGGCCCGTCACCGGTCGCTCACACCAGCTGCGCATTCACCTCGCAGAAATCGGCCACCCGATCCTCGGTTGCGACATGTACGCCCACGAGCGCGCGCTCGCAATGTCGGAACGGTTGATGCTGCACGCCACCACGCTGGCTTTTACTCACCCGGGTACTGGCGAGTGGTTTAGCGGCGAATGCCCGCCTGACTTCTAGTCCGGGCGCTGATCAAGGTAAGAGCACCAGTCGCTCCAGCTGCCTGCGTAGAGTTGCGCGTCCTCTTTACCCAGCTGCGCCAGCGAGAATAGATTCACGCAGGCCGTTACCCCGGAGCCGCAGTAAACAACAAGGTCATTCACTTCGGCCAACTTGCCCCAGCGCTGCTTCTGCACGGCCTGGTCCAGCAGTCGACCCTCACCATCGGTCACGCCCTGCCAGGGCAGGTTTAGCGCGCCCGGGATATGGCCCGCCACGGGGTCGATCGGCTCTTCCATGCCCTCGTAGCGCGGGGCCTCGCGGGAGTCCACCAGCAGCGCGCCGCCAGCCTGCGCCGCGCGCACTCCCTCGATTTCCAGGCAATTGCGATAACCACCCACCGCCGCCGGTGCACAGGCAACAGGCTCGGGCAACGTGGTCTCGACGGGGCCGCCCGCCGCCACATAAGCGCCGTAGCCGCCATCCAGAAGTCGCGGCGCGCGGTAACCGAGGCTCTGCATCATCCACCACAGCCGCGCGGCGAAGGCGAAGCGCGAGTCGTCGTAGGCGACCACATCGGTATCGGCGCCGATCCCTATTGCGGCAAGCGTACTGGCGAACGCGGCGGGCTCGGGCAACGGGTGGCGTCCACCTTGTTCGCCGGGGGGCGCCGAGAGATCGCGGTTCAGGTCCAGGTAGTGCGCTCCTGGCACGTGACCCTCGGTATACAGCCTGCGCCCCTCGTCGGGGTCGGAAAGCGCAAAGCGGCAGTCCACGACAACTACTTCGGTGGCACGGCGGAGCGCTTCGGGTGAAATGACCGGTTCGTTGGGCACAGCGGATGTCCTCATTCTGCCAAAACACGAGAGTAGGCTTGCCAATGGAAATTGACTAGACTCGACGCATATAGCCGAGGAGCAGCGCCTGTGGTTAACAGCACGCGGCACGGCAGCCGACTCGAAATTATTGCCCGTCCCAACCAGTCCGCCAGCTGGCGCACCAACCTGTGGGTGCTGGTTGGGCTGGCCGTGCCGTCACTTGGCGCGGCCATTGGCTTTGCACTGCTTGGCGCCTGGCCGATCCTGCCCCTGGCGGGGCTTGAACTCGCCGCTCTCGGCGCCGCACTTTACTACGTCAACTGGAAACTCCAGTACCGGCAGGTCATCACGGTAAACGAGAACTCGGTGCAGGTTGTCGAGGGCTACCTCGCACCGCGCCAGAGTCACGAGTTCACGCGACAGAAGGCTGCACTCTCCGTGACCAGCGAGGAGCACCCGTGGGAGGGACCTCGGCTCGCGCTGTACGATCCGAACGGCAGTGTAGAGGTGGGTGACTTCCTCGGCCGCGAAGACGCGCTTAAGCTGCAGTCGCTGCTGGAGTCGGAGATCGCCGTTCGCACGCGCGGCGCGCGCGTTCAGCGCGAGCTGTAACGCCTAACGCTAGATATCCTCAAAATCGCCATGCCGCCCTTTGCCGGACGCGAACGCGGTTGCGCCGATGACCGTCTCCTTTGAACTCACCACCTCCATGCCACGCGTAAACTCGTTGGCAAGCGCCTCTTCCAGCGGCATGCTCCACTGCTCGTAGGCGCTCAGCCTGTCAGAGCGCATGCAAAGCTGGGGGAAGCGACTTAGCTGGTCTGCCAGCGCGAGTGCTGCTGGCAGCGACTCGCCGTCTGGCACCACGCGATTAGCGAGCCCCATCTGCAGGGCCTCGGCTGCGTCGACATGGCGGCCTGTCAGGATCAGGTCCAACGCACGGCTGTGGCCAATCAACCGCGGCAGGCGGATGGTTCCGCCGTCCACCAGCGGGACACCCCAGCGACGACAGAACACACCGAACACCGCGCTTTCCTCGGCAACGCGCATATCGCACCACAGGGCCAGCTCCAGGCCGCCGGCAACCGCGTGCCCCGCGACAGCCGCTATCACGGGCTTGTACAACAGCATGCGCGATGGCCCCATCGGGCCATCGCCCTCAGGGCGCATCGGGTTGGCGCCCTCGCCTGCGGAGACTGCCTTTAAGTCCGCGCCCGCGCAAAAGGTACCGTACTCGCCATAAAGGACCGCCACATCGGAGTCTTCATCTGCATCAAAGGCATGGAAGGCCGCGGCCAGCTGCGCCGCTGTTTCACCGTCGACCGCGTTGCGTACATCGGGACGAGTGATCGACACCACGGTTGTTCGACCTTGTTTCTCGACCTTCACCTTGTCCATCGTGACCTCCAAGCAGCGTAAGACTGCCCGAGAGACTAGCACTAACGGGGGCCGAGAAGGCAACTGGACGCCGCCAAGATCGCCGCCTATGATCGGCCAACCCGCTACAACAAGGTTCCAATAATGAGAAGAACGACTCTCCTTGCCGGTTCTGCTGTGCTGGCTCTCGCCGCCTGTTCCAACGAGTCCATGGACGCCATGCAATCCGATGCAAGTACGGGCATCGCGGGTGCAGCGAGGAACGCCAACAGCCTGCTGCCGCCGTCCAACGAGATTGTCAATTTTCGCCCCGACCCGAACCCCGAGCGCAACGCCTACTTCGGCGACCTGCACGTGCACACGGCCTACTCCTTCGACGCCTACGTGTTTGGAACAACCAACACGCCGGACGATGCGTACCGCTATGCCAAGGGCAACCCAATGGACCACCCCTCGGGCTACACGGTGCAGTTGCAGAAGCCCATGGACTTCTACGCGGTGACGGACCACGCCATGTTGATGGGACTCGTGAAGGAAGCCGCCGACACGAGCTCAGAGTTTTCGAGCTACGCTGTGTCGGTACCTCTGCACGACATCAATGCTCCGGACAACATGAACGTCCTCAGCCTCGCTGAGCGCGGAAGTGCGTTCGGCACGTTTCTCCCCGCAACGCTCAACGGGCTGATCGAGGGCACCATCGACCGCGAACTCGTCGAGTCGGTAACGAAGTCAGCGTGGGCAGACTCCGTACGCGCCGCCAACGATGCCTACAATCCCGGCACATTTACCACCTTCGCGGCGTTTGAATACACCTCCTCTACCGACGAGCGCGGCAACCTGCACCGCAACGTGATCTTTCGCGATACCGATCGCCTGCCCGCCATGCCCTTCTCGCGTTTCAACTCCCAGAACCCCGAAGGTCTCTGGCAGTGGATGGATGACCTGCGCAATCGCGGCGTGGAAAGCCTCGCGATCCCGCACAACTCCAACGGCTCAAACGGCGCCATGTTCCAACTGACAGACTGGGCAGGTGACCCGATCGACGATGACTACTCCGAGCAGCGCATGCGCAATGAACCGCTGGTGGAGATCACCCAGGTAAAAGGTACATCCGACACTCACCCACTGCTGTCAAAGAACGACGAGTGGGCAAACTTTGAGATCGCGCCCTACCGTGTGGCCACCAAGCTCTACTCGGAGCCGAAAGGTGGCTACGTGCGTGATGCCTACCTGCGCGGCCTCTCGCTCGCGGAGGGCGGCGTGCTCAATCCGTACAAGTTTGGACTGGTGGCCGCCAGTGACACACACACGGGCGCCAACTCACTGTCTGAGGAGACGTTCTTCTCCAAGGCGGGCATGCTGGACGGGACGGCGGAATTACGCGGCTCGATCCCGGCCTCGTTCCTCTACGGCACCGTGGTGAAGTGGGTGGATCCCGGCCTGGTCACCGAGGTAGACGGCAAGGACTACCTGGCCACCTCTTCGTTTGAATACTGGTCTGCCTCCGGCCTGGCGGCCGTGTGGGCTGAAGAAAACACCCGTGAGTCGATTTACGAGGCATTTCGCCGCAAAGAGACCTTCGCCACTTCCGGCCCCCGCATGAAAGTGCGTTTCTTCGCGGGCTACGATTTCCCCGAGGGCCTGATCGACAGCCCGGCCCTGGTCAGCACTGCCTATGAGGCAGGTGTACCCATGGGCAGTGACCTGACCGCCGATGGCGACCGAACCCCGGCGTTTGTCGTGTGGGCCACCGCCGACCCCGATGGCGCGCCACTGCAGCGTCTGCAAGTGATCAAAGGCTGGCTCGACAACGGCGAACACCGTGAACAGGTGTTCGATGTTGCCTGCTCCGATGATCTAGCGGTGAACCCCGACACACACCGCTGCCCCGACAATGGCGCCACCGTGAACCTGGATGACTGTTCGCGTCCGGGTAATGTTGGCGCGGGCGAACTCAAAACCCTGTGGCGCGATCCTGACTTCAGCCCCGAAGAGGAGGCGTTTTACTACGTGCGCGTCCTTGAGAACCCGACCTGCCGCTGGTCGACGTGGGACGCTCTGCGCGAGGGAGAGACCCCCCGCTCAGACCTGCCCGCAACGATCCAGGAGCGTGCCTGGTCATCTCCCATCTGGTTCCGGGCAGCACAGGGCTAAGGCACCCGCCCGCAGAGGTCCGCCCCCGCCCTGGCAGCTGGGACCGCTAATGCGCGACAAAAAGATTTCGCGCTAGGTCTTGAATTTAGTACTCTTTGACGAATCGGCGCCCGGTAATGGCCGCCTCTGGGAGATACAATGAAACAAGCAATGCTGAGAGGGCTTACTGCGCTCCTGCTGACCGTTGCACCGGCGGGATTTTCCGCCACCTACACATACACTGGCAACGCGTTCGCTATTGCCACCAACTCCTACACCACATCCGACTTTGTGTCCGGGGAGTTTACGACCGCGGCACCCCTGGCCCCGAACCTGTCAGCCCAGGACATTTCCGGCCTGGTGCTTACCTGGACGTTCAGTGATGGTGTAACGACGCTTTCCCAGGCCGATGGGATCCTCGCGGACTTCAACCTGATCCCGGGCATCAGTGTCAGTACAGATGGCGCCGGCGACATCATTGAATGGTCGATTTTCGCAAGGGACGTGCCGCTGGCCACGGCGGTATCGGAAACCAACACGCTTATTTCCACGCTCAATATGCCGATGGCGGGCGTCCAGGACCAGGGCGCCGAAGATGCGGTATGTAACACGGTAGACCTTGTTCCCAATTGCACGAGCTATGGGGCGGGCACGCCGGGCCTGGGAGTGAATTTCAGCTCCCCTGGCAGCTGGGTGACTACCCTGCCCCCGCCGCCAGCTGCAGCGCCCGAGGCCATCCCGGGCCTTACAGGTTACGGTCTCGCGCTGACGGGCATCGGCCTCTTACTGCTAGGTATGCGTCGCTTGCCACGCCGCACCTGAGCAGCCAGACGCTGGACACCAGCTTGAACCTACGCCAACCCCGGCCCAGTGCCGGGGTTGTTTGTTCAGGACACCACACACCATGAGCCGCAAACCCGGACTTAACAGGAAGAGCCTGACCACTCTCGCGGTCGTGGCGGTCCTCTTCAGTGTCTACCAGTACGCCACGACAGGAACGGTTAGCTGGCCGCGGGACCTGCTTTCCTCGGCGACCGACGAGGTTGGCGACACCGTGGCCCGCGACAACGCGGCCTGGCGCAAGGCGACCGACAAGGTGGAGGAACTCGGCGCAGAGCGCGAGGGCCAGGCGCCCACCTTCGATTTCACCGGGCGCGTGGTGCGCGTCGCCGATGGCGACACGGTCTCCGTGCTCGATGGCCGGGGAGACCAGCACAAGATTCGCCTGTTCGGCATCGATTCTCCCGAACGCGACCAGCCCCATGGCACCCGCGCCGGCAAGGCGCTCGCCGACAAGGTCGATGGCAAACAGGTGGGCGTGGTGGTGGTTGAGAAAGACGATTATGGCCGCACCGTCGGCACGATCTACCTGGGCGATACCAACATCAATGCGGCGCAGGTCGACGCGGGCAACGCCTGGTGGTACCGCTACCACGCGCCGCATGAGCGTCACCTTGAGGTCGCGGAACAGCGTGCCCGTTCGGCACGGCGCGGACTGTGGCAGGACGACAACCCGGTCCCACCCTGGGACTGGCGCCGCGGCAGGCGCTGAGGCAGCTCTCTTTCGCAGAGGAGTTTGTTGGGGTACATTGCGGCTCCGACACTCATAAGAAGAGCAGGGGATGCAGGCCATGATCGTGGTAAACGCCATCGTCAAAACCACACCCGAGACCATCGTCGCGCTGCAGGGTGCGATCAGCACCATGGAAGCCGCCAGCCGGGCAGAGCCAGGTTGCATTGACTACACCTTCAGCGTGGAACTCAACGATTCAGGCGTCGTGCGCATCACCGAGAAGTGGCAGACACTGGAAGACTTGAAAGCGCACTTCGAAACCCCGCACATGGCGGAGTTCCAGGCAGTAATGGGCGCCAACCCCCCTGAGTCGATGGACGCGCACTTCTACGAAGTCAGCGAAATCAACCCCTTCTGAGGCGACGCACTAGCGCGCACCCTCTGCACCGTAACGGGCAATCAGCCGACCGGAGGTTGTGCCCTGCACCAGCAGGGTAAAGAGCACTACGCCGAATACCATGGACTGCACCGTCCACCAGTAAGGCAGCTCAGTCGGCAGACTGAGCACCAGCACGATGGCGATGCCGCCGCGCAATCCGCCCCAGGTGAGAATGTACTGCCAGCCCAGCGGAATGCTGCGCGCAAAACCGCGAGTCATAAAACCACAGCTGAACACACTCACGGCCCGCGCCACCAACGCGGCCGGAATCGCAATCGCCATCGCGAGCCACTGGTCGGTAAACATCGAGAAGGTGATCACCAGGCCCATCAGCACAAAAACCAGCCCGTTAAAGGTGAGACCGAGCCATTCCCAGGAATGGACGACGCCCTGGAGAAACGTGTTTTCCTGCTCGCGCAACAGGAAGCGGCACAACGTGGCCGCGGCGACGAGCGCCATGATGCCGGAGACATGCACAAAGTGCTCCGCGATGTAAAACGTCGCAAAGGCGGTGAGCAGCAGAATAAGTGAAGACGCCGCGCTATCGGCAATCAGTAACACGAGAATAGCGGCGATGAGAGCGACCAGAACACCGAGTAATATGCCGCCAAAAAAGGCCGTGCTGAACTCGACAAGAAAACCGCCGTCGAGCTGCTGATCAGTCCCCATCGCGAAAGCCAGCACCGCGCCAAACAACACCAACGTGGTGGCGTCATTAAACATGCTTTCGCCCTCCACAAGCGTGGTGAGGTCCTCGGGCGCGTCGAGACGCTCCAGCGCTGCCACGACGGCAATCGGGTCCGTGGCCGCGAGGATGGCCCCGGTCAGCACCGCCGCAATAATCGGGAATCCCGCTGGACTCCCCACGCCGAGATACAAGAGCAAGGCCATGACCGCCGTGCTGATCAGGATACCCACCGTGGCCAGCAGTAGAATGGGCCATAACCAGCGGCGCAGCAGCGCGGGCTGCAAGTTCCACGCCGCCTCGAAAATCAGTACCGGGAGAATCACGTAGAACACCAGGCCCTGGATGTTGTGCGAGCGTATTCCGGTATCGAAGTCAAAGAGCGTGACCCCGAACCCCGCGAGCACACCGGCCGCGAGGCAGGACAGCGTCATCTCGAGCCGAAAAAGTCGATTGATGAGCAGGCCCAGCACAACCGCTCCGAGCAGGTAGAGAATCTGTCCGATGAGCTCCGGCATCATGGGGGCAGCCTCCCGTCAGGCGTGTGGGGCGACCATATACTCGGGGCGCGTTGCCCGGTCGGGGAACGTATCGAGCACGGGCACCGGAATGCCCTCTGGGCTGATCACGTGCACATGCTGCCTGCCGAGTTCCTGCGGCGACTGCACGCCGCAGGAGTGGGCGATAACCCCGACCTCGTACATCATGTTGCGCGCGAGGTTCGCCACGCGTTCGGCCTTGTCTTCCACAACAAGGCCGCGCTGCAGTTCCTTGTCGTGTGTGGTGATACCTGTCGGACACGTGTTCTTGTTGCACTGCAGCGACTGGATACAGCCTAACGCGAACATAAAGCCGCGCGCGGACGTCACGAAGTCCGCCCCCATACAGAGCGCCCATGCCACCTCAGACGGGTTCACGAGCTTGCCTGACACGATCACCTTCACACGATCACGCAGGCCGTATTCACTGAGCTTATCGACCACCAGCGGCAAGCTGCGGCGAATCGGCAGACCCATGTAGTCCATGAGACTCTGGGGCGCAGCACCGGTGCCACCATCCGCGCTGTCGATCGTGATGAAGTCCGGCGCGGACGCGACTCCGCGCGCGTGTACGGCCACACAGAGGTCATCCAACCAGCCGGTGTCGCCCACCACTGTCTTGAAGCCGACAGGTTTACCGGTGACGGTGCGCACCCGGTCGATCATGTCGAGCAGGTCGTCGACGCACCGAATCTCAGGGTGGCCGTTCGGGCTCAGTGAATCGTGGCCCTCGGGGATGCCACGGGTTGAGGCGATGAGTGGCGTGACCTTGGCGGCGGGCAGGATACCGCCCTTACCGGGCTTGGCACCCTGGCTCATCTTGATCTCAAACATGCGCACCTGCTCGTGCGCCGCCACCTCACGCAGCTTGTCGTCCGACAGCTTGCCCTCGGCATCGCGCACACCGTACTTGGCCGTGCCGATCTGGAACACCAGATCACACCCACCCTCAAGGTGATAGGGCGAGAGAGCGCCCTCCCCCGTATTCAGCCAGATACCAGCGGCCGCGGCACCCTTCGAGAGCGCCTGCACAGCGGGGACGGAAAGCGCGCCAAAACTCATGGCCGAGATATTGAAGACCGAACTTGTCCTGTATGGCTTGGCCGCAGAGCCCTCACCAATGGCCACAACACCCGGCGGCACACCCTCATTGTCCAGGGCGGGAAACAGGCAGCTCAGGAACACGACGTCTCCCGCCTGGTTCAGCGGGCGCGTGGAGCCAAACGCCACGGTGGAATCCACATTTTTTGCCGCGCGGTAGACCCAGTTGCGCTGTGCACGGTTGAAAGGCAGTTCCTCACGGTCCTGGGCGAAAAAGTACTGGCGGAAAAACTCGCCCATGTGCTCGAAAAGATAGCGAAAGCGCCCGATAACCGGGTAGTTGCGACGAATGGCCTGGTGAGTCTGGGTAGTATCGGCGAGGTACATGTAGAGTATCGCGAGTACACCAACCCCGAGCACGAACACAAAAACGAGCGCGCTGATCTCCAGCACACGCACGGTAAAGACGCCGATGGCGTCCATCTTATCGAGATCCATTCACCACTCCTGTTATTCGACCTTGTCCAACTGCGCGTGCAGCCTCTAAAGTGTAGGCGAAGCTGCGGCTCCTGCAGGCGCCGGCTACATAGACCGGGGGCAGAGGATTCAGTTCAACCGTTAGCGACTCAGGAGAATATGCAGCAGGTTGTCCTGGAACGTCAGATTGCCCGGCAGCCGACTGTGGTCCTCACAAAACATCACCGGATAGCTCAGTGGAAAGTCGCTGAATCGATGCCTTGGCACACTCGGGTCCAGTTCGGCACGGGCCAGCAGTGACGCTTTCGTGACCACGCCGTCGCCCGGCTCAAGCATCAGCGCAGCGTAATCCACACCGGGGGCCGGACGCCTGATCTCATCGGGCCACAGGCGCACGTGGGACTCGGGGCCATCGTCCTCGATGAGTATGCGCGCGGGCGTACTCGAACAGTCGCCGCCAAACACAATGAGACCATAGGGCGCGGCATCGTTCTTCACCGTGAGCGACCAGACGAAACGCCGCGCCCGTTCGAGATGACGGTGGGCATAGTCAACGAGCGCCTCGAACCGTTCGTCATTCCAACCCTCGCCAGATAGCCGCTGGCGCAGGCCGGGGTCAAATGGCCCCCATTCAAGGGCACGCCAGATAGCGATGTCGAAAATGTCGCGGTCGAGGACGCTGCCATCGCCAGAGAGCACCGAGTCGACAATGGGATGCGGCAACAACTGGTAGGCGCCAGGAAACGTGAGCAACACCTCGGGCGGCATGCGGTTGGTGCCAAAATGCGCGCCCTCGAGAATTTGCTGCAGCGCACTGGTAGAACCCAGGCTTGGTGTCCCGACGAGCACAACCTGTCGCACCTTTTTACCGCCATCGTTGTTGATGGGAAAGTCGTTGCCATCGAGTACATCTGCGGTGCCGTAGCGCAACCAGTAGCGCGTGATGAGCCCACCCATGCTGTGCGCAACGATGTCGACCTTCAGGTCGGGCTGGCCGCGATCGATGCGAATCTGTTCCACCAGCGCGTCCAGCTGCCGCGCGGTCGCGGCATTGTCCCGACGCCAGTCATAAACGAATCGGTAGTAGTGGCGGCGGCCCGCCGGCGGCGGTTTGCCGGGCTCGGCAAGAATATAGCCGCCCGGACCAATCAGCGTGTCCTCGATTCGGCCGTAGAAGTCCTGCCCTGCGACGCGGTCCGTCATACCGCAGTGCTCAAGTGACAGCTCGTCGGCCGTGGCGCCGGGCACCGCGAGCGCCAACTGGGCATAGTCCGACAACAATAGTGCACCGAGCCCGCCAGGCCAGTGTTCAACGCCACGCTCGTCGCACAGTCGTGCACCGAAAGCGCCGTGCAGCAGAATGACAGGGGGCTGATCGGCGTGCGTGACCGCGGTGCGGTAGAGGCGATCCAGGTCGGGCGCGACCATGCCGCACCCCGCGAGCAGCAGGGAGACCAGCACGGCAACGGTAGCGGGGACTAAATTGCAGGAAGATGTGCGCACGCGTTCAAGTATAATGCGCTTTTCGCTCGCGGGACCCCCGGTTACATGTCTGGCAACTCACGCAAGGTCGGCTTCGTCAGCCTCGGCTGCCCCAAGGCGCTGGTGGACTCCGAACGCATACTCACGCAGCTGCGCATGGACGGCTACGACGTCGTACCCACCTACGAGGACGCCGAGCTCGTGGTGGTCAACACCTGTGGCTTTATCGATAGCGCGAAACAGGAATCGCTCGATGCCATCGGCGAGGCGATCGCGGAGAACGGCAAAGTCATCGTGACCGGCTGCATGGGCAAGGGCAGCGATGCCAATGCGATCCGCGCCCAGCATCCTTCGGTGCTCAGCGTTACGGGGCCCGCCGCCTACGAGGAAGTTGTGGGTGCGGTGCATGAGTTTGTGCCTCCGCCCACCGAGCACAATCCCTACACCGACCTCGTGCCGCCCCAGGGCGTGAGACTCACCCCGCGCCACTACGCCTACCTGAAAATTTCTGAGGGCTGCAATCACCGGTGCAGCTTCTGCATTATTCCCCACATGCGTGGCGATCTCATCAGCAGGCCAATCGGCGACGTTATGGACGAGGCAGAACGACTGGTGCGCGCCGGCGTGCGCGAGCTCCTCGTGATCTCGCAGGACACCAGCGCCTACGGCGTCGACAGCAAGTTCCGCTCTGGTTTCTGGAACGGCCGCCCGCTCAAAACCAATATGCAGGCACTGTGCGAAGCGCTGTCGGAGTTCGGCGTCTGGGTGCGCCTGCACTACGTGTACCCGTACCCGCACGTCGACAACGTGATCCCGCTGATGGCCGAGGGCAAGATCCTTCCCTACCTCGATGTGCCCTTCCAGCACGGCAGCCCCAGCGTGCTCAAGCGCATGAAGCGGCCGGCCGCAGCCGAGAAGTCGCTGGAACGCATCCACAGCTGGCGCGAGGCCTGCCCCGATATCGCGCTGCGCAGTACGTTCATCGTCGGCTTTCCCGGCGAGACAGAGGAAGACTTCGAGGTTCTCCTCGACTTCCTCGATGAGGCGCAGCTCGACCGCGTCGGCTGCTTCAAGTATTCACCCGTTGACGGCGCCCCCGCAAACGATCTGCCGGACCACCTGCCTGAAGAGGTCAAGGAGGAGCGCTGGGAACGCTTCATGGCCAGGGCGCAGCAGATAAGCGCGCAGAAACTTGCCGACCGCGTTGGTAGCACGATCGAAATACTGATCGACGAGGTCGATGACGAGGGGGCCGTCGGTCGCTCCCAGGCCGATGCGCCGGACATTGACGGTCGCGTTTACCTGCCAGGAGCTGAAGGTCTCGTGCCCGGCGATTTCGTCGAGGCAGAGGTCACCGCCGCTGACGACTACGACTTGTGGGCCGGCTGACCACCCGTGAACCTGTTGCTATTCACCGATGCCGATCGCATCGACGCCAGCCGAATTGCAATTACCGGTGAGCGCCTGGAACAGTTGCGCGCGGTTTCGGGCGCTCAAGTCGGTCGCGAGCTCCGCGCAGGCGAGGTAAACGGCAAGCTCGGTATCGCCACACTCGATACGCTTACCAGCGAGAAAGCCGTGCTGACGGTGACGCTGTCGGAATCACCGCCGGCGAAACTACCGGCAATACTCGTACTGGCGCTTCCGCGCCCCAAAATGTTGCGCCGCATCCTGCGCAGCGTGGCGGAATTTGGCATCGCTGAGTGCCACCTGGTAAACAGTTACCGCGTTGAAAAAAGCTACTGGCAAACGCCGGTCCTGGCCGAGGAAAGCATCCGTCATTACCTGCTCGAAGGACTTGCCCAGGGCGTAGACACGGTGCTGCCTACAGTACAACAGCACAAATTGTTCAAGCCTTTCGTGGAAGATCGGCTGCCCCAGCTCGTAGAGGCACGTCACGCGCTCGTCGCGCACCCCCAGTCACAGGCGCCCTGCCCTGGCGACCTGCCGGGCGAAACCCTTATCGTAGTCGGGCCAGAGGGCGGGTTCACCGAGTACGAAATCGACAAGCTCACGGCCGCAGGTTGTGAGCCCGTTGGCCTGGGGCCACGCATCCTGCGCGTGGAAAATGCCGTTTCGCGCCTGCTTGGTAAACTTTTCTAGCCTCTATCCCACATACGGGCTATAGCCATGCGCTTACCGCGAGTGCTAAATTTTCCCTAGCTCGCAGGCCACCGGGCGAAACAGATGCAGCGCTGCTCTTTTGTAAGAGCAGCCTCGCCACTCACAACAAAACTTCGCATCACGAATGGCTTGCGCTCACTATAAAAAATTCGAGTTCGAGGTGCCGCAATGTTCAGACTCACCCGCTTCACCGCCATCCCCCTTTCCGCCGCCGTTGCCGCTACCAGTATTGGACTGATGCCGGGGTATGCGCACGCGCAACTCACCCTCGAGGAAGTGGTGGTTACCGCGCGGAAGCGCGTGGAATCACTGCAGGAAACGCCGATTGCCGTGTCAGCATTCACGGGCGACAACCTGGAAGAGCTGGGTATGCGTGATATCGCCGACCTGCGCAAGGTCGCGCCCAATGTCGATCTCTACGACGGCAATGGCACAGGGGGCGCCGGCAACGTCTTTATTCGCGGTGTAGGCGCGCGGAATACCGGCGTTAACTTCGACTCGGGCGTGGGCATCTACGTCGATGGCGTGTATGTCTCGCGTCCGGACGGTGCTGTCCTCGACAACATCGACATACAGAGCGTACAGGTGCTGCGTGGCCCACAGGGCACACTGTTCGGCAAGAACACCACGGGCGGCGCCATTCTCTACACCACCAACAAACCCATTGAGGAGTTCGAGGCAAACGCAGAGGTGCGCCTGGGTAACTACAACCAGCAGGACGGCAAACTCACCGTCAACGTGCCGCTGGTGGACGACACCCTGATGTCACGCTTCTCCGTGTACTCCACCACCCGAGACGGCTACGTGAAAAGCCGCGACAACGGGCGCCCGGGACTCTCCAACAACGACGAGTTCAGCAACATCAATCGCTTCGGCGGACAGGCTCAGCTGCGCTGGGTCGCCACCGATGACCTCACCGCCGACCTGAACTACAGCTACGCCAAGACAGACCAGGCGGCGCGCGGACAGGACTGCGAGGTCGTCGATACCATTGAAGGCTCTGGCTGGCAGGCCGGACTGCAGGACCCTTTTATCGTCATTCCCTCCACAGGGCAGTCCATCGCAGACTGGTGCCAGGAGAACAACGACCTTGGCCGCGACAAGATCCAGGCTGAGCTGTCTCCCAACAAGTACGAGGCCGAAGTGCAGAGCCTGGCGCTGACCCTCGATTGGGCACTGACAGACAACCTCGAATTCAAGAGCATCACCTCGGCGCGCTATACCGAAGCAGGTGCCTCCAATGAGCTCGATGCACTCGGCATCCCTAACCTTGGCCGCACAACGTACGGGCCGAATACAGACCTGCGGACAACAGATCAGTTCAGCCAGGAATTCCAGTTCTCCGGAACCGCCCTGGATGACACCATCGACTACGTCTTCGGCGTCTTCGCTTTTCACGAGGAGTCCGATGGTGGTCGGCAGACCTCACCCTCGGGCCCCTATTTCAATGCCCTTGGAGATCCCAATACGGCGTTCTACATCAACCAGACCCTGAACCTCGACACCCGCAACACGTCGGCATCTGTCTTCAGCCAGACCGACTGGAACTTCGCAGAAAACTGGCGACTGACACTCGGTATTCGCTACACCTGGGAAGAGCGCAAGTTGACGCGCCGTTTCCGTGTACCTGATGTTGCAACGCTGGCGACTACCGGAGATGCCTTCGTCTCCCCAATCAGCGACACCTTCTTTGTCTTCCCGAATGGACCGGACACGTTCAACCCCGAGCATGGGTACACGATCGCGATGGACCCCGACAACCCGATGCAGCTGGACCCACTCGCCGACCAGACCGCACGCACGGATGACGACGACATTACTCCCATGGCCAGCATCCAGTACACGTTTGACCAGCTGGGCTTCGTCGACGGGGGTACCGCGTACTTCACCATATCCAATGGCTTTCTCTCGGGCGGCATCACAGACACCGTGAGCGTCACCACGCGGATGATCGAAGAGTACAAGCCCGAGGAAGTCTGGAACTACGAGCTTGGCCTCAAGCTGGACGCATGGGACAACAGGCTTCGTCTCAACACTGCGGTCTTCTACACGGAGTACGAGGATCGCCAGCTGACCACGGTGCGCATCAACCCGGACACCGGACGCATCGCAGGCGCCTTGATCAACGCCGAGTCCTCCACGATTGCGGGTATCGAAATCGAGACGCAGGTGATCCCGATCGACAATTTCCAGATCACCGCGAACGTCACGTTTAATGAGGGTGACATCGACGACTACGAGGACGAACGCATCCTCGCCGCGGGCGATGGCCCCGTGCCCGAGGGCTGTACCCGCATAGTGGTGGGCCTCGACAGCGTGGACAACTGCCCCATCGACCGCTCCGACGAAAACCTGCCGCGCCTGCCGGAGGAAATCTACTTCCTCTCCATGCAGTACTACCTGGAGACAGACATCGGCAGCATCGTGCCCATGTTGTCCTGGTCTTACCGCAAAAACGTGGACAACTGCTTCGACCGCGCGAGCTGTCTCTCGGGCCTGTACGAGGTGGACCAGGAAGACCTCTCTGCACGTCTCACGTGGACCTCGCCTGATGAGAACTTCCGCATCACGGCCTACGGCAACAACCTGACGGATGAGCGTTACATCACCGGTGGTACGCCGCTGGTGGACGTTACGGCTACGGCGGGCACGATCTATAACCTGCCGCGTACTTACGGGATTGAGGCGGCTTACAAGTTCTAGGCTGCATTTAACTCCTTCAAGGCCGGACCGGGTGACCGTTCCGGCCTTTTCTTTGCCTGCTTGCCGTATGAGTTTGGACTAGCGAGCCTTACCATCCGGGCGCCGCGCCATCGTGAAACTTTTTGCGGGCGCAAGGCCCGCAAAAAGTTCCCCCACACCGCGTCACCCTGGCGACCTTTTCGACATCAGCACCAGCGGGACAATCGATCGCATTCGTCGATGCTCTACTAGCGCGCGATAGAAGGACCCGAGCCGCGATAGATCTTCACGGAGCCGTCAGGGACGCGCCGAAGGAATGGCGCGAGACTCCGCAGGAGGCTCGCAACTGACTGAGGGCACCGCGGAGCGGCGCGGACAGCGTAGTGAAGAACTATCGCGGGTCGGGGCCGGAGGGCCTAAAGAAACAAAAACTGGCTCTAAACGCCAAAAGCCAATAGCTCCCCGCCTACGGACGATGACAGTTAGGTCAACGCGATCAGGACCCCGGGCAGCTGACGCCTGTGCCACCCAGGCCGCAGTAGCCGCCAGGGTTCTTGGCCAGGTACTGCTGGTGGTAATCCTCGGCGTAGTAAAACTCGGGGGCGGGGATGATCTCGGTAGTGATGTCACCGTAACCCGCACTGGCGAGGGCCGGCTGGAAGTTTGTAAGGCTGGCCTCGGCGGCTGCCGCCTGTTGCTCGTCGTAGGTGTAGATACCCGAACGGTACTGGGTGCCCATATCGTTGCCCTGGCGCATCCCCTGGGTGGGGTCGTGCCCTTCCCAGAACACCTTGAGCAGCTGGTCATACGAAACCACCGCAGGGTCGAAGACCACCAGCACCACCTCGTTGTGGCCGGTAAGGCCACTGCACACTTCCTGGTAGGTCGGATTGGGCGTCAGGCCGGCGGCGTATCCGACCGCGGTCGTATACACACCTTCAAGCTGCCAGAACATGCGCTCGACACCCCAGAAGCAGCCCATACCGAACATGGCGAGCTCCAGGTGCGAGGGGAACGGCCCCTCGAGGGGGTTGCCGTTCACGAAGTGGGCTGCGGGTACCGGCATGCGCTCCTCGCGACCCGGTAGAGCGGTATCGGAGGTGGGCATGGCGTGTTTTTTGCGAATACTGAATAGGCTCATGGCTGCAAGTATAACCACTCTGGGCTACATTAAGCAGCCAACGAAAACACCCCGGAGCCCGCATGCCCATCACCCGTCGCGAACTCGTCGGCCTGCTGTCGAGCAGCACGTTTTTCCTAACTGTCAGCCCACACCTCGCGGCTGATGATCACGCGCCGACCGGACAAGCACTGAGCTTCCCCCAGGGCGTGGCCTCCGGTGACCCGCAGCCGGACGCCGTGATGCTCTGGACCCGTGCCGAGCCCGACAGCGCGGGGCCTGTGCAGGTCGTCCTTGAGGTCAGCAACGACGAGGCGTTCACGGATATCATTTTGAGCTCCCAGCTCGAGACCGGGCCGGACTCAGACTACACGCTGCGCGCCTTCATCGACGGCCTCGCGCCGGACCAATACTACTACTACCGTTTCCGCGGTGGCGCGGGCTCGGTCTCGCGAACGGGTCGCACGCGCACCGCACCCGACCCGGAGACAGGTCGCGCGGTGAATGTTTCGTTCGTCAGCTGCCAAAGTTTTGAACAGGCCTATTACGGCGCGTGGGCGCGTATGATCGAAGACGATCGCGCCAAGCCGGAAGACGAGCAGATCGAATTTGTGTTGCATCTCGGCGACTTTATTTACGAACGCTGCTGGAACACCTACATCGATGGCAGCGAGCTCACCCGACGCATCGGCACCTTCCCCGATGGCGTTACCACTGAGAAAAACCGCTTCGCGGTGTCGCTCGAAGACTACCGCTTCCTGTACAAGACCTACCTTGCAGACCCACACTTGCAGGAAGCTCGGGCGCGATGGCCATTCGTCGTGACCTGGGACGACCACGAGTACTCCAACGACAACTACCAGAGCGTCAGCACCTACGAGCACGAGCACAAGATGGACCCCGTGCGCAAAACCGACGCGAACCAGGCCTGGTTCGAGTTCATCCCCGCGGTGCTGAGCGAACAGACTGACCAGCCGGGCCACGACTTCAAGCGGCCCGTTGGCACTCCCGAGAATGACAGCGCGGTCGACAGCCTGAGCATCTACCGTCGCCTGCGCTGGGGCAGCTACCTCGACATCCTCCTCACCGACCTGCGCAGCTATCGCTCTGCCCCCTGTGTCACCGACGACTTCGCCGAGCAGCTTGGACTGCCCCTTGAAACGGTCCAGCTGGTGGAGATCGCAGACGCGGGCAAGGCCTACAACGGCGGCGAACCGCCCACTACCCTGCCCTACGGTGACGGCACGGTGCCCAATCCCGGCCTGGACAGGGAGCCCGGCACACTGCTCGGCGCGGGGCAGCGCGCCTGGTTCCTCGACACCCTTGAGGCCTCGAACGCCCGCTGGAAGCTGTGGGGCAACCCCATTCCCATCATGCCACTGCGCCTCGACATGTCGGACCTGCCCTTCACCGAGTTCGAAGACAGCATCTTCAACGTCGACGGCTGGGAAGGCTTCCCCTTTGAGCTCAACCTGTTGCTGGATGAGGTCGCCAGGCGCAAGGTGAGTGGTCTCGTGTCGCTCTCAGGCGACCATCACATGCACGGGGCCTCGACGGTACAGCACAAGGGAGACAAAGACGCGATACCGGTCGCGGTGGACTTTGCCTGTGCGGGTATCAGCTCCTCCCCCGTCTATGGTGACGTACTGGCCGCCGCTCGCGGCAGTCACGGCGGCTTCGGCGACCTCGTGTACAAGGAAACCGATGACGGCCTGCTGCCGGTCTGGCATACCTCGATGGTGGACGGCGTCTTCGCCGCCTACACCTATTCGAAGACCGGCTTCGGTGCGCTGGCATCCTGGCTCGGCCCCAACGAGGCCAACCCGGGCCTCAAGTTTGTCGACACCACCGCCAATGGCTACGGGCTCGCCACCTTTGGCGAGAATGAACTCGCGGTCAGCCTGGTAACAGTCGACGACATCCGCAACGCGCCGGAGCGCACCGCGAGCGTAAAATCCATCGCCCGCTTCCGGGTACCCCTCTGGCAGGCCGGTGAGGCTGCCAGCGTGGACGGACCCGAGTTCGAGGGACTGCCACCCTTCCCATGGGCTGCCACCCCGGTGTAAGCTGTGCGGCCGCCCGCGAGACAGGGGCGGCCAGGGCAGTTTCATCTGCCTGTCACATCAGGGGAAGACAATACGTCCCACCAATAGGACGTGTTGACCGGCGACGCCGTGGAAAGGCTCGCCGTAGAACAAGTGAATCGAATCATGGAAAGCGTAGACTTCAATCCAGAGGAGCTGTGCAGCCGCAAGTTATGGCAGCTGATCAGCGCCCCTACAACAAACGAGATCTCCGACCTCGAGCTGTCACAAGCGATCGCGGAACTTGCGCGGCGCAGGCACTATCTGGAGGAACTCGAGGAAATGGGTAAACTGGGGGCGACCACCAGCCACTGAGGGCCACCTCCCCAGCCCATGCCCAAGCCTCCCTCGCGCCGCTCCTCGTCACAGGAGGTCGCCCAGTTTCTAGAGAAATCCCGGGCTATCACCCAGTTTGTCGGTAAGCAGCCGCGCCTGCTGTTCGCCATTGACGCAACGGCCAGTCGCCAACCCACGTGGGACCGCGCGTGCCACCTGCAGCAGGAAATGTTCCTCGCCACGGCGCGAGTTGCCACCTTGTCTGTACAGCTGTGTTTTTACCGCGGCTTCAATGAACTTAGGGCCAGCCCGTGGATCACGGACAGTGAGGATCTCGCCCGGCGCATGGGCCGCGTCCGCTGCGAGGGCGGGCACACCCAGATCGGCCGCCTCCTGCGACACGCGCTCAAAGAGCACGCAGCCGTGCCAGTACGCGCAGTGGCCTTCATCGGCGACGCCATCGAGGAAAACCCCGACACCCTGTGCGACCTTGCGGGCAAGTGCGGCCTCCGCGGCCTGCCACTGTTTCTCTTTCAGGAAGGCAGTCACCCGCTCGTAGAACAGACCTTTCGCACCATGGCGAAAGTATCGGGAGGCGCCTGGGCGCGCTTCGACGGCCACAGTGCGGACACCCTAGCGAGTCTGCTGGGCGCCGTGGCGACCTATGCCGCCGGCGGGCGGCCCGCACTTGAGAAGCAGGACAGCAAGGGTGCTACACTGCTCCTCCAACAACTGAAAGACTGATTCTCGGTGGCCCGGATACTCCTGCTGCTGGCGATAGCCGGCGTGATCTACATACTCTTCCTGCGCGCCAGAGGCATGCCGCCCCACAAACGGCGGGCCGAGTACATCAAGCTCGCCCTCGGCGTTACCGTTCTCATCGTCATCATGCTTACGCTGACCGGCCGGATGCACTGGGTGGGAGCGGCCTTCACCGCGCTGCTCGTCGGACTGCGCCAGGCGCTGCCCCTGCTCATTCGCTATTTCCCTATGCTAGCGAGCCTCGGCAGCAGGGGCGCATCGTCCGGTGGACAGACCTCCACGGTCGAGTCAGAGATCCTGCGCATGCAGCTCGATCACGACTCAGGCGCATTGAACGGCGAGGTTCTCAAGGGCAGGTTTGAGGGCTGGCGCCTTGCGGATATGGACCGCGGCCAACTCGAGGAGCTGCTCGCCTACTGTGTGAGCGAAGACAACGACTCGGTGCAGTTGCTCGAAAGTTATCTGCGCCAGCGCTTCCCCGGGGAGACCGACTTCAGCGGCCAGCAGGGGCCCGCCTCGCCACCCGGCGGGATGACGCGTTCGGAGGCGCTCGCCATTCTGGGCCTGGCCGACGAAGCCACCGACGACGAGATCGTGGCAGCGCACCGCAGCCTGATCCAGAAACTGCATCCCGACCGCGGAGGCAACGATTATCTTGCCGCGAAAATCAACCAGGCCAAGGACTTCCTGCTCAGTTGACGCTAGCGAGGGGCCGGCCATACACTGCGCGCAACCATTTGGAGGGGACACACCACGCCATGACTGATGTCTATGTCATCCGCAACCAACTCGGACACTACTGGGGCAAGAGCAAGGACTGGACAGACGGCCGCGATCCCCATGCGGTCCATCGCTCGAAGCACGAAGACGAAGCCGTTAACACGCTGTTTGAACTGAGCTCAAAGGACTTCGAGCTGCGCGGCGAGGTGCTCAGCGTGCCCCTGTCGGAACGAGACGAGCCCGTGGTAGAACCCAGTGAGCACCACCTGCCCACCGAGGCCGAGAAAGCGGCCGCGGCAGAGGCAGCCGCTGAGAGCGAACAGGCAGAGCCGGTCGCGCCGACCGCTTGAATTTCAGCGCTTCACCCCCATAGACTGAAGACTGTTCCGAGACATGGCACCAGATTTGGCTGCCATGTTTCTCTGTGTCTGACCCCGGAGGTTCAAACCCATGCGAATTCTGCTGTTTCTAGCCACCAATATCGCCGTACTGGTGCTGGTGGGCATCGTGTTCAATCTCCTTGGGCTCGGTGGCTTGCTCGCCGAAAATGGCGTCGACCTGAACCTGCAATCACTGCTGATTTTCTGCGCCATGTTCGGCTTTGGCGGCTCGTTCATCTCACTCTTCCTGTCGAAGTGGATGGCCAAGCGCAGCACGGGCACCTACATCATCGAGCAGCCGCAGACCGCAGAAGAGAAATGGCTGGTGGATACCGTTGCTGAACTCGCTGAAAAAGCGGGCGTGGGCATGCCCGAGGTTGGCATCTTTCCGTCGGAGGCTCCCAATGCCTTCGCCACGGGCTGGAACAAGAACGACGCACTGGTCGCCGTGAGCGCGGGCATGCTGCAGCGCTTCCCTCGCGACGAGGTGCGCGCCGTTATGGCCCACGAGATCGGCCACGTCGCCAACGGTGACATGGTAACCCTGACCCTCATCCAGGGCGTGGTGAACACCTTCGTTATGTTCCTGGCCCGCATCATCGGCCACACCGTTGACCGTGTCGTATTCAAAACAGAGCGGGGCTTTGGTATCGGTTACTACGTCGTTACGATCGTTGCCGAGATCGTGCTCGGCATACTGGCGAGCATGATCGTGTTCTGGTTCTCCCGGCGTCGCGAGTACCGCGCCGACGAGGCGGGCGCGAGATTAGCTGGCGACAGGCACATGGTTGCGGCGCTTCAGCGCCTGCAGATGGAACAGGGCATGCCCCAGGACCTGCCTGGCGAACTCACCGCCTTCGGCATCAGTGAGCAGATGAAGGAGGGCATGGCGCGACTGTTTTCTTCGCACCCGCCACTCGACGAGCGGATCAGCGCGTTGCAACGGGCGCGATAAGGTACTCACTCATAGGAATCACATCGATATGGGCGAAGTCGATGAAGCGCGAGCAGCTCGCCATCATCGCCTCCATGTTCGCCTTCAGCACCGCCTCATCACCGCCCGTGGCATAGAAGGCGTGGTCTGAGGTCATCGCCTCGGGCGGGAAGTTCTCCTCGACAATCGCGTGGCTCGTCAGCGCACCAGCGGTGAGCACGCGAACAACAACGTTCTGGCGATAGCCGAACGTCGATTGTGTATCGATCGCCACCTGGGTATGGCTATCCTTCCAAACGCTGAACCACTCCTCCCGCGACAGACTCTCCGGCGGTGACATGAACACCACGTGACACATGCCGTACTGGCGCTCGCCGGGCTTGCTGGGGTGAGCCTCGCGCGCGATCAGCGGTTCCGCCTCCGCGACAAGATAGCCCGCGAAGCGCTCGGACGCGGCCGCAAGCAGCGGCTCCCACAGGTCCAGCGCACCGCCGTTGTCCACCCAGATCGACACCATCGCATCAGGGACGGGTGCGTGGCTCTCCATGCGACGACCGGCAGCGTCTGCGACCGCGCTGTCGGCAACACAAAGCCGCAAACCCTGCACGCTGTCGAGCGCCTCCAGCGCCGGCACAAGACCCGTCAGTAACTCGTCGCGGAAGTCATCGGCCGCTTTCGCCGATGGCTTCCACAGGGCGTACATCAGCTTTTCCATTGAAGATTCCTCAGATACCGACCGGAGGCGTGATGGTGGAAGCGTTATCAATCAGCATCTCGGCGCCGGTGATGAAACGCGACTCCTCCGAGGCGAGGAACAGCACCAGGTTGGCAACGTCCTCAGGCTCGCACATGTTGCCGAGCTTGCCGAGCTGGTCAATTTCTTCCTGCGTGGCCGTTTCCTTGCCGGTCGCGACCTTAACAACCATGGGGGTCTTCACGCCGTCGGGGTGTACCGAGTTACAGCGGACGCCATTTTTCTGTTCTTTGCAGTACATGGCAACGCTCTTGGTCAGCGAACGCACGGCGCCCTTGCTCGCGGTATAGGCCGCAACGAAAGACTGCCCGGAGACTGCCGCCACGGAGGACATATTGACGATAGAGCCCCCGCCGCTCTCTGCCATCGCGGGTATCGCGTGCTTACAGCCAAGGAACACGCCATCACTGTTTACCGCGTTGACTTTGCGCCAGTCCTCAAGCGAGGTGTCGACAACATTGCCCATGATCATCATGCCAGCGTTATTGACAAGAATATCCAGCCCGCCAAACGTTTCTACCGTTGTCGCAACAACGCGCTGCCAGTTCTCTTCGTCAGCCACATTGAGTGACAGGAAAATCGCGTTATCGCCGATTTCATCTGCTACGGACTGCCCATCTGCCTCGTTGAGATCCGTAACGACGACCTTCGCACCCTCCGCGGCCAGCAGGCGTGCATCGGCGCGACCCATGCCGCTTGCGGCACCCGTGACGATGGCAACCTTGCCTTCAACTCTTCCCATGCTGCATATTCCCAGTGTTGTTGTTGGCAGCGCAGTTAAGCAGATGGCCGCAACCAGCACAAACCGGTATTAGCCAAAGCGTCAAGGGGGCTGCTCATTTGAACCGGCGAACCGGGCCTCGCCAGCGTACGGCACCAGTAGTATTCTTGCGCTTTGAACAAAACCAAGAATGGGAAGCACCCAATGAACCAAGGCACGAACCTACCGGGAATTATTCGCTGGTCCGGCTACATCGCCCTCGCACTGCTGCTCGCAATACCGATCGCGGTTCTCACCGTGCGCTCCGGCGCGTGGGAGCCTGGCCTCGGTCTCTATGCCCTCGCCTGTCTCGGCAGCACGCTGCTCGCCATTATCTTCATCATACTGCTGATGTTGCCCCGCTTTGCCGAAGCAAGGGCAGCAACCGGCAAGCGACTGCTACTGGCACTGCCCGGCACGGCGCTATTGCTCGCGCTGACCTCTGGCGGCGATGCGCCCCCCATCCACGACATCACGACTAACACGGTGGACCCGCCCGAGTTTGTTACAGCGGCGCAGCAACGCGGTGAAGGCGCCAACTCCCTCGACATCAAACCTGACTTCATTGCCGAACAGAAGAAAGCGTATCCGGAGCTTGCGACCATTCGCACGGGGCTTGCTGCCAGCCAGGCGTTCGACCGCGCCGTGGCAATCGCAGGCGAGCTCGGCTGGGAGATTTACCACGAGGACCGCGATGCGGGCATTATTGAAGCGGTGGACACCACTGCAATCATGGGTTTCAAGGACGATGTGGTGATTCGCGTGGTGCACGGTTTCAGCGGCACCATGGTGGACCTTCGCTCCGTCTCAAGAGTCGGGCTCAGCGACCTGGGCGCCAACGCGCAGCGCATCAGCGCCTTCACTGCGGCCTTCGCCGAATAGCGCCACCGCGAATGCCAAACGTTATCGCCCTGTTCGTTCACGTTCTGGCAATCTGCGTTGCGAGCATATCGCTTGCGACACAAGCGGCGGGGCCCGATTACTTGACGTTTGCGACCGAGGATGAGAAGAACACGACCGAGATATTCAGTCGCGCCAGTCCCGCGGTCGTCTACGTCACCAATACGGCACTGCGCCGCAGCATCTTCAGCCTGGACATCCGTGAGATACCGCGTGGCTCTGGCACAGGCTTCGTGTGGAACGAACAGGGCCTGATCGTCACCAACTTTCACGTCATCGCAGGCGCGCACAAGCTCACGGTGACGCTGGCGGACCGGACAGTGCACGAGGCGGAAGTGATCGGCGTTGCACCCGAGAAAGACCTCGCCGTACTGCGCATCGCAGAGCCACCCGAGGACCTCGCCACCCTGCCCCTAGGCGATTCGTCGGAACTCACCGTGGGGCGCAAGGTGCTCGCCATCGGCAATCCGTTCGGTCTCGATACAACGCTGACAACCGGTATTGTGAGTGCACTCGGACGTGAGATTAAGGCGCCTAGCAACCGCAAGATTCGCGGCGTCATCCAAACCGATGCGGCAATCAACCCGGGCAACTCGGGCGGACCCCTGCTGAATTCACTCGGCCAACTCGTGGGCGTCAATACCGCGATCTACAGCCCCTCGGGCGCGAGCGCGGGCATCGGCTTTGCGATTCCGGTAAACACGGTGAAAGACGTGGTACCGCAGCTCATTGCGTATGGAAAGATGCTCAGGCCAATCATCGGGGTGGAGCTGGCCTCCGATCGCTGGGTCAGGCGCAACCGGATTAAAGGGCTGCCCGTCGTGCAGGTTTTTCCGGGCCTACCTGCAGATAACGCAGGGCTGACCGGCGCCTACCGGAACACACGGGGCGAGATTGTGCTGGGGGATATCATCACCCACATAGAAGACAAAGAAATACGCACCCACGACGATTACTTCAGCGCCATGGAGGCGCACGAACCGGGAGACGAGGTCACCATCAGGACCCGCCTGGGGAAAGAAGAGAAGCGTTACAACATCAAGCTGATCGAATCGCAGTAAGCGCCGCCAGAACAATCAGGCTAACGTGCCACCATCGACGCGGATGTCCTCGCCAGTGATGTGAATGCCATCCTCCGACGCGAGCATCGCTATCAGGCTCGCCACGACCTCGGGCCCCTGAACACCAGTCAGTGACATGATCCGCGGCATGAGGTCAAAGTCCATTGTCTTGGGGAACTTGATCCCATCGGTCATGCCGGTGCCAATGTCGCCCGGGCAAACACAGTTGGCGCGCACGCCGCGCTTGGCGTACTCCACCGCAATGCTGCGCGTCATTGCGAGCACACCGCCCTTACTCGCGGAATACGCCACGCCACAGGGCAGGCCCGCCAGGGCAGCCGTTGACGCCGCATTGACGATACTGCCCTTGGTCTCAATGAGGTGTGGCAACGTGGCGCGACAGAGGAACATGGTGCCGGTCAGGTTAACGTCGATAATCTTCTGCCAGTCGCCGGTGACCAGCTCAGCGGTGTCGTCAAAGCGCAGGATGCCCGCCATGTTCACCACTGCGTAGAGGCTGCCATAAGCCTCGATGCAGGCGGCGACACACGCATCCACGCTGGACTCATCGCCGATGTTGCAGGCGTGGGCCGTCGCGGTGCCGCCCGCTGCAGTGATCTCCTTTGCAGTGGCAGCCACTGCATCCTCGTTGAGGTCAACACAGAACACCTTGCCGCCCTCTCTGGCAATACGCTCTGCACTTGCCTTGCCGATGCCGCTGCCAGCGCCCGTCACGAGCGCCACCCTGTCTTGGAATCGCTGCATTGTAAACACCTTGGAGTAAGCGAGCCCGAAGCATGCCGGTGGACGAAAATGGGGTCAATCGTGGCGGTACGAGCCGCTAAACCGCAGCGATTTGTCATGATCTTGCAAAAGCGCCTTGGGCGAAATCGTCATCGCGGGCTGACATTTTAAGCCATTGTCCGATAACGGTTTTCCGGTACCTTTTAACGCCCGGTTCGCCCCCGTATCATACCGCTTCCGCGGCGAGCCACTCGCAACAACACGCACACAGGAGAGCGCCGTGACGGCACCCATCGGGAGTGAGATTTTGGAAGATCTGGAGCAGTTTCGAAGCGATGTCCGGGAGTGGCTGGAAGCCAACTGCCCGGCATCACAGCGACAGCCGGTAGTACCGGAAGAGCAGTACTGGGGCGGACGCCGCGGCTCCTTCGCCAGCGACGACGCAAAGACCTGGTTTGAGCGCATGCGTGACAAGGGCTGGACAGCGCCCGAGTGGCCCACGGAGTACGGCGGTGGCGGCCTTAGCCCCCACGAGGCGCGCATCCTCAAAGATGAGATGAAAGCGATCAGGGCGCGCCCGCCCATTTATGGCCTCGGCCTGTGGATGCTCGGCCCCGCCCTGCTGGAATACGGCAGCGAAGAACAGAAGCAGCAACACCTCCGCGCCATCGTCAACGGCGAGTTGCGCTGGTGCCAGGGCTACTCTGAACCCGGCTCAGGCTCAGACCTGGCGAGCCTGCAGTGCAAAGCCGAAGACAAGGGCGACCACTTCCTCGTCAACGGCAGCAAGATCTGGACAACCAAGGCGGACGAGTGCGACTGGATTTTCTGTCTCGTGCGCACCGACCCCGATGCCAAAAAGCAGGAGGGTATCAGCTTCCTCCTTATCGACATGGATGACCCCGGCATCTCAACCACGCCGATCGAGCTGATCAGCGGCGAGTCTGAGTTCTGCCAGACCTTCTTCGAAAACGTCAAAGTGCCGAAGGAAAACCTCGTCTTTGAATTGAACAAGGGCTGGTCCGTTGCCAAGGCGCTGCTGGTACACGAGCGGAAGCTAATGGCCGAGATGGGTTCTGATTCACCGCGTGAGGTCCTGGTACCTAACGTGGCTGCCCATCAGTACCTGGAATTCATAGACGGCAAAATCACAGATGCACAGCTGCGCGCGGAACTCGTCGAGTACGACATGCTGATGCACGCAGTTGGCCTCACCCACTTCCGCACGTTCGAAGAAAAAGCCGCCGGGGTGCGCAGCGCCGCGCCACTGGTCATGAAGTATGTGGGCACCGAGGCCGAGAAACAGAAGAGCGAGCTGCTGCTGGCAATACTGGGCAGTCGCGGGCTGGGCTGGGAGGGCGAAGGCTTCTCCAAGATCGAGCTGGACACTGTGCGCCTCTGGGCGATGTCAAAGGCGATGACCATTGCGGGCGGCACCTCCGAGGTGCAGCTCAACGTGATCGCCAAAAACGTCCTCGAACTTCCACAGGCCTGACGGAGACTGCACCATGGCACTGGTATTAAATGAAGATCAACGCATGCTGCAGGACTCCGCCCGGGAACTGCTGAACAAAGAGGCGCCCGTGGAAGCACTGCGCAAATTGCGCGACGACAAAGACGCGCTGGGCTACTCGCCGGAACTCTGGCAGCAAATGGTCGAGATGGGCTGGGCCAGCATCATCCTCCCCGAGCAGTATGGCGGACTGGATTTCGGCTTCCTCGGCCTCGGCGTAGTACTCGAGGAGGCAGGACGCACGCTGTCGGCCTCTCCCCTGCTATCCTCCGGCGTGGTAGGCGCATCCGCATTGCTGCTTGCTGGCAGCGATGCGCAAAAGGAGTCGCTACTACCGGCGCTTGCGGGTGGAGAGTTGACCCTGGCGCTGGCACTTGAAGAGACGCACCATCACCGCCCCACACACATCACCACAACCGCAACCGCGGATGGCGATGACTACATCATCAGCGGCAACAAGTGCTTTGTTCTCGACGGCCACAGCGCCGACAAGCTCATCGTCGTTGCGCGCGTGAGCGGCGATAATGATGCGAGCGAGGGACTCGGCTTGTTCCTCGTCGAGCGCGAGGCGCAGGGCGTCACCAGCTTGCGCACCATCATGATCGACAGCCGCAATGCCGCCAACATCACCTTCGACAAGGTGCGCGTCAGCGGCAGCGATGTTATAGGCGAGGCCGGCAACGCGTGGCCGGTACTCGAGCAGGTCCTGGATCGCGGTCGCGTGGCTCTCGCCGCGGAAATGATGGGTTACGCACTGGAGTGCTTCGAGCGTACGGTGCAGTACCTGAAAGAACGCGAGCAGTTCGGCGCCCTCATCGGCACTTTCCAGTCGCTACAGCATCGTGCCGCTCACATGCAGTCCGAGATCGAGCTCAGCCGCTCGGTGCTGTTGCAGGCACTCTCCAGCGTTGACGAAGAGCCCGAGCAGCTTCCCATAATGGCAAGCCTCGCAAAGACACGCCTCAACGACATGGTAAAGCTGTTTACCAATGAAGCCGTACAGATGCACGGCGGCATCGGGGTCACCGACGATCTCGAGATTGGTTTCTTCCTGAAACGCGCACGTGTCGCCATGCAGATTTTCGGCGACAGCGGGTACCACAAAGACCGCTACGCCACGCTCTGTGGCTACTAAGAGCAATAAGCAAACCACGCAACGGAGAACTGACCATGGACGCCAGCGCCAAGATCGCAACCGTAGAAAAATACGTTGAGGCCTTCGACAAACAGAGCATGGACCTCATTCGTGAAATCTATGCCGACGATGCCGTGGTCGAAGACCCGGTGGGTACCGACCCCTACCACGGCATAGAAGCGATATGCGGGTTTTACAAGACCGGGCTGGATTCCGGCGCGAAGCTGCACCTCACGGGCCCGGTACGCGTGGCGGGTAACGCCGCAGCGTTCCCCTTCCAGGTAAAGATGGGCGATATGGTCATCAACATTATCGACGTCTTCGAGTTCAACGATGCCGGTAAAGTCGTCAACATGAAGGCTTACTGGGGCCCGGAGAACATGGAGTCTTGATGCGCGTGCCCGCAGCAGGCCCTCGATTCCAGCGATAAACCTCTCAGCGTCTCAGGGACACAGCGCGCCGCTGAAGTCCGGCAAGGACCATGCAGAATCAGTCGCCAGGCTCCTGTTGAGAATAACGGGAGCCGACAGTGGGTCGTTCGCCGGGAAAGCGGCATCGCCAATAACGGTAGGTATTGCGGTATCTGAGACCGGAAACGCCGCGTTCAGGCTCGCGGAGTCCACTTCAACGCCGTTAATGGAGAGCGCGAGCTCATAGTAATCATTAGAATTCGTTGATACCACGCGATCGAATCGGCCGCTCAACACGATGCTGTTACACGCCGCAGGATTATTCAGCACACCCGTCAGCGTCAACCCTCCAAACACCGCGGTGATGTCACTACCACTCTGGCTTAACTGCCAGATGCCTGCCTGCGTGGCGATATTGCCTTCGTGCCCATCGCCTATAGCAATACCGAAGGTGTAGGCACCGAGGCCGGGCGTACGCAACAGGTCGCGACCCTGTACCGTCCCGCCACCATTTCCATCGGGCAAGAACGTTGTCTGCACCTGGTGGACGTCTTTGAACCAGGTCAGGTAGCGTGCGCTCAGGTCATCGATAACCGGCTGCGGCGGCGGAGTCACAACAAAGTGCCCGAGCGGATCGATGACCAGATCGTAGAGGAAAGGGCCGAGTTCAATGCCCCACAGCGGCGGGGGCTTGAGCATACGCCACTGCCCCTCAGACGCCAGCACAACATGCGCGTTGTTGACCGCGTAATGCTCCCAGAACAGATCCCTGACCACAGGTAGCTGCTGGCCTTGCATGCTCTGGTAGAAACTGTGGCCGTCAACCTCTGGCGGTATGGCCTCTCCCAACGCCTCCAGGATGGTCGGGTAAATATCCTCGATGCTGACAACATCGTCGACCACACTGCCGCCAGCCAGCCCGTCGGGCCAACGAATAATCAGAGGCGTCCTCAGCCCACCTTCCTGCAACGAGGTCTTGAAGCCGAGGAACGGGAAGTTGTTATCGTTGTTGTCGAGCTGATTGGCCCAGCCGCCGTTGTCGCTCACAACCACAACAATGGTGTTTTCGATCGCGCCCGTCAGCTCGAGAAGGTCCACGATGCGGCCGATATTGTGGTCCAGCTGGTGCACGAGCGCCCGATATCTGCCGTCCTTGGTATCAGGATACAGCTGGGCAAAAGCCTGGCTCGGGGAAATGGGGCTATGCGGCGCGTAGTACGCGAGATTCAGGAACCAGGGCGCTGTTTGTCCCTGAAGATCCTCGAGCACGTCCAGCGATTCCTCCGTAAGAATATCTTCAAGATGCCCGGTGAAGTGTCTACCCGGTTCCGCGCTGCCCTCCAACCAGGGGTCCTCGTAACGCGGCTGCGCCGGTACGATCTCTCCGCCCACCTGCTCGCCAGCGAGTCGCCACTGGTTGAGGAAGCCGAGCCAATGATCAAACCCCTGGTAGTCCGGCCATGCGTTGCGATAGATATCGCCAATGTGCCACTTCCCGATATGCCAGGTGGTATAGCCGAGCTGCTGCAATTTCTCGGGCATCGTTTCGATGTCGTTGGAAATGCCGGGGCCATTGGGTAGGTAACCAAGCCGTTCAGGCCAGAGCCCCGTTAGCAGCGATGCGCGCGCCGGCGAGCACACCGTGGCGGCATAGTGTCGCTTGAACAGTACGCCATCATTGGCGAGCTGATCCATGTTTGGCGTATGAATCTCTGCATTACCGTTGTTTATGGCGAGGTCGTTATACCCGAGATCATCGGCAATGATCACGAGCACATTGGGTGATACACCCGCAAGCGGCTCAAAGACGGCCCGCAGGGGCGGCATCGTCAGGCCCGCAAACTGCGTTACCTGGGCCGCCGTAATATTGTAGGTGCACTGAGGGTACTTCTCGCCACAATTTTCCCAATGGGAAAACCGCCAACCGGGGCGTGGAACGGCCGTGTACGTCAACATGTAGTCACCTTCGACCAGGTTGGTACAGGGGGCCTGCTCCAACAGACAGTCGTGCTCGCCATTGGAGGAGATGATATCGCCCTCGCCCACGATCTCCTGCGGGTGATAACAGCCGGCAGCGAGGAGTAGCAAGAGAACAATAAGCGCGCGGTTCATAGGCGGGCACTGCCAAGTGAGAAACTGTGGTAACGCAGTTGGAATGATTATAGTGAAGGGTTCAGCGCGATCAAGAAACGATCAGTTGAGCCCGTTTTGTGAGACGGCTCACATAACTTGAGCCACATCAGGGGCCAGGGGGACAGAGCTCGTCGCTGAGATCCTGCAACGTCCAGGTGCTATCTGCATCCAGGCTTCGGTTCAGGATAGCCGGGGCAGTCAGCGGATCGTTCGCGGGGAACGCCGCATCGCCGATGACGGTAGACACGCTGGTGTCAGGGACCGGCAAACCAACGCTCGCACTACCCGAATCCAGCTGCACCCCGTTGACATACAAAGCAACGTCGATGGAATCCGATGTCGACGTTGAAATCACGCGTTCGAATTCCCCCGTTATGACGACGCTATTGCACGTTTGTGAGGCTGCGATAGTGCCGCTGAGGACCACCGGGCCGAAGGTCGCAGTCACCTGGTTGCTCGTCTGGCTCAGCTGCCATACGCCGGCCTGGGAGGCGATACTGCCCTCGTGGCCATCTCCGACCGCGATGCCGAATGTGTAGTGACCGAGACCCGGTGTCCGCTGCAGGTCGCTGCCTGACAACGTACCACCATTGCCGCCATCCGGCGTAAACGTCGTTTCCACCTGGTGAACATCCTTGAACCAGGTCGTGTAGCGACCGCTAAGGTCAGCGAGCACCGCTGGCGGCGGCGGATCTTCCACATAAAATCCGAACGGGTCGACAATCAGGTCATACAGGCGCGCGTCGAACTCGATACCAAATAGCGGGCGCGGCTTGAGCAGGCGCCACTGCCCTTCTAGCGCGAGGACCGCATGTGCATCGTTGTTTACAGAGAGGCCCCAGAACAGGTCCCGGGCGACCGGTGGCTGCAGGCCCTGCATGCTCTGGTAGAAACTGTGTCCGTCGAGCCCCGGTGGTATCGTCTCTCCCAGCGCTTCGAGTATCGTGGGATAAAAATCCTCGATACTGACAATATCATCAACGACCGTGCCCGCCTCAAGGCCGTCAGGCCAGCGCACAATCATCGGTGTCCTTAAACCACCGTCCTGCAGCGACGACTTGAACCCCGGGTACGGGAAATTATTGTCGTTGCCATCCAAGCGGTTCGCACGACCCCCGTTATCGCTCACCACGATGACGATCGTGTTTTCGATGGCGCCCGTAAGTTCAAGCAGGTCCACCACCCGGCCGACGTTGTGGTCCAGCTGGTGCACGAGCGCCCGGTACTTGCCATCCGTCGTGTCGGGGTACAACTGCGCGAATTCCGCGGCCGGCTCCATCGGGTCATGGGGCGCGTAGAACCAGAGATTCAGGAACCAGGGTGCGGTTTGCCCCTGTAAGTCTTCGAGGACATCCAACGCCTCGTCGGCAAGGATGTTTTCGAGATGCCCGGTGTAATGTTGCCCGGCGACCGCACTGCCTTCCAGCCAGGGGTCGATGTACGTCGGGCTCGCGGGCACAACCTGCCCACCGCTCATCTGCCCGGCGAGACGATACTGGTTGAGAAAGCCGAACCAGTGGTCAAAGCCCTGGGCATCCGGCTGCGCATTCGCGTAGTAGTCGCCGATATGCCATTTGCCGATGTGCCAGGTGGTATACCCCAACTGCTGTAGCTTTTCAGGCATGGTTTCAATGTCGGCTGAAATGCCTGGGCCGTTCGGTAGGTAGCCAAGGCGCTCGGGGAACAGCCCCGTCAGGAAGGAGGCGCGCGCCGGGCTGCACACGCTCGCCGCGTAGTGGCGCTTGAACAGCACGCCATCATTGGCCAGCTGATCCATGTTGGGAGTATTGACCGCCGAGTTGCCGTTGTTAATGGCGAGGTCGTTGTAACCGAGGTCATCGGCCATGATCACAAGCACGTTCGGCGAAACACCCGCCAGTGGCTCAAAGACAGCCCGGAGCGGCGGCACGGTCACACCGGCAAACTGCTGCACTTGAGCAGCGGTGATGTTGTAGGTGCACTGGGGGTACTTGTCGCCACAGTTTTCCCAGTGGGAGAACCGCCAGCCGGGACGTGGCACGGCGGTGTACGTCAGCATGTAATCGCCCTGCACGAGATTGTCGCAAGGGGCCTGCTCAAGCAGGCAGTCGTGCTGGCCGTTGGAGGAGATAATATCGCCTTCGCCCACGATCTCCTGGGGGTGGTAACAGCCCGCGGCCAGCAGAAGCAATGAGAGGAACAACAGGCGTGGCATATCAGGGCCCTGGCTGGCTAAGCGGCGAAGCGTTAAGTGCTGGTTAGCTCAGTATAGTGAAGGGGTCAGGCTGATCAAGAAACGCGCGTTTGCGTGGGTTCTGTGACAGGGCTCACAGATTGGCAGGACGCCCGCCTGTGAGCCCGATAAGGACGCGGCCTGGAGCCGCCGTATCGAACTAAGGGTAGCCGGTCTCTTCAGGGTCGATGATCACTTCCTGCACCCTGGATACGGAGGAGTAGGCATCGTGGCTGCAGATTACCCGGCCCTTACCCTTGTAAAGCAGATGGGTGCGCGCAAGGTCCTTGCCACCGTAATTGAAGGGAATCCACGCCTTACCGGTCTGGTGGGTGGTGGTGGCCGTTGGCTGGCCAACGAGGTCGTAAACCTCCTGCATGGACATGCCGACCTTGATGGATTCGAGGCCCGCGCCGCGGCCCGTGCTGGCAGTTGCCGGAGCCGGCGCTGCCGCTGCCGCAGAAGAGGAAGAAGACGCCGAAGAATTGCTGTTGCGCAGCGAGGCGAGGTTCACCTGGCCCTGGCGGTACTGCGTACCTCCGCTACCGACCTGTGACAGCGCGCGGCTGGCGTATTTGCGCAGCTTCTTGTCGGGCGACCCCTCGGAAACTTCGGTCAACGCGTCAGAGTAGCGAGAATTGCGGCTGTTGCCGATCGCGCGGCACAACCAGGCGAGGGTGTCGATTTCGTTTTTCTGGGCAGTGGGGTAACGCGTCAGCAGCACTTCAGCCGCCACATCGATCACCTCGGTATCTGCTTCACCGGTGTTGTAGATGCTCTGCGCTGCCTGCTTGATGCTGGTGAGGCCGCCCTTCGATAACTGGTCGATGTAGCGCTGATCGACGACATCGATATTGGCCGCCGCAGCGGCAGAAAATAAGGTCAGAATTGCTGTGACGAAAAAAGCTCGCATTGTTTTTCTCTCCCTGTCGCTTTTCGTAGCAGTTCGCCGCCGGCGACCCGCGCGAGGCACCATTAAACTGCTTTCAGGCGCTAAGTGAAAGCCCCCGGCGATTACACCGGATTACACGGCATCAGCCGCGGAGCGGCAGACCTGGGCGAGCACGTCCAGGCGGCGCTCGCTGGACTTAACGTAGGGGTTTTTCTCGTCCCAGGCGTATCCAGCGAGAATGGAGGCGATCATAGCCTTGACCTCTGCCTGCTGGTTCTTGTGGAAGATCACGTCCTGCAGGCGCTGGTCATACCAGGCGGTTACAAAAGTGCGGAAGCTGTTGACCCCGACCATGAGGGGACCCGCGTACTCGGCCTCCCAGTCCACGTCCTCCCCCTGGAGCTGTCGGTCGACCAGCCCGGCTGCGAGGCTCGCTGAGCGCATGGCAATAGTGACGCCGGAGGAGAACACGGGGTCGAGGAACTCACCTGCGTTGCCTAGGAGCGCAAACCGCTGGCCATGGAGGCTACTCACCTTGGCGGAGTAGCCGGTAATCTCGCGCACGGGGAAGTTGTACTCCGCGTTCTCCAGCAGACCGGCGAGGTCTGTCTCGTCCGCAATGATCGCCTTAAGCCGGTCTACCAACTCTCCCTCATAGCGAGACACGAACGATTTCTCGGCAACCACACCAATCGAGGCGCGGCCATCACCGAAGGGAATCAACCAGAACCAGACATCCCGATCGGTGGGGTGTACCGTGATGAGAATCTTGTTGCGATCAAACCATTCGGAATCAATGTGATCCACCACGTGGGTAAAAATCGCCTGGCGCACCGGGAAGCTGGATGGCCGGTGCAGGTCGAGCAGCCTGGGCAGCACCCGGCCGAACCCGCTACCATCGAGCAGGAAGTCCGCTTCAACCACGCCCTCCTCGCCATCGGCGTCATTGAAGGTGACCCGCGTGCGCGGTCCGCTCACATCGACCGCGGTAATTTCGTGCTCAAAACGAACATCGGCACCCATGCGCGCCGCCTCATCGGCAAGAATCTTGTCGAAGGTAGCGCGCTCTACCTGGTAGGTCGTACCCCACCCCTGCGAGAACTTTTCGCGAAAGTCGATCTCGGTATAGTCGCCGGCGTGCAGGAATGCCGCCCCGTTCTTGTACTGGAAGCCGCCCGCGTGTACCGCTGCCAGCATGCCCGCTTCCTCGATGTACTGCATACACTGCGGCAGCAGGCTCTCACCGATTGAGAAGCGCGGGAACGTCTCCTTCTCCAGAACTCGGACATTGTAGCCTCGCTGCACCAGCAGGGCTGCAGCGATGGCACCACTGGGCCCGGCGCCGATTACCAACACGTCTACTGAATCTGTTGCAGTCATAGCAGTTCCTGGGGCCTACCCGACCCGGGCCAGAGCAAAACAAAAAGGGTGGCGACATTAACCTCGGTTTGCAGTGATTATAATCAATCGATCGGCACTTCGGCCAAGGGTGCGACGGTTGGCTCGGGCTCCGCTACACCCGGCGGCAGCGCCCAGAAATCGTAGAAATTGAACCATTGCTCCGGCGCCATCTGCGCGTAATGCTGCAGGCGCAGCGCATAACGGGCCATGTGCTCGCGCAGGCGCTCTGTCCGCTCTCGCCGGGGCATGGCCATGTTGTCCGAGAAGTGTTCAATAAAAAAGTGGTACTTGCCGCGCTGCAGGCAGAAGATCAACAGCACGGGGCACTGCATCAAACCCGCGAGGACAAACGCTCCCTCGGGAAACGATGCATCATGGCCTAAGAATGGGACTCGCTGCGATTTCTCCGGCGCGGTAGGCGATGTGCGGTCCGCAGCAATAACGACAAACTCTCCACGGGACACTTTCTCCTTCAGCAGAATCGCTGTGCCCGGATCGACCGATGTGACCGGGATCAGCTCAATATCCGCCCTGGGATTCACTTTCTTCATGACGCGATTGATGCTCCTGGCATTCGCCGCAAACACCAGCACGTTAATGCGAACGCCGGGGGAACTGCCTACCATCGCTCGCAATAGCTCGATGTTGCCCAGGTGAGAGCTGAACAGCACGCCGCCCTGGCCGCGCTCAATCATTTCCAGGAAGTGCTCACGACCGTTGTAAACGATCTGCTCACGGTTGATGTCGCCCCGCCAGGAGCCCACGCGATCGACAATCGAACGACCGAAGCTCATGAAATGCCGGAAGATGTCACCCAGCCCAGGCTCCGCCGTGCTGGCGTCATCCTCGAAGGCGCGCACGCGGGACAGGAATTGTCGGGACGCAGCGCGCGCCTGCCCGTTGCGCAGGAAGAAGTAGCCGATCACCGGGTACAACATCAGGTAGAGACCACGGCGACCGATCAGGCGGTAGGCGCTCGCCATGAACAACATGCCGGCGTAAGCGCCGCTCTCGCGTACCTGCGACCAGTGCTCAGTCTCGCCGGCACTTGCACGATGTGCGCGGCGCTGCCTCAGCAACATCGGAACATGCAGCGGTATGCCGAACAGGAGCTTCGTGTGCATCCAGCTGATGCGCGCGTTATCCGCCACCGGAGCAAAGTTTGAAATGCCGTCCTCGGGATAGGACACAGGACTGCGAAGGAAGCGTACGGGCACGCCGCGCCGATAAAGGCGAACCATGATATCGGTGTCGAAATCCATGCGCCGACCGATGCCCTCGGCACGCGCGAGGTCGTCGCTCGCCACAACGGGGTAAACCCTAAAACCGCACATTGAATCCTTGAGGGCGAAAGAAAGCGTTTCCGCCCAGACACAAACATGCGTGACGTAGCGGCCATACAGTCGCGCTTTCGGTACGCTTTCATCGTAGACGGGCGCGGCGCTTACCAGCGCGTCTGGCTCCGACCGGGACATCTCAAGAAGACGCGGTATGTCTTCAAGCGTGTGCTGGCCATCGGCGTCGAGCTGCACGGCGTGGGTGTACCCCAGCTCGCGCGCCCAGGCAATGCCGGTCAGTGCCGCCACTCCCTTGCCGCGATTCTCCGGCAGGCGCCGCAGCAAGATCCAGTCTTCACGCGCCACCGCACCATCCAGCACCGCGGCGGTTGCGGCATCACTGCCGTCATCGACGATCAGGCAGGGCAACTGAAGTGGACGCAATCGCGCCAGCGTGGCCTCCACCAGAGGACCCTGGTTGTAAATCGGAATCAGCAGGCAGGGATTGTGCGCAGTGGGCGCGACTTGGCCTTCCATGAACTGTCGCTAGCCCTTTAGAGCCACCAGCGCCTGGCCAGCCACAACGGACTCGCCCGCATGGCAGACCTCGAAAGCATAGCTCGAGCCGGAATCGCTCACGGCAAGCTTGGTGGCTCTCACCTGCAACTCCCCCGAGAGGTCGTCCAGCCGCTCGCGCAGCCAGCTCACCCGAGACAGCACCGCGATGTAGCCCACCCTGGGCTCTCCTCTATCTGGAGCACAAAGTGCGCCGTGCAGTGCCATGGCCTGCGCCGCGTACTCGATGCCCGCCGAGGCTGGCAGGCCAGACGCATTACGCAGGGGATTATCGGGGGCGGTGTGGGTCACCGCACTGCAGGTAATCTCCCCTTCGCTCCAAGCGTCGACGCTGTCTAACAGGCACATTGCGCCGCTGTGGGGAATCAACCGCGCGATGTCCTCGCGCGCGGCGGTGGACGCTGCCACGTGGTCGCTCCAGCTAACGAACAAGGCTGGTAGTGTAAAGGATGGCGACAGGCAAGGCGACGTATATAATGGCCGCGACACAGCTCGAAGTAGTTCATGACCGACACCCCCATCCAGCTTTGCATAGACGCGGCGCACCCGGCGTTGCCCGGCCATTTTCCGGGCCAGCCCATCGTGCCCGGCGTTGTGCTGCTGGACAGTGTGGTCGCCGCACTTGCCGACTTTGAGATCACCGTTACCGGCGTGCGCAAACTCAAGTTTCTGGCGCCGCTGCCGCCCGGCGAACCGGTCGAACTCGAGCTCGGCGCGATCAAAGGCGACAGCCTGCGCTTCAAGCTGCGCGAGCGCGCCTCGGACACGCTGATCGCAGAGGGCAATCTCGACCTTACGCCGCGTGGCGAGGCCTGAAGCCGCTGTGGCATAATCGCCTCTCGGCGCGCCGGGCACCCCTCGAAGGAACTGATTTTTAATGAAAAAACGCGTACTTATTGTCCACTTCAGCCAGTCCGGCCAGCTGAATGACGTGGTGCGCTCCATCGCAGGCCCACTCGAGGCATGCGACCAGCTGGAGGTCAGCTACGAACTGCTCCGTCCCGAGGCGGACTACCCTTTTCCATGGCCGTTTTTCCGCTTTTTCGACACGTTTCCAGAAACCGTATATGCCGACCCGCTGCCGATCAGGCCCCTGTCAGCGGCGTGTCACGAGCGATACGATCTCGTGATTCTGGCTTACCAGGTGTGGTTCCTGTCCCCCGCCCAGCCGATTACCGCGTTTCTGAACGCGCCGGAAACGCCCGCGCTTCTGCGCGACACTCCCGTGATCACCCTGATCGCCTGTCGCAACATGTGGCTGATGGCGCAGGAGACCATGAAAGAACGCCTCGAGGCGATGGGCGCGAGGCTCGTGGACAACATCGTGCTGACAGATCACGCCCTGTCGGGCCTGACATTCTTTTCGACCCCAATGTGGGTACTGACCGGAAACCGTGGGCCCTGGCTGGGAGGACTGATTCCCGAGGCCGGTGTCAGCGCTGACGACATCGCGGGCGCGAGCCGCTTTGGTCACGCTATTGCGAGGCAGCTGCCCGAACGCGAGCCAGGCACAGCTGACCCGATGTTGGCAGGGCTTGGCGCTGTTTCCATCAACGAGAAACTGATCGCATCGGAACGCATCGCCATTCGCAGCTTTCGCGCCTGGGGCGGCCTGCTGCGCCTCATGGGTAGGCCCGGCAGCCCGCTGCGTCGGCTTGTGCTAGTCGTATACATCCTGTTCCTGATCACCATGATCCTCACCGTGGTGCCGGTGACTGCGCTCCTCAAGACGCTGTTTAAACCTCTGCTGCGCGAGCGCATCGCAGAGCAGCGCCGCTACTACTCCGCGCCCTCGGGCGAAGACTTCTCCCTGGCCGCGGCGGCAAAATGAGCGACAGGCCTGTCTACATCACGGACGTTACCGCGTTCCTGCCGGGCGCACCCATAGGGAACGATGAAATGGAGCGCTTGCTCGGTCAGGTCGGGGAGCGCGCTTCTCGGGCTCGTCGTACCATTCTGCGCTCAAATGGCATTACAGGAAGGCACTATGCTGTCGATCCCGAAACACTGGCGCCCACGCATAACAATGCACAGCTGACGGCTGAGGCTGTCCGCAAGCTGGACGGCGGCAGGATCAGTCTCACAGATATCGACTGCCTCGCCTGTGGCACCTCGCTGCCCGACCAGATGCTGCCCAGCCACGCATCGATGGTCCAGGGTGAACTTGGCCTGCCGCACCTCGAGGCGGTAGCGACCTCCGGGGTCTGTGCCAGCAGCATGGCCGCCCTCAAGTACGGGTACATGGCCGTGCGCTCTGGACTGCACAAGAACGCGGTGGCGACGGGGTCGGATCGCCCCTCGGCAATCATGCAGGCCAGGCAGTTCAACGGTGAGCTCGAGGCGGCCGCGGAACAACTTGAAAGTCGCCCGGAGCTCGCCTTCGAGAAAGACTTCCTGCGCTGGATGCTGTCTGACGGCGCCGGGGCCGTGTTGCTGGAAGGCCAGCCTGCAACCGATGGGCTTTCGCTGGAGATCGACTGGCTGGAGATGCTGTCTTACGCGGGCGAGATGGAAGCCTGCATGTACGCCGGCGCCGAGAAGCTGGCGGACGGATCGCTGCGCGGCTGGCAGGACTACGATGCCGGCGCGCTGGGTGCCCACTCCATCATGGCGATCAAGCAGGACGTTAAACTGCTGAACGAGAACATCGTACGCTACACGGTCGAGAAGCCGCTTGAGGATATTTGCGCACGCCACGCGTTCACCGCAGACGACATCGACTGGTTTTTGCCGCACTACTCCTCGGAGTTTTTTCGCGGCAAGCTGGCGGCCGGACTCGCGGCCGTCGGTCTCGATATTCCCATGGAGCGCTGGTTCACCAACCTCACGTACCGCGGCAACACCGGCGCCGCTTCAATGTTCCTGATGCTGGAAGAGCTCTTCCACTCCGGCAAGCTCAAGCCCGGCCAGCGACTCCTCTGCTACGTTCCCGAGAGCGGACGTTTCTCTACGGCCTTCCTCCACCTGACCGTCAGGTAGCAGCGCATGCGCGAGGACGAGGTTCCCCAGGACGCAGAAAACAGCACGTACGGTGGCAGCCGCAAGCTGGTGTACGCCCAGTCGGGCGACGGCAACTTCGTGGGCGTGAAATCCGCGGGCTGGGATGTGGAAGCCGACGCCACCCGAATGGCGCTCGAGCTCATTGAACAGCAGTGCGCTGAAAGCTGGGACAGGGCCTCGCGGGGTATCTGCGCACCGCTCGAGTACTACATGCACTATCGCAGAATGGACGTTGCGCTACTTTCACAGACGGCCGGCATCGCCCGCTGGCGCGTGCGCAGGCACCTGAAACCGCAAGTTTTCGCGAAACTGCCGCAACGGCTCCTACAACGCTACAGTGAGGCGCTCGAGTTATCTGTCAACAGACTGAAGAACCTGCCGGACGCACCACTGACATGACGGAGTTTCAACATCGCCAGTCGGCGCACTGTGAAAGTGGCGTCATGTCCTCCCTGCTTACCCACCACGGGCTGCCAACCAGCGAGCCGATGGCGTTCGGCCTGGGTGCCGCGCTTGCGTTCGCCTATGTGCCGTTTATCAAACTGTCAGGGATGCCTCTGATTGGTTACCGCATGCCGCCGCGGCATATCATAAAGGGGCTCGGTAAACGCCTCGCCCTGAATATACATGCGCAAACCTTTCGTGATGCAGAGAAAGGTATGGACGCGCTTGACGACCTGCTCGACGCAGGGCGCGTCGTGGGCCTGCAGACTTCCGTTTACTGGTTGCCTTACTTTCCGGAAACCATGCGCTTTCATTTCAACGCACATAACCTGATCGTGTACGGGCGGCTGGGCAACGACTACCTCGTGAGCGACCCCGTATTCGAAGAACCAGTGCGCTGTGACCGCCAGGCTTTACAAAAGGCGCGCTTCGCCAAGGGGGCTCTCGCCGCGCGTGGACTGATGTATTACCCGACCGCAGTTCCCTCCACTTTCGACCTGGACAGTGCAGCGCACAGCGCAATCAAGGCCAACGACCGCTACATGACCAGCGCGCCGTTGCCGATCATCGGGATTCGAGGCATTCGTTACCTGGGCAAGACGATTCGCAAACTGGCGAGGGACAAGCAAAAGCGCGACACCTACCTGCCCCACTACCTCAGCCACGTGGTGCGCATGCAGGAAGAGATCGGCACCGGCGGTGCGGGTTTTCGCTTCATGTATGCGTCATTCCTGCGCGAGTCGGCGAATAATCTCAACAACGACCTGCTCAAAGAGGCAGCGGAGATGCTGGCCGAGGCGGGCGACGAGTGGCGCATGTTTGCGCTGAAAAGCAGCAAAATGAGCAAGGGCCGCCGCCCGATGGACGGCGACGAGCTCGCGGACCAGCTGGAGAAGTGCGCAGCGCGGGAAGCCGCGACATGGGAATTACTCAGGCGATTCTAGCGCGCCAGTATCACAGCGCAGTAGCGGCCCAGCGGGTCTCGATTCACATACAGCATGCGGCCGCTGCCACGGTCAAAGAAGTCACAGAAGAGCCGACCGGCGCGACTGTCGAAATGACCGACATCGGGCACCGACCAGGGTTCCAGCCCAAGGCGTTCGCGCCAGCTGGACACCTCCTCACCGAGATACTGACCGGCTCCGAATGCAGCTGCGGAGCTGGCTTCGGTTTCCAGCCACGCTTCGAGAGACGCCCTGTCTACAAAGCTGAGCACGTCTTCAATGGTGCCCACAACCTCGCGCTCACCCGGTTCCCGGACGAGATGCAGCCAATGGCTACCTTCCGCGAGCGCAGTGCCTGATGAATAGCCCAGCCGCTGCGCATGTTGCTCCGCGGGCTCAACCACCATGTCGACAACGCCGACCAGGGCACCGTCGACGCCGTGGTAACGCATATCCAGCGCCGCACTCGCCAGCGTGTTTTCCAGTGCAAAGTAACGGCTGGTAATGAAAGAACTTGAAGCCTCGACACCCAGCGCCTGCGCCACGTAAAAGCAGGCCGCGTTGCTGACCGTATTAATGAAGTTGAGCGGTCGCGGCGAGCGAGCCTCGGCGCAGATCGCCTCCAGCACACCGACCATCGCTCCCATATCGCCGCGGCCAGAGCTCAGGTACACCGCGGTGTCCTCAGGCAACCCCTTTGCGGCGCGGCCCGCACCAATTAATGCGAGCTGGATAAAGCGCCCGACCCGGCGCACATCCGCACCGATACTCTCTTTCACGAGCGGTTTGAGCGCTGGCAGCTCTGCGCCCGCTGGCTCGCAGTAGCAGCCCTGCCCCACGACAAACAGCGTCAAGATGCAGCTCCACCACTGATCACCAGTGACGTATTGTTCCCGCCGAAGCCAAAGTAATTGAGCATAAACGTGCCCGCACTCATTGGCGTGGGAGACTGCGTTAGCGCGACTCCAAGTTCGCCGGCAGACGCGCTGATACCGGGCGTGCCGACCAGGAAGCCGGATTGCAGGGCGCTATAAAGAAGCACCAACTCGGTCAGGCCACACGCGCCGAGCGTATGCCCGAGATAGGGTTTGAGGGCACAAACGGGCGGCAGCGCTTCGAACACCTGGTGCATGCCCGCCGATTCAGCCTCGTCATTAGACAAGCTGGCAGTGCCATGCACTTTGATGGCATCGATATCGGCGGCCGCCACACCCGCGTTGGCAAGCGCCTTCTGCATCACCTGCGCGATGGTATCGCCCTCCGGCTGGGACGCGGTGATGCTGTGTGTATCACTGATACTGGCGGAACCGCGCAGGACAAAATGCCCATCGCTACCCGCAGCAGAACGACCGACAAGCACTGCGGCAACGCTTTCCCCCAGTACCAGACCATCACGCTCGCTGTCGAACGGCTTCATTACCGAGCCGGTCAAAAGGCCAAGCCCCTGGAAGCCAAGCGCACTGACATCGTTGTACAGCTCGACGCCGAGCACCAGTGCGTGCTCCAGACGACCCGCTGCAACCTGGGTCACCGCGGCGGCAAGCGCATTGGCGCTCGCGGTGCAGGCCGTATTGAAACTGTAGTCCGGGCCACGCAGGCCAAGACGAGCAATAAGCTCGTTGGCCAGGTGCCCGATGCTCGAGTGTCGGAGCGCGATGGCCCCCTCACCCGCGGCGAGCTCAGCGCGATAAGCGCCTTCCAGTGCGCAGATGTCGAAGGAGGAAGAGCCGAGAAACAGTCCTGTGCGCATGCGCTCAGCCGCATCGAGCCCTGCATCGCTCATCGCCTGTTCCGCCACGCGGGTGGTTATTCGGTACAGTCGCTCCTCAGGGTCGCCCAGGGGCTCGTTACACAGCAATTTGTAGGGAATCTCGAGGGACTCACCGGTTACTGTGTTAGTAAGCACCTCGGGGGCAGCGGGAGGCTGCCTTAACGCCGCCACACACTCTGCGACGCTTTCCCCAAGCGCGCAGTGTACGGCTGCGCCGAGGAACGCGATGGGATTCGAGCTCATCCGCCTGTTTCTTCTACGATGGTCTCTGCGAGCGCGCGGACAGAGGCGAGCGCCTTGCGCGCTTCGGGGCCGCCTTCAATGCGTACGCCGTACGCTTCTTTCACGGCCATGCAGATCTGCAGGGCATCGAGGGAGTCGAGATCCAGTGGACCACCAATGAGCTCCTCGTCGATGTCGATATCATCGGGGCCGCAATCCTTGTCGCACTCCTCGATAATCATTTCTTTCAGGGCGGGAATCAGCTCGTCCGCCGCGGCAGCGTTCATGTCGCGTTCTCCTTAAACCGTCTGCCGACGCATCGCGATCATCGCGACGACGAGCGCAACAAGACCCAGCAACAACAGCGATGCCACTTCGGGCAACACATCCGACACACCGCCGCCGCGCAAAAAGATATCCAGGAAGCCCTGCAGCCCCCAGGACATGGGCGACACCACGGTCACGGACTGCATGAACTCCGGCATCACGTAGGTTGGGACCATAATGCCGCCGAGCGCGGCCAGAATAATATTGCCTGCACCACCCAGTGTAGTCGCCTGTTCTGTGCTGCGGCAGATGACGGCGATGAGAATAGCATAACCAAGCGCCGCCACACTCAGCGCGGCGGAAATGAGCGCGAGCCCGCCAAAAGAATCGCCAAGGGTCAGCCGGTCTCCCCCCAGGAGGGGCACGACCCAGACGCCCACCAGCAACATCAGCAGCACCTGCACCTGGTTAATGAAAAAGTAGGGAATCACCTTGCCGACGATCAACTTCCAGCCCGGAACCGCAATCGTGCGGATGCGGCGCAGCGTGCCGACCTGCCGCTCATTGATCATGGTATTGGCAAGCGGCACAACAACAAAGAACATGGAAAAGACGAGCCACGCGGGCACGTTCTGCTGCACAGACGTGGGTGCCTCGGTCACTCTGTCCGCCTGGAAACCATAGCTGATGCCGATGAGTTCATCGTCTTCGGCGCCACTCACCTCCAGGAAGTCGTAGCCCTCTGCCTCAGGAATCTCTTCCTTGATCTCTTTCTCCATCAGCAGGATGCGCTGCTTTGCCATTGCCCTGCGCAGGCTGGCCACGAACAGCTGCGTCACCTCTCGACTGGTACCCGGCGCCACGGTGATCTCTGCAACCCTGGCATCGAGCGAGGTAAACGCCTCGGGCAGGATACGCAGCGCGAAGCTGTATTCATCGGCACCCACAGCGGCCTCTGCGCCATCGAAATCGCTTCCTGGAAGTGCTGTGGCCACCTCCACCAGGTTGAACAGGTCATTGTCTGCCAAATCGGCAAGCATGGCGTTGCTAACGTCGATATCCGCCTGGTCGGTGTACAACACGTCCAGCGCGACCCCGGAGCGGCGATCAAAATCGTCTTTCATCGCCATGGACATGATGAGAATAAAGACCACGGGCATAACAAACAGCAGCGCGAGCCCGTGCACGTCGCGCGACAACAGCTTCAGCTCTTTCCTGACGATTGCGGACAGCTGCACGATCAGACCCGTAGATCCGTTCGCGTGACACCGAGGTAGATCTCCTCGAGGCGATGCCCGCCCATTTGCATACGTTCGACCGTGACATCGTGGCGCTCGAGTCCCGCAAGGAGCGCGGCGATGGTGTGCTCATCATCGGGCGTCAGGACGATGCGTGAACCGTCCCACTCCGCAGACAGGTCAGCGGCCAGCCTGTCGAGCAGCGCGGCGTCCGGCACATGCTCGGGCGTTACAAACACCTGGCTACCACCCTGTAGCAACGCACTGGTGGGCTCCTGCAGCACGACACGACCCTCATCGATGATCGCGACGTCGTCACAAATTTGCTCAACCTCTTCCATGTAATGCGAGGTGTAAATGATGGTCATACCGCTTGCCTTGAGCCGCTCTATCGCCGCCAGGATGAAGTGGCGCGACTGCGCGTCGATACCAACGGTGGGTTCGTCCAGGTAGAGCAGGCGTGGTGAGGTCAACAGGCCGATCGCAAGGTTTAACCGCCGCTTGATGCCGCCGGAGTAGCTCTCGGAGCGCTTGTCGAGCACCTGCTCAAGGCTACACACCGAGATACACTCTTCCATTCGCGCGGACTGTTCGGACGCCGGAATCTCGTAGAGGCCGGCAAAGAAGTCGAGATTTTCCCGTGCTGTCAGTGTGGGATAGAACGCGTATTCCTGCGGCACGAGAGCTGACATGCGCTTAATGGCATTGGCATCGCGGGGGTACGCGTAGTCGGCGATTCGAATACTGCCGCCCTGCAGGGGCAGCAGGCCCGTGAGCAGCGAAATGAGCGTTGTCTTGCCGGCGCCATTGGGACCGAGCAGCCCAAAGCAGCTTCCCTCGGCCACGCAAACATTGATGTCGTAGAGGGAAGGCACTTCCGCACCCTCGTAGCGGTATGCGACTCCCTCGGCTGCAACGAATGCGTTTTCTTTGCCGTTCGCGTTCCCGGAAGGGCTGTCAGTCATCCGCCACCCGGGTCGCGAGGATCTGCCTTATGGGCAACTCGTCCTTGTCTTCATCCAGGTGAAAGCCGAACTCCGCCAGCTTGCTAGTCACATCAAGTTGCTGCCATGCGCGCACAAAGGGTTCGTGCATGCGCCTGGCAAGCAGGCCAAAGTAGAGCCCTTTCCAACCAAAACGCAGCGTCAGCCTGATGAGTGGCTCGGTAATCTGCTGCGGTGAAGGCTCAATAATCGCAAGCATCCCACCTGGGCGGATGACGCGATGCAACTCAGCGAGTGAGGCGTCCAGGTAGCGCGGCGGTATCTCGTGCATGACGAAACACGCGGTGACCCCGCCAAAGCGCTCTTCACGAAAGCCCGTATCCTCAGCAATGCCCTGCACAAACTTTACCTCGGGGTAGCGCGCCGCGGCGTGCTGCAGGAGGTAGGGCGAGGGATCGAGCCCCCAGACCTCCTTTACGCCTGCGTCCAGTAATGCCTGTCCCATGTGCCCTCCCGCGCAACCGACATCGAGCACGCTGTCCAGGTGCTTGAGTTGCTGGGCAACGGAGACACGCGCCTGTTGCAAACGCCCCAGCATCACGCGGTCGAACCAGGTGACGTATCCGCGAGTAATGCTCTTGGAGTAATTGCCGTTTGGCAGGTTATGGAATTCCTGCAGGATGTAGCGCGGTATCGCGTCAGCTCCCGGCAGGTCATCGGGCAGGTCCACCATTGGGCGGGCGGAGCGCAGGGCTCCCAGCACAAGCCGCGCTATCTCCAGCGGGCTGGAGAAATCCAGTCGGTCCGGCCATGCATCGGGGAGCGTTAGAGCATCCCAGTCCGGGACCCGGGGATCACCGGCTGCATTGGCGGAAAAAAACTGTCCCATCGCTCGTCGCTGACCTGAAAGCCCTACAAAAACGCGTGTTTTTCATTTTATTACATCCATCCTAGCCTGCCTAGATTACCGCGGCTGTCGTCTGTGGCCGTCCGCACTGGCTCTCGCGATATGCCTCCAGTAAGCTCGGGCGCTCACTATGGGCGGGACGCAACTATGAACCCACTGGCCACATGGCTTAAGCGCCACTGGCTAATGACCCTGGCCTGGGTGCTGTTCATCCTGCCCACCGCATTGTTCCTGCTCGCGTCCTTGGCGCTCCTTGGGTATACCTACGCGCCCCGGGAGTACGGCAGCATGGTCAGGCCCGCGATAGACCCCGAGACAGCCCGCGTGACGATTATTGCGCACGGCCTGCGCGACCGTCTGGACCACTGGGCCGAACCCCTGCGCGATGATTTGCGGGAGACGGGGCGAGGCGGCCTGGCGATCGCGCTGGACTGGCGTCCGTTCTCACACTCAACCCTGCGCTGCTCAGTTGACGGCCTGCGCCTTGGACACGCGTTGGGCAGGTACCTCGCAGACCAGCCCGGCGTTTCGTTTGTGCACGCCATAGGGCACAGCTGCGGCTCGTTCGTGGCGCTTGGCGTCTGTCGCGGGGTCAGGGAACGGGGAGGTGCACTCACCGTCCAGTCCACGTACCTGGACCCGGTGAGCATCTACGGCGGCCTGTTCTGGCGCTGGGGAATAGACCGGTTCGGCGCGTGCGCAGACTACAGCGAAGCCTACATCGACACGGGAGACACCGTTCCCGGTAGCGGCGAACCGCTGCCGAACGCTTACACCACTGACGTGACCGCCGCGCGTGTCTCCAGCGGCAGCGACATACTGCCCCACGTGTGGCCCACGGCCTATTACCGGCAGCTGGTACGCAGTGGGCTGCAACCCGATCTGTCGCAGGACAAAACCCTCGTAGAGCTACGCCCGAAGGGCGCTTTTGTAACCGCCTCGCACCCCCCTGGCGGATGAAAACGCGGAGGTGTTCGTGTATAAAAGACGCTTGGGATTTGCAGTTTCGCGGGCCTGCTCACAGGCCTACGTTGGGGCCGCTGGACGCGGTACAAACACCAGGATGGATCGATGGATGATCGCCGCATAGTTCTCGTTACGCCTCCCTATGAGCGCATTGCCAAGGGCTACGAGTACGTCAAGCACATCACCAACGCGTCACCCTCGCTGGGTCTTCTGCATCTGGCGGCAGAGGTACGCGAGTACGGCTACACGCCCTCCATCATAGAAAGCGACATCTTCGACATGACCATCGATGAGGTGGTCACCGAGATTGCCAAGTCGCGACCTGCATACGTTGGCATCACCCTCTTTACCGTTGGCGTCTGGTGTGCCGCCGAGATGGCGCGCAAGATCAAGTTGCGCTTACCTGGCACGACAGTGATCGTGGGCGGCCCTCACATATCCTCCATGGGCAAGGAAACCATGGAGCGCTTTCGCGAGTTTGACTACGCCATCAACGGCGAGGGCGAAGAGGCCCTGGTCGCACTGCTCGATTGCCTGCGCGAAGGCGGCGACCTCGCCAAGGTACCGGCGCTGCTCTACCGCGACGAAAACGACATCACTCCGCGCATCCTGGAGACGCCCAAACTGGCGATCAACAAGGATCTCGATCGCCTGCCTATGCCCGCCTGGGACCTCCTGCCGGACTTTCCGAGTGCCTACCGCCCCGCTGTGTACGATTTCCCGCGCCAACCGGTGGCATCCATCGCGGTTTCCCGTGGTTGCCCGTTTCACTGCAAGTTTTGCGATACATCGACGTTCGGCGCCAGCGTGCGGGCCTTCAGCCCTGCGCGTGTCGTGGAGATCATCGAACATCTCAAGGAAACCTACGGCATCAAGCACATACTTTTTGTCGACGACCTGTTCACCGCGAGCAAGAAACGCACGACCGAGATGTGCAACCTGATTATAGAGAAAAACATCGATATCACTTGGAGCTGCGCGAGCCGGGTGGACGTTGTGAAGCCCGAGATACTGGCACTGATGAAAAAAGCGGGCTGCTGGGAGATCAGTTTCGGACTCGAGTCAGGCTCCGACGATCTGCTCAGGCAGATGGATAAGTCAGCTTCCATCGAAAAGTCTCGCCAGGCGCTGGAGTGGACCAATGCCGCGGGGATTCGCAGCAAGGGTCTGTTCATGCTGGGTTATCCTGGCGAGACCGTCGACACGATTGAGCAGACGAAGCGCTTCCTCAAGCAAGTGCCGCTGACCATCATGCACCTGACGAAGTTCACCCCCTACCCGGGGTCACCGATTTACCGTGACCTCTACGGCACCAACATTCGCGACGACCACTGGGAAAAGATGAACGGCATGAACTTCCTGTGGACGCCGGAAGACCTCACCCAGGAACAACTCGATAAGAGCTATCGACAAGTGCTGATGAGCTTTTACCAGACGCCGCGCATCACGTGGTACTACACGAAGTTCACGCTGCGCCATCCGCGACACTTCCTGCGGCTCTTGAAGTTTTTCGGGATGTTGGTACGCGCAAAACTGCGCGAGCGCTTCCAGATCGCCGCCGGCATGGAGCCGCAGGCCTCCCCTACCCTCGACTAGCTGAACGCTGGTTGAGTGGCGCTAGCAGCGCCGGAATATCAGCGACGTATTAATCCCGCCGAACGCGAAATTGTTCGACATGGCGATCTCGATATCGAGGTCGCGCCCGGCACCCGTGATGTAATCGAGCTCGGCGCACTCCGGGTCGATGTTGTCGAGATTCAGGGTTGGGTGGAACCAACCGTCTCGCATCATGTGGATGGTCGCCATGGCCTCAAGCGCACCACAGGCGCCCAGCGTGTGGCCGATGTAGCTCTTCATCGCACTGATCGGCAAATTGGCGCCGAATACCCGGTTGGTGGCATTGCTCTCCGCAACGTCACCGCGATCAGTCGCCGTGCCGTGTGCGCTGACATATCCGATATCAGACGCGCCCACACCGGCGCCCTCGAGTGACATGTTCAACAGACGACAGATGGACTCGAGATCGGGCTGGGTAACGTGCATGCCATCGGAGTTCGTGGCGTAACCCAGTATCTCCGCATAAATTGTGGCGCCACGCGCCTGCGCGTGCTCCATGTCCTCAAGCACCAGCGTCCCGGCGCCCTCGCCAATCACGAGGCCATCGCGATCTTTGTCGAACGGACGCGGTGTTGTCTGTGGCGCATCGTTCTTCGTCGACGTGGCGTACAGCGTATCGAAGACAGCCGCCTCGGTCGGGCACAGTTCTTCAGCGCCACCACACACCATCACTTTCTGCATGCCGTGGTGAATCGCGTCAAAGCCGTAGCCAATACCCTGGCTTGAGGAAGTGCAGGCGCTGGACGTCGTGTAGACGCGCCCCTTCAGGCCGAAGAACACACCGATGTTCACCGGCGCGGTATGGCCCATCATGCGGATGTAGCTCGACGCATTCAGGCCGCGCGTACTCTTGTTGATGAGCATATTGCCGAAGTCGGCAACGGCAGAGGTACTGCCCGTCGAGCTACCGTAGGAGACACCCGCATCGCCGCTCGTGAGCACCGGGTCACCCAAGAGACCTGCGTCTTCGAGCGCCAACTCGGATGCCCGCGTCGCCATGAGGGCGATACGGCCCATCGTACGAACCTGCTTACGACCCCAGTGTGCAGGTTTTTCAAAATCGTTGACAGGGCCGGCAAGACGGGTGAACAGGCCCTCGTACTGGTCCCACTCGTCCATGCAGACAATGGCGTTGTCACCCCGCTGAAGACTTGCCTTGATGGACTCCCAGTCGTGCCCGAGCGCAGACACCGCGCCCATGCCAGTGACGACGACTCGACGCATCAGCACAGACCGCCATTGACGGAGATGACCTGGCGCGTCACGTAGCCCGCCTCTTCACTGACGAGAAAGCGCACCACGGCAGCGACCTCCTCCGGTTGCCCGAGGCGCAGCATGGGTATGGACTTGGTGATCATCTCTACCGGGGCGTCCTCAAGCATGTCAGTTTCGATCAGCCCCGGCGCAACGCAGTTGACCGTGATCTTGCGCTTGGCAAGCTCGATAGACAGGGCTTTCGTCGCACCAATAATACCAGCCTTGGCGGCAGAATAATTGACCTGACCACGGTTCCCGATGAGTCCCGATACGGAGGCCATAGTGACTATTCGGCCCCCGGTACGGCGCCGGACCATGGGCATAACGATCGGATTGAGTACGTTGTAGAAGCCGTCGAGATTGCTATGGACCACAGCGTCCCAGTCATCGCCGCTCATCGCGGGAAACGCATTGTCGCGAGCGAGGCCCGCATTGCAAACAACGCCGTAGTAAGCGCCGTGTTCGTCCATATCGGCGGTGAGTTTCGCCGCAACGTCTTCCCTGTCCGCGATGTCGAACTGGAGGATTCGTGCGCTGCCGCCACCCTGCTCGATGGCCGTGCGTACTTCCTCAGCCTTTTCCAGTCCGGAACGGCAGTGCAGGACAACCGGGTAACCGGCGGCCGCGAGATCCAATGCAACAGCACGACCGATGCCCCGGCTGGAGCCCGTCACCAATACCGTTTTATCCATGCAGTGTTTTCACCCGGTTCGCGTTTTACTTGGCTTGCCAACCGGCCTGCTCAAGGTAGGCCGCGACGTCCTCCGGCTCGTAGGCCTTTAAACTCGCGGATTGCTCTACGCCGGGCCCCGTCACCGTGCAATCGAAGACCACGACAGTGTCCCTGCCGTATACAACGGGTCTCACTACCACCTGTAGTTCGGTACCACAGGCAAAACTTGAAACATTGGTCTGGAACTTGCGGGTGCCCAGCAGGAGGCCGATTTTAATGTCCTGCCCCCCGCGCTGCAAACCGGAATAGGCCGAAACGGCCTGTGCCATGTATTCGATGCCAAGCATCGCCGACACCTGGCCGCCCTCATCGAACAGTCCATCGTCGCGCACGGTGAGCTCACAGACCAACTCGTCGGCTCCACCGCTCACCACCCTGTCGAGCAGTGCCATGTCGCCACGGTGCGGCAGGATGTCCGCGATGGTGAAGCCGTCAATCATTGACCCTGCCCAACACCACGGAGACGTTACTGCCGCCAAAGGCAAACGAATTGCTCATACAATAATCTAAAGGACGCTCGCTGTACTCGTTGTCACCCACCAGGCGTATCGCGGGGAGGTCGGCATCGCGTGCCTCCGCATTGAGGGAGGGTGGCAGGCGCCAGCCATCTTCCGCGGTTAGCAACAGCCAGCAGAACGCGAGCTCCAGCGCACCACCCGCGCCGAGCGTATGCCCGGTGAGCGGTTTAGTAGTGCTGACGGGCGTCTCACCGCCGAACAGGCGGTATATCGCCTTACTCTCCATAGAGTCGTTCTGGGGCGTGCCGGTACCATGCGCGTTAAGGTAACCGATCGCGTCCGGTGTAAGGCCCGCCTCTTCCAATGCGCCCGACATGGCGGTGTAGGCGCCCTCGCCTTCAGGGTGCGGCGCAGAGATGTGGTGCGCATCTGACGTGGCGCAGCCGCCCGCAAACTGAACACCCGCGGGCTCCCTGCTCATCAGGAACACCGCAGCCCCCTCGCCGATATTGATTCCGTCGCGAGCGGCAGTAAACGGCGCGCTGTAGTCAGCGGCAAGCGCCTCCAGCGCCCCGAACCCCTCGAGCGTCAATCCGCACAGCGTATCCACGCCGCCCACTACAACGGCATCTGCGAGATCGAGGTCGAGCATGCGCCGGGCGCTGAGTACCGCAACGGCACTGGAGGAACACGCGGTGGAAACGGTGGCGACCGGGCCGGCGAGGTCGAGGTAGGCCGCGACGAATTCGCCGAGGCCCCCGAGGGTCGCCTGCGCGATGTTGTAATCGGGTGGATACTCACCGCTCGTGTTGTACTCGCGCACCGCGGCCTCGGAAGCATCAATACCCGTGGTACTGGTACCCATCACCACCGCAACCCGGTGTCTGCCATAGCGGACAACCGCGCTGTCGATCGATTCCCGTATCTGCTCGAGCACGAGCGCCGCGAGCCGATTGTTGGCGCAGTCGTAGGCATCGAGGTTCTCAGGTAGGAGCGGCAGCTCAGCCTTGAGAGCACCTACGCAGCGCCCATTGCGTTCAGACAATAGTTTGCGCGGGTCGGGCACAGGCGCATCGCGTGCCAACAGACTATCCCTGACCTCTTGCGCGCTTTCGCCGAGAGTGCAAAGGATGCCGAGATCGTTCAGGAAATACATGTTGCTAGTAGTCAAGCCAGTGAACCGACAGGATAGTGCCGGCGCCCGCATCCTTCAAACGCGCCTCGCGGTACCACGGCGGCTTACCATCGTATTCGATGATCAGCGCCGGCGCCCCGTCATCCTTAAGGAGTTCGCGGCCCTCTGCGGTTTCACGCAGCGTCCAACCGGGCTCAAGAAGCCTCGTCAGTTCACTCGCATCACCGTACATCAGCCTGAGCGCCCGCAAGAGCTCATCCGCGTCGGGCTCGCCCTGCCCCGCCAGCTTGCGCATCACTTCACGCTTGTTGCCGAGCGCCTGCACACGGTACAGAGGTACCGCCTGGGGGGTGACAACGGCAAGGTCCAGCGCGTTTCCTTCAAGCCGCAATGCGAGCAGGTAGTGCCCGAGCGAACCGTCACCGCGTTCATAAAGTAGTGCGCCACTCAATTCGGTCGCAGCACCGAAATCCACCGATGCCTCGTTGTCCAGCGGCACTTCGCCCAGGGTCGAACAAGCCGCGAGCACGAGAACAAGCAGTGTCAGCAGGCCTCGCTGTATCATGTCGCCCCCTCCTTCTCCCAATCTATCCATGACAGGCCGTAGGCAACAGCAAGCCCGATCGCAATGGACTGACCAAACAGGCTGATCACCGGCGTGGCCGACAGCGCCAACATGCCAAAGGCAAGAATACTGGTCGCCGCAGACAACGCAATCGCAAGGGAGGTGGCCGCCTGCTCTTCGGGTGGTGTCAGCGCGCGAAACACACCGTAGTCGAGACCCACACCGAATACCAGCAGCAGGGCCATGAGGTTCACCAGGGAATAAGCGCCCTGGGTGAGCACGAGCAACGCCAGCGATAGTCCGCAGGCGGTCAGCGGCACCACGAGTATGCGCAGCCCGACAGCCGGGCCCGCCAGGAGGAGTAAAAGCGCACTCGCTAACACCCCTGCGACCAACAGTGTCCATCCCACCGCTCCGCGATACGCCTCTATATCGTGATTGATCGCGGCAATAGGATCGGCGAGTTGCGCCGCTGCGTGCGCGGCCACGACCGCATCCAGGGCCTGGGCATCTGCCACCCCTGCCAGGCGAATCCAGCTCGCACACGCGCCCGCATCGCAGCCAAGAAAGCCCTCGACGCCGACCGGCAACTCGAGGCGCTCAAGGACCGAGTAGTCGGCCACGCCGGGCTCAGCAGTCACACTATTGAGGACCGCGGCGCGCGCCTCTGCACCAAAGCCCAGTGCGTCCAGGTGGGCGGCCAGGGTGCCGTCCTCTACAAGCCCCTGCCAGAGCGCACGGCTCGCAATCTGCTCGGAGGCCGGAGGCAAGACCTGGCCGATCCCCGTGTAATGCGTGATATCTCCGCGGGACACGAGCGCTTCAAGGTCTGCAAGCAGCGCACTTTCAGCCAGCGCGAGCGTTTGCTGATCGGACGCGCGCAACAAAAGGAAGCGACTATCGGGTTGACTGCCCGTGTATGCGCGAATGCGTTCTTCAGCACGACTGAGTTCAGAAGGCGCTGCAGAAAAGGCCCTGATGTCATCCTCGGCAGGCGCGAACGCGAGTGCTGCAACCAGCGCGGCAACGAGCGCAAGGATGGCAAACGGCTTAAGAGGCGAACCGGGGCGAACCGCTGCAAAGAGGCCGCCCGGTGCCCGCGCGAGCGGAGCACTGCGATACAGTGCGGGAAACAGCAGGCAAACGGTGGCAAAACTCGCGAGCAGACCCGTTGCCATAAACACGCCCATCTGCCGGATGCCGGGAAACGGCAACAGCACTAGCGCCGCGAAGGCGAGCGCACTACTGCTGACGCCAAGTACCAACCCGCGCAGAACCCTGGCGAGGGCAGTGTCTGGCGTCCACCCCGGCAGGCGCGAGTGTGCGAGATAATGCAGGGCGTAGTCTGCGGCTATACCGATAAGGGTGGCGCCAAAGACGAGCGTGATGAGATGAATCTCGCCGAGCAGCACCACGGTACTTGCGAAACCAACCGCAAGGCCCGCACTGACGCAGGCAAGCGTCAGCAATAATCCGGTACCGGAGCGCAGGAACCACAGCAATACGGCGACGAGCAGGACAAGGGACGCGCTACCGATTGTGCTCATTTCACTGCGCGCGCTGACCACCGCATAAGCGGAGTACAGCGGCACGCCCGTGACATAGACCTCACCGCCCGCTGCCACGGCGTTGTCCTGCACCGTGCGGTAGGCGGCTTGCAGCGCTGGCAGAGTTTCAAAGCCGAGCGCCGCAGCAGGCACGCTCAAGACCGCGAGCCGCTCAGGTCCACCCGTGGCGGGTGCCGTGGGACTGAAAGAGCGTACGTAGCGCCCGAAATGACCCGTCGGGTCTGTCTCGAGTCCGCGCAGGTAGCCGAGGCCAAGGGGTGAGTACAGCAGTCTGCGAAATGTCGCGAGCGTCCCAGCGGGATTCTCTTGTAGATCGCGCCTGTCCGCCGCGGTCAGCAATCCCCAACGGTAAGGGTACAGAGCGGCAGACAGGGCCTGCCAACGGCTGGCCTGCTCTTCCCCGAAGCCGGGTTCAGCGAAACCCGCTGCCCCGAGCGTCTCCACCGAGGTGGCCAACAGCTCCTCTGCCGCCTCAGCCTCGTCCGCCCGTGCGAGCACGACAAGCTGACGGTCAAAGCTGCCGGTCGCCGCGGTGGTGGCACGGGCCAACCACGGATCGCTGTCGCTCTGCGGCAACAGGCTTGGAAAATCCGTGGCGAGAAACTGGGGGCCGGGCCAGCGCAGGGCCGCAACGAGTGCCAGGATGCCCACAAGAAACAGCCAGAGCACCAGCCCGCTCCGGGCACTGGTACCGTGGCTACGAATCGTCGTCACGCGCTGCCGGCGGCTCGGCCGCAACGTCACTGAAGGTGATGCGCGTGGCGCTGCCGTCCGGCTCGTTGATCGTCACCGTGCGCAAGTAGGCGTCGCCGTCTAACTCAACGTCCGTGATGACGCGCCGCCAAAAGAAATTGCGAGGGATGAGACCGAGTTGCCAGAAAGGCTCTCCGCTCTCACCTGTCACTTCGAACTGGTCGGCCACAGGCGCAAGATCGCGCTGCATGAAAGCCGTAAGAATCATCGCCATAAACTCGCCGGTACCTGGATCGTCGACGACCCGCCCGTCGAGTGATACGGTGCCGCCTTTCACTTCCATGAGGGAACGCACCGGCGTTTCTACCAGCCAGCTGAGTTCGCCGTTGGCGGCAATAGTGAAGGTACCGGTTGCAGTGAGTGGCCGACTGAGAAAGCTGACGTCGCGCGCCTGCTCGAAACCCCCGGTAATGCGATCACTGATCGCCAATCGCCCTGCAACTGAATCAAGGAGTTCCTCTGAACCCTGCACAGGGCTCACAAACAGGAGAAACGATAGAAGCCAGGCCGGGGCGAGCCGCATCAAAACCTGTCGAGCAACGCTCGCGGACTGGCAAACAGCATCTCGTTGGTTTTCATGCACAGCGCGACCTGCACGGTGTAGGCCTTGGTCAGCCGTTTGCCGCTGGCGACATCAAAAATGCGGTAGTTGATCTTCATGCGATTCTCGATTTCCACCAAATTCGCCTCAACAGCGATTTTCTGCTGGAACTTGAGCGGCTGTGCGTAGCGGATGTTCATCTCGACTACCGGCCAGGCATAACCGGAATCGCGCATGGCAGGAACGTTGTAGTCGATGGTGTCCAGCATGGCGCAGCGGGCAATCTCGATGTACTTCGCATAGTGCCCGTGCCAGGCAATACCCATGATGTCGATATCATGGAAAGGGATTTCAATTTCGGACGTGCTACTCGCGTAGACTTTAGGCATAGAGCGTCCAGTACTGGCCCTGGATAAGCTCGACACAGCGGCGCAGATCGGATTCCAGCTCCCTGTCTTCCTCGAGAAACTCAAAGATGGCCGCCGTCTCCTTAAGCGAAGTGCGAACCGCGTCCTGCAGGTCACCGAGATCGAGCTCTTCGCGCTTCAGCCTGAGTTGCACTCCCTGCCATGCTGCGAGCACGGCCGCCGCGAGCACCTGCTCGGTAAGCGTCAGCACACGCTGGCTATCGCGCGCGGCGATCGTGCCCATGCTGACCTTGTCCTGGTTGTGACACTCGGTAGAGCGCGAAAAGATGCTGGCAGAGAGTGACGCCTTGAGCGCCTCCGCAGTCCACGCACTGACCGCAATCTGCACCGCCTTGAATCCGTGGTTGATGGGGCGCGAGGACTCTGGTGCACCGGAAAGATTGGCAGGCAGGCCATGATTGAACTTGGGGTCCATCAACTGCGCCATCTGCCTGTCCACTAGATCGGCAACATTCGCCACGGCCACTTTGAGTGAGTCCATGGCGAACGCGATGTGGCCGCCATAGAAATGGCCACCGTGCATGATGTGCTCGCCATCGCCATCGATGATCGGATTGTCGTTTGCGCTGTTCAGTTCGTTTTCAACAAAGCGCACGATGAAATCGAGTGCATCCTGCAGCACCCCGATAACGTGCGGTGCACAGCGCAGCGAATAGCGGTCCTGCAGCCTGCTCGAATTGCGCGGCAACTCTTCGGCTTTGAGGTCGCTATGGATCCATTCCGCCACGGCGTTCTGGCCGGGGTGTGGTTTGACCGAGAACAGCAGGGGGTCGTAGTGGAACGCGTTGCCCTGTAGTGCCAGTGAAGCAAGACTCGTTACGCGCGCTGCGAGCTGTGCGAGATAGCCGGCACGGTGTACGGAGAGGCAGGCTACACCGGTCATGACAGCCGTGCCATTCATGATCGCGAGGCCTTCCTTGGGCATGAGTTGCAGGGGCTCAATACCCACACGCTGGTATACCTCTGCCGTTGGCTGGCGCTCACCCTGGAACCAGACCTCGCGCCCGCCCTCTATCACAGCCGCGAGGTAGGACAGCGGCGTAAGGTCTCCGCTGGCGCCGACACTGCCCTCAGAGGGCATGACGGGAATAATGTCCTGTCGCAGCAGGTTTTCAATGTGCTGCAGCAGGCTGTAACGCACACCGGAGTAACCCTGGCACAGACTGGAGAGCCGGGCGGCAAGTACTGCACGAGTTTCCTCGATCGAGAAAGGCTCGCCGAGGCCGCAGCCATGAAAGGTATAAAGGTGCTTGGGTAGTGTGCTGACCTGGTCGGCCGGGACGGTCACTTCACAGCTGTCACCGTAGCCCGTGGTGACGCCGTAGATGACGCCCTCCTCCGCCAGCACACACTCAAGGAACTGCGAGCCGCGCTGTATACGCTCGCGAAACTCCTCGTCGGTCGACAGGCACACCTCGGCCTCGCGGCGGGCGATGGCCACGACTTCGGCGATGGTCAGTGCGCCCCCGTCGAACAAGACGACGGGGCGGCTGGTTTCCGATGTCATTTCTGCTTCGAGCTGCATAACTTTCAGCCTGCGTTCGGCCCTCATTCCTTTTGAGCTTATCCAGGCTCCGCTGGACTCTGCCTATGATATAACAGTGTGCCCTCGCTGTGGCGCCCACGGGGCGAATCAAAGGAGAAGCTCAGCTCCCCCAGATCCGCGTTCAGGCTCAGTTCGAGCACCAGCTGCTCCTCGGGGAAAGTCACCGCCGTAAACTTCACCCCGCGCATGCCCGCAAATTCGCCCCTGAGCCCCAATTCGGCCCGGGCCAGCTGCTCGACCCAGCGCAACTGGACGACCCCGGGGAGAATCGCCGCCTCGCGGAAATGACCCTCGAAATAAGGGCTGTCCGACGGCACGTGCAGCTGCAGGCGACGCCCACCGTCGGCCAGATCCTCGCGGTTTCGCACCCTGGGCAACATGCCCGCCGCGAACCGGCTGAGCACGTCCTTCTGCCGCAGCTTGCCCTGGCTGTTGCGCGGCATGGAGGCGGTTGTACGCCATATTCGGGGTACGGCTGCAGCGGCGAGTCGGTTCACCAGAAATCGCCGTAATTCGCGGGTGAAATGATGATGCCCGAGCTCTGCCAGTCGCTCCTCGCCGATGGGCGTGAGTTCCAGCAGCGCGCCCAGCACCTGTCGGCGGCGCTGCAGCAGTACCACCGAACAATCCGCGACGTGTTCATGCGCCATGAGCGCAGATTCAACCTCGGGCAAGGAGACGCGCTTGCCCTCGACCTTCACGATGCGATCACTGCGCACACCCAGCGTAAAGCGCCCGTCTGGCTCAAGCACAGCGCGGTCTGCGGTGGCGTACCAGTCATCGTCGGCCAGCCACGGCGAGCGGACCGCCAGGTCCTCGCCCGCAAGACGCACCTCCACGCCCGGCAGGGGCTGCCAGGGCTCCCCAAGCGCCGTCTGGTGGCGCCAGGCGATCCCCCCGGTCTCACTGCTGCCCAGCACCTCGATGGGCCACTGGCCCAACCCGGCATGCACCGCTGCCGCAGCACGCTGTTCAAGGGGTCCGCCGGAGGAGAAAACAAGCGCCGTGCTGCCCTGCGCCTTCGCCCAGGGCAGCGCGGCATCGAGCCGGTGCAGGTGCGCGGGGCTCATGATCCAGGCATTAGGGCCCTCGGCAGACAGGGTCGCGGCCATGATGCTGGGGTCCACGAAGGGGCGCCGCCAGGAGCGCCGCCCCGCACAAAGCGGCCACAACACGACAAACAGGAGCCCGTAGATATGTTGATGGCTGACGGTGCCGCCGATGAGCGCGCCCGAAAGCGCTTCGCCCCAGTTGCCCTGGAGTGCGGCGAGTTCCTCATCGAACTGGCGCAGCGACTTGGGGATGGGTTTGGGTTTGCCGGTCGATCCGGAGGTATACACCACCACCGAGCCCGACAGGCGGAAGTCTTCCACGTTGTTGGCTGCTTCCGCGCGCAACAACTCAACCCGCTCGGCGCCGCCAAACTCGCCGGCAAGCCTCGCGTCCTCTTCCCCGAGTGCCTCGATCATGCCCTGGTGGTTCTCAGCCGGCAGAAACACCTCGAGGCCCTCCGCGAGCAAGGCAATGAGACCCACTGTGAACAGGTAGCTGTCGCTGTGGTAGAGCGCCCAGCGCTTGCCACCGGCTGCACTGAGGGCCGCTCGCAGTTGCGTCACGTCGGTCATCAGTTCAGCCCACGTCAGCCAACCACGCTCGTCACCAGCGACGATGTGACCGGGCGCGTAGCTGGTCGCGCCCAGTTCCGAGAGCCTATGCATTGTGTCTCCGGCGCACTCGCTCGCGCACCAGCCACTCGGCAGCGAAGAGTGCGGCCATCAGCGCATAGGCGAACGCGCCGTTGTACCAGGCCCAGACCTCAAAGCTCGACCAGAGCGCCGTATACAGGGCAACGAGCCCGTTAAGCAGGAAAAAGACGCACCACATCACCGTCACCTTGCGGGCGTAGGGTATGGCATGGTCGGGGAGGTCGGGCTCGGCGACGCGTGCCATGCGCTCAATAAGCGGCATGCCGTGCACAAGCGAGTAAGCAAACACGGCGAGCATCGCACCGTTGACGATCACGGGGTAGAAACGAAACCAGTCGGGATCACCGGAGATCATGACGTAGGCAACCACGAGGATCATCACGAGGCTGAGGGCGAGATTCAGCATCTGCTGGTTACCATCGCCGCGCGCGATCACGAGGCGCAGTAGCGCCACACCAATAAGGAAAAAACCGAGGTAGTGCAGCGAAAACCGCTGCATGCCGAACAGGACAATCAATGGGTATATGGCGACCAGCCCGGCTGGCACCAACTTGAGCAGGCGCCCCATGGCTTACTCGATGCCGACAATAGCTGCGACAGCGTTGATGACATCATCGACGGTGCGCACAGCCTTGAACTCCTCCGGATCGATCTGCTTGCCGGTGATCGAACGCAGTTCCACCACCAGGTCGACCGCGTCGATGCTGTCGATGTCGAGGTCGTCGTAAAGACTCGCCCCCGGCTGGACGTCATCGGCTTCGACATCGAACATCTCACCCAGCAGGCGGGTGAGCAGATTCAGTACGTCTTCTCGTGTTTCCATTACTGCACTTGCGGGCGCGTTCACGCGGCCTGGTTTTCCGCAACAAATTTGGCGAGACTGGCAACCGACCGGAAATACTCCCTGGTGTTTTCGTCCTCGGCATCGATCTTCACACCAAACTGGGCCTGCAATGCCATACCCAGCTCCAGTGCATCGATAGAATCCAACCCGAGGCCCTCGTCGAACAGCGGTTCCTCGGTCTGGATATCGTCGGGGGAGATATCCTCCAGGTCCAGGGACTCGATGATCAGCTCCTTGATCTTCAGTTCCAGGTCACTCATGCCATTACCTCTCCTGCAAAATAGTCGCGCCAGCGTCGCGTTATCGTTCTTGAATCCGGTGCCGCGTCATCCTTAACCGCATCCACCGCCGCCTGGTCTTTCTCTACCACCAACCGGAAATGCGGCCGGGTGGCGGGAATCTGGTACCACTTTTCGTGCTTGGCCAGTGTGGGTGGGTTAGAACTGATTCTCACCAGCACCACCGGACACCCCGCCCGCCGCTGAACATGAGCGGCGCCGCGCCGAAACTTCAGGGGCATCCCCCGCACCGAACGGGTGCCCTCGGGGAAGATCACCAGTGAAGCACCTGTATCGAGCGTTTTAACACAATCCTCGATGAGGCCTTCAGGCTCATCGCTGGCAACGTAGGCCGCCCGGGAAACGGGGCCGCGCGTGAAGACGTTCCGGTACAGGCTGGGTTTCACGATGCAGCTGGCATTCGGGATCATAGCGATGATGAATACTATGTCAATCAAGGTGGGATGATTGGCAACCACGAGTATGCCGGGCTGTTCCAGGTGCTCGCGGCCCTCCACCTCCCAGGTCAGGACCCCCGTATTCTTCATGAAACCCACAAACCCCTGGAAGCAGAGCGCCACCCAGCGGCGACAGCGTTTCACCGCGTGTTGCTCGTCTCGGCTGAAGAGGCCAAGGACAGGAAAAATGAGGAACCCCAGGATCACGCCGCCCACACCAAACAGGGTAAAACTCGCCCCGGTGGCAATGATGCGCCAGTAGTAAAAGTCGCCCCGTTCCTCTACGGGCATCGCTTAAGCCTCCATTGGCCCTGGGGCTCACCCAGCGAGACTTCCCCGACCTCACCGCGCAACAGGGGCAGGAGGTCGAGATCTGTCGTCCACGGTGGCGCCGCACCCTCCACCGGCTCGAATTCCAGTTCCAATGCGCCCGGTTGACCGGGAGGCACGAGACTGAGCGCGAGCGCATAAGCCTGCTGCGGCCCTGTTCGCCAGGGGTGGTAAAACGGCGGATATGGCTCCTCGTAGAACACCACCGACACCTCGGGCTCGCGCCCCTCCGCAAGAATGCCCGCGGCCTCAATTAACCCCGCACTCGGGCTGCCGCCCGGAGGAGAGATGGCCAGCATGGACGAGGTGTTGTCGCGCAGCATGGACCAAAGGCCGGCAATGGCATTGTGGACGGAAAGACTGAATGCAGCCGGTGATACAGGTTCGTCGGCAGCGAGCGTATCCAGGATACCGTGGGTGCGCTTCAACTCCCCTGCCACAGAGCTGAAAACAACCGGCCCTCGCGCGGCGCTGTCCCCTGCGTGGTCCAGGGCGGCAAAAACCAGCCGCGCGAGCGGGCTCAGGCGACGCTTCTGGATGGGCTTCACGCCCTCCACAGCGGGTTTCTCGGCTTCGATTTCAGACAGCTGTCCGTCCACCCATGACACAGCGTGGGCGGTCCCGTCCGCCTGGTTCCACCAGGCGCCCCAGGAGGCAATGGCTATCTTCAAAACAGAGGGTCGTTCTTCGTATGTTATGACGTCATTGTATAGGAAATACTGCTTTGCAAGTACCTGATCTCCCTCGGAAAGCTGGACAAACCGAGGCCTCGGGAACAGGCTCTTTGATAGGGCTAAACAGGGCCATTAACGAGACAACGTCAATTGCTTGCGAGCTATAAGGTCATGGGGGTACCCAGCTGTCGCGGGCTGCGCTACGGCGATGCAGGAGGCGCTATCGTGACCGCGGCCGCAGCGCGCGGCGCAGCGGCGGCCAGGTGTTCTTCCAGGAACGCCTTCATTTCACCGTACGTCTGCTGCCACTCGGGCGACCCCACCAGGGCCGCGTACTCGGCGTGGGACACACCCTCGTAAACATTCAGGCTCGCTTCCACTCCCGCCACCCTGAGTTTGCGATGCACGCGGGCGGAGTCGCTGAGAAACATGTCCCGTGTACCCGTCACGATGTAAGTCGGCGGGAAGCCCTCGAAGTCGCCATACACAGGCGACAGGAGAGGATCTGTCAGATCTTCGCCACCCGCGTAGAGCTCAGCACAGGCCTTTAGCATACCGTTGTAAGTCAGCAGCATCCGGTCAACGCCCTCGTTGGTCCAGAGGCTGTCGCTCGCATCCGTGAGGTCAGCCCAGGGCGTGCCGAGGTAAAGCGCCCCGGGGACAGGCAGCGCGAGCGATTGCAGGTTGTGCACCAGTGCAAGTGTCAGGCCGCCACCCGCGGACGTGCCGCCCGCCGCAATCTGCTCCGGACCGTAGGTGTTGAGAAGCTCCCTGTAGACCGCCGTGGCGTCATCGACCGCAGCCGGATGGGGGTGGTCCGGCGGCATGCGGTAGTCCACGCTGATCACGTCCAGGCCGGTTTGCGCCGAGATGATCAACGCCTCACGCGCTCCCATATCACCACCGCCAAAAACGTAGGCGCCGCCATGCAGGTAGAGGAACACTCTTCCCGGTGCATCGCCCGAGCGGCCGGCAGCAGAAACGCGGTGCACGGGTACGCCGGCGACCACATCGCGTTCGACAGCAACGCCGAACTCAGCGGCCTGGTCTTCCAGGAAGTTTTCGGGGAGCGCGCTTCGGGCTTGAATAGCGGCCCGCCACTGCGCTTCGTTCTGGGGGGCGAAACCGCTGCGCGCCCTCAGGTTGACCGGCCCGCCCGCGGCGGCTATCGCGTCGCGCAGCGGCTCACTGGCAGCCTGCGGTGGCGGCAATTCCCGGGCCGGGACCTTGCGGGGTTCCGCGAGACTGGCGGCGGCGCCCAGGGCCAGCAGCAGGCACATTGCCTGCAAGGTGAAGCGCTTCATGGGTATCTCCCGCGTCTGTCTATCGGCGGGAAAGTATAAGCTTGAAGGTGCCGCAGTGGCAGCTGGCGATTATTACCAGCGCCCTGGGTAGGAGGCGTCGAAGCTTTCAGCGAATCGATCTATCCACTCCAGCGCGGCCTCGTCGAGACTAAGGCGTCTACCGCTGTCGCGCAGGACAGCCTTCCGGTAGGCCCGAATCTCTGAACACTGGCGCTCCATGCGCCGACGAAATGCGTCCCCCGATAACGGGGCGCCCGCTCCATTGGGTCCTGTCATGTTCGACACACCGTCCCCCATACGCCTGCCTGACAACGCATTGATAGCAGTAACATCCAAGAAAAACACTGCGTTTTCAGTGCTTTGTGGATTTGTACACAGCATTTCGGGGGGGCGCCCGCCGCATTTGTGGGAAATTACCGGACAGGCGCTGAAAGGTGGGGCTAAAGCTCCGCCATCGTGATCGACTGTATTGCAGGCTCTGTGCCCACTTCAAAGAGAGCGTCTTCGTACTTCGGAGGGCCAAACTTGCCGGTCGCATTGTTGGACAGCGCGATCGGCTCCTTTGGCATACCGATGAAGTTAGTGTTCAACTCGCCATTGTCGTCTTCGTCGTAGAATACGGTCATGGCGTACTCACCGGCGTCAAGATCGATGGGCACCTCTACGAGTTCGCCGTTGCGATTCTCCTCGATGACAACCTTGCGCAGCAGCACAGTGTCCTCACCCAGCCAGGTATCCTCCGAATCGTAGACTGCGATAAAGAGGTGGCCCGTCACGTCTGCGAGCCCGCTGACCTGGACCGTCAGTGGAGCCGCGCCAGAGACCGCAGCTTCCTCCGCCGGCGCAGCCGACGCCTCTTCTGCATCGCTCGTCTCGGCACTCGCACCTAACGCACATACAGCGAGCACGCCGCCGAGTATCGCGGCGCGGGACCATGGTTGAAATCGAGACATTCCAGTTCTCCTGGTAGGGTTTTTTTGAAGGACTCGATTGTAACCCGACTCCGGCGCAGGGGGGACAAGCACTGGGCCGCGGCAAACCCGGCAAATCGAAAAATTTTCAGCTGAATCTGCACTTTTCACTCCTCCCTGGGATTGCAATGTCACAGTGTCGCCCTAAGATACGCGACCGGTTGGCATGGCTCTTGCTGAATCACGGTAAGAGCCCTGGACCAAGCCTGGAAGGCGCTTCAGGCGGCGATACGCCGCGTATGGGCCCTGCGGGGATACAAAAAAGGTGCACCGAGCACCCAATCAGTGCGTTAAGCATCAGGAGTGGACATCATGCAGGACGATAACAGGCAGCCTACCCGGGTGCGCAGGACCGTGAACGATCTCGTCATGGCCGAGATGTTCCTGCTCCAGGCAACTCTTGAAAGCGCGGCAGCCATCAGCGAGGGAATCAGCGCTCTCAGCAAGGAGTGGAATGGCGACGAGGAACAACCCGGCGGCATTCCCGGCGTGTTGGCGCGCACCGCCGACGAGGCAGTCGAGCCCTACACCACCCGGTACCGCTACTTCCGCGAAATGATTGCCGGCGACGGCGGAGCGCAGCGCAAACTCGAACGCCCGCGCGCCTGAGGCTATTCCCCACCACCGGGTCAGTCGGTAGACTGGCCCCTCTCTCACAGTTCAGGTCGCCTCACCCATGAGTATTGGTTCGTGGGACCCCTCGCTGGGGTCCGAATCGGAAGCGCTAACGCTGGACGCCGCGCTGCTGGCTCGCCTTGAGTCCTACAGCCGCGATGAGCAGTTGGAGCAACTCTCCGATGTCATGTCCGCCGAAGATAAGCAGCAGCTAGCCGCCCTGATGCAGTTGGACCACGATCAGTGGCGCACGGCCGTGGAGCCGCTGGACAGCGAGGCCATCGGACACCTCATTCGCTTTCTGGCCGTTGCGGAAAACCTGCCGGGCTGGGAAGCGGGCGCCGCCTCCCCTGTCATACCCCTGGCGAAAGTCCTGCGCGAGCGCGGTGAACGACTCGACAAGACACAGTTGCTCTGGCTGCGTGAAGTCAGCGAGAACCGCTACCTGCCTTACGGCCCACTGTAACTCCCAGCGTCAGGACTTGCCCTTGTCGAACGCGGCCATCTGCTCCGGGGTGGCAGGTGTCTGGTACTTATCTTTCCACTCGCTATAGGGCATGCCGTAGACGCGCTCGCGCGCCGCATCATAGTCGACGCTCTCGCCCTCCTCCTCTGCGGCCGCCATGTACCATTTGGACAGGCAGTTGCGACAGAACCCCGCGAGGTTCATCAGGTCGATGTTCTGGACGTCCTTGCGCTCGTCCAGATGTACCAGGAGTCGGCGAAAGACCGCCGCCTCAATCTTGTCATTGTCTGCCATCGCCAATCTCCTAAATGGGCATGTACTCGCCGCCGTTGACGTCGAGCGCTGCACCCGTCACCACATTGGAATAGTCGGAGCCGAAAAACAGCGCCGCTTTCGCACAGTCACCGTCATCCGGAATCACGCCGAGGGGGATATTCTCAGCTACTTCGGCAATCAGTTCGTCCTGGCTGCGGCCGGTGGATTGTGACTGCCACGAAAAGTAACCCTCAACACTAGGGCCCCACATCCAGCCCATGTGCACGCTGTTCACGCGAATATTGTACTTGCCGAGTTCGAGCGCCAGGTGCTTCGTGGCACAGCGCAGTGCCGACTTCGAGGAGCCGTAGCCACCCTGCGTGGCCAGGGGTTTGTGCTCCACCATCGTGGCGATCATGACAATGGCGCCACCGCGGTCTTTCATGTGCGGCACACAGGCCTGTGTGAGATGCATGGTGCCGAAGAAGTTCACATCCATGGCGCGACGCCAGCCGTCCATGCTCGCCGACTCGATAGGCTCGAAACTGCCCGGGTCGTAGGCGGAGTTAAAGAGCACATCGATGCGGCCGAAGGCCTCAGCGGCGGCATCGGCAAGCGCCTCGCACTGCTCCTCACTCGAAATGTCCGTCGCCACCTTCAGCACCTTCGTACCAAGACCGAGATCCGCGATCTCCTGCTCTGCCGCGTCCAGTTTTGCAGCGGTTCGCGCCGCGAGCACCACAGCCTCGGCGCCCTCGGCCGCAGCCAGCGTCGACAGCTCCTGACCGAGACCGGGGCCAATGCCGGACACGATCACGACTTTATCCTTGAGCAACATACTCAATCTCCTTCGTTGTTCTTAAGCGGTGTGCTTTGGGGGGAACTAACGATACTGCAGGAAGACGCGCTCTGTCCCGGGGCACTCTCTTAATTCCTGCAGCAGTTCATCACTCGGAACCACCTGCCAGCGTTCGCCCAGGCGCACGCGGGCTGAATTTTCTGGCTGCCGGTATATCAGCGAGACTGGACAGTTGCCGCCGATGGCGCTACTCAACGTTCTCTCCAGCTGGTCGGAAAACGCCTCACCCGCGCGCTCCGCATTCACTTCAATCGTGAGATCGGCGGCGTAGTTCTGGCGCGCTTCAAGAAGACTGCGCAGGCTGCTGGCACGCATGGCCAACTTACCGGTGCGGTCATCGACATTAATGCGGCCCTCTGCGATCACTATGGTGTCTTTCACGAGCAGTTCGCGAAACTCCGTGTACGCATCGGAAAACAGCGTGACTTCCATCTGCGCGCTCGCATCATCAAGCGTCATTACCGCCATCGTGCCGCGCTGGGTGTTCATGGTGCGCGTCGCCATGATCAGGCCCACGATGACCTGTGTCGCCTTACCATCGGCGCGCAAATCGTTGATGCGGTGCGGCGCAAACTTACGCACCTCCGCCTTGTACTCGTCCATCGGGTGGCCGGTGATGTACAGCCCCAACGTGTCGCGCTCGCCGCCAAGGCGCTCCTTGTCGGACCAGGGACGCACATTCGCAAAGTCAGCGTATACATCGCCGCCCGCGCTCGCAGAACTGGGTACCGGGTCGCCAAACAGGTCGTCGATGCCACTGGCGCGATTGTTCGCGCTCTGCTCTGCCGCTTTGAGCGCATCATCGAGCGCGGCCATCAATACCCAGCGGGATGTACCGAAGCTATCGAGTGCGCCGGAACGAATTAGCGCTTCGATGGCGCGTCGGTTCACCCGTTTGGGATCAGTGCGCGCGCAGAAATCAAAAAGATCGGTAAAGGGGCCGTCGGCATCGCGCGTGGCAAGGATATTGCCAACAGGACCCTCACCGAGGCCCTTGATCGCACCGAGGCCGTAGATGATGTCGCCGCCCTCGTTCACCGTGAACATATAGTGGCCTTCGTTCACATCCGGAAGCTTCAGCGACAGCTTTATGCGCTTACACTCATCGACAAACACCACGATCTTGTCGGTGTTGTCGAGTTCCGAACTCATCACCGCCGCCATGAACTGTGCGGGGTAGTGCGCTTTGAGCCAGGCGGTTTGATAAGACACCAGCGCGTAGGCCGCGGAGTGAGACTTGTTGAAGCCGTAGCCCGCAAACTTCTCAACGAGATCGAAAATCTTCATCGCCAGGGTTCCGTCGATGCCAAGACCCTGTGCGCCCTGCTCAAACACCTCGCGCTGCTTCGCCATTTCCTCGGGCTTTTTCTTGCCCATGGCGCGGCGCAAGAGGTCTGCACCACCCAGCGTGTAGCCCGCGAGCACCTGCGCGATCTGCATCACCTGCTCCTGGTAGAGGATGATGCCGTAGGTCGGCTGCAGGATAGGCTGGAGCCACTCGTGCTGGTATTGCTGGTCTGGGTAGGAGATCTTCTCCCGGCCATGTTTGCGGTTGATAAAGTTGTCGACCATGCCCGACTGCAGCGGGCCCGGCCGGAACAGCGCCACCAGTGCCACAATGTCCTCGAAGCAGTCGGGCTGCAGGCGCTCGATGAGATCCTTCATGCCGCGGGATTCAAGCTGGAACACGGCGGTGGTGTGGGCAGACTTCAACAGGTCGAAGCTCGGCTTGTCATCCAGCGGCAGTTGCGCGATATCGAGCGGCAGTTCGCCCTCTCGCTCGCGAGCCGTATTGATCATCTCGACCGCCCAGTCGATGATGGTCAGCGTGCGCAGGCCGAGGAAGTCGAACTTTACAAGGCCCGCATCTTCCACATCGCCCTTGTCGTATTGGGTAACGAGGCCAGAGCCGGTCTCGTCGCAAAACAGCGGCGAAAAGTCGGTGAGTTTCGACGGTGCGATGACAACACCACCCGCGTGCTTACCCACGTTGCGTGTAACACCTTCAAGCTGCTCCGCCATGTCCCAGATTTCCTGGGCCTGGTCATCGTTAGCAAGGAACTCGCGTAGCGGCTCCTCCTGCTCCAGCGCTTTCTCCAGCGTCATACCGACTTCAAACGGGATCATCTTCGACAGCTTGTCGGCGAGGCCGTAAGACTTACCCTGTACCCGCGCGACATCGCGCACCACCGCCTTCGCAGCCATGGTGCCGAAGGTGATGATCTGCGACACCGCCTCGCGGCCGTAAGTGTCCGCGACGTACTCGATCACTTCGTCGCGGCGCTCCATACAGAAGTCGACGTCGAAGTCGGGCATGGACACCCGCTCCGGGTTGAGGAAGCGCTCGAACAGCAGGTCGTAGGCGATAGGATCGAGGTCCGTGATCTCGAGCGCATAGGCCACGAGCGAGCCCGCACCAGAGCCACGCCCCGGCCCCACCGGGATGTCGTGCTGCTTGGCCCAGCGGATGAAGTCCATCACGATTAGGAAGTAGCCGGGAAAACCCATCTGCACGATCGTGTCGAGCTCGAAGTCCAGGCGCTCGCGGTAGGTCGCCTGGTGCTCTCTAAAATCGGGAGCCGCCGTATCAAACAAGACCGCCAGGCGTGCGTCGAGCCCCTCATGGGACAACTGCCGGAAGTACTCGTCCATGGTGAGACCCTCCGGCACCGGGTAATCCGGCAGGAAGGGCTTACCCAGTTCGAGCACAAGGCTGCAGCGCCGGGCAATGGCAACCGTATTGGCGATCGCCTCTGGGATATCGGCGAACAGCTCGGCCATTTCCTCAGGGGAACGCAGGTACTGTTGCTCGGTATAGGGGCGCGCCCGCCGCGGGTCGTCCAGCGTGCGGCCCTCGCGGATACACACCCGCGCCTCATGCGCCTCGAACTCGCTCGCGTCGAGGAAGCGGACGTCGTTCGTCGCCACCACGGGGCAGGACAGCTGTTCAGCAAGCGCCACCGCGCGATGCAGGTGTGTCTCGTCGCCCTCGCGGCCGGTGCGGTGCAGCTCCAGGTAAAAGCGCCCGGGATACAACTGCATCCAGTGCGTCGCACGCTCAGCGGCCAGGTCGTTGCGTTCAGCGAGCAGCGCCTGGCCGACATCGCCCGCGGCGCCACAGGACAGCGCGATCACACCGTCGTTGTTGTCCGCGAGCCAGGATTTTTCGATATAGGGCACACCGAGATGCTGGCCATTGGTATAGGACTTGGAGATAAGCAGCGTCAGGTTGTGGTAGCCCACCTCGTTCATGGCGAGGAGGCACAGCGGGAAAGAGCGCTCGGGGTCGTCGGCTTCCATGACGCGCAGGTCTACGCCAAAAATTGGCTGCACGCCGGCACCAAAGGCCGCTTTGTAGGCCTTGATCAGGCCGTAGAAGTTGCACACATCGGTGACGGCCACGGCGGGCATGCCCAGCTCCGCCACACGCGCTACCAACGGTTTCACCCGCACCAGGCCGTCGATCAGGGAATACTCGGTGTGCAGGCGCAGGTGAACGAATTCGGTCATGTCTCGAATTCTACGATGCGAGCTGCGAAGAGGATACCGGGCTCACCCCCCAGCGAGAATTTTTTTTACGGGCGCGAAGCTCCGCCGGTGATGTTCCGTCACGCCGAGTTCCGCCAGTGCATCGAGGTGCTGCCGGGTCGGGTAGCCCTTGTGGGCGGCGAAGCCGTAGCCGGGGAAACGCTCGTCGAGCTCCACGAGCTCGCCATCACGCTGCACCTTGGCGAGGATTGAGGCGGCAGCAATGGCCGGCACGCGATCGTCGCCTTTCACGACTGGCTCCGCCGCATACTCCCAGCGCGGCAGACGGTTGCCGTCAACCAACACGTAGTGCGGCGCCGGGTTAAGGCCCTGCACAGCGCGGTGCATCGCGAGCAGCGAGGCCTGCAGAATGTTGATCTCATCAATCTCCGCCACGGTGGCGCGAGCGACACAGTAAGACAACGCGCGCTCCCGTATGATGACTGCAAGCTCCTCGCGGCGCGCCTCCGACAGCTTCTTGGAGTCCCGGAGCCCCTCAATGGGTTGCTCCGGATCGAGAATGACGGCGGCGGCCACCACATCGCCAGCAAGCGGTCCGCGGCCTACCTCATCCACACCCGCAATACCCGGCGCGTTGAAATCGGTTGTAAATAAATCGCTCACAGGCTCAACCCCCCTTCCCCGCCAGCGCCAGAAGCCCCCGTGCCACCCTGTCGGCACAACGACCCTGCACCATGGTCGCCTGTCGGCTGAATTCAGCAGCGAGTTCTGCATTGGGGCCGTCAAAGAGCGGCCGCAGCGCCGCAACGAGCGCAGCCGGGCGTACGTCATCCTGCAGGAACTCAGGGACGATCGCCCTACCGGCGAGCAGGTTGGGCAGGGCAACATGCGGAACGCGAAGCATGCGCCTGAGTATGCGGTAAGACACAGGATGCATGCGATAGGCAACCGCCATAGGCCTCCCGAGCAGCGCGGCCTCCAACGTGGCCGTTCCCGAGGCGGTCAAGACGACATCGGACGCTGCCAGCGCCAGGTGCGATGCCTCGCTCACCACACGGACAGTGGCGCCCGCCAGCAGACCCTGCACCTGCACCTCGCGCTCGGGCGTTGCACACGGCAGCACGATTTCAAGATCTGGCAGGCTGGCGCGCAAGCTGTGCGCTGCGGCGAGAAAGTCGGGTAACAGTCGACGCACCTCGCCCGCCCGGCTGCCGGGCAACAGCGCGAGGACAGGCGCGTCGAGCGGCAGCCCAAGTGCCCCCCTCGCTGCCGCACGGTCGGGCACGTTACCCAACCGCTCCGCGAGCGGATGACCGACAAACTCTGCGGCAACACCGTGTTCGGCATAAAACTCCGGCTCGAACGGCAGCAGGCAGAACACACGCTCGACCGCCCGGGCGATACCGCGCACCCTGCCCGGTCGCCAGGCCCAGACCGAGGGGCTTACCAGCTGCGCCGTGGGGACACCCGAACTGCGCAAACGCCTGGCGAGACCCAGGTTGAACTCCGGGGCGTCGATGCCAAGAAACACGTCGGGCGGGTCGGCGACAAAGCAGTGGGCAAGCCCGCGACGACGTGCCAGAAGCTCAGGCAGGCGCCCAAGGGGCTCGACGAGGCCCATAACCGCGAGTCGCTCCATGGGAAAACGAGAGTCCAGTCCCTCATTTGTGAGTTCTGGCCCGCCAACGCCCACGACATCGAGGCGCGGCTCGCGCTCGCGCAGCGCGCGCACCACCGCGGCACCCAGCGCATCGCCCGAGGCTTCTCCGGCGACAACGGCAAGGCGCACTAGCGCACGATGCCCCGCTCGGAGGCCTCAAGCGACTCAATAAACTGGCGCACCTCGGCGCACTTGTCGGGCATAGCCGCCAATCGGTCGAGCGCGATATCCAGGGTGAGACCCTGACGATAGACAATCTTAAACGCACGGCGCAGCTGGCTCATGACCTCGGACTCAAATCCGCGGCGCCTGAGCCCCTCCTGGTTCACTGCCTTGGCCTGGGCCGGTGCACCGCTCACGGTAACGAACGCCGGCACATCCTTGCCGATAGCGCTGCCCATGCCGGAGAACGCGTGTGTGCCGATCTGGCAGAACTGGTGTACAAGGGTATAGCCAGACAACACCGCCCAATCACCGATGCGCACGTGCCCCGCCAACGCAACATTATTTACCAGCACTGTGTGGTCGCCGACGACACTATCGTGCGCGATATGGACGTTCGCCATGATGAGGTTCGAACTGCCGATGGTGGTCTCGCTGCGCCCCTGCACGGTGCCGCGATGAATCGTCACGTTCTCACGAATGACGTTGTTGTCGCCGATTACAAGACGCGTGGGCTCGTTGCGGTACTTAAGGTCAGGGGTCGCCTCACCAATCGAGGAGAACTGGTACACATGATTGCCCGCCCCGATAACCGTTGGGCCGCGAATGACAACGTGTGGTTCGATGATACAGCCAGGCCCAATCTCGACATCGGGGCCGATAAGCGTCCACGGACCGACACGAACATCGGGCGCGAGTCGGGCCGCGGGGTCGACGATGGCCTCGTCGTGAATCATCGGTCAGCGCAGAGAATACTGGCCGATGCGGCAAGTTCACCGCCTACCTCGGTGCGCACGTCAAACTTCCAGATGCCGCGCCTGGAAGACACCACGCTGGCGTGCAGCATGAGCTGGTCGCCGGGCGCGCAGGTGCGCTTGAAGCGGACGTTGTCTGCACCGGCGAAGTAGTACACTGAGCCATCGGCGGTCGTCTTACCCTGGCTATAGAAACCGAGAATGCCCGCCGCCTGCGCCATCGCCTCCAGCATCAGCACACCCGGGAACACGGGTTCCTCCGGGAAATGGCCCTGGAAAAAGGGCTCGTTAACGCTGAGGTTTTTGCACGCGACAATAGACTCTCCCGCACTAATCTCCAGCACGCGATCGATAAGGAGAAACGGGTAGCGGTGCGGGAGGTGGCGCTTGATCTCGGCGATATCCATCATGGCAAGTCGGATCCTTCGTCATTCCGTTTTTCCAGCGTCCTGAGCCGCCCCTGCATTGCATCGAGCTGCTTGAAGCGCACCGCGTTGCGCCGCCATAGCTCGGTGTCAGTGACGGGCGTACCCGAGGAGTAGGAACCCGGCTCGCGAATTGAGTGGGTCACCAGAGTCATCGCCGTCACGTGCACGTTGTCGCAGATTTCAACATGACCGACAACTCCCACGCCACCCGCGAGTGTGCAGTTCGCGCCGATGACTGTACTGCCTGCTATGCCGGTACATCCTGCAATGGCCGTATTCTCACCGATACGACAGTTGTGTCCGATGTGCACCTGGTCGTCAATGATCACACCATCCTCGATGACCGTGTCGTCCAGCGTACCTCGATCGACCGTTGCACCCGCGCCGATAGCGACGAAGTTTCCGAGCACCAGCCCGCCGAGGGACTGCACCTGCACCCAACCCTCTGCACCCCGAGCGAAGCCGAAGCCATCAGCACCAAGCACGGCGTTCGCCTGGACCACACAGTCGTCACCAACGCGCACCCCGCGGCAGACCACGGCCCCGGGGCCGATCACGCTGCGCGCGCCGACGAAGGCACCCTCCTCCACCACCGCACCGGCGTTGATGAGCGCGCTCGCATCCACAGTGGCAGTGTCAGCCACTGCGGCTCTCGGGTGAACGCCACCGGAGCGCGGCTCGACGAACAAACGGGTGGCGTGCGCAAACGCAAGATAGGGATTCTCGGTCTCTAGATAGTCTGAGGGGCACTGTGCGGCGTGTGCCGGGCTCAGGATGACGGCGCCCGCGGAGGTCGTTCGCAGCGCCTTCAGGTAGGCGTCGCTCGCGAGAAAGCTAAGTTGTTCGGGACCGGCACTGGCGAGCGGCGCGAGCCCTTTGAGGGGCCTTGAAGCGTCCCCGGTGAAGCAAAGACCCAAGCGATCCGCTACTTCACCGAGGCTGTACACCGGCTTACTTGGCAGTGAGCTGGTTCAGTTTGTCGGTGACCTTGGCCGTAATGCTGTAGCCAGCATCTTCATGAATCACCGCGGACTTGTTGAGCAGGAGCCCAATACCTTCCTGCGCGATGATGTCCTTCAGCACTTCCTCCACCTTAGGCGCCATCTCCTGCAGCAGGGTCTGGCCGGCCAGTTGCTCGGCCTGGCGCAGCTTGCCCGTCACGTGATCGAGGTCAGCCTGCTTACTGGCGAGCTTTTTCTGCGCCGACAGCTGCTGTTCCTGGCTCATGACCGCGGCGTCTTTCTGGAACTTCTTCAGCAGCGCCTCGCCTTCTTCCTTAAGGCGATCAAACTCTGCCTTGTCGGCTTTGTAGTCTTCCTCTGCCCGGATGTCAGACATGCGCTGCTGTGCGAAATCGGTCATCAGGATTGCGGTACGCACATCGACCACGGCGATCTTGCCCTGGGCAAGTGCCATGCCCGGCAGTGTCAGTGCGAGGGCAACGAAAGCGATTTTGAGCGTCTTAAACACGATGTTCTCCAAAATATAGAAAGTAATCAGAATCCACGGCCCAGAGTAAACTGGAACACCTCTTCCTCGTCAAACTCGCCAGAGTTCAGAGGCTGCGCAAGGCTGAAGGTCATGGGGCCGAAGCCGGTAATCCAGGTCAGGCCAACGCCGAAGGAGTAGCGCAGCTCATCCAGGTCGACATCGAAACAGTTCGTCTGTGTAGGTCCACAGCTGGTGTCGAACACGTTGCCGTAGTCAAAGAAGAAAGCGGAGCGCAAGCTGGAACGGTCCTTGACGAAGGGCAGCGGGAAGATCAATTCAACGCCACCCTCGATCAGCACATTGCCGCCGAAGGGATCGGGATTGTCGTTGACCTGCTGGAAGGTCAGCTTGCCGTCCTCGGCCACGAAACCGAGCTCATCTCCCGTCGCGATCGGGTTGCCGTCTTCGTCGATCTCCGTGACCGGTACGCGGAAGTTGTACTGGTCGGCGGGCGTACTGCGTGGGCCAAGCGTGTTGCTTTCATAGCCGCGCACTGAGCCGAAACCACCGCCGAAGAAGTGTTCATAGAAAGGCAATTCCGTGGTCTCGCCATAACCATCACCGTAGCCGAGCTTGGTGCGCAGGCGCAGGGTCCAGGCATCGAGCACCGGTACAGGGAAGTAGATATCGCCGCGGTAGGTGATCTTGTAGAACTCAAGGTCAGAGGCCGGCATAGAGGCCTCAAGCGCCAGCTGCTGTGAGTAACCGCGCGTGGCCAGGCGGCCGCGGTTCAGGGTCGACTGGCTCCACGTGGTGGTGATCTTCCAGTTCAGGAACTTGTCGCCGTTTTCGTCGAGGAAACCGTCCTTTTCAAAGTCCGCGAGGGCATCGTCGGGAATATCCGCAATATCCAGGAGTTCCTCGACATCGGAGTAGGTGCCATCGTCGTTGAGATTACTCTCGAAGTAGAAGTCGATACCGTCGAACAGGCGTGGACTGGCCTGAATCTCCTGCACCGCGAAGCGACCCGTGTTGATCTCGGTGTTCTCTACCCCGAGGCTGAAATTCAGGCGTTCGGTTTCCTTAATGGGGTAGCCATAGCTGATGGCGCCGCCGAGCGTGTTGGTGCTGTAGCTCGCAACGTTTACTTCGTCGAGGTCGGTAGCGCGGTAGAAAATATTGAAACCACGACTAACGCCGTCTTCCGTGAAATAGGGATTGGTGTAGCTGAAGTTATAGACGTCCTGGTAGCGCGACGAGTTGAGGCCAATACCCACGCGCTTGCCTGTTCCCAGGAAGTTGTCCTGCTGCAGGTTGAGACCGAGGATCAGGCCGGCGTCCTGGGCAAAACCAAAACTGGCACCAATACTGCCGGAGGACTGCTCTTCAACCTCGAACTCAACATCGATCAGGTCATCGTGGCCGGCAACCTCGGGCGTCTCCACGGTTGCCCTGCTGAAATAACCCAGTCGCTCAAGGCGGATTCGGCTCTGTTCAATAGCCGCGGATGACGCAGGAGCGCTCTCCATCTGGCGCATCTCGCGGCGCAGCACATCGTCCGCTGTTTTCTGGTTGCCCTTGAAAGAGATACGCCGCACGTAGGTGCGCTTACCCGGATCTACGAAGAACTTCAGGGCAACGGAGTTCGTTTCTTCATCGATTTCGGGAATGCCGGACACCTGGGCGAAGTTGTAGCCCTCATTGCCGAGCCGCCGGGTCAGGTACTCCTCCGTGGACGTCACCATGCGCTGGGAGAAGGTCTCACCACCATTGATCAACAGGAACCGCTGCAGGTCTTCTTCCGGCAATACGAGGTCACCCGAGAGGTCTACCGACGACACGGTGAACTTCTCACCCTCTGTCACATTGGCGGTGATGTAGACGGCTTCCTTGTCGGGCGATACCGACACCTGCGTGGAGTCGATGTTGAACTGCAGGTAGCCCTGGTCCATATAGTAGGACGTCAGGGTCTCGAGATCGCCCGTGAGCTTCTCGCGCGAATACTTGTCGTCGTTGGTGAAAAACGAGAACAGGCCGGTGGTCTGCAGTTCGAAGAGACCTTCCAGTTCGTCGTCATCGAAGACATCGTTGCCAACGATGTTGATGTGTTTGATCGACGCGACATTGCCCTCGTCGACGTCGATGTTCACCGTGACGCGGTTGCGCGGCTCCGGTATGACCTCTGTTTCGATCGCGGCGTCGTAGCGGCCCTGCTGCACGTACTGGCGCTGCAGTTCGAGCTGCATACCCTCCAGCGTGGAGCGCTGGAACACCTGCCCCACCGCGAGGCCCGCGCCTTTCAGGCCATCGAGCAGCGCCTCGGTCTCGATCGCCTTGTTACCCTCGATATTGATTTCGCTGATGCTCGGGCGCTCAGCAACGAGGATCACGAGCACGTTGCCATCGCGGCCGATGCGAATGTCGTCGAAGTTGCCGGTGGCAAAGAGGCTGCGCGCGGCGGCACCCACAACGCGGGTATCGACCATGTCGCCGACACCAACAGGCAGCGCCGAGAAGACGCTGCCAGCGGAAATCCGCTGCAGGCCCTCGACACGAATGTCGGAGATGATGAAGGTCTGCGCCAGCGCTGCCGGTGCCATAAAGGCAAGGACGAGGGCGGCGAGCCTGTGTTTCCAGGATATCAAACCGGTTGTCCGCCGGGCTGCTTTCGCGGGCGGGCTTGTTCCTTCTGCATTACTCACAGTGATCGTTACAGGCGGGCGAAATCGTTATACAGGGCAAATACCATGATGCCGAGCACCATGAACAGGCCCAGCTGGTACCCGAGGGCCTGTATTTTCTCAGGTACGGGGCGTCCCGCCAATAGCTCGACGGTATAAAAGAGCAGGTGTCCGCCATCCAGAACCGGTATCGGCAGCAGATTGAGCACACCCAGCGACACGCTCAGCAGCGCCAGGAAGCTGACGAAGGACTCCAGGCCCGACTTGGCCGAAGCGCTGGCAACCTGGGCGATGGTTATCGGCCCGGACAGGTTCTTGGGCGATATCAGGCCCTGGATCATCTTGCCGATGGAGCTGAAGGTGAACATGGTCAGCTCCCAGGTGCGCTCTACGCCCGCCCCGAGGGCCTCCAGGGGCCCGCGCTGGAACTGGCGAATCATCTCGGGCGGCCACTCGGGCGGCGCCACGGCCACGCCAACGCGCCCTATGGTCTCGCCCTCCTCCGTCACCAGCCGGTCAGGCACGATCAGCGTATTAATCAGACCACCATCGCGGTCGATTTCCAGGCGGATGGGCTGCTCAGGGCGCGCCTTGACGTGGGCAACCCAGTCCTCCCACAGCACCATGGCGACGCCATCTGCGCCGATGACCCGGTCGCCTGGCTCAAGGCCGGCGCGCTCGGCGGGGCTGCCACCGACAACTTCCCCCACCACGGGAAGGTAGTCGGGCGAATAGAGCGTGAGCCCAAGGCCGCCAAACAGGTCAGGCTGTTCTTCACCTGCTAACCATTCGGAAATCACTGCCTCGGACTCGAACTCAGTGTCAGAGTCAGAGTCAGGGTAACGCACCGAGAAACGCAGCGTGCCCGAATCGCCGATACGGTCGAGCAGGCGGAAACTCAGCGCCTGCCAGGTGGGCGTTTCAACGCCATCGATCGCGATAATTTCCTGGCCCGGTTCCAGCCCGGCCACATCGGCGATGGAACCCTGCTCCACCTTGTCGACGATCGGCACGTACCCGGACTCACCGGCAACGTACAGCCCCCAGTAAGCCACCACCGCAAGCAGCAGGTTAGCCAACGGGCCTGCGGCAACAATAGCGATACGCTGCAGGACAGGCTTGCGGTTAAAGGCTTTGTCGAGCTGGTCATCGGGTATGTCGCCGTCGCCCTCTCCCAACATGCGCACGTAGCCACCGAGGAAAACAAGGCCGATGCTGTACTCGGTACCCAACTTGTCTCGCCAGGTGAGGATAGGCTTGCCGAAGCCGATGCTGAAACGCAGGACGTGGACTCCACAGCGCCGAGCAACCCAGAAATGGCCGAACTCGTGAATCGCCACGAGAATGCCCAGAGTCACCAGTGTGACGGCGATGGTGTACAGCAAGTCCATAAATATGCCCCCGGGCTCTAGGCCCCGCGCAGCTCCGCGAGTACTTCCGTGGCGACCGCCCGGGCCTCGAGGTCTGCCTGTTCGACCACGGGTACCGCAGTCGGTTCAACCACACTCACCCGCTCCAGCGTAGTTTCGATGACCGCGGGAATGTCTGTAAAGCGTATCTGTTCCCCCAGGAAAGAGGCGACCGCGACCTCGTTGGCCGCATTACAGGACGCCATCGCCGTACCCCCCACGGTAACCGATTCCCGCGCAAGACGCAGGCAGGGGAAACGCCCTTCGTCCGGCGCCTCGAAGTCCAGGCGCGCGGTGGACACGAGATCGAGCGGCGCCACGCCGGCGTCAATCCGATCTGGCCAGGCGAGGCCGTACGCGATTGGCGTGCGCATATCCGGGTTGCCAAGCTGTGCGAGCACCGAACCGTCGCGGTACTGCACCATGGAGTGAATTATGCTCTGCGGATGCACCACCACATCCACCTCCGCAGGCTTTAAATCAAACAGCCAGCATGCCTCGATGAATTCCAAACCCTTGTTCATAAGGCTGGCAGAGTCGACGGAAATCTTGCGCCCCATGGACCAGTTGGGGTGCGCGCATGCCTGGTCGGGTGTCGCCCCCTGCATGTCGGCCAACGACCAGCCGCGAAACGGGCCACCGGAGGCGGTCAGCAGCACCTTGCTGACGCCGCGCAGCGCGGGTCGCGCACCCTCGTCTACCGGCATGCACTGGAAGATTGCGTTGTGCTCGGAGTCGATAGGCAGGAGGCGCGCTCCCGATTCTCGTACAGCCGCCATCAGCAGGTGGCCACCCATTACGAGTGACTCCTTGTTGGCAAGCAGGAGGGTCTTCCCCGCGCGGGCCGCAGCCAGCGCCGAGGGCAAACCCGCCGCGCCGACGATGGCCGCCATCACCACGTCAACCTCGGCCGCCGTGACCGCGGTTTCCAGGCCTGCCTCGCCGTGCAGGACCTCAACGTCTGTACCCTTGAGTGCATCGCGAAGCTGCTCTGCGGCGGCGGCATCTGCCATGACCGCGTAGCGCGGTGCAAACTGGTCGCACTGGGCCTGCATTGTCTCTATAGAGGCGTTGGCGGTGAGCGCAAACACTTCGAAGCGTTCCGGGTGCCGAGCGATAACATCGAGCGTGTTGACACCGATAGAGCCGGTAGAACCCAGCACACTGACCTGCCGCGGACGCTCAGACACCACTACCAGCCTGCCAGTATGAGTCCCAGGGCGAACACAGGCGCGGCGCTGCACAGACTGTCGAGGCGATCGAGCAGGCCGCCGTGACCGGGCAGCAGGCTGCCGCTGTCCTTCATACCGCTCTCACGCTTGACCATGCTGACCGTGAGGTCGCCGACGACCGAGACAAGTGCCGTGGCCACGGTGACAGCAAGCACCGACTCCAGGCCAATGTGCGCGGCGTCAAGCGGCAGCAGCTGCCAGTAGGTCACGCCGAGCAGCACGCACGCCGCGAGACCGCCGAGAAATCCTTCCCAGGTTTTGCCGGGGCTGACGTCGGGCGCCAGCTTATGCGCGCCAAAATGCGTGCCCGCAAAATACGCACCAACATCCGCCACTACGACAATCACAACCATGCTTATCAGCATCACCGGGCCCTGCGGCAGTGAGAGCAGGTAAATCGCCGCGAACCAACCGAGCACGAGAATGAGCAGCCCCATCAGGCTGCGCATAAAGCGGGTGCGCCACAGCACCGCGCTGCCCGGATAACCGCGAACCCACAACACCGCAAACGACCACCAGAGGCACGCGAGGCCGAGGAAGGGTTGCACATCCTCAAGATGCGGCTCGCCATCCAGGTAGGCGTGCCAGTACAACGCGGCCATGGCCGCGAGTACGAGAACAACATATAGCGTACGAGCGACCGCGCCTTCAAAACCCGAGAGCCGCGCCCACTCCCAGGCGCCGAGTCCGAGAATGGCCGCGAAGGCAGCGGCGAGCGCGGGGTTGGGGAGCAGCAGGACGGCGGCGAGAAAACCGCCAGCCAGGATCAAGCCTGTGATGATTCGTTGTTTAAGCATCGACGGGGGCGTCGACAGGCGGCGCCTCATCTGCACGCAGCCCGAAGCGGCGCTCGCGTTGGCTGTAGTCGGCCAGAGCCAGTGCAAACTCGGTTTCATCAAAGTCAGGCCACAGCGTTTCAGTGAAGTACAGTTCAGCGTACGCAAAATGCCAGAGCATGAAATTGCTGATGCGGGCATCGCCGCCCGTGCGTATGCAGAGATCAGGGCGCGGCAGGTCCGCTACGGAAACGTTAGCGTCGATCGTTTCGGGTGTAATGTCTTCGGGCGCAAGCTCACCACGCTGAACGCGTGCCGCGAGCTTCTGCGCCGCCTGGGCGATGTCCCACTGGCCACCGTAGTCGGCTGCAATCACACACGTTGCCGCTGTGTTTCCTTCCGTGAGCTTTTCTGAACGGTGAATAAGTTTCTGCAGGCGCTCGCTGAAGTGGCTCCGCTCTCCGATAAAACGCAGGCGTATACCGTCTTCGTGCAGTTCACGTACTTCATTTCGCAGATAGCGGTGCAACAGCGCCAGCAGTGCGCGAACCTCGGGCTGCGGTCGCCCCCAGTTTTCACTGGAAAACGCAAACAGCGTGAGCACCTCTACGCCGTGCTTCTGACACGCACGCAGCACACCGCGTACAGCCTCTACACCGGCACGATGACCCGCGGGCCCCGGTACACCGTTGCGCTTTGCCCAGCGGTTATTGCCGTCCATGATGATGGCAACGTGGCGCGGCACAACCGCGTTGTCATCGGTTGCTGCTTCAGTACTGGGGTGAATGCTGGACACCGCGGGGGCTAGATTTCCATGAGGTCGGCTTCTTTCTCTGCCAACATCTTCTCGATCCTGGCCACAAAACCGTCTGTCAGCTTCTGCACGGCTTCCTGGCCGCGGCGCTCGTCGTCCTCACTGATTTCCTTGTCCTTCACAAGCTCCTTGAGCATCGCCATCGCATCGCGCCTGGCATTGCGCACGGAGACTCGCGCCGATTCGGCCTCGGTTTTCGCCTGGCGCGTGAAACCCTTGCGGGTTTCCTCGGTAAGCATCGGCATGGGAATGCGGATGACCTCACCTGCCGCGGCGGGATTAAGGCCCAGGTCCGACTTCATGATCGCCTTTTCCACCTCGGGCGTGGCGCTTTTGTCCCATACAGTCAGCGTCAGGGTGCGCGCGTCCTCCACAGTGATGTTTGCCACCTGGTTGAGCGGCGTATCTGCACCGTAGTACTCCACGGTGATGCCGTCGAGCAGGCTCGGGTGTGCGCGGCCGGTGCGGATCTTGTTGAAGTTGTGCGAGAGCGCTTCGAGGCTTTTTTCCATGCGCTCGTTGGCCTCGGTTTTTATGTCGTCAATCATGTTCTCTTCCTCGCGGTGCGCCCTACTCGATGAGGGTGCCCTCGTCACCGCCGCGCACAATGCCGAGAAGCGCGCCGGGTTTCTCCATCTCAAACACCCGTACCGGCATGTTGTGGTCGCGACACAGGCAGATCGCGGTGAGGTCCATCACCTCGAGCTTGCGATCCAGTACCTCGTCGTACGTAAGCCGGTCGTATTTTTTGGCCTCGGGGTCCTTCATCGGGTCAGCGGTATACACCCCGTCGACTTTCGTCGCCTTCAGCACGAGATCGGCCTCGATCTCGATCCCGCGCAGGCAGGCTGCTGAATCAGTAGTGAAAAACGGATTGCCGGTGCCGGCAGAAAAAATCACCACGTCGCCGTCCATCAACCAGCGGATCGCCTTGCGGCGGTCATAGTGGTCGACCACCCCACTCATGGGAATCGCCGACATCACGCGCGTTGCAATGTTCGAACGCTCCAGTGCATCTCGCATGGCAAGCGCATTCATCACGGTCGCCAACATGCCCATGTGGTCGCCGGTCACTCGATCCAGTCCGGCGGCCTGCAGTGCCGCGCCGCGGAACAGGTTGCCACCGCCAATCACCAGCCCAACCTGCACGCCGATACCGATCAGCTGCCCGATGGAAAGCGCCATTGAGTCGAGGATTTTCGGGTCGATCCCGAAATTTTCACTGCCGGTGAGGGCCTCGCCACTGAGTTTGAGCAGAATCCGCTTATATTTCTTATCGCCCGCCGCCTGAGGCATACAACTCCCTCCAAAAACTGGGGCGTATCTTACAGGACTCTTTGGCGAGGCCCTAGGGCTTGGGCCGGATTATTTGGCTCGCTAGTGCCTGATTTTGCTGGGTTTCGCATATGAAGGGGATTAGCAGGCGTCTAGGCGTGGGGTTGCCGGCACGGAGGTGCTGATAGGTCTTCGCCGGGACCGCAAAAGCGCCATCCATGGCAGCTCGACAGCGGCCATCCATGGCCGCTGACGCCCCGTCGAAGACCTATCAGCACCTCCGCACCTACCCCCGGGCTCATGGTCGAAAGACCGCGCTGCCCTAGAATCCAGAGGAAAGCGGAAGCCTTTCGCCCAAAACCTCCAGTGCCCGGGACTGTAAACGATAGAGAGCTCCGTGGGAGAAGACATGTCATCCGGAGGACGTCTGAGGCCAGGGATGGCCTCAGCCGAGCTGCCATGGATGGCGCTTTTGCGGTCCGGAGGAGGACATGTCTTCTCCCGCGGGGCTCGTTAGCTCAAGAACATCGGGCCCAAAACCAAAGGGCCACCGGGCCGAGAGTCGTCGCACCGCCGCCTTAGCGGGGGCGATGATGATTTGGTGCACACGCCGCCGTCAGGATGGATACCAATTCTTCGCAAGTATGAAATTGCTGATGCCAGGCATAAAAAAAGGGGCCAACAAGGCCCCTTCAGATAAAGCAGAGAACGATCAGCCGTTGAGCTGGGCGGCAACCTCGTCAGCGAAGTCGACCTTCTCGACCTCGATGCCCTCACCCACCTCAAAGCGGACAAAGGACACGACCTCGGCGCCAGCGCCAGAGACCAGCTTGCCAACAGTGACATCAGGGTCCTTGACGAACGCCTGCTCAACAAGGCTGTTTTCAGCAAGGAACTTCTTGATGCGACCGCCGATCATCTTCTCGATGATCTCCGGCGGCTTGCCGGATTCCTGGGCCTGCGCCGTGAAGATTTCCTTCTCCTTCTCGACCACGTCTTCCGGCATGTCAGCCGGAGCGACAACCTGCGGGTTGACGGCTGCAACGTGCATTGCGACATCCTTCGCGAGGTCCTGGTCACCGCCCTTCAGCTCGACCAGTACCGCGATGCGGTTGTTGCCGTGTACATAGGCGCCGACAACTCCGGCGTCGGCATCAACTGCGCGGGAGCGACGTACACCGATGTTTTCGCCGATCTTCTGTACCAGCGCCTCACGGTCTGATTCCAGGCCACCGGCCATCAGTGCGGCAACGTCTTCCTGCTTGCCGTCAAACGCCGCATCTACAACCTTGCCGACGAAGCCGAGAAAGTTCTCGTCACGCGCGACGAAGTCGGTTTCGCTGTTCACTTCGACTACCACGCCATAGCTGCCGTCGTCGGCGACCTTCGCCGCAACAACACCGTCAGCCGCGGTGCGGCCTGCTTTCTTTGCGGCTTTCATGCCGCTGGACTTGCGCAGTTCTTCGATCGCCTTATCAATATCGCCATCGGCGGCCGCGAGTGCTTTCTTGCACTCCAAAAGGCCGAGACCTGTGCGCTCACGCAATTCTTTTACCAATGCTGCAGACATTGTGTGTCCTCCTTCTCGAACCCAGCCGGGTTCGCGTCAATCTGGATATCGTTGAGAGTGGTGTGGCCGGCTGGACGCCGGCCGTATCCACTTACTGGGCGGGAGTCTCGCCGTCTTCCTCGGCGCTCGCCTCGGGCGCGGCCTCCGCTGCCGGTGCTTCTTCAGCTGCGGGTTCCGGTTCTGCGGCGGTCTGTTCTGCAGCCGCCGCAGAGGCCTCCTCTTCCACGAACTCATCCTTGGCGACAACCGCTTCACCGGCCTCGATCTTACCGGCGAGGCAGGCGTCAGCCACGGCGGTGACGTACAGCTTGATCGCGCGGATCGCATCGTCGTTGCCAGGAATCACGTAGTCGACGCCTTCCGGGTCGGAGTTGGTATCGACAATACCGATCACCGGAATGCCCAGCTTGTTGGCCTCGGTGATGGCAATGCGCTCGTGATCAACGTCGACCACAAACAGCGCGTCGGGCAGACCGCCCATGTCCTTGATACCGCCAATAGAACGCTCGAGCTTCTCCATGTCGCGGGTCCGCATCAGCGCTTCTTTCTTGGTGAGCTGCGCAAACGTACCGTCCGTCTGCTGCACCTCGAGGTCCCGCAGGCGCTTGATCGACGCGCGGATGGTCTTGTAGTTGGTGAGCATACCGCCCAGCCAGCGATGGCTGACGTAGGGCATACCGGAGCGCTCAGCCTGCTCCTTGATGATCTTGCCAGCGGCGCGCTTGGTGCCGACGAACAGGATCTTGTTCTTGTTGCCCGCGAGACGCTTCACCAGGTCCAGCGCTTCGTTGAAGGCCGGCACGGTGTGCTCGAGGTTGATAATGTGGATCTTGTTACGGGCCCCAAAAATGTACTGGTCCATCTTCGGGTTCCAGTAGCGGGTTTGATGCCCGAAATGCGCGCCTGCCTGCAGCAGATCACGCATGCTCACTTGCACTTGTGACATGTCAGTTACCTTGTATTGGGTTAGTCCTCCACATATCCCCTCGACCAAACCGACACTGCCGGCACCCTGGCGAGGGTTGCGATATGTGTGTGTATTTTTCTCCCTGAAGCGCCAGAAACGACGGTAATTCCGCCTCCCATCGCTTCGAGAGGCGCGCTTTATACCATAAGGCCCAAGGGGTTAAAAGCGCCCGGCGTATTCCAGGCACGGCACAATTACTCCTTTTCAGAAGGAATGGGGTAGAATGGCTGCCCCGCGGGGTGCCGACCCCCGGTTTTTTTCGCTATTTATCCATACAATTCAAAAGGTTACGCATGGGCGTTTCGATCAAGTCTGACGCTGACATAGAGAAGATGCGCGTTGCCGGGCGCCTCACCGCCGAGGTCCTGGAAATGATCGTCCCGCAGGTCGAGGTGGGAATCACTACCGGGGAACTGGACCGGATCTGCCACGAGTACATCACCGACAAACTCGGTGCGATTCCCGCGCCGCTCAACTACCACGGCTTTCCCCGCTCAATCTGCACATCCATCAACGATGTGGTGTGCCATGGCATCCCATCGGACAGCAAGAAGCTCAAAAACGGCGACATCGTGAACATCGACGTGACGGTCATCAAGGACGAGTTCCACGGCGACTCCAGCGTGATGGTGCCCGTTGGCGATGTAGCAACGCACGCTGAGCGACTGTGCGAAGTGACCCGCGAGTGCCTGTACCTCGGTATCGATGAGGTTCGGCCGGGCGCGACACTCGGCGACATCGGCTATGTCATCCAGCAGCATGCCGAGAAGAACTACTACTCCGTCGTACGCGAGTATTGCGGCCACGGCATCGGCCGGGTGTTCCACGAAGACCCACAGGTACTGCACTACGGCACTCGCGGTGCCGGTCTTGTGCTGGAACCGGGCATGACCTTCACCATCGAGCCCATGATCAACGCCGGCAAACGCCATACCCGCCTAAACAAGAAAGACGGCTGGACAGTCACCACCAAGGACGGCCGCCTGTCCGCACAGTGGGAGCACACGCTCTGTGTGACAGAAGACGGCTGCGAGATTCTCACCCTGCGCTCAGACGAGCAGCACCCGGGATGACGGTAGAACTACCTTCCGACCTGTTTGACGCCACAGCATTCGCGGCGGGCTTCGACACCGACAACCCCGTAGCCTACTGCCGCGCCGCCGTCGAGGCCGCTACGGCCTACCAGAACGAACGTTTTCGCGAGGGAGAGCACGCACGCGAGCTGATTCGCCAGCGCTCCCTGTTTGTCGACACCCTGCTGGGACTGCTGTGGGACAGGCACGACTGGAACGGCCACCGCCTCGCACTCGTCGCCGTTGGCGGTTATGGGCGCGGTGAATTACACCCCTACTCGGATGTCGACCTGCTGGTGCTCACCGGCGAGTTGGACGATGCATGCCGCGATCAGCTCTCATCGTTTCTTACTTTCCTGGGCGACATCCGCCTCAACCCGGGATACAGCGTGCGCACGATCGACGAGTGCGTGGATATTGCGCGCGAGGACATCACCGTGGTCACCAATCTAATGGAGACCCACGTGATCCGTGGCGACGCGGCAATGATGGACGAGGTGAAAGCGCGCACGGGTCCCGCCGAAATGTGGCCAAGCCGCGAGTTCTTCGATGCCAAAATCGCGGAACAGGATGGGCGTCACGAACGCTTCGCCGACACCGAGTACGGCCTCGAGCCCAACGTGAAAAGCTCGCCGGGCGGCCTGCGCGACCTGCAGGTCATCGGCTGGATCGCCGAACGCCACTTTGGCGTGGAACGTATTGAAGACATCGATGACGAGGAGTTCCTGAGCCCCGATGAGCGAGAGATACTTATTCTCGGCAGGGAATTCATGTGGCATATCCGCTGGACGCTGCACCTGATCACCGGGCGCGAGGAAGACCAGCTGCTGTTTGACCACCAGCGCGAGATCGCCGCGATGGGCGGCTTCGAAGATGGCGATACCCTCGCTGTCGAGCAGTTTATGCAGGCCTACTATCGCTGGGCACTGGCGCTGGGCCAACTCAACGACGTGCTCATTCAGAACTTTGAGCAGGCGTTCCTGCGCGCCGACCGCGAACAGGACGATATTCGCGAGGTCAATGCGCGTTTCCAGTTGCGCAACGGTTACATCGAGGCGCGGCACAGTGAAGTCTTTAACGAACACCCCCCTGCCCTCTTCGAGCTTTTCCTGATTTGTGCAAACGACGATGGCATTGCCGGTATCGCCGCGCCCACGATCCGACTGCTGCGGGACTCGCGCCACCTGATTGACGACGCGTTCCGCGCGAGCGAGGAAAACCGGCGCAACTTCATTGGCATATTGCGCAGCCCGATCAAGATGGCGCGACAATTGCGGCGCATGAACCGTTTTGGCCTGCTGGGCGCATACCTGCCGGAATTCGGTGACATCGTCGGCCAGATGCAGCACGACATGTTTCACACGTACACGGTAGATGCACACACGCTCGAGGTCGTAAAGAACACGCGCCGCTTCCTGTACTCAGATTTTGAAGAGCGCTTCCCCGTATCGAGCCGCGTCGCCCGGCGCCTGCGCGACATATCCCTGCTGCACATCGGTGCCCTGTACCACGATATCGGCAAGGGACGCGGTGGTGACCACTCGGAACTCGGGGCGGTTGATGCCGAGAAGTTCTGCCGCGAGCACGGACTCGATGAGCACGACACGGAGCTGGTGGTGTGGCTCGTGCGCAACCACCTGCTGATGTCAGCGGTGTCACAGCGCAAGGACATTTCAGACCCGGACGTGATTCAGCAGTTCGCTGAGCACATGGGCGACGAGGAGCACCTGGACTACCTGTTCACGCTTACGGTTGCTGACATCAACGGCACCAATCCAACGCTGTGGAACGCGTGGCGCGGCAGTCTTCTGCGGCAGCTCTACACAGAAACACGCCGCGCGTTGCGCCGCGGTCTCGACAATCCGCTCGACAAGCAGGTACTGGTCGAGAAAACGCGACAGGCGGCTATCGATCTGCTGGAAGCACGCGGGTTTACCGACGATGAGCTGGACGACATCTGGCGCGAGCGCGGCGAGGACTACTTCCTGCGTGAACGACCAGAGGATATTGCGTGGCACACCGAGGCTATTGCATCACACCACGACAAGGACACCGCGCTGGTACTGGTGCGCAATAGCATCGAGTCCAGTGTCGCCAACACAACGCAGATTTTCATTCACACGCGCAGCCGCGCGCAGCTCTTCTCGCGCATCTGCGCCTGTCTCGAGCAACTGCAGCTCAGCGTCCACGACGCGCGCATTTACTCGGGCAATGACGACATGATTCTCGACACGTTCTTCGTGCTCGACTCGGACGGCCAGCCCATTGCGGACGACAGCGAGCGCCTGACACAGATTCGCGGGCTGCTGACTGACAAGCTGCAGCTGGACGCGCCCTTCCCCGAAGTCGGTGCGCGCCGAACGCCGAGGCAGCTGCGCGCATTCGCGATGCCCGCCGAGACGAGCATGTATGTCGACGAGGTTAAAAACTACTCCGTGCTAGAAGTGTCAGCCGCCGACAGGCCCGGACTGCTCGCGCGGCTGGGCCGCGTATTCGTCGCCTTTAACATCGAGCTGCAGGCGGCAAAGATTCAGACCCTCGGTGAGCGAGTCGAGGACGTGTTCTTTATCACCGACCAGTACGGCGAACCCATCACCGACCCTGAGTTGCGCGAGCGCATACAGAGCGCCATTCGCGACGAACTGGACGAACAGGCTGCTGCCTGAGCCTATGAACCCAAATCTCGCGAAGCTGGAGCCCTACCCGTTCACCAAGCTGCAGGCGCTGTTTTCCGACCTGGCACCGCCGGCGGCTAAATCACCCATCGCCCTCTCTATCGGGGAACCGCAACACGCAGCGCCCGCATTCGTGGCCGAGACGCTGGCGCAAGCGCTGTCCCGACTTGCGAACTACCCCAAGACAGCGGGTCTACCCGAGCTGCGCGAGGCTATCGCCACCTGGCTAAAAGGCCGCTTCAAGTTGCAGAGCATTGACGCTGACAGCCAGGTACTCCCTGTGAACGGCACACGCGAGGCCCTGTTTGCGTTCGCACAGGCCGTCGTAGCAGAGGGCGCGCTGGTCATCAGCCCGAACCCCTTCTACCAGATCTATGAAGGCGCGGCGCTGCTCGCCGGCGCCACGCCGCTGTTCCTGAACTGCACAGCCGGCAGCGGGTTCCTGCCGGACTTCAGTCAGGTTACGGAAGAACAGTGGCAGCGCTGTGAACTGCTCTACCTGTGCAGCCCTGGCAACCCCACTGGCGCCGTCATGCCGGTACAGCAACTGCAGTCACTGATTCGCAAGGCTCGCGAGTACGATTTCGTGATCGCCTCAGATGAGTGTTACTCGGAAATCTACCTCATTGAGGACAATCCCCCGCCGGGGCTATTACAAGCCTGCGCTGCGATGGGCGACTCGGACTACCGCAACTGCGTGGTATTCCACAGCCTTTCAAAACGCTCCAACCTGCCCGGACTGCGCTCCGGCTTTGTGGCCGGCGACGCGGCAATACTCGCCGACTTCCTGCTGTATCGCACCTATCACGGCTGCGCCATGCCGCTGCACCACCAGCTCGCGAGCGTGGCAGCCTGGTCAGACGAGGACCACGTGCTGGAGAATCGCACGCGCTACCGGCGGAAGTTCGATGCGGTGCTCGACGTTCTCGCGGGCCACCTGAACGCGGAACGACCCGAGGCAGGCTTCTACCTCTGGCCGGAGACGCCGGTGCCCGATACAGATTTCGCGCGGCATCTCTACGCAGAGGAACACGTCACGGTATTGCCCGGTCGCTATCTCGCGCGAGAGAGCCATGGCGTGAACCCCGGCGACAACCGCGTCCGCATTGCACTGGTTGCGGATGAGGCGCAGTGCGTCGAAGCCGCCGAGCGCATCCAGCGTGCACTGGGCACCCTCTGATGCTGAAAGCGGAACGCGCAGACTACGTCCTCGAGCGGTTGCAGGAGCTCTACCCTGAAACACCCGTGCCGCTGGACCACACCGATCCCTATACGTTGCTCATCGCGGTACTGCTCAGCGCCCAGTGCACGGACGAACGCGTCAACAAGGTCACGCCCTCTTTGTTCGCCGTGGCGGATAACCCCACCGATATGGCTGAACTCTCAGCCGAACAGATCCGCGAAATCATTAAGCCCTGTGGTCTCTCACCTCAGAAATCAAAGGCGATTAAACGCCTCAGCGAAATACTGCTCGCTGAGCACGACGGCGAGGTTCCGGCTGATATGGAGGCACTGGAGCGCCTGCCCGGCGTAGGCCATAAGACAGCCAGCGTGGTCATGTCACAGGCCTTCGGCGTGCCCGCGTTTCCCGTCGATACGCATATTCACCGGTTAGCGCAGCGCTGGGGCCTTACCAGCGGCAAAAATGTGGTGCAGACCGAGCGCGACCTCAAGCGACTGTTCCCCGAAGAGTATTGGAACCGCTTACACCTGCAGATCATCTTCTATGGCCGCGAGCACTGTACAGCGCGCGGTTGCGACGGCACGACCTGCGAAATCTGTCGCACGTGCTATCCCAATCGCAAGAAACCCAAGGCCACCAAGAAGGCCTGAGCGCTGGCGCCGCGAAGCCCGCGCCCAGTAGGACTGACAGGGCGGATTTGCTATATTGTGCGCCCCCTGCAGCCCGCGGTAGGAAGACCCAGGACATGATCACGGTTTACGGCATCAAGAACTGCGACACCGTAAAAAAGGCACGCAAATGGCTCGACGCGCGCTCGGTGGACTACACCTTTCACGATGTGCGCGAAGATGGGCTGGACCGCAAGGCAGTCGTCAGCTGGGTCGACGAACTGGGCTGGGAAAACGTGGTCAACAAGCGCAGCACAAGCTGGAAGGCCCTCGACCAGAAAACGCGGGACACGATGGACGCAAAATCAGCGGTCGGCGCGGTGCTGTCGCAGCCAACATTGATTAAGCGGCCGCTGCTCGATACAGGAAAGGCACGTTACACCGGATTCTCCGCCGCAAGTTACGAAAAGATCTTCGGCGCGCACAATCTCTGAGCAAACACTTTTTAAACAAGCCAAGGACACACCATGACAGACAGCGCTTTCGCGTTCGGCCTAGGGGTCGGCACCCACAACAGCCGTGGGGAATGGCTGGAGGTGTTTTTCCCCGCACCGTTGATCAACCCGCCCGCCGCTGTTGCTGCGGCGGCGGCACACTGCGATTCAGACACGGCGCTGGACGCCGCTGCACTGGACGCATTAAAGGATGCGCTTGAGGCTGCGGGCGCCTCTGAGCAGGCCGCTATCGCTGCGCAGTTTGCTGGCTCCGAACAACCCGTTGTTGCGGTACTGTTGCAAAAAGATGCAGCCCCGGCCAACGTGCCCGAGGGCTACCTGAAACTGCACCTCCTCTCGCATCGCCTCGTGCCGCCGCACGGCACCAACCTGGATGGGCTCTTTGGGGTGCTGCCGAATGTCGCCTGGACCTCAGAGGGCGCGATCGACATTGGCGAACTGCCGGGGCGGCAGCTTGCTGCGCGACTGCGCGGCGAGACTCTGGAAGTCAGCTGCGTCGACAAGTTTCCGAAGATGACGAACTACGTGGTTCCCACTGGCGTGCGTATCGCCCATACCGCGCGCGTGCGGCTCGGGGCGCATCTTGGTGAGGGTACGACCATCATGCACGAGGGCTTCGTTAACTTTAACGCCGGCACAGACGGACCGGGCATGATCGAGGGCCGCATCTCTGCTGGCGTGCGCATCGGCGCAGGCTCCGACCTCGGTGGCGGCTGCTCCACCATCGGCACACTGTCCGGGGGCGGCAACATCGTGATCTCGATTGGTCGCGAATGCCTGATCGGCGCCAATGGCGGCATCGGCATTCCCCTGGGCGATCGCTGCACCGTGGAAGCGGGTCTCTTTATCACGGCCGGCACCAAGGTGACGATGCTCGACGCAGACGGCAACGCCGTCGAGACAATCAAGGCGCGGGAGCTCGCCGGCAAGTCGGACATGCTGTTCCGCCGCAATTCCGGTACCGGCACCGTGGAGTGCCTGACCAATCGCACCGCCATTGAGTTGAACGAGGAGCTACACGCTCACAACTAGGCACTGACCACCCATGGACCCAACGCTCGCACTGACCACCGAACTCATCCGGCGCGAATCCGTCACGCCGGAGGATGACGGCTGCCAGGCGCTAATGATTGAGCGCCTGTCGGCGCTCGGCTTCAACTGCGTGGACGTGCCATCAAACGATGTCAGCAACTTCTGGGCGGAGCGCGGCTCCGAGGGCCCTATCGTGGTGTTTGCCGGCCACACTGATGTAGTGCCGCCGGGCCCGCTCGACGCGTGGCACTCCCCGCCCTTCACACCGGAGATTCGTGACGGACTGCTATACGGCCGCGGCGCAGCAGACATGAAAGGCAGTCTGGCAGCGATGATTACTGCCTGCGAGGCATTCGTGGCCGACCATCCCGACCACGGCGGCCGCATAGGATTCTTAATCACGTCCGACGAGGAGGGCCCCGCAGTAGACGGCACCGTGAAAGTGCTGGACTACCTCGCGCGAGAAAACATCGCAATAGACTGGTGCGTGGTGGGAGAACCGTCCAGCTCCGAGCAACTCGGCGACGTTATTAAGAACGGGCGGCGCGGCTCACTCGGCGCGGTGTTGACCGTGCGCGGCGTGCAGGGACACATCGCCTACCCACACCTTGCGGACAACCCGATTCACCGAGCGCTGCCCGCGCTCGCGGAGCTGACGGCCCAGACCTGGGACGAGGGCAACGAGTTTTTCCCGCCCACGTCAATGCAGATCTCCAACATCAACGGTGGCACCGGGGCGACCAATGTCATACCGGGCGAGGTGAAGATCGTATTCAACTTCCGCTTCTCTACCGAAGTGACCGACAGCGAGCTGCGCGAGCGCACGGAAGCAATTCTGAATCGCCACGACATCGACTTCAGCATTGACTGGCAACTTAGTGGTCAGCCGTTCCTGACACCGCGCGGAGCGCTGGTGGCCGCCGCCGCAGACAGCGTGGCCGCCGTGACTGGCAGTGCGCCGCAATTGTCGACTGCGGGCGGCACATCAGATGGCCGCTTCATCGCGCCCACGGGCGCCCAGGTGGTAGAACTTGGTCCGGTGAATGCCAGCATCCACAAACTTAACGAGCACGTTGTCGCAGACGACCTGCCGCGGCTCTCGGAAATGTACCGCGGCATCCTGGAGCGCCTGCTACTCGATTAGGCTCGCCTGATGCGCGAGACCCGCTCGCGCTATCTCACGATTGCCCTCGCCGGGCACCACAAGCACCGCGTCTGAGGCGAGCGCCTCGAGACTTTCGCGCACTACGTCCTCGGGGCTCATCCAGAACTCCTCGGGCACGCGGGACTTGTCAAAACCGTACGTTCCCATGGCATCCTGGAATTCGGTTCGCGTAAACCCGGGGCACAGTGCCTGCACCCTTATGCTGGTCCCGGCCAGCTCCTGCTGCAGCGCCAGCGAAAAATAGTTCAGAAAGGCCTTTGTCGCGCCATAGACCGCCACGTCCTTACCTGGCGCCATAGTGACAAGCGAGGAGACGTTAATGATGGCGCCACCTCCCAACTCGCGCATAAAGGGGATGGCCGCGCGCGAGAGCGTCACCGTCGCATCAATATGCAGGCTCACCATGTCGCGCTGCCCCTCAATGGGCAAGTCGGCGAAACCGCCGTAGGTGCTGAAGCCCGCGTTGTTCACAAGAAAATCGACAGGCCCCTTCTGCCTGAGCGCCTCCATGGCGCGCGCCACGCCGAGGGGGCTGGCGAGGTCAGCTTCAATACAATGCACCTCATCCTGGCCCGCAAGTTCTGTCGCAAGGTCGGCGAGCGCATCCGCACGTCGCGCCACTGCGATGATGACCTCGCAACGCTCCGCCAGCTGGCGGCAGAATTCCCGGCCGAGACCGGCGGACGCGCCGGTGACCAGCGCGGTAGTTTTGTGTGCAGACATGGAGCCTCCGGTGTGGATTCAGGCGGTAGCGTCGGGCAACTTTTTCAGAACGAAGACATCATAGCGCACGGCCTTGCCGCGGATACAGTGCGATGCGGCCCGCCCGCCGAGTTCAGCAGCTCGCAGCGGGCGCTTGACGACAACGCGCGATACGGGCCGCTCGAGTGCCCAGTCGAGCAGGGCAGCACTGTCATCTTCCCAGTCGTCGAGCAGCCGCTGGAACAGCGCCATCTCCTTTTTCACCGCAGCACGCTTGTCGCGCGCCGGGAACATGGGATCCGCGTAAATGACATCGACAGGCGCCAACTCGAGCGTTCGCGCATCACCCTCGTGTAGCGTCATACGCGCCGTGACATCGCGCAGCCATTCATCCTCGGAGTGCGCGGCGGCCGTCAAACCAGCGCGCAGTAATTCCGCAATCACCGCCTGGCGCTCAACAAGTTGCACGCGGGCACCGAGATCAGCGAGCACAAAGGCATCGCGACCGAGACCCGCGGTGACGTCCAGTACGCTAGGCTTGCGCCGGGCATTCAGTCCCACAGCCCTGCCGAGCAACTCGTTCGCACCTCCACGCCGGCGATGGCGCATCGCGCCCGCTCCGAAGTCGACGCCCACCGGGCCGGGGGCTCCGGGTCCCGCGAGCTTGAGGTAACGCGCAGCACCCTCCACGACCAGCAGCAACCCTTCCGAAGAGTGCGCATCGGCGGCAAAAGAAAGATTAAGACGGGAGGCTAACTCGCGAGCGGTGGAGACATCCCCGGAACTCGCGGGGACGACAGCGTCGACCCCGGCAGCGTCGTCAGGCACCAGCCTGGGCGAGCTGAGCCTCGAGGCTGCGACGGTTGTCTTCGATGGCGTCCATATAAAGATTGTTACCGCCAAAATGAGCAGCCGCGAAGCGATGCACGCCATTGAAGTGGCCCTCAAGGCGATCCCCGACCGCCTTCGCCATAAATTGCGGCGTCATTTCCAGCAGGTGACTGGCAGAATGGTAGAGCACACCAGGCGCTTTATCGTCCTCTTCGCGCGCGGCGAGTCCACCAGCAACGAATTCCTGGAACAGGTCTTCACAGCACTTGCGCACGTAATCGCGATCAGACATCTGCGCGATGAGATCAGCTGTTCCAAGCAGGCAGCCCAGCAGGAACTCCTGCTCGTCCGCGACCGGAATCGCCTGCGGCTCGATTTCGTAGCCCGTGAAGTGAATGATGCGCCCTGCCGGCTCAGCGAAACGCCCCAGTCCGATCTTGGGCAGGTAGTGGCCGAGGAAGCGTTCGCCCCGGGTGACATGGATTCGCGTAAACGCGGCGCCGCTGATTTCGAAAGACTCTTCCTCGCGCCGGATGTACCCGGCGTCATGGAACAGTGCGGTGGTGATACCGAGCAGCGCGTAGTCGGCGTCCAGGCGGGTGCCCGATTCGCCGGCGCGCGCCACGCCGTCAAGCAGTCGCGCCATCGCAAGCGTGACATCCAGCACGTGACGTTCGTTGTGGTAGGGCACGTCGCACGCCCGGTAGCCCGGGTAGCGTCCACCGTAGAGATTGTCGAAGTCTTCAAACAGGCGGTGTGCGGCGGTTCCGTCAAATCCGGGGTAATTCACAGACAGGAGTTCGACCACCGCGTTGGCCACAGCGCGGGTGTCTGAGACATCCACCGCATTGCTGATGTCCATGTGGTTGCTTACCGCCATATCGCCCATCACGCTCAATCCTCGGTAATGATCTGGCCGCTGCGCTTCTTGAGCATGCCGGCCAGGTCATCAATCAATTCTTCGGTCGTTGGCGGCGCCGCACTGCTCGGCGCCTGGTCGCGACCAATGGAGGAAGGCCGAGCGGGCAAACTCCCCTCCCCAAGGCCCAGCGCCACATCGTCACCTGCAAGGTCGATATCAATCTGCAGGTTGTATACGTAACGCTGACGGTTGTGTTTATCGATGATGCGGAAACGTCGTGGCCGCACCTGGCCGTCGCGCTCGACACTCTCGGTCAGGAAACAGCGCATGCCGCCCACCGTGGCACCCGCTAGCGGGACGCCGGTCATGATGTCGAGTGCGCGGTTGCAGGCCGCGACAAAAGAGCTGGCCGACACCGATGTAATCGGCTTTACAGTTTCGGAGCCAAACCCCGCCTGCTCACAGTGAAAATCGCCCACCAGTATCTGGTTAGCCTGCGCGAGATCGAGCATACGCGCCAGCTCAATCGTTACATCACCAACGATATAGCTGAACACGGAAGGGTTAATGCCCTCGGCCTGGTAGAGCTCATAATGACCGCCGATGTGATAGGCCGTGCGAATGACGGGCACCGTGTTGCCGCGGGAAGCGCGTTGCGCCACGGCGTTGTCGGCTACCACCAGCAGCATGAACAGAAACAGGTCCTGGTTGGCCGTGGGACCGACATCGCGATTCCAGATGTAATAGCCATCACCCGTAGTGGTGCGCGCAAAGTTAATTTCGACGCCCTGCTGCAACAGCTTGTTATAGGCCGAGTTCAGGGAATACGAGAGGCTGTTCAACTGGCTCGCCTGCTCAAACGGTGTGAACAGCGAGAAGTCAACGATATCGAAGAGCAGTACCGCCCGACTCTCAACGTAGCTGAGACCATAGCGCTTGATCACCTGCTCTACCGCGGCACCGACTTGCGTATCCTCAGAGAGCGCCGTACTGAGCTTAATGAAGGTTGGCGCAACGTCGAGACGCTCGCAGACCGCAAACAATTCGTCGCGACTCTTGCGCCGCTCACCGGATATCAGCTCGCGAATGAAGGTCTCGTTTTCACGCGCGGTATTTTCGGAGGCACCGACAGCACAATAGTTGCCGAGGAAATAGTGTGGTACGAGAATGACCAGCAGGCCGCGGGCATCGGAGCTCCAGCAGAGTACGATGTTCTGGCCCATACGCCACTGCTTACGCAGCGTGGTTTCCAGCGCCTTGAGATTACCGCGCTGTACAATATTGATGGCGCCCGAGACCTCGCTCAGGTCGCCGTCCCGCGACAGGCTCCCCTGTCCGGTCAGATCCTCTTCGCCGGGCTCGGCCATTGCGTGTAGTAACTCTCCAGAACCGCCGCGGTGGTGAACCGCGCTCCACGTACTGGCATTATAGTTACCCGTCAACGCCGTCGCTATGTCTGTCTGCGTATTCTCCATCCGCACCCGTGGCTCCATACCCAAAGAGGGCACATATGAGACCGATTTTCCTCCTTCTGGCCCTGTCATTCGCCTCTCTCGGCGGCTGCCAGGGCTACGATTTCACCGTTAACGACACCGTCGTGTACCGTGCTCCAACCCCCCTTTCCGGCTTCCAGGTCAGCGACCCGGCCCTTCAGGCCTGCCTCGAGCAGACCATTGCCGACCTCGGCATCACCCAGGCGAGGCAACTGACCTCCCTGAACTGCAGCCACGCGGGCATCGCGGACCTCGAGGGCATCGAACTGTTTACGGGGCTCAGGGCTTTGCGGTTGTCTTCGAACAGCATCGCCAATGTACAGCCTTTGGCGCGCCTGCCTGATGTTCTGGAGTTGTACCTCGCGGATAACCAGATCGAGAACACAGCGCCTCTGCTACAGCTTGAGAAACTTCGACACCTCGATCTATCTGGCAATACCTCTCTTGCCTGTCCGGCCGAGGCCGGCGCAAGCGGGATCGCAGTCCTTAAACTGCCGGAACACTGCCGCTAGTTGCATGTCCGGCGATCGTCTACAGGTCAGCGCACTGAAGGTGCTCGGGGTATTACCCGCGCGTGCTGCTCGCGCCACTGCAATCCTGCTGTACGTGTTGCTCTATCGCATCGCAGGCTATCGCAAAGGCGTAGTTACTGAGAACTTAAAGTCAGTATTCGACAGCGGGAACGCGAAGGAGCTCACACTTCAGCGGGAAAATTTCTACCGGCATATCGCGACATTACTATTGGAAATATCTCGCACGCCGCACTTGAGTCCAGCGCAATTGCAACGCCGTGTGCGTGTCAGCAATCCCGACCTCGTTGCCAAGGTCAGTAAAGACTTCTCGCAAACCGTGCTTATTCTGTCTCTGCACCAGGGGAACTGGGAGTGGCTGCTCTCTGGGGTAGCAGCCACACTCGAGCAACCCTTGCACGTTGTCTATAAGCCACTGCACAACACGGGGGTAGACGACTACATGCGCGGCGCTCGCGAGCGCTTCGGCTGTCGCGCTATACCCGTGGCGGACCTTGGCAGCGACCTCGTGGCCATGCGGCGCACACCTCGCCTGCTGGTCATGGCTGCCGACCAGGCGCCTGTCGCTGACGAACGACAACATACCTGCAAGTTCCTTGGGCGAGAGACCGCATTCCACGCCATGCCGGGCGAGTTGGCGGCGCGGTTGCGCCTGCCCGTTTTGTTCGCGCGCTGTCACCGGGCGACAGAGAGTCATTACGACGTGGAGTTCCAGGTGATCGCGGACGGGGAAAACCATATAGAGGCCAGTGAAATTACGTCGCGCTACGCAGCCTGTGCAGAGTCCGCAGTGCTCGCACAACCAGAGACGTGGCTTTGGAGCCACAGGCGCTGGCGGTCTAGCTGACGTCCAGCCAGCTAAAGCCCTCGCCCTGTGCGGCAAAGACGACGCGCTCAAGCGAACCGAGGGTACTCTCAAGCGCCGCGGTCGTGCACTCGAGGCTGTTGTTCTTCTCACTGATATGAGCGGCCACCACGTGACGGAGATCCTCGTGGTCCAACTCGCCAAGTAGCTCGGCGGACTGCGCGTTATTGAGGTGCCCCCAGTTGCCACCGACCCGCCGCTTCAGGTGCTCCGGATAGTCTCCCGACATCAGCATGTCGTAATCGTGGTTGAACTCGAGCAGCAGCCCGTGGCAGCCGCGGAAACTGTCCACCACGTGCGGTGTGATGCTGCCGAGGTCAGTGAGCACACCGAGGTGCCGTCCGGCGTGTTCGAAACGAAACTGGCAGGGCTCAGCGGCATCGTGGGGCACCGCTACCGTAGTGATCGAGAGCTCACCGATAGCGAAATGATCGCCGCAATTGAACTGCAACAGTTGGTGGCTACCGTCGAGCCTTCCGGAAAGATAGGTGCCGTGGGTGAGATATACCGGCAGGCCAAAACGTCGCGACAACCGTGCAACGCCGCTGCTATGGTCAGAGTGCTCGTGAGTAACGAGGATGGCATCGAGCTCGGTTGGCTCCACACCCAGTTGCGCCATGCGGCGCACCGTCTCCCGCGCAGAGAACCCGCAGTCGACCATGACCAGCGTGTCGCCGGCCCGCACAAGTGTGGCGTTACCCTTGCTACCGGAACCGAGCGAGGCGAACTGCACCTGCGGCGGCTCCCTTCATCAGTCGATCTGGCCCTTGATCAATGCGAGTAACACCTGGCTGTCGCGCTTGGTAAGGGCCAGTTCTTCGTCTTCAGGTGTGAGGGTGATATGCACAATTCCGGGAGAAGCCGCCTGCATGGAGACGAGGAAAATCTCCTGCTCAGCAGGATCTTCTTCACCCCAGAGCCAGTCGAACATGCTCGAGTCTTCCTCGTCCTCCGGCCCCAGGAAGCGCGCGTAGTAAACGCCCTCACTGCGATCCCGATCGATGACTTCGAAGGAGGCGCTTTCCAGTGCTTTACCCAACGATGCCCAGGCCCGGTCGTAGGGCAGCTGTAGCTCGATATAATTCTCGCCAGTCTCGTACTCGCGCAGCGCAATCTTACCCGTTGCGCTAATGCCCTGCTCCGCCACCATGGAAACCGGCGCGGTCTCAGCACTGTCTGCAAGGAACTGCGCTACTGTGCGCAGCATGTCCGTGGCCTGCTCGGGATCGCTGGACTTTTCCGGCCATTCCTCGCCCACTCCGCGATTCATCTGCAGTATGTGCAGTTCGCTGGTGCCGCGCTGCACACCCTGGTCCATGCGAAAGCGGAAACGGCTGGGGAGCTCCTCACCCTCCAGGCTCAGCCACCCTGTATCGATAATGCCGGCACGCGCATCCGCGCGGGCGACCTGCATATTGGATGCGGCAAGAAAACTGCGCACCTGCGGCCAGACCTGGCCTGGTGGCACACCGATAAGCGCCCAGCTGTCGTCACCCAGGCGCTGGATGCGCACCACGTCGGCACCAGCGCCCGCCACCAGTGGCGCGGGCCTTGGCACCTCGAACTCGCCCTCAAGTACGACTTTCTCCTGGACCTGCGGGATCACGTAAATCTCGCGCAAGGCCTCGGTGTCCTTGCCATCCGGCACATCGATAACGGGGAGTTCGGGGGCTTGTTTGTAGTCCTCGGCCCGGTCGCGAAACATGCCGGTCTCGCCACCGAAGAAGCCACAGCCGCCGACGGTTAGCGCCAGCACAACACAAGCGAATGTGCGTAATTTCTGGGCCAAAGTCATACGCCGGCAGCGTCCAGTGCCGCAACCACGGCGGGCTGGTGCTCTGCACTTAACACCGTGAGCGGCAAGCGAATACCTGACCCGATGAGGCCGCGCTGGAAGAGCGCCCACTTAACAGGGATGGGGTTGGCTTCCAGAAACAGCGCGTCGTTGAGACCGGCGAGCTTTGCATCGATGGCAGCCGCGGTATCGGCATCGCCAGCGAGTGCGGCGGCACAGAGCTCTGCTACCAGGGCCGGGGCCGCGTTCGCAGTGACAGAGATGCTGCCCTTGCCACCGGCGAGCATCAGTTCACGTGCGGTGGGATCGTCACCGGAGTAAAGGGCAAAGTCATCGCCGGTATTGGCGACGATGTTGCGCGCGCGATCGAGGTCACCAGTGGCGTCCTTGAGACCGACAATATTGTCGATGGCAGAGAGTTCCACCACGGTGTCATCGGCCAGGTCACAGGCGGTGCGCCCGGGAACGTTATAGAGAATCTGCGGAATCGCGACAGCTTCTGCGATAGCGCGGTAGTGCTCGAAAAGGCCGCGCTGGGTGGGACGATTGTAGTAGGGCGTGACCAGCAGTGCCGCATCGGCACCGGCGCCAGCAGCCGCTTCAGTGAGCTCAATCGCCTCGCGCGTGGAATTGGAGCCCGTACCCGCTACAACGGGAACACGACCCGCGCAGTGCTTCACGCAGTACTCGATGACCTCGCAGTGCTCGGGCACGGAGAGCGTGGCGCTCTCGCCCGTAGTTCCTACCGCGCCAATACCGCTGGTGCCGGCCTCGATGTGCATATCAAGGAGTCGCGCCAGGCCGTCCCAGTCGACGCTGCCATCGTCATGCATGGGGGTGACCAGGGCGACAATACTGCCGGTAATCATGTGCTGTCTCCGCGTGAGAACAGGTGTTGCGGGGCAAAGGGCGTCCGCGGCACCGGGAAAGCCCGCCATTATCCATGCCGGGGGCAGGATGACAACCAGTGGCAGGGACAGGTCATTTGCCAGTGCGCTAGACTGTCAGCCCCCGGCAACCCTGGCCATCCCGGAGTTAGATAGACCATGCCGACCCTGTTTCGTGCCCTCACCGCCGCGCTACTGCTGGTCCTGGCGGCATCCGTGTCTGCCAATGAACTGCAGAGCCGCACAGAGCCTTTATCGAAGCTGGACCTGACGTTTATGCAGCAGCAGCGCCAGCTTATCCGCGACATCGCCGGCCAGAGCCTGGGGCGCTACTTCAATGGTGACCTCGACAACGACCTGGCGCTTCTGCAGGAACTCCTGGACAGGCGCGTGGTGAAAGGCTCGGAGACCCAGAAGCTACAGGCCATGGGCCTGATCATGGGTGACCTCCTGAAAGAGGATCTCGACCTCAACTGGGTCGTCTATGTCGACAGGGTGGGCCGCTCGAGAGCACTCAGGTACCGCACCGACGACCACTACCTGTTCCCCATGACCATGATCGCGAGGCGCAGGGAGGTCGGCAATGAAGAGCCCATCATCACGATCTACGCCAGGGCGCGCGACAAGATGCTGCGTTCCATCCCGAGCAACCCCTATGCAGCGGACCTCGATTGAGCGCTAGAAGTTTTCCGGACGCAGCATGGCGTCGGAACCACCGTCTACGAAAAACACCGAGCCGCAGACGAAGCTCGCCTCCTCAGATAGTAGAAAGCGCATGACATTCGCAATGTCAGCGGGCTGGCCATTGCGCCCGAGGGGTACCGACTCGCCGAACTGGCGAATTGCCTCACCGTAAACCTCGTCAGCCAGCACCTCGTCGGTCATCGGGGTCTGCGTGATACCCGGCGCGACCGCGTTCAGGCGGACACCCTCCTTCGCATACTCGGTGACATTGCGGCGCATCCAGATGGCGATCGCGCGCTTGGAGCCCGCGTAGGCGGACTGACCGTCGCGATCGTCGATTGCGTCACACGCCGCTTCCTCGTCGCCCGCGAGGCACTTCTGCACATAGTCGTCCTCGGTCTGTGCCATGGGCGAGGAGTTGGAGGAGACGAACACCACCGTGCCACGTTTTTTTGCCACGAGATCCTTGAGCCCCTCGACGGTTTCGATAACACCAAAGTAGTTGACGCGCGTAATGAGTGAGAACGGCTTAACCGCGGGCGACAGGCCGGCGCAGGGAATGAACCCGTCCAGTCCTTCTGCTGCGCGCGCGCGCACGCCGTCGATGGCCGCGTGGCGCCCCGCATCGCTGGACAGATCGGCGATGATATCGCCCTCCTTGATGTCGACCGTGATGACTTCATGGCCCGCGGCGAGAAGTTGTTGTTTGAGTTCGGCGCCGATGCCCGTGGCGCCCCCGGTCAGTGCGTAAACACCCATCTCGATACCACCTCCATTGCAAAGAGCGGCATTGTGCGCCAGCCGGAGCCGCGCGGCCACGGCGCACATCAGATTCGGCTGGCAACAGTCTGCCTGGCTGAACCTTCTCAGGCGGAGAGCACGACCTCGTCGCCCACGGCGCGCATGACATCCCCTGCCTTGTTGCGCGCATTGCTGACGGCGCGATCGAGGGGCACAAGGCACAGGTCTTCCTTCAACATGGGCCGGAACACCGGGTCGTCGGGAGCGACCTCGCAGGTGTTGTCCAGCCACTGCTCGCGTTCGTCGGGCGCCAGCATCACGGGCATACGCTTGTGCCAGTCCGTGAAACCCGGTGCGGCGGCCGTGGTAACGAGCGTGCAGGACAGTAGCGGTACATCACCTTTCTCCCACACGTCCCACAACGCAGCCACAGCCAGTGCGCCGGTCGCGTTGCTGATCTGCCAGGGCTGTTTCACACCATTCTCGGTACGCCACTCAATGAAACTGCTCATGGGTACCAGCCCGCGCTGGCGCCGGAACGGCCCACGGAATGCGCGACTGGTAGCGATACTCTCGGAACGCGCATTGAACATGGAGTACTTCTGGTCGACCGCGGGAGCCCACGAGGGTGTTAGCCACCAGCGCGCCGCGTCGACATTGCACTCACGTGGTGCAGACATGCGCACCAGCGAAACAGCCTCGGTGGGTGCAATGTTAATCGCGGGGGGCAGGCTGAGGTCTATACCCAGGTCCTTCAGCAGGTCCTGAAGCCCGGGGTTGTCGATGACATTAAAACGGCCACACATTGCACCACTCTGCCCATTTAACAGGGGTCGGGCAAGCGCCGCTGTGCGGTACACAGGTGCATACCGACACCCCGTGTGCAACCTTGCCTGCGCCGGGGCGCGGGAGTAACCTGTGCCACGTTTTTTCTGCGGGAGCTGATTATGAGCGCAAAACCCCATGCACCGGCCATCGACGGCTGGCACACCATGGAGGCCAAACCCCACCTCATCGGCACCCGGTGCGTGAAATGCGGCACTTATTTCTTTCCGAAACAAACTCACTATTGCAGAAACCCCAGCTGCGACAGCACAGAGTTTGAGGAAGTAGAGCTCAGCCGCACCGGTACGGTGTGGAGCTACACGAACGCGTGTTACAAGCCCCCCGAGCCGTTCGTCGCAGCGGACCCGTTTGAACCCTACACGATTGCCGCCGTGGAACTCGCCGAGGAAAAAATGGTGGTGCTGGGGCAGGTCGCCGAGGGAATCAGCGTCGAGGAACTAAAGGTCGGCATGGAGATGGAGCTGGTACTCGAACCACTGCACGAGACGGAAGAAGACATCAAGGTCACCTGGAAGTGGCAGCCCATCACCGGGTAGCAGCGGACTGAGATTGGAGCATCACAATGTCAAATGAAATAGCAATTCTCGGCGCCGGCATGCACCCCTGGGGCAAGTGGGGGCACAATTTTGTCGAATACGGCGTGGCGGCAGCGCGCGAAGCCCTGGCAGACGCTGGCGTGCCATGGCAGGACATCCGTTTTGTCTCTGGCGGCGCCACAATCCGCTGCGGCTACCCGGGCTATGTTGCGGGCGCTACCTTCGCCCAGGCACTCGGCTGGCAGGGTGCCGAGGTAAACACCTCCTACGCGGCGTGCGCATCAGGCTCACAAGCACTCGCGGCCGCGCGCAACAAGATCACCGCGGGTGAATGCGATGTCGCGCTGGTAGTCGGCGCCGACACGACCCCCAAGGGGTTTCTGGCGCCCGCCAAGGGCTATCGTCCCGAAGACCCGGACTGGGTGCGCTTTTACCTGGGCATTACCAACCCCACGTACTTCGCCCTCTATGCACGCCGACGCATGGACCTTTATGGCGACAAGCTTGAGGACTTTGCGGCAGTCAAGGTGAAGAACTCAAAGATCGGCGCGCACAACCCGCGCGCACGCTACAAGAAAGTTTTCACCGCAGAGGATGTGGCAGCGTCCGCGATGGTTGCCGACCCACTGCGCCTCATGGATATCTGCGCCACGTCCGATGGCGGTGCAGCACTGATCGTTTCGAGTGTCGAGTACGCAAAGAAGATCGGCAAAGGCGACGCACCGCGTGTTGCCGCTATTTCTACCGTGACACCGACCTTTGCCAGCGGCGTGGTCGAAATGCCCGACATCGCCACCGACTCCGCGGCAGCCGCAGGCGTTGACGCCATCTCATACCGTTCACAGATTCCAGTGAAGGCCTACGAGGAAGCAGGCATCGGCCCGGAAGACGTCGATCTCGCGGAGGTGTATGACCTCTCCACTGCGCTGGAACTCGACTGGATAGAAGACCTCATGCTGGCGCCGCGCGGCGAGGCAGCCGCCCTGCTGCGCGCAGGCGACACGAGCGTGGGCGGCAAGATTCCTGTGAATGCGTCGGGCGGTCTCGCCTGCTTCGGCGAAGCGGTGCCCGCACAGGCGCTCGCACAGGTCTGTGAACTCACGTGGCAGTTACGCGGCGAGGCCGGTGACCGTCAGGTAGAGGGCGCAAGAGTCGGCATAACCGCCAACCAGGGCCTGTTCGGCCACGGCAGCTCGGTCATTCTGAAGCGCTGAGGCGCGAGGTGGGCGCCCTGTGGGGTGGAGTTCATTCGACCCCATAGTGAAGAAAGAACGTAGCTCCTACTGTTCTGTTCGCACGGAAGCCTGCATCAGATAAGCAATAAGATCAGCCCGTGCCTGAGCATCGGGCACGCCGAGGCTCATCATCGTCGACTCGGGAAACATGCGCATTGGGTCTTCCAGCCACGCGTACATCAGCTGTGGCGTCCACACAAACTCCGCCTCACGAAATGTCTTTGAGTAGTACCGAAAGCCGGGCTGCTTACCGGCCACCTTACCGAAGATGCGATGCAGGTTAGGTCCATTGTTGTGGCCCATGGCGGGCTCCGGGTAATGGCAGGTACGACAAGGTGCGAAGACCAGGCGCCCGCGCTCGGCATCACCCGCGAGCGGCAGCTCCTCTGCTATCGCAGCCGCAGCGCTAAAGACCAACCACCACGCGATCACCAGGCGCATCATGCCGAGCCTGTCGGTCGCGTCGCGACCGCCTCCCCCGCTCGCCTGCCGAAGTAGGTGCAATCACCCACGGAGAGTCCGCTGGCGATATAGGGTGCGGTTGGCAGTCCCGCCGTGGTGCGCCCAGCCGCATACAGCCCGGGAATCGCCTCACCAAAGCTGTTGACGACCTGGCCATCGACCGTGGTGTGCAACCCGCCGAAGGTATGCGCGGGGAAAAACGCCTTGTCGACCGACAGGTCCCACGCACGATAAGGCGCACCCAGCACCGGGCGCAGGTAAGGCGCTCCTTTCTGAAACAGTGGATCTTCACCAATCTCGGCAAATCGGTTGTAGTACGCGACGGTATGTTGCAGCGCGCCGCTGGGCAACCCCAGCTCGATCGCCAGGTCGCTGACAGAGGTCGCCTCGGCAACTTTGACGAAGTTGTCCTGGTGGAAGCCAAAATCGGAATCCTTGTCAGTGATCAGGAACGCTCGCCCACCCTGGTGGTAGGCGATCGCGTCACCCAGCACACCGTGATACGACTCTTCCGAGATAAAGCGCTGGCCCGATTCATTCACAACGATGCCGGACAACACGTGCTCGGGGGGATACACGGGCGTTATCGCAAAGCCCTGGTGCATTCGCAGCGCCTCGGCGCCAACGGCGATACCCATGTTGATCCCATCGCCAAGGTCTCCCGCATTGCCCCAGGGCACTGAGCAGTCATAGAGCTCCGGCGCGTAGCGCCTCAGCATTTCGCGGTTGTGAATAAATCCGCCGCAGGCCAGCACGATGCCGCGCCGCACGCGCACGGCGCTCGACTTACCACTGTCGTTGACCAGTACTCCCGCGATACGTCCATCGGTTTCCACCACCAGTCGCTGTGCCGCCACACCGGTGCGCAGTGTTACGCCGCTCTTGCGCGCACGCCTTAGCAGCACCTCCATCATGTGACGACCACCGTTCATTCCCTCCACACCGGGTACGTGGCCACGCGGCGCAGGGGTGGCTAGCTCACGCGCAGGCCATGCGAGTTCTGTCCCCGAAAAGTACAGCGACTCGTCACCCATGGGCAGGCCCTTGGCACGCGTAAACTTCTCGGTGTAGCGGATGCCCTGGTCCAGCAGCCAGTTGAAATGCGCCACGCTGTCTTCGCAGTAGCGCTGGATTTTTTCCAGCGGCGGGTGTTTGCCGCCCGCCCTGGAGAGAAAGGCAAACATCTGCTCGACGCTGTCTTCAACATTGAGCGCACGCTGCAGCTCAGTGCCACCACCGGCATAAACGACACCGCCAGACATCGCCGATGAGCCCCCGGGGTGTGTCAATGATTCAATAAGGGTGACACGCGCGCCCTCTGCGCGCGCCGCGAGCGCGGCACTGACCCCCGCCGCGCCGGAACCGGCTACGAGCACATCCGTGGTGGCGTCCCAGGACGCCACCTTCGAACGGGGCAGCGCGGCGGCACTGCTGGCTACGGTAATGGCGGCCGTACCTGCACCTGCCAGCAGCGTGCGACGACGAATACCACCACCCCGCTGCATGTCAGAGCTCGCGAACGTAGTCGAGCTGGTCGTCGATCATGTAGCAGCGGTGGCGGGGGCCGTCTGCACCTATGTCATCCGTGGCATAGCCGGCATCGCCTGCGTAGAGAAAGCAGATACCGTCATCGACGAAGGCCATGCGCGGAGCGTAGATGAGCGCATCGCGCCCGCCGATGATAGAGCGCGCCTCGGCACAGTCGGCACAATCGGCAATGTCAGAGAGACTGACATAGGTCGGTGGCATGAGGCGCAGCTGCTCTGCCTTGTCGGCAGACTCTGCGAGCGCAAGGCGCGGGTTGATCCAGCGGTGATTAGCAATCTCACCCCCATCCACTGTTACTTCCTGGCCGTCCTCGAGAATCGTCAGAAAGAACCAGGTTGCAAAACGTTTCTTGGCGCCGACCGGGGTGGTCCAGTGGGACAGGTAGACGAGCTGCTCCGGCGTGACATCGAGGCCCGCTTCCTCGCGCGTCTCCCGGATCGCGGCATTCACGGCGGCCCGGTATTCGTCACGATCATCCGGGTAGTCGGCCTCGTCGACCTTGCCCCCCGGAAAAACCCACATGCCGCCCATATGTTTGACAGCCTTGGCGCGCTGCACCAGCAATGCCTCGAGGCCGTCGGCACCATCACGCACCAGGACGATAGTGGCTGCCGGAAGCACGGGCTCAACAGCGTTGCTGGTCTCTACAACGGGGTCACCCGTGTCCGCCATGTGAAGTACCTCGCGCCCGACGCGACGCTCTAGGGAAAGAACCTGCTGATGGTATCAATGACGCACGCGGGGCGCTCGGACCCGTCGATTTCGATCGTCATGCGCACCACGACCTGCACACCCCCTTTGACCTCCTCGGCGCTGATTACCTCGCCCTGGCCGCGAATGCGGCTGCCGACAGGCACGGCGGCGGGGAAGCGGACTTTTTCGCAGCCGTAGTTGACGCCCATAGAGGTGTTTTCAACCGTCATGATCTGCGGAAGGAAAAGGTTGGCGAGCGAGAGTGTCAGGTACCCGTGCGCGATAGTGGCACCGTAGGGACCGTCAGCCGCTTTCTCGGGGTCGACATGTATCCACTGGTGGTCGCCCGTGGCATCGGCGAACTGGTTGATCCGCTGCTGGTCTATTTCCAGCCAGTCGCTGTGCCCAAGGTCTTTGCCAACGGCGTCCAGAAGCGCTGCGGGATTGTTGAAAACTGTGGCCATCGGGGCCGCTCCTTGCCAGGTGAAAGTCGGCAAACTATAGCACCGGCGCCCAGCCGCCGGGCAGAAGTCGGTTCAACAATATTGTATTGCCCGCACTGTTGTTTATAGTTAGCGGAACCTGACCTGAAGGACGCCCTCCGCATGAACGATTTCCTGAAAAATCTCGATATTCCCACGCTCATCAACGACTACGCGCTCCCCTGGGGCATCAAGATTTTGCTTGCCCTTGTTATCTTTTACATCGGCCGCATGGTCGTCGGGGTCGTGGTCAACTCGGTCAAGAAGCTGCTCATCGCCCGCGGTATGGACGATATTCTTGTCAGCTTCCTCACCAGCATACTGCGCTGGGTGCTGCTGCTGTTCGTAGTGGTGGCCGCGCTTAGTCAGCTTGGCATCGACACAACAAGCATGGTTGCGCTGCTGGGTGCCGCTGGACTGGCGATTGGCCTCTCGCTACAAGACTCCCTGTCCAACTTTGCATCGGGCGTGATGCTCATCATCTTCCGGCCGTTCACCAAGGGCGACTTCGTTGAGGCCGGTGGTGCGACGGGTGTGGTTGAGGGCATCAGCATCTTCACCACAACGCTGACTACCCCGGACAACAAGGAAGTCATCGTTCCGAATGGCGCGATTATCAGTAACAACATCACCAACTACTCGGCGCGGCCGGTACGTCGCGTCGACATGGTGTTCGGCATTTCCTACGACGACGACATCCGACAGGCCAAGAAGTTGCTCGAAGAGATCATCGCAGCGGACGAACGCGTCCTCGCGGATCCAGCCCCCGTCATCGCCCTCGGCGAACTGGCCGACTCCAGCGTGAACTTCCTCGTGCGCCCCTGGGCCAAGTCGGAGGATTACTGGGGCCTGCTCTGGGACACCACCGAAACGGTCAAACTGCGCTTCGATGAGGCGGGCATCAGCATCCCCTACCCGCAGATGGACGTGCACGTCGACAAGCCGGAATAGCGTCTGGAACGCGCCCGGGGCACTTCGCCCCGGGGGCGATCCCCTGACAGCGCGCTGAAATGTGAGCTGCTTCTCCAACTTTCGCGCATAAACCCCGGATTTAGTTACAACTAATTCACTGAAGCCACACGGGTCGTATGGTATAAATACACCCCGTTTTCACTATTTGTTGGCCGCTGGTTGCGCGTTACTCGCCGAGCCCTGGCGTCCGGTTAACCACAACGCACGGGATCCCAAGTGGCCTCCAAGAAACGCCAGCTCTTCCTCTCTGTCGCGATGCTTTCGGGCGCCCTGCTCGTGTCATCCCTGCTGTTCCTGAATCGTCCCCCAACCGAAATCCAGGAACCGGTTTACGAACCCGTCAGCGTGGACATTGCCGAGGTCGTCATGGAGGACGTCCGGATCCCCGTGCAGGCACAAGGCACTGTCACGCCGCTGCGCGAAACGGCGATCCTGTCCGAGGTCAACGGTCGCGTCATCGAAGTGTCTCCCGAGTTCAATGTCGGCGGCTTCGTGAAGGAAGGCGGTGTGCTCCTGCGCATCGACCCGCGCGATTATGAAACCAACCTGCTGCGCGCCCGCGCTGCACTTGAATCCGCCGAAAGCACACTCGCGCAGGAACGCGGCCGCGCCGAGGTCGCCGAACGCGAATGGCTGAAACTGCCGAAGGGCAGCCAGCGCAGCCAGGAAGCCAAGGACCTGTATCTGCGCAAGCCGCAGCTCGAGCAGGCAGAGGCGCAGCTGCTGGCCGCGGAAGCCGATCTCGATACCGCCGAGGACAACCTGGAACGCACAGTCATCCGTGCACCCTACGACGCCATCATTCGCGCGAAGCACTCCGAGTTGGGGCAATTCGTCACCGGCGGTGCCCGCCTCGCGGACCTCTTCTCCATTGAGGCCGCCGAAATTCGCCTACCGATTCCGCAGGGCCGATTGGACTACCTCATACTGCCGGAAATCGGCGGCACCGAAAAAGGCGCGAGCATCGACCTCTATACCGATGTCGGCGGCGAAGTACGCCACTGGACAGCACACCTGCATCGCACCGAAGGGGTCTTCGATGAACGCTCCCGCGTGCTGTACGCCGTGGCGCGCATTGATGATCCCTACGGGCTGAAAACACCCGGGGCAGAACCGCTGCGCATCGGCACGTTCGTAAATGCCGACATTGAGGGCCGTCTCATCAGCGACATCGTACCCCTGCCGCGCTACCTGTTACGCGCCGGCGATTTCCTGTGGGTGGTGGACGACAACAACCGTCTGCGCAACCGCAAGGTGAGCACCCTGCGCACCACCGGCGACTACATCTATGTCACCCAGGGCCTCGACACCGGTGAGCTCGTCTCCCTCACTGCCCTGGACGGCTCGTTCGACAGCTCGGAGGTGCGCATCCAGTCGCGCACGCCCAGCAATCTGCTCGACCAGCACGGCAGACCCCGTGAGAGCACCGAGACTGAGAGACTCCAGTCTGCCACCGCCGCTGTAGAGCCGGCGACCGCTGACCCCTCCGGCGGCTGATGGACACTCAACCCCGTAAGGGCATCATCGCCTGGTTTGCCTATAACCCGGTTGCCGCCAACCTGTTGATGCTCGTGATCATCGCGGTAGGCCTCGGCAGCGCGTTCTCTATCCAGCGGGCGATGTTCCCCGCGTTCGATCTCGAGATCGTATTCATTGAGGCGCCCTACCCCGGCGCCGCCCCGGAGGAGGTCGAGCAGGGCATCGTCCTTAAAATCGAGGAGGCCATTAACGACGTTGATGGCATCAAGCGGGTGGAGTCGGACTCACTCGAATCGATGGCCATGATCATGATCGAGCCCAATGAGGGCGCGGACATGACCAAGCTGTTGGACGATATCCAGAATCGCGTCGATGGCATCGCCCATTTTCCCGAGGAGGCGGAACGGCCAATCATCAGCCAGCCCGACCTCCAGTTCCCCGCCCTCACGCTGCAGCTCTCCGGCAATATCAATGAGCGCAGCATGAAGGCACTTGCAGACCAGATGCGGCGTGACCTCCTGAGTTACCCCGAGATTTCAGCCGCCAGCGTTGTCGGCGCACGGGACTACGAGATCGCGATCGAGGTCTCTGAACAGCTGCTGCGCGAGTACCACCTGACCCTCGGCGACATTGCCAACATCATCGCCGCATCGTCGCTGGATCTACCCGCGGGTTCGGTACAGACCGACAACGGCGACATCATGCTGCGGACAGTCGGCCAGGCCTACGTCCAGCAGGACTTTGAGAACATCGTGCTGAAGACAAACCCCGATGGCACGCGGCTGCTGCTTGGGGACATCGCCACCGTCATAGACGGTTTCGAGGACTCCTCAGGCTTCTCCCAGTTCGACGGCAAGTATTCGCTCGGCATTAACGTGTTCGCCATGGGCAGCCAGGACATTATTGAGACCGCCGATGCCGCCAAGGCGTACGTTGCGGAGAACGCCGGGCGACTGCCCGACGGCGTAAAGCTGGATGTGTGGAACGACAGCACCTACTACCTCAAGGGCCGTCTCACCATGATGATGAAGAACCTGGCAATGGGCGCATTGCTGGTGTTCGTCATTCTCGCGCTGTTTCTCGAGATTAAGCTCGCGTTCTGGGTAATGCTCGGTATTCCCGTGTGCTTCCTCGGCGCAATGGCAGTGATCAACACCCCTTACATCGATTCGACGCTCGACCTGCTCAGTAGCTTTGGCTTCATACTCGTGCTGGGTATCGTGGTCGACGATGCAATCATCATGGGTGAAAGCGCCTATAGCGAGACCGAACGGCACGGGCACAATATCGAGAACGTGGTGAAGGGTTGCTACCGCGTTGCGACACCGGCGACCTTCGGCGTACTGACCACGATCTGCGCTTTTATGCCCACGCTGTTTATCGACGGCGTGTTTGCCGTGTTCCCGGAAGCGGTTGGCTGGGTGGTATTGCTTTGCCTCGCGTTCTCGCTGGTCGAATCGAAGTGGATCCTGCCTGCACACCTCGCGCACAGCCCGCCTGCAAAGAACAAGTTCCTGCTCATGATTGACCACGTGCAGGAATACATCAACGCAGGACTGAAATCGTTCGTTGAAGAGCGCTACCAGCCATTCATGCTGCGCTGCGTGCGCAACCGCTACACCACACTGGGCTTCTTCGTGTCGCTACTTATCCTCTCCGGCGGACTGATTTCCGGCGGCATTGTGCGCACGATCCTCGCACCGGATGCCCCGGGCGAGTACCTGACCGTCGAGCTGCGAATGTCACAGGGCGTACCCGAGGAACGCACCCTGCAGGCGGTGAGCCAGATTGCCAACGCGTTTCATCGTATGGAAGAGAACTACCAGCTGATGTCGGGCCGCGACGAGGCATTGCTTGCCCACATGGCGAGCTACGTGTTTGATCGCGTCAACGGCAGGCTCGACGTCGAACTGACCAAGGAAGACGAACGCCAGATTACAACGCGCGAAGTCCAGGAAATGTGGCGCAAGGAAGTCGGTCGCATACACGGCGCCGAGATCTTCGCGATATCCAACGCCGACGGACCGGAGTTCGGGGCAGACATCGCGTTTGACCTCATTCACAAGGACTTCGACACGCTAAGACTGGCGGCTGCGGAGCTCGAAGAGGCACTGACCCACTACTCCGGTGTGTACGACATCCGCAACGGCGTCAGTGATACCGCAGACGAATTTCATCTCGACATCCTGCCCGAGGCAGAGTCGCTCGGCTTAACACGCCTCGACCTCGCCAGCCAGGTACGCCACGCCTTCTACGGCGCCGAGGCACAGCGCATTCAGCGCGGGATCGACGAGATCAAGGTGATGGTGCGCTACCCGCGCGTGGACAGGGAGAACGTGGCCAGCCTCAACAACATGTTCATCCGCACGCCCGCTGGCGACGAGGTCCCGTTTGACTCCGTTGCCCGCCTGGAGGTCAAACAGGGTTTGCTCAAGTCAACGCGCATCAATTATCAGCGCGCTGCAGAAATCACTGCCGAGGCCAACAAGGCGCTGGTAGAGCCGGACCAGGTGATACGCGATGTAGAAAATAACGTCATGCCAAGGCTGCTCGAGAAGTACCCGGGGCTCGAATACGGCATCTCCGGCGCGGCAGATGAAGAAGCAAAGGTCGCCGTCAGCATGATGGTGGGCTTTGGCCTTGCCCTGTTCGGCATCTACGCGCTGCTCGCGATACCGACCAAGTCCTACCTGCAACCGCTCATCATCATGGGGGTTATCCCGTTCGGCATGATTGGGGCAGTGTTCGGCCACTGGATCACCGGCTACGCGATCAGCATGATGTCTTTAATGGGCGTGATCGCGCTGTCAGGCGTGGTGGTCAACGACAGCCTCATCCTTGTGGACTTCGTCAACAAGGCGATCGCCGAGGGCAAGGATCGCTACGAGGCAGTGACCGAGGCCGGCATGCGCCGATTCCGCGCGATTCTACTGACGTCGCTCACCACCTTCTTCGGACTGGCGCCGATGCTGCTCGAAGACAGCACGCAGGCGGAGATGATTGTGCCGATGGCGATCTCCCTCGCCTTCGGGATCGTGTTTGCCACGGTCATCACCTTACTGCTGATTCCCAGCCTCTACATGATCCTCGATGACATGAAGCGCTGGCGGCAGAAAGAAGAGGAAACGCTGCCTACCGAACTCGCTGTCGATTAGCGCACCTGTGCGCAGGTGAGACAGCGCAGATAGAGGTTACCCGGGTCCGATAGACCTTCGATCTCCCTGCTCGCGGCCTCCAGCGGCGCCAGGGCACGTGACACGGAATTTACGAGCGCTGACTCCTGCCAGGACGAGACACTGCCGAATCGGTTCGCCAGCTGCTTCAGCAGCATGTCACGGGGCGACAGCGGCAAGCCGACATAGTCCACGCTATAGTCGCTCACGCCCGCCAGGGCGGCCGCTGATTCAATGGCCTCGGCGAGACTGCCGACCTTGTCCACAAGTCCAAGCGCCTGAGCGTCCATCGCACTCCAAACACGACCCTGGGCAAGAGCATCCATCTCCTCCATCGGTATACCCCTGCCCTCGGCGACAATATCGATGAAGGTATCGTAGGCAAATTCGATGGTCGTGTTGAGCGCCTTGCTCAGTTCCGGGTTCAGCGTCCTGTCGAAGCGCAGCGCACCGGCGAGTTCCGTGGTGCCAACGCCATCCGTGTACACACCGAGACGGTTCATCAGGCCTTCATACGTCGCGAACGCTGCGAACACGCCGATGCTGCCCGTAATCGTCGCACTGGTGGCCCAGATTTCATCGGCTTCTGCCGCAATGTAGTAGCCGCCGGAGGCCGCCACACTGCCCATTGATACCACCAGCGGAATCGCCTTGCTCTTTGCGTAGCGCAGCTGCTGGCGAATCACCTCCGAGGCAAACAGGCTGCCGCCTCCGCTGTTGACCCTGAGCACGATCGCCTTGACGCCCTCCTCCTCAGCCGTTTTGCGGATGAGTCGCGAGAGGGAATCACCACCGATCGAACCCGGTGCCTGTTTGCCGGGAAGGATTTGACCACTAGCAGTGATAACCGCGATGCGGTCACCCTCCGGGCCTGAAAGTGACAGCGGACGCTTCCGGTAGATGTAACGCTCAAACTCTATCGCTTCGTACAGGTCATCATCATTGCTGGCGCCGACTATGCCGGTCAGGTACTGGTTGCTGGCGCTGCGTGTCATGACCTTGTCAACAAAGCCCGTCTCCCTTGCAGCGAGAGCGGCGTCGCCTCCTGCAGCATGCATGCGCTCGGCATAGTTGTTGATATAGGCGTTCAAGGTGCCGGACTCCAGGTTCCGCCGCTCTTCGACACCTTCCGTATACTGGCCCCACAGGTCGTCGAGCCAGCGTTTGGTTACCCTCTTTTCCTCCGGCGACATATCGTCGCGCAGGAAGGGCTCTACGGCACCTTTGTTCTCACCCACCCGGAAGACATGCATGTCGACGGAAAACTTCTCCAGCGCCTCGCGGTAGTAGTTCTGGTAGACACCAAATCCCTCCAGCGCCACGCCGCCTAGCGGGTGAACGATAATTTCATCGGCATGGCTTGCGAGCAGGTACTGGTCTTGCGTGAAGTAGTCTCCGGACGCAATGATCGGTTTGCCACTTTCTCGGAATACTTCCAGAGCGCGCACAATTTCCAGGGTACGCGATATACCGACGTGGTTGAGTTGGTCCAGCTCCATGACAAGCGCCGTGATAGCGGGGTCTTCAGCCGCGTACTCTATCGACTCAATGACATCGCGCAGCAACACTTCGTGCGTCGAAGCGGCGGGCTGCACAAGCAGCGCCTGCAGGGGGTTGATCGAAGATTTCTCGTCGACAACAGTGCCCGCCATATTGAGCAAGAGTGCCGCCTTATCTGGCAGCGGTTGCTGCGCGCCGCCGACATATACGTAGTAGAGAAGTCCGAGCATCACCAGGAACAGGATGTTCGACAGGGCCAACCGTACGCGTGTGATCCCGTTCCAGGTGGCGCGCAGTGCGCGGCGCAACAGGGAAGTCTCGCTCATGGTTCGTTCTCCGGCTGGTCGGCAGCGGCCTTCAAATCCCTTGCACGCCAGCGCACATATAGCATTGCAAACGTAAACAGCAACACGACGGCGACAAGGCCGGTGATTACCAGCGGGTTGCCCGGCTGCGCGAAGATGCGCTGTACCAAAACTACAAAATACATGTTCGAGACAAAACACAGCCAGATATAACTACGTAAATTGTCCCGGTACATGCCCGGCAGGAAAAGCAACAGGGGTCCGAGCTTGATGGCCCAGATAAACCATGGCGACTGGTTAACGAGTGCGTCGAGGCCCTGTTGCCCCAGCAGGAGCACGTAGCTGGCGATCGCCAGCTGGCCGGCTCGATGCGTACGCAAGCTCATCGAGAAACCCCGAGTGCGAGACGCGCCACTCGCTGCCCGAGGGCGCGACAGAGCGCGGCTTCGGTCTCATCGAGTTCGCGATCGTTGTCTGGCCCTGCCCAGTGTGACGCACCATAGGGCGTCCCGCCGCTCGTGCTGCGCATAAGGCCAGATTCGCTGTAGGGCAGGCCCGCCAACAGCATGCCGTGGTGCATCAGGGGCAGCATCATGCTGAGCAATGTCGATTCCTGGCCCCCGTGCAGGCTCGATGTAGAGGTAAACACCGCAGCCGGCTTGTCAATCATTGCGCCGGACAGCCAGAGGTCGGATGTCTGGTCGATGAAATACTTCAGTGGGGCAGCCATGTTGCCGAAGCGTGTGGGGCTGCCCAGCACAAGCCCGGCGCAGTGGCGCAAGTCGTCGCTCTCACAGTAGAGGGGGCCCTCTCCCGGGATATCTGCTTCAACCTGTTCGCTCACCGCAGAGATCGCGGGCACCGTGCGCAGGCGCGAGCCCATGCCGCTTTCGAGCTCAATGCCGCGACAGACCTGTTCCGCCATGTTGCGGGTCGCCCCGTGGCGCGAGTAATAGAGAACGAGAATGTAGGGGTTGCGACCTGTCATTGCCTCACTGCGTTAGTGGCTGTACTGCATGAGTGGCTGAATCGCACCGAGACTGCAGGCGCTCTGGCGGGCGCGATCAGTCGAGCAGTTCCAGCGCATTTTCGGGTGGTCGGCCCAGCACGGCGCGGTCGCCGCGCACCACGATGGGACGCTCAATAAGCCGCGGGTGCTCGGCCATTGCGGCGACAATCTCCGCCTCCGATGAACTCTTGTCGAGTCCCGCGGCCTTGTACTCGTCTTCACCGCGGCGCACCAGCTCAGCTGCCGAGATGCCCAGCTTTGACAGCAGTACCTTTATCTGTGCCGCACCCGGCGGAGTTTCAAGGTACAGCACTACCTCCGGGCTGACGCCGTTCTCTTCGAGCAGCGCAAGGGTATTACGTGACTTGGAGCAACGTGGATTATGGTAGATAGTGAAGTCGCTCATGGGATCGTCCGGATACGTGTAAAGCGCCGCCGAGTATACCAGCGAATGCTCCTCCGGCGAGTGCCGTCTGTCCCTCCCCGGCAATCGTGCGATAATGCTGCGATGTCCTTTTTCGCCGACAACACCCGTGAGGCCTGGCGCCGTGTGCAGTATTTCCTGCACCGGTTCGTGGCCGATCGGTGCTCGGAGAATGCCGCCGCACTCACGTACATGAGTCTGTTCGCACTGGTGCCGCTGCTTACCCTGCTCTACACCATGGCCTCTGCGATCCCCACCTTCCAGGGGGCGGAGGCACAGTTGCAGGAGTTCCTGTTCGACCACCTGCTGCCCGAGTCCGGGTCGGAGATCGAGGGCTACCTCAACGACTTCTCACAGCAGGCGAAAAACCTCACAGGGCCGGGCATCGCGTTCCTTGTTGTCACCGCGGTCCTGATGCTGCGCAACGTCGAGAAAGCGTTCAACCTGATCTGGCGTGCGCGCAAGAACCGCGGCGCGCTCTCCAGCTTCATGCTGTACTGGGCCGTACTGACGCTGGGGCCAATTACGATTGGCCTCGCGCTCGGCCTTGGCACCTACGTCACCTCCTTCACCGACTCGCTGCAGGCCTACGATGTAATCGGCGCCCGCGGCATCCTGCTCAAAGCTGCACCCCTTATTCTCTCTACGGCAGGGTTCAGCCTGATCTACGCGGCGGTGCCCAACTGCAGTGTGCCCCTCACCCACGCCGTGATCGGCGGCGCCGTGGCGGCATTCGCATTCAACGCAGCCCGCGCTTTGTTTACCGACCTGGTAGTCAGCTCCAACATCGCATTCATCTACGGCGCTTTCGCCGCGGTGCCCCTGTTCCTTCTATGGATCTACCTGTCCTGGAACATCGTATTACTCGGTGCGATCCTTGTGCACAGCCTCTCGGCCTACCAGAGTGACGAGCAGGCTAACCGCCCTACCGTTCTCAAGGCACTCGATCTGTTGTACCTGTTCTGGCAAAAGCAGAAGAGCGGTGAGGCGGTCGCGGAAGTCGACATTCTGAAGAACAATCACCGCGTCATCCGGGGTTTAGACAGCGAGACCTGGGGTAAGCTGCGCGAGGTGTTGCTCGACAAGAAAGTCATCACGCAGAGCGCGCGTGGCAACTTTCTGCTCGCTCGCGATCTCTCCGGCATACCGCTATGGCAGCTAAAAGAGTGGGTGAACGACGAAAAATCACTGAACACGGCCGACCTGACGACCAGCCAGGACTGGCAGGATCGCGCCTACAGCCTGTTGCTCGGCCAGCGCCAGAACCAGCGGGATTCCCTTGAAATCAGCCTGGCGGAGTTGTATTCCCAGTGAAGTACGCAGTTTTCCTGACAGCCTTTTTGAGTCTTGCCGCCTGCGGTGGCGAACGCGACGAAAACGGCCCGCCGACCCTCGACGGCCTGAAGGGCCAGTGGGTCGTCATCAACTACTGGGCACGTTGGTGCAAGCCCTGTATCGAGGAGATTCCCGAGCTCAACGAGCTGGACCACGACTTCGACACGATTACCGTACTCGGGGTCAATTACGATGGGGCGACTGGCGAAGACCTGAAAGCCCAGGCGACTGAGCTGGGCGTGGCGTTCAAGCTGCTGGAGCACGATCCGTCAGCTGAACTGGGTGTGCGGCGGCCCGTGGTGTTGCCCACGACCCTGATCGTAGCCCCTGACGGCACCCTCAAAACCACCCTGGTCGGCCCGCAAACCGTGGATACACTCGTCGCGGCGACTGGCCTCAAAAACGCTCCCAACGAGTGAAAATTGGCCAACACAGCGTCTAACGCCGCTTGTTTGACTATATTTTGAGCAAAAAAAAGAGCCGGCCCCCTATGGCCGACTCTTTGTACATTTCACTCAGTTAGACCTGGACGGAGAGCTATCGCATAGATGGCCTTGGTGGACTATCCATTGACGGACGCCGTCAGTGCACCTTATGACCACCCCCTTAGACAGGAAGTTCCATTTTTTTTCAAAAAAATTTTCAGGAGGGGGTTTCACCCCCGGAGGCCGCGTGGACAGGGGCTCTCGCCGGGTCTAATCTTGTGCTCATCCGCCCCGCTACCCAGCGGGGCGTCAGTTTAAGGAATCCAGGATGAGCAACGTATTCAGCGACAACGCAGAGACCATCGGCCGCACGCCCCTCGTGCGCATCAACCATATTTCAGACGGCAATATCCTCGCCAAGCTGGAAAACCGCAACCCTGCCATGTCCGTAAAGTGCCGCATCGGCGCCAGCATGGTATCTGCGGCGGAGCAGGACGGCAGCCTGAAGCCCGGTATGACGATCGTTGAGCCAACCAGCGGCAATACAGGCATAGCACTGGCGTTCGTGGCCGCGGCCAAGGGTTACGGCTGCATTCTCACCATGCCGAACACGATGAGCCTTGAGCGCCGGATGCTCATGAAGTCAATGGGGGCCGATATCATCCTGACCGATGGCGCCAAGGGCATACCCGCTGCCATTGCGCGCGCCGAGGAGATTATCGCCTCCGACCCCGGCAAGTACTGGGGTCCGCACCAGTTCGAAAACCCCGCCAACCCCGCTATCCACGAGAAAACAACGGGGCCGGAGATTTGGGAAGACACGGGCGGCGACATCGACATTCTCGTATCGGGTGTTGGCACAGGCGGCACGATCACGGGAATCGGTCGCTACCTTAAGAACACCAGGGGCAAGGCGGTTCACTGTGTCGCAGTGGAGCCGGACTCTACTACCGTCATCACCGCCGCCAAAGCCGGCGAAGAGCCCACCCACGCGCCGCACAAGATTCAGGGCATCGGCGCGGGCATCCTGCCCGGCAACCTTGATCTCGACATTGTTGATGAAGTGCAGCGCGTCTCCAGCGAAGAGGCGATGGAGTGGGCGCACAAGCTCATGCAAAAAGAAGGCATCCTCGCCGGCATCTCCTCCGGCGCGGCGATGGCGGTGGCGCACCGTGTCTCCCAGCTTCCGGAGAACAAGGGCAAGACCATCGTGGCGATCCTGCCTGACTCCGGTGAGCGCTACCTGTCTTCCGCACTGTTTGCAGATTCGTTCTCAGAAAACGAGACCGTCCAGGCAACAGTCACCGGGTAGACCGGGAAGCTTACCCTCGTTCGACTAGCGCCCCGAGGTGTTCTTTCACCCGGGACCACTCGCTGTCCAGCACACTGAAGTACACAGAGTCACGCAGGTAGTTGTCCTGCACGATCATGTGCTGGCGCAAAATGCCTTCCCGTGTCGCACCAATACGCTCTATGGCATTTTGCGAGCGCACATTACGCGCATCTGTCTTGAACTCCACGCGCACGCAGCCCAGTCGCTCGAACGCGTGGCAGAGCAGCAGGAACTTGGCCTCCGTATTGATACTGGTGCGCTGCCACTCGCGGCCCAACCAGGTCCAGCCGATTTCCAGCGAGCGATGTTCGGGACGAATATTAAGAAAACGGGTACTGCCCACGGGACGATTCTTGTGTTTTTCCACGATGGCAAACGGCACGTGGTCAGGACGCGACAGCGCCTCGCTGATCCACTGCCGGGTATCGGCAAGATCGACAAAGCAGGCCCGCGGCATGTAGGCCCAGTCCGATTGCTCCCGGCCACGGTTGTACAGCCCTTGGGCATGCTCCTGGGCCAGCGGCTCAAGCCTTACGGAGTCGCCATTTAACGTCACAGGCTGCGCATTCATCGTGAACATTCAGTTGCCCTCCTGAAGGGCCGCGCGGTAGTACTTCAAGCCCCAACCAAGCAACAGTGCGGCGAGGGGGCAGACAACCATAGGCAGCAACGTTAACGAGCGCGCCAGCGCGAGGTCATCGGCAAAAACAAAGTCGGTAATGGCTGCGACAGCACTCGGTCCGAGCGCGAGCCCGAACAGGTTCGTCATAAACAGCATCAGGGCAGACACCTGCGCGCGCATACGGTTGGGAGTGATGCCCTGCAGGGCCGAGATTGCGAGTGCGAAATAACTGTTGAGAAAGAACACGATGGGCACCGCTGCCCAGAGCGCGGCCTCCGGTGAATCCAGTTGCGGGCCTAGTGTCGCCGGCACCAGCCAGGCAAGCGCGATCCAGAGCACAAGACGCATGTTGGCATCAATGTAGCCGCGCCTGAGCAGCGGCGCCGCACTGAAACCGCCGAGCAGCGTACCTGCACTGCCTGCGATGATAAAGATGAGACCAAACAGTGAGCCTGCCTCCACGCGGTCCATGCCGTGGTTACGCACCAGGAACTCCGGGTACCACGCCATCGTGCCGTAGCCCAGCACGCTGAGCAGCGAAACACCCATGATCAAACCGAGGTAAGCCTGCCAGCGGCTCTTCAGGTAGCGGCCGATTTCGCCGAGCGCGTAGCCCTCGCTGCTCGCCGTCGCGCCCTTGCGGGGAGGTTCCGCCATCAATCCAAGCATGAGTACCAACAGGAAGCCAGGCGCACCGACAACGACAAACGTCACCTGCCAGGGCCGCATCTCGCCGAACAAAGGCAGCGTCAGCGCTTCCCGCGCCGCAAAGTACTCATAGACCGCGCTGCCAAGAATGTAGGCGAGCCCACCCCCAATGGTGATGCCCAGCGTGTACACAGCCATGGCCCGCGGCAGTCGCTCCTCGCTGAAGTAGTCTGCAATAAGGCTGTACGCCGGAGGCGACAGGGCCGCCTCGCCAACGCCGACGCCGACCCGCGCCAGGAACAGCCCACCGAAGCTGCGCGCGGCACCGCACAGGCAAGTCATCAGGCTCCAGAAAAACACGCCGGCGGTGATGACCCACTTGCGACTACCGCGATCGGCGATCCGGGCGATCGGCAGGCCGAGAAAGATATAAAACATGGAGAACGCAAAGCCGTGCAACAGGCTGTAATGGAAATCCGAAATCGCAAAATCTTCGCGAATCGGACCGATGAGTACCGCCATTACATTGCGGTCGACGAACGACAGGATGTAGGCGAGTAACAGCGCAACGAGAGCGTAAATCGCCGAGCCCTGACCCGGCGAACGCACCACCTCTGCACTGGCGCTCAGGGCAGCAGCACCGTGGAGCCGGTGGTTTTGCGTCCTTCCAGGTCCCTGTGTACCTGCTGCACCTCGGCAAGCGGATAACGCTGGTTGATCTCAACCGTGATATCGCCGGCAAGCACCCGGTCGAACAACTCGCTGGCTGACTGGCGCAAATCATCCGTGTCAGCCGTGTAACTCAACAGCGTGGGCCGAGTGATAAAGAGAGAGCCGCGGTTGGCAAGCTCTTGAAGGTTTAAAGGGTCCGGCGCGCCCGAGGCATTACCGAAACTCACCATAAGGCCGCGCATGGCCAGGCAATCCAGCGACGTGAAAAACGTGTCTTTGCCGACACCGTCATACACCACCGGCAGTTTCTCCCCACCCGTAATCTCAAGCAACCGTGCGACAACATCTTCGGTACGGTAATTGATGACGTGGGTGTAACCGTGGGCACGGGCCAGTTCCGCCTTTTCATCTGAACCCACGGTACCGATGACCTCCGCGCCAAGTGCTTTCGCCCACTGGCCGAAAATCAGGCCGACACCACCGGCCGCTGCGTGGAACAGGCACGTCTGGCCCGCGGCCAGCGGATAGGTCCGCCTGAGCAGGTATTCCGTGGTCTGCCCTTTTAGGAGCACGGCTGCGGCCTGTTCGAAGTCGATGCCTTCCGGGATGGGCACCAGGCGGGAGGCCGGAAGATTGATCGCCTCGGAGTAAGAACCAAAGCCTGCGGAACAATAGGCAACGCGGTCACCCACCTTGAGGTCAACCCCCTCGCCGACAGCCTCGACCACACCGGCGGCCTCCATACCGATGCCCGAGGGCAGCGGGATCGGGTACAGACCACTGCGGTGATACGTGTCGATAAAGTTGATGCCGATCGCGCGGTGCGCGACCGTAGCCATACCGGGGCCCGGCGCATCGAGGTCTACCTCTTCGAACTGCATGACCTCCGGGCCACCCGTCTCATGTACCCTTACCGCACTGACCATGCACTGGTCCTCCGTCTCCAACAAAGGCGACAGTGTGCACCAGCGGTGCGCGGCGTGGCAACGCGAACGCGCCAGCTCACCCTGCATCGGGTACACTTGCGCCACCACCCTACCCGCGGATGTACCCACGTGTTCAACGAACTGGCGCTTGATCGCCGCCTGCAGCTCGGCCTCGACGCCCTGGGCTTTACCGACCCCACCCCGGTGCAGGAAGCGGCGGTCGGCGCTGCGCTCAAGGGCCAGGACTTATTGGTCAGCGCAGAAACCGGCAGCGGCAAGACGCTCGCATACCTCCTACCCATGGTCCAGCGCGTGCTGGCCACGGACCTCAAGGCCTCGAGCGGCACACTCGGGCTCGTGTTGGTACCCACTCGCGAACTGGCGAGACAGGTTCTCAAAGTCTCCCGAGATCTGCTGCGTAATTCTCCCCTGAAGGCGCAGGGAATCACCGGCGGCGCGGATTTCAAGTACCAGCAGTCCCTGCTGCGCAAGGACCCGGAAATCCTGGTAGCCACCCCGGGACGCCTGCTGGAGCACTGCGAGAAAGGCAGCGCGGACTTAAGCGCTGTCCAAACGCTCGTGCTCGACGAGGCCGACCGCATGCTGGATCTCGGTTTTCGCGACGACGTGCTTAAGCTGGCAGGTCTCTGTCCGCCGGAGCGCCAGGTCCTGTTGCTCTCGGCCACCCTCTCCCATCGCGGCGTGCACGCCATTGCCGGCAGCATCCTGCGCGAGCCGCTCGAGTTATCACTGGGCGAGGCACGGGAGGCCCATCGGAACATCGCCCACCAGCGCATCCTTGCGGATGGCCCCGAACACAAGGACAAGTTGCTGCTCAGCCTGACAGACGCAGAAGCGCCGGGCAGAACGCTTGTGTTTGCCAACAAGCGCGCCACTGCTGCACGCCTCGCGGGCCTGGGGGAGCGCCACGGACGCCGATTCGAGGCACTGCACGGTGACCTCAGCACGGAAAAGCGCAAGGCTGTCGTACAGAAGTTCCGCGACGGTCGTATTGATGTGCTCTGCGCCAGCGACGTCGCAGCACGTGGTCTCGACATCGAGGGGATCGATACCGTGATCAACTATGATGTGCCGCACAGCGGGCAAGACTACCTGCACAGGACGGGCAGGACGGGGCGCGCAGGAAGCCAGGGACTGGCCATCACGTTCGTCAGCGCTGTCGAGTGGAACCAGATGATCAGTATCCAGCGCTACCTCGACGTCGCCTTCGAGAAGCGTAGCGTGTCCGGCCTAAAGGCGCGCTACAGCGGGCCGAAAAAGCAGAAATCCTCGGGCAAGGCAGCAGGACCCAAGAAATCGGCGAAAAAGAAGGCGAAGGAAAAAGCACGCAGCCGTGCGCGCAACCGCAAGAACCTCGGCAAGCCCGACAGCCAGGCAAAAGGCAACGATGGGTTCGCTCCGCTGACGCGCAAAAAACGCGACGACTGACATGCGCCTGTTCTTCGCCCTGGAAGCGGAGCCTGCCACCGCGCTGCAGATCGCAGACTGGCGCGACACGCGCCTGATGGTAGATGGCCGTCCGGTGCCACCCGCCAATTTCCATATCACCCTGGCCTTTGTCGGCGAACTCTCCCACGCCAAAAGCGACCAACTTGCAAACGCCGTGGACGCGCACCTTGGGCAAATGACATTGGCGCCAGCCAGCCTGTTACTGGACCAACCGGGGTACTGGCCCAAGCCCGGTATTTTCTGGCTGGGTCCGACATCCTGGCCGGAGTCGCTTACAGCGCTCACGGGAAAACTGCGCGGCCTGGCAACAGCCGCCGGCGCGCGCAAGGACCACAACACGTTTCGGCCCCACGTGACCCTGTTTCGTCGCTGCACGCTGCCGCCCACCGCACCCACCGGGGTTCCGCGGATCAGCTGGCCATACAGCCATTTCAGCCTGATGGAATCCGTTAAGGGAAAAAGCGGGGTGAGCTATCGGCCAATGACGAGCTGGTCGCTCTAGCCCGACACTAGTCGCTGAACCAGACGGCGCAGGCTTTCTGCCCGGGCCCCGATGCCACGCAAAGTTGTACCTCGCGCAGGTCGTCGTCGCCGCTCGCTGCGATCAGCTTGTCCAGCAGGTAGCGAGAAAACTCTTCCACCGTCGCGTTGCGCAGCGGCAGAACGAGCGTGTCGCATTTCAGGAACAACATGGCCTGGCCATTGTGTATGACCCGATAGTTGTCGCCATCGTCCTCAATCGTCTGGTGCGGCGAGTCGGCGGCGAGCAGCATGTACTCGTCGAGTTCATCGCACAGTGCCGCCAGGCGGTTCTTGTACACGTTGTAGTCGGCGGAAAACCCGTTGTCGCCCATAGGCGCTACGATCTTGGCCGACACCGAGTAATTGTGCCCGTGTAGCCGTTCCCGCTCCGTGGCGGAAAAAATGGTGAAGTGTGCGGCGGAAAACTTGTGGCTTTCCTTGTCGATATACAGGGTAGTGAGCTGTTCCATGCGGCCAGTTTAGCCGAGGCGCTCCTTGACGTCATGGGCGAAATGGCGGAGCCTGCGCAGGCAGATAAACAGGAGACGGTCACGCATGAAAGCAGCAGTAATCAGCGGCGCCAGTGTTGGCATTGGCAGCGCTACGGCAGAAGCGTTTGCAGGCGCGGGTTTCGCGGTCTACAACCTGTCGCGCCGCGCGTGCCCCGTAGACGGCGTCACCAATCTCCCTACCGACCTGTCCAGCGACGATGCCATTGCTGAAACCTGCGGCACGCTGGCCGACGCGCTGGCGGGCGCCACCGAGGTCGCGCTGGTCCACAACGCGGCCCAGATGCAGAAGGACAGCGTGCGGGACTGTGCGAGCGACAACCTGCGCGCGGTCCTCGAAACCAATGTTGTTGCCATCAACAGCCTCAACACACAACTACTGCCGCATATGCCGGAAGGCTCCAGCCTCATCTACGTTGGCTCCACCTTGTCAGAGAAAGCAGTGCCCGGCTCCTTCAGCTACGTCACCAGCAAGCACGCCCAGCTCGGCATGATGCGTGCCAGCTGCCAGGACCTCATGGGCAGCGGAATTCACACCGCACTTATCTGCCCGGGTTTTACCGATACGGAAATGCTGCGCACGCATCTGGGCAACGACCCCGAGGTCGTCGCATCGATCGCCGGGCTCAACAGTTTCAATCGCCTGATCGAACCCGCCGAGATCGCCGAGCTGATTTTCTGGGTGCACCACAACCCCGTGATTAACGGCGCTGTGCTGCACGGCAACCTGGGCCAGAAGGAGAGCTAGGGCGTGCTGGAGGGCACAGCACTCGCCGAGCGACGCGAACGCACCTTCATCGTGCTCGCCGGCGTGTTCCTGTGTGCGATGACCCTGCTCAATGTCATTGGCATCACTCGCTTTGTGCAACTGGGCCCAATGGCGCTGGCCGTCGGTGTGTTGCCCTATCCACTGACCTTCCTCTGCACCGACCTGATCTGCGAGCTGTACGGCAAGGCACGCGCGAACTTCCTCGTTACTGTGGGCCTCGGCCTCAACTTTTTCATTCTCGGCGTTCTGGTCCTCGGTAATACCATTCCTGCTGTACCTGCAGAAAGCATGCCGCCCTGGCAGATACTACAGCTCGCCGCTCCTGTCGCGCTCCCCAACGGAGAGGTCGTGGAACAGAGCGTAGGGCTGTACCAATTGATCTACGCGACGACATCCGGCGCGGTGTTTGCCTCCATGATGGCGTACATCGCCGCACAATATTGCGATGTGCACTTGTTCCATTTCTGGAAGCGCGTCACCAAAGGCAAGCACCTGTGGATTCGCAACAACTTCAGCACACTGATGAGCCAGATGGTGGATTCGGTCATGGTCGTCACGGTCACCTTCGGCGCCGCGTTCCTGCGCGACGAAATGACGCTTAAGACCATATTCATTCTCATCGGCAGCAACTACCTGTTCAAAGCCACCGTCGCCCTGCTCGATACCGGCCCGCTCTACATTGGTGTGCACTATTTAAGGCGTTATCTCCAGTTGGAACCCGGTGACCTCGCCGTGCCGGGCGGGCAGGCAAATGCTGCAAAGTAAGCTGCCCCGCATCGGCACCACCATTTTCACACGCATGTCAGCGCTTGCCGCCGAGTGCAATTCACTCAATCTTTCACAGGGGTTCCCCGACTTCGAGGCCCCCGAAAAACTGTGCAACGCGCTGGCCGAACATGTACAGAGAGGACACAACCAGTACGCACCCATGGCAGGTGTACTGCACCTGCGCGAGCAGCTCGCAATGCAACTGGAGCGCTACCGCGGCGTAACCGCAAATCCAGAGACCGAAATCACGGTACTGCCAGGTGCAACCGAGGGCATCTTCTGCGCGATTATGGCGTGCGTGAACTCCGGCGACGAGGTGATTGTTTTCGACCCGTGCTACGACAGCTACGAGCCGGCGATCGAACTCGCCGGTGGTCGCGCCGTTCATATACCACTGACGCTGCCGGACTTTTCGATCGACTGGCAACGTGTGCGGGATGCGGTAACGAAACACACCTCCATGATCGTGATCAATTCGCCACACAACCCCGCAGGCAGCACGCTGAGCGGGAGTGATCTGGCTGAGCTGTCGCAACTGGCCGAGCTGCACGACCTGCTGGTTGTAAGCGATGAGGTCTACGAGCATCTGATTTATGACGGGCTCACGCACCACAGCGTGCTGCAGTACCCCGGCCTCAGGGAGCGCAGTTTTGCCCTCTACTCCTTTGGCAAGACCTTTAGCGTTACGGGCTGGAAGACCGGCTACTGCGTTGCGGCACCGCAGCTCACCGCGGAGTTGCGCAAGGTGCACCAGTTCGTCTGTTTCGTCGCCGTAACTCCCGTGCAACTCGCCGTCGCCGACTTTCTCGCCGCCGAGCCCGATTATCCCGGCACTCTGGCGGCGTTCTACCAGGGCAAGCGGGACCTCTTCTGCTCCCATCTGGCCGAATCGCGCTTCAAACTTTTGCCGAGTTCCGGAACCTACTTCCAGCTTCTCGACTACAGCGCCATCACCGACACGCAGGATGAGGCGCTGGCTGAACAGTGGACGCGTGAAAAGGGCATTGCCAGCATCCCCGTCTCCGTGTTCTACGAGGAGCCGCCACCGATGCACTATCTGCGCTTCTGCTTTGCCAAGAACGACGATGTACTGCTTACCGCCGCGGAGACACTATGCGCGATCTGACAGTGACACCTGTGCAGTGCGAACTCGTCTGGGAGGACCCCGAAGAGAACCGCCGCCTGCTTGGAGAGCTCATCGGCAAGCTCGACACTCCCGGGGACCTGCTCGTGCTGCCAGAAATGTTTACCACGGGTTTTTCCATGAACGCCGTGGCCAACGCCGAGCGACCGGGAGGACCTACCCACGAGTGGCTGCAGGCCCTCGCAGTCGAGCGGGATTGCGCGATCTGCGGCAGTATCGCAGTGGAAGCCGATGGCGGCGTCTACAACAGGATGCTGTTTACGACCCCGGAAGGCATCACCCACTACGACAAGCGCCACCTGTTTCGCATGGCGGGAGAGCACAAGCGATACCTCGGCGGCAAAGAGCGCGTTATCGTGGAATGGCGCGACTGGCGCATCAACCTGCAGGTGTGTTACGACCTCCGCTTCCCCGTGTTCAGTCGCAATCGCGATGACTACGACCTGCTGGTGTATGTCGCCAACTGGCCCGCGGTGCGTCGCATGCATTGGCGCCAGCTGCTCATCGCGCGTGCGATCGAAAACCAGGCCTGTGTGGTAGGAGTGAACCGGATCGGCGCCGATGCCAAGGGCTGGGAGTATGCTGGCGACAGCCTCGTGATTGCCGCCGATGGAGAACTTCTTCTAGACGCCCAAAACGAGAACGGCGCCGCCAGTGTCAAACTGGACGGCGCCGCACTTCCATCTTACCGGGAGTCCTTTCCCTGCGCGCTGGACGCTGACAGCTTCCAGCTGGATTGATTACTCTTCGTATTCAACCTCGAGCGTAGCCATAACGCGGCGGTTCTGCGCGCGACCCTCTGCCGTGTCGTTCGTTGCGACAGGCTGGGACTCGCCGTAACCCTTCGCCTGCAGGCGACCCGGTGCAATACCGTGCTCGTTCACGAGCAGGTCGACAACCGCCTGGGCGCGACGCTGCGAGAGACCCATGTTGTAGGACTCGGGGCCGGTGTTGTCAGTGTGACCCTCAACGTCGACCTCAAGGTCCTGGAAGCGGTTGAGGAATTCTGCAAGCTCGGTCAGGTCGCTGAAGTAGCGCTCTTCAACCACGGTGGAGTCTGTCGCGAAGTTCACCATCAGCTTGACTGACGCAACCTGCACAACGGGCAGCTCACAACCGTCTACGTCAACGCGCGTTCCAGCCGGCGTGTTGGGGCAGAGGTCCTTTGAATCGGGCACACCGTCGCCATCGGAATCAGCTTCACTCGCGGCCATGACTTCCGCACCTGCATCGGAACCTTTGCCGATGTCGCCCAGCCAGAAGTTGAGGCCCGCCATGACGAGGATGTCAGTTTCGCTCTCATCGACGCTGTAGATTGCGCGGGTCTCAAGGCTGGCGCTGATGCGATCGCCAAACATGTAACGGACACCACCACCTGCGTTGAGCGTTGTCTCAACCGTGTCGAACTGGTCCGCCTCGAACTCGATTTCACCAGCGCCGACGCCGACGAAAGGCAGGAAGCGACGGTAGCCGCTGCCGAAATAGTGCTTGAGGCCAACCTGCCAGGTCGTGATATCGGTGTCGATACCGGTGCCGTCAAAGTCTGTCTCATCATCCGCGAACAGGAAGTCGGCTGCCCAGTTATCGTTCAGGGCGTATTCCAACCCGATGTAAGGCGTACCCACGTCCTCGGGGTCAAGGCCAAACACTTCGTGATCGAAAAACCAGTAGCCGGCGCCGGCGTTGATCGTGATGGGCACCTCGGCAGACGCCGGGGCGGACAGGCCAGCCAGGGCAATGCAGGCGGCAGCGGTAGCTGATGTCAGGCGCTTCTTCATTCTTCTTTCTCTCCGGATTGGGTGTTGCGGGATTCGCCAAGCATAGCACTCATTCTCGCCCTACCAAACCGCGCTCGGCGTTAATTTTGGGGCACCAAATGGGCCCCTACCAGCCGAGCACCTGCTTAACAAAAGGGGTGGACAGCGCCCGCTGCTGCTCCAGGGATGCCTCGTCGAGCCGATCAAGTATGCCGAGCAGCGCCTCGAGGTCGCGAGGCGCCCGCGTGACGATATAACGTGTTGTCTCACCGCTGATGTTCAGCCCCCGTTGCTCCGCGCGGAACTTGAGGATCGCGGCCTTCTCGTCATCATCCGGGTCCGGCAACTTGAAGACCACCGCACCGGCCAGGCGTGACTCGAGGTCAGGCAGGGCCACGCCGAGGTCACGAGGCGGCAGCATCGCCGCAAACAGGATTGTGCAACCGGCCTGCTGCGCACTGTTGTAGGCGTGAAACAGCGCGCGTTCCCACTCCGGGTTACCCGCAACGACCTGCAGATCATCGATACACAAAAGCCGCGATGCGTCCGCCCCCGCAAGTACATCTGCCGCCGGGTATCCGGCCAGTTGCTCCAACGGCAGGTAGAGCGCATGGGCACCGGCCCGGTGACAGACGGCCTGCAGGAGGTGCGACTTGCCTGCCCCCGCGGGGCCGTGCAGGTACAAAAGCGTTTCCGCACCGGCCTCCCCGATAGACTTCAGTGCAGCGGTCGCACGCTGCACGGCGGCAACGGGGTGCAGGTTGTCGAACGTAGCGTCATCGCGCAGCCGCATCGCAAGGGGCAGCTGCTTCAGCTCAGTGTTGGCGCCTATCTCAGCCACTGGTACTCCAGAGGCGCGCCAGGCAGCGGCTCGGTGCGCGGCGCCAGTCGATCATTTAAGGTAATCAGTGTAGCCAGCTCGGCGGCATCGGCGCGCGCCTGCACCGTGAGCTCGAGGCGATCACCCGAGACCCGGGTAACCGCGGCGCGCTGCACCACCTCCAGGTCTTCCAGCCAGCGTACGATCGTGGCGAGGTCGGTGTACTCCTCCACGCCCGAAACCCGCACGGCGACGCCGTTTGCATTCTCTTCACTGGCAACCACGGCGTACCTGGCGGCGAGGCGCTCGGCCATCGCCGCGGTACCCTCGCGCAGGTATTCCTGGGTCGAGGCAGCCTCGATACGCAGGTCCCTGCGCTCAGCACCCTCCAGGTGGGCCCAGTCACCGATCCACTCACCCCCGGACAAGCCGGTAAGGCGCGCTCCCACGATGTGTTCTACGCCGTAGCGGGTCGACGCCGCAGTGAGCTTTTCCGCGTCCAGGCGCCAGACATCGTCCGGACTGATCGCCGCTGCGTCGCGAAGATCGTAAAGCGGCAGCCGCAGGGGCACGCCGCGCTCCGCAAACACGGTCCTAAGCTCAGACACGAGCTCTGGGTTCGTCTCGCTGGTGGCAAAAGACAGGCCCGCCTCGTCCTCCAGTACGAGCCAAACCAGGACAGGACGCCGGTTCGCCGTCCAAAGGGGCAGCCCGGCTGCCAGGAGCAGCTCCGTGACCCTGTCTGCGTCAAACTCCATGCGCACGCGCTGGCGCGGGTCTTCTCCTTTCGGCGGCAGGAAGGCGTACTGCTGCACCTCGCTGCGCGCGTTGCGTAGCGCATCGCTCACCGCGGGGTCCCGCAACGTCTCTTCGGAGCCCGACACCTTCACGAGAACCTGTGCCAGCGCAAGACCCGCCGAGACGGTCAGGGCCTCGCTGCCCTGGTCTCGCACTGGCACAGTGGCTGCGTAAAGGTCCTTAACAACCTCGGCACGCAAAGGGCCGCTGGCAACCAACAGGGCGATGATGAGACAGGCGAAAATCCGGGACACAGGCGCTCCAGGTTCGATAAACGGCGCCATTGTAACAGCACCCGCGAGGCGATCACGATGCCAGGCTGGAGCTGCGTTCGGTGAGGCGACAGGCCGCGACCGCAGGCCAAATGTGAAGTGCGCGCGACCGGCGAGCGCGATAGAATAGCGGGCCTGCCAGCACCTACTACAGCGGATTCCACGCATGAGCGATAACGCAGCCAAGAGCGCCCTCAGTTACAAGGACGCAGGGGTCAATATTGATGCGGGCAATGCCCTGGTCGAACGCATCAAGGGAGTCACCGCCCGCACCACCAGGCCCGAGGTACTCGGCGGTCTGGGTGGATTTGGCGCGCTGTGCGAGATCCCCGAGGGCTACCGGCAGCCCGTGCTGGTGTCGGGCACCGATGGCGTTGGCACCAAGCTGAAGCTGGCCATGGATCTCGGCATCCACGATACGATCGGCATCGATCTCGTGGCCATGTGCGTCAATGACCTCGTCGTCGCGGGCGCCGAACCGCTGTTTTTCCTCGACTACTACGCCACCGGCGCGCTGAACGTCGACACCGCCGCAGACGTGGTAACCGGCATCGGACGCGGCTGCGAGTTGGCCGGCTGCGCCCTGGTCGGCGGCGAGACTGCCGAGATGCCCGGCATGTACGAGGGCGAAGACTACGACCTCGCCGGCTTCTGCGTGGGTGTTGTTGAAAAGTCCGAGATCATCGACGGTTCCAGTGTTGCCGCCGGTGATGTGCTCATCGGCATCGGCAGCAACGGGCCGCACTCCAACGGGTACTCGCTGATCCGCAAGATTGTCGAGCGCTCTGGCGCGGATCTTGGCGCGCCCCTGGGCGACACCACGCTGGGCGCTGCACTGCTCGCGCCGACGACCATTTACGTCAAGCCGCTTCTCTCCCTGTTCAAGCAGGTGAAGGTGAAGGCGCTGTCCCACATCACGGGGGGCGGGCTGCTGGAGAACCTGCCACGCGTGCTGCCCGACGACGTAGACGCCAACATCGACACGAACTCCTGGCAATGGCCCGAGGTCTTCCAGTGGCTGCAGCAAGAAGGCAATGTCGAAACGCGGGAGATGTACCGCACCTTCAACTGCGGCGTCGGTATGGTGCTCTGCGTTGCGGCGAGTGACGCCGAAGCCACCATCGCCCACCTCATCGGCGAGGGCCTGACAGCCTGGCAACTGGGAGAGATGGTCAGCGGCGCCAACCGGGTAGAGCTCAACTAGTGGCAGAGGTGCCGCGCGGTCGCCTGGCCGTGATCATCTCCGGACGCGGGTCCAACCTGGGCGCATTTATAGACGCCTGCAAAAGCGGCGCACTCAACGCCGACATCAACATCGTCGTCTCCAACAACCCGGGCGCAGAGGGCCTCGCGCTTGCTGCCGCCGCGGGCATACCGACCGCCATCGTCAATCACCGCGACTACGCCGACAGGGAGAGCTTTGACGCGGCGCTGGTCGACACTCTCGCAGCGCACTCGCCCGATCTCGTCATTCTCGCGGGTTTCATGCGTATTCTCACCCCCGTATTCGTTGAGGCATTCGCAGACAGGTTGATGAACATCCACCCCTCACTGCTGCCGAAGTACCCCGGGCTCAACACACACCAGCGCGCGCTGGACTCAGGCGACACCGAGGCGGGCGTGACGGTGCACTTCGTGACACTTGAACTCGATGGCGGGCCGCCTATTGTGCAGGCACACGTGCCTATTGAGACGGGCGATACGGCTGAGCTACTGGCGGCACGCGTCAACCGTGAGGAGTTAGTGATCTACCCGCTGGCGGCTCGCTGGTACCTGGAAGGCAGGCTGCAGTTGACAGGCGCAGGCGCCGAACTCGATGGCGAGGCGTTGCCGCCGACAGGCGTCACCTACCGCGAAGAATTGCTCGCGTCGGCCTGAGCGGCCGCTATGCCCGCGGCAGCGTAACGCCGCGCTGCCCCTGGTACTTCCCTCCGCGGTCCTTGTAGCTCACATCACAGATCTCATCTGACTCGAAGAACAGCATCTGCGCGACACCCTCGTTGGCGTAGATCTTCGCGGGGAGTGTTGTGGTGTTGGAGAACTCCAGGGTGACGTGACCCTCCCACTCCGGTTCGAGGGGCGTGACGTTCACGATGATTCCGCAGCGGGCATAGGTGGACTTGCCCAGGCATACGGTCAGCACGTTGCGGGGTATACGGAAGTACTCAACAGTGCTTGCCAGCGCGAAGGAGTTGGGCGGAATCACGCAGACATCGCCCTCAACATCGACAAAGCTGTCTTCGTCAAAGTGCTTCGGGTCGACCGTTGCGGAATTGATATTCGTAAACACCTTGAACTGGCGTGAGCAGCGCACATCGTAGCCATAGCTCGACGTGCCGTAGGAGATGAGTCGCTGGCCATCGCCGTTGGCGCGTACCTGCCCTGCCTCGAAGGGCTCAATCATACCCTCCTCTTCCGCCATGCGCCGGATCCACTTGTCTGCCTTTATGCTCACGCGTTGGTCCTTGCCGTGTCAGTCATCTGAAATCTTGATCTCGGGAAAATGTTGTACAACGCCGTCTCCGCCCTGTGCTGCATCCGGCACAGACTCAACGAGCGCCCTGGCAGCCTCGATATAGAGCTCAGTCACCCTGGAATCGGGCTCGGCGATTACGGTGGGGCGGCCGGCATCGGTCTGCTCGCGTATCGACAGCGCCAACGGCAGGCTGGCCAACAGCGGTACGCCGTACTCCCCTGCGATGCGCTGCCCGCCCTCGGCGCCGAAGATATGCTCCTCGTGCCCACAATTACTGCACACGTGCACCGCCATGTTCTCAATAATGCCGAGCACGGGAACGTCGACCTTACGGAACATTTCGATGCCCTTTTGCGCGTCCAGCAGCGCGATGTCCTGCGGTGTAGTCACAATGACCGCACCCGACACCTTTGCCTTCTGCGATAGCGTGAGCTGGATATCGCCCGTGCCGGGCGGCATATCGATCACGAGATAGTCGAGCTCACCCCAGAAGGTCTGCTCCAGCATCTGCGCAAGCGCGCCGCCCGCCATGGGTCCGCGCCAGACCATCGGCGTGCGCTCGTCTACGAGGTAACCCATCGACATGGTCTTCAGGCCATGGGCCTCGACGGGCAGCAGGTACTGGCCGTCTTTCTGCTCAGGCCGCGTGCCAGGTGCGATGCCCAGCATCATCTGCTGGCTGGGACCATAGATATCGGCGTCGAGCAGGCCAACCGATGCACCGAGCGTTTTCAGCGCTAACGCCAGGTTCACCGAAGTGGTGGACTTGCCCACACCACCCTTACCGGATGCAACGGCAATAATGTGTTTAATCTGGTTCATAGAGTCGAATCACACGTGGTGACGGCGCCCAAAAGCCTGCCGTCGCGGGATGGCTGGCTAGTATAGGGACTCGCCCGAAGGACAACAATGCCGCGGCCCGCTCTGGTGAAAAGCCGTTGCAAACAAGCTATAGTAGCGCCCCTTTTTGACCGGCCGAAACCTCGCCATGTCACCCGACACACAACGCCGCATCCTAGTGACCAGCGCCCTGCCCTACGCCAACGGCTCGCTGCACCTGGGGCACCTGCTCGAACAGGTGCAAACCGACATCTGGGTGCGTTTCCAGAAGTCGCGCGGGCACGCATGCCTGTACGTTTGCGCGGATGACGCCCACGGCACGGCGATCATGCTCACGGCCGAGAAGGAGGGCATCACGCCCGAGGATCAGATCGAGCGGATCAAAGCAGAGCACGAGCGTGACAGCGCAGGCTTCCTGATCGGCTTCGACAACTTCCACAGCACCCACTCGGAGGAAAACCGCCGCTGGAGCGAGGACATCTACAGGCGCCTCGACGCCAACGGCCACATCGCGCGCCGTTCCATCACCCAGGCGTTCGATCCCGAGAAGGAGCTCTTCCTGGCCGACCGCTTCATCAAGGGCACCTGTCCGCGCTGTAAAACCCCCGAGCAGTATGGCGACAACTGCGAAAACTGCGGCGCCACCTACAGCCCGATGGACCTGATCGATCCCGTGTCGGCCATCTCCGGCGCCACCCCCGTGGAGAAAGATTCCGAACATTTCTTCTTCCGCCTCCCCGAGTTCGAGGACCTGTTGCGGCAGTGGCTTGCCTCGGACACGCTGCAACCCGAGGTAGCCAACAAGCTGCGCGAGTGGACAGACGGCGGCCTCAAGGAATGGGACATCAGCCGCGACGCGCCCTACTTCGGCTTTGAGATACCGGGCGAGCCGGGCAAGTATTTTTACGTCTGGCTGGACGCACCTATTGGCTACATCGCCAGCTTCCAGCACTACTGTGATCGCACCGGACACGATTTCGACCCGTACTGGCAGCAGGGCCACGATACCGAGCTTTATCACTTCATCGGCAAGGACATCGTTAACTTCCACGGTCTCTTCTGGCCCGCCATGTTGGACTCCGCAGGATTACGTGCCCCAACTGCTATCTGCGTACACGGGTTCCTGACCGTGAATGGCACGAAGATGTCCAAGAGCCGCGGCACCTTTATCAAGGCCAGCACTTACCTCGAGCACCTCGACGCCGAATACCTGCGCTACTACTTTGCAGCGAAGCTGAACGCGTCCGTTGACGACATCGACCTGAATCTCGAAGACTTCGTGCAGCGCGTGAACTCTGACGTGGTGGGCAAGGTTGTGAACATTGCCAGCCGCTGTGCGGGCTTCCTGCGCAAGGGTTTCGATAACCAACTCGCCGCGAACTGTGCGGAAGAAGCGCTCGTGCAGGAATTTATCGACGCCGGTGACGACATCGCGAACCTGTTCGAAGCGCGCGAGTTTAACAAGGCCGTCCGCGAGATCGTGGCGCTGGCCGATCGCGCCAACCAGTACATCGATGAGCAGAAGCCCTGGGTACTGGCAAAGGAACCCGGCAACGAACAGGCAGTACACGATGCCTGCAGCGTAGGTATCAACCTGTTCCGCATATTGATGACGTACCTGAAACCCGTGTTGCCTGCGATGGCAGACAAAGCCGAGGCGTTCCTGAACACCTCCCTCGACTGGACTGCTCTCGATGGGCCACTGACCGGGCATACGCTCAACAAGTTCAAGCCGCTGATGACGCGAGTCGACCCGAAACAGGTGGAAGCCATGGTGGAAGCAAGCAAGGAAAACCAGGAAGCCGCGGCCGAATCCGAAGTGGCGAAGATCGAAGACAATACCATCGCGTTCGAGGACTTCGCGAAGGTAGATCTCCGCCTGGCCGGGATCATCGCCGCCGAGCACGTGGAGGGCGCCGACAAACTCCTTAAACTGACGCTGGACCTTGGCGAAACACTCGGCAAGCGCCAGGTGTTCGCGGGTATCAAGGCGGCCTACGCACCCGAGGACCTCGTCGGGCGCCTCACAGTGGTCGTCGCCAACCTGGCACCGCGCAAGATGCGTTTCGGGGTCTCCGAGGGCATGGTGCTGGCCGCTGGTCCGGGGGGCGAGGAGATCTTTCTGCTCCAACCTGACGCGGGCGCGCAGCCCGGCATGCAGGTTAAGTAGGAAAAACGCCGACCACTGCCCAAATCCAGCAGACTAATGGTCGTTAGTTTTAGTATTTATACTTCCATAAACCGCTGAAAACGCTAGAATATCCGCCGGTTTGGCAGTCGGGACGGGGCTGCCGCAGGTCCCCGCCCCGTCGATAGAGATCCAACATGCTTGCAGACTTTTCCGTCCTGTTGATCGGAGCAATCCTGGTCAACAATTTTGTTCTGGTGCAGTTCCTCGGACTGTGCCCGTTCATGGGCGTGTCGAACAAGCTGGAGACTGCCATGGGGATGTCTATGGCGACCACTTTCGTCCTCACGCTGGCCTCGGCAACGTCCAACCTCACGTACCATTTCCTGCTGCTGCCGCTCGGTCTTGGCTACCTCAAGACGATCGCCTTCATCCTGGTCATCGCGGTGGTCGTTCAGTTCACGGAAATGGTGGTGCGCAAATCGAGTCCGCTATTGCACCGCGTGCTGGGCGTGTACCTGCCGCTGATCACGACGAACTGTGCCGTTCTCGGGGTCGCACTTTTGAACATCAACAAGGACCACAGTTTTACCGAGGCACTCTTTTACGGCTTCGGAGCGGCGGTCGGCTTTTCGCTGGTGCTCGTACTCTTTGCGGCAATGCGCGAGCGCCTGGCGGTCGCCGATGTGCCCTCGCCCTTCAAGGGCGCCGCCATCGGCATGATCACGGCGGGACTCGCCTCTCTCGCCTTTATGGGTTTCGCCGGGCTGGTATAGACGCACGTGGTTGAATTTCTCCTACAGTACCCGCTGCTGGCAGCCCTCATCGCACTGGTCGGCCTGGCACTCGTCTTCGGCGCAATCCTAGGCTTCGCCGCGGTGCAGTTCAAAACCGAAGGCAACCCCATTGCCGACCAGATCAACAACATCCTGCCGCAGACCCAGTGCGGGCAATGCGGCTACCCGGGCTGCCGCCCCTACGCCGAGGCCATCGCCGAGGGCGATGCCATCAATAAGTGCCCTCCCGGTGGCGAAGCGGGCATCCAGGCGCTGGCCGACCTCCTCGATGTCGAGGTCATCCCGCTTGACGAAGAACACGGCGAGGAAGATGCAGGTCCCGCGGTCGCCTACATCCGCGAGGCAGAGTGCATCGGCTGCACGAAGTGCATCCAGGCGTGCCCCGTCGACGCGATACTCGGTGCGGCCAAGCAGATGCACACGGTGATCACGAGCGAGTGCACTGGCTGTGATCTCTGCGTGGAACCCTGCCCGGTGGACTGCATTGACATGCTCCACGAAGAGCCCGCTCTCTCCAACTGGCACTGGGATCTTCCCAACCCTGTCAGCCGACAGGTTGAGGTGATTGCCACCGACGCCTCGCAGGAAGAGGCCGCATGAGGAAGACCTTTTCGTTCCACGGTGGCATACACCCGCCTGAGAACAAGCACCAGTCCGTGCGCACCCCGATTGCCGATGCAGGACTACCACCCGAACTCGTACTACCCCTGTCCCAGCATATCGGTGCGCCCGCTGCGCCCGTTGTGTCAGTCGGAGACCGCGTTCTGAAGGGCCAGGTCGTGGCCGAGGCGGCAGGCTTTGTGAGTGTGCCCAAGCACGCCCCCACCTCCGGTATCGTCACTGCCATCGAGAACCGCCAGATTGCACACCCCTCGGGGCACGAGGCGCGCTGCGTTGTTATCGAGCCCGATGGCAAGGAAGAGTGGGCAGAACACGCGGGTGTCGAAGACTACACGAAGATGGACCACGCGGACCTCGTGGATCTCATTCGTCACGCGGGCATTGCCGGCATGGGCGGCGCGGGGTTCCCCAGCGCGGTTAAGCTTTCCGTGCACCCCGACAAAAAAATCCAAACGCTGATTATCAACGGCACCGAGTGCGAGCCCTACATCACAGCTGATGACGCCCTCATGCGCGAGTTCGCCGACGACATTGTCGACGGCGCGCAGATCCTGAGGCACATCATCGGCCCCGAAGAGACACTCATCGGCGTCGAGGACAACAAGCCCGAGGGCATCGCAGCACTTCAGAAGGCTGCCGAGGGCACGGGCGTGCAGATCGTGCCGTTCCCGACCAAGTACCCTTCAGGTGGCGAGAAGCAGCTGATCGAGATTCTCACCGGCAAGCAGGTACCCAGCGGTGGCCTGCCTTCCGATATTGGCGTGGTTTGCCAGAACATTGGCAGCACCGTCGCGATACATGAAGCGGTCATGTTCGGGCGCCCGCTCATCTCCCGCGTCACAACCGTCACCGGTAACGCCGTGGACGAGCCACAGAACTTCCGCGTTCTGCTCGGCACCCCCATGTCTTACCTGCTCGACAAGGCGGGGTACCAATCCTCGCGCAACAACAGGCTGATTATGGGCGGGCCGATGATGGGCTTCACGGTGCCGTCGGCGGACGTACCCATCGTCAAGACCACCAACTGCCTGCTCGCACCCACTGAAGAAGAATTGCCCACACCGCCACCCGCCCAGGCCTGTATTCGCTGCGGCATGTGCGCAGAGGCCTGCCCCGTTTCGCTGTTACCGCAGCAGATGTTCTGGTTTGCCCAGGGCAAAGAGTTTGAAAAACTCGAACAGCACAACGTATTCGACTGCATCGAGTGTGGCGCCTGTTCCTATGTGTGCCCCAGCAATATTCCACTGGTGCAGTACTACCGCGCAGGCAAGGCCGAGATCCAGCAGATGCGCAGGGATCACGAAAAGGCCGAGTACTCGCGCGAGCGCTTCGAGGCACGCCAGGAACGACTGGAACGTGAGGAGGCAGAGAAAGAAGCGAAGCGTGCGGCGCGCAAACAGGCCGCGGAGAAACGCGCGCAACAGGCTGCGACAGAGGGTGGCACCGAAGAAGACCCGATCCAGGCGGCGATCGAACGCGCCAAGGCGAAGAAAGCCGAGCAGCAGGCCGGTGCAGCTGGCGAGTCTGAACTCGAAAAACTGGAGAAGGCGGTCGTCTCCGGGCGCAAGCGACTCGATACCGCCACTGCGAAGCTGGAAGAAGCGAAGGCCGAGGGATCAGACCTCGTTGATGCGCTGCAGACAGGGGTGGACAAGACCAAGGCGAAGCTTGAAGCCGCAGAAAAGGCTCTCGCGGACTACCAGTCTGCCAATGCGAGCTCCTCCACAACCGACGAGGCGCCCGCCGGCAACGCCGCCCAGGCCGCTATCGAGAAAGCCATGGCAGCACGCGCCGCCGAGGCCTCATTGAGCCCGCAGGAAAAAGCACAGGCAAACCTCGAGAAACTGCGCGGCCGTCTGGAAAAATCACAGGCCAAGCTCGCCGACAGTCGCGCGGCAGGCGAAGAAGACAAAATCATCGAAGCGCTCGAATCGACCGTTGCAAGACTGACCGACAAGGTGGCCGAGGCCGAAGCAGCACTCAAGGCGGAGGAAGTGTGACATGGCGCTGATGCGCATCACCTCTCCGCACGCCCACGGCCCGCTCAGTACCCAACGCGTCATGCAGCACGTGCTGCTTGCGACGGTACCCGGCATCATCGTACTCACCCATTTTTTCGGGTTCGGCACGATCGTCAACATTCTCTGGGGTTCAGTTGTCGCGCTTGCCTGCGAGGCGCTGGCGCTCAAGTTGCGCGGTCGCCCCCTGGGTTTTTACCTGAAGGACTGCAGCGCGCTCGTTACCGCATTCCTTCTGTGTATAGCGCTGCCGCCCTATGCCCCCTGGTGGCTGATTGCCGTCGGCATCGCAAGCGCGATCCTGTTTGCCAAGCACCTCTACGGCGGCATGGGATACAACCCGTTTAACCCCGCGATGGCCGGTTACGTCGTTCTCCTCATATCGTTCCCGGTTCAGATGACGGCGTGGGCGCCGCCACGCGGTGCCGGTGAGCTGCCCGGCCTGCTGGAGGCACTGCAGGCCTGCTTCATGCCCGCCGCCTACGATGGCGTCACGATGGCCACACCGCTGGACCTCATGCGCCAGAACACGAGTCTGCTGGTGGAAGACCTTTGGACGCAGAACCCGCAGTTCGGTCGCTGGGCAGGGCTCGGCTGGGAATGGGTCAACCTCGCGTTCCTCGCGGGTGGCGCGTATCTGCTCTACAAGCGAATTTTCACGTGGCATGCCCCCGTGGCGATGCTCGCCTCGATCGCCCTGCTCTCCGCTCTGTTCTACGATGGGGGCAGCTCTGCCAGTGGCGGTTCGCCACTGTTTCACCTGTTGAGCGGGGCAACGATGTTCGGCGCGTTCTTCATCGTCACAGACCCGGTGAGCTCAGCAGTATCGCTGCGAGGCCGACTAATCTACGGCGCGATGATTGGCGCCCTCGTGTACATCATTCGCGTACGCGGCAACTACCCCGACGCGGTGGCTTTCGCGGTGTTGATCATGAACTTCGCCGCACCGTTTATCGATCATTACACGCAGCCTAGAACGTACGGTCACGATCACGGCGGGAGGGAAGGCTGACATGCTGGGTAAATCGATCAGCCTCAACAGCGTACTGCTCGCACTGTTCGCCGTGGCAACCACATTGCTTATTGCCGGCACGTTTCTCGGCACAGAGGACCGCATCGCCGAGCAGAAACGACTGGCTGAAGAAAAAGCGTTGCTTGAGATCGTGCCGCGCAATCGTCACGACAACACCATGCTCGACGACACGCTCGCTGTAGGGCCGGCCGCAGAGGAACTCGGCCTGCGCGACGACAAGTCGATCTACCTCGCGCGCAATCAGGGCGATGTCGTCGCCGCCATCATCCCCGCGGTCGCACCCGACGGCTACACCGGCGACATCGAGATGATCGTCGGCGTGAACCGCGACGGCAGTATCGCCGGTGTCAGGGTACTCGCCCACAAGGAAACACCGGGGCTCGGCGACAAGGTCGACATCAAGAAGTCTGACTGGATCATGGACTTTGACGGCCGCTCGCTGTCAGACCCCACACCCGAGGGCTGGGCAGTGAAGCGCGACAAGGGCGTTTTCGACCAGTTCACGGGCGCCACAATTACGCCGCGGGCCGTTGTGAAAGCAACCCTGCGAGTTCTACAATTTGCCGAGGCGAATCGCGTTCTCCTTTTTGGGGAAGCCGCGGAGCGCGACGGCGGAGGTAAGTCCTGATGGCTGAAGTCAGCTACGGCGAACTGTCAAAGAACGGTCTTTGGAAGAACAACCCTGCCATCGTGCAGTTGCTGGGCCTATGCCCGCTACTGGCGGTAACCGGTACCGTGGTCAACGCGATCGGCCTGGGGCTCGCCACCATTCTCGTGCTGGTCTGCTCCAATACCGCCGTTTCGCTCATACGCAATGTGGTGTCTGACGCGGTGCGCCTGCCCACGTTCGTCATGATCATCGCCGCGGCGGTGACCTGCATCGAGCTGTTGATGCAGGCCTATGCCTACGAGCTCTACCAGATTCTCGGCATCTTCCTGCCGCTGATTACCACCAACTGCGTGATCCTCGGGCGCGCCGATGGCTTTGCCGCGAAAAATTCCATTGCGCCAGCTTTCTACGACGGCCTGATTATGGGGGTGGGCTTTGCGATTGTTCTGGTGCTGCTCGGCGCAATGCGCGAGCTGGCCGGCACCGGCGCACTGTTTGACGGCATGGACCTGCTGTTCGGCCCCGGCGCCGCAGACTGGAAAGTGGTGGTGTTTGCCGATTACCAACCGTTCCTGCTGGCCATCCTGCCGCCTGGCGCGTTCATTTTTACCGGCCTGCTCATCGCGTTAAAAAACCTGATCGACGAGCGCATTCAGAAACGCAAGGACGCGCTGAAGGAAAAGCCGGTGAAGGGTTCGAAGCGCGTACGCGTGACCGGGACTATTTCATAGCCGCCGCCGTAGGCGCCTTACAGCAGCAGTCTGCGCCGGACTAGTCAGCGTCAGGCGCTAACAACAGCGTATCCAGCAGCTCATCGACCGCGGCATCATCCATGCCGCTGTTTTCCAGATCGCAACTGTACGTGATAAACAGCAGCGTACTGCCACTGGCCACACACCACTCGCGGACGGCCACGCCCTCTTCCTCGTAGCCGCTGGTTAGTCCGGTAAAGTCACCGAGTGTCGCAGCCGCAAACTGGGCGCCGGCCGCAGCGTCCTCCTTCGCCACCGCTTCGATATCGCTGGCGCTGAATTCACCGGTGTCGCGCTTGAGCGTACTGATCTCAATGCAACCGACCTCGTCGCGGTCGCCGACGAGGATGCTGTCGCCCTCTGCCTCCGCCCACCATTCCGGCGGCAGGGCCAGGGTCCACCACTCGGTCTCCAAAACGTTCACAGTGCGTTTAAACCTCCAGGCTTGTCGACATAAGCAGGGCGTCTTCGCGACCGCCCGATTCAGCGGGACGCGTATAGTAGCCCTTTCGCCTGCCCTGGAGCGAGAAGCCCGCGTGTTCGTAGAGCGCCAGCGCCGCGGCGTTCGATTCGCGCACCTCGAGGTGGCAGCTCGCCGCGCCAGCGTCTCTGGCCGCCGATAGTGCCGCGCGAAGCAGCATGAGACCCAGCCCGCGGCGGCGCTGCCCTTCCGCGACGACAATACGGTGGATGCTGCCTTCGTCAGCAGCGACTGCGAGTACCAGACAGCCCGCGGGCCGCTGCTCAAAACAAGCAACAAGCACCTGCTGACCCGCCACACCGGCAACGGCACTTTGGTACTGGGCGGTGCGCCATGGATTTGGGTCTGCACCTGCATCCAGCGCAGCCAGCGCTGCGGCTTCTCCTGGTTCAGCCGGGCGAATCGTGTGGGACATGACCTCGGAGCGTCCTAACGCCCCGTGGCTAACGCGGCCAGCTGCTGCCACACAATGGGCTTCAGGCTGGGATCGGCAAGAATTTCCACGGTGCTGTGGGTCGCAACCACAGGCACGTTGAACTGCTCCGCCGCCAGCCGCGACTCGCTGCCACCGCCTAGGCAGACCAGGCCAAGGCAACGGCTCTGTTCGAGGCGCCGCGCGACAAAGCTGCTCGCGCTCACCTGGGCGGATTCAGGGCCGAGGTCGAACTGGTCATTGGTATGAATCGGCCACTGGAACAGTGCCACATCTGGCGCAGCACCCTGGGGCAGGCCCTCGCCGGGCGTTGCAGACGACCCGGCTACCGCGAGCGCCCTGGCCATACACTGAATGAGCCAGACCTGCTCCTTGCCCAGTGGGTTACCGCCGATATCTTCAAGCCACAACCATTGGCCCGCCAACACCGTGGCCAGCGTGAAATGTTCAGGCCCCGCCGCGGTGGCGCGTACCCTCACGGCTGGCGCCGGGGCTTTAACGGGTCGTTCCGGCACGTCGAAATCTGGCAGCCCGGCGCGAGCTACAGGGGCGGCTTCTACGGCAGTTGAGGTTGCAACCTGGACAGGCAGAGCGAGGCGTCGGGTCGGTGCGGCGCCGGGCAACTGGGCGCGCGAAATGAAGGCGTCTACACCCATCGCGTCGAGATACGCCAGTCGCTTGAGTTCATGCATGGCGGCAGTCTAACCGGGCCCTACCACAAGCGCCAGCCGTGCTGCGCGAAGAAGCGACGCGCCGAGCGCAGGAAGTAGCGCACATGGTGAAACCCCTTGCGGGCCGCGTCGCCACCATGGTGAATGATGCGCATATCGGGCCAGTACAACAGCGTGCCAACCCCGTCTTCACGCAGTCTCAGCGACAGGTCAAAGTCCTCGAAATAGAGGAAGTAGCCCTCGTCGAAACCCTCAACGGCTGCAAGATCGGAGGTCCGCAGCAACATGAAGCAGCCACTGGCGATTTCAACGTTAGCGGGAACACCGGTGTCGATGATGTCGCGAGCCTCGTAGTGATCGAGCATCCCCCGGAAGAGGCGCTTCACGAAGCGCGGCGCAAAGCCCCGCAGCAGGAGCACAACCAGTGACGGGTATCGCTTACACAGGTAGTCGGGCGCGCCGTCTGGTGTACTCACAGCCGGGCAGACCAGGCCCACCTCGGGGCGCTGCACCAGCACCCGGATGCCCTCGCACAGTGCCTGGGCGTCCAGCTCCACGTCCGGATTGAGCACCAGGTGCAGGTCGCTCTGAAGGCCCGCCAGCGCGCGATTGTGGCCAGCGCCAAACCCGCTGTTGTCGGGCTGAGGCAGCCACCTGAGCGCAACGGCGGCAAAGGTCATCTGTGAGCACTGATGCTGGAGGCTCTCAAGGTAATCAGGGGCTGAAGCATTGTCGACGAGCACCACCTCGACGGCCTCCACAACCCCCTCACTAACAGCCCGCTCGGCCGCCGCATCGAGACTGGCCAGGGTCGCCCACAGCAGGGCCGGCTCGCTGTGGTGAAGGACGATCGAAACGGAGAGTCTGGGGGGGGATTGCACGCTGAAACAGGGCCCCGGAAAAGGGCTCATCCTACCAAATTCGGCGCTGGCCATGGGGCCGGAAACTGCCCTCTTTTCGGCCGCGAAAAAGCGGTCATATTACCTATCGTAAATAATCACAAAAGCGCGCTATCGCCATGTTATTCATAGAGTTTTTCAGAGGGCCCATGCTAAGCTGAAAGCAGTTGAAGGCGAGCTTTGCTTTAGCTGAAGACTCTTTGTGAATTAGTCGAAGACTCTTTGGTTGACTCTGCCTGCGATCCTCGCAGAATCGAGTCAGGCTGTATCAACACTATAAGACCCGCAAGATCGCGGGCAATAGGGGACAAAAATGATCATCAGGGGCGACATCCTTCCCGGCCGTCTGGCCGCTCTGTTTGTATTTATACTGGCGCTGACCGCCTGTGGCGGCGGTGGCGGCGGTGGCGACGCGGGGTTCCTGCCGAACAACAACGGGAACAGCAGCGTGCGCATGACCTTGTTCGATCCGAACGGTGTTCCCACGAACACAGTCACAACGTCCTCCCCGGGGACCTTGCAGGTAAAAGTTGGCAACAGGGCTGGCGTAGTTGTCGCGGCAGCCGCCAACATCGGCGTACTGTTCCCCGCCAGCGGCACAGCCCTGACAGACGCTAACGGAATCGCCACGTTCCAGATTGAGGCCGGCGATGTAAAGGGCGCGGGCACGATCACCGCGACCGCCACGACCAATAACGGCGATGTTACGGGCGAACTCACTTTCCAGGTCGGCCAGAGCGGCCTGCGACTGGGCTACTTTGACGACCTGGGCACCTTCATTGAAAACCAGATCAAGATCGAACCCGGCAATACCCTCTCAGCAGGCGGTAATGCCCAGCTGTCAGTTGCCATTCTGGACCCCAACGGCGAACTGGTGACCACAGTTGAAGACGTGCGATTCAGCAGCGGTTGTATCGCTGCGGAACAGTCCATCATCAATCCACCCGATGCGGCGGCTTCTGTGAATGGAGTTTCATCTACGCTCTACACAGCTTCGGGCTGCTCGGGCCTCGACGAAATCACCGCCAGCCTTGTGGGTGCGAGCGCACAGGCGTTCGGTACGCTCAACATCTCGGCACCCGAAACCACCGCGATCACGTTTGAAAGCGCCGAACCGACCCTGATCGTCTTGAAAGGCACAGGTGGTGAGAATCGCGACGAAACCGCCGAGGTCGTTTTCACGGTAGTCGACGGCAGTGGCCTGCCGCTGCAGGGTGTGCCCGTAGACTTCTCCCTGACCACGTTTGTAGGCGGGCTCGAGCTGTCTTCAGACACAACACTGAGTGGCGGAGACGGCCAGGTACGCGTCACGGTTTCAGCGGGTGACGTTGCCACGGTCGTTCGGGTAATCGCTTCGACCACAGGCAGCAACGGCGAGGTGATCGCTACTGTATCCGATCTCATCACGGTCACCACCGGCCTGCCAGACCAAAACTCTATTAGTCTCTCGGTTGGCGCTTGTGATGCCGGGGGCACCTTTGTTGTTGATGCCGCCCTCAATGTTGACGGCCTGTGTCGTCGGCTCACGGTCCGGATGGCAGACAAGTTCAACAACCCGGTCGTTGACGGCACGGCAGCCGTGTTCACGACAGAACTCGGCGCGATCGTCGGCTCCTGTACCACGGTGGGCGGTAACTGTTCAGTCGATTGGACCAGCCAGCAGCCCCGGTTCCCGACCCTGACGGGCACGAGCTTCGTTCAGACCATCGATTTCGACGCGGACTACAACTGCCCATCACACAATGTCGCCGGCGGCCCATGTCCTGTAGATCTTGGCTTCACCCGCGGCGGTCGCTCACAGATTCTCGTACACGCAATCGGCGAAGAGTCGTTTATTGACGCCAACGGCAACGGCATCATGGACGAGGAGGAGCGTGACCTGTTTGCCAACCTGGCTGAAGCGCACATCGATCACAACGAAGACAATGTGTTCACTCCTGAAGACCCCTTCTGCCAGCTGAATCCGGAAACACCGAGGTGTATAGCGGGCCAGGAAGAGATTTTCATCGATTTCGACAACGATGAACTCTACGATTTCAATGACAATCCCCCGCTATTCAACGGTTTCCTGTGTCCGCCCAAGGGCGATGGTCTCTGGTGTAGTCGTGACCTTGTACACGTGAGGGATGATGCAGTCGTCATCATGAATAACGACCCAAACTGGTTCTTCCTGTTCGTGAACCGCTTCGGCAACCAAATTACACAGGCGGTTAATGGCCAACCCGTGACCTTCTATATCTCGGACATCTTCAACAACCCGCCAAGCGGTGGTTCGACGATTACCGTATCCGCAACCGAGTCATGCATCATCGTTGGCCCAACAGATTTCGAGGCGCCCAACACTACGGCGCCCGGAGCCTGGGGCATTACGTTCACTTCTGATCGCAATCCAGCTGCCACCGCAGAGAACTTCGTTCAGGGTGTCATCACAGTGGAAGTTACAACGGACGAGAGCGTGACGGAGTTTTTCCTGCCATGCGACGACGATTCCCCGCAACCACCCGATTGCAGCGGACCAAGTCCGTTACCACCTGAGTGTCCTCCCGCGACACCCTAACCAAAAGAAGGCCGCTTGAAGCGGCCTTTTTTCTGTGCGCGGAAGCAACACTGTGTGACCGATGAAGGTTCACCATGACTGACCGCACGGGAAGCATAGACTCGAAAGGGTTCCATTGGTGCAGCTATTCGATATGCTTACACGCAGCCCGCACAAGAAGAATCGCGGGCGAAAGCTGTGAGGTTTTTGCGCAAGGACACCCACTGGCCATGAGCTACGACATCGCGAGCATCAGCCTCGTAGGCGACCGCGACTCCAACGAAGACTTCTTCGCGTTCACCACAATGGAGGACGGCGGCGTACTCGCCGTTGTCTGTGACGGGCTTGGTGGCCACGCCCGGGGCGAGTGGGCCTCGCGTGCCTTCGCTGAAGCAGCGGTAGCAGCCGGCGTCGAGACGCCAACCAATTGCGTTACGAGCCGCGACGACGCCAGAGCGCACTTCGCCAATGTGTTTCGCAAGGGGCGCGACAACATAAGTTACAAACTTGCCCTGGAAGAGTCTTCCGAGGACCCCAAAACAACCGCCGTTGTCGCGGCCGTTCAGGAGGGAGGCATTGCCATAGCCCACGTTGGCGACAGCCGCGCCTATCGGCTGGCCATCGGCGCTGAACCCTGGCGTACCCGGGATCATTCGGTGGTACAGATGCTCCTTGATGAAGGGGCCATCACCGAGGAGGAAATGGGCCAACATCCGGACCAGGGCAAGCTATTCAAATCAATAAGCGCCAAGCGAGACGACTCACCGACCATTAACGTCCAGCCGCCACTTGGCGCAGGTGAAGCACTGCTATTGTGTACCGACGGCTTCTGGGAGCAGGTGACGGCCTCAGAGCGCCAGAATCTCCTTCGCACGACCACCCTCCAGGCCTACCTCGAATCGCTAGCGCTTACCGCCACAACCCGCGCAGCGGGACGGAGCGACAACGTTACTGCAATCTGCCTGCGGGTTCCCACGCTGACCTAGTGTGTAAAAGCTAGCGTCCCGTGGGATGCACCAGCAATACTCAGGCAAAAAAATGCCGGCTTGCGCCGGCATTATTGATTAAGCCCTGTGGCTTAGAAGTTGTAGACCACCTCGGCACCGTAGTGGCGACCCTTGGTGAGCGGTGAGAACGTACCACCCCAGGCAACGGCACCGGCCAGGTCGTCAGGCAGCTGGGTATCGCCACCGTGCTTGACCTCGTCCAGCAGGTTCTTGCCGTAGATGGAGAACGTCCAGTGACCATCGTTGGAGCGAAGGTCTATGCCCGCATCCACAATCTCCTGCTCCAGGATGAAGCCGAGGTTGCTGTCGGTGTACGCCGTCTCATCACGATATGCGTAGTTCACGCGAGAGCTGACGTAGCCCCAGTCACCAACGTCCAGGTCATAGGATACGCCGATGCTGTAAGTGAGCTCAGGCGCACGCGGCAGGTCAAGATCCTTGTCCTTACCGTCGATAACACCGTCTTCGTTCAGGTCAACGTTCACCTCGGAGTACTCTGCGTCGATGTAACCGAGTGACGCAAATACCAGCAGGTTGTCGAGAACCGCGTAAGTGGCATCTACCTCGAGGCCCAGAATGTCTGCGTCAGCAGTGTTCTGGATCAGCTGGATGACGCCGATCGGACCGGGCTTGTTCACCTCACGCTGCATGTCGCTGACTTCGTTGTAGAAGAGCGCTGCGTTCAGCTTGCCGCGACCGAAAGTCGACTTGTAGCCGATCTCGAAGTTGTCGACCTGCTCCTCGTCAAACGGCCCTGGGGTGTCCGCAGGATCCACCGAGGTGTTACGCATGTTGTAGCCACCAGAGCGGAAACCGCGGGTCCAGTGCGCGTACATGCGCGCGTCGTCGCTGATATGCCAGGTCGCACCGAGCTTGGGAGCCCAGCTGTCCCAGTCTTCACGGTCCATGAAGTCCAGGTTACAGGTGCCATCGATCACGCTACAGGGCATGTTCTGGCTGGGCGGCAGCGTTGCCACTTCAACCTGCTTTTCCTCGTAGGAGAAGCGAATGCCCGCGTTCAGGGTGAGGCTGTCCGTCAGGTCGTAGTCAACCGTTGCGAACGCGCCGTAGGTCTCGACGTCGAGGTTGCCGCCGCCGTGGAACGTGGCGAAGGGCGCGGCGCCACCGAGCACGATGCCGCCAAGCAGACGACTCTCGTCGTAGTTAAGTTCGTTTTCGAAGTAGTAGATACCCGTGGTGACCGTAGCGCGGTCGTCAAAGGTGCCGGAGTAGCGCAATTCGAGGCTGCTCTGCTCGGTGTTAAGGGCAGAGGGCGCGTGGAACAGCCATACAGGCTGGCCATCAATGTCGCCGAGGCTCTCACCTTCAGACTCACGCCAGCCAAAGATGGCCGTCACTGTGCCGTCACCCACGTCCACCGCCTGGTCGGCCTGGATCGTCAGGAAGTCTGACTCGGTGTCCTGGAAGCCCACCTCGTCGTAGCAGACGTCGAAGCTATCGCGATCGGGGATCGAGCAGCCGAAAGGCTCGGTCTGCATCGGGTCAACACCCGAGCCGTTACGGTGGCTCTGGGCTACCGGGCCGTCGCCCTCAATATCCGAGTGCTCATAGCGCAGGATCAGGTCCAGCGTGTCGGTTGGCGTCCAGCTCAGGGTTCCGCGACCCATGATCTGCTCTACCGCACCCACGTCGCCGCCGTCGAAATCGTTCTCGAACCAGCCCTGGTCATCGTTGTAGTAAAGGGTCAGGCGGGCACCGAAATCGTCGGTTACAGGGCCGCCAACGGCACCCATCAGGTAACGGTTCCAGCCGCCGTCTTCGCCGGTGTCAGCCGCGGCCTTGATTGTCGCGTTGAATTCATCACCGGGTGTGCGGGTATTCATCAGGATCGCACCGCCAGTCACGTTACGACCGAACAGGATGCCCTGGGGGCCACGCAGGACCTCGATACTCTCAAGGTCGAAGGAGTCGAAGACCACACCTACGTTATTGCCGATGTAGACGCCGTTAACAAAGAGGCCAACCGTGGGGTCGATGCCCGGAATCGAGCTGTTGATGCCGAGGCCACGTATGGAGAAGTTGGCCGTACCGCGGGTCGTGCCCACGTCATCCAGCACCACGTTGGGCATGCCGGTGGACAGGCTGAACAGATCGCGGACTTTCAGGGTCTCGATCTGGTCGGCGTTGTAGGCCGTCACGGACAGCGGCACTTCCTGTGCACCTTCCTCTCGCTTCCGCGCGGTAACGACGACTTCCTCGAGCAGCGAGGCGACAGAACCGCTACGCGCGTCCTGGGCCAGCGCGGGTGCGCCGCCGACGAACGTGGCAGCAACGAGCGCCGCCAGCGGTGCGCGGGCAAACGGTGCAATAGAACGTTTTTTTGGATGCATGGGAACACTACCTTTTCTAATACGACTTGCGGGTTTTGTAGCTTCCTTGGCAGGCGCACTAACGCTGGCCTGCGGGAATTAGCTCACGCCATGATGAAGGAATCGCAAAAACGGGGTAAGCGGGAATTTAGTTAAAATTCCCAAAACAGGGAACTTTATCCGGCTGTTTTCAAAAGACATTTTTTACATCTTGTATAAAGAGAACATCGGCCACGTCATGGCGACCAAGAGGCCCAGAAGCTGGCATAATTTCCGTCCAGAGGGGCAGCCGGGCCTGACAGGCCGCCCCAACCTTCTACAGGCAACCCAGGGACAATCACGCGATGCCCGATGCCGTGCTAACCAGCCCAGGGGCAACCTGCCCCGACGCGACGATTAAGCTGTCGGTGGATTTCCTGGCCCGCCGACAGCTGAGCGCTCTCTGCCCGCTGCACGGCCGCATCACCTTTTCCCAGCCATTGTCGAGCGAGGTGACCCTGGAGGTGCGGGTCGCGGGCAATAGCGAGCGTTTCACTATCGCACCCGCAGATTGCCAGCCCCAGGATGACGGTGGGAGCTACCACGACTACCTGCTGGTATTGAACACTTTCCTGCTGGGCAATGGCCCGCAGACCGTGCAACTGACCATCCTGGATATATCCAGGTCGAAAGTCGCCCGAGAAGTGACGGTAGATAATTCCAGCGACCTAGGTCGACTGGCCGCAAACACCATCGCGAATCACCCCGGGCGCCGCTGGATATGGCGCGAGGGCGAAGTGGACTCCACCCACTTTCCAATCTACGCGCCCAGCCTCACCCCTTGGTTTGATCGCGCCGATGCAGAGCAGACGGCGCCAAAGCTTGCCGCGCAGAGCGGCCTTACCGCGGCAGAAGCTGACGCGCTCACGGATTTCGTGCGGCAGGGTTTCTGCACACTGCCCGACCCAGTGGACACATCCTTGCTCGATCGCATCAATGCCGACCTCGATGCCATGCTGGAGCGCGGTGACATCCGCATAGCGGACGAGGGTGAAGACCATCGCATCGAGCTGGTTCACGAGAAAAGTGACGCGGCCAGGGAACTCTGGACGCTCCCATCCGTAATGCGATTCCTGCAGGCGATCTTCCAGGAGCACGTACTGCCCTGCCAGACGCTGGTGTTTATTCGCGGCAGTGGCCAGGACATGCACCAGGACACCATACACCTGACCGCGTTTCCCGCGGGCTACATGTGCGGCGTGTGGATCGCCCTCGAAGATGTCGACGAGGATGCGGGCCCATTATTTGTGTATCCGGGCAGCCACCGCCTCCCGCGCCTGTACTGTGAGACGGTCGGAATGGGCAAAGTACACAACGGTGACTGGGAGGAGTTTGCAGAGAAATTCCTTCCACGCCTGGAACGGGAACTCGAAGACGCGGGCTGTGTGAAACAAGCCTATCTTCCGCGCAAGGGCGACATCCTGGTATGGCACGAAAACCTGGCCCACGGCGGCATGATGCGTAATGACAACACCCTCTCCCGCCGCTCCATCGTGAGCCACTATTTCAGTGAGGGAGCCGCAGTCTGGTACGACTCTTCTGGGCAATGCGGCAAGACGAGGGCCGCACAACCGAGTGAGCAGCGCGGCACGCTAGGTGCTGTACAGCAGGTGGCGCACGCTGCACTTAACGGCTCCAGATGGCTCAGCAGGCTGCGAGCTCTCTGGCGGACACGCGATCACTGAAGCCGCCGTAGGTTCGTGGCACGCGCACGTCGATTAAGGCATACTGCGCCCACAGCCATTGGAGCCTAGATGCCCACCGTATTCCTCCATATTGGCGCGCCGAAAACAGCCACGTCAACGCTGCAGCGCGTCCTCTCACGAAATGACCGGCAGTTGCAACAACAGGGCGTTCTCTACCCGAGAAGCTGCCGGACCGGTGACGCCCATCACGCACTCGCCTGTGACCTGATCGAGACCCATCAGGAATACGTGATGCCCGAGCTCTGGTACGGCGATATTCCCCGGCAGGCCTCGTGGCAGCTGCTGCGCGACGAGATCGCGGCAGGTGGCGATAGCATTGAAAAGGTCATTCTCAGCACCGAATTACTGTTCGGCCAAACCCACCGTCTCAAGCGCATGCTGGACGAGATAGCCGCGCAGTTGGAAGGCCTGGACATCAAGGTAGTGGCCTACCTGCGCAGGCAAGACCAGCTATACAGCTCGTTTTACAACCAGGACGTTAAGGGCACGCGACAGTGGTCCGGCACCGCCTATGAGTTCTACGAAACTCACCAACTGCTGCGCAATGATTATGTGAGCGTACTCCAGAGCTGGAACAACGCCTTCGGCCGGGGCAATGTACTGGTGCGTCCGTTTGAGAGCGAGCAGTGGCCAAATGGCTCCATCATCGAGGACTTCTGCACAGCCATCGGAATCCCGACCCTGCGCGGCACGTACAGCGACCAGAATGAGAGCATCGGCGGTACGCAGCTTTTCATGAAGCGCTGCCTCAACGCCGCGGGGTTTCCCAAGGAGCAGAACGACAAGATTCTCAAACTCCTTGAGCAGATCTTCCCAGAACCGCCCGCCAAGGGGCTCCTCTACGTGAACAAGCCGCTGTACCGGAAGTACTCCAGTTACTGGGTGAAGCTGAATGATATTCTGTCAGACAAGTATCTCGACTCGAAACCGCTTTTCCAGCAGCCCATTCCTGAAGTGTCGGAAGTTGAGGAGCACGTGGTCAAAACAGAAGACATTACTACCTTTATAGAAAACTGCCTGAAGACGATAGGCAAAGGCAGTGAGGCCGATTATCAACCGCTGTTTGCCAAGGCAATCTTGATCGCCGCTATCGAGCTGAACATGTGGGAAGGGCTGCCATCGACTACCCGTGATACGCTGCAGCAATGGCTTGGCAGGACGTAACGCAAGGCAAAAGAAAGATAGACCTACCGATAGGAGGGCTCACGTGAAGCAGAAATCAATAACACTCAAGGGCGCCGTGATTCTAGCCACCATGCTGTCAGTGCTGGCCGGCTGCACAGACTCGAAAGACACCCTCCCCGCCACTGGTGAACCTACGCGGCTTAACCACCTGCAGTATCTTGGCTCACACAACAGTTACAAGTTGCCATTGCGCAGCGACTTGTTTGAACTGCTGCGCGCATTCGACCCTGATCTGGCGGCATCGCTGGAGTACAGTCATCCGCCTCTTGCGGAGCAGTTTTCCCGCCAGGGCATACGGCAGATCGAACTGGACATCTTCCATGACCCGGAGGGCGGCCTGTTCGCCACGCGCCGGGCGTTGGCACTCGTTGGGGAAGACACGGCATCAGGTATTCCGGAGTTGGACGAGCCCGGACTCAAGGTGCTGCATGTTCAGGAGGTCGACTACGAAACGAGCTGTCTCACGTTCGTCGCCTGCCTCATGCAGGTAAAAGAGTGGTCAGATGACAACCCCGGCCACCTGCCCATCATGATTCTCGTTGAGGCGAAGGACGCGCCTATTCCAGATCCGCTAGACCTCGACTTCACCGTACCGCTACCCGTGGATCAAGTGATGCTGGACAGCATAGACGCTGAGATTCGCTCCGTTTTCCCCGATGAGCAAATCATCCTGCCAGACGATGTGCGCGGCGATGCGCCAACACTGGAATCGGCCATCCTTGAGACCGGCTGGCCAACGCTCGACTGGTCGCGCGGCAAGGTGCTGTTCGGCCTTGATAACGGGGGCAGTGTTTTGGAGATGTACGTTGAAGGCCACCCCTCACTTGAAGGTCGGGTCCTCTTCACCAGTTCACCCGCGGGCACGCCTGAAGCGGCGTTCATGAAGATTAACAATCCGTTCTCAGGGCCGGGTGATATCGCGGTCTTTGTTGATCAAGGTTACCTGGTGCGTACTCGGGCCGACGGCGACACCGTCCAGGCACGGGAAAACGACACGACGCAGCGTGACGAGGCGCTGGCGAGTGGAGCTCAGTACATTAGTACGGATTATCAGGAACCGAACCTGGAGTTCAGTGACTATCAGGTTGTGATACCTGGTGGGTTGACGGCGAGGTGTAATCCGGTGGCGCCGGGGCCTTGTGGGTTGGAGGATTTGGCGCCTTAGGTTGGGGGGATAATGGCGTTGGGTTTGCCGCCCTTTGGGCGGTGATGACCTACTTTAAGCGGCGAGCATGCTCGCCGCCCTCGGCCGGGGGCGCGCACGCCTGCCTTCGGCACTTCTTCGTCGTTCGCCTACGGCGAACAGACTGCGTCACATGGCGGCCTACGGCTGCGTCAGGGCGGGACAGTAGATCCTCGGTTCCTAAACTAAAAGACCCCTGCAGCGCTGCTGCAGGGGTCTTTTAGTTTAGGAGCCTGGCGATGACCTACTCTCACATGGGGAAGCCCCACACTACCATCGGCGATGTACCGTTTCACTACTGAGTTCGGGATGGAGTCAGGTGGTTCCAGTACTCTATGGTCGCCAGGCAAACAGGTTTGCTGACCGATGGTCTTACCTGCGCGTTGCAGTGCCTCAGATCAACAAATAGGGCGGTAAACCAAGCTGTCTGTTCCGTTGAGTGTAAGGGTGGACTGTGACTCGATCACAACATCCTGCGTTATCGTCTTCTCAGGCACTCCTTCGAGTACCCAAATAACTCAGATTATATGGTCAAGCCTCACGGGCAATTAGTACTGGTTAGCTCAACGCCTCACAACGCTTACACACCCAGCCTATCAACGTAGTAGTCTTCTACGGCCCTTCAGGGGGATTAAATCCCCAGGGAGAACTTATCTTGGGAGGGGCTTCCCGCTTAGATGCTTTCAGCGGTTATCCTGTCCGAACATAGCTACCCGGCAATGCGTCTGGCGACACAACCGGAACACCAGAGGTTCGTCCACTCCGGTCCTCTCGTACTAGGAGCAGCTTCCCTCAATTCTCCAACGCCCACGGCAGATAGGGACCGAACTGTCTCACGACGTTCTAAACCCAGCTCGCGTACCACTTTAAATGGCGAACAGCCATACCCTTGGGACCGGCTTCAGCCCCAGGATGTGATGAGCCGACATCGAGGTGCCAAACACCGCCGTCGATGTGAACTCTTGGGCGGTATCAGCCTGTTATCCCCGGAGTACCTTTTATCCGTTGAGCGACGACCCTTCCATTCAGAATCGCCGGATCACTAAGACCTACTTTCGTACCTGCTCGACATGTCTGTCTCGCAGTCAAGCGCGCTTGTGCCTTTACACTAACCTCATGATTTCCGACCATGATTAGCGCACCTTCGTGCTCCTCCGTTACTCTTTGGGAGGAGACCGCCCCAGTCAAACTACCCACCACACACTGTCCTCGATCCGGATCACGGACCTAAGTTAGAACCTCAACATTACCAGGCTGGTATTTCAAGGTCGGCTCCACGATGGCTGGCGCCACCGCTTCAAAGCCTCCCAGCTATCCTACACAAGTAAGGTCAAAGTCCAGTGTGAAGCTATAGTAAAGGTTCACGGGGTCTTTCCGTCTAGCCGCGGGTATACGGCATCTTAACCGCAATTTCAATTTCACTGAGTCTCGGGTGGAGACAGTGTGGCCATCGTTACGCCATTCGTGCAGGTCGGAACTTACCCGACAAGGAATTTCGCTACCTTAGGACCGTTATAGTTACGGCCGCCGTTTACCGGGGCTTCGATCAAGAGCTTCTCCGAAGATAACCCCATCAATTAACCTTCCGGCACCGGGCAGGCGTCACACCCTATACGTCCACTTACGTGTTTGCAGAGTGCTATGTTTTTAATAAACAGTCGCAGCCACCTGGTCACTTCGACCAACCAAAGCTTAGGGGGCAAGCCCCATCACCCTAGTCGGCGTACCTTCTCCCGAAGTTACGGTACCATTTTGCCTAGTTCCTTCACCCGAGTTCTCTCAAGCGCCTTGGTATTCTCTACCTGATCACCTGTGTCGGTTTACAGTACGGTTCCTCACTATCTATGCTTAGAAGCTTTTCCTGGAAGCAGGGCATCAACCACTTCATCGTCAGCTCTCGCGTCAGACTCGTTATCAGGTCTCGACCTTAGCAACCCGGATTTACCTAAGTCACCAGCCTACACCCTTGAACGCGGACAACCATCGCCGCGCTGGCCTAGCCTTCTCCGTCCCTCCATCGCAATAGTGAGAAGTGCAGGAATGTTAACCTGCTTCCCATCGACTACGCATTTCTGCCTCGCCTTAGGGGCCGACTCACCCTGTCCCGATTAGCGTTGGACAGGAAACCTTGATCTTCCGGCGGGGAGGTTTTTCACCCCCCTTATCGTTACTCATGTCAGCATTCGCACTTCTGATATGTCCAGCAAGCCTCCCGGCTCACCTTCAACCACTTACAGAACGCTCCTCTACCACCCATAAGCCCCGAAGGACTCATGAATCCGCAGCTTCGGTTACCAATTTAGCCCCGTTATATCTTCCGCGCAGGCCGACTCGACTAGTGAGCTATTACGCTTTCTTTAAAGGGTGGCTGCTTCTAAGCCAACCTCCTAGCTGTCTAAGCCTTCCCACATCGTTTCCCACTTAACTGGTATTAGGGACCTTAGCTGGCGGTCTGGGTTGTTGCCCTCTCGACGACGGACGTTAGCACCCGCCGTCTGTCTCCCGCGATAGTACTCCTGGGTATTCGGAGTTTGCATGGGGTTGGTAAGTCGGGATGACCCCCTAGCCCAAACAGTGCTCTACCCCCCAGGGTAAATAACGCGAGGCTCTACCTAAATAGATTTCGAGGAGAACCAGCTATCTCCGAGCTTGATTAGCCTTTCACTCCGATCCACAGCTCATCCCCTCATTTTTCAACATAAGTGGGTTCGGGCCTCCAGTCAGTGTTACCTAACCTTCACCCTGGCCATGGATAGATCGCTCGGTTTCGGGTCTATTGCCTGCAACTAAGACGCCCTATTAAGACTCGGTTTCCCTACGCCTCCCCTAAACGGTTAAGCTTGCTACAGACAATAAGTCGCTGACCCATTATACAAAAGGTACGCAGTCACGGGACGAGCCCGCTCCCACTGCTTGTACGTATACGGTTTCAGGTTCTATTTCACTCCCCTCTCCGGGGTTCTTTTCGCCTTTCCCTCACGGTACTGGTTCACTATCGGTCAGTTGGTAGTATTTAGCCTTGGAGGATGGTCCCCCCATCTTCAGTCAAGATATCACGTGTCCCGACCTACTTGTCGCAAGCTCAGTACCACAACCCGGTTTTCGTGTACGGGGCTATCACCCTCTATCGCGCCACTTTCCAGAGGCTTCCACTAACCAGACTGCTATCACTTGCAGGCTACTCCCCGGTCGCTCGCCGCTACTGGGGGAATCTCAATTGATTTCTGTTCCTAAGGGTACTTAGATGTTTCAGTTCCCCTCGTTCGCCCCCTTAACCTATGTATTCAGTTAAGGGTACCTGGCTTACACCAGGTGGGTTTCCCCATTCGGACATCGTGGGATATAACGGTCGGTTGCCACCTCCCCCACGCTTTTCGCAGGCTCCAACGTCCTTCATCGCCTCCAACTGCCAAGGCATCCACCGTATACGCTTAGTCACTTGACCATATAACCTAAGTTATCTGTTTCCTTCAGACCTAAAACCGCTAGATCATCCAGACCTGCCTCGTTCAAACCACGAACAAAACAGTCAAGAAGACTGTGCCCAACCCCCTTCAGCATAGGCTGGACACTTGAGATGTTCCTTTCAAACGCACTTATGCAGGGGCGGCTAAGCTCCCACAATCGCTTGTCTGATAAAAACATCCGCCGGATGTTGTGACGCTTAAGTCACAGTGTTTTACAACTCATGGTGACAACGCAGGAGAATTACACGCGCTGCCACCGGAACAATTTTATCTATGAACCGCATGACCCACCCTAAGGTGCTTCATGTCAGCTCAAAGACTCAGCTTGATTTACCTTGTTAAAGAACTTTCCGGTCGCTAAAACCAGAGCGAAGCACATCTCGATGTGCTTCGCTCTGACTTCCG
>CBDDGB010000001.1:1542500-2120000 GCA_965227435.1 Halioglobus sp. | reverse complement strand
CAGCCGATGAACAGCTGCAGAAATACCAGCAGGTGTATACAGGCATAGAAGAACGCATAGAGACCCAACATACGGCGCATCTTCAGGAGCACCTGCCACCCCGTCCAATGGCGCAACGGTGTGACCAGCAGCGTAAGAGCAAGCAATCGAATAGACCACTCGCCCGATACATGCATGAGCTGCTCGCCGGGGTCTGGGCCCAGACTATTACTCAGAGCACCGTAGAGCATGAACACAAAGGGCAAGAGGCACAGCACAAATACTGTACCTCGAATCGCGCGTTCCATGGGCTAGTAGTACCTGCTGAGGTCCATACCGCTATAAAGGTGTGCGACCTGCTCTCCGTAGCCATTGAACATACGCGTGGCCATACGATTGGGTCGGAACAGCGTGGAGGGCAGGCGGCGCTCCGAGGCCTGGCTCCAGCGCGGATGATCGACTTCCGGGTTCACGTTGGCGTAGAAGCCGTACTCCTGAGGCGCCAGGGCCTGCCAAGTGGTATAAGGCTGACGCTCTGTCAGGCGGATGCGCACAATCGACTTTATGCTCTTGAAACCATACTTCCAGGGCACGACAAGTCGAATCGGGGCGCCATTCTGGTTGGGCAGCGTCTTGCCATACAGTCCTACCGCCATAAGCGTAAGGGGATTCATGGCTTCGTCCATGCGCAGGCCCTCGCGGTAAGGCCAGTCGATCGTGCTGGTAAACGACCGCGTACCGCGCATTTCGCTGCGACGATGCAGGGTTTCAAACGAAACGTACTTGGCGTTGCCTTTGGGCTCGAACCGACTCAGCAGTGCCGCAAGCGGAAAACCCACCCAGGGAACCACCATGGACCACGCCTCAACACAGCGCAGGCGATAGATACGCTCTTCAAGATCAAAGCCCGACAGCAGATCTTCCAGGTGCAGCTTGCCCGGCTTATGCACCTCTCCCTCTACCTGGATTGACCAGGGGTCGGTAGTCATCTCGTGAGCGTGGTGCAGAGGGTCGGCCTTGTCGGTACCGAACTCGTAAAAATTGCAGTAAGAGGTAACGTCATTAAAGGGCGTAAGGGCCTCATTCGTCTTGAAGCCGCTGGACTGTGCGCCAGCCTTCGAAAAATCAAGCGGGGCCCCACCCGTCTTGGGCGCTGCCTGAGCAGACATTCCGCCGGCTAGCAGAGGAAGCGCGGCGGCTCCCGAGGCGCGCATAAAATCGCGCCGGTTGAAGTACGCACTCTCAGACGTGATTTCCGATGAAGCGATACTGGGCACCTTGAAGGACCTGCTCATGACACTCTTAACTCTTTATCCATTGCTGTGCCTGTCAGACCTCCCAAGATGCGCTAAGGTTCCGTCGGCGCGACCCCGTTTCTGCCGCGCCTCCGGTTCCAGACCAGCATGACCGGGCCCGACAGGGCGTACAGCAGGGACCCCGTCAACATGAAGACAGGCGGGTCCAGCGTAATGAGCCCGAACAGGAGTACGACAGCCAGGATCACCACGAAGGGCACCCTGCCCCGGTCTATGCCCTTAAAACTGTAGTACGGGATATTGGTGATCATCAGGATGCCCACGATCGCGGTGAGCGCACATACCAGCAGCGCGAACTCTCGCGGCAGAGACGGGCCGAGCCAACCGATGTCGTGACAGACCCACACCATGCTGGCGATGATGGCCGCCGCCGAGGGGCTCGCAAGCCCGGTGAAGTAGCTCTTGTCCGTACTCTCTATCTGCGCGTTGAAGCGGGCCAGGCGCAGTGCCGCACAGGCCACGTAAATAAAGGCCGCACTCCAACCCAGCTTGCCGAGGTCACCCAGCGCCCAGACGAAGACCACCAGCGCCGGGGCAACCCCGAAAGACACCATGTCTGACAGGCTGTCGTATTCTTCGCCAAACCGCGAAGAGGTTTGAGTAATTCTCGCGACCCGACCATCCAGGCCGTCAAACAACATGGCAAAGAAGATGGCGATCGGCGCACTTTCATAGTCGCCGCGCATGGCAGCGATCACGGCATAAAACCCCGCGAACAGTGCGCCGGTGGTGAACAGGTTGGGCAGAAGGTAGACGCCCTGGGCACGAACCGTCCGCCCATTTTCAGATACCTCCTCCTCGTGCTCATCGACGAGCAGATCCAGAGGCGGTGTAAGGCTGTCGCGTGGTTCGGGCGCTTTCGCGTTGTCAGAGCGGCTATCGATCTCCGCCATTTATCTGGGCCTTGAGCGGTACGTTTGGGTCAATGATAGCAAAGTCGCACGGTACTGCGCGGATCCGGTCACGAGACTAAAGGCTTCGGAGCCCCTGGCGCTGTTTCAGCGCGTGCCGGAGCCGCTACGGGTCAGAAATTCACGGACCAGCGGCAGGTGACGCCGGCTGACATCCAGCCTGATGTCACCTTCTCGCAAGACGGCCTTGAACTGCCCACCGCTATCGCGTTCCAGGGCGAGCAACTGGTTGGCAGCTACCAGCGCATTGCGGTGAATGCGCAACAGGGCACCGGAAAACCTGTCTTCGAGCGATTTCAAGGGCTCCTCCAAAAGATCTTCGCCATCGCGATGGTGGACCATGACGTACTTGTGTTCGGCGAGGAAGTAGTAGACATCCTCGAGTTCGATAAGGCGCACCCCTCCCTGAGAGCGCACACTTAACTGCTGAGATTGCGCCCCGCCGGGTTCCCGAACCACGGACAGACGCGACGCCACGCGGTCGAGCGCCTCTGCCAATCTCTCTCGCCGAACGGGTTTCACCAGATAATCCATGGCGTGTACATCAAACGCCTGCAGGGCATATTCATCATACGCGGTTGTGAACACGATTGACGGCGCATTCGCCAGGTTGCCAAGCTGGCGCGCGGCCTCCATTCCGTCCATGCCAGGCATGCGAATGTCCATCAAGACAACGTTGGGGGAAAACTGCCTGAACTGATCGAGCGCCTCTTCACCGTTGCCGGCCTCGCCAACGACCTCGCCGACACCAAGATCGTCGATCAGGGCGCGCAACCGGCTTCTCGCCAGAGGTTCATCATCAACGATCAGAATCTTCATCCGCCTGCTTCATGTACGGAAACCTGAGCACTACCTCGTAGTGCGACATCGATTCATTAAACCAGATATCCGCACCGCGTTGGTAAAATGCCTGTAAGCGCTCTCGGATATTCTCCTGGGCGACCTGATTGCCACTGCTGAGCTTCTGTAGACCCGCCCTGGATATCGGGTTCGTCAGTTTAAGTTCGATTTGCTTACGATTCAGCGCGCCTTCGATGGTGACGGTACCTCCATCGGGCAGTGAGCCGATGCCGTGATAAATCGCGTTTTCCAACAGGGGTTGCAGCGTTAGCGGCGGAATGAGCGCATCTGCGGGAAGGCTGGTCGTCTCCCAATCGACGCGCAGCCTACCCTCCCCGATGCGCAGCTGCTCTATCTGCACGTAACGCTGGCACAGCTCCAGTTCTTCAGCCAACGTGAAGTGGTGAGCAGCGTCGCGCAGACTAGCCCTGAACAAGTCAGAGAGATTTTCGACGGCCAACTCCGCTTGATTCGGCTGGGTGCGAATCAGGCTGGCGATGGTATTCATACTGTTGAACAGAAAGTGGGGCCTGATGCGGGACTGCAATGCCTGGAATCGCGCTCTGGACTCCGCCTCTATTCGCCGTCGCCATTGATGCTGCACGTAGAAGTAGCGGAGTATCGGTCCCGTGATGATGGCGCCGATCAAAACATTGCGAACCAGGAACTCCCAGTGCTCCAACCGCAAGAGATCGAGTGAGGTAACCAGCAAGTAAGCCGCCTCACTGACCACCACGATGATCACCAGCACCAGCAGGTAGCTCACGATCACAGATTGGACATTACTCAAACGGTGGAGATACGGCCGTGCCGCGCACAGGGCAGCAGCGGCGCCTAAAGCACACCACTGTACCAGCAGGGAGATCAAACCAAGGTTCTGCCAACGCAGGTTAACAGAGTGATCAAGCGGTGCCAGCGCCAGGATGAGCGCAAAGAGCTCGGCAATAACTACGAACCCGAACATCATGCGTAGACCACAGAAGTCGGGCAAGAAAAAGTCTTCGCTTCGCTGACTATCCGAATCCAAGAAACAGTCCCAACCAACAAGCCGTATCGCACGATTTATGGTAAAGGCAGTCGGGCTTTGTCCGCAGTGATGAAGGATCTGCTTGTCCGCTTATCCGCGCTTCATCCAGCGCGCACGGTGGCCGAGACCGCCTGCGCCCAGTATAAGCTGACAGGACATGAAGCGTCTTGGGGGATACAGCCTTTTCTCGGTGAGCATTTCACAAGAAGTAAAGGCGCACCGCTAACCGCTACACACGAAAGCTGGCCAATCCGGACGCGCGCCTGGCACGCCGGATGACTGGGAAATGGCTGGAATCTTCTATTGGTCCAGCGACATCTTCCAGGCCTGGAAAGACGCGTCGTTAAACTCGCCTCGGCCTGATTCAATACACTCGGTCACAGAGACAGCGCGCTCGCGACCGCCCAGAGTTGTTGCCGCCCATTCACCGACCACACTCAGACGGGCCTGCTCCAGGGACGTTGCCTGAATCGTCACGAGCCCTCGCGTGTCGGAGGAAGTTTTCACCTGGCAGTCATAACTTGTCTCAGGCCAAACGCGCTCAGCCATGGCTGGAAATGCAAACACCAGCGGCAGCAGCGCAACCATTCCAAATTTTGTGCAATTCATGGAAATTACCTCTCGCAACTCAATCTACCAACAGTCATCGCCATAACCGCTGATCGTCTTTTCGCCATTCGAGTCAAGGACCAGCGAGCCGCAGCCATCGGACTCCTGGGGCGATCCAGACCGAACGGCCGCCGTCAGTGTGTAGCACCGGTCAATACCCGCGGTCGCGCAAGCAGCGGCGGTCAACGAGTAGTGCTCCTCCTCGGATATGTGCGGGTTCGTGTCGAATCCCAAGTCGGTGAGGTCGGCGGTATACGTGTTGTTGTCCATCATGTAGCCTTCCTGCCGATTTGCGACATCGAGCAGGGCGGCCTTGGCATCAGAGCGTCTGCCTTTTTGCAGGCTGCTCTCGTAGCTCGGCAGTGCAACAGCGGCCAGTACACCGACAATCACCACGACTATGATTACTTCGATAAGAGTGAATCCACGCTCCCGTGACCTGCGGGACACACGAATCGGGGTAAGAATATTCACTAGTAAGCCTCCTGGAACCAGAAGTTTCCGTAAGGTGCGGGCAATGACTCACTGACATCGCACACACCACCACTGCAATCCACCTCGCCGGGTCCATCAATACTGTAGGACGGCGTTCCTGGCGGCAGGATCAGCCGGATCTCCCCATCCGCGGCAAAATGCAGTGAGGGCGTGTCCGGCAGGATCGGGCCGAGGTTGATGGTTTCGCGCTGAACCGTGTAGAGATCGATCACATAGAGCAGACCGGTACCCGCCTGGGGGTCACAGATGTTGATGTCACCCGCCAGCGTTGACGGCGTAAACGTAGGTGCATAGATCGTGCCGTTGATGACCATGGTTTGCGCCAGGCTCTTCTCACCCGCGTTTGCCAGCTCAAGAAGCCAGCCGTCCGCGGCGGTCAGCGCCTGGACAGCCACCTCGCGCTGCTCTTCCGAACCCGTATTCAGGATATCGGACGTCGCATTGTACAAATCGCCCTGGTCCAACGGGAGCTCGCAGCGGAAGTCAGTCAGTTCCTCGTCTGCACAGACCGTGCTGGTAGGCCTGGGCGTCGTGTAAGTGGTGATCGCCTGGTCACGGATCATGTAGAGATGGTTGTCGACATCCGTGCCGTTCGGATTGGTTCTGTCTCCGCTGCCAATAAGTACCGTGTCAACCGACTGACCCTTGAAGCGGACACGCACCACATCGGGAGCTGCGAAGAAGCGCCTGTCGGACGCTGCCGACACCGACGAGTTGGGGTTGAAGTCGGCGAGCTTATTAATCTGCCATGGCATTTCGCTCGTGCCGCGCAGCGTGAGACCGGGCATGTCGACACGCCAGAGGTTGCCCCCAGTGTCGCCGAAGTAAAGCCTGTCGGTCAGCTGGTCGCCGTTGCTGTCCAGCACGGTGATCGAACTGGGTACCGAATGTAGCAGCCCAAGTTCCTGCAGGTTCGTCGTCGTGCTGGTCCCCGGCGTCACACTCCAGACCAGTGCGCCGGTTTCAGCGTCAACAATGAACACGCCGCGCCCCATGGTGTCCGCCGCACCTACACCGGCGGTGCTGTCCTTGCTTGTATCGTAACCCGCGCCGAAGATAAGTACCGGCTTGGGTTTCCCGCTGTCATCGACGTAGCCTGGAATCTCTGTGACAACAGGCTCCGACCACGTCTGGCCCAGCTCGCCGAAACCGGCGGTACTCGGATTGATGCTCCACATCAGGCTTGGCAGATCCGGGTCCGACACATTCATGGCGTAGTAGGAGTACCCGCCACGCCGCATGCCCTGGAATACCCAGACATCGTCTTCATTGTCACCCCAAACGCCGGCCGCACTGCCGTCGAGGGTGCCGTCCCCGTTCACATCGTTCATGTACGCCACAGGCGTGAGGTCGAGGCCATAGAAGTGGTCGCTGGACAGCAGGTCTCTACGACGCTCAGGCAAGATGCCAACGAGTTCCTTCGGGAAGAACGCCCAGGACTCTGAGCCATCAAAGTTATCAAACATGTGCATGAAGCCGGCATTGGTGCCCACCACGAGGCGCAGCTCAGGCGACTCTTCGGTGTAATCACCCCTAGCACCATAGTTAACCACCAGCGGCTGGCTGTGCAGGATATCGCCGACGATCCACTCCAGCGGCTCATCGCGATCATCATCACCGTCCTGGTCGTAGGCGTCCTCACCCCGCGCCCAGGCGACCTGCTTGTTGAAGGCCGTCTCTGTAGATGCCCCGAATGCGGCGTACAGCGCGGCGGTATCCGCAAGGCCCAGAGCGTCTGCCGTGATGTTAGTCGTGTTGAACGCTTCGAGCGCACCATTGGTGCCGGTGTCGATGTATATCGATCGCGTATCCGGGTCGCGAGTGGCGAGTATCGCACCGACGCCACCCTTGTCGACCTTGCCACCGTCCGCTGAATCACCCCAGAACGTAATGGCACCAGGCACAAAGTCACCCGTGCTCGGGTCGAGGGCCGCCTCGCCGGTCGAGTCAATAAGCTCAGCGCCGTCGTCCGTTATCGACAGTTTCAGCTTCTTAATGTTGCCCTTCCAATTCACCGAGCTGTCGGGCTTGAACATCGCGTAGAAAACTTCATCGCGACTCTGGGTCCGCGTGAACGTATCCACAGCAACCGCAGGAGACGTAAAGGTTGATTCAGTCGCGAGGATGTTGGTCAGCGCACCCTGGAAGGCTGCAACCAGTTCCTGCGCATTCTCGGCGGTATAGTAGATACCCTTGCCCTTCTCAGCGGTGTCGAGCAGCAGTTGCTGGTCCGTCTGGAAGCCGATGGTGTAGGTGATACCAAACTGGTCGTCATTGGAGTCATCGCCGTCCAGGTCTGTGTTGGCCATGTATTCCGCAAGCTCAGGCATGCAGCTTTCGGTCATGCTGCCACCAGCGTCCTCATAGTCCGAACAGGAATAGTCTTCCGATTTGCCTGTCAGCGTCTTGATCGCATCGTTTGCTCCGGTGTCCCGCTGGGGGAAGCCGTCTGTCATCAGGATGACATAGGTAAACGCGCACGCCGTGTTCGGGGAAATATATGTACCCCCGCTCTCAGCATCTGCGTCCTTCGGCGGAACGTCAAAGGTACCGCGCGAGTCCGACCCGGAGAGCGCAGAATCCGCATACACGGTATCTGCACCGGCCAGGTAGTTATAGGCCTCGTACATCGACTCACACATGGGTGTGGAGCCGGCGTGGTCCATACTCTCGACGATATCGATGAGGTTGGTCCTGTCATCAGCATCCATGTCCTGGATGATTCGCTGGACAATCCGCCCACCCTCGTCGTAGTTGAACTCCATCAGGCCGAAGTCGATGCTGGTATTGGTCTCGATCATTGTCGACACCACTTCCTGAGCAATATCGAGCTTTGATCGGCTCTCTACGAGCGTATCGTCGTAGTACCAGTTCATGTAATGCGACGTGTAGAACGTGTAGGCCGTGTCTTGCCAGTCTATAGTGTTGTCAACACTGGGGCCGTACTCGCTGCCGTTAGTTACGTTGTCTTGGGGATAACCCGCCGATTGTCCAGAGCCGTTGTCAGTATCGCTCGCATTGACGTCATCGACACACTCCACATGCGTCGGGTTACGGTCAGAACTGGACAGGGGCTGCCATGACCCGGGCACCTCAGTGTCGGGCTCGCACACCTGTGTACGATCAGAGACGTATACCCAGTCAGTGACGTTTTCGAATTCAGGATCTGTCTTGTACTCGAAACACGCATCGTAGGCGTTGTTGCCGCCTGGCGGATCGACATAAAGGTACGAGGTACCGCCATAACACGTGTTGCCGCTGTCATTGGAGCGATAAATCCAGCCACCCACAGGATCAGACGAGCTCTGCCACTCATAGCAGGCGTCGTTGTTCGATCCAGGCGGATCAACATAGATCAGCCCGTTGTAGCAGCGGTTACCGCTCCAGTCGTTACGCACGTAGACAAGCTTCTCAACCGGCTGGGTGGAGCTCTGCTGCTCGTAACACCCGGCATTGTTGGGTCCGGGCGGATTGCGGTATGTCGTACCTGTCGGACACTCCAGCGTGCACTGCCCTTCTTCAATCGTTGAATCAACCCAACGCAGAGAGCGCTGCGCGGTAAAGCGGCCGCTGTCATCGAGTGAGGTGTATGACGCCGCACAGCGGTTTACGGTGTCAGGAAAATACTGGTTGCTGTACTTGCCGGGAATATTGCCGTTCGTTGACCAGTAGATGCGGTCGGATGTCACGCCGCCGTCATAGGTTTCAAGGGGGTCATAGGGAGGCCTCTGGCCTGCGATGAGGTCACTCATACTGCCCGAGTCATCGAACACAATGAGGACTTTAGGGCGCCCCGAGCCAGAAGACGCGCTGTACTGAGCGCGATACATCTCGGTGTCATCCGCTAACACCGGCGAGTGATTTCCTACAGACAAAAAGACAAGTACAGCTGCAGTAAATCCAAACAATCGAGACATCTTGTTTACCACGATACAACCCCCTGGTACCCCTCGAGCGCCGGTGAACTGGCGCTGCTTGGAGTGCTTTCCCCTACTACCTGCTACCTGCTACCAATCACCGTCTTGACGACGCCGAGTTCAACGCGCGTACGCGCGCTACCGGGGTCGTCGTGCTCCGACTCCACCCGGTAATAATCACAATCAAGAATGCCGACACTCGTGCCACCGGCGCCGACAGGCGCACGAGGACACGTCCGGTCGATCGCCACCATGAACACGTCAACGTCCACGGGCACATCATCCGGATCATCCGCCAGGTTCCGCAGCGGATGGTTTTCTTCCATATCGGCAAAAGGCTCTGCGACAACTTCCTGTCGAACGAACGGATCTTCCGCCGTTCCGGCGAGCCCAAGCACGGCGTAGACGCCCGCTTCGGCGGCCTGGAATGAGCGATAGGCGTCCTGCATATTCGCGGACATTTTCAGACCCATGGTGCTGTTGTTCGCAGCGACAACGCTGATAACCGTCACCACGAGCAAAAACAACAGGGACGTCGCCAGCGCAATACCCCGCTCACCCCGGTTTATCTTGTAGTGGCGATTCATCACACACCTCCCCTGAGCACCAGACGGGGATTCCGCAGTGCAATTTCCGAGTTCAAGAGCACCCTGCGGAAGTTGTCCGCGGGTGTAATCGTCGCTGTATCAACCTGATAGGACTTTTGGTTGGTGTATGTAGGATCTGCAACATCGGCTCGCACCAGCACAGACGCCTGAATCGACGTGACACGCTCCCAGGCATTTGCAGCCGTCACCTGCGCAGCCGTCACGAAACTATCGGCTTCACCATCGTTGTCACTGTCGAGACCCATGCGAAAGCGGAGGTTTTCCACGCCTTCAACAAGGTCCTCATCCTGAACAGCCATACTGCCGGCGGTTGAGTCCCACGCCAGGAACGCCCGCGCCAAAGTAGGTACCGCGCCGTTGCGCACAAAGTAAATTTCAAGCCTGTAAGGCCATGCAGCGCCCCGAGCGAATTCCTGGCCCTCACCCACGTTCGGCGCAGTATCAGCGCCATCAATGAGAACGCCCGAATCGGTGTTAGCGACTACGTAGGTTTTCTGCGCACTCCACGGCGCTGCCACCGTAGCGGGCGGTGCAGGTATAGACTGGGTGAACGAAAAAACACCGTCCCGCGCCGCATCCGGGTCATCAGGGTCGGCGTCATAGATGGGCCGCGGATCGACACCTTTCAGCACCAGCACATCGGTGCCAGGCATCGCATCATCAATGCAGCCAAACACATTGGCACTAGCGGCGTTTTGTACGAAGAAGGCATTGCTCAGGTCGTACGCCGCCGCCGCACCCGAACAGTCGTTGCTGACCCCGCCAAGCGAGCCATCCATGCGGATATCAGTGGGCCCACTGCCCCCGAAGAAACCCACATGCCGCATAGAAAGATCAAGGATACGCAGTGCAAACCGTCCGTTCTCAGAGACCGCCGCCACCTGCTCGACCTCGGTAAACGAACGCTTCGCCGCCAGATAAAGCGATACGGCACCCCCGCTGATAATGACACCGAGGAGGCCGGCGACCATGAACTCAACCAGCGAGAATCCCTGCTGCCTCGTCGGCACCTTTCTGTTAGCTATAGAACGTCTCATAGTTCCATCTCATCCACGACATAGGTGCTGACGACAACCTGACGACGGGTGTCATCGCTCCCTGCCTCTTCTCCACCGCACACACTGCCCCCGGCCGCTACAGCGTCCGTGGACTCATTCATTCCTTGCCACTGCAACACAACGCTGACGATGCCCGTGTTGACCTTTCCGGCATCTGCCGCAAAGTCCACACAACCCCGCAGTCCCCGCAGGCCCGCCGTATTTCTCGTCTCGCCCTCTTCCGTGACAGTCACGAGAGCGCCGTTGACGCGCTGCTCCCAGAGCCACTGGTCCCGGGCAGCGAGCTGCGCCGCGCTGCAGGCGGCCCCCATGGTGCAGTCAGCAGGCGCTTCCCCTCCGCCCGGCCCACCTATGGGTGCATTGAATCCGGTGTGATAAGCGGCAGCGCCGCTTGGATTGCGGCGAATGCGTTCAAGCATCTCGTTGCCCAGGGCAACCGCGCGCACACGCTGCACGGCTTCGTGCTGCGACACCTTGGACAGGGTCAGCAAGCTGGCAATGCCAAGCACGCCGATCGCCAATATGACGACGGCGATCAATGTTTCGATGAGGGTTACTCCCCGCTGAGAATTCACGTTGGCCCCCTTATGTACAGCTGATGTTGTTGTCGTCTGCATCGTTGACGATTTCATCCGCAGGCTCATCGGTATCCGTAGCCGCACGAACCGCGCCAACCGGCGTCAGGATCAGTCCACGCGCAAAGCTCTGGCCGCGCTGGTCACAGAACACGAAGATGCCCTGGAAGCCTGTTGCGTCGCCCGAGGGGTCGAAACGCACGCGCCGATTGCCATTGCTGAAGACGATGTCCATGGCGACCTCCGGTGTATTGAATTGGAGTCGCTCTTCGTCGGGATTCGCAGGGTCTGGCGTGTTGTCGTTGTTGGTGTCAACAAACGCCATATAGCCCTGCTGCCAGCTGACGGTATCCGCAATGCAGTCCTGACCATTTGCGGTAGGGCAGACAACGACGGGCGCCCTGCGCGTCAACGCTTCGGAACGGGCCGCGTTGAGCGTGGCGCGCAAGGTATACACCTCACTCACCATCCTGTTACTCAGGATCATCTGTTGGAACGCCGGGGCCACCATCACCAAAAGCAGGATCAGCACAACGAACACAATCATCAATTCGATGAAGGTGAATCCACTGTCTTTGCTGGCTCTATAGGTCATCCTGAAGTCTCTCTGTAGGCCGCACACCGGGAACGGACGGAACTTTGGACTTACCCTATAAAACCGACAGCGCGAAGTAATGCGCGACCGGACAGGCGGCGATATACCTCGATAAACGGTTACGCGATGGGAATTTTTGAGAACTGGATCAACTTATCCTGCAGCGTGATGGTGCGATATAACCGGCACGGGAAGGACGAGGCCTACGCCCGACTGTAAGTTTCAGCGGCCACAGACCAAAACGCACTCAGCGGCACACTCTCGAGTCGCCGTGCAAGACTGCAAAGACCGATATCGATCGTCGGCAGCGCGTCGTCAAGCGCGAGCATCTCGATGCGATCCGCCATACCGCCGGCTTCGATCACCAACTGCGGCGCAACACCCACACCAAGACCGAGGCTGGCCATGGCGACAATGGCTTCATGGCCAGCTACCTGTGCATAGATAGGCGGCCTGAGTCCCCGCTCAGCAAGCCACTGGTCCAGTAACTCTTTGGTGACCCCACGCTCCGGCACGATGAGTGGTACGCGCTGCCAATCGACAGGCCCTGCACCCATAACCACGTCGCGAACGGCGCACTCCGTCGCCGACACGCAAAAACGCAGCGGGGACTCAAACAATGGCAAGAAGGCGAGCCTTGAGTGCAACTGCTCCGGACGGCTGCTCACCGCAATATCGTCATGCCCCTCCAAGACGCGACTGATGCCGTCCGCCTGGTCACCGGTGTGCATCATGATCTCCACAGCTGGGTGAGAAGCGCGAAAAGCGGCAAGAATCGGCGCCAACACGCTGTAACTGGCGGTCACAGAACAGAACAAGCTGACCTCGCCTGCCAGCTCTTCACCGTCCAGCCGCCTCTTGAGCGCCTGCCAATCCGCCACCGCGCCCCGCGCATACTCGCGGAAATCCCGGCCTGCACCCGTAAGGCGCACCCTGCGCGTATCGCGCTCTAGTAGGGGTTGTCCCAACTCCTGCTCGAGCCGCCCTACAGTGCGACTGACCGCGGAGACGCTCATGTGTAGAGCGGTGCTGGTACGGCTGAAGTTCAGGGTGTCAGCTACCGAGAGAAACACCGTGAGCGCCCGAATATCCATGATCTGACTTATTTTTGCACAATTTGCAACACTGTATTACCTTTTTGGCGTTTTACGCAACTTGGAAAATGCCTTATCGTTCGCTCCCCCTGAACCAGCCGAGGACCGCAACGATGGGACAGAATTACTTCAACACACTGCCGCTCAGACTCCAGTTGGAGGAGTTGGGCAAGTGCCGATTCATGGACAAGTCAGAGTTCGCGGACGGCGTGGACAAACTGCGCGGCAAGAAAATCGTGATCGTCGGCTGTGGCGCCCAAGGGCTTAACCAGGGACTCAACCTGCGCGACAGCGGCCTCGACGTGGCCTATGCCCTCCGTGACAGCGCCATCAGTGAGAAGCGCCAGTCCTGGCAAAACGCGAGCGAGAACGGGTTTGTCGTCGGCACCTACGAAGAACTCATACCCACGGCCGACGTGGTCATGAACCTCACACCCGACAAGCAGCACACCAGCGTGGTAAACGCCATCATGCCTCTCATGAAAGAAGGCGCCTGCCTCGACTACGCGCACGGCTTCAACCTGGTTGAAGAAGGCATGCAGGTCCGGGAAGACATTACTGTTGTCATGATGTGCCCCAAATGCCCAGGCACCGAGGTACGCGAAGAGTACAAGCGTGGATTCGGGGTGCCCACTCTAATCGCGGTACACCGGGAAAATGACCCCAACGGAGACGGCCTCGAAATCGCCAAGGCGCTAGCATCCGGCACAGGGGGTGACCGCGCAGGCGTTCTTGAGTCCTCGCCCATCGCCGAGGTGAAATCCGATCTCATGGGCGAGCAAACCATCCTGTGCGGCATGCTGCAGACTGGCTCCATTCTCTGCTTCGACAAGATGGTGGAGAAGGGCATTGAGCCGGCCTACGCGTCGAAGCTAATTCAGTACGGCTGGGAAACCGTCACAGAGGGTCTGAAGCATGGCGGTATCACCAACATGATGGACAGGCTCAACAACCCTGCGAAAATTCGCGCCCACTACCTGGCCGAAGAACTGAAAGACATCATGCGCCCGCTGTATGAAAAGCACCAGGACGACATCATGTCGGGTACATTCTCCAGCACCATGATGACGGACTGGGCCAACGACGACGCCAATCTCCTTGGCTGGCGCGCCGCTACCGCAGAAACCGCGTTCGAAAAATCGGAAAATACGAGCCAGGATATTTCCGAGCAAGAATACTATGACCACGGCATCCTGATGGTAGCGATGGTCAAGGCCGGCGTAGAGCTTGCATTTGAAACGATGGTGGACGCCGGCATCAAAGACGAATCGGCTTACTACGAATCGCTACACGAGACGCCGCTCATCGCGAACACCATCGCTCGTAAAAAGCTGTATGAAATGAACGTTGTCATCTCGGATACCGCCGAGTACGGCTGCTACCTGTTTGACCACGCGTGCAGGCCCTTGCTCGCTGATTTTATGAGCAAGATCGATACCGACGTCATCGGCGCTGGTATGGAAGGCGATAGCGGCGTGGACAACCAGGAACTTATCGCAATTAACGAAGCCCTGCGCAATCACCCGGTCGAGGTGATTGGCCGCGAGCTACGTGGGTACATGACGGCGATGAAGCGCATCGTTTAAGGTGGTGGCGCCGCCGATCACCTGCTCGGCACAAAAAAAAGGCCCGCCCTTCTAGGGGGCGGGCTTTTTTATGCCTGGACCGTACGGATTCAGCGCTAGTCTGATTTACGTCGGCCGCGCGATCTCGTGCGACGGTTCGAGCTGCCTTTACTGTTAAACAGCTCTGACTGCAGGGAGCTCCACTGGCGCCGATCACCTGCCTCCAGGTCGCGTCGGTCGTCGTGATGGGAATACTTGCATGTGCACTTTGCCGCGTTGCACTCAGGCATCGGCAGCATGGGCACTTCGCCGGACGCCACCAGGAACCGCTTGCCCCCAAGTGCTATTGCAGGCTCACACGCACAGGCGCCTGCAACGATGGACACGGCGCGGTAGGGATTAAGTTTTACAGTCTTCGCTTTGCCTGCAGACCGCGAGATTTTGCTCTTGCGGGCGCGAGGCTTCCGCACGTTCGCCTCTTCGTTAGCTGCATGCTTTAACGAGAATGGCGTTGCCAGTCGTTTGAACAGTCCCATAGCGCCCCCCTGAATCCCCTGAACAGACTTAATCCTGCACCGGCACGGTGCCTCAAGGAAGCTGGAGGGCACAGGAACATGAGCAATGTCACACAGAACTTCAGAATCCAGGCATGAACCGCGCAGATATGCGCGCAAGGTATATCACGGTATGCCCTGAGGAGCGGTGGCCCTGCGCCGCTGAGCAGCGACGCAGAACACCGGAATACGCGAAAGCGCTCGCTGCGATCAGCTGCCAGCGGTACGGCTAAAGGGCAAGGACCTTGTCGCCCCGCGAAATACCCGCGATCCCGGAGCGTACAACTTCCAGCACGTCTGCATCCGCCATGGCCGCCACAAACGAATCCAGCTTGTCGCTCGTGCCGGTAAGCTGAATGGTATAGACCGACGGGCCTACATCGACGATCTGTCCACGGAATATATCAGTGGTACGTTTCACCTCGTCGCGCGCAGCGCCCGTAGCACGCACCTTGATAAGCATCATGTCGCGCTCGATGTGAGCCCCCTCGGTGAGGTCCACCAACTTGACCACGTCCACCAGCTTGTTCAGCTGCTTGGTAATCTGCTCGATGTGCAAATCAGTACCATCAGTCGTCAGAGTGAGACGCGACAGAGTCGGGTCGTCAGTCGGTGCGACATTCAAGGTCTCGATGTTGTAACCGCGCTGGGAGAAGAGACCCACCACCCGGGACAGCGCCCCAGGTTCGTTCTCAAGCAGTATGGAAATAATCCGACGCATGATCAGGTCCTCTCGTTCTTGCTCAGCCACATATCCTTCATCGAGCCATTAGGGGCAACGTGCATCGGGTACACGTGCTCCTTCGGATCAACGAAGATATCGAGGAATACCAGCTTGTCCTTCATCGCGAAGGCCTCATCCATCGCCTTGTCGAGATCATCCAACTTGTCGATCTGCATCCCGACATGACCATAGGATTCGGTCAACGCGACGAAATCAGGCAGAGAGTCCTCGTAGGTACTCATGGCATACCGGCCCTCGTACTGCATGTCCTGCCATTGCTTCACCATGCCGAGGTAATTGTTGCGCAAATTGATGATCTTCACCGGCGTGTTGTACTGCGTACACGTCGAAAGCTCCTGAATATTCATCTGGATACTCCCCTCGCCCGTGACACACGCCACATTGCTGTCGGGGAATGCGAGCTGAACACCCATTGCGGCCGGCAATCCGAAACCCATCGTGCCGAGACCGCCGGAGTTGATCCAGCGGCGCGGTTTATCGAATGGGTAGTACTGCGCGGCAAACATCTGGTGCTGGCCAACGTCGGAGGTGACATAGGCCTCGCCATTGGTTGCGCGGTACAGGCTCTCGATAACCTGCTGCGGCATGATCAGGTCACTGTCGGCATAACGCCGGGCGGTCATCAGCCCGTGCGCCTCGCGCCATTCATTGATCTGCTGCCACCAGCGGCCTAGCGACTCCTGGTCGGGTAGGCTGCTGTCCTTCTCGCGCAGCTGCGCAAGCTGTGACAGCAACTCAGTGAGAACGGACTGCACCGGACCAACGATCGGAATATCGGCCATTACAGTCTTGGAGATCGCCGCGGGGTCAATATCCACGTGAATGATCTTCGCACTGGGGCAGAACTTCTCGACCGTATTGGTCACACGATCATCGAAACGCGCACCCACCGCGAGAATGACATCCGAGTGGTGCATGGCCATGTTTGCTTCGTAAAAGCCGTGCATGCCGAGCATGCCAAGGAACTGGGGGTCTGTGCCTGGAAATGCACCCAGGCCCATCAGCGTATTGGTGACCGGGTAGTTGAGTTCACGCGCGAGCTGCGTGAGCAGGTCACTGCCCTCGCCCTGCACGACACCGCCGCCCGTATAGATGACGGGCCGCTTCGCGGCAAGCAGCATCTTAGCGGCTTTTTTGATCTGCCCTGTGTGCCCGCGCTGCGCAGGCGCATAGGACCGCATCTTAACCGATTCGGGATAGCTGTACTCCATCTTCGCATCCGGGCGCGTAATGTCCTTCGGGATATCGATTACCACGGGACCGGGGCGGCCCGTTGAGGCGATAAAGAAGGCCTTCTTGATCACGGACGGTAGGTCCTCCGTGCGCTTGACCATGAAGCTGTGCTTAACGATCGGCCGCGATATGCCGACCATGTCAGTTTCCTGGAACGCATCCTGGCCAACGAGGTGGCTCTGGACCTGGCCCGATATGACGACCATGGGAATGGAGTCCATGTACGCCGTGGCGATACCGGTGACGGCGTTGGTGGCGCCTGGGCCAGAGGTTACGAGTACCACCCCGGGCTTGCCGGTCGCTCGGGCATAGCCGTCCGCAGCGTGCGTCGCCGCCTGCTCATGCCGCACGAGCACGTGGGGGACTTTGCAGTCCTTGAACAGCGCATCGTAAATATGTAAAACCGCACCGCCGGGATAGCCAAAGATGTACTCAACACCTTCGTCCTCCAGCGCGCGGGCAATCATCTCACCACCGGATAACAGGTCCACGGTTTTTCTCCACATCAAAAACGCCCGACGCGATACCCTCGTCGAGACATTTCTTTCATCGTGTGAACGCTGCTGATTCAGACACCTGGGACCGGTATCTGGATAGCTGCGCCACCCCCTTACGTTGGGCTCGATACACCGTCCGGACTTCACCCCCGGAACGCACCAAGGGGTTTTTCGATCACGAACAGCCCGTGTATCGGTCGCCCTGCGAGGTAGCGCAGTGTCTGGCCCTCAATCCGCCCGGTAACGTGCAGATTGATTACGGGACTCACGAACAGCTGTGATAAATGATCGCATTACCACAGTAGGCCAGAGGTCGAGGGTACTCGACGGTAGCCGTTACCATCTGTGAGACCCCGCTATTGTTGCGTTTTGCTTGTACTAAAGTCAACTAAAGCAGTGACTTAGCGCAGAATCTGTCCGTACTTTGCACAATTGCCAGCGTCCGCGATGTGGGATACTTTTAGCTGGAATCCAGCATTTTGGGAGGGCCCCCCTTGATTCGGCCACTTTTCTTATCAGTGCTCACAGCCTGCGCACTCCTTGCGGGCACCGCGACTGTGCACGCCGAGACCTACTATCGCTGGACAGACGAGAACGGACGGCCCGTACACAGTGACCGACCACCGCCCAAGGGCATCAACTATGAGGTGGTCCGCACCGGCACCGGCCTGAAGCGCGCCGTGGACTCAGACGAGGGCGCGGTGCCGCGATCCGTGGAGCCCACCGAGAGCAACGATTTCGAGCCCACGACGATCTCGAAAATGAAGATCGAGAAGAATCCTGAATACTGCGCGAGGGCGAGGGAAAACCTGGAAGTTCTGAACGCGAAGGTACGTATTCAGATGAAGGATGAAAACGGCGAGATGTACTATCTCAGCGACGAGGACAGGGAACTGCAGAAGAAGCGGGCACGCGACACCATGGAGGTACACTGCCCGTAAGACGAAACCCGGCGCTCGCGGCGCCGGTTCCGTTAATCAATAATGACGCCTCAGGCGTCGCCGCTGCCGGTACCGAGTGGCAATGCTTCCACCACCTCCCCTTCAAGCGCCGCAAACACCACCTCATCACCTTCCAGAGTGACATGCACCCGGTGACCGGGTGAAAAGTCACCGGCGAGCAATCGCTGGGCCAGCGGGTTTTCCAGCTCCTGCTGGATAGCGCGCTTAAGGGGGCGTGCCCCGTAAACCGGATCGAACCCGGTAGCCACCAACTTCTCCATGAAGGCCTCGCTGATCACGAGCCCCAACTCTCGCTCGGCCAACCGCTCTCGCAGTCCACGCAACTGGATATCCGCGATACCCCGTATCTGCTCCTGCGCAAGCGGATGGAATACGACGGTCTCATCGATCCGGTTGATGAACTCCGGTCGAAAATGGGTGCCGACCACATCCATCACCGCGGACTTCATGGCGTCATAGTTGCCCTCGCCCGCCATCTCCTGGATGAGGTGTGAGCCGAGATTGGACGTCATGACGATAACCGTATTGCGAAAATCCACCGTGCGGCCCTGTCCATCGGTCAGTCGCCCGTCTTCCAGCACCTGCAGCAGGATATTGAAGACATCTGGGTGTGCTTTTTCCACCTCGTCCAGCAACAGGAGCGAATAGGGTCGACGGCGCACCGCCTCGGTAAGGTGTCCGCCCTCTTCGTAGCCAACGTAGCCTGGGGGGGCACCGATCAGCCTGGCCACGGAGTGTTTTTCCATGAACTCTGACATATCGACGCGCACCATCGCGTCCTCCGAATCAAAGAGGAAATCCGCAAGGGCCTTGCAGAGCTCTGTCTTGCCGACGCCGGTTGGGCCCAGAAAAAGAAAGGAACCATTGGGCCGCTTGGGATCTGACAGGCCCGCCCTGGAGCGGCGCACCGCGTTGGCAACCGCAACCACGGCTTCGTCCTGGCCGACGACACGCTCGTGCAACGCGTGTTCCATGCGCAGTAGTTTCTCCCGGTCGCCTTCCATCATTTTGGACACCGGGATACCGGTCCAGCGGGACACGACCTCTGCGATCTCCTCGTCAGTCACCTTGTTACGCAACAGCACCGTCTCGGCTGCCTCACTCTCCTGCGCCAGGCCGAGCTGTTTTTCCAGCTCGGGCATACGCCCGTACTGCAGCTCAGACATGCGCGTCAGGTCACCGGCGCGCCGCGCCGCCTCGAGCTCAAGTTTTACCTGCTCTAGCTCGCCCTTAATGTCGGCGGCACCCTGCACCGAAGCCTTTTCACCGCGCCAGATTTCCTCGAGGTCGGCAAACTCGCGCTCGACCTTCTCGATCTCTTCAGCGAGGAGCTCCAGCTGTTTCGCAGCAGCGGGATCGGTGTCTTTTTTTACGGCCTCCCGCTCGATCTTCAGCTGGATCAAACGTCGCTCAAGCTTATCCATGGCCTCGGGCTTGGAATCGATCTCCATGCGAATGCGGCTTGCCGCCTCGTCGACAAGATCGATGGCTTTGTCAGGGAGTTGTCGGTCCGTGATGTAACGCTGCGAGAGTCGCGCGGCTGCGATAATGGCGCTGTCAGTGATATCAACGCCGTGATGCACCTCGTAGCGCTCCTTCAATCCGCGCAGGATCGCAATCGTGTCCTCCTCGTTGGGCTCATCGACGAGCACTTTCTGGAAGCGGCGTTCGAGGGCCGCATCTTTCTCCACGTACTGGCGGTATTCATTCAGGGTGGTCGCGCCCACGCAGTGCAGCTCTCCGCGAGCGAGCGCTGGTTTCAGCATGTTGCCAGCATCCATGGATCCCTCGGCCTTACCCGCACCGACCATGGTATGCAGCTCATCGATGAACAGTATGATCCTGCCCTCCTGCTTGGAGAGCTGGTTGAGCACCGCTTTCAAGCGTTCCTCGAAATCGCCGCGGAACTTGGCACCGGCGAGCAGTGCGCCGAGGTCCAGTGACAACACACGCTTGTCGCGCATGCTTTCAGGTACCTCGCCATTAACGACACGCTGTGCAAGCCCTTCGATTATCGCGGTCTTGCCCACGCCGGGCTCACCGATAAGCACAGGGTTGTTCTTGGAGCGGCGCTGCAGCACCTGGATGGTGCGGCGGATCTCATCATCGCGCCCGATAACCGGGTCGAGCTTGCCCTGCTCCGCACGTTCGGTGAGATCAATCGTGTACTTCTCGAGCGCCTGGCGGTTTTCCTCCGCCTCGGGGCTATCAACGCTTTCGCCGCCACGCACGGACTCAATAGCAACTCTGAGACCATCGGCAGTGACACCGCTGCGTTTGAGCTGTTCGGCTGCGCTGTGCTTGCCCTCGAGCATCGAAACAAGTACCAGCTCGCCGGAGATATAGGCATCACCGCCTTGCTGGGCGAGCTTGTCGGTCAGGTTAAGCAGTCGGCCCATGTCATTCGACATGTGGATGTCACCATCGGTACCGCTAACACGGGGCAGCTTTTCGAGCTCTGCTTCTACCCCGGCGCTCAGCACACCCAGATCGGCACCCGCCTGTTGCAGCAACGGCCTGCAGGGCCCACCCTGTTGACCCAGCAGCGCGCTGAGCAAGTGAATGGGCTCAATGAAGCCATGGTCGCGCCCCAGCGCCAGCGACTGGGCATCCGCGAGGGCCAGTTGCAGCTGGTTGGTCAGTTTGTCCATTCGCATTTCAATTCTCCTCACACGCCCACACGGGGACGCCTTGATCACTGCCTGCTATATGGGAGCAAAAAGCCCTATTTCAAGTGGGGCCAAGGGTACTCAACCCGAAATACCCACCAATGAGACCATGCGTCCAGTCTCGCCATCGCGGCGATAAGAGAAAAAACGCGCTGCCTCGCTGTGGGTACACGCCTCCCCCTCATATATGCGGGTAACGCCTGCTGCTGCAAGCCTGATACGGGCCAGGCCATAGAGGTCAGCATAGCTGTGTCCGGGGCGGGCGCCTGAAGCGCGGAAACAGGCTGCGGTGGCGCGCTGCGATGCGCCTGCCCCGGCGAGATACGCCTCGCGCACCTCCGGGCCAACCTCAAAGGCCGTGGGACCGATAGCAGGTCCCAGCCACACCAACAGCTCCGAGGGTGCAGCATCGAGCGCCGCGAGGGTCGCCTCCAGAACGCCCTCGAGGAGTCCCCGCCAGCCGGCGTGGGCGGCGGCCACCTCGCGACCGCTGCTGCTGGCAAACAGCACGGGCAGGCAGTCGGCGGTCAGCACTGCGCAAACCTCGCCCGGAGTCCGGCTCACGCAAGCATCCGCCTCCGGGGGCTGAGCGAAGACCTTGGCATCCACAACGGCCGTTCCATGCACCTGGCGTAGCCAGGTGATACGAGAATCCTCTGGCAGGAACGCGTTCAGACGCGCGCGATTCTCAGCGACCGCGCATTCATCGTCACCCACGTGGTCTGCGAGATTGAGCGATGCGTAGGGGCCGCTGGAAACACCGCCCTCCCGCGTGGTGCAGAACGCGAACACGTTCGATGGAGCAGGCCAGTCGGGCGTAAGGCAGATCACGGCGGGGGATCCTCGGCAGCCAGCAACTCCAGGAGGTACGTCATATCGTCGGGTAGTGGGCATTCGAACTCTACGCGCTCACCATGCGCGGGGTGCGTGAGAGCCAGCTTGCGTGCGTGCAATGCCTGTCGCCTGAAACCCCGCAAGCCCTCGATCAGTTCTGCGGAGGCCCCAACCGGCAGGCGTGGCCGGCCGCCGTAGACCGGGTCGCCCACCAGTGGGTGGTGCCGGTAAGCCATATGCACCCTAATCTGGTGCGTCCGCCCGGTCTCCAACTGCACCGCTATAAAGGTGTGGTGGCCATAGCGTTGTTCGACGCGATAATGCGTCACTGCCTCCTTGCCCCCCGTGGCCACCACCGCCATTTTCTTCCGTTGCCGCGGATGCCGCCCGATGGGCGCGTCGACCGTACCGCCACCAGTCATCCGACCGATACACACCGCGGCATACTCGCGCTTCACGCTGCGATCCTGCAGCTGAGCCACGAGGTGGTTGTGGGCGGCGAGAGTACGGGCGACCACCAGTAGACCAGACGTCTCCATGTCGAGCCGGTGCACAATGCCACCCCGGGGAAGCTGTGCCAGTTCAGGGAAACGGGCCAGCAGGGCATTTACCAGTGTGCCTCCCGCATGCCCGGCCGCAGGGTGCACCACGAGTCCTGCGGGCTTGTTCAGCACGATAATTGCGTTGTCCGCATGCAGGATATCGAGCTCGATCAGCTCTGGCTCCCAGCTGACCTCATCGGCCAGCTCCGCGCTTAGCACCAGCCGGGCACCGCCGAGGACCTTGTCGCGAGGGCGCAGCACGGCTGAGTCCACCGTGAGCTCGCCGCTCTGGATCCAGGCCTTGAGACGCGACCGGGAATAGTCAGGGAACAGCTGCGCTGCCACCTGGTCAAACCGGTTACCGTGCAGATCCGGGGGGACCAGGGCCTCGAGTTCGACACGTTCAGCCATGCGATTTGCGGTTTATACCCCTGCTCCCCTGTGATTAAATACGCGCCGACAAGATAGTAGCACGCCCTGAATGAACCCCTTGAAGCACATACTCGCCATGCTCCTCGCCACACTGCTGGTCGCCTGCGCCAGCACGGATGACGAGCCTATTGCCGATACCGGCGAGCAGCAGATGTACGAGGACGCCCAACGCCACCTGACCAACGCCAACTACGACCTGGCGGTGCGCAGCTTACAGCTGCTCGAGTCCCGCTATCCCTTCGGCCGCTATGCCGAGCAGGCGCAACTGGAACTGATTTACGCTCACTACGGCGCCTTTGAACACGAGGCCGCTGTGGAAGCCGCAGAGCGCTTCATCCGCCTGCACCCGCAGCACCCGAACGTCGACTACGCCTATTACATGAAGGGTCTGTCTGCCTACACCGGGAACGAAGACATCTTCCAGCGCTTCCTGCCCACCGACGCCACCCTGCGTGACACCAGCCACGCCAAGGAGGCGTTTGCAGAATTCGCTCAGCTACTGGCTCGCTACCCCGACAGCCCCTATGCCGCCGATGCCAAGGCCCGCATGGTCGCGCTGCGCAACCAGCTCGCACGCCACGAGATCAACGTCGCCAACTACTATTTGCGGCGTGGCGCCTACCTGGCGGCCGTGAACCGCGGCCGGTACGTGGTGGAGAACTTCCAGCGCACCCCCGCCGTGGCAGACGCACTGGCCGTCATGGCCCAGGGCTATCACCTGCTGGACCTGCAAGATCTTGCAAAAGATGCCGAGAAAGTGCTCGCGATGAACTACCCGGAGCACCCGTCACTCGACGAAAACGGTGAGTTCAAGAACGAGTACGGGGACGGAGGCCTGCAGCGCTCCTGGGTCAATCGCGCCTCGTTTGGACTGTTCGATCCTCCCCAGCCGCCGCAATTCGACAGCCGCGGGCAGCTCTAGCCACCCCGCCTACTAGTCCCCGATCTTCCAGCCCGAGGTGATGGGGTAACGCCTGTCTCGACCGAAGCCACGCTGCGTGATGCGCACACCGATCGGCGCCTGGCGGCGCTTGTATTCATTCAGGTCAACCAGCCGCACAACACGGTACACCTGCTCGCGGTCCATGCCCGCTGCGATGATCGCTTCGGCACTCATGTCCTGCTCGACATACATTTCGAGTATCTGGTCCAGGATCTCGTAGGGCGGGAGACTGTCCTCATCTTTCTGGTCGGGCGCGAGTTCTGCTGAAGGCGGCCTGTCGATCACGCGCTGCGGAATACAGGGGCCCAGGGAGTTACGGTAGCGGCACAGGTCGAAAACGAGGACCTTCGGCACGTCTTTCAGCACATCGAACCCGCCGGCCATGTCGCCATAGAGCGTCGAGTAGCCCACCGCCATCTCGCTTTTATTGCCTGTGGTGAGTACCAGGACGCCCTTCTTGTTGGAGATAGACATCAAAAGGACACCACGACAGCGAGCCTGCAGGTTCTCCTCCGTCGTATCTGCGGCCAGCCCAGCAAACTCATCGGCGAGACTCGCCATAAACGCGTCATAAAGCGGCTCGATCGAAATCACCTTGTAGCTGACGCCCAGCGTGTCGGCCTGCTCAGCGGCGTCCTCCACACTCATCTGTGACGTGTAGCGGAACGGCATCATCACCGCCTCGACCCGCTCGGGGCCAAGCGCCTCGACGGCCACGGCCAGCGTCAGGGCTGAGTCCACCCCACCGGACAACCCGAGAACAACGCCGGGAAATCCATTTTTGTTGACGTAGTCGCGCACGCCCAACACGAGGGCACGCCAGGTTGCCTCAAGCTCCTCCAGCGGTTCGGCAACACTGAGACCCGTCAGCGTGGCGGCGCCATCGCCGAAGCCAGCCGCAACCCAGTACTCCCCCTCTTCAAAGTTAGGCGCCGCACCGGCGACCGAGCCCGTGGCGTCGACGACGAAGGATCCACCGTCAAACACCAGTTCATCCTGGCCGCCCACCTGGTTGACGTACACGATGGGCATTCCAGCGTCGCGCGCGCGACCCGCGACCAGCTCCCAACGTTCATCGCGCTTACCCCGATGGTACGGCGACGAATTGATATTGAGGAGCAGGTCTGCGCCCGCGTTGGCGACCTGTTGCGTGGGAGCGTCCTCCCAGATGTCTTCGCAGATCGTGAGCCCCACACGCACGCCGTGGATGTCTACAACGCAGGGAGCATCCCCGGCTGTGAAGTAGCGCTTTTCGTCAAAGACCTGGTAGTTGGGTAGACACTGCTTGCGGTACTCGGCGATGAGCTCGCCGCAGTGCAGCACGCCTGCAACGTTGTATAACTTGCCGTCTTCGCGGCGGGGGTAACCCACGATCGCATAGGCATCGCCCTGCATGGCGGTAGCGAGCTGTTCGAGGGATTGCTCGACGCGCAACCCGATGCTCGAGCGCAGCAACAGGTCCTCGGGTGGGTAGCCGGAGAGCGTGAGCTCGGGAAACACCACCACCGCGTGGTCGGAGTGTTGCTCGGCCCGCGCAATCGCGTCGATAACTTTTGCCGTATTGCCCTCGAAATCTCCCACGTGGGTATTGAGCTGGGCCATGAGAATATTCAGGGTGGGCATTCGGTACTGCACTCACATCGGCTAAATCAGGGCCGCTATTGTCCGGAAAAGTGGCGCTGAGAGCCAGCCCCATACCCCGCACAGCCTGATACACTAGGGCGCAGCAGTTATCGGCCCTTAAGACCCGGAAAAATGCCACGGTGAACCGCCCAGCGATACTGACCATGCCAGAGCCGTCATCAAGCGGCCAACAGAATCTCGCTCTCTTTCGCGTCTACATCGGCTACCGCTCCCTGCTCTCCGTTGTCCTGCTGATCATGCTGGTGAGCCCCAACACCCGGCAGTTAGTTGGGGTACTGAATCCCGCCGTGTACACCAGTGTGGCGCTTGCCTATCTCGCCACCAGCGTACCCCTGGTCGGTTCGCTGTCGACCCGACTGAGCCGCAGCGAGCAGTTGATGGCGGTGGTATTCCTGGTCGATATCGTGGCGATCACGTTGATGGCCGACGCGAGCGGCGGCATGCTCAGTGGCCTTCCGGTTTTACTTGTGATCACCGTGGCGGCGAGCGCTGTGCTGATCAGCAACAGAACGCTGGCTACGGCGATCGCCGCCCTCAGCGTGCTGGCCATACTGCTCGATACGGTCTGGCTGATCCTGCAGGGCCACGGCGATACCAGTTCGCTGTTTCCCGCGGGACTGCTCGGGCTACTGATCTTTGGTGTCTCGTTGATGGTACAGCCCATTGCGCATCGACTGGGCCGTGCGGAGGAACTGGCACGCAATCGAGCCAGCGACCTGTACACCCTGCAGCGGCTGAACGAGCAGATCGTGCAACATATGCAGACCGGCATTCTGCTGGTCGATGGCGATAGCACCGTGCGCATCATGAACAAAGCAGCCACCGGGTTGTTGGCACCCGAACGCCCCATTGCCATGGAGCAGGGCCGAAAATTATCCGACTACTGTCCCGAACTCGCAGTGCAGTACGAGCAATGGAGAGACACCGGCGCTCACCGCGCCCGCCCGTTCGCCGTCACCGAGGGGGCGCCGCCCATTATTGCCAACTTCCGCGAGCTACAGCCCAGCACCAACCGGGAGGCACTGGTTTTCGTGGAGGACTACACCCCGGTCACGCAGTATGCGCAGTCACTAAAACTCAATTCCCTCGGGCGACTCACGGCGAGTATTGCGCACGAGATTCGCAACCCGCTCGGCGCCATCAGTCACGCCGCCCAACTCCTGCAGGAGTCCACGGAGCTGTCTGCCTCGGACCACCGCATGGCGGAAATCATCGAGAGCCACTCTGACCGGGTGAACCAGATTGTCGAGAGCGTGATGCAAATCTCGCGGCGAGAGCCCCCGAAACCGGAATACCTGTTGCTCGCGAGCTGGATGACGGACTACGTCAGTGGCTATCTCGACGACCTCAACCGCGAGGCGGACGTCACGATTGACTGCGAGTACCCCGAACTGCTAGTCGAGTTCGACCCGGAAAACCTGCAGCGGGTGTTCGGCAACCTGTTGGACAACGCGCTGCGCCACTCGAAGCTCAAAATCGGCCGCGAGTCGGCGCGCATCGAGGTCAGCCTGGACTTCGCCACACACCTCTGTCACATCGACGTCATCGATTATGGCACCGGCGTGCCGCAGAGCGAGCTGCCCAAGCTGTTTGAGCCCTTCTATACCACCATGGAAGAAGGCAGTGGCATGGGCTTGTACCTTTGCAAGGAATTATGTGAAATCAACAATGCTGACCTCGACTACCGCACCACCAGTGCGGGCGAGAGCTGCTTCAGAGTCTCCATGAACCAAAGAGCACTGTAGACATGGCGCAAAGTGTCCTTATTGTCGATGACGAGCCAGATATACGCGAGCTCCTGGACATCACCCTCTCCCGAATGGGACTGGAAACGCACAGCGCCGCGACGCTGGCCGAGGCCCGCGACCTGGTCGCCTCGGTCTCACCAGACCTCTGCCTGACCGACATGCGCCTGCCAGACGGCAATGGCATCAGCCTGGTCGAACACATCCAGGACGAGTTCTCGCACATCCCGGTCGCGATGATTACGGCCCACGGTAGCGTGGAAACGGCGATCACCGCCCTGAAGGCTGGCGCCTTTGATTTCATCAGCAAGCCCATCGAGCTGGACAACCTGCGCAGCCTGGTGAGCTCTGCGCTACAACTTGAGGGCGACACCAGCGCCACCGAAAACGCCGTCGACGAGGAGCTCATCGGCAGCGCCCCGGCCATCCAGACCCTACGCAAGCAGATCGCAAAACTGGCGCGCAGCCAGGCGCCTGTGCACATTCACGGTGAGTCTGGCAGCGGTAAAGAAGTTGTCGCCAGGCTGATACACAACAACGGGCCGCGCGCAGCTGGGCCCTTCGTTGCCGTCAACTGTGGTGCGATCCCGCCCGAGCTGATGGAAAGCGAATTCTTCGGCCACATGAAGGGCAGTTTTACGGGTGCAAGCCAGGACAAGGTCGGCCTGTTCCAGGCCGCCGCAGGCGGCACCCTTTTCCTCGACGAGGTCGCAGATCTACCGCTTTCCATGCAGGTAAAGCTGCTGCGTGCTATCCAGGAGAAGTCAGTGCGACCTGTGGGTGCCAGCGAAGAGCAGAACACCGACATCCGCCTTCTAAGTGCCACACACAAAGACCTCGCCGCGGAAATCGAAGCGAGCCGCTTCAGGCAGGACCTCTACTACCGCATCAACGTAATCGATGTGTCTGTGCCCGCATTGCGCGAACGACTCGAAGACCTGCCGGAGCTTACCGATACGATACTGCGCAAGATCGAAGGCACCGACGGCCCCTCCGAAGCAAAACTCGACGAGTCGGCCCTCGCCGCACTCGCGCAGTACAACTTCCCCGGCAACGTGCGCGAGTTAGAAAACATGCTGGAGCGCGCCCTCGCGCTTTCAGACGGTGCTTTCATCACCGTCGATGACCTCCAGTTCGCCAGCAGCGCGCCCGCACCCGAGGCACCCGTCGCCGCTGAGCCCACCGAGGCTGCTGCACCGGCGGCAAGCGGAGAGCCCCGGCGTTCGGTGCGCGACGCCTATGGCGACCTCGAGGGCTACCTGGAAGACATAGAGCGCGAGATTATCAGCGCAGCATTGGAGGAATGCCGCTGGAACAAGACAGCGACCGCCAAACTGCTCGGTGTCAGCTTTCGCAGCCTGCGCTACCGCCTGCAAAAACTCGACCTCGTCGATTAATCATCGCGCTAACACGGGGCGTTTCTACAGCGGGTCCGCCGCGGGGAAGCGCCAGTACGCGCCGTATAGCTCACCTTCGTACGTTCCGGGTGTCAGTCCCAGCAAGACACCGCGCGCGGCTTCCGCGAAGGGCGCGGTAAGACCTGCACGTACCTGCACCTCAAACAGCGCGAACTGTGCCGCCGTATTCCCCGCTTCACCGGCTCCCAGGGGCACATCTGCCAACTCGAGTGGCGCCCTGCGCACTACGCGGTAGTCTATCGCCGCTGCCGCCAGGGGTGCAGGCAAACTTGCAAGCCCTCCACTCACGCACCCAGCGGCGGCGTCAGCCATCACGCAACGTGCTAAACCGACCGCCGCCCCCGGGTCAAAGTTTGTCGGGTCCTGGGCCACCGCATTGGCAATGGCCCGCGCTTGCGCGCGAGCCGCGGCCGCAAACTGCTCGTTACCCGCCATGCGCACCTGCAGGGCCGCTGAACGCATTGCCGAAGCGGATACCAGCGCGAGAAGTGAGAGATACACAAGCACAAGAATCAGGATGGCGCCGCGTGCCCCAGGGCCGCTTTTCATTACACTACACCGCCCCGCCAATGCGGCGCACAACGCGGTCAATCGCCACGGTTCGACTCATCACCACGCGCAAGAAGCGGTCGTTGGCCGCGGGAATCCTTCTGTCGCCAAGGTCATGCGGGTGTCGATCGCGATGACCGCTCAGTGGCCGCACGCTGCGCAGCAGCAAGTGCACCCGCGCCGCGACTACCAGCGCCAGGTCATCCGGCCCGGGCGAAGAAACAAACTGTTCAGGTGCGCCATCCCCATTGCGGTCGATACCGTACTCGACCTGCAACTGCTCGACGCCCTCAACCATGCAACGCGACACCATGCGATTACCAGCGAGAGTTTCAGCGCACAGCTGCGGGACGCCGCCCTGATCGCGCTGTACTGAGTAGATCCGCGCAACAGCGGGCCACAAGCTAACACCAGGATTGCCGTTGCGGCCGGCGGCAATGTCGCGCGGAGCCAACTGCTCCCAGGACTGTGGACTGCCATCCTCGACCTGCAGGTACCACCCGAGTACGGACGATGACGTTAACGTAGCCGCCACTGCCCCGAGAAACTGGGCTGGCGCAGCGCCCACGCGCCGCAGGACGAGCACATCGCTGCCAGCCAGCGGGTACGCGGGGTCGAGGCATGACAGGGTCTGGCCGCCAACTGTCAAAGGGCCAGTAGCGCCGTCCCAATCGTTCACGACGTCGAGGGGGTCTTGCAGATCGAGCGCCCAGAGCTCGTCAGCGCAATCCGCCGCTATGGTCGCAGCCGGCGGCAGAGCGGCGCCCGGTATGCCGCCTGAAAACCCGGCCATAGCGATGTCACCACTCAGTAGCCGCATGGCATGCCGACCGCTCTCCTTGAGCCGGGCGATCTCCTGCCCGTAAAACTGATGGCGCCGACTATCGGCGTACGCCGCTACCATCGCTGCGCTGAGCATCGCACCGAGCGCAAGTGCGATGAGAAGCTCAATCAGCGTCGTACCGCGCATGATCGCCATGGCTAGGTGGCAACCCAGGCAGACAGCGCAACCTCTCGGCGCGCCCTATCGTCCCGCGCACAGTGCACAGTGGTAAGCGCCGGGGCTGCGGTATGCACCTGCCAGCTCAGGTGTACGGTCACCTCGCCACCGCTCCGCTGAACACATGCGATTGGGGCGTGCAAGCGAGCGAGCCGCGGCCCGGCACTATCGCCAGATCCTGCACCCAGCAGGTGCGATATCTGCCACAGGTCGTGGCGGGCAAGTTCAGAGGGCGTGCAGGGCGAATGCCGACAGTCGGTTCCGGGCGCGTCTCGGCCGCCCGCCTCAAGGTGGGCCACCACGTAGCTCGCGATTCCCAGCGGGTTCGCCTCGATCCGCGCAAGGAAATCCTCCGCCAGGGCAAGGGCAAAGGTGCTTTGAAGGGCCGCGTGACTCGCCCGCTGCGCGACGACCTGGCTGGACACCAGGCCAACGGCGCCAGTCGTGAACAACAGGAGCGCAACCAGGAATTCGATAAGCCCGAATCCCGCAGACCTGTCGCCAGCGGAAAGCGCTATGCCCCGAAGCATGGGCCCCCTCTCTCTTCCAGTCGCGCTCGCCCGACGATGTTAACGACCACCGCAAGAGAAGAGACTTCGCTACCGAGGGGCGGGCAAACCCTCAGCGTCTGGTTACTGCGCGAAGTGCCATCGGGCAGGAAATTAATAGCGCGGTTTGCGTCGCGGGTATCGGCACTGTTGCGCACGCTGAAACCGCGCGGTACGCCACCAAATGCGTGCAATGTTTCTCGGGCACCGGTGCGCGCCTGGATGATCCAGCCATCCGCGTAGCGACCAGCACAGCTCGGCGCGCCGCCCGCCACTAGCTGCGAAGGGCAAAGGGTGACGGGGGCGCTGCGCAACACGGCCTCGGTGCGAGCGAGGTTTATGGCTGAGAGTAAGCGTAGTGATTCGACGTTTACCTGGACCCGGTGCACGACCTCCCGCATCAGCGGGACAGCCGTTACCAGCGCGAGCGATGCAATCAGCATCACGACCAGCAATTCTATGAGTGTTACGCCCTGATCATGGGCAGAGGCAGACATCCTGTCCACGGCACACCTCCTGTGTAGAGGCCAGCATAGCGGGACGGAGATCAAGCGCCAGCGATTGGCGCAATCTGGCGAAGTTTGGCGAAAGGAGATGCCCGAAGGCAGATGAGCCGGCAGGCTCTAGAGGTTTACAGCGTCTATGCGCAGCTCTTTTGGCAGGGAGAAGGTGACGTTTTCTGGTCGACCCTCTACCTCCTGTGGCAGGTCAGCGCCAAGCGCGCAGAGACCCTCGACTACCTCCTGCACCAGCACCTCCGGTGCGGAAGCGCCCGCAGTCACACCGATGCGCGTCTTGCCTTCCAGCCAGCTCGGATCGATGTCACCCGCGCCGTCGAGCAGGTGTGCCTCCGCGCCCATACGCTCGGCCAGCTCACGCAGGCGGTTTGAATTAGAGCTGTTTGGTGAGCCGACGACCAACATCAGGTCGCAGTGTTGCGCCATTTGTTTCACCGCGTCCTGGCGGTTTTGAGTGGCGTAACAGATGTCGTCCTTGCGCGGACCTTCGATATTGGGGAAGCGTTCGCGCAGTGCATCGATGACGCGCGCGGTGTCATCCATCGACAACGTTGTCTGGGTCACGTAGGCCAGGTTGTCCGGGTCGCGCACGACGAGGTTGGCCGCCTGGTCATCGTCTTCCACCAGGTAGATTTCACCGCCGGCGCTGCGGTCGTACTGACCCATGGTGCCTTCCACCTCGGGGTGACCGCGGTGGCCGATGAGAATGCACTCGCGGCCCTGCAGGCTCAGGCTGGCCACCTCCACGTGCACCTTGGTGACAAGGGGGCAGGTCGCATCAAACACCTTGAGAGAGCGTTTGCCCGCCTCCTGCCGCACCGCCTTGGAGACGCCGTGGGCGCTGAAAATCACGATGCAGCCGTCGGGCACCTCGTCGAGTTCATCCACGAAGATCGCCCCGCGGTCGCGCAGGTCGTCCACCACGAAGCGGTTGTGCACCACCTCGTGCCGCACATAAATGGGCGCCCCGAACACCTCCAGCGCACGATTCACGATGTCGATCGCGCGATCGACACCGGCGCAGAAACCGCGGGGATTAGCCAACTGAATTTCCATACTGCCCTAACCTGCCGGCGACCGGGGCCGCTCAGTGCAGCTCCGCCGGTTCAACCCGGTGAATTTGAACATCAAACAGTATTGTACGCCCGGAGAGGGGATGGTTGAAATCGACCGTCACCTCGTCATCATCAAACGAGACGATCATGCCCGGCAGCTCACCGCCTGACGAGTCCGCAAAGGAATACACCAGGCCTACCTCAAGATCACCGTCGCCGTCGAAACGGTCACGCGCGACGCGCTGGACGTTATTTTCGTTGGGCTGGCCGAAGGCATTCTCCGGCTCGACAGTAAACATCTGGCGGTCCCCCGCGCTGAGGCCGAACAGCAAGCGCTCAAATCCGGGCAGGAGACTGCCGTCACCGACAACGAAGTCCACGGGCTCGCCCCCGAAATTGGTATCGACCTCAGAGCCGTCTTCCAAACTGACAGAAAAATTGAGGAACACCCGCGTGCCTTCGCTGACGGGAACATTGCTCATGCACTACCCTCCTCGGGCTCTCGATGCAGAAAGCTGTCGAGAATCATACAGGCGGCGCCAACAGTAATCGCCGAATCGGCAATATTGAAGGCAGGGAAGTAATGCTGCGCGTAGTGTACGGAGATGAAGTCCACGACGTAGCCAAGCGTCACACGGTCCCATAGGTTCCCTACTGCACCGGCAAGAATCAACGTCAACGCAATCGCGAGCAGGCGCTGGCTGCGTGGCATAACAAATAGCCATACGATCAACACGCCACTCACTACCGTCGCCACTGTGCTGAAGAAATAGCGTTGCCAGCCACCGGCATCGTCAAGGAAGCTGAAGGCCGCGCCCGTATTGTGCGCCAGCGTGAGGTTGAACCAGGAGAACACTTCCTGCGGGCGCCCGTAGTCGAGATGGGCGCTGGCGAGACCCTTGGTGTACTGGTCGAGCACCACCAACAACGCGGCGAGCGCGTACCAACCGAGAGCCGCGGTGCCGTTACGCAAAGTAGCGCACCTCGCCCGCACCATCGACGTTCTCGATGCACCGTCCACAGAGCGTCGGGTGCGCCGGGTGAGCGCCGACGTCAGGACGACGGTGCCAGCAACGCTCGCATTTTTCATGGGCAGAAAGGCCCACAGTGAGCTTTAGGTTGGCAAGGTCAGTGTCAGCGGCGTCAGCGCCAGCTTCTGTGAGGGGCTCAACCACAGCATCCGAGGTGATCAGCACAAAGCGCAGTTCGTCACCCAGCTCGCCCAGAAGCGTTGCCAGCGCATCGTCGCAGTATAGCGTCACGGACGCGTCGAGGCTGCCCTTCAAGGCGCCCGCGGCCCGCTGGTTTTCCATCTCACGGTTTACGGCGGACCGCACCTGTATCACCTGCTCCCAGAAGCCCTGCCCCATATTCGCGCTGTCGGGCTGCCGCTCCAGGCCTTCATACCAGGTGCCCAGCATCACTGACGCGGGCCGTTCACCCGGCAGGTTCTCCCAGATTTCCTCGGCCGTGTAGCTGAGAATCGGCGCGATCCAGCGCACCAGCGCCTCGGCGATATGAAACATCGCGGTCTGGGCGGAACGCCGGGCCAGGCTGTCGGACTGGGTCGTGTACTGGCGGTCCTTGATGATGTCGAGATAGATTCCCCCCAGATCATTGGCGCAGAAGTTGTGCAGCTTCTGGTACACCTGGTGAAAGTGGTAACCGCGATACAACGCTTCCAGCTCTTCCTGCAGTCGCGATGCCTGGTCAACGGCCCACTGGTCGAGGGGCAACATGTCTGCAAAAGCAACACTGTCACTGGCGGGATCAAAACCATTCAGGTTCGACAGCAGGAAACGCGCCGTGTTGCGAATCCGCCGGTAGGAGTCCGAAGTGCGCTTGAGAATCTCATCACTCACCGCGACCTCACCGCGGTAGTCCGTCGCGGCAACCCACAGGCGCAGAATATCCGCACCCAGGTCGTTCATGACCTTCATCGCAGGAATGATGTTGCCGAGGGACTTGGACATCTTGCGCCCCTCCCCGTCAACCGTGAATCCGTGCGTAAGGACGGTGCGGTAAGGAGCGGCGCCCTCGATAGCCATCGCCGTTAACAAGGAAGACTGAAACCAACCACGGTGCTGGTCAGAACCTTCCAGATACAGGTCGGCGGGGAAACTGAGCCCCTCGCGCTTGTTCAGCACACAGGCGTGGGTAACGCCGGAATCGAACCAGACGTCGAGGGTGTCGGTTACTTTCTCGTAGTCCGCTGCCTCGGCGCCTAACAATTCCTCGGGGTCAAGCTCGAACCAGGCGTCAATTCCCGTCTCTTCGATCTTGAGCGCCACCTGCTCCATTAGCTCGTCGGTGCGCGGGTGCAGGTCGCCCGTCTCCCGGTGCAGGAACAGTGTGATAGGAACGCCCCAGGTGCGCTGCCTCGAGATACACCAGTCGGGTCGATTACCCAGCATGGCATCGATGCGCGCCTTGCCCCACTCGGGTAGCCAGGTGACGTTTTCTACCGCTTCTTTCGCACTATCGAGCAGACCGTTCTGCGCCATACTCACGAACCACTGGGGCGTCGCGCGGAAGATGATCGGGGTCTTATGGCGCCAGCAATGCGGGTAGGAGTGCTCATAGCGCTCGTTGTGCAGGAGCACGCCGCGCTCTGCCAGCAGTTCGATGATGGCATCGTTGGCCTTGTTGACGTGCTGGCCGGCGAAAATCGGAGTGTCGGGCAGGTATACGCCGTTGCCGCCGACCGGGTTGTAGACCTCAAGGTCATACTTCTGACCTACCACGAAGTCGTCCTGGCCATGACCGGGTGCGGTGTGAACGGCGCCCGTACCCGCCTCGGTCGTGACATGTAGCCCGAGGATGACAGGCACCTCTAGATCGAGGAAACAGTGATGCAGCATCTGGTGTTCGAGCGCCGCACCCTGGCAGCGCCCGAGCACCTGCACACCTTCCAGACCAAAGCGTGTCGCGCAGGCTTGTGCCAGTTCCTCGGCCACCAGCAGCGCGCGATCACCCGCGTCCAGCAGCACGTAGGTGAGCTCGGGGTGCAGGCAAACCGCACGGTTGGCCGGCAGGGTCCACGGGGTGGTGGTCCAGATGGGTATCGCGACTTCACCCGTGTAGGAGGCGCCACAGGCAGTGCTGATCGCGGGTCCGTCCACCGCGACGAAAGCGACATCGATCGCATGCGACACCTTATCGGTGTACTCGACCTCGGCCTCGGCCAGCGCCGAACCGCAATCCATGCACCAGTGCACCGGCTTGAAGCCCTTGTGCAGGTGACCGTTGGCGACGATATCTTTCAGCGAGCGAACGATGTCTGCCTCGAACGAGAAATTCATCGTGAGATAGGGGTTCTGCCACTCGCCGAGAACACCCATGCGCATAAAGACGTCGCGCTGGGCGTCGACCTGCGAGGCTGCATAGTCGCGGCACTTCTGGCGGAACTCCGCCGGTGTCACCTTGTGGCCGGGCTTACCGACTTTCTTCTCGACATTTAACTCGATGGGCAGGCCGTGACAGTCCCAGCCGGGTACGTAGGGCGCATCGAAGCCGTCGAGCGTCCGCGAGCGCACGATCATGTCTTTCAGGATCTTGTTGACCGCATGCCCGACGTGCAGGTCACCGTTCGCATAGGGCGGGCCATCGTGAAGTATGAACTTGGGGCGGCCCGCGCTTGCCTCGCGAATCTGCTCGTAGAGACCCATTTCCTGCCACTGCTTGAGACGGGCGGGCTCGCGCTGGGCGAGACTCGCCTTCATGGGAAATGCCGTTTGCGGCAGGTTCAGTGTGTCTTTATAGTCGCTCATACTGTTTCTTACGTTTTACCGTCGCGGGCAAACAAGTCCCGCGCCGCATCGATGTCTCGTCCGATTTGCTCCGTCAGCTCACCGACGGAGTCAAACTTTTGTTCCTCACGCAGCTTTGTGCGAAACGTCACCTCAATGTGCCGACCATAGAGATCAACGTCACGATCAAGCAGGTGGACCTCAAGGTTTGCCTTGATACTGTCGTCCACCGTTGGACGCACACCGACGTTGGCAACGCCATTAGCGCCATCAAGTCCCGCTCCGCTCACCTGCACCGCGAACACGCCGGACAGCGGCGAGCGCAGCCTGCGCAACTCAAGGTTTGCCGTTGGCACACCGATACTACGCCCCAGCTGGCGGCCATAGATCACCCGACCGGAGATACTATAGGGGCGCCCCAGGAGAGCCTCGGCTTCGGCAAAGTCAGCCCGCTCTAAAGCCTCGCGTATGCGCGTACTGCTGACACGCTCTCCAGCCACCGCAACGGTGGGCGTAGGACCGGCATCGTAGCCGTGGCGTAAACCCTCCTGCTGGATGAAAGCCACATCGCCCTGGCGATCTGCGCCGAAGCGAAAATCATCGCCCAACACCACGTAACGCACGCCCAAGCCCGCCACAAAAATATCGTCTACGAATTCCTGCGCCGACATGCCGCGCAAGGCCTCGTTGAAGCGGATCCGCAGTACCCTGTCGACACCCAGGGCCGCAAGGGCTGCGAGCTTCTCCCGGAAACTCATGATCCGCGCGGGCGCCTGCAGGGGTGAAAAATACTCCCTTGGCAGTGGCTCAAACACGATGATCAGGGACGGCAGGTTGAACTCGCGCGCCTTGTCCAACAGGTGCCGGATGACCGCCTGGTGACCGAGGTGCACACCGTCGAAGGCACCGATTGTTGCGACACAACCCAAGTGTCTTGGCCGCAGGTTATGCAGGCCTCGAATCAGTTCCATACGGTGAGATTGCCCGGGCAAACCAAACCGGGAAGTATAACGACTTTGCCCCCGCTAGCCTACGGCTCGGCGCCCGGCTGGGCGGCCGCCGGTGGCGAGCGCAACTCGCGGAATCGCGTGCCAAGCGCAAGGTGAGCGGCAACATAGGCGCCGAGGCCCGCGGCCACGAGCAGCAGCAAATCAAGAATCCGCTCCGTGAGCGTCAGTGGCTGCCATTCATCCGCAGGAGAACCCAGCAGGGCCAGCACGACGCCCATGGCTGCAGTGGCGAGCAGCAGGCGCAGCAGGTAGCGTTGCCAGCCAGGGGCCCACGTATAGACGCCCTCCCGCAGCAGGCCGCGCAACAGCAGGCCAGCGTTCAGCCACGCCGCCAGCGCCGTTGCCAGGGCGAGCCCCACGTGCCCAACGTTCCACAGGTACATCAGCGGGAAGACGAATGCCAGGTTCATCACCATGTTGGCCGCCATGGCAATGATGCCTATCTTCACCGGGGTCTTGGTGTCCTTGCGCGCAAAAAAGCCGGGCGCGAGCACCTTAATCAGCATGAACGCCACAAGCCCCACGCAGTATGCTCGCAGGCTGAAGCTCGCCATCTCCACGTCGAAGGGGGTCAGCGCGCCGCGCTGGAAGAGCGTAATCAGAATCGGTTCGGCCAGCATAATCAGCGCTGCGGCTGCGGGCACGCCAACAAGCAACACCGAGCGAACGGCCCAGTCCAGGGTTGAGCTGAAAGCCCCCTCACGCTCCGCGGCGCGGTGAGCAGACAGGTTTGGCAGGATGACTGTTGCGATCGCCACGCCGAACACGCCAAGCGGTAACTCTGCGAGTCGATCTGAGAAGTACAGCCACGAAATACTGCCCGTTGGCAGAAACGACGCCAGTACGGTGTCGAGCAGCAGGTTGATCTGGCTCACCGACACGCCGAAGAGGGCCGGCACCATCAGCGTCAGGATGCGGCGGACACCCTCGTCTTTCGTGTCCCACGTCGGCCGCGGCACAAGCTCGAGACGATAGAGCCAGGGCAGTTGGAACAGGAGCTGCACCACGCCCGCCATAAATACAGCCCACGCGAGGGCGAAGACGGGTTGCTCAAACCACGGGCCCGCGATCAGCGCGCCCGAGATCAGCGACAGGTTGAGCCACACCGGTGTGAACGCCGGTACTGCAAAACGGCCGTAGCTGTTCAGGATCGCACCGCAGAAACCGGTGAGAGAGATCAGCATCAGGTAGGGAAAGGTGATGCGGATCATGTCAGAGGTGAGTTCAAACTTCTCCGGCTGACCCACAAAGCCCGGCGCAAACAGCGCGGTGACGAGCGGTGCGGCGAGCATGGTAAACACGGTGAGCGCGAGCAGTGTGCCGCCCAGTACACCAGCGACACGGTTGATGAGGCCCTGCACAGCCGCGACGCTCCCCGCCTCCTTATAGTCTGCGAGCACCGGCACAAACGCCTGGGAAAATGCGCCCTCGGCAAACAGGCGGCGCAGGAAGTTCGGAATCTTGAACGCGATGAAAAAGGCGTCCGCCTGCGCCGTGGCGCCAACGAAGGCAGCGACCACGATGTCGCGCACGAGGCCGAGTATGCGGGACACCATCGTCAGGCTGCCCACTACCGCGCTGGACCGAAGCAGGCCGCCGTGGGAGGGGGGCCGCGCGTCAGCTACGTCTTCTGCCATCTCGCAAGGGGTGCCGGCGCGCCGCTCAGCACCAGCGCTCCCTGAGTTCGGCGGCATGGCTCTTCAGCCACAACAGGGCGATCAACGTGTGACCATTCGGTATGCGGTCCTCGGCCAGCAGCTGCATCGCATCGGTTCGGGGTACGGCGTGCACGAGGATATCCTCGCCCTCCTCCTCGAGGCCTTTGAGGCCGCCAATGGCGGCGCTCTCTACGCGCCCACAAAACAGGCGAACCTGCTCGGTACACGCCCCGGCACTCGGAAACACCGTAGCGATGGGCACAAGTTCCGAGAATTCACAGCCCGCCTCCTCCATTGCCTCGCGGTGAATAACGTCCTCGTCGCTCTCGCCTTCCTCTACCACACCCGCGATGAGTTCCAGCATCCAGGGGCTGTCTGTGCCGCGCACGGCGCCCGGCCGGAACTGCTCAACCATCACCAGGCTGTCGGAGTCGGGGTCATACGGCAGCACGCCGACCGCATCGCCGCGGTCAAAAATCTCGCGCATGATGGGCTCACTCCAGCCGCCGGCAAAACGCTTGTGGCTAAGCGTCAGCCTGCGCACCTTGAAATGGCCGTCATAGACGCGCTCATCCTCGAGGATTTTTACGTCCTGGGCTCCAAAACGCAGCGTATGCACGGTGAGAACCTAGAACCGACTCGCCGTGTACCAGTTGACGTCCCGGGCATGCCGGTCGACCTGGTCTACCACATCGAGAATCATGGCGAATAGCGCCATACGCACAAGAAGACCGTTGTCGGTCTGGCGAAAGATCGCGAGGTTGGGATTTTCGTTGAGGTCGTCGTCCAGCTCACGGGCGTTTTCACGCGAGTCCCTCGGCAGGGGGTGCATTATGACCGTGTTCGGCTCGCAGTTGTGGGTGTACACGGTCTGGTTGAGACGGAATCGCCCCCGATAAAGGTCGGCCTCCTCCTGGCTGGAGAAGCGCTCCTCCTGGATCCGCGTGGAGTAGACGATATCGACATTGGAAATACTCGACTCGAGCTGGTCCGACTCCAGCACTTCATGGCCGGTAGAACGCAGCTCCTCCACGATCTCCACGGGCATCTTGAGTGCTTCAGGTGACACCAACACCACGCGCACGCCGGGAAACAGGCTGAGCAGCTTGCACAGCGAGTGCACAGTACGTCCAAAGCGCAGGTCGCCCACCATCGCGATGCGCAGCTGGTCGAGTGAGCGGCGCTTCGTGGCCAGTTCCGCACGAATGGTGTAAAGGTCTAAAAGCGCCTGGCTCGGGTGCTCGTTGCTACCGTCGCCACCGTTGATAACGGGCACACGACTCGCGGCGGCGAACTCCGCCACGGAGCCAGTTGCCGGGTGACGCATCGCAATGACATCGGAGTAGCCGCTGAGCACACGCGCGGTGTCGTACAGCGACTCGCCCTTGGCAATGGCCGATTGCTCAAAGCCGGTCGTCTCGCGCACCTCGCCACCAAGCAGGTTGAAGGCGCTGCCGAAGCTGACCCGAGTCCGGGTGCTTGGCTCGAAAAACATGGAGCCCAGGATGGCGCCGTCCAGCACCCGTGTAACGCGCCGACGGTGGGCGTAAGGGGCCATGCGGTCGGCAATGGAGAAAATAAGCTCGACGTCCTCCCGCTGAAACTGCTGGACGGACAGGATGTGGCTACCGGCGAAATCCACCAAATTCTCCCAGGGCAATGAACGGGGGTCATTATAAGGGCGGCGCAGGTGCCTGCCCATGTAGAAATTACCGCGCGCGGTCAGGCGAGCAGGCTGTCGCCATACTCCAGCAGGGCCTCCAGCACCCGGCGGTCCTGCCCAGACAGGCCTTCCCCCGCCAGACGCGTCTCAATCTCCTCGTGAAACGCCTCCATGCAGAGGCCGGCCCCGGCCTCCGGGTCGGTCAGGCGGGCAAAGCGGTACTCCTCCCAGGCCGCGCGCTCCTCAGCCGTCAGCGTGTCGGGGAAATTGCGCGCGCGATAGCGCAGGAGCATCTCGGGCAGGCGGCCGTCTTCAAACGGAAAACTCGCGCCGGCCAACTCATAGGGGTCGAGCTCACGCAACTGTTCCATCAAGCGCTTGTCGGCATCAGAGAAAAAGCCGCCCCCGTAGAGCATCAGGTCTGGGTCCGTGTGTTCGGTAAAGCGCCGCTCCCGGTAAACGGCCTGCATCTTGGCGGTGAACACCTCTGCGTCGGAATCCCGAAACGCCCTGAGTGCTGCGAGGTGCTCACGGCACAGCGCCCCCGAAATCCCGAGACGTTCCGCTGTTGCGGGATCTGCAAACTTTGCCGTGAGCAACACCGGGCACTTGTTGATGTGCACCGTCTTGAGACCGGGCCGCTGCGTGCCCTCGGGCAGGTCAACGGTCGGCGTGTACAGCAGCTTTGCGATGGAGGCCGCGTCGAGGTCAGCGAGCTGCGCCGGGTCCGCCATCAGATCGAAACAAATCACCTCATTCTTGTTTTTCGGGTGCATGGCGAGCGGCACGATGAGTGCAATGTTATGCCGTGCAGCGCCAAACATACCCGAGACATGCAGGACCGGTTTCATCGCCGCAAGATCGAGCGCCGCCAGCGCGGAGTGTTTATCACGGTGATTGAGTAGATGGTCAAACAGGCGCGGTTGGCGCTCACGAATAAGGCGTGCCAGCGCGATGGTGGCATGGACATCGGCGAGCGCATCGTGGGCGTCCGCATGACTGATACCATTGGCGGCAGTCAGGTCCTCCAGGCGAAAGCTCTGCAGGCCGTCATCCCTGCGCGGCCATTCGATACCTTCTGGCCGCAGTGCGTGTGCCGTACGCACTACATCGATGAGGTCCCAGCGCGAGTTGCCGTTCTGCCATTCGCGCGCATAAGGATCGTAGAAGTTTCGGTACAGCGTGTAGCGCGTTACCTCGTCGTCAAAGCGCAGTGAGTTGTACCCAACGCCGCAGGTGCCCGGCGTTGCAAGCTCCTCGTGCACGCGCCGGATAAAGGTGTGTTCACCCACACCCTCTGCCAGGGCCTGCTGTGGCGTGATACCCGTGACCAGGCAGGCACCCGGCTGCGGCAGGTAGTCGTTGGCGGGGCGGCTGAACAACACAAGAGGCTCGCCGATGACGTTGAGCTCTGCATCGGTGCGCAGGCCGGCGAACTGCACGGGGCGGTCCCGCGAAGGGTCCGCACCGAAGGTCTCATAGTCGTGCCAGTAGAATGTGGGCGCAGCCACGGTCGATCAGATAACTTCGATGGCCTGCTCTTCGATCTTTGCCTGCCAGATTTTCGGGCCTGTCTCGTGCACCGAGGTGCCATTGACGTCGACCGCGACACTGACGGGCATGTCCTTCACCTCGAACTCGTAGATGGCCTCCATCCCCAGCTCGGGGAAGGCTACGACCTTCGCGCCGGTAATGGCCTTGGACACCAGGTAAGCGGCCCCGCCCACGGCCATGAGATACACGGCCTTGTGCTTCTTGATCGCCTCGACCCCGGTGGGCCCGCGTTCCGCCTTGCCGATCATGCCGAGTAGCCCAGTGTGCTCGAGAACGAAATCGGTGAACTTGTCCATGCGCGTCGACGTTGTCGGGCCAGCCGGGCCCACGACCTCGTCGCGCACCGGGTCAACGGGCCCAACGTAATAGATGAAGCGGCCGGCGAGGTCGACCTCGGCAGGCAAACCCTCACCGCTCTCGATCAGTTCGCGAATCTTCTTATGCGCGGCGTCACGGCCAGTGAGCATCTTGCCGGATAAGAGCAGTGTGTCACCCGGCGCCCACTCGGCAGCCTCTTCTCGCGTCAGGGTGTCGAGATTCACACGGCGCACGCCATCGCCGACCTCCCAGGTAATGTCGGGCCAGTCATCAATATTGGGCGGCGTCTGCAGCGCCGGGCCGGAACCATCGAGCACGAAGTGCGCGTGCCGCGTTGCGGCACAGTTGGGAATCATGGCAACGGGCAATGAGGCCGCGTGGGTCGGGTAGTCGCGGATCTTCACATCCAGCACGGTGGTAAGGCCACCCAGGCCCTGGGCGCCGATACCCAGCTTGTTAACCTTCTCCATGATCTCGAGGCGCAATTCTTCAGTGCGATTGCTGGGGCCACGCTCGCGCAGCTCATGGATATCGATCGGGTCCATGAGTGACTCCTTCGCCATTACCGCGGCCTTCTCAGCTGTGCCGCCAATGCCGATACCGAGCATGCCGGGGGGGCACCAGCCCGCGCCCATGGTGGGCACTGTCTTGACGACCCAGTCGACAATGCTGTCGGAGGGATTGAGCATGACCATCTTGGACTTGTTCTCGGAACCGCCGCCCTTCGCCGCGACCTGCACGTCGACCGTATTCCCCTCTACAACCTCCATGTGAATCACGGCGGGTGTGTTGTCTTTTGTGTTCTGGCGCGCGCCTGCTGGATCGGCGAGGATCGATGCGCGCAGTACATTGTCGGGATGGGTATAGGCGCGACGTACGCCTTCATTCACCATATCGGCAACTGACATCTGCGCGTCCCACTGCACATCCATACCGATTTTCAGGAAAACGGTCACGATACCGGTGTCCTGGCAGATCGGCCGGTGACCCTCCGCACACATGCGGGAATTGATGAGAATCTGCGCCATGGCGTCTTTGGCGGCCGGGTTCTGCTCGCGCTCGTAGGCCTCGTTCACCGCCTGCACGAAATCGAGCGGGTGGTAGTAAGAGATGAACTGCAGGGCATCGGCAACGCTGTCGATGAAATCGTCCTGACGTATGACAGTCATGGCGGGGTCCTCGGCCGGGGAAAAAGGAGCGTTAGTATACACCCGCGCGGGGCGGGCAGTGAGAGCGGACCGGGCGCTACGGAGGCGCTGTCTGCAGTGCATTCACCGTGGACTTGAGGTCAAGAATGCTCGCATTGACCTGCTTGCGGAAGGCGTTGATGGAGCCCACCCACTCTTCGTTCGTAGCCACCCGCTTGCCGAGCTTCGAGGTCTCAAGCTCGATACGATTCAAGGTGTCAGCCACCCGCTCGACCTCTGACTGGCTGGCCTTTGCACTGGCCATGAGGCGCGACAGATCGTCCGCAACGCCCTTCAACTCGGCGAGGTCAGACTGCAGCCCGGCGACATCGGTAGTAAGGCTTTTCACGGACTTGCCCTGGGAACCGCTCGCCGCCTCGAGGGCCGCCAAGCGTTCCTTGGTGCGCTTCCAGACATTGTCCCAGAGCTTACGGACCTCGCTGTCGAGTTCCGTCACCTTTACGGCCATGGCCTGCGCGTTCTGTGCGAGGCCCTCATCCGTATCTGACAGGCGCGCCTCCAGATCGGCGATGCGGCTCGCGTAGCCAGCCATGTCGCTTTCCGCCGACGCCAGCTGCTGCTGCAGCTGCCAGGCCCAGGCACAGGCCACCGCTGCCACGACGATTGCGAGGGTAATGAACAGGCGGGCCCAGACGCCCGCTCCCCCACCACCGCTGCCGCCACGGCGCCGCTCTCGACGGCGCCCACCGCCACCCACTGGCTCACGGTCGCCTACGTCGATATCGGGAACGATTGAGGGGATGTCCTGGTGGGTGTCTCGTGCCATGGGGGTACCTCACTGTAACTGCGGGCAATTATACATAGGCACCGAGGGTCGCTCACGGTCGCCGGGCACAAAAAAGCCGGGCTTTGCCCGGCTTTTCGTATCGCGTTGCTGGCTTAGACGTAAGCAAGCAGTGCCGCGAGCACAACCGTCAGTGCGAGGCTGCAGTGGATCACCCCCTTCACACTCGTCATCGGGCCGGTCTTGCCGAACAGCGCGTTGGCTTCAACTGCTGCGATGATCGTAAGCGCGATGTAGAGACCGAGGTCACTACCGCTACCGTACGCAAACCAGCTCTTGGAACCAATCATGCCCATCAGCATGGGGCCAGACAGCAGCGTGTTGGTGCGCGATGCCAGGCCTGCCTTGGCGGCAGCCGCGGGGCCATCGCCGGTCTTGCCATTAAGACCGAGCACGATCTGTTGGTTCGGCCAGATAATCAGCCAGACGTTCAGGAACATGATGATGCCTGCGATCGCACCCACCCAGATGACCTTGTAGTTGTGCAGGTCGCTGTGCGCTCCGATCAGGTACAGAAGCACGAGGCCGGTCAGGAAGGTAAACATCGCACCCCAGCGGAACCACCAGAGGGCGCGCGGTGCCAGCTTAGCCTTGGCGTCTGCGAGCGCTTCTTTCTCCGCTTCCTTGAAGTACTCGGTCTGCACGAAGTTGAAGTAGTACAGCATGCCGATCCAGACGAGACCGAAGAGCACGTGTCCCCACTTAAAGATAAAATAAAGCATTGGTTTTCCCCCAATTTTTGCTAATCACTGCCTATACGGACGTTTCTTGAGACCCAAGCCGTTAGGATTCGCATCGGCTACTGATGACGAGCCCGCTAGCCCTTGGCCCCATTATCCACCATTAAGAGACGCAAAAAAAACCCCACCTATTGGTGGGGTTTCGATTTCAGCGTCGCGGCTGCTTACATCATGCCGCCCATGCCGCCCATTCCACCCATGTCGGGCATCGCGGGACCCGCTGCGGCGTCTTCCGGCGCATCGGCCACCATCACCTCGGTGGTGATCATGAGGCCAGCAACGGAGCCTGCGGCCTGCAGCGCGGTGCGGGTCACCTTGGCGGGGTCGAGAATACCCATCTCGATCATGTCGCCGTACTCGCCGCTCGCTGCGTTGTAGCCGAAGTTGCCTTCGCCCTGGCGTACCTTGTCGAGGACCACGGAGGCCTCATCACCGGCGTTCCCCACGATCTGGCGCAGGGGACCCTCCATGGCGCGCAGCGCAGCCGCGATGCCGTGGTTCTGGTCTTCGTTGTCGCCTTGGAGGTCGGCGATAGCCGCTATGGCGCGCACCAGTGCGACACCACCGCCAGCTACCACGCCCTCTTCGACCGCTGCACGGGTTGCGTGCAGTGCGTCTTCAACGCGGGCCTTCTTCTCCTTCATCTCGATCTCGGTGGCAGCGCCAACCTTGATAACCGCAACACCGCCAGCCAGCTTGGCCACGCGCTCCTGCAGCTTCTCGCGATCATAGTCAGACGAGGTGTTCTCGATCTGGACGCGGATTTCGCTGACGCGTGCCTGGATGGCAGCAGCGTCGCCGGCACCGTCGATGATGGTGCTGTTGTCCTTGTCCATGGTCACGCGCTTGGCCTGGCCAAGGTGCTCCAGAGTGGCCGACTCAAGATCAAGGCCGACTTCCTCGGAGATCACGGTGCCGCCGGTCAGGATCGCGATGTCCTGCAGCATGGCCTTGCGGCGGTCGCCGAAGCCGGGTGCCTTACAGGCCGCAACCTTCACGATGCCGCGCATGTTGTTGACAACCAGGGTTGCCAGCGCCTCGCCTTCAACGTCTTCCGCAACAATAACGAGTGGCTTGGACGCCTTGGCAACCTGCTCCAGCAGGGGCAGCAGTTCGCGGATGTTGGAGATCTTCTTGTCTACCAGCAGGATGAAGGGCGCTTCTACGTCTGCGCTCATGCTGTCCTGGTGATTTATGAAGTACGGAGAGAGATAGCCGCGGTCAAACTGCATGCCTTCCACGACGTCGAGCTCATTTTCAAGACCTGAGCCCTCTTCCACGGTGATAACACCTTCTTTGCCGACCTTCTCCATCGCCTCGGCGATGATGTCGCCCACCTGGGCGTCAGCGTTGGCGGAGATGGTGCCAACCTGTGCAATAGCCTTGCTGTCTTCGCAGGGCGTAGAGGCTTCCTGTATTTTCGCGACTGCGGCGGCAACCGCCTTGTCGATGCCGCGCTTCAGGTCCATCGGGTTCATGCCCGCGGCGACTGACTTCAGGCCTTCGTTGAGGATGGACTGGGCGAGTACGGTAGCAGTGGTGGTGCCGTCACCTGCCGCGTCGGACGCCTGGGAGGCGACTTCCTTCACCATCTGCGCGCCCATGTTCTCGAACTTGTTTTCCAGCTCGATTTCCTTGGCGACAGAGACACCGTCCTTAGTCACCGTCGGTGCGCCGAAAGACTTGTCGAGGATCACGTTGCGACCCTTGGGGCCGAGGGTAGCTTTTACAGCGTCGGCGAGAACGTTTACACCCTTGAGCATCTGCGCGCGGGCGTCGTCACCGAAAAAGACATCTTTAGCTGCCATGGTTCTGTTCCTTGTTTACTTGCAATAGTTGCTTGCGTGAATTCGGGGTTACTCGACGACAGCGTAGATTTCGCTCTCGCCCATGATGATCAGCTCTTCACCATCGACCTCGATGGTGTTGCTGCCGGCGTACTGGCCAAAGACCACGGTGTCACCGACCTTGACGGCCAGCGCGCGGGTGTCGCCATTGTCCAGGACCTTGCCCTCGCCGACGGCGACCACTTCACCCTGGTTAGGCTTTTCCTTGGCGGAACCGGGCAGCAGGATGCCGCCGGCAGTGGTTTCTTCCTCTTCGTTACGACGGATGACCACGCGGTCATACAGCGGACGGATTTTCATCTCTGTGTTCTCCAAACTATCGATGTTATGGGCCCCGGAGGGGGTTAGCCTGCTGAATTGGGGCTGGAAAGGGGTTTTCAAGCCGCAATTAGCACTCTTTTCGAGAGAGTGCTAATTCTAGTCACGAAAGTGTCTGAGTCAAGGGGCTCGCGGGCGCCGAAGCCAGAGGCTTACTGGGGATTTTTCCGCAATGAAAACAGGGGGTTGTCGCTATTTATCGTCATCCACCCTGTGGAAGCTACCCTCAATGGTGTGGCTGCCATCGACTTCGCGCCGGGTTGCAGGCCCCGTCTCGGGCTCGCGGCCGAAGAATCGGCCGATCCGGCGGCGCAGTGGGCCAATCAGCACCAGAAGGGCCAGGCTGTCGGTAATCAGCCCGGGCACCATCAGGAGCACACCGGCGAATCCCAGCGCCATTTCATCCAGAAACAGGTTAGGGCCGACGGCCTCGCCCCTCTGCAGGCCGTTCAGTTGCTCGAAGATTCCCCTGCCCTGGCGCTGGATAAGCGCGAGGCCCAGGAAAAGCGACGCAAACACCCACGCCAGGGCCGTAAGGGCCGAGGTTTCGATGCCGAGTTGGATCAGGGTGAAAAGCTCCAGCCATGGCAGGAGCAGAAACAAAAAGCGCATGAAGATTCCTCTGTCAGAGAGATGATTGGTCCTTCTGCTCCCTGAATCAAGGGGTGGGTGCCTCGACCGCGCCCGGGCGCTCTGCCAAACTGCCGCTGGACAAGCCCGCTGGTAAAACGCACTTGGAAGAACCCGACATCAACAGCCGCATCTGGCAGGTGGTCGCCGCTGTACCCAAGGGCAAGGTCTGCACCTATGGTGACATCGCAGCACGCGCGGGTATGCCCGGCGCCGCCCGCCGCGTTGGTCGCGCCCTCAAAGTACTGCCCAGTGATTCGCGCATCCCGTGGCACAGGATCATCAATGCCGGAGGTCGCATTTCCTTCCCGGCGGGTTCAGACGCCTACGAGCGCCAACGCGAACGACTCGAGGCTGAAGGTGTGGAGTTTAAACTGAGCGGCGCGGTGGACCTGGCGAAGTTTCGCTGGTAGCGGACTCTAGTTGTACTTGCGCCGATGAATCTTGGAGGCGTCGTTCGGCAAGTGACCCATGTAATGGAACAGCTTGTGCGTGATCACGTCATCATGCCCGCGAATCTCGATGAACTGCTGCCGATATGTTTCAAGGCTCGCATTGCGCTCCTCGGGCGTCACGTTAGTCGTGGTGCCACCGTGCAGCTGATGGAAACAGCCCTCGCCAATTAGCTGCGCCGCCGTGCCTGTTGGGGCGTCCACGGCGCGCTTGAAAATATCGAGATTGATGAAGCCGCCGCCCGGGTAGTCGAAGCGCTCATCGGCCCCGCCTTGTTCCTCGAACAACGAACGCTTGAGGAACAGGCAGTTCGACTCAAACATCCGGTTAAACCACCCGATATTCTCAGGACCAGCGCGCAGCGGTGTGCCGACTTCAAACAGGCGGTAACCTTCTTCCGGCCAGTTGATGCTGGCGAGCAGCTCGTCTTCCACCTGCTTGCTGTAGCCATTGGCAATCGAATCGTTCTGGCAGTCCGGCCCCATCCAGAAATAACGCGTGGCAACCACCGGGTCTTTGTAGACGTCGTAACACGCAAAGGCCATGCGAAACACGCCGGGGGTCAGCAAATGGGCGCCATCGATCATCAGGCAGAGGATTTCGCCCTGGGCCTCTTCAAGCGCGACATTTATCGCGCGCGCGGGTGACGGAGGCGCATTCTCCAGGTAGATGAATTCTACAGGCACATCGACATGGCTCCAGCTAGCGGGGTCCAGCGGCACCGGCGAGCCGTTGTCCACGAGAATCACCTCGTACTCGAGGTCCTGGGCGCCCTGCTGGTAGGTGCGCGACAGTCCCTGCAGCGTGCGCGGAATCTCGCGCGCCATATCGTAAGCAATGAGAATGACAGACAGCTTCATGCGTGGGCCTTCAGTCGAGGGGTCGGCCGGCCATGCGGGCGCGGCGCTTTTCCACGGCTGTGATGTTCGAAGTAATGGTTGGCATATGGCCCATGTAGATAAAGTCCGCGTTGGCCATTACCTTGTCGTGACCGTGAATGGCCTTGTACTGCTCGCGAAACGATGCGAGCTTGGCATCGCGTGCTTCGCCGCTCGAGTTGGTCGTCGTCCCCCCGTGCAACTGGTGGAAGCTGCCCTCACCGATCAGCTGTACGGGGGTTATACCCGGGGCTTCCATCGCCTTTTTGTAGATGTCTAGGTTCAGGAAGCCGCCACCAGGCAGGTCGAATGCCTCGTCCGCGCCACCTAAAGACTCAAACAGTTCGCGGCGCAGGAACAGGCAGTTCGACTCAAACATCTTGTTGAACCAGTGCAGGCGTTTGGCACCCGAGCGCAATGGTGTACCGATCTCGTAGAGCCGGTAGCCATCGGAAGGCCATGCGATGCGCTCCAGGAGTTCGTCTTCAACCTGTTTGTTGTAGCCGTTGTCGACGCTGACCGTCTGCTCTTCCATGCCGAGGTAGAAATAGCGCACCGCGATGACGGGCTCAGCAAACGCATCAAAACTTGAGAGCGCCATGCGGAAGACCCCGGGTGTCAGCAGGTGAGCGCCGTCGATCATCAGGCACAGGATTTCACCCTGTGCCGCGGCGAGCGCCCGATTAATGGCCTGCGCCGGAGACGGGTGCGCGTCGTCAATACGTATCAGGCGTACCGGTACGTCAACATGCGACCAGCTGCCCGGATCGAGCGGTTCCGGCGAGCCGTTGTCGACGAGCAGGACCTCGTAGTCAAGGTCTGCCATTTCGTGCTGGTAAGTGCGCGCAAGACTCTGCAGGGTGCGGGGGATTTCCCGCGCCATGTCATACGAAATCAAGATGATGGAGAGTTTCATCGCACCCGGCTGAATCGCGCCCCGAGCCACAGGTCGAGGCCATTATTAGCGTTTGGGGGACATAGTAGTGAAAAACCGCTGTGCTTAATAGCGAGGGGCCGTGCAGGCCCGCAGAAGTGTGACCCCGCACACGCCCCGGCGGGCTTGATCTCTATCAATGCCGCGCCTTTGTGAGACTATAAGATCAATGTATAAAAACGCGAACCGGACCCCGGTCGTAGCGAGGTTGCGCGGCCCTCAAGAGCCGCCCCCGCGAGTCGAAGCTCGCGCGCAAATACAATAGACTCTCGCTGTGGCTACGCCTTTTTCGGAGTTGGAATGACGGCCTTCGACCTGACGACAGAACATATCGAACAGCGCAATTCTGTCACTGACAGTGCGCGCATGGGTACGCGCATCGAGGAGTACCGAACACGCGAGGCGCGGGAGAACCCGGAGCTACTCATACAGGCTGACGCGTCGCGCGCCGCGCCGGCGGGTGACATTCCCGAAATCCAGGCTGCAGACCTCAATGCCGAAATACTCACCAATGCTGTTCAGCGCCACGGGGCGCTCATCGTACGGGGAATGTTTTCCGCCACCAGCATGGACACGTTGAGAGCCGCGGCCGATCAGGTCATCGATGCCTGCGAAGATCCCGACGCTGACAAGACGGCTGAACGCACCCATTACTTCAACCCCCCGGGCAACCTGCGCACTGTGATGCCCAACAAGGACAGGGAGCTCGGCAATACGCGCAACTTCCACCGCACCTCGGGCTCCGCCATGTGCGTCGAAGCGCCCTCCGTGGCAGAGGCGCTGCTGGAGTTTTACGAACAGTACGGCCTGAAAGCGCTCGTCACCGAATACCTCGGTGAAGCGCCCTGCCTCACCGTGAAGAAGTGGGTGCTGCGCCGTTCGCTCTTGCCTGTCGCGGAAGCTGGCTGGCACCAGGACGGCGCCTTCATGGGCACCGACATCAACACGATCAACCTGTGGATTCCACTGAACGAGTGCGGGAGCACGACCGGCGCACCCGGCATGGACGTGGTTCCGCAGCGCCTGTTCGGCATTGCCTCGGCGGAGGGTGCACAGTTTGAGTGGTCAGTGAGTGACTCGCATGTTCAGGGCGGCGCCAATGAACCTATCGCGCCAGAATTCCAGGCGGGCGATGCATTCTTCTTCGATCATCTCTTCCTGCACAGAACGCAGTACCGCGAGGATTTCACCAAGACGCGTTACGCCATCGAGACATGGTTCTTCGGCGAAACTACATTCCCCAAGAACCAGATTCCGCTGGCCTGGTAACACATCGTCTGGTGAGCATGTCTCTGGCTGCAGAGCGGCAGCCTAGCCCGGCGCGTGTTCTTCCTTGCGCCGATTGAAGGCCACGTTGAAGGCCAACTCCTGCTCTACCGCCTCATCGAGGTGATTCTCGGGTAAGGCGTGCAGTGCTTCGTTCCAGGGGACTTCCACAAAATCTTTTTTCTTCCAGTAGTACTTGTACTGGTCAGATTTCCAGTCAGCGTAAATCTCTTCCCAGGAGACGCGCTGGAAATGCGGTTTGAGACAACCCTCGGTCAGTGCTTCTCCTTCCAACTGGTAACGGAAGTCGATCGACAGGCGCATACGTTCGGCGTTGTAGTTCTCCATTGCCTTGTGGACGGTAAGCGCAGGGAAAAGAATGAGATCACCGAGGCGGAAGTCTGCACCGACCCAGCGGCAGTTGCGAATTTCCTCGGGTAGTACGGCAGCGCGATTGCCCGCGCCCAGGTGGAACTTGAGCGGCAGCACGCCGAACTTGTTGGAGCCTTCCAGCACGGCGAGGGAACCGTCCTCTATCCTGCAGTCAGCCAGAGGCATCCAGGCAGCCGTCAGGTTCGGAGTACCCTGGTTATTGGGAAAGTCCTGGTGTGGCGGTGTGGACAGCTCTGGCGCGTCCGGGAACACCAGCCGGGTAATACTCAAAGGGTGCGGGAACACGGTCTCGCCCAGCGCCTGACGCATCACATCCATCAGGTGCGGCTCGTGGGCCATGCTGTGCAGGCTCTCGAGCTTCATGACTCGGTCGTGGACGTGGAAGAACTTCGGTTGCCCTTCCCGGCGCGGACGACCGGTGGCACGGGCGTCCATACGCCGTTCGCCATCCTCGATCCAGCCATTCTCGGCAAGGATACGAGTGATGTCGTCGCGCACCTCAAGCAGCCGATCCTTTGGCAGGACATCGCGGAAAAACAGGTAACCGTCGTTGGCAAGCCTGGCCTTAACCGCATCCGGGTCACCCAGCAGCTCATTGGCCTCGTACATGGGCTCGGGATTCACGACTTCGTTAATCACTTTGAAACCGTCGACGCGCATCTCCACCAGCTTCTGCATCAAGGCATCGTTACCGCTGGCGCGAGCGACCTTCTGGAACTTGCTGATACCGGCCTCGTAGTCGCCGGCATCGATCATGCCCTGGACTTCAGAGATGAGGTCCGCGTATTCGCTGAGGTCATCAGTGCTTACGTTATCGGTCATTGTTGTACCCTGTGGCGCGCCTCACCCGGTGGTCAGAAGACCACCGGCTGCTGCTTCTTAGGCGCCGTAGAGCCGGCGAAAAACCAGGACTCCAGGGCGTAGCGATTCTGCGTGTGGTTCTGGCCAAAGCCGGTGCGGTGCAGGTTGTAGTGATCAAAGAAGATACCGTCGCCCGCATTGAAGCGCGGGCACTGCACTGGGTTGTACTGTGCCAGCTCCTCGACCAGCTCGGGGCCGACCGTCCAATTGAAAGGCGCGCCGCGCGTGCCCACCTCCATGATCTTGCGCTCTGTTCCGCTCAGCATCTCCATGCCGGGGGCGTCGGCGTCACCGCCGCAGTCGGTCAGGGCCACCCAGAGATTGGCGGTTCGAATGGCGTCTGCGTCGCCGAGAAACTGCCCGTCCTGGTGCCAGCCGGCACTTGCGCCATTGTTCGGCGCGGCGCAGCGAACAACCCACTTGCGCACCGAGAGCACAGCCTGCTCCTCGAAATACTCGCTCAGCAACTTCGGCAGGCCGATTTCGCGAAAATACTTGATCGCCTGGAAGGCTGACGGTGGTGAATCAACCGTCCAGGCAGAGCCAATATTCGTGTAGCGCACACCGCCACGAAACTGGGCCGGGCCGCCATTCACGCTGTCGCAACGGTAGTACCAGGGGTTCTGCTCTGCACCTGGCTCCTCCTCCGAACAAGCGCGGCGCGCTTCCAGCGTACGCGCGATGTTCTCGCGTATCACCTCGACCCACTCGGGGCGCATGATGTTGCGCACGATAAGGCCACCTTTACCGAGGATGCCCGCCTTGAGATCAGCCGCCGTCAGGTCGCTGAACTCGACCTCGGGAAAACCCTCTACACCCGCAAACCGGTCGTCGTGCGCCGGGGGCCAGTGGTCGTGGGGCTCGGGCCAGTTCAGTTGGGAGTAGGCGTCGATGCGCAGGTTAACGAGCCGTCGAGCCAGCTCCACGTCCTCGTGGCTACCGGAGGTTTCGAGCAGATCGATGGCAGCGCGATATTGACCGCCCTGCACCAGGCTTTCAGCCTGCGAGAGGAGTTCACTTGAGGCACTCATTCGATCATTCTGGCTACTGGTCGCAGCACTGTCAATTGACATAATTTCCTTACCTTGCAGGTAGTTACGCCGTTTTTGGAAGTCTAATCTGGCGTTTTATTTGTGCGTCAGCCCGCACGCCCAGCCAGTCTAGCCCGGCCGCTCACCGCGTTATGTTGATCTATGGCAAAGTTTCTCCAAACCTCACGCGAGCGCACAGTGAAGGGCGCCCAAATCGCGACCCGGTTCTCACATTTGACGGGGGCGGCGGAGCCTGTCGGCCCGCTACAACGAAAAACACCGCGGAGGCGGAAGACCCACGCGGTGTTTCCAGCGGCTCGCGGGTAAGCCCGCGATAGACTCAGGCGCTTTGCTCGGCCTGCTGCTTGCCCTGCCCGCCCTTCTTCACCTTCTTGCGGCTGTCGCGCCAGAACGCTGACTGGCGGCGTGCCTCAAGGAAGTGACCTGCGTGCACATAGAACTGCCGCAGGCGCTTCTCCGTTTCCTCGTCACCAGAGAACAACAGCTTGAACAACTGCTCATCACTCGGCTCACCGCCGGGCTTGCGCAGCACACCCAGGCCAAACCCGTGGTTGAACTTGAAGATGTCCTCCTGCTGGGTCTCGAGTTCTTCGAAGAACTTCCACGCGCCGAAATCCTTGATCTTGGCCATGACATCGTGGAACAGGATAATGCCGCCCGGCTTCACCTTCGGATACCAGTTGTTAAAGTCTTCCTGCACGGCCTCGTAGGTGTGCAGCCCGTCGATGTGCAAAAGGTCGATTGAGTCGTCTTCAAAATGCTGCAGCGCCTCGTTGAAGAACATGCGCAGCAGGTAGGTAATGCCACGATAATTTTCGCGTGCGTGGTCAGAGACATCGTTGTAGATGGAGTCGTCATAGGCATCGGTGTGCTCGTCACCTTCCCAGCAATCCACGCCATAGGCGACACCGTCGATATCGTGCTCCACCATCGACTGGCAGAACGTAAAGAAAGAGAGACCGTTATAGACACCGAGCTCAACAATCAGCTTGGGACGAATCGCGGCAACGAGGTCGTACGCAAATGGCAGGTGATCAACCCAGGTACTGAAGACCATCCGGTTCGGTTCGAACCGCTGTAGCGATGGGGGAAAATAGATGTCATTGCTCATGAGTTATTCTTCCTATTCCTAACAAAAACCTAAGCTGAAATTCGGTGCGGCTCCGGGGTCTCGCCCAGGCGCTCCATTTTTTTGGTGGACGACACGCTCACAAACTTCAGCGCGTGATCTGAAAGCTCGCCGAGATAGATCGGTTCAGTTGAGGGACTCTCGTACTTACTGCCTCGAATCTCCTCGTACTGCGCCATAATGGCGTCGATGAACTTCTGGCGCTTCTCGGCGTCTTCGCCACCGGTGGTCACCCCACCATGAAACTGGTGAAACGTACCCTCGCCATGGAGGAACACGTGCACGGCGCCGGGGTATTCACAGGCACGCTTGAACAGGTCGAGGTTAACCACCCCGCCGCCGCGCATATTGAAGCGGGCATCGTAGCCGCCGAGATCATCCCAGATCTTGCGCGGCATACTGATGCAGTTGCTCTCGCTGTGCGGCAGGTAAAACCCCGCAGCACAGGAGCCGCTGAAACATGCGATATCAAACAGCCGATAACCGTCCTCGGGCCAGCTGATTGACTCCATCAGGCCGCGTTCGGTGTTTTCGTCGTAGCCGCTGCCCACGGCCTTCTGCTGCAGCTCAAAGCCAAGGTGGTAGCCCGGCACGGTAACGACCGCAAGCTCCGAGAGACGGTGACCGAGGATCGTGTTCTTGACGATACCCGGCGTCAGCACGCGAGCACCGTCGATCATCACGCAAACGTTCTCACCCCGGGATTGCGCGATGCCGTAATTGATAGCATGGATCGGCGTGGGCTCGGTTTCCTTGCGCAGGTGGTAGCTGAAGTTGCCCGGCAGGCTGCGAACAAAGCCAGAATCCATCGGATTGTCTGACTCGTTCTCGACGATCACCACCTCGTAATCAGCGGCATTCGCGTCAACCTGGTAATCGGTGAACAGCGAGCGCACCGTGTTTTCTGCCTGGCGCGGCATGTCGTACACAATAACGACAAAGCTGACGAGCGGTCCTTCGCCGGGGCTAGGGGCGCGCAACATTGTTCGCATACCTTGTTGGACCCGCTTAAACATAGCGATGGACTAGAGCCCGGCCTTTTTCAGTTTCTTGTACAGCCGCCCAACCCGCCAGGGCAGCGACGGTCCGTCGACATCCACATTGTTCTTGAGCTCGGCGCTGTAGAATCGTTCGGTATCGTCTTTTCTCGACAGGCCCATGTCCGCCATCACGCTGACGATCTTGCGATCGAGCGTGTCTTCGTCATCGTCGAAGCAGAGAATGGGGAACGGGTTCACCTTGTACTCGCGGTAGAGCGCGCTGTTATACGCATACCAGAGCTTCATCGCCTCGGCCCGCGAGATACTGCTGCGCTTGTCGAGTGAACGTGCCACGGCGTTGGGGTGGCGAAAGATACCAACAAACTCGAGTTTCGGGTAAATCGCTTTCCACCCATCGAGGGTCAAAAGGGCCCGCGGATCTTTAAAACCAAAAATGGGCTCGTCCGCATGATCTGCCAGCAGCGCCCGCGCCGCCTCCACACGCTCCGGGCGCCACGTGACCGTGCCGCTTGGCGGTTTGTTCCAGGCGGCGCCGTTGTCTTCGAGGATCGAATCGTTGAGGTCAACGATGTGCTGGTTTTCGCGGTTGCCCTTAAGGTTGTGAGGATTCCAGGTGTGGCGCTCACCGAGCGCCAGGCCCGCCTCTTCGAGGGATCCTGTCAGGCAGCTGGTGCCTGAGCGATGCATCCCCAGTACGCCGATAATCCTGGCCGGCATCTTAAAATCGGAGGTGTTGGCCGCCTCAACAGTCACTTAACGCGCCCTCACAGAAAGGAATGTCCCGTACAGCTTCATATTCCGTGCACTTATAGTAATGGTGGAACGGCAAGTAGTATAACTTCAGGCAATGGCAATAACTATGTCGGCCAGTGCGTCGCCCCCGACGAATTGCCGTAATCGTGACGAGGTCCCCATAAATTCCCAAGCGCTTGAAAACGCTATGTTTTACGCGTCTTCCTCAGGCTTCGCAGACCAGGGCGCAACCCAGTACAAAAGCACCATTCCAGGGAGCGCCATCAGGGTGCAGAGGAGGAAGAAATCCACCCACCCCATGGATTCCACGAGGAAACCCGTACTCGCATTGGCGAACGTTCGCGGCAGTGCCGCGAGGGCGGTTAGCAGCGCAATCTGGCTGGCAGCGAAGGCCTTGTTGGTCTCGCGAAACATGAAGGCGAGGAAGGCCGCCGTGCCCAGGCCCACCCCGAGGTATTCGAAGGCGATCACGGTGGCCAAAAGCCAGAGTAGCGGTCCCTGGTCGGCGAGGACCGCAAAGCCGAGGATGCTTACCAACTGCACCACCCCGAATAGCCAAAGGGCCTTGTTGATGCCGGTCTTGAGCATGATCAGGCCGCCCAGAAGGCCACCGAGAATAGAGGGCCAGAGCGCGGCGTGTTTTGCGACAAGGCCAATCTGGGTCGTATCGAAACCCAGATCCAAGTAGAAAGGGGTCGACAAGGCTGTCGCCATGTTGTCACCCAGTTTGTACAGCACCATGAAGCTGAGAATGAGCAGAAGCTTGCTCCAGCCCCGGCGCTCAAGATAGTCGACGAAGGGGTCCAGAATGGTACGGCGCAGACCTGCCGGCGCGGGAACCTCTGAGTCGGGCTCACTTACCACTAGTGTCATCACCATCCCGACAGCCATGAATGCTGCCGTGATCCAGAAGACCATAACCCAAGACAACGTACCCGCCAGTACCAGGGACAGGGAACCCGGTACTAGAACGGATACGCGATAGGCGCTGACATGCACCGCATTACCAATCCCGAGTTCCGCTTCCCGAAGTATCTCCCGCCGAAAAGCATCGAGCGCTATGTCCTGCGTGGCACTAAAAAAAGCGACAAGCGTAACCACGATAGCGATCGCTGTTGTGCCCTTGGAAGGATCGAGCATGCCCAGCGCGCCCATAGACAGCAGTAAGGCGATCTGCGTCATAAACATCCAACCTCGCCGCCGCCCCAAAAACGGAGGTACCCACCGATCCATCGCAGGCGCCCATAAAAACTTCCACACGTAGGGCATCCCCGCCAGGGAGAACAAGCCTATCGTTGCTAAATCTACTCCCTCGACACGCAACCATGCAGGCACAAGGTGAAGAATGAAAAAGAGCGGCATTCCCGAAGCAAAACCAGTGAAAATGCAGGTGAACAGCCTGGGATTAACAAGAATGTCACGCCAACCGTAGCTCGCCTCAGTCACTGCTTGGGCCCCTTGCGGCGCTACTTGCCGACAATGTCATGCATCGGCCGGTGCGACAGGCTGCGCTTGATCGTGCGCTGCAGCTTGAAAGGCACCATCGAGATCAACATGGCGCCCAGAGGGCGGCGCGAAAAGCGCCAGATGCGTTTGAGAATGCGCTCCGCCCGCGACAGGTTCATTTCGGCGCCGTACAGGTTTTGAGCGAGACTGGTAAGCAGTTCGCCGCGCAGGCCGCCCTCCAGCTTCTGCACCGGAGCGAGGTAGTGTTCGAGATAGAAATCACCGCTGGCAACATCCCCAGACGGGACACTGACTTCGCTGGCGGGTAGCTGCCTGTGTTCGAGAATTCCCCCCCAAAACTCGCGCCACTCGGCCGTCGACTTGTCCCACGGCGTGATAACCGAGTGCGGCCGGCCCTGCACACGCTCGGCAAAGGCACCGAGATCGGGGACCACGACGGGCAGTTGCTCTGCAATCGCGATGCTCAACGTATAGCTGTAGGTCTCCGGCCACGTGGCGGGAAACCAGACGAGGTCCGGGTCGATGCGCCGTACAAGGTCAAACACCTCGGCATTATCGTAAGGGCCGTGACAGATCACCCCCCCGCCGAGCCGGCGGTAGGCATACCCGAGAAGATGAAACTCGATCGGTCTTCCCGCGAGACTGGCGGCGACGCTCTCCAGGACATCGGCGCCCTTCTCCTTGCTCAGGGCACCGAGCACCAACACGCGCAGCGGACGCGCCTCGGGGTAATGCCACTGCGGCGGTGGTGCCGTGCGCAGTTCGAGACTGTCGGGGTGCCAGGCGACAACGGGGTTGCGCACAGGAAAATGAAACTGGAACCGCTCGGCACAGTCGCGGGAGGGGAAGATGACGCGCTCTGCACCCGCCACCAGCGGTCGCTGGTTTTCGCGCCAGACACTGGCGCTGACGCCTTCAGGCAATGGCCGATAACCCGCACATTGCTCGTCGAAGTCGTCACGCGCTTCGTCGACATAACGCCCGTGCCGGTCAACCATGGCCGGGTTGGCGTTCACGAGGTAGTAATCGTGCACCGTGAAATCGTAGCCGCACTCGAGATCGTCGGAGAGCGCCCAGAGTCGCGTCGGCAGACCCATTGTGTGGTGGTAGTGCACGCGGCCTATGCCAAGCCCGCGCAGCAGTTCCAACAACTTGTCGTACTCGAGGTCGATATCAAACGTGAGACCGTCCTTGAACCGTTCGTCACGGTCGTAACATGAAAGTCGCACCGACTGGCCATCGATCTGGGGTACCAGCAACAGGCAGAGCGCCTCGCCGGAGAGCTGGTGAGCAAGCTCGTCCACATGCTGCTGGGCTCCGCCGCCAAGCTTGTGGGAAATCATCAGGACCTTGGGCAACGGCTGACTACCGATGAGACGCAGCCAGGCCCGCACGCGCGCCAACCGGGCAGGGTCCCGGGCAATGAAGCGCTGGATATCGGCGTGATAGCGGGGGTACTTCTTGTCCAGCGTATCGAGCGCGACCGCCAGGCGCGGGTCGTGCTCGGCACCGAAGCTGACACCTCCGCGATGGTACACAAAGCAGTTCGCCAGATGCAGGTTGCGATAGCCCGCCCTGGAGGCGCGCTGACACCAATCGTTTTCCTCACCGTAACCCTTGCCGAAGGCCTCGAGGTCAAAGACCCCAACCTGGTCCATGCAGTCGCGCCGCATATACATGCAGCAGCCGACGCCGGTCGGCACCTGGAAGGCGTCCTCAACACCGAACTCACTGCTGAACTGCGCGTCGATATCGGCCACCGTCAACTCAAACGGCAGCGCGTTGTCTTCGCACATGTTGGGAAAGCTGCACACGGTGGCGTTGTTGGAGAACGGCGTTACCGAGGCAACTTTGTCGTGGTGGTACGCCGCCTCACGAAGACGCTCCACCCAGTTGCCCGCCACTTCAACATCGCTATTCAGAATGAGAACGTCACGGTCAGGGTCATAGAGCATGCCGCGGTTGGCCGAGGCAACGAAGCCAAGGTTTGCCTCGTTCTCTAGCAATGTGAAGCCACCCCGCTCTGCCTCTTCCCTGCGCAGGTAGGCCGTTATCTCAGGGTCTGGAGAATAATCATTGATGACGATAACGCGCGCCCAGTCGTGTTTGACGGTTGCACGAACAGTCTCTAGACAGGCGCGAGTTTCCTCCAGCCCATCGTAGACTGGAATGACGACATCAACGCTGCGCACGACGCAACAACATCCGGTTGATAAATCCAATGATCGGCAGGCCTTTCACAAACTCGAGCTCACCCTCTACCTCGTTTATTCGCGCAAGCGCATCACTATGCAGCTGACCCAGGTCGGACAAGCGCCGATCAAACTCACGTATCTGCTCGTCTCTTTCCTCGATCACCGCCAAAGCCTGTGCGTGCTGATCGCCCAGCGCAGAGGCTTCTTCATAAAGCGCGGCCAGGTCTTTTATCTGCTCGTCTTTTGCAGCGATCGTCTCGAGCGCCTGGCTATGCTGCTGGCCAATGTTCTGCTTCTCAGCCTGGGCCTGCTCAAGCTGCGCATCCCGCTCCTCGATAGTGGCGAGGGCCGAGGAGTGTAGCCCCCCCACCCGGGTCATCTCCTGGCCCCTGTCGACGAAGCGATCGGCGAGCTCGGCCATGGTCTGAAGGAGCGGAAAGCGATGCTCCACCTGAGCGTCAAACACATCGCTGCCTATCGTACCCCATTCGAACTCAGCATCTGCAGTGCTCCCGGTCTCGTCATGGTGGCGCAGGCCCTTGTCAACAGCTTCACTCACAGCATTCGCATCAACCGCAAGCGGCAGCGTTTCAAACAGCCCACCCAGCGCCTGGACGGGGTCATCGACCAGTGCCTTGAAAGACACAACGGGACTACCCGGAGGCACCGCCTTGCTCATCGCGCGCTCGTACAGCGCGGCAAGCCGCAGCCCGTAGCCCGGCGGCAGGCCGTCACGAGCATCCAGTGAACGCGCAACGGCAACAGGATGTCTTCGCACAACGCAGACAGACGCATTGAGCCCAAGCGCTTCACACGCGCGCAGCCAGAAAGGGAGGGTCAGGCAAAACCTTGGGTCCTTGACCGCCTCTACCGGGCCCTCGCCGAAGCCGGCTGACAGCAGTTCCTGTGCGCTTGTGCTGCACGAGCTGTACTCGCTCCCTGAGAAATCGCAGCTACTGTCGAGCCCGTACCAGGACGTACCCGCAAGGCGCAACAGTTCTTCATTGAGCGCAACGACCGACTCGGCCTCCCAGAAGCCGCGGTCGTTCACATTGGCCATGGGGGCAAGCAGCCCCTGTCCAAATACCGCGCCAGAGGCCTGTAGCGCGGCGCAGACGGCCGATGTCCCTGAGCGATGCATGCCCACGACAAACAGGAGATGGCGCTCTTCGGAGGTGCCCATAAAGAATTAGAGTTATTCACGCGAGACCGGGCGATAGTACCACGCTGGACCCCGGGCAACCTATGCGACAGCGTACTCGGCAAACCACGCGACGATCGGCCTCGGCTGGTGACGCACAGGGTATGGAATCGGCCATGCTGAAGATATACTGAGCCTACCGGGCCCCTGCCAAAGCGCCCGGATCACAATAACAGACAGGAATCGCACCATGGTCGCGAACGGCGACAACCCGCCCATTCGCATCATCGTCCCCGTGTATCGGGATGTGGACGCCACACGAGCCTGCCTGGAATCACTGGCCGCCAGCGACCTGCCCGCAAACTGCACGGTCGCGGTGTATGACGATTGCTCTCCGGAACCCGAGGTCAGCGCACTCTGCGCCGAGTTCTGTCGCGAGCGGGGCTGGGCTCTCACCGTCAATGCAGAAAATCTCGGTTTCGTGGCCACGGTCAACATCGGCTTCGATAGCTCCGCGAGCGACGTCATCCTGCTCAACAGCGACACCCGGGTCCACGGCGACTGGGTGCAACGCCTCAATCGGTGCGCGTATGCCGATGACACCACCGGTACCGTCACCCCGTTTTCCAACGATGCGACGATCTGTTCGTACCCCGTATTCCAGGCCGCTAACGAACTTCCACCAGGCTGGACTGCGGCAGCGCTCGACGGACTCTTTGCGAGGGCGAACGGAGGTCAGCGCCAGGTTCTGCCGACCGCGGTGGGTTTCTGCATGTATATCCGCCGTGACTGCCTTGAGGACGTTGGCCAATTCGATGAAGAAAATTTCGGGCGCGGCTACGGCGAGGAATGTGACTTCAGCATGCGTGCCGTTAAACAGGGCTGGTCGAACCAGCTGGCCGCCGATGTGTTCGTCTACCACCAGGGCGGCGCCAGCTTCCAGTCAGAGTCCGATGACCTCAAGGCACAGGCCGACAGCGCGATGGTAAGACTTCACCCGGAGTGGGGAAACCTCGTGGAGGATTTCCTCATCGAGGACTCACTCTACCCGCTGCGAAAAAACGTGGACTTGCAGCGCCTGACTGAACGCCCCGCCGATGTTGAGGTAGTACTCTCTGAACAGGGGCGTTACGCCCGCGCTATTCTCGGCAGGTTCGCCCGCGCAGAGGATCTGCGCCGCGAGGAAACGGCCTCATTGCTTGAAGAGCGCGAGTCGCTGAACGCGATGCTGGAGTCGTCGCGCGAACAGTTCAGGGCAACGGATGAAGCACTGCGTCACGCGGATGGCGTCGTCGCAGAGCTGCGCACCGAGTACCAGAGGCAGGCAGAAGAGCTCGAGGAGCGAAGGCGGGAAGCCATCGCGGCGGCTGACCGGGCACAGCACCTGGAAGCCCGTATATCACTGATGGAAAACAGTCGCTCCTGGCGCTATACCGCCTGGCTGCGCCGTGGCGAAGAAGACAGCTGACGAACGCCGCTAAAGCGGCAGCTCAGCGCAGTTTTCCCGACACGTCGACACCCTGCCCAGCAGCCAATCGACCTGCACCTGCACCACCCCGCCATTCTCGCTCGCCACGTTCACGAAGCCGCCGCTCGCGCCACCGTCGGGGTAAAAGCGGATGACACCCGCACCGTCCCTGTTCAGCTCGGCGCTGCCCAGTACCTCCAGGCGTATGCCCTCGGGGAGCACTTTCGTGGCGTTGCCAGCGCTGATCTTGCGCTCTCGTGGATAAATGAGGACGTCCTGCTCACTCCCGGTGCGAATCGCTGTATGGCGCGCCGACCCCAGCAGTGTTACAACATCGCTAATGGCACCGCGGTACTGGGACGACTCGAAGAAGCGCTGCATGGCGGGCACACTGACACCGAGCACCACAGCAACAATGGCCAGCGCGACGACGAGCTCCAGCAATGTGAAGCCACGTGCGCCCTCGCGCCAGTGGTTCACCGACTACCAGTTCCCGACGTCGGCGTCCTCGCCTTCGCCGCCCTCGGCACCGTCCTGGCCGAGTGAGTAGATCTCGACCTCTGCTCGAGCGCCGGGCACGTTGTAGCGATATTCGTTCTTCCAGGGGTCCAGGGGCACGCCCGACTTCAGATACGGACCGTTCCACCCATCTGCATTACCTGACCGTTGAACCAGCGCCTCAAGACCCTCAGATGCCGATGGATAGCGACCAACATCAAGCTTGTACATCTCAAGTGCCTGCTCGAGCTCCTTGATCTGGACAAGCGCGGTCTTCGACTTGGCCCCACCGAGCTGGTTGAGGACCGTGGGGCCGACAAGGCCAGCGAGCATAGCAACGATCGCCAGTACTACCAGAATCTCGATAAGTGTGAGGCCTGCCTGCGTGCGTGCACTACCCCGGGTGTTCCATTGCTTCAACATTGTGTTGCCCTGTTTCTCACCACGGCGTGGTGTGTGTTGGAAAAAAATCAAATCGCCAGGTCATTGACCGACATAATGCCCATCAGGATCGCCACGATAACCATTGCAATAGTGCCGCCCATCAGGATGATCAGCACCGGCTCGAGCAGCGTCAGGCTGCGCTTGATGCCGGCCTGGACTTCCTCGTCGTAAACAACAGCCAACTCCGACATCATCTGGTCGAGACTGCCGGACTCCTCTCCCACCCGGATCATCTGTACAACCAGCGGAGAAAAGCGACCGGTGTCCTCAAGCGCCACCGAGATCCGCTGGCCTCGCTTCACGGCGGGCTCCAGTACACCCAGTGCTTCCTTGATGGGCCGGTTGTCCACCGTCTGTACCGCGATGCCTATCGCCTGCAGAAGAGAGACACCGTTGCCAAGCAGTGTCCCCGCGGTCCGCGCGAATTTCGCGACCTCATACTTGAAAAGGACATCGCCCAGGAGGGGCAGGCCGAGTAGCCGCTCGTCAATTTGCGAGCGACCCTCATCAGTGCTGGCCCAGTTGCGCACCAGCAGCACGACCGAAATGATGACAAGGGCCAGCAACCACCAGTACGCCGAAAGCACGTCTCCGGCCACAATCACGGTGCGGGTCAATGCGGGCAGCGCCTCACCCATATCGGCGAATAGCGCTTCAAACTGGGGTACAACAAAGCCAAGCATGCCAACGATAGAGAGTACCGTCATGCACAGTAAAATCGCCGGGTAAATCATTGCCGAGACGATCGTGGAACGCACTGTCTTGGCGTTACCCAGGTACTCGGCAAGTCGGTCCAGCACCTCGGCAAGGTGGCCGCTGGCCTCACCAGAGCGGACCATGTTGAGGTAGAAACTGTCGAATACACGGGGATAAGCCTCAAGCGCCTGGCTGAGACCCTTGCCGGACTTCACCGACGAGAGCACGTCTTCGAGCAGCTCCCTGAGGCGGGGCTGGTCAGCCATGTCGATCATGACTTTCAGAGCGCGGTCAATGGGCAGGCCAGCCCGCAACAATACCGCTAACTCACGGGTAATGCCCAGAACAGAATCTCTGTCGGCGCCCCCGGTGGCGTCGCCTGACTGCACGGTGGTGCCCTCGCGCGCAGGCTCCAGGCTGAGCAGGGTCAGGCCCTGCGAACGCAGCTCGCGCGAGGCGAGTTCGATGCGATCCGCAGCAATGGCACCCTGCACTGCCTTGCCCTGTGTGGAAATTGCCTTGTAGCTGAATGAGGCCATAGTTCAGGTTATGGTGACCTAGGACGCGGTCAGGTCCAGTTCTGGCACGGCGCCCGCCAGGTTGTCCTCATCCTGCTGGTCGAGAGTGACGCGCAAGACTTCCTCGAGCGAGGTTGTGCCAGCCGCCACCTTGCGCAGGCCGTCTTCAAAGAGTGTGAACATGCCGTTCTGCCGCGCTCTGGCGTGCAGCGTCGTCGCATCGGCGCCGTCGACGATCGCCTCATGCATCTGCTGGTCGAGCACGAACAGCTCGTGAATGCCCGTACGGCCACTGAAACCCGTGTGCTTACAGTGTTCACAACCCACCGCCTCGTAAATCACCGCGTCCTCGCCCTTGAGGAAACGGCCGAGCCCGTGGCCTTCCAGCACGTCGGGAGTAGGCGTCACAGGCTGTTTGCAGTGGTCACACAGTTTGCGGACAAGCCGCTGTGCAAGCACACCGTTGACCGAGGAGGTGATCAGGTAGCGCTCGATCCCCATATCTTCGAGTCGTGTAATGGCCGCTGCCGCAGTGTTGGTATGCAGCGTCGACAACACCAGGTGGCCCGTGAGCGCGGACTGCACACCAATCTGCGCGGTTTCGCCGTCGCGCATCTCACCAATCATGATGATGTCCGGGTCCTGGCGCAGGATCGAACGCAGCGCCATCGCAAAGTCGAGATCGATTTGCGGCTTTACCTGGATCTGGTTGATACCGCGCAACTGGTATTCAACGGGGTCCTCGACGGTGATGATTTTGAGACTCTCGGCGTCCATCGACGACAGCGAGGCATAGAGCGTGGTGGTCTTGCCCGAGCCGGTGGGGCCTGTCAGCAACAAAACGCCGTGGGGGCGCTCGAGCAGCTCGCGATAGCGCGACAGCGTTTCTTCATCAAAGCCCATGTCCGAGAGGCTGAAGCGAATGCTCTGGCGATCGAGTACACGCATGACGATGCTCTCGCCATGGACGGTGGGAATGGTGGATACCCTGAGATCGAGCTCATGCCCTTTAACGCGGGTCATGATGCGTCCGTCCTGGGGCAGTCGCTGCTCCGCGATGTTGAGGTTGGCGAGCAGCTTGATACGGGAAGCAATGGCGGGGGCGTGACTGGCCTGCGGTGCCTCGCTCGATTCCTGGATGACGCCGTCGATGCGGTAGCGAAGGTGCAGGCCGTCATCAAACGGTTCGATGTGTATATCAGACGCGCCAAGATCCAGCGCGCGGTGAATAATCTGGTTGACCATGCGAATGATCGGCGCTTCGCTGGCGAGGTCTCTCAGGTGCTCGATGAATTCCTGGTCGTCAGCGTAGACATCGTATTCCTCGCCTGCATCCTCTTCCTCTTCGCCGCCCGCGGAATGCTTCTGCAGCGCCGCCAGCACGTCAGACTCGAGGCCCAGGCTGAGCGTCACGGGCCTGTCCAGCGCCAGATCGAGGGCTTTTTTGAGGAAAGCGTCCTGGGGTACTACCGCCGCAAAATGGGCCGTCTCTTTCTCGACCGAGATCGGCACCACAAGGTTGCTGAGCATGAAGTCGAGGGACAACCCGGCAACAGCAACGGGTTCCTCGGGGTATGCCGCCGCCTCAAGCAGTGGAATACCGTGAATCTCTGAGAGTGCGCGCGATAGATCCAGCTCCGAGACCAGGCCAAGGCGCACGAGGGTCTGGCCAAACAGGCCGCCCATTTCTGCGCGCGCCACCAGCGCTCGCTCGACGTCGCGATGGGTGATTTTCCCCGCGTCGACTAAATACTCACCAAGTTCCATAGATTGCCTGCCCCCAGGGTCCGCCGCAGTCGGCTCTGCAGCGTGACGCCGAGGCGCCAGTTTACCATTATTTCCCGCCATACCGGCCGTTACGGCCGGCTCAGGCCTTCTTCAGAAAGCCCGAAGGTGCGAAGGTGAAGCCGAATTTGGCCTCCCGCGCCGTATCGCGAACATAGTCCCCCGGGTACCGCTCGAAGTAGGCCTCGAGGGCTTCCGTGGGCCCTGCACCCCAACCCGGCAGCACCGGGTGGCCATTGATATTGCCGTCTTCCACCACGACATAGTCCCCAGCCTCTACCACTTCCCGCACGAGCTCGAGCTCGGCCAGGACGTGGTCCCGGGAATGATCGCTGTCGAGGATGAAAAACACCCTGCCGGGGCTTTGACCGCGCATCTGCCGAATAATTTCGAGGACTTCGGGCGAAGTTGAGGACGCTGTCACAAGCCGGATAGCGGGGTCTTCGTGCACGCGGGGGAAGACCTCGTGGTGGTGTATGTCCACCGACAGCACGCGCAGCTCAGGATTGATCGACCGGCCGATGACGCTGAAGTACAGGGCCGAGCCCCCGAAACGAGTGCCAAACTCAACCACGAGGCTGGGGCCGAGCTCAGACAGGATCTCCTGGTAGTTCCACATATCCGAAACCGACTTGTTGGTGGTGACCCCCAGAAAACTGACGTACTCCCACACCTCGGTATCGTAGTACCACTTGTGATAAGCCTCTGCTGGATCGTGATCAGCCATAGCGCTTAAGCCTCAGGAAAGGTGACTCAGCCGCCGCAGGAAGCGACCGAGGCCGAGGCGCATGCCAAGGCGGCGATACGTCGTAGAGAGGCGCCGAAACACACGCCAGGTAATTGAATGGTGTATGGCATCGAGTTCCTGGCGCATCACGCTCACTACCTCGTCCTCTTCATTGCCTATCGCGAGGGAGCGCGCATGGCGACGGTACCAGGCCAGGTAACCCCCCTCCTCTACGTGGCAGTCATACGGGTTGGGGAACCGCTCCTGCAGCTCTATGCGATAGCGATACAGCAGTCGTTCCGCAGGACCTACCTGCTCGCCATTGCTGTAGGTCGCATAGTAGCTGGGCAGGTTACCGAATTTCTTCTGGCCTGCCGCGTCGCATTGCCGCAAATACCATTGGCGCAGCTCCTCCAGCACGGGATTGTCACCGCCGTACACATCCATCATGACCTTGAGCGCCCCGCTGTCGAGCCCGGAGAAGTGGTAGAAGCAAAGCGGCTGGCCATTCACCTTTACGCCATCAGCAAGACTCCCGGAAAGCTGGCGGTGACTGATGTTCCAGGTAGACACGTTGAACTGCGGCTCGCGCAGGATAGCGATGTCTGAAAAAAATGCGGGCGCCAGGTCGATCCACTTCTGGTCAGTGAACAGGCCCGCGCCCTTGTCGTCATAACAGAATTCGCGAAGTCGCTCGCCCCACCAGGTGACGAAACGATTGCCCTCCTCGGAGTTGCGCACAGCAAGGAACCCCAGGTTGAAGACACCGTGCTTCAAGCTACTCACTTCGTGGTCAAGAATCGCTGAGCGACTGGACTCAGGCTCGGTCTGGTGCGGCGTCAGCACAATACTGTGCTCGTCCAGCAGCTCCGCTATCCGCGTCAGGGGAGAGAACACGACGATATCGGGGTCGAGAAACACGACTTTCTCGGCACCGCATTTGTTAAACAGCCAGGCGAAGCCAAGACCCTTAACGGCGGTACAGAGCTCAACCACATTGTGTTGGAAGGCCCAGGCATCGCGACCCGGAATGTCGAGGTCTTCGAGGAGGATCAGCGCGTCGAAAGGTTCTGACTCAAGGTCGAAATCGCGGGGCGGCCTGTCGCAGAGCAACAGGTGAAACTCTGCACCGGGGACATGCGTTTTCACCGACTCGGCAAGCACCCGCGCCTTCGGGATGTAGTTGCTGGTGATGCTTGTAAAAATATGCATGTGGGGTCCGGCGAGATGCTGACAGGAGGATACCAAAAGCCTGTTCTGAATGCCGCTTTGGAAGCAGGTCGGCGGTCAGGGCGACAGCCGGTTCGCCAGGAAACGCAGGGGCCCTGCCAGTGCCGGGCGCAGCCACTGCGGAACCTTTTCGGAGACTTCCACCTTACCCGCGGAGTAACGCAAGAAGGCTTCGAGCACGCGTTTATAGGGCACCTGCCTGCCCACGATGAGGGCCTCGTCGCGCACCGCGGCGGTGACGCCGTAAGGATTGGCATAAGAGCGTCTGGGCAGGTAGTAGCGAGCCAGCGGAATGCCGGTATCAGACTGAACCAGCCCGGCGTAGGCATCACTCATACGACCCGTGTCTGCCAGGGGAACGTCGGCAAGCGCGTTGCGAACACGCTCCAGCGCGGGCCGGTCGTGCGCCAACGCCCGCACCTTGTCGAGCACGGCAGCTGCCTCGAGAGGCACGAGCCAGCCGGTGCCACCGTCCTCAATGCGCTCCACAAAAGCCCCGACCTGCGTAGCCATCACGGGGACCCGGGCCGCCTGCAGCTCACTCAGGGTGTAACTGAAGGTTTCAGGCACCACCGAGAGCAACAGCGCCATGTGCGGACTAATGTCTCGCAACAGGTCGCCCAGCTCCTCCGGTGCGTATTCCTGGGTTACCAATACGCCGTTTCGACCCTCGAAACGAGCGCCCTTCTGACCAGTGCCCAGAAGGTGAACTTCCGCGAACGCCGTTAGCTCTTCCAACATCTCATCGAGCAGGTCACTGCCCTTCGGGGGCGTCGTACGACCCAGTACCACAATGCGCAGGGGGCCTTCCTGCTTGGGGCCGGCTGTGCCCGGCGCAAGCCGCGCAATCAGTTCCGGGTCCAGACCATGCGGAACGATAGCAATATCGAGGTCAGCCAAAGCCGGCGCGAGCCTGCGGTAGCGTTCGACAACAGACATACTCGGCGCAACGAGCGCGATGTGCTCACCATGCAGGCGGTCGAGAAACAGGGCCCGCACCCGCAGCCAGTGGGCATCATCCTCGAAGCGAAAAAACGAGTGCTGGGGGTTGTCGCGACCGCATTCGCCGAGGCGCTCGGGTGAGCAATCGATACAGGGTGAATCGAAGGTTGCATAGAGCGCCGGACAAAACGGGAAGAAGTCGTGTAACACCACGGTGGTCGGCAAGTGCGTATCAAGCAGGTCGAGCGTGTGGCCTATCACGGACGAGACAACCAGCGATTCCACGTTGTACTCCGCCACAATGTCTTCAAGCAGCGCGCGGTAGTCCGGGCAGTGAGGCCGCACAGACAGCACGGGATCCGTCAGCGTCCACGAACGGATAGGCGTTTCCATATCGGTGCTTCGATACAACACAATCGACTGCCCGAAGCCCGTGAGATCACCAATAGAGCGCAGCACCAGGTGGTTGTGGTGTCTGTCCGCGGCCACGAAGTCATGCATCCAGCGGCCAAGTCCACCACCCCAGCTATGCCCCACGTGCAGCTGTACAGGCTTGCAGTCCCGAGGTGCGGGCGGCGCCTCTCCGCGCACCGACAGCTCCGTGATTGCGTGGCGCAACGCCGCAAGCGGCGAACGTGCACTGTAGGCGTCGAGCGTCGCACGCGGCAGGTCGCCGGGCAGCTCTGCGGCGTCGAGCGCCGTGTCGTCTACATAAAGTTGCGTGTCTGCCAGTACCTCCAGACAGCTCCCGGTGAGCGCCTCCAACAGCTCGCTGTCGGTGGCGGCTACAGAACTGTGCTGCCAGTACTCGCCCTGCAAAAGCAGACAACCTGAAGGCAGCAGCGGCAGCGGGAACGGCCTGCCGTCGGAGTAGTCGTTCAACCACTGGTCCAGGGCATCCACAACCAGCGCTGGTTCATGGTCGACGCGGGTGAACAACGAGGTGAACGGGTGGCGGGCCGAGAGCGGCGCTACGATCGCCGCCAGGGGGTTGCGCTGGCCCGCGGCGACGAGACGGGCATCCCAGTGCTGTGGCACCTGGCAGCCCGATTGCAGCAACACCACCGGCCCCGTGCCCGCTGGAATGTTCGCCACTGCGCTTGCCCAGCGCTCGCCAGGGGATATAGCCTCTGGCAAGGCGTAGTGGACAGGCAGGTCATGTGCCTCAAGGGCGATCCTGACAGACGCTGAGGGGCTCGCGAGCAGCGAGATGTCTGAACCGAGGGACTGGCGCTGCACACTGTCCAGCGTCGCCGGGAGCGCGTCGAGCGTCTCCGCGGTGACAAGCACCACGATACGCCAGTGAGCTTGAAGAATTGGTCTGTCCATTGCGCCTCGCTCCGCGGGCGGAAGCGGCCTCACCCGCCAGCCGCGCCGCGCCGTGACAGGCCCGCCAACAGCTTCAGGGTCTTCACCCCAAGACGCAGTACTGCACGCTTGAACATACCCCTGCCGGTACCTTCAACCAGCACACGATTGAAATGGCGCGCGAGCTGCTCAAACACTTCTGAAAGCGGTACACCGCTCGCGATGCGCACTACATCGCTGGGCGGATGTTCCTCAGGGTGTGCGTCATACCACGCCTTGTAACAGTGGGGGCCGCTCACCTCATAGGGGTTAGGGTAACTCGCCTGCAGGTCTTCCCGCGCGCGATACACCAACCGGTAATCGCGAGCAATGCGCGTACCATCGCTGAAAAAATCGTAGCGACATGGCTGTGAGCCAAGAACGGACTGGCCTTGACGTTCGCAGGCCTCGATATACCACTCACGCAATGTCGTGAGCAAAGGACTCTCTTTGCCATAGACCGCGAGCATGGTCGCCTGGTCACCACTGTCGAAACCCGAGAAGTGATAAAAGCCGAGCGGCTCGTTGTTGATCAACACACCCTCATCCAGGGAGCCCGTGGCAAGCCGGTTGGAAATGTTCCAGGTGGCGACATTAAACCCGGGATAGCGCAGGACACGCACACCATCGAAAAACGCGGGCGCGAGGTCGACCCACTTCTGGTCTGTAAAAATGCCCATCGGCAGGTTGTCATGGCAATAACGCGAAAGTCGCAGCGCCCACCAGTCGGCAAAGCGGCGACCCTCGGCTGTGTTGCGCACACCAATAAATCCGAGGTTGTAGATACCGTGACGCAAACTGGAGACCTCGTTGTCGAGGATTCCGCGGTCCGTATTCTCGGGATCTGTGAGGTGCGGCGTCAGCACGAGGTTGGCCTGTGCCAGCTCCGACTGCAGTTCATCAAGCCGGTTAAAGACCACTATATCGGGGTCAAAGTAAAAGACCTGCTCGGCACCGACGTGTTCAAACAGGTGCACCATGGCAGCGCCCTTCACGGCAGTACACAGCTCCACCACAGAATGCTTGAACACCCATCCCGCAAAGTCCTCCGTGATCAGCTGCTCGATGGTGATGAGGTTGTCGAAAGGCTCTGCACCCAAATCAAAGCCCACGGGCGGCACATCCGAGAGCACCAGGTGAAATTGAACATCGGGATCCGTGCGCTTGACCGACTCCGCCAGTACCCGCGCCTTGGGCAAATAATTGGAGGTAATGCTGGTATAAGCGTGTACGGCCTTGGACATCGTTATTGTTTCTTGGTCAGCTCTTGTTACGCGCGCGCCCGGCTCAATCCACCAGCGTGACGGGCTCTACCAGGTCGGCGGCAAGCCGCTGGAAAGATTCACCCGGCTGCTCCGGCGGGCCGAACTCACACTCGTTGCAGATCGGCATACTGGCGCGATCACTCTCGAGACGCTGCACGAAACGTCGACGCGCCTCAGAATCAAGCAGCTCTGTCACCGTATGCGTCTTCAGGCTGCCGAGCTCCGCGGCCTTGGGGTGGGCGCAACAGGGCACCACGGTGCCAAAGGCATCAACATAGAGCTGGTTCACTTCGCCGTGGTAAAGATCGGTGAAGCGGTGAGAGGGGGCGACAAAGGTACACAGGTCGTTGGGCGCAACCACCTTCCGGCCTGTCATATTTTCCTGGGACTCAGGCAAAACTTTCCAGTCACGAAATTCCGGCTCCCAACCCAGGGGCACGAGCAGATCCCGCCAGCGCGCCATGGCCACCTCGTCCTCGATGATCGTCCGGGTTACCAGTTCAAGTTCAGGTGCCCGCCGGTCGCGAATCTCGCGAGCGCGCTCGAGAAACTCCACCAGCTTGCTCCACTTGCTCGGCGGGCGCAGCCGCTCGTATTCCTCAGGCGTGCCATTGCCATCACAGCTGACAACCAGGCGGTCGAGCACTCCCAGCGACAGCGCCTCCTCGAAATCGCTCCAATTGCAGTACTGCGCATTAGTCGATATCTCTAGATTGTCGGCGCGCCACGGTTGTTCGCGCAGGACCTCGAATATCCCGGTCAGGTTTTCATGCAGCAGCGGTTCGCCGAAGTTGAACAGGCGGAGGTACTGGATATGGTCCACATCAACATTTCGCATGCACTGGCGGAAGTCCTCGATCTCGACCCGACGGACTTTCTCCATCAGCGTGGAATTGGGGCACCCGACACAGCGCAGCTGGCAGCCGTGCACGATATCGATCTGGAAGGTGTGGAGGCTCCGGGCCTTTGGCGCGAGCGTCATGCTGGATTCAGTGGGCTAGCGTGGAAAAGTGCGACTATACACTATCTGCGGGCTTCCTGAGCCGCAGGGTGACGTTGTCGTTCCACGCCCAGGTGCGATTGACATCCCAAAGTACATCGGTGCGATCGGCCAGAGCCGCGCTCACCTCCGCGTGCTCCTCAAGGCCGCGCGTAAGGTCCTCCAGGCGCTGTTCAAGCGCGGCGACACGACCGGAAGAAGCCAGCCCGACAAGCCCCAGAAGGCGCTCCAGGAGCCCAGGCTCGGGCGCCCTCCCCGCCACGGCGGCTGGCCCTGCGATCGAGGGCAACTCAGGCGGATTCTCGGCGAAAGAAACCACGCGGTGCGGCTGGTCATCGTAGCTGGAGGACTCGAGTTCAAAACCGCAGGCCATTGCCATGGCCGACACCAGTTCGGGGTGATAGAAGCGCACATGCTCGGGGTCGCGCCAGAAGCCGAGCAACTGGGAACGGATGGATTCCGGGTCGGGGAACACAAGGACCAGTACGCCGCCCGCGGGCAAGCGCTCAAACAACAACTCAAGGAGGTGTGTCACTGCCTCCACGGGGAGATGCTCTATAAAGTGCGAGCAGTGCACCGCGTCAAATTCGCCAGCGTGACCCTCCAGGTATGCCAGGGCGTCTTCGGACACCACGTCCAGACCCATGCCACGAGCGTACTCCGCAATCCGCGGATCGCGCTCAACACCGATTCCGGCAATCCCTTCACGCCGCAGGCAATCCAGGAATATACCCACGCCGCAAGCCAGGTCGAGCACCTGCCGACAGCCGCGAAAGTGAGCCGTCTCGCCCTGCTGCATGCCAACCAGCAGCGGGTGATCACGCTGGCAGAATTCATAAAGGGAGTAATCGTAGTGAAAGGCAGGTACGGTGCCGCCGAGCGCTGTCGCGGCGGCCTCAGCAAGGCTCAGTGTTTCCAACTCGCGGCCCCCAAGCCATGCGTTGGGCCAATCGGCCGGCGCAGCATCACCCAGCAGGATGCGATCACAATCAGACAGCGACGCTCGCAACCAACGTTCTGTCGCAGCATCGATATCATCCAGGCCGCCAGAGGGCTTACCAAGCGCCAGTACGACCGGTACCCCAAGCAGGCGTGCAACGCGAGGCAGATCAGCCGTGCAGCCCGTAAAGCCCGAGATCAGTACCAGTGAGGGCTTCAACCTCAGTAGCGCCTGGCCAAAGAACCTGTTCAGCGCATGACGCGTGTAGCCGCCACTGAAGGGCTCACAGTCCCGCGACACCTCGACTTTCTCGCTGCCGCCAGTCGCGGCTGCGCGCCACGCTGCAAACCCGTCATTGCGGGTCGTATCAACGTATTGGTACTCAAGCGTGAAGAGGTCGGCGCCGCCCGGGGGAGTAACCGCGGCCTGGGGGGTGCCCACTAGCAATATGCGCTGCGCTTGCATAGGTGTGATTAGCCCCGATCGGATGAAAGCCGCAAGATTCCGGCGAACATTAGCTTAAAACGGGGTCGAGCCCAAGTCAGCCGCGATGTGCCGTGCGCGGAGGGAAAGTAGCCGCCCCGCCAATAGACGGAGCGGCACAAACAGAAACTACTTACTGCGCCTCGCCAGCGGCCTTAGGCGCGTCCTCGGGAGCATACTCCGCGACGATGGAATCCAGCAGTTCAAGATCTACCTCCAGCCCGCGCTCAGGTGCTTCTGCCTGCACGGCGGTCATAATCTCTCGCTGCTTGGCCTGCCTCGCTCGGGCCTCCACCTGCGTCATGATCTGGGGTTTAACAACCTCAAACTTTCTGACACCAGCAGGCTTATAGCCTTCGAACTTGATGATGTGATAACCAAAGCGCGATTTGATGAGCGGAGAAAGATCACCAACTTCTCCGTCCTTGAGCGCAAATGCAGCGTCCTCAAACGGCTTCACCATCCTGCCGCGCGTGAAGTAACCCAGGCCACCGTCCCTGACTTTACTACCCTCGTCATCACTGTACTCCATAACAAGCGCCTTGAAGTCTTCACCCGCCTCCAGCTTTTCCATCACTGTGTTGGCGATGGCTTCCGCTTCCTCTTCGGTGCGATCCGACAAGGAGATGAGAATGTGAGAGGCTTTTACTTCCTCAGGGCGTTCATACTGCGGCTTGTTTGCTTTGTATTCCTCTTCGGCAAGCGTCTCAAGGTCAACTGTTTCCATAGCCTTGTTGACCTTGAGTTCCAACTGTCGCTCCATCAGGATCTTGTCGCGATAGTTAGCAACCATCCACTCCACCTGCTCTTTGTCGATGGCTTTATTACGTGCCCCATCGGCAGCGAGTGAGCGCAGCAAGTAGAAGTTTTCAAACACCTGGGCAACCGCGCCTTCACGAGCGAGAGCAGTCGCTTTTGCTTTTTCATCAAACCCCTGGGCATCGAGGTAGTTGTCAAAATCGGTGGTAGTGACCTGAAAGTCTTTGGTCTTCATTACGACTTTCTCGTCAGCTACTGCAACGGTACTGAACAAAACAACAAGGGAGAGAATCAATGCGGGTCGATTCACTGTTAGGCCTCCAAAAAAAAACTCCCCGCATACACGGGGAGTTTGAAAGGTTTAAAACCGTTAGTGGTTAGTTGGTTGTCAACTCTCTGAACATTGTGAACGAGCGACCGTTTGGATTGACATGCCTCAAGTGCAGATAGTAGGTCGTGTTCGGCTCGAGCTGGCAGTACCAGCTTGGATCAAGGGTGACCCGCTGCTGGAACGCATACTGCGCGTTATCGAGGTCACATCTTGAGCTCAGGGTGGTGCCCCCTACCTGATCGGAAATCCACAGGTCGACACCTTCAGTGTGACCGCCAACTGGCGTCCTGAAGCTGAACTTGGCGGAGTCAATGCTCGCGCCGCTACCCGTAGAGAAGCTGGAAATCAGCGTCTTGCCAATCGGAATATTGATGGTATCCAGCGTACGTGCTGAAGAGTTCCAGTCAGCCGTCGAGATGTCGTAGGCACACTCAATGGTGTCCGAATCTACGCAGCTGCCAACAGGCGGAGGCGGATCATCGTCCTCAGGGCAGCCGAAGCCGTCATCGTCCGGGCCTTCATTCGGGCACTGGTCTACGTCATCGTAAACGCCATCGTTGTCGGTATCCGGGCAACCGAAACCGTCTTCGTTAGGCCCTTTGTTCGGACAGTTGTCGCTAACGTCCGGAACACCGTCATTGTCGTCATCTGGATCCTCTGGATCGTCATAAACAACGAGGTCAACGTTAGCAGTAACGTCAACAGTAGTACCGTTGATGTTGATGCCGGTAATGGTTACCCCTTCAAGGGTCTCCCCGTTAACTGTGAGCTCAAATGCGTTTGCAGACGACATACCAAGCGCCGCTGCCATGCATAAGGCTATAGTCCCCTTCTTCATAGTGAATACCTCTCAAGTACCTAGTAAAACGTTCAATTGCCCCGAATATCCCTTGAAACGCTTCTACATCCTGTTAAAGCTGCTTCAAATTCGTTGTAGCAGTATCGGAATACAATTCCAGACTATCAATTCGGCCCAGTTATACCAATCCTGCAATGTGTAAATAGATCACACTTTCAGAAATATTTGCTTGTGGAGCACAGAGCTGCGCGGACTTAGAGCGCAGGCCAGTGAATAGGTTCCATCCCAGGAACTGAAAATGCAAAAAGGGCGCCACGAGGGCGCCCTTCGAACATTTACGACACTGCTTCCCTTAGGGAGTCGGTGCCGGAGCTGCTGCTTGTACGTCGATCGACGTCTTGTGGCCCGTAGTTGCCGAGTACGCCGCGAGTACACCAGGTACTACTGCGTTCGCATCGTCGTTACGGTACGAGATCACCGCGAAGCCAACTGTCGGGAGACCGAAGAAGGTGTTGCCATCGTCAGTATCCAGGAAGTGGTCGGGATCACCCGTCAGGCTCATCTCAGCCCAACCGCTGGTTACGCCGTTCAGGAAGCCGTTGAAGCCGTAGAAGATGTCGTCACGTGAGCGAACAGCACTGTCAGTGCCGAAGCCTACGATAGATACTTCAGTACACAGCTGGAACTCATCGGGATCAACGCTCGGCGGAGCCGGAGAGAATCCGGGGCCAGCTACGATCTCGAAGAACAGTTCTTCACGGTCCCAGAAGGTCACGTCTACAGTTTCACAGGCACGCAGACCGTCCCAAGTGTCAGTGTAGGGGTTCTCAGGGATCACGCCGTTAACGTAGAAGCGCTTGGTCGGCTGGGTGATAACCCAGTCGGTGCGAGCGCGAATGTTCGCGTCAACAACGAAGTCGTTTGAAATCGTGTTGTGCATGAACAGGCCGCTAACTGCGTCGAAAGAGTCATCCATCACGAAGGTGGTAGCACCGCCATCGTCGAAGATAGTGATGGCAGGAACACCGTCGCCAAAGTTCGGCTCAACAGAACCCGGCTGCTCATGGTTCTCACCAGCAGCGATCGTGTCATCGGTGAAGTCATCGATGGCGACCGCGTCGTAGCCCGCAGCGGTACCGTCTTCAACATTGATCAGCGTGCCGTAACCGTAGAGGCCGCCACCTGTCCAGGTGCTGAGCAGTTCGCTGGCACCAGCAGATGCAGTCCATGCGCCTGAAGGAGCGATGCCCCAAGCGTTGACGAGCTTTTCACAACCGTTGGGTACGCCAGACGAGTCGTGAGTCGCCGCAAACGCCTTGTCGTTGTCGGTGTCTTCCAGCCAAGCATCGAAGTCATCGAAGAAGTCGTTGTTGACCAGATCACTGGAGCTCTGCGCGTCGAGCTGGCCCATTTCGATGATTTCAACGTAGCCCTGCAGGGTACGCTCAATACCAACGTTCTCAGGAGCGTCAGCAGGGTTGTACTCGAAGTCTACGAAAGGCTGAGTACGGACGGTAAAGCCATTTTCCTCAACGGTTGTGCCGTCGAAGCCGTTGTTCGGCTGGCCGAGAGCCGGAACCGTACAAGAAGTATCAACGGTTACGATACCGCCGTTACCTTCGCTTACTTCGGTGATCGCGGCTGACCAGTGGTCGCGCGGTGAGAGATACAGGTTGAAGTCAAGAATTTCAACACTGTTCTGGGCTTCCAGGAAACGAACCTTAACAGCCTTTACCAGGTCAGTCGTGTTGACGACGTGGATGTAGGTGTCGTTGCCATTGGCCGCTGAGAAGAAGGGATAGACGAGAGTTTCACCCGTTCCCCTCTCGTTAATGTACATCTGCCCGAATGCGCCCGATCCCCCGACAAGCAAGGCTGAGGCCACAGCGAGTGACATGGTTTGTTTTTTCATGCGTAACTCCTAAGTGTTAACGGTCTAACAGGTTATTACTTAAAACGGGCACTTGAGGGCAAATCCCCATTGGCCTCCAAAAAAATGCTCGCCGACTCACGTCGCCAAACGTTCGTAACACGCAATCTGCCCGTTTATGTGAGCTGATCGACGGCTACATTATCACACAGCTTTTCCCCGTACAACAAGCAATTAGCCTAAGATAGTGTGAAATTTACCTGCTCTTTGCAGGGCCGGAAGCAACACACTATCTACTTGATTTGTAGGTTTTTTTAGCCAATTACTTTTAGGCTGGCGAATCAATCGTAGTACAGATACCAACGCCCGTCTACTTCGATCCACACCTCCTTCAGAGGTCGCGTGTTTGAGATCTTGAAGCGGGCCACCTGATAGCTCACCAGGACTGTCACATCGCACCTTGAATCGGCACATTCCACCTTGTCGACAACCGCCTTTGTCCAGTTGCGGACGCCCGAGTAGCGGAACGCGTGATCCTTCCAATCGGTGGTGTCCCGAAGGGCAGGAGCGACATAACTGAAGGACTTTTCGAAATCCCCCATCATGAGTGCGTCTACTCGCTCGGTGGCTCGCTTGCGAACCTGCTCCTCCGGCGGCCCTCCCAGCCCCAGGGAGGCACAGCCGGCGAGGACAGACAGGGCCATGGCAGCAACCGAGAGGCGAAGGGTGGAAGACTTGATCATGGTGACGGATTTCCTTGGTCCAGGGCCGAAGCGGGCGGCATTGTAGCCGCAAATCACTCCTCAGTGGAGGTCTCTTTCTTGATGCTGTCGCTCAGGAAGGCCGGGAGATCAGACTCGCCCAAGAGCTCCAGCCCGCGCATCTGGCTGCGCATCTCGCGGCTGACGTCGCGGAGTTCCGAGTCGTTAAAAATGACACGCGGGGTGATGATGACAAGCAACTCTGTGCGCCGATTGTCAGTACCTTTGGTGCCAAAAAACGCGCCGATCAGGGGTAGTTCATGCAGCAGGGGAATGCCGCTGCTGCTCTGGGTCTTGTTGTCACGGATCAGCCCGCCCAGCACAATTGACTCACTCGATCGAACAGCCACGCGACTGACGATGCTTCTCTCAAGGAACGTTGGCTGGTTGGCCGACGTGGAGGTCGCATTCACATCGGTCACCGACTGCTCTATATCCATTGTCACCATACCGCCGGCATTGACCGAAGGCGTCACGGACAACTGCACCCCAGTGTCTCGATATTCGACTGAGGTGGTGAGAAAGCCCTCCGCAGTGGCATTCGCGGTCTCAATAGGCACCTGATCACCCACCTGGATCTCAGCAGTCTGATTGTCTAACACCATTATTGAAGGCGAGGAAATCACGTTGAGCAGATCGTCCTCCGCCAGGGTATTCAGCACAGCTCGAACGTCGCCCGCGGCGTTGACAACGGAGTAAGAAAAGCCTGGGACTATTGCTCCAAGGGCTTCCCCGGCAATCAACTGCCCTGTGCCACGAAATCCGCCGTCCAGACCACCCGACTCGAAGGTCCAGTCGATTCCATATTTGAGGGTTTCATTGAGCGTCACCTCTATAATGCTGGCCTCGATAATCACCTGCGTTGCGGCCACATCCAACTGTTCAAGGGCGGGTAGGATGTCCTTGTACTCTCGCGCAGTAGCGTAAATGAGCAGCGCGTTGTTCTCGTCATCCGCAACCACCCGCACGTCACCCATCTCAGCAGCCTGCGGCCCGCGAGACACCGGGCGCTGGGCAGATTGCGCCGCTGCGCCGCCATCGGTCACGGCCTCCGGCGTCAGCCCGGGTGCCGTGCCAGAGGAACTCGAGCCCGCAGACGAGCCCCCACCAAGCGACCCGCCAAAAACACCGCTAATCAGATTCGCGAGATGCGCCGCATTACTGTTCTGCACGGGGTACACATGTAAACGCCGCTCGAAATTCGCATCGGGCTCCCGATCCAGGCGCTCGATCCACATGCCGATGCGCTGCAGGTATTCATTCCTGCGGGCGACAACCATGATGCTGCTGAGGCGCTCGAGGGGGATCATCTTCACGAGGCCGCCCGCGCCGATGAGGCTGGAATCGCCGCCCTCGTCGCTGCCGGACATCAGCGCTGCCAACGCCACGTCGATCTCTTCAATAGAGGTGTTTTCAATCGGGAACACGCCCACCGACATGCCCGCGAGCAGGTCAACATCAAAGGTGTCGATAATCTCCTGCCAACCCTCCAGCTGGGCCCGTGTACCCGCAAGCATCAGGAGGTTGCGCAGGTTGTCGATCCGCACGAAGGCCGTGTCATCTGCCACAGGCCGCAGAATCTCTGCCATCGCGTTCGCGCTTATATGCGTGAGTGGCACGATGATCGTGCTATAACCCGCGACACCCGCGGTAGAAGACGCAACGCTGGGTTTGAGCCGACTCATCTGGCCCGAGCCGCTCACGAAAAAGCGGCCCTCATTGTCACGAATCATGAGCGCATTGTTCGCCTTGAGCAGCGATTCGAGAATGTCGAGCAGTTGATCGCGCGGCACAGGCCGCCGAGTGCGCAGGGTCACCTCACCACTGATCGGGTGCTCTACGATGTAGTCCATTTTCAGGATGTCGCCCATGATCGCGTGCACCACCTCAGTGAGCGGCGCCTGCTCGAAGTCGAGGCTGACAGCCTCGCCGCGGTAGCGAATCGGCGTCGGGTTGGCCGGCATGCGGACCATCTCTCCCGTCCCCCGGTAGAGAATGGGGCCGGCCGCTTCCTCCTCTTCGCCATCCACGGGTGCAACGTCGCCAGGAGCAGGCTCAGGCGCAGCGCCGGCAGTCGCCGGACCGCCCACTGCGGGCGCGGGTGGCTCGGCAGACGCGTCAGGCACCTCCTCCATGCTGGCGCAACCGGCCAGCGCGAGAGTAAGGCCCACGAGCAGAGCGGGCCGCCAGGACAGGGCGCGAAGTCTCGAGATGTTCATTAGTGCGTCGCTCTTCATTTAATGTCGTATTGCTCCAGCTTTCGCCTTGTTATTACAGCGTCGGGTCGTTGCCCTCGCCTCACTGATCTTTGGCCTCATCGCCGCCTTCGGGTTCCGGTGCTTTTGGTCGACCGCCCCAAACACTGGTGGTGCCCCCCTGGCGAGGATTCCTGCGAACTGATGTGCTCGTGCGGTTCTCGGTCGTTTTCGTGCGCTGCGCTTGTCGCTCATCGCTTTTGGCCACAGCTTCCGCATTTCTAGCGTTATTCCCGGCCGCGGGTTTTTTCGCAGCCCTTGGCGGGGGTGTCGGCGATGCATGGTCCATAGTCAGCACCCGGGTACGACCCTCGCTCTTGAATTCAGCGCCTTCGTCGGTCAGCCCGACAAAACGCCACCCTTCAAGCTTATCGTTGAGCTTGAGTCGCTGAGAGGCACCGCCGTAAGTGACGATAATGCTCGACTCCCTACCCGCGCCCAATTTTCCAACGAGGGTCGCCTTGTCGATTTCTACCTCGACGACTCGCTCTTCCACCGCGGCCTCTTCTGTCGCCTGCACCGGCGGCACATAGCGCTTGCGTCCATACCAGAATAGCGGCCTGGCCGTCAGGTCAGTCGGCTGCGCTGAACCCGCATCGTCACCGAACACACCGGCAACATTCAGCGAGGACTCTGCGGGCGGCAGAGGTTCGGGCGGCGAGAGCAACAGCACACGCCCCGCGCCCCAGAGCACCACGAGCACAAGGAGGCCGGTGACACCAAGGGCCAGACGCCGAAGCTCGTCCATGCCGATACTCATAACGGCACCTCCAGCGTGGGCGCCTTCATGGCTGGCTCCCGAGTGAAAACAGTTCCAGGCGCGCGGTCAGCTTACGCGGGTCGTCGGGGTTGCCCGACTGAACATGCCGGCGATAGGAACTGGCGCCGGAGCCGCGGTACTGCTTCACCCTGGCAGAGGCGATGTAAACCAGTGGTCTGGCCAACGAGAGCTCCGCCAATGCCGCATCAAGCTCATCGACATTGCCCTCCACAGTGATATCGAGTCGCAGGCGCTCGTAACCGTCGTACTGCTTCGCGGGCAGTATCTGGCTGGTAGCTATAGACATGCCGGCGGATGTCATGAGCTCGCGAATTTCCTGCTGCATGGATGCCGCATTCGCAGCGCTGTCAGTGGAGAGGTAAGCCACCTCGCCAAGCATCGAGTCCGCGCGTTCACCGGCACTCGCCAGGTCCTCGGCGCTCTGCTCAATGCCGAGCAAGCGCGCGGTGCGCGGCTGGATACTCTCTATCTCTTCGGCATACGCGGCGCGCATCATCCAGAACTGGACGATTGCGTAGAGGCACAGCAGCAACACTGCAGCCACCGTGGTTCCAACAACGAGGTGCGGCCTGTCGAGACGAAGGTTCACGCTCAACCCTCCTCATCCGCCGCGAGGGCGAGCTCAAACACAAAGCGCTCGTTGCCGTTGCTCACCTTTTTGGACGCAACGGGCGCTTCCACGAGGCCATACGCGGGCTCATCGAGTAGCGTTTGCATCACCGCGGAAGAGTCCGTTGCCTCCCCGGTGATCTGAAGGGTGTCGCCACTCATCTCTACGGATGAAAGGAACGTCGAGTCGTCAAGCAGCTCAGCAAGGCGCTGCATTTCCGCGTGCGGCGACGGGTACTCCGCGGCCAGCGCGTTGGCGACATTGATCATGTCGCGCGCCGCAGCAAGACCCGCGCGGGTATCGACGGCATCCGCAGCGCGGACTGAGGCCTCGGCGTTGATCGCGCGCACCTTGTCAAGCTCCAGCTTCTTGAGCCCCGCTGCACACCCAAACACCGCCACGAGAGCAACAAGGCTGTACGCGACGAGCGAACCCGCTTGCAGCATGCGGCCACGATTGCGCTGGCGCCGGCCGTCCTCGCCGAAACCCGAGAGAGTGACCATGTGGCCCTCGGCTTCTGCCCAGACCTCAAAGGCCGTGACATCGTGGGTGTCGAAGCGCTCGCCGATATAGGCCATCACCGCCGAGGTGGAGCTGATGACGAGCTGGATACGCGCTTCTGCATCGTCCCGGCCGAGCAGCGCCCAGCCGAAGCAGGTGTCGGTCGCGTCAAAGGGACTGCTGGAGCGCACCTCAAGGCCCAGCACAGCATCGAGTTCAGCCTCTGCTGCAAGGGGAATATGCAGACGTTTGGTCAACGCCAGGTCGTCGGGAATGACGATAGCCTGCGCCGCGTCTGCACCACCACCCGTGGATGTCGGACGACCCGCGCGATACAAGCGCTCGCCGCCATCCGGCAGTTGTGCGCGCACAACCTCGTCGACGGCAGCAAGCACGGGGGAACCCTCCCCCCAGAGAAAGTCACGCCAACCGGAACGGAAGTAGTGGCCAATACGGCGCACGTCAAAGCCGAACAGGTTCCAGGCCTGGCTGTCAGTCGCCACCTACTCGGCCCCCTTCCAACCCGCAAGACTGGGGCCACTGCCACGCGCGACGGTCATTGCCTCACTGCGGAAAAACCGCCAGGGCAGGCCGGCGGCAGGCACAGAGCGATCAACCCAGCGCCGCCGATGATAGAGGGTCTCGCCCAGCTGCGCGTAGGCATCTACCCGGTACACCGGGTTCACGGCATCTTCCTGGAATTCCTCTGGCAGGGACGTAGGTACGGCATCCGTTTCTGCGCTGTCTGCTCGGGTGCGAGCGATGTCGAGTGCGGCGTCTTCTTCCATGTCGCCGAGCGCCTGTAACAGCTGCACCGGCGCGTGCGTCCAGTCTACGCCGGAGTGGCCCTGGACGCCCACGTAAATGGAATCCCGCACTGCTTCGAATAGGCCCCTGTCTATCCCCGGCACCAGCAGAAGATCCTCAATCGTTTCAAAACGCCCCGGACGAATGAGTTCGCCCCCCTCGCCATTCCCGGTGTAGGAATCGCTATCTTCCGTCGCGGTCGCAACGGCATCCGAAGCAGCTGTATCCCCCGCTCCTCCGGGTGTGCGCCACTCTACCACACGGCGGGCCAGCTCTTCCGCTGTTTCTTCGTCGGTGGAATAGGCAAACAGGCGCGCCAGAAGGGACTCGTCTGCCGCATTGAGATCGATGAGACCGCCGCTTGCGGTGAACATGATCCAGACAGGTATGCCGCCGACAATCTGCTGACTAAGCCTGGGGCCGACAGCGCTATCTTCTTCGCTCTCGTCCGCGACGAGCATTTCGGCCAGCGCAAGCTGGATAGCCCCATCCGCGGCGGCCTCGGCACGCGCGCCATCCGCGTGAACCTGCGCCAGTTTGATGTCTACACGCGCCTGCAAAATGATGCCGCTGACCAGCAACATCATCGCCGCGAGAAACCACAGCACAACGGCCAGGGCCACACCCCGCTCTGATCGCGCAACCACCAAAGCCCGCTTACTCACTGCGCCTGCAACCCGGAGAGGGCGATGACAAGTTCCGGCCAGTATCTGCCATTCGCCTTGATATTCAGCCGCACGGCAACAGGATTGACGCCTGAGGGCTCCCATTCGTCCTGCCAGTCTTCGCCGTAATAAGGAAGGTAACCGATGGTGAATTCCTCAACATCATCGAGCAAGATCTTGTCGGGCAGGTCAAAGCCAACATCTCCTTCGAGATCCGCACGGAAGGGGTGCCAGCGCAACTTGAGGGTGGCTTCGTCGCGCTCGAGGTACATCGCGTATGCGCCGCCGAAGCGCGCTCCGTTCAGCAGGGGTGCCACCCAGGCGAGCGCAGCGCTGTCGCCTTCAAACCAGAGTCCGCTGGGCGCATCGGCAATGTCGGCAAGGTCCTCTGGCTGGGGATACGTCACTGGCAGTGCGCTGCCGATGGAAGCGCGCAGGAAGCCGCTGACTGAGCGCACCTCGTCGACACGCTCTACAACCCCGTCCAGGGTCGTGCGCGTGTTGCCAAGCGTACGCATGGACGCGAGCACGGCCACCATGACCAGCGCCAGGAGCGACATGGCGACGAGCACCTCAAGCAGCGTAAAACCGCCGGCCCGCTTCACTACAGGTCCTCCATACCGGCCACGACCGAGGCGAGAGAGAATTCACGGGTACGTGCACCATCGCTCCAACTCACAACGACAGTGAGATACTGGAGCGCCCCCTGGCGCAGGTCGCTCTCACCCTCTGTTGCAACAGGTTCTGCAGTCACCTGCCAGGCAAAGCCACCGGCGGTCTCGCCTGAATCCTGGGTGCCAGCAGCCGAGACCACGGCGTTTGCATCGCGCAATGAGCGCGCCAGCTCCACCGCGTAGGCCATTTTTTCGTCAGTGGCAACGCTGCGCGTGGCGCCGGTGCTGGCCTGGTAGAGGGCGCCCAGGGTCATGCCGAGAATGGCAACGGCGACAACCATCTCCAGCAGGCTGAAGCCCCGCTGTAAGCGTGTGCTGTGAGAAGTTGTGCCCAAACGTAGAGTCCCGCCCGCCCCGTCAAGCCGGAGCGATCATTATAAGCTGAAAGCAGGCTTTATAGTCCCCGCCGAGACAGGTTTGTGGGCCAGCAGCGCGTAAAGTTCCGGCGCAGTGGCAATAATGTGGCCTTATGGGGCAAAAGTGTGCGGCCCGCACGGACGGCGGGCCGAACGTGCTGCACAAACGCGATCAGGCGACCTCAAACAGGCCTGCTGCGCCCATACCACCGCCGATGCACATGGTGACCACCACGTGCTTCGCACCGCGGCGCTTGCCCTCAATCAGGGCGTGTCCGACCATGCGCGCACCGCTCATGCCGAACGGGTGGCCGATGGAAATCGAGCCGCCGTTCACGTTGAGCTTGTCGTTGTCGATGCCGAGCTCGTCGCGGCAGTACACCACCTGGCAGGCGAACGCCTCGTTCAGCTCCCACAGGTCGATGTCACCCACGCTGAGCCCATGCCGCTCGAGCAGCTTGGGCACGGCAAACACGGGGCCGATGCCCATTTCGTCAGACTTGCACCCTGCCACGGCGAGACCGCGGTAGATTCCGAGGGGTGACAGGCCTTTCTGGGACGCAAGTTGGGCGTCCATTACCACGCAGGCGGAGGCGCCGTCAGACAGCTGCGAGGAATTTCCCGCGGTGATGAACTTGCCCTCTTTTACCACCATGCCGTCTTTAAACACCGGCTCCAGTTTTTCCAAATCAGCCAGCGTTGTAGAGGGTCGGTTGCAGTCGTCGCGATCGACCACCGCGTCCTCGTACGTGGTTTCCTTCGTCTCCTTGTTGAACACCGCTTTGACGGTATTCATCGGTACGATCTCGTCGTCAAACAGGCCGGCCTGCTGTGCGGCGGCGGTGCGCTGCTGGCTTTGCAAAGAATACTCGTCCTGCACCGCGCGACTGATGCCGTAGCGCTCGGAGACCACCTCCGCTGTTTCCAGCATCGCCATGTACGCCGTGGCATCGATGGCTGTCACGGTCTTCGACACGTTGCGATAGCTGTTCTTGTGCTTTGTTTGTACGAGCGAAATCGACTCGACGCCACCTGCGACAGCGATGTCGTACTCGTTCGCCATAATGCTCTTGGCGGCAGTTGCGATAGACATGAGGCCTGAAGAACACTGCCGCTCGATAGACATGCCCGCCACCGTATCGGGCAGCCCGCCCGCAAGCGCAGAGAGGCGCCCGATGTTATAGGCCTGCGTGCCCTGCTGTGACGCCGCACCAAAAATACAGTCGTCAACTTCCGCCGGGTCAATGCCTGCTCGCTCTACAGCGGCGCGCACCACGTGGCCACCCATGGCTGGCGCCTCGGTGTCGTTAAAACCGCCGCGAAACGACTTGGCAAGGCCGGTGCGGGCAGTGGATACGATGACAGCTTCTCTCATGTTCGTACTTCCTATACAGGGTTAAATCAGGAACGCTGGCTTGAGACCGACACGATCTCGCCCGTCATATAGCTGGAATAATCAGACGCCAGGAACATCATCACATTGGCGACCTCCCAGGCCTCCGCCGCACGACCATACGCTTCCTTCGACTCGAGTTCGGCAAGCAGTTCTTCAGAGGCGGATTTCCGCAGCATCGGGTGCAGCACGATCGAAGGTGCAACCGCGTTGATACGCACGTCGTAATCCGCGGCCTCAAGCGCCGCGCAGCGGGTGAGCGCCATTACGCCAGCTTTCGCCGCGGCGTAATGCGCCTGCTCTTTCTGCGCGCGCCAGCCGAGCACTGACGCATTGTTGACAATGACACCGCCCTTAGCGCGCGCCTGCATCACCTTCATCATGTAACGCGTCATGCGCATGGTACCGTTCAGGGTGACATCGATGACCTTGTGCCACTCATCGTCTTCCATCTCCACCAACAGCTTCGACGTGCCGAGGCCTGCGTTGTTGATCAGGATATCGATACCGCCGAGCACCTCTTCGGCGTAATCGATGAGTGCGCGCACGTCGTCTTCCTGAGCAACGTTGGCGAGCTTGCCGTAGACCGCGTCGAGTCCCGTGTCGGCCTTGAGTTGCTCCACCGCCTTTTCCAGCCGCCCCTCGTGAATGTCGCTGAGCACGATCGCGCGGGCGCCCTCTTCCGCCGCCTTGGTGGCGGCAGAGAAACCGATACCGGCGCCCGCGGCAGCGGTGACCAGCACACTCTTGCCCTTGATGAGCCCGTGGCCTTCTACATAGTCAGGTGCTTTGAGGTTCATGGTGAGCTCCTTGGCTTGTGTCAGGCCGCGCCGCGCGGCTCCTTGGGCATACCGAGTCCGCGCTCGGCGATGATGTTGCGCTGTATCTGGTTGGTGCCGCCGTAGATCGTGTCGGAGCGTACGAAGAGGTACATCGACTGCAGGCGGCTGAGCTCATACGGCCCGCCGTCGAGGATCTCGCACTCGGGGCCCATCACGTCCATCGCAAGTTCACCGAGGTTGCGGTGCCAGGTTGCCCAGAAGAGCTTGTAGATAAGCCCTTCCTTCTGCAGCGAACCATCTCCGCCGGACTGGCCGGACAGCATGCGCATAGCGTTGTAACGCATGATCTTGAGTTCAGCACCGGCCTCGGCGATGCGCTGGCGAATCACCGGGTCCCGAGAGGCGCCGTTGGCTTTCGCCACGCGCACGACCTCGTCGAACTCGTTCTGGAACAGCATCTGCTGGCCCAGGGTAGAGACACCGCGCTCGAACCCCAGAAGACCCATCGCGACCTTCCAGCCTTCGCCGGGCTCGCCAACGATATCCTCGGCGTCGCATTCCGCGTCGTCGAAGAACACCTCGTTGAACTCCGACGTGCCGGTAATCTGCTCGATCGGCCGGACTTCAATGCCCGGCTGGTCCATCTTGATCAGGAAGAAACCAAGACCCTTGTGTTGCACTGAATCGGGGTCAGTGCGAGCGATGACGAAACAGTAGTCGGACTCGTGTGCGAGCGATGTCCAGACCTTCTGGCCATTCAGCAGCCACTTGCCTTTCGACTCATCGAAGCGCGCTTTCGTTTTTACGTTTGCGAGGTCGGAGCCGGCGGAGGGTTCGGAGTACCCCTGGCACCACAGCTCCGTGCCGGCAACGATACCGCGCAGGTACTTTGCTTTCTGGGCCTCGGTACCAAATGCGATGAGCGTGGGGCCAGTAAGGCCCTCACCAATATGCCCCATGCGGCCCGGCGCACCCGCGCGCGCGTACTCTTCAAAGAAAATGACCTGCTGCTCGATGGAGCAACCGCGCCCGCCGTACTCTTCTGGCCAGCCCACGCAGGTCCAGCCGCCGTCGGCGAGTTTCTGCTCCCATACCTTCCGCTCTTCTGGGTACATGTGCTCGTCGCCCGGACCCCCGCGGTAGCGAATTTTCTCAAACTCGCCCGTCAGGTTCTCGCGCAGCCAGGTCGCGATCTCGTCGCGAAACTGCTCATCTTCAGCACTAAAACTCAACTTCATCGTGCGTTGCCCCTAATCGAGTAGAAGCGCGGCGAGGCGCTCCCGGTGTTGCGCGCCCGAACCCAGAAGGTGTTCGGAGGACTTGGCACGCTTGAAATACAGGTGAATGTCGTACTCCCAGGTGAAGCCGACACCGCCGTACAACTGCATCGCGTCACCGGCAACGGCGAAGTACGCGTCAGAGCAGTAGGACTTCACCACGCTCGCCGCCTCGGCGAGCTCGTCCGCCATGGGACCACCCTCCAGCGCCTCCTGCGCGACACAGGCCGCGTAGTAGATCGCCGACCGCGCCACTTCCGTCTTCAGCATCATGTCAGCGGCCTTGTGCTTCACCGCCTGAAAGCTCGCGATCGTGCGGTTGAACTGCACGCGCTCGCTCGTGTATTCCACGGTCATGTCGAGCAACTGCTGGCAGCCACCGACCTGCTCGGCCGCCAGTGCGATGCTGGCAAGGTCCAGCACCTTGGCCAGCGCGCGCCAGCCATCGCCCTGCCCGCCGAGCACCGCGTCTGTACCAACGCTGATACCAGACAACGTCACCGTAGCCTGCTTGCGGGCCTGGTCCATGGTCGGCAACCATTGGCGGCTTACACCCGCGGCATCGCTCGGGACGAGGAACAGGCTGATGCCCTCCTCACCCGAGGAGCCTGCGTCCCGCGCAGCAAAAATCAAAAGATCTGCGGTGTGGCCGTCAATCACGTAACGGTACTCGCCATTGAGCGTGTAGCCGTCGCCAGTTTTCTCACACGTCGCGGTCACCGCCTCGGCGTCCCAGCGGTTCATGCCGCCATTGAAGGCAAGTGTGGCCGTTGCCTCGCCAGCGACAATCTGACCAAGGTAGGCGTTTTTCTGCTCGTCCGAGCCAGCAACAAGCAGCGCATTGGCGCCAAGGCAGACGGTAGAGAAGAAAGGCGAGCACAACAGGTAGCGGCCCATCTGCTCCATCATGGCCACGAGTTCAACATAGCCGAGACCCATGCCGCCGACCTCTTCCGGCAGGTGTATCGCCTGCCAGTACATCTCGGTGCAGATGCGTTGCCACAGCGCACGGTCATAACCCGCTTCGGTGGCCATGGCGGCGCGGATCGCCTCGCTGTTCGACACCTCGGCGAGAAAACCCGCCGCGGTATCGCGAATCATCTGCTGCTCTTCGGTAAACGCAAATTCCATAACAACTCCGGTGCGCGAGGGCTCAGGTGCCCCAGACTTTCTGCGCAGGTACTTCCTTATCCAACAGTTCTTTCATGGCATCGCCGATCTCGGCGGGCGCCCATGCGGCGCCGCGATCGACACCATCGGTTGTGCGCCAACCATCGCAGATGCAGATGCGACCACCCTCCGCCTCAAACACGCGGCCGGTAACGTTGGCTGCCTCAGGGCTTGCCAGCCAGGCGAGCACGTTGGAAACGTTCTCGGGGGCAAAGTGGTCGAAGCTGCCGTCCTCGGGCTTCTTCATGCGCTCTGCCATTTCAGGTACCGCGGTGGTCATGCCGGTGCGCGCAGAAGGGGCCATTGCGTTGGCGGTAATGCCGTAGCGGCCGAGTTCGGCGGCCTGGTTTAGGGTCAGCGCGGCGATACCGGCCTTGGCGGCGGCGTAGTTGGACTGGCCGATGGAGCCCTGCAGGCCGGCGCCAGAGGTGGTGTTGATGATGCGCGCATCGACCTCGGCCCCTTCCTTGCTCTGGCCGCGCCAGTAGTGCACCGCGTGGGACGTGATGCAGAAATGCCCTTTGAGGTGCACCGACATGATCGCGTCCCACTCGTCTTCGGTCATCGAGGCGAACATGCGGTCGCGGTTGATGCCGGCGTTGTTGAGCACGATGTGCAGGCCGCCGAACGAATCAATGGCCTGCTTTACGGCGTTCATGCTGTCGTCGTAATTGGTAATGTCGGAGCTGTTCACCACGGCCTTACCACCTGCTGCCGTGATCTCGTCGACGACGGCCTGGGCCGCTTCGGTGTTGATGTCGTTGACCACTACCGCGCAGCCTTCGCTGGCGAATACGCGGGCGTGGGCCGCGCCCAGTCCGCCGCCGGCGCCAGTGATGATTGCTACTCTTCCGTTCAGGATTCCGCTCATTGTTTTGCCTCAGTGTTTCTTCTGTTGCGTGTTTCTTTTCTGCTCCGCTGTCGTCCCGGAGAGGCGATATGCCTTCACCGGGACCGCAAAAGCGCCTTCCATGGCAGCTCGGCTGAGGCCATCCATGGCCTCAGACGCCCCGGTGAAGGCATATCGCCTCTCCGGGACTCTTATCGAGCTGGTTTTAGAGTCGTTCCAGGATCGTTACGTTGGCCTGTCCGCCGCCTTCGCACATGGTTTGCAGGCCATACTTGCCGCCTGTTCGTTCCAGTTCGTGCAGCAGCGTTGTCATCAGCTTGGTGCCTGTCGCGCCGAGCGGATGGCCGAGTGCTATTGCGCCGCCGTTGACGTTGGTTTTCTCGATCGGGTAGCCGGTCTCGGCGAGCCATGCCATCGGTACCGACGCGAAGGCCTCGTTGATTTCGACGAGGTCTATGTCGTCGAGGGACATGCCACTTTTCTTCATCGCGTACTCAGTCGCGGGAATTGGCGCGGTCAGCATCCAGATCGGGTCCTCGGCGCGCACGCTCATGTGTGCAATGCGGGCGCGGGGTGTGAGGTCGTAGCGCTTGAGTGCGTCTTCGGAGACGATCAGCATCGCTGAAGAACCATCGCAGGTCTGGCTGGAGACGGCGGCGGTGATGGTGCCGCCTTCTGCGAGGGGCTCGAGCTCGGCCATCTTTTCCATGGACGTGTTGCGCGGGGTTTCATCCATCTCAACGCCGTTAAGCGGCTCAATCTCTTTGTCGAAACGGCCCTCTTCGATCGCGGCCAACGCGCGGGTGTGGGACTGCAGGGCAAACGCCTCCATCTGCTCGCGCGTGAAGCCCCACTTGTCGGCAATCATCTGCGCAGACACGAATTGTGACGGTGGCGTGGCGCCGTAGCGTGCTACCCAGCCCTGGCTGCCGGAGAAGGGGTCGGGGAAGCCCATCGGCTGTGCCGCCAGCATCGCCGAGGAGATGGGGATCTGCGTCATGGTCTGTACACCACCTGCCACGACTACATCGTTGACACCGGCCATGACAGCCTGTGCGGCGAAGTGCACTGACTGCTGGCTCGAACCGCACTGGCGGTCGATGGTGGTGCCAGGAACGAGATCGGAGAGACCGGCAGCGAGCCAGCAGGTGCGTGCAATGTCGCCGGCCAGCGGGCCGATCGTATCGACACAGCCGAACATGACGTCGTCGTACTCGCTGTCGGGAATGTTGTTGCGCTCGACCAGTGTCTTCAGTACGTGTGCGCCGAGGTCCGCGCCATGTACATCAGAGAGCCCGCCTTTGCGCCGGCCTGTCGGGGAACGCACTGCGTCTACGATATAGGCGTCAGCCATGGTGTTGTCTCCTTTCTTCCGTTATCCGAATGTCGCGTCCGCACCCAGCGCCGCACCCTCGGCGAAGATGCGGTCTGCCACGCGTGTCTTGTGGAAGCCCGCATCACCCCACGTGTTGGCGAGTGCCCAGGCTTTCTTCATATAGATGTGCAGGTCAACTTCCCAGGTGTAGCCCATGGCGCCATGGACCTGTATCGAATGCTTTGCCGCAAGATTGGCGGCCTCACACGCGACCAGCTTGGCGTGGGAGACGGCATGTGCGGCGATTTCCTGGTTGTTGGCAACGGTATACGCCGCGCGGTGCACCGGCGCCTTGGCGTACTCGAGGCGCACCGCCACGTTAGCCATGTGGTGCTTCACGGCCTGGAAGCTGCCAATGGGCTTGCCGAACTGCTGGCGCTCGCTTGTGTACTGCACACTGAGATCAATCATGCGCTGTGCAAGACCAACGGCCTGTGCAGCAGCGCCAAGCGCGCCACGATTCAGTGCGCCTGCAACAAGGCAGCGCGCCTCGTCACCTTCTGCGACCGTGGTCGCGCCATCCCCAATGTCCACAGTGAACAACTTGCGCGACGGGTCGACCGACTCGTTGTGACGCAGCGTGACCTCTGCCTGCGTGGCCGCAACCAGCCTGGCGCCGTCCTCCAGCAGCAGGAGGTCCGCGACGTGCGCGTCCTCTACAAGCCCGTTCTCGGCAATACCGACGACGACCTTTGCTTCTCCGGCGGCAATCCTCGGTAACCACTCTGCCGCGAGCTCACCGCCGATCTGTTGCAGCAGCGGAACCGCGACGAGCGCGGTATGCACCAATGGTTCGGGCAATGCGACATAGCCACACTCCTGGGCAAGCAGCACAAAGTCGAGCTCGTTCATGCCAAGGCCGCCATGCTCCTCGGCCACTGTCATACCCGTGAGGCCCAGCTCAACGAGCTGGGACCACAGTGCGTCGTCGCGCCCGTTATCTGACTCCCAGCTCGCGCGCACACGCTCGGGCGTTACCTCGTTCACGAGAAAGTCGCGAACGGAGTCCTGGAACAGCAGTTGATCTTCGCTAAATGTGAAATCCATGACCCCTCCCTTAACGCGGCATGCCGAGCATGCGCTCGGCGATGATGTTGCGCTGTACCTCGTTGGTGCCCGCGTAGATCGGGCCCGACTGCGCAAACAGCCAGCCGTCAAGCCAGGTGCCAACGCCCGATGCGTCGGGTGCGTGCGGTAACAGCTCAGCACGCGCGCCGAGAATGCTCATGGCCGTGGCGTGCATATCCTGATCGAGCTCCGACCAGAAAATCTTGTTGGTGGAGGACTCCGCGCCAATCTTGCCGCCTTTGTTGAGGCGACACGCGGTCTGGTAGGTGGTCAGGCAGTAACTTTCTGCGTCGAGGTAAGCGCGGATGACGGCGTCTTTGACAGCGGGATCACGATCCGCCGACTCGCGATTTTCAACATACAGTTGTACAAGGCGTTTCGCGGTTTCCTGGAAACGCGCGGGCGAGCGCAGCATCAGGCCGCGCTCGAAACCGGCAGTAGCCATCGCCACACTCCAGCCGGCACCTTCATCACCCAGCCGGTTTTCTACCGCGACCTCCACGTTGTCGAAGAAGATCTCGGCGAAGCCGGGCAGACCGTCAAGCTGCGGAATCGCCCGCACGGTGATGCCGGGACTGTCGAGCGGCACCAGGATAAACGTGAGGCCGCGGTGGCGCTCAGACTCCGGGTCGGTGCGGAACATGCCGAAACACCAGTCCGCCCAAACTGCGCGGGTCGACCAGGTCTTCTGGCCGTTGATGATGTACTTGTCGCCTTCCAGCTTTGCGGTCGAGCGTATGGCCGCCATGTCGGAGCCGGCGTTCGGCTCGGACCAGCCCTGTGACCAGACCTCCTCACCCGTGGCCATCTTCGGCAGGATGCGCGCTTTCTGCTCCTCGGTGCCGTATTCCATGAGCGTGGGGCCGAGCAGGAAGATACCGTTCTGGTTCACGCGCAGCGGCGCGCGCACCTTGTAGTACTCCTCCTCGAAAATCAGCCACTCGATGAGATCGCACCCGCGCCCGCCGAGTTCCTCGGGCCAGGTAACCATGCCCCAGCGGCCATCGTTGAGTTTAGCTTCCCACTCGCGGTGTTGCTGAAAGCCCTCTTCCGTATCAAAGGTCTTCAGCGGCTCGGCGGGCACATTCGCCGCGAGCCAGTTGCGCACTTCCTCGCGGAAGGCTTTTTGACTGTCTGTGTACGCAAGATCCATTCGCTGTTATTCCTCAAACTTCGCGTCGCGCTTTTCGACAAACGCGTCCCGCGACTCCTGGGAATCTCCGATCGTGTAGGCCTCCAGGGTGAAGCCCTGCTCCCAGCGGTACTTGTCTTCCAGGTTGCCGTCTTCGATACCGGTGAGCGCTTCCTTGGCGAGCTTCACCATCGCGGGGGACTTCTCTGCAATCTTCGCCGCGATCTCACGCGCCGTAGGCAGCAGTTCATCCAGGGGCACAACACGCTCTACCGCACCCAGGCGATAGGCTTCCTCGGCATCGATAAACTCGCCGGTGAAGTACATGTAGCGCACCTTCTGCACTGGGAACATGCGCTGCAGGTGCGCACCTCCACCCATCGCGCCGCGATCGATTTCCGGCACGCCGAAGCGCGCGCATTCCGAACAGATAATGATGTCTGCTGCACCAGCCATGCCGATGCCGCCGCCCAGCACAAAACTGTGCAGCGCCACGATGACAGGCTTCGGGTTGCGGTGTATGGCGCGGAAGGTCTCGTAGTTGCCCTTGTTCACGTCCACGATCTTCGTGGAGTCCGCCGCCAGCTCCTTGATGTCCACGCCAGCGCAAAAACCTTTGCCGGCTGCACCGATCACGATCACGCGAACGTCATCGTTCTCGCCCAGCGCATCGATCTCGTCGGCGATGGCAAACCAGCCAGCGCTGTTAAACGCATTCACGGGCGGATGATCGAGAATCATCTCCGCAATGCCGTTGTCGATAGTCGTCTTAAATGGCTTGGCCATAATCTTGTCCTGTCTCTTGAATGCTTACGCGCTGGCTTCCTGCGCCCGCACGGCGAGTAACGCAAGGCGCTGCTCTGCCTCAGTCACGATTGAGCCGATCAGTTTTTCGCAGCTCAGCAGCTCATCAATCACCCCGGCCACCTGACCTGAAGGCAATACACCCCGGGCCGGCTCGCCTTCTACCATTGCTTTCTGGATGATCATGGGCGCGTTGGCCGACATGATCGCCTGCGCCGCCGTCATATCGTCATCGCGACTCATCGCGAGCGCCGACTTCAACAGGCTGGGAATACTCGCGCCCGTGTGCTTGCGGAACGCGAGGCCATTGCGCATGGCGATAAACAGCTTCTTGAGCGGGCTCGCTTTCTCCAGCTCCGTCAGCAACTCATTCATGATCATGCGCTGCGGCAGCCCGTCCATTGCTTTCGAGACGATGATGTCTGCAGGGTTCTTACAGTCGACATAGCGCTGCAGGGTCTCGCGCGGTACCGGGCTCTCCTCTGTCATCAGGAAGCGTGTGCCCATGGCGATGCCATCAGCGCCCCAGGACAGGGCCGCAAGCAGGCCGCGCCCGTCCTTGAAGCCACCTGCCGCAACAACGGGCACCTTGTCACCGACCGCATCGACAATCTGCGGAATCAGCAACGTCGTCGGGACGGCGCCTGTATGGCCGCCGCCTTCACCCCCCTGTACGGTAACCACATCGGCACCCAGCTCCACTGCCTTGATGGCGTGCTTGGGCAGGCCGACGGTAGGCATGCAGACCACGCCCGCGTCCTTCAGCTTCTTGATGAAGTCAGGCCCGGGGGAGCGCGAGTAGCTCACCGCACGCACGCCGTGCTTGATCACGAGGTCGACGATGTCGGCCGCATTGGGCTGGTACATATGAAAGTTCACGCCGAAGGGTTTGTCGGTGAGCTCTTTCACGCGCAGGATGTCGCGCTCCATCTCGTCGGCAGGAATCGTGGCCCCTGCAAGAAAGCCGAAGCCACCGGCATTGCAGCTGCCCGCCACGAGGTTCGGGTCGGCGACCCACCCCATGGCGGTCTGTACGATGGGGTACTTGCAGCCGAGCAGTTCTGTCAGGCGTGTCTCTAGCATGGTGCTTTCCTAGGAGCGGTCTCCCGGCGGATTGTCCTTGATCTGCGCCGCGCGCTGGTTGTGCGGGTCGAGCGCGGCAATGATGTCGAGCTGCTCCTGCGTCGGCGCCGCGGTCGTCGGCACATCGCCGTCAACGTGTATCGGGTAGCCGGTGTTCTCCTGGACCTGCTCCACGGTGATACCGGGGTGCAGCGACACCAGGCGAATCTGGTGGTCCGGGCCACCGAAGTCCATCACGCACAGATCGGTGATCACGAGGCGGATGTCCACGTCATCCAAGCTGTGGCCTTTCGGCAGGCGCGCTGGGTTATAGCCGATTGAGGAGACGAAATCACACTCGCCGTCCATAAACACACGCGTGTTGTGCGAGGGCACAAAGAAGCTGTTGGGATGCGAGATCGAGTTACCCGGAAATCCACGGGCGCCAAGCATCATGACCTTGGGTTGTTCGTAGGTACCGCCGAGCGCGGACGTATTGGACTGGCCGAAGCGGTCGATCTGGGTCGGCCCGAGCATCGCGTGACGCCTGCCTGACCAGACGTTGTCAAAGATACGGGAGAAGCCCATCCAGCTCTCGGTGGCGGGCACAAACGCGTCGGCCCGCTTACCCAGTGGGTTCGGCTCACTCAGCATCCACGCCTCCGAGTCGGTCATCATGAGGTCAGGATTGGTGGTTTTCATCGCGAGACTTGCGGCAAGTCGCGGGATCACTCCGATACCCGTGGCGAGCACCTCGCCGTCATTTTCAAACGCCTTGCTCGCTGCAACGATGCAGAGTTCGGCCAGGCTGTAATCATTTGGTTGTGTCATGGTGTGTACTCCTCGGCCGATCAGTAGGTGGGCAGCTCTATCGAGCGGATGGCGTCCAGCCCGCCCACGTTCTTCTGGTACTCGGCCTCATCCGCGCCGAGGAACTGGTCCAGGTAACCCTGGATGCCGCTCTCCTCTTTGGCGGAGGCGGCGTAGGCCTTGAAGTGCGGCACATCAAAGCCGTACATCGGCGTGCAGGAGCTCGGGTGTGCACCGCCGGGTATGTGCACGACACCGGTAGTGGCGGCGCGCTCCCAGTGCACGAGGCGTGCCTCCGCCGGGTTGTGGAAGAAATCGGCGGGTACGAGTTCATCGCACGAAACGTATGTCTTCTCTGCGGCGCGCGCGTACATGTCGTCCATGTAGTGGTCAGGGCCTGCGATCTGGCAAACGCCACGCGCGTCGGCCCTGTCGACATGGATCAGCGACGCATCGAGCTTCAGCGCGGGCATGGCTACCCACTCCTTGTCGTCGTAGGGGCTGTCGATCACCTTGATCGACGGGTTTTTCGTGACGATGTCTGTGCCGAGGCCCACCTCGGTGGGCATGTAGGGCAAGCCCCAGGCGGCGGCGCGCAGTCCGAGCAGCATCATGCCCTCGTCGATCTCCATCACCTCGATGGCGCCGGTCTGGCGCGCGATACGGAAGTAGGGCTCGAGCGGAATGAAGTCGAGTGAGACGAACGCAAACACGACCTTCTTCACCTTACCCGCCGCGCACAGCATGCCGACGTCGGCGCCACCGTAAGAGACGACAGTAAGGTCCTTAAGGTCAGAACGCAGGATCTCGCGCACCAGCGCCATCGGCTTGCGCCGCGGGCCCCAGCCGCCAATGCCGATGGTCATGCCATCTTTGAGCTCAGCGACGACTTCCGCCGCCGTCATTTGCTTGTCCATCTGTTGCTTCCTTTTGCTGATTACCCGTTAGCTGACGATCCGCGCCATGCGGTAGTCATGCTTGATGAAATTCACGCCGAGGGTGCTCTGCGTGCCGCGCACGCCCTCGATCACGCTGATGCGCTTGTGTACAAAGCGCGCGAGGTGCTCTGCATTTCGCACCATGGTGATCGCCAGGATGTCAGACCGACCCAGCATCACACCGACAAAACCCAGCTCGTTGATCTCTGCGAGTTTCCCCGCCACTTCGCTGGTCTGATCAGAGCGCTCCACCTCAACCCAGATATAGGCAAGTGCGGCGTCGCGAAAGCGCTCGATGTTGGTGACCGCGGTGAGGCGAATCTGTTTCTCCTCTTCCATGCGCTTCACCCGCGCGCGGACGGTGCCCTCGCTCACACCGAGCGATTCGGCAATCTCGCGGTTCGATAGGCGAGCGTCGCGGGACAGGTGCTCCACGATCGCCTTGTCAGAGGTGTCGAGCTCACGACGCATGGAAAGGCACCCAGTCCGGCTGGTTCTTCAGCACGTCTAGCGCAAGGGCCGGCGTCAGGCGGCGCACGCCCTCGATGCCGCCCAGCTTGGTGCTGATCAATTCGCTGAGGTCCGCCTGGTCCCGCGCGACGACGAGAATCTCGATGTCCTGCGCGCCCACCACCACGTTCACGGAGAACACCTCGGGGATGGCCGCCATCTCGCGCGCCACTTTCTCAGGCGCCCTGCCCTCCACCTGGACACCGATGGCGAGCAACATGCCGTAACCCGCCGCCTCGATGTCGGTGACCGCAACGAGACGCATGGTGTCGGACTCCTCCATACGTTTGACACGCGCGCGCACGGTGTTTTCGGCGATATCAAGCTCGCGGGCGATGGCGCGGTACGGCATGCGTCCGTCAGTACGCAGCAAGTCGATGATCGCCTGGTCGGTATCGTCCAGGTCGATATGGCGCGGTGTCGAGGAGAGATCGTTCACCGTCAGCCCATGTCCTTCAATACGGCCTTGTCGACCTTACCGCCTGCGTTCATCGGGAACTCGTCGAGGAACACGACGGAACGCGGAACCTTGTAGTTGGCCATCTCGTCGCGCGACCAGGCAATCACGGCCTCTTCATCGACATCGGCGCCGGCGTCTTTCACTAGGTAAGCCTTCGCGACTTCACCCATGCGTTCGTCGGGCACGCCAATCACGGCGGCGCGCGCGATGCCCGGCATCGCGCAGAGCATGTTCTCGATTTCTGCGGGGTAACAGTTAAAGCCGCCGACGATGAACATCTCCTTGATGCGGCCGGTGATCTGCACGTAGCCGTTGTCGTCCATCACGCCAACGTCACCGGTGCGCAACCAACCGTCGGCGGTGATTGTTTCAGCGGTAGCCTCGTCGTTCTGGAAGTAGTGCTGCATCACGTTGAAGCCGCGGCACCAGATTTCACCGTTGGTGTTGCGGGGTACCTCTGTCCCCTCGGCATCCACCAGCTTCACTTCGATACCGTCCATCGCGCGACCCGAGGAATGGGAAATGACTTCGGCACTGTCTTCTGCTCGACAGATCGTCATTACGCCGCAGCACTCGGTCAGGCCGTAAGCCGTAACGACCACATCGAAGCCGAGGTCCTCGCGCATCTGGTGCACGAGCTCGACGGGTACCGGGGCAGCGCCTGTCGAGGCGAGGCGCAGGCTCGAAAGGTCATACTCCGCGCGCTTCGGGTGCGCGAGAATCGACTGGTAGATCGTAGGCGGGCCGGGCAGCATCGAGACGCGCTCTTCCTGGATCTGCTTAAGCACCGCGTCGAGATCAAAACTCAGGGCGGGAAGAATGCGCGCACCGCGAATGATCGCGGCCAGCCAGCCCGCCTTGTAGCCGAACGAGTGAAAGAACGGGCTGATAATCAGGTAGTTGTCGTCGGCGCGCAGGCCGATCGTGCCGCTCCACTCCTCGAACGTACGGATGTTCTGGCCATGGCAGGTAACAACGCCCTTTGGATTGCCGGTCGTGCCCGACGTAAACAGGATATCGAGCGTGTCGTCGGGAGAGACCGCCGCCGCCCGTTCCGCGACCGCGTTGTCAGAGACCGATTCACCTGCGGCCAGGAAGTCTTTCCAACCCTCTGCACCCTCGCTCTCACCCATTAACAGGACAATCTTCTCGATGCTTGGAATGGACTGGTCCGCCAGCATCGCCGGGTAGTTCACACCGAGAAAATCACCGACGGTGAACAGCATGCGCGCGCCGCTCGCCGCAATAACGTAGGCCGCTTCGGACCCCTTGTACCGCGTGTTCATGGGCACCACGACACCACCGATGCTCTGCGCGCCGATTGCCGCGATGATCCACTGGTAGATATTAGGTGCCCAGATTGCGACCCGGTCGCCCTTCTCAAGGCCTGCCGCAATAAAGGCCCGGGCCGAACGGATGCGTTGGGCATCAAGCTCGGCGTAGGTCAGCTCAACATCACCGTCGGTGATAGCGACGCGTGCGCCGTGCAGAGCAGCGGCATCGGCCACAACCTGCGGCAGCGTGCGGGCCTGGTAGGCGGAATCAGACATGGCCTGGGCAACCCTCTGGGCAAATCAGGGCGGCCATGATAAGCGGGAATTCTACACAGTGGAAGCGTTTTTCGTAGATTTATTTCTAATAATCTACGAATTTCAACATATCCGGGGGCTATATATGCTCAAAAGTTGCACAGTGAAGCCCCCGAAATGCGCGGACTACGCGGGAAACTCGAAATCCTTAAAGAGCTCGCGCAGCTTGGTCTTCTGGACCTTGCCTGTCGCGGTATGGGGCAACTCGTCGACAAACTCGACCGCCTCGGGAATCCACCACTTCGCGATCTTGCCTTCGAGTGAGCCCAGGATCTCCTCGGCCGTGAGGCCCTCGCCGCCAGGACCGCGCACGACGATCAGCAGCGGCCGCTCGCTCCATTTGGGGTGGAAATGGCCGATAACCGCGGCCTCGGCAACCAGCGGGTGGTCAGTCGCCGCGTTTTCAACCTCGATCGACGATATCCATTCGCCGCCCGACTTGATCACATCCTTGGTGCGGTCCGTAATCGCCATGTACCCGTCGGGGTCGATGGTTGCGACGTCGCCGGTCTCAAACCAGCCCTCTTCCGCATGGGCATCCGAACCGTCGAGCTTGTAGTAGTTCGAACAGATCCAGGGGCCGCGCACTTTCAGTGAGCCGAAGGCCTCGCCGTCCCACGGCAGTTCCTTGCCCTCGTCGTCGACGATCTTCATTTCTACACCGAAGATCGGGCGACCGCCCTTCAGCCGCACTTTCGCGAACTCTTCTTCGGAATACTTCTCGCGTTCAGCGGAACTGTTGTTGAGTGTGCCCAGCGGGCTCATCTCTGTCATGCCCCAGCCGACGCAGGTGTCCACACCATACGTGTCGAAGTCTTCCATGATGGACAGCGGACAGGCCGCACCGCCCACCACGATACGGCGCAAGGTGTCGACGCGTTCGCCCGACGACTTGAGGTGCGCCAGCAGCCCAAGCCAGACCGTGGGTACACCGGCAGAGAGTGTCACGCCTTCTTCGTTGATCAGTTTTGCGAGTGTTTCACCGTCGCCCATCTTGTTGCCGGGGAAGACGAGCTTGGCGCCAGCGATTGGACACGCATAGGGGTTGCCCCACGCGTTCACATGAAACAGCGGCACGATAGGCAGCACGACATCGCGGCGAGAAATACCCAGCGCATCCGGCATCAACGTGCCGTAGGCATGGAGAATAGTCGAGCGGTGTGAATACAAAACGCCCTTGGGGTTACCTGTCGTGCCGGAGGTGTAACAGAGCGCGCACGCCTCGTTTTCCTCGATCTCGGGAAACTGGAAATCCGGGCTGCCCGCGGCAACCAGCGTCTCGTAGCACAGCGCACCCGGCAGGCTGGTCTCGGGCATATTGTCTTCACTGGTGAGAACCACCCAGCCTTTTACGCCCGGCACCTGGTCGGCCAGGCCCTCGGCCAGCGGCACGAAGTCGGGGTCAATGAAGATGTACTGGTCGTCCGCGTGGTTGATGATGTACACGAGTTGCTCGGGGAACAGGCGCGGATTGATGGTGTGGCACACGTAACCGGAGCAGGCCGCGCCGTAGTAGGTTTCGAAGTGGCGATAGTCGTTCCACGCCAGCGTCGCAATGCGATCGCCGCGCGCAAGGCCCCAGGCAGCCATGCCATCGGCAAGCTGGCGTGCGCGCGCGAACGCTTCCTTATACGTGTAGCGGTGGCGTGGGTTGTCCGAGGTGATCGAGACAATCTCGGTGTTGGGGTTGAAGCGCTCGGCGTGCTCCACGATCGCGTTGATCGAGAGATCCACGTCCATCATTAGTCCGTTCATCAGGGGGTCTCCTTCTTATACTCGTGACGTGCCGCAGTGGGAGTTACAGCAACTCCCAGCTATCGTCGGCCGTGAATTCCTGTGCGCGGGACTCGTCGCGCAGTTTGATCAGGTGGGCTGTGAGCGACAGATTTGCCATCTTGTGCAAACTGGTATCGACATCGTCATACACCGCCTTGACCAGCTCATCGAGTGGCGCTCGACCCAGTTGCTCCATTTTCTCTACCACCTTGGCCTCACGACCAAGTCGATGTGCAACCAACCATTCAACAGCACCCTTCGGGTCATCAATCACTTCACCGTGGCCGGGTGCTATCGTCTTCAGCGGGTAGTCGAGCAGTAGCTGTAGCGACTCGATATACAGCTTCATGTCGCCACTCGGGGGAATGATGACCACCGTTGAGCCATTCATGATGTGGTCGCCGGCGAACATCATGCCCTCTTCTTCAATGAAGTAGCAGAAGTGGTTGCCGACATGGCCGGGCGTATGCACCGCGCGCAGGGTGAACTCGTCCGTTTCCAGCGCGTCATTGTGTGAGAACACGCGTTGTGGCTGGAACGTCTCGTCCTGGAACATGTCCGTGATGACCGGCCCACCGAGCGTCTCTGCGCCAGTCTCTTTCGCGATGGCCTGCCACGCCGGCGAATGGTCAGGGTGCGTATGCGTGCACACGATCCAACGTATATTGCCACCGGCAGCATCGAGGATCGCCTCGACGTGTGCGTCGATCGGCGGGCCGGGGTCGAGCACCGCGACCTCCTTGTCGCCGAGAAGATAGGTATTGGTACCGGGTCCGGTCATGACACCGGGGTTGGGGGCGACGACGCGTCGCACCCTGTCGTTCAGGCGAAAAGGAACACCGTGATCCAGCATGGGTTTACACCAGGTTGTCGATGGCGACCTCGGGGTTGACGTCTGCGTCGTAGTCAACGCCGTCTACCTCGAATCCAAAAAGCTGTAGGAATTCGCGCTTGTACCCGACAAAATCGGAACGCTTGTGCAGGTTGTCTGTGCTGATACCGTCCCACAGTGCCGCGACCTTACCCTGCACGTCCTCAGACAGCTCCTTGCGGTCTGCGCGCAGGCGTCCCTCGTCATCGAGATAGGGCGAGTCGCCGTACAGCGAGTCTCTAAACAGGCCGTCTATCTGGTGGATGGCCTTTTCATACTCGTCGCCCTCGCGCATGACCTTCTTGAGCAGCGCAAGGTAAATCGGCATCGCGGGTATTGCCGCGCTGGCCTGGCTGACAATTGCCTGCAAGACCGAGACGCGCGCATCGCCACCCTTTGCCGCCAGGCGCTCGCGAATGCCAATCACCCGCTTGTCCAGGTCCTGCTTCGCGGCGCCGATGGTGCCGTGCCAGTAAATGTCCCAGGTAAGTTTCTCGCCGATATACGTGTACGCAGTAGTTTTCGCGCCGTCGGCCAGCACGCCGGCCTCGTCGAGGGCTTCGATCCACATCTGCCAGTCTTCGCCGCCCATCACGGCAACGGTGTTGTCGATCTCTTCCTGTGTCGCAGCTTCAAGGTGAAAGTCCTGCACCTCTTCTTTGTCGGTGTTCACACCTTTCTGCGTGGTGTCGCTGCCGATGGGCTTCAGCGTGGAACTGTGCACCTCGCCGGTTACCGGGTGCTGGCGACGCGGTGCCGCAAGGCTGTACACCACGAGGTCTACCTGCTCGAGGTCCGCCTTGATGGTCTCGATAGTCTTCTGCTTGATCTCGTCACTGAACGCATCGCCGTTGATGCTCTTGGCATAGAGGCCCTCGGCCTCGGCAAACTTGTGGAAGGCGGCCGAGTTGTACCAGCCAGCAGTGCCCGGTTTCTTCTCGGTGCCCTCTTTCTCAAAGAAGATACCGAGGGTAGAAGCGCCTGAGCCGAACGCGGCGGTAATGCGGGAGGCCAGGCCGTAACCGGTCGAGGCGCCGATCACCAGGACGCGTTTAGGGCCGCCCTCGATGGGGCCGCCTGCCTTCACATGGTCAATCTGGTTCTTGACGTTGACCTCGCAGCCGGTGGGATGCGTAGTGATACAAAGAAAACCGCGGACGCGTGGTTTGATGATCATTAGTTGGTCGATTCCTGGAGGCTCTGAAAGCGAGAGACGCCCGGTCGGGGCCACCCGCAAAAATGCCCCGGAAGTGTAGCATAGGGCCCGCGCATTCCGGCAGGGGCTTCTTGTGTTCACCGCACACTTACCGTTCAATGGTTGCCCGAAAAAACCGGGATCACCATGAGCGAATCACCCCTGCGCTATCGCACGCCGCCCGCCTGGACTGAGGCGGTACTTGCGGACTTTGACAGCTTCCTTCAGGACCATGCGGCCGCAGAGAAGAAAGCGTCCGGCATGGCGATTTCCATGCTCTCGCATTACCCGGACAAAGTGGAACTCGTGGCCGCGATGGCAGACCTCGCCGTGGAAGAAATGACCCACTACCGCGAGGTTGTCAAATGGATTCACCGCCGTGGCCTCATCACCGCGGCGGATGAGAAAGACCCCTATGTCCTCGCGTTTCGCGACTGCATCCGCCAGGGTCGCGAGGTCTACCTGCTCGACAGGCTACTCACCGCGAGCATCATCGAGGCACGGGGTGCAGAGCGGTTCGAGCTGGTCGCGGAGGCGCTGGAACCCGGTGCGCTGAAGAGCTTTTACCAGTCCATCGCTCGCTCAGAGGAACGCCACTACACGCTGTTTCTCGACCTCGCGGCAAAGTACCTCGACGAAGCGACCATCGCAGCGAGATGGAACGAGCTACTCGACGTCGAGGCAGAGATCGCCGCCGGACTACCCCTGCGCGCGGCACTGCACTGACCCGGTGCGCGACGCGCTGGCCACCGAGCGGTACCTCAACCGCTACATCGAGCCCAACCTGCCGGACTGCCCGGTAGCCGACGCCCGCTGGCACGATGTGTTGGTCATTCCGGCCTACCGCGAAGACCCCGAAATGCTCAGCGCACTGCGCGCGCTCGTTCCCAATCCGGGCGGCCTACTGGTGATGCTCGTGCTCAACCGTCCGGATTCCGAATCCGACACCCAGTGCAATCGTCCGCTCGGCAATGCCGTCGCAGCGCTCCAGAGCATTACAGACAGTGCTCCCCTCTATTCACTGGCACCGAACATCGATCTGTACTTGCACGATATGGACCAGCACGGCGGTGCCCTGCCCGCACACGAGGGCGTTGGGCTCGCCCGCAAAACCGGCTGCGATATCGCGCTTTTATGGCAGCAATCGGGTGCAATCACCGGGGACTGGCTGCACTTTACGGATGCGGACGCCGTACTGCCGAAAGACCACTTCAGCCGGCTGCAATCGGCGCCCAAAGACACGGTGGCCGCAACTTTCCCCTTTCATCACGAGATGTCAGGCGATCGCCAGCTCGATCTGGCCACTGCACTCTATGAGCTGCGCCTGCACCACTATGTGCTGGGGCTGGAACACGCAGGCTCGCCTTACGCACTGCATACGCTGGGTAGCTGTATCGCGGTGCGCACGAGCGCTTACTGCCACGCGCGCGGCGTACCGCGCCGCGCCGGGGCCGAAGACTTTTACCTCTTGAACAAGCTCGCCAAGATCGGTCGTGTGCTGCGGCTTGACGGCAACTGCATCACGCTGGCGAGCCGCGAGTCCGGCCGTGTGCCCTTCGGCACCGGTCCTGCGGTTCGCACTATCGCGCGCGAGGAAGAACCGCTCAACACCTGTCTGTTCTACGACCCTCGCTGCTTTGCAACGCTTCGCGCACTGCTTCAACAAGTACCGCATGCAACGGATAACGACTGGCAAGTGGGCAAGGCGCTGCGGCAGGAGGCGATAGAAACGCCACTCGCGGACGCGGCGGAGAATGCCCTCTTGGCCATGGGCCTGGAGAAAGCACTCGCGCACTGCCGCCGCCAAAGCCGGCTCGAAGCGGATTTCATGCGCCACTTTCACCAGTGGTTCGACGGGTTTCGCACGCTGAAGCTGATTCACGCGCTGCGGGACGCAGGCCTAACCGATGTGTCACTCGACAGGCTTGAAAACCTGCAGCCCGAGCTTTGGCCTCGTGATACTCAGGAAGTAGAGGCGTTACGCGCCGCCGTCAGGCAACACTGGCGCTGGCGCGCCTGACAGCCGATCACTCAGGAGAGAGGTTGCTGATCCACACCGTCTGGTAGGGCGCAAGTTCCATCCGGGCGCCCACCGCCAGTGACACACCCCCACCTAGCAGGTCGTACCAGTCCTCCGTATCGATCAGGTTGATCGCGGCGAGGTCGAGAGACTGTGTCTCGGCACTGACGTTACTGATGCAGAAAATGCTCTGGCGCCGGTCCATGCTCTGGCGCCAGAAGCCGAACAATGCGGCGCCCAGGTGCAAAGTGAACTGCGTGGCGTTGGGGTGGAACGCCGCCTGCGCGCCGCGAACGCGAAGCAGTCGTTTGAGTGCTGCGAACACCACGGCGTGCTCCGAGTGATCGTCGTCGAGTGCATCACGCAACGCATCCCACTGCCACTGGTGACGGTTAATCGCGCGATAGTGTCCGGCGTGCTCCACCCGCGCATGGTCGTTACGAGTACCCAGCAGGCTATGCAGGTAGATACCGGGTATACCTTCCAGGCCCAGCATGATCGCGTGGGCGCACACGAAGCGCTGCAGACCCAGTTCGTCAGGGCCGGACGTTGTGCCCTTGAGGGCATCATAGAGGGCGATGTTGATTTCATAGGGTTTGTCGCGTCCGTCCTCCAGAGCGCGGTAGGACACATGCCCACCAAAGTCCTGCATGGTCTCGATTAAAGCCTGCAGTTCCTCTTCTGACAGGAGCCCCTCGGCGGGACGCAACCCGATACCGTCGTGGGAGGCGATAAAATTGAAGTAACAGGTGCCGTTCTGCGCGGGCGGCATGCTCATCATCCAGTTCTTCAGGTGCGAGCAGTCCCCTGTCACCAGCGTGTTGACCAGCAGCGGCGGTAACGAAAAGTTGTAGACGCAGTGCGCCTCGTTGGCATTGCCGAAGTAAGACAGGTTCTCGCGATTGGGGATGTTAGTTTCGGTGATCAGCAGCGCGTCGGGCCGCGCGTGCTCCACCAGCGTGCGCAACAGTCGCACCACCTCGTGCGTTTGCGGCAGGTTGAGGCAGGTAGTGCCCACCTCTTTCCACAGAAAAGCAATCGCATCGAGGCGAAACACGCGCACCCCGCTGTCCAGGTACTGGCGCAGGATGCTGATGAACTGGCACAGCACTTCCGGGTTGCGGAAGTCGAGGTCCACCTGGTCGTGACTGAACGTGCACCACACATGTTGCTCGCCAGCGGGGGTATCGACGGCGCGCAACAGCGGTGAGGTGCGCGGTCGCACCACCTCGCTGAGGTCGTCATGTGGCGAGGCCGTGAAAAAATAGCCGCGACCGGGCTCCTCGTCGCGCAGGAAATTTTCAAACCACAGGCTGCGGCCCGAGCAGTGATTGATCACGAGATCGGCCATCAGGTCGTAGTCTTCGGCGATCGCACTGATATCTGCCCACTCCCCCAGCGACTCGTTGACGCTCGAGTAATCGAGTACGGCGAAGCCGTCGTCGCTGCTCCACGGATAGAAAGGCAGAATGTGTACCCCCGAGAGCAGGCCCTCGGTGTAGTCATCCAGGAAGCTCTTCAGCGTATGCAGTGGCTTCTCATCCACCTGCAGCAGGCTGTCGCCGTAGGTGATGACGAGCGCATCGCGCTGGCTCCAGTGATTGACACCGTGGGTTACGGGCGGCGTCTCGGGCGCGAGCCGCATCAGCGCCAGCAGCCGCAGCGCAAGCTCGCGCCTGTCTACCCCTTCACCGTAAACTTCGGCGAGGTGTCGCTCTACCCTCTCCAGCAGTTGTGGCTGGCCAGTCACGCGTACGTTCCCGCCTCAGCCGCCAAACTCGGCATGATCGGCCTCGACGGCCTCCAACAACCGGTCGAGTACATCAGGCTTGGCGCTAATGACCCGGTTCCAGCTGGGAATGAACGGGCGCTCCATGGGACTGCTGAGGAAGGCTTCGCCGGCTTTCATGATGTTCTCGGCAAACAGCTCGACCGCTTTTTCCTCGTTATGTATATCGAGATGCAGGCCGTTCATCAGCGCATCGTTGTGGTAGGTCTCCACGAAGTCGAGCGCGATGCGATAGTACGTCGCCTTGAGTGAGCGGAAGGTCTCGGTGTTAAACGTGACACCGCGCGTGGCGAGCTTACGGAAAAGCGCCTTCGCAATGTCGATCGACATTTTCGAGAGGCCGCCCTTTTCATCATTCTCAGAAAGATCCTGGTGCTTGTGATCGTAAACATCGGCAATGTCGACCTGGCACAGGCGATTGTTGGCGTAGTTGCGATACATTTCCGACAGTACGCCGATCTCCAGGCCCCAGTCGCTCGGAATAAGAATGTCGTTGAGCACATCGCGGCGGAAGGAAAACTCGCCCGCGAGCGGATAGCGGAAGCTATCCATGTATTCGAGATACTCCATGTCGCCCAGCGTCTTCTTCAACGCTCGAAGCAGCGGCGTGACCAGCAGGCGGCTAACCCTGCCGTTGATCTTGCCGCCCGCAACGCGCGCGTAATACCCCTTGCAAAACTCGTAGCTGAACTGCGGATGCGCCACGGGGTAGATAAGCCGCGCCAGCAGCGAGCGGTCATAGGTGGTTATGTCACAGTCGTGCAACGCCACGGACTCCGCATGGCCAGAGGCCAGCGCGAAGCCCATGCAGTACCACACGTTGCGCCCCTTGCCGAGTTCGCGGGGCGCGACATCCAGGGCAGCGAGTTCGTCATCCAGCGCCTTGAGGCGCGGCCCATCGTTCCACAGCACGCGATGGCGCTGCGGTAACACCGAGAAGAAGTCCAGGGCGGCGCGGTACTGCGCCTCGTCGGCGCGATCCAGCCCAATTACGATCTCGCCAAGATAAGGTACCTGCACAAGATGCTCGAGGATGTTGGGCAGCGCCTCACCCTCCAGCTCGGAATACAGTGAGGGCAGGATGAGGCCAAGCGGACGGCGCTGCGAAAAACTGAGAAGCTCTGCCTCCACATCTGCAAGCGGCCGCTGGCCAAGGTTATGCAGGGTGGTCACAATGCCGTTCTGGTAAAAGTCTGCCACGTTATCTCCGTCAGCTCGTTATTTGAGTTGTTAGTCCCGCAGGCCTTCGGCGCGCAGCCAGCGCGTGATGCCTTCCGCCCAGCCCACCGGGCCAACGCCCTCAGTGCGCACCACGCCCTCGGTGCGCGAGAGCGCAGGGTAATCGCGTTCCGGGGAGCGCACCAGCACAGCGGTATCCGCCGCCTCCAGCATGGGGACATCGTTGTCGCTGTCACCGAGTGCCACCACGCTTACAACGTTGCTCTCAGCGCTGTACTGGTCGCGCAGCCAGCACAGGGCCTCACCCTTATCGAGCGCGCCGCTGACTGCGATAAAACGGCCGCCGATGTGCAACTGCGCGCCGTGCGAAGCGAGTCGCTCGATAAACTGCTCGCGCTGCGCATCGTCTGCCAACCAGCGCACCGGCTCGCTGAAGTCGCGCTGATTCGCCAGCGCCGCCTGCTCGGCATCGAGTCCTGTGACCGCGGCGATCCCGCGCTCCCCCATGTCGCTGAAACTCTCGAAGGCGTCTGGAAAATCCTCGGCCAGACCAGCCAGCAAGGCCGTCCAGTGTTCTCGCGGCTCGACCATGGCGCGCACCCAGTAGCCATTGATCAACTCGGTGCCTGGCGGCTGACGGTCGAAGTACTCCTGGGGAATGCAGACAGCGGCGCCATTTTCCACAATGAAGGGTCCCGTCTCGCCCAGCTGCGCCATGATGGGCTCCAGCTCGGCGCGAGTCTTACTCGACACGGGAATCATGGGGATGCCTTTGCGCTGCAGGTGGCGCAGCAGCGGCTGCGCGGGCTTGAAGCTATAGCTGTAGTGATCCAGCAGCGTCCCGTCCAGGTCGGAAAACACGAGGTATCTGTCGGGGGCGTCCCCCATCTGCTCAGTCTCCCTGCTTGCAGATGCACTATTTCGATCCACTGGCACCACCACGGTGCAGCCTGGCGTCCACTTTAGCGCACATTCGTTCCATGTCGCCCGTCTAAAGCAGGTTTCATGCCAGACCGCGGCAAGAGCGCCCGCACGCGCACCGACTCGCTCACGCACCCCTGAAGTGCAATAATGCCGGACTTGCGCGCCGCATCACCCAATACTGGAGCACGCGAGCTTGAACGACCCCACCATCGCCGAGTACAGCGATTGGCAGCACGCCATGACCACCGGCACCCGCAGCATGCAGGGTGGCGACGTGGCCACCGCGCTCCAGGCATTCGATGCCGCAGTAACAAAATGGCCCGAACACGAGTCGGGCTGGATCAATTTTGGCACCACGCTGATACATTCCCGCCAATATCTCGCCGCTGCGAACGCGATGGGCCAGGCCGTGGAGCGCCACCCCGGCAGCGCACATTGTTACACCCTGCTCGCAGATGCCTCGCGAATGCTCGGTCGGCGAAAGGTCGCCCTCGAATGTTATGAAGAAGCGGTGCGCCTCGATCGCTCACCGGAAAATCTCAACCGGCTGGGCCTGCTCAACGGCACCTTCGGCGAGCACGACAAGGCGCTGGCGCTTTTCAATGAGGCACTCGAGAGCGATCCCACCCTCAACCTTGCGCGCATAAACCGCGCCACGCTGTACATCGAACGACAGGAGTTCGATACCGCACTCAGTGAACTGCGCGCGCTGGACCCTGCGAATTTACTACCTCCCGAACGCCAGGTGCTGTCGACCACGCTGGCAGCGATGAAAGAGTACGAACGACTGGGCGACAAGATAGCGCCCATGATCGATAGCGGCGATGTCGCACCCCTCGCTGCCGCACTCGCCGAACTGTCGCCGCAGGTAGCTGAGTTCGACCGTGCGGCACTCAAAACGGTCGCGATCTATGCGAAACGGGTCGGCACACTTACCCTCCCCGATTGTCCGCTGGATGTTGAGCTGCCCGAGGACTGGGCGCTGCTCGAAGCACTGCACATGATTCCCTACGTGCGCACCGTCGACGAGTTTGTTGCTCTGCGCTCGCGCGAGTTTGGCGAGATCGAGTCCGGCGGCAACCTTTTCGAATCGCTGGCCATGGAAGCCGCCGTAGTCGCTGCCAGCACCTGCCGCGAGGACATGCTCGACCCACCGCTGGGAGAAGCCCACCTGCGGCACTGGCACGGCCTGTGCTGCCGTGGCGTTGCGGGCTTTATGCCCGGCCACTTCAAGTACACGCAAAACGGCTCGGCGCGCAATCCCAGCCTGCCGCGGGTGAACCCGGCCTCTGCAAGCGGCACGATCCAGTTTGTACTTGAGAGGATCTACCCCAAGATGGCGCCAGGACTCGCGCGCGGTATGGTCGCCTTCCTCGCGCTGATGGACCTACATGCGTTCGCAGACGGCAACGGCCGCGTTGCGATGACCTGGTTAAACCGCGAGCTGATCTGGGCGGGCCAGATGCCGGCGCTGTTTACCCGAGAGCACGGTTTCCGCGGCACTCTCGGCGAGGCCATTGGCGAGGTACGCAACAATGGCGGCGACCTCGCACCGGTGATTGCGGCGATCGGCATTGGGCAGGCCCATGCACGAACATTCTGTAGGGAGCTGGCCGACCGATGAACGAACAGGGCGCAGAACCAAGGACGGAGCAACCCGATACAGAGCAACGCTGGCGCGAGGCCATGACCACCGGTAGCCGGAGCGCGCAGCGCGGCGATCTTGGCGGCGCCATGCAGGCATTCGATTCTGCCGTAAAAATCGCCCCGGAACGCATCGAGGGCTGGATCAACCTCGGCTCCATTATGGTAGAGACGCGGCAGCTCGCGGCCGCCATTAATGTGCTTAACCAGGCGCTGGAGCGCGCACCCGACAACTGGCTCATCAATATGATCATGGGCGATGCGCAGCGCCTTGTCGGCCAACGGGATCGCGCGCGCGAGTGTTATGAAAAGGCCGTCGATCTGTCCCGGGCGCCGCCAGCGTTGAACCGCCTGGGCGGGTTTTTACGCCATCTGGGCAAGCGTGACGAAGCCGAAGCACTCTATGAGGAGGCTTACAGCACCGACAGCAACTTCAGCCTCGCCAGAGTGAACCGCGCAACCCTTGAAATCGACAAGGGGAATTTCGACGAGGCGGAGCGCCGTTTGCGAGAGCTTCCAGTCGACAAGCTTCCTCCCAAAGAGGCGCAGGAGGTCACGTCGTCGCTCACAGCCGTGTCTGAGTACCGCCGGCTGCATGGCCTGATCGATCCATTGACCGAGCATTCTGATCTCGCGCCACTGGAAGCCGCGCTCCGCGACCTGCCCAAGTCGGCGCGCGTGGTAGACAAGAATGCACTCAAGACCATCGCCAAGTATGGCAAGAGCATGCGCGAGCTCAGCCCACAAAGTCGGCCGCTCGACATTGAACTGCCAGACGACTGGCCCCTGCTTGAAGCTCTGCACATGGTGCCCTACGTGCACTCACTGGACGACTATCTCAACTACCTCGCCAAGCCACCGGGTAACGAGGGTGAGTACGATATCGTCCTGCACCAGTCGACCAACATGGAGGCTGTAGTTAACGCATGCCGTCGGGCAAAGGGAACGCTTGACGACCCCGTGACACTGGAAACGCACATTCACCACTGGCACAAGCTCGCCTGCAACAACGTCCCGGGTTTCATGCCCGGGCACTTCAAGTATGTGCGCAACCTAGACCACCGCAGCCCCACGCTCCCGCTGGTTGACCCAGGCGCTACCAGCGGCACGTTTCGTGTGGCGGCGCAAAACGTTTACCGCGCTGCCAAACCCGGCATTGAGAGCGGCGTGATCGCATTCCTCATAATCCTCGACCTGCACCTCTTCGGTGATGGCAATGGCCGCGTAGCTATGACGTGGATGAACCGAGAACTGGAATGGGCGGGCGAGATGCCCATCCTTTTCACTGAAGAGCTCGGCCCGAAAGGCATGCTCGGAGGAGCACTGTCAGAGGTGCGCAAGAACGGGGGTGACCTGACTCCCATGTACGAGTTTATCGTCACGGCGCAAGGCCACACGCGCGAGTTCTGCCTGGAACTGGCGGAGCGACGCAAGCTTTAGTCGACCGCCTTTAAGGCACGTCTCCACACAGCTCGGTATCAAGTTCAAGCGGCGTCTGTTCGCTGTCAGGCGACACACTCACATTGAGAAAAATCGGCATGCCCGGTCGGGCGATGGGCGCGGTGATAAGCGGGTCCCCAAACGTTGTCTCTTCCTGCACATTGCGCGCGGCGAAAATCGCTGCATCGATTCTGGAATCGGCAAGTTGCCCATTCAGGTATAGCGCAAGTTCGCTCTCTGTGACGACAGGACCTTCCAATGATGTGGCACGAAAGTCGCCCGTGAGAAGAATGCTGTGACACGACCTTCCGGCCGCAAGATCTCCAGTCAGGACCTTCCCTTCAATGATCGCAGTGACCGTACCCCCGGCCACAGCCAACTCCCACACACCTTCCTGCCCCGCAATGCGACCCTCAAAACCCGCGGGAATCGGCACGCCCACAGCAAACTCGCTATAACCAGGGGTGCGCTGCAAGTCGACACCCGTCACACTCGCGCCGAAAGGCGTCTCGCGGTACTGAACGGCGAGGCGGTGCACCGCACGGTGCCACTGGGCGAAGGCCGACTGCAGCGCGGAGGCCTCGCCGGCATGCTCTGCGTCCGCCACAGTGAAGCCACTTGGGTCCGTTTCGAGGTCGTAAAGTGCGGGCGCGGCCAGGCCCTCCAGACTCCGACCGCGCAGCAGACGCCAGCGGCCGTCAGGACTTAGCACAGAGTATTGGCCGGCTCCTCCCTCCCAAAATAGATGACGTTGCGGTCCGGGGGCATCGCCGCGCAACACAGGCAACAGGTTATGCCCATCGAGCTCAGTGGGGATTGCGACGCTTGCGGCGGCGAGCAACGTCGGAAAAATATCTAGGATGCTGGTCACACCGTCGTAGGTAGCACCCGCCAGCGCGCTGTCGAGCCCACGAATCACGAGCGGCGTACGCAGCCCCCCTTCCAGGAACTGGCCTTTCTCGCCAACGAAGGGTGCATTGCTTGCCAGACCCCGGTCGTCTAGCGCCCCGTTGTCAGACACGAATACAACGATGGTGTTGTCTGCAGCACCTTGACTGGCGAGGTGATCAAGTACCCGGCCCACGTTATCGTCGAGCTGCCGGACCAGCGCGCGGTAACGGCCTGCATCGGTATCAGGGTAGTCACTGGCATAGGGCTCCGCGGGCTGCAGTGGTTCGTGCGGCGCATAAAACCACAGGTTCAGGAACCAGGGTCGGCGATCGCCCTGCAGGCGAGAAATCTCCTCGAGCGCGCGATCACGAACAATAGATTCAAGGTGCCCGGCATAGAAAGCCCCCGGCTCCTCGCTACCCTGCAGCCAGGGGTCGAAGTATCGCGGCCTGGTGCGAACAATGTCGCCGTCTTCACCGGTAACTCCCGCGAGGCGCCATTGATTGAGATAGCCGAACCAGGTGCTGAAGCCCTGGCGGTCAGGCCATGCCGCGCGATCGAGACTGCCGCTGTGCCACTTACCAACGTGCGATGTCGCGTACCCAGCCGCCGCAAGGCGTGCCGCAAGCGTTTCAAATTCAGCACTGATACCCCGGCCATTGGGGAAAAAACCCACACGCCCGGGATGCCTTCCCGTTAGCAACGCCACCCGCGCAGGCGCGCAGACTGCATAGCTGTAATGTCGTGTGAAACGCAGCCCCTCGCTCGCAAACGCGTCGAGCCGGGGAGTGTCGACGAGCGTGTCTCCCCCGTTTGCGCCAAGGTCGTTGTAGCCAAGGTCATCGGCCATGATGACCAGGATGTTGGGTTGAGCTGGATCCGCGGGGCCGGGGTCTTCTGCAGCGGGCTGCTGACTACCTCCACCGCCGCCCCCGCACGCCGTCAGCGACAACAGCAGTAACCAGACTACACAGCGCGCCCCAAGCGGCTTAGCACCAACCGTGAGTGATAGTCTCAATGGACGCTTCCTGACGTGCTCAGTAACAACTCGGCAGGTCACATGCTCAGCTGGCGAATATCCGACAACAAGGCGACTACACGGCTCAGGAAGCGTCCGCCATCGCCACCGTTAACAACGCGGTGATCGTAAGACAGCGCGAGTGGCAACTGCTTACGCGGTTCAAATTCTGATCCGTTCCAGACAGGCCTGACAGCCGCGTTGGAAACGCCGAGTATGCCGACCTCAGGTGTATTGACGATAGGCGTGAAGCCGGTGCCGCCAATGTTGCCGAGACTCGACACGGTAAAGGTGCCACCCTGCATGTCGTTCGGCATGAGCTTGCGGTCGCGCGCCTTGCCGGCAAGTTCCAACACCTCGGCCGCTATCTCCCAGACGGACTTGCGGTCAACATCGCGCAATACCGGCACGACGAGACCCGCAGGCGTGTCGACGGCCATGCCGATATGCACATACTGCTTGTACACCAGCTCGTCGCCACCGGAGGCCAGCGAACTGTTGAGCTTCGGGTTTTCCTTCAGTGCAACAGCGCAGGCTTTCAACACAAAGGGCAATGGGCTGAGCTTCACACCGCGGCGCTCCATCTCCGGCTTGAGACCCTGGCGAAATTCCTCGAGGTCGGTGATATCGGCATCATCGAACTGGGTGACGTGGGGCACGTTGAGCCAGCTGCGGTGCATGTTGCTCGCGGTGACCTTGTCGAGCTTGCTGCGCTCGGTAACCTCAACGGGGCCGAACTTGCCAAAATCGACCTCGGGTACTTCGGGTATCGCCGCGCCACCCGTGGCAGCGCCCTCCCCTGACAGCTGGCGCGACACGTACTGCTGCACATCCTCCTTCAGGATGCGGCCGCTCGGACCCGTACCGCTCACCTTGTCGAGCGCAACACCAAATTCGCGCGCCAGCTTGCGCACGGCGGGACCGGCGTAAATACCGCTGCTGGCGGAAGCTGCCTGCGCAGGCGTGGCGGCCGGCTGTGCCGCTGCAGGCTGCGGTGCACTGGGTTTTTGCGTAGCCGGCTCGGGCTGGGCAGTGGACTGGGGTTCGGCGGCAGCCGCGGGAGCGCTTGCCGCAGGCGCCGCACCCGTCACCGTCAACCGCGCGACGGGCGAGCCCTCAGTGAGCTCATCGCCCACGCTCACCAGCACTTCGGCGACTGTGCCACTTGCGGTGGCGGGAATCTCCATCGAGGCCTTGTCTGACTCAAGCACAATGAGGCCCTGGTCAACTTCGACGCTGTCGCCCACGGCAACCAGCACCTCGATGACCTCTGCGCCTTCAGCGCCACCAATGTCGGGCACTGCCACCTCAACGATGGACTCACCGCCTTCAGAAGCTGCAGGTGCAGGCTCAGGTTCTGGCTCTGCGCTAGCAGTTTCTACCGGCTCGACCTCAGCTGCCGGTGACTCAGCCGCTGCACTTGTTTCCTCAACCGCACCGCTTACCTCGATGCGCACAATCACTGAACCCTCTTCCAGTTCCTGGCCCTCGCTAACCAGGAGCTCAACCACGGTGCCTGCCTCGGTCGACGGGATCTCCATCGACGCCTTGTCGGACTCGAGCACAATCAGGCCCTGGTCCACGTCGACACTATCGCCCACGGCAACCAGGAGCTCGATAACCTCGGCGCCCTCTGCACCGCCGATGTCGGGTACCACTACCTCTTTAACGGACATGCGCTACTCTCCCTGTCAGGCCTTGAACGGGTCGATCTTGGCGACATCGATACCCAACGCCGTGACCGCCTGCGCAACGACGCTGCGCTCTATCTTTCCCTCACCGGCCAGTGCAGACAGTGCAGCGAGTACCACGTATTCGCGACTGACCTCGAAGAACTCGCGCAACTTGCTGCGCGTATCTGAGCGGCCGTAGCCATCGGTACCCAGCACCGTGTAGCTGCCGGGCACAAACTCGCGAATCTGGTCGGCGTACAGCCTCACGTAATCGGTTGCAGCAACAACCGGGCCCTCGCGGTCCTGCAGCTGCTGCGTGACGTAGGCCGTGCGCGGTGTCTCTTGTGGGTGCAGCAGGTTGTGACGCGCGACCTCATTGCCATCGCGCGCAAGTTCATTGACGCTGGTGAGACTCCACACGTCCGCTGCCACGCCGTACTCGCTTTCCAGTATGTCGGCAGCGGCCTCGACCTCCCGAAGAATGGTGCCACCGCCGAGTAACTGCACGCGCGGTTTGCCGCTCGCACTGGACGTGCGCAGCGAGTACATCCCCTTGATGATGCCCTCCTCTGCACCCGCCGGCATGTCCGGCTGGTGGTAGTTCTCGTTCATCGTCGTGATGTAGTAGAACTTGTTTTCACCTTCCTGGTACATGCGGCGCAATCCGTCCTGGATGATGACCGCAAGCTCGAACGCGTACGCGGGGTCGTAGCTCACACAGTTCGGGATCGTGCCTGACATCAGCAGGCTGTGGCCGTCCTGGTGCTGCAAACCCTCGCCGTTCAGCGTGGTGCGGCCCGCGGTCGCACCAATCAGGAAGCCGCGTGCCTGGCTGTCGCCCGCTGCCCATGCAAGGTCGCCGATGCGCTGGAAGCCGAACATGGAATAGAAGATGTAGAACGGCACCATCGAGTAGCCGCTGGTGCTGTAGGAGGTCGCGCAGGCAAGCCAGGAAGAGAAAGCGCCCGCCTCGTTGATACCCTCTTCGAGAATCTGCCCTTTGATGTCTTCCTTGTAAAACATGATATTCCCGGCATCGTGGGGCGTGTAGCGCTGACCCACGCTCGAGTAGATACCAAGCTGGCGGAACATGCCCTCCATGCCGAATGTGCGAGCTTCATCAGGCACGATCGGAACAACACGCTCACCAATCTGCGCGTCTTTCACCAGCGACGAGAGAATCCGCACGAACGCCATGGTCGTGGAGATCTCGCGCTTGCCGCTCGACTTCAACTGGTTGGAAAACGCCGTCAGCGGCGGCACTTCCAGCGTTGGCACCTCGTGGCGCCGCGCCGGTATGGAACCACCCAGCGCAGCGCGTCGCTCGCGCATATAGCGCAGCTCCGGACTGTCTTCCGGCGGCTTGTAATACGGCACGCCCTCGAGCTCGTCGTCGCCGATAGGCACGCCGAACCGGTCACGGAATGCGCGCAGGCTGTCAATGTCGAGTTTCTTCAGCGAGTGCGTTTCGTTGTTCGCCTCGCCCGCCTCGCCGGTGCCATAACCTTTCACAGTCATCGCCAGGATCACGGTGGGCTTCTGTGTTTCCTCTACCGCCTTCGCGTAGGCCGCGTACACCTTGTAGGGGTCGTGGCCGCCGCGATTCAGGTACATGATGTCTTTGTCAGACAGGTCTGAAACGAGCTCCAGCAGTTCCGGGTACTTGCCGAAGAAATGCTCGCGCGTATAAGCGCCGCCATTAAACTTGTAGTTCTGCAACTCGCCATCGCAGACTTCGTCCATGCGCTGTTGCAACAGGCCCGTCTTGTCTTTTTCGAGCAGCGGATCCCAGAGCCTGCCCCAGATCACCTTGATGACGTTCCAACCCGCGCCGCGGAACACGCCCTCTAACTCCTGAATGATCTTGCCGTTGCCGCGCACCGGCCCGTCGAGGCGCTGCAGGTTGCAGTTCACAACAAAGATCAGGTTGCCGAGTCGCTCGCGACCGGCGAGCGCAATCGCGCCCAGCGACTCCGGCTCGTCAGACTCGCCGTCGCCCATAAAGCACCAGACGTTGCGGTCCTTGTGATCGACCAGCCCACGGTCCTGCTGGTACTTGAGCACGCGCGCCTGGTAGATCGCCTGTATGGGGCCGAGTCCCATCGACACGGTGGGGAACTGCCAGTAGTCCGGCATTAACCAAGGGTGCGGGTAGGACGACAGGCCGTTGCCGTCGACCTCGCGCCGGAACTGGTCGAGCTGCTCTTCATTGAGCCGCCCTTCGAGGTAGGACCAGGAATACATACCCGGCGCACAGTGCCCCTGGTAGAAAACGAGATCGCCGGGGTGGCCGTCTTGCGTACCCCTGAAGAAATGGTTGTAGCCAACGTCGTAGAGCATCGCGCTGGAGGAGAAGCTGGAGATGTGCCCACCGAGCCCTTCATCATTCAGGTTGGCACGCATGACCATGGCGAGGGCATTCCAGCGCACGATGGAGCGGATTCGCCGCTCCATGAACAGGTCACCCGCCAGCATCTTCTCTTCTTCGGGCGGGATGGTGTTGCGAAACGGTGTGACGGTGGCGGAAGGCAGGCGCAGCCGCATTTCAATTGCGTGCTTGGCCAGCTCCATCAGCAGGAAGGACGCTCGCTCCTCCCCCTCGTAGCGCACGACTTCGTCCAGTGCGTCCAGCCATTCCCGGGTTTCAATGGGGTTGGAATCTTCGTTCATGCCTTCCTCTGCTCCTGCGAGAGCGTGGAATTTCCGACACCGATCAATACGTTCTATTAAAGAACTTATATGCGGAAAACCACTGCAAATCCTTTAGATACAACACGTTATTGGAATAAAACGAAATTCCAACGGCCAGGCTGCGGGCGCGGCAAGAAGAAAGTGTACCCCAGGGCAACAGTGACCGCTATTGAGTTCCTAACTAGAACTCTATTATGTACGCGCCGGTGGGTGGAGAAGCTGCTTCCATCACCACCGACGAAACCCTGTCGATCTCCGGGGTCGACGCCCCGCTACCACTGAACAGTATAGGTGCTGTGATCAGACTTGAGAGGCTCGGCGCTCTCGTAGGTCGGACCATCGGTGTCGGGGAAGTTACCCCAACGACCGGGCGTTATGACCTGGAGTGAGTGAGGCTCTTCCAGGAAGGCCTGTTCGTAGTAAGCAGCAAAGTCTTCAAGCGAAAGCTCGCGCACCGCATCAGCGAGTTGATCGCGGCTCTCAAAGTCTAGCCGCCGCAGGGTGATTGAACGCCAGTAGTAATCGGCGCGCTCGCTTATGTTCTTGTCGGGACGCAGGATGTCGCTCACCAGCGCGGCTTTGTGCCGCTCGAACTGCGCCTCATCCAGCGCAGGCAATACGCCCTGCATGAAAGCAGACATCGCCCGCTCCAGTTCTGCCGCATCGGCCACTGGCGATTGGATCAGCATAACGAGGCCAGGCACATTCAGCTGCGCCCAGGTGAACGCGCTCACCACATACCCGAGCTGCTGTTCGGTTCGCAGCTGCTGGAAAAAGCCCGACTTCATCACCTGGCCCGTCAGTGCAGTCGCCGCCCTATCGTCCCAACTGGTGCCGCGTCCCTGCAGGTACCACGCAAGCACGGAATCGTCATGGGGCACATCAACGCGATACTGCATCATCTCGCCCGCCGGAATGCGCAACAGTTCCTGCGACGGCACCGCCGCGGGCTCTGCGGAAAGCACCGTGTCCAGCAGTGCGGACAGTGACGCGACTTCGTCAGGGTCGTAGTTACCGAATACGAGCGCCTCTGCGGACGCGTTCTGCCAGAACGCTTCGATCCATGCATTAAGGGACTCAAGGTCCGTATTTTCCAACGCTTCGATATGTTCTCCCTCGCCCCAACGGCCGTGATACAGCGCTTCACGCAGGTCTGCCATCACCTGCGAACTTGGGCGCTGGGCCACGCTGTTCTTAAGGTTGCGAATCATGTCGCGACGTACGTTCTCAAAGCGCTCCGGCGCAAAGTCCGGCGCCTTTACATCGGCGAGCAGGCGCGACAGCAGAAGTTGTTGCTTGTCGTTGTAACCGGAAACCTGCAGCGACAGGCCACGCTGCAACTTAAAAAAGCCAAACCCGAGGCCAGCGAGCTGGGCCGGATAGCCAAACTCGTTGACCTTGTCGGACAACAGAGACGCATAGAGCGCCGCATTTGCGCTGGACGCCACGCTGTCGTCAACGCCGGGCGCACGGAAGCCGATTTTAATTACACCCTTGGGCAGTCGAAACTCATCGTCCTGGCGGAACCAGATCTTCTGCGATGCGGACTCGTGCGCCAGCACCGGCACGGCGGCAGCATCGTCTGCGAGCTCAACCAGCGACAGGTCATCTGCGATGAATTCGTTCGCGCCCGGCAGGTGCAATGCGGCGAGTGCCGGATCATCTGCCGCAACGGCAACCGTGGCGGGGTCGAACGGCTCTACCGAGTAAGGTACCTCATAAAACGGCGACTCGAGTTCGCCTTTGACACTCGCATCACTAAAGGTGATCAGGACGTTCTCCGGGTTGATCATCGTTACGAGGTCTGCGAGCTGATCCGCATCGTAGCGGTCCATACGGTATGGGCCGCGCAGGGCATCCACCGCCGGGTAGTGATGCATACCGCTGGACACGCGCGACACGTAACGCATCGGGCTGCCCTGTTCCTGGAAGCGAAAGCCGAGCTCAGACAGCTGCGCCTGTTCCTCAAACAACCACTGTTGCGGACCGTTCTTGCGCAGCAGGTCGATATAGGCGAAGAACAGCTGCAGTACACGGTCAGTGTTTGCCGCACCCTTTTCGGTGAGGGTGATGCCCACACTGAACATCGATCCGCCGCGCCATGCGATGCCGGTGCCCGCCGAGAGGCTCTCGGCGAGACCCTCGACTTTCAATTGAGACAGCAGGCTACCCTCGCCCTCATGGCCCACGAGATTGCCGAGGTAGTTAAGCGGCTTGGCGCGGTAGTCCTTCCGGTACTCCGGCACGGGGAACGACAGGTCGAGTTGACGCTGCGTTGCGAGAGGTTGAACGCTGACGAACTTCGGCAGGCTGCCCTCGGTGAACATCGGCACGTCGATGGGTGCGGGCTCAATATCGCGGTTAGGCACGGCGCTGAACATCGGCACGACCAGACTCTCGAGTTCGTCCAGCGAGTCTTCGCCCAGCACCACCAGTCGCATGACATTGGCGGAATAGTGCTTGTCGTAGAAAGCCATCATTTCATCACGGATCGATGAGCCCTCTCGGTCTGCCAGCGTTTCCAGGCTGCCGACTGTGAACTGACTGAATGGGTGCTCAGGGTTCATCACGGCCTGCAGTACATCGAGGCCACGGCGCGGGTCGCTCTTGAGTCCCATCTGGTATTCCGCCTGCACCGCGTTCTTTTCGCGGTCGACGTATTCGGCATCAAAGAGTGGCGCAATGAAAAACTGGGCGAAGCGGTCCAACGCCTCGGGCAGGTGCTCGGGGTTGATATCGAAAAAGTAGTTCGTGTTCTCAAGGCTGGTGTACGCGTTCCGGTTACCACCGTGCTCGGTGATGTACTCCTCATACTCTGCGGCGTCGGGGTACTTGGCGGTACCGAGGAACAGCATGTGCTCCAGAAAGTGTGCAAGGCCGGCGCGGCCCTGCGGGTTGTCGCCGCTACCCACCATCACATCCAGCGACGCGGCCGCCTTCGGTGTGTCCGGGTCCGATATCAGTAATACCTGCAGGCCGTTGTCGAGCGTCAACATGCGGTAGGCGTAGTCATCGCTCGGACTCTGCACAGGCTGCCCATCGCCCCCGCCAAGGGACGCGCAGGACGCAACGACTACAGAGAACAAGAGGCCCACCAGGGCGCGCACGCCCCGTCGGTTGAAATCGAGTGACATCGGTTACTCCATCTATTAAATCAAGACTGCCCTTGAAGCCCCCGTTTTAATGAGAGGCTTCAGGACTGCTCTTCAAGTTCTGGCGGAGGATCGTCCCGCGTCGGCCAGGCGTTGATGATCGCCTTGACGAGCGTGGCCAGCGGGATCGCGAAAAACACGCCCCACAGTCCCCAGATTCCGCCAAAAAACAGCACCGCGAGGATGATCGCCACGGGGTGCAAATTCACGGCTTCGGAAAACAACAGTGGTACGAGTACGTTGCCGTCCAGTGCCTGGATGACAAGATAGACACCAAAGACCCAGTAAAAATCCGCTGTAAGGCCCCACTGAAAAAACGCCACGAGCAATACGGGTATAGTGACCAGCGCGGCGCCGATGTAGGGAATGATTACGGAGAGACCAACCAACAGCCCGAGTAGTGCCGCGTAGATCAGCCCCAACCAGACAAAGGCGAAATAGGAAACGCCGCCGACAATGATGACCTCGAGCACTTTGCCGCGGGCGTAGTTGGCAAACTGCTGGTTCATTTCGGTCCAGATGCTGCGCAGGAGCGGCCGTTTTTCGGGCAGGAATCCACCCAGCCAGTCCAGTATCTGGTCGCGGTCCTTCAGGAAAAAGAACACCAGCATGGGGATAAGAATGAGATAGACCAGCACCGTGAGCACACCGGGTATGGACGCCAGCGTCGTGGTCACCATGCGCTGGCCGAAGCCCGCGAGTTCAGTTTGTGCCACGCCGACAAGCTCGCTCACCTGCTGCTGGGACACCACATCCGGGTAGCGCTCAGGGAGTACCACGAGCAGCTGACGCACCTGGTCCAGCATGCGCGGCATCTCGCCGACCAGGCTCACCAGCTGGCGCCAGACCAGGGGCATAAGGCCCAGGGTGACACCGAGAAAGACGCCCATAAAAACGAAGAAGGCAACAAGCACCGCAATCAGCTGCGGCACCCCCATCGCCTGCAGGCGGTTGGAGAGGCCCTGCGCGAGATAGGCGAGCACCATTGCCGCGAGGACAGGGGTGAGGATGTCGCCAATGGTGATGAGCAGCAGCACGGCGCCCACCAGCAACACAAGCAGCAGCACTGACTCCTCTTCAAAGAGGTAGCGCCGGTACCATTTGTTGAAAATTTCGAGCACGCGATCGGACCCTGTATAACGCGGACCCCGACACTGCGGGTTCCGCTGCCTGCCTATTATCGCGAAAGGCCGGGATAATGAAAGTAATGGGCATTAACAGTGCCCAATATTGCCACAGCTGGCTCAGTCCCCGGCCAGCTCCCGCCAGAATTCGGGATGTTGCGCGGCGTGCATCCGGCCACTCATCGCGGAAAACTCCACGGACATGTGCCGCTGGTCATACAGCACTGGCGTGCCGTCCTCCGCGCGGGTCAGGCAGGTCTCCAGGACGCGGTTCTTGCACAACAGCGCCACGCGGTCCACGTAGGCGTCTTCCAGGGCATGCAGGGCGCCGTATAAAGGCTGGTTCTCAGGCGCGCTGGCAAAGTACCGCACGTTCTCTGGCCGGGCGCAGGCATCTGTCGAATTGGCGCGATTTACCAGGAATGCGCAGTCACGCTCCGTGTTGATATAGCCGCGAAACGTCACCAGGCCGAGGTCCGGCCGCACTGCCTTCATAGCTGTGAAAACATCAACAAAGGCCTGTTTGTTCTGGTCGTACGGTCTGTTGGCACTGTAAAAGACAACGTCAAATGGCGCGAGAAACGCCGCATCAGTGAGCTGTGCATATTGCGCCTGGCACCTGTTCGATACCTTGTCCCAACCCTTGCGCCAATAACGGGTGCGTGCGCATTCGCCAAAATCCGGATACAGCACGACATTGATCTCGGTGGAATCGCCGAAACCGCCCTGCAGGAAGTGATAACCGTCGAGCACCACAGAGTTGCCAAACACCAGAGCCTGGATAGGCGCATCGCGATTGCACGTGGCACTGGTACTGAAGTTGCGTGCGTGACAGGCGCGCTTTGCCTCATGCATGCGCTTGTCCAATCCGGCAGTTACGTCCGCCTCGCTCAGCTGTAGCGTGGGGTAACGCCACTGCCAACCCCCTGTGCCCCAGGCATGCCCCATAACAACCGCGATAACGGCCGCCAGGGCAAAGGTACGCAGGGCAAAAGCGCCGCCAGATGTTTGCTTACCAGAGACGCGCGCACCGCCACGCAGGTAGAAGCGCCGTTCAACGCCATAATGCAAGACACAGGTCGCACCGAGAGTCAGGGCAGCAAGAAGCACTTGCTCGCCACCGTCGAGTTCAAGGCCGAACTCATACCGATAAAGAACGATGATCGGCCAGTGCACCAGGTACATCGAATAGGACACCCTCCCCAACCACACACTGATCGGGTTGCTGAGCAAGAGCTCGATGGGCCGATACATTGTGTTGCCCAACTGGCCGCTGAACAGCATCAGCGCCGTGCCCACTGTCGGCAGGAGGACACTCCAGCCAGGAAAGAGAATCGACTCATTGAGCAGCATGACCGCGGCGATTACGGCCGCGAGACCGAGCCAGAAACTGACGGCACGCAGCGTCAACCAGGCACCACCGCTGGCATCAGGAATTGCACGCATCACTGGCAGGAGTAGCGCGCCAGCCGCGAACTGAAATACGCGAAATGGCAACAGGAAAAAGGCAGCGCTGGCGCTCAAGTAGCTCACCCAGAGAGTGAGAAAGAAACCGCCCACAAAGATGATTGCAAGACTCACCAGGGGCTTCACGCGCCGGTGTACCGAGAACAGGAAGAGCGTCAGCGCGGGCCAGAAGAGGTAAAACTGCTCCTCCACGCCGAGAGACCAGGTATGCAACAGCGGCTTGAGCTCACTGGCGGAGTCCCAGTAGCCCGACTCGGCGAAGAAGAGAATGTTCGACACCGAAAACAGCGATGCAACGGCCGAGCGCGCGTAGTACACGAAATCGTAGGGCGTCATCAGCCACGCTGCGAAGACACTGGTCGCCGCCACCGTGGCGATTAGCGGGGGAATCAACCGACGGATGCGCCGCAGGTAAAAGTCTTTCAGCGTAAAGCTGCCAGACTCGACACGCTGCACGATTAGCGAGGTAATCAGGAAGCCGGAAATGACAAAAAAAACATCAACGCCAACAAAGCCGCCTTCGAACGCGACAAGGTCCAGGTGGAAAAGCACCACCGCCAGCACAGCAATAGCCCGCAGGCCATCGATGTCGGGGCGGTAATTCACGCGATGCGACGACCACGCAGGCCTGTCAACGCCGGCAGACCGTGCTGCTGTCTATAGCTCTCAGGCATTACAGATAAAGGAACGAGAGTCGCTCACGTCTTCTCCAGGACATGGATGAAAACACCTGACGCCTCTTCGCTGCTGACCAGACGATGCCCGGACTGCCCTGCAAAGACGGCGAAATCGCGCACCGAGCCCTGGTCCGTGGCTAGCACCCGGACACACTGCCCGGCATCCAAACCGTTCAGCGCGCGCTTGGCCATCAGCAGGGGCATGGGACAGTCGCGCCCCCGGGCGTCTACCTCGATGCCCTCAAAATCTGTCACATTATTGTCCTAAAGTCTGGCTGCGCACGAGTATACGGTATGGCCTCCCGCAGCTGAACTTTCAGCTCCGAGGCCTGCCAAACCCACATTCCGTGCCGCTTACAGTACAATGCGGCCTATTATCGACACACTTTCTTGGAACCCGATCGTGCCAGGGACAAAAGGGCTTGCCGCGCTAACGCGCGTGCTGACTCCCCTCCTCCTGTTTTGCCTCACCCTCTCGACGAGCGCGCCCCGAGCGAACGAGGGGTTGAAGCTGCCGAACCTCGGCGAGGCCAGCACCAGCCTGTTTTCGGCCGAGTACGAGCATTCTCTCGGACGCGCCTGGCTGAGCGTGTTCCGCAGCCGCGCCCCGACGGTCGACGACCCACTACTGTTCGACTACCTCGAAAATTTGATCTACGAACTGGTGACGCACAGCCAGCTCGAAGACCGCCGCATTGAGCTGGTGGTGGTCGACAATGCAACCATCAACGCGTTCGCCGTGCCCGGCGGCGTTATTGGCGTGCACAACGGCCTGTTGCTGTGGGCCCAGACCGAAGACGAAATCGCCACGGTGCTCGCGCACGAAATCGCCCACTTGAGCCAACGCCACTTCTCGCGCGGCGTAGAGTTCCAGAGGACCCAGCAGCCCCTCACCCTGGCCGCGATGCTCGCGAGCTTCGCCCTGTTGGCAGCAGCGGGCGGGGATGCTGGCCTTGCCGCCCTGTCGGCAACGCAGGCCGCTGCCCAGCAATCAGCCCTGCGCTACAGTCGCAGCAACGAACAGGAGGCAGACCGCATCGGCATGCAGACAATGGTCGCTGCGGGCATGGACCCCCACGCGGCGCCTGCGATGTTCGAGCGCATGCTGAAGGCGTCGCGCTATTCCGGCGGCGGGAACATACCGGAGTTTCTGCGTACGCACCCCCTGTCAGAGAGCCGGATCGCCGACACGCGAAACCGTGCACGGCAGTACCCGAAGCAGATTCGCCCCCAGAGCCTCGACTATCAGCTCATGCGCGCTCGAGTCGCCGTGTCACTTGCCGGTACCCCCGAAGAAGCCGTACAGCAGTTCCAGGGAGAGCTCGACGGCACCCCACGCTCGCGCGATGCAGCCATCTACGGCCTCGTGCTGGCACTTACAGAGGCAGGCCGCGGCAGCGAAGCGCGCGAGAAACTGGAACCCCTGTGGAATAATGAACCCGATCGGCTCGAGTACATTCTCGCCGATGCCGAAATCGATATCGCAATGAACCAACCGGCAACGGCCGCGAAGAAACTGTCGAAAGAGCTGGCCGTTAATCCCGGCAATCACCCACTCACCATGGCGTACGCCCGAGCCCTGATGAATAGTCGGCAACCGCATATTGCTGAAGAGGTCCTGGTGGCACAGAGCAAGCGCCGGCCCAACGACCCCGGACTCTGGTACCTGCTCGCCGAGATACAGGGGCTATCGGGCAACATCGCGGGCCTGCACCAGTCACGCGCGGAGTTCTTCCTGCTGCGCGGCAACCTCGACGAGGCGAAGAAACAGCTTGAATACGCGCGCAAGCTGACCAAGGGAGACTACGTGGCCACCGCCACCATCAGTGAAAGGCTCAGGGAAGTCGCCGCACTCAGGCAGCGCATGGAAGAGCTGTAACGCTTAAGCGTTACCCTTTACACCCACGCCGATCTCGGCAGCAAAATCGAGCATGCGCTTAAGCGGCACCATGGCTTGGCGGCCAAGTGCCGGGTCGACAAATATCTCGTTGTCGTCACGGTCGAAGGTGGCGGCCAGCGACTCGAGATCGTTCATTGCCATCCACGGGCAGTTGGCACAGCTGCGGCAGGTCGCACCCTCGCCCGCCGTTGGGGCAATAATGAACTCTTTATCCGGCGCCTGCTGCTGCAGCTTGTAGAAAATGCCCTGGTCGGTGGCAACAATGAACTGTTTATTGGGCAGCTCTTTCGCGGCGTTGATGATCTGCGTGGTGGAACCCACGCGGTCCGCCAGCTCGAGCACCGACTCGGGTGACTCGGGGTGTACGAGCACGGCGGCCTCGGGGTAAACCCGCTTAAGATCGGCCACACCGCGCGCCTTGAACTCCTCGTGCACGATGCAGGCGCCGTCCCACATGATGATGTCAGCGCCGGTCTCGCGTTTGACGTAGTTTCCAAGGTGCTGGTCGGGTGCCCAGATAATCTTCTCGCCCTGCTCGGCCAGGTGTTCCGCCACATCGAGTGCAATGCTGGATGTCACCACCCAGTCTGCCCGCGCCTTAACCGCCGCCGAGGTATTGGCGTAAACCACCACCTTGCGGTCAGGGTGCTCATCACAGAATGCCGAGAACTCTTCGATGGGGCAGCCAAGATCCAGCGAACAGGTGGCCTCGAGTGTCGGCATGAGCACGCGCTTGTCGGGCGTTAGTATCTTGGCCGTCTCGCCCATGAATTTCACGCCGGCGACGATCAACGTCTCTGCCGGGTGGTCGTGCCCGAAGCGGGCCATTTCAAGAGAGTCCGAGACGCAACCGCCCGTCTCTTCCGCCAGTGCCTGTATAGCAGGGGCCGTGTAGTAGTGGGCGACGATGACCGCGTTCTCCTTCACGAGACGCGCCTTGATGTCGTCCTTCAGGGCCTCTTCCTGCTCGGGCGTGAGCTTCTTTTGTTCGGCGTGATCCAGGTGTTGCTGCACCTGCTCACGAATGGTTTCCAGTCTGTCGGTTGCCAGGCTCATAACAGCGGATAGGGCAAAAAAGGGACGGCAAGTCTAGCACACATTGGCAGGCCCGGAATTCTCCACTATCGTAGGCAACACAGGGGCAGAGGCCCACATAATCCAGGGAAAACACATGGTGGAATACGACTACGTAAAGACGAAACGCGAGGATGTGCAGGAGATTCCGGAGAAGTCGATTCCTATTACGCGGGTCATCATGCGCTGGGCAACCAGACTACAGGTTGCGGTGTTTCGCGCCACCAAGGGCCGCATGATGAACAAGTTTATTGGCGGCTATCCCGTATGCATCGTGACCACGACGGGCGCCAAGACAGGCAAGACAAGACGCATTGCGCTCATTCACCTACCCCACGGCGACAACAAACTGCTGGTGGCGTCACAGGGCGGCATGCCGAAAAACCCCGTGTGGTACTACAACATCAAGGCGCACCCCGACATAGAGATCATGGTAGGCGGCGAGGAAAAGCGCTATCGCGCGCGGCAGGTGAGCGATGACGAGAAAGCCGCACTGTGGCCACACCTGTTGTCGCTGTACCCCGACTTCGACGAGTACCAGGCACGCACCGACCGCAACATTCCCGTGTTCAGCTGCGAGCCGCTCTAACCCCGGGCCCCATACCAGATCGGCGAACTCCAGGCCCGCTCCTGGATGACTGGGTCGAAGAACGGCTCGGCACAATCCTCAGGGCGCTCCTCGGCGGGTATCTGCAGGCACTGACGCGCAGAATAGCGGCAGGTTGGGTTCTCTACCGCTCGCAAATAGTAGACAGCCGAGACTGACGCATCGAATTCCGGGTCCTGCCATACCGTACAAAGCTGCGCAAAACCCGCACCTTCGGGCTCACAAGTTTCCGGGTTAACGCTCGCGCCATTGTTAGCATCTCCCGCCACATCAAAGACCCGCTGGTGATGATTGCCCTCCCCATCGGCCCAGCCCTTTACAACCTGCAGCCGCTGCAATGGCACACCGGGGAACGATGCAGTTCCCGCATCGGCGGTGGCCGCTACCAGGAATACAGGGGCGCCGCCGCCCGCAGGTGCCGCTGGTAAGTCGCTACCCATGGGCACGCCCGATGCATAGGCGGCCTGCAACATATCTTCGCGATTACACAGGTCACCTTCGAGTTGCCAACCACCGAACAGGCGCGGCTGGATGCGCGGCCCGCTGGTGCCGAACACTTCGCGCCGCTGCAGGGCGTCGAAAATGGAGTCGCGCGAATTTTCCTGGGCCCACACCCCGACGAGTCCACCCGGATTGTTGGAGGCATTGCCCGCAAAGTCTTTACTGAACTGCACCCGCATTTCGGGGCGCTCATCACCAATACCCAGGTGACCCGGAAAGTTTGCCTCCTGCACGCCACCGCTCATGGCGTTGTGCGTGTCGGTACTGGCGGTGATGCCGAACTTGAAAGGATTGACGCCAATCTCGGCCTCCTCCATAAGACCCTGCACCAGCGCGTGGCGTATATAGCTCTTGCGGTCCAGGCAATCGGGGCCCAGGTGCGGCACCCAGTCTGCGAGCGGGCCGGAGTAACACTGGTCGGGGGTGCTCTCTTCGCCGCGGACCTGGCGGAACGCCTGGTTCTCAAACTTTTCGAAGTCGCACAGCTCGTCCACAGCGCCCAGCACGCCCGGAAGGCCGTTGCGGCACTCGGAATCGCCCTTGTGCTGCATAATCTCGATTACCGGCTCGATCTGCGCGCGCAGCTTCGCCCGCGCGGCTTTCTCCTCAACGCTCCACGCGCCGGGGTAGTCCACGGCAAACATGCGGCCGTTGCTGATATTGGAGTTATGCGGGATCGCCAGCACATCGCAACCCGTGTTTGAGTCGATGCACTGCTCCTTGAGTATGCGCCAGAGCTCCCACTCGCGATGCACGTCAATGTATGAAGGGGGCCTGTTGACGACCGCCGAGTTACGAAAGATCACATTGCGGTGGAGGTTGGAACCCATGCGGAACGAGCTGTACTCGTAGGCAATAAAGGTGGTGCGCTCGCAGTCAGGGCTGAAGTCGTGCCACTGCTCTGCCGCGTCAATATTGGACTGCCAGGTGGCCTCTGCACGCTCTGCACAGTCTGCGCCGCCCTCGCCACACACCTCTTCAGTGCGTGCAGAGAATGGCGACATGATCTGGCGCACGAGAGCGGGCGCCCGGCCCTCCCCGCTGCGCATGACCTCGCAAAAGCGGGAATCGTAGCCAGCGGATGCCTCATCCATGCAGACCGACTGTTCGCCGAGAAACTCGGCGTGGTCCGTCACCCCTGCGAAATCGAGCGGCCGATCGATCGAAACAGTGCGGGCTTTAGGGTCATCGCCCAACGGCAGCTGCAACGAACCGCCAAAGGCGTAGCGGTAGGCGTCTTCCGGGCCCATGCGCAAACCGAAGTTCCAGGCATCGTTTGAGAGTGCGGTATGGATGTGCAGGTCGCCAAACAGCGCCTGCCGCTCGGGCACGGAGTGGTTACACGGTGCAGGTACTGGCCCGCCAAATTCGCGCGCCGCGTAAGCGGATTCCGCGGGCGGGTCGAGACGATCGCAGCCCGTGGCTACAGCCACAAGTACCAACACAGCGGACAATCCGACCGATCTGCGTCCCAGCATCTGAATACCCCCGAAATGGCGCTTCTTTATAGTGCCGACAGCCTAGCGCGCCGCACAGGAGAGGCAATGGTGGCGAGGGCCACTATCCGGTTACCCCATTTTGCAGCCCCGGACCGCCTGTTGCTGCCGCCAGCTCGCCCGATTGGTATTTTTCGTTAAACATTTACTAGAACTTTTCTAGGTTCTTCCGTATAACTCCATGTATTCAAAAGAATAACTAAACACCGCTTTCCGGGGGGCCTTAACCGGGCCGACACAGAACTGTGGTACAACCGCCCGCAGGCAACGGTTGCGACATCAGGAATAATTGGTGGAAAAACAAACAATTCTGATCATCTCAGAGGAGCAGACGGACCACCTGATCCTCGCCGCCAGCCTGGAACGCGCTCGCCCTCAGCGCTTTCAACTGGCCACAGCGGAGTCAATGGAGCGCCCCATCGAGGCGCTGCTGGACCCTGCAATCGACGTGGTGGTGATGGCCCACGGTCCCCAGACCGAGTATCTCCTGCGCCTCGCCGCCAAGAACGAGGCCGCCGCACCCATCATCGTGCTGCTCGACGAAGCCAACGACCAGACGGGCAACCAGTTACGCGAGCTCGGCGCCCAGGACTACCTCGTACGCGGGCAGTTCCAGGACGCCATGCTGCACCGCATCCTTGATTACAACGCGCAGCTAAAAAAGGCGCGGGAAAAGATCCAGCAGCTGTCCAACCGCGACCCACTGACCGGCGCACTGAACCGTGTTGGCTTTCGCGCCCACCTCGAACGAGCCATGGGCCGCTCGGCGCGTTATGGTTTCAACACCGCACTGCTCTATATCAACATCGACGAATTCGCCAACATCAATGACCACTACGGCGAGGCTGACGGCGATGTGATGATCAAGTCCATCTCGCGCCGCCTGATCAACAAAATGCGCAGCACCGACAGCATTGCACGTCTCGGCGGTGACGAGTTCGCCGTGGTACTTGAAGACGTGAACTCCAGCGAGGACGTGGCACAGATCGCCGAGAAAATGCTCAAATCGATCGCGGCACCCATGATCCTTTCAGACCAGCAGGTGGCGGTAGAAGCCAGCGTGGGCGCCGCCATCTACCCGGAAGACGGCTCTGAATTTTCAGACCTTGTAGAGCACGCCCGCTCTGCCATGCAGCAGGCGAAGACGATCAAGGGCGGTCAGTTCATCCGGTACTCAGAGAAGCTCGCCTTCGACATTGCGGGCGGCAACTCCCTGGCGGCGGAGCTGCGCGCTGCGGTACGCAAAAACCAGTTTGAGCTGCATTACCAGCCGCGCATCGACCTCAGTAATGGCCACCTTGTGGGTCTGGAGGCACTGCTGCGCTGGAACCATCCCGAAAGAGGGCTGGTAGCGCCCGGCGAGTTCCTCGCCACGTGTGAAGACATGGGGTTGATGAAGACTATCGGATACCAGGTTATTCAACACGCGTGCAACGCGCAGGTATGGCTCGAAGAACAGAACATGTCGGGCGTGGACGTAGCGGTGAACATTTCTTTCTCCCAGGTCCAGGACGATCGCTTCGTAGAGATCGTCAAGGACATTGTGAGCCGCTCTGGTGCCAACGGCACGCGACTGGAGTTTGAACTTACCGAGTCCACGATCCTGAAGAGTCCCGCGGGCATTAAGGCTCGCATGGACGAACTGCGCGAAGCCGGTATCTCATTCTCGCTGGACGATTTCGGCACGGGCTTCTCGCAGCTCACGCACCTGACCGAATTGCCGATCTCGGCGCTCAAGATCGACCAGGTCTTCGTGCGCGAGCTGACGAGCAATGAACATCAGGAAACCGTGTGCACCATGATGATTGAGATGGGGCGCCGACTCGGAATGACGGTGATCGCCGAGGGTGCCGAGACGCACGAACAGGTTGAATTCCTGCGCGAAAATCACTGCCACCAGGTGCAGGGCTACTACTACAGCCCCGCTATCCCCTTGCAACAGTTACCGCGCTTCGTGCAGGACCTTCGTCAGAAACGCCAGGGCAACATACTTTCCTGAGCAACCCCCCTAAGCGTGGGCCACCCGGTTACGGCCAGCTTTTTTTGCCCTGTACAACTGCTTGTCAGCCGCGGCGATCACCGCCTCGGCGTCGAGCGCATTACCGTTGCGCTCAGCCAACCCTGCACTCACGGTGACCGACACCTGGTCAGTTCTCAATCGAGTGGCGCCGCGGCGCTTGCTGCCATCTTTCGCGCGTGTTGGCCGCAGGGTTTTATTCCTCAGCGACATCTTGTAATCGGCAATTTCCTTGCGCACTACCTCGAGCGCAGGTACGCACTGCGCCATGTCACGACGCGGAAACACAATGCAGAACTCCTCTCCACCATAGCGATAGGCCGTGCCGCCCGCGCCCACTCGACGAATACGCGAGGCGACCAGCCGCAGCACCTCGTCGCCCACGTCATGTCCGTACTTGTCGTTGAACTTCTTGAAGTGATCGACATCCACCATCGCGATGGCGTACTGCCGCCCAAGCATATTGAGACGCTCGTTCAGCGCACGGCGGCCCGGCAGTCCGGTAAGTTCGTCCCTGTAGGCCATGGCATGGGAACTGCGCAGCAGTCCCCACAGCAGGCAAAGTCCAGCCGCGCTGCACATAACGACCGACATGTCATCGAGGTGCAAAAGCGCCAGCGTGACATACATGGCAAAGAAAGGCCCCAGGATCGCCACCTCTACCTCGTCGTCACGCAGGCACAGAAGGACAAGACCGACCACCGCAACAAGCGCCACGAGCAGGGTGACGCCAATGGACATGACATAACCTTCCACGGGGCGCGGTGTGTAGTAATCGAATGCCGTTTGGTTGACCTCGGGGAGCCAGGGTCCGAGCTGAACGCAGATCAGCGCCAACATGACGAAGGCCAGCGAAAACACGAAACCATTGAAGTTCCAGATGCCGCGCTCGGGCAGCAGCAACAGGTAAAAGCACAACACGGGTAGCGCGAGACTGACAGCGAGGTAGGCATACCACGCCGAGGGCTCCGACAGGCTGACCTGCAGATGCGTGCGCACCGCCCAGTAAAAAACCCCCACAGAGCACGCGGCGAGCATCAATCTGCAGCGATTGAACTGGTAAGCCATGAGCACCGCGATAAAGCAGAACAGGTAGGGCAAGTTGTCGATAAGCGCGCGTAAATCAGGCCCGAGTTCCTCCACCCGGGCACGGCCGAGCGTCGCCGTGATGATAAGCGCGAGCGGCAACAACAACTTCAGCAAGGCGGTCGGGTACCACTGCATTGCGCGTTAGCATTCTCCCCTGAAAAATGCCGGAAAATTCACGCTCCGGGACGCGCCCGCACGGTTGATTGGACTTATTTCGACTAGGCGCGAGGACGCAGTAATGATAGCCTACCTCGACGATTTTAAGCATCTTTCGCCACTACAAATGTCGACCAACGATTCCATTCGCCACCGGGCAAAGATCCTAGTCGTGGACGACGATCAAAACGTCAGGCTGCTTACTCGCAAGTGCCTCGAAGCGGAAAACATGACGGTAGTCGAAGCTTCTAACGGGCTCGAAGCGCTGGATATCTTCACCCAGGAGCGGCCCGATCTCGTTTTCCTCGATGTTGAGATGCCTGGCATGTCCGGACTCGAAGCCTGCAAGCGCATTCGTGCAATGCCCCAGGGCGAATCGATTCCCATCATGATCGTAACCGGGTCTGACGACCGTGACTCCATCGACGCGGGCTTCCAGGCGGGCGCCACGCAATACAAGACAAAGCCGGTGAACTGGTCGCTGCTGGGTCGCGATGTGCAGTACATGCTGCGCGCGAGCAATGCCTTCAACTCACTCAAGCGACAGGAAAATCGCCTGCGCTACCTCGCGTATTACGACCCGCTGACGAGCCTGCCCAATCGCCGCAGCTTCAACGAGCAACTCAACCGAATTCTCAAGCGCGCTGCGCGGCATCGCTCCTCCGCTGCGCTCATGTTTATCGACCTCGACCACTTCAAGCGCATCAACGACTCCATCGGTCACGCTCGCGGCGACAGCCTGCTCGTTGAAATTGCCAAGCGCCTCACGAATGAACTGCGCGAAGACGACGCGATCAACTATTTCACTGAAAATAGTGCCGAAGTCGATACTCCCCCCGTCGGTACAGAAATCGCCCGGCTCGGTGGTGACGAATTCACCGTGGTGCTCTCTGATGTCGACACTGCCGCCGATATCGAGAAGGTCGCGCGCCGGATTTTAGACAGCCTCTCTGAACCCATCGCACTGCAATCGCATAACCCGGTGGTTACGCCAAGTATTGGCATAGCTATCTATCCGCAGGACGGCCGCGACCCCGATACGCTGATTCGCAACGCCGACACGGCGATGTATGTGGCAAAGGCCGAGGGTCGGGCCTGCTATCGGTTCTACGATGAAGAGATGAATGCGAAGGCCGTAGAGCAGCTCAAGATGGAAGAAGAGCTGCGTGACGCGATGCGCAACCACGAACTTGAACTGCGCTACCAACCGCAGGTCGACTCCAACAGCGGCACCGTGGTCAGCATGGAAGCGCTGGTGCGCTGGAAACACCCCACGCGCGGCATGGTGTCACCGCAGGAGTTCATTCCAGTTGCCGAGAGCACCGGCCTCATCATCGAACTCGGCGAATGGGTGATGGACGAGGTGGCCCGCCACTGCCTTTACTGGGACTCGCTTGGCCTCAAGTCATTCCGCGTTTGCGTCAACATTTCGCCCCTGCAATTCAACCAGTCGCACCTGGCCGACTGGGTCTCTGATTTCCTCAACCGTTCCGGCCTGCAACCCGGGCGGCTTGAACTGGAACTGACCGAAAGCGCGATCATGACCGACGCAGAAACCAACATCGTCAAGCTGGCGGACCTCAAGAGCCTGGGTGTAGACCTCGCCGTCGATGATTTCGGCACCGGCTACTCCTCGCTCAGCTACCTCAAGCGGTTCCCGATCGATACACTGAAGATCGACCAGAGCTTTGTCGCCGACCTGGAAACACCTGATGGCGCGGCGATTGTCGACGCTATTCTCGCGCTGGCAAAAACCCTGAACCTGCGCGTTATCGCTGAAGGGATCGAAAACGAGCACCACCTCGCCCACCTCGTGCGCAGGGGCTGCGACCTGCTGCAGGGCTTTTATTTTGCCCGCCCGCTATACCCGGAGGATGTTCCCTCTATGCTGCGCGAGAACTACTCAAGGCAGATTCAGCAAGTGCTGAGGTCCGCCACCGTTTCCTGACCAGCGCAATGATCCGCTGCGGTTACGCTGCACTCGCCGCCCTACTCCTTACTCCTCCAAGCCTGGCTGCGGGTGACGCCGAGCGCCTGCAGGTCATGTTGCAGGGGGAATCTGCAGAGGGGATAGCGGCGCTAGTCGCCAAGGCAGGCGGGGAAATCACCCACGACCTGCGCATCATCGACGCCGTGGGCGCGCTCGTCACCCGCGAACAGCTCGAGGAACTACAGCGCTCACCGCTGGTAGAGCGCAGCATCGACGATCTTGCGCGTATCGACGAACGCGAACAACGCGACGACGACGAAGCCTGCCGCGTGCGCGGGCATATTGAACTGGACCTCACACCGGACGGCTTCAACTGGCGCATCTATAACAAACGCGACGAACCAGCGGCGTTAGACAGCATATCTCTCAACTGGCCAGAGCAACTTGGTTCGCTGGAGGAACTGCGGCTGGGCGACCGGGTGCTGCCGCTGGATGAGGCCAGCCTTGCCGAACAGACCGGCATGACTCTGGCGTTACCTGCAAAAAAACGCCCTGCTATCGAGGGGCGCACCCAACTCCATGCACGATTCACCAAGCCTACCGAACAGCCTGGCTTCAGCGCGCACCAGAATGACTTCGACATACAGCTAACGTTCGCGGCCGGGTGCGAAGACAAACTGGTGCCCGCCTACGACCACAACGCGACCGACTACCACTACAACCGGGTGTCGGGGGTTGAGCGCCTACACCGTCAAGGTGTCACCGGTAAGGGTGTGACTGTCGCGGTCATTGATTCCGGTCTTTGGGAGCATGAGGCACTGGCACTCGATACACGCGGCGAGCCTCGAATCGTCGGGCGCTACGATGCGATTAAAGATGTAGCAGGTACCATCGCGGAAGATGAGAGTGGCCACGGCACACACATGACAAGCATTATCGCCAACAGCGCGAAGACGCTCGTTGCGGGAAAGCCCGACGGCAGCTACCGGGGCGTGGCGCCAGACGCCAATCTCGTTGCCGTGAAGGTACTGGACAGAGAGGGCCTGGCACACCTCCTGGAGATCGTGCGCGCCATCCAATGGGTGGTGGAGCAACGCGCGGCGCTGAACATCCGCGTCCTCAACCTCTCATTTGCCCGCTCACCGGGGTGGGTTTACTGGGAAGACCCAGTCAACCAGGCCGTCATGCGCGCCTGGGCTGCCGGCATCACCGTGGTCGCGGCCGCAGGCAACGAGGGTCCAGGTGATGGTACCGTGGGCTCCCCCGGCAACACCCCCTACGTCATCACAATCGGTGCCGTGACCGATTCCTGGACACCTGGGACCCGCGCTGACGACTACGTGCCCGACTTCTCATCGCGCGGCCCCACAGAGACAGGCCACATCAAGCCCGACCTCGTAGCGCTCGGCGGGCACATGACCGGCCTGATCAACCCCGAGTCAGCGATGGCAGAGGAACAGCCCGAGGACGTGCTGCGCTCAGGCCAGTTTGTGTCAACCGGCTCATCGCAGGCCGCCGCCTTTGCCACGGGAGTGGTAGCGCTCTTGCTACAACTGGAGCCAGACCTGACCCCGGATGACATCAAATGCAAGCTGACCTCCAGCGCAGAGCCCGCGATTAACCGCGACGGCCGCCTGGCCTACAGCCCATTCCAGCAGGGCTACGGCTACCTGAACCCGCTGCGTGCGATCACGCTGGGCGAGCGAGGCTGCGGCAACGCGGGCTGGGACATCGCAAAAGAGTTTACCGGCGGCGGCCAATACGAGGGCCCAGCGCTAAGGGCTGAGGACGGCAGCGCCACACTCCCGGGCATGGCGGATTATGTTGCGGTCGAACCAAGCGAACAGGGCCGGAGCGACAATAGAGTGTGGGGCGTAAAGGCCCACATAGAGCGATTGGATTCTAATAAAGAACTACCACAAGCCCCCGAGAACCCCTACGACTGGTTCGACCTGTACGAGCAGGAAAAGGCGCACATAGAAAGACTCGCCCGAGACCCATCCAAAGCGGTCAAAAAATAGCCGATTTTTAGTGGCATCCCGCAGCCACGATACCCCCCATGGGGCAGCCGAGAACTGGCGCATCGTCGAGCGGGGATTTAATCTTCAAAACAATGAGTTAGCCCGCTCATTTGGTCGCTCCGCACCGCTCTAGCAACCCCCTCCAGGGCCTGCCCAAAAAAGGGCACACCTTTTACTTCAATTTCGGTCACCAACGTAGTGTAATGATGTCAAGCATCGTGCACGAAGAATGCGTACTCCGTCCCCCGCAGGGACACATTAGGAGACTTGTGTCACACCATGCGTGAGCATGGGGTTGTAAACAAAGAAGGCAGGAAAAGATGAAAACCATGAAGAAGGTTGGGTATGTAGGTATTGCAGGCCTTGCGCTTGCGCTGCTGAACCCGTCCATGAGCATGGCCGAGAGCTCTTTCGAGCAATCGGGTAGCTCGGAGGGAAATACCGTACACCGCGTTGGTCATTCGTTGGCTGGTGGTGAGCAGTACACTCAAAACCCCTCAGGATCCAAGTGGGGAAGAACAACCACTCCAGGTGAGCCCAAAGCACTTTGGCCCGAATCGACAAATGTTCGAAGCGGCAACAAGTGGGCTTCAAGTCCGGCTCAGGAAACTAGTAAAGAGAACTGGGCGCGTCGAAGCTTCAGCGAGCAGTCTGGCAGCCGCTGGGGTCGTCGTGACTTCACCGAGCAGTCCGGGAGCAGGTGGGGTCGGCGTGACTTCACTGAGCAGTCTGGCAGCCGCTGGGGTCGACGTGACTTCACCGAGCAGTCTGGCAGCAGGTGGGGTCGGCGTGACTTCACTGAGCAGTCTGGCAGCCGCTGGGGTCGACGTGACTTCACCGAGCAGTCTGGCAGCAGGTGGGGTCGGCGTGACTTCACTGAGCAGTCTGGCAGCCGCTGGGGTCGACGTGACTTCACCGAGCAGTCTGGCAGCAGGTGGGGTCGCAGGTAGGCCATCACTAAGCCTGGGGCGCTGGCAATCAGCCTGACCTAGCTGGTTCAAACAGACCTCAGCAAACAGTAATTCTGCAAGCCGCAGCTGGTAGCCTTCGCTAGCTGCGGCTTTTGCCTGTCCGAGTGTTTTTTCTGTGAAATAGTAGGACCACTTCAACTACCCCTATCACAAGACATTGAAAGTTGTGGTATTTTCCGACCAGAGCAGCTCTGCAATCGTCCGGATAACTCATGACTCTTCGATTGGCCTTAATGGTTATCGCCCTATTTACTTCATCTGGAGTCATTGCGCTCGATAGCACCAAAATCAGACCCGCCAGCCTGCTACTAGACAAACCTGCTTTTGCCGATCAATTGACTCAGGGCACGGTGTACGAGTCTTTCCAAGACTCGCGGGGCGTACTTTGGTTTATCACTCAGGAAGGGCTAAATCGCTACATTGGGCACGAGTTAGAAAACTATCGCCAATCTTCGGAACCTGGGTCACTTCCGGCCAATATAGTCACTAGCATAGACGAGGACCGGCGGGGAAGTCTCTGGGTATCTACGATTGGAGGCGGTATCGCCTCATACAATCCTGTCACTAACACCTTTTCCAGCATTACCGCCGATCCTAATGAGCGTAACACCCCGTACTCCAACGAAGTGTATGCGATATTTGCTGCCAGTAATGGGATGCTCTGGCTAGGCTACTCCAATGGATACAGCACCTTCTCGCCCGAGAAAGGCATCTTTACGCACTTCATATCAGGTAACGCTAACCTCCCATTTACCGGAAAAATCTTTGACTTCGCGGAATCTTCCGATGGCGCAATTTGGGCAGCTACAGAATCAAGCGGATTACTGCGAATCGACCAAAGGTCGAATGAGCTAACGATCTACACACATGATGCGAAAGACGAACGGAGTATTGTGCCAGGTCGGTTGAATAGACTCACGAAAGACAGAAACGGGAACCTTTGGATAGCATCAGGTACTGGCGGGGTGAGCCAGTTCGATCCCATCGAGGGAAAGAGCACAAACTATCTCTACTCTTCGGCAAATGTAAACTCGATTCCATCTAACGACATTGCTGACATCTTTGAAGACATAGATGGAGATATATGGATCGCCACGAGAGAAGGCTTGGCTAGATACACGCCAGATATAGGCACCTTCGAGCGTATTACGCGCGCCAATGCGCGCCTCCCAGATGACGATGTGTTTAGTATCTATCAAACTCGCGAAGGGATGTACTGGGTAGGAACATTCGCAGGGCTAGTCGCTGGATCGAAAGCTGACTTTGAGATGTTTGATCACTACTCCATTAACCTCTCAAACAACTCTGTAAACGTGTTTGCGCAGTCCCAAGACGGCACTCTATGGGTTGGCACTGATGATGGACTTAATCGGCTTGCTCCAGATAAGCATAGGTTTGAATGGATAAACGAATCCTCTGTCCCTTCAATATCTAGCCCAATTGTTATGAGCCTCCTTGCAGAGGAAAAAAACCTGTGGGTTGGCACCTTCGATTCGGGGCTGAATAAGATTAACCTCTCCAGCCTAACCACAGACGTATATCGGCACAGCGCACTAGACGCAAAGAGCATCAGCGCGAATGGCGTGACCTCCTTACTTAGATTGTCTAGCGGCGAGCTACTGATCGGCACTTATGGCGGAGGCTTGAGCATCTTTGACGAGGAAACAAACACCTTCACAAATTTTGAACACGATATTCGAAACCCCGCGTCGATCAGTAGCAACATGGTCATGTGCCTCTTTGAGGATACAACCGGCAACATATGGGTAGGAACAGAAAATGGATTGAATCGATTCGACAAAAATGAAGGTAGTTTTCAGTCATATACCTCTGATGCCTCTGATCCTGAAAGCCTGTCAAACAACATCGTATGGGTCTTACTTGAAGACAGCAAAAAAAACCTCTGGATTGGAACAGCCGGGGCTGGGCTAAACCGCTGGTCTCAAAACGATAGAGACAGCAACATAGCTAGGTTTACTCGCTACTCAGAGCATTTGAATTTGCCTAGCTCCGCAATCTATGGAATCCAAGAAGATTCTCAAGGCATGCTGTGGGTATCTCACAACAAGGGTATTACCCGAATTAACACAACTACTGGAGACAGCCGTCAATACGGCGTACAAGATGGATTACAAGCGACCGAGTTCAATTTGGGTGCCTCTTTCAAATCTGAGGACGACACGATCTACTTTGGTGGAGTGTCAGGCTACAACCGCATCATCCCCGCGCTTCTCAGCGAGGAAAAGACACCACCGAAAGTTTCGATTTCTCAGATACGAGTAATGAACGAAAGGAGAGACTTCGATCAAGCGTACAACGAGCTTGAGGCAATTAATCTTGACTATGAGGACCGAATGCTGGACGTGGAATTTTTCGCAGCCGATTTCACCAGCCCTCAGCTAATCAATTACGCCTACAAGTTAGACGGCGTGAATCCTGATTGGAGAATTTCCCCAGAGTCCCGTGTAGCCTCGTTTACCACACTACCAGCTGGTGAATACACCCTCAAACTCGCCGCAGCAAGTCCGGATGGCACGTGGAATTGGGATGGCATGGAAATTCCAATCATTGTTGCACCACCACCCTGGCTCAGCCCGTATGCCTACGCACTCTACACCGCAGTTATTTTTGGTATCGTAATCTACTATTTCCAGCGCCAACGGAACAGGGCTCGGCAAGCGCTTGAGCGCCAGCGAGAGTTAGAAGCAATGGTAGACGAAAGAACTCGCGACTTGCGCGAAGCGAGAGAAATAGCAGAAAAAGCAACGCAGGCAAAATCCGAGTTTTTGGCGACAATGAGCCATGAAATACGCACGCCTATGCACGGCATCATAGGCATGACAGAACTCTTGCTTCACACCTCACTAAATAATCAGCAAAAGCAGTTCGCAAATGCGGCCAGGACAAGTGGCCAGTCTCTTTTGGGCCTCATCAACGAGATATTGGATTTTTCAAAAGTGGAAGCCTCCAAGGTCGAACTTGAACAGATCGAGTTCAATCTCACTCATCTAATGGATGAAGTGTGCTACTTACAAGGCGAACCAGCCAACAGAAAGGGAATCGAACTCAACAATATTTGCCATCTTGCTACACCGAGCGCGCTGGTAGGCGACCCAACAAAAATACGGCAGGTAGTGATGAATCTACTATCCAATGCAATTAAATTCACGCATGAAGGTTGTGTCAGCCTCCGCGTTGAGCCAACTTTCCCCCAGTCAAATGATAGGACACAGTCAGTAGTGCATATCTGCGTTGAAGACACAGGTATCGGTATGGACGAGGAAACTCAGTCGCGTGTTTTTGAGCCCTTTACTCAGGCGGACACTAGCACTACTCGCCAGTACGGCGGCACCGGACTTGGCCTATCTATCTCACGAAACTACATTGAACTAATGGGTGGCGACATCAGCGTTCGATCCACCCCGGGTGTCGGGACAAAAATCACAATATCAATACCATTTCGGCTCGGTAGTACCAAAGAAGATCGTGAGGATACCTATAGCTTCGGCAAAGCGAGGATTTTTTCATCAAAACAGCAAACCTACGAAATGATTGAATCGCATCTTTCAAGAGCAGGCTTGGTTTGCACCCACGGTCTTGAAGAGGAGCTTTCTACCCTTGACCCCTTGAAAGGCGAACTTTTGTTCGTGGATCATAATGAGAATGCATTTAACGCAATCACTCGCAATGAAATGAGTAAGGCAGCAAAGCGACAGATTGTTCTCGTCACCGCGGGACATCAACAATCAGTCGAACTTGAATCTCGCGGATGGACAACTCTCGCCAAGCCCATCACCACGCTATCGCTTCGAGACTGCCTTAAGATTAGCGCCAGCTCTGCAGAGAAAGCGCCTGCTCTACCCGAAGATTCCTCAAGCCCACAAACCGAAGAAACTGCAATGAGGGTATTGGTAGCTGAGGACGTTGCAACAAACCAGGCAATCATCCGAGAGATGATTCAACTATTAGGTCACGAAGTCGACATCGCTGAAAACGGTGAAGCCGCGCTAGGCAAGTTCTTTTCTCAGCACTATGAAATCATCTTTATGGACTGCCAGATGCCGATCCTAGACGGGTATACTGCAACAAAAAGAATTCGAGAACATGAGGAAGCGCAGGGACTAGCCACTACGCCCATCATCGCGCTGACGGCCGGCTCTGATGAAAGGGACCGTGAGCGATGTAAACTTGCCGGTATGAATGGCTACGTAACTAAGCCATTTACAATAACTGATATAGAGTCCGCGCTTTCGGAATACGCCTCCAGCAAGAAACCCAAGGAAGAATCTACTGCGTTTCAAGCAACCACAGAAACCACATCGGACACGGAAACAGAAAGCCGTTCGGCCACACAATCAAACGTCTTTGATAGCGCTATTATCGAGGGTCTGCGCGAGATCGAACGACAGACTGGCAAAGCAATTCTGCCTGAACTTTTTGAAACATATATTCACCAGATGAACCAAAAGCTAGATGAGCTTGAAACTTCGTTCACGGAAGGTGATCCATCTCAGGTATACCAAAATGCTCATGCTATCAAATCCATGAGCGCCAATCTGGGCGCAGAAAAAGTGCGCCATGTGAGCGCCAACATCGAAGCGGATGGACGCGCCGGAAGCTTCAACTTGCGCGCAAATGCAATTGAAGAGTTAAGGTCCGCATACAACGAATTTATAGATACCTTCCGGTCAGAAATGATCGACTAAGCTCAGAAAGTTGTTGTAGATTTCGTTCCGAATTTTCTAACACCACCCCTAATCAATTTCGTTCAATAGGCATCTTATAAAGGTGGTATTGCACACCCTGTACTAGAATTAGGGCTCAACCATAAGCTGGCCAGGCAATATTGCGTGGTATGAAAAGCTTCTTCCGAAATACCTCGGTAGTCTGTAAGGCTGCAATGGTCGTGTTTATCCTAGCGGTCAGCAGTAATTCTTCAGCCGAGATCGCAAATCGCTTCCCAGCTCTATCTGATACTTGGATAACGGATAAGCTTGGCCACATTCAGGTCTCGGCGCTACACATTGACAGCCTCGAAAATCTTTGGGTCGGAACTCAGTCGGGCCTATTTCTTTTTAGCGGAAATCACATAGAGACGCATGATCTGTTCGACCCAAAGATACGCGAAGTGCTTGGATTGGGAGTCACGGCAATAAGCGAGGACGATAGCGGTAACGTTTACGTAGGGACCCACGGACTAGGACTCGTACAATTCAAGCTTGGCCTAGGTACCGTATCTCATGTGAGCAATATTGGTGGCCACGATGTCTCCTATCCTGAGAGAGTCTTCGCGTTTTCAAACGAGTTGGTGTGGCTCGTTACGCCCCAAAGACTGTTAATCGTAAAGTCTTTTTCAACGGGCAACATAGATACAAAGCTATCCGGTCAGATTCAGGCCACCATAGGAAGTGTTCATAGTGTGGACCGGCTGGACGATGGTATTTATTCCGTCGGAGGAGAACAGGGCATTGTTTTTGTCGATCTCCACCTGGGGGAGATCACGCATCATTTTGAGTTAGTTGATCCCAAGTCCGAGTGGCGCAATATCACTGCGTCACTGGCACTAGACAGGAAATTGCTAATTTTCGGCAGCGACACAGGGCATATCGGATCATTCAACACGATCACACAATCAACTGAGTCGCTTGCCACGTTAAACCAGTCAAATAGCGCAAGAATCCTGTCTATAGAACAATTTGGGGATGGCATTGCTTTTTCGACAGACCATGGGGCCTTCATCTCAGATAGGAGCATCAGCGATCTAACAGCTATAAAGTCCTCGAACGCTAAAAGGACGCATTACTCAGTTTCTAACATGCTTGTGGACGACGACATGATCTGGGTAGGAACTCTTTCCGGCGTAAAAGTATTATTGGGGCCAGTGTTTGACAGGTTCGAGGCGTCCGGAAGCCTGAAAAGCGATGATGTTCTCGCTATTGAAGAAGACAACGGCGGCAGGGTCTGGATAGGCACTTTTAATGGCCTATATATGTTTGACTCAGTTTCGGAATCACATAAGAGGGTTGATACGGCCGAAACATGGCCAGAAGAGTACTCGAGACGGATAAGTGTCTTGACTGCCGCTGAAAATTTCATTTGGCTCGGATTCATTTCAGGCCGCGGTGTCCTACAACTGAATACAGACACTCTCGAGTTTCGCGAAGTGCTTAGATTTCAAGACGAAAATCTCAGCGTCCTAGATATCAAGATAGTAGACAATGTGGCTTGGATCGGGACTCACGAGAGAGGCCTTATCAGGCACACCAAATCAGAATCGATCAATTTACTTGATCAGGCAATTCTACCGGCCAGGTCAGTTAACGAAATATTGGAAACCTCTTGGGACGAACTTGCTTTAGCTACCATTCGAAACATTCTCCTGCTAAACCCCACAACCTTAACCTATCGAGAGATTGAATTAGACCTCAGCCCGAATGAACTTGCGCCTGAAATACTGGAGATCTTTGAAGATATTGATGGAAACCTATGGATAGGAACCGCTGGAAAAGGCTTGTATTTTGTAACTGCCGAGAGCCTATCCAAAACGAGCCCAATTGCACACAAGTACTTCTTTCATTCATCATTAGACCACGCAAGCGTCACAAACATATGCTCTACCGACGAGGGAGAGTTTTGGTTGTCCGCTGGGGGCAACGTCGCTCGATTCACGCCATTTTCAGGAGCTGTTTATGTTTACAACAGTAGCGATGGACTTCCATCGGCGGTAATGGCGACAGATTCTTCTCTCTGTTCCAGTTCCGGTGCCCTTTATTTTGGCAGTACGCAGGGTTACAGCCGACTGAGCCATATACCACCAAGACCTCCGAAGAATTCAAAAGTCAGAGTTGTAGAGGTTCTCACCGCCGGGAAAAAACTGTCGCCAATTTTTCCCATAACGCAAGTCGAGAAATTGGTCATTGGGCTCGAGGACTTGCCACTCTCTCTGAAGCTTGCAGTTACAGACTATCGGTATCCTGACAGCGCGCAGTATCGCTACAAGCTTGGTGAAGACAATCAGGATTGGATACACAACGGGAACTCGGAGCACCTTACCATCCCAAGCTTATCTACCGGAAAACACAGGCTTACTGTGCAGGCTACCAACTCAAAAGGAATGTGGATTAACGAGGGAGCGGTTCTCGATATCACCGTAATTACACCTTTTTGGCAGACCCCATGGTCCTACATACTATATCTCAGTACTGGTGCGCTCATCGTGTGGTCTAGTCAAAGGATACATCAAAGTTATGTAGCCGAACGTAGATCTCGAGAGTTAATCCAAGAGATAGAGGAAACCAGAAACAAAGCTGAGGACGAAATTCAGGAGCAATTGGAGTTACACGATGAGCTAGCAAGGGCGGCGCACAAGCATCACGGAGGCATTCTTGAGTTGCTCAGGCACTGTCTAGATGAGGCGGAGAGCAAAGAGGCTTTTTCAGATTCTCGTAAACGCCGGTCTTTGCTTTCTACCTATATAGAGCCGCTTTCGCTACTTGAAAATTGCACCATCTACGACGAGGGCGATGTCTCCGTAAACCTTAATGAATTCGTGGACAAGCTTTTCGAAACCATCTCGTCCGAATTCGATATCGATCACGAGAAAATGATCACCGTAAACGAGGTGAAATCCGACCCACTAACCCTCCAGATTGGCACCACGCTCGCCATAATGATCTATGAGCTAGCGATAAATGCCCTCCTCCACGCCTACGCGGACGAATCCCCCGCCAACTACCTGCGCGTAATCAGTCGAACCTCGTACTGCAAGGACAACGACGAAGAGACTTTCTCGGTAATCGTGCGAGATAACGGCAAAGGATCAAGCGAGAATGCCATCGAATCGCCCATTCCGGGTTCTGGTATTGGCCTTGTTTCTTCTCTTGCCAGAAGCATTGGGTCTGAGCTTTCATACTCCTACGATAAGGGCACGATAGCGAAGATCACGCTAACGGAAACAGCCGACAAACCGATCTTTGCTTAAAAGCAGCCCAAAATCTGGCCAACTGGGTATTGCTGATGTTAAATTCTCTGTCGGGACGACAATTAAGTAAGGGCCTTTGCGATTGCTATGAGCCCTGCAAAACAATAATTCGGCAAGTAAAGTGCAGAAATCAGAGGTCCGGAAACACGCCTTTGGCAAGGCATGTCATCTGGTCGTTGATAACCTGACGGGGCGAGGGCCAGAGCTCTTAGAGCTCTGCGAAGCAGAAATCCGCCGGCTTGAACAGAAGTTCGGCACCTTCCATCGCGACAGCGTCATTAGCCGCATCAACCAGGGTGCCGGCACGGGCGTGTTTACGCCGCTAGATGCCGAAGCACTCAGCCTTCTGAAGTTCGTGAGCGCACTCTGGACAAAGAGCATGCACGTGTTCGACCCCACTACGCGGGTTCTCCGGGAATGCTACAACACAGATGGCTCTTTACGCGCTTCACAAGACCAGCTCAAGGGCATGCTGCAGCTCGTTGGCTGGGGCCACCTGGAGTTAACCGATGCCGGAGCTCACCTTTCTCGGAAGGGCATGGTCATCGACCTCAACTCCTGCGTACGGCCTTATCTTGTTGATTCTATTAAGAAAATATTGCTCCTCGAGGGTGCTCGCCACGCGTTGGTAGAGCTGGAACAAGACATCGCGACGATCGGTAAGCAGCCAGACGGGGCCAACTGGCTGGTCGGGGTACGCTTTCCAACAGGTGGCAGCGCACGCATCCATCGTTTCAAACTGAACGAGGGCAATTTCGCCCTGCGCGGTGACTTCGAGCGCACGCTGCGCGTGAATGGCGAGCGGTATAGCCAGGCCCTCAGCCCTGTCGACGGTCAACCCATTCCCGGTTTACTCGCCGTCGCTGTCACATCCGAAAGCTGTCTGTTTGCCAGCAGCGCAGCAGGTCTCGCGATGATGAAAGCCGAACCCGCCGCGCTGAACTGGCTGGATTCCCTGGGCCTCCCCTGGGCGGCCATCGACCGCAATCTCAGCTGCCACGGCCCGCTCGCTCCGAAGGTGAAGGCGGCCTAGCTCCCTTCAAACCTCGGCACACGCTTCTCTGATTTTGCCTGCAGGCCCTCCTGCAGGTCATTCGACCGCAGGCACCGCTCCGCAAGCGACCTGGCAAAGTCCTCGTCAACCTGATCTGTCGTCGCCTGACGCAACACCTGCTTCATTGACTGCACGGCGAGCGGAGCCAGGTCTGCGATATGCCCCGCAAGCGCGCTGGACGCACTCGCCAGCTCCGCACGCGGTACTGACTGATCGAGGAATCCGATCTCGCGCATCGCATCGCCTTGAAACACCTCCGCACCGACCAGCAGTCGGCGGGTCACCTGCGGCCCCAGAACTTCCAGGAAACGGCGAATGCCCTCTAGCGGGTAGCACAAGCCGATGGCCGCCGCGGGCACCTGCATGCGCGCGCCCTCGACACCTATACGGAAGTCGCACGCCAGAGCCAGCTCCACACCACCACCAAACACATTGCCATTGAGCGCGCAGACTGTAGGAATCGGCAGCGCGGCAATACGAGCGGTAGTGCCCTGAAAATGATTTTCGGTCAGCTCGCTGCCCCCAAGCTCATCCAGCGCGGCGCCTGCGCAAAAGGTTTTCTCGCCCGCGCCGGTAACAACAAGCACCCACACGTCTGCGTCGGAAAGCAGCTCGTCAAGCGCTCGCGAAACGCCGGCGAGCTGTTCGGCACCCAGTGCGTTGTGGCGTTCTGGCTGGTTAAGAGTAAGGGTTGCGACGTGGCCTTCGAGGGAAAAGAGTACCGATTCGGTCATCGCAGATGCTCTGGCAGAAAAGCGCCAGTGTGTCATACGAATCATCACTGAGCCATAAGCGCATTTGATGTAGACACCTCTAACGGGCGTGACCATACTCGGTTGGCAAGGAGGTAAACATGACAAAGCGTTGCGAATGGTGCGGGTCAGACCCGCTTTACGTCGAATACCACGACACCGAATGGGGCGTACCAGTCTGGGACGACAAAACCCTGTTCGAATTCCTGATACTCGAAGGCGCGCAGGCAGGCCTCGCCTGGATCACGGTATTACGCAAACGCGAGGGTTACCGCAAGCTGTTCGCCGACTTCAACGCCGAGAAGGTCGCGCGCTTAACCGACAAACGGCTCGACAAGATACTGACCGACCCTCGCATTATTCGGAACAAGCTAAAGGTATATGGCGCCCGCCAAAACGCGCGGGCATTCCTGGAGGTACAGGCAGAAAAGGGAAGCTTCGCCGACTATATCTGGGACTTCGTCGATGGCACGCCGGTTCAAAAAATCTATAAATCGCAGAAAGACGTTCCGGCTACCACACTCATCTCCGACAAGCTGAGTGTCGACATGAAAAAGCGCGGTTTCACATTCGTGGGCTCTACCATCATGTACGCCCACATGCAGGCCACAGGCATGGTGAATGACCACACGATGGACTGCTTCCGCCACAAGGAGTGCGCCGCACTCGCTTGAAGGGCTGGCGCACCGCGGCGTGTATAATAGGGCCTCAATAAAGAGACCCTCACTTGTCCACACCCGCAACCCAAAAGCCTGCGTCGACAACTCGACGTGTATGGCAGCTCGCCTGGCCCAACATTCTTGCCAACCTGCTGTTTACAACGGTGGGGTTCATGCACATCAAGATCGTGGCGGAGCTAGGCACGACCTCCGTTGCAGCGGTAACCACCGGTCATCGCGTATTTTTCCTGCTGCAGGCGATTCTCATGGGCGTTTCTGTCGCTGCCACTGCCATGATCGCGAGGTTCTGGGGGGCGCAGGAGGCGCGCCAGGCAGAGATGGTGGCCTGGACCTCAATGCTGATGTCGGTAGCGCTGGCTGCCGTGCTCAGCATACCGGTGCTGTTGGCGCCGGAGTGGATCGCAGGCCTGTTTGGATTGGACGAAGAAACAACCCGCCTCGCCGGCACCTTCATTTTCTGGCTTGGCGTGTTTTACGTCTTCACCGCCATCAGCATGATGCTGGCCACCGCGCTACGGGCTACCGGCGATGTCATCACGCCTCTGTGGTTCTTACTCGCCAGCTCCTCGCTGAACATCGTTCTGTCGTATCACCTCGCGTTTGGTATTGGGCCGTTCCCGCAGCTTGGCGTTGCCGGAGTGGCTTTCGGCGGCAGCGCCGGTGCCTCGGTGGTCACCATGACGTTCTTCGCTTTCTGGTGGCGCGGGAAGTTTAATCTGAAGCCCATAAAGCGTCTGGCGTTTGACTGGCATGTAGCACGACAGATGGCCACGATTGGTGCACCGGCCGTGCTGGAACAGGGCATCATTCAACTGTCGTTCCTGGGGTTCTTCGCTATCGTGGCTCAGTACGGCACCGTCGCCTTTGCGGCCTACGGTATCGGCATGAGTCTCGTGTCGTTCTCGATTGTGATCGGCTTCGGCTTCGGCATTGCCACCGCTACACTAGCGGGTCAGCAGCTGGGTGCAGGTGATCGGGACGCCGCCGCGCGCGTGGTCGGCCGAGCGCTCGGCATGGCGATTCTGATCATGGCCACACTTTCAGCGATCGTGGCCTGGGCGGCAGAGGACCTCGCGCTGTTCATGATCGACGACCCAGAAGTCGTAGCGCTCACCATCGCCTTCATCTACTTCATCGCCGTGGGGCAACCCATTATGGCCGTAGAATTCACCCTTGGCGGCGCCTTTCGCGGTGCGGGGGACACGCGATTTCCGCTCGTGGCAACCTTCTGCGGCATCATCTTCGGTCGCCTCCTACCCGCCTTGCTCTTCCTCAAGCTGGGGCTGTCTATCTACTGGATCTTCTCGGTCATGCTCATGGACTACTCGGTTAAAGCCGTACTGCTGCTCTACCGGTTCCGCACCCGCAAGTGGCTGGACGTCAAAATCGAGCACTCTCCAGCAACTACCTGACCGAATTTCGTAGACAGCGACAAAAAAAATACTTAAAGTTCGAATTTGTGATTCGGCGGTAGGTTAGCCGCCATTTCCGGGACCCCCAAAACGCATGAAATCCGGCAATTCCCAGGGCCGGGGCGGCAGCTCTTCGCCCTTCAATCGCACCGCGCAGCACGATGCCAAGCGCGCGGCGATCCTGTCCCAGGCCGCCCAGCTCTTTAACTATAAGGGCTCTCGCGCCACCACCTTGCGCGATATTGCGGAGAGTCTCGGGCTAACTAAAACCAGCCTCTACTACTACGTGAAAACCAAGGAAGAGCTGATCTTCCAGTGTTACATGGCCACCCTGGCCCACCACCACAGGTACCTGGACGAGATCGAGCAGCAATACGCTTCTCCTACCGACAGGCTTAGCGCATTTTTCCAGCGGCAGTTCGCCAACTGGCTCGACGCGACAGAAGGTCGCGCACCACACGTTGCCGTATTGCTCGAGATCGCGGGGCTGAAAGGCGAGCATCGCGAGCACGTGGAGGCCGAGTACATCGCGATGTTCAAGCGACTGCGCGGCTATATCCAGGCGGGCATAGACGCAGGCGAATTCCGCGAGTGCCAGCCTACCCTCACCACTCTGGCCATACTGGGCTCAGTGGACTGGGCTTTTTCATGGCTGCACAAGATTCCAAGAGACCAGGTCCTTGCCAAGTCCGGCGAGGCGGTCGACCTGCTACTGCACGGCATTGCGGCACGCCCCGGCAGCGGCGTTCCTGCCAATCGCTCTATCGAGACGGCAAGCGACGCCTCTGTACTCGGCTTTGATCGCAAGGAGCAAAACCGGCTGAAGCAGGAAGCTTTCTTCAAGACCGGCACCTGGTACTTCAACAAGAAGGGTTTCACAGGCACATCCCTCGACGAAATCGCCGAGCACCTCGACGTGTCCAAGGGTGCCTTTTACTACCACATCAAGAACAAGGAAGACCTGCTCTATCACTGTTATGAGCGGTCATTAGAGATTCTCGACCACATTCACGAACAGGCTGACGCCGCCCACGACACAGGCCTGGAACGCGCGGGCTACACCTGCCGCCGCACCTTCTTCGCGCAGAACTCCGAGGAAGGCCCCCTGATTCGCTACAACTCCATCACCGCCTTGCCGATGGAGAGGCGGCAGGAAATCCTGAAACGCACCGAGGCATCCAACGCGCGCTTCGGAGACCTCCTCAAGCAAGGTATCGATGACGGCAGCGTACGCCCCGTCGACACCTACATCGCACAACAACTCATTGCCGGCGCGATGAACGCCGCCATGGATATCGACCTCTGGTACAAGGTAGAAGACCTCGACACAGCCGCCAGCGAATACTTCCGCGCGTTGTTCGACGGCCTCGCCGCAGCAACACCAAGCAGTAAGGACTCTTAATGAGCAGTGATCTCGACAAACTCCTCGACTACCTCGAGGTGCAACGCATCGACAAGTACCTGTTTATCGGCGATAGCCCGCCGCAACCACCGCGAATCTTCGGCGGGCAGGTGCTGGCACAATCGCTGAACTCTGCGATTCGTACCGTAGACGAAGAGCGTCGCGCGCACTCGCAGCACGCGTACTTCCTGCGCCCCGGCAATCCCGAGAAGCAAATCGTCTACGAGGTTGACCCCATCCGCGACGGCAAGAGCTTCACCACGAGGCGAGTTGTCGCGAAACAGGACGGCATACCGATCTTCAACACTACCGTTTCCTTTCAGGTAGAAGAGGAAGGACTGGAACACCAGTTCGACCCGATCGACGCGCCGCCACCAGAAGAGATCGAAACCGACTACGACTTCTGGCGCCGATTCGCAAAAGAAAATCCAGACAGCAAGTTCACCCCGCCCGTGCCCCAGTCACAACCCATCGAGCGACGTTCGGTGCACCGGCGCGACCCCAAAAAGCCCCAGCCCTCGGCGCCGCGCTCGCAAACGTGGTTCCGGGCCTGTGGCGATCTCGGCGATGATCCCTGCAAGCACCAGACGGTACTGGCGTTCATGTCAGACTTTGCGCTACTGGGTACCGCGCTGTACCCCCACCCTTACGGTGGCATGAGCCCAAAAGTACAGGGGGCCAGTCTCGATCACGCTTTATGGTTTCACAGGCCTTTCAGGGCAGACGAATATCTGCTCTACGAAATCGACAGCCCTACTGCTTCAGGCGCACGTGGCTTCAGCCGCGGCAGTTTCTGGACACAGGACGGGCAATTAGTCGCCTCCACCGCGCAGGAATCATTGCTGCGCCTGCGAGAGAGAAAGAAGCCGAAAGCGTAAGCGCAAAGAAAGCGGCTGGTATCAGTTGACGTGAGTCTTGATCTGCTCGCCGAGTTGCACCAGTTCCAGCGCATTGCCATCGCGGCGCAGGTGCGTCACTGAGCCGTTGTCGGGCCAGTAGCGCAATACCGAAGGAAAGTCTTCGATCACGCCCACCACGGCGTTAAGCACAAGAAAGTGCGTGAACACCACGGTGGGCGCCTCGAACGCCAGAGCCGCATCGTAAGCGGCATGACGCCAGGCGGTCAGCTCTTCGCCAACCTCACGCCACTCCTGCTGCATAAACTCACGCAGCCAGGCCTGGCGCTGCTCAAGGGGTACGGGTGACGGCACCTCTCGGAAAACGGGGTCTATCGTTACGTTCGCGCCCAGACGCTTTGCCAGGGGCTCGGCCGTCTCGCGCGCACGCTGTAGAGGGCTGGAGATCAGCTGCGCACCCTTCGGCAATAGCGGCTCCAGGGCATCGGCAGCCGCTTCCGCCTGGTGCCAGCCAAGCTCACTGAGCCCGGGGTCGGCAGACTCACTCCAGCTGGCCGCGGCCTCGCCGTGGCGTACAAGAAAGATATCCATCTAGCGGTAGGTCACCAGCTTCTCGCCGAGCTGGGCTTCCAACACGCGAAAGAATGAGCAGTCGTTGAAGTACGACAGCGACACACGGTCCCGGCTGTAAAACAGCTGGGTGATAGAGCAGTTCATCATCGGCTCGTAAAACGGGTAAGTCTTGTCGCCGCCGAGTCCGAGCACCTGCGCGGTTATCGTGGCGATTGTGCCGCCCGAAGAAAATATGCCCACCGTCTTGCCGCCGCCCTGCTCTGCCATGACATCGGCCAGCGCGTCGCGGGTTCCACCCGAGTACTCGGCCCAGCTCTGAATGCGGTCATCTTTACACTCGGGCGACACCCAGAAGTTAAACACGGCATCAATAACCTTCTGGTAGTCCTTGCTCTCACTAAGGCCCTTATCCACGAGCGCCTGGATCGCCGGATTACGCTTTTCCACCTCCGGCAACAGGTACTCAATTTGCTCATCGTTCTGGATCTCATTAAAGCGTGGGTCAATGGAGTGACTCACGTCGCCCGGCTGGCTGGCAAGCGCAAGCTCTGCCGTCTCACGTTGGCGTGAGAGATCGCCGCTGTAGGCTGCGTCGAGTACAACGCCCGTGTCGCGCAGAAACTCGCCCATCAGCCGGGCCTGGCGACGCCCGAGATCCGATAGTTGATCGTAGTTGTCTGAGCCAAAGGACGCCTGCCCATGGCGAATAAGGTAAATGGTGGCCATCAGGCGGTCTCGGAAAGTAGTGCGGGTTCTCGCTTGAAGCGCAGTTCGCGGCGATAGGGGAAAAAGTCCTCCACGTGGCCACTGCGAATCTGCTCCTGCAGACTCTGCCAGAAGTCGGCCTCGTAGATTTCACTGTGCAGGGTGTCAAACACCTTGCGCGCACGCTGGTTACCCGAGAAGAACAGCGCAAACTCCTCGGGGAAAATGTCGTTGTCTGCCACGCTGTACCACGGCTTGCTGGCCATCTCCTCGGCCTCAGTGCGCGGCTTTGGAATCTTGCGGAAGTTACAGTCGAGCAGCGGCATGATTTCGTCGTAGTCGTAAAACACCACGCGGCCGTGGCGTGTGACACCAAAATTCTTCAACAGCATGTCACCGGGGAAGATATTGGCCGCCGCCAGCTGCTTGATCGCGTTGCCGTACTCGTCCATTACGCTAAGCACCTGCTCGTCGGAGGCGTTGCGCAGGTAGAGATTGAGCGGCGTCATGCGACGCTCCACGTATACGTGCTTGATGATGAGTGCCTTACCGTGCTCCTCGATCACCGATGGTGCTACTTCCTGTAGCTCTTCCATCAACTCGTCGGAAAACCGCTCCCGCGCAAAAGCGAGGTTGGTGAACTCCTGCGTGTCCGCCATGCGACCGGCGCGGTCCCAGCGTTTCACCAGGGCGTACTTGTCCTTGACCTCCTCGCGCGTCATCTCCTTGGGCGGGGTGAAACGGTCCTTGATGATTTTGAACACGAAGTCGTATGACGGCATGGTAAACACGCTCATCACCATGCCCTTGATGCCGGGCGCGATGTTGAACTGGTCCTTGGTGCTCGTCATGTGGCGGAAGGCGCAGCGGTGGTAGTAGGTTTTCCCGTGCTTGTTATGCCCCATCGCACTATAGATCTCGGAGATTGGCTTTGCCGGCATGAGCTGCTGCAGGAAGAGCACATACTGCGAGGGAATACTTGCATCCACGAGGAAATACGAACGGGTAAAACTGAACAGCACGCTCACCTGGTCGGAACCAAACAGGATCGTGTCGACATACACGCCGCCCGCCTCGTTGTGCAGTATCGGCAGCACAAACGGCATGGTACGGCGGCCCGACTTGATACGGCCGACAATGTACGCGCCCTTGTTGCGGAAAAAATGGTGCTCCAGCGTGTGGAACTCGACATCTTCGTTGTTCAGGTCAAATCGCGGTGCCAGCTCGGTCAGGATCGCATTCTTGATGTTGCCGATATCCCGCCGCTTGTCCTCGTAAGGAATATTGAAGGCATAGTCCTCGAGCATGTTGTCTAGCAGCTCTTCGAGCTCACCGTCCAGGCGATACGTCCGGTAGACCTTACTTAGGTCGGCGGGCGGCATGTCGCCCTGGGGCGAAAACACAAAGACGTACTCGTCGCGAATCTTGCGGTGCTTGAAGACCGAGCAATAGATCGAGTTGTAGAAGGTCTCCGCGATCTCGAAGTTGTTGTGGCCCTTGATCAGCCCCGCATAGATTTCGCGTGAACCCCGCCAGAAATCGAGGTCATGCAGATCGTCACCAGCAAGCAGCTGCACATACTCCAGCACCTGGGTCTTCTTGGCCTTATAGAGATCGATGCGCTCGATGGCGCCTCGGCGAATACCGTGCCAGTCGGCGACCTCGAAGCGAGAGCGCGCCGCCAGCGTAATGTTCTGGTATTCGGCAAAGTACGACTCGAAGCCGTTGAGTATGGTGCGCGCGAAGCGCTCGCGAGTTTCCACTCGAACATCCCGGTGCGGTGCGGTTATGGGCACTGTCATCGAGATTAGCAGAAAAGGTGGGGAGAGAGCGGGCGCTGGCGCGCCCGCGTCACAAATTTACAACATTTCCTTCGCGAATAGCTCCATGACGACGGGGTCGCCAACGCCGAGCAGCATCGAGCCAACCTCGCCGCGCTTACCCGCTTCTTTCCAGCTTTGCAGACGTTCGCGAATGCGGTCAGCCGGGCCCACCAGAGCGACTTCGTCGAGCAGCTGGTTTGGCACCTGGGCCGCAGCTTCATCTTTCTTGCCTTCGAGGTAGAGGTCCTGGATCGCCTTGGCCGCATCGCCGTAGCCGAGACGCGTGGCGTAGTCATTGTAGAAGTTCTTGTCGCGCGCACCCATGCCGCCGATATACAGCGCAAGCCAGGGGCGCAGCGCATCAAACGCTACATCGACATCATCATTCATGGCAACCGAGACGAAGGGTGCGATATCGAAGTCTTTCAGACCCTTGCCACCGCCGGCACGATCGAAACCTTCCTGAATCGAGTTGCCAAGCACATCGTAGCGGTCCGGGTTCATCCATACAGGGAAAACACCATCGGCGACTTCGCCCGCACAGCGCAGGCCAGCGTGCGTAATTGACGCGGTGTAAATCGGAATGTCAGGGCACGCCTCGAGGATAGACTTGAGCGGCTTACCCAGGCCCGTAGTGCCCTCGCTCTTGTTGGGCAGCTGGTACATCTTGCCGTCGTATTCCACGGGACCTTCACGCGCCATTATCTTGCGCATGATCTCGATGTACTCCTTGGTACGGGTTACGGGCTTGCCATAGGGCACACCGTGCCAGCCTTCCACCACCTGTGGACCAGAGGCGCCGAGGCCAACAATGAAGCGGCCGCCAGACAACTGGTGTAGTGACATGGCCGTCATGGCGCACATAGCGGGGGTACGTGCAGGCATCTGCATGATCGCCGTGCCAACGCGGATCTTTTCCGTCTGAGCGAGGATCCATGCAGACGCAGTCGCCGCATCGTTCCCGTAGGCTTCTGCCGTCCAGACGGAGTCAAACCCCATGCTCTCGGCCTGTTTGATGAGGTCGATGGGGATGTTTACGTTCTTGCCGGAATAGCCGAGTAGTAAACCCAGTTTCATAGCTGCTCTCCAGTGATCGCCAGGCCCCGCCTGGCCGGTCAAACCCGCGGATTCACTGCCTTAGGCAGTTTTGACCTTCGGGTATGTTCAAATGTGCCGAAGCACCTTAGCGGCTCACCGGGGGCAACTCAATAACCCTGCCCCACAGAAAAATTGACCCTGAAGGACAGGAGCCGGCGGGTCAGTACAGCAGGCCGAAGAGCTTGCGCTGGTACTCGGCGGCCAGGGGGTCGCCCTTGCCAAGGGTGGCAATGGTGTCCAGCAGCAGCTTCTTGGAGGCGCCATTCCCATGGTCGCGGTCGCGGGTAAGGATCTCGATACACATGCCCATCGACTCCTTGTAGAGCCCGGCGCTGGTGTACTGCACTGCCAGCTGGTGCATCACGTCGAGATTGTCGGGGTCGGCAGCCAGGTGCTCTTCGAGTGCGGCAACCTCGGGAGATTTAGCTGCCTCGCGCTGGATTTCAAGCTGTGCCCGAAGCTGCTCGTAGCCCGCGTCCTGGTCTGCCATGCGCACGCCATTGAGGACCTCCTCCGCTTCGTCGAGGCGCATGCACTCGATCAGGCACTGGGCGTAGGCCAGCGTGATGTTGTGCTGGTGGTTGGAGTCTTCCCATGCGCTACGCAACAGCGGCAGCGCATCGGTGTAGTTACCCTCAGACATCATCTGCGCGGCGGCCTGCAGCGCGGCATCCCAGGGCTTGGGCAGGTATTTCTCGAGCAACTCGCGCACCGCGTTTTCGGGCTGTGCGCCGGCAAAGCCGTCAACCGGCTGGCCGCCCTGGATCACCATGACCGTGGGCAAACTGCGCACGCCGAGCTGCTGGGCAATGCCCGCCTGCTCGTCTGCGTTGACCTTGGCCAGCAGGAACGCGCCATCGTACTCAACAGCGAGCTTCTCGAGGATCGGCATAAGCACCTTGCAGGGCTCACACCAGTCCGCCCAGAAATCGACGACCACTGGCCGGTTGTGTGATTCTTCAATGAGCAGCGCGGAGGCGTTGCTCTCGTCGATATTGACGATGTGTTCGCTCAAGGTAGTTGCTCTCCGACCCGTCGAACCGGGTTCAGAATACCCGGTGCTGTGCTTACCCGCCTGGGCCCTCGCGTAAGCGAGGACACAGCGGCCTGTAACTTATAGTCCCAAAACGTCACGCATGTCGTACATGCCGGCCTTCTGCTCCGCCAGCCACCCTGCGGCGCGCACGGCACCGCGGGCAAACGACATACGGCTGGACGCCTTATGCGTAATCTCTACACGCTCACCCTCGGCGGCGAACGTAACAGTGTGGTCACCGACCACGTCACCCGCACGCACGGTGGCGAAACCGATCGTCTCGCGGTCGCGCGCACCGGTCTGGCCTTCACGTCCATAGACTGCGACTTTTTCGAGGTCGCGACCCAGCGCATCGGCCACGACCTGGCCCATGCTGAGGGCAGTGCCTGAAGGCGCATCGATCTTGTGTCGGTGATGCGCTTCATAGACCTCGATGTCGACGTCGTCACCCAGCACGCGTGCGGCCATGTCGAGCAACTTGAAACAGAGATTAACGCCTGTGCTGAAATTGGAGGCCTTGCAGATGGCGACGTCCTCAGCAGCAGCATCGATCTGACCCTGCTCCTCGGGCGTGAACCCGGTCGTGCCAATGACCATACCCACGCCATTGGCACGGCAGGTCGCCACATTGGCCAGCGTCGCAGCGGGCACTGTGAAGTCGATGAGCACATCGACCTCGCCGATCACCGCCGCAAGATCATCAACCACGCTGACACCGTTCTTGCCCTGCCCTGCTAACTCTCCAGCATCCGCGCCGATCAGGCTGCTGCCAGGCTGTTCGATAGCCGCGGTAAGTTGCAGGCGACCCTCGGTGAGGGCAATCGCCTCGATAAGGGTCTTACCCATACGGCCGGCCGCGCCGGTAATACCGATTCTTATGCTCATGGTGTCAGGTCATCAAAGAAGTTTTTCACGCCCTCAAACCAGCTCGTCTGGCGGGGCGAGTGGCTTGTGCCGCCCTCCCCCAGGGATTCGCGCAGCTGCTCCATCAGGGCTTTCTGTTCCTTGCTCAGTTTAACCGGTGTCTCGACTACGGCGCGACACAACAGGTCGCCCACGCTGCCGCCGCGAACGGGCTTCACGCCCTTGCCGCGCAGGCGGAACAGTTTACCCGTCTGCGTCTCGGCTGGAATCTTCAATTTCACGCGGCCGTCCAGCGTAGGCACCTCGAGTTCACCGCCCAGCGCAGCGTCAGCGAAGGTAATCGGCACCTCGCAGTAGAGGTTTTTACCATCGCGCTCGAAAATTGGGTGGCTCTTAACGGACATCTGCACATACAGGTCACCGGAAGGACCGCCCTCGGGGCCGGCTTCACCCTCGCCTGAGAGGCGAATGCGGTCACCGGTGTCGACACCCGGCGGCACCTTCACAGAAAGCGTCTTGGTTTTCTCAACAAGGCCCTGTCCGTGGCAGTTGGTGCAGGGGTCGGTGATGATGCGACCTCGTCCACGACAGGTCGGGCAAGTTTGTTGCACCTGGAAAAAGCCCTGCTGCATGCGCACCTGGCCGCTGCCGCCGCAGGTGCCACAGGTCGTCGCAGAGGTACCCGGCTTCGCGCCGGAACCATCGCAGACCTCACACGAAGAGAGCGAGGGCACGCGAATCTCGACGGTCGTGCCGCGCACGGCGTCCTCGAGGGAAATGTCTAACGTGTAGCGCAGGTCTGAGCCGCGCTGCGGGCCTCCACGGCCGCGGCCGCCGCCTCCAAAGATGTCGCCAAATACATCGCCAAAAATATCGCTGAAACTTCCACCACCGGCACCACCAAAGCCGCCGCCCATGCTCGGGTCTACGCCCGCGTGGCCGAACTGGTCGTAGGCTGCGCGTTTCTCGCCATCCGAGAGGATCTCGTAGGCTTCAGTCGCTTCCTTGAACTTATCGTCCGCGTCGGGATCATCTGGGTTACGGTCCGGGTGGTACTTCATCGCCACCCGGCGGTAAGCCTTCTTGATCTCCTTCTCGTCAGAGTCTTTGCTGACGCCGAGGACTTCGTAGTAATCGCGTTTCGACATGGGTTGTCAGTGTTCCTTAAACGGCATTCCCGCGTAGGCGGGAAACCAGTCCTTACCTCCCCTGGCTTCCGCATACGCGGGAATGACGATCAGTAAAAAAGCGGGGAGCCGTGCTCCCCGCGTGACACAAGCTTTACTTGTTGTCGTCCTTCACTTCCTCAAACTCCGCGTCAACGACATCTTCAGCTGCCGCGTCCGCCTGTTCGGCACCAGCGTCGGCCCCGGGACCCGCGCCCGCATCAGCACCCGCATTTTCAGCCTGCGCAGCGTACATCTTCTGCGCCACGGGGCCAGTGGCCTCGGTGAGCTTGTTGGCAGCGGCCTCGATAGCGTCCTTGTCGTCAGCCTTCAGGGCCTCCTCCGCCTCGGTGATGGCTGCTTCAATCGCGGCCTTCTCCTCGTCGGAGGCGTGCTCGCCCGCTTCCTCGATCGTTTTCTTCGCGGCGTGTACCAGGCCGTCGCAGGTGTTGCGTGCAGCGATCAGCTCTTCGAACTTGGCATCGGCTTCGGCATTCGCCTCAGCGTCGGCCACCATCTGCTCGATGTCTTCATCCGAGAGGCCGCCAGACGCGGTAATGCGAATCGACTGCTCCTTACCGGTCGCCTTGTCCTGCGCTGACACGTGCAGGATGCCGTTGGCGTCGAGGTCAAACGTCACCTCGATCTGCGGCATTCCGCGCGGTGCCGGCGGGATGTCGGCCAGGTCAAAGCGTCCAAGCGACTTATTGCTGCCCGCCTGCTTGCGCTCGCCCTGTACCACGTGAATGGTCACGGCCGTCTGGTTGTCGTCGGCCGTCGAGAAGATCTGCGACTTCTTGGTCGGGATCGTCGTGTTCTTCTCGATCAGCGGCGTGGCAACGCCACCCATGGTCTCGATACCGAGCGTCAGCGGTGTAACGTCGAGCAGCAGCACGTCCTTCACGTCGCCTGCGAGTACCGCACCCTGGATAGACGCGCCCATGGCAACGGCTTCATCCGGGTTTACGTCCTTGCGCGGCTCCTTGCCGAAGTAGTCCGCCACCTGCTGCTGTACCAGCGGCATGCGGGTCTGGCCACCGACGAGAATCACGTCGTCGATCTCAGAGGGAGACAGGCCAGCGTCGCTGAGCGCAACTTTCACAGGCTCCATCGAACGGCTCACCAGTTCTTCCACCAGCGACTCAAGCTTGGCGCGTGACAGCTTCACCACGAGGTGCTTCGGACCGGTTGCGTCCGCCGTGATGTACGGCAGGTTCACTTCAGTCTGCTGCGACGAAGACAGCTCGATCTTCGCTTTCTCTGCGGCTTCCTTCAGGCGCTGCAGGGCCAGCGGGTCGTTGTGCAGGTCGATGCCGCTCTCTTTCTTGAACTCATCGGCAAGGTACTCGATCAGGCGCAGGTCGAAGTCTTCACCACCGAGGAACGTGTCGCCGTTGGTGGAGAGCACTTCAAACTGGTGCTCGCCGTCGACTTCAGCGATCTCGATGATCGAGATGTCGAACGTACCGCCACCGAGGTCGTAGACCGCAACGGTGTGGTCGCCCTTTGCCTTGTCCATGCCGTAGGCCAGTGCCGCGGCCGTCGGCTCGTTGATGATGCGCTTGACGTCGAGGCCCGCGATCTTGCCCGCGTCCTTCGTTGCCTGGCGCTGTGAGTCGTTGAAGTACGCCGGCACGGTGATAACGGCTTCGGTAACCGGCTCACCGAGGTACTCTTCGGCCGTCTTCTTCATCTTGCGCAGGACCTCGGCAGAGACCTGCGGGGGTGCCATCTTCTCGCCCTTGGCTTCTACCCACGCGTCGCCGTTGTCAGCAGCTGCGATGGTGTAAGGCACCATCTTGATGTCTTTCTGTACAACGTCGTCAGTGAACTTGCGGCCGATGAGGCGCTTTACCGCGAACAGGGTGTTCTGCGGGTTGGTGACGGCCTGGCGCTTGGCGCTCTGGCCCACCAGGATCTCGCCCTCGTCGGTGTATCCAACGATTGACGGTGTCGTGCGGTCGCCCTCGGCGTTCTCAATGACCTTCGGCTTGCCGCCATCCAGCACAGATACGCAGGAGTTGGTCGTACCGAGGTCGATGCCAATAATCTTACCCATTGTGTGTCTCCAGTATGTTGGCGGGCTCTGCCGCCGCTTGCTTAACGATGTTCTCTATATGGGCCTTAAGTGGCCAGATTCAACTACTTTTGTTCTTTTTTAGTGGCCACGCTGTGTGGCCCTTGCGTTCGAGGCGCGGGCCTACCCGGCCGCCTTGCTCACCATCACCATCGCCGGGCGTACAAGCCGCTCGTTGAGGGTGTAACCCTTCTGCATCACCGCGATCACGGTGTTGGGCTCTACCTCGGGGTTCTCCACCATGCTCATCGCCTGGTGCAGGTTGGGGTCGAAGGGCTCGCCTTCAGGGTCGACAACCGCGACGTTAAACTTGCCCATGACGTCGATAAGGCTCTTAAGTGTGAGTTCCACGCCCTCGGCGATGGACTGCACGGCGTCGTCACCGCCCGCGGCGGCTTCGAGGGCGCGCTCGAGGTTATCAACTACCGGCAGCAACTCGCCGACAAAGCGTTCGAGCGCAAATTTACGGGCTTTTTCGACATCGGCTTCCGCGCGGCGCTGCACGTTCTGGGCATCGGCCTGGGCCCTTAAAGCCGCATCCTGTGCACCGGCGAGGTCGTCCTGCAACTGGGCAATGACCTCCTCCAGCGTGGGCTCAGGCGCCTCTTCGGGGGTGGCCTCCCCCTCCGCCTCGGGCGTTTCCACCTGGGCTTCGTCTTCCGTTTCGGTCGTTTTGGTCTCTTCCTCGGCCACTCTGTCTAGCTCCGTCATCTGGTCGTATTGTCCGGGGCGTGGATCATACCGCCCCAAGCGCGGCTTCGCAGCCGTTATTGGGGCGGATTGGGGCAATTCAAGGGGATCAGGCGAAATTTTTTGAGGGCGCTGAAAGCCGCGCCAGCACTGGGCTGTGGCGTGATTGCCTCGAGCGGCGGGGATTTACTTCGCCAGGGCAGCGCTCAGCATGCGAGCGGTTACATCGACGATCGGGATGACCCGTTCGTAGGCCATGCGGGTAGGCCCGATCACCCCGAGCACGCCGAGCGTCTGGTTGCCATCGCTGTAGGGCGAGGTGATGACGCTGTAGTCGTCGAATACCTCGTAACCGGCCTCCTCACCGATAAAAATCTGCACACCTTCTGCCCGGGTACAGCGCTCCAGCAGGTGCAAGAGGTCCTTCTTCTGCTCGAAGGTATCGAAGAGGTCGCGCAGCTTGAGCATCTCCTCGGCCGTGGCATTGCCCAGCAGGCGCGACTCACCGGCCATCACGTATTCCTCTTCCGAGGGCTCCTGGTCGAGTGCTTTGTTGGCGAGGTCGAGGGCAGACTCAAGATACCCGTCAATCTGGCTGCGTGCCTCCTGCATCTCGCGCAGGATCTGTTCCTGCACAAGCCGCAGCGGCTTCCCCGCGAAGCGCTGATTCACCATGGCAGCGGCCTCACGCAGCTGTGCCTCGGTAAAGACGCGCTGCGTATGGATGATGCGGTTCTGCACCTCCCGCTCGTTAACCACGAGTATTACCAGTACGCGATCACCCGACAGCGGCAGAAACTCTACCTGGCGCAACTGGCCCGCTTCCTGCCGGGGCACCGTCACGAGACCTGCCTGAGAGGTGATGTTAGCGAGCAGGCTGGACGCAGACTGCACCAGTTCGCCCGCAGACTTGTCGGGGTTTAACTCGCTGCGCAGGGCAGTAATGTCGTTTTCACCAAGGGGCTGCACGTGCAGCAGGCTGTCGACGAAAAAGCGATAGCCTAGCGCGGTGGGCACACGACCTGCCGATGTGTGCGGCGAATGCAGGTAGCCGCGCTCCTCGAGGTCAGACATGACATTGCGGATGGTGGCCGCGCTCACGGGCAGCCCTGCCGCCTGCTTGAGGGTGGTGGAACCCACGGGCTGGCCATCGCGGATATGCTGTTCCACGAGGGTCTTTAGAAGGACGCTAGCGCGTTCTGAAATGTCGCCTGAAGCCATGCTCACCGAGTTTCAACGTTTTACACGCCGTTTTTATCACAGCCCCAAGGGTTTGCAAAACGCACAGAAAGCGCGGTTTCAGACATCGGTTATCTGCGGTATAAATGTGCAAACAATCGGGGCGCCTGCAATGCTTAGCCAGATCAGCATCAGCAACTACACCATCGTTTCCAATCTGGAAATGGAGTTCTCCGGCGGCATGACGGTGATCACCGGCGAGACCGGCGCCGGCAAGTCCATCATGCTGGATGCCCTCGGGCTCTGCCTGGGTGACCGCGCCGACACCAAAGCCCTTCGGCCCGGCGCAGAGCGCGCCGATATCACCGCCGGCTTCGACATCAGCGCCATACCCGCCGCCCAGCACTGGCTGAAGGAACGCGACCTCTTCAACGGCGAGGAGTGCCTGCTGCGCAGGGTCATCACCGCCGAGGGGCGCAGCCGCGCCTACATCAACGGCAGCGCCTCTACCCTGCAGGACTGCGCAGAACTTGGCGCGCTACTCATCGACATACACAGCCAGCACGCCCACCAGTCTCTGCTGCGCCGCGCCACCCAGCGAGCCCTGCTCGACGCTTACGCGGGGCACAACGATCTGACAGCCGAAGTGGAGCAGACCGCCTCCGACTGGCTGCGCAAGGGTCGCGAACTGGAGCTTCTCACGGGAGCCAACGACGAGCGCAGCGCACGCGTACAGCTGTTGAGCTACCAGGTAGAGGAGCTCGACACCCTGGCACTCGGCGCAGGCGAACTTGCCACGCTGGAAAGCGAGGTGAAACTTCTGGCCAACGCCGAGAGCATCCTGTCAGGCGCCCACCAGGCGCTTGAGCTTGCGGATGCGAGTGAAAGCGGTGCCAAACAAGCACTGCAGCTGTTGAGCGATGACGCCCACGCCACGACCGCGGCCAAGGACGCCCGTGAGTTACTGGAGAGCGCTGCCATCCAGCTCGAAGAGGCCCGCGGCAGCATCCAGCATCATCTAGACAGTGTTGAGGTAGACCCGGCCCGACTGGCCGAGGTGCAGGGCCGACTGGAGTCCATCTACGATGTTGCGCGCAAGCACAAGGTGATGCCCGAGCGACTCCCGGAACTGCACGCAGAGCTCACGGAGGAGCTTAAAAACCTTAAAGACGGCGGCGCACGCATCGAATCGCTTAAGGCCGAGATGGCCGAGCTGGCGGGCGTCTACAACAAACAGGCCGCAAAGCTCACCAAGCAGCGCAAGGCCGCGGCGAAGAAGCTGACCAAGGCCACTTCCACGATACTTGGCACGCTCGCCATGGAACAGTGCACACTCGAGATCGCGCTGAACCCGGTGCAGGGCGACGACCCGCACCCCCATGGCAACGAAGATATCGAGATACTGATCAGCACCAACCCCGGCGCAGCCCCGCAGGGCCTTGGCAAGATCGCTTCCGGCGGCGAGCTCTCGCGCATCAGCCTCGCGATCCAGGTGTCTGCCGCAAGCGCGGGTACCGTTCCCAGCATGGTGTTCGACGAGGTCGACGTGGGCATTGGCGGCGCCGTTGCCGAGGTTGTCGGCAAGCTGCTGCGCACGCTCTCAGGGCAGGCCCAGGTGCTGTGTGTGACGCACCTGCCGCAGGTCGCTGCCCAGGGTCACCAGCACCTGAAAGTGAGCAAGACGAGCTCTGAAGATACGGTGGAAACCAACCTCAATCGCATCGAGGCCGACGACAAGGTCGAGGAGATTGCCCGCATGCTGGGGGGCGTGAAAATCACGAAACAGACCCTGGCCCACGCCAGGGAGATGCTGGAGAGCTAGGACTTCTTGCGTACGTAAAGGACCAGCGAATGGTCCATCAACTCGTAGCCGTGTTCCTCGGCGATCTCGCGCTGGCGCTGCTCAATAAGCTGGTCGGTAAACTCCACCACTTCGCCCGTTTCGACACTCACCATGTGGTCGTGGTGCTCGCCCCTGGCAAGCTCGAAGACCGAGTGGCCTGACTCGAAGTTGTGGCGCGTGACGAGGCCCGCTGATTCAAACTGCGTGAGCACGCGATACACCGTCGCCAGGCCAACGTCTTCACCCGCGGAAATGAGCGCTTTATACACATCTTCAGCGCTCATGTGCTGACGACCGGCGTCTGTGGACTCCAGGATTTCCAGTATTTTCAGGCGCGGCAGCGTGACCTTAAGGCCCGCTTTACGTAACTCCTGGTTTTGCTCCGCCATTGATGGGGGTTCTCTGTGCTAGCCGGTAACTGTATGATGCCACCCCGGTCCACGAAGTAAAAGCGCTGCCCATGCGAATCGCCCGTAACACCTTGATTGCCGTTGTTTTCGCCGCCCTCCTGGGCGCGTGCGGCTTCATTGGCTTCCCCGGGGTGTATCGAATCGACGTCGAACAGGGCAACATTGTCACGCAGGAAATGGCCGACCAGCTGCAGCCCGGCATGAGTCGCCGCCAGGTGCGTTTCATCCTTGGAACGCCCCTAGTCGAAGACACCTTCAACCAGAATCGCTGGGACTATACCTACTCCAAGCGCAAGGGTATCGAGCTAAAAGAGAAAGCCTCCATTACCGTCATTTTCGACGGCGATGCGCTCGTTGAGGTGAAGGGTGATTACCTGCCGCCCGCCTGGCAGACAGAAACGGCGGAAGCACCGCCGGCGGAAGTAGACGACTAGCTCTTGTCCTGTGCGCGGCGCTCCTTGGCGCGCGCGGCACGCTCCTTGCGCACCTCTTTCGGGTCGGCCTGCAACGGACGGTAGATTTCCACGCGATCACCTGCCTGGAGCACCTGCTTGGGTGATGCCACCTTGCCGAAGATGCCGAGCTTCGCGTTGTCGAGGTCAATGCCCTCAAAGCGTTCGGTAATCCCGGACTGCTGTGCGGCTTCCAGCGCCGTGGTGCCCTCCGCCACCTGCACTTTGATGATGGCCTGCTTCTCTGGCAGGGCGTAGGCGACTTCTACCTCTATGCTGTTGCTCATGCTGCTATCCGTAAAGCTGACCCGCGCGCTTGCACACGGCGTCAACGAGATTGTTGGTGACCCGATCAAACAGCTTGGCGGCTGCTGCGCCCAGCACCTTGCTGTTAACGGAGAACTCCAGATTGAGGCTCATTTTACACGCAGCGTCGTCCAGCGCTAAGAAATCCCAGCGCCCGGCAAAGCGCTCGAATGGCCCGTCGATCAGCTCCAGCACAATCTCGCTGGGCGGGTTGAGCACATTACGCGTGGCGAAACTCTGCCGGATGCCTCCGCGAGCGAGTTCCAGCCGCGCCTCCATGACGCCCTCTCCATGTGACAGGACGGTTGCGCCCACGCACCCGTCCATGTAGCCGGGGTACGCCTCAACGTCGTTTACAAGATGAAACAGCTGCTCAGCCGAGTACGGCAACAGCGCGCTGCGGTTAATCACGGTCATCGAGGTATTGTAACGGAGCGCCGCCCTAGACGGCGACGGCACGCGAGAGCATCAGGAAAATAATGGCCGGCGGTGTGACATAGCGTAAAAGGAAGCGCCAGAGGCCGAAGAACACCTGCGATTCACGGTCGAGCTGCGGCTTCAGCACCTCCTCGCGCAGCTGCCAGCCCACGAAGAACGCGGTGAGCAGCGCGACCAGCGGCAACAGCGTGTCGGCCGTCGTACGGTCGAGCGCCGCGAAGAGGTTCCAGTTGCCGAACCACTGGGCATCCACACTTGGCTCAAGCGAGGCGACAACAGCACCCGCCAACAGCCACACCACGCTGCCCACAATAAGCACGGCGGTAAAGCGACTGAGGCGCACCTGCTGCCTGAGTGCCGCCACGAGGGGTTCCATGATCGCCACGGCAGAACCGAGTACCGCCACCACCATCATCAGGAAGAAAACCGCACCGAACACCTCACCCTGCAGCATATTACCGAAGGCATAGGGCAGGCTGATGAACAACAGTGCAGGGCCAGAAGCGGGCTCCATGTTGTTGGCGAACACGATAGGGAAGATGGCCAGGCCTGCGAGCAGCGCGATCATGGTGTCGAACACGGCTACCGCTATGATCGAACGCGCGATGGGAATACGGTCGGGCGAGTACGCACCGTAGCTGATCCCCGTGCCCACACCGATGCCCAGCGTAAAGAGCGCGTGACCCAGCGCTACGAGGGAGGACTCCAATGTGAAGTCCTCGGGCCGCACGGCAAACAGAAAGTCCTGGGTGGCGCGCAGATCGCCCTGGTCCAGCCCAAACTTCACCAGGAAACCGAGCATTGCCAGCAGCACGGGCACAGCCAACCAAACAAGCAGCCCGAGCCCCCGGCGAACGCCGAGCACAACGAAGAGGCAAACGCCGCCGAGAAAGAGCGTAATCCAGTAGGACTGCTGCAAGGGCCGCTCGAGGAAGTCGCTGAAATACTCGCCGGTCACCGCGGCAGCAGCCGCATTGAATTCACCCTGGTACATGAAATTGGCGTAGGCGAGCCCCCAACCCGCCACCACGGCGTACAGGGTGAGGATCAAAAGCCCTGTGAAGCAGGCGAGCACGCCCAACAACATCCAGCCCCGCGACAGCAGCGAGCCATCGGCGGCACGGCGTATGCAGTGAATGGGGCCCGCCCTGCCCTGTTTGCCCAGCACTACCTCGGCGATCAGCAGTGGCACGGCAATGAGGAACAGGCTCACGATATAGGCGATGACGAAGGGCGCGCCGCCGTGTTCCCCGGAGAGGTACGCGAAACGCCACAGGTTGCCGAGCCCCACGGCGGACGCGGAGAGCGCGAGAATAAAGGTAGTGCGGGTCTGCCAGCGACCCACTTCGCCAAAAACAGCCATGGTCAGCAGATTTACAGGACGCTGTACACGAGGCCAGCATGCCCGACCCCCCCGGGGCAGAAAAGGTAAATCTTCACGTTTCGCCTGCGCACCCGCGCGCCCCTATAATGCGCGCCATGGCGAAGCAGAAAGGCAAGAAGCCCGACAACGTGATCGCCCGCAACAAGCGCGCCAGCTTTGATTACCAGCTGCTGGACACGTTCGAGGCGGGCGTCGCCCTGGCCGGATGGGAGGTGAAGAGCCTGCGTATGGGGAAAGCAGACCTCGCGGACTCGTACGTCCTCATGAAAGACGGCGAGGCCTGGCTGCTGGGCGCGATGATCACCCCACTCGACACTGCCTCGACCCACTTCGTCACCGACCCTACCCGCACGCGCAAGCTGCTGCTGCACAGAAAGGAGCTGGCGAAGATTCTCGCCGCCACACAGCAGAAGGGTCAGACCTGCGTCTGCACCCAGCTTTACTGGAAGGGTCATCTCGTGAAAGCGCGCATCGCGCTCGGCGTTGGCAAGAAGTCACACGACAAACGCGACACACAGAAAGAGCGTGACTGGAACCGCCAAAAACAGCGCATCATGCGCGACAGCGTAAAGCAGTAGCCATGGGCGGTCGCAGTATGTTGTCGAATCACCGCCTGACCCTCTTCGTTCTATTTTTCACATTGATGCTGGCAACCACGGCCCGCGCAGAATGGCTGCGTGAGGAGCGCGAGGCGATGGGCACCCGCATCGCTGTCGAACTCTGGACGGAAGATACGAAGGCCGGCGAAACGGCCATGAACGCTGTGTTTACCGAGTTCGACCGCCTCGACGAGATGATGAACCCCTGGAACGCGGCCAGTGAGCTATCGCGCATCAACCGCGAGGCGGCGAAGGGTGCAGTCACAACAACCCCCGAAATCGTCGAGGTCATCGCGCGGGCAGCCCACTATTCCGCGCTTACTCGCGGCGCCTTCGACATCAGCTTCGCCTCCGTCGGCCAGCACTACGACTACCGCGAGGGCGACAAGCCCAGTGAGAAGGAGCGCGCAAACGGAAAGGCAAATATCGACTACCGCGCCATTACGCTAGACGAAAAGGCACGAACGATCGCTTACACCCTGCCGGGACTACAAGTCGACCTGGGCGGCATCGCCAAGGGTTACGCGGTGGACCGGGGAATCAGCCTGCTTGAGGAGGCAGGCATCACAGCCGCGGTCGTCAGCGCCGGGGGCGACAGCCGCATACTGGGCGACAGGGGTGATCGCGCTCGCACCGTGGGCATACGCCATCCACGCAAGGACGATGAGTTCGTCGTATTGATACCGCTGGCTGACACCGCAATCTCCACCTCAGGAGACTATGAGCGCTTTTTCGTGGAAGACGGCGTGCGCTATCACCACATACTGGACCCAAAGACCGGTGACTCGGCGCGCAAGGTGCAAAGTGTAAGCATTCTCGCAGCGCGCTCGATCGATAGTGATGCCTTATCCACCGCTGTCTTCGTGATGGGCGCAAGAGATGGCCTGGCCCTGGTGAACACCCTACCCGGCATCGATGCGATCGTCATCGACGGTGCGGGCAAGCTACACTACTCCAGGGAGTTGTTGCGCAGCGTGGACAATCCCTAGCCTAATACCAAAGCGTGAAGACCAGCTTGTACACATCGGCCTCAAAGTCGTAGGTAGGCTCTTCCCCTGCCACCTCACTCACCACTCGCAGGTCCGTAAAGTTGTCGTAGTCAAACCAGATATGGTCCCACTGCATCGTCACCGCTGTCTTCTCAAAGAAGAAGTAGCGCAAAGGTCGCTCATACGTGAAGTAGAGCGACAACGTCTGGTTACTGAATTCACTCAGCTCCTTGTCGCGCGCACGCCAGTCTTTTTCGTCCTGTGACTCGAAGGTGAACAGGTCGCTGTAAAAATCGGCAGCGGTCTGCTCGTAGTAACGGTACTTGATGTCGAAAGTCCAATAGTCGCGCCATACCTGGGTGTAACCCAGCTCAAAGGTATGGGCGTCGATACCCCAATCGTCTGTGAAGTAGCGATACTGAGCGCCGAGGGCGCGCCGCTCCGCCAGCGCATAGCGCATTCGCAGCGCGGCAGCGTCTGAGGTGCGCGTGTCCGGGTACACCTCCTGCGCAAACTGGAAGCCAGCGGTCGGGTCCAGTGGGTCATTCAGGTAGCGATAGCTGCGATAGGGATTGTTAAGAAAACCCTCGTCTGTGATTAACTCGTAGTCGAGGCCGATAATCATGCGCGGCGTGGTGATCTGGGTAACGCCGATGCGGAAGTTGTGGCGCTCGATATCCTCGCCGAATTCGTCGTTGCCGTTCTGGAACACCTCGTCCTGGCCGAGCGAATAGCCCAGCGTCACCGTGGTGAGATCACCGAAGAAGTCCTGGGTCAGGTTGAAGTAATAGGTATCGGCACTGTAGTCGCTCTCCTCGCTATTGCTGAAACCCGCACTGAGCACGCTCTTGTCGTAGAGATACTGAGCGCCCACCGAGTATTCCTCCCGTCGTTCGCTGTAGCGCGATGCGCCAGAGGCGATGACATCTATCGAGGCACTCGAAATATTGTCGACATAGTAGTTAGCGCTGACCGAGACGGCTTCCTTGAAGTTCTTGCGCACCAGCACAGAGGGGCCCTCGACGGTGATACCGCCGCCATCGTATTGGTGGTACATGACGTCGGCGCGCTCTTCGGGGAGGATGACGGCCTGGGCTGGGTGGATGGTGAGTGCATACAACAACGCCAGCGAGCAGCACGCAATTCTAGTTACACCCACAACCACCTCCCCCGCCACCCTCAGCGCCGCGCGCACCTTCCCGCGCCTGGTACACATGGTGCGTATACCCCGCCGCCACCGGGTGCCGCTCAAAGCTCATAATTGGGTCCGCCAGCGCCTGGCGTTCATAAGGTTTCACCCAGGGCTCTACACCGCAGCCGGCGAGGCCCAGGCAGCTCAACACAAAGATGGCCCGCACACTATTCATGACTACTCCCTGATCAGGCTGCGCACCTGTTCCTCGTACTTGTCTTCATACCCCGGCTTGTAACCGCGGTGCAGGTGACGCACCTGGCCATCGCGATCCACCAGCAATGTCATCGGCATGGCATCCACGCCATACTGTTCGCTCACCACGTTTTCGTCGTCAAACAGGATCGGGAATGTCACCGGGATGTCGCGTAGGACCTTGTCAGCCGATGCACGGTCCTGCTCTACATTCACGCCAAACACTGTGAAGCCCAGGTCCGAGTACTTCTGCTGCAGGTCATCGAGATGGGGGAACTCCTGGCGGCAGGGCCCGCACCATGACGCCCAGAAGTTCAGCATCACCACCTGGCCGCGGTACTCGCTCAGGCGGATGTTGCTGCCCTCGGCGCTTTTCAAGGTGAAATCGCCGGCAGGCACAGGGTTCTCCAGCGCGAACGCCGTCATCGGCAGCACCAGCAAAAGTGTCATCAATAGCTTGCGCATGGTTTTCACTCCTAGAAAAAGACCGTCAAGGCGGTGGAAAACTCGAGGTTGTGCGTGGTCTCGTCTTCGCCGAAGGTGTCGCGGTCAAAAATGTGGTCGCGCACATCGAGTCGCCAGGCGAGCCAGTCCGTTAGCAGCAGGCGGTAGCCCGCCCCCGCCGTCACGGTGAACCAGTTATCGTCGAGGAACTCGGTGCTGCCCGCTCCTAGCGTCAAGTACAGGTCAGACTTAAAGGCGTACTTCTCGGTGATGAAGATTTCACCGGGCAACGCGTTCCAGCCAAGCGACAGGTTGTAGAAGGTGTAATCGCGCTCGTCGCCTGCAAACAGGGGCGAGCCGCCACTCAGTTTCTCGAAACTCGTCTCGTCACCCTCGGACTGGCCGTAGGCGGCTTCCACAAAGAAGTCTTCGGTGATGTGCCACGCGGCGCGCACGCCCAGCAGCACATCACTCTCGAAGTCCTGGATACTCAGGATTCCCGTATAGAGGCTGACCTCGAAGTCCTCGGTGTCGATATCGATGTCTTTCAGCTCCCGCCGCTCAACCTCAGGGTTCACGACTTGTCGCGGCGGGCCCTCTTCTGCCTGCACAACCAGCGGAAAACAGAACAACCCCGCTAGTAGTAGGCGCTGATGCCAATTTTCCATTCGTCCACCTCTTCGTCATCGTCGCGGTCAGTCATGACCGAGTAGTGTTTGTATTGCAGGCGCAGGAACAGGCGCTGGAACAGGTGCACGCGCATGCCCAGTCCAACGCTCGCCACGTTGTCGGTGCGGTCCTCTGACTCCACCAATGTGGAGCGCGGCCGCGTCTCGCGCACACCGCCACCCAGCGTGATGAATGGTGAGTAGCGCGCGTTCGGAAACAGCTGATGGGTAATGCTCAGCGTGCCCATAGTGCCGTCGGAGGCATCGCCGAAGTTTTCAGTGGCCGCGAGCTCCAGCGACAGGTTGCGGGTGAAGTGCCAGCTCAGGTAGCCGGTGAAGGCATCGGTGTCGCCATAATCGCCAAGGAGTACGCCAAACTCCCAGTTACGTTGGGTGTAACTGTCGAAGTCTGGACTCCCGAGTGCCAGCGCATCACCGTTGGCATCGGCCGTAAGTCCAATGTCATCAACGTGCACCCAACCTTCGATACCGCGCGTATTGCGCACCTTGATCCAATCCGTGCGCTGCTTGAGCAGCTCGATGCCTTCGCCCCGCTCGGCCACGTAAAACACGGGGTAACCGCGGCCTGGCTGCGTACGCATCTCGATGTATGCCTGTGTAACGAAGGATTCCGCTACCTCGTCGTCGCCCCACGCGTGCGATGCTGTTGACGCGCCGAGCCACAGCAGCGCGAGCAGCAGCCGGCCAGCGAGGCTGCTTGCGATGCAATGGTAAGTGTCAGGGCAGGTCATGCGGGCACCGGGCTATTCGATGAGTCGGTCGTCGAAGGGGTTGTTGAAGTACTGGCCGCCGAGGTCCAGCCACTCAGAGATAAGGTGTAGCTCGGGTTCGCTGAGCCAACCCACGTGATTCACCGTGTTGGCAGAGGCAGGTATCGGCTCGCCTTCCTCAACACAGTTCTCTGGCAAGGCGGGTGCAGCAGGTGGGCCGCAAGCGCCTCCCTCGAAGCAGGCGAAGAAGCGTCCGCTGGCGTTGGCCGAACCGCCACGGGCGGGTGAGGACAGGCCAATGGTTTCGATCGTCTCGATCGCGCTTCCTTCCTCGTCGAGCACGGTGCACAACCGCTGGCGATCGACCGGCGTACCGCCCTCGTTCAGCCACTGTTCGTTGTCGCCCGTCAGCAGTTCGCGGTAGGAGCGCAGGTGGTCGGGGTCGATGTCAGACGCTGCGGCCGTGAGGTCAAGCTGGCCTGCCGGTACGCGCGTACTGCCCTCGTCCGAGTGGCAGCCGATACACGTATCGACCAATACCGCATCAGGCCCGGCGCGCGCCTCGCGCACCCGCTCCCAGATCGGCTGGATGTGGTCGATGTAATTGATGACGATGCGCGGCGCCTGGCCGGGGTCAAAACTGTTAACCACGATAGCTCGCTCCGGTGGGATATCGAGCCAGTCAGGGCTGTAGTCGCGATCCGTGATCTCGGGGGATGGCGTAACGCCCTCCCCGGCCCACTCGTCGGTGTACGTCGGCGCTATGCTCAACGAACGGTCAACGGTGGCGATATTGTCTGCGGGGTTGTGCTGGTTCCACACCTCGGCCATCGACTGGCCTGGCACCTCGGCAAACAACGCCTCCACTGCCCCGTTAAAACCCAGGCTACCGCCCGCCAACGTCCGCGCACCGGCGTTGGCCGCGGCAGGCTCTGCGTCCGGGCGACCGTGGCCCACCCGTGAACCCGCGTCATGACAGCCGTTGCAGGCGAGAACTTCACCGGGCCCAAGCTGCAGCCAGTAGTTGTGGCGTGCACCGATGCGTCGACCGCGCTCGTTCACAATGTCGAAGGTGAGCGGTCGTTCGGCGGGCAGCGTGACCGTCACCGAACCGTCGGGCTCCACAGGCACGTAGCCCAGGATCTCACGGAAGTTGCGGCCACCCGCAACACCTGCCGCGAATCCCGGTATCTCGAACACCTCATCGTCGGGAATCGGGACCGGCTGTACGATGCGCAGGAAGCGCGCTGGCCGCGAGGCGTAGGCTGGTGTGCCCGGTGTCGCATGCAATGCAATACCTTCTGGTGATGCATCGACACCGTCGATGTCGTAGACGCTGCGAATCAGTAGCTGCCCCTGGCCCTGCTGCGCAAGCTCAGGGTTGTAGCTTTCCGGTAGTGGAACGAGGTCGGGGAAATCCCGCGGTTCCACGGCTGCGATCTCACTGATAACGAATCCAGCTTCGGCCAGCACTACCGGGCGCTGCGTATCGTCCGATGGGCTGTACACCCACGCGCCGTAGAGCGGAGGCGCTGACTGTTCGTTCTCAGGCTGCAGTGAACAAGGCACGGTGCGCGTGGCGTCCTCTTCGTCGATCACCCGGCAACCGCTCCAGGTCACCAGCAGGCGCCCTGTCCCATCGCGCAGCGCATAGACCGAACCATACTGCCCGCCGCGCGATAGCAAGCCGTCGATGCGCACGTCATTCGACGTAAGCGATTCCTGGCCGGTTGCTGCAAGACCCGCGCTCGCAGGAATCGGCATGTCGACGTCGGAGTAGTTCGCGGCGTCGATCACCACAATGTCGCCGCCCAGCGTTTCCGATTCCGGCTGACGCAACACGCTCACCAGCCGTCCGTCATCCAGCTCACGCGGCTGTGTGTAGACACCGCCAGCTTCCTCGCTGTTGAAACCAAACACCGGCGTGAGTTCGAAGCCGGCGGGGTCCAGGCGGTAGAGGCTGACATGGTTGCCCGCCGTATTGTTCCAGCGGCTGAACAGGATCTCACCCGACGACAGCACAGTTGGGTCCAGGTCGTGGCTCAGGTTGAACGAAATCTGCTTGAATTCTTCACTGCGCAGTTGGGGGTCGTAGAGGTGCAGCACCGCCGAGGGCGAACCGCCGCTCTCGGTAAGCGCTGCAAACAGCTGGATGCGGCCCTCATTGAGCTGGCGACCCTGGCTGGTGGTCTGCCGGGTGGAGCTGAATACGATCCGGTCATCCGGCAGGAAGTGCGGCGCCAGATCATGGCCGCTGCCGGCTTCCACACCCTCGTTGCGCTTGATGCGCGATGGAATGACGTAGGCAGCGGTGCGCGTCTCGAGGTCATAGGTCCAGAGGTTCCACGTTGTCTCTTCAAGGTTGTCATCAACCGGCTCTGGCACGGCTCGCGCGGCAAACACCAGCGTGTTGCCGTCGAAGGAGCTTTCTACATCCTTGATGTCGAGCGCAATCTCCGCCGGCTCAACGCCCTCCTCTTCCGCAACAATCGCGCGGATGAGTTCGGTGACATCGATGTCGTCGGCCGTTGTTGCAGAGCGCTCTCGCACAAACAACTCAGCACCCGGGAAGAACGCGAGTGGATCGCGCACATCGGGAACATCGTCCGACAACGGCCGCTTGACGTACGCCACCGGTACTTCAAGAAGCACCGGGTCTGCACCCTGGTTATTGGTTGTCAGCGTGACATTGCCACCGCCCCCACCGCCGCCACAGGCAGTGAGGATGTTCGCGAGAAGGAGGGGCAACAAAACGCGCTGAACAACTTTACTACTTACCGCATACCACATAGTTGCATTAGCTTTGCAGAGCGCAGCGGTGTCGAACAAGAGGCGATGCGTGAAATTGAGGCAAATTGCCAAGACTCACGAAAACACTTAAAAATAGGTGTTTCGTAGCGCACAAAAAACGTGCGTTATAACCGATAGGTTATTTCAAGATATAAGCTTCGCACGCGCGAGTTCGTAAAATATTCCCGCTTTCGCACCTGCAAGCTTGTGCACCGTGAAACCCTTTGCAAAGCTGCAACCTGAAAACGGGTACAGAAAATCACGCAGACTTCTGGCACTGCGTGTCGGTTTAACCACCCCGCCAAACCGGCACTTGTCACCCTGTAGCAACCCTTACGAGGTGTTTAGGGACTATGGGCAGAAGAACTGCGATGACACTCGCACTGGCGCTTGCGCTCTCGGTAAACGTGAACGCAGGGCCGCGAGACCAGGCCAAGCGCATTCACGATCGACTGACCGGCGTACCGGCTTCCGATGCGATGCTGGACGCCATGGAGTCTGCCATACAAGGCCCAAATGGCCTCGTGAACGCCGCACTCTATGCTATCGACGGCGCGCCGGGCGTGCCCGCCAACGGCGACTTCTACACCGTTACGGTGAAGAACTGGGCGACACCCTGGACCAATGAGGCGCAGGACGTGTTCGCGCCGCTCAACGACTACAGCGCCACCGTGGTCGGCGTGGTGCGCGACGAACTCGACTTCCGCGACATACTCTCGGCCGACATCATCTACACGGGCGCCGTACCCGGCATTCCGGCGTATGGCATATCAGACAATAACCACTATGTATTTCTCGAGGACGCCGGCGCCAATCTCGGCGACCCTGGCGTGCTTGTACGCGAAAGCCAGAGCACGGTTACAGGTTTACCTGCCGAGGCGGTCGCGGGAGTCACCACGACACGCGCCGCGGCACGGGCCTTCTTCGTCGACGGTACCAACCGCGCCATGCTGCGTTTCACGCTGCTCAATCATTTCTGCATGGACCTTGAGCAGCTTAAGGACGGTAACGCGCCCGCCGACCGCATACGCCAGGACGTTTCACGTAGCCCTGGCGGCGACAGTACGCTCTTTCTCAACCAGTGCGTTACCTGCCATGCAGGCATGGACCCAATGGCGCAGGCTTACGCCTATTACGACTTCCCCTATCCGAGCGAAGACGAGGCGCCAGGGCTTGAGCTCGAGGAACGCAAGGACCTCGGCAGTATCGAGTACACCGGCGGCAGCGTGCAGCGCAAAAACCTGATCAACTCCGGCACTTTCCCCACAGGCTATGTCACGCCGAATGACCACTGGACCAACTACTGGCGACTGGGCGACAACTCGGGGCGCATCGGCTGGCAGGGCAGTGCAACCAACGCGAGCGGCATCGATATGGCGCGCAACCCGGCTTACAGCGAGGGCAATGGTGCCGCTTCACTGGGGCAAGAGCTGGCGAACTCCGATGCGTTTTCCTACTGCCAGGTGAAGAAAGCGTTCAAGACCGTATGTCTACGCGACCCGGTCGATGGCACGGCAGATGCGACAACCGTTGACACGATCGTCGACGGCTTCAACGCCAGCCACAACATGAAGCAGGTGTTCGCGGAAGTGGCGGCCTACTGCGCCAGCCACCTGTGAGGAACGCCGCTATGCCGATTGCCAGAGCAACCAGTCTCCTCAGGGGCACCGCCATCGTCGCTGCCATCATGCTGCTGCAAGCCTGCAGCGGCGGCAGCGGCGGTGGCGGGAGCGCCAGGGAAGTCGACCCCACGCAAACAGGTGGTAGCACCGGCGGTGGCTTCGTATACGACGGCCCGCCGCCAGCCTCCGACGAGATCCAGAACTTCAAGGTGGCGTTTTACGACCCACTGGTAGACGACAACCGCTGCGGCGAGTGCCACACCCCGGGTGGCAACGGCGACCCCGCCTTTGTCGACCAGGGCAACGTCAACCAGGCCTGGCAGTTTGCCAAAAGCGTGGTGAACCTGAACGACCCAGCCGCCTCACCCGTCGTGACGCGTGTTGCGAACGGACACAACTGCTGGCTGGCACCGACCCAGACGGCAACCTGCGCGGCCACTATCGTCGGCTACATCGAACGCTGGGCGGATGCTGGGGATGATGGAGTTGCCACTGTCAACCTCACTCCGCGCCGGCCCTATATGCCGAGCGCCACACGCGTACTGCCGCCCACTTACGAAGACACGCTGGCACTTGGCCTCGATCTCACCGCGGGCGGCGAACTGCTGCAGCTCCTGAACCAATACTGCGCCGACTGCCACGCCGACACCGCGCCGATTCCCCAGGTGCCCTACCTCGCCAGCGCAGACATCGACATTGCCTACAACGCGTTGCGCGGCAAGGTAGACCTTGTATCACCTGCCCGCTCTCGCCTCGTACAGCGCATGTCACCCGAGTCACACAACTGCTGGAGCGACTGCGATGCGAATGCGCAGACGCTGCAGTCCGCCATTTCTGCGCTCGCAAGCGTTGTACCCGCCACAGAACTGGACGGCGGGTTACTCACCAGCACCGCGCAGGTGCTGGGCGAAGACGGCGTGGAAGCCGACACCGGCGGCCGGGTGGAGACCGACCTCGTCGCCAAGTGGGAGTTTCGCGAGGGCTCGGGCACCACGGCGGCCGACACCAGCGGCGTACAACCGGAAATCACGCTGACGCTCAGCGGCGAGTTCAGCTGGCTGACCGGCTGGGGTATTAGACTGACCGGCGGCAAGGCCCAGGGCGGCGCCACTGCAAGCTCGAAGCTGTTTGAGCGCCTGACCGCCACCGGTGAGTACTCGATTGAGGCCTGGGTCGCCCCCGCCAACGTCACGCAGGAAGAGGCATGGATCGTGGGCTATGCCGGTGGCCCGGACAACCGCAACTTCCTGCTCAGCCAGAACCTCTACAACTACCTGGGCCACAACCGCAGCTCGGTAACCGACGACAACAACGGCGGCGAACCGCCGCTGGCAACCGACGACGACGCGCAGCTGGCCCAGGCCACGCTGCAACACGTGGTGCTGACCTTCGACCCGGTCGCGGGGCGACGCATCTACGTCAATGGCCAGTTTTCCGGTGATGACGATCCGGTGGGTGGCGGCCTGCTCAACAGCTGGAACGAGGCCTTCGCCATCGTTCTCGGCAACACCACGGCGAACTCTAACCCGTGGAGCGGCGCGATTCGCATGGTGGCGATTCACAACCGCGCACTGAACGAAGAGCAGATTGCACAGAACTACGATGCGGGCGTTGGCCAGAAGTTCTTCCTCATGTTCAGTGTGGCTGAGCTCGTAGACGATGAGGGCGTGTGCCATACGGTAGAAGGCGAAACACGCACCAACTACTGCTACGTGGTGTTTGAGGTCAGCCAGTTCGATGAGTCGAGCTATCTCTTCAACCAGCCCTTCTTCGTGAACATCAACCCGGACGGCGGCAATGTGAACTTCGACCTCGCCGGCATCCACCTCGGTATCAATGGCAAGCTCGCCACGATCGGCCAGGGTTTCGTCAACGTGGCAGACACCATAGAGACCCAGGCCAGCGGCGTTGCCCAGACACTCACACGCGTTGGCAGCGTGATACCGCTGGAGAACGGCGCCGACCAGGACGTGTTCTTTCTCGCCTTCGACGAAATCGAGGGCCAGGTAGGCGCAGGCGATGGCCGCCGCCGCATCGATTTCGGGCCTGTGTTTACCGGCACCGATGGGCCGGACATTGGCGTGCGCACCTTTGACGCCGTGAATGCCTCACTGGCAGAACTGACCGGCGTACCGACGTCAAGCACCGCAGTGAGCAATGTCACCGGCAAGACGGTGGGCGAGACGTTCAAGCAGGTGCGCCGCGCGTTACCCGCAGTCGCCGACTTCAGCGCGTTTCAATCTGCGCACCTGATGGCGGCCACGCAGCTCACCGCGGCCTACTGCGATGCGCTGATGCAGGATGACACATTGCGCACTGACCTCTTCCCCGGCTTTGACTTCAGCCGGCCAGTAGGTGACGTGGGTATCGACTGGCGCGGCGCCGTGGCCACGCCACTCGTTGATCGCGCGATCAAGACGGGCCTGACCGCCTCCGCAGACCGCATCGCGATCATCGACGAAATCGAGCTGCTTATTACCGATGACAGGGACCTGAAGCCCTACGTGAACATCAATGGCAGTTGGGTGCCAGACCCCAACCCGGCCGCGCACAACAAACGCGACGGCCTGATCTACTGCGTGAACGATGCGCCCTGCCCTGCAGGGAGAACGGCCGACGTGGTGAAGGCGGCCTGCACCGCCGTGTTCTCCAGCGCCGTGGTGATGTTGCAGTGAGGAGACGAGACGTGCGTAAACGAACTTTAACCCCGGATGAGGCCCTGCGCCTTCCCGATCACCGCAGGCCCCGCTCGCGACGCGAGTTTCTCGCCCAGGGCTTTCGCGCCGGTTGCGGTGCACTGCTCGGGACCTCGCTGATGTCGATTGCACAGCGTGCAGGGGCGATCTCACCCAACCTGCTGGACTCAGCGTTTACGAACTATTCCGCCTGCGACCTCGGCTCGGTGGCGGGACGCAAGATCCCCTTTATCTGTTTCGATCTCGCCGGCGGTGCCAACATCGCCGGTTCCAACGTGATCGTAGGCGGCCCGGGCGGGCAGCGCGATGCGCTGAGCGTTGGCGGTTACGACAAGCTGGGCCTGCCGTCCGCCATCACGCCCTTTGCTACAAATGACGCGTCCGTCAGCGGCGATTTCACGGACGACAGCCTGGGGCTCCTGTTCCACACCGACAGCCCTATGCTGCGCGGCATCATCGAGCGCGCGGCGGGCACCACCGGGCTCGTTAACGGCGCAGTGATTCCCGGCCGTTCCGACAACGACACCGGCAATAACCCCCACAACCCGATGTACGGCATCTACCGTGCAGGGCTCAGGGGGCAGATTCTGCAACTCATCGGCTCTGAGAACTCCGAGTCCGGTGGCAACTCCATGGCGCCGGCCATGTTGATCGACCCGGAGATCCGCCCCACCAAGGTGGACCGACCGTCAGACGCGAGCGGCCTCGTGGACGTCGGCGACCTCAACCTGCTGCTGGAAGACCCCGAAGACATCGTGTCTGTCATGGAGTCGATGAAGCGCATTACCGACTTCAAGCTCGATCTCGTGAACACGGGGATCGCCAATCCTACCGGCGAAGACCAGCGCCTGAAGAAACGCCTGAGCTGTGAGTACCTCAAGAGCGGCCACACGGTGGAGAAGTTCTCCGACCCGGGCGCGCTCGACCCTGCGGCAGACCCCGACATCGTCGGCGCTGCGGGCATCTTCACCGTCGACGAGTTCACCGGAGATCGCGAGTTCCAGAAAACGGCCTCGGTGATGAAGCTGGTGATCGACGGCATCGCCGGCGCGGGCACCATCGAGATGGGCGGCTACGACTACCACGTGGGCGACCGCAGCACCGGCGAGGCACGCGACCTGCGCGCGGGCCGCTGCATCGGCGCCTGCCTGGAGTATGCGCGGCGGCGCAACACGCCGGTGATGATCTACGTGTTCAGCGATGGCTCGGTGGCGAGCAACGGTGCGACTGAGAACGTGGGCGGCATCGACAAGGGTGTATGGAGCGGCGACAACTCTTCGACCGCAGCATCGTTCTTCCTCGTCTACGACCCGGCGGGCATGCCGACGCTGATGGACACGGTGGGCGATACGGCGCGGCACCAGCAGATCGGCTGGATGAGCGCAGACGCCTCGGTTGACACCGCTTCGAGCCCTGCGGCCAACAACGTCAATCTCAACGTCGAGATGATCATTCTCAACTACATGGCGCTGCACGGCGAGCAGAACCTGTTTGCCGAGGGCGGCTTCTTTCCGGCGCACGGCCTCGGCAGCGCGGGCAACCGCGACCGCCTAGTGGCCTTCCAACCACTGGCCAGCATCAACGGAGGCGTACTGACATGACCCGCGATACCGCATCCATGGCGCTCGGCGCTGCACTCGTCTGCATCGCACTGAGTGCCAGTTTCGCCACGGCAGAGCCCGCCCTTGAAGAACAGGTTCAGGACATCAAGTCGCGCACTCTAGCGCTCAACCGCGAGCTGTTTATTCTTGAAGAGGAGCTGCTGTACCCGGACAACACCCAGGTGGCCGTGTTCCTCTCACTCGACGTGGGCGAGTACTTCGCGCTCGACGCTGTGAAGCTCACGATTAACGACGAGGTCGTTACGCACTACCTCTACACCGACCGCCAGCTAGACGCCCTGCGCCGTGGCGGCGTGCACCGCCTGTACCGGGGCAACATGAAAGCCGGCGAACACGAGGTGGTCGCGGTGTTTACTGGCAAGGGACCCCAGGGACGCGACTACCGCCGCGCAACCTCTCTCAACCTCGAGAAAGCCAAGGGCGCCAAGAACCTGGAGCTGACCATTCGCGACAGCGAGTCGAACGGCCAGCCCGATTTCAGTGTGCGGGAGTGGTGACATGGCACTACCCCACACAGGGCGCGCGCGGAGGCGGAGATTGGCCTCTACCGTTTTCGCGTGCGCCATTCTATCGACACCTTCGGCACAAGCCGCAGAAACCGTGGAATCACTGCGCTACGGGGTAAGCCTGTACCACTTCTACCAGCGCGACTACTTCAACGCGCTCACCGAGTTAATGGTAGGTCAGGAAGAGCAGTCACTGGCCACACACGCCGGTGGCGCGGAACTACTGCGCGGCGGCATGGCGCTGTCTTACGGCATGGACCGTGAGGCGGAGTCGATCTTTAAGAGTCTGCTAGACGACAACGAACACAACGTAGACGCCGACCAGGCGTGGTTTTACCTCGGCAAACTGGCGTGGCAGCGCGGTGATGCAGATCGCACCCGCGCGGCGCTTGCCCGCATGGATGAAGCCTACGAGGGCAAGCTGCTGTTTGAGGCACACTACCTGAAAGCCAACGCCGAGCTGGCGCTGGGCAACGGCAATGCCGCATTCACTCACCTGGACGCACTACCCGAGGACTCCTACTGGCGCGCCTACCTCAACTACAACCTCGGCGTGCAGGCGGCAGGCTTCGAGGACTGGGGCCTTGCCGCGCATCACTTCAGCGAGGTGGAATCCGACGAGGCGTACGACCCGGAAACGGCGGCACTGAAAGACAAGAGCATGACGGCGCGAGGCTATACCCACCTCGCCGCCGGAGACTTTGATCTCGCTGGAGACGCCTTCCGCAAGGTCACACTCACCGGCAACAGCGCATCACGCGCGCTACTCGGTTACGGCTGGTCACACGCCGAAGGTGGCGACTACCTCGCGGCACTCTCACCCTGGCAGACCTTGTCAGAGCGCTCGCTGCTGGAGCCCTCCGCACGCGAAAGCCTGCTCGCCCTACCCTACGCCTATGGCGAACTGGGTAGGCCCGGGCTTGCCCTGTCCGGGTACGAAACAGCGGCCACACGCTATACCGATGAACTGGACAATGTAGACCGCGCCATTACGGCGTTCCGCGAAGACAATCTCGCCGAACTGCTGGGCCTTGCCGAGGAAAATGACGCTGACTGGCTGTTCAGCATGGACACCCAGCCCGGCGGCGAACACGCGCCCTATCTCGAACACCTGGCCACGCGCCACAGCTTCCAGGTGGCGATGAAGGAGCTGCGCGACCTGTACAGCCTGAACGCCCACCTCGAGCGCTCGAAACAGAAACTCGCAGTTCTCGAGGAAGTCGACGCGCACCAGCAGGTCGTATGGCAGTCCATCGTGACCGGTGGCCGCCGCGACGAGCTGGCTGGGCAGCATGCAGCGCTCGCGGAAGACAGCCACGCCCTGCGCGCACGGCTCGAGCAAGCCATAGGAGATGCCAGCGGCCGACGACTCGCAAGCAGCGCTCAGAACAGACTCAGGGACCGCGTGGCACAGGCCGCGAAACTTGCCGACGAACTGGACAAGGGCGAAGCACACCGCGACACATTGCGCTTCTACCAAGGTCTGCTGATCTTCGAAGACAGCGAGCAGTACTCCGCACGGGCATGGGACGCACGTAAGGCACTGGCTGCACTCGACGAACTCGCCGCGGAATCGGACGCAGCGCTGGCACGTGTAGACGAGGCTGTAGCGAACCACACCGCGTCGAACTTCGCACCGCGCATCGCGGCGTTGACCGCAGAGGTCGAGACCGAATCCGTCGAGGTACAGGCCACACTGGCCATGGCTGAATCGCGCGTGCGCGAAACAGCGATCGCGGAACTTGAGCGCCAGTCAGAGCAACTGCGCCGCGCGCTGGGCCAAAGCCAGCTTGCGATCGCGCAACTGCATGATCGGGGGAATGGGCTATGAAGCGCGCGACCCAAACTTCTACTGCGGTAAAGCACACGGCAAGGCGCTGCGCGCTATATGCCTCAATAGTCACACTGAGCGCGTGTTCAAACCTGAACCCGTTCAGCGAGACACCACCACCCACGCTCGCAGACCTCCAGCCTGTCGACTTGCCACCAGCGGTGGGCGAACCACCCGAGGTTACCCTGGGCGAACTCGCCGACCTTTACCGTGAAGCGTTACCCCAGCAGTCCGACAGCGACACGCGCTACCGCGTGAGCCACCGCCTCGCCGACATCGAGATGCAAGGCGCAGAGGAGGACCTGACCGAAGGCGAGAACGCTGCCGACTTCGCAGCCGCCATCACGGCCTACGAAGACCTGCTGCGAGAAAACGGCACACATGAGACAACCGACCGCATTCTCTACCAGCTCAGCAAGGCATACGACCTGGACGGCCAACCCGACCGCTCCCACGCACTCCTTAAAGAACTGGCAGAGCGCACCCCCGACTCACCCTACCTTCCCGAAGCCTACTTCCGCCGCGCGGAACGCAGCTTCGTAGAGGCCGACTACGAAAACGCAGAAACCCTGTACGCGCGGGTCGTGGACTACGGCAACGCCACCCCCTACTTCACCCGCGCCCTTTACATGCAGGGCTGGTCGCGCTTCAAGCGTGAGCGGCTGAACGGGGCAGTGGCTGCATTCACCGGCAGTCTCGACCAGTTGCTCTCTGCCGAGACCGACATCGCAACGCTCCCCCGGGGCGAGCAGGAACTGGTGCAGGACAGCCTGCGCATACTCGCCATCATCTTCGACAAGCAGGGCGGGACCTCCGCCATTGCCAGCGCCTACGATGCACTGGGCGAGCGCCCCTACGAGTACATGCTCTACGACGCGCTCGGCACCCTGTACCTGGCGCAGGAACGCTATAGCGACAGCGCCGAGACGTTCCGCGCGTTTACTCGCGAGCATCCCGACTCGCGCAAGGCGCACCACTTCGCAGAGCGCGTGATCGACGCTTACACCGCGGGTGGCTTTACCGAGCAAATCGTAACCGCCAAGGCGGACTACGTTGCACACTTCGGCGTGCAGGGCGACTACTGGCAGGCGAGCGATACCGCCGCGCGCGAGGTGATGGCGAACTATTTGAAGACCTACATCGAAGAGCTGGCCACGCACCACCACGCACTCGCGCAGGCAGACAACGTTAAGCAAAGCGCGGCACAGAACGAATTCCGTACAGCCGCCACGTACTACCAGCTGTTCCTCGACAGCTTCCCGGAAGACGGCGCGGTGGCCCGCCTCGGCTTCCTGCTCGGCGAAAGCCTGTACGAAGCGGGTGATTACAGGGATGCCATCGCTGCCTACGAGTGGGTCGCCTACGTGCACGGCGAGTCAGAGCGCGCGGCAGACGCTGCCTACACCGCGATACTCGCCTACGCCGCGTTGCTGGAAGCCCCGCAACCCGACAGCACACTGGAACGACAGCGCATCAACTCGGAGCTGCGCTTCTTCAACCATTTCCCGGAAGACGAACGCGCAGCACCTGTACTGGGCCAAGCTGCCAGCGCGTTGCTGGCTCTTGAGGATTACCCGGCAGCCATCGACGCCGCCAACCAGCTCACGGCGCTAGGCCCAATCGTCAGCCTTGACCTTCTTGTACCTGCCTGGCTCGTCAGCGCCCACGGCTACACGGCACTCGACCAGTTTATTGACGCCGAGTGGGCCTACCGAGAAGTACTGGGCGTGATGCCAGAAAGCGACGAGCGCCGCGCTGACACCACAGAACGGCTCGCCGCGGCCATCTTCTACCAGGGCGAAGAAGCGCGCCTTGACGGCAACGACCTCGCCGCCGCCGAACACTTCAAGCGCGTACTGCTCGACACACCCGACAGCAGCGTGCGCCTGAACGCCCAATTCGACGCCGCCGCGGCCCTTTCAAACACCGGACAGTGGGACGAGGCCAACGCCTTACTCGTCGACTTTCGCCTGCGCTACCCGAATCATGAGCTGACAGCGCAGGTCGGCCCACTTCTGCTCGGCAATTACGAACAGCAGGAGCTATGGGCAGATGCCGCTCGCGAACTCGACGCGCTGCGCTCGACGAGCAGCGACCTTGACCCCAGGGAGTCGCTGCTGGCCACCGCCCAGTACTACGACCGCGCCAAGGATAGCGCCAACGCCATCGCGCGCTACCGCGACTACGCACACGGCTACAAAGAGCCCCTGCTCGAAAACATCGAGGCGATGCAACGCCTGAACGAGCTCTACACAGCGGCGAGAGAGACCGACAAGCGTCACTTCTGGCTAAGGAAAATCATGGCGCGCCACGACGATGCGATAGAGCCGACCGACCGCACATACTTCCTCGCCGCACAGAGCGCGAGTGCGCTGGCAGAGTACGCCGACAGCCAATTCCAGGCGATTCGCCTCACACTGCCGCTACAAAAAACACTGCCGGAAAAAAGCGCCGCTATGCAGGAGGCGCTCAAGGCTTACGAGCGCTGCACCGACTACGCGGTGGAACAGTTTGTCACCAGCTGTACCTTCCGGCTCGCAGAGGTCTACCAACATCTTTCCCGCGCCCTGATGAACTCGCCGCGACCGGCCGAGCTGGATGCGCTGGCAAAGGAACAATACGACATCATGCTGGAAGAGCAGGCCTACCCCTTCGAGGAGAAGGCCATCGCGATTCACGAGGGCAACGCTCGCAGGGTGCGCGAGGGCCTGTTTGACGAATGGATCCAGCACAGCCTGACCAGCCTCGCCACACTGTTACCCGCGCGCTATCGCAAGGTGGAGAAAGCGCTACCAGACCAGTTGCCCGAGGGCACACCGGAGGTCTCACGCCGTGTGGTCAAGCTGAACCAGGAAGGCATTCGCCACCGCGAGGCCGGCGACTTCGATAAGGCGGCCGAGACTTATCTCAAGGCGCTGGGCGAAGACGAACACGCGGCGATGACGCACCTGAACCTCGGCATTCTCTACGACCTGTACCTCGGCAAACCGGGCCGGGCGCTGTACCACTACACCGAGTACCAGTTCCTCACCGAAGGCCAGGACCGCACCGTTTTGGGCTGGATCAAGGACCTCGAGCGTCAGGAAATCACCCTCGCACAGGGAGGCCGGTAATGCGCGCGTTAGCAACCATCACAGTGCTGTTCGCCACTAGTGCAGCCATCGCCGAGGAGGCCAACGTCACCCTGCAAAGCACCGTGAGCGGCAACCAGGAACAGCCGCGGGTGATGTACATCGTGCCCTGGCAGCAGCCGGGTGCGGCGGAGTTTGACTTCGCGTTGCACAACGGTATTGCCGACGACCTGTTTACACCGCTGGACCGCGACGAGTTCCTACGCGGACTGGCTTGGCGTGAGGAGCGGATAGAGGCCGCCGCCGAACAAGAGACTTCCAACAACGATTAACTGAGCTTTCAACCAGGAGTACAAAACCATGGATATGTACGACACCGTAGTCCGCTTCTTTCAGGGCGGCGGACCCTTTATGTACCCCATCGCAGTGGTACTGGCCCTCGGCCTCGCCATCGCGCTGGAACGCTGGCTGGTGCTGTCGAGCGCGCGCCTGCGCAACAGCATCGCCTTCAAGACCTCGATGAAGCACCTGCAGAAGCAGGACTACGCACCGGTGATGCAGGCCGGTAAGGACTCGAAGGTGCCCATGTACCGTATTATCGCCGCAGGCCTCGCACGCTTTCACGGCAGCAGCCGGCGCGACGACATCGAGTCTGCGATGGAAGAAGGCGTGATGGAAGCACTGCCACGACTTGAAAAGCGCACGCAGTACCTCGCCACGCTGGCCAACGTGGCTACCCTGCTCGGCCTGCTGGGCACGATCGTGGGTCTCATCGCCGCGTTCAGCGCCGTGGCCGACGCCGCGCCAACCGAAAAGGCCAGCCTGCTCTCGAGCAGCATCTCGGTGGCGATGAACACCACCGCGTTCGGCCTCATCTCGGCCATTCCGCTGCTGCTGTTACACGCGGTGTTGCAGACGAAAACCACTGAGATTGTAGACAGCTTTGAAATGGCGAGCGTGAAAGTACTCAATGCGCTGGCGGACGACACCCGCCAGCTGCGCACGGTGTAACCACCATGAGACGCCTGCGCCGCCATCGGCATGAAGAGGCCGAGCTCGACATCACCGCGTTTATGAACCTCATGATCGTGCTGGTGCCGATACTGCTACTCGGCATGGTGTTTTCGCGCATCACCGTGCTCGGGGTGGTACTGCCGCCCATTGCGCCCGGTGAGCTGAGCGATGACAACGCCAAAGCGGTGGAGCTGGTGATTCGCGACGACAGCATGCGCGTGGACTACCCGCGCGGTGTGCTGCTTAAAGCTATTCCAAAGACCGAGGAAGGCGAGCACGACTACGCACTGCTCAGCCTGGTGCTGCAGGAAGTGAAACGGCAGCTAAGGGAACAAGGGCGCGACCAGCGCGCGATCACCATCCTTGCCGAACCCGGTGTGGACTACCAGACGATCATACGAGCCATGGACACCGTGCGCTCCTTCAAGGCACTGGTAGCCGCGAGCGAGGTAGACGCCGCGCTCTTCCCCGACATCGCCTTTGGTGACGCCCCGGCTAACGCACTAAAAACAGGAACGAAAGGATGAGCACCCGCAGCCGCGCACGCCGCATGGCGCGCAACCACCGCCGCCTGAAGAAGCCCACGCGGCTGAACCTGGTGGCGCTGATGGATATATTCACGATTCTCGTGCTGTTCCTGATTGTGAACAACGGTGACGTGGAAGTGCTGCAGGCCGACAAGGCCGTGGCACTACCCGAGTCAATCAGTGAAGAGCGGCCCAAGGCCACCCTGGTGATCAAGCTCACCGACGAACAAATACTGCTGGAGGACCGCCCGGTGACCAACGTGGCCGACAGCCTTGAAGACAACGGCGAACCCCTGCCGCAACTGGCGGCCGCCCTAACCGGTGCGGCGGCGTTTCAGGAGGAACGAGAAGAAGACGCCAACGGGCGTCCTATCGTCATCATGGGTGACAAAGACACACCCTACGCCCTACTCAAGCGCGTGATGGCTACCTGCGCAGAGACCGACTACCGCGACATTGCGCTGGCCGTGAACAGCGTGCCGACCGGGCCTGCGAGTGACAGCAGCTTCGCCATGGTGGAGGCGCGCCCATGACTGCCGCGATGAGCCCGACCTTCAACAACGCGGAGCTCCCCTGGGACGCCGCCCGCGCCGACAACGGCCTCTACAACCGCGTACTGGCCGCCGCCATGACCCTGTGCCTCGCGCTAGGTGTGGTGCTGCCCATGCTGACCGTCGACCCGGTCGAGATAAACGTGGAGGAAGAGCCGCCTCCCCTCACCCGTGTGGTGCTGGAGAAGAAGGAACTGCCAAAGCCGAAACCGGTGCCAGTCGTGCAACCCAAGCCGAAACCCAAGCCGGTAGCCGCCAAGCCAGAACCGAAGCCCGTCGAAAAACCCAAGCCAAAGCCAGCGCCTGAACCCAAGCCGGAGCCCATCGACCACATGGCCGTAGCCAAGGAAAAAGCCAAGGCCACCGGCGTGCTCGCCTTCCAGGACGACCTCATGGCCCTGCGCGACACCGTAGACGTGAACACCCTGAACCAGACGCGCACCAGCCGCGGTGCAGCAGACGCCGCAGAAACACAGCGCAAGCTGGTAGGCCAGAAAGCCACCACCGGCAGCGGCGGCATCCAGGTCGCCGCCGCGAGCACCAACACCGGCGGCCCGGCCCTTTCGGGCCGCGAGACCACCACCGTGAACTCCAACATCGGCGGCGAACCCCGCGCGGGCCGCGCCAGCGCAGCCGACTCCAACCGGGTGGGCGGCCGCTCAGACGACGCGATCCGCCGGGTAATGGACCGCAACAAGGGCGCCATCTTCGCAATATACAACCGCGCGCTGCGCCAGGATCCACTACTGGAAGGCAAGCTGGTCTTTGAAATGCTGATCGCGCCAAACGGCCAGATTACAGAACTCACCCTTCTTTCCAGCGAGTTGGTAGACGATGCGCTGACCAAGCGCATTCTCGGCAGAATTCAGCTCATCGACTTCGGTGTAGACGAAGTCATCCCCACCCGAGTTAACTACTCCTTCGACTTCCTGCCCTACACCTAGCTCAAAATTCAGGGGCCGCACTCTCATCGTCCCCGCGAGCTAAACCTCAGCGCATCCAAGCAGTGTGAACTGCATCACACTTTGCCATCCGCCAAACCGCTTGGCTGTAACAAACGTGTGCTAACTTTTATAGGGATAACCCGCCATCACATAACAAACAAGGCTGACCCATGCTCTCTCGCTTAGTGCTCCTACCACTCATTCTCTCCCTGTTTACCGTTTCAGGCTGCCGCATCGCGGCCAAGATGAATATACCCACCGGGGGCCCCTACCCGGAGCACACCGCAGACGCACCGGCCAGCGACCCCTCGCTGTCTGAAGACGCCACGGTTGCCGCATTCAGCTCGCTTTCAGACACCCTGGTCGCAGGCGACGGCAACGGCGTTGCCGATGTGTTCGTGCGCAGCGGCAACATCACTACGCTGATCAGCGCGGGCGGCAACGGTGCGAGCACCAACCCGCGCGTAGCCGCCGATGGCTCGGTCGTGGCATTTGTCTCCGAGGCCGACAACCTCGTCGCGGGCGACACCAACGGCGTGGCAGACATTTTCATCGCAGACCTCACCACGCTCGCCATCACACGCGTTAGCCTTGGTGCTGGTGGCGCACAGGCCAACGGCGCAAGCAGCGAGCCCGCGATTTCCGACGATGGCCGCTACGTGGTGTTCACCTCACTGGCGAGCAACCTGGTGGGCACAAACGACACCAACGGCGTGAGCGACGTCTTCGTGCACGACCGCACAGCGGGTACTACCACGCGGGTTTCAGTCACTGCAGGTGGCGCACAGGCCAATGGCGCCAGCCGTGCAGGCGACATCAGCCCCTCTGGCGACTGGGTGGCCTTCGAGTCTGACGCTACCAACCTCGTGGGTGGCGACAGCAACGGTGTGACCGACGTCTTCGCCGCCACGCGCACCGGCGGTACCGTATTGCGAATGAGCGCCCCCGATGCGCTTGGCTTCCCGTTCCAGCAGTCCAACGGCCCAAGCACAGACCCGGTGATCACCGACCCACTGAATGGCTTCATCGGCGGCGGCGAACCGCTGGTGGTCTACACCTCAGGCGCCACCAATCTCGCCGGCAGCGACAACAATGGCGCGGGCACAGACGTGTTCGCCACTACCCGTCTGTTTGGCGCGCTGTTTTCAACCACGCGACTCAGCGATGCTGTGGAAGAGTCGCATAGCCCGAGCGTTGCAGTGGTCGACGGTGGACCGGCGCACGTTACGGCGTTCGTCACCGGCGGCGACATCATCTCAACGCTACGCAACTCGCCTGTGGACCTCGGCGGCATCAACGCACAGACAGTCACCACCGCAGCGAACGGCGCCGTGCCCAACGGCAGTAGCGCAGCGCCTGCACTGAGCGGCAATGGCCGCTTCCTGGCATTCGCAACCACCATGACTAACTTCAGCATGCCCAACGCCGCGCCGTCGGTGGGTGATGTTGTGGTTGTGCGCACGCGCGACGTAATCATCGACGCCGTTGATGACCCCTTCATCAGCGTTGGCGAGACGCGGCAATTCACCGTGACCGGCAGCGGCTTTGATGAAGGCGCCACGGCACTCTTTGATGGCGGCATCGAGGTGGATTCCGTCTCGTTCGTTTCAAGTACAGAGCTGGTAGTAACAGCCACCGGCACCAGCGCCGAACCCGGCGTCGACTTCCGCGACCTGGTGATCATCATCCCGGGAGTCAACGGCGGCATCGTGAGCTGGGCCGCAGCCGCGTGCCTCGACTGCATCGAGATCGCCGCCGTTGTCGACCAGGGCGGACCGGTAGACATCGAGATCACCGGCGGCAGCGTGCAGATCGAAACACTGACCCTGCCCCTGCCCTCCTGCCTCTTCGGCTTCTGCCCGGCCCTGCCCGCCAATGTCGGCTTCGACGGCGTGCTCGGCTTCGGCGTAAGCTCGATTGAACTCGACAGCATCGAGCTGCCCGTGGAGCTGATTCCAGGCATCGAGACCACCGTAGGGCTCGCGCTCTTCTTCGACGCGCCCAGCGGCGCGGTAATCCCCGCCAACGGCACGCTAGACCTCTCGTTCGGCTTCGGCATCAGGATCATCAACCCCCTGCTGCCCTCAAGCTGCGCCATCGGCCCAGTGGGCGCCTCCCTGTCGGCCAGCAACCCCGGCGGTGTGGCCTACGACCAGACCACCGGCGAAGCCACTCTGGCGGGCAGCTTCACCGAAGAACTGGCCATCACCGGCTGCGGCTTGTTCACCGGCATTCTCAACGGCCTGCTGGGCCTACCCTCGCCCATCGCCAATAACGAGCTGATCCTGAACATCCGCATGGACCCAATCCTGACCGGCAGCATCGTCCCCTAACCCCCAGCCGGCCCCGCGAAAGCGGGGTTCCGGCGGGCCGGGACCCAGCGACCCTAAAACAGGACTGGGCTAGCGGCGCCAAAACCCCCTAGAAATCACAAAACCCCACCCCAATATTCCGATATAATCACCAAACAACTTGGGGGCGATTCGGATTCGACGACGGTAACGAAACCTCTAGGTGCATGCCGTGATGGTAGCCAATCACGTTAATCCAAAGCTGCAAACTATTAGTTGCCAACGACGACAACTACGAGGTAGCGCTGGCCGCGTAAGCGGTCATCCAGACCTCATCTAGTGGCTTCGGCCCTAGCGGTCTTTAGCAAGGTTCCAGCCCCGCGCTACTGACTGTCATACAGAACTGGATCGCAGCAACGTACGCCCTGGGCCGCGCTGTTAAAGAAACTACAGGGCTCGCTGGTTACGTCCTGGCCGTTGGGCTGTAACAGGCTAAATCAATAGACGGACTCTAAGCATGTAGAGCCTAAGGCAGAGTGCTGGCGGACGCGGGTTCAACTCCCGCCGCCTCCACCAAATTCCCATCACGGGCCAGACAGACGAAAATACCTAGAATACCGCAGCGAGGGCAACATCGGTCGAGCATGTAAACGAAATTTGTGACGGATTTCGCCCCGCATCTAGACCAATTCATGAAAAAGCCGATGTTAAGGAAATGAGGGGCCTCATGACTAGTGATCCGCGCTCTAGAATTATGCGCTCAATAAGGGGTAAGAACACTCGACCAGAACTTATAGTACGACGTGAACTTCACAAGGCTGGCTTTAGATACCGAATTCATTACAAGAAGCTCAAGGGAAAGCCGGACGTTGTCTTACCCAAGTACAGGGCGATAATACTAATCAACGGCTGTTTCTGGCACGGACACAACTGTCATATCTTCAAGCTCCCTCGACAACAAGAATGGAGAGACAAGATCGCGAGAAATCAGCTGCGGGATTTAGAACAGATACGTTCTTATCACCGCGATGGGTGGAAAACTCTTATTGTCTGGGAGTGTGCCATTCAAGGAAAAACCAAAATCCCTTTGAGCGAGCTTACGGCCACCATCAATAACTGGATACAATTTGACTCGCAATCAGCCGAAATCACTGGTCGAAATTGCGAGCGACCTGCTGCAGCACTTGTTTGAGAAGGCTTAGCCGCCTCAAATCCCTGCATTGATATAGCTACGCCACATATCCGCACCTGACCAACACGTAGTTAGCCAAGGGACTAGTCTTGATTTTGCGTATCGGCACCTACTTATCCACCCCTTTGGAGTTTACACGAAAGGAAATGGAAATTGCTTGAAGACAGCGAATCAAATATAGCCAAAAATCGTGAATACTTGGCCGCAAGAGGCATTGAGTACTCAACCTTTGAACCCACCGCCACGGGACTCAGGAAGAGCATTATCGATGCAACACAGCCTGTCAGGACTCACTTTGAGCTCACGGGTTTCCACGACTACTCGAAACAAGGGAAGGGTCCCGCTCACAAGGTTGTAAAAGACGCCTACTTCATCACGCAAAATGACACCATTCTCACCAAGGTAAGCCTGTATCGACCCAAGACAAAGGATGGCGATCCACGCATGTGGTTCAGTAACCTGCCAAGATTCGCGCAGGCAGGAGAACGGATCGCCATTGTGATACAGCGTGGGGCGCCCTACCTATTCCTAGTATCTAATGAGCTAATTGCCTCCTACGAACATCCGCCTCAGGAAAACCTTAGCCAAGCAAACAAACCTCTTGGAATAGAAGAAAACCACGATAGCACCACCAAAGCCTCTTCGTGGATACTAGCGAGCAGAGCAGGATCGACCAGCCCCAAACAAGAATCCGGCTTACTCGCACTCCTCGATGAGTACACCGAAGGGGCCTCAGAGACCTCCCAGGAGTTGCTGGGCTTATTGCGCGAGCTTGCCAAAACTCCGATTCCGGCAACCACTACCGGCTCGACAGCTATAGGAATGTCTATCGAGGCAGCTCTTGGTATCCCGCCAAACTCCAGCAAACAACCCGATTACAAAGGAATAGAACTAAAAAGCGGCCGCAGCGACAAGAATCGGACAAATCTGTTCGCACAAGTCGCGGATTGGGAGCTGAGCACCTGCAAGAGCAGCGCACAAATATTGGACCAATATGGCTATGCGCGAGACAAAGACTTCCGACTCTACTGCACCATCAGCACCAAAAAGCCTAATTCACAAGGACTGCAGTTTGTATATGATGAAGGACGTGATCTATTGGAAGAAATCGACAGTGGCGGGCAACAGGTTGCCGCTTGGCCTGGCAGGCTTCTCAGGGAAAGACTGCAAGAAAAGCACAGGGAAACTTTCTGGATTCAGGCTGACTCCATCCAATTGGATGGCGAGGAGAATTTCCTGTTGAGATCAGTGATTCACACCAGGTCTCCACTTCTCAACCAGCTCATGCCGTTAATTTCAAGCGGTGTAGTGACCATGGATCACCTAATTAAGCGAAAGGATGGGCGTGTCTCTGAAAAAGGTCCCCTTTTCAAACTGGCCAAAGCAAACCTCAAACTCTTGTTCCCCACCCCCATAAGCTACGACCTCGCTTCGAACCATTAGGGTTTCCCTCTCTAACAAATCGATAATCCACCTGTCGCCAAAACAAGCAGGCCCTATCTAAAACATGACCTCATTTGATCGAATCGAATTGCCTCATATGGCCTGGATATGTACATTTATACAGCATACAATTCGCAGAAATGATCCCAAGTGAAAAACACGAAATGAATCATATAGAGCTATTTGCGGGCTGCGGTGGACTTTCACTGGGCTTAGAATCAGAAGGGTTTGAACTGCTGGTCGCGAACGAGCTGTCACCAATGGCATCGGAGACATTTGCGTTCAACCTATTAGGCCTCAACCTCGAAGATGATGGTATAAACAACGGAGACAAGGTTTACTGGATAAGTAGCCAACACCCAAGAGAGAATACAGCAGCACGATTAAGAGAAAACCCGTATCAAGCCTCAGGCCTAGAGAAAGGTAAATACTCTGATCTCAAAAATCTTAAGGACCCAAAGTCTCAACTCCGGCGCAGCATGTTGGTTGGGAGCATACTAGACCTGAACCGCATCCTAGAGAAAGACAAAAAAATGTTGCGCGCACTGCGAAATGGCCTAGGCGCAGGGGCTGTCGATTTAGTATCCGGCGGGCCGCCCTGCCAGAGTTTTAGCATGGCCGGCATGCGGCAGCACTCTAATGAAAGAAACTCTCTTCCTTGGGCATTCGCCGAGTTCGTAAGAAATGTGAAGCCCAAGATCGCACTCCTTGAGAACGTTACGGGAATCCTGCATGCCTTCAATGTAGACGGTGGCAAATACTATGCCTGGTACGAAGTCGCAAAGGCGTTTGCGGTGGAAGGATACATACCCATTTGCCTGCACGTGAACGCAAAGTTTGTCGGTGCCGCCCAGAATCGGCCTCGCTTCATCATGATCGCCCTAGAAAAGAGATTCGCAAAACGCGTACGAAATGCTAACTCTGATCAAAAGCTTGAAGAAGCTCTTCAAGAATCGTTCGAGTTTTTCTCACTAATCGAAGGCGGAAACGAGAATTTGGGATATGGACACCTGAGCTATCATGATGTTGAGAACTGTTCCGCGCTATTTGACAGCGATGTATTCGCCCCCTTAGTCGAGTATCGCAGCGAACAATTGAGCTTGGTGACTGCCAAAGACGCAATAGATGACCTGCATGCGAACGGAGACGCCAAGAGTGCCTATGTCAAACGTATCAACGGGAAGGAGCTTAGCACCACCGACAAATCAAAGATAAAGCCAAGAAACACAGAGCTTAGAAAGAACAATACTCGAGTACAAGCGAGGTTCAGACTATATCAATTGATGAATCGAATTTCTGCTAAGGCAAGAAGGGAGATCGGGGACTTCTTAAGAACTGGAGATGAAACAACAGTAAAGGAATCCTCGCTTCGCGAACTGTCTTCATCTGGTTGGTTCATGACGGTTGACGGAGAAGTAGTTGAAAACCTACCTAGGCGAAGCATGCTCGCGGAGCTAGTGCCACTGCAAACGAAGAAACAAACACAGAAGGCCCTAATCGAAGATCAGCCAGCCCCAGCAGCACTTTCGATTCCGGATGACGCCTGCCACTACCATGACGGGACATTAAGAACCTTGACCGTTAGGGAAATGGCAAGAATTCAATCTTTCCCTGACTGGTTTGAATTTCGATCAAAAGTTACCACCGGAGGGCAGATGAGGAAGTTTGAGGTCCCACAGTACACTCAGGTCGGAAATGCTGTCCCACCACTACTTGGCAAAGCCCTCGGAAAGGTCTGTAAAGCTCTACTCAGCCTAGATGGCTAGTTGTTGCGGAGGTTTCGTACACAAGTTGGCACTTTCTTCGGCAATCGGCTCTGTGACGGTACCCCCGAAATCCAGCCAATGCAGGATGTGGCGCGGATGGAGGGGCACGGTCAAGAAGCAGTAATCGTCTTGGTTCTAACCAACACAGGTAGAACTTCAGAATGCCGCTCAAGCTAAGCTCTAGTTGATCGCTTCGCGCTTACGCCCTAATCAAAGGTTTTCCAGTTTCGAAGACTAGCTGACAATGGCGCCGGCTCACTAAGCGATGGTGCTGCCTTGTGCCCGAACCGCCATGAAGGACTGCGCTTTGGCCGAAAGAGATAGAAGGCATCTTTTCAAGCGACCACGCGGCTAGATCCAGAGCGAAGAGCCAATTGGAACATTGATCCGACACCCTCGATTGTTAGGAATCAAGGCCGAAAGTTACGCCTAGGATAGCGCATACGCCTGATGCCCCACAGGGATTCGACGCGAAAGACAGTTAGACCGAACAACTCTAGTCCTGACTATAAGCTCTCAATCTCGCCAATACTCGTTCTTTGCTTTCTCTAGGATGTCGTGCCAAGTCATTCTCGATAATACTTACAGCCCCTTCTGAGTCTCCTTTGAGTGCGTGCATATAGGCCTTATATCTATTCACTGTTCGCTGTGAAACATGCCTTTTACGTGAGAGCTCTTGCAGCTCTTCTAGCCCCTGATTGAGAACACTCTCATCCCGAAATCTAATGGCAATATCGCAGAGGGCCAACAACGGATAGTGATTTCCTCGGTAACGATGGACACAATCCCAAATCTTGTCTAAGGCAACAGTCCTATCATTGAGTGCTTTCGCGTGATAAAGCGATTCAGCTATATCTGCCATCTCAACTGACTGCTCCGAATCGATCCCACGTAGATTGTCTATAAGAGCTAAGAGTGTATCCGCGTAGTTTTCAGGATTTTCAGAATTAATAAGGCAATTAAAATATGCCTGTGCATGAAACTGATTACCCCTGTTTTCTTCATAGTTGTTCTTCGCATACTCTAGAGCCTTGTCAAATTCCTCCAGAGCTACGTATACTTGAACAATCTCTCGCTTGGCTCTAGCAGAAACATACTTGGCATCTACGATACTTTCGAAACGATGAAGAGCTTCTTCATATCTACCACAGTTGCGATAGTAAAATCCTAGAAGGAAGGAATGCTCATCGCCTCTAATATTTTGAACCTCCTTAACAAGCCGCTCATCCCGCTTCTTCGCAAGAGACAAGCACAAGTAGTACCAGATATCTTGCAAGACACCAGGCTCAAGTGTGTCCTTCTTTTGAAGAATGATATCAGCCAATTCGATAATGCGATCTAAGTCCCCCTTGCTGTAGTACAAATCCTTCATGCATCTCAAGTAATGAGATGGAATTAGCAATCTAGTATCTAGATTACCCCCTGATTTCAACAACTCCTTGAAAGTAAAAATATAGTCAGAGGAATTGACCGTACCCCTGTTTTATTCTACCTTTTGCTTTCCGAAAGAAGAACTATGGTTTCTGGCCGTTATCCCGGCCATGATTCAACGCGGGCACAAGCCGCGTGACCCTTCATCAATGATCAATCGTATGCGGAGAAAATGCACCCAACTCCAGACAGGGCGGCCTAGCCCAAAGAGCACTCCTGCCACAACCTAAAGGACAGGGACCATTTTTTGTCTAAAACGCATATCTAAGCGGACTTCTCTACATCTACCATAATCTTATATTGCAATGCCGGACCAGTATGTGAATCGGACGGAGACTCTCAATCCTTCATTTCATTCCATCCTCGCACTCACCATGCCATAAAGCTCGCAGCGGGAGGAAGACATGCAATACTTGTGGAGTCGCCTTGCGATGGCATTTATCTAGCCTCATCCAACCGAAACCCCGCCAACAACTCCCTATTCTGCGCATCCCGAGCCTCCATCCGCTCAATTTCCCCAGCTTCAATCCCCAACTCCCCTAACACTTCTGCATTGTGCTCCCCAAGCACCGGCGCAGGCCGCCCCGCTCCCTGCTCCTCCATCGCCACAGGCCACCGCGCCACCTTCATCGCGCCTGAAACGGGATGCTCTATCTCCACAATCGCAGTCTGCGATACCACCTGCGGGTCCTCAAACACCTGCTCCAACTCATTCACCCGCGCTACGGGAATATCAACCGCATCCAGCGCGGCCACCAGGTCATCCACCGTTCGCTTGCTCATCGCCTCATCAACCAGCTCATGCATCAACGCCCGGTTCTGCAAACGCGCTCCAAAGCTGGCAAACCGCTCATCCAGGTACAGCTCAATCTCAAGAATCTCACAACAGCACTGAAAGAAATGATCAGCCACCATGATGACCGCAGCGAGGTCACCGTCCTTCGCCCTAAACACACTGAACCAATCCGCTAACGGCCCGCTGCGCGACACACCCTCACCCTGGAAAGTATGCGACCACATAACATCCGGCCACTGAAAGAACAGCCCAGCGCCCATCATGGAGATCTCCAGGTGCTCGCCCTTTCCCGTACGCTCCCGCGCAAACAGCGCGGCAGTGATCGACTGCGCGGCGGTGTAGCCCGTGACCTTATCGAATAGCACGCAGCGAATGTTCTGCGCGCGGTCGGTGCCCTGTGCAGCGCTTGCGCCGATCGTTGCCTGGATCAGGGGGTCGTATACACGCCTGTGCGCGTAAGGGCCGTCTGTGCCGTAACCGGTGATAGAGCAGTAGATGAGGCCCGGGTTGTCTGCTGAGAGTGAGGCGTAATCGATGCCCAGCTTCTTCGGTACACCCGGGCGGTAGTTTTCTATCAGTACATCGGCTTTTGCCGCGAGCTGGCGAAACATGGCCATCTCGCCCGCGTCCTTCAGGTCCAGCGCTACCGAGCGCTTGTTGCGGTTGAGCGTGGCGAACATGGCTGACATGCCGCCGCGGCCGTCTCCCATGAAGCGGCCCATGTCGCCGAGGCCTGGTGGCTCCACCTTAATGATGTCCGCGCCCTGTTCCCCGAGGATCATGCCGACGGTGGGGCCGGCCACGGTTGTGGTGACTTCCAGTACTCGTACGCCTTCGAGGGGTCCTGCCATAACGCTGTCCTGTGATTGTCCGCTGGTCTGCCATTCAGAATAGGACAGGCATCCGGACGGGGCAAAACGTCGCCCGGGTGCACCGCTATGAGGCGGTCGGGTGTCATTTACCGCCAGTAATGTTTAGATGTACCCCATGCCCCAACTCGCCATCGAGTCCGCCACCAAACGCTACGACTCGGCCACCGCGCTCAACGCGGCCAGCCTCACCCTTCCCGACGGCGTTATCACCGCCCTGATCGGGCCCTCCGGCTGCGGTAAATCCACTCTTCTTAAGCTCTGCAACGGCCTCATTCGCCCAGACTCCGGTGAGGTGCGGGTGTTTGGCGAGCCCATCGACTACGGCGCTCTGCCGGTACTGCGGCGGCGCCTGGGGTATGCGGTGCAGGGCAATGTGCTGTTTCCGCATTTGACGGCGCGGGACAACATCACGCTGCTGGCGCGGCTGGAGAACTGGTCGGACGCCGCGATAGACGAGCGCGTCACCGAGCTAATGGAACTCTGCCAGCTCCTGCCCGAGCAGCTCGACCGCTACCCCTACCAGCTGAGCGGCGGCCAACAGCAACGCGTGGGGCTGTGCCGGGCCATGATGCTGCGCCCCGAGATCTTGCTGCTGGACGAGCCCTTTGCCGCCATCGACCCGATCACGCGCGAAGACATCCAGCAGCAGCTCCTCGCCCTGCAGCAGGCGGAGCCGCGCACCTGTGTGCTGGTAACCCATGATATGCGCGAGGCGCTGTTGTTGGCCGAGCACATCGTGGTGATGGGTGAAGGGGTGATCCTGCACAGCACGAGCACCGCCGAGCTGCAGGCGCGCAACCCCTCAGCAGAACCACAGGCGCTGCTGCACGAACTGCTGGCGAGGGCAGACGCATGAAGTCGCCCCTGCTCGCCCTCCTCGCCTGCCTCTGGCTGGTCGCTCCCATGGGCCACGCGCAGGAAGTGGATGTGCGCATCGCCTCCAAGACCTTCATCGAGAGCTACGTGCTCGGCGAAATCGCCGCGCAGCTGCTGGCGAGCGAGGGCTTTACCGTGGAGCACGAGCAGGGCCTGGGCGGCACGCTGGTGGCGCACGAGGCGCTAAAGGCGGGCTCTATCGACCTCTACCCCGATTACACGGGCACGCTGGCGCAGGTGATCCTCGGTCGGCCGGGGCTCGACGGTGAAGCACTCGCCGCCGCGCTGGCCGAACGGGGTCTGCAGATGCGCGCCCGGCTAGGTTTCAACAACAGCTACGCCATGGGCGTGAGCGGGCCGATTGCGCGGGAGCTGGGGCTTGAAAAAGTCAGCGATCTGGCCGCGCACCCTGAGCTACGCGCCGCCTTCACCCACGAGTTTTTGAATCGCGAAGACGGCTGGCCCGCCTTAAGCGCTGCGTACGGTCTAACGCACCAGCCCGCGGGCATCGAGCACGCGCTAGCGTACGTGGCCATCGAGTCGGGGCAGCTCGACTTTACCGACGCCTACACCACCGACGGCGAGCTCTCTACCCGCGACATCGTGCTGCTCGAAGACAACCTCAAGTTCTTCCCCCAGTACGACACCGTGCTACTCACGCGCACCGACCTGCCTGAAGACGTCGCCGCAGTGCTCAGCAAACTGGAAGGCATACTCGACGAACCCACCATGCAGCGCCTGAACTTTGCCGTGGCCGAGGGCACTGAAACGCCCACCTCCGTTGCCGCGAAGTTCCTGCGTGAGAAGGGGCTGGTCGAAGGCCCTGCGCCGGTTGAGGCAACGCGCGCAGAGCGCATTCTCGACAACACCATCACGCACCTGAAGCTTACCGGCATTGCATTGCTGCTCGCGTGCTTAGTTGCCATACCACTGGCGCTGGTGCTCGCGCGCTTCGAGCGCGCTGCGCGCACGCTTCTTTATATAACCGGGTTGGTGCAGACAATTCCTGCGCTCGCACTCCTCGCGCTGCTCATTCCCATCATGGGCCTGGGGCAAACGCCCGCGATCTTTGCACTCTTCCTATATTCACTGCTCCCGATTGTGCGCAATACGCTCACGGGTTTGTTCAACGTCGACCCACTTCTCAAGGAAGTCGCCACTGGTATGGGCCTCACCGAGCGACAGCAGTTATGGCACGTGGAGTTACCCCTGGCCGTACCCACACTGCTCGCCGGTGTGAAAACGGCTGCGATTGTAAGCATCGGTACAGCAACGCTGGCTGCGTTTGTTGGCGCGGGCGGCCTGGGCGAGCCGATCATCACGGGGCTAAACCTGAACGACCATCGCCTGATACTCGAGGGCGCCCTGCCCGCTGCAGCGCTGGCCATCGTGGTCGAGTTGCTATTTGAGTGGGTGGAGCGGGCGCTGATTCCAGCGCATTTACGGGGCCAGGGTACTTAGCCGCTACTTTCCTTTTTTGCCTACCCAATTTTTGCTGCGCCGAGGGCAGTTCCCGGGCGTTATTTTCGCCCTCGCCTACCGAATTTCTCCGGTTGCTTTGCATTCTGCAACGCAATACCAGCAAAATCGCCGCCCTCCAGACCCCTGAATTTCCACTTCTCTATATAAATCAATAGCTTAACAACCTCTGGCACGAACCTTGGAATACACCGGGTAGGAATTCCGCAAGAGGACACGCCATGACGCACCTAGTAAACCGCACACTGATCGCGCTGGCAGCGCTCACAATGGGCACACAAGCCCATGCCGCAACGCCCTTTGAGCAGTGCCCCACTGAGACTTTTCTCATACAGGACGCCGTGCCACGCGCCTACGGTGTCGACCTCTCAACAGGATTCGTGGAGTTACTGACTGATTCACTGGGCACAAACAACAAGCTCAATGGCGTGGGCTTCAGCTACCGCGACGCACTGCTGTACGGATGGAGCTACGAGCACCGCACGCTTGCGCGCCTTGGCACCGAGCTGCAGGTGGAGCCGATTGCGCTTACACAGCCTTTAGACGACAACTACTACGTCGGCGACGTTACAGTAAATGGCAGCCACTACTACGCCTACAAGCGCGGTAACGGCGGCAGCCACGGCTTATGGCGCATTGCTCTCGACCCCGAGCTGCCCGGCTACCTCACGCCCGTGCGGATCATCAACGGCGCCCAGCTGCAGCTGTCGATCTACGACATGGCGTTTCACCCCAGCAACGGCATGCTGTATTCCGTCACGCGCACCGGCCAGCTTGTACGCATCGCGCCGGAAGACGGCAGTTACCAGTTGCTGGCCGACCTGCAGGAGCCCGGCACCTACGGTGCGGTGTACTTCGACGTGGCGGGCAACATGTACATGAGCCGCAACACCGACGGCGCCATCTTCCAGGTGGACCCTGAGTCAGCGGCACCCGAAGCAACCCTGTTTGCACAAGGGCCCAACTCCGGCCAAAACGACGGTGCGCGTTGCGCGCTGGCGCCGGTCATTCCGCAGGGTGTCATTAATATCGACTTTGGCGACGCGCCCGACAGCTATGGCACCACCATGGCATCTAACGGTGCCCGCCATAACACCGAAGACTCAACGCTCTGGCTGGGTAGCCTGGTCGACGCCGAGGCGCAAGCCCAACCTGCACCGGCATCAGACGACGACTCGCTGAGCGATGACGAAGACGGTGTCGTATTTATCTCGCAAGTGGCTGCAGGTGAAACCGCGCTGGTAGCCGTGACAGCAAACACCGGCGGCTACCTGAGCGCCTGGATCGATTTTGACCGTAACGGCGTGTTCGACGAGAGCGACCGAATTCTCGACGGTCGCTACCTCGAGGCGGGTCAGACGGTGCTCGGCATCGACATTCCGGCCGATGCCGACGACGGTGACTCGTGGTCGCGCTTCCGCTTTTCGTCAGCGCGCAACCTGGGGCCCACCGGCGGCGTCGGCGATGGCGAAGTCGAAGACCACCCGGTGCGCCTGTTTGGCCGTATCGTCAGCAGCACGTACTACCCGAACCCACAGGGCTTCGTGAGCCTGGCCTACGAAGATCTCTGGCCGGCCGAGGGTGACTACGACCTCAACGACCTTGTAGTGTCGTACCGCACCACGGTCAATACGGCCAGTCTGTCCAACAACCCAGGTGAGGTGGTGGTCGACTCCGTCACCATAGAGGGTGAAATCGCAGCCATCGGTGCGTCACTGCACTCAGGCTTCGCGGTCGAGCTTACCGGCATACCACGCGCGGCAGTGGACCAGGGTCGTTTATCCCTAACCCTGGGCGGCAACAATGCGGGCCACACCGTGCTCGAGGCGGGCGCGGGTAGCGAACACGCGGTGCTGGTTGTCTACCCGGACGCGTGGCAATACGTCAGCGCCGACGAAGGCTGCAACTTCTATCGTACCGAAGACTTATGCAGCGGCACCGCCGGTGCGAGTGAGTTCACGCTCTTCGTGCCACTGTCGGGCGACGTGCCCGGCGAGGCGGTCACCGACCAGTTGTTCAACCCGTTTATCTTCGGCACCAACGCACGCCGACGCGAAGTGCACCTGAAAAACCGCGCACCCACGCCGCGCGCTGACCTGTCTGCATTGGGCACGCTCGACGACGCATCGATACCGGGCGCCAACATCTACTACCAGACGGCGACCGGCATGCCCTGGGCCATCGTGATCGATGAGGCCTGGTCACACCCCGAAGAAGCACACGATCTGCTGCAGACCTACCCGGACTTCGGCGACTTCGTGAACAGCAATGGCGCCACCAACGTCAACTGGCATCGCGCAGAGCGTGCCGTTACCAGCAAACTGTACCAGGAGTAATGCCATGAACCGTTTAACGACACTGCTTCGCCGCTCCGCCCCTGCCATGCTGGCCCCGGTGCTGGCAGGCTGCATCGGCAGCCCGCTGACGGGCGACACAGTCGCCGCACTCTACGCCTGGGACAACCGCGACACACCGGTCACCACGCGCGAGGGTTCCGAATGGTACGGCCGCAGCGAGTACCCGTTCTTTTCTGTGGCGAAAGACCATGCCGACCTCGCCGAGCGTGAACAAGCGCCCTGGCTGATCGAGTCCTGCAACGCGCAAGACTGCTATCGCATCGTGCTGTTTGCCGAACACTTTGAGGTGAATCTCAACAACGGCAACCTAAAGGGCTCTGCCCAACTCAGCGCGCTGTCCACGCTCATGATGAACCAGGTAGAAGACCTGCCGGCCAATGAGGTACAGGCGGCACTCAACGCGCAGGCCGCACGCGTTCTGGCCGACGGCAGCGCCGACTACGGCGAGTTCGTCGCACTGGACACAGCCAGTGTCATTGAGCACCGCGACGCCCTGCTCTACTCCGGCCTGCACGACGAGGCCGTGGCGCTGTTGCAAGCCAAACCGGGCGCAACCATCGACGACCTGCTTGAGCAACCCGCCGAAACGACGGGCGAGCTGGTGGCCGACACCACGTTCGATTTCGACAGCTCCTGGGAATTGGCGATCGACGTCGATGTCTCGGCGCGGGTCGACGCCGCACTGCACTACCTGCTGGTCTGCGGCGAATTTGACGGCGACAACAACAACTATGTCATCGACTACGCCGCCTGCCAGCTGCGCGCGCCGCTATTGAGCGGTCAGTGGCAGGGCGACCTGAAACTCACTGGCGGTGTGGAAGAACTGCTGGCGGTTGTGATGAACACCAGCGACCCGGCGAATCCCGAGTACACGGTGTGGAGAAAAGACAGCGACGGCGCCACGTTGCGCATTCGCTAGCGGGCTATAGCCCGTGTATCGACCCCCCTGCACATCGCCCGTCCTTATAAGCCTCTGGCTTGGGGGGCGGGCGGTGTGCCTTTTTTCGGGGATTCAACTGCGTTTAGAAATAGGCACGCACCGCTGCCCACAAGGTTACACCGTCGAGTTCGCGATCAGCGCTGTTGCTGATGTCCTCGTACTCCACACCTGTCATGAACTTGAGGTTGTGCCCTGCAACGAAGTAGTTGAGGCCGGCGTAGAGCGCCTGGTACTCGTCGCCGTTGCCCGTGCCCACTCCCTCGGCGAGCGCAACACGGCGCAGGCCGCGGCTGCCGCTTGAGCGCGGCACACCGAGGTCAGTGTCTACGCTTGCGTACTGGTAGCGGAACGCGGCTTCCAGTTTGTCTTCGATAATGTAGAAGCTAGGGATGATCACGAAACCCCATGGGTCGCGATCAAACGCCTTACTTGCAGTGGCGTTGGCCATAACGTTCACGCCACCGAAATCACGGGTGTATGTCACAGAGCCTGCATAGTCGTAGTTAAACGGCGTGAGCAGCTGGCCATCGCCATCGGCGTAGATGAAGTCGAGAATCAGCTCGCCGTCTGCGGCCGGCATCGTGGCGCTGAACTGGTAGGCCACGTCTTCACTCCAGCCCGCCCAGTGTTCGAGCTCCAGCTCGGTAGACCAGATGCCGACGATGTACTCAACGTCACCCCTTTCGAGGTTGATGTTCACACCGGTGGGGCGGCGGCTGCCAAAGCGGTTGTTGATCGCGCTGCGCTCAATGGTCTTGATCTTCTTGGAAGACTGGTGCTCTTCACCGCCGAAGAGCAGCTTGTAACGGCCGTAACCGATCGAGGCCTTGTCGAAACCCGCGATGTCTTTCTTGCTGTAGTCGATATAGAGCTCGTCCCAGCTGTCGTACACCGCGGCGGTGCCCTTGAAGCCCTGTTCGTCGACGTTCCAGCGCGCGAGTGCCTTGAAACCGTCTAGGAACTTGACCGACATGCCGAGGCGCAGGCGTCGTAACTCGTCGCGGTCGCCGCTGAAGTTCTGGCCGGCGCTCTCACCGTCAGAGTAGTTGTACTGGTAGTGCACACGGCCGAAGAGCTTCACTTCCTGCACAAGGCCGTCATCGCTGGAGTAGACCTTACCCGCGTTCTTCAGGGTGTCTTTCCAGTCCTCTGCCTGCACTGCCGTGGAGCACAGCAGCACGCTGGCCACGAGTAAACAAATTTGGGTTAGGTTGCGAGTCATGCGCCGTTCCTCTAATGGTCTTAGCGGGTACTGCTTGTTATCGGGGGTGTCTCGCCAGTATGCCCAGCGATGGTGCGGACATTAGCAACGTTATGTGACAGATTTGTGACAATATGACAGTCAGATAACGCCTGTTTGAAGGTTTTGTGGCGCTTTTATGACAAGTGGGCGCCGCCTGGCCAACCAGGAAACCGCCCGCCAAACAAGCTGTTAAACCGCCAGCAGCGTGCGCAAAACGCAGGCAAAGGCCACCGGCTGGTCCAGCATCAGGTGGTGCCTGGCATCAGGAATCCCGATCATGGGAATATGCCCGCCACCGCACTCCACGATGTAGGCGGCCGAGTCGGCGTCAAACAGCTCACTCTCCTCGCCGTAGACGATCACCATGTCGCCCGGCGCCTCGGCAATGCGGAATCCCTGGCGCAGGATGCGCTCGTGCAGGTCGTCGCTGCGCTCAAACACGCTGGGGTCAAACTTCCAGGTCCAGCCGTCTTCAACCTCTTTCATGGAGTGAAAAGCCATGTAGTCGGTAAGGTAGGGCTCGTTGACCTTCTGCGGCGGCGAGAGGATGAAGCGGCCACGCGCCGTCTCGTAGTCGGGGTAGACGCGGTTGGGGCGCTTGTCTTCCTTAGCGGGTGGCTCGCCCATCTCTTCGTGCCGCGCAATCAGCCGCTCGGGGCGCAGGGTCATGAGGTCGCAGATCACCAGGCGCCGGAAGCGATCGTGGTAATGCTCCATTGCGAGCAGGCCGATGCTGCCGCCGTAGGAGTGAGCGATGATGGTCGGCTTGTGGCCTGACGCGAACAGGCCGGTCTGCTCGGCTACGTCCACGAGTTCCTGCAAGCGCACCTCGTCGGGGTAGCTCTCGCGCACGCCGGAGTCGCCCATGCCGGAGAAGTCGTAGGCCACCACGTGGTAGTCATTGGCGAGGAACGGGGCAATGAAGGCAAAGCAGCGCGCGTGGGCCAGGAAGCCGTGCAGCATCAATACGCCGGGTTTGGAGGGGTCGCCCCAGCGGAAGTAGTGCACCTGGCAGCCGCCCGACTCCACATAGCCTTCCTCCCGGGGCACAGCCAGGGCATCGTGGAACCATTCGGGGGTGGGTGCAGAGTCCTCGGGAATCTCGAGGGCAAGGTCTATCGGTTTAGCTACAGCGGTGTCCATACATCGGGCTCGTGCGGGCGAATTCCCCATTTTATCGCAAAAGCAGCGGCGATCGCCTGTGAACCATTGTTCAGATGAGCAGGGCGGCGGCGACCAGGGAGAGGGCCGCGATGGCACTGAGCCGCAGACGGAGCGCGGCGTAGTACGCGGGCTGCGGGGCAAACATGGGGTGCGTTCGCTCAAAAAGCACCGTCACCGCCAGCAGGAGCGCCAACAGGCACAGGACCCAGCGCGAGGGAAGAAGCAGGTAGCCCGCCCAACCGGCAATCACCACTGCGTTGCTGACCAGCAGCACCTCCCACCGGCGCCTGAGCAGCGCGATGCCCCACCACGCTCCGGCTAGAAAACAGAGAATCGCGAGCGCATAAGTCGCTACGGCAACCACCAGGCGCGCCGCGGCGTCCGGGAACAGATGAAGCGCAGCGGGCGCGGCGATAAACGGCAGCAAGCCGGCCCAACCAAGCAGCTTTGCCACTACGGGCACCGAGGTCATGGCGCTAAGGGCTCCAGCACGGCCGCAACCGACGTCAGCCTTCCGGCGGCGTTGCCTCCGCTCCGGCGATGGCCATGGCTTTCTGGTACGCGGGGCGCGCGGTCACGCGCTCAACGTAAGCGCTGGCGTTGGGTAGTTCGCCAAGAGGCCGCGCGCCCAGCATCTCCAGTGAGGTCAGGTTGAACAGCATCATGATGTCGGCGCAGGTAAAGCGGTCGGCACCGAGGTAGTCAGACTCGCCAAGGCGCTGCTCAAGGTAGTTATAGAGCCCATTCTCACGCCGCTGCATCACGTCGACGATCGTGCCACCGGCCGCCATGTCGCCGCCGCCGGCCTGGTACGCCATTTTCATAAACAGCACCGACTGGAAGTTGGTGTTGAAGGTCATCCAGTAGAGGTAATGCGGGTAGTCAGGCTCATCGGGCCCGACCGAGAGGCAGCCGCCGCCGTGGCGCTGCGAAAGGTACTCCACAATCGCGGAGGACTCGGCCATGACCACATCGCCATCTTCAATAATTGGTGCAGTGCCTACCGGGTGCAGCGCGAGGTACTCGGGCGGCGCGAGAAAGTCTTCGCCGCGGTTGTACCACTTGAGCTCGTAAGGCTTCTCCAGTTCTTCCATCAACCAGACCACGCGGTCTGACTGGGAAACGCCTAAGTGATGAATGGTGACCATACGGTTCTCCTTATAGTTTTCTAGAGGTGTGCTAAGTGCGGGCGGTGCCTGAGAGTAGGAAGACTAACGCATTAGCCCTGTTTTTCAGTGTTCTGAGCGCGCCAGGGCTTACCATCGCAGCGATGATAGTTGGGGCAGTCCGCCATACAGCCGCGGCACGGCAGGCGCGGCTGTTCACTCGTTGTCGCGTTACTTACATCATTCGGCTTACTCATTGGGCAACCTCATGATCACGAGCACCAACTCCCCTACCCGCACGCCGAACTTGTACATCTTCGACTCGTTGATCAACACATTGTCTGACACTTTATACATGCGGTCATCGACGGTGAGGTCGATGGTGCCATCGCCGTAGGGAATCTGCAGTACGTAGTCGAGGAACATGCTGTTGCCTGCCACCCGCATGTCGGCATCGCCCACCACGTCGGGCGCCGTGCCAATGTACTTGTCTGGGCCATCGGGTGTCAGCGTCCAGATGCGCCGCTGCTCCTCGCCATCGTCGAAGAGGAAATCTTCTTCGAGCGTGCCGATGCCGTCCCGCCAATACGCGATGATGTCGGCAGTAAAACTGCGCGTGACCTTACCGCCGCGGTTCTTCACCACGCCCTGCGCGGTCAGCTTACCGTCGAAGAACTGCTCCGGGTCGAAGGCGGGCTGCATGGCCTCGTAGTCAGTCACCTGCACGCCGGCGCAGGCTGAGAGGAAGGCCGCGAAGGTGAGGGCCATTAGAATGCGTGTCATTAGAGTCTCCCTTGCGATGCAGGGGTTACGTCAGGGGCGGGCAATCCGATCAGTGGGTGGAGGAATGCTTACTGGTCGCCCTCTTCCCAGGGCAGCACGAGGCGTTCACCCACCTCCAGCACCAGGAACTCCTCCTCGGGCACGCCCTGGTCTTCGAGGGCCTCCTCGAGGTCGATCTGGGGCTGGTCGATCGCCTCATAGGTAAGCTGGAACGTTCCGAAGTGCATGCCGATGCTGAGCTCGCTGCGCAGGTCCCTGTGCGCCTGCACCGCCTCGGCGGGGTTGGTGTGTACGTCCTTCATAAACCAGCGCGGCTCGTAAGCGCCGATCGGCAGCATGGCCAGCGCGAACGGTCCGTGCTCATCACCGGTTGTTGCGAAGTGCTTGTCGTAGCCGGTATCGCCCGCGAAATAGAGATTGCCCTGCGACGTCTTGATAACAAAGGAACCCCACAAGGTCTTCATCTGGTCGGAAATACCCCGACCCGAACGGTGACAGCACTCAGTGAAGATAAACTCCACGCCCTCAAAGCTATAGGAGTCTTCCCAGTCGAGGTCGGCGTGCTGCGTAAGCCCAAGCTGGTCGAAGTAGGCGCCGTTGCCGAGGCCCGCCAGTATCAGCGGCTCCTCTTCCTGGTCTTCAAGCAATCGCTTCAGCGTGGCCGCATCGAGATGGTCGTAATGGTTGTGGCTGATCAGCACCACGTCGATGTGCGGCAGGTCCTCAAACGCCACGCCGGGAGTATGCACGCGGCGCGGCCCGGCAAACTGCACCGGGCTGGCGCGCATCGAGTAGACCGGGTCGGTGATGATGTTGAGTCCATCGACCTGAATAAGAAACGTTGCGTGATTGATGAAGGTGACCGAGATGCCCTCTTCCACGCGCTCCTCGGCGATGGCCTTCTGCTCTATGTCGATCCAGCTGGGCCAGCGCTCACTCTTGGTTAACGAACCCCAGCCGAGGCTCAGCAGGTCGCCCGCGCCCTTGCTCATGGGGGTAGAGTTGATAAACACGTCCCCATCGAAGTGGTCGCTGGGCTCACCCTCGTAGCTGGGCGCGCCCGTGCAGCTGGCGAGCAGGCCGGTGGTTATGGCGGTGGGTATGAAACGCTTTTTGAATGTCATTGTGGCTGTACGGCGGGGCCTGTAGAGCAGATCAGGTCGCGGCATACCCCGCGAAAGGCTCACCATCGCGGTGCGGGCGCGCACTGCCTTGGACCTTTGCGTGCGATTCGCGCCTCGGCGTTTTATAATTTATGTAATGGATTCATAGAGTTGAGAATTCTGGCCCGATGCTTGCTCATGACTAAGCGTCCCCAAACACCACAGGCAACGGCGCCTGCACGTAACGTCACTTTCGGCGTCTGCGTGCAGGCGCCGTTTTTTATGGAGCAGCAAAATGCCTAATACCTTGAGAGCACCACTTCTGGCCGCCGCATTCGCACTCAGCGCCTCACCCGCACTGGCAGAACCGGCAACCGTCGATGATTTCACCAGTATGTTCACCGAGGGCAAAGCGTCCCTGAACTTCCGCTATCGTTTCGAGTTCGTCGACCAGGACGGCTTCGACAAGGATGCAGAGGCTTCAACGCTGCGCTCGCGGCTCACGTTCACCACCGCGACGTATAAGGGCTTCTCTGGCCTGCTCGAGTTTGACGACCTCTCCGATGTGGGCAGCGACGATTTTAACTCGACGGCCAATGGCAACACCGAGTTCCCTGTTGTCGCCGACCCTGAAGGCACAGGCATCAACCAGGTGTGGGTTAAATACAGCGCAGCGGGTGCTTCGGGCACGCTCGGTCGGCAGCGCATCAACCACGGGAACCAGCGCTTTATCGGCGGCGTGGCGTGGCGCCAGAACGAACAGACCTACGACGGCATTCGCGCGTTCTACAAGGGCGATTACGGGCTGTCGCTCGACTACTCTTACATAGAGAGCGTCGACCGCATCTTCGGACCCGAGGCGGGGCCGGTACAACCGCCCGAACTCAAGGGCGACAACCACTTCCTGCGGGCCGAGTACAAGTTTCTCGAGAACCACTCCATCTCGGCGTTTGCCTATCTGCTCGACATCGACTTTGACGAGGACTACATTCCAGGGCGCTCCGTCGGCAACTCGTCCGACACCTTCGGCCTGGAATACGTGGGTAAACTGGGCCCGGTAGGGTTGCGTCTGGGCTACGCCGACCAGACTGACGCGGGCGACAACCCGGTAGAGTACGATGCCGAGTACTACGTCGCAGAGGCCACGGTGACCATCGCGGGCATCAAGGGTACTGCGGGTTACGAAGTGCTGGGTGCCGGTGACGGTGTCGGCTTCAAAACGCCCTACGCCACGCTGCACAAGTTCCAGGGCTGGGCCGACAAGTTCCTGGTAACCCCCGCCGATGGTATCGAAGACATGTACGTAGGCATCAACGGCAAGGTCGGTCCAGTCAAGCTGGGCGCGTTCTACCACGACTTCCAGGCTGAAGACTCCAGCGAAGACTTCGGCACAGAAATCGACCTGGTAGCGACCTGGCCCATCACCAAGAACTGGACGACGCAGCTGAAGTACGCCAACTTCAGCTCAGACTCCGACCGCTATGCCGATACCGAGAAGGTCTGGTTCACGCTAAACTTCAAGATCTAGTGTGGTAATCAGGCCACCCGCAACCGCCTCGCGGTTGCGGGTCTAACAATTTGTCGCAGAACAGCCAAAGCAGCAGACCCCTGCAGGTCATCCTCGTCGACGACGATCGCGAACGCGCGAGCGTTGTAGAGTCGCGCCTGCACGATGTGGGCTTCGAGGTACTGACCGTGATTCCCACCGCTGCGGGCCTACTGTACCAGGTTGCACAGCGCGAACCGGACGTGGTCATCATCGCGCTCGACTCGCCCGATCGCGACGTACTAGAAAGCCTCAGCATCGCATCGGCACACAACCCGCGGCCCGTCGTGATGTTCTCGCAAACCGGTGACGAGCAGTTCATTAACGACGCCATTCGCGCGGGCGTTACAGCTTACCAGGCAGAAGACATCAGCCCTGCGCGCGTGCGCGTTGCCGTCGACATCGCGATGGCGCAGTTCTCGGCGTTCCGCGCACTGCAGATGCAACTCGACGACACACGCAGGCAGCTGGAGGGGCGCAAGGTACTCGACAAGGCCAAGGGCCTGCTTATGCAGGTGCATTCGGTCAGCGAGGAACAGGCCTTCGCCACACTGAGAAAGCTGGCCATGGACAAGAGCCGCACGCTGGAGGAGACCGCCAGCGACATCATCGACCTATTGGACAAGGGCGATTAGGAAGGGGAAGGAATGAACGACACATCACGGCTGGCGCCGGCGGAAAAAGCGAGTATCAGCCTGGGCTACCTGCGACTGACCGACAGCGCGCCGCTCATTATGGCGCGCGAGCTGGGTCTCTATGACAAGTACGGCCTCGAAGTGACGCTGCAGCGCGAGGTGTCCTGGGCCAACATCCGCGACCGGGTCGCCATCGGCGATCTAGACGCGGCGCAAATGCTTGCCCCGCTGCCGCTCGCGACCTCGCTGGGTCTTGGCGGCATGCGCGCCGATGTCATCACCGGCCTCGCGCTGAGCCTGAACGGTAACGCCATTACGCTTGGACAGCCTCTTTCAGCGGAGATTTCCGCACGCGCAAGCGGTACTGGGGCGGCTGATACCGCCAGTGCATTGGCCGAATACCTTAAGAGCTCAGAGCGCCCCGTCACTCTAGCGGCCGCACATACGTTTTCCTGCCACATCCTTTTGCTGCGCCACTGGCTACGCAGCGGCGGCATCGATCCGCAGCGTGATGTAAACATCATCGTGCTGCCGCCGGAACAGATGGTCGACAGCATGTCGCGCGGTGTAATCGACGGTTTCTGTGTCGGAGAACCGTGGAACTCCATCGCGGTGCAGTACGGTGTGGGCAGCGTGCAGGCCACCAGCTACGACATCTGGAACAACGGCCCAGAAAAAGTGCTGGGCGTGACCGAACACTGGCACCAACTCCACCCGGGCACACACCTGCGGCTGCGCCTTGCGTTAATGGAAGCCTGCACATGGCTGGCGGAACCGCGCAATCGCGAGAAAGCAGCCGAGGTGCTGGCCATGCCGCACTACCTCGACCTCACGGTGGCGAACCTCGCGCCATCGCTGAGCGGACGCTTCGTTTTTCACAAGGGCAACGCGCACGTCGAGTTACCGCATATGCACGTGTTTGGCCGCTTCCAGGCGGGCTTCCCCTGGCGTTCCGATGGCCAGTGGCTGCTGCGAGAACTCGGCGACCTGCTGGGCAAGCCCTTCGGCGAAGATGAGATCAAATCGCAGGTGCAGCGCACGTTTCGCACAGACCTGTATCGCGAGGCCGCACGCTACCTTGAGCTGCCGTCACCCAGCCAGGACTACAAGCCCGCCGATGCGCATGACGAGCCCTGGGAGATCGAGCCAGGCATCGAGCTGGGGCCAGACAGGCTGCTGCCCCTCCCCGCCGCGCAATAATAGTGAGGCGCTGCACCGCGAAGGTGCAGCGCCCGTTTGATACGCCGGGCATCAACCGCCCGGTTTCTTCCCTGAAATACCTAAACAACTGATTTATTGATAGTTATTAAGGACTGGCAAGGTTCTTGATATACCTTTGGCGTAACGCAGTTTCATTCATCGAACACTTCCCTTGAGCAACGACGCTCTTTCCACACCGCAATCCGGGTGTGCGAGGGCAGCGTTCGCGTGGCTACACGAAGTACAAGGGGTAAACGATGTTAGGTTCCAGATTCATCGCGGTTAGTCGCCGCACCATCACCAAGCTTTTCACCGTCGCGGTGTTCGCGACAGCCCTGCCGGCGGCCCACGCCGAACTGGGCGAGCCCGAGAAAGACGAACTCAAGTTCGGTTTCATCAAGCTCACCGATATGGCGCCACTCGCAGTCGCCTACGAGCGCGGTTACTTTGAGGACGAAGGCCTCTACGTCACGCTCGAAGCGCAGGCGAACTGGAAAGTGCTGCTCGACGGCGTGATTGACGGACAGCTCGACGGCGCCCACATGCTGGCGGGCCAGCCCCTGGCGGCCACGATCGGCTTCGGCACCAAGGCGCACATTGTTACGCCCTTCTCCATGGACCTGAACGGCAACGGCATCACCGTTTCCAACGCCATCTGGGCCGAGATGAAGAAGCACGTGCCGCATGAAGACGGCAAGCCGGTGCACCCGATCAAGGCAGACTACTTAAAGCCGGTCGTCGACCGCTTCAAGGACGAAGGCAAGCCGTTCAAGATGGGCATGGTCTTCCCGGTATCCACCCACAACTACGAGCTGCGCTACTGGCTGGCCGCGGGTGGCATCCACCCGGGCTACTACGCGCCGCACAAGGGCGACATCTCCGGCCAGATCGACGCCGACGCACTGCTGTCTGTAACACCGCCGCCGCAGATGCCGGCCACGCTGGAAGCGGGCACGATCTACGGCTACTGCGTGGGTGAGCCCTGGAACCAGCAGGCCGTGTTCAAAGGCATCGGTGTGCCGGTCATTACCGACTACGAGATCTGGAAGAACAACCCCGAGAAGGTGTTCGGCCTGACCAAGGAGTTCACCGAGAAGTACCCCAATACCACCATTCGCGTCGTCAAGGCACTGCTGCGCGCCGCTGAGTGGCTCGACGCCGACAACAACGCCAACCGTCCGGAGGCTGTGAAGATCCTGTCGCAGTCAGAGTACGTGGGCGCGGACTACGACGTGATCGCCAACTCCATGACCGGCACCTTCGAGTACGAAAAGGGCGACAAGCGTGACGTGCCCGACTTCAACGTGTTCTTCCGCTACTTCGCGACCTACCCGTACTACTCCGACGCCATCTGGTACCTGACCCAGATGCGCCGCTGGGGCCAGATTGCCGAGCCGAAGTCCGACGACTGGTACGTTGAAGTCGCGAAAAGCGTGTACCGCCCTGACCTCTACCAGATGGCGGCCGAGGAACTCATCAAGGAAGGCACCCTGAAAGCGGCTGACTTCCCTGACTTCGGCACCGAATCAGGCTTCCGCCCGCCGCAGACCGAGTTCATCGACGAGATGGTCTTCGACGGCACCAAGCCGAACGCCTACCTGGAACAGTTCCCCATCGGCCTGCGCGGCGATGAGGTAGTTAAGTAGGCAGCGAAGTAGAGCACGAAGAAAACCGCAAGTAAAACGCCAGACCACATAGAGGTATCGGCAAGCATGTCACAACCCAGCAACATTTCCGCAAACGACGATCGTTTCGACCAGATGGTCGGAACGTTCCGCAACCAGGCCTTCACCGAAGGCCTGCTGTTGCCGGCCATCGGCGTCGTGATGTTTCTTCTTGTCTGGCAGTTCTCCGCCAATCGCATCGACACCTCGCTGGGCCAGTTTCCTGGCCCGGTGCAGGTGTGGGAGCAGATCGGCAACCTGGCGGAGGAGCATTCGCGTGAACGCGACAAGGCCGATGCGTTCTACGAGCGCCAGGAGGCGCGCAACGCAAAGAAACTCGAGGCGGACCCCGATGCAACGATCAAGTGGCGCAGCTACACCGGCAAACCCACCTACATCGACCAGATCGGCACCAGCCTGTTAACGGTGGCGGCGGGTTTCGGTATCGCGACAATAATCGCAATACCGCTCGGGATTCTCTGCGGGCTGAGCGGACGTGCCTACAAAGCAATGAACCCCATCATCCAGGTGTTCAAGCCGGTGTCGCCACTGGCCTGGCTGCCGCTGGTAACGATGGTGGTCAGCGCGAGCTACACTGCTGAAGACCCGTTCTTTGAAAAGTCATTCCTCAATTCGGCCATTACGGTAGCACTGTGCTGCCTCTGGCCCACCCTTTTAAACACCACGGTCGGCGTTGCCAGCATTGACCGCGACATCGTCAACGTTAGCCGCGTCATGGCGCTGTCGCCCTCGGTGCACGTGCGCAAGATCGTGTTCCCCGCCGCCATACCGATGATGTTCACGGGCCTGCGCCTGTCGCTGGCCACCGGCTGGATGGTGCTGATCGCGGCGGAGATGCTGGCGCAGAACCCCGGCCTCGGCAAGTTCGTCTGGGACGAGTTCCAGAACGGCAGTTCCAATTCACTGGGTCGCATCATGGTTGCAGTAGTAACCATCGGCGGCATCGGTTTCCTGCTCGACCGCTTCATGTTGCTACTGCAACGCAAGGTGAGCTGGGACAAAGAAGCAATTCTGCGCTGAGGACAAGACTATGAGCGATACCTACCTGGAAATTACTGACGTCGGCATCGAGTTCAACACCGGCGGCACCACATTCCGCGCGCTGCAACACGTCAACCTCAAGATGCGCAAGGGCGAGTTCGTCTCCCTGATCGGGCACTCGGGCTGCGGCAAGTCGACGCTGCTCAACATCGTCGCGGGCCTGCTGCGCGCCACAGAAGGCGGCGCGATCCTTGAAGGTAAAGAGGTGACAGACCCCGGCCCGCAACGTGCCGTGGTGTTCCAGAACCACGCCCTGATGCCCTGGCTGACCGTGTACGACAACGTTGCCCTGGCGGTAGACCAGGTGTTCCGCAAGACCAAGACGCGCGCGGAGCGCCGCGCCTGGATCGAACACAACCTTGAGCTCGTCAACATGGCCCACGCCATGGACAAACTGCCCGGCGAAATCTCCGGCGGTATGAAGCAGCGCGTCGGTATCGCGCGCGGCCTCGCAATGCAGCCGAAAGTCCTGTTGCTCGACGAGCCCTTTGGCGCGCTCGACGCACTCACCCGGGCGCAGCTGCAGGACTCCCTGATGGAGATCCAGGCGGAACTCGGCAACACGGTGATGATGATTACCCACGACGTGGACGAGGCCGTATTGCTCTCCGACCGCATCGTGATGATGACCAACGGGCCAGCAGCCACGATCGGCAACATTCTTGAGGTGGGCCTCGAACGGCCGCGCGATCGCCTTGAGCTGGCGGAAGACCCTGAGTTTGTGCATCTCAGGCAGCAGGTACTGGAGTTCCTGTACGCCAAGCACGGCTCGGCGCGGGAGAACCCGGCACACGCGGCGCGCGCACCCGAAGCGAAGGAAGGTGGGCCCGTGCTAGAACCCGTGCCCTCCCCGTCAGACGGCGAGCGCAACTCCGGCACCCGGGCAGCCTGAAGAAGATCTATGAATACGGTGCAACAGGGCCAGCTGCTTATCGTCGGTGCGGGTATGGCAACCGCCTACCTGCTCGAGGAGATGGCGCGACACAGTCACGGCTGGAACATCAAGGTGATCGGTGAGGAAGACCGCCCCTGCTACAACCGCGTGCTGCTCTCCAGCCTGCTCGCGGGCGAAGTCGGCACCACCGATCTCGACATGTTGCCCCCCGACTACGCGGCGGAGTTTCTCTCTGCTACCAGGGCCAGCGACATTGACCTGGAAGCGCGCCGCGTGACGTGCGCAGACGGCAGCACGCACGACTACACCGCGCTGGTGCTCGCCACCGGCGCCGGCGTTGCAGTGCCCGACTTCGCAGACGACAAGGGCAAAGGTCTTCGCGTTGTACGCACCGTGGCAGATGTGGAAGCCATTCGCGCACTTCCCGCGGCGGGCACCGCAAAACGCGCAGTCGTTGTCGGTGGCGGTTTGCTCGGGCTCGAAGCTGCCCACGGCCTCGCTGAACTGGGCTTTGCCACCACCGTGGTGCATCGCAATACCGCACTCATGAACCAACAGCTCGACGCGGAGGGTGGCCACTACCTGCAACGCACACTGGAGCGGCGCGGGCTCGCGTTTCGCACAGGTATTGCACCCGCGGCTCTAAAGCGTGACGAGGCCGGGTTTATAGAAGGACTTGAACTGAACGATGGCAGCACTCTCGAGTGCGAACAGCTGGTGCTGGCTACCGGCATAACGCCGCGCACAGATCTCGCCAGGGGCGCAGGCCTCACCTGCGACCGCGGCGTCGTCGTCGACGAGCACCTCTGCACCTCCAAGGAAGGCGTTTACGCCCTGGGGGAATGCAGCCAGTACCAGGAACAGACTTTCGGGCTTGTGGCGCCCGTGCGCGACCAGGCCGCCGTACTCGCACGCTCACTGTGCGGCGTTGAAGGCCCGGCCTTTGCGCCGGGCGACTGGCCGGTACAGCTCAAGATATCCGGCGTCGACATTTTCCGCGCCGGCGGCAGCGATGCCGGTGAAGAACAACTCGTGCTGCGCGATCCCGCCCACGGCGTGTATCGCAGGTTGGGGATTCGCGGCAACCGCCTCGTCAGCGCCATGCTGGTCGGCGACCGCGGCGGCAGCACCTGGTACGCAGAACTTATCAACACACAACACGATATCGCGGCACTGCGGCAGGGACTTATGTTCGGCCGCGATGTTGCGGAGGCGCTGCAGGGCGCCGCAACGGCGTGAGCAAGCACGCCAACAAGGAGTAAAGGGGTATGAAGCAACAGAAAATCGTGGTCATCGGCAACGGCATGGTCGGCCATCACTTCGTCGAACAGCTGGTGGAGTCCGGTGCAGACGCACACATTACCGTGCTGGGCGAGGAACCGCGGCCCGCCTATGATCGTGTGCACCTGTCCGACGTGTTCAGCGGCCGTGCGCCGGAGGAACTGGCGCTGACAGACCGGGAGACCTACGAGGGCTGGGGCGTACACGCCCATTTCGGCGATGCAGTAGAGACCATCGACCGCGAGACCAAGACGGTGATCACGGCACTGGGCCGCAGCTTCCCCTACGACAAGCTGGTCATGGCCACCGGCTCCTATCCCTTCGTACCGCCGGTACCGGGGCACGAACACAAGCGCTGCCTCACCTACCGCACCATCGACGACCTCGGCGAGATTCGCGCAAAGGCCAGCGACAGCAAGGTGGGCGTGGTGGTCGGCGGTGGCCTGCTGGGGCTCGAGTGTGCCAACGCGCTGAAGAACCTCGGATTGCAGACCCACGTTGTGGAGTTCGCCCCCGGCCTCATGGGCGTGCAGCTCGACAACGGCGGTTCCGGCATGCTGCAGCGCAAGATCGAGGCGCTGGATGTGCAGGTACACACGGGAAAGAACACCCAGAACATCACCGAGGGCGACACCTGTGCCCTGAAGATGGAGTTTGCGGACGACTCGGTACTCGAGACCGACATGATCGTGTTTTCCGCCGGCATCCGTCCGCGCGACGAACTCGCGCGCGAGTGTGGCCTCGATATGGGTGAGCGCGGCGGCATCGTGGTAGATGGCGCGCTCAAGACCAGCGACGCCGACATATTTGCCATCGGGGAATGCGCGCTCTACTCAGGCCGCATCTACGGGCTGGTCGCGCCGGGCTACCGCATGGCAGAGGCCGTTGTACAGCAGATTGCGGGTGAGAGCGGCGCGTTTACAGGCTCCGACATGAGCACCAAGCTCAAGCTGCTCGGTGTAGACGTGGGCTCCATTGGCGATGCCCACGGCCGTACACCCGGTTCCATCGCCTTCACGTTCAGCGACGAGCGCGAGGACGTGTACAAGCGTATCGTCACCACGGCCGATGCCAAGCAGCTGCTGGGCGCCGTGCTGGTGGGCGACTGCGGCGACTACGACAGCCTGCTGCAGTACCACCTGAACGACATAGAGTTGCCGCCCGGGCCCCAGGCGCTTATCGCGCCGTCCATGGGCGAGGTGCCTGTACTGGGCGTTGCGGCACTGCCCGCCACCGCCACCGTCTGCTCCTGCCACAACGTGACCAAGGGCGACATCGTGTCGGTTATCGACGCGGGCTGCTGCAGCGTGGGCGACGTCAAAGGCGAAACCAAGGCGAGTACGGGCTGCGGCGGCTGCGCAGCAATGCTGAAAAACCTGGTGGAAGACGAACTCACCACGCGCGGAGTGGTGGTCGACAAGAGCCTCTGCGAACACTTCCCTTACACCCGCCAGGAGCTGTTCCACATCGTGCAGGTGGGCGGCATCAAGACCTTTGAAGAACTGCTGGAGAAACACGGCAGCGGCGACGGCTGCGGTATCTGCAAGCCTGCGGTGGGCTCTATCCTGGCATCGCTGTGGAATGACTACGTGCTCGAGGACTCGCACGCGCCGCTGCAGGACACCAACGACCATTTTCTCGCCAACATGCAGAAGGACGGCACCTACTCGGTCGTACCGCGTGTCGCCGGCGGCGAGATCACCCCCGAGAAGCTCATCGTGCTCGGGCAAGTTGCACAGAAATATGACCTGTACACCAAGATCACCGGCGGCCAGCGGGTAGACCTGTTCGGCGCGCGCGTGGAACAGCTTCCGCACATCTGGCGGGAACTGGTGGATGCAGGTTTCGAAACTGGCCATGCCTACGGTAAAGCCCTGCGCACCGTAAAATCCTGTGTCGGCAGTACGTGGTGCCGTTACGGTGTGCAGGACAGCGTGGGCATGGCCATTACTATTGAAGACCGCTACAAGGGCTTGCGCGCGCCGCACAAGATCAAGTCAGCGGTGTCGGGTTGCACGCGCGAGTGTGCGGAAGCGCAGTCCAAGGACTTCGGCGTTATCGCCACCGAGAACGGCTGGAACCTCTACGTCTGCGGCAACGGCGGTATGAAGCCGCGCCACGCCGACCTGTTTGCGACCGACCTCGACGACGCAACGCTCATTCGCTACATCGACCGCTTCCTGATGTTCTACATCCGCACGGGCGACCGCCTGCAGCGCACGTCGACCTGGATGGACAACCTGGAGGGCGGCCTCGACTACTTACGCGAAGTGGTGATCGAAGACTCACTCGGTATCGCCGACGAGCTTGAGAAGCAAATGGAGCACATTGTCGGCACCTACCAGTGCGAATGGCGCACCACGATCGAAGACCCCAGCAAGATGCGCCGCTTCCGCAGCTTTGTGAATACCGACGAGCAGGACAGCCGCGTTGTGTTCGTCAAGGAGCGCGGCCAGAAGCGGCCCGCACGCAAGGAAGAAGCGGTACCGCTACTGGCGGTCAGCAAGTAAATCGCAAGTGATACAGAGAATGTTCGGAGAAAACACATGACTGCAGCAGAGAAACTGGACTGGGAGGCGATCTGCCTTCGCGAAGACCTGGTGCCGGGCGCGGGAGTCTGTGCGCTGGTGGGCCAGCAGCACGTGGCGCTGTTTTACCTGCCGGGTAAGGAAGAGAGTCTCTACGCCATCGGCAACTACGACCCCATTGGCGAGGCCAGCGTACTGTCACGCGGCATCGTCGGCAGTATTGGCGACCGACTCGTAGTCGCCTCGCCGCTCTACAAGCAACATTTCGATCTCGCGACCGGCGAGTGCCTCGAAGAAGAGGATGTCTCGGTGCCCGTCTACGAGGTTCGCCTGGACGGCGACAAAGTACTGCTAAGGCCCTGAGATGGCCACGTGCGCCACAACCTGCCCCTACTGCGGCGTCGGCTGCGGTGTCGCCGTTGACGCGCACACCCAGCCGGTCGGCGGGCCGGATGCAGCGCGCGAAACACTTATCGTCAGCAACCTGTCAGGCGACACGGATCACCCTGCTAACGCCGGCCGCTTGTGCGTCAAGGGGACCGCATTGGCTGAAACACTCTCTACGGAGGGCCGGCTTCTTTACCCGGAGCACCGCGGCGAACGCGTGGCGTGGGACACCGCACTTGACCTGCTCGCCTCGAAACTCAAGACAACGCGCGAGCAGCATGGACCGGGCTCAGTAGCGTTCTACCTGTCTGGACAACTTCTGACCGAGGACTACTACGCCGCCAACAAGCTCATGAAGGGCTTTCTCGGCAGCGGCAACGTCGATACCAATTCGCGCCTGTGTATGTCGTCAGCCGTCGCCGCCTATCAGCGCGCGTTCGGCGAGGACGTGGTGCCCTGCACTTATGAAGACCTGGAGACCTGCGACCTGCTCGTGATGGTGGGTTCCAACGCCGCGTGGACACACCCGGTGATTTATCAGCGCATCGCTGCCGCCAAACAGGCGAACCCCGAAAAGCGCATCGTGGTGATCGATACGCGCCGCACCGCAACCGCAGAGCTTGCCGACCTGTTCCTCCAGATCAAGCCCGGCACAGACAGCACCCTGTTTGGCGGGCTGCTGCGCCACGTGGCACAAACGGACGCCCTGAATACGGACTACATAGAAGCGCATACACACGGGTTTGACGCCGCGCTGGAGGCCGCCGCCACTCTCGATGAAGAACATGTTGCGGCAGTGACTGGACTCAGCCTTACGACCCTGCGCGAGTTCTACGCCTGCTACGCAAACACTCCGGCTGCCGTGACCCTGTACTCACAGGGCATCAACCAATCGGCCACGGGCACCGACAACTGCAACGCCATTATCAACTGCCACCTCGCCACCGGTCGCATCGGCAAGGCGGGCGCGGGCCCGTTCTCGATCACCGGGCAGCCCAACGCAATGGGAGGCCGCGAGGTCGGCGGCCTCGCCACGCAACTCGCGGCGCATCGCCGGTTTACGCCGCAGGATATCGACACCGTGGGTCGCTTCTGGGGCGCCACTGATATGGCGACGGAGCCCGGCCTGAAAGCCGTGGACATGTTCCAGGCCGCAGCGCGCGGCGAGATCAAGTTTCTCTGGATCATGGCGACAAACCCCGTTGTCAGCCTACCCGCTTCCGCACAGGTCGCCGCGGCACTCGATGCCTGCGACTTCGTCGTGGTCTCAGACTGCACCGGCAACAGCGACACCGCGCAGCGTGCGGACCTTTTACTGCCCGCGGCGAGTTGGGGCGAAAAGTCCGGCACCGTCACCAACTCCGAACGCGTAATTTCCAGGCAGCGCCAGTTCGCGCCCACCCCGGGCGAGGCGCAGCCAGACTGGTGGATCATCACCGAGACCGCTAAGCGTATGGGCCTTGGCGGAGCTTTCAACTACGAAAGCCCCGCAGACATTTTCCGCGAGCATGCGGCGCTGTCAGGATTTGAAAACGACGGCAGGCGTTGTTTCGATATCAGTGCACTGAAAGACGTCAGCGATGCCGAGTACGATGATTTGGCGCCGCAGCGCTGGCCGCTGATAGAGACTCGCGTACTGGCGGACGGCCACTTCCCAACCGATGACGGCCGCGCGCAATTCGTGGCAGTTGCACCTGCAGCGCCGCAGTCAGACGACAGGCTGGTCGTCAACACGGGCCGCCTGCGCGACCAGTGGCATACGATGACGCGAACCGGCACTGTGCCGCGCCTCGCGGCCCACCGCGACTTCTTCAGCCTGTCTGTCCACCCTGCGGATGCAGCGGCGCGCGGCCTTGTTGACTGGTCCCTGGGCCGTCTCGCAAACGACCAGGGTGAGGTGGTTGGCAGCATCGCGCTCGACGCCGACCTGCCGCAGGGACAGGTATGGCTACCCATTCACTGGAGCGATCAGTTCGCCAACCGCGCCGTGGTCAACAACCTCATCGCACCGGTAACGGACCCGGTATCTGGGCAACCACAATCAAAGTTTGCGCTGGCAGAGCTCACTGAAGAACCCGTTGCCAGTTGGGCGCTGCTGTTCACGCGAGAGGCACCGGTGCTCAGCGGGTTTACCTACTGGTCGCGCACTGCCGCGGATGGTGGCTATGTGACCCTCGTCGCTGACTCGGCAGGCACGGCGGCGATGTATGAACGCCTGCAATCTGCATTGGGCATCGGCGAGGAGGAGACCATCGCCTATACAGACGAGGGCTCCGGCGAGACCCGCCAACTCGTGCTGCAGGACGGCAATCTTGAGGCGCTGATTGTCGTGTGCCCGGAGCGCAGCGCCCTGCCCGAGCGCAGCTGGATGAGCACACTCGGTGCTGGCGCACTTCCCACCGCGCCACACCAACTGCTGGCCGGGTGCGACCCCAAAACCGCCGATGTCGGCGCCACGGTCTGCAGCTGCTGGGAGATAGGCGAGAAGCAGATCGCCCAGGCCATCACCACGGGCGCAACCAGCGTCGAGTTACTCGGTGAACGACTGCGCTGCGGCACGCAGTGCGGCTCCTGCGTGCCTGAGCTGAAACGGCTGATACAGGCCGGGTGCGAAGCGCAGGAAAACGCCGCCTGACGCCCACAATCCGGCCACCCTGCATGGGTACTCCCCGGTCATACAACTGACCCCAAAAACTGCTAGGCTTGTGGGGAACAAGCGATACCAACCGGGACACCCGCAACCATCCCTTCCCCCACTACCCGCAAGCTACGCGCCTTTACTGGCGCTGCCGATGACGTGACACCGGTGCAGGGCAACCCGTGCCTGGTACACCTGGCAGCCGCAGCCCCAGAGGCACCCCCCGCCCCCGCGGAAGTCATCCAGTGTGTGAGCTGGTCTGCTGGCGGGGGCGCTGCGTATGTGCGCTGCTGGGCACCTACCGGCGACGAGATCGAACTTTGCGGTCATGGGCTGCTTTGCTGCGCCAACGCGTGGCTGAATACAGGCAGCTCGCACGAGTCCCTCGAAATGAACGGCATCACCGTACGGTTCGAGTCGCAACAGGGGATCAGCTGGCTGGCGTTTCCCTCTATCGACGTCGAAGCCGTGGCGGTGCCTGACTGGGTGAGAGCGCTATTGGGCGCCACGCCAGAACAGGCGGCGACCGCGGGCCCCGAGAACGGCTACCTCATTGTCGAGATGGCCGCCGACTGTGATCTGGCCGCCCTGCCCGCACCGGGCGATGCGCTCACCAAGCGATCGACACGGTCGCTCATCGTCACCCGGCGCACAACCGGCGGCGATTCACTGCAGGGCGAGACGATCCAGTTCCGCTACTTCGCCCCCCAGTTTGGTGTGCCGGAAGATACCGCCACCGGGTCCGCCATGCGCGTTCTTGCCAACTACTGGCGACACCGCGGCGAGGGGGATGAACAGAAGGCCCTGCAGCGCTCCGCCGGCGGTGGATGGCTGCAGAGCCGCATTGAAGGCGAATACACCTGGATCGGTGGCCGTGTCATCGCGGAGGGCGCAGCATGACCGATGCCCTCCTCAAGCGCTTCCATGCAACACGCGCCCAATCACTGGCCTTCTGCGAGCCGCTGGCAATCGAAGACTACGGCCTGCAGGCAGAACCTTTCACCAGCCCGCCCAAGTGGCACCTGGCGCACACAACGTGGTTTTTTGAAACCTTCCTGCTGAAGGAATACCTCGAGGGGTACAGGACGCCGGAGCCGCAGTACGCCGTGCTATTCAATTCCTACTACAACGGTATCGGCGAACAGCACCCGCGACCGCAGCGCGGTCTGTTATCGCGCCCCACCGTCGAGGAAGTACGGGCCTATCGCGCCTATGTCGACGCCGGCATCGAGCAGCTGCTGGCAAACTCAAATCACCCGAATGCCGACGAGATTCGCACACGCATAGCGCTCGGCATCGAACACGAGTGCCAACACCAGGAGCTGTTCTTCACCGACCTCAAGTGGTCGCTCGGCGTTAACCCGATGCTGCCAACCTATGTCGCAGCAGCGGCGAACGGGAACACCGAACCCGTGGCGCAGTCCTGGCAGGCGTTTAACGGGGGGCTCGTTGCCACCGGTTTCGATGGCGAGGGCTTTTGTTTCGACAATGAGCTGCCGCGCCACCAGGTATTCGTCGAGCCGTTTGCACTCTCCGGTCGTCTCGTGACCAACGGCGAATTCGAGATCTTTATCGACGATGGCGGCTACGAGCGCCCGGAGCTCTGGCTGGCCGATGGCTGGGCCGAGGTGCAGGAACAGGGCTGGCGCTCGCCCCACTACTGGCGCGAGCAAGGAGGCGAATCTCTTGAATATACCCTGCACGGCCTTCAACCACGCGCAGCAGCCAACCCGGTCTGCCACGTCAGCGGTTATGAGGCGGATGCCTACGCGCGCTGGGCCGGCGCGCGATTACCCACGGAACACGAGTGGGAACTCGCGGCCGCGACTGCGGTCTCTCCATCGGGCGGTGTCGACGAGGGGTGTTATCACCCGCAACCGGCCCGGGGGGATGGTCTTACACAGCTTTACGGCGACTGCTGGCAGTGGACGCAGAGCGCCTACGGCCCCTACCCAGGCTATCGCCCCAGCGAGGGCGCGATCGGCGAGTACAACGGAAAATTCATGAGCAGCCAATGGGTGTTGCGCGGCGGCTCCTGCGTTTCCAAGGCGGAGCACCTGCGGCCCACGTACCGCAACTTTTTTTATCCCCCGGACCGCTGGCAGTTCAGCGGCATACGACTGGCAAAGGACGGTCAAGCATGAGCGCACAACTACAACTGAAGGAGCGGCCCGCAAGCAACGTTCACTTCCACGATGCACAGCCCGAGCAGGGCGACGCGCGCGGCGAGCTGCTCGCGGGTCTTGAGAAAGACCAGAAGACCGTCAACCCGAAGTGGTTCTACGATGCCGCGGGCTCAGACCTTTTCGAGCAGATTACGCAGCTGCCGGAGTACTACCCCACGCGCACCGAGATGCGCATTCTCTCGGACAACCGCGCGGCAATCGCAGAGCGCTGCGGCAGCGATTGCCTGCTGATTGAACCCGGCTCTGGCTCCAGCGAAAAGGTACGCCTTCTGCTGGATGAACTCAGGCCCGCCGCATACGTGCCTCTCGATATCTCTGCCGAGTTACTGCACGAGTCCGCGATCTTACTCGGCGAAGACTACCCCTGGCTGCAGGTGCGCGCGGTGTGCGCCGACTTCAACCAGGACTGGCCGTTTCCTGAAGATCTGCCCGATGGCCGCCGCGTGGTGTTCTACCCCGGCTCCACCATCGGCAACCTGGAACCCGCTGCGGCCAGGGCGTTCCTCACGCGGGTGCGTCAACTGATCGGTGACGACGGCGGTCTGGTGATCGGCGTTGACCTGCACAAATCCAGCGAGCGGCTCAACGCCGCCTACAACGATGCACAAGGCGTGACCGCAGGGTTCAATCTCAACATACTGCAACGGCTGAACGAGGTTCTGGAAGCCGACTTCGACCCTGAGTCTTTTACGCACGATGCGTTCTACAACACCGATGAGCGCCGCATCGAGATGCACCTGGTGAGCACAGAGCAACAGACAGTGCACTTTAACGGGCAAGCGATTGCCTTCGAACGCGGCGAGACGATTCACACGGAGAACTCTTACAAGTACACGGTGGAAAGCTTCGCCGAGCTAGCAGCCGAGGCGGACCTTGTACTGAAGCAGACGTGGCTGGACGAAGAACGCCTGTTCAGCGTGCACTACCTGGAAGCCGCTTAAGGCCATGTGGAATTTTACGGGGCAGCAACGACCTGACTTTGCCGAGGAGCCCGGCCCGGGGCAGGAATCGGTGTGGGACTACCCGCGTCCACCCGTACTGGTGACCTGCGATAGCCTGGTGGAAGTGAAGCTGGTAGGCGAGGTGATCGCCAGCACAAGCGCTGCGCACCGGGTGCTCGAAACCGCCAGCCCGCCCACGTACTACCTCCCACCTGATTCGGTGGTCATGCAGGCGCTCACAAAGGCGAGCGGCACCTCCTTCTGCGAATGGAAGGGTCAGGCCACCTACTGGGCACCCCTCAATGCGCCCGGCAACCCTATCGGTTGGAGCTACGAGGGCCCGGTCGAATCCTTTGCGCAGATTGACGGTTATCTCTCCTTCTACCCCGGCCGCGTAGAGTGTTACGTGGATGGCGAACGGGTGCGCCCGCAGCCGGGCGAGTTTTACGGCGGCTGGGTCACCGACACTATCGTTGGACCCTTCAAGGGCGAGCCCGGCACGGGCCACTGGTAGCCATAGCGCGCCCGCCAGCGCCCCGCGACACATCGGGAATTTCGAAACCCGGCAATACTTAATTCGAATTTTCTTTCTCCCTCCCGCGCGTATTCTTCTTGTGAAATCACGAGCACAGCGAGAGAGAGCGATGAACGCAATACACCTGAACGACAAACTGACGGCTACACACACCGGCCCCTTCACGGCACTTTCGATTGTTCACCCCGTTTGCGTTGCCGCAGGCGATGGCATCGGCCCCGAGATCATGGATGCCACGCTGCGCGTACTGGATGCAGCGGACGCCCCGCTCTCGATCACCGAACTTAAGCTCGGAGAACAAACGTGGGCGAAGGGCATCAGCTCAGGTATCGCGCCGGCAGACTGGCACAAGCTCAGCCAGGACCGCGTGCTGCTCAAAGGCCCAATGACCACACCGCAGGGCGGCGGCATGAAAAGCCTCAACGTTACGCTGCGCAAGTCGCTGGGCCTATTTGCGAACGTGCGGCCGGTACGCGCCTACACCCCCTACATCCCCTCTCATCACCCACGCATGGACGTGGTAATCATCCGCGAGAACGAGGAAGACCTGTACGCAGGCATCGAGCACCGGCAGACAGAAGACGTGGTGCAGTGCTTAAAGCTGGTATCGCGCCAGGGCTGCGAGCGCGTTGTGCGCTACGCGTTCGAGTACGTGCGCACCCGGGGCCGCAAACGCCTGACGTGCATGACCAAAGACAACATCATGAAACTCACCGATGGGCTCTTCCACGATGTGTTCGACGAAGTTGCCAAGGAGTACCCCGAGGTAGAAGCCGACCACCTGATCATCGATATCGGGACGGCGCGCGTTGCGGCGCGGCCCGAGGATTTCGATGTGATCGTGACGCCCAACCTATACGGCGACGTACTCTCCGACGTGGTCGCCGAGGTCTCGGGCTCAGTGGGCATGGCACCCTCCGCAAACATCGGTTCAGAGGCCGCGGTGTTCGAAGCCATTCACGGCTCCGCGCCAGACATCGCCGGAAAGAACATCGCCAACCCGTCGGGCCTGATTCTCGCCGCCGCGAAAATGCTCGCCCACCTGGGCGAGGGCGAGCACGCCGAACTGATTCACGATGCCTGGCTGCGCACGATCGAAGACGGCGTGCACACCGCCGATGTGCGCAAGACCACCACGCACGGTCGACTGGTCGGCACCAACGCATTCGCGGAGGCAGTGATCGGACGCCTGGGCGAGACACCCAGCACGCTGACCCCGAGCCGCTACCCGAGGACGCCGATCGAGATTGCACCAGTTAGCGAGGCGCCCGCGGTGCAGAAGGCACTCGTCGGCGTAGACATCTTTGTGCAGGCCCGCACAGAGCCGGATGTGCTCGCCGAACGCCTGCTAGCGGCGGCCGGTATGCAGGCGGAACTGCAGATGATCACCAACCGCGGTGTGCGGGTGTGGCCGCAGGGGCAGGCGCAAACGCTCTGCACAGATCACTGGCGCTGCCGCTTTATGGGTCTCGGGCCTGATCCGTTTACCCCGGGGCAAGTGATCGACCTACTGCTCAAGCTGTCGACGGCAGGCATCGAATTCGTGAAGACCGAGAATCTGTACAGTTTCGACGGCAAGCCCGGCTACTCGATGGGACAGGGCCAGTAGCGGCGCCGGTAACCCGTTAGTTCTGCAACAGGTACCATCCCTCAGCATAGACCCAAGCACCTGTTGCAACTACCGCCGGAGGGGCGTCCCTCCGGCGGCTTCTACATTTATGCTAGGCTCAACTCCGTTCACTTGAAGGAGTTGTGCCATGCGGTGGGTCCTCGGCATCGTGGTCGTTCTCGCGCTACTGGTCACGGCGCTTTTTACTCTTCCTCTTTACAAGGAACCACCGGTCGACATGACCTGGGCGGTCGAGGGGTCCGACGACATTCCTGAAGGCGCGGTGACCGTGCGCTTCACGGGCACATCGACATTGCTCTTCTCCGATGGCGCCACCAACATCATGATCGACGGCTGGTTTTCGCGACCCTCCGCGTTCGCGCTCGGCTTCGGCGAGATCGAGCCGGATCTCGAAGCGATCACCTACGGCCTTGAAGCCAACAACGTGAGCACGCTGGATGTTGTCATACCCGTGCACTCCCACTACGACCACGCCATGGACTCCCCCGAGGTCGCCAAGCGAACGGGCGCCGTACTGTTTGGCTCGGAGTCCACGGCCAACATCGGACGCGGCTGGGGGCTTCCCGAAGACCAAATCGGCGTATTCGAACACCGCGTACCGGTTCAGGTAGGCTCTTTTGTCATCACGCCGATCGAATCGATGCACTTCCAGTTCCCCGATCCAACCATGCGCGAGCAGGCCCTGGGCAATCCCGACATCACAGAGCCCCTCGTGCCCCCGGTAGGCGCCTTCGACTACCGTGTGGGAAAGGCTTATGTACTGCATATCGCGCACCCGAAAGGCAGTTTCGCTGTGGTCGGCAGTGCAGGGTTTATCGCGGGCGACCTGCAGGGCCTTGAAGCCGACAAAGTATTCCTCGGCGTGGGTGGCCTTGGCTCACAAACCGAGGCATACCGCGAGGCGTACTGGACTGAGACCGTGACCGCGCTGTCACCCGAAACGCTGATACCCATACATTTCGACGGCCTCACTGCGCCCATCACCGGACCCTGGCGCGGCCCCGGGCTCTTGATGGCGATGCTCTCAACAGGCAGTGAAAACACCCTGAGCTTTCTTCAGGAGAAAGCGGCGGCGCAGGGCGCACCCTCATTTAAGGTCTTGCCGCGGTACGACGAGGTCCTGCTGTTCGAGTAGGTACGGATTGCGCCAGATCAACCTGCTTTCAGTCCACGCGTTCTAGCATAGGAACATAATCACCAGATGTTCCAAAAAAACGAGAGCAAACGCCCGCATGAAGCACAGTAGCAAGATAAAGAAGCGACTCTTTCGCACCGTCGACATCGCGGACGATCTGGAGAGCGTGACAGATATCGACAGTGCCAACGAGGTATCGGCCCAGAAGGCAGACCTTTCGCGGGAAGCCATCGACGCCATCTGGGAGGCGTGTGAGGCGCTCTACCGGAGCGGTGTCTATCGCATGTTCAGCATCTGTGTGCGCCGCCACGGCCATATCGTGCTGAACCGCTCCGTGGGCGAGTACCGCCCCGGCAGGACCGCCACGGTAAACACGCCGGTGTGCCTGTTCTCAGCATCGAAGGCCATCAGCGCGGTGCTGATCCACCTGCTGGACGAACAGGGCCACGTGAACCTGCTTAATCCGGTGAGCTATTACATCCCCGCTTTTGCGGCCAAGGGCAAGGGCTCGATCACGCTGCAGCAACTGCTCAGCCATCGCGGTGGTGTGCCGCGCGTTCCGGAGGATGTCGATCTCGACCTGCTCTTTGACCACGATGCCGGCGTGAGGATGATTTGCGAATCGGAGCCCACCGACCACCGCGGCGCGGAGCTCGCCTACCACGCCCTGACCAGCGGCTTCATCCTCGCCGAGTTGATCAAGGTCACCACGGGCATGACCGCGCAGCAGTACCTGAAAAAGTACATCGCCGACCCCCTCGGCATGCGCTACTTCCGCTACGGTCTCACCAAGCGCGACGAGGCGCGCGCCGCTATCAATGAGGTTACCGGGCTAAAGCTCAGCCTGATCGACACCAAGCTGGCGCAGGTACTCGGCACGCATCCGCAAACCGCTATAGACCTGACCAACGACCCGCGCTTTTACAAGGCGATCGTGCCCTCGGCGAACATCTTCGCCACCGCGGAGGAAGTCAGTCGCTTTTACCAGATGCTGCTGAACCACGGCGATTGGCAGGGGCAGCAGGTGCTGGACCCACTTACCGTGCACCGTGCGGTGCGCCCCCTCGGGAAAATGGAGTTCGACCGCTCGCTGATGCTGCCCATGCGCTACAGCGCCGGCATGATGCTGGGCGCCAGCCCGTTCGGCATGTTTGGTAAGGACAGCGAGTACGCGTTCGGCCATCTCGGGTACGCCAACATCTTCGGCTGGGCGGATCCGCAGCGCGACATAGCGGTGAGCATCATGAATACCGGCAAGGTCGTGCTCGGACCACACCTGGTACCTTTCCTGAAGCTGCTGGGTGCGATATCGGAGCACTGCGAACCGGTCGTGGACATGCAGTCAGACGTACCGGTGTACAAGCGCAAAACCACGCGGGCGGCACGCTGAGAGGCCCGATCTAATCCACCGCGGGTGACGCAGAGTCGCAATGTGAACCCAGTCACAGCAAACCACCCAACGCACCCCATGGTCCCGCGTCTCACATAGTTCCAGCCTTGACGAAATGCTACTATCCGCTTGATTTCACGCCCCGGGGCAGGCAATGACACAGGCGGTTTTACAGGCAGACGGCATACGGGACGAGGTCTCCTGCCCCTTCTGTGGGAGCGACCACTACACCCCGGCCACGGGGCAGGTGCCCGACATTATCGACACCGAGGTCGAGCCACCCTTCGACACCATGCGCTTCCAGATGGCGCGCTGTTCAGACTGCGGTGTGAACTACCAGCGCATCCAGCCGAGCCCGGCCGACATTGGTCAGTTCTACGACAGCAAGTATTTCTGTTACGTACCCATCGAGGAGCGCGGGCTGATCATCCGCTTCCTGACCAAGCTCACTGCCAACGGCCTCGTGAAGAAGCTCAAGCGGTACGCGCCGTCAGACGATTGCACGCTCTTTGACTATGGCTGCGGCAACGGGCCGTGGCTCAAGCTGCTGCGCAGCGTTGATGCGCCCTGGAAACTCTCTGGCTCAGAGATCGACCCGGAGCTGATCCGGCAACTGGAGGCCGACGGCTTCGAAGGCTTCGTCGCCACCGACTCAGACATCCAGGACAAGCTGGAGCCTGGCTCCATTGGCATCTTCTTCATGAACCACGTGATCGAGCACGTGCGCAACCCGCTGGAGCTGTTCGGCAAGTTCTACGATCTGTTAGAGCCCGGCGGCATCATCTACGGGCAGACGCCCAACAGCGATTGCCTCGAACGGCGCCTGTTCGGAAATTACTGGACGCAGTGGCACCTGCCCCAGCACCTGGTGATCTTCGACTTCGATACGATGCGCGCCCATGCCGAAAAGGCCGGGTTCGAGGTGGTGGAGATTGCCAGCTCGCCATCTGCGGCCACGCAGTGGGCGGCGTCTATTCTGTATGCCTGGAGCCGCTACCGGGGAAGACCCTACCGCGCCACGCTGGAACCGCTGCATTCGCCACTCACCCTGCTGTTCGCGCCGCTGTCCATACTGCAGTCGATGGTCTCGAAAACGAGCCACATGGATTTTGTGCTGCGGAAACCCCTGAACAACGAGCCAAGCCCATCGTGAGCAAGACTGAAGAACGAGCCCTGGTGCAGCACTACAACGCGATCTCCAACGTGCGGGGACTCACCGATCTACTCCTGCACTGGGGTGCGATCATCTTCCTGTTCTGGGCAGTACATACCACGCAGAGCGTATGGGTCGGTATCATCGCCTTCATTCTTATTGCGCCGCTGCAGAACGCACTGGCGAGCCTCGCCCACGAGGCGTATCACTACAAGATTTTCACCAGTAAGCCCCTGAATACCTTCGTCGGCGGGTTTCTCTACAACTACCCACTGGGCCTTCCCTACATCAGCTACCGCAAGCGCCACATGGAACACCACCGCCGCGTGGGCAACACCGACGACCCGGACTGGGGCAACTACCAGGGGCCACAGTTTGAGAGCAAGGGGCGGCTCTACGCGTTCTATACCATGCGCGTATTCGGCGCCTACCTGGTGGTCAACGTGCTGACGGTACTGAGCGGCAAGCGTCCGCCGGTGCTACAGGACCACAAGCAGGAAGACCCCACCAGGGACCTCCTCTACCTCGCCATCACGCAGGCAACCCTGTTCGGGCTTATTGCCCTGTTCTTCAGCTGGTGGATGTATTTCGTGTTCTGGGCATTACCGCTGGTGACGCTGACCAGCTTCCTCGTCGGGTTCAGAGCCTACCTTGAACACAATCACCCCGATGGCGCAGACGCCGATATCGCCGATCGGCTCTTTGACTACCACCCCAACGCGATCGAGCACTTCTTCCTGTCGCCCTGTAATTTTCACCTGCACGCAATTCATCACGCCTACCCGGCGGTGCCGCATTACCGGCTGCTGGAAATGAAACGGGAACTCGGCGAGAAGGGCATTGCGTATCCTTGTGAGGATCGACCGAGCTTCGTCACGACGTTCTTCAGGAAGGCAAATACCCTCGGCTAACGCTGGGAGATACTTCGCGCCCTACTCGTAGGGTTCGATCTCGCCCTTCCTGGGCCGCCACACCTCGATGGAAAAGGTACCCCCACCGGGGCGTTTCGCGGCCGGCACGGGGAACTGCGACTGCCTCTCGTAGTAGTGCTTCATGAGCTCAAGACCATCAACGGTGTAGTCCGACCCCGGCGGCATGCTGGGCAATGCCGTCCAGATATTCAGCAGGAACGCATCGAACTCGCGGCGCCGGATCATGCCGTGGATACGATGTACGTGAGCTTCCCACAGGCCATCGACGGAGGCCTCCGGGTCGTCGCGCTTCAGTGCCTCGGGCTTGAAGTAGGTGAGCGCAAAATACGGCGTGTGTGCGTTCTGGTAAATCGTCTTGCCGCTTCGGAGCAGCGGCTCGAGGAGCACGTTGGAAACGTAAACGTGCTCCGACTGGTCGATGATTTTCTCCACCTTGCGCCAGTTGTTCTTGTGCTTGACCGCAAAGTCCCGGGACTGCATATCCCACGCGTGATACATAGCGGGCAATAGCAGCAGCTGGCAGAGCACCACCAGGCCGCCCATGCGCCCAAGCCAACCGATCACGACGATTACCAGAAAGGGCGATACAAGCTGGAACAGGTAGGACAGGTAATTGCCGGGGTTCTTGCCAAGCGCAAACGCAAAAATAAAGGTTGAACACAGCAGGCACAGAACGAAATAGTCCACGCCTCGGCTAAACAGCGGTGCATCGAGCTCCTTGATGTTGATCAGCGCTTCGGTGCTGCCGTGCGCTTCAGCCGTGTCTCGCCGGAAAAGAAGGCTACCGATGTAAAGCACAATGATCGCGTAGAACGGATAGACATAGCCGCTGTATTCCCACGCCTGTTTGAACATCACGCCAAACGAGCTGATCAGGCCTGCCTGCCCGACTGAGAAAAAGGTGATATCAAAATAGTAAGGCGCCAACGCCGCAACCACGGGTATCGTCACAGCAAGGGCGGCCGTGAACGCAACGCCAAACAGCACACCAGCCTGCTTTGACCTGGCCAGAAACAGGTAAAGCGCGATGTACCCAAGCCCGGCCATGAAGTACTGCTTGGTGTAAAAGGCGAGCACGCCGAGCACGATCGCGACCGCGAGCCCACCGCGCGAGAAGTTGGTAAACCATGGCACCGCGATGGTGGCCAGGAACAGCAGCTGCCCAAGCCCGTTGGGGCCAGAGATCGGCGTGGAGTAGTAGAGAAAGCCGGCATAGGCAAAGACCCCGGCGACAAAGCCAGAGGTGAGAGAGCCCGTCTTCCTCACAAGAATTCCGAACACCAACAGGCTGCTCGCCAGGATAAACACCAGCGAGATAATGCGGTGCAGCAGTAAGGTATTACCAAAAACCGTTGTCAGTGGCGCGGCGAGCAAATTGACAGTGACCGGGTAAACACTTGTGCGTGTCGGCTGGTTTTCTCTCGCGAAAGGATTGCCGCCCTCGACGATCGTCTCTGTGACGGTGAGCATCGCCGCTTCGTTGTAGTCGAGCGGATAGGGAAAGTGAATGACCTGGTAGTGGTTATGAAGCAGAGCCGCGAGCAGCACCGCTGCGGCAGCCAGGTACAGGGCCGTTACCACCCTCGCAGGCATACCGGCAGGCGAAGCGGCCACGCCATCAAGCGCGCTGTTCATTGATCGTTAAACTCTCCCGGACGGGAGCACTAGCGCGATAAAATCGTCAGCGGCAGCCCGTTGGTGGGGAACGTCAGGGGAACATTATTGTACTTGAACTTCTGCCCCTGGTCCTTGCTCACTCGGAACTTCTTGAAGAAGTGATACAGGAAAATCTTGCCCTGCACCTGCGCAAAGTGCAAGCCGAGACACTTGTGCGCACCACCGCCGAAGGGGATGTACTGGAAGAAGTGCTTCTTGTCTTCCGCACGTCCCGGCGCGAAGCGCTCAGGATCAAAGCGGTAAGGGTCGCTCCAGTACTCTTCCATGTAGTGCGTGAACAGCGAGGAGACCACGCAAGCAGCATTGGCGGGAATCGTGTGGCCCTTGTACTCAAACTCGTGAAGCGCATACCGCGGCATCAGCCCGAGCGGTGGATACATACGGAGCGCCTCCTGGATCACCAGGGCCGTGTCATGCATTTCGTCAAGGTGCTCGTGCGTGAGGCGCTCGGTATCGAGAGCATCAACCTCCGCGATCAAGCGCTCCTGCCACTCAGGTTGGTCAGCCATGGCATACAGCACGGAACAGAGCGCACTGGTCGAGGTGTCATGGGCCGCGAATAGCAAGAAGGTGATGTGGTCTGAAATCTCCTGGTCACTGAAGTTCGAGCCGTCATCCTCATCCGTGAGGTGGCACAGTTCCGTAAAGAGGTCACGCCCGCTGGACTCGCGCTTGCGATCAATATTGCTGAAGACGTAATCCTCCAGCACCTTGCGCCCCTTTACGCCGCGTACGTAGGGAGAGAACGGGATATTGCGCTTAAACGGGTCGGCGGTCGCTGCCACCATGTCGACAAAGGCCTTGTTCAGCTTGTCGGCCTCTGCCTCGACATTTTCTCCAAGGAAGACCTGTGCGTTAACGTCGAGCAACAAGCGCTTGATGAACGGCAGCATCTTGTTCTTGCGGTTCAACTGCAGCCTGCCCATGCCTGCGGCGATGCCCGGATCCATGATCTCAATATGGCCTTCAATCGAGGGTCGGCGGAATGCTGACTGCAGGATTTTGCGGTGGCGTTTGTGACCCGAAAAATCGCGCTCCAGCACGTTGTTGTCGAAGATGTTGGCGAAGGTGAGATCCCACGCGAGAAAGTTGGAGAAGAGCTTGTCTTCATTTTTGAACAGCAGCTCGTTCGCATCAGGGCCCAGCATGAAGAGGCCATCGGCGCGCGGCGCGTGGAAGTAAAAAACCTCGCCGTACTTCGCGTACTGGCGATTCATGAAAGCATGTACGTTGCGCAGTGCGCTGATGGAGTGACCCATAAAGGGCAGGCCTCGATCACCGGGGATGGCGCTGAGATCGGGGCGGCCATGCTGGCGAAAATAGCGCCGTGCGGTGCGGACGTCGTGATTGGACAGTGCTTCAGCGATTTCCATGGCGGCAAACAGGTCCCTTCTTGAAAAGATGCGCTTGAGACTAGGCCAGAGTCAGGCCGCTTTGCCAGTTACAGAACCGCAAGAAAAGCAAAATCGGCGCTCAGCACCCCGGTGGCGGCGGGGTGAGATTCACCAGCTCCTCGGGGTCCACCAGCAGGTCGTACTGTGCGTTGTGATTGGTGCCACCCAGGTTCAGGAAGTAATCGATCGTCTTGGTGCTGCCAACCACGGTTGCCTTGCCATCCTCCAGGTAAATCTCGACCGGGCTGGAGCCGCTGGCCAACGACACGCCCTCGAACTGTGCAGGCGATGTGGCGCCCGCAATGTCCATAATGGTCGGGGCTACATCCAGCAGGCTGACCGGCGTCGTGATATTGCCCGGGGTGAGCAGTGGCGACTGGATCATGAAGGGCACGCGCACCGATGGCTCCCAGAACGTCAGCTTACGCCAGTGCGCTTTCTCGCCAAGGTGATAACCGTGGTCGGAAAGCAGCACGATATCCGTGTTGGTCGCATAGCCCGAACCCTGCAGCGCCGTGATCACCTGCCCGACCATGTCATCGGTATGCGTCATCGCCGCGAGGTAGGCGCCCGTGTAGTCCGCCGCCTTCCCGGCGTTTACCACGACGGTGTGTTGCGGCACCCCCCCGATCAAGGGTTCCTCCGCGAGCTGCACCGCCTTGGCGGGCTCATCATCAAAATCGGTTGGCGGCGGCACGTGCGCGGTGGGCGAAGGGTACATGTCGTAGTACGACTGCGGCAGCACCCAGGGAATATGCGGTTGCTCAAAACCAATGGCGAGAAAGAACGGATTGGTACCGCTGTAGGTATTGATGAAGTTCACCGCCCAGTCGGCCACCGCCTGGTCGGGGTGCGTATCGCCCATCGGAAGTACGAGCGGGTTGAAGTAAGTGCCATCGGGGCCAGGGTCAAGCGGATTCAGGTAGCTAAGGATCGACGTGAAGGGCTGCACCTGGTCCCAGTGCGCGGGGAACGTCACGTGATTCACCTTGCCCATAGTGGCGGTGTGATACCCCGCCGCGGTGAGTTCCTCGGGCAGCGTGGTGAGCGCCGGGTTGTTGTAAAACGCCTGTGACTGCGCAGGTGCAACGAAGCCCTCGGTAAACCCGTGGGTCGCGGGGCTCATGCCGGTGATCAAGGTTGCACGGGAGCCGAAACAGACCGGCACCGTTGCGTAGGCGTTGGTGTAGTTGGTAGACGCCGCGGCGAGCGCATCAATATTCGGCGTGAGTGCCTGGGAATCCAGGCGCATGTCGTCGAGAACAATAAAAAGGATGTTGCGGCTGGCCTGTGCCGTAGGCGCAATCAACCAGGCCAGTAAGGCCATAACCAGCAGGATTTTATTATTGCGCACGGGCCCCCTCCTCACCTGAGGACATCCCCATTTGCTATCGCCGCACAACCGCAGCCAGACCTTGTCCCCGGGAGTCTGGCGCAAAAACCCAGAATCCGACCGCTTGTTAGCGAGACTAAATGAAACCCTTTTGACACGCCACAACGATCTGCCTGCGAGCCCTCAAAAGCCGTGGCTTATCACAGTTTCAGAGCTGCCTGCCCAGGAGCCCGGCCATCCCGCCCATTAGCAAGCTCAAATCACACGATCATCGACTCCGGTCCCCGCAGAAAGGCAAATGAGAGGTGCTAAATAGCTGTTTTTAAAAGCCTTTTCGGCGTTTCGGTAGTTTTCACGCTCGCCACTGACAAACCGCACGCCCTGAGCCATGATTCAGATATGTCTATTAATTATGGTTTATTAAATATGAAATTCCTAAATCGAAAATTGCTTTACATGGGCCTGGCCGCATTCATGACGTTTATCGCCTCGTGTGGCGGAGGTGGCGGAGGCGGAGGCAGCACCGGGGCGGTGGGGCTGCCCGACAACCTGGACCCCACCCCCGAGGCTACCGGCAAAGGCACAGTGACGATACTTGCCACCGATGCGGAAACCGACCAGTTCCGCGAAATCAATCTCACCATTACACGGGCCGAACTGCTGGCCGACGATTCCTCCGAACTGCTCTTTGAGGGCGAGAAAACATTCAACCTGCTGGCACTTGCGAGCGTCACCGAGGTGTTTTCGGTGGCGGAAGTAGCCGCAGGGTCTTACGACAAAATTCGTCTGACTCTGGCGGGCATTGAGCTGGTCTTCTTCGACGAGCGCGAACCCGTGTATCCGGCCCTCCCCGGCAACGGCAAGCTCGACATTAACCCCAAGGGCCTGTTCTACGTTGACTCTGACAATCCGCTGACCATCCAGCTGGATTTCGACGCCGAGAAGTCGATCCATATCGTGGGTACCGGCAACGGTGGCTTCAACTTTCGCCCGGTCGTGCTGACCAAGGAGGTGGAGACGGAGTTCGATACCAAGCTGATTCGCCAGATGGGTGTGGTGCGCGAGCTGAATCGCGAGCGCGGCACATTTAATCTCTGCCTCATCGAAGACGAAGAGGCAGAGGACGATGACTGCGTGCAGGTAGCGATCGCGAGTGGTGCAACCGCGATCTTCGGCGATAGCGGCAACGCTATCGACATCAACAATGTCAGCGAGGGCGATATCGCCACAGTCGTTGGTCGCATCTACAACGACAGTGACCTCGAAGTCGCCGCGACAGGCGGCGGCATGGCGCTCAAGCGCCTGAGCAGCGGTAACGTTACGGCGCTTGAGGATGAACCGCTCTGCGAGGAAGTAGAAGGCGATCTATTTTGCGGTGACATGGTCTGCGAAGAGGTTGAAGGCCAGCTTATTTGTGACGAAGAGCTTGTCTGCGACGATATCGAGGGTGAGCTCGTCTGCGAGGAGATCGGAGAGGAAGAAGCGCCCCTCTGTGAGGAGATCGAAGGCCAGCTTATCTGCGAAGACATGGTCTGCGAGCCTTTCGAGGGTGAACTGCTGTGCGACGGCAACCTGTTCTGTAACGACATCGAAGGCGAATTCGTCTGCGAGGAGATCGATGTGGAAGAGCCCCTCTGCGAAGAAGTAGAAGGCGACCTCATCTGCAACGACATGGAATGCGAGGAAGAGGACGGCCTGCTGTTCTGCGACGACGACCTGGTCTGCGACGACATCGACGGCGAGCTGGTCTGCGAGGAATACGAGGACGACGAGAACGACGAGTGCTTCGAGTTCGAAGGGCACCTCATCTGCGATGACGACTGCGAGCAAGAGGACGGACTGCTGTTCTGCGACGATGACGAAGTCTGCGAGGACGTTGAAGGAGAGCTGGTCTGCGGGGAATTCGACGACGAGGAAGAGGAATGCTTCGAGCAGGACGGCGAACTCATCTGCGATGACGACTGCGAAAACGTCGAGGGTGAACTCCTCTGCGAAGACGAAGACGAGCCCGACAACGACGACTGCAAGGAGGTCGAAGGCGAGCTTGTGTGCGACGACGAGGAGGAAGAGGATGACTGCCGCGAGATCGATGGCGAGCTCTTCTGCGACGACGACGAGCAAGAGGAGGACTGTCGTGAGATCGAGGGCGAACTCGTCTGCGAAGATGAAGAAGAGCCCCAGGACGACGAGGGAGACGAGCGTCCCAGCATTGTCGTTGTGGCCGACATCATCTGGTTGGGTGACGACTTTTCCCGCAGCGAAAACATCGCCTGCTCGAGCGTCGACGTCAGCGATGCGCTCGGCACATTCTTCCTGAATGCCGAACTGGATGGAGGTGAAGAGGTTCTCTGCGACAGTGCAAGCTCCCGTAACACCGTGCTGCTGCCGGGCGCACGCGTTTACGACTTCGACGGCAACCGCCTGAGCCCGGAAGCGATCGAGACCGGGGCATTCAACCTGGTAGACGGCTTCGTCGCCGACAACGTGCTCAACGCCGTGCTGGTGATCATGGAACCGGTGGTGGTGGACGACCGCCGCGCGCAGCTAAGCGGCAGTATCGGCGTACTGGAGACGGAGGGCCTGACCCTTGTCACCAATGCGGGCGACCGCTGCGTTGTGTTCGAGGACTCAGAGACAGATGTCTTCCTGACGGGCCTCGACGAGAGCGGTAACGCGGTGTTCAGCGAAGGCAGCATTGCTGACCTGGCCGAGGGCCAGCGCGCCGACGCGTTCGGCGAGGAAAACGACGAGGGCTGCCTGGAGGCAGAGACCCTGATCGTGGACGGACTCTAGGCTAGCGATTTTCCAAGGTAGGACGCTGAGTGTGCCGGCCACCGCAAGGTGGCCGGTTTTTTTCACTCGTCGAGCCTGAAGGCACTGCCCCGCTCCCGCTGAGCGTAGAGCTCACGCAGGAAAAACTGCAGGCTGGACACCTCCTCGACCTGGTGACGCTGCCACTCAGGCAACATCTCCGGGTGAAAGACCTGTGTACGGAGATACCAGTTAACCACGGGTCCAAGTATGGGGAGATCAGTGCCTATCACGGTATCCACCCGGTAACGGGTGCCGCCGGCCTCCGCCGCGTAGCTGTGCTGCACACTACCAATCTCGATGCCCGCAAACTCCGGAATAGCGAGCATGCCAGTGTCTGAGAACGCCACCAGGCGAGCGGCGCCACGGCTGTCGTAGGGGCCAAACCATTCTTCCCGCTGGATCAACGCACCCTCGGCCATGCCAGACTGGCCGCCCGGCGCGGGCTCGAGTACCCAGAGGCGTCCGTGCTCGGTGGGATGGAAGATATGGTAAAGCGGCAGCGTTTCGCCGCGCAGCCTCACCGTGGCAATGGGCAGCTGCTGGTAGAACCAGGCGATCATGCCCGGGGTAATTCCCTCCAGGAAGTAGTGCTCCACCGAGGCGTACAGCTTGCCGTCATCGCCCTCGTACCAGTGCGTGTCGGCATTGCGATAATCGGGAAGCGTCCAGGGAAGGTCACGCGGTGCGTCGCGCTCCACCGGGCTCGAGGTCATGATCACGACGGACAACACGAGCAGCCCGAAGGCACTGACGGTGATAAGGAACAGCCTGATAGCGATACGCATGGCGGGTTTCAGTGGACAGTGGGTTCAGCGCGCAGTATAGCGGGCCCAGGCCACCCATTAACGATGGATTTAGGCCATACTGGGAAGATGCGCGCCGCCCGGGGCCACCAAGCGCCCGACTATCTGACGCCGACACATGACAGGAGCCACCATGACACGCCTGCTACTCGCCCTCGGTCTGACCCTTTCACTGCCGAGCCTCGCCCTCACCGTGCACGTGGTCGACCAGGCGGGAGAGCCGATTTCCCAGGCGATGATTACCGTGACACCCACCGAGGTGCCGGACGCAGACCTCAGCGATGACGGCTACGCGCCCCACGGGGTGACCAACACGACTGCTACGGTACTCACGCGCTTCACAGATGCGCATGGCGCAGTCACGCTACCCGACGACGACAACGCGCGCTACCGCGTGCGGGCCCAGGGATTTATTGACGCGTACTTCGACGACCTGCCGGAGCGCATACCGCTGGCGCCCATGAATCTCGAGCAACTCTACGCCAGCTACCCGTCCAACGTCTGGCTGTCGGAACTCGCCTTCGGTGGCGACGAGGCGCTGAAGAAAAGCTTCCTGCTCAACTGCGCCTTCTGTCACCAGCAGGCCTCTCCCTTCATGCGCAACGAGCGCACGATCGAGCAGTGGATCAGCGTCATCGAGCGTATGAACACCTACGGCGCGCGACTGCCCGAGGAACACCACCAGCGCGTGGCGGAGATCATGCAGGTGGAATACCGCGAGCTGCGCGAGAACCCAGACCGCGTGCCGGCACCCCGCGACTGGGAGGCGCATCTGTCCGAGATCGAAATGGTGGAGTGGCCGATCGGCGATGGTTTCTCGCAGATGCACGACTTCCTGTTGCACCCCAACGGTTATGTCTACGTGGGCGACAACCTGTTCGACCGCGTGTACGAGATCGACACCGAGACGGGCGAGTACACCGTGTACAAGGTGCCGCACCGCGAGGACGATGAACTGGGGGGCATACTCGGCAACCGTTTCCAGGTGTTTCCCAAGATGTACAACTACATGGGCGTGCACTCGTTTGCTTACTCCAAGAAAGACGGCAACATTTTCATCACGCCGTCCATGCAACAGGCGTTGCTGGAGTTCGACGTAACAAAGAAGGAGTACATCACCCACGAACTGCCCGGCGGCTACTACCCCCACACCATACGCACCGACGACAAGGACCGCGTGTGGTTTACGCTCGCGCTCTCTTCCCAGGTCGGCATGCTGGACCGCAGTACCGGCGAGTTTGAGATCATCGACCTCCCCGCGCGGGACTTCCGCGAGTGGTTTGTGCTCAAGAGCCTGCCCGTTATCTTCGCGCTGGACCCCGACATCCGCCCCACGCCCTCACCCAACGACCAGTCCACCGGTCTGCCCATGCCCTACGGTATCGACGTGGCACCCAACGGCGACGTCTGGGTGGCGCGACTCTACGCCAACGACATCGCCCGCGTGGACGGCGACACACTGGAAGTGGAGATGATCGACTTCCCGTTCAACGGCCCGCGCCGCCTCAGGGTCGACGCCGACGGCACCATCTGGATCGTCGCCTTCCAGGACTCCCTGCTCGTGAGCTACGACCCGGCGACAAAAAAATTCCGCAAGTTTGAACTGCCGGTGATCAACGAAGTGCCCTACGCGCTCAACGTCGACCGCAAACGCGGTGTGGTGTGGGTCAACGGCAACCAGTCAGACACCATCCTCGGTTTCGATATTGCGACCGAGACCTGGAAGGTCTACCCCATGCCGAGGCAGCGCTTCTTCACGCGCGATATCGAGGTCGCCGAGGAAGATGGTGCGATTTACACCACCAACTCGCACTTCCCGACCTACCAGTCGGAGGGCGCGGTGCCGACCCTGTTGCGTATCTCACCGCTGGCAAACTAAGCCACCGTGCGTCACGTTCTACCTCTGACCCTGTTGCTCACGGCCGCATTCGCGCACGCCGAGGGCTGGCAGCACTACGGCGGCGACGCCGGTGGCCGGCACTACTCGAGCGCCGCCGCGATCGACCGTTCCAACGTTGCCGACCTCGAGGTCGCATGGGTACACCAGAGCGGCGACAGCGAGCGCTACGGCGAGGAAATGCGCCTCACCTCCACGCAGGGCACACCCATACTGCTGCCGGCCGCTGCGGGGGAGTCGCTCGTGTACTGCACACCCTTCAGCCGCGTCATCGCACTGGACCCGGCGACCGGGGAGCACCGCTGGAGTTTCGACCCCGACATCGACCGGCGCGGCGATCGCCCCTTCCGCTGCCGTGGGGTGAGCTACACGGAGATCCCGGGCGACAACTGCCCGCACCGCCTGTACCTCGGCACACACGACCGCAAGCTCTGGGCGCTGGACGCCACCTCGGGCAAACCCTGCAAGGATTTCGGCACGGGCGGCCATGTACCGCTTTACGGCAGAGAGGGCTACATCCCGGGCGAGGTCAGCAACTCATCGCCCCCCGTAATCGCGGGCGATGTAGTGGTCACCGGTTCCACGGTGATCGACTTTGCCTACGCAACATCGCCACGCGGCACCGTGCTCGCGTTCGACAAACGCACCGGTGAGCAGCGCTGGCGTTTCGACCCGCTCGTGGGCTTCCCCGGTAGCGGCAGTGCCAATGTGTGGGCGCCGATTTCCGTCGACGATAAGCTCGGACTCATCTACCTTCCCACGAGCGCGCCCTCCCCCGACTACTACGGCGCCGACCGGCCCGGCGACAACACCTATGCCAACAGCATCGTCGCGCTGGACAGTGCGAGCGGCGAGGTGCGCTGGTCTTTCCAGCACGTGCGTCACGACCTCTGGGACTACGACACACCGGCGCAACCGATCCTCTTCGAGTGGCGCAAAGGCGGCGGCAACGTTCCGGCACTGGCGCAGGTAACCAAGCAGGGCTTCGTATTTGTCCTCGACAGGCGCACCGGGCAGTCGCTGTGGGAAATCACCGAACACCCCGCGCCGCCTTCACAGATTCCCGGTGAGCGCACAGCTGAGACGCAGCCCAAGCCGATCGCGCCGCCGCAGCTGCTGGACCCCTTCCTGATGCCAGGCGACGCGTGGGGTGTAACCCCGCTCGACAAGCGGGACTGCCGCAAGCAGCTCGCGAACCTGAACAACCTCGGCCTGTTCACGCCGCTGAAGGAAGACCTGACGCTGATGTTTCCAGGCAGCCTTGGCGGCTCTAACTGGGGCGGTGGCGCAATGGTCGGCGACACCCCGGTACTCATCACCAACGTCAACAACGTGCCGTTCAGCGGACGCCTGATACCCACTTCGAACAATCCGGGCGGCGCGGCGGAGCACGACCACCCCGCCGCCGGACACCGCATGGTCGTGACCATGGAGGGCACGCCCTACACCGTCGAGATCGGCAGTCTGCAGTCCTTCCTCGGCGTGCCCTGCAACAAACCGCCGTGGGGCAAGTTGGTGGCCGTCGATCTCGCCGCGGGAACCATCCTGTGGGATGTCGCCCTGGGTTCCGTACATGAAATGGCGCCGTTCCCTGTGCCCTTTCACATCGAGTGGGGCACGCCCAATCTCGGCGGAGGCATCGCAACGGGAGGCGGCCTGTTCTTTATCGGCGCGACCATGGACAGGCAGATTCGCGCGTTCGATGTCGACACCGGCGAGACACTCTGGCGTTACACGCTACCGGTCGACGCCGCGGCAACGCCGATGACCTATAACTACCGCGGCAAGCAGTACGTTGTGATCAATGCCGGCGGCCACCATATGTTCAGCCGCGGTACGGGCGACTACCTGTACGCGTTCGCGCTTCCAGACTAAAGTAGCCCGCCATGAAACTGCGTTACGTAGTCTTACTTGTACTCCTGGTCCCGCCGCTCGCGGCAGCACTCTGGTGGATCTCCGCTGACAACCCGGGCAAAGCCGTTGAGTCCCTCGCCATGCGCCACGCCGACAAGCTGCCGCTGGCTTACTTCGGTGAACGCCTGTTCAACCGCGACTGCGCGAGCTGTCACGACAATCCGCAGATGCACGCGCCCACGCGGGAAGCGTTGGGTGGTTTTTCAAAGGAAAGCATCGTCATCGCCATGGAGTTCGGCAAGATGACGCCCATGGCGGCGCACCTCAGCAAGACCGAGAAAGGCCTGATCGCGATCTACCTGGCGGGTACCGCACCCGCATCGGCCTGGGTCGAGGGCCACCGCTGCGAACAGTCCGCCGGTGAAGTCGCCACGCCCTACTCGCTGAACTGGGGCCTCGGCTCGCACAACACGCGCTATGTGCCGCCCGCGCTCACCGACATCACGCGAGACAACGTGCACTCGCTGGAGCTCGCCTGGAGCCTCGCCTTCCCCAAAGTCACCGACATGCGCTCCCAGCCCGCTGTTGTCGGCGACAACCTGTTCTTTGGTGACAAGACGGGCCAACTCTACGCGATTGATCGGCATACCGGCTGCGTGCGCGAGCACCGCGAGGTGCTGAGCGGCATTCGCTCAGCGATCACCGTTGTCGACCGGGAGAATGACGACACGCTGCTTGTCTTCGCCGATTCGATGGCCAACATCTACGCGGTAAACGCGGAGAGCTTCGAGATCGCATGGCAGACCGAGGCGCAGCTCTATGAAACCTCGGTAATCACGGGGTCCATCACCCACCATGAGGGCCAGCTGTTTGTACCCGTGTCTTCCTACGAAGTCGCGGTGAGCGGCAGCCCGGACCACGTGTGCTGCAAGTCGCACGGCGGCGTGATCGCACTGGACGCCGACAGCGGCCAGGCGCAGTGGACCTGGCACGGTACCGCCGACGCCAGCCCGCAGGGCAAGAACGCCGATGGCGCCGACCTGTATGGCCCCTCGGGCGTCAGCGTCTGGAGTACGCCCACGGTCGATGAGAAGCGAGGGCTGCTCTATATCGGCACCGGCGAGAACCTGTCGCACCCCGCAACAGACACCTCCGATGCGATCGTTGCGCTCGACATGGCAACCGGAACGCAGGCCTGGCTGTTCCAGGCTACGGCCAACGACGTGTGGAATGCCGCCTGCCTGAACGAAGGCGCCAATTGCCCGGAGGACGCGGGCGGCGACTTCGACTTCGGCGCTTCCGTCATCCTGGCGCAGCGCGAGGATGGCAGCGACATTCTGCTGGCCGGGCAGAAGTCGGGCGATGTTTTTGCACTGGATCCAGACAACAGTGGCGCGCTGCTGTGGCAGCGGCGGGTCAGCAATGCCGCCATCGGCCCCGACCTGCACAAGACCACTACCAACGGCGGTATTCACTGGGGAATGAGTATTGCGGGCAGCCGGTTACTGGTGTCGGCTTCAGACCCAGAGCGTATACGTCCGGAATATGACCCCAAGCCGGGCATCCACGCGCTCGACATTAGCACTGGCGACATCGAGTGGTTCTATCCGGTAGAGCGCGGCTGTCACATACCTGACGAGAACAAACCGCTGATCGGGCTGCAGAATATGCGCGCGGGCAAGGTGATTGATCTCGCCACCCAGTATGCGTGTTCCTTCTACTTCGGCCTGTCATCCGCGCTCACCAGCACCGACCAGGTCGTGTTTTCCGGGAGCCTCGACGGCAAGGTGCGTGCCTGGGACGTCGCCAGCGGAGAACTGCTCTGGCAGACAGAAACGGCGCGCCCCTTCACCGGGGTTAATGGCGTAGAGGGCCACGGCGGCGCCATCGACGTCAGCGGCCAGGTACTGGCAGGAGACTGGCTCTACGTGCAGTCGGGTTACTCGATGTTCGGGCAACTACCGGGGAACGTACTGCTCGCCTACCGGGTCAAAGACACTTAGAACCCCCGCGCCCTCTGTGGGGCCGAATTCATTCTGCCTGCAGTGTGTGATAAAAAAGGACAAGGTCGAATGAATTCGACCCCACAGGGGAGGCGAAGGCCGTCCCATGGAGGTTGTAAATGCGCGCAATCATTCTTTTGCTTTTAGTCGTCGCGACGAGCCAGGCTCAAGCGTACGAGATTTCCAGCTACGCCCGCGTAAACGACGACGCCAGCCTGCGCATCAAGAACAAGACCGTACACCTGTACGGCATTCACATCCCCGACACCAACCGCACCTGCGACCAGCACCGCAGGCCCGTCATTTGCGGATCAAGGGCCTACGTGGCGCTGGAGTTCAAGATCGACGGCTTCGTGCGCTGCGACCTGAAGGAACGCCGCGAGGACGGCAGCTACTGGGGTCAGTGCCGCGTGAACGCCACCCGATTTGACGAGGGTGAAGACCTCGCCGCTTACCTCCTGGAAAAGGGCTGGGCCCTCGCCCTCCCCGATGCGCCGTTCGAATACCAGGCGCTGGAGCGTATTGCCCGCCAACGGGAGTTCGGCGTGTGGGGCATCCCCGTTGACAACGTGCGCCGGGCGAAATAATCCGCCGCAAGCGCACCTGCGTAAACCTCTCCAAGCTAGAACTCGCCGGCTTAAACCTGTAGGGTCTTGAGCACTCGGCCTATCGTGGTAACAGCCCAAGAAAGGAATAAGACATGCGCGCTTCACTTCGCCTGCTGCTGGCAGGCTTTGCCCTTGCGACCCTGGTCGCCTGCTCGGACGGCAACGACAGCTTCCCCGCCATCGTTCTGCTGCCCGGCTGTGCCGACAACAACAGCTGTGTGGCCAACCCACCGCTTGAGATCGGCGGCGAGCGACCCTCGCTCGTGTTCATCCCTAGCGACTATGAGCCGAACAAGCGCTACCCGCTCGTGGTGGTGTTGCACGGCTTCGGTGCCGACGGGCGCATCCAGAGCAACTACCTGGGCTTTCGGCAGCGCGTTGATGCCTTCCAGTTCGTGCTCGTAGCCCCCGATGGTACGCTCAATGAAGAAGGGGACAGATTCTGGAACGCCACGGAGGCCTGCTGCGCGCGCACCGAGGAGGCACGGCAGATCGATGATGTCGCCTATATCAGCGGCCTGATTCGCGAGGCGGCTGACACCTACAGCATCGATGCCACACGGGTCGCACTGTTCGGCCATTCCAACGGCGGCTTTATGGCGCTGCGCATGGCGTGCGAAGCATCGGAAATCGTGACCACAGTGATCAACCTCGCGGGCTCAGCCTTTGCGGAAGAGGAGATGTGCGGACCCGCGACCTACCCGGTCTCGGTCATGGCGCTGCACGGTACCGACGATGCGACGATCCCCTACGATGGCAGCACGGTGCCTGGCTTCGAATTCCCCAGCGCGCCCGAAACAGCCCGCCGCTACGCCGTGCTGGCCGGTTGCGACCCGGATTCCACCACGCCGGATACCGACCTCGATCTCGAGGCCTTCATTGAGGGAGCAGAGACAGAACGGCACGCGTTCAATAACTGTGTTCGCGGTGCCGCTGTAGAACTCTGGACGATCAACGATGGCCCCCACATCCCGTTCTGGACAAATGGGGGCATCGACGAGATGCTAAGCTGGCTGCTGACGCACCCGCGCTAGCCCCCGGCAAGGCGCCCGGAGGGCGCTAGAGCAGATACATGAAGGTGATGCCCGCCGTGCTCTCGGTGGCATCATACTCAAACCAGTCGTTGTCGCCCTGGTTGCCCTGCCGGTACTCAACGTCTTTGATATCAATAAATGCGCCGAGCAACCAACTCTCGCCGAACACGCTGCTGATGCCGGTGTTGAACTGCGACGTTCCCTCGGAACCACCGAAGCCGTAAGTCACCTTGGTGCGCCAGTTCGTCGTGGGCGAAAACGAGTACATGTAGGAGGCACCTACGACGGCGTCAAACCATTCGTCCTGCACGGAGCCTTTGAATACGCGCTGGTCGTTCGCCTTCAGGTTAAGGTCGTAACTCTGCCGCGTAAAACGCGCGCCGCCGATTACGCCAAAAAGATGGTTCCCGGAACGTGCCACCAGCTGTTCCGCGGTGAACTCACCAAACTTCGAGGTGAACTCCACGTCGGCCTTGCCCACCCCACCGCTCGCGTTCTGGGTACCCTCCAGCCTGAGCCGGGAGTAACTCGCAGACAGCGTCAGCGCCTCTTTCCGCGCCATCAACGCGACGCCGATCCCAGACTCACTGGCGTCCCACACGTCATCGGGGTCGAGCTCGAGTTCGAATTCAACGCCGCCCTGCACGCGCGTATCCACCGCGCCATTGCCGTCAATGTCCAGGGCACCCAGGCCGGCCCCGATGCCAAAACTCCAGCCGTCATCGGCCAGGGCCGGCTGGACGGTGATCAGGCCACCTAACAGGGCCAGGCTTCCAATCTCTCGTAAACGCATAGAACACTCCAAACAAACAGGTGGCGAACCCACAGAATCGCCCGCACCGACATCCAGCGAGGGGCTTCCAGCGGTCTTTCGGGAACCGACAAAATGATAGTCGTGTTCGCCGCAATACAAAACGACAGATTTATGACGACAGCACCCTCGGACAACCCGAAAATCCGCTGGCAGCAACGAATGTTGCAGTGGTACTGTCAATACACGAGAATGCAAGCACATAACAACAACGGAGCCCGCCATGCGTGTCTTACTTGCCGCTGTACTGCTCTTCCCGCTCATCGCGCAGAGCGAGGAACGACAACTGCTTTGGGGCGATACCCACCTGCATACCACGTATTCATCGGATGCCTATACAAACAACAACCTGACGGCGGACCCGGAAGATGCGTACAACTACGCCAAGGGGCGCCCGGTTATCCACCCGTTTCACAAGGCGCGGATACAGATCGAAACCCCGCTCGACTTCCTCGTAGTCTCAGACCACGCGGAACTGCTGGGCGGCATTCGCAACCTGCATATGAACGGCCCCGACACGTCTGACCTGGGCCTGTGGAACAGCCTGGTTGCCCACTTCGCCGCCTGGTACCTGAAGCGCGCGATTGACACAGGTGAAGGGCGTGACCTCTTTGTCAGCATCCTGCCAGACCCCGCACTCACCCCCGAGGAAGACGCGCGGGGTAGCCTGCTCGCCAACTCCGACGTAAGCATGCTGCCGATTCCGGAGCAGATCGAAATCGACACGTGGCGTACCATCACCGACCTCGCCGACAAGCACTACGAGCCGGGTAAGTTCACCGCGTTCATCGGCTGGGAGTGGAGCGCTATTCCCGCCGGCGCCAACCTGCACCGCATCATCGTGACTGACGGCAACGCACAGCAGGCGCAGCAGTTCGACCCCTGGGGCGGAGACCAGAGCCCCTACCCGGAGGACATCTGGCCATGGCTGGAGGAGACGAGCGCAAAGATCGGCGCAGACTTCACCGCGATACCGCACAACTCCAACATCTCCAAGGGCTACATGTTCTCGGCGAACAACCTGCGCGGAGAGCCACTGAGCGCGGAACACATGGCACTGCGTCGCAAGTGGGAGCCCGTTACCGAGATAACGCAGATAAAGGGTGACTCCGAGACCCATCCCGATCTCTCACCCGACGACGAGTTCGCCGACTTCGAGAGCTACCCCTACTACATCCAACGCACCTGGACGGAGTACCAGGCCAGGCCCGGCGACTATATCCGTACCGCACTGATGACGGGATTGGAGATCGAAGCGGAGCAAGGGGTTAACCCGTTCATGTTCGGCGTCATCGGCTCCACCGATTCCCACACGGCGATGGCGTCTGCCGAGGAGAACAACTTCCACGGTAAGCTCGCCACTGACTCGATCCCCGAGAACAAGGAGCGCATGTTTAACGAGGAGGGCAAACCCTCCTCCCACGGCTGGGCAATGAGTGCGTCGGGCCTCGCTGCCGTCTGGGCGAAAGAAAACACGCGCGAGGCAATACTGGACGCGTTCCAGGAGCGGGCCGTGTATGCAACCACGGGGCCGCGCATCCGCGTCGAGTTCTTCGGCGGCGCGGCGTTTACCGAGGCAGACACGACACGAGCGGACCTTTACGCCTATGCAAGTGGCGAAGGTGTGCCCATGGGCGGCGAGATCGGCAGTAACGACCCGCCCACGTTCCTCGTCATGGCGGCGAAGGACCCCGTGGGAGCCAACCTCGACCGGATTCAGGTGATCAAGGGCTGGGTGGACGCCGCCGGTAAATCACACGAGAAAGTCTTTGATGTGGCCTGGTCTGATGATCGCGTGCGGGGTGCGGATGGCAAGCTGCCGCCGGTGGGGAATACGGTAGATCTCAGCAACGGTAACGTTGAGAACAGCATTGGCGCGCCGGAACTCTCAGCCGTGTGGACGGACCCCGAATTCGATTCGGCACAAAACGCGTTCTACTATGCGCGCGTGCTGCAGATACCTACCGCGCGGCATTCACTGCTTGACGCCATCGCGCTGGGTCGAGAACACGCCGGCAAGCACCCGGACACCATCCAGGAACGCGCCTATACGTCGGCTATCTGGTATCGCGGCGACTGACTCAGGTGCCCGGTGGCCTCACCAGTGACAGGAAGTCGACCTGCTCACGCAACCGGCTGCCGAAAATCTCGGCACCCCAGACCGTGAAGTGGAAAGCATCGTAGTACAGCAGGCGATTGTCGATGACCGCATCGCAGGTCGGTGCACACTGGATCTCTAGCATATCGATGACGGTCGAGTTGGCGCCCGCGAGCTGGACGAAACCGAAGAGCGGCCGCTTTCTTTTCATGCGCGACCCTAGCGTCACATTGATATCTTCTGCTGGTTCTGCCTGAGCCAGCATCAGTGGCAACGCGGCCGGCCACGAACCGCGCGGGCCGAAAACAATCACCTGTAAGCCCCTGTCCTCGAGGTGAGCGATGGTTTCCCTGAGATACGGAATCGCGGCAGCGACGCCGGTTGCAACCAACACCACGGCATCGATATCGCGCTCAACCAGATCCGTGAAGCGGAGGACGTTGAGGCGGCGACAACTGTCAGTACGCTCCTCCGTGCTCCAATCGTTCAGAAGGGCCGGGCATGCTGCGCCCGTAGCCTGTAGGAAATGCAGCTCGGGGAAGGTACGCGAGAGCAGCACAAACATATCCGCCGCACGGCTATCGCCAATTACCAGTACGTTCGGTCGGTCCACAGCAGGCGTTGCACACGTCTGCGCATCATAATCGGCAAATTCGTGCTGCGGCTGCAGGTTACATCGACCATTGCGTATAGCAACAAGCCGCTCCTCCTTTTCCGCCTCTACAGTCTCCGCCAGCAGCTCATAACCGTCCGCCGCAACCCCGAGGCGGCCATCTGTCATCCAGTAGGCACCACCGAGCACAGAGGACAACAGCAATACACCCAGGGTGATGGGCGTGGCACGTCGGTTAGCGTTGAGCGCTTCTCCGCTCTGGAGTCGAAACGGATACTCCACCGCGCTGTGCAACCAGGCGGCGAGGACAAAGAACGCCGCGAATAACAGCGCTGTCTCCGCCATGCCAAGCTCTTCGAAACCGCGCGCGTAGAGATAGAGCACCACGAGAGGCCAGTGCACAAGATAGAGTGCATAGGAGCGCCGACCGATCCACTGCAGCACAGGCTGGCCATAGGCCGCGAGAGCAAACGTTGATTCACGCCCCAGCAGCAGGAGTGACCCCAAAAAAGATACCGCAAGGGCACCCATTGCGGGGGTGTAGTCACCCGCAAACACCGTTACAAGCGCCAGGAAGCCCGCGCTACCAATAAGGACCGCAGCGTTACCCAGTACACCGGGCAACTTAAGAGCCAGAATGGCGATGAGCGCGCCCACCATCAGCTGGTGCACGCGAAAAGGTAGGAGGTAGAACACAGCGTCGGCCTGTTCGGAACGCCAGTACAGCGTTGCCAGCAGCGAGGCCAGGAGTAGAAGCGCGGCGACAGGCGCGCGCCGCGAGGCCGTGAGCACGAGGAGCAATGCGGGCCAGAACAGGTAGAACTGCTCCTCCACGCTGAGCGACCACGTGTGCAGCAGTGGCTTGGTATGCGCGGCCGCGTCGAAGTAACCCGCTTCCAGCCAGAAATTAACGTTGGCAAGTGAAAACAGCGCAAACAGGGCGGACTCACCGAGCAGCGCCAGCTCATTGGCGGGCATCAGGGGCAGCGCCGCAAGCAGCGTAATGAGCACCGTCACCGCGAGGGCAGGAAACAGCCGCCGAAAGCGCCGGATGTAAAAGCCTTTAAGCGTGAATGTTCCGCGCCCCTGCTCAAGCAGGATGTTTCGCGTGATGATAAAGCCCGAGATGACGAAGAAAAGGTCTACACCGAGGTAACCCCCGGCAACACCCGAAAGGTCGAGGTGAAAAAGCAGCACCGCCAACACGGCGAGCGCGCGATACCCCTCGATGCCCGCCAGGAATCCACTGTTTGCCATAGACCCTAGGCCCTTATTCGCGCCCGCGCTTGGCGGCTTCCATGCAACCTGTCACTATCGACCTGTCAGTCTCAACCGGTCACTGTGGCCGCATAACAATAAGCAAACGCAATGCACACGAAAAAAAATCATCCTACCCCAGCGTCGAGAGCAGCAGCAATGCCGTGCGGGTGGCAGCGTGATACGGGACACAGTCCCGTCGGGGACCGGGAGATGCGACGCTAATGGCATCGCAGTACCTCTTCGTTCTGTGCCCGCCCTACTGCGGCTCTACCCTACTCTGGAAACTCCTGGCTACATCAGAGCGTGTCTCTGCGCTGCCGCAGGAAGGGCAGTTCCTGCCAGAAGTGGAGCCGATCATGCGCGAGCGCCCCTGGGACAGGGACCTCCAACTGCCCTGGGGCGATATCAAGACCGCCTGGGAGCGCTACTGGGACGCTTCCAAGCCGGTATTGCTGGAAAAAAGCCCACCCAACATTGTGCGCGCCACCACCATCGCCGAACACTTCGTACCGGCCCAGTTCATCATCATGGTGCGCAACCCTTACGCGCACGCAGAGGGGCTGATCAGGCGCAACGAGTGGCCACTGCGGCGCGCGGCGAATTTTGCGCTGATGTGCCTGCGCACCCAGGCTGAGAATGCCGCCAAGCTGAACGACACGCTGGTCTTCACGTACGAAGACCTGGTGTCCAACCCACCAGCCGCCTGCGCACAGCTGGCGGCCTTCCAGCCCGCACTCGATGACATGGACCCAGAGGCGAGTTTCGAAGTGCACTCGGTCGACGGTACGCTGGACAGGCAAATTACCGATCTCAATGCGAAGAAAATCGAGGCGCTAAGCCCCGAGCAACTCGCCGAGCTGAATAGCTACTTTGAGCCCAACAAGGACACCCTTGCCCATTGGGGGTACGAGATCATTCATTCGCCCTGAAGTCGCAGCTTTGTGTTTGACAGCGCGCACCGCAGGGTATTTATTTAAGCCCCTACTGTCCCCAACAAGACTAAGAACGGTAACCGCCATGAAACGACCCGCCCTCGCACTCCTTCTGGCCCTCGCAACGCTGCTAAGCGCCTGTGACGGCGACGACAACGGCCTTAGGCTGCTCCTCGATCGCTACGAGCTTTCCAGCACAGACAGCGTACCCGAAGGCGTGGCGTTCGACTCGAAGGAGCGCCAGTTCTATGTCTCCAGCCTGCAGGGGGGCAGTATTGTGCGCGTGGATGCCCAGGGACGGGAAACGTTTTTCAGGCGGCCAGATTTCCGCGCCACCATCGGCGGCATCAAGGTCGATGCAGAGGCCAGGCGCCTCTGGGCCTGTGCGTCCAGCGTCGATGGCATCGACGCTCGCGTATGGATGTTCGACATTCGCAATGGCGAACTGCTGGAGGAGTTTTTCCTGGCCGCGCTCTTCCCGGACGCTTCCTGTAACGACCTCGCTCTCGACGCCGATGGGTTTGCCTATGTCACCGACAACCGCAACACCGCGCTGTACAAGCTGGACCCGACGTCCGGTGAGGGCGAGGTCTTTGCCAATGATCCGCTGTTGGCAGATATGCTGAACGTGGGCCTGGGACAGAACGGCATCGTGGTCAACGCCGCCGGCGATGCGCTGATCGTCGCGAAGTTTGTTCCGCCCGGCCTCGTGCGCGTCAGCCTGCCCAGCGCCGACAGCATCACCGCCATCACGCTCACGGGCGACGCCTTCCCCACGCCTGACGGTATCGTAGAGCTGGACGGCGACATTTACAGCGTGGCCGACTCCACTGTGGCGCGGACGCGCCTGAACGCCGACAGCACCGCGGGCGTGGTGTCTGTGGCCACACAACCTGAAAGCGGCCTGTCGACGGCCACGGTCGCCGATGGCCGCGTGTATGTCGTCAAGAGCGAGGTCACGAACTTCGTCGTGGGTGCACCACTCAACCTGCCCTTCTCGATTTTCAGCATCGACCTCGACGCATTTGACCCGTAAGCGCGCCGCGCGTAAGACTCTCGAACCCATCGAACGCGCGTTGCCCGGCCGCGCGCATACCCAAGGAGACACCGTGAGCGACGACAGACAGAACCAGCAAATCCAGCTGGCAGCGCGACCTGTGGGCGAGATCAAGCCTACCGATTTCAATCTCGTGGATGTACCGACACCGGAAATTGGCGACGGGGAAGTGCTGGTAGAGTCGCGCTACCTCGCGGTGGAACCTGCCATGAAGGGGTGGATGGAAGCCCGCGTGGACTACACCGCACCGATCAACATCGGCGATCCCATGCGCGGCTGGGGTACGGGCGTGGTCGTGGCGTCAAACAATCCCAGATACCCGGTCGGCACCAATGTCAGCGCAATGCTGGGCTGGCAGCGCTACGTTGTAAGCAATGGCAAGAATGTGCCGCTCTCTCCGATACCGGAGGGCATACCCCACGCGGTGGCGATGAACATCCTCGGCATTACCGGACTCACTGCCTGGTTTGGCATGCTCGATATCGGGCAGCCGCAGGCGGGCGATACGGTACTGGTATCCGGCGCCGCAGGCGCGACCGGCTCGGTGGCGGGCCAGCTCGCCAGGATCAAGGGCGCGAGGGTCGTCGGTATTGCCGGCGGTAAGGAAAAATGCGACTGGTTGACCGAGGAGCTCGGCTTTGATGGCGCCATCGATTACAAAGCCGATGACACCGCCGCCAAGGTCAAGGAACTGTGCCCCGACGGTATCAATGTCTACTACGACAACGTGGGCGGTGAGATCCTCGACATCGCGCTGGACAACCTCGCGCAGGGTGCACGCGTGGTACTGTGCGGCGGCATCTCGCGCTATAACGAGACCGGTCACATACCGGGTCCCGTCAATTATTTCAATCTCATCTATCGCTCGGCGCGCATGGAAGGGTTTATCGTCGGCCAGTACATGGAGCGCTTCGGCGAGGCGGCGCAGGGCCTGGCCGAGCACTACAAGAGCGGCGAGCTGCGCAGCCGCGAAACGGTTCTCAAAGGCTTTGACCAGCTACCGCAGGCGCTAATGAACCTGTTTACAGGCGACAACATCGGCAAGCAGATGGTCGAGGTCTGAGTGGACGTCATTAACTACGCAGCGGAGCGTCGTCTACTGACGCTGGCCCGCGGCCACCCCTACGAGCGGGATGCGTTTCGCGGCCTTTTCGAAGGCCTTGATGAGTATGACGTCTGTCACGTGGAGCAGCCGGTGGCACAGCAACTGCTGGGGCCGGAGGCTGCCGACAACTTCGACGCCCTCGTGTGCTACGACATGCCGGGCGTGGATTTCACCAGCGCAGAAGCACCGGGCCTCGTCACACCCGATGAGTCATTCAAGAGCAACTACCTGTCTATGCTGGAGCGCGGGATCGGCATCGTCTTCATGCACCACGCCATCGCCGCATGGCCGGCCTGGCCTGAGTTTGCCGAAATTATCGGAGGCCGCTTCCACTATCGTCCCGCTGAACTGCGCGGCGTTGCATACCCCGACTCTGGCTACCGCCACCAGGTAGCGCACACCGTGAGTGTTGTGAACGACCACCCCGTGACGGACGGCGTTCCAGAGGCGTTCGAGATGGCGGATGAGTTGTACCTGTGCCCGCTGTTCGAAGACGATGTCATACCGCTCCTGCGCTCGAACTACGATTTCGAGGAAGACAATTTTTACTCGTCCAATAAGGCAGTCGCGGGCGAAATGTTCACGCGCGAAGGTTGGTCACACCCGAAGGGCAGCAACATGGTGGGCTGGGTGAAACGCTATAGGACAAGCCCCATCGTGTACCTGCAGGGTGGGGACGACAGCGCGGCCATGGGCAACACGCACTTTCGGACCCTGCTCCACAATGCGATCCGGTGGGTCAGCAGTGACGAAGCGCACGCCTGGGCCAGGGGCTAATCGACCCCCACCAGGCCCATAACCTCCAGTCGAGCAAGCACCAAACCTGCCAGTGCCTTTACGCCCTCAGCAGTACAGGTCTCACTCTCACTCGAAAAATAATGCTTAAGCGCATTGCGCATGAAGTTGCGCTGCACGTCCACGCGACCTGCGCCGGTGCTGCGAGTCACTTTACGCAGCGCGGTGTTGTAGTCCGGTATACGTGCGCGCCAGTCATCACGTTTGCGTAAGTCCACGTGGTCATCCCGGTGCGGCCTCGTGAGATAAACGACCTCGGCACCCCTGCCAGCGGCCAGCGCAAAGAACTGGTTGAGGTTGGCAGTATAGGTTTCAATCGACACTGCGGGACCCTCGGCACCTGGCGCAACACGCGCGTCGTTCCAACCGAAAGACACAAGCACGAGATCGGGCGTGTAGGCCGCATCTTTGCGCAACCGCGCAAGACCCTCTGTTGAGGTTGCCGTGCCGGAAGCGGCATTAATGACCTCGAAACGCCGCGCGTCAGTGGCGTGTGGCGCAAGCAATTCTCGCAGGCTATCAGGCCAGTTCTGGGCAGCCGTACACTCCGTGTTGGCATCACCATACGCGATGATGCGATAGACACCCGGTGGCTTTTCCAGAGCCGCAACAGGCTCGTTGCGCACTACTTCTGCCGCAGCCAGCGAAAGCGTCGAGAAGGACAAGGCGGCAGCGCACAGGAGAACCACGCACCCTCGAGCAATCGATAATCGCACCCCGGATGCGCTCCTGATCAAGCGGAGCGCAGCGCTTTCCACCACTCGGCAAGGGCAATCGGGTAGGTCGCCGCCTGCTCGCGCAGGAGCTCCGGCGCATCGGCGGGCACCTCGGCCTCGTTGGTCGCAGGTAGCGGTGCCGCGGTGCTGACGGGGTCGACAATCTCCAGGTCAAGGTCAGCAATGCACTCCTGGAAGCGCTGCATCTCACCCTCGTGATGATCAGAGGCCTGGTGCTGCCAGAACGCCGGCGCATCAGGAAAGGCGAGCAGGCAGTAATAGAAACCCGGCTCGCGGCCACGCCAGTACTCATAGCGCAGCACGTTGTCTTCAGTGCCATGGGTTGCGTTGTACATATAGGCCATCACCTCCTCAAAGAGGGGCTCTTTGCCGGGGTGTATCTGTATCTTGGCGAGCAATGTGCACATGTTGTTATCTCCTCTCGGTGCGCTCACACGCTAACAGCCCGCACGGTACCGGTCCAGTCGCGACTTGCGTGCAGCACGGCGCTGTCATACGGTGCAGCCAAAAGGTCGAGGAAGCGTTTATGAGAGACGCGAGTGCAGACGCCGCTATCCGCAATCTTATCGCGCGCTATTGCGATGCGGTGAATCGCTATGACGGTGAAGCGTGGGCCGCAACCTGGGCAGAGGACGCCCGCTGGCACTTCCTGGGTGGCGTGCACGAGGGGCGCGACACGATACTCGCATTCTGGTCTTCAGTGATGTTAAAGCTCGACTTCGCGATCATGCTGGCGAACAGCGCGCTCCTGAATATCGACGGGAAATACGCCACGGGCCGCTGGTACACGCAGGAGGTCGTACGCACGAAGGGTGAGCACGGACGCAGCATCATAGGGGTTTACGACGATGAGTATGCGTGCGTGAAGGGCGAGTGGCTTATCCAGTCGCGGCGCTATCACAAACTCTACGAGGTACCGACCGACAGCCGCGAGACACACATGCCCTACCTGCCACCGGAGGCGCGCTGACATGAACTGGTCGCAGTTTGATGCACTCGAGCTTTCAGGGGAGTGGATTTGTGACGTCGACCTTGTACCGGCGGCTGACAGCCCGGGCACGATCGACTCACCCTGGGGCGCCACCAGTATCGGCTACATCGAGTCGGGCGAGTTCAAGGGTCCGGTGCTGAATGGGCGCGTACTCCCGGGCGGCGGCGACTGGCCAGCAATATCGGTTGACGACGAGGGCAGCTACCAGGTGAATGTGCGCGCGGTGTGGGAGACCGACGATGGCGCGCGGCTGTATGTGCAGTACTACGGCTTCATTGTCGTGCCGCGAGCGCTATTGGGAGAGGATGTTGATATGTCCTCGCTCGATCCGTCGCAGTACTACTTCCGAACCGCACCGGTGTTTCGCACAGGGGATGAGCGCTACGCGTGGCTCAATAAGGTGTTGTGTGTGGGCATTGGTCGGTTTACCGAGCGCGGGTTGGGGTATCGGATTTACAGGGTGAATTAGCGAGGGGCTGCCTGATCAACAAAGCCAACGTCGTCATTCCCGCCTAAGCGGGATGACGGGGCAGGCGTGAACTAGAGGGCCTTCTTGAACCTCAGGTTCAGCTCCAACGTCCCCAACATAATCCCCGGCTGGTGCTCAAACGTGTTTCCCTCGGCATATTCGAGGCTATCGAGCCGTTCAAACAATCGCTCCCAGGCAACAATCTGTTCGATGCGTGAGATGCCCGCACCCGGACAGGTGCGCGGCCCTTGAGAGAACGTCAGGTGATTACCGAGGGCCTTGCGGTCCAGGTCGAGCTCATAGGGGCACTCATACTGTCGGGGGTCGACGTTGCCTGCGCCAAACCGAATATGCAGCAGCGAACCCGCTGGCACAGTCAGGCCCTGGAACGTCTCTTCCTGCGTAGTCACCCGCGTCGAGAGGCCCTGCGTGGGCGCGCGTAGGCGCATACCCTCTTCAGTGAACGCGCGGATTTTGTCGGGGCTGGCTTTAAGGGTGGTAAACAGGTCCGGTTGATCGCACAGGAGCTGCGCCTCTTCCTCCAGCGCGTACTGCGTTGTTTCGAGGCCGCCCAGCACCATGAAGTAGATGATGCCGTAAATCTCGTCGTCTGTTAGCTTCCGATCGAGGGCTTCGTAGGTGATCTGCGTCAACGCGCTGATCATGTCATCGCCTGGACTCGCTCGCTTTGCGGCGACCTGCCCTGCGAGGTAATCGGCGAAACCATCGAGCTGTTCTGCCTGCGTCAATGTCTCCGCCTCTGACAGGATGTTCATATGACCCCGTCCGTAAACGTACTGCATGACCTGTGCGCTGCCCCACTTCGCCAGCTGCGGCACATCGTCCTTCGGAAAGCCAAGTACCGCTGCCATCACGAGCTGCGGTAGCGGGCGCGCAAACTCGTCGATGAACTCGACCGTGCCCTTGCCGTCGCCATCGTCGCGATCAATCCAGCTGTCAATCAACTCATCTACATAGGCCCTGATCATGTCAGTGTGGCGCTTGGCGCCGGGCCCGACCCAGGGGTCGGTCAGCTGCTGTCGGTGAGCGCGCCACAATTCGACCGTCGGGCGCAGCGTTCGCACGGAGTCGAGTGCCAGGTTAAAACGCGAGGCATCGCGGGGCGGCTCCTCTCCCCGGTCGAGGAGCTGCTGCAGCTCATCGACTTTCATGCTCATTACGGGGGTATAGCGGACGGGGTCCTTGACGACCCGCTCGATGTCCTCGTAGCACGTGAGCACATAGGCATCGCTGACGCCATCGGGGCCCTGCCCTTCAAGCACCTGGACAGGGGCCTCGGCGTGCAGGATCGGGTAGGCATCGTACCAGTGCTCCTGGGCACCCGGAGCGAACAGATCGACATCTGCCAGGCTGTGAGGGCAGCCCACGGGGCTGAGGTCTTGCTCGGGGTTCTTATCGCTCATGGCGGACCTCTCAAAGCGGGCCATCGAGTGTAGGGGAATACCCGAAAAAATAAAACAGGCAATACTGTTTGTTTATAGAGGCAGCGGGGGCACAATGGCCGAATAAGGACAAAAAGCCCCTAGAGGGACTCCTATGCCCACGCAAGCGCTCTCAAGGCGCAGACTGTTCTTCTACAGCCTCCCGGAAATGCCCCTCCAGGTGGCCGCGATTCCCGTCATGACGTTCATACCGAACTACTACGGGTCAGAGCTCGGGGTGAGCCTCGCCACTGTGGGCACCGTGTGGCTGCTGGCCACGCTCATCGACGGACTGTCTGACCCGGTCATCGGCTACGCCTCCGACCGCACCAACACCCGCTGGGGCCGACGCCGAGTCTGGATGCTGGCGTCAGTGCCGCTCATGATGATCTCGATCCACCGGCTGTTCTTTCCAAGCACAGGCGCAGACGGCACCTACCTCCTGTTCTGGATGGTATGCCTGTGGATCGGCTGGACCATGCTGCTGATCCCCTATTACGCGTGGGGCGCCGAGTTGTCAGACGAGTACCACGAGCGCGCGGTGGTCAGCGCGTGGCGAACCTGGATCGGCATGTTCGCTAACGTGATGAGCAAGCTGATTCCCGTGGCGGCGCTGTACTTCTTCGCCTACGGCGGCACACGCGAGGTGCTGGTTATTGTCGGCTGGATGATGATGGCGCTGATTCCCCTCACGGTCATACTCGCCGTGACCCAGGTGCCGGAACGCACGAACTACGTGCCAACGCGGGCGCCCCTGATGCAGGGCATCAAACTGATGTGGAAGAACGGCCCGTTCAAGCGGCTGCTGCTCGCATTCTTCATAAACTACATCGGCACTTCCATCTCCAGCGCGACGATCATCTTCTATATCCGTGGCGTAATCGGTGAAGAGCAAGCGGGCATCACGATGATTCTCTGCTACTACCTTGTGAACCTGCTCAGCATTCCGTTCTGGCTCAAGATTTCAAAACGCATCGGCAAGCACAAGGCGTGGGTGGCAGGGCTCTCGATCTTTGTTGTAGCAAGCCCGCTCTACCTGTTTCTCGGCGAGGGGGATTTCATCTGGGTGTTGCCGATTGCAGCCATCACAGGACTTGGCGGTGGCGCGTTCTGGGTAATGCCCAACGCGATGAAGGCCGATGTAATCGATCTCGACAGGCTGAAGAGCGGCGAAGACCGCGCCGCGACCTACTTCGCGGTCTGGTCCCTCGCCATCAAGATCGCGATGGCGCTGGGGCCGTGGATGGCGCTTACTGCGCTGGACCTCGTTGGCTTCGACGCAACACCGGACGCAGAAAATACGCCCGAGCAGTTACTGGGTCTCAAGCTCATTTTCGTGATGAGCGTACCGGTGTTTTACAGCATTGCCGCGCTGGTGGCGTGGCGCTACCCGATTACCGAGGAGCGCCACCGTCGCCTGCGCACGCTGCTTGAGAAACGTCGCGCGCGTCGCGCCGCTACATCTGGTTGATCGCGGCTGCGCGGGCCTCGGCACGCTCCCACATGCGGATATAACCTTCAGCGGAACGGAACAGGGGCTCCAACTCCTCGTCGGTCACACCATCGCGGCGCACGTCTTCAATGAGCTCGGCCACGAGGCCAAGGTGCACCATACCCTCGGTATTGAAGTCGAGGGTGCGTTCGCCGACCACGGGCTGCTCAAACGTGACATCGCCCGCGTAGGAGGTGAAGGGATACGTGATACCCGCATCGACCTGCGGCGCAGAGCAGCCGCTGCGATCACCGAAACGCGGGCCAGGCGCACCGGCAAACCCGTTCAGGTCGAAGCCGAAGCCCTCCGCCGGGTAGCCTTCATTGATGCGGATGAGGCGTATCCGCTCCTGGAAGCCATCGTCCATCGTCGCAGGCACATCGGGATTGCGGCAGCGACCAAGATTCGACTTGGACACGCCACCGAGGGCATACAACAGGCCGTTGAAGTTACGCCCGTGTGTGCCAGCCGCGGGGTAGTCGTACTCCATGAGCAGTTCCAACGCCCGCGTGTAACCCTTGCGCGGCAGGTGGTCGACCTCGATGATCATGCCCCGCTTCATCATCTCCGTCATCAGGAACTCGCCGAGGTGGGTCAGGCCCTGGTTCTGGCAGTACTCGCCTTCGAGTGGGCCGCCACCCAAAAGGCCGGCGAACGGCAGGAGCGTGCCAAAGGGGTCTTCAGCGAACCCACTGAAATCAAAGGGCGGCGGAGAGTCATACACGTCGCGCGGCATATTCAGGCTGGAGAAGTTGATACCGCCAGTGTCAAAGCCACCGGGAAACTCAAGGAACTCGTCCGGGCACAGCACAAAATTGGAGAAGTGCCCCGTGTGGCTGAACGAGCCGATTTCGCTGAGGCGGCGATCGCCATCACCGGCGGAGAAGGCGTTGTCGAGCTTATGCACCGGGAACAGCGCACGCACCCCAAGCGCGTGGTACTCGTCGAGCCTGTCTGCAACGTCCTGCTCCGTGCAGGGTTCATCATCATCGAACGGTACGAGATAACAGCCAAACAGGTCTGACACCTCGATACCGAGCACGACCGCGAGGTTGCCCGCGCGAATCTCCTCGCGGGCCTCAGCAGGCGTCATGACCACACGAAACCAGCCCTCGCCGGGGCCACCCGACTGCGCGTCGATATAGCGCTCAAGTGCGTAGGTCTCCTCGATAATGCGGTCGGCGGCGACCATGTCTGCGCAGTCCATGCGCTGCGGCTGGAGGCCAGCACCGACAACAAGCTCACACAACACCTCATTGCTGGTGACATGTTGCACCATGAGGCGCAGGCCAGAGAGGTAAGCGCGCTCAATCCACTTGTAGTACTGCATCTGGTGAGTAGAACTGAACGGTGCATTCGGCCAATCGGTGAAGGAAGGGTAACCACTGGTGGAATGCTGCGGCTCGGCAAGCTGCCCCTCGAGAATCAACGGCAGAAGTTCAGGGAGTGATGTGAGCCCGCCGCTGAACGCAAAGCCGATGAAGTCCTTGCGGCCATCTTCGCCATGGTTCAGGTCACAGTCAGGTAACGCGTGCTCGACACCGAGTGGATGAAACGGCGCGCCATGAAACGCGCCACCGCCGCCAAAGGCCATGTTGCTGAACAGGTGCGCGTGGGTTTCAACGAAACCGTATACATCGCCGTCTTCGAACTCTGTCATCGCCACGTCACCCGTTGCGTCAACGGTGAGTTCGGGAAACTCTGCGCAGCCCAGCTGCTCTTCCAGCGCTATATCAGCCGCGTCATCCAGCGCGCCCACACCACCGTCGCTTGCCAGGTAATTGCCGGAAGCCAGGTGCTTGAGCTGGAAGCGGCCGTTCGCCGCTGCCATCAGCTGCCACTCACCCTCGGACTGGAGCCGGTCAGTAATCACCAGTTCCCCGTCTACCTCGTTGAGGTCGGATTCCAGTGCTAGCTGGCGCAGCAGGCGTTCACCGTCCGAGGTCAGGTAGCCGCGCACCTCGTCGTAGAGGAGGTACTTGCCAAGGTCGGAGGGGCGCAGCAGGAACTTGCTCGGGTTGGCGCCATTCGCGGCAACCGAGTCGTAGCCGTCGTTATTGCCGTTACGCACGAGAACACGGCCATTCTGTGGCGCAATCGACATGCAGGTATTCGCCACCGCAAACACGGATTGCTCATCGGGCGGTGACAAAACGAGGTTGTCTTTACTATCGCTACAGGCGGCCAGAGTAAGGACCAGCAGGCTCACCTGCAGGCCACGGGAAAAGATTCGGGTCATGACGGAATACAGCTTATTGTTGTGATCGTCAGGCCAGCATAGCGGAGTACCGACTCAAGTCCAATCGCCCGCGAGTGGCTCAGACACCCCACCAGGCGGTGATCATGAAGTGCAGCGGGCCTTCATAGCGCAAGACATGTAGGGGATTCGTCTCAACAAAGGGCGCCCAGTGCGTTGCATCGTCAATCTCGTAATCGGCGGCTGCAGCCTGGCGGACGCTGGCATTGACCATCGTCTCGCCGTAGTACGTGCGGTCGCAAAACCCATTGCGCCAGTAGATAAAGTCGTTCGCGGCCATCCACTCAGGCGCTATGGTGGCCAGGGGCTGTGCGTCATGCATACGCAGGGTGCAGTTGAAGAGCTGCTCATCGTTGGAAGCAACGACCGTGCGAATCGCATCGCTAGACATCACATGTTCTACCCTGCCCTTCTTGGTAATGATATCGACGGGGTCCATCGAGTATTCACTGGAGCGCGCCTCCAACACCATGTAGCGACCGATGCCGTCCTCGTCGTAGATGTAGGTGGACCACTCCGCGCGAATACCCACCGCGAGACCCGTTACTTCATAGACGTTAAGCGTCAGTAGCAGGCGCGGCTCCTCGCCTGCAATGCAGCGCATCGGTGCGAGGCGGAACCCCGCGGGCAGATTGATATAGCGTTCGAACGCCTCGGCCTGCTCAGGCTTCACCGCAAAGTTGTAGTAGACCGAGCTGGGCTCGGCCTTCACGGTGAACGGTAGGCTTGGTTCGGCTCGGCCGAACAGTATCAGAACGGCGTCGCGCAGCGTGAAGAGCGAATAAAGAATCCGCTTGAGGACTCGCCGACCGCCGCGAGCGGTGCTGGCCGCTGGTAGCATGGTGTCACCTCTCCACGTTGGTCGCGAGGGCGCGTGAGTAGAGCGCTGCGTCGAGATTACCGCCCGTAAGAATCACCGCCACCTCCGCGCCCGCGTTGAGTTCGCGCTCGTTTAACAGGGCAGCCAACGTGGCGGCTGCGGCGCCCTCCGCAACGTTATGCGTATCGTGAAACAGTATAGCCATGGCTGCGAGGATATCCTCGTCAGACACAGCGACCACGCGCGCGACGTTGTCCAGTATGATCGCGAGCGCATCGGGGTTTGGCACGCGCACCGCCATGCCGTCTGCCAACGTGTTAGCCGACTCCGTCGTCAGCACCTCACCCGCGGCAAATGACCGGGCGTAGGCATCGGCACCAGCGGCAACCACGGCCACGATCTCCGTAGAGAGCCCGAGCGCATTGCGCGCGGCAACCACACCGCACACACCCGAGCCGAGACCCACGGGAACGTACACTCGCTCTATCGCGGGCCGCGCCCGCAGCAACTCCATGCTGTAACTCGCAACGCCCGCGACGAGGTCCGGATGAAAGGATGGCAGGCGGTGCAGGTTCTGCTCACTGGCCAGCGTCTGCGCATGGGGCACCGCCTCGTCGAAATCGGCACCGTGTACGACCAGCTCGGCGCCGAGGGACTGCATGGCGCGGTTCTTATCCGCGTTGTTACCTTCGGGCACCACCACAACACTTCTGAGGTCATGGCGCGCGGCCGCGAAGGCGATGCTCTGGCCGTGATTGCCCCGGGTAGCGGTTACCACGCCTTCAATCGCGGGCTCCCGTTCACGCAGCCGCTCAAGGTAGACGAGACCGCCGCGCACCTTGAATGCGCCCGTGGGATTATGGTTTTCGTGCTTGACCCAGACGTTACAGCCGCAGCGCGCGCTCAGCAGGGGCCAGTTGAGCTGGGGTGACCCCTGCATGTGCCGGTAAACAATGGCAGCGGCGGCTTCGAGCTCATCGAGCCCGGGTAGCGCGTGGCCCATGGTGGATGACCTACTGGTTCTTTTCGTACTGCTCGGCCTTGGCCCGGTATTCCTCGCACTCCGGAGTCTTGACCTCTTCACCGCCCTGCAGGTCGGCACAGCTGAGGCTGGACATACTCTGCATGCAACCCAGCGCGGGCTTGTACAGCGGGTGACCGGTCGGCACGTCAGTAATCTGCGCGCGCACGGCCTGGCACATACCATTCAGCATGGGCTCCATCATCTGGCGCATTTCGGGCGCCATGTTCTCCTCGGCAAGCTGCTCAAGGGCACAGCCCTTCACCTTCTCGCACAGCGCGAGGCTCGCCTCGGTCATTTCCTCTGCCTGCGCCGGGAGCGCCAGCCAGAGGCTCGTAAGCACCACACAACAGATACGTTGCAACATTGTCTCTCCTCCCTGCATGCCGACTGAGCATACCGTGAATACCGCGGTATGTGGAGCGAGAGGCAACGGAGCCGCTACGCTGAGCGGCCGTTAATTGTTTACAGTTTGTAAACTCCCGTTGACTCTCTCGCGCGAGAGGCGCACTATGGCGCCCGTGCTGAAAAGCACCCGAAATACAACGTTAAGTGAAGCACATGGCAACCATCATGCAACAGGCAACAGTCACCAAGCATCGCGATTCGGCATTCGTGTCGAACGGCGCGAAGCCGGTCTGTCTGTTCGTGGGCAGCGAGGTTGCCGGAAGCATTTCTTGACGTAATCTAATTCAAAAGAAAGGCCTCCGAGAACCAGAATCCGGAGGCCTTTTTTTATTCCTGTAGAAAAATTCTCTCCGCATTCAGGTTCCCGGAATCACTGGGGAAAAAACCATGAAGCGGTCATTGCAAAACAATATCCGCATCATCTACCTGCTGGGGTTCTTCCACAGCTTTATGGTGGTGATACCCGTATTCGTGCCGCTGCTGCAGGGCTATGGCCTGTCTATGAGCCAGGTGCTGCAGACTCAGGCCATGTTCGCGCTGACCATCGCGGTGTGCGAGGTGCCATCGGGTTACATTGCTGACCTGTGGGGCCGGCGTGGCGCGGTCATCGTGGGTTCCCTGCTGAATGCGCTGGGGTTCTTCAGCCTGCTCTGGGCAGACACGTTCGTGGATTTTCTCGTGTACGAGTTCATCCTCGGGGTGGGCTTCAGCCTGATCTCCGGCGCTGACCTCGCGCTGCTGTACGACACGGAGGTCTACCTGGCAGAGAACGACCTGCCGGGCGGAGCCGGCGCAGGCAAGTCCCTCTCCCGCCTGATCGCGGTTGAGGCGGGTGCCTCGGGCATCGCCGGGGTCGTAGCCAGCCTGCTCCTGATCTTTTCGCTGGATGCGGTGGTATTGGTTCAGGCATTCACGGGCTTCGCGCCGCTCTTGCTGGGGCTGTTCCTGGTGGAGGTCCCGCGACCGGTCACCAAGACGGATCACCGCGGCAACGCGCGGCACATCCTCGAGTTGCTGCTGTTCGGTAAGCCGGTAGTGCTGTGGACCGCGCTCGCTATCGCAGTGTTTGGATTGATGGCGGTGTACGTGTTCTGGCTCTACCAGAAGTACTGGGAGTTCCAGGGCATACCGATCGAGTGGTTCGGGTACATCTGGGCGGCTTTCGCCCTGACGGTGAGCCTGTCGGCACGGTATGCAAGCGCATTGGAGGCTCGCATCGGTACCCGCGGCATCCTGTGCCTGATCGGCATACTGCCGATCGCCGGGCTGCTGGGCATGGCCTTCGGTGCGGGTTGGGCGGGCGTGATGTGCGGGTTCGCACTGCAGCTCACCCGTGGTCTCAGCATGAGCCTGTTTTACGAGGCGCTGAACCGGCGCGTACCGGGCGACTTTCGCGCCACGGTCAACTCGCTCGTCAGCCTCGGCGTACGGGCGATATTCATCGTCACCGGGCCACTGCTCGGTTACGCACTCGATGCCTTCGGCGTGACGTCGACGGTGTTGTTATTGGTCGCTATTTTCGCGCCTCTGCTGGTGTTGGTGCTGGTGCCTTTGGTGAGCCGCATCCGCCGGGAAGAGGACGAAGACCTACCCCAGGTCGTCCCCGCATCCTGAGTCGGGGACCCTTTCGGCGCGGCCCGGTACTCTCTCCCGGGTCGCGCCTTTTTTTTGTTTTTTTGGTTCTGTATGCCCTTTCGCGGTTGGTGCTGGTAAGTCCTGGCAGGAACCGCCAATTCGCCATCCATGGCGGCTGCGCTTCCCGAGCGCGGACCGGGCCATCCATGGCCTCAGAGCTTCCTGCCAGGACTTACCAGCACCAACCGCTCTTATCGTTAACTTCCTCGAGAGAAATGCTCTGTGGGCACATCTGTGGGCACGAAAGGCATGCTTCGAGAGCGATAGAGAGCTGTAGGTGGATGGCAGGGGGTGGGCAAGGCTATGAGCCGGCCGAACGGAGGTCGATTTTGGGGGGTCGGAGCGCCATGGACGGCGCGGAGAGCCTCGTCGCGCAGGACGCGCGTCGAGGCGACCCCCCAAAATCGACCGGAGTGAGGGCAGCCGAAGGCCCGGCGAACGTCTTGCCCACCCCCTGCCATCCACCTGCAGCTCGGCCGGCCAGATGGAAAACTAACGATCGGACTAACAATCGTTAGCTTAACAATGAGCACGAAATGCCTACCAGAATGGCCCCGATAGTGTATTGACGGTTTATCAACGTGTCTTATGCTTACCAATATGAAACAAGGTGGTAGGAGTACCCCATGCAGCAGTTAACAGGCCAGGACGCAATGTTCCTGCACGCCGAGCTCGACGGCATGCCGCAGCATATTGGCGGCGTCAGTATTTATGATCAGTCGACCGCACCCGATGGCAAGGTGCGGTTCAAAGAGATTCTTGCCATGCTTGAGGACAGGGTGCACCTGTCTCCGATCTTTCGGCGCAAGCTTGCGTTCGTGCCTTACAACCTCGGCCGGCCCTACTGGGTCGAAGATCCCGACTTCGATATGGAGTACCACGTGCGTCATATCGCGTTGCCGAAGCCGGGCGACTGGCGGCAGCTGTGCATTCTCACGGCGCGTATTCACTCCCAGCCACTGCGCCGCGACAAGCCGCTGTGGGAGATTTACGTCATCGAGGGTTTGAATAACGTCGAGGGTTATCCGCCCAACTGCTTTGCGCTGCTGCTCAAGGTGCATCACTGCGCGATGGACGGTGCGACCGGCACACAGTTTATGAACATGGTGCACGACCTGACCCCGGAAGTTCAGCAACACGGTGACGCGCCGCCCTGGATTGTCGAGCGGCCTTCGAAGGTCCGCATGCTGGGCCAGGCGTACATCGACGCGTGGCGCAAGCCCGGCCAGGTTGTCGATATGCTGAAAGAGAGCCTACCTGCGGTGCAGCGCATTCGCGAGGGTCGTCGCGAGGAACGTATTCGCAGTATCGACGGCAGGCCCAATACACGCTTCCAGGGGAAGATCTCCCGCCACCGCGTGGTCGAGGCGCGTAAGTTCGACTTCGAGGTCATTCGCGAAATCAAGAACACCCTGCCGGGCACAACGATCAACGATGTGATGCTGACGATTGTCGGTGGCGGACTGCGTCGCTACCTGGAAGCCAAAGGTGAACTGCCAGACGAATCGCTGGTTACGGGATGCCCAATCGATGTGCGCTCAGCCGAGGAACGTGCCGCGGGCGGCAACATGGTCGGGTTCATGAACGTCGCGATGCGCTCGGAGCTCACGGACCCGCTGGAACGCATGGCGGCGGTACACGAGGAAGCGCTGTCTGCAAAAGCGTACGCCGAGGCGCTGGGGCCGCGTTTTGCGGTGGACCTCGCCGATGTCCTGCCGGGTAATGTGCTGTCTCTTGCGATGCGCACAGCCAGCGCCACAGGCCTCGCTGAGGCGCAGACCATGTTCAATACCATTGTGACCAACGTGCCGGGGCCGCCCTTCCAGCTGTACATGTGCGGCGCGGCGCTGGTTGATGCCATCAGCCTCGGACCGCTGATGCCCAACGTGGGCCTGTTCCATATCGTCTACAGCGCAGTGCAGAACAAGAAGGGCACCATCAACCTGTCGTTCACGGCGTGCCGCGACATGCTGCCGGACCCGGATTTCTATGCCGAGTGCCTGCAGGCATCACACGACGAGCTGCGCGAGGCTGCCCTGTCGCCGAAGAAGAAAAAGCGCGGGAAAAAGAAGAAGGCCGGGTAAGAGACGTTACAACCGGCCGTTGAGCACGCGGTGCACGTTGACCCGTGCTTTCAGGCGCGTTGCCAGCAGGAACATACCGCCAAGCTTGCGATGGAAGAATACGGCGTCGATAGGGGGCGCTTGCCAGAAGTCGCGGAATTCGATCACGCGCTCTCCCATCTCCGCCAGCTCCTGGTTCATGGTCGAACTGGCGAAATCGTAGGGTTCGTCTTTCTGGAGTGACTCCATCGCGAGGAAGAACATTTCGAGCATGAGCTCCTGGTACTCGCTGCCCTCCTCGCCCATGGAGTAGCCAAGCTTTTCGGCCGCTTTCACGACACCCTGCACATCGCCCTTCATCGCAGACTTCGCCATGCGTTTGTACTGGCGCACGAAATCGGCCTTGAACTTGCGAGTCGCGCCGAAGTCGAGCAGCACGATTTGCCCGGTCGCGGCGTTATAGCGGTAGTTGGCAAAGTTTGGGTCTGTCTGCGCCATGCGCAGCTCGAACAGCTCCAGGAACATCAGGTCGAACAGGTTAGTCATGACCCTGTCGCGCTCCTTCTGGGGCAGCTTCTCCACGCTTTCAATCGGCTTGCCCGCAACGAAGGTCATGGCGAGCACGTTGCGATGACTAAGCTCGGGCAGTACCTCGGGCAAGAGGAAGCGCTCATCACCTTCAAGTAACTCGTTAAAGGTGGTGAGAAACTTGGCCTCCTTGAGATAGTTCGCCTCATCGTGCAGCTGGGCCTTGGCCTCCTCAAGCATCGGTTGGATCTCGAGGCTGTCAGGCAGCAAGCCCGAAAGTCGCAAAAGGCTAGCGATGTTGTCGACGTCGGAATCGATGCTCTGAGCCACACCCGGATACTGCACCTTGAGGGCGATCTCCCGTCCATCGGGCGAGACGGCCTTGTGCACCTGGCCAATAGAGGCTGCGGCGATTGGCTTGGGGTCGAAACCGTAGAGTACGCTCTCCCAGCCTTCGCCATAGGCGCCGCTCATCACCTCATCGAGCTGTGCCGCAGGCATGTAGCGCGCATCGGAGCGCAACTGGGCCAGGATGTCAGCCAGCTCCCGCGGCAGGAAATCGCCGGTGTCCATCGACAGCATCTGCCCGACCTTCATAGCGGCACCGCGCATGGTCGCGAGCTGGTCCGTCACGCGCCGCGCGTTGGCGGGTGTTAAAAGAAGATCTTTCGGGTTGAGTCGGTTGCCGGCGCGCAGCTGCCGTGCACCCTCGGCCACCATGCCGCCAGCGACGCCGCCGGCGAGGCGAGCCATACGGGCGAACCGTCCCGCCCGACTAGTGGGTATGGCTTTTTCGCCTTCGTCGCTCTTACGCCTGCCTTTTTTGGCCACGGCGTTCTTTCCTGCGCCAGCGCTGCAGGTGTTCCTGCACCATGTCGTGGGCGTTGAACTCAGCTTCGAGAACAGCGATGAAGTTAAATACGCCGGTGAGCTTGCGCGCGATCAGCGCAAAATCTCGCGAGGGCGTGGTGAAGTGCCGCGTGGCGGCCGACGCGGCGGCGAGCTTGCCGGCCCGCTGCATGAGGCGCGAGCGGCCCCAGCAATATTCGCCCGCTTCGTTGAGGTGTTCCTGCGGCAGATCGGCAGTCGCACGCAACGGTTCCAGCAGGTGCAGGCAGAAGTCCGCGAACAGGTTCTCCGCTTCTTCGCTCGCATCTGACGCGAGGCAGCCAAGCCCCTGTAGCCCGGCGACCAGCCCGTCGCGGTCTGCGGCCTGCCCTGCTTCAATGGTCAGGCGCAGGTGGTAGAGAAAATCTTCGTCACACTCCAGTACCGAGCCAAAGTCGAGTAGCACCAGCTCGTCCTCAGCTTCTTTCAGGCGGCGGTCGGCAGGATTAACTAAATAGTTGCCGAAATTGGGATCCGTCTGCAGTAGACCCCACTCATAGACCTCGCGAAAGAACAGGTCGAGCATGGCGTAGGCCAATGCATTGCGCCGCTCGAGTGACAGGCGTGCGATATCGGGGTCAGCGACGTTGTAGCCCTCGACAAACTCCATGGCAAGCACCGCGTCGGTGCAGAAGCGCGGGTGCAGCTCGGGCACGTGGTAGTGCACGCCGCCGCTGCTGAGCCCGCGTACGAGCTTGCCCATGCGTTCAGTGACCCGTGCCTCGCGCACATAGTCAATCTCGTTGTGCAGGTGCTCGCGCATGGACTCCAGCCAGTCGTCGAGCTCGCGTCCCGCCTTCACCCAGCGGGCCAGCAACAGCATGCGCACAACGGCGTCAAAATCGGAATCAATGACCTGTGCGAGGCCGGGGTACTGGATCTTGATGCAGATCCACTCACCGCTGGACTTCATCTTGGCGAGATGCACCTGGGCAAGGGAGGCCGCCGCGACGGCCTCGGGATCAATCTCCAGCTCGGCGTAGCGTTTGCCGAGGCTGTCGCGGGCAAACGTCTCGAGTGCGTCCCAGTGCAGGGGCTCCGCCTGGTCAGATAACTCACGCAGCGCCTCCACCAGCACACTCGGGAGAAACTGCTCGCCGAACAGGCCCAGCATCTGGCCGATCTTGACGTAGGTGCCCTTGAGGCGGCCCAGCTCCTGCGCGAAGCGCCGCGCTTCGCGACGGGCAAACGCCGAGTCGTCCTCGCGCCCCATGACGCGCTGCATGGCGCTATCGACCGCCAGCGCACCGCCGGCACGCAGGCCCGCAAGCGAGACAGAGAGCCCGCGCGGAAGGGGGCTGGCGTTGAGGCCGCTACGTTTCTTCGACATGAATTCAAGCTGGGGGGTATTACAACGGGGCGAGATTATATACGAACAATTCCGGCGCAGGCAGGCCCAGATCGATTAATTTCAGGCCAGATTGAGGCGCCTCAAGAGACCCCTCAAAATTTACAAAACCAGGCTTATTAATGCGGCGAAAAAGCGGGGGGGCTCGCCCCCCCGCAGCCTGGCGTTAGTCCAGCAACAGCGATGCGAGCCGCTTGCGATGGTGCTGCACATCGCCAAACGCCTGCTGTGTCCACTGGGCACGACGGATATAAAGCTGGGCATCGCACTCGTAAGTGAAGCCCATGCCGCCATGGAACTGCACCGCCCGGTCACCGGCATAGGCGAGTGTCTCGCTCGCTTTGGCCTTGGCCATACGGCAGGCGAGTTCAGCATCGCGATCAAGGCTCTCCTCTCCAACCAGGGACGCCGCGTGGTAAACGAAGGAGCGCGAGTCCTCCATGGACGTCAGAATGTCTACCGTCGGGTGCTTCAACGCCTGGTAAGAACCAATGAGCTTGCCGAACTGCTTGCGAGTGTTCAGGTACTCCACCACCGTGTCGAGGCAGGCCGCTGCGCTGCCCGTTGCTTCTGCTGCCACAAGCAGTGCGCCGAGGAGACGCACACCGCGAAGCGCGTCCGCCACCGTGTCACCGTCAATGATATTTTCAGGGCTCACCTGAACACCGCTGAAATCGATGTCGGCCGCACGCTTGGTCTGGTCGATCAGGGTGCAGGGGCGCAACTTGCCAGACAGCTGGTCCGCAGTGACAACAACAAGAACAGGCGCGCCACCTCGGCTGGCGGAAGCGACTACAGTATCGGCAACCGCCGCATCACCGACGAAGCGCTTGCTTCCGCTGAGCACGCCATCGTCACCCAGCGTGAGCGCGAGCCCATCCGCACCCCAGTCGCCGTTGTCGAGAAGCGCTGGTGTCGCGATACTGCCCTCTACGATCGGCGCCAGCAGGCGCTCGACCTGCTCTGTGTTGCCCGTGCGCAGGATCAGCTGGGCCGCGAGTGAGGTATTGATCAGGGGCGTACCCAACATGGCACGACCCATCGCCTCGACTACCGGCACAAGCGCGCCGACACCGAGACCGGAACCGCCCACCGACTCAGGCAGTGCGATGCCGGCCCAGCCGAGGCCGACCAACTCCTGCCAGAGCGCTGCGTCATAGCCTGTCTCGGTTTCGAGTTGGTCACGCACTTCCGCGATCGGTGACTTGTCGCGGCAAAACTCGCGCGCGACATCCATCAACATGGCCTGCTCTTCTGAGAAGGCGAGCGTTGTATTCCCTACGAGATTCATAACGCCCCCTTACTTCGGCAGGCCGAGAACGTGCTCGGCGACAATGTTGGCCTGGATCTGGCTGGTACCCCCGCCGATCGTGGCGGAGAAGCTGTTGAAGTAAGCGCGCTGCCAGAAGCCACCCTGCCGTGCCGTGTCGTCGCCGACATAGAGCGCACCCTCACCACCCTGCAGGTTGATGGCGAGCTTGCGCATGTGACGTGTCAGCTCAGACGCGCGCAGCTTGCTGGAAAGCGGCAGCGAACCCGGGTAGTCGCTCGTGAGGTGGCCGATGCCCATCCGGCGCCCACTGAGCACCAGGGCCTTCTCATCCATGATCGCCTGCACCAGCTGGTCACGCACCAGCGGATCTTCGAGAACCGGTGCCCCATCGCGCTCGATGCCCTCGAGGCCCGCAATCATGTCTTCAACTGATACGCGGACCATCGCGAGTCCGCCGGCCGCGCCAGCCTCGGCACCGCGCTCGTACTGCAATGTCGCCATCGCGATGCTCCAGCCCTGGCCCTCTTCCCCCATGAGGCAGTCAGCCGGGATGCGTGCATCGGTAAAGAAGGTCTCTGTGAAGCCGTACTCGCCCGTAATCTTGCGAATCGGGCGCGTTTCAACGCCGGGCACGTCCATCGGCGAGAGGAAGAACGACAGGCCGTCGTACTTGCGCTCAGTTTCCGGGTTGGTGCGAGCCAGCAGAATCATATACTTCGCAAAGTTGCCCATCGTGGTCCAGATCTTCTGGCCGTTCAGCACGTACTCGTCACCATCGCGCACCGCGCGCGTCTGCGCGTTGCCGAGGTCGGAGCCGTGTTCCGGTTCCGAGAAACCCTGGCACCAGATGTCCTCTGCACTCAGGATCCCCTTCAGGTACTTGGACTTCTCTTCCTCGGTGCCCATATCGTTAATCAGCGGACCGGCCCAGCCGAGGCCGATGACGTTAAAACAGATCGGCACGTTGTGGCGGCGCATCTCCTGGTCGGCGATGCTCTGGAAGGCAGGCGCTACACCGCGACCGCCATACTCCTTGGGCCAGGCCATACCGAGGTAACCGGCTGACCACACCTTGTGCTGCCACTCGCGCAGGAACTCGAGCTGGCGTTCATCGCCTACCTCCATGAATGTCTGGGGCAGGAGGAAACCGGGATCCGCCGGTTTGTTTTCCGCCATCCAGGCGGATACTTCGGAACGGAACTCCGCGAGTTCTGCGTCACTTGCACTCATACTGTTACTTCTCCACTTCCGGGAGCTCTAAAGGCTCCCCTTTCTGGTTGGCGCGCTCGAACGCCTCGCGCTCCATCTGGCGTTCGAGATACGCCATGGTCTGGGGTTTGTAATTCTCGTGCATCTTAAGACCCATGCCGAGGAACAGTGCATAGGCCACGGCGATATCGGCGATGGTGAAACGACCGTCGACAAGGTACTCATTCTCTAACAGGTGTGCGTCGAGCATGCGCAGGCGCGCGATGTACCACTTGGCGTAATCGTCGGCCACCGCCTGCTTTTCAGGCGTAGGCTCCAGGAAGTAGTAGCGCATGCTGATCGTCTGGGGGAACGTCAGCGTGGCATCTGCGTGGTGCAGCCAGTTGAGATACGCGCCGTATTCGGGATGGTCGGGCTTAAGGCCAATACTGTAGCCGTCGTAGCGGTCGACGAGGTACTGGCAAATGGCCGAAGACTCTGTCATGTGGGTATCGCCGTCCACAAGATAGGGCACGGTGCCCAGCTTGTTCACATCGAGGTATTCGCGCTGGAAAATGCGCGGCGGAAACGGCAGAACCTCCAACTCGTAGTCGAGACCGAGTTCTTCCAGCGTCCAGAGGGCGCGCAGGGAACGCGCGCCGTTGCAGTGCCATAGCTTCATACTCACAACCCGTATTGACGCGACGCAAGGTCGCGCATGATTTCTTCTGAGCCACCGCCGATCGCGTTAACCCGAACCTCGCGGTAGATGCGCTCTACGCGGGAGCCGCGCATGTAACCGATGCCACCGAGAATCTGCATGGCCTCACGCGCACAGAACTCCATCGTCTCACTGGCCTGCACTTTCAGCATGGCAATATCACCCGGATTCGGGTTGCCCGCCTCTATCGTCTCGTAACACATGCGGATGTAGGCCTGCGTCGCGTTGAGCTTCTGCTTCATCTGCGCAATCTTGTGGCGAATGACCTGGTGATCGGCGAGACGCTTACCGAACGTCTTACGCTCCCTCGCCCACTCCACTGCCTCTTCGAGGCAGACGCGCGCCAGGGCCTCCATGCCGGCCGCCATGGCCATGCGCTCGCCATTGAAGTTGGTCATGATCACGAGGAAGCCCTTGTTCTCCTCGCCTATCAGGTTGCTGACGGGCACACGCACATTGTCAAAGTACAGCGTTGCGGTGTCTGACGCCCACCAGCCCTGCTTACGATCAAGCTGCGTGCGGCTGAAGCCTTCTGCATCGGTTGGAATCAGCAGCATGGATACGCCTTTACCGCCCTCTTCACCCGTGCGTACAGCCGTTGAAACCCAGTTGGCGCGCATGCCGCCGGTGATGTAGGTCTTCGAGCCGTTGACGATGTAGTGGTCGCCGTCCCGCACCGCTGTTGTCGCAAGCTGCGCGACATCCGAACCAGCGCCCGGCTCGGTGATACCCAGGGAGATATGCTTCTCGCCCGCCAGCACCGGCGGCGCCACCATTTCCTTCAGCTCCTGGGAGCCCCAGTTAATCACCGGGGGCAGGCCAATGCCGTGCACCATCAAGGTGGCAGAGATTCCACCAACGCCCACGCGCGCGAGTTCCTCGTTGGCCACCCAGCCATGCCAGGAATCGATGCCCTCACTGAGGCCACCGAACTCCTCGGGGTACCCCATGCCGAGTAGGCCCACCTCGGCCGCTTTCGGCCAGAGCTCGATGGGAATATGGCCCGCCTCGTCCCACTCCTCGGCGTAGGGCATGATCTCGGTGTCGATAAACTTGCGCAGCTGCGCGCGCCACTCGTGGTGCTCTTCCCGCATATTGGGGTTGGGCAGCCGGGCGCTGTCAAAATCCAGTGACATGGAGGATTTCCGTGAATTAGGGGCCGATCATGTTAAAGGACACATACTAGTTGCGCATGTGCCCGCGCGCCAATGACTTGGGCAAAAGCGACATGCCATCGCGGGTCTCCGCCCAGCCGGACGGAGCCAGGAGAATGCCGGTGCGCGCTACTCGATGACGCCGGTCTCGAGACGCTTCGCGTGGATGAGCTGTAGTTTGTAGAGGTCCTGCTGCAGCTCGAAGAAACCGTGCCAGTGGGCGTAATCCGGCGCGCCCATCATCGCGCCCTGGCGTGCGCGGCGCCCCTGGTGGTGCCAGAGGTAGTAATAGGTGATCTGGAATTCATCGGCCCAGGGGTTATCCATCAGCAGCCCCTTGTCTCGCAACTCGTTCAGCATGGCTGTGGCCGGCTCGTAGTAGGCCACGTTGTAGAGACGCACCGCCTTGTCACCCTGCGCGAAGAAGCCGTCTGTGTGCGTCGGGGTGTGGCAGTTGTTACACACCTGCTTCATTTTCTCGCGCCCGGCCGGTCCATCGCCCAGTAGCGGGCTCATGACGTCATCGGAACCGCGCACCTGCGAGTCCTTGGCCCACAGGTTCCAGTAGAGGCGCTCGCTGATGTTGTGCGTGACGGCGAGGTCGCCAATACCACTCATGTGGCAGGTAGCGCAGGTGGGCGCACGGTAGTCGCCGGGTTCCCAGGCGTCGGGCGCGGTGTCCCAGGTCCAGTCATCGCCCTGGGTGTTGTAAATGTGGCCGTGCTTGGAGTTGTTGAAAATCTCAATGTTCGGGTGGTCAGGACCAAGGTGGCAGGACGCGCAGGCGTACGGGCGCCGCGCCTCGGCAATGCTGAATGTATGCCGGCTATGGCAGGCGTTGCAGCTTCCGGTCGCACCGTCGGGGTAAATGTTGCCCATGCCGTTGTTGGGCCAGGTTTCCGGCGTCGGCCGATTGTTCTCGTCCAGTTCGATCTTTGTACCGTGACACTGCATGCAGCCTGTTTCATTGGGAGCATCGCCATACTCGGGGTGGCTCTGCCCCTCGTGCACCTGCGTTAATGCGTGCAGCGAGTCCTTTGGAATAATCTGCCGGTAGGCGCGGAAGTGGCCACTGGCATCAAACTGTTCCTTGGCATCGACGTGGCAGCGCCCGCAGACTTTGGGCGACACCAGTGGAGAGACGAATACCGGGGTGTCCTCGACATTCGCATGCCGCATGGCCATGGGCGAGCCCTCGGCAACCGCATGACAATCGATGCAGGAGACGCCCGCGTGAGCATGGCGACTGTTTTTCCAGTCCGCCACCTGACCCGGCGAAACCTGAGCGTGGCAGGTGATACAGGCCTTGCCGTCTTTACTCAGGTGCCTGTCGACGTGCAGCGTTTTGACCTGCGCGAGACTGCCCGGGCTAGTGTCCGCACCAACGGACAGGCCAAACAGCGCCACGCTGAAAAAGAGAACCAGATGTGCGATTGTTTTCATTGTTCTTCCTTGGCCGGCCTGCTCCAGCCATGTTGCTCCAGGTGATAGCCCAGCCGGTGATGACCTGCATCTTCGTGACACTCAACACAGGTGTAATCGTCCGGTTCATCGAAATACCGGCGATGGGAACGAAAGGCGCGCCGATTGCTCTCCGTGGCCTCGCGCAGATACTTATGGCACTCGAGGCAACCCGAGTCATAGACATATTCTTCCCGGCGCTCACGTATGCCGTGCCAGTCGATCTCGTGAGGCTCCTTGAGCACCGACATCGCCGGGTCGACAATGCCGTGCCGGGCCTTCACAACGAAATAGTGCAGCGCGTTATCATGGGGCAGGTGGCAGTCGTTGCAGGCAGCCCTGAATCCCGTCTCGTTGTTGCCGCCGTGGGGACTCTCGCGGTAAGCCGCAGCAATCGGCTCATAGGAATGGCAGTTGGTGCAGAATTCATAATCTGCGGTGGCGTGAAAGGCGGTATCGAGCAAGGCCCAGCTTGCAATCGCGAATACACCCGCAGCGGCGAGTCCGGCGCACAGGGCGGATAGTCGTTTCTTGTTCTGCTTCACCTGGACACTTCCGTGGCTTATGCGTTGAAGAGGGCACTGCCTCTTGCCGCGCGGGGCAATAACCCCACACAATACCGGTTCAAAATATCGCAAAGGAAAGTGTCGGCGCAATGACAAGTGCGCCAGGACATGATCTGACTCAAGCGAGTGGCTGGAAAGTACGCAAGATGATCAATATCAGGATGTGGGGACGCGCCCTGAACAGGATGCCCAAACTTTCCCAGAGCGAATGGGGCACTCTGGACCCGGTGGCCAAATGGTTGATCGCCTGCCGTGCGTCCGTGCTGTTCATGACCTTCACCGCCGCCGCACTCGGCGGGCTCATGGCCTGGCGCGCAGATGCCTTTCACCTGGACCTGTGGCTCGCCACCGCGCTTGGCCTGCTCTTTGCGCACGCCACCAACAACCTGCTCAACGACTATACGGACTCCCGGCGCGGTATCGACCGCGAAAATTACTACCGCAACCAGTACGGCGTACATGTGCTCGAAGACGGACTGATGAGCGAGGCCCAGTTCTGGCGCTACCTCGGTGTCACAGCGGCTATCGCGCTGGCCCTCGGGAGCTGGTTGATCCTTGAGCGTAGCGGCCTGACCCTGAACCTGATGCTCGCCGGCGTGTTCTTCGTACTGTTCTATACCTGGCCCCTGAAGTACTACGGCCTCGGCGAGCCTGCTGTACTACTGGTGTGGGGGCCCCTGATGGTCGGAGGGAGCTTCTACGTGTTGACCGGCTTCTGGGACTGGAGTGTTGCGTGGCTCAGCCTCGTATTCGCGCTCGGGCCAACAACCGTCCTGTTCGGCAAGCATACGGACAAACTGGAGGCCGACCGGGCAAAAAGCGTGAACACATTGCCCGTTATTCTCGGCGAGGCGCGCTCGCGGCGCTGGGTGCTTGCGATGATCACCAGCCAGTACCTGCTCAGCGTGGCGCTCGTGCTGCTGGGCGGCTTCGGCTGGCCCCTGCTACTGGTGCTGGTTAACCTGCCCGCGCTCCCCGCCCTGTGGCGAGTTTTCCAGGCACCCAAGCCCGAAACACCTCCGGCAGACTACCCCGAAGAGGTCTGGCCGCTGTGGTTCTCCGCCCACGCATTTCGTCACACCCGCTATTTCACCTCGCTGTTCCTGGTCGCCGTTATCGCAGACACGGTGGCGCGCTGAAGCCAAAGTGGTTTGACCGTTTGACCTAGGTCAAAGGCACGCGCGACAGGGCCCCTCCCACATAGTCTTGTCATAGTCCCTAAACCATAATTAAGCAAAAGAGCTGGTTTCCAGCGCGCCTGGAGGTATCCGAGGATGCCGTCAGGCAGGCGCCCACGAGAAAGGGAGATGATGCCGCCGATGGTGGGAAGTCGCACCCAAGCCTGCTTGCTGTACCTTTGCCTGCTGCTCGCGCCTGCTACCGGGTTTGCGGCCGATGGGCCGGGCTGCTTTGACTGTCATGACGACGCCCAATCTACCGCACACCGCGTACTGCGAACTGCGCACGGCAACCTGCAGGGCGGCGGCGCTGACGCCTGCATTGCTTGCCATGGCGCCAGTGAAGCGCACGACCGGCGCGGCGCGCGTGTGGCCCCCGACGTCAGCTTCGGACCGCGCTGGCAATCCGATGTAGTGACGCGCAACGCCGCCTGTCTTGGCTGCCACGAAAGCGGTGACCAACTGCTCTGGGCGGGCAGCGCGCACGAGCAGGAAAACATCGCCTGCGACACCTGCCACGATGCCCACGAACTTGCCGACCTTGCACTCGACCACCTCGCATCGGAGGCCCAATGCCTGGACTGCCACACCGCCGTGCGAGCGCAGCTGAACCTGCCCTCGCGACACCCCATTACCGAGGGCAAGACCGCGTGCCGCGACTGCCACAACCCGCACGGTGGCCTCGGTGAGGGCGCGCTGCACCAGGTCACGCTGAACGACAACTGCTTTAGCTGTCACCAGGAAAAGCGCGGACCGTTCCTCTGGGAACACCCACCCGCCGCGGAGGACTGCTCCGAGTGTCACCGCCCGCACGGCTCGGTGCATCCACAACTGCTGACCGCCCGCGGCCCGGCGCTCTGCCAGCAGTGCCATGCCGCCGCCTTCCACCCTAGCGTGCCCTACACTGCAGCCGGTCTGCCGGGCGCGGGCGCAGACATCAACCTGCTGGGCAAGAACTGCCTGAACTGCCATGGCCAGATACACGGCTCCAACCACCCTTCCGGTGCGAGGCTGACACGATGAGTGCGCTCAGGCAGATCGTCGCCCTGACCACCCTGCTGCCCGCTGCCGTGTTGGCCACAGAGAGCGAGACAGCGAGCGAGGTCGGTCGCTACGAAAACCTCGCGGCAGCCGACAAACCGCTCATCACGAGCCTCGACGATGCCTATGCCGGACGCCTGCAGATGGGCGGCGCCTATCCGTTTTCGGACAGCTTCATATTTGGCCAGTACAACGGGCTGAGCGAAGAAAACCTGGCGCTCATTGGCAATCTTTACTGGCAGGAATTTAGCCAGGACGACTACTGGCAGGTTTCCTTCTCAGATCTCGGTCTCGACACACGCGAGGGCAGGCTCACCTGGGGCCGCACTGAACGTGTGCGGCTGGAACTGGGCTTTGACTCCCAGCGCCAGGTGCGCAATGACAGTGGTCGCACGCCGTTTCGCGGCAGTGACAAACAGGTGCTACCTGCGAACTGGGTGAGCGGCGTCGGTGCGCGGGATTTCGCGTTGCTGGACAGCTCGCTGCGCGAGTTTGATCGGGAACTGAAACGCAACGCGTTGTTCGGCGCGTTCTCCATGCCCCTGGCCGAGCGCTGGCAACTGCGCAGCAACCTGCGCTACGAGGAAAAGCGAGGCAACGGTGACATCGGGGCAGGTATTTATATCAACGGCGCTTCGGCAGACGCCGTATTGCTGCGCTTGCCGGTCGACTACGAGACGACTGAATTCGACCTGGGCCTCGCGTTTGCGGGCGAGCGCTTGCACCTCGACGGCGAACTGGCCTGGTCTGATTTCAACAACAACGCCGACGCGCTGACGTGGCAGAATCCCTACGCCAACTTTGGTGACGCGGCGGCCTATCCCGCCGGCACGGGCGGGCTGGCGCAGGCGCCCGACAACGAGCGGCTGAGCGGTCGCCTGGTCGGCCACTATATCTTTTCGCGGACCGTCCGCTTCCAGTTCGATGGCAGCCATGCGCTCACCACGCAGGACCAGGACTTCCTGGACTACACGGTCAACAACGCCCTCATCGTCAACGAGCCACTGCCCCTGTCAGCCCTCGATGGCGAGATTGCCTCCAGCACGTTCAACGGCAAGTTACTGCTCACGCCCTGGCGCGGCGTAACAGCGGAGCTCTTCTACAAACTGCGCGACCGCGACTACGATGTAGAGCGCAACGGCTACCTGTACGTGCGCGGCGACGGTGGCGACCAGCCGGGCAGTGAGCAGACGGTCTACAACACCGCCCACGACCTTACCTCCCAGACGGGCGGGGCCAGGGCAAGCTACCGGCTGCCGCTGCGCAGCAAGCTGACTGCGGAGTACGCCTACGAGAAGGTCGAGCGAACGAACGCGGCCGTGGAAACCACCGAGGAGGATCGCTACTCGCTGACTTACCGCATCCAACCGCTCAGCAATTTCAGCGCACGCACGCGAATCAGCTTCGCAGACCGTGCGGCGGACACCTACCACTGGGGACAGTCCTACTTCGCCCTGCTCGACACCGAGTTAATCAACGCGACGCCCGACACACAGCGCTACACCAACCATCCGCTGCTCTTCCAGTTCCCCCTGGCGAATCGCGAGCGCTATGAGGGCACGCTGGACCTCAGTTTCCTGCCTACAGAGCGCCTGAACCTGACGCTCAACATGCTGTGGCGCTACGACGACTACGACAAGAGCAGACTCGGCCTCACCGAGACCGAGACCCTAGGCAGTCATACCAGCCTGAGCTTCGCGGCCGACGAGACGCTGACGATGACGGCCTACGCGGGGATCGACCGCTACGACGGTAACCAGGGCAGCCGCGCTTTCGCTGGTGGCCAGGAAAAGAACGCCTTCGAGATCTTCCCGCCACTGCCCCAGGCTTCGGACCCGAACCAGAACTGGGAGCTGGACGCGGAAGATCACACAGTCACGCTGGGCGCCACCGTCAACTGGCGCCCTGCAGATAAATACGAGGTGGCATTCGACTATAGCTTCGTGGACAGCCGCGCTGAACAACAGCTTTACACCCAGGCAGGCAACACCGACCTGCCGGAGGTCGATACACGTCTGCACCATCTGCGCGCGGTGGGCCATTGGCACCTCAGCGACGACATGTCGCTGCAGCTCGACTACCAGTACTACAACTTCAAGTCAGACGATTGGTCCTGGCAGGACGTTGAGGTCGATACCCTGAACAAACTGCTCGGCTTCGGGCAGACGAATCCTGACGAAGATATTCATTACTTGGGCGCCTCGGTCATATACCGCTGGCAGTAACTCCCGGGGAGGTACGACATGACGATGATAATGCGCAACTGGCTACTGGTGGGTCTCGTTAGCCTGCTCGTTGCCTGCAGTGGCAGCGGTGGTGGCGACAGCGCACCCGGCGTAGAGCCCGGTCCGCCGCCCAACAACGGCCCCGTGGATCCGCCGCCGCCTGACTTCCCCCAGTTCACGCCGGCTGCCTACGCAGAGGCAGAGGAACTAGTTGCCACCATCACCGCAGTAGACATCGATGGCGGCAACCGCGCCGTGGTGGATTTCCAGCTCACCGACGGCAACAACGTGGCGATCACCGACCTGGCGCTCAGCAACCTGCGCTTCGTTATCGCCAAGCTCGCGGCGAACCCGGTGGGCAACCTTACCGGCGACTGGCAGTCCTATATCAACCGTATTGAGGTGGCAGGCGCTGTCGGCACCGGCACCGAGGACAAACTACAGGCGTTTTATGAGCGCGACGGTGAACTGATCAACAACGGGGACGGCACCTACCGCTACATGTTCTCCACCAGCCTGAGTAACCTGCCCGACGACATCCTCGCGCAGGCGGCGGTCGAGGGCATCGACCTGTCCTTTGCTGTCGACCGACCGCACCGGGTCGCGATCCAGTTCGACGGCTCCCTATCCACGGCAAACCCCTTCTATGACTGGATCCCAGACACCGGCGCGCCAGCCGGATTCAGTCGCGACATAGCAGCGACGGAGAACTGCAACGCGTGTCATGACCCGCTGGCCATCCATGGCGGCAACCGCCGCGAAATGGAGTACTGCGTCACCTGCCACAACCCCGGAACCACCGACGCAAACAGCGGCAACACGGTGGACATGAAAGTCATGACCCACAAAATTCACATGGGCCGCAACCTGCCGAGTGTGCTGGCCGGTGGCGAGTACGTGATTTACGGTTTCCGCAACAGCATCCACGACTACTCCGGCCTTGGCTACCCGCAGGACATTCGCAACTGCGTCAACTGTCACGTGGGCACCGGTACCGTGGGCGACCGCACCGATCTTGTCGTTACCGCGCAGGGCGACAACTGGGCCGAAGTGCCCGGTCAGGCGGCCTGCGGAAGCTGCCACGAGAACGCGGTCTGGGAAGTGCATGCCGGCGGGCAGCCGGACGACTCACGCTGCAGCCAGTGTCACGGCGCAGACAACGTCATCGACAGCCACCGCATTCTGACGCAGGAGGCGCGCGGCCTGTTCCTCGCTGAAGTGCTTGGCGTGACCAACAGCGGGCCCGGCGAGTTCCCCGTCGTACAGTTCAAGGTCAGCAACCCGCAAACGGGAGAGGACTACGACCTGCAGAACGACCCGGAATTCACTGGTGACGGAGCGCGACTGGCGGTCGGCGTCTCATGGAGTACGAGCGATTACAACAACGTCGGCAACCAGGGCAACAACGCCAACCAGGTGCAGGCAGACGCGCTCTCAAGCGCCACGCCCAATGGCGATGGCAGCTACTCCATTACCATGCCTGTCGCGATACCAAACGGCACCCTACCGCCCGGCGTACGGGTAACCGGCAGCGGTCTGGCTTCTATTGAAGGCCACCCGGTGGTTGAGATCGACGGCACACCTGAGGAAATACCCGTGGGAGACGCCGCCGCGTTCTTCTCCATCGACGAACCCGACGGTATGCCCGTGCCGCGCCGCTACGCCGACAACCAGGCAGACGTGCTCGCGCAGTGCAATAGCTGCCACAGCACACTCGTGCTGCACGGCGGCAATCGCTCGGACAACCTCGAGACCTGTATTTCCTGCCACAACCCGCGCAATACGGACCTTCGCCGCCGTCTACAGGGCATGGACCCCGACAGTGGGGGCTCCGCAATGGCAACGGATGGCAAGGCGGAGGAATCCATCGACTTCAAGACCATGATCCACGCTATCCACGCAGCGGGCATACGTGAGAATCCGCTGCAGGTCGTGGGATTCAACGCGTTCACTGTGCATGTCTACAACGAGGAAGAGGTGCACTATCCTGGCAATCTGGCGAACTGTACCTCCTGTCACGAGGGCGAGAGCTTCATGCTGCCACTGGACAGCAACGTGCTCGCCACCACGATAGGCACGGGCGCGGACCGGGCCGACCCGGCGGACGATACAGTGGTGACGCCCGCCGCCGCGGTGTGCGCAAGCTGCCATGATGGCGGTGAAGCCGCGGCGCACATGGTGACCGCGGGCGGTGCCAGCTTCGCGACGACACAGGCTGCGATCGACAGCGGAGCGGTCGTCGAGACATGCAATGTCTGTCACGGTGAAGGCCGCGCTAACGACGCGTGGGTGACGCACCAGGCATTCCTGGAGTAGCATGGTCCCACCGCAGAGGGCCTCCGCAAACGCGGGGGCCTTTTTTTCGCTGGTGACATTCATCCACCACCGCCCGGGCAACGTACCTGCTTCACGCTTGGCACCCGCGTGCCGCAACCGTATATTGACGCGAGATGATATACACAGGTACCGACAACTTCGACCATGAGCAACGCCCGCGCACCGGCCTGCTCATAACCAACCTCGGCACCCCGGCGGCTCCGGAGCGCGGGGCGTTGAAAACCTACCTGCGCGAGTTCCTGTCTGACCCGCGCGTCGTGGAGACGCCCAGGCCGCTGTGGTGGCTGATTCTCAATCTCGTCATTCTTAACATTCGCCCTGCGCGGTCCGCGGCCGCCTATCGCACCGTGTGGACCGAGGCGGGCTCACCACTGCTGGCGCATACAAAGGCCCAGTGCGATGCCCTGCGCGAAGCGATGGCCCATGACGACGTGGTCGTGGAGTTTGCGATGCGCTACGGCGAGCCGTCGATACCCTCGGTGCTGCAGTCGATGGCGGACCAGGGTGTGCGCAGGTTGGCCGTGCTACCCCTCTACCCGCAATACAGCGGGGCAACGACCGCGTCGACTTTTGACAAGCTCTCAGAGGACTTCACGCGGCGCCGCTGGCTGCCGGACCTGCGTTTCGTAACCCACTACCACGACCACCCCGCCTACGTGGCCGCAGTCGCTGACAGCATCGCTGAGCACAGGCGCGAACACGGCGACGCCGACATCCTACTGTTTTCCTATCACAGCGTACCCAGGCGGTATCTCGAGGAGGGCGATCCCTATCACTGCGAGTGCATGAAGACCTCGCGTCTGGTGGCCGAGCGTCTGGGTCTGTCTGAAGACCAGTATCGCGTCGCGTTCCAGTCACGTTTCGGTTTTCAACAGTGGCTGAGCCCCTACACGGACGAAACCCTCAAGGCACTGCCCGGCGAGGGTAAAACTTCGGTGCAGGTAGTGTGTCCAGGCTTCGCGGCGGACTGCCTGGAAACCCTGGAAGAAATCGGTGTCGAAAACCGGGATTACTTTCTCGCCGCCGGTGGGCAACGCTTTGAGTACATTCCCTGCCTCAACAGCGCCCCGAAGCACATCGAGGCTCTCAGGCAGATCGCGCTGGATGCCCTGGGCCGCTGGGTGTCGCCCGGGGGCGGCGACAACTGAACCCTACTTCTTGAGCAGTTCAGCGATCATCGCTGTCAGGTCTGCGTCCGAGAGCTCCTTGTTGTCCGCGTGACGCTTGATATCCAGGTTCTTTGCCTCGGAGAGGATCTCTGCGGGAGACATACCTTCCCAGTCCTCGGCCGGTTCATGGCAGTCGAGGCACAGTTCGGGATCGGCCGCACTGGCCGGCAGCGTGATACCGAGCGCGCCGATAAGACACAGGCAGGCCGCCAGGTTCTTCATAGTGACTCCTTCATAGCGTTGGGCATTCGCATCCATCTCACCATAATGAACCATGCAGTGGGCGTGTTGAAGCGCCTTACAGCCAGCGCCGCACCCGCGCGCAGTATTCCTCGTACTCGGCGCCGAAAGTCGATCGCAGCATCGCCTCCTCGGCGAGAATGAAGCGGGACTGGATAATCACAACGAACAACACCGGCACCACCAGCGCCGTGGCAGCCCCCACAGTGATAGCCGAGCCGAGCAGCACCGCGAGCATGCCAAGGTACATCGGGTTGCGCGTCACGCGGTAGATCCCTGTTGTGACAAGCGCTGTGGCGGGGCGAAACGGGATCACGTTGGTACCCGCCTGCGAGAACAACCCGTTGGCGATGACCAACAGAGCCAGCCCGATAACAATCACAACACCTCCGATCGCCTGCCCGGCAAACGCCGTATAGCGGTAGCCCGGGTAGAACTCGTTCAGGGAGAAAATCGTGATAATGCCGATCAGCAGCCAAATCGGGGGGTAGATCCGGCGCCTTACTCGTTCGCTCATGGGACATGCGCTCCGTGGAGACCGCCGGGTTCCAGTCCACCTATCATCCAGGCAATGGCAATGCCGCAGAGGAAAGCAAAGGTGAGCTTGAAGCGGTCGTGACTGTGGAAATGGACCTCAGGTAGAAGGTCACTGAGTGCGATACAGATAAAGGCTCCCGCCGCGAACGCGAGACTGGCCGCCACGATGCGTTCGTTACCGCCCGCGAAGAGATCCACACCGAAGTAAAAGAGTACGGCAGCAAGCGGACACAACAGCGCAAAGGCAATGTTCGCGGCGAGTCCCGCCGACCTGCTCCAGCCTCCCTGCTGCATGATCGTGACGATCGACATCGCATCGAGTGGCTTGTGCAGGAGAATGGCGAGGAACACCCCCGCGCCTGCCAACGCTACACCCTCTTCTGCACTGCGCATCACAGCCCCGAGGGCCACGCCATCGATCACGGTATGCAGCCCCAGCCCCAGCGCGACGCCGACCCAACTTAACTCGTGTGCAACATGGTGGCTGTCACCATCATGGTGGTGATGCTCACCGGCCTCCTGGCTGAAGTCGTGTTGATGGAAGTGAAAGAGGCGCAGCAGCAGGAGCATGGCAATAAGACCGAGCATCAGCCACCAGACAGCGCTGTCGATCGCGCCAGGTCCTGCATACATCATTATGCTGTGCGGTAGCAGGTGATAGAACGCGACCCCCAGCATGAGTCCGGAGACCAGGCTCATAATGAGCTGGGTCCGCACGTGGGTCATCTTCACCCATCCTGGCAGCAAACCCCCGAGTAGCGAGAATCCGGCAATAGCCAGGCTGTAGAGCGCCAGTAGCGCCACGGGGGAGGTGGTCATGTCCTTATAGGCCCACAATTCGAGGGTGCGGCATTATTCCATAAAGACCCAGCGCTGTAACCGAGACCTCGTGGGACGTGAGCGAATCTGCAAGCGCGGGCTGAGCCCAGAGGACATTGACACCCAGACTAATGATCATTAGTTTAGGCTGCCCTGTAGAGGAGGTCCGCCATGTCTATCTTTGAGCCCATCGAGTCCAGCGATTCCCGTCGCCGGCTGCAGCTGAAGAGCCCCGTCACACTGGAACCCATCGGGGAACTGGTCTGCGCCAACGCCGAAGATGTCGCCGCAGCGATCAGCAAGGCCCGCGTTGCACAGAAGGCCTGGAGCGCGACTTCCATGAAGCACCGAGCCGAAGTCGTGGAGCGCGCGCTGAAGATCGTTATCGAGCGCCAGGACGAGATCATCGAAACCGTGGTCAAAGAGACGGGCAAGGCGCGCACCGACGCCATGAGCATGGAGGTCTTCAGCGTCGCTGACCAACTCTGTTACTACGCCAAGAACGCCGAGAAATTCCTGGCACCGCGCAAGCGCAAGGTGCACGGCCTGCTGGGCCTTATGAAGCAACTGCGTGTTGTGTACAAGCCGCTCGGTGTCGTTGGCCTGATCACCCCGTGGAACGGCCCCTTCGTGCTGGTCATGAACCAGGCGTGCCAGGCCATCATGGCCGGCAATACCGTTGTCGCGAAAGGTTCGGAAGTTACGCCCTACTCTGCCAAGCTTGCCGAAGACATCTTCCGCGAGGCGGGTCTGCCCGAAGGCGTACTGCAGGTGTTGCTGGGCGATGGCGAGACCGGTGCCGCTATCGTCGAAGGCGGTGTCGATAAGGTGTCGTTCACCGGTTCTGTCGCCACAGGACGCAAAGTCGCCGAAGCCTGCGCCAGGCAACTCATCCCGGTCACGCTGGAGCTCGGCGGGAACGATGCGATGATTGTCTGCGCCGATGCCGACCTCGATCGCGCGGCAGACGGCGCGTGGGTGGGTTCCTGCATGAACACCGGCCATTACTGCTGCGGCACCGAGCGCATCTACGTGGTGAAAGAGGTGTACGACGAGTTTCTCAAGCTCGTCCTCGAAAAGGGAAAGAATCTGCGCCAGGGGCAACAGCACGGTTGGGACGAGGACGTAGGCGCGGTGTTCTGGGACCGCCAGATGACCATCATCGAGGCGCACGTGGAAGACGCACGCGCCAAGGGCGCCAACATTCTCATGGGCGGACGCCGCAACCCGGACCTGCCCGGCCTCTACTACGAGCCCACGGTAATCACCGATGTCAGCAACGATATGGACATCATGGTGTTGGAGACCTTCGGGCCGATCCTGTGCATTCAGAAGGTCGATTCAGAGGAACAGGCACTAGCGCTCGCGAACGACTCCGAGTTCGGTCTCAACGGCAACGTGTGGACCCAGGACAAGGAAAAGGGCTACAACCTTGCCCGCTCTATCGACACAGGCTCCTGCAGCGTGAACGACATGGCGGTGAGTTACGGTATTCCCGCAGCGCCCTTCGGTGGCAAGAAGAACTCGGGCGTAGGCCAGGTCAATGGCAAGAAGGGCCTGCGTGGTTATTGCCACGAAATGCCCATCGTCATCGATCGCTTCGGGGGCAAGATGCAGAACGGCTACCCCTACTCTGCCAAGAGCGCCGAGGGTATGAAAAAGCTGATGGACTTTCTCTGGGTGAAGACGCCGCTGGGCCGCTGGCTGAGCTAACCGCTCGTGGTCAGACGAGGACGAGGTTGTCCCGGTGGATGAGCTCTTCCTCGCCCTGGAAACCCAGTATCTCTTCAATTACCTGTGATGCTGATCCCATGATGCGGCGCGTGTCCTCCGCGCCGTAGTTCACCAGGCCCCGCGCGACTTCTACGCCTGCGCTGTCGCGGCAGGACACCATGTCGCCGCGGGAGAAATCACCCGACACTCCACAGACGCCAACCGGCAACAGACTGCGGCCCGACTCACGCAAAACGCGGACGGCGCCGTCGTCGAGCTCCACGCTGCCCGCAATTTTCACCATGCTGGCCAGCCACTGCTTGCGCGCGGCTTCCGGCTGCTTGCCCGTACGCAACCAGGTGCCGACCGCATCGCCTTTGGTCACGCTCGCGACGATACCGGGTGCCCTGCCGGAGGCAATCACGGTTTCTGTGCCTGAGCGCGCAGCGAGACGCGCGGCGCGCAACTTGGTCACCATGCCACCTCGACCGAGCGCCCCGCCCTCTCCCGCCATGGCATCCAGGGCAGGATCACCCGCGTCGCACACGCTGACAAGGGAGGCGCCTGGGTTGCGCCGCGGATCCGCATCGAACAGACCCTCCTGGTCGGTCAGTAACAAGAGCGCGTCCGCGTCGATCAGGTTTGCCACCAGCGCAGCAAGCGTATCGTTGTCGCCGAAGCGTATCTCGTCGGTTACAACCGTATCGTTCTCATTGACCACAGGTAAAACACCAAGACGCAGCAGCGTATTCAGTGCGGCCCTGGCATTCAGGTAGCGATCTCGCGCTGTGACATCATCGTGTGACAAGAGCACCTGCGCAGTCGCTATGTCGTGTGTCTTGAACGCGCTTTCGTAGCTCTGCACAAGCACGGACTGGCCGACGGCGGCAGCCGCCTGCAACTCGTGAATCAGGTGAGGACGCGACGACCAGCCCAGGCGCACAACACCGGCGGCGACAGCCCCGCTGGAGACCAGCACTACCTCAGAACCTGTCGCGCGCAGCTCGGCGAGCTGGCGCACGAGGTTTGCGATCATCTCGTTGTCGAGACCGCGCCCGTCGTCAGTGAGCAGTGCGCTGCCGACCTTCACCACCCACCGGCGCGCGCGTTCTAGTTCTGTTCGCTCGCTCATTGCTCGCCGCCCTAGGGTCGATACTCGACTTCGACATCGAAGTCATCATCATCGAAATCATCGTCGTCTGCGGCCCTCGCACGCTTGTGTGCACTGCGCAGCGCGGCGATGCGCTCGCGAGCTTCCGCCTGCATGGCGTGCTGCAGTGCGAGTTCGTGCTCCGCAATCGAGGGGTCCGCGGCTTCCTGTGCACGGCGCTCTTCCAGGTAAGCCATCAGGTCGCCGCAGAGCTCTGTTGTGCCGGCGCCACTGATGGCAGCAATGGAATACACGGGGCCTTTCCAATCAAGCGCCTCAAGCAATGCATCGCGCCGCTCCGCAAAGGTGTCCTCGTCGATGAGGTCCTGTTTGTTCAATACCAGCCAGCGTTCGCGCTCTGCAAGCGTGGGGCTGAACGCACCCAGCTCGTTGACGATAGACAGCGCGGCATCCGCAGGCTCTGTTCCGTCGAACGGCGCCATATCGACAAGGTGTAACAGGATGCGCGTACGCGTCAGGTGCTTGAGAAATCGAATGCCCAGACCCGCACCTTCTGAGGCGCCCTCAATAAGACCGGGAATGTCCGCCATGACAAAGCTGCGATGCGCTTCGACCTTTACCACCCCGAGGTTCGGCACGAGCGTGGTAAACGGATAATCCGCAACCTTCGGCTTTGCGGAGGACACCGCACGTATGAGCGTGGACTTACCGGCGTTGGGCAGGCCCAACAGGCCCACATCGGCGAGCACCTTGAGTTCGAGCTTGAGGCTGCGCGACTCGCCCTCCGTGCCCGGCGTGGTCTGGCGCGGCGCGCGGTTGGTGCTGGACTTGAAACGGGTATTACCGAGACCGTGAAAACCGCCCTTTGCCACAATAAGTTGATCGCCAGATGCTGAGAGGTCGCCCAGTATCTCGCCGAGGTCCTCGTCGATCACAGTTGTACCCACAGGCACGGGTAAAAGAAGGTCATCGCCGCCAGCGCCGGTACAGTTACGGCCACGACCAGGCTCGCCATTGGCGGCGCGATAGTTTTTCTGGAAGCGGTAGTCGACCATCGTGTTGAGATTGTCGTCCGCCACCAAGATCACGCTGCCGCCATCGCCCCCGTCACCGCCATCGGGGCCACCCTTGGCAACGTATTTCTCACGCCGAAAGCTGAGGCAGCCGTTGCCGCCTTTGCCCGCGTGGACCTTGATGCTTGCCTCGTCTACGAACTTCATGGGTGTTGCTTCCGCACCGGCCGGCTGCCGGCTTCAGTGTTCTTTTTCCGCTATCGCTGGGCTTTCTGCAAATAAAAAAAAGCCCCGTCTACTGACGAGGCTTTCGGTCGATACTGCTCGGCCGCGACTCAGGCGCTCACCACCTGTACAAACTTGCGGCTCTTGGGGCCCCGGGTCACGAACTCCACCTTGCCATCAACCGTGGCGAAAATGGTGTGGTCCTTGCCGATGCTGACGCCTTCGCCCGCGTGGAAGCGCGTACCGCGCTGGCGAACGATGATGTTACCGGCCTTTACTTCCTGGCCGCCGAAGCGCTTGACGCCGAGGCGCTTACTGACTGAATCGCGCCCGTTACGGGTACTACCACCAGCTTTCTTGTGTGCCATTGCCTGGGCCTCCTTACGCCTTGATACCGGTAATCTTCACCTCGGTGAACCACTGGCGGTGGCCCGTTTCCTTGCGGTGATGCTTACGGCGATTGAACTTAACGATTTTGACCTTCTGGTGACGACCATGGGAAACCACCTCTGCGGTTACCTTGGAACCCTCCAGCATCGGGGTCCCGATCTTTATGTCATCACCTCCGACCATCAGCACACGGTCGAACTCGACGGTGTCGCCAGTGGCGGCTTCAATTTTTTCCAGCTTGAGGGTCTCGCCCTCAGTGACGCGGTGTTGCTTGCCACCGCTCTCGATTACTGCGTACATGGTGCGCTCCGTTCAATTAGCCTGCTCGCTGTTTTGGAAAAAACCCTTATAAATCAAGGGGGCAGAGCCAGGCACAAACAGTTTATGGGTCTCTTACCGGGCGCCAGGGCGCCTGAAGATCGGTCCAGAGGGCGGCGATTGTACGCAAATCGCCCCCCTCCGGCAAGCGCTTATTTCACGGAAAAACAATAGCTTGCGGCATTTCGGCGCCACCCTCGGGCGCGCTTGACAGCCCCGGCGAGCACGGCCTAGCATGCGCGGGCATTTCAGAGCTTTCCCCTACTTATGCAACAGATTCGAGCCGTCGTGGCCCGGGAATTCGAGCTGGTCAACGACCTGATCGTGGCGCAGCTACATTCCGACGTGGACATGGTGGAGAACGTTGGCCACTACATCGTCGATGCCGGTGGCAAGCGCCTGAGGCCCCTGCTCACGCTGCTGTCGGGGGCCGCCCTCGGCGGCTGCAGCGAGCAACACATCAAGTTCGCCGCCACCATTGAGTTCATCCACACGGCGACCCTGCTGCACGACGATGTGGTCGATATCTCCAGCCTGAGGCGCGGCCGCCCAACCGCCAACGCCGAGTTCGGCAACGCCCCTTCAATTCTTGTGGGTGACTTCCTGTACACGCGGGCTTTCCAGCTCATGGTCCAGCTCGAGGACATGGAGATCCTCAGGCACATGGCCGACACCACCAACACCATCGCAGAGGGCGAGGTACTGCAGCTGGTGCGTGCGGGTAATCCCGACACCACCGAAGCACAGTATCTCGAAGTCATCACTCGCAAAACGGCGATCCTGTTTGCTGCCGCCTGTCGCGGCGCCGCGATTCTCTCTGGCTCACCTGCCGCTACCGTGGAGTCACTCCACCGCTTCGGCCTGGATCTCGGCATCGCGTTCCAGATGATCGACGACCTGCTGGACTACGCTGGCGACCCCGCCACCATGGGCAAAAATGTGGGGGACGACCTGACCGAGGGCAAGGTGACCCTGCCTCTGATTCACGTGCTGCGAGAGGGCAACAATGCTCAGCGTGCGCTGGTACGCGATGCCGTTCTTGAGCGCAGCTCGGATAACATCGACGCCGTGATTGAAGCGGTGCAGGCCTGCGGGGGCCTGGACCACACGCGAGCGGCGGCAGGCACTTACCGTGAAGGGGCGCTGGCCTGCCTCGACGCCCTGCCGACGAGCGCGGCGCGCGATGCCCTGGCCGAGCTCGCACAACTCGCCACTGATCGCGATCACTGACCCGCGGGCGTTTGCAGCGCCGCGGCACGCTCCATATACTTTTTTATCACTCTCGCTCCAGGGCCCCTGACGGCATGACCGCGCGTACCCCGATCACCGCACTTCCCGCGTTCGCAACGCTCACACAGATTGCGAGCGAACTGAAGGGCGCTAGCATTGCATCCCTCTTCGAAGCGGACCCGGAGCGGGTGCCCGGGTTCAGCGCAGAGGCCGCCGGACTGCATCTCGATTTTTCGAAGCACCTGCTGAATACGGCAGCGCTGGAGGCGCTCGTCGAACTGGCCGAACAGGCCGGTGTTAAGGCGGGAGCCGAAGCGCTATTGGCCGGGGCAGAAATCAACAACACCGAACAGCGCCCTGCGCTGCACACGCTGCTGCGCGGCACCGGTGCGAATGAGCTGGCTGGACTCTACCGTGAGGTAGAGGCAACACAGGCCCGGATGCGTGAAATCAGCGAGCGGCTCAACGCTGGCGCGCAAACAGGCTTCAGCGGGAAGGCCATCACCGATGTCGTAAACATCGGGATCGGCGGCTCCGATCTCGGACCACGACTCGTGACAGAAGCGCTGTCGCCCTTCCACGGAGCATTGCGTTGCCACTTCGTCGCCAATGTCGATCCCGCAGACATCTCTGCCACGCTCGCAGGCCTCAGCGCAGAGAGCACACTGTTCATCATCTGCTCGAAATCCTTCCGCACGGAAGAGACGCTGGCGAACAGCCTCGCGGCCCGCCAGTGGATGCTTGCAGCAGGCGCTTCAGACGACGACCTCGACAAGCACTTCCTGGCGGTCACAACCAACCTCAAGGCCGCTGCAGACTTCGGCATCTCCCCCGAAAACTGCCTGCCGATGTGGGACTGGGTGGGCGGACGCTACTCGGTCTGGTCCGCCGTCGGCCTGTCTGTCGCGATCGCCGTTGGCTGGCGCCACTTCGAAGCGTTCCTCGATGGCGCCGCCGCTATGGACACGCACTTTCGAGACGCGTCCACCCGCACCAACCTGCCAATGCTCATGGCACTACTGGAGGTATGGTACGGCGCGTTTTTCGGTGCACAGAACCACGTCGTGCTGCCCTACGCGGAGCACCTGGCAAAACTGCCGGACTTCCTGCAACAGCTCACTATGGAATCCAATGGCAAGGCGGTAAACACCGCGGGCGAGGCCCTGGACTACGATACAGCGCCCGTGCTGTGGGGCTCCGCCGGCACGATCGGCCAGCACTCCTTCCACCAGCTACTGCACCAGGGCACGCTGCTGTGCCCCGCAGACTTCGTGCTGCCTCTCACGACACACACGGGCGAAGAGGCGCAACACCGGCGACTGGTCGCCAATTGCCTGGCCCAGAGTCGCGCAATGCTGGTAGGGCGCTCACTCAGCGAGGCGAACGCTTCGCTCAAGGCGCGCGGGCATTCAGATGAACAAGCCGAGGCACTGGCACCGCATCTTGCGATACCGGGCTCAAGGCCTAACAGCGTGATCTCAATGGACAGCCTTTCGCCGCGGACACTCGGCGCGCTACTCGCGCTCTACGAGCATCGCACATTCGTGAGCGGTTACCTGTGGGGCATCAACCCCTTTGACCAGTGGGGAGTGGAGCTAGGGAAGGAAATCGGCACCCAGATTCTCGCTCGCCTCGATGACGATGAAGGTGAGCGCATGGATGCCGCCACGGAAGCGCTGATCGCGAGGTGGCGTAACGCCGAAAGCTGATCAGGCGTCGATCAGGGCCAGCAGTTCCGCCGTTTTCTCTTCCATGAGCGCCGTATCGGCGCGACTCTCAACATTCAGCCGCACGACTGGCTCGGTATTGGACATGCGCAGGTTAAAGCGCCAGTCACCCATGACCATGCTGAGGCCATCGACATGCTCGACGGATTCCGCGCTGCCCTTGTAGGTCTGTTCGACCTTGGCGAGCACCGAGGCCGGGTCTTCGATCGTGCGGTTGATCTCGCCAGAACAGGGGTAAGCCGCCATGCGCTCGGCAACCAGGGCTGACAGCCCCTGGCCGGTCGCACTGATCAGGCCGGTCACCAACAGCCAGGGAATCATGCCGCTGTCACAGTAGGCGAAATCGCGGAAGTAGTGATGTGCGCTCATCTCGCCGCCGTACACCGCATTTTCAAGTCGCATGCGCTCCTTGATGAACGCGTGCCCAGTCTTGCTCTGCACCGCTTCGCCGCCACGCTCTTCCACCATGTCGATGGTATTCCACGTGAGCCGCGGGTCGTGCACGATTTTGGCAGGACCCTGCTGACGCAGGAAGGCCTCTGCGAGCAGGCCAACCACGTAATAGCCTTCAATAAACTCGCCATTCTCATCGAAAAAGAAACAGCGATCGAAGTCGCCGTCCCAGCCGATACCGAGATCCGCACCATTGGAGCGTACCGCCTCGATCGCAGCTGTGCGGTTCTCTGGCAGCAGTGGATTCGGCACGCCGTTGGGAAAGTTGCCATCAGGTTCGTGGTGCAGCTTGATGAATTCGAAGGGCAGGTGCGACTCCAACAAGTCCACTACTCGACCAGCACCGCCATTGCCCGCGTCGACAACGATCTTCAGGGGCTTAAGCGAGCCCACGTCGATGTACGACAGCAGGTGCTCAACGTAAGCGGCAGACGTATCAAGTGTGTGTAGTTCACCGCGCTTTTCTGCCGCAACAAACTCGCCCTTTTCCGCGAGCGCCTTGATATCAAAGAGACCGGTATCGCCAGAAATCGGGCGCGATTCCTCGCGCACGAACTTCATACCGTTGTAATCCTTGGGGTTGTGGCTGGCCGTCACCGCGATGCCGCCGTCCATGCCCGCGTGCGAGGTAGCAAAGTAAATTTCCTCGGTACCGCACAGGCCGATGTCGTAAACGTCAACGCCCTGCTCCATCAGGCCCTCACTCACCGCTGCCTTTATGGCCTCGCTGCTGAGCCTGATGTCGTGGCCGACCACGACCTGCGAGGGCTTGACGACCTCGGCGTAGGCGCGGCCAATGCGGCGCGCAATATCTTCGTTGAGTTGATCGGGCACGCGGCCACGAACATCGTAGGCCTTGAAACAGGTCAATTCGGTCACAGGTCTCTCGCTTGGATATCAGCCGCTCAGCGCGGTGTAGTAATGCTCATAGATGAAGTTGGTCGCCTCGACGAAGCCGGGCACGCTGCCGCAGTCAAAACGCCTGCCGCGAAACTTGTAGGCCATGACGCAACCTTCTTTCGCCTGGGTCTGCAGCGCATCAGTCAGTTGGACTTCGCCATTGGTGCCCGGAGGCGTATTGCGGAGAATGTCGAAAATATCAGGTGTCAGGATGTAGCGCCCGATGATCGCGAGGTTCGAAGGCGCCTCCTCCGGTGCGGGTTTTTCAACCATTTCGTCGACACGGTAAATACCGTCTTTCAGAATCTCGCCCTTGATCACGCCGTAGGCGCCCGTCTCCTCCTTGGGCACCTCCTGGATCGCGACGATGGAACAGCGGAACTGGCGATAGAGGTCGGCCATCTGAGCCAGCACGCCGGGGCCGTTACTGATACACAGGTCATCAGACAGAAGCACACCGAAGGGCTCGTTACCCACCAGTGATTCGCCGGTGAGGATCGCATGCCCGAGCCCTTTCATCTCGCGCTGGCGGACCATGGTGAACACACCCTTGTCGAGCACGCTGCGAATGCTGGAGAGGTAGGCCTCCTTGCCACTGCCCGAAATCTGGTGCTCCAGTTCATAACTGATATCGAAGTGGTCTGCGATCGAGCGCTTGCCGCGGCCAGTGACCATCGCGCAGGTGGTCATACCCGCCTCTATGGCCTCTTCTACGCCGTACTGCACCAGAGGCTTGTTAACGACCGGCAGCATTTCCTTCGGCATGCTCTTCGTAGCCGGCAAAAACCGCGTACCGTAACCCGCGACGGGGAACATACATTTCGTGATCACGCTGACACTCTCCTACTGTTCGCTGCGTCCGTAAACATCCTCGAAGCGGACGATGTCGTCTTCGCCGAGGTAGGTGCCAGACTGCACCTCGATAATCTCCAACGGGATATGCCCCGGGTTTGCCAGGCGGTGCTTGTGGCCCAGCGGGATGTAGGTCGACTCGTCTTCACCCAGCATGAACACCTTGTCTTCGCACGTCACCTCCGCGGTGCCATTCACCACAATCCAGTGCTCAGCGCGGTGGTGATGCATCTGCAGCGATAGCTGCTGCCCAGGGTTGACCGTAATGCGTTTCACCTGGAACCGGTCTGCCGTCACCAGCGACTCGTAGGAACCCCAGGGCCGGTAAACGCGACGGTGCAGCGATGCTTCAGAACGGTCGCCAGATTTCAGCGCGTTCACAATGTTCTTAACGTCCTGCACCTTGTCGCGGCTGGCAACCAGAACGGCGTCGGCCGTCTCAACAACGACCACGTCTTCTACACCGGTGGCGGCAAGCAGGCGCGACTCGCTGCGCAGGTAACTGCCCGAACAGTTGTCCGCGATAACGTCGCCTTTCAATACGTTGTCGGCAGCATCGCGCTCGCCCACTTCCCAGAGTGCCGACCAGGCGCCCACGTCGCTCCAGCCACAATCGAGGGAGACCACGCCGCCGAGCTCGGTTTTCTCCATAACCGCGTAATCGATGCTGTCGGACGGGCAGCGAGCAAAAGCCTCGGGGTCTGGTCGCACGAAGTCCATGTCGCCCTCGGCGCCAGCCATTGCCTCCCGACATGCTGCGAGCATCTCGGGCGCGAGGCGCTCCAGTTCGTCTAGGTAGGTCTGCGCGCGTAACAGGAACATGCCGCTGTTCCAGAGGTAGCCGCCATCGTCGAGGTAAGACTGCGCGGTGGCGCTGTCGGGCTTCTCGACAAAACGTTCCAGGTCAAACAGACCGCCGCCCAGTTCAGAGCCGCACTTGATGTAGCCGTAGCCGGTCTCTGGAGCGGTAGGTACAACGCCAAACGTCATTAGCCTCCCATCGGTTGCCAGTGGCGCTGCGCGTTCGACGGCGGCAACGAAGGCGTCCACGTCCTTGATCAGGTGATCTGCCGGCAACACCAGCATGACCGCCTCGGGGTCTGTGGTGACAACCTTCAGGGCCGCGAGCGCAACAGCGGGAGCGGTATTGCGGCCCTCGGGCTCGAGAATCAATGCACCGGGAGCGAGCTCGAGCTGGCGGAGCTGCTCGGCGACCATGAAACGGTGCTCCTCGTTGCAGACGACCAGCGGAGCGGAGGCCGTAAGGCCGGTGGTGCGCTGCAGGGTTTCCTGCAACATACTGATCTCGCTGGCCAGCGGCAGGAATTGCTTGGGATGCGCTTCCCTGGAAACCGGCCACAACCTTGAACCGACACCCCCGGAGAGTAGGACGGGTGTTAACATCTGGATCCCTTAAAACTTCAAAAAAAGCTTAGATTTCTTAGCGTTATGCGTTACTCGAGTGCCTGGGCACGAAGCGTTTCATGGTAGCGGAAGGGGATTTTTTTAGCTACCGGAGCGTTAGTGACCCAGGTCACGGCTGACAGGATTTTCGGGCCACGGAACGCCCGTATTGCCCCAAAATGTGGCTGACCTCAAGGACCTGCCCGGCGGCGGCCGACAGGCCGGTGAAAGCCCCCTGGGGAAAGGCCCGCAGTGCTGGACTTGTCCCTGCCAGTCATTAGAATGGGGCCGCCGCTCGGACGCCAGAATCAGTTAGAATAGCCGACCAGCACACACCGGCACCTGCCAGCACACAAGACACCATCACAACACTTTGCCTATGACTTCCAAGAATGCCTTCACGCGGGACGAACTGATCGCCTGCGGACACGGTGAGCTGTTCGGCCCGGGCAACGCCCAGTTGCCGACCGACAATATGCTGATGATGGACCGGATCACCACCATCAACTCTGATGGCGGCAGCGCAGGCAAGGGTGAAATAGTCGCTGAGCTCGACATCCGCCCTGATCTCTGGTTTTTCGATTGTCACTTCCCGGGCGACCCGGTAATGCCGGGCTGCCTCGGACTCGACGCCATGTGGCAACTCGTCGGCTTCTTCCTTGGCTGGCGCGGCAACCCGGGCCGGGGCCGCGCCCTGGGCTGCGGTGAGGTTAAATTCACCGGCCAGATTCTGCCTAGCGCTAACAAGGTGGTCTATAACATCACCATGAGACGCGTTATCGAACGCAAGCTTGTGATGGGTATAGCCGATGGCTCACTGAGCGTAGACGGCGAGGAAATCTACACCGCCAAGGATCTGCGCGTGGGACTTTTCACCTCAACGGAGACGTTTTAAGCATATGAGCAGGCGAGTCGTGATTACGGGTATGGGCGTGGTCTCATGCCTCGGCAACGATGCGGCAGCAGTTACCGATTCGCTGCGCGAGGGTCGCTCAGGCATCGTCACTAACCAAGAGCAGATCGACAGCGGCATGCGTTCCCACATCGCAGGCGTTCCAGAGATCGACTTTTCAGAATTCATCGATCGCAAGCAGCTGCGCTTCATGGGTAGCGCCGCCGCGTACGCCTATATCTCCATGCAGCAGGCTATAGCGGATGCGGGCCTCAGCGCTGAAGCAATCTCAAACGAGCGCATCGGCATTATCGCCGGCTCTGGCGGCGCTTCTTCCGCCAGCCAGACGGAGGCCTCCGACATTATGCGCGAGAAAGGCCTGCGACGTGTCGGCCCCTACCGCGTGACCCAGACCATGGGCAGCACCGTATCGGCCTGCCTCGCAACGCCGTTCAAGATTAAGGGTGTGAACTACTCTATCTCCTCTGCATGCTCGACAAGCGCGCACTGCATCGGCACCGCGATGGAGCAGATCCAGATGGGCAAACAGGACCTCGTGTTCGCCGGCGGCGGCGAGGAACTGCACTGGTCAATGAGCTGTCTCTTCGACGCCATGGGCGCACTCTCTACCAAGTACAACGACACGCCAGGCAAGGCCTCACGCGCCTACGATGCCAACCGCGACGGCTTCGTGATCGCGGGTGGTGGCGGCATGCTGGTCGTTGAGGACCTCGAGCACGCCCAGGCGCGCGGGGCCAAGATCTACGCGGAACTGGTGGGCTACGGCGCCACCTCCGACGGTTACGACATGGTCGCTCCCTCAGGCGAAGGTGCAGTGCGTTGCATGCGCCAGGCGCTGGCGACCGTCGAGGGCCCTGTGGATTACATTAACGCCCACGGCACTAGCACCCCTGCGGGTGACATACAGGAACTCAAGGCGGTACGCGAAGCCTTCCAGGATCGCGGCCAGATTCCAGTGATCGGCTCTACCAAGTCGCTGTCGGGGCACTCGCTCGGCGCTGCAGGCGTGCAGGAGGCGATTTATTCGCTGCTGATGCAGCAGAATGACTTCATCGCAGCGTCTGCGAACATCGAAGAGCTGGACCCGGAGGCGGAGGGACTGCCCATCGCCACCGAGCGACGCGACGGCGTAGAGCTCACGCGCGTGATGTCGAACAGCTTCGGGTTTGGGGGCACCAACGCCTCGCTGGTGTTCCAGAAAATTGCGGGCTAGGCCGTCAGCAGGTCCAGCAGTAACACGTCAACCCTGTCGCCCTTTGCCACGGTGGTCCCGATCGGGATCACCGCAAGGGCATTACTGTGACTGACCGAACTCAAAACCCCTGAACTCTGGTTGGGGAAACGCTCGGCCACAAGCCCCCCTGGGCCCGGCCGCACAGAGACCCGCAGATAATCCTGCCGCGAACCGGCTCGCTTCACCTCAAACCCGGCAGTCGCCGTGAGCCGCGGGGCTTCGATGTCTTCCATACCCTGCAGTCGCATCAGGAAGGGTCGCGCCACGAGGCAAAACGTAACAAACACGGAACTGGGATTGCCCGGCAGCCCGATAAACGGCGTTTGCCCCACCCGGCCGAACGCCAGTGGCTTACCGGGCTTGATGGCGAGCTTCCACAGGTCCAGCCGGCCGAGCCGCTCAACCTGCGCCTTCACATGATCCTCTTCGCCCACCGACACACCGCCGGAAGTGATCACGCAGTCCGCGTTTGCAGCCGCGTTACTGAGCGCGTCAGCGGTGGCATCAGGATCGTCTGGCACGATCCCGCCATCGACAAACTCGAAACCCAGCGCGCTGATGAGCCCGGCCAGCGTATAGCGGTTGGAGTTGTAGATCTGGCTCTCGTCAGCCAGGGGCGCGCCGGGTTCTACCAGCTCATCCCCCGTAGAGAGCACCGCCACGCGCAGTGGCCTGTAAACAGGCACCTCCGCGAGACCCAGGGAGGCCAGCAACCCCATGTCCTGCGGGCGCAACCTACGGCCTTTCCTGAGCGCAGTATCGCCGCTGGCGATGTCTTGCCCCTGCCTACGGATGTTGTCTCCAACGGTAACCGCACCGGACACGGTCACCTTGCCGTCAACCTCCGAGCAATTCTCCTGCATGACGACGACATCAGCACCCGGCGGCACCGTGGCGCCCGTAAAAATTCTAGCCGCGGTACCTGGCTGAAGTGCGTCAGGTACGCTGCCGGCGGGGATGCGTTGGCTAACGTTGAGGGGCCCGGTTGCATCAGCAGCAGAGAGCGCGTATCCGTCCATCGCGCTGTTATCCGCTGGGGGTACGTCGACAGTGGAGGCCATATCGGCTGCGAGCACGCACCCGCGAGCATCGATCAAGCGGCGGGTCTCAACCTCTGTACCGGGGGTCGCACCCGAGAGTACCCGCTCCAGCGCTTCGGCGAGCGGCAGCAGGCCGCTCAAGCGCGTTCCGCCCTGACCTTGAGCACGCCAACGAAGTTACAGGGCCTATGGGTGCTGTCGAGCTGCTCGTGAATGATGCCGCTCCATGCCGTGCGGCAGGCTCCTGTCGAACCTGGCATACAGAAAATCACCGTATCGTTGGCAAGCCCCGCCAGCGCACGTGACTGCACGGTGGAGGAACCGATTTCTGCCAGCGATAACGCCCTGAATACCTCTCCGAAACCGTCGATCTCCTTGTCGAACAGCGGTGCAACCGCCTCCGGCGTGGAGTCCCGGCCGGAGAACCCGGTGCCACCGGTCACGAGTACGGCGTTGATATTCTCATCGGCGATCCAGCCAGACAGCACCGCACGAATCCTGTAGATGTCGTCAATGACAATGGCTTTGTCCGCCAGCGTATGGCCCGCAGACTTTAGTGCCTCGACCAGGTACCGGCCCGACGTATCGTCCTCTTCCGTGCGTGTATCGGACACCGTGAGTACGGCAATTGACAGCCACTGCTGCTCGCCTCCGGATGCCTTAGCCATGGGCTGCTTCCCCCGTCTCTTGCTGGTCGTAATAGTGTTTCACAAGGTCCCCTATCGCGCTGCGCCAGGTCACCTGGCGAATCGCGAAGGTATTGCGAATCTTGTTGCAGTCGAGCGAGCGATTAAGCGCAAGCAGTTCATCTGACTCGCGCTCAAGCTGCACCGCTGACGAACTGAATTCGAAAAACTGGGAGGCGCTGGCCAGCAACGCCTCGGCAAACTCGTAGTAGGTCGCCGTGTCCGCGCTGCCGTAATGGTAGACACCCCAGGGTTCGATCCCGGTGCCAACCTGATCGAGTAGCGCCAGCAATACACGCGCGCCGTCCGATGCCGCAACAGGAGAGCCGCGCAGATTGTTGTCCAGTACCAGCCTCGCGCCCTGGTTCAGCGCGCCGAGCATCTGCGTGATGAGGTTAGTGCCCTCGTAAGAGAACACGGGGCCAAGTCGCAGGATCAGGTGCCGCTCGCAGGTCCGGGTAACGATATCCTCCGCCTCGCCGAGCAGCTGGCCGACGGTCTCCTCGTTGTCGGCGACGTCTTCTTCCGTGTAGGGCCGGTCCAGTCGGCCCGAAAACACCCTTGAACTCGAGACATAGAGATACGCAATACGACCGCGCTGGCACGCCTTGGCCACCCAGTGGCAGCGTTTCAGGTCCATCTCCTGGATCTGCACGCCGCCATCGCCCGCGGCCTCGATGCGTGCATCGACGACGATGTCGCACTTGGCCCGCACCACGCTCTTCTTAGCCTGGCGCTCGCTCTTCCAGCGGCAGGCAGACCGGCTCATGGGGATTAGTTCATGGCGCGCGGGATCGGACCCGCGTTCAATCAGGGCGCTACCAAGGGGGGTGTCGGAACCGAGGATAAGTACACGCACAGGTATCGCAGCACGTGAAGCTCAGGGTCTGCGGCGCGGAGTATGCGCCGATCGCCTAGAACGGGATGTCATCATCGAACTGTTCAAAATTGGCGGGAGCTCCACCGCCCTGCGCCTCTGCCACCTGGCCAGCGGGCGCCTGCTGCGGCGCCTGGCTGAAGCCACCGCCCGAGGAACCGGCAAAATCGCCGCCCTGGCCTCGGCTGTCGAGCATCTGCATTTCGTTCGCGACGACTTCAGTGGTGTAGCGGTCCTGGCCGTCTCTGTCCTGCCACTTGCGGGTTTGCAGCTTACCCTCGACAAAAACCTTGGAACCCTTCTTCAGGTACTCCCCGGCAATCTGGCCCAGGCGGTAGTTGCCGCGGTCGCGAAAGACAACGCGATGCCACTCGGTTTTTTCTTTCTGCTCGCCCGTCTGCTTGTCGCGCCAGGATTCGCTGGTGGCGATACTGGCGTTGGTAATCGCACCACCATCGGGGAAAAACTTGGTCTCGGGGTCGTTACCCAGATTGCCTATCAGAATGACTTTATTGACTCCCCTGGCCATAGGAATTCCTCGTTACACGTGCAAATTTGATACCGGATTGGACCTGCGACTATAGCAACCCAACGAAGAAAATACGACAGCATTGCCGCCCATGTACGCGCCTTGAAGCTTATCGGCGAGTTGTCTCGGTGTCTTCGGCGGCAGCTCCGGGAGCTCTCGCTCAGAGCCTGCGGGCCAGCTCGCGATAGTGGGCGTGTACCGCTGCCAGCTTGTCATCCGTGGGCTCGAGGTCATCCCAGTCGGCGATCAGCCCCTCGGCCAGGTCGAGCCAGCGACGCCGCGCCAGCAGCGTCTCCAGAATGAACGAGTTAACGAGTGCATTTAGCAGGAAGCGCTTGTCGGCGCCAAAGCGCCCGATTGAAGGGTCACCGAGCACATCGAGAGCGCGGGCCATTTCACCGAGGTCAGTGCTGGTCGACTCGCGCAACCTGGCGAGAATCGCCTGGACGTCATCCAGCTCGCCCACATCGCAGTTCCCGAGCTGGACCAGCGCCTCATGCTCGAAGATCACATCCTTCGTCTCGGTCTTCAGCCAGGCCTTCAGCGCCGCCCTGCCGCTGTCGGTGATGGCGTATACGGTGCGCGTTCGTTTGCCCTGGCGCTCCTTGGACGCCTCGGCGTAGCCTAACGCCACGAGCTTCTTGGGACCCTCATAGAGCCGGCTCTCCGCGCGCGGCCAGATCGCGCGCAGGTAGCTCACACGCATGAACTGGGTCAGCTCATAGGCCGACCAGGGGCACTGGTTCAGCAGCCCGAGAAGGGCGTAGCCCGTGGTGTTCAACTCGCCCATCGAGCGGGTACCGCCTCTGATCTAGTCGACAAACTCCGTCAACTGGTTGGCCACCACGTCCTGGAAGTACTGCTGGCAGCCCGCCTCGTCTGTAAAGACAGGCTCGGCAAATGACTGCCAACCGTCATCGCGACAGTCGACAGTGCCCTCGTTGAGCTCCATGGTACTCAACGCGGCAGCTTCCACGTCCTCAAGCGCAAAGGGTAAGTCGAGCAGCTCCTTGCGAGAAAAATTCTCCGTCATATCGGCGAAGTGCGGCGACGTACTATCTGCCGAAATCGAGTAACTAAGAACACCCTTTGCGCGCGGACCTTCCGGCGTGAACTCCACCGCCATGATCCAGCTCGCGCTGGAACCGGTCACCTCGGGGTACGGTATTGCGTCGTAAGCGAAGTCGAGGGACATCTTGTTGAACACGCCCTCGCCTTCTTCCCCACCGTGCAGCGGGATGACCGTATCGTTCTTTGTAGTGGACTGCAGGTCACCGAGGCGAGCGCCCAGCGCAATGCCTTCATCCGACAGGACTTTCACTGCAATCGCCAGAGAAAGCAGCACCTGGTTGTTGTCCTGGGTATCGAGGCCGCGCGGCGTATTGATTGGGTCGTCCGCATCGAATGGCACCGCGTAGTTGAGATTGCCCGGCAGCGTACGCCCGTTGAGGTTGCCGCCGTTGGCAGCGCGCAAAACCTCGCGAAACAAGTGCGCCCCGCGGCTGTCGAGATTGGAGTGCAGGTCCCAGGCGGCGAGAACGGGGCATGCGCCGCTGATGTCGATGCTTTCTCCTTCGTACAAAACGACGGGGTTGGCTTCACACAGCGTGACGAGGTCATCGCGCAGTATCTGGCCCGCATAGTTCTGGTTGCTCAGCATGCGATCAACCAGCGAATCGAGATTGAACGTGTTGCCGCCCAGGCCGTCTGTGCCATCAATACGCTGCTGGATCATGGTCAGGCCGGAACGCGTGCGCAGGGTGCGCTCGGTACCAATCTCGCCCTGCACCATGGGAATACCCGTGATCGGCGCGTTGGGGTTAGCCAGCCAGAAGCTGTCATTTGAGTTGGTGACGTAGTCATTGCGGAACAGGAACGCCTGCTGGCTCGCGCCCAACAGGCCATCTGCCGCCGAGTCGGGATCGGTTTTCCATGCGCAATCGGACGTATTGCCGATAAACGCGGGCGAGAAGAACGCAATAAACACTGGCGTCTGACTCGTGCAGGTGTCCAGCTGCTCATCGGTTAGGTTAGCGACCGGACCGAGGTCACCATAGAGGGTTTCACCGCCGGCATCGGCGGCAATCACGTTGATACTCGGACTCGCCTGGAATGTGTTGAGAACATCTTTCAGCTCGCGCACGCTGGTGGCGCGCGCCGACGCAATGGCCTGCCCGTTCTGGCCGCGATTACCCTCGTCCGCAATGCGCAGCGCATACGTAAAATTGTCGCCCCAGGTGAACACGATACCCATGATCAGGCCGTGCCTGCTTTCATAGAGCGTGTGGGTGCGGTCGCTGAGACTGCCGTCATCCTCCAGCACCTTGATTGCAACAGTGACGGGCTCGATCGCCTCCTCTTCACCGTCATAGACGTAGGTCATGGGGTCGCCCGGCACCAGCTCCAGTTCATACACGGCCTGGTTGCGCGACGTGGTCACAGTATTGGTCCACGCCACATCGCCGTTGGTGCCGAAGCCCATCAGCACGCGCTCGTAGGTATTGGCTCCCAGCAAGTTGGTCACACCGGGAATAATCTGGTGCCTCGGGTAGAAACGGAAACTCACATCCCAATCAAGGTGGGGGTTGGTATAGAGCATGCCGCCAGAGTGGTCTGTGAGATCGCTGCCGATGGCAACGCCATTGCTGCCCTTGTCCTTGGCCGTGGCAAGGTCAGTGATGGTTTGCGCCAGTGCCAGTGAATCGGCAGCCGTATGTTTCGGCGCGCTCGGCTGCCACTCAACCGCCTTCGTTCCGTCTGCCTGCAACACCGCAACCTGCTCCGGCGGGGCAGCGGCGAGGAAAAGTGGAGCGAGGCGCGGCAGGAACGCCGGGGTAAGCTCCGCGCGACGTACATCGTTTGCGCTCATGGGCTGTATCCAGTCCGCGCCCGCGCACGCTGGATCAGTGATGTTTTCAGCACCGGTTTCACGCAGGTAGTGATTGAAGCCAGCGGCAAAGCCGGCGTACAGACGCTCCATCTCGGGTGAGACATCGGCGTCGTAAATGCCCGACTGCACCATGTAGGCACGAAACAGGTCGCTGTCGATGTTGTCGTCGTCCTCGCCTGGCCCAAGAAACTCGGCGAGTTGCCCGCGCAAGCGCAATACGTTGAGCGCGAGAATGCAGAAGTTGTCCTGGGCCGCGGCGTACCCTGTGCCAAAACCCAGGCTGCCAAAGTCGTTCGCCACAATATGCGGGAAGCCGCCTTCTGTGCGATGCAAGGTCGCTGAGAAGGCATTCGCCTCTCGGCGATTGTTGTTGCCGCTGGAGCAGGCGGTTACCAGTGCGACGAGCACCAGGATCAGTGGAAGGATTCGAAGTGACATAGGACATCTCCTCGGCAAGGTACTGGGGTCAAGGGGGCTGTCTCACCAATATACTCCCGATAGGAGTATATTCAACAGATCCTGGTCAAAATCTGTTCGCGGCCCAAGTGAGCACAGCATAGTAGGCCGTACCAGACTCGTCGGCCCGGCGCCCAGGGAGGTAAAGAAGGAACAGGCTCCGCCGGAGCCTCAGGGAATCAGTTCTCGGAGACGCCCGCCGACTCCATCACCGGCTCAGCGTCTCCGGGCATCACGCGACGCAATGCCAGCAGCCACCAGAGGGCAGTAAGGGCAAGACAGACCCCAAATAGCGCGGACTGCCCCTGGTATTGCAGCAGCCAGCCTCCCGCCGCGCCGCCTGCGAAGGCTCCCAGGAACTGGCTCGTCGAATAGACGCCCAGCGCTGTGCCCTTGCCGCCCGCAAACACCGTCTTGCTGACCAACGATGGCAAAGTTGCTTCCAGGTAGTTAAAGCCGACGAAGAACAGCCAGAGCGCCACGTAGATCTGCACACTGGTCGAGGCGGTAGCCAGCGTTGCAACCGCCACAAACAGAAGCACCACGGCAAAGAGGAAGACCTCGCGCAGCCGCCCGCCCCGCTCGGCCAGCGTCATCAGGGGCACCATGCCGAGCAGAGACAGCAAAAGAGCGGGCAAATACACCTGCCAGTGTGCAGCGCGGTCGATGCCAGCGATGTCTTGCAGGAAGCCGGGCACTAGCAGGAATAGCGCCATTAACACGAAGTGCAGCGTGAACACGCCAATATTGAGTCGAGCGAGCGCAGGGTCGCGCACGCTCCTCAAGATAAGCCCAGACCGGGCGCCTACCTCCTCGTGGCGAGCACCGATCTCGGGCGTGGGCACGGCCAGCGTGACAATGGCGATACCCACCATTGCCAGACAGGCTGTAAACCAGAAAACCGCCACGAGACCGCCAAACCCGGCAACCACCGGCCCCAGCACGAGGGCAATGGCAAATGATGCCCCGATGCTGATACCGACAAGCGCCATCGCCTTGGTGCGTTGCTCATCACGGGTCAGGTCGGCCACCAGGGCGAGCACGGTGCTAGCGATAGCACCCGCGCCCTGCAGGGCACGTCCGGCAATAACGCCGGTGACTGAATCTGCCAATGCCGCCAAGGCACTGCCGAGCGCGAATACCACCAGGCCGCCGACAATGACGGGCTTGCGACCGATTCGGTCGGACAGCCAGCCGAGCGGAATCTGGAGGAACGCCTGCGTCAGGCCATAGACGCCGAGCGCCAGGCCTATGGTCAGGGCGGTCGCGCCGGGCATTTCCGCCGCGTACAGCGCCAGCAGCGGCAGCACCATGAACAGGCCCAGCATGCGAAATGCATACAGCAGCGCAAGGGAACCGACCGTGCGTCGCTCCTGTGCATTCATGGCTTGCTCAGTAATCATCAACCCGCCTGATTGTAAGAAACTGTTGTCAGAGAGTGGTGCCGCAAAACGGCCGGCTATGGTACCAGTTCTATTCGGGGCTCAACACGGGCAGGACAAGCTTTTGTTCGGTCTCACTTTGCTCCGCTTGGGCGCCAGCGCGTATACTGTCAGGTTTCGGTTCTCGGGCGGCATCAGCAGAGTTATGGACACTATCCAAGTGCGCGGGGCGCGCACCCACAACCTCAAAAATATCGATCTCGATATCCCCCGCGACAAGCTTATCGTGATCACGGGCCTTTCTGGCTCGGGCAAATCTTCGCTCGCGTTCGACACGCTCTACGCCGAGGGCCAGCGGCGCTACGTGGAGAGCCTGTCCACCTATGCGCGCCAGTTCCTGTCGATGATGGAAAAGCCCGACATGGACCATATCGAGGGCCTGTCGCCAGCCATTTCCATCGAGCAGAAGTCCACCAGCCACAATCCGCGCTCCACTGTGGGCACGATCACCGAGATTTACGATTACCTGAGACTGCTGTACGCGCGCGTGGGTGAGCCGCGCTGTCCGGACCACGACGAGCCGCTGCAGGCGCAGACGGTCAGCCAAATGGTCGATACAGTACTGGCGCTGCCCGAGGGCACCAAACTCATGCTACTGGCCCCGGTCGTGCGCGATCGCAAGGGCGAACACCTGCACGTATTTGAAGAACTGCGGGCCAACGGTTTCGTGCGCGCACGTATCGACGGGATAGTGACCGACCTCGACGATACACCTGAGCTCGACAAGAAAAAGAAGCACCGCATTGAGGTTGTCGTCGACCGTTTCAAAGTGCGCGATGATCTGGGTATACGCCTTGCGGAGTCCTTCGAAACCGCCCTCGCCCTCACCGATGGGCTGGCGGCTATCAGCTACATGGACGAAGACAAGGACGAGCCGGACATCAGCTTTTCCGCCCGCTTCGCCTGCCCTGTGTGCGGTCACAGCATCGACGAGCTCGAGCCGCGCCTGTTCTCCTTCAACAACCCTGCAGGCGCGTGTGCGAGCTGCGATGGCCTGGGGGTCAAACAGTACTTCGACCCTGGCCGCCTCGTGCTGTATCCCGAGGCGAGCCTCGCAGAGGGGGCCATTCGCGGCTGGGACCGGCGCAACGTCTACTACTTCCACATGCTGACCTCGCTGGCAGAGCACTACGGTTTTGACATCGACACGCCCTACGAAAAGCTGAGCAAGAAGCATCGGCAGGTGATTTTGAACGGCAGCGGCAAACAGGAGATCGCCTTCTCGTACATCAATGACCGCGGCGATGTGTTCAAGCGAACCCACCCCTTCGAAGGCATTATCCCGAACATGGAGCGGCGTTACCGCGATACAGAATCACAATCGGTGCGCGAGGAACTCGCCAAGTTCCTGGCTACACAGCCCTGCCCAGACTGCAATGGCACGCGACTGCGGCGCGATGCCCGTCACGTGTTTCTCGACGGGCGGACACTGCCCGACATCACCTCCATGCCTGTCGGCGAAGCGGAAGACTATTTTGAGAATCTCGAGCTCACCGGCCGCGCAGGTGAGATTGCCGAGAAGATCCTGAAGGAACTGCGCGCACGCTATCGCTTCCTGGTGGACGTGGGCCTCAACTACCTGACCCTGAACCGCAGCGCAGAGACGCTTTCCGGCGGCGAAGCGCAGCGTATTCGCCTCGCCTCGCAGATTGGCGCGGGGCTGGTCGGCGTCATGTACATTCTCGACGAGCCCTCGATCGGCCTGCACCAGCGCGACAACGAAAGGCTGTTAAACACGCTCATCCACCTGCGCGACCTGGGCAACACCGTACTGGTGGTAGAGCACGACGAAGATGCGATTCGCAGCGCTGACCACATCGTGGACATCGGCCCCGGCGCCGGTGTGCACGGCGGCGAGATCGTCGCCGCGGGCAATCTGTCAGCCATAACGCGCTGCAAGGACTCGTTGACCGGTGCCTACCTCTCCGGCAAGCGCCGCATCGAGATCCCGGCGGAGCGCACGCCCTGCGATGAGGACGCCATGCTGGCGCTCACAGGCGCCACCGGCAACAACCTGCAGGCCGTCGACCTGAAGCTGCCGGTGGGACTGCTCACCTGCATCACGGGCGTATCGGGCTCCGGCAAATCGACGCTGATCAACGGTACCCTCTACCCGATTGCGGCAACCGAGCTGAATGGCGCCAGCACATTGTCGCCAGCGCCTTACGATGCCGTTTCAGGCATGGAGCACGTCGACAAGTGTATCGACATTGACCAGAGCCCCATCGGCCGCACCCCGCGTTCCAACCCGGCGACCTACACCGGGATCTTCACCCCGATACGCGAGCTGTTCGCGGGCACGCAGGAAGCACGCTCACGCGGTTACAAGCCCGGACGCTTCAGCTTCAACGTCAAGGGCGGTCGCTGCGAGGCCTGCCAGGGCGATGGTGTAACGAAGGTCGAAATGCACTTCCTGCCCGATATTTATGTGCCGTGCGATGTGTGCAAGGGACACCGGTACAACCGTGAAACGCTGGAGATTCGCTACAAGGGCAAGAACATCCACGAGGTGCTGGAGATGACGGTGGAAGACGCCCTTGAGTTCTTCGAGCCGGTACCCGCCATCGCGCGCAAGCTGCAAACACTGATGGACGTAGGCCTCTCTTACATCCGGCTGGGCCAGGCGGCCACCACCCTGTCGGGCGGTGAAGCGCAACGCGTGAAGCTGTCCAGGGAGCTATCAAAACGCGATACGGGCAACACGCTGTATATTCTCGATGAGCCCACCACCGGGCTGCACTTCGAAGACATCAAGCAGCTGCTGGAAGTCCTGCACCGCCTGCGCGACCACGGCAACACGGTGGTGATCATTGAGCACAATCTCGATGTCATAAAGACGGCGGACTGGATCGTGGACCTGGGTCCTGAGGGTGGCAGCGGCGGCGGCCAGATCATCGCCCAGGGCACACCGGAACAGGTGGCGGCGACGAGCGGCTCCTATACAGGTAAATTCCTGAAGCCGATCCTCGGCAAAAAAGGCGGCAAAAAGGCCGCCTGAGACAGCCCCGCCTAGTCCAGCTTAAGCAGTTCCTCGGGCACAACCACGCCGGGGAGATTGTCACGGGCGCGCTCGCGCCAGGCCGGAAGCGGATGATACGCAAACGCATCGTGTAAACCACGTGACATGCAGGACTTGCAGGTGTCGTGTTGATACTTGCGCGTCTGCAGCTCGGCTAACGGCACATCCAGGTAGCTCTCTGCAATGACGTACTTCCGGTCAAACACGGTACAGCACAACGACACGGACCCGTCGCAGTTAATCGACATCATCGAGGAGCGCAGTCCACAATCATCAGACGGGTCTTCGAGCGCCATGCTGCTGGCTTCAGCGGGACTCACTACCAGCCGATCCACCAGTGCCTGGTCTTCCGGGTTCAGGTTGCCCTCAAAGTAGTCGAAGAGCTTTTCCAGGGGGTAGAAATACGCGAGGGTCGGCACGCAGGCCAGGTCTAGCGATGCGCAGAAGTCGCGCATATTGTCATATTCACTGCCCAGGTTGTCGTTGTAGCAGTGGTAGGAAATGCTGACGTCCGTTTTTTTCCCGTAGCGCGTGCGCAGCTCACTGAGTAAGCGCATGTTGTCTTTCACAACGTCGATCTCGCCCTTCGTGTGGCCGAGTTCATACACTTCCTGGCTGAAGCCTGACAGCGACACGATCCACAGGGCTGGCTCTGCGGCCATCACCTGGTCGAAGTTCTTGCCCGCGTTTAGGTTGCTCGACAGGCAGACCCGAAACCCGTGTTGCCGTGCTATCTCAATCAGCGTGGGCAGGCGCGGATGCAACACAGGCTCGGTCCAGTTGAAGAGCCAGAGCAGGTCTACGGCAGGACTTTCACGCCGAATCTTCGTGACGATATCTTCAAATAACTGCTCCGACATCACACCCACCGGCCGGTCTACACCGCGTGAGTTGCCGATCGGGCAAGAAGGGCAGCGCAGGTTGCAGCTGCCCACGAGATCAATGTAATAGGTTGAAATGTCCGTTTTCACGGCGACATCCTGGGTAGCGGACATGCTCAGTCGACCTTGCCATCCTTCTCAACGGTCATATGGATCGAGCGCATGGGTATTCCAACGAGACCATGCACCACAGCGTCTGTCTCCACCTTAATGCTCAGCACGTCGTACTTCCAGTTAAGTATCTGGTGATCGTGCCGGGTGCCGTTCGACAGTGCCGCATCGAGCGTGTAGTGGCCGGATGGCAGTCGCGGCATCGTAAATTCGAAGCAGGCAAGGCAGGTTTCGCCGGCCCGTAACGGCATGGGATCGTCGAGGTAGGTCAGCTCTGTGTTGTCTCCAAAGACGGACTGGCCCAGCCGGTTCTTGACGTTAAATCCGACCACGGGGCGCTCCAGGTCCACCGAGCTGGTACACCGAATCTCGAGGCGAACCTGCTCGCCCCCGACCATCCAGTTCAGGCGTTTGTCGCCTTCGTAAAACGCCATGTCGAGAATCTCGGCGAGTCCATCGCTGAACTGCGCGGCGCCCGGGTCAAAGTCCAGCACCTTGATGTCGGTACGCAGATTGCTGTTGTTGAGAAACTCGTGCCGCTGGTCAAGATACTCGTCGTCGGCCGACGGTGCGGCAGCAACAGTCTCTACGGATTCTGAGTACTCAGCGTCCTGCTCGCCATATAGGCCTTCCAGGTAGCGCCCGACGATCGATTTGGCGCTACCGGCGTCACGCACCTCGCCCTTGTCCAGCCAGACAGCTCGATCACACAGGCCAAGTACAGAGGAAGTGTCGTGTGAGACAAACAGCAGTGTGCCCCTCTGGCTGAATTCACGGAGGAACCTCAGGCATTTCTGCACGAAGTACGCGTCACCCACCGCCAGCGCCTCGTCGATCACCAAAATGTCGGCGTCAACATGGGCGATCACTGCAAACGCGAGGCGCACTACCATGCCGCTGGAATAGGTCTTGATGGGCTGGTCGAGAAACTCGCCAATGTCGGCAAATGCAACAATGCTGTCGAAGCGCGCCTCGATCTGCGCGTCTTCCAGGCCAAGCACGGAGGCATACAGGCTGACGTTCTCGCGGCCCGTGAACTCTGGGTTAAATCCCGTACCAAGTTCCAAGAGCGCCGCCACCCGGCCGCGCACGCTGAGCTCACCCGTCGTCTGTTGCAAGGTGCCGCAGATGATCTGCAGCAAGGTGGACTTGCCCGAGCCGTTACGCCCGATGATCCCCACAGTCTCGCCCGGTGAGATACTCAGATTGACGTCTTTCAACGCGGGGAACTCGGTATAGTACTGGCGGCGGCCGCGCACCAGCATTTGTTTGAAGCGGTCCTGCGGCTTATCGAAAATCCGGTAGTTCTTGCCCAGACCGCGTACCTCGATGATGGCGTCAGAGGACATCGGCGAACCCCCTGCGGGTCTTCTGAAACCACGCATAGCCCAGCCAGGCAACTACGGCGCTGGCAGCACAGTAGGCGATGTAGGGCGTGGCCGCAGGCAACGTGCCGAACACCACGAGATCCCTGAGCATCTCGATCACGTAAGTCAGCGGGTTCAAGTAAAACCAGGCGCGCGCGTCCTCTGGCACGATGCTTAAGGGGTAGAACACCGGCGACAGGAACAGCATCGTGGTGCTGACAATACCCGAGGCCTGCGCCAGGTCACGAAAGTACACGCCGGTGGCAGACACCAGCCAGGAAATGCCCATGGTGAACAGGACCAGCGGCGCGAGTGCAACAGGCGCGAGCAGTGCCGTAGGCTGCACAACGCCAGAGATGACGTACTGGCCGACTAGGAGCACCAGCAGGCTCACACAAAGATGGAAAATGGCCGACCCCATGTTTACCCAGGGCAATATCTCGAGGGGGAACACCACACGTTTCACGAAATTCGCGTTGCCCGTAATCAGCTCAGGGCTGCGCATGAAACACTCAGAAAACAACCCGTGCACGATCATGCCGCTGAAGATCATGACGGCCAGGCTGCCATTGCCATCAGCGCCGAACCGGTCGTCACCCCAGCGGGCCTGAAAGACCACGGAGAAGACAAACGTATAGACGATCAGGAGGAGTATGGGATTGAAGAAAGACCACGCCAGCCCGACAAACGAGCCCTTGTAACGCGCGATAACATCGCGACGCGTCATACGGGCTATAAGGGCGCGGTTGCTGACTAGCGATGCGGCCAGGCTGGAGGGGCTGCCGCTGTGCTCACGCACGAATCAGGCCATAGGTACAGTGCTGGCTCATGCGTGCACCGGCCTGGAAGTTACTCGTCTTCGTCGTAGGACTCAGGCTCGGGGCGATCGACCAGCTCGACATAGGCCATAGGAGCCTTGTCACCGGCACGGTAGCCCGCCTTGAGAATACGGATGTAACCACCGGGGCGGTCCTGGTAGCGCGGGCCAAGCTCGGAGAACAGTTTGCCAACAGCCGCCTTGCTGCGCGTGCGGTCGAACGCGAGGCGACGGTTCGCGACGCTGTCGTTCTTCGCCAAAGTAATAAGGGGCTCTGCAAAGCTGCGCAGCTCCTTGGCCTTCGGCAGGGTGGTCTTGATCAGCTCGTGCTCAACCAGTGACACGGCCATGTTGCGAAACATGGCCTTGCGGTGGGAGCTGTTGCGGTTCAGTTGACGTCCGCTGTGACGATGACGCATTGTTCCAGTCCTATATTACGGTGCCGCCGGGGCACTGCTGATCATTCTTTAGTTGACTCAGGCGCTCAGCACGCGGTCGTCATTCCTAAGGCTCGCGGGCGGCCAATTGTCCAGGCGCATGCCGAGGGACAAGCCTCGAGACGCGAGCACGTCCTTGATTTCAGTGAGCGACTTCTTGCCCAGGTTCGGGGTCTTGAGCAGCTCTACCTCGGTACGCTGCACCAGGTCGCCAATGTAGTAGATGTTCTCGGCCTTGAGGCAGTTCGCGGAACGAACCGTCAGCTCGAGGTCGTCTACCGGACGCAGCAGAATCGGGTCGACTTCGTCCTCTTCTTCGATGGACTCGGACTCATTCTCGCTTTCGAGGTCGACAAACACGGCCAGCTGCTGCTGCAGGATGGTCGCGGCGCGACGGATCGCCTCTTCCGGGTCGATCGTGCCGTTGGTCTCGAGGTCCAGCACCAGCTTGTCGAGGTCGGTGCGCTGTTCAACACGTGCCGCTTCCACAACGTAGGCAACGCGGTGTACCGGGGAGAAGGTTGCGTCCAGCTGCAGGCGACCGATAGAGCGGGTCTCCTCTTCGGGGTTCTCACGAGAATCCGCCGGAGAGTAGCCGCGGCCCAGCATGACCGTAAGCTTCATGTTGATTTCGGCATCGTCGTTGAGGTGACAGATAACGTGTTCCGGGTTACGGATCTCGATATCGTGGTCAACCTGGATGTCACCGGCCGTTACTGCACCCGGGCCCCTCTTGCTCAGGGTAAGCTCGGCTTCTTCCTTGCCGTTCATCACGAGGGCAACGCCCTTCAGGTTGAGCAGGATCTCGATAACATCTTCCTGCACACCTTCGATCGCGCTGTACTCGTGCAATACGCCGTCGATCTCCACCTCGGTGATCGCACTGCCCGGCATGGAGGACAGCAGGATACGACGAAGTGCGTTGCCGAGAGTGTGGCCAAAGCCTCGCTCCAGCGGCTCCAGGGTGACCTGGGAGCGGGTGCTGGTCTTCTCGTCGACGTTGATCACGCGGGGGGTCAAAAACTCGTTAACTGCGCTCTGCATGTTTGGCACCTGTCTGTAGGGTTATCCGGCGTGGATTACTTGGAGTAAAGCTCAACGATCAAGTTTTCATTGATCTCTGAGGACAGATCCTGGCGTTCCGGGGCGGACTTGAAGGTCGCTTCCAGTTTCTCGGAATTCACTTCGATCCACTCGGGCTCACCACGCTGCGCTGCAAGCGCCATCGCTGACTGCACACGCAGCTGCTTCTTCGCCTTCTCACGCAGTGAGACGATGTCGCCTGCCTTCACCTGGTAAGAGGGAATGTTCACAACGATGCCATTCACCAGAATCGCCTTGTGAGCAACAAGCTGGCGTGCCTCAGCGCGGGTCGCGCCGAAACCAATGCGGTAGACAACGTTGTCCAGGCGGCTTTCGAGAAGCTGCAGCAGGTTTTCACCCGTTGCACCCTTCAGGCGGGCCGCTTGCTTGTAGTAGTTGCGGAACTGCTTTTCCAGCACACCGTAGATACGGCGTACTTTCTGCTTCTCGCGCAGCTGAACTCCGTAGTCAGACAGGCGGCCACGGCGGGCGCCATGCTGGCCGGGAATTGCTTCAACCTTGCACTTGCTCTCGAGGGCGCGCACGCCGCTCTTCAGCTGCAGGTCTGTGCCTTCCCGGCGGGAGAGTTTGCACTTGGGTCCAATGTATCGAGCCATGTCGTCAGTCCTATGGGCGTTATACGCGACGCTTCTTCGGGGGGCGGCAGCCGTTGTGGGGAATCGGGGTAACGTCTGTGATGTTGCTGATCTTGTAGCCACAAGCATTCAGCGCACGCACAGCGGATTCCCGGCCGGGACCAGGCCCCTTGACCTGGACGTCGAGGTTCTTCAGACCGTATTCCTTGGCCGCCTCACCCGCACGCTCAGCCGCAACCTGTGCGGCAAACGGGGTGCTCTTACGCGAACCACGGAAGCCCGAGCCACCAGAGGTCGCCCAGCTCAGGGTGTTACCCTGACGATCTGTGATCGTAATAATGGTGTTGTTGAACGACGCATGGATATGCGCAATGCCGTCAACAACGGTCTTGGTGATTTTCTTACGAGTGCTCTTCGCACCTGGCTTAGCCATATGTTGTTCCTACTTAATATCAACACTGCACTAGGGTGCAGCTACACTAAATGAGGATTCGCGGGCCTTGTAGCTACTAACAGCTACTTACGAATCGGCTTGCGCGGCCCCTTGCGAGTTCTTGCATTTGTCTTTGTGCGCTGACCGCGAGTCGGCAGACCGCGACGGTGACGCAGGCCGCGGTTGCAGCCGAGGTCCATCAGGCGCTTGATGTTCATGGAGACTTCGCGGCGGAGGTCACCTTCGACCATCATTTCGCCGACCTTGGCGCGCAGCGAATCCATTTCACCCTCGGTCAACTCACTGATCTTGGTGGTCGGGGCGATGCCCGTCTCCGCGCACAGGCGAGACGCCTGGCTGCGGCCTACACCGAAGATATAGGTCAGCGAGATAACCGCGTGCTTGTTATCCGGTATGTTGACGCCGGCGATACGAGCCATTCAACTCTCTCCAATTATCCGTAAAGTCCGCTTAGGGGGCCGGGAGCTCTTAAATTCCCGCTTTCCAGCACCGGAATGGCGCGCAAAAGGCGCGGCATTTTAGCGATAACTTCAATAAATATCAATAGTTACGCGACTGTCAGCCCTGGCGCTGCTTGTGGCGGGGATCGGTGTTGCAGATAACCCGAACCACGCCCTTGCGGCGCACGACTTTGCAGTTGCGGCAGATTTTCTTGACTGATGCGCGTACTTTCATGACTTCCTACTCCAAGGGACGGGCCGGCCTAGCGCGGCTTCCCGCTCCCGCCATAATTCTTCAGATTGGCCTTTTTCAGCACTGAGTCGTACTGGTGCGACATCATGTGACTCTGCACCTGGGCCATGAAATCCATCACCACGACCACCACAATCAGCAGCGATGTGCCCCCGAGGTAGAACGGCACATTGGCCGTGACCACCAGGAATTGGGGAATCAGGCAGACAATCGCGATATAGGCGGAGCCAAACACGGTGAGGCGGGTGAGCACGCCGTCGATGTAGTTGGCTGTCTGCTGGCCGGGACGAATGCCCGGAACGAAAGCGCCAGAGCGCTTCAGGTTGTCTGCCACCTCAGACGGGTTGAACATCAACGCCGTATAGAAAAAGCAGAAGAACACAATAAATATGGTGAAAAGCAGAATATTCAAGGGCTGGCCGGGGCCAATGGCTACCGCCATATCCTGCAGCCAGTCTGCAGACCCTGAAGTGCCGAACCACTGCGCGATCGACGCCGGGAACAGCAGGATAGAGCTCGCGAAAATCGCCGGGATTACACCGGCCATGTTGACCTTGAGCGGCAGGTGCGAGCTCTGCGCCTGGTACATCTTGCGACCCTGCTGGCGCTTGGCGTAATTCACGGTGATGCGGCGCTGGCCGCGCTCGATAAACACCACAGCGAAAATCATGGCTATTGCGAAACCGAGAATAAACAGCAGGAAGAGGATGTTGAGCTCACCCTGGCGCGCCTGCTCCAGTGACTGGCCGATAGCCGCAGGCAGGCCTGCCACGATACCTGCGAAAATCAGCAGGGAAATACCGTTGCCCACACCTTTTTCAGTGATCTGCTCGCCGAGCCACATCATGAAGACGGCACCGGTCACCAGCGAGGTGATCGCGATCACGTAGAAGACGATGGAGGTGTCATAGGACATGCCGTTATTGGCCATGCCCACCGTCATACCTGTGGCCTGAATGATGGCCAGAACAACAGTAAGGTAGCGGGTGTACTGGCTGATTTTGCGACGCCCTGCCTCACCCTCCTTCTTCAGCTGCTCTAGCTGCGGCGTTACCGCAGACATGAGCTGCATGATAATCGACGCCGAGATGTAGGGCATGATGCCAAGGGCGAGGATACTCATGCGCTCCAGCGCACCACCGGTAAACATGTTGGCCAGGCCGAGGATGGTGCCCGCGTTCTGGTTGAACAGCGCCTGCAGCTGATTGGGGTCAATACCGGGTACGGGAATGTGGGTACCGATACGGTAGACAATAATCGCGAGCAGCACGAAGCGCAGCCTGGCGAATAGTTCGCCAAGCCCCGCTTTGTTCATTGACGGCAGCTGCCCGGTAGCCATTCCCGTTAGTCCTCGATCTTACCGCCGGCTTTCTCTATCGCTTCGCGTGCACCCTTGGTGACGGCGATGCCCTTGAGGGTTACAGCCTTGTCGAGCTCGCCCGAGAGAAAGACCCGTGCGCGCGTAACGTTATCTTTGACCAAATCAGCAGCCTTCAGTGCCGCGATATCGATGACTTCCGCCTCGACACCGCCGAGTTCACCCAGGCGAATCTGCGCCGTGGTGCGACTGATACGCGAGGTAAAACCATACTTGGGCAGGCGCTTCTGGAGCGGCATCTGACCACCCTCAAAACCCGGACGAACCTTGCCGCCGGTACGAGACTTCTGACCCTTGTGACCGCGGCCGGCAGTTTTGCCGTTGCCGCTACCGATGCCGCGACCAACACGCTTCGCCTTGCGACGCGAACCGGGAGCGGGGCTCAGTGAATTCAAACGCATGACTTCTGACACGACTTATTCCTCCACGCGAACCAGGTAGTTCACCTGGTTGATCATGCCGCGCACGGCCGGAGTGTCTTCCACTTCGACAGTGTGCCCGATGCGACGCAGGCCGAGACCGGCAATGCTCGCTTTGTGGTTCTTCAGTCGCCCGTTGGTACTCTTGACCTGGGTGACCTTGATAGTTGCTTTAGCCATGACAGGACAACCTAACTCAATTCAAGATTTCTTCGACGGTCTTGCCGCGCTTGGCTGCGATGTCTTCCGGGGAGGACATGTCACGCAGGCCGTTGAACGTGGCACGTACAACGTTCACAGGATTGGTCGAGCCGTAGCACTTCGCCAGAACGTTATGTACACCTGCGAGTTCAAGCACTGCACGCATCGCACCACCGGCAATAACACCAGTACCCTCTGAAGCCGGCTGCATGTAGACCTTGGACGCTCCGTGGGTCGCCTTGACCGGGTACTGGATCGTGCCGTTGTTCAGCTCTACAGAGATCATGTTGCGGCGCGCCGCTTCCATGGCCTTCTGGATAGCAACAGGTACCTCACGGGCCTTACCGCGGCCAAAACCGACGCGGCCGTTGCCGTCGCCAACAACGGTCAGGGCTGTAAAGCCGAAGATACGGCCACCCTTAACTACCTTGGCAACGCGGTTTACCTGGACCAGCTTTTCCTGGAGGTCGCCGTCCTGCTGCTGCTTCTTCTGTTCGTTAAACGCCATATCGATGTCCTAGAATTCCAGTCCGGCTTCGCGAGCGGCATCCGCCAGCGCCTTAACACGGCCGTGATACTTGTAGCCGCTGCGATCGAACGCGACTTTCTCAATACCGGCCGCCTTGGCGCGCTCGGCAACGAGCTTGCCTACCGCGGCAGCGGCGTCGGCATTACCTGTAGCGCCCTTGCGCAGATCGCCGTCCAGCGTAGAGGCGCTGGCCAGCACTTTGTCTCCCGCAGGTGCGAATACCTGGGCATAGATATGCCGCGGCGTGCGATAGACGGTGAGACGATTGACGTCCAGCGTGCGCATACGGGCGCGGGAACGCCGGGCGCGACGCAGTCTGGCTTCGTTCTTTACGCTCATTGCAATTACCTACTTCTTCTTGGCTTCTTTACGACGGACGTACTCGTCTGCGTAACGAATGCCTTTACCTTTGTAAGGCTCGGGCGGGCGGTAGGCGCGGATCTCCGCGGCCGCCTGGCCAACAGCCTGCTTGTCGATTCCCTTGACCACGATCTCGGTCTGGCTCGGGCTCTCGGCGCTCACCCCTTCCGGCAGCTGGTAGTCCACGGGGTGGGACAGGCCTACCGTCAGGTTCACTGACTTGCCGCTGGCCTTGGCACGATAACCAACGCCATTCAGCACCAGCTTCTTTTCCCAGCCTTCGGTGACGCCCTTCACCATGTTGTTGACGAGAGCGCGCGTGGTGCCGGCCATGGCCTTCAAGCCATCGTTCTCGTAGGAGATGGACAGGACATTGTCTTCCTGCTTCACCTCGATACCGTCTTTGAGCGCCAGCTCCAGCTTACCCAGGCCACCCTTGACGCTGAGTTGCCCGCCGTCGAGCTTCACATCTACACCGTTCGGCAGCGAGATGGGGTCGTTTGCTACTCTGGACATCGCTAATTGCTCTTAATGAAATAACTGATTAATAAACCGTGCAGAGCACTCTTTAGTAGACCGTGCAGAGCACTTCGCCACCGACGCCGGCGGCACGCGCGGCACGGTCGGTCATCACGCCTTTGGACGTGGAGACAATGGCGATACCCAGGCCAGCGCGCACCGAGGGCAGATCGCTCTTACCGCTGTAGCGGCGCAGGCCGGGACGGCTCACGCGATCGATCTCTGCGATTACCGGCTTGCCGTCGAAGTACTTGAGATCGATAGCCAGGCGCGGCTTTCCTGTCTCAACACTTGCGGCGAATTCTTCAATGTAACCCTCGTCCTTCAGCACCTTGGCCACAGCGGCCTTCAGCTTCGAGCCGGGCATTTCAACGCGGGTTTTGCCAGCCATCTGCGCATTGCGAATGCGGGTCAGCATATCTGACAACGGATCTTGCATACTCATCTGTTAATAACCTCCGTAGACCGACTCGCCAATTACCAGCTGGACTTAACCAGGCCGGGTACATCACCACGCATTGCCGCTTCACGCAGCTTGTTCCGGCACAGGCCGAACTTGCGATACACAGCGTGGGGCCTGCCGGTCAGCTGACAGCGACGCTGCTGGCGTACCGGGCTCGCGTTGCGGGGCAGCTTTTGCAGCTTGACCTGCGCTTCCCACTTTTCCTCGTCGGAAGCATTTGCATCCTTGAGTACCGCCTTGAGAGCCGCTCGCTTGGCAGCGAATCTGGCTACAGTCTTCGCGCGCTTGTTCTCACGGGCGACCATTGATTTCTTAGCCATGCTATTAGCCTCTTAAGCCTTCAGGGGGAAGTTGAATGCGCGCAGCAATGCGCGGCCTTCATCATCCGTACGCGCTGTCGTGGTGATGGTGATGTCCATACCGCGCAGTGCGTCCACTTTGTCGTATTCAATTTCAGGGAAGATGATCTGTTCGGTTACGCCCATGGCGAAGTTACCGCGACCATCGAAAGACTTCGGGCTGATGCCGCGGAAGTCACGGATACGCGGGATCGCGATGCTGATCAGGCGCTCCAGGAATTCGTACATGCGATCGGAGCGCAGGGTCACCTTGCAACCGATCGGCCAGCCGTCACGCACCTTGAAGCCTGCGATAGACTTGCGTGCTTTGGTAACGACCGGCTTCTGGCCCGCGATCATCTGCATATCTGCGACCGCGTTCTCGAGCACTTTCTTGTCGCCCAGCGCTTCGCCCACACCCATGTTCAGGGTGATCTTGGTGATGCGGGGCACTTCCATTACATTCGCGAGGCCGAGCTCTTCCTTCAGCTGCGGCGCAATCTCGGTCGTGTACCTGTCTTTCAAATTAGCCATCTGTAGTACCTATAGATCCTTGCCGCCCACTCAGGAGCTGATCTCCTCACCGCTGGACTTGAAGATGCGCACCTTCCGGTCGCCTTCTACCTTGAAACCAACCCGGTCAGCCTTGTTGGTGCTCGGGTTGAAAATAGCCACGTTGGACACCTGGATAGGCGCTTCCGCCTCCACGATGCCGCCGGCCACACCCGCCTGCGGGTTGGGTCGCGTGTGCTTCTTGACCATGTTCACGCCGGACACGATGACGCGATTGGCGTCAACAACGGAGCGCACCTTGCCGCGCTTGCCCTTGTCCTTGCCGGCAATGACGATGACTTCGTCTTCGCTCTTGATCTTCAACATTGTCTTTTCTCTCTCAACCGGCTCAGATAACTTCCGGCGCCAGGGAAATAATCTTCATGAACTTTTCGCCGCGCAGCTCGCGAGTTACCGGCCCAAAAATACGGGTGCCGATAGGCGCTTCCTGTGCGTTCAGGAGGACTGCAGCGTTGTCGTCGAACTTGATCAGCGAGCCGTCGGGACGGCGCACGCCTTTCTTGGTGCGAACAACAACGGCCGTCATGACCTGGCCCTTCTTCACCTTACCGCGGGGAATCGCTTCCTTAACGGTCACCTTGATCAGGTCACCAACCCGCGCATAGCGACGCTTGGAACCGCCCAGCACCTTGATACACATCACACGGCGGGCGCCACTGTTATCTGCGACATCCAAATATGACTGTGTCTGAATCATCTCTTACTCCACAGGCGGACCGGCCGCCGAAATCCTGGTACGCGCTTAAACCTGCGCGGCGCTCTCGACAATTTCCAGCAGCTTCCAGGTCTTGGACTTGGAAATCGGCTTGGACTCTGCAACCGTGACGGTATCGCCGATCGCACACTGGTTGTCTTCGTCATGCGCGTGGATCTTGGATGAGCGGGTCATGTACTTGCCATAAACCGGGTGCTTCACCCTGCGCTCCACCAGTACCGTGATGGTCTTGTCCATCTTGTTGCTGACAACCTTGCCGGTTGCTACCCGAGTACGCTTCTCTGCTCCGGACATGCTTAGTTACCCGCCTTCTCAGTGAGTACAGTCTTCACGCGAGCGATGTCACGCTGGTTCTCGCGCAGCAGGTGCGTCTGGCCAAGCTGGCCAGTCGACTTCTGCATGCGCAGTTTGAACTGCTCTTCACGGAGTTCCAGGAGCTTCTTGTCCAGCTCCTCCGGGGACTTCTCACGCAATTCGCTCGCTTTCATCACATCACCGACCGTTTAACAAAAGTTGTGGCTACCGGGATCTTGGCGGCGGCGAGTGCAAACGCCTCGCGTGCCAGCTCTTCAGAGACACCCTGCACTTCGTACAGCACCTTGCCGGGCTGAATCTGTGCGACCCAGTACTCCACGTTACCCTTACCTTTACCCTGGCGAACTTCCAACGGCTTGCCGGTAATCGGCTTGTCCGGGAAGACGCGAATCCAGATCTTGCCGCCACGCTTGATGTGACGGGTCATCGCACGACGCGCTGCCTCGATCTGGCGCGCTGTAATGCGCCCGCGGCCAGTAGCCTTCAGACCGTACTCACCGAAGCTGACCTTGCTGCCACGGTGTGCCAGACCGCGGTTACGGCCCTTCTGGGTCTTGCGAAATTTTGTACGCTTTGGTTGTAACATCTGCGTAACCCTTAGTTAGTGGCAGCCTTCTTGGCACTCTCGGACTCGCCTTCAGTGCCAATTACTTCGCCTTTGAAAATCCAGACCTTCACCCCGAGGATCCCGTAAGTGGTAGATGCCTCGTAGGTTGCGTAATCAATATCGGCGCGCAGCGTATGCAGCGGTACGCGACCTTCGCGGTACCATTCGGTACGCGCGATCTCAGCACCGCCCAGGCGGCCGCTGATCTGCACCTTGATGCCCTCGGCACCCTGGCGCATGGCGTTCTGTACCACGCGCTTCATTGCGCGACGGAACATGACGCGGCGCTCCAGCTGCTGCGCAACGTTCTGCGCCACCAGCTTGGCATCGAGGTCCGGCTTGCGGATTTCCTCGATATTGATGTGTACAGGCACACCCATTTTCTCGGTAAGGTCCTTGCGCAGCTTGTCGACGTCTTCACCCTTCTTACCAATCACAATGCCGGGACGGGCAGTGTGAATGGTGATGCGCGCTGTCTGCGCGGGACGCTCGATCACTACACGACTTACAGACGCGTGCTCGAGAATTTTCTCGATGTAGGCGCGCGCCTCCAGGTCGGTGATCAACTGGCTGGCATAGTTCTTACTGTCGGCATACCAGACGGAATTGTGCTCTTTCACAATGCCCAGGCGAATGCCGGTAGGATGTACTTTCTGACCCATGTGTCGTCGTCTCCTGCTTAGCTTTCGCCGTCAGCAACTTTTACGGTGATATGGCAGCTGCGCTTCAAGATTCGGTCGGCGCGGCCTTTCGCACGGGGACGCAGGCGCTTCATCGTCAGGCCCTCGTCCACGTAGATGCTGGAAATTTTGAGCTCATCAACATCAGCGCCTTCGTTGTTCTCGGCGTTGGCGATGGCGGAATCCAGTACCTTCTTAACAATGTGAGCCGCCTTTTTCGAGCTGAACTCGAGCAGCGTGAGCGCCTCTTCGACCTGCATGCCACGCACCTGATCTGCTACCAGGCGGGCTTTCTGCGCTGAGATCTGCGCGCCCTTCAGTCTTGCCGCAACTTCCATCTTCCTAACCTCTTTCCGGGCAGCGCTTAGCGCTTGGCCTTCTTGTCGACGATGTGGCCCTTGAACGTGCGGGTAACCGCAAATTCGCCCAGCTTGTGGCCGACCATGTCTTCATTAATCAGAACTGGAACGTGTTGACGCCCGTTGTGTACTGCAATCGTGAGGCCGACCATATCGGGTGACACCATCGAGCGGCGTGACCAGGTCTTGATCGGGCGGCGGTCGTTGCTTTCTACCGCGGCTTCAACCTTCTTCATGAGGTGCAGGTCAATGAACGGACCTTTTTTCAATGAACGTGGCACAGTCTGTTTCCTCTAATTCTCTAGCGCAGGCTCTTACTTCTTACCGCGGCGACGAACGATGAGCTTGTCCGTACGCTTGTTCTTGCGAGTCTTGTAACCCTTCGTCGGCGTGCCCCAGGGGCTTACCGGGTGGCGACCACCGGAGGTACGACCCTCACCACCACCGTGGGGGTGATCAACCGGGTTCATGGCAACACCGCGAACCGTCGGGCGAACACCACGCCAGCGCGCCGCGCCGGCCTTGCCCAACTTGCGCAGGCTGTGTTCTGAGTTGGAAACCTCGCCCAGCGTGGCACGACACTCGGCCAGCACCTTGCGCATCTCACCAGAGCGCAGGCGCACCGTCGCGTACTGGCCCTCGCGGGCCACGAGCTGCACAGAGGCACCAGCAGAGCGGGCCATCTGGGCGCCCTTGCCGGGCTTCAATTCGATACAGTGGACTACGGAACCAACGGGGATATTGCGGAGGGGGAGACAGTTTCCTGTCTTGATCGGAGCGGCTGCGCCTGACTCCAGTACATCGCCTGCCTGGACGCCTTTCGGCGCGATAATGTAGCGGCGCTCTCCGTCTTTAAACAGCAGCAGCGCAATGTGTGCGGTGCGGTTCGGGTCGTACTCGAGGCGCTCTACCTTGGCGGGAATACCGTCTTTGGTGCGCTTGAAGTCGATCTTGCGGTAGTGCTGCTTGTGACCACCACCGATATGACGGGTGGTGATACGGCCCTTGTTGTTACGTCCACCAGAGCGCGACTGCTTTTCCACCAGCGCAGCGTGGGGTGCACCTTTATGCAGGTCAGGGTTCACCACGCGTACAACGTGGCGACGACCTGGCGAGGTAGGCTTACTCTTTATAACTGCCATTGCAATCCGGCTCCTTAATCCGCCGCCGCGAAGTCAATGTCCTGGCCAGATTCCAGCGTCACGTACGCTTTCTTCCAGGTCGGCTTGGTGCTGAACCCATAACGGTTGCGCTTCACCTTGCCTTTGACTTTCAACGTGTTCACGTCTGTCACGTTCACTTTGAACAGCTGCTCAACAGACTTCTTGATCTCTGCCTTGGTCGCGTCTACGGCAACCTTGAATACGTACTGGTTGTTGTCATCAGCAACGATGGCCGCCTTCTCGGAAATGTGCGGACCTACCAGCACCTGAAAAATGCGCTCCTGGTTCATCCCAGCATCTCCTCAAACTTCTTCACCGCGTCGACGGTGATCATGACCTTCTCGTAGCCGATCAGGCTCACCGGGTCGACGCCGTCTACGTCACATACTTCAACCTTGTGCAGGTTGCGCGCCGCCAGGTAGAGGTTCTTGTCTACCTCGGTGGACACGATCAGCACGTTGTCGACACCGAACTCGCCGAGCTGCTTCGCCAGCAGCTTGGTCTTCGGCTCTTCGACGTCCAGGCTCTCAACCACCATCAGGCGGCCCTGGCGAGCCAGCTCGGAGACGATGGAGCGCAGTGCTGCGCGGTACATCTTCCGATTAACCTTCTGGGAGTGATCCTGCGGCTTGGCCGCAAACGTCACACCACCCGCACGCCAGATCGGGGAGCGGATCGTACCCGCCCTCGCGCGACCCGTACCCTTCTGGCGCCACGGCTTCTTGCCGCCACCGGAAACGTCCGAGCGATTCTTCTGCGCCCGGGTGCCCTGGCGAGCGCCCGCCAGGTAGGCGGTCACGACCTGGTGAACCAGGTCTTCGTTGTATTCACGTGCAAAGGCAGTGTCGGATACGGAAACGGTTCCCGCTTCGCCACTGCCCGCCTTCAATACACTCAATTCCACGTCTAAGACCCCCTAAACCTTATGCCTTGACCGCGGGACGAACGACAACGTCGCCACCGGGTGCGCCAGGTACAGCGCCCTTGATGAGGAGCAGATTGCGCTCTGCATCAACGCGGACCACTTCCAGGCCCTGGGTCGTCACGTTGGCCGCGCCCATGTGGCCGGCCATCTTTTTGCCCTTCCACACGCGACCCGGCGTTTGGCACTGGCCAATCGAGCCGGGGGCGCGGTGCGAGATGGAGTTACCGTGCGTGGCGTCCTGCATGGAGAAGTTCCAGCGCTTAACACCGCCCTGGAAGCCCTTGCCCTTGGACTTGCCGGAAACATCCACCTTCTGGCCGGCCTCGAACTGTTCAACAGTCAGTTCAGCGCCAACCTCAGGCGTCTCGTCGCTATCGCCGAGACGGAATTCCCAGAAACCGACACCGGCTTCCACGCCCGCTTTCGCGAACTGGCCAGCTTGTGCCTTCTTGACCTTGGATGCCTTGCGGCTTCCTGCGGTTACCTGAATTGCGCGATAGCCATCGCTATCGACATCTTTGATCTGAGTAACGCGGTTTGGAGCGATCTCCACTACGGTTACTGGGATTGAAACGCCGTCGTCGGTAAAAACACGTGTCATACCGGACTTACGGCCGACTAAGCCAATAGTCATTGTACTAACCTCTCAGTGTACGGGGCTGTAACCCTCTATGGCCGCCCCAAAACTTCGGTCTATGGGGCGTTACACACCCGGCTGCTTTTATGTCACTAGCCGAGCAGGTCTAGCTACTGCAGGGAGTTATCCCAGGCTGATTTGAACTTCAACGCCTGCAGCCAGATCCAGTTTCATCAGCGCGTCCACGGTTTTTTCCGTGGGCTCGACGATATCCAGGAGACGCTTGTGCGTACGAATCTCGTACTGGTCACGAGCATCTTTATTTACGTGCGGAGAAATGAGCACGGTAAATTTTTCCTTCCGAGTCGGAAGGGGGATAGGCCCTTTTACCTGCGCACCGGTGCGGCGGGCAGTCTCGACGATCTCCTGGGTAGAGGAATCGATCAGTCGATGGTCAAAAGCCTTGAGGCGGATACGAATGCGCTGATTCTGCACCTGACTTCACTCCAAACAGTAAAAAACCAGAGGCCCGCAAGGGAGCCCCCCGAAAAAAGGAGAGCGAATTCTAATGACCGCCTATGGGGGTGTCAAGGTGCCGGAGGCGTTAAATTTACAGGGGCGGCGTGACTGACCCGAATCGGCCAGTCTCGGGGCCAAACAGGCCGGCAGAGGGGCCTGTGGGTGGAGGAAAATACGGATTTCAGGCGGCGCAGTCAACGCAGCGGGTGGCCTCTGGGATAGCGCCGAGCCGCTGCTCACTAATCGGCTTGCCGCAGTCCCCGCACAGACCATAGGTACCCGCCTCGAGCCGCTCAAGGGCGGCCTCTATTTCGGCGATCGAGGCGCGAGTCTCGTTGCCGATAGCATCGACTACCTCGTCGTTCTCACGCTCCTGGGCCTGCTCGGCAGAGTCTGCGGAGTGAGACTGGGTGACGTCGCTCTTGATGTTTACCAGGCGCGAGCATAGCTCCTCGAGCCGGTCTTCAAGCCGGTCCCTAATAGCCTCCTTTTCCATAAGGGTATTCCTCAGGCCGCCGTAAGCATCCGGTAGAGTTCGTCCTTGAGATGAACCCGGCGCCGCTTGGCCTCCTCTTCCGTGGTGGTCGCCACGGGGGTCACCTCGTCCTCCATCTTCTCAATGGAGCGGGTCAGCTCGTGGTACTCATCAAACAGGCGACGAAAGTGATGGTCGCCCACCTTCATCTCATGAATGCGATCTTTGAGCTCCGGGAATTCGTGGATCAGGTCGTGGTGTTCTACCGACATAGTGCCTCCTCAAGCGTGTACACTCGGCTTTAGAAAGAGCATAGACCGCGTGGCCGTGAATTCCATGACCTGGGTCAGTCCCGACCGACACGGACAATGCCATAAACACGCTGGAGGGAAGGCGATGAACGAAAGACAGGAAACCCACTCACTGCTGGTTGGCTACCTGCTCTGGATCTTCGGGTTCTTCGGCGCGCACCGCTTCTACTTCGGCAAGCGGGTTTCCGGCACGATCTGGTTTTTCACCCTCGGCCTGTTTTTGATCGGCTGGCTCATCGACCTGCTCCTGATCCCCAGCATGGAGCGGCAGGCCGAGAAACGCTATTTGGCGGGCCCTGTAAACTACAGCATTGCATGGGTGCTGCTGACCTTCCTCGGGCCACTGGGCATGCATCGCTTCTACCAGGGCAAGATCTTCACAGGCCTCCTGTACCTTGCCGCCAGTGGCGTTTTTTTCACCTTCCCGCTGTCGGGCGTGATTATTGTTGTCGGTATCCTCTACGACTACTTCACGCTGAACCAGCAGGTGTCGGATCTCAACGCAGAGCGTTGAGCGCAGTGCAGAAGTCCGTTGAATTGCGGGCACAAAAAAGCCCGGCTTGTGGCCGGGCTTTTTTCTTCTGCCCCGGGGTTGGAGGGGCTGAAGTCTTTTTCATCGACCCCGCCTGCGCGAGGACGATAATCTGCTTTATTCGATGATCTTCGCAACAACACCCGCGCCAACTGTACGACCGCCTTCACGGATCGCAAAGCGCAGGCCTTCTTCCATCGCAATCGGCGCAATCAGCGTCGCCGTCATCTGAACGTTGTCGCCAGGCATCACCATCTCGGTGCCTTCCGGCAGCTCACACGCGCCAGTCACGTCCGTCGTACGGAAGTAAAACTGCGGACGGTAGCCCTTGAAGAACGGCGTGTGACGACCACCCTCTTCCTTCGACAGCACGTACACCTCACACTCGAACTTCGTGTGCGGGTTCACTGAACCCGGTACCGCCAGTACCTGGCCACGCTCAACTTCGTCACGCTTCGTGCCACGCAGCAGTACGCCAACGTTCTCGCCCGCACGGCCTTCGTCCAGCAGCTTGCGGAACATCTCAACGCCCGTACAGGTCGTCGTTTGCGTTTCCTTGATGCCGACGATCTCGATCTCGTCGCCCACCTTCACGATGCCACGCTCTACACGGCCCGTTACCACGGTGCCGCGACCGGAGATAGAGAACACGTCTTCAACCGGCATCAGGAACGGCTGGTCGATCGCACGCTCAGGCTCAGGGATGTAGCTGTCCAGCGTCTCAACCAGCGTCTTAACGGCAGTGGTGCCCAGCTCGTTGTCGTCCTTGCCTTCCAGGGCCATCAGCGCAGAACCGCAGATGATCGGGGTGTCGTCACCCGGGAAATCATACTGGTCCAGCAGCTCACGCAGCTCCATCTCGACCAGCTCTTTCATCTCTTCGTATTCTTCCGTATCAGCACCGCCGCAGTCTTCCGCCAGCAGGTCCGCCTTGTTCATAAATACGATGATGTACGGTACGCCTACCTGACGGGAGAGCAGGATGTGCTCGCGGGTCTGGGGCATCGGGCCATCGGTGGCGCCGCATACCAGGATCGCGCCGTCCATCTGCGCCGCACCGGTGATCATGTTCTTCACATAGTCCGCGTGGCCCGGGCAGTCAACGTGCGCGTAGTGGCGCTCCGGTGAGTCGTATTCCACGTGGGAGGTCGCGATCGTGATACCGCGCTCTTTCTCTTCCGGTGCGTTGTCGATGCCGTCAAACGCCACCGCTTCACCGCCCCACACTTCCGCGCATACACGCGTCAGCGCCGCCGTCAGCGTCGTCTTGCCGTGGTCAACGTGGCCAATGGTGCCCACGTTTACGTGGGGTTTTGTACGCTCAAACGTTTCTTTTGACACTGTCTTTATCCTCTTAAATTGGCGGCGGGCCCTGCCCGCCGCCTAGTCAGAATTTAAGTCTGGTTCTTGGAAATGATTTCTTCGGCGATGTTGTTCGGCGCTTCAGAGTACTTCGCGAACTCCATTGTGTAGGTCGCGCGGCCCTGGGTCGCAGAGCGCAGATCCGTCGCATAACCGAACATCTCGGCCAGGGGTACCTCGGCGGTGACCACCTTGCCGGACGGGTTCTCGTCCATGCCGCCGATGAGGCCACGACGACGGTTAAGGTCGCCAACCACATCACCCATGTTCTCTTCCGGGGTTACCACTTCCACGGCCATGATCGGCTCAAGCAGCACCGCGCCGCCCTCGTCAGAGAGCTTCTTGGTCGCCATGCTTGCAGCGATCTTGAACGCCATTTCGTTGGAGTCCACGTCGTGGAAGGAACCGTCGTACAGGGTTGCCTTCAGGCCAAGCAGCGGATAGCCGGCGAGTACGCCGTTCTGCATCTGCTCCTCGATGCCTTTCTGGACAGCCGGGATGTATTCGCGCGGTACCACACCGCCAACGATCTCGTTGACGAACTCGAGGCCCTCGGCGCTCTCATCTTCGGCCGGCTCGAACTTGACCCAGACGTGACCGTACTGGCCGCGACCACCGGACTGGCGTACAAACTTGCCTTCGATATCAGACGTATTGCGAATAGCCTCGCGGTAGGCCACTTGCGGCTTACCGATATTCGCCTCTACGCTGAACTCTCGCTTCATACGATCCACGAGAATATCCAGGTGCAGTTCGCCCATACCTGAGATGATCGTCTGACCGGTCTCTTCGTCGGTCTTGACGCGGAACGAGGGGTCTTCCTGAGCCAGCTTGCCCAGTGCAATGCCCATCTTTTCCTGGTCGGCCTTGGACTTCGGCTCTACCGCTACCGAGATCACCGGCTCCGGGAATTCCATGCGCTCAAGCACAATCGGCTTGTCCTGGTCACAGAGCGTGTCGCCAGTGGTCACGTCTTTCAGACCAACCGCAGCGGCGATATCACCGGCCAACACTTCCTTGATCTCTTCGCGGCTGTTGGAGTGCATCTGCACCATACGCCCAACACGCTCCTTCTTCTCCTTCACGGAGTTGTAGACGCCGGTGCCGCTTTCGAGCTTGCCGGAGTAAACACGGAAGAAAGTCAACGTACCCACGAACGGGTCCGTGGCGATCTTGAACGCCAGCGCTGCGAAGGGCGCATCGTCATCCGCCTCGCGAGTGTCAGGCGTTTGGTCCTTATCCAGCAGGGTGCCCTCGATTGCCTTGACCTCGGTGGGCGAAGGCATGTACTCGACAACGGCGTCCAGAACGGCCTGCACACCCTTATTCTTGAACGCAGAGCCACCCAGCACCGGAACGATCTCGTTCGCCAGCGTGCGCAGGCGGATGCCTTCCTTGATCTCTTCCTTGGTCAGCTCGCCTTCCTCGAGATACTTCTCCATGAGCTCGTCGGTGGCTTCCGCCGCCGCTTCCATCATGAACTCGCGCATCTCGTCAACCTGGTCCTGCAGGTCGGCAGGAACGTCACCGTACTCAAAGGTGGTGCCCATGTCTTCTTCGTTCCAGATGATCGCCTTGTTCTCGATCAGGTCGACCACGCCCTTGAACTCTTCCTCGGCGCCAATCGTCATCTGCAGGGGCACAGCGTTAGCGCCCAGGCGATCTTTCAGCTGGGAAACAACGCTCATGAAGTCTGCACCGGCACGGTCCATCTTGTTGACGAACACCATGCGGGGTACTTCGTACTTGTTGGCCTGGCGCCAAACCGTTTCTGTCTGGGGCTGAACGCCTGAAGAGCCGCACAGCACTACAACGGCACCGTCCAGCACACGCAGTGAACGCTCCACCTCAATGGTGAAGTCAACGTGCCCTGGAGTGTCGATGATGTTGATGCGGTGCTCGTCGAACTGCGCATCCATGCCGCGCCAGAAACAGGTGGTCGCCGCGGAAGTAATGGTGATACCGCGTTCCTGCTCCTGCTCCATCCAGTCCATGGTGGCAGCGCCATCGTGCACTTCACCGATCTTGTGCGACAGGCCTGTATAGAAAAGTACGCGCTCAGTGGTAGTGGTTTTACCCGCATCCACGTGGGCACAAATACCGATATTCCTGTATCGGTTAATGGGAGTTTTACGAGCCACGGTAGTTTCCCTGTATATAAAGGTGTTGGATCAGTTAAATCAGAAGCGGTAGTGGGAGAAAGCCCGGTTCGCTTCGGCCATGCGGTGCACGTCTTCGCGCTTCTTCACGGCGTTGCCCTTGCCCTGTGAAGCGTCGATGATCTCGCCCGCGAGACGCTGGCGCATGGACTTTTCACCACGGTTGCGCGCGTGCTCTACCAGCCAGCGCATGGACAGCGCGACACGGCGCGAGGGACGCACCTCAACCGGTACCTGGTAGGTCGCACCACCAACACGGCGAGACTTCACCTCCACCATGGGGGCGATGTTCTCCAGCGCTTCGTCAAAGGCTTCGATTGGGTCCTTGCTCAGCTTGTCCTGAACAATTTCCAGAGCACCGTACACGATGGTCTCTGCGACAGACTTCTTGCCGCTTTCCATCACGTGGTTCATAAATTTTGCCAGAGTCACGTTGCCATACTTGGGATCAGGCAGGACTTCGCGCTTGGCGACTACTCGTCTTCTCGGCATGCTATTGCCCTTCTATCTCTTCAGGTTTACCCGGACACCGTCCTGCCACATAAGCGGGGGAGGCAGCGTTCCAGCCTTACTCAACTTGTTTCGTTGTGAGGTGTTGCTCGCGTATTGCGGTTTACAAATACGCTTACTTCGGCCGCTTGGCACCGTACTTGGAGCGACCGTTCTTACGGTCTGCGACTCCAGAGGTGTCCAGGCTGCCGCGCACGGTGTGATAACGCACACCGGGCAGGTCCTTCACACGACCACCGCGAATAAGAACTACACTGTGCTCCTGCAGGTTGTGGCCTTCACCACCGATATACGAGGACACCTCGTAACCGTTGGTCAGGCGCACACGGCAGACCTTGCGCAGTGCAGAGTTCGGCTTCTTCGGCGTGGTGGTGTAGACGCGGGTGCAAACACCGCGGCGCTGCGGACAGCTTTGCAGTGCGGGCACGTCGCTCTTGTCGACCTTGCGCTTCCTCGGCTTACGAACCAATTGGTTGATCGTTGCCATTCAGTTAGAACTCCAAATTCATGATTGTGACGACCCCAGAGGCCGCCTCCGTCTCGCCGGATACGGGCCCCGAACTGACAAATCGACAGAACGGGCAATACCCCCCCCGGTAAGAGGAGGCGGCATTCTATAGATGCTGTCTGGGCGAGTCAACCCGACAAAGGCCAGTATTTACGCGGGTTTCAGGCCGTGTGGGTGATACCCGTCAAGACGGTGTTTCGGCCTCTTCCAGCGCCCTCGCCCGCCGGGCCCGAATGCCGAGAAACGCGAAACCGAGGGTGCCGAGAATGAGGGTGGGCATAGTTGAATTCAAGGGCTCTGGCGTCCCTCGCATGCTGTGCACCAGGAAAGTGAGGCTACAGGCCAGCCCGCCCGCCCCGAGCACACCCGCAGCGACCCCCAGCACGGCCGGCTGCAGGGCTAGCGCCAGGCGCTCGTTCAGGCGCACCATGTAACCGCCCGCAAAGAACGTATACGTTGCCTGCTTTGCCGCGGCCACCAGCGCCTTCTCGAGACCATGGTCCAGGTTGATGTAGAGCACGATGCTGCCGAGCACCACGGCGCCGGCAATTGCACCGCCATAGTCGATATGGCGGTCCATGAAGGCCTTGATGCGTCTCAGGAACTGCACGCCTTAAACCCCAAAACGAGAAAGGGACACCACCTGGGTGTCCCTTTCCTTGCAGGCGGCTGAGCCGCCAGGAAGCACGGCCAGAACCCTTACGAGTCTGCCTGCAGCGCCTCTGTCAGGGCTGCCTCGATCTCCTGGGCAGATACCATGGCCTCGCTCTGGCTATCACGGGTGCGCTTGCGCTCCGCGTGGTAGGCGAGACCTGTACCGGCCGGGATCAGGCGACCAACGACCACGTTCTCCTTGAGACCGCGCAGGTAGTCGCGCTTACCGGTAACCGCCGCCTCGGTGAGCACGCGCGTGGTCTCCTGGAAGGAGGCCGCGGAGATAAAGCTCTCCGTTGCGAGTGACGCTTTGGTGATACCCAGCAGCTCGCGCTCTGAGGCCGCCGGCACAAGACCCTCGGCCAGCAGGCGCTCGTTCTCCTCGAGGAAGGTGGTGTATTCCACCTGCTCGCCCTTGATCAGGCTGGAGTCGCCAGAGGACGTGATCACGACCTTGCGCAGCATCTGGCGAACGATCACCTCGATGTGCTTGTCGTTGATCTTCACACCCTGAAGGCGGTAAACCTCCTGGATCTCGTTGACGATGTACTTCGCCAGTTCCTCGATGCCCTTGAGGCGCAGGATATCGTGCGGGCTCGGCGGGCCTTCTGAGACCACCTCGCCCTTCTCGACGTGCTCGCCCTCAAACACAGACAGCTGGCGCCACTTCGGAATCAACGCCTCGTAGTGAGTGGATCCATCCGGCAGCGGCTGGCCGTCCATCGGCGTGATCACCAAACGACGCTTGCCCTTGGTCTCCTTACCGAAGCTCACGGTGCCCGTGATCTCCGCGAGGATGGCAGGCTCTTTCGGCTTACGCGCTTCGAACAGGTCGGCAACACGCGGCAGACCACCCGTGATGTCGCGGGTCTTCGACCCTTCCTGCGGGATACGCGCAATAACGTCACCGGCGCCGATCTTCGCACCGTCTTCCATGCTGATCAGCGCAAGCGCGGGCAGGAAGTAGTGCGCGGGCACGTCTGTTCCTGCAAGACAAAGTTCCTCGCCCTTGTCGTCTACCAGGGTCACGGCCGGACGAATGTCCTTGCCCGCCGCGGGACGCTCAGCAGGGTCAACCACCTCGATGTTGGACAGGCCAGTCAGTTCATCTGTCTGACGCTTGATGGTAATGCCCTCTTCCATACCGCTGAACTTCACGGTACCGGCCACCTCGGTGATGATCGGGTGGGTGTGGGGGTCCCAGCTCGCCACGATTGAGCCCTTGGTCACCTCGGCGTTGTCCTTCACCTTCAGGACGGCACCGTAGGGCAGCTTGTAACGCTCACGCTCACGACCACGGGTATCGAGAACAGACAGCTCACCGGAGCGGCTCACCGCAACAAGGTCACCGTCGGTCTTCTCAACCGTCTTCAGGTTGTGCAGACGCACGACACCGTCGTTCATCACTTCGATGTTGTCCTGGGCCGTGGCCCGGGATGCCGCACCACCGATGTGGAAGGTACGCATGGTCAGCTGCGTGCCCGGCTCACCGATGGACTGGGCGGCAACAACACCAACCGCTTCACCCATGTTAATGCGGTGACCACGTGCGAGGTCGCGACCGTAACAGGCCGAGCAGATGCCGTAGCGGGTCTCACAGGTAATCGGAGACCGCACCTCGATCTCGTCGATTCCCATCTCTTCCAGGCGCTTGATCCACAGCTCGTCGAGCATGGTGCCGGCAGTGATGGCGATCTCGTCTTCAGTACCCGGACGAATCACGTCGCGCGCAACGAGTCGACCCAGTACCCGGTCACCCAGCGATTCGATGATGTCGCCACCGTCGATAACCGGGGTCATCAACAGACCCTTGTCGGCACCGCAATCTTCTTCTGTCACCACGAGGTCCTGGGCCACGTCGACGAGACGACGGGTCAGGTAACCGGAGTTCGCGGTCTTGAGTGCGGTATCGGCCAGACCCTTACGGGCGCCGTGGGTCGAGATGAAGTACTGCAGTACGTTCAGGCCCTCGCGGAAGTTCGCGGTGATCGGCGTCTCGATGATGGAGCCGTCCGGCTTCGCCATCAGGCCGCGCATACCCGCGAGCTGGCGGATCTGGGCGGGCGAGCCCCGCGCACCGGAGTCCGCGTAGATGTATACCGAGTTGAAGGACGCCTGTTGCTCGTCCTGGCCGTCACGGTTCTTGACCGTCTCTGTGGAGAGGCCTTCCATCATGGACTTGGACACGAGGTCGTTTGCGCGAGACCAGATGTCGATCACCTTGTTGTACTTCTCGCCCTGGGTCACAAGACCGGCAGCGTACTGGTTCTCGATCTCCTTCACTTCCGCTTCGGCACGGTCGATGAGACCGGCCTTCTCTTCAGGAATAACGAAGTCATTCACGCCGATCGAGGCACCGGAGCGCGTTGAGTAGTCGTAACCGGTGTACATCAGGCGGTCCGCGAAGATCACGGTCGCCTTCAGGCCCACCGCGCGGTAACACTGGTTGATGATGCGGGAAATCGCCTTCTTGGCCATGTCCTGGTTCACCATCTCAAACGCGATACCGTCGGGCACGATCTCCCAGAGGAGCGCACGGCCTACCGTCGTATCAGCAACGAAAGTACGGTCGATGGTGTCGCCTTCGTCAGTGATGACAGACTCAGAGATACGCACTTTTACGCGCGCCTGCAGGTCCACGTGGTCACTGATGTAAGCGCGGTGCACTTCAGACACATCGCGGAACACCATGCCCTCGCCCTTCGCATTCACACGCTCACGCGTCATGTAGTAAAGGCCGAGTACAACGTCCTGCGACGGCACGATGATCGGGTCGCCACTTGCCGGTGACAGGATGTTGTTAGTAGACATCATGAGAGCGCGCGCTTCGAGCTGCGCCTCCAGCGTCAGCGGTACGTGCACCGCCATCTGGTCGCCGTCAAAGTCAGCGTTGTAGGCGGCACATACCAGCGGGTGAAGCTGGATCGCCTTACCTTCAATCAGCACAGGCTCAAACGCCTGGATGCCAAGACGGTGAAGGGTCGGCGCACGGTTCAGCAGAACCGGGTGCTCGCGAATTACTTCTGCCAGGATATCCCAGACTTCCGGCGGCTCGCGCTCGACCATCTTCTTGGCAGCTTTGATGGTGGTCGCAAGACCGCGTGCTTCCAGCTTGCCAAAGATAAAAGGCTTGAAGAGCTCCAGCGCCATCTTCTTCGGCAGACCACACTGGTGCAGCTTGAGCGTCGGGCCTACCACGATCACGGAACGACCAGAGTAGTCGACACGCTTACCGAGCAGGTTCTGGCGGAAACGGCCCTGCTTGCCCTTGATCATGTCGGCGAGCGACTTGAGCGGGCGCTTGTTGGAACCGGTAATCGCGCGGCCACGACGACCGTTGTCGAGCAGTGCATCAACAGACTCCTGCAGCATGCGCTTCTCGTTGCGCACGATGATGTCAGGCGCGTTGAGGTCCAAAAGACGCTTCAGGCGGTTGTTACGGTTGATCACTCGACGGTACAGGTCGTTGAGGTCAGAGGTCGCAAAGCGACCACCGTCCAGCGGTACCAGCGGACGCAGGTCCGGCGGCAGAACGGGCAGCACGTTGAGGATCATCCACTGGGGCTTGTTGCCGGAGTTGGCAAAGGCCTCCATCAGCTTCAGGCGCTTGGACAGCTTCTTGATCTTGGTCTCTGAGTTGGTCGCGGGAATCTCGTCGCGCAGGGTCGTGATCTCCTGCTCGAGGTCCAGCTGCATCATGAGGTCCTGGATCGCTTCAGCACCCATCTTGGCAGTGAACTCGTCGCCGAACTCTTCCATCGACTCGTAGTACTGCTCGTCAGACAGGAGCTGACCCTGCTCGAGGGTCGTCATACCGGGGTCGGTGACAACGTATGACTCGAAGTACAGCACGCGCTCGATGTCGCGCAGCGTCATGTCCAGCAGCAGGCCGATGCGCGAAGGCAGCGACTTGAGGAACCAGATGTGCGCCACCGGGCTCGCGAGCTCGATGTGGCCCATGCGCTCGCGGCGCACCTTGGCGAGTGCAACTTCCACGCCGCACTTCTCACAGATCACACCGCGGTGCTTGAGGCGCTTGTACTTGCCGCACAGGCACTCGTAGTCCTTTACCGGGCCGAAGATCTTGGCGCAGAACAGGCCATCGCGCTCCGGCTTAAAGGTGCGGTAGTTAATGGTCTCTGGCTTCTTAACTTCGCCAAATGACCAGGAACGAATCAGCTCCGGCGAGGCAAGGCCGATGCGGATTGCGTCAAATTCGTCGTTTTCGCCCTGGGACTTCAACAGATTCAGTAAGTCTTTCAAGGTCTTTCCTCCACGAGGTTTTTAATCCGGGGTGGCGCGCCGTACCGGCCGCGCCCGCCATTACGTCCAGTGTTTCGCCTGAATCAGTCGCTCTCGAGCTCGATATCGATACCGAGAGAACGGATCTCCTTGACCAACACGTTGAAGGACTCGGGCATACCCGGTTCCATTCGATGGTCGCCATCGACGATGTTCTTGTACATCTTGGTGCGGCCCGCCACGTCGTCGGACTTCACCGTCAGCATCTCCTGCAGGGTGTAGGCCGCGCCGTATGCTTCCAGCGCCCAGACCTCCATCTCCCCGAAGCGCTGGCCGCCGAACTGGGCCTTACCGCCCAAGGGCTGCTGCGTTACGAGGCTGTAGGAGCCAGTAGAACGCGCGTGCATCTTGTCGTCCACCAGGTGGTTCAGCTTCAGCATGTACATATACCCGACAGTCACAGGGCGATCGAACTCCTCCCCGGAACGGCCGTCGTACAGCGTGAACTGACCGCTGTCTGGCATATCTGCCAGGGCCAGCAACTCCTTGATGGACTCTTCGGCAGCACCGTCAAACACCGGGGTGGCCATCGGCACACCTCCAGTCAGGTTACCTGCCAGCTCCATGACCTCGTCGTCAGAGAGGGACTTGATGTCCTCTTCGCGACCAGCGCCGTTGTTGTAGATCTCCTCGAGGAACTTGCGTACCTCTGCAACCTTCTGCTGCTCCTTGATCATGGCGTCGAGCTTCTCGCCAAGACCCTTGGCAGCCATGCCGAGGTGCGTCTCAAGGATCTGGCCCACGTTCATCCGCGAGGGCACGCCGAGGGGGTTGAGCACGATATCGACCGGCTCGCCGTTCTCGTCGTAGGGCATGTCCTCCACCGGCATGATCACAGAGATCACACCCTTGTTACCGTGGCGGCCCGCCATCTTGTCGCCAGGCTGGATGCGGCGCTTGATCGCGAGGTAAACCTTCACGATCTTGAGTACGCCGGGGGCGAGGTCGTCGCCGCTCTGCAGCTTGCGCTTCTTGTCTTCGAAACGCTCCTCCAGCAGCTGCGTCTGCTCGTCGAGCTGGCGCTGCGCCGAGGCCAGTGCCTCGTTGAGGTTGGCTTCAGACATCTTTAGCTTGAGCATCTGCTCGCGGTCGAGGTCGGCGAGTACAGCTGCGGTCAGCGTGGTGCCCTTGCTGAGACCGCCGCCAGACATGGTGTCCTTACCTTTTAGCAGGCCGGTCAGGCGTGCGAAGGTGGCCTCTTCGAAGATACGGAACTCTTCTTTCAGGTCCTTGCGGTACTCGTCGAGCTGGAACTTCTCGATCTGCAGCGCGCGAGCATCTTTCTCAAGACCGTCGCGAGTGAAGACCTGCACGTCGATGACCGTACCCTTGGTGCTGGTCGGCACACGCAGGGATGTGTCTTTCACGTCGGAGGCCTTCTCACCGAAGATCGCACGCAGCAGCTTCTCTTCCGGGGTCAGCTGGGTTTCGCCCTTCGGCGTTACCTTGCCGACCAGGATGTCACCGGCTTCCACCTCGGCACCGATGTACACGATGCCCGACTCGTCCAGCTTCGCCAGTGCACTCTCACCCACGTTCGGGATGTCGCTGGTGATCTCCTCGGAGCCCAGCTTGGTGTCACGAGCAATACAAGTCAGTTCCTGGATGTGGATTGTGGTGAAACGATCTTCCTTTACTACGCGCTCCGACACGAGGATCGAGTCCTCGAAGTTGTAGCCATTCCAGGGCATGAACGCGATGCGCATATTCTGGCCCAGCGCCAGCTCACCCATGTCGATGCTCGGGCCATCCGCGAGGATGTCACCGCGCGCAACGACATCGCCCTTCTTCACGATAGGACGCTGGTTGATGCAGGTGTTCTGGTTGGAACGGGTGTACTTGGTCAGGTTGTAGATATCGACCGGCGCCTCATCCACACCCACGTCCTTGTCGTTGACGCGGACAACGATGCGGCTCGCATCGGCGGAGTCGATCACGCCGGAGCGGTCAGCCACTACACAGACGCCGGAGTCGGCGGCCACGTAGCGCTCCATGCCGGTGCCCACCAGGGGCTTGTCGGCGACCAGCGTCGGTACCGCCTGGCGCTGCATGTTGGAGCCCATGAGCGCGCGGTTCGCGTCATCGTGCTCGAGGAACGGGATCAGTGCCGCCGCCACGGAGACCACCTGCTTGGGTGATACGTCCATGTATTCAACGTCTTCAGGACCTTTCACCGTGAATTCGTTCAGGTGGCGGACGTTGATCAGCTCCTCGGTGAACTTCTTGTTCTTGTCGAGCGGCGCGGACGCCTGGGCGATCACGTACTCCGCCTCGTTAATCGCAGACAGGAACTCGATGTCGTCGGTAACCTTGCCGTTTACCACCTTGCGGTACGGGCTCTCGAGGAATCCGTACTCATTGGTGCGGGCGTAGGTCGCCAGCGAGTTGATCAGGCCAATGTTCGGACCTTCCGGTGTCTCAATCGGGCACACACGGCCGTAGTGAGTCGGGTGCACGTCGCGCACCTCGAAGCCCGCACGCTCGCGGGTCAGGCCACCCGGGCCAAGCGCCGAGACGCGACGCTTGTGCGTCACTTCAGACAGCGGGTTGTTCTGGTCCATGAACTGGGACAGCTGGCTGGAACCGAAGAACTCCTTCACAGCCGCCGATACCGGCTTGGCGTTGATGAGGTCCTGGGGCATCAGGCCTTCGCTCTCGGCCATGGACAGACGCTCTTTCACCGCACGCTCTACACGCACTAGGCCAACGCGGAACTGGTTCTCGGCCATTTCGCCAACGCTACGTACACGGCGGTTACCGAGGTGGTCGATATCGTCGACCATGCCCTTACCGTTACGAATGTCGACCAGCATCTTCAGCACATCGACAATGTCGTCGCGATCGAGAACACCGCTACCGGTGACCGCTTCACGGCCCAGGCGACGGTTGAACTTCATGCGACCAACCGCGGAAAGATCGTAGCGGTCTGCTGAGAAGAAAAGGTTCTGGAACAGGTTCTCGGCCGACTCCTTGGTCGGCGGCTCGCCCGGGCGCATCATGCGGTAGATCTCTACCAGCGCCTCGAGCTCGTTGCTTGTTGAGTCCTGGCGCAGCGTGTCTGAGATAAACGGGCCACAGTCGAGCTCGTTGGTGTACAGCGTCTCGATGTTCTTGACGCCGGCCTCATTCAGCTTCTCGAGCACCTCGTCATTGACTTCGGCGTTGCACTCAACAATCACCTCACCAGTCTTCTCATCGACCACGTTCTTGGCCAGGGCGCGGCCGTGCAGGTACTCGGCAGGAATCTCCAGCTCGGTGATCTTCGCTTTTTCCAGCTCAAGAATGTGGCGCGCAGTGATACGACGACCCTGCTCTACCACGACCTTGCGGCCCGCCTTTATGTCGAAGGCGGCCACGTCACCACGCAGGCGCTCGGGGATGAGCTTCATCGTATACTCGCCACCCTTCTTCACCTTGAAGGTGTTGACGTCGTAGAACATCTCGAGGATTTCTTCGGCCTGGAAACCGAGCGCGCGCAGCAGAATGGTCGCCGGCAGCTTGCGGCGACGGTCGATACGCACAAATACGAGGTCCTTGGGGTCGAACTCGAAGTCGAGCCAGGAACCACGGTAGGGAATCACACGGGCGGAATACAGCAGCTTGCCCGAAGAGTGGGTCTTGCCCTTGTCGTGATCGAAGAACACACCGGGTGAACGGTGCAGCTGGGACACGATGACACGCTCGGTACCGTTGATGACGAACGTACCGTTGTCTGTCATCAGGGGAATCTCCCCCATGTAGACTTCCTGTTCCTTGATGTCCTTGATGCTCTTGCTGGAGGACTCCTTGTCGTAAATGATCAGGCGGACCTTTACGCGCAGGGAGCAGGAGTACGTAACGCCGCGCAGCTGACACTCGCTGACGTCAAACACCGGCTTGCCGAGTTTGTAGTCAACGTACTCAAGCGCCGCATTGCCGCTGTAGCTGACGATGGGAAACACGGACTTGAACGCCGCGTGCAGGCCATGTTCGCCGCGCTCACCTTCGGGCACGCCCGACTGGGTGAATTTGCGGTAGGAATCCATCTGGATTGCCAGCAGGTAAGGCACATCCATGACCTTCGGCAGTACGCCGAAGTCCTTACGAATGCGTTTTTTCTCTGTGTACGAGTATGCCATCGGTACTCCCCAACGTGATTAGCGGGTGCCGCCCCAGCAGGCGGCCTGATAGCCCCTAGCGAGGCTCTCATCGGCGTGCCACGCGAACTCGCGCGCACTCCTGAAATTCTTCATTGCATGAAGCGGGAAAAGGCCGGCGCGCCCAGGGCACGCCAGCCTTGTCCAATCTGGCCGAAGCCAGTGCACTGCCAACTTACTTGAGCTCGGCAGAGCCGCCAGCTTCTTCAAGCTGCTTCTTGATGTCTTCGGCTTCTTCCTTGGAAGCACCTTCCTTGATCGGTGAAGGTGCGCCGTCGACCAGGCCCTTGGCCTCTTTCAGGCCGAGGCCTGTTACCGCGCGAACAACCTTGATCACGTTGACTTTCTTCTCGCCTGCGGCGGTCAGAACAACGTCGAACTCGGTCTTCTCTTCGGCAGCGCCACCGGCGTCACCTGCAGCGGCGGCCGGTGCAGCTGCAACTGCAGCAGCGGCGGTAACGCCGAACTTCTCTTCCATTGCCTCGATGAGCTCTACGATTTCCATAACGCTCATATCGGCGATTGCATTCAAAATGTCGTCTTTAGACAGAGCCATGACTCCAATCTCCTGTTTAGCTGTTTACTGAGGCGAGGCCGTTAGGCCGCCGCTTCCTTCTGATCGCGTACTGCAGCGAGTGTGCGAACCAGTTTTGAGGGTACTGCGTTCATCGTCTGAACCAGCTTCGTTGCCGGAGCCTGCATGACGCTCATCAACATCGAGAGCGCCTGATCACGCGTAGGCAGCTTAGCTAGCACATCCAACTGCTCTGCACCCAGCATCTGGCCGCTGACCGCCAGTGCTTTTACTTCAAATTCTTCGTTTTCTTTCGCGAAGTCTTTGAACAGACGTGCCGCCGCGCCAGGATCTTCCATAGAAAATCCAAACAGGGAGGGACCGACCAGCGTGTCGTTGACACACTCATACTCGGTACCTTCCAGTGCACGCTTGGCCAGGGTGTTGCGGACAACCCGCAGCGTTACCTGGTTTTCGCGCGCTTCTTTGCGCAGGACAGTCATTCCGTCCACGGGAACGCCACGTGCATCGGCGATCACCAGGGACAGTGCACTGGTGGCTGTCTCGTTGACTTCAGCTACGATCGCTTTCTTGTCTTCGAGTCCTATTGCCACTGGACTTACTCCTGATCTGCTGTGTTAATTGCAGAAGTTGTTGCTAGTTAAGTAGCGGCAAATCTATGCCGCTACCGCTTGCGTGGTGAACATTCTCACCATCTGCGTAGGCTGGAGCGTTGCCCCGATTAAGCACTCGATTAACCGCATCGAAACGCACCTACGGTCTTTGATGGTCTTCAGTTCGCAGCTAAACGGGATTAACCCTTGCCTCGTCCTAAAAGACCTCAAAGTGGGTCACTGTTGGCCTGTAGGCTTCCTGTGACCTGCACTACCTGCAGTCCTTTGCAGGTACTGAGGGGCCAACCCCTTGTGAGGGCGGCCCGACAATCCTTATCAGAGTTCCAACGACGCCTGGTCGATGGTGATGCCCGGGCCCATCGTGGTGCTCAGGCTGATCTTCTTCATATAGACACCCTTCGAGGCGGCAGGCTTGGCCTTCTTCAGGTCAGCCAGCACGGCTTCGAGGTTGCCCTTGATCGCGGCAGGCTCGAAATCGATCTTGCCGATTCCGCCGTGCACGATGCCGTTCTTGTCGGTGCGGAAACGTACCTGGCCCGCCTTGGCGTTGTTGACCGCAGTCTCAACGTCAGGGGTAACCGTGCCGGTCTTAGGGTTAGGCATCAGGCCGCGCGGGCCGAGTACCTGGCCGAGCTGGCCAACAACGCGCATGGCGTCGGGAGAGGCGATGACGACGTCGAAGTCCATCATGCCACCCTTGATCTCTTCCGCGAGCTCGTCCATGCCCACGAAGTCAGCGCCTGCGGCTTTCGCCTTGTCGGCGGCATCGCCCTGGGTGAATACAGCAACGCGTACTTCTGAACCGGTGCCGTGTGGCAGCGTGGTCGCGCCGCGCACGCCCTGGTCCGACTTCTTGGCGTCTACGCCAAGGTTGACCGCAACTTCGACCGTCTCGTTGAACTTCGCCGTGGCGAGTTCTTTCAACAGGCCAACGGCCTCGTCGAACGGGTATGACTTCTCAGGGTCAACTTTTTCCTTGAATGAGCGCATGCGCTTGGAGAGCTTGGCCATCTTAGTTCACCCCCTCTGTCTCGATACCGGCGGAACGCGCACTGCCTGCAATGGTGCGCACAGCGGCGTCCATGTCGGCGGCGGTGAGGTCAGGCCACTTCTGGGTGGCGATTTCCTCGAGCTGGGCGCGATTTACCTTGCCCACCTTGTTGGTGTTCGGCGTACCGGAACCCTTCTTGATCTTGGCGGCCTTACGCAGCAGCACAGACGCCGGCGGCGTCTTCTTGATGAAGGTAAAGGAACGGTCGTTATAAACGGTGATCACCACCGGAATCGGCAGACCGGGCTCGGTGCCCTGGGTCTCGGCGTTAAACGCCTTACAGAATTCCATGATGTTCACACCGTGCTGACCCAGTGCCGGACCGACCGGCGGGCTGGGGTTTGCCTGACCAGCAGGCACCTGCAGCTTGATGTAAGCTTCGACTTTCTTAGCCATGTTTACTCTCCCGGGTGCAAACGCCGTTTCAGCCGTGGCCTACTCGGGCTCCCCATTGTTAAGCGGCCGAGGCCGCGGTTTTCAATCGATCAGGCCTTCTCAACCTGACCAAACTCGAGCTCCACCGGAGTGGAACGCCCGAAAATCAGCACTGCCACGTTCAGGCGGCTCTTTTCGTAGTTGACCTCTTCCACGACGCCGTTGAAGTCGTTGAAGGGGCCATCGATAACCCGCACCATCTCGCCGGGCTCGAACATTGTCTTGGGACGCGGCGCTTCCACGCCGTCTTCCACGCGCTGCAGAATCTGGTTTGCTTCGGCTTCCGTAATCGGCGCAGGCGCTTCTGCTTTACCGCCAATGAAGCCGAGCACGCGCGGTGTTTCTTTCACCAGGTGCCAGGTGTCATCGTTCAGTTCCATCTGCACCAGCACGTAGCCGGGAAAGAACTTGCGCTCGCTGCGGCGCTTCTGGCCACCGCGCATTTCCACGACCTCTTCGGTCGGCACCAATACCTCACCGAAGTATTCCTGCATACCATGCAGATCGATGCGCTCTTTCAGGGCGCCCGCCACCTTCTTCTCGTATCCCGAGTAGGCGTGAACGACGTACCAGCGTTGTCCCATCGGCTAACCCTTATCTGTTCTTAACCAATTGCCAGCGACACGAGCCAGCCGAGGAAGCCGTCGAGGCCCCACAGCAGCAGCGCCACCAGCACCACAAACACCACAACAATCATGGTGGTCTGTACTGTCTCCTGGCGGGTGGGCCAGACGACCTTGCGAATCTCTGTGCGCGAACCTTTTACGAGGTCCCAGAACGCTGCTCCCTTGGCTGTCTGCAGCGCGACCAGCGCCGCGACGATGCCAACAGCAACGATGCCAAGCACGCGGTACAGCAAAGACTCTTCCGAGAAGTAGCTGTTACCCACCACGGCGGCGGCTACCAGCGCAGTGACGACGATCCACTTTAGGCCGTCAAAGCGACTTGCTGTTGCTTCTGAACTCATTCAAAAACCTTTGCTTACCAAGGCCGCGCTTCTTTAGCGCTACCCCCGCCATAAATGGCAGGCCAGGAGGGAATCGAACCCCCAACCTGCGGTTTTGGAGACCGCTGCTCTGCCAATTGAGCTACTGGCCTAACTCTTTTACTGTGCTCTCACTTAGACGACGAAGCCGAACTGCTATTTCTAGCGGTTCGGCTTTGTCTTTCGTCGTTGCTTCTTTAAACGCAACCCAGTGCTTGTGTCACTGGATCCCCGCCTTCGCGGGGATGACGCTTTGCGTTACTCGATGATCTTCGCAACAACACCCGCGCCAACTGTACGACCGCCTTCACGGATCGCAAAGCGCAGGCCTTCTTCCATCGCAATCGGCGCAATCAGCGTCGCCGTCATCTGAACGTTGTCGCCAGGCATCACCATCTCGGTGCCTTCCGGCAGCTCACACGCGCCAGTCACGTCCGTCGTACGGAAGTAAAACTGCGGACGGTAGCCCTTGAAGAACGGCGTGTGACGACCACCCTCTTCCTTCGACAGCACGTACACCTCACACTCGAACTTCGTGTGCGGGTTCACTGAACCCGGTACCGCCAGTACCTGGCCACGCTCAACTTCGTCACGCTTCGTGCCACGCAGCAGTACGCCAACGTTCTCGCCCGCACGGCCTTCGTCCAGCAGCTTGCGGAACATCTCAACGCCCGTACAGGTCGTCGTTTGCGTTTCCTTGATGCCGACGATCTCGATCTCGTCGCCCACCTTCACGATGCCACGCTCTACACGGCCCGTTACCACGGTGCCGCGACCGGAGATAGAGAACACGTCTTCAACCGGCATCAGGAACGGCTGGTCGATCGCACGCTCAGGCTCAGGGATGTAGCTGTCCAGCGTCTCAACCAGCGTCTTAACGGCAGTGGTGCCCAGCTCGTTGTCGTCCTTGCCTTCCAGGGCCATCAGCGCAGAACCGCAGATGATCGGGGTGTCGTCACCCGGGAAATCGTACTGGTCCAGCAGCTCACGCAGCTCCATCTCGACCAGCTCTTTCATCTCTTCGTATTCTTCCGTATCAGCACCGCCGCAGTCTTCCGCCAGCAGGTCCGCCTTGTTCATAAATACGATGATGTACGGTACGCCTACCTGACGGGAGAGCAGGATGTGCTCGCGGGTCTGGGGCATCGGGCCATCGGTGGCGCCGCATACCAGGATCGCGCCGTCCATCTGCGCCGCACCGGTGATCATGTTCTTCACATAGTCCGCGTGGCCCGGGCAGTCAACGTGCGCGTAGTGGCGCTCCGGTGAGTCGTATTCCACGTGGGAGGTCGCGATCGTGATACCGCGCTCTTTCTCTTCCGGTGCGTTGTCGATGCCGTCAAACGCCACCGCTTCACCGCCCCACACTTCCGCGCATACACGCGTCAGCGCCGCCGTCAGCGTCGTCTTGCCGTGGTCAACGTGGCCAATGGTGCCCACGTTTACGTGGGGTTTTGTACGCTCAAACGTTTCTTTTGACATTACACCAGTCTCCTTAACACCGGTTTTTAGCGCCCTCGGTTCTCATGCCCTGGGGCGGCGTGCTTACAATGTTCTACAACTAACTACTAATAAGTGGAGCTCATAACCGGATTTGAACCGGTGACCTCTTCCTTACCAAGGAAGTGCTCTACCGACTGAGCTATATGAGCGCATCCTTTTCACAGCCGCTCTCAAGCGGCCCGATTCGTTCTCTTTTGGAGCGGGTAGCGGGAATCGAACCCGCATATTCAGCTTGGAAGGCTGACGTTCTACCACTGAACTATACCCGCGCAACTACAACCGCCGCTTACCTGTACTGGCCGCCTGCACGACAACCTTGCACGACAACACAGGGGCTAGTTATTCACCGCCCCCTCGGGCTCATTTCAATGGCAATGCTCTGACCGGTGCCGCCCCAACTCGTCGGCGCTCATCTCTATAAATCGCCGACATTCTTACAGCTCAACCTGCAGCTCGAATCCACTCCTGGCCCGGGCCCTGCTACCCGCACCATGTTCTGTTCAAACCCGCATAGATACTGCGTTTCATGGTGGAGGGGGGTGGATTCGAACCACCGAAGCTCGCGCGTCAGATTTACAGTCTGATCCCTTTGGCCACTCGGGAACCCCTCCGAAAGGCGGCATATTGTCCAGATGGGCCATCTCAATGTCAATGGCATTACCCAATAAAATTATCGACTTAGGCCAATGCTGGTGCGGGTTTCAGCGGGGTGGACCCTGGCCGATAAAGAGGGGGATGCTGCGACTCGGCTTAACAGCGAAAAGCAGGCGTTTTCTCGAGCAAAACCGCTCCGAAGGACCCGGGTTCAGGCGCCAACTTTGGGGCCGAATTGCTCCCTCAGGTGGCTTTTTTGCACCTTTCCCATAGTGTTCCGTGGCAGCTCAGGCAGGAAAAAGACCCTTTTGGGGACCTTAAAGCGGGCGGCCTGGGCTCCTACTCCGTCCCGAATTGCAGCTTCTGACCCCTCGGCGCCCTCCTCCAGCACGACCACGGCGGCTACCATCTCCCCGAAATCTGGGTCAGGCAGCCCAATCACGGCCGATTCGAGTACTCCCGGCAAAGCGTCGATGATCAGCTCAAGCTCCTTCGGGTACACATTCAGGCCCCCGGTAATGACCATGTCCTTGGAGCGTCCCACGATCGAGACATAGCCGTCGGGGCTGATCGTGGCCTGGTCACCGGTGCGGAAATAACTGTCGACCGTAAAGTCCTCTGACGTTTTCTCGGGCAGGTTCCAGTAGCCCGGGAAGACATTGGGGCCCTTTACCTGCAATTCCCCTACTTCACCAATGGGTAATTCGACATCTGCGGCGTCACAGATCCTCACACTGACATCCGGCAGCGGCGGGCCCACGGTACCGGCCCGGCGCTCACCCTCAAGCGGGTTGGAGGTATTCATGCCCGTTTCCGTCATGCCATAGCGTTCAAGAATGGCATGACCGGTGCGCTCGGCGAACTCGATATGGGTTTCAGCAAGCAAGGGCGCAGAGCCGGAGATAAACAGCCGCATGCCCGAGCAAAGCGAGGCATCGAAGCGCGCATCAGCCAGAAGGCGTGTATAGAAAGTGGGCACGCCCATCATCACCGTGCTATGGGGCAGCGCCTCGAGCGTGGTCTCCACCTCGAAACGCGGCAGCCACCGCAGGCTGGCGCCGCTTGTAAGCACACAGCCGAGCGCGACAAAGAGCCCGTGCACGTGAAAGACAGGCAACGCGTGGAGCAGGCAGTCGTTGCGGGTAAAACCCCAACAGGAAACGAGCGTACCTGCATTGGCCGCCAGGTTGCCGTGCGTCAGCATAATGCCTTTCGGCCTGCCCGTTGTGCCGGAGGAGTACACGAGGGCAGCAACATCGCCCGGTTCACGCGCTACCGTCTCAAACTCGTGAGATGCCTGCCCCGCCTCCGCGAACAGGTTTCCGCGACCATCAGCATTCAGGGTACGCAGGTTCGCCACGCCGGTCTCGCGGCAGAGCGACGCCATAGCTGCCTCATCGGCGCCATCGCACACCACGAGTGAGGGCCTCGCATCGCTCAGGAAAAAGCGCAGCTCTTCCTCGGTATACGCCGTATTCAACGGATGAAAGACCAGCCCGGCGCGAAGGCACCCAAGAAAGAGCCAGAGAAACTCGGGCGACTTCTCTACCTGCACTGTAACGCGGTCGCCTTGCTCAAGCCCCAGCCCAACAAGATAGTTCGCCACCTGCGCTGATAGCCGCCCGGCATCCGCATAGCTGTAGCTGCGACCAGAGAGCTCGGTCAGGAGAAGCCCCGCGTCATCACCACGGGAGGCAGCATAGAACGCGAAGAGATTCACAGGGGTTAGGGGCTTCTCGAGCCCGGCGGCGCCGGGCATGGACAAATATGGAGCTGGCGAGAGGAATCGAACCCCCGACCGGCTGATTACAAATCAGCTGCTCTACCTACTGAGCTACGCCAGCCTTGATCAGAATGGAGCCGTCTATGACTGCCCCGTTTGAAGGGAGGGGATTTTATGGGATGGGGTTTTGGGGTGCAACTGGTGGGGGTGGAGTTGCTTGGAGAGCTTGGGGGTGCCCTCTGGGGAGGGGGCTGACAGTTTCGGTATAGGATCGGAATCAATACCGAACTATGGCCCCAAATGACGGGTAAATCGCCAGGCCAAGAACACTTAACCACTAGCAAGAGGGTGTTAGCTTGTTAGGGCCTATGGTCTAAGCAAGGGGCGTTCGGTATAAGCTCAGACACTCTCCGACTCATCCGCCCAACTCTTGAGAATATCCCTCACCAGCTCTACAGGTAGATGGTGCCTTAGAATTTCCGGAAACTCTTGCCCGCCACGAAGTAGCTTAAAATCATCGTCCACGGCGGCCCGTAAAGCGAGCACCGAGTCCATGTTTAAACTTGCTGCCAGATTACTGAATGCTGCCGCTTCACGTCCAAGAAGCGCATAACAGGCTGCAACTACATATCTACGGTCAGCGACATCTGGAGCGTCAATGCCATCAATTATCTCAATAGCCTTGGCGTAGTCGCCAAGCTCTTTAAAGGAGACTGCAAGATTAAATCTGACGGATCCATCTTCGTCGCCATACTCCAGTGACGAGTTCAATGATTCCACAGATTTCTCAAGGTACGCGATTTTTTTGGTCGAATCCGTCTCATTAAGACTTGAAGCAAAGTAAGCACTACCCAGGTTGTTAAGAATAGTTCCCTTCTCCTCCTCAGGAGCAATTTCTAACGCCTTCCGCCACGCCCCCAGGGCCTTACCATACTCCTGCTCATCGTGATAAATCTGTGCAATCAATATGTCGTATACAGTTTCTGGCCCACCTGAGTGAGCCGCCTTAGCACGAACCGCCAGCTGCCTTGCCACTTCATAATTCCCATTCTCTTTCTCCATGTATGCTCTTGCCAACAAGCCCTGAGGAGTATTGTCGTCCTCAAAGAGCTGGGCCAGAATACCGTTCATCGACGATGGGAAGCTCTCGTCGTCCCCAGCGGTGTTCGGTGAAGTGTTGCGGCTCTTGCTAACCATGCTCGTAAGCAGTTCGACTTGATACGATAGCTTTGAGAGCTTGTTTTCGAACTCCTGGACGCGTTTTGCGCTATCAGAAATCATACTTGTATAACCAGCAAGCAATGTTCTACTCTCCTCGAGCGAATCATTTAGCCTGTTCGATTGAGTTTGTATTGTTGAAGAAAGCTCTTTGTTTTGGCCAGTTGCAGCCTCTAGCTGTGAGACAGCATTTTCCACCGGAACCCCAAGGTTCGTTAGTTGCGCTCTAGCCTCCCATAGATCCTTGAACTGCAACCCAAGCAGTCCGAGTATTAGTATGGCGGCGGCGCCTGTTGTGTTCAGTGGGGGAATCTTTTTGTCCGTCTTTTGAGCAAGTGAATTCAAACTTCCTATAGACTCGTGCGCCTTTCTAACTTCTGACACGAGTTCTTCAATTTTGTCCAGCTTGGCGAGCTTCTCATTTAGTCTCGCCTCACGTTCCTGCTGCATTGCTAACTTGAGCATCTCGAGTTCTTTATTCGAGTCTTCATGATCCACAACTATCACCTCCGTGATCAATAAACCTACAATAAGAGCATTAAACCATTACCAAGCTTGCATACTTTGAGCCCAAGTAACTCGTTCGCTAAGGGCTGTTATCCAGCTTAGTCGCTGCCAACGGGCACGCAAGTTTCAAGCTCTGAATCATCGAATACCGCAGGTGTCGAGGAAGCGCGGACTTATCAACATCGTCTTGAGATGAAGGAAATCTCGCAACTCCGAAATTCTTAGTTCTGCTCAAAAAAATCGTATTTCGTTGTATTTAAAGTCATTCTCTCCACAGTTAGACACAGAGCGGAATTGCCTATGATGGTCCCACCCACCAGAACGCCAAAAAGTATTTCCCACCCCCTGCCCATGCCCTGCATCGAATTCGCCAATTTCCGTTTTGAGTATTTCCAGATACTCACCAGCCACCAGCTATAGGTCGTACGCCCTGCAATCGGGAGACTTAAAGCTTTCCAGATTTCCAGTTCTTGGGCGTATGCATCCCCCTGCCACCTAATCCGCTTTCTTCCACCTCGCATCAGTTGCGGCTGAAGTCATTAAACCTGCCAGCCAGAAAACTGAGAAATCTGGCGTATCTGAAATGAGATGAGGACTCCCCTGATCTCGACTTCTTCAACCCAATATTCAAGGAGTAATCACTATGACCACCGAACTCAAACTCATCACCATCAAGAAAGCATCTTGCCCCACGCTGTCCAGGTCCGGCTTCGTCGACTACCAGATATCCCGTGACGACAAAGGAGTGCATTACATCGGCCTTACTGGTAACAGTGGCAATGGCTACTTCAGCAAGACCTGTCAGCCAGTCACTACGATCATGAAGGCCCTGGAGGACTTCGAGGCTGAGTTCCCCATCACCTCACTTGCCTTCAAAGACCTGTACCCAGACACCAGCATCAACTCGTGGTCATTCTTGATGGCTGCCTTGCTGCAGGAGGGACTTGTGGAGCCTCACCCTGATCATCTCCGGCGATTCAGGCTGACGGACACAGAGACGTTCCTCGCTGGCCTGGAGAAGCTGGATGGTGCAAAGCAATCACATAGCGCCTCCCGCAGGAGGAAGGCCAGGCCGAAAGACTGATCATTCACATACTGCGACCTTCATCGGGATTGTTTTATCCAGGTAGGTCACTCACTCCCTTTTCTTTCATCCACGGCCAAGACTGAGGTCTTATCAATCAGCTGGTCATCTTCGTTAACTCACTGAAACACAACACGTTCCTGTAGCACCCAACTAACCCCCTGAGCCTATACCGACTTTCGCGACCGATTTTCAGGTCGTGCTGGGGTTTGTGCGCTCAAAAAAAGACCGAAGGAGGTCTCCATGTTCTTTTCACTCGTAGCAATCGTCGCAGCCATCTTTGGCTTTATCAGCGGCTCACTGTGGTTGTTCACCATCGCCGTAGGTTTTCTGTTTGCACAGATGTACCCGGTGTTCGTTTTCGTGCTGCTGACGCTCTGCGTCGGACTACTGGCAGCGAAGCACTACTGGAGGTGGTGACCATGAACGGTAACCGTCTTCGGGACATCAGACGGATGCTGGATGCCCTGCCACTAGATCCTGACAAGTGCCGGGATGACCAAGACCGCTTTGACCGGGTCGAGGAGGTTGCCATCCAGGTACTCGACGGCCAGTTCGCTGCCTTCCCCGATGGCGTCCTGGAGGACTACCTGCTCACGTACCTGCACCTGCGGAGGTACGAGTACGGGCTCGTGGACCTGGATAGCCCAGAGCCTGTCGAACGCTAGCCGTCCTGTGGGTGGCACCCTTGCCGGTGCTGCCCTACTTCACTCCCGATCACATGCTAGAGCTGCTCAAAAATCGAACAATGAGGGGCCCGAGATGCTAATTTTTCACATTTTCCTCGTCTAACTGTAGAAGCTGTGGTGGAATACAAAAAGAGGGTTTGCATCTGCGGCCCTCTGTCCGATGGGTAACGGTTAACAGTGAGATACCTGCCGTTAATGACGATAGTGAGTGTGTTGGCCAGTAAGCAATGGGCCCGTTACCCAATCACCTTGGCTAGGTGCGATCGCGAGAGCAGGCAGGTGCTCTTCCTTCGATCACAGGACAACGAAGTGGTACTCCACGAGAGTGCCGCATGTTGTTTAACAATTAGCCAAAGGTAATTGATATGCCTTTAGAAGAAGAACGAGGCGAACAGCCTCAGTTTGAGGGCACTGCTGTGCCCGAAGAAATCGCTGACAAAGATGTCAGTTCCCAATACCCCACGACGGGGAAGGCCAAAGAAGGCAAAAAGTCGAAGAAGGGCAAAAAAGCCAGGAAGGCAAAGTCCCTTCAGTCAGGACAAGTCCTCGTGGATGGAGTCGCCGCGAAGGCAATCACGCCTAGCGACTTCCCCGACACACGACAGGAAGCGAGGGGCAGAGAAGCCCCACACAGCACAATTCCTAACTACAGGTATCTACTGACCTACTACGGTGTCACCGTCCAGTATGACGTGATCGGCAAAGACGTCCTGATCAATGTGCCAGGACTGGAGGGCTGCCCCGACAACGCTAGGACGGCGTCAGCAGCAGTCGTAAAAAGCCTGTTGGCGCTTAACGGGATGTCGAAAGGCAACTTCGACGACTTCATTGTGGCAATAGCCAATCGAAATCAAGTGAACCCCGTCGCTGACTGGATCACGAGTAAACCTTGGGATGGCGAAGATCGAGTATCGGCACTTTGCGAGACACTGCAGGTGCAATCTGGCTTCCCTGAAGAACTCCGCGACTTACTAGTCGAGCGCTGGCTCATGAGTGCTATCGCTGCCGCAATGATGCCCAGCGGATTCAGCACTCGCGGTGTCCTGGTACTTCAGGGGCCTCAATCGATCGGGAAAACGCGCTGGGTTATGTCACTGGTGCCCGACCAAGCGTTCCAGGAGAGGTTCATCAAGATCGACCACCACCTGGACGCAAGTGACAAGGACTCGAAGCTCACAGCGCTCCGGCACTGGATCGTCGAAATCGGTGAACTGGACAGCAGCTTCAAGAAAGATGTCGCTCGCCTGAAAGGCTTTATCACCGCCAACAAGGACAAGATTCGCGTACCGTATGCTCGGTCCGACTCTGAGTTCTCAAGGCGGACGGTGTTCTGCGCCACGGTGAACAAGGATGATTTTCTCGTAGATGACACGGGAAACACCCGTTGGTGGACGATACCGGTTAAGAACATCGACTATGAGCACGGCATCGACATGCAACAGGTCTTTGCGCAGGTAAACGCTAAGTTCCAGGAAGGAGAGGCGCAGTGGTGGCTCACCAAGGACGAAGAGGCCCTGCTGGAGAGCTTCAATGAGGACCACCAGTCGACGACGGCAGTAAGGGAGGTACTGCAGTCAAATATTGACTTCGTGAGCTCCTCGCAATCCGGCAAGGAACCGATTCGGAGTGCGACCGAAATTCTGCAGATACTTGGGATTGCCGTGCCGACGAACGCACAGACGCGTGACGCTGGCGGGTTCCTGAAGCAGAAGCTCGGTGATCCGAAGAAATCGAACGGTAAACGAGGCTGGAGAGTACGCTTCAAGGCCGAGTTCGACACAACGCTCCTGGACGGAGGCGTGTACTAATCATCACCTTCCCTGCCTCGACCAAGGACGGTTCGGGGCTCGGCTCAACGATAGGAGAGCGGTGGCCGCAAGGCCATCGTTCGCCCCCCTTCCAATGAACAGGGTCTATGTCAGGCCCTACAATCACTGTTTCATTTTCCGTCTTTTCCTACTATTTCAATGAAATCCACAACAGGGAGTGAAGGGAGTCACTTATTGGCAACTTTCGTTTTGGCCTTTAGCAATGAAGGCCGAAAAAGAGTTTCCGCGAAAGTGAGTCACTTCGAACCCTGAAACACTACCGACCTACCCCCTCCGGGGTCCCCTTCGCCCACCTCAACCTTTTCCACCGCCTGCAACAGGCAACTGACAGACCTTAAACCTTTCACCCCAACTATCCGGCAACATGGAGGAACTCCCTATGCCTACCACAAGACCCTTGTCCCAAGCCGACGTTAACCGACTGCAGTGTCCCCCTGGACGTAAGTCCATTCAGTACCCGATCGATCCACAACAAGTACCCGGCCTTCTCGTGGAAGTCCGTCACACCGGCACCGCCTCGTATTACCTTCGCTACCGCAACGGTGGCACCAAGTACGCTCTTATCGCGAGGACAACTGACCTAACGCTTGTCCAGGCCAAGAAGGAGGCTCTGAAGCTCCGTTCAGGCATCGTGCTGGGGCAATATCCTGGGGAGAAGAAACCGGACAGCGACTGCATGACGTTCTCCACCTTCTTCCTGGACAAGTACCTGCCCTTCGCCAAGCCAAGGAAGCGCTCCTGGCGAGACGACGAGAAGCTCTACAACCGCCGCCTCAAGGCCCTGTTCGGCGATATGCCGCTGAACAAGATCACCCGTCACAGCATCCAGCAGATGCACTCTGACCTCCGCTCGGAGCTCTCAGCATCCAGCTGTGACCACCACCTCGGTCTTATGTCTCGTTGCCTCAAGCTCGCCAGTGATTGGAAGCTTATCGTTGAGAACCCTTCACAGGGACTCAAGAAGTACAACGAGGACAATCGCAGGGATCGCCTACTGACCGATGACGAGCTGCAACGGCTCATGACTGTCCTGGATACCGACCACGCCAGAACTCCCTGTCTGGTCATCAAGTGGTTGCTATACACAGCATGTCGAAAGGGCGAGGCGCTCCACCTGCGCTGGGCTGACATTAATCGGGAGCAAAGTACGTGGCTGATAGCTGCTGAAAGGTCAAAGAGCAAGAAGCGGCGTGTCGTGCCCCTGAACGCTGGTGCACTGGCCATTCTGGACGAGCTGGCCAAGGACAACATCTCGGAGTGGGTATTCCTCAACAGCAAGACAGGGGAACGCCTGCAGTCCATCGATAAGGTATGGAACACTCGAATCCGGAGGGCTGCACAGCTACCTTCCGACGTGGTCCTGCATTCCCTGCGTCACCAGGGGGCGTCTATGGCACTCGCTTCGGGGGCCGATCTGGCTACCGTCCGGGACCTGCTCGGTCACGCCGACATCAGCACTACGGAGAAGTACCTGCACGCATCAGGCCAATCCCTGCGACACGGGGCTGATAGCATTGAAACGTATCTCCAGAATGCCCTAGAAAAGTCGTGATCGTCCAATGGATAGGTGGTTGTGTCATCTCGGACATGGCCACCGATTCCTCCTACCTACAAGCACCGCGAGTCTGCTATCCTCCTTCGAATAACGAGTGAGTTTTCAAACTAGGAGCTAAGTCTTGAGAGTTGTCAGCCTCATCAACATGAAGGGTGGCGTAGCAAAAACAACGTTATCGGTGAACATTGCAGATTGCCTAGCCACAAGGCACGATCAGCGGGTTTTGCTTATAGACGTCGATCCTCAATTCAACGCAACGCAGTGCCTAGTTCCACCGGAACATTATATGGAACACTTGAGTGGGAACGGGGATACGATTCTCAATGTCTTTGATCGTTCAGCTAGAGTACAGGCCAGCACAGTTGGTTCGAATAAACCCGTCGAGCCAAAAAACCTTGAGGACATCGAACCACTAAGTCTCAGTAAAAAATTCGATCTATTACCCGGCAACCTAGAGCTTCATCGACTGGAAATGGCTCCCGGAGATGGTCGAGAACACCGGTTAAGAAATTATCTACATACTGTTTCCGATGAATACGATCACGTCATCATTGATACCCCCCCAACACCATCAATCTGGATGACTAGCGCTCTTATAGCGTCGAACCATTACCTCATTCCCGTGAAAGCAGACCCCATATCACTGACAGGTATTGAGCTTCTCAAAAACATTATTGACGAGAAGAAAGAGAACTTCGGCTTGGATCTTCAATGTGCTGGCCTTGTGTTAACGGTTACTGAATCTAATACGAGGGTGTATGAGCGAGCAAAAACTCAGCTCGAGGAGGACACCCACTGGAGCCAACACCTATATCCAGTCACCCTACCCAAGCGCGTAGCGATCGCGCAGAATCAATTGGAACAAATTTCCATACTCGACGGCGACAAAGCCGACGCCAAAACAGCAATAACAAGGATCACCGACGAGTACTTGAACAGAGTGGAAGACAATGACTGAGACAAAGAAGACGAAAAGTAGTGATGTTTCTGACGAAACGAAGCTGAGATACGCAATCGACTTTATCGAAGAATTGTCTTGGCTTTTGGATTCTAAGAAAAAGCTCAACTTGAAAGAAACCACCAAAATCCTAAAGAACCAAGTTAGCTCAAGGAATGCTGTGGCGCACGCAGCGAACAAGTACGCGTCACCAAATCCAAATATTCACTACCTAATTGGTGTGCTTCCTAGACTATTTCAAGACAGAAAGATCTTCCCCAAGAATGAAGATATCGCTTCTTTCGCAGACGACGTATTGGATGTACATGTCTCGCGCGTTGAAAAACGATCTAAGTATGAACTAATAGGAATGGTGGTTTGCGAGTGCAACGAACTGGAGGATTCTAAGCTGGATGAGGTCGTACGCGCTCTAGCCGCAATAACGGGAAGCGCGGAGAAGATCAGCTTATTTGCTGAAGAAAGGAAATCCACAGGGCTCTCGTGGAACGAAACAATAAGAAAGTTGGCTGAATAGCGTGACCCGTGAATGCAAAGCGGACTTCTCAAATCTAACGACCTATATCGTTAACTACCGCATTGCGAGCAATCTAGATCAAGATGATTTCGTCGCTTCTCTCAAGCGCATGCACAAGGGCTATTTCGCTGCTATCACATGGAATGCTGAGATAGCACATAAAACCGACGCATTCATGTCTTTGCCGCCAGCTTGTAGCGACCACGTCACCCAAAGACTTTCTGAGTGCGTGTCCGACTTCGGTTCTTCATTATTCAATTGGGCCAACGGTAACTATAAAGCGGCTAGGGTTATGCTGCGAGTTTCTATCGAGAACGCGGTAAGGGGAATCAGTGCAGTTGAAGAAGAGGGTTTGCTTGAGGAAAAGAACGCCTACAAGCTGTTTGAGCAAGCGTCCAAGTTAGGGATATTCAATCAAGCAGATGTCATTAGAGAGCTTTTTGATGCTCTCCACGCGGACTATAAGCTGTTGTGCAGGGATGCGCATACTGCAACCGCACAAGACATGGAACACCTGACATCCCTAGCGGGCATTCCGGCTTTTGACCAGGAAAAATCTCTAGATACTGAGGATGTATTCGTCAGGGTAACTCGCGCTATAACATCCATCTTCTGCATTACATTCAATCAGTTTTTTCACCAAATGCATCATCGAAACAAAGAAAATGTACTCAATAGCCTGCAAGGTAAGATTAAGCCGCACATTACAGCTCCATCTGCGTGAGCACGAACTGAGCTCGCAATCGACATCATCACTATATCTAAGGATTGACGGCCCGAGCCAAATGACGTCCGGTTTTCGTGATCAGTATAGGTGCAGGCAGTCCACCCGGAGCCAACATCAAAGGAAGGAAAAGCTTTAGGATTCATCACCCTGGAGGACACCTCGAACCCCCGACCGGCTGATTACAAATCAGCTGCTCTACCTACTGAGCTACGCCAGCCTTATTCAGATTGGAGATATCTATGACTGCCCCGTTTGAAGGGTGGGGATTCTATGGGATGGGGTTGTGGGGTGCAACTGGGTGGGGTGGAGTTGCTTGGAAAGGTTGGGGGTGCCCCCTGGAGAGGGGGCTGGGAGGTTCGGTATACGTTAGGTATAGGGTCAGGATATGAAAGGCCCACTCAAGAAAGCAGCACCTTGTTCAAAACCTAACCCAGAAACAATGTGAGCTGTATCGGGGGCTCAGTCACCGGAATTCGCAACCCAACGATCTAGATTGGGTTACCGGCACATGTCCCAGAGCCGTTGCAGGCGTCGTTCTCCGTAAACTCATCCCCATCATCACACACTGTACCAGCAGAAGCATTTATCGCCGTACACGAACCGCCAGCGCAGGTGTCGTTGATCGTGCAAGCGTTACCGTCATCGCAAGGGAGCGTGTTAGGAACGTTAAAGCACCCGGTAAGCGCGTCGCAAGTATCATCTGTGCACACGTTACCGTCATCGCACAGAGAAATATCGGGTGTGTGCAGAACTGTATCCTGAGACTCGTCGCAGCTATCTATAGTGCAAAAGTTGCCGTCATCGAGCACAGCTGTTGGGCAAAAGAGCGGTGCGGCGCCAATGGTTAAGCAACCATTGCAGCTACCTACGACTCCCCGAGAAGCCCCTGGACCGGTCCCAGGGAGTGCAACCACCAGACTACGCGCCCCCGTTGTTGCACCTGAGTCAACGCTGATGTCTGCGGTAATAGTATTTTCATTAACGATCACAACGTTGGAAAAGCTCTTGCCACTGCCCCCAATGCCGACAGTGGCACCCGGTAGAAAGTAGGCGCCGCTGATGGTGACAGAGGTGGTGTCGCCAGTAGGTAGGAAATCCGGAGTGACGTCAGTGACGGTGACATTCGGGATACTACGGATAACGATATCTTGAAATCCATTTGTATCATTCGGAACGAGATTTGAAGCCGATGTTTCAAAAACCACGTAGCGGCCGTCTGCGGAAATAGAGGGGCGTAGGCTTCGGTCATCGGCCTCCACCCCCAACGCGTCCAGTGAAACTCGACTGGTAGTGCCAATAACCGTGTCGCGCACAAAGATGTCTTCGGCACCATTCGTATCATTGACAACCAAATTGCTAGCGGCAGACAAAAAGCTTACATATCGTCCGTCATCCGAAATGCCGGGGTCAGCGCTGTAGCCATTCCCTTCCGTTCCTGAGCTGTCCACGTTGACTCGGATGGTAGTGCCACTAACCGTGTCGCGCACGAAGATATCGGTCTGACCATTGGTATCATTGGCCACAAGGTTGGTTGCGAAGGATTCAAAAGCCACATAGCGGCCATCCGCTGAAATTGCGGGTTTGTTCAAGCTAACACCATCGCCCTCATTGCCTGCAGTATCAACACTGACCCGGGTGGTCGTGCCATTAACCGTGTCGTGCACGAAGATATCGTTCAGACCATTGGTATCATTGGCCACCAGGTTGCTCGCACGGGACTGGAAGGCCACATAGCGGCCATCATCTGAAATGGCTGGCGTATCGCTAAGTCCATCAGATTGATTCCCTGCAGTATCCACACTGACCCGGGTGGTCGTGCCACTAACCGTGTCGCGTACGAAGATATCGCGTTGATTATTCGTGTCATTGGCCACAAGGTTGTTCGAGTTGGATTGGAAGGCCACATAACGGCCATCCCCTGAAATGGCAGGCCAGACGCTGCTGTCATTCCCTTCGTTGCCTGCGGTATCCACACTGACCCGGGTGGTCGTGCCATTTACCGTGTCGCGCACGAAAACATCTTGCTGATTATTCGTGTCATTGGCCACAAGATTGCTCGCGGTAGATCGGAAGGCGATATAGCGGCCATCGTCCGAAATGCTGGGAGCAAAGCTGTTGGGACCGTTAGCTTGACTCCCTGCACTATCAACATTGACCCGAATGGTGGTGCCCTCAACCAGGTCGTGCAGAAATATGTCATCCTGGGCATTGGTATCACCGGCCACCAGGTTGCTCGCAAAAGACCGGAAGGCCACGTACCTGCCATCGTCTGAAATGGCTGCGTCGACACTAGCACCATCCCCCTGGTCCCCATTGGTGCTGACGCTGATATTTTTTGTCCAGCTACAGCCTGTGATAAGCAGAAGTGACATGGCAAAAAACGTTAATCGGTTGATTGATTTCATGGGAATACTCACCTTAATTGGGGCGTCGCAATCTCTACTATGGCGGAAGGCCTTACTGGAACGTCACGCAGTCTTCGCAGGTACCGGCTACACCACGTATTGTTCCCGGTCCGGTTCCAGGCAGACTTACCGTAACAGACCTTGCACCAATGGCCGCCGAGGGCACCTAATCAGCTTAGTCGCTACGGAAATACAGGCAAGTTTTGTACCACGGCGGTGTAAGTGGTTGATGCCTCAGAGGGCCAATCTCATAGCCTGCCTCCGGGCACGGTCCAGAGACTATGAGCGTAAAGAAACCTGACGACTGGAAATTCCCCGCTCTTGAGCCAGAATAATGCGAATGTCGTTGTTTTTATTGGCTTTTTATTCCGGTTTAGTAGCGAAGCTCGAGAACGCCAGTAATTCCAGCTCCAGATCGCCAGAAAGTAATTCCCACCCCCTGCCCATGCCCTGCATAGACTTAGCCAATTTCCGTTTTCAGTATTTCCAGATTCTCACCCGAACACTGCTATAGGTCGTACGCCCACCAGTCCGAAGATTTAAAGCTTTCCAGATCCTCAGTTCTCGGGGGCATCCAGCCCCTTCTCGACCGCTCAACAACATCCTTCCCACCCCGCATCAGTCGCAGGGCAAAAACTGAAAACCTGCCCGCCAGAAACTTTCGGAACCGAGCGTATCTACCCTAGGAGATGGGAACCATTCTCATCTTCAGAATCATCAATCCCACCACAGAAGGAATCACCACCATGACAACCGAAACCAAACTCACAACCCTGAAGAAGGCCTCCTGCCCAACCCTGTCCCAGTCCGGCTTCATCGACTACCAGATTAGTGCTGGCGACAAGGGGGAGAAGTACATCACTCTGACCAGCAACTGCGGCTCAGGCTATTTCAGCAAGACGCCTCAAGCTGTCACGAAGATCATCAAGGCCCTGGAGGACTTTGAGGCACAGTTCCTGCTAACGAGTCTCGCGCTGAGAGATCTTTATTTGGATACGAGTGTAAATAGCTGGTCGTTCATGATGGCAGTGCTGTTCGCTGAAGGACTCGTGGTGAAGCATCCCGATAATCCTCGTCGCTTCAAGCTCGCTGACACGAAGGCGTTCATTGCTGCCCTGGACAAGCTGCAACCTGCAAAGGGATCGCATAGCGCTCCTCGCAAGGGGAAGGCCAGGGCGAAGGGCTGAACATTCACATACTGCGACCGTCACCGGGATTTCTTGTCCAGGTAGGTCACTCACTCCCTGATCGCTCATCCCTGTAGTTGACCGAGGTCTATTGAATACCTTGGTCAAGGTTTTCTTCTCGCAGTAATCCGAAGAAGCGCAACGCTTTTTCTTCAACTCCTAAATCACCCACCTAACCCCCTGAGTCTATACCGACTTTCGCGAGCGATTTCCGTCTCGTGCAGGGATTCGTGCGCTCAAAAATGACCGAAGGAGGTCTCCATGTTCTTTTCACTCGTAGCAATCGTCGCCGCTATTTTTGGTTTCGTCAGCGGCAGCCTCTGGCTGTTCACCGTCGCCGTAGGTTTTCTGTTCATGCAGATGTACCCGGTATTCGTCTTTGTGCTGCTGACGCTTTGCGTCGGACTGCTGGCAGCTAAGCACTACTGGAGGTGGTGATGATCATTTCTTTCAGCATTACCAGATATCCAGTTATTCACTTTTAACCCCTAGGAGACCTTTCTCATGTGTATCCGTGACATTGCGGAGGTACGGACACGCCTGGACAGAGCGGTAGCTGATCTCCCAGGTAGGCCAACCTCACCACAAGAGCAGTTCGACAGGACTGAGCAGTTAGCCATTCAGATACTCGATAGTGAGCATGACCTGCATCCACCGGGTCATCTTCAGGAACTACTGATGAGCTACCTGTACATCAGGCAGATCGAACTCGGATTGTTATCAGATATCGATCCAAGCGAGGAGTAAAGGAAGCGGTGACATCTTCGGGTGTCATCAGTTCTTGAATATCGGGAAGGTAGATAACTGGGAAACTGACCGTAGCCCCGTAATTCGAGCCATGACGAATGTGGGATTTCCATCTATTTTCATAGGAAGGAGATCCTCATATGAAGCGCAAGCGCTACACCGAAGAACAGATCATTTCGATCCTCAAGCAGCATGAGGCCGGCCGCTCAATGGTCGAGCTGGCCCGCGAGTACGGCATCGCCGAGAACACCCTCTACCGCTGGAAGTCCAAGTTTGGCGGCATGGAGGTCTCGGAGGCCAAGCGGCTGCGGGAGCTGGAGGCGGAGAACACGCGCCTGAAGCGGCTCCTGGCGGAGGCGGAACTCGACAAGGCCGCTATGAAGGAAGTGATCGAGGGAAAGTGGTGACGGCCCGCCAGCGGCGATGGGCTGTGGAGCATCTCAAGAGCCGCCAGGTGAGCGAACGCCGGGCCTGCCGGGTGATCGGGTTCAGTCGATCCGCGATGTGGCGGCCGCTTCTTGGGCGTGATGACGGCCCGTTGCTGGCCGAACTTAAAGCGCTGGCAGAGCAGTACCCCAAGTACGGCTGCCCGACCTTGCACGACATGCTGCGAACGGAGGGGCATGTGGTCAACCACAAACGTACACAGCGGCTGTACCGCGAGGAAGGCCTGCAGGTGCGCACCAAGCGGCGCAAGAAGCTGTATCGGCCCAGGGTCCCGATGGTCGTGCCCGAAGGCCCCAACGAGCGCTGGTCAGTGGATTTCGTTTCCGACCAGTTGGCCAACGGGCGCCGCTTCCGGGTGTTCAATGTCGTCGATGACTTCAGCCGGGAGTGCGTCATGCAGGTCGTTGATTTCTCGATCAGCGGGCAGCGCCTGGCACGAGAACTCGACCAGCTTGCCGAGCGGCGGAAGCTGCCGGCACGGATCGTCATGGACAACGGCCCTGAACTGACCAGTAAGGCGATGTTCTTCTGGTCACAGCGTACCGGCGTGAAGCTTCACTTCATCCAACCGGGCAAGCCGACCCAGAACGCGTTCGTGGAGAGTTTCAACGGCAAGTTCCGCGAGTACTGCCTGAACCTGAACTGGTTCGCCAGCCTGGATGATGCACGCTCAATGATTGAAGACTGGCGACACCATTACAACCATGTCAGACCGCACCGCTCTCTAGGCAGAAAACCGCCCGCGGTGTTCGCCAGGGAGGCGGCCTGATATGTTCCATTTCCCACATTCAGCTATGCTCGAATGCGGGGGTACGGTCAAATCCAGTCTCACCTGCGCTCGTGCTACTCCAGCTTCTGGTCTACATTGATAGTCATCGACGCTGGAAGCTTGCGACACATCACGAATCTGTTTGTTGACTCAGGAATCCCTCATGAAAGCTACGTTAAGACTGCTTCTGGTTACGGTCTTGCTATCGGTAACCCCAGTTTTCGCCCTACCCATTCAAACGGCCGACACCATAACGGCCGATGGCAAAATCTGGGCACAGGTGGACCTGTTTGCTGGCCTGAGCTGGGACACAATTGACGTTGTTTGCCCCGGAGGCGCTTGCAGTGGCGGGACCCTCAATGGCTGGGACATGGGTGGGTGGACCTGGGCTTCAGCCGACGACGTGAACTCCTTGTTGAACACCTACCTTACTCTGGGCGGGTTCTCAGGCGGCGACTTACTCGGACCGGGTCCAGATGGTGTTTTTCCCGCGCCGAACTGGGACAACCCGGCGGCGACTGCGTTTTTCGATGACGACTGGCGCCCAACTCGCATTCAGTTCACCCCGCTCGAGCGATCGATCCAGGGTTGGACCGCAAGCTCGACGACCTCAATGGTCGGCAACACGGTTGGCTACCAGGCACGGGTTCGGGACCGAATTCTTCCCCAGGATGGCAGCTTCACGAACTTCGACACTTTCACCACAAGTGATACTGCGTCATCAGACACTATCAACCCGTACGTAGGTGGCTGGTTCTATAAGCCTGTAGGTTGCGGAGGTGGCAGCCCCGCCGTTGTTCAAGCGAGTTGTACCGGGGCTGATTGCGCTCAGTTCAAAAGCGCAGCGGTAGCTGTAAACCTACCCGCGACCTTGTGGCTGCTTGCCGTGGGACTATCAGTCCTGTTGAGCACTCGCGCAAGGGCTAGATCCGCGCAATGACTGATCCACACGTTTCGGCTTCGTAGACTGCACAACGAGGTCTTTCACAGCACCACAGTCTCAAAGGGTCCGTCATCGCTACCCCTTGATCACTTCAGGCAACCCGCCTCTGAAGCGATCCGTATATAGGGATCGCGCACCCGCATTGTGCCTTTAGTTTGATGGATCAGGTCAAACTGTATTGATTGCAGGTCTTCCGGTAGATCAAGAACAATATATTGCGCTTGCCAGGCCGCGACTCCGTTAGTGCTTGCAGGCTCAAATATTGATTTTTGCGGGCCCTGAATGCGAGGAATCACCGTTATCTTCATTCCACTACCACGCTTGGAGTGGAGCAGGCTTTCAGAGGGCGGTGGGTCCAGTTTTAGATCTACACCAAACTTAACCTGCTTTCCCGCGAGATCGCTGACTGACAGTTTTTGCCTGAAAAAAAACCAGGGTTCTTTACCGACTTTCCTGATCTCCAAGACACCTTCAGCGATTTCATACTCAAAGGAGCCAGAAGAAGCATGCTGGCCAATCTTCCATGGTCGCTCCCAGGGCGGGAGGGAAATGCTCTCAAACGAGGCATCCTGAAGGTAGTTCTCACCAGCGGGCTGGCAAGCCAACGGCTCCGGATCTGGTGAGCAGCCTGGCAGCAGCAATACAAAGGCGACAGCGAGGATAGTTGTGGCACGTGGCATGGTGGATCCGAATCGGCAGTGACGGTGAGGCCAATCTAGCATGTGCAGCACTAATGGAGAACGAGAACTGCTCGGACAAGTCTGCGGTGATAGCGGCAAGCGATAGTTGCACGGAAGGCCTGCCACTTCGGCATATGCTCAGCAGTAAATCGCGCTATGAATCGTGACAGCAGCCTCAATAGTTTTCTTGAGATCACAGGGCCACAAGAACATTTACCAGGGTCTTACGATTCAGGTGCTCTATCTAGTGCGCTACGCCAGCCCTGCGACGCCTTGTTAGGCCGACGCCCACTAGCGCCCCACCAATCAGCCAGATCGTCGCGGGTAGCGGAATCGAGGTAGGGCCCGAATAAATCAACGTGCCAGATTCTGCAATAGCGCCACCATTACCATCATCACCCCACAATAAATCAGAAAAGCTACCGCTTGAGCGATAAAACTCGATGCTGCTGCCGTCGTTACCCAAAAACGCAGGATTGTTGGTCACTACGAGCGTTGGAAAACAAATAGGAGACCCCGGTGGGAATACACATTCAATGCTCTCTATGCCGTTGCCGGTAACACTTCCGGACGCATTAACAAAAAACTGGCTGTTGGGATCAGCAATACTATTTGACGAGTTCAGGAGTAATCCATCCCAGCTAAAGCTCCAATCGACCAGTGAAGGCCATAGGTTCTGGCCCCCACCAACTTGCGCGTCGAAGATCAGATTTCCGAATTGCTCATCGTTGAATGTAACGTCGTACCGCAAGAATCCGGCCTGGGCGTAACAACTACCGAGCATGAACACGGTTAGCAAGGCACGGACGACGCTAAGGGCGGCGCTAGGGCAAGTTTTCGTATCTGTTTTCATTCGCCGCCTCTATCGTTGAGGAACCGGGGGTTCCTGCTCCGGTCGTGGAGGTCCACACCAGATCTATAGTGGGTTGAGCTACGGCCAGTGCGGAAACAGTGAGCAGTGCCGGTGCAGTGAGTGCAAACAGTGAGGTGTTCATTAAAGACCCCATTTATTGCACAGGTCGTGGCTGATGCGAGCCAGCCTCGATAAACAAAAGGCCGGCAGAAACAGGTAACGCGCTCCAATCACGCGGACGCGTTACCTGGTTAAGCAATCTTCCTAGCAGCCAGGAATACCGGAGAGGTACCGCACTGCTGATTGCTCCTCTTCCTCTTTAAGGCTGTTGAGGATAATGGGGTTGCCACCCGAAGTCGCATCGGGTTCAAACGGCGCGCCCACCACCACATTCTCCCTCGGCTCATTGGACTGCAGCAGCTGCACGAAGGTGTCTGCCACATAGGAGGCCGGCAGGCCGCCAGCCTGGGAGGCGCGCAGGAGCTGCGCACCCGCGAGAGAGGCTGGATCAAGCGGGTCACCGTTAGCGTCAACCGGTTCGGTCCAGATCGGGTTGTTACCCAGGGGCAACGGCGTATCGATAATAAATGGATTTACCGAAGAGACCTTGACGTTGCTGCCCGTTACACCGAGCTTACCGCGCAGATAATTCACGTAGGTGCGCAGCGCAGTCTTCGTGGAATAGTAGGCGTGCAGCGAATCAAGTCCGAGCGCAGAGCCCGTCGCACCGCCACCCACGAGGTACCCCGCAATAGAAACCGTATACAGAAGGCGGGCATAGCCCGTCGGCGTCATCAGCGGCAGCAGCTTGTTGGTGACACGAATCTGGCCGTGGTAGTTGGTCTCCATGCCGAGTTTTATCTGGTCGATGAAGAACTGGTCGGGGTCAGGGCCGAGGCCCGGGTTAACAATCTGCCCGCCCACGTAGCGGCCCGCATTGTTGATCAGGATGTCGATCGTGTTGGTGCCCAGCAGGCCGGAGACCGTCGACACAAAAGAGGCGACCGAGGCATCTGACACAACGTCGAGGTCAACCAGCGGAAAAGCCGTGGGTGGGTTGGGCACGTTCGCAGCATCGCGGGAGGTGCCGATGACATTGACGCCGAGCGCCGCGAGCGCCTCACCGGTCGCGCGACCGATGCCGCGTGATGCGCCGGTGATGACGGCGGTCTTACCCGAAAGGTTTATCTCCGGGGTGAAGTTTGGCCGCGGGTAGTAAACCGGAGTCGGCGTCGCCACGGTCACACCCATGGCATTAGCATTGGATGCTATACCGGTGGCAGCTAGACCTGCCGTCGCAGCAGCGCCGCCAGCACCCAGTAGGAGCTCGCGCCGATTGAGACTGGTAGCCTCAGTGTCGGGGTTATTCTCAGGAGTGTCTTCGTTATTTTTTTCGTCGGTCATTGTAGGGTTGCCTCACCGTTATTGTTGGTATTCCTTAGCTTTCAATCGTCAGAACCGCCGCTACCCGCACACCCGTCCCGGTGGCGGGCAGCCGCTAGTACTCGCTAAGTATGGTAGATGAGGTGGGTTTTGCAATGAAACGAGGAGCCCTGACCCCTACTTTGGGCCCCCTTTTCCCCAAGGCGAGCCCTTTAAAGGGGCGTATAGCTGAACTTCTGCCCCGCGATCGCGGCCTCGTACATGAGACCACCCTTGGTGACAGTGAAGATCGCCATGCCCTTGTCGTAGCCCGTCGACACCGTCTTAGCGTCACTCTTACCACCTGAGGCACCCGCCGTGTTGCCGCCGCCTGTGGTTGCCTGGGCGTTTGCAGACGCGGTGATCGCGGTGGCGGACGCCTGGGCGCCAAACTCGAAGTTGCCTGAAGTGAAGTCCCTCAGCGCGCGCTCGTCTTCAAAGAAAATGATCTGGCTGTAGACCTGCCCACCCAGCTGCAAGCCGTAGGAAAGTTGCGACACTTTGGTATCGCCAATGTGCTCCCCATCGCGGTAGACACGGCCCTTACCGTGGGCGCCGCCAATGCCCACGCCGGCTTTCCCGACCGAGGGAAACAAGGCATACGCATAGGTATCTTCGAAGAAAGCGCCGCTCTCGCCCGCCATCTGGAAGGTCTTGAGGGCTTCGTCGAACTTGTCATCGTCGGCGAAAGTCGCCTGGCTCAGGAACGCGATTGTCGCGGCGAAAATCAGAGTTTTGAGAGTAGTCATGATGCTTGCTTTGCTCGCAGTAGTTGTACGGGTTTGAAAGTGAACGAGCAGCAACACGGCCACGCTGCCCGCGGCATCAGTATACATGCGATGCAAACCAATCGGATGCAATGTTGGGAGAAACCAGCGCCCAGGCCTTAGGCTTCGCCGGCGCCCTGGCGGACTGGATACAATGCGGCGAGAGAGGGCTGCAGCACTGACCCTTAACCGGGCCAGGGCTGCAGAGCTATCAACAGCCGCGCGGCCGAGACCTGATCGTCACCTCCTGCGAGGTCGCAGTAGCGCCGCCATCATCGGTCGCAACGGCGGTGATGGTATTCCGCGAGAACGGGTGATCCGTCCACTCGATGCTGTATGGCGCGGTCGTGTCCACACCCAGCGACACGTCTTCGTGGAAGAACTCCACTTGCGTGATGGTGCCATCCGGGTCGCTGGCATCGGCGGTAATCGTTACCGGGTCGCCCAGGAAGAAGATCTCCTCATCCATCGGCGCAGTCAGTGTGACGGTGGGCAACTGGTTCGGGTCGATCTCGAGAATCAGCTTGGGCCTAAACGTTGGATCCGCAGCGTACTCACTGGCGCGAAACTTCTTGTGATAGTTCACGCCGCTGCCAAGCAACTGCCATCCAAAATTGTCCAGGGTACCCAGACTCATGGCCTGCACGCTGTCGGTGACGTCCAGCACAACCCATTCGGGCTCCCAGCCCGTAACGGTGCCAGGGCTACCAGCCGAGACGTAATCGGTGCCGGAACCTGCGGCCCCCGGTGCACTCCAGGGCACGCCAGCAGCGGCGTTAAACCAAGTGGCTTCGCCCTCTACCCAGTCCTTGAGCAGCGCGTGCGCACGGTAGGTGAAGTCGTAGAACGACCACTTGTACATGGCGAGCCCAGCGTAGGCGATGGTCGAGCCTTCAGGCACCGGGCCGCCCTCGCCCGAGAAAATATCGAAGCGTATGAGCGTGTTGAACTGGTTCGGCAGGCTGTTGAGCACACCCTCGGCACCTTTCGGGAAGGTGGTATGGAAACCGTCCAAGTAGGTGTCATCGGTGCCTGAGTAACCATCCAGGCCGTTCTGCAGCACAAGCGCGCTGCCCGCGCCCGGGGCAGTTACGTCAAACTGTACAGCGGCCGAGGTGGAGGTCATGTTGGTGTCATCGGTCGCGATAGCCGTCACAGTCTGAGCACCCTGCACCGCCGTCCATTCGACCGAGTAAGGCGCGACCGTGTCTACGCCCAGGGAGTTATCGTTTAAGAAGAACTCAACCTGTGCAATCGTGCCGTCGGTATCACTCGCATCGGCACTCACCGTGATCATCCGGCCTTCAAAGAACTCGATTTCAGCACCGTCGAGGGGGGCGCTGATGTTCACGGAGGGCGGATCATTTTCATGGTTCGCGACAGTCGCCGCGACACGAGGCGCCACAAAGCGGTTGCCGTTGTTGTCAGTTGCAATCGCCTCAAACGTGTAGACGCCGAGTGGTACCGAGTTCATCGTGGTCGTAAATGGCGGTGTGGTATCCACAGCCAGCGTCACGCCGTCCAGCAGGAACTCTACTTCGGTAATCACGCTGGAGGGGTTACCGATATCGGCTGTCACCACGATGTCATCGTTGGGCAGGAAATAACCTTCGCTCGAGGGTTCCGAGATCGTGACGTGCGGGTCATCGTTCACGGGCTCTACCCAGCCTGCCGGCTTATAGATCCAGATGTTGCCCTCGTGCCAGTGTTGCAGCGCAAGAAAGGCATCGAGTTGTTCGATGTACTTCCACTTGCCCAAAACACCCGCGCCTGGAGATGCGTTGGGCACCGGCGTTGGTGCGTTCACGAGTTTGTCGATCGTCCAGCCAGTGGGCGAAACGCTGGCCGGCGGAGTCAGTGCCCAGACATCACCACCTCCGCCCCACAGCAGCAACCTGTTTCTGGGCGCGTCAAAATCAATGCCGTAATCGCCGAGCCCATTGTTGTAGGTACCCAGGGTAGTGGGGACGAAGGTGCCGCTGGGTACAAAGGGTACGTTGGTGTTCGTCGGTCCTGGCGTCGACAGGTCCCAGTAGGAGAAGAGCGCGGGAGAGATTCTTACAAACAGGTCCAGCGTTGGCAGGTAAGCGCCGGCGGGCTGGCCCCAGCCCGTGCCTTCGCCGAGCTGTTCCCAGGTGTCCTGCGTCGGGTCGTCGACATCGTTAATGGTGTACTTGGAGAGAATGGACTGCGCGCCGTGCACGAATACTACGTCTTTGCCGTTTTCCTGCGTGTAGCCCACGGAATTCTCAATGAAGTGCCGCGGGAAGTAAGCGGATGGGATGTTGAGCGGCACATCGCGGTTCTCCCACATGCCACCGCCGATAACCCACGCGTTGGGGTTGTCCCACTGCGAGTGGGAACCGGTCAACCCGCCAACCTTGTTGCCGTCTGCACGAGCGGGGTCGAAAAAGTAAGGGCCTGTCTCGCGATACGTCGTGGGGTTGCCCGGTGCAACATAATTGCCGTTAGGGTCTTCAATGATAAACGGCAGTCCGAAGTTAAAACCCGCACCGCCGAAGGTCAGGAAGCGGTCGGCAATCGGGAGGTAGATGTTGCCGTCGTAGGTGTGCTGCGCCTGCGGCGAATGACTCGGGCCATCTACCGTTGGCCACGGGTACGGCCCGAGTGACTGGATGTCGCTCGGCAGTGACATGCGCTCCCACTCGAGCGTGGTGGCGCGCCAGCGATACACATCGTTGCCGCCATAGTTTGCATGACCGCCACCGTAGATGATCAGGTCGCCCCGGCGGCTGTCCCAGGCGTAGCCGCTCCATGCCGCGATAATGCCGCGCGGGCCCCAGGGGACGGAGTTGGGCGATTTGTCGGTGGAGACCAGCAGACCGGTCGGTGTCCACACGTCTTCATAGAGATTCGTGTTAACGCGAACCCAGCCGTTCTCCGGCGTGGTTCTCAGGATGGACATCAACTGCTCGAGGTCGGGCTGTGACGGTTGCGGGCTTACCCCCGTGGGTAGTTCAGACTCGGCATGCACCAGCATCGGGAGCAGGAAGCAGCCGGCCATTGCCGCTGTGGAGAAGAAGCGCTTTCCTAGCGCGGTGAGAGTGACCATCATGTCCTTGCCCTGTGTCTAACGTGACTCCCGGTGTGTTGCGGGAGGTGCACGGTGATCCCCTGTTCGTTACGGCAGCACCAGTGAAGCACATAGAACACAGTGGCGCATGCGTGCCGCTATTGCCAACACTTGGTGTATGGCTATTCGGTCGTCCCTCCGGGGCCACCGACTAGCTGCCTAAAGCTGCGAAAAAGCAGGCAAGAACTGTACCGCATCAATGATTTCAAGGGTTTACGGGCCATGGGGCAAGAAATCGCGAGCGTGTGTAAAGAAACCTGACGCTCTCGGGACCCGGGAACCGCTATGAGCCAGACCTATGGAGTGATGCGCGAGCCGACTCCAGGACGCCAGCGCTGTCCCACGAGCGCGATAAGTGCAAGTCCAAATAATGGCAGGGTGGGGACGACAGGTGCCTGCGGGCAATCCGACGTACAGAAGAAAAAAACGCCATCACGTGTGTCATCACCGCTGTTGCGGGTGCGCGACCTGATGCGGTTGTTGCGATTGTCGGGCGGCCAGTAGACCGAGCTCGTATCGTAGTGACGTCCCACGTCACCCGAGACAAAGGCGTCGAGGTAATAGCCGCCGGTATGGTCGTAGCTGGTGTAGAAGAAGTCGCTGCGTATCGCGCGCACCCAATCAGGGGTAGTGTCGGTGATCAGCCCGTAACTGTCGTTCGGGTCGAACGGGTCGAGCAGATCGGCACCGCCGATACCGTCCGCGGCGAGGTAGGAATTCAAGAGCGAGGTTACGGCCACCGAGTCCGCCCACACCCAGCCAGAAAGATCATAGCCCCGCAGGCTGGAACCCGCCCCGCAGACGCCGCCAGGGCACTGTGCGTTGACCTCGTTCCAGCTCACACGCCAGAACAGGCTGGGCTGGGCCCAGGTAGCCCCGTTGGCGAACACACGCTCGTCATGCGGTATGAACATCGCGGCGGCGTTTGCCGAGCAACACAGCAAAAGCAGCGCCAATCCAAAGTGCATCGTTCGTGACACGATCTCCCTCCGTCAAAACGCGCGAGATTCACCCAGGCAGCCCCGCGCGCAGAGACACGCGGTTGCCAATCCTTCACACGCTATTTGCGGCAAGGCCACAGCGCATTGATCAGCCGCAACAGATCGGCATTTCGGCTCAAAGCGGGCGTTCACAGAGGCTGAGCGCGCCACGGGCAGGGTGATTGTTGACTTCTCGTCAATTACGGATATTATTTATCCACTATTAAATCAACAGACGGTCATCCCCATGAAATATCTGGTACGCGGCATCCTCCTCCTAATTCTCATCGGCACCGGCGGGCTGTTCTTCCTTGGCCAGCAATCCCAGAGCGGCGCGCCAGCGGGTCTCGCGAGCGGACTGCTCACACCATGCCCCAGCTCACCCAACTGTATCTCTAGCGAATCCAATACGGCGGCTGAGCAGCGTGTCGACCCGCTGCCTGTCGCGGCGTGGAGCCAGTTGCCCGCTATCATCGAAAGCATGGGCGGTACTGTCACGAAGCAGGATGGCGACTACCTTGCGGCGGAGTTCACATCGAGCCTGTTCCGGTTCGTTGACGACGTGGAATTCCGTCTCGATGCCGATGCGGTGCAAGTGCGCTCCGCTTCTCGCGCAGGGTACTCAGACGCTGGCGTCAACGCCGAACGCGTCACCGCGTTGCGAGCGCTGCTGGCCCAATGAAGATTGGCAAGGGCGTCGAATGGGCGGCGCATACCTGCGCCCTGCTCGCCATCTTACCGCCGGGCGCGTCCCTGCCCGGCGATGCGCTGGCGGACTTCCTCGGCGTACCCGTGCCTTACCTCGCTAAACAACTGCAGGCGCTCAGCCGCGCAGGCATCGTAACGGCAAAACGCGGTGCGGCCGGCGGTTATCGACTCGCACGCATACCGGAAACACTCTCCCTCTGGGATATCACCGCTGCCATTGAAGGCACCACACCCAGTTTTCGCTGCACCGAAGTCAGGCGCAGCGGGCCCTGCGGCGCATCAAGGGCTGAATGTAACAACCCGTGCGTGATCGCTGCCGCCTTCTACAGCGCGGAAGAGGGTTACCGAGAAGCGCTCGCCGCAGTGAGCCTGACCGATGTAGTCGCAGGTGTGGCAGAAGACGCATCGTCCAAACGCAAGCAACGTATCGGCGACTGGATCAAACAGAACGCTGCATCCACCGCCTGAACCTGCGCACACATCGGAGACAAGCATGTTTGCTGAAAACCACTTACCCAACCACGCTGGCCTGACCATCACCGCGCGGCTGTTGTTCACGTCACTCTTCTGGCTGTCGGGCGTTACGCACTTCACCAACATCCCCTACTACGTTGATCTCATGCCCGAGGCAACGCCCTACCCCGTGTTCTGGGTGCTGCTGTCAGGTGTGGTGGAGCTCGCCGGCGCAGCGATGATCCTGTTCAACTGGCGGCCGCGCCTTGGCGCCTGGCTGCTGATCATCTTCCTGATTCCCGTCACGTTCGTCGTGCACGGTTACGAGATGATTTACGCAGAGGGGGAAGCGATGCGCGCTATACAGCAGGCATCGTTTATCAAGGGGTTCTCATTGATCGGGGCGGCGCTGCTGATTACCCAGCTAGGGGTTACGCACCGCGTAGCGGAAAGTTAGCGCGGGCGCCGCAAACGCAGCGCACGTTGCCTAGCAGCCGTTAACCTCACATGCATCACCCCTGCCATCACCGTTGGTGTCGAGCTGGTCCGGGTTGGCTACCAGCGGGCAATTGTCGATAGCATCACCCACGCGGTCACCGTCAGCATCGACGTGGTAGGCCGCGTCGTAGTCCGGATCGTGGGCATCCATGATCGACTTCGCTATGGCGTGGAGGTCGGTGTTGTAGCTCGGACCGTAGCTGTAGTTTGCGAGGTCGACATCGTAGATCGCGTTCAGCCAGACGAGCCGGCCGAGGTCCACGAGAATATCGCCAGCGTGGCCAAGGTTGTCAGTGAAAATCGAGTTCGAGGCATTGCCCTGCAGATTTGGCGCATCGGGAAGGTTGTTGGCGTCCTGCAACAGGCGCAACTCACCGGCGCTCTGGCCGTAGGGAATGGAGTAGATATCAACGCCGGGGTACAGCGCGCGGATCGAGTCGACAAAGTCCTGCCAGGCAGTTGTGTTAAACGTCACCCACAGGTTTGCGTAGTTCGTGGCATTGTAGTTTGACGGCTGCGGCAGCCAGGGCAGCGCGATGAAAATGCGCGTGGTGGGATTCTTGTCGAGCGCATAGGTGATCCAGTTTTCATAACCCACGGTCGACGGATAGGTAGGGTGGTACGTCATACCGAAGAGTTCAATGTCACCGCCGTCGAGCACCGCCTGAATCTGCGCACGCTTGCTCGCGTTGTTCCACAGGGCTTCGGGTGTGCCACTCGCGCCACCGGAAAACACGATGCTCTGTGAGTGCCCGGTGATGCCGGCGGCGCCCACGTAGCTCGGCATGCCCTCGGCAAACGGGCGGAAAAAACTGTGCCCGATAAACAGCGATTTAAACCCGGGGTCGGGTACATCGGCCGCAACCTTTCCGGCACCCAGCGCGAGAATCAACAAAGCAGTAAAGAATGTGTAACCAAGCTTCATGACGGTAACCTGTTATGCGCGGCTGAGCGCCTCTCTGGCCTCGCCCTGCCACATTATTGGCATTTGTTGATTTGAGAATACTAGAGCCCGCAGACGCTGGCCAGCTGGCAAAAAGCGCTGAATCCTACACATGTGTGACAGGCGTCACAGACGCCCCGCTGAGCGAGAGTTTCGGTCGTTCTTGACCTCCGTCAGCACACTGTCACACGCATCGTTCTACGATTGACCATCGGGCAACCGCAATGCTCGTCAACGCCACATAGCCGCAAGACCACGAATAACAAGCAGGAACAGACCGATGGCCGTAGACAAAGCAACCAATCTGGAAAAATTCATGGAAGGCGTTGTAGAGCGCAACCCCGGAGAGGTTGAATTTCACCAGGCGGTGCACGAGGTGGCGATGGACATTATTCCCTACATCGCTGACAAACCTGTCTACAAGGACCTCCGCATCCTGGAGCGCATGACGGAGCCCGACAAGATCATCTCTTTTCGAGTGGTATGGGAAGACGACGACGGCGAACTGCGGGTTAACCGCGGGTTTCGCGTGCAACAGAACAACGCCATTGGCCCCTACAAGGGTGGCATCCGTTTTCACCCGTCGGTCAACCAGAGCATCCTGAAGTTCCTGGCCTTCGAGCAGGTGTTCAAGAATTCTCTGACGGGCCTCCCAATGGGCGGCGGCAAGGGCGGCTCCAACTTTGACCCCAAGGGGCGCTCTGACCGGGAAATCATGCGCTTCTGCCAGGCGTTCATGACGCAGTTGCACCGCTACATCGGGCCCGACCTCGACGTGCCCGCCGGTGACATCGGCGTAGGCTCACGCGAGGTGGGCTACCTGTTCGGCCAGTACAAGCGCCTGGTCGAACGCTTCGAGGGCGTGATCACGGGCAAGGCCCTTGAATTTGGGGGCAGCTTTGTACGCACGGAAGCCACGGGTTACGGCACGGTGTACATGATGCAGGAAATGCTATCGCACCACGGTGAACACATCGAAGGGCGTGACTGCCTGATCTCCGGCGCGGGCAACGTTGCCATCTACTGCGCCGAGAAGCTGGTGTCACTCGGCGGCAATGTGCTGACACTTTCCGACTCCGGCGGCTTCCTGCTCGCCAAAGACGGGCTCAACCAGGGCCACATCGATTGGCTCAAGAACAACAAGAAGGGGCCGCCGCGGCGGATCAAGGAGCTGGCGAAAGAGTTCGGGCTGAAGTACCACCCCAGGAAAAAACCCTGGGACGTGCCTGGCGAACTGGTCTTTCCCTGCGCCACCCAGAACGAGATCGATGCGAAAGAGGCGAAGACACTGCTCAAGCAGGGCGCACGGGCTGTCGCCGAGGGTGCCAACATGCCAACCACACCGGACGCGGTGAAAATTTTTGGCGCGGTAGACATGCTGCTGCACGCACCGGCCAAGGCCGCCAACGCCGGAGGCGTCGCGGTATCCGGTTTCGAAATGAGCCAGAACAGTTTGCGCCTGCAGTGGACGGCAGCAGAGGTAGATCAGCGGCTGCACGAAACGATGCGCAGAATCCACGATGAGTGCGTTGAGCACGGCACTCACCGCGGCAAACATGTCGACTACTTTAGCGGAGCGAACATCGCGGGCTTTACCAAAGTCGCCGACGCGATGCTCGCTTACGGCGTGATGTAGACTCCAGCGGCGCCGCGAGTCACTGTCCTTTCGAAGCGCGGGCGTCTAGTTCGGCTGCAGGGTGCGCATCACCGTACCCATCGCATCGGTGTTGGCTTTGTACACGCCGGGACTCGCCTCCCTCGAGGGCATGATGCCGGAAATCACGTACTTGTGGCTGGCGCTCTCAAACAACATGAAGTGCACCTCGTTCTCGGTGGTGCCCCCCTCCAGGGAAGCGAGGAAGCCGGCCGCCTTGCCGTTGCCGAAGCCCTCGCCGCTGACCGGTACAGAGTCGCGTTTCCAGGTCGGCTTGCCCAGCTTGAAACCCATGCGCTCCAGCACAACCGCCTCGAAGCCGATCACAAAGCTCTCCCAGTCCGCTTGTTGCTTAGGCCGATCGCTCAGGTCGAACGACATGAGACGCAAAATACCCATGTACTGCTCGCCCTCCTCCCAGATCATCTGGCACCCCTCAATGCCCTCCTCCGCTGAATCGACCGGCACGCTGTACCAGGGCTTCGGAGGCACCACCGCCAGGCCGGGAATCTCACAGCGCGGCGTTGCCAGCGCTGCTAGGTTCTCCTCCTCGGACTGCACCGCACCGGTTGGCAGGACATACAGGGCGCAAAGCATGGCTGCGGCAATGGTAGGGCTTCGTTTCAACATGGGGCATTCCCTCGCGAACTAAATGGCTACCTAGTCTTAGCCCATGAGCTAGTGGCTGTAAAGGAATTGCCGTACCGGTTCGAGCGTGCCGCCGGGAGAAAGCGGCGACCGTGTCAGCCGCCGCGCCGCCGCAGCACGAAGACCATCTGGGAGGTTTTGAAAAAGAGGCTGCGGGGAATATCAATTGCCGCCCCCAACAAAATCGCAAGGGGAAACAGCCAGTGCTGGAATACAGGCACGTCCTTCGAAAGGGTGATCAACCTGCCGCGGTGCAGCGCATAGAGCAGGCTTGTCGCCCAGAACGGCGCGCCCTGCTGGTAGCTGAAACTCATCACCTCGAGGCCGGCGCGCTCGGCGCAGTCGACAAAACTTTCCCGCGTGAACAACACCCAGTGCCGCGGGCAGTGGTAACCGCCCCAGTTCGCGTGCCGAAACAGCCGCGCGTCAAGACTGTCGACGTTGGGTGTCTTGATCACAACAACACCGGAATCGGACAACAGATCACGCGCTGCACCCAACACCTTTTCAGGCTCGGCAACGTGCTCGATCAGGTTCAACATGAGCACCACGTCAAACCGCCCGTCGGAGCGGAAGTTTTCCACCGGCATGCAGTGAAACTCATGTCCCGAGGCTTCGGCCACCTGCTGCGCACCCTCGTCGAGATCAACCACCGCCGTGCGCGACACCCGCGCATCAGACGCCTTCAGCGCGTCGAGCTGCTGACCGGCGCCACCGCCCACATCCAGCGCGGCGAGCGTCTCACCCTGCACTGCTGCAGTCGCAGAGCGAAAAAAGCGGCGATCGAAGAATGCTTTAACGCTCTGGACAAAGGACTCGTTGTAGCCGGTGTCATAGCTGTAGTAGTCGGAAGGGTAAATCGTGCCTAGTTCATCGCGCGGCACCGGGCTGATCGACAGTGAGCCGCACTGCGGGCAGCGGAGGTAATCGTAGCGCGCGTCACTCGTAAAGTACTCGACATCAGCGGCCACCGCCCAATGTTCAAGGTCGCCCGCGCCACAGGCAAGACAGTTCATCGTACTCAAGCGGCCGCTCTCCACTGGAACAGCTGGCGAAACACCTTGTTGTAGGTCGTGTAGCTGTCTTCTATCAGCGTTGCGTACTCCGTCTGCATAAGAAAGGCCTCCACATCGGGAAGCCGCGTGTAAGAAACGGACGGGTCGAAGTGGTGCAGCAGATGCCGGTTGAAACCAGCGCCTCCGAAGAAAAAGCTGAAGGGACCCCGGTGGAACATGCGGTTCGTAACACCCTGGGGCACCTGCGAGTAGTCGACATCACTCCTGGCATCCAGACTGCGGTGCTCAAGCGCCTGGCGGATGGCACCAAACGCCGGGTAAAACACGATGACAGCCAGCACCCAAGCCGCCGCGGCAATGTACTCACCCAGGCTCGCCAGTACAGCAAGGTAAACAATATTGGCGGCAAGGCCCAATACGGCAACGGGTACTCCGCTTGAGTTCGCGCCAGCATCGCGAGGCTTCTGGGCAGTTACTTCGCGGCGCTGCAATACCACCCTTAACGCGCGAATCAACAGCAGCGACTCCACAATGTAGCGCAAAGTAATGGCATCGAAGTAACTGCGCTCAGAGTCCTCGGGCGTCCCCAGCTCGCGGTGGTGCTGCCAGTGCACGATGCGGTAGCTGGCCACGTCAATGCCGATAATGCCTGAGAGAAAGGTGTTGCAGAGGCGATCGTTCCAGGTCTTGTCAGGGTGAATATTGAAATGCGCTGCCTCGTGCAGGAAGAGCATCAGGTTGGCGATGAAAAAACCCGCGAGCATCCCGCCCGCAAGCGTGGCAAACACCATAGCAGTGCTCGAGTGGAACTCGATGAGCACCAGACCCGCCTGCAGGCCAATAATGCACAGCCATGCAAGGCCGATGTCCCGCCAGACAGTGGAGTACCTCGCATCGAGCCCGTCGCGGAAGGCCTTGTAGGACCGGCCGCTGCGGTCCAGCAACTGCTCCTTGCTCTGGCTGTAAATGTCGTTGGCGCTCATGACTTGCGGCGATGCCTGTTCTCGCGGCTTTCGGTTAGTACGGAATCTTCAAGCGGGTCAGGTTAACCACCTGCCAGAGCGATGACAAACCCGTTGGCGCACAGCGTATACGGTGTGTGAACCGGTCGGCAGTTGTGTCAGCAGATCGCAGCTAGGGGGGCAGCGAGACGAGATTGCGCAACTCGCCGGGATCCTCGTCAAGGTCGTAGCGCGCACGGTCGGCGTCGCCCGGCAGGTCGATGTCGTAGTCCACTTCTTTCGACCCATTCGAAATCAATGCGCGGCCATTGCGGTCGTAGACCTCAACAGCGCTGCGTCCCACTCGCAGGGAGACGCCCTCAAACTGCGCGGCCGCCGGCAGGCCGGCGAGGTCGAGCACCGTTGGCCCCAGGTCGAGCAGGCTCACCGCGTCACCCACCGTACCCGGCGCCAAACTCGCGGCGCGGATGATCAGCGGCACCTGGACCGTTGGCTGCCAGTAGGTGCGCTTGCGCCAGTGGAATTTTTCGCCCAGATGAAACCCGTGATCAGACCACACAACAATATCGGTGCTAGCGGCGTGGGGGCTGGCCGCCAGCGCGTCCAGCAGCCGCCCTACCATCGCGTCCGTATGGGAGATCGCGGCGAGGTAGCCGCGCGTCAGTTCAACAGCATTGTCCGCATCCTCAACGAGCTGGTACTGCCTGTTACCCAGCCACAGGGGCAGTGCGGCGTACTCGCGTGCGAGTTCCGACTCATCGTCGAGGTCGCCCGGTACCGGTTCATGGGCAGTGATGTCCGGGTAAAGGTCGTACGCCCATTGCGGCGCTATCCACGGCAGGTGCGGCTGAAAGAAACCGATCGCGAGGAAGAAAGGACCGCTCTGGTTGTTGATGAACTGCACGCCCCACTCGGCAATGGCCTCGTCGGGGTGAGCCTCACCCTCAGGCAACGGTGCGTTGTGCAGGTATGTGCCATCGCCCGCGTCATCCAGGGGATCGTAGAAGTCCGACCATGGAATAGGTGGCCCATTCACATCCCAGCGCGAGGGCTGTGGTTCGTGAAACACTTTACCGGCAACGCCGGTCGTGTGGCCCGCCGCAGCGAAGAGCTCGGGCAGCGCCTGCAACTCGGGATTGTCGTAAATATCGGTGAAGGGCGGCGCGTCGTAGTCTGGCAGTTCATTCGCAAGACCGACACGGTGGGTCGCCGGGCTCAGGCCAAACATCACTGATGTGCGCGCCGGCAGGCACCAAAGCGCAGTGGTGTAAGCATTGCTGTAGACCGTTGACTGCGCGGCGAGTGCATCAAGCGCGGGTGTAATTGCCCGGCCGTCGACGCGCAGGTCATCGATCGCAATGAACAGCACGCTGCGCTGGGTCTCTACCGGCGGTGTTGGCTCAACGCCACCTACAGAACCGCCGCCAGCGCCACTGCCACCACTACCGCCGCCCCCGCCGCCTCCACAGGCGAAGAGCAGCAGCATCAGGACAAGTGTTGGGAGTCGGGTGATCAACACCCGGGCGGAGTCAGGTTAACAATCTCGTCGGGATCGGATACCAGGTCGTACTGGCCGCGGTCGAAGTTGCCGGGCGCCGCCTGGTTGTAGTCGATGGTCTTGATACCACCCGAGACCGTCGCTTTACCGTTTTCGTGGAAGATCTCCACAGGACTGCTGCCGGTGCGCAACGTGGTGCCCTCAAACTGGGTGCTGGGAGAGAGGCCAGCCATGTCGAGCACCGTGGCAGGCACGTCGATGAGGCTCACCTCGGTAGCATCGGTTCCCGGCGTAAGAATGGGCGAGCTGATAATCAGCGGCACGTTCACCGTTTGTTGCCAGTACGTGCGCTTACGCCAGTGGAACTTCTCACCAAGGTGGAAACCGTGGTCAGACCAAACGACAATATCGGTGTTGCTGGCATGCACACTGTTCGCCAGGGCATCGAGCACCTGGCCGATACGCGCGTCGGTATGGGAGATCGCAGCGTAGTAACCGTGCGTGAGGTCCTGAGCGTTACCCGCAGTCTGGATGAGGTCGTACTGGCGGTCGTTGGCAAACCAGAGCGGGGCGTGGGCGTACTCTTTCGCCTTCATGGACTCGTCGTCCAGGTCACCCGCGAGCGGCGTATGGGCGGTAACTGACGTGTACAGGTCGTAGGCCCACTGCGGCGCAATCCAGGGCAGGTGCGGCTGGAAGAAACCGACCGCCAGGAAGAAAGGCCCAGTTGCATTCTGGATGTACTGCTCAGCCCAATCCGCCGTGACCTGGTCCGGGTGCGTCGTGCCGGGCGCGAGTGGCCCCTCGGTCATGTAGGTTCCGTCAGGCGTCGGATCGAACGGGTTGTAGAAGGTGCTGTAGTCCAGTGCCGGCCCGTTGACGTCCCAGCGCGAGGGCTGCGGGTCGTGGAACACCTTGCCTGTCACCGCTGTCTCGTATCCGGCGGCACTCAAGATTTCAGGCAGGGTTTCAAGGGCTGGGTTGTTGTAGATGTCGGTATAGGGCGGCGAGTTGTAATCAGGCGTCACGTTGGCGAGCCCCACCTGGTGGGTAGCGGGACTCAGGCCGAACATCACGGTGGTGCGCACCGGCAGGCACCACAACGCGGGGGTATAGGCGTTGGTATAAACCGTTGATGTCGATGCCAGCGTGTCGAGATTGGGCGTTAGCGCATTGGGTTCAACGCGCATGTCATCGATTGAAATAAAAATGATATTGCGGGTAGCGTGGGCCTGGAGCGGCAGCAGGGAGGAGGCGATAAGGAGCAATGCGCCCAAAACGGCTACTACGCCGCGAGACGATGCACTTCCCTGTCGTACTGCTCTCACAATGTGTACTCCACTCTTACGAATCCGCATTCGCAACCGCGTCCACGCAGCCGACCGCTACTGTGCCACGGTGCCAGCGGCAGTGCAGTATAGGCACGAATACAGAGCTCTGGAATCTATCTTCAGGCATGTTTTGCAGAGCGAAAACTAGCTTTCGCCGCAACTGCGAACCAGTACCGAGTCCCCTCGTGCACTCCGCTTGCGATTCCGCCTGACCTGACCGCGCAGGCGGCTAGCCTCGCCGCGCGCGACTTGCCCCAAGTCCCGCAACTGCAAGGCCAAACAACAACAGCGTTGCCGGTGCAGGCACGGGTTTCACATCGATATCCAGGGTGCCGCAGCGACGCCCAGTGGCGTCTCCGCAGATCGCTTCCCCCTGCACGAGCGCTGAAACAATCGGCGCACTGGCCCCCGAGACGAAGGGCTGGCTGGAAGTAAACGACATGAACAGAAGCTCTTCATCATCGTCGGTGGCACCGTCACCGGTGAGATCCAAACCCAGCTCGAACGAACCGCCGCCGCCACAGATCGTGTCGGCCGGGCCGCAGGGCCCATCCTGGGTGTCGTAGGCAAGATCCAGCTGTGCGTAGATGTCTACCACACCGAAGCCGCCCGATGCTGTGCCGACGAACTGGCCGAACGGATTCGTGGCATCCACCATCAGGAGGTCGACCAGCGCGAGCGTGCCGCCGCCACCGTTCATCTCAAACATCATGTTGGTGATCTCGCACAGGCTGCCGATAAAACAGTCGAGCACAGAGGAGCCGACGAACGGAACGGGGTCACCGAACGCCATGCCGGTAATGCTCTCGACTTCCGTACCGCCGCCCAGTGGAATAGGGAGTGGTTCGGCCAGGTCGACTGTCACGTCAAAGCCCATGGGAGCGGCACTGGCAGGCAGACCACCAAGGCCGAGAAACAGGGCCACCAGGCCCGCGCCAAGCCATTTCCTCATCGTCATCGATCTACTCCCATCCTTACCCGAAGATTCTCGCATGGAAGCTGCAATTAACATGCCACGCCCCTGAATTCAGGGACTTACAGCACGCCGCAGAAGGCACTGTAAAGAATGCTGACGTTTATCTCTCCGAAAGAGCGCCCGCGCGCTCGCATGTTGATCGCCAGTGGGTGCCGATGCATCATGCTCGTGGGCCCCAAAATACCGATAACACGTCATGGCCGAGCAGCGCACCGTCATCGCCGGGAACCCCCGTTGAATCACGACCTCGTGATTCGCAATGCCGTGATTGCCGATGGCAGCGGCGCAGATCTCACCGAGGGTGATGTGGCGGTAGACGCCGGCACCCTTGCGCAGGTGGGTGGCAGCTGTCGCGGTGTTGGTCGCGAGGAGATCGATGCCGCTGGCGCGGTACTTGCGCCCGGGTTTATCGACCCCCACACCCATCTGGATGCAAACCTGTTCTGGGACGCCGACCTCACCCCCTCCTCCAGCTTCGGCGTGACCACGATTGTCGCGGGCAACTGCGGGTACGCGCTGGCGCCGGTGCCCAACGAGGCAACGCGCGACTACGCCGTCAGCGCCATGAGTTCGGTCGAGCAAATTCCCGCTGATGCCATTGCCGAGGGCGTGCCGTTCAACTGGTCTGATCTGCCCTCCTATTTTGACGCGTTGGACGAACTGCCGACCCTACTCAATCACGCGCACCTGATCGGGCACGTTCCGCTGCGCGCCGCCGTGCTGGGTGTACCGGACGTCTATGAGCGCGAGGCCAGCGCGGAAGAACTCAACCGCATGGCCGCACTACTCGATGAAGGACTGAAGCTCGGCGCGCTCGGCTTTTCCACCGACCAGGTTATCGGCAATCCGGGGCCCGATGGGACGGCGTTGCCAGGGCAGGTCTGCGGCGAGGGAGAACTGCTACACCTTGCAGGCGTGCTTGCGGACGCCGATGGCCCCGGGCTGTTTGCCATGGCGAATGCCGCGCTCCTTAAGGACGCCGCCGCACAGGCCAGCGACCTCGAATGGCATCGCCGCATTGCGCGCGAGTCCAAAAGGCCGGTGGTGATTGGCGCGGTGCTGGACTCGCTCACGGAGCCGGGCTCTGCCCTCAAGCTGATGGACGCCATCGCAGAAGGGCGCGAGGCGGGCGACCTTGTTGTGCCGCAGATATCAACCCGGCCATTTGAACTGTGGACGCGTCTCGATGCACCCGGCGTGCTGGTGCGCGCGCTACCCTCCCTGGCGGCTGCCGTGAAAGCGAACGGCGCAGACGGAGTACGCGCGCTTGCAGGCGACGCCAACGCGCGGCAGCAACTCGCCGCGGAGGGAAGCACAATAAGGCCGAACCCGATTTTCACAGGCCGCTGGGAGCACGTGTTCGTACGCTACACCCGGCAACCCGGTGAGTGGCGCGCCAGCGTTGCAGAGATCGCCGCTTCCCGGGGTGTCTCGCCCACAGACCTGTTGCTGGACACCGCTATTGCCGATCACTTCGAAACGCAGTTCGCGGTACTCATGCGCAATGCAGACGACGACATCCTTGCCGACATGGTGCGCCACCCCACGGCGATGATCGGCGCGTCCGATGCCGGCGCACACGTGCTGTCCAACACGGACAGCTGCTACGCCGTGTGGACGCTGCAACACTGGGTTCGCGAACGCGGAGTACTGAGCCTTCAAGAGGCGGTACACAAACTCACAGGCGCACAGGCGAACCTGCTGGGACTTAACGATAGGGGGCTGCTACAGGAAGGCCTCGCCGCAGACCTCGTGCTGTTCGACCCCGACCGCATTGGCACCACCGGCGTGCGCTTTGTCGACGACCAGCCCGCCGGAGGCCGCAGATTGATTACTGACGCAGAGGGCGTGATCGCCAGCGTGGTCAACGGCGTGATCGCTACCCGAAATGGCGAGTCTACCGGCGCACGATCGGGGCAACGCCTGCGACCCGTGCCAGCGAGAGGCAACGCACGTGACTGAATACGACAATCACGCCGGCGTCTATGCTGAGATCAACTATGTCCGCAACCAGCCCGCACCGGGCGAATCCCCACTCACGTTCGTCAGCGAGGCAGAAGAATGCTCGACGATGCAGACGCTGCCCGGACGCGAGGTACTGATCCGCGACAGCCGCGGCTCCGGCGCATCGCTGGAACGCGAGGGCTTTGAGCTTTTTGCACACCAGAGCCGGGTGAGCGCGCTCGACAACATCGAACTCGACCCCGAGGCGAATGCCGCGTACACGGAAGAACTCTGCGAGCTCGCCAAAGCCTTTAGCGGGGCGACGCGCGTACTCGCCCTGGGTGGCGCGAAGCAGCGGTTCTCGGAGTCAGCGACAGACCGGCTCGCCCCCCTGAAGAACGCCAAGCCAGCGCGCTACCCACATGCTGACAATACGGACGCGTCTTCAGCCGCGCAGATCGCGTTCTTCGTGGAGGATTTGCACGGGCTCAAGCTCGCCGATTTCAAACGAGCTGCGTTGTACAACGTCTGGCGTAGTCTCTCCCCACCTCCCCAGGATGCACCGCTGGCAGTGTGCGATGCACGTTCGATTGAAGCTGCTGACGAAATGACGATTACTGCAATCACGGAAGTCCTGGGCGTGGGTGAAGTACGCCACGACACGACAAGCTACCGCTACAACCCTGCGCATCGCTGGCACTATTTCCCGAACATGACGCCCGCCGAAGTCCTCGTATTCAAAACCCACGACACGGACCCGGGCCAACCCCGTCGGGTCGCGCACACCGCCTTCGATAATCCTGAATGTCCGAGTGGTACGCATCCGAGAGCGAGTGCCGAGGTGAGATTACTGGCGCTCTTCGACTGAAGGGGCGGCTTTCTTCGCTTCCTGGGACATGCTTTCCCGAATCTTTCTGACAAACGCCTGCTGCTCAGCCTTGGCGCGATTCTGCTCGCGCATGTAAGCGGCCACCGCCTGCTTGTCTTCGCGTGCGAGAAACGGAGCAAGTGCGTGGTCGTTCGTTCGTGTCAGGTGCGCTTGCAACGCAGTCGTCAGCTCGCTGATCACGGGTTGATAGGCGGGGTCATCGATCAGGTTGTGTAGGCAGTCAGGGTCGGTCCTAACGTCATAAAGCTCTTCAGGGACCCGGTACTTGAGCATCCGCAAACGCTCGGCAAGCTCTTCATCATTCTCCGCTAGCTCCCCCATGCGCGCAAAAGTGCGTGTGGACCGCGTGGCAGATTGCATCGCGCGCGTGCCGTTAGACCAAGCATTGAAGATGTATAGAAACTGCTGTGTCTGCGCGGCGCGCATTGGCGCACGCTGCCCGGCGGAGTTCTCGTTGTACTCCTTGAACACGATATCGCGTGCATCTTGCGCCTCGCCTTCAAGCAAGGCGAGGAAGGAACGCCCTTCGAGGCCGGAGGGGTGTGCCGCACCCACGGCATCGAGCAGGGTCGGCAGGATATCCACGGCCGACACCATGTGCGAAGCATCTACACTGCCGGGCTCAACCGTGCCCGGCCAGCGAACCAGCAGCGGTGTGGAGGTACTGTGGTGATAGAGCTGGGTCTTGGCAAAGGGAAAGGGCATACCGTGGTCAGACAGGAACATGACCAGCGTGCTGTCTGCAGCACCGGCCGCATCGAGTGCCGAAAGGATGTGGCCCACCGCGTCATCTGCGCGCCGCACGGAAGAAAAATAGTGTGAGAGTTCCTCGCGAATAACCGCGTCCTCGACAAGGAAGCCGGGCACCACCACATCTTTCGCAGCGTAAACGCGAGACGAGGGATTGGGTTCATCGATCGACTCGCCCGCCTTGTCCAGCCCGTGAAACGGCACATGCGGGTCGCCGATATTGAGCATGATCGCAAAAGGTTTTTCCGCCTTCCTGGCTGCGCGAATACCCCGGGCGGTCGACTGACCGTAGCTAACCGGGTCGCGGGGGTGATGTCGTACCCCATCGTCATTATCGTCGAGAATCAGGTCCCAGTTGTAGGGGTGATAAGGCGTGGTGTCCCTCACCTTGTGTCGCACGGCAGTGAAGTACCCCGCGTCCTGCAGCAGGTCAGGCAGCGTTTTGTAGCCCGGTTTGCGCACCTGGTAGAAGCCTTCCACCATATTGCTGTGCGGGTAGCGACCAGACCACATCACGTTGCGTGAGGGCGTGCAGTTCGCAACCTGCACATGCGCATTTTCGAAACGCAGTCCCGACTTTGCTAACTGGTCAATATTGGGCGTTACATCGGAAACCTGGGAACCGAAGGCACCAATGGAGTCGGTATTCATATCATCGACGGTAATGAGCAGCAGGTTGGGCCTGCCCTGTGCAGACACTTGGGGCGCTATCAATAGGCAGAGCAGCAGGCTCAAGCCGCGCAATAGAAGCTGTGGAGCGGCACTAAACACGATCAGGCGAGACACTCCGGGTGCTGCACTTAGAGAATGAGAACCGCTCGTCATGGCGAATCACACTATGCGTAAACATCAATGAACGCAACAGAGACAGGAGTCAGGGGGATGCCCCGAGGGTACTATGAGCGGAAGGTCATGGTCACACACTGTGAAGCATCCGCATCAGCAGGCGCTCAAGTATAGAGCGCGACACATGTGTCGAGTATGCACCAAGTGATCTTACCGGCGCATAGGTTCCACTTTATTCCGGGCGCATAGGTTACACAATTGAGGCATTTGAGGAGGCCCCTCAGATGCCCTGGAAAGAGTGTAACCGTATGGATGAACGTCTACGTTTTGTGGCTAGGCTCCTCGACGGGGAGAAGATGGCCGTAGCCTGCCGAGAGTTCGGGATATCCCGCAAGACCGGCTACAAGATCTTTGCGCGCTACAAGGAATTTGGCGTCAGGGGGCTGGAGGACCGCTCCAAGAGCGCCTACCGACATCCCAACAAGCTGCCGTTCCAGATCGAGAAGGCCATCCTGAGAATCAAGCAGGAGCACACATCCTGGGGAGCACCCAAAATCCAGCACAAGCTGGCGAAGGAGTTCTCCATCATTAAGCCGCCCGCTGTTAGCACCATCCACGCGGTGCTGGATCGACATGGCCTGGTAAAGCGCAGGAAGCGCAAACGTTACAAGGCCAAGGGAACACAGCTCAGCGAGGCCAATTCTCCCAACTCGCTGTGGTGTGCTGACTTCAAGGGTCAGTTCCGACTGGGGAACAAAAAGCACTGCTACCCGCTAACGATCACCGATCAGATGAGCCGCTACCTGCTGGCGTGCGAGGGGTTGGAATCGACCAAGGAAATCACTGCCTTCGAGGTGTTTGAGCGCACCTTCAGGGAGTTTGGCCTGCCTGGTGCCATCCGGACCGACAATGGCATACCCTTTGCCAGCCCTCATGCCCTGTTCGGTCTGAGCCGCCTGTCACTGTGGTGGCTCCGCCTGGGTATCAGTATTGAGCGAATCAAACCAGGGCATCCCCAGCAGAACGGACGCCACGAACGCATGCACCTGACACTGAAGAAGGAGGCGACCAAACCCGCCTCGTTCAACTTCCTGCAGCAGCAGGAACGCTTCGATGACTTCATCGAGGTATACAATAATGATCGGCCCCACCAGGGGCTAGGCGGCTTGTACCCGGGTGAGCTGTATACACCTTCGGCCCGGGAGTTCTTCGAACCGGGGGAACCGGAGTACCCTTGTCACGACCGGACCATCAAAGTGACTCGGTGTGGACGGATATGCATCGGAAGGCGCAAAATCAACCTCAGTACCGTCTTCGCAGGACAGTACGTGGGTGTCAGAGAAGTTGCCGACGAGGTCTGGCTCGTCAGCTTCATGGAGTATGACCTGGGCTTCTTTGACAGAGAGCTAGATAAGGTGGAGCCGGTGGGAAAGAACCCCTTCGCTCCAAAAGTGTTACCTATGCTCTCGGAATAATCTGTTACCTATGCGACCGGAACAGACCAAGAGAAAGTGGTGCCGGAGATAGGAGTCGAACCTACGACCTTCGCATTACGAATGCGCTGCTCTACCAACTGAGCTACACCGGCAAGAGGGGCCTGCAGGGCCTTGAACGCCCACGAGAGATGCGCGAGGCAGGGCCCTCGCGACGGCGGCGATTGTAGAGAAAGCCCGGGTGACATGCAATTGCAAGGCTTACGCTTGAAGCCGTCGAGCGAGATGCGGCAAGTTGCTAAACTAGACTTTTCCGACCTCGATTCACCAGCACCCGAAGGCAACCCATGCGCAATCCGAACCGCCTCCTGACAACTTTCGTCACCGCCTGTTTGCTGTCAGCCTGCGCCGGCGGCGGAGGCGGTAGTAACAACAACAGCGTGGTAAACCAGGTTGCAGAATACGATTTCAAGGCCGTGGAGGCCGCTTTGCAGGAGTTCCTCACGGAAAACGGGCGCTTTGATGGCATCACCATCACGCTGGTCGACCGTGAGCAGGGTACTGTTTACGAAGGCGCGTTCGGCGACCATTCGCTGGATATCGTGGTACAGCTCGCGTCCGCCAGCAAGATGCCTTCGGTGTCGCTGTTGATGGCGCTCGACGGCGACGAGAGCCTGAACTTTGATATCAGCGCGCCGATCGACAACTACCTACCCTGGGACGGTGTGTACGGCGATCGCACAACTGAACAGCTGGTCAGCAATACCTCAGGCATTCCCGGGCTGGAGCGCGGTTTCGCAGACTATGGGCCGCACGAGTGCCAGTTTTCTATAGACGCCAACCTGCTCGAGTGCGCAGAGACGCTGTACACGGTTCTGGTGCCTGGCACTGTGCCGCCAGCAACGCAGTTCGACTACGGCGGCAGCCAGTGGCAGCTGGCGGGCGCCGTGGCAGAGACCGTCACGAACAGCACCTGGAACCAGGCGTTCGCAAAGTACATCGGTGAGCCCTGCGGTCTGGACGTGTTTACGTATGGCAATATGACGTTCGACATTGACGGCTGGACGGGCCACCCGGACAGCCTCGCGGGTCAGCAGAACGCACACGTGGAAGGCGGCGCCATTTCCAACATGCAGGACTACGCCAAACTCCTGCTTATGCACCTGCGCGGCGGCCGCTGTGGCGACAACCAGATCCTGTCCCAGCAGGCCATCGACGCCATGCAGGCAGATCGCGCGGGCCCACTCGGCGGTACGGGCGCTGGCACTGGGTATGGCATGGGCTGGTGGATCTGGTACGGAACGGCCACGAACAACGAAGTCGTTTACGACCCCGGCACCTTCGGAGCCATCAGCTGGCTCGACATGGAACGCGGTATTGGCGGCTACGTCGGTGTCGACGATTACGACCGACCGGCTTCCAACGCCGTTACCACGCTCGTACTCGGAACGATCATTCCAACGCAGCAGGCCGCGGTCGATGCGGCCCGCAGCGCCGCCGCGAACTGAGGCCGGTCACAATATGGGCGCCCCTGACAGGCGGGGGCCTTTGGTGCTATAACCCCCCTACTCTAACGACAATAATGAACGGAGACTCCCGATGCGACCCTGGATGCGCATGCTCGCGCTACTGTCTGCCACCCTATTTGTGGCAGCGTGTTCCGATGGAAACAACAACAATAACAACCGCGACCCCGAATTCGACTTTGCCACCCTTGACGCTGCCATGCAGGCATTCATCGACAACCACGGGGTTTTTGACGGCATCTCGATCACGCTGGTCGATCGCGAACTCGGCACCGTGCACGAAGCCGCCTTCGGTGACCATACGCTCGACATCGTTGTGCAACTCGCCTCTACCAGCAAGGTGCCTTCAGTCACTCTATTGATGGCGCTGGATGGCGATGACAGCCTCGACTATGACGTGGAAGCGACAATCGACAACTACCTGCCCTGGGACGGTGTCTATGGTGACCGCACGTCAGTACACCTTGTCAGCAACACATCAGGCATTCCGGGGCTGGGCGGCATACCCAATTACGGCGACCACGTTTGCCAATTCTCAGGGTTTGTCACGCTGCAGGAATGTGCCGAGACACTCTACACCGAGCTTGTGCCCGGCACTGTGCCACCCGGCACGATCTTCGATTACGGCGGCACCCAGTGGCAGCTCGCGGGCGCGGTGGCTGAACATGTGAACAACAGCACCTGGAACCAGGCCTTCGATGAGTACATCGGCGAGCCCTGCGACCTGGATGTGTTCACCTACGGCAACATGTGGCTGAACCTGCAGGACTGGACGGGCAGCCCGGACAGCCTCACCGGCCAGCAAAACGCCCACGTCGAAGGCGGCGCTATCACCAACATGCAGGACTACGCCAAGCTCCTGCTGCTGCACCTCAGGGAGGGGCAGTGTGGCGACAACCAGGTCCTGACGCCTGCGGCCGTTGAGTTCATGCAGGTAGACAGGGCTGGCCCGCTGGGCGGACCAGGCTACGGTATGGGCTGGTGGATTCAGGAAGGCGATGCGGAGAACAACGAGATTCTCTATGACCCGGGCGCCTTCGGTGCGATCAGCTGGATGGATGTCGAACGGGGTATCGGCGGCTATGTCGGCATCGACGATTACACCCGGGTAGCGGCTTCCGATGTGTACGAGTTAGTGCTCGGCACCATTGTTGCACTGCAACAGGAAGCCGTTGACGCTGCGCGCGAAGCCGCGGTTAACTGAGGGCGCGCATCGCCTCCAGCCCTTCAAACACGAGGTCGGGCGCATAGTGCCCGCCCTCGTCCACAAGCCCCATCAGCACTTCACCGGCACCCCCTGAGTAGACCAGTGACGGGCGCTCATCGCCCAACCGGTCCAGCACCAGCCGCACCGCACCCGCCTGGGCGAGTGCGATCCCGTGGCGTACCGCCTGTGCTGTAGAACGGCCGGGGTCGAGGGCGTAATCCTCCTCTTCATCGAAACGCACGCGGTCAGTGTCCAGCAGCAGTGCGCGCTCCATGAGCGTAGGACCGGGGATGATGTAGCCTCCCGTGTGTGCACCGTCTGCGTCGACAAGATCGATCGTCAGTGCGGAACCGGCGTCCACAACACACTGGGCACCTGGCAAGCGTTGCCAGGCTCCCAACATGGCAAGCCAGCGATCGACCCCCATGCGTCCTGGCTCGGTGTAACTGTTTAGCAGTGGGCCCGTACGTGCCTGCGTGCGCGCGTACCACGGCGTGGCCGTGGCCCGTTCGGCGAGCAAGGCATTGAGCGAGTCTTCCGCCGCACTGCCCGCAACGCTTGCGACCCAGATATCTGCAGCAGCGGACGACGCAACCTTAAGGGGCTCGGCGGAATCGGGATCGTCGCGCCGGTACTCGCCGCGCGAAACAATGCTGCCGTTCCGCACCAGTCGCCACTTGGCCGCACTGTTGCCGACATCGAGCTGCAGGCAATGACTCACGCAGCACCTCGCAAGGAAATCTCACCGCCGTACACTGACTGCACCCCGGTCGTGGTTTCAAGCTGCAACGCGCCGCGGTCATCAACGCCGCGCGCGATGCCCGCCATCTGCGCTGCGCCGGTATCGAGCACCACGCGCTGCCCCGCGTAAGCATCGAGCGACTGCCAGGCGTCGCGCCAGGGCGCGAAGCCACCCGCTTCAAATCCTTCGAGCAATGGCAGCAACTCGTTCAACAGCGCCGCGAGCAGGGCGCTGCGCGGCGGACAGTCGGGCACAAGGGTGCGCAGGTCAGTCCAGGCCTGGTCGATCTCACGAGCAGCGCCTTGCGGCATCGCAACATTCAGACCGATACCGACGACGACCTGGCAGCGGCCATCCGCATCGCCGGACATCTCAAGCAGAATGCCGCCCAGTTTCTTGCCGGCGTGCTGGATGTCGTTGGGCCACTTCAACGCAGGCTCAACATCGCAGGCCTCGCCGAGCGCACGCGCCACCGCCACGCCCACGGCGAGGCTGAGCCCTTCAAGCGCCGCCGCGCCGGAGTCGAAGTCCCACAGTATTGAGAGGTAGAGATTGCCCGCAAAGGGGCTCACCCAAGTGCGCCCGCGGCGGCCACGCCCGGCACTCTGCTGCTCCGCGACACACACGAGTCCACCGCTGGCACCTGCCTGGGCGCGGCGCATCAGTTCCGCATTGGTGGAGTCGATCGTCGGTGCAATGATCAACTCGCGCAGCAGGGTTTGCGCGTTGCTATCGAGCGCCTCGGTGACGGCTTCACTGTCCAGGAGGTCAAGGCCCCCGGTGATGCGGTAACCCCTGCCCCGCACAGACTCGATTTCGACACCCGTCTCCTCGGCAAATTTGTTGAGTTGTTTCCAGACCGCGGTACGGCTGACCCCCAGTGCATCGGCCAGTTGCTGGCCAGAGCGGAACTCACCATCGGCAAGCAGGGGTAGCAGTACGGGTAGAGACATGGCGGAACATTGGATTGTGAGCGTGGCGCGATCATAGCAGACCACTCGCGCAGTTCTGTTGGAACATGCCCGGTCGGGCGAGTTGACGCACTTACCGTTTACGTTAACGTAAACTTGGGCTATATTCTGGATTCCCAATCACGACTGGCCCTGCGGCATGTCCGAGCAGACCTACAGCATCTCTGAACTGGCCCAGGAATTCGGGGTGACCACCCGCACGATCCGCTTCTACGAAGAAAAGGGCCTGATCAGCCCTCGCCGCGAGGGCCAGCACCGGCGCTACACCCCCGCGGACCGGGTGCGCATCAAGCTGATACTGCGCGGCAAGCGCATCGGCATGACCCTCGACGAGAGCGCCGAGGTGCTCGACATGTACAACCCCGCCGATAACGCCGGCCAACTCGAAACGCTGCTGGGCAAAGTCGACGAGCGGCGCGAGCGACTGCTCGAACAAAAACGCGATATCGACGCCATGCTGGCCGGCCTCGACGAGGTGCAGGCGCTGTGTCGCCAGGCACTCGCGGCCGCACCCGAACAATCTACCGGAGACACTCCATGAACACCCCCTACCCCACCCTTAACTTCGGCCTGGGCGAAGAGATCGACATGCTGCGCGATGCCGTCTACCAGATGTGCGCGAAAGAAATCGCACCCCGCGCTGCCGATATCGACCGCGACAACGACTTCCCTAAAGATCTGTGGCGCACGTTCGGTGAGATGGGTCTTCTCGGCATAACCGTCGAGGAGGAGTACGGCGGCAGCAACATGGGCTACCTCGCCCACTCCATTGTGATGGAAGAGATCAGTCGCGCCTCGGCCTCTGTGGGCCTCTCTTATGGCGCCATGTCGAATCTCTGCCTAAACCAGCTGCACAAACACGGTACCGAAGAGCAAAAACAGCAGTACCTGCCGAAGTTGTGCGCGGGCGAGCATATCGGCGCGCTCGCAATGTCGGAGGCGGGCGCTGGCTCAGACGTGGTGAGCATGAGCCTGAACGCGCGGCGCGATGGCGACAACTACATTCTCAACGGCACCAAGATGTGGATCACCAACGGCCCCGACGCCGACGTTTACATCATCTACGCCAAGACTGACCCCGACGCCGGGTCGAAAGGCATCACAGCGTTTATCGTCGAGCGCGATTTCGACGGGTTCAGCCGCTCGCCCAAGCTCGACAAGCTGGGTATGCGCGGCTCCAATACCTGCGAACTCGTGTTTGAAAACTGCGCGGTACCAGCGACCAATGTGCTGCGAAATGAAGGGGACGGGGTGAAGATTCTCATGTCAGGCCTCGACTACGAGCGCACAGTGCTGTCTGGCGGCCCGGTGGGCATCATGCAGGCCTGTGTCGACGAGGTGCTGCCTTATCTGCACGTGCGCAAGCAGTTTGGCCAGGCAATCGGCGAGTTCCAGCTTATGCAGGGCAAGCTGGCAGATATGTACGCTGACCTGAACGCGTGCCGCTCCTACCTGTACGCCGTTGCCGCTGCCTGCGACCGCGGCGAGGAAACGCGCCAGGACTGCGCCGCTGTCATCCTGTACACCGCCGAGAAAGCGACGCAGATGGCACTGCAGGCGATCCAGGCCCTGGGCGGCATCGGTTACACCAATGAAGCCAACACGGGCCGCCTGCTGCGCGACGCCAAGCTCTACGAGATTGGCGCGGGCACGTCAGAAATTCGCCGTATGCTGATCGGCCGCGAACTGTTCAACGCGTCGGCCTGAGGACACTGCCATGAGCGTACTAGCCACCCGCCTCAACCCGCGCAGCTCGGAGTTCGCCACCAACCGCGATCACATGCAGGCGCAGGTTGATGACCTCTGCGCACTCGTGGATAAACTCGGGCGCGGCGGCGACGAGAAGTCTCGTGAACGCCACACCGCGCGCGGCAAGCTATTACCACGCGAGCGCCTGGATGCCCTCCTCGACCCCGGCGCGCCGTTTCTGGAGCTATCGCAGCTCGCGGCGCACAACGTGTATGACGACGATGTACCCGGCGCGGGCCTGATTACCGGCATCGGCCGCGTCTCCGGCCAGGAGTGCATGATCTTCATCAACGACGCCACGGTGAAAGGCGGTACGTACTACCCGCTCACGGTGAAAAAACAGGGTCGGGCCCAGACGATCGCGGAGGAAAACCACCTCCCGTGCCTGTACCTCGTCGACTCCGGCGGTGCTTTCCTGCCGCTGCAGTCAGACGTGTTCCCCGACCGCGAACACTTCGGCCACGCGTTCTACAACGAGGCCCGCATGTCGGCCAAGGGCATCCCGCAAATTGCCGCCGTGCTGGGTTCCTGCACCGCGGGCGGCGCCTACCTGCCCGCTATGGCCGATGAAGCGATCATCGTGAAAAACCAGGGCACGATTTTTCTGGGCGGCCCGCCGCTCGTGAAGGCCGCTACCGGTGAGATCGTGAGCGCGGAGGACCTGGGCGGCGCGGATGTGCACTGCCGCACCTCGGGCGTCACCGACTACTATGCAAACAACGACCATCACGCGCTGCAGTTGGTGCGCCGCGCCGTCGCACGACTGAATCGGGTCAAACCGCAGTCGCTAGATCTCGCCGATAGCGTCGAGCCTTTGTATCCGACGGAAGACCTGTACGGCGTGATTCCCGCCGATGCGCGCCAGCCCTATGACGTGCGCGAGGTGATCGCGCGCATCGTCGACGGTTCTGAGTTCGACGAGTTCAAGGCACTGTTCGGCGAGACCCTGGTCTGCGGTTTTGCGCGCCTGCACGGCTACCCGGTCGGCATCGTGGCCAACAACGGCATCCTGTTTTCAGAGTCAGCGGCCAAGGGCGCGCACTTCATAGAACTGTGCGCCCAACGCAAGATCCCGCTAGTGTTCCTGCAAAACATCACCGGCTTCATGGTGGGCAGGCAGTACGAGGCCGGCGGTATCGCGCGCCACGGCGCGAAGATGGTGCACGCAGTTGCCTGCGCGGAGGTGCCGAAGTTCACCGTGATCATTGGCGGTTCCTTCGGCGCAGGCAATTACGCGATGTGCGGCCGCTCTTACGACCCACGCTTCCTGTTCATGTGGCCTAACGCGCGCATCTCGGTGATGGGCGGCGAGCAGGCCGCCGGTGTGCTTGCCACGGTCAAGCAGGATCAGCTCGCGCGCACCGGCGAGGCCATGTCAGATGAAGAAGAAGCGGCATTCAAGACACCGATCATCGAGCGCTACGAAGCCGAAGGCCACCCCTACTTCGCCTCGGCGCGATTGTGGGACGACGGCGTGATCGACCCGGCGCAAACCCGCACAGTGCTCGGATTAAGTATTTCGGCGGCGCTCAACGCACCAATCAAAGACTCCTCCTTCGGCGTGTTCAGGATGTAAGTCATGAGCAATGAACTGATACTCACAGACATCACCCCCAAGGGCATCGCAAAGGTCACGCTCAACCGGCCAGATAAACACAACGCGTTTGACGACGCGATGATCGGCGAGTTGCGCGACCAGTTCCGTGCGCTTGCCGCCAACGATGCTGTGCGCGTGGTGATTCTCGCCTCCAGCGGCAAGAACTTCAGTGCGGGTGCCGACCTGAACTGGATGAAGCGCATGGCCGAGTACGACTTTGACGACAACCTTAAGGACGCCAGAGCGCTCGCCGACATGCTGCGCGCGCTCTACGAGATCCCCCAGCCGACCATCGCGCGCGTGCAGGGCGCCGCGTACGGTGGCGCGGTTGGCCTCGTGAGCTGTTGCGACATGGCCGTGGCCTCGGAGGAAGCGAGCTTCTGCCTGTCGGAGGTCAAGATCGGCCTGATACCCGCCACCATCAGCCCCTATGTCATTCGCGCCATGGGCGAGCGTCAGGCCAGGCGCTACTTCACAACGGCCGAGCGTATCGACGCCCCAACAGCGCGCGACATCGGCCTCGTGCACGAGGTCACCGACGCCGACAAGCTGGACCAGAAGCTCGCCGAGCTTGTGGGCAAGCTGGTACTGAATGGCCCGAAGGCGTTGCGTGAGTCAAAGGCGTTGGTGTCGGATTTCGCAGGCCGCGTCATCTCTGCCGGCGTGATCGCAGACAGCTGCGAGCGCATTGCACGCATTCGCGTTTCGGAAGAAGGCCAGGAAGGGCTCAGCGCATTCCTGGAAAAGCGCGACGCCAACTGGATAGTGGACTAAGGCATGTTTAACAAGATTCTCATAGCCAACCGCGGCGAGATTGCCTGCCGCGTGATCTCGACGGCGCGCCGTATGGGCGTTGCAACGGTCGCGGTGTACTCCGACGCCGATGCCGGCGCTCTGCATGTCAGCATGGCCGACGAGGCGATTCACATCGGCCCGCCGCCCGCACGGGAGTCCTACCTCGACCAGGCCGCCATCCTGGCGGCGGCGAAAACAACCGGCGCGCAGGCCATACACCCTGGCTACGGGTTTCTCTCGGAGAACGCTGAGTTTGCCGGAGCCTGTGCCGAGTCGGGCATCGTATTCATCGGCCCGAGTGCACAGGCCATTGCCGCCATGGGCAGCAAGTCCGCAGCAAAGCGCATCATGGGTGATGCGGGCGTGCCACTCGTGCCCGGCTACCACGGCGATGACCAGTCTCCGGAGATTCTCCGGAGCGCGGCCGATGACATGGGCTATCCCGTCCTCTTGAAGGCCGCTGCGGGCGGTGGCGGCAAAGGCATGCGCCAGGTCTGGAGCGCAGACGAGTTTGACGAGGCCCTCGCTGCCGCCAAACGCGAATCGAAGGCCAGCTTCGACGATGACGCCATGCTCGTGGAGAAATACCTGACTCAGCCACGCCACGTTGAAATCCAGGTCTTCTTCGACCATCACGGCAACGGCGTCTACCTCGCGGAACGCGATTGCTCGGTGCAGCGCCGACACCAGAAGGTCATCGAGGAAGCCCCGGCACCCGGTGTCAGTGAAGCACTGCGCCGGGAGATGGGTGAAGCGGCGCTGGCCGCAGCGCGCGCCATCGACTACCGAGGTGCGGGCACCGTGGAGTTCCTGCTCGATGTCGACGGCAGCTTCTACTTCATGGAGATGAACACACGCCTTCAGGTTGAGCATCCGGTGACTGAGAAAATCACCGGGCTCGACCTTGTACAGTGGCAGCTGGAAGTCGCCTTCGGGCAGACTCTGCCGCTGACACAGGACGAGGTCACCCTCACGGGCCACGCCTTCGAAGCGCGTATTTACGCCGAGGACGCCGACCAGGACTTCCTCCCCGCCACCGGCACCCTGAGCTTCCTGCGCCCGCCCGTCGAGTCTGAGCACGTGCGAGTGGACACCGGCGTGGTGGAGGGCGATGAGATCAGCGTCTACTACGACCCGATGATCGCCAAGCTGATCGTGTGGGACGAGAACCGCGACCGCGCCCTGAACCGGCTGGCGAAAGCGCTGGCCGAGTACCGTATTGGCGGCACGGTCACCAATGTCGAGTTTCTCTACAATCTCGCCACAAATAGCGCATTTCGCGCGGCGGAACTTGAAACCGGCTTCATCGAACGCCATAGCGAAGAACTCTACCAGCGCCGCGCCACCGACCACGCGCAGCACGTGCCCGTCGCCGCTCTGGCACTCTGCAAGTGGCGGCAGCGCGAGGGCGCCAATACTGGTTCGGGCGAGGCACAGTCACCGTGGCGCGCACAGAACGCCTGGCGTCTCAACCAACCTGCCGTACATCGCTTCTCGATGGCCTGCCAGAGTGAGACGTTCGAGGTGAGCGTAGAACAGTCCGGCACAGCGTATCGCGTGACAGCAGCGGAGCTCGACGCAAACATCAGCGGCGAGCTTGACGGCGACACGCTGCTCTACGATTGGCAGGGTCATCGCCAGCGCGCAACGCTTGCGGGCGGCCCTATCGAATTCACGCTCTACGGGAGTGATGGCGCCTACCATTTCAGCGAAGTGCCTCCTGACACTGGCGAGGCCGATGCGGGCGCAGACGATGCAGGCCTGACAGCGCCCATGAACGGCACGATCGTGGCACTGCTCGTCGATGCAGGCGCCAGGGTTGAAGCCGACACACCGCTACTGGTCATGGAAGCCATGAAGATGGAACACACCCTGCGCGCGCCCACTGCCGGCACGGTCACGGGCTTTCTTGCCGAGCCGGGTGACCTGGTAGACGGCGGTGCGACACTGATTGAATTCACCGCGGATGAGGGCGAAGCGTGACACTGCCAACCGAAGTACGCGTTGTCGAAGTCGGCGCGCGGGACGGCCTGCAAAACGAGCCGAATGCCATTCCGCTGGCAGACAAACTACAGCTGCTCGACGATCTCGCGCTCGCCGGGCTCACCACGATTGAGGCGGGCAGTTTCGTAAACCCGAAGTGGGTGCCGCAGATGGCGGACTCCGACGACGTGTTTGCAGAGCTGAAACGCCACCCGGGCGTGCGTTACACCGCCCTTACACCCAACACGAAGGGCGTAGAACGCGCGCTGGCCGTTGGCGCCGACGAGGTTGCAGTGTTTGCGGCTGCCTCCGAGACCTTTTCACAGAACAACACCAACTGCAGTATCGCGGAGTCACTGGAGCGCATTCGCGCAGTGATGGACCTCGCACGCGAACGGGACATACCAGTGCGCGGTTACCTGTCCTGCACCCAGGGTTGCCCTTACGAAGGCGATATCGCACCGGAGGCAGTTGCAGACCTCACGGTGCAGCTGCTCGACATGGGCTGCTACGAGGTGTCACTCGGTGACACGATCGGTCGCGGCAACGCGGGCAGCACGGCGCGCATGCTGGACGCCCTGCTGCCGCGCTGTGACACAGAACAACTCGCCATGCACTGTCACGACACGCGCGGGCAGGCGCTGGCCAATATCCTGATTGCGCTGCAGGCCGGTATCGCAACGGTGGACGCCTCCGTTGCGGGCCTCGGCGGTTGCAACTACGCGCCCGGTGCTTCGGGCAACGTTGCCACAGAAGACGTTGTTTACATGCTGCATGGCCTTGATATCGAAACCGGCGTCGACCTCGATCTGCTCGTGGCGGCCGGTGAACGCATCTCGACAGCACTCGGGCGTGGCAATGCGTCTTCTGTAGCGCTCGCCATGCGCGGCAAGGGCTGATTGTGCGATCGCTGACCACACGTTTTCTGCGCAACACGGCGGCAACGCTGATGTGCAGTGCGGGCGCCGCGATGGTCGCGTCACTCTGGCTGCGCGAGCTCACCCAGCTCGCGGTACTCGATGCGCTGATCGGCGCCGTCTATCTCATCGCCGGGATCGGCCTGTTTGGCCATTCGCGCTTTTCGCTATTTCTCGGCATCGCCATTCCGCTCGGCATCAGCGGCGCGTTCTACGCCAATACGGTCGAGGTACTGGCCATCGATCAGTTGCGCTACACGACCGATGCGGTCATCGCCCTGCTATCGGCGGTGGTGCTGTGGATTGTGCGTCATCAGGAAAGCCACTGAGATGGCACTGAAGCCCACGATCTACAAGGCACAGGTGGAGCTGGCAGACAGCGACCGCAACCGCTTCGAAACCCTCTCGCTAACGCTTGCGCTGCATCCTTCGGAAACACTGGAGAGGATGGCTGCGCGTCTGCTGGCGTACTGCCTCAACGTCGATGAGGGACTTTCGTTCACGCGCGGGCTCTCCACCGCGGAGGAGCCCGATCTCTGGCAGCACGCGGCAAGCGGTGAGGTGACCCACTGGATCGAGGTGGGCCAACCGGAAGAGCCGCGACTGCGCAAGGCCTGCGGTAAGGCACCTCACGTATCAGTTTACGCCTTTGGCAAAAGCACTGATGTGTGGTGGCGCCGCAGCGCGGACGATCTGGAGAATCAGGCAGCACTCACCGTTTGGCAGCTTGATTGGGAGGCGGTGGTGGCCCTCGCAGCGCTCTTTGACCGCACCATGCAGCTGAGTGTCAGCGTGGTGGGAGGTTCGGTCTACATCGATCGCGAGGGAGAAACTGTGGCGATAACGCCGGAACTGCTCAAGGCAGGCGCTAACTGATCAGGCAACCGCCGCAACGCGCGGCGTATCGACCCTGCGAACCAGCACGGCGAGAAACAGTCCATTTGCGAACAGGTAAGTGATACCGGCAAGCAGTATTCCCGCAGGTGCCGCCGAGAAAAAGCCAAAGAGGATGAGGCCAGACGCATAGGCGAGCCTAATGACTTCCCACTTCATAGCCCCTGACTTGCCACGAGCATCAAGCCACAGCGCAGTTGTCACCGTTGTGAACAAGAGCAGGGCCCAAAGTGACACGCCCGGCCAGTAGGCCAGCTCACTCCACTGCATCACCGTTAATAGCACAACGACCGCGAGCAGCTGGAAGAAACCGTACCAGGACACGATAGCGGGGACCGCCGGATCGAAACGCTCAAAGTGGCTGAGGTCGGTTTTCTCGCGAGGGTACTGCTCGGCAACATCATCGGGCCGCCAACCGGTGCGCGACACCCATACCTTCAGCTTGTCTTGCCAGCGCGCCGTGCGCCAGCTGTCCTGGGCCATGTCGGTGTAGACATGCGTCAATGCTTTTGCGGGATTGAAACTGTTAATCGCACCGCGAATGCCGAAGACGACAGGCTCATCGTCGCGCTCTTCCTGGAATGTGCCGAACATACGGTCCCAGATAATGAATAGGCCGCCGTAGTTGCGATCCATGTAAACGTCATTCTGCGCATGATGCACGCGGTGGTTTGAGGGGGTCACGAAGATCCACTCGTACCAGCCAAGTTTGGGAATGTGCTGCGTGTGCACCCAGTACTGATACAGCAGGTTCAGCGCACCAGCGGTGACCACTACTTCCGCGGGAATACCGAGCAGAAACATGGGGATGTAGAAGATCCAGCCAAGCAGGAAGCCCGTGCTGGTCTGGCGCAGCGCCGTGGAGAGGTTGTAGTCCTCGCTCTGGTGGTGCGCCACGTGTGCAGCCCACAGAATCGTGCGCTCGTGCCCCATGCGATGGAGCCAGTAATAACAGAAGTCATAGAGCACCATCGCGAGCACCCACGTAAACCAGTGGGTTGGGTCCATGAGGGGCAGCGAGAAATACTCGGTAATGAGGTAGTAGACGTAACCGCCGATCCCGAGCGTCACGAAACGCCGCGCCTGGCTTAGCACGCCGAGAAACAAGCTCGACACGCTATCGTTCAAACGATAGGTGTTGCGACCCTTCGCAATGCCGTACGCCAGCTCCACTACCATGGAGAGGATAAAAAACGGTACGGCGAGTTCGATAATGCCCACGGCGTGGCCCTGTCTGGAACGGTTACTCTTCCTGCATGCTCGCGATGAACGCATCGGAGCTGGCGATCGCCTTCCGCATCTCGGCGATCAACGCCTCGATATCATCCTCGATCTCCCCAAATTCAACCTTAAGGGACGCAATCGCACGGGCGTTGAGGTTGTGCTTCAGGTACATGACATTGTCTTTCAGCGCCGACAGCACGGGCTCCATTTTCGCCTCTGAGCCACGCAGCACCGTGAGCATGCCGTCGTAACGCGTGCGCGTGTCGCGCAGCTTGGCCTGGCTGTCTGCCTTGAAGCGCGCGTTGGAGTACTCCTCGATTTCCGCTTCCCACTCCCGGAACAGCGACTGGGCGACATCGTCTACAGCGTCAATGCGCTCGCTCACATCTTCAGCCGCAGCAACGGAGGCCTCGTACTCGTCGTTCATGTCGTCGTAGACGTCTTCGAGATCACCGCCATCGAAGTTGGTGAGCTCAGACAGCTGCTCCAGCGCCGACTGGAACTGCTCCTCCGCATCTGCCTGCGCATCGCGGGACTCCTCCACGCGGTCAACGAGGATATCGCGCTTGTAGATGCCGAACTGCTCGGCTGCGCCATAGTAGGCGGATTGGCAGCCGGCCAGGGTGAGAGCAAGGGCGGGTAACAACAGGGTACGCATGGAATCTCCTCGTGCTTGAACGCGAAATCGGCGGCCCCAAGCGGCCGCGAAAGGCGCACAGTGTAATACTTAGGGGCTCGCCATGCAGCATGAGGCGGGGCGTCAATAGAGGGCCGAATCTGGCTAGTCCAGACCGCCACGCGGGACTATAGTGACCCCATGACTGACGCTTCTCCATTGCCGTTCGACGAGGACACCTGCCGGGCGGCACGACTATCGCGCGATCCGCGCTTCGATGGCGAATTCTTCTTCGGGGTGGTCACGACGGGCATTTATTGCCGCCCGATCTGCCCCGCCCGCCTGCCCGCGGAAAAAAACGTGCGCTACTTCCACGACACCAGCCAGGCGGCCCACGCGGGCTTTCGGCCATGCCTGCGCTGCCGCCCTGAGTCTGCGCCGGGCAGTCCAGCCTGGAGCGGGACCTCCACCACGGTGCAGCGCGCACTCGCACTGATCCGTGAGGGCGGCCTGATTAGCGGCAACCTGCCGGCGCTGGCCGCGAGGCTGGGCGTTGGCGAACGATATCTGCGCAAACTGTTCCAGCGTGAGCTGGGGGTCTCACCCGCGGCCGTGGCACTCAACCAGCGCCTCTTGTTTGCAAAGAAGTTGCTCACCGAAACAGAGCTGCCACTGACCGATGTCGCCTTCGCCGCCGGGTTTGGCAGCGTACGCCGTTTCAACAGCGCGGTACGCGAGCAGTTTCGCCTGACGCCGGGCGAGTTGCGTAAGCAGCGGCGGAAAACACCCCGCGGTGGCAGTATCACGCTGCAGCTGGCCTACCGCCCACCCTACGACTGGCCGCTGGTGTCAGACTACTTTGCCCGCCACGCCATTGAGGGCCTGGAAACAGTAGAAGCAGATGCCTACACGCGGCGCATCACGGTCGCAGGGCGTGCGGGCTACCTGTCGGTCCGCCCGATCAAGGGGCGCGATGCGCTGGAGCTTGAGCTGGACCTGCCGGACCAGAACCAGCTAATGCCGATTGTGCAGCGCGTGCGCCGCATGTTTGACCTGGACGCCAACCCCGAGGCCATCAGCGAAGTGCTTGCGGCAGATCGACACATGCGGACGCTAGTCGGACGCCACCCGGGCGTACGCTCGCCGGGCCCGTGGTCACTGTTCGAAAGTGCAACCCGCGCGGTGGTCGGGCAGCAGGTAAGCACGTCGGCGGCGCGCACGGTGCTGGCTCGACTCGTCGAGGCGGCCCGGGAAGCGCATGCACCCATCGACTTCCCTTCGCCTGCGTCACTGGGCCGCCTGCCGGACGAACACTTCGCGATGCCGCGCGGGCGACGCGATACGCTGCGCCGTGTGTGCGCGTTGTTCTCCGAGAGCCCTGAGCCGGATCTCGAAGCCATCGGCGCACTCCGCGGAATAGGCCCGTGGACGGTGCAGATGATCGCCATGCGCGGCCTCGGGCACCCCGACATTTTTCCCGCCAAGGACCTCGGCATCATCAAGGCGCTCGACGCGCTGGACTGCACCGACCCTATTGCCGCCGCGGACGCCTGGCGCCCCTGGCGTTCCTACGCCACCAACCTGCTCTGGAGGAGCCTGTCACCATGACAACCTATGACCTCACCTCCCCCATCGGCCTGCTGCGTCTCACGGCCGAGGATGGCCGACTGACATCCATCCAGTTCCAAAGCCAGCACGGCGCCCGCAAGGCGCACTACCGCGACGATGATCCCGTCCTTGAAGACTGCGCGCGGCAGCTTAAGGAGTATTTTGCCGGCAAGCGAAAGGCGTTCGATCTGCCGCTGGACGCGGGCGGCACGGCGTTCCAACGCGAGGTGTGGGGCGCACTGGGCGCTATCCCCTATGGCGAGGTGCGTTCGTATCGCGATATAGCGCACGCGATCAAGCGAGAGAAGGCCGTCCGTGCCGTGGGCGCGGCGAACGGGCGCAATCCCCTGCCCATCGTGGTGCCCTGTCACCGCGTCATTGGAACGAACGGCACACTCACCGGATTCGCCGGCGGCCTCGACGCGAAAAAAACGTTACTGGAGCTGGAGGGAGCGCTGCCGCGCTGAGTCCAGTTGGAGGACAAGCCTCTGCCTTGAGGCTGGACCGGATTGGATTGGGGTCAATCAGGCGTTGAGATCGGGAATCATCTCGTCTTTAAGGCGCTCGATGGCATCCTTGAGACGCAGCTTCTCCTTCTTGAGGCGCTGCAGCAGAATCTGGTTCTGGTAGGGAAAGTCGTAGAGCTCGGTAATCTTGGAATCGAGCGCGCGGTGCTTGGCCTGCAGGTCAAGCAGGCGCATCGCGGGTGTTACCACCTCGTTAGCCGCCTCGCCGTTATCGCCCACCGTCTGTTCCGGTGGCTCAGTCACGCACTGACCCTAGAATGTTTCATTATTGCCAAACCTTTGCCGAGGCAGGGGTGCAACTCTATACCCACAGGGAATGTTGACACAAGCGCAAGTCACCGGAAGTCGCCCGCCGTGAGCAGCTCACACCAAAGCGGATGCCCCGGCTCGCCAAGGCCATAAAAATTAGGGCTGTAGACAGACTCGGTGAGGTTGTAGCGCAGCGGCTCGCCATCCATCCCCAGCAAGGCGCCGCCCGCGGCCTCGAGGACAGCGTGACCCGCGGCGGTGTCCCATTCGCAGCAGCGCGAGAACCGGGGGTAAAAGTCCCCGGTGCCCTCCGCCAGCTGGCAAAACTTGAGCGCACTGCCTGAGTTATGCCTTTCCAGCTGCGGCCAGCGCTCACCCAGCCAGTCCAGGCAGGCGAGCAGGCGGCGACCCTTGTGACGACGGCTCGCCAACACCGCGAGCGGCTGTTCCACCGACAGCGGGCGAGTGTGCAGCGCGACATCCTCACCGCTGGCCATGTCTCGACGCCAGGCGCGGGAACCGGGAATCCCGACATACGCCATGCGCGTCAACGGCAGGAACAAGACGCCCAGCACGGGCCTGTGATCGTCTACTAGCGCGAGGTTAATCGTGAATTCACCCGTTCGGGCAAGGAATTCCTTGGTGCCATCCAGGGGGTCGACCAACCAATAGCGCGGCCAGCCGAGGCGCTCCTCGACATCGATATGCGAGGACTCCTCAGACAGAATGGGGAGTTCTGGCGAGAGCTGTTTGAGGCCAAGTGCGAGGATCGCGTCGGAGGCAAGGTCGGCGCGGGTCAGCGGGGAGTCATCGCCCTTCGCCTCGTAGTGATCCGCATCGGGGGCGTGGTAGTGCTCGCAGATCGCAGCCCCCGCCTCTTCGCAGAGTGACAGGAGCGATGGAACAAGCGACTCCAGTGCTTTGAACGACAGTGGGCCAGTCATAGGCCGCAATATAACACCCCGGACTCCCTGCCGGCGCTGAATCCGGGCATACTCACAACTTAAGTCTGCAACTCAAACGCAATGATTGACTGGCACGCCATCGATACCGTACTGCTGGACATGGACGGCACCCTGCTGGACCTGCACTACGACAACTATTTCTGGACCGAACATCTTGTAAAGGTGTACGCCGATAAGCACGACCTTACTGAACAGGAGTCGCACGATCACCTCCACGGCGAGATATCGAGCACCCAGGGAACGCTGGAGTGGTACTGCCTGGACCACTGGTCCGAGCGACTCAACATGGACATTCCGGCACTCAAACGCGAGATACAGCACCTGATCCGCCTGCGCCCCCACGCGCTCGAGTTTCTCAAGCGGCTCTGCAATTCCAGGCACGATGTGGTGATGGTCACCAACGCTCACCGCAAGACGCTCGAAATCAAGATGGACAACGTCGACATCACCGGCTGGTTCGACCGGGTCGTCGTCTCCCACGACCTCAAGGCGCCCAAGGAAGAGCAGGACTTCTGGCACAGACTGCAGGCACTGCACCCTTTCGACCCGGCACGCACACTGCTGATTGATGACACCGAGTCTGTGCTCGCCTCGGCCGAACACTATGGCATCGCGCACTTGCTTACGCTCCTGCAGCCGGACTCCCAGCGGCAGAAACGCATCGACACGCGCTTCCCCGGCATCCACCACTTCGACGAAATCATGCCTGCAAAGGTGACCCCGTGAGCGATGGCGCCGAAAAGCTTCGACTGGACAAGTGGCTCTGGGCTGCCCGCTTCTTCAAAACCCGCAGCCTCGCCAAGGCGGCGATCGAGGGCGGCAAGGTGCAGCTCGACGGGCAGCGGGTGAAGGTCTCCAAGGAGATTCTCGTGGGAGATGAGCTGAAGATTCGGCAAGGGTGGGACGAAAAGGTCGTCCGCGTACTCGCCCTGTCCGACCAGCGGCGCGGCGCACCCGAGGCCAGCCTTCTCTACGAGGAAACACCAGAGAGCATCGCCCGACGCGAGTCCGAAGCGGCGGCGCGCAAGGCCGCGGGGGGCATGATCGAACGGCCCGAGCGACGGCCTACCAAGAAACAGCGGCGGCAGATTCATCGGTTTCGGGATCTCGGGGAGTGAGTGGTTGACTGGGTACCACGCTTTGAGCGCGGAGACCGTGAGTGCGCGCTAAACCCAAGTTAGTACCAAAGCACGACAAAAGGCACCGAGCCGCCGCCTAAGCGGAAGCAGCGAAAGCGGGCGGAGTTCAATGCAACGCGATGGTGTTACGCCCGGCGTCTTTAGCCTTGTACAGCGCACTATCCGCCATGGCGATCAGGTCGTTGACCTCCTGGGCACCATCGGGACGGACTGTGATCACGCCCTGGCTGACAGTAATCTGGTTGGCGATTTCGGAAGTGCCGTGGGGGATCTGCTCTTCAAGAATCATGTCCTGCAATCGTTCAGCCGTGCGCATAGCTGACTCTGCAGACGCACCCGGCAAGACCAGGATGAACTCCTCGCCCCCGTAGCGCGCCACAAGCTCGCCCGCTCGCGTGGAGGCGCGCTGCATAATGTCGGCAAGTTTCTGTAAGACCTTATCGCCCGCCGGGTGACCATAGGTGTCGTTGTACTTCTTGAAATAGTCCACATCGAGCAGGATCACGGAGATCTCCGCACCCGAGCGTCGCGCCCGGTTGATTTCTTTCTGCAGCACGCTGTTTACCAGCCGCCGGTTGCCCAGACCCGTGAGCTCGTCGACATTGGCGAGCGCTGTCAGCTGGCGACGCGCATCGCGCAGCTGCCGATTACGTTCACGCAACGAACCGGTGAGGTCGCCCAGCTCCTGCGTGAAGTGCTCCCGTTCCCAGGTCAGGGCGAGCATGTTGCGATAGGTGCGGTAGGTCCAGTCGGAGATGTAGACCATCAGCGCACAGAATGCGAGCAACACGAGTCCCACCAGCAGGTTGTAGGGCTCTCTCTGGTAGTGGATGAAACTGGACCACGCGATAGGTAACAGCGCGGAGAACACATAGACGAGGAAGTACTCGCGAATCACCACCGAAAACCCAAGCGAGAATGCCGTCGTCATGACGATGATCAGTAGAAAAGCATACTGCATCGACACGGGCACGTAGTTCGAGGCATAGATATAGACGTAAGACCACACCGCGCCCGTGAGTGCCGCACCGATCAACAGCTGCCAGTAGAGCAGCACGGGGTGCGTTTCGAAACGCCGTTCGACCAGCGCCGTACTCATATGCAGCGAACGTGCCAACAGAAGTATGAGAAAAGCGGCCCCCGACAACAGCACGGTGGGAATCTGCATGAACGGCCAGAACAACAGCATGCTGCCAACGAGGCCGACTACCTGCACCGAGATGGTGGGCAGGCGGCTGTTCTGCATGAGCAGTTCCAGCTGTGCCGACACCAACTCGTCAGCCGGCATGTGCTGCTGATAAATCATTCGGGCATCCTACACCGCCGTGCCTGTGGCAAGATTTCTGCTGACGGTTGCTGCGAACCGCGTCACAACTGCAAAAAACGGGTCGCGTTGCCAGCTCCACATATTTCATCCAAACTTTACGGTCTGTCAATTCCCGGTCTGGTACATGATCCCCTGGCGCGTCGTTCGCATTATTTGCTCGCTCCTGCTGCTGTTGCCGCTGGTGCACGTGGCCTACCTGATCTCGAACGCGACCCTCTCCGCGCTCGACGCTTCGCCGGAAACCTGGAACAGTGAGATCGAGGCATACGCCGCGGCGGACGCCCGCGTGAAGCTGCCAGAAAAGCCGATCCTGGTCACGGGCGGCCTGCCCGCGAAGCTCTGGTTCGGGCTGGAGGACGTCCTGGCACCCCAGCCGGTACTGATGCGCGGCCTCGGCGACGCGATCATCGAGGACATCAGCTACCACTACGAGCGCCTGGTCGGCTTTTACCGGCCCCACGCGGTGGTCCTGCTGCTCAGCCACAGTGAGTTTTTTATTCGCGACAGCAAATCACCGGAAGAGCTGCTGGCAGCCGTGCAGGAACTGGTGGCGCTCGACGAGGAGCACGGGGTCACCCACTGCTTCTATGTCTTCGCGCCGATAAAGTCTCCCGCCCGGCCCATGGACCACGAGACCATCGAGCAGGCCAGCAGGCTGCTGGCCAGCTGGGCGGACGGCAAGGAGCGGGTGAAGGTCATCGAGGCCAATTCGCTCCTGGCCGACCCTTCAGGAAAGCCACGCGCGCGCTACTTTCGCGCCGATGGCATGAACCTCAATGAACACGGATATCTCAGGCTGGCGGTGCTGCTGCAAGAGCGCCTCGATAGCGACGAGGACGCCCCAAAACGGGGCTGAGCCAGACCACATTTCCCGGCAGATGGGATAGAATGGCGGCATGTTCTCCGATATCCCGGTATCGCCCCCAGATACCCCACTACTGCGGCAGATTGACCAGGGCGCGACCTTAGGCGACCTGGACTCAGCGCAACTGAACCAGCTCGCCGACGAGCTGCGCGCCTACCTGCTCTACAGCGTGGGGCAGACTGGCGGCCACTTTGGTGCCGGGCTCGGGGTAGTGGAGCTCACCATAGCGCTGCACTACGTCTACAACACGCCTTTCGATCGCATTGTCTGGGACGTTGGCCACCAAACCTATCCCCACAAGATACTGACCGGCCGCATGGGCGAAATGCACAGCATGCGCCAGGCCGACGGACTCGCGGGCTTTCCCAAGCGCGCCGAGAGCGAGTACGACACGTTTGGCGTGGGCCATTCGTCTACAAGCATCTCCGCCGCCATGGGCATGGCGCTGGCAGCCCGGCAGCAGGGCATCGACCGCAAAATCATCGCGGTGATCGGTGATGGCGCGATCACCGGTGGTATGGCATTTGAAGCCCTGGCACACGCAGGCCATGAACGCCCGAACATGCTTGTGGTACTCAACGACAACCAGATGTCCATTGGCCACAACAAGGGCGGCCTCGCCACCTACTTCGCGAAAATCTGGGCGAGCAAAACCTACATTGCGATGCGCAAGGGCTCCAAGCGGGTACTGGAAAAGATTCGACCCGCGTGGGAACTGGCCAAGCGGACCGAGGAACACATGAAGGGCATGGTGGCGCCCGGCACGATGTTTGAAGAACTCGGCTTTCACTACATCGGCCCCCTCGACGGGCACGACCTCAATGGTCTCGTGCAAACACTGGAAAACATGAAGGACCTCGAGGGGCCGCAGTTCCTGCACATCCGCACGATGAAGGGCAAAGGCTTCGCTCCCTCCGAGGAAGACCCGGTGGGCTATCACGCGATCAACAAGATCGAAGCCAAGCCCAAGGGACCGCAAGCCGCTAAACCACCCGCCAAGCCCAAGTACCAGGACGTCTTCGGCCGCTGGCTGTGTGACATGGCGGAGCGCGACAATCGCCTCATCGGAATCACTCCGGCCATGTGCGAGGGCTCTGGCATGGTGGAGTTCGCCAGCCGGTTCCCAGACCGCTACTACGATGTGGCCATAGCAGAACAACATGCACTGACGCTTGCCGCAGGCATGGCCTGCGATGGGCTCAAGCCCGTAGTCGCGATCTACTCCACGTTCCTGCAACGCGGTTACGACCAGCTCATTCACGATATTGCGCTGCAAGACCTGGACGTCACCTTCGGTATCGATCGCGCCGGCCTCGTGGGACAGGACGGGCCAACACACCACGGCGCCTTTGACCTGACCTACCTGCGGTGCGTGCCTAACATGGTGATCGGCGCGCCCTCCGATGAGAACGAATGCCGCCAGATGTTGTACACCGCATTCCAGCATGTAGGGCCCTCTGCGGTGCGCTACCCGCGCGGCACAGGCCCTGGAACAGAAATCCAGGCCGCCTTCACCCAGCTACCCATTGGCAGGGCACGTACCCTCGTAGAGGGCGAAGGCATCGCGATTCTCAACTTCGGGACGCTGCTGCCCGCGGCGGCATACGCGGCGCAGCAGTTGAACGCCACACTCGTCGACATGCGTTGGGTGAAACCGCTGGATGAAGAGCTGCTGTTGCGTGTTGCAGGGAAGTACCAGTACCTGGTAACCGTGGAAGAGAACGTCATCGCTGGCGGCGCCGGTGCAGCCGTTAGCGAGTTCCTTCGCGGCGAAAACCAGCAGGTGCCCATTTTGCACCTGGGACTCCCAGACGAGTTTGTCGAACACGGCAGCCACGAGCAGCAGCTCAAGTGGTACGGCCTGGACGGCGCGGGCATGGTCGACACGATCAACGGCATGCTACAAAAAACAGGCCCCATGGGTGTAGCCCTGCAGACTGACGCCACTCTCAGCGTCAAAACGTAGCCCCGAGCAGCCGGAGACCCGATGGCAAGGGATTACCAGTACAACTACTCGGAACTCAAACCTTCGGTCTTCAACGTTACGAAGCGCGAACGCAAAGCCGACACCATGGTCCGCGTGTGCCACGATTTCTGTGCGAGCAACGACGTCGATATAAAGACTTTAACCCTGCTCGACGTTGGCAGCTCCAGCGGCATTATCGACAACTACCTGGCGGATCACTTCGGTGAAGTCTATGGCATCGACATTGACGAAACCGGCATGCGTCATGCGCAGGAGACCTTCACCAAGCCGAATCTCCATTTCGCCGCTGGCGATGCCATGGCACTCACGCAGGAAGACAACAGCATCGACGTGATCGTCTGCTCGCAGGTCTACGAACACGTGGCCGATGCGGCGCAGATGTTCAGCGAGATACGCCGCGTGCTAAGGCCTGGCGGCTTCTGCTATTTCGCGGGCAACAATCGGCTGATGTACATGGAACCGCACTACCAGCTGCCGCTCCTCTCTGTCATACCTCGCCCGCTGGCGCACCACTACCTGAGGGTGGCGGGCAAAGGCGACTACTACCACGAGAAGCACCTCAGCTACTGGGGTCTGCGCAGACTTTGCAAGGACTTCGAGATCATCGACTATTCACGCAAGGTGATCGCCAACCCCGAGCGCTTTGGCGCCGACTACATGCTGAAACCGGGCTCAACCAAGCAGCGACTGGCGAACCTGGTGGCCACGACCATGCCGTGGCTGACGCCACATATCTGGTTACTGCAGAAACCCGCAACAACCGCGCACGCGCAATGAGTCTGGCCGGGCAATCTTGAAGATACTCGTGCTGACCTCCACCTACTCCCGCTGGGAGGGTGATACCGAGCCGCGCTTTGTCGACAACCTGTCGCGCTACCTGGCGCACGACCACGAGGTGCATGTACTTGCGCCCCATGCACCCGGCGCGAAACGCAGCGAAGTACTCGAGGGCATCCCGGTACACCGCTTCCGCTATGCGCCGGACTCGCTTGAGTCCCTCGCCTATGGCGGCGGGATTCTCCCCAATCTGCGCGAACAACCGCTCAGGTTCCTACTCGTGCCGCTATTTCTGCTGGCCCAGACCTTCGCCATCCTGCGCCTGGCCCGAACACACCAGTTTGATATCGTGCACGCCCACTGGATCATCCCGCAGGGATTCAGCGCCGCACTCGCCCGCTTTGCGGGCCTCTCCGCCCCGGTTGTGCTTACGTCGCACGGTGGCGATCTCTTCGCGCTCAAGGGGCGTTTGCTGTCCGGGTTAAAGCGCTGGATCACGGGGCGCTGCGAGGGGCTGTCTGTGGTAAGCAGCGCGATGCGTGACCGAGCGGCAGACCTGGGGCTGATGCAGCGTGAACGCATTCATACCATTCCCATGGGCGTCGACACGGCCGGCGTATTCGAACCGCCTGACGACACCACAGCGCGAGCGGGTATCCTGTTCGTGGGCCGCCTCGTCGATAAGAAGGGCATCGAGTACCTGCTCGAGGCAATGCCGCGCGTGCTCGAGGAGGAACCCAGCGCGCGGCTGACCATCGTAGGCGATGGCCCGCTCGCGAGCGAACTGGACAGGCGTGCGAGCACGCTAAACGTCGCAGGCGCCATTGAGTTTGCAGGCTCCGTGGCCAACCACGAGGTACCGGGTTACCTGAAAAGCGCGGCGGTGACCGTCTTCCCTTCAATTGTCACCGACTCGGGCGACCAGGAAGGCACACCCGTGGCAGTCATGGAGGCCCTGGCCTGCGGCTGTGCCGCGGTGGTCTCGGACTACCCGGGCGCCCGAGACATTATCATCGATGGGCGCACCGGCCTGCTGGTACCACAAAAGTCCCCCGAGGCACTCGCGGACGCACTGCTGAAACTTTATAGCGACCCCACGCTGTGCCAGGCACTCGGCACAGGGGGCAGGCAACACGTGCAGTCGCACTACGACTGGCGCGTCATCAGCAGCAAGTTTCTCGACCTGTTCAACAACGTACTCGCGCGGCAACGCTAAGGCAGGCACTCCGGGTGAAGATCGACAAGCAAAATCCGCGTCACTGGCTACTGCTGGTCCGACAAGGCATTTACAGCCTGCTCGCAATGGCCTGGCGCATGATCGCGCCCGCATCGAAGAAGCCAACGGTTGTGCTGTACGGCCACCAGCTGTCGGGGAACCTCAAGGCCCTGTACGAGGAGTGGCTGCGGCACTTCCAGGGCGAGTACGACTGCTACTTCCTGTCGCTGGACCCTGACTACAGCACCCTGTTGGAAACAGAGGGCATACGCGTACTGCGTTGCGGAAGACTGGGAGACATGCTGAAAGTGGGCTGTGCGTTCGCGATCATCACGGACCACGGCCTGCACGCGATGTCGATGATGGTAGGGCGTACTGACATCCGCTTCATCGACGTCTGGCACGGTATTCCCTACAAGGGCTTCACGCCTGACTCATTCATCGTACAAAGGCGCTACGACGAAACCTGGGTATCCTCGCCTCTCCTTAAGGAGGTATACACCGAGCAGTTTGGTTTCGACGCGGCGATAGTGAAAGACCTCGGTTATGCGCGCGCCGACAAACTGTTCCGGGGCGATGCTGCCGACCCGAGCTACCGCGAGCAGATCGCCTTGCCCCACGATGTGCGCATTGCACTATATGCACCCACGTGGAAGCAGGAGGACTCCGGGCGCGACCTCTTCCCCTTTGATCAAGCACAGGACGAGTTTCTCGCCGCATTGAACGCTGTGTGCGCCGAACGCAACGTCTTACTGGTCGTGCGCAGCCACCTCAATGCGAAGATAAGTGCGAAAACGCTCGATAACGTGCGCTACTGCTCGATGAAGGACTTTCCCGATGCAGAGAGCCTGCTTCAGGAAACCGACGTACTGATTTGTGACTGGTCGTCGATTTCGTTTGACTACCTGGCACTGGACCGCCCCGCCATCTTTCTTGAGGTCGAGCCGCCCTTTGCCAATGGCTTCTCACTTGGGCCAGAGTACCGCTTCGGCTACATCGCAACCAACATGGAAGCCTTATGCACACAGCTTGCAAGCATACTAGACGATCCGGGTAGCTACACCGCGCAACAGGCCGGCACCCACAAGCGCATCACCGATGCGGCCTACGGTCGGAACACCGACGGGCAGGCGGCTAAACGGCAATGGCAGCGACTCGGGGAATTGCGCAGCTAAAGAAGGGGCGGCGCACCGGGCACTCCAGACACGCCGCCAGCCTAGAGCCGAATCTTCTCGATGACTTCCGTGGTGGAAATGGCGGGCGTACGCGCCAGGTAGATAATCTCGCACAGCGACGAGAGTTCGTCGAACTTACCCTCCCAATCATCACCCATCACAAGCACCTCCGCACTGTGGTCGCGAATGTACTCCGCTTTCTGTTCGAGCGATTCCTCGAAGAACACCTTGTCTACACAGCGCAGTGCGCGGAGAATTTCGGCGCGCTCCTCCTGCGTGTAGACCGGCGGGCGGCCTTTCTTCTCGATATTGAGCTGATCGGTTGAGACCCCAACCACCAGCCGGTCCCCGCTCGCCCGTGCACGCTCAAGAATACGCAGGTGACCCACGTGAAAAACGTCGAACGTACCGAAGGTAATCACTGTTTTGCTCATGATCGTTCCCGCATACCGGCGCCGGTCACTGGTGATGACAAGCAGCCCAGAACCCATCTACCTGGCGCACTCAAAGAATACGCTTCTCCTTCAGCGAGCGGCGGAGGAAAAATCCCGCGATGTTCCAGGGGTTGCGGACCATAGCCGCATTCCGCCGCTCTATATCAATACGATTGACAATCTGGTGCTGCAACTTTGACAGGTTGTAAGGCACCTCCATTCGCGTGCCCTGTGCTTCGCACGCCGCAACCGTCTGCTCGAAGATCACCTGCGGGCCACGGCCGCTCGTCTCCATATGATGCTCGACCCAATCCCAGTTCAACTCCGGAAACGTGTCATCGTACAAATCGGCGAAGTTGGCGAGCATGCCACTGTCCATAAAGTAGTTGTTGCCTAGTTTATCGGTAATACCCAGATCACCGACGATTGCGACGCGACAATTGAACTGCATCGCCTCGATTGCCGCGGTGGACGAGACAGTGACGAACAACTGTGACTGTTCCAGGTAGTCCTTGATGGGCCCGTACACGAAGGAGAAGTTCGGCGGCAGGTCAACATCCTTGAGGAAGTGTTCCAACAACGTTTCGTAGTGGTACTGGGTCTTGTGTAGAGTCTTCTCGCCCGGCTTGTGCCGCGGTTTGAAATACACTGTGCGCTCGGGGAACCGCTGCGCATATTCGATCATTCTCTCCAGCACGTAGACACGCTCGATGACTCGTTTCGGCACGTCCGGCTGGCCGGCAAAGAGTACAGTGTCTACCGTTGCCGGCAAGCTCTCAGGCGGCGAAAGCGCGCCAAGGAACGGCAAACCGGAGATGACAAGACCATCGTGCTCAATACCAATGGTTCGACAGACCTCCTCGCAGTCCTGCAGGTCCTTTAGTGCATTGAGAAACAGCACATCGCTCAACAGTCGACGCTGGTAGCCGATGTAAGTATCAAACAGCCCCACACCAACGAAGCCCGTAATCAGTACCGGACGACGGCTTGCATTATTATCACCAAGGCTTGAGTAGAAAGCGTGGCAGACCTCCTGGATCATCATGCCATCGATCATCAGGAGGATGGCCGAGTAGTCCATGCAACCTTCGAGAATGCCAGCGGGGGTGTTCGTGCAATAAGACAACGATGAAAATCTGGAGTACTCGCTGACCTGCCGCTCGTTCATCTGGTTGCGACGCCGCCTGGGAATACGCACGTCGAGTTCCCAGCCCTGGGCCGAGAACTCCTGTGAGATAAAGCTCGCTACCTTCAGCTGTGAATCAAAGGCTGCGACTACGAGGAGTTTGTCCTTCACCGTTGCACCCTTCAATACTCTTGTTTCAGGCTATGCGCTTCCAGCCGGTCGAGGGCAATCCAGAAGCCCTCGCCATGATTCTTGTGGCCCTGCCAAATCTCTGGGAGCCAGTAAGCCTCGGGCATCATCTCGTCCATAATGTCGAACAGGGCACTGAAGTCGACATCGCCTTCGCCGATCTGCAGCCCTTCCTGCCCCGTACCGGATGCGTCCGCGATATGCAGGTGAGCACTGTATGGCGCCAACTCCTTAAGGGCCTCATTGAGATCTATCTCAAGGTGGTTGCACGCCAAGGCGGTGTGGGAGGTATCCAGACAAATGCGTAGCCCCGTGTCGCGACAGAACTCAACAATTTCCCCGGGCCGCACGAACAGGTTGTGATACTGCTGCCCCCCAAAGTGCCAAGGGTACGGTGGCATGGTCTGAGGAATCATCTCTACCCCACCCATATCGAGTTTTTGCAGACTATCGCGAAACACGCTGAGCTTGTCCCGCTTACCCGCCTCGTCGATGAAGCCCTCTGAGCTGAAGCCACCGACGTTCGTCACCACCAATACGTCCTGGTCCTTGTTATTGAAGTGCGCCTTCAACGTGTTGGCCACCTCAAAGACCCGCTGGATCTCCTCAAGTGAGCGGGCTCGATACGCCTCATCATCGGTGCACAGATCCAGGATATGGTCGCCGGAGAACAGCTCTGGCGCGTGGATAACGCAATCCATGTTATAGCTGTCCTCGGCAAAGTATTCTCCTGGGGTCAGCTCAATATCCTTGTAGCTCAGGTGAAATTCGACGAAGCGCAGGTTGGTGTTGCGAATGATCGCATCCAGGTCGTGGTAGCGCACGGGAACACCAAAGCGCGACTCAAAGCGGTATGGGCGAGGGCTCACGCGCGAGCGGCGGATGTCCGAGAAGTAAAAGAAATCATTCAGATCAAAGTCCCGCTTGGCGATCTTCCCGATCAACTCGCTCTTGTAATACGGTGGCAAGCCCTTGCCGGGGCTGCGCACCGCGAGCATATGGTCGGCAACCACCGTGCCCTGGCGAATAGGCTTGGCGGCGACAATACTCTTGGCCAGCGACTCTCGGTTGATCATCTCGCCCTGGGTTATTTTTCTCGAATCACTCTTTCCAAAGCCGCGTTCGATCACGCGGATGCCCACAGCCATCTGTGCAAATTCCTCCGGCAACAGGCTGACTTTGTGATCGTTACCCTCCTGACCCTTGTCGTGGGTGAAGTGACGCTCGATGACCTTGGCACCCATCGCCACGGCTGCAAGGGAGATTTCAGTGCCTCGTTCGTGTCCGGAGTAGCCTACAACGTCATCGGCGATTTCCTTCAGGCGCGACAGGTAGTTCAGGTTGACGTCCTCGATCGGGCACGGGTAAGTCGAGTTGCAGTGCAACAGCATAAATGCCGCGTTGTTTTCCTTCAGCAGGCCAACGGTTGAAACGATTTCCTCCTCAGTCGACATGCCGGTAGATAACAGTAGCGGCTTGTCCTTCTGGATCAGGTGCTCGATCAGGTCATGGTTTGTGAGATCAGCCGAGGCCACCTTGTAGGCGGAGACACCCAGCTGCTCCAGCTTATCGGCTGACACTTTATCGAACGGAGTACAGATGGCGACAATATCCTGCTCGCTACAGTATTCAAAAAGCTTCCTGAACTCCTCGTCAGACAACTGGAAGCGCGAAAGCAGGTCCAGGACGTACTGTGTGCCTAGATCAGCAGACGCATCATCGCTGCCCTCGGAGTGAACGTAGAGGCTGTCCATATCGCGCATCTGGAACTTCACACAGTCAGCGCCGCTGGCAATGGCGCTGTCCACAAGGCGAATCGCCTCGCCAAGGTCGCCGTTGTGGTTATTGCCGATCTCCGCGATAAGCAACGCCCGGGAGTCCTGGTTCACGTTAAAGCGACCGATGGAAAACAGCTTTTTCTCGGGCAGCGCAATCGCCTGGATACGACCCTCTTCATCAACGAGAGGGATGATTTGGATACGCTCCGAAAACAGCGCACCGATTTCGGTCAGGTCGCTATCCTCTGGCACCGACACGAAGTCGCGATTGGATATTTCAATAGCGGGTGTCTGCAGGTCAATGTTCTGGGTGTCGACAACCCAGCGGCGAAAGTCGCCATCGGAGAAACAGGCCGTTACCGCTCCATAGCTGTTCACCAGGAACACGATCTTCTTTTTCGTTTCAGACAGCGTGGACAACGCCTCCACAACGGAGGTGCTTTCGGGCACCGTGTAACCAGTTGTGTCCCTAAGTATTCTCATTGTGACGCCCTGCGGGTCTCAAGATGATTGATAAGCGCCTCCAGGACAACAAAGTCTGCGTCCTCGTCGATTTCATAGGCAGTCTCGGGCGCCATGATGTAGACAGCGATATGACCGAAAAGGCGGTTGCCGCTCTCGAGAAAGCCCGCGGTATCGAAGATGTACAGCGAGCCGTTTTCCATGAGGCCCGGCTCCATGTCCTGCCGTCGTGGCCGCGCGAGAGGATCGTAATTCACCGCCTCGGCGCGACCGTTGCTCTCGCGCCAGAAGAACCGGTGGCTTTCGACAACCGATAGCAGTGAATCGGCACCCAGTTCCCGATACAAGCCCAGCGCGCTGTCGAGGTCGTCCTCGGCGCGGATTGGACTGGTGCACTGCAGGAAAACCACGGTATCGGGCTGCTCGCCACGCAATCGGGTGATGGCGGTCACCGCGTGCTCCAGCGCGCTCTCAGAACTCGCCGTGTCATTGGCCAGCGCCTCAGGCCGCATGATGACCGCCGCTCCAGCGGCCTCGGAAACACTGGCGATCTCTGCGTCATCGGTGGACACGTACACAGCATCAATGCTGCTGGCAGCAAGTGCCTGCTCGATGCTGTACTGAATGAGCGGCTTGCCAGCGAGGGGCAAAACGTTCTTGCGCGGCACACCCTTGGAGCCACCGCGGGCGGGAATCACGGCGATCGTGGTCACGCAGCCCTCCGCATCTGTCCATCGAGATCAACTACGGCATCATCTCCCAGCGTGCGCCGTATGGCGGCATAGATTTCTTCGGCTACCGGGCGATAGCTCGCATCGTGTCCCGCAAAATCCAGGTAGAAGGCGGTCACGGAATCAGACACTCCGAGCAGCTTGAAATGGATGAGGCAGGTCGAGAAAAACGAGGCCACGTGCACAGGGCGGACACCGCGCTTACAGAACTCCAGCTCGGCGGGGTACGTGAACCTCTGCACGCGAGCCCCCGGCAATGCGCGCACTCGCGCCAGCTTCGCCTCACTCTCGTGGCGATGGGGCACATAGACGAGTGAAAGGCCACGTTCGCCGTAGTAGTCAGCGACACGCCCCATGTACGTCATGTAGTCGTCATCTTCCATGAGCACGCGGCCACCGCGTTCGCTGAAGTACGAGCCGAAAAAGTACACAACATCGTTCGAACCACTGCCCATACCGGCAGCGCGATAGTGTTCGCGCAGCCAATCGAAGTTATTGAGCTCTTGTCCGGGGACGTCGAGTGTAAAGGGGGAAAACACCTGCGGCGCCTGTTTCAACAGCAGGCGCTTGCGCGCCAGCAAGCGCACCACAGGGTCCGCGAAAGACTGCAACCGGTGACGCGTGAAGCTGGCGCCACCCACCTCAGAAGTTTCGTAGATAATTTTGGTACCATCACCTAGCCAGCAGTAGTGTTCGCAATCCACATTGGCAAGCAACGAGCGACCGTAGTCGGCGAACACACCGTAGGTGTAATGATTCCGCTTGAAGTCGAGGTCGCCGACCCCGAAAACCTCGTAGACCGAGATAAAGCGATTGGCGAGGCGGCTCGTGGCGTCGACCCAGTGCACGGCATCGCACTCGATTTCCGCCAGTACCTGTTCTATCTGCGCCCGGTCAGTGCTGCGTTTGAGCAGGATCACGAGCTCCAGCGACGTGACCCCGTAACGGTGCGCAAACTCGGCGAGGTACAGCAAATGCAGGGACGTGCTGACGACGGCGAGCGCATGGGTGGTGTCTTCACGCATCGGCAGGACTCCCCTCGTGGCGGTTCTCAACCTGCAACTCCACGACATCGTCGGCAATCGCCATGGTCTCCTGGCGGTGCGTGACCATGATAACTGTCAGGCCGCGCTGCGCCCGCTTGAGACTGCGAAGAATCTCTTCCTGCGTAGCGTTATCCAGAGCGCTGGTCGCCTCGTCCAGGATCAGTACCGAGACATCCCGATAGAACGCGCGAGCGAGACCGATGCGCTGGCGCTGACCGCCGCTGAACCGGGCACCGCGCTCACCGAGCGGCGCTTGGTAGCCCTCTGGCAGTGACTCGATAAACTCGTGTATGTGTGCCAGCTCAGCGGCGCGGCGCACACGTGCCATGTCAATCTCCTGGGCGGGCACACCAAAGGCAATGTTCTCTGCGGGCGTGGTATCAGTCAGGTAGACATCCTGCGGCACGAAACCGATCGAGGCGCGCCAGGCGGGCAGTTCATCATGCTGAATCGGACTACCATCAACGACAATAGTACCCGCAATGGGTTCGATCAAACCCGTCAGCACGTCGAGCAACGTGCTTTTGCCGGCACCGGAAGAGCCGGTCACCGCGGTGATACGACCGACGGCAAACGTCACGTCAAAATCAGTGAAGACCGGGCTGGGCGCGTTGTCGTAGGCGAAACTGATTCCGCGCAGTTCGATACGCTCGCTCGGCTTCAGCGGCGAGGGCGTGTCGCCCTCAAGGAAGCCATCGTCACCGGTTGAATCGCGCAGGCCCTCGTAGACAAGTTCGAACGCGGGCTGCGCACCGCGAATGCGAGTAATGGCGAGGTAACTCTGCTGCACCTTGGGCACCAGTTTGACCCCCGCCAGCGCGTACAGAGTCAGTACGGGCAGCGCAGCCCCAAGGCCCGCTTCGGGCGTATAGAGATAAAGGGTCAGCAGCGCCATACCCGTAAAGACAAACATCTCAACCAGGAAATAGGGAAATTCGCCAAGGATGAGGTTGTCAGCGGCCGCGCGGTCCGACTGCTTGGTATCAACCCTGTACTTGCTGAGGTAATCGCGCTCCAGGGAGTAAAGCTTAACATCGCGGATGCCACCAAAACTCTCATTGAGTACGCGGTTGCGATCGCGTCCCAGTAGGGAGATTTTTTGCCCATTGCGATACACAGCGCCGCGCACGACACGAAAGATGAAAAGGTAGATGGCGCCCAGCAACAGCAGTGTTGTAAAGGCGACGAAGGGTTCGACGTATACGATTGCGCCTGACAGGAGCACGATGGAGAAAAACCGCGCATTCAAACGCAGTGCGGGAGCGATCATCGAGTTCGAGAGGATGCTGGAGTCGCGCATTACCCGCTGTATCAACACGGCGCTGTTCGTGCGGCTGTGGAAAAGCACATCGCGGCCGAGGTAATGACTGAACAGGCGGGACGATATCTCACCACCAAGGCGAAAGGAGTACCTCGCCATCAAGAACTGGGCAAACACCATACAGCTGTTCGACAGGACAACGAGTGCGATGAAGCCGCCGGCGACATACACAAGCAATTGTTCGTGCGTGGGATGGCCAAGAAAGGCATCGAGTTGAGCGATGTAGGTATTGGATGTTACCAGTCCCGGATCAGCGGCCAGTGCGATGAACGGCATAATGGAAACCGTGCCGACCAGCTCCAGTACGGAGGAGACCAACATAGCAACCTGTAGCAATAGAAATTCACGCTTCTGTTTCTTCGTCAGCAGCGTGAATAGCCTGAAAAAGGTATCGACCATACCTGTTTGACAACGCCCCGATTCCCCCGCGGGATATTACCACAGGTTATTGCTTTCAATAGCGCGGTCACACCGTCGGAAAGTTGGGAATAGTGCCGATTTTACAGGCATTTACGTGCAACGATGGCTTGGCCCGCGATGGGCACCTGCCCTGCTATACTCTCCGTCCAGCCAACCGGAAGTCGACTGCCATGCCTCGAAAATCTAAATCTGATAGCGATACCGATTTCGCCGCATCCACCCAACGCCTGGAGGAGCTCGTCAGTAAGCTCGAAGATGAGGAAACCACCCTCGAGGACGCCATGGCCGCATTCGAGGAGGGCGTCAAACTCACCAAGGAAGCGCAGGCGAAACTTCTTGCAGCGGAGCAGAAGGTCGCTCTGCTTATGGAGCAGGCCGGTGAACCGGTGACCGAGGCCTTTAGCGAGGCGACAGATTCCGAGTGAACAACCCCCTCGAAGAGTCCATGAAGGACATTCGTGAACGCACGTCCAGCGCCCTGCAAGCGCACCTGCTTCCTGCCACCGGAATCACCGATGCACTGCGGTCACTCGAGGCGGCCTGCCGCTACACTGTTGAAAACGGCGGCAAGCGTGTGCGCCCGCAGCTGATTTGTGGCGCCGCGGTGGCCGTAGACCCGGCCATAAACCCCGAGCTACTGGACAGCGCCTGCGTCGCCATCGAACTCATCCACACCTATTCCCTGGTGCACGACGACCTGCCAGCAATGGACGATGACGACCTGCGCCGTGGCAAGCCCAGCCTGCACATCGCCTACGACGAGGCAACAGCCATACTCGTGGGCGACGGCTTACAAGCGCGCGCTTTCGAGGTCCTCTCGGCCGACGAGACGCTGTCGGCAGAGCGCCGTGTCGCCATGGTGCAAACCCTCGCCGCCGCCGCTGGCCCGCTGGGAATGGTCGGAGGCCAGCACATCGACATCCAGGCTACGGGCGCGTCACTCTCACTCGACGAGCTGCGCTATATGCACAGCCTGAAAACAGGGCAGTTGATTCGCGCGGCCACCGCATTGGGGGCCCTGGCGGCCGGCGCCGATGAGCACCAGCTGGACGCCCTTGACCGGTTTGCTGACGCTATCGGGCTCGCCTTCCAGGTGACAGATGACGTATTGGACGAGGAAGCGGATGCCACCCAACTTGGGAAAACCAGCGGAAAAGACAAGGCGGCGAACAAGCCTACCTACGTCAGCCTGCTTGGCCTTGACGGCGCGAGGCAGGAGGCAGAAAGACTGTTAGAGGAGGCTCTCGCGGCCCTTCAGGGGTTTGGCGCCTCAGCGCATACACTGCGCGAACTGGCGAAATACATCGTTCAACGCGGCAACTAAGTCCAGCTTACTCGTCCTCGCCGCTGAACATGTGGCCGAGCTTGCCAGCCTTGGTTTGCAGGTATTTTTCGTTATGGGGATTAGAGCCAGTGTGCAGCGCAATGCGCTCGGCGACCGATACGCCGATTTCCTCCAACGCCTTCACCTTGCGCGGGTTGTTGGTCATGACACGCACGGACTTCACGCCCAGGTGCTCAAACATGGGTCCGAGAATACTGTAGTCGCGCATGTCCGCACCGAAGCCCAACTGTTCATTGGCCTCAACCGTGTCGGCACCGGCGTCCTGCAGGCGGTATGCCTTGATCTTGTTTAAGAGCCCGATACCGCGCCCTTCCTGGCGCAAGTAAAACAGGGCGCCTCGCCCTTCCTTGGAAATTGCCTCGAGCGCGGCGTGCAGCTGCTTGCCACAGTCACAGCGCATACTGAACAGCGCATCACCCGTCAGGCACTCCGAGTGCACGCGAGCGAGAACGGGCTCTCCATCGGCGATGTCGCCCATGGTCAGTGCAACGTGCTCCTTGTTGTTGCTCTCGTCCTCAAAGCCGTGCATCTCAAACTCACCCCATTGGGTGGGCAATCGTGAGGAATCTACATAGCGTAGCGGCACTCAGGTACTCCTGGGCAAAAGGGCGGCTATTCTAGCAGTTTTCGCCGCCTTGGGACGCTCCGGCGGGCGGAATCTCACCCGGTCACCAGAGCGGGTCTATTCCACGCGGGAGAGGGAAAGGATGCCGTTCTGCTCCTCGATCTTGACGTGACGCAGGTAGCTCATCCCCAGCAGCACGATGGCGGGGTGTTCACCCTGGACCACGGTCGCGTCGACCCGATCGATGCGAATATCGCCAACCGCAACGGAGTCCAGCGTCACCTGGCGGGCATCGAGCACACCTCCGGCGGTCTCCACCGAGGCCTTCACACCGGTACTGTCATCAATACCGAGGTTCCTCGCGGTGTTGGCACTCATGGCCACGACATTGGCGCCCGTATCAACAAGCACCTGAGTGCTGCGACCGTTGATCATGGCGGTGGTGAGGTACTGGTTCCGGCTGTTCCGTGGAATCGTTACGATCTTTTCCCTGGGCTTCTCATAAGTTGTGCCCACGCGTCGGGAGAGCGCCACAGTATGCGTCTTACCGTCGATGCGCACGATCGCCGTGGTCTCGGTGGTGCGAACCAGCGTTACCCCGTCGTGGCTTTCGCCGGGGCGTAGCAGTTGTCGCGCACCACCCACGCTAAGCACGGCGCTATCACCCAGTATCGCCTGCACTTCGACATACTCAGCATGCGCAAACTCCGCAAAGAGCAGCGCAACGGCGAGCAGGAGAGATGACACTGTGCGAACCACGGTAACCTCCAAGCCACTTAAAGCAGGACCAACGCAACGTGCAGGGTCAGGCAGGCCAGTATGCCCGCGAGGATGTCATCGAGCATAATGCCGAGGCCTCCCCCGACTCGCGTGTCTGCCACACGAATGGGCCACGGTTTGATGATATCGAAGATTCGGAAGGTCACGAAACCGGCAATAATCCACAACCACTCGTTTGGAACCGCCCACATAGTGACCCAGTAGCCAGAGAACTCATCCCATACGATGCCGGGGTGGTCATGGGCCTCCAATTGCCTGCTCGCAACGCCACAAATCCAGATGCCGAAAACGATCGAGGCAAGCACCACGAGGGTGTATTGCCAGAGCGGCAGCCAGGCAAACAACAGGTAAAGCGCTACCGCGAAAACGGTGCCTACTGTGCCGGGCGCCTTGGGCGACAAGCCGCTGCCAAAACCAAACGCCAGGAACTGCGCAGGGCTGCTAAGCAGGCGCGGGCGCGGAGATTCGCTGTGCGGATCGGCCTGCATAATCGCGTTCTCTGACCCTTCCCTAGAAATGTGTGTACCCGGAAGCGAAGTCTACACCGACACCCGCGTAGACTCCCGCACCCGCACTAACCCGGCCGATGCACGCGCAACCTGCAGGCAGTGGTCGACCCTCGGGCAGTGTAAAGCACAGCTCGTAATCATCGCCGCCAGCAAGCGCCCAGCGCTTTCGCACGGCGGCATCGGGATGCGCTCGCAGTGCGTCTGATATAGGCAGGCGCTCTGGGTCGATATCGACCCGCACATCGCTGGCCCGCGCGAGGTGCCCGGCATCGGCAAGCAGGCCATCGGAAACATCAATGGCCGCCGAGGCTGCTCCGCGCAGCACTTCGACAAGGTCAAAGCGCGGCTGGGGGCGGTAAAACTGTCGGTGCAGGAGCTCGACGTACGACTCGGGCGCTCGCCACTCTCCGTTTATATGGGCGAGTGCCGCCGCCGCGTCACCCAGCGTGCCCGAAACACAAAGCCGGTCTCCGGGCTGGGCGCCGCCGCGGGAGAGCGCATCACCCTCGGGAACAACGCCGAAGACTTGCACCGTGATCGCAAGTGGGCCGCGGGTGGTGTCGCCGCCGACCAGCGGCAAGGCCAGAGTTGTAACGGCATCGCGAAGTCCGGCCGCAAACGGCTCGAGAAAGCGCGCTTGTGCGGAGGGCAGGGTAAGCGCGAGCGTCATGGCAAGCGGCAGCGCTCCCATCGCGGCGAGATCACTGGCGGCGGTCGCTACCGCGCGGTACGCGATGTCAGCAGGCGCGGCGTCGGTTGGAAAGTGCACACCCTCCACCAGGGTGTCTACCGAGGTCGCGAGCAGCTCACCGGGGCGTGTTTTGAGCAGTGCGCAGTCGTCACCCACTGAAAGCGCCACGCCTTGCCCCGCACCGAGATCGGCAAAGTACCGCTCAATGAGTGAAAACTCGTCGGCAACCATCAGGATGCCGCTTCTATCTCGACCTTACGCAGGGAACGTGCGGCCCGATCGAGCACGCCGTTGATGTACTTGTGGCTGTCAGTCGCGCCAAACTTTTTCGCGAGTGCCACCGCCTCATTGATGACGACCTTGTAAGGGACATCGATGCGCTGGCGCAGCTCGTAAAGACCCATGCGCAGCAGGGAGTGCTCAATCGGGTCAAGTTCGTCGAGCTTGCGATCAAGCAACGGGCTCAGGGCAGCGTCCAGCGCGTCTACCTCCGCAGGAACGCCATGCAGCAACGCCTGGAAATACTCAAGATCAACGTGGTCGAAGTCGTACTCGGCCCGAAACTCCGCCTCGACTTCGTTCAGTGCAGCGCCCGTCATATACCACTTGTACAGAGCCTGCATGCCATAGTGCCGCGCCTTGCGGCGCTCAGCGGCCAGCGTGTTGCGCGGCTTGTCGGTCATAACGGTAAGCGTTCTCTAGAGCTTGCCAAGCAAGCTGACCATCTCGATGGCAGACATGGCGGCTTCCTCGCCCTTGTTGCCCGCTTTGGTGCCGGAACGCTCTACGGCCTGCTCAATCGTGTCGACGGTCAATACGCCGAAGGACACGGGCACGCCATGCTGCATGCTCACAGTGGCAAGACCCTTGGTGCATTCACCTGCGACGTACTCGAAGTGCGGCGTGCCGCCCCGGATAACAGCACCCAGCGCTATGATGGCATCGGCTTTGCCACCCTCGGCGACCTTCTGGCAAACGAGCGGAATCTCGAACGCGCCCGGTGCACGTACAACCGTGATCTGCTTTTCATCTACGCCATGCCGACGCAGGCAGTCGAGCGCGCCGTCGAGCAGCGACTCCACCACGAAACTGTTCCAGCGTCCGACCACGATGGTGTAATTGCCTTTACCGCTCGCGAAATCGCCCTCGATTGTTTTTACGTCCGTCATGCCTTCAGTCCTCTAGTCTTCGGTTTCGAGAAAGTCCACGACTTCCAGGTCGAATCCCGAGATCGCATTGTACTTCATGGGCGCCCCCATCAGCTGTATCTTGCCGACGCCCAAATCCTTGAGAATCTGTGACCCAAGTCCCACGGTGGTGTAACTGTCAGGGGCTGCGGGTGCCCCGCCCGTGCCGTTACCCAACACCATGTCGACGCTGCCCAGTAATTGCTCTGGCCGCTCTGCGCGCGAGAGGATCACGATAACGCCGCGTTCGCGCTCTGCGACCGTCTGCATCGCCCTGCCGATATGCCAGGCGGGCCTGCCACTCACCTTGCTCGTGACGAGGTCGCGCATCACCGACTGCACGTGCACCCGCACCGGGGTGGGTTCGTCCGGGGAGATCGCACCGCGCGACAGCGCGATGTGCACGTCACCATCTGTTTGGTCGCGGTATGCGGTTAACTGGAACTCGCCGTACTCGGTGTCGATAAGGCCCTCGCGCACGCGACGGATGGTGCGCTCATTGACCATGCGAAAGTGAATGAGGTCGGCGATGGACCCCATCTTCAAGCCATGCGCTGCGGCAAATTCGACGAGCGCTGCACCATCGGCCACGGTGCCATCGGGTGTCAAGATGTCGGCGATCACCGCCGCCGGAGTCAGTCCTGCCAAGCGCGCGTAGTCCGAGGCTGCCTCGGTGTGGCCCGCCCTTGTGAGCACACCACCCGGCACGGCGGTCAGCGGAAAAATATGGCCGGGCTGCACAATATCGGAGGGCACCGCATGAGCGGCCACTGCCACCTGCACCGTGAGCGCGCGATCGGCGGCAGAAATTCCCGTGTCGATACCCTCGGCTGCCTCTATCGACAGCGTAAAGTTCGACTTCTCGCCCTGCGCATCATCGACCATGGGCGGCAGGTCGAGCTGCGCGCAGCGCTCCTCGGTGAGCGTAAGGCAGATGAGCCCGCGCGCCTGCCGCGCCATGAAGTTAACGTGGTTCGCTTCGCAGTGCTCCGCCGCAACAATCACCACACCTTCGTTGTGGCTCTCAGTATCGTCATCGAGGAGCACCACCATGCGTCCCTGGCGGATGTCGCTGATTAATTCATCGACGCTGTTGAGTTGCATAGTCGTTTCGCCTGCGCCGTCAGGTAAAGCCGTTCTCGGCCAGTGTGTCGAGGGACAAACCGCCTGCCCCAGGTTGTGCTGCCGCATCGCCCTGCAGCAGGCGCTCCAGGTACCGCGCGATCACATCAACTTCGAGGTTTACCTTCGACCCCGGTCTGTAGGTGCCGAAGATGGTCTCGGCCATGGTCTGCGGAATGATATTGAGGTCAAACTCCGCGCCATTCACCGCATTCACCGTAAGGCTCGTGCCGTCAACGCAGATGCTGCCCTTGTGCGCGATATACTTCGCCAACGTATCTGGCGCGCGGATCACCACGCGCCATGAACGGGCATCTTCTGCCAGGCTCACCACCTCGCCAACGCCGTCCACGTGGCCGCTGACAATGTGCCCACCCAGACGGCTCTCGGGCGTCAGGGACTTTTCGAGATTGACCGGGGAGCCCTTGGCAAGCGCACCTAGCGTTGTGAAATTGAGTGACTCCACAGAGACATCACACCAGTACCCATCACCCGGGAGCTCGGTCACGGTCAAGCAGCAGCCGTTGGTCGCAATACTGTCGCCAAGCTGCACATCGCCGAGCGGCAACTTGCCCGTCCGGATATAGAGGCGCAGATCACCGCCGCTGGGCTCTGTAGCGGCGACCTCGCCGACTGCCTGGATAATGCCTGTAAACATAAACTCTAATTCTCGGGAACGGCGGTAATTCGCCAGTCGTCGCCCACCTGGCGAAGGTCCTTGATATCGAGGGAAACCTTGTCTGCCATCGCCGTCAGGGGCAGCTCGAGCAGCGGGCGTGCCGCGGACCCCAGCAACGCGGGTGCCATGTATACGATCAGTTCGTCGATCAGGCCCAGTGCCAGTAGCGCCCCGGCCACGCGGGGGCCAGATTCTACCAGAATTTCATTGGCCTGCCGCGCGGCGAGAACCTCCATGAGGGCGACCAGGTCGAGGCCACCCTGCACCTGCTCCAGTGCCAGCGTGTCACTGCCGGAGAGGTGATCGGGGATATCGACATCTGAGCGGTGACAGATCAGCGTCGGCGCGCTATCACCGAGGACCTTGGCACCGGCGGGGGTGCGCAAATCGCTGTCGAGCACCACGCGCAATGGCTGCTTTGCCGACGCTAGCGCCGCTGCAGCGGGCTCGAGGCCCAGTTCGCTCTCGCGCACCGTCAGCGCGCAATCATCGGCGAGTACAGTGCCAACGCCCGTGACCACAGCGCAGCTCATGGCGCGCAGCCGCTGGACATCAGACCTGGCGGCAGGGCCAGTGATCCACTGGCTCTCTCCGGAGGCCATGGCCGTGCGTCCATCGAGGGACATGGCAAGCTTCGCACGCACCCGGCCGCGGCCGCGGCGCATCCGCGCGAGAAAGCCAGGGATAACCGCCTCGGCTTCCTCCGCAAGAAGGCCCGTTTCCACCGCGACGCCGCTGTCGCGCAGCCGCGCCAGACCGCTGCCGCCGACATCCGGATTCGGGTCTTCGATAGCCACCACCACACGGCTCACTCCGGCTGCCAGCAGCGCGTCCACGCAGGGGCCTGTCTTGCCATGGTGGCTGCAGGGTTCGAGGGTGACATAGGCCGTTGCACCAGCGGCATCTCCCGCCGCCTCGAGCGCCTCGATCTCAGCATGGTTGCCGCCCGCAGGCTGTGTGAAACCCTCGCCGATGATCGCTTCGCCGCGCGTCAGCACGCACCCCACATGAGGGTTGGGCATGGCGGAATACTGGCCGCGCCGGGCCAGCTGGAGCGCACGGGCCATCATGCGGGTATCGAAGGGGGAAGCCATGAGTGTACGTCCGGCGCGTCAGCCTGGAACGGAGTCCTTCTCGAGGCGGGCAATTTCGTCTCGAAACTCCGCGATGTCCTGGAAGTCCCGGTACACCGAGGCAAAGCGAACATACGCCACCTGGTCGAGCTGCTTGAGCTGCTCCATCACCAGCTCGCCAAGCTCCAGGGACTTGATCTCGCGCTCGCCGGTGGCGCGCAGGCGATGCTTGATCTGGTTGATAACGGCCTCGATGTCCTCGAGCGCGACCGGCCGTTTTTCCAGGGCACGCTGGAAGCCGGCACGCAGCTTCTCTTCGTTAAAGGGCTCACGGCTGCCGTTCTGCTTGATCACACGCGGCATCACAAGCTCGGCCACCTCATAGGTGGTAAATCGCTCGGAACAGCTCGTGCACTCCCGACGACGGCGCACCTGGTCGCCCTCGGCCACAAGCCTGGAGTCGATCACCTTGGTGTCATCAGCGGAGCAGAACGGGCAGTGCATGGACTGGCCTCAATCGTCTAAGTTGCTGAAGAATAACATTTTTCTTGGGGCGATTCCTTACTCATTTGGGGTAAGGAGCACACAGTTGAACCGGGTAGATTCCGCTTCGCAAGGGCACCGGATTGCAGCGTGCCGAGCTACCACCTTGCAGCGATGGCAGGCGGCGCCCGACCGGCTCTGATCCGGCCTACTTGTAGACCGGGAAACGCCCGCAGATGTCGAGAACCTTGGCCTTGACCTCGGTAATGACCTGCTCGGAGGTTTCGCTCTCGAGCGACTCCAGCACGTCACACATCCAGCCGGTGAGCTCCACCGTCTCCGCCTCCCCGAAGCCACGGGTCGTGATGGCGGGTGTACCAACACGCAGGCCAGAGGTGATGAAGGGTGACCGGGGGTCGCCAGGCACCGCGTTCTTGTTCACGGTGATATTCGCGGCGCCAAGGGCCGCATCGGCGTCCTTACCCGTGTAGGGCTTGCCGATCAGGTCCACCAGCATGAGGTGGTTTTCGGTGCCGCCAGAGACGATCTTGATGCCGCGCTCGATAAACGTGGCCGCCATCGCCTTGGCATTCTTCACAACCTGCTTCTGGTAATCGACGAACTCGGGGCTCTGGGCCTCGAGGAACGACACCGCCTTGGCGGCGATCACGTGCATCAGGGGGCCGCCCTGCCCGCCCGGGAATACGGCGGAGTTGAACTTCTTCTGCAGCTCTTCGTTTTCGCGGGCAAGAATCAGCCCGCCGCGCGGGCCGCGCAGGGTCTTGTGGGTGGTGGTGGTGACTACATCGGCATAGGGCACCGGGTTGGGGTAAACGCCCGCAGCCACCAGGCCGGCCACGTGGGCCATATCGACCATCAGGTAGGCGCCCACCTTGTCGGCGATATCGCGAAAGCGCGACCAGTCCATGATCTGGGAATAGGCAGAGAAGCCCGCAACAATCATCTTCGGCTTGTGCTCGTCAGCGAGGGCCTCGACCTGGCCGTAATCGACCTCGCCCGTGTCGGCGTTGAGCCCGTACTGGATGGCGTTGTACATCTTGCCCGAGAAGTTCGGCGCTGCGCCGTGGGTCAGGTGCCCGCCATCGGCGAGACTCATACCGAGCACCGTGTCGCCGGGGGCACAGAGGGCCAGGTAGACCGCGGAATTGGCCTGGGAGCCCGAATGGGGCTGCACGTTGGCGTAGTCCGCGCCAAACAGCTCCTTGGCACGCTCGATCGCCAGCTCTTCCGCCTTGTCGACGTACTCGCAGCCACCGTAATAGCGCTTGCCGGGGTAGCCCTCCGCGTACTTGTTCGTCAGCACCGTGCCCTGGGCCTGCATCACGCGGGGGCTGGTGTAATTCTCGGAAGCAATGAGCTCTATGTGCTCTTCCTGCCGACGTTCCTCCTCACCGATGGCGGCAAAGATGGCATCGTCAAAACCCTCGATCGTCATGCTGCTGTCGAACATAAGTGCCCCTTTTTGGCGTTGCGGTGCCCTGGTACCGCTGCGAAGCGGCGCATTCTAACTAAAATAATGGTCTCGCAGAAGCAGTGGGCCGCGGATTTCTGGAGACAATCCGGACGGTAATGGCACGACTATTGCTCTACTAGCGAAATACCTTTTGCCCAGGTTGGGAGGCATGAACAAGCACTGGAAATCGTATAGCCCGGACCCCTTTTTCGACGAACTGATCACGTCCAAAGGGCGACCGCGCGTGGCCGCCCGGCAGGCGACCAGGCTACTGCAGGGCCTGAGCCCGGAGGAGATGGCGACCCGCCGCGCGGCCGCCGAACTGGCGATCCGGGAAATGGGTATCTCCTTCACGATCTACAGTGAAGGGAAGAACATCGACCGCGCCTGGCCCTTCGACATCATCCCGAGAGTGATTACCGCGAGGGAGTGGGCCAAGGTCAGCCGTGGTCTGGCACAGCGCACCCGCGCACTGAACTGCTTCATCGACGATATCTACAACCGCCAGCGCATCCTGAAAGACGGCGTGGTGCCCGCGGAGATAGTGCTGGACTCCGGCAACTACCGCGAGGCCTGTGCGGGCGTCTCGCCCCGTCATGGTGCATGGGCGCACATCTGCGGCACCGACCTGGTGCGCGACAGGGACGGTCGCTTCTACGTGCTGGAAGACAACCTGCGCGTACCATCCGGCGTGTCCTACATGCTCGAGAACCGCGAAATCACCAAACGGGTGCTCCCGGAGCTGTTTGAGAACTACAGCATCCTGCCGGTGGACGACTACCCATCAAAGCTCTACACCACGCTCTCGTCGTTGTCCCCGCGTGAACGGCAGCGCCCCTGCATCGTCGTGCTCACCCCCGGCATCTATAACTCCGCCTACTTCGAGCACGCTTTCCTGGCGCGCGGGATGGGTGCAGAGCTGGTGGAAGGACCAGACCTTTTCGTCGCCGATGACGACTGCCTCTACATGCGCACAGTCGATGGGCCCGAGCGAGTCGACGTCGTCTACCGCCGCATCGACGACGAGTTCCTGGACCCCGAGGCGTTCCGCGACGACTCCGTACTCGGCGTGCCCGGCATCATGCGCGCGTGGAAGAAAGGCAATGTCGCAATCGCCAACGCGCCTGGCAGTGGCGTGGCGGACGACAAGGTCGTGTACGCCTTCGTACCCGATATGATTCGCTACTACCTCGGGGAAAAACCTGAGCTGGCAAGTGTGAAGACCTACCTGTGCATGCACGAGAAGGACCGCGAGTACGTGCTCAAGAACCTGGACAAGCTCGTGGTCAAGCCCGCCAACGAGTCCGGCGGCTACGGCATCATGGTAGGACCCAAGGCGACGCAGGCCACAAGGCGCAAGTTCGCGCGCCTGATCGAGGAGGACCCGCGCAATTACATCGCCCAGCCCACATTGGCGCTCTCGACAGCTCCCACCTACATCGAAGACAGGGTGGAGCCGCGGCACCTCGACCTCCGGCCCTTCATCCTGAGCGGCAAAGACACCTGGGTGACGCCGGGCGGCCTGACACGTGTAGCCATGGTCAAAGGCTCGTTGGTGGTGAACTCCTCCCAGGGCGGTGGCAGCAAAGACACCTGGATCGTGGAGGGGAGCGCATGAGGATGCTCTCGCGAGTAGCGGACCGTCTGTACTGGATGGCCCGTTATCTTGAGCGGGCCGAGGACACTGCGCGGCTGACGCAGGCCTACACCCATCTCATCATGGACATTCCCCAGGGCTCGGAGCTCGGCTGGGACATCCTTGTGCGCATCCTCGACGCCGAACCCCGGTTCGAGGAGCAGTTTCGCGCCTACAACGAACAGAACGTCCTCCGCTTCCTGATCGCCGATGGCACTAACGGCAGCAGCCTGCACTTTTGTGTGCGCGCGGCGCGCGAAAACGTGCGCACCACGCGAGATGTGCTGCCCGCCGAAGTCTGGGAGCACATGAACGAACTTTACCTGTATGCCGCCGAGTACGCAGAGAGTTCGGTGGGCAGGCGTCACCGCCACAGGTTTCTCGACCAGGTAGTGGCCAGGTGCCAGATGATCAACGGGCTGGTGATGACCACGCTGTGTCGCGACCACGCCTACCGGTTCATCAAACTGGGGCACCTGCTGGAACGCGCAGACATGGCCACGCGCGTGATAGATGTCGGCGCGGGCGCCCTGCTTGCCGATGAGCGCCACCGCAGTTCAGTCGACCCGCTCATCTGGAGCAGTCTGTTGCAGTCTCTCTCCGCGATGGAAACCTACCGCCGCACAATGGGGCCGCTGGTGGAAGCAAACAACGTGGTCGATTTCGTGTTTCATGACGCGAGCCTGCCGCGCTCTGTCCGGTTCTGCCTGAACGGTATTCGCAAGGAACTCGCGCCGCTCAAAAACAACAGCGAGGCGCTGCGCCTCGTGGACCGTAACCGCCGCAGCCTTGCCCGCTTCAATACCGCACAATCTGACAGGGAAGCACTGCACCGCTTCATCGACCGCCTGCAGTTCGGACTGAACGACCTGAGCGACACCATCGGCGATACCTGGTTCAGGCCCGAGCGCCGATGAAAGCCTTTCACTGCCCATGTGGGCAGGAGGTGTTCTTCGACTCCGAGCACTGCCTTGCGTGCGGTGCAGAGCTGGGCTTCTACCCGGCGAAAATGAGCATCGAAGTCCTCAAGCCCGGCGCCGCAACACCGCCCGTGGAAAGGACGCCCAAACTCAAGCGCTGCGCCAACAGTGTCGAGTTCGACGTCTGCAACTGGCTGCTGGACGCAGATGACCCGCACGACCTGTGCCTCGGCTGCCGCTTCAACCGCACTGTACCCAACCAGTCCTTGCCCGGTAACCAGCAACGCTGGCGCCGTCTGGAAGAGAGCAAAAAACGTCTGCTCTTCACACTGATCCAGCTCGGCGTGCCACTGGAGAACGGCTGGGACGCACCCGACACAGGGCTGCTGATGGACTTCATCGAGGACGAACGCAGCGCGGGTCCCTACACCGAGAATTTTGTACACACCGGTTACCTCGGCGGCATCATCACCATCAACGCGCTGGAGGCGGACGATGCGGCCAGGGAGAGCCAGCGGCTGCAGATGAACGAAAGCTACCGCACGGTGCTTGGTCACCTGCGGCACGAATCAGGGCACTACTACTGGCAACGCCTGGACCCGGACGGAAACTTGCGCAGCGAGTTCAGAGCAGTGTTCGGCGACGATACGCTGGACTACAGCGCCGCCCTCGAGCGCTACTACGCCGAGGGCCCCAACCCCGACTGGCAAGAGCACTTCATCAGCGCGTACGCCAGCGCACACCCCACTGAGGACTGGGCTGAGAGCTGGGGGCACTACCTGCATATTTACGATGCGCTAGATACGGCATCGACTCATGACCTGACCACGAAGGGTCCCGAACAGATGACCATCAATGAGCGCATCGGTGCCTGGCGCAAACTGAGCGTGACGTTGAACGAATTAAATCGCAGCGTGGGCCGCAGGGACGCTTACCCGTTTGTACTAAACCGGGAGGTGGAGGCGAAGCTGACGTTCGTCGACGGGGTTATTCGACAGCTGCAAACACTGCCTCGAGCGACGGTAGATCATTGAAGGCGGAGTGGATGTTGGTGTCCCAGCTGCGGCGCAGCTCGACCAGGTAATCATCGTTCTCTTCAAACTTGCAGTACTGGGCGTGGTCGGTAAGCGTATCGGCCTGGTAATAGAGCAGCTCGATCGGCGGGCCAACCGTTGCGTTACTGCGCATGGTGGAGTCCATGGAGACGAGAGCGCAGCGCATCGCGATCTCGTGCGGCGTTTCCTTGCGGATAATGCGATCAAGAATCGGTTTGCCGTACTTGGTCTCGCCAATCTGCAGGAAGGGAAACTGCTCTGACGCCGTGATGTGATTGCCCTCGGGGTAGATCATGTACAGCTCCGTCGACTGCCCCTTGATCTGCCCGCCGAGTATGAAGGTCGCCTCGGCGTTGAACCCCGCGTTCGGCCCCGCATTGGAGTACTTTGACTGCTCTTTCAGCCCGAGCTCGCCAACATAGTCGGCAACGTCAGACACATATTGCGCTTTCGACAGGTTAAATTCTGCGTCTTCGCGGAGGTCGCGTTCGATTTGCGCGACCACGGCCTGGCTGGTCGCGAGGTTACCGGCGGTGAGCAACACAAGCTGCCTTTCCCCGGGGATGGAGAACCGATGCAACTTGCTATAGGTACTAACCCTGTCGGGGCCGGCGTTGGTACGAGAATCTGAACAAAAGACCAGGCCTTCATCCAGCCTGATCCCTACACAATAGGTCATAAAGTAAGCAGTTGTGTTCTTATCGACACGGCACCCAAAGCGCGTGTGCCACCGACAGCATAATGGCTCACTTCCACAAAAGCCACATCACATGGAAGTGAAATCGGCGTCTCACGTGAGCAGAGGAATCTGCTAGAATTCGCGCCTTTCCCCGGCAAATACACACTACGACTATGGCGCAATACGTCTACACCATGAATCGCGTGGGCAAAGTCGTGCCCCCGAAAAAAACTATCCTCGAAGACATCTCGCTGTCTTTCTTCCCCGGCGCAAAGATCGGCGTATTGGGCCTGAATGGCGCAGGCAAGTCGACACTGCTGCGCATCATGGCGGGCATCGACACGGACATCCTGGGCGAAGCGCGGCCCCAACCCGGTATCAACATCGGCTACCTGCCACAGGAACCGCAGCTGAACCCCGACAAGGACGTGCGCGGCAATGTGGAGGAAGGCGCGCAGGAAGCGATCGATGCGCTCGCGGGCCTGGAGAAGGTCTACGCTGACTACGCTGAGCCGGACGCTGACTTCGACGCGCTTGCCAAAGAACAGGCGCGCCTTGAAGACATCATCCAGGCAACCGATGCGCACAACCTGGAGCACCGGCTGGAAGTCGCCGCAGACGCCCTCCGCCTGCCACCCTGGGACGCCGACGTCACTACGCTGTCTGGCGGCGAGCGCCGCCGCGTGGCGCTGTGTCGCCTGCTGCTGTCCAACCCCGACATGATCTTGCTGGACGAGCCGACCAACCACCTGGACGCAGAGAGCGTGGCGTGGCTGGAGCGCTTTCTGCTCGACTTCCCCGGCACCGTAGTCGCCATCACCCACGACCGCTACTTCCTGGACAACGCCGCAGGCTGGATTCTCGAACTGGACCGCGGGCGCGGCATCCCCTACGAGGGCAACTACTCCGACTGGCTCGCCGCCAAGGAGGTTCGCCTCGAACAGGAACAGCGCCAGGAGGCTTCCCACCAGAAAGCCATTAAAGCTGAGCTCGAATGGGTGCGCTCCAACCCCAAGGGGCGCCAGGCGAAGAGCAAGGCGCGCCTGCAACGCTTCGAGGAATTGCAGTCACAGGAATTCCAGAGCCGCAACGAGACCAACGAGATCTACATCCCGCCGGGCGAACGCCTCGGCGATAGCGTGATAGAGGTCAGCGGCCTGTCCAAGAGTTTTGGCGAGCGACTGCTCTTTGAGGACGTCAGCTTTACCGTTCCGAAAGGCAGCATCGTCGGCATCATAGGCGCAAACGGCATGGGCAAATCCACGCTGTTCAAGATTCTGATGGGCATCGAAAAGCCCGAAAGCGGCGAGGTCAAAATCGGCGAGACAGTGCAGCTGGGTTACGTGGACCAATCACGCGACGACCTCGACGGTTCCAAGACCGTCTGGGAAGAAGTATCAGATGGTCTCGACATCATTCGCATTGGCAACTACGAGGTCCCTTCGCGCTCCTACGTCGGCCGCTTCAACTTCAAGGGTTCTGATCAACAGAAACACGTGAAAGACCTGTCGGGCGGTGAACGCAATCGCCTGCACCTCGCCAAACTGCTAAAACAGGGCGCCAACGTATTGCTGCTGGACGAGCCAACCAACGACCTCGACGTCGAGACGCTGCGCGCACTCGAAGAGGCCCTGCTCGCGTTCCCCGGTGCCGCCATGGTCATTTCCCACGACCGCTGGTTCCTCGACCGGATTGCCACTCACATCCTCGCCTACGAGGACGATGGCGGCGTGGTATTCCACGAGGGCAACTTCTCTGACTACGAAGAGGACCGCAAGAAACGCCTTGGCGCGGCGGCAGAGCAGCCGCAGCGCGTGAAGTACCGCAAGCTGAAGTAGCGCCCAGATGACGTCGAGTGAAGCCCCTGCAATGGAGGACGTGTTCTTCCCAAGAAAGATAGGCGATGACCGCTACGAAGCAGCGTCGATGCCACTGGAAGGCGGTGCCATCTACGGCGGCCAGCTGATGATGCAGGTGCTGAGCGTGGCGGCGGACACCCTGCCCGTGCCGCAGCACGCGCACTACCTGCAGACCACCTTTATCGCCGCGGGCGATGCCAGCCGCCCGCTGGAGTTCGCGGTGAATCGCGTGCGCGATGGCAAGAATACCTGTCAGCGTCATGTCGAAGTGAGCCAACAGGGCCGTACGCTAATCCTTGCCTCACTCTCGTTCCAGAATGAGGCCGATGGCTTTGACCACCAGCTGGATTTACCCGATGTACCCTCCCCCGATGGCCTCGCAGGCGATGCGGGCAACTACATTCCTTTTGCCTCACCCGAGGGCGAATTCCCCTGGCTGATTCTCGACTGCGCACTGGCGAGTAATACCCGGGAACCCGTCGCGGCGATCTGGGCACGGCCGCGCGACCCCGTTCCTCCGGGCGCACTGCTACAGCAGATGTGCTTTGCGTTCCTCTCGGACTCCACCATTCTGCAGTCGGCCATGCAGCCCCACGGCCTCGATTGGGAGGAATCCAATCTGTTCGTAGCTACGATGAACCACACGATCTGGTTTCACCGGGCAATTGATGTGAACGACTGGCTGCTCATGCACGGTGAGTCGCCAAGCACCTCCCACGGCCGCGCACTGTCGATCGCAAATGCCTTTACATCGGGCGGAGAGTTGTTTGCCACGGTGGCCCAGGAAGGCGTGGTGCGCCCTCGCAAAGGCCAGGACAAAGCGTGAGCAATGCCCTCGCAATAGGGTCTGGCGGGGGTTATAGTTGCCGCTGTTGCTTAAGGGGACGAGCACACCATGGCCGAGGTTCATACAGAAAAACGGCGCTTCACACGGGTTGAACTGGCCCTGCCAGTAGAGGTGCACCAGGGCGGCAGCGTCTGGCATCAACAGCTCATCGATATCTCACTTAACGGCGTTGCGACCGACCAGCCTGCCGAGTGGGATGCCCAATACAATGAACCATTCACGCTGATGATCACACTCGATGACGACAAGCAGCTGGAGCTACACGCCTACCTGCAGCACGTAGAGGCAGGCCGACTCGGGTTCACTGTGCAACATGTCGACGATGCCAATAGCGCCGCGCTGCGGGCCGTGCTGGAGGCGCACATGGACATCACTGTCCTCGAAGAAGAGCTGCGCCTGCTGAGCGACTGAGCGCCGCTACAGCAACTCCGCTATACCCTTCGCCAGCGGCGACCCCCTCAACGGGTTTCACATCGGACTGGATCAGTCGAGGGCCGCTAGAGCTTCCTCGAGGCGATGCACCGCGCGGACTTCCATACCCGCAATCGCCTCTCTTGGCGCATTGCCGCGAGGGATGATCGCCCGGCGGAAGCCGTGCTTTGCCGCCTCGGCGAGACGTTCCTGCCCGCTCGGCACCGGGCGAATCTCACCCGAGAGACCCACCTCGCCGAAGATCACGAGGTCCTGCGGGAGCGGCCGGTCACGGAAGCTGGACACGATAGCCGACAACAGCGCGAGATCGGCGCTGGTCTCCAGTACCTTGACGCCGCCGACCACGTTGGCAAAGACGTCCTGGTCGCCCACCTGCAGACCGCCGTGACGATGCAGCACGGCGAGCAGCATGGCGAGGCGGTTTTGCTCGAGACCGACCGCAACGCGACGCGGGTTGCCAAGTTGGCTGTCGTCCACCAGCGCCTGGATCTCCACCAACAGGGGCCGGGTGCCCTCCCAGACCGCCATCACGGCGCTACCTGAGGCGGGTTCACCGGATCGGTCAAGGAAGATGGCAGACGGATTCTTGACTTCCTTCAGCCCCTCCTCGGTCATCGCAAACACGCCGAGTTCATTGACGGCACCAAAGCGGTTCTTCTGCCCGCGCAGCGTGCGGAAGCGCGAGTCGTCGGTACCCTCGAGCAGTATGGAGCAGTCGATCATGTGCTCCAGCACCTTGGGGCCCGCGAGGGAGCCGTCCTTGGTAACGTGGCCCACGAGAAACAGAACCGTGCCCGTCTGCTTCGCATGCCGAATCAGGTAGGCGGCGCATTCGCGCACCTGAGACACGCTGCCGGGAGCGGACGTCAGTTCGTCGGTGTGCACAACCTGGATCGAATCGACCACCAGCACCTTCGGCTTGAACTCCTCGGTCGCCGCGACAATGCCCTCGACGTTGGTCTCGGCCATCAGCCTGAGCTTGTCGGTGGGCAGTTGCAGGCGCCGCGCACGCATCGCCACCTGCTGCAACGACTCCTCGCCAGTGATGTAGAGTGCCTCCTGTTGCTGTGAGAGGTGACACATGGTCTGCAGGAGCAAGGTGCTCTTGCCAGCGCCGGGATTGCCGCCGATGAGGATGGCAGAGCCGGGCACGAGCCCGCCGCCCAGCACACGGTCAAACTCCTGGGCGCCGCTGGAAAAGCGCGGCAGTTCCGCAAGATCGATGTCAGACAGCACTCGCGCGCCATCGAGGCTCCCCGCAAAGCCTGTGCGGTTAGCGCTCACCTTCGCAGCGCCGCGCGTGGCGGGCCGCGAGGGGCCGAGCTTGATCTCCGAGAGCGTGTTCCAGGCGCCGCAGTCACTGCATTGCCCCTGCCATTTAACGTAGTCGGCGCCGCAGTCACTGCAGACGAAGGCTGTTTTTTGTTTCGCCATGCGCTTGCGCGTGTTCCAAGAGTGTTAGGAAGTGGACCCGGGCGCAGGAAATCTGTGTCGCAACACCCGCCCGCCGGGTGAATGGGTTATGCTAACAGACTTCTCTCAAGGTCCGGCAGCCGCATGTCCAACTCGTCACTCATTCCCGAGCGCCAGCTCGTTTTTTCGCCGGGCCTGGCTGCCACCATCGGACTCGAAGAGGCCATCTTGCTGCAACACCTGCAGGAGTGCCTTGAGCACGGCACGCCCGATGTGCGCGGCGGCTTCGCCTGGTTGACCGTGGCGCGTGACGCGCTGGAGCGCAGCCTGCCCTTTTTCACCCCCGAAGACCTGCAACGTGTAAGCAGGGCACTGGCGGACAAAGGCATCATCCTGGTCGAGTCGCCGCCAATCAGCCGCGGGACAGCACTGGTGTTCGCCCTGAATCAGCCGGCCGACTCGCGAGCGGCAACAGTACCCCCCGAGCCCGCAACACAGGCAACACCGACTCGGCGCAGCGCTGCTCCGCTGCCCGTGCACTGGGCGCCGGGGGAAGACCTGCTGCAGCTACTGGCGCTTAACCACAACATACCCCGCCAGTTTGCGCTGGACCAACTGGAAGATTTCATCTTTTACTGGCGCGAGCGCGGTGAGCCGAGCCACGCCTGGGAAAACAAGTTCCGCCAGCACGTGATCACCTGCTGGCGCCGCGAGCAGCAGAACCAGTCAGAGAGCTTCCACAGCCCTGAGCCGCAGGCGCTCGACAACAACTGGCGCCCCAACGCCGATGCGATGGAGATCATGACACGCGCAGAGATTCCGCGGGACTTCATTGAGGAGGCGATCCCTGAATTTGTGCTGTACTGGCGCGAGCGCGGCGCAGCACCAAAAGAACTGAATTCAAAGTTCATCCAGCACATCCGCATTCAGTGGGCACGCTACTCGGAGAACCTGATTCACAGCACCCGGCCCGCGCGCATGACCGATGACTGGCAACCCGCGGCCGATGTGTTCGACATCCTGTCGCTGTCACACATCGACGCGGACTTTGCGCGCTCGCTGTTACCGGAATTCATCGTATACTGGCGCGACAGCAACCAGGTAAAGACCTCCTGGAACAGTAAGTTCTTACAGCACGTTAAATACCACTGGGCCAAGCGGCACCAGATGCAGCAGGCAGACAGCAATGGCCAACACGCGGGACCTGGTGGACAAGGTCGCACAAGAGATCGAAGCCTCGAGCAAGACCTCACCGACACCTCCTGGGCCAAGTGATCGCGGGGAGCGCGATCTTGAGGGCCACGTGGAGGCTATTAACCAGGTCTTCGCACTGTTTCGGCTGAACTACCACAACCAGTACTACGCCGCGTATCCCGACGCTGAGCAGTTGGGGCAGATCAAGAAGCTGTGGCTTGAGTCACTTGCCGACTTTTCCGTCGAGCAGATTCTGCTCGGCGCCAAACATGCCATCGAAAACAGCGAGTACCTGCCGACCCTGCACCGCATGCTCGACTGCTGCCGCGATGCGATCACTGGCCTCGGCTTACCGAGCGCATCTGACGCGTACCGCGAGGCCTGCCTCGCCGCATCGCCGAAGTCGGCACAAGCCTGGAGCCATCCCGCGGTTTACCTTGCGGGCCGCGACAGCGACTGGTTCTTCCTCGCCAACAACCAGGAGTCGATGACCTGGCCGGTATACCGGCGGCACTACGAAGACTACTGCGCCCGGGTGCTGAAGGGTGAGGTGCTGGAGGTGCCCGCGCCGGCAGCGATTGAGCGCGATGCACCTGAACCGCTGTCGACGGAAGAGCAGCTCAGCGAACTTGCGAAGCTGCGAGAGGAATCGGGGCTTTAAAGCGCCGGGTGATCAGTAGTCGTCAAACCCACCGACTGCCAGGTTCTCGAACCGGGTGTACTCACCGATAAACGCCAGGCGCGCGGTACCAATCGGGCCGTTCCGCTGCTTGCCGATGATAATTTCGGCCGTGCCCTTGTCCGGCGACTCCTCGTGGTAGACCTCGTCGCGGTAGATGAACATGATCACGTCGGCGTCCTGCTCGATCGCTCCGGATTCGCGCAGGTCGGAGTTGACGGGGCGCTTGTTGGGGCGCTGTTCCAGCGCACGGTTGAGCTGCGATAGCGCCACCATCGGCACCTTGAATTCCTTGGCCACGGCTTTCAGGCTGCGCGAAATCTCCGAGATCTCCGCCGTGCGGCCCTCAGAGGAGCCCGCAACCTGCATGAGCTGCAGGTAGTCCACCATGACCATCGCCAGGCCGCCGTGCTCACGGTGAACGCGGCGCGCGCGGCTGCGCACTTCCGCCGGGGTTAGCGCGGGTGTGTCGTCAATCAGCAGCGGCACGTCCTTCAGTTTGTTCATCGCCGCGCTAAGCTTGGGCCAGTCCTCCTGCTCAAGCTTGCCGTTACGGATACGGGTCTGGTCGATACGGCCAATGGAGGACAGCATACGAATGATGAGCTGTTCCGCGGGCATCTCCATGCTGAAGACCAGCACGGGCTTGTCCTGCGCCAACACCGCGTTCTCTACGAGGTTCATCGCGAAACTGGTTTTACCCATGGAGGGCCTGCCGGCCACGATGACCAGGTCGGATTCCTGCAGGCCAGACGTCATACGGTCGAGTTGCTGGAAGCCCGTGGTGAGGCCCGTGATGTCACCGCCCGCCTGGAAGAGTTCCTCAATGCGATTCAGGGCGCCCTTCAACAGCGGGTTCACCTCCTGCGGGCCACCGGCCTTGGGGCCCTCCTCGGCAATCTGCATGATGCGCGACTCGGCCTCGGCAATGAGCTCGCTGGAACTGCGGCCTTCCGGGGTGAAGCCGCTCTCGGCGATTTCCTGGGCAGCCTCGATAAGCTTGCGCAGGCCCGCGCGCTCGCGCACGACCTCTGCATAGGCGCGGATGTTTGAGGCTGAGGGCGTGTTGTGGGCCAGCTCGGCGAGGTAGGCGAGGCCGCCAACCGCCTCGAGTTCGCCCTGTGCGTGCAGCTTGTCGGCAACGGTTACCGGGTCTACCGGCTGCATGTCCTCGAAGAGTTTGTGCATCTGGCGAAAAATCATCCGATGCGCGGGACGATAGAAATCGTTCGCCGTCACGGCATCCGACACTGCTGTCCATCCGTCGGCGGACAACAGCAGGCCACCCAGCACCGACTGCTCGGCCTCGACCGAGTGCGGCTGCATTTTGATGCGCGCGACATCGCCGTCTGCCGCATAGGGCAGTTCAGAGACATTGCTGGGGGTTTCGGAGTCGGCCATCAGGTTCTGCGTTTCGCAACCGGGCCGTTCAGATTAACGGATTTGATCGGGGTAGAGAAGAAATCGCGATGGAAATCGCGATGACCGCGGTGTCACAAGGAGCCTGCGCCTGCAGGTCGAATGAATTCGACCCCGCAGGATTCAAGCTTGAGCAATCTGGACCCACAGAACTGTACCGCAAAGGGTGCGGAGGGTGTGGGGCCCGGTGTTACTCGGGCACGACTTCCAGATGGATTGAAGCGGTGACTTCGCCGTGGACCTGGATAGCAACGTCGTACTCGCCCAGCTCGCGAAGCGCGCCCTCTGGCAGGCGAACTTCTGACTTGTCCACAGCACAACCCAGCGCGGTGACGGCATCGGCAATGTCGCGCGTGCCGATAGAGCCGAACAGCTTGCCCTCTTCACCGGCATTGGCGCCGATGGAGACGGTGCCCAGTGCGTTAATGTCTTCCGCACGGCTTTCGGCAGCGGTAAGTTGCTCTGCGGCAGCCGCCTCGAGCTCAGCGCGACGCGCCTCGAACTCTGCGGTGTTCGCCGCGTTGGCAGGCACTGCCTTGCCCTGGGGAATCAGGTAGTTGCGGCCAAAGCCCGCCTTCACCTTCACGGTATCACCGAGGTTGCCCAGGTTGCTGATGTTTTCCAGCAGGATGACGTCCATCGTTCTGTCCTCTTTTGGGGGATCGCCCCCTATTACTTAAATACTTAAATTCCTACTCCGCGAGCGCCACTTTGGCGTCTACTCTTCCTCATCGCGCCGCTGGTTCTCAGCGGGCGGTTGGGGCGGAGTTCCCCAACGCTGGCGAAAATCAATCCAGCTGTCTGCGATGGCGAACATCACCACCAGCAGTTTCACCGGGTCGAACAGCACCCAGGCGATATAAAACACGGTCAACCAACCGCTGCCGCCTCCGCGACTCGCTGCGCGGGCATGCACCAGGGCCAGTCCCGCAAAGCTCAAGGGGATGAAAAACATCATCGCCCAGGTGCGATACTCAAGGCCAAGCGCAGAGGCCGCGAGGCCTGCCAGCACTAACGCACCGGTCACCGCCACCGGATAGCGCAGGGCGCGGAACTCCGCACCGAAGCCGCCCGGGTTGTACAGTGCCGCCTGCCAGTAGCGGGCCAGCAGCACGCACAGGACACCCATAGAGGCCGTGCCCGCGCCGATCATCCCCGCAATCTGCAAGGGTACCGGCCGTGGCAGTTGCACTGCCTGTTCCTGCGCCTGGAAGTAGTTTTCTTCCATGCTGGCCAGAAACTGATCAAACGCTTCAACCAGTTGCGCGAGGTACGCCTCGCCGAGCAACAGCATTGCCAGCCCCACCAGGAGGGCGATGCCCACCGCAACCAACACGGTGAGCGACAGGCTGACGGTGGACCGAAGGACCAGCGCCAGCGCTGTGGTGGCAACCATTAATGCCAGGGGGCCACTGTCGCCGTAAATAAACGCGACGGTGCCCGCCGGCAGAAGGGCCCAAAGCAACAGCCAGAGCCCCTCCCCCGCGCCTTTACGCAGGGTGACCAGAGCGACAATCGCCGCACTGATCCAGCAAAACAACACACTACCTGCGCCGGCCACTGCCAAAAACAGCGCCTGCAGGCGACCGCGCATCGCGAACTCCGCCAGGCTCCTCACGTGAGCCCCCGGCCTGCGCGCGCGGCGATCACAACGCCGTTACTTATGCTGGTCCGTGTAAGGCAGCAGGGCGAGAAAACGCGCGCGCTTGACGGCGGTGGCCAACTGGCGCTGGTAACGGGCCTTGGTACCGGTGATACGGCTGGGCACGATTTTGCCGGTTTCAGAGACATACGCCTTCAGGGTCTCGAGATCCTTGTAATCGATCTCCTTGGTGCCCTCGGCAGTGAAACGGCAGAACTTGCGGCGACGAAAAAAACGAGCCATGGAAATACTCCTTAAAAACCTGTGTCGTTAGGGCGCGAGGATTACTCCTCAGCAGCCGCCTCGGCGGGTTCAGCGGCTTCCTCAGCCGGCGTCGCCTCACTCTCTGCCTCGGCCTTCTCGGCACGTGCAGCCTCCGCGGCCTGGCGCTCTTCGTAACGGCTCTTGCGCTCGCGGTTCTCCTTCTCGGCCTTCATGATGAAGGACTCCTCGGTGACCGGGTCGTCGCGACGGATCACGAGGTTACGGATCACGGCGTCGTTGTAGCGGAAGGTCGTTGCCAGGTCGTCCATGGCCTGCTGGGAGGCCTCGACGTTCATCAGCACGTAGTGTGCCTTGTGAATCTTGTTGATGGGGTAGGCCAGCTGGCGGCGACCCCAGTCTTCCAGGCGGTGAACCTGGCCACCATCGCCCTTGATGGTGGTGGTGTAGCGCTCGATCATGCCGGGCACTTGTTCTGACTGGTCCGGATGGACCATGAAGACGATCTCGTAATGTCGCATACGAAGAGGCTCCTCTCGGGTTAATGCCACCCGTCCAGGCGGTGTGGCAAGGAGATCCAGTGCTCAAAAAAGCACCGGCTGAATTTTGAGGCGCGAAGTATAGGGACTTCTGGGTAGGGTGACAAGGTGCTGTGGGCAGGACTTGAAGCCGTTCTAGCGGGGCCTCAGCCCCGTCTGGAGCGGGGCATGGACCTCTGTGGCTGTCGCAGGGGCCAGGTCCCGGTGCTTACTCGCCGCGCCGCTGGCGCACGGCCTCAAACAGGCAGATTCCGGTGGCGACCGAGACATTCAGGCTGCTGACCTCCCCCGCCATGGGCAGGTGCATCAGCACATCGCAGGCCTCGCGCGTCAGGCGCCGCAGGCCAGTGCCCTCCGCTCCCATTACCAGCGCGGCAGGGCCTCGCAAGTTATTGTCATATATGGATTTTTCCGCATCGCCCGCGGCACCAAAAAGCCACACGCCACGCTCCTTGAGGGCCTTCAGGCAACGGCTCAGGTTAGTCACGCGGACGAAGGGCACAGTCTCTGCCGCTCCGCAGGCCACCTTACGCACTGCCGGGGTCAGGTCCGCCGACTTGTCCTTGGGCACGATCACGGCCGTGACCCCTGCGGCATCGGCACTGCGCAGGCAGGCGCCGAGATTGTGCGGGTCGGTGACCCCATCAAGCACCAGCAGCAAAGGGTCCGACACCGCGCCGTCGATATGGGCGAGCAGGTCTTTCTCTGACCAGCGTACGTCAGCGCCGGCGTCCGCCCCGCCGCGCACCTCGGCTACCGCACCCTGGTGGCGGCCATCAACAAGCGCGTCCAGCTCGGCGCGCGCAAGGTGATCAACGGCGATACCGGCGACCTCGGCCAGCGCAGACAGCGCCGCCACGCGGTCATCGCGACGCCCGGACTGCAGCAGAAGGCGCTCAACCTGGTCAGGCTGGTTGCGCAGGAGGCTTTCGACGGCATGCAGCCCGTAGACGCGCTCCGTCATCAGTGCCTGCGGCGCATACCGGTGCGCCGTCCCTTCTTCTTCGGCGTAGTCTTCTTGCCGCCCTTGCCCGCTTTTGTGCGAGGCGGTTTGCCGCCCGACTTGGCCCCCTTGGCCTTGCGCGGCGGCTTCGCATCGATCAGCTCCAGGTCGATTTTCTTGTCATCGAGATCTACCCGCGCCACCTGCACACGCACCGCGCCACCCAGCTGGAAGCTGCGACCAGAGCGCTCACCGGTGAGGCGCTGGCGCGCCTTGTCGAAATGGTAGTAGTCGCCGGGTAGTGCGGTGACGTGTACGAGGCCTTCGATGTAGAGGTCCTTCAGCTCGACGAACAGACCGAAGCCTGTCACGGCCGCTATCACGCCTTCGAATTCGTCGCCCACGTGCTCCTGCAGGTACTCGCACTTCAACCACGCGTCTACCTCACGCGTTGCATCGTCCGCACGCCGTTCGGTGCTGGAACAATGCTCGCCGTGGGTCGCCATGACTGCCACGTCGTAGGGGAAAATGTGCTTGGCAGGCAGCGCTTTCGCGCCCTCCATGCGGCGCACGCCCTCGAACTTCTTGCGCGAACGGACGAGGTGGCGAATGCCGCGATGCACCAGCAGGTCTGGATAGCGCCGGATCGGTGAGGTGAAGTGGGCGTAGGCGTCGTAGTGCAGGCCGAAGTGCCCGCCGTTATCGCATTGGTAAACGGCCTGGCTCAGGGAGCGCAGGAGCATGGTCTGGATGACGTGGGCGTCGTCGCGATCAACAACCTGCTGCAACAGGTCCTGGTAATCCAACGGGGTGGGCTTTTCACCGCCGCGCAGGTTCAGACCAAGCTCACCGAGGAACTGGCGCAGGCCCTCGAGCTTCTCCGCCGTAGGCCCTTCGTGCACTCGATACAGGATCGGCAACTTTGCCGCCTCGAAGAAACGCGCCGTGGCGACGTTCGCGCAGAGCATACACTCCTCAATCAACTTGTGCGCATCGTTGCGCTGCACAGGCACGATAGCGTCGATCTTGCGCTGCGCATCGAAGATGATGCGCGTCTCGACCGTCTCGAAATCTATAGCGCCGCGCGTATCCCTGGCTGCTCGTAGGGCCTTATACAGCGCGTGCAGGCGCTTCAGGTCGGTCACGCGTTTTTTCGGTACGTCGACATGGCTGCCCTTCTCAAGGACTTCACCGACCTGCGTATAGGTCAGGCGTGCGTGGGAATGAATGACGGCCTCGAAAAAGACATAGCTCTCGAGCGCACCCGCCATACTGATTTCCATCTCGCAGACCATGGCCAGGCGGTCCACCTCGGGCTTCAGCGAACAGAGGCCGTTGGACAGCGCTTCAGGCAGCATGGGTACGACACGCTCAGGGAAATACACGGAGTTACCGCGCTTTGCGGCCTCTTCATCGAGGGGCGAGCCGGGCCTGACATAGTGCGACACATCGGCGATAGCAACCCACAGGCGCCAGCCACCACCCTTGCGCTTTTCACAGTAGACCGCGTCGTCAAAATCCTTTGCGTCTTCCCCATCGATGGTGACGAACGGCAGCTTGCGCAGGTCGGCCCGGTGCTGTTTGTCTGCCTTGCTCGGCTCGCCTTCAAGGCGCCCTGCCTCCTCCACCACAGCCTCGGGCCATTCATAGGGAATGCCGTGGGCGCGGATGGCGATGTCGATTTCAAGACCGGGGTCGAGGTGGTCGCCGAGGATCTCGGCAATAGCACCTTTTGCACCCAGCTTGCGAGTCGGGTAGTCGGTGATGCGCGCCGTCACGATCTGGCCGGACTTCGCGGCGCCCTTCTCTTTCGGTGGGATCAGGATCTGCTGGGCAATTCGCTGGTTGTCCGGCACCACAAAGCCGATACCGCTCTCTTCCTGGTAGCGACCGACCACCTCGGCCACGCCGCGCTCCAATACCTCCACGACTTTTCCTTCAAGCCGGCCGCGGCGATCCTCTCCGGTAACCTGCACAAGCACTTCGTCTCCGTCGAATACGAAGTGCATCTGCCGCGCGCTGAGGTAGATATCGCCCCCCTCTACCTGGCCAATGGGCAGCGGCATGGCGAAACCATACCCATCGCGATGACCCTGGACGCGGCAGCGGACGAGGTCCATCCGCTCAACAAGACAGAAGGCGCCCTTGCGGTCGATAAGCAATTGCCCATCGCGCACCATGGCGTGCAGGCGTTTGCCCAGGGCTTCGACCTCCTCGTGGTCCCCCAGCGCCAGCTTGCTCGCAATCTTGTTCTGCTGCAGCGGTTTCTTCGCTTTCTCAAGCAGATCGAGGATCAGCTCGCGACTGGGAATGGGCTTGTCGTACCGCCGGGCCTCGCGCTCGGCGTGGGGGTCGGCAATCTTGCCTTTTTTCGGCATACGCTGGAGGGCCTGAGTTATTCATTGACGGGAAAGCCGCGCGCCGCCTGGGCGGCCCGCAACGGCTAGTATACGGGAGGATGCCCAAAACCTCTTGGCTCGTCGAAAGCACCATTACCGCAGCAGATAGTCTACAATTCCGGCAACTCGTCGCCGGGCAGCAGGTTGCCCGCTCGCGAGATGACACTGAAATCAACGCAGCACAACCTCTAGCGGAGAGACGTTTATGCGAGCATTAGGGCGAGTTTTACCCACAATCTGGATGGCGGTACTGGCCAGCACAATCAGCATCGGAGCGCAGGCCGAAGGCTTTTATTTCGGCGCCGGCGCTTATGAGACTGAAGTCGATATCGACGTACTGGATGATAGCGAGTACGTCCCCGCCGGTTTCGTCGGCTACCAGTTCCTCGACACCAATTTCCTGATGCTCTCGGCAGAGCTTGGGTATTACGACCTGGGTGACTTCAGCAAGAACAACGTAGAAGTCGAGTCCTCGGCCTTTACGCTGGCGGGCGTCGCTTATCTCCCCATCGGGCCGTTCTTCGAAATCTACGTCAAGGCGGGAGTCGCCGCGGTACAGGCAGAGGTCGAAGTGGGCGGTAACAAGGAAGACTTCGACGACGAGGAGCTGTTCGGCGGCGTGGGCTTTGCCTTCGATATCTTCGACACGATCGACATTTACGCCGAGTACCTGCAGTTCGATTCCGAGCTGGACTCTGAAATGATCGGCGTTGGCATCCGGCTGGACCTGTTTTAAGCAGTTATCCGCGAGGCGTTCCGGGGTGCAACACCCCGGAATGTCAGCAACCCGGCCAGGACTGGCAATTCAGTCCTGCGGCGGGAACACCACCTCCCAGTCGCGGCGCATATCAATCAGCGTCCACCCATCCTTCCTGGCAATATCCAGCGCCTTATCCAGCTTGCCAATATGAGACTCGCGGTCATAGGCCACCTCGCGTTCACCATCGGTGTGATGCACAAGGGCGGCAAAGCGCGGGCCCTCCCCCGCCATCGTCCATTGCAGCATCTGCAGGTCGCCGTCTGAGTTGCCGAAGGCCATCATGGGTCGCTGCCCGATGCCCTGGTAAATACCAACGGGCTTACCCGCCTTGTCGTCAATGAAATCAATACCCGGCTTGCGCATCACGACGGGCTCTCCATCACGCAGGGTGAACTCGGCTTCCACCCGCGAGCCCACAACCTGGTTGGGAGGAATACCGTACACATCCTCAACCCATGGACGCATGAATGCAGCACCACCGCCCGAGACGATATAGGTTTGAATACCGTTTGCGCGCAGGTAGTCCAGAAGCTCCAACATGGGCTGGTAGACCATCTCGGTAAACGGCCGACCGCTGACAGGATGACGCGCCGTTGCCATCCATTCCTGCACCTCCGCCTCGAACTCGTCGGTAGTCTGACCCGCATGTGTGGCAAGCACGAGCTTCAGCAGTGATTCCTCTCCGCCCGCCAGCACACCCTTCATATCACCGCGCAGAACCGATGCGAACGGCTCTTCCTTCTTCCAATCGGGATGCTGGGGCGCCATTGCGCGCACCCTGTCGAGCACAAACAGTAACTGAAAGTAGACCGGCTGCTCGCCCCACAGCGTGCCGTCGTTATCAAACACCGCGATGCGCTGCCGCTCGGGCACATAGCGTTTCGAGCCCGGCTCGGTGATTTCATCAACAAACGCGGTAATCGCATTTTTGCTGGCACTATCGCGCCAGGAGGGCATGGGGTCTGCGGCAATGGTTGTGCTAGCGACCGCTGCAGCGGCGGACAAAAGCCATACCATGAGCCATTGCGCAGGATTGCGAGAGAGAGGTGCCATAACGATATCCTTACATTGTTCGCCTGGTGCGGCAGGAAGAACCGGTGCGCCGCGCTGGCTGACAACTATAGTCGAAAACAGTCCCGGCGATAGGACGTACCCCGAGCGGCCCTTTGGGGCAACGAAATCAGGCATGTTGTAAGCTATCGCCTCCCGACAGGCCCTGAGAGTCCAGCCGTGAAAAAAATTCTAATATCCATCGCCGCGATCCTCGTCGTGCTTGCCGCTGGCGCCTACGTGTTCCGCGAACCCCTGATGATCGCCGCGATCGCCTCGCAGATTGCACCCGAACACCCCTTCGACCCCGCCCTCGCACCCGATGCCCCGGACTACAGCCAGGACAGCGCCTGGGCTGCACTGCCCGGCAAGGAAGACCCCTCGAACGATTCCCCGGACAACACGGCTCAGGCCACCGCGGATGTCGGCGTATTTTTCCTGCATCCCACCAGTTTCTTCGGCAAGGGCAACTGGAACCAGCCGCAGGACGACGAGGGTGCCAACTGGATCACCGACCATCGCGTTCTGCGCCACCAGGCCTCAACGTTCAACGCCTGCTGCGAGGTGTACGCACCGCGCTACCGACAGGCGACGTTCTTCTCCTACCTCGATGATGAAGGCAACGGCGAACAGGCGCTTAACCTCGCCTACGGCGACGTGCTCGCAGCCTTCGAGGCGTTCCTGGAACGCAATGGTAACCGCCCTTTCATTCTCGCCGGACACTCCCAGGGCTCCCAACACGGCGCGCGACTGCTCAGGGAACGCATCAAGGGGAGTGAGGCACAGAACAGCATGGTCGCCGCGTACCTGATTGGCTTCGCCCTGGGCCAGGATGACATGGGCGGGCTACCCGTGTGCGATTCGGCCACCGACACGGGCTGTGTCATCGGCTGGAACGCTGTAGAAGGCAATGGCGCCGGTCTCAACCCCGACTCCGCAGACCTGGTCTGCGTCAATCCGCTGAACTGGCGCAACGACGGAGGCCGCGTGAATGCGGAACAAAACCAGGGCGGCATCGGCTACCCAGACTACACACAGGTGGCAGAGGGCGAGGACTTCACAGCAATGGTGGTGGAAGCCGCCGTTGCTGATGCCGAGTGCGTCAAGGGCAACCTGCAGGTGCACGACCTGCGCTCAGACAGATTCCCTTCCCGCATGCTCGGCGGCAGCATGCACGTATACGACTACAGCCTGTACTACCTCGATATTCGCGCAAACGCGCTGGAAAGGGTCGCGGCCTTTATAGCCATGCGTTAGTCCCGAGTGTGCTCGCGTCCCGGCGGGGACAGGATTGACAAGGCGCGGGGGGAAAAGTAAAGTGCGCGGCCGGTGATTCCCCTCATGTCAGGGAAGTGCTGCGGTAGAAACCACCTCTCTAGCGCGCTTGGAATTGCCCGTACAAATTGGTGAAATCCACCTTCTTATGCCCAGGTGGTGAAATTGGTAGACACGCTAGCTTCAGGTGCTAGTGGCCGCAAGGCCGTGGAGGTTCAAGTCCTCTCCTGGGCACCATCTTCCCTCGTTTTTCGCTGCAACCTACAGCTATCTGCGACAGCGCGCTTGACCGCCTCGCAGGCGCCACACCGCCCGCTGGCCTGCGGGCGTTGCACCCAGGAAGCGGCGCAGCGGCAACAGGCGACGTCTACTCAGGCAGCCCGGTAGTCCCGCTTCCCCGGCACATACGTTGCAACCCTGGAAGCCTTGACCAGGTAAGCGCAAAAGTCCGAAACCCGTTCCTCAACCGATGCCGCACCCATCAGCTGGCAGATTTCCTCGGCCGTGTCCGCATGAGTAATACAGCGCAAGCTCGCATATTCCTTGCTGAGGTGGGAACCCCTGCCCTCGACAACATCGTGCTCATCGCGATAGCGAGAGTAGTTGAAGTTCAGACCCGTAGCGCCCGCCTCAAGCATGATATCCATCAGCAACGTGGCGTCGTCACGCTGACACAGTGTGGTCAGGCAAACCTGGTTATTGAGTGCGACCAGGGGCGAGATGTCTTTCAGACCTGCCGCACGCCCGTTGCCAGACACATTAACGACATGCGAATCACGCCAGTGACGGTGACCGGCAAGATGATCGATTGCACTGATCACCTGCTGCATGCTGGCATCATGGTGATGCAGGGTCGCCTGGCTACGCAGATTGAACATGCCTTTCGCGATCGGCAGGCGATACATGAAGCCACGACCCGGCAGGTGCATGCTGCCCGCGTGAGCCATCGCCTCGAAGATGTGGTCCGCATCTTCCTCTTCGGCAATCACTGATACCACTTCTTTTTCGTGCTCCTTGGTAATGCGCAGCCAGCCCAACCGGTCACGCAATCCGCGTCCTTCACTGTAATACACAATCGGGCCATGACCACCCGCCTGGATCGCAGCCTTGCACACTCTCTCTGAATTCTGGTGGCCCACAATGCAGTGGATCACGCTGAGAGAGGCCACCTGGTCCGCTGCTCGCTCGCCACCCGAGCCGAGCCAGTCCTGGTCCCACGCATCAAAACCTGAACCACAGTACGCCTGCAGGCAGGGCGTCGAATAGATCGCACCTGTGGATTGCTTGTCTAGATTCGCAGCCTGGATAATCGTCCGCTCAACATTGTCGACCTCATTGCTCGGCACAAGCAGCTGTAGCATCGTTTTCGCCGGGCTGATGGGCGGCACCCAGCGTTTCCACCACTGGTCCTGCAGCAGGGTTCCGCGAGCGTCCCAGGCCATCACGCCAAGGCCATGATTCTCGTAGAGTGCAGCAGACGCTTCATGATCGGATTCGCGCGGCAGTATCGCGGTGACAACTGATGACGCACCTTCTAACTTGATCATCCCGTTAAGCCCTCTACTGTGTTGATTTCCGACTGCGGGTCTTTTGCTTCAGTCGCGCTCTGGCGCTGCGTGTACAAACCTACGGTAAGCACTGTCAGTATCGGGCCGACCGACGCCAGGGCGAGAATACCGAAGCCATCGCTGACGCCGGGCACGTTGGCGCCTACACCCAGACCCATAGCCAGCACCAGTGGTACCGTGATTGGGCCGGTGGTCACACCCGCACTGTCCCAGCTGAAATTCACGAACTCGTTCGGTGCCTTCAACGTCAATACCAGTACCAGGAGGTAGGGAGGCATCAGCAACCAGAACAGCGGCAGGTTATAGGCAATTTTCAGGATGCCCGTGGCGATACCCATACCGACGCCCAGGGCCACGCTTTGCATCAGCAGCTTCTTCCGGAAGGCCCCAACCGTCAATCGCTCAACCGTTTCACCCAACGCGTTCAGCGCTGGCTCGGCCAGCGTTGCGCCGTAGCCAAGGAAAAACGCAAAGCCCACCGCCATCAACTTGCCGGCGTGATCAGTGAACAGCGGGCCCTCGATATGGTCGAGACCCCATGGCACGATCTCCGCAAACGCGATAGGCACATTGCTGCCGAGCTGCGCACCGAGCGGCGTCAGACCAATGGCAATACCGAGCCCGAACAGGGCCATCCCGACGAAAGCGAACGCAATACCGATGCCGACATCATTTCTTGGGTCGAGCCGCTGCTTCAGCACCATGCGCAAAACGAAGTAGAGAAAAATGCACAACGGTATGATCGCACGCAACGCGTCTATAACAGCGACCTTCCAGCGTTCCAGCATTGGTACGGAGTTGTCCCAGGTATCTTCACCAACAAAGGTGAACGGCCGCAGGTATTGCTTTTCAATAACAACCGTCGGCGCGTTGACCAGGATGCGACCGTCAACGAGCTCCGCGCTACCGCCGTCGAAGGAGAACTGGTAACCCTCGGGCAGTTTGCCACCACTGATGTAGGCATTAAGCTCCGCGACGCTGATCGGTACGAGCGTTTTCTCAAAGGTTTCAACACCGACTTCCTCTTCGGCGACCACAAGGACTTCGCCCTGGTAGCCTTCCGTACCGTAATAGTCCTGCGCCATGTAGTGGTAGCCGGACAACAGCAGCACCGCCACGATGGGGAACAACGAGGCGAGCGTAACAATCCCGAACCCGGAGTTGCCGGCGTCCGCATCATTTGCACTGACCACCCTGCAGACACCGATGCCCAGCGCAAGTACCAGCGGTACCGTTACCGGGCCCGTGGTAACCGCGCCGCAGTCCCAGGCCAGACCAAGCACATCGTTCAGGTGCGGTATCGTGGTATAGAAAAAGGAGAGGCCAAGCAAGGCGGCCACCGCCGGTATCGCCAGCAATTTCAGGGGCCAGCCGTAAAAGAAACGCAGCACACCCAGCACTACCGCGAATCCCACACCGACACCGACACACATGACGAGCTGGCCCGAGAAGTCATTAAGCAAGGAATACAGAAGGGGCGCTTCGTCCGGTTGAATACCGGCACCGGCACTCTTCAACACCGCAATGGCGGGCTCCGCAAAGGTGGCACCCACACCCAACAGGAAAGCGAACACGAGGATAACCGGCATACGCGAATTGCGTGGCAACACACTGCCAATCTCTTCGCCCAGCGGCATCAGGCCCAGCCGCAGTCCCTCCATGAAAAACATGAGACCCACAGCAACAACGAGAATACCCACGCCAATCATCAGCGCGTAACTGATAGGCAACTGGAGAACCAGCAACTGGAAGACGATGAGATACGCGACGATAAACCAGATGCCGGAGATCTGATTCATAAAGTTACGCTGAACGTAAGGCCAGAGCACACGCAGTGTGTCCTTCCAACCCAATTGGAAACGGGGGCTATTCACCGCCGCTGGGGTGTCGTTAGACATGACCTGTTTCCTGCCTAGTTATTTGTTGGAGTATCGTCAGCCCGTCAAAAACCTTGAGCCGAAACCCGGCAGAAAGGGAAAGTGAGGAAAATTACCGTGAATAAGACTGCAAAAGCGGGGCCTTGGGCACGGCGGGCGGGCAAGCGGGGGTAAATGTTGGCGAGGGCTGCAGCAGCACCCCCGGTTCTGGCGCAGGTCGTTAACTCATGGCCGAGATCATGGACTGGATATCTTCCTCGCTCTCCGCGAGGATCTCGACAAGTCGCGGGGTGTCCATGCGCATCCGTGCCAGTGCGTCCAGGTCATCCAGGTGTTGCGCAGCATCCAGACCGGCTCGACCAAGAATGTTACCGACAAACAGTAGGTCGCTGAGATCAGCGGGAACTGACCGGTCGCGCTCCCTGACTTCCTGCTCATCGACGGCCAGTGCGATGGTCTCAGGGAAGCCCCAGGATTCGACAATGGCACGGGCCACACCCGCATGCCAGCTCTGCACCAGGTCATCCAGCACGGCCCGGTCCGTGAACAACTCTGCATGGTCTGACGCACGCATAAAGATGTAGAACTTGCCCACAGAGTTGAGGAGGCCAGCCAACATCGCCTCTTCAGGCTTGCCGACGCTGGAGACGTGACCCGCGAGCACAAACGACACCGCCGCGACGGCAATGCTGATCTGCCGCAGCTTGTTCAGGTCACCTACGCAGGGGCTACCTGGGGGCGCCTTGAAGGCCTCACGCGCGGCAAACGAGACCGCAGCGTTCTGGACCATCGCCGTACCGACCCGGGAAATAGCGGTGGCTATGTCCGTCACCTCCATGGGTCCGCGACGCATCAAGGCGGAGTTCGCCATGCGCATCAACCTGGCGGCGAGGGCGGGCTCGGTGGCGACAATCGCGGCGAGAGCCTGGTTGTCTGAATTTGGGTCGGCGATACAGGCCTGAATCTTGGACGCCGTATCAGGAAAGGGAGGCAGGTCAAAGTCACCCTTTTGCAGGTCGGCGGCCAGCTGTTGCACGAACTCAAGCACGTGCGGATCAGGCTCACGGGGCGCTGCCTGACTTTCCGCATCCACCTCCTCTTCTTTGAACGGATTCACGCTCGTGGAAGGGCGATCTTTCATATGCTGGTTCATAGCCATTACTCAAGCAAACAGTCTTGTAGTCATACGACAATCGAACGCGCTTCATCCTGTGAGGGCTGTACACGGGAATAGCGACCCCGTCATACAAAGCGCACTGTCGCAATAGGTGTTCCATGCTGCCAAACACGCGATGCCAGTCAACGCCAAATACAGTGGGGAAAGTCACACCATGAATCGCCGGCAGCGTGCGCTGCGTCACACTTGAAAGCGCAGCGCGTACACCGTCGCGCCCTTCGTGTTTTCGCTGTTCCCATTCTCCCGGGTCGTGTAACGTGCCCCGATGGGATTCTGTATGAGAAGCGGGCTCATCGGGCTCACACTGCTCCTGCCCCTGGCAGCCTGTGCACAATTGCCGGAGACCTGCCCCTATACCAGTGAAACCGACAGCGCCGTAAGTGCCGGCTGCTTCTACGTGGAAGACGATAAGTTGCTAGTGGTGCAGGGCTGGACAGGGGCGCTCAGCTTACCCGGCGGCCTGGTGAGACACGGCGAGAGCGCGCAGTGTGCTGCTTATCGAGAAACCTGGGAAGAGACCGGGCTGTTGCTTAAGCCGGGTGAACGCATCGACGGGTTTAAGGACAGCTTCTTCCTCTATCGCTGCCAGCGATCCGGTGCAGAGACAAAGATCGACCCGTCCGATGGGCTTGAAGTACGCCGCGCCCTGTTCATATCGCCACAGGAGTTTCCGGATTTCACGTGGCGTTTTCCCGGTGATACCGCGCTGACCCGGTACTTATTGCTGGAAGCGATCGAGTCAGGCGCCCGCTAATTTTTTGGCCAGTTTACAGCTGCCTGATGAGTCACGACTCCATCCTTTTCATCCTCTCTCTGGACGGACGATCGCAACTAAATTACAGGCTAGATAAGCGCGGGGGTTCCTGCAACATTGGCCACTCAGGGGCTGAGAGCACGCATTCTCACTGTCGCGGGCACCTCGGGTCGGGCAACACCGCCCAACTGACTGACCGATGGCTGCGGGTCGGCGAAAACCGCCTCGAGTTCGAAATCGGAAAACAATCGCGCCACCACAATCTTGCACATGACATGGGAGAGTTTCTGCGCGGGGCAAGCATGGGTGCCGTGACCAAAGGTGCTCACCGTTTCCTTGCCGGCTGCACAGACTTCGGCGCGAAGGCGGTTGCCTTCGTAGTGTTCGGGGTTAAAGCGCTTCAGTTCGTCGGTCTGCAGGTTGGTCACCGAGAGCAGCGTGGTGATGTACGCGCCGGGCTGCACCGTGTAGACCTCGTTACCATCGTCAAACTCTACCGGCTTCAACACCTTGCGCAGCGTTATGGAGCGCTGTGCCATGCGCACCGACTCCATCAGCACCTGCTCCAGGTAACGCATGCTGTTCAGCGCGTCCATGTCAGACAGAAAGCCGGGGCCGAAGGCTTCCTCAGTTGTGCGAATCTCGTCGCGAACAGCCACGAGCACCTCATCGTGCTGGAGGAGCCGCACCACTACCCACGCGATGGCGGCATAGAGGTTCGACAGGAAGCCCTGGTTGGCATTAATGACATTGTGCGCCACCTTGCGTCGACGTGTGTCTACATCGCTGTCCGAGAACTTCTCATACAGGAAAGTGAGCGAATCGTTCTCGTGCCCCGTCTTACCCTCGCGGGCGGCGTGAATGTCCTCGAGTATTGCGTAGAGCTCATTGAGCGCTTCTCGCTCACGCGCCTTGCCGGACACAATGGTCTGTAGAGTGTCCCTGGGATTGACGAACGCAAATTCCTGCGAGAGAACGTCGAACTGCGCCTTCAGGCGCTGCCACGTTCCGTCTTCCGCAGCATCCGTACCGATCCACAGACCGAAGCCAACGCGCTGCTCCAGCGTGCGAATCATGTCAAAGACATCCACTTCCCCGCCGTCACCGAGCCTTGCAAGCTCAAGATCGAGCACCGCATGAATCACGTCGATGTAGTACGGCAGCTTCCGGATGCCAAGCATCTCGTAGAACAGCGAGATATCGGTATCGAGGAAAATTTCGGTCGGCGTTTTAAAGCCGAGTAGATCAAAGGTCGCGAAGCCAAAACTCGCGGCGTCCTCCTCGAGCTTATAGAGGGACTCAAGCCCAGCGCCCGAGAATGTGCAAAAGAGCTTGTAGCCGAACACGTCGAGAAGAAATGTGTCGCCGTACTTCGCTCGCAGGCGCGTGAGGTAGCCGGTCGGGTCGTCGACCATCTGCAGGCCCGCACCGATATGTGCCAGCTCCTCGTGAACAATGGGTGGTTTGGGTGACACCAGGTGTGTCACAAACAGTCCTCGATCAACTGCCGGGTATTCGCGACGGTCATTTCAATGGGATTGCCCGCCGTGCTGGGGTCGGCAAGCGCGTCAGCCACGAGTCGGTCGAGGTCGGGGGCAGTCACGCCAAGCTCGGTGAGGGTGCGCGGGATACCAAGGGAATCATTCAGGGCATCGACGTAGTCGCAAAAACCCTCGAACCCGCCGTCGATGCCCAAGTAGGCCGCCACACTGGCGAAGCGGTCGGCGATCGCCTCGCGATTAAACCTGAGCACTGCGGGCATACACACGGCGTTCGTCGTGCCGTGATGCGTGTGGTAGATCGCACCGATGGGGTGAGATAACGCATGTATGGCTCCCAACCCTTTCTGGAATGCCGTAGAACCCATCGCCGCCGCGCTCATCATGTGCGCACGCGCTTCGATGTCACCGCCGTCTGCGTACGCGCGCGGCAGGTACTCCTTCACGAGGCGCATGCCCTCCAGCGCAATACCCTGGCTCATAGGATGATAGTGCGGGCTGGAGTACGCCTCGACACAGTGCGCAAACGCATCGAGCCCGGTACCCGCGGTGATATGGGGCGGCATACCCACCGTTAGCTCTGGGTCGCAGATCACCACCGCGGCCATCATCTTCGGGTGGAAGATGATTTTCTTCTCCGCCGTTGTCGTGTTGATAATGACGCCGGCACGGCCGACCTCCGAGCCCGTGCCCGCCGTCGTAGGCACGGTAATGATCGGAGCGATGCCGTCCGCGTTAGCGCGCTGCCAGTAATCGCCGATGTCCTCGAAGTCCCACAGCTCGCGGGACTGCCCCGCCATGAAGGCAAGCACTTTGCCGAGGTCGAGGCTGGAGCCGCCGCCGAAGGCGATCACGCCGTCGTAGCCGCCCTCGCGGTAGGCCGCCAATCCGGCGGCAACATTTTCATCGGAAGGATTGGGGTCGACCTCGCTGAATACACCGCGACCGAGGCCCGCCGCTGCGAGGATGTCCAGTGCGCGCTGCGTGATGTCCATCGAGGCAAGCATTCGATCGGTCACAAGCAGTGGACGCGCAATACCCGCCGTGCTGCAGGCCTGGGGCAGCTCGGCGATGCGTCCGGCGCCAAAGATCACCGAGGTGGGGTAGCTCCAGTTGGCGGCAAGGTTCATGGGCTCAGGCGCGCTCGAAGCCGCGGGCGATTTCCCAGTCAGTGACCACGCGGTCGAACTCCTCCTGCTCCCATTCTGCGCAGCGCACATAGTGGGCAACAACGTCCTCGCCAAAGGCGGCCTTCAGCATCTTCGACTTGCGCAACGTTGCTGTGGCATCACGCAGCGTCGACGGTATCTCGGTCACGCGCTTCGCGCCGTACACATCGCCGGTGACAGGCGGGCCGAGCTCCAACTGCTCCTCAATGCCGCTGATGCCGGCTGCCAACTGTGCGGCTAACGCGAGGTAAGGGTTGATATCGGAACCGCCGATACGACATTCCATACGCACCGCGCTTGTGCCGTCTCCGCACAGGCGGAATCCCGCCGTGCGATTGTCGACTGACCAGGCTGTCTTGGTGGGTGCGAACGTGCCCTCGGCGAAGCGCTTGTAGGAATTGACATAGGGTGCGAGGAAAAACGTGTAGTCAGGCGCGTACTTGATGAGGCCCGCCACGTACTGACGCATCAGCGACGACATGCCAAACTCCGCGCCAGCGTCATAGAAGGCAGGGCTACCCTGGGCATCGCTGATGGACTGGTGAATATGTGCCGCCGAGCCCACCTTGTCGCGATGCCACTTGGGCAAAAACGTCACGGCGCGGCCCTGCTGCCAGGCGATTTCCTTCGCCGCGTGCTTTGCAACGGTGTGGTAGTCGGCGCAGGTCAGCGCATCGGCGTAGCGGATATTGAGTTCTTCCTGCCCGGTCTCTGCCTCGCCCTTGCTGTTTTCAACAGGCACCCCGGCGGCCACGAGGTGATTGCGCAGGGGTCGCATGACGGCCTCTTCCTTGGTCGTCTGGAAGATATGGTAGTCCTCGTTGTAGCCGCTGATGGGCTGAAGGTCGCGAAAGCCCGACTTCCGCAACTCGTCCAATGGCTGCTCAAAAATGAAAAACTCGAGCTCGGTCGCCATCAGGGCGCTGTATCCCATTTTTTCCAGGCGCGCGATTTGCCGCTTGAGGACCGCGCGAGGCGATATCGGCACCTCTTCGTGGGTGTGGTGGTCCAGCACATCGCAGAGGACCATGACGGTGCCCTCCAGCCACGGCATGGGCCTCAACGTGGCGAGATCGGGCCGCATCACGTAATCGCCATAGCCTTTCTCCCAGCTGGTAGAGGCATAACCGTCGGGGGTTGCCATCTCAAGGTCAGTGGCCAGGAGGTAGTTGCAGCAGTGCGTTTCCGCGTAGGCGTGTTCCACGAAGTTGCGCGCGTGGAAGCGCTTGCCCATCAACCTGCCCTGCATGTCGACGAGGCAGACCAGAACGGTGTCAACGCTGCCCTCGGCCACCTGGTTCTTGAGTTCGTCGAACGTCAACGCGTCTGTCATGTGCTTACCCGGTTGCTGGTTTTAGTCTGTCGAACGCCTAGCTGTAGCGGTAGGGCCGCCCGGCTTTCTGCATGTCGGCGTTGTAGCGGCGGAAGACATCGACAACCTGCGCCTTGATCTTGGACTCCTTCGCGATCTCGTCCCAGAACTTCACCGCTGCATTCTCCACCTGCGCCCACTCCGCATCGGGAATGGAGGTCAGCTTCATCTTCGTGCCGCTGACACGCAGCTTGGCCTCGCCACCCCAGTACCACCACTGGCGGTAGTAGTGGCTCTGGTCGAAGCACACGCGCATCAGCTCCTTCAGGTGATCGGGCAGTTCGTTCCAGCGATCCATATTGGCGAAGAAAGAACCGATCCAGGCGCCGGAGATATTGTTGGTGAGGAAATAGTTTGTGACGTCCGCCCAACCTACCGTGTAGTCCTCCGTGATACCGGACCAGGCAATACCGTCCAGCTCGCCCGTCTGCACCGCGACTTCAATGTCTTCCCAGGGCAGCGTCACCGGCACCACGCCGAACTGACTCAGGAAACGGCCCGCGGTCGGGAAGGTGAACACGCGCTTGCCCTTGAGGTCAGCGAGGGAGCGAATCGGGTCCTTGGTCGCAAAGTGGCACGGGTCCCAGGCGCCCGCCGAGATGTGTTTCACGCCGACCGCCTCGTACTCGGCCTCCCAGATTTCCTTGAGGCCGTACTGGTTGAACAGCACCGGCACATCGAGCGAATAGCGGCTGGCAAACGGGAAGTAACCGCCGAAGGCGGCCACCTCGGTCGGCGAGGCCATCGAATCGTCATCGGACTGCACGGCGTCGATGGTGCCGCGCTGCATCGCGCGGAACAGCTCACCGGTCGGCACGAGCTGGTCAGCGTAATAGAGCTCGATCTCCATCTCGTCACCGGCGATCTTGTTGAAGCTGTCGATGGCCGGTTTTATCACGTGCGCGGCGAGCGCCGCACCGGCGTAGGTCTGCAGGCGCCACTTGATCTTGGACTTGGCAATGGCGGGCGCCGCAATGGCAACGGCGGGGGCCGCAGCGGCGCCCTGGAGAAACTTCCGTCTGGTGGTCATGCACTCAATCCTTCCGTGTGTCGTGTGAGAAAAAACGTACAGCGCGCGCCGGTCACTGGCCGTAGACATACTCCGGCAGCCAGAGTGCGATCTGCGGGAACAGCATGATCAGCACAAGGGCCAGCACCATGACCGAGACGAAGGGGAGTATCGAGCGGTAGATGTCCTTCAGTGTCACGTCTAGTGGTGCCATGGCGCGCATCAAGAATAGATTGTAGCCGAACGGTGGGGTCATGTAGGCGATCTGGGTCGTGATGGTGTACAGCACGCCGTACCAGATCAGGTCAAAGCCCAGTAGCTTGACGAGGGGTACGTACAGCGGCGCCACGATCACCAGCATCGCCGTGTCATCGAGAAACGTACCCATGAGGATGAAGGACAGCTGCATAAGGATAAGGATCACCCAGGGGCTCAGGCCCAGCTGCTCGGTGAACAGGTTTTCGATGGCCTGCACCGCGCCGAGGCCGTCAAAGACCGCCCCGAAACCCAGGGCGGCAAGGATGATCCACATGAACATGCAGGAGATGGCCAGGGTCTGGCGCACCGAAACCTCGAACACGTCCCGCGTCATGCGACCCTTGAGTACAGCGACAAGAAACGCGGTCATGGCGCCAATCGCCGAGCTCTCCACCAGGGAGGTCCATCCGTTCACGAAGGGCACCATCATCGCGGCGAAAATACCAAAGGGCAGCAGTCCCGCGCGCAGCAAGCGCAGTTTTTCAGCCAGCGGTACCGCCCGCTCCTCCTCCGCGAGCGCCGGGGCAAGTGATGGCTGCATCCGGCAGCGCAGGTAGATATAGAGAATAAACATGCCCGCCATCATTAACCCGGGCAAGATGCCCGCGAGCCACAGCTGGCCAACGGGCTGCCGCGCGATCATGGCGTAGAGCACCAGCACGACCGAGGGCGGTACAAGGATGCCGAGGGAAGAGCCTGCCTGTATCACTCCCGTCACCATGCGTTTGTCGTACCCGCGTCGCAGCAGTTCGGGCAACGCGATGGTCGCTCCTATCGCCATACCGGCAACGGAGAGGCCGTTCATTGCCGAGATCAGCACCATCAGCCCGATCGTTCCGATAGCGAGACCTCCGTGCACAGGCCCCATCCACACGTGGAACATGCGGTACAGGTCGTCGGCCAGCTTTGACTCCGACAGCACGTAGCCCATGAAGATAAACATCGGCAAGGTAAGCAGCGGGTACCACTTCATGAGTTTCATGGTCGCCGAGAAGGGGATGTCAGCACCCCCCGTGCCCCACAGTGCAATCGCAAAGGCGGCCCCCACCGCCCCGATGGCACCGAACACGCGCTGCCCGGTAAAGAGCATCAGCATCAGCGTGGAAAACATGAAGATGGCGATCATCTCCTGGGACATCAGAGCTCTACCCCGCGGATCTTCGCGATGTCTTTGATGAGCTCTGAGATCGCCTGCAGCAGCATGAGGAAAATGCCCACAACGAGAATGCTCTTCACGGGCCAGAGATAGGGGCGCCAGGCAGTCGGGCTGCGCTCCAGGCGACCGATCTCTTCACCGCCACTCAGAAGGCCTGCAAAAAACGTATAGGTCTCACCTTTGTAGTGCCCAAGCGAATACGCCAGCGAACCGAGCGCCCCGTGGGCCAGCACGCCGAGGTAGAACAAGAGGAACAGCACGGTGATGGCATCTACCTGCGCTTTTCGGCGCGGGGTCCACTCGTGGTAGAAAAGGTCCATGCGCACGTTCGAGCCGAGCTGCAGCGCATAGGGCCCACCCATAATGTAATACGCAACCAGGGCGAACTGGGCGATCTCGAGCGTCCACAGCGAAGGGTTGAAGAAGGTCTTGGAGATAGAGGACCAGAGCAGGATGGCCACCATCACGAAAATGCCGTACATCATGACGCGCCCGATCCGGTAGTTCACGGCGTCAACGGTTCGGACGTATCGGGATGCCAGCTTCACGCGCTTTGGGGGAGACCCTTTGGGAGTTCAGCGATTCTTCGTCGAAAGCCGCGGGAATGTCAATGGTTCTGTGGCGCGGTCAAGGTCACACCCACAAAGCCCCTCCAGATCACCCCAAACTGCGCCAGACATCACACAGTGACGCTCCCGGCTACCGGAACGAGAACCGGGTACTTTATAATCGGCGCGACAAAAAGACCGGAAACCCTCCATGCAAGACCCAGCTGCTGCGGAAGAAGAACAGCGCTACTTCTTTGTTCACATCCAGAAAACCGCGGGCGTGAGCCTGCGGCAGCATCTCATTGCAAACCTCGGTCGTGAACGCATCTATCCCGCCATGGAGGGCACGGGCGGAGAGGCCATGCAGGGCTTTCTCACCAGCTACCTCTCGGGCGCACTGCTCACCTCGCTGCCACGCTGGGCGCTCGAGGAGTTCCTGCTGTTCCACGGTCACATGCCATTCACCACAACGCGGCGCCTGCCCTTCGATCGCCCCCTGAAGGTCTTCACGATACTGCGCGAGCCCATCGAGCGAACGATCTCGGTGCTCGGCCAGAAGAAGCGCCACCGGCCGGAATTCAAGGACGCCTCGCTGGAAGACATCTATACCGACGAGTCGATACACGCCGGCCAGATACTCAATCACCAGACGAAGATATTCGCGGTACCCGATGACAGCGATGCGCTGGGCGGCTACGCCCCCTACCCCGTTGGCCCGGCGGAACTTGAGCGGGCGAAGGAAAACCTGGCGACGCTCGAAGTCATTGGGCTGATGAGTGATATGCAGGGCTTCCTCGATAACCTCGGCAGCACGTTCAGCTGGAATATGCTCGAGGAAGACGTGCGCGAGAACGTCGGCCACAAGACCGAAGTTTCACAGTCGCTGCTCGATCGCATTGCCGAAGACAATTATCTGGAACTTGAGTTTTACGCCTTCGCGGAAAAGCTCGTTGCAGAGCAGCAGGGCCGCATCAAAGCCCAGGCCTGAGCGCTCAGGCGAGGTCGGGGCAGCACTCCTCGTTAGGCACCACACCCTCCTTTTGCTCGTACCAATCGCGCGTGCGGTTCACCACGCCCACCGCAATCAGCATCACCGGCACCTCGATCAACACACCGACGACCGTTGCAAGCGCCGCACCGGACTCGAAACCGAAGAGCGCGATGGCGGTGGCCACCGCAAGCTCGAAGAAGTTACTCGCGCCTATCAGCGCCGAGGGGCCCGCCACACAGTGCGCCGAGCAGACCTGTCGATTGAGCCAGTACGCGAGCGCGCTGTTGAAGAACACCTGGATGAGGATGGGCACAGACAGCAGCAGGATGACAAGGGGCGCCGAAATGATCTGCTCGCCCTGGAAGCCAAAGAGCAGCACCAGCGTTGCTAGAAGCGCGACGAGGGACACCGGGCCCATTGTGCCCACAACCGACTCCAGCCGTGCTTCGCCGTTCTCTGCGGCCAACAAGGCGCGTCGCCATAATGTGGCTATCGCCAACGGTACGACAATGTAGAGCAGCACAGAGAGAAGCAGGGTATCCCAGGGCACCGTGATCGCAGACAGGCCCAACAGCAAGCCCACCACCGGCGCAAAGGCAAACACCATAATCACATCGTTCAGGGCCACCTGTGACAGCGTGAAATGGGGCTCTCCACGCATCAGGTGGCTCCACACAAACACCATCGCCGTGCACGGCGCCGCCGCCAGTATGATCAACCCGGCGATATAGGAGTCGATCTGCTCCGGGGGTAGCAGCGGGCGAAACAGGTACCCGATAAACAACCAGCCCAGCAGAGCCATGGAAAATGGTTTGACGGCCCAGTTCACAAACAGCGTGACGCCCACACCACGCCAGTGCTCGCGCACGTTGCCAAGCGCTCCCAGGTCGATCTTCAGCAGCATGGGAATGATCATCAGCCACACCAGCACCGCCACGGGCATGTTGATGTGGGCTATTTCCAGCCCACCGATCAAACGAAAAGCGCCGGGCACCAGGTTGCCAAGGCCAATACCCACCAGGATGCACAAACCCACCCACACGGTGAGATAGCGTTCAAAAAGGTTCATTCCGCCCTGCACGGAATCACTCATGGCACGGTGCCCCCCTCGAGATTGGCGGCTTCCAGGTCTTCAAGTAAACCCGCGACACGGTCGCGAATATCGTCGCGACTGGCTCGGAACACAGCGCTGATAGCGGCCTCATCGCCCTCAGCCCGGGCGGGGTCAGAGAGCGGCCAGTGAATTCTCACAAGATCCGGTGGTACGACCGGGCAGTGCTCATCGGCATGTCCGCAGACCGTGATTAACACATCCGCTGCTGCCAACATTTCCTCGGTCACGCGGGTGGACTCCTGCAGCGAGATATCCACGCCGGCCTCCGCCATCACCGCGATGGCGCGCGGGTTCTTGCCATGGGCCTCGATACCGGCGGACTGCACGGTAAAGCCAGCAGGCGCCAGGTGACGGGCCCAGCCTTCAGCCATCTGGGAGCGACAAGCGTTACCGGTGCAGAGGAACAGGAGATTCATGAATCGAGGAGCAGACTTTTGAGTACGACATAGTATTACTCAAGAATGTGACACTTTAATGCCGGTGGATTTTGACGATTTCCCGCCGCTGACTCAAGACGCGTAACCATTAGAGTGCAGTGCTCTCGGCGAAGACTCAGTGGGTAGTAAAGCACCTCCGGGAGACGAAGGCCTGGCTGAACAGTGCGGCCGCTGGAGCATCGATCGATACGGCGGCGCAATCTCTGCACCGCCACACCCACAGCCAATCCCTAAAAGCTAATCACACTCGGACAGCGGAACATCCACCCGCCGCTCGCTGCCGTCGGGCAGTCGCTCGATGCGGTGGCAGCCAACCACTTCTGAGTAGCCGCTGCGCCCGTCGTGGTCGTCATAGCACACGTTGTTGTCGTGCAGGTGGTAGGCGCTGTGTCCAACAACGGCGCCCGAGAGGGAGACTCCACGGTAGGGGTAGTAGTAGCGATGCCCACGGTGGCGCCGGTAATCATTCCGGTACCGGGGATAGTCGTAATAACGATAGCCGTGCCGATGGCGGTACCGCTTTTTGTAGTACGGTTTGTAGTACGGCTTGTAGTGATGCTTGTAGTAGTGCTTTTTGTGGCGATAGTGCCGGGGTGACTTGTAGTACCTGTCACCACCGTAATAGTTGTGGTGGACAGAAACATGCCAATCCTTGTGATGTTTGTGTTTACCACCAGCGGTCGCACTCGCAGCACCCAGCGCGAGTACGAAGGCCAGGCTGAGGGACATCAGAACTTTCATGGGAAATACCTCCGGTTGTTGCCCATTACGGCTCCCAAGGTACTTCCAGCGCGATGAACGGGAACTGAACGAATCACCGTTATCTTCATGGTTTCGTTCAGCCTTCGTTCAGGCGGGTTTTCCTACATTGGCCCTGCAAGCCAGACAAGGAGGCGACCATGAAACTCACCACCATCACCAGCGCCATCGCAGGCGCACTCTTAACCCAGGCCGCATTCGCGGAGTCACTGTCTTACAGCATCGAAGCACCGGTAGTCTCGGTGAAGCCGGTGGTACGCACCGTGACCGACAAGATTCCTCACCGCACCTGCCGTGACGAACGCGTGCGGGTTGAACGCCGGGGCGGCCACCGCTCACGTACCCCGCAAATTCTTGGGGCCGTGATCGGCGGCACCGCCGCGGGTGCCCTGGGTGATAACACCGGCTACCAGGGCGTACTCGCGACAGCGGGCGCGTTGCTGGGCGCCTCGATCGGGCACGACGCGGCGCACCGTCGCAACACGCGCTCTGAGTACGTCACCGAGGAGGTCTGCGAGGTGGACTACGAGCTGCGCGACCGCGAGATCGTCACGGGCTATCGCGTTGGCTACCGCTATGACGGTAACATCTACTACACGCGCACCAGCGACCGACCGGGTGACACCATCCGGCTGAATGTCGCGGTGCAACCCGACATCCGCAGCTGAACCAGGGGTAGTGCATGCGCCGTACGGCCATACATCTGCTGAGCACGCTGGCACTGACCTGCCTGCTAGTGGCACCGCTCACCGCACCACAGGCCGATGCGCGGCCGCGGGCGGTGGCGGAAGACCAGCAGAAGCAACTGACGGCTCGTGAGGCCGCGCGTCGCGCACAGGCGCAGTACGGCGGCCGGGTGTTGAAGGTGACGCGTAAAGGCAACAACTACCGCGTGCGCCTGCTACAGGACTCTGGCCGCGTGGTCACGGTCACCATCAGGGGTTGAGCCGTGCGCATGCTGCTTGTCGAAGATGACGCCCGCCTGCGAGTACAGGTCGCGCAACACTTCTCGGAAAACGGCTGGGTAGTAGAAGAAGCGGCTGATGCCGAGGAAGCGCGCTTCCTTGGCGACGAACACCCCTACGACTTCTGCATTGTGGATATCGGGCTGCCGGGCATGTCCGGTATCGAACTAGTGCGTCTCTGGCGCCAGGCACAGCGCGCGTTTCCGATTCTTATCCTCACCGCGCGCAGTGACTGGCGCGACAAGGTGGAAGGGCTCGAGGCGGGTGCTGACGACTATGTCACCAAGCCGTTCTACCTCGAGGAAATAGAGGCGCGAGTCAACGCGCTGCTGCGTCGCACCGGGGGCCGGGTACAGAACTGTGTTGACTACGGCCCCCTGCAGATCGACTTCTCAAGCCGCCTCGTGAAACTCGCAGGCGAAGATATTGAACTGACCGCGTACGAGTACAACACCCTGGAGTACCTCGTGCACCGTGGCGGTGAGGTCGTGTCAAAAGCAGAACTTACCAGTCACCTGTACGACCAGGACTTCGATCGCGACAGCAATGTGATCGAGGTGTTCGTCGGCCGCCTGCGCCGCAAGCTAGACCCCTCGGGCGAGCTCGGGCCCATCGCCACCGTGCGCGGCGCGGGCTACCGTTTCGCGCTGGAGCCCGACGCGTGATGCAGTCCGTGGCTGGCCGGCTGCTCGTGGCCAGCCTCGTACTGCTGCCGCTGTTCCTTGGCGGCACGGGTTTTTACCTGGAGCGCGGCTATCGCACCAGCCTGGATGCCGCGGCGGAAGAGCGCCTGCAGTTACAGGTGCTCACCCTGCTCGCGGAAGCCGAATACGACGTTGCACTCTACATGCCGGAACAGCTGCTGGAGGCGCGCTTCAACCAGCCGGGGTCGGGGCTTTACGGCGCCGTGCGTCAGGCAGACGGTAACTCACTCTGGACCTCACCCTCGGCCGTTGCCATGGACCTCCCGCCCCGCCAGACCGCGGCACTCGCTCCCGGCGAACAGGCCTTCGTTGTGGGCGAAGCGCTGTACGAATACGCCTGGTCAGTGCTGTGGCTGACCGATGCCGACGAGGAGCTGGAGCTTAGCTTTCTCGTCTGGGAAACCACGGAACCGGCCGCCGCACAGCTCGCCGCCTTCCGGCGCACACTCATGCTCTGGCTGGGGGGCGCCGCCGTGGCGCTGGTACTGGGGCAGCTGGCCGTACTGCGCTGGGGCCTCAGGCCACTGGGCCAACTTGCTAACGACCTGCGCCGCATCGAACGCGGCGAGATCGAGCAACTTGGCGGCCCCTACCCCCGCGAGGTTCAGGCAGTCACCGACAACCTTGGCAGCCTGCTTAACGTGGAATCTGAACGCCGTGAGCGCAGCCGCAACACGCTGTCAGATCTCGCCCACAGCCTCAAAACTCCGCTGGCGGTCATACGCAGCAGCGACAGTGAGGCGCCCGGCTACGCGACGCTGGTCGGCGAGCAGGCGGACCGCATGGAACAGATCGTGAGTTACCAATTGCAACGCGCATCGGGCAGCGCACACAACCTGCTCAGGATGGTGGCGGTAGCGCCCGTCGCAGCGCGATTGCGCGACACGCTGGTCAAGGTGTACGCCGAGAAGCAGCAGTCCATCGACATCAGCATTTCTGACGACTGCCGCTTCCGGGGCGATGAGCGCGACCTGCTCGAACTTCTCGGCAACCTGATGGACAACGCCTGCAAGTACGGCACCACCCATGTCCGCGTCACAGGGGAAGGTGCAGGAGAACAGCTTTCGCTCGCCGTGGAAGATGACGGCGATGGCATCGACGCCGCGCTCGCAGAAGCCGTCCTGGAGCGCGGCGCACGTGCGGACAGCCTGCGCGAAGGCCAGGGCATCGGGCTCGCCGTGGCGGCCGATATCGCGAGAAGCTACGGCGGCCATATCGGCATCGCAAAGAGCGAACTCGGCGGCGCCCTTGTAGAGGTCAGCATCCGCGGCTAGCCCGCTTGCCCGCGCCACCCTGTGGGTTACACTGCCGGTTCTGTTCTGTTGACCGGTACTCCCTATGAACGCTCCATCGCCCGAACGCCAACGCCACTATCGCGCCTGCCACCTGTGTGAGGCGATCTGCGGACTGGTCATTGATACCGAGGGCGACGAGATTGTCGCCATTCGCGGCGACAAGGATGACCCACTGAGCCGCGGGCACATCTGCCCGAAGGCCGTGGCGCTGAAAGACCTGCACGAAGACTCCGACCGCCTGCGAGGCCCCGTCAAAAAAGTCATCGATGAAGATGGCACGGCACGCTTCGAGCCGATCAGCTGGGAGGAAGCCCTCGACACAACCGCCAGGGCACTGGTCGAGACAAGAGACAAGCACGGCGTCAACGCTATCGGCATCTACATGGGCAACCCGTCGGTGCACAACTACGGGATGATGACGCACCAGAGCCAGCTCTTTCGCCACTTTCGCACCGACAACCGCTTCTCAGCAACCTCAGTGGACCAGCTGCCCCATCACCTCGCATCGATGTGGCTGTTTGGGCACAAACTATTGTTCCCCATCCCGGACATCGACCGCTCGGACTACTTCCTAATGCTAGGCGCCAACCCGCTGGCCTCCAATGGCAGCATCTGGACCGTGCCGGATGTGCGCAAGCGCATCAAGGCGCTAAAGGCTCGCGGCGCCAAACTGGTGGTCATCGACCCACGCCGCACCGAGACCGCGCAACTCGCGAGCGAACACCACTTCGTCACGCCGGGCAGCGATGCCCTGCTCCTGGCCGCACTACTGCACACGCTGTTTGACGAGGGCCTTGCAGACCCGGGCCACCTCGCGGCCTACACCGATGGGCTCGACGTCATCGAACAGGCTGTGGCGGCGTTCACCCCTGAGTATGCCGCGGAGCACTGTGGCATGAGCGCGGCAACGATTCGCGCAATAGCGCGTGACTTCGCCGCGGCCGATGCCGCGATCTGCTACGGCCGCATGGGCGTGTCCACGCAGGCGTTCGGCGCTCTGTGCCAGTGGCTGATCCAGCTGATCAACATCGCAACGGGCAACCTCGACAAGCCCGGCGGCAGCATGTTCACGTTGCCCGCCGTCGACCAGATCAACACCGTGGGACCCGGCGGCTTCGGTCGCCACCGTAGTCGCGTACGCGACCTTCCGGAGTTCGATCGCGAGCTGCCCGCCGCAGCACTGGCCGAAGAGATCACAACCGAGGGCGAGGGCCAGGTGCGCGCGCTGTTCACGGGTGCCGGCAACCCGGTGCTCTCCACACCCAACGGGGCGCAGCTCGACGCTGCCATGGAGAGCCTGGACTTCATGGCCTCGCTCGACCCGTACATCAACGAAACCACCCGGCATGCCGACATCATCCTGCCGCCGACCTCGGCGCTGGAACACGACCACTTCGACCTCGCGTTCCACGTGAACGCGGTGCGCAACACGGTGCGCTTTAACGACCCCGTCTTCGAAAAACCGGAGGGCGCGCTGCACGACTGGGAGATATTTACCGAGCTCGGTAATCGGGTTGCAGCACTGTCGGGCGCTGAAGCACAGGGGGCGACTCCGCCACACGAGATCATCGACCTCGGCCTGCAGCTCGGACCCTACGCCGATAAGGGCATGTCGCTGGCGACATTGCGCGAGCAGCCCTCGGGAGTAGACCTCGGGCCCCTCGAACCCTTGCTACCCGAGCGCCTGCGCACCCCTGAGAACCGCATCCGCTGCGCCACGCCGGAACCGCTCGCCGACCTTGAGCGCCTGCGCGCTGCGTTCACCGAGTCACAAGGCGACAGCCTCCGGCTGATAGGTCGACGCCACGTGCGCTCCAACAATTCCTGGATGCACAACTTCCATCGCCTGATGAAAGGGAAAGACCGCTGTACGCTGATGATGCATCCTGTGGACGCCGATGCCCGGGGTCTCTCCTCCGGCAGCACCGCGCGGATCAATTCGCGGGTCGGCGAACTCGACGCCATTGTCGAGTGCTCCGAGGACATCATGCCGGGCGTTGTCAGCCTGCCCCATGGCTTCGGGCACTCCAGGCCGAACATCCGCATGGCGACAGCACAGAGTAATGCGGGCGTGAGCTGCAACGACCTCACCGATCACGAGTACCTGGATGAACTGTCCGGCAACGCCGCGGTAAATGGCGTACCGGTTACCGTGACGGCTGCGTAGTACCTGCGGGGACGCCAAGTCCCCAACAAAAATTAGTATTTGAATTAGGCATCGTTCGCCCCCACTATCTGTTGGGTACGCGGCGCATTTTTGCGCCCGACTCACGGGGAGACAGGTCTTATGGAAATCTCGACGATTGTGTTCTGGCTGGTGGTACTAGGGCTGGTGATTTACGTCATCAACATCTACAACACGCTGGTCAAACTGAAGAATCGCTTCGAAAACGCCTTCGCGCAGATCGAGGTGCAACTCAAGCGGCGCTACGACCTCATCCCCAACCTGGTTGAAACCGCCAAGGCGTATATGACCCACGAGCGCGAAACGCTCGACGCGGTCACCACCGCGCGAAACGAAGCGGCCGCCGTTCTGAAAGCGCTCGGCGAAGGCGGCATCGGCGCGGCCGGTCTCGAACAACTCGCCGGCGCTGAAAACACGCTGCGCGGCGCACTCGGCAAACTGAACGTCACGATGGAAGCCTATCCTGACCTCAAGGCCAACGAGAACATGATGCAGCTGTCTGAGGAACTCACCACCACCGAGAACCGTGTGGCGTTTTCCCGCCAGGGCTATAACGATGCCGTCATGGCCTACAACACGTACCGCCAGAGCTTTCCCCCGGTGTTCTTCGCCGCACGCTTCGGCCACCCCAAGGACGCGGGTCTTTTAGAGTTCGAAGACTCCGACGCGATCCAGGCGGCTCCCAAGGTGTCCTTCTAACGACAGGACCCACGGGGCAACCACATGGACTTCTTTGCGCAGCAGGACGAGGCCAGGCGCAACACGCGCCTGCTCGTCGTCATGTTTCTCGTCGCGGTGGTCCTGCTCATCCTGCTCACCAATCTCGCGGTGGGCGTCTTCATGTATTTCATTGGCCTCACGCCGGCACAGTTGAGCGTCACAGGCGAGGCCATCGGGCCCGACTGGGCGGCGCTGTTCACGTGGGAGCGACTTGGATTTATCAGCGTGGCCGTGGGCACAACGGTCGCCCTCGTCGTTTTTGTGAAGTGGCTGCAACTCGCAACGGGCGGCAAGGCGGTAGCCGAAAGCATGGGCGGCACCCGGATTCTGCCGCAGACCGAGGACCGGGCGGAGCGCCGGTGCCTCAACGTGGTCGAGGAAATGGCGCTCGCTGCCAACATGCCGGTGCCACCCGTCTACGTGCTTAACGGAGAACGGGGGATCAACGCGTTTGCGGCGGGTATCACCCCTGCTGACGCCATTGTCGCGGTCACGCGGGGTACATTGGACCAGCTCAAACGACACGAACTACAGGGTGTCATCGCGCACGAGTTCAGCCACATCCTGAATGGCGATATGCGCCTGAACATACGCCTCGCCGCCCTGCTCAAGGGCATCACCTTCATTGGCGATGTCGGCTACATTCTCCTGCGCCACACGGGGCGCGTGCGCACGGGCGCCAGGGCCAGCTCCGGCGATGGCATTCCCGCGCTGCCGATGCTCGGCCTCGCGCTCAGCGTCCTGGGCTGGGTCGGCTCAATGATCGCCGGGTTTATCAAGGCGGCGATCTCGCGCCAAAAGGAGTACCTCGCTGACGCAAGCGCCGTTCAGTACACACGCAGCCCCGACGGTATAGGGGATGCACTCAAAGTCATCGGTGGTCACATACCGGGGACCCTCGTCCAGGCCGCCCGCGCAATTGAAATGTCGCACATCTTCTTCGGCGAGATCGAGCATCGACTTTGGCAGGTGTTCGCGACCCACCCGCCACTGGATGAGCGTATTCGCCGCGTGGACCCAAACTGGGACGGCCGCTTCATTGAACGCAAGCCAAAGCACTACCCTGATCAACCCGCACGCCCGGGTGATGGAGAGGTAGGCGTTGGCCGGGCGGCGATCGTCGCGGCAGCCGCAGCCGCCGCGATGGCAGTCGAGGAAGACCAGGAAGAGGCCGATGCAGAGTTCAGCGACAATTTCGATGCCGAGACCGCCGAGCGAGAAGCGATTCCCGTTGCGTTTGTGCGTCACAGCCACGAGCCGCTGGGCGCGCATGCACTGGTCTACTCGCTTGTGCTGTCTGCAGAGCCCGAGCAGCGCGCCAGGCAAATGGAGATTCTTAAGGACTCGGGCGTGCAGGGCCTGCCCGAACTGGTCAACACAGTAGCACCCGGCGTCGCTGAGCTAGGCGCCCCGCGCAGACTACCGCTGCTGGAAATGTGCCTCCCTGCACTGAAGGCGATTTCACCCGCACAGTACCGCGTATTCAAAGACACCCTTCTCGCGCTGATCCAGGCGGACCGGCGTACCGAGCTTTACGAGTGGTGCCTGTTCCAGCTCATACGCCACTACCTCGACCCGGAGTTCATACAGGTCAAGCCGTCACGACCGCGCTATCGTCGGCTGGACAAGGTGGCATACCACCTGCGCGTGGTGCTGTCAGTTCTGGCGCTGGAAGGTGAGAGCGAGGCAGAGCCATTGTTCCGGCACGCCGCGGATGAGCTGGGCTTCACCGACATGGTGATCCTGCCGCGTGAACAGGCGAGCGTGGCAGCGTTTTCGCGCTCAGTATCCGAACTCGCTGACTGCTACCCGCTGCTAAAACCCCGCGTATTAAAAGCCATGATGCTGGCGGCCAGTCGCGGGGGCGAGCTCTGCCCGGTGGAGCGTGAAATCATTTCAAGCATGGCCGCAGCCATGGACTGTCCGGTACCGTCACTGGACGAGCTACGCACGCGAGCCTGATTCACCAAATCGCGCCAATTTGCCGCCATGCACAGCATTCCAGCGAGAATCTGCTATTTTTCCAGTGTCGGCCGCCCAAGGACGGGCAGGGTCAAGGACTGACTCAATGCCGGCAGAACCCCTCTCTTCTAGCCCGCAACAAGGACGTTTTGGCTATGGAACAACACGAACTTCACCACGCCCTCGGGGTGGACACGCTGCCACCCGCAGAAAAAGCCCCCTACCTGCCGTTATCGCGCACGACCGACAGGGTGCTGCAGATTCTCCTAAACGGCGACCTCGCCCGCGTGCGCGCCGATTCGGTTGCCGAGTCCCTCGGCATGAGCAGCACAACGTTGCGCAGGCGCCTGCGGGCAGACCACACCAACTACCAGTTCCTTCTGGACCGCGCGCGCCAGTACCGGTGCGAACAGGTGCTAAGGCAGGCGTGGCAGCCCGGCAAATGCCTGGCGGATGAGTTGGGTTACCTGGAAGTGAACAGTTTCTACCGGGCTTTCAGGCGCTGGACAGGCATGAGCTACAGCGACTACAAGCTCGCGCACTTCCGCTAACTACAGCCAGCCGCGCCAGCGGTAGTACCAGAAACCGATGATCTCGTGCAGCGCTTCCGAGCTGCGCGCGAGATTTCCGACGCCGGGCAACCAGCCGGGCACGAAGCCCTTGTCAGCCAGGCGCTGGAAATCGGTGGGCGCAGCGACCACGTCCAAGCCCTCGTTTTCGAAGAGCGGCACGGCCCTACGCATGTGGAACGCGGAGGTCACGAGCAGGATCCGCTGCAAACCGCGCTCGCGCAGCAGCCTGCCGACATAGACGGCATTCTCGCGGGTCGTGCGGCTCTCCCGCTCTAGCTGCATCGCGCTGAGCGGTACGCCCATCAGCAGCAGCAGATCGCGCATCTGGGCTGCCTCGGGGCGCCCCCCGACCGGTGAACCGCCACTGATCACGACCAGGGGCGCTTTCCTCGCCTTGTAGAGAGCAACCGCGTGGACGAGTCGATCGGCGCGCTGGTTAAGGTCCGGCACCTGGGCGCGCTGGGTATCGCCGCGGGTGGCGCCGCCCAGCAGGACTATGGCCTCGGCTTCAGGTTCCGCCGACATGATCTTCTGGACAAAGGGCTCTTCGAGGTAGTCCATGAGGTAGTTGGCCACGGCAGCCGTTGAGAAAGTCCACAGCCAGGCGAATGAGGTGAACAGCAGAACCAGAGCAATGCGCCGCCTCTTCAGCAACAGGCACAGAAACGCCAATAGCCCCAGCAGCAGGCTGAAATTCAGTGGGTAGATAGCGAGGCTCGCGAATTTTGCGAGCAGGAACGAGTCCATTGGGCTACGGGCTCCTCATTGCCGGGGCCACGCTGTGGCCTCAGCCCGTACGGTAACCTGTGGGGTTACCCGACTGCCAGCGCCAGCTGTCCTCGCACATCTCCTTGAGGGAGCGAGTGGCGCGCCAATTAAAGAGACTCGCCGCAAGAGAGGGGTCGGCCCAGCACGTGGCGATATCGCCGGCGCGACGGTCCACGACCTCGTAGGGAATATCCCGACCGCTCGCCTGTTCGTAGGCGCGCACCATCTCCAGTACAGAGATGCCGTTACCCGTGCCGAGGTTAATGGTGTGCAGGCCGGGCTGGTTGTAAATGTAATCGAGGGCATGGACATGACCCTCGACAAGATCCATCACGTGAATGTAATCCCGCACGCCCGTGCCGTCCGGTGTGGGGTAGTCGTCGCCGAAGACAAAGAGCTTCTCACGCTGCCCAACCGCCACCTGCGATACGAACGGCACAAGGTTGTTGGGAAAGCCCTGTGGGTCCTCGCCGATAAGACCGCTGGGATGTGCGCCCACAGGGTTAAAATAGCGTAGCCTGCCGATACCCCACTCCGGATGTGCCACGTGCCAGTCAGCGAGAATTTCCTCGACAATGAGCTTGGTACGGCCGTAGGGATTGGTGGGCGCCGTGGCAAAGTCCTCGCGAATAGGCACCGTGATCGGGTCGCCGTAGACGGTAGCCGATGACGAAAACACGAGATTGGTAACGTTCGCACGCTGCATGGCTGCTAGCAGGTTGAGCGAGCCGGTCACATTGTTGTCGTAGTACTCGAGCGGCATCTCTACCGACTCACCAACCGCCTTGAGCCCGGCAAAGTGCAGAACAGCAGACACATCGTGGGTGGCAAAGACCCGGTCGAGGCAGGCAGCATCGCGGATATCGCCCTCGATAAAATCGGGCGCGGCGCCACAGATCGTGTTCAGTCGCTGGAGAGCGACCTCGCTTGAATTGCAGAGATTGTCCAGGACGACGACCTTGTGGCCGGCCTCCCCGAGTGCGACACAGGCGTGGCTGCCTATATAGCCAGCTCCCCCGGTTACCAGTACCGTGCCGGTCATGCGTCCCTCTTCACCCGTCATCACCTGCGGCGAGTATACCCGATAGCCCGAGCGGGGACGGCGCCCTCGCCGTGACACGTTCCTCAATTTTCGCGATTTGTGCTTTGCAGTTGCTATGATGTGGCCAAACAATAAGCATTGCATCGGTGCACGCGCGTCCTCCTCATTGATATGGATTCGATCGCAGCGCTTAAGGGGAGGGACCTGCCCCGGAATGCGTCAGGAAAAGGCGATAGGCACCCGACTGTATAACTGTAACCAACGCCATGTAGATTGGCGTCCCGAATACAGGGATAAGGAAACTCTATGAACGTGGTGATGATCGGTGCGGGCTACGTGGGACTCGTCTCCGGCGCCTGCTTCGCAGAATTCGGCGCGAGAGTGACCTGCCTGGATGTCAACGAGGAGCGCATAGCCGCACTTGAGAGCGGCCACATCCCGATCTTTGAGCCGGGTCTCGACGACCTTGTCAGGCGCAACCGCGAGGCGGGCAGGCTCCAATTCACCACCTCTTTCGAAGACACCATTCCCGGCGCAGACATCGTCTTCATTGCAGTGGGGACTCCCGCCCGGCGCGGGGATGGCCACGCTGACCTCAAGTACGTTTACGCCGCCGCGGAGCAGGTCGCCAGGCTGCTATCGGGGTACACGATCATCGTGAACAAGTCGACGGTACCGGTGGGTACCGCGCGCGAGGTGGCAGAGATCATCGAAAAGACCAACCCCGCCGCCGACTTCGACATGGCCTGCAACCCGGAATTCCTGCGCGAGGGATCTGCAATCGGCGACTTCATGCGGCCCGACCGTGTTGTCCTCGGCGTGGAGGCAGATCGCGCAGAGAAAATGCTCTGTGAGCTTTACAGACCACTCAACCTCGTGGAAACACCCATCGTTGTCACCAGTCTGGAAAGCGCAGAAGTTACCAAGTACGCAGCCAATGCTTTTCTTGCAACGAAGATCAGCTTCATCAACGAGGTGGCGGACCTGTGTGAGAAGACGGGCGCCGACGTGCACGCAGTCGCCAGAAGCATCGGGCTGGACAGTCGAATTGGCAAACAGTTCTTGCACCCGGGCCCGGGCTACGGCGGATCCTGTTTCCCGAAGGATACGAAGGCAATGATCCGCATGTCGGAAGATGCGGGAGCAAGCATTGCGATTGTGAAGGCCGTGGTGGCCGTCAACGAGGCACAGAGCCAGCGCATGATCGAAAAGATCAAGGGCGCGCTCGGCGGCGACGTGGGGGGCAAACGTATCGCGGTGCTGGGACTCACCTTCAAACCCGAAACAGACGATATGCGCGACGCACCGTCGCTCGCGATCCTTCCCGCCCTGCTGGAACAGGGAGCCGATATCACCACCCACGACCCGCAGGGGATGGCGGAAGCCGAGAAAGAGCTGCCAGAGGCCGTTGTCTATAACGACTCGATCGACGCCACGCTAAAGAATGCCGATGCCGTTGTGCTGATGACCGAGTGGAATCAGTATCGTGCTCTTGACCTGCCGCAGGTCAAAGCCTTGATGAGGGGCGATGTCTTCGTCGACCTGCGCAACGTCTATGAGCGCAACCTGATGGAAAAGAGTGGCTTCAAGTATTACTGCGTTGGCAGGTAGCGCGCAGTCAGTTAAGCGTCACACGATTGCTTCGAAGTAGGCGATCGTTTTCTTAAGACCTTCCTCGAGTTGCACCTCGGGCTGCCAGCCCAGCACTTCGCGCGCCTGGGAGATGTCAGGCTGCCGCTGCATGGGGTCATCGCTGGGCAGCGGACGATACACCAACTGCGACTTGGAGCCGGTAAGGTCCAGCACCATTTCCGCGAGCTGCTTGATCGTGAACTCGTTGGGATTGCCGAGATTGATTGGGCCAGTGACCTTTTCAGGCGTTTCCATAAACGCAACGAAGGCGCGAATCAGGTCGTGGACGTAACAGAAGGAGCGCGTCTGCAGACCATCGCCATACAGCGTGATGTCATCGCCGCGCAGCGCCTGCACAATAAAGTTGGAGACGACCCGACCGTCGTCCGGATGCATGTTGGGGCCATAGGTGTTGAAGATGCGCCCGACCTTTATCGCGAGCTGGTGCTGCCTGAGGTAGTCGAAGAACAGTGTCTCGGCGCAGCGTTTCCCCTCGTCATAACAGGAACGCTCCCCCACGGGGTTTACGTGGCCCCAGTAGGTCTCCGCCTGCGGATGCACCTGGGGGTCGCCGTAGACCTCGCTGGTTGAGGCCTGGAATATACGGGCGCCACAGCGCTTGGCCAAGCCGAGCATATTGATCGCACCGAGGACGCTCGTCTTGGTCGTTGCAACGGGGTCATGCTGGTAGTGAACCGGTGATGCAGGACAGGCCAGGTTATAGATCTCGTCCACATCCACATACAGTGGAAATGCCACGTCGTGATCCATTACCTCAAAGTGCGGCGCATCGACCAGCTGGCGGATGTTGTCTTGTGTGCCCGTAAAGAAATTATCGACGCAAATGACGTAGTTGCCCGACTTAACCAGGCGCTCGCAGAGATGCGAGCCCAGAAAACCGGCGCCCCCAGTCACGAGAATGCGTTTCTTCGCTTGCATGTTGTTGTTATTGGCTCCGGGTGCTCGGCACCTCATGGTGTCCGGGCAATACTAGAGAAATCGCCCGGGGGAGGAAACCGGGAGGCGCGGCTTTGCGCACCCGGTCACGCCATGGAAGCCAGCGAGGGGCTGATATCAGTCGCCGAAGGGATGGCGCAACACGATCGTCTCGACCCGGTCGGGCCCGGTCGAGATGATGTCGATGGGTGCGCCCACCACGTCCTCGATACGCTTGATGTAATCGCGCGCTGCCTGCGGCAGCTCCTCGAGGGATTTGGCACCCAGCGTCGATTCCGCCCAGCCCGGCACCTCTTCATACTGTGGTACAAGCGCCTCGTAGTCATCCGAATCCACAGGGTTGGGTACAGGCTTACCGTCTTTGCAGGTGTAGCCAACGCAGATCTGGATTGTCTCAAGCCCGTCGAGTACATCCAGCTTGGTGAGGCACAGGCCGCTCACAGAATTGATATTGACTGCCGTACGCAGCGCCACCGCGTCGAACCAGCCGCAGCGTCGCGGCCGCCCGGTGGTCGCACCGAACTCGTGGCCTTTCTCGGCGAGGTGCGCGCCCGTCTCGTCAAAAAGCTCTGTGGGGAACGGACCCGATCCAACGCGCGTGGTGTACGCCTTGGTGATGCCGAGAACATAGTCGAGATAGAGAGGACCAAAACCGGAACCGGTTGCAGTACCCCCGGCCGTGGTATTGGAACTGGTGACAAACGGATAGGTACCGTGGTCAATGTCGAGCAGGGAACCCTGCGCGCCTTCAAACATGATGTTGGCGCCCTCTTCACGGCGCTGGTGCAGGATCGATGTGACATCGGCCATCATTGGCAGCAGTTGCCGGCCGTGTTCCATCGCCTCTTCCAGCATCGCGTCCACGTCGAGCGGCTCGACCTGGTAGTACTGCTGCAGCGCGAAGTTGTGATAATCCATCACCTCTCGCAGCTTGCGCGTAAAACGCACCTCGTCGGCAAGGTCACCCAGACGCAGGCCACGGCGCGCCACCTTGTCTTCGTAGGCCGGGCCAATGCCGCGCCCGGTCGTACCGATCTTCTCGTTGCCGCGCTTCGCCTCACGCGCCTGGTCTAGCGCCACATGGTAAGGGAGAATAAGCGGGCAGGCGGGTGAAATCTTCAGGCGCTCGCGAACGGGAACGCCCTGCGCTTCCAACTCGCCGATCTCTTTAAGAATTGCCTCAGGCGAGAGCACCACGCCGTTGCCGATCAGGCACTGCACGTTGTCGCGCAGGATGCCGGACGGAATAAGGTGCAGGACCGTCTTCTCGCCATCAATCACCAGCGTGTGGCCCGCGTTGTGGCCACCCTGGAAGCGAACGACTGCGCTGGCCTTCTCGGTCAGCAGGTCGACAATCTTGCCCTTGCCCTCATCACCCCACTGGGTGCCGAGCACTACTACGTTTTTACTCATGTATCTTGCTCTTTCGTGTCAATTCGTTCTCAGGATGATGCGCGCTAACGTTCCAGCTGCTGCACCTGCCACTCCCCGTCGACCTCGACGAACTCGCGATCACAGCGCGCATCGGGTGTACCCGACAGGCAATTAATAACAATCTCGCCCGCCGCGCGCAGGGCGTCCACCTGTGCCTGCAACGCGGGGTCGTCAGCATCCGGCGCGCTGATCGCACCGGCCGTCTCCGCCTGTGCCGGCAACAACGCCATCAATGCCTTGAGATCAGCGGCGAAACCGGTGGCCGGACGTGCACGCCCGAACACCGCGCCTACATCGTTGTAGCGGCCACCATTGGCAAGCGCCTCGCCTCGACCGGGCGAATACGCGGCAAACACGAGCCCCGTGTGGTAGTGGTAACCGCGCAGCTCGGCCAGGTCGAAATAGACGGCAATATTGGGGCGCTGCCGTTTTACGTCCACGGCAACCTCGTGCAGTGCGTCCAGGGCCGGTAGCGCAGCGGGCACCGCTTCGCCATAGACCTCACGCGCCTCCGCCAGCACAGACTCATCGCCGTGCAGGTCGACGAGCGCGAGGATCAATCCACGTACGTGCTCATCTGTGCCTGCGAGCGCCTCAGAGAGATCGGGCACGGACTTGCGCTGCAGCGCATCAAAGACCGTGCTCTCCAGTTCATCATCAAGCTCAGCGGCGGCCAGCACGGCCTCGAAGATGCCCACGTGACCAAGGTCCAGCGTGATATCGGTGACGCCGGCAGTTTCCAGCGTTGCGAGCATAAGCCCTACCACCTCGACATCAGCGCCGAGGCTATCGTCGCCGTACAGCTCAACACCCACCTGGATGGGGGAGCGTGAAGCGAGTGGATTCTTCGGCATCGCGTGCAGGGTAGAACCTGCATAGCAGAGCCGCGTAACGCCGGACTCGCCGAGGCTGTGCGCATCGATGCGAGCCACCTGCGGCGTGATGTCGGCGCGAATGCCCAGCGTGCGACCACTGAGCTGGTCAGTCAGTTTGAAGGTCAGTAGGTCGAGATCTTCGCCTAGCCCCACGAGCAGCGACTGGGTGAACTCCATCAGTGGCGGAATGACCAGGCGATACCCCCAGCCCCGGTACATATCCAACAGTGACCGGCGCAGGCGCTCGACGGCCTCCGCCTGCGCGGGGAGCACCTCCTCGACACCGTCCGGCAATTGCCAGTGATCTACCGTTGTCATCGTTTCAACCTGCCTGCATTCGCCTGTCAGTGCACCAAGTACAGAAGGAACACACCGCTGAGCATACTGCCAAGGCCTATCGCGCGGATCGTCCGCTCGTCCATTTGGCCTGCCATGGCAACCATCTCGCGCCAGCGACCGGGGCTGATGAAGGGCAGCAGTCCCTCAAGTACCAGGACCAGCGCAATAGCGACCGGTAGTACCTGCCAGAAATCCACGCCTTGATCCTCCTCCGTGCACCTTTCACCGGGCACAAAAAAACCGTGGGTCCGACAATGCGCGCAATGCCGAAGCCCACGGTTAACGAATTCTATCACAGGGCGCGCTGGGCGCACCTGTGATTTTTGCTCAATCCCGGGCCCGTGGGCCCTGGAAACAGCGGTCTATTTACCCCCTTGCGGGTCTTTCAGGTAGCGGAAAAAGTCGCTGTCGGGCTGCAACACCATAATGTCACCGGCCCCTTGGAAGGCGTCCTGGTAAGCCCTGAGACTGCGGGTAAAGGAGTAGAACTCCGGGTCCTGGTTGAAGGCCGAGGCGTAGATCGCCGTGGCGGTGGCGTCGCCCTCACCACGGATCTCCTCCGCTTCCCGGTAGGCGTTTGCCTGGATGACCGTGACCTCACGGTCGGCGGCAGCGCGAATACCCTCCGCGAGTTCCTGGCCCTGGGAGCGAAGCTCCCGCGCCTCTTTTTCACGCTCGGCGTTCATACGCCGGTAGACCGATTCAGACACATCCGGGGGCAGGTCGATCTGCTTGACCCGAACATCTACTACCGCCACGCCCAGCTGCTGCTGCGCCACGACGGTAAGTTCAGCGGTAAGGGCCTCCATCAGTTCATCCCTCTGCCCGGAGACAACCTCCTGCAGGGTTCGAACCGCCACCTGGTTCCGCAGCCCGTCGTTGATACGCTGGCTGAGCAGGCCCGCCACGCGGGACTCTTCGAAGTTGGTCGCCTCGTAGAGCTTGGAGACATCAGCCACGCGATACTTGGCGAAGTAATCGACGATGAGCGCCTTCTTCTCCAGGGTGAAAAACCGCTCGGGCGGGAAGTCCACGGTAAGCACGCGGCCGTCAAAACGCCGGACGTTGTTCACAAAGGGAATCTTCAAGTGCAGGCCCGGCGGAATGTCGGGCTCTACAACCTCACCAAAACGCAGCAGGACACCGCGCTCGGTTTCCTTGATAACAAACAGTGACTGGCTCGCGATAAAGACTGCCGCAAGCGCCAGAAACAACAGAAACAGATTACGTCCCGACATCGCTAGCGCCCTCCCCTGCGGCTGCTCACCGCGGCCTGGTCACGCCGTATCTGTTCGGTGACCGCGTTGGTGAGTTCACGAATATTAGAGCTATCCACTCGCAGGTCGCGCACCATTCCCGCCGCCGCACCTTGCGTGGCGAGTTTGTCGAGCGGCAGGTACATCAGGTTGCTGCCGCTATCGACATCAACCATCACCTTGTTGGTCTGGCTTAACACGGACTGCACCGCGTCGAGGTACAGGCGTTCCCGCGTGACCTCCGGGGCCTTACGATACTCGGAAAGCAGCTGGTTGAAGCGTTTTGCCTCACCGTCGGCGTTGGCAATCACCTGCTCCCGGTAGGCGTTAGCCTCTTCAAGCTGGCGCTGGGCGAAACCGCGCGCCTCGGGCACGATGCCGTTGGCATAGGCCTGCGCCTCGTTCTTGACGCGCTCCTCGTCTTCCCGGGCCTTGATCACGTCATCAAAAGCCGCCTGCACCTGGGTCGGGGGCTTCGACTCGTCGATGGTGACCTTGCTGACCTGGATACCCGTTTCGTAGAGATCGATGTATTGCTGCAGCCGCTGGTGCACCTCGGACGCGATTCGCTCACGGCCCTCGGTGAGTACAAGGTCCATCTTGTTGCCGCCCACTACATGCCGCAGCGCACTCTGGGACGCGTGTTGCAACGAACGCTCAGGGTCGCGGACCCGCAGCACGAACTTGGCCGGATCACTGATCTCGTACTGCGCCGAGAGCTTCACCTCGACGATGTTCTCGTCCTGGGTGAGCATGATCTCGCGGAAGCTGGCCGCTCGCAGCTTGGTGATGTTGACCTTCTCCACCGTGTCAATAATCGGGGGATTCCACTGCAGGCCGGGCTGGACGATTTCATGGAACTTGCCGAAGCGCAGCACCACACCGCGCTCCTGCTGGTCGATCTGGTACAAACCCATGAGCGCCCAGACCACTAGCGCGAGCACAAGCACGGCACCAATGGCCGTTCCGGAAACACCCGCACCACCCGAAGACCCGCCCGAGCCGCCACCAAACATGCCGCCGAGCTTCTCCTGTAATTTCTTCAGGGCCTCATCCAGGTCAGGCGGCCCCTGATCTCCACCACCCCAGGGATCCCTGGAGTTATTGTTGCCGCCTCCCGGTTCATTCCAGGACATAAGTCACTCCCATTTCAAGAAGACACGCAGTCTATCAAATTTTCGCTGGCGGGCGAGTGCGCCAGGTCATCGTCAAACGGTCTAAAACAAGGGCTCGGGGCCCTTCTTCATCAGCCTGTTCCAGTCAGCGCGAGGCAGTCGCACCGTGAGCTGGGCCACGCCGTGATCGTCGTAGTTCTCAGACTCAACCGCGCCCAGGTTATAGAGCGCAGCACGCAGGTCTCCCTGGTCCGGCTTTAGGCTGAGGCGCTCCGACACCATGTCGGCGCCCACCAGTTCGGCAATGGCCTCGGCGAGCAGTTCCGTCCCCTCGCCTGTCACCGCGCTGAGCCAGACTCGCTCAGGCCTGCCATCGCTGTCCCGGTCTATACGCGGTGCCTGATCAAGCAGATCGAGTTTATTAAACACCTGTAGCTGGGGTATCTCTTCGGCGCCGATCTCGGAGAGCACATCCGCAACCTGGAAAATGTTCGCGTCGCGCTCTTCCGATGCCGCGTCTACCACGTGTAGCAGCAGGTCCGCGTTCAGCGTTTCCTCGAGGGTGGCCTTGAAGGCCTCCACCAGGTCGTGCGGCAAATGCGCAATGAAGCCCACTGTGTCGGCCAGTACGACGGGGCCCACGTTGTCGAGATCCAATCGCCTCAGGGTTGGGTCCAGCGTGGCGAAGAGCTGGTCGGCGGCGTAGACCTCGGCTTCTGTCAGGCGATTGAACAGCGTCGATTTGCCGGCATTGGTATAGCCCACGAGCGACACGGTGGGGATCTCGGCACGCTGTCGTGAGCGCCTGCCCTGGTCACGCTGTCGCCTGACCTTGTTGAGCCGACCCGTAATAGACTTGATGCGCGCGCGCAGCAAGCGGCGGTCAGTCTCAAGCTGGGTTTCACCAGGCCCGCGCAGGCCGATACCACCTTTCTGCCGCTCGAGGTGCGTCCAGCCGCGCACCAGCCGCGTGCTCATATGCTGCAGCTGCGCCAACTCCACCTGGAGCTTGCCCTCATGGGTGCGCGCACGCTGGGCGAAGATATCGAGTATGAGTCCCGTGCGATCCAACACACGGCACTCCAGCTCTTTTTCGAGATTGCGCTCCTGGCTGGGGCTCAGGGCATGATTGAACATTACGATCTCGGCTTCCTGGGCGCGAACCTCGGAGGCGATCTCGTCCAGCTTGCCGCTGCCGACAAAAGTACGCGGGTGCGGGGCGGTGCGGCTACCCATAATGAAGGCAACCGGGTCGCCGCCGGCGGACAGCACCAGCTCTTCGAATTCCCGGGGGTCTTCCCGCTCTTGCTCACTGGCGAGGTGCAGGTGCACGAGAACAGCACGCTCCCCGGAATCGGGGCGTTCAAAAAACAACGGTTACCTCGTCAGGCCGGTAGACACCGGCGACGAACACCCAATGGGCGCTCGCCGGGGTAGGCTCTAACTGCCGCCCTCGTCTTCCGCGGGGTTTTGCAGCGGCAGCCGCACAACCCTGGAGGGCACAACGGTGGAAATTGCATGCTTGTAGACCATCTGGCTGACTGTGTTCTTCAGCAGCACCACAAACTGGTCGAAGGATTCAATCTGGCCCTGCAGCTTGATGCCATTTACCAGGTAGATTGAGACCGGAACACGTTCCTTACGCAGGATGTTGAGGTAAGGGTCTTGTAGCGTATGCCCTTTTGACATGGCTTTTCACTCCTAATTGTTTTCGGGGCCCAAATCGGGCCTAAAAAGACTATTAAAAACAACCCGTTAGCAGGAAACGGCAGGTGACCTCTAGATTCGCCGGGCACCACTTGCGGGGCTGTCTGCTTAACGCTCCCATTATAGAGCATTTGTAGCAGCTTTATAGGGCCTCACCGAAGAGATGCTGACAGGCGTAAACATAGGGTTCGCGGCCAGCCCCGGCCCCCAACGGCTCAATGCCGACAGTTTCCACGACATTCCCGTCAATATCTGTATAAATCCACGCAAGTTGTTCCCATTTTCGCAACCAGGTGAACTGGCGCTTGGCCAGCTGACGCGTGGCTGCAATCGCGCGGTCAACGGCCTCTTCAAGCGTGCATTCCCCGTCGAGGTACTGCCAGATTTGGCGATAGCCCACCGCTCGCACCGCGGGCAATGCCGAGTGCAAATCGTCGCGCGCATGCAGTCGCTCCACCTCGGCTACCAGGCCTTCCTCCAGCATGACCTCAAAGCGCCTGGCAATACGGGCATGCAGCACCGTGCGCTCCGCCGGTGCAGTAGCCAGCTGCCGCACGTCAAACTCATCGAGCGCAGCGCTGCCCTCCCCTGAGTCGTGCCATTCGGAAAGGGGCACTCCGGTAGTCCTGTAAACCTCAAGGGCACGGGACAATCGCTGCGAATGATTGGGATGGATGCGTGCCGCCGCCTGAGGGTCCACCTCGGCCAGCAGCGCGTGCACGTGGGGCCAGCCCTGCTTGCGCGCGAGTTCCTCGATCGCGGCACGCACCATCGGGTCGGCAGGCGGCATCTCGGCAAGACCCTCAAGAAAGGCGCGGAAGTAGAGCATGGTACCCCCGACGAGCAGCGGCACCTTGCCGCGAGCGCAGATGTCTGCCACGACACGCCGGGCGTCCGCGGCAAAATCCGCCGCGGAGTAGGCCTCGGCCGGGTCGCGGATATTGACCAGGTGGTGCGGATACTCAGGTTTGGCGGCCCCGATATCCAGGCCGCGATAGACCAGGGCCGAGTCGACGCTCACGAGTTCACACGCGTGGGATGCAGCTAGTCGTTCGGCGAGGTCAGTCTTGCCGGAGGCCGTTGGGCCCATCAGGCAAATGAGCAGTGGACGGGATTCGCTCACTGGCCCCTCATGAAAAGCTTGTCCAGCTCCTCCAGTTTAAGCTGGGTCCACGTAGGCCTGCCGTGGTTGCACTGGCCCGAACGCTCGGTCTCCTCCATGTCGCGGAGCAGCGCATTCATCTCGGGAATAGTCAGGCGCCGGTTAGCGCGCACGGAGCCATGACACGCCATGGTCGAAAGAATCTCGTCGGCATGCGCGGCGATGCGTTCGGAGGTGCCGTACTCGATGAGGTCCGCCAGCACATCGCGCAGCAGCTGCTCGACATCGGAATCGCGCAAGCTGACCGGGATTTCCCGGATAACCAGGGCCTCCTCGCCCGCCGCTTCGACCTTCAGGCCCAGTTCATCGAAGAAGGCAGCGTGGTCCACGGCGACCTGCACCTCGCGCTGGCTGACCGCGACCGACTGGGGCACCAACAGCGGCTGGCTGCGAATGCCCTCGTCTGCCCTTGCCGTCTTCAGGCGTTCATACGTAATGCGCTCGTGGGCAGCGTGCATGTCCACCAGCACAAGACCGTCGGCGTTTTCTGCCAGTATGTAGATGCCGTGCAGCTGCGCCACGGCGTAACCAAGGGGCGGCACCGCCTCTTCGCTTTCCGGCTCCGGCACCGGGTGCAGGCGACCGTAATCGCGCAGCTGCTCCGAAACACGCACGGGCGAGACCGATGCCGCGGTACGCGCGGGAGCGCCCCACGCCAGCACAGGCTGATCACTGATCTCACCCGTGCTGGTATCGACAGCCAGTCCGTCCGCCGTGGCGACCAGCGGCGTATCGACATCATCCACCTGGCCTGGACGCACTTCGGCGAGTGCGCGGTGGAGGCTCGAGAAAATGAAATTGTGTACAGCGCGACCGTCGCGAAACCGCACCTCGTGCTTTGTGGGATGCACATTGACGTCGACCTGCGCGGGATCCAGCTCAAGGTACAACACGAACGCGGGATGGCGGCCGTGGTACAGCACATCGCGGTAGGCCTGGCGCACCGCGTGAGCCACCAGCTTGTCGCGAATCACCCGACCATTGACGAAAAAGTACTGCAAATCCGCCTGGCTGCGCGAAAACGTGGGGAGGCCAACCCAGCCCCAGAGCCGGTAAGGCGGCGCGTCGGCATCGATGGCAATCGCCTGCTCCATGAAGGCGGGACCACACACGCTGGCAACCCGGCGCTGGCGTTCTGCAGGGGTCGCGGCGCTGCGCAGGTTATGAATGGCCTTGCCGTTGTGGCGCAGGTTAAATGCAACGTCGAAGCGTGAGAGCGCGAGGCGCTTGACGACCTCCTCAAGGTGATTGAACTCGGTGCGCTCAGTACGCAGGAACTTGCGCCGGGCGGGCGTATTGAAAAACAGGTCGCGGACCTCCACCGTGGTGCCGCGCGGATGGGGCGCGGGCCGCACCTGCACCTCCATGTCCCTGCCCTCACAAAGCGCACTACTCCCTTCACTGCTCGTGTCATCGGTATTACTGGTGAGCGTGAGGCGCGACACCGAGCCGATACTCGCCAGCGCTTCGCCGCGGAAACCGAGGCTGCCGACGCTTTCGAGATCTTCCAGCGAGGAAATCTTGCTAGTGGCGTGACGCGAAAGAGCCAGTGGGAGGTCGTCGGTCTCGATACCCGCCCCGTCATCGCGAATGCGGATCAGCTTGGCACCGCCTCCCTCCACCTCGACGTCAACACGGAGGGCGCCGGCATCGAGACTGTTTTCGAGGACTTCTTTGACGACCGACGCAGGGCGTTCGACCACCTCACCGGCAGCGATCTGGTTGGCCAGCCTGGAGCTGAGCAGGTGGATTCGGGACATGAACTGTAAGCGGTCTACCTAGCTGTTAGGTATCGTCAGCTTCTGTCCAACCACGATCTTGGAACCGGAAAGACTGTTGTAGCTCTTCAGATCGGCGAGGGACACGCTGAAACGATGCGCGATCCCGGAGAGTGTATCACCTCTGGCAACCCGGTACTCCCGGCTGCCCTGTTCTTTCTGCCAGGCAAGCATGGTGCCCGCGGGCGGGTGCGTCAGGAACCAGTCTCGGATGCCGCGGTGAATGGCCCTTGCCATCTTCTGCTGGTAGCTCCTAGTGCTGAGCATGCGCGCTTCACCCGGGTTGGAGATAAAGCCCGTCTCGACAAGAATCGAGGGAATGTCCGGCGACTTGAGTACGGCAAAACCGGCCTGTTCCACGTTGCGTTTATGCAACTTGGCCACGTGGTCCATGCTGGACAGCACGCGCCCGCCGAGTTTGAGGCTGGTGTCGAGCGTAGAGGTCATCGACAGGTCGGCGAGCACCCCGGCAAGCACATCGTCCTTATCGGACAGGCTCACACCACCCACAAGGTCAGCCGCATTTTCCTTCTCAGCCAGGTAGCGAGCGGCCGTGCTCGTGGCGCCGCGCGTGGAGAGCGCGTACACCGATGCCCCCTTCGCACTGGGATGCTTGAACGCGTCAGCGTGAATCGAAACAAAGAGATCGGCCTGGCGCTTGCGTGCCAGCTCGCGCCGGCCCTTAAGGCTGATGTAGTAATCGCCAGTGCGAATCATCACGGGAGAGAAGCCAGCGTCAGCCTTGAGCAAGGCCTCAAGCTCCCTGGCGATCGCCATCACAACGTGTTTCTCGTACTGGCGGTTAGGTCCGATTGCGCCGGGGTCCTCACCGCCGTGACCGGCATCAATGGCAATCACGATGTCACGGCGCGCGTTCTGGCGCGCGCTCTTCTTGACCTTCACCTTGGCAGCGGACTTGTCGTAGAGGTCAACCACCAGACGATCGCCCGCCTTCGCGTTGGCCTGCAGGGCGAAGCTGCGCGGGTCGACCTCAGCGCTCATATCCAACACGATGCGCAGGTCATCGCCGTCGCGAATGCCCGAACGCATCCGCGTAACCGGGGTGTCAGCCAGACCCAGATTTGAGACATCGGCGTCCAGGGCGGCATCCTCGAGATCGAGTACGATGCGCGTTGGATTAGAGAGTACGATCAGGTTGTGGTCGGTGGGCGCGGTGAGGTCAAACACGATCCGCGTATGGTCGGGCGCCCGCCACAGGCGCACGTCGTGTACCTTGGCGGCGCCTGCTGCACCGACGGCATACACGCACAGGATCAAACCTATCCAAACCCTGCCCATTCGACTCCCGCTATGCCCCTAGCGTTGTCGTGGAGCCAGTGCACTACCGCGCCAGACGCGCGAGTACCCGACCCCCTTTTTCTGTCGCCGCAGAAACCCCGAGGCGACGACCCCTTTTTTCTGGCTCTATGGTAATCACTAAGTCTGCCACGGGCAAAGCGCCACGCCCGCGTTCGGGCCATTCCACAAGGCAAAGTGACTTTTCACCAAAATAATCGCGGATCCCCATGAACTCGAGCTCCTCCGGGTCGCCGAGACGGTAGAGATCGAAGTGGTAGACCACCGCACCGTCCGCAAACTCATAGGGCTCGACAAGCGTGTAGGTCGGGCTTTTCACCGCGCCCCCGTGCCCCATCGCCCGCAAGACACCGCGGCTCAACGTGGTCTTGCCCATGCCGAGATCGCCCTCGAGAAACACGACCGTGCCGGGCTCCAGCGCGCCACCCAGACGCTCACCGAGTGCGACCATGGCGTCTTCGTCGGCCGCGCTGAACGTCAGGGGTGCGCTCATCCCAGCAGCGCACGCATCTCGGGAATGAGGTCCGTGGCCGCAAGACCGCGCAGACCATCCTGTGCTGCGATATCAGCGGCAGCACCGTGCAGGCAGACACCCAGCGCGACGGCCTCGAGTGGCGCCATGCCCTGGGCAAGTAGTGCGCCCAGCACGCCACTCAACACGTCACCCATGCCGCCACTGGCCATTCCAGGGTTGCCATAGTCACTGAGCAGGAGGTGCTCGCCCTGGGCCACGAGCGTGCCGTTGCCCTTGAGTATGCAGACACCACCAAACCGGTCGCTTAACGCCCGGGCTGCAGCAAAGCGATCGGCCTGGACGCTGGGTGTGTCACTCCCAATCAGGCGCGCCGCCTCGCCAGGATGCGGTGTTAAAACGCGCTCGCCCTCAGCGGGCAGCGTGACGGCGCCAGAGGCAACAAGGTTGAGCGCATCGGCATCCAGAACGACAGGCTTGCCCGAGGCAAGCGCGCGCTGCAAGAGGTGTTGCGACCAGGGCGTCTGGCCAAGGCCCGGACCCACCACCAGGATGTCGGCCGCCGCGAGCAAGGGCTCGAAGTCCTCACCGTCGCTCACGCCCTGCGGCATGACCTCGGGCACTCTGGCGACCATCGCGGCGACATGCTCCGGGCGCGTTGCCACCCGCACGAGACCTGCACCGCAGCGCAGTGCCGCTTCAGCCGCCATTGCCGCGGCGCCGGCCATACCGTAGTCACCGCCGACGACGAGCACCGTGCCGTAGTGGCCTTTGTGTGCGGTTGCGGGCCGCTCGGGGAGCAGAGTCAGCAGCGACTCGAGTTCGAGCCGCGCGCAGTGCGAGGGGACAGCATCATAGACAGACTGTGGCACGCCGAGATCGGCAAACTCGATGGCGCCGGTAAAGTCCGGGGCGTCCAGCGTAAACAGGCCACGCTTGAGCCCAATGAAGGTCACGGTGAGATCAGCGCGGACGGCGCTGCCAAGGACACGGCCCGTATCAGCACAGAGACCAGAAGGGATATCCACGGCCAGCACCGCAGCGCCACTAGCATTAATAGCCTCAATCGCCGCCGGATAGTCACCGCGCACATCACCGCCAAGGCCCGTGCCGAGCAGGGCATCAACCACGACCGACGATGCTTCGATGGCTTGTGTGCCGAACGGCTCGATGTTCACGCCGTTAGCCACCGCCTGTTCGCGTGCCAGCGCGGCGTCACCGCTGATTTTTGCGGCATCGCCCAGCTGCAGAACCGTCACTGGAAGCCCTCGCTTGTGTGCGAGATCAGCGATGAGAAAGCCGTCACCGCCGTTGTTACCTGTACCGCAAAGCACCGTTACGGCTTCCAGTTCTGGCCAGGCCGCAAGCAGGTGACGGAACGCGGCGTCGGCGGCGCGGGCCATCAGCGTAATGCCCGGAATGCCGTGATCCTCGATCGCCGTCCGATCGAGCTCGCGAGTCTCGCCCGCCGTGTAGAGCTGTTCGCTGCCGAGCATTTGCTCCTGCCTATTCATTTGTCGCGCTGCATTCGGGTGCGGCCAATACAGGCGCACCAGCAATCTGGCAGAATTATACCCACTTGCAGGCCACGATGATTCCCCGCTTGGGCAACCCACTGACAGAAAACGCACTCGCCGCACTGGCCGACCAGGTGCACACCTGGGCGCAGGAACTCGGCTTCAGTGCTATGGGCGTCAGCGACGTTGATCTCTCGTCACACGAGGGCCACCTGAGGCGTTGGCTCGATGCGGGCTACCACGGTGACATGGCCTACATGGCAAAGCACGGCGACAAACGCTCGCGTCCCGACGAATTGCTGCCCGGCACACTTCGCGTGTTGTCACTGCGTATGGACTACCTGCCCGAGGGCGTCGACCCTGTCACCGTGCTTGAAAATCCAGACAAGGCCTACATCTCGCGCTACACGCTCGGGCGCGACTACCACAAACTGATCCGCAGACGACTCGCCCAACTTGCACAGCGTATCGAAAGCTCAGCGGGGGGCGGCAACTACCGCGCATTTGTCGACAGCGCCCCCGTGCTGGAACGCGCGCTGGCAGAGCGGGCGGGGCTCGGCTGGATCGCCAAGAACACCATGCTCATCAACGAGAATGCGGGGTCCTGGTTCTTCCTCGGTGAGATCTACACCGACCTGCCGCTACCTCCGACAAAGCCTCAGACGGAAAAACACTGCGGCACCTGCACCGCCTGCCTCGACATTTGCCCCACCAACGCGTTCACGGGACCTTTCGAACTCGACGCACGTCGCTGCATCTCCTACCTCACGATCGAACATCACGGCAGCATCGACGAAGCGCTGCGCCCACTCATGGGCAACCGCATTTTCGGATGCGATGACTGCCAGCTGTGCTGCCCGTGGAACAAGTTTGCAGAGGCCTCAGGTGAGGCAGACTTCCAGCCGCGTCATTCGCTTGATGATCGCTCACTGTGCGAACTATTCGCCTGGAGTGAAAAAGACTTCCTTGCCAAAACAGAGGGCTCGGCAATCCGCCGCATTGGCTATGAACGCTGGCTGCGCAACCTGGCGATTGCGTTAGGGAATGCACCGACCTCTAGTGCAGTAACTAAAGCGCTGGAGTCACGCCGGGAGCACGCCTCGACGCTCGTGCGCGAACACGTCGAGTGGGCACTTGCCCGGCACGCGCGGACTACTTCAGCCTGAGGAAATGGTCGCGGTAGTAGCGCATCTCCTCGATCGATTCGCGAATGTCGTCCAGCGCAAGATGTGTGGCCGTTTTCGTAAACCCGCCTTCCAGGTCACTCCGCCACCGATTCGCCAGGATTTTCAGCGTGCTGACATCGAGGTTGCGGTAGTGGAAATAGGCCTCCAGCTCGGGCATGTGACGGGCCATGAAACGACGATCCTGGCAGATCGTATTGCCGCACATCGGCGAAGCGCGCTCTGGCACCCACTTCTCAAGGAAGGCGATGGTCTCACGCGTTGCTCGCGCCTCGTCGTAACCGCTGGCGCGCACGCGATCTACCAGGCCCGACCGGGTGTGGTGCGTTGTATTCCACTCATCCATGGCAGCCAGCGTTTCGTCCGGCTGGTGGATGGCGATCACAGGGCCCTCGGCGAGGGTATTGAGGTCGGAGTCCGTCACGATGGTGGCGATCTCGATCACGTAGTCTCGGTCGGGTTCGAGCCCGGTCATTTCCATATCGACCCAGATGAGATTACTCGCGCTCAACATCGCCAAACCTTCCCACACAACGAGCAAGCAGTGTAACAAATTGCCTCGACAGACATAGCCAGCCGCCGAATAATGCGGCCATGGGTAAACGCAGACTCACCCGTCGCCAGGCCTGGCGTATCGAGAAAATCCAGGAAGAGCGCGCGCAACGTGCCGCTCGCAGGGGCGACGCTGCCGATGAGGCGTTAACCGCAGGTGAGCTGGGGCCAGAACAGCAAGGACTGGTGGTCGCCCACTACGGCACGCAGGTTGAAATCGAGTCTGCAGCCGGCGACAGGTCACGATGCCATGTTCGCGCCAATATAGAGAGCCTCGTCACCGGCGACCAGGTGGTGTGGTGCGCCGGCGAGCCGATGGGCGTGGTAGTTGCGCGTCTGGACCGGTCGAGCGAACTCAAGCGCCCCGATAACTACGGCAACCTGAAACCTGTCGCTGCGAACATCAGCCGTATCTTTGTCGTGGTGGCGCCCGTGCCCCAGCCACACGCAAACCTGATCGACCGCTATCTCTGCGCGGCAGCCGCCGTGGATATCGAACCTGTCCTGCTCCTGAACAAGATCGACCTCATGGAAGAGGACCAGGCACTCAGGGAAAGTGTCTCCGAGCTGTTCGATAGCTACGAAGCACTGGGCTACGAAGTCGTCCGCGCAAGTGCCAAAGGCAGTGGCCTGACTGCGCTGAACGAGGCACTGGCGGAGCAGACCAGCGTCCTGGTGGGGCAATCGGGTGTCGGCAAATCCTCACTGGTGAACGCGCTCCTACCGGATGCGGAGCTCAGGGTCGGCGCGCTGTCGGAAAACACGGGCAAGGGCACACACACCACCACCACCGCGATACTCCTGCATCTCCCCTGCGGGGGCTCGCTGATCGATTCGCCTGGCATTCGCGAATTCGGCTTATGGCATCTCTCGCGTTCGGAGGTCGAATCCGGCTTCCGTGAAATGCGGCCTTACCTCGGTCTGTGTCGCTTCAGTGATTGCACACACGAACACGAACCGGGATGCGCGATACTCGAGGCAGTAGCGGCAGGCAAGATCAGCCAGGCGCGCCTCGATAGCTACCGCCATATCGTAGCGGGATTGGATCAGTCTTCGGTGTAGTGCGCGAGCGCCTCGCCCATACGGGTAGGTGATCCCGGAATGTATCGCTCTTCGAACTCTACAGTCTCTGCAGGAAACAGCAGGATGACCGTGGAGCCGAGAAGAAAGCGCCCCATCTCCTGCCCCTGGTCCAGCGACACCGGTTCCGGTGGGTCGCAATAGTCCAGTTTGACCACCTCCCTCGGCGGCGGCGCCACCTGCCCCGCCCAGGTCGTTTCGATGCCCGCAACAATCATCGCGCCCACGAGGATCATGGCCATCGGACCGCGCGCGGTTTCGAAGTAGCAGACCATACGCTCGTTGCGGGCGAAGAGCCGGTCGACATTCTCCGCGGTAACACCATTCACCGAGAACAGTTTGCCGGGGATGTAACTCGTGGCGGTGAGATCGCCACCCGCCGGCATGTGCACGCGGTGATAGTCCTTCGGCGAGAGGTATATGGTGATGAACTTTCCGCCACGGAATGCAGCCGCGCGTTCGGCGTCGCCACCCAGCAGGTCCTCAACCGTGTAGTAGCGCCCCTTGGCCTGCAGCAGTAACCCCTCTCGTATGGCACCCAGCTGGCTGACAGCACCATCGGCGGGGCACAGGAGCTCAGCATCTGCCAACGGTCTGGCGCCCTCTTTCAGGGCACGAGTAAAAAACGCATTGAAGCTGTCATAAGAAGTGTGATCCGGTTCCTCTGCTTCGGCCATCACAACGTTAAACTGTTTGATAAACAGCGAAATAATGAGATTTTTCAGCCACCTGGGTCTCTGCATGGCGGCGAGGGAACCCACCAGGCGAGACAACAAATGTTGGGGAATAATGTGCTGAATTACGATGAAAAGTCTGTCCATAGTCCCTAGTGTAATCGCTAAGAGCTGACAGGTATGCAGTCCGTGATGTTCAAATTTTGGCCAGCAGCCATGATGATGTGGCTACCCGCACTGGCCTACGCCGGCGACGGTGGCGATGCTGCAGGGAAACAATCTGCGGACAACGCTTATTCAAACGATAAGGGCGAACGCCCCTACACCTGGGTGGACGAGGGGCACACTTACGCCACCAACCAGGCCCAGGCACTGACCGAGTGGATGGACAGCTTCTTCCACGACCCGGCATATGAATTCGAGCAGCCCGAATCGCGCCTGCGCATTGAATGGTCGACCAGCTGGGACGAGATCGAGGACGATCGCACTCGCATACGTCTGCGGGGCAGGCTGCAGCTGCCCGCACTCAGCCGACGAGTCGGCATTATCTTTGGTGGCGAGGATTCCTCGGAACCCGACAGAGAAGAGGATGAGATTGAAGACGCGGTAGGCCTGCAGTATGTCATTGGCGAGCACTTGGGGTCGCGTCTCGACGCAACAGTCTCGGTCTCAACCAGCGACGTTACCCCGGGCGTGCGCTATCGCTACCAGGACTTTTTTACCGACAACGCGTCCTATCGATTCCGCCAGCGCCTAGAGTACAACCACAACGAGAAACTGCACGCGACCAGCCGCCTGGATTTCGACTATCGGCTCGCCGATGATGAGCTGATCCGCTGGAGCAACCGGGCAATGTACGGCGAGGAGACAGATGGCACCGAATGGCGCAGCCGGCTATCGCTGCGCCACCGGCTGAGCAAAGAGGGCTCGGACCAACCCTTCGTGATCAGCTATTTCGGCACGGTGCGCGGGATCACCGACCCCAAGCTCACGAAGTCTTACGCGCTCGGCATACAGGTACGTCGCCAGATTTACCGCAAGTTCCTGTTCGCCGAACTGGAGCCTACCTACAGCTGGCGCAAGAAGAATACAGACGTCAGCCGCGAAGGCGCGTGGAAACTGGTCCTGCGCTTCGAAATCGCCCTGCAGAGAGATCTCGCCCGCAAGAAACCCAGCGCGGGCGAGTAACATTTCAGAACACCTAGAGGTTTTCCTCCGCGAACGCCGCCAGCCGCGAGCGCACAATGCCATTTACGTGCATGATGCCCGCGTGCTGGTAAGCCTTGCTCTTTTCTACCAGGTAGGTGAGCCCCGACGTCAGCGGCGAGATGTACTTGTTGTCGATCTGCGCGAGGTTCCCAAGCACGACGATCTTTGAGTCGGCCCCCACACGACTGATCACCGACTTCAGCTGGAACTGGGTCAGGCCCTGCGCCTCGTCGATGATAATGTAGGCGTTGTTAAACGAACGCCCGCGCATGAAGTTGAGCGACTTGAACTGGATGTTCGCGCGCTCTTTCACGTATTCAATACTGCCGTGGCAGGACTCATCGGTACCGTGCAGTATCTCCAGGTTGTCGTCGAAAGCGGCAAGCCAGGGCGCCATCTTCTCTTCTTCCGTGCCCGGCAGGAACCCGATCTCCTCGGCGATGGGCGGCGTGGAACGCGCCACGATTAACTTGCTGAAGCGCTGCTGCTCGAGAATCGCGTGCAGGCCGTAGGCCAGCGCGAGCAAAGTCTTGCCCGAACCGGCGGGGCCCGTCATCACGGTCATGTCTACGCCATCGTTATCCAGCAACGACATCGCCATCGCCTGCTCCATGTTGCGCGGCGAGAGGCCCCAGAACCGTTTGTGCATCAGGTTGTCGCGACTATCGCAGCGCAGGTAGACGAAATCCCGATCGATGCGCTGTACAAACGCCATGAATTCCTGGTCGTCATGCACAAACATGTTGGGGTAGGCGCCTGGCAGGGACTTGCGCGGGATGCGATGCAGCGTGCAGTCACCCTCGCGCAACGTGTCGACCTCGCTGATGGTGGACCAGAAGTCGCCCTCGATGTGCTCGTAACCGGTGGCCAACAGATCTATGTCGTCCAGCACCCGGTCCTTGCGATAGTCCTCAACGTGGACGAGGCCGGACCCCTTGGCCTTGATGCGCATGTTGATGTCTTTGGTAACGAGGCAGACAAAGTCGCTGGGGTTCTCAGCCTGCAACTTGAGCGCCACGTTGATAATGCGATTGTCGTTCGCCTGGTCCAGCGTGCCATCCAGGAACGGCACTTCGCTGTCGCCGGTGATGCGTTGGTCGGGGTAGATCGCCAGCGTACCGGCCCCCAGCCCTTCCACGCCAGAGCCGGGCACTTCGACGCCGGCCTGGATCTCCTGCGGTGAGGCCTCATCGACCACCTTGTCGATCATCTGGATAGCGATGCGGGCTTCGCGGCTGACCGTCTTGTCGCGGCGGTCCTTGATGTGGTCCAGCTCCTCCAGGACCGTCATGGGTATAACAACATGGTGCTGCTTGAAGGCGGTAACCGCCGTTGGGTCGTGCAGGAGAACATTGGTGTCCAGCACATAGGTCTTCTTGGTGACTGACTTGAGTTGAGAGGTTTTTTCTACACGCAGGGTAGAACCCGAGTCCATAAAACGTTCCTCGTTTCGATAAGCAGGGCTGTGGGTGTGTCAGGTTTAGGGGTGGCCGCTACGTCCTGGCGGGCCGCGGTGGAACGGAAGGTGTGGTTGAGAGGGTGAGGGGTGCCCGGCGCTGCTTCGAGCGCGATGCGATACAACCAGCGGGGTGTTACCCGCCTTGGCAGCAGTAACGATGTCCGGGCACCGGAGACAATCCGGGCTCCCGTCATCTCGGTTGGAATCAAAGGCACGTCCCATGCGGCTTCAAACCGCTTTCACTCGATTATCAAACTGGTTTGATTAAGGTGTCAATCACGGTTCGGCATTTGTCACGAAGAAAACTAAAGCTCGTCGATCCCACACTGACAGCCCCGGGGTTTTCAGCTACGATGGAAAGCTTACTGCCGAGAAACCAACCCACTCATGCTCAATAAGGAGTCGCTGTCCCAGTTACAGGGCCTCAAGTCCCAGATGGAGGCCGAAAAGGAGCGAGCTGAAGGTGTGGTCAAAGGCACTCAGGCCCGCTACGGCTTCGTTGTACTGGATGACGGTCGCGAAATATTCATCCCGCCTCAGGAGATGCTGAAAGCCTTCCCGGGCGATCGCGTACGCGTCTGCGTCCGCCCGACCAAGGACGGCAAAACCATCGCCGATGTCGAGCGCCTGGTCGACAGCCCGCTTACGGAATTCACTGGTCGCTGTGTGCGTAAGGGCAAGGCGATCTTCGTTGAGCCCGACCTGCCCCAGCTAAACCGCTGGCTGTTCATTCCGCCGCACGCACGCAATGGCATCAAGGAAGGCGACTACGCGCGCTGCGCGATCCTGCGTCACCCGGTAAAAGACGGCAAGCCGCAAGCCAAGGTCCTCAACATACTCGGCGACGACACAACGCCCGGTATCGAAAACCTCTACTGTATGGCGAAGTACGGCCTCACCGCCGACTGGAGCGCCACAAGCCGGAAAGAGCTCGAACAGGCGCTGGCAGAATGCCAACCGATGAAGACCGACCGGCGCCGCGATCTCACCGACCTCGAATTCGTGTCAATCGATGCAGTGAAGACCCAGGACATCGACGATGCCCTGTACGCAGAGATCTCCAGCGATGGCTGGACGCTGTTCGTGGCCATCGCCGATCCGACACCCTATATACGCCCGGACTCGGCGCTGGGCAGGGATATCGCAGCTCGCGGCACCTCGGTCTACTTCCACGGCGACGTGCTGCCCATGCTCCCGGAAGAATTGTCCCAGGACACCTGCGCGCTGTCGGAAGGAACAGACCGCCCCGCGCTCGTTTGCAAGGTCGCGGTCAGCGACTCCGGCGAGGTCGGCAAGTTTGAGTTCATCGAGGCCACGGTGCACTCGCGCGCCAAGCTGTCTTACTTCGCCGTTGACCGCTACCTCAACGGGCAATACGACGAACTGATGAGCCATGCGACCCCGCTCGAGGCGCTCTACCAGGTCTACAGGGCGCTGCGCAAACGTCGCGAGGAACACGACCTTGTGATGGAAGAGCGCAGGGAGTTCCGCTGGATGCTCGGCGATGACAAGCAGATTGAAAGTATCGAGCCGGCGGAAAAGCTGCTGTCGCAGAAACTGGTCGAGGAGTGCATGGTCGCTGCCAACCGCTGCGCTGCCCGCTTCCTCGCCGAGCACGAGGCGGCGGGGCCATTCATCGCACACCCGGGCTTTCGCACAGAGCGCCACGATGAGGTGAAGAAGTTCCTCGAAATGCACGCGCCAGACCTGGCGGCGCTCGACCCCGCCACCGTTGAGGGGTACCGCGACATTGTCAAAGGCCTTTCAGGCGATCAGCACAGCCTGCCCCTGCGCGCCATGATCAACCGCCTGTTGACCCGCGCCGAGTTGAGCGATGCCGCCGCACCCCACATGGGCATGGCGCTACCCTGCTACACCAACTGCACGTCACCGTTGCGCAAGTATGTGGATTTTCTTGTGCATCTTCAGATCAAGGCGCTACTGCACGGCGATCCGCCCGCACATGTCGACGCGGAACTGCTGGCGCACCTTGGCGATCGACTGGCAAAGAGCCGCTCGGCAACCCTTGAAGCAGAGCGCTGGCTGGCCAGCCGATACATTACGCGGCTCGCCGAGAAGAACGGCCCAGAATTCAAGGCAACCGTGTCCCACGTCAGCTCAAGCGGCTTCAACGTTCGCCTGGATGACAATGGCCTGGAGGGGTTTGCCGACCTGCGGCAAGACCCGGAGAAGTTCAGCTACGACAAGTGGACTGCCAGCCTGACCAGCACCACGCGGCGTTTCGCGCTACAGCAAGCCGTCGCGGTGAAGTTCCTCGGCGTCGATGAAGACAACCGCTACGCTGCCAGGTTCGAACCGGTGGAGGGATGCGGCCTGAAGCCGCCGAAAGAGAAGCCCGCCGAAGCGGAGGCCCAGTCGCAGCAATCCGACCAGGGTCAGTGAGGTCGCTCAAGCCTTATGGGTGATTCGCCGGTGGCACCGGCAACGGCCAAGGGGTGTTCGCGCATGTGGCGTTCCACACGGGCAACAAGCTGGATCATTTCCCTGACACCAAGATCGCGCAGGTACTCACCCATCTCAACGGTAGAGTCTCGGTAGACGTTGGCCTCGACGGCACGGAACGCATCGATGACTGCGTGCTCAATGCCGCTATAGTCATCCTCAACGGCGAAGATCAACTTGGTGAACGTATCGACGATGGTCATTTCAGTGACCACAACACCGCCGTTCATACCCAGTTCAACCACTGCCCCCGACTCCCCGATCGTCGACGCGTGCGGTATGCATGCGCCTGAAGGACTTCAGTATCGCCCAAGGAAGCCGCTAAAAACCGGGGGTTTTAGGGAATTTTGCGCACAAAACCGCCGATTAGCGGCGATTTTGCCTCTTTTGGGTCAGGTTGTACGGGGCTAGAAAGCGGCGGATCCAGGTGTGCGCGGAAAGGGAATCGCATCGCGCACGTTGTCCATACCGGTGATGTAGTTCAACAGGCGCTCAAAACCGAGCCCAAAGCCCGCATGGGGAACGGTGCCGTAACGCCTGAGGTCACGGTACCACCAGAGCTCATCGCAGAGGTGTGCATCCATGCGTGCGTCGAGCACTTCAAGCCGTTCCTCACGCTGGCTGCCACCGATGATCTCGCCGATACCCGGCGCGAGAACGTCCATGGCAGCAACGGTGCGCTCGTCATCGTTCAGGCGCATGTAAAACGCCTTGATGTCTTTGGGGTAATTCACCACCACAACGGGACGGCCAATATGCTGTTCTGTCAGGTAACGTTCATGTTCGGAGGCGAGGTCCATACCCCAACTCACGGGGAACTCGAAAGACTCGCCACACTTCTCAAGTATCGAGATCGCTTCTGTGTACTCCAGTCGCTCAAACGGGTTGTCGAGCACCGAACGCAGTCGCTCCATGACCGTTTCGTCGATGCGCTGGGCGAAGAACGCCATGTCGTCCTCGCGGCTCTCAAGTACCGCGCCAATGACGGTCTTCAACATCTGCTCGGCGAGGTCCGCATTGTCACCGAGGTCGGCGAAAGCCACTTCGGGTTCGACCATCCAGAATTCGGCGAGGTGACGACTCGTGTTGGAATTTTCCGCACGGAAGGTCGGACCAAACGTGTACACCTTGCTCATGGCCAAGCAGTAGGATTCCACCTCGAGCTGCCCCGACACCGTGAGGAAAGACTCGGTGCCAAAAAAATCCTCGTGGTAGTCCACCTGCCCTTCCGTGGTACGCGGCAGGTTCGCAAAATCGAGCGTACTCACGCGGAACAACTCACCCGCCCCCTCACAGTCGCTGCCCGTAATGATGGGCGTGTTGATCCAGTGAAAGCCCTCATCAAAGAAAAAGTTATGAATGGCGTTGGCAAGCGTGGTGCGCACGCGCGTGATCGCACCGAACGTGTTGGTGCGCGGCCGCAGGTGCGCCTGGGTGCGCAGGTATTCAAACGTGTGGCGTTTCTTGGCGATCGGATAGGACTCCGGGTCGTCCACCCAGCCGACAACCTCGACCGCGCTCGCCTGGATTTCTACCTGCTGCCCTTTGCCCTGCGACTCAACCAGCTCGCCACTCACGACGACGGCGCAACCCGTGGACAGGTGCAGCACCTCGCTCTCGTAATTGGCAAGGGTATTGGGCACAACCGCCTGGATCGCATCGAAGGCGGTACCATCGTGCACCGCAAGGAAAGAGATGCCCGCCTTGGAGTCGCGCTTACTGCGCAACCAGCCGCGCACAGTCACCTCTGAACCTGTGTCGACAGCGCCCTTCAGCAGCGCGGCAACGGCAGTATTTGCTGGCATAACAACCTTTTTACTAAGACAACGATTTCGCGTGAGCATACCGGATGGCTGCGCCGGGGACCACGCCGTGTTGGGAGTTTGCCGAGGCTAACGAATGATCCTGGTGATGCGGTCCGTCGCCATGTCGAGGCCGCCGACAATACCGTCTTCAGTAAATATCAGCCCCACAATCGGGTCCTTGTCACGCAGCGCGTCCATGATCTCACTGGGAGTGTCGACCACACGAATCTCACCGTGCCGAGCGGGCCGCCAGCTGCGAATCTGGCTGAACGCCGCAAGTGAAGACTCGGAGAAGAAGAATACCGCCTCCGCCTTGAAGGGGCTGTCTTCGGGCATCCCGAACTCCTTGCCCGCCGTTGCGTAGTACGCGGTGATCCTGCCGCCCTCTACCAGTGCGCCCTCGCCGAATTCGCCACCGACGCCGAACCCCATCTCAATGACATCGGGGAAGATGAGTATGCCCTTTGCGCGCTGCACCATTCGCTGCGTCTCACGGGTCTCCCCGAGCCACTTGAGCGATCGCTCTACGCCCTCATCAATCCGCTCCTTGGTATCGCTGTGCGCAGCGGTCGCGGGCAAAAGGAACAGCAGTGCGGCTAAAACAACGTGGCGCATGATCATGTCACTCAAAATGAGAAGCGCTCGCCAACCAGTTCTTCAGAAAGGCTCCAGAGGCGCTCGGCGGCATCAGTATCGACGGCATAGTCCTCCACGCCACTGCCGGAACCAGGTGTCGCAGGCTCCGCCACCTGGCAGTCTTCGAGATAGATTCCGCCGCGACCCTCGAGGTCGGGGCTGGTCGCCGCCCAGGTAGAGGTTGCAGCGCCCTGCTCCACCGACTTAAACGTCAATTCACCATCACCGGGCGCCCGCTCGCTCAGGGACTCGAAGTCTTCCTGCTGCATATGCCGGCTAAGCTCCGTCATGATGACGCCTGGATGTACAGCGAGGGCGCGTACATCAGAGTCCTTGAGTCGTGCATCGAGACCCACGGTAAACAGCACGTTCGCGGTCTTCGATTCGCCGTAGGCCTGCCACTTCTCGTAGTCACGACGCGCGTAGTTGGGATCGTCGAAGTTAAAATTCGCAAACTTGTGACCGCCGGAGCTGAGGTTGACCACACGACCCGGCGCTCCGGCGAGCAGCGCGGGTTCCAGCATGCAGGTCAGCAGGAAATGCCCGAGATGATTCGTACCAAACTGCATCTCGAAGCCGTCGGCAGTGCGCATCAACGGACAGGCCATGACACCCGCGTTGTTGATCAACAGCTGGATCGTGGGGTAGCTCTCCAAAAGGTCGGCGGCGGCGCTGCGCACGCTGGAGAGATCGGCAAGGTCAACAAGGTGCGTATGGAATGTGCCACCGGGGTTGCCTTCACGCAGCTCAGTAGCAGCAGCTTCGAGCTTGGCGGGGTCGCGCGCGAGCATGACCACCTCGGCGCCGGCCGCCGCAAGGGCGCGAGACGTCTCCACCCCAAGGCCGGACGAGGCGCCCGTCACCAGCGCGATATCGCCCGCGAGTGAGATCCCATCGATCACCTGGTCCGTTGTGGACTCGGCATTGAATGCACCCATTCCCTGTCTCTCCCTTGTCTCGGTTCTTCGCTATTGTCCGGCCGGGGGAATACCGATTTAATGACGCCCTCGGCCTGTATAGCTCGCAAGATACCGTGAGGGACACGATGGACGCCAGTGAAAGAGACTTCCTCGAGGGTGGTAATTATGTCAGTTTTGCCACCCGCAAACGCTCCGGAGATTGGGTGGCAACGCCCGTCTGGTTTGCGCCCGAGGGCGACAGCTACTACGTGTTTTCCGCCGGAGGGGCAGGCAAAGTCAAACGCCTGCGCAATTTCAGCGAGTCACGCATCGCACCCTGCACGTTCAGCGGCAACCTTACCGGGGAGTGGGTCGACACCCAGGCTTTCCTGCTCGAGACGCCCGAGGATGAGGCAACGGCACTGGCCGCGCTGCGGCGCAAATATGGCTGGCAGATGTATCTGGGGGATTTTTTCTCGGTGCTGACCGGCAAGAAGAAGCGCCGCGCCTATATTCGCATCGATCTTTAAGAGTCTTCGGACAGCGACCTCAACACCTCGCGGAACTCCTCCCGCTCGTTGAACAGCGTCGCAAACTCTATGGCCTGTTCCAGGTAGCGCCTCGCGAGTCGCGTCTCACCGAGCTCCCGATAGACAAGCCCAAGTGAAAACATGAGGCGCGCGTCTTCGGGCGCCAGCTCCAGGGCGCGGGCATAGTTGTCGCGCGCCACGGCCCAGTTGCCCAACTCGGCCGCTTCATCGGCCTCCCACGCATGGTAGTAGGGATTCGCATCGCGGTAGCTGGCCACCTGCCTGTCCCAGTGGTCGCGTTCCGCAAGCCGTCCTTCAATCTCGTACAGGACCACCAGGTTATTCATTGCGGAGTGTTCGTAGGGGTCCAGTTCCAGGGCAAAAAGATAGCTGCTCTCCGCGGCGCGATGCTGGCCTACAAAGCGATAAATGGCGCCGAGGTTGACCCACATGTGCGCCTGGCCAGGACTCAGCTCGAGGGCGCGGACGGTATGCAGCCAGGCCGTGCGCGGGTCGCCGCGTGCCAGCGCCTCCATCGCGATGTTGCCGTGGTGCAGCGCGACCGCCTCGTCATCAGAAATATCTCGTGTGCCCGCGATATCCCGTGAGGGCAGCGGATCAATGTCGACCATGTAACGCTCTGCACGACCGGTATCCACCGATGCGTTGACGTGCAGACTCACCAGCACACGCTCGCCCTGGCGGGTCCACTTCGGCCTGACCTCCAGCCACTGGTAGCTGGCGTCGAGCCCGGCCTCACGCGCGAGCGCTACAAACAGCGACGCATAGGAAAGACAGTTGGCAGTGCCGCGATGATACACATCGCGCGCATCACCCCCTGCCTCCGGGTCGTATTGGACGCCGAGCGTTGCAGGCCCCTTGATCGCGGCGTGCAGCATCCGCAGCCGCTGGCGTTTGTGTCGTACGTCACCGGTGTAGCGCTCCACAAACTCGCGCATCTCATCGTCAATCACGAGCAGTTCGGGGTCGCGCACATGCTCGGCGACGGCGCTCATCGGCACCACCTCGCCTTGCCATTCCAGCGGCGGCATCTCGTTTACATCGCGGTGACTAACAGATGGCAGCGCTGCGCAGGCGCAAAGCAGACAGCTTGAGAAAAGCGGGAAAAAAAGACGTCCGCAGCCCCGGATTCGGGCTGTGGCAAACAACAATGCCTGTGGCCAATAGAGCACCATGGCGACCTCCAGGACCACAGTATAACCGAATCAATAACCCTACTTGACCTGTGTCAATGCGACATTGTGCTTATTGGCGCACTCTGGAACTCATCGGTGGATAAACCGCCGTGAAAAGCCGAAGGAAGGCCATCATGACCCAGCACATCATGCAACAAGACACCCTGGAAGATCAGCAAACCATGCGCCGCCTGGCCGCGGTTATTGGCTGCTTTGTCGCCGCCACGGCCGTTATGGCAGCAACTATCGCCGTGTTGATGGGATAAACCCGCTACTGGTCGAATCAGGCCGCGGTGTGCAGACCGCACTCGCGGCCGTCGTGAACCTTGGTGGGATCGAAATAGTGCTTGCAGGTGGGCAGCTCAAACTGCTCCATGTAATCCTCAACCTGCTCCTCTGACCAGTAGAAGATCGGTGCGACCTTGATAATGCCGCGGTTGTCCATGGAGACAATGTCCAGCGTTTTGCGGTGTTCAGTCTCTTCTCGCCGAATGCCCGTAATCCAGATGTCGGGCTGGAACTCCTGAAGCGCCCGGTTGAAGGGCTCCAACTTCACCTGGCGCGTAAACTCCTGGTGCCGCTCTTCCTCATCGACCGTGGGGATACCCCCCATGATCGCGTTACGCCGCTCCGAGGTCATCTCTGGGGAATACACGTGAATGTTGAGCGCGAGATCGCGGATCAGGCGCTCCGCAACGATGTAGGTGTCACGCAGGTTGTAACCCGTGTCGACCCAGATCGTGGGGAGTGTTTTGTCGACCTGGGCGACCAGGTGCAGCATAACCGCGGCATTGCGGCCCATGCTGGTGGTCGCGATGGTAGGACGGCCCTGTGCAAGTGCCCACGCAATAATCTCACCGGCGCTGGCATTGCGCAGTGTCTCGTTGACGCTGTCGAGATCGAGATCCACCCGGGCTTCCTGTCCTTGTTATGTCGCTACTGACGGATTGTCAGCTGACGCACTGTAAAGAACCAAAAACCCGGATTCAAATAACTAAGATTTATAAGGATATACCGGTACGACCGGCCGGCATCACGCCGCCGCGGCGGCCAGGGTCTTTTCGAGCTCGGCGTGCAGGTCCAGGAACTGCCCTGTGAGCTTGTGGCTCGGGGCGAGGTCGATCAAGGGACGGTGGTCACGGTGTGACTCGCGCATCTTCACTGAACTCGACAGGTAAGAGGCAAAGACGGGCAGCCCCTCCTCTTCGAGCTCGCCCACCAGTTCCGAGGGCAGGTTCGCCTGGGAGTTGAACTGGTTGATCACGATGCCCTCTACCTCGAGGTCGGGGTTGTGGTCCTCCTGCAGCTCGGCGATGTTGTCGAGCAGCGAGTAGAGGCTCTGTCGGGCAAAGCTGTCGCAATCGAAGGGAATGAGCACGGCATCGGCAGCGATGAGTGCGGCCTTGGAGTAAAAGTTGAAGTTTGGCGGCGTGTCGATATAGATGCGGTCGTACTCGTCAACGAGCTTGTCCAGCGCATCGCGCAACTTGTAGATCTTGTACTTGGACTCCAGCTCTTTCTCCATGTCAGACAATGCGAGGCTGGATGGGAGGAGGAAGAGGTTCTCGTAGGGCGTGTCCCACACGAACGAATCAGGGTTTTTACGCATTTTCTTCGGGCCGATCGTCTGCTTGAACAGCCCTGCCACGCCCTGGGCCTCGGCAGGGAAGGACTCGGCATCAATCTCACCGACCAGGTAGTGGGTGGTATTGCCCTGCACATCGAGGTCCACGACGAGCGTGCGGTAGCCCATGGCAGCGCCGATAGCCGCAAGGTTGCAGGTGATGCTGGTCTTGCCGACCCCGCCTTTCTGGTTGAATACAACGCGTTTCATAACGAAAAGACCTGTGCTGGGAGGAACTGCCGTGATTACAGTAAGTGTAGCCAATGGCCCAGGCTTATGTAAGCGCGGGCATTGGGCACAGGCAAAAAAACTCGCCGTGACGGCTGCTCACCAGACCCTGCGATACAAATCCACAATTTCGTCCGACTGCGGGATACGCGGGTTGTTCGCGGGGGAACCCGAGTCGAGCGCCTGCTCTGCCATAAGCTCCAGCGAACCAAACCAGTCGTCCTCTGCAATACCGTAGGCGCTGGGGCTGGGAACACTCAGGTCCGCCGTCAGCGCCCGCAGGGCGTCAACCAGCGCAGCGGCCGCGGTGGCGTCATCGTCGCCGGCGCCGGGCACGCCCATATAGCGCGCGCAGTCTGCATAGCGTTCCTTGGCGTGACTCACCGACCAAGCGGTCACCTCCGGCAGCAGCATCGCGTTACTCAGCCCGTGGGGGACATGATAAAGCGCACCGATCGGCCGGCTCATGCCGTGAATCAGCGTGACGGAGGCATTGGCGAACGCCATGCCGCCCTGGGTGGCCGCGAGCATCATCGCCTCGCGCGCCTGGAGATTGTCAGGCTCTTCACAGGCTGTACGAATGTTCTGGTAGATCGTGCGCATCGCGGTAAGGGCGACACTGTCGGTAAACGGGTTGGACTTGCGGCTGACATACGCTTCCAGCGCATGACAGAGACTGTCTATACCGGTGTCGGCCGTGAGCCGGTAAGGCATGGTCAGCGTCAGTTCATAATCGACGAGGGCGGCCGAGGGCATGAGGCCAAGTCCCATGCACAACATTTTCTCCTGTGTCTCGGTGTCGGTAATCACCGCTACACGCGTGCCCTCGGAACCTGTTCCCGCCGTTGTTGGAATAGCGATAATCGGCAGACCGACTGGCGCAACGCTGGGTACCTTGTAGTCGCGCATTAGGCCACCGTGGCGCGCGAGTACCGCTACCGCCTTGGCTGTGTCGAGTGAACTGCCGCCACCCAACGCAACCACGCTGTCATACCCGCCCGCTTTCAACTGTGACAGTGCCGCGTAGACGCTGTCCGTTGTGGGGTCCGGTACGCACTCGCTGAACACGCCGCAGGCAATGCCTGCCTCTTCAAGGCTGTCAGTGATGCGCGCGGCATAACCGCACTCGACCATGAACGGGTCGGTAATGACGAAGGGGCGCGACAGCTCGAGTTCACCGAGCGTGGCGGCCAGTTCACGGCTAGCGCCACCACCGACGCGAAGCACACGCGGCAGATTGATATTGGCGGCCATGTCTTCTCCTTCTGCAATGAACCTGATGCACTCGACCTGATGCTCGACCTCGTGCATTCGGCGGGCTATCGTTGAGCCGGGCACAATAGCACATTCACTCTCGACCGAGCCTCGCCATGACCGACGACATCGATGATATCCACGCATTCTGGTTTGGCGAACTGGATGAAGACGGCTTGCCCGATCCGGCGCAGGACCGCATGTGGTTCACCAAGCGCGCCGAGACCGACCGCCTGATTACCGGGCGCTACGCGCGGCTGCTTGAACAGGCCGCACGCGGCGAACTGGATGAATGGGCAACTACCGACAGGGGACTCATCGCGCTCATCGTCCTGCTCGACCAGTTCAGCCGCAACATCCACCGCGATTCCCCCGAGGCATTCGCCGCTGATGATCGCGCGCTCGCGCTCGCCCTCGCGGCAATCGAAGCGGGCCGCGACGCGGCGCTACCACTGATACATCGCGTATTCCTGTACCTACCGCTGGAGCACACGGAAGACCTCGCGGTGCAGGACCGCTGCGTGGCGCTGTTCGAGTCGCTGACGGAAGAAAACGATAGCGCGCGTGTGAGAGGCTTCGTCGATTACGCCCACGCGCATCGCGACGTCATCGCGCACTTCGGCCGCTTCCCACATCGCAACAACCTGCTAGGGCGCGAGACCACCGAGGAGGAACTCGCGTACCTGAAAGAGCACGGTGGTTTCTAGCTCAACTGCCTGAGGGTGTTCGCGAGACGGGCTTGAGCTCGTAGCGCGCCTCCGTCATCTCGGCCTGCCAGACATCGAACGTACCGCTGTCGAGATCGTCGTAAGCCTGCAGGATGGAGTCATTAACCTGCGGGTAAGCGACCTCGTCCCAAGGGCATTCGTCACGCGCGTAAAAGCCACAGGCCAGCGATTCCACGCCGGGTTCAAAATCTTCGCAGTCAACGACCGCTCGAAACCCCACGTAGATCTGGTTGATGAAAGTGATTGTGCCCGTCATATACAGGCTGAGCGCTGAGGCGGGCAGCACGATACCCGTCTCCTCGCGCAGTTCGCGCGCCGCACCCTCGGCGAGGGTCTCGCCGTTTTCGAGGAAGCCGCCCGGAATTGCCCATTTGCCGCGTTGCGGTTCGAGACCACGCTGCACCCAGAGCAGGCGTTTATCGCAAGCGACAAAGGCAGTCACAACAATCATGGGAAAGTCGTAGCGCGGCGCGGCGCAGCGCTGGCAGTACCAGTGACCCCGCGGCTCTCCCGCCACCACGTGCCGCACCACGGGGCCACCGCATTCGAAACAGAATTTGGGTGCCGCCACAGACTGCTCCACAACATCTAACGCAGCATCACGATAGCACTTTGCCTTGTTGAAAGCATTGCGGCTATGCTTGCCGCTCTTCAATCAGCAGTGAGAGGCCCATGGCCGACACAGACCTCAAGGTGCAGTTGCTCTTGACCGGTAACGAAATCATGAGCGGCGATACCGTTGACTCCAACTCGGCGATGATCGCGCAGCGCCTCGGGGAAATCGCCGTGGGTGTCCATCGCAAGGTCACCGTCGGCGACGATGTCGAGCTGCTCAAGACCGAACTCACCGCCATGGCGGCAGATGCGGACCTCGTGATTGTTAACGGCGGACTCGGGCCCACCATCGATGACCTGACTGCCGAGATTCTGGCCGCGGTTGCGGGCGTATCCCTGGTTGAACACCCCGCCGCGGTTACACACCTGGAAGAGTGGTGCGCGGCTCGCAATCTCACACTGAACGCAGCCAACCGCAAGCAGGCACTGCTGCCAGAAGGTGCCACCATCGTCGACAACCCCATCGGCAGCGCCGTGGGCTTCGAACTCGAGGTGACCGGCTGTCGCATCGTCTGCACGCCGGGCGTACCGAGTGAACTGCGCGCGATGCTGGACGACATCGTCGGCGACCTGGCTGCGCGCCTTGAGCGTCCCGTCGAACGCAACATTCTGCGCCTGCAAACCTTCGGACTCGGTGAATCTACTGCACAACAGATCATTAGCGACGGCGTCGACGACTGGCCCGACAGCGTCGAACTGGGTTTTCGCGCAGGCGCACCGCAGATGGAGATCAAACTCACGATCGACAGCGCAAGCGCACTGCCGGCACAACAGGCCTGCCGCGAGCACCTCGAGCGCCTGTTTGGCGATCACATCATAGGCGAGGGCGACACACAGATGGCGGAACGCGTGCTGGCGCTACTCGCCGAACGCGGCGCCACACTAACCACGGCGGAGTCCTGCACTGGAGGACTTATTGCCTCGATGCTCACCAAAGTGCCGGGTTCATCCGCCGGTTTTCACGCGGGCTTCGTCACCTACGCCAACGAGATCAAGTCGGCAGTACTGGGCGTTGACGACAAGACGCTGGAAGAGCACGGTGCAGTCAGCGAACCGGTCGTACTCCAAATGGCCGAGGGCGCGCTGGAACGATCAGGTGCAGACTACGCGATCGCAGTCTCAGGCATCGCAGGTCCAGACGGCGGCACCGAAGACAAACCGGTCGGCACGGTATGGCTGGCCTGGGGCAAGCGCGGCGCACTACGCGCCAGGTGCCTGTGCTGGCCGGTGGAACGCACCCTGTTCCAGACCATGGTCGCGGCCGCAGGGCTCGACATGATCCGGCGCGATCTGCTGGGCATCGACGAAGAGTCGCGTTACTTTCGGCAGCGTAGCGCGAAGTGATCTGTGCATAAGCTACCGAGCAGGTGACGTTCCAGGGGCTTTCGGTGTTTTGAGCCACTGTTTGTTTCTTTAGCCCCTCCGGCCCCGACCCGCGATAGCTCTTCGCTACGCTGTCCGCGCCGCTCCGCGGTGCCCTCAGTCGGTCGGGAGCCCTGCGGTCTCCCTCCACTCCTTCGGCGCGTCCCTGACGGCTTCGCGAAGATCTATCGCGGCTCGGGGCCTAACATTGTGCTTTGGGATTTACTTGGTTTCTGCTCGCTAGGGTCATTGGCTTCCATTGCCCCGAGCTTAGTAACACGCCTCGTCCATCAATCCATCTCCCCTCACTGACACAAGGCCCGCGAGCGGCCGCTGTTGTCGCCGCATAAAACGCGCCGAGGGAGTGGCGCGAGACCGAAGGGCTCGCAACCGACTGAGGGCAGCCCGGAGGGCCGCGAGTTTAAGGCGGCAACAGCGGGCACTCGCGGGCCGGCCAGTGGAACAGATAAGCCCACCAGATGTTGGATAGCGACGTAAAAAAGACAGGTAGGGCGCCGTGGTGGCGGGGAAGTTCGGGCGAGGCTGCTTTTCTCGCCTAGTCCGGGCTTTCACGCCACCGCGGTGACCGGGTAGCAAGCCCTCTACACACTTAACGCCCGGCAACTCTCACGCAAACAAGAAACTCAAGGCTGCAACCGCTCGATACGCCAGCCATCGCCCTCAAGAAAATACCGAAACCGATCGTGCATGCGACTACGTCGTCCCTGCCAGAACTCCATCTGCTCGGGCACCACCCGGTACCCGCCCCAGAAGTCAGGCATAGGAATGGTGCCCTTCTCAAACTTGTTCCGGATCGCATTGAACTGCTGTTCGAGCACCGCGCGCGCCGACAGCGGCCGCGACTGCTCCGATGCCCAGGCAGCAATCTGGCTTTCGCGGGGGCGCGACATGAAATAGGCGGCCGACTCCGTGACGGTTAGCTTGGTCGTGGTGCCGCGCACAATGACCTGGCGGTCCAGTTCGTTCCACGGGAAGAGCAGCGAGACCACAGGTTGGCGGGCAATATCCTGCGCCTTGTGACTGCTCTGGTTTGTGTAAAACACAAAGCCGCCCTTTGAGAGCCCTTTAAAGAGCACAATGCGCTGCCAGGGCAGCCCATCGGCATCGACGGTTGCGAGCACCATAGCCGTCGGGTCTTCGATACCCGCGTTGACCGATTGCTCGAGCCACTGCTCAAACTGCCGCAGCGGGTCCTCGTCCAGCATAGACCGCTGCAATCCGCCCGACGTGTACTCGCGCCTGAAATCCTCGTATGACAAGTGGAAAACCTGTTTTAGCAACTGCAAGCTTGTATACTAGCCGCCTCACAATAGCGAGGCAAAAAGCCTGGACATGGAATCCCCGCCTGTCATTCGCGACGGCGTTCCCGATGATCTAGACACCCTCGTCGACACGCTCTGCGACAGCTTTAGTGAGGATCCCATCTTCAACTGGGTGTTTCCGCAGGCTGCACTTTACCCGTATTTCTTCAACCTGGTGGTACGCAACCTCTACCTGCCGCGCGGCATGATTCACATGGACGATGGCGGACGGGCGGCGGCACTGTGGCTGCCCCCGGAGGAGCGTTACGAGATTCCGCCCCGGCTTAGTCTGTTCAACTTCGGCGTGCGCCTCGTGCGCCACGGCGGGCTGCGCGGCCTGCAACGCTTGCGCAGGCAGGGTGTGGTCTACGCGAAGCGCCTGCCGCGCGAGCCGCACTATTACCTACAGTTCCTGGGCTGCCGTCACGATCATCAGGGCAAGGGCATCGGAGCCGCCCTGTTGCGACAGGGTCTCGAGATTTGCGACGAGCGGGACATGCCCGCTTACCTTGAAAGCTCCAACCGGCGCAACCTGCCCCTGTATGAACGCCACGGCTTTGTTGTGCGTGATATCGCGCAGGTTGGCTCAGACGGGCCCACTGTCTGGTTTATGTGGCGGGAACCCCAGCAGTAGCGCCCGAACGCTAGTCGCTAGTGCTAGGGTAAACGGGCGCGCGCCTGGCCATCGCGGGCACCTGGGGAAAGGGAAACACCTCGAGCCAATCCTCACCCAGGGTCTCAGCCAACGTGCCGCCTGCTGCGGCGGTAAAACAAGCGTCCATACGGGACACTAGCTCAGAGGGCGTTGCGGCGCCCACCAACACAGCGGCCTCCATCATGCCCTCTGTGCGCAGGCGCTCACCCGGCGGCAGGTCATCACCGTGCGCGAGGTCTGCAAACATCGAGCGCCAGCGCCTTTCCAGTTCATCCAGCAAGTGTTCCATGCCCGCCTCCTGGCCACAGCCTTTCGGAGAGTATGCGCCGCTGCGCAAACACGTTAAAGTCTGCTGCCATCGCAATCCCGGAGTACCGCCCGTGCGTCAACTGCCCGCTCTACTCGCCCTCACCTTCAGCGCCATGCTCGCCGCCTGCACGGCACAGCCGGAACAGGCCACTGTTGCAGCGCCTACCCTGGCCAGCGCCTCGGCTGCGACGCCAATCGTGAATTACGGGCAGCGTTTCCTGCCCAAGGCGGCAACCAACGGCATGGTCGTGGCACCGGAGCAACTTGCCGCCGAGGTGGGTACACGCATCCTGCAAGAAGGCGGCAACGCAATAGACGCCGCCGTTGCAACCGGCTTCGCACTCGCGGTGACCTTTCCGCAGGCCGGCAATCTTGCCGGAGGCGGCTTCATGCTCATTCATCTTGCCGGGGAGGAGCGCCAGACGTTCATCGACTACCGCGAGAGCGCACCTGCCGCGGCCACCCGCGACATGTTTCTCGATGACAGCGGTGAGGTCGACAGGCGCCGCGAATACTTCAGCCACCAAGCAGCGGGCGTGCCCGGCACGGTCGCGGGCATGCTGTACGCGCTCGACAAGTACGGCACCCTGAGCCGCGAAGACGTACTCGCGCCCGCCATAGAACTGGCGCGGGAAGGCATACCCGTCAGTTACGCGCACCACGTGGCCCTGAACTCCCGCGTGGACACGCTGAAACACAACGCCGAGGCCACACGCCTCTTCCTGACGCCGGAAGGTGCGGCCCCGCCCATCGGTAGCAAATGGGTCCAGTCGGATCTCACCAGCACGCTTGAGGCGATCGCAACAGAGGGTCGCGATGGCTTTTACGCGGGAAGGGTCGGGCAACTCATCGCAGACGACATGGCGGCGAACAGTGGGTTGATAACCCTGGAGGACCTCGCCAACTACCAGGTGATAGAGCGCGAACCCGTGCGCGGCACGTTCCGCGACTTTGAGGTGGTGTCTGCGCCACCGCCCTCTTCCGGCGGCGTCCACATCGTGCAGATGCTGAACATTCTCGAGGGCTACGACTTAAAAAGCCTTGGCCACAACTCCGCCGCCTACGTGCACTACCTCGCCGAGGCAATGAAGTACGCCTACGCGGATCGCAGTGAATACCTCGGTGACCCCGACTATGTCGACGTACCGGTGGCGAAGCTCACCGACAAAGCCTACGCCGCGCGACTGCGCAGCGAAGTGTCTGATGACCGCGCAACGCCATCGAAGGACATAGCACCCGGACGCATGCTCGCGCCTGAAAGCCCTGACACAACGCACTACAGCGTGGCAGACAGTGACGGCAACGTGGTCAGCAACACGTACACGCTCAATTTCAGCTACGGGTCGCACATCGCAGTACCCGGGACAGGTGTGCTGCTCAACAATGAGATGGCCGACTTCGCAGCGAAGCCCGGTACGGCAAACGCCTATGGGCTGGTGCAGGGCGAGGCCAACAAGATCGAACCGGGTAAACGTCCTCTCTCGTCGATGAGCCCAACCATTGTCCTGAAAGACGGTGCACCCTGGCTGGCCACGGGCAGCCCGGGCGGCAGCGTGATTATCACCACCGTACTGCAGACGATTCTGAACGCGATGGAATTCGATATGAACATGGCAACGGCGGCAGCGGAAGCGCGCCTACACCACCAGTGGCTGCCGGACACACTACGCCTGGAACGAGGCTTCAGCGCCGACACTGTGCGTCTTCTGGAGGCAATGGGTCACCCGGTGGAAGTCGGGGATCGCACGACCGGGCGCACGAATTCCATCATGCTGGAGGACGGCTGGCTCTATGGGGCCAGTGACACGCGGCGCCTCGGAGGCGCAGTGTCGGCTACTAAACCGCGCTTCGTTTCAGCGTCACTTCTTCTTTGGGCGGCGAAACTTCGCCGTCTGGCGACTGATCATCACCAGTTCACCCGCCGAGTCCCAGAAAAGGCCGTCTTCCTCGACGATACCGTTGGTGATGTGCTGGGACGCCACCCTCGACTGCAGGGGCCCGGGCGCAGGGTGTGCGCGCACCTGCACGGTCAGTTCTACCGTCGGCACCCAGCCAACCGGCCCGAATACCGTTAAGATGGGCGGCGGGAAGGAATCGGCGAACATCAGCATCGAAATGACGTCGGGCGGCGTGCCATCGCGGTGTGCGACCCAGCCCTCAAACACGCCGCTGCCGTTGGTTGAGCGGTCCTTGAACACCTCGCGACCGCTGACAAGGCGTATCTCCGCCCGCTGACGGAACTCCACGCCCTTGTCGCCCGCTGGCTCACAGTCCTCCCAGGGGGTGTAGTCGGGGCGCTCGACCGCCGACCATGTATCGCCCGAGAGGCGCTCGAGATCGGTGTACGCCGCCGTGAGCTTAACCTTGAGCTCATCGTCCTGGTACAGACCCGCCTCCGCAAAGGTGGTGCTGCGGCCGGTCCGGAGCATCTGGATGCGGCAATCGATGGGTCCCAGCGTGGCGGGAGCGAGAAAAAAGGCGTTGACGCTCATAGGGTCGTTATGGGGCAGCGCATCGCGCAGGGCGCGGCCCGCTATGGCCATCAGGTAGCCGCCGTTGGGCACATCTCCCACGCGCCAACCTTCCACCACCTCGCCGCGATAGAGCTCTTCAGAGACCCGGGTGACCGCCGTGTCGAGGGCAAACTGATCCATCGAGTTGTCCGTATCCAATTGAGACGGCGGCTATTTTGTCCGCCTCCGGGGGGAATGTATATACTTGGCATAAGCGGTGCGCTGTCTGCGCCGCCAGCCGGGCCAGCTCAACGCCACCGTCGCACGTCGCGGGGGCGGGCAGGGCCCCACGCGCAAGAGATGTAAATGAAACGCACCCTACGCTACACCCTCCCGGCATTGCTTTGCGCCGGGTACCTGGCAACCTCCCCAGCGCAGGCGCTGGACATCGCGCTACAGGGTGAGGAACAACTGCACCTGGACGCCATCCGCGAGCTGGAGTCACGGGACGGAGCCTACGGCGCCGCCCTACCCGAGTCACTACTGAGCCTGGGCCTGCTCCTGCAGAACCGCGGGCGCCACGAGGAAGCCCTGCCCCTGTTCAAGCGCGGTGCACATCTGGTGCGCATCAACGAGGGCCTCAACAGTGCGGCACAAATTCCGCTGCTGCGCGGTGAGATCGACAGCCACCTCGCGAGCGGTGAGTACGAACTCGCGGACGAGCGCCAGGAGTATCTCTACCGGGTACAGACCTACAATTTCCAGACAGGCCGGGAGCTCACGGAGGCGTACCTGCAACACGCCCAGTGGCAGCTCGATGCATTTGTACTCAAGTTCGACAAGAGCGGTCATGTGCGCCTCATGAACACGGCTGAGTACTACATGCGGGCACGTGACGAGGTGACGGCGCGCGAAGGCGCCACCTCCACCAACCTCTACGAGCCACTGATCGGACTACTGCGCACACAGTACCTGATCCAGGGCCACGTCATAGACAGTTCACACAGCAGCACAAGCTCTCCCAATCTCAACCAGGAACGCTACCGCTACGCGCGCTATAGGCTCATTGCCAACGATGTTGCCCAGGACACGATCCTGCGCCTGGGCCAGCTCGAGCGCGGCACCATGGACCCAACCGTCAGGCAGCTCGCGGCCGACATCATGCTGGGAGACTGGCTGCTCTGGACCGGCAACCGCCCACAGGCCATGGCTTACTACGGCAACAGTATGCAGGAACTCAGCGAGCTTCCCGCTGCCCAAACATTGATGGCGGCACTGGAGGGAGACCCCAGGCCGCTGCCGGATCTCGGCAACCTGCACGGCCTGCCGAGTGCCGTTGACGAGGGCGGCGAGGACGTTGTCCAGCTGTCCTTCGACGTCACCTCCACGGGGAGAGTGGTCAACCTGAACAGGCTGGACGAGAACAGGGCCCTGAACGGCAGGGCCAACCGGTTGATGCGCCTGTTGCGCAGGACACCCTTCCGGCCGCGCTTTGAGGGCCCGGAACCCGTGGAAACGAACAACCTGGTCAGGAACTTCAAAATTGAGAACTAGCAGGCTGCAGCGTGTTTCCCGGCTTGTCGCTCTCTTGGCGCTGAGCGCACTGCTGTGGGCGTGTGCCGGCTCCTCAAGCCAACAACCGCCGGGGCCGCCGAGCGCGGGCCTTCCCACGCCGGGCGGTCTCCCAGGCGGGCTTCCCGGCGGCGTGCCGGGCGGTGTACCGGGCGGCACCAGCGGCGGCAGCACAACTCCCGGCACCAGCACACGCGGCGGCGGCAGCCCCGGTGGCGACTCCTCAAGCGGGAGTGAATCAGGCAGTGACAGCGGCTCCAGTACTGGCGGCGGAGGGAACGACCCGCACGTCATTATCGCTGGAGGAGGCGGCGGCGTGCCCGGCAGCGAGGGCGGTGGCAACGCGCCAGGGCCAGGCGACGGTAGCGGTAACGAAGGCGATGGTAGTGGCGGTGATGGCACCGAGCCCGGATTTAACGACGGGGTGGGCGGCGGCAGCGACCTCCCGGACATGAGCGACGATGTGCCAGTGCTCGGGGAGTTCCCGGGCTCCGGCAGTGGTGGGCCGGGAGGCGACGGTGAGAGCACAGCCGGCACGCCCGCTCAAGGCCCGGCACCTCCCGTTCGCGGCGATAGCAACAACGGCGCTGGAAGCGGTGGCTCGGGTAGCGCTGGCCAGGGTAGCGGCAATGGCCCCCTGAGTCCCGAGGACCAGGTCGCCATCCTCGACGAGGAATTGCGTCGCGGTGAGGCAGAATTCGACGACATCATCCTCGAGTCACAACAGGAGCAGCGCCGCGAAACGCGCGAAACCACACCCGATATTCCCGTGGAAGAACCCCCGGAGGAGACGCCCTACGGCGGCGAAATGGCCCGCGGTGGCGGCAGCCAGGGCGGAAGTGTCGGCGGCGGCGGTGGCGGCATCCCGCAGGACACGGCGAAGTACCCCCCTCCAGGCGACATACCCAGCGGCGACGACGACGATGTGTTCGCGCGCCAGCTGCGCGAGGCCGCCATGCGCGAGGATGACCCCGAAGTGCGCGAACGGCTATGGGACGAGTACCGCCGCTACAAAGGGATCGAATCATGAGTCGCGCGCCCCTTATCGCACTCCTGTGCCTTGGCTTCCTGTTGAGCGGTTGCGTCAGCCAGACAGTGACCAGCAATTCCGTGCCTGCAGTGCGCACCGCAGAACGGATTGTGCCGGATGACCTGCTGCTCGACGTAGGCATCGTCGTGTTTGACCCTGGCTTCGATGACGTCGACGAGGACGACGCCCGCCTCGTCTACCCCGAGATCCGCAAGGCGGAGGCGCACTTTGTAGCGGCCAGGCTGTCCGAGGCGCTGCAGAACTCTGGCTCCTGGGGTGCCGTTCGCGTGATTCCAAACGCTGAGCAGGCGGTCGATATTCTCGTGGAGGGGCGCATCATCCAGTCCAATGGCGAAAGTCTCGAACTCGCCATCGAGGCGACTGACGCCCGCGGTAACGAGTGGCTCAAGCGCAAGTACTCCGACACATCCAGCTCTTACGCCTACAAGGTGACGACCCGCGTCAGCTATGACCCATTTCAATCAGTGTACAACCGCATCGCCAATGACCTGCTCGAAGAGCTAGAGAAAACGGATCACGATGAGCTCGCGAAGATCCGGCTCGTCAATGAGCTGCGCTTTGCCGGCCGCTTCTCCGAGGAGGCCTTCGCCGGCTACCTGGAGGAAACCGGTGACGGCAACTGGCAGGTAGTGCGCCTGCCCGCGGAAGGCGACCCGATGCTGGATCGTGTGCGCCGCATTCGCGAGCGAGACCGCATTTTCATCGACACGATGCAGGACTACTACCTGGGCTTCGACGAGCGCATGACAGCCCCCTATCAGGAATGGCGCAAGCTCAGCTACGAAGAAACTGTCGCGATGCGTGCCGTGAAGAACCGGGCACGCACTCAGCTCGTGACCGGCGGCCTTGCGGTCCTGGCCGGCATTCTGGCGGCCAGCTCTGGTGAAAGCGGTATCGATGGGGACATCACGCGCACCGCGGGCTGGGTCGCCATCTCCGGCGGCGGCCAGCTACTGAAAGCCGGTTTGCAAAGTCGGCAGGAAGCCGAGATTCATGTGGAGGCGCTGGAAGAGCTCAGCGTATCGCTGGAGGAAGAGATCACCCCCCAGGTGATCGAACTGGAAGACCGCACCATTACCCTGAGCGGCAGTGTCGAACAGCAGTACACGCAATGGCGCGACATCCTCAGTGACATCTACGAAGCGGAAGTAGGCAGCCTGCCAGAGCCCGAGGACACCCAGGACAACGCTGGTACACTCTGATTGCCCTACGGCGACCAGAAGACCAGCATTCATTGGCATGCCTAACGATCACGAACCGGTAAAACCCACACCGTTCAGCGCAGCCCCGGTGCAGACGCAAACCGCAAGCGCCGAGCGCAGTGCCGAGCGCGCACCCGCGCGTTGGCTCGCCCCTGCCTTCGCCCTGCTGGTCGTCACGGCACTCGCTGTCATTTTCTGGCTGCCGGGGCAGGTGGCACCGGTCGACTCCCCTGCTGCGCCCGAGGTACCTGCAGAACGAGCGCCCTCCCCGCCTACGGCCGGTCGCACCACACCTGCTGAAGAAGCGGCACCCGAGCCCGAGGAAAAGACCCCGTATGCGGACGGCCTGACAGCGCGCGACCGCGACGAGGCCCAGGCGATTCTTGAGCGCGTTCTCGACGCCCAGTTCGCCCTGGAGGAAAAAGGCGTGGAGCGCTGGGCCCCAGAGGACTACCTGCGAGCAAAACGGCTTGCAGGAGAAGGAGACGAGGCGTACCGGCGCCGCGACTTCACCGCTGCCGCCGGTAACTATCAGTACGCGCTCGAGGCACTGGAAGCGATTCAGTCGCGCGAAAACGAGGTCCTTGGGGAAGCCATAGACAATACCCTCGAGGCGCTCGATGAAAGCGATGTAGAGGCAGCCGTCAACGGGATAGAGATCGTTGAGCTTTTGACACCCGAGAGCGAGACCGCCCAGACCCTGCGCGCCCGCGTAGAGACCGCCCCGGAAGTCGCTGTGCTGCGCGCCGAGGCCGCTGAGCACGCAGGCCAGGAGCAACTGACATCGGCGCTGGAGGTGCTCGACGAGGCGCTGTCGCTTGACCCGGCGCACGTGGCGATGACCACCGAGCGCGAGCGCCTTGAGGCGGCTCTGCTTCAGCAGAACTTCAGCGCCGCCATGAGCGAGGGCTACGCAGAACTCGCAGGCTCCAACTTCAGCGCAGCACGCAGCGCATTCCAGCGGGCCGCCGCCATCAAACCCGGCACTACGGAAACGGCAACCGCACTCACGGAGGTCGCAACCGAAGAAACGGCACATACGCTGCGCGCACTGGCCGCGCGGGGGCAACAGGCGGAAGCAGAGGAACGTTGGGCAGACGCAGTGACGCACTACAAAAAGGCGCTGGCACTGGACTCGAGCGTGTTGTTTGCCAGCGATGGCCTCGCCCGGGCAGAGCCGAGAGCCAAGCTCGCCCAGCAGCTGGAATTACTGCTCGCTGAACCAGAGCGCATGGCAGACATCAAGGTGGCCGATGCTACGGCAAAGCTCCTGGACGATGCGCGCAGCTTCGGCCCGCCCGATACGTTGCTACGCGACCAGGTCGACCGTCTTAGCGAACTGTTGCGCAAGGCCAACACGCCTGTGACGGTCACACTGCGTTCCGATGCGGCCACCAACGTTGTAGTGCACAAGGTCGCTCGCCTGGGCACGTTTGAAAGCCACTCGCTGGCGCTGCGTCCCGGCACCTATACCGCGGTCGGCAGCCGTCGCGGATACCGCGATGTAAGACACAGCTTCACGATCGAACCGGGTGCGAGCAGCACCGCGATTACCATTCGCTGTACGGAGCCCATCTGAGATGGCCGAGGACGATTCGAGCCGCGACAGCGCCATCGCACCCGCTGCGTTCACGCCTTTGGGAGAACAGGCTGGCCCCACAGAGGGCACGCGCAATACACGACGGTACGTGCTATTCGCTGGTCTCGCCGTCTTTGCACTGATATTCCTGTTTCTCTTCAGCGCCCGGTCCGTGCAGGTACTTGTCGACAGCGTGGGACCTGCCGATGTCGAAATGTCAGGTTTCAACCTGCCGATTGGCGAACGCTATCTCATGCTCAGGGGCACCTACGATGTGCGCGTCACCAGCCCCGGCTATCACCCGCTCGAGACAACAATAGAGGTCGACGAGCGCGCAAGCCAGACCGTAGAACTCATCCCACAACCACTGCCGGGCAGGCTCAGCGTCACCACCCGGCCGGAGGGTGCCGTGGTATCGCTCGACGGCAAGGAACTGGGCCGCAGCCCACTGGTCGATGTGCAGGTGGAACCGGGCGAGCATTTGTTGCTCATAACAGAAGCGCGGCACCTGCCGCTGGAACAGACCATCTCGATCACGGGGCGCGACGTGCAACAACAACTGGACCTGCTGATGGACCCTGCCTGGGCCGAGGTTACCCTCGACAGCTCGCCTGCCGGTGCGACCGTGCTGCTGGACGGCGAGCCCGTCGGCACAACTCCTGCAGTTGTCGAAGCGCTGCAGGGCGAACGCCAGTTTATGCTCACGCTCAAGGACCACGCCCAGTGGCAGCGCACACTCGACATCACCGCGGGCGACCCCGTCGACCTGGGGCTGGTTGAGCTGGCCAGCGCTCCCGCTGCCCTGAACCTGACCAGCACTCCGACGGGTGCCAATATCACCGTGAACAACGAGTTTCGCGGACGCACGCCGCTGACGCTGGACCTCGCGCCCGACACGCCGCACCGCATCGCCCTTTCGCGGCCCGGATATCAACGCCATACCGAGGAGCTGACCCTCGGGCCGTCAGAACAGGCCGAGCGCAACATTGCTCTGGAGGCTCAGCTTGGCGAGGTGCGTATTGACGTCAACAAGGCAGATGCCGACGTCAGGGTCGGCGGTCGCCTGCTTGGCAAAGGGAGCCAGGTAGTGTCACTGCCCGCGGTGCAGCAAACCGTCGAGGTCAGCCTGCCGGGGCACGCCACCATCCGGCGCAAGGTCACAGCGCGCCCGGGCCTTACACAGCAGCTCTCGATTACCCTGCTGACCGAGGAGGCTGCCCGCGTGGCGCGACTGCAGCCTGAAATCAAAACGCCGCTGGGCCAGACGCTCAAGCTGTTCCACCCCGAGCGGTCGGCGCTGCCCAGTTTCACCCTCGGCTCCTCGCGCCGGGAACCGGGCCGGCGCTCCAACGAGAGCCAGCGCCCCGTTAGCCTCACCCGCATGTTTTACCTCCAGACCCGGGAAGTCACTAACGCCGAGTTTCGCCGCTACCTGGTTGATCACAATTCCGGCCAGGTCCAGGGCGTGAGCCTGAACCGCGAGCAGCAGCCCGTGGTGCAGGTGAGCTGGCAGCAGGCGGCCTCGTTCTGCAACTGGCTCAGCGCGGGCGAAGGCCTCGAACCGTTCTACCGCGAAGACCGCGGCATCATCACCGGCTTCAATCCTGAGTCTCTGGGCTACCGACTGCCCACGGAGGCCGAGTGGGCCTGGGCGGCGCGCAGCAAAGGCGCAACCTGGTTGCGCTTTCCCTGGGGCGAGGACTTCCCGCCCACTGAAAAGGTCGAGAACTATGCCGATGTGAAGTCCGCCTACCTCACCGGGCGCGTTGTGAACGGCTACTCAGACGAGCACGTAGTTAGCGCACCCGTCGGGTCCTACAGCGCGAACCAGCACGGCCTGCACGACATGGGCGGCAACGTCGCCGAGTGGGTGCACGATGTTTACACGGTAACGGCAGACAGCGAGAGCAGTGAGACCGACCCTCTCGGTGAGCAGACAGGCGACAACTATGTCGTGCGCGGGGCCAGCTGGTCGCACGCCAGGCTGCCCGAGCTGCGGCTCGCCTTTCGCGATTATGGGCAAGCCGGTCGCGATGACGTAGGATTTCGGGTAGCGCGCTATGCAGAGTAATGTCACCAGGTTCCTACCCCTTCTGCTGGTTCTCTGGCTACCGGGCGCTGCTTTGGCACAGCCGGAGGCAGAGGATGTCGAGGCGCCGCCAGCAGCGGTTAGCGAGAAGGACGAGACGGATGAGCAATCCCCAACCGCTGCGGCCGAAACACCCGATTCAGAGCGCTCGCCACACGACTATCGCCCCTCGGAGGACATCTCCGAGGACCTCTCCGTTTCCTTTCCCGTAGACATATAGGATCAACGCATGAAACAGAGGCTGTCCTCCGAGTTCATCTACCAGATCTTCGCACTGCTGATCGCCGTAATCGTTGTGCACGCTGTCTACGTGGGGGCCATCAGGCCCGCGGCTAATGCACAGCTGGAACAGGAAGCCGCGCTGCTGGCGGCCGGTGAAGACGTTGTCGCCGAGCGCAGCCTCGTAGTCGTGGTACGGGACTTCGAACAGGAGGCCTGTTTCATCCTGTTGATCTGGGCGTTGGCGATTATGGCCTACAAGGCGCGCCACACCAGCAAGGAGAATGTCCTGCTGGAGCAGCGCCTGCTCGACATACCCGAGGGCACGAGCCTATTGCCACAGGATGCACGCGAGTACAGTCGCTCGCTGGAGGCGCTGCCGCCCGACCAGCAGGACCTTCTGCTACCCCGCACCCTGTTGTCTGCACTGCAGCGCTTTGCCACCACGGGCAGCATACAGGCGGTTTCAGATACGGTGCGCGAGCACTGTGACGTTGAGGCAGACCGCCTCGACTCAGAAATGTCGATGGTGCGCTACATAGCGTGGGCCATTCCATCGATCGGGTTTATCGGAACGGTACGCGGCATTGGCGATGCACTTGGCCAGGCGTACAAAGCGGTAGAGGGCGACATCTCGGGCGTGACCGCCAGCCTTGGCGTGGCGTTCAACTCGACCTTCGTAGCGCTGGTGCTCAGCATCATCATCATGTTCTGCTTGCACCAGCTACAGCAGTCGCAGGAGCGCCTCGTGCTGAACTGCCAGCGCTACGCCGATCGCCGACTACTGCGCTTCCTGGTCGCGGAATAGGCGCGGGAGCCCACTAGCCAATGAGCCACGCCCTCCTCGACATCAACGACTGCCAGCTGCAGCTCTGGCACGGCAGTACGCATATCGAAAGCCCTGGGTATGCACTGCTCAACGGGAGTAGCTACGCCTTCGGCGATGCGGCGCTCGGGGCCGCACGGCTGCGACCGCGCGACGTCAACACGCGGTTCTGGTGGCAGCTCAGCACCGAGACCCTGCAACCGAAACTCGGACCCGCGCGCCATACCGGCGACCTCGTGCACGCTCATCTGAATGCTCTCTACAGCGATGCAGGCCGCCCCGGCGAGATCCTGCTCGCGGTGCCCGGCTCCATGCAGCGCGACCAGCTGTCGCTCCTGCTTGGCATCATTAACGAGTGCCCCTTCAACGCCGTGGGCCTCGTCCACCGAAGCGCTTTACTCGGCAGCCTCTTTGCGCCGGGCGAACGACTCTTTCACCTCGAGCTGCAACTGCACCAGGCGCTGCTTAGTGAGCTGGTAGGCGACGGCGCGGACGTGCGTATCGAACGCTCGGTGCCCCTACCCGGCGCCGGAATGCTTGCCCTGCAGGAAGCCCTGGTGAAAGTCGTTGCCGATGCGTTCGTACGCCAGACGCGCTTCGACCCCCGACGCCAGGCCGCAACGGAACAGGTACTTTACGATGCGCTGCCCGGCGTCCTCGCAGAGCTGGCCCAGGCGAACGAAACCAACGTCGAGGTTGGCGGCTACCTCGCGCGCATCAGTCACCGCGATGTTGAGCATATTGCCGACGCACTCACGCGGCGCGTGGCCGAACAGGCCGCTGGGGAAAAGATCATCGCCGATGCGCGAATGAGCCTGCTGCCGGCAATGGACCGCGAACTTGGCGACCTCACATTCCTGGCGGCCGACGATCTGCAAGCCGCCGCAGATGCGCACGGCGATCGCCTGGCGCAGCGCAGCGACCACCTCGATTTCATTACGCGCCTGCCATGCCTCGGCACTCGTACCACCGGCAACCTCACGGCGGAGCCTGCGCCCGCGCCAGCGCCTCTACCAAAGTTGTCTACGGCCACTCACCTGCTAAAGGACGGGGTCGCCCGCGCCCTGAACGGTCACAGCGAAGCCCTGGCAGCGGGGTGGTCCCTCACGCAGACTGACAGCGGCTGGTTACTGGCCGGGGGTGACGGCGAGGTCCACATCAACGACGCGGCGCACCGGCCCGGACAACTGCTCGATACGGGCGATACCATTCGCATACAGGGCGCAGCGCCCGTGACGCTGATCGCGGTCGAGGACTGAACCCGTGGCCCGGCGCAAACGAGAATTCAATACCTTTAACCTAAGCTTCCTGGACATCATGTCCTGCGGCTTCGGCGCCGTGGTGCTGGTTTACCTGATCATGAACCACGCCATCGAGAATGAGCAGTTGGAACTCAACGAGGATCTGCTATCCGAGGTCAACCTGATCGAAGAGGACATCGCTGAAGGCCGCGCGGGCATGGTGCGGCTGCGCAACACAATCTCCGATGTCGACATGCAAATCGTGGAAGCCGACGGTCGCGCCACGCGCGTCATGGAAGAACTCGACGAGTACGAGGCACTGCTTTCCCAACTGTTGGAAGACGGCTTCACCGACCCTGACGAGATCGACACACTGCGCGCTGAGCTGGCGGCACTCGAAACCGAGGTGGAGCAGCTACGCGCCGCCAACGAAGAGAGCACAGGCGTTAATGCCCGCTCATTTCTCGGCGATGGCAGCCGCCAGTACCTGACCGGCCTCAACCTCGGCGGCAAACACATCGCGATACTGTTGGACGCCTCCTCCAGCATGCTGGCAGACCAGCTCGTGCAGATCATTCGCCTGCGCAATATGGGCGAGGACGTGCAACGATCTGCAGACAAGTGGGTACGCAACCTCGACACCGTGGACTGGCTGACGGCGCAGCTGCCTATTAATGCCAAGTACCAGGTGCTGCTGTTTAACACCAGCGCCCGGGCCGCACTGCCCGAGACGGAAGGTAAGTGGCTGGAAGTCGCCAACGAGGCGCAGCTGGTTGAGGTCACTGATGCACTGCGCAAGGTGACGCCCAGCGGCGGCACGAGCCTCGAGAACGCGTTCGTCGCGCTCAACAAACTCACGCCGCGACCTGACAACATTTTCCTTCTGACCGACGGCCTGCCGACCCAGGGCACTACACCGCCCTCAAGTGGCAGGGTGAGCGGCAGGGAGCGTCAGAAGCTCTTCAGGGAGGCGGTAGAGAAACTCCCCGAACGCACCCCCGTGAACGTGATACTCGCTCCCCTGGACGGCGACCACATGGCGGCGCCCGAGTTCTGGAAGTTAGCCATGCGCACGCGCGGCGCCTTCCTCAGCCCCTCGAGGGACTGGCCATGAGGAGATCGGGGAAAAGTCGCCGGGCACCGGAGCAGTTCTCGCTGTCGTTTCTGGACGTCATCTGCTGCGGCTTCGGCGCGGTTATCCTGCTGCTGATGATTACCAAGACTGTCGAGCCCCAGATTATCGAGGCGTCCAAGGTGAATCTTGAGGGGCGCCTGGCGAAGCTTGAAGAGGAGTTGTTCGAGCTGCGCGGGGAAACGCGAATCCTCAACCGCCACCTGAACGCAAAACAGGAGCAGTTGTCAGAGTACAAAGAGCGAATCGCGATCCTGCGCGGCCAGCTGGCAAGCGCGCGCTCGAGCTATGAGTCGCTCGAGACCCAGAATGCGAGCGATGTCGAGATACTGGGCCAGCTGTCCCAGGCGCGACAATCGCTCACTGACGAAATGCAGCGGCTACTGGGCCTCAAGTACCTGCCGAAGAACCAGTTGATCGGCGGCATCCCGGTAGACAGCGAGTACATTATTTTCGTCATCGATACCTCGGGCTCCATGTATTCCTACGCCTGGGGGCGTGTGCTGAAGGAAATCAACGCTACACTGAGTATCTACCCCGAGGTAAAGGGTATCCAGGTGATGAACGACATGGGCAACTACCTGTTCCCGCGCTACCGCGGGGAGTGGATCGAGGACAGCCCGGCGAGGCGGCGCTCAATACTCACGCGGCTGCGTTCGTGGAACGTATTCAGCAACTCGAGTCCGGTTGAAGGTATCACCACCGCCATCCGCACGTTCTATGACCCCGACAAGAAAATCAGTATTTATGTTTTCGGGGATGAATTCACTGGGCAGTCCATCGAGGATGTTGTCGATATCGTCGACAACATCAACCAGGAGGACGCCACGGGCAAACGCCGCGTACGAATCCACGCCGTGGGGTTTCCCGTACAGTTAGCACAGGCAGAGTCCCGGCAAACCACCGGCATACGCTTCGCCACGCTGATGCGTGAGCTGACCCGACGCAATGGAGGCACTTTTGTTGCACTCAATGACTTTCGCTAGGCTGCGGACGCAGAGCAGGCTGCTGGCACTCGCCGGCGCGCTGCTGCTGGCCGCGTGCGGCAGCCCGCAGGTCATCGTGGAGGGCAACTTTCCAGCGCCGTTGGTGGAGCCGGAGTCGGTGGACATCGGCATCTGGTACACAGAGGAGTTTCGCAACCACGTTTTTACCGAAGCCGGGAAAAGGCGCGGGGGTGGCTGGGTCGTGCAGACGGGTGCTGCGCAGGTCCAGATGTGGGACGGCCTCTTCGCCGGTATGTTTGAAAACATAGTTTACCTGACGGAGGCGCCGGGCGATGGCGCCGCACCTGCGGTCGATGCCGTACTGATTCCCCATGTCGCAGAGCTGCAGTACGCGATACCCGCGCACACGAATGTGAAGATCTACGAGATCTGGATGCGCTATCGCTTCGAGCTGGTAACCCCTGCCGGTGATGCCCTCGGCGCATGGGAGATGACGAGTTACGGCAAGACACCGACCGCGTTCCTGCAGACGGACGAAGCGGCGGTGAACGGCGCAGCCATCATGGCGCTGCGCGACGCGGGCGCCAACTTTGTCACCAGCTTCAACCGGGTTCCCGCGGTAAAGGAATGGCTGTCACAGCAGGAAACAGCCACGGAGGGATAGGCCTATGAAAGCACTGTTGTTTCGCCTGCCACTGCTTAGCCTGCTCGTGCTGGCACAGGGCTGCGTAACGGCCAAGGTCGACGAGATGGTGTTCAATGAGCCTACGGAGGGAATCGGTGAGTCCAGTGTCGTCATCCTCGGCAGGCGCCACGCGAGCGACTACGACACAGAACCCGATTTCGTGGAGTGCGTGGGTGACCACATTCGCTCGCGCGATCGCGATATCACGGTGATCGACGAGCTCGACTTCCTCAACTCGCTCTACCCCTGGTTCGAGCCACGCACGGCTCCGCTGAAACCGCAGGACCTCGAGCGGATGCTAGAGCACGAACCGGTCGCCATGAAAATGGCGGAACTCAAAACCGAGTACATGATCTGGCTGGACGGCAATACAGTGCGCACCGACTCAGCAGGGTCGATGACCTGCGCGATAGGCCCCGGCGGCGCTGGCTGCTTTGGCTTTGGTACCTGGAATAACGATGCCAACTACGAGGCCACGATCTGGGACTTCACCGATCGCGCTGAAGTCGGACGGGTAAACACCTCTGCCAGCGGGCAGTCCTACATGCCTGCGGTCGTTGTGCCGATTCCGATCATCGCCCCCGTGCAGGGTACCGCCTGTGACGGCATCGGCGACCAGCTCCTGGAATTCCTCTCCGGCAAGTACTGATCATGCCGCGCTCCCGCCTGACAAGACCACTCCTAGCCGGCTGCATCGTCGCCAGCACGCTCCTGCTCAGCGCATGCGCTTACAATCCGGCAACAGGCGGCGCCTCGGTCGTCATGTCCAGCGAAAGCGGCGAGGCGTCCATAGGCGAGGAGATGTATAACGGCATCGTAGAGAACGGCGGTGTCTACGATGACCCTGAGCTGCAAGCCTACGTGACCAGGATCGGCGAGCGACTGCTGGCAAAGAGCACGATGGCCGATCGTGATTTTACGTTTACGGTTGTCGACAGCCCGGACATCAACGCATTTGCCACGCCGGGCGGCTACATTTACATCAATCGTGGACTACTCGCCTTCCTGGACAACGAGGCGGAACTCGCGGGTGTGCTGGGTCACGAAATCGGCCACGTCACCGCTCGTCACTCAGGCAGGCAGCGCGCAGCGGGCCTCGCAAGCGCGGTCACGGCGTTCAGCCTGCTGATACTCACCGGCAGCAGCGACCTCGCCGAAGCATCGCAGATCTATGGCGCAGAGCTGATCAGCGGCTACGGGCGCGACATGGAGCTGGAGGCGGATGGCCTCGGCGCCGAGTATATGCACCTGGCCGGTTACGACACCGAAAACCTGCTGGAGGTTATCGGCGTGCTCAAGGATCAACAGAACTACCAGCGCCGCAAGGCGCGCGCCGCGGGCAAGGTGCGTGCGACGTATCACGGGCTTTACGCAACCCACCCACGCAATGACAAGCGGCTGCAGGAGGTGGTCGCCAAGGCCGGTGAGCTGGATATCAGCACCTACATCGAAGACCCGTCTGTGCCAGGCGAGTTCAAGAAACGCGTCGACGGCCTTGTTTGGGGCGACACCGTACAGAGCGAACGCTCGGATGACCGCTACTATCACAATACCCTGTACTTCACGATCCTGGAGCCGGAGGGGTGGAGCGTGCGGTCAGGATCGAACGCGGTCGTAGCAAGCGCCGATGATGGCTCAGCGCAACTCACAATCAAGCTGCGGCGCCCCGTCAGCGGAGACACACCGCGCTCCGTACTGGAGGGCAACGCAACGGGCACGCTCAACGATGCCAAAGAACTCGAGCAGGCCGGGCTCAAAGGCTACACCGCAGTCGCCGCCAGCGGCGGTACGGCCAAGCGTCTCGCGGTCATCGATTTCAATGGCCTGGGTTATCTCTTCGAAGGCGAAGCCGGAGACTTTGCCACGAAGGATCCAGAATTGTTGGCCATCATTGAGAGCTTTAGACCCACCCACGCGAGGGAGCGCAAGCCGGGGGACGGCAAACGCGTGCGCTGGATGCAGGTGCCTCGCGGCGAGACCATGGCGAGCCTCGCCGCGACCATGAAGATACCCGATGCTGAAAACCAGCTCAGGCTGCTGAACGGCTTCTACCCCCGCGGCGAACCGCGCACCGGGGACTGGATCAAGATTATTCGCTAGCGGGGCCAGCGTAGGGCTGCACCAACACCCAGGGTGCGGCGACCACTGCCCATAACTCTTCGTTCTGCTCATACCAGGCGAGAGCCTGCTCGTCGTCGACGGCAGACACATCGCCCGCTGCAATCCAGGACTGGAACTGGGCCGCGTTATCCAGCCCCAACTGCACCGCCACCTCTACAAGGTTCAGACCCTTGGCCACGCACACCACGCTGCCGCGAGCGTAATGGGTTTGCAAGTCGTGCCAGTGGATGCGCGCGGTTTGGCCGTGATACTCGCGGCGCAGCAGCGCCTCACGGTCCGCGTTGTCGTCAGCCATACTGCGAGTCGGCAACGAAGGGGTTGGTCAGGCGCTCCTGGCCAAAGGTCGAGGTCGGTCCGTGTCCGGGCACAAAGGTGATGTCATCACCCAGCGGAAACAGGCGCTCGCGAATACTGTCGATGAGTTCCTGGTGGTTGCCCCCGGGGAAATCCGTACGACCGATCGAGCCCTGAAAGAGCACGTCTCCCACCCACGCGACCTTTTGAGCGGCGTGGTGAAACACGACATGGCCGGGCGTATGGCCCGGGCAGTGGAAGACCGCTAGCTCGAGATCGCCCACCGTGACAGTATCGCCCTGCTCCAGCCAGCGGTCGGGCTCGAATGCATCCGCATGCGGGAAGCCCGCCATCTTGCACGCCTCGGGCAACCCGTGCAGCCAGAAATCATCGCCGCGATGCGGGCCTTCGATAGGCACATCGAGCTGCTTACGCAGAACATCGGATGCAGCACAGTGATCCATGTGCGCATGGGTAAGAAGAATCTTTTCGATCTCCACATCCATTTTCTCAACCGTCTGCATGATCCGGTCGATATCGCCGCCGGGGTCGACAATCGCGCCCCGGCCCGTCGCCTCACACTTGATGACGGAGCAGTTCTGCTGGTAAGGCGTAACGGGCACGATGGTGCATTGAATACTCATGGTTGTCCTCGAAACTTAAACGGGTGAGACGGGGGCCTAGGCAATCGGCCTCGCTGCGGGCTCGACGCCGTTCGTGTTCAGTGCGTCGGCCGCGGGGTCCTGAAGGACGTCCGCATCCAACTGGTTTTCGCTATGGGCAACTACTACCGAAACCGTGGCGTCCCCGGTGACATTGACCGCAGTGCGCACCATATCAAGCAGGCGGTCGACCCCGATAATCAGAGCGATACCCTCGACGGGCAGCCCCGCCTGCTCCAGTACGAGCGCGAGTGTCACAAGGCCCACACCGGGCACGGCAGCGGTACCGACCGAGGCCAGGGTGGCTGTGAGTATCACGGTGACGAACGCGCCCATGGTGAGGTCAATACCGTAGACCTGGGCAATAAAGACGGTGGCAACGCCCTGCATGATAGCCGTGCCGTCCATGTTAATGGTTGCGCCGAGCGGTACGGTAAAACCCGCCACTGAATTGTGCACCCCGAGACGCCGCTCAACAGTGCGCAGGGTAATCGGCAACGTCGCACCGGAAGATGCGGTGCTGAAGGCAAAAGCCCACACCGGGCGCATCTTGGCGAGCAGCAGGCGCGGAGAGAAGCCCGTAAAGCTCTTGAAAATAAACGTGTAGACCACAAGCGCGTGGAAAAAGAGTGCCGCCAGCACGGTGCCGAAGTATGCCGCGAGGTCGGCAATCGCCGAAATGCCCATATCGGCAAACAGGCGTGAGAGCAGCGCGAATACGCCATAGGGCGCGAGGCGCATAAGCACCTCCACCATCTTCATCACCACCGCTTCCATATCTCGGAAGAAGCTGGCAATACGCTGCCCGGGCTCGCCGGCGTGGGACACTGCGTAACCAAAGAGCAGCGCAAACACGATGATCTGCAGCATCTTGCCATCGGCCATCGCGCGTACCGGATTGGAGGGGAAAATATCGACCAGCACATCCGAGAGCGGTGGCGCAGGGCTCGGTGTAAAGCTGGCAGCCGCGGCGAGTTCCACACCGTGACCCGGCCCAATAACCGCGGCGAAGGTCAGGGCCAGGGAAATGGCGATCGCAGTGGTTGCCATGTAGAGCAGCAGCGTCTTGACCGCTATTGGCCCCATGCGCGATGAGTCGCCCAGCGAACTCGCGCCACAGATCAGCGACACCAGCACCAGCGGCACGACGAGCAGTTTCAGCGAGGCGATGAAAATACGCCCCACAATGTCGAACAGGCCATTCACGAGGTACACGTCAATGAACGTGGCGACCGCACCCCCCTCCTCGGCCGTCATCAACACAACGTTGAACAGCGAACCGAGCAGGATCCCCGCCGCCATGGCGATGAGAATGCGGTTAGTCAGTGTCATTCGGGGCAGGCCCCGGGGACGTAGCTGACAACGTTGTCGTCAGCACAGGCATTGCATGGCGAGGAATAGTCGGCCGTGGTGCCGTCAGTGCGCTCAGCGCAGGTCGGGTTGTATTCCATGGTGCATATCTGGGGGCGGGGATCGGTGCAAGGCACGCTTTCAGGCGTTGTCGCACAGGCAGATAACAGGAACAGCGCAAGCAGGCAGGGTGCTAGTCGCATTAAAAACTCCACGGTGTCAGGATCGGGCGTAGGTTAGCATCTGGGCGATCAGGGCGCACCCGGCAGGGGGCGTTGCGTGTCACGGCTCGGCGGCAAAACGTAGCATCCGCTCCGTGATCGCGATCATCTTCTCGTAGCTGTCGACGCCGATGTATTCCCCCGTGCCGTGGATGCTACTGGCCTGTGCGGACTCCACCATCATCCCGTGGAAGCGGTAGAGATTGTCCGCAACGTCGATGTAGTGCCGCGTGTCGGTAGTCGCCGTAAGCAGCGATGGCAGGATGATGGCCTCCGGATACACCTCGCCAATGGCGCGGGAGATAACGTCATATCCGCCGCCCGGGTATTCGGCCACCGGTGGAATCCGGCCCCAACCATCGTGCAGAATCTCGATCTCGGGGTCGTCGACGAGTTCGGTAATGCGCGCCACGACGGCCTCGTGGGTCTCCCCCGGCAACAGCCGGAAGTTGATCTTGGCCTCTGCCTGCTGGGGGACCACGTTTTCCTTGATACCCGCGTTGAACATCGTCAGCGCTGTGGTCGTCTGCACGAATGACTTGGTAAGTGGGCTGTCGTTCATCTGGCCCGCGACCAGTCCGCCAGTGAGCCAGAGATTGGAGAAGACAAAGCGCAGCGGTTGTTCCGTGTGCGGGGCCACGGCGGCCAGCATTGCCTCCACGGGCTCAACGAGCTCCGCGGGAAAGGGGTTGTTCTCGATGCGCGTCAGCGCCGCCGAGAGTCTGCCTATCGTGCTGATCTCCGGCGGGCGCGAGGAGTGGCCACCCTCCCCTCTCGCGACCAGCGTCAGGGTCAGGTAGCCTTTCTCAGCGATATTGATGAGGGCGCTTTCCCTACCCGGCAGCAGCGGGTTGTCCTTCAGCAGCATGCCGCCTTCATCGACCATCCACGTGAAATGCCAACCGCGCTCCTGCATTACCCGGGCGAGTGCCTGGGCGCCATCACGGCCGCTGATTTCCTCGTCGTGACCGAATGCCAGGACCAGTGTTCGCTGTGGCTGAAAGCCCGCTGCCAACAACGTCTCTGTCGCCTCAAGCAGACCCATGACGCCCTGCTTGTCATCCAGCGTGCCGCGCCCATAGATCCTGTCATCGACGATGACGCCGGCGAACGGTGGCTGCACCCAATCCTCTTCCGTACCGGGCTCGATGGGCACGACATCGGAGTGCGCGGTGAACAGTACAGGCGGCAGGTTCGCATCGCTGCCCGGCCAACGCAGGAGCAGGCTGTAATCACTGACCGTCTCGACTTCAAGGCGGCTGAACGAAAGGGGGAACGTTTCTGCAAGGAACACGTTGAACCGCGCAAATTCCTCGTAGTCGATGAGGCTGCGGTCCTGGTAGCTGATGGTGCGGAACTTTACAGCTTCCGCGAGGCGCTCCGGAGCCGTCGCGGCCGCGCGCGTTGCGGGAGCAATCAGCAGTACAAGTATCAGTGCAGTGAGGCATCGGGACATGGCGGCTCTCATTATCGTTGTCGTTGTTCAGTCGCGCAGGTGCTTTGGAAACAGCCTGAAGGTGATTTCTGCGGAACCTTGCATGAGTTGATCCCAGCGGTCAACGTCCGCACGCAGCTCGACAAAACCGCAGGTGGGCAGGTTATCGAGGTGGCCATCCAAGGCCAGGTAATTCACCAGCCCGGTCAGCGCCGGGTTGTGGCCAACGATCCAAATGGCATCCGCACTTGCGGGCTGTTCCGCCAGCCATTCCAGCAGCTCTGCGGTAGAGAACGTATACAGGTCCTCTTCGAGCGCATGGGGCAAGCTATCGAGGTCCGGCCAGTGGGCGCAGAGACCCTCCAGCGTAAGCCTTGCGCGCCGCGCGGGGCTGGCATGTATGACACAGGGCTCGACCCTTGTGGCGAGCGCTGCCGCCATTCGCGGCAGATCGCGTTCGCCGCGCTTGTTGAGGCCTCGGTCGCGATCGTCGAGTTCCGGCGCCTTCCAGCTGGATTTCGCGTGGCGGGTGAGGCGCAGTGTTTTCATGGCAAATGGCGCTCAGAAGCCCAGTATGGGTCAATATGTGATGCTCGGCTGCCGGGCCGGCAACGGGCGAGCATAGACGGGCTATACTTTATCAGAGCCTGAGATCCCATTTCTGGAGGGGCGCCATGCTGCAATCCGTGAATCTACGCGACTACATCATTGCCAACCCCATTCGGGTACACCCGGACGACGGCATTCTCGATGCCATGCAGGTCATTATCGACAACAAGGTCTCTGGGGTCTGCGTTGTCGAGAACGACGCAACACTCGTCGGCATACTGTCGGAGATGGACTGCCTGCGGGCTGTACTCGGCGCGGTATATAACGATGCCGGTATCGGCCGGGTAAAAGACTACATGGCGAGCGACAATCTCGTTGTGGCCCACCCCAACGAAGACATCGTTGACGTTGCCCAGGACATGCTGCGCAAGAATAAGCGGCGGCGCCCGGTTGTTGAGGATGGCAAGCTGATCGGCCAGATTACCTGTAGGCAGCTGCTCAGTGCTGTCAGAAAGTTCAGGCCCTAAGCTTCATCCTCACTGGACGCTACCGACAGCAGTATCGTCGCCGCCTCCTCTGCAGTCGCCACTGGCTGCAGCATATCGAGGTCAGTTGCATTGATGAAGCCGGAGCGCAGGGTGAAGTCTTTGAGCCACTGCACCACATCGCGCCAGTAATCGATACCCACGAGCACAACGGGGCGCTCCTTGAGCTTGCCCGTCTGCATCAGCGTGAGAAGCTCAAACAGTTCGTCGATAGTTCCGAAACCCCCGGGGTAAATCGCGAACCCTCTCGCGTACCGAATCAACATAAACTTGCGCGTGAAGAAATAGCGGAAGTCCAGGTCGATATCGAGGTAGGGGTTTGCCATCTGCTCATGCGGCAACTCGATGTTGAGCCCGATCGATGTACCCACCTCTTCACACGCGCCCAGGTTCGCGGCCTCCATGACACCCGGTCCGCCGCCAGTGATCACGCTGATACCCTCTGCAGACAGCATGCGTGCCAGCGTGCGTGCGCTCTGGTACTCCCACGAGTCCTCAGTGGAACGTGCGCTGCCGAAGATCGTCACCGCCGGACCGATGTCGTGCAGATTCTCGATGCCGTCGCGCAACTCCTCGCCGATGCGTGATATGCGCTCCTGTTCCTGCGCACTCAGCGCAACGTTGGGGATATCGGGGATCTCGTCAGCCAATGGATACTCTCCAGTCTGCCCCTGCACACATGGGGCTATTCCCAACAATAGTCCGCGGCGTTAAGCACGAGGCCGCCCTCAGGAGCCTCCTCCAATCGAGCCCGCAGCCAGGGCTTTATCGACGCCAGAAGTCCCTCGCTGCCGTACAAAAGTGGCGCGACGAGCAAAGCAGAGTCACCCGCGCGATTTAGCACAACAGTGTGATCAGGCCGCCTGGGGCTCGCGCCGATGACCATGGATTCCCATTCTATGGCTACAGCATGCCGGTGTTGCCACGCAATTTCATCGGAAAGGGTAAACAGCTCGTACATCAGCTGGGCGCAAAGAGACCGTTTCTCCGCCATGCGCCCGCTGGCGCCAAATTCCACGACAACACCGTCGTAACGGCATTGCGCCCCCGCGCCACTGAATTGCCACTGGGGTCTGACATCACCGCGGGTGACGGGTATGGGTTGTTCGGCGTCCACGCCGGGGGTGAACTTCTCGCAGGGCTGACGCGCGCAAAACAGCGTCAGTATGTCGCGCTCAAACGCTGCCTGCTGGTCAGGACGCGGGTGCACCAGCAGCAGGACCCTGCCCGCCACCTGCACAACAACGCCCTCCTGCGTATCGGCTCGCAGGCCGACTGCTTCACCCGCGCGAATCTCCTCGACCGAGAGTGGCAGTTTGCCCGCAAACTGCTCGACCGCCGCTGCCCAGCGCAACAAGTCGGCGTCCTCGTCGCTGCGCGTGAATTCGTCACGGGCGAGTTCCGCTTCTGCGCTGTACACATGATGCAGTCGCTCTAAAGCCAGCGCGGCGAACTCCGCGCGCAGTGTGAGCGGCGCAGAGTGTAAATAGTTCACAGTCCGGACAAAGCGCGACTCAGGAGCGAGCGCCGCAGCAAGTACAGAGGGAAACACAAGCACGATGAATACGAACAGACCACCATAAAACCCTGCGTTTACAGCATTTTTTGGCCGCGCCAGAAGCAATATCTTAACTCCCCTACACAGGTCGCCACACAGACTAACCCGCAACACCGCCGCACCTGCAACAGTAATGACACAAAACATTCACAGCGGTGCCACACGGTCGGGTCACAGTATACCCATGAAAATACTGGCCAAGATGCATGACGTTGATGCACGCCTGTTTTTCAGCGTTTTCCAGGGCGCGGAGAGAGGCTGGTTTCGTGCCCTCGCAAAAACGCTCTCACACTCTGCCGACGGCTACCTGTTCGTACTGCTGCCCCTCGCTCTCTGGCTAGCACAATCGCCACTTGTTGGTAGCCTCTGCACCCTGATCTGTATTGCGCTGGCCGCAGAACGCTGTGTCTACTGGTCGCTAAAGAACAGCCTCAAGAGGCGCAGGCCCCAGGAAAGTATCGACAACTTTCACAGCGTCATCACCGCCAGCGACCGTTTCAGTTTTCCATCGGGCCACACGTCCGCGGCTTTTCTGATCGTGACCTGCCTCACCATCATCTACCAGGAACCGGCTGCCTCGCTGTACGTCTGGGCAGGCAGCATCGGTTTGTCCAGAGTCATCCTCGGCGTGCACTACCCCGGGGACACCATCGCAGGCGCTGTCATGGGCAGCACCATCGCATTCGTTACCGCAAACTTCCTTGGAGTGTAATCAACGATGAAGATTCTCTACGGTGTGCAGGCTACCGGGCATGGCCACATCTCGCGCGCACGCGCGATGGCGAAGGCCTTCACCAAACACGATGTCGAGATTACCTGGCTGTTCTCGGGACGCCAGCGAGAGAAGCTCCCCGACATGACAACCTTTGGCGATTTCGAACACCGCGATGGCCTGACCTTCCAGACCGCGCATGGCCAGATCAAACACGTCGATACGGTACTCAAGGCGAGACCAATCCGCTTCCTTAAGGATGTCATACAGCTGGATCTCTCTCCCTATGACGTGGTGGTGACCGATTTCGAACCCGTCACCGCCTGGGCGGCCAAACTTGCCGGCGTGCCGTCCGTGGGTATCGGGCACCAGTATGCGTTCGGCCCGGGCGTTCCGAACACGGGCAGCAACATCGTAACGCGAGCGATCATGCGACAGTTTGCCCCGACTCAAAAATCATTGGGACTGCACTGGTTTCCGTATCGCGACAACGTACTGCCTCCGATTCTCGACCTGCCGGACCTCGAGCGTTCGAAGGCAGGACACATCCTGGTGTATCTCCCTTTCGAGAACCAGGACACCGTCATCGAACTACTCAACACCCTGCCAGACACGAAATTCGTGCTCTACGCCAGCGGCATGACGAGATCCCAGCGCGGCAATGTCGCCTGCCATCCAACCGACAACATGGGCTTCAAGCAGCACCTCGCGAGTTGCCGCGGAGTGCTGTGCAATTCGGGTTTCGAGCTGATCAGCGAATGTCTGCAATGGCGGAAGCCTTTGCTCACGCGGCCGCTGGTTGGCCAGACAGAACAGCTGTCGAACGCGTTGGCGATTGAGCAACTAGGCTACGGGCATGTAATGCACTCGCTGTCGAAGGAGCGCATCGAAAACTGGCTGGACGCCATGGCACACGCTCCCGCAGAGCCCTTCACCGACGTCGCCCAATGCCTCGCAGCATGGCTTGCCGGAGGAATGCGCGAATCGATCTCCACGCTGCAATACATGCTGTGGCCGGGCACAGTGCCCCTCAAGGCAACCGACTCGCGGCTCATCACAGGCACTGCCGCCTAAGCACACCCATGCCCGGACCGCTCCGGCCCGCCCGGGCCGGATTCAGCGAGGAGTGTGAACCGGTCGACATTCTCTCCCGCCCACGCAGCGCTTCTTGATCCAGCGCAAGTGCCTCGCTTTCCAAGGTTTCGGGAAAGTGCTAGTTTGGACCGCCCATAAGCAGAAATAGCGCGGAACATTCCATGACCCAGGCCGTGACTCCCGAGCAGGCGGATACGCCGGTTGTCGATAGCAAGTACCTGTTGTCACCGCAGCAGATTCATTTCTTTGAAACCTTCGGCTTCCTGAAGATTCCGGGGCTTTTCGCAGAGGATATCGACGAGATCATCGGCGGCTTCGAGGAGATGTTCACTAATGAAGATCAGCCCGTGTGGGAGACCAAGGAAGCGCTGCACGGCGACGAGAAGCGCATCATCATCCCGGGTTTCATCGAGCAGTCACCGCGCCTGGCACATCTCCAGCACGATCCGCGCGTGCTGGGTATTGTGCAGAGCATCATAGGCCGGGATTACATCTGGTCCAGCAGTGACGGCAACCTTTTCTACTGTGAAAGCTACTGGCACCCGGACGACTACGCCGCACCACTGCATCACTACCACGTGAAACTGTCTTTCTACCTAGACGAGCTGAGCGGTGACAGCGGCGCGATCCGCATCATTCCGGGCAGCCACTTCCACCGCCAGTCGTTCTCTCGCACGCTTATGCGTGCGTTCAAGGACGAAGCCGGCGTTGAAGAGATCTATGGCGTAAAAGGCAGCGAGATACCATCTGTCGCGATCAATTCTTCGCCCGGTGATCTCGTGATCTGGAATTTCCGCACCATTCACGGCAGCTACAACGGCGGCGAACGCCGTCGCCTGTTTTCGCTGAACTACGGCGAGGCGGAAGTCGGGGCGCACGACGGCCCGGAACCTGTTGCCGCAAAACCCGTGCTGCGTCGCGAAGCGCTGGACAACTGATTACACCTGCACTGCCAGCGCAGCACCCGCTGACGGGCACAGGCCATGCCACTGCGAGTACCTAGCCCCTATGAGCTGAAGAAACTGCTCATGCTGCCGCGTAAGCTGTATATGCGGCGCAAGGAAAAACTCGAGCCGGGCTTTATGCTAAGCGCGCTGGAGCTGCACTACTACCGCCCGGCGTTTTACAAATGGCTAGCCGCCCGCAGCCGCGACGAACACATCCTGCACACCGCAGAGCTCGACGAAGACAGTGTGGTACTGGACATTGGCGCCTACATCGGGGAGTGGGCACAGGATATGCGGGGCCGTTACAACTGCACAGTGCACGCGTTTGAGCCGGAGCCGCGCAACTTCCGACAACTGGAAAAGCGTACGGCCCAGGACGCGGGCATTCACGCTTACAGCTACGGCCTGGGTGATCGAGACGAAACTGTACGTATGAGCCTCGAGTTCCTCGGCTCGACCGCCTTCGGCGATATCGAAGGCGAACAGGGTGTGGACTGGGACGAAGCGCAGATTCGCGATGTCGCCGCGTTGTGGCCCACGCTGGGTCTCGACAACGTCGACCTCATGAAGGTCAATATCGAAGGCGGCGAATTCCCGATGTTCGAGCGAATGATCGAATGTCAGCTACTGGACAAGGTCGACTGCTACCTGATTCAGTTCCACGAGTGGCACCCGGGCGCCTACTCGAGACGGCGCAAGATACAGCGGGCGCTCGCCCGAACTCACACGCTGGAATGGGACTACCACTTCGTCTGGGAGAAGTGGGTCAGGCGCCGGGACGCTTAAGCACCCATTTTTCCCAGACGAAGTAGTAGTTCCACTCGCAGGTATGGGTCTTTGACAGCACTTCACGAATTCGACGGCGCTTGCGGTATGCGCCGGGATGCCACTCGTGGAACTGGATCAGGTAGGTGTTGACGGACTTCACGAGGTCGGCCTCGATCATCCTCTCAAACAGCGGGAACTCGGCACCCTCGATATTGACCTTGAACAGGTCGACCTGGCCAAGCTCCAGTTCGCGCCAGATTCTATCAATGGCAGCAATCTCTACCTCGGTCCGAGGCACATCTGCATGATCGGCGCGTTCCTCGTACATCGAGGAGCCGAGACCTTTCAATGTGAACTCCACGTTGAGGTCAGCATCGCCAAGCCCATAGGGCATTGGCTTGAGCTTGGGGTTATCCGCCGCCTTGGCCAGCAACTGCTCGTAAGATTGCGGGTTTGGCTCGAAGGCATAGATAGTCGGGTCGTAGCGCTCGACGATGCTCTGCGCCCAGCTCCCGGTAAACGCACCAACATCCACGACGACACTGTTTTCGTTGATGTCGGCCTCATGCAGCATGTGCTTGTTGTAGACCGTTGCGCCGACCCAGTCGATCATGGGCTTGCGATAGTAGTGCAACTCCAGCATGGCGCGCATCGGGCCCTGTGTCTCACGGTACTTCCAGCGCATGTACATTGTGCGCGGCCACAGCAATAGCTTCTTGAGCTGGTAAAGACTGGGAAGAGGAGACGACATAAAAGCCCTGGCGGGACGAACAGCAGTGTTGTTGTTAGCTTTTCGCGCAATGGTAGTATAACGGTTCAGCCCTGTCGACTTGAGTACCCGCATGTCCGCCACACCTGCAACCCTGGGTGATAACAGGTTCACACTGGGCGGCATTCTTATCCTGGCGTTTCTTATCGGCTGGCTTTCGGGGCTGAAAAATCTCGTCCTCGACCAGACCGCGACGGCTGAATCTGAGGACAACCTGACACGGCCCAACATACTGCTGATCGTTGCTGACGATCTGGGCTACAACGACACCGATGCCATCAACCCTGGCGGGCTGCATACACCGAACATCACCGCACTGGCGCGCGAGGGCGTCACCTTCACGCGCCACTACGCTGACGCCACCTGCACGCCGAGCCGCGTCGGCATTCTGACGGGCAGGGACCCGGAACGCTCTGGCTTTCGGCCGGTGGGTATCGAGATTCCCGACGAATACCCGACGCTCGCCGAGGCGCTCACATCACTTGGCTACGCCACATATCTCACGGGCAAGTGGCACGCGGGCGAGGAACGCCTGGCGGGTTGGCCGCAGAACAAGGGTTTTGAGCGCTGGTTCGGCTTTCTCAACCAGTGGGAAACAGCTGGGCCGGTTACCGAGGCCAACAAGGGTGTACGCAAGCCCACCTACCACGACCCGATGCTGCGTCGTGATGGCGGTGAACTTACGCCTCACCCGGGGCACCTGACGGACCTGCTGACCGAACACACGCTGGAGCAGTTGGCCGCGCTGCAAAACAGCAAGCAGCCCTGGTTCCTGTACCACGCATTTCTTGCACCTCACCATCCCGTACAACCCGAGGCCCGTTACGCCGAGCGCTTTCCAGACACGCCAGAAGGTCGCTACACGGCCCTGGTCACACAGCTCGACGAGGCGGTAGGACGAATCCTCGCTGCGGTGGAAGACGACAATACCCTGATCGTTTTCCTCAGCGATAACGGCGGCACGAACGCCGAGCGCGACAACAACTACCCCTTCTACGGCAAAAAGGCACAAACCTACGAGGGCTCTTACCGCACACCCCTCATCATGGCCTGGCCCGGGGAATTCCCCTCCGGTAAAACCGTTGACGATATCGTGATGAACGTCGACATCTTCCCCACCCTGCTAACCGCGGCCGGTGGTATGGCGACGACCGACCTAGACGGCCGCAACCTGTTACCGCTGGTGCAGAGGGACGTGCCGCTCTCCCCTCGCAGTCGGTCATGGGAAGTCTACGGACCCAATATTGGCGCCCTGAGTTACGGATTTCTTGAGGAGGGTGGACGCTTCCGCCTGTCAGCCGAGCAGAGCTTCCCGCCCGGTCTTTATGACCTGGCGAGCTCCCCCGCCGGAGACGCGGACATTTCTGCAGAGGCGACAGAGTTCACGGGTGAGCTCACCAACGCATTCTGGCAACAACAGCGGAGCAAGGGCATGGTCCCCGTGGTCTCGAGCGCCGGGGCTCTGCCTGGCCAGACGCTCTACTCCGGCTTCGACACGCTGCGCTCGCCCTTCAGGTTCGGCTTCGCCATCGGCCTTGAGCTCGGTCCACTTGACGAGGATGTGACGGCGTCGGGCAGCGCTATCCTCGCTGAACAGCAGCCTCTGTGGTCTTTGCACTACCGCGAGCACCATGGCCTGGAGTGGCATATCGGCGACAGCGTACTGGCGAGCGCCGATTTCGAACCCAATCGTTGCAACCGGATCGTGCTGACCGGTTACTTCCAGCCGAAAGCCCACCTCGCAAAGCGCGACCCCCTGTCCCAGGTGAAGCTGTACAGCAACGGTGCACTAATGGCGAGCGAGCGGGGATTCGACCACAGCCTGGTGAGTGACACCCAACTCGACGCGCCGACGACCGTCAACGCGGGGGGACGGGCGCTGTTTGCCAACCTCATGCTGGGCACTTTCACCGAGGGGTTCTCACCGCGTCTCGCGCCAGAACACCAGGCGGTGTACCACTCGCTGTACGAAAAGCGCCAGCTACCGCTGCCGGAGCTGGCCATGCTGGACGACCAGCTCTGCCGCTGACGCTGCAATAACCGCCTTGGACGCAGGGATACTAAGCCCCTGCCCCACCGTAAACCCAGCAATGACTGGGCCGCCAGCCCAGCGGACACAGATCACGTTTTATGGAGGCGAGTGCCCACAAGTGCGGCCCTTTCTTGACAGGCTAACCACATATAGCCATCATTTTTCGCGCTATGTCTGATGATTACAGCCCACTGTTCCTGACGATCGACATCGAGATCACCAATCGATGCAATGCCACCTGCCATTTTTGCCCGCGCGACGCTACACCGCACCAGGGCATCATGGACGTGGAGACCTTCGACAAGGCGCTGCAGCGCGCGGTTGAGTACCGCAAGGTCGTCAAGGATGTGTCGGGCCTGGAGGTCACCGTCAGCCTCTGCGGCCTCGGTGAGCCACTGATCAATCGCAACGCCATCTCGTTCATCAAGAAAGTGAAGGCCGAGGGCTTCAAGTGCTCCATGTCTTCAAACGGCAACCTGCTGACCGAAGACAAGACACGCGAAATTCTGGACGCGGGTCTCGACGAGATATATATCAACATCTCGGATATCGACGAAGAATACGAGAAGGTCTACAACCTCCCCTTCGCGCGCAGCCGCGACAACATCGCCAAGTTCGCCGAGCTATCGCAGGGCAAGTGCAAGCCCGTGATTATCCTGGTAGACCACCACGACAACAAAGAGCACGTGAAGGCGATGGAGACCTACTGGCGCGGCTATGGCCTCAAGGACTTCCACAGCTACAGCGTCATCAATCGTGGCGGTGCGCTGTTCGTAGAACACATGCAGTTTGAGCAGTACACCGAAATGGCACGCGCTCGCCAGGAGCTTACCGAAGGCGGCCTCAAGCCTCTCTGCGGCGCTCCCTGGGGTTTCCTGTTTATCGGCTACGATGGCAACTACTACCTGTGCTGCTCTGACTGGCGCAAGCAGGCCAGCCTGGGTTCGGTCTTCGACTACAGCTTCCTGCAGGTCTCAAGGCAGAAGCTCGCGATGGTGATGAGCCGCGAACCCGTGTGCAAGACCTGCAACCACGACCCCATCAACATGCTGACAGACGAGCTGCGCGCACTTGAGCGCGGTGAAGTCACGGAGGCTGAGGTCGACAAACTGCGCCAGAGCCTGCGCGATGGCAGCGTTGAAATCGACATTGCCCTTGGCCGCCTCCTCGACTACGGCGATGCCCACCCGGAGGGCATGCTGCCCGCCCCCGATATCATCCCGGTCGTCGCCACCAACTAGGCACCTTTTTCCCGGCCGCGTTAAGGACATACAATACGGCCTCCGCCGGACTACCTGACGCGCCCACGATGGAAGACAGCCGCCACATAGAAAACCTTATCTACCGCTACGCGGAGCTTATCGACCAGGGCGACCTGCCCGGGGTTGCCGAACTGTTTCGTCACGGCGCAATAGTCTCCCCAGCACACAACACGCGTCGCGAGGGCTACGACGAGGTGCTTGAAATGTACAAGCTGTCCTGTCGTCTGCACGAGCCCTCCGGTACCCCGCTGACCCGCCATGTCACGACCAACGTCATTGTCGAAGTGGACGGAGACGCTGCTTCGGCGCGATCCTACTACACGGTGTTCCAGGCGACTGGACAACTCGCGCTGCAGCCGATCATCGCCGGCCACTACCACGACGCCTTTCATCGCGTGGAGGGCAAGTGGTGCTTTAAAACCCGCGAGATGTATGTAGACCTGATCGGCGACTGTTCGGAGCACCTGCTGTACTCCACCGAAGGTCTCTCGGGATGACCAGCGCGTGGTAAACGTGTCCGACCACAAGTTTCTGTTCATCCATGTGATGAAGGCCGGGGGCACATCGTTCACCGAGGTGATCAACACCAACTTCAGCGACGCTGAGCGGTATCCCGCCGGCTACCTTAAAGACGAGAGCAACCCGTTTCGAAAGATGGAGGCCTACCTCTACGTACCGGGCCTTCTCGGCGCCGTAAACAGCGCGCCAGAGCGCTACCGTATCGTCTGCGGGCACGTCCCCTATGCCACGCGCACACTGCTGGACGACGACTATGTCGCGCTCACGGTATTACGCGACCCGGTTGCACGCACCATCTCCTACCTCAAGCACTGCCGTCGCTACCACAACGAGCACGCGGACTGGCCGCTGGAGGCGATTTATGAGGACGACTGGTTTCACGCTTCGTTCATCAACAACTATCAAACCAAACTGTTTTCGATGACCGCCGAGGAGACCCTCGCCGAGGTGCGATATGGCGACTACGAGCCCGTGCTACCCCCTCGCAGTGAACTCGGTAACGGCGAAAACCTCACTCCGGAGCTGATCGCGCTCGGCGAGCGCGGTGGCGGGCGCTTCTCGATGGAGTGTTTCGCCGCCAGTACAGGAGTTATTGAAGTAGACAACGCGCGCTTCGAAACCGCGCGCGAAAACCTGCGCGCAACGGACGTGGTAGGGGTGACCGAAGACTTCGAAACCTTTCTCTTCACGCTGGGCACGCGCTATGGCTGGACGATCGGCAACATGCCCCACGCACACGCAGGTGAAGACGACGATGTTCCCGCTGCGCTGAAAGAGCGCATTGCACGCGACAACGCGATGGACAGAGAGCTACACGCTTACGCGAGCGCGCTGTCGGCGCAACGCAAACCTTAAGATTACTGACAAGAGAGAAAACAACATGAAGAGCCTTTGGAACGATGCTGACGCCCAAGCACTTGCCGGTGACGACCTCGCGCTGCGTGTGTACACCTCGCGCCTGCTGGGCGCGAGCGAGGATCTCGTCATGCACGGTGGCGGCAACACATCGGTCAAGGGCACGACCAAGGACTTCTTCGGCAATGATGTCGAGGTGCTTTACGTCAAGGGCAGCGGCTGGGACTTGAAGACCATCGAGAAGCCGGGCTTTCCCGCGATCCGGCTCGCAGAAACACGGCAACTCGCCGAGCTCGACGAGCTCTCCGATACCGATATGACGCTGCAGCTGCGCGCCCAGATGCTGGACCCCTCTGGCCCGTCGCCCTCAGTGGAGGCGATCCTCCACGCCATCATGCCGCACAAGTTCATCGACCATACGCATACCGATGCGATCATCACGCTCACCAACAACCCGCGTGGCGAGGAGCTGATCGCCGAGGTATTTCCAGACTGCCTGACCCTGCCCTACATCATGCCCGGCTTCATCCTCTCCAAGCAGGTGAACGACGCACTCAAGCAGGCCGACCTCTCACAGTACAAGGGCATTATCCTGATGCACCACGGCGTGTTCACATTCAGCGATGACGCCCGCGAGGCCTACGAGAACATGATTGAGCTGGTGACACGCGCCGAGGACTTTATCGCCCAGAATGGCGTGTCAGAGCACGACACGGCGGAAGAAACGGTAGACCTCACCGAACTCGCACGCATTCGCCGCGCCGTGTCAGAGGTTCGCGGCAGCGCCCAACTGGCTGTACTCGACAGCTCGCCTGACGCGCAGGGTTATGCCTCGCGGGAGGATATTGCCGAGATCGCATGCCGCGGGCCCATCACGCCAGACCACGTGATTCGCACGAAGCGAATCCCCGCGATTATCGACGCCGCCCCGGCAGCCGGTGTACCAGAGATTGCAGCGTATGCCGCGGAGTACAGGGAGTACTTCGCGCGCAACGGGTCAGACGAACTCACCATTCTCGACCAGGCACCACGCTTCGGCATCTGGAAAGCACACGGCTCCATTGCGTTCGGATCAAGCGTGAAGGAATGCGGCATCGTCAGCGACATCGCGCGGCACACGCGATGGGCTGTGCAGACAGGTGAATCGCTCGGCGGCTGGGCCGCACTGCCAGAGAACGACATTTTTGATCTCGAGTACTGGGTGTTGGAGCAAGCCAAGCTGGGCAAGGCGGGCACCCCAAAACCGCACCAGGGCAAGATCGCGCTCGTGACAGGCGCAAACAGTGGCATCGGGCTTGCAACATGCGCAGCCCTTGGCAAAGACGGTGCGACCGTGGTGGGCCTCGACATCAATCCCGAGGTGACTGCTACCCTGGAGGCAGTTGGCGCAACGGGCATCCCCTGCGACCTGACCGACGACGACGCAATCACAGCGGCGGTGGAGCAAACCGTGGCACTGTACGGCGGGCTCGACATCATTGTGTGCAACGCCGGCATCTTCAAGGCAGGTGAACGACTCGAAGCGCACAGCCAGGATACCTGGGACCGTACCCTCCAGATCAATCTCACGGCCACGCAGCGCTTCATGACAGCGACCATCCCGTACCTCAAACTCGGCGTTAACCCTTCGATCCTCATCGTCGGCTCGCGCAATTACCCCGCGCCCGGGCCGGGCGCGGCGGCGTACTCTGTGAGCAAGGCCGGCATCACTCAGTTGGCACGTGTTGCGGCACTGGAACTGGCCGCCGATGGCGTTAGGGTTAACGTGGTCCACCCGGACGCAATCTTCGACACCGCGCTGTGGACGGAGGAAGCGCTGGCCAGCAGCGCGGCCCGCTACAACATGACCGTGGAGGAGTACAAGACGAAGAACCTGCTCGGTCGCGAGATACGCTCACAGGATGTCGGCAACCTGCTCTCTTCCCTCGCGAGCGACACGTTCGCGGCGACGACCGGCGCCCAGATTCCCGTGGACGGCGGCAGCGATCGAGTGATCTGAGACTGTGCTCCGGCAAAACGAGACCTGTGTCTCACTGGCGCCAGCAAGTAGCGTCAGATTTTTTTACAGAAAAGCTACCTAAGAGTCACCAAATACTCCGAAACCCGCATAGGTACTGGGTTGGCCCGCTTCTTGCTTTTACTAATCATACGCAAAACAGTAAACAACAAAGAAGAACAGGGTATCGGGGCTTAACGTGCTCAAGGGAATTTTCACAACGCTCACTCTAACCGGCGCGCTCTGCATCAGCAGCGCGGCGAGTGCAGCGCTCGTGTTCTCTAATGGCGCGAATGACACTCTCGCCACTGCGCAGAACGTCAACGGCTTTTTCGACCTGTCCTTCAACGCACAGATAGAGAATTCAACCACCATTCCCCACGTTGAGATCACCAACTTCGGGCCCAACGGTGGTGGCGGCGACAACACGTTCGACCACTATTTCTTCTCGGTAGCTGAAGATAACACCACCGCGATCTTTGATATCGACTGTGGCAACCAGACCCTCGGCCTGCCCAATATCGGCTGTACAGATCGCGACGACGATTTCGACTCGTGGCTCACGCTGTTCACAGGTGCTGGTGCGCTGATCACAACCAGTGATGACTCCGCGGGCACTGATCCCGGCAGCGAGAACGACTTAGGTTTCCTGGACTCGCTGCTCGAGCTTACGCTCGACCAGGGAGACTACATTGTTCGCGTAGAAGATTTTTTCAACTTTGAGATCCCTGACGGCGCCAGCTACATCTTGAATGTTTCCCTGGATTCGCCTCGGTCTGCCGCGCCGGCTCCGAGCGTAGTGTTCCTGCTCGGCATTGCGCTGGCAGGCCTAGGAGTTGCCCGCCGCCGCTAACGCGGCAGTAGGCTCACCAGTCCCCGACCCGCATGTCCCCGCGGGCCACCCCGCCCAGCTTTCCCCGGCTGGGCGGGGTTTTCTACTTCTGGGGTATCGAAAACCGGCGCATTCGGCGCCTACAGCCAGTAGACTGGTGGTCGCAAAACGTAGACCGGAGCACAGAGCCAGCCTGCCATGCCAGAGATCGACAAGCCCACTTCCATTTCTCTCGTCCTTGGGGGCGGAGGCGCTCGCGGGCTAGCCCATATCGGCGTCATCCGCTGGCTCGAGGAAAACAACTATCGCATTGACTCTATTTCCGGCTGCTCCATGGGCGCGCTGGTGGGCGGCATCTACGCCATGGGTAAGCTCGAAGAGTTCACAAAGTGGGTTTCCGCTATCAGTACCATGGACATCTTCAGGCTCATGGACATTACACTGGGTTCAGCAGGTCTCGTGAAAGGCGATCGCATCATCGAAACGCTGCGCGAACTCACGGGCGAGAAGAAAATTGAGGAACTGCCGATCAGCTTCACCGCCGTAGCTTCTGACATCATCAACGAGAAAGAGGTCTGGCTGAGCAGGGGGCCGCTGTTTGACGCGATCCGCGCCTCAATAGCCATTCCCCTGTTCTTCGAACCCGCCGAGCTCAATGGTGTGCCTCTTCTGGACGGCGCCATATTGAACCCGGTACCGATTGCCCCCACCTTCCGCGATCACACCGACCTTACAATCGCTGTTAACCTGAGCGGAAAACCAGATCCGGACTGGCCGAAAGCTCCCCCACCTCGCGAAGACGACGAAGAGGACTCGTTCTTCGCACGCAAGATAAACCAGTTCATCGACGGTTTCCGGCCCACGGCGCGCAATGGCGACCTTGTCGGTATGTATGATGTCGCGGGACAGGCTATCGATACCATGGAGGGAGCGATCGCACGGCACAAGCTCGCTGTGTATCCGCCTGACGCGGTTATCGAGATTCCCCGCAACCTGAGCACGGTGCTTGAGTTCGATCGTGCCCGGGAATTGATCGAGGCAGGCTACGAACTCGCTTCACAGCAGATGACGCACCAAAATCCCAAGCACAGCGAGACTTGAGAACGCAACTTTTCTCGAATTTCGCGCATCCAACGTGTGACGCATCGCCGATATAGCCTCGGTTTCTGCCATGAAATAACCACAATTAACGTGAAAAGTAGACTTTTCTCTTCCGGCGACTTTCACGCGTCCAATATCATTAGCCCCACGCTCGATCACTAAAAAAAACCTGCGACGGGCGGCCCTCAAAAATGTCGATGTCGCGCCACAAAGCGCTGGCGCGTCGTCGTGTGTCAATTGAATTACTGAGGCCGCGTGATCGAGATGTACAAGTTAATCATTCTGTTGTTCGCCTGTTTGATGGCGAACGCACCTTACACCTTCGCCCTCTCAGGCGATCCCAATTTCGAGATGGACTGCGAAGACCCCGAGTTCTTCTCCAGCTTTAAGAAAATCCAGTGCGAAGTTAGCAACGCGGCCTATGTACCGCCCACCGCCGCCTGGTCATATCCGGTGGCAGTTATCATGCCGCAGGGCGAGGGGCCGTACCGCATTAAGTTGAAAATGTCGGGCTATAACGCAAGGCCCTACGATTTTTGCACCGACCTGAATTTCTCCCAACCGGGTTTCATCGTGGTGAAGCCCTGTGCAGGGCATTTCCCTGATCTTGGCATGCACGCCGTTGACGGCATCCAGCCGATGGGCTGGTGGGGTCGTTACCGCGACGACTCAAACAGTATGCGAGTTGGCCTTGCACTGACGCAGGCCGGCATCCAGGACTCTGCAGAGGTCGAAGCCGGCGTCCATCTCGAAGGTTCCAGCTACGGCGGCACCGGCGCAATTTTGCAGTCGATGATGCTGCGTGAGGTCGACACCTGGTGGGCCGACCTCATCGCTGTCGTCAACGCCAACGTGCCACACACCCTGTTCGTGAAGAACTGGAAGAACGACCCCGCAGTGAATGTGGCCTGGGAAGGCTATGACCGCAGCGGTGCGGACGTCGAAACGCAGATGGCGAAGGGCAACCTGGACAACATCTACTACCGCGTAAACGGTTCGCCTGCAGACACATCCGTCATCTTCGACATCGAGTTCTTCGAACTGTGCCAGCGCTATGAGATCGCATGCTTCGGCACATGGCACGCGGGTGGTCACAACGCGCACGAAGCGGGCATCAACATGCCTTTCTACGCACTGTACGCAGGGCCTGATATGGATGTTCGCCTCGACGAGATGCTGCCCGTGTTTACGAATTCAACGGCCAATCACTGGGGCGAGGCACGCGGTCACTACAACCTGGGCCTGTCATGGCACCAGGGGCAGTACTTCATTGACAGCGAAGATGGCGTGATCGTACCGCTGCGCTACAAGGCGCACCGGAACATCGGCGGAGAAGTGCCCGATCAGCCGAACAACGCGACATTCGACCTGACTATTCGACGTATCGAAAACTTTGCCACGGAAGTTGGCAGCCGGGTGCGCTGGCAGCTGGGTGATCGCGCGTCAGGCACGGCGACCATCACGAAGGAAGGCGAGGTCAGCATCAAGGATCTGAACCTCTCCACCTCGGAGCACTACACCAGCCTGACGATCACTGCGCTGAACAACTGATACCGCCCGACAGATTCGAGACGACGACATGCATAAACAGCTATTTAACATTTTCTGGGTCAGCCTGGCGCTAACACTGTCAGGTTGTGGCGGCGGTGGAGGCGGCGGTGAAGCCTCTGACAACAGGATTCCCGCGGATCCTGTTTCGGGCCCAGTATTCGACGGTGGCAATCCCCCGCAGGGCGAGCAGCCCACCCCACCATCAGACGATGACGATCCATCGGTGGTGCCACCGGGAGACGAGCCTGTTGATCCGCCGTCTGGGCCACTCTTCCCAGGGCCAACGCCGCCCTCCGATGATCCAGTGGATCCCAGCAATCCTACAGATCCGGATACCCCCACCGATCCAGACAACCCAACGGATCCAGACAACCCAACGGATCCAGACAACCCAACGGATCCAGACAACCCAACGGATCCCGACAACCCAACGGATCCCGACAATCCAACGGACCCTGATAACCCAACCGATCCTGACAACCCGACGGACCCCGACGAACCGACAGATCCGCCGCCCATCGACGATGAGCCCGACCCCGGCGTACCGACCGACCCGGAACTCGCGGGCATCTTCGACGGCATCGTGTATACACGGCAGCCGCGCGCACGGTCCGCCGTGCCGGGTCTTGCCGCCGATGACGCATCCAACTGGCAGCACGTCTCGGATGTCGGCCGAATCAACGGCGGCATTGCTGAATCCGATGTGGTGATCAACGACCTTGAGGGTAACGAGACAGTCATCCACAACTGCACGACATCACCGGAGATCTGCGTCGCCCAGGAGGCACGTGTCAGCCCAGACGGCCGCAAGATCGCCTACTCCGTGGGCTACGGCAACACCCTGACAGAGGTCATGTTCGGCGGCGTACGGTTGGGTATCTTCGACATTCCGGGGCTCACCCACGCGCAGATATTCATCTACGACATCGAGTCAGGCGTCAGCACACCCATACCAAACCACCCGGACCGCGCCATCGACCGCCAGCCGGAATGGCTGGATAACAACACGATCGTGTTCGCGAGCAACCGCGGGAACACCTTCCCGCACAAGAGCCAGTTCAGCCAGCACCGCGGTCGGTACGAAAACGGCAACCAACGCTGGTTTGCCACCGCCTACGGCGTGTCGCAACCTTACGGCTACGCGAATGCGGGCAAATCGATGCAGATCTGGTCTATGGATATCGATGGCACCAACGCGCGCAACCTGACGCCGCACGAAACCATGGCGCTGTCACCGATGGTGATGACCAATGGCGATGTCATCTATTCCTGCTGGAACGGGCACGGCAACGAGGCTTTCGACTCGCCATACCGCACCACCAACGGACCGGGCACCGAGGTCAACAAGTGGTGGCTCTGCCAGATGTCGGGGAACGGGACCGGCGGTCACGCGGTACTGAACGCCCACCAGACACCTACGATAAAGACCCGAGCATTCCTCGCAGCGGATGTCACGGGCGGCGAAGGCTCCTCCCGACTCAGGGCGGTACGCTCGGCGCAGGAGATACGCCCCGGCTATATCGCGGTAACCAACTACTACCGCAGCAATCACACCGGCAGCATGGGCATCGTCTACGGTTTCCAGTACAAGGGTCCGGGTATTGAGGGCGTGTCACTTCTTGATAACTTCGAGAACGCCGTTTTCACAGGCTCGCGCGAGGGCTCGGGGCGCTACGTACCGAGTGACCTGTCTCCCCTTACACCCTACGGCACCGACCAGGATACCGCTGTTCGACGTGACGGTTTGGGCCGGGCAATGGGTAAAGCAGGTTATGCCTCGGCACTCCCTGGCACAGACGATTACATGGTGACGCACGCGCGCGGGGAGTGCTATGAAGCGGTCAACGTGGCGCGCGCCAACTCCACATGGACCGGCGGTGAACCGCTCTGTCAGAAAGGCATCTATCGCGTTCGCACCGACCAGGTTACCGACCCCTTCGATACGTCACAAATGACGCTGTTGGCCGGCGGTGACCAGTGGCAGGCCTACGATGCCGATGCGATCACCAACTTCCAGTCGCTGTGGGACCAGCCAATTCCTGACCGGCCCACCCCGCTGTCAGGCAACCGCTGCTTCCTGCAGGTCGTTGACGCACGGGCGGCGGAACTACAGGCACCCAACGCCTACAACTGGAACACATCCCTGTATGAGCAGTGCTCCTCCCAGGGCTGCGCGATCAACAGCGAAGACAAGAGCTTCCACGCGGACCAGATGAAGTTCCTCACCGTCTACGAGGTTGAGCCCTGGGACGTCAGCTACTCCGACGGCAACCAGGCCACCTTCGGTAACACCACCAACAACCATGGCTTCAAGTCACTGGGCGTGTGGGGCTACCAGGAAATCGAGGATGATGGCTCAGTGCGCATGGAGGTGCCCTGCGAGACCCCGATCCAGATCTTGGGCCAGGACGCCAACAACATGACGATTGCCCACGACGACAGGCTCCACTCCCTGCGCCGCGGCGAGACGCGTACCTGTCACGGTTGCCACGATGGTCATTCCGAGGAGCGTGCGGCCGAGTTGGGCGCCACGCCGATCGAGCGCTTCGCAGGCACGCTCGCCGCAGGTACGAACCGGCCACAGCCAAACAACGGCTTTCGCGTTGAATGGAGCGATGTCGAGTCGATCATCGTCAATCGCTGCAGCAGCTGCCACGCCGACATGACCAACGAAGACGGTCTGCTCGACTCGCGTATCGCGTGGGACTACGAGCAGCTGGACTGGCCGTGGATGGATCGCCACCCGGTGGGTAACGGATCATTCCGCATGCCGCGGCCCTACACCAGTAAATGGGTGGGCAAGCTGGCTCGCAACTCGCTGCTGTACTGGAAGTGCATGGGCTCGCGACAGGACGGACGCACCGACAGGCAATATCCCGGTGATATCGATTTCGGCGATGCGCACAATAGCGGCGCTACCCTGGCTGAGTGCAAGACGATCGGCCACTGGATTGACCAGGGGATCCAGCGCGACCCAGACTGAAGCACGCATCAACCTCGCGCACCAGCGTGACCTGCCATGCAGGGCAACGCTGGTGCCGGGGTCCTTCACGACTTGATAAAAATCAAGGCTGCGGGCGCACTGCCCGCGCGATACTGCCCTCGTCTCGCAGCCGTTCAAACGTTCGAAGCACTTACTGACAGCAACGCCGCAGCCCACAACCAGCTGTTCGTCCTTTGCACTGCTGAGTTCGATCTCGCCGAGACATAACAAACTCGTCGGTGAACTCTTATGAAAAAAAGTCTCACTCTCACACTCCTGCTGACATCGCTTGCAACTCTCATCAGCGTACCCGCTACCGCAGAAGACCCGGGCTACAAGCAGACGCTGATTGATAAGGGGATTCCCGGTGCCTCATTCGTGGTGGAATCCAATGTGCGATCAGGCCGAAAGCCAGAACTGATCGTAAGCGGCTTCGGGCCTGTAGAAATCGGACCAATGGGACCCGTTATTTCCGACTCAGGCACCGTGACCGTGTACCGGCGGGCATTTCGGGGCTACTCAGACAAAAAGGAAAGGTCCCGTGCGATCAAGCACGTTGTCGTCAGCGAAGCAGACATGATTACCTTTCCCAATAGAGCGGAACCCGCCCTAATCAGTGACGACAAGCGCCAGGACATTATCGTACCGGGCGGTTACTTCTTCGATACGTTCATCGGGCAGGCCCGCGGATCACTCACCTGGTGGGAAAACAAGAAAGACGCCCGGCAGTGGGTGCGCCATGACATTGTCACCGGGTCTCCGTTTTCCTATCACTCGGCCGTGTTTGATGATTTCGACGGTGACGGCGTTCCCGATATTGCCAGCGTTGGCGAAGACGCGGGAAATCCTCAGGACCCTGCAGATGACATCGTGGAACTTCACCTCTTCATAGGCTCAGGCGACGGCACTTTCGCACCTGCAGCAACGATAGCCCTGGGTGGTGGTGGGCTGATCGAGTCTTACGACGTTGACGGCGATGGCGACATGGATATTATCTCACCCCAATTTTTCGGCCCCGTTGCTGGCCAACCCTTTATTCCTGCGTTTGCGCGTAACGCTGACACCGCGTCATTCGTCTGGTTTGAAAACCTCGGAGGTGGCGCATTCGTCAAGCACGCGATCGGGCTCGATCAGGGACCAGGATTCATGATCATTCCGGTGGAGGACTTCCTGGGAGATGGCGTGACTCGCTGGATAGCCACCAACCAGAACATCGAATTCCCGCCGTTCTCGCTGTACCCCGAACCCGCAGTTTATGAATTCACGCCCGGGCCGGACCCGCGACAACCCTGGGATGTGCGAACGCTTAGCGCAGCGGGAGACTTCCCGGTGTCGGGAGGTGTAGGCCAGGCTGCTCCGGGGTCGGTAGCCGCGGGCCACTTGAACGACGATGACCTGATTGATCTTGCTGTTTCCGGTGACGGCGCGCGCGGCCTCTACTGGATGGAGCAGCAGACCGACGGCTCATTCGTGACCCGCCAACTCCCCGGTAGTGAGGAGTGGGGGCAGGCTGGCGGTCCAGTAATCACGAATCTCGGCGCCAACAAGAAGAACGAGATCGTGTTTGGTAGCTTTGACCTCGATTCGCTCGGCTACTGGCAAAGGTAGCTCCACGGAGGGTTAGAACCCGGCGTCGCGCGCCTCGTCTTCCGCGTCATCCAGGTCGCGTTTGGCCTGGCGCAGGTCGTCCTTGGCGTCTTCACGGTCCTCGCGCAGCTCCTTGCGCTTTTCACTTTTCAGGTCGTCCTTGGCGAGCTTGTCGCCAAGTCGGCTGATCTCGGTTTCAAGTCGCTCCACTTCCATCTCGGCATCGTAGACAGCCCTGCCGAGCTGGTAGGCGTTGAAAAAGGTGTCGGCGAGCTCGACCGGGCAGCTGCGCTGGTAGTGATTCCCTTCGAGACCAAACTCGTAGCCATTGTCGCGCGTGCAGAACTTCACGATGCCGACTTCCCAACCGAGGGCGTAGGCCTGGCGGTCTACGGAAAGACCGTGCGCGGCGCAGTCCGTTTCATAAGTATTTATCCGGGTGCGGGGCCGCCCCTTTTCTCCGTCTTCCTCGCCGAGGTAACGGAAGTCGGCCAACAGGCATTCACTCTCGTCGAGTGAGGCGCAGCCTGACAATAAAACCGCTGCCAGCAGTGTGGCGAACAGGGCTCTCGGTGTGGACGTTGAACGCATTGGGGTTCCTCTCGCGCATGCCGCGCGATGCCAGATCGGGGACTAGGTAAGAAGTATAGTTTTGCGGCAACGGAACGGAAAGCCGCATCAGCGGGGGCGCCAGGTAAGCCGGGTAGAGGCAGCACCCAGGCGGCAGAGCGAGGCGCCAAAGCGCTTAAACTGTGATGTAGTTGGATATTTGCCCCAGCCAGCCATTGTGGCGGCCATTGCCTTTATACTACATTACCCGAACAACAGCGGAGTCGGGCAAAACTTGTTCCAAATCAGTGTATTGCGCGTGACCCGCAACATAATGGGCTGACCTGGCGCGAACATTTCCAGCGCCGCTGTAACGCCGGAAAAGGCCGACGAGAACACTATGCACAGAACGCTCGCCCAAGCAGAGGCGCTCACAGATAAAGGCCATTGGCGGGAAGCCATCGCCTTACTCGGCTCAGCCAACCGGCTCCAGCCCAGCGTGGAACTGGAAAGGAAGCTCGTGGATCTTCGCATCCAGGCACACCAGGCCATCGACTGGCCAGAGCGGGCCACTCCGTGGGCGGGAGACTGGGCCGATGTCAGCGAGGGTACACCCTCCGTCTTCGAGATAGATGCGGTCGATTTCACTGCCGAGAACCTCGCCGCTGGGGTGCTGGGGCACGGCGCGCTCATCGTGCGCAACCTTGTTCCAAGTGAAGTCACGGAAGAACTTATTGAGCACATCGAAAACACGATCGCCGCGCGCGAACAGGATGACGAGGCTTCGCCCTGGGACTACCAATCTCCCTTCGTCACCGGCAAGCCAGGCCAGTTCCAGAGCAAGGACGCAGCCAAACGCGCGAAAGTGAAGAAGGGTTCGATCTGGGTGCCCGAATCGCCGCGTACGATGCAGCGGCTGATTGAGCTCTACGACGAAATCGGGTTGCGAGCGATACTCTCAGACTACCTGGGCGAAGCACCCGCTCTGTCGGTGCGCAAATGGGTGCTGCGCCGCATCATGCCGGACGCCATGGAGGCCGGCTGGCACCAGGATGGCAAATTCATGGGCACGGAGTACAACTCCGTCAACATGTGGCTGCCACTCAGTGAATGCGGCGAGGGAGCGCGCGCGGCAGGCATGGAGATTATGCCAAACCTGTCGCGAGAGATTTTTGAAACCGGTACCCGCGGCGCGGCGTTCAAGTGGACCGTGGGCAAAGAACTCGTCGAGGACCTCAAAAAAGACTGGCCCATACAGCATCCACATTTTGAGCCCGGAGATGCGCTGTTTTTCGACCACTACAACCTGCACCGCACCGCCTTTGGCGAGCATCTCACTGAGCCTCGCTACGCGGTGGAGAGCTGGTTTTTTGGTTCCTCCGGTATTCCTGCGAAGCAAATGCCCATATTGTTCTAACGCAGGCTCTAATAAAAAACGAAGAAAGCGGAGTGCGCCAGAGAACGCGTGAACCGCATCAGAGGTGCGAGCGAAATGCACTCGCCGCATCCAGGGTGAACACATGACCGGCAACCGGTATCACCACGAGATAGATGGCCTGCGGGCGATCTCAGTGGTGGTCATAATCCTATTTCACCTGAAGGTCAGCCAGTTTTCAGGCGGTTTCATCGGCGTTGACGTCTTCTTCGTCGTCTCCGGATTCCTGATTTCACAGATTATCCTGGGCAACCTCAGCGGCGACAGCTTTACGTTCCGCGATTTCTACCTGCGCCGAACAACTCGGATTCTCCCCGCGCTTATCGTCATGGTCGCCGCGGTCCTGCTGGTGGCTGCCCTGCTGCAACAGCCGACAAGTCTTGTCCACACAGCCTGGGAGAGCATTTACGCACTGCTCTCCGTGAGCAACCTGTATTTCTGGAGCGAGGCAAACTACTGGGCGACATCGTCTGAAAACTATGTGCTGCTCCATACATGGTCGCTGGGCGTAGAAGAACAGTTCTACCTCATCTACCCACTCCTGCTGGTTGTTGCCTACCGACTGGGCCAGCAGAAAGGCGTCCTGGCGCTCCTCGTCTTTATGCTGGTGGCGGGTACCTGGGCCAACGAGGAGGTTTTCAAAACGGATCGCACGGCAGCGTTTTACCTGTCGCCGCTACGGTTCTACGAGTTCGCGTTGGGCGGTCTCGGCGCCGTGTTGTTTGAACGCTTCCAGGCGCTGCGGGAATCGGCAGCCCTATCCAATGTCGCGACGGTGTTGGGAATCAGCATGATCCTCTGGGGCGCCGTTACACTACACCCGTTCATCCACCGGCTGCCGGGGGCGATATCCCTGATCCCGGCAGGTGGCGCGCTCCTCGCTATACTGGCCGGACCCTCAGCCTGTGCACGCCTGCTGCTGTGTAACCCCGTTATGTCGTGGCTGGGCAAGACCTCCTACTCGCTCTACCTGGTTCACTGGCCGCTTATCGTGTTCTATCGCTACTATTTCGGCGGACATCTCGATGCGACTGACAAGCTGATCCTGCTCGGCGCCACCTTGCTCAGCGCCGAGCTCCTATGCCGCGGTGTGGAACGCACCTTCCGCCTGCGCCCGGGAAGCAACATGACCCGCGGCAATTTGTCGGCCCTCAAAGTGGTTACAGGCATACTTGTCTCGTTACTGCTCCTGATCGCGTTCGCCGGTACGGCGGTCTACAAGAAGGGTTTCCCAGGCCGTCTTACACCTGAAGCACAGTCGTTACTCGACATCTCTGCGCGCGAAGACAATATCGCGCGCAAAGAGTACTTTGAGGAACGCTGCCTACCCGCAGGCGAAGTGTTCTGCGGCAAGCGGGACCCCGAGCGAAAAAACATCATGCTCATCGGCGATTCGCGCGTACCCGACATGTACATTGCGCTGGAAACTGCGTATCCGCAGGCTTCAGTTCGCGCATCCTATGCGATGGGCTGCCCCGCGGTGTTTGACCGCAAGACCAGTTTTAGTCGCTTTTACCCGAAGTGCCCGCAACTAAACGAACAGCGCATGCAGGCCGCGTTGGACGCGCCCGAGGATGACATCATCTTTATCACGCAGGCACTTCTGTCCTGGCGTGTTGAGCCAACGCTCGAGACAGTGCGCAAATTGCGCGGCCAGGGAAAGACCGTCTACGTGCTGGGTCAGTTTATCGGTCTCGAGGGCCGCACACCGATCGAGATTCTGATAGACAAAATTCGGTTCGGGCGCGGCGATGACTACCTCGAGCCACACCTGGAGGAAAACCCATTTCGCCTTGATGGTGAGTTTGCCGATCAGGTGCGTGCTACCGGGGCGGTGTATGTGAGCAATGTTGAGTTCTTTCGCAGCGGCGGCATGTACCGCATTGAAGATGAGGGCAGCGGTCGGTTGGTGACCTATGATGGTTCGCACCTGAGCACGTTTGGGGCTGGTTTGTTTGGGGAGTTTCTTGGGGAGCGGTATCCGTTGCCGGGCGACTAACCGCCTATCCTCCTAGCGTGCCGCCCATACAGACGGCAGTTCGATGTTTACAAATACCGTGCGTACTCTGTACCTCGCTCAGGGCGTATACCAGATAGGGGAGGTGTAGGCACGTTCCTGCGTGGTCATCGGGACGTTACTATCCATCTTCACACCAAATCGCTTGGCCTCGTAAGCGGTCCAGCGGGGCGTGGGAATTTCGATGACCCGCGCGTGGTAAAACGCGGACTGCTGCCGGTCGAAGTCCGGGTCCTGCCATACCGCCAGCAGCTCCGGCTCGCCGATAGAGTTGCTCCAGGTCGCGTTGGCCACATCGACGGTATTCCCGATGGGCGGCACCTTGCCCTTGCGATTGGCCTTGCGGTCGCCGGCCCAGACCACGTCATACACTTTCTCACGCGTATCGCCGCTTTGGTCTATCCAGCCCTTCACGATCTGAATTCGATCGAGGTTGCCGCTGACCGTAGCCCCGTAATTCGAGCCATGACGAATGTGGGATTTCCATCTATTTTCATAGGAAGGAGATCCTCATATGAAGCGCAAGCGCTACACCGAAGAACAGATCATTTCGATCCTCAAGCAGCATGAGGCCGGCCGCTCAATGGTCGAGCTGGCCCGCGAGTACGGCATCGCCGAGAACACCCTCTACCGCTGGAAGTCCAAGTTTGGCGGCATGGAGGTCTCGGAGGCCAAGCGGCTGCGGGAGCTGGAGGCGGAGAACACGCGCCTGAAGCGGCTCCTGGCGGAGACGGAACTCGACAAGGCCGCTATGAAGGAAGTGATCGAGGGAAAGTGGTGACGGCCCGCCAGCGGCGACGGGCTGTGGAGCATCTCAAGAGCCGCCAGGTGAGCGAACGCCGGGCCTGCCGGGTGATCGGGTTCAGTCGATCCGCGATGTGGCGGCCGCTTCTTGGGCGTGATGACGGCCCGTTGCTGGCCGAACTTAAAGCGCTGGCAGAGCAGTCCCCAAGTACGGCTGCCCGACCTTGCACGACATGCTGCGAACGGAGGGGCATGTGGTCAACCACAAACGTACACAGCGGCTGTACCGCGAGGAAGGCCTGCAGGTGCGCGCCAAGCGGCGCAAGAAGCTGTATCGGCCCAGGGTCCCGATGGTCGTGCCCGAAGGCCCCAACGAGCGCTGGTCAGTGGATTTCGTTTCCGACCAGTTGGCCAACGGGCGCCGCTTCCGGGTGTTCAATGTCGTCGATGACTTCAGCCGGGAGTGCGTCATGCAGGTCGTTGATTTCTCGATCAGCGGGCAGCGCCTGGCACGAGAACTCGACCAGCTTGCCGAGCGGCGGAAGCTGCCGGCACGGATCGTCATGGACAACGGCCCTGAACTGACCAGTAAGGCGATGTTCTTCTGGTCACAGCGTACCGGCGTGAAGCTTCACTTCATCCAACCGGGCAAGCCGACCCAGAACGCGTTCGTGGAGAGTTTCAACGGCAAGTTCCGCGAGTACTGCCTGAACCTGAACTGGTTCGCCAGCCTTGATGATGCACGCTCAATGATTGAAGACTGGCGACACCATTACAACCATGTCAGACCGCACCGCTCTCTAGGCAGAAAACCGCCCGCGGTGTTCGCCAGGGAGGCGGCCTGATATGTTCCATTTCCCACATTCAGCTATGCTCGAATGCGGGGGTACGGTCATAAGCACGCGGGTGTTGGTGGAAAATACTAGCATCTAGGCTGCGGCCTTGTGGGCTGTACTGGGGGAGTATTGGTAAATCTAGTAGGGAATTTGGATTCGTCGAGTTGGAGGGTACCGGGGTTTTGATTGATTGTAGTCGTAGAGGGGCTTTGTCGCTTTCTGGGCTGTGATTGGGTGGGCTGGGTGTTTGGTTTGCCTCTCTTTATTCGGGTAATGGCGTTGGGTTTGCCGCCCTTTGGGCGGTGATGACCTACTTTAAGCGGCGAGCATGCTCGCCGCCCTCGGCCGGGGGCGCGCACGCCTGCCTTCGGCACTTCTTCGTCGTTCGCCTACGGCGAACAGACTGCGTCACATGGCGGCCTACGGCTGCGTCAGGGCGGGACAGTAGATCCTCGGTTCCTAAACTGAAAGACCCCTGCAGCGCTGCTGCAGGGGTCTTTTAGTTTAGGAGCCTGGCGATGACCTACTCTCACATGGGGAAGCCCCACACTACCATCGGCGATGTACCGTTTCACTACTGAGTTCGGGATGGAGTCAGGTGGTTCCAGTACTCTATGGTCGCCAGGCAAACAGGTTTGCTGACCGATGGTCTTACCTGCGCGTTGCAGTGCCTCAGATCAACAAATAGGGCGGTAAACCAAGCTGTCTGTTCCTTGGGTTGTAGATGTGGACTGTGACTCGATCACAACATCCTGCGTTATCGTCTTCTCAGGCACTCCTTCGAGTACCCAAATAACTCAGATTATATGGTCAAGCCTCACGGGCAATTAGTACTGGTTAGCTCAACGCCTCACAACGCTTACACACCCAGCCTATCAACGTAGTAGTCTTCTACGGCCCTTCAGGGGGATTAAATCCCCAGGGAGAACTTATCTTGGGAGGGGCTTCCCGCTTAGATGCTTTCAGCGGTTATCCTGTCCGAACATAGCTACCCGGCAATGCGTCTGGCGACACAACCGGAACACCAGAGGTTCGTCCACTCCGGTCCTCTCGTACTAGGAGCAGCTTCCCTCAATTCTCCAACGCCCACGGCAGATAGGGACCGAACTGTCTCACGACGTTCTAAACCCAGCTCGCGTACCACTTTAAATGGCGAACAGCCATACCCTTGGGACCGGCTTCAGCCCCAGGATGTGATGAGCCGACATCGAGGTGCCAAACACCGCCGTCGATGTGAACTCTTGGGCGGTATCAGCCTGTTATCCCCGGAGTACCTTTTATCCGTTGAGCGACGACCCTTCCATTCAGAATCGCCGGATCACTAAGACCTACTTTCGTACCTGCTCGACATGTCTGTCTCGCAGTCAAGCGCGCTTGTGCCTTTACACTAACCTCATGATTTCCGACCATGATTAGCGCACCTTCGTGCTCCTCCGTTACTCTTTGGGAGGAGACCGCCCCAGTCAAACTACCCACCACACACTGTCCTCGATCCGGATCACGGACCTAAGTTAGAACCTCAACATTACCAGGCTGGTATTTCAAGGTCGGCTCCACGATGGCTGGCGCCACCGCTTCAAAGCCTCCCAGCTATCCTACACAAGTAAGGTCAAAGTCCAGTGTGAAGCTATAGTAAAGGTTCACGGGGTCTTTCCGTCTAGCCGCGGGTATACGGCATCTTAACCGCAATTTCAATTTCACTGAGTCTCGGGTGGAGACAGTGTGGCCATCGTTACGCCATTCGTGCAGGTCGGAACTTACCCGACAAGGAATTTCGCTACCTTAGGACCGTTATAGTTACGGCCGCCGTTTACCGGGGCTTCGATCAAGAGCTTCTCCGAAGATAACCCCATCAATTAACCTTCCGGCACCGGGCAGGCGTCACACCCTATACGTCCACTTACGTGTTTGCAGAGTGCTATGTTTTTAATAAACAGTCGCAGCCACCTGGTCACTTCGACCAACCAAAGCTTAGGGGGCAAGCCCCATCACCCTAGTCGGCGTACCTTCTCCCGAAGTTACGGTACCATTTTGCCTAGTTCCTTCACCCGAGTTCTCTCAAGCGCCTTGGTATTCTCTACCTGATCACCTGTGTCGGTTTACAGTACGGTTCCTCACTATCTATGCTTAGAAGCTTTTCCTGGAAGCAGGGCATCAACCACTTCATCGTCAGCTCTCGCGTCAGACTCGTTATCAGGTCTCGACCTTAGCAACCCGGATTTACCTAAGTCACCAGCCTACACCCTTGAACGCGGACAACCATCGCCGCGCTGGCCTAGCCTTCTCCGTCCCTCCATCGCAATAGTGAGAAGTGCAGGAATGTTAACCTGCTTCCCATCGACTACGCATTTCTGCCTCGCCTTAGGGGCCGACTCACCCTGTCCCGATTAGCGTTGGACAGGAAACCTTGATCTTCCGGCGGGGAGGTTTTTCACCCCCCTTATCGTTACTCATGTCAGCATTCGCACTTCTGATATGTCCAGCAAGCCTCCCGGCTCACCTTCAACCACTTACAGAACGCTCCTCTACCACCCATAAGCCCCGAAGGACTCATGAATCCGCAGCTTCGGTTACCAATTTAGCCCCGTTATATCTTCCGCGCAGGCCGACTCGACTAGTGAGCTATTACGCTTTCTTTAAAGGGTGGCTGCTTCTAAGCCAACCTCCTAGCTGTCTAAGCCTTCCCACATCGTTTCCCACTTAACTGGTATTAGGGACCTTAGCTGGCGGTCTGGGTTGTTGCCCTCTCGACGACGGACGTTAGCACCCGCCGTCTGTCTCCCGCGATAGTACTCCTGGGTATTCGGAGTTTGCATGGGGTTGGTAAGTCGGGATGACCCCCTAGCCCAAACAGTGCTCTACCCCCCAGGGTAAATAACGCGAGGCTCTACCTAAATAGATTTCGAGGAGAACCAGCTATCTCCGAGCTTGATTAGCCTTTCACTCCGATCCACAGCTCATCCCCTCATTTTTCAACATAAGTGGGTTCGGGCCTCCAGTCAGTGTTACCTAACCTTCACCCTGGCCATGGATAGATCGCTCGGTTTCGGGTCTATTGCCTGCAACTAAGACGCCCTATTAAGACTCGGTTTCCCTACGCCTCCCCTAAACGGTTAAGCTTGCTACAGACAATAAGTCGCTGACCCATTATACAAAAGGTACGCAGTCACGGGACGAGCCCGCTCCCACTGCTTGTACGTATACGGTTTCAGGTTCTATTTCACTCCCCTCTCCGGGGTTCTTTTCGCCTTTCCCTCACGGTACTGGTTCACTATCGGTCAGTTGGTAGTATTTAGCCTTGGAGGATGGTCCCCCCATCTTCAGTCAAGATATCACGTGTCCCGACCTACTTGTCGCAAGCTCAGTACCACAACCCGGTTTTCGTGTACGGGGCTATCACCCTCTATCGCGCCACTTTCCAGAGGCTTCCACTAACCAGACTGCTATCACTTGCAGGCTACTCCCCGGTCGCTCGCCGCTACTGGGGGAATCTCAATTGATTTCTGTTCCTAAGGGTACTTAGATGTTTCAGTTCCCCTCGTTCGCCCCCTTAACCTATGTATTCAGTTAAGGGTACCTGGCTTACACCAGGTGGGTTTCCCCATTCGGACATCGTGGGATATAACGGTCGGTTGCCACCTCCCCCACGCTTTTCGCAGGCTCCAACGTCCTTCATCGCCTCCAACTGCCAAGGCATCCACCGTATACGCTTAGTCACTTGACCATATAACCTAAGTTATCTGTTTCCTTCAGACCTAAAACCGCTAGATCATCCAGACCTGCCTCGTTCAAACCACGAACAAAACAGTCAAGAAGACTGTGCCCAACCCCCTTCAGCATAGGCTGGACACTTGAGATGTTCCTTTCAAACGCACTTATGCAGGGGCGGCTAAGCTCCCACAATCGCTTGTCTGATAAAAACATCCGCCGGATGTTGTGACGCTTAAGTCACAGTGTTTTACAACTCATGGTGACAACGCAGGAGAATTACACGCGCTGCCACCGGAACAATTTTATCTATGAACCGCATGACCCACCCTAAGGTGCTTCATGTCAGCTCAAAGACTCAGCTTGATTTACCTTGTTAAAGAACTTTCCGGTCGCTAAAACCAGAGCGAAGCACATCTCGATGTGCTTCGCTCTGATGTCTGATGCAATCTCATACAAAGAATGGTGGAGCTATGCGGGATCGAACCGCAGACCTCTTGAATGCAAATCAAGCGCTCTCCCAGCTGAGCTATAGCCCCATGTCCTTTGGCCAAAACGCGGCAGATCGAGGCGCCGTGACGCGTAGCGTGCGAGTAGCACGTGAGCGTTGCGGCAACGAAGAGCTGGCGTGTTTTGGTAGGCCTGGGCAGATTTGAACTGCCGACCTCACCCTTATCAGGGGT
>CBDDGB010000001.1:0-1540000 GCA_965227435.1 Halioglobus sp. | reverse complement strand
CGCCTCGGTTATACGCTGGGCCGCCGCGAGACCTGCCTCACCGTGCACCAGCTCGGTGACCGCCCGCGCCAGGATGCCCTGGGCCTCCGGACGCCCCTCACGCTCGGCGTCGGCACGCTCAATTTCTTCGATCTCGCTGACCGGGAGGAAGGTGAAGTAACGGAGAAACTTGTACGCATCCGCATCGGCCGCACCCAGCCAAAACTGGTAAAACGCGTATGGCGAGGTCTTCGTGGGATCGAGCCAGACCGCGCCAGACTCTGTCTTGCCGAACTTGGTGCCATCGGCTTTGGTGACCAGCGGCAGGGTCAGGCCGAACACCTGGTTGCCGTTCATGCGCCGGGTCAGGTCGATGCCGCCCGTGATATTGCCCCACTGGTCAGAGCCACCAAGCTGCAGCGAGCAGTTATAGCGGCGATTGAGCTCCGCAAAGTCGTAGGACTGGAGGATCATATACGTGAACTCGGTGAAGCTGATGCCGCTGCCCTCGCGGTCAATACGCTGCTTTACCGACTCTTTCTGGATCATCGCGTTGACGGAGAAGTGCTTGCCGACATCGCGAAGAAACGTGAGTACATCCATGTTCGCCGTCCAGTCGAGGTTGTTCACCACCTCGGCTGCAGCAGGGCCCGCGTCGAAATCAATAAACTGAGAGACCTGCTCCCGAATCCTGTCGACCCAGCCCGCCACGATGTCCGGCGTGTTCAACTGGCGTTCCTGGTCTTTGAAACTGGGGTCGCCAATCAGGCCGGTCGCACCGCCCACCAGCGCCAGCGGTTTATGGCCCGCGAGTTGGAAGCGGCGCAACATGAGCAGGGGCACGAGATGACCAAGGTGGAGACTGTCGGCGGTGGGATCGAAGCCGCAGTAGAGCGTGCGTGAGCCCCCGTCCAGCCAGGCCGGAAGTTCCTCCTCACCGGCGATCTGGAAGACCAACCCGCGCGCGCGCAGATCGTCGAGAAGGGCTGTGCTCATGGCGTCAAAATCCGGTCAAATTCACACTCGCAGCCCCCCCTCTAAGGGTGCTGCAGACAGGGGCGCCAACCATACCCTACCCCCCCATGAATGCAAAGTCTGTCACGGGTTCCGCGCTGTTTAGCCACGGCGAATTAACATATACTCAGGCGAGTCTAATAACGGGTAACCTGGGGACATGCGAGGGAGAAAACGCCCGCGCGGCGCGACACCTGTGCGTGAAAAAAATGTAGCAGCCTTGCTGTCAGGGCTGCCGCACAGGCACGCCTTTATAGGCATCGGCCTCGGTGTTGTCCTCGCACTCCTTGTCCTCACCTCCGGAGACGAGACCGCCTCGGCCAGCGCACATCCTGTTGCGATCGAACCGCTAGCCGCAGTCGATGCATCGCCCAATGAGACAGAACCCGCCATTGTCGCCGCGCCAGAACCACCCCCCGAACCGGTCGTCATTGAACAGCCATGGACAGAAGAAACGGTACGCTCGGGTGACAACCTGTCGTTGATCTTCAAGCGCGCGGGGTATAGCGGTCGCGATGTGCACGACATTGTGACCGGTGCAGAGCACGGGAAGTCACTGGAGCGCATCTTCCCAGGGCAGACCATCGCGTTCCAGGCCGATGAGGCGGGCGACCTGGCCGCGGTAAGACACGTAAAGTCCAAACTCGAAACGGTCAACTACGAGCGCGGTGCTGACGGGTTTTCCAGCAGCATCACCGTGCGCGAGCCTGAGATCAGGGAAGCCTGGGCGACGGGCCAGATCACCTCCTCGCTGTTCCTGGCGGGCCAGGAAGCGGGACTGTCACAAAACCTCATCATGGAGCTCGCTAACATCTTTGGCGGCGTCATCGACTTCGTGCTCGACCCGCGCAAGGGCGACACCATTCAGCTGATTTACGACGAGGAATATCTCGACGGCGAGAAGTTTCGCGACGGCAAGATCATCGCGGCCTCGTTTACCAATCGGGGCAAGACGTTCAACGCCTACCGCTACACCGACGCCAACGGCAAGGACGGCTTCTTCAACGAGACCGGCGTGAGCATGCGTAAGGCCTTCCTGCTCGCGCCCGTAGACTTCACCCGCATCAGTTCCAACTTCAACCCGAACCGGCTGCACCCGATCTACAAGACGCGGCGGCCGCACCGCGGCACCGACTACGCCGCTCCGCGCGGGACACCCGTCTACTCGGCAGGCGATGGCCGGGTTTCAGAGGCCGGCTACACCAAGGCAAACGGCAACTACGTTGTCATCAAGCACGGTGAGCAGTACGTTACGAAGTACCTGCACCTCAACAAGCGCCACGTGCGCAAAGGCCAGCGCGTGAGCCAGAGCCAGGTGATTGGCACGGTGGGCTCCACGGGCGCAGCGACAGGCCCGCACCTGCACTATGAGTTCCTGATGAACGGCGTGCACCGTAACCCACGCACCATTCACAAGAAGCTGCCGAAGGCAAAGAGTCTTCCTGCAAGCGAAATGGCACGCTTCGAAGCAGCCATCAATCGCAACGCAACCGCCCTCGCCGCCCTGCACCCGGACAACCGCGTGGCGATGACCGACACGGGCGACACCAGTAACAACTAGTGGCAGAGCCGGAGCTCTACATCGGCCTGATGTCGGGCACGAGCGTCGACGGGATTGACGCGGCACTCTTTTCGATCGACGACCACGCCTGCCAGCTTCGCGCTACCCGCGAACACCCCCTGCCTGAAAGTATGCGCGCCGCGATCGCCGCAATTAGCCAACCTGGCGACAACGAGATCGAACGGCTTGGCTCACTCGACCGCACGCTGGGCGCCGAGTTCGGTCGCGCCGCGCTCGCACTCCTGGAATCTGCTGGCGTAGCGCCGGGAGACGTGCGCGCTATAGGGAGTCACGGCCAGACGATTCGGCACCGCCCGGCATCACAGGGTCACGCCACTGACGCCGCCTTCACTCTGCAGATCGCCGATCCGAATACGATTGCGGAAACGACCGGAATCACGACAGTGGCGGACTTCAGGCGCCGCGATGTAGCTGCCGGTGGAGAAGGTGCGCCACTCGCACCGGCGTTTCACGCTGCCGCCTTTGCCAGGAAGGGCTCAAGGCGAGCGATCATCAATGTGGGTGGTATTGCCAACATCAGCCTGCTGGACGGCGATGCGCTCATCAGCGGCTTCGATTGCGGGCCGGGCAACACTCTGCTCGACCAATGGGCCGAACAACACCTCGGCGAACGGTACGACGCGGGCGGTCGCTGGGCACGCACCGGGAATGTCGACGAAAACCTGCTCGGCGCGTTGCTCGCTCATCCATTTTTCGCGCAGACCGGCCCGCGCTCTACGGGAAAGGAGTCCTTCAATTTCCACTGGGTCGATGAAGTCCTTGCCGGGCACCGGAAGCTCCCGGCAGAAGACGTGCAGGCGACACTGCTGGAACTCACGGTCTGTGGAATCGCGAAGGGTCTGGACAGCGTGAACGCGCGAGTCGACGAAGCCTTCATTTGCGGCGGCGGCGCACACAATACTTACCTCATGGGCCGCCTGGCAGAGGCGCTCTCGCCTGCACACTTAGGTACCACCGAAGCGCTCGGGCTGTCACCGGACTGGGTCGAGGCGGCTACATTCGCCTGGTTGGCAAAGCGCACGTTACAAGGTCTTGTAGGCAACGCCCCGGCTGTGACAGGCGCGATGGGCGAACGCGTTCTAGGGGCGATTTTTCCTGCAAGCTAGAAGTAGATACGGCCTTTGTTTTCGACGAGGTCGGTCACCTCTGCGGCGCCGAGCTCAACCATATCCAGGAATGGGTGAAATTCCTCTGGCGTCAGGCCATTGCTGCGAATCCAGGTGCGACAGGCCTTGATCTCAATGAACTCCAGGGCTGACATGGCCGCGGCCTGATCGACCAGCTGCTTATTGTCGAGGTACGCGTCGCGTACAAGGTTCTCAAGCACGGGCCCGTGCAGCACAAAGCTCACCCGTGGCTCACTGCCAGACGGCGGACGCGCACCTTCGAGCAACAACGTTTCGGCGCGCTCAAGGAGGGATGTCAGTTCTTCAGCGGACTCTAGTGTCACATCCGCAACGTAGAGAGGTGGCTCACTAGCCTCCTCGGCGAAAGCGGGAACAAGCACACAGGCCAGCAGCAGGATCCACCAGCGGCTGACTCGCGGCATCAGCACAAGATGCGCCTAGATTGAGAAGGACGCGCCGCAGCCACAGGTCGTGCTGGCGTTAGGGTTGTTGATGACGAACCGCGACCCCTCGAGGCCCTCTGTGTAATCCACCTCAGAGCCGGCGAGGTACTGGAAGCTCATCGGGTCGACCAGAACGGTGACGCCATCGGACTCAATCGCCGTGTCGTCTTCGGCGGCGAGTTCATCGAAGGTAAATCCGTACTGAAAACCTGAGCACCCGCCCCCGGTGATGAACACCCGGAGCTTGAGCTCGTCGTTCTCTTCATCGGCAACCAGTGCCTGCACCTTGCGCACAGCGGCATCCGTGAGGTTGATGGTGGCCGGGTCAAATGTTTCCGCTACTGACATGAAAAACGCCCAGGGCTTACCTGCCCAGATATAACAGGAGACACAGTATCTTAATTCCGAGTAATTTAGTCAACTATAACAGCCCGCAAAGCGTTCGGGCTGCGACACGCGTCACGCCCCGCCAAATGCCGCCAGGGCCTGCTGCTCCAGCGCCTCGCCGGGTACGTGGGTCAGGCTGCCGTTGACCTCGGACCCCGCGGTCATCTCGACCATCGCGTAGTAGACGTCGCCCTCGACGCAGCCCCGCGGCGCAAGCTCCACCTGCCTGCTGGCGTATACATTGCCCTCGACGCGGCCATTGACGAGTACCAGGGGAGCATGAATATCGCCCTCTACACAGGCGCCGTCGACCACCCGAACCATCGCCTCACAACCGGGCTCAGCCAGGATATCCCCGTGCACGTGGCCCTCCACGTCAAGATTGCCGCGAAATCGCACCTCGCCGTGGATCGCGGTATCAGCGGAAATCAGGGTAGTCCCGCCAGCGACACTCCCGCCCGACCAGGATTTCTTCAACATAGCGCCCTCCCCCTACTCCTCGAAGGGCCAGGGATAGCGCTCTTCGAGTTCCAGCTTCTGGGGTTTCTGGATACGTGCTGTGACATCGATGGCGAGTGGCTGGAAGCCCTCTGGCAGTGCCACCACACCCTCGATCGCCTGGAAGTAACGAAAGCCCAGTTCTACGGACTCTTCCTCCACGCTGTCGCTCAGCTCTCCAAGAGGATAGCTGACCGGGCCATCAATGCCCGTTCCCGCAATAGCAGCCTCGAACGTGCCCTTGGCCCACTCGTGCTTGCGCGCACGCTGCAAGACAACAAACCGGTAGCCAAACGCTCCCGGCGCCGCGTTGAAGCTGATTTCAGGAGCAACAAGGCTGATAACGGCAGTCGTGCTCTCCGGGGCCATGAGGCCACGATAGAACCGCAGGTCCTCTTCGAGTGCCGCGATCTCGTCTTTCTGCGTGGCGAGTTCGGCGCGCACCATCTGCAGCGCCTGGCGATCGACCTCGTGCCGTGTGGTGCTCATGTCGAGCTCCGCGCGCGCCTCCTTGAGTGACTTTTCAAGGGCCGCTATCTCGGGTGGTTCGGCAACGACGGCGCCCGCGTCCTGCTCGGCCACGCGGCGCCCCAGGTGCATGCCGATCAGCAATGCCCCGACGACTAACAGCAACAGAAAGAAAGATCCGGGCCTGCCCTGACCCTCAGTCCGAAACATCCGCACGGTCAGGGCAGCAGGCCAACCTGCTGAAGTCCGGCGGTCTCGGGCAGGCCCAGCATGATATTCATGTTCTGAATCGCCTGGCCCGAGGCACCCTTCACCAGGTTGTCGATTGCCGCCATCACCACGACCGTGTCGCGACCCTGCGGCACGCTGACGCCAATCTGGCAGCGGTTGGCGCCCTTGACGGTACGCGTCTGTGGAAACACACCGGCAGGCAACACGTCGACGAACGGCTCGTCCGCGTAGCGCGATTCATAAAGCGACTGCAGTCCCTCTGCCGAACCGGTCAGAGTGGCAAACAGTGTGGAATGGATGCCACGAATGAGCGGCAACAGGTGGGGCACGAACGTCAGGCGCACATCGCTTCCGGCAATATCCCCAAGGCCCTGCTCGATCTCGGGCAGGTGCCGGTGACCCGCAACACCGTAGGCCTTGAAGCTGTCGGACGCTTCGCTCAGCAGGTTGTCGATCTTGGCCTGGCGGCCTGCACCACTCACGCCCGATGCAGAACTCGCGATGAGCGTGCTCGCATCCACGAGGCCCGCCTCCAGTAGCGGAAGGAAGCCAAGCTGGACCGATGTAGGGTAACAGCCAGGGCAAGCGACAAGCCTGGCGCCCGCGATCTCCGACCGACGAAACTCTGGCAGTCCGTATACTGCCTCCGCTAGCAGGTCGGGACTGGCGTGGGGCTCACCGTACCAGTCGGACCAAAGTGCATGGTCGCGCAGGCGGTAGTCCGCCGACAGATCCACGATGCGCGCGCCTGCATCGAGCAGTTCAGGCACGAGGTTCATCGCTACGTTGTGCGGAGTCGCGAAGAAAACGATATCGCACGCGGCCAGCGTCTTTACATCGGGCTCGCTGAACGCGAGGTCGTAGTGCCCGCGCAGATTAGGGTAAAGGTCGTCCAGGCGACGGCCCTGCTCCGCACGCGAGGTGATGACCTCAACTTCCGCGTCCGGATGCAGCGCCAGCAGGCGCAGCAATTCGACGCCGGTGTAACCCGTTCCGCCGACAATGCCTACCCTGATCATGACTTGTACCTTCCTCTATAGAGCCCGGGCTCGCGACCGCCGCGAGTGGGGCTGCGTAGTATAAGAGCAAAGCCAGGCAAGAGAACTGGTAATATTGGATTTTTGGGCCACTGGCATCGCGGTGAAGCAACTCCTTTCCGACTATCGGCGCAGGCTGCGCAGCTATGACTCCGTACTCGCCTACTCCCTGCTCGGCGTGGTGGGCGGCATCGCCTCCGGTCTTGTCGTGATCCTCTTCGAGTTCGCCATCGCCGAGTCTGCACTGCTATTTGGCGTGGGCGCGGGGGGTAATGACTTTGAAAGCCTCCCCACTTGGATGCTGTTTACACTGCCCGTTGTCGGTGCAGCGGTGCTGGGCCTGGTCTTCTCGACGCTTAAGCCCGAGGACCGCGAGACGGGCATCGTGCACGTTTTAAGCCGCATGCACTCCCACTACAGCGTGCTGCCGCTGAAGAATATGCTGGTGCAGTTCTTCGGCGGCGTGTTTGCGCTCGCGACAGGCCAGTCTGGCGGCCGGGAAGGCCCGGGCATCCACCTGGGCGGTGCGGTTAACAGCCTGCTGGGCCAGCGCCTTGGTCTGCCGAACAACAGCTTGCGCATGCTCATTGCCTGCGGCACGGCTGGCGGAATAGCGGCAGCTTTCCAGACACCTTTGGCCGGCGTGATCTTTGCGATGGAAGTGATCATTGCGGAGTACACCGTGGTCGGTTTCGTACCCGTGATCCTCGCCGCCGTGTCGGCCTCGGCCGTGAGCCGAACATTCGCAGTGGGTGGCGGGTTAATCAGCCTTCCGCAACTCGAACTGGTGTCGCTGGCAGAGCTGCCGATTGTGATGTTGCTGGGTATCGTCTGTGGCGTAGCAGTCGCTGCGTTCATCCGTATAAGCCGCCTGGCTGCAGGCCTCGGGCATTGGCCCGTGGCGTTGCGGTTCACACTCGCCGGCGTGATTACGGGCTCGCTGGCCCTGGCGGTGCCAGAAGTTCTCGGCCTGGGTTACGACACCATGCAACTTGCATTCACCGGCCAGATCGCCGTAACGGCACTGCTGTTGATCGCGCTGTGCAAACTGTTCGCCACTGCCATTACCTGTGGCCTGGGCATGCCGGTCGGGCTGATCGGCCCAAACCTTGTCATCGGCGCCTGCCTGGGCGGTGCCTTTGGTGCTTTGGCGGAGCAGTGGCTCCCGGGCGGTACCGTGCCAGAAGCCTATATCGTGATCGGCATGGGTGCTGCAATGGGTGCCGTATTAAACGCACCGCTCGCAGCCATTCTTGCGGTGATAGAACTGACCGGCACGCTTGGCCTCAGCGTTGCCGCGTTGTTTGCGATTGTCATCGCCACACTCACGAACTCCGACCTGTTCCGCCAGCGCTCCGCTCACCAGAGCGTGCTCGGGCAATTGCGCCGCTCGATTCCAGAAGATCCTCTCAACCGTTTACTGCACCGCACAGACGTCAACGCCACGATGGACAACAGCGCCATGCGCGTGCCCGTGATATTCAACGAGAGCGAACTGATCCCACTGCTGGAGCACACACCGCACTGGTGCCTGGTACAACGCGACGACGAAGACCTCTACCTTGTCAGCGGCACGGAGCTGCGCCACTGGCTGGAAGATGCGCTCGCCGAGGCGGAGGATGCCGATGTGACCGAGGCCGGCATACGTCGCTGGTCGACAGCACCGGTACCGCCAGAGGCGACGCTCAGGCAGGCAATGGACGCCATGCGCACAAATACCGCGGAGACGGTGCACGTGGTGGAGAAAGGTGCCATCACCGGTCGCCCGGTGCTGCATGGCGTTGTCACCCGCGAGAGCATCGAGAGATTCACACTGGCAAGTGTGCTGTAATACCGCCAAAAGAAGGAGACGCAGGGCGTGTACCTCTGGCTGAAGGCCTTCCACATTATTTTCGTGGTCTGCTGGTTTGCAGGCCTCTTCTACCTGCCGCGCATTCTTGTGCACTACGCTGGCAGCGACAACGAGGCAGTGCGGGCGCACCTGGCGATGATGGCGCAGAAGCTGTACCGCTTCGTCACACCCTTCATGTTCATCACGATTGTGCTCGGCCTCGCCATGATTGCCATGAACCCGGGGTACTACCTGGCAAGCGGCTGGATGTGGCTAAAACTCGCCGGGGTCGCTTTCCTGGTCGGGTATCACTTCGTCTGCGGACGCTACGTTAAGGCCGTTAACGCGAACACCGACCAACACAGCCATGTCTACTTCCGCTTTTTCAACGAGGTGCCTGTCCTGTTCCTGTTCGGCATCGTCATACTCGCTGTGCTGAAGCCGTTCTAGGCCTGACAAAACCTTCTGACTGTTCGAGAAAAAGCCGACTAGAATAGGCCGACTGGATATTGTCTACGGCAGGCCCGATAATTTCCCGCCTGCCTGCAGCGCTTACACAGCAGCACAGCAGTAAAGGACGCACAGCCCAATGAGCACATCAGAGCAGTTATTCGAACGCGCACGCCAACATATACCCGGGGGCGTCAACTCGCCCGTGCGCGCCTTCAAAGCGGTGGGCGGTACTCCCGTGTTTATAGAGCGCTCCGATGGCGCCTACGTGTTTGACGCCCAGGGCAAACGCTATATCGATTACGTACTGTCCTGGGGCCCCATGCTAATGGGCCACAACCACCCGCAGGTGCGCGAAGCGGTTATCCAGCAGAGCCAGTTGGGGCTGAGCTTTGGAGCACCGACCGAACTTGAAATCGAGCTCGCTACGCGCATTTGCGACATCATGCCGGGCATGGACCTCGTTCGCATGGTGAACTCCGGCACCGAAGCCACCATGAGCGCCATTCGCCTCGCGCGGGGCTACACAGGGCGCGACACCATCGTGAAGTTCGAAGGTTGCTACCACGGCCACTCCGACTCGCTCCTTGTCAAGGCGGGGTCCGGCGCACTGACGCTGGGCGTGCCCAGCTCACCGGGTGTGCCCGCCGCGCTCGCAGACCACACGATGACCCTGACGTACAACGACCCGGAAGGCGTCCGCGCGGCATTCGCGGAACACGGCGAGCGCATCGCCTGCGTGATCGTTGAACCGGTGGCGGGCAACATGAACTGCATTCCGCCCAGTCCGGGTTTTCTGGAAACGCTGCGCGCAGTATGTACCGAGTATGGTGCCGTGCTGATTCTCGATGAGGTGATGACCGGATTCCGTTTTGGCCTCGGTGGCGCACAAGCGTTCTACAACATCGATGCCGACCTCACGACGCTGGGCAAGGTAATCGGCGGCGGCATGCCTGTTGGTGCCTTCGGCGGCAAGCGCCACATTATGGAGCAGATTGCACCGCTCGGCCCCGTATACCAGGCTGGCACACTCTCGGGGAACCCCATCGCGATGGCGGCTGGGCTTGCCACGATCGATATCATTTCTGCCGATGGTTTCTACGAACCGCTGTTTGCGCGCACAGCAGCATTGTGTGAAGGGCTCGAAGACGCCGCGCAGAACGCGGGCGTTCCTTTCACCACCAACCACGCGGGCACTATGTTCGGAGGGTTCTTTACCGACGAACCCGACATTGCGAACTACGCGCAGGTGATGGCCTGCGATACCGAAGCATTCAACCGCTTCTTCCACCTGATGCTGGAGGCGGGCGTGTATCTTGCACCCGCGTCCTATGAAGCCGGCTTCATGTCGAGCGCGCACAGCGAGGCAGACATCGGCGATACGGTGAGCGCTGCAGCAAACGCGTTCGCCGCGCTGTAGGAAAGAGGAACCACGCATGGCTTTCAACTCATCACGCGGCAGCTTCCCGGAGACACGGATGCGCCGGCTGCGGGCGAACCCTTTCAGCCGTGCACTGGTCAGGGAGAACGCACTCATCCCCTCCGACCTCATCTTTCCTGTCTTTGTGCTCGAGGGAAAAGGCAGGCGCGAAGCGATCCCGTCCATGCCGGGCATCGAGCGACTCAGTGCCGACCTGCTCATCGAGCAGGCACGGGAACTCAGGGATCTCGGTGTACCCGCGGTGGCACTGTTCCCGGTCGTCGACAGCGACAGGAAGAGCCTGCTCGCGGAGGAGGCACACAACGCCGATGGACTCGTACAGCGCACCGTAAAAGCGCTTAAGGATGCCCTGCCCGAACTCGGCGTTATCACCGACGTGGCCCTCGACCCGTACACGACTCACGGTCAGGACGGCATCATTGATGACGCCGGCTACGTGGTGAACGATGTAACGAGCGATGTGCTCGTCAAGCAGGCCCTGTCGCATGTCGAGGCCGGCGCAGATGTCGTCGCGCCCTCTGACATGATGGACGGGCGCATCGGGGCGATTCGCGGGGCACTCGAGGGCGAGGGCCACCACAACGCGCTGATTCTTGCGTACGCGGCAAAGTACGCGTCCAGTTACTATGGGCCATTTCGCGACGCGGTCGGCTCGGCAGGGAACCTGAAGGGCGGCGACAAGTTCAGCTACCAGATGGACCCCGGCAACTCGGATGAAGCGCTGCATGAATGCGCGCTCGACCTCCGCGAGGGCGCGGATATGATCATGGTAAAGCCAGGCATGCCCTACCTCGACGTGGTGCGCCGCGTGAAAGACGAACTCAAGGCGCCCACATTCGCCTACCAGGTCAGTGGTGAGTACGCGATGCACGTGGCGGCGTTCGAGCAGGGCTGGCTCAGCCGCGAGGCCGTGATGATGGAGTCGCTACTGTCGTTCAAACGCGCGGGCTGCGACGGCATACTCACCTATTTCGCGCTGGACGCCGCACGCGCGCTGCAGTGATCGCGATGCTGGGGCCTGTCCTCGCAGCCGTGCTGCTACTGATCGCCTCACCGGCGGCGGCGCAGTGCGAGTGCCTGTGGGACGGTTCCTTCATCGACGTGCAAGACGAGACTGATCTCGTTGTCGCGAGCACCGTGATCTCGCGCCGCGGTAACTCCATAGACGTAGAGGTAGACGAGCGCCTTCGAGGCGACGAAGACCTTTCTCCCCTGCGCGTCTGGCTGCGTACAGGCGACTACTGCCGCCCTCCTGTCGACACTTTCCCCCCTGGCACTGAGTGGGTCATGGCGCTGGACCGTATCGACGAACTTCCCGAGGGCGGCTTCAATCCCTCAACACCGAATGTGAGCTACGGGCGAGTGGGCGACTACACCCTTTCCAGCTGCGGGGGCTACTACCTTGAGCGGGCGGGAGAATGGGTCTCGGGCAACCTGGTGGATGCCCCCCGCTGGGAGTACTCGCCAAAAATGACCCCCGTACTGCTCGACCTCGTCGCGGGCCACATGGCCGGCTCGGTAAGCCGCGAGAGCCTGAAAAAGGCCACAGAGGAGGACCCGGCGCTCCGCGAACTTATCCTCGATACCAAGGCGTTCCTGAGAAAGGAGAACCAGGTCCCACTGAAGGAATAATTGTTCGATAGATATCGCCTTTTAGGTTATATCTAGCTCAGGGACAATTAGCGAAGATAGCCACCATGCACGCTCTGCTGGGGTTAGCCAGACGGGGACTCAACGGCCTGTACGAACTCTGTACGGGCCGCAACGAGTACATTCCGCTCAACGAAGAGCACTATCGACAGCGCATCCTGGTAACGATTGCCTCGTTCTGGATGGTACTCGTCATGCTGAACACGCTGATCTTCCCGCTGTTCATCGACATGCGACCCGAGGGCCGACTCGCTGCCAACGCCCTGTTTTTCGCGATGGCCACCGTGGTGTCCACCTGCATGCTCGTGCTGCGACTGACAGGCAATCGCTCCCTCGCCGTCAATGTGATGCTCACGCTCGGTATGCTAGCCCTGGCGGGAAGCTGCTTTGTATTTGGTGGCACCGCATCGCCAACGTACCCGACCATGCTGCTGGCACCCGCCCTAGCGAGCATCGTGGGTTCCGCACGCATGGCCGCGGGCTGGAGTCTGTGTGTATTCGTCTTCTGGGTAGCCTTGTTAGGCGCACAGCGGGACGGCGTGGAGTTCCTCCAAATCATCGTGCCCGCCAACTACTCCGCGGCCACAACGGCCGCGCTGTCGGCGTCAGCCATCGCGATCGTCAGCATCATCGTGATCTACGCCGAAATGAACAGGGAACTGCAGGAAAATCTGCGCATGGCCAACCGCGAGCTGGTCCACCTGTCATCCCACGACCAGCTCACCCTGCTGCCCAACCGGCGGCACTATGAAGAGCGCATACCTGTCGCACTAAAACGCGGGGCTGACCGCAGCAACATGGTCGGCATCTTCATGATTGACCTCAATGGGTTCAAACAGATTAACGATACCTATGGCCATGGCGCGGGCGACAAGCTATTGATGTCGGTCGCCGAGCGTCTGAAAGACAATCTGCGAGACACCGACCTTGTGGCCCGGCTTGGCGGGGACGAGTTCGTCGCCGTTGTGGAAGGCATGAAGTCACCCGATCAGATCTCGCGCATTGCCCACAAGCTTTCCCACGCCATCGAGCGGCCTGTTTCCGTCCGCCAGCAACCGCTCAGCTTTAGCGCCAGCATCGGGGTCTCTATCTTCCCCGTCGATGGCCGCCAGCAGCAGGAACTGGAAGAGAAAGCGGACAAGGCGATGTACCTGGCCAAACAGCGCGGCATCGGCATCGCCCTGGCAAGCCTGGAAGAAGTCGCGCGCCCGATCCCGGTCAAGCCCAAGCTCAAACAGGTCTGACAAAGGCCTCACCACGGCCTCGCAACTGCCCGCTTAGTGCCTCATCCGACACCCTCAAAGGCAGGGCTGGCGCGGGTTATCGCCAAAAAAGCACTCCCACTCTTCTCAGGAAAGAGAACCAAGTCCCACATAAAGAATAATTGTATGTAATATACATCCTTATAGGTTATATCTAAACACTGGACACCAATAAGACAGCAGCTATGAACGCGTTGGCGGGCATTGCCAAAAAGAGTCTCAACGGCCTGTACGAACTGTGCACCGGCCGCTCCGAGTACGTTGCACTCAACGAGGAGCATTACCGGCAGCGCATTCTAGTTATGACTAGTATGTTCTGGCTATTCTCCGTCCTGGTGATGACCGTCTTTGTACCCCTGATCGTACCGCTGCGACCCGAGGGCCGTGTGGCCGCCGATCTCCTGTTCCTGGCCACCGGCTCCGGCGTACTCACCAGCATGATGATCCTGCGCACCTGGGGTAATCGCGTGCTCGCGATGAATGTGCTGCTCGTGATTATCTCCGCCTCGTTTGGCGCGGCCTGTTTCGCCATGGGGGGAACTCAGTCACCCACGTACCACCTGATGATCATGGCACCGGTGCTCGCCGGCATCGTCGGCTCGACACCGCTGGTCATTGGCTGGGGACTCGCGGTTCTAGCGTTCTGGACGGGCATCCTCGTCATGGAGCGCAGCGGCGTGGAATTCTTGCAGATTATCGCTCCCGCCAACCATGCGTTGGCAATGACCATGGGCTACATCGCGTCAAGTATCGCGATCATCAGCGTGATGATTATCTACGCCGAAATGAACAAGGCGTTGCGCGAGGGCCTGAGGGAATCCAACAACGAACTTGCGCACCTGTCGTCACATGACCAGTTGACACTGTTACCCAACCGCCGATTCTACGAAGATCGCCTCCCGCTCGCGCTGCAGCGCGCCGCGGATCAGTCCAGCATGGTCGGACTGCTGATTATCGACCTGAACGGGTTCAAGAAAATCAACGATACCTACGGCCATGGCGCAGGCGACAAGCTGCTTACCACGGTGGCAGAGCGCATCCAGGACAACCTGCGCGAAACTGACCTTATAGCCCGATTGGGCGGCGACGAGTTCGTAGCGGTCCTGGAGGACATGAAATCGCCAGACCAGATCACCCGCATTGCACACAAACTCTCGCAGTCGATCGAACAACCGGTCTCACTGCGCCAGCAGCCGCTGAGTTTTGGTGCGAGTATCGGTGTTTCAATCTTCCCTGTGGACGGGCGCCAGCAACATGAGCTGGAGGAGAAAGCCGACAAAGCGATGTACCTGGCCAAGAAGCGCGGCATCGGCGTGGCACTTTCCAGCCTTGAAGATACCGATCAACCGATACCCGTAAAGCCGCGCCTCCGGCAGGTGTAACCGCGCGTTAAAATCAACGCCTGCGCACGTGCATCCGACGGCGGTCGGTGCCGTCGATCAGCTCAAGCAACTCTCCGAGCATCATCAATGACAGCCCCCAGATCGTATAACCGTTGTACTGATAGCAGGGCACGGGAATCTTCATATTCTTGTATTCCCAGGTCATCTGCTCGAGGTTGTCGCTGTTGAGCAGAAACTCCATGGGCACCCAAACGACCTCGGCCACCTCGTAGTTCGGGATGAACTCCACCTCCCGGTGCAGCCTGAAGACGAACGGTGTAACCGTCATTCCGAGGGTGCGAAAGCGTGGGCGTGCGCTCAGGTCCGAGAGACGGCCAATGTACTCTTCATCAGGCACAAGGCGCAGCCCGACTTCTTCATCGGTCTCCCTGAGCGCAGCGGCGAATGCATTGGCATCCTCGGGATCTACACGACCGCCGGGAAACGCCATGTGCCCCGACCATGGATCGCCCTCCCGCTCGGCGCGTTTGATCATTAGAATATGCAGCTCGCCATCCCTGACCGAGAGCACCATCGCTACCGCGGAGCGTTTCTTGAACCTGCGCAGCAGCTTCTTTGCCGGGCTGTGCTCATCGAGCCGGTTTTGGATCAGTTCTAGAAGCGCGATGGACAAATGCGAGTACCGGTTGGGGCGAAAAACACAAAGGCTCGATTAAGCCAGCCACGCGGCGCGCTTACAAGGGCAGTACTTTGTGGGGTCGAATGTATTCGGCCAACAAACTCGGGTTAAAACAGATTGGTCGAACACACTCGACCCCACACGGAACTTGGCTGCACCATGCAAACTGAGAAAAAAACGGATGCCAGCTTGCTTCGTCTATCCGACGTGAGCCTCGTTTACCGCGCGTTACCCGCGCTAAAGAATATCGGCTGGGAATTTTCTGCCAGGCAACAATGGGCCTGCCTCGGCCCCAACGGAGCGGGCAAGACCAGCCTTGCCCGGGTGATTTCCGGGCAGGCACCGCGCTTTACCGGGCAGCTCGACAAGGACACGGGGCTCGGCAAGGGCGGCATAGCCTACGTCTGTTTCGAGCAGGCGCGCGCCCTGTGCCAGCGTGACCAGAAACTCGACGACTCCGAGTTTCGCGCGGACGCCAAGGACCCTGGCACCACCGTACGCGACCTGCTGGAGGGCGCCCGCGCAACCGATGCCGAGCTGGAGCAATGGGTGCTGCGCCTCGGCATAGGACACATCCTCGACCGCGGCCTGAGATTCATCTCTACGGGCGAGATGCGCAAGACACTGCTCGTGGCCGCGATCCTCACCCGGCCCGCCATGCTGGTGCTCGACAACCCGCTGGACGGGCTGGACCGGGGAACGCAGGAGGAAATGGCGAGGATCATCGATGAGATCCTCATATCAGAGACGCGTCTGCTGCTGCTCTGCCGCCAGGCTGAGGATATCCCCGATGGCATCACTCACGTACTGGTGCTCGACGATGGGGAAGTCTTTACGAGCGGAGAGCGCGAGGCGGTACTCGAAGACGCGCGCGTGCAGTCGCTCCTACAGCCGCCACTGCCCGCACTGGCGGCACTGCCGCAACCGGCGCCAAGGCCCTATACCCTTGAGGCCGATGAGCCGCTCCTCTCGCTCAGCGGCGTCAATGTGAACTACGGCGAACTCAGGGTTCTGGACAACGTGAACTGGGTCTTCGAGCGCGGCCAGCACTGCTGCGTGGCGGGACCCAACGGTTGTGGCAAGACCACACTGTTAAGCCTGGTGACGGGCGACAACCACAAGGCCTACGGCCAGGACATCACGCTGTTCGGCACACGCCGCGGTTCTGGTGAGAGCATCTGGGATATCAAGCAGAAGTACGGACAGGTCGACACGCAACTGCATCTCAACTTTGCGCGCGGCATGCGCGTTATTGAGGTCGTGGTCTCGGGCTTCTTCGACACCGTGGGCCTCTTTGACGACTGGGGCGATGCCCAGCGCGAGGCGGCAACCCAATGGCTCGCCGCGCTAGGCATCAGGGCACTGGAACAAGAACACTTTGACGCGCTGTCCTTCGGGCTGCAGCGCATGGTGTTGCTCGCGCGCGCCATGGTGAAGTCCCCCATCATCCTGCTGCTCGACGAGCCCACCCTCGGATTGGACGGGCATCACCGCCAGCTAATTCTGCGCGCCATCGATCACATCGCAGCAAACAGCGACACGCAGGTCATCTTTGTGAGTCATTCAGCGGGCGAGATGCCTGCTTGTATTAACCAGCTGCTGCGCTTCGAGCCGACAGCATCCGGGTTTGAGGTCGTCTGCGAGACGCGCTAGCGCGCAAAACTCTTTAGCGCAGCACAGACCGTCCCATTGCGACAGTAGAGCAAACCGCGTTCCGCAACCGCACGCGACTGTCGGAGATCTCCCCGGGCGTGGTGAGTGGCGGCCAGTTCGAGATAAACGCGTGCACTCTGCGGGTCGATGCGCTGGGCGCGCTCCAACAGCGACAGCGCCTGCTCATAATCGCCACGCTCCCGTGCATCAGCGGCACGGTCAATCAGCGGGCCATAGGCCGCTACCGGAGCCTCTGCGGGTGGCTGACGCTCCGGGACCGGCGCGGGCACAGGCGCCTGCGGTACAGGGGCCCGCTGTTCTTCGTTGTAATCAGGCTGGGGCGCAGGCTCCACCGGCGCGGGCCGCTGGGGAGGCGGCTGCGACGTCGCGCAGGCGGCGAGAATCACGGTCACCAGCGGCAAGAGCAGCCGCTGGGCGATAGTACGGGTCGGCATTAACGCCCTCCAAACAACCGTTCAAACCAGTCGCGGGGCCCGCCGCCGGCGCGACGGCCACTACAGTTGCCGCGCTCGCGGGGCTCAGAGCCCTCGATGAAGGGGAGCATAAGTGAATTGGGGCAATTGACACCAGTGAGATAACCATGGTCCACGTCGACCCACTGGGCGGTCATGCCATCGGGCATGTTGTAGGACATAGGCAGGCCGCTGGCATTGGCCATAAAGTGCCCCCAGAGCTTCAGCGCTCCTGTCGAACCTGTCAGCCCGGTACCCGAGTTATCGTCGCGGCCGATCCAGGTCACGGCGAGCAGGTCGCCCGAAAATCCCGCAAACCAGGAGTCGCGGCCATCGTTGGTCGTGCCGGTTTTGCCGGCCACGGAAAAGTCCTCGGGCAGGTAGTTGTACACCGTCTTGCCGGTACCTTCGCGAACAACGGCCTGCAATGCGAAGTGCAGGAGCCGCACCGCCTGGGGACTGACGGCGCTGTCGTACTGAAGCGGGTAGCGTTTCAATGAATCGCCCTGGGCATCGACCACGTCGCGAATACTGCGCAGCGGCGTTCGAAACCCGCCGGCTGCAATAGACTGGTACATGGCGGCCATCGCCATCGGCGAGTACTCCCCGGCGCCAAGCATGAGGGCCGGGACGCGCGGCACACCCTCCTCCACCCCAAGCCGCGACAGCGTCTCGACAACGCGATCAATACCCAGTGCCATGCCGAGGCGAGCCGTTGCAAGGTTGTAGGAATTAGCGAGCGCGCGGTAGAGCAATACGTCCCCGTGGGGCTGGCGATCGAAATTGCGCGGGGTCCACGGCTCGTCGTACTTCCCGCCCACGGTCAGCGGCGTATCGGACAGCACCGTCGCCAGGTTGAACCGCGCGGGGTCCTCCAGCGCAGCCAGGTAGATGGCGGGCTTCAATAGAGAGCCTGCCGGGCGGCGCGCGTCCAGCGCCCGGTTAAACCCGGCAAAGCGCGCTTTGCGCCCGCCCACCATGGCAACCACCTCACCACTGTCGAAACGCGTCACTACCGCCGCGCTCTGCAGGCCGCCCTCGGGGTCCAGGCGGTCGAGTACCGTACCGGTACTGCGCTCAAGTACGCGCTGCAGCAGCGGGTCGAAGCTTGTGAAAATCTGGAGCCCCTTGGTAGTGAGGTCTTCGTCGCGGTAGTCCTGCCGGAGCTGCCTGCGCACCAGCTCCAGGTAGGCCGGGTAAGAGTTCTGAATATGACTCTCGCGATTGATACCGAGAGGCATCGCGCCCGCGACGGCCGCGTGCTCCTCGGAAATCACGCCCTCGGCGGCCATCACGTCGAGCACGAGGTTGCGCCGCTCCCGCGCGCGCTCCGGATTGCGCAGCGGATTGTAGAGGGACGGCCCCTTGATCATACCGACCAGCAGGGCCTGCTGGTGCAGGCCCAGCTGGTCGAGCGGTGTGTCGAAATAGTGGCGGGCGGCCAGCGCAAAACCGTGAATCGACCGCGGACCTTCCTGGCCGAGGTAGACCTCGTTGAGATAGCTCTCGAGGATCATCTCCTTGTCGTAGTGCAGCTCTAGCAACACGGCCATGACCAGTTCGATCACCTTGCGCACCACCGTCCGCTCGGGCGTCAGGTAGTAATTCTTCACCAGCTGCTGGGTGATCGTGCTACCCCCGGCGACGACCTGCCCGGAGCGCAGGTTGCTGAAGGCGGCGCGCAAAATGCCGCGGATCGAGAAGCCCCAGTGGTTGTAGAAGTTCTTGTCCTCGATGGCGAGCAGGCCGTCGCGCAGCGTATCGGGTACATCGGCGAGGCGGACAAGGATGCGGTCTTCGCCGTGCTGCGGGTATATACCGCCGATCTGCACAGGATCCAGGCGCATGAGGTCGAGACGCTTACCGCCCGCCGACATACCCGTGATCCGACCATGACGAAAATCCAGGCGCACTCGCCAGGCGGGTTCCTTGCCATCTGCAAAGTGAAAGCCGCGGGTGTAAATCTCCATTCGGTCGCCGTAGCGCGAAAACTGCCCCGGAGCCGAGATGACCCGCACGCTGCGATAACCGGCCAGGGGCAGCTCATACTCGAGATCGAACGGCGTTACAGCGGCCCCGACGAACAGCTCCAACGGTCTGGCGTACACCTTGGCAGGCAACTCCCACATCTTGTCGCTGAAGGTTGCCGTGATCCGCGCATCGAGGAACACGAGGCCTAAAGCCGCGATTACGAGCAGGGTCAGTGCGAGCTTGGGAAGCAGGTGGCGCGTGCGAATCATCGCTCGCAGTGTACACCACGCGCTCACAGATTTTGCGCGGAGCGCGAACTGGCTCGCACACGGCGGCCTGCACGCTTTCAATCAAGCGCGCAATCGGGATAATAACGGCGGTTCTAACAGCTATAAGAGACGGACATGAAGAAATACAAGGCATACGGCATCGGTGCCGCCCTGGTGGACACCGAGATCAAGGTAGAAGATCGCGAGCTCGACCAGATGGGCGTAGAGAAGGGACTCATGACGCTGGTCGACCAGGCGCGCCAGTCCGAGCTGCTCGGCCACCTTGAGGGCCATCTCGTAAAAGCCAACCACGCTAGCGGCGGCAGTGCGGGCAACTCCATGATCGCCACCGCACAGTTCGGCGGACCCACGTTCATGTCCTGCAAAGTCGCCAACGATGCAGACGGCGACATCTACATTGCCGATCTCGAAGCGGCGGGCGTGGACCACTGCTGGGGCGGCCCGCGTGATGATGGCATCACGGGCAAGTGCCTGGTGATGATCTCGCCGGATGCCGAGCGCAGCATGAACACCTACCTCGGCATCAGCGAAACGCTGTCTGTGGACCAACTCAACGAGGGGGCCATTGCCGAGTCGGAGTACCTCTATCTCGAAGGCTACCTGGTCACCTCTCCTACGGGTCGCGCAGCGGCGATCAAGGCGCGCGAGGTTGCGGAAGCGGCGGGCGTAAAAACCTCCCTCAGCTTTTCGGACCCAGGCATGGTCGAGCACTTCCGCGATGGCATTGCCGAGATGCTCGGCGAGCGCGTCAACCTCATCTTCTGCAACCGCGACGAGGCCCTGGGCTGGGCCCAGAGTGACGACATCAAGGTCGCGGTTGAAAAGATCAAAGACGTCGCCGACACATTTGTTATCACCCTCGGCGGTGACGGCGCCCTGACGTATGACGGCACAGACCTTGTCGAGATACCGCCGCACAAAGTCGAGGCGGTGGACACCAACGGTGCGGGCGACATGTTTGCCGGTGCCTTTCTCTATGCCATCACGCGTGGCGAAGACTTTCCCACCGCGGGGCGCTTTGCGAGCTTGGCCGCCGGCAAGATCGTGGCGAACTATGGTCCTCGGTTGCCAGCGCCTGACTACGACGCGTTACGTCGGGAGTTTTTTGGCGACTGACCCCACTGAGCGGGACGAGCCCGCAGCCTGATTCCGCTCTGATCACCTTTCTAAACGCCGCAGTCTTGCGGCGTTTTTCGTTGCTTATGTTGTCCTCGTGTGTGCCGGGTGAGAAACCGTGAGTTTTGCCGGGCGTTGAGCGTGTGGTTTGCTTGCTACCCGGTCACCGCGGTGACGTGAAAGCCCGGTCGAGGCGAGAAAAGCAGCCTCGCCCGAACTTCCCCACCACCACGGCGCCCTACCTGTGCTTTTAACTTCACTATCCAACATCTGGTCGGCTTATCTGTTCCACTGGCCGGCCCGCGAGTGCCCGCTGTTGCCGCCTTAAACTCGCGGCCCTCCGGGCTGCCCTCAGTCGGTTGCGAGCCAACAAGTTGTCTCGCGCCACTCCCTCGGCGCGTTTTATGCGGCGACAACAGCGGCCGCTCGCGGACCTTGTTTCATTGGTTGGAGATGGATTCCTCGCTCCGTTCTTCCCGCGAAGGTGGGGGCCGGGTACACCAGAACCCAGTGACCCTTGCGCGCAGAACCCAAGCTAGTACCAAAGCACGATAGAAGGCACCGAGCCGCGATAGATCTTTGCGAAGCCGTCAGGGACGCGCCGAGGGAGTGGAGGGAGACCGCAGGGCTCCCGAGGGCCTGCCCCGCTTTATCGGGTACCGACTGAGGGCACCGCGGAGCGGCGCGGACAGCGGAGCGAAGAACTATCGCGGGTCGGGGCCGGAGGGGCTAAAGAAAATGAGATTGGCGCTAAGCAGTACCGCTTAAAACAGTCCTATCTGCTTATCCGTCAAACCCGCAAAAGACTCGCCGACAAAACCCAAAATTCCATCAGCCACGGGAGCAAGCTGCCGGTCTACATATTGCTGGTAGTCCAGTGGAGCCAGAGGGTTGGCGGCAGGTTCTGCACCGGCAGTGGTGATGACGTATTCGACCCAGCTCCCGCGCGACGGGACGGGCAGACCGCGGTCGGCGCAGAGTCTTGCGGCCTGTACATGGGGCGGTACGTTGCGTTCGTACTCGTCGATACGCCTGCGCAGGCGTTTGCGGTAAACCAGCTCATTGTCGCGCTCACCCGCAAGCACGGCTTCCGTCGTTTGTTTCACATAGTCGGAAAAAGGCTCGCCCGCGAAGACGCGGCGGTAGAGCTCCTCCTGGAATTCACGCGCCAGGCGTGTCCAGTCAGTGCGAACGTTTTCCAATCCCTTGAAGACAAGCTGCTCATCATCGCCCTCACCCACCACGCCAGCATAGCGCTTCTTGCTGCCCTTGTCGGAACCGCGCACCGTCGGCATCAGGAAGCGGCGGAAGTGTGTTTCAAACTCGAGCTCCAGAACGCTGGCAACGCCATACTCCTCAGCGAGCGTTTCTCGCCAGAACGTGTTGAGGTCGGCCTCCAGTGCGCGACCGGCGCGTTCGGCCTCCTCGGAGGACGCGGCATCCTGTATCCACACAAAGACGGAGTCAGTGTCCCCGTAGATCACACGATGACCAACGTCCTCGATGTAGTCGCGCGTGCGCTGCAGGATCTCGTGGCCGCGCCGGGTGATCGAGCTCGCCAGGCGCGCGTCGAAAAAGCGACAGCCGGGTGAACCGAGCACCCCGTAGAAGCTGTTCATGATGATCTTGATAGCCTGTGACAGCGGTGCATTGCTGTCCCTCTTCGCCGCATCGCGCTGCTGCCACAGCTGCGCGATTAACTCCGGCAGGACGTGGCCCTCGCGGGCGAAGCGTGCGCCGATGAAACCGGCGACCGTCTCGCTCTCCTCGAGCTCATCACTGACGCCGAGCGCAAGACCGAGCGGGTCGATGCAGAACGTGCGAATGATGCTGGGGTACAGGCTCTTGAAATCGAGCACGAGCACATGGTCGTAGATGCCCGGGGTGGAATCGAGCACGAAACCGCCTGGGCTAGCGATTTGCTCGGTGCTCGCGTTGGGAGCGACATAACCGCGCCGGTGCAGGCGTGGCAAGTACAGGTTGTCGAACGAGGCGACCGAGCCCCCAAGGCGATCCATGTTCAGGCCCGTCATAAGCGTGCGGGCAACGGCAAAGTCGAGCATGTGGGTGGCGGCGAAGATGTCCGAGACGAGCTCGCAGTCCTTGAGGTTGTAGTCCGCCAGCCTGCCCTTGTCGTCCCGAAAGAGCTGCCCTATCTCTTCGCCGCGCCCGGAACCGTGTAACAACTTGCCCTCGCCCAGCAGCTCGCGCGAGACATTCTCCAGCGAGAAGCTCTCAAAGCGATAGAACGCGGCGCGCAGCAACTCTATACCGTCGAGCACAACCCGGCCGGGAAACTGCACATTGAAGCGCTCACCATCGTCATCGAGCTCACGCCAGTGTCCAGGGCGGCGCTCGCGACCGAGCAGCAAACGACGACCGAGCTTGTCGGCCACGCGCTGCAGGTAACGCGCATCGAAATTGACGACATTCCAACCGATGAACACGTCCGGGTCCCAGGCGTCGACCCAGTCGAGGAAGGCCTCGAGAAGCGCGCCCTCATCCGGCAACACGCGCATGAAGTCGCGCTCGGACTCGTCACCGATCATGAAGACGATGCGCTCCTCCCCACCTGATGAGACGCCATGTACACCAATGGAGTACAGTTCGACGCCCGTCATCGCCGTCTCGATATCGAAGGACGCAACCTTGAGGTCTGGCAGGTAGTCGGCTGTCCTGATCGCGGGGTTTTCCAACAGCAGGCTGCGCCCACGTCGACGCGGTTCACCGTGCAGCTCGGCCGCACCGGCCACGAAACGCTCCATGAGAAAGCGCTCGGCGGGATTGATGTCCGCCTCCAACGGGTCGAGGCCGGCCTCAGCAAGCGCGTCGGCGGCACGGCGCGCGGCGCGGTGCTGCTTGAAGTAGCAGCCCACTACCGGCTGCAAATGAAAGTCGCGCAACTGCACCGGGCGCGTCTGTAACCCCGCGCTGGCGCCCAGGACCCGGCGCGCCTCACCGAGGTCCGACTCAGGGAGAAAGAACACGCTTTCCTGGCCGCGCAGCAGTGCGCAGAGCGGCCCCTCGGGTGTGCTGAACCAAAACTCCAGCTCAATACCCGCGGGAGTATCGCGCCAGTTGCGCGTGAGGAGAAAGCCGCGAAAGGTCTGTGCAGTCAAACCCTTGCCTCACAATGCCCCGCGCGGGGCTGGGATTGAGCCGCGCGGTGGCTTAAAGTAAATGCAATGCTGGCCGCAGGCCCGCCACCCGAGCTCAAAGGTACGCGAATGAACAAGCCCGTCATCAAGCCCGACCCGTTATACCAGCTGCTGCGCAACGAGGACATCAAGGGCTTCAATGAACAGCGCGACACCCTCGACACCACGGAACTGAAGAGCGGTGACTACCGCGGTCGCGACCTCAGGAACATGAATGCCGACGGGCTGGACTTTTCGAACTCCTATTTCCGCAATGCGGACCTGTCGGGCATCGACTTTCGCAACACCAACCTGGAAGGGGCGAGCCTGCTCGACGCGAAACTGTCTGGCACCTACTTCCCCGCAGAACTGAGTGCCGCCGAGATACGCCTGTCGCTCGATACCGGTACGCGCCTGCGCTACAACGCCAAAGACTAGTTTCGCCCTAGCCCTGGGCCAGAAGCTCACGCAGGTCGATAATCGCGGCGTTGGCGCGACTGATGTAGGACGCCATCACCAGGGAATGATTGGCCAGTAGCCCGAAGCCCGAGCCGTTGAGAATCATCGGGCTCCACACCATGTCCTGCGTGGCTTCGAGCTCGCGAATAATCTGCGCAACGCTCACCTGGGCATTCTTCTTTTTCAGCACGTCTTCGAAGTCGATCTCGATCGCCCGCAGGAACTGGATCAGCGCCCACGAGGTGCCGCGAGCCTCAAAAAACACATCGTCGATTTCCATCCACGGCGTTTTCACCAGCATCTCAGCCGGCGTGGCGGTGGATTGGGTGGCCTCGGCATCGCCCGCGAGGTCCGTGTTGAAGCGCTCCTGCCCCACGCTGGCACTCAGGCGCTGCGACAGGCTGCCGAGTCGCGTCTCGACCGTTGCCAGCCAGGTCCGCAGGTTGTCGGCACGCGCGTAAAACTGCGCGTCGGGAGCGCGCTCGTCAGAGAGACGGCGGAAGTAACTGTGCAGGTAGGCGAGTCCGTCTCGGTACTCAGACTCTGTGGCCGGCAAGATCCAGCTGTTGGAATTGAAATGGAAATTGGGCTCGGCCTCGGACAGGTCGGGGTCTTCCGTGGACTGGGACTGCGAGCGGCTGAAAGACTCGCGCATTGCGCGGGCGAGGTCGCGTGACTGCACCAGCGCGCCGAATTCCCAGTTGGGCATATTGTCGAGATATACACCGGGCGGGAAACGATCGTTGTGCAGGAAGCCGCCCCGCTTGTCGAGGAGAACCTCCATCACGCCGATCAGCGCGGCGGTCGTTTCGGTGCCGGTCACAGCCTTGCCATTGATTTCCTGAAGCAACTCGTCGGTGTGCTTGCGCGTCTCGAGGTAACCCGGGGCGATGCTCCAATACATGCCCAGCAAGACGACAATCACCACGTAAGCGACCAGCACGGTCACGATAATGTTGCGACCCGCGCCGAGGGGCAGGTAATCGAGGGTGTTGTCTCGCAGGCGCGCCAGCGTTTGTGAAAATGTGCTCATGATGTGTTCCGTCAGTGATGATCGTGGTCGCCGCCACCGTCACGGCGTACCGAGGCCTTTGTACACGCTTCATCGCCGGAGGCGAGTATCAGGCAGATTTCGATGCTATCTCCGGGGACAGGCGGATAGGCAAGGCCCAGTAACATCAGGTGAGCGCCACCCGGCGCGAATGCAACAGTCTCGCCAACCGCCAGGGGAACGCCGGGCAGTTTCTGCATTCGCACCATGCCGTCCTCTCGCACCGTGGTGTGCAGCTCGACCTTGTTGGCCACTTCAGAGCGGGCAGCAACTACTGCCTGCACGCTGTCGGTATTGTTAGTGACAGAGAGATAGCCTGCGGTGTTCTTCACCGTAGGCGGGAGCGCCCGAATCCAGGCATCTTCAATCACGAGGTCGGGCGCCTCACCGGCCCAGACAGCCGCGGACATCAGCGCCGCCGCGAGGGCGGACAGGGAATTTTTAAACAAAGTACAACTCCAGGGATGAAACTTACGCCAACTGCGGGCGTCCGAGGCATTGTAACACCCCTGCGATTGACAAAGTGTCATGTGCTGAGTGGGTTCTAAATTGGTATAGTTATTGGTCGATAGTGACCGTGGATCCAGCTGTGACCGGATACCTTAAGCACCTTCTATTCGCCAGCCTCCTGGCCCTAGGCTCAATGGCCACGCTGGCCCAGACCTTCAGTGCTGGCAGCCTCGGTGGCAGCAATGAACCCGACTTCCTCCCGGTCGAGGAGGCCTACCGCCTCAATGCAGCAGTCGAGGCCGATGGCAGTATCCAGCTCAACTGGCAGATTGCCGACGAGTATTACCTCTATCAGCACCGCTTCAAGTTCGAACTGACCGATGGCACGGGCGCGATCGACGTCGACTACACGCTGGCCGAGGGTCTGGAGAAAGTCGATGAGTACTTCGGTGAGGTAGTCGTCTACTACCAGTATGCCGGCGTAAACCTGGTTCCCTCGCGCACCAGCACGCAGGCCAAGCTGAAGGTCACCTCCCAGGGCTGCGCAGACGCCGGCCTCTGCTACCCACCGCAAAAACAGTACTTTGACGTGAATTTTGTGAGCGGCGCGATCGAGGAAACTGCGCCGCCGCCGCGCAAACCCAGCAGCGCGCCAAAGGCAACGGCGGAGCCGCGCACCACCGACCAACCAGCAACCGATATCGGCTCGCTCTGGTACATGCTGCTACTCGCCTTCGCAGGAGGCGCCATTCTCAACTTGATGCCCTGCGTCTTCCCTATCCTCTCCCTCAAGGTGCTGAGCTTCGCCAGCAGCACCGACGAAGACCGCCACCTGCAGAGCTGGGTTTACACCGCCGGGGTCGTGCTGAGCTTTGTGGCAGTCGCCGCAGTGCTGATCGGTCTGCAACAGGCGGGTAACGCCGTGGGCTGGGGCTTCCAGCTGCAGTCTCCAGGCTTCGTAATTGCGCTGGCCTACCTGTTTATCGCGATGGGACTGTCGCTGTCGGGCGTCATTGAATTCGGCGGCAGCCTGATGAACGTCGGCTCCGGGCTCGCCAACCGCGGCGGCACGAGCGGCAGCTTCTTTACCGGCGTCCTCGCCGTGGTCGTCGCCAGCCCCTGCACCGCGCCTTTCATGGGCACCGCACTCGGATTTGCCGTCAGCCAGCCTCCCATGATCGGCTTGCTTGTCTTCGCGGCCCTCGGCGCCGGCATGGCGGCACCCCTGCTGCTCTTCTCCTACTCCGGCGCCGCGCGCGCAATGATGCCCAAACCAGGGCCCTGGATGGAGACCCTGAAACAGTTCCTCGCTTTCCCGCTGTACGCCACGGCGCTATGGCTGTTCTGGGTAGCGGGGCGCCAGACCGGTATCAACACCATGTCAGCGGCGCTGGCGGGCGCACTGATGCTGGCCCTGGGGCTCTGGCTGTGGGACCACCGCAGCTGGCGCAAGGTCGCCACGATCGCCTGCATCGGCGTTGCCATCGCCCTTGGGGCTGTGCGCGGGCTCGATGGCGGCCCCGGCACCAGCACGGAATTTGCCGATGGCAAGGTGCGCTGGTCGGAACGCAATGTGATCGCGCTTCGCGAGCAGGGCAAGGCTGTCTTCGTGGATGTCACCGCTGACTGGTGCATTACCTGCAAGGCCAATGAGGCCGCCGTGCTGTTTACCGAGGATATCTCTCTGGCGTTTGAGTCGAGCGGTGTGGTCTACATGATCGCCGACTGGACTAACCACAACGCGGAGATCGCGGCACTACTGGAAAAACATGGCCGCACCGGGATACCGCTGTACCTCATGTATCCCGCCGATCCCGATGCAGAACCCCTGATTCTGCCGCAAATCCTGACCAAGTCGATCGTTCTCGACGCTTTGCAGGCCGTTTCCCCGAAGAACACGGAAATTGCGTCCGCTTTCTAAGCAGAATCCCGCAACATCCTGATTTCAGTGCGTTTGTTTCGCGCCAATACGGCCAATTTGTTCGAAAAATAAGCAGAATGTAAATACTGCTAACTTCTGCAAAACGGCAGCGAAAATCGGTCAAAATGCGCAAAACGTCCCGGCGGCATGGACAGCCCCGCGGAATTGGGCCAGAATGCGCGCTCACTACCCCCCCAGAGCCCCGATGATGGCCACCATTCTCGTCCTCCACGGCCCCAACCTGAACCTGCTCGGTGAGCGGGAGCCGGAGGTCTACGGCAATGTCACCCTCGCCGACATCAACGCGCGCCTGGAGCAGTTGGCCCGCGACCGGGGCCACCACCTTCTGTATATGCAGAGCAACGCCGAATACGAGCTGGTCGAGCGCATCCAGGACGCGCGCCATGAGGGGGTCAACTTCATCATCATCAACCCCGCGGCGTTCACCCACACCAGCGTGGCACTGCGGGACGCCCTCGCGGCAGTAGACATACCCTTCATTGAGGTGCATTTGTCCAACACCCACGCCCGCGAGGAATTCAGACAGCACTCCTATTTCTCGGATCTCGCCAGCGGCGTGATCCTCGGACTGGGCGCCAGGGGCTACGAGTTTGCCCTCGACGCCGCCATCAGCACGCTGGAACAAGACTGAACAACGAGAGACCGCGCCATGGATATCCGCAAAGTTAAAAAACTGATCGAGCTGCTCGAAGAGTCCAACATCGACGAGATCGAGATCAAGGAAGGTGAGGAGTCGGTGCGCATCAGTCGCAACGCAGCGCCTTCGATGGCGCCCGCACCCGCGACCTATGCCGCGCCTGTGCCTCCGCCGCCCGCGCCGCCGGTCGCGCCCGCCGCAGCGCCGGCGCCAGTTGCAGCCGCGCCGGAACCTGCGGTCAGCGGCCACGCGGTGAATTCGCCGATGGTCGGCACCTTCTACCGCGCACCAGCACCCGGCTCACCCAACTTCGTGGAAGTGGGCCAGACAGTCAAAGTCGGCGACGTACTGTGCATCGTCGAAGCAATGAAAATGATGAACCAGATCGAGGCAGACAAGGCGGGCACCATCGAGGCCATCCTCGTGGAGAACGGCGAACCGGTCGAATTCGACCAGCCACTGTTCGCGATCGTATAGGGCACGCACCGCAGCGAGGATCACAACATGCCCCTACTGGACAAGGTCCTGATTGCCAACCGCGGTGAGATCGCCCTGCGCGTACTGCGCGCCTGCAAGGAGCTCGACATACCGACCGTGGCGGTGCACTCCAGCACCGACAAGGACTTGATGCACGTAAAGCTGGCTGATGAGACCGTGTGTATCGGCCCGCCGCCTTCCACCGAGAGCTACCTGAATGTTCCCGCGATTATCTCCGCCGCCGAGGTAACCCGCGCTTCCGCCATTCACCCCGGTTACGGCTTCCTCTCGGAAAATGCCGACTTCGCCGAGCAGGTCGAGAAGAGCGGCTTCACCTTCATTGGGCCGAAAGCCGAAACCATTCGCCTGATGGGCGACAAGGTCTCCGCCATCAAGGCGATGAAAAAGGCCGGCGTGCCCACGGTGCCCGGCTCCGACGGCCCGCTGACGAAGGATCACGACCGCACCCTGGCGATCGCCCGCGACATTGGTTACCCCGTTATCGTCAAAGCCGCCGCCGGCGGCGGTGGTCGAGGCATGCGCGTGGTACACAACGAAGCGGTGCTGATCAGCTCAGTCGAGGTCACACAGTCCGAGGCGGCCGCCGCTTTCGGGTCCGACGTTGTGTACATCGAAAAATTCCTGCAGAAGCCGCGTCACGTGGAAATCCAGGTGCTGGCCGATGGCCAGGGCAAGGCGGTAGCCCTCGGCGATCGCGACTGCTCTCTGCAACGTCGCCATCAAAAGGTTATCGAAGAAGCGCCCGCACCGGGCATACCGGACGAGGCGCGGGCGGAGGTCGCCGAGGCCTGTACCAAGGCCTGCATAGAAATCGGCTATCGCGGCGCCGGCACCTTCGAGTTCCTCTACGAAGACGGCGGCTTCTATTTCATCGAAATGAACACCCGCGTGCAGGTGGAACACCCGGTAACCGAGCTGATCACCGGCATCGACATCGTAAAGGAACAGCTGCGCATCGCGGCCGGCCAGCCGCTCTCCCTTGAGCAGGCCGACGTCACCTTTCACGGGCACGCTTTCGAGTGCCGCATCAACGCCGAGGACCCGCAGAACTTCCTGCCGAGCCCCGGCAAGGTTGAGACCTTCCACGCGCCCGGCGGTCTCGGCGTGCGTGTCGACTCCCACCTTTACGATGGGTACACGGTGCCGCCCTTCTACGACTCGTTGATCGCCAAGGTGATCACCCACGGCGAAGACAGGGACGTGGCGCTGGCACGTATGCGCCAGGCGCTGGACGAGCTGGTTGTCGAGGGTATTCGCACGAACACACCACTGCATCGGGACCTCGTGCGTGACGCCGCCTTTAAAGCGGGCGGCGTTAGCATCCACTACCTCGAAAGCAAGCTTGAGGACTAGGGCCGCGAGCAACCACCTGCCCTTTTCGCCGGGCACCCTGCCCGGTATGGCCGCCGGCGCATGAGCTGGCTGCAGCTGCGCCTCGACGTCGACCCAGCCACTGCACCCGGCCTTGAAGACGCGCTGCTCGCCGCTGGCGCGGTGGCCGTAACGCTGGAAGACAACGCCGATCAACCGCTCCTGGAACCCGGCGTCGGTGAAACACCCCTGTGGAACCAGACCCGACTCACCGGCATGTTCGCCGCCGATACCGACATGGACGCCGTGCTGGCGGGCCTTCCCGAAGAAGCCTCCGGCAGCGCCCGCGCGCGGATCGAAATTCTCGAAGACAAGGACTGGGAGCGCGAGTGGATGCAGCACTATCGCCCCATGCAGTTCGGCCCACGTTTATGGGTCTGCCCGAGCTGGTTGGAACCCCCCGAGCCAGACGCCGTTAACCTGCTACTGGACCCGGGCCTGGCCTTCGGCACGGGTACCCACCCCACCACGGCGCTGTGCCTGGCTGAACTGGACGCCCTCGACCCTGCCGGAAAGACGCTTGTCGATTACGGCTGCGGCTCGGGCATACTCGCGGTCGCGGCACTAAAGCTCGGAGCCGCACGAGTGCTGGGCATCGACAATGATCCGCAGGCGTTGCGCGCAAGTCGTGACAATGCGCAGCGCAACAGCGTAAGCGACAACGCACTGCCGGTCGCGTTACCAGGTGACAACATTGAGCAGGGCTATGTCGGAAGCGCCGACATTGTCGTGGCGAATATCCTTGCCGGTCCGCTCGTCGCTTTGTCAGACAAACTACTCGGGTTTCTCGCGCCACACGGCACACTGCTGTTGTCCGGTTTGCTGGCCACGCAGGCAGACGAACTTTGTAAGCACTACGCGGACAGGTTGCCACTTTCGGTCGTGGGCGAGCAGGAAGATTGGGTCTGCCTGCGCGGTGACCGACAGGCGGCTGCGCCGAAAATTTTCAAGCCCAATCGCCACTAAAAAATCGACGATTTTTTGCGCACGATTGTTTCGCGCATCGTTCTTCGCGAGTAGAATACGGCCTCTTTTCGACACCACTTTTTGACGCCTCCAATGCTCGACATCGGACCCTACACGCTTGCCAATCGCGTCGCACTCGCACCGATGGCAGGCGTCACAGATCTGCCGTTCCGCCGCCTCTGCGCGCGCATGGGCGCAGGTCTCGTGGTCTCCGAAATGTTGACCAGCGACGCCTCGCTCAGGCAGACGCGCAAAAGCCAGTGGCGGGCCAGGCACGACAACGAGATCGAGCCGCGCTCCGTGCAGATCGCGGGCAGCGACCCCGCACAAATGGCGGAGGCCGCGCGCTACAACGTGGGCATGGGCGCGCAGATTATCGACATTAATATGGGCTGCCCCGCCAAGAAGGTGTGCCGCAAGGCGGCGGGCTCTGCACTGCTTGCCGACGAGCCGCTGGTGAGGAGCATCCTGGAGGCGGTTGTCGCCGCCGTCGATGTGCCTGTCACCCTGAAGTTCCGCACCGGCACCTCCCCCGAGCGGCGCAACGGCGTCAGCATCGCGCATATCGCGGAGGATGCCGGCATCGCGGCCCTCGCGGTGCACGGACGCACCCGCGCCTGTGCCTTCAAGGGGGCCGTTGAGTACGACACGATCGCCGCGATAGTGAACGCCGTGGACATACCGGTCTTCGCCAATGGCGACATCGATTCACCGGAAAAAGCCGCGGCCGTCCGCGACCACACCGGCGCTGCGGGTGTGATGATCGGCCGCGCCGCCCAGGGCAGGCCCTGGCTCCTCGGCCAGGTTGCCGCCTTTCTCGAGCGCGGCGAACAACTACCCGCTCCAGCCGAACAGCGCACCATACTGGCGCAGCACGTCGCCCACCTGCACGCCTTCTATGGCGACTACATGGGCACGCGCATCGCGCGCAAGCACTTCGGCTGGTACCTCGGCGATGCGCCGCTGGCCAGATTGCACCGCGGCGAATTTAATCGTCTCGAAAGTGCCGCAGATCAACTACGCTATATAGAAACACTCGCAGTAACTGATTCACTCAGTACGACATCAACACAACAGATTGAGGACATAGCCGCATGACCAGGGCGCAACCCCTTCACCCCGCAGGCAGCGAACAGCCGCCCGCCGCCAACGACGCCGACGTTCCCAACACCGATATCACCAGCGTGCGCGATGCTGTCCAGGCAGCCGTCCGGCAGTACCTGGAAGAACTCGACGGCCAGATGTCCACCGAGGTGTACCAGATGGTTCTCGCGCAGATGGAAGCACCCCTGCTCGAAGAGATCATGGCCTACACCCGCAACAACCAGACCAAAGCCTCCCTGATGCTGGGCCTCAACCGCGGTACGCTGCGCAAGAAGCTCAAGCAGTACGGCCTGCTGTCGCCCCGACGCTAAGGGGTTCCGGCTACATCATGAGTACTAAAGACCTCGTCGCGGTTCGCCGCGCGCTGATCAGCGTGTCTGACAAATCCGGTATCGTGGAGTTCGCCACTGAACTTGCGAGCCTCGGCGTCGCACTACTCTCCACCGGCGGCACCTACAGGATGCTCAGGGAAAACGGACTCGACGTGACCGAGGTGGCCGATTACACCGGCTTCCCCGAGATGATGGACGGCCGCGTAAAGACCCTGCACCCGAAAGTGCACGGTGGCATTCTCGGTCGCCGTGGCCAGGACGATGCAGTCATGTCAGAGCACGGCATCGACGCCATCGACATGGTCGTCGTCAATCTTTACCCCTTCGAAGCGACCGTCGCCAATCCCGACTGCACGCTGGAAGATGCGGTTGAGAACATCGACATCGGCGGACCGACCATGGTGCGCGCTGCCGCCAAGAATCATGCCTACGTCAATATCGTGGTCAACGCGTCCGACTATGCGGGCATCATTGAGGAGATGCGGGCAAACGATGGCGCCACCAGCCTCGCCACCCGCTTTGATCTCGCCATCAAGGCCTATGAACACACCAGCGCCTACGATGGCGCGATTGCCAACTACTTCGGCCGCAAGGTGCCCGGCGGCTCCGACAACTTTCCGCGCACGTTCAACACCCAATTCCACAAGGTGCAGGAAATGCGCTACGGCGAAAATCCGCACCAGCAGGCGGCCTTCTATGTGGAAGCGGCGCCTGCCGAGGCCGGCATCGCCACCGCGACCCAGATACAGGGCAAGGAACTGTCGTACAACAACGTTGCCGACACCGATGCCGCTCTGGAGTGCGTGAAGAATTTTTCCGACCCCGCCTGTGTGATCGTCAAACACGCGAACCCCTGTGGTGTTGCCGTTGCCGAGGACATCGGCAAGGCCTACGACCTCGCGTTCGAAACGGACACCGAGTCTGCATTCGGCGGCATCATCGCCTTCAACCGTCCGCTCGACGCGGCAACGGCGAGCGCGATCGTGGATCGTCAGTTTGTCGAAGTGATTATCGCGCCGTCGGTCACCGACGAGGCAGCAGCAGCCGTTGCGGAAAAGAAGAACGTGCGCCTGCTGGCGTGCGGCGAGTGGAGCGACAACCTCCCGGCGCTCGATTACAAGCGCGTGAACGGCGGCCTGCTGGTGCAGGACCGGGACCTCGGCATGGTCGCTGCAGATGATCTCAAGGTCGTCTCCAAGCGCCAGCCTAGTGATCAGGAAATGGCAGACCTGCTATTCGCCTGGAAAGTGGCAAAGTTCGTGAAGTCCAACGCGATTGTGTACGCGAGTGGCGGCCAGACGGTCGGTGTGGGCGCGGGCCAGATGAGCCGCGTCAACTCCGCTCGCATCGCGGCTATCAAGGCGGAGCACGCCGGACTCGAAGTGAAAGGCTCGGTGATGGCCTCCGACGCCTTCTTCCCCTTCCGCGACGGCATAGACGCGGCGGGCGAGCGAGGCATTGCCGCGGTGATTCAGCCGGGTGGTTCGATCCGCGATGAAGAAGTCATCGCCGCGGCAGACGAACACGGCATGGCCATGGTCTTCACGGGAATGCGCCACTTCCGCCACTAGCCTCTGCGCGGGAGTCGGCCAACGTCGCCCCGGCGAAAGCGGGGGCCAAGCGTCACTACAAGCAATGGAGCCCAAATGAACGTTCTCGTCATCGGCAGCGGCGGTCGCGAACACGCCCTCGCCTGGAAAGCCTCCCAGTCGGCTGATGTCGACACCGTGTACGTTGCGCCCGGGAACGCGGGCACAGACACCGAGTCTGGCCTTGAGAATGTTGCCATCGACGTGATGGACTTCGCGGCACTCGCCGACTTCGCCGAGAACAACAACGTTGGCCTGACTATCATCGGCCCTGAGGCGCCCCTGGTCGACGGCGTGGTGGATTACTTCCAGGGCCGAGGCCTAAAGTGTTTTGGTCCGAGCAAGGGCGCCGCCCAACTTGAAGGCTCCAAGGCCTTCACCAAGGACTTCCTCGCCCGGCACAACATTCCCACCGCGGCCTACGCCAATTTCACCGAGCTCGAACCCGCCCTCGCCTACCTGCGCGAGCAGGGCGCACCGATTGTCGTAAAGGCAGACGGCCTCGCCGCCGGCAAAGGTGTGATCGTGGCAGAGACCCTGGAACAGGCCGAGGCAGCGGTCACCGACATGCTCTCGGGCAACAAGTTCGGCGATGCGGGCTGCCGCGTGGTCATTGAAGAGTTCCTCGACGGCGAAGAGGCGAGCTTCATCGTCATGGTCGACGGCAGCAACGTCTTGCCCATGGCCACCAGCCAGGACCACAAGCGCATCGGCGAGGGCGACACTGGCCCCAATACCGGAGGCATGGGTGCGTACTCCCCCGCACCGGTGGTCGATGATGCCGTTTACAAGCGCATCATGGAGGAAGTGATCACGCCAACGGTTGCCGGCATGGCAGCCGAGGGCAACGACTACACCGGCTTCCTGTACGCGGGCCTCATGATCGATAAGTCTGGTGCGCCGAAGGTCATCGAGTACAACTGCCGCTTCGGAGACCCAGAAACCCAGCCGATCATGGTCAGGCTGAACTCCGACCTCGTCGCCCTGTGCCTGGCGGCGCTCGATGGTGCGCTCGATGGCGCCAGTGCAGACTGGGACGAACGCTGCGCTATCGGCGTTGTCCTGGCGGCGGGTGGCTACCCGGGCAGTTACGGCAAGGGAGCGGTGATAGCAGGACTCGATGCAGAGCAGCCCGACACGGTCAAGGTCTTCCACGCCGGCACTGCCCGCGACGGCGAGAACATCGTGACGAGCGGCGGACGCGTGTTGTGTGTTACTGCGCTTGGCGCCGATATCCGCGAGGCCCAGCAGCGCTGCTACGAAGGCGCCGACAAGATCAGCTGGGACGGCGTGACGCTGCGCCGCGACATTGGTTGGCGGGCTATCGCGCGCTATAGTTAGCGCAGGACCCCATTCGCGAGAGACCGATGCGCCAGCGCCGCCTGTCACTACTCGACAAACTGATTACCGAAGCCGACGCCGTGATGCGCACGGTAACGAGCCAGGGCAACCAGGCCGAACGCACCTCACCTGCCGATGGGCACACCGAAGGCGAACTCTCCGCGCGGGAAAAAACCCACATTGCGGGCCTCATGCGCGTAAACCACACCGGCGAGGTCTGCGCGCAGGCGCTGTACCAGGGCCAGGCGCTCACGGCCAAGCTGCCCGAAGTGCGCCAGGACATGGAACACGCCGCGCAGGAGGAGATCGACCACCTGGTGTGGTGCGAAGAGCGACTGCGCGAACTGGACTCTCACACGAGCTACCTGAATCCCGCCTGGTATGGGTTGTCTTTCGCCATGGGCGCCATTGCGGGCGCGATTGGCGACAAAGTGAGTCTCGGGTTTGTCGCGGCAACAGAAGAGCGCGTATGTGAGCACCTGAAGGATCATCTCAAGCAATTACCTGACGAAGATCGCAAGACCCGCCTCATACTGCAGCAGATGCTGGAAGACGAGCAGCGTCACGGCGACCGCGCGCTGGATGCAGGCGGCACCGAGTTTCCAAAACCGGTGAAAGATGCCATGACAGCCGTTTCGAAAGTCATGACGCGGACGGCCTACCGCGTCTGAGCGTCCTTGCACTAAGCCCAACCCTAGCTGGCGGGGTCAAACTCCACGAGTTCAAAGCTGTGCGTAATCTCGACGCCCGCAGCTCCGAGCATGATGGAGGCGGAGCAGTACTTCTCTGCAGACAATTCGACCGCGCGCTTTACGTGGTTTTCCTTGAGACCCACACCCGTCACCACGAAATGCATATTGATTGACGTGAACACAGCGGGCACCGCATCAGCGCGCTCGGCCTGCATGTCTACGCGGCAGTCGACCACCTGCTGGCGCGACTTCTTCAGCATGCTCATGACATCGTAAACAGAGCAGCCACCGGTGCCGATTAGCAGCATTTCCATGGGGCGCGGCCCCATGTTGCGACCGCCGAGGTCCTCGGGGCCGTCCATCACCACGGTATGGCCAGAGCCAGACTCACCGACAAACATCGCGCCGTCGGTCCATTTGACTGTCGTTTTCATGGGAAATGGCAATCCTGCTTCAGCGGGCGGCGCAGATTAGCACAACAAGTACCATTTTTCTTGCCGTATGAACGGGTTAGAATCGGGCAAAAAATAATCCCGCTTACTTGAGGAGAGAGACCTTGCTGAAGCCCCAGATTGTGCAGACATTGCCCAATGTCGAGAACTTCCTGCGTCACTGTCAGCGCAAAGACTACAAGGCCAAGGCGCCCATCCTGAAACAAGGGGACGCTGGCAATTCCCTCTACCTGATCCTCGACGGCTCCGTCTCGGTGCAGGTGGAAGACGAGGCAGATCCAGGCCACATGCTCGTGGTGGCGTACCTGAACCCGGGAGATTTTATTGGTGAGATGGGCCTCTTTGATGACGAGGCGCCCACACGCAGCGCGATGGTTGTCGCCAAGACCCAGTGCGAAGTGGCAGAGATCACCTACGAGCGCTTCCACCAGATTCGCGGCCAGTTCCCAGACATTCTCTACGCCGTATCACGCCAGCTGGCCTCACGCCTGCGCCAGACCACGCGCAAGCTCACGGACCTCGCCTTCGTCGACGTGTCTGGCCGCATCGCGCATACGTTGCTGGACCTCTGCAAAGAACCGGATGCCATGACGCACCCTGACGGCATGCAGATCAAGATCACGCGCCAGGAGCTCGGCAAGATCGTGGGCTGCTCGCGCGAAATGGCCGGTCGTGTACTCAAAAACCTGGAACAGGACGGTCTCGTGTCTGTTTCCGGCAAAACGATGGTGGTTTACGGCACCCGCTAGACTTAGGCGCCCGCAGATAAATCCCCGCCATGCGGGGATTTTTTTTGCCCTAGAAAAACAGCTCGCGCAACTTCTCGCCGGGTTCCTCGGCACGCATGAACGCCTCGCCGACGAGGAACGTGTACACCGCGGCGTCTCGCATCAACGCGACATCGTCTTTGGTGTGGATGCCGCTCTCGGTCACTACCAGCCGATCTGCGGGGATATGCGGCAGCAAATCCAGCGTTGTGTTGAGACTCGTGTCGAACGTGTGCAGGTCACGGTTGTTGATGCCGACGAGCGGGCATCCAAGATCAAGCGCACGGTCGAGCTCGGCCCGGTCGTGCACCTCTACGAGCACATCGCACCCCACCTCCCCTGCCGTTGCCGCAAGCTCTGCCATCTGGCTGTCTTCCAGGGCCGCCACGATCAGCAAGATGGCATCGGCGCCAATGGCCCGTGCCTCCACCACCTGGTAGGGGTCGACAGTAAAGTCCTTGCGCAATACTGGCAGCTCGCACGCGGCGCGCGCAGCGACCAGGTAGTCATCGCCACCCTGGAAGAAATCGACATCGGTAAGTACCGACAGGCAGGCAGCGCCGCCTGCGCTATAGCTCGCCGCGATATCGGCAGGCACGAAGTGCTCGCGGATCACGCCCTTGCTGGGGGATGCTTTCTTGACCTCGGCGATCACCGCGGGCGCTTTTCGGCCCGCACGCTCAGCAAGCGCGGCATAAAACCCGCGGGGCGCAGCCTGCTCGGACGCACGGCGCTCAAGATCTCCCAGCGAGACTCTCGCGCGACGCTCGGCCACCTCCTCGACCTTGCGATCGAGAATGCGTTTGAGAATGGTTGGGGGTGCAGCGCCCACGGTCAGCCGTCGCCGCGCATGAGCTGCGTGAAGTCGATGAACTCAGCGAGTTTCTGGCCTGCCTGGCCACTGCCGAGGGCGTCCTCCGCCATGGCAACGCCGTCTGCGAGCGTAGCGGCAATGCCGCTGACATAGATCGTCGCACCGGCGTTGAGCGCAATAATGTCGCGCGCCTTGTTAACGCTCTCATCGCCCTCGCCTGCAAGCGCCGCTCGAATGAGTGCAGCCGAGGCACTGGCGCTGTTTACCGCAAGGCCGTCGAGGCTGCGACGCTCAATCGAAAACTCTTCGGGCGTGACGTGGTAGCAGTCAATGCTGCCAGCTTTCAGTTCGGCCACCTGCGTACCGTCAGCGATCGATATCTCGTCGAGACCATCGTCGGAATGCACGATCATCGCGTGTTCCGCACCGAGCGCCTTGAGCACCTTGGCCAGGGGTTCGCACAGATCGGGCGCAAACACGCCGATAACCTGGCGCTTGACCCCGGCCGGGTTGGTCAGCGGGCCCAGAATATTAAAAATAGTGCGCAGGCCGAGTTCCTTACGCGGGCCTATCGCGTGGCGCATGGCGCTGTGGTGCGCCGGAGCGAACATAAAGCCCACGCCGACTTCACTGATAGCGCGCGCCGTTTGCTCGGGCGACAGATCCAGCGGCATGCCCAGTTCCTCGAGCACATCGGAACTACCACTCGTACTCGAAACGCCACGGTTGCCGTGTTTTGCGACCTTGGCGCCCGCCGCGGCAACGACAAACGTGGAGGCAGTAGACACATTGAACAGGTTGGCGCCATCGCCACCGGTACCCACGAGGTCAACGAGGTGCGGGTCTTCGACCTCCACAGGCGTTGCGAGGTCGCGCATGACCTGGGCAGCCCCGGCAATCTCCTCGGTTGTCTCGCCCTTCATGCGCAGTCCAACAAGAAGGCCCGCGATCTGTGCATCCGTGGCTTCGCCCGACATAACATCACGCATGACATCGGTCATCTCCTCGCGGCTCAGGTCCTTGTGGGACACCACGGCAGCGAGTGCTTCGGAGATATTCATAGGTTGTCTCCCTACAGTTCGAGAAAGTTGCGCAGCAGATCGTGTCCGTGCGCAGTCAGGATGGACTCGGGATGAAACTGCACACCCTCTATCGCCAGGTCTTTATGCCGCAGGCCCATAATCTCATCGATCTCGCCGGCCTCGGTCTGCGTCCAGGCGGTGACCTCGAGGCAGTCGGGCAGGCTGTCTTTTTCCACGACCAGACTGTGGTAACGGGTCGCTTCGAAGGGCTGGCTGAGCCCGGAAAAAACACCTTCGCCCCGGTGGTGAATGGCGGAGGTCTTGCCGTGCATGACCTTGCGCGCGCGCACCACGTCACCGCCGAACACCTGGCCAATGCTCTGGTGGCCAATGCAAATACCGAGCAGCGGCAGCTTACCGGCGTAGTGCTTTATAACCGCCATGGAGATACCGGCCTCGTTCGGGGTACAGGGACCCGGCGAAATGACAATCCGCTCGGGTGCTAACGCGTCGATATCCTCCACGGCCAGCTCGTCATTGCGCACGACTTTGACGTCAGCGCCGAGCTCGGCGAGGTACTGCACCACGTTGTAGGTGAAGGAGTCGTAGTTGTCGATCATCAGTAGCATAGTTGTGTCCTGTTCTCGCGCCCGCTGCAGCGCTGGGAGGGCCGCGAGAAGGCGCATTCTCGCCAATTTCCAGAGGAATAGAAAGGCAAGGGCGGACGCGCCAATCCAGCGAATAATGGGGTGGAAGCAAGAGGCATTCCGCCCTCTTCCCCCGATACTGTGCTGAAGTTCACAGCGGCATGAGAGTGGGTGCTAGTAAGCACACCCTGCCTTGGCTTATGATTTTCTCTGGGGCCAGCGGGCTGGCGGGAATCACCGTCAGCCGCCCGGGATGCCATTGCATCACCCGGCCATATGTCGTCACGCAATGGGCCGCTCTCAGCCCGCCCATTGACTGAAAAATACACAGCATGAATAAGAATAAACTGAAGAAGACCCTCGCCAAGTCCGCACGCGCCCTGCACGGGTTTTTTACCGCGCCGCTGGCGATCTTCTTCCTCACCTACTCCCCCAAGGTGCATCCCGGCTACGGCATGACCTGGCCGAAGCGGATCGCGCTGGGCTTTCGCTTCTGGCTGAATAACGCGCGTGTCACATCGGGCACGTCCTGGCGTGCGCATCTGGTGATCGCGATGAAGCTGCTGGAGATTCCACCGGAGACGCCAGGTGACGTGGTCGAATGCGGATGCTGGAAAGGCGGCGCCAGCGTCAACATCTCGCTCGTCTGCAAGATGATCGGCCGCAGGATGAAGATCTACGATTCCTTCGAGGGTCTGCCGCCGCCCGTCGAGGGCGATATCATCGCCGAGAAGACCTTCAAGAAAGGCTTCATTCCCGGCATCTTCGGCGGAACGCTCGACGAGGTACAGAACAACATTCGGCGCTATGGCGCATACGATGTCTGCAGCTTTCACCAGGGCTGGTTCGAGAACACAACGCCGGGCCACGAAGGCGACATCTGCCTCATGTTTATCGATGTCGATTTCTATTCCAGCCTGCATGATGTGCTTATCAACCTCTGGCCACACGTTGTCGACGGTGGCTTTGTGTTCCTCGACGAGTACCTGAACCTGCCCTACTGCGCCGTGTTCTATTCCGAGAAGTACTGGGACAAATACTTCAACTGTGCACCCCCCGGCCTTGTTGGCGCGGGTACCGGCGTGCAGGTGGGTATGCACTACACCGACCCGAGCATCCGCTTCCAACCGACACAGATGCAGGGCCCAGACAGTATTTCCTACTGCATCAAGGGCCAGTACGCACTGTGGGATTTCTATCCCGACGAAAAGGAAGAAGTGGAGGCCACCGAGGGGTAGGCCCCCACCAGGGTCAGTCGCTACCGAGTACCATCGACGCCGCGCGGAACATCGCCCGCGCCTTGTTGTGCGTCTCTTTCCACTCCAGCTTTGGCACCGAGTCCGCCACGACGCCACCCCCGGCCTGCACATAGAGCTTGCCGTCCTTGATGACGGCCGTACGGATGGCGATAGCGGTGTCCATATCACCCGCCCATGAGAGATAGCCAACGGCACCACCGTAGACGCCGCGCTTCACCGGCTCGAGTTCGTCGATGATCTCCATTGCGCGGATCTTGGGTGCACCTGAGAGGGTGCCCGCCGGCAGTGTGGCGCGCAGCACATCGATTGCGGACTTGCCCGGCAGCAGGTGCCCGGTGACGTTCGACACGATATGCATAACGTGGGAGTAGCGCTCCACAACCATCTTGTCGGTGAGCTCTACCGAACCGGTGACGGCGATCCGGCCGACGTCATTACGTCCGAGATCGATGAGCATGAGGTGCTCGGCGATCTCCTTGGGGTCCGCCAACAACTCGTTTTCCATCGCCTGGTCCTCCTCCTCGGTGTGACCACGACGACGCGTGCCCGCGATGGGGCGCACTGTGACGAGGCCCTTTTCGAGGCGCGCAAGGATCTCCGGCGAGGAACCTACGATGTGGAAGTCCTCCAAATCGAGGAAATACATGTAGGGCGAGGGGTTTAAGTTGCGCAGTGCGCGGTAAAGGTTGAGCGGCGGGGCATCGAAGGGCAGGCTCATGCGCTGTGACGGCACGACCTGCATCACATCACCTGCCAGCACATACTCTTTCACGGCGTTGACCGCGTCCTCGTACATTGGCTGCGTAAAATGTGACTCCGCCTGCTCTTCCAGCGCCGCGCTGTCGGCCGCATCGAGGTGCACCTCCGGCAGCGGCGGCATCGGCTGGCGCAGGCGCTCGACAAGCGCATCGAGCCGCTCGTTAGCGCGCGCCAGCGCATCCTCCTCTGCAGGGTCAGCATTCACCACGAGGCGAATCGTGCCCGCGAGATTGTCAAACACGAGCACTTCTTCCGACACCATGAGGAGGATATCCGGCGTGCCGAGTTCATCCTCCGGGACACCAGGCGCGAGCCGCGGCTCTACATAGCGCACCGTGTCGTAACCGAAGTAACCCACCAGCCCACCGTGAAACACCGGCAGGTCGTCGCGCGGCGCGGTGTTGTACCTGCCCTGGAACGCCTCGGCAAACGCGAGGGGGTCAGCGACCTCCTCGCTCTCTGCGAGCACGCCATCGACATAAACTTCTGCCTTGTGTCCGAACACTTTCAGCAGGGTGCTGCAGGGCAGGCCTATGATGGAATAACGGCCCCACTTCTCACCGCCCTGCACGGACTCGAAGAAGTAGGAGTACGCCCCCTCCGCGAGCTTGCGGTAGGCGCTAATGGGGGTTTCAAGATCGGCCAGCACTTCTCGGCTGACAGGAATACGGTTATAGCCCTGCGCGGCGAGCGCAGCAAAATCCTGCTGTTTCATGGGAGTTCTCCCTGGATGAGTTAAACGTAAAAAAAGGTCGCAACAGTGCCCTGGCTACCATCGCCAGCAGGTGACCTCACGCATCGACAGAAGATCGACGCTTTTACGCATAGCTGTTTTCACAGCACTCTCCAGGATTGGGGAGGCCCCATTGTACATAGGGAGATTGGGTTGGCAATGGGCGCTGGTGGCAATTGTTGGGGTTGGAGCTCGATAGTGCTGCGGGACTGGAGCCTATATCTGGGCAGTTACCTGTGCATTGTTGTTTGGGGTTAGACCGTTAGTGCTGCCGGGCGTTGAGCCCGCAGTGCGCTCGCTACCCGGTCACCGCGGTGGCTCAGCACACCGAAATCCAGTGACACTCGCGCAGAACCCAAGTAAATCCCAGAGCACAATCTAAGGCCCCGAGCCGCGATAGATCTTCGCGAAGCCGTCAGGGACGCGCCGAGGGAGTGGAGGGAGACCGCAGGGCTCCCGACCGACTGAGGGCACCGCGGAGCGGCGCGGACAGCGGAGCGAAGAACTATCGCGGGTCGGGGCCGGAGGGGCTAAAGAATTCCGCAGTGCCTCTAAAGATCAAAAGCTACTGGGCCCCCGACTTCGCAGGGGACGACGATCATGCAGTCAAACTAGACAGTGCCCAACTCCACCCGCATCTCATCAATCACAGCTTTATAGTCCGGCTTATTGAAAATCGCAGACCCGGCAACAAACGTGTCGGCGCCCGCCTTCGCAATCTCGGCGATGTTCCTGGGCGTCACACCACCATCAATTTCCAGACGTATATCGAAACCGGAAGCGTCGATCATCGCGCGCGCCTCGCGCAGTTTGTCGAGCGTGGCGGGTATGAACGACTGGCCACCAAAGCCCGGGTTCACAGACATCAACAACACCATATCGACCTTGTCGAGTACGTACTTGAGGGCGTCTAACCCCAGGTGAGGGTTGAAGACCAGGCCAGACTTGCAGCCCGCATCGCGCACCATCTGTAAGGAGCGGTCGACGTGTGTCGTCGCATCAGGGTGGAACGTGATGTATGAGGCACCCGCGTCGGCGAAGTCACCGATCAGCCGATCGACAGGCGACACCATCAGGTGGACGTCGATATCTGCCGTCACCCCGTGCTTGCGCAGGGCGCTACACACCATTGGGCCGATGGTTAGGTTGGGCACATAGTGGCTGTCCATGACGTCGAAGTGCACGATGTCTGCACCCGCAGCCAGCACAGCATCAACCTCTTCCCCCAGGCGCGCAAAATCAGCGGACAGGATCGAGGGGGCGATCAGGTAATCAGTCATGGAGGGCTCCGGCGTCAGCGAGGGCCTATTCTAACTACAAACCTGGGTGCATACACGCATCAGGTGGCGCGCGCGTTGCCGAGCTCGGTATCGAGGGCCGCGAGCCGCTCCGGTGTGCCGATGTCGCGCCAGCGGCCCGCGTAAAACTCCCCGCCGAGGGTGCCGACGTCGATCGCTGCATCCAGTAGCGGGCGCAGCGCGAGCTTGCCGGGCGACAAGTTGGTAAACAAGGCGGGTGAATAAATACCGATGCCCGCGTAGGTGCAACCGACCTGCCCCTCGGCACGTCGCCTGAGCCAACCGGCCTCGTCGAGGTAGAAGTCGCCGTCCGGGTGCTGTGGCGGGTTACCGACCATCACAATGTGCGCCGTCTCGCCCGCAGTCAGGCCGCGGGCCGCGAGGGCGCCCAGCGGGTATTCGGTCCAGACATCGCCGTTGACCACGAGGAACGGGTCAGGGCCGAGCAGCGGCAGCGCCGCCTGGATACCGCCCGCGGTCTCCAGTGGCGTGTCCTCGCGCGAGTAAGCGATATTCACACCCCATCGACTGCCATCGCCACAGAAGGACTCGATCTGCTCGCCGAGATGCGACACATTGATCACGATTTCGGGAAGGCCAGACGCCGCGAGCGCCCTGAGATGGTACTCGATGAGCGGCATGCCACCCGCTTGCAACAGCGGCTTGGGCGTGTGGTCGGTCAACGGGCGCATACGCTCCCCTACCCCGGCCGCAAAGATCATGGCCTTCACAGCGCTGCCCCCCAGTCGTGCTCCCGGGCCCTCGGCAGCAGCGCGTCTCGAAACCACGCAGCAAAATCACCGAGCACAGGTTCTGCGGCCGCATTGTCATCCAGCACTTCAAGGATGTACCTAATCACCATCGGCAGGTCGGCAAGGTAGCCGTGACGGGCATCACGCACTGACAGCCGCGCAAAGTTACCCAGCACCTTGATGTGGCGCTGCAGGCCCATGAGATCAAACCAGCGCAGGAAACGCGCGTCATCCACAGGCGCCAGCTGCTGCGCCAACACCAGCGCGTCGCGCTGCGTGAGGGCCCAGGCCCGCACCTGGCTGGAGGGCCAGCGGATGTAACAGTCCCGAAGCAGCGAGACAAGGTCATAGGTGACCGGGCCGATGACCGCGTCCTGAAAATCTATCAACGCCATTTCATCGCCAGGCAGCAACATCAGGTTGCGGCTATGGTAGTCGCGGTGCACAAGGACACGAGGTTGCTCCAGGGCACTCTCAGTGAGCCGTGTCGAGACGGCGTCCCACAGTTTGAGCTCTGCCGGATTCGGCGTGTGCTGCAACAGGCCGGCCACAAACCACTCGGGGAAGCGACTGAGCTCTTCACGGACGAGTGCGGCATCGTAAACCGGCATCGACAGCGCATCGACAGGCAGCGCCGCGAGCCGCGCAAGCAGGGCACAAGCCTGCGCGTAGTAACGATCAACGTTGGCTGGTTCGAGCACCGGTAGCAGCAGGTCATCGCCCAGGTCCTCCAAAAGGAGAAAACCGCGCTCGTAATCCACCGCAATGACATCGGGCACGCGCACACCCGCCCCCGCCAAGAGCCCGGCTACCTCGACAAAAGCATGGTTTTTTTCCGTTGCGGGAGGCGCATACGCCAGCACCACCGAGCGCTCACCGAGGCGCAGTCGGAAGTAGCGGCGATTACTGGCATCGCCTGCCACGGTCTCAGGTGCGGTCGCTGCCTCCGGCGCGCCGGGCAGGTGATCAAGTGCCCAGGCCAGCAGCCCTTCGGGCAACGTTGCCGTCAATGAACTCTCCCCAATCAAAATGTGTCGGACAAGGCGGAAGTGATGCTTTAGAATCCGCACCTTAAACGTGCAAATTCCAACCTGATGACCCGCAGATCTGTCCCTTTATCCCTCGCCCACGCCGCACGCCTTGCGCTGTTCACGCTACTGTTACCGGCGTCTGCCCTGGCAGAGGATACCAAGGCCGAACACTGCGAGGCCAACGAAGACCCCTGCATCAACCCGGTAGAACTCGACTGGGTGCCGGTCAGCGAGGTGCCCGAGGAACTTATCGATCGTCGCTGTGAGAACTGCGAGGGCCGCTATATCGACCCTCTCGCGGGCGAAGATACGAATATCGACCCGAATCTCGAGGACATCAACGCCCGCGCCAACACCACGACTCTGCGCAGGAACGAGGTGATTCTCTCCGGAGGCGTGAGCGCCGACCAGGGCTATCGCCAGATGCGCGGCGACAGCGTCATCGTCGACCGCTCGGAAAAGTCCACCACCCTGGAAGGCAACGTGACGCTGCGCGAACCGGGTGTACTGGTTCGCGGCGACAAGGCAGAGATTTTCTCAGAGCAGGACATTGCGCGGGTCTACAACGGCCAGTTCGTCTTTCACAACGAACACATGCACGGCACAGCCTCACTGTTGGAACGCGACAGCGACGGCCTGATCACGGTCGAGAACAGCGAGTTCACCTTCTGCGCTCCGGGCGAAGACACCTGGGCCGTGCTCTCAGACCAACTGGACCTCGATATCGAGGAAGGTCTCGCCACGGCCCACGACGCACGCATCGAGGTCGAGGGCGTGCCCCTGTTCTACACGCCCTGGCTGCGCTTTCCCCTGGATGATCGCCGCCGCACCGGCTTCCTCTGGCCCGATTTCGGCAATGACAGCACGGGCGGCCTCGACATCACCGTGCCGTTCTACCTCAACCTCGCGCCGGACTACGATGCACTCTACTCGCCGCGCTTCATCGAGGAGCGCGGGCTAAACCACGAGTTGCAGCTGCGCTACAAGCACGAACTGCTGGGTAACTGGCTGGTCGGCGGCGCCTACATGGACAACGACGACCGCTACGAGAGCCAGATTCCCGAGAACCAGAGTAACGACCGCTGGCTCGGCGTTGTGCGGCACAACGGCCTGATTGACCAGCGCTGGCGCTCGCTGGTCGACTACAGCAAAGCGTCTGACGTCGACTACATGAAAGACCTCGAGACGTCCAACCTCGACTCCCAGCGGCGCACCAGCCTGCTGCAGCTCGCGCAGGTCGACTACCTGGGCGATGCGTGGCTCATGTCACTCCAGGCGCAGCAGTTCCAGTCGCTGGCAGACGACATCAACAACGACTACAAGAAGCTGCCGCAGTTCTCGGCGCGCTATCGCGGCATCAGCACACCATTCGAATGGGAGCCCGTGGCGTTCGCGCAGTACTCCAACTTCGACGATGACGACGACCGCGTCACGGGCCAGCGCTTTTACGGCGAGGCCGGCGTCACCTACCCGATGCAGTGGACGTACGGCTTTCTCGACTCAACCGTCAAGTACCGCTACCTGGCCTACGAGTTAAGCGACCTCACAACCACCACCGACGACAGCCCGACAGCCGGCTCGGCACTGGCCAGCGTCGACGGCGGTCTGTTTTTCGAGCGCTTCACTGAAATCGGCAACCGCAACGTGCTACAGACGCTGGAGCCGCGCGTGTACTACCTGTACAGCGAATTTGAAGACCAGGACGAACAGCCGGACTTCGACAGCGCCGAGCTCACGTTCACCTATAACCAGCTGTTTCGCGAGACCCGCTTTTCGGGTCGCGACCGCCTCGACGATGCCAACCAGGTCGCCCTCGGCCTCACCACGCGCTTCATTGATGCCGAGGACGGCAGGGACATCCTCAGCGCCAGCGTAGGCGAGATCTTTTACTTCCGCGATCGCAAAGTGCGTCTGAACCCGAACGAAGACGCCATAGAGGACTCCACCTCGGAGCTCGCAGGGGAACTCGCCTTCACGCCCACCGACAACATCACCGTGCGCGCCAGCCTGGTCTACGACCACCAGGAAGATCGCGCCAACTCAGGCTACTTCAGCGCAGGCTACGAGACACCGCAGGGCGGCATCTTCAATGCGGGCTATTCCTATCGACGCCCGCTGACCACGGTCGCGACCAACCAGCCGCCGACCGAGGAAGTCAGCTTCTCCACGTTCCTCCCGCTGGACAACAACTGGAGCGTATTCGCGGCCACGAACTACTCGCTCGAGGCCAACGAGAGCGTGGAAGATATGATCGGTGTCGAATATGATAGCTGCTGCTGGACGGTGCGGCTCCTGCACCTGCGTTACTTCAACAACGTCTCCGGCACGGTAGTCAACCTGAACGATCCCGACCTGGAGCGGGAAAACACCACACAGTTCCAGATTATCCTCAAGGGAATGGGCGGTTTCGGCGACCGCATCACAGACATCATGGAGGATATGATTCGAGGTTTTAACGAGCGTGAATACTAAAGCACTGCTTCTCGCGGCCGGCCTGGTCGCCAGCCTGTTTACAGGCACATTTGCGCGCGGCGCGACAGAGATCATCGACCAGGTGGTCGCCATCGTCGACAACGACATCATCATGGCCAGCGAGCTGCGTACACGCGTGGCCCAGGTGACCGAGAATCTCACCGCCAGGGGCATCGACCTGCCCCCGGAAGACACACTGATTCGCGAAACGCTCGACAGACTCATCCTCGAGAGCATTCAACTGCAGATGGGACGCCGCTTCGGCGTGCGCATCTCCGACGCGCAGCTCAATGCGGCGATCGGGCGCATCGCATCGCAGAACCGTATGGACCTCGACGAGTTCCGGGTCGCGCTGGAGTCCCGCGGGCAATCCTATAACGACATGCGCGAACAGGTGCGCCGCGAGCTGGTGCTGCAGCGCGTGCAGCAGGGTAACGTCAATCAGCGCATCCAGATTTCCGAACAGGAAGTGGAAAACTTCATCGCCACCAACGAGGGCCAGAAGCTCACACAGCCGGAGTACCACCTCCTGCACGCCCTGCTGCCACTGGGCTCCGATATCGATGCGGCGACAGAGGCCAGGGCCGAGGCCCATGTGAACAAACTCCTCAAGCGCATCCGCGATGGCGCCGATTTCAGCGAGGTCGTCAGTACCAGCGCCCCGCCCTACAACTTCTCTGGCGGCGACCTCGGCTGGCGCAGCGAGGAGGACCTCCCGTCGCTGTTTGCCGATGTGGCTCCGGGCATGATGGCGGGCGATACCGCCGGCCCGATCCGGTCTGACTCAGGCCTGCACATGATCCACATGGCGGAGTTGCGCGGCGGTCAGCAAGTCGTCGCGCAGACCCAGGCCAGTCATATTCTCGTCAAGCCCTCCGAGATCCTGACCGATGACCAGGCGCGCGATCTTGTCGCCTCGCTGCGCCAGCGCGCGCTCGATGGCGAGGAGTTTGCAAGCCTCGCGCAGGAATTTTCAGAGGATATCGGCTCGGCGCAGGAGGGCGGCGAGCTGGGCTGGACCATGGCCGGCCAGATGGTGCCTGAGTTTGAAGCGGCGATGGCCGCCACCGAGGTTGGTGAGATTTCCGAGCCGGTACGCAGCCAGTTCGGCTGGCATATCGTGAAGGTCACCGGCCGTCGCGACCACGACATGACAGAAGACGCCATGCGTGCCAAGGCGATGGACTACCTGCACAACCGCAAGTACCAGGAAGAGCTGGACGCCTGGCTGCGGCAGATTCGCGACGAAGCCTTCGTCGACATCAAGTAGCGGGCACGCCGTGAGCGTCCCGCGCATTGCGATTACTCCGGGCGAACCCGCGGGCATTGGGCCCGATGTGGTCATCATGGCCGCGCAACAAGCGTGGGCTGCGGAACTCGTCGTGTTTGCCGACCCCGCACTGCTCACCCAGCGCGCAGAGGCGCTCAACCTGCCACTCGCAACCCGCACGTTTGATGCCGCCGCAGCACCGCGCGCAACAGCACCCGGTGAATTGACGGTCGCGCCGGTGCATCTCGGGGACGCGGTCATACCCGGCCAACTCAACACCGCCAACGCCGCCTATGTGCTCGACAGCCTGCGCGCGGCAGTTGCCGCCTGCACGGCCGCCCACTGCCAGGCAATGGTGACGGGGCCCGTGCAGAAGTCTGTGATTAACGACGCGGGCGTCCAGTTTATCGGCCATACCGAGTTTCTCGCCGAGCAGACGGGCGCGGGCCAGGTCGTGATGATGCTCGCCACCCGCGAACTGCGGGTCGCGCTCGCGACTACTCACCTTGCGCTAAGCGCGGTGCCCGCCGCGATCACCCGCGACCTGATCGAGCGCACGCTGCGCACGCTGCACGCCGACCTCAAGGGCAAGTTCGCTATTGAGGCGCCCTCTATTGCGGTGCTGGGGCTGAATCCGCATGCGGGCGAGGGAGGCCACATGGGCCGCGAGGAACTCGAGGTGATCATCCCGGTGTTGGAGCAGCTGCGCGCTGAGGGTATGGACCTCATCGGCCCGTTACCCGCAGACACCGCATTCAATCCCGACGTTCTTGGCCGTGCCGACAGCGTATTTGCGATGTACCACGACCAGGGCCTACCCGTGCTCAAATACTCCGGATTCGGCCGCGCCATCAACATTACGTTGGGCCTGCCGATCATTCGCACTTCCGTGGATCACGGCACAGCGTTGGACCTCGCAGGTACAGGCAGCGCCGACTGGGGCAGCCTGGAAGAGGCTCTCAGGGTAGCCATTGAGTTGGGAAGACACCGCCAGGGCGGCGACGGAAGCGACTAGTGCAGTTTGCCGCGGTGTTCTGTCGCGGCGGTTTCCCGGGCGTTGGAAATGGCGCGCGTGTAAGCATCGGTGACCTCGACGGCATCGCCCTCAGCGACAATCTTGCCCTGGTCCAGCCAGATCACGCGGTCGCATATTGTCTTGACCTGCTCCGCCATGTGGGAAACGAACACCACAGTCTGGTCAGAGGACATACGCGTCTTCATGGCCTCCTGCGCCTTGCCACGAAAATGGGCGTCACCCACGCTGAGAATCTCGTCGATCAGCAGGATGTCGACATGGGTCAACAGTGCCGTTGTGAAGGCGAGGCGCGAGCGCATACCCGCGGAGTACGCCTTGACGGGCTGCTCGAAAGAGTCGCCCAGCTCGGAAAAGTCACGAATGCCGTCGAGAAAGCTCTCAGCTTCCTCGCGGGAAGAGCCCTGCAGCATGGCGGCCAGCAGCGCGTTATCGCGACCCGTCAGGTCGCCTTTAAAGCCGAGCCCCAGAGACAGCAGCGACGCGGTTTTACCCGGGTGAATGCGCACGACACCTGCGGTAGGCGCGAAAATCTGCGCCATCAGGCTGAGCATGGTGGTCTTGCCCACGCCGTTGCGCCCCATGATGCCGAGCGTCTCACCCTCGTACACCTTGAGTGATACCTGGTCGAGTACGTGGTGCTGGCCCTTATCGAAGCTCTTGCGCCCCACCTGGTAGCTGAGGGACACGTTTTCGAGCTCAAGCATGACTGTACGGTCGTCGCTCATAGCGTAAGAGCCTTAAGTGCCAGGAACTGGCCAGCGCGTCGCATCATCAAAACGGCCAGGCAAAGGAGCGCACCGAAACCGGCGCCGACGGAAATCAGGTGGAGCATATCGGGCGCTGTGGAGTACATCAGCACCTGGCGATAGGCATCGAGTATGAAAGCAAGCGGGTTCACCGACAGCAGAAGGTCGACCTTGGCCGGGTCGCTGAGTGCGCGTACGTCCCAGAAAATGCCCGAGGTGAACATCAGGAAAATCATGCCCAGTGAGATCAATGGCGCGAAATCGCGCACAACAGTGACAATGCTCGCCGCAATAAGGGCGAGCGACAGGATCATGATGTAATTGACGATGATTACCGGCACTATCCAGAACCAGGTCATGTTCGGCGTGTAACCGTTAAACACCAGGACGACCAGTAAGAACGCGAAAACAGCGACCTGCCGGTACAGGCACTCCTGCACCATGGCCATGGGAAACAGGCTCATCGGGAGGTTGATCTTACCGACCAGGCCCCTACCGTTGACGATGCTGTTGCCTGCCTGGGTCACGGACTTCGAAAACCAGACAAAGGCGAGCTTGCCGACCATGAGAAACATGAGGAAGTCGGGATGGCGGTTGGTGAGAATGAGGGTGAAAACCACGTACAGTACACCGACGTACAGCAGCGGCTCGAGAATCCACCAGACATACCCGAGCAGCAGTTTGGTCGCATCGGCCCGCAGCGACATTCGCGCCATGATATCAACGAGGCGCCAATATTGGGAAAACGGCATCAGGTATGATCTTTTTTTTGGTATGTTTACTTGAGCGCGAGTGTATCAAATCTTGCAGTTGCGCAGTAAGCACACCGCCCATTTTCCGGACTTTCGTCACACTGTGAGACAGCCGCCGTGAGCCAGTCAGACAAGGGAGCGCACCGCGCCCGCAAGCGCTTCGGCCAAAACTTCCTGCGCGATGGAGCAATCATTGACCGCATTGTGCAGGCCATATCACCCAGTGAGCATGAGCACCTGGTTGAGATCGGACCGGGGCACGGTGCGCTGACGGGCGCGCTGGTCGCCAGTGGCTGTCGGCTCGATGTCATCGAGCTGGACAGGGACCTGGTGCCTGGCCTCCTCGCCGCCTACGGCCTGAAGCCCGGCTTCACCCTGCACAGCGCAGACGCCCTGAAGTTTGATTTCGCCAGCCTTGCAGAGTCACCTGAACGCCAGCTGCGCGTTGTGGGCAATCTGCCCTACAACATTTCAACGCCGCTTATTTTCAGGCTACTCGAACACGCATCGCTGATCGACGACATGCACTTCATGCTGCAGTACGAGGTTGTTCAGCGCCTAGCCGCGGAGCCCGGCAGCAAGAACTGGGGCCGATTGGGGATCATGGCGCAGTTCCATTGCCGCGTGGAGGCCCTGTTCGAGGTGCCACCGGAGGCCTTCACGCCACAGCCGAAAGTGCAGTCAGCCATCGTGCGCCTGACGCCCCACAAAGATGCAGGGCAACAGAACTGTAACAAACAAAAGCTCGGCCAGGTGGTGCAGGCGGCATTCGCACAGCGTCGCAAAACCTTGCGCAACAATCTGAAAGGGCTTATAGATAACGCTGCGCTGGAGGCGCTGGGCATTGATCCCGGCGCCAGGGCCGAAACGCTAACCCTGGAACAATTTGTCGAGATAACGAACGCCGTTAATGTCTAGCACCGTATTCAACACCGCCCTTGTCGGCATCAACGTTGTAACCACGTACCTGCCGAGCCATTCGCAACCGGAGAACGAGCAGTTCACGTTTGCTTACACGATCACTATCAGCAATGCCGCCGACGTGCCGGTGCAGCTGCTGTCGCGGCACTGGATCATCACCGATGCCGACGACAACGTGCAGGAGGTGAAGGGCGACGGCGTGATCGGTGAACAGCCCATCATCTACCCCGACGATGCCTTCCAGTACACCTCGGGCGCAACAATCAATACGCCGGTGGGCTACATGGAGGGCAGTTACTTCATGGTGGTGCGCGAACCGATGGACATCGAACCGCAGGAACTGCCGACATTTGAAGTCCCCATTCCCGCCTTTTCGCTGCACACCCCCACCGCCCTTAACTAGGGCGGCACTTGTCGTCTAAACAGGTCCTGTAACGCACCATGTCCACGTACGCTGTTGGAGACCTGCAGGGTTGCCTGGAGCCGCTAAAGTGCCTCCTTGAGGCCGTGAAGTTCAAACGCGGCCGCGATGTACTCTGGAGCGTTGGCGACATCGTCAACCGCGGACCAGAGAGCCTTGAGACGCTGCGCTACCTCTACCGCATGCGCGACAGTCTCGTGGTCGTGCTCGGCAACCACGACCTGCACCTGCTGGCGGTTGCCGCCGGCGTGCGCAAAGCCAGTCGCTCCGATACCCTCGACGAGATTCTCTCTGCCCCTGACAGGGAAGAGCTACTCAACTGGCTGCTGCACCAGCCGCTACTGCATCGCGAGCACGGCTACACGATGGTCCACGCCGGCATTCCCCCGCAGTGGAGCGTGAAGAAAGCCGGGCGTTACGCGCGCGAGGTCGAAGACGTGCTGCAGAGCAAGGACTGCGTCACTTTCCTGCGCGCAATGTACGGCAACGAACCCGCCGTGTGGTCGGACGATCTCAGGGGCATGGAGCGGTTGCGCGTGATTACCAATTACCTGACGCGGATGCGCTACTGCACACGCGAGGGCTGGCTCGATCTCGAGAGCAAAGGGCCGGAACCGCCGGCCAACGGCAAGCGCGTGTCAGCATGGTTCAGCCACGCGGGCAGGCTGACCGCCGACGACCGCATTATCTTCGGGCACTGGGCGGCACTCGAAGGCCGCACCGACACCGCCAACGCGATCGGGCTCGATACCGGGTGCGTCTGGGGCGGCTCCCTCTCGCTGTTCGAACTTGAGACGGGTGGTCGCACGCACTGCGATTGCCGCGATGGGCTACCCATCGGTTGATGGCCGTTCAAAGGCTGACGGCTTTTCACTAGCTGACGGCTCTTCTTAGGCTGACGGCTTATCTAAGGCTGACGGCTCTCCACACCGCGCGTTAAACTCGGCCCATGAAAACCTATCTTGTCGGCGGCGCAGTGCGCGACAGCTTGCTCGGCCATCCCTTCACCGAGCGCGACTACGTTGTGGTCGGCGCCACGCCAGAGGAGCTACTGGCCAAGGGCTACAGCCAGGTAGGCAAGGACTTCCCCGTATTCTTACACCCCGAAACGAAAGCGGAGTACGCCCTCGCGCGCACAGAACGCAAGAGCGGTCACGGTTACCACGGCTTCGAGGTCCACGCAGACCCCGGCGTCACCCTCGAGGAAGACCTTTTGAGGCGCGACCTGACCATCAACGCAATCGCGAAAGATGACGACGACAACCTGATCGACCCTTACGGCGGGCAGCAGGACCTGGAAAACAAGATCCTGCGCCACGTCTCGCAGGCCTTCGTCGAAGACCCGCTGCGGGTTCTGCGCACGGCGCGCTTCGCCGCGCGCTACGCCCACCTCGGGTTTACGGTTGCACCAGAAACTATCGCGCTGATGAGCGAGATAACCGCCAGTGGCGAGTTAGAACACCTGCCAGCGGAACGTATCTGGAACGAGACAGAGCGCGCGCTCGGTGAGCGCAGCCCGGCTGTGTTCGTCGAGGTATTGCGCGAGTGCGGCGCACTCAAAGCGCTGCTGCCAGAGGTAGACATCCTGTTCGGCGTGCCGCAGACCGCCGAGTACCACCCCGAAATCGACACCGGCGTGCACGTGTTGATGTGCCTCGAACAGGCGGCAGCGCTCACGGGAGACAGCGCAGTGCGCTTCGCAGTGCTGCTTCACGACCTGGGCAAGGGCACGACACCAAAAGCAGACTGGCCCTCACACATTGCGCATGAACAGCGCGGTGTGAAGCTGGTAAAGCGCGTGTGCAAACGACTCAAGGCGCCCAACCGTCACCGCGATCTCGCGCTGGCGGTCTGTGAGTATCACCTGCTATGCCATCGCGCGCTGGAACTGCGCGGAAAGACGGTGCTCAAGCTACTGCGCGCAACGGGCGCGCTGCGCCAGCCCTCAAGGTTTGAAGGCTTCCTGCTCGCGTGTGAAGCGGACTCGCGCGGACGCAAGGGGCTGGAACAGCGTCCCTATCCACAGGCTGAATACCTGGCCAGGGCATTGGCCACTGCACAGGAAGTGACGGCCGCTGATTTCGCGGACCAGGGATTAGCCGGCCGGGCGCTGGGCGAAGCGATTACCGCGGAACAGACCCGCCGCCTGGAAGCGCTGCGCAGCGCTTCAGCCTGATGTGCTAGGAAAAGACGCTGCCCCGCCACGAGAAACGGACCCGCTCAAGCGCCTGTGACGTTTGGTCATAGGCCCGCCATAGCGCCGCATACGTTCGACCGTCCACCGGGTGGCGAGACTCGGGCACAAGGTCGGCAAGCGGCCTCAGCACGAATGCGTTTTCAAGAATCTCGGGGCGCGGCAACACCACGCCTTGGTGATCCCCCGAGAGTTCGCCGAACGTCAGGATATCGATGTCGAGATGCCGCGAGCTGAAGCGCGTCGCGTTTTCGGGGCGGCCATGTGCCTTTTCAATAGCGCGCAACCGGGTGGCCAGATCACGGAGCGGGAGCTCGGTGTAGGCCTGCACCACGAGATTCAGGAAGGGCTGGCCCTCAAAACCAATCGCAACACTGTCGTAGACCGGCGACAGTCGCAGCTCACCCAGCAGGTCGGCAAGGGCATCCAGCCCCAGGGTGATATAGCGCTCGCGGTCGATGTTGCTGCCGACGCCGAGCAGAACTTCCGTCATCGGCTGCGGCGGTCCCGCTCGATGATCACACCCACGTCATCTGCCTCCTCCACAGCGGCTGGTTTACTGATGCGCAGGCGCAGCCAGGGCACGTGGTGGTCGCGGGTGAGCAGCAGCGCAATCGCTTCGGCCAGGGTTTCGATCAGCTGGAACTCACTGCTCTCGACCAGGGCGATAACCTGCTCGGACACCTTGGCGTAGTCCAACGCGTAATCGATCTTGTCGGAGCGCGCCGGGCGCGAGGTGTCGCAGCCCATTTCAAGGTCGACCACGATGGTTTGTCGCTCTTCGCGCTCCCAGGGGTGGATCCCGATGATCGTCTCAGCGCGCAGGCCGTTGATGTACACAATATCCATTCAGGCACCTCCGGTGGCCGCAAGGGGCGGCAATTCTTCCATGGGCCAGCGCGGGCGCACGGTGGCGTCAGACGTGTCGACCTGGCCCGCCGCCAGGCGTTGCGCTCCCGCGTAGGCGATCATTGCACCGTTGTCGGTGCAGAATACAGGCGCGGGGTAGAACACCCGTGCGCCGTCCTCCGTCAGTTTACGCTCCAGCGTCTGGCGCAGATTGGTATTGGCGCTGACGCCACCGGCAATGACAAGGGTCTTGAGACCCTCTTGCTTGAGCGCCCTGCGACACTTAATGACCAGGGTGGCCACAACGGCTTCCTCGAAGGCTCGCGCGATGTCGCTACGGTCCTTGTCTGACAACCCGCCATCGGCCCGGCAGTCTTCAACCGTGTTGAGTGTATAGGTCTTGAGACCACTGAAGCTGAAGTCGAGGCCCGGGCGGTTGACCATGGGCCGGGGGAAGTCGAACCGCTCCGGGTCGCCGTCCAGCGCCAGGCGCGCGATGTGTGGGCCTCCGGGATAGGGCAGCCCAAGCATCTTGGCCGCCTTGTCGAAAGCCTCCCCCGCGGCGTCATCGAGTGATTCACCGAGCATTTTGTACTCCCCAATGCCATCCACTCGCACCAGCTGGGTGTGCCCGCCGGAAACCAGCAGCGCGACAAAGGGGTAGTCCGGTGATTCCTCCTCCAGCATAGGGGCGAGCAAGTGGCCCTCCATGTGGTGAACACCCAGCGCGGGCACGCCCCAGCCAAAGGCCAGGGCACGGGCGAGGGTCGCCCCCACCATCAGGGCGCCGACGAGACCGGGCCCCGCGGTATAGGCCACTGCATCAATATCGGGGCCGGAAACACCTGCCTGGGCGAGCACTTCCTCGATCAGCGGCAGCGTTTTGCGCACGTGGTCGCGGGAGGCGAGCTCAGGCACCACGCCCCCATACTCCACGTGAATATCGACCTGGCTGAAGAGCGCGTGGGCCAGCAGCCCACGCTCGGTGTGGTACAGCGCAACGCCCGTTTCGTCGCAGGAGGTCTCAAGACCCAGAATCAGCATAAATCCCACCTTTTCGCGGGCGGCGATAATACGCCCGAATTTCCCGCCAGACCAGAGAATACGGGGCTTTCGGCCCTTTGCAAATGCCTGTGTATGAGTATAGAATGCGCGCCCTTTAATCAGGTTGGCGCCCCTTTGCAGGGCACGACCGGTAACTGTACATATTTGAGGTCATTCACTGATGCCCCATATCAAGGTCAAGGAAAACGAGCCTTTCGACGTGGCCCTGCGCCGCTTCAAGCGCTCCTGCGAGAAGGCGGGTATCCTCGCCGAGGTGCGCAAGCGTGAGCACTACGAAAAGCCCACTACCGTGCGCAAGCGCGCCAGCGCCGCAGCGGTCAAGCGCCACCTTAAGAAGCTCTCTCGCGAAAACCGCAAGCGCGTCCGCCTGTACTGATCGAAAGGCCTCCCTCCCATGAGCGACGGCACTCCTGACGCGACACTCGTAAGCACTATCAAGGCGGCCCAGAAAGCCGCCATGAAAGCCCGCGAAAAGGAACGCCTCGCCACCATCCGCCTCATCCTGTCGGAGATCAAACGCATAGAAGTTGATGAGCGCATCGAGGTCGATGACGCCCGCGCGCTCGCAGTGCTCGACAAGATGGTCAAACAGCGACGCGACTCGATCGAGCAGTACGAGGCCGCCGGACGCGATGAACTCGCAGCCCAGGAAAAGGCCGAGATCGACGTTATCCAGGAATACCTGCCCGCCCAGCTCGGCGAAGACGAGATCGCCGCGATGATCGACGAGGCCCTCGCCGGGGTCGACGCCGAGGGTATGGCCGCCATGGGGCCGGTCATGGGCGTACTCAAGCCAAAACTGCAGGGTCGCGCTGACATGGGTGCGGTGAGCAAACTGGTAAAGGCGAAGCTGGCCGGCTGACGCCCCATCATTGTCGACCCGGGTCACTGGTGACCCATGACGGCGACGCCCCAAGAACGCTACACTTACCTGCCAACCACCCCCGGATCACCATGCGCGGACGGATTCCCCAGGCCTTCCTCGACGACCTACTTGACCGCGTTGACATCGTCGAGGTGGTCGACCGGCGCGTGAAGCTGAAAAAGTCCGGCAAGAATTACTCCGCGTGCTGCCCGTTCCACGACGAAAAAACCCCCTCGTTCACGGTTAACCCCGACAAGCAGTTCTACTACTGCTTCGGCTGCGGTGCAGGCGGCAACGCCATCACTTTTGTCATGGAGTACGAGAACATCGAGTTCCCGCAGGCGGTGGATACGCTGGCCGGCAGCATGGGCATGGAGGTGCCACGCGAGCAGAGCGCTGCGGGCAACCGCGCGCAGGAACGTGAAGACAGCAACAAGCCGCTGTATGCGCTGATGGAGCAGGTGTCACTGTTCTACCAGCAACAGCTGCGCAAGCATTCCGAGGCACACCGCGCGGTCGACTACCTCAAGGGCCGTGGGCTGACGGGCGAGATCGCGAAGGCATTCGGCCTGGGGTTCGCCCCGCCCGGCTGGAGCAACCTGCTGGAAGCCCTCGGTGAGACCGAAGAAAAGAAAACGCTGCTTCTCAAAAGCGGCATGCTGGTGCAGAACGAGAAGGGCCGGCAGTACGATCGCTTCCGCGACCGCGTGGTGTTCCCGATACGCGACCGGCGCGGTCGGGTCATTGCTTTCGGGGGACGCGTACTCGGCGACGACAAGCCGAAATACCTCAACTCTCCCGAGACCGCAGTCTTCCAAAAGGGGCGCGAGCTTTACGGCCTCTACGAGGCGCGCCAGGCCAATCGCACACTCAATCGCATCGTGGTTGTCGAAGGCTACATGGACGTCATCGCCCTGGCGCAACACGGCATCACCTACGCCACCGCCACACTGGGTACGGCGACGAGCCAGACACATCTCGAGCGAATTTACCGGCTGTGCCCAGAGGTCGTGTTTTGTTTCGATGGCGACGAGGCCGGGCGCAAGGCCGCGCTGCGCGCGCTGGAGGCTGCCCTGCCCTGCATGGAGGACGGACGCCAGGCGCGCTTTTTGTTCCTTCCCGAGGGGCTGGACCCGGATGATGCGGTGCGCGCACAGGGGCACGATTACTTCGAGGCGCTACTTGACCAGGCGATACCGCTGGAAACATTCCTCTTCGACACAGTAGGCGAGCACCTCGACTTGTCGAGTCTTGAAGGTCGCGCGCGCATGAGCAAGCAGGCGCTGCCCTACATCCGCCAGCTACCCGAGGGTGTATTCCGTCAGCTCATGTTCCAGGCACTGGCCGACCGTACGGGCCTGGAACTCACAAGCCTCATGCAGCTCGAGACACCGCCCCCCGAACCGCTGGCACCGGAGCCACCGCCCGCGGTCGAGCCCGTGCAGCACTATGACGGGCCACCACTCGACGACTACCCGGACGCGGATTTCGGGGAAGACAGTTTCACACCGGAGCACCACTTCGAGCCCGCCCCGGCCGACCCGCTGGCTGAGGGCTATTCCAACCTGGCACAGGCCGCCATCGCACTCTTGCTGCACCGGCCATCCATCGCTCGGGAGGCGTCGGCGACTGACCTGGAAGGACTAGAAGGAGATGATGTATCACTGCTGAAGGAACTGATCGAGCTGTTGCAACGCCGCCCGGACAGCAGCACCGCGATGTTGCTAGGCCACTGGTACGGCACAGCCGAGGGCACGCTCCTCTCGCGACTTGCAGGGCAGGAACGCCTGATACCCACCGATGGCATTGAACAACAATTCATCGACACCATGGCGAAGCTGGCGCGCGAACTGCCGCATCAATCTAAATTCGCCGCTCAAGTCGACAAAATGAAGGTCACCAACTACGCTGAGGTCAGCGAACTGGAAAAGCAACGGCTCCGGGAACTGCTTCAGGAAAAGCTCGAACGCGACACCCGGCGGAACAAACCCACGTAAGACCCGGTCATAATAAACGGGCCAGCTGACCTATCCTCCCCCAGGGTCGGGCTGTAGCGCAGGGTTTTACCCGTTGAATTTTCTCCGCGCATCCCCATGTGGGAGTAGTTGGGCCGAAATAGCCCCGAAAAGCCTAAAAAACGCATCAAAACACCGAGTTTTCAATAGGTGGCGTACAGGAATCCGGGTATAATCGCCGGCTGATTTTTTTTCGTATATTCAAAAGGTTCCCGCCGCATGAGCGACGTCGCACAACAGCAATCCCGCCTCAAGGACCTGATCGCCAAGGGCAAGGAGCAGGGCTACCTCACCTACGCCGAGGTAAACGACCACCTGCCCCAGGACATCTCCGACCCGGACCAGGTCGAAGACATCATCCAGATGATCAATGACATGGGCATCCAGGTGTTTGAAGCCGCACCTGATGCCGACGACATGCTGATGTCAGAAGGCGACCCTTCTGCCGACGACATCGCCGCGGCAGAAGCCGCCGCGGCGCTGGCCGCCGTCGAGACCGAAGCCGGTCGCACCACCGACCCCGTACGCATGTACATGCGCGAGATGGGTACCGTTGAACTGCTCACGCGCGAGGGCGAGATCGTTATCGCCAAGCGCATTGAGGAAGGCATTCGCGAAATGCTGGCCGCGCTGGCCATGTACCCGGGCTCGGTGAAGAAGATTCTCGACGAATACGACCTCGTCGCAAAAGAAGAGCGCCGACTGGCGGACATCATGGTCGGCTACCTCGACCCCACCGAAAACGTACCCTCCGCTGCCGAGATGGCAGAGGCGGCACAGAACAAGGCAGACAGCGACGATGACGACGAAGAGGCCGACACCGGCCCGGATCCCGTCGAAGCCAAGAAGCGCTTCTCTGCGCTGAAGCGCCAATACAACAAAACTGAAAAGGCCATCGCCGCCAAGGGTCGCAGCGACAAGACCTCGCAGAAGGAGATGGAAAAGCTCGGCGAACTGTTCAAGTTCTTCAAGCTGACTCCGCGCGTCTCCGACCCGCTCAGCGACACACCGCGCAATATCCTGATGGCGATCCGCGACCAGGAACGCGAGATTATGCGTATCGCGACGAAAGTCTGCGGCATGCCGCGCAAAGAGTTCATCGGCACGTTTCAGGGCCACGAGGCGGATCTCAAGTGGATCGGTCGCCACACGCGCAAGAAGGACTACGGCCCCAAGCTGGCCGCGCACAAGGACAACATCCAGCGCATGCAGCGCCGCATTGCACAGGTGGCTGAGAACGCAGGACTGTCGGTTACCGAGATCAAGGAAATCAACCGCCGCATGTCCATGGGCGAGGCCCGCGCACGACGTGCGAAGAAAGAGATGGTCGAGGCTAACCTGCGCCTCGTGATTTCTATCGCCAAGAAGTACACCAACCGCGGCCTGCAGTTCCTGGACCTCATCCAGGAAGGCAACATCGGCCTGATGAAGGCAGTCGACAAGTTCGAGTATCGCCGCGGCTACAAGTTCTCAACCTACGCCACCTGGTGGATTCGTCAGGCGATCACCCGCTCCATCGCCGACCAGGCGCGCACGATTCGTATCCCTGTGCACATGATCGAAACGATCAACAAGCTGAACCGAATCTCTCGGCAGATGCTGCAGGAGATGGGTCGCGAGCCCACTCCCGAGGAACTCGGCGAACGCATGGACATGCCGGAAGACAAAGTGCGCAAGGTCCTGAAGATCGCCAAGGAGCCCATCTCCATGGAGACGCCGATTGGCGACGACGAAGATTCGCACCTGGGCGACTTCATCGAAGACAACACGATCCACTCTCCGGTCGATGCGGCTACCAGCCAGGGCTTGCAGGAAGCAACCAAGGAAGTGCTCGCCGGGCTGACGGCGCGTGAGGCAAAGGTTTTGCGCATGCGATTCGGTATCGACATGAACACCGACCACACGCTGGAAGAGGTAGGGAAGCAGTTCGATGTAACCCGTGAACGCATCCGCCAGATCGAGGCGAAGGCACTGCGCAAACTGCGTCACCCGACTCGCTCTGATTACCTGCGCAGCTTTCTCGATGAGACCTAAAACTGCTCGCAGCAACCGTATCTGAAAAGGCCCCGATTATCGGGGCCTTTTTTGTTGGCAGCCGATCGCGAGCGTGCCAAGTGGCAGACAAATTATTGCGCCTTGAGCGCGCAGCAGTCCTTCGAGCCACTCACAATGTAAACGGTTTGTAAAAACCCCAAACCGCCCCTTATGGCCGCGTGTACGGCAATTCACCCGGAGTGCCGGGAAACGCAGGCATTCACAGAACGCCATTACCAAAGCGTGTTTCACGGTGCAGGCCAAAACAGGGTTCAAGCCCGGTAAACGGCTTAATCTTGGCCCCCTGCACGTTTATACTGGTTCCGCCGTAGTAGACAGTCCCTGCAATCGTCAAATTTCAATAAACCGTGCAGCGGACAACGGGCATCATCCATTTGAACGCAGTCGGAAGGGAGCACGTGGCCGCAATGTTGAATTCACGCTGGATAGGTTTAGGCAGAGCGTTCGGACCTTCTTCTCACGCCATCGCACGCCGCGAGCGCGGTGTATCTCGTACAGGTGCCTGGATCGCCGGCCTGCTCGCCGTCACCCTGTCGACCTTTGCGCACGCGCAGAACCCCGAATTCAACGTCACGGTTAATACCGGGCCGGTGCCGCCAAACGCTGGCACGGTGTATCCCGGCGAACCCACCAGCCTGCGCGTCACGCTGAGCAACAATTCACTCACCGTGCCGCTCACCAACGTCGGCTACAGCAACTCACTGCCCGCGGGCGCGACACACGGGCTCGTCATCAACGGTGCCAGCGCGATTACCGGCGACCCCGGGTGCACCGGGGGTACGTTGACCACCATTTCCGGCCAGTCCACTGTGATGCTGTCGGGCCTGACCGTACCCGTGCGCCAGGCCGGTGTGCCGGGCTCGGGTGAGTGCTATCTCGACCTGCCGGTCTTTGCCTACTCAACTGACGGCACAAGCACCTCGGTGTCGTACACCGTGGGCGACGGCGACGTCAGCTCGGACCAGGGCGTCAATGCCAACGGCGGACCCCAGGCCATCACCATTCGCGCGGCGCAGCGCCCCACCCTCGTAAAGGACATCCTGCCCAACGACACGCTGATCGTCGGGGGCGACTCGCGCACGCTGCGCTTTACGATTACCAACCCTGACCCCAACGTGAACCTGACCAACTTCACGTTCACCGATGTGTTTCCGACGAGCGGCGCGGCAGGCGCTGTCGCGGAGCCGACGGGTGCGCCCGGCAGCACGACCTGCGGTGGTTCACCGTCTATTGGCCTCACGCAGGGCAGTGCCGCCCAGGTTGCAATCTCCGGTATCGATCTTCCCGGTAACTCTTCCTGCACCATCGACGTGACGATTCGCGGACTGCAGACCAATGGCAGTTACCAGCGCACGCCGACGAACACCGTTGTCGCTTCAACCATCACGACAGACCAGGGCCTGCGCCCGCAGAACAACGCAACCCACAGGATGCTGGTGCGCTCACCACTCGCCGTGGAGAAAGCGTTTACCCCCAACATTGTCTCCAGCGGCGAACAAAACAGCTTTTTCGTGCGCCTTACGAACAATGGCAACTCTACCCTGACCGTGACCAACCTGACGGACGATCCGGTGGCGGCGGCGCCACTGAGCGCACTGATGAACATTGCAGGCGTAGGCGACATCACCAATAGCTGCGGCGGCTCCATAACACTGGAAAGCGGGGGCGAGGGCTTCTCCGTTGGCGGGTTCGATATCCCGCCCGGCGATAACTGCCAGATCGATGTGCTGTACACCGCAACCACGCCGGGGGCGGATGAGCCCACAACATTTACCAACGTGATCGCGCAGGGCGCGGTGGCCACGACCACCCCCGGCGTCGTCAGCCAGACCAGGACCGCGACCGTCCTTATCGCAGACCGGTTGCGCGTCCTGAAATCGGCCGACCCTGACGAAGGCGTCCCGGGGGATCCGGTGCGCTACACCGTCACGGTTCAGAACTTCGATCCGATGCCCATTTCCAACGTGACGGTAGAGGACAACCTGCAGAACGGCTCGACGCTCCTCCTGAGTGGTCCGTTTGCGCCCACGCTGACGCCTGCCTGTGGCACGCTTGGCCTCGGCGGTGCCGTCGAGGGCGATACCTCGGTGACGTTCACGATTCCCACCCTGCCCGCGCGCACGGGCACCAATACCCCGGGCGAGTGCGTAATCGAGTTTTCGGTCATGCTCGACCCGGACGGCACGGGGGATACCTCGAACGTGATCGCCGCCGGGGGCGTCTGCTTCAACGCGGGCTCGACCTGTAACAGCGTGCCGTCTGGCGGCACGACCGTGGATGGCCTGGAAACACTGGTTGTAGAAAAAACCTTCGACGCAGTGGAAAACGCGAACCAGCAGGAGGGGTCGCCCTCGCGCCTGCGTATTGCGATCGAGAACAATGCGATCAACTCGCTGACCAACCTGACACTGAGTGACACCTTCCCCACCGCCGGGCCCTTCCAGCAATTGCGCGTGGCCAACCCACCCGCGCTGAGTAACGACTGCGGCGGTACGGTAACGGCCGCCCCCGGCTCCACATCGCTCGCCCTCAACAACGGCACGGTACCAGCAGCCAGTGGCGGCACGCCCGGCACCTGTAGCGTTGAAGTCAACGTGACCGCGCCCGCAGGTGTTTACCCGAATACCGTCAACGGCTCAGCGGTACGCACCAACGGCAACGGCACCACTACCACGGTGAGCGACGACGATGATGCCACCGTGACCTTTACGGACTCTCTGGCAGTGCAGAAGAGCTTTCTGCCCACCACCGCCGGGCCCAACGGCCGCTCCACGGCCATTATCCGCTTCACGAGTCTCGACCCGCTGCTGCCGATTACCAACATCAGCGTGACAGACAACCTGCCCGCAAACATGCTGGTTGCGGATCCAAGCAACGCCTATACCACCTGCAACGGGCCCACGACTGTGGATGCCAACGAGGGCGCAGCGACCACCAGCCTTTCCGGCGCGGTATTGTCGCCCCTTGCGGTCTGTGAGTTCCGTTTCGATGTAACGGTGACCGGTACCGCGGACTGGACCAACACGATCCCGCCAAACGGCGTAACCGCAGACAACGGTATCAACAACCGCTCGCCGGTCAGCGCGACACTGAACTTTGTACCCCCGGAAATCCCCTTGATCTCCAAAGCGATCAATCCGGGCACGATCGTCCCCGGACAAACCGCGACATTGACGATTAACGTGACGAACGGCGCACAGGACCTGACAAATGTCGCGCTGGCGGACTACTTTACGCTGGACGGACTCTCCGCCAGTGCCCCCAACGGTCTGCGCATTGCACCCGACCCGCAGGCCAGCACGGATTGCCCCGACGGCATCGTCACCGCGGCCCCTGGCGGCACTGATGTCCAACTGAGTGGCGCATCCCTCGCGGCCAGCACGAGCTGTCAGGTGGATGTCAGGGTGACCTCGACCACCGTCGGCACACTGACCAATACCATTCCGCTGAACGCCATCAGCAGCGAGCAGGGTGCGACCAACACCACCACGTTCGCCCAAAGCACCCTGAGCACCACGAGCGAGATCGGTATCGGCAAGAACTTCGACCCCATCGTCGTCAGCCCGACAGAGGTCTCCCGACTGCAAATTACCATCTACAACGCACAGGCCAGCGCCGTCACCGGCCTTGGACTGGTGGATACCTTCCCCGCCGGTCTCGAAGTCGCAACGCCGTCGAACGAGTTTTCCGACTGCGGCGGGAGCGTCTCCCTCAGCTTCCCGACCATCGACAGTATTCAAATGACGGACGGCTCCATACCGGGTGCCGTGGGCATGGAAGCGTCGAGCTGCGTGATCGAAGTCGATGTGGTGTCAGCGGTTGAAGGCTCCTACCTCAACCAGATTCCGGCCGACACGCTGACGACGAATGGCAACCCCATCCCACATCCTCCGGCCGATGGACGCCTGGAGGTTCGGGAACGCCTGATCGTCAACAAGGCCTTCGACAGCCTGACGCTGGACAGCGGGGATCCCGTGGGCTTCACGACGGGTACCGCGGTGCGCCTGCCCGGCGAGACGTTGCCGCTCACGATTCGTATTGAGAACCCCAACAACATCCCGCTTACCCAGCTGACGTTCAACGACGACCTGCCGGATGGGCTGGTGCTGGCCCAGGCTCCGAATCTTGCCACCACGTGCACCGACGGCAGTGTGTTCGGCGTACCCGCAGGCCGCGAGGTCCGGCTGACCGGCGCAACCATCGGGGCCGCGGGGAGTGGCGACGCGATCTGTACGGTGACCGCCGATGTTGTCAGCAACATTCCCGGCGTGTACGTCAACGAGATACCGGTAGGCGGCGTTACGACGTTCGAAGGGGTCGAGAACGATCCACCGACACAGTCGCGCGTCATCTTCACCAATCGCCCTGGCGTCATGAAAGACTTCGACCCGCCGGTGACCGCACCGGGTGTGAGTTCGACCCTGACGATCGTGATCAGCAATGACAACGACCTGGACATGACACTCTCTGCGCCGCTGGTGGACAACCTGCCGGGACTGCCCGCCCAGATGACCGTGGCCAACCCGAGCGTCATCGGCACGACCTGCCCGGGTGGACCAGGCATCGTGACGGCTGTTGCCGACGCTACGACGGTCACGATCGCGTCAGGCACCGTGGTACCCCCTGGCGGCTGCAACGTCAGCGTCGACGTCGCTGTTCCCGACGTTGGCGAGTACGACAACCGTATTCCCGTGGGCGCCCTGAATACCAATTTCGGCGTGAACGAAGCGCCGGCAGACGCGACGCTCACGAGTTCGACGCTCGGCTACATCTCCGGGCGCGTCTTCCTTGACCCGCAGGCGATTCCCGACGGCACGTACATTCCGGGCACTTCGGTCCCCATTGTCGGCAACACAATCGAGCTACGCGCCGGCGCCAACTGCAGCGGGGCCATCCTCGCCACGACGACAACCGATGCCAACGGCAATTACCTGTTCACCGCGCTGCCGGCAGGCGCCTATTCGGTGTGCCAGCCGACCCAGCCGCCCGGCAGTCTCAACAGCGTGACCGATGCCGGCACCATTGTTCCGGTGGCTGGCAGCACCGGCACGCCCGGTGTCGCATCAAACCCCGGCACACCGACCAGCCAGATCGCTAATATCGTGCTCAACAACAATGGCAACGCGGACGAAGTGAGCGGCTCACCGAACAACAACTTCTCGGAAGTGGAGCCCGTCAGCATCGCAGGTAACGTGTGGTACGACGAAAACAACGATGGCATCTTCGGGCCGGGCGAGTCCGGCATTGGCGGCGTGACGATCGACCTGATAGGACCGGTGACAACCAGCACCGTCACTGCAGCAGACGGCAGCTACAGCTTCGAGGGCCTACCCCCTGGCACCTACACTGTTGTTGAGAGCCAGCCCGGCGCTTTCGTCGATGGCATGGACAGCCTCGGTACGGTCGATGGCACGCCGGTGGGCGACGATTCGGTGAGCGACCAGTTCAGTTCAATCACGCTAGCACCTGGCGATGACGGTATCGGGTACGACTTCGGTGAGATTCTCGATGGCGGCAGCCTGGTGCTGAATGCCTCGGAGTTTTGCCAGCGCGACGCTGTGCGTATCGATTACGACCTGCCCGCCTTCAGTGCGGCGGGCTCCGGTACACCACCGCCGATTACGCTGCGCTTTTTCACGGTGGATGACCGCCTGGTACAGGTCCTCACCGACCAGCCCGCCTCTGGCACGGTGCTGTGGCCTGGAACCACCGTGGACGGTAGCGACAGGGGTATCGCATGGCCGGGCTGGGTGGAACAGGGCGGCGAGTTCGTCCAGGTGCCCGACGATCGCATACCACAGATCATCCTGGAGGCGGATGTCGGTGGCGAGACAGTGCGTGAAGTGCTCGACTACCTGGCCCCCAACAGCCTGTGTGCCACGCAACCGCCCGGTACCTTCAATCGAGGACCCGAGTCGATTCCCGCACTGCCCTTTGGCCTTGTCTGGGTGTTGGCGCTGTTGCTGGGTGGCTTTGGAATGCGGCACGTCGGCACCCGGGTGCGGAACTGACGCACCGTCGGTGATTCGGCCCTGAACCTAAACCCGGCCTGTGCCGGGTTTTTTTTGCCTGATCAGAACGCATTGGAGCGCGAAATTCCCGGGGCAGCGTGCCGCTTCGTTTCGTCTGGTTTGCAGTAAGCGACGCCTGTCCTTGGCATCAACCCATCGCGCTGGAACCATCTGAGCGCTACCCCCTCTAACGGTCATGCACTTTTCATCAATGTCACTGGACACACGCAGACAATACGTTCGGCAACGGCTCATGCTGCTCGGCTTCGCCCTGGCAGTGTGTCTCGCCACCCTCGGCACCCAGACAGCAACGGGCAGCGAGTATGGTCCTGCAACGTTTTCAAGTGGGCCAAAGAAGGTCCAGCTGCTCGAGCTTTATACCTCGGAGGGCTGCAGCAGCTGCCCGCCGGCGGAACGCTGGCTGTCGAACTGGACACAACACCCCGACCTCTGGCGCGACGTGATTCCCGTTGTCTTTCACGTGGACTACTGGAATTACCTCGGTTGGGAAGACCCGTTCAGCAGCAGTGCGTGGAGCGCGCGACAGCGCCGCCATGCAGAGGAAGGGGGCGTGCGCTCAGTCTATACGCCGGGTTTCGTGGTGAACGGCAGGGAATGGCGCGGCTGGTTTAGCGGCAAGAGTCTTCCAGACGGTGTCATGGACGCAGGTACTCTCGAGGTCCGCGTCGAAAACAACCGGGTCTCCGCACGCTATGCGTCCCTAAAGGGCGAACCCGCCAAGCTCTCACTGGAGATAGCACTGCTGGGCTTCGACTTAACGACACCCGTGCGCGCCGGTGAAAATCGCGGCCGGGCGCTGACGCACCAGTTCTCTGTACTGGCCCATGATCGCGCCCGGGCCACTCGCTCCGGGGCTGACAGTGAGTGGTCGGTCGAGATTCCGCAAACGCGCGTTGCCAGTGACCGCGTTGCACTGGCTGTCTGGGTCACGGAAGCGGGCCGTCTCGAGCCCCTGCAGGCTGCAGGAGGCTGGCTGCACCAGGCAGACTAGTCCTTAAGATGCGCCTCCAGCAGAAGGCGCACCGCCGCTTTCGCACAGTGAGCCGCGTCGAGGTCACGGGCGGTATGCGCATTCACGATAGCGCCATCGGCAAGTAGCGCGACCTGCCGCGCGACGCGTGCAGGCTCAGCCAGTGGCAGGTCCGACAGCAAACCCTCGATCGTCGCAACCACCAGCTGCTTGTGGGCGGCACACGCCGCGTGGATGGGATCCTCCTCATCGGGAAACTCGGCAGACGCGTTGATAAACGTACAGCCATTGAACCCCGGACCGGTAAACCACTCATGGAGCCCGTCAAAGAACGCCAACACGGGCGCCATCCTGGGGTCCCCCTCCTGCTGTGGTGTCAATCGTGTGATCGCCGTACGCATCTTGGCCAGGAAGTCCTCATCGCGCTTGGCAAGCGCGGCAAGAATCAGCTCATCCTTCGAGCGAAAGTGGTTGTAGAGCGTCTTCTTGGCGACGCCGGACTCCGCCAGTACGCGATCGATACCGGTGGCGCGGAAGCCCTGCTCGCAGAACAACTGGAGGGCGGTACTGACAAGGTGCTCGCGTCGGCTGCTGGTCATGGGAAGTCTCCGGGTTACTGCCAAAAGTATACAGACCTGTCTGGATACTGTCACCCACAGCCTGCTTTTCCTGCAGAGAACCCGGCATGACAACTCACCGCTATGCTAAAAACTGTAGATAAAACATAGAGATGAAGAGTATCGAAAAATTATTCCAAGAATTCCTTGACGGAGACAACATTGTCTACCTATGATGCATCGAAACAGGAGACCGATCTGTCTACTCAGTAAAGGAGATACCCCATGATCAAGCTCTATGACTTCCCCCTTTCCGGCCACGCCCACCGCGTACGCCTCATGTTGTCCCTGCTGGGACTGGACTATGAGACCGTTCACGTCGACCTTGCCGCCGGAGAGCATAAGCGCGATGACTTCCTGGCGCTTAACCCCTTCGGCGTCGTTCCCGTTCTCGTGGACGGCGCTACCGTGTTGCGCGAATCGGCGGCGATCCTCGTCTACCTGGCCCGCACCTATGGCCCCGAGTGGCACGCCGCGAGCCCGGCGGAAGAAGCCGAGGTGCAGGCCTGGCTGGCCACCGCCACGCGCGATATCCCTGCGGCGCCGGGGGCTGCACGCCTTGTCACAGTCTTTAATGCGGCGCTGGATCACGACGCGCTGATCAAAAAGAGCCACGAATTGCTGGCAACCATAGACGGCCACCTTGAAGGGCGGGAATGGCTGGCTCTCGAGCGACCGACGATCGCAGACGTTGCCGCGTACAGTTACATCGCCCACGCACCGGAAGGCCTGGTCGCCCTCGATGACTACGCCAACGTGCAGCGCTGGCTGGCCAACGTGCGCGCCCTGCCCCGCTTCGTCGCCATGCCCGCCACCGACATACCGACTGCCGCCTGATCGGCGAGCGAGGAGACACACCATGGACGCTTTACAGACCCGCAAAAACCCCAGTCCGTTTCATCCGGGAGAACGCGCGGTGCAGCACGCCGCCGGGGTGCGCGAAGAAGCAGAGCAGCGCGGCCGCCGCATGCTGAGCGCGGAACTCGCCGCTCAGCAGGTCGCGTTCTTCCAGGCGTTACCTTTTGTGATCACGGCGCATGTCGACGCCAACGGGCAGCCCTGGGCGGGCCTGCTCACCGGGGAACCCGGATTCATCGACATCGACAGCCCATCGGGCGACTGCATCGTGGACTGGAGCCGCGCAAACAATCCCACGGGGTTGCAGCCCGTCGTGGGCGATGCGCTAGGCCTGCTGGGCATCGACCTGGCGACACGCCGCCGCAATCGCCTCAATGGCACCGTCAGCGGCAACAACGAAGCGCTCACCATTACCGTTCAACAGGGCTACGGGAACTGCCCGAAGTACATCACACAGCGCGAGTGGAAGGCGGCGGAGTTTGCGGGTACCTACGTATGCAGCGAGAGTACCGGGCTGTCCGATGCGGCCCGCGCACAGGCAGTGCAAAGCGATACCTTTTTCATAGCGACGACCAGCGGTGAAGACGCACAGGACGAGGAGACCCGCGCCTCTGCCTGGGGCGCAGACGTGTCGCACCGCGGGGGCCCGGCAGGGTTCATCACGGCTGAGCGGAACACACTGCGCTTTGCGGACTTCCCCGGCAACAACATGTTTAACACCCTCGGCAACATCACGCAGTATCCCGCGTGCGGCATCCTCTTGCCCAACTTCGACAACGGCGAGTTCGTGCAGCTGTCTGCTCGGGCGGCTATCCTGCCTACCGAAGAGGGCCGGGAGGTCGTGCTCGACGTCCTTGCAACGCGCCACTGGCGCAAGGAGTAAACCGATGCTCAACATGGACTTCAGCAAACGAGTGGTGCTCGACACCGCGGCAATGGACTGGTCGGCAAGCCCCATGGAGGGCGTCTGGCGCAAGCCACTGGCACGGGAAGAAGCTGAGCGCGGCCATGCCACCAGCGTTGTGCGCTATGAGCCCGGCGCCAGCTTTCGTGCGCACAACCATCCTGGAGGCGAGGAGATTCTGGTGCTGAGTGGCACCTTCTCCGATGAGACCGGCGACTATCCGGCCGGTACGTACTTTCGCAATCCCATCGGTTTCAGGCACGCACCGTTCAGCAGTGAGGGTTGCGAGCTCTTCGTGAAGCTGCACCAGTTCCAGCCCGCTGACGAGGCCCATATCGTCGTTGATACCAGGGCAGCGGAATTCAGGCCCGGGCAGGGGCGCCTTGAAGTGCTGCCGCTGCACAACCATGGTGCGGAACAGGTGGCACTGGTGCGCTGGCCCGCCGGTGAGTCCTTCATCGAGCACAGCCACTTCGGCGGCGAGGAGATCTTCGTGATCAGCGGTGAGCTCCGGGACGAAGCGGGGCACTATCCGGCGGGTACCTGGCTGCGCAGCCCGCACCTCAGCCGGCACCACCCCTATGCTGACGAAGACACCCTGATCTGGGTAAAAGTCGGGCACCTGGGGCCCTGATCGCCTGGCCATGAGCTCATTTGCCGGCGGGTAATGTTGCGCGAATACGGGGCTGGTAGCGCTGCGCGCCTGCCGCGGTGCGAGGCTATCGCCGGCAATCCCCAGGCTGCCCGGTTTCCCGGTCCCGCAAAGGTCTGCCGGCGAGTGCGCTCGCGGGCTGCCCCGGGGTCGCCAGACTGCGCGTGATACGCGTCACAACTCTCCAGTAATGCTTTTGTATTCAGTGACTTAATCCTCAGCAACCGCTACCGTGGCGATTCACCGCTGTCGTATTTATTAGGTATACTGGCCCGCCCATCCGGGATGTAACTACCGCTTTGTCGATGTACAGAATAAGAACAGGGCTCCTGCTCGCCACCCTTACCCTGACGCTCGGCGCCTGCTCTGAACAGGCCGACGAGGCGGTAACGGCTGCGCCAGCTCCGGCACCTGCACCGGTGGCCGCAAGCGAACCCTTGCGCAACGCGCTGCTGATCTGTATCGACACTGTGCGCGCAGACACCTTTTTCGCGCTGGGCGATCTCCGCGAGGACAGGCTGACCCAGTGGCAAGACAGCGCCATGATATTCACCCAGGCACAGTCACCCGCGCCCTGGACGGTCCCGGCTCTCGGCTCAGCGTTCAGCGGTCAATGGCCAGTGCAGCACAACGCAGGCTCCCTTGCCGGTGTCGAGTACACCTCGCTGGGTGAGAGCCGACCGCGGTTGATGCGCAAGGGTGTTAAAACCATCGCCATCGCAGCACGCCAGGCCGGCATGACGACAAACGTTGTGTCAGCGTCAGGCTGGACATTCGAAGCAAAGAACGGCGTTGGCATTAATCGCGGCTTCGATAATTTCCACAAGTTTGTTACCGGCGGTCTCGATGAGATGGGCCTGGTCCTTTGGGAACCGATGCTGGCGAAGTGGCGTGAACTGAACAGCGCACAAGGCGACGAGGAACGTGCACTTACATTCCTGCACCTTATGGACGCACACAATTGGCACATGGCGTACGAGCCCGAAATCGACGCGCGAATTGCCACGTTCTCCCAAGAACAACTCGCCAACTACCGCGCGACCGCTCCTGAACCCACCTGCCGTGATGAGTCGTCCCTCATTTGTCGTCGCTACCTTGTGTATGTGCACGCCATCGAGGTGCTGCGCAACGCCATCGCAGACATATTGGATACCCTGAAGGAGAACGGCCAGCTCAAAGACACCGCTGTTGTGTTGTTCTCTGATCATGGCGAAGAATTCGATGACCACATCGGCGACGGTCGCAAACCGACCAAGAACCGCAGCTACCCCTTTCTTGGTCACGGCCAGAGCCTCTACCAGGAACAGCTGCACGTGCCGCTTTTAGTGTGGCATCCGGATGAGCAGGGTCGCGTTGTCGACACACCGGTTAGCCTGGTAGATATTGCTCCTTCCACAGCAAACTGGCTCGGACTGCGCTTTCGGTCACCCGATGTTCAGGGGCGATTGCTGAACAGGCCCGCGGCGAGCGAGGATGCTGAACGCGTTCTCTATGGCTCGCACGTTGCGGAGGGCGAAAAGCAGCTCGCCGTGCGGCTGGGGAACACCAAGTCGATCTGGTACGTGGCCTCTGACCGCACCGACATTTTCGATCTTGTAATGGATCCCGCCGAGCTGCACTCAGCCCCGACAAACGCGCTCGTGATGCGGTTCGACAGGCACTTTCTCGAACACGAACAAATGCAACAGGTAGACGCGTCAGTTTCCGCGAAGTTCACCGATGAACAACTTAAGCGCCTGCAGTCGATAGGCTATCTGCAGGGCGTTGAGAATGACGAGGCCGATCCCGAGTAGTACGGCGCTCGGCCCAATGAATCTTTAAAGGAGAAATCGTTATGCGCATCACAAGGAATCACCGCAATACAATTGCACTGTTACAGGGTCTGCTGTTGCTGGTGTTTGCACCACTTGCCGCAGCTTACATCGGGCCCGGCTCAGGCATCAGCGTGATTGGTTCACTGCTCGCATTGCTCGCGACTGTTGGCCTGGCTGTACTCGCAATCTTCCTGTTTCCGTTCCGGAAAATGATGAAGAAGCGCAACCAGGAAGCCGAAGCCGAAGATGTCCAGCAAGACGACATCGCCGTAGCCAAGGAACGCACGGAAGGCTCCTGATCAAGCTCAAGGCTCCTTACCAAGCTGAAGGCTCCTGATCTAGTGCAAGACTGACGCAGGGCCGGGTCATCGGGCGCTCAACCCGATGAGGCCCTGCATCCAACATCAAGGCTTCGAACATGAAACTTAACCTTACCGCGCCGTTGTGCGCTCTGCTCATGACGGCGTTTCTCCTTACCGCCTGTAGCGAAGAGCAAGAAGCGACACAAACCGTCGCGGCGCCGATTGAACAGAATTCGGTTAAAAACCTCCTGTTGATCTGCATTGATACGGTTCGAACCGATGTTTTCACGGCGCTGAACGCCTCGCCCTCTGACCCTCTCAACCAGTGGCTTGAAGACGCCCTGGTGTATTCAAGGGCCAAGTCCTCATCCTCCTGGACAGTACCTGCCGTCGGCACAGTATTCAGCGGCCTGTGGCAGTACGGCCACGGTGCAGGCCAGCTGCCCAGCATGAAGATCGTCGATGGCGTGTCGACCAACGAGTCCATGCACAGGCCAACCGCGGTGTACGAGGGCGTACCCCTGCTCGCAGAGGCCGCCAAGGAGGCAGGCTTTCACACGTCCATTATTTCTGCCTCGCCCTGGACCAATGATACGGAGTCTCGCGTCGGCCTGAACAAGGGTTTCGACGAGAATCTCCGCATCGGCAAAAACGGTGCGAAGATTGCCTACAAGAAAATGAACGAAGCACTGGCCACGCGCGAGGAAGACCAACGATTCTTCCAGTTCATGCACTTCATGGAAGCCCACGACTGGCACATAGAGCCGGAAGAGAAAATGAAGGAACGCATCGCCGCGTTCACGCCGGAGCAACGTGAATTCTACCTGCGCACCGCACCGCCAACCGCGTGCGCCGAAGAAGAGTCGATGTTGTGCACGCGCTACCTCAACTATGCGGCCGCGGTGGTGCGACTGCGCGAGTCAATTGCGCGACTTCTCAGCAGCATGCAACGCGATGGGCTGCTGGAAGACACCGCGGTCGTGGTGTTCTCAGATCACGGCGAGCGTTTTGGTGAGCACGAGGACGACCCGCGGATCGCGCGGTCAATCAAGGGACTCCCCGATTGGTTTATCGGCCACGGCCACAGCATGTACCAGGAACTCGTGCACGTACCGCTTTTTCTCTGGCACCCGAATCTCGCGGGCGCTGAGGTGAACGAACTGGTCAGCCTGATCGATATCACTCCAACCGTATCGCGCTGGCTCGGGCTCGACTTCATACCCGAGGACGCGCCGGGCATCGACCTGGAGGCATTTCTCAATCCGACCGAGGAAACGCGCAACCGCGTGGCGTACGCCTCCGGCATTGTGCGAGGCGAACAACAGGTTAGCGTCTCGCAGGGCGAAATGAAGTCGATCTGGTACATGGTCTCGGACGACTATTCGTACTACAACGTGGTTGAAGACCCATTCGAGACAGCATCACTCGCCGACGACAGATTCGTCCTGAAGTTCGACGGCTACTACGTCGAGTACATGGAATCCAAGCGCGATGTCGAGCTCCTGCCCGCCCAGTTCACCAAGGAGCAGATCCAGCGGCTGCAGGCCATTGGCTACCTGCAGGGCGTCGAGTCCGAGGACGAGGCCGACGAAGCAGAACTCCAGGAGAACTTCCGGGAGTAGGCTTCTCGCAGGATCGCGTGACCCGCGTCACAGATTTCCAAGCACCCCCCTTGTAGCGACTACCCGCGCCCTGGTCTGGGACGCGCCTCGGTTCATCTACAGTGCTATTTCGTTATACTAGGGCGTTCTGTAGGGACGAACATACTGAATAAGAAATAGCGATGCGCATAGCGAAAAAAGCGCTTCTGGCCGCCGCTCTCGCCCTGGGCCTTACCAGCTGCTCTGAGCAACCTGGGGGAGACAACGGCGACGCAACATCCGGGGCGCAGACTGTCAAAAACCTGCTGTTGATCTGTATCGATACGGTCCGGGCAGACACGTTTACCGCAATGGGCGAGTTGACGAATGACAGGCTGAGCCAATGGGAGAGCCGCGGGCTGGTCTTCAACCAGGCCTTCGCGCCATCACCCTGGACGGTGCCATCGGTCGCCTCGGCATTCACTGGCCTCTGGCCCAACCAGCACGGCGCAGGCCTTATCGCAGGATTCAAGGAAATCACCATTGCGAGGACTCCGCCCAACGCGCTGTTGCCTGAGGCCCGCACCCTCGCGGAAGAGGCCCGAGACAACGGCTTCAAGACCGCAATGATCTCCGCCTCGCACTGGACATTCGAACCCAACGACGTCGATATCAACCGCGGTTTCGAAACCTATGACAAATGGGAACCCACGCTGCAGACACTCGACGCCTCGCACTGGGAGGAAATGATCGAGCGCTGGAAGCAGCGCAACGCAGAGCGCGGAGACGCGCGCAGCATCAACTTCCTGCATTTTCTTGAAGCGCACAACTGGCATTTCGTGGGAGACAGGAAGCTTGAGAAACGCCTCGCCTCTTTAACGCCTGAGCAACGCGCCCTGTATCGCAAGACTGCACCCGAACGGGCTTGCGAAGACGAAGAGTCCATGTACTGCAAGCGCTACATTGTTTATGCGCACGCTGTAGGCGTGATGCGCGATGCGGTGGCCGAGATGCTGGATACACTCGAGGAAGATGGTCTGTTGCAAGACACGGCGGTTGTCCTGTTTGCAGACCACGGTGAAGAGTTTAACGACCACGGCGACGATGGCCGTCTACAGGTGTTCAAGCCGCCGCGCTGGCCGTTTATGGGTCACGGCGGGACGCTGTACGAGGAGCAACTGCATGTGCCGCTCATTGTGTGGCATCCCGACCTCGGCAGCGAGGTGATCGACAATCCCGTCAGCCTGATCGACATCGGCCCCTCGGCCGCTTCCTGGCTCGGGCTCGAATTTAATCCGGCCGGTAGTGAAGCTCGCATGCTGCACGAACAGTTGGCACGCTTCGGCGAGCCCGACGAGCGGCCGCTGTACGCGTCTCACGTGGCCGACGGTGAGAAGCAGGTGAGCACACGCCTGGGCAAGACCAAGTCTATCTGGTACCTGCCCTCCGACCGCACACTGTTTTACGACCTGGCAACCGACCCCGATGAACTGGCTCCATCGCAACAGGGCACCCAGGTGATGCTGTTCGATCGCTTCTACCTCGAGTACGAGGAGATGAAGGCAAGCGAGCAAGCACGCGCAGCATCGTTTACCGAAGAACAACTTAAGGGTCTGCAAGCTATCGGCTACCTGCAGGGTGTCGATAGCACTGAAGAATTGGAAAGCAACGCCAAGCCAGAGCAGAGTCCCCTTTTCGAACATACACCTGAGCCTGAACAAGCCGAGCAGCCCTGATGGCAAACTACACGACCCGTTTTTGCACACTACTCGCCGTAGTGATGAGCCTGGCCGCCTGTGGCGGCGATAAGCCATCCGGGCCGCCGCCCGAGGGCCGCACGATTGTGCTTGGCTTCGACGGCATGGACCCGAACATTGTCTCCGGCTGGATGGAAGACGGCATGTTGCCGAATTTCAGCAAGCTGGCAGCAGAGGGCCATTTCTCGCCCCTGGCCACGACCATACCCGCGCAGTCGCCGGTCGCCTGGTCGGGCTTTGCTACGGGTACCGACCCTGGCCAACACGGCGTCTACGATTTCCTGCGCCGCGACCCGGAGACCTATCTCCCAAGTTTCTCGGTGTCAGAAACCATTTTCCCCGAAACAGCCATTGAGCTCGGTGACTGGCACATACCGCTCGCCGATGCTGAAATTCTCAATCGCCGCCAGGGCAAGCCGTTCTGGAACGAGGTCGAGGATCGCGGCGGTTCCTCTACGGTCCTGCGCGTGCCGGTGACCTACCCCCCTGACGACATCGACTACATGATCGCGGGCATGGGCGTACCCGACCTGCTGGGCACGCAGGGCACCTACACCCTCTACACCACACGCCCGCTCGGCGTGGGCCAGAATGCGCGCATCGTATATATGAAGGCCGATGCCGAGGGCAAGATTGATACGGTGCTGGAAGGCCCGCCGCATCCGCTCAAGAAGGAGCTCACCCCACTCACCACGCCGCTCACGTTCTACCCGGTGGACGGCGGCGGCACCGGCGTCGTTCTCGGCGACAGCGAATTTGTGCTGCAAAAGGGCGAGTGGTCGGACTGGGTGACCGTGTCTTACAACATCCTCAACCTGATTAACGTGCCCGGCACGGTACGCCTCTTCCTGCTCGAGGATTATCCACGACCCAAGGTCTACATCTCACCGATCCAGATCGACCCCAACAACCCGGTGGCGCCCATCTCTTCCCCGTCGCACTACGCGCAGGAACTCGCGGCGCGTATCGGCGACTTCCACACGATCGGCATGCCCGAGGAAACCTGGTCTCTAAACAACGACCACCTGACGGATGCGGGCTTCCTCGAGATGGTGAGCACCACCTACAAGGAACGCGAGGCCATGTTGTTCGACGCACTCGAGAACAACAACTCCAGCCTGATCGTTGGTGTATTCGTGCAGACGGACCGCGTCAGTCACATGTTCTACCGGGGCTTCGACCCGGAGCACGCCCTGTACGAAGAAACGGACGAGCGCGGCCGCGATGCAATCGCGTGGACTTACCGCGAGGCCGACCGCATTCTCGGCAAGGTGATGGACCAGCTTGGCGAGAAAGACCGTCTCATCGTTATGAGCGACCACGGCTTTTCGCCCTATCGCTGGTCGGTGCACCTCAACCGGTGGCTGGTCGACAACGGGTACATGGTGCTGGATGAAGGCGCTAAGGAATCCGGTATAGGCTTTGAGAACGTCGACTGGTCGAAAACGAGGGCCTATGCGGTGGGACTCAACAGCCTCTACATCAACAAGAAAGGCCGCGAGTCAGAGGGCATCGTGACCGCCGATGAGGTCGACGCCCTGAAAGCGGAGCTGTTTTTCAAGCTGCAGGAAATGCACGACGAAAAACTGGACCAGCCCATCGTCAAGACCATGTACGATGGCGCCGTGATCTACCAGGGCAATGCCAACAACGACGCTCCCGACCTCGTGGTGGGTTACTACGGTGGCTACCGTGCCTCGTGGCAGACAACGCTCGGCGCGGTGCCCAAGCGGCTCGTCGAGGTTAACCGCTCCAAGTGGAGCGGCGATCACTGTGTCGCTGTAGACCAGGTTCCCGGTGTACTCTTTACATCGTTCAAACCGAAGAAGGACAGCTACGCCATCGATGAACTGGCCGAGATGATCCTGGAGGAGTAACGCGCGATGGGTGTCATTGATCTGCCAGCCCCCCTGTTTGATGCTATTGAGGGCGCCATAGATTTTCTGCCGACGTTACTAAGGCTGTGCCTGTGGAGCATCGTGGCGGGCATCGCCAGTATGCTGCTCTACGGTGCCATGTCACCGCAAAAGCGCATTGCCGCGGTGAAGGTAGACCTCAAAGCAGCCCAGGCAGAGATGACGGCGGCCGACGAGTCCTTCGCAGAGTTGATGGATCTCACCAAGAAATCCCTCACCCTCTCCTTTAAGCATCTCGGCCTCGTCTTTGGCCCGGCGCTGATCTCAGCCATCCCGATGATTTGCATTATGGCCTGGGCTTCTAACCAGTACGGCTACAACTTCCCGGCTGCGGGAGATTCCGTGGCCGTGACAACCATTCCGGAAGAGGCCGTGCAAGACATCACCTGGCGGGGCACAGATGCGCCCTCCCTCGAAAACAACGCGTGGACGGTCACGTGGCCTGGCGATGCAGGCCTGGTAGAGGCCGTGACGGCGGACGGCAGCGAACTGCTCGCCCTGCCGCTGCAAGCACCAGTGCCGACGGTCCACAAAAAGGTGTGGTGGAATAGCCTGCTCGGCAACCCCGCGGGTTACCTCGCAGATGACAGCCCGGTGGAAGTTGTGTTCCTGGAGCTGCCATCGCAGGGCCACCTGCCCTTCGGCCCGGGCTGGCTGGGTCACTGGCTGACCGTCTTCCTCGTCGCCTCTGTCGCTGCGGCGCTGATCACCAAGTCAGTCTTCAAGATCCACTGATTCCACAACACCGATAACCCCCACCCCTGTGGGGTCGAAGAGCCTGCCCCGCTTTATCGGGTGTTTGTTCGACCTCAATTCTATGCCCCTATACCAGGCCAAATGAATTCAGCCCCACAGGATTCGCGCCTGTGCTACATTCGCTAGAACACTGAAAAAAAGGGAGCCAGGCACATGTACGACATCGTTATCCGGGGCGGCACGGTCATCGACGGCAGCGGAGCCGCAGGCAAGGTGCTGGACGTGGCCATCAGCGGCGACACCATCGCCGCCATTGGAAGCAACCTCGGCGCAGGCAAACGCGAGGTTGACGCAAAGGGCCTGCTCGTCACTCCCGGCTGGGTCGACATCCATACCCACTACGACGGCCAGGTGAGCTGGGACCCGCTCCTCTCACCCTCGAGCTGGAACGGCGTGACCACCGTGGTCATGGGCAACTGCGGTGTCGGTTTTGCGCCGGTTGTGCCAGGGAAAGAGGACTACCTCATTCAACTGATGGAAGGTGTGGAGGATATTCCAGGCTCCGCACTCGCCGAGGGCATCGAGTGGGGCTGGGAGAGCTTCCCCGAGTATCTCGACGCGATCGACAGTGTGCCCCACGCGATCGATTTCGCGGCGCAGGTTCCCCACGGTGCCGTGCGCACTTACGTCATGGGCGAGCGCGGTGCAAAAAATGAAATGGCCACCGAGGAAGACGTAAGCGCCATGGCCGAGATCGTCAAGGAGGGGCTTGCAGCGGGCGCCCTCGGCTTCTCCACTACCCGCACGATCCTGCACCGCGCGGCAGACGGTGAGTTAGCTCCGGGCACAACGGCAGACCGCGAAGAAGTCATTGCGATCGGCCGCGCGATGGGCGAGGTCGGCCACGGCATTTTTGAGGTCGCGAGCGACCTGGCGCCCGAAGAACAGGAACTCGACTGGATGCGCCAGATCGGCCGTGAAACCGGACTGCCGGTAACCTTCGCGTGCCTGCAGAGCCCAGACGACCCCGACCAGTGGCAGCGCCTGCTTAAGGCGGTTGAAGACGACCGCGCCGAAGGCGGTACGCTGACGCCCCAGGTTGCCCAAAGGCCCGCGGGCGTGCTGTTCAGCCTGGAGAGCTCCGGTCACCCGTTCCTCTTGCACGAGGCCTACCAGCCTCTGGCACTGCTACCGCTTGCCGAGCGGGTCGCAAAGCTGCGTGAACCAGAGACGCGTGCGGCAATACTCGACAATCCACCCGACCTCACTGGCCTGCCCGAGGTCTTCACACGCAGCCTCACAGCGTGGGACAACATGTATCCACTGGGCGACCCGATCGACTACGAGCCCCCGCCTGAAAACTGCATCGCCGCACTGGCGGAGGCGGCTGGCGTGACGCCCGCCGAGTATGCGTACGACACAATGCTGGAGCGCGATGGCAAGGGCATCATCTATATGCCCCTGCTCGGCTACGCGAACGGTGACTTCGAGGCGCTGCGCACGATGATGCTGCACAAGCACGCGGTGTTCGGGCTGTCTGACGGCGGCGCCCACTGCGGACTCATCTGCGATGCCAGCATGCCAAGCTACCAGTTAACCCACTGGGCGCGGGACCGCTCGCGCGGCGAACGCATTGCGCTGGAAGAGCTGGTGCACAAGCAGACCCAACGCACCGCCGAGTTCTACGGCATGCACGATCGCGGCCTGCTGGCTCCCGGCATGAAGGCAGACGTAAATGTCATCGACTTCGACAGGCTCACCATTCATCCGCCCGAAATGGTCTACGACCTCCCCGCCAGCGCGCGCCGCCTGGTGCAGAAGGTAGACGGCTATCGCATGACCATCTGCAGCGGCGAAGTCATCATGGAAAACGGCACCGAGACCGGCGCGCGACCCGGGCGCCTTGTCCGTGGGCCACAGGCGGCACCCGAGTTGCGGGCCACTGCGTGAAAGCAGCAGGCGTCAGGCGCAGGCGCTTTATTGCGCTGAGCGCTGCCGCCGTTGCCGCCACCACAGGACTCGGACTCTCAGGCTGCAGCGACAGCGATTCTGACCAACGCCAACGGGTGATCATCATCGGGGCGGGCGTGGCAGGACTTACGGCCGCCAATGCGCTCGCAACCGCGGGCCTTGACGTGGTGGTGCTGGAAGCGCGCGACCGCATCGGCGGTCGTATCTGGTCCGCCGATGTCGCCGGCGTGCCTGTAGATCTCGGCGGCATGTGGATCCACGGCGCCGAGGGCAATCCCGCCGCATGCATCCTGAATCACGAGGGCATCGGGTGGCAGCCGGCCCCGTTCTTCGGCGTAGACACCCGCATTTTCGACAGCGCAGAAGAGCGCAGCCTGACGGTAGCAGAGCGCGTCCTGGTGCTGGGCAATCTCGCTGCTTTCTATATCGCCATTGAAGAGCTGTTCGTCAGGCTGGGGCCAGACGCCACACTGGCACAAGCCATCACGACGTTTCTCGACGACCGGGAACTGACGGGCAATGAACGCCGGTATGCCGAGTTCGGCATCAACACCGATGTAGAACTTAGTGCCGCGCAATCTCCCCACGATATTTCGCTGGCAAGTTACGTCGGCGTGGAGGACGGGGAAGATGATGACATCGACGACACCCCTGCTCCCGGCGGCAGCGGTGATTTCGAAGACAGCTTTCCCGATGGAAGCTACCGCGGGCTTGTAGAAGCACTGGCTCGCGGCGTCAGCGTACAACTGGACACCGTGGTCGAACGTGTGCTGCACCAAGAAAATGGCGTTACCGTAGTGACCTCCTCAGGCGCCGTGCGCGGCTCGCACGTTATCGTGACGGCGCCGACGGCCGTCCTGAAAGCCGGGAGCATAGTGTTTGAGCCGCCACTCCCTGCCGACAAACAGGCCGCCATCGATCTCGCCGGCATCGCGGAGCTGGAAAAGGTGGTATTGCGATACGACGAGGCGTTCTGGCAAACCACCGGTCCAGGCAACCTGCTACACACGGCGGAAACCCGCGGGGAGTTTCCACTGCTGGTAGACTACACACCCTTTGCAGGCGGGGTACCAACGATTGTCGCGTTCTATTGCGGTGACTTCGGCCGAAGCATTACCAGCTTCTCCGATGAAGAAATCATCGCCCGCGCCAACGCCATCGTGAATGCGAGCGGAGGCGTAAGTGGCAGGGAGCCCCTGGCCGCCGTGGTGACGCGCTGGAAGGAGGACCCCTATGCGCTCGGTTCGTACCCCGGTTCGCCCGTCCGCGCCTCGGTAGAGGAAGAGCTGGCACAGGAGTCGGCCTATGCTGCCCTTGCGGCGCCCGTTGGAGACCGCCTGCTATTTGCTGGTGATGGCACCGACTTCGCGCTTGGCAGCACGGTAGAGGGCGCAGTCGCCAGCGGTATCCGCGAAGCCGAGAGACTGCTAAACCGGCAGGGCGACGGTGTAGTCCTGGACTCAGGACTACTGGTCTACCCCGGCTGCGATGAGACTGTATAAGTGATAGTTCAAAGACAGCGTCCAGCGATGACAAGCCAGGCACGATGAGTATAAAAAAAATCCTCGGGCGCGTGCTCCCCACTGGAGCGTCCGATGCCAACCTCGCGCCCGCCGCAGAAGGTACCGAGCAGCTGTTTTCAACACTGGCCAGCACCCTCCCTGACTTTCTTCAGTGGGAATGGGATGAACAGCACAATGGCGTTTTAGCGATACTGGAGATCGACGCGGCGGATGCGGCCCTAGCCGTTCTCGACGATTGCTTTGGCGACAGCTGGGATCGCGGCAACATCAGGAAGGCACCGCAACTCGTCAACCGCGCGCCCCGTGATTTTGGCGGCCTGCACACCAATCAGAAAATCTTTGCCCGGGGCGTAACCGAAGACATCATCCTGTTGGGCCTCTGGTGGCCCTGGGGTCACGGGGGCACCGTTTCAATCCGACTGGTACCCTACGGACCGAGCGCCACTGAACCCGACATATCAGCAACTCGCGTTGCTATCCAGAAGGCCTTCACGCAATGAGTTCCGAAAACCTGCACGCCGCGGATGCGGCGATGTTCCTATGGACGGATGCCCAGCCTCCCGAGGACTATGTACTTGCAACGTACGAGTACGCGACGCGGGTCGATGGGGAGCAGGCGGCGCTGGGCGTTGCGCGGGAGCAGAGCATCTGCGCCACCCAGCTGAACGACATCGAGATGCCTGGGGACATCGCGCGCTTCTGCGCACGTGTGGTTTCTGTGGAACAGGTTGCAGACGAAGGTCTTGCTATTGCGCCTCAGTATTTCCTGAGCACGCCGGTGTACAGCGGTGAATCCTCGCAGGGTGATCTCAGGACCTTCCGCACCACAATCGCCTACCCAACCGTATTGTTCGGTAGTGGGCTCACACGACTGTGGAACTCAGTTTTTGGTGAAGTGCACCGCCTCGGCTTCCTGGCAGCGGCCAGCCTTGTCGACCTCACGCTACTCGACAGCTTCGCCAGCCAGTTCGCCGGGCCGCGCCACGGTGTCAGCGGCATCAGGGCGAAGCTCGGGGTCGCTGACCGGCCGATCTTCTGCCGCTCAATGCGCCCGGCATCCGGCCTACCGACAGAGGCCATGCTCGAACTCAACGAGAAGGTGCTGACAGGCGGCTTCGATGTCATAAAGGACGACGAGCTCACCTATCACAGCGAACGCTCTCCCTTTGCCGAGCGCGTGGAACGTATGGTCGCTATGAAGAAGCGGGTAGAGGATCGCACCGGTGAGAAGAAGCTCTACTTCGCCAACATCATCGACGACATTGGAGAAAGCCTGCGCATGGCCGATACCGCGCAATCGCTGGGCGCCGAAGGCGTGCTGCTCAGCCCGGCCGTACAGGGGCTGTCGTTTATCAGCGAAGTTGCAAACCGCACCGACCTCATTATTCTTGGACACAACTCCTGCGGTGACGCCACAACACGCTCGGGCGTTTGGGGCAGTAACGATGCAGTGCTGGCCACCGTGCAGCGGGCGGCAGGCGCCGACCTCGTGGTATCGCCCGGTCCCTTTGCCACCGTCTACCAAGACCCGGTAGACGCCGAACAGTTCCTCACCGCCTGCCGTGCCCCGCTCGGCAACTGCAACGCCACGCTGCCGATTGTGCAGGGCGGAAAGCAACCTGAGCATCTCGATCGGTACACCCGGGACGTCGGTTCAGTGGACTACATGATCATTGCGGCCACCTGGCTGGATAATCATCCGGAAGGCATCGAGGCCGGTGCGCGAGCCTTCCGCGATGGCTGGGCCAGCCTGGCCAACTAGCGTTCACCTCCCGCCCGTTCCACCCTTTGAACCGGGCGCGGTGCCCCAACGTATGCACTGCGGACCATTCGAGGTAAACGAATCGTGCGCCAGCTGTACTGGTTCAGGAACGACCTGCGCCTGAACGACAACCCCGGACTTACGGAGCATAGCGATGCTGATCGCCTCCTGCTCGTGTACCTATGGCCCCTGAACAGGCCATGGTGCAACGTCACGGGCATGGGGGAGCAACGCGAACGCTTCCTGACCGAGAGTGTACGCAGCCTACGTGAGAGCCTGCTGAAACTTGGGCAGGACCTCCTGGTACTGCACGGCTCGCCGGAAGTGATCATTCCAGAGCTGGTGCGCGACTACCGCATCGACCGTGTGGGCACCTCACGCGCACCCGGGTACTACGAGCGCCGAACCGTCGAGGTGCTAAAGCAGCGCCTGCCGGTGCCCTTCGAAGTGCACGACAACAGCACCTTGTTCTGTGAAGACGCCCTGCCGTTTTCCCTCGACAAACTACCAGATCACTTCACCCCCTTCCGCAATCGGGTCGAACCGCTGCCCGTCGAGATGCCCATTCCGCGGCCAGACGTGTTGCCACGCCCTCCCGCAGCCCCTTTCAACGATGTGCCCGAATCGACCACGAGGCCACACACCGCACTGCCAATTCGCGGTGGCAGCCTGGCCGGAAACCGCCGCCTGCGTCAGTTTGTTTTCGAAGACAAGGCGATCTCCACCTACAAGGCCACGCGCAACTGCCTGGATGGCCTGGCTGGCTCGAGCACGTTATCGCCCTGGCTGGCCAACGGCAGCGTGTCACCGCGCGAGGTCGCCGCAGCTATACGCCGCTTTGAGAACCGGCATGAGCGCAACGACTCCACCTACTGGCTCTTCTTCGAACTACTGTGGCGCGAGTTCTTCCAGTGGCGCGCCTACCGCGACGACGCGAGCCTGTTCCGCTCGACAGGGGCCAAGCGCCGCCTGTACCGCTGCACGTTCGAACCGCGCAGTTTTTCGCGCTGGTGTGCAGGCGATACCGACTACCCGATTGTCAATGCCATCATGCGCCAACTCACCGCAACGGGCTGGGCCAGCAACCGCGGCCGGCAGATCGCCGCGAGCTGTCTCGTCAATGAACTCGAAATCGACTGGCGATACGGCGCGGCATACTTCGAGAAACACCTGATCGACTACGACGTGGCCAGCAACTACGGTAACTGGCAGTACCTTGCCGGTGTTGGAGCCGATCCTCGCGGTGGACGTCACTTTGACCTCGACAAACAAACACGCGAGCACGACCCCGACGGAACCTTCACATTGAAGTGGGGCGGGAATCGACCGCCGCAGCCCAAACACGTGACCGATGCGGCGGACTGGCCAATCACGGATCCGTAACAGCGTTTCAGCAGCAATATCTGGGAAGTGCTTTCCAGGCCCTCCTACAAGCAGTCTCCACAGGCAACATAGAACCATGGACTCTACCGACATCCGCGTTACAGCAGGCAATCGCGAATTGCAGGAGCTACCGCGCTGCACCGGCGTCTATCGGTTCCTGGACGCAGAAGACAAGGTGCTCTATATCGGCAAGAGCGTGGATATTCGAAACCGGGTAAAGACCCACCTCAACGGAGGCGAGACAGACAGGCAGCTAAGGATGCTCGCGGCGATCGCACGCATTGACTGCCGACCGACAGCGGGTGAAGTCGGCGCACTGTTGCTCGAGAACGCGGCCATCAAGCGCGAGATCCCGCTCTACAACAGGCGGCAGCGCTCCATTCGACGCATGTGGTCGTTTAGCCTGGCGGAGGCAGCGGAGGGATTCCTCAAACCCAAACTCGCGTCGTACTCCCTCGAGCTACCTGACATTGAGGCGACCTACGGCTCTTATCTCAGCCGACACCATGCGCGACAGGCCCTGGAGAAACTGTCCCGGGACGCGGTGCTCTGCCAGCGCGCGCTGGGTATCGAACGCGGTAAAGGCGCGTGTTTCCAACACCAGATCGGCCGCTGCCACGGCGCCTGCCTTGGAAAAGAATCACCCAAAATCCACAACGGAAGGCTGCGAGCAGCGCTCGAGCAACATCGCCTGAGCGCCTGGCCGATCACTGCGCCTGTCCTGCTGAAGGAAACGGGTACCAATCCGCTAGCACCCGCAGAGGAGTGGCACCTGCTGCACAACTGGATTTACCTCGGCAGCTTTGGCAGTCCGGAGGAAGTGCGTAAGGGTATTGAGCAAGATGCGGTCATGTTCGACCGCGATACCTATCGCATACTGCGCAGCGTGCTCAATCGCGCAAACGCGAAGCTGTTTGACCTCGAAACGCTGACCCCCGTGCAGTGGCCCGCATCGGAGCGCTGCGCATGAGCGTCGCGCTCGTCTGGTTTAAGCGATACCTGCGCCCCGACGCTTGAAGCGCGCCGGGGTTCTAGTCGGTACTGACTTGATCAGCTGTTGGGCAGAATGACGGCGTCGATTACGTGAATCACACCGTTAGATGCCTCGATATCTGTGGCCACGACCTGCGCGTTGTCGACCTTGACCGTTCCCATGGTCGCCGCAATTTCGATTGAGGAGCCTTCGACCGTGGTCGCGCCTTCAAGCTCTACGACATCCTCTGCGTAAACGGCACCAGGTACGACGTGGTAGGTAAGCACCGCCACGAGCTGGTCACGGTTCTCAGGCTTAAGCAGGCTTTCGACGGTGCCCTCGGGCAACGCGGCGAACGCTTCATTCGTAGGCGCGAAAACCGTGTAGGGGCCCTCGCCCGCCAACACTTCGGTGAGACCCGCTGCTTTCAGCGCAGTTACCAGTGTTGTGAAGTCCTCGTTGCCCGCGGCGACCTCAACCAGCGTCGGCTTTGCCTCCGCCATGGTGTCTTTACCGTGGTCGCCACCACAGTGGCCGGCCCACGCGCCGCTTGCAAACATTACCGCGCCCGCGGCTGCCAGTGTCTTAAAAAGATTCATTGCTTTCATCGCTACTCTCCATGGAGTCATTGTTCATCGTAGACGCCGGGCGAAGCCGCTCGGCTTGAACGGATGTACGCTATGAAGCCTTAAGTCGGAGTCTGCAATGTCGCTCTGAACCTGCACAAATCCAGAACGGCTGACACGTCAGTAGGCGCGCGCGAGTAACACAGCGACCGCAGAGCCCGCTCCAACTATCAACCGCCAGGTGCTCGCGATAATGCCTGTGCGTTCGTCCCACAGGTTCTGGGCCTCTTGCCGGTGCCTGAACTCGTCCTCACAGAAACGGGTAAGGAGCAGCTGGACCTCTGGCCAATCGTCGTCATGAGCGAGCCGCTCTATCTGCTTGCTGTAGTGCTCAACGACAAACTCCTCGATGGCATCTACCGTGATGTAGACGGCACGATCGCCCGCCAGGCCAGCGATGATCCCCAACAGCCAACCCGCAAAGCGCCAGAGCGGGAGAAACACGCTCTTGTCGACAGGTGCGAGCCATGCCTCGAACAGCGCAAGATGCTCGCTTTCCTGTGCCAGGTGTTCTTCAGCGAAGTCTCTCACTGCCGGGTCTGTAGCCACGTCAAGCACGCCGCGATAGAAATACACCGCCCCTGTCTCTCCTGCGTGGTCGGACCGCAGGTCCGCGCGCAGCCAGTGGGGCAGCACACTTACCGGCGGCAGGGCTGCCTGCGCCGAGCGCACTCTCCGTGCGCCTCTTACGCTACGCATCGCGGGCGGCCGCCAGCATGTAGTTCACACCAGAGAATTTCGACACCTTGATGGCGCGAGCGATTGGGTTTACCACGACGCCACGCTCTTCGACGACAGACAGCCCTCCCTCGGCCAGCATCGCCGCTGCTTCCCGCGGCGTCACGAATTTACTCCATTGGTGGGTGCCCTTTGGCAGCCAGCCCAATACGTACTCAGCGCCCACGATGGCGACCAGCCACGAGAGGAAGTTGCGATTGATCGTGGCCACAAACTGCATGCCGCCCGGCGCGGTCAGGGCGCAGCACTGCGCCATGAAGCGTGGGAGCTGCTCTACATGCTCCACCACCTCCATATTCAGGACGACAGCAAAACGCTCTTCACTCACCGCTTCGACGCCACCGATGCGGTAGTCGATATCGAGTCCTGACCGCCGGGCGTGCTCTCTCGCGATACGGATGTTCTGCTCCGCGGGGTCGACGGCCGTAACACGCGCGCCAAGTCGGGCCATAGACTCCGACAGCAGGCCTGCGCCGCATCCCACATCGAGTACCTCAAGACCCTCCAGCGGTAACGCGTCGGCTGGCGATACCGCCATGTAGGTACTCAACATGTCGAGGATGAACGGTACACGGGCAGCATTAAGCTTGTGCAGCGGCCACATCGGACCCTGCGGGTCCCACCACGTTGCGGCCAACTGATTGAATCGCTCAATTTCCGCCGGGTTTATCGATGCTGTCATTGGATGCCCTCCCTGTGTTAATACGCGGAGGCCGACAGGGAAGCTCACTACTGTCGCGTTTCTGTTCAGACATGCAAAAATGTCGCAGGTGGCCGCCAGAAAGGGGTTTAATCCAGCCTCCGCCATCGGGCGTACCAAGCTCTCTCACCAAGGAAAAAACCATGGAATTGATGCGGTCTGATTTGTTGCGGCGCGCGCTGGCGTCGGACCCGGTGGTCAGCGTTCTCAAGCGCACGGTACCGTATTCCGACAAGGCGCTGTTGCGGCTGTCGCGCGGCTGGCTGAACACGGGCATGCAGTCGGTCGTATTGCTGGAAACGCGCGGCGCACGCAGTGGCAAGATTCGCTCGATCGCCACACTCTGCATGCCGGTCGGTAGAGACCTCGTACTGGTGGGTTCCAACTGGGGCCAGGACGCCGACCCGGCGTGGGTGCACAACCTGCGCCGTAACCCCGACTGCAAGGCAACATTCCGCGGATTCGCCGGGACGATGCTGGCGCGGGAACTCGAGGGCGCTGAGCGCGAGGCCATGTGGGAGCACCTGATGAGGTTTAACCCCCAGTACCAACGCTACCAGGACGGCACTGAGCGCCGACTCCCGGTGATGCTCCTCAGCAGGGAAGATTAGGGGCTATCGCGTGCAGGACGTCGCCCTGTTTCCCATACCCGGCTCTGTCACGTTCCCCGGCATTCCCTGCCCGCTGCACGTGTTTGAGCCGCGCTACCGCCAGATGGTTCGCCACTGCGTAGAGTCCGGCATGCCCATGGGCGTCTGCCATACGGAAAAAGTCCTTCACACCAATGAACGTCCGCAGACAACCGACGAAGCACTGCGTAGCAACCAGTCCACTTACAAACCGTGCACGGTGTTCTCTGCCGGGCCCGTCTCCCTGCTGCATGAACTCGATGACGGTCGACTGATGATTTCTGTGAAGACCGACAAACGGCTCGTGCTCAAGGAAGAACGGCAGACCCTGCCCTTCAGCATCTGGCGTTGTGAGGAACTGGTCGATGTGCAACCTGACGACGACACGGGGCAGCGCCTTTCCCAGTACAAGGAAAAGATACTCAATCGGTTGATTGCACTCACGCACGGTCAGGCCGACATACAGGAGCGCCTGCGCAGTGAGCACTGGCAGGACATGCCCGTAGAGGCGTTCAGCTTCGCCATTTCAGGCAGCATCGGCATGGACCCGGAACTGGCCCAGTACCTGCTGGAGACGACCGACACACTGCACCGCCTCGATACGCTGCTGCAGCTGATAAACGGGGACGACTAGGCGGTGCCCCTGACAAGCCAGCGGGGCGCGCACAGATAATATGGGACGGCGTGAACGCCCACAAAAGACGTGCCCGGTATGCCAGCGCCCCTTTACCTGGCGACGCAAGTGGCAACGTGACTGGGACAGCGTCCGCTATTGCTCGGAGCGGTGCCGCCGCAACCGCCGCTCAACTCCCGAACAGGTGACAACATGAAATTCTACCTAGCGATGTGCTCACTCAGCCTGGCCGCAGGCGCCGCCCTCGGTCATTTCAATGGCCAGTACCTCGCAGCAGCCAACTTTGTCGACGACTGCGAGGACAGCAGGTTCGTGGTCTTTCACGACAGGCAAGCCGACGAGAATCGCCACTTTCACTGCTTCGAGATCAAAACCCAGGCCCCGGAAAAAAGACGAGAACCCGCGCCCAGCGTCTAGGCACCGGTAATATGATGCGGTCCCGTCACCCGATCGTGAGTACTTCACCTGCAACTGCGAACAAAGTCTTCGGGCTGTTTGCGCTGATGTGCCTGACGCTCCTTCCGGCCTACGGTGCTGTCGTGCAGTCAGCGTCCGATCACTACCGCTACGACACACCCAGTCGCGATGGCATTGGCAAGTTCTACATGGGCCGCGAGATTTCACATGTCATGGGCCATCGCGGCGCGGGATGGCTGGAGCGGGCAGAGCGCGTGCAGGAAGAGCGCACTGACCTGCTACTCAATCTGCTGCCGCTGTCACAAGGAGACACGGTTGCCGACATCGGCGCGGGCACCGGTTACTTTTCACTGCCGATTGCGAAGCGCATTGGCGATGAAGGTCGCGTGCTTGCCGTGGATATCCAGCCTGAGATGCTCGCGATCATCCAGCAACGTGCAGCAGACGCGGGCCTTGGCAATATCGAGCGGGTGCTGGCGACCGAGACAGACCCAAAGTTACCCGAGGGCGCTGTCGACACCGTGTTGCTCGTTGACGCCTACCATGAGTTTTCGCACCCAAGAGATGTCATGGAACGTATCGTCGCCGCGCTGTCTCCCACGGGCAAGGTGATACTGGTTGAGTACCGCGGTGAAGACCCCAGGGTGCCTATCAAGCGCCTGCACAAAATGACGGTCGCCCAGGCAGAGCGAGAGCTGGCCGCTGTAGGGCTAGAACTGGAGCGCGTGGAAGACGCGTTGCCAATGCAACACATCATGGTGTTTACACCGACGCAAGAGCAGGAGAGATAGACGTGCCCGAGGGACCGGAAATTCGGCGCGCCGCCGACGAGATAGCGAACGTGCTCGAAGGCCAGACCATCAAAACGGTACGCTTCGGCCTGCCGCGCCTCAAGCATCACGCCCGCAAGCTCAAAGGCCATAAGGTCACACACGTTGAAACACGCGGTAAAGCGCTGCTGACGCACTTCAACAACGACTTCAGCATCTATTCCCACAACCAGCTCTACGGCGTGTGGCGTGTGGTGAAAGGGCATAAACTTCCCGAGAGCAGCCGCTCATTGCGCTTGCTCCTGCAGACCGAAAAACACAGCGCAATTCTCTACAGCGCGTCCGACATCAGCGTATGGCCGACCGGGGAGCTCGCGGAGCATCCCTTCCTGAAGCGCATAGGCCCGGACATCATGAACCCGGATCTCACCTGGCGTGACATCGTGGCCCGCATCATCGAACCGCGCTTCGCGGGCAAGACGCTGGCCACCCTGTATCTCGACCAGGCGTTCCTCGCTGGCAACGGCAACTACCTGAGATCAGAGATTCTGCACCGCTCAAAATTGCACCCGCTGGCAAAACCGAAAGATCTTACGCGCGGACAGCTAGGCAAGCTGGCGCGGGAAACGCTGACCATCAGTCGTCGCAGCTACGACACCGGCGGTATCACGGTGGCGCCGCGCCTCGAGGCCGCACTGAAGCGCCAGGGCGCCACAAGAGGCCAGCGCCGGTTCTACGCCTTCAGTCGCGATGGCAAGGCGTGCTACCAGTGCAGTGACACGATCAAGCGGAAAGAGCTCGGGGGCAGGCGGCTCTATCTCTGCCCGAGCTGCCAGGAATAGCCGTTACGCGCCTTGCGCGCGCCTATGCACCTGCGGTGCGCTCAACACACCTCAGCACTTCGGCCTGGTAGCGTTTACCGCGCTCGTTAAACAGGTCGATCGCATGCAGCACGGTGGGGACGAAAGCAAAACCAATATCGTGCCCCGGGTGCCACTGGAAGATCGAGCCACCGAGACCCATCCAGCCGAAAAAGCCCTCACGACCCACCGTGAAGTCGCGTTCAAGCCGGGAACTGTCGGGTCCGCAGGGAATAAAGCTGTCGACGCCTCCCTGGGTAAAGCGGGTGACCAGGATGCCGCCCATGTTCGCTTTCACGGGGTGCTCGTGAGCGGCCGCCCAGGCCTGCTCGCTGAGATACTGCCTGCCTTCCAGTGCGCCTCCCGCCGACATCATGGCGCCCACTCGCGCGAGGCCCCGCGCAGTACAGTTGGCATTGGCTGAGGGTGTTTCCCCGCGCAACCAGTCTGGATGATTGATAAACCCGAGTCCGCCCACGTCGGCAAACGGTGGCACATTCTCCAGCCTGCGCGAGCGGCGAATCATCGGAATCAACTTCAAAATGCGGTAGAACAGCTGGAATGCGTTGTGCACCACCCGCCTGCCGAGAAAGCGCGGCAGGAACGTCTGCAGGAAGTGATAGCCAAACCCGAGCATCGTGACTTTCGCAACGCGCGGCTTGTCTTCCGCTTTCACTCCGATTTTCACATCGGCAGCCAGGGGTTCGCTGATCTCCTCGCGGAGAAACTCGCCAATCGTTCTGCCGGCGGGGTCGACGCGGCGGAACAGCTCGTTGACGATCCAGCCGCGGGTCAGCGCATGGTATTCGCGTCGCTCGTCTTCAGACAGGTAGCGTGGCGGATGTGCCTCGATAATTTTCCCGACAGCGTTTTGCTTGATGTTCTCGGTGAAGAGGTCGGCAAAATCCAGCGGCGTATCGAAGTTGGCGAGCCCCGCCTCATGTCGCATAAGGTCAGCAACCGTGAGACCCGCCTTGCCCGCACCGCCGAACTCGGGCCAGTAGCGAGTGATTTCGGCATCGTACTCAATAAGGCCCTGGCTCACGAGGGAAGCAATTGCGATGGCCTCTAGACTCTTACCGCTACTGAAGACATTCACGAGACTATCAGCAGAAAACTCCCCTTCCGCCAGCTTACTCGCCCAGAGGTCAACGACTCGTTCCCCCTTGTAGTAGACACAGAGTTGGGCGCTCTCCTCTGCCATGGTCTTCATCTCGTGCTCAAACAACTGCGCCACCGACTCGAAGCCGGGCGCGACTGCACCGTGTATCTGCATGGGGTTTGATCCGTTGCCGCTCATCTGTCACCTGTTTGTTTGGGCGCAGTATAGCGCGTGTCAGCGTTTTATCCCTACGCGTTTTGTGGATAGCTGTTCAATTACTGTCGAGCTAACCGGCAGGGAGCGGCACCAAAATGGCGCCGCGCTGACGCACTGTTTTTGTCAGGGCGCACGCTCCCCGCTATGATCTGCCAACGCCTTTCCCCAGGACCCCGCAAATGAACAAGATCGCTTCAATCCTCTCCATTACCGTACTGGCTTCCCTGCTGGCACTCACCGGCTGCTCTGATGGCAATGACAACCTGCCCAGCAGGGTCATGCCCGTGCCTAACCCAACGGTCTCCCTTCCACCTGACGAAGGTGCTATCAATCTGCTGGCCCAGAACTTCCAGCTGTCCGACGTGGGTTACGAGCAGGCAGAGTTCTTCCTGGAGGGTACTGCCCGGTCTTTCACGAACGTGAACGAGTTGGGCACCGATGGCTTGTGGGACGTAGAGACAGGCGAAGAAGCATTCTTCCGCATTCGTATCGTGGTCTATCGCCCCGCCGATCCCGCCGACTTCAACGGCAACGTGTTGGTGGAATGGCTGAACGTTACCGCAGGTTTCGAAACGCCGCCCAGCTGGGGGACCGGCCAGCTCGAGATGCGCCGCGGCGGGTCGGTGTGGATAGGCGTCTCAGCGCAGCTTATTGGCATCGAAGGCGCTGACCGGGGTCTGTTGCCGCTGCACCTCAAGGCCGTAAACCCCGCGCGCTATGGCACTCTGGAACACCCCGGCGATAGCTTCTCTTATGACATCTTTTCGCAGGTGGCACAGGCGCTGCGCAATCCCGTGGGCATTAACCCGCTGGAGGGCCTGGCAGTTGAGCGGCTGATCGCCTATGGCGAGTCGCAGTCGGCGGGGCGCCTTGTGACCTACATCAACGCGGTGCAGCCCGTGTACCAGACCTTTGACGGCTATATGGTGCACAGCCGCGGCGATGGCGCATCGTCACTATCGCAGGACCCACAGGTATCGATCCCAACACCTAATGCCACGCGCATCCGCGAGGACATCGGTGTGCCGGTGCTGACCTTCGAAACAGAAACGGACGTACTGGGCCTCGGCTTCGTCGCAGCGCGGCAGCCCGACACTGACATGATCCGCACCTGGGAGGTCGCAGGGACCGCCCATGGCGACTACTACACGTTCATCTCGGGAAGGGACGACGCGTTCGGCGACCCCGTTTTTGCATCGGTGCGTGAAGAACGTTCTATCCTGGGTTTCATTACCTGTGACCGCCCAATGAACAACGGGCCGCACCACTACATCTTCAATCGCGCCGTGCGCGCACTCAACGACTGGGTCGAAAACGGTACCCTGCCGCCGGTGTCACCCCTGCTGGCGTTCAATGACGACCTGTCAGACTACCTGTACGACGATGTGGGCAACGTGCTCGGCGGTATTCGCACGCCCTACGTGGATGCCCCTTCTGCGGTACTGCTCGGCGACGAAAACACGGGCGATGGTTTCTGCAGGCTCTTCGGCTCTACGCGGTTGTTTAGTGCCGAAGAAATGGTCACGCGCTATGTTGACCAGGCGGGATTCGTAGCGGATGTCACTGCTGCCACGGAAGACGCTGTGGCAGCAGACTTCCTGCTGCGCGAAGACGCCGATGCCGTCATTGAGTGGGCGCCCACGCAGTGGGACTGGCAGGTAGAGCCGCCCGCCGACGCGCCCTAGGCCGAAGGCCGACCTCAAGGCCGACGTCAGCCCTCTCTGACATCTCGACCGCAGCTCGATAGGTCTTCGAGCTGCGGCAAGGTATCAAGCCGCATATATCGCCGCTAGCGCGTCATCGATACGCGGGTACTCGAAGGTAAAGCCCGCGCTCTGCAGCGCGGTCGGCACGACGCGCTGACCGTTCAGTAGCAGTTCGTCGGCCATCTCACCCAGCAACAGTCGCGCGACCGGAGCCGGCATGCCCGCGCTAAACAGCGTTCGGTGCTGTGATGCCAGCGCCGTACAGAACTGCCTAGCCGTGACCGGCTCGGGCGCGGTGAGGTTAAACGGGCCCTGCAAGGTTGCGTGTTCCAGCAGGTAGATTATGGCCCGCACCACGTCGGCGCGATGAACCCAGCTAAGCCACTGCTCGCCGCTACCAAGCCAGCTACCCAGACCAAAACGGAACGACTGCGCCATCTGCGCGAGTGCCCCACCGCCTTCATCCAACACTACGCCTAGCCGCAGTAAGCATACGCGCGTACCGACCTTCTCAGCGGCTAGCGCTGCCTCCTCCCAGTCGCTGCAAAGCTGCTGGGAAAAGCCGGGCGTCTGGCTGCCGTCCTCCGCGAGCAGCTTATCGCCGTGGTGGCCGTAATAGCCGATCGCACTCGCGCTCAGCAGCGCGGCTGGTGATTCAAGACGCTCAAACAAACGCACGAGCTGTTGTGTGGTCTCCAGCCGGCTGTCTACGATCTCTCGCTTGTAACCCGTGGTCCAGCGCCGGGCAGCCAGAGGCGCGCCGGCAAGGTTGATCACGGCACCGAGGCCAGCACTACTCTCTATCTCGTCGAGCTCGGTGATGAAGCGGCAGCTGTCGCCGCCCTGCCTGGCACTGCGACTGAGGACGGTTAGCTCATGCCCGTCCTCCTGCAGGGCGGGGAGCAACGCGGCGCCGATGAATCCGGTGCCGCCAGTGACAAGTATTTTCACGTCAGAACCCTCCCGTTATCTTCTGAAGATCGGCAGTAGACGAACAACAAAGCAAGGCGCCCCCTGATTGAACAACCGCGTACAAGCAGCAAGTACGGCGAGCGCAAAGCCACAGTTCAGGGCCAGCACATGCTGTCAGGGTTTTGTCCAACCCGAACTGTACGCCTATTCCACCACGATGCATCTCAACTTCCGGCGTGCAGGGAGGTCCAGTCGCGAAGTTTCAGCGTAAAAGGTTACGAATTTACACACTTTCCTGAGGCTGCGCGCTCGCGGTTCGCAAAGCACGCAGGTGCAGGGAAGCCTCAATGCAATCGAGAGTTATGTCCAAGAATATTGTCTATGCGGCACTGGTGGCAGTCGGGTTGGCGGCCTGGCTGGGGTCTGGCTACCTGCAGGAAACAGGCACCGCGGTCCCTCAATCTGCCGTGGCCTCGGCCGTTACAGCTGAAGATACCCTGCAAAATGTGTCGGCAAGCAACGCGCGCGTACGAGTCAGCACAATATCCTCGGAGCTGCGCACGCGTGAGGTTGTGCTCAGCGGTCGGACCGAGAGCAAGCGAACCGTAGACGTGAAAGCAGAGATCGCGGGTGCCATCGTGTCACGCCCGGTCGAACGCGGTACCCAGGTTGAGAAGGGGGATCTACTCTGCGAGATCGCCGTAGACGATCGTGAAGTCGCGGTGCAAGAGGCGCGCGCGGCACTGGCAACGGCGCGCATCGAGCACCAGGGCAGCCTGAAGCTGAAGACCAGGGACTTACTTTCAGATGTCGCTATCGCATCATCCGAGGCGCGTCAGGAAGCAGCGCTGGCCCACCTGCATCGACAGGAACTCAACCTGGCAAGAACAAGGGTGGAAGCCCCGTTCGCGGGTGTCGTCGAGGCACTGCCGATGAATATCGGAGACTACGCCGTGCCGGGCGCAACCTGCGCCACGTTGATCGATCTCGACCCCATGCTGGTAGTGGCCAATGTCAACGAATCCGAGGTCAGCCACCTCCTCACGTCTCTGCCTGTTACGGGCACGACCGTGTCGGGGCGCCAGATCGAAGGCAATGTCACGTTCGTTGGCAGGCAGAGCGACCCAGCCACCCGCACTTACCCCGTGGAAATTACCGTTGAGAATCGCGACTACAGCTTACGCTCTGGCCTGACAGTGTCGTTGAGCGTGGGCGTGGAGCAGGTCCCGGCACACCGCGTATCGCCCTCCCTGCTGTCACTTAACGATGAAGGCGAGCTGGGCCTGAGAATTGTCGACGAGCTCAATCGGGTTGCTTTCGTGACCGTCGAGATACTGGACAACGATGAACAGGGCCTCTGGATCACCGGCCTACCCCAGACGGTCAATCTGATCACGGTGGGGCAGGAGTATGTTGCGGTCGGTGATGTGGTCGAGCCCGTCTTCAGTTCGGGCACCGTGGACCAACTGGCCGGGCTGTGAAAGCGCTGATCGAGTCCGCGTTCAGCAGGACCCGCACTACTCTCTCGCTGCTGGCCGTGCTGGTTCTCGCCGGCGTGATGGCTAGAGTCGCGCTGCCTATCGCCAACGAGCCCCACGTTGAGCTGCCGTTTTACTACGTTGGTGTTCTGCACGATGGCATTTCGCCAGAGGACGCCGAGCGCCTGCTGGTCCAGCCGCTGGAAGCCGAACTGCGTAAGCTGGAGGGCGTGGTGGAGCTGCAGTCTACCGCCACCGAGGGCATGGCCTCGTTCTTTTTGGAGTTCGACGTTTCTCACGACCTGACCCGCGCGATCGCCGACACAAGGGAGGCTGTAAACCGCGCAGGCGCTGAGCTGCCCGCCACCGCAGAAGAGCCCTTCGTCAACGAACTCACCGCCGACGACTTCCCCATGTTGCTCATCAACTTCGTCGGCGAGAATGCGAGTGAGCGCAGCCTTTACCGCGCAGCCCAGAAACTCAAAGACGAGCTTGAGTCTGTTCCTTCCGTGCTCAGCGCCGACATGCAGGGCCAACGCGAGGAAGTGCTCGAAGTCACCATAAACCCCAAGGCACTCGACGCCTATCGAATTTCCGCCGAAGCGCTGATCACCACCCTCCAGCGCAACAATCGCTTGATACCGGCGGGCGCCATCGACCTGGACGAGGGGCGCTTCGCGGTGAAGGTGCCCGCGGTGGTTGAACGTGCAGACGATATCCTGGACCTGCCAATCCGCACCGCAGACGATGCGGCTGTGACACTCGGCGACGTTGCCAGCGTGAGACGCACGTTCAAGGACCGCACCAGCTATGCCCGCTACAACGGACGCGACACGATCTCTATCGGCGTTACGAAACGCGCCAACGCCAACGTGATCGACGGCGTGGACGAGGTGCTTAAGCGCGTGGAGGCCGCACGCGCGAACCTGCCCGCGGGCGTGGAAATCATCACGTCACAAAACCAGGCCGAATTCGCTCGCATCCAGGTGGAAGAACTTGAGGGCAACATCCTCACCGCGCTCGCGGTCGTCATGGTCATCGTGGTCGCCGCGATGGGATTTCGCAGCGGTATTGTCGTCGGCCTTGGCATACCGTTCTCGCTGCTGTTTTCCGTCACCATCATCTACCTCCTGGGCTACACGTTTAACTTCATGGTGATGTTCGGCATGCTACTCGGCCTCGGTATGTTGATCGACGGCGGCATCGTGGTGACGGAGTACGCCAACCGCAAGATGGCCGAGGGTATGGGACACCGCGAGGCCTACGCGGCATCGGTCAAGCGAATGTTCTGGCCAGTGACCGCGTCGACGGCCACCACGCTGGCGGCGTTCCTGCCCATGCTCTTCTGGCCGGGCGTTTCCGGCCAGTTCATGATGTATCTGCCCGTCACCGTGTTTACAGTACTCGCGGGGTCGCTGCTCTACGCACTGCTGTTTGGCCCGGTGTTGGGCTCGCTGCTCGGCCGGCCTTCAGAACACACTACGAAGAGTGAGCAGGCGCAGGCGCTACTCGAAACGGGCGACCCAACCCAGCTGCGCACCTTAACGGGGGCGTTTGCCCGCTTCCTTACGATTGTCTGCAGGCAGCCAATAGCAACGCTTGGTATCGTCTTTGCGCTGCTCACCACCATTTTCTGGGCCTACGGCAAGTACCCCGTGGGGACCATCTTTTTCTCCAACGCAGACCCGCAGTTTGTCACGGTGTCAGTACTGGGCAGGGGCAACTTCTCGGCAGGCGAGGTGAACGATCTAGTGCAGGAGGTCGAGCGCGAGATTCTCGACATGCCGGGTATCAGATTCGTCAACACGCAAACCATGCTGCCCGGCGACAAGGGCACGGATATCAGCGGCAGCTCCGATCGTATCGGCTCGATTTTTGTGGAGCTTTACCCCGAGTCACAACGCGATGTGAAGGGCAACGACATCATGCGCGAGATACGTGAGCGAACAGCATCGCTTGCCGGAATTCGCGTGGAGGTGCGCCCGCTCGAAAAGGGCCCGCCCGTGGGCAAACCGATTCAGATCGAGCTCACGTCCCGCGACCGGTCGCTGCTCGAGCCGGCAATGGCGCGCATACGCGCCCACCTCGACACACGACCTGAACTCATCGAGATCGATGACACGGCCGCCCTCCCCTCAGTCGAGTGGCGGGTTGCCGTTGACCGCGAGCGCGCCGCGATCTTCGGTGCCGATGTGTCCTCCGCGGGCCTCGCGGTGCAGCTTGTTACCAATGGGGTGAAAGTTGGCGAATACCGACCTGACGATGCCGACGAGCCAGTCGACATCCGGGTACGCTACCCCAGCGATGCACGCGGCATCACGGCTATCGAGGAACTCAGGCTCAGTACCGAGCAGGGCATGGTACCGCTCAGCAACTTCATCACGCTCAAGCCCGCCCCCGGTGTTGACGCCTTCAAACGCATCAACGGTGTGCCAGTGGAGCGCATACGCGCCGATGTCGCCGAAGGCGTAATGGCCGATGCCATGGTGAGGGAGATCGATGCCTGGCTCAAGCAACAGACGTTTGACCCGGCGCTGAACATCCGCTTCCGCGGCGCTAACGAGGAGCAGGCCGACTCCATGGCGTTTGTTTCTGCGGCCTTCCTGCTGGCACTTGGGCTGATGTTCATCCTGCTGGTCACCCAGTTCAACAACTTCTATCAAAGCACACTGATACTCGCAGCGGTGGTCATGTCGACGGCAGGCGTACTGTTAGGACTGCTGGTACTCGGCAACCCGTTCAGCGCCCTGTTGACGGGTGTCGGCGTGCTCGCACTGGCAGGTATCGTTGTTAACAACAACATCATACTGATCGACACCTTTAACCACGTGCGCCGCGCCCAGCCGGAGTTAGACGTGAACGAGGTGATCGTGCGAGCTACCGCGCAGCGCCTGCGTCCCGTGCTACTCACCACGGTGACAACGGTGTCTGGCCTGCTGCCACTTGCGAGCGGCCTCTCTGTCGACCTGGTGGGACGCAACATCACCCCCAACGGCGACATGGCCATGTTCTGGGGGCCGCTATCGCAGGCCATCGTGTCTGGCCTTTCGTTCGCGACCGTACTTACGCTTGTTGCCACGCCCGCAATGCTTGCCCTGCCCGCGCGGCTGCGGGGGGCCGCCAAACGCGTGCGGGCATTAGTTACAAGGGTTGCCCGCCTTCGTCGACCGCGTTCAGTTGCTGGCCGTCCGGACCCGGCAGCGCAGTATCTGCAATCCAGGGCGCCAGGCAGTCCCGATCCAACACACACGGGTCTGTAAGTGCATTGAGAAACGCGACAATGTCGCGCTCTTCTCTACCGTTCAAGTTTATCTGCGCCAGACGCGAGACGCCGTCGTCCTGCTCGCGGCGCAGTTTGCGCAGAGCAAGCTCACTGTTGTTTTCTGCCTGGGGATAAAGCGAAGCACAGTCTTCGATCCCTGCGAACTGCTGCAACGAGCACCAACCGCCATCATCGAAAAAGTCGTCCACTGTATTGCCCGGGTTGTCGTAGTGGCGCACAACGGTCTCGAGGTCGGCATACGCCCCCGCATGCCCGTAGGGCGCGGTAACCGCCACATTAAGCAGGCTGGGTACGCGGAACCGGTAGCGGTCTGCAGGGTCGCCCGTTTCGCGCTCGCGGCCGAAGTCGTCGCCATTGCCATCGCCTTTGCCGGGCCCGATCTGCGGGAAGGCAATCGTTTCAAAGCTTGAATCGCTGAACAGGTCGCCGCTATGGCAGGACGAACAGCCCGCGCCGCCCTCCTGCGGCTGCGAGAGGAACAGGATCGCACCGCGCTTCTGGCTATCGGTGAGCGCTGTGTTATCGCCTTCCACGTATGCCTTCCAGGGTGACTCCACGAACAGCATTGAACGCTCGTACTCACCCAGCGCCAGCGCAATATTGTCGAAGGTGACCAGTGACTCTGGGCCACTGGTACTGTTAAACGCCGCCTGAAACTCCTCGAGCCAGAGATTGGAAACCAGTTCGCCCACTCCCTCCCCATAATCGCCAAGCCGCCCCGCAAGGTGCGCGCGAATCTCGTCATTGTCACTGCCAGCTTCAAACGCGTCCGTCTTCATTTCCTCTGCGGAGGTCACTGGAAAGCGAGCCTGCGCCGCGGCGAGATTGGCACCCGCGCCCGCGTCTGCGTTACCAAAGGGGCTGTCGGGCGTGCGAATGCCGGAAGCGGCGCCATTGGCGCCTGGCTCGCGTCCCAGACTCTCCACGCGGCCGTCCCAGAACAGCACTGTGTCCCAGAGGCCCAGGTTAAACACGGTGGGCGAATTGCGCGGCACCGGTGGCACACCGCTGATATGCTCACGGCCCACGCCCAGCAGGTCGGGCTCCACCGCGTGTACACCCACGGGCAGGGACAGATCATCAGCCCCGCCAAGCACCGGGTGATGACAACTGACGCACGCACTGTCGAAGCCGCCGCCCAGGCTCTTGGAGAAAAAGAGCTTCATGCCGAGTTGCGGCAGTGGGTCTTGAATCGAGGGCAGGTCACGGCCGCTGGCCGGGTCACCTGTTAAGCCCTGGTTTGCGATCAGGCCACGCAACTCGGTGTCGAGGGGCCCATCGGGTACAGGGTCCTCGACTGGATCGCGCTCGGGCGCTGGCGCAACGACTAACTCCGGCTCCTCGGCCGAATCGAGCGCGTTTGTGCCACCGTCCCCAGACCCGCCGCCACCGCAAGCCGCGAGCCCGCAAAAGGTCATTCCCAGCAAAATCTCCCGAAATCCTGCATCCTGGTGCTTCACCATCTCGTGTACCCCTGTTATTCGACACTCACAGGATCACCGAAGACTGCGCAAGCAATGCGCACGAAATGTGCAACAACCGTGCAACCCCTTCCGTGAACGTGGCACGGCGGCCCGATGTCCGGTAGCGTGTGGACCATAACCAGAGAATCCGCTCGTGCGATTACAGAACACCTTCTTCCTGACCAGCCTCGTCGGTAGCGTGCTGCTCGTGGGCACACTGTTTGTGCTGATGCAGTGGAGCGCAGACAGGGGCATGCTGGCTTACCTGAACACCCGCGAGGCCGAGCGCTGGCAGGTCACCGCTGATGTGCTGGCCGACTACTACGCCGAACAGGGCGACTGGCTGGAATTCGAGGAATCGCCGCGCCGCTTCGGCCGCCTGATCGATGGGCCGATGCGCGAGGAGTTTGGCGGCGGACCTCCAGGCGGCCCCGGGTTTCGGGATAGCCCACCCGGCAGACCGCCGCACAAGCACGACAAACGTGACAGGCGCGATGGCCGGCGCGCACCGCCGCCTGGCGGCCCACTACCGCCGGTCGCACTGCTAACGCCGGGCGGTAGCATTATTGCGGGCACGAAACGACCCGAGCTCAACTATGCCGAGCTAACGATACTTCACGAGGGCGACACAGTGGGCCTGCTCGCCTACCCCCTGAAAGACCAGGTAGACGAGGGCTACGAGTTGAGCTTCCTGCAGCAGCAGCGTGAATTCCTGCTGTTGATCAGCGCTGCACTGCTGTTGTTCGCCGCCGCAACCAGCCTGCCGCTCGCCAAACGTCTCGTCAGACCGCTGGAGGAACTGACCACAGCCAGCCACCGGCTTGCCAAAGGCGACTACTCCAAGCCGACGGACATTCAACGACGCGATGAACTGGGCGACCTGGCCCGAGACTTCAACCAGCTCCGCCAGACGCTCGAGCAGAACGAAGGTGCACGCAAACGCTGGCTTGCAGACACCAGCCACGAACTGCGCACACCGATCGCGATCGTGCGCGCCGAACTGGAGGCCATGCTCGACGGCGTGAGGCCGATGGAGCGCGAAAGCATCGTCTCTGCACTACAGGAGGTGTTGCACCTCGCCAAACTGGTGGACGACCTGCACGAACTCGCCAACGCCGACATCGGCGGCATGCGCTACCGCATGGAAACGATGGACCTCAACGAACTCGTCAGTGACACCGCTCAACAGTTCCAACAGGTAATGGACCACAATGCGCTGACATTCACAGTGGCGATACCCGACGCGCCCAGCAACATCCACGGCGACGAAACACGGCTCGCGCAGTTACTGACGAATCTCTTGAACAACAGCTGCAAGTACACCGATGCAGGCGGTACAGTACGTCTGGCGCTGGAGAGCGGGCGAGACCACTACACCGTCAGCGTGAGCGATAGCGCGCCAGGCGTGCCCGAAGACGCCCTGGCACACCTGTTCGATCACCTGTACCGCGTGGAGGATTCGCGCAACCGTAAGACGGGCGGCAGCGGGCTCGGACTCGCGATCTGCAGGCGCATCGCCGAGGCCCACAACAGCACCTTGAGCGCCGAACACGCTGCCGAGGGCGGCGTCAGGGTTGAACTGAGAATACCGCGAGGAACTTAAGCGATGACAGAGCCGCTCATACTGGTCGTCGAAGACGAGGAAAAGCTCGCAGGGCTGCTGAAGGACTACCTCGTATCCAGCGGCTACCGCTGCCACTGCATCCATCACGGCGACGATGTACTGCCCTGGCTTAAGTCTGAATCTGCAGACGCGATTCTTCTCGACCTGATGCTGCCCGGCAAAGACGGCCTCACGCTGTGCCGCGAGATTCGAGCTTTTTCGCAGGTGCCGATACTCATGGTGACCGCGCGAGTCGACGAGATCGACCGCCTGCTAGGCCTGGAGATGGGGGCAGACGACTACATCTGCAAACCCTTCAGCCCGCGCGAGGTAGTGGCGAGAGTGAAAGCGGTTCTGCGCCGCGCGCAGCGACAGCCCATCGAAGAAAAAGGGCTGAACCTCGACCAGCGCACGCTGGTGGTCAGCTTCGAAGGGCGCAGCGCTGAACTCACCGCCGTTGAATGCCAGCTGTTGCGCCAGCTGATGGGCGAACCGGGCAGGATCTTCTCACGCGAGCAGCTCATGAACAGCATGTACGAGGACTACCGCGTTGTCAGCGACCGCACCATCGACAGCCATATCCGCAAAATCCGGCGCAAACTGGACGGCCTGGACGCGGCAAGGGAGTTCATTCACTCCGTATACGGGGTGGGATACCGGTACGAGACAGTCATCAAAGAGGCCTCAGAGTAGGCCCCGGAAGGGGTGCCCTCTGGGCGACATCTTCTCTATAATTGGCGCCCTTCCCTGGGGCCCATAGCTCAGTTGGTTAGAGCAGTCGACTCATAATCGATTGGTCGAAGGTTCAAGTCCTTCTGGGCCCACCATCTTGTTGATTTTTATGGTTTTTCTATAGGTTTGGCCATTCGACTTTTGGGTTTGGCTCATCGATCGGAGTCGGTGGGTTTATGCGACCGAGGGGCTCTTCCCCATTAAAGGGGGATGCACCGATATTCACTAAACACGATTGATGATACCGCTCCACCCGCAATGGGTTAAGACGCGCAATCGGTAGTTCTCAAAATTCCTGAATCCATACGCCCTGCGGGTCATCATCTCCATCTTGTTGTGAAAGCCCTCGGTGGGCCCGTTGCTCTTGTTGGTCCGCCACATCATGACGATCGGTTCGAGCCATGACGTCAAGGTTCTCGCCAGACGCCTGAGCGGGCTATGGCGCAGTTGCTCGATCAGCGTCAGTAACTCAGGCAGCTTCTGCCGGGCACGTGTCTTCCTCAGGTTCTTGAGCAACAGTAGGCGATTGAGACGCTGTTTGGCCTCGTAGAGCGCCGCCAGTGCAGGATAGTCATCCAGATAGCGCTGCAGGTTCTCCCGCTGCTCGGGTTTAAGACGCCACTCGTGGCGTCGCATCAGGCTCAACAGGCCACGGTTCTTGCGACCCTCGGGATGGACGTCCTGCCAGGCCTTGAGGAAGTGCTGGTTGACCAGGCGAATGACATGAAAACGGTCAGCGACGATCCTGGCCCGAGGGAAGTACTGCCGGGCAATGTTCCGGTAGGTCTCGGACAAGTCCATGACGATGAGTCGGACGTTGTCTTTACCCGGCAGACGGCGCAAATAGCCTTGCAGGCTCGCCTCAGAGCGCCCCAGGCGGACATCAAAGACCTTGTTGCGGTGCAGGTCGACCAGTGTGGTGGCAAACCCCCGTTTGCGGGTGAAGAAGTGCTCATCGATGCCCAGGACTTGGGGGCAGGGCCGGTTCGACATCTCGGACAGCCGTTGCCGGCAATGGCCCTGATACCAGCGTTCGGTGGTCGCCGCGCTAACCTGGTGCGTTCGCGCCAGCTTGGCCTGGGTGACACCTCCGTCGTGGGTCTCAAAGACCTCCAGCCGGAAGGCCTCAGAGGCCCGGTAGCGGGGCCGTACGCCCTTGAAGCGGTGGCGGAAATAGCGACCACAGCGTGGGCAGTGGTACTTCGGTGCCTTCAGATACAGGGTGACCAGCTGGTTGCCCTGGCGGGTGTGCTTCAGGGTCCGCTGGTAGGTCGCCTTGATACGCACTCGCGGGTGCTGGCAGCGGATGCAGCTGGGTCGCTTCTTGGGCCTGGCATACACTGCGATCGCATCATTGCGATCAACCCGCTCGACCTCTAACTCGGGAAGGCCTAATATCAATCCTGCGTGGGACATCGGTATTCTCTCCATTAAACGAACTTCGCAAATTCAGTTTAATGAATGCCGGTGTCCCCCGTTAATGATGAAGAGCCGACCGAGGGGCCGCCTCAAAGAACCATCAGGCAGCAAATCAAGACATCAGCAAAACTGATCTATATTTGGTCTTGCCACAGGGAACTGTGCTAGAAGTACCGAATTGCGAATGAGCTGCTGGAGTCAGCATGACAAGAGACCACGCTGGTGCGGATCATCAGCAATCACTTAGGGAAGCCCTCGAGTGTTGGGCAGAAAGAGAACTTGCCAACCTGGCCGCAATTCTAGAAATCACTAGTGATACGTGCACTATCGACGACTTAGAAGCCCGCTTCAAATGGTTGTATCACTCCAGGACCCGTGCACTGGCTTCCTCTACTATCAAAGACGCAGCTAGCAAAATCGAATCACTTCTGACTAAGCGTGCATCGACAAAATCAGACATCGAATCTGAATACCAAGTCCCAACATATTCAGAGCTAGTATCAGCACTCGCGAGCGAACTAAAAGTTCGGGAAGAACGAGCATCGACAGAAGATCTTGAAGAGTACATCTCTCACGAGATTATCGTTGAGGCGCTTTCAAATATGAGGCCAGCGGAAAGAAGAGACTTTTTCTACGAATCAGTATCTGTTGGTGACATTCTAAGCAGTGCGGATATCGATAGTTCAAATTTGAGGGGGCCGATGACCACTATGGCGATGCTCGGCGCGGCCCAGGCGAGTGGAATGTCTGTTTACCTTGCCTCTACAACTGCCTTGGGCTTTCTGACGCATGCAGTCGGAATCACTCTTCCGTTTGCGGCCTACACAGGAATGACATCAACAATTGCTTTTCTGATCGGCCCAGCAGGCTGGCTTGCGGCCGCAGGATGGGGATTTTGGCGGCTTACAGGCCCTGAGTGGAAAATACTCCTCCCGGCAGTTCTATATATAATCTCGAACAACGAGAGAATCAAACTTCGTGCGGACGTCTCCGAGGACGAGGCACGCTCGATTGAAGCATGGCAATCAAGTCAAGTTCCGTACTCAGAGTACGAAGACTACAAGCCGGATGACGAACAGGGTGACATTCAACGAGAGGTACGTGAGAGCCAATTCGATTATTCGAGGTCGGACGAAGACGGTTGGTTTTATGATGACTAGGCAACCCCCTTGCATTTTCTACAGAAAAGCTACCTCGCTCAAAGCGAATAGTAAGCGAGGAGAGTTACACCAAGGTATGCGGGCATACTCAACAAACATCGAACATTCCTTATGTCTACTCTGATCGAGAGTATCGGTGCCTAATGTGAGCAAAGCAAAATTCAATAAGGTCAGTATCGTCGAAGCTCTCAGGCCTGATGTTAAGAAAACAGGCGAGCTAATCTTCAACGAACTCAAACAGCTAGAATGTTTTCACGGTAAAGGACTGGAGTTAGAGTTCATCAGTATCTCTACGCGGGACCAACTCTTGCAACATTTCGAAAACTTAACTCAAGATGCACTATCGACTGGATCTATCCCTATATTACAGGTAGAGGCTCATGGAACAGATGACAAGAAGGGATTGGCGCTCGGGCCGAAGGAATGGATAGCGTGGACTGATCTAGAGAATCACTGTAGATCCCTAAATGTGGCTTGCCAGGGCAACCTAATTCTAGTTATGGCTACGTGCTTCGGCATGTATTCGGCCAGCATTTTTTCTCTCAAAGAACGCGCACCCTTCTGGGCTCTAATCGGTCCCTTTAATGCAGTTCTGGGAGATCAAATACTCAATGCAATGAGCAGGTTCTATACGCATCTTTACGATCAGCGACACGTAGAGAACGTATTAGCAGCACTCAACACTGGCCCCATCAGTAGTCAGCTCCAAATTTGTACTGCCGAACTTCTGTTCAAGAGGGGCTACCAATTGTGGATCGACTATACCAATGATGAAAGCTCGCTGACTGGGCGTATTGAGAACATAGTTAAACGGGTTAGGGCGAATGGCTACCCAAGTGACGCTCCTATCGACAGAGAATCTATCAAGGCGGAGCTTCGAAAATGGACCGAGGAACCCATTTTCGACGAGCTAATAAAGCACTATTTCATGGTTGATCTATATCCTAAAAATGCAGATAAATTTACCCTGACCTACAACGTGTTTTCTCAGTCCATCCAGAAGCAAAAACCATCTACAGTTACCAACTGACGTTGTGGCTGAATGAAACCGCCGCGGGAGCTCCCTGCATCTAGCGACGTTCCAGGCTTCTTTTGCTGTAATTCAGATGAAACAAGCGCATGCTCTTACAATTGAGCAAGAACAGATTCGATATCCGCGGGTAGTTTCTCTCTATAGTCAGCTACATTTAGTACGTCCTCGCCCAGCACTACCTGCCTTCCTTTTTCCGAAAGGACTTCGATAGATCTATGGATAGCATCTCCATTTGCGTTCCAGTATTGCTTAAGCATCTTGGGATCAAGTGCTTGATCGAAACGGGGAATCACTCGCTCGCCTGAATATGTATCTTGAACATACTGCGTCATCAAATAGACTGTAAAATCGTCGATGCAATCACTAGAGTTTGCGTCGAAGCATACGTTGAATAGGTAATCGTTCATCGCTCGCCGAATTCCTCGGCCATCTTCACTACCTCTAGGGTCATAATAGCCGCACGCCACACCAAGCTCAGTGGACTCACTCGCCAGCTGGTAGAGCATAAAGCTGACTAAATGATTCTTCCGACTCTCAAAATGCGAGCTGTCAGCCTTACTGGCTTCGTACTGACCAGCTAATTGGGAGACGTTTAGCGCGAAGATTTCTTTGACAATGCTTCGCTTTGGCTGGATAAAGCATGTTACGAATTTCTCATATATCGTCTGGGCCAGTTCTCTAAGACCAAGTATGGCGATCTCTTTGACCACACCTTGCCTCATGTACTCGCCATTCGGCTTGCGCGCCAAAGCCGCGGTTAGATTGTGTAACTCGCCTCCTCTATTCGCTGAGCAATAGAGCTTGAACATCAACATATCATTGAAGCTAAGGACCTCCGCACCGGCATAGAGCTTATCTAGAACACCTTCATTGCCATATACAATATCCCTAATCTCACCATATCGATCCTCAGCTGAAGAGTCTCTGTCGAAGCGCCTGCCTCCATAGTCATTGATTATACGAGTAAGGTATATCGGAACATTATTTCTAAGACCTCGCTCCGGCTCGATCAACATTGAATAGCGAGGTAGCTGCTCAAGGGCCGAATCCAATACCGCCCTCGCTTCGTGATCCTCGAGCTCTCTTATTCGCTCGCAAAGATGGTCCCAAAATCTCTTATGAACATTCTCAGCACTAAACTCGCTTCTTCTGAACACCTCTTGTAGGGCGACTCCCTTCCTGAACTCTGCGTATCGAGCGGCGTAGAAGAGATACTGGTCTTCTTTTCGCGGAGTGTTCAATCCAACGATGATTTCGAGATAGGTTTCGAGGTTCCTTCCGTGGTAGGGATGATTAAAGCAGGCCATTCTACTTCTGTTTTCTTCGGTCAAATCCTCCTGGAAAACATCGTCTTTTCCATCCACTCTAGTGACGTCAAAAAGACTCTCGAGCAGTAGGCGCTTAGGATCATCCTGACATTTCTCAATATACTCCCTATAGTATTCAGAATTCGCATACTTCCCGTCATCGCCGTAGTTTACGACCAGTGAAAAAAAGCCACTCTTTCCGTTAGTTTCCGTATTGTATATATCGCGAAACGTAGCGGGATAATATACGTAAATGATTAAGAGAAGCGTTAAATCGTATGCATCAATGTCCAGTTCTTCGAGATCAACCTCATGAAGACCGGCGAGAACAATTGTGTTTACAAGCCTTTTGTACTTTCGAATATCAGAAAAGTAGCGCTGGAAGCGCCAGAACTCTTCCGACTCGATTATGGACACTACCCCTTTGAGAAGCGCCCTAATTCTGGCTTGATCAACCGTCGTTCCCACGAAGTGCTCGGGAAGAACCTCTGACAAATATTGATGCAAGCGGGAGCTATCTGGGTAAATGCTGGCCTTGACGTTGACGAATTTCTCTAAGTATATCGCAACATCTTTAGCTCCAGTATCCGTCTGCTGCGTTGAAAGCACCTCGGAGTCATACACAAGCAAGAAATTTATTCCTCGAAGCGCAAATCCCTTTCGGATGAGAAATAGTAACTGTTTGGCCTCATCAAAATGTATTCGATCCAAATCTTCTACAACGGCGATGACTTTTCTTCCACTCGAGTAAAGTAGTCGCTCAACTGAGCTGAAGATTACATTCTCATTGGTACCCATCCTGGGTAAAGGGATGTCAATACCGAAGAACGAGTAACTGCCGATACTGTCTAGAGAACGGAGATACTGACTCGCCATCCCGTTTAGCTCAGGCGCATAAACTTCTCTTTGTATTGCTGCGATCAAACCGTCAACAAAATGATCAATAAGCGATGTGTTCTTGGGATAATCGATCGGACTAAACTCATAGACGATGACCTCCGACGCCATATTCTCTCGCCAGCGTTCCTTACATAGATTGATAAAGCTGGTCTTACCAGATCCCCACGGAGCATCTAATCCGAATGCGAGGCTTTCACGGGCGCCGTCATCGAAGAGACGATCTGCAAAAAAGTTAGCCCTGACTTTCATGTCTAGCTCATCATCTGAGGAGCCATGTATTGGTGCATCGCTGACAAATAGTGAGCGCTTGTCCGTCGAACCATAATCGCCTTGAGTGGAAAGCAGCAAATATACTAAGGGAACGAGCATTAGCCCTGTTGTTTGTGTAAGGCTCATGCCATCTACAATCGAAATATAGGTAGCAGCTAGCGCATCGGGAAATAGGGAGGTCAGAGCAACCCCTAGAAGCGGCACAAAGTGGACCAGCTTTGGAGCATAGGCTCTCACCAAAAAAGAGGTGTCGGTCTTTACAAACCTCACAGCGACAACGATGACCGCCACTGCCATGACGAGAAGAGCTAACCACTGAAGTCCTTCCTCTCTGCTTTCTACTGAGATATGTGAACCGTAGTGCCAACCAAAGACGGCGGACTCCGCTACGAGGTAGCCCAGGATGATTCCCCTCAGGTACTGCACAATATCACTCACCATATCTCCCAAAACGAATCCGCTTGAAACTCACGATAGACTGCCTCAAGTACATTACCTATACCCAAGAAAATCTGTTTTGCATCGAACTTTAGCTGATTGGTATTAGAGATCACCAACTTGGCTGCAGTCTTCTGTGAATCGCGTAACGCATCTGGGATCCTCCTGAGGTGGTACAGTTGTTATCACTTACGATTAGTCACCTGCCCGCCAAGTCGACTTCAATTTGTTGGAGAGAATCATGGAAGAACTAAATACTCGCTCATAGCAATGAACGCGATTATTGGCGGAAAGCTCTTCCACAAGCTGCGCAGGGTTGAGTGACAGCGCCACTGCGTTTGCAGCATGGTGGTATTGCACGATGACATCGAATCAGGCCGCGGAGACATCATCGCCCTGCAGCCTTTTGGTCTCATAAAACTCTTCCGCCGCGATTGTCATTTTGAAATCAGCATCTCCTCCGGCAATCTTTTCAACGGCTGCCTTTATAGACTGAAGGTCGACACGGAAAAACTCCTTCCTGAGGTTAACGGCATTGACACGCCTTTGGGTAAATTCCCGATGGAGCTCCGTTTCAAGTGTGGGGGCATCATCAACATAGATCATCGCGTGAACATCAAACGGGAAGGGAACTGATGCATCGCCTAGCTCTTTTACTCGATCCAGGGGCTCTAATCGCCTGGTCAAACCAATCTTGTAGACGTTCTCACCAAAAGAACCGACATTGCTTATCACGTAGACGTGGCCCCTCCTCGTCTGCTCAGCCATACTCTTAGCCCGCTGCTCTTTAGCTTCAGCCTCCGAAAGCTGTAGCTCAAGATCTGCTATTCGCTGTTCTGCCGCAATCCTTTCTTCCTCAGTGGCTAACTCCAGTTGTTTACGGGCCTTTTCGAGAAGCTCGCGATACATGCGTTCCTCTTTCTCAGCCTCAGCAACGGCCCTTTCATACTCCTTTATTGCTTTTTGCTCTTCTCGAATCTGCTCTCTTACCAACCGCTGCTCTTCCTGCTCCTCCTGCTTCTTCAGCTTGAACTGATACTGAAGTTCGCACTCCTGAAACTTGTAGTCGATGTATTGTTGATTGAATCCGCAGTGCAATGTCGCCGCCGACTTTTCGAGAGAATTAGCTAGTTTGACAATGCGCTCCATTGTTCTGTTGAAATTACTTGGACTTACCTTCCCAATTAGGAGGTCGGATTCAATATTAAAAGCTGCGAGTAACAACTTGACCTGACCATCGAGAATGCGCTTTTCTTGAGAGCTATCGATTGCGAATGGCGATGAAGCTGGATATGTGATTGCATTGCGATCCTTTATCAGGCCCTTCTGCAAATCGCGCACTCGCTTTATCTCTACAGAAAACCGCTCCGACGTGTCATGAAGGTACTCTGGCACCTCAAAGTGACCATACTCGACAAATTCATCAAGTCGCGAGTATAAGTCAAGTTTTGACATAACCTCTTGAAGCTCTACCTTCTTCTTCTCAAGCTCGTCGCATGCGTCCGCGTATTGGCCTTTTATCGCGTTATGTGCATCGGTATCTGCCTGAAGTTGCGCGGCAATGTTATCGGCGCTGTTCTTTAGTTCACGTAAAGCTACAGTTTCCTCCAGGGCTTTAGACAGTTCTTCCTTCGCCGTCTTCAACTGGCCCTGAGTGTCGCGCAGATCGTTTCGTACTTTCTCAACTGCTTGTGAAAGAGTTTCGTGTTCCGATATTTTCTTATTAGCTCTCCACCCGGTCAGGATATATGTAAGAACAACGCTAATCAGCAGTACGGCGATAAACGCCAAAACGTAATTCATGTCCATAAGATCACCTAAGGTTCCTATTTACGTAATCTTTACAGAGCTCCGCTCGATCTGCACACCTCCCCTCATAGGCGGCCTTAGCCTCCAGTAAAAGCTCTTTTCGGTATGCCTTTTCCTCAGCGATCGCCTGTCGCTCTTGCGCTGCCCTCTCTCTCTCAAGCTGCTTATATGCGCGCAGCTGCTCTCGTTCCCGCTGCTTCCTTTCACGCTCCATATCTCTGCGAGCTTTTTTGTTGGCCCGATCAACAGCCTTGATGATTCGAACCGCTGTTCTTACCCCACTACCACCACGCGCCATCGCTTGCTCTCCTAATTGCATGAGAATCTTAGAAGGCAACCTTCGCGTCTAGAAGACTCTATGCTGAACTTCGCTTTATAGGTTTATTTATGGAAGTTTAGCCGTGCCCTCGCCATCTGCAACCTCAACCATCATTCCCATTCTCATGCTCAACCTATTGCTCACCATGCCATACCTGGCCCTCGCTCAGTCTCCCGTCCCGCAGATCGACGGCCATTGCCAAACAGGCACCATGAAGTCCGGCGAGTACTGCGTAAAGAACTAGCTGAGTGAAAGCGCGAGTGGGAAATTCCGAATAGTTCCCTATAAATCATCGTATTGTGGAAGAAAATTGTCTCAATATTCCACGCAATAGCCAGACGCCGATGCAGCCATCTATTCCGCGCCCCTGTTGCCCTAGAAAGTAATCTCCCCACTCTGCCCATGCCCTGCATAGACTTCGCTATTTTTCGCTGCGTGTATTGATACGGGACTGATGCTTCAGTAGCTAGGGGTGCACACTGAGCAATGAGAAAAAGATAAAGCTCCGAGCCACCCGAAGTACAACCGGGGGCATATCCTCCCCCTGCAGGTCACCTGACTATTACCAGGCCCCCAACAATCGCGGGCAAATCTGGTAAACCTGCCGACAGCCATTGATCACGCTCACCGGCAGGCGTAGCATCCGTCCCCTTTTTCATCAGAAACCGGGAGGGAAGAGAGATGAACCACAAAAGAAAACGTCCTGCTAACCGCCGGGCGGGGTGTAAGTTGTGCAAGCCTTGGAAGAGTAACGGCATCAGGACTGAGCGCAATTACGGCGAGGGTATTGGCAATCACCGTCGTAGAGTAGCGGCGGATCAGGCAATCCGAGCGGCTACCCAGAGCTGTCTAGACTACTGAGGTAATACGGGATCAGACACACGATATACGGACAGCCCTAGCGCCACCCAAAGCCCCTCGACCAGTAACCTTCAGGGTATATAAGAAAAAGCCCCGCACTAAGACGGGGCTCAAAAAATGTTACTGGTCGATCTCCTCCAGGTAGTCCACGTAGGACTGCTTAGCACAGAGCCTCGCCTCTTCTTTAGCACATAGATCGGCCTCTTTACCACAGTACCCTTCGTCGCGGTAAGCGGCGTAGAGTTTTTCATACTCGGCTTCGAAAGCTGCGTTCAGTGCCTCTTCGTAGGCTTCGCTCCTGAGAGCATCCAGTTCATTTTCTACAGCGGTATATTCCATTTGGAACTCCTGATTCATCATTTGAAATGAAGGCAGGCCTGCGCTCTGCAACAGGCCTCAGAATTCCATACCGCACCAAGCCAAAGCTCACTCCCGTGGAGTGCTTGTTCAGAGCACGCCGACTTTAAGCCAACTGCCCCGCTAATTCCACGCCAAAAAAGTGAGGAAAAGGACGTATCTTATAAGATAGGAAGCTTCCTATCTATATATTCGCTACTTATGGAGGCCCAACTATGGCCAAAGCAAAAACAAGTAACACCAACCCTGAACCCACCATTCAGGTCCTGAAGAACGACACCTGCCCCACAACCTCAGGTAAGTCCCAGCTCTGTTACGAGATCGGCACAGACGGAAAAGGCTCCGTCTACCTGCGCATATCCAGCAACGATGGCGGCGGGTTCTTCAGCAATGAATGGGTGCCCTTCGATGACATTTGCAACGCTATCGCCGACTGGCCCTCCGATCAGGGGATCACCAGCATGACGTTCCGGAAGATCTTCCGCGGTAAGTCGGCGAATACGCCCGGGTTTCTCATCGCCGTTCTGAACGACGTGGACATCCTGGAGCCAGAGGGTGAGAAGAAGCGGGTTCACCAGGCAGTCAACCCGGATGCATTTCTCGCGTCCGTGGCTGCCCTGAGGAAGGGCGGCAAGGCCAAGCGCAAGGCTCCCGCTAAGGCCAAAGCCAAGGCACCTGCCAAGGCCAAGGCACCTACTAAGGCCAAGGCGAAAACACCCCGCAAGACCCCTGCCCGCTCGAAGAAGTCGTCCTGACCTCTTCACTTAGATTCTCCGAATCTCTGTCGGGAAGCCTCTAGCACCCCATTTTCATTACTCGATCAGCTGCAACGGCTGATGACTCCGGGTATTTAGACAAGGGGCAATGCCGACCTTATGCCGAGCTAGCTCAGGAATGCCCGGTTCCCCTTACCTTTCTTCGACTTACTACAAACAGGAGAACGCCTTGAACATGTCACTACTCATCCTCGCCCTCGTCTTCGGGATTCACCACGGTCCCGCGTGGGCGATTTTCTTTCTCATCTTGGCTACCGCCGTGCGCTTTCTTCCGGTGGTCGTCCTGCTCGACCTGATCGCCCCGGTGATCATCACAGTCCTTCAAAAACACAGGAGAACTCACCATGGACATTGAAGACTACCTACATGACGCAATCGAGCTTGTTGACGCCTGGGGACTACCTGAACAGGAGTTTGCGCAGGCCGTAAACGACCAGGCTCGCCTCATGTGCGGTCTGAATCTCGAGCCGTCTACTGACCTGCCCCACGCCTCCCCCTACGCGTCCCTGCGTTTCTAACCCCACCCACACACTCACAAGGAGAACCACCATGACTATCCGCGATCTAGCGGAGGTCGGCGCTCGTCTGGAGGAAGCCGCGAGGCTTCTTCCGGGGGAACCCGCTGACAATCAGGAGGCGTTTGATCGGTATGAGTCCCTGGCTATCGCAATCCTGGACTCCGAGCACACTGATTTCGTACCCGGTCAGCTTCAGGAGTACCTCCAGACCCTGCTGTACAAGCGCCAGCTGGAGCTCGACCTCATCCGCTTCCCGGATCCCCGGGAAGAATGACCCATCACGGCTTCTGCTCACCCTGTTCAGGGGCCGTTTTTTTCTTCTCTTACCCAAACTATCGAGGACCATCGAAATGAACGATTCTGCTCAAATTTCCACCAACCCCATCACCCACACCCGCATCGCTGAAGACCAGCGCACGGAACATACAGCTCAGTTGTTCGGCGCCTACTTCCCTCTCGTCATCGAGCCCACGATCTATGGCATCACGGATCGCATGGCCGAGGAATACCAAGGCGGTTACTGGCACTTCTACAGCCTGGACAACGGAGGCTTTTACATGGCGCCGGAGGGCGAGCAGGTGTTCAAGGTCAGCTGCGACAACTACTTCACGGGTAAGCTGTCCTCGGATGCCCTCGGTATCACGGCCTGCCTGTACACCTACTCACACCTGTCATTTTCCCGGGATCAGGCCTTGGGGCAGTTGATGGCAGGCCACTATCACAAGCTCCGGTCCTTCATGCTGGAGCATGCTGAAGTCGCGGCTATTCTGGGGGCAATTGACTAACCCTCACCCCAAAGGGCTTTGCTTACCTGACGTACCCGTCGAACCTGACGCCATTACGACTGCATCTGACTGAGATTTATAGCCAAGGTGTCGGGCACGTCGGGTTCGTCGCCTGCAAATGCCAATTAGGGGAGGAGGCCCCCTTGAACACAGCCACAGAGCCCCCATTTCGGACGGAACGCCAGTAAGATCGACCGCAGCCCCATGACCACGCCTCGCAAGACCTACAAGCATGTGGCAAGTGCACGAGAAGCCGTTGAGCACATTTGCGGCCATCCACCTCAGCAAGATACGCTGTCCGATGTCCTCCGATATGAGGTGGAGAAGGCAGAGACCGACTACGAAAACGCGATTACCTCGAAGAGCCCCACTGCCGAAATAGAACGGCTGCAAAAGCTCCTGGATGGGGCCAAACGGGAAGAGGACCAAGTGCGAGATCTCATCACCGAGTTGAACACCGCCGGTGACAACCTGGCATCTGGCCGTGCCCACCCCACCCTGGTGCTGTCACCAAACTCAAACTATGGACCGGGCCACTACTTCACCAAGGCCAGCCTCTTCTATTGGGCAAAGGAACGACTGGGAGGCGAGATCGCAGACTGGAAGCAATTCACCGACGAAGCGCCCAGCAGCTACAGCGATGGTGAAAAGCTCTTCATCGTCATGGCGTCTCTACTTGACCAGCTTCTGACATCGGTCGAAGGCGACTGGCGCGCGGCCCTAAACAATGACGCCTCGGGGAAGGGCAACTTTGTAGGAAACGGCAGGCTCAAGAAGACCGCCATCGCCAACCGCATCATCGATGGCTTGCCCGCTGCGCTCCCCGCCAAAGATATTTCAGCGAACATCAAAGGGCATTTTGATCTCCTAGCTGACTACCTCGTCAACCCGCCTCAACCGCCACAGGAGCTCAGCAGCAGGCAGACTTCGAAGGCGCTCCGCACGGTATTCGGCCTCGCCCGAGCTGTGCACACCGCCCCCAGGAAGCCCCCAAAAATCCAAGATCAAGCGGCCTTTGAAGATGGGCTTCTTAGGAGCCTATCTGACCGAATCACATCGTCTGGACCTCTGAAGGCCGAGGACGTCACAGACTGCTTACAGAAAGCAAAGGCTGAAGTGCAGGGCCTCTGCAAACAGTCAGCTATGTGAACCCCGCGCTAGGCCCGACCGGCATCACCCCTCGCACTACCTCCTAGACCCCCGCTTCAACACCTGATTCTCAAAACTTTCCAAAAACCCGTTCCAACTTTCCATTTCGGCGTCGAACTTTCGACACGCAGAAGCGCCCGTCACTAACAATAGGCAGCAACCAGTCGGTGATCTACACCACCTCGCTGGAGTGGCCCCACCGGCTGGGAACCACGCTTTTTAACAACTAGAGGTAAGTAATATGTCTGAACACAGTTCAGATGGGTCAGTCTTTGACCTATGCAAAGCTGCCGCGGTAGCGGCCAGCTCTAAGACGAATCACCCTCGGGTCTACCCCCTGTCTATTCGTGGGCAGGGTGTGACTGGGGCAGAAAAGCAGATTATCACCTGCATTGTCGAGCCCATCGAGAATGAACACGGCTTGTATGCAGGCGAGCGACTGCACCCCATCGTTGCTGCGATCCAGCAGTTAGCAGGGGTACCGCGGCATCTTCGGCGTATCGAGCTCCGCCCTTACGTCAGTCTCGATGGCAGTACCGGCATCTTGTACCGCAAGCTCCCCTACGGTCGCATGAAGCCCAGCTCCTGGGTCGAATCGGCTGAGCGGGCCGTGTATGCCTCCATAGAGGAGTGGGGTCACTTCTCTGCGGACCACATTGTCGAACGTTATACGTTCGTACCCATGGATGATCCGCCGGAGCTCCCAAGTGACATGCCTGACCTGAAGGCACTCTTTGAAGAGTTGCTTTTAGATTCGGTTATCACGTCGAAGGACCATCCGGTCATCAAGCGCCTGTTAGGCAATGATCCCGCTGCATCAGAGAGTAACAACGGTGTCTACTGATAAACCGAAGCTGCTCCAAGCACAAAGTGGTGATACCACCAATAATACGTCAGAACAGGGGGCCCAGCCCCCTACTGATCCTCCGGAATCAACTTTGGAGAAAGCTAAGGAGCAGTCAAAGGCTAACAAAGCGGTGAAGATCGCATTGAAGCGATTTCATCTCTTCTTCAGTACCGACGGCCGGGCCTACGGCATCGATAAATCACGGTCAAATTCGACCGCGTTTAACGTTGATAGCCAGGCATTCAGGTCCGCACTCCGCAAGCTCGCTTATGTTCAAGACGCCTCGTTGCTTCTCACGGATGATGATCTCAAGGAGGCGATCAGTCATTTGAAAGCCCTTGCGGACATTCACCGTGTAGAAGAGCCAGCGTGGCTAAGGGTCGCCAAAGTTAACAATGGCATCGAACTCGACCTGGGAGATGAACGCAAGATACGGGTACGGGTATCTAAAGACCAAGTGGTGGTCAAGGAGCAAGGCTCCGGAACAGCCTTCTTCCGGAGTCCTACCATGCAACCCATGGTCATCCCCGCTGAGAAAGGAAACCTGTCGCTGCTGTTGCCCTACATTAACCTCGTTGAGGTAGATCAATGGCTGTTGATTGCCTGGATCACCTACACCCTGGCACATGCCAAGGTGCCCACGACCAGCTATGTCATCTTAGTCTTGCGTGGTGATCGCGGCACGGGAAAGAGCACGCTATGCAATTTAGTCCTGAGCTCCCTGCTAGACCCAAGTGTTGTGGGTGTGCAGTCCTTTCCCAGAAGTACCAACGACCTCGCAATAGCGGCTCAGAACAATCACGTATTGTTCTACGACAATCTGCGGAAGCTGACGACAGTAGAGTCTGACGCGCTCTGCATCTTGTCGACATCAGGCCACACGGCTACCCGGATGCTATTCACGGATGAGCAGGAGTCCATCAAGCGCATGCACTGTGCTTGTGTGCTCAATGGCATTCACGCCTTCATCTCGGAACCTGACCTGGCACAACGATGCCTGTTCTTGAACCTCCAGGCCATTCAGGCAGGAGCAAGGACGACCGAAACCGCCCTCCAGGGCAAATTCATGAGTGACCTCCCGGCAATCCTTCGAGGCATCCTGGACCTGATGGCCAGGATTCTCCAAATACTGCCGGGGGCTCAGCCCCTCCATGGCGAACGCATGCTGGATTTCATGATCTGGCTCGCCGCCATGGAAGAGGTCCAAGGCCTCGAAAAAGGCTATCTCCAGCGCCGTTACAGCGAAAGCCTGACAGGCGCCATGCAGGATGCACTTGATGATGATCCGTTAGCCACAACGGTCATCCGATTTGCCAAGGACAAACTGTCCTGGTCTGACACCCCTACGAAGTTACTGCAGGGACTTGGGGCGCTGGCTGGACCCGAGGTATCGAATGCCCGGGACTGGCCCACGAACCCCACCTCGCTATCGCTGCGGCTGAAAGCCTTAAAAAGCCAGCTGAGTGGTGCGGGGGTAGATATCCAACTTGGAAAGCGTAGCAAGGAACGAGTAATAACCGTTCGTTATACAGGTAGAAGCGCGTAATACACGCGACGAACTTGACGAACCCGACGCCAGGGACGGTGTCGACTCGCCCTAGCCCCCCCTTTTTTGAACAACTCACTCCAGAAGGAGAACACAAATGTATATGACAAAACAGAAGAGCGACACTGCCCTGATGCAGTTGATCCTGGATCGGCTGAACCAACAGCCATACGGGTTCACGGTAGGTTCGGTCTACAGCATTGAGCGAATACTTGGCATCGAGTGTTGGCTGGACGCCGACAAGTCACACAAGGCACTCACTCGCGCATTCGACAAGCTGGTCAAGGAAAAACGGGTGCCGTTTCTGCCCGACGGCTATGTCCCCAGCGACGAATTCCTTTACCGGTTTGAGCCCTGACCCTCACGCCCCACCACCGTGCTGGTGGTGGGGCATTCTCCCTACCCGATTGCCCGCCATAAGGCGGACCTTACTCAAGGATCTACTAGTGAAAATATCTACCAAGCCTGATGACAAGGCGCTCTGGCGACGCCTGATTCATCAGATCAACGACCGGTTGGAGCACCTCCAGCCCGGCAAGAACTACCAACTCGAAGACATACTCGGCGCGGACTACTGGGATGACGAAGATGATTCCCATCTCGCCCTGGGTCATGCCTTCTCGGCCCTCGTCCAGGATCGGCGGGTGCCTTTCATATTCAAAGGTTTTTCTAAAGATCGGCACAACGAATACCACTACGACGGATAACGCTCCTCAATGCCCTGCAGCCAGAGCGGTAGTGGGGCCTTCTCATTTCATATCCAATTACAAGAAGGAGCCGCATATGGCTAAAGTAAAACTAACTCAGAAGTACATCGACAACCCGCCCCCTGTTCCCACTGGCAAGGCAAAGATGGAGCACTGCGACACCGCTCTCCCCGGCCTGCTGTTCGAACAACGGGCCAGCAATAACGAATGGGGCTCATACCGCCTGCGCTATAAAAACGCCGCAGGGAAGACCTCCTACGCACCTGTAGGTAAGTCCTGCGAAATCACGCTCGCCGAGGCCCGGGAGAAGGCAAAGAAACTGAAAGCGGAAATCCAGCTGGGTGCAGATCCCCAGGCCGACCTACGGGAAAAGCGGAAGTCGCTCACCCTGGACACCTTCATGACCGAGCACTATTTCAAGCACGCACGTCAGCACCTACGGAGGTGGCAGTACCTCGAAGGCATGCACCGCCAGCGCATCAGCCCCCACTTCGGCGGAGTGAAACTGAACCGCATCACCAAGCACGCTGCCCAGCAGTTCCATAACGACCTTCGCAATGAAGGCCTCGCCCCTGCTACCTGCGATCACCATCTGAAGCTCATCCGTCAGGCCCTCAATCTGGCGGTGGAGTGGGGATTCCTCGACAAGAACCCCGTCGAGAAGGTTAAGCTGTTCAATGTAGACAATCAGGTGGAACATCTAATGTCTCCCGACGAACTGCAACGGCTCATGGCGGCCCTGGACAAACGTAACAATGCAGGGAAGCCGATGAAGAAGGGTTGGATGGGGCGTCAAGCCATCCACTTCCTGTTGCTGACTGGGGCCAGGGTCAACGAGGCCATGCACGCCAAGTGGAGTGAGATCGATCTCAAGGCCCGTACGTGGACCATCCAGGCAGTCACGAGTAAGTCGAAAAAGCGCCGTTCAGTGCCCCTCAGTGACGCTGCAATGGCGTTGCTAAAGGAGCTACCCTCGAAGGGTAAGTCGGAGTGGTTGTTCACCAGCAGTCGTGGTGATGGCACTCAGCGCCTGCAGAGCGTTACGAAGGTCTTCAAAAGCGTCCGGGAGGAGGCAGATTTGAAGCACATCAGGCTTCATGACCTCCGGCATCAGTTCGCGAGCTTCTTGGTCAATTCGGGGCGCTCACTGTATGAGGTGCAGCAGATCCTTGGGCACAGCGATCCTTCGGTAACTCAGCGCTATGCTCATCTGAGTACGGCTACGCTTCAGGATGCTGCGAACAGTGCCGGTGACTACCTGGACCGGTCTCTCGCGGAATCTGGTGACTAGACCTCTCGCGGCCCCCTCGATGGGGGCCGGCTCCAGGCCTGCTCGATTACACGACATGTATATGTATACATCAGCTACATACCGGTCTCGCTTTGCTATTTTATCTTCCATGACAGACGAATAAGAGGTTGTTATGAACGCCATTGAAGGACTGAAATCTTGGTTTACTCCTGTGGAGCAACCCGCAAACTTCCCCAGGCTCTATTTCATACCAGTGACCTATAGTGTCGATATATCGCTCGAAGCTGCCAACGATAGTAGGCACATCCAGGCACCGCACATTCCAATCAATTCACAGCCCCCACGAAGAGCCCAAGCCCCCGGTCGACGTCCTCGTGCAAACGGCAGTGAGGGTTTCATCGCCAAACGAAAACACTTACTACGTAAGTACATTGAACGCATCATCCATGGTGCTTGGTCAGCGTTGAAAGCTTTCGGCCGTGCAGTCGTCCACTGGTTGGCTTGGCGGGTTTTCCTGCCGTTGTCTGTACTAGCCTGCGCATGGGTGCCCGTAGTCAATCCCTCGGAGTTACCACTATAGATCCTTGCACCTGAACTTGAACTAACATGAATTTCTATGACCAAAAACGACAGCTACACTTGCGCCTACCTTCTATACTAAGAGGCAAGCACAGATAGCCCGTCGAAGTGAAGGAGTCCGTTTATGTATGCAGAAGTGATTCACCCTGATACAGGTGAGAAGCTGACGCTGAAGCTCCCCAACATCAGCACAATCGACCTTGACCGGATGCAAAAGGAGTATACGACTGACCAAAAAATCAACTCGTACATTGAGCAGCTCGCGGTATCCGCAGAAATTAAAGCTCTGCTATCTAAACTTGCAGAGTTCACCGTAACGGTGGGAAGAACAATGATAAAGATGGGCAAGAAAATCCTGGAGATGGTGTTCATGCTGGCAGCCAAATATAAGCATGCAGCCTTTGGTCTTCTTCTCGGGGCAATGCTTGCGAGCCTGATTGCGTCAATTCCCCTATTCGGGCCCCCTTTAGCGGCTTTTCTTCAGCCGCTACTGATGCTCTTCGGGCTTGGCAAGGGCCTTTGGGAAGACCTGAAGAAGGACTCGCCTGAAATCGCCATTTCAATTCAGGAGGCCGGATCGGTCTTTACTCCTCTGAATGGGTCTGCTGCATGAAGGAGGCCATTGATACCAGTCTGGAGGAATTCTTCTCTAAAGAAACGCAGGTTGTTGTGAGGGACCCAGACAAATTTCGGATGAAACTCGGCATCGGAATGGATGCGTTCAGATATCTATCTGCCACACGTAACCTAGGGACAGTTGTCAGCACATTGACCGGCGGCTCTGCTATTGCCGGCGCTTCTTTCGCAGGTTGGTTCATGTCTCTCGGTACTCTCGGCCAAATCGGTCTGGCATTTGGTATTGTCAGTAGCCCCGTTGGTCTTGTTGCGGCCGCGGGAGCTGGAGGAGCTGGGGTTGTTTACCTGACACAACGAGTCTTCAGAAAAGCAAAGGGTACAGCTATTACGGAAGTGCCGAACTTCATCAATACGCCACTAGATGTAATCGCCCTTTCTCTCTCTGACCTCATAGCCCCAGTTCTAATGAGGATTGGTTATGCCGACGAAGTCTTGTGTGAATATGAAAAAGAGAAGATACGTTCTTATTTCGTGTATCAATGGGGCCTGGATAGCGATTTCGTAGACGGACTAATCCGGTACGACGAAGTAGCGCTGGCAGACTTCAATTGGGGCTATCTAGCCGATGCGATAGCTGAGATTGAAAAGTCTGGCGACATAAAGTACGAAGCAACAGCGGATGAACTTATCAAGGTTTCGAGGGAGGTTATGCAAGCAGATGGGCAGATTCACCCGCGGGAAGAAATCGAGATAGAGAACCTCGCTATAGCCTTAGGCATACGGTGTCACGGTGCAGATGTACAAGGAGTCACTGGGAAATCGCATACCGCCAAGACAAATGACATTGGTGGCTACCAGCTCACCAACCGTGGCCCCATTTCCTGGATTGCTAAGTTACTTACATGGATCGCAAGCACGTTTCGGCAACTAAAAGGAAACGAGTAGCCCCTGATTCCCCCTGGCACTCAGTATCTTGAATCTTGATTAGTCTGTGCAGTGCAAGTGTAAATCATTAAAGCCGCCGTATTTATATGGCTAGTTTTACGCTGCTTCGTGCCCGATACTAGGAGCAGGCACGCGCTAGCGGCTAACTACCGCTACTAGCTATTCCTAGTTGATCAAAGCGCACCCTGGTGCGACCTGCGGACTATGGAATAGCACCGAGAGCGACCAATAATAGAGCCATATTGCGCGCACTGGCTCGAGGCTATCAGACCACTTAACAACAGATATCTACTAGAATAGACCCATGGACTGAGGAGATGTGTATGTCATGAAATCCGATCCAGAAAAAGGCTCCGATGTCATTTCCAACATCAGCCGTAGACTTGTTGCTTTACTGATCTGTCTCCTACTCATCCTGTTTTCTCGTACTGACCTCGACACCGCAGGTTTGATAGTTGGCGTGGTAGCTTTTTCACTCCTCATCTTCCTAGAACTGTATCTCATTCGGATGACTCTAATCGAAGTCTACGCGGAGGCCCTGACTGAAAATCGTTTTGTGAGCACTATCCTGAAGGGGGCAGTGATAAACACCCTCGTGTCAGCGGTACTGTCACTTTATCTTTCCGCAAACCTAATAGTCTTCGCAAATAGTGCGGACCTGACTGAACTGGCAATTCTAGGGCTCAGTGGCTTTGACCGTAGCCCCGTAATTCGAGCCATGACGAATGTGGGATTTCCATCTATTTTCATAGGAAGGAGATCCTCATATGAAGCGCAAGCGCTACACCGAAGAACAGATCATTTCGATCCTCAAGCAGCATGAGGCCGGCCGCTCAATGGTCGAGCTGGCCCGCGAGTACGGCATCGCCGAGAACACCCTCTACCGCTGGAAGTCCAAGTTTGGCGGCATGGAGGTCTCGGAGGCCAAGCGGCTGCGGGAGCTGGAGGCGGAGAACACGCGCCTGAAGCGGCTCCTGGCGGAGGCGGAACTCGACAAGGCCGCTATGAAGGAAGTGATCGAGGGAAAGTGGTGACGGCCCGCCAGCGGCGACGGGCTGTGGAGCATCTCAAGAGCCGCCAGGTGAGCGAACGCCGGGCCTGCCGGGTGATCGGGTTCAGTCGATCCGCGATGTGGCGGCCGCTTCTTGGGCGTGATGACGGCCCGTTGCTGGCCGAACTTAAAGCGCTGGCAGAGCAGTACCCCAAGTACGGCTGCCCGACCTTGCACGACATGCTGCGAACGGAGGGGCATGTGGTCAACCACAAACGTACACAGCGGCTGTACCGCGAGGAAGGCCTGCAGGTGCGCACCAAGCGGCGCAAGAAGCTGTATCGGCCCAGGGTCCCGATGGTCGTGCCCGAAGGCCCCAACGAGCGCTGGTCAGTGGATTTCGTTTCCGACCAGTTGGCCAACGGGCGCCGCTTCCGGGTGTTCAATGTCGTCGATGACTTCAGCCGGGAGTGCGTCATGCAGGTCGTTGATTTCTCGATCAGCGGGCAGCGCCTGGCACGAGAACTCGACCAGCTTGCCGAGCGGCGGAAGCTGCCGGCACGGATCGTCATGGACAACGGCCCTGAACTGACCAGTAAGGCGATGTTCTTCTGGTCACAGCGTACCGGCGTGAAGCTTCACTTCATCCAACCGGGCAAGCCGACCCAGAACGCGTTCGTGGAGAGTTTCAACGGCAAGTTCCGCGAGTACTGCCTGAACCTGAACTGGTTCGCCAGCCTTGATGATGCACGCTCAACAATCGAAGACTGGCGACACCATTACAACCATGTCAGACCGCACCGCTCTCTAGGCAGAAAACCGCCCGCGGTGTTCGCCAGGGAGGCGGCCTGATATGTTCCATTTCCCACATTCAGCTATGCTCGAATGCGGGGGTACGGTCAGCTTTGCTCTGGCGATTATTATTCCCCTAGTTACTAAGACCACCGGCGCGTTGGTAAAAACAAAACCTGCCGAGATGTTTGCCAGATTAGTTGGAGTATTTTTCTTAGTCACTCTCGCCATCATTTTGGAGTCCACTTACCAAATCACCGCACCGGTGGACGAGAGAATAAGTGAACCATTCGACGAGGACATACCTGTTTACGTTATTGATGACGTGAATCATTCATCGCTCTACTTCCGACATCTCCTTCGGAGCCTGGCGTTCGTAGACATGAATATCGACTCGATCAGAACATCTGATGAATCCGGACTCTGGTTTGAAGCCGTTCGTTTTTTTCTGACGCTATCTCCAACGCCCTTTATTGCTTTCTCACTATTGCTGACATCAATAATGTCAATACGTAGCATAGTGATCGTGAGGAGACCACTATGAGATACCGAGTTGTCGTACTTATTTTCCTTCTCGCTGGGCTCTCCTCTTGCAATCGCAATGAAAGTTTGGATGAGACATTAAGAAAGGCTGCCGAAACGGTTGCCGATTGCGGATCATGCGCTAGTAAAGCCAAACAATCCCTTGCTGCCAGCGAAAAAACTGTTGGGAAGCTCAAGAATGGACTTAGAGATCTAGAAATCAAACTCAAGAAATCCGAAGATGTCGCTGCAGGATTAGAGAAGGAGATCTCCCAACTTGAGGCGGAAAAAGCCGACTTAATACTGGCGAGCAGTGCTAGGGCAAGAAAATTCCTCAGAATGTATCAAGACGATCTGAATCAAGGAGGAGTGAGTGAGGTCCCTATCGACAATTGAGCTCACCAGTAAACCCCTAAAGGCCCACCTCGCACTCTCGGCGTTCCTCTTCTGGTTCGGGCTGCTGAGCTGTTTCCTTCCCCACGGCCACTCCGCGGAGATTGCCGGGGCGTCCTGGAGCGCCTTCGCGGTGATTATCGGGGCGGTGTGCTATGTGGGCACGAGGGTGATGGTGTGGTTAGGGTATGGGTGAGATTGCGGCAAACATTACGGTGCGGCCAGGAGATCTTCTATATACCGGTGGATCAGGATGAAGCGATACTAGAGCCAGACAGCGTAGGAGATGATGTCTGGCGGGAATCGGTGGCGGTTGTATGTGTTCATCGCCAGATTAGCTCATTTTGAAGAGTTAACTTGGCGATACCGGTGACACTTTTCGGCGGGAGTCGGGGGGTGTGTTTGGAGCTTGAAGCCCAGAGATCCAAAAGCCGCTGCATCCCCCAGCACTTATGCAATCCGGACTACGGTGACAGTTTACTTAACTCCGTAATGAGTAAACTGTCCCCGTAATCGGGCAGTTAACTTGGCGATACAAAAGTACTACCTTGCAACGTCAGAAACCTTTACAAAAATGATTTGAATTCGAGGCCTAAGCATTTCAACTTACTGATTGTAAGTGGCTTTCTAAAACTGGAACGAATCTTGCTCTTCTCACTGGAGCAACCTCTTTCTACCCTGGAGAACCCCATACCGTGAGACTAGTGCAAGCGGCAGCTATAATCCTGTCCACGTTTTCAACCTACACATTTGGCGTCCCACTGACAATAGATATTCAAGGTACCATCACGAATATCGGAGCGCAGCCTGGGAGTACGGATCGCTTTTTTGAGCTTGGTGATAGCATTTCATACACCCTGCGCCTAGACGACAACCTACTTGTTTCGGGTGCCCCAGGCTTCGGAAGAGACTCGAATCTTGTATCCAATTTTAGATTCCGTGCAGGAAATTACCAAGTTCAGGGTGATGGAGGCAGAGCCACGATCTGGAACAATGTCCCTGACCCGTTCAATTTTCGCGAACCTATAGACTCGTTCAGACTGGATCACTATTACGAGCCGACCTGGAATGCACTGGGGCAACCAGATCGCGACGACTTTACTTTACCCATAGGGAGTATCTTGGGCGGAAGCTTCCCGTCGCAGTTGACACTTGACTTTCAGCATCCTGACGTCGAATTTGTCGATTTCGGAGAGAATCTAACCGACATCGCAAACAACATCGCCTCTCAATTAGAAGCAATTCAGACCCCATCTGGCGGTGGTGACAACCCGTTTACTGCAAACGGAGTACTTTTTTTCGATGATGACACTCCAGGAGTCAATGACCTAGATCTGTCTTTTCGTATCGACGAATTTACAGTAAATCCTGTGATCGTGTCCGATCCAATTGCCTTTGGAATTGCGTCGGCCGCAGTCACTAAGGATAGGCAGTTTGACAATGTCAATGATAGCTACCGGACTTCCGATAGCGGGCCAAACTTAAGCACGTTCGCCTTTGCATTTAGTTCGGTCTCTGGTCAGGGTCTCACATTTGGCGAGATCACAGGCCCTGTGTTCGAAGAAGACCAAATTGGCTCCCCTGGTATAAGAGTTGGTGCAAACTCCAGCGGAGCGGGTAGTGCAGGCTTCTCAGAGGCACGTACATTTGCCTTCCGTAGTTTCCAGTACAATGGCGAAGAAGCACTCAGTCTTAATATCAATGCAGATTTAGATGGTAGGTTCCGCGAGGCGGGATTTGACCTACCCAACGGGAAGATGCAAGCAGGAGGCGGTATCTATGTTTTCGACGCTCAGGAATTTGCTGAGGCGCTTGAATGGCTAGGTAGCGATCTAGAGGAAATCTTTTTTCCCTTTGCTGACAAGAATACAGACCAACTGGACCCCAGCCTTGTCTCCATACTGTCTGCATCTGAGCTTTTAGGGCTAAATCCGTTGGCTGAATCAACGTTCAGTCTAATTGATGGCGGCACCGGGTCACTCTTCTATGATGAGGTCTTTCTTCAGATAATGGCCAGCTTGAACGTCGAAGCCGGGCAACAGTTCACAGTGTTGTTCGATATATCTACAAGTTCACGCGTAACCTGCGATGGCGGCGGCAGATGCGGTTCAGGATTCGTAGTTTTTGGTAATACGTTTGCTTCAGCTGAAGATTTCTTTACGGATAGTTTCGGAAACCCAGTATCTTCGATATCTGCGCTACGTATTCCCGGCGGACCAAACTCCGTCCCAATACCTTCATCAATTCTCTTGCTAGTTTTCGCTTTAGGAGTTTTTAGAACAGTCCGGGGATAAGGGGACAGCTTGAGCTAACCCGGCTTTCACGGAAAGTTTAATTAAGCAACACGTCGGTATTCCTGCTCAATTTGTACCGGTGGGTATTGGCAAGTTAATCCCTTACGGCCAGTGAAAATCTGGCCCTCGATCTCAGGCAACCGCCCTATTCCACTCAGCGAACGCACTAATCCTAAAATTCCGATAGTGTTCCGCTCTGACCAGGTGCCTGCCCAGATATGGGCGGTGACAAATCTTTGAGCTTGTTTCATTGTTTTGAACTTTCACATCCCTCGCTCTCTCACTCTCGTCGCCTCATGTGATTGCTCGGCCCGATTATTCTCATACTGTTTAGTGCTGTGGATGGTCGCGGGCATCAATTCACGATGAGCAACACCATAGCTCCGAAGCTTATCAGTAACGATCTTCCTGGGCTCACCTCGATGATTTCGTAAGAGACGCCTGAAGAAACACTTAGCTGCTGCCCCATCACGCTTGGCCTGGAGATACACATCGACCATCTCTCCATCCTGATCAACAGCCCGCCATAGCTAATGCTGCTTACCATTGATATGAATGGTCCAGCACACCGGCAAAGACCTCATCGATGTAGAAGGTGTCACCGTAACCTCGGTGCTTTCGCTTCAATCTTCGAGCGTACAGAGCACCAAACTTAATGCACCACAAGCGTATCGCTTCACGGCTGACAGTGATGTATCGCTCAGCCAGGAGATCTTCGATATCGCGGTGACTGAGATTGAAGCGGTAGTAGAGCCAGACGGCATAGGAAATGATATCTGGCGGGAGGCGGTGAAGTTTATAGGTGCTCATAGGTCAAGTCTAACAATTTTGGCCCGTTAACTTGGCGACACCCTTAATTTGGCTATACCCTCTACAGTGATATATTCAAAGTGTATCGCCCCCCATGCTAGGAGCAGCCCCAACTATGACACCCGTTCTCAGAATCAGTGCCTTGGTGGCATTTTGCCTTGTGTGCTCCCCGGCAAGTGCAAAGAGCTTCTTCGAAACGAGAGATCGATGCGCCGTATTGGAGGCATGGATGATCGAATCGTATGGTAGCGACTACATGGCAATGAGGACTAAGGTCGTCCGGAATTCTACATGGGCGCTGGCTTTCGTTGACAACATATTCGAGGCTCACTTTGGAGAAAGGTACAGCGAACTGAGCGACAAGCAGAAAAAGAAGATACGGAAGGAGATCGAGAAGTGTGATGCTACCAAGCCGCTCAAATGGACACTGAATAACGCTTTTTGGACACCTGATAGGAGCCGCTTACCCAAGGGTCACAATAGTATCCAGTTGGAGCTCGCCATAACTGAAGCAAATGCAAGTACAAGCTCCAGGTCGCGAGAGCACGAAACTGCCAAAGCGGAGATGGAAGAGAAGATAGCACTACAGAAACAGTCTCCCAATACCTACTTTGGCGCCTCTTCGGATCAGCAACGATGTCAAATACTCGGGGATTGGGTGACAGCGTCCTATGGTCCCAACGCTGGCGAGACAATGGTCCGCAAGTACAACAGGAATGACTGGGCGCCTGCCTTTTTTGATGAGAGTTTTGCGCCATTTTTCGGCAAAACCTATAAAGAGATCGATCGGCAGGAACAGGGACAAATTTATGATGATTTACGCCGATGTGAAAATACCAAGGCGCTGTATAGCTACCCTTTGGGGCAGCCGTTCATGATGAGAACCAGGCACAACGTTGAGATGCATCGCGTTGTGGCGTTTCACAACTCGGACAGGGAGAAGCTCAAAAGGGCGAGTGCAGGTCTGCCGCCCCACATAAAGTTCAAGAAGCTGTATCCAGAATACGCCAGTATGGTGGCATCACTTCCCGATTTCAGGCGTAAAATTGAGAGTTTAAGTGACGAGCAGCTTTGCCATCAGCGCGCGTTCGATCCTCAGTCCGACAGCCTGGTGCCACCCCAACTAATCTATGCCCGAGCGGCTCGGGACATGGATCGCATCAGAATCTATCCTAAGGATATCACGTGTTTCGATGTTGATTCGCGCGAGCCTCTGTTCATAGAAGAGATCGGGATTATTGTGCGGGAGAAGCTGATACGGCGCGCGCGCGATCTGAACATCCCAGTGATGGGCATCAACCAGGCGATGCTCGAGGGGTCTTTCCTGCCACACCACAGAGACTACGGTTGGGTCTTTGCCGGCATGGCGTCTCCACAACTCGAAGCCATGCCCAAGGAGCACCTCAATCGCTGTATGAATGGGTTCGAGGAGATCGGTATTGTCAGGCTCAATCTGATGATGCAGCAGTGTTTCTATTCGTTTAGAAGCGAGGCCTGGAGTGGTGAGTTTGGAAGCACATCAGATCTACCAAGAGGCGATTATTTTGGTTTTGATGGGGTGAGTCCTACGGACTTGAGAATCCTTAGTTTCGCTCAGGCTAGAAACTTACGCTTCAAGCTACAAGGTACGACGTTCATGGCGTTTTATAACGTTGGCCTTGAAGCACCGTTCGAAAATGAAGCGACCGATCGAATAACGAGTAGTGATCAGTGGCGAGAATACTGGTCATGGAACCCCTTTTTCAATTTCTACCACTTGGTCAATATAGACAAGGAGCAGTTCAAGAATGACAAGCTCGACCAACTGGACTATCTGCTGTATCGGCAGTTCACCAAGTTCCGCTGGTTGAGCAATTATGGACAGAACCTAATGAAGGCGATGAATCCCAAGCACATGAAGGTATATAGTTTGGATGAGTGCCCCGAGGTGATCGATATCTATGAGAAATGTGACTCTAGCAGATAACGCGCGCCTGGCCTGGGGCGCACTACAGCTGATGTTCGGCGCTACACTCGCACTGGTTTCGCACGGTGCTGCAGCTGACAGGTGCCCCGAAAATCCCATGCCGTGGGATGGGTGTTCACAAGTAGTTGCCCTCGACAGTTTTGACCAGCCTCTATATCTGCTCGACAGGCATGGAATGCATGAGGTTGTTCTGCTGCCTGACTCATCTAAAGAGACGATTCGATTCGAAACGAAGCTTGTAAAGCCATCCGTGGTGCGCTCCTCTCCTATTGCTGATTATCGTCAAGCACCGGATCAATGGGGAAGTATTGAGCGCGGCTGGATGGATTTCAGACTCACTAGTAAAGCATGTACGCGCAGAGAAAAGACTGGGCGATTCAAGAACATGCCCACTCAATCGAAACTCCGCGCCTGGATGTCAACACCCTTTAAAACGTGCTCTCATATAGCCGTTCGACGGATTGACGACTGTTCGGGTGGTTGTGTCCATGAGGTGATAGAGACTCTCTTCCTGGTGGAAGGCGAGAAATTTGCAGAACACGTGTTCACTCGGATGGAAAGTCAGTACGAAGAGCAGATGAAAACGGGCTGGCGATTTGGTAGCGCAGGATCAGATGCCGCAGCGCCGATGTATCATGAGATGGGATCCTGCGGGATTAAAAGCTGCTTACAAAGGGATTTTGAGGAAGTTATCCTGGTGCCCAACATTTTGTGGGGGAAATAGGGGGAAGGGGTCAACTTGGACTCAAGAGGGTACAGACAAGTTAAGTCATTGATTCCACGGAAATCCAAGGGCGGGATATCATGCAACTGCCCTACTCCATTCTGTAAACGCACTCCCCCTCAGATCCCGGTAGTGCTGAGCCCTAACTAGATGTCTTCCCAAATTGAATAGATTACTGAGAGCAGCGTGGGCAGTGACAAATCTCTGGGCCTGCTTCATCGATTTGAATCGCTGCATAACACGCTCCCTCACCCTGGTCGCCTCGTGTGATTGCTCTGCTCGATTATTCTCATACTGCTGAGTGCTGTGGATCGCCTCAGGCACTAGCTCTCGATGTGCGACGCCATAGCTTCGTAGTTTGTCGGTGACGATCCTTCTGGGCTCAGAACCATGATTGCGTAGCAATCGCCTGAAGAGCCGCTTGGCTACAGCGCCATCTCGTTTGGCCTGTAGGTATACATCGACCACTTCTCCATCCTGGTCCACGGCCCGCCATAGATAATGCTGCTTGCCATTGATCTTCACAAAAACTTCATCAATGTAAAAGGTATCGCCGTACCCACGGTGCCTTCGTATCAGACGGCGGGTATAAATAGCGCCGAACTTGATGCACCACAGGCGGATTGATTCGCGGGTGACGATGATGCCGCGCTGGGCGAGCAGGTCTTCGATATCCCGGTGACTGAGATTGAAACGGTAGTAAAGCCAGACGGCATAGGAAATGATATCTGGAGGGAATCGGTGGCGTTTATAAGTATTCATGGGCCGATTCTAGCAATTTGGGGCGATTAACTTGGCAATACCATCAATTTCGGCCCGTTAACTTGTCAGTACCCATAAAGACCATAGGGTTGCCTCAGTCAAAGCGCGCGGTTAGTGGTATATCATGCGTCACTTTGCTACCGTTTTGATCTGAAGTCAGCCGATTGTTGCCTACCGGCCCGCCAAAAGAGGTGTTTTACGACAATGAAGCGATTTCTTCTTATAGCGCTCGCCTACACGCTCACGTCGTGCTCGCACCCGGTCGAGATCGTGGGCGAGGGTGATGTCTTATCATCCAGTGGCAATAGAGATTGCCTGCTCGAAGACTTTGCCGCGGAGTTGGATAACTGCACAAAAAACTATGTTATAGGCGCCTACGAAGAAACCTACTTCGCGGTCCCGCGTGAAGGTTGGATTTTCGATAGTTGGACAAACTACTGTGAAGACTCCTTGGTCGCTGAATGTAGTTTTAGCATGGCAGCAGATATCGTATTCGAAGCATGGGGCATGTCAGTCCCACCACTGAAAGCCAATTTTGTACCTGTCGGCGGAGGTGACACCATATCCGTAGTGGGTAGAGAGTGGTTGCAACCTGCGCTATTCAGCGATATCAGTTGGAATGACGTCAATGAAGTCTGTCCTTGGCCTTCTGGTATCTGTATAGAAGGCGCAGAATTGCAGGGTGTAGATATGACGGGTCTAGTGTGGGCATCAACGGAGGACATGACCGCTCTGTTTAACCACTATATCGGAGACCCCGAGCTTGGCCCCGAGAATACCACAGTACGTGCAACCGTTATGCTGCCGATGCTTGCTGATGGTTGGCAGCTCACATTAGACGCGGGGTTTCTAGTTAAGGCGATTGCTGGCTTAACACGCAGTCTACACCCACCTAACGAAGTAGACGGGACGTCCGCTCGAGTGTTGAAAAATCGTGATCAACCAATCGACTCAGCTCAGATAGACGTCATTGAAATAAGGTTTGTCCCCCCCGCTTTTGGGGGTGGCGCCTGGTTCTATAGACGTTCTTAATTCGGTTGCTTCTGGAAAGGCGGCACGCTCAAGAGCAACTGCTGTCTGAATCCTTCGCTTGGTGCATCATCAAGAGACTGTTTTGACCGACAGGTTACAGTTCGGCCCTGGTTCGGAAGTTCGGTCTGGAAAACTGCTTAGGATTCCTTCGCTTACTAAAACTGAACTCGCAAACCGACCCAACACAAGTTCGGCATAAGTTCGGTTGCGGGCGAGTCTGCAAAGGTGCCGAAGAAAACTCGATGATTTTCTTGAGCTTACGGCACGAATTCGGCCCTGTGCCTTCTACTCATAATCGATTGGTCGAAGGTTCAAGTCCTTCTGGGCCCACCATCTCATTGAAAATTAAAGTTTTTCTATAGGTTTGACCATCCGACTTTTGGATTTGGCCAATCGATCGGAGTCGGTGGGCGAATAGGTTACTCCGCCACGCCAGAAACTCCAGATTTCCGGCCCTGACCAAACGCTTCCACAAACACCCGGGTGCTGCCGATTACCTCAGTTTTACACCAGATCCGCCGCCTCTGGGCAACTGGTGGGCGGGTCGTGGAAAAGGGCATGGGACCAAACTGTGGAGGCGCTGCAGAGTGAGATGAACTTATAGCGCGGAGTGTTAATGCGAGGTTTGGCGCCAGCTCCACTAAGTGACGTTCGCAAAGTCAACCTAAGGACTGCAAATGTCCCCCACCAATGCAGAAATACGGTATGCCTTCGCTTTCCGATTAACAAAGTGCGGCTTTACGTTCCCCCTCAGAGCTTCCCACCAATACCTCTAAATTTTTCCACGAACGCGGCGACTTTTTGAAAAACACTCTGCTTTTTGGTCAGATAGTGTGGGTTTAGAGGGCTCATCTTGGGCAGGATTGCGTTCAGCTCTGTGCCATTATCACTAGCATACTCACGTTTTAGAGAAACGCTGATATAGCGCCTGGCTTCCTCATTATTGAGGTTCTCCGATGTTATGAGCTCTTCTGCCTCGCGCTGCTGCTCAGCTTGAGCAAAGTTAAAGAAGGCCTCTATAACGCCTGCCTTATCACCAATCTGATCGAGTTCGGATTTGTTGATGAAGTCCACCACCAGGCTTTCTTTAGCTCGGTTACCAAGACTCGCACGGATCGCGCGGCGCACTTCGTCCACCAGATCAGCTTTGCTCTTATGATTTATACTGTGCTCAAAAATTAACTCTAGTATGTAGTCTAGGGTGATCTCTTGTGACTTGAGCAGGTCCACCTCAAACACCACATCGTCCCAGTCAAGGGAAGATTCTTCCCTTTCCTCAGCGGACTTCTGTCGACGCAGCCAGTCGCGGATATCGTTGTACGTCGAGCGGTAATCCTGAACCCTGCGCTCTGCGGGAAGCCGAATAGCTTGAAATTCTTCCAGCTTTCTATCATCCAGATAATGTTCGGCCTTAAAGGCCTCAACGGCTTCTATGTTACTCACATCTACACTTTGTAGTGCTTTGAGACTGGCGTACTCATCAAAGTTTCGCAGGACATTCTCAACTCGCAAATAGTCGCCAAACAGTTTCGCAAAAGCCTTTTTGTCGCTTTCCTTTTCTATCTTCGACGGATCAGGAAAGCGTTGCTCCAACTCACTAACCACCTCAATAAAACCGCGCTGTGCTTCACCCGTGACAACATCTATGAAGCCATCCATATATTCCTTGTAGCTCTTTTCCAACACGACGTTCTTGGTGTTCCTATCACCGAAGAGCGTGATGGCATCCACGGTGGCTTGTTCCAAGTCACGGAAGGTAACGATATTCCCAAAGGTCTTGGTGGCATCATAAATGCGGTTAGTGCGGGAATAAGCTTGCATCAACCCGTGATACCGCAGGTTTTTGTCTACGAACAAAGTATTCAGCGTTGGCGCATCAAAGCCGGTAAGGAACATACCCACTACAATCAGCAGGTCGATCTCCTTGGCCCTAACCCGCTTGGCCAAATCGCGGTAGTAGCTTTGAAAGCCATTGCTGTCGACACCAAAATTGCTCCCAAACAAAGCATTGTAGTCGTCAATGGCTGCGCTCAAAAACTCCTTGGCGCTAGAGTTCATGGCTGAAACCTCAAAACTCTCATCGACTATATCGCCGATAGCGTCCTGCTCCTCATTAGCGGCAAAGGAAAAGATGGTGGCGATCTTTAGTACCTTGGCATTGCCGTCAATCGCAGGGTGTGCCTGGCGAATTCCTAATTTACCAACGATATCAATAAGTTGATGATTGCTGCAATCAGGGTCCTTTTCTACACTCGGGCAGTATGAAAGATGTCATTTACTTGCTTCTTCACCTGCTAACAACGATTGCCAAGCTGATTCAGCCAGGCGGCAGCAGTGCAGTCATCGCTGAGAACCTGCTACTCAAGCAGCAACTGATCATTCACAGCAGAGCCCGCCAACGAGCCCCCAATCTATCCACCCAGGACCGTACAGTCCTCGGCTTCCTATCACTGTTCCTGAACCCAAGGCGTATAGTCCGGGCAGCAATCATCATTAAGCCGTCTACCCTCCTCCACTTCCACAACGTATTGAAGAAACGAAAGTATCGACTTCTGCATTCACCACGAGGTAGTAAGAAACCGGGGCCGAAAGGCCCCTCCAGAGAGGTCATCAACGCCATCGTGGAGATGAAGCAGCGCAACCCGCGGTTTGGCTGCCCTCGCATCGCACAGCAGATCAACTTGGCTTTCGGACTAGACCTGGACAAGGACATCGTTCGGCGTGTGCTAGCTGTCCACTACAAGCTCGATCCAGCAGATACTGGTCCCTCATGGTTAACTACCCTCGGTCACGCAAAGGACAGCCTGTGGAGCGTAGACCTGTTCCGCGCAGAGTCCATCACACTGAAGACTCACTGGATCATGGTAGTTATGGACCAGTACACGCGAAGGGTTATCGGATTCGCTGTCCACGCTGGTGACGTCGATGGCCCAGTGCTCTGCCGCATGTTCAACGACGTTACTTCTGGCGAAGGATGGCCGCAGCGAATCAGTTCAGATAACGATCCACTGTTTCAGTACCATCGATGGAAAGCGAACCTTCGGGTACTCGACGTTGAGGAGATCAAGTCGCTGCCCCATGTACCGATGTCGCATCCCTTCGTGGAACGAATGATTGGTAGCGTTCGGCGAGAGCTACTTGATCAGACCTTCTTCTGGACCACGACTGACTTAGAGAACAAACTCAGAGATTATCAGGCGTACTACAACGAGTATCGGTGCCATTCGAGCCGAAGCGGCAAAACTCCTGTCGATTCAGCCGCCGACCACGTCGCCGATATTCAAAATTATCGCTGGAAGAAGCATTGCCGCGGACTATTTCAGCTACCGGTCGCCGCGTGAATTGGGAATTCGCCAGGGACAACTAACGCTGACCCTGCCGCCACTGGCGCGGAGATACGCCCTTCCAACCCTTGAACGCAGCACGAAAATTTGACGTTTCCTGATACCCCAGCTTAACGGCAATCTCGGCAACCTGTAGTTTCGTCTCCTGCAGATAATACAGCGCGATTTCCTCCCTAACTGCCTGCAACAACTGCCGATAGCTCGCACCCTCCTCGGCGAGCTTTCTGCGCATGGTGCGGTCTGTCAGATTCAGGCGAGCGGCGATCTCTGCACTGGAAGGACTGGCGTCGAGGTAGTAGCGCACCAGATCGGCGACCTCGTCGGAGAGTGAGCGGGTCTGCTGACTTCTGATAAGTTCCTTTTCACACTGCTCCCGACTGGAAAGCGCGTCAATAGGATTTGCCGTGACCAACGGCAGGTCCACATTACTGTGCTTCAGGTAGATTTGATTCCGCTGCGCGGCAAACTCGAACTCTCGCGCCACCGTCCCTATGTAGCGGTGGTAATGCTCCGGCTTTTCGAAGCGACAGCAGATCCTGTCGACGGAGAGTCGCTGTCCCAGGAGCAAAAACACGATATTGTCCCAACAGGCCATAATCGCTTCAAAGATACTCTGGTTAAGTAAGGGATAGCGCGACAGTGCATTGATCTCCACGACAAAATGCGTAGCGGTTTCGTAACTGGAGAACCGAACAAGCGGCAACACCAACACAGAGTATCGCTCGAGCATCTGCGCCACCTCGCGCAGGGTCGCGCAACTCATCAGGGCTCGACTGAAAAGACCAAAACTACCGATACTGAACTGCGCACCGATTTCAAAGCCCACCGCAGAATCATTATTTTGCGCACGCGCGGCACAGACCAGCCGATACAGTTGATCCTCTGACAGGTAGTCTTGCTCCGGGCTAAAAGCACCCTTTTTTATACCTGCCGCCGTATATAGCGCGCTCGGATCACCGCCAGTCCCGGCCACGTACTTTTCGACATAGGGGACAAAGAAACCCGGAATCCGGTAGTCACTGGCGCCGAATGCAGTCATAGATTGGCCGAATATCCCCCTTTTTTTACCCATTCTAAGCTGTGCCCGAGGGGTAGCGCAACGGATACTCGCAGACTCTGAACGAGGAGATCGAACCATGGGCACACCGGCGCACACCCAGATCGCGGATTCGCAAGGCATTCACCAGGCCCTGTCGACCTACGACAAGTCCGGCATCCGCCGTTACCAGAGGCAGACCCGCCGGCCAGACCTGACACACATACCCGGCGACGCCGGTATGCCGGTGTTCGGCCATCTGTACTGGTTTCTGAAAGACCTGCACGGCTGGATGAACAGGCAACATGCCAAGTACGGCCCGGTATTCCGGTTTCACACGCCGGGGTTGGAATCCGTTTTCTTGTTGGGGCCCGACGCCAACCAGTTGGTGTTCCAGAACGAAGGCAATATCTTCTCTAACTTCCTCGCCTGGGACACCGTCTTTGATACGTTGTTCGACAATAATTTACTGGAACGTGATTTCCAGGATCACAAGGCAAACCGGAAAATACTGCAATCGGCTTTCAAGCGCCCTGCGATCGAGGGCCACATGCAGTTGATGAATCCGATGCTCCGCGAGGGTATTTTCGGCTGGCAGACAGGCCGCCCCATCAAGGCCATGGATCACCTGAAGACGCTACTGCTCAACACCGGGTCGAACGTGTTCCTGGGCATGGAAACCGGCGCACAGTCTGCACCACTCAACCAGGCGTTCTCAGATATTGTTGCCGCAACCGCTGACCCGTTCCGTCGTAAGGAACTCTGGTTCTCTCCGTATGCAAAGGGTATTAAAGCCAGAGAGCGCCTGGTGAAGTACATCATGGATAACATCGAAGAGAAACGACAGAATCCCGGTCGCGACCTCTTCTCGCAGTTCTGCCAGTTACGCGATGAGCAGGGCAACCTCTTCAGCGACGAGGACATCCGGGATCAAATCATCTTTATACTGTTCGCCGCACACGACACAACGACAAGCGCCTTGAGTGCAATTCTCTATGCACTGGCCAGCAACCCCCAGTGGCAGGAGGAACTGCGCGAAGAGATGTACAGCCTGAACAAGCGCGAACTGAAATTCGACGATGTTGCGCTGCTGGAAAAAACCGGCTGGACATTGAAGGAAGCACTGCGCATGCATCCCGCCCTGGCCGTAATGCCCCGTTATGCCCTGGAGGCATTCGAATACGAGGGCCATCGCATACCTGCCAATACCATCGTCACCGTATCGTCCGTGTTTACCCACTACATGCCCGAGTACTGGAAAGACCCCCATACCTTCGACCCCCATCGCTTCACCCCTGACCGCGCCGAAGAGAAAGGCCATTTCTTCCAGTACATACCGTTTGGCGGCGGCGCCCACAAGTGCCTGGGCATGCACTTTGCCGAGGTGCAGTCGAAGATCTTCCTGTTCCACCTGTTGAAGAATTTTCGGGTGAGCAAGGATGCGGGCATGACCCGCTATCGATATAACAATGTGCCACTGACGTTTCCGACGGATGGGCTGCCACTGCGGTTTGATCGGGTGTAGGTTCTGGCAAGTTAACTTTCACAGCCCAGTGAAATCATTGGGCCATGCTCAAGCAATAGCCCGGTATCGACAAGTTAACTTGTGCATGGCGAGATACTAATTTATCAATGATATCAGAGACTTGATAGTTGCCGCCTGCGAAGGGCTACTCTACGCTCGATAGGCATGAAAGACGTCATTTCCCTACTTCTTCACCTGCTCACCGTCATTGCAAAACTTAGCCAACCGGGCGGTGGAAAGGCTGTCATCGCCGAGAACCTGCTACTCAAACAACAACTGATCATCCATAGCAGGTCCCGCCAGCGTGCACCTAATCTGACCACCCCGGATCGCCCCATTTTCGGATTACTATCTCTATTCCTGAATCCAAGACGTATGGTCAGATCAGCGATCATCATCAGGCCATCCACACTGCTCCATTTTCACAACGCACTGAAGAAACGAAAGTACCGCCTGCTTTACTCGCCACGCGGTGGGAAGAAGCCAGGGCCGAAGGGGCCATCAAGAGAAGTGATCAAAGCTATCTTGGAGCTAAAACAACGCAACCCTCGCTATGGCTGTCCACGCATCGCCCAACAGATGAATCTCGCGTTCGGCCTCGAGCTGGACAAGGATACTGTTCGCCGCATTCTCGCTGTTTATTACAAGCCAGATCCCGCTAACCGTGGACCCTCGTGGCTGACGACCTTGGGGCACGCAAAAGATAGCCTGTGGAGCGTAGATCTGTTTCGTGCTGAGTCCATCACGCTAAAGACCCACTGGATCATGGTTGTGATGGATCAGTACACACGCCAGATCATTGGCTTTGGCGTACATGCAGGAAATGTGGATGGCCCCGCAGTCTGCCGCATGTTCAACGATGCTACATCTGGCCAGGGATGGCCGCAGCGAATCAGTTCAGATAACGATCCACTGTTTCAGTACCATCGATGGAAAGCAAATCTTCGAGTGCTCGAAATCGAGGAGATCAAGTCACTGCCACGCGTGCCGATGTCGCATCCCTTCGTGGAACGAATGATTGGTAGCGTTCGGCGAGAGCTACTTGATCAGACCTTCTTCTGGACCACGACTGACTTAGAGAACAAACTCAGAGATTATCAGGCGTACTACAACGAGTATCGGTGCCATTCGAGCCGAAGCGGCAAAACTCCTGTCGATTCAGCCGCCGACCACGTCGCCGATATTCAAAATTATCGCTGGAAGAAGCATTGCCGCGGCCTCTTTCAGTTACCAATAGCGGCTTGAATTAGGAATTCGCCAGGGACACCGCCGCATATGCTCAATCGCGACCTACTCATCGTCACGCTCAAGCAGCCGTTCGTGGACTGGATAAACGAGGCCGATCCCTATCCGGACGGCAGTACGTTTACGCTGGAGGAGGCAAACGAAGACCTTCCTGTTTTCCTTATCCATGACTACGCCTGCGAGGAAATCGACAACTGGCTGGAGCAGTGCTATCAACCATTATTCGAGGACATCCTGGAGTACTGGTACACAGATCCCGCGCTGTGGCCCCAGGACAGGACGCTCGAGTTATTCAGGGCGTGGATCGACGTAGAAGTGCGCGGGATTATCTTCGATGTCGTCGATGAGCCGTTGATGGATGATGAGATCGAGGAAACGTCCGAACGGCCCGGCGGCATTCACTGAGAGAATCCCACAGCCTGCATGGCTCGAATTACGGGGCTACGGTCAAGTTTAATGAACGCCGGTGTCCCAACTTAGTGATGAAGAGCCACAATACCTAGTGAGCGGAGGATGTATCGGCTCAGCGCTTTTTCTGCCCCGGCTGGTTCATCGGCTCCACAGTTGCCAACGACTCCGGCGGCCTGTCCAGCGTGCCGACATCGAGCACAGGAGACGCATCGATATGCCCGGCATCCATCATGTGGGCAACACGCTGCAAGGCAGTGATCAACATGGTCTGTTCCCACTCCTGCAGGTCATTGAACTGGCGTGCGAAGTGCTCCTGTAGCGGGGTAGGCGCGTCCCGCAAAACTTCAATGCCTCTGTCCGTGAGGTGAACATGGACCTTACGCTTGTCCACCGTGGAGCGCTCACGTTCGATGTAACCCCGGTTTTCCAGGCGATCCAGGATCGTGGTGACAGTCGCCTGGCTGAGGCTGACCTCGTTCGCCAACTCACCAATGGCGGCCCCCTCGAGCCTGCGTATAGCTTGCAGCAACAGAATCTGCGGCGCGGTGAGGCCAGTCTCCTTCGCAAGACGCTTCGAATGGAGGTCTGTTGCGCGAATCACCCTGCGCAGCGATGTCAGTACTTGATCAAGTTGGTCCACGGCTGAGTCCGGACGAGACACTAGGGCGTTGAGTATAACGCGGGCACTCGCGCACTTGCTTATTGTTTCGCGACTTCACGCATATGCGCACTGAGGCCTTTATAGAGGCTAACGCATACCAACAGCAACACAACGGTAAACGGTATGCCGGCTGCCACGGTCCCTGCCTGTAATGCCGCGAGGGCCTCCTTGCCGCCGCCATAGAGTAACGCAGCCGCGAGCAGTCCTTCCATCGTCGCCCAGAAGATGCGCTGGGGTACTGGCGCGTCATGCTTTCCGCCCGCGGTAATGCCGTCGATCACCAGCGAACCCGAATCGGAGGAAGTAATGAAAAACACCAGCACAAGAAGGACACCGACAACAGTTGTGATGCTGCTGAAGGGGAGCCCTTCCAGCATCTGGAATGTCGCGACGCTGATAGAATCCATACCCTGGGCCAGCCCACCAACCTCATTCTCCACCTGGTAGATGGCATTCATCCCAAAAACGCTCATCCATATCAAGGTGACAAAGGTCGGCACCAACAACACCGCGATGAGGAACTCCCTTACACTGCGACCGCGTGAGACCCGCGCAATAAACATGCCCACAAAGGGCGACCAGCTGACCCACCAGGCCCAGTAGAACACGGTCCAGTCCTGCATCCATTGCTCGTCCTCGCGCCCGGACCAGTTACTCAAGGGCACTATGTTGGCAATGTAGTTACCCGCTGTTTCAGTGACCGAACCAATGAAGTCGATATTACCAATGGCGAAGGCGATGCATGCCAGCAGCAGGGCCGCCAGGACCATGTTGATATTACTGAGCACTTTGACCCCGCCGTCCAGGCCGCGCACAACAGAGATAATCGCGATAAAAGTGACGAGGACGATAACGGATATCTTCGTGTTCAGCGCATCCTCTGTGCCGAACAACATGGTGAGCCCCGCATTAACCTGGGACGCGCCAAGGCCGAGGGACGTCGCCAACCCAAATATCGTTGCCAGTACCGCAAACGTATCGATCACGTGGCCTGGCCAGCCCCAGCAGCGCTCACCCAGCAAAGGATAGAAAGCGGAGCGCAAAGTGAGTGGAAGCTTGCAGTTGTAGCTGAAAAAGGCGAGCGCTAGCGCGATCACCGCGTAGACCGACCAGGCGTGCAGGCCCCAGTGATAGAGGGTAGCCGCCATCGCGAGCTCCGCGGCTTCAGGCGTCTGTGGCGTGACGCCGAGAGGGGTTCCACTCTCTCCCATGTAGTAGGTCATGGGCTCTGCGACGCCCCAGAACATCAACCCGATGCCCATGCCGGCGGCAAAGAGCATGGCAAACCAACTCGGGCGGCTGAACTCGGGTTTTGCGCCGGCGCCACCTATTCTCACCCGCCCCACGGGGTGAACGATGAGCGCAAGACAAAACAGGAGGATAGCGCTCACCGAAATCATCATGAAGCTGTCGAAGGTCGTCAGGCACCAGGCCCGGATGGCGGCGAGAAGCTCATTGGCCTGTTGCGGGAACTGGATCGTCGCCATGACGAACGCGATGATCAGGCAGGCACTGATAATGAAAACCGGGTTGTGGACGTCCATGCCCCACAACCGGATATTGTCGTCTCCGACCGTGTAGTCCGACTGGTATCTGGTTGTCATCTGCCCCGCTTTAGCGACCATCTGGTCGCGGCTGTACTTAGAGTTCGACGCATTATACCCGGCCGGCACGGGAGGTGGCCCTATTTATATAGAGAACTAAATTCCAATCTTCTCCGCTTAAACCCGCAAGTCTCTGAAAGATATCTCCAAAATCGCTTATTTTAGCTCCTAAAACGCCGAAAGCTTGAGTCCGGCTCATCAAAGGCGATATCATAATGCTTAGAACTAAATATATTTTAGCTCAAATAATAAACCAAGCTCGCAACCTTCTCCTGGGAGACCCATGTTTAAAAGAAACGCCCTTTACGGCGCTGTTCTCGCCGCTACCGTCATCCATCCCGCCCACGCGCAACTCGAAGAAGTCATCGTGACGGCGACAAAGAAGGCCGCCAGCGCCCAGGACGTTCCCATAGCGCTGACCGCACTCGGCCAGGAGTCACTGGCGCAACTGGGCATTACCGATTTCGCCGACTATCTGGTGCAGCTGCCGGGCGTTACCGCGGGCGGCGGCGGGCCCGGCACCAATACCATTTACATCCGCGGCGTGGCGTCCACCACGCCCAACCTGACTAGTTCCGGCGTAGCGGGTCTGGCACCGAACGTGGCGTTCTACCTCGATGAGCAACCGCTGACACAGCCCGGGAGGAACCTTGACGTCTATGCGGCCGACCTGAATCGCATTGAGGTACTTAAGGGTCCGCAGGGCACCCTTTTCGGCGCCAGTTCTCAGGCGGGCACGGTGCGCTTTATAACCAACAAGCCAGACCCTTCAGGATTTGGCGGTAGCCTCAAGATGGGCACAGCGCATACCGAAGGCGGCGACCCAAGCTACAACGTGGAAGGTATGCTGAATGTACCCGTATCTGACAACGTCGCCGTGCGCGCCGTAGTCTACGTGGACCGCCAGGGGGGGTACATCGACAACGTCGCCGGTTCGGTTACCGCACGCGACGGGGCGCGCTTCCAACCGGGCGGTTTCCAGGGCGATGCCGACCTGTCCGACGTCAATTTTCTGAGCGCAGACAACTCGACAAGAACAGAGGACAATTTCAACGAGGCAACGTACTCGGGGGCCCGACTGTCCGGGCTCTGGGACATCAACGAGGACTGGAGTCTGCTCGTCGGTGTCGCACAGCAGGATATCGACACCGACGGCGTTTTCTATGTCGACCCGGAGCTGGACGACTACGAGATCAGCCGTTACGAGACCGACACCCTCGATGACGATTTCGAGAACTACAACTGGACCCTTAACGGCCGTCTTGCCAATCTCGACGTGATCTACACAGGGGCCTACACCGAGCGCGAAGCCGCGTCGCGGGTCGACTACACCGACTACCTGTTCGTCGGGCAGTACATCCCCTACTACATTTGTGACCAGCAGGTGTCCTATCCAGACGCTGCTCCCACCGGCACCTGCCAGCCGCCCAACCTGTTCGTAAAAAGCTATGTGAAAACCGAGGTGGAGACTCACGAGTTTCGTATCTCTACAGACCAGACTAAGCGCGTGCGCGGCATCGTCGGCGCCTTCTACAGCGACATGGAACTGCGTGAGGACAACCAGTTCACCTACCCTGGCTCGACACAGGTCGTTGCAAACAACGGCAACATTGGCTTCGGACCGAACTTCTCCGCCGAGGGCGCCACCGTGCGCGACCCTGGTCAGTGGAACCCCGGTGTCATCTTCCGCAACGACGTGCTGCGCCTCGATGAACAGTTGGGCGTCTTTGGAGAATTGAATGTCGACATCACCGACCAGTTTACCGCCACGTTCGGCGCGCGCTGGTATGACATCGAGGTCGACCTGAAAGGCAGCGCTGCCGGTTCTTTCGGCAATCTCGGCGCTACCGAAGACATGAACGCGGGCAACAACCTGGACGAATTGTTCAGCGGCGAGAATGACAAAGCGGAAACAGACGGCGTCATCGGCAAGATCAGTCTCGCCTGGACGCCAAACGACGATCAACTCTATTACGTTACCTGGTCAGAGGGCTACCGACCGGGCTTCCTGAACAGACCCGGCGGCGCTGTATCCCCCGATGGGAGCTACACCGTGCCTTTCGCGATGGACACCGACGAGGTGGTCAACTACGAGCTGGGCTGGAAGCTGGATTTGCTGGACGGCTCGCTGCGCTTCAATGGCGACATTTTCTACGTAGAGATCGAAGACCTCCAGATAGGCATCTTTGATACCAGCATCACGAACCTGTTCTTCTCTGACAACGCGGCTGACGCCGAAGTTACCGGCCTTGAGGGCGACCTCATCTGGCTGCCGGCTTTCGCTGAAGGCCTCACCATATCGGGTGGCTTCTCCTATCTCGACACGGAAATCACCGAGAGCTTCGTGACAAACTTTGTTCGCGAGGGCGACGATCTGGCCTTCGCGCCTGAATTCCAGGCAACCGTGAACGCAAGATACGAGTGGGACCTGCCCTCCGGTCAGCTCGGCCACGTAATGCTCAACGCCAGCTATTCCGACGAGGTAAACACGGACATCGTGGCCGCGAACAGTATCGAGCTTGACAGCTGGTACCTGCTGAACGCCAGCGCCGGACTCACGGAAGAGGAGTGGTCAGCGGAGCTGTATGTCGAGAACCTCACAGACGAAGAGGCGGAGATCTCCGGTAACGCCATTTTCAACAAGCCGAGAGTTACCCTGGCGAGACCACGCACGGTAGGCCTTCGCTTCTCCTACCGCTTCTAGCCGCAAGTTCGCTCGACGCGGGCCCCGGCGTTAAAATGCCGGGGCCTTTTTTGTTCTACCGAAGGAAGACAAATGACCGCCTCCGGCAGCGAGGCCCAGCTCGCTGATATCAAGAAAATGATGGCCGACAAAAACTTTGCCGGTGCCAGAGCTGCCGTTGACGGCCTGCTCGCGCTTGAACCCGATAACCCGGATGCGTTGTACCTGTCGGCGGTGTGTTACCGCTATGCCGGCGAGTTCCAGCAGGCACAGGAACCCCTCGACGCCCTGCAATCTACCGACTATGACAAAAGTCGCGTGTACCAGGAGCAGGGCCATTTGCACCTGGCCCGTGGCGCGCCGGAGAAAGCCCTGGCCGCGTACGCCAATGCCTGTCAGCTGAACCCTGCGTTGATTGCCAGCTGGCGCAATCAGCACAAGATTCTCACCGCTATAAGGCGACCGGTAGAGGCGCGGCAGGCACAGGCACAGGTGCACCGGTTGCAAAACATGCCCAGGCCGCTTGTGGCGGTCATGGACCTGCTCTCCCAGGGAAAACTGCGTAAAGCCGAAGAGCTTTGCCGCAAGTTCCTTAAAGCGAATCCCACGCATACCGAAGCCATGCGTCTGCTGGCGGAAATCGCCACAGGATTCGGCGAGCTCGGTGACGCCGAGTACCTGCTGGAAAGCGCTACTGAGTTCGCCCCCGACAATATCCAGATCAGGATCGACTATATCGGCGTGCTGCGGCAGAGACAGAAGTTCCCGGAGGCACTTGTCGTCGCCGAGGCGCTTTTCAGCGAGCACCCCGAAAACCCGCAGATCGAGTCTTTGTACGCAGTTGAAAAAATGCAGTCAGGCGACTATGACGGCGCAATAGCGATGTTCGACAACATACTGCGCAAACTGCCCGGTGACGCGGTGACGCTGACATCAAGGGGCCATGCGCTGAAAACGCGCGGTGACCAACAAGCCGCAATTGAAAGCTACCGGGCTGCGATAGCGCATAATCCCTGGCACGGCGACGCCTACTACTCGCTGTCCAATCTCAAGACGTACCGCTTCGATGATGAGCAGGTCGCGGAAATGCTGGCCCTCGAGCAGCGTGAAGAGCTTAGCCCGGTCAGCAGGGTGCACCTCGATTTCGCGCTGGGCAAGGCTTTTGAAGATGGGCGCGACTATGCTCGCGCCTTCGAGTTCTACTCGAAAGGGAACCAGCTCAAGCGACAACAGAGCAACTACAGCGCCGAGCGCATGTCGGAGGAACTCGCGGCGCAACGCAAGTATTTCACTGAAAAAGTGCTTACTAGCCGTGGCACTCCCGGGTTCCCGGCGCCGGACCCCATTTTCATCGTGGGACTCCCCAGGGCGGGCTCAACGCTGCTGGAACAGATACTGTCTTCACATAGCCAGGTGGACGGCACGCTGGAGCTGCCGAACATCCTGGCCACGGCGCAGACGCTGAAACGGCGGGGTCGTGACGACGCGGCAAAACAGTATCCCGAGTTACTGACCGAGCTGTCAGACACTGAACTGTCCTCCCTCGGCAAGCGTTACATGGAAGAGACTCGCATTCACCGCCAGTCCGCCCCGTTCTTCATCGACAAGATGCCCAACAACTTTCGCCACGTCGGCCTGATCAAGTTGATACTGCCAAACGCGCGGATCATCGACGCTCGCAGGCACCCCATGGCCTGCTGCTTCAGCGGGTTCAAGCAGCTGTTCGCAGAGGGGCAGGAATTCAGCTATAACCTGGTTGATATTGGGCGCTACTACAACGATTACGTCGCGCTCATGGACCACTGGGAGGCCGTCGCACCGGGCAGCGTACTCCGGGTGCATTACGAGAATGTGGTGCAGGACCTGGAAGGCCAGGTCAATCGAATACTCGAATTCTGCGGACTGCCGTTCGAGCAGGCCTGCATGGACTTCCACCGGACAGAACGCGCCGTTCGTACTGCAAGCTCTGAACAGGTTCGCCAGCCCATCTACGGTGGTGGAGTGGGCCAATGGGAGCACTTTCGTACCTATCTGACCGAGCTGGAAGAAACTGTTGCCAGCTCGATAGCACGTTACGAAAAAGACTTGCTTGAAGAATAGTTCGGCCTCGGTTCGGAAGTTCGGTCCGGGAAACCGCTTGGGATTCTTCGACTTACCTCCACAGAACTCGCGGACCGATAGCGCCGAGGTTCGGCATACGTTCAGTCTCGGCTCCCCTCCCGCACCCGCCTTGGTACTGGCAAATTAACTCGCTAGATCCATAGAATTCCATGCTCAGGATCTCATGCTACCGCCCTGCTCCACTCAGTGAACGCACTGACCCTCAGGTTTCGGTAGTGTTTAGCTCTGACCAGGTGCCTACCCAGATTGAATAGGTTATGGACAGCAGCATGGGCTGTCACGAATCTCTGGGCCTGCTTCATAGATTTGAACTTACGCATCCCGCACTCCCTAACTCTGGTCGACTCGTGAGACTGTTCGGCCCGATTGTTGGCATACTGATCTGTCACATGGATCGTGTCAGGGATAACCTCGCGATGGGCAACTGGATAACTACGGAGCTTGTCTGTGACAATCTTCCTGGGCTCCCCGCCGCAATTACGTAGCAGCCGCCTGAAGAACCGTTTCGCAGCCGCTCCATCACGCTTCGACTGTAGGTAGACATCAACCACCTCGCCATCCTGGTCGACGGCCCGCCATAGATAGTGCTGATTGCCGTTGACCTTGACGAAGACTTCGTCAATGAAGAGGGTGTCGCCGAAGCCACGATGGTGCCGCTTAAGGCGCCTAGCATACAGCGCCCCAAACTTGTTGCACCACAACCGGATCGACTCACGGGTGACGACAATGCCTCGTTCAGCCAAGATATCTTCGATATCACGGTGGCTTAGGTTAAAGCGATAGTAGAGCCAGACGGCGTAGGAGATAACATCTGGTGGGAATCGGTGACGTTTGTAGGTGTTCATTGTCCGATTCTAGTCCAAATCAGGGGCTTAACTTGGCAATACCCCCGGAGCTCCCACTGGACCCTAGTTACCCGCGGCCGACGTCATACCCGGGTAGCCAAGGCCGAGCAGGAATTGTCGAAGTCGTGCACGTATCTCAGAAACATCGCGCAGCCCGTGACTCTCCTCCAGCAGTGTGCGGGTTTCTGCGCCATCAACGTGATGTACCAACCACTTGATACGTGGCAAGTGCGCCGCACTCATACTCAAGGTGCGAATGCCCATACCCAAAAGCAACAGCACAGCCTCCGGATCGGAGGACATCTCCCCGCAGACGCTAACGGGTAGTGACAGGTCACGCGCATACTGGGCTATGCGCGCGATCTCAGTCACCACAGCAGGGTGAAGATGGTCATAAGCTGCGGCAACGCGGGGATTGTTTCGATCAACCGCCAGCAGGTACTGACTCAGATCATTACTGCCTACCGATACGAAATCGATATGTCGCGCCCAAGTTGTTAGTGAGGAAATGGCGGCGGGAACCTCGACCATGACGCCAAGCGGGGGAGGCTCGGCGGGAATACCTTCCTCGCGAAGCTGCTGCACCGCATCCTCGAGTAACTCGCGAAAGCGCAGAAGTTCATCCAGTTTGCTCACCATGGGTAGAAGAATGCGCAATTGGCGCGCCGCGGGATCAGCCGCCAACATGGCCCTCACCTGAGTCATGAGTAAGGGCGAGTTATCCAGACAGAAACGGATTCCGCGCCAGCCAAGGGCCGGATTTTCCTCCTTGATGGGAAAATAAGGCAGCGGCTTGTCGCCGCCTACATCCAGCACTCGCATCGTGACAGGCTTGTCGCTATAGGCATCCAAGACATGGCGATAGATCCGCAACTGCTCCTCCTCCGAGGGGAAGCCCTCACGCTCCATAAAAGGAATTTCGGTGCGGTACAGCCCAATGCCCTCGGCACCTGCCTCCAGACCCGGCGACAGGTCCGCCAGCAGGCCACTGTTCACGAGCAGGGTGACCTGGTCGCCGTCACTCATCACGGCGGGTTCGTCACGCAGGTGAGAGAGTCTGCCTCGCAATTCGCTCTCCTGTGCTGCCAGAAGGCGATATTCGCTGATCACCGTCGGCGCGGGCTGGACCATGACCTGCGCCAGGTTGGCGTCGACGATGAGCGACTCGCCCTGCTTGATCGTGGATCCCATGCCGATTCCCATCACGGCGGGTACACCTAGAGCATTGGCTAGGATCGAGGTGTGCGACATGATGGATCCTTCCAGGCTGACCACCCCAGTGAGGTGTTCCCGCGGTATCGCCGCCATGTCGGAAACACTTACCTGCTTGCCAACAAGCACAACGGGGCCACTATCCACCGCAGTCGGTACCTCACGTACGCCCTGCAGGGCCCCATAGATCCGGTTGCCCAGGTGACGGATGTCCTCATGCCGCGCACGCAAGTAAGGATCGTCCATCGCCATGAACAGTTCCGAGTATTGATGAATAACGCTGCGCAGTGCTGAAGGCAGGTCGCGTCCGGACTTAATAGCGTTTTCTACCCCACCTACCAGCGCGGTGTCCCCCAACAACATAAGGTAGGCGTCGAATATCGCCGCGACCTCAGTAGAAACGTGCTCACCCAGTTGACGACGTTCACGAGCCACGCCTTCTCGCACCTGGCGCAGGAGGTCGTGCCATAGTTGTATATCGTGCTGGGGATCCTCACTGTGCCCATCAACTACCGACATGAGGTCCATCTCATTACACCGGTGAGCAGCGCCGATACCGATCCCCGGCGAACCCTGCACACCCCTGAATATTCGCGGCAACGAGGGATCGCTGCCCTTCCAGTCTGACCAGTTGGCAACGACCAGGGCAAGCTGCGCGCCGAGAGTCACGAGAAAGGCTTCTTCTTCACTCGTCAATTGCCGGGGCGACAGAGATTGCACCGCGAGTACGCCCAGGGTTGATCCCCCGCGCACCAGAGGCACAGCGCAAAAGCTGCGGAACAAGTCTTCCCCTATACCAGGGAAGAAGTAAAAATCCGGATGTGCCGAAGGCTCGATAATGTTCAAGGGATGGCGCGTGCGGGCAACCAGACCTACCAATCCGGTATCGGGCGACAGCCGGGTGCCACCTATGGCGCCGCTGGCCAGGCCATGGCTGGCGACTAGTACTAAATCGCCCTTCTCGTCCGCCAGGTACAGGGAACACACATCCACATCCATGCAGTCCTGGATGGCGTCCACAATGTGGCTGACCTGCGCATCAGGTGATGACGCCTCCGCGGCGGCCTGCACGATAAGCGGCAATTGAAGAATGAGACCCATGTTGTGCCTTTTTCGCCCGGATGGCGCTCTTTCGGGGCGATTGTGGGGCCCTGATTGTCGAAAGGAAATACCGCCGTTTTGGCAATTTTGTAGGTGAGTGAGGAGCGACTCGGGGTGTCCCGTCAGCCATCAGCACCGCGCCGTCGAAATGGGTTCGGGGGACCATCTCGAAGACCAGCGGAGCGGCGTCCGTGGCCGCCAACTTGAAGGCAGTCTGCTCGAAAACCGGCACAATGCGGGGAACGCGGAGTTGCAGCAGAAAATAGCAGCTATACAAGGCGTAAAGGGTTGCAAACGACTATAAACGAGAATATCCAGCCCAGAGCCCCAGTTCTAAGGAATGCGTTGAGTGGATTAGGAGTTACCCAGACTACTTTTCATCCGAGGCGGCCTCTTCCCGAACCGGTGAGGGCATAAACCTGGTACGGACACGGGCATGGACTCCACGGCTTAGCACCTTGAAACGATCTTCCAGAATATCAATGCCATAGAGAATAGCGACAACCAGTAACGACAGTTTAATCGCCGCCTCGAGATTACCGGCGGAAATCACGACCCCGATTGCAGCCAATACCCAAATACTGGCCGCAGACGTGACACCGATGACTGATCCTTCTTTGGCGAGCATCACGCCCGCCCCCAGAAACCCTATTCCCGTAATTACCTGCCCAATGACGCGAGATGGGTCCATAGCATTTCCCTCAAGCCCGAATGCGGTAGCAAGGAACAGATAGGTTCCCAAAACGATCAAAGACGCCGTGCGGATTCCAACAGGTTTGCCTCTTAACTGTCGCTCCAAGCCAATGGCCGTGCCGCAAAATACCGCTGAGAGTATTGACTTCCAATCATACGGGGCTATACCAGTTAGTATTTCATGCTCCACTGTCCTAACTCCTCAAATGTCTCCAGAATCTCTGCGCAGCTTCCGGCTGCTCAAGCGATTGTCGCGCACGTTGCATCAAGTACTGATGGCGCGTGGCATCGGGCACACCCTGCATAAGCGACACGGGTGGCTATCACAGGCCTTAAAGCAGTACCTCTTGGCCTAGTTCTATAACGGCAGTGGGAGGGCGCCCAATCCGCGGAAGTATAAGAGGCAATCCTATTGAGCTTAGTAGCGGACATTATGTAAAAAATGTAGCTTTCTTGTGCCGCCTCCGGCTCACTTTACGGTGGGAACAGGTACTGGCAACGCCACCTGGCGAACCCCCAACTATCGGGGGATGAACATCCTAAACCGCCGCCAATGCTGTGGAGTTCCGCCCCTGCCATGAGTTCGTCAAGCTGGAGATTTGCGGTTATAAGGCTCAGATTCTGGCGAGCCCTGCGCTCGAACCAGAAACCTGCATTCAGGGATAAAGTACCACTACTAAAAATCGATGACCTATGGAGATCGTACAGACCATGAACAGTTTTGACTTGTCACCCGGGCGCGTAATCGCCAGGAAATACGAGATCATCAGCAGATTGGGTGGCGGCTGGGAGGGCGAGGTCTACAAGATCGGAGAATTATCAACAGGAATCGAATGTGCGGCGAAGCTGTTTTTTCCTGCGCGCAATATAAACAATAAGACCGTTGTTGCCTACGCAAGAAAACTTCATGAGTTGCATGAGTGCAGGATAGTCATCAAGTACCACACACAGGAAACCATGCAGTGGCGTGGTCAGCCCATTAGCGTCCTGATATCTGACTATGTCGAAGGCCAGCTCATGTCCGACTATCTCAAGGCACTGCCGGGGAAGCGACTCACACCGTTTCAGGCCACGCACCTGCTTCATGCACTGATCGTTGGCCTCGAATCAGTACATTTTAATGGTCACTACCACGGTGACCTCCATACCGAGAACATCATGGTATGTAGCGTCGGGCTTTCCTACGACCTCAAGCTGCTCGACCTTTTCGAGCCTGGAGGGCGCAGGCAAGACAACGTAGCGAATGACATCTGCGACGCCATACGGATCTTCTATGATGCTCTGGGCGGAGCCACCCGCTATTCGGGGCACCCGGCAGAGGTCAAGGACATTTGCTGCGGACTCAAGCGATCACTCATACGCAGGAAGTTCCGCAGCGCCTCCGCTCTACGGCTACACCTGGAAGCGATAAATTGGCAAGATTCGCGTTAGCGGATGAGTGCCCTATGACTTGGTACTATTAATGCTAATGCACGGAAATCAGATTTCAGTGAAGTAGCCATTTTCTGCAAAGTCCACCGCCCCCTGATTTCCAACGCTGACAAGGGAACTGTAGGTCGAACGCCGGGGCTGGGTTTTGCTCAAGAACAATAGCCAGGCTTTTTCGTGACAAGATCTGGCTTTCAGCTTGCCCTGGCAGACCGCCACAAATCTCTCCTCTTCGGCTGTCAACGGATCCCTGCTTCCCTCCGCGAGGGCTACATAGGCCTGCCCGTAATTGGCCAGCAAGTCGCTCTGCTCACAGGTGAACTCTCCGCTACGGCCGATCCCGTACGGGAAATGTTCCCTGGCATAAAACTTACAGTCAGTAGAAAATGAGTCGTTTTTCTTCATTTTGATAAACATAATTAATGGCAAAAATAGTAGGTTGGCAGTATGGTTGGGGGACTATGGGCAGTAAAATGATATTTTTCGGTTGTTTTGATCGATATATTTAATCGATAGCTCAATGAATACCGATCTCCTAAGGACGTTTCTGGAAGTTGCCAAAACGCGGCACTTTGGCAAGGCCGCCGAAAGCCTCTACCTAACGCAATCCGCTGTAAGCTCTCGAATCAAGCAGCTGGAAAATACGCTCGGCGTACTGCTCTTTACACGGCAGCGCAACAATATATTGCTGACGCCCGCCGGTGAGCGGCTTCTGCCTCACGCCGAAAACCTACTGACCGCGTGGCAGATAGCCATGCAGGAAGTGGGCATCCCGCCAAGGCAGTCGATGCAGCTCACGCTTGGGGGCACCACCAACTTGTGGGACTCCTTCCTGCAATCCGTCTTGCCCAAGCTCGCCGCGCGCTTCCCTGAATTGCACCTACGCACAGAGATCAATTCTACGCAGGAGCTGACCAGGGCCCTGTTGGGCGGTCGTGTGGACATCATCGCGGTGCTCAATCCACCGCAGAATATGGATATCGAGAGCCGACGAATCGGCAACCTGGAGCTGGTCATGGTCACAAGTTCGAACGGAAAGTCGATTGAGGACTTACCGGGGATCGGGCACATATTCGTCGACTGGGGCACTACATTAAACCTACTGCAAGCCCGCTTGTTAGAAGAGCCGTTGGCGCCGGTCCTGCACACGGCCCAGGCCCACATCGCCATGGAGTTCCTACTATCGCACGGGGGAGCAGCGTTTCTGCCCAGGCAGCTTGTGGCGCCCTACCTGACACACGGCAAACTGTTTCTTGTCGATAATATCGAAAGCGCAAGCCAGGACGTGCACCTCGCGTATGCGAGGAGTAGTGACAAACAATTGGAGCTTTCAACAATTATTGCCGCGCTGGAAGACATGGAGCTCAAGCCGGAAACCGTGCTGATGGAGGTCTAATCAGCAATCGTCCCGCACTTTGGTTCGGCCGTGGTTCGGAAGTTCGGTTTGGAAAAGCGTTTGGGAATCTTGCACTTACGACAACCGAACTTGCATACCCCCCCACCCCAAGTTCGGCATACGTTCGGTCTCGGCACCCCTCCCCCACCCGTCGGGGAAAATCCCTTGCCTTTCTTCGACTTACACCCTGAGTTCGCCCCTCTCCAACCTCCTCATAATCGATTGGTCGAAGGTTCAAGTCCTTCTGGGCCCACCATCTTATTGAGGTCTGTTCCGGTCGCATAGGTAACAGATTATTCCGAGAGCATAGGTAACACTTTTGGAGCGAAGGGGTTCTTTCCCACCGGCTCCACCTTATCTAGCTCTCTGTCAAAGAAGCCCAGGCCATACTCCATGAAGCTGACGAGCCAGACCTCGTCGGCAACTTCTCTGACACCCACGTACTGTCCTGCGAAGACGGTACTGAGGTTGATTTTGCGCCTTCCGATGCATATCCGTCCACACCGAGTCACTTTGATGGTCCGGTCGTGACAAGGGTACTCCGGTTCCCCCGGTTCGAAGAACTCACGGGCCGAAGGTGTATACAGCTCACCCGGGTACAAGCCGCCTAGCCCCTGGTGGGGCCGATCATTATTGTATACCTCGATGAAGTCATCGAAGCGTTCCTGCTGCTGCAGGAAGTTGAACGAGGCGGGTTTGGTCGCCTCCTTCTTCAGTGTCAGGTGCATGCGTTCGTGGCGTCCGTTCTGCTGGGGATGCCCTGGTTTGATTCGCTCAATACTGATACCCAGGCGGAGCCACCACAGTGACAGGCGGCTCAGACCGAACAGGGCATGAGGGCTGGCAAAGGGTATGCCATTGTCGGTCCGGATGGCACCAGGCAGGCCAAACTCCCTGAAGGTGCGCTCAAACACCTCGAAGGCAGTGATTTCCTTGGTCGATTCCAACCCCTCGCACGCCAGCAGGTAGCGGCTCATCTGATCGGTGATCGTTAGCGGGTAGCAGTGCTTTTTGTTCCCCAGTCGGAACTGACCCTTGAAGTCAGCACACCACAGCGAGTTGGGAGAATTGGCCTCGCTGAGCTGTGTTCCCTTGGCCTTGTAACGTTTGCGCTTCCTGCGCTTTACCAGGCCATGTCGATCCAGCACCGCGTGGATGGTGCTAACAGCGGGCGGCTTAATGATGGAGAACTCCTTCGCCAGCTTGTGCTGGATTTTGGGTGCTCCCCAGGATGTGTGCTCCTGCTTGATTCTCAGGATGGCCTTCTCGATCTGGAACGGCAGCTTGTTGGGATGTCGGTAGGCGCTCTTGGAGCGGTCCTCCAGCCCCCTGACGCCAAATTCCTTGTAGCGCGCAAAGATCTTGTAGCCGGTCTTGCGGGATATCCCGAACTCTCGGCAGGCTACGGCCATCTTCTCCCCGTCGAGGAGCCTAGCCACAAAACGTAGACGTTCATCCATACGGTTACACTCTTTCCAGGGCATCTGAGGGGCCTCCTCAAATGCCTCAATTGTGTAACCTATGCGCCCGGAATAAAGTGGAACCTATGCGCCGGTAAGATCATTGATTTATATAGATTTTTTACGAGTTTGACCATCCGACTTTTGGGTTTGGCCAATCGATCAGAGTCGGTGGGTGTATGGGTTGGCGACGGGCGGGGAGCCCTGGAAATCTGGGGTCCTGGGGTACTGGCTAACACGGGGTCCGACGCCCAATGATCGCGGATTTCAGTGTTCCAGAAACACCAACTCCGGGTCCGAGTCCGTGGCAATCTCCTACTGTTGATTTGCACCGAAATTCGACCCGGTTTTTGCATTGAACATTCACCCGGTCGAGTTCCGCAATCCCACTGGCGCACGTGCTCTTGCGACCAGCGAAGCGGGTCAACCTAGAATGCAAATACCTGGCTGAAATGGTTCAATATTTAGTGCAATTCAACATGCGGGCAACAACGGCCACCTGCGCTGGGGCGTGATGCATTTTGGCAAGGCTATAAAGGATACTTACAGTACTTGCACCGTCATGTCGTTATGAGAGCTTTACTGCCACTTTCACTTCCATTCGCTCAAAGGAATCTTTGGCACCGATAAAGCTACCGGTCACAGGTACTGTCTGTAGTATGTGACGAGCAACAGCGACAGGCACAAGATTAGCGCCGCCGACGCTACGATTTGTTGGGTCAAAGGTAATCCAGCCCGCCCCTGGGACATAAACCTCAGCCCACGCGTGAGTCGACCCGGTACCGCTGACGCCAATGGTCTGCGCCCCCGCATCGTGAAGGTATCCCGAAACGATCCGAGCACCGAAACCCAGGCTGCGCACTGCATCCACGAATAAAGCTGCGAAATCGCGGCACGAACCTCGGCCGCGGGCAAGGGTTTGCTCAGGCGACTGCGTGTACTCTTCTTCGCGAACCTCATAAGCAACCTGTGTGGCAACACCAGCGCAGATATCCTTGAGGAGACTTAAGGTGTCGGTCGGGTTTCCTGCGACAAAGCTACACGCCCAATCGCGGAGGTGGCCGGTCGAGTCCAGATAGCTCTGTAACCGCAATGCTCCAAGATCGGTCATGTCGTCCTCTGTCAGCAAAAACGGATAGCTCGCAGCAGAAGCAGAAATCTGAAAGACTGGCCATGGATCGACGTCGAGCGTGAGTTCAGCAAAACTATCAATAACGAGCGTCGTCGATGGTTCGGAAAAGGTCGCCGTTGCTACGGTGTTCCCGAAGACATCGTGCGCCCACGTCACTATCGCTTCAGGGCTAAGCTGCAATTCATGCGACTTCAGCAGTAGATTGCGGCTTTCGCGTGGCCGAAGAAGCAATCGATGCGGGCCGAATTTCAGTGGCGTATCGTATCGGTAAGTCGTCTGATGATGAATTGCTATCGAGGTCAACTGGGGTCCTTATTCGAATCTCCAGTATATCCAACAGCTTTCTTACTTACTGCCAGATACTGCAGTTGGCCGAGGGTCGTTCAGTAGAGCATAAGGTTATCCAGGGTCAGAATGGGCAGCAAACGGAGAACATCTTAAGCGTCATTGTCTCTTGCGGCGGTGTGCCCGTATCTTCTAGATCCACCGATCTTCTGTCGGCGCTGCAGTGCCTTGTTTTCGGGCGAGTTTCTTCGCGCGCTTATCAGCCTGCTTCCGTTGGCGTTTCTGCTTGGCAATTCTCGCCTGTACGTTCTCTCGTTTTCGGGTCATCACGCTCTCCATGAGTGTTTTTGGGTTTCAGGCGCGGCGTCCTCTACGGTATGACAAAACCATGCCCTTGAAGGCCCCGCCGAGCTGTCCGGTGAGTGCCGGCTTACTCTTATGACAGCTGTAACCAAGTTTCTCCATGCCATGGCTAAATCGCGAGTGTAGAAATCTGCCCGGATCAACGATGATGACCGTGCTATCAGGCATGCCGTGGCGGCCTATAAAGGACGATAGTTGCCCTACCTGGTCAGGTTCATACAGCAGATCGCTACCAATAATCACATCGAATCGACCCAGCTCACTTCCAGCATCCGCCCACGCAGCACGAACAAAGGGAATTTCATTGTCACTGTTCAGTGCGGCATTCTGTACCAGAAAACTCTCCGCACAAGGGTGTCGGTCTGTGGCGGTCACATTGGCCTGCCGTCTGCTAAGGACCAAACTAGGCAATCCGATACCGCACCCGACCTCTAAAAATCGCCTGCCTTGTATATCTATATCAAGCATTAGATGAGCCAGTACTATGCTGGCCTCCCACACAACACCGAACATACCCCAACTCGCGGGTGGTACACCTAGCTTTTCGGCGACCTTGCCTTGATCAGAGAACTGCTGCCTATCTCGCAATGTCCGAAGATGGATATCAAACGCGCCTATCTCAAGGGTTTGATATCGTAGTCTTACACGCGGAGTATCAATAGTGGCTATGCCTTTATCGAACCCGTCCGGGCGTGTGTAGATCGTGAATAGTTCAATATCTCCTCTCCCGTATCAGGCTAACCGCAGATTGAGCTGCAAACCAATGCAATCTCGACACCGTGCACAAACGCGATTGCATTCGGAGCGGGCCGCCTCTGAATGCGCAGTCACCTCATATACAACTACGGTGATATCGGGAGCACACTGTTGACATCTGTTATCGCCACACTCACAAGCACCAGAAACAGGATTACGGCCAGAATCAGGTTGGTGTTATTCATCCGCCATCACTATCGCCTGATTCGAGGAATCGATTCATTCTGCGCCCTCGCCAGTTGATTCATCAGAGCGACAAGCTCTAAGGCCACATCCTCGGCGGTGACTCACGAGCCACAGGACCCGATTACGTATGGGCACCAGCTTTCCTACAGAAGGCTAGTATGCCCGCGAGCGCCTGCGCTTCGGTGAAGTTATGTCTCGCCATTTCGCGCTGTACTAGTCCCTCCCTCAGCTCTCCAGGAACGTAGGGCATACCCGCTGCACGGCGACTCTGTATCATGTCTGATATCGTTGGGGGCTTTGTCGAACACTCCCTACGGTAATAGTTAGAACTCTTGCCAGGCCCACTCATGGTTTAGATGCTCCAGTTTTTCTCCATTATCCACTGAGGTCCGAGAACTGCTGGATCGCTTTCCCGCGTAAGCAGTGCGAGTTCGTTGCTCATACTTTGATCCCATCCAACGCTGTACATGACATTTTCGATTTCTCGCCAGTCAGGACAGGTCATCGATTCACGCAATTATCGCCACGCTTAACGTATCCGCGTGCACACTCCCATCGATCACCCGAGTCACTCAGGTACGCGTTTTGAGGGATCTCTACTGCCGTACACGTCTCCCTTTCTTCTTTGTAGCCTCGTTCGCATTTCCATCCTTTGCCAAATGAGCTGTCTGACAGGTAGCCGTTAGCAGGCACTTTGATTTCGTTGCATTCGTCGCCAGACTGCCGATAGCCACGCTCGCAAGCCCAACCGGGTCGGGTCGAAGTGTTCAGAAGGTAAGCATTGTCCGGCACCACAATCAGAGCGCACCTGTCTCCCTCCAAACGATACCCTCTAACGCAAGCCCAACCTGATCCATAAGACTTATTCGTCGCATAGGCGTTCTCTGGAATTAGGATTGCTTCACAAGCATTATTGGCCTTGCGGAAGCCGGGATCGCAAATCCAGCCATCACCATAGCCTCTGGGCGTCGCGTTTTTTGGTATGTCTGAGTCAGAACCTTGTGGCGTATCAGCCAGAGCTGCGGATGCAATCAGGGATATCAGACAGGGAAATAGAAGCCTGTTGGTGGGGATAAGATAAATTATCGTTATAGCTCCCGCTCAGGACCTGAGCTTGATGAACGAGCTATACACTACGATGTAGCCGCTTACCTGCGGCTAGAATTCGATATTGTAATGCGATCCCGTCAATTAGCAGACTCGTGGAAGGGTTGACAGATTTCACTGCCATACGTGAGCACTATACATGGTTCACCAATAAGATGTTGGCGCAATCAGGAGAAAGAGGTCGGTGACGCCGGGCAGGTTCTGTCAACTCAAGTGGGAGACCGCTCCAATACCGCAGTCAAACGTCAGCTAGCAGCGCAATTGTTAGCAATATCAGTTGCTTGACGACAATATCGTCCCCGTATCGAATCCGGGCTCAGCCTTGGTTCGGAAGTTCGGCCCTGAAAACTACTTTGGATTCTTCCACTTACTACCACTGATCTCGCCAACCGACCCAACCCAGTTTCGGCATAAGTTCGGTCTCGGGATCCCTCCCCCAATCGCCTGGGAAAAGCCCATGCATTTCTTCGACTTACTGCCCCAGTTGGACCTTCTCCTGACCTAGCCCGGATTTCCTGGTCCAGATCTAAAGTAGTAAAAAGCCAATTGAGGAGATCTGAACCATGCCAAAGAAACGATACAACGCCGAAGAGATTATTCACAAGCTCCGTGAAACGGATGTACTGCTTGCTCAGGGCAAAACCGTCGCGGACACCTGCAAGCAGCTGGGCGTCACCGAGCAGACCTACTACCGCTGGCGCAAGGAATATGGCGGCATGAAGGTGGACCAGGCCAAACGATTGAAAGAACTGGAGGCGGAGAATGCCCGCCTCAAACGGGCCGTCGCCGACCTGACCGTGGATAAGCTGATCCTGAAAGAGGTCGCCGAGGGAAAATACTGAGCCCGGCGCGCAAGCGCCAGGCGGTATCCCAGGTCAAATCACTGGGTTACTCCGAGCCGCGCATCTGCAAGGCGCTGGGCATTTCCCGTAACACCGTCCGGTATGTTCCCCAGCCACGCGAAGATGAAGAGGCCCTGACAGCCGATATCCTGCGCTTTGCGGGCCAGTATGGGCGCTATGGCTACCGCCGCGTCCATGCATTGCTCCGGTCACAGGGCTGGCAGATCAGTCATGGCCGGGTCATGCGTATCTGGCGGCGCGAAGGGCTCAAGGTGCCGCAGAAACAGCCTAAACGGGGCCGACTATGGCTGAACGATGGGTCCTGCATCAGGCTGAGGCCCGAGCACAGGAACCATGTGTGGTCATGGGACTTCGTATTTGACCGTACCGTGGATGGCCGGCCTATCAAGCTGATGGTGGTCATCGACGAGTACACCCGGGAATGCCTGGCGGTCCATGTAGCGCGGCGCATCAGGGGCAAGGATGCCATCGATGTCTTTGCCGACCTGATGGAGACCCACGGTATTCCAGAACACATTCGCTCGGACAATGGCCCGGAGATGGTCGCCGGCAGACTCAGAAGCTGGCTAAACCGGCTGGGGGCCAAAACGATTTACATCACACCGGGCAGCCCCTGGGAGAATGGTTACTGTGAATCCTTCAACGGCAAGCTCAGGGATAAATTGCTCAACGGGGAGTTGTTTTACACACTGCGGGAAGCACAGGTTCTGATTGAGCAGTGGCGTGTGTTCTACAACACAGAACGACCGCATAGCTCACTGGGATACAGACCGCCTGCTCCGGAGACGTTGTTACCGAATCAGGGAATGCCCATGCAGAAACAGGCTGCGTAAACTAACATTCAACCTGGACCAGTTAATGCGGGCAGGTCAGAACAACACCCGCCGCAACCAATGCGGCAGAGCCCGAAGACGATCCACCGACGCCATGCGCTGTATTCCATGGATTCCGTGTAGGTTCGCCTTGACCAACCGGCGGCTCGGCCGAGCATATCAACCCAAATTCGGGCATGGTTGTCTTACCCAAAGGCGCAAAACCCAGCGCTATCAACTGCTGGACGACAGGGTCATTCCTAGTCGCTGGGGCTGCATTGGCATAGGCCGCCGATCCATACCTCGTTCTCAGGCCAGTTACGTCGTTCATATCCTTGATGAATGTGGGCACCCCCATAAACGGGCCGCTCGCGCCGTATTCAGCATTCGTGATGGCCTGTTCAAAGCCCGGCTCCACAATGGCGTGTAGGTGAGGCTCAACCTTATTCGCCCGCGCAATAGCAGCTTCTTGTACCTCTTTCTGGTGAAGCTCTCCGGCGCTGATCAGTGCCGCCAGCTCAACAGCATCGCGATCACCGAGGATGTCATCGCAGAACCCGTGTTTGACCATTCGCTGGTGTTCCCTGTGTTTTGGCATCTGGAATCGCGGAGTCTACCCCAACTTCGAATCCAATATCGGGCAAAGAGGGTCAGCTTAGATTCTAGTTGCAAGTGCAACAGCATGGAGCAACATGAATTAGATGACCACCTACTCACACTTGGGCCCTGAAGAGAGGGCTTACATCATGCTGGAGCAGAATCGGGGTGCCTCTACCCGCGACATAGCTCGAGGCCTGTATAGCAGCCCTTCATCGATCTTCAGGGAACCACACCGGAATGACCCTGCAAAGCGATACTGTGCCACTTTCGATGCGGGTAACGGGTTTCCGCCAAAGTAGGGCTTCTACTGCGCCACGATGTATCTCGCCGCTCGGGTTTTGTCTATGGCGGGACCGGTGGCCAGGCAAATGTGGTGGTTGGCTATCGTTCCGGCATTAATGGCAAAGTCGAACGCCAGTGACCTGACCCCCTAGATCTCGCCCTCGTCACGCGCGATGCCCGAACTGCGCAGTTTCCTCGACTGGATCAATGCGCAGCATGGCCCCAGCGCTAGACTTTGCTCAGTAATAGTCGTAGCGGCGCCCCCTCGACGCGGGCGCCCGGAGACCTTCTGCCATGCAACAACTGAGCGCGCTCGACAACCTGATGCTCGATGGAGAGTTGCCCAATCTCCCCATGCACATGTCGGCCGTGATGATTTATGACACGGGCGGCAAGCGCGGCAGCGACCGCCTGCGCAAAGCTCTCGAAGAGAGGCTGACGACCATTGTGCACGCGCACTTTCCGATACTGCGCTGCAAGGTGGAACGACTGCCCCTGCACCTCGACCGCTCCTACTGGGTAGAGGACGAAAAGTACAGCCTGAGCCATCACGTCAGCCACGTGGCGCTGCCCAAGCGACGCGACTGGGCCGCCCTCTACCGCCTGTTCGGTGAATTCCACGCCCGGCCGCTGGACAGCACCCGGCCGCTCTGGGAGGCGATGTTCGTCGAAGGACTCGACAAGCTCGACGATGTGCCAACCGGCGCGACGGCGGTGTTCATCAAGATTCACCACAGCGTGTTCGACGGCAAGGGCGCGCTGCGCCTGTTCAGCAACCTGCACAACCTGCAGCCCGGGGGCCCCATGCTCGCCGAATCGAGCGGCGAGCGTGAAAACCCCGCCGACGACTTCAAGTCGCCCTCGATGTTCACCCGCTACGCCCGCGCCTGGTGGCACAACGTGGAGCGTCCCTTCGACCTGGCGGGAACGCTTCTGAAGCTCGCGCCGCAGCTGTTCGCCGGCGGCAACGGCGAAGCACGGGCACCTGTACCTGACTGCCATTTCAACCGCGAGGTTGAGGCGGACCGCGTGATCGGCCACGTAAGCATGGGCATCAAGACGCTGCGCAAGCTTGAGAAGAAATACGGTTGCACAATCAATGACATCGCCATGTGCGTGATCGGGGGGGCGCTGCGCGCGTTCCTGCTGGAAGAGAGAGCCCTGCCTCACGACAGCCTGCAGACGCTGATGCCGATCAGCACACGACGCCCGCATGAGACGAGCGACATCGGCAACCACGTGGGCGTCGCGCGAGTGCCACTGTGTACCGAGGTGGAGGACGCGAAGGAGCGCCTGGCGCGGATTCACGCCGAGACAACCCGCGGGAAAAAGGAAAGCACTAAGGGCGGCTCCCGCGCGCTGCTGGAAATAGTCGACGAGATTCACCCCGCTCTCATCCTGTGGCTGGGCGAATGGTTGGTCTCCTCCGGCCGGATCAGCGACCTGGCGCCCACAATAAACACCGTGGTGACCAACGTACCCGGCGCCAGCGAGACGCTGTACATCGTTGACGCGCCGCTGGTCGACTACCTGGGCTTTGGTCCGCTGGCGCCGAACACCACGCTGTTTCACACGGTGTCCAGCACGCCGGAGAAAGTGAACATCAGCTTTCTCAGCAACGCCTGCGTCGTAGGCGATGGCGCGGCATACCGGGAGTGCCTGGAGGAGAGCTGGCAGCAACTCACGGGGGCCTGACCCCGCGTCGCACCGCGTCAGGCTTCGGGGGAAACGTCGCGAGGGGATCTTAACTGGTACTGACAAGTTAACTTGGCAGTACCTGCCGCACTACTTGCTGCCATGACTGACCGGCCTGTCCTGTGGTACTACCAGTGCGAACGCCAATAGTACAACGAGTAAGCCAATACAGATCCATTGTGGTGCCGCGTAGCTGCCTGACAGGTCCAGCCCCAGGCTGAACAGCGCGGGACCAATAGCGCTGGCGAACACCATGATCGACGTGCACAGACCGGTCACCTCTCCGAGGTGTAGGGGTCCGAAGTTGCGGATAAAGGCGAGGTTGGAAGTGACTGACCAGAGGCCGCCACCTACGCCGAAGCCCGCCACCAGCAGCAAGTAGCCCCAGTCGTAGTCCAGGTTGAGCAGCCCCACTGCGCCTGCGAGAAAACTCGCCAGCATGAGTATCATGAAAGGTTTGAGCGAGCGCGAATCGGCCAGCCATCCGCATAGGAGGTTGCTCGCTGTGGAAACCACAGCCACGGGCAGAAAGTACGCAAATGCTTCAGTCTGGCTGCGACCGGCTTCGGCGAATATCGATACGATGTGAAAGGTGACAGCCGTGGCGAAGAGCGAATGCACGCTGAGGCTAAGCGTGGCGAGCCAGAACACCTGAGTGCGCACGGCCTCGCTCAGGGTCGCGCTGGGCTGGGCGGTTATTTGCTCAGGCGGTTTCTCGGCGCTGTGTCCGTCGATCAGCACACCACAGGATTCCGGATTGTCGCGCAGCAACAGCAGCGCGATTACTGCAAAACCCAGGCAGAAAAAGGCCAGTTCCCACAGGGCCTCGCGCCAGCCGCCATTGGCAATCATCCACGCAAGTACCAGTGGTGCGATGGCAAAGCCGAAACTGACAAAGGTGCCTCGCGCACTACTCACCAGCCCGCGCCGCTTTTCAAACCACACGAGTAGCACGTTGCGCGAGGCGGATGTCAGCACACCCTGGCCCAGGAATCGCACACCGAAATAGCCGAGGGTGATCAGCGTAAAGCTGAGCAGAGCTCCGCCACCGAAGCGCGCCGCTATCGAGTCAGAGACTGCAATATAGGCCAACACCGCGGCGAGCAGCGCGCTCGCCAGCGCAACCATTACGCGGCCACCCAGGCGGTCGTACCAGCGGCCTGCTGTAGTCAGGAAGAGTGAGGAGCCCACAGTGCCAACCAGGTAGGCCATGGACAGTTGTGTGCGACTTAACCCCAGTGCCTCGATTAGATGGTCTGTGAAAACGGCCATGCCCATCGTCTGCCCCGGGATCGAGAAGATGATTCCCGCGGTGCTGAACAGCCAGATGACCCAGCCGTAGTAAAACGGTACACGTCGAATATCGAACGGCCACTGCGGCGGGATGAGGTTGGTGGTACTTCTTGCCATGGCCTGTTCGGTCGGGTTTAGTCGCCCGACTCGGACTCTCGCAAGCGCTCCTGCCGGCTTTGTTCTTCCGCTAGCACGGCTCTTATCTCCTCAAGTACCGCATCGGTATCGGCAATATGTGTGTCCATCTCGAAGCTGCCGGTTAGCGCGTAGTCGGGGTGGAGTTCACCGTCCTCAAACAAGGCCCAGATCTCATGGGCATAATGCGTTTGCAGTAGATCGGGAGCGAACATCCCGTAGTAGTCGGTCATGTTCTTCACGTCACGCTCCAACATGGTGCGGGCGTTATTGTTGGCCGCAGCATCCACCGCCTGGGGCAAATCGATGATGACCGGCCCTTCGTCATTCACGAGCACGTTAAACTCGGACAGGTCGCCATGCACTAGTCCGGCGCAGAGCATACGCAGTATATACACCATCACCTGTGCGTGGTCCTCTCGCGCCTGTTCGGCAGACATGGTGACGTCGTTCAGGCGGGGTGCGCTGGCGCCGTCTTCGTCGGTAATGAGCTCCATCAGTAGAACGCCGTCGAAGCAGCCATAGGGTTCGGGCACCCTGACACCGGCTCGATGCAGTCGATACAGCGCGTCTACCTCTGCGCTTTGCCAGGTCTCCTCCTGCTGTTTACGGCCAAACCTGGAGCCTTTCTCCATTGCGCGGGCGCGGCGACTGTTGCGCACCTTGCGCCCCTCGGTGTACTGCGCGGCCTTTTTGAAGCTGCGTTTAACGGATTCCTTGTAGATCTTGGCGCAGCGAATATCAGAGCCGCAGCGTACAACAAACACGTCGGCCTCTTTGCCGCTCATGAGCGGGTGAATGACTTCGTCGATCAGGCCATCCTGAAGCAGGGGAATCAATCGCTTGGGTGTTTTCACTCGGTCCTGCTATCTGTAGGAATATGCGAACCTTCGATAGTTCGCGATGGGTCAGCCACGGGGCTTGGGTGGTCAATATCCCGCAGCCTGCTTATCAGGGCCGAGATACTACAGAAAAGCCAGGACAACCGATAAGCGGACAGCACGGGCTTTTTCCTGTAGAGCATCCTGCTTTCGGGTCTGGCCAATCGGCGTTGCTATTGAGGTCTTTACGCCACCTCCGGGTCAAAAGTAATCTGCATTTCCTTTATGCCATTGACAAAAAAGTCGCGCATATACTTCACGGGTTCCGCAAACTGCGGATTCCTGAGCCGCGGAAGAATCTCCTCGAACATAATCTGCATCTCCATTCGTGCCAGGTGGGCACCCAGACAGTAGTGCGTACCTATGCCAAACGCCCTATGTTCACGCGCAAGATCCGGCATCCGGCGTGTACGTGTAATGTCAAAGGCCATCGGCTCTTCAAAAATACCAGGGTCCTGGTTGATGAGATGCCAATGAAGCAGAACCTTGTCACCCTCTTTCATTTTGACGCCCGCCACCTCCGTGTCTTCCATTACCGTGCGGCGCATAGCAACGAAGGCAGGGTTGTATCTAAGCATTTCCTCACAGGCATCTGGAATCAGGTCTGGGTCATCCACCAGCATCTGTAACTGCTCGGGGTTCTCCATAAGCAGCCGCATACCATGTGCAGTAACCGACCGGGTACTCTCGTTGCCCGCGGCTATAAGCATGAGAAAGAAGAGCTGGAATTCTTCTTCCGTCAGCTTTTCGTCCTCTACCTCGCTATCCAGCAACGAACCCACAATATTAGTCAGCGGAGTCTCCGCATGTTTCTTTGCCAGCTCACCGGCATAGACATAAATATGCGCCGCTGCCTCCTGTGCAAGCGCAGCGGGATCCTCACCGCCGATATCTTCATCCTCCTGGAACATCATCTGGTTCGTCCAGGTAAAAAACTTGTCTCTGTCTTCGATAGGCACACCACAAAGTGCGAGTATCGCCATCAACGGAAGTTCAGCTGCCACTTCGGTAATGAATTCGCAGTGACCCTTACCAGCTACGGCGTCGACAATATCCTTGGCGTACTTTTTGAACGTTGCGTGATAACTTTCTACCGCTCTCGGCGTGAAAGCATTCCTCGCAATTCGCCTGAACTTGCCGTGCTTTGGCGGGTCCATGTTGACGAGCATCTGTGCCTGCATCGCAATGGTTTCGTCGTCGTACTCCATGGGGATAGTGAGTCTCTTCTCACTGGAAAAAATCGCGGGATTCTTGGCGATATAGTCGACATGTTCACGCTCCAGCACTGCCCAATAGGGAACGCCCTGTAACGGGTCGTCGATCCTGACAATGGGCGCGTCAGCGCGCTCACGCAGCTCTTGAAGTTTCGGCAGGTGGTTGCCTTTGCCGTAGAGATCAGGATCAAGCAGGTTGGTGTAGGGGCATTGCGACATAGGGTCAAACTCCGAACTGTAGTCAGTACTCAATCGTACAATAAGAACTGAGCGCCGTACCTGAATTTCTGGTACTGACAAGTTAACTCGCTGCTTTCATAGAAAATCGGTCTCGGACCATCAGGCCACTACGCTACTCCATTCGCCGAGCGCACTGGTCCTCAGGTTTCGGGCGTATCCAGCTCTGACCAGGTTTAAGAGAATAGGATATCGCCGTATGCTTGGTGCCTCCGCTTCAGCCTTCTGGCATATAACGCGCCAAGCTTGATGCACCATAGTCGGATTGACTCTCGAGTGACGATAATTCCTCGCTCAGCCAAAAGATCTTCGATATCGCGGTGACTGAGATTGAATCTGTAGTAGAGCCAAACAGTCGAAGAAATGATATCTGGCGGGAATCGGTGCCGCTTGTAGGTAATCATGGGCCGATTCTACCTATTTCGGCCCAGTTAACGTGGCAGTACCTCTTCGGCGGAACAATGCAAGTTCATTTACCAACCGACGAGAATTGGTCTCAAGCCCCGTAGCGCTTGAACAAGCCTCATTGTGGAGTTCCCACGGTCTATGGAGACCACCGAGCCTCAAAATGAGGCCGTCTCGAAGGCCTCAGGGCTGACGCCGCCGAATGGACATAAAGCAAACGGCATACTAGGCTTTTCATTACGCCGATAATAATTATCGAGGCAGACAATGACCCTCCGCGCCAGGTCGTTACCACGGCACCTTATGGGATTTGTACTCCTTCCGCTCGTCCTCGGCGTGCAGGCTGCCCCGGACCTGTCCAGCAGGAACGCTTTAGACACTCCCTGGCCCGCCGGCGCAATCGCTACGGGCGGTACCTGGACTGCAATCGCGGAGAAAGCCTGGCAGCGCGACGCGTATGATGGCGCCGCCGTAAGTGACTGGGATTTCGAACCCTATTCCGCAACGGTACTGGTGACTGGCCCCTGGGACGGCTCACCTGTCACCACCTATCAAGTAGCAACCCAATTGCCAGGTAACCAGGTTTTCGGAGAAAGCACCGGACTGGCTGGCAACCGGCTGGCAGTAGGCGCACCTTCCGAGGGCCACAGAAGGATTAAAAGCTGTGACGATTATGGTTTTTGCAGTTATGGGTGGCAGATGCAGGACCCGGGGCAGGTCTACCTCTACCAATTCAACGGCACCTCGTTTGCGCTTGAGCGCTCTTTAACGCGCGGCGATGGATACGCCCGCTTCGGACATACTCTTGCACTGAGCTCCACCGGGCTGCTTGTCGGCGCACCGGGAGCCAATCCGGGTGTAGCCTACCTGTTTGATCCCAACACCGGCAACGAGTTAGAGAGCTTCCCCTCGCCCGCAGGCGCAACCGGCGACGACTTCGCCTCCGTTGTCGCCCTGGGCGACACCCTTGCAGTCATAGGTGCGCCAGCTGACAACAGCGTTTACGTGTATGAAGACTCCGTGGCGGGCTGGCAGTTGCTGGCCACTCTGACCAATCCTGATACGGGTGCTCGCTTTGGCGCCGCTCTGGCTACGGATGGCCGTAGGGTGCTTGTCGGCGCGCCCGGCATCGATCAGGCCTTCATCTACGAATTGCCCGCCGTTAGCACCGGTTACCTCACGGCCCGCTACAGCAGCATTTCAGCAACTAAACTTGTCGGGCCTCGTGGTAGCGACTTTGGCCATGCCGTCGCGCTGCTAGCAGATTCTGCCTGGGTTTCGTCGCCACGGAAACTAATCGACTCGTTGCGGCGCGGTATCGTTCGGCAGTACCGCTATGACCTCGCATCAGGTTGGACATTGGCTGACACCCTGTCCGCTAACAATCTTTCGCCGGGACGCGACGATTTCGGCGCCGCTATGGCGGTCTCTACTGACCGGCTTTTGATCACTACTCTACAGCGCTTTAAGCAGTATATTTTTACCTCCCCTGCCAATGTCTATGATCCCGATGGTGACAGCGTGGGCCAGGTTGCCGACAACTGCCCCGCTATCGCAAACACTGACCAGAGCGACATCGACTACGACGGCCTTGGCGACGCCTGTGACGACGACATTGATGGGGACCGCCTAAGCAATGACGAAGAGGCCGCCATCGGCACCGATCCGACCAATCCGGATACCGATGGCGATGGTTTACGGGACGACCGCGACCCCGTACCCCTGCACAAGGATATCGATGACGATGGCCTGGAGGATCCTGATGACAACTGCCCACAGGCCGCCAATCCCGCCCAGGAAAACTTTGACGGCGACCTGCTCGGCGATGCCTGTGACGACGATATCGACAACGATTCACTTGCCAATGAAGACGAACTTGCCGGAGGTACCGACCCCTTCAATAAGGACAGCGATGGCGACGGCCATGAGGATGACTATGACCTCTTCCCAGCGGACGAACATGATGGATGGAACAGGGTCTTCCGGTTTAGCCTGCCTGCGTCTGATTATGTAGCGGTAGATGGGGCCCTGGCGCTGGCAGCCAGCAACGGCAATGTACCGGGAGTACAGGCCTACGCCCGGGTCGCGGGCGCGTGGCAGCCTATTGCAGCCCCGGACCTGGCTGCGCTCAACGCCAGTCGTATAGAAGCGATGGCGCTGTCGCGCACGACAGCAGCCTTTGTCGTGCAGGGATACGCATTTACCCCGCCATTGTCGAATCAACCGGCAATTTTAATTTACCACTGGAACCCAATATCTGGCTGGGTCTTCAGCCAGGATCTGCAACCACCCTTCTCCAATGCTGGACAGGGTGTTGAAGAACTCCGACTGGCTGGCAAATTGATGGCAGTAGTGGGCGTACCCGATGGCTTTGGCCCCGGGTATCGCGGATTAGCAGAGATCTACAAACTCCAGGATGGACTTTACGAATCTTCCGGCTCCTACGCCACCGACGGTTGGGGCTACCAGTTGGAAGCGCAGATCAGTGGGAACAAAGTGTTTCTTGGAGACGAAATCTTGTTCGCCTCCAATCCAACCCTACATCTGCTGTCCGACACGGGGAACATCGAGGCCAGCCTTCCCACCGTGATACAGGATTCCACATCCTCCAGTAGTTGCATAAATCCCTCCAACAGTCCCCTGATCAGCGCGGGCCTCGGCAAACTTCTGTTGAGTACAGATGTGGACGACTTCTGGGTAACACAGTCTAATTCCGACGGCAGCCTGCAACTGGAACAAGTGGCCTACGGTAACGGCAACATCGGTGGCCTGGGCGACTTCGGCACGATTGGGTTGGAGCATCCCGTGCCCCTTACGCACCCCATTACGGGCGCTACCACGCAATACAATCTCGAGGTGCTGAGTATGGCGGATGGCCGAAGTCTCGGCACCATACCCAACAGGCGTGATAATACCTGTTGGATGCAGTGGGATACTGACGGCCTCACCGTAATTACCGCCAGTGACAACGTGGTGGAGATCTATCCGTTGGACAGGGATGAGGATGGTGTGGAGGACAGTGACGACAATTGTCGCAACCACGCCAACCCCAACCAGTTAGACAGCAACGGTAATGGTGTGGGCGACATCTGTGAGGGAGTGTTGCCTCCAGGTTGCTAGTCAACCTCGCTAACTGATACGTTCCCAATTATCATCTTGCCCGCACCCGCTCGCCTCATTTAGCGCTCGGAACGTCTCTACAGACCGCGGGAAGCCCCGACTGCCTTGCCAGTCCTGGCAAAGAAGATGATGATTTAGAACACAACTACACCAGCGGAAGATCTCAGCACCGCTTTCCCACCTACTGCACCAAGATTTTCCATATACACCCTGTGGGTGGCAAATTGTTGTTTCATCAATAGAATCAGGCGGCTGGACAGAACCGCATTTCGGCCGTGGTTCGGAAGTTCGGTCTGTGGAAATGTTTAGAATTCTGCCACTTACTGTCACCGACCCTGCTAATCGAACCAACCCAGGTTCGTAATAAGCCCAGTCTCGGCAACCCTGTCCTACTCGCCTAAAAAAACTCTTGGCTTTCTTCGACTTACGGCGGAAGCTCAGCCCTCTCCAATCTCCTCATAATCGATTGGTCGGAGCGGGCCGCGTTCGGATTCAAGTCCTTCTGGGCCCACCATCTCTATGATTTATATAGTTTTTTTCCGGGTTTGACCGTGCGACTTCGGACTTTGACCTCTAGATCGGAATCGATGCGGCAGTGTATCCGTGCCCGACCGCATTTGACTGTAGTATGGTCGTGGCATCGACTGCGACATTACCGGGTAGCCGCCTCAAATGCTCGACCCCGACCTGCACATCCTGAAGCGTGAGTTGCCAGTGACCGAACGGGCAAATGAGACTGCCGCATATGCAAACGATAAGCCAGTTACGCTCGAGTGGAGTAACGAAAATCCGCTTGCTTTCCTACTGACCGCCAAGGCACCACAAATTCAATACCGAGGCGCAGGTGCATGAGGAAGTTCCTAACAGGAGCGCTCACCACGGTGCTGGCTACATTCATTGGACTGTATCTGGCCGAAACTGGTTTAAGCATGTATCGGGCTGTCATCAGCCCTGGCTACGATCTCACGGTCGTGGATGGCGACTTCGTTACGCACGATCCTTTGCTCGGGTGGCGGCTCCGACCCAACCTCGACAGCAGAATGGCACGGATCATTGAAGGATCGGTTGTCTATCATTCCTCGTTTCGCACAAACAAACAGGGGTATGTCAGTGACTTTGACTTCACTCTTGAGAAACCCGAGCATCAATTCAGAATCTGCAGTATGGGAGATTCATTTACCGCCGGCCTCATGGTCGACCGACCATTCCCTGCGCAGCTAGAAGCACTACTGCATAAAAACGGTATGACGCACTTCCGGGTTTACAACCTCGGCATCACAGGCGCGGGGTTGTTGAACTGGAATCAGCAGATCAAACATGATGTAGGCAGATACTCTTGTGATCTGGTAATACTGCATGTGTTTTATGAAGACCTGGACCGCCCGTTCACCTTTTTCAAGCAGGATGGCAGAAATATACTATTCGGCAGTTTCCGTGAGATTCCGGCAATTTTCGATAGTGCAGATCAACCGGATCGTATGGCCGTGAGGGGCGCCGTATTTCCCGGCTTCGAGATTTTAGTATCGCCTGAAGGTCGAAGCCGCTTTAGTGCGGAACTAGACGCCCGCGCGCGGACATCCGAAGTGTTCAGTTTCGCAGGCTTCCTCGAGCTCGCCAACGTCAAGTCCTTGCTCGGCAGCTTCTTTACAGGACGCATCATCCCCGCGCTGATCGAGTCGGCAATCGAGATTCGTTTGGGGAACATCGAGGGAGCGACTAATGCTGAGCGGGGCCGCCTGTATATCGATAAGGAGTACTTCTACGAGAGAACCGAGGAACTTCTACAGATTGCAGAGGAATCTCCCTGTGAATTCGTTGTATCCGAAATCCCAAGCAGAGCTTGTGTTTTGAGGGAGTCCAGCCTCTGCGAGTATAACCGTCAACGTATTCGTTGGATGGCCATTGGTCATGGCTTCGAATTCCATCCCTCGCTTGAAATGTTTATGGCGGTATCTGAAAACTTGCGAGAGTATTGGGCAGAGATCGATCCGCACTTTAATCAGGCGGGTTCAGACCTATATGCCCAATCTCTGGCAAGATACGTACTGGAAAATCACGCGCAAACCGACGCCGAAGCCGACTAATCAGGGTTTCTGACCATGCGCTTGAGAATCAAAAGTGTTTGCCAGTTCTCACTTTGTAAACTTTAGTCTGGTGCGAGAGGGCCAGAGTAGACGGGCAATGGCAATCAGGCAGATAGAATGACTACCACAATGCAAAGATTTCCCAAAGAGTCACTGACCGCGTTCCTGAATTTTCTTCAGGCGAAGTACAATGCGTATACCGGTGCAGTGCGGGTCAATTCGACACCGTACTACGCCATGATAGATCCCACCGATATATGTCAGCTACGCTGTCCGACTTGTCCTACAGGTATTGAAAACGAAGGTCGCAGGACAAGAAGTGACGCCGACACCATTTATCGCACTAACCGAAGCAGACTGACCTCCGAACTGTTTGAAGCGTTGATCAGGGAATCGGGCGAAACGTTGTTCCGTATTGACTTCCATTGCTGGGGAGAACCCCTTCTCAACCAGGACACACCAAGCTACATACGGAAAGCCAAGAATTACGATATCGAAACCAGCATTCACACAAACCTGTCACTGAAACTCTCAGACGAGCAGTTGGAGGAACTCCTATCCTCCGGCCTGAACTTCATGATTGTTTCCGTAGATGGGTTTTCACAGCAGGCGTACGAACAATTTCGCATAGGCGGGGATGTTGAACTGGTCAAAGACAACATGATCAGAGCAGCTAGAATGAGGGACAGGCTCGAACTGGACACCTCGATTGTCTACAAATACATGGTCTTCAGCTGGAACGAGCATGAAGTAAACGAAGCGAAGCAGTTTGCTGAAGAACACGGCCTCGTGTTTGTCCAATTTGATGCCATGGTACCAGATGCCACGTGGCTACCGAGCCACCGCAAAGACGAGGAGCCAGTACTTTCGCTTGTAGATATCGAAGAGCTGGACAGACAATGGGAGCAAGCCGGCCAACCTGGCTACTGGCGAGAACACGAAAAGCATCCCTTCTATCTACCGGTGCAAGTCGACCGGAACTGGATTCCTACACGGGGACCCGCGCCTGACACTTTTTGTGACTGGCATTACAGCACCGCAGTGATCCATCCCGGAGGTCAGGTTGCTCCATGCTGCATGGTGGAGAAAGAGGCCGATCGATTTGGAACCGTAGTTCCTGGGGAGGTCTCGCTTTCCGACGTGTGGAACAACGAGAACTATCGCAAATCCCGCGCCGTCTTCGCCGGCGAGGCACCCCCAGAACTGCATGATACCGATACCACTTGTACTCGCTGCTACTTCCCAGACGCTATGAAACACAACTTCAGCAACTACGATAGCCGCGTAATTGCACAGTATCTACACTTGTACGGGGATTCACAGCCGGTGCTGGCGCAGGCATTCAGACTGCTGCTGGAAGGGGAGGATGAGTACTCGCGCTCGAAGTACGTAGCATTCTTTGAACAGGGAGTTGTTGATTTGCTCACGGCTGCCAAGGCCGGTGAGCTTGTGATTGAGCGCACAAATACAAATGATTTCGAAGTGCCCAACCTGATTGCTCCGGAACTCGACCTCGAGGAAGCCGCGACAATCATGCAGGACTATATGTCTGAACTAAGTCGCATTGGGGTCGATGGCAGCACCGTACGAGACACGTCTCTACTACCCCACTCGAAAAATAAAATCGCCACAGCCCTCGTGACGCTGGCGAGATCCACTGGCAACCCGGGAGAGAAAGCAACCTTCAGGAATGGAGCGATGGTGCTGACTTTTTTCCAACCCGATGTCGGGGCTGACGCCATAGGACTCGATGAAACCGGGCCCCTGGCTAAAACGTGGAGGGATGTTGTGGAAAGCGAGATGCGAGTTATTGGCCAAGCCCTCGCAGGGTTGGGTTAGTACCTGGATTGGCGCTCGATATCGTATACTTTTGCGCTTGGATAGCTAGCGCCATCTGTATTGCGCCTGATTCTGGCGCCACTGGAAGGGCGAGTAATTGCCAATAAACTTCTTCGGTCTCATTTGCCTGGCAGCCCTTCTTGGTTTTTCGCAAGAGGCTAATGCGTTTGCTCCACCGCAGCTATGGGCGGTCGTTGGCGCCAGCATTCTTCCTACTATTGTCGTATTCGTTCCACTCCTGGTCCTACTCTGGCGATGGCTGAGTGGCTTCGGGTGGCGTGTTTTTCAGCGAAGACCGTATCTCGTGCTTGCAGCGCTTGTGGGCTGCTTTTTGCTCGGCCTCATTCTCAAGTCAGGGCAGACTGCTGAGTTTTCGAACCCCAGTACAAACCCGCCGGTACCTGTAGCGTCGAATCCGGACGGTACACCCCCTTCTCTCGAGCCATCACCCCAGTCAGGTGGTCCCTCGCCTCTGGCCACAATGAGCGCTGAGGCATTTCAGGCGTTAATCGCTTCAGGCAAGCCACTACTGATCGTTGATCTGCGCCAGGACTATATCTATCGCCAATGGCATATCGCGGGCTCGGTCAGTCGAGACGTCTCAGAATTCAAACGTTTGGTCCAAACCAGTCCGCAAGATTTCTTATCGCGCCCGGTCGTTGTTCTGTGCGACGGAGGACTGGAGAGCGAAGAGTTTGCCACCGCCCTTCACGGGGCCCGCAATCAAGTGAAGTACCGAAATCCGGCGGCATTCGGGCTGTCGGAGCCCGCCTACAATCTGATGCAAGCAATCAATAGCTCTCGTCGGCACTATGGCGTGCAGCCGCCTCCGGAGCAGCCCGTTTCAGTAGTCGGCGGTGTCGGGCTGCTGCGAGCAACATTTAGGGACCACCAGTTACGTGCGGTCCGGCATGTTCCACTCAGCCTCGCGGAGCAATGGGCTGAGCAGGGGGAAGCCAGGCTGTTTCATCTCAAGGAAAAGGACTTGACCAGCAACCCTGGACTGGCAGATCTCCGAGAGTTTCTACGACTCAAAGATGGCCCGACAGTAATAAGGTATCAGGAAGGTGTGAACGCCGATCAGCTAGAACTGAGTCTGTCTGCTGATGATACGTCCATGCGCCTGTATACCACTGAAGCGTATTCCAACACATTGTTAACTTCGAATACCGCAATACACGCGCTGTCACTCGTCAGACGGTCGTTCCAGGCAGTGTTTTCTGAGCATTGGGTTGCAGCACTATTGGCCTTGCAGGTTTTATCTACAGTTGCGTTTCGCTTCTGGGAACTGCGACTCACCGTGCGCAATGCCAGACCGTTCTATGTCAGTACGCCTCTATTCGGTGCTGTCTTCAGCCTCGGCATCTGGTTCATTTGCGCGACTCACTGGGACTGGTATGAGGTCCCCTTTGGTATCGCACTTACCTCGACCAGTACTGAATTCGTACTTTACGTAGCCGCGGCACTATGGGTTGCGCTGGTAATCAACGGTATCTTTCCCTTGGATCCTCGCTCCATGTTTGAGCCGCTGGGCGAGAGCCTTGAGGAAACAGCCGGACAGAAGGCCAGGCGCTGGTTGCGAAAGATCCGGTACCGCAAATGGATAATCGCGTTCTATGCCCTGGTCGCATTCGCATTGCCGATATTGATGAACGAGTACCTGAACACACCACTGCCAGCGCTTCTCAGTATCTTTATAGCCGCATATATCCCATTTGTTTTCGATCAAGTATTCGCTCGTGCGATTCGTTTTGGACGCGCAAGGAGACGAAGTTCAGAGGGCCAGAAGTGGTTACTGCAACTTTGTGGTGTCAAGTATGGCAAGGGAGAAAAGGCTTTCGAGATAGAGAGCTTCGATCCGCACCGCCCCGGCTGCATCAAGGTGAAATCGAATGGCGGCTGTCTTCATCTTGGAGTTCGGTCGGCGGAGATTGTGGTTGCAGAGCAGGGCTCGACACCACTTCCGGATTACACCCGAGAAGCATTGGTCCTTTTGTGCCATCGGGTATTCTTGATCCTGGATTCAGATTTCATAATCGTTTGTGACGCACAACTCTCTGTTATTGAAGTACGTGCCATCGAGTCGACTTCGTCCCCGTCCCACGTCCTGCACTGCGCCATTTTCCATGAAGCTGTTGATGGCGGACCGGGCGATATGTTGTCGTTTGACGCAACACCATGGGAGGAACAGTTACGCAACCCGACCCCGCTCACTACCGACATCGTTAGACAGCGATTCACGGAGTTCGGCGCTACGATATCCGCACTGAAGTTTTACGCGATTCACCCGAGTATTCAGAACAAGCCGGGATATCATCTTTGTCATCTCGGGAACAAAATGTACAAGAACGTGACCAAGGAGCAGGCGCTGCTAGGAAACTCCAAGGTCGGTCAGTGGGTGCAGAGTTTCACGTTGATTCCAATCATGCTGCTGTTTGTTGAACAAGCAGAAAACGAATGGATACACAGAATAGAACCCGAATATAAGCGGCAGCGTAGCAAACTACTTTCACTGCGTGAGGATTGCGCAGAACCTGGAAAATCATTACGTCATATCCATCGCCTGTTACATAAACTGACGGCCCGCTCGGCAATATGGCAAGAGAAAATCGCGCTCGCGCACGTGACTCTTTACCAGCATATACAGCAGGTGTGTACGGAACTAGACCTTGATACTCCTTCAATCCTGCAGCAACAAGCGGGCAGTATAAGAGCACCACAAACTTCAGTAATGACCGACCACGGCTATGAGTTGTATCGCGCCCAAGAGCCGGTGCGCGGCGATGAAGAAGTTACGATACCACCGCGCCTCAACAGACTTGTCGCCGCGTGGCAGACCGCTGAACAACTTCGGCAGAAAACGCAGGATCACTACCTCCTGCAGCTTGGCGCCATAGCGGAGCTGATGGGACCGCTAGGAGAGCGCCTGGGTATCGGGAATAGTCTGGCTTTTTTGCAGCTGCATGAATTCAACCGGGTAGGCTCTCCCCGATTCCAGGCCCGCCTCGCCGAGTTGATCGCGAAACGGAAGCAGCGATGGCAACACCGGGAGCTCCTGGATCTTCCCGCCCGGATGTCGATAGAAGATCTGGAAAGGCTGGATATGATGGCTCCCGCAGCGGCTCCCGCAGCGGCTACCGCAGCGGCTACCGCCGACACAGGCATTCAGGGCATTCGTGGTGTTCGCGTCTCAGGCGAGGGGTTTCCAATTCGGGGCCAGGCTACGATTGTCGCCAACATGACCGACATTTCCAGCGCGACCGCACAGAGCATACTGGTTGTACCGCAGATTGAGCCGAAGTGGGTGCCTGAACTGAGGGCGGGGAAAATCAGGGGTATCGTGAGCGAAAGGGGAGGCATGCTCAGTCACGCAGCGATCTTGCTTCGAGAAGCAGGCATCCCGGCGATAATGTCGGCGCAAGGTGCATGTCAAATCATCGAGTCAGGCGATTCGATAGCGCTCGCCTCCAGCGGCGAGGTTCAGAAAATCGACAACAAGAAGGCAAACTGGCTGTGGCTGGAACAGCTCGATGCCCCTTTGCAGCAATCTAGCAAAGCAGCACGACTTGGTGTCCTTATCGGCAAGCAGTTACCTGTACCCCCCGGCGTATGCGTCTCCGAAGGCGTGCTTCAAGCGTGTATCGATAGCCAGGTGACGCCGGAAACCGACGCAGAGAACAGCGCCCCGCAGTTCCTCGAGGACCTTCAACTGCCGGAGCAGGGCATGAGAGTGCTGCAGGAGATCGTAGATACCCTGCGTTTTCCTGACGGTGGCCTGATTGTCCGCTCTACGGCCTCAATCGAGGACCGTGCCAATCAAACCATGGCAGGGTTGTTCCGAAGCGAGGGACCTGTGCATGACCTAAACGCCTTGTCTGAGGCTGTGTGCAAGTGCTGGCTGTCAAAATGGGAATTCGCGGAACATCATCCAGCGTCTTTCACTTTGGACCTGATTATCCAGCACTACGTTATTGCAAGCCTCGGTGGTGTGCTGTTTACTCGCCATCCGGTAACAGCGGAGAAAGTATTCATCATCGAAGTCAATGAAGGTGCAGCAAAGTCCGTTGTCGACGGCTCCAATATCCCAACCCGTTACGAATTGGACCTGGAAGGGCGCGTTCGCGCTCGTGAAGGCTCGACGACACTACCGCCTTCACTCCTGAAGTCGCTGATAGAACACGGTAGGCAACTTCAGGCGATGTTTGGAGAGGCGCAGGACATCGAATGGGTGTTTGACGGGAAAGACCTGTTCATCGTGCAAGCAAGAGACTGTGCGTCGGTGCCGATGGAAAGCCGGTGAAAGGCTGCGACATTCAATAGGACTGATGCAGGAAGCCAGCCGCTCGCGAATGACTTCGCAGTCGCCCTGATTTCAACGCGACCCGGGCTGAATCAGCATCCGGGCGGCGAGTACTCCACGCGCAACATTGGCGCATCGTTGGGCGAGTCTTCGTAGGCAACAGCGGCACGTCGGCCCGTTCCCTCGATCATGAACACAATGCTACTGTTGGGTGTCCACGCGGCCTGATCAACAATCTCCTGCAGAATAGGCGCCAGATTTGGTGACTGGTGCTTATCACCGGGGGTCGTCCATGCGGGCACAGACCAGGCAACAGAGGCTGTGGTTTGCAATCGACTCGTGACGTCATAGTCTGCAGATGAGAAAGCCGGTGCATTGCCTGAGAGTTCTGCTCTAATCACAACGTCAGTTGACCCGGAATGGACTTCATCCGCCGTAAACTCCAGGTAAGCAAGGTCGATTGTGGCTTTCTTCGGTACGAAGACATACTGGAATCGCAGCCCTACCGTTTGCGAGCTGCCATTTTCGTCGGGGTCACTGCCTAACTCAATGTCTGAGCTATCGACGAACATTGAGCCGTCATCATTGTTTTCTTCGACGTCGTCTGTGCCGAACAGAATGCGGTTTTCTACATTGCCCGAGCTTCGGGGAAATGGCGCATCTCCATCGGTGGTAACACTATCTACCAGTGTGTTGTCGACATTAATAAATTCAAGCGACATCTCGTCCTGATCAGCCGTGACCCGCATCGCGCCGTAGTCTGCCGTGTAGGTCACCTGACTACCTTCAATTGGCGGACCCATCAGGTAAATACTTTTTCCACCCAGGCCGTTTACAAAGTAAGGAATGCCGTTTTGGTCAATACGCTCATAGGTGTGGTCATGCCCTGCGATTACGGCGTCGGCGCCCCAGGCAGCATAAGGCCATTGCATAGCAGGGACTGAACCACGAAGGTAGGCGGACGAATAAGGTGGGTGATGGAGGTACACGACCTGGAAGGCGGATGTAGATGCTCCCATTTGCGCCTGCAACCAGAGTTTCTGTGCGTCCATATTGGCGTTAGACAACAGGGCCCCTTGACTATCCAGCCCGAAGAAATGGACGTTTCCGATGACAAAGTCGTAGTAAAGCTCACTGCCCGATGTGCCACTACCCGCGATTCCCGCGCCCGGTAACGTAAAATAGTCTGTGTAATCCGAGATTCCACCACCCTCGATGTACTCATGGTTGCCGGGTACTGGAAAAAATGCGTTGGCAGGACTGTCTCCGCCTGAACAATTCGGCCCGACGGTCACATCGGTGAGGTAATCACAATAGAACCCGCCCACTACATCATCGAAGCTCAGGGCGTCATAACGGTTGTCTCCGGCGCCTAGTACAAACTCCGGGCTCCAGCTATCAACCAGTGCTGCTACTTCACCGGCATCGGTGCTGCCATCCCCGAAATCACCGATTACCGCAAATACGATAGTGCCGGGAACCGCATAGACACTGTAAGCTGCCAGCGCGCTTAATGTTAATGTACCAACAAGGAAAGCACGGGTTTGTGAGAATCCCGGGCGTCGCACCCGCGCCTCTTCTGTCTTCGAGCCTCTGCGAATTCTTACTGCACTCATCCTCATCCTCCCCCCCGCTCAGTCGGGCGTTCTCCAAACTTCGCATGCGGGGGCGTAACCCATGCCGGCCCTTCGGAGCCAGACTGCACCCAAGTATAGTAGAGCCACAATACTGCGCTAACAGGGCCCTCACGCACAAACGAATTGTTCGTTTCCTGGAAGTTGTTGGTAGTAAACTGAGACTTCAATCACGGATGACCTCGCTTGGCGAATCAAAAAATTAGTCAACAATATCAATGGATTGGTCGTGGTATAGCTGACTTCATTTTCACAGTGTGGTGTACCGATAGTGCCCCGGTTTACTGCGGGGAGTGAAATTTCCAGTTTGAAAAGTTTGCCCGAGAAATCTCATGGGGTTTATCCCGGGGCAAACATCGACCTAACAACGCTTCGGCAAATGAGAGTGCATATCCGACGCACAGGTTTCACTTTATGCCGGGGCACGGATCGGCGAAGACATGGGCGCTAATCCAGCGATACCTTCCTTAGTCACCCGCTACGGTAATTCTGTCGCGCCCGGCTTCCTTCGCCTCGTACAACGCCCGATCAGCTCGCTTCAGAACTGTTTCCGGAGTGTCATCTGGCCTGCAGACGGTGAGCCCTATGGAACAGGTAACTTGGAGGGTATTACCCTCGTAGTCGATTTCTAGCGCGCGAATAGCCTCTATGAGGCGCTCACCTATCGCCCCAAGCTCAGCCGTCTTTGTGTCTGGCAGGATTACGGCAAATTCCTCACCACCAAAGCGAGCGATGAAATCAGTACGACGGGGAAACGTACGAACAATTGCGTCCGCTACCACCTGCAATACCTGATCACCTGCCTGGTGCCCGAAGGTATCGTTGATCTCCTTGAAATAGTCGAGATCGAGGAGCATCAGCGCACTGGCCTGGCCAGAGAGGAAAGAGTACTCAACCTCCTTGGAAAGCACCTCATCAAAAGCGCCACGGTTGTGCAGGCGGGTCAATGCATCCATGTTCGCCTTTTCACGCACTGCGACCAGGTCCGCGCGGAGGCTGCGCACGTTTTCAGCCAGGGACTGCAACTGTTCCTCATAGCGGGCCTGGCGCGCCATGCTGACGCGAGACATCAAATCGATAGTTTCACCAAGCCGAGCTCGTATATCCTCCAGGGAGTTACTCTCCATCACCTTACTGACCGCGAGCATCTCCTGCCGAATCAGTTCATCACCCTCGCCATCTTCCAGAATCGCGGAACGCAGTCCATTTGTCATCTGGCTGATCAGGCTTCGCATACCCTTTGCGCTGCCCATTACAGCAGCCTGTTCATCACGACGATGTCTTCGAAAAAAGCGGTGCATGTCAGGCAGGGAACGGTCGTAAAGGTGAACCGGTTCTGGTGACTCCTGTTCCTCCATCTCATTCGTGTGCAGCGGAACGGGAGATCCTGTCAGTATGTGGCGCGCCCACTCGTCGCAGAATTGCTCCAGCTCCACGCTATCCATGACCTCGGTATCAAAGCCAAAGCTGCCATAATCACGCAGCATGCCAGCGATTGTATCCAGGACCGTTTCTGCGAAGTGTTCCAATGTGGTCGCGGGCGATGCTGCCCCTGGAACCGCCGCCGTTGTCACTGGTGAACCATCACTGTTTTCTGAGTAATTGCCCATGGTCATCCTGCCTGCCGATTATCTGCCTTGCGGGTACTGACAAGTTAAGTCGTTGGCACCATGTAAATCCAGCAGTCAGAACCTCGATTATTGCCATATCGAAGGGCCACTTGAATCGATTCAGGTGTCACCCCCCGGTGAACGACTTGATGGTGTAGAAGCCTGTCGGAAACGACGCTTCCAGAAAACAGATATTTGGCGTTAGTGTCTCGTGACGTACCTGCCTCGGTTTGACCGTCCGCAGCGGAGGCGCCTACACTGCGGGAGACTTGAATCTGACATCTCTAGCTCATGCGTAAAGGTCTATTGGCGTCCTTGGCGAAACCTCTCTGGCGACTACTTGAGGCGCGGCAAGTCGACGCGCGCGCTGTGTTTCTGAAGCATGGACTTGATCCTGCGCAAGTTCAGCAACCCAGAACACGATATCCGTTCGACAACGTTTGCCAGGCATGGATGGAGGCACAGCGGCTAACCAACAACAAAAACATCGGCCTGGAAGCCAGGAAATACTTAAACCCTTTGGATTTGAATGCACTGGGCGTTACATTTTTATCCAGTACCAACCTGATCGAAGCGTTTCAGCGTCTGGATATCTACGAATCTCTTCTAAATTCACTATTAGACTTCACCATCGTAGTAGGCAGCGACCGCCTGGACATACTGGCTGAAGTCGCATTTGACCTGGGCGATAGCGCACAACTCATTGAAGACACTCGCATGGCTTCCCTGGTCAGCATGGCGCGATTGGGTTTAAGCGACACACTGAACCCGGTAGAGGTGGCCTATGCAGCCCCGCAGCCACAGTCAACGGCGGAACATTTCTCCGTTTTTCGCTGCCCGCTCACATTCTCACAGCCTGTATCTCGCATATCTTTCAGTCTGGCCGATGCACGCAAACCGTTTTCCGCTGCCAATCGAGAGCTTGCACTCAGCAATGACCGCTTTCTTGACGAGATGATGAAGGTCCTGAACGAGTCGGACCTTGTTAGCACTGTGAAACGTGCAATTATCGAAGATCTGCCTTCAGGAACCCCGAACGCAGAGGACATAGCCAGCCGTATATTCTTGAGCGGGAGAACGCTACAACGGCGGCTCGCTGCGGAAAAGGTCAGCTTTCGTGATCTGGTGGCAGAGGTCAGGCAAGATCTCGCCGTTAAGTACATCTCAGACGAGATGATGCCACTGGCTGAAATCAGCTACATGCTTGGCTTCTCTGATGCGTCCTCTTTCTCTCGCGCCTTCAAGCGCTGGACTGGAGAACCACCCGCGATCTATCGAGAAAAGCTCGCTGCCTGATTACCAGACTGGCGTAATCGGCCAACTGGTTGTCGCCAATAGCTACGCGCACTCGATCAGCAATCCATAGACTGCACCTCGGTATTCATACGTGCAGGCACTCAACGTGAACAAACATGAACAAGGGCCAAGCGAAGCGGCTGAGGAGCTCGGTACTTCGCAGGAGGGTCCGCAATCATTCCCGGATTTTGACAAGAAGCTGGATTGCTCGTGCGATACGGAACGGGAGCGCCAAGCAAAAAAAGACGACAAGATGGCCTCATACCTGCGTATTCTGGCGGGTGTGAATAAACGCTCTGGACTATGGTGAGCACCTGAACCGGCCCGGTAGGCCGGTGTAGTAACGATGTCTGACTAAAGCAGATATCCGCCAAGGGCAGGCCACTTTACTCTCCGCAAAAGAAGTTCATCGGCAAGAGCGTTAGTTAATCTCCGCGGGCTGGTGCACGCGGCGCCCCCACCTTACCTTCGACGCACACGTCCCATCGAGATAATGTACTAAAACTTCCCCGACCAAGAGGTCAGAGCACCCTCCTCAGCGAGGGTAAGACACCGGCGAACAACATCGCCCGAAAAAGGCTCCGACCCCGCACTCCGTCCAGTACCCGCACAAGAATTCATTGAAGACTTCGAGCAGTTTTCCAGCGACGGCTGAGCTATCATTCAGCGAGAACGGCGAACCATCAAACCTGTGTTTTAGCATAGGGTGATGCCTCAATTGATTTCCTGGAGATTGTAGAATGAGCTCTAACGACCATCCCGACCTACAACGAAGAGCACTGATGATCGGCATGCTTGGCGCCCTGGCCATGCCGGCGGCGTATGCCAGGCTTGGTGATGAGTCGGAGTTGAGCCTGTTCGACGCAGCCTCCGTAGGTGACCTAAAGTTGGCTAACAGAATCGTCATGGCGCCATTAACCAGAGGGCGCGCAGGGGAATCCAGAACGCCTAATCCTCTGATGGCAGAGTACTATGCCCAACGTGCCAGCGCGGGATTGATCATCAGTGAGGGCACGGCGATTTCCGAGCGAGCCTATGGCTGGGGAGGCTCCCCTGGCATTTATACGAAAGACCATGTCGAGGGCTGGAAACAGGTAACGGACGCCGTGCACCGCAAGAATGGCCGGATTTTTTTGCAGCTATGGCATACCGGCCGCGTCTCACATCCGCATTTTCAAAACGGAGAAACGCCTATCGCGCCCTCTGCAGTTGCCGCTGATGGTGACGCCTATACGCCATCGGGCAAAACACCCTATGTCACGCCCAGGGCCATGACCCAGCAGGACATTGACGCCACGGTCGAGGAATATGCAAGGGCGACCGAGCTGTCAAAAGAGGCAGGCTTTGACGGTGTCGAGATTCATGCCGCGAATGGGTATCTGATCGACCAGTTTATCCGAGATGGCTCCAATCAGCGTACGGATGCCTATGGTGGTAGTGTCGAAAATCGATTGCGATTCTTGTTGCAAGTGACAGATGCCGTCATGGGAGCCTGGTCAGCAGATCGTGTCGGCGTAAGGCTTTCACCGACAAACGCGTTCAACGATATGCGCGACAGCAACCCGGACGCCACATTTACTGCCGCAGCGGCTGCGCTGAACAAGTATGAGCTGGCCTACCTACATGTATTGGATGAAGACAGTGACGATCGTGGACCGCAGCGAACCGCACTCAAGATGCGAAAAATATACTCAGGCACCTACATGCTGAATCAAAATTATGACTTCCGCACGGGTACTGATGCGATCAAGGCCGGGCATGCAGACCTGATCTCCTATGGCCGCCACTACATCTCTAATCCCGATCTGGTAGAGCGTTTCCGGAAAGGAATTCCTTTGAGCCCGCTAGACCCTGCTACGCTTTATCGGGGTGGTGAAAAAGGGTATACGGACTATCCTGCGGCGACACCATAGTCAGAACGGGGGCGCTGACAAGGTGCCCGCGCAAACTGAGTGTATTTTGGACTGCTGCATGAGCGGTACCATCTCGCTTGGTCTATAGGCATACATCGGCTATGTCTCGTCCCTGAGCGACAGCCCGCCAGAGATATTCCTTCTTAACCTGAGTACCTACGAGTACTCCGTCGATAGATGAACTGCGCTGCTATTCCGCCTCACACAGTGGTGCAGTTTGCAGGTGTAGCCTATGATGTGTTGAAACAATAAATAAGAGAGATACGGTGAATACCTTGCACACGTCCCGAAAATGGCTGGCTTTGTGTGCCGCCACCAGCATCCTCACTACACCAACCGTTGCCGCCCAGTCACCAGGTGCAAACCAGGAAACTATCCTGGAGGAGCTCCTCGTAACGGCCCGAAAAAGGGCACAAAACCTGCAAGACGTGGCGGTGGGTGTCTCGCTGTTATCGGGCAAGGCCATCGCTGAGGCGCAGTTGCGCAATGCGGCAGATCTCGGTCGACTGATACCTACCCTGAACGTGCAGGCGAGTTCCGGGCCAGCCACTTCTTCATTCAATATTCGTGGCATTGGCACTCAAACACTAAACACCTCCGTCGAGCCAAGTGTATCCACAATGCTAGACGGCGTGGCGATGGGAAATTCCGGCATGGCTTTTGTCGACCTGGTGGACATCGCCAGGGTGGAAGTTCTGCGCGGCCCTCAGGGGACACTGTACGGAAAAAATGCCTCGGGTGGCGTCGTTCACCTGATTACGCGCGACCCCACACCTGAATTCAGTGGAACACTAGCCGCTACCGCAATCGAGGACGATGAGTACCGGATTGACGGCACCGCGTCGGGGCCCATCACGAACACCCTGTCCTATCGCCTTACGGGCTCTGCCGTTGATGATGGGGGCTATGCAAAGAACGTGTTCAACGGCAACAAGGTCAACGATGAGGAATCCTACACCGCTCGCGGCAAACTGCTATGGCAAGCATCTGACGCCCTCGAAATAGTTTTGAGCGCAGACTACAGTGAACGCGACTGCGACTGTACCGCACTGGCAGTGCGCTCCATCATGGAGTCACCTGAGCAAGAGCGCCTGCTGGAAGAGCAGCTACCGCTGGTACCCTCTGATACGCAGCAGGACGTAAACAATGACGCACGCAACTTCTCTGAGATCGACGCCAGCGGTTACTCACTGACCGCGAACTGGGATTTGTCGGGCTACGTACTCACATCTATATCCGCCTATCGCGACTGGAACAGCGAGGGTTCGGTCGATTTCGACCGGGGCCCCAACCAGGTTTTCGGGCTCAGCTTTCCCAGGGCGCCTTATACAGAACAGGAACAACTCTCCCAGGAACTGCGCCTGTCATCCGCGCCACAGGACTGGGGGAGTTTTGTCGTTGGTGTGTACTACTTCGACCAGGAGCACGAATCCGGAAATACTGCTACCGCGCAGGCTGCTTCCTTTCTGCCCCTGACAACCCGGGTTACGCAGACTGACGTGGATAGTGAAAACTACGCCCTGTTTGGCGAATTTAACTGGATCTTTGCTGAAGACTGGCAACTCACACTAGGGGGTCGCTATACCGAGGACAAGCTAGAGTTTGAAACCGTCGCAGAAGGCACCGATAACCTCGTCTTCGGGCCCGAAGGCAGCGTACAAAACGAGGTCAAGGAAAACGACTTCTCGTCCAAGGCAGTCCTGCAGTGGAACCTCACGGACAACGCCATGACATACCTGAGCTATGTTGAGGGCTATAAGGGTCCCGCATTCGACACGGCAATTATCGCGGGTGGAAGCTTTGCCGACCCCGAAAACAGCGATGCCTGGGAACTGGGCCTGAAGTCCAGTTGGCTGGAGGGTCGTCTCATCGTCAACGTGGCTGTTTTCCACGCCGAGTACGACGATTTTCAAGCCCAGTCTCTGCTCGATCCGGACCCGGACGACCTGCTCCCAGGCAGTCTCGTACTGGTCAATGCGGGTGAAGTGTCGACCAAGGGGGTGGAGATCGAATTCCTGTCACGGCCGATGGAGAATTGGTCCATCGGCGGTGGCCTCGCCTACACCGACGCCACCATCGAGGACTATCCGCTCGGTAACTGCAGCGCAGGGCAGAAATTCCGCGGCGAGTGCCCAGATGAGTTCCAGGACCTGTCAGGGGGCCAGCTGCCCTACACGCCTGAGTGGAAACTGACCTTGAATACAGAGTACCGCATTGCACTCAAGGCCCCTGCGGAAGTCATACTCGGCGCAAATCTTCGCACCCAGGACGATGTACTGTTCGATCTCTCACAGGACAGGTTCACGTGGCAGGACGGCTACACCGTGGTCGACGCAAGCGTTGCCCTGGCAGGAACCGAAGCGGGCTACAGGATCACAGCATTTGTTAAGAATCTATTTGATGAGGACTACGCAACCGTCTTGTTCGCCAATGCAAACGAATTGCAGGCGCACAGCTACATCCATCTTGTTCCCAAGTACGCCAATCGGATTTGGGGGGCGGAAGTGCGCTACGACTTTTGAAACCATGTCGCTACCGCCCTTCCATGGCGTATTGGCACAGAAAGAGCCGGTCGAGGCGCCGCCACTCCATAAGTACCGCGCCGCACTGTCAAAATAAGTTGTAACGCAATTCCAGGCCATACATACGCGGCAGGCCAATGGTCCGCATAAAATTGCCCACGGAATCCGCCACCGCTGCTGCGCCGAAGTAGTACTCTTCGTCCGTGAGGTTCGTGGCATATAGCGCGGCCTCAAAGCGCGCCTCGGGGCTTCTCCAGCCTATGCGCGCATTCCACAGGGTGTAGTCGTCAAACGAGGATTCCGCCGCGTTTTGCCCGGCACCGGCATCGAGACCCATGAAAATCTCGTCGGTGTAGCTGTAGTCCAGTCGCGGAGTGAACGACCCCACGCTGGTGTTGAATGTGTACTGCGCACCCAGGCTGTAGGTGGTTTCGGGCACCTCTGCAAAGGGCTCACTGCTCCTGTCCACTTGCGGGTTGTCCTGCTGGTTCAGCAGCGCGCTGGTGCTGAACTGGATATCATCGAACTCCAGGTACTCGTAGTCGTTGTAGCTGAAGGTCGCCAGCAGCAGCAGACCGTCGAGCGGCGTCCAGCTCCACTCAAGTTCTATACCTTCTATGCGGCTCTGAGATGCGTTGCGGAAAACAACACGCGGTATGTTGCTGCTGTCCAGCACCACCTGGCGCAGCTGTATGTCGTCGTAATCCATACGGAAGATTGCGCCGTTCAGACGCATGCTGGCATCAAAGAGGTCGATCTTCCAGCCGATCTCGTAGTTGTCGACTGTTTCAGGTTCTATCACTGCCTGACCATCCAGGCCCACCGGCTCAAACGTGCCGGACTTAAACCCCTCCGCGTAGGTGGCATAGAACATGCCTGAGGAAATGAAGCTGTTGTCAATCAAACTGTCGGGCAGAAAGTACGCCAGACTGACCATGGGTGTGATTTCATCCCAGGTCTCGTCGATGTCGGTCTCCAGTTCCGGGTTCAGAATCGCACCGCTAATTAATGGGTAAACCGGCTGGTTGAATTCATCCAGGGGAAACTGGGCCTGGATGAGACCGAACACATCCTGCGCGATCACCTGGTCAATATCGGCGTACTGCACTATACCAAGGTCTTGCAGTGGGATAATGCCTTCCACATCGGCAATGGCGTCGAAGGCAATCTCGCGAAAGGCCTGCTCATCCAGGAAGGCCTGCTCCACCGACTGCTTGCGCTCTTCGCTGGTCCAACGCAGGCCGGCAGTGAGCTCGAGATTGTCAGTCAGTTCATAGCTTCCCTGGAAGAACGCCGCCAGCGTGGTATTTTCGAGATCGAACGTTGTGTCTTCGAAATTTGGCGAGCCAATCACCAGTACATTGAAATCCGGCAGAATGTAGCCGTAGCTGGTACCTGTCAGTCGATCTGTGCCGTCCTCAATGTTCTCCTTCATTGCGAAGGCGCCCACGGTGTAGTCCAACCGACCATCAAACGCGCTGCCTACAAGCTGTATCTCCTGCGACCAATGATCGCGATCGCTTGCGTTCCCCGCGGGCCGATATCGCGTTGAAATAGGCAGCGCGGTTGTGTCTGAGTCGGGGTTGCCAAAGTTGCCCGACTTTTCTTGCTCTGAGTAGCCGCTAATGCTCTTCAGTACGAGATCCTCAGAAAGCTCCCACTCGACGGTGAGACCAAACTGCCAGCTTTCGAGAACAAAGTTGATCGGTATCTCAGAAAGTACTTCATAGCGTGTCTCTCGTGCAGCAGATTGTGCGCAGGCGTCCGCATACACATCCGACTGTGCGATGAAGCCGTTGCTTACCGGCGTATCGCTGTCATTGAACGCATCGACTGGACTGGTTTCGCCTGGAAAGACGCGATTGCCGAAGAGCGAGTCTTCCCCGTTGAAACTGGATCCGGTAAAGAAACCGCAGGCGGTTGATGGCTGCACCTCGTCTGTATCGCCATAATAGGCAAGCGCATCAATGGAGAGTGCATCGTCAGGCAGCCAGCGTAGCTGCAGCGCCGCCGACTTGCGATCCTCAGAACCGGGCTCCTGGCCTGTCACAATATTCTGTTGATAGCCATCGCGCTCAACCGATCCCACTGTAATCTTCGATAACAGGGTGTCATCAATCAGGGGAATATTGATGCTGCCGCGAATATCCTGGCGGTCGTAGCTGCCTACACGGCCGTCGATAAAGCCAGACAGCTCTTCGCCCGGTGGGTTGGTTGTGACCAGCAGCGCGCCGCCAGTGGTGTTTTTCCCGAACAGTGTGCCCTGCGGCCCGCGCAGCACCTGAATGCTCTGCACATCCAGCAGGTCGAGGAGTTGGCCATCTTTTCGGGGCAGGTAGAGTCCGTCCACATAGACGCCGACGGGACTGTCTACGCGCGAACCGTCATCCCTTTGCCCGATACCGCGAATCCAGATTTGCGCGCCGCTGCCGGGGTCAATCTGTAGCCCCGGGGTTATCAACCCGATCTCCTTGAGATTGGCGATGCCCGCATCGCGCAGTTGGCTGCCACTGAAAGCGGTGACCGACACCGGCACGTCCTGGATCGATTCCTCTCGCTTACGCGCCGTGACAATCACTTCTTCAAGTACGGAGGCGCCCTGGGCGAGAGCCTGCTGAGCTGGCGCACCCAAAGCAATCGCTGCCACCGGAAAAAGGTGGACCGCACTTAGTGAGCGTACGGTGAATCTGCATCTTCGCATGATCTTTTTCCCGGTCTGGTCTTTACTCTTGTCGTCCAATATGGGGCATTCAGCATTGTGAATGCAAAGGCTGCCGCGAAACCCTCCAGGGAGCAGCCTTCGTGTTTATCATTATAGGCCTCGAATCGGTCCAGATAGAGAAGCGAAACAAAAAAAGAAGGGATTCAGGGGAGAAAGGGCTGCAGATCAGGTCCAGATTTTTCTCCACGGCTGCGCCACCTCAATCTGCATTGCCAATTCGAGCAGCAGGCGGTCCTTGCCATGGTCCGCGTTAAATACCACACCAATAGGTAAGTTAGATTCACGCTCGTGGCCCAGTGGCAGCGAGATCGAAGGCCCACCCGTAGCGTTAGCCAGGCCTGTGAAACACGCCCAGTTCATGACGCGCCCGAACAGTGTTTCGTAGTCCAGGCCCTCGCTGAGATAACCTATCTCAGGTGTCACACTACTAACGGCTGGTGTCATAACCAGATCCACGCCTTCGAAAACCCGAGACCAGTGCTTGGAGGACCGGCGCAATCGATACAGCGACAATGGCATTTTCAGAATCTTCTTACGAAAGTCATCCGCCAGGCCATCAACTACCGGCGTGAGCTTCATGGGGTCAAAGCAGGGGTCGAGCTTTTTTCCACCCGATTTTCTTGTGGCATAAGCGCTGCCCGACCACATGTTGATGAAGTCGGTACGCATCGATTCCGGGGCGGGAATCGGGATCAGCTCCGCCGTATGACCAAGGCCTTCGAGCAAAGTCATTGCCTGCTCCATGGCATCACGCGTTGGTCCATCAATCGTAATGCCACCCAACGCATCCATCACAACACCAACTCGCAGCTTTCGTGTTGTAGGTGCAATACCGGAACCAATCGGCTCCAGCTTCGGATTCTGATAGAGGTTTTCAAGGTATGCATAGAAGTGCGCAGTGTCTCTTACCGTGCGTGTTAACACGCCATCTGTGGCAAACACGATGGGTTGCCCTGTAAGCATGCGCGACGGAATGACGCGCCCTCTGCTGGGCTTAAGGCCGACAAGCCCGCAACAAGCCGCCGGTATTCTGATAGAACCGCCGCCATCGGCGGCATGAGCAATTGGAACAACACCCGCCGCAACCAACGCGGCAGAGCCCGAAGACGAGCCACCGACGCCATGGTCTGTGTTCCAGGGATTCCGTGTAGGTTCACCTTGACCAGCCGGCGGTTCGGCCGAGCATATCAAGCCAAACTCGGGCATGGTTGTCTTACCCAAAGGCGTAAAACCCAGCTCAATCAGCTGCTGTACGACGGGATCACTCCTGGTCGCCGGGGCAGCATTTGCGTATGCCGCCGATCCATACCGTGTTCTCAGACCAACTACATCGTTCATATCCTTGATGAACGTAGGCACCCCCATAAACGGACCGCTCGCGCCGTAATCAGCATTCGAGATGGCCTGCTCATAGCCCGGCTCTACAATGGCGTGAAGGTGAGGCTCAACCTTGTTCGCCCGCGCGATAGCAGCTTCTTGCACCTCATTCTGGTGAAGCTCTCCGGCGCTGATCAGCGACGCCAGTTCAACAGCATCGCGATCACCAAGGATGTCATCGCAGAACCCGTGCTTGACCATTCGCTGGTATTCCCCGTGTTTCGGCAACTGGAATCCGGAAGTCTACCCCAACTTGTTATCCGATATCGGGCAACAGCGGTCACAGCGCCTTTGTCTCAGCGCAGATTTGGTGCCAGACAGCAACATCGCCCAGTTAGGGTTCTGACCCCATCGAAGTACCTCTGTTATAGTTTTGCAAATGAAGACAGCACTAGTCATCGGCGGCACCGGTCCCACCGGTCACCATATCGTCAACGGCCTTCTGCGGCGTGGGTACCAGGTAGCAATTCTTCACAGGGGCGGCCACGAGGTCGATGAAATCCCTCCTGAGGTTGAGCACATACACGTTGATCCGTACGACGAGGCGTCTTTCCTCAGCGGCATAGGGGAGAGACAGTTCGATCTGTGCATCGCCGCTTACGGCAGGTTACGCATGATCGCCCAACAGATGGTGGGCCGCTGTGATCAATTCATCTCTATCGGGGGGGCACCAGCCTACGCCGGTTACATGAACCCACGGCTGCCTTCGCCCGAGGGTTTAATGGTCCCGACCGCAGAGACAGCCACACTCGTGAGCGAGGCCGAGCAGGATGAGAAAGGCTATCGCATCGTGCGCACGGAACAGGCGGTCTTTGAGTGCCAGCCAGACGCCACGCACTTCCGCTATCCCTTCATCTACGGCAAGTACCAACTGGTGCCGAGGGAGTGGTGCGTTGTGCGCCGCATTCTGGACAAGCGGCCCTTCATCATCTTGCCGGACGACGGGCTCAGTCTCTGCAGTTATGGGTACGCCGGAAATATGGCACACGCCGTACTACTTGCGGTCGACAACCCCGAGGCGGCGCGGGGCGAAATATTCAATTGTGCAGACGACATCTGCCCGAGCGTGCGGCAGGTCGTAGAGATTATCGCCGCTGCCCTGGATGCGAGCATAGAGATTGTGTCGATGCCATTTCACCTGGCACAGCCCGCGTGGCCGTTAATTGGCCAGCCTCTGCCTACTCATAGAGTCCTGGACACGGCAAAGTTACGCTATCAACTGAATTACAAAGACCAGACGCACCCTGCAGACGCCATCGCAGACACTGCCCGGCAGCTCGCCGCCTCCCCGTTGGAGAAGGGCGGCACGGAAGAATGGGTGCTACAGGACCCATTCGACTACCGCGCGGAGGATGCGCTGGCGGCCAGCTGGAAAACTGCCTGTGACAGCATGCAAATACCCGAGTACCTGAGTGATGCTCCCGGGGTGGGGCTCGCCTACAGCGGACCGGGCGGCAGACCACGGTCACAAAAAGAGTTCAAATCATGACGATGACAAACGCAGACAACGGCCCTCTTGCGGGAATAAAAGTACTGGAATTCGGCTCAGCACTCACCGCACCCTGGGCGGCAGGCATACTCGGTGATCAAGGTGCGGAAGTTACCAAGATCGAGCCCCCTGGCATCGGCGATGTTATGCGCTTCATTGGCAGCAACCGCAATGGCATAACAATGCCCTTCCAGGTAGCCAACCGTGGCAAGAAGTCGGTTGTACTGGATATCAGACAAGAAAGAGGCGCGGCGATTGCACTCGAGTTGGCCACCGAAGCCGACGTCATCATTCACAACATGCGCCCGGGCGTCATGGAACGACTCGGTCTTGGCTACGAAGACTGTCGTGCCCGCAACAGCGATATCGTTTACTGCGCTATCTCCGGTTACGGACACAAGGGTCCGATGGCGGATAAACCCGCTTACGATAACGTGATACAGGCGTTTACAGGCATCTGCTGGGCCCAGGCCGACCTCGATACAGGCGAACCTGTTCAGGTTTACCAGCTGTTCGCCGACAAGCTGACCGCTGTTACCGCCGCACAATCCATCTGCTCGGCACTGGTAGCCCGGGCGAACGGTCGTGGCGGCCAGGCAATCAACCTCAGCATGACAAATGTCGTGTCCAGTTTTCTGTTTCTGGACCGATCGGGCACCGCGCCGTTTCTCGAGGGCGACGCAGACGAAGGAGTACAGTCATCCAAGGGCATTAAGCTCATCCCATTCGAGGGTGGATTTGCGCAGTGTGCGCCGGTAACCGACGCCCAGTTCACGGGCATGTTCAGGGCACTGGGCGAAGATGTCAGTGACGACCCCATTCTCTGTGATATTGCGCAGCGCATGGCGAATGCGGAATACACAACAAAGGCCGTGGCAGATTTCTGGGAGCGCCATCGCGATAAACATGTGGATGAGGTCATCAGCGCGTGGGAAAAAGCAGACGTACCCTGCGGGCGAGCCTATGATATCGGCGAACTGCCCTCACACCCACAAATGGTGGCGATGGAAAGCTTCGTAGAAACTCAACACCCCGCCGCAGGACGAATCCTACAACCGCGCAATGCACCAGATTTCGAGGGCACCCCAGCGGCGACGCCAAGCATCGCACCCACTTTAGGCGAGCATACGGCGGAGGTTCTGGGGGCGCTGGGTTACGCCGACGAGATTCCAGAACTCAGGGCTGCTGGCGTTGTAAATTAGTCGCCGGAAAACTCTGCCTTCAAGGCTTCAAACAGCGGCAATACATTGCCCTTCACCTGACTGCGCCCAACCTTGTGGGCAATGGCCGAACCAAAACCCGTAACTTTCTGGGTGAAGCTTTGATTGAGCAGAAACACGTAGCTGTGTTGACCTTTTCCCATTATGAGAATCACTGTATGCATTGCATCGAGCGAATGACTCATAAAGAAAAGCCGCTCAGCGATCAACTGAAACCCCGGACGCTGCTCTACCATCCAGTGCTTCAACGACACCAGGGGACGGCCCGACTCCTCTGACCGTGTCAGAAAGTACTGGCTCTGGTATCGACCTGTATCAAACTTTGGGTAGCTGAGCAGGGCTTGATAAAACTCTGGCTCCCTTTCTTTCAGCAGCGACATATCTTTAATGCTCTCGCCCAAATAGTAGCCAGGGGAGATTTCATCACCATCAACATAGTAGGGCTCGATAGACGTCAGTCCACCCTGCTTATACTCAGATACGCGATCCGCCAGTAGCTCGCGAACGGTTATCTGCATCCTATCCAGCAGTTGCCCTTGATTTAGCTTTTGCTTTTTTGCAGCAAGTAACGAGGACTTCAGTTTCTCTAGTTCTGCCTTTGACAAATTGAATGTGCCATCGGCTTCGGGCTCATAGAACCAGTCGAGGTCAACATCCGGTCCACGGGGCAACTCGAAGGCCTCAAGGCTGGCGCGGAGAGTTTTCTGACTGCTAACATCGAGAGGAATATTTAACTGGCCTTGATCAATATGGGCCAGGGCTTGAGCGACACGTGCTGCCGAGGCCGGCAATTTAACAGCCATAAAGCCCACCAGCTCGGCATCAATCTTCTCGGCGCTGGCGACACCCTGCCAGACGATCTCTCCACTCTCCAATGCTCGCCAATCAAACTCCGGATTCGCGTCTTGCAGGGAGCTAAACGTCAATTCAGCCTGGGCGAACTGCGCGAGCAAGAAAAGTACGGCTGGTAGACTATAACGGACAAGTACTGTCATCGTTTTCCTCGACATTTTTATGGTTTTCGAAATGATGTCCTGCGTGCCGACGAGTGGCAACAGATCTCTTCTAACCAGGAGCAGAGCCCTTTCTCTCCCTAACACTGACCAAAAGGTAGAATGCGAGACCTCTCGAAAAGGGCTCCGACCCTTTTTTCCTGGCTGCCGTCCGACTCCATCATTAGCCGGAGGGCTCGATGGAGATCAACAACGCCTCCAGCGCGTGCACGTGGTCATCCGCCTCACCAAGTTCACGTAACGCCGCCGCGAGCTGTAACACGTAGTCGCGGTTGCTACCGCTGGGGCCGTGTGACGCAGCGATCTGCCCGGCGAGTTGCTTTAGGGGAGCCGGCCCCAGAAACGCCGGGTTGTTCTCGTCAGCAACATAGACCTCACCATCTACTTGTCGGCCCGACACGTCGAGTTGAATGCTGGTATGGCAGCGCAGGTAACCATTTTTTTCCCGGTAATCGAGGTGTTCAAACACGTCAGGCTCAACGCGATAGGCTATGCCGCGACAGGTCGCGTTGTCGGCCGGAAGCAGCGTCACGACTCTTCCAGGGGCCTCGGGCGTGCCGCGGTGGTCATGGGAACCCTGCCAAAAACGCCGCTGCCAGCCCTCGATGCTCGCTACCTCTGCCTCGAGGTACGGGAAGTCGACTTTGTAGATCAGTGAGCCGTAGCCAAAAATCCAGGTGCCAGGTGTGGTGTCTTGCATAATCACGTGGGCTATTGAAAGTGTATATAAATGTATCGGCCACCTGCGCTCACCACAAGCATCAGACGCAGCATGGTCAGAGCCTTCTTACCCTCGCACCAGCAAAAGCCAGGTAGCAAATCACCTGAGAAGGACCCTGATGCCTTTTTCGGTTAACGTATCAGGACCGGTTCAACTACAATCGTGGAAGTCACGAATCTCTATAAATAATGCGATTGCGCAGGAGTAGCTAAACGTGTTCCCACGAATTTTCGTTGTTTTCGTGTTAATAGCTTCGTCCCTAACCGGTTTCGCTGCGCAACAAGTAGACGTCAGCGCCCTTTCTGCCCTTGAGATCGTGAAACTACGTGACGAGACCCAGGGCGCCTATGGACTTACCGGTACGGCGAGGACCGAGATCGCCCTGCTGCATGCTACCGGGGACGGGATACCCCGCAATAATGCTGCGGCTAGTCTTGCCAGCCCGGAAGAGCTTGCCAAGGCCTCCGACAGCGTCGCGAGTATTGCCATCGACGAGGGCACTATCCTTGTGACCTTCAGCGACAAGGCGCCTGCACACCTGAGAGGCCAGATCATGGCCGTTTCGCCCTGCGTCCAGCCAAATGCTTTTCAATTGCAGTGGGCGTGTGGCAACCAGTTTTGCCCGGAAGGCTGGGGTGTGCCTCAGAAGGGACGACCGGCTTTCGAACGCACCACGCTGCCTAACGACGTATTACCGTCCTCGTGTCGTGGCAACGGGCAAGAGGCCGTTGCCACACGCGACAAAGCGCTCGCCGGCGACCCGGCCGCGCAGGCCTTTTGGGCCGCCATCCTGATCGGAGGTACGGTAGTGCCCGCGGACGTGCCCCAGGCCCTTGAGCTCAGTCGCTCAGCAGCAGAGGCCGGCAATGCCGACGGCATGTACATAACGGCCCTGGCGTACATCGACGGCGTACCCGATCTGCTGGAACCCGATACTGTCGAGGCATTCGTGTGGATGAGCCGCGCGGTGAGTGCAGGGCTCGAGGGGGCGACTGGGGAGCGCGATGCACTGGGCGCTAGCCTTAACGCCGATCAGAGAAAGAAGGCCGAGGCCCTGCTCACGCAGTGAGTAAAAGGTAATGCTGAGAAACGCCACCAGGCAAGCCAGCTCCTGTCAGCGAATTTTACATCTACCCCCAGCGTAGCACTGCCCTCATACCTAAGTACTTGATTCTAAACAGTGGTATAAATCTTGCTGACCGTACCACTGTAAAGCGCTACACCACTATAAGATCAGTAAAGAGAGCCGCAATAATGATCAAGCAGTCCCTGAAGTCCCTCCCCGCGCACAGCATTCCCCGATTACTCCTGGTGGCGAGCCTCGCGCTGACCACTGCGGGCTGTAACTGGGTAGCCATTCTGAGCTCAAGCGGCAGTCAGCAGGGAGATGCCGATAGTATCAGTGGCACCTCATCCGCTGACGGCCGCTTTGTGGCATACAGCTCGAGCGCGACCAATCTGGTGGGGGGCGATGTCGGGGGCTTTACCGATATTTTCGTTAACGACACCCTCAATGGCTCGACCACCCGGGTGAGTGTTGATTCCGCGGGTAATGCGGGAAATGCCGACAGCTCCAGTGCGGTCATATCGGCTGACGGACGCTACGTGGTATTTCGTTCCGACGCGAGCAACCTGGTGGCCAACGACACGAACAGCCAGCCCGATATCTTTGTGCATGACAGGGATACGGGTACAACGACTCGCGTCAGCGTCGACAGCAGCGGTACCGAGGGTGATGCCGCGAGCGATGCTCCCGATATATCAGCCGATGGTCGCTACGTTACGTTCCATTCTTTGGCGACCAATCTCGTACTCGGAGACACCAACGGGGCACAGGATGTTTTCGTACATGACCGGGACACAGGCGTTACCACCCGGGTTAGCGTTGACACTGCCGGCAATGAAGGCGATGCAGCCAGTGAAGATCCTGCGATCTCTGACGATGGCCGTTTCGTGACCTTTGCCTCCAGCGCGAGCAACCTTTTAAGCCCCGTGACCGCCACAGTAAACTTCGACAATGGTAGTGGAACCTACCTGGCGGGCGGAATAACGGTGACTGCCGGCGCCAGTGGCGGGCCACTTTTCTACAACCCCGTAGAAAATGCGATCGGTGTGGGCACTGACGTGTTTAACGGCGCGCTGGCGGGCAGCGAAGTCCTTTCCGTTAATTTCAGTAACACAGTGAATGTAACCGACGTTAGCTTCAGGCAGTGGGAAAACCCAGTGCTGGTGACTTTTGATCGAGTCATTTTTGACTACAGCCCAGGTGGATCACTGACCTTCACCGACAGCGGCCAGGGAGTTGTTTTACTTGATACGTTTTCAACAGGCGGGTTGGATATCGATTCTTTCGACGTACATCCCGACACGGGCGTAACCGCTGTCTATCTGCATAGCGTGGGGTTTGTCGCCGCAGGCGACAACAATGCCGCGGCAGACATTTTCGTACACGACCGCGACACCGGCACCACGACACGTGTCAGTGTGGACTCGGCGGGCAATGAGGCCAATGGCGTCAGTGATGGCCCCGCCATTTCTGGCGACGGCCGCTATGTGAGTTTCAGCTCCCTAGCCGACAACCTGGTAGCGGGCGATACCAATGGCGCGGAGGACGTGTTCGTCTACGATCGCGATACCGGCACAACCACCAGGGACAGTGTTGATACTGGCGGCGGCGAGGCGAACGGCAGTAGTTTCGCTCCCAGCTTGTCGGCAGACGGCCGCTATCTGGCTTTCGCCTCCGACGCGAGCGACCTGGTGGCAAGTGACAGTAACGGAGTGACGGACATCTTGGTACGCGACCGTGACACCGGCACTACCACCCGTGCCTCAGCGGACCCATTGGATGTCGAAGGTAATGGCCTGAGCATTAGGCCATCCCTCTCTAATGACGGCCGCTACGTCGTGTTCGATAGCCTGGCGACCAACCTTAGAGGCACTGACGCAAACGGCGTTTCGGACATCTTTATTCGAGCCGTGCCTGAAGTAGAGGTGACATCAGTGTCTCCCAACATGCTGCCGATTGACGCCACAACCTCAGTGACGATCACTGGTACAAACTTCAAGCCGGGTTCAAGACCGTTTGTGGGCGGCGGACTGTTAACAAACCTTGTTGTCGTGGATGAGAACACCATCACGGTAGATGTGACCGTACAGGCCAACAAGACTCCGGGTGCGAAGAATGTAGGGGTAAGTGTTTATGGTACCGGTGCGGGAATCGCGACAGGTGCTGCTGGCTTCTGCTTTGGTTGCGTGACGTTCTTCTAGACTTTTTGCACGCCGTGGTAGAAGGAAGGAGCAGAACCCCGCTGCACTAGCAGTCCAGGCAAAAACAGCTTGGGGAAGTAACGCTGGCCTGATCGGGGTTCAGCTCGGCCTGCGCCGAGCGCTTCTTCGGTGCAACACAAACGTGCCGACAAAAGGCACGGGGTCAAACAGGGGATATGCGCAGACCATTCACGGGTAAGTCAGGTGGGTTCACCCTGATTGAAACAATGATCGTAATCGCGATCATCGGAATACTTGCAGCGATCGCCCTGCCGGCTTACCAAAGCTACATGGTAAGAGCCAAGCTCGCCGAACCTCTCGCAAAACTGGGCAAGACCAAGACCGCAGTGGCTAGCTACGTGTCACGCAACGGGAGCTTCCCGCAGGGCATGGCGAGGGATGGGTTCAGCACGAGCTTTGGGCGCGGCGAGGTCGTGCGCGGCAGGTCTGTCGGGCCCAACCCGCTGGTTGAGGGCGGCTCCATCTACCTGGGCCTTGCAATCTACAACAGCGTCTGGGAAGGGGGTGAGCCCGATGCCAGCCAGTATTCGGTGTTCGCGCTGTCAGGCTCCACCGATGCCAATGGCGTGCTGCGCTGGGAGTGTATTCCACGCTGGATACCGGGTAGTGCGGAAGCAGGCGTGCCCGCAAAGTACTTACCCCCCGACTGTCGGGGCTGACCCCCATATGCACCCTGAAGATTGCAGGGGGCGGATTACAAAGCACTGCGACCCATCGAGCGTGGATTACTTCCCATAGACGGTTTATGCTGCTGTCCCCGCACTCTAATCTACAACCGAGGACTCTTCATGTTGAGGTTCACCTGGCTGCTGGTCGCGGCCCTCGCGATTCATACAGGCGCCGCCTCGGCGCAAAGTACCGTACGCCTGATGGCCGCGACCTCGCCGCCCTACGCCGAACCTAAATTGCGTGACCAGGGTATTTCCCTGCAGATCGTCGAACACGTATTCGCTGGCACCGATTACCAGGCAGAGATCGCGATTGAACGCTGGTCGCGCGCACTAGAGGGCGCGAGCCTGGGCGTTTACAACGGACTGGCGTCAGCGTGGTACTCCGATGAGCGGAACGAAACCATGGAGTTCAGTGAGCCGTACCTGTCAAGCAAGCTGATTCTGCTGAAAAGGCGCGGCGATCCGCGCACCTTCAAAACGCCGCGCGACATCGCCGGCACGAGGCTCGGAATTCTCAATGACTACGCTTATGGCATGGACTTCGAATCGGTCAGGGGCCTGCGCCTGCACAGGGAAAATTTCCTGGTGCAGAACCTGTTGAAACTGTCGGACGGCTCCATCGACCTGGTGCTGGGTGACCGGCGCTCGGTCCTGTATCACCTGAACGAATACCTGAGTAAGCGCCGCACTGAGTTCGAGGTGGTAGATGTTGGCCTTCCGACAGTGCAGCGGCACGTCGCACTGAGCCGTGAGTATCCACAGCGCGCGGAGGTACTCAAGGCGTTTAACGCGTCACTGGCGAAGGCCAAGGAAGACGGTTCACTGGCGGCGATAGTCAGCCAGTGGGACAAGGAGCTTGGTGTTTCCAACTAACCGAGTTCGCCATTATTGCTCAAGGATAAGCGCCCTCCTCGGGCTTCCCATCCGATTTCGATCGCTGATACGAGCCGATAGCGTGCAGTGGAGGCTCACAACATTTGGGCGGCCCTACCTCTGTGCGCACCATCAATACGCACATTTTGGGATCCAGGGCGCGAAAACAGTGCATAGAGAGTGACGAATCTCCGGGAAATCACTCGAACAACACTAATCCCAGACTTGGCGCGCTAATTGCTTCACCCAGACTGCCAAATATGAGCCGTAGCCGAAAACGGGGGCAACATGCAGCAGTTGAGTGCAATCGACACGTTGTTTGTGTCCGGGGAGAGCGAGAACATGCCGATGCATATCGGTGCGCTCTGCATTTACCAATCACAGACGAAGCAGTATTTTCCGAGAATCAACACCGTCTTCGAACAGCGCCTGGGCCACTCGCCAATTTTTCGCCGGAAGTTGGTCGAGCCACCTTTTAAACTAGACAACCCCTATTGGCTCGATGACCCCGCTTTCTCACTCGGCCAGCATCTACACCGCGTGACGCTGAAGGCAGGCAGCGGCGAAGAGGGCCTGAACAAGCTGGTCGCTGAGCTGCATGCCCGCGGCCTGGATATGGACAAGCCGCTGTGGGAAGCCTGGGTCATCGACGGCCTGGAGAAAAGCGGCTGGACGAAGGGGACGTACGGCGTTTACATCAAGGTGCACCATGCGGCGATCGACGGCATCTCCGGCGCAGAAATCCTGGGCGCGCTGAATGATATTGAACCGCGCAAGGTCCGCCGGAAGAAGCAGGAAGCCTACCCTATCGAAACAGGCATGACGCCGATAGACATGGCATGGGAAACCGCCAAGCATAGCTTCGGCAGGCCCCTTCGCCTCGCGAAGGCATTGCGCAAATGGCGCAGTATTCCGCCACCGCCTCCCGACTTCAAAGAAACGCCCATGCACTGGACCAAGGCATCGATCAATCACGCCGTGGGTAGCGAACGAACGATCATCACCGTGCGGTTCCCTTTCGGCGACATCCGCAAAATACGGCGCCTTATCCCGTCTACAACGGTTAACCACGTCATTCTGAGCATCATCGGCGGCGCTCTTCAGCAATACCTGTCACAGCGCAGTGAGCTGCCGGACTTTTCGCTGGGGGCCGCCGTACCCATGAATTTGCGCAGCAGTGAAGACGCCACGGGTGGCAACATCATCGGCGCCCTGCTGAGCAGCCTGGGCTCCAACGAGCCTGATCCGCTTGAACGCCTGAGAGTTGTTCGCGATTCCGCCAGTGGCGCGAGAAAGCGCTCGGAAGCCATTAGCCGCGATGTGGTGGGAGAGCTGACCTCCGGCATCTCCCGGCAAGCAAGCGCTGCCGCCGTGTCACTGTTCCAGCGGGTCAGCAGACGACCGGGCGGTATGCCATTACCCGTTCATACCATCGTCAGCAATATTCCGGGCCCTCCGATACCGCTCTACCTCGGCGGTGACGAAATGGTGGACCTGCGCGTGTACGGCCTGGTGTTCGAGCCGATAGGCTTGTTTCACACCGTGATTTCCTACGACAATGCCATCAGTCTATCGGTACTGGCGTGCCCCAATTCACTGCAGGAGCCGGATCGGTACCGTAGGTGCCTTCAGGAAGCGTTCGATGCGTATGCACCCTATATCGAAAATGACTGAAGCCTAGAATAGAGATGAATCCATACGGATTCAGGACGTTCTCTCTTCGACACTACGAGATGAAGCAGCACTAAACCACCGCCGCAGACCTCGAGCCCACGCGACCAGTGGGCCAGTCTGCGCCTCCCATAGGGTTTCTATCTTTTCTCCCGATGACAGCCCCGTGGGCGGGTACTCATCTATATCGCCTTTGTAGTAGGTACCAAAAGCAACGTCGTACATCGGCAACCAGATTGAAAAGTTCTTGTCCTGGTGTTGCGGCAGCCGCGAGTGGTGGATCCAGTGGAACTGTGGGTTAGAAAAAAAAGGGGTAAGCCGATAGAGGAAGTCGGTGCGCACATTCGCGTGGATGAAAAAATCCCACAGTCCCAGGAGCAATCCTCCCGCAATGATCGCCAGCAAACTTTGCTGCGATGCGCCGAGGTCAAATATGAGTCCTATCGTCAAACCCCGCACCAGCGTTTGCCCGGCGGGCTCGAGGAAGTGCGAACGAAAGATCGTGGTTGAGTTCAGGTTCTCATCTGAATGGTGCAGCTTGTGCAGTTCCCATAGAAACGGAATCGTATGTTGCGCCCGATGCCACCAGTAGTAGTGAAAGTCACCTAGGAACGCGGTGACAAAGAAAATGACAGTGCCCTGTAGCAGGACGTCTATCACCGGGACTCCGATACCGATACCTTCCACCGACACTTGCAGACTCGGCAGGCCTGTGAGCTGAACTACCCAAACTGTAAACACCAAAACCATGGTGGCAAAGACAGGCGCCAGCAACAGGTTGCTGAAGGTGACCGCCCAATTCAGCTTGTAGTTGTCCCGCGGCACCGGTTCTGTGGCAGGGGTGATTTTTTCAAGCCACAGGAACAGCGGCCAGCTGAACAGAAGGGCCAGATAGCCCGCCAGCAAGCCTATCGTTACGCCGTTGAGTTGTTCGAGGAAATGGGCTAGAGACGCATCCATTCCTCAATACTAGTCTACTTTTGCCTGGACATCACCGCGGCGGCACCCGTAGGTGGGGAGCTCGGGCAGTAATCCACCGCGTAGATTCCTTGCATACCCAATCCAGAAAAAATGGCCTGTGCTACGGCATGCACTCGCTTTTCGCTGGCTAGACGCGGCTACGCTAGTTCTACCCATAGTTCTGGAGCGCCTAGGTTTCCTGTTTCAAGAAAGAAAATATAACGCCGGCCGGTCTTTGTCAGCGGAACGATTGGGGCCAGTAAAATGCGGCGTGGCGTAGCCGTGTACCGTGGCATCCCCGGCTTTCAGTGGGCAGCGCACTGCTGACTCAAGGTCCATCTGTTGGCCTGGATCGACGATGGCAAGTAAGCGCCCCTCGTCATCGGGATCGCCCGAAGCGACATAGTGTTCCGGCATGGGTTGTTCGTGAAAGCCGGGAACAAACTCCATGCATCCCATCTCTTCGCTGACATCGTCGAGCGCGAGCCAGAATTGCAAGACAGTATCGTTGGGAATGGTCAGCCCGGGCGGCGAAGTGGGCTGGCTGATATATGACATATCCTGGTGCCAAGGCGTTGTATGCGGATGGCCCGCGGGTTTGTAAATTGCCATACTAAAGAGGAATTGCGGCTCTCCGCCTCCCATCAGGCCTGTGGCGATTCGTTTCGCATTAGTTAGCGCCTCGTTGTCTTCGAACACAGGATCAAACGTATGGGGATTCATGACCTGCCTGGTAAGACCACCCAGGTATCGATCCTGCTCATTGCCGGGGTGATCTTCTGCAACGAGCGCGCGATAAGCCGCCAAGAGTTCTTCAACCGCATGCTTGGAGGCAAGGTTTGGAATGACGGCGAACCCATTTCGCTCAAAGTTATCGAGGGTCGTGTCCAGCGCTTCCATCCCAACAGATACCCCATCTGGCCTGGTTCATGAAATCGAGAGGATAACTCTAGCCCAAATTGTGATTCCTCGCCTGATGCGGTCACCTCCTTAGAGAAATCTGGGCAAACGGTGCATAGCAGCTGTGTAATCTGCATACGGTTAAAGTCGCCGACGAATGTAGCCTATACTTGCCCTCATTAGCAGGCGGTATCTCGGCCGATTGGGCGAAACCACCTGCTGATTGATTCGCCGTATGAGGACGCGTCGTGATGGAACACCACCATCTAAACCAGAATTTCGAATGGCAACCGCGCCAGGGACCCTTTCGAATCGTGAGCGAGGCACAGGCTCGCCAGTACAACGAACAGGGCTTCTTCGTGTTCGAGGACGCGTTCGATGCAGAAACGATACAAACACTGATCGCAGCGATAGACCCCATCGAGGCCGAACTAGAGCAATTGATTCGCGACAAGTACGGCGGTAAAGCCCTTATCGCGCGTGCCGACGAGATTACATTCACGGCCCATCTCGTCGCTCAGTCGGAGGTAGCGCGAGCCTTCACACGGCACCCTTTCTTCAGTGATATCACCCACGACCTGATAGGGCCCAATGTGCGTCTGTACTGGGATCAGTCTGTCTACAAGAAACCAGGCACGAAAGCGCCCTTTCCCTGGCACCAGGACAACGGCTACACCTTCATCGAGCCTCAACAGTATCTCACCTGCTGGGTGGCGCTTACCGATGCAACGGAGGACAACGGTTGCCCCTGGGTACTGCCCGGCAAACACCACATGGGCACCTACGCCCACGAGCTGTCGGAACTCGGCTTCGTTTGTGCCGAAGACCCCGAGGGCGCCGTGCCCGCACCGGCCCGCGCTGGCAGCGTTGTCGTGTTTTCCTCCCTGACGCCGCACGCGACGGGGGCAAACATCACCAACGATACCCGCAAGTCTTACATCGTGCAGTTTGCACCGGACGGTGCAGAAAGCGTAAGTGAAGTAGACGGCCAGCTTGTGCGCGAGCCAGCAAATGTGCCGGAGCGTCAGTACCCGATCCTGATCAACGGTGAGGTTCCCGCCTGACATGGCGTCCGAGGAAGAGCGTACCGTACTGGCCTTCAATGCAGAGGCTATCCACGCGGGTAACTATGCGCTCACCATCGACCACAACACGGTAGCCCAAGCTGCGGACGCACTGGTCGACAAGATGACGCTCGACCAGAAACTGAACGAGCTGCGCGGGCGACAACTGGAGCCGATCGACGCCCTTTACTACGCCGGTGGAGACGACACGCTAGGGCTCGCACCCTGGAAAATGGTCGACGGCCCCAGGGGAGCGCGCGCGGGAAAGTCCACGGCCTTCCCAGTAGCCATAGCGCGCGCGGCGAGCTTCGACGTTGACCTCGAGCGGCGTGTTGGTCTTGCCGTGGGTCTTGAAGTCGCCGCCCACGGTGGCAACGTGCTGCTTGCGCCAACGATCAACCTGCTGCGGCATCCCGGCTGGGGGCGCGCGCAGGAAACCTATTCAGAAGACCCGTTCCACATGGGCGCGATGGGCGTCGCTTTCATTTCTGGCGTCCAGAACCATGTTCTAAGCAGCCCAAAGCACTTCGCGCTCAACAACCTCGAGAACATGCGTTTTGAGCTCTCCGCAGACATCGACGCCCGCACCCTGCGAGAGGTCTACCTGCCGCACTTCGAGCGCTGCGTGAAAGAGGCAGGCGCCGCCTCAATAATGACCGCCTACAACAAAGTTAATGGCACTTACTGCAGCGACCACGCCGAACTGATCGATGAGATCCTGCGCGGTGACTGGGGCTTCAAGGGCTTTGTCGAATCAGATTGGATTCTGGGCACTCGGTCGACCGGAGCCGCGATCGCCGCAGGCATGGATATCGAAATGCCCGCGGCCTACCGCTTCACCAACGAAAAAGTCGAGTCCGCGCTGGCAGAGGGCGAGATCGACGAAGCCATGCTCACGCGTAACACTCGGCACACCGTTTACCAGAAGATCGCGTGGCAGCTTACGAGCGACTCTGTCGCGGGGAAAGCGAGGCCCTCACCCGAGGTCGTCGAATGTGTAGAGCACGTTGATCTCGCGCGCGAAGCTGCGGAAAAATCGATCGTTTTGCTCAAGAACGAAAGAGACGTACTGCCGATAGACAGGGCCACGGCGCCGCGCATCGCGGTTGTCGGCGACCTGGCCGCAAAGGCGAACCTGGGCGACCGCGGCAGCAGCATGGTGGTCTCGAGTGAGGTCACCAAACCCTTGGCGGGCCTGTTGGCAGCAAAGGGCAGCGCCAGCATTGAGTATTTCGCGAGCGACGACGATCTATCCACGCTCGCGGAATTTGATGTGACGCTGGTAGTCGCCGGACTCACCTACCTCGACGAGGGAGAGTTCATTCCCACCGCACAGGCCGAAGCGGAAGACGTCGAATTCGCCCGTGGTGGCGACCGCGCAGACCTGGATTTACCCAAGCCCCAGAAAGACCTGATTCAGCGAGCAGCCGCGCTCTCAAAACAGACAGTTGTCATCTTGCAGGGCGGCTCGGCCATCCTGGTGCGTGACTGGATTGACCAGGTCGATGGCCTGCTGATGACCTGGTATGGGGGACGCGAGTTCGGCCACGCACTCGCGCGCGCGGTATTCGGAGAGGTCTCACCCTCAGGCCGCCTCCCCGTCTCGTTCCCGAAGTCAATGGACCAGCTGATGCCGTGGGACGTATCTGCACTCGCCGTTCCCCACGACCAACTGCATGGCTATCGCTGGCTCAACCACCATAGTCACGACCCCGAGTTCGCCTTTGGCTTTGGGCTGAGCTATACGCGCTTCGAGTTTTCCGACCTCACCGTCGAGCGTGGAGAAGAGAAGTTTGAGTGCAGCATTCGAGTTCAAAATGCCGGAGACCGGCTAGCGGCAGCGGTTCCGCAACTGTATGTTAGCGTGCAGGAAGGCGAGGTTTCCAGGGTCATAAAGTTTCTCGTTGGATTCGCGCGGGTCGATCTTGAAGCTGGCGAGACCGCGCGGGTTGTATTCTCAGTGACAGACCGGCAGCTCAGCTATTTCGACGAACAGGCCGGCGACTGGCAGCTCGAAGACGCACGCTACCTGTTTAGAGCCGGCGCGTCGTCTGCCGATTTGCCGCTCGCGGAAGCAGCGCGGCGCATCGACGGTACCTGGTCCTGAAGATCTCCGCCCGATCACTAGCGATACATAGCAGGCTTTCCGCCTGCTCATGGGAACACTGCGAATCCTAGGACGCCGCCGTCACCAGCTCCGACTCCACGGCAAGCACGTCCTCCTCGCTCAGCTCAAGGCGCGCTCTCAATCGATTCAATGCGGCTCGACTGGCAGCACTTATCTCTCCGTCCATACTCGCTTGCGATACTGCCTCTCCATACACCTGCAGTTTCTTGAAAACTCGATAGTCATCGGAATCTACTACGCCCGGCATTGCGCGATCAGACAGCGAAACGGCCATGTTGAATATTGGGTTTAGTGCGAAGAGCAATAGACCCGTAGTCGCCAGACCAACAAGCGTCCCAATCTGGTCTGTCAGTATGGTCGCGACACTTTCCGACACCACAAAAAAGGTAGCCACATAGGCCGCAGCCACCGTGCCGCGCTGAAACCCGCGTTTTACTCTCAGATCAATATCAAAGAGCTGCGCAGAGGCGATCCCGTAGGCTGTCATTACGATATAGATCATCAGGGCGACTGCACCGATATGTGCAGATATAACAGACAGCAATGGATTGATGGGCAAGCCCAGCACCGCCTGTACAACGCCAGACAAAAACATGCCACCCCACACAAAGTCACGGGTGCCAAAGGCAATGGCGAGAATGCCGTTCTTGCGTTTGGAAACCGCTGATTCCGCCGAGTACCACGCGTGTACGGTTGCGACGAATCCGTAGGTATAGCTCAGAGTGAGCAGCAAGAAGATGACAGGCCAGTAGTCGCCGCCAGAATTGAAAAAGGTCGTCCAACCATCTGGCCCCGGGGCCGTGTTGCCGATGGGCATGAACAGCTCCGGCACAGCAAGCACGGCAACCACTCCACCCAACCCGACCGATATCGGCAGCAGCGCCCACGGCGTTGTTGCAAAGATCCGGACCAAGGGGGAATTCACCACGACCGCAATGGTCGGGAGGTACAGCGCGATAAGGATAGAGTCGCTGATCAGGTGCAGCAGCGACATTTGGTGCGACTGCTCCAGATCTGTAAGCCAGATAACAGGGCCTGCCCAACTGGCAAATATTGTCACCCCTTCAAAGACCAGAAGCAGGGCAAAACGGCGCGCCACGCGGCGATCAGGGACCTGCGTGTAGATGAAAATCGCAGTACCCCAGGCGAGGCAAGCCGCGAAGAGTCCAACTAAGCCTACTGGAAGAAACTGTATGGGAATGACGAGTGTCTCCCTCGCAACAGCCGTTTATGTTGTTATGGCGGTGGCATTCCTGAGCAAGGATAGCTCACTTACGGCTGATTCAGGGCCGCAATCTATAAAGGACTGCCATTTAGCGTGGCTATCGACAACATTCATCCTGAGCAAATTATCCGACATACTCAGTCTGTGGCAGACTAGGCAACCAATGTTCATCTGGCCAACCCACAGCGGCGCAGGCGCCCAAGGCAGCAAGCAGTCAGTTGGGGTATAACTTTTTGGAAATCACCGTTCCCCAGGCGTTTGCCCTCGTCGGGCTCGTCGGTGGGAGTTTTGTAGCGACCAACCTGGACAACCTCCTGTTGCTGGTCATGATGCTCGGCGCCAACAGCCAGCGACGCCTGCCCGTGCTGATCGGCTTTGTTGCCTCCTGCATTGCCGTGTTGGTGGCATGCGCCCTGGGCCTCGCACTCAGCAGCTTCTTTGACCCCGCAGTGCTCGGGTATCTCGGCCTCGCGCCACTGCTGCTTGGCTGCCACATGCTCTACCAACTGCACCGGGGTCGCCATATGGACGACGACCTGCCCGACGTGTCTACCAGTGCTCCCGTTCAGTACACCTGGTTTGCCGCGTTCGTCATGCTCTTCAGCAACAGCGGCGACAGCGTTGCGGTGTTCATCCCGCTTTTTGCCGAATCTGCTCGAACTCCAATCGTGGTACTGGCCGTGACCTATCTGCTGATCGCAGCAGCCTGGGGCGCCCTGGCTTATGCCATCGCAGGGCGAGAGATGCTAGCGCGCAAGATTGAGCGACGCGCCGAGAGGCTAGTGCCCTGGGTAATGATTGGTGTAGGTCTTTACATCCTGTCCGATACCGCGACCGACACGCTGGTGCGTGGACTTTAGTTACCCCTCGCAAGCCATAAGCTTAACCTGACTATCGGGCGCGACCGCGGCCAGCGCTTGCGACAGGACGAACCTTGCCCTAATATGGACACTGTCAACACTGCAGGCGAAAGCGAAATGAAGACAAGAGATTGTGTGCGCAGATATCTGGTAATTCCCGCAGTCGTGCTGCTCAATTTGCAGTTTCTGTCGGGCTGTAGCGACGGCGCGGAATCGGCCGAGTTCCTAAGCGAACAATCCTGTTCGCCTGAAGAGGTCATCCTGAGTGAATCCCCGCCTGCACCAGCGGCGGCGTGTAATGTGCCTCCCACACCCATTTCTTCTTTGATTGAGCTCCAATTCTCGCAGCAGATTTCTGAGCAAGAACTTCGCCGGGCGGAACTACTGGACCCCGCAAAGCTCACCGTACTCACCTGTGGTACCGGCTCCCCCGTGCCGTCAGAGCGGGCACAGTCATGCCTGGCCGTTTTCGTGAACGGCAAATTCCTTTTGTTCGACGCCGGAGATGGTGCGCAGGAGTCCATGGAGGACCTGAACCTGCCGGTAACAGACATCGACGCCATATTCATCACACACTTTCATTCGGATCACGTTGCCGACCTGGGCGAGGTCATCAGCCGAACCTGGATACTGGGTCGAACAGAACCCGTACCCGTCTTCGGTGGCTTCGGAGTCAAGTACATCGTCGACGCCTTCAACGCGGTCTACGCAGCCGATGAGACCTATCGGATCGCGCACCATGGTGAGGAAGTTTTCCCCACTGGATTGTTAGCCTCCCCGTCCACAATTCTGAATATAGGCCCTGAAGGCCGGGTAGTGTATGAGGAGGATGGCGTTAGCGTACTGGCGTTCAGAGTGGATCATTCTCCCGTTGGCGAAGCCCTGGGATATCGGGTCGAGTACGCCGGGAAGGCCGTTGGTGTAAGCGGCGACACCATCGATACAGCGGGTCTACGCGCGCTGGCTGCGAATGCCGATGTTCTGGTGACCGATGCAATGAACAAGTCCCTGGTTGAAGATACCGAGTGTGCTTTCGGCCGTATCCCCGAAAACCGCCTCGAGAAGATCTTTAGAGATATCAGGTCCTATCACATAGATGTGACCGAGGTTGCTGAGGTTGCACGTGACGCTGAAGTTGCCAACCTCGTAATGACTCACCTGGTTCCCTCAATCGATAACCCGGCGCAGTTGGACCTGGCGTTCCGCCAGCCTGCAGCGGCGATCTACAGCGGCAACTTGATTATCGCCGAAGATGGAACGGAACTCGTGATTCCTGTTCTGTAGCGGGCTGACTGATCTCGGGGACGCTAGCGCGGGTAACGACCGGCCGAAATGTGGAAGCAGGATCAACCTCGGCCGCACTTCTGGGCCGCCGACATCACGGTCGGAAGCTACTCCGTTTTGTCTGCCTTGGCCCAGTCAGTGTGTTCCGCAACATCAGGCGCATCGAGACGGCGATACGTGTGGCTGCCAAAGTAGTCGCGCTGCGCCTGGATGACGTTGGCCGTGCCTGCTGCGGTGCGCAGCGTGTCGAACCACTGCAGGCTGGCTGACAGACCGGGCACCGGGAGTCCGGCCGCGGTGGCCGCACCGACCACTTTGCGCCAGGCGGGCACTCGCCGGGCGAGGTCTTCCTTGAACTCCGGGCTCAGCGCCAGCATCTGTGATCCTCCTGCAAACGCGCTGCGCACCCTGTCGAGGAAGCGCGCGCGAATAATGCAGCCGGCGGTCCAGATGCGAGCGATCTCTGCGAGGTCTGTTCCATAGTCCCTTTCCATGCTCGCGGTCTGCAGCATTTGAAATCCCTGTGCGTAGCTCGCGATCTTCGCCGCATACAGCGCGTCCAATAGCTCGTCGTTGCTGAGCTCTATAGCCACTTCAGGAGAGTGGAAGGTGTCAGCGGCCTGCAAGCGCAATTCGCGCTGGGCACTTAGCACACGGGCATCGACCGCTGCGCCGATCGTTGGAACGGCGACCCCCATCTCCGTTGCGGCAATGTCCGTCCACCGCCCGGTTCCCTTCTGCCCGGCCACATCGAGAATGTTGTCTACCAACACGGCGTCGGTCTGCTTGGGGTCCTTCGTGCGGAGAATGTCAGCCGTGATTTCAACAAGGTAACTCTCCAGCTCGCCTTCGTTCCACTCGGCAAACACCTGAGCCGCCTCGGCGGCGCTCGCGCCGCGGCCACGCCGCAGTATCGAGACGGTCTCGGCGATGAGCTGCATGTCGCCGTACTCGATGCCGTTGTGAACCATCTTCACGTAGTGGCCGGCAGAACCGCGCCCACAGTAGGTGACGCAGGGGCCGCTCTCGCTTACCGCGGCGATGGATTCAAGCACCGGGCGCAGTCGGTCCCACGCTTCCTGGTCACCCCCGGGCATCATCGACGGACCGGTAAGGGCTCCCTCTGCGCCGCCAGACACACCCATGCCGACAAAACGCCAGGGTTCAGACTGCGCGCGTTCGTTGCGGCGGTCGGTATCGGAGAAGAGGCTGTTGCCGCCATCGACCACGATGTCGTCTTCCTGCAATAGCGGCGCAAGGCCGTCGAGGACAGCGTCGACAGGCGCCCCAGCGTTGACCATCAGGAGAATGCGGCGCGGTCGCTCAAGTTTCTTTACGAAGTCTTCGAGACTCGTAGCTGCGGCCGCGAGCTCAGTGCCTGTTTTGTCGAGCAGCGCGGCACCCGCTGCGGGGGAAAGGTCATAGCCCACCACGCGATTGCCGCGACTGACGAAGTTGCGGGCCAGGTTCTGGCCCATAACACCGAGCCCGATAACGCCGATATCAAACAGTTCAGTCATGGTGTGTTCCCCTGGGGGCGGCGAGAGGCTCCTCCAACACCTGGTCCGTCACGACGGTGATGGTGGAGAGGGATGAAGCGGGCAGCGCGGGGTCTTGCGCAGCCAGTCGGTTCAGCGCGTCGCGCTTGCCGCTGCCCAGCGCATAAATCATTGTGTGTTTCGCAGTCACAAGCGCTGGCAGTGTCAGCGTGATCCGCTGTGCGGGTGGCTTGGGGCTGTCTGCGACCCAGGCGACCAGGCCAAGCAATGGTGGGCGACCGGGGAAAAGCGATGCGATGTGGCCGTCCTCGCCAAGACCGAGCAGTACCACGTCGAGACCACCATCAAACTCGCTCTGAAACGCCGCCGAGACTCGGGCCAACGCGTCGCTTGCAGGTTCCCCGTCTTCGTAGAGCGGGAGTTCTCGCCCTGGCGGCGCCTCTTTGCTAAGCGCAGCACTGCGGTAAGCACTGCCGCGATTGGATTGTGCATCGTCGAAAGGCACGGCGCGCTCATCCGCCCAGGTAAGATAAATACGCGACCACTCATCGCCCAGCGCTGCTCGCACATCGCCTACCAGCTTGGTGGCGGAACCTCCTGAGATGGCAAGCCGAGCAACCGGCCGAGCCGCAAGGACCTCGCGCAGAATGCCCTCGAGCGCTTCTGCGGCAGCCTTCTCAGGCGCATCGCTCACTATCCACATAGTGTCAGACTTTCGACCACGCACCCTCGCATCCGTAGAACAGGTGGTCGGCAGATTTAGGGCCCCAGGACCCTGCAGCATAAGTGTGCATCGGGCTATTGGTTGTTGCGAAACCCTCGAGCAGTGAGTCGGCGAAACGCCAGCTCGCTTCTACCTCGTCGTTGTGCAGAAACAGCGTGGGATCGCCCTGGAGGGCGTCTAACAACAAACGTTCGTACGCGGGCGTGGTCGACTCACCAAACTTGTCCCGATAGTCGAATGCGAGTTCCGCGGGAGCCATGGTCATCTCGGGTCCCGGCGTCTTGACGCCGAAGCTCAATTGAATGGACTCACGCGGCTGGATCGACAACCTCAGGATATTGGGCCGAATCTGGCACAGTGAGCCATCCCTGAGCATGCGCCGAAATTCATGGTCGGCGAGTTCTGCCGGCCGATTGAAGAGTTGAATTGGCGCCATACGAAACTGGATCTGCACCTCCGTGAACTTCCTCGGCAAGCGTTTGCCGTGGCGCAACAGAATAGGAACACCCGCCCAGCGCCAGTTCTCGATCTCGGCGCGGCACGCGATGTATGTCTCGGTGCTCGAGTCAGCCGCGACGCCCTCTTCTTCCAGGTAACCGGGTACCTGCTTGTCATCGACTTCGCCACCCACGTAACGCGCTCGCACCACGTTGCGCTCAACCTCGGAACCCTCAAAGGCGACCAGGCTCTTGAGCACCTTAATCTTCTCAGAGCGAACGTCGTCTGCGTCCAGGGACGCGGGGGGCTCCATGGCGACGAGGGAAAGAATCTGGAGCATGTGGTTCTGCAGCATGTCGCGAATGGCGCCCGACGTGTCGTAGTAGGCGCCCCGCCCCTGCTCCATGCCAAGGTCTTCCGCCACCGTGATCTGAATGAGCTCGACATGCTGGCTGTTCCAGAGGGGTTCGAAGATGGCGTTGTGAAAGCGAAAACCCAGGAGGTTCTGGACAGTCTCTTTACCGAGATAATGATCAATCCGATAAATCTGATCTTCGCGGAGGTACTGGTGCAGTTCCGTATTGAGCGCCCTGGCCGATACGAGGTCGTGCCCAAAAGGTTTTTCGATGACGACCCGCCGCCAGCCAGGGCCGTTCATCTCGGCCCGGCGCGAGATGAAGCCGCCGCCGTGTAGCGCGCGGATCGTCGGCGCAAACAGACTCGGCTTCAACGACAGGTAAAAGAGCCGGCCCACATCCGCCCCATCGGCAAGGGACTCCAGGCGATGACGCAGCTGCTCGAGCTCCTCCGATTTCGCCACATCGGCGCGCTGGTAGAACACCCGAGGCGCCAGCGTTTCGAACGCCGCACGGTTCTCCGGGCCCATCGCCGCCGCAACTTCGCTGCGAAACTGCTCGTCAGTCTTCTCGCTGCGAGAGACACCGATGACCACAAAGTCCGCGCCATCGCCTTCGTGCGCAGACAGCCGCGCAAGGGCAGGCATCAGTTTGCGCAGCGTCAGGTCGCCGCTGGCGCCGAAAATAATGACTTGATTGGGGGCATCCATGCCTTTGAAGTATAGGCCATAAAGAAGGCGTTTAGAGATTCAGCTGCCTCAATCGACAAGAATGTTGCGCCGCGCGATTAGCCGCCCGTGTAGGAGTACGCTGCGCAGGTCTCACCAATCGCCTGGAAAACCTCTTCGCGTGCGATACTGCACCAGTTCATGGGTGAACAGACTGGTGCCAGCGATTCGATCCAGCTCGGCCGTCAGATCATCGATACGCCATAGCCTGTCGACTCGACAGCAGGCCACGTAGTCGCGCACAACCTCTGCCAGCGAACTACCGGACGCCCTCAGCCTTCCGTCCACACGGAAAAAATACACCGCACCGCCCCAGTACAGGGTCGAGTAATTACCGCTTGCAGCCAGCAGCGGGGCCGCCGCCACGAACGGCATATCGTCGTGGTCGTAGTAGCGCCGCGCGTTGTCCAGGCGCTCGGCGTAACGACGATCCACTTCCTGCTCGCTGAGAACGCCTGCGTGAGACATGACCTGGTACTGCATGTAGCTCGCAAAGCCCTCCGCAAACCAGGTGTTGCTCGTGCCCAGGTACGGCAGGAAGAGATGGCTCAACTCGTGATAGATGGTCCAGTCCTCGCGCATGGACCGGCTCGAAAACCATGGATTCACATGGACCCTGACACCCTGCCGGTCAGCCCGGATGGTATTGGCCCAGGGGACGGGTTCTGTACCGAGCGAGCGGTGGAAGTAGACGTGGACATCAAAAGGTAAGGGCGCCACGGTGCTTTCTACCGAGGCCACGCCGAGTTCCAACCAGGCAGTCAGCTTGCGCTTCTCGGCCTGGGTAAACCAGCCCTCCCAATTCAATACGGTGTTCGTCCGCGCCGACGAAAACGTACTACACAACAGCAATGTGACCAGGCCTAACACCTGCCCAAACCTGCTCATAGATCCTTCCGAACCACCTGTTAGTTCCCCAGGGTAGTTACGACGATGACACCAATCCTGATTCGAGCTTCGACAAAAGGTTCCTCAAATTCCATGGACAGATTCGTACCGCTTGCGGGCTGATCCGATAACGGTTGAAATGAGTACCACTCTTCAACTGCCCTGCAAGAAGAAGCCTCTTGGACGAAGCACTGCTAGCCTGGATTCGGGAACACCAGACCTACGCACTCTGGGTGGTGCCTACGCTTGCCTTCCTGGAGGCTGCGCCAGGTGTGGGTTTACTGGTGTCAGGCGTGATCCTGCTGTCTGTCTGCACGCTGCTGTATTCAGAGGGCCTTGCAACGCTGCCGCAGATGCTGCCGCTGGCGTTCATGGGCGCGATTGTCTCTGACCACCTGGGCTACTATCTGGGCCGCTGGGCAGGGCCCGGTTTGCATGCCTCGAAGTTTGGCATTCGCCATCGCGAGCGTATCGACAAGGCCGAGGGCCTCGTGCGCCGCTACGGGAACTTTGCGATCGTTATCGGCCGTTTCTTTCCGGCCATTCGCAGCATCATCCCAATGCTGTCCGGGATCTCCGGAATCGCAAGAATGCAGTACACGGCATACGACCTGCTGGCCTGTACGCTCTGGACCACAGGGCTGGGTTTGCTGGTTACGGGATTAAACCAGCTGTTCTAACAGCAAATCCTGCCGCCTACGCTGATACTGCCGTGCATGCCGCCGCGGTAACCGCCCCAACTGGATACGCCCACGCTGCCATAGACATTGGGATTACAACCTCCCAATGACAGCAGCACTACACTGAGAAGCAACACGCGCAAAGATTGAATGAAACGCTTCATGGTTTAGCCTCCAGTCGCGCCCTGTCCCAGGTCTGGATGATGAAACCGGCACCCACCGGGTCCTTAAGAATAGCCAGTTCGCCGCCAACGGGGTTTTCCTGTGGCGGTAACAGCACCTCGCCCCCCAACTGGGCCACCTCTGCAGTCATTGCACCCACATCTTCCACACGAATGTAGCTCACCCAGGTTGGCGCCATGCCGGGTACCGGCATATCCAGTACCGCGACCCGTGGGGTATTCTCGCTGGCCAGGTAGCTGAAGCGCTCCCCGCTATCGAGCACAACCTGGCGAGCGTCGTAGCCGAACACCGTGCGATACAGTTTGCGCGCCGCCCTGCTCTCTGATGTCCACAGCTCGTCCCACATGAACGTACCTACGCCGATTTCCTCATCGGGCGGGTCGCCGTCACGTGTTTGCAACACCGCGAAGTACGCGCCCTGCTCATCGCGCACCAGCGCCAGTTGACCGCGGTCACCCACATCTACGGGGCCGCCCATCAGGCTACCGCCCCCCGCTTTCAGGGCCTCGATGCTGCCCTCGATATTGGCAACCGATAAAACGACCACCCACTGCGAGACGTTGCCCGCACGGGTGAACTCCCGCGCATCGACCATGCCTCCTACCGGTTGACCCTCGTGGGAAATGACCCAGTATTTGAGGCCTGCAACCGCATTGAACTCCCAACCAAACGCTGCGCTATAGAACTGCTTGGCGGCGTCCGGGTCTTCTGTCACAAGGTCGTGCCAAACTACCTTTCCTGGGAGACGCTCTGCAACTGCAGGGGCCACCGCAGGCAGATTCCACTGCAGCGTACTGCAGCCTGCCACAATTGCGGACATAAGCGCGACAACGCCAATCCATCTGTAACGCATACCTAATGCCTTTCTACAAAATCGTCTGGAGTATAGTCGCCATGGATATGACCGGCCAGACTGCGCCGTATTCAAGCATTCCACATCCGCAATATGCGACCAGGCTTTAATGCCTGCACGATAAAGCCTGGCTGAACACCTGCGGTTACGACTGCTCAGCACGCAGTTTGTCGCGCACATCCATAAGCACACCGCCGTAGTTGTTGTACCCGCGACCATCGCGGCCACACGCCCAGTAGTAGTCGTAGGAATTGAGTGCAACCACCGGGTTGTCGCCGGTCGCCAGGAGCGCCTCTGCTACCTCGGGGTGAGCTTTACATTTGGTATAGACAGCGCGGGTCATCATTACCCGGCGCACATCCTTCCAGTCTTTGCGCACCTTGAGCCGCCGGCTGCGCCCGATCCGCCGGGCCTCACGCGGGTGCTCAGCCGCCGCGACACGGGCCCGGAAGGTGGCGTCTTCACTCTTCATTCCCTGGAAATAGTGTTCTACCGAGGGCCAGTGAAATCCGTCCAGGTCGAACCCGTGCTTCGAGTAGCTCGAAAGCAGATCATTGACGTCGGTGCGAGACACATACACCGCGTTGTCGGGCCTGGGTTTAAAGGCCATTCACTTCAGTCCTCCTGAGTGCTTCGCTAAGTACTGCTGTAAACGGGCTCACCAATCTGGCCGACTGCTATCGGCTCTCGAGGAAAGGCCCCTTGCGGGCGAACTCTTCGGACTCTACCTCTTCTATCACGAAGCGGGCCAGCTCGCCCGCGCGCAATGAGAAAGATGAAATCGTATCCAGTGAGGCGACGGGCGCCTCCTGGAAGGGCTCTGGTTCGATGACAGGGCAGCGCACCAGCGTCCATTGTACGACACTGTCTGCCAACAGTTCATACTCTGCCTGCTTGTCCTTCAATACCTGCGGGAACCTTAGCGCAGCCAGTTTCTGCACCAGCCAACCCGTGAAGCTGCGATCGTCCCCCGGTATCTCTACCGCAGCACCTGAAACCACGATATAGCGATCAATGTCTTTCTCGGTCATCAGCTCCACAATGTGCCTGGAGACGTTAGTGCTGAGCATACTGGCAGCCGCCCCGTCGCCCCTGACAGGCCCGAGAGCGCTGATGACGACGTCGCTGCCATCGAGCCAGGCCGCCAGCGCATCCCTGTCGAGGGCATTACCCTCAACAACGGTGATGCGATTCTTCAGCGCATCAAGTTTCTGGGGGCTGCGCGCGAGCGCCCTGACGTCGTAGCCCTGCGCCAGCGCCTCGAGCAGAATATGGCTACCCGCCATGCCAGTGGCTCCCAGCAAAGCGATGGTGACCTCTTTCTTCTCTACCGCATCGTCGCCTGGGAGTGGCACGGGCCGCCGCGTTGGCGCAGCGCACGCGACCAGCACCAGCGCCAGGGCGATAACAAACAACCTACGAACCAGGAATACCGGGTTTTCAATCCGCACTCAAATACCTCTCGGCAGCCTCACCCTACGGGCGTGGAACCTCATCTACCCCCAAAAAGGCGCTGACCTCGCCCCACCAGGGTTCGCGCGCGTCCATAGGCAGGGTGTTATGCCCCGCGCCCGCGACGATACGTAGCCACTTGGGACCCTGATAACCATCGTGTAGCTGCTCGCCGAGCTCTGTTGGCACGACCTCGTCGCTTCCCGCTACCAGGAAAGCCACTGGACCTTGATAGCGTCGCAGAGACGCCGCCGAATCAAAGTTTTCCTTGAGCAAAGCGCGTATCGGCAGTATCGGAAAGTGGCGGCGGGCAACATCGGCAAGGCTGGTGAACGGGGTTACAAGCAATAGACCTGCCAGTTGCGACGGGAATGTGGCCGCCAGGTGACTAGCAACCCCGCTGCCAAGTGATTCGCCAAGTATGTACACCGGACGATCATCTTCTTTCAGAAGTAACTCAGTGGCTGCGGTCGCCGAGTCGCGGAAAGCGTCCGCCGACGCGGTGCCGGCACGTGCACCGTAACCGGGGTACTCGAACAGTATGACCTCCCAGCTATTGCCGAGGGCCTGCAGTCCCAGGACATAGTAGATGCGGTGCAGCGCGTATCCGGCGTTACCGTGAAGCACCAACATCCGTGCGGTGGCGCTCTCCCGTCCGGGAGTACGCCAACCGATAATGGCGCCGCTATCATCCCGCCAGGGCTGCAGACCGAAGTGGCGGGCCTCACCCAATAACGTTGCCTCTGCGGCGGTCTCCGGGTAGAAAATCATCTGGCGCTGCAGTGCTGTAAGCAAGACAAGAAATCCAAGGACAAGGACCAGGGGCCTGACAGCCCACCTAAGCCATTTACTCATTGTAGGCGTTGTACCCGGCACCACGTGGGGTGCCAATGCGGTGTGCGTGGTGGCTTAACCCCAGGCTTAACTGGTCAACGGCTCGTTCTCGGCGCGCTGTTTCAACCCTTCGCTACCGGCTCGATAGAAAGCCAGGTGCTCGTCCTGAACAGGGCTGAAGCGCGTCTCGATAAGATCAAGGAAGTAGTTTTCATTACGCCGCCAGGGCGCGCTCTTCCCGACCTTGGGAAACAGGTGTGCGGCCCGCTGTACGTAACCTGAAGAAAGCACCGCGAGCATGTCTTCCACTTCCATGTCTGGGTCGCTGTTTTCAGGAACACAGTAAGCGTAGCTCTCCTCATCCATCAGGTTAATGAGCCGGCACGCGTACTGACACGTTAGATCTACCTTGAGCGTGTAGGAACCGGCCTGAGCATAACCGAAGCACTGCACGAAATTGGGTAGGTCGCTGAACATCATACCCTTGTAACTGAACGACTCGCCAGTCGTGAACGGCCTGCCATCAACGCCGATCTCTATGCCCCCGAGGGCAACGAGCTTGAGGCCGGTGGCAGACACGATGATATCTGCGTTTAACGTTTCGCCCGACTGGAGCCTGATTCCCGTCCTGGTGAACTCCTCGATATGGTCGGTCACCACCGAGGCATCGCCATCTGCTATCGACTGGTAAAACAGGCTATCAGGGTCCGCGCAGAGTCGCTGGTCCCAGGGCTGGTAACTCGGCTTGAAATGCGTATCTATATCGTAGTCGGGGCCGAGCGATTGTCGCGCGGCTCGTCGAAGCGCATTCTTTACAAACTCAGGCCTCCACTTACTTATCTTCAATACCCACGTAACCAGGGCAATGTACTTCCACCGATTAATCGCATGCAGCACCTTCTGGGGTAGAACTGGCCCGAGATACTTCGCGACAAGATCACTATCTGGCGCAGGCAGAATATAGGTGGGCGAGCGCTGTAGCATCGTGATGTGCCTGGTGTCTGCAGCCATCGCGGGCAGAAGCGTCACCGCCGTCGCGCCACTTCCGATGATCACCACTTCCTTGTCTTTGTAATCCAGCTCCTCCGGCCAGAACTGGGGGTGCACGAAGTCTCCATCAAAGTCCGCCATGTTCTTGAACTCAGGCTGGTACGCTTCCTCGTAGTCGTAGTAGCCACAGCAGCTGAACAGGAAGTTGCATACATAGTGGACCGGAGCCCCTGATTCACCTGCTTCAATCTCGAGGGTCCACCGGGCGTCTGCGCTTGACCAACTTGCACGCCTGACCTTGCTGCCAAAGCGGATCTTACTTGTGATGCCGTACTTTTCGCTGGTCTTGTTCACGTAGTCCCGGATTGACGGGCCATCAGAGAACATCTTCCCGCCATTCCACGGCTCGAAGGAATAACCCAGCGTGTACATATCAGAATCAGAGCGCACGCCGGGGTAGCGAAAGAAGTCCCACGTTCCGCCTATGGCGTCTCTTCCTTCTAATATCAGGAAGGTTTTTTGTGGGCAGTGTTTCTGTAAGTGGTAGGCAGCTGAGATGCCGGAGAGGCCGGCGCCGACTATGATGGCGTCGACGTGAACTGCGTTGGAGTCGCTGGACTTTTTTTCAGTTGCTTCCATCACGCTTTTTCCTGCTGCGGCACTCGCATCAAAGTCTTTGTCTACACGTGTGAGCCGTTCAAAACAGACGATTCACAAATGTAACAAGCATTGGTGGTGCAGTGACAGCGAAATGTTCGGCTGCGCACAGGAGCACCACCGGCTCAATAACCTCTAAAACTCCTTAATATTCTTTAACTTACCGTCATCAGGAGAACTGCCCCAACCGGGCCAGGCAGGACACTAATCCGAACTGCAAGCTGCCTCCAGCGCATTGAACGAGTGGCATCAAAGGGCGTGTCTAGTATCCTGTGTACGTTACAGATCTAAGGTGGCTGCAGGGAGGCACAATGAAGTTACACACTCTTCTTGATGAGGTCAGGCTCACAGTCGGTGAGTCCTGCCTGAAGTTTTTCAGCCTGGCGGCCATCGCGCTGGCACTCGCAGCATGCGCACCATTTCAAGGCCAACAAGGGTCAGGCCTTGGAGACCTGGCAGACCCGCCGCCGTTTCCACAGTTCGTGCGCTACCCAGCGGAACAGCCCGTCGTTTCCTCGGGCAGCGCCGGCGTTCCCATCATGGTGTTTGACCCCCATGTTTACGCCGACGACGAGGGCTACCACCTGTTTTACACAACATCCTTCTGCCGCCGCCTTTACTCCCTTGCCTATACCTTCGACCCAGCCGCACCGGACTACTGCAACATCGTCAACGCGGTGGGCAGCACCGGCTACGCATTCTCTTCGGATCGAGGATTAAGCTGGGAGTTCAGGCAAACCCCCGTTGTGTTACCGGCCTACTCGGGCTTTGACTCGGCCAAGATTGAAACCGCCCATGTATTTCGCCTCGGCAATACCCTGTACCTCAGCTACAGCGCGGATGGTGATATCGGTGGTCGCAAGCTGGAAGCCAGGCATCAGATCGGCATCGCGAAACTCGAGCTCGGCAGGCGCTCGGTGCGCGAGGCACTTCTCGAGGAGAACGACAGCTTCAAGCGCCGCTCCAGACCTATGCTGGCTTACAGCATGGAGGAGGGAAAGCTGAACAACAACGTGCAGGAGCCCAGTGTCGTCATCCGTGATGACCGCGTCGAGCTCTACTACATTGCCCTGGGGCTCAAGTTACCCGAGGAAGCGGCCACAGCGCCGGGGCAGAAAATCACCTCCATCACGCTGGGTCGTGCAGACTTCGGCTCCGGGCTCGCCGCCATTTCAGCCCCGGAGGAACGCCTGGCAACAGGCGTTAACATCACCGAGATTAAATACTTCGATGAGATGTACCACCTGTTTGGCACGTCTCTCGTGTCCGGCGAGTTCCACCAGGGCGAAGAGCTCATTTATGCCACGTCACCCGACGGTCGAAGCTGGTCGTCTAACCAGATCTTGCTCTCACCGGGAGACCAGCCAACCTTCGATAACTGGGGGCTGATGGCCCCCACGGCCGTTGTCGAGGAAGACCGCATCATAATGTTCTACACCGCCTACGAGGTTGACCCGAACCCGTGCTTCCCGATTCCGCCTGACGGGCGCTTTGGGCGGCCGGTGGTGGGTGGCCAGAAGTGCGTGAGGGCAACGCTGGGGCGCGCGGTTTCAGCGAGATGAATGACGGCCTATCCCTCTCACCTAACCTTGTAACCCCAATCTTTCCAGGTTCTTTCAGGATCGGCGCCTCAAGTCGCTTCATACCCGACATGTGCTGCCGACTCCCCAGGTCTGGACCATCAACAACACTTCAGTAATCACGGAGCTTTCGGCAGCATGAGTTCGGGCAACACGTTCTATCGCTACTTCCTCAACCCTGTCATGCGTGGCCTGCTGCGCTCACCGCTACACGGCGTGACCAGCCACAACATCGGCATCGTGCATTTCAGAGGTCGCAAGAGCGGCCGCGAGCTCTCCACACCGCTGAGCTATACGCGCGAGGGCAACGTGGTGCGCCTGCTATCGAACCAGACGACCCGCTGGTGGGTGAACTTTCGAGGCGACAACATCCAGGCGGAAATGGAAATCGCTCGGCAGCGCCTGCCCGGCACCGCAAAGCTCCTTGAGGGCGACAGCGAGGCACTGCGCGATGGCGTACGCCGCTTTATTCGCGCTTTACCGAGAGATGCCAAAGTCTACGGCCTCAAACTGGACGCGAACGGTGAGGTCATTGAAGAAAGCCTGGACGCAATCGCCAGTGAATTGATACTGGTAGAAGTCACACTGGAACCAGGCCAGTAGCGGGCCGGTTTCGAGCGCTCAACTTGAACTTCGATATCGAAACGCTGAATCCCTATGCCGCGTTCGTCGAGGGCGGCACTGCCGCAAGGATCGTTAGCGCATGCGCTCGCTCGGGCCTGGATCTCGCCGGGTGGTGTCGAGTAAAACACTACAATCGCGAGGTGCCGCCCAATTTCCACCTGCCCGACGGCGGAGAGCCGCACCGAGCGGTGATCGTGATTGGCAATACCCGTGCGCTATGGCCCCACTTTCTCGACCACCTGCGGGAACACCCGGAACGGACGCAACAGCCCGACCCCATAGACAACTTCGTCGAACAGCGTGTACATGCTGCAACGGCGGGTGAGTCAACGGTTCAGGAAGTACGGTTCAGTCATGAGCTACCCCCTCGCCTGTTCGCTGCGCAAAGGCTTGCCCATGTAGCTGGCCTCGCTCACCTGGGGAAAAACAACCTGTGCGTGCACCCGGTAGTCGGGCCGTGGTTGGCGCTGCGCGCCGCGGTGATACTCGATGAACCCGGGCCCGAAAAACCACCGGCCCTCGCACATCCCTGTGGTGACTGCACACACCAGTGCGCGCCACTGCTGCAGCGCATTCTGGCATCCAATCCACCCGCGCCCTGGACGGAGTGGCTCGCGTTGCGCGAGTCCTGCCCCGTGGGCCAGGCGTATCGGTACAGCGATGCACAGATTCACTATCACTATCTAAAGCAGCCTGAGCTGCTGAGGCAGGCATTGAAAGCGGTGACCTAGCTACATGTTCGTCAAGCGCTCAGGATGGAATTAGTCAGTTATCTTGATCGCGATCTTCCCTTTCGCCCTTCCGCTCATACTGCGCTGGTAGGCAACATCAATCTCTTCAAAAGCGACCTCACTGTCGAGCACGGTTCTCAGCTGGCCGCTTTCGAACATCTCGGTCAGCTCGTTGAGGTGTTCCGTATGGCTCTCGACAGTCACTGATTCGGTCTTGTGCTTAACGGGTAAAAACCTGGAAATGATCGCGGATGAAAGCCCCTTGGATTGACCAAAGGTCGTTACGAACACGCCGCCCTCCTTTAACAGCGACGCGCAGGTCTTGGCATTCTCGTATGAGGTTGCATCAAAGATCACATCGAAATTGTCGTCGTTGCCGGTGAAGTCTTCCTTGGTGTAGTCGATGATATGGTCAGCGCCCAACGAACTGACAAGGTCGACATTGCGATGACTGCACACCGCAGTCACCTCCGCACCCAGAGCCTTTGCGATCTGCACCGCGTAGGTGCCCACCCCGCCGGAGGCACCGATAATCAGGATTCGCTGGCCAGCAGCGAGGTTCGCCACCTTGAACCCCTGCAGTGCAGTGAGCGCTGCCAGTGGCGTTACACCGGCTTCAACATGGGAGATGTTGCCGGGCTTCAAAGCGATTCGCCTGGTTGCGATCCGCGCATATTCGGCGCACGCATTCGTGCGCAGGCGCATGTCCATGCCGTATACCTCGTCGCCGACTTTGAAATCAGTGACTGCGCTCCCGGTTTCAACAACGGTGCCGGAGAGATCATCCCCGATTATGTAGGGCCGAATACCCAGATCCGGGACAAGCGTGGTGATCTTCTTGTTTAGCTTCCAGTCCTTGGGGTTCACTGAGGAGCAACGCACCTGCACCACCACATCGTGCTTGCCGGGTTTTGGTTTACGCGTTTCACCCACGATCACTTTGGCGCTGGAACCGTAACCTTTGACCGTTGCTGCTTTCATCATGTTGTTCAATCGTGCCTCTGAATTCTCGATGTGTTGCGCTGTCGCTACTATGCCACAACGTACTTCAGCGCCCAGGCTTTTCCCTGCGCTCCCGGGCAAGAAACTCGGTGGGACTCATGCCGGTCTCCCTGCGAAACGCGCGCGTAAAGTTGGCGGAGTCCTGGTAGCCAAGCAAGTGTGCGGTTTCTGTAATTGCGCGACCTTCACTCAGCAGCAGGTGCCGGGCCCGCTGCATGCGCGCTGTGTTCAAAAGGGCCCGGAAGTGAGTACCCTCGCTGCGCAATCTGCGATGTATCGTGCGCGAGGATACGTGCATACCGCGCGCTATCTCCTCAATGCCCGGCATCGCACCGGGCGCCTCGAGCAGCAGCGCCATTACGCGGTCGGCAAAGTGCTGCTGGCGCTTTAGCTGCAAAAGCTCCTGGTCACAGTTGGCCACGGCCTGCCTGTGGGCCTGGGCGTCTGCGAGGGCAAGGGGTATATCGAGCAGGTCCAGCGGGATATAGACGGCGTTGTATGGCCGCCCGAATTCCAGCGTGGTAATGGCGGCACCCAGACTGTCGCGCATGGCCGAATCCTCTTCCATGGCAAGTGTTACGCGGATAGTGGACGGATGATTGCCGAGCAGGAAGCCGCCCATCAGGTCGATACTACTGATAACGGTCTGCACAAGAAAACGCGCGCTCTGGTCGGGCAGCCCTTCCTGCGTGCGCAGCAAGATAACGAAGTAAGCGCCTTCCTCACGGGTAGACAGGCCGAGTTCACCGCTGATCAACGCAAAATATCTGATGGCCACCTCGATGGTGGCGCGCGCATTCGGCGCGGTCAGGCCCGCCATCCCCGCCGCGCCGTGAGAGCTAAGGTTGAGCTGCTTACCAAGCAGCATGCCCAGGTACTCATCACCCGTTAGACGCTCCGCGGCAACAACGAACCGATGCAGCTGGCTGGAACTGACCCACTGGCCTGGCGCCAGGTCGGATTCCTTGAAATCCGCCTCCCTTAGCAGGCGCTGCGGGTCGACGCCACGCTGAGCCAGCAGGTCGCTGAGCTGCTGCAGGTAGCGCGAGGCTGTCGGTCCACCCAGGGCTGGCGGCAAGGCATTGGTCATAGCTGGAGTGTCTGAAAATGACAAGTTGTTGTCAAATCCGGACCGGCAGCGGCGCGCAGCGAACGGCATAGTGAGCACACTCGCAAGCACTGTACCCGGAGACCACCATGCTGAAACACGTGCCACCCAGAATCATGATCGCCCTGAAGTCGGCGCTTTACCTGCTGGTTTTTGCCGTCGCCTGGCTGCCGGTGAGCACCTTTAACAAGATGCAAGATACAGGGGCCTGGAACCTCTACGCCTGGTGGCCCCTCTTCCTGATCTTCGGTGTGCTGGCCGCGGTTGACCACCTGATGGGGCAGGACCCGGCTAACCCAACCGACGAGCAGGTCGAGAAGATGTCCGGCAACCGCTGGTATTCACTGCTTACCCTGCTGGTGGTTCCCGCGCAGTTTGCCGTACTCGCTTTCGGCGCGTGGGTCTTTGTGAACCACGCAGAGCAGTTCAACCTGCTGGGCATGGTGGGCTGGATTCTCTCCTGCGGCATCGTCAGTGCGATTCTCGCGATCAACGTGGGCCATGAGCTCGTACACAAACGCAACCGGCTCGAGAGCTGGGCCGGCGGCCTGCTCTACGCTTCCGTCTGTTATGCCGGTTTCAAGGTGGAGCATGTGCGCGGTCACCACGTAAACGTGTCTACCCCGGAAGACGCATCCTCTGCTCGTTACGGCCAGAGCCTGTACCAGTTTCTGCCGCACGCCTATCTGCATAACTTCCTGAATGCCTGGAAGCTGGAGGCAGTGCGCCTGCGCCGCCGCGGCCTTCCCGCCCTGCACTGGCGCAACGAACTGATCTGGTGGTATGCGATCAGTGCCGCACTCGTCGCCACGTGGGGCGTGCTGTTCGGCTGGATGGGTGTCGTGTTCTACCTCGGCGTAAGCTGGATGAGTTTCACCACGCTCGAGATCATCAACTATGTCGAGCACTACGGCCTGCACCGCCGCAAACTGCCCAGCGGCCGCTACGAGCGCACCACGCCCGCGCACTCGTGGAACAGCAACTACCTGCTCACCAACATGGCCCTGTTTCACCTACAGCGCCACTCTGACCACCACGCCTTCCCCCTGCGCCGCTATCAGGTGCTGCGCCACTACGACGAGGCCCCGCAACTGCCCACTGGCTACGCCGGTATGTACGTGCTGGCACTACTGCCGCCACTCTGGTTTCGCGTTATGAATCCCCGGGTCGAGGCGTACTACAAGGGAGAAGAATGGCAGCTGTCGGCTGACCAGTTCGAGGAAAAAGCACGCGGCTATACTGCTGCGGCCGCCGCCTGACGTTACTACCCTGCCCAACTGCTCTCGCGGCTGAACAGGCCGCCGCGGGGCTTTATCGCTCCTGCCTGTGATGCCACACTTGCGTGCCGAACTGACCGCCACCAAACGTGCAACACAGGAATGACACATGATTATTGATGCTTGGGCACAGCACCCAACGCTGCGGCACTCCCAGGACCCGATGTTTGAGTCGCTTCGGCGCTGGAACAAGATGGAAGCGCCAACCGAGGAACTGCCCCTCGAACTGACCATCGATTTCATGGACCAGGGCGATGTTGCCAAATCACTCATCTCGGCCTGGGTCGCGCCGCGCAACACGCTGATCTCAAACGACGAGGTGCACGACTTCGTCAGCCGGTACCCGGATAGACTCATCGGCGTCGGCTCGGTAGACATCTCCAGGCCGATGGAGGCGGTGGCAGAGATCAAACGCTGTGTCGACGAGCTCGGCTTCAAAGCGATCAGGGTGCTGCCCTGGCTGTGGGAGCTGCCCCCGACCGACAGGCTCTTTTACCCGGTGTACACAACCTGTTGCGACCTGGGCATTCCGTTCTGTACCCAGATAGGCCACACAGGCCCGCTCATGTCGTCGGAAGTCGGCAGGCCAATCTACATCGACCGGGTGGCGCTGGACTTTCCCGACTTAAAAATCGTCGGCGGCCACATCGGTTACCCGTGGACTGAAGAGGCCATCGCGGTAGCCACCAAACACCCCAATTTCTATATCGACACCTCCGCGTACACGGTCAAGCGCTACCCGGCAGAGCTGGTGCGCTACCTAAAAACGAACGGCAGGGAGAAAGTGTTGTTCGGGACAAACTACCCGATGATTGCGCCAGCCAAGGCGCTCGCTGGCCTGGACGCGCTTGACCTTGAAGACGACACGAAAGCGCTCTTCCTGGCAGGCAATGCAATGCGGGTGTTTGACCTGTAAGAGCAGGGCTGGCCGGGGGTATCTAGCTCATGGCTGCCGCCGCGCTCAGCCGCCCTCGCGGGCCTCTCGACCCAATTGCTCCAGCGCCTGGAAAGCGGCAACCGGATCGTCTCTTTTCAACTGCAGCGCCATCATTTCAAGCTCGCCGCCAACGGCGATCTCAGGCTCGCCAGACTCGAACCCGGCGATAATACGCTCCACGCACTCATCGACGTCCATGCCCCCTGCGATGTTGGCATCCATGACACCCGTGGCCTTACCGGAACCATCGAGTGCATTCTCGGCGACCTTCGTGCGGATGAAACCAGGCGTTATGGTCGTGACCTCGATGCCATCGGCGGTGACCTCGGTGCGCAGGGAGTCGAAAAAGCCCATCACCGCGTGCTTGGTCGCGCAGTAGCCCGTGCGCCCGGGAACGCCAACCTTACCCGCCACGCTGGCGGTAACTGCGATATGCCCCGAGCCCCGCGCGATCATGGCCGGCAGCACCGCCTGGGTGAGCGCAATCTGCCCGAGCACATTCACATCGATCATCTGGCGGTAGACCGAGAAATCCGTATCCACACAGTAGGAGCGCTGGGAAACACCCGCGTTGTTGATCAGCAGGTCGACCTGCCCGAACCGCTCAAGGACCTCGCTGGCGGCCGCCTCCATTCCGTCATGCACTGCCACGTCCAGCGGTAACACCATGACGTCTGGCGCACCCGCGTCACGACATGTCTGCGCTACGCGCTGAAGTTCGTCTTCACTGCGCGCAGAAAGCACCAGCTTGCCGTCCTTGCGCGCAATATGTTGAGCGAGTGCCTCGCCGATTCCAGACGACGCGCCGGTTATCCATACAACGCTCTGGCTGAAGTTAAAACCCGGGTACATCGCGCGCTCCTCTTTGCAAAAATGCCGCCGTTTACCTTAGCACAGGCATTGTCGCTTACCGTTCGGCCAGATCGCGTGAGGCCGGGCTCCTGCCTTCTCCTGCGACCGGCTTTTACAACCGCTAGAGTTAACGATTAAGATTCGCAGCATGATGCGCATCCTGATTCGTTCATTGCTTGTATTGCTCACGCTGGGTTTGGTGGTGGGCGTGTATATCTACCAGACCCAGATTCGAGTCGATGATTACAGACATTCGGGTGACCGCGCTGCGCCACCGTCGGCATCGCTCACGGGCGACGAGCCGTGGATTTCGCTATTCGACGGTGAGTCGTTGCAAGGCTGGACGCCCAAGATCGTGGGCCACCCAGCCGGTGAGAACTACCTCGATACATTCCGCGTGGAAGACGGGGCAATCACGGTCTCCTATGACAACTACCCCGAATGGAACGGCGAGTTTGGTCACTTGTTCTTTGACACGCCCTACGACCACTACATCCTGCAACTGGAGTATCGGTTCCTGGGCGACCAGATCGCAGAAGGCATCGCAATGGCCTGGGCGTGGCGCAATAGCGGCGTAATGGTGCACAGCCAGAACCCCACTTCCATGACTCTCGAACAGGATTTTCCGGTATCCCTCGAGGCCCAACTGTTGGGCGCGCCTGAGGGTGAGCACAGGGCGACCGGTAACCTGTGTACCCCGGGAACCCATGTCGAGCTGGCAGGGGCACTGCATACCAGGCACTGCATTAACTCGCTTGTACCGGGGATTGTCGGCGACGAGTGGGCGCTACTGGAGCTTGAGGTGCGCGGCACAGACATGATTCGGCACTTCATCAACGGTGAGTTGGCGATCGAGTATCGCCAGCCCCAATTGGATACCGATGACCCTGACGGCCGCCGCCTCCACGAGAGCGGCGCCGCTGTTTCGCTCGGGTCAGGCTATATCGCGCTGCAATCGGAAAGCCACCCCGTGCAGTTCCGCAATATTCGGCTGCTACCGCTCAAGTAGCGCAAGCACGCGACCAATCTCATCCCGTTCAAGCTCTTATACCGGTGAGCTGAACCGTTCGCCTCGCCCTCTGGTATACATTTAACTGACGGCAACGGATTCAATCAGTGGACACAACCACGGCGGCATTGCGCATTCGGCAGATGCTCGACTTGCAAGTGCAGTGCGCCCTGGCCACACAGGGTGTCGAGGCACCATCCCTCCACCTGATGGCCTACGCCGTGAGCGACGATCTCTCAGATGTTTTTGTCGCCTCTCGGGCTGACACGACGAAAGTCGAGAACATGCGTGCACGCCCCCCTGTTGCACTGATGTGGGACAACCGGACGGGCTCGCTGTCTGATCACGTAGAAGGCACCGTGCTCACTGCCAGGGCCGCCGCACGTGAGCTGTGCGGCGAAGAGCGAAGCCATGCTGTGGCGGCATTAGCGAGCCGCAACGCCAGCCTGGAGGGGCTGCTGTCGGCAGGCACAACTGCGGTATTCGCGCTGGCGGTCGAGACGTACGGCCTCGGCATCGGTTATAGCGATCACACAAACTATGCCCCGCAGCGCGGGGCACCCTGAAGGAGATAACACCATGGCCTACCGAGTCATCACCTGGGGCACCGGCAATGTCGGCGCCTACGCTGTTAGAGCGGTGATCAACCATCCGCAGCTTGAACTGATCGGGCATATTGTCAGCTCACAAGATAAGGCAGGAAAGGACGTTGCCGAGTTGGCGGAACTCGACGCGACTACCGGGGTTATTGCGACCGACGACATCGACGCAGCGCTGGCCCTAGGCCCGGACTGCGTGGTGTACACGGCGCACTCAGAGACCCGCATGATGGAAGCGGCAGAAGACCAGGCGCGGTGCCTGCGCCAGGGCATCAACGTGGTCTCCAGCTCACTGTTCATGCTGCAGTACCCTGAAAATCCCGCCGTAAGCTTCCTCGCCGACCCTGTCCGGACCGCGTGCGAGGAAGGCGGCACCACCTGCTTCAACAACGGCATCGATCCAGGCTTCGCCAACGACACCATGCCGCTGGTCTTCACCGGTCTCTCCGAACACTGGAGCAGCGTGCGCATGCGCGAGGTCATCAACTATGCAACCTATGAGCAGGAGCACACGATAAGAGAGGTTATGGGCTTCGGTTATCCCGTCGATCACGATGTCATGATGTTCCAGCCCGGTATGTTGTCGCTCGGCTGGGGCGGCGCGGTCTGGTCAGTCGCGGCGGGCCTTGGGCTGAAACTCGACAGGGTCTACGAGGTACACGAGCGGCTGCCGCTGGCCCAGGACATCGAGAACGGCATGGGCGTCTTCAAGGCCGGCACCACGGGTGCGATGCGCTTCGAGGTACGCGGCGAAATCGATGGACAGGACGTCATCGTGCTCGAGCACGTGACACGCATCACCGACGACATCGCGCCCGACTGGCCACAGGGCCGCGGCTACACCGTGTTCATCGAGGGCGAGCCGCGCATGGAGATCACCATGAACATGGAAGACCGTCATGGCGATCACGCGGTTGCCGGCGTGATACAGACTGCAACGGCAATTGTGAACGCTGTGCCGGCCGTGGTGGAGCACGCGCCGGGCATGGTGGCGGCACTCGACCTGCCGAAAATCACCGCGCGCGGTCTCTACCGCCCGCGCGATACCGGGGCGGACGCGGCGCCGCAAGCCGCGACTGCTGGCTAGGAGACTGCACGGGTTCTGTTCCGGTTTCTCACATCCCAACGTTGCTGCCCTGCGTACTTGAAGGACACTCCTTAAGTACGAGGGCAACCACAATGTTCGGACTTTTCAAGAAATCACCGAAAGAGAAGCTGGAGCAGGAGCACAAGGCGCTGCTGACAAAAGCGTTTGAAGCGCAGCGCAACGGCGATATCCGCCAGTACTCGCTGCTCACCGCTGAGGCGGAGGCGTTACGCGGCAAGATCGATAGTCTCGAGGAAGACGCAGCCGCCTAGAACACTGAACCGGGGCGCTTTAGCAACAGCGCCCTGGGGCTTCCAGCCCAACGACTTGAAAGCGTCCTCCGGTGCCTGGGGTTAGGCGCAGCACTTCGTTGATTTACATGGCTTTTCCGACCAAACGTTACTGAAGCAACCGCTCGGAGGCCTGCTCCGTCGGGGTCATGGCATTCCGCCAATCACAAGCTAAACTTCCTATTGCCTCATGCATCCGGGCAACAACAATGAACTTCCGGAGACGGCAGTAGTGTGCGGCGCACCTGCTCCGGCATTTCCGCAAACGGAGAACTTCAATGCAATGCTCTACTCGCAACGCAATTCTGGCCGCGATGGCAATCTCACTGGGCTCAGTCGGCATGCAGGTGCACGCCCTTGACGCGGGGACACCTGACCCAAACCTGCTGAACAGAATCTACCCCGGGAAAGCCTACTCGCCATACGCGGAACGAGACTTTCCCAACAACGTTTACTGGGGTGAAACACACCTGCACACGGGCCTCTCGCTTGACGCCGGACTGTTTGGCAACATCCTGGGCCACGAGGACGCCTACCGCTTCGCTCGGGGCGAGCAGATCCAATCATCGGGCGGCCTGCAGGTGAAGCTGGGGCGCCCGCTCGACTGGCTGGTCATCACCGATCACTCCGACATGATGGGCATCGCTAACGACATCCAGACCGGCGCGCCGAACATAATGGCGATCCCGAAAGGCAAGGAATGGGCAGAAGGCTTCCAGGCAGGTGGCGAGGCGGCTGGCAGGGCGGCCTTTGACCTGATTACCAACTTTGCCCAGATGACGCTCCCTGTGGAGCTGGTAGAACAGTACTCGCCGGGATCAGAGGTCTACAACAACGTCTGGTATGACATCACCGAAACAGCCGACAAGTACAATGAGCCCGGCCGCTTCACCGCACTGATCGGGTACGAATGGACGTCGGTACCCAAGGGCTTCAACATGCACCGCAACGTGATTCTGCGCGATGGTGGAGAACAGGCAAGGCAGGTCATACCTCTCACAACTCAACCTCCAAAAGGGACCATCGATGCCCTCGACCTCTACGAGTGGCTGCAGAACTACGTAGACACAACGGGCGGTCAGGCATTGGCCATCGCGCACAACGGCAACCTGTCCAATGGCTGGATGTTTCCTACGGAAGACACCTACCCCGGCGGCAAGGTAGACAAAAACTACGTGGAGCTCCGCGCGAAGTGGGAACCGCTTTACGAGGTCACACAAATTAAGGGAGACGGTGAGACACACCCGTTCCTGTCACCCAACGACGAGTTCGCGAACTACGAGACTCTCGACAAGGGCAATCTCGATCTTACGGAGCTCAAGAAGAACAGCATGCTCCAGCGCGAATATGCGCGTGAAGCACTGAAGAACGGCCTCGCGCTCGAAGTCTCGCTGGGCACCAACCCGTACAAATTCGGCATGGTGGGCGCGACAGACAGCCACACCGGCCTGACAACTGCCGAGGAGGAAAACTTCTTCGGTAAATCCACCAGCGCCGAGCCTACACCGACACGCGTAGGTCACCCGTTCGTGAAGTCTGATCTCGGCGCCATCGAAGGCTACGAACTCTCGGCGTCTGGCTACCAGGGCGTCTGGGCCACCGAAAACACACGCGAAGCGATCTTTGACGCGATGATGCGCAAGGAAACATACGCAACCACGGGCCCGAGAATACCCGTGCGCTTCTTCGGCGGCTGGAACTTCACCGAGGAAGACTTGCGCAGCAGGGCTCCCGCTTTCCTGGGCTATGAGAAAGGCGTCCCCATGGGCGCAGACCTGCCCTCACCTGACGGCAAGGCACCCAACTTCATGGTCTACGCACTGCGCGACCCGCAGGGTGCCAATCTTGACCGTATTCAGATCGTAAAGGGCTGGCTGGACAAGAAGGGAAAAACGCACGAAAAGGTGTACGACGTGGCCTGGTCAGGCGACCGCAAGCCTAACCGGAAGGGCAAACTGCCACCGGTAGGCAACACGGTGGATCTCGAAGCGGCCAACTGGACCAACACGATCGGCGCGTCTGAGCTCGCTGCGGTCTGGGAGGACCCGGACTTCAACCCGAAAGACCGCGCCTTCTACTACGCCCGGGTCATAGAGATTCCGACTCCCCGATGGATCGTCTACGATCAGCTGCGCTACGGCAGCGAGATTCCGGAGGCGGCCGAGGTAATTCACCAGGAGCGCGCCTACACGTCGCCTATCTGGTACACGCCCTGATCGGTGCCCGGTCGCGGCGCTTCAGGCTGTTGTACCAGTAACGGCTGCACTACCTGAGACGGCTAATTCACCCACCGGCTGACAGCCGGTGGGTGTATAGTGTGATCGGCTTGCCAGAACCAAGGGCTTCAAGTGTCGGATCACTCTCCTCAAAAACTGCACAGCATCACTCGCGAGGGCCGCAGCACCGTGCCGGTCCTGATCGCGGCCATTCTGGCGCTGTGGTCCTCACTTGCTACAGGCTATGAAGCGGCGCTTCCGCGCTATGCCCTGCTGATCGGAAACTCTGACTACCAGACTTACCCGCTGAAAAACCCCCGCAATGATGCGAAGGACATGGCTGAAAAGCTGGAGAGCATCGGCTACGAGGTGACCGTCGCCACAGACCTCTCGGTGGCAAACTTTCGTGACACGGTTTCCGCTTTCTACCGGACTATCGAGGGCGAGGGCGCCGTCAGCCTCTTTTATTACGCGGGCCACGCGGTCCAGTTGGACAACGTAAACTACCTGTTACCCGTTGATGGCGGATTCGACTCGCGACAGAACATCGAGGAACAGGGCTACTCGATGAACAGCCTGCTGCGGGTGCTGAAGCGTTCCGACAGCGAGCAGAACATCATCATTCTCGATGCCTGTCGCAACAATCCATTCCGCAAGGAATCATCGTCGCTGCCGGATGGGCTGGCCCCCGTGGAAGCACCGGCGGGCACGCTAGTGGCCTATGCAACGGAGCCCGGCAGTACTGCATCCGACGGCAAGGGGCGCAACGGCATCTACACCGGCGCCCTGCTGGACCACATTGAGCGGGCGGAAACCGCAGAGGCACTGTTTCGCAAGGTGCGCAAGGATGTCATGAAGGCCACGCGGGGGCGACAGACGCCCTGGGAGCACTCCTCATTGATCGAGACGTTCTACTTCGCCCCGCCCAAGACGAAAACAATTCCCGATATCGTGGGATTCTAGAAAGCTGCGAGTACGCCCACGGTGAGCGAGGAGGACTCTTCGCGGATGTCGTTGAATTTCGCGCCCTCAAACTCGATGTCCTGCTCGTAAGAGTTGTAGCGGTAGCGGGTGCGGAATAACAGATTGCCGGTAATGGGCATCGTCCAGCTGACACTCAGCGAGTAACCACTGCTGTCCCCGCTGGTGCTGCCCTGAATATCGTCGAACTCGATCTCCTCGCCCGGCTCAAGCTCGCCACCGTCCGATATGAACTTGTTGTCGGCATCGAGGGCGGCGTAAGCGATAGACACATCAAGTTTGCCAGTCTCAGTCGGCCGCCAGCTGGCACTGACACCGACAAATGGCCCGCTCTGTTGGTACGACTCCGTGCCCCTGATCGGGTCCTCCTCGTCTCGACCGACGAGGTCCAGTTCGGTCTCACCACTCTTATAGCCAACAAACACGTTGAGGTTGTTGAGCACCTGGTAACCGGCGATAAGGTCAAAGTCCGTACGGCTTGCATCGCCCGTATAGTCCTCTTCAGAGACATCCGCGTCTGCAATCGAGCCGGAGATATTCACCGCGGTGCTGAAGCGTCCATAAGCAACACCCGCCGTGAGATTAACCACCGGGTACACGACCTCGTTATCCAGCTTTTCCTCGAAGGAGAACGTGCCGAGCCCGGTCTCTATGCCGGCGAACGTGCGTAGGTCTGCGGCGTGAGCATGAGCGCCTGCCAGCATCGCGAATGGAATAGCTACGCCTAACGTGCACAGCCGTTGGAGCAAGGTCATATGGAGGTCCCTGAAGATTTGGAAGAATAGAAAGCGACAAAGCATTATCGCGAAGTTTCAGGTCGGCAACAATTGGTAAGGCGCAGCAGAAAGGGGGTTCTCGACAGCGCGCACATAAATCTCCAATACAACACAACCCTCATCGGCATTTTCGTTTACCCTCTAACCCACGATGCAGAGCCTCGAAACGACAGTGCAGCTAGCGATACGCGACGCCCCAACGCAGGCTGCACGCCTGGCCGAGCTGGCGTCGATGCACCGCGAGCAGCACAGCGCAAGCGGCGAACACGACACCATCAAACACTGGGAACCCACTGCAAAGACCTTCTGCTACCAGACGCACATTGCGATAGAGCCACAGCCCGAGGAGCGCCTCGACTGGTTGGCACAGGTGTTCTACCGGCAGGCGAGCCTGCCCAGCCAGCCGTGGTATCCGCAGTTCATGGGAGGGGAAACCGCATCATCTGATGCAGCGCCGGCGGCAGGTATCACCGAGCACCAGCTCGCCTGGGGCCGCTTCGACCTCGGCCTGCCGGCGCCGCGCTACTATCGCCAGCTTGTGTCACTAGCCCACACAGGGCCGTCCACCCGGGTCATCGTCGCGCGTTCCGTCAACGAGGGGCCCGCCCTACCCGCTGACGCGCGCCTGGCATATACGCTCAACCCAAACGGCGAGGTGCTGCATTTCGAAGCAGGCCGCCTGCACTGGCACCACATCTGCTGCACCCCCGGTGCGGGTGTGCTGCCCGCCCGCCTCGACCGTTGGCTCATCAACACACTGCGACGCACCGGGCTGGACGGGGCCGAGCGAAAAACCTACCGGGAAGAAGCGGAGCAGCTGCGGGACTGGCTAGCCAGCCCGCAGCCGGAGCTACCGCGCTGAACATATAAACGAGGCAAGCACTCTAGAATATCGAGTTGTACATTGGGGCAACGTCGGCTAACACTCACTGCGCCCCAGATTGGAGAACCCACATCTGAAGCTGACATCCAGCATGATCAACACGCTGCTGGACACAGTGCCGGACAGCGCCTGAAAACGCCCTACCAGTTGACGCTCTGCGATAAAGAGCCAGAATAGATACATCGCAGCAGTGAACGGGCCAGAGTGGCCCTGCACAGGAGAGGGTCATGCCAGCAGTCCCCCGCTCGACGACAATGACGGCGACCACACTGGCGCTACTGCTGGCAGCGCCAGCGCACGCGGTGGTAGGCCTGACAGGCTCCGCGCTAGAAGCCAAGGACGCCTCCGGCAACTCAATTCCCACAGCGAACCTGCAAATCTCACTGCTGGGGAATGACGGCAAGGATGTTGAATACAACGTCCAGACCGATGAGCGGGGCCAGGTGCCCATCAAGTACATCGACGACGCGGACTGGGATCCCAACAACGCCTGGGACGGCGAGAGCCTTAGCCTGGGCACGGGGCCAAACTTCGGCAGCATCCTGTACGAGGGCGATGCGGACGGTAACGGCGCCTACCGGCAGGACTTCTCCATCATCGAGGGCGACATGTACTCAGTCGGTGTCGGGCTGGGTTATGTGCTCGACGACCAGTTCGCGGTGCGCTACGACTACGACTACGACGACAAGGTCCCCGACAGTCCGAGCACCGGGGTGCTCGACCCCAACAGTCGCTACACGTTCACCAGTCCCCAGTCGTGCAGCGAATCGAGCGCTCTGCTCGACAACAGCCTGTTCAACGGTGCACGCACGGGTGATACGCCCTACGGCTGCCAGGTGTCTGTACCGGGAGGCCCGGACCCCGCTCCCCTCATGACCTTACTGCAGGGTCTCGAGGCCAAGGGCGAAATCACCGATGTCGAGAAGGACTACTGCGTGGAGTTCTTACCCCGCGGCGGCATTCGCGACGGCGGCCCGGACGAGCCTTTGATGCTGGCGACCGTGGACGTCTCGGTGAGCGATTTCGGGCTGGGTGGTGACGTGAACGGCGGCGGGTATGGCGGGTACCAGGACGCCAACGTCGGCATCGACTTCAGCGGCAACGTTATGGAGCCCTGGGGCCTGCAGCCTATCGATGCGGCAGTCAGCGTCAACCCGCTGTCTCCGCTACCCAATTTCGACCCCGGCGAGCGCGACGGCGATTGGGAGCTGCCGAGCCTGGGCTGGTCAGGGGACGATGGCGACTGGAACATCAAGCTCAACTACAACTTCCAGGAAGAGCCGGTCGAGATCAATTACGCCACGCGCTGGGCGTCGACTTCGGTGACAAGCCTGCCGGACACCCCGGTAATCGGGAACCTCTTCAAGTCACGCGCGCGTGACTTCGAGGATGACATCGAGCTCACGATCCTGATCCGACCCCAGATTGTCGGCTTCTCCACGCCGCACGGAACGAGCGGTAGCAGCACCGCAACCACGACGAATGGGGGCGGAACAACTCCGCCAGAGAACGCATCGGTCCCCGAGGAGAAGAAACCCGAGGGCAACGTCTGCGGCCCGGACGTCACGGATTACATGCTCAAGAACATTGAATACATGGAGCAGAAGTACAACGAGTGGTCCGAGGCCGAGAAAGATCGTCGCTGCGTCGACCTGTTCAGCGTGGTTGGGACCGATGGTGCGCTGTTTAAATTCAACTACTCCTGGGACATGATCGGCTTCGCTCCGAGCGATGGGGGCGATACCAACGACCCCAACAAGGCAGGTTACCTGGAGACCATCTTCCTCATGAGCGCGGCACCCGGCTGGTGCGCGACGCCGCGCAACCCCTGTGGCCGGACCGCCGAGTTCGCCGGCTATTGTGTCGACGTGCAGATCATGAACTACCTGCAGTGGGGCGCCATGACCCAGCTCTGCGATGTTTCCATCATGCAACGAATGGCGCACGCGGCACGTAAAGTGGTGTTCCGGACCCCGGCGCTGATTGCGGACCAGCAGAGTGCGTTTTCAAAAATGGGGGAGTACCTGGCAAGGGAGTCACGCGGCCACGACTTCACCATGCGAGTCACCAAGAGACTCGCTGACCTGTACTTTGGTGAAACGGAAGGCTTCGACGGGAGACCCGCGAGCGCCTGCGCACTCGAGTGTGATCAGGCACGCGCCGAACCAGGCCTGCAGAACCGCGAGTGGGGATTCCGCTGGGGTGGCAATCGCCTCGATGACCGCGATCGGTTCCCGCGCCGCGGCTCCGAACTGATCAAGCGCTAGGAGACAGGCATGCTCACAAGACTCTTCCTGTTCGCCTTCGTATGCCTCTTCACCGCTGCCGCGTCAGCGGGGCCGGATGACCCCTATTACAGTTCCAAGGACTCATGGGGTCACGGCGGTGACGACCAGTGGGCCCTGAAGCGCATCAACTGGCCTGAGAATTTCGACGGCGCCAACCTCGAGCCTGTCATTGTCGCCGTCATCGATACCGGAGTGGACTACTACCACCCGGACTTCGACCCGAACACGATCTGGCGCAACCGAAAAGAGACGTTCAATGGGCGCGACGACGACAAGAACGGCTTCGTAGATGACCTCGTCGGCTGGAACTTCATCGATGGCAACTACAACCCCTGGGACAAGGCCGGGCACGGCACACACGTCGCGGGCGTGATCGCGGCTGCAACCAACAACGGCATCGGTATTGCGGGGATGAACCCGGCAGCGCAGATTATGTCGCTAAAGGCGCTGAACTTCCTTGGCGGCGGCCACAGCACCGAGGTGGCGCAGGCGATCTATTACGCCGTGGACAACGGGGCGAAGGTGATCAACTTGAGCCTCGGCGCAGAGCATGTGTCCAAGGTGCAGCAGCGTGCAGTGAACTACGCCGCAGAGAACGATGTGCTCGTGATCGCCGCCGCGGGCAATACCGGAATCGAGGTCAAGGAGTTTGGCCCTGCAGGCCTTGAGAACGTGCTCACCGTTGGCGCGTCGGACTTCGACGACGACAAGGCGGGTTTCTCGAACTGGGGGCAGAAGATTGACGTGGTTGCCCCTGGCATCGACGTACTCTCGCTGCGAGCCCGCCGCACAGACATCGCGTTGTCTGCAGGCACGGAAGACTACAAAGTCGGCGACAACTTCGTGGGCGACCCCGCCAGGTACTACCGCGTTGCCGGCACCTCTTTCTCCACGCCCTTCGTATCAGGACTGGCGAGCATGATCCGCGCGCAGCGCCCTGAACTCAGCGCAGAGGACGTTCGCCGCATGATCGTCTATTCGGCACGGGATGTGTCTACACCGGGCGTCGACAACTACACCGGCCACGGCATCATCGACGTTGCAGCGGCGCTCAAGGCTGACCCTGAGTTTTTCATCGACGCCGGCATCAGCGGCGTGTCCATCGTGCAGGAAGGTGGCGGGCAGTTTGTGCAGGTGCAGGGCATAGCGAATGCAGACCGCCTGGACAGCGCGTGGATTGAAATCGGCAAGGGCGAAGACCCATCATCCTTCAAGCGTGTCACTGATCGCCTGTCGAAGGCGGTGCAGGGCGGTGCGGTCGGCAACATCCCGGTAGGCGAACTACGTGACGCCACGCAGTGGACACTGCGGCTCGTCGTGAAGCACGCCAACGGTCGCCAACAGGAAGCGCGGTTTCAGTTGAACCTGGGTTAACTCTTCCTACCTCTTTTGTTTTGCTTTGAACGCAGGAGTAAGTGCATGCTGCTTCCCCATATTTTTAATCCCACGAGGCCCGAATGAGCTGGAGCACTGAAGCGGAGGAAATACGTAAGCGGCGGGAACTTGCGCTGGCTCACGGCGGCGAGGAAGCCGTTAGCAGGCAGCATGAGAAGGGCCGCCTGACGATACGCGAGCGGATCGACCTGCTACTCGATGAAGGCAGCTTTGACGAGGTGGGCCCGGCCGCCGGCGCCGGCATTCGCGATGAAAACGGCGAGCTTGTCGGCTTCGACCCCGCCAACTTCATACTTGGCTTCGGCAAGATCAACGGCCAGAGAGTCGTCGTCGGTGGCGAGGACTTCACGGTGCGCGGCGGCTCGCCCTCACCCGCGGGGCTGCGCAAGAGCGTCTATACCGAAGACCTGGCACTGCAGTACAAACTTCCGCTGGTGCGCCTGCATGAGGGCGCCGGCGGAAGTATAGGAGGCACAGGCGGCAAAGGGGAAAGCCTGCCCGGGCCGGTGTTTGCCACTCCCCGTTTCAAGTCGGTGGCAGAGTGCATGGCAACCGTACCCGTTGCTACCGCAGCACTCGGCGCCGTCGCGGGGCTACCGGCCGCGCGGCTTGTCTCGTCGCACTTCTCGATCATGTCAAAAGCCACCGCGCAGATCATGACGGCGGGGCCGGCCGTGGTTGAGCGCGCCATGGGCGAGAAGACCACGAAGGAAGAGTTGGGTGGGTGGAAGGTGCACGCCAAGAACGGCACGGTGGACAACGCGGGAGAAGACGAAGCGGACACCCTCGGCCAGATTCGCCGCTTCCTTTCCTACCTGCCGCCAAACATCGACACGCTCGCCCCCGTTGCGGCAAGCGACGACCCCGTCGACCGCGTCGAGGAAGCGCTGCTGGACATCGTGCCGCGAGAGCGCCGCCGCGCCTTCGATATGCGCCGCATCTTAAAGCTGGTGCTGGATGCTGACAGCTTCTTCGAGATGGGCGCCGGCTACGGCAGATCACAGATCGTCGGCCTTGCACGGCTAAATGGGCAGCCGGTTGGCATATGGGCGAACAACTGCAAGTTTCTCGCGGGGTCGATGACTGCGGACGGTGCGCAGAAGGCGCGCCGGTTTATGGAACTCTGCGAGGTGTTCAGCCTGCCCATCATCAGCTTTGTCGATGAGCCAGGATTTATGATCGGTTCCCAGGCGGAGAAGGAGGCGACGATACGCCACGGGGCAAATGCCGTTCTTACCGCTTCGCTCACCACCGTACCGTGGGCATCGGTCATCGTGCGGCGTTCATTCGGCGTCGCACAGGCGGCGCACTACGGACCCGGGGGATTTGTACTCGCCTGGCCGTCGGCCGAGTCAGGACCCTTGCCCGTTGAGGGGGGCGTGGCGGTTGCATTCCACCGCGACATTGCCGCAGCGGAGGACCCGGAAGCGCGGCGCAGGGAACTCGAGGAGGCCTTCGCCGCAAAACAATCGCCCTTCCCTCGCGCAGAAGCCCTATCGGTGCACGACCTGATAGACCCGCGCGACACGCGATCGCAGTTATGCCGCTGGGTCGATCGCGTGCAGCCCCTCCTACCTGATCTGCTCGGCCCGAGCCATTTCGCCATTCGACCCTAGGATAAACGGAACTATGTCTACACAGATTGAACTGGAAACCGGCGGCAGCGTCTGGAAGGTGCTGGTCAAAGAGGGAGACACCGTCGAGGAAGGCGATACCCTCTTCATCCTCGAGGTGATGAAGATGGAGGTGCCTTACGAAGCGCCCACAGGCGGCACTGTCACCTCCCTAAAGATTGCCGAGGGCGATGCCGTGCAGGAAGGGGACATTGCGGCGGAAATTGGCTGATAGTCGGCAGCCCCTTTTTGATTACCCCGTCCGAATAGTGGCGAGCGCCACATGGGAACGCAGAAACTTCAGGTGCGCTGGCTTTCAAACGGTCGTCCCGCTCTAACAGCCGCCCGCTGAAGACCCACTCAGCCGCGAAATTGTTCACGTTTTCGCGTGAGAAAACCCCTTGCCTTTCTGTGACTTACCGCTAAGATGCGCCCCTGTGCGAATTCCTCATGGGCCGAAGACGACAGCCTTGGGGGATCACCCGCGACACGCTGTGATTCGAGCCCACTCCGGGCCACCATCTCTCTGATTTTTATAGTATTTCTATAAACGAGCGAATCCGGCGGCGCCGCGCCTTTATCTACCGCCCTTGACCGGGTCGTCGTCACCAGAGAAAAGGAAACCACACTAGACATATGCTGACTGTAAACAAGCTCGAGAAAATCATTGAACTGGAAGACAACCTGCGCAGCGAATGGCAGGAGAAGCTGGACGCGGCAACTGCAGAAGCTGAACGCTACAAGCAGGAGATGGCGGAACAGCGCGAACAAATGCAGGCGACAATCGACCAGCAGGTAGCGACCATCAAGGAGCTCTCAGCGAAGAGCAGCAACAACGACCAGATGGAGCAGCGCAACCGCGAGCTCGGCAACCGCAGCGAAAAACTGCAGGAAGAAGTCAGCAGCCTGAAGCAGCGCGTCAAGGCGCTGCAGAAAGACCTCGCCAGCGAGCGCGAGCAGGTGAAGTCACTCACCCAGTTCGACCCCGCTCGAATGAAGAAAAATCTCGATACCAGCAAGAAGAAGCTTGCCGAGAAAACCAAGGCAAACGAACAGCTGCAGAAGTCGCTGAACGATGCCAAGAAAGAGCGTGTCGAGCAGCAACGCAAGCTGCAGAGTGTTGAAGAAGAGCTGGAAACCCTCAAGGCGGAACTGGGTGCCGACAAGGAAGCCGACGCGGAGAAAGACGCTGCCTAAGCAGTAGTCACTAAGGCCGGCCTGGCTAATGTATTTTCAGGCCGGGCTTCCCTGCCAACGTCAGACCGAAAACACCTTATTAAAAGGCATCTCCCGCAGCCGCTTTCCTGTGGCTGCAAAAATCGCGTTACCAATGCTCGGAGCCACGGGCGGCACGCCCGGCTCACCGACACCGGCGGGTAGCGCGTCGCTCTCGACGATATGCGTTCGGATAACCGCTGGCGACTGGTTGATGCGAGCCACGGGATAATCGTGGAAGTTAGACTGCTGCGGCTTTCCACCTTCAAAATCGATTTCCCCCATCAGGGCGAGGCTCAGCCCGAAGACCATTGCACCTTCGAGCTGTGCGTGTACGCGACCCGGATTCACCACCGTTCCAGCGTCGGCAACGCAATGCATCTCCGTCACCGCCAGCTTGCCATCGACAACCTCCACCTTGCTGGCCACAGCCACATAGCAGAGAAAGCTGCGCGCGGCGCTGATGCCCCAGCCCTGACCCTCAGGTAGCTTTTCGCCCCAGGGGATGGAATCTGCCAGAGCGCTGATCACGTTCTTCAATCGCGCTGTCTCGTAGGGATAGTCCTCGAGCGAGCGTCCGTAGTTGCTGAACTTGAAGCCCTCGTCTGTGAAGTCCAGCTGACGGTCCTTGCCAATGAGCTGCAACCAGAACTCGACAGGGTCTTTCTTCGCAGCGTGCGCCAGTTCATCGACGAACGTACCAACGCCAAAGCCATAGGGAATATTGAACACTGACCGCAGCCAGCCGATGCGCGCGTGCACCTCGGCGGGATGGCTTTCCAGCCGCAGATTCGGTATCTCGAAAGGAATGCTGCCGAAGGTCTGGCTCAACGAGCTGGCGCCCTGCACAGTCTGCGGCCAGGTAAACGTGGAACTAATGGGCGGTGTGGCCTCTCGCGCAAGCCATGCAGTGACCTGGCCCTTATCATCCAGCGCCGCACGGTAGTACTGAGCGCTCTGGGAATGAAAATACGTATGGCGAACATCATCCTCCCGTGACCAGACGACCTGCACGGGCTTGCCCGTGTGCCTGGCGAGCAATGCAGCTTCTACGCTGAAGTCCGGCTTCGACTTGCGCCCAAAACCGCCGCCCAGCAGCGTGACATGCACAACCACCTGCTCTTGCTTCAGCCCCAACGCACTCGCGACCGATTTTTGCGTTTGCTGTGGCGTCTGTGTACAGGCCCAGATCTCGCAGATGCCGTCGTGCAGGTGCGCGGTCGCCATCGGCGGCTCCATCGGGGCGTGCGCCAGGTAGGGCGTGCGGTAACTGGCTTCCACAATCGTGTTTGCGCTCGCCAGCGCAGCGTCCGTGTCGCCGCGTTCGCGTTGCACCTTGCCCGCCTTGCCTGCGACTGCACTCATCAGTGCATCGAGCTGCGCGCTGGAGCTGTACTTGCCGTGCTCCCCCGTCTCCCACTCGACCGCCAACTGTTCACGCGCCTTCAGCGCGGTGTGTGTATCCCTGGCGATAACGGCAACGCCCTCAAGTGCGTGGAAATGCGAGGGCAATGGCGTTCCCTCTATTTTCACCACATCGACGACACCCGGCAGCGCCCGCACTTTCTTTTCCTCGTAGCTTCGTGCCCTGCCCTGCATGACAGGCGTTCGCTCAATGCTCGCAAACAGCATGCCCGGAACACGCACGTCGATTCCGAAGGTGGTGTTACCGCTACAGATGTCGTCGAGGTCGACGATGGGAACGTCTTTGCCGATGTAGCGGAACTCCGAGGGTGCTTTCAGGGGCAACGCATCCAGGTCAGGCGCCGGGAGTTTGGCTGCGGCGGATGCCAGTTCGCCGAACCCCAGTGAACGGCCATCACTATGGTGCACGCGGTGGAGCTTGGCGCTGACCTCGCCTGCGGAAACACCCCACTGCTCGGCGGCTGCCTGCTCGAGAAGGTAGCGCGCCGCAGCGCCCATCCTGCGCATGATGTGATAGAAATCGCGCACGGAGCGCGAGCCGTCGGTGTTCTGGCTGCCGTAGTCCGCATTCGCAAGGCCCTGAATGACCGAGACCTGGCCCCAGTCTGCCTCCATCTCGTCGGCCACCACTTGTGGGAGGCTGGTGCGGATACCGGTGCCCATCTCAGAGCGGTGCGCGATGATCTCGACCTCACCCGTTTCACGAACGGAGACAAACAGGTTCAGCCTGTCGCCCTCTAGCTCATCCAATACGGCTGCGCGTGATATCCCGGGGATCGTCCCCATCAGAACAAGTCCACCCGTGGACAGGCCGGTTAGCGCGAGAAACCGCCTGCGGGAAATGCGCGTGACGCCAGACATCAGCTCCCCTCGCTCTTGATCTTCTGCGACGCCGCCTTGATGGCCGTGCGAATACGCGGATAGGTGCCACAGCGGCAGATGTTGCCCGCCATTGCCTGGTCGATGTCGGCATCGGTCGGATCGGGATTGCTCGCGAGGAGTGCCGCAGCAGACATGATCTGACCGGCCTGACAGTAACCGCACTGCGGCACCTGTCCTTCCTTCCAGGCCAGCTGAACAGGGTGATCACAGTCGTCAGAAAGGCCCTCGATAGTCTTGATAGCGGCCCCTTTTGCGGCGCCCACGGTAGTGAGGCACGACCTCACAGGATTGCCATCGAGATGGACCGTGCAGGCGCCACACAGACCCTTGCCGCAGCCATACTTGGTACCGGTGAGCCCCAGGTGGTCGCGCAACACCCAGAGCAGGGGGGTGTCTTCGCTACCCTCCACCACGTGCTCGACGCCATTTACAGTGAGTTTCAACGCTGTAACCTCGATACCAACGGACAGCCTCCAGTCTAGAACCAGCTGAGTCAGTTTGAAAGGACTCGCAGGATTGCCAAACATCGCCGCACAAACGGCCGCGCATTTGTCATATAATTGTAAGAAGTGGGCCGGGCAGGCTCACTAACGCCACCGGGCACGATACAGTGAACGGGAGGCACACCCGGAGAACATGCCAGGGGGCCTCTCGACTATAAACAACCGGGTGCACTATTCGGGGACTGAAGATAGCCAACATGAAGATTCGACTACCTGCGGCCGTGGTACTGGCCTGCGCGAGTGGGCTCTCCTCGCATGCACATGCCGCGTCCTACGCAGTTGCCTACGACAACGTTTACGACCTGTTCATCGTCAGCGCACCGTTCGTCCCGATAACAGATTTTAGCTCCTTCACAACGATCGCAACGGGGGCCGCCAACCTCAACGGCACTGGCTCCTCGGCTTCACGCACCGGTGGTATTGGGGGCATATTGCCCGGGGGCGGACCGTCTGATGTCGACATCGTCAGTGGCACAGGCAGCATGTTTCCCGGCGCGGCGCCCATAAACAATGCCATGACAGCAATCGGCCAGGGGCCCGGAGCTTTCTACTCCTACTCTGACTCACAAATTTCCGAGACCGCACTGCTGCAGGTTAATCCCGCCGTCGACCCCGTCACCTTTACCGGCAACCTCACGCAGGCATGGGGCATCGCCGAGGCGTTCATCGATGACGCGGATGGCACCGCAGATAGTATCTCGGGTAATTCCTCTGATGCCGGCATCAACACCACAGTCACCCTTAGCCAGCCGACCAGCTTCTCTATTTCGTTTTTCGCAGACCCGTACCTTTTTGCTGAAGTGAACAACGATTTCGTTATCGGGGGTGCCCTTGCTGCGCTCAGCGTGTCCTTTACGATTTCAGATAGCTCGGGCCAGGTGTTCTCCTGGAGCCCCGATGGCGTCAATGAGGGCGCAAGCGGCGTGGTGGGAAGCATCGGTGGCGCCGAGACGAACGATCCATTTTCGCTGAATACCAATGTGCCCGCCGCAAACAGGGGCGACCAGGTGCTGTACGACCCCTGCGGCAACGGCCCTCCGACCGGCAATATCGCGGGCGGCTGCACAAACGGGCCGAATTTCTTCAGCGTATCGACCAACCTGCTCCCTCCCGGCACCTATACAATCTCACTGAACATGACGGAAAATGTGGTGGTCAACTCGCTTCAGGTAGATCCGCCGCCGCCGATTGATGTGCCTTCGCTGGGCGGATTTGGCCTTTGGCTGCTGGCCATCCTCCTGCCTTTAGCTGCCTTCAGGCACCGCCGTCTCGGCTAACCGGCACTCGCAACCGTTGTCCGTGCCGAAGCGCCGTCCTCAGCCAGTGGCCGAGGACGGGGCATTCAGAGTGTTTGACCCGTTACGCGTTCATTGCTATGAATCCCCCTTCACCCTGAAGGAGCATATTATGTACGCCACTCGCACCCTCGCTGCCGTTATCTTACTTTCCCTATCACCGGCTGTACTCGCCGAGGTCGTCACGAAGGAACTCACGTACCGCCATGGCGATACCGAAATGCGCGGCATGCTGGCCTATGACAGTAGCTCAGAAGATTCGCGCCCCGGCGTCCTGGTGGTTCACGAGTGGTGGGGGCAGAACGACTACCCCCGCGAACGGGCTCGCATGCTGGCAGAGCTCGGATACACCGCGCTGGCAGTTGATATGTACGGCGATGGAAAAACCGCAGAGCACCCTGACGATGCCGGAAAGTTTGCCAGCGCCGTTGGTGGCAACCCGCAGTTAACCCAGGCCCGCTTTGAGGCCGCCCTCGCCGCGCTGCTTGAACACCCCACGGTCGATGACGACAAGATTGCCGCGATCGGCTACTGCTTTGGCGGCGGGGTGGTGATCAACATGGCCCGGATGGGCACCGATATCGACGGCGTTGTCAGTTATCACGGCTCGCTCACCACCGGCAACCCCGCGAAAGCTGGCGATGTAAAGACACGCGTACTGGTATTCAACGGTGCTGACGATCCTCTGGTAACCGCGGAACAGATCGACGCATTCAAGAGCGAGATGGACGCCGCAAAAGCCGACTACAGGTTCGTCAACTATCCGGGCGCCCTGCACGGCTTTACCAACCCGGGCGCCGACAAGAAGGGCGAAGAGTTTGGCTTACCTCTGGCGTACGACAAAAATGCTGATCAAGATTCCTGGTCGCAAACCCAGGCTTTCTTTGACGAGATTTTCAGCGAGTAACGTCGAGTTCTCCAGGCTGGCGCTTACCCGCTACGCAAGATTTAGTACCGCCCTTGTCGCAAAGCTCGGGGCCAGGGTCTATTGTCTAAGTTGATTCACACTCGGAGCGACCTGGCCATGCAGCAGGACGAGAAACCCAAACACAGCATTCAGCAAAAGGCGCTATCACTAAATCTCGACTCCTCGATCTTCGGCGCAATCGTCGAGATTGGTGCGGGCCAGGAAGTCGCGCGCCAGTTCTTTTCCGCCGGAGGCGCTGCCGGAACCATCGCCAAGACCATGTCGGCCTATGACATGAAGGTCAGCGACGAGATATACGGCGAGGCGCATCGCTATGTGAGCCGCGAGCGGTTAGAACAGATGCTCAAAAAGGAGTATGACCTCGTAGTGCAGCGGCTCACCGACGTACGGCCGCGGAACACGACCTTTTTCTCCTACGCGGCAACGGTCGCTGCCAAGGCCTATGGCCGCAAGAGCGAGAGTCATGGCTGGGTGGGTATGCGCCTGCAGCTGCGCCCGGGCGAGCCGCCGAACGAGATCATTCTGCATGTGCGCATGCTTGAGGACGATGCCCAGGCCCAGTCTGAAGCACTAGGCATGCTCGGGGTAAACTTGATTTACGGGGCCTTCCACCATCCAAGTCATCCAGAACAGATCATCGATTCACTGCTGGACAACATAGGACAGGATCGCATTGAGGTAGACCTGATCAACTTTTCCGGGCCCGCCTTCGAGTACGTTGAAAACCGCCTGATGAATCTGCGCCTGATACGCAGCTGGCTGACCCGCGCGGTGATGTTTGACCCGGCTGGCCAGTCTGTCGCGCCGATGGACGTTCTCTACAAAGCCCCGGTGCAGATCATCCGCGGCAGCTTCAAGCCACCCACCAAGGTTCACATCGACATGCTGGACGGCGTGCGGCACCAGTTTCTCGAGACGACCAACGTAAGCGAAGAAGAGGTTCTGCAACTCGCAGAGATCACGATCTCGGAACTCGTTACCGGTGACAACGTGAACGACAGCGACTTTCTTGCACGGGTCGACCTGCTCAACAGCCTCGGCCTTCCTGTGCTGATCTCCGATTATGTGCGCTTTTTTCGACTGCGCACCTGGTTGCGAAATTTTACGCAGCGGCCGATCTGTATGAGCATCAGCGTGCTGGATTTTGCCGCTGTCTTCGACGAGAAGTTTTACGAAGGCCTGGAGGGCGGCATTCTCGAGGCGATTGGGAAACTGTTTCCCGACAACACGCACGTGTTTGTCTACCCCAGCCGCCAGAATGGAGAGCTAGTTACGCTGGAGAACGTGTCAGTGCCAGAATCACAGCACTACCTTCTCAAGTACTTAATCGCGAATGAGAAGATGATCCCAGCGAGCGACTACGACGAGTCCAACCTGCACATTTCGGCAAGGGAGCTAGCGAAGCAGATCGTTCTCGGGCGCGGTGAGTGGGAGCAGTGCGTCCCGGAGGGTATCGCAACAACCATCCGCGAGCGCCGCCTGTTCGGCTACCCGGGAGACGCCGAGGCAGACAACGGGTGAACCGCGCCATGCGATACGCCGCGGTAGTGCTGGGTACGTGCCTTGCGGCGCTCACCGCCTACGTTATCGCAACCCAGCCGCCCTCGGTCGACACCCAGCCCTTCATAGAGAAATCGAAGGACTACTCCGTCAGGATCATCCGCGACAACTTCGGCGTACCCCACATCTACGGCAAGACCGACGCCGATACCGCCTTCGGCCTCGCCTACGCGCATGCCGAGGACGACTTCGCGACAATCCAGGACGTCCTTCTTGCTACCCGGGGCACGCTTGCCGCCGTCACCGGCGCCGGGGCCGCAGAAACCGACTACCTGATACAGATGATGCAAGTCTGGCCCGCCGTGGATGAGGGCTACGACAACCAGCTGACGGCGCACACCCGCGCCATCGCCGAGGCCTACGCCGACGGCATCAACCTCTACGCTGCACAGCATCCCAACAAGGTCACGCCTTTTACACTGCCGGTTACCGGTAAGGACATTATCGCGGGATTCACCTTCAAGGCACCGCTGTTCTATGGCTTCGACGGCGTGCTGGGCGAGCTGTTCGATGGCGAGGAGCCGAGGGAACTGGCTCGCCAGGGTGAAACAGCCCTGCAGTTCACCTCAACACCCCAACCGGAAATCGGCAGCCAGGGGGTCGCCGTGGCCCCGCATCGATCAAGCGATGGTGCCACGCGGCTCCTGGTCAACTCGCACCAGCCACTCACCGGGCCAGTCGCCTGGTACGAAGCTCGACTCAAGTCCGAAGAGGGCTGGGATGTTGTCGGTGGCACGTTTCCCGGCAGCCCGCTAATCCTGCACGGCCATAACCGTCATCTCGGCTGGTCCAACACAGTCAACAAGCCCGACCTGGTCGACGTCTACCAACTCGAACTCAACCCCGATAACCCTGACCAGTATCGGCTGGACGGCGAGTGGGTAGATCTCGAGGTAATGAGCGCAGAGATCCTGGTAAAGCTGGTCGGCCCACTGCGCTGGACGTTTAGTGAACCGCTGTACTTTTCAGCTCACGGGGCCGTGCTCAAGCTGGACCATGGCACCTATGCATTGCGCTGGGCGGGCATGGGTGAGGTCCGCATGCTGGAACAGATGCTGGCGATCAACAAGGCCCGCAACGTGACGGAGTTCGAAGCCGCCCTCGCAATGGGTGCACAGCCCAGCATCAACTATGTCTACGCCGATGCCGAGGGCAACATCGCGCACTACTACAACGCCATGTTCCCGGTGCGCGTGGAAGGTTGGGACTGGTCGGTTGACCTGCCGGGTGACCGCAGTGAATTAATCTGGAAGGACTACCTGCCCTTCTCTGCCGTGCCGATGACCGTTAATCCCGCGTCAGGGTTCGTGTTCAATGCCAACAACACACCCTTCGTCAGCTCGGTCGGTGAGGGGCAACCGCTCCCCGAGGCATTTAGCCCAACGCTCGGCATCGAAACCCGCATGACCAATCGCGCGCACAGATTGAAACGATTGCTGGCGGCAGAGGAACAGGTCTCGGCAGAGGACTTCAGGCGCATCAAGTACGACCTGTACTACGACGAGGAGCTGCCGGGCATGCAGCGCTATCGCGAGTTCGTCGAGGCAGGCCTTGATACGGCAGCAGCAGACCTCGCAGAGGCCTTTGAGCTGCTCAGTCGCTGGAACGGCGCGACCGACAAGGACAACACCGCGGCAGCGCTCGCGCTGCTGACGCTCGAACCGCTGCTTGATTTCCGCCACGAAGATGAAGAGGCAGACCTGACTGCCTCGCTGCGCGAGGCCGCCGCTTACCTCGAGCAACACTTCGGGCGCCTGGACCCGCCCTACGGCGAACTCAACCGACTGCGGCGCGGAAACAAGGAATGGCCGATAGACGGCGGCCCCGACATTTTGCGCGCGGTTTACGGTGACAGGGATGAGGACACAGGTGAACTGGTGAATGTGGCTGGCGACAGTTACATCATGTTCGTCGAGTGGGACGCAGACGGGCGAGTATCATCCACCTCAATGCACAGCTTCGGCAGCGCCACGCTCGACGAGTCTTCGCCACACTTCGATGACCAGGCCCCGTTGTTCGCAACGATGCAGGAAAAACCGGTTTACCTGGAACTTGAGGAACTGCTACAAAACGTCAGCCGAGACTACACGCCGCAGGACCCTTGATCAGGGCGTGTGAGTGGCTTCAGTTGAAGGCCAGGATAACCTTGCCCGACTTTGCCTCAAGCGCCTTAAGCTGCTGCAACTGCTCGTCGCTGAGGCTGGAAGGCTCCGAACCGGGGCTGCTGTCAAAGGCGATCAGTGTGACGCCCATCTGAGACTCAAGGCTCTGCAGCTCATCGAGCGAACCCTTATCCAGGTTGGCGGTATAGAACAATGAAGTACTCATAAGTCCACTCCTCGGCAGTTACGGCTCTACATACGCGGAGCCTCGCGCTACGGCTCACATACACTATAGCAGCGAAGTGTGGGCATAATGCCCGATCACACCTCCCGAATATCGCCGACACAGGCTGATCGACAAGGAAGCGGCCAATGGAATCCAACAGCGCGCTGGTACTGCACCAATACCAGGTCTCGCCCTTTGCAGCGAAAGTCAGGCGCTGCCTGCACTACAAAGGCGTGCCCTTTGAGGCCAGGAACTACGGACTGGGCGGCGTCGGCAAGGTGCGTAAGCTCAGTGCCGCCGGAAAAGCCCCGGTGCTGGAACACGCCGGCGAGATGATCCCGGACAGCAGTGACATCATCCGTCATATCGAGGCGCACTTTCCCGACAAACCCGTGTTCCCGGCGAGCAGCGAGGACCGAGCCCTCGCCCACATCTTCGAGGATTGGGCGGACGAGAGCCTGTACTACTACGACCTCACCATGCGCAGCTGGCCGGGGAACGCCGATTGGCTCGCCAATGACCTGGTGCTTGAGGACACCGGGCTGATGAAACGACTGTTTCGCTCCCTCGCACCAAAGCTCATCGGCAAGCAGGCGAGCAACCAGGGGATCGGGCGTAAACCACCCGAAGTGGTCTGTGCCGACGCCGCACAGCACTTTGAGAGCATTAACTCGTTGGTGTCAGCAAAAGAATGGCTGGTTGGCGATTCCCTCACGATCGCCGACATAGCGGTCGTCAGCATGCTTACCGTGCTGGATCGCGCCACGGAGGCGCGCGAGCTCATGGATGGGATGCCCGCATTGCGCCACTGGCAGCAGCGGGTCGACGAGGCAACGCTCCCGGCGGGTGGCGACAAAGCCCTCGTTTAAAGCTCACGCACCCAGATATTACGGAAACTCACCAGGCTGTTGTGGTCCTGCAACCGGATAGGGCCTTTACCATGGTGCGTGTACTCAGGCTTGCCGATAAACTTCGTCGGCCCGGTCAGCTCAAAGTGGTTTTGCACCAGCACCCCGTTGTGGAACACCGTCACTGAAGCGGGCCGCACCACCCGGTCGCTGTCGCCGGCAAACTCGGGCGCGTTGAACACGATGTCGTAGCTCTGCCACTCCATCGGAGGTCTGCTCGCATTGACCAGCGGAATCGATTGCTTGTAGACGCTCGCCGCCTGGCCATTGGGGTAGGTTTCACTCTCAAAGGAATCGAGTATCTGCACCTCGTAACGGTCCTGGAAAAACACACCGCTATTGCCCCGGTCCTGGCCGTCGTGGCCCACAAGGGCCGGCGAACGCCACTCGATGTGCAACTGCACGCTGCCAAAGTGCTGCCTGGTAAGAATTTTCCCGGTGCCGGGTTTAACCGTCATGACGCCGTCTTCCACTGTCCATTCCTGCTTGTCCCAGGCGGACATGTCGGTGCCGTCGAACAGCACGATGGCATCGGAGGGCGGTTGGCTACCAACGCCCGGAGTAACGACCACGGGAACAGGCTCCCAGACCTCCGTGGCGGCAGGGTCGAGTTTTTCCTTTGCGAGGGCGAGCACACCAACCAGCAATCCTACGCCACCAATGACAATGAGTTTTTTCATAGCTTCCTCAGAACCTCAGGGAGTTGACCACAGACATTACAGTAGATGGATTTCACGCTGCCGCGTCGAAGTAGGGTTTGTCGCCAGCGATGGTCACGCGCTCCATCTCCCGTTCCTGGGGATAGTAGTCAGAGGCGGCGAAATGCTGGCAAGCCCGATTATCCCAGAACGCAATCGAGTCGACTTCCCAGCGAAACCGGCACTGCACCTCCGGGTTCCAGGCAGACTTGTAGAGCTGATCCAGCAGCGCGGCGCTCTCTGCCGGGTCCATTCCTTTGATGTGACTTGTGAAGGCGCCGTTCACATACACAACACGCTCGCCCGTTTCGGGGTGCGTTCGTACGACAGGGTGTTCCACGGGTGGATAGCGCTCGTGCAGTTCCTCGGGCGTTTTATTCAGGCGGCTGGCGAACACTCTCGCGATATCGTGAACAGCGACGAGATCATGGATGCGCTCGCGGGTGGACTCAGGTAAACGCTCATAGGCAAGCGCCATATTGGCAAACAGTGTGTCGCCACCTACCGGCGGTATCTTGCGGGCGCGCAGGATCGACCCCAGAGACGGCTCCTCGCGCCACGTCACGTCGGAGTGCCAGAAATTCTCGGACCCCCTCGAATGGGGGCCATGCGCGATATGCAGCACCTCACGATTAGGCTGGTCCCTCGGCGTTGCCGGATGAATCTCGAGTTCGCCAAACTGACGCGCAAACTGGATATGCTGCTCCGGGCTAATCGATTGCCATCGAAAAAACAGCACCTTGTACTGCAGCAGGGCCTCGCGCAGGCCGTTGACCATGCCGCTCGAAGGCGACCCCAGGTCGACACCCGTCACGGTTGCGCCGATTGCCGGCGTGAGTGGCTCTATATTCATGCGCTACTTGCCTCCGCTTTAGGCAATCGATAATACTCTGTCACCTGCCGTGTTTGCACTTGGGCCGAAGCGATGCATGGACGTCGACCAGCCCGCCTGGCCTGCCCCTTACCGAGGACTTCATGCGGTTAAAAAACTGCCACAATTTCAATGACTTTCGCGCGCTGGCAAAGCAGCGGCTGCCGGGTCCCATCTTTCACTACATCGATGGTGCCGCCGACGATGAGGTGACCTATCGCCGCAACACGCAGGCCTATGAGGACTGCGACCTCATACCCAATGTACTCACCGGCGTGGAAACGGTGGACATGTCTGTCGAGGTCATGGGTCAGAAGCTGGCAATGCCGATCTACTGTGCTCCTACCGCGCTCCAGCGTCTCTTCCATCACGAGGGTGAGCGAGCAGTTGCCCGGGCGGCAAAGAAGCACGGCACTATGTTCGGCGTCTCTTCCCTGGCCACGGTCACCGTGGAAGAGATCGCGGCGATGACGAATTCGCCGAAGATGTTCCAGTTCTACTTCCATAAGGACCGCGGGCTAAACGACGATCTCATGGAGCGCGCAAGGGCAGCGAATTTTGACGTTCTGGCGCTGACCGTTGATACCATCACGGGCGGTAACCGGGAGCGAGACCTGCGCACGGGCTTCACGTCACCGCCGCAGCTGAACCTGTCATCACTGGTCAGCTTCGCGACCCACCCGATGTGGGCCTGGAACTTCCTGACGAAGGAAAAGTTCGATATGCCGCATCTTTCGGGCTATGTCTCGGAGGGTACGAACGTCGCTGTCTCTGTTGGCGAGTACTTTTCAACAATGCTCGACCAGTCCATGAACTGGGATGACGCGGAGAAACTCTGCGCCCAGTGGAATGGGCAGTTCGCACTGAAAGGCATCATGAGTGTGGAAGACGCCAGGCGCGCCGTCGATATCGGCTGCACGGGCATCATGGTGTCCAACCACGGTGGCCGACAGCTCGACGGAGCGCGGAGCCCGTTCGATCAGCTGGCAGAGATCTGCGATGCCGTCGGCGACAAGATAGACGTCATCTGCGAGGGCGGGATTCAACGCGGCACCCATGTACTCAAGGCGCTCTCTGTGGGTGCCAAGGCCTGCTCCGGCGGGCGCTTCTATCTATACGCGCTCGCCGCGGCGGGCGAAGCAGGTGTCGACCGCGCCCTCAGCAACCTGCATACCGAGATCGAACGCGACATGAAACTGATGGGCATCACTTCACTGGATCAGCTCAACAGGAGTAACCTGCGCTTCCGCCAGTCAACTTAACGATGCCCGGGGCGCCTGATACCCGCAGCGGCCTACGCGCCTTTCCCTATTCACACTGCAATCACCACGAGAAACCATGAGCACACTATCTGACGTACTGCTGGACGCGCCGGGCACAGGCAGCACCCCAATTACACTTGTTTCGGCTTCCGAGTTTGAGGAATGGCAGAAGACACTCTCGGAGGAAGAGCGCACCTGGCTCGCTCGCCAGGCCTTCACCGCACAGCCCGGTCAGTCGGCCTGGCTGGAACAAGGCGACAGCGCCCGGGTGGTTTGCGGCTGGAGCGGCAGTGACGACCTCGCCACCCTGGGTCACCTGCCGATGTCACTGCCCGAGGGTGACTACCATCTTGACGGCGATGTTAGCGAGGTGCAGGTACTGGGATGGGCGCTGGGAGCTTACCAGTTCGATCGCTACAAAAGCGCCAAGCGCAAACCTGCGCGCCTTTTCTCAGGCGCGAACGCAGGCGCCCGACCCATCGCAGACGCTGTCGCACTGGGGCGAGACCTGATCAATACGCCCGCCGAAGACATGAAACCGTCTGACCTCTCAGCCGCGATCGCAGGCATGGCAGACACGTTCGCTGCGGACCTTACAGTTCACATCGGCGACGAACTGCTGGCTATTGGCGCGAGGACGATTCACGCGGTGGGACGCGCAGCGGATGATCCACCACTCCTCGCGGACCTGACCTGGGGTAATCCGGAACACCCGAAAGTCACGCTGGTGGGCAAGGGCGTCACTTTCGACAGCGGCGGACTGGATATCAAGCCCGCCTCCGCCATGCGCAACATGAAAAAAGACATGGGCGGCGCCGCCATCGCCATTGGACTCGCGCATCTCATCATGGCGACACAGCTACCCGTGCGCCTGCGCCTGCTCATCCCCGCAGCGGAAAACGCTATCGCGGGCAACGCCTTCCGCCCCGGCGACATCATCTCAACCTATAAGGGACTCACGGTTGAGATCGACAATACCGATGCGGAAGGCCGATTGTTGCTCTGCGATGCCCTTGCCATGGCATCGGAAGACAAACCCGAGCTGATCATCGACTTCGCAACATTGACGGGCGCGGCCCGCGTGGCGGTCGGTACTGAAATCTCCGCCATGTTTTCAACGTCGGATGAGATTGCCGCAGCACTGCACGGCCACGGCGAAACCGCTGATGACGCCGTCTGGCGCCTGCCCCTGCACGGCGATTACAGCCACATGATGAAGAGCAACGTTGCCGATGTCGTGAACTCGGCAACGAGCGGGTTCGCGGGCGCCACCACCGCGGCACTGTTTCTACAGAGATTCGTGAGTGATGCCGACTGGGTGCATTTCGACACGATGGCGTTCAACACGCGCGCGCGACCCGGGCGCCCTGAGGGCGGCGAGCCAATGAGTCTGCGTGCAGTCTATGGCTACCTGAGCGAGCGTTTTGGTTAGGCCCCTGCCCGCACAGCTAAAACGGCAAGCTTAGGCGTCACCCCAGCTCAGATGCCGCTTTCTCATCAACGATAAGCCGTGCGCCTGGTCGTAATAGGCCGCCTCATTCACGAAGGCCACCTGCACCGGCTCAGCGTACTCGAAGGGCACAGTCTCGCCCGTGTCGAGGATAAAGATCGGTTCGCCGGGCGACAGCGTGTGATAGTCCCTGTCCTGCAGCTCGGGGTGAATCATGCCGCAGATAGCGCCGCTGTCATCGCGGGGTAAGTGCAGCTTCTCGATAAACTGGTAGACCTCTGCCTCGCGCGGCGTTGGCAGCTCGAGCTTCCCACTGACGTGTAGATCGATAAAGTCCAAGGCGTGTGACAGCGCAATGCGCGTGCTATCAAACACCTCCCACCGCAACAATCCCTGCGCCACCGGGCCGACCTCAATAAGCAGCCCGTGGTGTGCGATGGAACACAGGAAGGGGTCAGCGCCCGCGGTGTTGTCTTCGTAGAAAATCACGGACTCCGGCATCTGCTGGTGCACATAGAGCGCCATGTCGAGCGCAAGTGGGTCGTGCTGTTGCACGACCAGGGTTACTCCCATATTGGCGGTGGTGGTGTGCAGGTCGATGATCCAGTCGGTACGGCTATCCGAGCCCTTGGGGCCAAACATCGCGTTTATCTCCTGCGCGCGCGACTGTTCACGATTTTCTGGCTCACTACCGAGGAGTGGGTCGCTGAAGCAACGATTCAGGTCCTGGTCGAGGTAGCGAATGTTGCGCTCAATGGCGAGCTCGTTGCCGAGGAACGTCTCTGCAGTGAAGCTCCCTCGCTCCAGCTCCGCCGGATTCGCGCGGAAGCGCCGTACAAGCTGGACGCCGGTACGCTCGTTGCCGTGTGTACCCCCAACGACCAGGACGCGCTTGGAATCTGACATGCTGGATTACCTTAATGGTTGACGCTGACCACCAACGGGCAGGTCACGATGTAGGGGAGAATAGCAGCCGTGGCGTCCCGCCGCCTACGCAAACTTGACCCGGGCTCATGTGGGCCCGGAGGCCACACCCAGCGCCCCCTTACCAACGCCCTCATAGGCCCTGACCAACACGGGCGCCGCTGCCTCACGAGCAACTGTTGTCGCGATATGTTCGGCAATATGTTCAACCGTACTGGCGTTTGGCAGCACGTAGACGTGGTCGCTGGGCAGCGACATTGCGAACTCGCCCTGTGCCGCCCGGTATGCCATGCGGGTGTGCGCGATGCCGTTGTGTTCGAATTCACCGACGATATGGCGATCGGTAGCCACGTAAGCGTCTTTTAAGCGACTCGCCCACTGTTCCTCGTGAGCGCTACTGCGCACTTCGTCGACCTCGATTTCAATACGTGAACGATGCCCGTGCGCAATTCGCTGGCACTGGCCTTCGTGCTGCTGCAGGCCGTGTGTGTAGTGGTAGTAAGGCCCGCCCGACTCTTCCGTGCGCAGCCGCAGCCTCACAGCGGTCACGTTGCGAGGCATGATCTCCTGAAGCTGCTGCTGGAGCTCGCGCCCGAGGTCTTCGGCGTCGACCTTCTCGGCTGCCACCAGCATGACGGCATCTTCCGGAGACTCGTGAAGGATGACTCCACCGGATTGCAGCTCAAACTCCACCGTGAGCCTCCCGCTATCCAAGCTTGTGCGACAGCCAGCGTAAGCAGTGGGGACTAGCAACCGGTGGTCTGCCTGGGCATCGATATGCTGCTTGATGCGCTTTTTGACGTGCCCGAAGTCAAACACCATGCCCTGTTCATCAAGGGCGCCGGTCAATTCGATATCCACTATCCACGATTCGCCCACCACGCCACGCTCGGGATCGAGGAAGGAGCAGTCAATGACTGTGAGATTGTCGACAAAAAGACACGACATTTGCTGGCCTGGCGGGGGGTTTTTGGTTCTCGGAGGCCAAATGTTATACTATTCCGGCCCTTTCCCGCAGAACCCGCGGTGACTAATTTCTTGACCAATGCCCAACGATGGAACGCGTTTCCAATCGTTGGCTACGCCCGCCCAGCGGGCAGACATTTCCATACTAATGCTAAGGCTAATTGCGCTCATCGGTATTACATGACTTCCACCTTCACCAAAGCCGCCAAGCTCATCAACGAGCGCAATCGCTTCAACTGCGCCTGTGCGCAACGCAACTCTCATTCAATTGATAAGTTTTAACCAATGAACAAAGCAGACATACTACCTGACGTGGCTAACGCCATCTTGCAGGATCAGTCACACCCACTGGACTGGGTCGGCATGGAGCAGATTGCTGTGCCGGTTACCCTTGAGTCCCCCACTGCCGGCAGCACAACGCTGTTGGCTAAAGCCAACATCTACGTGAGCCTGGACGATACCTCAGCGAAGGGCATTCACATGTCCCGGTTGCACAGTATCCTGAATAAACTCGGGGAAGAGGCTTGCACAAAGACCACGTTTGACCGACTTCTGGACGAAGTTGTCGCCTCACAGGGTGGCATTAGCAGCTGCGCCAGGATCGAGCTCTGCCTTGATCTGCTAATCGACAGGCCCGCGTTGCTCAGCGATGAAACCGGGTACCAGGCATACCCCGTCACAATCAGTGGCGAATTAAAGAACGATAAGCGCTCTTACGAAGTTGGTGTCACCATTCCCTATTCCAGTACCTGCCCGTGCTCCGCGTCTCTCTCGCGGCAACTGCTTGCCAACGCACTGGATGACCGGTTTGAGGCCGACACGATCGACAAGGAAAGCCTGCTGGAGTGGATCCAGTCAGACGATGGGAGCGTGGCAACGCCGCACGCCCAACGCTCCTATGCCTACATCAAGCTCACGATGGGTGATCAAGCGTGGCCCGATCTCTCGAACCTGGTTGTAGAACTGGAGTCGGTCATAGGCACTCCCGTGCAGACGGCGGTCAAGCGCATAGACGAGCAAGAATTCGCGAGGATCAACGGCGAAAACCTGATGTTCTGTGAAGACGCTGCAAGGCGTATCAAACGTTCTCTCGAGCAAATGTCCGGCGTTGTCGACTACTGGCTTAAGGTTGAGCACCAGGAAAGCCTGCACGCGCACAACGCGGTGGTCATCGACCGCAAGTAACGCTTTCGCAATTCGAAGGACGTCCACATCGGGCAAAAAAAAGCCGGGCACAGGGCCCGGCACATTAAGTCGTCGCTAGTTACGGTGAGTAAGGCATCGACGAATCCTGGAGGAAGATCAACACACGCTCGTCCGGGGTCTTCACATAGCCTTTCGTGTACTCCACCTTGGTTTCTGTACCGTCCGGTCCGGTGAAATAGTAATGACCCATCGCGATCGCAATGTTGTCCGTCATCTTGATGGTGTGGTTGTCAAAACGCACCTTTGACCAGGGTCGCAGGGCAAAGCCCTTGTCTTCGGTGTAACGCTCGTTACCGCCCACGAAGTAGCTCAGGGAACCCTCGAGGTCAGGTCGAAACGGCTGTTCCGCCGCCAGTGTGGGCTTGAACTGGATAGGGCCGAGATCAAAGGCATACGCCGAGCGGGCCGCCGCTTCCGCAACGTTCGCTGCGTTCTTACCGGCCTTGCCGATCTTAACCACAGCCTTGCCCCATCCTTCCTGCGCGTTCTGGACATCTTCCAGCGTGATATCAGGACCATCGGGTAAGAAGCCGATATGCTCGGCGGTGTTCTTCGCATGGGCTGTCGGCGCACTGATGTGTGCTGCCATTACCAGCGCTCCAACAGCCGCGCCAAACTTAAACTTACCGGGTGCAAACTTGAACTTGGTCATTCCTCGTTTCCTCACTTTTGGTTGGGGAGTGAAAACTATCACCCGCGATCGATTCGAAAAAGCCAGATTTCCCGCTGTGCTTCATCGAAATATACGAACTATCGAACGCCGGGGTGTGCACATGGGGATAATATGCACGCGCCCGGCAGTCTTGCGGTTCAGCCGCTGAGAGAAGTAACGGTCGACCTCTCCCAGCGAATTGCTCAGCCACGACTGGTAGCCTTTACGCTGACGTCGCTTGAAACGCCGTGTCTCTCGATTACAAAAGTTCACAGATCGAAACACTTCCCAGCGCGCCATTCTGCAATAGTGCAGTTGTCTTAGAGATAGTCGTAAAGATGGTCGCGAGGTAAGGAGCATGAAGATTCAACATATTGCATCGGTAACTTCGATTTCTTTGCTGGCAGCGTGCAGCCATCCACTCGAAATCGAGGGAGAAGGCGACATCATCTCCGCCTCCGGCAGCAGGGACTGCCTCCTCGAAGACTATCTGGCGGGCGCCGATCAATGCGCCGAGAATATTGTGACGGGTGCCTACCAGGAAACGTACATGCCGCAGGCACGAAGCGGCTGGCGATTCGACCACTGGGAGAACTACTGCGCCAATTCGCCGCCTCCGGAGTTTGCCTGCAGTTTCGATTTCGACGCCGAAACCGTGGCCCAGGCTTACGGTGAGACGGCTCCCGCACTACGGGCGGTATTCGCACCCACTGAGCCGCCGTTTACCGTTGACGCAAGGGACACCGATCCTGCGATTTCCGCGGGCGCGCACCACATCGTGTTTCCGCCACAAACATCGCGCAACGGCAAGTTGTTCGTGTTCTTCCCGGGCACAGGCGCAACCCCCGAGTTCTACCAGACGCTTGCCCAACGCGCAGCGGCGCATGGCTACGCGGGTATCAACCTCAGCTACGTGAACGACATTGCCGTGAACTTTATCTGTGCGTTTTCCGGTCCGGGTTCGGATGACCCCAACTGCCACGAGAAGGTAAGGACAGAGATACTCACGGGCTCGGACGCGTCTCCGTTTGTAGCTGTCTCACCAGCTAACTCCATTGAAAACCGGCTATTAGCACTACTTCAGTACCTGCGCGACGCAGACGACTCAGTGGACTGGAGCCGGTACCTCGCGGGAGGAAACATCGACTGGGCGCAAATCGCCGTGGGCGGGCACAGCCAGGGTGGCGGTCACGCGGCGTTCGTCGGCAAGCGCTATAGCGTCGACCGCGCACTCCTGTTTTCCTCGACCGAGCCGGCGGACTGGACGGAGGAACCCGGCGTCACACCGGCGGGCCGATACTTTGGGTTCGCCCACGAGCTTGAGCAGCTGCAGCGCGGTATTCGTAACTCCTGGGCAAATCTCGGCATTGAAGGCCCCGAAGAAAACATCGACGAGGGACTTCCGAGCAATGGCTCGCAACGTTTCCTGACAGCGCGGCTGCTGTGCAACGGTTCCGACAGCGATTCAGCCTATCACCAGTGCACTTCAAGCGATCTGTTTACACCGCGGGATGAGACGGGCGAGCCAACGTTTGGGCCTGTCTGGGACTTTATGCTGACAGGCTCCGAAGCTGCGACTCCCGACGTTGATTAGCGGCCCTCAAACATCGATGACCACTTTGCCAATGGCTTTGCCACTGGCGAGCAGATCGTAAGCCGCGCCGGCATCTTCCATGCCGAACGCGTTCTCATCCAGCAGTGGTTGCAGCGCGCCCGCGTCGACGATCTCGCTAAGGTGGGTGAGGATCGCGTGGTGCGCTTCCCGCTTCACATCGTGCAGCATGGGAATCAGCATAAAGACGACGTGCAGTGACAGGCCCTTGAAGTGTGCGGGCGTCAGATCCAGTTCAAGCATCGAGACGGTGGTAACAACCTGTCCGTTGAGCGCCGCCGCTTCGAAGGAGTTGGCCATATTGGCGCCTCCGACTGAGTCGTAGACAACATCGAAGCCTCGCCCGGCAGTGAACTCCTCAACGTAATCAGAGACAGTGCTTTGCTTGTAGTCGATTGCCGTCGCGCCGTACTGGCGAATCACGCTCAGTGACTTTTCACCACCGCCCGTTGCGTAAACCTCCGCGCCAAAGTGCATGGCAAGTTGCAGGGCAACGTGCCCTACCCCGCCCGCGCCGCCGTGAACGAGAACTTTCTGGCCCGCCTGCACGTTAGCCCTGACCAGCCCCTCATAAGCCGTAATACCAACCAGCGGCAGCGCGGCAGCTTCCCGCATCGTGAGAGACCTGGGTTTGCGCGCCACGAGACGCGCATCCGCCGCGATGTACTCGGCCAGTGAGCCCTGGAGATCGGCCAGACCTCCCGCGCAACCATACACCTCGTCGCCTGGCGCAAAACCGGTGACCTCGGCACCCACCGCCGTGACGGTGCCAGCGAAGTCCATACCCAGCACGGCGGGCAGGTCAGGTGAGAGAGGCAACCCCTCCTGCCCCAGCTGCCTGATCATGGTATCGACTGTGTTTACGCTGGCCGCCGCCACCTTTACCAGCACCTCGCCCGGTTCAACGGTGGGCTCTGCAAGGTCGGCGGTTTGAAACTCGGCGTTGCTGCCGTACTCGTTGAGAATCATTGCTTTCATGGTGTCTTCCTGTAAGTTGCGCCCGCTATACGCGAGGCGCCGCAGCCAGTTTCGGGCTATGGGTGGAGATGACTTCTTCAATCACGCTGACGATAGCCCCAGTCCTGTTCGGGTCCAGTGCATCGTAGTGTGGGTCTGCAAACCGCGCGTTGTCGTTGTCGTAGTAGCGACCGGAGGCGTCTGCAAACTCGTCGTCGAGTGCGGCGCGCACAAGAATATCGGCGCCAATGCGCAGGTCGTTGCCCGCGACGCCGTAGGCGTCTTTCACCATCTTGGTGGCCAACAGTGACGCGGGATTCACCGCGATAATCGCCGGGCCCGCGTCACCCAGCTCACGCGCCAGCGCGAAAGACCACATCGTCAGGGCCAGCTTGCTCTGCGCGTAGGCCTCGCCATCCCCCAGGCTGCGCTTTCCGCGCAGCGCATCGAGGTCGACAGGCGCCTGGGCCGCCGAGGAAAGATTGACTACCCTGCCGCCCGTAGAAAAGAGAGGCAACAACCGCCTCGTCAGCAGATAGGGCGCGATGGTGTTGACCAGGAAGCGCACCTCCAGGCCTGCCTGCGTTGACGGCCCCGACAACTTGTAGACGCCCGCATTGTTGATCAGAACGTCGAGGTGGCGATGTCGAGAGGCTACCGTCTCAGCCAGCGCCTTCACTTCCTCCAGTCGAGAGAGGTCCGCGCGGTAAGTTTCGATGGCACCTGCTGTCGCAGCCAGGGAGAGGGTCTCCTTGAGCGCTGCCAGCTTCTGGGCGCTGCGCCCATGCAGGAGCACGTTGTGCCCGGCCGCCGAGAGGATTTTCGCCGTTTCCAGGCCGATCCCGTCTGTAGCGCCGGTAAGCAGTATCGTTTTGCCCATGTCCTAAACCCCTTGTCACCTGTGCTCGCGTGGCAGGACCGTATCCTATTGCCTGCAATATTCAGATAAAACGGCCATTTTTAGATTTCAGTATTCTGTTTTTCTATATAATTGACGAGCAATCCAGGTAGGAGCGGCAAATGGATACTGAAGGCGTGCGCCTCTTCGTCCTTGCGGCAGACATGCTCAACATCAGCGCCGCCGGGCGACAGCTCGGGCTGGCGCCCGCGGTCGCGAGCGCCCGGCTCTCCAAGCTCGAAAACCAGCTCGGGGCAGACCTGCTGCATCGCTCTACCCGCAAGGTAGCCCTGTCGCTGGAGGGCGCGGAGTTCCTGCCGTTTGCCCGCGAGATCCTCGCGCAAGAAGACGCGGCCCGCGCAGCGCTCGGCCAGGGTAGTGCCGAGGTGACGGGCACACTTCGCTTCGCCGCTTCCAGCTCGTTCGCCCAGCTCTATATCGCGCCCCTGTTACCCGAGTTCCTCGAACGCTACCCCCGCGTGGGCCTCGACATGAAACTGTCCGATGCGCAGGTGAACCTGATCGAGGGCGGTTTCGACCTCGCACTGCGTAACTACGCGATCGAAGAGAGCAGTCTGCGGGCACGCAAACTGGCAGACGATACGCGCATCCTGTGCGCGTCTCCGAGATACCTGGCAAAGAAGGGAACACCGCAAACGCCGGAAGACCTGATAGATCATCAACTGCTTGTACTCACCGAGGGCCGGGCGAGGACGCTGAAGTCAAATGGCGCGTTACCCGATGGCGTCTATCCACCACCGGGCGCGCGCAAACGCATTGTGTGCGACGACGGCACCAGCATGCGAATCGCCACGTGTGAAGGCGTGGGTATTTCCATGAATTCGTGCTGGAGCGTTCATAAGGAGATCAGGGCGGGTACGCTGGTGCGAGTTCTGCCCGACTATGAGATCGACGACCAGTCCGCGATCTGGCTGGTATACCCAAGATCAAACGTCCTCACCGCGAAGGTAAGGGTGTTTATTGATTTCCTGATGGAGAAAATCGGTGACCCGCCCGTGTGGGATCGCCCGTAAGGGCAGTCATGACTTCCGCCGCCACGCGCGAGTAGGTTGAATGACCCGAGATGTAAACTGCGAAGGGCGGCGTTCAGTCTAGGCCCACCGTAGCGCCTGTCGGGCCCTATTGCTGGCTGCGAGAAACTACATACAACACGTTCTCGCGCATCTCCGCCTCGACGGTCTCGCGCCAGGTCGACTCACCTTCCCGAATCGCGTCTAGTGCCACTCCGCCCTCACCCACGCCCTCCTGGAAGAACGCGAGAATGGCAGCCAGCTCCTGGTAGAACTCGGGTTGCTGCGCTGGCACGCCGCCTTTCAACACCGTTACGATCGCGGTCTTGATCTCCTGCTTGCTCCTGCCAAGAGCCGACTGCTCGTAAACGGATTTTCCGTCCAACCCCAACTGGCCAATAAGCGCACCGAAGTCCTTCACCACCTGCGTCGCCTCGTCCAGTGGCATCATGTTCACCGCGGTCGACACCGAGATTGGCAGCGTTGCGTCTGCCTCAAAGGGTGTCGAAAAATGCTGGGCGATCAGTCCCGCTAGCGCACGGCCCGCAACCTCATTACCGCGCGCGTTAAAGTGCCCGTCGTGCCGATGATAGAGATGTCGTTCGCCATCTGGCATCGGCGGTACCGCAAGCATGAGTGGTAAAAGGTCGAGAACAGTTCGCCTGCCTTCTGCCCATTGGAGTATTTTTTGCTGGGGTAGGCTCCGCGTAAGCGGTAACTCATTCTTCTCTAAAACGATATCCCACAACGCATCGTTGACCTGGTATTCGTCCGGTATCAGCATATACGCGAGGGGTGTGTCACCGGCTGCGTTTTCAATGCGCTCAAGCGCCGCGAAAAAACGCTCGTAGACGCCAGGAAGATTCGCTGCGCCCAGGTACGCATTGCGCGCCGTAAGTTCATGGTAGATCTCTTTACCCAGGCTGGGCGGTTCGAGCGTCGGGTCTGCAAGCCAGGGATAACTGTCGATGAGATCATCGCTCGCACTTGCTTCCTCGCTCCTCGTCCAGTCATTCGCCTTCGCTGCGCGCAGAATACCCAGACGGTGCCAGACCACCCCGACGAGGTAACGCTCGGCGTCATACCAACGTATCGGCTCTGCGGCCGGGAGTTCGGGCGACAGATCATTGCCCAGGAACAGGGAGATGATAATGAGATCGGGCTCCAGCGGCAGCGCATCCTCCGTAACGTGGTACAGGTAGTCTGTCGGGTTCGTCCCAGGGAAGCCGATGTTATAAATCTCAGCCTCGGGGAACGCGCGCTCGGCCACTGTGGTGTAGTGAAAATGATGTGGCACCACGCCATAGCTGAACGAATCACCGATCGTAACCACCACGGGTCGCGAGCGTTCTGACTTCGGGAGGAACTCAGTGTCGTAGAACCCTTGAGAGTTCACCGGGAAAGAGAGGCGCATCTCGCCGGGGGGCCTACGCTCAGACTGCCGACGTATCTGCGAAGAGGTCGAGTCAGTTACCAGCAGTGGGCTGGCCACCACCATCGCAGCACCACGCAGAGCGAGCTCGGCAAACACGAGCATCAACGTAAGGTTCATGGCTACGACATCGATACCCTTGAGCATACGGTCTGAGAGCCCCAGGCGAAGCTGCGGGAGTACCCACCACAATCCATAGGCAATACTCGCCGCTATCCAGCCGGCAATGGGATGGCGCAACCGGAAAGGCCCGGAAAAGGATTCGGGCGTCGACAGCACGAAGACGCAGACAAGCAGACAGCCCATGGCAAGGTACACGGCGCCCCTGAGCCTGGGCGCAAGATCGGGTCGCGCTTCACTGGTACGGAGGGCAAGAAATGCGCTAGCAGTGCTGACAACACCCGCGAGCGTGAATAGGCCAATCAATGCAAAAAGGCCCCACATCGGCACGAGACCGCCGATACCCAACAGCTTGAAAACGGGGTTGCGCGACAGCATCAGATGCAGCATCGGCCGGTAGTCCCACATCTCAGCCAGTGTGAACAGGCAGAGTGCAAGGCCCAGAAGACTGATGCCCAGGTACAGAATGGCCATGACCTGGCCGGACTTGTGAGTCTCGTTACTCATGATGGGAAAGCGTGAGGCCCCGGAGGTTTACGAACAAGTCATCCATCGCAAGCGATTCACTCGTCGCGCGAACTGCTGCGCGCCGTTAGCACCCCGGCGGCGGCCCGATGAACTGGCCGAAGGCGTAGGGCGACTGCCCTACCGATATGGTGTCGATGACGGTATGCGTTGTTGTATCGACTACAGACACGTTGTCGCTTCCCGAGTTGCTGATGAAGACCGTGCTGCCACTCGGATGTGCGGTGACGCCGCGGGGAGAGGCGCCGACTGACACTGTATCTATCACCGTGTTGGTCGATGTATCGATAACATAAAGATTTGCCGAGTCCCGATTGCCAACGTAGACCTCGCTCCCGCTGGGGTGCACGGAAACACCAATTGGGCCGGTACCTACAGAGATTGTAGTGGTCACCGTGTTAGTCGCGGTATCGATCACCGAAAGGGTGTCGCCATCTGTATTCGCCACGTACGCGGTGCTACCGTCCGGGCTCACTGCGATGCCCCGGGGTTGGTCGCCAACTGTCACCGTATCGACGACCAAGTGGGTTGCCGTATCGATTACCGACACTGTGTCGGCATTGTTGTTGACGATGTATACCGCGCTGCTGTCAGGCAGCACGCCCACAGCGCGAGAATTGGTTCCCGCTGGAACGGTAGCGGTGACGGTATTCGTCGAGGTATCGATGACCGACACGGTGGAATCCAGGAAGTTGGCGACATACAGCTCAGAACCATCGGGCAACACATCCAGCCCGAACGGCCAGTTGCCCACCGATATCGTGTCGACCAGCGTCCTGCTGATGGCATCGATAACTGAGACGGTGTTGTCATAGAGGTTGGCGGTGTAAACGGTCTTACCGTCAGGCGCCACGGCGACACCGAAAGGGCCTGTGCCAACAACAACCGTCGAGACAACCGTGTTGGAATTAGTATTGATAATGGAAAGCGAGTTATCGGCTGCATTAGAGATGTAGGCGAAACCCGATGCAAGAACCGGTGCGCTTGTTAGCAGAAGTCCTGCCACCAGGGCTGCGACTTGCATTGTCAGACGGTACATCGCTGCTTTCCTTTATTACTTAGTCTCTTCGAAGCCTGAGCGCCCACAAGATGTTAGGCAAACAGCTTACGGGCGCTGGCTGCAGATCTCGGGAATCATCGCCAAAAGACATTTCTACACGTCCGAGCGTAGTGCCGGGCCGCGGCAGCCGCAACGGCTAAACCGCTGATCCTTATGGAATATTTTGATTTTCGTGATCCAGACCTCGATAACCACATATATCCCGGTTACTCACAAGTTAGGTCGCCAACCGGGAACTGACAAGTGGCGGCCTTGAACAAAAACGAGACTCTATGGCAAAGGCCGCGTCCTGCCCTCCCACCAGAGCGCTCGTATGGTTTTGAGACCATGTGCGCAGTAATCGCGTTTAGCTCTCCAACAGCCCGATCTACGCTCTATAATCGCTTCGATGGCATGCTGGACCCATACCATGCTGATACCCGGTTCAGCCGACTTACGTCGAGAACCCAGAGCGCATAGCCAGGAACCCTGACAAGGACACAATGAGCGGCCCTACCTCTCCAAGCCAGGATACACGCTTCCTCACCCGACTGGAGTCGGTACGCGGCTGCGCGGCGATCATGGTAGCGATGACACACTGCTTCGCCATCTTTCCTTATGCTAGCGATCAGTACCCCCTGCAGGCCACCCTGCAACTGTGGGTACACATACTGTTCCAGGGAACCTCGGCTCTGATCACCTTCTTCGTGATCAGTGGCTACGTGCTCAGCATTTCGCTCGACAGGAGCGAGACGAATTTCAGGAACATCCTGATCTTCTACATGCGGCGCATTTTCCGGATCTTCCCGGCGCATATCGTTTGGATGTTTATTGCGCTCGCACTGCTGCTCTTCGCATACGTTCCGCACACGAACCCGGTCGCTGATGGCTGGTTTAATAACATGAATAGCGGGCCGATGAACCTGACGATCTTCGTCATGAACCTCGCTTTGGTGATCACCTCGCTTATCCCCGGCGAGTGGACCCTCACCCTCGAGCTGATCGTCTATCTCATCTACCCACTGATGTATGTGATCTACAAGCGAGGGGGAGTATCGGGGAACATCTTACTGCTGATATTCCTTATGGTCTGCTCCTACCAGTTCGGAGACATCAGGCTGCTGCACTACCTGATCGCATTCTATTGGGGGCTGGCGACACCCAATCTGTACAAGCGTTTTATTGAGCGCATTTCTGACCGCACCGGAACCATCCTGCTCTGGACGAGTATCTTCCTGCTGCTTGTGTTCCCGGTCCTGCAGAACAAGATGCCCTTCGCAACACTGATGGTGCAGCTGGTGACCGGCGGCTACCTGATCTTCTGCTGCATCTTCATGAAGCGCGACCGCGCGCTCTTCCGCTTCCTGGATGGCGATCGCATACAGCGTATGGGTCAGATCTCCTACTCGTTCTACATCTCTCACTTTCTCATCAACTACTGGGTCGCGTACGTGCTGTTCAGGCTGGTAGGCTTCCAGACGGCCGGTGAGATTCGATTCCTGTTCATGTCAGTTGTCGCAGTGCTGTCGATCACCATTGCCCACAAAGTCTCCAGCATCTCCTACGAAAAGATCGAGGCGCCGACAATGAAGTACTCGAGTAACTTGAGTAAGAGGCTGCGGAAACGGTCGGGAGCGGCGAAAGCACCGGATACCAGTGCGGCTGATCAATCCCCACCGACGGACGCAAACACCCAAAAAGCGTAACGACGTGAACCTGATGGGTGAGCGCAGCCGAACCGCGCTCGCACCGGAGAACCGGCTGCCTTTCTAACGCTGACTAACGCGTTAAATCGATGAGGACCTTGCACTGGTCCGAGGGCGTGCGCAGCGCCTCGAAGGCTTCTGGCACTTCGTCGAGGCTGACCACATTCGTAATCATGGCGGTTGCATCCACGCGGCCTGCAACCATCATGTCGATCGTGAACTGGAAGTCTTCCTTGTCGTAGCCCACCGCCCACTGGATGCGCAGTTCCTTGAGGAAGGCCGTGAGGGGCACGATCTGGTCGGGGTTGTCGCAGACACCGATGCCCATGATGACACCTCTCGCAGGGGCGCGCTCGATACAGGCCTGCAGCAGGCCCGGCGCACCCACGCACTCGATCTGAACAGCCGGTGCCGCGCCCGTCAGCGCTTCAAACTCTGCGCCGACATCGCCAGCCGGGTCGACGAAGTCAGTGAAGCCGAGGGTGCGCGCCATTTCCAGTCGAGTCGGCGACATCTCGCTCAACACCACGGAGCGGGCGCCCAGAAAGCGGCTCCAGATGGCACAGGCAAGACCAATGGGGCCAGCGCCGATGATCAGTACATCCTTCTCAGCAACGCCCTCGGCCATCTTAACCGAGTGCAAACCTACCGCCAGGGGCTCGATCAGGGCCGCTCGGTTATCGTCGAGGCTTTCGGGGATCTTGAGCACCAACTCGTGACCTACCTTGACGAACTCGGAGTAGGCGCCGGTGATTTCACCGAGGCCAATCGTTTGTTCTCCAATGAACGGGAGCGAGGTCACGCGGTCACCCGGCGCGAACAGGCCCTCCGGTACACCCGGGCCTACTTCAACGATATCTCCGACAAACTCATGGCCGAACACGGTGTCGGGCGGTGCCATGAAGGGCCCCTCCCTGGAGGCGTGGATGTCGGTGCCGCAGATGCCGCAGCGGCGCACCTTTACCAACATCTCGTTGTCACCAATCTCGGGGGTGGCGATGTCTTTGATCGCCAGCGGCTGGCCGGGCTCGTGGAAGACGGCTGCTTTCATGGTAGGAATCTCCTTTCAGGCCGCACAGTCTATAGGATTTGGGCGCGCCGTGGATACCGCCTACTGCGTGGGTGGAGTGCCTCCCCGCGCACGCATCTGCAGCATTTGCTGCATCTGGTTCATCAGCTTGTCGATCGTGAAGCTCGCCGTGGGCTGTCGGGGCGGAAACTGGCGGAACGTCATCAGCCACTTGCCGACTTCCTGCTGCGCCGGCACAAACAGCCACAGCTGGTCCGCGAAGAACCGCGCGTACAGCCCGGAGTCGAGCGAAGTCTCGTAGGGGTCGGAGCGCAGGTGCACAACACGCGGGAAGTTCAGCGCCTCCCGCGGACCCGCCCAGCCTTCCATCGACCAGCCGAAATGAATCTTCCAGTCTCCCCAGCGCATGGCGTTGAAGTTGGCGTTGTCGTCAAAGTAGTACAGCTCATTACGCCTGCCCGGCCCGTTCCCCGCCAGCAGATCGGACTGGTCATAGCCGTCGAGGTAGACCTTGTAATTCATGCTGCCTACCTGGTGCTCCTTGCGCAGTTTTTCCTTCACACCGGGCTCGCCCGCCGCGGCTAACAACGTGGGCAGCCAGTCTAGGTGCGAAAACATGTCATTGATCACCGTGCCGGGCTTAACCACGCCGGGCCAGCGAATCAGTGCTGGCACGCGAAAGCCACCCTCCCAGGTCGAGCCTTTCTCTCCGCGGAAAGGCTCAACGCCCGCATCAGGGTAGGTGCCGGTCTGCGCCCCGTTATCGGTAGAGTAAACGACGATGGTGTTGTCGGTGATGCCCAACTCGTCGAGCTTATCGAGAATCTGGCCCACGTGGTGATCGTGCTCCATCAAGCCATCGGCGTAGAGGCCAAAACCCGATGCGCCGTCCCACTCGGGCGAGAGGCGCGTCCAGACATGCATGCGGGTGGCATTCATCCAGACGAAGAACGGCTTTTCAGCCTTGTGGGCTCGCTCGATGAAATCTACCGCAGCGCTGGTGAACTCCTGGTCTACGGTCTCCATGCGCTTGCGTGTCAGTGGCCCGGTGTCTTCAATCTTGCCGTCCGCGAAGGAGTGAATCACACCCCGGGGTGCAAAGCGCTTCTTGAACGCCGGGTCCTTCGGGTAGAAGTAGGTCTCCGGCTCCTCTTCCGCATTCAGGTGGTACAGGTTGCCAAAAAACTCATCGAACCCGTGATTGCTTGGCAAGAACTCGTCCTTATCACCCAGGTGGTTCTTGCCGAACTGCCCTGTGGCGTAACCGTGGGGCTTCAACAACTCGGCGATCGTTGGGTCTTCCTTGCGCAGGCCAATGTCAGCGCCCGGCAAGCCAACCTTGAGCAGGCCGGTACGCAATGGGTGCTGGCCCGTGATAAATGCAGAGCGACCCGCAGTACAACTCTGCTCACCGTAGTAGTCTGTGAACAGTGCACCCTCGTTGGCAATACGATCAATGTTGGGCGTCCTCCCACCCAACATGCCACGGTGGTAGGCGCTCAGGTTCGACCACCCGATATCGTCACCCCAAATCACCAGGATATTGGGCTTGTCTGCGGCCTGCGCGGGCAGGACGACAAGCGCCAAGAGGCTTACAAGCAGCAGTATCGACTGCATCACCAATCTTGAAGAAAACATAGTATTCACCTCTCAGGGAACCAAGCGAAAACGGTTGTATTAGAAGGGTTACCGACGATACTCGCGGTACATGGACAGGCACAAATCGCTGCACTTTATGGCGGGGCATTGTCTCACTGCGCAGTCCCGGTGAGTACCGGACATCCGGCAAAGCGTTGCCCCGAATACGGTAAAGTTTCCGGCAGTTCAAAAAGCAGGTACTTCTTAGCTTTTCACACGCCAGGACAGGCCTGTGACCCGAAGCACCAGGCCACAGCAAAGCCGTCAGATTCCGGTCTGCGAGTGGCGGCTTGACAGCCAAAGCTGCTCCCTGGTTATCCTGGAGCTTCTGGTCGAGAGTTCGGCGCACATCAGCTACTGTATGATCAAGCGCTCGGAGCCTGCGCCACCAGCGGTGGCCGATACGATCAATCACTGACACAGGTAATGGCAGCACACTATGACACGCCTTTTTCGCTTCAGCAGCACATCCTACGAAAGCCTGCGCGCCAACGCCGCGCACCAGTTTGCGCAGCAGCATGCCTTGAACATTTACGCTTCTGATTCGATCTACAGCTTCATTCCCAAAAACGCCTGCTCAACCATGCGCACTTCCCTCGCCATCGCGAACGGGTGCATCAAAGACAGCAGCGACTTCAACTGGATCCACCAGAACAACGACACGTTCACAGCAAGCCTCTCTGAACTCGCCAAGGCCAGCTACACCTTTACGATTCTGAGGTGCCCCTACGCCCGGCTGCTCAGCGTTTACCTCGACAAAATCGTCGACCGAAACCCACAGGCGTGGCGCTACGTGGACCTGCACAAGCGCTCTATCGCCATCGATGAGATCACCTTCGAGTTCTTCGTAAAGAGCATGGCTAAGAAAGCAATCCGGAATAGCGATATTCACTGGATTCCACAGACGGACTTTCTTGTTTACGCCGACTACGACGATTACTTCGCGCTCGAGGACTTTGCAACGATGGCAGAGCGCCTGAAAGACAAGATCGGCCTCGAGCTCGTAGACGCGCGACCACTCACCCAGCACAGCACATCGGGCTTCAAGAAACTCGCCAAGAGAAAGCCCTACAAACTGAAGCCCTTCGAGTTACTCGCTTCCAAGCAGCAGGGAGCCCTGCCAACCCTGAAGTCGATGTACAGCGATGACATGATCCAGTGCGTGAAACGGGCGTACCGGCAGGATATCGCCCTCTACAAGCGCGCCCTCGGTCCCGAAAACCTCCTGGTTGCCTAGCGCCTGTGCCTCTCGCCATGTACTGGCCCGCCGACCTGTCGCAAAAAAACATGGCGCGCGTGAAGCCCGAGAGCCCGACAAGTAAGAGACTACTAGCCGTTCAGCGCGCGTGGTCGCGCACTGTCCTGCTCCTACTGTTGCTGGCCGTTCACACGACGGTTGCGGCGCACCCGATACTGGTGCCCCGCCCTACCGCCACCCTGGCCGACCGGGTATTGCAAAGCGAGTCGCTGGTGCTTGCGCGGGAAGACCCTGCCCGCCCATTTCATTACGCCGTGACAAAGATCATCGCAGGGAAGCCCGGCAGTACATCGATCGACACATTTATGCCGAGCGACATCCGCCGTCGACTCGCGGCAGACCCGTCGCTGGCGGTGCTCTTCACCCGCAGCGAAGGTCGTGACGAATGGCGCAGCCTCGGTATTGCAAGCGCGGCTTACCTGAACACCGTGCGCCACATTCTGTCTTTCAAGGGCGAGTGGACCCCAAACGAGGCAAACAATGATGCAAGGCTCCATGAGCTTTCGTCACTGCTCGGTCACGAAGATGTTCGGCTGCACGAGCTCGCTTACCTGGAAATAGGAAGAGCTAGCTATGCCTCCATCCGCAAGGTGGGCAAAGACGTACCCATGCAACGGGTTCGCGCGATGATGACCATGCCCGTCTACTTCGACTGGCGCGGCCTGGACATTATGCTGCTAGGTCTGTCGGCGGAGGAACAGGACAGGGCACGCGTTTTACGCGAAATGACCGAGCGGCAGGCGCTCGCCATAACGATTAACCTGGCCGCCTGGGCCACGGCGTATCTGGAGGTCACCGGCACGGAGGGCATAACACAGCTTGAGACCTGGTACTTCAAAGACAAAGACAGAACTCGCGAAGAATTACGGCTCATCACGCGCGCACTGGCAGGGCATGCCAACGAGCGTTCTGAGCTGCGGGAGCCCGTGGTTGCCGCCTACCTCACCATGCTAGATACCCATCCGCGCACGGCGCCCGACATCGCGCATGACTTGATCGCCTGGCAACGGTGGGATCTATCTGAGCGCTTGCAGGCGCTTCGGCCTACACTAGCAAGGGTGGATCCGCTCGGCGTTTACAAGGTCAATCTTTACCTGCAACAAGCACGATCGCATAGCAAAGCCGCACGGCCTTGAGACGAGTATCGACCCAAATGTCATTGTATCGCGCTGCGCAAAGGGTCTCATTGCCGGCAGAGCCATTATCATGAGCACCGGGCCTGCCTCAGCGCTTGTGGTGGACCACATTGCACTTATCCGCCAATGCGTTACCGAAGCGCCCGCCCTGGACCTCGCCTGCGGAAGCGGACGCAATGGCGCTTACCTGCTGAGCCAGGGCGTTGCAGTAATGTTCGCTGATCGCGATGGAGCCAAACTCGATGAAATCGCCCAGGGTGCCGGCAAGTCTGAGCTCGCAACGACATGGGAAGTCGATTTCGAGAAGCCTGGGCAATCGCCACTTGAGGGGCGCTCTTTCCCCGCAATCCTGGTCTTCCGCTACCTGCATCGACCACTCATGCCGGCTATCAAGCACGCGATTCATCCCGGCGGCCTTATCGTTTATGAGACCTTCACCACCGATCATCCGCGCTTTGGCCGCCCGACCAACCCTGACTATCTCCTTAAGCCTAAGGAGCTCGAGCAAATCTTCAGTGGCTGGGAAATACTCCACAGCTTCGAGGGTGAGAGCAGCAGCGAAACCGGCGGCCGGCCCCAGGCAATCGCCCAGATCGTCGCGAGGAAGCCCGCGATCTGATTGCCAGGCAAGGATCGCCTATATCAACTTCGATCGAAAGTCGTAGCGCACGATGCCGCACACCAGAAGTATCTGCGCCAGATAGTACGTCACCATGATCCACTCGCGGGCGCCAGCCAACGGCTGCACGAAACGGTTGTACCCGATCAGACTGTCCGAGACGATGAATGAGATCGCGCCTGCCAGGATCAACACTGAAGGCAAAGCATGCAGGGCAGCGGCCAACCCCATAACGCTGATGGCCGCCATGTAAAACGTGACGGGCACCTGCATGTCTCCCGCGTGCGGCCAGATACTCGCGCCCGCCGCTGCCACAAGACAGGCGACGAGGCCTGCCTGGGTTAGCGAACGACCGGTGATCTCGCGCTGACCAAAGAAAATGCCGGCATACACCAGCTGCGCCGCCAGGAATGCTGCCAGCCCAGGGAGAAACGCCCCGAGCTCCAGTGTGATGTCACCTACCGCGGACGCAGTGAGTGCGGCCAGCACAGCGAGGCGCGTCCTGCCGGCGAGACTCTGCCAGGCCAACACCATCAACGCGACGATGGGCACGACCTTGAGCAGGACAGCACCTGGATAAGGCATGTAGGCGATAGAAACAATAAACGCCACTGCCGCGGCGCAACTCACCGCCAGCGCCAACCGGCTAGCTGCACTGAGTTCGGGCATCAAACCGTGCGACCCCACGGCAGCGCGCTGCAATTCCTCAGTCCCGGCATGCCGTAAGGGGGCCCAACACGGGCACAGTGAGATCTGGCGTTACCGCCGGGGCAGTACCTCCCGGTCCGGCGGGCGCCGCGGCAATGGCAAAAATGATAGGCTGGCGGGGCGGCGGCTCACCCTCGCAGAGCCGCGCAGGCCGCCCGAACACCCAGTTGCCTTCGACCACAGAATCAACCTCCCCGTGCACCCAACGGTAAGGGTGCTTGTTGCCCGCGATTTCAGACGTATTGTTCGCCAGTACCGTACCTGTAACTGGACGGCCCAGTACTGCCGTCCGATCCGGCGTGCCGATAATGACCGCATGGTGCCCGGGGCCTGACGCAAAAAATTGATTCTGCAGCACCCGGTTGTTGTCGTCTTCGACACGAATGCCATAAATGACGTTGTGAAAAACATTACCGCGCAGGGTGTTCTCCGCCGCGAAATCCAGGACGACCCGACGAGCAGGTTCCTGAATATAGGCGTCGTCCGTGCACTCCATCGGCAACGTGTTTTCTCCCATGCGCGAGCCTACCCAGATACCGTTGCGGCCTCCCCAGAAGGTATTCCCCTCGATGAGGTTGCGGTCCGATGGAAACCGGCGTTCAAAATAGCGCGGGCTCTCTGGGAACTCACCACAGTTCTTGTACAGGAAGATGCCGCCTGCACTGTTGCCCGCGAAAACGTTATCGCGGATGGAGTTTTCATAGGAGCCATCGACCGCGATGCCTTCCCTGCCCACGCCCCAGAACCAGAAATCGAGTCCACCCAGGCTAAAGGGCTGGCCGCCAGGGCCATTTTCCCGATACCCGTTTAGCAGGAGGTAGTTGCTCTGGACAGTGTTGCGCCGGGAACCTGTCTCGAGATAAATTCCGGCGCTCCCCGTTTCCATGATGAGGTTGTTGCGCACGGTAACACCGGAGACATAAGCATCGATGAAAACCCCAACGCCGCGGGAGCGCCCAAAGTAATTGTTCTCCAGCAGTATCGCGTCGGTGGGATGCAGATACTCTGCACCCCGCTCGAACGTCCGGAACCCCTCGCGCAGTACGCGCACATTGTTGAGGAAGCCCTCGACCAAGCAGGAGCGGACGGTTACACCGGTCAGCGCGGTTTCCTCGGGGGCAGCAATTTCAATTCCGCGCCGGCCCGTCACCGTGTCAGGCCTGACCACGGCCCTGCGGCAATCCAACGTGACGTTGGAGGTCGCAATATCGAAACCACCGGTATAAACACAGGATGGGTCGAGGTGCGAATCGCGCGTGATCTCGATTCGCTCGCCGGCCAGACTGCAATCAATCAGTTGCGAGCCGGGCGCGAGCGGGCTGAGTTTGCACGCCTGCAGCAGTGCCGCGATGGCGACAACCAGTGACATGCGGATCATAGAGCCGCGGTACAAGGGGGCACCTGTCTCAGTCAGGCTTCGCCTTCCTACCGCGTCACGTCGATACTTGTTGCGGGATTGACGTCATCACGCGGGTCCGTGAGCAAGCCCGCGGGAAACTCCACGCGCACGGGTGTCGCCGTGGTATCGAGACAAAGCTCGTGGTTGTTGTCGCCGTCACCGAGGTCGCCTATGGCGAAGGGCGTGATCGGTTCGAGCTCTCCCGAACCTGACTCGACATAGACTTTGTACGCAGCGCGCTCAAGGTCATCTATCTCGTCACCACCTGGCTTGGTGACACCGCCCGCCCAAACCGCGCGCACGACCTGCTGGCTGGATTCTGGACAACCATCGCCACCGCCGAACGGCAGGCGCGAGGACTCTTTACCCAGCTCCCACTGGCTCTCGGGTACAACCTCGGCAGACACGAGAAACGGACCATCCTCCAGCGGGGTGACCGCCACGGAGGTTCCACGGAAGTTGGTCGACTGGTCGCTCGAAAGGAGATTGCCGACAATCTCCACGGTCGCAGGCTGGTTGTCCGCTGACCCAAATTGGCCAATCATCAGGATCGTGCGCAGCTCGCCCGAATCGAAAGCGGGTGCGGGTGTGACACAGAGAATCTCCCCGATGCTGCCGTCAGCCGCTGTGACGCGAAAGTCACCAGCCTGCAGGGTGGCGGTATCCAGCTCCTCGGAGAACACCACGGGCATGCCGTCGGCGCCAGCAGCCCCAGAACAGACCATTCGCCCCGCGAGTGCCGGAATATCGTCATCCAACCCGAAAAACGCCGAAAACAGGGCGGCTTCGCTGCCTTCGACCTCGCTGCTGGGGGGCACCGTGGTCTCGGTCGTGTCGGATTGTTCAGTGTTGGCGAGGTCAGAGACACCGGAGCAACCTGAAACCAGGAGCGCAAACAGTGCTGAAAGAAATATATGTTTCATTACTAGGGATACCTTCTATCAGAGGCGCGAGAGGCTCAATTGCTCATCATTAAACGACAGCGCGGGGCAAATTGCTCTACGAGGCGCCCAATCTGCCACAAAAAGATATGTTGTAACATCTCGCGGCAATGCTATCCTGCTCTGCTGATTTGATCCTCCAGGCTGCGCAAAGTCTGGGGGCATATGCACGGTCGAACCCGCAAAGCCCAGATGTTGAACGCGCACCTGCCCAAGCACCGCCCCGCTTCCCCGCTATCTTGGCTTGCGGCGTGCCTGCTGTTTGCCCTGGTGGCCGCACCCGTTGCAGACCTGGCGCATGCAGAACACTCTGACGGCGAAACCTGCTATGTCTGCACCCTGTCATCAGGCAGCGCAGCGGCCACCGTCGAGATTTTCCCACCCACACTTCCCAAGCCGGGCCATGCGCTCGGCAGCCTGGCGTCAACGCACGACAGCGGCGACACGCTCAGCGACCTCCGCTCTAGAGGACCTCCCCTCATCTCCTGAATACCGCGATAGCTCGCGGCCCGTTACAAATACCGGCGTTTCGGCACGCCGAATAGCTAGTCACTAAAAGAAAGCCGATGTCGCGGTGCTTCGCATCGCGACTGTAACAACAGTTTTTCAGGAGCTCACAATGAAACGCAGCATTTTATGCCTCGCAGTCGCCGCGGCCTCAGCATCCGCCGTGGCCGAAGATCGGACAATGGAACACGTTCTGGTCTCAACCCCCATTCATAAACAGGAAGCTGATACCGCGCTACCTGTGACCATTCTCACCGGCGACGAATTGCGCCGGCAGGCTACCACCAGCATCGGCGAAACGCTCAGCAACCGCGCCGGCATTGCTTCCGCAAGCTACGGGCCAGGCGTAGGACGCCCCGTGCTGCGCGGCCAGCAGGGCCCGCGTGCAATTACGCTGCAGAACAACACCCTCTCCGCAGACGTTTCCGGCCTGAGCCCGGACCACGCCGTCACGGTAGAGCCGTTCCTCGCAGAGAGCATCGAGGTGCTGAGAGGCCCGTCCACACTGCTCTACGGCGGTGGCGCTATCGGCGGCGTTGTAAATGTCATCGACAACCGCATTCCGCGCCAGCCTATTGATGGCCTGGATGGCGGGGTCGAGTACCGCTACGACGACGCCTCCGACATGGACAGCGGCGTGGCGCGGATTGAAGGCGGTGCCGGGGGCTTCGCTTTTCATCTGAGCGGCAGTATTCGCGAAACCGATGACCTCGACATTCCGGGCATGGCGATCGACGAGCGCGCTGTGGAAGAGCAGGAAGAGCTTCTGGGAGGCCACGACGAGGAGGAAGAGGAAGAGCTCGAAAACACGGACGGTTTCATCGCTAATACCGATTCCGAGACCGACAACATCACGGGCGGCTTCAGCTTCCACTTTGGTGAGGGCAGTTTCGCAGGATTCTCGGTAAGCAGGCTCGAAAGCGAGTACGGCCTCCCGCCCGGCGCACATGGGCACCATGAGGATGAACACGGTCACGACGACGATCATGACGATGACCACGACGACGATCATGAAGACGACCACGACGATGATCATGACGACGACCACGATGATGATCATGACGATGGCCACGAGGATGAAGATGGCGATCACGATCATGACGAGGAGGAAGAAGAAGAGAACATCCGCCTTGATGTGGAGCAGACGCGCTATGACGCTATGCTGCACCTGGCGAATCCGGCTGACAATATCAGCGCGGTTCGCGGCTTCCTGACCTATACCGACTACAAGCATGATGAGCTCGAAGGGGCCGAAGTCGGCACACGTTTTTCACGCGAAACCTGGGAAAGCCGCCTGGAGGTCGTTCACGATGCGCTGATTGGTAGTCAGGGCGTATTTGGCCTGCAAGCCAAGGCTGATGAATTCGAAGCGGTGGGCGAGGAAGGTTACGTGCCCAGGACAGACAGCACCGAGCTCGGCCTGTTCATCATCGAGGATTTCGAGAACGGTGACTGGACCTATGAGGCGGGCCTGCGTGTTGACTACGTAGACCGCGACCCTGACACCAACGCCTACGGCAGCGAAGACTTCACCAGCTTCAGTGTTTCAGGCTCGGCGTTGTGGGCGATAGACGACACGATGCAACTGGGCTTCTCCCTGTCGCGCTCCGCGCGCGCGCCAGCTACCGAGGAGCTCTTCTCGAACGTCGAGGCGATGGACGAAGACGAGTTGGTAACGCACCCGGCGACGGGCGCTATCGAAATCGGCGATCCTGACCTCGATGAAGAGGTCTCGTTGAATGCAGACATCGCGCTGCAGTGGCACGACGAGCGTTCCTGGGTGGAACTGTCAGTCTTCTACAACGACTTTAAGGACTACATCTTCCTGCTGAACAGCGGCGAAGAAGTCGACGAAACGCCTGTCTATCTGTATGAGCAGGAGGACGCGGTCTTCTACGGCATTGAACTCGAAGGCAGCTTCCAACTGGTAGAAGCAGGCGCTGGCGGGCTGTTCCTCGGCCTGCGCGGCGATGTGATTTCGGGCGAGTTCGACGACAGCGGTGATTTACCCCGGCTGCCGCCCGCACGCATCGGCGGTACGCTCACCTGGAGCGGTGACGCTTACAGCGTCTGGGTCGACTTACTCAACGCGGCAAGCCAGAACAACCCGGGTGATTTCGAAACTGAGACTGACGGCTACACGCGCTGGAACCTCGGTGCTGACTATCGCCTGGATCTCGGCAACGACAGCGACGTGCTGGTGTTCGTAAAGTGGAAGAACATCGGTGACGAAGAGATTCGCCTGAGCACCTCGTTCCTGCGCAACTTTGCGCCGGAAGCGGGCGAGTCCGTCGAAGCCGGCATTCAGTTCAACTTCTAGAAAACCGGGTAGTCGCTTCCGTTCTGTAAGCGACTACCCGTCTATCCCGCTGCTTCGGACAGGCAGTCCTGGCAGACGCAGTTCATCTCAAGTTGCGGGCTTACCAGTTGGAAGCCCGCATCCTCGACACCACGCCTGAGCGTGTTGATGGTTGATCTCGCTACACTAATCTCTTCGACCTTGTGACAGTTCCCGCAGATGAGGAACTGGGGCATGCCGTGGTCGTGCGAGTGCTCACAATCGTGGGCGATGTGCGCGCATGCCACGTACTTGTTGGCCACGTTGAGCCTGTGCACCAGGTTCTGGCTCTTGAGAAAATCGAGAATCCTGTAAACGGACATGGGCGGGATCGCATGGCCGTATTCCGCCTTGCACAGATCGGCCAGCTCGTACGCTGAGAGTGCGGTATTCGTATTGAGCAGGCAGGAAAGGATCTGTTTACGCTTGCTGGTCAGGCGAGTGCCGCGTTCCTTGCAGCGACGCTCCGCCTCATCGATAACCGCATCAATGTCCAGCGGGAGCGCCATACGCGAAGCTACCGAGCCAGTACTCAGCGTCCGCTGACCTTCAGTTCCTGATCACGCTCTGGCTGCTTGGCGGTTGTCCGGAGGTAAACCCGACCCACCTGCTTCACTTCCTTGCCGCGCACGGTGCCGACGATGGTCAGCGTAATCGAATCAAAGCCGGCCCCGCTGACCTGGTAAGGAATGCTGAGGCTGCCCTCCCAGTGCTCGAGCTCAATGGGCTCCTCCGAGAGCTCCACGTTCTTGGTACCCCGCAGTTCCAGCCGCACGTCTTTCGACAGCAGCGGGCGAGAATACTCCACAGCAATTTCGGCATCTTCGCCAATTACAGCCCGGGCCATCGCGGGATGAACGAGTTCAAACACGGGCTTTTGGGGTGCAAGGCCAGCAAGACGGACCATGGCGCCGCCAAAGAAGCCCATTTCGTCCGGGTTGAAGTAGAGGTGCTCTGCGCAGGCCATTGCCCGCATAGGTAGCAGGGAAATAGACATCGCAACAAGCGATATTAGAAACCTATTTTTCATAAAAACTCCAGCCTGAAGCACGCTCTTGTTGCGCGATTACCCTCTTCACTGATCATTATAGGCTTTTGCCTGGAAATATACCCGTAGCGATGGAATCGCCGCGGCGATAAGGGCTGCCGCGAGTACCAACCCCATTATGACAAGACCCTCCTGGGTAAACACGCCAGGACTGAGATACAGCCCGTAATTTGCGAAAAGTTCGTCTTCAACCGTCACGAGGCACAGGTATAGGCTGAGCGTGCCCAGCAGCATGCCGGCGAGGCAGATCAGCAGGGCTTCAAGCTCCATCAGGCAGAACAGGTAAAGCGGTGATGCCCCGAGCACTCGCAGGAGGTAGATCTCGTTCTCCCGCTCTCGCACCGAGGCCAGCAAGACAGCCCCCAAGCCCAGCACCGCGGCAACAAGGACCAGCATCGAGATCAGGCGCAGAACATTCTCGAACATGCCGATCATCTGCCAGAGCTCTGACAACGCTACCCCGGGCAGAATGGCCATCAGGGGCTCGCCCCGGAAACCGTTAATCTCTCTCTGGACCTTGAACGTCGCGATGCGCGACTTCAGTCCAAGCATAAACGCGGTGATGCTCTTGGGCGTAAGCTCCGCAGGCGCAGCTCTCGCCCCCGGCAGCGGGGCACCAAAGCTCTGCGGTCCGCCCACATGAATGGCCTCGATGCCATCCAGGCGAACGTGAATCGTCTGGTCCACGGGTGTTCCGGTAGGGGCGAGAATCCCGACGACAGTGAATGGGTTGCCCTCGTGCAGATTGAAGCCGGTACTGATCACGCCGTGCGCGAGAATAATCTCGCGCCCAAGCGAATAGTTGAGTGTGCGCGCAACCTCCGCGCCAAGAACGACATCGAACGTCTCAGCAAATTGCTGACCCTCGACAACCTCAAGCTTGCGCTTGTTGCCGTAACTGAAATGCTCAAAGTAGTCCTCGGTTGTGCCGAGCACCCTGTAACCCTTGTGCGAGTCGCCGAGTGAGAGCGGCACTGCCCAGTCGACATCATCGCGCGCTGCAATGTCTTCGTAGGCCTCCCAGCTGATGTTGTCGGTTGCGTTACCAATGCGAAAGACAGAATAGAGCAACAGGTTGAGGCTGCCGGTCTTGGCACCGACGATCAGGTCTACGCCTGACACCGTACTGGCGAAGCTGTCTCTCGCCTGGTTCCGGATATGTTCTATGCCGAGCAAGACGAATATCGCCACGCCGATCGCCATGAGTGTCATGATCACTGAGCCTTTGCGGTTCAGGAGACTCTTGATGGCTATTCTCAGAAACACGTAGCGCTACCCGGCACTACTGATTTCATCGAGGGACTGGATCCGGCCAAAGTGCCGGGCGAGACCCATATCGTGGCTCACGAACAGCAGCGTCATGTTGTGCTCCTCTACGAGCGACATCAGCACTGACAGAAAGTTGTCCCGGTTGTCCTGGTCGAGGGACGAGGTCGGCTCATCGGCAATAAGCAGCTCTGGGCGGTTAACCAGTGCCCGCGCGATGGCTACACGCTGCTGCTGGCCCATGCTGAGCTGTGACGTCGGCCGATGCCAGCCCGAGGGTTCGACATTCAGTGATTCAAGAAGGGCCTCGATATCGGCATCGGCAAGGGTCTGCTCGCGGCTCTCAGAAAAGCTCCGCGCAAGCGCCACGTTGTCGATAGCACTGAGGTAAGGCACAAGGTTGAAGCGCTGGAACACATAACCGATGTGGTTGGCGCGGAAGCGGTCGCGCTGGCGCCGGCTCATCCTGTCGATCCGCTCACCCAGTATCGTAACTTCGCCTTGCTGGCACTCAAGCAAACCACTGACGAGATTGAGCAGTGTCGATTTACCTGACCCGGAGGGACCGTGCACGAACACGCGCTGGCCCGCATCGACCGACCAGTTGTCGATCTGCAGCACGGGGATATCCGGGGCCCCGGGGTGGGCAAATTCCACCCCATTCAGTTCAATGGTCATGGCTGAGCTCAGTGAAACAGTGCGGTGACAACGTTCTGTGAAACCAGGTGTCGGGGGAGCGTGTTGAAAGCCGAGAAACTTACACTATATCATAACGATACGGGGCTCAATCGCGCCCAGGTGGAGGTTCGCAAGTGGCAAGAAAACTATTGGCATACTGCACGCTCGCAGTATTCGCAACGATCTGCAGCACCGGCGCAAGCGCTGCCCAGAAACCTGCTGCTGGCGACGAACCGTTTGCCACCATTGAATGGACGGCCCTCATTCCAGAGGACGTACTCGAAGCGCTGCTGAATCCCCCGGAGTACCTTTCCCAGATCGAAGATGGCTCTGTCGAAGACCAGATCAGCAGCCAGATCAAAAACTCCATCGCAGCGGCACAGGACGATGCCTACCAGCAGGCACTGGTTTCCACCGAGGTCAATTCAGATATGAACGGCGCCCAGGTACGGATACCTGGCTTTATCGTGCCGCTGGAATTCGATGAGCAGCAGACCGTGACGCAGTTCTTCCTGGTGCCGTACTTCGGCGCGTGCCTGCACATGCCGCCGCCCCCGCCCAACCAGATCATCCTGGTGGACTACCCCACGGGCTTCAGGATCGACGGGCTCTATACGCCCTTCTGGATCTCGGGAAAGCTCAGCACGACGCTGAGTGAGAACGAGCTCGCCACCTCGGCGTATTCAATGCAGATGGCGAGCTTCGAGCTTTACGAGGAATAGGCCCCCCCTTACAGGTCGAGACAGGCCAGGATACCTTCCACCCAGTCGCCGTCGATGGTCTGGGAAATGATCTCTATGCGACTCTCGACACAGTCGTCGAGTTCGGTTTCTGTCAGACCGTCGTGCGTCTTGTTGTAGGCAAAGATACCGCTGCTGGTGATAAACACCGCCTTCATACGCTCAACGTCCAACCCGCTGAGGAACGACACGATACGCGTCCGATCAAAGACGTTGCCCGAACTAAAGCGCCAGCCAATACTCTCAAATCCCTCACCCTTATTCTCAGCCGAGATAAAACCAGATTCGGGAAAGGGCAAATCATTCGCAAGCTCAGGCTCGGTTCCGCCGGTGCCCAGGTTGCGAGCCTCGGCCAGCGTGCCCGTCGAACCAACGAGTGCCTCGAGCGGAATTTCTCCGTAACGCGTGTACTCAATTTCAGTGCCAGGACGACAAACCCGTTCGACATAGGCTTCGAGTGAACGCTTGTCGTCGTCCGAGTAGAGGTCTTCCTTGTTCGCAACGACAACGTCGGCGATAGATACCTGCTGCTGGAAACTCGCGTGATTGGTATAGCGCTCGTCCTTGAGGTTCCGTGCGTCCACGAGCGTTAAGGTCTTCTGTATAAGAAGCACCTCGCGATTGCTCTCCGACATGAGGGTTTCAAGAATCCCAAGGGGGTGGCCGAGCCCCGTAGGCTCGATCAGCAGGCGATGTGGTCGCGCCCGGCTAAGCAACTGGTTCAGGGCAATATGCATTGGCATGCCCGTTGCACAACAGAGACAACCGCCGGGCACCTCCCGAATGTGCACGCCTTGCTCGGTGCTGGCCTGCCCTTCGACCATGCTTCCATCAACCCCGATCTCACCGAACTCATTGATGAGCACCGCCCAGCGCTCTTCGGCAGGCTTGCGCTTGAGCATATCGAGGATAGCCGTTGTTTTGCCCGCGCCCAGGAAACCGGTGATGATGTTGGTCGGCACAGCCAACAGCGGTTGTTTGTCGTCACTCATCGGGGATCGCTTATTCGCGTTACTTTGTCGCGGAACCGCGCACGGTAACCATACCCTTCTCGCGATCAACATCCAGGTAGAAGCAGCTACGCCGACCGGTGTGGCAGGCAGCGCCCTCTTGCTGGATACGAAACAGCAATACATCGCCATCACAGTCCATGCGGACATCGACTACGGCCTGGTAGTGCCCGCTTGTCTCGCCCTTGATCCAGAGCTGGTTGCGACTGCGGGAGAAGTACGTCATTTGACCGGTAGACAGGGTGCGCTCGAGGGCTGCCCGGTCCATCCAGGCAAACATAAGCACCTCATTCGACTCGGCATCCTGCGCGATCGCGGGAATCAGGCCCTGTTCATTGAACCCGAGGCTTCCCAGCAGCTCATCGAGAGGCAACTCGCTGCCGGATTCGAGGTGCTCAAGACCCTTGAAGAACGCCTTGCTCTGCCCCGATGCGTTTCCTTTGTCAGCACTCACAGTCGTCACTCCTGCGGCAGAGCAGGAAATTTCTCAGGTGACTAACAGCGATAAGTGCCGCGCCGGCGACTGTGAGCCCCTTTTCACCCAGCTCGCCCAGAAGGTCGTGGCCCACCAGGGGCGCCAGACAGAGAATGCCAAGCCCGAGCATGCCCAGCGACAACACCTTCATATTCCCGTGCACCCGACAACCGAGCGTCAGTGCGAAAACGCTAAGTGGCAGGACAATAACGATCAGCCAGAGGTGAAAAATTTCATCATCCAGGCCCAATGCTGAAATGACCGGCAGCGACGCCGCAGCGATGGGTAAGGCAAGACAGTGCAGTACGCACAGGAAGGAAACCCCGATAGCGGCCTTGTCTGCCATCGGCCTTAGTAACGCCTGAGTCGATTGAATGTCTGTCTGATTGTCCATAATTGCTACGCCCTGCGATCGGGCAACTCTAGTTCAATGGCACCGCAAGCTGCGATGCGGTCAATACGGTAGCGCCCTGTGACTGGTCGGTTACCCACATCACGTCGATTTTTTCCAGGGCAAATGGCAGACCGGCAGTTGCCAGCCTTACCGTGTTCAACTTCCCAGCCTCGGCACAAAGAAACACATAGTGCGCGGTGATGTCCGAGTGCACCTCGTCATCGTGGCCTTCGTGATGCTCGTCTTCATGCTCGTCATGGTGCCCGTGATGTTTTTCGTCATGCGCATCGTCGTGATGCTCATCATGGCCACCGCTCGAATCCGCTGCTGCCACAGCAGACACATCAACTTCAGCCTGCTCAAGGGCACACTGGGTTCCCTCGAACCTGAACAGTTCAGCACCATCGCGCAACGTGGCCTCCGCCTTGGTCACAGCCTCGGCCTCTGCATCGCTGACCGCCCTGTATTCAAAACCGACGATGCTCGCCGCGGGAGAACTGAACTCGATCTCCAGTTGCCGGCCCTCCAGTGCGACTGTCATTTCCGCCGCGCCATGTACGTGCGCGCCATGCCCTCCTGGCGCTCCCAGCGCCGGGGGAGAAACCCACATAGCGGGCAAACTCGCGATTACCCACACCGGTAATGAAGGTCGTACGATGTTCATAGGTCAATGGCCCCGATGCTCTTGCCTGAAACTAGCATATCAAAACGCATCAGTAGGCTTTCACCCAGGCCGAGGGCCGAAAATGATACAACATAACATTTACTAAAGTACACTACCGCAGCGGGAGGCGAGGTTAACACGATCTCATTCCAGGACCTGAACCCGGTGCACAAGTATTTTACCTGCGGTTGCCCGCGCTCAGGCTGGGGACTACCCTGAAACGACACGTGGAGGATCGTGATATGGACAGTCGGATCGCAAAGCTCATTCTTCTGGTGGTTCTGATACCGCTCTCCAGCTGCAGGGTCGGCACCGCGGTGTTCCAGGGCGGTGATGTCTTTTCACTCTCTGGCTCGCGAGACTGCCTCGAGGGGCGCACCTGCGAGTTCGAGGTCACCGATGCCCATTTCTCGGAGACATTCACCGCAGTACCGAAGGCGGGTTACGCGTTTGTGAAATGGCGGGCGGGCGACGGCCACCTGTGCGCCAACTCGACCAACCCCGTATGCAACGTAACGAATGTCGGCTCCGAGGGCATACCCGAGATCGAGGCCGTTATCGCGTCCGATGAGATGTTCTACCTCGTGCCCGAATTCGAGTGTGCGCTGGAAAGCTGCCCGGACATTCTGTTGGATAGCGTGCTGCTAGAACTGGTCGAACAGAGCGAGATAGTGGAAGATTACGTTGCCTTTTACGGATCCTATCCCGTCTCTAACTCACAGTTCGGGCTGAATACGTCTTACCGGGGCCCTGATGGCCTGCTATCCAGTATCCAGGTCTATCCAACACCACTTACACAAGGCGGCTCCGTTTACCTTGTCGCCGCAATCTACAATAGCCTCTGGGATGGTACTGGAGTCAACGATGACAACGCTGTCTCATTCTTCAGCCTTTCCGGCTCCACAAATGCAGACAACACCATGCAATGGGTGTGCCTGCCATTTGGTGGATCACACTCAGAATTACCCATACCACCGCTTTCTTACCTTCCCATCGAGTGCCGCGGCTTCTAGACCAACCAGGCCTTTTGTTCGAGATCTGTAAACATGCCCGCAGCGAACCATAAACTGACCACCGAGGAGATGGCACGCTTTGTAGCCGATGGCTATCTCCGCTTCGATGCCCTGATTCCCGAAGAGATCAATCGCGACATCATCGAGGAACTCAGGCAGCTCGAGGTCAACAAGATCAACCAGATCGTGGGACTACCGGTGGAGGACGGCGGACCGGAGCAACCCGCAAGCCTTACCCCACTCTCCGAGTGTTATCCCGCGCCCTCGATACTGGGCACAATGCTGCGCCTGCCCGAAGTGCAGGGCATTATCGAGTCACTGGTAGGCAAGGACCCGCTGTTCGACCACGATTTCGTGCACCGACTGCCCGCGGGCAGCGACTACAAGCAGCACCTGCACGTCGACGCAGTCATCGACAGTCCGGACCCCACCTTCGACATACAGCTCTTTTACTATCCGGGGGATGTCGCACCCGGCGCGGGTGGCACTCGCTTTGTACCGGGCACCCACCTGCGCCGCACCCGGGCGGAGGGCGTCGGTCGCTACCAACACATCGTCGGTGAGCAGCAGTACAGCGGCGAGGCGGGCACGCTCATGGTGTTCCACCATGGCCTGTGGCACGCGGGCCAGCCAAACCCGAGCGATGTCGATCGCTGGATGTACAAGATCAGGCTGAACCCGCAGGCTTCCCAGGTGAAGCAATGGGACCTGAGCGACTTCGACGGGATGCACAACGACGCCAGCGATCACACCTTTGCGCGCATGCGGCAGGACAGCGTGGCGCAGGTGCTGCGCACCATGCAGCCCTGGCAAAAAGGTCACGAGGCACGCTACGAGCAGATGCAGCGCGCGCGTCTCTGGCGTTACTTAAGCGATGACCGGGAGTTCGATGTGGACTACTACCACACACGCATAGAACAGCGCGTGCGCCTGGCAAAGGAGCCTGGCTGATGGCAGCGCGACAGCAGGTTCTCTACCTGTGGTTAGCGGAAGGTGCGCTCGATACCGAGACGGTGGGCTGGGCGTTCCACGATGGGACAGCGGGAGTCGGGCCTCAGCTACCCGACAACGATCCGCCCTACGCCTCCGGACAGGCTGCACTCGAAGACGGCTGGTTTCTCTTACAGTCTCCACTGCCGGCGCCCCTGCAGCAGGGAAGCGAGCACGAGGTGTCTTACCTCGCCAATGAATTTATCTTCGAGCGACGCATTGAAAGCTAGGTGGGCAGTCAGCGCTGGCGCGGACTATTGCACCTGAGCCCACAATACCCAGGCCTACCTTTTCTTCACAGGTAACGTGGGCTGTCCGCTGATACCGGATGCCACGACGTCGATTTTGTTCCCGGACTTGAGGTAGGCGCGAGTTTGCTCCGCGATGGACTCCGAAGTTTCGCTGGCAGCGGCGCCTTTCTTTGGAGCCGGCGAACGAGCAGGTTGTCTAGCCATAGCTTCTACTTCTTTTCTTTGCCTGCAAAGCAACAGTTGAAAAGTTGCAGGCGTTGGCGAGCAGGTATCCCGGTTCATACCGGGATACCCAGGGTTTCACTGCTAAGACAGTACGGAAATGTTCTCTGCCTGAGGGCCTTTCTGACCCTGCGTGACAGTGAATTCCACTTCCTGACCCTCAGCGAGCGTTTTGAAACCAGATCCCTGGATGGCACTGAAATGTGCAAACACATCCGGTCCAGACTCCTGCTCGAGAAAGCCAAACCCTTTCGTTTCGTTAAACCACTTAACTTTTCCAGTCACTCTGGACATATCTCTTCCTTAAACAATAAAAAAACAAGGCCCTTTCGGGACGATACTTGAGGGGAAACACCTTATGCACAACGGGAAAGATAGTCAGGAGAGCTGACGACTAAGCGAGGAACAATAAAGAAAGAATCGATCAAGCAGACTGCCAGTATAACGCGCCTTTTGATCAAATTATACTCACACAGCCTGTAAGGGCTGCTCGTCTGGGCCTATGGCATACTGAAAACCATGCTCTGGGTCCTCCTCGCCATCGTCTTGACCGCCTGCGTTATGCTCCCTGGCCTATGGGTGAAGCAGGTCATGGCGAAGTACAGCGAACCCGCGAATCGGTATCGGGAGCAAGGCAGCGGCGCAGAACTCGCGCGCCATCTGCTGGACCGGTTCGGCCTTAGCGATGTGAAGGTCGAAGAAACGCCCGCGGGCGATCATTACGATCCCAGCGACAAGGCAGTACGACTCTCGCCAGACAACTACGCCGGCTATTCGCTGACGGCAATCACCGTTGCGGCGCACGAGGTAGGCCACGCGATACAGGACTCGCGCGGCGAGTCACTGTTCCGCACGCGCCAGGGACTCGCCAAGGCCGCGATCGTGGGCGAGCGACTCGCCGGTATGCTGTTGGTAGCAACGCCGATCGTCCTGCTGCTGACGCGAACGCCACAGGCCGGTGCGGCGACGATCCTCATTGGCGTTCTGTCGATGGGTCTGGGCACCGTCGTGCACATGGTGACGCTGCCCGTGGAGTTTGACGCCAGCTATGGCAAGGCGCTGCCGATCCTCAAGGAGGGCGAATACCTGCACGAGGGCGACCTCGAGCACGCACAGCGCATCCTGCGGGCAGCAGCATTCACCTATGTTGCGGGTTCACTCGCCAGCCTGCTCAACCTCGGACGCTGGATCGCCGTGTTGCGCCGCTAGGCGGAACCAGACAGGGCTGACACCCGCCGGTAACACTGCGCTCCTATACTCGCCTCTAACACGGAGGCTCGCACACCATGGACAAATCCCTTTTGCACACCCTGCAGCGCCGGTCGTTCCTGGCAGGCGCCGGCAAATCAGCAATTGCCATCAGCCTGGCACCCATTCTCAAAGCCTGCAGCGATGGCAACAACAACCAGAGAAACGACTCCTATGGCCCACTAGCGCCGGTGGATGACAGCACGACGGGATTGCCGCTGCTGCGCCTGCCCGAAGGCTTCACCTACAGTTCTTTCGGTTGGACAGGCGATATTATGAGCGATGGCACGCTCACGCCTGATCGCCACGACGGTATGGCGGTCGTTACCGGCGAGGGCGGCACAGGTGGCGAGTGTGTATTGATCCGTAACCACGAGCGCGGGCCGATCGAGTCCGGCAATCCGCTCCCACTTATTGGTGGAGGCACTGCGCCGGTCTACGACGCCTTCGCGTTTCCCGGCATCATCGGCGGACTCGGTGGCGGCACCACCGCACTGCGCGTCAGCGGCGGCCAGCTGCTCGACGATCGCGCGACGCTCGCAGGCACGCTGACCAATTGCGCGGGAGGGCCTACCCCCTGGGGTAGCTGGCTGACCTGCGAGGAGGTCACCATTATTGGCAGCAGTCTGGGCGCCGCTGACCACGGTTTCGTTTTCGAAGTCCCTGACCCTGCCCTCGGTCCCGCATCAGCCGTGCCCATCGAGGGCATGGGGTTGATGGACCACGAGGCTGTTGCGGTAGACCCCCGGGACTCCCGCGTGTACGTCACCGAAGATAACGGCCCACTGTCCGGCTTCTACCGCTATACGCCGATGGATACGAGCCAGCAGATCGGCTCACTTGAACAGGGCGGCACGCTTGAAATGCTGGCAGTCGTTGGCCAGCCAGGCCTGGACCTCGGGCTGGCCGAGCAGGACGACACTTTCGACGTGGCATGGGTACCGGTGCCCGACCCGGTGGCCGCACCTGAAACGCTTGTATCCCCGGCGCCAGGCTTCCCACCGGTGCAGGGCGAAGGGCGCTCCGGACCATTCATGCAGGGTCAGGCCGGCGGCGGCGCAAGCTTCAGGCGCGGCGAGGGCTGCTGGTATCAGGACGGGGTCATTTACTTCGTCGATACATCCGGGGGTGCGGCTGGCAAGGGCTCGGTCTGGGCGTATGTGCCGGGCAACGACACGCTGACCGCGCTGTTCGTTTCACCCGACGAGGTCACGGCTGACAACCCGGACAACATCACCGTGTCGCCGAGAGGTGCCCTGCTGGTCTGCGAGGACGGCGGGGGGATCAGGGAGAATGACGCACTGGTCACGGGCGCGAGAATGCTCGGCATAGACCAGGACGGCAGCTCCTTCATCTTTGCCGAAAACAACATGCTGCTCGAGAACGCACTGCCGGACAGGCCGCTCATTACACCGGCGGACTACCGCGGTAGCGAGTGGTGCGGCGCCTGCTTCGACCCCGCCGGGGAGTATCTCTACGCCAACATCCAGACGCCCGGCGTGACCTTTGCGATCACGGGGCCCTGGCGGCGCGGCCCGTTCTGAGCGAACGCGCCGCGCGCTTAACGTCAGCCTTTCGGAGTAACGAGGTATTTCTCGCCGGTCTTCATCTCGCGGTAGTCGAGCACCGCATCACGCGTCAGCATCTCCTCCAGTGAGACACGCGCCTTGTAAGAGCTGGCGAAGGTGGTGGTAAGACCGTCGAGCACGCGCTGGCGCAGACGCAGCAGCGTTTCAAGGCCCGCCTTCTGCAGGAACGGTGTCAGCAGCCAGCCAGACAGCGTCCAGCCGAACCCGTAGGCCGGAGTCAGGATCGTCGGGTTGAGATCGAGGCGGCCGTAGATATACATCCGCTTCTCCTGCTCGGAGCCGTAGCGCGAGAACTCAGTCATCTTGCGAGTTGCCACTTGCTCCATCGCCTTGAAGCAGTTGTCCACGGCGACGCCACCGCCGATGGGATCGAAACCACAAAAGGCATCCGTGGCATCGATAGCTGCCCGCAACTGGTTCATAAAGTCATCGTCGGAGGAATTCACGATGTACTCCGCACCCAGGCCCTTCAGCAGTTCAACATGCTCTGACTTGCGCACGATGTTTACCAGTGGAATGTCATCCTCCTGGCAGATCTTCACCAGCATCTGGCCAAGGTTCGAGGCGGCTGCCGTGTGCACAATGCCCTTCTGCTGTTCCGCTCGCGCCGTCTCTACGAATCCCAGCGCGGTCATGGGGTTCACAAAGGCCGAGGCACCGTCTTCAGAGGAGATGTCGCCGAGCGGCAGGCACATGCCCGCGTCGGCTAGACAGTACTGCGAGTAGGCGTTGCCGGGCACACACGCCACGCACTGGCCAATCAGCGACTGCGCGAATTCCTCTTCGCCCGCTGCGATGACCACGCCCGCGCCCTCATTGCCAACGGGCAGGCGCTGGCCATGGCGGCCTTTCTGCGCGCTGAAAAACGGCTCGGGCATATCCGCGACAAACTTGCCGGGGGAGTACTCGGCGTTCTCAAGATCAGCGGGGCCGGTCAGGATCGCGAGGTCGGAGGGGTTGATCGGCGCCGCCTCCATTTCAACCAGTACCTGGTTGCCGCTGGGGTCGGCGACCTCGGCCTGGACGACTTCGACGGTGAGTTTACCGTCTGCGAGCGTGCTGATGATCTGGTTACCTGTGGTCATGCTGTTCTCCTTTGCCACGTCTATGGGGATATCGGAACTGGGTCGAGCGCGAGAGCTTACACGCGATACTGGGAAATCTGTACTTCGTCACCGTAATCAGCGTAGTCGCCATCCGAGCGCTTGCCGCGGAATTCTCCCCAGGGAATCGGGCGATAGTGGCCCGTGTCGGGGGCCTTCACCATCGTCGGCAGGGGGCGAACAACGCAATCCGCTGCCGGGTTCAGGAAGAACGGGATGCTATAACGCGGGCGGTCCTGCATTGCGCGCACGCGGTGAATGGCGGCGCGGTATGTATCGTTCGACCAAACCTGCATCATGTCGCCAGTGTTAATGACCAGCGCATCGGGAATCACAGGTACGTCGTACCAGTAACCCTCGCGGTACACCTGCAGCCCCTCCACATCGTCCTGCAACAGGACTGTCAGTGCGCCAGCATCGGCGTGGTGATGAATACCGAGGTCTGCAGTCGGCAGGTGGTCGATGTCGAGGCCATCCATCGGGTCGTGTAACGGGTAGTAGTTAAGCCTGACAAAACCGGTGTGGTTGCCCTCGAATTCAGACCGAAGGAAATCCTGTGGCAGGCCGAGCCCGAGGCAGAAGCCGCGAAGCAATTGCAATGACAGCTCGGCGCAAGCCACAAGGTAGTCCGCCATCACCCGCCGGAAGTCGGGCAGTTCGTCGGGCCAGCGATTCTGTTGCCCGTAGATGGGGTCTTGGCCCTCTGTGGTGAAATCGAAAATCTCTTTTCTGTCGCGCTGGTTTTTCGTGAGCTCATTGTTGTTGAAGCCCCAGGGGTTTTCGCGACTGCGATGCACCGCGAGTTTGCGCTCGAGTGGCAGGTTGAACAGCGCGTGCGCCTGCTGCCAGACCTCGCTAATCTGCCGCTGTTCGATGTCATGATTTATCACCTGGAAGAAACCCCAGGTGGTACATGCTTCCGAGATTGCGCTTACCGTGACGGCAGCTTCCGCCGACTCCGGCTCTCGTATCAGCGGGGCAATATCGATGACAGGAATCCCCGACTGCCCAGCTTGTGTTGTGGCAACCGGGTGGCGGTCGAGGTCTTCAGTACCGGTATGTCGATCGCTTAACGTCACGCTGGGAGCCCACCTTATATCGACGGCAGGCACACCTCCATCGGTGATCAAAACTCACCCAGTATAGGAGCTGGGCAGGGAGCAAGGAAGGCAGGTCTGCCTTTTGGGCCGCGCGTGTGCGCAGCACCCGGTATCCCGGTTACTATTGGGCGGCGCCTGCCCACACACGGAGCATCTATCCATGAGGTCGACACTGGTCGCGGTACTCCTCCTGCTATGCAGCGCCGCGCCTGAAACTGCACGGGCAAACACTCTGGCGGACGCCCGCGAGGCGTACTTTGCAAAGAACTACTCGCTTGCACTGTCACTCTACGAGCAGTCCCTGAAGTCCCTGGCCCGGCCAGAACGTATCGCCGAGGCGTACACGGGGATCGGCAAGGTGCACCTCCAAGAGGCGCGATTCGAACAGGCGATCGCCGCGATCAACAAGGCCGATGCCGCGAGCCCTATCGATGCGGGCCTGGCCTCCAGCCTCGCGTTCGCCTATCAAAGCATCGGCGACCTCGCAGCGGCACAGGCAGCAATTGACCGGGCGATCGCCAGTTGGGACGCGCTGCGCAAAAAGGATTCATTGGGCGAGATCGACAGACTGACGCTGCTCGAACAACAGGGGCACGCGTATCGGCTTGCGCAGCAGATCGCGATGCAGAGCGGCGCACCGCTGCGCGCTCTCGAGATCGCGGAACAAACACGTGCACGGTCTCTGGTGGAGCGTTTCCTTCAGTCAGAGAAAGACGGCTTTCTCGATGCAGAGCAGATCAAGGCACTCGCCCGGCGCATCGATTCCACCATCCTCTATTACTCGGTGACAGGACGCGAACTGCGTATCGACAGCGTGGAACAGGAGGGCCAGGGCTGGCTCTATATCTGGGTCATCAGCCCTGACGGGGCAATCACACACGAGATCGTCGATTTGCGCCCGCTGCACGAGGAGTACGGACGTTACCCACTGAACCAACTGGCGGGTAAAACCCGGCGGCTCATTGGCCTCGGGAAAAACACCGAGCGGTCAAACCAGACATTCCCGCTACTGCACGATTTATTGATCGCACCCGTTACGGGTGCACTCCCCGAGGCCGATGCGCAACCGCTGCTGGTTGTCGCTGACAGCGCACTGCACCTGATGCCTTTTGCAGTGTTCACTGATACCGGCGGCAAGATGCTGATCGACCGCTACGTGCTCAGCTTCGCGCCATCGCTGAGCGCCCAGGCGCAACTCGTCGACGGGGACACGGTAGGCGAACGCTGGCGCAACAACCCGCTCATCATCGGCAACCCGACACCGATGCCCGCACTCAAGAACGCGGAAGGCAGAGCCGTCCCACTGGCGGGCTTGAAAGGCGCCGAGCGGGAAGCCGCGATTATCGCGAACCAGCTCGGGGCAAAGCCGCTGCTCAAGGACTCAGCAACGCTCGGCGCCGTGCTGGATGGCATCGAACAGCGCACGCTGCTGCATTTCGCCACCCACGGGCTCTTTGACTACGATGCAAAGCTCAACGAGTTCGGATTTGCGCCCCGGGAAAAAGAGTCCATCGCGCGGAAAAACAACGTGGTGATAAACAGCGGCGCGATCGTCGTGGGTAAAGGCGTCTCGATAGGCGGTGTGCGCGCCGACGTGGCCGCGGCCAATGAGCGCGTGGTGCGGATCGACTACCCCGGCCTGCTCGCCCTCGCGCCACCCGGAGACATCAGCGGTTTTCTCAGCGCCCGCCGCGTTGCGGGGCTGGAGCTCACAGCAAACCTTGCCGTACTCAGCGCCTGTGACACCGCGCGCGGGCGCGTGGCGGCCGAGGGTGTTGTCGGTCTGGCACGAGCCTTCATGGCCGCGGGCGTCCCCAGTGTGGTGATGTCGCTCTGGTCACTCCCGGACCAGGAGACGGTCTACCTGATGGATACGTTCTACACAAGCCTTGTCGCGGGCGAGCAGCCAGCGGTGGCGCTGCGCAGCGCCATGCTCGCCACGCGCGCCAAATATCCTGCGCCCAAGAACTGGGCGGGCTTCGCGCTACTTGGCAGGCCTTCCTGGTAGCGCCTGACGCGCACCCGAAAAGACGCGTAGAATGCGCGGACTCCGATAAGAAAAGGATCCACCATGCGCCCTCTGCTCTTTGGCCTACTGGCCGCGGTTTCCCTGTCTGCCCAGGCGGACAAGCAACTGCTGTGGGGCGACACCCACCTCCACACCAGCAACTCCTTCGACGCCTACACCAACAACAACTTCACCGCCGACCCGAACACGGCCTACAACTACGCCAAAGGCCAGCCGGTGATCCACCCGTTCAATCGGACCCGGGTACAGATCGGCACGCCACTCGACTTCCTGGTGGTATCGGACCACGCGGAATTCCTGGGCGTCATTCGGGAGATTCATTCGGGTGACGGCGTCGATACCAGTGACCTCGGCCTGTGGGACAGCATGGTCGCGAAGCTGGCCGCCTGGTACCTCAATCGGCGCCTCGACGAAGGTACGGCGCTGGAGTTGTTCCGCGACATCCTGCCTCCACCGCTGACGGTTAGAGAGGCGGCCAAGTCAGTGCAGCTGGGCGGCAATGCCAACATCTTTCCGGACATGATGGACACACAGGTGAACACCTGGCGTTCGGCCACCAGCATCGCCGACGAACACAACGCTCCCGGAGAATTCACCGCGTTCATTGGCTGGGAGTGGAGTTCCATACCGGGTGGGGCAAACCTGCATCGCGTGGTGATGACAGACGCCAACGCGAAGCAGGCACAACAGTTCCAGCCGATGAGCCTGTTGATGAGCCAGTACCCGGAAGACCTCTGGGCCTGGCTGGAGGAAACCTCGCCAAAGGTCGGCGCGAACTTCATCGCGATACCGCACAACTCCAACCTGTCGAAGGGCTTCATGTTTGACGACACGCGGCTGCGCGGTACGCCTTTTGATGCTGACTACATTGCGCTGCGCATGAAGTGGGAACCCATTGCGGAGGTCACGCAGATCAAGGGTGACTCCGAGACGCACCAGGACCTCTCACCGGACGACGAGTTCGCCGACTTCGAGGAGTTTCCGTTCTACCTGCAAAGCACCTACAGCCCCTACGAGGTGAAAGCCGGTGACTTCATGCGCTCGGCGCTTAAGCGCGGCCTGTCGATGGGCGCGGAGTTCGGCCAGAACCCCTACCAGTTCGGCGTGATCGGCTCGACGGACGCACACACCAGCCTCGCCTCCGCCGAGGAAGACAATTTCTGGGGCAAGATGGCAACGGACTCCATACCGGAAAACAAAAATACCCAGTGGGACAGCGATGAACCCGCACCCAATGGCTGGTCCTTCTCCGCCTCCGGCCTCGCGGCCGTCTGGGCCGAGGAGAACACCCGCGAGTCGATTCTGGCAGCGATGCAGCGCAAGGAAACCTACGCCACCAGTGGCCCGCGTATCGGTCTGCGCTTCTTCGCAGGTGATGGACTCGATGGACTGGACCTCGCAGACGCCGAGCTCTACGAAAAGGCCACCGCCACCGGGGTACCGATGGGTGGCGAACTCGCGGCCGGCGCCGCCTCCCCCTCGTTCATTGTGCTCGCCAGCAAGGACCCGGTGGACGCCAACCTCGACCGCATACAGATTGTAAAAGGCTGGCTTGACGAAACTGGCAAGCAACACGAGCGCGTGTACAACGTGGCCTGGTCGGGCGATCGTGCCCTGGGGACTGACGGCAAGTTGCCCGCGGTGGGTGATTCGGTAGACCGCGAGACTGGCAGCGTCGCCAACACCATCGGCGATGCGCAACTCGCCGCGCACTGGCAGGACCCTGACTACCAGCCTGGCCAGAGCGCCTTCTACTACGCGCGTGTGCTGCAGATTCCGACATCCAGGCACTCCTATCTCGACGCACTGTCGATGGGTCTGGACAAGGCCGCGGATCATCCGGACGTGATCCAGGAACGCGCTTACTCTTCTCCGATATGGGTGAAACCGTAATGAGTACTGAACAAGCCGATTACAGCGTCGCGCAGAAGGTCATCCACTGGTTGATGGCCCTGATCATTTGCTTCGATCTCTTCGTCGCCCAGAAATTCGGGCGAGTAATGGAAGACTGGGACCGACTGGAGTCGCGTGTTGACCACGCTACCGTGGGCACGGTACTTACCATTTTGTTAGTGCTGCGTTTGTACTTTCGGTTTCGCCACGGGCCCGCAGCCATGCCCACTGGCATGCCGCCCTGGCAGGTCACGGCGGCAAAGGCAGGGCACTTCGCGCTCTATGCCTGCATGGTCCTGCTTGTTGTAAGCGGCTTCGCCACCGGCATGAACGCGGCAGATCCCCTTCCCCTGTTCGGGCAGCTCGACATCACGCTGGGGCAGACGAACGAAGACCTGATGCAGACGATTCGGCCGGTGCACGAGTTCGCAACCAACGCAATGATCGTACTGATCGCGATACATGTCCTCGCGGCCCTGCAGCACCACTTCGTCGCGAAGGACCGCTCAACAGCCAAGATGCTGAAATTCTGGAAAAGCGAGCGAAATTCAGCGGGATAAGCCAAAAATTACCACTCTAGAGCCCTCGCCGGTGTCTTGAGCGAGGCTCGCCTGTGATCCCCATCACAACTCTTAAGTACCGACTTCAGAAATTCTCTCTGCCGCCGAAAACCAAGTGACGCGCGGGTAAAAGTACCCCTCCGGCTGTACCGGACCGCCAAATGCGGTGGCCTGGTGCGGCCTTGGCTGTGTCAAAGAGGCCACGGCTTCACAGGAAGGTATAACCGGAGATAAAACCGCATGAATTCTGACATGCCAGGGAACGACGAACAAAAAGGAGAGGAGGCCAGAATGAGCAGTATGCGGGCACTCTTTCTCGCTACGCTCGCCAGCCTTACGCTGATTGGCCTCGCCGCCCACTTCAATTATGCAAACAGCGAACGTGCGCGCCTGGATTTCGAGCGCAGCGCTGAACTCATACAGCTATCGAACGATATTCGTTACTACGATGAGGTACTGACCGTTTCCGCATCTATGGCTGCCGTTGCCCCCGATCAGGAGTACGCTCAATGGGAGGAGCGTTACAAGAGCCACGCATTACTCCTGAAGGAGAGCATGGATCGCGCGGTTACACCCACGACCAAAGAACCGCTAGCGCGGCTCGAAGCGGTGAATGCCAGGCTTAACGCCAAGGAAATAGATTCGTTCGCACTTCTGGCACAGAGCAAGAACAAACAGGCCAAGCAAATCATCGCCAGCCCCGAGTACAGGCGCTTAAAAGCGGACTCCTTGAAGATCATGGAGCAGCTCTCCAGCTCATTGCATTCGGAGTCCCAGACGCTCATCACGCAGATCGACAATCGCGAAGCGAGGGCGCGCACCCTGCGCCGCTCAGGCCTGGGCCTCACCATCGGGTTGTGGCTGATCTTCGCGATGCGCAACCATCGACTGAGCAAGATGGTGCGGTCGTACACTCAACAACTCGATGATCGTGAGCACTACGATCAGCTCACAGGCGTGGCGAATCGCGCCTTGTTCATGGACCGGCTGCGCTCTTGCTTTCTGGACCGGCGTACACGCCCCAATGAAGGTGCGTTGCTGATCATCGACCTGGATAACTTCAAAACGATCAATGACGTCCTGGGCCATCCTGTCGGTGACCGTGTGTTGAAAACGATTGCAAACCGACTGCAGGGGATCTGTCGCGAGGCAGACACCATTGCGCGCCTCGGGGGAGACGAGTTCGCGATCATCGCACCGGACGTCACCACCGCGCATCAATCCGGCGCCCTTGTTGAGAAAATCATGGAAGCGGTTTCAGAACCGATTTCGTCCGATGGAAACAAGCTGCTACCCCAGGTCAGCATAGGCGTTGCGTTTTATCCCGCTGACGCGCGCGCTGCACCCGAACTGCTGCGTAAAGCGGATCTCGCACTGTTCCAGGCAAAGAAAAGCGGCAAATCCCAGTACGCACACTTCGACATGGCACTGGAACGCGCCGTGAAGCATCATTGCGAAGTCGAAAAAGACCTGCGTGTGGCAATCGAGCGCGGCGAGTTCGAGCTCTACTACCAGCCCGTTGTGCGTTTCAACGACCAGTCAATCGATGGCGTTGAAGCACTGGTGCGCTGGAATCACCCGCACCGCGGCATTGTGGGACCTGATGAATTCATCAGCATCGCCGAGGAAAGCAGACTCATCATCCCGCTGGGCAGGTGGATCTATCGCGAAGCCTGTCGACAACACCGGGAGTGGCTGGACCAGGGACTACCTGCCCTGACCATGTCAGTCAATCTGTCTGGCGTTCAGTTCGAAGATAAGGAGCTTTACAGCGGGATTCTGGCAGCGCTGGACGAGTACAGCATGGACCCAGAGAATCTGATCGTGGAGATTACCGAGACCACCTTGATGAGCGCGGAGGAAGGATCAAGCAGCCCGCACAATCCGATAGACACACTGGCCAAGCTGGGCAAACACGGCATCCGCGTAGCGATCGACGATTTCGGCATGGGTTACTCCTCCTTTTCACGACTCAAACAACTGCCCGTCCATGTCGTGAAAATCGACAGGAACTTCGTGTCAGGAATCCCCGAAGATCGCGGTGACGCTGCTATCGCCCATGCCATCATCCGCATGAGCGGTGCGTGGAACCACAAGGTCATCGCCGAGGGTATCGAGAACAGGGAACAGCTGGACTACCTGTCGGCGCTGAACTGCGACTACGGCCAGGGATACTTCCTCGGCAGGCCGATGACCGCCTCGGAAGTTGCCAAATACCTGTCGCGAAAGCACGAGTTCGAGGAAATGGTCACTACTGAATCCAGGGTGGTCATGTTTCCAAAGCCTCTACACAACTCGACGGCGTCCTGAGGGGAAAACTCAGTCCAGCGCTGACCAACTGCGATTGGGGTACAGCCTGGTAACCGGCCAGTACAGCCATTCGTCGCGGTACGCGCGCCGCGCGAGATAGGGAACCAGCACTTCGTCCTCGAGTTCTCCGGCTTCGATCGCTGCGTGTAGCGCCGACGTTGCCTCGTCGAAGTCGCTAATCGACCGGCCGAGCAGCTGCGACATCTCCTCACATTCCTCCGCCCGCAACCCGGCACCGTAGCGGTGCACACGGTCCATGCACTCGGTGAGAATCGCGATATCGCCAGCGCGTGACAGCGCGAAGGGGCTTTGCAGCTCGGGTTCGATGTCGTCGCGCAGGTGGCGCGCTACCGACCGCGCCAGCATGCCGGGTTTCTCGTCGGCAGGTAGTTCAGGTTTTGCAATCGGTATGTCCATGGCCTCGGCCAGCGCCTCGCAGGTCGAACGATCGCCGAGGTAGCGGTAACACAGGTACCAGGCGAGGGACTGCCCCGGCGGCACGTGCTGGCACACCGCGTGGATGGGTATCATGCCGCGCACGTTCTGCTGCACGCGATAGTACTGCGCAGCGAACCGATGATAGCGAATACCTGAAGCCTGTTCGTAACGTTTGAACAGACCCTCGAGACCACCGCTAGGATTCCAAAACTCGCGCACGCAAATATTGCCGAGGTCCTCCATGGGGTCGCCCCAATGGCCCCACTCCCAGTCGACCACCGCGGAAACACGGTCGCCCTCAAACATAAAGTTCACCGGCCCCGTATCACCCTGCACAAGGCAGACGCGGTCCACCTCCTGCGGGGCGTGGCGCCTCAACCACTGGACGCCATAGGCCATCAGCGGGTCCTTGTAATGCGCAACAAAGCCCTCGAACTGTTTCAGCTGGCGGTCGACATCGTCCAGCGCGCACTCGGCAGCGGTAGCAGGCTTCGGCCCGAAGATATCGTCGAGTCCCAACGTGTCGGTATCCAGCTGGTGCAGGCGCGCCACGATATCGATGAAGTCTTCCATGACGCGCCGCTGTTGCTCCGCGTCCTTGAGCGCGTGGATGTCGGCGCGACCGGGCTCGCGGCTGAACAGCGCGGCGTGGTGTTCTTCGTTCCACGCAAGCAGCGCGGGCACGGGAATGCCGAGCGGTTTGAGTGCGGCGCAAATGCGCGCCTCGCGGCGCAGCGAAACGTGCGCGCCCTCCTGCGGGTTGCGGTCGATGCGCAGGAAACCTTCAAGCACGCTGCCATCTGCTGCAGTGACATCGACAATCCAGGCTTCGCGCCGCGCAACGTGGCGTTCAACGCGAGTGACCTCACCGTTGCCCTCCCGGGCGACCCATTCGAGTAAGCCGTCAGGCAGCTTTGCGTCGGAATCGCTCATGCGATCTCCACCGTGCAGTAAAGCGCCCAACTTACACGATCAAACAAGCGCCCGCCGCACCGCGCACCAAGAGAGGCGTTTCAGTTGGATAGCTAAACTAGCGTTCGGTGGGGTCGGCGCCGTCTTTAGGCGCACCGGTACCCGAAGAGCCCATGAAGAGTTTGCGCCCATCGGCGAGGGTTATGTTGCGGCCGTTCGCGCGGTTCGAGCGGTCTTTGCTCTGGTAACCATCGACAATGATATAGATGCCCGGCTTGATGGAGTTCCTGTTGATGCCGCGACGAAGGAGAGTATTCGGTGTACCGCCTTCAACAGCCCAGCTTTCCTTGGTGCCGTCTTCATTGGTCACCTCGAGGTGTATCCAGGCGTGCGGGTTTACCCACTCCACCTTGGTGACCGGCCCCTTGAGGAGCAGCGGTCGGTTGGGGTCAAACTCGGCGGAGAATGCGTGGTGCGCGGCCGCCTGGTAAGCAAACCACGACGCCGCAAGGGCTGCTAAACCGAGTGCTGTAATGCGTTGCATAGAATCGCTCCTCTTCAGTCCTTCGCGGCACGCTGTTCCAGGGCTTCACGCTCTAACAGGCGCGCCCCTTTCAGGATGCCTTCCATCGCGTAGTTCGCCTCGTGGCAGGCGTACTCGTACACGGGCTGGTCTGTCGCCGGCCAGGGGTACTCGCCGCTCCACGGCTCAGACCATACGTTGGGGTCAGTAACGGTAAAGTTGTACAGCAACGTGTTTTCGTCGACGCGCGTGAACCGCTCCACCACGTGCAGGTCGCGCGTTGCCCGCGAAAGTCCCGGCGTGTCGTTAAAGTTGGTGGTATCGACTACGAGCGTATCGCCCTCCCACCAGCCGATGGAGTCGCCCATCCAGCTGCGGATATCGGGTGACACATGCTCGCTGTTGAGGCGGATGATGCGCGCGTCATGCACCATCTCCACCAGGATCATGACGTGATCGGGCGTCTGCACAATCCGCTTCACGTTGTTGTAGAGAATCGGCAGCATTGGCGGTCCGCCGGTCGAGCCAAAACCTGACAGGCAGCGGTCCGAGGTCGTGCGGTCCTCCGGGTTGTCATAGGGGCCACTGCCATCGCCCTCATCAAGCCACCAGGCTGTACCCGTGTTCGGCTTGCTGAAGTGGCCAAAACGCTCCTGCATCAGCTTGAGCCCGGCGGGCGTCATCGGCGGGCGGCGGCCATTTTCCGGCTCATAGATGATCGACGTGCGAAACTTGCCATCAATGGTGAACCCGTCTTCGCCCCGGTCCACCCAGAACGTGTTGTACCCGCCGACACCCCCGGCGCCAAACGCAAGCACGCCGTCTCCGCCCGCGGGTGGCGCTTCGCGGTTGGGGTCGTCGTTCTTCGTGGCTTCGAGTTTGGCGAGGCTTTCCTTCATCGCCGCCATCGCCTGCTCGGCCTGCTCGGGCGTGAGGTAAAGATTGTTGCCGAACTCTTTGGGCCGCTCCAAAGGCGTGAGCGTTGCGAGATCGTAGTTGCCGCTGAGGTCCGGTTTACCGTCTGCGGTCCGCGGGATGTCGGCCATGGCGTGGCACGACAGGCAGGCCGCCAGCAGCAGCGTGGTTTTCTTAAAGCTCATCGCTCTATCCCCGTCGCGTTGTCATCCAGCGGCTGTCGCCGCCATTTGCCATAGAAAAGTTCTTCAACGAATTCCACGCACTTGAAATCCAGCAGTTGGAAGTCTGCTTCCATGCGCCGGTAAAGCGGCATGGCGATCTTCCAGGGCCGCTTGTACACCTCGGGATCTTCCAGTGTGGCCTCGTACCACAGGTGATTCGGGCCCATCGGCGTGAAGCGCTCCACCACGCGCAGCTTTGCGGAGTGATGATTGCCCGAGCGGTCCAGCCAGGTGTCGGCCAGCAGCCCCGTCACCGTCAGCACGAGCGTGTCGCCTTCCCAGCTCGCTACCGACTGGCCCATCCAGGAGTCCAGCGGCGCCGGGCCCGGGTCTTCGCTGTAAATGTTGCGCACCGCACCGGCGTACTGGTGCGCGATGAAAACGTCTTTCTCACCCTGAACGATCTGGAACGGGTAAGGCATGTAGGTCGCGCGCGGCACGCCGGGCAGGTAGCACTTGATCTCGGGGTCGCGTTCCAGCCAGTTCGCCCGATTCTCATCGCGCAGCTCGAGCGCCTCGGGGGTATAGGGAATCAAGGTGCCCTCCCCCTCGTCCACCACCACGCCGAGGCCCGGCGGCACAGCGGCCACCGCACCCAACCTGACGGTGCCAGCAGACGGTACAGGACCCCGGGGGCCTTCGCGCAGCTCCATTGAAGCGCGGGCCATGTGCCGCTCGAGGTCGTAGTGGGCCTCGCCAAGGGCCTGCCAGATACCATTCAGGTCGGGGTGCACGCCGCCCGGTCCGCGCGGCGCTACATAATTGCCGTCACCATTTGGACTGGATGCGCAGGACACCAGGCACAACGAGACCACTAACAGGCAGAAAAGCGTACGCATAGAACCCTCGACTCCACTGGCTCCCGGTGCAATCGACGCGACCGCTTTTGCAAATGCTCGCCAAAGAGCCTGGCGATTGCGGGGGAGAAGACCTTTACCAGCTTAGCCCGGTGCGCGCGGGCGCGCTTGACCCGGGGACTGGCGCTTGGTCGTTTTTTATACGATTATCTACTAACTTTCCGATAACTAGAGTCGATAATCAAGTGCTCACCGGAGGCGCTATGAAAATCAACCTGATGCTCCGCATACAAAAAGCCCTGCTCGCCCTGCTGATCACATCTGCAGGCGCTGCGGCACAGGCAGTCACCAGTGAAAACATCATCGGTATGCGCGTGGACGACTTCCAGCTTGTAGACCACACCGGCTTCGCACACCAGCTTTACTACTACAAGGACGCGCCCGCCATCGTACTGATGACACAGGGCAACGGCTGCCCCATCGTGCGCAACGCGATGCCGGCCTATCGCGAGGTCCGCGATGCCTACGCAGAAAAAGGTGTGCAGTTCTTCCTGCTCAACTCCGGCCTGCAGGACACGCCCGACAGCATTCGTGCTGAGGCAGAAGAATTTGGTTTCGATGTTCCGGTACTGCTGGACGACTACCAGCTCATCGGCGAATCACTCAACGTCACGCGAACCGCGGAAGTGTTCGTCATCGACCCGGGCAGCATGCGCGTGGTCTACCACGGCCCCATAGATGATCGCCTCACCTACGAGGTACAAAAGCCGAAGGCAAAAGAACACTACCTGGCAGATGCACTGGACGCCGTGCTTGCCGGAGAGGAAGTTGCGGTCGCGGCCGTGGATGCACCGGGCTGCATTGTGCAGTTTCCCGAGCGGGAGCGTCGCGCTGAACATGCGAAGATTTCCTATCACGACACCATTGCCCCGATTCTTGAGAAGCGCTGCGTCAGCTGCCACACCGAAGGCGGTATCGGTCCCTGGGCCATGAGCAGCTACGACATGGTGAAGGGTTTCTCCTCCATGATTCGCGAGGTTATACGCACAGACCGCATGCCGCCGTGGAACGCGGACCCGCACGTGGGCACATTCCTGCGCGACTACAGCATGACCGCGGACGAGATCAAAACACTGGTGCACTGGATCGAGGCGGGCTCACCTCGCGGCGAGGGTCCCGACCCGCTCGCCGTGAAGCGCGAACCGCCCTCGGACTGGCCGCTCGGCGAGCCCGACCTGATCATCGACATCCCGCCCTACGATGTGCCGGCCACAGGTGTGGTCGACTACCAGCGCCCGGTCGTCGCCAACCCGCTAACCGAACCGAAGTGGCTGCGTGCCAGCACAGTGAAAGTCGGCTCCAGGGAAGCCGTGCACCACGTGCTTACCGGCATGATGAAGGAGATGCCCGAGAGCGGCCTTAGCAATGAGTCGCGCTGGGGTGCGTCCATCGGCGGCTACGCCGTAGGGGCAGAGTCCTTTATTTCTCGCAAGGACGTAGGTACCTACATTCCCACGGGCGGAGCTATCGGCCTACAGATGCACTACACACCCTTCGGCAAGCCGGTAACGGATGCCACGCAGATTGGCCTGTACTTCTACGACGAACCGCCCAAGATGATGACGCGCAGTTCGGTGATCGCAGACTCATCCATAAAGATTCCCTCCAACACCGGCAGGCACGAGGAAGTTGCCTACCTGCAGTTCCCGAAAGACGCCGAGCTGTTCTACGCGTTCCCGCACGCACACTACCGGGGCCAGTCATCGTCGCTGACGATTCGCTACCCCGATGGTCGCGAAGAACTGTTGCTGTCACTGCCCAAGTACAACTTCAACTGGCAGCGCTCCTACGAGTTCACCGAACCCGTCGATGTACCTGCCGGTTCAAAACTCATCGCGCGCTACACCTATGACAACACCGAGCAGAACCCCGCGAACCCCGACCCCAATCGCGACATCACGTGGGGCGACCAGTCTTTTGAGGAAATGCTGTTCACAGCCATCAGCTACCGCTGGAAAGACGAGACCCGCGACAATCAAAAACCACAATACGACAGGCTGCTGGAAGCCGGCCGCGGGTTCGGGGCACTCGATGACAACATCGACGGGCGCCTGGAGCGGGCTGAGCTGAGGGGACGTACCGGCCAGCGTATTGCAGAGAACTTCGGCCTGATGGATCGCGACGGCAACGACGAACTGAGTTGGGACGAGTACTTCAACGCGCTGCTGGCGAGCCGGCGCTAAACGCGGCCTTACGGGAGCGCACATACCAGCTACTGAAGGCGAATGAGGCTCTCGCCCACACTCCACCGTCTCATCTATGAATCGCGTCTCGCGGTGGTCGTTTGCTGCTTCGCATACCTTGTATTCAGCCTGGTACTTTTCATCGCCTCCGGACTGCACAACGCCGATGCGATTGCGCTGGGCTTCGGTTCCCGCGAACACCTGCTGGGCATGATCCTGCTGATGAGTCTGCTGCCTACGTGGCTCATCGGCTGTATGTTCATCACGCAGCGCAACAGCTTCAAGGTCGCAACACTCCTGGACCACCGACTGGCCGAGAGCGTCAGCGCCATACCGTCCTCGCACGTCTGGTGGGGAATCTTCGGCGGCGTCATTTACGCGCTGGCATTTAATGTACCGATTTCACAGTTCGAACTGGTTCTGGCGGGCGATGGACCCATGATCGCCATTTTCATCGGGCAGATTATGGTGTGGGCGGCTATCGGGTGCATGCTGGCGGTACGTCTCTACGTGGGCAACCAGTTCTACCGCTACGGGGAACGCGTGCCCATCAACATCTTCGAGCAGACGCGGCTTGAACCCTTCGCGCGTATTGGCCTCCTGGACATCGTCATCGTGCTGGGCGGCGTGGCTATCTCCACCGTGCAGTCCATCGATGCGCAGTTTCGGATCGAGAACTACCTCACCGCGTTTATCGTCGCCATACCCGCTTCCATCACGCTACTGGTTAGGCCGATGAGGACGGTTCACCAACGTTTATCGGCACGTAAGAAGGAGCTGAAAGAGGAAGTGCTGGCCGAGATTCGCGCCCAGCCCGAGGCGACTGACGCAGAGTCGGTCGCCACCCTTGAGCGGCTTCTGCAGCGACGCGACCGGGTCAACGCGTTGCACACCTGGCCATTCGATATCTCGACGTGGTCCCGCCTGTTCTTCTACGGCCTGATCCCGCCCATTGCGTGGGTCGCCGCCGCATTCGTCGAGATCATCGTGGAGCGTTTGCTGGGTTGAGCGTTGCGCAATCGCGCGCTTACTCCAGCTTGATTCGGTCAATGAAGCCATCGAGCTCGACCAGGCCCGACGGCGCGGGTATCAACCGGCCTGGTGTACCCATACCTTGCGCGATAAAGAGCTCGTTCCCGGCGAGGTGCAGATTGGTCGGGCCGTCCAAATCGTCAGCCAGCAGTTCGACCGAGCCAGCAGCAGGATCAACGCGAAGCAGCCGGCCGCTAAAACGCTTGAAGCCGCCGTGCCCGGGCGACGACCACATCTCCTCTCGCCGGGTCACCGGGTCGAGAAAATCCGTGCAGAACTCGAGGATGTAGAGGCGGCCCTGGTCGTCTACCGCTATATCTGTCGGAGCGGTCAGGCCTGCAACGACCCACTCAAACGCGCCGCTGTCGAGATCGAGTCGAATGATGCCGCCCGCACCGTGCACGATCTCGGTACCATCGCCGCCTTCTTCGCCAAGCGGGGAACCAGAAAACAGGCTGATAAGGACATTGTCGGTGCGCGGCTCGTAGCGCACATAGCCCGGCACGGGGTCCTGGCCCTCGGGCAGGTCTGGCAGCTCGAGTAGAAGCTCCGCCTCGCGGTCGGGGTAGATGCGCAGCACCTCTTCGCTGGAGCTCGACACGGCTACCCAGCTGGCGTCGGCCTCACTGTAGGTCATCGCGTTGATGTTGCCCTCGACCGTTGCCCAGTGCCGCGCTGTCTCACCGCTTATCTCAAAGATCTTCGAGGGGCCCCCGAAGAATGCGGCGCTGACCAGTGTTGACCCTCCGCCCACGGCAATATCGGCCATTCCAAAAACCTCGTCCCTGCGCACTAGATCCAGGATGTTCCTCGAGGGTCTGTCAGACAGGATGGCTTCGCGCACCTCGAAGCGGCCGTCACCATCTTGATCGGAGAGGAGCGCCAGGCTGCCGGTACCGGCATCCTCTTCCAGACCCTCGCCTGCAAGCGCGACCAGCAGCTTGCCGTCGCCGCGGAGCCACATGCCGCGCGGGTTGGCGAGACCGTCCGCAACTCTTTCCCGCTCAGTGTTCGCAAGGGTGAGCTCGGCGGGAACGCGCAGGGCGGTCGAACGGTCGTGCCCTGCTTTCGTGTCGAGCTGGGCGCTACAGGCGACTGACAAGGCACACAACAGGACGAGTGAGCCGCGCAAGGCGAGCTTACGGGTTTGGAGCAACTGGACACCTCCGGGACAACAGCGGAAGGAGTGACCCTTCGTCTATAGGATACATCGCGCTAAGGACCTTACCATAGGGATCACTGCGCACAGTGGGCGTCTTCCGGCCTCGATGACCCCGCAATGGGCAATCCACGAGCGGTCAGCTAGTATTAGCCGCGGCAAGTTCACCCAGACACAGAGTACACAATGAGCGATAAAACAAAGATCCTGTTGGACGAGAGCGAAATTCCCACACGCTGGTACAACGTGGTGCCCGACCTGCCCGAGCCGCCGCCGCCCCAACTGCACCCGGGTACGCTCGAGCCGGCACAGCCGGAAGACTTCGGGCCGCTGTTCCCGAAGGCCCTCATCGAACAGGAGATGAGCACGGAGCGTTACATCGACATACCCGGCGAGGTGCTGGATGTGTATCGCCTGTGGCGGCCGAGCCCGCTGTTCAGGGCCCACCGTCTCGAGAAGATGCTCGATACCCCGGCACGCATTTACTACAAGTACGAGGGCGTGAGCCCTGCGGGCTCACACAAGCCCAACACCGCGGTACCGCAGGTGTACTACAACGCGAAAGAAGGCATCAAGAAACTCACCACGGAAACCGGCGCGGGCCAGTGGGGCAGCTCACTGGCGTTTGCCTGCGCCCAGTTCAGTCTGGAGTGTGAAGTCTGGCAGGTCGCCGCGTCCTACCGCGCCAAGCCCTACCGCAGGACCATGATGGAAGTGTGGGGCGGCAAGGTGCACCCGAGCCCCTCGGAACTCACCGAGTTCGGCCGCGAGCTGCTCAAGCAGGACCCTGATCACCCGGGCTCACTCGGCATCGCGATCTCCGAAGCGGTGAGCGAGGCGGTCGCCAGCGATGATACGCGCTACGCCCTCGGCAGCGTGCTCAACCACGTGCTGCTGCACCAGACGATTATCGGTGAAGAGGCATTGCTGCAGCTGGCCAAGGTGGGCGAGACACCCGATGTACTGGTGGGTTGCACCGGCGGCGGCTCCAACTTTGGTGGTCTCGCGTTCCCGTTCCTGCGTGAAAAGCTGGCGGGCAAGATGAACCCGACCATCCGCTGCGTGGAACCGAGTGCCTGCCCCACACTGACTAAAGGGCAATTCCGCTACGACTTCGGCGACACCGCGGGCCTCACCCCGCTAATGAAAATGCATACGCTGGGCCACTCCTTTATCCCGGAGCCAATTCACGCCGGCGGCCTGCGCTACCACGGCATGGCGCCACTGGTGTCGCACGTGTACGACCTCGGCCTCGTGGAGGCCATTGCGATTCCGCAGACCGAGTGCTTCGCCGGCGCATTACAGTTCGCGCGTTGCGAAGGCATCGTGCCCGCGCCGGAGCCGACCCACGCGATCGCGGCGGCCGTGCGCGAGGCTATGGCCTGCAAGGAGAGCGGCGAAGAGAAAGTGATTCTCACCGCGCTGTGCGGGCACGGCCACCTGGACCTCGCATCCTATGACCAGTTCATGCACGGCGACATGCAGGACCTCGAGCTATCCGACGAGGCAATCCAGGAAGCCATGAAAGACGTACCTGTACTCGCGTAACCTATACAAAAAACATAATCACCCGCAGGAGTTCCTATGAACACGCAACACCTATGCACCCGTTTACTGCCCATCGCCTGTGCGTTGGCTGCCGCACACGCACCCGCCCTCCAGGCACAAACAACCACAGGCCCAGAGGGCGCGACCGGCGCAGACCGGATACTGGAAGAGATGGTCGTCACGGCACGGCGCCGTGAAGAAGGGCTGCAGGAGGCACCGATCGCGGTCACCGCATTCAGCGGGGACACCCTCGCCTACCGCGGCGTGACACGGCTCGACGAGATCGTGAGCTTTGTGCCCAGCCTGACGCTGGAGAACAATCCCTCGTTCGGCGGCGCATCCAACTCCGCTGCCATCTTCCTGCGCGGCGTTGGACAGAAGGAATTCCTGCCCACCACCGAGCCTGGGGTGGGCCTCTACGTCGACGGTGTGTACATCGCGCGCTCGGTCGGCGGCATTCTCGACCTCGTTGATATTGAACGGCTGGAAGTCCTGCGCGGCCCGCAGGGTACGCTCTTCGGCCGCAACACCATTGGCGGTGCGATCAATATCACTACCAAGAAGCCCGAACCGGGCGATGATTTCAGTGCCGACATCGGCGCGGTCGTCGGCACCGACGACAGGCTCAACCTGAAAGGCTCGGTCAACGTGCCCATCTCGGACACGTTCGCCGCGCGCGCCTCTATCGCATCGTTCGAGCAGGACGGCTACGTCGAACGCTCCGACGGCACGGATCTCGGCGACGACGACACCGTGACGGGCCGCGTGGCCTTCGCGTGGACACCCAACGACCGCCTGCGCATCGACGTGGCGGCTGACGCGACGCGCGATCGCGAGAACGGCCCCGCCATGGAGCTACTGGGCATCGACTTTACCGACCTCAGCCAACTGGACGGCCTGGTAGCAGCCGTACCGCCGCCCATGGCCTTTATTCACAACATTACGACGGCAGCACTTGGCCCAGGCATGCCGTGCGCGGCCACCAATGCTGCGGGCATGGGTGTGACGTTCAACCCGGCCTCGCCCAACTGCTACGACAACCGCTATGTCGGCGCAGACGGCAACAATGAAGGTACGGCGCCGGCATTTTCCAAGACCGACATCTGGGGCACCTCGGCAACGGTCGAGTACGAAATCAACGAAAACATGTCGGTGAAGTCCATTACCGCCTACCGCGACCTCGACTCCGAGTTCGCGCGTGACGGCGACCATTCACCGCATCGTATCTCCCAGTTTTTCGATGACCTGCAGCAGGAACAATTCACGCAGGAACTGCAGTTGATCGGCAACACGGAGAACCTGAACTGGATCCTGGGCGCCTACTACTTCTCGGAAGACGGCGACAACGTCAATATCCTCGACTTCACCGTCTCCAACTTCCAGTCGGGCGGCGAATTCGACAACGAGGCGTGGGCGGTCTTCGCACAGGCAACTTACGACATCACCGAGCAACTGCACCTCACCATCGGCGGTCGCTACACCGATGAGAGCAAGAAGTTTCTGCCGGACCAGGTGATCTTCACCAACTACTACGCCGGCATCAGCCAGCAGGTACCGCCCGGTAACCCGCTCGCGGCACTCGACGCACCCTTCCTGCAGGCGGGTCAGGCGATCCTGCCGGGCATCGAGAAAGAGATCGAGATCGACGAGTTCACGCCAATGGCGAACCTGTCGTTCGACGTTACTGATGACGTCATGGTCTACGTCAGCTACTCGGAGGGCTTCAAGTCCGGCGGCTTCACCCAGCGGGTATTCCCGCCAGTGGTGCCACCATTCACGGCGCCACCCGGCACGCCCGATATTGACCTGATCCCGACGTACGACCCGGAGTTTGTTGACGCCTATGAGCTCGGCTTCAAGTCCACGTTGGCCGACGGCCGTGTACGACTCAACGGCGCAACCTTCTACACGGAGTACGAGGATCTGCAGGTGCAGGTTTTCAACAGCGTGGCGCCCGTTACCGAGAACATCGGTTCAGCGACAATCACCGGCGTAGAGCTCGAGGCACAGGCAGCACCGGGTGACGGCTGGCTCATCGAGGGCACCTTCTCGTGGCTGGACGCTGAGTACGACGATATCGATACCGAACTTACCCTCATCGGTGAGAACTTCGAGTTCGAGCGAGTGCCGGAGTACACCGCCGCGCTGGGCGTGTCGAAGGAAGTTTCGCTGAATGAGATGGGCGCGGTTGTCATGCGTGTGGATTGGAGTTACCGCGACGAGACCTACAACGACGCGTACAACACCGAGCTGCTCAAGCAGGACTCCTACGACCTGTGGAACGCCAGCGTCCGCTGGACCTCGGAAGGCGAGAACTGGAGCGTACTGCTGTCGGGCCGCAACCTGACGGACGAGGAGTACCTGGTCACCGGCGTATACGGTACGGCGTTCCAGGCTTTCGAGGGCAGTTTCGACCGCGGCCGCCAGTGGCTGCTGGAAGCGACCTACTCGTTCTAACCGGAGGCACAGGCATGGCCAGAGTGAAGATCGTTAAGCCCGACAACGTCGACGACCCGGCAGTCGCGGGTATCTTCGAATGGGTGACCGAGATGGAGGGCTCCGTGCCCAACCATTTCTTCGTGGAGATGAACTTCCCGGAGTTCTTCCCCGCGAAGCTCGGGGCCACAAAGGTGTTGTGGGAGGCCGGTGAGCTGGAGATGGAAGAGATCCAGCATGTCGGCATCCTGGTGTCGAAAGACAACGGCTGCCCCTACTGCACGGCGGCGTTCTGCACGATCCTGAACTATGGCCTCGGCAAAGCGGAAGACTATGTTGCGGAACTTGCCAGCAACGGCATCGATGCGGTGGACTCGCCGCGCCTGCTGGCGATCCTGACGTACGCGTTGAAAGTGAATCGCGACCCCGCCGGGGTCGAGGACGCCGAAGTGCAGGCGCTCAGGGATCACGGCCTGACAGACAAGGGGATCGTACAACTTACCCACATCGTCAGCGACTTCGCGTCGTACAACCGTCTCAATCTCGCCCTGCAGACGGACTACGACTACCAGGACCTCTGGCGCAACCTCGCGTTCACGCAGGCCTGACCGGCGCGGGGTGTACCCCGCGCACTTCCTTCTAAAGCTTCAGCTTCACCATCATCTTGTACAGCAGGTTGAACACCTTGCCGTAGGGCGGGTACATCATCGGCAGCGCCGAGTAGCGGAACTGCGAGAAGATGGGCCGCATCTTGCTGAACTCCACAAAGCCCTCATGACCGTGGTAGTGCCCCATGCCGGAGGCGCCGATACCACCAAAGGGCATATCGTGCTGCGCGACGTGAAACGAGCAATCGTTGATGCTGACGCCACCGGAAATCGTGTTCTTGATCACCTTGTCCTGCAGTGCCTTGTCGTTGCTGAACAGGTACAGCCCCAACGGCCTGTCACGGCGATTGATGTAGTCGAGCACCTCGTCGACGTCGCGATAGGTCCTGATAGGCAGTAACGGCCCAAAGATCTCATCGCGCATGATCGTCGTGCTGTCATCGGGGTCGAGCACAAGGTGCGGCGGCAAGAGGCGCGTATTGGCATTGGGTTCGTGGCCAGGCGCGAGGTTAACGAGGCTTGCACCTTTCTTGTCGGCATCCGCCATGGTCTCGGTAAGCCGCGCGAAGGAGCTGTCATCAATCACCGTGGTGAACTGGCCGTTGTCGAGCTGTGGATAGCGCTTGGCAATAATCTTCTTCGCAGCCGCCACGAACTCATCGCGCTTTGACTCTGGCAGGTAAAGGTAGTCAGGCGCCACGCAGGTCTGGCCCGCATTCATGAACTTGGTGAAGAGGATACGACTCGCGGCCAGTTCGACATCGAAATCCTCAGCCAGGATCGTGGGCGATTTGCCCCCGAGCTCCAATGTAACCGGCGTCAGGTTCTCGGCAGCGGCGCGCATCACGGTGCGGCCCGTTTCAGCCGAGCCGGTGAATATCACGTGGTCGAACGGCAGCGTGGTGAAGTCCGAGCCGCGCACCCCGGGCAACAGCGCCAGTGTGCTTTCATCGAACTGCGCGGAAATCAGCTTGTGCAGCAGCTCGCATAAGTGGCTCGAGTTGGCTGCCATCTTCACCATGCAGCGATTGCCTGCTGCCAGCGCGCTTGCCAGGGGACCCATGGCGAGAAACAGCGGGTAGTTCCAGGGGACGACCACACCCACCACACCCTTGGGCTGGGCCAGTACCCGGTTGCTGGCGCCGGCGAACCATATGGAGACACCGCGACGCTGGGGCTTCATCCACTTCTTCAGGTGCTTGCGGCAGTAGCGAAAGCCGTCGATAGAGAGGAAGAGTTCCAGCAGCTTACTCTCCTCTACCGCGCGGTTACCGAAGTCCTTGCGAATCGCCTCGGCGATCGCGTCCTGGTTATCGACCAGGATGTCTTCGAGCTTCTTAAGATTTTCGAGCCGCTCCTCACGCGAGGGGTACGGGTTATCGAGATAGGCATTGCGCTGCACCTGCAGTACCCGCTGCGCCTCGTTTTGCGGTTCTGTCGGAAAAACGGTGATCTGGGCTGTCTGCGCCATCGCTGGACCTCCACGGGGTGTTGTTTGATTACCCAGAGCGTAGCACATCACGAGGTGGCTCCCATGCCCGAAACAGGCGCCCACGTGACAGGATTTTTAGGGAGCCCGCAGAGCGACTGGGGTAAGATCAAGCACCCCCGCAAGCCATAAGAACTGGAAAGACTCACATGCAACGCACGGCAACATTTTTTCGGGTGCTGGCTAACATCCTATTTCACGCATTCCTGGCCGCCTACTGGTACCTCGTTCACAACCTCTATCCCGAGTACGCAGTCGTCGGCGCCTTCGCCGTTTATGCCCTGTTCCTTGCGCTTCGCGATCGCCTGACGCTACCCCTGCCGCAGCCAGCATTGCTACTCCTGGCCGCCGTGACTTTCTTCTTCATGTTGAACCCCGTACCGAGCCTGATAGGTATGGCACAGCTGCTTTGGCTGGCAGGTAGCGCGCTGCTGTTCAGGCTGTGCTTCGACCAGCTGTCCAATGGCAAACTGAAGGCGGGCTCACTACTCGTCAGCTACCTCCTGTTTGTGGCACTGCCTATGGGTATGCCGCGCCTCGGGCCCACGGAACCAAGCGTGCGCGACGGTGAAACCCTCGACGTCGTGATTGTCGGCGCAGGTTTTGGCGGAGTAGCGATGGGCAAGGAGCTGCTCGACGCCGGAATGACCAATTTCAGAATCTACGAGGCCGCGCCCCAGCTCGGCGGCACCTGGTGGCACAACCGTTACCCGGGCTTGCACGTTGACGTGCAGTCAGCCCTCTACAGTTTCTCTTATTTCCCCAATGCCAACTGGTCGCGCCTCTGGGCACCGCGCGACGAACTCCTGGACTACAGCATTCGCGCGGCCGACGCGCTGGGCGTGCGGCCCTTTGTGCACTTGAACTCATGGGTGCAGGGCGTGCGCTATGACGAGACCACCAAGCTCTGGCGGATCGTTGTGGGCGATGAGGAGGTCGACACGCGTCACCTCGTGTTGGCCACGGGCGGCCTGCACATACCCAACACGCCAACGTTTGCCGGTGCTGACAGCTTTGAAGGCACGACCTTTCACTCGGCACGCTGGCGCGACGACGTAGAGCTAGCGGGCAAGCGCGTCGCGGTGATTGGCAGCGGCGCCAGCGCCGTACAGATCATCCCGGAGATCACCAAAATAGCCGCGCGCGTCGATATGTACCAGCGCACACCTAACTGGGTAGCGCCGCAGAACAACACAGAAGTCTCCAGCCTGCGCCAGTTTGTTTATGGCTACGTGCCGATGGCCTACAAACTACAGCGGCTGCGCACGCATGCGTTTTCAGAGCTGGGCTTCAGGGCCGTTTTTCCGCTGGAATCCGAAATACGCTCGCGCGTCGAAGAAGATTTAAAGGGGTACATCCGCACAACCGTTAAAGACCAGGAGCTCGCCGAAAAACTCATTCCAGACTACGAGTTCGGCTGCAAGAGGCCGCTCGTGACGGGCCACTACATGCCGGCCCTCAACCGCGACAACATGAATGTGATCACCGAAGGGCTCGAGCGCATTACCCCAAAGGGTATCCTGAGCCGCGAGGGCGTAGAGCGAGAGTACGATGTGATTATCCTGTCCACCGGTTACCAGGTGGCGAAGCTGCCCTTCCCTATCGAGGGGCGTGAGGACCGTTCACTGGAAGAAATGTGGAGCGAGAAGCCCGCCGCTTACCAGACGATGATGGCGCACGGCTTCCCCAATCTTTATTTCATGTCGGGGCCGAACAGCGGGCTGTTTGGTTCGATCATCGTGCACATCGAGTCTGCCTCGGGGTACATCGCGCAGCTGATTCGCAGGATGGGAGACGAGGGCCTGATAGAGCCGAGGCAGGAAGCGCAGGACAGCTACAACCAGCGCCTACAGGCCGACCTCGCCAAGACCGTGTGGGCTGGCAGCTGCAAGAGCTGGTACAAGATGGACGACGGCCACATTATCGCCAACCACCCGGACCCGACCTCGAAGATCGTCTACGAGCGTTCCAGGCCGCGCTGGGATGACTACCTGATCAGCCAGCGCGACTAGCAAGCGTCACGGCGCGTGGTTCCACCAGGCTAGGTCTGAGTAGGCGCGCAGGTCGAGTTCGTGAGTCCAGGCCGAACGGTGCTGGTGCGCCAGGTGGAAGTACGTCTCGGCCATTTCTGCCGGTAGCAACAAACCGTCATGCTCGCGCCCGCGGGCCTCGCGCAGCTTCTCAAACATCTCGGGGCCGAGCATCTTACCGAGCGTGTCTGGCGCATCGACCGCACCGTCGATGAGGATGTGCGCCACGTGTATACCGCGTGACGCGTACTCGGCATTCAGGGTCTGGCATAGCATGCGCCGGCCGCCCATCGCCGCGGCGTGGGAGTGTTGCCCCGCGTTGCCGCGCACCGCAGCGGTCGCAGAGGTGACAAGCAGTGTACCGCCGCCGCGCTCCTCCATCAGCGGAATCACCGCCTGGGCCACGCGAAAGAGGCCGAAACAGGCCATCTGCCAGCCAAGCTCAAAGGTCTTCAACGGCGTGTCGACGAGGGGCCGATTACCGATCTGGGCGCCCAGGTTGAAGAGCACCACGTGGATGGGGCCGATCTTCTCGACTTCGGCAACGAGATTTTCGAGGGCACCCTCCTCTACCGCGTTGACGAGGTGGCCGCTCGCCGAGCCGCCCTCAGCCTCGATGGCTTCAACCATCGCATTGAGCCCATCGCCATCACTGCGCCGACAAAGCGCTGCGTGGTAGCCCTCCTTCGCAAACTTGCGGCCAACGCTGCCGCCAATACCGGCACCAGCGCCAATCACCAGGCACACCTTTTTCATACCCTTCTCTCCTCGCGTTACCGGCACAGATCAGTGCTTAAAGCCTTCGCCGGTTCTTCATCAAGCCCATATAGTTCCATAATGATACTCATATTAACGTGCCTCCCGCCAATAGCAAGCACCTCGCCTCACATTGGTGACCGAACGCCTCAAAAAGTGGCGCCCGTAAGCCGCTGTTCGTCTGCCGCTGCCCAGGTACCGATCGACCATAGCGCCCAAGGCCCCGCAAACCGCGGTCTACAGCCAGGACACCGCCGCTACGAACAAACCAGCCAACGTCTTGGCATCTTTATTGCTATCCACTGGCAGGCGCAGGGAAAACGCGCGACAGCAACACCGCTGAATATTGAGAGGAGGCAGGACCCATGACGTCATCCAACCCGATATTGATCCAGCTGCCAAAGGGAGAAACGGCAACCTTCGAGGACATGCAAGCCTACGGCGAAACGTTGCAGGCCTTCATCCGGGAACAGGAGGAGCACCTTCCCGAAGAGCGGGATGTCACGAGGCACAACGAGGTCGTCGATTACCTCAATTTGCTGGCAAACAGTTACAACGAACAGTTGCGGCTGTTTAAGGAAGCTGAGGCCAGGCGGCGGACGACAATGCTGTTGTCTTTAATGCGTTATGTTGGCGGCTGAATTTCCAAGCGCGACGACACGCCCTGCAGGTTCACAACATCGCAAGATAGCCCGCGGCTGACGCAACCATGACAGTAGACATTGACGGCCAGGCGGCCACAGCGCCAGCCTTAGAGGCGTATGATGCCGTGTTCGATGGAAGCTTCGAGAGAGTACTGGGCACAGGCGCCTACAATCCCGCGTTTATTGCCGACTTTTACGCTGACTTCCTTTCTGCATCGCCGTTTATCAAGGAGCGCTTTGAGCAAACAGACATGAGCGCGCAGCGCACCATGCTGCACGACTCCCTGCTACTGTTGATCGAGTTCAACCGAACCAGGTCAGCGGACAGACGCCTCAGGCAGCTGGCAGAGGTGCACAGTCGACGCGGGCAAAACATCCCGCCGGAATTTTATGACCTCTGGCTTACGAGCCTGGTAAAGGCGGTAGCGGTACACGACCCCGAGTTCAGCGATGACGTCGAACTCGCCTGGCGCATAGCGCTCATGCCTGGCATCACGTTCATGCGATTCTGCTACTAGCCCTTCGCACCACTACCAACACTTCGCACGCCGGATAACGCACGCTCGCTTTGACACATCCCATGCCTTGGGTCAGTGTATAGCCCCCATAAGGGACGATGGCACTGATACTTCCCAGGAGAATAACAAGGTGAGCAAGAAAATCGCGTTTGTCGCAAGTCGCGGCCCCGACGCTCAGGAGGCGCTTGAGACACTGGCGGGGCGCTACGAATCGGTACCACCTGAAGAAGCAGAAGTGATCGTCGCCTTGGGCGGTGACGGCTTCATGCTGGAGGCGATCCACCGCAATGTCAGCTACGGCGTTCCGATCTACGGCATGAACCGGGGGACCGTGGGCTTCCTGCTCAACTCTTTCGACATGGATGGACTACTGGAGCGGCTGGAAAACGCCCACGAGGAGAAGCTGCGTCCGCTGCGCATGCGGGTGACGACAGACTCGGGCGTGCAGCAGGACTCCTACGGCTACAACGAGGTCTCTCTCCTGCGCCAGACACGACAGGCCGCCAACATCCGGGTCTCCGTCGACGGCAAGGTACGCATCGATAAACTCATGTGTGACGGCTGCCTCGTCGCCACGCCCGCAGGCAGCACCGCCTACAACCTGTCTGCGCACGGCCCGATCTTACCTATCGGTTCAGGCGTGCTGGCCCTAACACCCATCAGCGCATTTCGTCCGCGCCGCTGGAAAGGTGCGATCCTCCCCGAAGACACAACTATCACGCTCACTATCCTCGACAATTACAAGCGACCAGTCAGCGCGGTCGCCGATGCTCACGAGGTGCGCAACGTGGCAGAAGTGGAGGTCAGTATCGACCGGGAACGCGAGGTCACACTGTTGTTCGATTCCGATCAAAAGCTCGAAGAGCGGATACTCAACGAGCAGTTTATTCCGTAAACGCCTGTCTACACGCAGAGGATCGTCACCGCGCACGTTGCGTTTTCGTGCCCCAGGTGGCCCCCGGCGTTTTGCGCCAGCGCAACTTTCGGCTCCCCATCGACCTGGCGGTCGCCCGCGTCACCACGCAACTGCCAGGCCAGCTCACAGATCTGAGCCATGCCGGTTGCACCCACCGGGTGGCCGCGACACTCAAGGCCGCCACTCGTGTTGACGGGCGTTCGTCCACCGAGACGCGTGGTGCCATCTGCGATCAGGGCGGATGATTCGCCACGGGCGCAGAGACCCAGTTGCTCATAGGCTTCAATCTCAGCAGACGCCGTTGCATCGTGCACCTCAAAGACGCGAACATCTCCCGGCCCAATGCCGGCCTCCTCATACGCAGCGCTCGCTGCAAGGTTGATGACATTGCCATCGCCGCTGCCCTGTAGCGATGCCGAGCGCAGGGTACTCGCCGCAACGCGCACCGTGTGCGCACCGACACGGCGTGCGAAGGCCTCACTGCAAACGACGGCCGCAGCGCCTCCATCTGCTATAGGCGAACACATGGCGCGGGTAAGCGGATGCACCACGGGTTTGTCGGCCAGTACCTCCGCGACCGTCATCGGGTTGCGGTATTGAGCGAGCGGGTTGAGGCTGGCGTGATGGTGGTTCTTGCTGGCGACCTCGGCGATCTGTGCCTGCGTCAGGCCGTATTCGTCCATGTACTCGCAGATCGCGTGCGCGTAGTAGTCCATGAACACACTGCGGGTCACGCCGCTGTCGGCGGCACGCTCCTCCTCTGCCGCGGCCTCTACATCGAGCCCACTGGCAATGGCATTGAAGGTTCTCGCCTTGTCAGCGTGGGTCATTTTTTCCACCCCGAGGGCAAGCACGCAGTCGTACTGGCCTGAGGCGACCGCAAGCCAGGCGAGGTGCAGCGCACTGGCGCCAGAGGCGCAGGCGTTGTCGACGTTAAACACGGGCAAGCCACCGATGCCCATCGCATTCAGAATGACCTGGCCGCGGATCGTCTCCTGTCCGGTAATAAGGCCAGCCACGGCATTGCCCACATAGGCCGCCTGCAGGGCCGCCGCCTCAATACCCGCATCTTCAAGCGCCGCTTCGACGGCGTTGCGTCCGAGTGTCTTCAGGCCGGTTTCCAGGAACTTGCCGAAGGGGGTCATGCCCACCCCGGCCAATACAACATCGCGCATTGCAGTCCGTCTCGAGTAAGTGAGTGCAGTCGTCGTGTACCCGGGGCGGGCGCCGCTGGCCGGGTGTTTGCATCGAGTATACACTGCGCAAGACTTTGGCCCGGGCCACATCACGCCATGCCAGGCAACGACAATCTCCTCTCGCCAGAGGTCGTGCTGGACCCCTACACGTACTTCGGTGCACTGAGGGAAAGCGAGCCGGTCTACTGGAACGAGCAGCTCGGCGGCTGGATTCTCACGCGCTACGACGATGTCATGGCGGCGTTCCGCGATGACAGGCTGAGTGCCGACCGTATCTCGCCCTACTACCAGCGCGAACTGCAGAAACCGGGTGGTGAAAAACACCGGCTGACCTACGATGTGTTGTCGCGCTGGATGGTCTTCGTCGACCCGCCAGATCACACCCGCCTGCGTAAACTCGTCGACTGGGCATTCAGGCCAAGGGTGGTAGAGAACCTCAGGCCCGGCATACAGGCAGTCATCGACGAACTGATCGCCGGTTTAAAGGGTAAGCGCAGCTTCGACTTCGTAGAGGAGTTTGCCTACCCATTACCCGTCATTGTTATCAGCGACATGTTCGGCGTACCGGCAGGCGAACGCGACCGTATTCGGGCCTGGTCGGATGACATCATGGCGCTGGTGTTCGGCGCATTTGACCAGGGCGACCGGCACGAGCGCGCCCGGAACGCGTTTTCAGAGTTCTCAGATTACCTTGCGGAGCTGATTGAACAACGCCGCACACACCCTGGCGGCGAGGACCTTATCAGCATGCTGGTTGAAGCGGGCGATCGCGATGACGCGCTCACCGACAGGGAAATCATCGCGACCGCCATACTCGCACTGTTTGGTGGCCACGAAACGACCACCAACCTTCTTGCTAACGGCCTGAAGAACCTGCTGGTACATCCGGAGCAACTCGCGCGACTCCGCGGCAACTGGGATCTGCTGCCAACCTGCATTGAGGAGATACTGCGCTTTGATGGTCCGTCAAAGGCCATGTGGCGCGTGGCGCTTGAGCCTGTTGAGTACGGCGGCAGGCGCATTGGCAAGGGCGATCGACTCTTTCTTGCACAGACGGCCGCCAACCGGGATCCGCGTGTCTTTGATCGTGCAGACGAGTTCGATATCACCCGACCAAAGAGTCGCCACTGCGGCTTCGGGTACGCCGCGCACTACTGCATCGGTGCGCCTATCGCCCGCATGGAGGGCGCCATGGCGCTCAAGTCGTTCCTTGAGGCGTTTCCACAGGCCGAGTTGCGACAGGACACCTTCGACTACCAACCCACGGTACTGAACCGCGCCCTGAAATCTCTACACATCGGTTTCCCAGAAGAATCACGCTAGACTAATTCCCTCGCCTACACGGACACCCGCGATGCACCACCTACTCGCTGCACCCACATTCATACTGCTTGCACTGCTCGCGCCCTTCGCATTCGCAAATGAAAACGAACAGGCACTTGAGCAGCAGATGGCCGCGTACTGGGCAGCCTTCCGGGACATGTTCCCCTTCACGGCAACCGCATTCGGCGCAGACGCGCCAAGGGACCGGATGGATGACCTCAGCAGTGCAGCGCTTGCCGACTGGCGCATGCTGTTAAACGAGCACATCGAGGCGCTCGCCGTCATTAAGCAGGGCACACTCAGCGCGTCCAGTAAGGAACAGCTCAAGGCGTTCGAATGGATGCTGGAGAGCGAGGGTGCACTCCTCGACCACAACAGCCGCTTCCTGACGTTTACCACCATGGGCGGGTGGCACACCGACTTGCCCGAGATTGTCACCGTGATGCCGTACCAGTCGGAGGAAGACTATCGCGACCTCATCAACCTGTTGTCGAGCCTCGGCATCTATGCGCAGCAAAACACCGAACTGTTGCGCCAGGGCATTGCCACGGGTTACACCCAGCCGTGTGCCACGCTGGACGGCTACGCCGATACCATCACCAGCTACACGAGCGAGAAAGCTGAAGACAGTGCCTTCGCCAAGCCCTTTGAGGAGCTCCCCGATCGGATACCGGCAAAGGTTCAAAAGGCGCTGCGCGGTGAGGCACTCAAGATCATCGACAACACGATCAACCCCGCCTATCGACAGTACGAGAAGTTCTTTCGCGATGAGTACATGCCCGCGTGCCGCGAGCAGATTGGACTCAGCTCACTGCCACAAGGACTGGAAGCCTACGAGCAGCTGCTGGGTTACTACACCAGCCTCAATGTGCAGGCCGCTGCCGTACACGACCTCGGGCTGAGCGAAGTCGCGCGCATCCGCAGTGACATGCAAGCAATTATCGAGGAGGTGGCGTTTACAGGGGACTTCGGAGCATTCCTCGAGTTCCTGCGCACCGATAAGCAGTTTTACGTCACCGATGAGCAGGCCTACCTCGACCGCGCTTCAGGCATCGCCAAGTCTATCGATGGCAAACTGCCCCAGTATTTCGCGCGGCTACCCTCCAACCCCTATGGCGTGCAGGCCATTCCAGCGGCAACGGCGGAACGAAGTGCGGCGGGATACTACCAACCCGGGGCGGCAGACGGCACCCGCGCCGGGCAGGTCTACATCAACACGTATGACCTGGCGAGCCGACCCCTGTATGAGCTCGTTGCGCTGATGCTGCACGAGGGCGTACCGGGCCATCACCTGCAGTTTTCATTCCAGTCGGAGAATGAGAACACGCCTGACTGGCTGCGTTTCTATTACTTCCAGGCCTACGGCGAAGGATGGGGGCTGTATTCGGAGTGGCTGGGTACGGAGATGGGAGCGTATACCACGCCGTATGAACGCTTCGGCCGCATGAGTCTGGAAATCTGGCGAGCGGTACGTCTCGTTGTCGATACCGGCATCCACACAAAGGGCTGGAGTAGACAGCAAGCGGTGGACTACATGCTTGCCAACACGGGCTTATCTCGCCAGAACATCGTCGCAGAAGTCGACCGGTACATTACGCTGCCCGGGCAGGCCACGGCCTATAAGTACGGAGAGCTGAAGATCAGGGAATTGCGCACGCGGGCCGAGCAAGCGCTGGCAAACGAATTCGACCTGCGCGAGTTCCACGTGTTGCTCCTCGAGGGCGGCCCGCTACCGCTGGCCGTGCTCGAGGAAAAAGTCGATGGGTGGATCGCCGCACAGGTGGGCGCGCAATAGCGTGACCGACTACCGCAGATAACGCCTGCGATAGCGACCCGGCGTGGTGCCGTGCCAGCGCTTGAATGCATGCTGCAGCGCGCTCTGGTCATTGAAGCCGAGGTAGTCCGCCATATCGTTAAGACTGAGGCTGGTATCGCCAATCAACTGGAGCGCCAGTTCACCGCGCACTTCATCGAGCACCTGCTGGTAACGCAGGTTGCGCTCGTTGAGCCTTCGCTGCAGCGTACGCGCCGACATCTGCAGGCTGTTTGCGACGTCATCGACCTTGGGTAGGCCGCCCGGCAGCTGCTTAAGCACCGTTTCGCGCACCTTGTTCAGGAAGCGGTCTTCACCGCGCAACTCCATCAGGCGCTCGCGCGCCAGTGCCTCGGTCACGCGGTACAGGTCTTCTTCGCCGTACAGCGACTGCTGTTCCAGAAAATGCGGCGCGGCCTCAATGCGGTAACAGTCGGCACCGGTCGTAACGGTGGCGTTAATCAGCTCAGCAAGACGCTCAGCGCTACGCGCGTTGTCATGCGCGAGGTCCATGCGCAACTCGGGAACCTTGTAACCGATCTGGGTGCTGGCGAGCACGGCGATGTTGGCCAGCAGGTGTTCCGCCACGTGGCGACTCAGGTGGTCAACGCCCTCGTGGTGTAACTCCATGCAGAGCCGCGTATCGCCGAGCGCCACGACGCGAAAGCGCACGAAGTTGAGCTGCAGTTCCGAGTAGTCCATTAACGCCGAGGCGGCGGTCATCGCGTCCGGCGCAGAAACGGCCAGGTGTGAAACCAGCCCCCAACTCTGCGGGTAGGGTGAAGCGCCCATGTTGAGACCGAAGCAGTCGTCCCCGGTCAGGCGCTCACCGGCTTCAAACAGGGTTTCGTAGAGGCCCAGGGGCACACGGCCCGTGGGCAGCAGCGGCGCGGCGCCGAGCCCAGCGGCTTCGAGCACCGCATCGGCGGGATGCCCCACCAGCGCGAGGTAATCAAAGACCGCCTGGGTGAACTCCCGCGAGACAGAGGGTGTAGACATTGGCGGATTACAACACAGCTTGGCGCGAATTCACAATATGGCGCGAATTCACAAGCGTAGACTACGCTGAAATCACCGCTGTTCCGGGAGAGTCACCAATGAGCCGAGTTCAAGACCTGGTCAACCCCACCATCATGGGCGAAGAGACCACCATGCACGCCCTGTTCACCGAGTTGCGCGAGAACGAGCCCATCACGTACTTCGAGCACCCCGATTACCGGCCGTTCTGGGTGCTCACCCGGCACGAGGACATCAAGTACATCAGCCAGAACAACGACCTGTTCATCAACAACCCCCGAACCGTGATCGTCCCGAAGGAGTTTGAGGAAAAGCTGCTCGAACAGTTCGGCACCAGCAATGGTCTCGAAACTCTGATCCACATGGACAACCCGAAGCACCGAAAGATGCGCGAGGTGACCCGCGAATGGTTCAAGCCGGGCCCAATCGACAAGCTGACGCCGATGGTGGAGGAGATCGCGAAGGAATTTGTCGACAAGATGGAAGCCATGGGCGGTGAGTGCGATTTCGTAAAAGACATCGCCCTGCTCTACCCGCTGCGCGTCATTATGAAAATCCTCGGCGTGGTACCCGAGGAAGAGCCGATGATGCTGAAGCTCACCCAGGAACTGTTCGGCAGCCAGGACCCGGACCAGTCGCGCGGCGACACCGCAGAGGCGGGCATGGAAGTCATCCTCGACTTCTTCAATTACTTCCGCCCTGTCGTGGAAGACAGGCGCGAAAATCCCACGGATGACCTGCTCACCGTGCTGGCCAACGCGAAGGTCGATGGCGAGTACATGGAAGAGCTCGACCTGATGAGCTATTTGATCATCACAGCCACCGCCGGCCACGACACCACCTCCGCGACCACGGGTGGCGGCATGAAGGCACTGCTCGACTTCCCCGAGCAGCTGCAGAAGCTCAAGGCTAACCCTGACATGGATCTTGCGCGAACAGCGGCGCGCGAGATGATCCGCTGGGTTTCGCCGGTGCGTCACATGATGCGCACCGCGACCGAAGACGCCGAGTTCCACGGCAAGACCATCAAGAAAGGCGAGAGCCTGGTGATGTGGTACCCATCGGCCAACCGCGACGAGCGCGCCATCGACACCCCCAACGTCTTCGATATCGAACGCGACAACCGCAACCAGTTAGCCTTCGGCTACGGCGGGCACATGTGCCTCGGGCAGCACCTGGCGATTCTCGAGGTCGCTATTTTCTACAAGGAACTGATGTCGCGCATAGAGTCCATTGAACTCGCCGGCGAGCCAAAGTGGGTCGAGGCGGTGTTTGTAGGCGGCCTTAAATCACTGCCGGTGCGCTACACCTTCAAGTAACGCAAGGGGCGCCGCCTGATCGGTTGCTATCGGGAACAATATGTTCTACGTTGCGTGAAGTTTACGTGACAGGTAGCAGCACGGTTATCGATGGCAGTTGTCAGCGAAACAATTCCCTCTCCGCTCGAAGCTGAGGTCGACGCGGCCCTCGCGTGGTACAACGCGAGTCAGCCCGAGCACTTCGAGGTGACAGGCATCGTCGATGCGGACGAGTCGATGCAGTCGGCGGAACCACGTGAGCTGCGCCTCGTGCTTTGCGGTGGCGACCTGTGCCAGCGACAGGACTTTCTCGTGTCCAGCACGGCCTCAGGCTTCGAGGTCACACTCGCTGACGCAGAGACAGCCGAGAACAATCAGGAGCAAGTACAGTCTGAACTCGACCCACCCCCGGGCGCACGCCGCAGCTGGCTCGACTCGGTGCTGCCGCGCCATGAATTTACGCTGATCCTTTTCTACCGCGGCTTCTGGTGACCCCCCTGTCGCTCCGAGTTACGGGGCTACGTGAATGAAGGGGTCGTGGAGAAGATTCGAGCTGCGGGTGGCGAGGTGTACGCCGTTACCAGCGAACCCCAGCGCCTCGCCGATGACGCGATGAGCAACTGGAAGCTCAATTTCGAGTCCCTCGGCGATCCACACCACGAAATCTCCGGCGTCTGCCGCGACCGCGGTTGGCTCGACATCATCGTGAATACGAAGACCGAGCTCGTCGCACCGGACGAAACATCAAATTTCAGTCATCCGAAAGGCTATTACCAGCCGGGTGTGCTCGCCCTCGATCGCAATGGGCGCGTACTGTATCGCTGGCGCGGCGTGCCGACGCGGAAGAACATGGGCGGCGCTACCGAGCGGCCAACCGCGACCTACGTCCTCGGGAAACTCGAAGAGGCGCTCAAATCACAGGGCGAAGCCGATACAGTCGACGCGGCCCTCGATGAAAAGCCCGAGCTCGATATGCGCGGCGTTCCCTGGCCGATCTTTGTGTCGATTCTTACGGCCAACGGCTGGTTCATTCGGCCGCAGGTGTTTGCGCACAAACCCGGCGGGCCGCCGATCCAGGCGCGTTTCCTGCGGGCGATTCTTCGGATACCGATGTTCATCGGGCTTTGGGTGTTGGCCTTCCTGTACCTGCCCCCACTATGGGTGGCATTGGCGCTGGCGGCGTGGGTCGCCTGGATAACGCCCGGCGTGCGCTACATCAGCGAGCAGTTCCAGAACGTCAAGCCACCCTAGCGGACTGGCAAGGCGGGTAATAAAAACCCGCTAGTACGGATAAGACCAGGTCTCGGCAGAGGCCTCCAATTCCGCAACGTCAGCCTCTAACAGGAAGCCTCCCTCTACTGCATTAGCGATGGCATCACTCCAGGCCGTGAGGAAGTCTTCCCTGGTGGGATAAAGGCCAAACACCTTACCCGCGGTGAAGGGAACGGTCCTGCCAAACAACCTGCAGAATGAGAAACCGCCGTTCAGCGCATCGAGCCTCGCAATGGGTGCGTCGATTTGCGGCGAGCGCACGCCACCCAACGCATTCCCATGCATATCGCGCGCGAGCTCTACCGGGCTGGTCTTCTCGACCTCCAGGCGCGGGCCAATCGGCGGTGCGGTATCGGGAAGGTTCGGGTCCTGCACGGTTGTCACCCACGTGTTCAGCGCGTCAAAGGCCGCTTGCAGCGTCCAGTGATGACCGCCCGCGTTAATCGGGTTGTCGCAGCCGAGGGGGTTCGTGGGCTGGCGCATGTAGTTGAACATCAGGTTCGCTACGGTGCCATCGCCATTATCGGAGAGGCCCGCGATTGTGTACGCATCGGCGTGGGCTGTACCGGCCAGCTCCCAGAGGCGAATCAGCGGTGTATCCGGTTGCCGGGATTCCAACCGGGCGTCGATTACGTCGCCCTCGGCCAACACCACAAACACCGGCACATCGAGATCATCGCGAATGGGCGCCGGTGCAGAAAAGCGATAGAGCGGCAGCGGCGACTGTGAAATCGGCGCGCCCGAACCGAAACGACTGTGCACCATGAAGCCGTCATAGATCTCATCCATCGGGTGCACCGCATCGATATACGTCACCATGCGGCCCGCTGACTGCGACTCGCCCACCGCGATGAGACGCTCAGGCACAAGCCCGCCGAGCAACGGCGAACCCGGCTGCTTGATCGCCATACCCATGTGGCTGTACATGCTGTAGGAAAAACTGTCGCCCGGGTGTTCGAGAGAGGCGTAACGCGACCGACCGTTCAGCGCGTTAACGCCAACGGCCTGCGCCGACACACCGATCCACGTGTAACCGCTGCGAATAAACTCGTTGTGCGCCATGATGTAATCGGGCGGTGTGTCGACGCCGGCGCTCACGTTCAGCCACTCGACGATGACCGTTCCGTTGAAGTCAGCAGGATCGAGGGGACGCATCACGACCATGCGCGTCTTGTAATTGCCGTCTGGTGTCGGCGGGTTCGCGGTGACCTCCAGCTTGCCATCGGTGGGCAGGGGCAGTACCGGGGTGTAACTCGTGGCGTTACCCTCGATGAAATACTCTTCCTTTACGTAACCAACATCTGCAGGTACGGGCGCACCCATGCCGAGCGAGATCGCAAAGCTCGGCAGTATCGGGCCCGTCAACTGGTACTTGGTGAACACTGCGCGCAAAGGCGGCGCTGTATCGCCCTGAAAGTCACCGACCGTCGCGGCGTCGATGTCGAACGTACATTCGTTACCCGATGGCGCTATACAGTTTTCCCAGCGATTAAAGAACCAGAGAGGGTGCGGGGTTGCGGTGTAGGTCTCGTTGTAGGCGCCACTGACAAGGTTCTCAGTACAGTTGTCCAGCTCGGCAAGAAAATCTGCCAGCGTGCAACTGCGCCCGCCATCGGAAGTGACGTCGCCCTCGCCCACGATCTCGATGGGATGGCTGCACGCGCCGAGCAACAGGGACAAAAAAAGCGACAGGTAGAGCTTCGTTGGATTCTTATTCATTGTGTACTCCAGTTCGACGGGCACCGGTTGGGCGCTCGACAAGGTCAGCCAGCCACGCGGCTCAGGGACCACTGCGCGCGGGCAGCGCCTTAACGACATTCAATAGTAGTGCAAAAAGCGGACCAGCGATTCGTTACCGGAGGAAAATCAGGGCTGTAACCGGGGCATATTCCAAGCAGGAAGAAGCCAGGCGGCAAAAAGCAGCGTCTGGCCAGGCGATATGTAAATAAAACTGACATCGCGAGCGCCGCTTCGCGCAGCGCAAACAAACGCGCAATAGCCAGGGGTGGGCCAGGGGCTAAAGTCGATCGCGGATTTTTCTGTAGCCCTCAGCGAGCTCTTCCTTGAGCAGATCAAGCGCGGCTTTCGTATCGTCAACCGTGGGTTCCAACTCGCGCTTGAGTTGCTCGTTGCGGGCAACAAACTGCTCCCACTGCGCCTCGAGTTCGTCCCACTTTTCACGCACTTCCATACCAGCGAGGTGCACGCGCACACGCAACGCGTCCCGCTCCTGCTGTAACGCCTCGAATACATCCTCAAGGCCATCTTCCATCTTGTCTTCGAGTGACATGGAACCTCCTTCTATATCGGTGTGTCGATAGTCCTAGCGTGACGCACTTTCGCAGGGGGCGTGTTGATTCATATCAGCGGGAGCACAAAACCTGCAGGGCGACGGGCGCGTTACGCTACACTGAGCACAGCCAACTACCCAGCGGAGAAGCGCTATGCCCGGCAGGGCAAACGACAAGACTGTGACCTGCCTCGGCGGCACGGGCGGAATGGGCAGCACCCTCGCGCACTACCTGAGCCAGGCCCCTGGCGTCGGACGGCTAGTCATCGCCGACCTCGACGGCCAGACAGCGGCACACTTCGCCGCGCAGCTCGCTGCAGACGCCAGCTGCGAAGTCGTGGGCGTGGCCGCCGATGCGCTCGATGAGCAAAGCATGGCAGACCTGTTGAAAAACTCTGACTTCCTGGCGAATGCCGCCGGACCCTTTTTCCGCCTGGGCGTGCCGACGTTGCGCGCCGCTATCGCGACCGGCACGCCCTACCTCGATATCTGTGACGACCCCGAGCCCACAATAGACATGCTGGCACTTGGCGAGGACGCAAAGGCGGCAGGCGTGGGGGCTTTGATCGGCATGGGGGCGAGTCCGGGCGTTTCAAACCTCATGGCCCGCCGCGCGGCCAACTGCCTCGACGAGGTGAGCGACTGCTATACCGCCTGGCCGCTGGACGTTGAGGGGCCGGGCGGTGACGCCCCGCTCGGTGAGGCGGACAACCACCAGGTTTCCGCCGCCGCTATTCACCTTATGGAACAGATCTCCGGCAGCATCCACACCGTTGTTGCCGGCGAGCTCACGCAGGCAAGACCGCTGGAAAGCGTCACGCTGGACTACCCGGGCCTGGGAACCGGCAGCGCGCTAACGGTAGGCCACCCCGAACCCGTCACGCTGTATCGCAGTCTGAATGTACGGGGCCGCGCTACCAACCTGATGCTGGTCAAGCGCTCGACCGAACCGTTCATTCGCGCGCTCGCCGCGGATATCGACAAGGGTCGGCTCACACTGATCCAGGCAGCGGACGAGTTGCAGAGGCCCTCCCTCGCCCGCTCCGCCATAGCCGCCATCAAAGCACTGCGCGTGCAAGGGCCAGGCGAGCTACCGCCCTTTTTCGTGCTGTTGACCGGAAAGAAAGACGGCGAACGCATGGCTGTGGGGTGTGCAGCAACAGCGATGCCGCGCGGCATGGATGGCGCCACCGCGATTCCCGCAGGGATTGCCGTTGAAATGTTGCTGGAGAATCCCGCCCCGCCGGGAGTGCACGCTCCCGAGGACATCATTGATCCCGAGGTGTTTTTCGAACGACTCAGGCCCTACTGCACTGAACCGCGCATCGATGTGGACGACCTGGTGCCGGTGAGCGAAGAACCGCTGGACTAGGTACTGGCTACTGAACCTCTGGCACTGGCTCAGGGGCAGATCAGGCGACCCTCGTCATCAAACGCGCACTCTACGCGGAGGCCGTTCACGTCACGCCAGGAAGTATCGCCATAGGGGTCGGGCGAGCCGAAGATCACCCGGCCGTCGCTGGTGGTTGCCCGGTAGTTGCCGAGACCGTCTTCAGCGATGTCGTCAACCACTTCGCCATCTTCGTCATCAGCAGCAGCGCCAGCGCCGAAGGTCGGTGCGGGACTCGCAGCTTCATCGCGGGGTTGGGCCTGGCGCAGCGTCGGACGTGGCGTCACGATGCCGGGTATACCAGTGGGGATACCCCGGTACACATCTTCCACTTCCTCATCCTGGGAGTAGAAGAAGGTGTCCTCCGAGCGTTCATCGCAGATGTAATTGCCGTAACCGTCTTCGCGACAGGGTAAATCTGCCTGCAGTGGCAGAGACCAGGCCGCTAACAAAAGTAAAACCGGGCTGAGATGCATTTTCATGGGATGGCCCGCCGACGGGTTGTGAATCTACCGGGAAAGCTTATCAGACTCAGCGGCCGACACCCGTGCAAAAGTCCCATTTCTGCGGGTTGCCGCGCCCCAAGCAGGGCGCGTGAGGACCGCCGCAATCGGGGGCCCTAGGCCGCGAGACGGGCCCTGACGAGTCTGCGCAACTCCGCTTCGTAACTGCCCTCTGCCTCCGCAAACTGCTCGGTACCGAAAATGCTGGTCAGTGTGGGCGGCGACACCGCGAAGTAATGTGCGGCGCCAAGGAACTGGTAAATGATCGCGAGCGCCCTGCCACGCCCCACATCGCTCAGGCTCTCTGTCGCCAGGGCCGAGTCAACCAGGGTGTCGAGGTAGGGCTTCAAGTACCAGTTGCCGGCATTTTCAGCGCGCTGCTCGTTGTCCAGCAGCTCACGCATGATCAGGCGCGCGGCATCGGGGTCTTCCATCTGGCTGCGGTACTGCAATACAACCAGCTCTTCCAGCCGGGTGGCCGGGTCCAGGTGGGCAGAAACCAGCGCATTGCAGGCCGCCAGGAGCTCCGAGGAAAGGGCCTTCAGCACCTCACCGTAGAGCTTCTCCTTGCTACCGAAATGGTGCAGGAGCGCCTGCTTGGTCAGGCCGAGCTCCTTGGCAATAGCCGCTATGCTGGCGCCGTAAAAGCCGCGCTGCGCAAACAGGCCCTTGGCGGCGGCAATGAACTGGTCCCGTGTGCCTGCGGTCATTTCCCTGTCCCCCTGACTCGCTGACAGTCTAAATCAGCTCTTGACAACTTACCAGTCGGTAAGTATTGTCACTCTCAAGCCTTACCAACCGGTAAGTAACCAGTACATGAGGCCTCCGCCATGCAAAAGCACACGGAACTGGAACTGATCGACGAGTTGCTGGACCTGCATGAAAAGCGCTCCCCCTACCTCGATGACGAGTGGCAGCGGCCGCCGCTTGAACGTTACATGTCTCCTGAGATCTTCGCGCGCGAAAACGCCCGCATCTTCCACCGCCTGCCCCACATCGTGGCGCACGTGTCGGAGCTGCCGAACGCAGGTGATTTCGTCACACGGGACTCCATGGGTCGCCCGCTACTGCTGACCCGCGACGAGTCCGGCACGCCCCGCGCCTTCTACAATGCCTGTCGCCACCGCGGCGCGAAACTTGAGCGCGAGGAGGCTGGCTGCAGGCACCGCTTCAGCTGCCCCTACCACGCGTGGACCTACAACAACGGCGGCGACCTCATCGCCGTGCCACACGAAAAGGCGGGCTTTCCCGACCTCAACCGTGAGGAGTTCGGCCTGCACAGCGTCGCCTGCGAGGAGTTCGCCGGCTGGATCTGGGTGTCATTCGCCGAAGACGAGGCTATCGATGTCGCCGCGCACCTCGGTGAGATGGCGGGAGACATGCTTGCCATGAACGCGGCCGATCACGTGATCTTCGAGAGCACGGCAAGAGACACGGCGGCGAACTGGAAGATACTGGTCGAGGGCGGCATTGAGTCATACCACTTTCGCGTTGCCCACAAAGACACCATCGCACCGCTCTTTCTCGACAACCTCTCGACCTATCGGTCCTTCGGGCCGCATATGCGCTCCGTGCTGCCGCGGGCCACACTTCCGGAACTACGCGAGCAGGACAGCGACGAACGCGACCTCGGCAAGCATGCCAACGTGTTATACACCACGTTCCCGGGCTCACAGTTCCTGATGCAGGAGGACCATTTCGTATGGATACGGGCATCGGCTGTAGGGCCTGACCGAACGCTGCTGACAATGAGCACGGTAGTGCCCGCCAGTGACAACACCGAGGAAAAACGCGAGTACTGGAGCAAGCACCACTGGTTCACCACGAAAACGCTCGAGGAGGACTTCGTGCTCGGTGAAGAGATCCAGGCGGGACTCGCCTCCGGCGCCAACGCGCACCTGAACTTCGGGCGCTTTGAAGGCGCGCTCTCAGCGTTCAACGCCATGGTGGAAGACATGATTCGCTAGGCGCAGCCCGATTGTGCGCCAAGTTTAGACAGGTGTAAGATTCAGGCTTATCCGCGAGCAGGAGATCGCTCGATGCCAGCGCTGCGTCTTACCCGTTTCACTACCCGATTCAAGTGTTCCGCGATCGCGTTGATCGCGTGTCTAGCAATGGCATCCTGCAGCACCGGCATGGACCCGAACAACCTGCCAAAGCCGCTCAACGACAACAACATCATTTCAGTCACGCTGCCCGGTGTGGCGGTCAACAGCGACACGAAGCTTGCCTGGTTCAGCGAAATTGTCCTGATTCGCAGCGAGAACGTGCAGCCGTCGCTGGAAATCGTCGCGTACATCCAGGAAGCAATCCAGGCGTATCTCACCGATAGGGGCGCCCAGTTTGTCGACAACCCGAAAGACGCGGACTACCTGGTAGGCGCAGCATTCGTCGCCGACAACACGCTCTCAAAAGAGGAGATGGCGGAGCGCTTTCGCCTCTACCCCACTCTTCTCTCGCACAGAAACTACGAGACCGGCACGCTCGTAGCGGGCCTGCTGCCGCCGGGTGGCGGCGACGCGCGCTGGCGCGGTGCGATACAGGTCTACACCAAGTCAGTGCCCGATGAGGTCGCCCGGCAGCGGGTACGCACGAATGTCGCGCTACTGCTCGACAACATTCCCCGCAACTAACGCTTCCCAGCGGATAATGCGCGGCGACACCCTTTGACCCCCATCACAACTCTGTCCGATCGCAGCTGACACCCGGCCCGCCATTGCTGTTATTGCCTTTACCGCCACGGTTACAATGAAGGCTCCTACTGAACAGGGCCTGTGCCGGGCAGCATGACCGAAGTCCTCAACACCATCGTGGACCAGCTGATCACCACCTTCTCGCTGGAAGCGCTGATTGCACTTGTCACCACGGGCGACTACGAGGCCCTGTCCACCTGGGAGGGCTTCAAGGCGGTCCTGCTGCCGATTGTGCCCCTATCCGTACTGTTCGAATTATTAGTCCTGCTCTGGCGCAGGGATGCCACCCTGTCGGCTTACAAGGTCAACCTGATCATCTACGTAGTTAACCGCGTGCTCGGTCGCTTCGTAATGTTTGGCGTGATGCTGTACACGATAAAAGTCCTGGGGCCGCTACAGCCGTTCAAGGTCCCGATGACGTGGTACGGCTTCATCTACGGCTACATTGTGTTTGAGTTCTCCCAGGTACTGAGCCATTACCTTGCGCACAAGGTGCGCCTGTTCTGGTGCCTGCACTCAACTCATCACGCGCCCAGGCACATGAATCTCTCCGTTTCTTATTCACACTTCATACTCGAGTACCCTTACGCCGAGTTCATCAAGGTCGGCGTGTGCCTGATGGCGGGTGTGCCCCTCCCGATGCTGCTCGCGGCGATGGCGATCGACGGGGTGTGGGGGCACCTGATCCACGTCGGTGAGGGAGTCATGAAAAATGGGCGCCTGGGTTTCCTGGAAAAACTGGTGCTCACACCGTCGCACCACCGGGCACATCACGCGAAAAACCCGCTCTACATGGACACGAACTTTGGCAACCTGCTGCCCATCTGGGACCGGTTGTTCGGCACCTACCAGCCGCAGGACGAGAGCATAGAGTTCGAGTACGGCATCACGCGCGATGTCGACAGCAACAGCTTCTGGGACGTCTATGTCGGCGAGATCCTGCATCTTTACCGGGACGTTGTCGCGGCCCCAGGCCTCGCAAACAAGCTCCGTTACCTCTACAAACCGCCCGGCTGGCACCACGACGGCGAGGACAAGACTGCCTCGACGATTCGCAGGGAATTCCTGCGCACTTACCGCGGCCCTGCCGTTACCGGGTAGGCACCGCCTGTCCAATCCGCTACCGCGCAAGTAAACTGACGCCACTTCGGCCCTAAATGAGTAACGCTGTGAGTGAAAGCAGTGCAGGCGAGCACGCGGCAACGCAGGGCCCCCTGACAGACGCCCTGTCGCGTGCACAGGATCTCGTGCAGAACACTTTTATGGTGGAGGTGCCGCCTGACCTGCGCTGGGATGCCCTGCTGTTGACCTTTGCCATCGCCACTACGTTGTTCATCGTGCGCTCCGGGCGCGGCTCACGCGGTGCCGACGGCCGCGAACGGGCCGCCGGCTTTCTCACCTACCTGTTTCCCCGTGAGATATATACCCACGTATCGGCGCGTGTCGATATCTGGCTGTGGCTGTTTGAGCAACTCTTTCGGCCGCTCTGGGTTGTCTCCATCGCCATCGTCGTCGCACCCGGCACAGAGAAAATACTGATCGGCCTGTTTAGCGCGGTGTTTGGCGACTCCCCCGACCTCGATGCGACGCTGCCCTGGATGTTGTTCTACAGCCTCGTCATCCTGCTGTGTTACGACTTCGTGTTCTACTGCATCCACTTCGCCATGCACCGCGTGCAATGGCTCTGGGCCCTGCACAAGGTGCATCACTCCGCCGAGGTACTGACGCCGCTGACGCGTTACCGGGAGCACTTTCTTGTCGGCCCGGTCTGGGCGGCGGGCGCCGCACTGGCCTACGGATTCGCAGGCGGCATCTTCGGCTACCTGTTCAACGGGGGTATCACGGAGGCGACGTTGCTGAACATCGGCTTCTTCACGCTGCTATTCGGGTTTAACGGGACCTTCAGGCACTACCATATCCAGTTCAACTACCCGCGCTGGCTGTCGCTGTGGCTGCACAGCCCCGCCATGCACCATGTACACCACAGCTACCTTCCCCAGCACTGGGACAGGAACATGGCGGCGGTGACCAGCCTCTGGGATCGACTGTTCGGCACGCTCTATATCCCCGAGCGCGACGAGTACACCCCCTGGGGCCTGGGCCCGGCGGCGCAGGATGACCGCCGCACGTTCTGGCAGAACACGACCGGGCCGTTTCGTGATTGGGCGGCGATGCTAAGGGCGCGAGGAAAGGCCGAGGCGGCCGACCAGGGCTAAGCGTTGCGCGTGACCATCTCGCGGTAAGTCTCTCGGCAGGCCGCCACGAGATCGGCGTTCTCGCCTGAAGCGGTTTTGGCGGGAGGTAATGCGAAGGTCAGCTCCGCGGCGCTTTCTTCAAAGGGAATTGCACCCCAGGAATACAGGCGCGCAACTTCGCTGGAAGACTGCTCACAGAGTGTCTCAAAACAGAGGAAATACGTGTCGTCATCGGCGGTCTCGAGCACATGGCGGTAGCTGTTGTTCCAGATCGACAGCCAGTAGTTGATATCCGCCGGGTCGCCCTGCCCCGCCTGCTCATCGCCAAAGCGGAATGGCTTGTGCCCAAGCCCAAACTCGTGGTGTGCCAGCCAGTTCATGTACTTCAGTGAAAAAGCATCGTCGCCGTGCCGTCCGCAGAACAGTCGATGCTGGCTCATGAGCGAGATGGACTGCTGGATCGGGTCGCGAAACGGCACGATGATCCTGGCATCGGGAAACGCACGCCGGATAACCGGCAGGCGCAACAGGTTATTGTTGTTCTTCGATAGGTAGCGAGTCTGCCGCGCATCACCGGCCGAACCGACGACACTGGCAACAAACTGCCTGAACTTTTCCAGCGTGTCCTTGGTGACCTTGTGCGGCACAAGGCAGTCGTCTCGGATGTAACGATCGCCGCTGAAGGTGCGCCAGAACACTTCTTCGAAGGCCTCGGGGCTCTCGGCGTTGACCAGTATGCCGTCGCCGTGGGCGCGCTCTTTCTTCTCCATGTCAGCGCTGTGTGAGCTCGACAGCTTCTTCCATACGCCGGGCATGAGAACGAAAGGCATATCCTTGTAGGTCAGCGACCGGAAGACGCCTGTCTCATAGATATCGGTCAGCAGTGCGGTAGTGCCCGAACGTGCAAGCCCGACAATAAACACAGGCTGTTCCACCGGGACATCGCCCGCGGACATCTGCTCTATATCGAAACAGGCTTCACCGATGAAGGCGTAATCGAGCGCCAACTTGTGCAGCAGGCGCGACAGGAACCCGTAGTCACTTTCCGAGGAGGCGGCTTCGGGCATAGTAGTAACCGACGGACACGACCGTGGCATAGAGAATGCCAAGCCCGCTAGAGAGAAAATCGAATGTTGCGGTGCCAGACAGGAAGACATAATCGAGCGCAAAGGCTATGAGCCCGAGCACCGCAAACAGCAATACAAAGATGACCAACAGCTTTAGCGAGCTGACAAAGACTTTCTGCGAATAAGCAGGGAGTACCTTTTCCTTCCAGTGGTCAGAGATATGCTTTGAGGCGATAACCTGGCCGGACTTACGGGAGTACTGGAGCAGCGTGGCAACCGTTTCGAACAGAGGCGCCCTGATGAGCAGCTCGACACCACAAAGGCAGACCACCAACGACGTTAAGTAGACCGCCATTACTTGGGCTCTTCAGTGGCCTCCAGCTCTTCGTCGTCCTCGAGAGACTCGTCGCCAGAGGACGTCCACTTCTTGAAGGTGCGCTTGATGGGATACCAGAAGAATGCAAAGACCGCGATGAGCACGGAGCCAACAAGACCAAGGATAACGCCTATCGTACCCGCGCCGAGGCCAGGGCCTATATAAGCCTGCGCCGGGCCAGCCAGCAGCAAACCCAGGAGGGCGAGTTGGACGCTTACGATTGTACGCGTGTTCATCGTGTGCACTCTCTCAAAACTCTACTGTAGCAATACAGGACATCGATCGCCATTATCGCTCCAAGTCTGCCGGGGCGCACTGCTCCCAGGGCTTTCCTGTGAAGTAGTTCGCAGGCAAATGGTAGGAATCGGCGAGGAATAGCGTCCTGTTGTCAGCCTGTGAGTAGGTGTTGAGGAACGAAAAGACCGTTTCGCCGGCATCGTCCACCTCGAACACCCAGCCCTGGTTAGCGCTCGTCACCATGCGGCTGCCAAACTCGGTGCGCTGGTGCATGCCGTTGGCGGGAGAACGGAAGCCGTTGGCCTCGCCGTTAAACGTATCGCCGGACTCGTAGGTCTTGGGGTCCACCCAGACGATGCGCGACTTGTTGTCTTCCCAGCGGCGCTCGTTGCTAAAGATAGTAATCCGGCCATCGCTCTCCCAGTCGGGGTCGTGCTGGTAGTCCACGAGGCCGATGCGCCACCACTTCACCTCGAGCGTATCGGGGTCGAGCACAAACACGAGATTGGTCGTGGCATAGCTGATGAGCAGGTCGCCAACTTCAAACTGCGGGAAGCTCGCGGCGACGTCTGGCCTGAGGGCGTCGATGTCATTGCCGTGGGTCAGGTTGCCGACCTTGTAGCGCTGTTCCGCGGTGCCGAGCAGCGGCATGGAAAGATCCCAGATGTGCAGGTAGCGGTTTGCCTTGCGCACCTCCGTCATGTCGATCCGCTGCAGGATCTCGCCAGTCTCCTCCGACACCTTCACCATGTCCTGGTCCAGCGTGTACTGGGAGCCTTCAAACGCCCAGAACGCGCCTTCGCCGTTGCTGGATACAGTGTGGTGATAGACCCCTGGCAGGTTCCAGACCTCGTTGCCGCAGGCATCGACCTTGACGATCCCGCCACCGGACTCCTGCATGAGGAACGTGACGGACGCGTCCGGGCCAATATGCAGCCCGTAAAGAATTTTGAGCAGGTCGCCCTCCCTGTTACCGGGCAGGTGTTCCGTCGTGAGCTTCCAGGTGTTCACCACCTCACCCTCCGGGCTGATGAGCAGCGCACCCCAGAAAGTCTCCTCGAAGTCCATCGCGCCGGCGATGAAGCGGTAACCACTGGGATGATCATCACTGATGTATACCTGCGGCTGCTCCCGCCGGCTCCTGAGCCCGGTCATCGGCAGCGGTTCGTGCCAGTCGTAGAGACCGTCGGGAGGACCGTATGTAAAGCGCAGTGGTGAGAGGCCCGCATCGTTCTTCAGTTTGTCGAGAACGGATGAGTCCTTTTCCAGGCCGGCGCCCGCGGCAAACGCCTCGAACTCCTTGATGCGTGGCTCGAACAGGCCGTGCGGAGGCAGCTCGAACCTCGCCGCGGCGTAGCCGTACAAAAACACGGCCAGTAACAGCATATACAGCAGCGCGAGTTTCTGTACTTTATTCATCGTTATCGAGTATCCCCACGGGATGTTGCAGTTGATCGGGGGCGCCCAATAACCTGGTCAACGCCTGTGCCCCGATGCCCAGGTTCTCACTGGGCGATAGTGTTTTATTGTTTGGCCGGGTCTGCAGACGGACCCTGTTCGCCAAGCCTCCGAGTGTAACTCTTTGATTAGAATGACTTTATAAAGTTTGTTCGGGACTCTGACGAGGGTCGCATAATTTCAGAAAATTGCCATGGCGACAAGCCCGATGCAGACCTGAACCCCGGTTGACCGGCTCTGGGCGGTCTGCGATGCTCACTCCTCGGCCAGCATCTGCCGTTCCGTGGCGAGCAGGCCGGAATCGGCGCGTCACGCCCACATCACGGGGCCGCCAGACAACACTAATAATGAGGTATCCGCATGTCCCTGTACCCTGGTAACCCGCCTTCGCGGGTCAGAGTTATTGCGCTCGCGCTGGCACCCGCCTGTGCGCTGTTCCAACCCACCGCCTACTCGGCCGTGCTTGAAGAAGTCATCGTCACCGCGCAGAAACGCGAACAGAACATGATGGACGTGCCGGTTGCTCTCACGGCGGTGACGCCGGAAGACCTCTTGAGCTACGGCGTGCGCGACACGGCCGACCTCACGAAGATCAGCCCCTCGCTGACCTATGACCAGACGGGCCTGGCACAAAACTCGGGCTTTCGTATCCGCGGTATCGGTACGGTTGTGTACTCCGTCAGCGCCGAGAGTGCGGTAGCGGTTGTCATCGACGACGTCGCTACCACCCAGTCGGGCCAGGCGCTCGCCGACCTGACCGACATTGAGCGGGTGGAGATTCTGCGCGGCCCGCAGTCGACACTGTTTGGGCGGAATGCCTCGGCCGGGGTTATCAATGTCGTCACGAAAGGGCCGACCGAAGAGCTGGAGGCCAGCACTGAGTTGACGCTCACCGATGACGACCAGGAAAAGATTACAGCCTCTCTCTCGGGCCCCCTGGGTGACTCGCTGGGTTACCGCCTCACCGGCTACTACGATGAGCTGGATGGCTGGATCACGAATATCGGCCCCGGCGGCGACACCGATGGCTCCGAGCGCTGGGGTTTCAACACCCGCCTTGACTGGGATGTCAGCGACAGTGCAGTGCTCAAGTTCCAGGCCAAGTACGACGACAGCGAAAGCGCCTGTTGCTCCTCAACACTGGCCTCCGTGGAAGACATCGAAGCGTTCCAGATTCTCACGGTAGTGCCGATCACAGACGCGGCGCCGGAGCTTATCCCGACCATCGACGAAGACAACACGACTGTTTCGCTGGATGACGTTACAGAGATCATCTCCGAAAGCCTGCAGCTGTCGCTCAAAGCGGAAGTTGAAATCGGCGATCACGACTTCATGTCCATCACGGCCTACAGCAACTGGAAGCTCGACGAGTTCAACGAACTCGATCTCACCTCCACCAACTTGATCGACTACCCGTTTACCGGCTTCACTCCCGGCGGCACGATCGGCGACCCGTTCGATGAAGGCACGATGCCGTTCACCATTGCGAGCAATGGCGGCGTGGTGCAGCTCAACCAGCTCGATGTCGACTTCTTTTCCCAGGAGTTCCGCCTGCTGTCTCCCCAGGCTGATTGGGGTGAGTACATTGCGGGCTTTTACTACTCGGAAATGGACGCGGACCGCAAATTCGATCGCTATGCACCGGGCCTCGGCGTCATCGCGGGCCTAGACAACCACAACCTGGCGAAAAACGTGGTGTCGTCAGCCTCCGTCTTCGGCCAGGTGACATTCAACATCGGCGACAGCTCCCGCGTCACCGTCGGCGGCCGTTACCAGTACGAGGAGATCGAGTTCGACAGGACACAGATCGATTTCTACGGCGGCACCGCGCCGATGGAAGCCTCCTTCGATGACGATGACACCATCGCGCTCGGCAGTATTGCGTTCCAGCACGATATCGGCGAGAGCGGAATGGCGTTTGCGCGCTACGCGCGCGGGCACAAAGGCCAGTTCTTCGACGCCGCCGCATCGAATGAAGAGACGTTTGTCGAGGGCCTGGAGCCGGTGGCAAAGGAATCGTCCGATGCCTTTGAAGTGGGCTACAAGGGCCAGCTGTTTGAGAACCGTTTCCGTCTTGAGCTGGTCGGCTTCTTTACCACCTACGACGATTACCAGGCACAGGAGACGACGCTGACGGATGCTGGCGCCGTCATCTTCAGCACAGAAAACGTAGGTGAGCTTGAAACCTACGGTCTCGAACTTGATACGACCACCCTTATCGGCGAGAACTTCACACTGCAGGTCGCCGCCGCATGGGTCGACGCCACGATTACCGAGTACCCGCTGGCGGAGTGCTACTTCGGACAGACCGAGGCCCAGGGTTGCGTGGTCAACGAGGACGGCCTGGAAGTCCAGGACCTCGCTGGGAAAGACCTGCAGAACTCACCGGATTTCAAGTTCAACCTGGCAGGCACCTACGTCTGGCCGGCGGGCGATGTCTTGCCTGGAGACGTGATTGCCAACGCCTCCTACGCCTGGACCGACGGCGTGAATCATGACCTGCAGCTCGCACCGTGGATGGAAGATGACAGCTACGGCATCCTTAATCTCGCGCTCGGCATGCAGGTCTTCGGGGACGTGAACTACACGGTAACCCTGTTTGCGAACAACGTGCTGGACGAGAGCTACAACAGTGGCCTGCTGGACCTCTCGCTGACTGCCGCGACAGTGGCAACGGCGCGTTTCGTGCCGCGCGACCACGAACGCTACTTCGGGCTGCGCGTAAACATCGGAATCTAAGGCAGGCTAAGCTGGGCGGGCAGTACGCCCGCCCACGCTTAACAACCGGGCGGCACCGGCGGCTGCGGCCCCTGCGTTTTGCCGTCAAATACCGTTTCATCGATAAAGTCGACACCGCGCTGGAACAGCGTCACGCCCGTCTCGGGAACCGTTGCGTTGAACAGGTTCACGCCGTGTCCCGCGCCGTTCACAGGGTGATAGTCGAGCGGCAGGCCGGCGGCAACTGCCCAGGCCTCAAGGGCCTCGGCCTCGCTGAACGGGACGGTCGGGTCGGCCGTACCGTGCACGACCAGCAACACCGGGTCGGTGCCCAGCGGGTCGTCAAACGGCGTACCGATCGAAGAGCCATAGATACCCCCCCAGTGATCGAGTACAGCGGCGACTGGCGGCCGCGCAATTCCGTGATCATCCAGCGAGTAGGCTGTTATGAGGGACGTAATGGCGCCTGCGGAGTTTCCGAGCAGTGCAGTCCACGGTGCGTGAACATCCTGGCGCGACTGCAGAAAATCCAGTGCAGTGAGCGTGTCGTCAACAGCGGCCACTGCCGTTCGAGCCTGTAACGGCGCGGCGGCACCTCCAACGTAATCATACAGCGCCTGGACGCGCGAAGACGGAATGGGGTCGTCGCTCATCAGGCGGTAGTCGATCGAAGCCGCCAGCCAACCGCGTGACGCATACTCCTGCGCGTAGCTGACAAAGTTCGCAGCCGATTTGGAACCACCGCTGAAACCCCCGCCGTGAATGATCAGCATGAGGGGAAACTGGCTGTAGGCGCCCGCGGGCGGTGCGACATCGGGGATATACAGGTCGAGCCTGAGGTCGAGGAAACTGCCACCGCCGCCAACTTCACCCTGCCCGTACACCACGTTGCTCTCTACCGTGTAGGTATAGGTCGGGTCGGACCAGGGAACGACGCGCGAAATGTTCTCTGGCGGGGGCGCCAGCGACTCCACGAAATCCGGGAAGTAGAACATGACATTGGAGATGCCGGCCTGCCACATACCCGTGGTGATGGTGATGTCGTCCCCAAGGCCGAGCTCGTCGTAGCGGGCAACGACGGGGTCAGAATTGTCAGGCCTGTGGCCGTCGGTACTGCCGTAGACAGGCCCATAGGCAAAGTACACGGGAGGGCTGTCGGCATTGACCTCCACAACAGGCGTCCAGAGCTCAGGCGCCTGCCAGAATCCGTCGGGCAAGGCGTTGTACATGTAAATGCCCTTGATGGCCGGGTGACCGCCGTGTGCCAGCGGCCAGCTTGCGCCGGAACCGCGCGACCGGCCGCCAATGATGAAGTGGTCCGGGTCAAGGTTATACGTGGCGGCGTTAGCCCGAACCCAGTCAAAGGCGAGCTGCGCGTCCGACCAGGCCGTCAGCAGGCCAGCGGGGTCGCTCAGCGAGGGAATCGACTCCCAACTGATGAGCGTATAGCCCTCACCGACGATAGTGTCGGCCTGCTCCTGCGACACGTTGAAGGCAGTGCTGCCATTCTGGTGTGCCCAGAAAAGCACCGGCGCGGGCTCCGCCGTATCCGCCAGGTAGATGTTCAGGAACTGTCGTGAAGGGTCATCTGTACCGTAGACCACGTTCGTGTGGTCCCAGGCTACCTGTTGGGCGAGCAGCTTAGCGCTCGAGAAAAGTGCCAAGACGGCGACAGCGACAACTGCACCGACACGAAGATTTCGTAGTTTCACCCTGGGAGCGCCTCTTTCCTGGTTTTGTGTGGGCTTTGTGGCCTACTCGAAACTTCTATATGACAGATGACGCCACACAAACCCAGCGGCAACCGTGATGCTGCTCACAACCCGACCGAATCGTCGAAACTAATCTTTGCCGACGATCCAGCGCCTTACGGAAGGAATCATCAACGGCACCACGATCAATAGAAGAAGCAGGCCGCCGATCACCAGGGACTGTGTCCGAGTCATGTCCAACACGGCCGTCCCTAGAATGGCATAGGGCGCGGTACGCAGCGGGGAGGCCAGTAGCACAGCAAGAAGAAAGGGCCCGACGCCCATGCCCACGAGACCCGCCGCGAGGTGTGCCGGTGTCAGCAGGCCAACCGGATGCACGGTAATGGCAAAGATTGCCACCGCGCCAACGCGCTGGATGCGCTCGGTCATGTCCGCGTACTGATCACCAAAGCGGCGGCGCACGCCTTCGGCGCCGAGAAAGTGCGCCAGGTAGAACAGCACCAGCGCGGAAAGAATCAACCCTATCGTGCCCCACACGATCCCGCCGACGGCGCCGAACACCAGCCCGCCAAGGATCAGCGCCAGGTGAGATGACAAGCCTATGAAAAGGCGAAACACCACGAGCACGATGTAGACCGCGGGACCGAGCCAACCCAGCCCTGCGACCCATTGACGAAACGCTTCAAGACCTTCCACGGAAAACGAGATGCCCAGGTAGTCCTGCGCCTGGTTGCCAACAAGGTAGGCCACCGTGACAACCGCGACGATTATCAGTATGCGACGCAGGCGCGGCGACATCATAAGGCCTCGGGAGAGAGCACCTGGCAGCGCCTGAGTAGGCGCCGCTGGGACCCGTCAAAGTCGTCGCGGCGATGCAGCACACAGCGATTGTCCCAGATAATGACATCGCCCACCCGCCACTGCTGCCTGATAACGTTGTGCGAAGTCACCGCGTGGTCCCAGAGCTCATCCAGCAGCGCTTCACTGGCGTCAAGTTCAAGCCCCGGAATGTAAGCCCATTCGCGGCGACCGAGGTAAAGGCACTGTCGGCCACTTTCAGGATGCGTTGCGACAATCGGGTGCACGGCGCCAGGGGCATCGCGCGGGTCATCGAACGTTTCAAAGCCGGGCCGTAGGTCGCCGACGCTGGTATGTGCAGCATCGTGTTTTATGGATAAATCGGATACGCGCTCACGCAGGTCCGTCGGCAACGCATCAAACGCCGCGTACTGATCGGCAAACCAGGTATCTCCACCCGTGGCAGGTATCTCCACACCCAGCAACACGCTTGCAGGCGGTGGGTTCTCCACGTAAGTCATGTCGGAGTGCCAGTTCGCTTCCGCATTGCCGAGGCCACCGATGGGCATACCATCTTCCACGATGTTGGAGATGTTGGTGACATACGGGTTCTTGAAGATTTTTCCCAGCGCGATCTTCTGCTCCTCCGTCATGCGGCCAAGGGGAATCTCTTCCAGGGGACCAAAGCGACGACTGAAGCGCTGCAGGCCGTCTTCATCCAATTGCTGGTCGCGAAAACGCAGTACACCGTACTCCAGCCAGGCACGGTAGATGAGATCGAACTGCTCGTCGTTAACGCCATCGAGCTGCACCCCCATCACGTTGGCCCCGAATCGCGGCAGCATGGGTTCTACGCTAATCATGGCTCCTCCCGGGGATCTTCATCGGACAGCGCGCGCTGGAGGTCTTCGGCACCGCCGGTAGATTCCCCGATCGCTTCACGGCTTGCCACCAGCCGGGCAAACAACTTGAACTCGGCGCGCTCACTGAAATAAGTGTAGTACTCCCTGAGCGCCGCACCGAAGCGCGTCTCGCTCCAGAAAAGCTGTTGCGCATAGCCGGGCGGGTAGTCTCCCGGTTGCGCGGTCAGCGCTTCTCCATACCAGGCTTTGGCGTCTTCAATGGCGTACTTGAACCACTCAAGGTCGGGCAAGGGGGCATCGCGTTCGTCTAGCCAGCGCGCGATATCACGCGCGATGTCATCGATGGAAGACTCGCAGACGCCAACCGTAGTCCGCCCGCGCCGACGCACACCGAGTTCATACCAGGGGCGCAGGTCGGCGAGCTCCTTGTCCAGTTGCGCGCGCCAGGAGCCGTCCTCGACCGTAGGACGCGCGAAACTGATCGGGCATGCTGGCGCAGCCTCGGGAGCGTCGATGCCCGCTTCTTCAGGGAAGTCTTCAAGCACAGGACCTTCTGTGCAATCGAGTAAGCCCAGGGCATGGCCGATAACCTGGTGCTGAAACGCGGCGTCTGCCGGACGCCCGAGCGGATAGCCCAGCGGAAACGGCACCCACAGCATGCGCGGCGGCTGCATGGTTTCCGCGTTTTCACGCACAAGACCGATTGCCGTGGTCATGATGCCCTCCGCCTCCAGGAAATACGCGATCGCGCACACGGCGCGAGTGCAATTGGGTCAGACCGGGGTGAGGAACACCGCATCAACACGATCCTTTTTTAGCATGCCGGCAAGACCACGCACACTGCCCTCGTAGGCTTCCGGTGGAAGCCCGGCGCCCATGAGGCTGTAGTGCGCAGATGCGAGGGAGCCCACTTCTCCGCGTGCAACAAGCTCGCGAAAGCGCTCAAGCGGAAACACCACGTTAACGTCCTGCTGAAAACCGCCGCGGTCGAAGTTCGCAGAGCTGTGCGACATGAGCAGGTTGCGCGGGTCTTCATCCCCCGGGATGACGCGGTATCCGGCATCGACAAAACCGAAGGCGTCATCACCGTCGAAGTGCAGGCCCGCTGTGGTGAGCAGGGCGATTCGCTTGTCGGCAAGTCGCGTTCGGTTCTCCACCCAAACGGCAGGCCCAAGCGGCGGCTGGCTTTTCTCCAGAAGATGTTGCCGCTCGTACTCGGGCAGGTCGGTCAATCGAACCATAGCGAACTTCCAAACTCAGACGCGCTGAATATATTGGCATATACTCTGCCATTTATTTGCTGGGCGGGCAATGTCGCCATTGTTGGTGAAGCGAGCTGTCACTCGCAGGTCATACGCTTGTGACACCCCGGTGACCTGCTAATGTAGTCCCAACCGTGAGCGAGGCACCCACACAATGCGCATGATCATCGACACTGACCCGGCGATGGGCACCCTGGGCGGTGACCCGGAAGACAGCTTTGCGATTATGCTGGCACTCAATTCGCCCGGTGTGTCGGTGGAGGGAATAACTATCGTGCAGGGCAATATGCCCGCAGAAAAGGGTTACTCAAACGCACACCACCTGCTGCAGCTGGTGGGCCGCGAGGACGTGCCACTCAGGCGCGGCCGGTTGAAGCCGCTGAACGAGAACCGCAGCATCCAGGTCAACTGGCTCGAGCAGCGCAAAGGGGCGGAACAGATCACACCCGAACTTGAACCCGAGGGCGAAGACGCCGACGCTGTCACCTTTCTCATCGACACCGTGCGCGCAAATCCCGGTGAAATCACGTTGGTCACCATCGGGCCACTGACCAACATCGCGGCGGCAATTCAGCAAGACCCGGACTTTGCAGGCGCGATTAAAGACATCGTGATGATGGGCGGTAACGCCGAATGCGCGGGCAACATCTCCCCTGCGGCAGAGTTCAACTACTGGCAGGACCCCGAGGCAGCCGACATTGTGTTCCGCTCTGGTGCCGACATCACCATGGTGGGGCTGGACGTGTGTCACCAGACGCACCTCTACCCGAAGCAGGTGGAAGAATGCGCATCCAGTGGCAGCGAACTTGGCCAGTTCGTGAAAGAAGCGACGGCGCCCTGGTTCCGGGTTATGGCCGCGGGCTCCGGCACCGAATCACTGCACCTCTACGACAGTCTCGCCGTGGCCGTGGCGATGGACCCAAGCCTGGTGACGCTCGAGGACTCACACGTGGAGATCGAGGTGAGCGATGGGCCCGCGCAGGGCATGAGTGTTTCTTACCACAAACCGTTCCAGCGGGTGATTTTCAACCGACAGGAGATCAACGCACGCGTGGCACTTACCGTGGATGTCGAGCGGTTCAGCACCCTCTTTCGCGAGCGGGTGCTCGACTTCATTGCTCGTTAGCACGCCGCCCTGTCAGGCGGCATCTTCATCGCTAACCAGCGTCCCATCGCGGTAATCGCGAATAGCCTGCTCGATCTCCTCGGGCGTGTTCATGACGAACGGCCCCCAGTTGGCAACGGGCTCCCCGAGCGGCCTGCCCGCAAGAAACAGGAAGCGGCTGTCTTCGTTCGCGACGATCTCCACGGCATCGCCCTCGCCTAGCATCGCGAACTGCTGACTCGCGAGTTGCCGCTCGTCGGTCTCACCACGCACACTGATCTCACCCACGTAGGCGTACAGCACAACCCGCTTATCGGGGTCGACAGTCAGCGACAGCGATTCACCGGCCGCCAGCGCGATGTCGAAGTAGTCCGGCTGGGTAGTGACATCCGCCACGGGACCACGAGCGCTCTCATCGCCGACCGCAAACTCGCCGGCAATCACGCGGGCGCTGCTGGCGGCACCGAAGCGCACCTCGGGAATCTGTTCCGGTGTGTATTCGCGGTACGCCGGCGGGCCCATCTTCTCAGCGGCAGGTAGGTTGATCCACAGCTGGAAGCCGTGCAGGCGCCCCTCGCTCTGCTCGGGAATCTCGGAATGCATCACCCCACGCCCAGCGGTCATCCACTGCACGCCGCCGGTGACGAGAAGCCCCTCATTGCCCATGTGATCACGATGCCGCATACGCCCTTCCAGCATATAGGTCACCGTCTCGAAACCGCGGTGCGGGTGCATCGGAAAACCGCCGATGTAGTCCGCCGCGTCGTCTGACGCGATCTCGTCGAGTAGCAAAAAGGGGTCGAACGTTTGCAGCGCACGGTGCGCAACACTGCGTTGAATCTTCACACCGTCGCCATCGGTCACGGGTTCGCTGTTGATGAGTTGCTGAATCGTCCGTTTCATCACGCGGCCCCCTTCAGCGCGCCGCGATCATGCGGACGGCTGTAATCAACAACAGGACCCAGCGGTACGACCTGCGTCGGGTTGATGGTTGTGTGACTGAAGTAGTAGTGCGTCTTGATGTGTTCAAAGTTCACCGTGTCGGCCACGCCAGGAACCTGGTAAAGCTCGCGCACGTAGTTGCTGAGGTTCGGGTAGCTCTCCAGCATGCGCTGATTGCACTTGAAGTGCCCGTGGTAGACAGGATCGAACCGCACCAGCGTCGTAAACAGCCGCCAGTCAGCCTCGGTCAGGCTGTCGCCCGCGATATAGCGCTGGCGTGATAGCCGCTCTTCCAGGTCGTCAAGTGCAGCAAACAGCGCGTGGTAATTGCGCTCGTAAGCCGCCTGTGTGGTCGCGAAGCCGGTTTTATAGACGCCGTTGTTGACCGTGTCGTAGACAAACTCGTTGACGCTGTCGATCGCCTCGCGCTGCGGCTCGGGGTAGTAGTCGTCGGTGTTGCCCGTGAGTTCGTTGAATGCACTGTTAAGTATGCGGATGATCTCGGAAGACTCATTGTTGACGATAGTGTTCGTTTTTTTGTCCCACAGCACCGGCACGGTGACGCGGCCGCTGTAGCCCTCGTCCATGCTGGTGTAGAGCTGGTAGAGATAGTCGATGCCTTCCACCGGGCTGGGAACGAATCCCGCGGGCTGCTCGTTTGCAGGGGCGACCTCCCAGCCGTTGTCGAGCATCTCGGCCTTCACCACGGTCACGCCGATCAAATCCTCGAGGCCTTTCAACGCGCGGAAGATGAGGGTGCGATGTGCCCAGGGGCAGGCCAGCGACACGAACAGGTGGTAGCGTCCGGCCTCCGGCTGGTAGCTAGAGTGTTCCGCGCTAATGACGTCGCGAAACTGTGAGTCCTTGCGCACGAACTCGCCGCCCGTGCTCTTGGTGTCATACCAATCGGTGTGCCATTCGCCGTTAACTAAAAGTCCCATGATCGTTCCTCCTCGTACTACGCTTAAGCAGCGGTTAACAATATTTCAGTTCAAGTGACTAATGGGACCATTGTATTTATTGATTCATAGGAAAAAATCGAAATAAAATGACTTATATATTCAGATAATTTGAATATTGGTGAACAATGAGCACACCGCTTTCCCTGGAGGCCCTCGAGGTCCTCGACGCCATCGATCGCAAGGGCAGCTTTGCGGCGGCCGCGGCCGCCCTGTACCGCGTGCCCTCGGCCATCACCTATAGCGTCGGCAAGCTGGAGGAAGACCTCGGCGTCACACTGTTCAGGCGCGAGGGTCGCCGCTCAGTGCTGACACCGGCAGGCCAGGTACTGCTGGAGCAGGGCCGCGAGCTGCTGGAGGCGGCGGAGCGCCTCGTGGAGACAACGCGGCAGGTTGAGCGGGGCTGGGAATCCACACTCGCCATTACCCTCGATTCCATCTACGGCTTCGGAACGATCGCGCCGCACCTCGAGGCCCTCTACGCTCTGCGTCCCGATATTGAGGTCACCCTCTCGGAGGAGGTACTGGGAGGTGCCTGGGAGGCCGTCCTGGACGGCCGCACCGACCTGGTGATCGGCGCCAGCGAACCAGAGGGCTCCACACAGGGACTAAGCAGCCGCGCGATCGACCAGTGCGGCTGGTGTTTCGCTGTCGCACCGGGTCACCCACTCGTGGCGGAGCAGTCGCCGCTCAGCGAAGAACAGATACGGGAACACCGGGCCGTTGTGGTGCGCGACTCTTCGCGCAGGCTACCGCCGCGCTCCCGCCGCGTATTCGAGACCCAGTTGGTACTCCGGGTGCAAACGGTGGAGCAGAAAATCGCGGCGCAGGCAGCGGGGCTCGGCGCCGGTTTCCTGCCGCGGCACAGAATCGAAGAACAGTTGCGGCAGGGAGCACTCGTAGAGCTGCCGCTGCAGCAAGTAGAAGAGGACGCGCCGCTCTACCTCGTCTGGCGCAGAGGCGAGCGCGGTCGCGCGCTGCGCTGGCTGCTGGCGCGGTTCGACTGACAGGCCGCTCCGCGACCCACGGGTTTTCAGGAGGGTGCTACCATTGAGCAAGCTGCCGCCCGACCTAACGCACAAAACAATAAGGAATCCGCATGCTCACCAGCAACGCCCAGCGCACCAGCGTACTGTGTCTCGCCCTCCTCCTGGCAATCGTTCCCCTGGCAAGCGCCAAGGACCTGCGCAGCAGCAAACCAAAGCGCGAAGGCGTATCCGCCGAACGCCTTGCGCGCATCGATGCGCATATGGAGCAACAGGTTGAGCTGGGCGTGATGGTCGGTGGCCACGGTATGATCGCGCGCCGTAGCCGCGTGGTATACGACAACACGTGGGGCATGAGCGACCGCGAAGCGGGCAAGCCGATGAAGAAAGACACTATTCATCGCATTTACTCGATGACCAAGCCAGTCACCGGCGTCGCGTTAATGATGTTGTACGAAGAAGGGAAGTTCTTCCTGAACGACCCGGTGGCGAAGTACATCCCGGAACTCGCCAACCTGAAGGTCGCACTTTCGACAGCCGACAGCGCCACAGGCGTTGCATCCGACGGCACGGCCAGCATCGGCAGCGGCACGGGCGACGAGAGCAAGCTTGGCCAGACCCGCGAGCCCGCGCGCCAGCCCACCATTCGCGACCTGATGCGCCACACCGGTGGCTTTACTTACGGCATCTTCGGGGAGACAGAGGTCGACGCGCTGTACCGCGAGGCCAATGTGCTGGGCCAGCCAGATTCGAAAGCCTTCATTGAGGCGCTGGGGAAGCTGCCGTTGCAGTATGAACCGGGGACGCGCTGGCACTACAGTGTCTCGGTCGACATACAGGGTTACCTCGTGGAGGTGCTGTCGGGCATGAGCCTCGGCGAGTTTATGCAGCAGCGCATTTTCGAGCCGCTGGACATGGACGACACAAGCTTCAGGATCAGCAAAGAAAAACTGCCGCGCCTCGCACAGCTCTACTCCCCTGTCGATACCGAGGCAGGGCTGGACGGTGTCTGGCGACGCAACGAGTCACTGCAACTGGAGGTCGCGGACCCGCGCAGGACCTACCGCTACATCCACGGTGGCGGGTTTGACAGCGGTGGCGGCGGCCTGCTTTCTACCGCCGAAGACTACATGCGCTTCTGCCTGATGCTGCTGAACGGCGGCGAACTCGACGGCGCGCGCCTCCTGTCTCCCAAGTCAGTGGAGCTGATGAGCACAGACCAGATGGGCGAAACGGGCAGCGTGTTCAGCCGGCCCGGTGTCGGCTTCGGGCTCAACGTGGCGGTGCTGGAGGAACTCGGTCAGTACGGTGAACTGGGCTCCGAAGGCGAGTACAACTGGGGAGGCGCCGCAGGCACGCGCTTCTGGATCGACCCCAAAGAGCAGCTCATCGGCATTTTCATGGTACAGAGCATCCCCCACCAGACGCGCCTCGGCAATGAGTTCAAACTGCTTACCTACCAGGCGCTCGTCGACTGATTCGCTCCTGGCCATCTAATTGACATAGGACAGCGTTTGGTCGATTCGTCCTTCCCACCGGCGTCGACACGCTCTACAACTAAAGTGTAGAGCCTTGTGTCGCAGGGTGTGCGTTGCACATGAGAGCTCGCGAGACTCATGACAACCCGAGGACACGCCCGTGACCAGATCAACCTTTCCCCGCTGGACCGTGTTGCTTGTCGGTCTTGTATTGCCGCTTATAGGCGCAGCGCAACAAACCCAGTTCGAGTTTGATCTCGAACGCATAGACAACGCGCTGCGCACCAATCCCACGCATGCGCTCAGGCAATCGCTCGAGTCCTGCCTTAACCAGCGCAATCACGCCGTTGCCCTCTACCGCATGGGCATGCACGATCGCGCGGAGCGGGCGCTTAAGTACTGCTTCGTCTCGCTCTACCTGCCAGAGGATGTGGAGATGCCCAAACCCATCTCCAAGGAAGAGCTGCGCGCCCGCTCCGACAAGGAGTACAAGAAGGCGCTCGCGCTTGAGCCCAACATTGCGAACGGACTCGAGATCTACCGCATGTGCGCCGCCTGCCATGAACCCGAGGGGTGGGGACGCACAACCGGCAGCGTCCCGCAGATCGCGGGCCAGCATCGCAAGGTGGTGATTCACCAGCTAACGGACTTTCGGGCGGGTAACCGCGACTCCGCAGTCATGGCGCCGTACGCGGACCCGGAAGCCCTGGGTGGTGCGCAAGCAGTGGCGGATGTTGCCGGTTACATCTCCACACTGGAGATGAGCGTGGACGTTGGCCACGGAGATGGCAAAAACCTGAAGCTAGGCAAGTCGCTCTATGAGAAGCGCTGCGCCGACTGCCACGGTGCGTCAGGCGAGGGCGGCAACGACAGCCTGACGCCGCGACTGCAAGCCCAGCATTACAAGTACCTGCTGAAACAGTTCCAGGCGATCCGCAGCGGCAAGCGGCTCAATGCCAACGAGAAGATGGCAGAACAGATCAGGCGCTTCTCTGACAAGGAAATCGAGGCCGTGCTGGATTACACCTCCAGACTAGAGCCGCCGGAGATACTGCAGGCGCGCCCGGGCTGGCGCAATCCCGACTTCGCCACGCCAGGCGGCTGACATCGCACGACAAGCCATCTGCGAATTCCCGGTTCACGCGGGGAATTCGCACGGCGTATACTCGGCAGCCCTATCGCTGTTGAGAACATCTCATGTCTGGTGTCTATACGCTCTATGGCTCTTACGCCTCCTACCACACCGCAAAGACGCGCAGCTACCTGCGCAAGAAGGGCATACCGTTTGTTGAGCGGGTACCAGGTGTGCCGCGGTTCCGCGAGGTGGTACGTAAGCAGAGCGACAACCACCGCATCCCGCAGCTTGAGATGCCGAGCGGTGAGGTCGTGCAGGACTCCATCGCCATTTTCGACACACTGGAAACGCTCCATCCCACACCGCCCGCGTATCCCCCCGGCGTGCGCCAGCAGCTTGTAGCGCGCCTGCTTGAGTACTTCATCGATGCCACACTGGGCAAGCCCGCGTGGCACTACCGCTGGAATTTCAAGGACGAAAACTACAGCTTTGTCGGCCGCGAGTTTGGCCGCTCTTTCAAGCCCTACGGTAGCGACGAGGAGCTGACCCACTACGGCAACGTGATCGCAGAACGCATGGAGGGCAAGCGCGCCGCCCTGGGCGACAGCCCCGAGCTGCGCCCCGTGTTTGAAGCCATATACCTCGATGCGCTTGAGATACTCGATGAACAGTTTCGCGAGTACCCCTACCTCTTTGGCGGACTGCCGAGCATTGCAGACCACATCCTGATGGGCCCGGTCTTCGGCCACCTCGCGCGCGACCCTGTACCCGCGAATCTCATGAAACTTAAAGCGCCCCGCCTCTATCGCTGGACGGAGCACATGAACACGCCGGAACTGGCTTCTCCCGAGCAGAGCGACATTGCGGAAGCGTATCTCGAAGGAGACGAAGTACCGGCGGGAACGCTCAAGTTCCTCGGACTGTGCCTGGAGGTGGCAGGCGATACGCTCGTTCAGTCTATGGCGCACTACAATGAATGGGCGGCGCAGCAGGGGCACAAGACATCTGGCGAGCGCCTGTCGGACGATGGCCTGCACGAGCCCGTTGTCGCGCGCTTCACAGGTGAACTGCGCAGTGTGCCCTCGCAGGAGAACGTGCTGAGTTACAACATCTGGGTTGTTCAGCGAATATTGGATTGGTTAGCGAGCTTAGAGGCCGACCAACGCAAGCAGTGTCGGGCGCTACTTGAACAATTGGGAACGCCTGAAATGTTGGACATGACTGTGACGCGCAGGCTTACCCGCGATGGCACGTACATGGCCTTCGCGTGAGGAAGAGCCGGGCGGCAGCCTCGTCGGCCCGCCCATCGAAATGGCTTGATTGTCATTAACTCCCCAACCCCGGCGGACTATACTGTAGCGCTTCAAACAGCCAGCCCAGAGGTACTCAACCCATGATCGAGCTGATCGTCAACGACAAGGTGGTGCGGATGGACGTCCCGCCCGAGATGCCCCTGCTGTGGGTCATCAGGGACCACCTCGAACTCACCGGCACAAAGTTCGGCTGTGGCATTGCCCAATGCGGCGCCTGCACCGTCCACCTCGACGGCAACGCGATTCGCTCCTGCGTCACCCCGGTGGGCAGCGTGGCGGGCAGGAAAGTCACCACGATCGAAGGGCTTTCAGACGGCGAAAGCCTCACGCCCATCCAGGAAGCGTGGATCGCACACCAGGTCCCGCAGTGCGGGTACTGCCAATCGGGGCAGATCATGTCTGCCGAGGCACTGCTGGCAACCAACCCCAACCCCAGCGACGACGAGATTCGCACGGCGATGGCAGGCAATATCTGCCGCTGCGGTATGTACGGACGCATCCACAAGGCCATCCGCTCGGTGGCCGACGGCGAAGTGGCCTTCTGGGAGCCCGCGCGGGAAGAGGAGGTGCAGCATGGGTAAGTGGACACGGCGCGCCTTTATCACCACGGGCGTACTCGGCGGCGGTGCACTGCTTGTCGGCGTTGGCGTACGCATGGGCAACCGCAACGAGGAGCTCACCCCCCTCGTGGCCGGGAAGGGCGAACAACTGGTCAATGCATGGGTGAAGATCACCGCAGACAACAAGGTGGTCGCCATCATCCCCCACAGCGAGATGGGCCAGGGCGCCCAGACCGCGCTGTCACAAATGCTGGCCGATGAACTCGACGCGCGCTGGGAAGACGTCTCTTTCCTGGAGGCGCCCGCGGAAGACGCCTTCGCCAACTGGTCTATGGCCAAGGGTTTTGCACTCGCCGGCGTGAACATCCCCCCGGTGCTGGAAGGCTCTGTCAACGGGCTGCTGTTCCAGGCCACCAAGGCGATGCACCTGCAGACCACGGGCGGCAGCCTGAGTGTGCGCTCTACCGGTGTGTACGGTATTCGGGTCGCCGGCGCTGCCGCGAGAGAGATGCTGCTGAGCGCCGCGGCGGATGCCTGGCAGGTCGATGTGGCCACGCTCGATGCGAGGGAAGGCAGAATCGTCGATACAACCTCCGACCGCAGCGCACCCTTCGCCGAGTTCGCCGAGGCGGCGGGACGACTCGAACCCAACACCTCGCCAACGCTCAAGCGGCCTGAAGAGTTCAAGTTCATGGGCAAGAGCAAGCCCCGACTGGACATTCCCGCCAAGGTGGACGGCAGCCTGGTGTTCGGCATCGACGCCAAGGTGCCCGGCATGAAGAACGCCGCGATCAAAGGCGCGCCCGTATTCGGTGCCACGGTTGCCAGCATCGACGCTGCAGACGCTAAAGCGATGGCGGGCGTTGTCGACGTGGTCAATCTCGATGACGCGGTTGCCGTGGTCGCCGACAACTACTGGCTCGCAGAACAGGCGCTCATGAAGGTTCAGGTCACATGGACCAACACCGACAACGACAATCGCTCCTCTGACGGCATCTTCAAGCAGTTCGCACAAGACATGGAGCGCGACCGGAATGAGGGCTCGAGCAAGGAAGACCTTGCCACGGGTGACGCATTGGCGGTCATCGACAAGGCCGATAACGTCATCTCCCGCAGCTACCAGGTGCCATGGCTGGCGCACACCTGCATGGAGCCGATGAATGCCCTCGCCCACGTCACGGCCGCGGGTTGCGAAGTGTGGACAGGCAGCCAGAACCCCCTGGGTTTCAAACACGCGGTTGCTGACGCACTGGAGCTGGAGCCCGAGCAAGTGGCCATGCATCAACACATGATGGGCGGCGGCTTCGGGCGGCGCGCAACACCTGATTACGCGATCCAGGCCGCTAGACTGTCACGGGCTACCGGCCACCCGGTTAAACTTATCTGGTCGCGCGAGGAAGACGTGCGCCACGACCATTACCGACCCGCAGTCCTGTCGGAATTCAGGGCTGCGCTGGACGACAACGGCAACCCACTCGCCTGGGAAAACCAGTTTGTCGACAAGCACGAACCGGCAGAGGCCCCGCACATTCTCTACAGCGTACCCAACCAGTTCGTTCACTTCACCGACAGCCCGACCCACGTGCCCTTCGGCGCCTGGCGCAGCGTAGACCACTCGCAGCACGGGTTCTTTACCGAGTCCTTCATCGACGAACTGGCCTACGAGGCGGGCAAGGACCCGTATGCATACCGCCGCGACCTGCTCGAACACCTCCCACGTCACCGCGCAGTGCTGGACAAAGCGGCACAGGAGGCCGGCTGGAACAAACCGCTCGGCGAAGGCCAGGGCCGCGGCATATCTCTGCAGCAGTCCTTTGGCTCGATCGTCGCGCAGGTTGTGGAAGTCACCGTGGCGGACGGCGACCTCAGCGTGGACCGCGTGGTGCTCGCGGTCGACGCGGGCTTTGCCGTATCACCCGATGGTCTTACCGCGCAGATGGAGTCGGGGGTTGTGTACGGCCTGACCGCAGCGCTTTACGGTGAAATCAGCATCGAGAACGGTGCCGTAAAGCAGGGTAACTTCCACGACTACAGCGCGCTGCGCATGGACCGCGCACCGGTGATCGAGACGCACATCATCAACAGCATGGAGCACTGGGGTGGTGCCGGGGAACCGGGCACACCTGGAAGTGCGCCCGCACTCGCCAACGCGATTTTTGCCGCAACGGGCATTCGCATTCGCGAGCTACCGATCGCGCGCTACGAACTGGGCCCCGCCAGCGTTTAAGGGTTTCTCAACCCGGCTAGAATCGATAGCCGAGGGTGACACCCACCTCGCGACCGCGCGTGTAACGGCCGCGAAACGCATCGGGCTGCGTGCTATCACCGTTACGCTGTAGTCCCGGGTTCTGGTTGAGGTCTTCGTCCGTGAGGTTTTTGCCCCACAGGCGCACGTCGAAACCCAGCCGCCTGTGGCGCACGCCAAGGCTCGCACCGATGCGGTTCTTGGCTTCCTGGTACTCATCGGTGATGGTGGTCTCGGCCACTTTCGAAAGCCACGACCAGTTGAGCCTCGAGTAGAGGGTCCAACCCCGCAAGGGCTTGCGGTAGGCGAGCTGTGTGTTCACCTGCCACTGGGGCTGGTTATTAAGCGCGTCCTCATCACCCGGGCAATACAGCTGGCCGGGCGCTTCACCCTCCCCCACCGCACAAAAACGCCTGCTCCAGTTCTGTATACGCGCATCGAACCAGGCGGTGCGGTTCTGCAGACGCCAACCGCTGCTGATCTGGTAGGTGAAATCGAACTCGATGCCGCGGGTCGTAACGCTATCGGCATTGGTAATGACCCGGCTGAACAGGTCACCGAAGGGTTCCACCGCTTCAGCAGGGCGACCCCGGGACAACTGGTGGTCATTAAACTCCTGGTAAAACAGCGCAACGGCATACTGGAACGGTAGTTCCTGCAAGGCGCCCTTCAGGCCGACCTCAAAAGCGGTCGAGGTTTCCTCGTCAAAGCGTACGTGGTCGGCGGCAATCGCGGCGATCTCGGGAAAGTCGGGCTCAAGGCCCGTGGCAGCGGCCACGCGCGGGTTGTAGCCGCCGCGCTTGAACGCATTGTCGATCGCGAGATAGGCGTTGTTAAACTCGTTCACAAACCAGCGCAGCTTCACTGACCAGGACAGGTGATCATACTGGTCCGTGTCGTCAAACCGCGCATCGTACACGTTCCCGTATAAGGTATCGTAGTTAATCTGCACCTCGTTGCTGTCATAGCGCAATCCAATCGCAAGGTGCCAATCGTCCGAGAGGTGCGTATTCACGTTGGCAAAGGCCGACCACGTTTCGTCCTCCTCACTACCGTGGGCCAGAAGGTCTTCACTGCCGGTCGTTAACAGCAGGTCCGATTCAACAGGGCGCGCATAGTAGTAGAGTCCTGCCACGTAATCGAAAGCCGCTTCACTACCCGTTGCTCGCAGCTCAATCGTGGAGACCTCGTAGTCCAGGTCAATGTTGAAGTTACTACTGCCGCCCGGAAATGCACGACGGTTCTCGACTGAAGCCGTATTGAAGTCCTGGTAACTGGCGATCACGTCGAGCTGAGTCCAGGGCAGCTGTGAGGTGAGGTGCAGGCTGGTGTCGCGAATATCACCCTCCACCTCGCTTTCGAAATCGCCCCAGTATTCGCGCCGATCAAAGCGGGTCTGTGATGCCGGGAAGTCGTTGCTCCCCCCGGTGCGCGGCACCTGTCCCTCAAAATTGGCGCGCGCTGGATTGTTGGTGATGTCCTGGTAGTTGCTTGTCCAGCGCAGCTGGAGGTCATCGTAAGGACGCCACAAAAGGTGTGTGCGCAGTGACTCGGACTGTCGCCCACCGGTCGCCTTGTCGTCGACCGCGGGGTTCTCGGTAGTGATGTAACCGTCATCGTCATGCTTCGCACCCGCGATACGCAGCGCGAGCGTGTCTTCAACCAGCGGCACATTGAGCGCCGCGCGCAGGTCGATGGTCGCGCGATCGGCGTCGAAGTCGTACGCCCCGTAACCCGCCCGCAGGTAGCCACCCGTTCGCTTAAAGTCGGGTTTGCGCGTGGTAATGCTGTAAACGCCGCCCGGGGCATTCTGCCCATACAGCGTGCCCTGCGGCCCTCGCAGCACCTCTACGCGCTGTACATCCAGGAGCGTGGTAAACACGGCACCGACCTGTGACTGCACGACCTCGTCGACAAACACAGCCACGCTTTGCGGCGCGTTGACGGCAAAACCACCGGGCCCGACACCGCGCAGTCGGATAGCCGCCGACTGGATACCGGGACTGATGCTGACGCTGGGCGTCAGCTCTTCCAGCTCCTCAAAGTTGTAGAGGTTCAGGCTGAGCAACTCTTCTACCGTGATAACGGAGATCGAGATGGGCACCTCACGCAGGGGCTCGGGCCGTTTCTGGGCGGTTACCGTGAGCTCTTCCAGCCCCGGTCGCGATTGCGCCTCGGCTGCTATAAGGGCAGCCGACAATCCAAACGCCCAACCTGTCTTTATCATTATTTTTGACATATATTATGTCATTACACGATACACACCACGGCAGTGCAACCAACTTGTTGGCAACTGCGCCGCCTTCCGAGGCCTGTAATGATAATCAAGTGGCTGCTGCGGGGCCTCGCCCTGCTACTGACTTTGTTCCTGGCTGTGATCTGGCTGGCATTTTTCTCATCGCGCCCGCCACTAACTATAGACCCGGGTACCCTGGCAGGTGACGGCAGCACCCTGGATTATTGCGAACTGCCTGACCTCGACGGCAGCGGCAAACTGGCCGCCGACATTCCCAAGGGGAACACACCGGATTGCGGCTATTCACACTTCCCACTCCCGATTCTCGCGGAATGCACAGAGCCCCTGCCTGAGGGTGCGGACGATATTCGTGGCCTCTGGCGCGGTGTGGACGGCGGGCATGTCGGCCACGTCGAACGCATAGAGCAATGCGGCAGCCGCGTGGTGGTGACGTCCTCGGGCATCATCCACGACTCGGGGCCCAACAGCACTGCGGGCTGGACCACCGACGATACCGAGGGGTCGGTCCTGTTTATCGCGGGGGACCGGGAATTTTGCGCCCGCACATCGGCTGGCATGGTGTGGAACGATGGGGTGCTCGACTTCCACGTCTTCGGCTGGGGGCCCGTCGTGGTGCGCCGCTACCTGGAGGGAGAGCAGCTGGTGTGGGAATACGCCGACGGCTCTACTACGCACATGGAGCGGCTCTGCAAACTGCCGGAGGATCAGCGCGTACCCGCACCGCGCGGCAGGCGCATAACGCTCTGGTAAGCAGCAAATAGCGGAAGCGGCCGCATGGATCAGTCGAGGTACTGCCGCATCGCCGCGAGTACCACCTCGGGCGGCGAACGTCGCTGGTAGTTCTCGGAGATATCGAGCCAGAGCACCTTGCCGTTTTCATCGACCAGTACGGACGCGGGAATCGGCAGCGCTTCTGTGTCGTCGTTGGGCGGCGCAGAGTGAGCACCCATGTTGCGCAGGCCAAAGGCATCAGTCACCACGAGGTCGGGGTCAGATAACATCACCGCCTGCAGGCCGTGCAGGTGCCGTTCCGCGCGTATCTCTTCAGGATGATCAGTGCTGACGGTCATCACCTTGACGCCGCGCTTGTCGAACTCCGGCCTGAGCTCTTCCCATCGCCGTAACTCGGCGACACAGTAGGGTCACCAGTGCGCGCGGAAAAACTTAATAAGAACGATGTGCCCGTTGAGGGCATCCGACCGAAAGAGTTGGCCGCTGTCATCCGGTGCGGTGAAACTCGGAATGGTATCGCCGACCTTGATGATGCTGGCGCCCTGATCCTGCGCGCTGATCGACATGGTAAAGGGCAGGAGTGCACCGATCAGAATCGCGGGCACCGAGATGATGCCGCCGATCCAGCCCGGGCCTTTGACCAGGGCGGTAATGCCGAGCACGACCGCGCCGAGAAAGCCCGCGACGAACACTGCGCGGTTCTCCGGGATATCCACCGTACGAATGCTGTACTGCCAGGCGACCATGCAGATCGCGGCGAGCGCGAGTGCGGCGATGGCGTACTTCAGTCCTGGTTTCATCGTACCTCGCGGTGCGGGCGCATCATCAGACCACTCAATTTGAACACAGGCTCGACCATCCTTACAACACGGGCAAGCCCCTGCGGGCGGCGGTTACGCCAGCGCCAGTATCACCGCCTCTGACGGAGGCACCTTGCCCTCCACGATGCGACGGTAGGCCGCTTGCGCCGCCTCCGGCGTCTCGGAGCGCGCGACACTGATCCAGCCCTGATCGACCGCCACATCCACAAACCGTGTAAGGGCTGCGTCGGTCCGAAGCGTCAGTTCGTCCCTGCCCCACTGGTCAATAAGCTCATTGATGACCGTCGGTGCGAAGAACATTTCCAGCTTGGGGTTGAGGTTACGCGATGCCCAGTTCTTCATGCCCTGGGGCGCAATCATATCGATGAACATCTTGAAAAAACCGCCGGGGCCAAACGCGGTGAACACCGAGGACTCCGCCTCGGAATGCGTGCCGCCCACGGCGAAGGCTTTCGCACAGCGCGCCTTGTTGCGCTTGTAGATCGCGGCATCGCCCGCAACGTCAATAAACACGTGTGCAAGGCCGTCAGGCAGGTCCTCGCCGTAACCCAGTACATCGTCGTAAAGACCGGTGGATTCAACGAACGCCCGGTTGCCGTCACCCGTGTAACCGATGACGCGCTCGAGCTTGCCGGCATCGCGCAGTTCCCTGAGGCACTGCGCGGTGGACAGCGACAGCTTGGACGAGGCCGACGTCAACACAATGCTGTTGCCGCCGTAGCAGTCGTGCATCTTCAACAGCTCGGCCATGATAAAGCCGCTCGACGCGCCGGGTGCTGCCGTCATGGCAAGGTCGGACTTCTCGCCATCGCCCCGTATCGGCGACGCCCCCTCGGGGTCGATGCGCAGGAAGCCGTTGTAGGCCTGGTTGATTTTATCGCGGTCGCCGCCGAACGCCTCAAAGCCCTCAGGCGTGCGCCTGGCTTTCATCTGCACGACGTTGGTCATATGCAGGAAGCCGCGGTAGCGCTCGCCAACAGGGAACTCAGGGTTGGCGCTCTCCACGACAGTGCCCACACCCCACGCAGGGACAATGGCGAGGTCCTTGTGCGCCTCACCGAGGGGGTAGACCGCGAAGAATTTCAGGAAGGGCGCCTCACCCATCTGCGCATAGAACAGGTTGTTGCTGCTAAGCCCCACTTTGTCCACACGCATGCGGATCTCATCGGGCGCAAGCGGAGGGAGTTCGTCCTCGAGCAAAACGGTGTCCTCGAGGGTCTCCCGCCGCGAGGCGAGCATGATTCGGGGTGCAGGCTCAGTCACTGATTGGCTCCTCGGCAGTTGTGGCCTAACCATAGTCCACGGGGGCCATACACGCGAGGCCGGCACGCACCCCGCTTAACAATTGTTAACGACACAGGCGCCGCGGTGGGCAAAGATCTCACCCGGATGACAGCTTGCGCTTGATACGCGACAGCGAGACGGGGTCGACCCCGATATAGCTGGCGATATGGAACTGCGGAACCCGCTCCAGCAAGTGCGGCTCGTTCTCGGCAAGCCAGCGGTAGCGCTCTTCGGCGTTCAGGGTGAGCAAAACGGCCTCGCGCTGCTCATTGCGGATGAAGGCACTGGCGAGCAGGCGAATATAGAGCGCATTGATCGCGGGGTCCGTCTGAACCTGCTGGAGCATATCGGCGTATTCGATGCTGAGGGCGACGACAGGTTCCAGGGCCTCGATGCTGAAAGGCGCAGGCTGACCCGTCATCGCCGCGCTGACCGCGCCGGTGGTGTCGAGTCGGCCGAAAAAGGCCTTGTTGCGCTCTTTGCCCTCCGGGGTGGTGTAGAACAGCCGCACCAGGCCATCGGCGAGGAAGAAGATACGCGTAGACGCCTGGCCGGCACTGACAAGGAGTGCCTCGCGCTCGAACCGATGCTCGCGCATCGCTTCCAGCCAAGGCTCATAAGCAGGCTCGAAGGCCAATGACTGTGCCACGAGCCACTCGGAAAAGAACTGACGAATATCTAACGAAGACATTGCGAATAGAGGAGTCACCATGAACCAGCCAGCGAACAATATCATAATGAACCCCGAGGCTATCGAAGGCCTCGAAGCCGCCCCGACCTCTATCGAGGAGATTCGCGCCGACCGCAAACGCAAGCTGGCGGCAGCGCTGCGTATTTTCGGGCGCTTCAGCTTCGACGAAGGTCCCGCCGGGCACATCACCGTGCGCGACCCGGAACTCACGGACCATTTCTGGGTAAACCCGTTTGGCAGGCCTTTCAAGCTCATGCAGGTGTCGGACCTGCTGCTGGTTAATCACCTCGGTGAAGTCGTCGAGGGCCATGGCCTGCTGAACGGCGCCGCCTTCACGATTCACTCACAGATTCACATGGCTCGCCCTGATGTCACGGCCGCCGCCCATGCGCACTCGCTGCACGGCAAGGCGTTCTCGAGCCTGGGCAAACTGCTGGACCCGCTGACGCAGGACGCGTGCGCATTTTTCGAAGACCACGTGGTGTTCGACGACTTTACGGGCGTGGTGCTGGACAACACCGAGGGCGAGCGCATTGCCGCGGCGCTGGGCGACAAGAAGGCCGCCATCCTGAAAAACCACGGACTGCTCACGGTCGGCAACAGCATCGAGGCCGCGGCCTGGTGGTTCATCACGATGGAGCGCAGCTGCCAGGCACAGCTGCTGGCAGAGGCGGCGGGCACCCCGCAGCCGATCCGCGACGAGTCAGCGCGCGTCACCTTTGACACCGTGGGTTCAGAGCTCGCGGGCCAGTTCAGCTTCGGTCCGCTGTACGAAGTAATTACACACGAGCAGCCCGAACTGCTCGATTGAAGCCAGGACCGATGCGGCGATTACGCCGCGTCGGGCACCCATACGCCGTGGAAACCGTGGGGCACCCGGGCGGGTAGCTCCACGCGCGCAACAGGCGCAGCACCGAAGTCGCGCGCATCGAAAATCAGCAACTCACTCGCGCAACGATTCGCGTTGTAGGCGTAACACATCAGCCAACCGTCCTGTTCACCGCTGGACTCGGGGTCGGCGACGAAGATGGCCTCCTCGAGTGAGAGGTGGTCTCCCGGCTGCATGCTCTCGGAGTTACCTGTCTGGTGATCGTGACGGACTATGCCGACCGGACGGGCCAGCGCGGTACCCTCGCCGCGTACCGAGAAATCCATACCGTAACCGTAACGGTAGGGCTGGCCCCACAGACTGCGATTCACCTGGCCGAAGTCCTGCGGGATGTCACTGATGATGTTCTCACTCACCGTGCCAGCCGCCAGGTCGAAACGGTACTCGGTGAGGAAGCCGATTTCAGAGAAGTCGAGGTTGGACTCGCCCCAGAACGGCCCGTTAATGCGAGCCACGTGCAGGATGATCTCATTGGCATCGGCCGGGTTGTCGAAGGCGTTCATCGTGTGGAATACGAAGTTGGGTGACACTTCGAACCACTGGATGTCCTGGTCGCCACCGTCGCGGGGCATAACACCCATTCGCGGCACGTGGTCAAAGTCCCAGCTGAAGGGAAAACGACTGCCAGCGGCCGCCATGTTGAAATTAAACGCTATCGGCAGATCGTAGAAGATCACGTAGCGTTGTGTGATGGCGAAGTCGTGCATCATCACCGAGGCGGGCAGCGTGATTGGCTTTGCCTCCACCAGTTCGCCAGCGGCGGTAGCGCGGTAGTACGTTAGGAACGGCGGTCGAAAATCATAGCCGAAGAACAGCATGTCGCCGGTGAGCGGGTCGATCTTGGGATGCGCGGTCATGGACCCGCCAAGCGCGCCGTTAAAGTTATACACCCCCACCGTCGATAGATCCGCGGGATTCGTCTCGTAGGGCAGTCCGATCTCGCCCATCGTGAGCAACCTGCCCGCGTGGTAGATGGGGGCGACATTACTGTAACTGGACACAGGGTCAGTCGGCGTCAGCTCGTCGGTGCCGGCTTCACGCAGTGCGGTGTGAATGTAGCGGTTGCGATACCAGAGAGCCCGGCCCTCCTCCAGGCGCACACCGTGGAACATACCGTGGCCCAGGAACCAGTGCTCGGTATCGGCCATGTTGGAACCGATACGTGCGTAAAGGCCGCTTAATGCGCGCGGTAAATCACCCACCACCTTGAGGTTCATCTCGTCGCGTTCTTCGAACACCGGCGCATAGTTGTTACTCAACCACCAGCGCCCCTGGGCATCCTGCGGCAGCGGGTTGTTCAGGCAGAACTGGCTGAGACCGTTAGTGTTGTCGTTCCCGTCACTACAGCCTGGTAACCAAAGGGCACTGCCCGCACCTGCGAGTGTCGTTGCGCCCAGTTGCAGAAAGCGACGGCGCGATACCACGTTTTTCATTCTTCTTATTCCTTACAGCGACTATTTCTCTTGCGGAATAGTCCTAACAATCAGAGGTGACAAGCACCCGTCACAAAAACACGCGCAGCATGTCGAACAGCGCAAGCGCGGCAACGACGAGACCCATCAGAATCAACAGGCGCATCGAGCTGAAGGGTCCACCGCCCGTGTTACGTTGCGTCACGTGTTTTACCTCATGCCTGCTATCGGGCACCACGGAAATGGCGCCTCATGCGGGGCTACAGATCATGTAGTGTTGCACATGTTCAAGCGGGTCGTTCAACGAATCCATCTGCCAACCCGTGCCCTCGACCAACTCGAGAGCGTGCTTCCTGGAATACATGGCCACCTGCAGCGGGCGCCCGGGAATCGCATCAAAAAAGTCCGGAAGGCCTTCATTGTGGGCTTTCTTAATCCCCTTCTCGTGCTGCTCAAGCTGCTCGGGATCCGCCTTCTGCATGGCGCGCTTGAACTGGTCGACACGACCAAAGCCACCCGCCGTCTCTTCGTTCACAAACAGGCTGAAAAACAGGTGGCCGTCTGGCTTCACGTAGCGCCTGAGCACTTTAAGCAGGCTGACGTAGTCGTGAGGCGCCAGGTGCGTAAACAGCGAAAAGCCGCAGATGATATCAAAGCTCCCCTGGGCAACCGGCAGCGCGGTCGATTCCGACAGGGGCTCTCCCTCGGGGTTATACATCGCGTTGTGGGTATTCACATGATGGAACGCGAAGCGCGGGTCTGAGACTTCCTCGCGCAGGAACTCGATCATGTCGGCATACACATCCACGCCCGTGTACTGGCCGACCGGCAAGCCACGGTCGAGGATCGCCTGTGTAAATTTACAGCCGCAGCCCATGTCGAGAACACTGATCTCAGAGAGGTCCCGGCGCCCCAGCGAGGTCGCCATGAGATCGAGTAGTGCAACACCGGACGCAACGGAACGCTGTTCGTCCCAGCGCAACTTCCCTCGGCGCAGTATCTTGGGTACCTGAAATGTCAGATCGGACACAGGGCCTCCGCTTATTGTTCTAGTCGCCCCATTAACTCCCTCCAAATGATATAGCTGTTGGATGAAATTTGCGCAAGCCGCGGCAATAACCCCCGGTTATAGGTGTTGGCCGTCAAGGTAGTGCCAGCGGCCCTCAAGCCTCTCGAACCGGCTGATCTCGTGCAGGCGGGTACCGCGCCCGTCAATTTTGTATCGCGCCACGAATTCCACCGTGCCGGTGGTATCGCCCTCCCCGCCCGCCTCGGTCGCTCGCACTTGCAATCCGAGCCAGCGTTGCCGCTCGTCGAGACGCACCCTGCTGGGGCGTGTCTCGGGGTGCCAGGTAGCCAGCAGGTAAGCTTCCTCGCCGCGAACAAACGCCGTATAGCGGGACCGCATCAGCGCTTCGGCAGTTGGGCATGGCTGGCCTTCGGCGATGTACTGCCCGCAACACGTCACGTATTCATCGCCAGAACCGCAATGGCATGGAGATGTTGTCGTTGTACTTTCACTGGGCTTTTTTGCCATCTCAGTTTCCCGACCGTGTTGCAAGGTGCACGCTGGACCCTCCGAAAGTGAGAACCAATTACAGTCTGGGCCGAGGCTGACTATGCCACAATATCGAACGCTGCTTGCTCTTCGTCACGGGTGCCACCATGGTTTCTTTTCGCCTTAGTATGCTGTTGCTCATAGCGCTGTGCGTATCGGCATGTTCCACCGTGCAGATTTCGGCGCCGCAGGAATACACGCCGGACGCTGCGTCGCTCAATGCGGAGCAACCGGGGCGCTCCTGGTGGCAGCTGCGCTTCAAACTCACCTGGCCCGAGGACGAAGCGCCGGATTTCTCGCGCCACCTGTTGATCGCTGACCAGATCATCGCGCCAGCGTTGATCGCCCATGAAGACGAGATCGAACTGTGGCGCATTCACCGGCGCGCCGGGCGCACCCCTTCCGGTCACCAGTTCAGCCTGATCATCTACACGGACGACGCCACGGCGCAGGCGCTGGCTGCTGATGTCGAAACGCATCCGCTGACGCTCTGGTTGCTGGAGCGGGACATGATCGAACAGACGCGCTTTGATCGACGCACGAAAGAGGAACTGGCGACATTAGAGGATACGAGCGACCGTTCATGGCCCGCCGAGATCCAGCGCTCCTGGCCCTACTTCATCATGGGCGCCAGCCAGAGCTGGCTGTTGATGGTGCAGGAGCTCAGCGCTGGCGAGGGACTTGCGGGCACAGTCAGCTATGACGATCTTCTCGCACACTATGTTGTCGTGCATGAACAGCTCACGGCCCAGTGGCGGGAGTTTGGGCAGCACGCCTACCTGCACCACCTGAGCGCCATTTTCGGCTACCAGCCGATACGCGTACGCTCCTCGGAGTTGCGCAGCTTCTAATCGCCTTCAGGCGTGTACCAGACGGCAGAGGTGTAAGCGCGCTCCTGCAGCGTCGCAGGACCTTCCCTCGGCACGTCCACACCCAGCGCGAGCGCATCGAGCAGCGAGTGCCGCACAGTCGGAATCTCAAGTACCCGCACATAGTAGAACGCGCGCTCAGCGGGATCGAACGTTGGGTCAGTCCAAAGCGCCGCGAGCGTTGGCGCACCGATGCTGTTGCTGTAGCCACCCGTCTCGAGATCGACCGTATTACCAACAGGGCCAACGTTGCCATCCGCATCAGGCGTGCGCTCACCAGACCATGCCACATCAAAGACGCGTTCTTGCGCTGCGCCGTCAGCGCCCTGCCAGCCTTTCACCACCTGTATCCGATCGAGGTTCGCACTCAAGGGGTCTTTCTCGGCGCGAATCATGAGGGTCGGGGGAGTGCCTCTACCGCCCTGCAACTCGCTGCCCATCGGGACACCCCTGGCATAACCGATGCTCGCGAAGTCGTCGGACTCAAGATCGGCGCGCTCAAAGTCATAGCCTGCGAACAGGCGCACCTTCAGCCGCGTGCCCGTGGTGGCATACACCTCACGCCGCTGGAAGGCGTCGAAGATTGAGCCTCGCGTATTGTCTTCTGCCCAGACGGCGGCAAGGCCTGCCGCGGCCATGCTCCAGCCGGTGCTGCCGCTTGCGCCCAGGAGGTCGTCGCTGGACTTTGTTTCGGGTACCCCGTCACGGGCGAACTTGCCCCAGAAGTTCGCCTCTTCGGCAGAGGCGAGACCGGTGTGCGAGTCTGTGGAGCCGATAATGCCAAACTGGTAAGGGTTTACGCCGACCACCTGCTCGAGCTCTAACCCGGTTTTTAATGCGGAGCGCATGTAGTCCGCTTTCGTCGCCCGGTACTCCTCCCATTCGCCCTGCAGGTTGTAGGCAAAGGTTTCGAACTCGGCAAACGGGTCCTCAGGCGACAGCGCCGGATGGGTCTCGGAGTCGCCCTTAATCTGCGTGATCTCGGATACGGGCTCCCAACGCATACGCCGCTCCGCATACTCAGCGGTGATCGTCGCCTGCTTCAGTGTCTTCGTGTCGTACATGAAGCCCTTCGACACGTTGGAGTTGTGCGGCATCGCGATAAAGCGTGCGCCTGTTCTGGCCTGGGTATCCTCGAGCCACTGCCAGAGGTCTTCAGGGTACTCGCTCTGGTCAGAACCATAGGGCAGGAACGCGCGCGCAACGTCGGCATCGTCAGGCGTAAACACGATACGGTGCAGGTTCACGCCTGCGGGAATGGAGCTCCACTCCCATCCGGTAAACGCGGTGAACTCGCCGGGCCGGTTGTGCCGTGCTGCGCTCGCAACGATTTCATGCCACGCGGTGGTTTCCGGCGCCGTCGTATCGCCGAACGGGTTCGGCCTTGATGTGGCGAGCGATGCGTGTGCGACAGGGTCACGCCCTGTCAGGTCGGCCTTCGGCGGCAGGTAGGAGTTCAGAACCTCGCCACCGGTGCCATCTTCGACCGCCCAGATCATCAGCTTCAGCGTGATCCAGCGTTTGAAGTTGCCCCACCAGCCCATGTCCTGTAGTTCATCTGTACCCCGATGTGCAGCGCGCAACACACCCATCAGTTCGGCGTGATCGGATACCACCAGGAAATCGAGGGGCGTCTCGATCTGCACACGCGCGCGGCTGTAGGGGTGGATGACGGGCAGCCCCCGTGCATAGCTGTAGGCCGTATCGGGGTCGGCCGTCTGGTTGCCGTTGAGATAGGCATCCAGTGAGTAGGACGTATGCAGGTGGGTATCGCCGAACAGCAGCTGCCTGTCTTCGCTGGCGTGGGCGCCAGAAAGCGTCAGTAATAGCAGCGGGATTCCAAACGCCAGGGGCAGGGTTTTCATTGGGAAATCCGGGTTTCAGGGCATGGCAAGGGGTGCGCATACTCGCACAAACGCGGAATGTGGGCAGTCGAGGCGGTCGATAAAGCCGAACCGGGGCGCGATTTCTCGCGCCCTGGGTCGGTTCAGGTGGGCGTCAGGTCCGGGCGATAGCGCTCCGGAGCCTAGAAGAAGAAGGTAACTTCGCCGCCATACATGCGCGGCGGGCCAGCGATAAACGTTGGAGACCCCAGGCTGCCACCGGTGTTACCGCCATCGAGCACAAACTCTTCGTCGAGCAGGTTGTTCACGTAGAACTGCACACGGTAACGCTCGTCGCTATCGGAGAACCCGGCACGCAGCGACCACACCGAGTAGGAGCCCTGCTTGATGGGTATGCCAACGACCGGTGCATTGCTCTCTTCAAAGAACACACTTGAACGATAGTCCCAGTAGGCGCCCGTATCCAGAAAACCATCGAAGACTGGGAAGCTGTAGCGCAGACCCGCAGAAAGGGTGGTCTCAGGTTGCAGGCGGAAGCGGTTGCCGTCGAAGTCTACGAGGTCGCCCTCGACGTCGTCGTTCTCCAGTTCCGAGTCGATCCACGCGGCGTTTATGAACGTGAACCAGTTGTCCGTCGGCGCCCAGTTCGCTGACACCTCAATGCCCTGCTGCACCGCTTCGTCCACGGTAACAACGATCTCCTGCAGGTCGTCGATCACGGACGATTGGAAGTCGCTGTAGATCTGGTAGAAGGCGGCACCCTCGATGATCAGGCTGCCGTCGTCCAGAACAGACTTGAAGCCGATCTCGATATTGTCGACGGTTTCCTCGTCAATAATCGTGACTACCACATCAGGTATACCGAGGCCCTCGGCAAAGGGGTCCGGACCTACGTCAACGACCTCACTGGAATGACCCCGCCCGAGGTTGAGGTATAGCTTGGTGCTGTCCGACACATCGTAGTCGACGATGAAGCGCGGCAGGAACGCATCGGAATCCTCCTCGTCGCTCTCGATGACCTCGTTACCTGTTTCTCCAAAGTTAATCCGTAACAACTCAAAGTCACTGGTGGCTGCATAACCTGAGGTCTTTTCGTAGGTGACATAGCGCCCGCCCAGCGTCACCCCGAGCCGGTCCGTTACACGAAAGGTGGCGTCGGCGTACAGCGAGTAGCTGCGATTCTCACCGAAGTTGGTGAACTCGGCTGCGTACAACACGCCGCTCTCGGGACCGGCAAGCAGGTTGCGCGCGGTCTCTGCATTGCAGTCGTCGAGGATACAGGCGAACGCGAGTGGCGTGAGAATGCCGGTGTCGCCCTCGGTGGGTGCGCGCTGGAAGCCGTCTTCGTTAAATACGCTCGCGCCGATGAAGCCCGCCCAGCGATCGCCGTCATCGAAGTTGGCGCGCATTTCAACGCTCCACTGTTCACCCTCGGCATCTTCCGCCGCCTGCAGGAGGTTGGACCATGAGCCGTCAGCGTCGAAAACCTCATAGGAATCGAACTCACGGTAGTTGGCGATACCGGTAAAGCTCCAGTCGCCATCCGTTTCATATACGGTGGTGAGGGTGTAGGACTCCACATCCCGGTCCACACCAAGCCGACCGCCGAGGTAAGCGGAAGGGCGTGCCCCGTTGGGACTGAGTTCGGCATCGGAGTTCGGGTCGGTCGTACCACCAACCGGCTCCAGCACGGCGCTCTTGAACGCGGTGCCAGGCGGCGTGTCTTTCTGGTACTGGGCGATGAACTCCACAAGCAGCGGGTCCACCGGGCGCGAGTCAAGAACGAGGCGCGCGCCGAGCGTGTCCTTGCCGTTCAAGTCATCCGCATCGGCACCGCCCGGACGCGCAGAGCCGGGTCTGCCGTCTCGATTCTTGATGTAGCCATCGCGCTCGCTGCTAATGAAGGCAAAGCGCGCGCGCAGCTTGTCTTCCATCAGTGGGCCGGAAATCACCCCGCTCAGCCTGCGCTCGTCGTAGTTGCCGAGCCCGAAGAGAAGGTTGCCCTCCAACTCGTCGGTGGGCTTGTTGGAGATCACGCTGATAGCGCCAACGCTCGCTGCGGAGCCAAACAGGGTAGCCTGCGGACCTTTCACGACCTCAACACGCTCAATATCGTATAGGTCTACTACCGCGCCACGCGCACGGGAGATGTCGACACCATCCTGGTATATGGAAACCCTTGACTGGCGCTGGGCGCTGCCGGTATCCGACGTAATGCCGCGGATAACAAACGCCGGGTTATTGGGGCTCTGCTCCTGCACCACGAGGCCTGGCACAAACGCCGACAGCCGCTCGAAATCCTCGATGCCGACGCTGTCGAGAAAGTCCGCGTTGTACGCGGTAATAGACAGCGGCACATCTGTGGCGCTCTGCTCGCGCTTCTGCGCGGTAACAATGACCTCCTCCAGGAGGTTCTGTGCCTGGACCGGCATGGCAAGGGCCGCAACGGCGCCTGCAAGGACTAACTTTCTCGCGGAGTTATGCATATCTTTCTTCCTGCTTGCGGGTGATCGCTTCTCAGCATAGCCAAGAAAACTGACGGCTGTGTGACAGGGCGAAGCTTGCGGGGCCTCGCACTGCGCGTAGCAACAGCCTGCTGCGATACTCGCCCAGCGCCGCGGCAGTGTCAAAAGCGCGGTGGTATTCTTCACGCTCGCACGGGCTGCGGCGCCCTGACCCTACCGCCATAATGCGGTGGAGGGTAAATCGGAGGTAGCCGCGTGATAGGCGGTGGTGCAAAGAAAGTCCTGTACACCCTGCAGACGGCGCGGCAGATCGGCCTGCTCGATTCCGCCAAGGCGCTCACTGCAAAAAACGCCTGCAAGGCCTGTGGCCTCGGCATGGGTGGGCAGATGGGCGGTATGACCAACGAGCTCGGCGAGTTCCCCTCTGTCTGCAACAAGAGCGTGCAGGCGCAGTCCACAGACATCCAGCAGCCCATTCCAAAAGAGATCTTCACGCACAGCATCGCGGAGCTGCGCGAACTCAGCGCGCACCAGCTCGAGCACCTCGGTCGCCTCGGCACCCCGTTGCACAAACCGGCCGGCGCAAGTCACTACACAGAGATAGCCTGGGAGGAGGCGCTTGAGCGCGCCGCCGACCAGCTTCGCGCGACCGCTCCAGAGCGGAGCTTCTTTTACAGCTCAGGGCGCTCCTCCAACGAGGCGGGATTCCTGCTGCAGCTGATGGCGCGCCTGTACGGCACCAACAATGTCACCAACTGTTCGTATTACTGCCACCAGGCGACAGGTGAAGCGCTGGGGCATACGATCGGTACGGGTACGGCAACGATCGAGATCAGCGACATTGGCGGCTGCGACCTGTTCTTCCTGATCGGCGCCAACCCCGCCTCCAATCACCCGCGCCTGCTGCACAAACTGATCGAGCTGCGGCGGCGCGGCGGCAAGGTGGTCGTCATCAACCCGCTGAAAGAGGCCGGCCTCGTGCGCTTTGCCGCGCCGAAAATGCCGAGCTCGCTAATCAAGAACGGTGACGCCATCGCCAGCCACTACCTGCAGCCGAGGGCCGGCACCGACGTTGCGCTGTTCCGCGCACTTCTCAAGGCGCTATTGGCAAGGGGTGCAGAAGACACGGACTTCATCGACGCAAACACCGCGGGCTTCGAGTTATTGCGCGAGCACCTGGCAGCCCTCGATAGCCACGCACTCGCCGAAGAATGCGGTGTTTCGACAGAAGACATCGATGGCGTGGCGGAGGCCTACGCACAATCCAGCCACGCGATCTTCGCTTGGGGCATGGGTATGACCCATCACCGCCATGGTGTCGAGAACATCGAGTGGATCTGTAACCTCGCCCTCGCCCGCGGCATGGCCGGCAAGCGCCACGCGGGTCTGCTACCGCTGCGCGGTCACAGCAACGTGCAGGGTATCGGCACTATCGGCGTGAAGCCGGTACTAAGCGAAGCCGTTTTCGCCCGCATGGAGTCGGCCCTCAACATCAAGCTGCCAGAGCGCGAGGGGCTGCACACCATGGCCTCGCTGGAACAGGCACATGCAGGCAATGTCGACACCGCACTGGTCATGGGCGGAAACCTCTTCGAGGCCACGCCGGACAGCGCCTGGGCCGAGTGCGCGCTGGACAACATAGGCTGCAAGATCTTCCTCACCACGACGCTGAATCGCGGGCACGTGCAGGGCGTGGATTCGGGCGAGGTGCTGATACTGCCGGTTTGCGCGCGGGACGAGGAACCCGAGCCCACCACGCAGGAGTCCATGTTCAATTTTGTGCGCCTGAGTGACGGCGGCATCCTGCGTATTGCCACCGTACGCTCGGAGGTCGAGATACTCGCAGACATCGCGACACGGCTACTTCCCGACAGCCCTGTGGACCTCCAGGCCTTCAAACGGCATGCGCGCGTGCGCGAGGCGATCGCGGAAGTCATACCCGGCATGGAGGCGCTCGCTGACATTGATGTTGCACGCCGCGAGTTCTATATCAGCGGGCGCGTGCTGCACACACCGAAGTTCAACACCATGGACGGGCGTGCGCACTTCGTCGTGCCAGCGACAGAGACTCTCCGCAATGGCGAGCGCCCGTTCACGCTAATGTCGATACGCAGCGAGGGCCAGTTCAACTCCATCGTCTACGAGGAAGAAGACAGCTACCGCGGCGTCACCGACCGCTGGACAGTGCTCATGCACCGCCAGGACATTCTCGAACTCGGTATTGCACCGGGTGACAAGGTCGACATTGAGTCCGACAGCGGAGTAATGCACGCCGTGACAGCGCAGGTCTTCGACCTGCCCCGGGGCAATATCGCCGCCTACTACCCCGAGGCAAACCGGCTCACCATGCGGGCCCTTGACCCACGCAGCCACACGCCGGGCTTCAAATCGGTACCCGTCTCCATTACGGCCACTCGCAAGGCTGTGACCTGAATCACACTTTGGGCGGCGAAAGGTCCGGGATCGCCACACCTATCTTGCACAGGAATCATGCTCTTCTATCATTATTGCCAAGGGGAATATCTGTGGGGACGGGGCATGTTTTCCAGCGGTAACAAGGGGTTGAGGGTACTACTGGCCCTCGGACTGGTAGCACTTGGCGGCTGCCGTATCCTGGTGGAGGTGCCCGCAGGCGGGCAGGTCGTGTCAGACCAGGGGCTGACGTGCTCGGCGGGATCGACGTGCATCGTCGACGTAGAGGACACCAGCTACGAAGAGACCTTCGAGGCGGTCGCTGCGCCAGGCTACACGTTCACCGGCTGGGCGCACGTGGGCGGCCAGACTGTTTGCGGCAATACGGAGGCGCCCTGCGCCTTTGACCTGACGATTTTCTCCGGCAATGCCCTGATAACGGCGCTACTCGTCGGCGACAACGACGTGGTGCTCGCACCGGTGTTCGAGCCGGTCAATGACTCAAGCCGCTACAACGTGTCGGAGTGGCAGGACTTCCTCGATGAACTCGGTAGTTTCAGCTACCGCAGCGACAGCTTCCTCTACGCAGTACAGCCCGATGTCGGCAACTGCGACCCGGGCGTGTTAAACACCGCTGCGACCAGTCGCTTCCTGTACGCGCTCAACCTCGTGCGCAAACTGCACTATCTTCCGCCCGTAGAGTACGATGCGTTCTACAACACAGAGATGCAGCAGGCAAACCTCGTACAGCTGGCCAACGACTACTTCACCCACCATCCGTCGCCGGGTGATGTGTGCTACACCGCTGCGGCAGACACCGGCGCCGGCACATCGAACATCTCGTGGAGTTCATGGCAGGGCGACCCCGCGCGCTATGCGCTCGGGTGGATCAACGACAATCACAACGTGTCGAGCCTCATGGCCGCTGGTCACCGCCGCTGGGCGCTGTTCCCCAATCTCGGCTACACAGCGTACGGCCAGGTCGGCGGCTACTCTTCGATGAAAGTATTCGGGTTCAACAGCCCGCCAGGCTATGACCTGCCTGACGACCTGGAATACGTCGCGTTCCCGTACCGCAACTACCCCCATGTGCTCGTGGAGAAGGGTTCCAACCCAACGCCCTGGAGCATCAGCATCGTGCCCTCCTCTGGCTCCGGAAACTACGGTTACTTTGACAGCGCCAGTGTCAGCGTACGGCACGCGGGGACGGGGGCCGCGCTCAATGTGCACTCCCAGTACTCCGACAACTTCGGCTACGGACTGCGCAACTTCTACTCGTGGATGGTGGACAACTGGCAGTACGACACACCCTACATCGTCACTATCAGCAACGTGCAGATACCGGGCGCTGGCTCGACAACGATTGAATACCCGGTAGAGATCGACCTGGCTGAATTCTAGGGGGCTCCCGCCCCTCTCCGGGGCGTCAGATCGCTTCGATCTTGCCCTGGAAGAAGGTGTGCACCTCGCGCACCGAACGAGACCGGGACTCATCCGCATAAAACACTGCCCGGTTGGCCCTGGCTGCGGAGGGAAAGAGTTCTGCAGCGGGAGAAGCGGGCTCGTTCTCAAGCGCTACTAGAAACTTCTTGGCACCGCCCGCACCCAGGAAATGCGCCATATACAGGTCCGTCGGCTGCAATGGTCGATTGATGGAGCGTTTCAGGTAGCGATAGTTGTCCCGGGCAAGCTCGGCCGCCATCAGTGCCGCCATCTCGGCGTCATAACGCTTATCGAGAATCGTCACGCGCTGGCGCTTGTCGTAGACCAGTGCCTTTCCGCGGTCCAGGCGAATCTGGTCGGCGTACTGGCCGTAGCCATAGGTGCCACCGTGGTTGTTTACAGAGACCAGCCAGGTCTGCTCCAGAAACTGGAACATGCCTGCGGCTGTTGTCGTCCTAGCCTTGGCGTGGGAGTTACAGCTACTCTCCTGGCGTGCCAGCGCGAGCAGGTAGTTGGCCGAGATATCGGTCTTCTGGGCAGCGTTGCGGATAGGCTCCAGCGCTTGCGGGCAACTGTCGATGAGCTCCTCGTACGCCGCCTTGTTGTCCTGGGGGTCGCCGAAGAGGTCGGACATGAATGCACCGCGCTGTGCATAAAGGTCACCGAGAGCACCCACCGCTGAATCCACCGCCTTTTCAACGTGCGGCTTGGTGGTGTCGAACACGTTCTTACTGAATTCAACCGTAGAGTCCGCTGCATAGACCACGGCGTCCTTCGCCTCCTCAAGTGAGGCACATCCGCCAAGTGTTGAAGCGGTTGCCAAAACCAGTGTGAATCGCTGCAGGGAATGTTTGATGTGCTGTGTTTTCACCGGGACCTTCCGTACGCCCTCGTGGGGTAATCTGTTATTGGTACCGCGCGCCTTCCAGGCAACGCGAATCTAGCGCAAAGAATAGATATGAAAGGTGGTGTCGTCTATAACACGCCATTACACCAGGCGCAGCGCTTCGCGCTCGCCGTCCACGAGGTCCTCCAACGTGTAGCCGGCGACGGTATCGATGAACGCCTTGCTCGCCTTACCGAGCACAACGCGGAACCGGCATCCCGGCAGCAACACACAGCGCGGGCTCTCGCAGTTGATGGGTGTGAGGCTGGGCTCCATCAACTGGACAAGGGCGCCCACATTGATCTCCGCGGCTTCGCGCCCCAACCGGATGCCGCCTCCGCGACCCCGCAGTGAATCGATGTACCCGCTGTTAGCCAGCTTGTTCACGATCTTCGAGAGGTGACTCGGCGAAATCTCAAAGCGTTCGCACACAGTGCGGATCTGCACGCGCTCCCCGGGCGGCAGCGCCGCAAGGTAGATCATCGTGCGCAGGGCGAAGTCTGTCTGACGGGTGAGGTGCATCAGTTGCTCTCCACGGTGGGGCGGGTGCTGGACGGACCCTTAATATGCATATAGAATGCATCTTATTAAAGATTCATTTAAAATGCATCTTTAAGGCGCCATTCAGCGCCCATCCAACCAACAAGGAGCAGTAAATGAGTACCCTCTACGAGCGACTAGGAGGCGAACCCGCGGTAGACGCGGCGGTCGACAAGTTCTACGACAAGGTCCTGGCAGATGAGCGCATCGCAGGTTTCTTCGACAACCTGGACATGGTGGCGCAGGCCAATAAGCAGAAGAAATTTCTCACCATGGTGTTTGGCGGCCCCAACGACTATTCAGGCAAGGATATGCGGATGGCCCACGCTCACCTCGGCCTAACCCAGGAGCACTTCGACGCGGTTGTGGAAAACCTCGCGGGCACGCTCGCGGAAATGGGTGTACCGGCGGAAGATATTGCCGAAGTGGGCGCCATCGCCGCCAGCGTCAAGGACGATGTACTGAACCTGTAAGCAGGCGGGCGCTGACGGCTCGCCAGTCGCGCCCCGCACCGGCACCTGCCAGCACACTAAAAGGGGTACTTCCGCACAGCTTCCGGGTCCCAAAGCAACTGTCGATACGGTACCATTTCGACAACCGGTCGATTCGACCCGCCCACCGGGGGAAGAGGTAACTGTGGGCAGGAAACACGGCAACAAAGAGCCGGAATAAAAAAGATAGCGGCCTCCTGACATGGGACTCTTCTTCTACCTCGTCGAATTTTTCCTACCGCCCAGCATGCGCAACAGTTCGACGGACCTGTTACGCGGCTACGTGCTGGTCGGCCTTATTTTCACCAATGTCATCATCAGCGCTCTCGTTACGCTGGGTCTCTTCTTTTATCTGGATCTGGGCGACCAGACACCGATCGGCGTAGCGCTCAACGCGACCTGCGTGGTGGGCTACCTGGTGTCACTTGCGGTGCTCAAACGCACGGAGAGCTACAAGCTGTGCGCCAATATCCTGCTCAGCACCCTTGCCATGGTGATCTTCGGCGGTGTGCAGATCACCGGCGGCTTTACCGTGTCGCCCATTTTGCAGCTCATACTGCAGCTACCGGTCACCGCGTTTCTCCTGCTAGGCCTGAACGCCGGACTGGTGTGGGCAGGCATCACGATGCTGCTGGGCGGCACGCTTTACGCCAGCGCCGCAAATGGGATTGGGTACGTACAGCTACTGACTGACAGCAGTGTTATTGCGCCCTTCTCCATCATGCTGCAAATAGTGCTGGTCACAATGGTTGCCGGCGCGCTCACCATCTACGAGATGATGAACACGCTGCTGACGCGCTCGCTTGACGAGGAGCGGAATCGTTTTGAACACAAAGCCAGCCACGACGAACTGACGGGAATCCCGAATCGATTCGAGTTTTTCCGTCGCATGCAGTCGGCCATCGTCGAAGCGCATGAGCGAGAGCACAAGGTCGGCGTGGTCTACATTGACCTGGATGGCTTCAAGCCCGTCAATGACCTCCTCGGACATCACATTGGAGACGAGGCGCTGCGCGCGGTCGCGACCCGCCTGCAGCGCGTATTGCGCTTGTCGGATACAACTGCTCGACTTGGCGGCGACGAGTTCGCCCTGATCCTCCCGGGCATCAACGTGCCCACCGACATCGAGATCATCCTGCCCAAAGTGCTGGAGGCGATCCGTGAACCGATCCGCATCGAGAATCTCGACGTTGTCGTCCGCGGTAGCTGTGGCGTGGCGATCTACCCGGACCACTCTGATGACCACGATGCCCTCTGCCGCTTCGCCGACAAGGCCATGTATCACGCCAAGGAGCAGACTGACTCCTATCTGGTTTACCACCCCGATCTGGCGCCGATTGCCGAATTGCGCTCCTAGCTAACCCGAACGGCCCGGAACCAGCCAATCAGTGAATTGGCACACAGACGCGCGCGCCCACGGCTTGCAGTTACCCAGTGTTACAGCTATATGACAGGTAACACGCGCCCCGAGAGCGCGACTGGAGGTAGCGCGAATGTCTGACAAGAACCCCTTAGATTCTCTCAATCGTCGCGGCTTCATGCGTGTCAGCGCATTGGGCAGCGGCGCGCTGGTATTCGGTGGCACGGGCCTGCTAACGGCTTGCGACCCAGTGCTCCTGGTACCTGCGCCGGGTCTGCCCGATATCCTGGTGCCTCCCCTGTTCAATGCACGCATCGTGGCAACCACGGGGCAGGAAGTGGCCGACACAGGCTATACCTGGCACCGCTGGCCAGACGGTGGCGCCTGCTTCGCGTTGCCGTACAACGGCTGGGCCTACGTTTCCAACTCGGAGTGGTTTGTGTCCAATGAAGGCGGTGCAGGCGCGAGCTTTATCCGCTTTTACTCCGACGGCCAGATCGCCGATGCGGGAAGAGTGCTCTCGGGTACGTTAATCAACTGCGCCGGTGGCGCCACGCCCTGGCAGACATGGCTGAGTTGCGAGGAGTATCCGCGCGGCTCGGTCTGGGAGTGTCACCCCACGGGTGATACGCCTGCCGTTCAACGCCCCGCGATGGGCAGGTTCAGCCACGAGGCGGCCGCGTGCTATGTACCCGAGGAGGCCATCTACCTCACCGAGGACCGCTCGGACGGCGCGCTCTACAAGTTCCTGCCGGACACCTGGGGCGATCTCTCCAGCGGCACACTTCAAGTGCTGACCGAACCACAGGCAGGCCAGCTTGTATGGGTCAACGTGCCGGACCCGAACGGCGAACCCACCGCAACTCGCTACCAGGTGCCGAATACCAAGCACTTCGACGGCGGCGAGGGCATCGATATTGCCAGGGGCAAGGTCGTGTTCACGACAAAGGGTGATAACCGTGTGTGGTCTTACGACCCCGGCGCCAACACACTGGACATCGTGTACGACGCCGCGACCTCCGTGAACGGCATCCTTTCCGGCGTGGACAACGTGGAGGTTTCCTCCGAGGGCGTGGTCTACGTCTGCGAGGACGGCGGCGACATGGAGATCGTGCTGGTGCGCGAGGATGGCTCTACCTTCCCCGTCGTTAAAGTGCTGAACAACAGCGGCTCCGAAATCTGTGGCGCCGCATTCGACCCAACGGGCACACGACTGTACTTCAGCGACCAGCGCAGCCCGGGGCGCACAATTGAGGTCACGGGCCCCTGGGAAGTCTTCACCGAACCCGGTCCGTTACCGATCTAAGGCGCGACAGGTTCGCGACACAAACCGGGTTACAGGGCCAGCCATCCTTACTGGGGGCATCACAGCAGCCTAGCGCGATATAATGTCGCTGCCATGAGCGTATCAACCCTTTCCGCGGGCCCCTATAGCCCGTCCACGGACAACCTCCGCAACCTGCTGATCATTCGAAGCATCGCGCTGATCGGCCAGGCGGGCGTGCTCGCCTGGGTCGCGCTATCAGGCGCTCCGGGCACTAGCCTCTGGGAAGTCACACTGGGCCTCGCGCTACTCGCGTCCATCACGATGGCCAGCCTCTGGCGCACGACGCGCGCCTGGCCTGTTGCCGACAGCGAGTTTCTCGCCCAGCTGCTACTGGATGTGCTCGGCTGGACGGTGCTGATGTACTTTACCGGGGGCGCCAACAACCCGTTTGTCTCGTACTACGTTGTACCGCTGGTCGTCTCCGCGGCCGTCCTGCCATGGCGCTACACCTGGCTTGTGGCGGGTGCGTCAGTGCTGGCCTACAGTCTCCTGCTCTACGTGTACGTGCCATTTCCGCTCTTTACGCCACACGCAGCGATGGGCCACGGCGATGCGGCCAACGTGCACGTACTCGGCATGTGGTTCAACTTTCTTTTCAGCGCCGGGCTGATCACCTACTTCGTCGTGCGCATGGCCGCCACACTCAGGCGTCAGGAGGAACGCGTGGCGGAAGCCCGCGAAGACCGCCTGCGCAACGACCAGATCATGGCAGTGGCGGGATTGGCGGCAGGCACAGCGCATGAACTCGGCACGCCACTGTCCACCATGTCGCTACTGGTGGAGGAACTGAAAGCCGACGACGCATTACCTGATCACCTGCGCGAGGACTGCGACCTGCTCGCGGGGCAGTTAGCCCAGTGCAAGGAAACGCTGGCGCGACTGAGTCGCACGGCGGAACTGAACTCGCTCAACGAGACGCGGCGGCAGAGCGCCGTTGCCTTTGCCCGCGAGACCCTTGCCCAGTGGTCGGTGCGCCGCCCCGGCACCGTGTATGAATTTGTTGAGCGAAGCGGCAGCCCCGACATCAACGTCGACCCAACCCTCGGGCAAGCCCTTGAAAACCTCCTCAACAACGCAGCGGACACGGGCTCAGCAAAAATCGCGCTGGCCGTGGACTGGCAGGACGACGCGGTAAGCATCAGCGTGCGCGACTGGGGGCCGGGCATTGATGCCGGCGTCATCGAGCAGCTCGGCAAGCCCATCATTCACGCCGGCCGCACTGGGCTCGGCATCGGCCTGATGCTCAGCCTCGCCGCCGTGGAACGCGCCGGTGGCAGTGTCCAGCTTCGCAACCATGCAGAGGGCGGCGCGCTTGCCGAGATGGTATTGCCGCGCGCGGAGACGGCGGGATGAGCGAGCGCACCGAACGCATACTGCTGGTCGACGACGACCCCGTGTTCATCGAAGTGCTGGCGCGCGGCTTTCACAGGCGCGGCTTCACCACGCACACGGCGAGTGATGCAGAGAGCGCTCTGGCTGAGTGCGCGGCCGTTGCGCCAACCCACATTGTGCTGGACCTCAATATGCCCGGCACCTCGGGCCTCGTCGTTCTGCCACAGCTGCTGGAGCTTGCGCCAGTGCCCGACTGGTCGTGCTGACCGGATACTCCAGCATCGCCACAGCGGTGAGCGCAACACAGGCGGGCGCGAGTAACTACCTGTGCAAGCCCGCGACGATTGAAGAGATTCTCGCAGCCTTCGAGGGTGGCACCGCACCCGGTGAAACGCCCGTGCCGCAGGACCCCATCTCCGTCGACCGCCTCGAGTGGGAGCATATTCAGAAAGTCCTTAAAGACAACGACAACAATATCTCGGCCACCGCACGCGCGCTGGGCATGCACCGCCGAACCCTGCAACGCAAATTGCAGAAACGGCCCGTCAAAAAGTAACGTGCGTTGCGCCAAGCGCAACTAGGCGCTCGGCAGCTCCGCGTTGATGGACGCCACAAGCGCAGCGCCTACCTCATCCAGGTCGAGCGTGTTGTGCGGCAACAGTTGCGCCATTGAAGTCACGGCCAGACCCTCGTAGCCGCACGGGTTGATCCGGCCGAACGGCTCGAGGTCCATGTCGACGTTCAGCGACAGGCCGTGGTAACTGCAGCCACGGCGCACTCGCAAACCCAGCGACGCGATCTTGGCGCCGTCGACATAAACCCCCGGTGCACCTTTCTGCCCCTTTGCAGTAATCCCGTACTGTGCCAGCAGCGCCACGATGCCCTGCTCGATGACATCCACGAGGTCGCGCACACCCATATGTCGCCGGCGCAAATCGACCATCAGGTAAAGCACCCACTGACCGGGACCGTGATAGGTCACCTGGCCGCCGCGATCGACCTGGACAACGGGAATGTCTCCCGGCGCCAGCACATGCTCAGCCTTGCCTGCCTGGCCCTGGGTGAATACGCGCGGGTGTTGCAAAAGCCAGAGCTCATCCGGGGTCTCGGCCCCGCGTTCGTCGGTAAATGTGCGCATGGCATCGAGCGTGGGAACATAGTCTGCAAGACCCAGCTCACGCAGCACCGGTGTATCGGTCATATGACCATCTGCACCTGGCCGGTGGCCATCAGGTCTTTGTGCAGTGCCTCAAGCTGGTCGGGGCCGGTGGCCGTAATAGTGATCGTAAGCGAGGTAAACGTGCCCTTGCTGGAACCCTTCTCCACGATGGCATCCTCGTCAAAACCGGGTGCGTGACGTTCGAAAACAGCAAGTACTTCTGACCGGAAAACAGCCGTGGTTCGACCCAGTACCTTGATCGGGTAATCACAGGGGAATTCTATCTTGGGAGGTTCCTGCTCCTGCATGATGCCGCCATCAGGCGCGGAAGAGACCCGCAATCCACATGAGGATCATGTCCCACAGGCGCTTGAAGAGACCGCCCTCTTCCACGGGCACCAGTGCCACCACGGGTGCATGGAATACGGTTTCACCATCCAGCGTGAGCGTAACCGTACCGACCTTGTCTCCCGCCTCGAGTGGCGCGATGAGCTCGTGCTCGATATCGAGCTCAGTCTTGACGTTCTTGTGCTTGCCGCGCGGGAGTGTCAGTACCGTTGCGTCCTCAAGCCCGACAGAGACCGTGTCCTCGGCGCCCTTCCAGACCCGGGGCGTGTCGAGCTCGGTCATTGCCGCGAACACCTCGTCGGTGTCGAAGAAACGGAACCCGTAGTTGAGCAGGGCGCGCGTCGCACTCTTGCGCGCAGACTTGCTGGAGGTGCCCATGACCACGGAGATGAGCCGCATATCACGCCGCTCCGCCGAGGCGACCAGGCAGTAGCCGGCTTCCTCGGTGTGACCCGTTTTCAAGCCGTCAACCGTGGCGTCTTCCGCCATGAGCGTGTTGCGGTTGTACTGCCTGATCCCGTTGTAGGTGAACTCACGTTCCTTATAGATGGCGTAGTGTTCGGGGTAGTCAACAATCATTGCCTTTGCGAGCGTTGCGAGATCGCGAGCGGTGGTGACGTGATTGGGGTCGGGCAGACCGTGGGAGTTCGTGTAGTAGGTGTCGACCATCCCGAGTTTCTCGGCGTTAGCGTTCATCATGTCGACAAACACCGCCTCGCTACCGGCGACATGTTCCGCCACGGCAACCGTGGCATCGTTGCCCGACGAGACGATGATGCCGCGCTGTAAATCCGCAACGGAAACGTCCTTGCCAGGCTCGATCCACATCAGCGAGGAACCCTTGAACACGGGGTTCTGGGACCAGGCGTTCTCACTGACCACGACCATGTCGGTCTCCGCCACCCTGCCCTCCGAGATCTCTCCCGCGAGGATGTAGCTCGTCATCATCTTGGTGAGGCTGGCCGGGGGTACCGGCTGGTCGGCATTTTGCTCGGCCAGTATGGCCCCGCTCTCTGCATCTATCAGCAGGTAGGCCGTGGCGGACACCTGTGGTGGCGACGGCACGATGGCCAGTGCCGGGAAAGTGAGGGCCAGAGCGGTCAGCGCGAGGATAAAGCGTCGAATCATGGACAGGACAACCGTGGGTGGTGCTATGGAAGCCGCAAATGGTAACGCATTTGCGGCAGTGAAAGAACGTTCAGGGCAGCGGTTGGCCCGGGTCGTAACCACGTAGACGCAACTTTTGCTGCAGCGCGGCCAGCCGGGCGGGGTCGTCAACGGGACCCACACGCACGCGGTACAGGAGCCCCTGACCCGCCTGGACGGGCGCGACAAACACGAGTTCCCCCGTGAGGGACCTGAGTTCGTCACGCAGGCGTAGCGCCGACGCTTCCTGGCCGAAGGCGCCAATCTGGAGATAGCGGTATTCTCCGAGCGGCACGTCGCGCCTGTCTTCTGTGCCCACCACATCGATGACTTCGACCTCCACCGGCGCGGTGCCCGCCTCGGCGAAACCGAGCTTCACCGCCGCCCCGTACGACAGGTCGATAAGGCGACCTGCGTGGAACGGGCCGCGGTCGTTGACCCGCACGATCATGCTGCGACCGTTGTCGAGGTTGGTGACGCGCGCGTAGGCCGGGATGGGTAGCGTGCGATGGGCGGCACTCGCCTTGTAGACGTCGAAGATCTCGCCGTTCGAGGTCTCGAAGCCGTCGAACTTGGCGCCATACCAGGAGGCAATGCCGAACTCGCGGTAACCACGCGCTTCCTCGAGTACCTCGTAGGTCACCCCGTTGATGACATACGGGCTCTTGTTGCCAGCGGCAAGGATCGGGTCGGGGCGCGGCACGGCGTCGGCCACTTCGTCGGGCGTGATGGCCTTCAGTGGCGCAGAGTCGTGGCGCTGGTCATAGCGCGAGTCGGGGGCGGAGCAACCGACGGCAAACAGCACCAGCGCCAGGGCGGCGCCGCGCGCTGTCGTCATAGAGCGAGACGCCCCGCCAGTCGCTGGCTGAGCTGGTAGACACTCATGGCGTACATCGCGCTGTGGTTGTAGCGCGTGATGACGTAGAAGTTGTGCAGGCCGAGCCAGTATTCAAAGCCGTCCTCCAGCTCGAACTTCATGGCCGTTGCCATGGCGTCGGCGGGCAGCGGCTCGCGCGGGGTGACGCCGAGCGCCTTGAAGTCGGCGACCGTGCGCACAGGCTTCAGGTCCTTGCGCGTCTGCACGAAGTTCTCATCTGCGACCGCTGCGCCCGCATCCGCGGCGAACACAACGGGGTCACCGGAGCGCCAGCCGTGACGTACGAAATAATTCGCCACGCTGCCGATAGCATCCACCGGGTTGTTCCAGATATCGATGACATCGTCGCCGTCGAAGTCGATGGCGTAGCTGCGGTAACTGGACGGCATGAACTGGCCGAACCCCATCGCGCCCGCATAGGAGCCCACCATGTCCTGGGGTTCAAAGCCCTGGTCGCGGATCAGGATCAGGTAGTGCTTGAGCTCGCTCGTGAAAAACGGCGAGCGCCTTGGGTAGTCGAATGCCAGCGTCGACAGCGCGTCGAGCACGCGGTAACCGCCGGAGATGCGTCCGTAGTAGGTCTCGACGCCGATGATCGCCAGGATGACCTCCGCCGGCACACCGAAATCCTTTTCGGCACGCATGAACGTCTCTCGGTGCTTCTCAAAGAACGCCACGCCTTCTTTTTCGCGCTGCTCGGTGAGGAAGATCGCGCGGTACTCGTGCCAGGGCTTCACTTTTTCCGCCGGGCGCGACATGGCCTCGAGTATTGTGTCCTTGCGCTTGGCCTCTGCGAATACCGCGAGCAGCTCCTCGCGCTCAAAGCCCTCTTCAGCTACCAGCTCGTCGATAACGGCGAGCGCCGAGGGATGCTCGGCATAGTTCTCTGCAGCCGCGAACGATGAGGCACTGAAAATACTGAGGCCGAGAATAAGGAGTCTTGCGATTAAGGACATAAATAAAACTCACTGCGACATTTGTGACGTGCGGATGTTTTGACTCACGAAGCCACCCTTCGTTTCTCGGTGCTGATCGCCATCAGGATGCCAAAACCAAGCATGAGAGTGACCACGGAAGTACCGCCGGCGCTGACCAGCGGCAGAGGAACGCCAACCACGGGGAGAAGTCCTGCGACCATTCCCATGTTAACAAAGATGTAGACGAAGAGTGTCAGCGAGATGCTGCCCGCCATCATGCGGCCAAAACTTGTCTGGGCGCGCATGCCGATCCAGAAACCGCGCAACAGGATGAGCAGGTAGATCCCCATGAGCATGAGCACGCCGCGCAGGCCGAACTCCTCAGCCAACACGGCGATGATGAAATCGGTGCTGCTCTCCGGCAGGAAGTCGAGCTGCGACTGGGTGCCCTGCAGCCAGCCCTTGCCTTCCCAACCGCCGGAGCCAATCGCGGTCTTCGACTGGATGATGTTCCAACCGGCGCCCAGTTTGTCGCTCTCCGGGTTGAGCAGCGTGAGTATTCGCTGCTTCTGGTAATCCTTGAGCACAAACAGCCAGGCGGGCCACGCCGATGCGATGGCAAGCACAAACGCACCGAGAATGTAGCGCCAGCCAATGCCCGCCATGAACAACACGAAGATGCCGCTGGAGCCGATCAATAGCGCGGTACCGAGGTCCGGCTGCAGCAGGATCATGGCCGAGGGTAGGCCCAGCAGCACAAGCGCACCGATCACGTAGACAAATCTCGGCGGCAGGATACGGTCAGCGAGAAACCATGCCACCGCCATCGGCACACCCAGCTTCATCAGCTCCGAAGGCTGGAAACGAAAACCTCCGATTTCCAGCCAACGCTGCGCACCCTTGGCACCGACACCGGCGAACAGCACCGCAACCAGCAGGCCAAGGCCGAGTACGTAGAGTAAGGGAGCCCAGCGCGCGTAGCGGGCGAGGCTGAACTGGGCGGCAACGATCATCGCGATGTAGGCAATGACGAAGAAACGACCCTGGCGCACCACCGCACCCATGTTCTGCCCCGAGGCAGAGTACAGGACAAACAACCCGTAGGTGGTGAGGACCATCAGCAGTAGCAGGAGCGGCACATCGATATGGAAGCGCATCGCCGCGGTGGGAGGCTTCGCCATATCGCGCGAGCCGTGGTGTGGCATCTGGCGGACGTAGTCCGACATCAGCCGGTGTCCCCCTCGAGCCAGGTATCGATCACATCCCGCGCAATGGGCGCCGCCGCGGAACTGCCGCCGCCATTCTCCACGATGATTGCCACAGCGATGGTCGGTGCTTCAATGGGCGCGAACGCGATAAAGAGGCCGTGGTGGCGATGGCGTTCGGCCACCTCCTCCTCGTTGTAGACCTCGCCCTGGGCGATACCGATCACCTGCGCCGTGCCAGTCTTGCCGGCCATCTCGTAGGTAATCTCTTCAGAGAGATACTCGGCTGTACCTTTTTCTTCATGCACCACGGCGCGCATGCCGTCGAAAATGGCATCCCAGTTTTGCGCAGCCGCCGTCAACGGGTCGAGACCGGGTGCGCTGATCGGCTCGCCGTCCACGGCTTTCAGGAAACGCGGCGTGCGACGCTCGCCGCGGGCGGCGAGGATTGCGGTGGCGGACGCGAGCTGCAGCGGTGTCGCAAGCATGTAGCCCTGGCCAATACCGGCACTGATCGTTTCTCCGGGGTACCAGGGCTGCGCCATGGCCTCGCGCTTCCACTGCGTTGAGGGCAACACCCCCGAACGCTCGGTGGTGGTGTCGACGCCGGTTGGCGCACCGAAGCCATAGGGCGCGAGGTAATCGTGCATGCCGTCAATCGTGAGCCGCCGGGCGAGCTCGTAGAAATAGACGTCGCAGGACTCCGCGATGGCCATCTTTAAGTCCACCTCCGGCGCGTGACCCGTGCCGCGAATGCGCAGGATCCAGTCGCGGTACTTGCGCGAACTGCCCGGCAGCATATACCAGCCGGGATCGGGCACCGTGGACTCCGGTGTGAAGATACCCAGCTCGAGACCGGCGAGCCCGATAAACGGCTTCATGGTTGAGCCGGGTGGATAGGAGCCCTGCACCGCGCGATTGAACAGCGGCACGTCGATCGAATCGCGCAGGGCGCTGTAGTCCTTCGTACTGATGCCGTTTACGAACAGGTTGGTATCGAAACCGGGCGTCGACACCATGGCGAGGATGCCGCCGGTGCGCGGATCCATCGCCACCACCGCACCACGTTGCTCGCCGAGCGCGTCGAACGCGGCCTTCTGCACTGCGTAGTCCAGGTGCAGCGTCAGGTCACTGCCGGGTTTGGGCGGGTTGCGCTCCAGCACCCGCAATACTCGGCCGTGCGCGTTGTTTTCCTCGTTCTGGTAACCGACGGTGCCGTGCAGCATGTCCTCGTAGTGCTTCTCTACGCCGACCTTGCCGATGTGGAAGGTGCCCCGGTAGTTGGTCTCGTCGAGCAGCGCCTGCTCCTGCTCATTAATGCGCCCCACATAGCCGAGGGCATGGGAAAACAACTCGCCGTGCGGGTAGTGGCGCAGCAGTTGGGCGTCGACCACCACGCCCGGCATGCGGTGCTGGTTAACGGCAAGCAGTGCGCGCTCTTCCTCGGTGAGGCGAAAGCGCAGCGGCACAGGCTGGTAGGGGCGCGAGCGCTTGAGTTCCCGCTCGAAGCGTTCGCGATCGTTGTCGGAAATCGCCACGAGGTTTGCGATGTCGGCAACAGTCGCCTCGAGGTCGTCGATACGCTCGGGCACCAGCGAGAGGATGAAGCTGGGCCGATTGTCGGCCAGCAGAACGCCGTTGCGGTCGAAGATCAGTCCGCGCTTCGGTGGCAGCGGCTGCAGGTGGACCCGATTGCGCTCCGACTGCGTGCGATACGACTCAAACTCGTCGATCTGCAATGTGTGGTAACGCGTCGCGATAATGCCGAGCGCCACGAGCACCACGAGCACAGCGGCAACCGTGCGGGCCCCGATAATACGGGCTTCCAGCTGCGGATCTTTCAGTGCTACAGGTTGTGGCATGGCGGCGCGCGGGCGAAAAACTACGAGCGATGATAAGGGTGGTTCACCGTAATTGTCCAAGCGCGATACAGCTGTTCCGCGAGCACAACCCGCACAAGCGGGTGCGGCAGCGTCAAGTCCGACAGCGACCAGCGCCAGTCAGCACGCGCGAGGCACTCCGGCGCAAGGCCGTCAGGCCCACCGATGAGAAACGAGTAATTGTTTCCGGACATCTGCCAGTCGCGCAGATGCTCCGCGAGCGCGTCGGTAGAGAGGCGCTTGCCCTGCACGTCGAGTGCAATGACCTTGTCACCCGCGGGAATCGCTTTCAGGAGCTGTTCGCCCTCGGCGGCACGCAACTTGTCTGCATTGGCGTCCTTGCCGCGCTTCGCAAGTGGAATTTCGCGCCAGGTCAGGGAGAGCTCCCGCGGCAGGCGCTTGCCGTATTCATCGACACCCTCGTTGACCCAGGCGGGCATCTTGCCGCCAACGGCGAGAATGCGTAGCTGCATCAGGTGGCGGCTGCGGGCTGCGCCCAGAGGCGCTCCAGGTCATAAAAGTCGCGCGTGGCGGGCAACATCACGTGCACCACGACATCGCCGAAGTCGACGAGCACCCACTCTCCCGCATCCTCGCCCTCGACGCCGAGGGGGCGTACGCCCTCTTTCTTGGCCTCCTGGGCAACATTGTCGGCCAGCGACTTCACGTGGCGGTTGGAGGTGCCGCTGGCGATGACCAGGTAGTCCATAACGTCGGTGAGCGCACTCACCTCCAGGGTGACCGGGTTAACGGCCTTCAGGTCATCGAGGGCCTCCTGGACGAGATGCGTCAGTTGTTCAGCTTCCATAAAGGCGGGTAGCGCTCCTTCAGCGGTAGAGTTGCTTCGCGTCGATGTATTCGAGCACCGACTGCGGCGTAAGATAACGAATGCTGCTCCCGGCGGCGAGGAGCTCGCGAATTTCAGTCGACGATATATCCAGCGGCCGCAGTTCCTGCACGAGGATTCCGCCACAGGGCCGCGCGGCGATAGCGGCGCCATCCGGCAGCGCGTGATCGTGTAGCCAGCCCGCCACCACGCCCTCTGACGGCAGTTCCCAGCCGGGGCGCGCGAGCACAACGATGTGGGCCAGGGCCAGCAGTTCGGTCCAGCGATGCCAGGTGTCGATATCGAGCACCGCGTCACAGCCCAGCACCATGCACAGCGCCCGGTCCGCGCCCAGCTCGGCGCGCAACTCCGCGAGGCTGTCGTAGGTATAGGACGGCCCGGCGCGCTTAAGCTCGCGACTGTCACAGGTGAGACGAGGCTCTTCCGCGACCGCCAGCTGAACCATCGCTGCGCGGTCCTCTGCGCTGCAATCGGGGGCCTCGCGATGCGGTGGCAGTGCGCTCGGCATCAGCCGGAGCTCGTCGAAGTCGAGGCGCTCCACGAGTTCAAGCGCAGAACGCAGGTGGCCGTAATGCACAGGGTTGAAGGTGCCGCCAAAGACACCCAGGGGCCGGGCAAGGCTCAAGTGCGAATCTGCCCCTCGCCAAACACCACGAACTTCTGCGACGTCAGGCCCTCGAGACCCACAGGGCCACGGGCGTGCAGTTTGTCGGTCGAGATACCGATCTCTGCGCCGAGGCCATATTCGAAGCCGTCGGCGAAGCGCGTGGACGCGTTGATCATGACCGAGCTGGAATCGACCTCACGCAGGAAACGCATCGCGCGAGTGTGGTCCCGGGTGATGATGCTGTCGGTGTGCTGTGAACCGTAGGTGTTGATGTGGGCTATAGCCTCATCGAGACCGTCGACCACGCGCACCGCGAGTACGGGCCCTAAGTATTCCTCGTACCAGTCGTCCTCGGTGGCAGCCAGCGCATCGGGCAGCACAGCCCGGGTACGCTCACATCCGCGCAGCTCGACGCCGGCGGCGCGGTAGGCGTCACCGAGACGCGGCAGCAGCTCGGCCGCACGGGAGGAGGCTACCAGCAGCGTCTCCATCGTGTTACAGGTGCCATAGCGCTGTGTCTTGGCGTTCACGGCGACCTCCACGGCCATGTCGGCCTCGGCGTCGTCGTCAATGAACACGTGGCACACGCCGTCGAGATGCTTGATGACCGGGACGCGCGCGTCAGCGCTGATGCGCTCAATGAGGCTCTTGCCGCCGCGAGGCACGATCACGTCGACGTACTCCGGCATCGCGATCAGCCTTCCGACGGCCGCGCGATCAGCGGTTGCCACGACCTGCACCGCCGCCTCAGGCAGCCCGACGTCTCGCAGACCCTGGGCAATGCACGCCGCGATCGCCTGGTTGGAAGCCAGCGATTCGGAACCACCGCGCAGTATCGTCGCGTTGCCGGATTTGAGGCACAGGCTCGCCGCCTCGACCGTCACATTCGGCCGCGACTCGTAGATGATGCCGATGACGCCGAGCGGCACACGCATGCGTCCTACCTGGATGCCGCTGGGCATGCTGTTAACGTCAGAGATGCTGCCCACCGGGTCGGGCAGGCTCGCCACCTGGGCGAGGCCTTCCAGCATCGTGTCGATGCGGGCGGGGGTCAGTTCGAGGCGGTCGAGGAGCGGAGCGTCAAGGTTGTTCGCGCGACCCTTCTCGAGGTCCTGCTGGTTGGCTTCTGTGAGCTGCGCGCGGGCGCCGTCGAGCGCATCGCGCACGGCGAGCAGCGCACCGTTGCGCTGGGCGGTTGCAGAGGCCGCCACAGCACGCGAGGCAGCGCGGGCCGCCTCGCCCAGCTCGTTCATGTACTGGTCGATGCCTGCATCGCCAATACCTGCCAGCTTCTGGGCTTCCATTGTCTTGTACCTTGGTCCTGTGCCTTTCCGACGTTAAGACGGCGATTATACCCGAAGGCTCAAGGCCCTGTGTTAAGCTCTCTCTGCCAAAATTCACGGCCCGCCAGATGCCTGACCGCGCGCGCAAAGCACCCGAATTCGAGTTTTTCTACGACTGCTCCAGTCCCTGGACCTACTTCGCGTTTGAGCGAATCCAGCCTATGCTCGCTGAGCTCAAGGTCCCCATCCGCTGGCGTCCGATTCTGGTGGGCGGCATCTTCAACGCGGTAAACCAGGAGGTCTACACCTCCCGGGCCGCCGCCTTCGCAACGCCTGATGCGCCGCGCACCCGCTACTACACCAAGGACATCCAGGACTGGGCCGAGCTATGCGGGGTGACCATCAAGCTGCCCCCAGGCCATCCGATCAGCAGCGTGAAAGCCATGCGCGGTGCCTTTTTCGCTGAGGAACAGGGGCTGATCGTGCCCTACTCCAGCGCCGTCTTCGAAACCTACTGGTCCGGAGACAACCCCGACATTGCCAACGACGATGTGCTCGCGGGCATCTGCAACGCGGTCGGCGTCGATCTCGAGGGGTTCTTCCGCGCGATCAACGACCAGCAGTACAAGGACCTTTTGCGCGCCAACACCGACGAGGTGATCGCGCGTGGTGCCTACGGCTCGCCCACGATGTTCATCAACGGCGACGACATGTACTTCGGCAACGACCGGCTGCCCCTGGTGGAGCGCAAGCTGCGCCAGCTACTCGACGGCCAGGACTAGGTCCCGCAAGAAAGCCGGGCAAAAAAAACGCGCGGCCCTTGAGCCGCGCGTTATCGCTTACTGCATGAAAGGGCCGCTCGGCCCTACAAATAAGACCTATTCAGTGGCCTGGGCCGCTGCCGCGTCCTTGATCAGGGGTTGCAGCTCGCCCTGCTCGAACATCTCAGTGACGATATCGCAGCCGCCGACCAGCTCGCCGTCTACCCACAGCTGCGGGAAGGTAGGCCAGTTGGCGTACTTCGGCAGGTTCTCGCGGATGTCCGGGTTAGAGAGGATGTCCACGTAGGCAAAGCGCTCGCCGCACTGCATCAGGGCCTCGACGGTGCGGGCAGAGAAGCCGCACTGGGGCTGGTTGGGTGAGCCTTTCATATACAGCAGGATCGGGTTGTTCTCGATCTGCTCCTTAATAGTGTCGATAATGTCCATACCGCTGTCCTTTCACCTGGTTTGTCTTTAACCCCGTCGTTGCCAGATGGCCCCGCAAGGGCTTGTTTTGAACCGATTATTCTACCCCAGGGCAGCATTGCGATGCACTTCCCGTGTGCTATAGTTGCCGCTTTGAGGCAGCTACAGCTGCCTTTTTGCGTTTCTTGGGGAAAGGAAAGGCGAACAAAACCATGTCCGCGCTGATGCAGACCTATGCCAGATTGCCCGTGACCTTCAGTCATGGCGAAGGGGTGTACCTCTTCGACACGGAGGGAAGGCGCTACCTGGACGGCATTTCGGGCATTGCCGTGAACGGCCTTGGCCACGGCCACCCGGCCGTGACGGACGCCATCCGCGACCAGGCCGATAAACTGCTGCACACGTCGAACCTGTACCGTATCGAGGGCCAGGAAGAGCTCGCCAATGCCCTTACAAAAGTCAGTGGCATGGACACCTGCTTCTTCGGCAACTCCGGCGCAGAAGCCAACGAGGCGGCCATCAAGCTCGCGCGACTGTATGGCCACGGCCGGGACATCAGCAAACCCGCCATCATCGTGCTAGAGGGCGCCTTTCACGGCCGGACGCTGGCCACGCTGAGCGCTACCGGTAATCGCAAGATCCAGGCGGGCTTCGAACCCCTGGTCTCCGGCTTCATCCGCGCGCCGCGCAACGACATTGAGGCCATCCGCCAGATCGCCACCAACAACCCAGATGTGGTCGCCTTTCTCGCAGAACCCATCCAGGGTGAGGGCGGTGTAAACCCCCTGGACGCAGACTACCTGCGGGAGGTCCGCGCGATCTGCGACGAGCAGGACTGGCTGCTGATGCTGGACGAGGTGCAGACCGGCAACGGCCGCACCGGCACCTACTTTGCTTACCAGGGCATGGGCTTTACACCCGATGTGGTCACGACCGCCAAGGGCCTCGGCAACGGTGTGCCGATCGGCGCCTGCCTCAGCCGCGGCAAGGCCGCGGGCGTGCTCGGCGCCGGGCAACACGGTTCCACCTATGGCGGCAACCCGCTGGTCTGTTCCGCCGGCCTCGCCGTTGTGAACACGGTGACAGGCGAGGAGCTGCCGGCAAACGCGCTCGCCATGGGCGCTGTCATCCGCGCCACGCTGTTGGAAGATCCCGAAGTCGCGGCAAAAATCATCGAGATCAGGGGCTCCGGCCTCATGCTCGGTATCGAACTCGGCAAGGACTGTTCCGAGCTCGTGGAGCAAGCCCTTCAAGAAGGGCTGCTGATCAACGTGGCGGGTGGCACGACAGTGCGCCTGCTGCCGCCGCTGGTGATTAACGAGGCCGAAGCGCAGGAACTTGCGCGCGGCGTCGCGGAACTCATTCGCAACTTCAACTGAGCCGCCGCGCTCCCGGAATCCCGCCATGCCCCAGCCCAGGCACTTCCTGACGCTATTGGATTTCACTCCTTCCGAACTCGCAGCGCTCATCGACCGCGCGATCGAAATGAAGCGCGAGCATAGCGAAGGCGTCGACCAGCGTCGCTTCCCCTCCAAGATCATGGCAATGGTGTTTGAGAAGTCATCGACTCGCACGCGGGTGTCCTTCGAGGCCGGCATGGTGCAGCTGGGCGGCCACGCGGTGTTTCTCTCTCCCCGGGACAGCCAGCTCGGCCGCGGCGAACCGATCTCGGACTCCGGGCGGGTTATCTCCTCCATGGTGGACATCGTCATGGTGCGCACCTTCGCCCACAAGATCATCGAGGAGTTTGCGGCCCACTCCAGCGTGCCGGTAATCAACGCGCTGACGGATGATTACCACCCCTGCCAGCTGCTGGCCGACATACAGACCTTTGTCGAGCACCGCGGCAGCATCGCGGGCAAGAGCGTGGCCTGGATCGGTGACGGCAACAACATGTGCCACTCCTACATCAACGCCGCGCGCCAGTTCGACTTCGAGCTGCGCATCGCCTGCCCCGAAGGGTTTGAACCGATGGCGGCACTGATGGAAGCCAACGCAGATCGCGTCCACATCGTGCGCGACCCGGCCGAGGCAGTGGCGGGTGCAGAGCTTGTGGCCACCGATGTCTGGGCATCCATGGGCCAGGAAGACGAGCAGAAAGAGCGGGAAAAGGCGTTCGCTGGCTACCAGGTTGACGGCGAACTGATGTCTCGCGCGGCCTCCGGCGCTCTCTATATGCACTGCCTCCCGGCCCACCGGGACGAGGAGATTAGCGCCGAACTGATGGATTCGCCCGATTCCGTCATCTGGGAGGAAGCAGAGAACCGCCTGCACGCCCAGAAAGCACTCATCGAGATGTTGCTGCTCTCGTCCAAGGGCTAAACCGGCCCTGCTCGCAGGGCTGAATGGTACTCCCCGAATGCCAAATAACCCACAGGCATAACGACCACCCTTTTTATAAGAAATTAATCATTACCCCCCGCATGGACCGGCCTGCAGGCCCCGCCGTATAAGCGTTTGCAGGGTTTTCGGGGTCCTTGGGGTTAGTGGGTGCCGACACACACTCGTGTTAACACGTTATCCACAATTTAAACCCAGCGTAATGCCCTTGCATTGCGCCGGTGGCCGCATTATCTTGTACCTGAGTGGAGCATATACCCCTACATGTTGGGCTTTGTAACGGGTAGCGGCGGCCAAATTAAAGTGCTAGCAAAGTGCTGGACCAAAAAAATAAAGCACAACTAAAACAACGGCTTGGCCTCCGCAGTTGTCAAAACAACACCAAATACCGCCCTAACTCGATGGGCAGAGGTGCTTTTCCGTCCCGGAACGGCCCTCGCCAGGGGAAGTAGGCTCCGCGAAGTGGTACCTCAAGTGGTAGCTATAAGTGGTAACTACAGAACAATAAGGCTGTAAGGCCGGCATCTTTCGGAGACGACATGCAGACAGAGACCAATCAGGGCGGCACCACCGCCGAGGCAAACACCCCCGCTCCCCAGCAACCCGCCGTCAGCGGGGACATTGCCGCAACCGCACCGGGGCAACTGCGGGTCATCAAGCGCAATGGCAACGTTGTGCCTTTTGACGACAGCAAGATCACCGTGGCCATCACCAAGGCCTTTCTCGCGGTAGAGGGCGGCACGGCCGCGGCCTCCAGCCGCATTCACGAGACGGTCGCCAAGCTGACCGAGCAGGTTTCCGCGATTTTCGCCCGCCGCATGCCCTCAGGCGGCACGATCCACATCGAAGACATCCAGGACCAGGTCGAACTGGCCCTCATGCGCTCCGGCGAGCACAAGATTGCTCGCGACTACGTGATCTACCGCGAAGAGCAGTCGCGCAAGCGCGCGGCCAAGGCAGCCCTGTCGCCCGCCACGCAGCAGGCGGCAATCGGTATCAATGTCATCCAGGCAGACGGCAGCAAGGCACCGCTCGACATCGATCGCCTGCACACGATCGTGAGTGAAGCGTGCGTTGAGCTCAACGACGTGAGCGAGGCAGAGATTCTCGACCAGGCGCTAAAGAACCTGTACGACGGCGTGACCGCCTCCGAACTCGCGACCTCGCTGGTTATCACCGCGCGGACCATGATCGAACAGGAACCAAACTACTCCTATGTGGCAGCGCGCCTGCTCTGCGATACCCTGCGCGCAGAAGCCCTCGGCTTCCTCGGCGTGGCAGAGTCCGCGACGCAGCACGACATGGAAGACCTCTACGCCAAGGCACTGCCCGCGTACATCGCCAAGGGTGTAGAACTCGAACTCGTAGCGCCTGCACTCATGGACTACGACCTCGAGCGACTCGGCAAGGCGCTGCTGCCCGAGCGCGACCTGCAGTTCACCTACCTCGGCCTGCAGACCCTGTACGACCGCTACTTCATTCACTCGAACGAAACCCGCATCGAACTGCCGCAGATCTTTTTCATGCGCGTGGCCATGGGCCTCGCGGTGGAAGAAGACGACAAGAACGCGCGCGCGATCGAGTTCTACGAACTGCTGTCGTCCTTCGACTACATGAGCTCTACCCCGACGCTATTCAACGCGGGCACACTGCGCCCGCAGCTGTCTTCCTGCTACCTGACCACGGTGCCGGACAACCTGCACGGCATTTACGGCGCCATCCAGGACAACGCCATGCTGTCCAAGTTTGCAGGCGGTCTCGGCAACGACTGGACCCCAGTGCGCGCGCTTGGCTCCTACATCAAGGGCACCAACGGCAAGTCGCAGGGCGTTGTACCGTTCCTCAAGGTCGTAAACGACACCGCGGTTGCGGTGAACCAGGGCGGCAAGCGCAAGGGCGCCGTGTGCGCCTACCTTGAGACGTGGCACCTCGACATCGAAGAGTTTCTCGACCTGCGCAAAAACACTGGCGACGACCGCCGCCGCACCCACGACATGAACACCGCGAACTGGATTCCCGACCTGTTCATGAAGCGCCTGTTCGACGGCGGCGACTGGACCCTGTTCTCGCCCAACGACGTACCCGACCTGCACGACCTTTACGGCGTGGCCTTCGAAGAACGTTACACGCAATACGAAGAGATGACGCGCACCGGCGAAATGAAGTTGTTCAAGACGCTTCCCGCAGAGAACCTGTGGCGCAAGATGCTGGGCATGCTGTTCGAGACGGGCCACCCTTGGATGACGTTCAAGGACCCGTGCAACCTGCGTTCACCGCAGCAGCACGTCGGTGTTGTGCACTCGTCCAACCTGTGCACTGAAATTACCCTGAACACCAACAAGGAAGAGATCGCGGTGTGCAACCTCGGCAGCGTCAACCTGCCTGCACACATCGACGAGAACGGCCTCAACCACGAGAAGCTGCAGAAAACAGTACGCACTGCAGTGCGCATGCTCGATAACGTTATCGACATCAACTACTACTCGGTGGGCACGGCGGAAAACTCCAACATGAAGCACCGCCCGGTGGGCCTTGGACTGATGGGCTTCCAGGACGCGCTGTACAAGCAGCACATTGCGTACGGCTCCGACGGCGCCATCGAATTTGCCGACCGCTCCATGGAGGCGATCAGCTACTACGCGATCCAGGCCTCTTCGGAACTCGCTGCCGAGCGCGGCACGTACTCGAGCTACGACGGCTCGCTGTGGAGCCAGGGCATCTTCCCGATCGACTCGCTGGACAAGCTGACCAGCGAACGCGGCGAGAAGTACATTCAGGTTGACCGCAGCCAGACCCTGGACTGGCCTGCACTGCGCGAGACCGTAAAAGCGCGCGGTATGCGTAACTCCAACGTGATGGCAATCGCGCCAACAGCAACCATTGCCAACATCACCGGCGTGTCACAGTCCATCGAGCCGACGTACCAGAACCTGTACGTGAAATCGAACCTGTCTGGCGAGTTCACCGTGGTCAACCCATACCTCGTGAACGACCTGAAAGAACGCGGCCTGTGGGACCAGGTAATGGTCAACGACCTCAAGTACTACGATGGCAGCGTGCAGTCTATCGACCGCATACCACAGGACTTGAAGGCCATTTACAGCACCGCCTTCGAGGTAGAACCGCGCTGGCTGGTGGAGTCTGCAAGCCGCCGCCAGAAGTGGATCGACCAGGCGCAGTCGCTGAACCTTTACATCAACAACGCCAGCGGTAAAAAGCTCGACGTTACCTACCGCATGGCATGGTTCTCAGGACTGAAAACGACATACTACCTGCGTTCACTTGCGGCCACCGGTACCGAGAAGTCCACGATCGACACCGGCGCGCTGAATGCAGTGTCCAGCTCGAATGAGCCCTCCGGCCTGGCGGCGGAACCCGCCCCGGTACCGCAGGCATGTTCACTGGACGACCCGGATTGTGAGGCCTGCCAGTAAGGCCTCGCACCCGCACCAGTACAACACCAGGACCATTACAACAATCTTTGAGAATTGAGCCAGGGGAAAAGAGACGATGTTAAGTTGGGATGACTACAACGTTGAAGAAGGGGCACCCGCGCCCGCCGCCGCAGCTGCTGTGCAACAGGCCGTAGAGCCTGAGCCGGCACCTGCCCCGGCGGAGCCAGTTGTCGAGACAGTGGCTGCAGCGGAGCCTGCGGCTGCCATCGACCCCGTTGCAGCCGCCGCCGCGTCAGATAACGTTGCGAAGGCCGCCGAGTCACTGGAGCAGATGGACGTTGCGCCAGGCCTCGAAGAACTGGAGATGGGCGCAGCACGCGTGACCGTGGACGAAAAGGCCATGATCAACGCGCGCGCCGACCTCAACCAGCTCGTGCCGTTCAAGTACGACTGGGCGTGGCAGAAGTATATCGACGGCTGCGCCAACCACTGGATGCCGCAGGAAATCAACATGACCGCGGACGTGGCGCTGTGGAAGAACCCGGAAGGCCTGACCGACGACGAGCGTCGTATCGTGATGCGCAACCTGGGCTACTTCTCTACAGCCGACTCGCTGGTGGCCAACAATCTCGTACTCGCCATCTACCGCCTCATCACCAACCCGGAATGCCGCCAGTACCTGCTGCGCCAGGCGTTTGAAGAGGCCATCCACACCCACGCATACCAGTACTGCATCGAGTCACTGGGCATGGACGAAGGCGAAGTCTTCAACATGTACCGTGAGGTTCCCTCGGTAGCGCGTAAGGCCGCGTGGAGCCTGAGCCACACACACTCCCTGTCGGACCCGACCTTCCGCACCGGCGCACAGGAGACCGACCAGGAGCTGCTGCGCAACCTGATCGGCTTCTACGCGGTCACTGAAGGCATCTTCTTCTACTGCGGCTTTACCCAGATCCTGTCCATGGGCCGCCGCAACAAGATGACCGGCGTGGCGGAGCAGTTCCAGTACATCCTGCGCGACGAGTCAATGCACCTGAACTTCGGTATCGACGTCATCAACCAGATCAAGCTGGAGAACCCGAACCTGTGGACCGAAGAGTTCCAGGCCGAGGTGGTGCAGATGATCCTCGAGGGCACCCAACTCGAGATCGAATACGCGCGCGACACCATGCCGCGCGGTGTACTTGGCATGAACGCCGCCATGATGGAAGAGTACCTGCACTTCATCTGCAACCGGCGCCTGTCGCAGCTGGGCCTGCCGGAGCAGTTCCCCGGCGCGCAGAACCCGTTCCCATGGATGAGCGAGATCATGGACCTGCGCAAGGAGAAAAACTTCTTCGAGACCCGTGTGATCGAATACCAGACCGGCGGCGCGCTGAGCTGGGATTAAAGCAACACCGACCCGCGATACGCCCGGCCACCAACCGCAGGTGGTCGGGCGATTACACAAAGAAAAGCGGTAACAAAAGACCCGAGGATGCGCACATGGCAGACGGCGATAAGAACCCTTCAGAGAACGAAACCATCCTCATGGCGCTGGACCAGATCAGCCAAACTATCGACGTAATGACCTCTGTGGTTGGCCGCCTGCGCACCTATGTGGAGCGGCGCGAGGCCGCGGCGACCACAGACAAAGGCAGCGAACCCAAATCCGACCTGCAGTCAGACAGGATCCTGCACTAACCAGACCCTTCGGCCGGCCGATCACCCCGAGGCGCGCACCGCGTCGAGTATCGAATACACGTAAGCGGAACTCGCCTCCTCGAGTTCCGAGCAACGCTCCAAACCCTCTCGCACATTCGCGGGTAACTCTTCAGACAACATACCGCGCCAGGCGGCGGCACCCTGTAGCTCGGCGTCTGCCTGGACCGCCAGCTGCTCGGCAAGCGACAGGTGTTCGAACACCTGGTAGTAGGTGTCGCGAGCGGCGGGCAGCGGTTCGCGAATGGCGCTGGCCAACTCGTCGCTGATGGGAAACAGGCTCTCAACAATGTCCGCAATCTCATCCTCACTCGCGGCGCAACGGCTCAAGCCTTCACGAAAGTCTGGCAGCTGCTTGGCCCACTCCCGGTAGCGCTGCGCAGCACCCCGCTCCAGCAGCGCCAGGAAATTGGGCACGGCCTCCTCCGGCACGGCGCCGATAAACGGTGCGAGCAGTTCGGCAAAGTCGGGCGTGTCGGGCTTGTTCATCGCGGTCTCCTCAGCTGAAGGCAAAGCGTACCACCCGCGGCGGGACGCGTCCCGCCTTATCCATTATAGTGAGCCCACTTACCCCACCCCGGTTGCACAAGGAGACTGCCTCCCATGGCTGAGCTGTTCACCCTGGAAAATCTCGCCAATCTCGGCGTGTTGATATTCCTGCAGGCCGTCCTCGGTTTCGACAACCTGCTGTACATTTCCATTGAGTCCAAACGTGCGCCCGTCGAAAAGCAGGCTATGGTGCGCCGCAACGGCATTCTCATCGCCATCGCGCTGCGCATTATTCTCCTGTTCACGATGATCCAACTCATCGCAACACTGAAGGACCCGTTCTTCCACGTGAACCTGCCCGGCATCATCGAAGGCTCGTTCAACTTCGCAACGATCGTATTCCTCTTCGGCGGTGTCTTTATTATGTACACCGCGGTGAAAGAGATTTCCCACCTGCTATCAATCGACGACCTCGAGCACGATGTCAACGGAGGCAAGACCAAGTCCGCGGCTTCAGTGATCGCGCTCATCGTATTCATGAACCTGATTTTCAGCTTCGATTCGATTCTGTCGGCCCTCGCCATCACCGATGTGTTCCCGGTGCTCGCTATCGCGATCATCAGCTCAGGCATCGCAATGCTCGTGCTGGCTGACACCGTATCTGAGTTCATCACCAGGAATCGCAAGTACGAGGTGCTCGGGCTGTTCATCCTGCTGATCGTTGGCGTGGTATTGCTTGGGGAAGGTGGCCACGAAGCGCACCTCACGCTGTTTGGCTACGCCGTTGAGCCCATGGCCAAATCGACCTTCTATTTCTCCATCGCGGTGCTCGTGGCGGTGGACGTCATCCAGTCCGGCTACCAGAAGAAACTCGACGCACAGCGCAACATGGAGCAGGACGGTATCGCGAGCGCCGGCGGCGCATGAAGCAAATCGCCGCTATAGGCCACTACATGGCGGGTTTCGACGCCCACGATGCGCTGTGCACCTCCGTGCGGCACGCCGCAGACGCACTGGATGCTGACATCACATGCGATTGGATCCCTACAGAGGAGGCAACGCTCAAAGCGCTGGCAGACTACGACGCACTTTGGATCGCGCCCGGTAGCCCCTATCGGAACAGGCGCAACGTGATAGCAGCAATCCAGTTTGCGCGGACTAACGGCGTGCCACTATTAGCAACCTGCGGTGGATTCCAGCATGTGGTACTGGAAATCGCACAGAACCTCCTCGGTTATCGCGAGATTGGCGAGCCTGACTACGACCCCTACGACAACGACCTGTTTATCGCAGCGCTGACCTGTCATCTGGTGGGCAGGGAAATGCAGCTTACACTGGCACCGGGCTCCATCGTCGCGCAGATCTACAACAGCACCAAGACTACCGAGCGCTACTACTGTACGTTCGGGGTCAACCCGGCTCACATCAGCGAGCTCGAAACAGCACCAATACGTTTCGTCGGTGCGGACTCGGAGGGTGACGCGCGCATCATCGAGATACCCGACCACCCGTTCTTCATTGCGACGCTGTTTGTGCCCCAGGTAGCATCAACCGCGCACGCACCTCACCCACTGGTATTGGCCTTCTGCAAAGCTGCACTTGCCTGACACCTCTAGCCCTCGTTTCCCGTTGAACGACAGGCTAAGATGGCTTCTTCACACCTGCACACACCAAACCAATGACTGAAGAACAACTGTCAGACATCGAAGCCATCAAGGTGCTGAAAGCGCGCTACTTTCGCACAATGGATAACAAGGAGTGGAGCGGCCTTCAGAACTGCTTCACCGAGGACCTGCACGCCGATTTTCGCGATGCACCGGGCATGCTCTCGGAGGGTCGCGAAAACTATATGACCGCGTTGAAAGCTGCGCTCAATGACGCGCGTACCGTGCATCACGGGCACATGCCCGAAATTACGCTCGAGGACGCAAGCAACGCCACTGGCATCTGGGCCATGGAGGACTGGGTTGAATTGCCGGGCATCTCGCTAAGGGGTTGGGGCCACTACCACGAACGCTACCGCAAGGAAGACGGCGTGTGGCGCATCGCTACGATTCGCCTGACGCGACTGCGCCTTGTCATGAATGGCGAGGAGCAGGAGGTCGCCGCGGCAACGTCATGACGGGTACAGGCAAGCCCACGGCCAGCGGAAAGAAGTACCTGCTCTGGGACCACGACGGTGTGCTGGTTGACACCGAGCAGTGGTATTACGAGGCAACGCGCCGAAAAATCGCAGATTTCGGCATCACGCTTGAACTCGAGGACTACCTTGTGCGCATGGTCGATGGCCTGTCGAGCTGGGACCTCGCGATCGCGGCGGGCACAGCGGAGTCCGACGCTCGCCACAAGCGCCTCGAACGCGATGAACTCTACCGTGAATTTCTGGCGACTGAGGACATAGAGATTCCCGGTGTGCTCCCGGTGTTGGCGACTCTTGCTGAACACTTCGGTATGGCGATTGTCACAACCTCCAAGGGTGCCGATTTCGAGGTGATTCACAGGGAGAGGCAGATCGTGAGCCACATGGACTTCGTCTTGGTGCGCGAGGACTATGAACTGTCAAAGCCCCATCCCGAGCCTTACCTGCTAGCGGTCGAACGATTCGGCGCCACCCTGGACGAGTGCCTGGTGATCGAGGACTCGCAGCGCGGACTCAAGGCGGCCGTCGCCGCTGGCATCGAATGCGCCGTGGTCTACAATGCATTTACTGCGGGGCAGGACTTTGCCAATGCAACCTACCGCATACAGAGCCTCGCCGAACTCCCGGCGCTGCTTGGCATTGCGGGCCACAGGGAGGGCCCGGCGCACTAATCCTATGGACCTCCGGAACGTCACCCAGCGCGCCACCCTGTTGCTGCTTCTGCTGCTACCATCGTACAGCGCGCTGCACGCACTGCCTGCTGCAACCACTGCGCAGACGCTGAAGGTAGGCGCCGAGCGCGCACTGACCTCACCAAGCGCCGCCGCTGCGGTGGCACGAGCGGGCGATACCATCGAAATTGATGCGGGAGTGTACGACAACGACTACGCCACCTGGCGCACAGACAACCTCACCATACGCGGCGTTGGCGGCAGCGTGCACCTCAGGTCTACGGGCAACATTCCCAACGGCAAAGCGATCTGGATCGTGGCCGGCGACAACATACTCATCGAAAACATCGAATTCTCTGGCGCGAAGGTGGCCGACACTAACGGCGCGGGAATCCGCCACGAACGAGGCAAGCTCACGCTGCGCAATACCTACTTTCACCACAACGAATTCTCGGTACTGACGGGTGGCGATCCAGAATCGAGCCTGGTCATTGAGGACTCACGCTTCTATCACCAGAAGCGCGCCGGCCGTTTCAGCCACGGCCTCTATGTCGGTGCACTTAAGCGTTTTTCGATCACCGGCAGCCACATCATGGGCACCGACCGCGGTCACCAGATCAAGTCGCGCGCCCGCGAGAACGACATTCGCTATAACCGCATCGAAGATGTACCCCGCGGAAACTCGAGCCGGCTGATCGACCTGCCCAACTGCGGGCTCAGTTTCGTGATCGGCAACGATCTGCAGCAGGCGGACTCTACCCACAATGTAGACGCGATAGGTTACGGCGCGGAGGGCTGTGCAGATCGCTCGCGCGCTGAGCGGCAACTGTTCGTGATCAACAACACGTTCGTGAACGAGGCGTTGAATGGCGCGCTGGTCCGCAATCACGCCAGCGGCGACGTGCGGGTTTTTAACAACCTGACCTACGGTCGCGGGAAGTTCCTGCTCGGTAAAGGTGAAAAGGCCAATAATTACTTCGCCAACCTCGGCCACCGGCGCGCAGGTAGCTGGCTACCGCCAGACAGGACCAGCGCTATCGACGGTGCGCGCGACCCCGGCTCACACAACGGCATAGCGCTTGCACCCGATCGCACCTTTGCCGTGCCGCTCGGCACCGCGGCACGCGCCCAGAACGGCGAACTCGACGCGGGCTCGCGAGAGTTGCCCTGACAGGGCAGCGCCGCGTGTTGGGCGACTATTAGTTCGGTGCGATGGTGCCATGCACCTCAAGGTCTGCGTCCACCGCCATCCACGGCAGCCCCAGGCGTCCGAGCCACTCAAGCGCTTCATCGACTGGCTTTAACATCGCAATCGTTGCTGAGCTGCCCGCCACCAGGCACTGCGGCGCCAATACACTGACCGCCACAAGACCGCGCACCGGCCAGCCAGTGACCGGGTGAAGGATATGGCCATAGCGCACGCCGTCCACGACGATACAACGTTCATAATCGCCGCTGCTCGCGAGCGCGCCCTCGGGCAGTAGCAGATGCGCCAGAGCGCCCTCGGCCTGCTCGGGGTGGCGAATACCCACTGGCCAACCCTGTTTTCCCTCTGGAACACCGACAGCGGCAAGGTCACCGGCGAGGTCGACAAGGGCCACTTCGACGCCCGATCGGCGCAGGCGCATCGCGGCACTGTCTGCCGCGTACTCTTTCACGCACCCGCCAAAATCGAGCTCCATGCCGGCCACCGGTAGCGCTACTGAGTCCTGGCTCCATTGCACCTTGTCCCAGCCCACAAGTGGTAAAAGTTGAGCGACCGCCTCTGTCTCGGGCGGGCTACCTGAGCGGAAATCCCAGGCGCCGCGCAACACGCCTGAGGTCAGGTCGAAGAGACCGTCACTTTCCTTCCAGGCGGTATCGGCGTAGTTAAGAAGTGCTGCGGTCTCGGCATCGATAGGCACGGCATCGCCCATGCCGGCGGCACGGTTGATACGCGCGGTCAGGGAGTCATCAAGGTAGCGGCTGTACTTTGACTCAAGCCTGCGCACCTCGTCTTCAGCCGCTTGCACGGCGGCGTCAGCGGCGAACCCGTCCGGTACCTCGAGACGGAAGCGGCAGGGGCCGCCCATCGCCTTGAAGCTGTGCTCAAGACACTGCATGGGCGGCGCCGGAACCTACGGGCCCGCGCTAGCGGAAGACGTAGTCGAGTCCGAAGCTGAACCGCCAGAAGTCGACAAGGCCCGGCGACTCGTCGGCGTTGTACAGGCCCCAGCTCTGGTCCGAGCGGTAACGCTCACCGACGGCATTCACCGTCCAGTTACCGATGTTCTTGCGCACCTTGAGACCGAACGACAGGGCACCAAAGGCCGACAAACGATAGTCGTCTGCATAAAAGCGGTCGGTCGTCTCGGTCACCACGTTGAAGAAACGCGCCTCGTCCTGCGAGTAGTAGCGGAAGAACGGTGTTAACTGGAAGTCTTGCGGCAGGTTTTGCACCCAGGCGACATCGAGTGAGTGAGACACGATGTCCCAGTCGTCATCAAAGTACCGGTAGTCGAGATGCAGCGCCGCGTCGTAGTCGTTAAAGAAATGGCGATAGCCGGTGCTGAACGTGTATTCGTTGCGCTCGTCTGGCCGGCGATCGCGGTTCTTGTACGGATCGGTCAGGAAGCCTTCGCGATAGGTGTAGCTGAGACCGAAGCGAATAATCGCCTGCTTGCTCACGATGCGCGAGACGCCTATCCAGGCGGAGCGAATATCTTTCTCGTCCTCCAGCGTATTGGTTGGGATCGAGCCCTGCGTGGGTCGAATGTCGTCCCACGACGAGGACACCGCAGCGCTGTAGGTGGTCATGCCGTCTTCGCTGTTGAACGACGCGTCCAGCGAGAACGCATCGGACTCGTAGTCGTCCTCGTCAGAATAGGTGTAGCTAATGCCGGCGTTACCACGGTCGTAGTAGTAACGCGTGGCGACGCTGATCTCTGTGCGCGTGTCTTCGATACTCGCGCCACTCATGATGACGCGCGGCCCGGTGCTGCTTTCGCCCACAAACCAGGGCGAGGCGCCGCTCATGTCCTCGTACTGCACATCGAGCGCCACCGAGAAGTTGTCGCCAACCGGGGCCAGGAGGTGGAACTGGGCGATGTCGATTTCGTAGCGCTCGCTACCGCCACCGAAGGACTTCTTGCCTTCGATATCGTCTTCTTCGTACTTGCTGTAACGCACACCGATCTCGGTGTAGTCGGGGGGAGCGTCTGCCGCGGCCTGGTAGGCGGGCAACAGGAGCGCGCTGGAGGTCAGCGCCGCCAGTGTGGACGGCTTATTATCGTCGCGCCTACTCATCAGTTACACCCACAACCGCCGCCAGCGGCACCCGTGCCGCCAGATGAAGCCTCCTTACTGGCGTGAATCTGGTCGCGCATGCGCCCTTCCATCACGTCGGATTGCCACAGCATTTCGTCTTTTGCGAGTGTGCCGCGCTCCCAGGGCTGCACGGTTTCACATCCGCACAGCACCAGGGCCACGGCCAGGCCAGCCAGGTATTTCAAGGTTTATTCTCCCAACAACTTTATTATTAATTCGCGCAGCTTTTCGCCATCGCTCTTCTTGTAGCCCTCGTGGATGTCACGCACGACACCCTTGCGGTCAATAAGGTACCCGGTAGGCATGCCCTTGATGCCGTAGGCCATTGGTGTATCGCCCTCGGCGTCGCGCACGATCGGGTAGGTGACGGGGACCTCGGAGAGGAACTCGCTGGCGTCGTTCTCGTCTTCGTCGACATTGATCGCCAGAACCTCAAAACCCTGTGGGGCGAGTTCTCGACGAATGGCTTCGAGTTGCGGGAAAGACACGCGACACGGGCCGCACCAGGACGCCCAGAAATCTACGTAAACAACTTTGCCGCGCAGATCCTCCAGCGTGATACCAACGGTGCCGCCGATACCGGGGAGCGCGACGGCGGGAGCTGCATCGCCCACCTTTACCCCCGCGTTGGCCGCGAGGGAAAGGGAGAGACAAAGAGAGAGCGCCAGGTGTTTCAGTAAAGTACTCAGCGCTCTACCTCCAGCTCCAACAGGGTCCACGTGTTGTAACCGTGGTTACCCACCTTGTACTCGACCTTGCTACCGGCCGGCGCACTGAAGTCCGCGGTCAGGCGCACATCGAAGATGTTCGCCCCACTCGGGATGTCGACGGTTTCCTCCCAGACGATGTTGCCGTCGACGGCGATGCCGACGTGTCCGGTCGCAGGCTCATCGAACGCGAGATTGCCATGCCAGAGCACGAGGTGCAGCGTATCGCCCTCCTCGATCGCGGTCTTCGAAGACTGCGCCACCGAAAGGTAGTTGCAGAAGCCGGTTTCAACTTCGAGCGCACCGTCTTCGTTGTACCAGCTGTTGTCAGGGCAATCGACAACGTCTGGACGGTGTGCGGCAAATGTATCGCCGGCTGCGGCCTGCGCTTCCCAGTCATTCACATCGATCAGCGAATCCGCCGGGGCTGCAGCCTCGTCAGCCACCTCGATCTCAACTGTCTCGTTAATGTCGAGCGCGTGGTGGTCGTCACCGCGCAGACTGACGCGCAGGGTGTGAATACCGGGCTGGATATCGTCGGGCAGCTGGTAGTAGTAGCTGGAGTCCCAGGCCGTCAGGTGCTCGGCATCGTCGTCATCGGTGTTCAGGTAGACATGGTAGTGACCGGTATACACCTGACTGTGGTCATCATCGTGCATCCCTTCGTGCATGCTGTGATCGGTGTGCTCACCCGGGTCGTGCAGCGTGAAGTTGTTGAAGATGAGCTCCAGCGGCACCAGGTCGCCCGGCTTGAACCGCTGGCGATAGGTGGGCGTCTCGATATGCAGCGTCGGATGGTAGCTGTAGTCGTAGCCCTCTTTCAGCTTGGTAACGTACAGGTTGGTCAGGCACATCTCATCGCCCGTGCCGTCGCCCCAGTCCACATCGCGCGGTGGCAGCTGCACGCCGTCAACGATCGTCTGGTTGGAGGCGCTGTTGTCCCAGGTACATTCCAGCTTGAAGAGGTCGTTGGGGTTCACGCGGATCTCCTGCTGCAGGCCATAGGTCTGCTGCCAGTTGAAGTCCCAGTCGCGGATATCAACGATGACCTGCTCGGTGCCATCGGGGCGGATAATCGTCGTCCGAGCTGTGGTACCCAGGTTATGCATGTGGATGAAGCCATTGTGCAGCGCGAAGGGCTCGCCGTTCTCCAGGCCCGCGGGGCCGCCAAACAGCCTGCCCAGCACGCCCGCCGGAACGGTGAAGCCGTGCCACTGGTTCGGCTCGCCGGCGGGAATGGTCATCACACCGCCGCCGAGAAACTGCGGGTTGGTGTAAAGGAAGCCGCTGGCGGGGCGCTCTACTTCTTCAGCCGTGGAAATCAGGATGGTGGACTGGTCAGGCGTCGGCTCTGCAACCAGCGTGTTGTAGTGCATCTGCACTACCAGTATCGAGTCGGGGTGAATGCCCATACCCGTGCCGTCAGGTACCGTACCCGGCGCATTACCCGGTACCCAGCCACCGATCTGGCGCGGCAGAGGCGCACCGTCGATACCGCCAGAACCGAGACAGTACCAGCCGGGGTAACCGTCTTCGTATCCGGCGCCCTCGTAGTGATGCACATCTTCGGGATCAATGATGTTAACGATCACGTGGTGCACTTCCGCAACCTGGTCGGGAATCACATCCACTGCCCTGACATAGGCAAACTCATCGAGCGGCCAGTCGATGGCAAAGCAGCGGTGGTCGTCGGGACGCTTGTTCGGAGTGTAGGGCTCCGGCAACTTCACCTGGATATTGAAATCGATATCGAGGGGCTCGGGCGGCTTGGGCGGTACGTAGTCTGCCGGGTTGCCCTCGGGCATATCACTCGCCAGCCAGTTGGTCAGCGCGTATTCATCTTCGGGCGACAACAGGCGGCTACCCACCAAGCGCGAGTAGCCCTGTGTAGGCGGCCATGGCGGCATGGTGCCGTTCTGCACGGAGAACAACGCGGCGGCAGAAACCGCAGTAAGGTCTTCATAGCTACCGAGCGTGAACGGTGCCACCCCGCCCTCGACGTGGCAGGTCACGCAGTTCTCTTCAACAATGCGACGGATGTCGCCGTGGTAAGTGAAGCTGGATGCCACGTAGCGCGTCTGCGAGGGATCACCCTCGGGGGCGCCGTCATTCAACCACTTGGTGAGGAGGCTCAGGTCCTCGGTGGTCATGTCGGTAAAACCTAGCGGCGGCATCGTGTCGTTTTCAAGCGTGTAGCTGATCGCGGACCGCTTGCCCGCAACCTGCTCATAAGTCTCTAGCGGGAAAGGCGCCAGTGGGCTGCCCTCGGTGTGACAGCCGGTGCAGTAGCGCTCAACCACATTCTGCGTGGCGCTGTACCACGTAATTTCTGAAGCGCCAGACTGCTGGTTGCCGACGTTGGTATTGGTGTTTGCGCCACCGCCACCGCCGCCACCGCAGGCGACAAGGAAGGAGGTGAGTGACAGCGCGACTAGTTTAGCTGGTATTAGCGTTTTCATTTACAGCAACCTAGGTGTATGTCGCGGGAAAACTAGCACATTCTGACCGGGCAGTCAGCCGACAGCACATTACTGGTCGGTTAGGTCACAGAAGCTTAATGTGACTCGGTCGCGCCCTCGGAAAGCAGTTTATCAACTTGAACCAGTGCGCCGATGAGATCGCCACACGGGAGGCCGGTACCGCGGAAATACTCCTCGGCCATCGGTGCAATACCGCAGCGGTCAGGCAGGGACTCGCCCTGTTCCAGCAATCGGTACATGGTGGGCAGGAAGATGAACTGCAGCCACTGTGGCAGGGTGAGAGTGTCCACGCAGAAAGGTTGGTCGGAGGCGAGCGCCTCCTCGGGAGGCGGCAGCTTGTCCCACTGTCCGAGCTGGCGCAACTGCGCCTCGATATCGATCAGAATCGCCGCGATATCTGTCGCTGTGCTCAAGGCTGTCTCCAGGCCGCGCCCACTTCCCTGCGTGTCGCTACCTTAACATGCGCGCCCAACAAGCGCCCCGCTGCTTTGACCCCCTGTAGTGATGTAGCTATGCTCACAGCCGCGCGCGGGTGTAGTTCAATGGTAGAACCGGAGCTTCCCAAGCTTCTAACGTGGGTTCGATTCCCATCACCCGCTCCAAAATCGAACAGCCAATCGTAGCGGAGAAGCAGCTGGACCAGGCCACCATCAATGCGCTGAACCGCCGGCTTCTGAAACACCTCGAAGCGGGCACGACTGATCTCGCCGACACGCCGGGCGAAATCGATTCCGCAGAATTCACCTGCACCGACACATGGTCAACCGAGCGCGAGCATTTGTTCCTGCAAACGCCGCAGCCCGTCGCCTTCGCAGCCGAGCTGGCAGAGCCAAACGCCTACCTCGCACTCAACGTACTCGACACGCCTGTGCTTTTGAGCCGCGATGCGAAGGGCACCCTCCACGCATTCATTAACGCCTGCGCTCACCGCGGTATGCCAGTGGCAGAGGGCTCAGGTACGGCACGCAGTCTCGTCTGCCCATTCCACGGCTGGGCTTACACTGCATCTGGGAAGCTGCGCGGTCGCCCGTCTGATGATGCGTTTGAACCGATTGAGGAGGCGCAGTCACTGCGCGCGCTTCCGGTGTCGGAAGCCTGCGGCATTATCACCCTGGGACTCACATCCGACATGGACCAGACGCTGGTCGATGACGCGCTTAAACCACTGAATACAGAGCTAGCTGGATTCGGGCTGAAGGACTATCGCCTGCTTGGCACGAAAGACTTCACCGTCGAGGCAAACTGGAAACTCGTTACCGACCTGAGTCTGGAGAGCTATCACTTTCACACACTGCATCGCGACAGTGTGGCGGAAATTCTCTCCGCAGGTGCAACAGTCGACACGTTTGAAAGACACAGCCGCTGGGCCTTTCCCATGAAGACCATCGCACGTCTCGCCGAGCTTGCACAAAGTGAATGGCCGGACGCAGTTGAGGGTTCCATTACCTACACGCTCTACCCCGGTGTGATGGTGCTGGTAAATTCACTGGGCGCACAGATGATCCGCGCGGAGCCGGGCGCGACTCCGGACACCTGCCGCGTAAGCTACCGCGGACTCTACAGGCCAGATTGTGACGAGGAAGACGCCCGCGCAGCCTATGAGTTCGGCGGGGGTGTCTTCGAGAACGAAGACCTGCCTGCAGCGGCAGCGAGCCAGCGGGGTATCGCGGCGCGGGGTGGCGTGTTGCCGCTGGGCCGCAACGAACCGCTGCTGCAGTTCTGGCACAAGCTCTGGCGTAGTGCCGTAAAGTAGTGCCTTAAAGTAGTGCTGTAAAGAAGACCAGCTGAGAGGTGCGCACGACTAGCCCAGCTCACGCCGAAACGGCGGCAGGGAATTCAGGATCGCGCCACCGTAACGTTTCGTCAGGATGCGCCGGTCCATCAACGTGACACGCCCCGTGTCGGACTCGGTGCGCAGCAACCGACCACTTGCCTGCACCAGTCGCAGCGCTGCATCGGGCACGCTGATTTCCATAAACGCATTGCGCCCCTGGCTCTCGACCCATTCGGCGAGAGAGGCTTCCAATGGTGAGTCGGGCACGGCGAACGGAATCTTCGCAATGATCACATGGCGACAGTAATCGCCCGGCAGGTCCACGCCTTCCGCGAAACTCGCAAGCCCGAAAATAATACTGCCCTCGCCGCTGTCGATGGCCTCGCGATGGCGACGCAGGATCTCCTGCTTGCTGTAATCTCCCTGCATCAGAAGTGCGCCGCCAAACTCTCCGCTTACACCATCGTAGACGTCGTGCATCTGCCTGCGTGAAGAGAACAACACGAGGCTGCCCTCGTCTCGATTGATGATCGCGGGCAGCTGTTCAACAAGCGCCTGAGTGTGCGCGGCGGCGTCGGAGGGATCACAGTCCATGGGCGGCACGGTGAAAGTCGCACTCTCGTACTGGAACGGACTGGCGACGATCTTATAACGCGCATCACGCGGCGCGCCCGAGTGCAGCATGAAGCGCTCGAAGGAGCCCAGCGCCGTCATGGTCGCGGACGTCACGATGACGCCAGCAGCGCGCGACCAGAGACAATCGGAAAGAATGTCGGCGGCGAGCACGGACTACACCGCAGGTCGAAACCACCAAAGCTGCGCAGCGTAATCCAGCGAGCGCGCGGCGGATCTTCACCCTCGCCGCTCACCGCGTAGTCTTCCCAAAGTGTACAGGCACCCTCCGCGCGACCGAGGAGACCACCGATGTTGATGTGCCAGGTTTCGACCTCTGCCTTGTCGACACCCGCAAAGTCATCTTCCAGTGACTCCTCCAACACCGCCTCAAGCCGGGCTAACGTGGAGGCGAGTTTTTCAAAGAGCCCCTTTAACGTCTGCGCAACGTTCATCAGCGCAGGCGGAACATGCCCATGCGGCAGGCGCAGCTGCTGGTCGTCCCGCGCCTCGTCCACCTCCAGTTCATCAAACAACGTTGCCACGACCTGCTCGGCAACCTGCAGGCTGGCCACGGCAGCCGTCATTTCCTCAGGGAGTTTCGCCAACAGGCGTTGGGCGCCATCAAGCGGCGCTAACGCTGCGGCCGCACCGGCGAGGGATTTCTCCGCATCTTCCAGCCATCCGATCGTCGCCGGTATGCGACAGAAGCTGGCGAAATGTGACAGCGCCTTGTCGGGCAGGTGATGACCTTCGTCGAACACGTAGATGCTCTCTTCAGGCGGCGACAGAATGGCACCGCCGCCGAGCGCGAGGTCCGACAGTGCCAGGTCATGGTTCGTCACTATAATGTCGGCACTTTGCAATTCGTCGCGCGCACGGTAGAAGCTGCACTGGCTGATGTTCGGGCAGCGCCTGCCCGAGCACTGGGCGTGATCAGACGTCGCGTTGAACCACGCGTTCTCGGGAATGGTATCGGGCCAGTTGTCGCGGTCGCCGTCCCACTGCCCGCGCGCCATGGCGTCGAGCATGTCATTGTACAGGGGCAACGCGTCGAAGCCGTCGCCCGCGCCCTGCTCTTCGGCATAGAGATCAAGCAACCCCGCCTCGTCCCCGCCATCGGCGATCAGGCGATCGAGTTTGGAAAGGCAAACATAGCGACGGCGCCCCTTGGCGAGCGCGTAGCTGAAGCTGAGTCCGCTCGCCTCGCGAATATCGGGCAGGTCCTTGTTAATAAACTGTTCCTGCAGCGCCACGGTTGCCGTGCACACGACAAGGCGCTTACCCAGAGCCTGGGCCATTGGAATGGCCGCGACGGCGTAAGCTATGGTCTTGCCGGTGCCGGTACCCGCCTCGATTACGCAGACGGGCGGCTCTTCGGGCTCGCCAGACTCCGGGATGCGTGCAAGCGCATTCGCGATTTCGGCAATCATCTGGCGCTGACCCCAACGCGCGGTCAGCGCCTTGTGCTCTATGACCGCATTGTAGGCCTCGCGGATCGCGTCCTTGAGTTCATCGCTCAGCAACGGGTTCAGGCACTCCCCGTTGCTTCGAGCTTGCTGACGACAGCATTGGCGTAGATGCCAAGCGCATAGTCGCGATGCTCGCTGGGTAGCGCGTCGATACGCGCATTGAACTCGCTCTCCGTCACATCGCCTTCTTCCACATAGAGATCACCGGGCAGCGCAACCGCGTCACCATGCAGGCGACGATAGGCGAACAGATTGGTGGGATGGAGACAGTAGCCGGCGACAATCTGTGCATCGATAGCGGCGGCAACAACCTCCGGTGAATCGAGATCCGCCGCCAGGGGCGTTCCGAACGTCACGTGCACACGACCTTTTTCACCCGAGATACCGAGGGCGATAGACGCGAGATCTTCCTGCTCCCCTTTCTCATAGCTGCCCGTGGTCGCGATGTGGTGCAGCTCGCGCGCCTTGGCGCCATCGCAGGGGTCCAACTCATACGAAATCGACACCGGCACCATGCGCAGCGCCTGTATGTGCTCTGCAAAACTCTCACTGCCCTTGTCGCGACTCATCGACAGCATCTTGATAATCACAGGCTCGGTGCGGTCTATTCCGTCTTTCGCACGCCCTTCCCGCTGGGCAATCCAGATCGGCGCGTTCTCCGCCTCGATGGAGTGGCGAATGTACTGCGACAGTGTTTTAGATGCCTTCAGGAGTTCACGCGGGCCCGACACCGAGCGCTTTACTATGAAACTCTTGTTCAGGCGCATCAGGTCGGAGGTCCACGGTTTGGTGAGCAGGTTGTCGCCGATGGCGATGCGCACGGTGTCCCGCCCTGAGGTGTGCAGGGCGTAATTGGTGAATGCGGGGTCGAGCGTGATGTCGCGGTGGTTGCTCATGAAGAGATAGGCGCGGTCCGGCTCAAGTCCCTCAAGGCCCGATACACTGAAGCCGCGCGTAGACTGCTCGATCATGCGGTCCATGTAGGACTCGATGACGGCCTGCATGCTCGCCACGTCGTTCACGCCGCGCACCTCCCGCGCGAGCACGCGGCGCACCAGCGGGCGCCACAGACCGGGCAAGACGCTGGCCAGGGCACCCAGGCGAAATTTGGCGATCGCGTCGAGGAACTCTGCGTTGCCCAGCAGGCGCGCAAGCACCGCGGCCACTTCGTTGTCGCGATATGGGCGAATGTCGGCGAAGGGGTCCGTCAAGGCGGTCAGTCCCGTTGAATCGATAAGGGTTTGGAGGCGGCTCACCTTACCCAAATTCACCCCCTGAGTCACTGGCCCAAACCGCGCGCGCAGCGGGGCGAAGCGGGTAAAACGGCACTGACTTGGCGGGGGCTTTCTGCTACCCTGCGCCACCTCAAATTTCGTTCAATTTATTGATTCATCCCGAGGTGCTACATGGATGCCGGAACCGCAACTCTCATGACCTATGGCGCAGCATGCCTGCTGACCAGCTGGGTGGTGTTACTCATCGTCGCCTGGAAAGAAGACTACGCTTGGGGCCTGTGCACCCTGTTCCTGCCGCCTCTCTCCTACCTGTATGCTCTTGCACGCTGGGACAAAGCGGGGGAAGCCATACTGGTCGCCATCGTCGGATGGGTCCTGATCTTCCTGGCTTAACGTTTTGGGCGAAGATTAACGAACCTTAATTCATCACCCACGCTCCCCCCAAAAGCAAGAAATCCTAATAAATACAATACGTTAAGGCGCGCGCCTCTACCCCGCGCGCAGACCCTTCCATTTGTGAGGAATAGTTCACTGATAGGTGCCACAAGGGCACCCGTATAATCCGCACGCTCGCCGCGCTTGGGCGGCGGCGCTCCATAGCGATACATTTTTTTGAGGGACTTGTTATGAAAATCCTGGTCACGGCCATTGCCACCGTATTGATGACCTATGCCGCTGGCGTAATGGCTGCAAAGCCCACCAGCATTGTATTCAACGCCAACGCGGAATCTTCCGAAGGCAACCCGTACTCATCGTTTACGGTGAAGTGCTCCAACGGACGTACCGCCGAACTGACCGCCTGGGACAACCGCCGCAAGTGGTGTGTAGGCAAGGCCGACAGCGAGAACTGCGAGAAGCGCCAGATCAAAGCTGCCAAGGCTGCGTGCAAAGCCGCCTGATACCGGCACCCGATACGAAAAAAGGCCAGCGTCATGCTGGCCTTTTTTTTGCCCGTCTCTCGGCGCACTACCCCTCGACGTAACGACCCTTTAGCTCGGCAACCTCGGCAGGCCCCACACCGAGCGCCTCCTCGAGGTAGTTCTCCAGGGAGGGATAGGACATGGCGATGGCCGCCAGCGCGCGCTCGAGGTAGGCCTCGTGTACTTCAAGCATTGGCACGATGGCCTCGGGGTCCATGTGCTCCATGTCGTATTTCTTGCGCAGGCGGTCGATCTGTTCCTGCGGATGAAAGAACCGCCGTGTCAGCAGGTAGTCCGCCATCACCACGTCCTCGGGCACGCCTAGCGCCAGCAATACAAGCGCCGCGGCGAAGCCGGTGCGGTCCTTCCCGGCTGCGCAGTGCACAAGAAAACGCGCATCGTTAATCTCGAGTATCTCGCGGAACATGCGCGAGTAGGTCGCCGTCTGCTCCTCCGCGAAGTCCCGGTTGATCTCAACCATGAACTCATACATCGCCTCGGGGCCAGCATTCATCTGCCCCTCCGCCTCCTCGAAGAAGCGGGAGTTACTGCCCGGCACTATGGGCAGGCTCGCGATACGCGGCCTGCGCGCGGCGGGCAACAGGCTGGGCTCGTTCTCCTGCTCTTCGACGCGGCGGAAATCACAGATCAGGTCGAGCCTGAGACTATCGAGCAGTTCAATATCGGTATCGTTGAGTGCAGACAGCTGGCCTGAGCGGAACAGGTAACCCCACTTCACCCTTCGGCCATCCGCCGTGCTGTAGCCGCCGAAATCGCGGAAATTGGGCGTGCCCGCCATACCCAGCCGGCGCTCCATCGCGCGGTGCTCGGTGCCGTGCTGATCACGCACGAGAAACGTGTGGCGACTGGCCCGCGGCAGCCCCGCAACACGCACCCGCGGCGCGGACTCGTCGTAGTGCGCGGTGACCGCGCCATCGTCAGAGAGAGGCTCGACAGTGACTTTCGTGTCGGGATGGCTCGCCTCCCACTCGATGTGATAGTCGCCTTCGGGCTCTCGCCAGATGTGCACGGAGTCAGTAATCAACATGGGTTGGCACCGCGTGGTAGAGCGTTAATCGCCCTTGTATTCAAACACCGCCTTGATAAGGATCTTGATCAGGCTGAGTTGGTTTTCCAGCGCCTCTTCGCTAAAAGGGTCCTGCCCGAGCAGGTCGCGATACATTGGCGCCATGGTCACATAGGACATAACGAGGTTATTGAACGCCATCACGGCCCAGGGCTGTAGACCGCTGTTCTCGATGACCGACAGGTCGTCGCCCTCAAGCCGGTCCGTTGGCTCAAACATCGGGCGGAAGAGACGATCGATGAGCTCGTTGGTATGCGGCCCCCCAGACAGCGCCGCGTGCTGCAGCAGGCGCGCAAGGTTGGGGTTAGAGTGGTGCTGGCGCACAATCGCCTCCAGCCAGTACCCCACCCTCTCCTGGGTTACCGGGCCACCCTCCAGCTCCAGCAGGGGCGCCGAGAAATCCTTCAGCAGTCGTTCGAGCACTGCCTCGTAGAGGGCTTCCTTATTCTTGAAGTGGTTGTAGAGGCTGGGAGACCGGATCCCCACCCGGTCTGCTACATCCCCCAGCGAGGTGGCGCTGTAACCCTTCTCGGCGAACAGGTCCTCGGCCGCATCAAGGATGCGATCGGAGGTTGAGCGGGTGTCATCTGCGGTGGCGACGGGGGATTCCATGGGACCGGGATTCAGTTAACTAATGGCCATTAGTATACCCCAGCCGGCGCAGCCCCCACCAGCGGAGGCCCCCGGTTGACAAGGCAGAGGCCAGTGTGAATAATCGCGCCTCCCGAAAAAACACCCCCGAGGCAAGATACGTGGCAAATTCACCCCAAGCTCGCAAGCGCGCACGCCAGATCGTCAAGCGCCGCGCCCACAACGCCAGCCTGCGCTCCCTGGTGCGCACCGAGATCAAGAAAGTAAACGCTGCCGTAGAAGGCGGTGACGCGGAGGCAGCCAAGGCCGCTTATGCCAGCGCCGTACCGGTCATCGACCGCATGGCCGACAAAGGCATCATTCACAAGAACAAGGCCGCTCGCCACAAGAGCCGCCTGAATGCCCAGGTGAAGGCACTGAGCGCGTAAGCGACTCACACCGAATCCCATAAACAAAAAAGCCGGCTTTACGCCGGCTTTTTTGTGTCCGCAGTTTGCTCAGGCCGCGCTGCTGGCCTGCTCCTGCTCCTCGTGCTTCTTGGCGAACTCCGCCATCATGTCCTGCTCGTAGGCCTGCGCCTCGGCAGTGTCGAGCGGGCGCTCCAGTGATGCCCAGTCGATATCGCCATCCGTCGCCAGGTTCTCATACTCGAGAATGCCGAGCTCCTCGAACTTGGGCCGCACCTTGTCGGTGAGCAGGCCGATGCGATTGAGGTTCGGGATCACACGCTGGAACAGCAGGTTGCGGAAGGTGGACATTACAAAGCCCTCCATAACCTTCTGCCGCGCCTCCTCGACGTCCCAGCCAAAGTGGCGGAACACGTCTGTGGCGACGAGGCGCTCGCGGCTGATCGCGCAGGCCTCGTAAGCAAACATGGCGCGCTCTTCGCGCTCCTCCTCAGACAGCGTCTTCACGAACTCCTCGAGGTAGTTCACACCGAAGGTCACGTGACGCGCCTCGTCACGGGTGACCAGGTAGACCACGTCCTTGAGGATCGGGTCGGGGGTAGTCTCACGTGTTGTCGCAAAAGCGGAGAGCGCCAGACCTTCAATCACGATCTGCATGCCGATGAACTTCATGTCCCAGCGCGGATCGGTAAGGATCTTGTCGATAATCGACTTCAGGTGTGCATTGATCGGGTACATCATGCCGATGCGCTTCTGCAGGTACTTGTTGAACACCTCGACGTGGCGCGCCTCGTCGAACGTCTGCGAACCGGCGTAGAGCTTCGCATTCAAGGTGGGGGCGCAGGAGCAGAGCTGCGAGGCCACCAGCAGCGCACCCTGCTCGCCATGCAGGAACTGCGACAGGCTCCAGGCATTCATATGCAGCCAGAATTCATCGCGCTCTTTGTCGCTCAGCGCGAGGAAGGGCTCGTAGTCGTGCAGGTTCATGAGCTCTGCCGAGCGCACATCCTCCGGGAAGGGGCGGTCCCAGTCGATATCGATGTCCGGGTCCCAGTTGAGCTGCTTGCCGAGGTCATACAGCTTCTTGATGCGGTCGTCCTGAACCTTGTAGTCCCAGTTGTAGGACCCCGTCAGCGGGGTCTGGAAAATCTCCGCAATGTAATCGACATCAGGCCCGGTCAGGACGTCCTCGAGATCCGGGTTCTCGCGCGGGTAATCCGCACCGGCGAAGGTCTGGATCTTGCGCGGGGTGTCCTCTTTCCATTCCACTTTCATAACGCTACTGCTCCGTTGGTTTGGCCAGATCGCACTATGCGACAGGGCTGTCACCGGCAAAAGGTGAGGTCTTGTCAAATTGCAGTCATTTATGGCCAAATGGGCTGATGCCGTCACCGTCCACACCTGCGCCCTATGCGCTGATCCTCATCGACATGGCACTGCGCCAGGGTTGCACGCGCGAGGAATTGTTACGGGGTACCAGCTTCGCCCACAGCGGTGTGGAGAGCATGGGTGCACGGGTCGGTGACACGGACTTTCGCCAGCTCGTAACCAACGCCCTCGAACTCACCGGCGACCCCGCCCTGGGCCTGCGCCTGGGCCTCAGCCTCAACCTCAGCGCCCACGCGGTGCTGGGCCAGGCCTTCATGACCTGCCCGGACCTTGAACAGGTCATGGAACTGTTCATGAAGTACTACCACCTGCTCTCCCCCGCGCTGCACCTGGAGTTCGAGACGGTCGATGACGAATGCATCGTGCGAATCTTCACCGCCGACTACGACGGGCCGGAGGAATTCGGCTACGAACTTGTTTACGGCGGCCTGATCAATACGCTGCGGGGCATGCTCGACCTGCCCGAGCTGTGCATGCGCATGGAACTGCCCTACAGCGCACCGGGCCACGCCGACCTCTACTACGAGGTGCTCGGGCCAGACGTGTATTTTGACAAGGTACAGGCGCGCATCGTGTTCCCACGCGAATTGCTCGACACTCCGCTGCCCTCATCGAATCCTGTATTGCGACAGCTGTTCGAGTCGGAGTGCGCGCGTCTGCTTGCGGACCTGGAGGAAGAAAAGTCGGTGGCGGAACAGACCCGCCTCCTGCTGCGCAAGCTGGAAGGGCAATACCCGCAGATGCCGCAAATTGCCAAGATGCTCAACCTGAGCTCACGCACCTACCGGCGCCGTCTCGACGAGGAGGGCCTGTCGTTCCAGAAACTGCTCGACCAGGTGCGCTCGGAACACGCCACGCGCTACCTGCAGAATACGCGACTTCCGCTCTCCACCATCGCGTACCTCGTCGGCTTCAGCGACGCCTCAAACTTCAGGCGCGCCTACATCAAGTGGACCGGCCGTTCGCCGCGAGACGTGCGGCGTGCCTAAGGCGTTGTCGGTATATCTCGGCGCCGAGGCGGCGCGCGAGATTAAAGCGCACGGCTGGGCACCGGAACTGTTCGGTACGCTTCTGGGTGCGTCCGGCGGCCCGAAGTGGTTTGTACTGCGCTATCTCGATGAGGTGCTGTTCGGCGACTTCCTGCAGCGCACTGACAGACCGCTAAGCACACTGGGCTCCTCCATCGGCACCTGGCGACACGCCTGTCTTGCCATGGCCGACCCGGCAGCGGCAGTCGCACGACTGGAAGCGGGCTACCTCTACCAACGCTACGAAACCAGGCCGTCAGTACGCGACGTCAGCGAAGTCAGCATGCGCATCATCGAGAGCGTGCTGGGCGAGGACGGCGGCGAGCACCTGGCAATGCACCCCCGCATTCAAAGCCATATCGTAACCGCGCGTGGCAAAGGGCTGACAGGGCACGCCTCGGGCGCTGGCCTCGCGCTCGGCATGGGCGCCGCCGCACTGGGCAACATGGTGGGCCGCACAAGTCTCGAGCGCGCTTTTCAGCGCGTTGTTTTCCATAGCGGCGCAAATCCCTCGCAACCGTTCCACTTCGACGACTTCGAGACACACCACGCAAGCATCGCCCCGGGGGATGTAAAACGCGCCCTCGCGGCCAGCGGTGCAATTCCTTTTGTACTCGCTGGTGAACGCGACATTCCCAACGCGCCAGGCGGGCACTACTGGGATGGCGGCATCATCGACTACCACTTTGACCTCACCCGCTACGCAGGCGATGGTCTGCTGCTCTACCCGCACTTCAGCGCAACGGTAATCACCGGGTGGTTCGACAAGTTCCTGCCGTGGCGCAAGTCGCGCTACGACAACATCGACCGACTGGTACTGTTGTGCCCCAGTGACGAGTTCATCGCATCGCTACCCCACGGAAAAATTCCCGACCGCTCAGATTTCACGAAGATGGGCGAAGACGAGCGCATCGCTTACTGGGAGAAGTGCGTGGCGCGCAGCCGCGAGGTCGCAGAAGACTTCGTGGCGTTAATAGAAGGGAATGACCCGCTGGACGGGGCAACAGTATTCGATTGATCAGGTGATGTGCTTGTCGAGGTACTTCTGCACCTCGCGCTTCACCACGCCTTCAAAAGCGGACGCCAACATCCCAAGCTTAACCGTGACATCGACGGTGTCGCCCTCGAAGTTAACGCTGCCCTCGACGCCCTTGCCCTTCATGCTCACGCTGTCGCCCTTCCAGCGCGGCTTTACGCCGTGTTTCTGGCTCACCTTGCTCGCCAGTTCCTCGGCGGCCGCGCGAATCTCCTCGCGCGGCATCGTGAAGGGTTTGGAAATCGTGAATCGGCCCATAACTACCTCGGCGACACGCTAAGCCCTGAAAAGGCGCTAGGCAAACTGGCCAGCAGCCAGCGTGTAGGTTGAGCCACAGCACTCATCGCCCTGCATCGCCCTGATGATAGCCTCGTCTTCACTGTAAGCCGCTGTGCGCCGGCCATCGGGGAGATCAAAGACCGCGACCGCGCGCCAGGGCGCGTCGCCCTGGTACAGCACCGTGTAGCCCGCCACGACCGCCTCACCCTCAGCGTCGGCGACAAGTTCGCACAGTTCGGTTGCTTCACGCACCGCGTCCGTAACATCGGCCATCGCCCATCCGCGTGTACCGTACTCACACGACCAGAGTGCACAGGCCTGTTTGGTCAGCATGCCGCTCACCGTTGTCACGAGCCCGATCTCACCCGGCTGCTCTCGTAACAACTGCGCCATCTTCACGGTCGCCTGAAATACAAAGTTGTTCAGCGGCCCGCCACCGAAGGTCATGCCGCCGGTAACACTGATATTGGCGTCTGCAGCGATACCCATCTCTTCGATCTGCGCACGCACCGCAAACGGAAAGCAGGAATACAGCTCACACAGGTGCAGATCGTCAAAGCTTACTCCGGCAAGCTCCTGCACGGCCTCCCCTGCCAGTCGGAATCCAGCGCAGCCACCGAGTGCTTTGCGACTGGCAACCACCGACATGAAGTTGGACTCCGCGGACGCACGCGGAAACACCCATTTGTCCTCGGCCACCCCTAGCTCACGTGCAAGCCCCGCACTGCAGAGTATCAACGCACCCGCCTGGTCGACGTTCCACTGGCTGTTGTGCAGCTTGGTGTAAGGGAAGGCCAACATGCGATTCTTTGGCGAGTGCTCACGAATAAAGTCGGCCGTGACGGCATCGCTGGACCACGCATCGTCGTTCGCCGCCGCAACCTCACTCAGTTGCGCGTACATTGCGGCCATCTGGTCGCGGTGTTCATCCACGGAGAGCCCCTGATTGAACCGCAGTGCGCTATCCATGATGGCGTAGTAACCCACCGGCATGCCGAGGCCGGTGGCGGACTCCACCTCGGACCACAACTCATCTTCGGGCTTAAGCGTGACATCAGGTTCGACATCGGCCTGCGCGGTCAGCGACGCCTCTGCGCCGGCCTTGCTGGCTTGGATGCCGCGATAGCGGGCTTCACCACCAACCACCAGCGCCACCTGTATCTCACCGTCCTGGATGCGCTGGCACGCAATGTCGATGATGTGCTGTTGCGACACGCCAAGTTCAGCCAGCAACGTATCGGCACCCTCGGCACCGATCGCATCGGCGAGCAGCCGCCCCGGGTCGCTGTAGCCGTAGAGACTTGCAGGTACGAGAATCTGCTCGGCCCTTTGCAGCAACGCATCGCTGCCGGCGTCCGTCGCCGCCTCGCGCAGCGCCTGTTCCATCAGGGCGATGGGTTCCTTCGCCGCAACGTGGTCGTCCAGCTTCTGCATGACCGCCGCAACACCGACGAGCACCGGCGCATTGTCAGGACAATCAGCCATTGATGAATTCGCCCGCATACCAGTTCAGCATGGCGATCTTGTCTTCGAGTGGCTTATCTTCCTCGAGTTCATAGACATTGCGGAAGCCAATGACAACCTCGTCGACACCGATGCTCTCCAGCTCTTCAATGCCTTCCTTGGTAAACGCATTCTGCCCCGTGGTGTAGATCATGAAAGGCTTGTCGGCGGTGCCATACTCTTCGCGCAGCTGGTTGATGCGGTTGATGTAGGCCTTGAGCTCGTCCATATCGGCGCCCGCGCACATCCAGCCGTCACCGACGCGAGCCGCACGCTTCAATGCAGGCTCAGAGTGCCCACCGATCAACAGGCGCGTGGGCTCAGTGGGTACAGGGTTCATCTTGTTCGCCGGCATGTCGTGGCAGTCACCTGAGAACCCGAAGTAGTCGCCGGACTCGAGCCCGCGCAGGATCTCGATCTGCTCATCAAAGCGCTTGCCGCGCTTTTCCCAGGGCGTACCGCAGACGGCGAAGTCCTCTTCCCAGGGGCTGATACCGATACCAAAATCAAAGCGGTTGTTGGACAACACCTGGATGCCCTGCACCTGCTTGGCCACGATAGGCGCCTGGCGCACGCCCACCTTGTAGACAAAGGTGTTAAAGCGGATGCGCTCCGTGACAGCCGCCATGGCCGCCACCACGATCAAGGACTCAACGAAGGGTACCGCCTCCAGGAACTCGCGGCTGCCATCCTTGTTATAGGGATACTTGGAACTCGCTTCCTTTGGATAGCAGATACTGTCGGGAACAGAAACACTGTCGTAGCCTGCCGCTTCTGCCGCCCGCGCCATCGGGAAGTAATGGTCGGGGTCGCACATGCTGACCTGTAAGCTGAACTTCATCGTCGTGTTCCTCCTGCGAAACGGCGCCCCTTCCCGGAGCGGATAGGCCGCATACTGTAGCCGCAATTTGGCCGGTGCTGTGTGGCGCAGTAGAATTTTTCACGGCTGGCTTCAAATAATGAACCCACAACCCATGTGGGCTGCGTATACTTCGCGACCGCGCAGCGGGCCCCGGCTCAATGCTGCGCCAAATGCGCGAACTTTACGACAGAGGGATATGAGCAGATCACTCGCAGACGAGTCACACCGCTTCCTGTTCGAGGAGGCCGACATCCGCGGCGAAAGCGTGCGCCTGGGTGCTGCCTATCGCGAGATACTCGCCATTCATGAGTACGCACCGGGCGTCAGTAGGCTGCTGGGCGAGTTCCTCGCCGCGGCGGTCCTTTTGTCCAACAACCTCAAGTTTGAAGGGCGACTGATCCTGCAGGCGCGCTCCGAGGGCCAGGTACCCCTGGTGATGGCCGAGTGTGACCACACGCTCGGAGTGCGCGGGATCGCCCGCGGCGCAGAGGAAGCCACCGCGGGCGACAATGCCCTGCTGCTGGCGGGAGGCCAGCTGGTCATCACGATCGACCCGGACAAGGGGCAGCGCTACCAGGGCATCGTGCCGATCGAGGGCGCCTCGCTGGCGGCCAGTATCGACGCCTACTTCGAGCAGTCGGAACAGTTGAAGACCCGGCTGTGGCTGGCAGCCGACGGTGAGTCCGCCGGCGGACTGCTGCTTCAGCAGCTGCCGGCACAGCTCGTGCCGACCCCAGGACCGCGAGCAGACCAGTGGCAGCACGCCTGCACCCTGGCGGAGACGGTAGAGGAAAAGGAACTGCTGACCCTTAGCACCCAGGACCTGCTCAACCGCCTCTACCACGAGGACCCGGTGCGCATGTTCGACCCTGCGCCCTTGCGCTTCCAGTGCACCTGCTCGCGGGCGCGCACCCTGGCCGCGCTCTCCACGATCGACCCAGCAGAAATTGAGGATATTCTGAGTGAAATGGGCGCGGTCACCATGGATTGCGAGTTCTGTCAGGCCCGCTATGTCTTCCGCCGGGAGGACCTCGAGGCGGTGCCGGGGGTAGACCAGTCCAAAACGTTACACTGATCCCACAAGGCGAAGAATTCGCCTGATTTATGGGCAATATATTTCGCAATAGATTGCGATTCTGACATAATTGCGCCCCCTAATGACCCAGAATGGGCACGCGCACCAGAGCCCGCAAGTGCCTGATAATGACAGGAAAAACAATGACCGTAGATATCCAGACCGCCCAGGAATTCACGGACCTGGCCCCGGCCACGCTGGTCGAGGAGTCCCTCAACCGCAACGAGGGGATTCTGTCCGATACCGGGGCACTGCTGGTCACCACCGGTAAACGCACCGGTCGCTCCCCCGCCGACCGCTTCGTGGTGAAAGAGCCGAGCACCGAAGAGAACATCGACTGGGGCAGCGTCAACCGCCCCTTCGACCCCGACAAGTTCGACGCCCTCTGGGAACGCGTCGAAGCCTATCTCTCCAGCAAAGACCGTTTTGTCTCGCACCTCCACGTGGGCGAGCACACTGACCACTACCTGCCCGTGAAGGTCACGACCGAGACCGCATGGCAGTCCCTGTTCGGCCGCAACATGTTCATCCGTCCGGACAACTACAACGCGGGCCGCAAGCCCGAGTGGAACATTCTCAACGTTGCCAGCTTCGAGTGTGACCCGGAGCGCGACGGCACCAACTCCGACGGCGTCGTCATCATCAACTTCGCCCAGCGCAAGGTGCTGCTCGCGGGTATGCGTTACGCCGGCGAGATGAAGAAGTCCATGTTCTCTGTGCAGAACTTCCTGCTGCCCGAGAAAGACGTGATGCCGATGCACTGCTCGGCCAACGTCGGCGAGGAAGGCGACACCACGCTGTTTTTCGGCCTGTCGGGCACCGGTAAGACAACGCTGTCTGCAGACCCCGACCGCTACCTGATCGGCGACGACGAGCACGGCTGGGCCAAGGGCTCGGTGTTCAACCTGGAAGGCGGCTGCTACGCCAAGACGATCGACCTCAGCCAAAAGAATGAGCCGGTGATCTGGGACGCCATCCGCTTTGGCGCCATCATCGAAAACGTGGTTCTCAACGACAAGCGCCACGCCGACTACTGCGACACCAGCCTCACCGAAAACGGCCGCTGCTGCTACCCGCTCGAGCATGTCGAGAAGCGCACGGAAACCAACAACGGCGGTGAACCGAAGTGTGTCATCTTCCTGACGTGCGATGTGTCGGGCGTGCTGCCCCCCGTGTCCATCCTCTCGAAGGAGGCCGCGGCTTATCACTTCCTGTCGGGCTACACCGCGCGTGTCGGCTCCACCGAGCTCGGCGCAGAGGCCGGCATCAACCCGACCTTCTCCACCTGCTTCGGCGCACCGTTTATGCCGCGCCCCGCGGGTGATTACGCCGAACTGCTGATGAAGCGGATCGAGGACTTCGACAGCCAGGTGTACCTTGTGAACACCGGCTGGACGGGCGGCTCCGGCGCTCCGGGCGGCACCGGTTCGCGGTTCCCGATTCCCGTGACCCGCGCTGTTGTACACGCCTGCCAGAGCGGTGCGTTGCTGGGTGCAGACACCAAGCACATCGACACGCTCAACCTGGACTTCCCCACGGAGATCCCGGGCGTTGAGGCAAAGTATATTGACCCGATCGCTGGCTGGGGCGACGAGGCGGCCTACAACGAGCAGGCCGGTAAGCTCGCCGCGTTGTTTGCCGAGAACATCACGAAGTTCGATGTATCAGACGCCATCGTTGCTGCGGGCCCACAAGCGGGCTAAGCAACTAAAGACCTGGAAGAGAGCCCGCTGAACAGCGGGCTTTTTTTTGCCCCTAGATGCTGTCTATGGCATCGGGTATGACGTCATCGCCCCGACCCAGCTTCGCGCCGACCTGTTCGCCGAGCAGGTAGAGTGAGGGCACCAGCACCAGCGTCACGCCCGTGGCAAACAACACACCGAAGGCCAGTGAAATCACGGTGGGGATCATAAACTGCGCCTGGATGCTCGTCTCGAACATGATCGGCAGCAGGCCGATGAACGTTGTGAGTGTCGTCAGGATGATCGGGCGGAAGCGATCCTCTGCGCCCTGCAGTAACGACTCTGTCACCCCGTGACCCGCCTTGCGCAAGTTGTTAATGCGGTCGATGAGGACCAGATTGTCGTTGACGACTACCCCGGCAGCGGCGATCACACCCATCAGGGAAAACATGCTGATATCCCAGTTGGTGATGAGATGACCGAAGATCGCACCCATGATGCCGAAGGGCACTGCGGTGAGCACCAGTAGCGGCTGGAAGTAGGAGCGGAACGGAATCGCCATCAGGGCGTAGACCACGAGCATGGACAACGCCATGTACTGAATCAGCGCCTGCAGGAATTCCGACTCTTCCTGCAGCTCACCGTCGAGCTGCATCGTCAGGCCCGGGTACTGCGCCTTGAGGCGCGGCAGCTGGTTATTCACGATATCCATCACCACGGCACGCGGGTCGGCCTTGCCGCGCTGGATATCGGCAGTAATCTCCAACGTCCGCTTCCGGTCGAGTCGCTCAATGGTGAGGTAGCCGGGCTTGTAGTCGACCCTCGCGACGGTATCGAAGGGCACCTCATCACCGGCCGGGGTGCGCACGCGCATCTCGCTGAGATTCTCAACGGACAGGCGCTCCTCTTCGGGATAGCGCACCATCACGCGCACGTCCTCACGCGGTCGCGGGATACGCTGGGCTTCGGCGCCGTAAAACGCCTCGCGCACCTGGCGCGCGAGATCTGCGAGCGTCACCGACAGGTTCTCGGCCGCGGGCTTGAGTCCGAGCTCAATCTCCTCGCGCGGGCTCTGCAACGAGTCGTTGACGTTGTAGACCCCGGGATAGCCCTCGAGAATAACGCGCAGCTCTTCGGATACCGCGCGCAGATCGTCTATCGAGCTGGATGCCAGCACGAGCGTGATCGGACTGCCGACATCGTTGAGCGTGTAGTTAACGTCGTAGCTTTCCACCGGGCCCACGTCACCGATCAGCTCACGGTAACGCTCTGACGCCGCCTTCACATCCAGTTCTGGGTTGGGTGCCTGCACCCAGGAACGCACCTTGTCACTGGTTGCAACGGTAAAGACGTGGCCGAGGCCATTGCCATTTGCGAACCGCGGATCGGCTTCGTACTCCGCCTTGAGTTCGCGGGCCGCGGCCTCAACCTGCTCCTGCACACGCTCCGCCGTCGAGTAAGGCCCGCCCAGGGGCAGCTGTATATCCACCTCGACATAATCGGCGCGCACGTTCGGGAAGAACCCTGTTTTAATCCAGCCACCGGAGTACAGGCCAAGACTGATCAGCAGCGCCCCCAGGAACAGGGCCGACACCGTGAGGTTGTTGCGCAGGCAGAACGCGAGGAACGGCCGGTAGACGTTGTGGGACACGTGCGCCATGCCGCGCACGAAGTGCTGCCGGAAGGCCTCGAAGCGACGCAGGAACTCGAAGCGGCTGGGCCGCTGCGGGCGCATGTGCGCGAGATGAGCGGGCAGGATCAGCAGGCATTCAACCAGGGAGAAGGTGAGTGCGAGGATGATGACCACCGGAAGCGGAATACCGACCTTGGCCATTTCCCCAGGCAGCATCAGCATGGGCGCAACAAAAATCATGGTCGAGAGCACGGCGTACACTACCGGCTTCACGACCGCGCGCGCACCGCGCACGGCGCCCTTGGTCCCGGCCTCACCCGCCATCTGGTGTGAGTGCACGGCCTCGCCAACGATAATCGCATCGTCCACGACGATCCCGAGCACCATCAGGAAAGCCAGTAGCGAGATCATATTGAGACTGATGCCGGTGTAAGGCATCGCCATGAATGTACCGAGAAAGGCAACGCCGATGCCCGCACACACCCACATCGCGAGCATGGGGCGGAGGAACATCATCAGCACCAGGAACACCAGCATCAGCCCACCAAGGCTGTTCTTGATGAGCATGCTCGTGCGTTCGCGAAAGGGCTCCGCCTCGTCTCGCCAGATCTCAAGCTGCGCACCGGGCGGCAGCGTCTTGCGAGTCTCTTCCACCCAGTCGTGCACCGAACGACTGGTTTTCAGCGTGTTGGGATTGGAGGTCACATACACGTGCATGTTGTGCGCGGGCAAGCCGTTGAACAGCACGGAGAGCTCGGCTTCCTCGAATCCATCGTGAATCGTCGCAACATCGCCGAGCAAGAGCTGCGTGCCGTCGCGGGTGGAAAGCAAAGGAATCTGCTCGAAGTCGCGCCGGTCGTAGGCCTGGCCCCGGGTCTGCAGCTGGATGTCGCCCTCTTCCGACTTGATCGCACCCGCCGGGAGGTTCAATGAGGAGCCGCGAATCGCGCTAACTACCTTGGAAAACGTCAGCCCATAGCGCCGCAGTGTCAGCTCGGAAACCTCAACCGAAACCTCGTAGGGACGGTGCGTGCTGAGGTCCACCACGGAGACGTGGGGCTGGGTGGCCAGGTCATCGCGCAGACGTTCCGCCAGCTCCTTGAGGTCCCTGTCTTCCATGTCGGCGGCGAGCGTAATCATCACCATGCGGTTGCGGTGCGCCAGCTCGTTTACAACAGGCCGCTCGGCGTCTACCGGAAACGTTGTGATGGCATCGACGCGGTTTTTTACCTCGGCGGTCAGGCGCTGGATGTCGTAGCCCGGTTCCGCCTCAATCAGCACCGTGCCCATGCTCTGGCGCGCGGTAGAGCGAATCTCGGCCACCCCGTTCAGGTCGTGCACCGCCTCTTCGATACGCTTACAGATCTGCTGCTCGACTTCGCTCGGACCAGCACCCGGGTAGGGCATGGAGACGCTGACGATATTCAGCTTGATATCGGGAAAGTACTTCTTGTCGAGCGCCGGAATCGCGAGAAAGCCGCCCACGACAAGGAGAATCATCAGCAGGTTGGCCGCGATAGGGTTGTGCACGAACCAACGGATAGGACCCGCCATAGTCAGAGACCCTCGCCAGCCAGCTCAGCCGTGCTGTGCAGGCGCACCGTCATGCCGGCCACCACATTGGGCGGCTGGCGCACGATCACACGGTCGCCCTGGTCGAGACCCTGCACCCAGACCTGGCTGGCGGTGGAGTCGAGAACGCTGACCGACATGCGGCGCGTAAGCATGTCCTTGTCGACCACCATCACGGTGTCATCGTTGTACAGCGCAGAGCGGGGCAACTCGCTCACCTGCGGCAGCGCGCGGCCGCTGATAAGTGCATCGACAAACAGGCCCGGCGACAGCGGTGGTCGTTCGCTGTTCTCTCCACGGGAGAACGGTTTCTCAACCTCGACCACGGCAAACACCACGCGGCTGTCCTCATCGATGCTGGCATCGGTACGCACCATGCGCCCCTGCCACTCCCACTCGCGGTTGGCGAAGCGCGCGGTCAGCGTGACCGGCGCCGCCGGCGGCGCAGCGCCTTCGTCGCCCGCGTAACTGAGGGGCAGGTCCAACAGGGCGACCTGGCGATCGGTGAGTGGCAGTCGCACCTGCGCGATATCGGTGTCATACACCGTTGCAATGGCGGTGCCCGGTGTCACGAACTGGCCGATATCTACGAGTTTTTCGACAACACGGCCATTGAAAGGACCTCGGATCTCGGTGCGCGAGAGATCTTTGCGAGCCGCGGCCAGGTCTGCCTCGGCAGCCCGAAGGGCGGCCTGGGCGGAAGCGATTTGAGGTTTGCGCAGGAACAGCGAATTGGCACGATCGGTACCGAGGTCGCGCCACTCGCGCTGGGCCTGCAGCGCACGGCCCTCCTCCTCGGCGACGCGCTGGCGTGCCGCGGCGACCTGCGACTCCGCGCGGGCGATCGCAAAGCGGTAATCCACGTCCTCGATCTTTACGAGCATCTCGTCGTCGGCGAAGAACGCGCCGCGGGCGAACGCGGGGCCGACTTCCTCCACGATACCCCCGACCTGGCTCATCAGCCGGGTCTCCCTGAGCGGCTTCACGGTGCCCTGGGTGCGCACCGCCAGCGAGCGTTCCGCAGGAGCGGCCACGACAACCTCCACCAACGGCGGCGGCAGCACGGGCGCTTCACGGGGTTCGGGTTTCGGTTTGCCCACGAGCAGGCCATAGGCAGCCGCGCCGCCAATCAGCAGCACGGCCAGCGCTGTCATTCCTTTACGAGCGCTGCTTTGGGCCATGAAAAATCCTTTGGGTACGGGGGCTACAGCCTGGCTGGCCAGAGTAGCCCGCCAAAATGAACCGAAGATTAACTATTTTACCCCAGAATCCCGGGTGCACTAACACGGACCCCGCTAAACCCCTGTAGTTCAGCGGGAATTCAGGGATTGTACCCACTCGCCCAGCTGCCGGATCACTCGAAAAGACGGGTTTTATTAGTATGTTTATTCTAATTTTTTTCCCTATTCTGGCTCCGAACTGGCGGACAGGCCGCCTGAAACATGCACAGCAAGGAGTGAAACCATGGCTGAACAAGCAAAGCGTAAGCCGGCCGCGAAGCGTAAGGCCGCCGCCAAGAAAACTGCCCCCAAGCGTAAGCCGGCTGCCAAGCGCAAGCCCGCCGCGAAGAAGGCTGCCCCCAAGAAGTCTTCACCTGACTTCGCCGCACGCGCCCAGGAAGCTGGCCGCAACGCGTTCCTGGCAGGCCTCGGCTTCTACGGCAAGGCATACGACCAGGCGCAGGAGCAGTTCGACAGCATGCAGGACCAGCTGGAAGACCGCCGGAAGAAGGCTGACAAGCTCTACAAGGAACTGGTCAAGCGCGGTAAGAAGGTCGAGAAGGACGCCAAGGGCCGTATCGAAGATATGGACCTGCCCAAGATTGAGCTGGACAGCCTGACCGATCGTAAGGAGCTGGAAAAGCAGCTCGACAAGGCGAAAGCCCGCTTTGAAGAACTGAAGGATTCCTTCAGCTTCAAGTCCGCAGCGTAAGCGGACGTCCGGGAAACCGGAACCCATCCAGGACCACTTATCCCTGCCTCGCAGGGATGTTTTTCGGGGCCACGTTTGTGGCCCCTTTTTTTTGTCCGGCGGAAATTGGGGATCTGCTGGGCCAATCTGTTCCAATGGCTGGCCTGCGAAGGCGGTGGCCGGGCACACCAGAACCCAGCGACCCTCTCGCGCAGAACCCAAGTAAATCCCAGAGAACAATGCAAGGCCCCGAGCCGCGATAGATCTTTGCGAAGCCGTCAGGGACGGGCCGAGGGAGCGGAGGGAGACCGCAGGGCTCCCGACCGACTGAGGGCACCGCGGAGCGGCGCGGACAGCGGAGCGAAGAACTATCGCGGGTCGGGGCCGGAGGGGCTAAAGAAACAGACAGTGGCTCAAAACAAAAAAGGCCAGTGGGGCCCCCGCAGCTGCCCAAGCCAGCCCTATGTGCAAGGTTTCCTTTACCGGGCATTCTGGTTTAATGGTTGACCCCTACACGGCGGTATTCCTGTGCATTCCCAATGCGGGAGGTGGTGACATGAGCGACGATAAGAAAGTTACCGATAAAGCGGGCGAGATCGCGAAGAATATCTGGCTCGCGGGCGTTGGCGCGTATGGCAAGGCCGTTGAAGACGCCCAGGGTCGGATCGAGAAAGCGATGGAGCCGCCGAAACTGTTTCGCGACCTGGTGAAGGCCGGGTCCGCGCTTGAAGACGAGGCCCGGGAGGCGCTTGAGACGGCTTCCTCTGCCCGCGGCTCCGTCGAGGAACGGATCACCAAGGTGCGCGAGAATTTTCAGAACCAGCGGCCCGCCCGGGTCGAAGACCTGGTGGAACTCAACAAGAAGGTCGACCGGCTAAACCGCAAGATCGACAAGCTGGCGAAGGCACTGACGGAACAGGGTGTGCTGAAAGACACACCCCCGAAGAAGGGCTCGGCCGCCGCCAAGCGCAAGCCGGACATTCGCAAAGCGCCCAAGAAAAGCGCCGCGGCGAAGAAGAAGACCGCTACCCGCAAGAAGAAGGCAACCGCCAAACGTAAAACGCCCACTCGCAGGACCTGATCCGGCCAGATGAAAACCCGCGACCGCATCATCCACGTCAGCCTGGAGCTGTTCAACGTTGAGGGGGAAGCGGAAACCACCACGATCGATATCGCCAATGAGCTGGATATCAGCCCCGGCAACCTCTACTACCATTTCAAAGGCAAGGACCAGATCATTGCCGAACTGTTCGAGCAGTACGAACACGCTATCAGCAACACGCTGACCGCGCCGATAGAGCGACCACTGGGCGACGGCGGCAGCGTCGAAGACAACTGGTACTACCTCTACGTCGTACTCGAAGAGATGTACCAGTACCGCTTCCTGTACCAGAACCTGGACAACATCCTGCAGCGTTACCCTGACATCAAGAAACGCTTCCGTCGACTGATGCAGTTAAAGCGCGCCGCTATGTACGCGATCTGCCAGGCACTGCTGCAGCAGGAGGTTATCGATGCAAGAGACGAGCAACTACTGGGTCTTGCCGACAATATGACACTCAACCTCACCTTCTGGTTCAACTACGAGGAGCTGTTGCACGAGAACCGGCAGCCCCACGTCACGATTCACCAGGGTGTGCTGCAGCTGTTGACCATGGTGGCGCCCTATCTCGGGGAAGAAGAGCTTTCGTTCTACCACGACTGCCAGTCGATCTATGCGAGCATGCTCGAGGACGAGGCCTAGTCCGGTCGCCTGAGGAGTATGACGTCCGCGCCGATGAATTCAGGCCTGACATCGTACTGCGCTCCCCACCAGGTAAAGGTTTCCCGACTGAAGAAACAGACGTGGGTGGGGTCGTTCTTGTAGTGCCAGCCCGCAAAGGCCTCGCGGTCACGCACCAGCTTCGTCATGAGCGCCAGGTAGCCGCCGGGGCGCAACATACGCCAGAGACGCGCCAGTTCTGCACCGGGCTGGTGCAGGTGCTCCACCACCTCGGTAGCGGTAATGAAGTCATAGCGCTCTGAGAAAACACTTTCGTCGGAAACAAAAAAACTGTCATACAGCGCAACGGTCAACCCGCACTCGCGCAGCATGGCCGCCAGGGCCGGCCCCTCGCCGCAACCGAAATCGAGCCCGCTCGCCCCGGGCGACAAACGCTCAAGCAATGGCTCAGCAAGACGCGACAAAAACTGGCGATAACCTTCGTCCCCGGGATCGTTCTCGTGCAACAGGTACTCCGCGCGTTCCGCTTCGCGGTCGAGGTGCCACGCGGGCGGCACAAACACGAGCCCGCAACATCCACACATAACATAGGGCCGCCGCGCGTCTTCAAAATACGCCGAGATACCATTTTCTGACCCGCACAACGGGCAGTGTGTTTCCCCCGCCATCTGCTATTATTCCGAACTCTTTGAGCCAACCCCGACAACTGAACTTTCCAAGGAGCGTAACATGACTATTTCTACCGGAGACAAAGTCCCCGCCTGCACTCTGAAAACAATGGGCGCCGACGGCCCGACCGATATCACGACCGACGAGATCTTCTCCGGCAAAAAAGTGGTGCTGTTCGCACTGCCGGGCGCGTTCACGCCGGGCTGCAGCATGGCGCACCTCCCCGGCTATGTAGTGAACGCCGACAAGATCAAGGCGGCGGGCGTTGACACGATCGCGTGCCTGTCAGTGAACGACGCGTTTGTCATGGGCGCCTGGGGCAAAGACCAAAACGCCGACGAGATCCTGATGCTTGCCGATGGCAATGCAGAATTTACGAGCGCGGTGGGCCTGGCCTTCGACGGCTCGGGCTTCGGCATGGGCACGCGCAGCCAGCGCTATGCCATGATCGTCGAAGACGGCACGGTAACAGCGATCAGTGTCGAAGACGGCCCCGGCGTGGAAGTTAGCGCCGCCGAGGCGATGATGGAGCACCTGTAAGCTCGGCCCTATCAGGTCAGCAACAGGAAACACAGGGCGCTGATCACACCGGCGCCCACGAAATTCAGCAGCACCCCTTCTCGCGCCATGCGCGCGGTACTTACCAGACCTGAGCCGAACACGACCGTGTTCGGCGCGGTCGCCACCGGCAGCATAAACGCGCAGCTTGCGCTCATCGCGGCTGGCACCATGATCACCTCCGGCGCGATACCCGCCGCAATCGCCGCAGCCGCCAACACAGGCATCAGCAATGTTGTGCTCGCGGTGTTGGACGTTGTTTCCGTCATGAAGGTAACCGAGAGGCAGACGCCGAGGATGAGCAGGTAGATTGGCATGCGGGTCATTTCCGAGAGCCACTGACCCAAAAGGTCTGACAGCCCCGAGCTCACGAAGCCTTTCGCGAGGCAGATACCCCCGGAAAACAGCAGCAATACTCCCCATGGAATTGTGGCTGCACGCTCCCAGGTCAAAAGGCGTTCGCCCTTACCGTTGGGCACAAGGAACATCACGACCACGGCGAGCAGCGCGACCGAGGCATCGTTGGCCTGGGGCAGGTCGAACCAGGTTTTCCAGCCACCGAAGGGTTCGCTGCGAGTAATCCACGCCAGCGCGGTCAGGCCGAACACCCACATCACGCGACGCTCCTCGGTGCGCCACTGGCCCACCTCGGGCAACTGCACCGCCAGCGCACCGGACAGGTTGCGCGTCAATGAGAACGCCATCAGCGGCACCAGCACAATCACCACGGGGAGCGCCCAGCCCATCCACTGGGTGAAGGTCACCGACTGGCCAGTCGTCTCTTCAAAGACCTGCATAAAAATGAGGTTGGGGGGCGTGCCGATAGGTGTGCCGATGCCACCAACACTCGCCGCGTATGCCATACCGAGAAGCAGTGGCGCGGCAAGAATCTCCTTGTCCTTGGTACCCTCGAGGACCGCGAGCGCCACGGGCAAAAGCATCAGGGTGGTCGCGGTATTCGAGATCCACATGCTGAGCACCGCAGCTGCCGCCATAAAGCCCATCACCAGGCGCCGCCCACTGCTGGCACCGAACAGGTTGACCATGCCGATGGCGATACGGCGATGGGCGCCGGAGTGCTCCATCGCTTTCGACAACAGGAAGCCGCCCAGCAGGAGCAGTATCAGCGGTGAACCGTAGGCCTGCCCCACTTCTGCGGGCGTCAGCACACCAAGCAGCGGCAGCAGGGCGAGGGGCAACAACGATGTGACGGGGATCGGCACGGGCTCAAAGACCCACCACACCACGCAGAGCACGGCGACAAAGGCCACAATGGCTATGGCGTTATCCTGCCCCGCCGCCAGGCACAACCCGGCCGTCGCGAGCGCGAGCAGCGGCCCCAACCACAGTGCCCACCTGGACCACACCGTCACGTCCAATTTTCCTTGTCATTATTGCTGCGCCCTCATCCTGTCGCAGCGCGCCCGGGCTGTAAAGTCCGGTCAGGCCCGGTAAACTGGGAAGGTTATGGCGTCTCTCCCCAACACACTGACCGACCGGTTCGGACGCACCGTCGACTACGTGCGCCTGTCGGTCACCGATCGCTGCGACTTCCGCTGCGTGTACTGCATGGCGGAGGACATGACGTTCGCGCCCAAGGCAAGCGTGCTGTCACTGGAGGAACTCGCACAGGTTGGGGAAGCGTTCGTCGCGCTTGGCGTGCGCAAGATTCGCCTCACCGGTGGCGAGCCGCTCGTGCGCAACAATATCCTGTCGCTGGTTGGCAGGCTGGGCAGCCTCGATGGGCTCGACGAACTCGCCCTGACCACCAACGGCTCACAGCTGCATAGACTCGCACCCGAACTGAAAGGCCTGGGCGTCAGCAGCATCAATATCAGTGTAGACAGCTTGAACCCGCGTCGCTTCCGCCAGCTCACACGCCACGGCAACCTCGACCAGGTGATCGCGGGCATCGACAGCGCAGTGCGCGCCGGTTTCCGCCGGGTGCGTCTCAACGCAGTGATTCTGAAAGGGCGCAACGAGGACGAGGTGACCGACCTCGTCGATTTCGCCCGCGAGCGCGGTGTCGACATCGCCTTCATCGAGGAAATGCCGCTGGGTATGATCGACGAACACGATCGCGCCCTGTCGATGATGAGCAGCGATGAACTCCGTGAGCTGCTGGCAGCGCGCTACACACTCGAGGCGCTGGGTGACCCCCAGGGCGAGGCGGGTCCCGCGCGCTATTACCGCCTGCCGGGGGAGAGTACAAAGGTCGGGTTTATTTCACCCCACAGCCACAATTTCTGTCACCTCTGTAACCGGGTGCGGGTCACGGCCGAGGGCCGCCTGCTGCTCTGCCTCGGAAATGAACACTCGGTGGACCTGCGCGCGGTACTGCGTGCCCCCGACTACACACCGCAGAAGCTCCAGGAGGCCATCGTGGCCTCCATGGCGATCAAGCCCGAGCGCCACTACTTCAACCTCGACGATGAGCCCCAGATCGTCCGCTTTATGAATGTCACCGGCGGCTAGCGTACAATAGCCACTGGCATCGAGGGGAACACTTTGCACACTCAAGATTATCCGCAGCTCGCGTCCGTCGAGAGGATCGAGGACAGCTTCGAGTCCTTCGGCTATATCTGTAGCCGCAAGATCGCCACGGCCGTCTTTCTCGCGTTCCAGTTGCGCAAACCCGTCCTTGTGGAGGGGCCGCCAGGGGTCGGCAAGACCGAACTGGCAAAGACCACGGCACAGATGCTCGACGCGCCGCTGATTCGACTGCAGTGCTACGAGGGCCTGGACGAGGCCAAGGCGCTGTACGAATGGAAGTACGGCAAGCAGCTGCTTTATACGCAGGTGTTGAAGGAGAAACTCGGCGACCTGCTGCAGGGCGCAAAAGGCCTCGCAGAATCCGTAGAGCGCCTGCACCAGTTCGGCGACATCTTTTACTCCGAGGATTTTCTCGAGCCGCGCCCGCTCCTGAAGGCAATGCAACAGGACAAGGGCGCGATCCTGCTAATCGACGAAGTCGACAAATCAGACTACGAGTTTGAGTCGCTGCTGCTGGAGATTCTTTCCGACTACCAGGTCTCGATTCCCGAGATAGGCACCGTCAAGGCACGCACGACGCCGATGGTGTTCCTGACCAGCAACAACACGCGGGAGATTTCCGATGCTTTGAAGCGTCGCTGCCTGCACCTGTACATCCCCTTCCCCACGGTCGACCTGGAGGAGCGCATCATCCGCTCGCGGGTGCCCGATGTGAACGAGCGCCTGCGTCACCAGCTCGTCGAATTCGTGCACTCCCTGCGCCAGCTCGACCTGAAGAAAGTGCCCGCGATCTCGGAGACCATCGACTGGGCGCGCAGCCTGCTCCTGTTACACGCCGATGAACTCGACGAAGAGCTGGTGCGCAGCACGATGAACGTCCTGCTCAAGTTTGAAGAGGACATCGAGGCCACAGACGGCGAACTGCGCGCCCTCGTCAGAGGCAGTCTCGCAGAGAGTCAAACCGCGCCGGCCTAGGCGCGGGGCCGAGACCCGGGGTATGCAGTCGAACCTCGTCAGTTTTATCCAGGTCCTGCGCTCACACGATGTGCGCGTCTCGCCTGCGGAGAGTCTCGACGCCGTCGATGTTGCCGCCACCCTGGGTTATGCCGACCGCTCCCTGCTGCGCGACGGCCTCGCAATGACCCTCGCAAAGACCCCGGAAGAAGAGGCCATTTTTCACGAGTGTTTCGACCGCTTCTTCCGCCATGAACTCGCCGACTTTTCCATGGATGACGAGCCGACCGGCGATCCCAGCGAGAGCGCAGAGGGGGAAGACGGTGAAACCGCTGAAAGCGATGCCGAGGGCGGTGGGGGCGATGCCTCCGAACAGGAATCGGCACTGGAGTTCGCTGCAGAAAGCAACGAGACCTTGCAAGAGCTGATGCAGGGCCAGTTAATGCAGGACCTCGTCAACAACGACCGCAACGCCCTGACACTCGCGATGAGCCAGGCCGCGGAAGCCGTCGGACTTTCAGACATCGAACTTTTTACCCAGCGCGGCCAGTACACCCGCCGCATTCTGGACGAGATGGGCGAAGAGCAGATTCGCAATGCGGTGATCGAGTTGGAACAGGAAGGCAACCCCGCACTCCCGCTACTGCAACAGTACCGCGACATCCTGCGCGAGCAGGTGCGCGACTACGTCGAGCGGGAATACCTGCTGCACGCAGAGGGACGCAACCAGCAGTTCATGGAGGATATTCTCTCCAAAACCCGGCTCAACAATATCGAGCACGTGTACCTGCACCGGGTGCAGGAGCTGATACGCAAGATGGCGAAAAAGCTGGCCAGTCGCCACTCGCGCAGGCGGCGCCCGGTGAAACGCGGGCAGCTGAACATGCCCAAGACAATGCGTCGCGGCATTCCCAACGACGGGGTGATGTTCAACACCTATTGGCGCCGAGTGTATAAGGACAAGCCGCAGATACTCGCCGTGTGTGACGTGAGCGGTTCTGTCGCCCAGTACGCCAAGTTTTTGCTGCTGTTCCTGTACAGCCTGCAGGACGTGCTGCCGAAAGTGCGCAGCTTCGCGTTTTCCAGCCACCTCGGCGAGGTCAGCGACTTTTTCGACGACTACCCGGTCGAGAAGGCGATAGAGATGGTGAACTGGAAGTTCGGCGGCGCGACAGACTATGGCAACAGCCTGCTCGACTTCGCCAATCTGGCCATGGACGACATCAACAGCAATACCACGGTCATCATCCTTGGCGATGCACGCAACAATCACGGTGAGCCGCGGCTGGATATCCTGCAGAGCATTTACCAGCGCTCGCGCCAGGTCATCTGGCTCAATCCGGAGTCGCGCAAGGCCTGGGGTAGCGGCGATTCAGAGATGCCGCGCTACCTTAGCGCCTGTCATTTCAGTGCCGAATGCAATAACCTAAAGCAGCTTGAACGCATTGTGGATCAACTGCTGAAGAGTACGCGCTGAGTGATATGGCTTTCTACTGTAAAGACTGCACGCATCGCGGAGTAAGAGCCATTAGAGGCCAGTGCCCGGCCTGCGGTTCTTACAACATTGAGCAGCGGACCTTCTTCGTTCGCGAGCCTGAAAAGTCCCCGCCAAAATGGCGTCTGCCACTACTCATCGTGCTGTGGGCGTACCTGATCGTGACCGTTAGCTGGAAGCTTCTGTCCTGAAACTGAGTGCTGAACATTTTCCCATCCCCTGTTCGCTGCGAGAGCTGGTGCTGGACCGCTACGGGGAATCTGTTCCGCCCGAGGTAGACAGTCACGCTTTGAGTACTTCAGAGGTGCTCGAATACCTGGAGAGCACGACGGACTGCGAAGCAGCTCCGATTGCCGCGATCATGGCGCAGACGGAAGCGATCGGTGATCCGGCAGTACCGTCCCGAGAACAGACTGCGATCCTCTCCTGGCTGGGGCGCGCCTTTGAACTCTGGGAGCGTGAATACCCGCTTGAAGCCCCTTTGCCTGAACAGCTGCGCAGCCTGAAGCCGCTATGTGCAGCGCTCGCGCTGTATGACAATCGCTTCCTGCAACCCGGCGCGCACCCGATGCACCAGTTTCTCGATATCCTGCACGCGCGCGCCGTAGGCTGGCAGCCGTCACTCGACAGGGTCGCAGCGGTACTGGAACAGCAGATTGCCGTGGCCGCAGAACACGCGCGCTCGTGGTTCAGCAATAAGGGACTCGACCTCGCAAAGGTGCGGGACGAGTTTTCAGCCGCGATCGAGCGCGATCAGGCTCGCGCGGCGCGGATGTCACAGCGGGTGATCGACACCGAGCGCGGCAAGGTAAAAACACTCGGTGCGAAACGCGAAGCAGTGCGCATGCTCAATGCGGCAATGGAAAAGTACGCGGTTCCCAGAGAGATCGAAGATTTCATCAAAGGCCCCTGGTACTCGAGTGCACAGCTCCTCCTGCTGAAGTTCGGCATGGAGTCGGAGCAGTGGCTGAAGATGTCTGAAACCACCGACATGTTGCTGGATTCGCTGCAGAGTCTGGAGTCGGCGACCGAGGAACGCCGGCAGTACATCTTCAAGGTTGTTACCCAGCTACCCAAGGAGATGCGTCGCTGGCTGCTGAGCCTGCACCACGATACGGAAGCAGTAAACGAGGCAATGGGCCAGGTGGAGTACACGCACCTAAGGATTTTGCGCCGACAGGATGTGGAACTCGAGCACCTCAGTGCACTGCCGATGCCCGATGGCGAGGATTCGAGCAGCGTCCGGGGGGCGATCGATATTGGTGAAGCCCGGGAAGGCGACTGGTTTCGCATCGTTCGGGAGAAACAAGAATCGACCAGGGCTCAGATTGCCCTGCGGTCCGACGATGCGCAGCTGCTCCTGTTTACCAACATGTCAGGCATTAAGGTGCTGCAGATCGGCTTCGGCGAGTTTGCAGAATTGCTGGCCAAGGATCAGGTGGCACCGATCCCAAGCGGTCACAGTTTCAGCCGCAGTCTCGCCAAGGCGGCGGGCATCGAGACGACAGAACTGCTGGAGACACTGGTGGAGGTCATCGGCGAGGCACCCATAGGGGAGGCCCCGCCGCAGAGTCCGCCGGAGACAGTCCCCGAGGAGGCGACTGAGGAAGACGCCGAGGCACCGCGAATTGCAGTGAATCGTAACGTTGACGACAACCCACTCAACCTCCCGCTCGTGGAGGAACTGGAACAGGAGGCGGCCGAGGACTTCCATCGCGCCCGCGCCGAGAGCAGCGTGACCGCCAAGCCCGCCCGCGCGGACCAACCCGCGGAAGCAGCAGCTGCAACTGAAGCCAGGACCTCCCGCACCGGGGAACCCGCGGAAGTGGTCTCAGACGAGACGCAGGGCTCGCTGTTACAACAGGCCAGGGCACTAAGCGAACAGACAGAAGCGCCCGCCATTGCGCCGCCACCTGACGATGACAGGTCGCCAAGTCCCGCGACGCACGCCGATGACGTGCCGGAGTCCGAGCCGACAGCTACGGCACCCGAAGTCCTGCTGGATCGGCAGATCGACCTGCCAATCGATACCTGGCTGGGATTCCATGACGCGGAAGTGCCGATGATGGGCCGTCTCGCGGTACACGACCCCAAGGAGGACAGATTTATCTTCGTGAACCGCAAGGGCATCAAGCTGCGTGAACTGACCAAGGAGCAGTTACTCACATTGATCGATGATGGTCTTGTAGACATACTCCAACGCAGCGCAGATTTCCGCGACCGACTGGTCGCTGTGCGTCGAGCATACGACGGCTGAAAGAATAGAGAGCATCCATGTCCGAGAACCGAAAGCACCTGCGACTGCCTGTAGCGAGTACTACCTTCGTGGAGCTGGAGTCACCAGCCCTGAGGGAGAACAGCCCTGGCACCGTCATCAAGTGCAAGACGTTGAACGTATCACGCGGTGGCCTGCTCGTGATCCTTGATCGGGAGGTGCCTGTCGGCTCTATCCTGCAGATTGGCGTCGATCTGTCAGAAGATGATGAGCAGACGCTTTATCTCGCGGCGGAAGTGCGCTGGTGCACACAAGCGGAGGAGTCAGGAATGCGCCAGGACGGATGGTATGCGGGTTTCCAGGTGCTGAATTCCGAGGGCTCGGATGTCGAGCGGTGGGTAAAACTCATCAAGGCGATGGAATAACGCGCGCTAGAGTTGCGGAAACTCCTCCGTCTCCGCTTCCTCTTCTTCGATCGATTCAAGACTGAGCCCGGCACTCTCCTCCTCATCACCGCCCTCACGGGCGAACTTGATACGCAGGCGAACGTTGTTAGGGGAATCTGCGTTGCGCAGGGCTTCCTCCTCGTCAATCAGGCCCTCTTCATAGAGCTGGAACAGCGCGGAGTCGAACGTCTTCATACCGGCATTCTCCGACTTCTCCATCACTTCCTTGATGCCGTCGACTTCCCCCTTGAGGATCAGATCGCAAATCATCGGTGTGCCCAGTAGCACCTCAATAGCGGCACAACGCTTCTTGTCGACTGTGGGCACGAGACGCTGCGAGACGATGCACTGCATATTCATCGACATGTCCATCAGCAGCTGCGGACGGCGCTCCTCGGGAAAGAAGTTGATGATGCGATCGAGCGCCTGGTTGGCGTTGTTCGCGTGCAATGTCGAGATGCACAGGTGCCCTGTTTCCGCAAAAGCCAGCGCGTGTTCCATCGTCTCGCGGTCGCGAATCTCACCGATGAGTATGACATCGGGCGCCTGGCGCAACGTGTTTTTCAGCGCATTGTGCCAGTTGCGGGTGTCGACCCCGACCTCACGCTGGTTAACGATGGACTTCTTGTGGCTGTGCACATACTCCACAGGGTCTTCGATCGTTACGATATGACCGCTGGAGTTCGAGTTACGATAGTCGATAAGCGCCGCTAGAGACGTGGACTTACCTGAGCCGGTCGCCCCCACGAACAACACGAGGCCGCGTTTACGCATGACCACCTCTGTGAGGATCGGCGGCAGGCGCAGGTCCTGCCAATTGGGGATTTCTGCCACGATGTTCCGCGCGACTATGCCTACCTCGTTACGCTGCACAAAAATATTGATACGGAAGCGGCCGTAGCCGGAGACCGAGATGGCGAGGTTCATCTCGAGATCGTTCTCGAACTCCGCCTGCTGGGTGGAGTCCATGATCTCGTAGGCGATCTGCTTAATCTCGCCCGGCTGCAGGATTTCACTCGAGATGGGTTTGAGTGTGCCGGAGAACTTGGCGCAGGGCGGCGCGCCTGTACTGAGATAGAGATCTGAGCCTCCCTCCGATGCCAGAATTTTCAGCCACTCAGTAATTCTCACGCGCGTTTCCCCCTTGTCCCTGCTCGCTACTTTAGCAGCTTGCCACGGGCTAACAAGTGGCGAGCCGACACGCTTTCCTTGTATGGGCACAGAGTTGCCTGTCGGCGGTTCAAGATTTCGGACAAGCCGCGCCGCGCGGCCCTCCCGCTGGCCCCTGCCCATAGCCCGACCTATACTGGGCGCCCTCGGGATAAGCGGAGCAACCCAAGTGGAAGAACAGCGCCCGACACCCCTCGTCGAGGACACAGAGGGCACGCGTCGCAAACTGGAATCGTGGATCAGCGAGCGGTGGGGTAAAGCCGTCAGCATACCCGACCTCTCCATTCCTGAATCCACCGGCATGTCCAACGTCACGTTGCTGTTTGACGTCTCCTGGGAGGAGGACGGCGCCAGGCAGAGCGAGCCTATCGTGGCGCGCCTGCAGCCTGAGGTGGAGCGCCCGGTGTTCCCGGATTACGACCTGAGCCTGCAGTATGAGGTGATGCAGACCGTGGGGGAGCAAAGCGACATTCCCGTTCCCATCCTGCGCGGCCTCGAAACCGATAAGTCATTGCTCGGCGTTCAGTTCTACCTGATGCGCCGCACCGACGGACGAATTCCCACCGACATGCCGCCTTACAACATGGACGGCTGGATGATGCACGAGACCACGCCCGCACAGCGCGAGGGCCTCTGGCATGCGGCCGTCGACACGATGGCGCGGTTCCATCGCCTCGACTACACGGCGCTCGGATTCGACAAACTGCACGAAGCCGGTAAGACCCCGCTACAGCAGCAGCTCGAGTACTGGCGCAACTACTACGAGTGGGCCCTGGAGGGACGCGAGCACGCTATTTGCGCGCCCGCCCTTGCGTGGCTGGAAAACCACCAGCCCGCAGATGAGCCCACCGCCCTCTGCTGGGGTGACTCGCGCCTGGGCAACATCATCTTCAAAGACAGCCTCGACGGCGTTGCCGCGGTCCTCGACTGGGAGATGGCGGTGCTGGGCAACCCGCTGCAGGACATCGCCTGGTTCAACTACATGGATGCCACCTTCGCCGAAGGGCTGGGCATGCCGCGACTGGAGGGCCTGCCCTCCTACGAGGACACCATCGCGAGGTGGACGTCAGCCTCCGGCTTCTCGGCTGAACACTACGACTACTATGTGCTGTTCGCCGCGCTGCGCTACGGGTTGATCCTGTCGCGCATCATGGTGGCGACCGGCCAGGACCAGGAAATACAGGGCAACTTCGCCTGCCAGCTCCTCTCCCGCTACATGGAGAAGCTGGCCTAGGCCCACCGGGATGGATACACTGGAGCCCGCCCGCGCCAGGCCAGACGCGGCTGGGGCCGCCGGTCGGCGCCGAAGTACCTGAAGGAGCCTCACCCTTGCCCTCAAAGCTGCAAACCGAGCTACAGGCGCTCAGAGAGCCCGGTGGCCGGGACATCCTCACCGGCATCCGCCGTGGGATCGAGAAAGAAAGCCTGCGCATCACGCCCGAGGGCAAGCTTGCCCAGACGCCGCATCCCGACGCTCTGGGCTCCGCCCTGACCCACGACTCTATTACCACGGACTACTCAGAGGCACTGCTGGAGTTCATCACTCCGGTGTCCGACAGCATCGAGGACAGCCTGGAGAAGCTGCGCGACATCCACCGCTACGTGTACCGCAACATCGGCGACGAACTGCTCTGGGCCGCGAGCATGCCCTGCATTGTCACGGGTGATGATGGCATCCCGGTGGCACAGTACGGCAGTTCCAACGTTGCGCGCATGAAGACCGTGTATCGCTACGGCCTCGGCCATCGCTACGGGCGCCTGATGCAGGCCATCGCGGGAATTCACTACAACTTCTCAATGCCAGGGGCTTACTTCGAACAGGCCTGGCGCGCAGCGGGCAGTAACGGCCCGCTGTCGGACTATATGAGTGAGCGCTACCTTGGCCTGATTCGAAACTTCCGCCGTTATTCCTGGCTGCTGATCTACCTGTTCGGTGCCTCGCCCGCCGTCTGTGCAAGCTTCCTGCGCGGCCGCACCGACCACCACCTCGTTCCGTTCGACGGCGACACGCGCAGCATGCACCTGCCCCACGGTACAGCGCTGCGTATGGGCGACCTCGGCTACAACAGCGACGCGCAGAAAGGGCTCAACGTCTGCTACAACTCACTCGACAACTACGTGCAGACCCTGTCGAGCGCGATTCGGCTACCCCATGAGCCCTATCGCGCGTATCCCAGTGGTGAAAATGGCGACTTCCAGCAGCTCAACGACAGCCTGCTGCAGATCGAGAACGAGTTTTACAGCCCGATTCGCCCGAAGCGCGTCGCACACTCGGGTGAATCGGCGCTGGGTGCGCTGGTGCGCGGCGGCATCGAGTACATCGAGGTGCGCTGCGTCGACCTCAATCCGTTTACACCGGTTGGCCTCGATGCCGGGCAGATTCGCTTCCTGGATACGTTCCTGCTGCACTGCCTGCTGAGCGACAGCGGCGAATGCGACGACGAGGAAATGGCGGAGCAGGCGCGCAATCTCGAGGCGGTGGTGAATCGAGGCCGCGAACCTGGCCTCACGCTGGAGAACAGCGGCGAAAAAATCACTCTCGCAGAGTGGGCACGACAGCTGCTGACGGAAATGTCGGATGTCGCCACGGCGATGGACGCGGCTCACGACACCGGCGACTACAGCGCCAGTCTCGAAGAGCAGCGCGCCAAGGTCGACGACCCGGAACTCACTCCCTCAGCGCGCATCCTCAGGGAAATGCGCGAGCGCGACCTGCCCTTCATGCGCCTTGCCATGGCTTACAGCGAACAGTGGGCACAGGAGCTGCGCGCTGAGGCGATGACGTCAGGCGTCGAGCAGGCGTTCCTCGATGAGGCAACCCGCTCACTCGCGGCACAGCGCGACGTGGAAGCCGGTGACAGCATCAGTTTCGAGCAGTATCTGGCCAACTTCTACGCCCAGTACGAGGCGTTGTAAACGCGGTGAATTTCCTGGCCCACTTCCACCTCGCATGGCCGGAAGAAGGGCTGATCGTGGGTGCACTGGAGGGCGACTACCTCAAGGGTCCGTTGAAAGGTGACCTGCCACGCGGCATTGAACAGGGTGTCGCCCTGCACCGCGCGATTGACGCCTTCACAGACCAGCATCCCCAGGTGGTCGAACTGCGCGAGGCCCTGCCCCGACCGCTGCGACGCTACGCCGGTATTCTCATAGACCTGGGCTTCGATCACTGCCTCGCAAGGCGTTGGCACGACTTCAGCGACGTTCCAGCCCGGCAATTCAACGCCGCCGTCTACGCGACCCTGAGCGCACAGGACACACACCTGAGCCCAGCGGCCCGCGCCATGTCACAGCGGCTGAGAGAGCATGACCTGCTGCACCTGTACCGGGAGTGGCACACGGTCACGGCATCCGCAGAGCGCATTGGGGAACGCTTTTCGCGGGGCAACCCCTTTGCTGACCTCGACCGTGAGCTGACGCCGTTCAAGGAAGACTTTGAGCGGGCGTTCCAGGCGTTCTACCCGGAGCTGCAGCAGTTTGCCACGGAGCGTATTTCGACGTTGCGTGACTAATACCGCACGCCGTTGCGCCGCCCGGCAAAAGCCCCTACTGTAGCCTCGTCGTATCGCTTCGGAACGCACCCTCGATGTTGCAACAACTCTCTCCCCGACAGGTATTCGCGGGCCTTGCAGCCCTCGGCATCGGCGCCTACCTCATCGCGCGCTTTTACATGGAAGCCTACCTGCAACTGGAACCCTGCCCCCTGTGCGTCACGCAGCGCGTGCCGGTCATCGTCTGGTCAGTGATCGGCATCATCGCCCCCGTACACAATCCCGGCAGGCTGGGCCGCGCTGTTTATGCGGGCCTCTGCGGCCTCAGCGCGTACCTCGGCAGCCTCGTGGCAGCCCGGCATATCTGGCTGCAAAACCTGCCGGAGGACCTGGTGCCGGCCTGCGGTCCATCGCTCGATTACATGCTCAGCAACCTACCCTTCATGGAAACCGTGCGCCTGACCCTGGCGGGCGATGGGAACTGTGCAGAAACGGTGTGGACGTTCCTGGGCATGAGCATTCCGGAACAGTGCCTGCTGCTGTTCGCCATCGTGATGGTGATCAGCCTCTGGCAGGGCGTGCGCCGCTGAGGCAGCGCCTTGCCCGGGTGACCGCACACTCTTATAGTTACTCGACTCCAGTAACCTGAGCCGGGCATTACCCATGGCAGACGATCAACGCAATCCCGCCGCGCAGTTCCAGGCCGTGGACGAGCTTCTCACAGCATGGCTGAAAGAGCGCCGCGAACTGCTGGGCAAATACACCGAGATCGTCGTGATGCTGGACGCGAGCCTCGACGGCTCCGCCCTGACGGAGCGCCAGTCCTCGCTGTGCGAGCTGCTTGTCGACTACTGTTCGGCCGGGCACTTCGAGGTGTTTCACGAGCTGCTGGATGAAGCGGAAAGCTTTGACGATGGCAGCTCCGCACTCGGCAGGGAGCTCATTCCCTCCATCGGTGACACCACGGAGGTCATCCTCGCCTACGAGGAAAAATACGGGTCCGGTAATTCAGGCGCGCTTGATCTCGAACGAGACCTCTCGGCGCTGGGGGAAGTGCTGGAATCGCGCTTCCTGCTGGAGGACAGGCTCATCGCCGGTATGCATAACCGGCACCGGCGCCTCGTAGAGACGCCGGCGCAGGCCTGACTTAACCTTCTTCTGCGGGCGCTTCGCCAGCCTCGGCCTCGGCGGCCGCAGGCTCTTCCGCCGCTACGATCTCGAGCAGTTCAACTTCGAACAGGAGCGTCTGGTAAGGGCGAATCGTGGGCGGTGCACCTGCAGCGCCGTACGCCAGCGCTGAAGGAATCACGAGATTGTACTTCGCGCCCGGCGCCATCAGCTGCAGCGCCTCCGTCCAGCCAGGAATCACCTGGTCGACACGGAACTGGGCCGGCTGGCCACGCGCGTAGGAAGAGTCGAACTCCTGACCGTCGGGCAGCGTGCCACGGTAGTGCACGCTCACGGTGTCGGTCGAGATGGGATTTTCACCCTCGCCTTCGCTCATTACTTCATAGAGCAGGCCCGACTTGGTTGTCACGACGCCTTCACGCGCGCCCTGCGCTGTCAGGAAAGCGGCTTCGTCTTCGAGCTTCTGGGCCACGATGCGCTCCTGGTAGGACTGCATCTCCGCTGTCAGCTCCTCACGGGTGAGTTGCGCTTCCTTGCCGTCCATCGCATCGGACAGACCCACCATGAAGGCGTCTGTGTCGAGCGGGAACTGCTCTGTGGCCATGCCCTGACCCAGGTTGTAGGCGATGCCGTAGCTCAGGCGCGCCTCAGAGGTAGTGAGAGCGGACGCCGGTGCTGCCGCAGTCTCAGCCGCAGCGGGGGCCTCACCTGACGGTTGGGAACAGGCCTGCAGCAGCGCTGCGCCAAGCAGGGCTGCCGGGAGGATGAATTTCTTCATAGTAACTTCCATCGTTGTGGTCTTTATCCTGGCTTTCCCGTTCACCCGGCCGAAGCCGCCACAGAGACGCCACCGGTCAGTTGCGACCCGCGAGTAAAAGGGAGATCGGGGAAAGCGCGATTCTTAAGTGGGCGGACATGTTACTACCGGCTCAGGGAGGGCGCCACCCCCGGACTCAGACGGTAAGCAGCGAGGCCAGCGCGTCCAGCAGGGACTGGCTGGGTGCGTCTGGAGCACTCTGCCCGGCCGCGGCTGCCTGCGTCAGATTGCCCGCCACGGTGCCGCCATCCGGGGTGAGGCAGGCCGCGCAATAGGACTCGTACAGCAGGCGCTGGACCTCCGCCTCGGACTCCAGCTCCAGCCCCTTGACCCGTTCGCGCACCGCTTCAGCGGCATCGATGCCGCGCAACTGCCGGCGCAGTTCACGAAGTGGAGTGACCACACTGCTGCGCCACTCCTCGGTGGCCTGAAGGACAGCCCCGCAATGCGCCTCGGTGAGCGCAATGCCCTGCCCGCCCAGCCAGGCGGCGTAGAGCAGCACGTTCACATCCAGCCCGCATTCGTCCTGCAGCTGAAGCAACAGCGGCTCGACGCCTTCGCGACGGTAGACATCGAGGGAGTACTGCCACAGGGGATTGTCCATGGGAACTGATCTTACGGTAGCCCGGCGAGGCGCGATACACCGCACAGTGCTGGTCGAGCGACGTGACCGGCAGGTAAAATGCGCGGCCTCATGATCATCCTGCGCGACATCACATTAAGGCGCGGCAACAAACTGCTGTTTGAAGACGCCGAAGTGACTATCCAGCCGGGGCAGCGCCTCGCGCTGATCGGCGCCAATGGCACCGGTAAGACGAGCCTGTTCAACCTGTTACTCGGTACGCTGGAAGCGGACCGCGGCGAGATCGAGGGCCTCGTCAATATGCGGCTCTCACACATGGCGCAGGAAGTGCCAAGTACCGCGTTGCCCGCCGCGGAGTTTGTCTGGCGCGGCGACGCGCAACTGGCAACGTTGCTCGATACGATCCGCACGCACGAGGAGCGCGGCGAATACGATGCAGCAGCACCACTGCACAGCGAACTGGAGGCGCTCGACGGCTACAGTGCTGACCGCCGCGCACGACAGCTACTGAGCGGGCTCGGCTTCGCCGAGGGTGACGCCGAACGCAGCGTCAGCGACTTCTCGGGTGGCTGGCGCATCCGGCTCAACCTTGCGCGCGCACTGATGACGCCATCGGACCTGCTGCTCTTGGACGAGCCGACCAACCACCTGGACCTCGACGCCACACTCTGGCTGCAACAGTGGCTCAGGCGCTATGACGGCACCCTGTTGATGATCAGCCACGACCGCGACTTTATCGACGCGACTTGTGAGCGCATCCTGCACATCGAACAGCGCCGGCTGAATCCCTACAAAGGAAACTACTCCGACTTCGAGCGACTGCGCGCCGAGCGCATGGCCAACCAGCAGGCCACCTACGAGAAACAGCAGCGCCGCGTGGCCGAGATCGACGCCTTCGTCAGGCGCTTTCGCTACAAGGCCACCAAGGCGCGCCAGGCGCAGAGCCGGCTGAAGGAACTGGAGCGCATGGAGCAGGTCGCGCCCGCGCACATCGACTCCCCGTTCGAGTTTCACTTCGAAGCGCCGGGCAAAAGTAGCGACCCCCTGCTGCGCCTCGACGGCGCCGACCTCGGCTACGGGGAACACGAGGTGCTTACCAGGGTAAACCTCGAGCTACGCCCTGGCAGTCGGTTCGGCCTGCTCGGTCGCAACGGCGCGGGCAAGTCGACCCTGCTAAAAACCCTCGTGGGCGGACTCGCCCTTATGTCGGGGGAGCGGCAGGAAGGCGAGCACCTGCACATCGGTTATTTCGACCAGCAACAGCTAGAGGCACTGGACCTCGAAGCCAGCCCGCTACAACACCTGCAGCGACTGTCGCCCGATGCGCGGGAGCAAGACATCCTGAACTTCCTGGGCGGCTTCAACTTTCGCGGTGACTTCGCCACCTCCGAGATCGCGCCCTTCTCCGGCGGCGAAAAAGCCAGACTCGCCCTCGCCCAGGTGGTCTGGCAGAAACCCAACCTGTTGGTACTGGACGAACCGACCAACCACCTCGACCTCGATATGTGCCACGCGATTGAGATCGCACTGCAATCCTTCGACGGCGCCCTGGTACTGGTGAGCCACGACCGCCACCTGGTGCGCAACACGGTCGAGCAACTCCTTCTGGTGCACGACGGCACGGTCGAGGAGTACAAGGAAGACCTCAACGCCTACGAAAAGTGGATCATCGGCAACCTGCGCGATGACGACAAACCCACGGAGCGCGTTGCGGACACATCAAAAAAAGAAAAACGGCAGCAGGCGGCAGCGGAGCGCGCGCGTTTGCGACCGTTACAAAAAGCGCTGGAGAAAACTGAAGCGGCGATGGCTAAGAACGAGGGCGCACTGCAGGAAGTGCAGGATCTACTCTCGGACAACGATCTCTATAGCGATGCGCGCAAGGATGAACTCGCCGAACTGTTAAGGCGTGAAGGCGAGCTCAAGGCCGAGGCGGAATCGCTGGAGGAGACCTGGCTTGAGCATCAGCAGGCGCTTGAGGATATAGAGCAGTAGCCCGGGTGCCTCAGAATCGACTACCCCACCTTTGTTGCACCCGCACTTAACCATCTGCGCCCACGCGAAGGCGGGGATGCGACGATTCGCGGCCCCATGACTCTTGGTGTTTAGAGCCACAGTTGGTTTCTTTAGCCCCTCCGGCCCCGACCCGCGATAGTTCTTCGCTCCGCTGTCCGCGCCGCTCCGCGGTGCCCTCAGTCAGTTGCGAGCCCCTGCGGGTCTCGCGCCATTCCTTCGGCGCGTCCCTGACGGCTTCGCAAAGATCTATCGCGGCTCGGGGCCTTACATTGTGCTCTGAGATTGACTTGGGTTCTGCGCGCGAGGGTCGCTGGGTTCGAGTGAGCAGGACCACCACCTTCGCCGGAATCACGGTGGTGAGATCCATCTCCACTCACTGACACAAGGCCCGCGAGCGGCCGCTGTTGTCGCCGCATAAAACGCGCCGAGGGAGTGGCGCGAGACCGAAGGGCTCGCAACCGACTGAGGGCAGCCCGGAGGGCCGCGAGTTTAAGGCGGCAACAGCGGGCACTCGCGGGCCGTCCAATGGAACAGATGAACCCACCAGAAGTTGGATAGTGAAGTAAAAAAGACAGCTAGGGCGCCGTGGTGGCGGGGAAGTTCGGGCGAGGCTGCTTTTCTCGCCTCGTCCGGGCTTTCACGCCACCGCGGTGACCGGGTAGCGAGCACAACGCACGCTTAACGCCCGGCAGCACTCACGATCTCGAACACCACATCACCCAGTAGACACAAAACAACAAGAGGGAAACCTAAGGATCAGCGATCAAAGCCAGCTTATCCGCCCGAGAAAGCTTCTTGATCTCAGCCTCCCTGCGCTGTGCCTCCGCCCGATCACTCACGGCCTCTGACCAGACAAGCCGAACAGGCCGCCTGACACGTGTATAACGCGACCCACCCACAAGCTCGCCGTTATGCTGCCGAACACGACGCTCAAGGTCAGTCGCCACACCGGCATACAGCGTGTCGTCTGCACAACAAAGGAGATAGACGAACCAGGTCTGGCTCACGGGGATCAGGCGAGCGCGAGGACTTCCTTCACGCAGTCGCTGATGCCGCTGTAGGCCTCCGACACCTTGCCCGCGAGCATATACGCCGGCGTGGTCACCAGCTTGTTGCCAGCGTCGACACGGGCCTCTGACACCGGGCACTCAAGATGTTCGCCGCCCATGGCCGTGATGGCGGCTGCTGTCTCTGCATCGTTGCCGATAGTGCAGGCTGCGCCCTCGCCGCAGATAGCGGCAGACATCACCGGGGCAATGCAGATGAGACCGATGGGCTTGCCCGCCGCGTGGAAGCCGCGGGCAAGGGCGAGGAAGTCTGTGTCGACGTCCATATCGGCACCGGCTACCGCGAAGTTCGAGAGATTCTTGGCGGCGCCGAAACCACCGGGCACCAGCAGCGCGTCGTAGTCGGCTGCGCTCGCCTCTGTCAGTGGCTTGATATTGCCGCGCGCAATGCGGGCAGCTTCCACCAGCACATTGCGCGACTCGCCCTCGGCGGGCTCGCCCGTGAGATGGTTGATGACGTGCATCTGCTCCTTGTCGGGGGCAAAGCACTGGTAGTCGGCGCCCTGCTGCTCCACGCTGAGCAGCGTCAATACCGCTTCGTTGATTTCCGCGCCGTCGTACACACCGCACCCCGCCAGAACTACCGCTACGTTCGCCATTACCTACACCCTCTAAATGAACAATGCGCGAGCGCTTGCGCCCGCGCGAAAATAGAGCGAGCAGTATTCCGAACAAGCAGTTGCGAGTAAAGGCTAGCCGCGGTTGAACGTATGGTAGCGTTCAACCCAGCCGAGCAGGCCCTCGGGTTTGCGTGCCTTGCGCCACTCGCCCGCCGCAAACTTGTTCGCCTCGCTCAGCGTCGGGTAGATGTGTATCGTGCCGAGAATCTTGTTCAACCCGATACCGTGTTTCATCGCGAGCACGAACTCGTTAATGAGTTCGCCTGCGTGATGGCCAACAATCGTGGCGCCGAGAATCTTGTCGCGCCCCGGCACGGTCAACACCTTGACGAAGCCGGCCGCCTCTCCCTCTGCCAACGCGCGGTCCAGGCCATCAAGCTCATAGCGTGTGACTTCAAAGTCGATGCCCCGTTTCTGTGCATCCGCTTCGTTTAGACCCACCCGCGCAACCTCGGGGTCGGTAAAGGTGGCCCAGGGCACCACAGAGTAATCGACGCGGAAGCGGCGGAAGCGACCGAACAGCGCATTCACGGCGGCGTACCACGCCTGGTGGCTCGCCATGTGGGTAAAGAGATAGGGGCCGGTGACATCACCGCAGGCGGCGATGGTGGGTACAGCGGTGGCGAGGTAATCATCAACCTCCACGCGGCCCTTGTCATTGACCACCACACCGAGTTCCTCGAGCCCGAGGTCCTTAACATTGGCATCGCGGCCAACCGCCAGCAGTACGCGATCGAACCGCAGCGTACCCGCACCGCTGCCCTTGAGCTCCGCCACCTGGTCGCTGCCCTCGCGCGAAAATCGTTGCACCTCGGAACCGGTAATCACGTTGATACCCTGCTCGCGCAATACGGCATCGAGATGTTTCGAGACATCCTCGTCTTCTGCGGGCAAGACGCGCTGCGCGCGCGTCAACAGCGTGACCTCGGTGCCGAGACCGGAAAACGCCTGCGCCAGCTCACAACCGATGGGGCCGGCCCCGATCACCAGAAGACGCCCCGGTTGTTCGCGTATGTCCCACACGGAATCAGAGGTGAGGAAATCGAGCGTATCGAGCCCTTCTATGGCAGGCACGTGCGGACGCGCGCCGCTGGCGATAACGATGTTGGGCGCGCTGATGCGCTGGCCGTTCACCTCGACCTCCCAGGGCGATACGATTTTCGCATCGCCCATCACGCAGTCGACGCCAAGTTCAGTAAAGCGCTCCACCGAGTCATGGGGCTCGATCGTGCGAATAACGTCCTGCACACGCTCCATGACGCGCGGGAAGTTTACCGAGACCTCCAATGGCTCAAGCCCAAACTCCTCGGCACGGCCCGCGTAACGCGCCATCGCGGCAGAGCGCAGGAGCGACTTACTGGGCACACAACCGTAATTCAGGCAGTCTCCGCCCATCTTGTGCCGCTCGATCAGCGTAACCCGCGCTTTCACGGTTGCGGCAATCAAGGCGGCAACCAGCCCACCCGAGCCGGCACCGATCACGATCAGGTTGGTATCGAAACTGGCGGGCTTCTCAAAGCGCGACAGCACGCGGCGGCTCTCGATACGCCGCAACACGAAACGCGCGACAAGCGGAAACAGGCCCAACAGGACGAAAGACCCCAGCAGTGGCGCAGATACAATGCCAGAGGCGGACTCCAACTGGCCGAGCTGCGTACCCGCATTCACATACACCATGGTGCCCGGCAACATGCCGAGCTGCGACACCAGGTAAAAACGCGCGGCACCGATGGGCAGCAGCCCCATCAACAGGTTAATGACGAAAAAGGGAAAGAGCGGCACGAGTCGCAGCGAGAACAGGTAAAAGGGCCCGTCTTTTTCGAAACCCTTGTTCACAGCCTCGAGCTGCTTGCCGAAGCGCGACTGCACCCAGTCCTTGAGCAGCACGCGGGAGAAAAGAAACGCCAACGTGGCGCCTACACTGCTCGCAAACGAAACCAGCAACAAACCGTACCAGAAGCCGAAGAGTGCACCGCCAGCAAGCGTCATCACCGCAGCGCCGGGAATAGACAGCGCGGTCACTGCTACATACAGCACAAAAAAGATGGCCCCCGCCAGCAACGGGTTGGCGGCACACCAGTCGCGCAGCTCATCCACGCGTGCCTTGACGGCATCGAACTGCAGGTAGGCGCCCAGGTCGAACGCGAACCAGGCCGCGATAACCGAGACAAAGAGCAGGATGATGGCGATCTGTTTTACGTTCACGGCGTGGTTCCACTCGAAGTTGATGAAAGGGTCTATGGCCGACGACAACGTGGTCTCGGCCGCACTCAATCCCGGTCGCGAGACAGGTTACGTGGAAGCCTGTGACAAGACCACTGGACGGAAGTTCGATACAGCCCTTGTATACGCTCCCAAGCGCCCCAAGGTCTATACCCTCAGGCAATAAGACCATGCCGAAAAACTCTTAGCAGCGAGTTGTGCGGCCCTAGCGCGGTGGTATTATGAGCCACCTTGAAGCAGGCGGCTCTGGCCGCCCAACACCGGAGAAGAACATGTCAGAACAGATTGTACACGTCAGCGATGACACCTTTGACAGCGAAGTCCTGAACTCAGACGTCCCCGTACTCGTGGACTTCTGGGCGGAGTGGTGCGGCCCCTGCAAAATGATCGCGCCCGTGTTGGATGAAATCGCCGCTGAATACGACGGCAAGCTGAAAGTCTGCAAGGTTGATGTAGACGCCAACCCCGATATCCCGCCGAAGTTTGGCATTCGCGGTATTCCCACGCTGATCGTCTTCAAGGGCGGTAACGCTGAGGCCACCAAGGTCGGCGCCCTGTCCAAGACACAGCTCACCGAGTTTATCGCCGAGGTCGTCTGATCCCTCCCGCACGGCCCGTAAAAACGGGCCGTGTGACCCAGTTCCCCGGGTAAAAAATCGACGCAAAAAAGCGGTAGACGGCCCCTGAGGGCCGTGCTACATTGCCCCCAACTTCGCACATTTCTGTGCAATAACAATATTCCTGTAAGTCGCTAAAGCATTACCTAACCAGCATAGATTTGCGCCTGACGGCTGCATTTAACGACACCTAAAACCTGCCTGGTCGATTCCATCGACCGGTGATGGCACATTCCTTCCCTTTCTATTTCTACAGCTGCTTTACCTATGAACCTGACCGACCTGAAAACCAAATCCACGCAAGAACTCATCGACATCGCGAAGGAAATGGGCCTCGACAACATGGCCCGCTCGCGCAAACAGGACATCATCTTCGCTGTCCTGAAACGTCACGCCAAAAGCGGCGAAGACATCTACGGTGACGGCGTATTGGAAATTCTGCAGGACGGATTCGGCTTCCTGCGCTCGGCAGACAGTTCTTACCTGGCCGGCCCCGATGACATCTATGTTTCGCCCAGCCAGATCCGGCGCTTTAACCTGCGCACCGGCGACACCATCTCCGGCAAGATTCGCCCGCCGAAAGACTCAGAACGTTACTTCGCGCTGCTCAAGGTCGACGAGGTCAACTTCGACAAGCCGGAAAACTCCAAGCACAAAATCCTGTTCGAAAACCTGACACCGCTGTTCCCGGATGAGCGACTCACCCTGGAAACAGGCAACGGCAGCACGGAAGACCTGACGGGACGCATCATCGACCTCACATCACCCATCGGGAAGGGCCAGCGGGGTCTACTGGTCGCACCGCCGAAAGCGGGCAAGACCATCATGATGCAGAACATCGCCCAGGCGATCATCACCAACAACCCCGAGTGCTACATCATCGTTCTGCTGATCGACGAGCGTCCGGAGGAAGTGACCGAGATGCAGCGCTCCGTGGGCATCCGCGGTGCCGAGGTCGTGGCTTCAACCTTCGACGAGCCACCCGCCCGTCACGTGCAGGTCGCGGACATGGTGATTGAGAAAGCCAAGCGTCTCGTAGAGCACAAGCGAGACGTCGTGATTTTGCTCGACTCCATTACCCGACTGGCCCGCGCCTACAACACGGTGATTCCAAGCTCCGGCAAGGTGCTGACCGGTGGTGTCGATGCCCACGCGCTGGAGCGCCCGAAGCGCTTCTTCGGCGCGGCGCGGAACATCGAGGAAGGCGGCAGCCTGTCGATCATCGCCACCGCGCTGATCGATACCGGCTCGAAGATGGACGAAGTGATCTACGAGGAGTTCAAAGGCACCGGTAACCTCGAACTACACCTCGACCGCAAGGTGGCGGAGAAACGCGTTTATCCCGCGATCAACATTCGCCGTTCCGGCACCCGCCGCGAAGAGCTGCTGACGAAGGAAGACGAACTGCAGCGCATGTGGATCCTGCGCAAGCTGCTGCACGGCATGGAAGACCTGCCAGCCATCGAATTCCTCACGGACAAGCTGCGGGACACGAAGACCAACGAAGAGTTCTTCAAATCCATGAAGCGGAAGTAAGCACTGCCCGCTTAACACGGCCGGGCGCTATACTGTCTATTCCTTTCTTCTGGGATCAGGCCGGCCGTGAACTACAAAGACCTCAGGGATTTTATCGCCATGCTCGAAGAGCGCGGCGATTTGTTGCGCGTCAAGGCGGAGGTCGATCCCCACCTCGAGATGACCGAGTTCGCCGACCGCACCCTGCGCGCGGGCGGACCGGCGATCCTGTTTGAGAATCCGAAAGGCTACAACACACCGGTGCTCGCCAACCTGTTTGGCACCGAGCAGCGCGTGGCGCTCGGCATGGGCGCTGACAGCATCGAGGCGCTGCGTGAGATCGGCGAGATACTCGCCTACCTGCGCCAGCCCGACCCACCGAAGGGTATGCGCGAACTCTGGGACAAGGCGCCGATCCTAAAAAAAGTCCTCAACATGGGCCCCAAGACGGTGCGCAATCCGCCCTGCCAGTACCATGTGAAAACCGGCAGCGATGTCGACCTCACGCAGCTGCCGATCCAGACCTGCTGGCCCGGCGACGCCGGACCGCTCGTGACATGGCCGCTGGTCGTGACCCGCGGGCCAAACAAGGAACGGCAGAACCTCGGCATCTACCGCATGCAGCTGCTGGGACCCAACAAGCTGATCATGCGCTGGCTGTCGCACCGCGGTGGCGCCCTCGACTACCGCGACTGGCAGCTCGAAAACCCGGGCAAACCCTACCCGGTTGCCATTGCACTGGGCGCCGACCCCGCCACCACCCTGGGCGCTGTCACGCCCGTGCCGGACACGCTGTCGGAATACGCATTCGCCGGACTGTTGCGCGGCGGCCGCACGGAAGTGGCGGAGTGTATTACCGACACCTGCCGCGACCACGGGCTGCAGGTCCCCGCGTCGTCTGAGTACATACTGGAAGGGTACCTCGCACCGGGTGAAACGGCCCAGGAAGGCCCTTTCGGCGATCACACCGGCTACTACAACGAGGTAGAGGAATTCCCGGTGTTCACAGTGGAGGCTATCACCCACCGTGAATCACCGATCTACCACAGCACGTACACCGGCCGGCCGCCCGACGAGCCGGCAGTGCTCGGCGTGGCGCTCAACGAGGTCTTCGTGCCCATACTGAAAAAACAGTTTCCGGAAATCGAAGACTTCTACCTGCCCCCCGAGGGGTGTTCCTACCGCCTCGCGGTCATCACCATGCGCAAGGAATACCCGGGCCATGCGAAGCGCATCATGCTCGGCGTGTGGTCCTTCCTGCGCCAGTTCATGTACACCAAGTTTGTGATCGTCACGGATGCCGACGTGAACGCGCGCGACTGGAAGGATGTGATCTGGGCCATGACCACACGCATGGACCCGCGGCGCGACTGCACCTTCCTGGACAACACACCGATCGACTACCTCGACTTCGCCTCACCCGTCTCAGGGCTCGGCTCCAAAGTTGGCTTCGATGCTACCAACAAATGGCCGGGTGAGACCGAACGCGAATGGGGGCGCCCCATCGTGATGGATGAGGCGGTGAAGTCACGGGTTGATGAACTCTGGGCGGAGCTAGGGCTCGACTAATTTAGTGTCAGGCTGAACCCGACCAGGCGCTGGAGCAACAGTTAGATAACGCCCTCAGGAGCGGGTAAGCAACTCGCCCTGCAGAACAACGCGCTCTGGCTGCGGCAGTTCCGGCAGACCCTTCTCACGCATCAGCAAACCCTCGCGGAAATACGCGCCAGCAACTTTCGGCTCGCCCATCTCCGTGAGCAGCCTGCCGAGTTCCGCGCAGACCTCGGGGGTCTTCTCAAGCCGATAACTGCTCTCAAAGTAGTCGCGGGCCTTGCCCCACAGTTTGTCGCGTGCAGACAGGCGGCCGAGACAGAGTAGGAGGTGCGCGTCTTCAGGGTGAGCAGACAACCAGCTTTCCGCAAGCGCGAGGCGACGCGCACTGTCCTCGCCATCGATCAACCCGTACTCGCGCACGAGCTCGGGCTGCCACTGGTGTTTGAGCGCCTTCTGCAAGGTTTTCTCCGCGCTTGCAACGTCGCCGGTAGCGCTGAGGCGACGCACATAGGCAATCAGCATGCCGCTGTCGTGACGTAACGCCTGCGGCATGTCCTGCCACGTGGACTGCACCGCATTTGCGCCTGCCGCTGCGAGCCGTTCGGTGTGCACGCGCTGCTCCAGCGCGCGGTACTCTGCCTCTGGCAGCGTCTTTTGTTTCTTGAGCGCCGGGAGCAGGCTGAAAATGCCGTCCCAGTCATCGAGACCCTGGTAGGCCCTCACCATCAGCGCGAGGGCACGTGGGTGGCGCGATGTACCCGTGCTGCCAAGCGCGGCGAGCGCCTGCTGGTAGTCGCCCTGATCGATCTTGATCTCGGCGAGCGTGATCTCTACCGCCGCGGCTGCGTCAGGATACGCATCACCAGCTTCGCGCAGAAATTCGTGCAGGCGATCATTGTCGCCGAGCTCACCCGAGGCGCGCGCGGCTAGCAGGTAGTTGGCCAGCGGTGCCTCATGGTTCTGCGCGCCCCGCTCCAGCTGGTTGCGCGCCTTGGCGTAATGGCCCTCGGTGTAACTGATCATGCCGCGCGCTGTCTGGCGCTGTGCCTCGCGCACCTTGCGTGCACCGAACCAGTTGGCGAGGGAGCGCTGGCCGCTGATCAGGCCGTAAATCATGCGCAGGCCGTAAAACACAATGCCGACTATAACCAGCATCGCCAGAATGCCGATCCACAGGCTGGTCTCCACCGTGTACGGGCCGTAGGCGACCAGGACATAGCCTGGGTCAGTCTCAATCAGCGCAACGGCGCCTACCCCGAGCAGGAGGGCGAGGAGGGTAAAGGCAAAAAGGGTACGCATGGCTTACTGGCCGCCCCCCTGGTCGAGACGATTCTCAATGAAGTCGTCCAGTGCACTCGCGGAGCGCGAAATGTTAGGCAGCGGTACCGCGATACGTTCATCGGCCAGCATACGCAGCTCACGCTGCACGGCCTGTGCATTGACCTCATCGGAATCGATGAACTGATCGACCCAGTACTGGGCGCGCTCAAGGCTCTCGGTGAAGAGCGTCTGGTTGCCGGACAGGAGCGCCACCTGCGCCTGCTCCAACAGCATAGTGAGATTCTGCCTGACCAGCCCTTCCCACTGCGGATCCATCAGCGCCTGCATGGGCACATCGCGGCGGCGGATGATGAGGTACTCACCCAGCTTTGCCCAGGCCGCACGCCAGCCCTGCTGCAGGCGGTCCTGCCAGTTTTCTGCCGGGGCCTCCTGGGCCGCCTCACCCTGGTCCGGCATCTGGAATATCACAAGACCCGCCGCCTGCTCCGACAGAGCGCCGATGCGCAGGTAAATGCCCTCGATATCAACACTTGGAATGGCTCGCACCGCGGCGAGGTCTGAGGCAACGGCCGCGCGCGCGTCATACAGGCCAGGATCGTCGATTTCTTTCAATACGCCATCGGCGCTGGTCAAAAGCGCGCGCGCCGCATCGGCATCGCCCGCCATCAGCAGGCGCTGGTTGGCAAGTCGCAACAGGTACTCCGCCTCGGCGAGCAACCAGCCGTCGCGGTCACTGGAATTGAAGCGCGCCTGCTCCTCGGCAATGCTGGACAGGCGAGTATCGAGCGTATCGAGTTGTTCGCCCAGCTCCGACTGCTTTGCGGCGAGCTCGGAACGGATGCGGGCGCTGCCGGATTCAACGCCGGATAGCCCACTTTTAAGGTCATCGCCCAGGCGATCTGCCAGGGCGTCGAGGTCAGCCTGATCACGGCCTGCGCTGGATTCCAGCTCCGCTACCCGGGCCTGCAGGCGCTCTTCCTTGGCCAGCAGTTGCGGATAGAGCCAGGCGGCACCGCCGCCCACTGCACCGCCGAGAAGCAAGACCAAAAGCAGCGCAAACCAACCCACCTTCGACGACTTCGGCGGCTGCACTGGCGGGCTCTCCTCGCTATTGACCTGCTCGGGGGCCTTGCCTGAATCCTCTTCGCTCACTCACTACTCTCCCGCGTTGACCCCTAGCGCGCGGCACATGGCCGCATCCGAGGCATTATCTGCAGTTACGATGTTGTCGAAACCGGCTTCCCGCGCCAGATTGGCCACCCGTTTCGAGGGCACGATAAGGCGCAGGCCTGTAAACTTAGAGCTTTCGGACGACCTAAGCAACCGCCGGAAATTCGCCAGACCCTCACCGCTCGATAGTAACACCACCCCTACTTTTTCCGCCTCCAAAAGGGCCGCAAGTGCACCCTCCGGCAGCGCTGGCACTGACCGCCGATAGCAGGCGAGCACCTCCACGCGGGCACCGCGGGCGGCGAGTTCAGTTGCCAGCGTTTCTCGCCCACCCTCGCCTTTCACGATGAGCACGCGTGCGCCGGCCACGTCCGTGAGCCCAGGCAGGGCAAGCAGGCCCTCACTGGTCATGTCCTCGCCCGGCGTGAGCACAGTGACGCCCTGCGCCCTAAGCTGTGCGCCAGTCACCTCGCCCACCGCGTACCACGCAGGAGCCGCCGGCAGCTTTGGCCACTCTCGCGCAAGCCACAACATACCGAAACGTACCGCGTTGGCACTGACAAAGATCACGTGGGCAAAAGAATCCAGGGCGCCGATGATGGCGGCATCGGCCTGTGTCGGCGCCGCGATGGGCTCGAGTTCGATTAGCGGCTGTTGCACAGCGCGGTAGCCCGCCGCCTGCAGCGCTGCCGCCAGGCGATCGGCGGGTTCGCCCGCCGGGCGCGTCACCAGCACCGCCGGGCTGTCAGTCACCGTAGACTGCGGCGAGAATCTCGCCCGCTCCCTGACCGAGCAGGTCATCCGCAACGGCAACACCCAGTTGGTCGGCGTCGGCCACGCTGCCTTCGGCCTCTGCGCGAAGAATCGTCGCGCCGTCTGGTGAGCCCACCAGGCCGCGCAACCACAGCGTGTCGCCATTGAGCTCGGCGTAGCAGGCAATAGGCACCTGGCAACCACCCTCCAGGCGCCGGTTCATCGCGCGCTCGGCGCTGACACGCGCTGCGGTATCGACATGGTGTAGCGGCGCGAGCAATGCGGCGGTGTCTGCATCGTCATCGCGGAGCTCAATGCCCACGGCCCCCTGGCCGCCAGCGGGCAGCGAATCGGCAACGGGTATCTGCGCAGCAATGCGTTCACCGAAGCCGAGGCGCTTGAGCCCGGCACTCGCCAGGATGATCGCGTTGTACTCGCCCGCATCGAGCTTGCTGAGCCGCGTATTGACGTTGCCGCGCAGAAACTTCACCTCGAGATCGGGGCGTTGCGCGCGCAGCTGGCACTCGCGGCGCAGACTGGAGGTGCCGACGACACTGCCCGCGGGCAGCTCGGCAAGGCTGGCGTGAGTATTGCTCACGAAAGCGTCGGTAGGGTCCTCGCGCTCACAAATGGCGCCGAGGGTGAGGCCCTCGGGGAACTCCATGGGCACATCTTTCATTGAGTGCACAGCGATATCGGCGCGGCCGTCCAGCAACGCCGTCTCGAGCTCCTTCACAAAAAGACCCTTGCCGCCCACCTTGGCGAGGGGTACCTCGAGCAGCTGGTCGCCGCGGGAGGTCATGCCGAGCAGCACGACCTCGAGGCCTGCATGCGCCTCCTCCAGCGCGGCCTTCACGTGATTCGCCTGCCACAGGGCCAGGGGACTTTCGCGGGTCGCGATGGTCAGGGTACGGGACATGGAAATTTCCAGCGGAGCTAATGGGCAACTACGCCGCAATAATACCAGTCACCCCCGCGGGCGGCCACGCACCGCCTCCCTTGGCAGCCCCGTGCTGATATACTGCGCGCTTTTCGAACAGGGCGATGGGCCGAGAAACGCGATGAGCAAGGACAAGGACACCAGCAAGTTGTGGGGCGGACGCTTCTCGGAGGCGACCGATGCCTTCGTGCAACGCTTCACCGCATCGGTGGACTTCGACCAGCGCATGGCCGCACAGGACATCGCAGGCTCGCGGGCCCACGCGCGTATGCTCAGCAGTGCGGGCGTACTCACGGGCGAAGAACTCGCAGCCATTGAGGGCGGACTGGACAAGGTCGAGGCGGAGATTGCAGCCGGCGAGTTCGCCTGGTCGGTTGAACTCGAAGACGTGCACATGAATATCGAGGCGCGACTCACCGCGCTCATCGGCGACGCCGGCAAGAAACTGCATACGGGCCGCTCGCGCAACGACCAGGTGGCGACCGACATTCGGCTCTACCTGCGCGACGCCATTGACGCCATCGGCGCGGAACTCACGCGCCTGCAGAACGGCACAATCGAACTCGCCAAGGCCAACACTGAGACGATCATGCCGGGCTTTACGCACCTGCAAACGGCACAGCCCGTCGTCTTGGGGCACCACCTGCTGGCGTGGAACGAGATGTTGGAACGTGACTACGGACGGCTGATGGACTGCCGCGCACGGCTCAACCGCTCGCCGCTCGGCGCCGCCGCACTGGCCGGCACCACCTACCCAATTGATCGCGAGCACACTGCGAGCGCACTGGGCTTCGACGGGCCTACCGAAAACTCGCTCGACTCCGTGTCGGACCGCGACTTCGCCATCGAATTCGTAGGCTTCGCCGCACTGCTCATGACGCACCTGTCGCGCATCTCGGAAGAGCTCGTGCTGTGGACCTCCGCACAGTTCAACTTTGTGACACTGCCCGACCGCTTCTGCACCGGCTCCTCGATCATGCCGCAGAAGAAGAACCCCGACGTGCCAGAACTCGTGCGCGGCAAGGTCGGGCGGGTCAACGGCCACCTGATGGGTCTGCTCACGCTGATGAAGAGCCAACCGCTCGCGTACAACAAGGATAACCAGGAAGACAAGGAACCCCTGTTCGACACGGTCGACACCGTGCTGGACAGCCTGCGCGCCTTTGCCGACATGGTGCCCGCGATTGAGCCGAACGCCGATGCGATGCGCGAGGCCGCCCGGCGCGGCTTTTCCACCGCAACCGACCTCGCGGACTACCTGGTCGGCAAGGGCATCCCGTTCCGCGACGCCCACGAAGTGGTCGGCTCCGCTGTAGCCCACGGCGTGGAGAGCGGGCTGGATCTCGCGGATATGGACCTCGCAACCCTGCAGGGTTTCAGCAAGGACATTGGTGAAGACGTCTACGATGTGCTGACGCTGGAGGGATCTGTCGCCGCCCGGGATCATGTCGGCGGTACGGCGCCCGGACAGGTCGCCGCGGCGGCGGAGCGCGCCCTTGGGAAGCTCGCCGGGCGCTAGATTAGCGCTCAGCAAACCGAGCTACTGCGCCCTAGCTCCAGACCAGGTCAACCCCGGCCTGCTCTTTCATCTGTTCCACTACGAAAGGCTTGAGCAGCGTGTCGCCACGGGTATCGCGCCAGTCTGAAGCCGCCTCATCCCAGGTAAAGTGGAAGCCGCCAGAGCGGGCGGCCAGCCAGAGCTCGGAGGTCGGGGGCTGGCGGCTGAAGACCATGGTAGTGCCGTTTTCGAACTGCACGGTGAGGATGCCACCCCCGGCCTCGTAATCCAGGTCGCTATCGACCTCGTCGAGGGCCTCTTCCAGGGCCTCGAAGGTCTCGTCCACCAGGTCATTGAATTCTGCTTCCGTCACCGCCACTTACCCTTCCAAAGTGTGCAAAATCCAATGATATGCGGTGTTCGCAGGCTGTACTAGCCGGGGCTATAATGCGCGCCTGCTTATTTCAGGGCCAAACCATGTACAACACACTGCGCCAGTCAGTGCTCGTCCTCCTCCTCGCTGCCGTGACAGGCTGCGGGCAGATGGGCCCGTTGTACCTGCCCGCTGAACCCCCCGCAGGCGAAGAGGAAGCAGCGGAGGCTGCGACCGCACCAGCCGCCAAGCCCGACGACGAAGAGGGCTGACCTGTGGAACCCTTTACCCGACGCGAAGGCGCCCTGTACGCCGAGGACGTGGCCGTTGCCGATATCGCGGCAACGCACGGCACCCCTGTATACATTTACTCGCGCGCCGCCCTGGAGTCGGCCTACACCGCCTACACCGATGCCCTCGCCGGTCACCCCCATATGATCTGCTACGCCGTGAAGGCGAACTCCAACCTCGCGGTGCTCAATGTGCTGGCCCGCCTTGGCGCGGGATTCGACATTGTCTCCATCGGCGAGCTGGAGCGCGTGCTGGCAGCGGGCGGCGATCCGGCCCGCGTGGTGTTCTCCGGCGTCGGCAAGACCGCCCCCGAAATGGCGCGCGCACTCGAAGTGGGCATCCACTGCTTCAACCTGGAATCGCGCGCCGAGCTCGAGGTGCTGAATCGCGTGGCCGGGGAACTGGGCGAGACCGCACGCATCTCCGTACGAGTGAACCCCGATGTGGATGCCAAGACCCACCCGTATATCTCCACCGGACTGAAGGAAAACAAGTTCGGCGTGAGCATGGGCGAGGCGCTTGAGGTCTACGAGCGCGCGGCCGCCCTCGACCATATCGAAATCGTGGGTCTGGACTGCCATATCGGCTCACAGCTCACCGAGATCAGCCCGTTCCTCGCAGCGCTGGAGCGGCTGCTCGTGCTGCTGGACGACCTCGCCGCGCGCGGCATACAGGTTGAACACCTCGACCTCGGAGGCGGCCTTGGCGTGCGCTACCGCGATGAGGAGCCGCCAAGCATCGGGGACTACATCGGTGCGATTCGCACAGCATTAGGCGAGCGGGGCCTCACGTTGATGTTTGAGCCCGGCCGCTCCATCACCGCCAACGCCGGCCTGCTCGTTACCCGGGTCGAATACCTGAAGCCCACGCCGGACCACAACTTCGCGCTCGTCGACGCCGCCATGAACGACATGATCCGCCCGGCGCTCTACCAGGCCTGGCTCGACATCCAGCCCGTGCTGCCGCGCGATGACGGCACGCAGGCCGCCTGGGACGTCGTGGGCCCGGTCTGCGAGACCGGCGACTTCCTCGGCAAGGCGCGCGAACTGAACCTGGCTGATGGCGACCTTCTTGCGGTATACGGCGCAGGCGCCTACGGCTTCGTCATGAGCTCCAACTACAACACCCGGCCGCGCGCCGCGGAAGTGATGGCCGACGGCGACAGCATCCATCTCGTGCGCGAGCGTGAGGTCCTCAGTGAGCTGTGGCGCGGGGAGCGCCCCCTGCCCGGGAGCTGAGCGATCATGTTATTGCACTTCACCAAGATGCATGGCGCGGGGAACGACTTCGTCATGCTCGATCTCGTGACGCAACGTTACCAGCTGAAGCGGCGCGATGTCCGGCGCATTGCTGATCGCCATTTCGGCATCGGCTGCGACCAGCTGCTCACGGTTGAGCCGCCCACCCGCCCAGATGTCGACTTTCGCTACCGCATCTACAACGCCGATGGCGACGAGGTTGAACAGTGCGGCAACGGCGCGCGCTGTTTCGCCCGGTTTGTGCGCGCGCGCAAGCTTACCAACAAGCGTGTGATCACCGCGGAAACCGCGGCCGGGGTACTCGAGCTGCGCATACGCGGCAATCACGAGGTCGAGGTCGCGATGGGCGAGCCTCGCTTCGAGCCCGCCGACATTCCGTTTGCTACAGATGCACGGGCCGAGAGCTATACCCTGGCTGTGCAGGGAGAAACCGTTGAGATCGGCGCCGTATCGATGGGCAACCCCCACGCGATCTTGCGCGTGGAAGATGTCGACACCGCCGACGTGGCAGGACTCGGCCCCGCTATCGAAGCACACCCCGATTTTCCGAGCAGGGTCAACGCGGGGTTCATGCAGGTGGTGTCTGAGACCGAGATTAGGCTGCGCGTCTTTGAGCGCGGCGTGGGAGAGACGCTGGCCTGCGGCTCAGGGGCCTGCGCTGCGGTAGTTTATGGTATTAATCGTGGTTGGCTCAGGGGTCCGGTGACAGTAGCATTACCGGGGGGTAAGCTAACAATTGCCTGGACACCAGGAGAGCCTGTTCTGATGACGGGCCCCACCGCTGTGGTGTTCGAGGGCACGATAAGAATATAGGGGTCCTTGGAAGGTCCCCGGATAAATGTAAGGGGACAGACCATGGCAGGGAATAAGCAGGCGGCGCAAGCCGCTGTGTCGGAAGACGCCGGCGTCGAACTCACCGACGACATTGTGCGCGACTACCTCAGGGAGAACGACGACTTCCTCCAGCGCCACCCGGATATGCTGGACTTTCTCCACATCTCACACCCGAGCGGGAGTGCCGTCTCACTGGTTGAGCGCCAGGTCAGCGTGCTGCGCGAGCGCAATGTCGATATGCGCCACCGCCTTACCGCGCTCACCAACAGCGCCCGGGCCAACGACAAGCTTTTTGAGCAGACCAGCGCGCTGGTCTTGAAGCTGCTCGAGACGGACTCCATCGAGTCGCTCTACAAAACGTTTACCACAGCGCTCGCCAACGATTTCGACGTCGAGTTCGCCAGCATGATTCTCTATGGCGACGAGGGTGAAGATGCACCCTGGCGTGTGGAAACCAGGGAATCCACTGATGCAAAAATCGGCTCACTCTTCCGCGGCAACAAAGATGTGTGCGGCACCCTCCGCGAGGAGGAATTCACCTTCCTGTTCCCGGGTTGTGGCAAGGTCGGCTCTGCCGCCATGGTACCGCTGTGCACTTCCGAGACCCTCGGCCTGATCGCCGTGGGCAGCTCAGACGCCAACCGCTACAGCCGTAACATGGGCACTCTGTTCCTGTCGCACATCGCCGACGTCATCTGCCGCCTGCTCCCGCGCCTCAATAGCTGAGTCAGGCCGCGTGGTAGACGATTCCCCCGCGGCACCGCTTGTTTCCGAGGCCGCGGCGTTTCTCGACTACCTGCGTGACGTCCGCAATCTCTCGCCGCACACGCTGAGCAACTACCGTCGCGACCTGCTCTCGTTGCAGGCACACGCGGGCGACAAAGATCCCACAACACTCGATGAAGCGGATATACGCGCCTGGGTAAGCAGCCTGCACCGCCGCGGCCTGGCGGGTTCCAGCATTCAGCGCAGCCTGTCGGCGGCGCGCTCCTTCTACAATTACCTGGGCCGTGAAAATGGTCGTCCGCGCAACCCCGCCGCGAGTGTGCAGGCCCCGCGCAAGCCGCGGCAATTGCCCAAGACGCTCGACGCCGACCAGATGGACCAGTACCTCTCACCACAGGGCGAAGACACACTGACCCTCCGCGACCTGGCCATGGCAGAGCTGTTTTACTCCTCGGGCCTGCGTCTTTCGGAACTCGCAGCTGTGAATGTGGGCGACATCGACGCACAAACGCGCCTACTCACCGTTACGGGCAAGGGCAACAAGACGCGCACGGTACCTGTTGGTGTTGTTGCATTAGAAGCGGTAAAGCTGTGGCAGAAAGCGCGCGTTGCGGGGGAAGGCGAGCTGGCCTTGTTTACGAGCGTGCGCGGCAAGCGCATCAGCGTTCGCAGTATCCAGGCGAGGCTCAAATTACTCGGCCGCCGGGCCGGCATTCACCAGGACGTGCACCCGCACATGCTGCGCCACTCGTTCGCCAGCCATATGCTGGAGTCCAGTGGTGACCTTCGCGCAGTACAGGAACTGCTCGGCCACGCGAACATCGCGACAACACAAATTTACACCCACCTCGACTTCCAGCACCTGGCAAAGGTCTACGATGCCGCGCACCCGAGGGCCAGGCGTCGCGGGCGCGAGTAACATGTCGATCGCCGTCATCACCTTCGACCTCGACAACACGCTCTGGGACGTCGAACCCGCACTGATCCGCGCCGAGGAAGCGCAACAGGCATGGCTGCTGGAGCACCGGCCCGGTGCAGCGGAAGCTTTTGATCACGACGGCCTCTTCGAATTCAAGAAAACGGTGTGGAAGCGGCACCCTGAACTCAAGCACCACGTGAGCCTGATGCGCACGCAAATGTTGAAAGAGCTACAACTCGCCGCGGGCTACGGGGAAGAGGAAGCGGCCGCAGGTGCTGAGGCGGCCTTCGCGGTATTCCTCGCGGAGCGGCACCGGGTGCAACTGTACGAGGAAGCGCTGGGCATCCTGGAAACCCTGGCCAAGAGCTATACGCTGGGTGCGCTGACCAACGGCAACGCTGACATCTACAAGACCGATGCGGCCGAGTATTTCGATTTCGCCTTTCTCGCCGAAGAGATCGGTGCGAGCAAACCGGAACCGGATATGTTCCACGCCGCACTGGAACACACAGGCGCCAGCGCAGCAGAGATCATCCACGTGGGCGATGACCCGGTACACGATATCCAGGGCGCGCAGCAGGTCGGCATGCGCACCATCTGGGTGAACCTGAGAAACAAAGACTGGCCGGGCGGGTTGACGGCGGACCGGGAGATCAGGACGCTCAAGGACCTACCGGATGCCATCAGCCAGATTGCGGCGGACACACGCCAATAGCCCGGCATGTAGCCACCGTGCGAAGATTCAGTCGAGTACGCGCTCCTTGAGCTCTTCGTACTCTTCCTCGGAGATAGCACCGCTCTCGTAAGCTTCCTGCAGGTCAATCAACTGCTGACCCTTGGTCTGCTTCGTCTCAACGGTAGTGTTAGTGCTTGAGCCACAGCCGCTCAACGAAAGCGCGAGCGTACCGACCGCAAGCGCGACAAGAAACTGCTTCAACATAAACGGGATCCTTCCTAACTCTGCATGACCATGTGGCGCCGCCTGGCGGAGCCTCTTGAGTATCCATGAGTATCGCGCAAAAAAAAAGGGCCGGAAGGCCCTCTTCTTCTGTTCCAGTGCGTCCGCGTAACTTACAGACTCTTGGAGATGGTGAACACCGCCGTGTCGTCGGCGAGCTCTTCAGTAGCCGCGCCCACGTCATCACGATCGAGGTCAGTGCCAACCCAGGCCAGAGAGAAGTCGAAACCAGAGAACGTGTAAGTCACGCCCAGCAGGTAGTCAAAGTACTCGTCTTCGCCCGGTGCGAGGAAACCATCGTCCTCGTCCAGCAGGTTGTAGCCGATGTGTGCGTTGAACGTAAGAGCTTCGAGGTTGGGCAGCGTAAAGCTTGAACCCAGCGCGAAGTACCAGAACTCGTCCGTCTCGGCGTAGTAGTCGTCTGAATAGTTCACCTGGAAGGTGACCCAGTCGCCGTAGCTCGTGCCCACGTAGACTTCCTGGTAATCGCCCTCGTTAGCGACCGTATCGCCGGGGTAGTCGTAGTAGATGTAGCCCACGTCGATGCCGATATCCGAATCGCCCAGTGTGCCAGCCCAGCCAGCCACGTAGTTCAGCTCAACGGTGCCGTAGGAGCCAGAGGGGATGTCGCCGCCAAAGTCCACGGATGAGCCCCAGAGGCTGGCGTAGAAGCCCGGGCTGGTCTCCACGTCAAAACCGGCCTGTACGGCAACGCTCTCGTCACTCTGGGAAATGCCGCGGAAGCGGTAGTCGGTGGTGATCGCAGCGTTGGCGCTGGTCGAGTACCAGGAATCTTCATCAGCCTGGACGCTGGTAGCGCCCATGGCCGCCAGGCTAGCAGTGGCCACAGCAGCGGCCAGCAGGTTTTTCTTGAGCATGTCTTTTCTCCTAATTTGGGTTGTCAGAAATCAGTCCCGCCACGACATCCACCTTCCGTGGGTGCTCTGCGCTCGAGGCACAGCCGTTCTGTGTCGGTCTCAGTCGAGTCTGTGAGGCCATTTTAGGAGGTTTAAACTGCTGAAAAGTATGAATTATTTGGGTTGAGAAGTGTTTACTAACTACTGTCCGGGACGGAAACCCAAACGGTGAGGCAAAAAAAGGGGGGGCCAAAGGGCCCCCCAAAAACGCATCGTTAAATGCGCCCGCAAGCTTGTAGTTAGATGCCGGAGCCGGATGCTCCGACGAACTCGGGGTAGGCCTCCATGCCACACTCGGACTGGTCCACACCCTCGTACTCGTCTTCCTCGCTGACGCGGATACCCATGACAGCCTTGAGGACACCCCATACGATCAGGCTCGTGCCGAAGACCCAGCCGAAGATGGTGGCCGCGCCGATCAGCTGGCCGCTGAAGGAAGCCGCTTCACCATTGGTGATGGGCACCAGCAGCAGACCGAGGAGACCAACGGTACCGTGCACGGAGATGGCACCGACCGGATCGTCGATCTTCAGCTTGTCCAGGGTGATGATAGAGAACACAACCAGCACACCACCGGCGGCGCCAAACAGGGTTGCCTGCAGCGCAGTCGGAGTAGAAGGTTCAGCCGTGATGGCAACGAGGCCGGCCAGTGCGCCGTTCAGCGCCATGGTGAGGTCAGCCTTGCCAAACATGACGCGTGCCACGATCATCGCCGCGATCAGGCCACCGGCAGCAGCAGCGTTGGTGTTCATGAACACGATGGCAACCGCGTTGGCGCTTTCGACGCTGGCAGTCGCGAGGACCGAGCCACCGTTGAAGCCGAACCAGCCCATCCAGAGGATGAAGGTACCGAGCGTTGCCAGGGGCAGGTTGGCACCGGGAATCGGCTTCACAGAGCCGTCTTCGGCGTACTTGCCCTTACGTGCACCCAGGAGGATCACACCGGCGAGTGCAGCAGCGGCACCAGCCATGTGCACGATGCCGGAACCGGCGAAGTCAGAGAAGCCAAGGTCGCCCAGAGTGTAGAGGCCGAATACCGCGTTGCCACCCCAGGTCCAGGAGCCTTCCATCGGGTAGATGAAGCCGGTCATGACCACTGCGAAGGCGAGGAACGCCCAGAGCTTCATGCGCTCCGCAACCGCACCGGAGACGATCGACATCGCCGTTGCGACAAACACTACCTGGAAGAAGAAGTCAGCGGACGGCGCGTAGGTCGCCGGTTCCTCTGCACCCGCCACACCGTCACCGGTGATCGTGGACAGGAACATGTCGCCGCCGTACATGATCATGTAACCGCAGACCATGTACATGGTGCACGCAACTGCATAGAGCGCGACGTTCTTCAGAAGGATTTCAGTGGTGTTCTTGGAGCGGACGAGACCGGCTTCCAGCATTGCGAAGCCTGCCGCCATCCACATAACCAGCGCGCCGCACACCAGGAAATAAAAGGTGTCGAGCGCATACTGCAATTGAAAAATATTGTCTTCCATCGGGGGATCTCTCTTTAACTGTTGTGTGAGGGCGTTAGATCGCGTCTTCGCCGGTCTCGCCGGTGCGAATGCGGATCACCTGCTCCATCGGGGAGACGAACACCTTGCCGTCACCGATCTTGCCGGTGTTGGCGGCCTTGGTGATGGCCTCGATCGTCTGGTCGACAACGCCGTCAGCGACGGCAACTTCAATCTTTACCTTGGGCAGGAAGTCGACGACGTATTCAGCTCCGCGATACAGCTCGGTGTGACCTTTTTGACGACCAAAGCCTTTTACTTCGGTCACGGTGATGCCCTGCACACCGATTTCTGACAGTGCTTCACGCACGTCGTCTAGCTTGAATGGCTTAACAATGGCCGTGATGAGTTTCATGTTGCTCTCCTGAGACAGAATTTAGATCGGCGGCACCCCCATGACAGGGTGCCGCCGGAGATTGCTTACAGGTCGAAGGTCTTCCCGAGGGTGAAGATCAGCGCTTCGTCCCACTCGTCACCGCCCGTCAGGTCCTCATCGGTGTAAACGGCGTAGATGCCGACGTCGAAGCCGCCGATTTCGGTGCCGTAGCCAGCCTCGAAGTAGTCGCCTTCAGAAAGCTCGTCTTCAGCAATACCCCAGGAACCCCAGGTGAAGAAGAAGCCTTCGTACTCAAGGCCAACTGTGAGGATGTCGTAGTCCTGCTCGTCACCGAAGCCGTCCCACTGACCGATCGCGTAATCAACGCTGATGAAGTCCCAGCCTGCGCTCAGGTTGAGTTCTTCGTAGGTGTCATCGAAGTCACCCGTGTAGTAGTAGCCGGTGGCGCCAACGCTGACGGAAAAGTCGCCAAACTCCATGCCGAAGCCGCCGTAGAGGTCGACTTCCAGGCCGTCGCCGACATCAGCCGCCCAGGTGCCAACGTAAAAACCACCGACTTCATAGTCGAGGCCGGCGCTGGCAGAGGAATCGTTCTGCAGCAAACCGCGGAAGTAGTACTCTGATGCAAAGCCGATATTGGCAGAGAGGTCCGCCGATGCGGGTGCCGCTACGAAGCCGGAAGCCAGAGCCGTGGCCAGTGCAGCGGGAATCAGTTTCTTGTTGAGCATGTCTCGTGTCTCCTGTGTTTGTCAGATGACAGATCCTTGAGGCGTCCATTCGCTACGGGCGCAATCTATGCGCGTTTGAAAATCTGTCGGGCGTGTAAGAGCAGAGACCGTGCCAAGTTCACAGTTCATGTTTTAAAACAGGGAGTTAGGATTTTTTTGCGCCCTTCGTGCGCAGAAACAGCGCGGGCTGCACGCACAATACGGGTGCTTTGCACCGATATGGTGCACTGCTTTGAGGTGTGACGCCCCTGACAAATGCACTAGACTCTTCCCTTCTTCACTGCCTGCGGACCAGAGCACTATGGCCATCAAACCCCCACCGCCCCCCTGGGAAGTACTGCGCGAGGTTGGTGAACTGGTGGGCGGCCCCGGCGCGCGCGGGGAAGTCGATAGAAGCCTGCGCTCACTGGCCCAGTCGGCGCTCTCGCGCCTCGATGTGGTCAGCCGGGAGGAATTCGATGCCCAGGCCGAAGTACTGCGCCGGACCCGCGACCGCGTTGCCGAACTGGAGCAGGAGCTGCAAGCACTTGCCGCTGCTGTGGAGGCCTCCGGCAAAGGAAACTAAAACGGTAACTAAATCGCACCGGCCAGGTGCCGGGGCTCATGGACGAGCAAGCGAGCGACAATGGAACTGTCTGTCATCTACAGCCGCGCACTGGCCGGCATCGATGCGCCGCCCGTGCGTGTCGAAACCCATCTCTCCAACGGCCTCCCCGCTTTTCATATTGTCGGCCTGCCCGAGACCGCCGTCCGCGAAGCCAAGGACAGGGTGCGCAGCGCTCTCATCAACTCCCATTTCGAGTTTCCCGACCGGCGCATCACCGTCAACCTGGCGCCCGCTGACCTGCCCAAGGGGGGCGGCCGTTTCGACCTACCGATCGCATTAGGGATTCTGGCGGCCAGCCACCAGGTGCCCCAAGACCAGTTGGCACGCCACGAGTTTGTGGGCGAGCTGGCGCTCGACGGCAGCCTGCGGCCGGTGCCCGGAGTGGTCGCCGCCGGCCTCGCCAGCCGCGCAGAAAAACGCACCCTGGTTGTTGCCGACGACAGCGCGCCCCGCGCCGCCATCGTACCGGGTGCAAAGATCATCGGGGCGCCGGATCTGCTGACCCTGTGCGCACACCTGAACGGTGCCGTTCCCCTGCAACCGGCGATGGCCACGGCGTGGGCCAAACCCACCGCCTATCCGGACCTCGCCGACGTTGTGGGACAGGCCCCCGCCAGGCGCGCGCTGGAGATCGCGGCCGCCGGTGGCCATCATCTATTGCTGCACGGTCCACCCGGTACGGGCAAGAGCCTGCTCGCGAGCCGCCTCCCCGGCATACTGCCTCAAGCAGAAAGTGAGGAAGTACTTACAAACCTCGTACTGCAGGATGCGCAGGGCCTTGGCGAGAAAGTGAGCGTTAGCCCGCAGCGACCGCTGCGCACCCCGCACCACTCCGCGAGCGCCGCCGCCCTGGCAGGCGGCGGGGCACGCCCGAGGCCTGGGGAGATCTCCCTGGCCCACGGTGGCGTGCTTTTCCTGGACGAATTACCCGAGTTCAACCGCCAGTGCCTGGAGGTATTACGCGAGCCTCTCGAGACCGGCGCCATCACACTCTCACGCGCTAACCAGAAGGTCAGCTACCCCGCCCGCTTCCAACTGGTGGCGGCGATGAACCCCTGTCCCTGCGGTTACCTGGGGGACGATTCCAGGCCCTGCCGCTGCCACCCCGACCAGATTAAACGCTACAGAGGCCGTGTCTCGGGCCCGCTGCTGGATCGCATCGACCTGCACGTGTCAGTCGGTCGGTTGCCGCCCGAGACACTGCTGGCACCGTGCGGTAACGAAGAACCGTCAGCCGAGGTGCGCGCCCGGGTGGCGCGGGCGCGGGAACGGCAAAAGCAGCGACAAGGGTGCGTGAACAATGATCTCGCCAGTGGGCGCTTACTGGAGGTCTGTGCACTGGAGCGCGAAGCGAAAGCTCTGCTCACCAACGCGGGCGATGCGCTGAAGTTATCGGGCCGCGGCATTCACAGAACGCTGCGCGTGGCGCGCACGATTGCGGATATAGATGAGAGCGCCGTGGTTGCTGCTGCGCATATCGGTGAAGCGCTCGCCTTTCGCAGCGAGTCCAATGCGTAGTAAACGCTTACACCTCTTTGAGTGCAGGCAGGGCGTCAATCACAAGTGTCCGCTATCGGAACCGCATCACCGCGCAACCAATTGTGCGCGCAGGTCGTTGGGTCGTGCCCGGTGAGCATGGCAATCCATTCCAACAGGTCTGTAAAGGAGGCCGCCGAGCCCACGTGTTCCCGGTAAAAACTTGCGAGGGCTGCATCGAGTGCAGCACGACCAACGCGCACCTCCAGTGCGCGAAGAAAGAACGCTCCGAGAACATAGGGCGCATCGGTGTAGAGTCCACCTGTGAGCACATCGATATCGCCGCAGCCTTCCGGCCACGCAATGTAGTTGGGCACGTTCACAACGAGCCTGTCGAGGCGCGACTCGTAGCGCTGCCAAATCTCCGCACCTGCGAGCTGGCCGGAGACCGCCTCGACGGCCCGTGCCGCCATGTAGGTCGCCAGACCCTCCGAGAGAACAAAGTCTTCCCAGCACGCCATCCGCACGCCGTTGCCGAACCAACCGTGCGCGGCCTCGTGCGCGTGCACCTCGGCGTCATCGAGCGCGTCGGTCGCGATATGCCAGAAGGGGTGGTGCTCGATCCCGCCGTAAACATCGCCCCTCCAGGGCGCAGCCACCGAAGCCACCTCACCACCCAGCGTGTAGGGCCCGTAAGTTGACTCGTACCAGTCAAAAACCTCTCGGAGGTTGGCAGCGCCGCGCAGCGCAATATCCCGCTGGCCGGGTAAATGCCACACGCCCACCTGTGTCCCAAGGCTCGTGGCACCGAGGTCGATGTAGTCATACTCGCCCACGGCAAAGGCAATCGCGTAAGAGGGCGAGTCGTTTGGTATCGACGGCGGAAAAACAGCCGTGTTCGAGGGGTCGATGCCTACCAGGCGCAAATCAAAAACAACGCCCTCGCCGGGTTGCGACTTGCAGGGAAACAAATTGCCGCAGAAGTAGGGCCATAAGAAGGTGTAGCCGTCTGGCGAATAGCCGGAGAAATCTTCCTTTACCGAAAAAGCGTAGCGAATCTCAACCGCGCCACCCTGGGCATCGCGGGGGAAACCGATGTGCAGTGCGGCCGCCTCGCGTGCGTGGTTTAAAGAGACTTGCTCACCGTTGATCTCCGCGCGCACCTCATGCACTTCGAGGTCGCCGACTTCGAGGGACAGCGCTTCAGACGCGGCTTGCTCGACGCTGATAATCGCCTTCCCCTGTAAGCGTTCGAGATCGAGCTCAAGATCGACCGCCAACAGATTCCTGTCCCAGTCGGCGGCAGCTGCAGGCAGCACCGGCGGGTCCGCCGGCTCAGTGGGCGGCTCCATCGGCGTCGAAGGCGGTTCGGGAGCGCCAGCCTGTGAACTCTCGCCTCCGCCACCGCCACAACCGCCAAGGAGTGCAAGCAACAGACAGACAGGTAAGCTCAACCGCATGCGGGGTCTCCGGGACTGTGGCCAGCGTAATTCTCCGCCGGGCACTTACGTTTAGATTCTAGCCCGCTTTGCGTGGCCAGGCTCCGCACCAAATAGGCGCCTGCTCGAGATACGGGTAATCCTGCCGCGATTTGAAGGTACTATTTCCCATGACCGGCGCCTGCTGTCACGGGAGAATAATTGTCCCGCCGCCCTCCACACTACAAACCGAACACCACGTCCCAATACCAAGAGGACCGGCATGCAGGCACAGGGAATCGAGCGACGCCGCTTTGCGCGTTATGACGTCGTCCAGGCCATTTTCATTGAAGCCGTTACCCCGGGCAGCCGCCGGGAGACCGAAAACCCCATCATTCGCTGCGAGACCGTGGACATCTCCATGCAGGGTCTGCGAATCGCCTCGCCAGAGCACATTGAACCCGGCACCGACCTCAACATCGCCGTACCCCAGGACGGCTGGGTGGAAAATCTAGAATTGCACGGCATCGCCCGCTGGGTGGGCGAGGCGGACGATGGCGAAAATTTCTGGATCGGCCTGGAACTCAAGGACACGAGCCGCGACAACATGGAGAAATGGTTCAAGATTGTCAGCAAGATGAAGGATGGCTGACACTCATCCGTAGCTTCAGCACACCCACTCTTGACCTCCCAGAACCTTTACCCGCTGGCCGTCCTGTGAGAAAATCCGCTACAGACTATTAGTTATTAGTTTCGGTGTTCCGAGAGCGCCGATTAGGACCGGAGACCCCCATGAGCCAATGCCCTTACGCCAACTTGCTGGACCCTGATACCTACGCCGAGGGCATGCCCTACGACAAGCTTCGGGAGATCCGCGAGGCGGGTCCGGTCGTGAAGATCGAAGACCCCATCACTGGCATCCCCTACTGGGCCGTCACCCGGGTGGAAGAAATGGACACGGTCTCCAAGAACCCGAAGCTGTTTTCCTCCGAAGAGCGCTCCGCGTTTCCGATGGAGATGCCCGACGACATCCTTGAGATGCAGAAATTCACCATCATCAACATGGACCCGCCGAAGCACCAAAAAGTGCGGCGCATCGTGCGCAACGCCTTCACCCCCAAGCGTGTGGAGTCCTACGAGGCGAGCTTCCGTGAGCACGGAAAGCGCATCGTCGACGCCGTCGCGAACCGGGGCGAGTGCGAGTTTGTGGAAGAGGTGGCCGCGGAACTGCCGCTGATCGCGATTCTGGAACTGCTCGGCGTACCCCTCGAAGACCGCAAGAAGTTCTTCGACTGGACGAACACGATGATCTTCGCAGACGACCCTGATATGGCTATCTCGGAAGAAGAGGGCCAGCTCGCCGCCATGGAGGTGATCAACTACGCGATGGGTATCGCGGAGCAACACCGCAAGGAACCAATGGACAACATCACCGGCGCACTGCTGGACGCTGAACTGGACGGCGAGCCACTCTCCGACGACATGTTCGGCTGGATGTTCATCCTGATCCTCGTCGGCGGCAACGAATCCACCCGGACGGTAACGGCCCAGGGCATGCGCCTGCTGATGGAAAACCCCGAGCAGTTACAGTACCTCGTCGACAACCCCGACAAAATCGGCGATGCCTGCGAGGAAATGCTGCGCTACAACACGGCTTTTATCTCCATGCGCCGCACGGCCACTGAGGACTGCGAACTCGGCGGCCAGCAGATCAAGAAAGGCGACAAGGTCATCCTGCACTACCACGCGGCGAACCACGACGAGGAGACCTTCGGCGACGATGCCATGACCTTCGACGTACGCCGCGCCGAGCGCATGCCGGATCTCTACAACCAGCTGCGCTCCTTCGGCATCGGCCAGCACTTCTGCATCGGCTCGCACCTGGCGCGACTGGAACTCAAGATCATGTTCGAGGAGATTATCCCGCGGCTGCGCAACCCACAGTTCAAGGGCGAGCCGCAGTATGTGCGCTCATTCTTTGTGAACGCGATGAAGTCCATGGACATCACCTTTGACCCGGAAGTGGCGGACGCCAACGCTGCCTGACACCGGCGAGCGGGGAGTGTGAACAACTGGTAACACTCGCTCCAGCATTCAGTGCTAAGCTGTAAGCGTTGATGACAGCACGCCCCATCCCGATGGGGCGCGCCACCAGAACTTTAAGCCCACAGGACAACAATAATGGGCACTGACGCACTCGACATACATACCCTGATGGGCCTGGGGCCCATGGCGCCCGTGGCAAACCCCTATCCGCTATACAAGCGCCTGCGGGACGAGAGCCCCGTATTGGAAACCAGCCACACCATGGACACAGCCGTTGCGGGTAACCATCGCACCGTGCTGGTCACGCGCTACGAGGACGTGAAGGCGGTACTCGGCGACAACGAAACCTTTGGCAGCGATATCGTGAACCGCACGATGGGTCTCGTGATGGGTCCCACCATTGTCGGCATGAACGGTCGCGAGCACTTGAAGCATCGCACGCTGATCACACCCTCGATGACACCGCGCGTGCTGAAGGGCGACAACCTGCCCTCGGGTATCGAAGACATTGCCCACGAATACATCGACCGGTTTATCGACCGGGGCACTGCCGACCTGCACGAAGAGTTCTTTTTCCACTTCCCGCTCACGGTATTCGTCTCCGTGCTGGGACTGCCGGCGGAAGATGTCGACAGCGTGCACCGCACGGCCTGTGACTTGTGCCTGATTGCATCCGACCCTGAGAGAGGTGTGATCGCGTCTGAAAAACTCGTGGAGTACCTGACACCGATCCTTCAGGAACGGCGGGAGAACCTCGGCGACGATATTCTCTCAAAACTCATTCTGTCTGAGGTCGATGGTGAAAAACTTTCGGACTACGAGATCATCTCGTTCCTGCGCCTGCTGGTACTCGCGGGTGCGGAGACCACGAACCATCTGCTGGGCAGCGTGTTTTACCAGCTGATACGTGATGCCGCGCTGATGGAAGAAGTCAGGGCCGACCGCTCGCTGGTGCCCGCCCTGATCTCAGAAACCATGCGCTGGGAATCGCCCATCTCCACGGTGATCCGCGAATCGCTGAAGGACACGGAGATCGCTGGCGTGCCGGTTGAAGAAGGCGTCGCCGTGCAGGTGCACATTGGCTCCGCCAACCGCGACGAACGCAAGTTTGAGGCGCCAGATGAGTTTCGCCTGCACCGCCAGGACAACGACCACATCTCCTTCGGCTTCGGTCGGCATTATTGTGCAGGCTCGCACCTCGCGAAGCTGGAGGCGGAGATCGGCGTAAACACCTTGCTCGATCGTCTGGACGACATCACCCCGATCGCGGGTGAGCCCTCTGACATTATCGGCTTCGCTTTCCGTGGCCCCGACCGGGTGCCGGTGACTTTTCGCAAGTCGGCCTGATTGGGCGTTGCCCAAACCGCCTGGAAGTCAAAAGGCGCCCCCTCTTCGTCTTCGGCCACGCCGTGTCCGCTGACCTCTACTGCTCAAAGAATAGTCAATCAGTTCACAGTGGCGGACCGCTCAGCGCGGCGTCTTGTGCACCCCGGGCAATCGGGGGACAATCCTTCCCCCTTTGACGATGACGGAAGTACACCGATGACCGACCAGCAGACCCTCGACGCGCTGAACGCCCACCAGCCGGGGTTTATCGCAATGCTTGGCGGCAAGGTGATCGACCTCGACCCCGAGGCACAAAGCCTCACGTTCGAGTTCAACGTGTCCACCGACTTCTGTCACTCCGGCAACATCGTGCAGGGCGGATTTACCACGGCCATGCTCGACGCCGCCATGAGCCACGCGGTGTTCGCCATGCTCGGTCGCGAAAATATCGTCAACGTGTCATCGCTCGAGATCAAGACAAGCTATATCGCTCCCACGTTGGCAGGCAAACACAGGGCGGTCGGTAAAATCGTCAAGAGTACCTACAAGACCGCGTTTCTCGAGGCTACGCTTTACAATCCGGAAGGCGAGTTGACCGCCACTGCGAGCTCTGTCGCGAAGCTCGTGCGCGCCAAGTCAGCCTGAGGTGCAGCAGCTCAACCCCCGCCAACGGGAGGCCGTGGAATATATAGACGGTCCCCTCTTAGTGCTCGCCGGTGCCGGCAGCGGCAAGACGAGCGTGATCACACGCAAGATCGCATTCCTTATCAACACCTGCGGCGTGAGCGCGAAGCGCATCGCCGCCGTGACCTTCACCAACAAGGCCGCAAGGGAAATGAAGGAACGCGTTGGCACGCTGCTGGGTGCCAGCGCCAGTGAAGGGCTCACCGTCAGCACATTTCACCAGCTGGGCCTGCGCATTATCCGGGCCGAACGCAAGCTGCTGGGCCTCAAGAACGGCTTTTCTATCTTCGACAGCGAGGACACCCGCACGCTGATCCGCGACCTGCTCATACAGGAGCACGGCGCCGAGGGCGACCAGGCCCCGGTTATCCAGCAACGCATCTCCAACTGGAAGAATGACCGCGTGCTGCCGGAGCAGGCCGTCGCAGAGGGTGGCAGTCCCGCCGATATCCTGTGTGCCCAGGCGTACCTGCGCTACCAACGCGCGCTCAAGGCCTACAACGCGCTCGACTTCGACGACCTGATTCTGAAACCTACCGTGCTGTTCGAGCAGCATCCCGATGTTCTCGACAATTGGCAGAACCAGCTGCACTACCTGCTGGTGGACGAGTACCAGGACACCAACGCCAGCCAGTACCTGCTGGTCAAGCAGCTGATCGGGCTGCGCGGCGCGCTGACCGTGGTGGGCGATGACGACCAGTCCATCTACGCCTGGCGCGGTGCCAAGCCTGAAAATCTTGCGCTGCTACAGGAGGACTTTCCCGGTCTCAACGTCATCAAGCTCGAGCAGAACTACCGCTCCACGGCACGCATCCTGAAAGCCGCCAACACGCTGATCGCGAACAACCCCCACGTGTTCGACAAACAGCTGTGGAGTGAACTCGGGCACGGCGCGCCACTGCTCGTGCTGCGCTGTGCAGATGAGCAGGCCGAGGCTGACCAGGTTGTTGCAGAGATCCTCGATCACAAACTGCGCAAGCGCACCCGGTTCGGTGACTACGCCGTACTGTATCGCGGCAACCACCAGTCACGCCTGATCGAGCTCGCACTGCAGTCGCAGCAGGTGCCCTATCACCTGTCGGGTGGCACCTCGTTCTTCGCCCGCAACGAGGTGAAGGACATCATGGCCTACCTGCGCCTGATGATTAACGAGAATGACGACAACGCGTTTTTGCGCATCGCCAACGTACCGCGGCGCAAGCTGGGCACGTCGACGCTGGAGGCACTGGGTGAGTTCGCCAACCAGGCGCACGTCAGCCTGTCGGTAGCCTGCAGCCGAATCAGTGCCGACCAGGTTTCAGACGCAGGGCTCAAGCGCTTACGAGAGTTCGCAGGCTGGCTCGCCGAGACACGCAGGCGCTGCGCAGGCGACTCGGGCGTCGGCGCAATCCGCCAGTTGATCCGGGATATCGACTACGCCGGCTGGCAGGACCAGATCAGCTCGAGCGAGGAAGTGGCGGAGCGGCGCATGTCCAACGTCGATTTTCTTGTCGACGGCATCCAGCGCGTGATGACCGAGGAGCAGGTCAATTTGGAAGAGGCGATCGCCAGGCTCGTGCTGCGCGACCTCATGGAACAGCAGGACGAAGAAGAAAAAGGTCCCGACTCCGTACAGCTGATGACCCTGCATGCTTCCAAAGGTCTCGAGTATCCGCACGTCTTTATCATCGGTATGGAGGAAAAACTCCTGCCGCACCGCGCCAGCATCGAAGACGGCAACATCGAGGAGGAGCGGCGCCTCGCCTACGTCGGAATAACGCGCGCGCAGCAGACCCTCACGATGACGATGGCCTCAAAGCGCAGGCAGTTCGGCGAGACGCTGGACTGCGAACAGAGCCGCTTCATAGAGGAGCTGCCCCAGGAGGATCTCACCTTCCAGGGCGGCGGCGAATCCACCGAGGAAGAGAACGCGGAACGGGCGCAGGAAACGTTGGCGGGCCTTAAGAGCCTGTTTGGTTAAGCGGTGCCAGTCGGCGGCGTGCCGCCAAATCCCAGCTTCGCCTTCAACCGCTCGCGCGCGCCCTGCACGATGGCGTAGAAGCCCGGAATGAAGAACGTTCCCACCAGAAGAACCGCCAGCATGCCGCCGAAGACCGTGATGCCCAGCGACTTCTGGCCAAAGGCGCCGGCCCCGCTCGCAAACACCAGCGGCAGAATGCCGAGGATGAAAGAGATCGCCGTCATACAGACAGCGCGAAAGCGCAGGCGGCCCGCCTCACGGGCGGCGGCAAGAATCTCTTCGCCGTCCTGCTCGCGCCGCTGCCGGGCAAACTCCACGATCAGGATAGCGTTCTTTGCCGCCATACCGATGAGCAGTACAAGCCCGATCTGCGCATAGAGATTGAGCGCCATACCCACGAGGTAGAGCCCGCCGATTGCGCCGCCCACCGCCATCGGTACTACGAGAATGATGGCGATCGGTATTGACCAGCTCTCGTACTGCGCAACCAGGAACAGGTAAACAAACACGAGCGCCAGGGCAAAAGCGAACACCGCGGTGCTGCCGGCTTCCTTTTCCTGGTAGGCCATGCCCGTCCACTCCATGCGGTAACCGTCGGGCAGAATTTCATCCAGCATATTCTCGACGGCCAGCATCGACTGGCCGCTGGAATAGCCCTGGGGCGTGTTGGCGCGCACGGTTGCGGCGCGGTACAGGTTATAACGTGTGGCCACATCGGGGCCGAGTATCGGTTCCGTGCGCACCAGCGTGCTGAGCGGCACCATTTCCTGGTTGGTCGACTTCACGTAGAAATGGTCGAGATCAACGAGGTCGGAGCGGAACTGCGATTCCGCCTGCATGATCACCTTGTAGGTCTGCCCGAACTTGTTGAAGTCATTAATGTACAGGGAACCCATCTGCGCCTGCAGCGTCAGGAAGACTTCATCGAGCGGTACACCGAGGCTCTTGGCCTTCACACGGTCGAGGTCAATAAAGTACTGGGGCACGTTCGCACGGTAGGATGTAAACACGCTCGAGAGCGCATCGACCTGGTTGCCCTCCACAACAATATTGTTCAATACAGACGCGAGCGCGGCCGGCGAGCGCGCGAGCGTGTCCTGCACTACGAACTCCAGGCCGCCGACTGCTCCCATGCCCGGCACGGCGGGTGGTGGAATCGCAAATACCTGCGCTTCCGGCACCTCTTTGATCACCTCGGCATTAATGCGCTGGGCCACCATAAAGACGAGGTTTTCGCGCTCGGGCCTGTCGTCCCACGGCTTCAGAACCACGAACATCGTGCCGGCGTTACTCGCCATTGCGCCGTTGAGGATCGAATAGCCGGTAATCGCGGTGGCCACCTCCACGGCGGGGTCGTCGGCCAGGATCTCGCCGACCTTGTCCATGACATCTTGTGTGCGGGTGATTGAGCTGGCGTCGGGCAGCTGCACATTGACGAAGAGCAGTCCCTTGTCTTCGGGTGGCACAAACGCCGTGGGGATGTTGACCATGCCAAACCCAACGGCGACCAGCCAGCCCACGAATAACAGCGCGACAAATGCGAGCTTGCGCAACACCCATTGCACACCGCTGTCGTAACGACCGATGACGCGGTTAAACATGGCCTGGAAACGTTGGAACCACGCCGCCTCTTCCCGCTCACCCGACTTGAGCAGCAGGGAGCACAGTGCAGGGCTGAGGGTCAGGGCATTCACCGAGGAAAAGACCACGGCGACACAGATGGTTACCGCGAACTGCCGGTACATCTCGCCCGAGATGCCGGGCAACATGGCAACCGGCACAAACACCGCCAGCAACACGAGCGTGGTGGCGACGATCGCACCCCCCACCTCGTTCATTGTGATCAGCACTGCATCCTTGGCACTCATGGAAGGATCGTCCTTCAGGTGCCGGTCACAGTTCTCGATAACAAGGATCGCATCGTCGACCACGATACCGATAGCAAGGATCAGCCCGAACAGGGTTACCGTATTTATCGACATGCCCGTCGCCAGCAGCACCGCGAAGGTGGCGATCAGCGACACGGGTATCGCCACGGTGGGCACCAGCGTGGCACGCCAGTTACCCAGGAAGATAAACGTCACGGCAATCACCAGCGCGACCGCCTGGAACAGCGACACGACCACCTGCTGCACCGCCGTGGACACGTAACGCGTGGTGTCATAACTCGCGGTGTACTCGAGACCCTCGGGGAACGCGCGGGACAGGTCTGCGACCATGGCGTCGACCGCGGCGCCCGTGGCTAGCGCATTGGCGTCCGACAAGAGGTACAGCGCGACATTTACGGCGGGCTTGCCGTCGATCTCGCCAGTCATGCCGTAGTCGGCCTGGCCAAGTTCTACCCGCGCTACATCCTTAAGGTAAATGGCGGAACCATCATCGCGCGCACGCAGCACGATGTTCTCAAACTCGCTGACTTCCTCCAGCCGCCCCTTGGTCTGCAGCGTGTACTCGGTCTGCAGTGCCCCATCAAAAGGTGGCGCACCAATCTTGCCGGCGGCGACCTGCACATTCTGTTCCTGGAGTGCGCTGAAGATGTCACTGACAGACAGTCCGAGACCCGCCATGCGGTCCGGGTCAAGCCACAGCCGCATCGAGTATTCCGCCTCGCCGAGAATCGTGGCATTGGAAATACCGTTGACCCTCGCGAGTGCGTTCAGCACGTTGATCTTTACGTAGTTGGAAATGAACTTGTAATCGAGTGAATCGTCCGGCGAGGTAAAACTGACGATCTTGAGGATGTCGGGCGAGCTCTCGGAGATGTTGAGGCCAACGGCGGTGACATCCGCCGGCAATGCGGGCTCCGCCAGCTTGACGCGGTTTTGCACACGTACCAGCGCCATCTCGGCGTCAGAACCCACCTCAAAGGTCACGGTGAGCGCATAGCTGCCATCGTTGGCGCTCTTGGACGACATGTAGATCATGTCTTCCACGCCGTTCACCGCGTCTTCAATAGGCACGCCAACCGCGGTTTCTACGACCTCGGCGGAGGCGCCCGGGTACACACCGGTCACGTTGATGCTGGGCGGCGAAATAGCCGGATACTCGGTGACCGGCAGGTTATAAATTGAAAGCAGACCCGCCAGGGTCAGGACAATGGAGATAACCAGCGCAAATTTCGGGCGCTGGACGAAGAAGGCGCTAAACATCCTAGCCCTGTTGCTCCTGACCGTTCGCGGCGCTCGCCGCGGACACGCTGCCTACACTGCGCGCCTGGACCGGCATGCCGGGGCGCACCTGCTGCAGACCCTGCACGATCACGCTCTCGCCCGCGCGCACACCCTTGATGACAATCACCTTGTCGTCGAGGCGATCGCCAAGCACCACACCGCGGCGGGCAACACTCCCCTGCTCGACAACCATCACAAAACTGCCCTGCTGATCTGACTGCACGGCAGCCTGGGGCACAAACAGCGCCTGCTGTTTTTCAATCTGGCGCAGGACAATGCGCACGTACTGGCCGGGCACAAGGATCGACTCGGGGTTCGGAATGCGCGCCCGCGCGTCCAGCGTGCCGGTCGTCATGTCGACACGGTTACCGACATAATCTATGGCGCCCATCTCTTCATACATGCTGCCGTCGGCGAGCTCGAGCGTGACATCTACACGGCTGGAGGCCTCGTCGATGCCGTCATTGACGCGGCGGGCAATCTCGCTGATGTAGAGCGACTCGGAAATCTGGAACTGGGCCTCCATCGGGTCGAGGCTTACGAGGTTGGTGAGGTCACCCGTGTTTGGCCCGACGAGGTCGCCTACACTGACGGCGCTAAGCCCGGTGCGGCCCGTGATCGGCGCCTTGATCGTGGTGAAGGCCAGGTTTACCTCCGCGCTGTCGACCTGCGCCTTGGCCGCCTCGATCTGGGCATCGGTCTCCAGCTTGTCGGCCTCAAACTTGTCCATCTCGGCCTGCGAAATCGCGCCCTTCGATACCAGCTCAAGGCCGCGTTTGTAGGTGCGCAGCGCATTCGCCTGTCGCGCAACGGCCCCGGCGAGATCCGCCTTGGCACGCTCTAAAGCTGCCTGGTATTCAGACGGGTCAATGGTGTAAAGAAGGTCGCCCTCCTGCACCAGGTCGCCCTCGCGGAAGTCGCGGGACAGGACGTAGCCGTTTACCCGCGCCTGGATGGCGACATCATTGATCGCCTGCAGGCGCCCGACGTAGCTGGTCTTGGGTTGGAAGTCGTCGAGTACAACGGCGTCTACTACGACCTCTACAGGGGGGCGCGGCGGGGGTTCTTCGGCACAGGCCCCGAGGACCAGGATCGCGAGCAGTGGGGCGGCTTGGCGCAAATTCACGCGAGGTTTCTCCAATTACACAGGTGCGAACAGCACCAAGGAAGATAAAGTAGCACTAAGACCAGATACAAAAAAGCCGCCACGCGAACGCGGCGGCTTTCGGGGCGCGGTGAGGATTACTGGCTACCGGCGACCATGAAATCGACGGCAGCGTCGACCTCTTCGTCCGAGCAGTTCATGCACCCACCTTTGGCCATCATAGACGTGCCGGGTACGCCGTTCACGCCGCTGTTATACAGGGCATCCATACCCTTCGCGATGCGATCGGCCCAGGCCGCCACGTCACCAATCTTCGGCGCGCCGCCAGCACCCGTGGTGTGGCAAGCGAGGCAGGCAGCGTTGTAGACCTCTTCACCTGAGCGGGCCACGCCACCGCCCGAGGAATCGCCACCAGCGCCGCCACAGCTGGAATCGCCCGCCATGCAGGACTCGCCCACCGGCCGAATGCGCTCTGAAATGGCGTCTCGCTGGCTGTCAGTGAGATCGACAGCAGCCACCGAAGCGGCCGCAAACAGGGCCACCAGGGCCAATATGAAACGGGACATCACTTTCTCCTCAAATAGCAGGCGCGCATTATAGCCACTTCTCTATTGAGGTGAAATCGCCCTCAAATACGCCCGTGACTGGCACCGGCGGGGTCCAGCCCCTAGTATGGACGGCCATCTGGCACGAGTAAGGAACCAGGATGAAGGTCTACACCTACGAGGGCGCCCCCAATCCCCAGCGCCTCGCGATGTTCATGAAGTACAAGGGAATCGAGCTCGAGACCGAGGTCGTTGACATGGCGGTCCAGGAGCAGCTGACAGACGCCTATCGCGCCATCAACCCGGACGCGACCGTGCCCTGCCTCGTCCTGGACGACGGCGAGGTGATTTCCCAGGTAATCGGTATGTGCGCCTGCCTGGAGGAGATGTTCCCCGACAAGCCGCTGCTGGGCCACGATGCCCGGGAAAAGGGCCAGGTCTTCAGCTGGTGCCACAAGCTGGCCAACGGGCTGTTCCTGGGTATCGCCAGTGTCTTTCGCAACCGCAGCAAAGGGTTTGTCGACCGCGCCCTGCCCGGCCCGCTGAACCTGCCGCAGATTCCGGAGCTCATTGATCGCGGCATGGCACAGATCCACTTCAACCTGCCGTTGATCGACGCGCAGCTGGCGAAGTCGACGTGGCTGGCCGGGGAACATTTCAGCCTGGCAGACATCGACCTGCTGACCGCGATCGGCTTCCTCGGCTGGATCAAGGAGCCGGTGCCGGAGGAGTTAACGCACCTGCATGCCTGGCTGGAACGCGCGCAGGCGGAAGTCGCCTGAGGAACGCACTGCTAAGGGCAACGCTGTACCTCACCCTGCTGCTGCTCGCGGCCTGCGGTGGGAAAGATGCCGATAGCGCGTACCGCGAATACCTCGAACGGCTAGGGCGCACGCTCGCACTCGACCCCACGACCGGGGCACCCCCGCCGCTGGCTCTACCGCCGCGCACGGGTGCGCTACAGGTCGCGATCGAGGCGCCCGACATCAACACGCTCGACTTCCTCGCGCTGCACGGCTGCGCGTTGCAGGTCAACATTGCCCGGAAGAATTCCAGTCTCGGCCGTCTCGCCAGGCCCTCCCAGGCGCTGTTGCTGGAACTTGAGTTCCTGCGTCTTGCGCCCGCGTGCATCGAGGAGCTCGAACGTGAAGGCAGGTACGAGCTCGCCGCAGAACTCGCCAGCGCGCAGGCACTCAAGCGCGACCAACTGCCGGCGCGTATTTTCAATGCGACCCTCGGCGCCGATGAGTACCGCGCTTTCTGGCGCTCGAGCCGGCCCCCGGGCGAGTTCCCAAGCGTACCCAACGCCGTGACGCTAAAGGCCCTGCACGCCATCGAGAGCGCCACTGCGCGCTGGCTGGCGGGCGACTACGCGGTAGACGGCTTTGAGTTCGAGCTGCTGCTCTCGGAGGTCGCAGGTGGCAGCGGCGGTGAACTGTTGATTGAGCTACAGCGCCTGGCACACTGGCTTGGCGCGGCAGACAGGCTGCTCGAGGGTCGCGGGGAGCGAGGGCCGCTCTGTGGACCCAATGTGCGCCACGCAGCGGCAGACATCCTGCCAAAGGTTGTTGAGAAGTACTTCGTAAAGCAGATCCAACCGGGCGCTACGTCACTCAATCGCAGTCAACACGCGCTGCTGCCGCCCATAAGAGCGCTAGAGTCCAAGCTTGACGAGGTGCTACCCAGCGACTATCGAAGCTGGTTAGACACCCGAAACGAAACACTCCGCAGTGGATCCGCCGCGTCCCGAGAGCACGTAACGCGCATTCAGTCGTTACTCGCTACCTGCCGATAAGTTCCAGATGGGCACAGAGACACCGTGGCTCCGCAAGGCAGTGTTCGCCAACCGCGTCTTGAGCAGTTTATTGCAGGTATTTATCTTCTGGGGACAAATCCGCTAGCATGCTCGCTCTTATTTCTCCGGACGGAACCTACGGTTGAATCAGCCCGCGGACAGTTTTGTTCACATCAACGATGTCGGCCCCCGTGACGGACTGCAGAACCAGGCCACGACCTTGTCTCCGGCGCAGCGACTTGAGCTCATCAGTGCGCTGGTGAATGCTGGCGTCACTGCGATCGAGGCCGGTAGCTTCGTGTCTGAGAAGGCGGTGCCTGCCATGGCAGGCACTGCAGACGTCTTCGCCGCACTGCCAGACAAAGGTAAAGTCAGCTACTCGGCGCTGACCCCCACGCTCAAATACTACGAACAAGCGGTTTCCGCGGGAGCGAGAACCATTGAGGTGTTTGTCTGTGCAACGGAATCGATGAACCAGAAAAATGTGCGCGCATCTGTTATTGAGTCCATGCAGGCTGCAGACACGGTCATCAAGCGCGCCAAAGCGGACGGCATACGCGCCATCGCCTGCGTCGCAGTTGCCTGGGAGTGTCCATTCGAGGGCAGGACCGACGCGTCTGTTGTGAAAGATATGGTGCGGCAGTATCTCGACATGGGAGCCGACTCTCTACTAATTGCCGATACTATCGGCGCCGCCAATCCGAAGGGCGTACTCGACCTCATGTCTGCGCTGGCTGACGAGCACGGCACGCAGCGGCTCGCCTGCCACTTCCACGACACCCGCGCCATGGGTATGGCTAACGCCTTTGCCGCGCTCCAGGCAGGCATTCGCCATTTTGACGCCTCGGTCGGTGGTCTAGGTGGTTGCCCCTTCGCCCCAGGAGCCACAGGCAATATTGCGACCGAAGACCTCGTGATGATGCTGCACCAAATGGGCTACGAAACCGGAATAGACCTCGAGAAGCTCATGACCGCAGGACGCCTCGCGGGTGAACTCACAGGCACGGAGACGGGTGGACGCGGTGATCGCTGGCGTCAGCTCCAGGTTGATAAAGGTCGCGCGCTTGTCTAGGGAAGTGGCGCTATCACACCAGCGGATGCCAACTCAGCCACTTCTTCTTCACGGAGCCCTAGCAGCCCCTTAAGGACTTCCTCATTGTGGCTGCCAATCTGCGTGGCAGGCCAGTCAGTGCGGCCGGGAGTGTCACCCAACTTGGGCAGGATGGCGGGAATCTTCAGCGGCTCACCGTTGATTTCTACTGTCTCAAACATACCGCGCGCGTTGTAGTGCTCGTCAGCCAGCATGTCTGCGACGCTATAGATAGGGCCGACAGGCACGCGTGCCTCCTCCAGCGTACTAATGACATGTGCGGATGTGTTGGTCGCACACCACGCCGTCAGGGCTGCATCAATCTCAGGCTCGTGCTTTACACGTCCGGCATTGTCAGCCATCTCAGGATTCTCAGCCATCTCAGGGTGTCCTGCAGCCACCATCAGGCGCTTAAAAATGGAATCTCCGTTGCCGCCAATAACGACGTACTTGCCATCCCTGCAGCGATAGGTATTGGTCGGGACGATGCCCGTTACCGTAGTACCCGCGGGCTCCCGTATGGCACCGGCACCGTCAAACTCTGGCACGATGCCTTCCATTAAGTTGAATACCGATTCGTAAAGCGCAACATCCACGACCTGTCCTTCGCCCCCGGGCTGGCTGCGCCGTAACAACGCGAGCGCAATGCCAAGAGCAGCATGGATAGCGGACAATGTATCGCCCATCGAGATGTTGGGGCGCACCGGTACCTTTCCTGGCTCACCGTTGATGTAACGCAGTCCGCCAAACCCCTCGGTGACCGATGCATAACCTGGCTTGCTGGAGTAAGGGCCCGTTTGCCCGTAACCAGAGATACGTGCATACACCAAGCCCGGGTTAGACGCCTTTAGGTCTTCGGGCCCCATACCCCAGCTTTCCATCAGGCCTGGGCGAAAGTTCTCAATGACGACATCCGCTGTGTCGAGGAGCTGCCTGGCAAGCTCACGACCCCGCTCTGACTTAAGATTTAGCGTTACGCTCTTCTTATTGCGGCCGAGACTGTGATACCACAGCGACGTTTCGTCACGCACTATGCGCCAGGTGCGTATGGGGTCTCCTGCGGGCGGTTCAACCTTGATCACCTCCGCCCCAAAGTAGGACAGTATGGTGCCAGTAAAGGGGCCGGCCAGTAACTGACCCAGTTCAACGACACGCAGGCCGTCCAGCGGTCTGGGTAGTTCACTCATAGCAGCTCCTCAGGATTGGACTCGATATAATGCGCGGAAACAGCGGCGTCGCAATGCGGCATCAGCCCTTAAATTTGCGGCATCGAAACCTTCAACATGGACTGCCAGAACCGAGGGCTGTATCATCCTCAGCCCCCACCGCCCGTAGCTCAGCTGGATAGAGCGCTGCCCTCCGGAGGCAGAGGTCAGAGGTTCGAATCCTCTCGGGCGGGCCATATCCCTGGGGGTCTGTTCCGGTCGCATAGGTAACAGATTATTCCGAGAGCATAGGTAACACTTTTGGAGCGAAGGGGTTCTTTCCCACCGGCTCCACCTTATCTAGCTCTCTGTCAAAGAAGCCCAGGTCATACTCCATGAAGCTGACGAGCCAGACCTCGTCGGCAACTTCTCTGACACCCACGTACTGTCCTGCGAAGACGGTACTGAGGTTGATTTTGCGCCTTCCGATGCATATCCGTCCACACCGAGTCACTTTGATGGTCCGGTCGTGACAAGGGTACTCCGGTTCCCCCGGTTCGAAGAACTCCCGGGCCGAAGGTGTATACAGCTCACCCGGGTACAAGCCGCCTAGCCCCTGGTGGGGCCGATCATTATTGTATACCTCGATGAAGTCATCGAAGCGTTCCTGCTGCTGCAGGAAGTTGAACGAGGCGGGTTTGGTCGCCTCCTTCTTCAGTGTCAGGTGCATGCGTTCGTGGCGTCCGTTCTGCTGGGGATGCCCTGGTTTGATTCGCTCAATACTGATACCCAGGCGGAGCCACCACAGTGACAGGCGGCTCAGACCGAACAGGGCATGAGGGCTGGCAAAGGGTATGCCATTGTCGGTCCGGATGGCACCAGGCAGGCCAAACTCCCTGAAGGTGCGCTCAAACACCTCGAAGGCAGTGATTTCCTTGGTCGATTCCAACCCCTCGCACGCCAGCAGGTAGCGGCTCATCTGATCGGTGATCGTTAGCGGGTAGCAGTGCTTTTTGTTCCCCAGTCGGAACTGACCCTTGAAGTCAGCACACCACAGCGAGTTGGGAGAATTGGCCTCGCTGAGCTGTGTTCCCTTGGCCTTGTAACGTTTGCGCTTCCTGCGCTTTACCAGGCCATGTCGATCCAGCACCGCGTGGATGGTGCTAACAGCGGGCGGCTTAATGATGGAGAACTCCTTCGCCAGCTTGTGCTGGATTTTGGGTGCTCCCCAGGATGTGTGCTCCTGCTTGATTCTCAGGATGGCCTTCTCGATCTGGAACGGCAGCTTGTTGGGATGTCGGTAGGCGCTCTTGGAGCGGTCCTCCAGCCCCCTGACGCCAAATTCCTTGTAGCGCGCAAAGATCTTGTAGCCGGTCTTGCGGGATATCCCGAACTCTCGGCAGGCTACGGCCATCTTCTCCCCGTCGAGGAGCCTAGCCACAAAACGTAGACGTTCATCCATACGGTTACACTCTTTCCAGGGCATCTGAGGGGCCTCCTCAAATGCCTCAATTGTGTAACCTATGCGCCCGGAATAAAGTGGAACCTATGCGCCGGTAAGATCAGGGGGTCTGTTCAGGTCGCACAGGTAACAGATCGCTCTGAGAACAAAGCTGGCCCCGGCAAAAGCTCAGGGGTCTCCTTTAACCGCCTCGTCCGACCAATGTCATACGCACCACGAGCACCATCTCGCGGGCAAGCATTATTGAACTGACCGCCGCATCACTCCGTATGATTCCAAGGAACCACATCGGAGCCAGACCAATGAGATTCGGCGCTTTCGTACTAACGCTTTTTCTTGCAGCGGGCAGCCACATGACCCATGCCATTGAAGAACCCAGCTTTGAGGTGGCCGGCCAGGTCGGCGACGTCGAGCTGCGTGACTACGCCGCTACCATCCAGGCGCGCACATCGATGGCAGAGGACAGCGGCACCTCCAGCCCGTTCCGCCGCCTCGCTAACTTCATCTTCGGCGACAACAGCCAGGACTCCGAGATCGCGATGACCGCACCGGTCGAGACACGCGATACCGAAGACGGTTACATGGCCTTCACAATGCCCTCTGAATACGCGATGGAAGACCTGCCCGCACCGCTAGACGACAGCGTCAGCCTGCACGAGGTACCGCCGCGCCGGATGGCGGCCCTCAGCTTCGGAGGATGGGCCACCGACGGCAAGGTCGAACGCATGACAGTAGAACTGTTCGCGACCCTCGAGGAAAACGGCATCGAGACCGTTGGGCCACCCGCGCTCAACCAGTACAACCCGCCGTGGACCCTGCCCTGGAAGCGGCGCAACGAGGTCGTTGTTCAAATCGTGAAGTAGTCGGCGAGAGTCGCCTCCCCTCCAGTTGGCCCGCTCTCGCGGGCCACGCCCCTACACCAGTGTGCTACCATCCGCGCCAGCCCGTCATTCACTAGGAACTGCCAGGCAATCGTGGCGAATTTGAGTTTTGACACAAAGGTGTTGATCGAACAGGTCCGCTGCATCGAAGCACAGCAATCACCCGATGGTCTGCCAGAGACTTCGGAGGCCGTTAACTTCGGCGGGCAGCCGTTTGAGGAACGCCTCGAGCGTCGCGCACAACACCTGGTGAAGGAGCGCGATTGGCAACAGGCCATTCGGCACGCCGCGAGCAAGTGGCGCTCTTCCACTACCCTGGCAGGCATTGCTGCCGCGCTGCTTGGCGCAATCGCCGCGCTCGCGGCTATCGGCGGCGACAGCACCATCAATATCTACTGGCTGCTGATTCTGCTGATCGGCTTCAACTGTCTCTCGATTCTCTTGTGGCTGGTCGGCATCACCTTTGGCATGAGAGGACTCTCCCAGGGCGTGCTCACCACCGCATCCGGCTGGCTGGTAAATCTGCTGGGCAAGCGCGACAGCCCGACTGGCGCCGCAGACACCGCATGGATTCAGAGCCACCTGCAGGGCGCCATCGGCAAGTGGCGCTACAGCCAGTTCACACACGGCTTGTGGCTGGTGTACCTCATCACGGGGCTGCTCGCGTTGCTGCTCGCCCTGTCCGTGCGCCAGTACGACTTTGTGTGGGGCACCACGCTGTTGTCTAACGATGCCTTCGTCGCCCTGACAAACACCATCGGCCAGCCGCTCTCCGCGCTCGGCTTCGCCACACCCGACAGCGAGCACGTCATTGCAACAAGAATTGGCAGCGAGCAGTCGCCCGGCGCGGAACACCGCTATCGCTGGGCGCAGCTGCTGATGGGTGCACTGTTGCTCTATGGCATCCTGCCGCGTGTGTTATTACTACTCGCCTCTCGCGTTCTGCTCGGCCGGGCGGAGGCGGGCTTTTCCCCCGACTACTATCTGCCTTACTACATCCGCCTGCGCCAGGACCTGATGCCAATGCACGGCGCTAGTGTCGTGGTAGATGCAGATACCGTGGGCACGCCGGACGCAAGCGCGAAGTGCACAGCGACCCCCGCACCAGGCCAAACCGCACAGGTACCCGACACGCTTTACTGGGTCGGCGTTGAACTGCGCGCGGGCACTGAATGGCCGCCGGGTACGATCGACGCCAATCGCGTGCTCGGTCACGCCACCGACACGGCATCGCTCGAAACCGTGCATGCGCAGCTGCGCGAGCTGGACTCACCCCACATTGCTATCGCGGTAACGGCGGCACGCGCACCGGATCGCGGCCTGAAGCGCGTTGTTCTCAGCCTGCGTGAGTTAAGTAGTGAGGCGTGGCTGGTACTGCTCGAGCCCGGTGGCGATCAGCCCACCAGCGACGCGCGGCTCACCGACTGGTATCAGCTCGCAGAGGCGTGTGAGATTGCGGCGGGGCACATCGTACAGATGCCGGAGTCCTCCGGGTCATGAACACGCCCGCAGCCGACAACCAACCGCTGCGCATTGCAGTCGTGGGCCACACCAACACGGGCAAGACCTCATTGATTCGCACACTCGTGCGCGACGAGAAATTCGGTGAGGTAAAGGACGCCGCAGGCACAACACGAGACGTCACGCGCATCGGCATTGGAACCGCGGAGAGTGAGGTGATATCACTCTTCGACACCCCCGGTCTCGAAGACTCCAGCGCACTGCTCGCTGAAATCACGGCGCTGCAACAGCAGTCTCCCTCGGATTCGCCCGCAGAGGTGCTGGGCAAGTTCACCGCAACGCCCGATGAGTACCCCGAGTTCGACCAGGACATCAAGGTGATCCTGCAGGCACTCCACAGCGATGTACTGCTGTACATCATCGATGTACGCGAGGGCCTGCTCGGCAAGTACAAGGACGAGGTGACCATCCTCGGGAAATGCGGCAAACCCATCATCCCGGTGTTTAACTTCATCGCAGGCAACGAGACAGGGCTCGCTCGCTGGCGCGAGCAAATGGCGGAGTTCAACCTGCACGCGGCACTGGAGTTCGACACGGTAGCGTTTGACTTCGAGGCAGAGAAACGGCTGTACCAGAAGCTGCAGAGCGTTAAGGAACCGTACTACGAATCGCTGCAGGCACTGATCGATTACCGCCAGGGCATCTGGCAGGGCCTTTGCCAGGCGGCCGCGCGGCGCATCTTCCAACTACTCGTGGACGTTGCGACCTATCGACACGTGGTTGACGAAGACGAGCCGGATGGCCTGGAGCGCGCAACGCAGGCCATGCAGAAACATACGCGCAAGGCGGAAGAACGCGCACTCAAAGACCTGCTCAACATCTTTTCTTTCACCAAGGTAGACGTTGAACTCCAGCAACTCCCCGTACGCGACGGCCGTTGGGAGTTAGACGTATTCTCCCCCGCCGCGCTGAAGGCATTTGGACTCAACGCGGGCTCGTCTGCACTCAAGGGTGCCGCCGCAGGTGCCGGCATCGACCTCATGGTCGGCGGCCTGTCGTTCGGTACGGCAACGATGATCGGCGCAGCGCTGGGTGCCGGCGCCGCCACCGCCAGGCGCTATCGACAGGAACTGAAAGCCCTCTGGGAAGGCAACAAGTGGGCCTGCGTTGACGACAACACCGTGGCGCTCATTTTCCTGCGCCAACAGGGTCTGCTGCACAAGCTGACAGAGCGCGGCCACGCATCGCAGGATGCACTCACGGTGCAGGCAGAGGGTGAGCAGGCAACACTGCCTGACGGCTGGTCGAAACTACTGGCCGAGATTCGCCAGCATCCGGAGTGGCGCAGCAACCCGGATGATGACAAGACGTTGCACAGTGTCAGGCGCCAGGTGGTCGATTGGCTGCTGGGTGACGTGCCTGTGACCAAGGCGCCCTGACCAAGAAAGTCGCGGCATCACTGAAGCCTTTTCCGTCAGCGAAACTCCAACAGCAAGCGCGCAAAAAAAAGGCCCGGCACAAGGCCGGGCGACGAATTCCTTAAGGACCTGGATGGATTTAAGGAAAGGACTCTTTAGCCGACTACTTCAACCAACAAATGCGAGCTGCGGTTCAGCAACGCCGGTTGCCTCGGAACCCTTCAGGTACGCCAGCATGGTGTCGGCGTCTGAGACTTCAAACGGGTCGGTGGGGCAGTTGTCGCTGAAGCCGGGCTCGACAAACATCTTCTCGACCTTGCCATCGTCTACGAGCATGGAGTAGCGCCAGGAGCGCATGCCGAAGCCGAGGTTGTCCTTGTTGACGAGCATGCCCATCTTGCGCGTGAACTCGCCGGAGCCGTCAGGCAGCAGGAAGATTTTCTCGTTGCCGATATGCTTGCCCCACTGGAACATCACGAAGGCGTCGTTCACAGACACACAAATGATTTCGTCGATGCCCTGCGCCTTGAAGTCGTCATACAGCGCCTCGTAGCGCGGCAGGTGGTTGGATGAACAGGTCGGAGTGAAGGCACCCGGCAGCGAAAATACCACCACGCGCTTACCCGCGAAGAGATCATCGGTCGTCTTGTCTTCCCAGCGGTAGGGGTTCTCGCCCTCTACGGACTCGTCCCGTACACGGGTCTTGAATACGACGTTAGGTACTTGTTCGATCATGGCTGCTTCCTCCTCAATGCCGTTACTATCGATTCGGGAGCTATGATATTAATTATCTATTGATATTCCTATTTAAATATCTAAATGCTATTGATTGAAATTGCTAATCAATGGGGCCAGCCCCGCGCAAATGGGGGGCCAAGGAACACCGGCAACGCCGGCGCTATGTGCTTTCCTGGTGGCGGCGCGCTTCATGCGCCGCAAACCACGCCTCCTCCTCGCCCGGCTCGGGCATGATCTCGCCGCCCTCCAACACCCAGCTCGCAGGCGTCTCACGCAGGTGCGCCTCGGTCAGCGCCACCTCGACGCCGCCATGGGTCGCCAGGGAGCGCCGGATCGCGGTCGTTATTTCTTCCATCTGCTCTGGCGTCCTGCCCATGCGTATTGTGCCCATCACCACGAGGACCTTGTCTTCAAGGGGGAACAGAGGGCTGTCTTCAAAGAAGGCCACGTGTACAAAGCTCGGCGGCGCGCCCGTCACCTCGCAGTGAATGTCGGTAATGTCTTTAGCAATCAGCTGCTTCGCGGCAGCAGTTACCGTGTCTTTTTGTGCGCTACAGAGATAAAGCGGCATATTGCGGGCTCCTGTCTTACGCGGGGTCTGAGATGACGGCCACTACATCGTCGACCGAGCAGCCGGTTTGTCCGGTCCAGAGGTCTACGAGCTGTCGCAGTAGCGTCTCCCGCTGCGACTGCTGGAGTGGCGCAAGTGCCGTGAGTGAAATGACGGACGCCGTTGAGGGCTCCCCCGCAGTGAAGTGAAGCCGTTTCCGGCGGCAACGGGAAGCCAGCTTATCTCGGCGCCAGCGCCGAGGTGTTCCTCGGTAAAGCGGCCAAGCGCGGCGCCGAGCTGATCACGCCGCTGGTCAGGGGCCTGGCCCTCCTGGATGACACACAGGCAATTGATCACGGTAGCCTCCAATCGCATAAAACCGGAATTATTGTTCTAGATTTGAACATTTTTGTTCTCTATTGCAACATATATGTTTTATTTGAGAACTGATATGGTCGCCACTATGAAAGGAAAAGCTTATGAGCACCTGAACTGCTCAGCCGCGCAGGCCCTGAACGTGGTCGGCGAACGCTGGGCGCTGCTGATCATCCGCGACGCCATGTTTGGCGCCAGGCGCTTCGTGCAGTTTGAGCGCAGCCTGGGGATCTCTCGCAACATCCTCACTGAGCGCCTGAACACGCTGGTCGAGGAAGGACTGCTGGAGAAGCGGCAGACCGGTGAGACGCGTCACCCCGAGTACGTACTGACCCAGGCGGGCCGAGACCTGCAACCCGTGTTGCTGGCCCTCACCCACTGGGGCGACAAGCACCGCCCCAACCCGAAGGGGCCACGGATGGTTTTCAAAGACCGGGAGACCGGCGTGCCCATCCAGCCCATGCACGCCATTACCGAAGACGGGAAGTCGCTGAAGTCGAGCGACATCACCGCGGTACTCGGACCGGGTGGTGACCTGCCGCTCACGCCCTCAACGAAGGAAAGCCGATGAAGCTCTACCACTTCCCCATCGCACCAAACCCGGCGAAGGTCCTGGCTTACGTTAAGGAGAAAGGCCTCGACAACCTCGAGCTTGAGCTCGTGGACTTCCTAAAGGGTGAGCAGAACACCCCGGAACATCTCGCCCGCTCGGCGCGCGGCACGGTGCCGGTGCTGGAACTGGACGATGGAACCTGCCTGACAGAGTCACTGCCCATCATGGAATATCTCGAAGAGGTGTTTCCCGAGCCGCCGATGATCGGCGCAACGCCCGTGGCGCGACAACAGGTACGCGCCCGCGAACGCTACATCGAGCTCAACGTCACCAATCGATTGGTACGCCTCGTGCACGCCACCAACTCACCCCTAGGCTTGCCGCCCAACCCTGCGCTTGCAGACAACGAAAGCAAGTACCTGCCAGGTTCGCTGGAGTACGTCGACGAACTCGTCGGTGCGGGGCCGTTTGTCATGGGCGAGCGCCCGACTATCGCCGACTGCACACTGCTCGCCGGCTTTAACTTCGCCAACTTCGGCAAGCTTGAAATACACAAGGGCTACGCCAACCTCGATCGCTGGTTCGACATGTTTGCGCTGCGCCATCTGTAGCGGCGCACCTACCTCCGACATCAGCAACAACCTGGCATTCAATCGGCCTCCCCGCCTGCATCCCCGCAGTGCTGTTAACTGGCAGGTTTATGCTAAGCGGAGGTCGGCGCGATGTGTTTTACACGTGAGGCGGGTAAACCATACAAATGTGTATGGTGTTGTATTAGCGGGAGGCGGGCAGGTAACAGTCAAACACCGCGCCACTCTGCTGACCCAGCAGTGCCACACGGCCCCGGTGCAGTTCGCACACGGCTTTCACAATACTGAGGCCGAGTCCGTTGCCCGGTGCGCCGCGGCTGGCATCGCCACGGTAAAAACGTTCGAACACCCGGTCGTGTTGCTCAGCCGGAATGCCAGGACCGTCGTCACCGACCTGCAACACGGCGCCCTCGGGGCTCGCCTGCAGCCTGACCCAGGTGCGCCCGCCCTCGCGCCCATGTTCGATAGAGTTCTCGAGCAGGTTGGTTAGCATTTGTATGAGCAGGTCAGGGTCGCCTGCGAGCTGCACATCCGGTACCACCGAGGCCTCGAGTTCGCGCCCCACGTCACAAAACACTGGCTCGTAACTCTCTACCACTCCAGTGACGAGCTCCGAGAGGTTCAGCGGCGCGAACTGCTTGCGCCGCTCACCAGACTCGATCTCGCCCAGACGCAGCAAACCCTGGAATGTCTGGATAACCGACTGAAGCTGCGACTGCGCCACTTCGAGATGTGCACCGAGCGCTCCGGGGTTATCGATGTCCTGCTGCATCAGGTGCAAGCGGTTGGCAAGCCGCGACAGCGGCGTCTTGAGATCGTGTGCAATACCCACCGATGTCGTTTCAAGGTTGCGGTGCAGCGCTTCGATACGGTCCAACATCGCGTTGACCTGCAGTGACAGCCTGCCGAACTCGTCGTCGCGCTCTACTTGAATGCGCTCTGCCATAGAACCACGGCCAATCGCCTCCACCGTACCGGAAAGTCGATTGAGGCGATGAATCACGCCGCGACTGAGCGCATACCCGGTGAGCAGTGACAGGGGCACAACGATCAACAGCAGCCAGTAAAAACCCGACGACATCAGTTCGAGGATGTAGTGATACTCGTGACTGCGCGCGCTGCTCAACGTTAGAAGATGGCCTCCCGGCAATGGCGCTGTCAGGCTGCGCACCTCGATGAACTCCTCCGCCTCTTCAAACTCAAGCCACTCCCAGTCTTCACCGGTATCTGCAAGGCCCGGATATCCGAGCACCAGGCGACCAGCTTCATTCTCGATCAGCAGGGCGAACTCTTCATCGAACAGCCTGTATACCGTGTGCTCTTCATCCCATTCGATGTCTTCTTCGCTCTCCAGCTCTTCGCGCAGTGCGTCGATGCCCTCCTCTGCATAGAGTTCGCTGACCCACTCAACCCACTCGCGATGCTCTTCGAGGTGTTCGGAGTCGATCTGATTCAGGTAGAAGCCGCCCACGCGCGAGCCCAGCACCAGCGCCACCAGGAAGAAGCCCAGGGAATAGATGAGCGTGAGCCGAAATACCGTGGAAGACAGCATGTCAGTCGCGCGTTGACAACATGTATCCGGCGCCGCGCACCGTGCGCACCAGTTCGCGCGAGAAGGGCTTGTCTACCTTCGCCCTGAGCCGACTTACGTGCGTCTGTACGAGGCTGGTCTTGGGGTCAAACGTGTAACCCCACACGCGTTCCAGCAGCATCGTTCGCGTGACCACCTGGTCCTGGTGAGACAGAAGAATCTCGAGAATCTCGTATTCGCGGGGCAACAGGTCCAGCAGAGTCCCCTCGCGCGTCACTTTGCGTGTTGTTCGATCCAGCACCAGCTCACCGGCAGACAATACCGTCTCGCTGTGCGCGAGCGGCTGGCGCCGCGCAAGCGCCCGGATGCGCGCATGCAGCTCCGCAAAGGCGAAGGGCTTGACCATTTAGTCGTCTGCGCCCGCCTCCAGGCCCGCAACACGATCATCGATGCCATCCAGCGCGGTTAACATAAGTACCGGCGTCTCTATTTTGCTGCCGCGCAGCAGGCGCACGGCGTCCATGCCGTCCATCCCCGGCAGCAAGCGATCAAACACGATGACATCGTAGTCGGCAGTAGAGGCCTGCAGAATGCCATCGCGCGCGTTGTCGCAATGCATCACGGCGTAGCCGAGCTCATCGAGGCCACGACGGATGAATTCCGCCGTCTCGGCATCATCTTCAATGAGCAGCACTTTCATCTTGTCTCCACAGCCATTGCCAAATCCATACTAGAGCAATCGCCTGTAGCGACAATGTACAAATGTGTAAACAAAGTGGTGCGGGCGTGCGAGCCATGCAGCGGTACGCCCTGCACGCAGGGTGGGCGTGCTTGTGAGAGCTAGACGTCGGGGAGGTAGGACTTCAGGTTGTCGGCATGCTCTACGTTGAGCAGGCCAAAATAGTCGTTCACGTAGTCCGCCAGGCGGAAGTTTTCAGGTTCCTCTATGTGCTTCGAACCCCGGACGATGCGCAACCAGTGGCGGTCGACAATCACCTTGGCGAAAATCGTGGGCTCAAGTATGGACGCCAGCATCACTTCCACCGCCATCGCGTGATGGGGGCGCAGGTCATCCTGCAAGCCATCAGGCAGCGCGTGTTTGACGAGCGTAGCGGGGCCTTGCTCACCGCCCAGGGCACGATCGAGGTGGCCATTGCAGACAATCTGCAGTGACGCGTAGTCTTCAATGACAAAGCTGCCGCCACTGCGCACGTAGGGAAACACCGCCTCAAAAGACGCCCGAGTCGGTGCGAGCAGGTGCGAGGCATCGTCTACGACGAGATCAACCGAACGACCTTCTCCCAGGTGTTCTGCAACGAGGCCGCGCACGGTCTCTTTGTCTGCCTGGTCGATGCCATACTTCATGTGCATGCGCTTCGTGAGCTTCTCCTTCTCGATAAAGTTCTCGAGGAGAGGCAGGCGATCTGTAGAGAGTCCATGGCCAGCATGCGCTGGGGCTTGGCGAGCAATTGCAGAAACGCGGCACTGCCGCCCTGGTAGACACCCAGTTCCAGGATGCGGCTGGGCATCCGTTCGCGCAGCTGCCTCAGGTACGCGCCTATCATCGGGGTTGTCTTACCGAGGTAAGAACTGTCCGGATGACTCGGCTCGGTCGGTGTCAGGAATTCCTTCATGGAATTCGGAATATCGAAGTGATAGCCCTGCAACTCGAAGGAGGTACGAGTCTGCCAGTCCATGCCAAACCCCTGGGGCAGGTTGTCGAGCCTGGGGGCGGCTTTGTTCTTGGGAAGCATTCGTCAGGTCTCCGATCGCGTACCCGAGTGGCCGAGAGGTCATCGTGCCGGGTTTTGAATTGGCGTCCTGGTTACCCTGGCCCGCTCGTCAGGCCGCTGGGGCCACTTTAGGAGCTGGGGCGGACTGCAATTGCTTGTAGCGGCCCCCGGGATACATTTCGCCAACAGTTATTATTGGAACAATCTAGCACGCTTTGTTTGCCTAATCATGACTAGTATCCAAGCCAACTGCGAACCCATTCGCACTCCCCGCAACCGTTAGAACTTTCCCACCGCTGGCGTTCCAGCCGACGCCGCACAATAGCCCCATCTTCAGGATTGATTAGTACGCCGCTATTGGCGCTATTGGGAAATTCGATTATCCATTGCCATTTTCTATGACTATATTTATTTCCATAGTTCGAGTTAAACGGACTACGGGTGCCCGCGGGGAACAGAGGCTCCCGATCGCATGACATTGAAACTCGGAGGAAATCGCAATGAAAGTAACCAACGTAATGATGTCGATGGCTGTTGTCGGCGCCGTGGCCTTCGGCGCCACGACCGCGACCATAGCTGCCGTCGCACCAGGTGCCAAGCCCGGCATGGGCGAAGCACTCGGTGGCGCGGTCGACAACCAATTCTGGTGGCCGGACCAACTCGACCTGTCACCCCTGCGCGACCACGACTCGCGCTCTAATCCGCTCGGCGCAGGGTTTGATTACGCTGAAGCCTTCAATGCGCTCGATTTTGATGCGGTAAAAGCTGATGTCGATGCGGTACTCACCGACTCGCAGGACTGGTGGCCCGCAGACTGGGGCAACTACGGCCCCCTCTTTATCCGCATGTCATGGCACGCAGCCGGCACCTACCGCACACTCGACGGTCGCGGCGGCGGCGACGGCGGCCAGATGCGCTTCGACCCTCTGAACAGCTGGCCGGACAACGGCAACCTCGACAAGGCGCGCCGTCTCCTTTGGCCGGTCAAGCAGAAGTACGGTGAAGCGCTGTCGTGGGGCGACCTCATGATCCTCGCCGGTAACGTGGCACTCGAGAACATGGGCTTCGAAACTTACGGCTTCGCGGGCGGCCGCGCGGACGACTGGGAACCGGATATTGTGTACTGGGGCCCGGAAGTGGAAATGCTCGCGAGCGACCGCCACGAAAAAGACGGCAAGCTGCAGCGCCCGCTGGGTGCCACACACATGGGCCTTATTTACGTGAACCCCGAAGGCCCCCGCGGCGTGCCTGACCCCGAGGGCTCTGCTCGCAACATCCGCGTTGCATTCGGCCGCATGGCGATGAACGACGAGGAAACGGTTGCGCTGATCGCAGGTGGTCACACCTTCGGCAAGATGCACGGCGCACGCAAGCCTGACGAATGTGTCGGACGCGAGCCCGCCGCTGCAGGCATCGAAGAGCAGGGCCTTGGCTGGATCAACAAGTGCGGCAAGGGCCACTCTGAAGACACCACGACCAGTGGACTCGAGGGCGCCTGGACCCAGGCACCCACCCAGTGGACGACGCTCTATCTGCAGAATCTCCTGAACCTGGAGTGGAAGCAGTCAAAGAGCCCTGCGGGCGCCATCATCTGGATTCCGGAAGACGAAAGCATGCACAAGTCAGTGCCTGACGCGCACGTCGAGGGCAAGTTCAATCCGCCGGTGATGACCACGGCTGACCTAGCACTGAAGGCGGACCCCGCCTACCGCGCGATCGCCGAGCGCTTCCTTGCGGACCCGGACGAGTACCAGCTCGCGTTTGCGAAAGCGTGGTACAAGCTGACCCACCGCGACATGGGTCCGCGCGCCCGCTACCTGGGGAACGACATCCCGGAAGATGTGCTCATCTGGCAGGACCCGGTACCCGCACCTGAGGGCAAGCCGGTGAACGCGCGCGACATCAAGTCACTGAAGAGCGACATTCTTGATTCGGGTCTGACCGTCTCCGAACTGGTGCGCACGGCCTGGGCTTCCGCTGCCAGCTTCCGCGCCAGCGATATGCGCGGTGGTGCGAACGGTGCGCGGATCGCATTGGCGCCGCAGAAGGACTGGGAAGCGAACAACCCCGAGGAACTCGCGAAGGTACTGGGCGTGCTCAGCAACATTCGTGACGAGTTCAACGAGGACTCGCGCCGTGAGATATCGCTGGCCGACCTGATCGTGCTGGGCGGTGCAGCAGCCATCGAGAAAGCAGCGGCTGATGCCGGTGTCGAAATGGACGTACCGTTTGTACCCGGCCGCGGCGACGCGACACCGGTGCAAACTGACACCGCCTCGTTCGCCCTGTTGGAGCCGGCGGCTGATGGCTTCCGCAACTACTTCAATGCGGAGTCTGCGTACCGCTCACCCACGGAAATGCTCGTTGATCGTGCAGACCAGCTGAACCTCACCGTACCGGAGATGGCAGTACTGGTCGGCGGCCTGCGCGCACTTGACGCGAACACCGGTGGCGCACAGCACGGCGTGCTGACCGACCGTCCGGGAACGCTGAGCAACGACTTCTTCGTCAATCTGCTGGACATGGCCACGCGTTGGCAGAAGTCGGGCACCGATGGCCTCTATGATGGCGTCGATCGCACCTCCGGCGAACAACGCTACACCGCCACGCCGGTAGACCTAGTGTTTGGTTCCAACTCGGAGCTGCGCGCCGTGGCAGAAGTCTACGCTTACGACAACGCGAACGAGCGTTTCGTCAACGACTTCGTGGACGCCTGGGTCAAGGTCATGCAGCTGGATCGCTTCGACCTGAAGCACACGTTGTAAACCCTCCAACGCTGCGGCGGTATCTACCGTCGCAGCGTCTCTCCCCTACGCACCATCCCATACACGCACCACCCCACCCATGGTTCCGATGTACGCTGAACCATCAGGCGTGATCGAAATACTCCCGTAGTGATTGTTGAACTTTCTGCCAACCCCGGTAAGTACTTTGAAGACAACTTCTCCCGTGCGCACATCAACCGCCGTGAGATACCAAGCGTGCAGGTCTTGAGGGTTAGCCTCGTCACGTGTGTACACATACACCAGTCCGTTGGCGAGTGACGCCTTCGGCACAGAAGAGGGTGCGCGCAGCGTTTTGTTTTCCCACGCGATAAAGCATTCACCGCGAGCCCCATCAACCCGAATGCGCGCCAGCCCGGGCTCAGAGTCAATGTTTTCGTAGGGGCCCCTGTAGCCAAAGTTGTTTTCAACAAGGACGCTATCGCCAATGGCGACCATGGAATTCTCACTGGTGCCGCGATCTGCCCCAAAGACTGGCACCATGCAAAGGGGGGCAGCGTTTTCTTGTTCCTGCTCCTGCGCGTATACCACTACATTGATGCGACCATCGGCGTTGTCGGTGATGGCAACGTAACGCTCATCCAGCAGCGTTGGTGTTGTTCCCGTGCCGTGGCCCATCGTGCCCGGCTTCGGCGCGGAACCCCTGTCGTACGTCGCGCGCCAGACGACTTGGGGATCGCCCTCTTCATCGAGACCGAAACGGTACATGGCGTGATCCGAAGCGACGAACACGCCTTTGCTGTTGACGGCAATGGCGTTATCGATGCCCTCGCCTTGAAGCGGCAGGACGCGAATAGTTTCACCCGAGCGATCAGCAACGCCGACCAGACCACCGCGGGTTATAAACCAGTAGTTGCCCGACCAGTCTGGCTGCACATCAATGACTCGATGTTCCTCAGCACGCACCGCGTCAAGCGCATCGCCGAGATAGATACTGCTATCCCTGTGCCATTCCAGGTTGTTGGCATCGCCGCGCAATTCCCAGGTTTCAATGGCCGGCGTATTGCTGGCCAACAACACCCTGTCCTCATTATCGAGATGAAAATACACGCCGCCACCAAATTTGTTGCCGATGGGCAGCCAGTGCGTGATCTTTTCCCTTGCGAGCACCTCGAGACTTGCCGGGTCGCGGGCCACAAGCGTGACACCGAAGGGCGTTACACAGGTCGAAATCAGCCGGCCCTCGCTGTCCAGAACCGCCGAGACACAGTTGCCTACCAGTGGGTGAAACTGTTCTGAGTCGACCTGCGGGTCATTGCCGAGAGGCCCGCCCCACGTGTAGGCATCGCTCTGGTAGCTGTCATTGTGCATACCGTTACTACCGTTCGTGGCAAGAAAGGGATGCTCGGCGAGTGGTGCCTGTTCCAGCTGCTGCGGTACGGCCGGACGACCGATAAAGGCAGGCACCACATGCTCGCTGGCTTCCTGCGGTATCGGCCCTTCCACGTCGCGTGTAAACCAGCCGAGGAGCGCTACCAGTACGAGCGCCAGTGCTACCGCAGACACACTGAGCCACTTCAACAAAATCATTGTCGGCGTCTCCTGATTATTTGCTGGGCCTGACTCGCGAACGCGCCTGGACCTCTGATGCGCCCTTACGTTAGTACGCGACCAGGCGATTGGAAACACCCGGGCAAAAAAAAGCCCGGCTATGCCGGGCTTCCTGGGTCGTCCTGAAACCTACATATTGAGACGCGCGCGGGCGATCGGTGAATCGAGCTCCCAGTTGCGGAGGTTAATATCGAGTGCAAAGCGGGACTTGCCCATATCGCGACGACAGATTTCGTTAGGGTCGTTGATCTTCAGCGTGGCCGGTGGGAAATCGCAGAGGCGCGGTATGCGCTCGTGCCAGTCCTCGCGGTTGCCCTCTTCACGACACTGGAACATAGCTTCCTGCCAGGCGGTGAAGTCATGCTCGAGCTCGTACACCTCCGGGAACACACGACCGGGCCCTGGCAGATGCGCGTGCTGCACCTTGAGTGCCGTGCGCAGGCCGGAGTCCTCGGGCATGCCGATCACGTCGATCAGGTAGCTGCGCACCTCGGCCATGAACAGGCCCCAGGAGCCGGGAGGCGCCATGAAGCCCTCAAGCGTATTCAGCGCTGTAGACATCATGAACCAGCGGTCGGGGTCTGCGTGCACGTCGGAGCGCAGGCGATCGTAAAACTCGACCTCGCCCATGGCGAGTTCGCGGCGCACAAAGCGCGCGATGTAGCGCAACACACCGTAGGAATCGAGCAGGTAATACGCAACGCGCAGCGAATCCATTTCGTACCACTCATCGCGCGTATAAGTGGCCGTTTCCATGATCGTCTCGCCCGCCTTCGCGATGATGCCATGCTCTTCACGGTACTCGGGCGCGTTCATTGGCGCGTTCGGCAGAAGGTGCGTGGGGTTGGCCCGCACCCGGATGTCGCGGTCGGTACACATCTGCAGATCACCCATGAAGGCCTTGGGCGTAGAGCCCGGCATGCCCATCATGATGTCTGCCGCGAGCGGTAGGCGCGACTGGCGGAACTCGGTGGAGAGTTCGTTGTACTTTTCCAGCTTGATGTTGGTGCGATCGATTACGTCCAGGGTCTGCGGGTCGGTCGTCTGCAGCGACACCACGCCCTCCGCGAGAATGTTCGCGTCCGCCATGATGGTGATGATGTCTTTCAGGTAACGCACCTGGTTCTTGGCGTAATTGATGTTCACAGACTGCGGGAAGTTATACGTCGAACGCAGCTCGGCAATCTTGCGTGTGATGTCGACGTCGCGTTCGAGCATGCCGAAGTTGGCGTCGGCAATAGAGGCTTCCTTGATCTGGTGCGAAGCACACCACTCGAGTTCGGCGTAGACCCGGTCGAGGTCGAACTTGCGTACCTTGGACAGGGTCGCAGAGCCCCAGTCACAGAACGTACAACCGTAGGGGCAGCCGCGGTTTGATTCCAGAACGGCCGATGCGGCCGCAGAGCCAAATTCGTCGAAAAGGCCCATGAGAAACGGTGAGGGAATCGTGTTGACGTCGGCAATGCGCTCCCGGTCACCGGTGCGATAGACGCCGTCAGCGGTGCGGAAGGTAATACCCGGGACGTCGCGCAGCGCTTCCAGGTTCGTCGGGTCGTTGATGTCCAGCTTGTCGAGGAGGTCAGCCAGCGTGGCCTCGCCTTCGCCGCGCACGGCGATATCGACATGCGGGTGCTTGATAAAGAAGTCCTCGGCGTCTTTCTCGTACTTGGGCGTGCTCGGTCCGCCGTGGATCGTGACGCTGTTCGGGTTCGCCGCTTTGACAATGGCAGAAAACTCGAGGTTTTTCTCATCGTTCCACATGTAATTGGAGAACAGGAACACACCGGCGCGCTGGGCACGCTCTGCGACGCGCTCGTCATCCGTGAGGAACATAGGCACGAAGTCGAACTTGTCGTTGAGTCGGCCGCCCTCGAATTCCATGGCGTAGCCGATCACCATTCCGAGGGACACCGGTGCGGTGCCGGGCTGGGTGTTCACGGGCACGACCTGCATGAGGTCCTTGCCTTCTTCAGCCATTTTCTCATCGTGCGCAGCAACGCGTGCGTCCACCATGTCCTGCACACTGTTGCGGTCAACAGCGCCAAACAGTTTCACCTCGTTGTGAACGGTGGTGTCGATGCGTGTGCCGGGCGCAAGCAGATTCGCACCGCGCATGCGACGCAGCAGAGCATCAAACTCATTGCGCTCAAGCCGCGCGGCCCGCGTGCTCTCCTGATACAGCAGCCACGCCTCATCCACGGTCGCAGGTACTGCGAACTGTGCAATGGCCTGTACTTCCTGCATGCTCAAGCAAGCGCGCAGGGTGCCCTCGTGATCGAACCAGAGGTACTTACCGCGCTGCGCAACCAGCCCCACAGGCGCAGGCACACAGAGCGTGTCGTCTTCGAGATCGGCCTCGGCCGTGCTGATGTCATCGGCGTAGCGCGGTGACGGCTCGCTGTCCTTAAGGAACCCGAGTTCGTCGGTCTGCTCCAGGAAGCTGGAGAGGTGTCCGGGCGCACAGCCGATTTCATCGACCACGCGCGCAATCAGTTCTTTCTTTGTTCCGGTTGCGCCCACATTGAGCATATCGAGCAACAACAACCGTGCGGGCGTGGCACGCTGGTTCTGGTTGCGCAGGTGCGGAAACTTGAGGCGGCGGTTATCCCCAATAGTTACGAGAAAACCCGGTGCCAGGTAAGTTGTACCACTCATCGCGATGTTTACGTCCTAGAGTTCCAAAACCCGGTTCATGTGCAACGGTCGACAGGGTCACCGTGTGCGGATTTTACGGGGCGTTGCGGCCATCCATTCTGGGTGGAGCGCGGCACTCGACATAGCAGCAAACTTGCCCGATTAAGTCAATGCCGCTCGGGACTTACGCACACTTCGCGCGAGTTTCTGCGAACCAATTCGCACGAACGCTCAAGCGCACATGCACCGTTAATCCATGCGCCAATGAGGGGTTTGGTGCAATCGAGCGAGGGCGGCGGATCGCTGCAATATCCCTACGCAATGGCAGTGCTTTCAACGCTACTGACCGGCGCTTGTAAAGGCGGCGTGTCGAAAAATCTTACAACTCTGCTGTGAAGTTCACACAACCTGCTGCACCGGCACAAACCACGGTGAGCCTGATGCCGTATACTTCCTCCGTAAAGGTCTAAAATATAACGACTTTGCCCGAGCGTTAACGCACTGGGGCGGCCCCGGCGAGAACCGCGCTACTCACTGGCGTGCTTCTTGCTTTACGGTTTACAGCTGCCAATAATGAGCGTCCGGGCAACGATACGTTCCGGCTGGGTTACACGGAGTAAACAATGGCGAATGTTGCAATTATCAAGCTCTTCACGGGGCTAAACCTTGCGCCCGCACAGCTGGCGGGAGAATTGCGGGACGCCGGTCACGAACCGAAGATCATCTACTTCCGCGATTATGAAGACCATCTGCTGGAAGAGTCGCACAACTACGAGATAGCCGAATTTTCTGGCCTGCTGTTCTCAAGCGATGGGCGCGAAGTCATCTGGAACTGCTACACGCCTTTCACGGAAGAAGAGTACGGCATGCTCATCGGCGAGCTCAAAGAGTTCCAACCCGATGCCATAGGCTTCAGCCTGTATGCCGGCATCGTCGATGAGTGCGCTCAGGTTACCGAGAAGCTGCGCGAACACTTCGACGTACCGATTATCTGGGGCGGCGCAGCACCCACACTCGAACCGGAGCGCTGCATACCCCACGCCGATATTCTCTGTATCAATGAAGGCGAGCCTGTCATCACCGAGATGGCGAACCGCATCGATGCGGGCGAGTCACTGTCCGGTATCGAGGGCACCTGGTTCAAGGAAGCCGACGGCAGCGTCACCAAGACTGCGCCCGGCACCTACCTGCCGCTCGACGACATCGCGATTCCGGACTGGCGTCCGGAGACCTACGTGCACATCGACAAGGAGCGCGTGCGCCGCCGTCGCTTCCCGCGCAACCTGGGTAAGGAATACCCGATCATGACCCAGCGCGGCTGTCCGTTCTCCTGCTCGTTCTGTATCGAGAGCAAGTACCAGGACATGTTCGGCAAGAAGGAATCACTGCGCAGGCGCAACGTCGATGTTGTTATCGAGGAGCTCAAGTGGGCAAAAGAGAACCTCGATATCGAGACCATCCTCTTTTACGACGATGTCTTCACGGTGAACCCGCGCTGGCTGGATGAGTTCCTGCCGCGCTACAAAGAAGAAATCGGCATGCCCTTCTGGTGCTATACCTACCCGACCACGCACACGCGCGAGCTGCTTTACAGGCTGCGCGATGCAGGCTGTATCTCCATTACAATGGGCGTGCAGTCGGGCAGCGAGCGCATCCTCAAGGAGTACTACAATCGCCCGACGAAGACCGAGCGCGTACTCGAAGCAGGTCGTGAAATCGTCGACGCCGGCATGACAGGCTTCTTCGACCTGATCACGATGAACGAATTCGACACGATCCAGGACCTCGAAGACACGTTTAACTTCATGCTCGAGTTCCCCAAGGAAATGAAGTGCCTGGCCTTCGGCCAGATGATTCCGTTCCCGACCTACAGCTACTCAGCGATGAGCGAGGAGAACCAGGCACGCCTGGCAGACCCGAACAACATCGCGACAACGCACACCATGCCCTCGCGCAAGGTGTACGACTACTACCACCGCATGTACCGACTCACTCGCGGCCCGATGTCCAAGGAAGAGATCCTGGCCATCAAGGCAGAGCCAAAGTTCCGGGACAACCCCGAGATGCTCGACGAGTACCTGGTAGTCGAGAAGATTCCACGATTCACCGGCCTCTCGGCCTGACGAGTACACGCATCACACCAAACTCCCGGCCCCGCGCCGGGAGTTTTCGTTTTGGAGACTGCGCCTTTGTTGATGCAGGTTACTGACTTGCTTCACACAGCGATGGTAGATTGCCCCGCATGCTGGACCCGCTGATCATTCTCATCGCCCTCGCCTGCGGTTTCGCTGCGCGGACCGCGGGACTGCCTCCGCTGATCGGCTACCTCGCCGCGGGCTTCGTACTGCATGGTCTCAAGTTCGGCGGCGGCGAGCTGCTCACTGTACTCGCCAACCTCGGGGTGACCCTGCTGCTGTTCACGATCGGCTTGAAGCTATCACCGCCGGAACTGCTGAAACCGCGGGTATGGGGTACAACCGTTATTCACATGGCCTGCATGCAGCTCCTGTTTACGGGCGTTATTCTCGGGGCCGCTGCATTCTTACCCGGCCTGGACCTCGATATGACCGGCACGCTGGTGGTCGCTTTCGCGCTCACGTTTTCCAGTACCGTGTTTGTCATCCAGGTAATGCAGGCCAAGGGTGAACTGTCATCGCGGCACGCCGAACTGGCCATCGGCATACTGATCATCCAGGACCTTGCCGCTGTGCTCTTCCTGGCCGCCAGCAAGGGCAGCCTGCCCCATCTGGAAGCAGTACTCCTCCTGCTGCTATGGCCCGCACGCGAATTGATCTTCAAACTCCTTGCGCGCGCAGGGCACGGTGACCTGTTTACCCTGTGCGGTTTCGCGCTCGCCATCGGCGGCGCGGCGCTGTTTGAATGGGTCGGCATCAAGGGTGACCTCGGTGCCCTGATACTCGGCGCACTGCTCGCCGGGCACCAGAAGAGCAAGGAACTGGCGCGCAACATGGTGCAGTTCAAGGATGTGTTCCTGGTCTGCTTCTTCCTCACCATCGGCCTGCAGGGCTTCCCCTCCGCCGAAGGCGTGGTCATCGCGTTGGTGCTCGGCGCGCTGGCGCTGTTGAAGCCGCTGCTCTACTTCCCGCTGATGGCCTGGCTGCACACGCCGCCGCGCACGGCCCTGCTCGCCTCCACGGCGCTTGCGAACTACAGCGAGTTCGGGCTCGTGGTCATCGCTATCGCCGCGGGCGTTGGCTGGGTGGATCCGCAGTGGACAGTGACGCTGTCGCTGGCCATCGCCATCAGCTTCCTGGTGTCGTCGCCGCTCACCAGGCGGGCGCACGGCTGGTACTCCCGCTACCATGACTTCTGGCTGCGCTTCGAGTCACACCAGGTGCGCAGGGCAACGCCCGACACCAGCGAGGCGCAGATCTTCGTATTGGGCATGGGCCGCATCGGCACAAGCGCCTACGACTCGATCGCGGAGGAGTACGGTCACCACACAGTGGGTGTCGACCTCAACGAGAAACGCCTGCAAGAGCATATGCGGCAGCACAGGCGAGTCGTCATGGCTGACGCCTCGGACCCCGACTTCTGGCACCGCGTGAATCTCGACGAGGTGCAGCTGGTGTTACTCGCCCTGACGCAGCACCAGGAAAACCTGCTGGTTGGCTCGCTGCTGCGCGAGCAGGGGTACGCCGGGGAAGTAGCGGTTGTGGTGCGCTTCAGCGAGGAGTCGGAGGAACTGGAGGAGCACGGATTCTCGCCCTTCAATCTTTATGCGCAGGCCGGCGCGGGTTTCGCGGCGCACGCGCTGCAGCAAGTCACTACTGGGGAGTCAGGCGAGACTTGACCAGTTCCAGCTTGTGCGGGTTGCGCAGCATGTAGATCCAGCAAATCTGCCCCGCGGCGTTAAGGCGCAGCGTAAAAATCATGTCGCTCTCGGTGCCGCCCATCTGCACAAACGCAGGCCGACCGTTCACGCGCGCGATCTCCGGCATATCATCCGGCGCCTCGCGCTGGGCCTTGCTGGCGATATGCGTGAGCACCTGCGCCACCCGTTCAGGGCCCTCAAGCGGAATCAGCGCAGCGCGCACAACGCCGCCACCGTCAGATACCGCCACAACATCTGGCGCGAGCAGTTCAAGCACGGTGTCTTTGTCGCCCGCGCTCGCGGCGAGGGTGAAACGGAGGAGCATGTCTTCGAGCCTGTCCTCGGCGCTGTCTTGCGTTCCGTCCTCGGCACTGGCCACGGCGCGGCCCCCGTCGCGCACCCGCTTCCCCGCACGACTGACCAGCTGGCGACAGGTTTCTTCGCTGCGCTCGAGCACCCGGGCGATGTCCGCGTAGTCGGTGTCGAACACCTGGCGCAAGAGGAAGGCCGCCCGCTCCTCGGCGCCGAGGCGCTCCAGCGACCAGAGCAGCGCAAGCTCGCACTGCCGCGCGAGCTCGAGCGCGTCAGCCGGGCCCGCCGCAGAGTCCATGATTGGCTCCGGCAGCCAGGTGCCTGTATAGGTTTCGCGGCGTTGCCGTGCGCTGCGCAGCTGGTCGATGGCGAGGCGCGTGACCACGCTGTTCAGCCAAGCGTCCGGTGCGCGCACGGCAGAGCGGTCAGCTTCGTGCCAGCGCAGCCAGGCTTCCTGGACGATGTCCTCCGCCGCGGCGACCTCGCCGAGCATCTGGTACGCGAGCGACAGGAGCCGCGGTCGCGCGTCTTCAAACACTGTGTCGCTCTCTGCCTGCATCGCCCGCTATACCGCCGCCTCGACAGCTGAGTCTCCCACGGTGACGAGGCTGCACGCCTGGCCATGACCCAGACCGCGCTTGATCACCGGCCAGGTGCGACCCGTGGCTGCCGCGATAGACAGCGCCACAACCGCTGCCTCACCGTAACGCGCCACAATCTCATCGCGCAGGTCCGCAAGATCATCGCCGTCTGCGATCGCAGCGGCGGCGAAACGGTAGCCCAACCCGACCTCCCCCGCGCCCTTCGCGTCACCGGCGAGTGCGCGTCGCAGGTCCTCCGCCGAAGCTCCCTCTTCCAGCGCCATATCTACCGCCAGCTGCAGGCAGGGGCCGCAGTCTCCCTCGCGCGTAGACGCCACTGCAGCGCCCGCCGCAAGGTCAATGGGTGCCGTACCGCGGTACTGGCTGAACAAAGGCAACAACATCAGGCGCAGCGCACCGCCACTTGAGACAGCGGCGACCTCCTCCATGTAGCTCCCGTCATAGCCATAACGACGCTGCATGGCGGCTGCGACCCGACGCATAACGAACCTAAGCATCGGCACGACCCTCCCCGCTGCGCCACAACAGCACAGCCACTACCAACGGCAGCCACGCGGGCAGCTGAACACCGAAGAGATTCACCCAGGCAACGAGATCTGCGGGCATACCTCGCGCCACCCACATATGTGCGTGAAACAGCGCGTGAAAGCAGATCCAGGCACAGCCGGCGATGCACAGCAGGTAGTCACGGCGGTGCCAGCCGAGCGCCAGCATCAACCCGCAGGCGGCGTAGGCGAGCCCGGCATCGCGGATGAAATGCAGGTTGAAGGGCCCGAGTTCGGCTACGCCTGGGACCGTGTCGTAGAACCACTGGGGCATGACGAAAATGACAATGCCCGTCAGCAGGTGGCTGACGGCCAGCAGAAGAATGATCAGGCGCTGCATAGGGCGCTCCTTTATTGCCTTCATAGTTGCCTTACTAACTACCTGACGAGATAGCGGGCAATTCTGTGACAGGTCGCGGGATATCAACAATAATATCTGCCTACCCCCAACAACAAGGACTCGCCCATGACCGCCGTTAGCCCCGCCGACAAAGACGCATTTTTCAGCGATGTAGAGGCCGCCGCCAAGAAAGCCATCTGGTGCGCGTTGGCCACCGTGGACGGCAATGCCCCGCGGGTACGCATGGTGCACCCGACCTGGGAGGGGGACGTACTCTGGGTGGCTACTGGGCCAACAACACCCAAGGCGACCCAGATCCAGGCGAATGGCGAGGTCGACGTGCAGTTCCAGGTGGCACCCGATGACTTCGTGCACCTGATGGTGCGCGGCACTGCCGAGGTGCTGACGGACCAGGCCACCAAGGACCGCGTCTGGGACGTAATGGACTACGACCTGTCACAGTTCTGGCCCGATGGCCCCACAAGCGATGCCTACTGCCTCGTGAAAATCACGCCGCAGCGAGTCGAGCTGTCTGAGATGTTCGGCACGGTGAACAAACGGGTCTGGCGGGGCTAAACGAAAAAGGGCGCCACGAGGGCGCCCTTGAAGTGGTCTGTTGTTACTGCGGTTCGAGGATCAGTGTCATGCCCTTGCTGCCCGCGATCTTCACGCGGGAGCCAGCGGTCAGCGTGCCCTCGCACTCCACCTGCCAGCGAGTGTCGTGGATCATCACGGCGCCGCGGCCACTGATGTCATCATCCAGCACGAGGCTGTCGCCCACCATCTGTGCGGCCCGATCGTTGAGCAGCGGGCTGTCCGTCTCTTCGTTGAAGCGCTTGAAGTACTTCTTGTAGGCAACGGTCAGTACTACAGAGAGGCCGCCGAACAACGCTAGCTGCACCTCCCAGCCCAGCTCGGGGCTCACCAGCATCAGCACGAAAAGAATCAGTGCCGATGCGGCGATGCCGATAAAGAACCCTGTGGTGGCGGTGACTTCCAGTGCGAAGAGCATCGCTGCCAGCACAAACCAGTGCCAGGGTTCTATCTGCGTCAGGAACTCCATGAGAGCACCCCCTTAGGACGCCGCGGGCTTCTGCTCGCGCGCCTCGTTGATCACCTCGGAGATACCACCGATTGCGCCAATCAGGTTGCCAGCTTCCAGCGGGATCATCATGATCTTGTTGTTTTCCGAAGCGCCTATCTGGCCCAGCGCCTCGGTGTACTTAGTGGCAATAAAGTAGTTGATCGCCTGGGCATTGCCCTGCTCGATCGCCTCACTCACCATGCGCGTTGCATTGGCCTCAGCTTCTGCGAGGCGCTCCCTTGCCTCCGCTTCGCGATTGGCCGCTTCGAGCTGCGCCTCCGCCGCGAGAATCACTGCCCGCTTCTCACCTTCGGCAACCTGAATCTCGGCCTCTCGACGACCCTCGGCCTCGAGTATCTGCGCACGTTTGTCACGCTCGGCCTTCATCTGCCGCGCCATGGCATCAACCAGGTCATGGGGGGGTGTAATATCGCGAATCTCGATTCGCGTCACTTTGATACCCCAGGGGTTGGTAGCCTCATCGACCTTGAGCAGGAGCTCGGCGTTGATCTTGTCACGCTGGGACAACATGTCGTCCAGCTCCATCGAACCCAGCACGGCACGAATATTGGTCATCACGAGATTCTGCATCGCGCGTTCGCGATCGTTCACCTCGTAAGCCGCCTTATCCGGCTGCTGTACCTGGAAGAAACAAACCGCGTCAGTACGCACCATTGCGTTGTCACTTGAGATTACTTCCTGGGGCGGAATATCCAGCACGACCTCCATCATGTTGACCTTTTCACCGATGGTGTCGATAAACGGGACGATCAGGTTGAGTCCCGGCTTGAGTGTTTTCGTGTAGCGCCCGAAACGCTCCACGGTCCAGTTGTGTCCCTGGGGAACCATCTTTGCACCCGCCAGCACAGTGATGATGGCGAGACCCAGGAACGCTAATGCGCCAATACCTACTCCGTCTAACATATCCATCCCTCCTTCTTTTTCCTTTTCTTTACGCTCACCGAAAGCTGATATGGGGGCGAAACGCCGTATTTCAAGGCGAAATCGTTACATCCAGGGATCGTCGTCCAGACCCAGCGCGGGCCATGGGCCGTAGGCGATAGGCTGACAGTTGCCAACACCAACGGCGTCACCCGCGCTGTCGGTCACGCGTACCACCGTGTCGCGTATCTGGTGCAGCCGACGCGCGAGTTCGGGCGTGCTGCAGTCCGCGATACGTTCGCCACCTACGTGCAGGTCGCCGCGCCACTGCCCGTGATGCTGCCCGTCGAAGCCGAAGTAGAGTCCTGCGCCGAGCTGAATCCCGGTGTCCGACATGACCTCCACGACCAATGTGCGCCGGCTGCCGTCGGCGAGCATGCACTCCAGTTCGCCACCGAGCAGGCGTCTGTTGTTTGGGTCGAACTGGAGGTTGGGCACAATGTCTGTGATGCCGATTTCACCGCCGCCTTCGAACTCGAGGCGCGAGGTCACCATCTTCTGTTCAAAGCCGGGCATGCTGAACCAGGTGAAATGCAGATGCATGCCATACTGCGTGCCGTCGCTCTTTGTCATCAGCAGCGGGCACCAGATCATCATGAAGCCCGCGCCGGCGGGTATGCCCTCGTTGGGCTCCACATCTTCCGGCGGCAGTCCAACGTCATAGCGCACGCCCCAGGAGTGGTCGCGGGTGCTGGTCCACGTGTCCGGGGTCATCTCAATACGCTCGCCATCCAGCTCTATCCAGCCAGACGCCTTGCCAATCTGGTGATACCGCACAAGCTCCGACATCAATCGGTAATCTCGCATCAAGTGTGTACGCTCTTCCGTGAACGGCGGCACCACGCCCTCAAACAGCCAGTCGAACGCCAGCGGCTGGGCATCGTTCGGCTCCAGTCGAAAGCGCACGGCGTTGAGCGGCTCTACAATCTCGTAGTGGATCGGACCCACGACCGTGACGTCCGGGTTTGGCGCCAGGCGCCTGCTCGCCCGAACGGTGACCTGCTCCACACCGCGGGACACTGCAGCGTAGGCGTCCATCACGTTGCGGTTCGTGTACTTGCCTAGCCCAAACCCGATCTGCAGGCTGCCATCGTTAGCCATCGCCATGGCGCACACTTTCTCAGTCCACGAAGGGTCGGAGGTGCCGACCGACGCAAAGGTCTCTGTGACCTGGTGTGTAAACGTCTCATCCGCAGGAATGAGAGGGCCTACTGGGTTAGGCATGCAGCACTACTCCATTGAATGTCGGCACATCGCGCGGGCGGCACCGTAAGTGCAAGGCAAAGGGGGATTCCCAGGCTGAACTCTTTGACACCGCGCCACGCGGGGGGCGCGCCATCAGACGAACGTTTCCGGGTAAAAGTTACCGTGGAAGCCGAAAGGCACATGGTGGTCGAGCTCGATCACCGCGACTTCTTCGCACATGTCCTTCGCGTCCAGCAGCACGATCTCGCTCTTGCCGCGCGCGTGGTTGTACACGATCGACATCAGGTAGCCATCATCCTCCGCGGCGCCACCGCCTGGGACAAAGTTGGCCTCTGAGGTGAAGCGCCCTTCGCCGAAATCGTGCAGCTTCAAGGTGCCGGTTTCGTGGTCGATCTTCTGGTACGCGTTAAAGCCGTAGGGCGTGCCGTTTTCGATGATAGTGCCGAGCCAGGTATAGCGGTGTTTCAACCCTGTGAGATCGCTGTGCCAGACGGGGAACTCGCCAGCGATCGCACCCGGCACGTTTTCCCAGCTCACTTTCTGCTTGGCGAGGTCGAGCGTAAAGCGTCGGTACACAGTGCCGTTTTCAAGAAAGTCGAAATCGTCTCCGCGTTCCGTGGTGACGTCTGAAAGGCCGCCCATGACGTCCATGTTGTCGACGCAGAGTACATCGAGCGACACCTTCTCGCCCTCGGCAAACCCGTTGCCGACGTGAAAGCCGAAGAACGTCGGTACGTCGAAGTTGCCGACAATTTTCGCCGTTTCGAGCTCTAGCACAATGATCTTGGTTTTCTCACTGGGGTCAAACTCAATCGACTCCATGATGCTCGAGCGCCCGAAAAGAAATTTGAACGGGTGGCGCATGAACGCGGGACAGAGCACAAAAATCGCGTGGCGGTCGGTGATCACGAAATCGTGGCACATCGCGTAGTCACCCACGTACTGCGAGTTATTGGCCACCACGTCACCCTGCGCGTTAACGCGGTAGAAATGTAGCTTTGGCTTGGGTACGCCGAACACGCCGAAGTTGTAGAGGTCGCCGGTGCGAGGGTCCAGGCGCGGATGCGCACTGAAGGGCTGCCCGCTCTTAATGCCCCCGCCGAAGTCGTACTCGCCGATGGTCTCGAGGGTTGCGGGGTCGAGCTCATAAGGCTTTCCGCCCTCCCAGAGCGCCAGCAGTTTGCCGCCGTGGAGAATCACGTTGGTGTTTGCTGCATTGCCGGGCGTGCGGAACATGTTCTTCAGCATACCGCCGGGCACCTGCGTGCCAACGCCACGATAGAGGATGCGCTGCGCCTCGCTCTCGCGCACGAACTTTTCGGTGCGCACGTAGCGGTTCTGGTAATGCACGTTCCCATTTTTCAGGGTTACCGCATTGATCATGCCGTCGCCGTCAAACCAGTGCCCAAACTTCTGGCCGCCGATGCTGTTACGCCCGACACAGCTCAGGTAGAGCGTGCCGTTGAGATGGGCGGGCACCTGGCCCCGGATACGCGATGGGTCGATCCACCCGGCGCTCTCGGTTTCGAGGGTAGCGTAGCCCTGCTGTTCACAACGTGGGTGGACGCGCGGTTTGCGCGGCATTTCCATGGCAGTCATGGCTGGCTCCTCGTGCAGGCCCCTGTTTTCGCGGGCTTCTGGCGGGCGGCGGTATCCTTCGATCATAGTACGCGCTGTCCGAGAGTGTCCACTGGCTGTGACCCAGTTCAAACTCTGTGCTCCCGGGTCATATAAATAGCCGCCACCGGGCACTAAACAACCAAGCGAACGGCATTACCGCACTGGGGATACCGATGATGAAACTACCGACAAAGACACGCCTGCTGGCTACCGCCCTGCTCTCTGCCTGTCTCGTCGCCTGCGGTGGCGGCGGTGGTGGCGGTAATGGCAACGCCAACGCGGGGGACCCAGGCGGTTCGACAACGCCTCCGCCCGCACCGGTACCACCTTCCGAACCCGACCCGGTCACCCCCGAGCAGGCCTCGCGATTCCTGAGCCAGGCTACTTTTGGCCCTACGAGCGGCGACATAGAGGCGCTCGTCGCCGGCAGCCTTGAGCAGTGGTTCCTGGGCGAACTCGAGAAATCGCCGAGCCTTCACCTCGAAGACGTGCTCAGCTTCTATCCGGATGACGGCAACTTCCGGGACGAAAACAACAACCCGCTACCCGAGGTGGTGTTTCGCGCTTCAGACTCTTTCTGGGAGAAAGCGATCGCAGGGGACGACCAGCTGCGCCAGCGCATGGCGTTCGCGCTGTCACAGATACTGGTGATATCCCGGGAGAGCACCCTGGGGCAGTTTTCACACACGATCGCGGCGTACATGGATATTCTCACCCGCGGTGCCTTCGGCAACTTCCGCGACCTGATAGAAGAAGTGACCTATTCACCCGCGATGGCGGTGTACCTCACCTACCTGCGCAACGAAAAGGCCGACCCGACCACGGGCCGCGTGCCCGACGAGAACTACGCGCGCGAGATCCTGCAGCTGTTCACCATCGGCCTCGTGCAGTTGAACCCCGATGGTACGCCTGCAGTCGATGGCCAGGGCGACCCTATCGAGCTGTATGACAACGACGACATTACCGGTCTCGCGAAAGTGTTCACAGGGCTGAGTGTTTCAGGCATCAACTTCAACGCGCCGCTGCGACTGATACCCTTTGAAGGGTATTACGAGCAGCTCGATATGTTCGATGATTTTCACTCCCTGGAGGAAAAGACGTTCCTCGGCGAGACGATCCCGGCGGGCACCGCGGGTGAAGAAAGTATCGACAGGGCACTGGACATTATCTTCGACCACCCGAACATCGGCCCCTTCATCGGCCGCCAGCTGATCCAGCGTTTTGTCACCAGCCACCCGACACCCGCATACGTTGCCCGTGTCGCAGACGCCTTCGACTCGGGCCGCTTCACGCTGCCAACAGGCGAAGAGGTAGGCGACGGCAACCGAGGCGCACTCGATGCAACACTCGCTGCGATCCTGTTTGACGAGGAGGCGCGAGACGAGGACCGCGCCGACGATCCATCCTACGGCAAGTTGCGCGAACCAGTACTGCGCTTCACCCACTGGGCGCGCGCTTTCGAGATCAACAGCGCGGACGCCAGCAATGAAATCGCCCTGAAAAACACGGGGAGCTCCGAAGCACTCGGGCAAAACCCCTATGGCGCGAACTCAGTCTTCAACTTTTATCGCCCCGGCTACATCGCCCCCGGGACCGCCACAGGCGATGCCGAACTCACGGCACCGGAGCTGCAGATCGAGAATGCGGGAACCGTAATAGGCTACCCGAACTTCCTGACAATCTATGCCCTTGGCGTTGCACCCCAGTTCGATCGCAACGCTCCGCAGGCATACCTCGCCGACTACGCCGCGGAGACGGCGCTGGCCGATGACGCAAACGCCCTGCTCGACCACCTGGACCTGCTGCTGACGCACGGGCGCCTGGCGGACGACACCCGGCAGACGATCATCGCCGCCCTCGATGAGATTCCCCCGACTCGGGAGGAACTGCTGCTGGCGCGGGCGCAACTGGCCAGCGTCATGGTCATGACCGCACCCGAATACATCGTCCTGCGCTGATCTGGTTGAAGAGGAGTTCATCATGCAAACTCGAAGGGATTTCCTGAAGCTGGGCGCCGCCACACCGCTGGCACTGTCCAGCACCTCACTGCTCGGCAGCCTCAGTGCCATGAACGCGAACGCGGTGAACACAAGCGGCTACAAGGCACTGGTCTGTGTGTTCCTATTCGGCGGCATGGACTGCCACGACACCGTGCTGCCGCTCGACACACCGTCATACAACAGCTACGCGAGCCTGCGCTCTTCACTGCTGCAGGCTTACGCTGCCCTGCCCGGCGGTTCATCGCGCGCACAGGGCGCACTGCTGCCATTGGAGCCCTCCACAGCAACGTTCGGCGGTCGGCAGTTTGGCCTGCCGCCCCAGATGAGCGCCCTGCATCAGCTGTTTGAGCAGGGCAATGCGGCGATTGTCGGCAATGTCGGCCCGCTGCTTGCGCCCACGAACACGACGGGCTTCGTCACTGGTGCACCGCTGCCTGCACGCTTGTTCTCCCATAACGACCAGCAGTCGACGTGGATGTCGTTCGCGCCCGAGGGGTCACGCCTTGGCTGGGGTGGCCTGTTCGGTGATGTCGCTGCAGGCGCGGGCGCCAACACCGAATCGATCTTTTCGCAGATCTCGCTGGCCGGTAACACGGTGTTTCTCTCCGGGCAGCAGGTGACGCCGTACCAGATCGGCGCGGGCGGCGTACCCGAGATCGAGCTGCTCGCGCGCGGTGGCAACGGCATTCCGCAGTCACTCGCAGACATACTGCGCAATCACTTCGCATCCACCGGTGTCACGCGCAGCAACCTGTTTGAGCGCGATGTTGTGAACCTGAGCCAGGTGTCCTTCGAGGCCAACGACCTGCTCGACGCCGCCCTGGACGCTGCACCGCCGTTTGCCACCCCCTTTCCGCTGAGTCCGCTGGGCGCGCAGCTCGGCGCCGTGGCGCGCACCATCTCGGTACGGGATGAGCTGGGCGCATCGCGGCAGGTGTTCTTTGTGGCACTGGGCGGTTTCGACACCCACTCCAACCAGGCGACTGACCTGCCGGGCCTGCAGCAGGACATCTCTGATTCCATCGCCGCACTGTTTGGCGCAACCCAGGAGATGGGGCTGGAGAACGACGTTACGATCTTCACCGCGGCTGATTTTGGCCGCACGCTGACAATTAACGGCGATGGCACGGACCACGGCTGGGGCGGCCACCACTTCGTGGTAGGCGGCGCCGTCAACGGTGGCGACATTTACGGCAATATTCCTCCATCAGAACTCAACCACTCCCAGGACTCCGGTAACGGGCGCCTGATACCGGACGTCGCGGTCGAACAGTACGCAGCAGCGCTGGGCTCGTGGTACGGTCTCAACAACGCCGAACTGAACGCCGCATTGCCCGGCCTCACGGCGTTCCCGGGGGGCGCACTGCCGCTGTTCTGATGCTATGGGTGCCCCTGCCATATACCTCGCGCCGTTCGGCTTTCCGTACAATGGGCGCAAACGGATGAACCCGGATACGGTGAACAAGGTCGAGATGTCACGTCCCCTGATGGAGACGCTGCAAGCGCACCACGGCGACAGCTGGGGCTGGGCGCTGTCGGTGTGCGACTGGGACAAGCACATGGCCGAAGACGTGCTGCAGGAGGCCTACCTCCGGGTGCTCGACGGCCGCGCACGGTTTCAGGGCCGGTCCTCTGAAAAGACCTGGTTCTTCTCTGTTATTCGCCGGGTAGGTTCCGAACATCGGCGCGCGGGCTCGCGCAGCACACGCCTTGCGCGCAAGTGGTTCGCGGCGAACGATGACGCAACGCCAGACACAACGTTCGAGAGCGCGGGTGACGATGAATCCAATGCACAGTTTCGCCAGCTATTGGCCGGGCTGTCGCAGCGCCAGCGCGAGGTGCTGCACCTCGTCTTTTACTCGGGCCTGACCGTTGAGGAAGCCGCAACCACGCTGGGACTCTCGGTGGGCTCGGCGCGCACACATTATCACCGTGGCAAGACGCAACTTGCAGAACAACTGGAGCAGGACAATGACTGACCGCAATCACGATAGCGATGCACTGCTGAAGGAACACTTTGCGAAGCTGCGCGCCTCCGAGGCCGCGATGGCGCCCCCCATACCGGACGGCAGCGAAGCGCCGCTCGCTACAGCCTCCGGCTGGACCACGTTCGCAGGCGCCGCCACGCTGCCGCGCCTCGCAGCGGGGCTCGCCGTTGTGGCCCTCGGTGTAGGCCTGTTCGTTTCCCAGACACCCGCTGAAGACCCGGGCGCACTTTACGCAGAGATCATGTCGGGCCAGACCATGGAGACCGATGCACTGCTGATGGTCTCCGAAAGCGTGCTGCCCGCAATGGACGATGTGCCCGGACTCTTTGAAATCGATTTTGAATACAACTCTGATGCTTTACTCAACTGACCGAGAGGACAACACGATGAACCCGTTAAAACTACTGCTCACGGCCCTGGCGCTATCGCTGGCCGCCAGTGCAGCCGTGGGGCAAAACATGAAACCTAACGGCGACAACCGCGAACTGCTGAGGATGGGTCTCTATCCGCCTGATATCCTGATGCGCAATCAGGAAGACATCGGCATTACCGGTGAGCAACGCAAGACAATCGCCAACCTGGTACGCGAGTTCCAGGGCGAGATTACCGAGCTGCAATGGGACATGCCCAGCGAACAGCAGAAGCTGCGCAGTATGCTCCGGCAAGACACCGTGGACTCCGCGGCCGCGCTCGAACAGGTTGAGAAGGTGCTCGGCATGGAGACCCAGTTCAAGATCGCGCACTTCGAGCTGTTGATCGCCATCAAGAACGAACTCACCCCAGAGCAGATCAAGGGTATCGACGAGGCGGTCCGACGCAGGCTCAGCAAAGCGCGCTGAGCCGCGACCTCACGCCGGCGGACGCGTCGGCGCTTTTTTGTTACCTCTTCCCGCGGCGCCATCCCAGTTGGCGCCGTTGCCCGAACCAACCGTCCAGCAAGCACAGCGCGAGCCGCATCCAGCGCGATGGTGAACTGGTTGGCAATCTGCCAAGAAACACCGACCTCGTACCCAGGCGACTGGCTGCGCTCTCGCCCGCCCTGCGACTGCTCGTCTATACTCTGCCGTTTGATTGACAGGGCAGACTTGGGTGACACAAGCCAGCGGCAACGGGGGCACGGCGGCAGCGGGGGCGACACGCGCACTCCACTTCTGCATGGTTACCACCTTTTACCCGCCCTACAACTTTGGCGGCGATGGCATCTTAGTTCAGCGCCTCTCCCACGCGCTTGCGGCGCGGGGGCACCAGGTCACCGTAGTGCACTGTGCCGACGCCTACCGGCTCGGCGGCGGCGAAGAGCCGTCGGCATCCATCACGCCACCTTCGGGTGTTGAGGTGCACACCTTAGCCTCAGGCCTCGGCCTGCTTTCACCGCTTGTAACGCACCAGTTCGCAGTACCCGGCCTGAAGTCAAAGAAGCTCCGCGAGATTCTCGAGCGCGATGATTTCGACGTGATTCACTTCCACAATGTCTCGCTGGTGGGCGGGCCCGGCGTGTTGTCCTACGGCAGCGCCGTGAAGTTGTATACGGCACACGAGTACTGGTTGGTGTGCCCACTGTCCACGCTGTGGCAAATGCGCACGCAGCCCTGCGACAAAGCGCGCTGCGTTAGCTGCACCGTCGATGCTGGTCGCCCGCCGCAGTGGTGGCGCTATACGGGCAACCTGGAACGCAACCTTAAACACCTTGATGCCATTCTGGCGCCGAGTGAATTCACCATCGAGCGGCACGCACGCATGGGTCTCGAAGCCGACTTCACGCTGTTACCCAATTTCCTTCCGGATGCCGACGCGAGCGCGGCAACAGAGACCTCGCAGCGCGACCGCCCCTTCTACCTGTTCGCGGGTCGCCTTGAGAAGACCAAGGGCGTACAGGTGCTACTCGAAGCGTTCCGGAACTTCGATGCAGCTGACCTGCTGATCGTGGGCGCGGGCCCTTACGAGAGCGAGCTGCGCCAAATGGCCGCTGGCCTCGGCCACGTAGAGTTCACGGGTCAGCTGCCCTACGAGACGCTAAAGAGTCTGTACCGCGATGCCATCGCGACGCTGGTGCCCTCTATATGGTACGAGCCCTTCGGGTTGATCGTGCTCGAGTCCTTTGCCCAGGGCACGCCGGTAATCGTCAACAACGCTGGCGCGTTACCGGAGCTCGTCCAGGCCAGCGGCGGCGGGCTGGTGTACGACTCGGTGAGAGCGCTGGAGGATGCACTTAAGCAACTCGCCAGTGACACGACACTTGCCGGGGAGCTAGGCGAGCGCGGTCGGATGGCTTTTCATGAGCACTGGACCGAGGAGCAACACCTCGGGCAGTACCTCGGCCTGGTCAACCAGCACCTACGGCAGCGCGGCGCAGCATGACAGGCACCGCAGCGACAGGGGTCGGCAGCGCCCGCGTGCGCAACGGGCTGTACGGACTTGTCGGTCTGGGTATCGGCGCGCTGTTTCTATTTCTTACCGCACGCAATGTCGATCTCGACGAGGCGGCAACAATCATCTCGGAGGTCAGCCTGCTGTGGACACTGCCGCTGACGTTGGCCTACCTGCTCAACCTCTCCCTACGCTGCGTGCGCTGGCACCTGATGTTTCCGGATGAGCACCGCCCGACACCGCGCCACACCGTCGATGCGTTCATGATCGGTAAGCTCGGCAACAACGTGCTACCGGGTCGCATGGGTGAGATGCTGCGCGCGATGGCAATCGGTCGCACCGTGCCAGCCGTCGGCATTACCGGGGCGCTGGCGACTGTTGTGGTGGAGAAGGTACTGGACGCTCTCGCGATCCTCGCCATGCTCGGGCTCGCACTAACCTTCGCCCCACTACCCGCATGGGCGCAACAAACCGGCCTCGGCATGCTCGTCACCTTCCCGGCCGTTCTCCTGGGGCTGGTAATACTCGATCGAAATCACCACCTGTTTGACCGCTTCGAAAGGCTCGCCGCGGGCGATGGGACCCTGAGACGTTGGCTGCGCTGGCTGCTGACCTTGCCAGCCAAGTTTTCTTCAGGTCTTCACACCGTGCGCCGCGGGAAGCATTTTCTGGCGGCGAGCCTGATGACGGTGGGGGTTTGGACACTGGAGACCATCATCATCTACATCTGCTTCATGGCCTTCGACATCGAGCTGGGCATGGGCGCCGCTATGGTCACCCTTGCGCTGCTTACCGCGGGTTCACTGTTGCCATCGGCTCCAGGGTTTATCGGTACCTACCAGCTCTTTATCGTCTCCGCGCTCAGCCTGTACGGAATCGACGAAACCAATAGCTTCGCGATGTCCGTGTTTCTCAACATCTACGTGATGTCACTGACGACGATCCTGGGTGTGATCGCCTTGCTGATGGAAGGCGGGCTCGTAGATTTTCGCCGTATGATCGGCAACGCGCTGAATGGTCGCTCCGCTTAAGCGCTAGAGCTGCCGGTTAGCCATGCGCGTGGCAGCGGCCTCGAGTTCCACAGTGCCAAGATAGCCGCCGCCCATTTCAATGTCGTCGTGCACACCGAAGCCGAGCAGCTCCTGTGCGCGCCGCGGCAAGGTGCGCGCCACTTCCAGCGGCGTTGCCAGGCACTGGTTTTCCTCCGTGCGCAGCCAGCCCAGCGTGTAACTGACGTGCAGGCCACGGCGTACAGTGTCTGCCGTGCTGTTGGTGCCACCCGCATGGTAGGTGTTCCCGAGATAGATTACGGCACTACCGGCGGGCATCTCGGTGGCAACAGCTTCGCTGTCCTCGGGGTAGCGTTCCTCGGGCCAGCGGTGACTGCCCGGCACCAGCAGCGTGCCGCCATTGTCCGCGGTGAAGTCGGTCAACGCGACCAGTGAGGCCACCTGGATCTCGCCTTCTACCGGTGGAAAGCGCTTCCACACCCACGCGTCCCGATGCAGGATCTGCGCGCTACTGCCCGGCGCACGCTCCATCAGGTGTGCGATGTTGAGCTGGTAGTCACTGCAGTTGGGCTTAAGCACTGCATCGCAGACGGCCATGTAGGCAGGGTGGCAGAGTACGTGCTCGCTGAAGTTGCGCGACTTACCCGCCAGCCCCGAGAGGTGATTCACCTTGTCGCCGAAGAACTCTGCGATCGCCTCGTTGGGAAACCCGCGCTGCACGCCGCCCTCACGCTCGATGAGCTCGTCGACTTCAGCATTAAATGCAGCGAGCACTTCGGCGGTGAGAAAGTTGTGCACGATCACAGCGCCGTGCTCGGCAAGCGCGGCAGTGATCGCTGCGGTATCCGCTGGCGTGTCGAAGTTGGGAATAGCCTGGGTCATACGCTCATCTCCTGGGTGCCACACACGTGGCTCATGGTCGCGCCGATGGCGCTGCGCAGAACAAGGTCTGCCATGTCGTCCATGTCGGTCGGTTGCTGGTTCACGATAACGAGTTTTGCGCCCGCCTGCTTGGCGAGCATGGGAAACCCTGCGGCGGGAAACACGGTGAGCGACGAACCCAGAACGATGAACAGGTCGCAGGCAACGCTCTCTTCATGCGCTCGCTCCATCGGCTCCTCTGGCATTGCCTGCCCGAAGGAAATCGTTGCGCTCTTCACAATGCCGCCGCAACTGGGGCAGGGTGCAACGGCCCCCTCTGACTCAAACTGGGCGCGGATGTGGTCCATCTCCTGGCGCTGCCCACAGCCGAGGCAGCGCGCATAAGTCGCATTGCCGTGCAGTTCAATGACCTGCCCGGACGGGACGCCCGAATCCTGGTGCAGGTTGTCGACGTTCTGCGTGATCACCGCGGAGACCCTGCCCTGTTTCACGAGTTGCGCCACTGCAGCGTGGCCGCTGTTGGGCTCGGCCACGAGCATGCCCTGCCCGTGTTCGAACCAGCGCTGCCAGGATTCCTGGCGCACCGCCTCCGAGGCCACGAAATCCTGGAATTCGATGGGTTTGATCTTCGTCCACAGGCCGCCGGGGCCGCGAAAGTCAGGAATGCCGGATTCAGTGGAAATCCCGGCCCCCGTAAACACCACCGCGCGGCGGCTGGTCGCCAGCAGTGCGGCAAATGCTTCCAGTTGCTGGGGTGTGGCGTCCATCGCGGTTCCGGGTGTCCTCGGGGCATTTACCTTACCGGAAACTCCCCCGTCGCCAACAGGGTCCCGCTTAAACCAGCCGGACTTCTTGCTATCGAACGGCCGCCGTGCCATATTAAAAACAATACTGACTGTTTTTTATCTTTCACTCCCCTCCCGAGGCCCCCGATGTCTGACCAGAAATGCGTACTCGTCGCCGGCGCGACGGGCTATCTCGGCAAATTCGCGGTACAGGTGTTCAAGGAACGGGGCTACCGCGTGAAGGTGCTGACCCGCAGTCGCGAGCGGCTTGCTGAGCCCGGTCCCTTCACCGCCCCCGCGCTGACTGACGCCGATATGGACGAGGTCTTCGTCGGCGAGCTCACCAAACCCGAAACCCTCAAAGGTCTCATGGACGGCGTGGACTGGGTGTTCTCCTCGGTCGGTATCTCGCGCCAGCGCGACGGGCTGACCTTCGAGCAGGTGGACTACCAATGCAACCGCAACCTGATCGATCTCTGTGAGGGGTCGGGCGTGACGCGTTTCGTCTACGTGTCGATGCAGGGCGCCGAGAACATCGGTCACCTCGCCATCACCGAAGCGCACGAACGGGTGGTAAGCGACCTCGCCGCGTCGGGTCTCGACTATCGCATCGTGCGGCCCTGCGGCTACTTCTCCGACATGGGCGTACTCTACGACATGGCGCGCAACGGCCGCTCGTTCCTGGTCGGCGCAGGCGAGAACCTCATGAACCCGATCCACGGTCGCGATCTTGCGCATGTCTGTGTCGACACGGCAGAGGGCGACGAGCTGGAGGTTGAGGCGGGCGGCCCGGACATCATGACGCAACGCGAGGCGGCAGAGCTCGCCTTCGAGGTGGTCGGCAAGCCAGTGAAGATCACCGTGGTGCCGATGTGGCTCGCGCGCGGACTTGTGAAGTTTATCGCACTGCTATCGAAGCAGTTTGGCGACCTCGCAGAGTTCATTGTAACGGCGGGCGAGATCGACGGCGTCGGGCCCAAGCGCGGCACGACCTCGCTGCGCAGCTACTTCGAGTACCTGCACAACGAGGCGGAGAAAAGCGGCGGTAAGGCCTAACCCCTCGTTGAATAAACCGACAGCGGCTTAACTGCCGCGTAGTGCGCCTCGAGCTCTTCGAGGCTTATCGGTTCGTCTCCGGTCAGAATGTGATCTTCCTGTGGCGAGTGCCACAGTGCGGTCTTGCGCCCGTTGAACGTCATACACTGGCCGTTAAACTCCGCGGCCGCATCAGACGCCAGGAAAACTAGCCCCTTGGCGACATCAGCAGCCTCGCCGAAGCCCAACTCCGCCCCGCTCTTGCCCGCCTTGTCGATGAGCGGCTGCGTCATATCGGTACGCGCCACGGGCCACATCGCATTGCACCGAATGCCGTAACGCTGCCACTCCTTCACCGCGGTGTACATCATGCCCATCAGTCCAGCCTTGGCGGCCGCGTAGTTCGTCTGCCCGAAGTTACCGACGAGTCCGGAGGCAGAGGTCACCTGGATAATGTGGCCATCGCCCTGCTCTTTCATGACTTTGCCTGCCTCGCGCATACAGAGGAATGGGCCGCGCAGGTCAACGGCGATGACCTCGTCGAAGTCTTCGTCGCTCATTTTGAGCAGCGTGCGGTCACGCACGATGCCAGCGTTGTTCACCATCACATCGATACCGCCGAACTCGCGCACACAGGTCGCTACAAGTTCGCTGCACACCGCTGACTCGGCTACCGAGCCCGCGACGCTCGTCACACTGGCGCCCGTTGCCGCGACTTCCGCACAAACGGCGTCCAGCGCCTCGGTATTCGTGCCGTTCAGCACCAGGGATGCGCCCTCGGCGGCACAGGCCAGGGCGAATTCACGCCCTAGACTGCGGGAGGACCCCGTAATAACCATGCGTTTACCCGCTAGCCTGCCCATTCACCGTACTCCCTTCTGGTGTCAAACAAAGAGCCCGCACTATGCCACGAGACGGTCCGGTGCCCAAGGGAGAGTCATCGGGCTTGTCAGCAACGACAGAAATGCTATAGATAGATACATAACAATGACTAGCGCCCCGGCCGTGGTGATCACAACCGCAAGTGGACGACCGGACTGCGCATTGCCCATCCCCCAAGGGATGCAAGGTGAGCCCATGAAAAGACACGCCGTGGCCCTCTCGAGCGTGCTGGCTGTTACTCCCGCCCTTCCAACTGTAGCCCTCGCCCAGGGCGCCAACAGTCTCGAAGAGATCATCGTCACCGCGAACAGGCGCGAGCAAAACCTGCAGGACGTGGCGATCTCGGTGGCCGCCTTCACTGACGAGTTTTTCAAAGACACGGGCACCGCCAACCTGAAGCAGCTTGAGCAGTACACCCCCAGTTTGAAAATCGCGCCGGTGCAGGACAGCCGGTCGACGTCCATCCGCATTCGCGGTATTGGCTCGATTGGGTCAAACGCGGGCATCGATCCCAGCGTTGGCCTGTTCATCGACGGGGTGTACCAGGGGCGCGCCGGGATGAGCATCGCCGACTTCATGGACACACAGCGCGTGGAAGTGCTGCGCGGCCCGCAGGGTACGCTTTACGGCAAGAACACCGCCGCCGGCGCGCTCAATATCATCTCGAAACAGCCCTCGGAAGTGTTCGAAGCCGAAATCGAATCGGTTATCGGCAACTACGATGCGCTGGAGTTTCGCGGCGTGGTCAACCTGCCGATCGGCGACACGGGCCACGCAGTGCGTCTTGCGGGCTACAACGTGGAACGCGATGGCTACGACGACAACAAGACGCTCAACGAAGAAATGAACAACGCCGATCGCTGGGGTGTGAAAGGGCGCGCCCTGTTTAACCTCGGTGAACTCGGCGAGATCGTTGCAACCCTCGACTACGCGGAGGAGAACAGCGACTGCTGTGCGCCCGACGTTATCGACTACGAAGGCAACGGGTTTCCCCTGGGCATGCCGTTTCCGGTTTTCGCCGAGTTTACGGGAATGCCCCTGCCACCCGAGGACCCCTTTGATCGCGACCTGTACTTCAACCAGCCGTGGATCAACGAGGTCAGCGTTGGTGGCCTGGCCGTGGAGTGGAACAACGACCTCGACAACGAGATGGGCCTGACGTGGCTCAACGCGGCGCGCTACTACGACAACGACAGCCTGTTTGACGGCGACTTTTCACCCTACAGCGCGGTAATCGGTGCAGCCAAGGTCGACTACGAGCAGTACTCCAGCGAGTTCCGTATCACTTCACCAGAAGGTGACAAGTTCGACTATGTGGCAGGTGTGTACCTGTACTATTCCAAGATGGAAACCGACGGCCAGACCGGCTTTCTCGAGGACGCCGGCGATATTTTCGCAGGCGGCGTGCTCTTCCCCGACGGCTCAATCAACTTCGATGTCAACACTCACGAGACCACGAGTGCGGCTCTGTTCGGCCAGGCCAACTGGCACATCTCCGACAAGTGGCGTGCCACCATTGGCGCGCGCTACACGCAGGAACAAAAGGACCGCGAGGGACTGCAGCAGACGGTACCGGACACACCGCTCGATGCGCCGCCCATCGCAGGACCGGACATCGCCTCCGACGATACACGCTCGGAAGATGACTTCTCCCCTTCCCTCAGCCTCACGTACTTCGTGCGCGACGGCCTGATGTTCTACGCCAGCGCCAGCCAGGGCTATAAGTCGGGCGGCTTCAACCAGTTGCGCGTTGCAGTCGGTGCGCCGGCGGAGTTCGACGAGGAGCGCTCGCGCAATTACGAAATCGGCTGGAAAGGCAGCTGGTTGGATCGGCGCTTACAGGTCAACGGTACCGTGTTTTACGTCGACTACGACGACTTCCAGGCACAGGGCTTCGACGGCGCCAACATCACCGTGCGTAACGCGGGCTCCCTTGAGAGCCAGGGCGTGGAGTTCGACCTCGTCTACGTGCCCAACGCGAACCTGACGCTCGGCACTGCCATCGGTTACAACAAGGCCGAGTACCAGGAATTTGAAACCGGTGAGTGCACGATCGAACAGCTCTTTGCCGTTACCGGCGGCAACCCGTTTATCCCACCGAACTGCGTGCAGGACCTGTCAGGCGAGGTGCTGGACAACGCGCCCGAATGGACCGTCAGCACCTATGCGCACTACGAGACCCAGGTGAGCGATAACGTTGGCTGGTTCGGGCGCCTGGAATACAACTACACGGACGAGTTCTACATGGCGCAGGACCTCGACGAGGCGCTGCTCAACGACGAGGCACATCTCGTGAACGCACGCACCGGCATCTACGGTGACGAACGCCAGTGGGAAGTCACCGCCTGGGTGCGCAACCTGCTGGACGAGGAGTACTTCGTGATTGGCTTCGACATCCCGACGATCAGCGGCTACGCGGGAATCACCGCGCCACCGAGGACTTACGGGCTTACGCTGAACTACCGCTGGGAGTAACTAGAATCCCACGCGCTTGGTGAAGGCGCCATCGACCACAACGTTCTCGCCGTTGATCCAGCTAGCGGCCGGGCTTGCGACAAACACCGCCACGTTGGCGACCTCTTCGGCGGTTCCCATGCGCTGCATCGGGTGCGCGAGACGGTCGCGCTCGTACAGCTCGAAGTAATTCTGCTTGATGTTGTCCCAGGGTCCGTCTTCGAAAAAGATCGGGCCGGGTGAAATGCTGTTGGAGCGAATACCCTTGTCACCCCAGTTCTGGGCGAGTTGCGCCGCGTTGTTTACCACGGCTGCCTTGATCGCACCGTAGCTCGGGCACACCGACATGTCGTGGTGCTCAAACGCAGTGACCGTGGCGATCTGCAGCACGCAGGCAGCGTCAGACGCCTCGAGGTGCGGCAGCGCGGCGTCAGACATGATCACCGCACTCATGAGATCGACATTGAAACTGTTGTGCCACGCGGCCTCGTTCCACTCGATACTGGCAGAAGCACTCGTGTTGTTGACCACGATGTCGATACCGCCGAGCTGGGCAGCCGCCTGCCCCACCCAGTCACGCAGTGCCGTGTGATCAGCGGCATCCACCGCGGCGCCGTACACGGTGCCCAACGCGCTGAGCTCCTGCACCGCGGCTTCAACTCCTTCTGACCCACGCGCAAAAAAGGCGACCGACGCCCCCTCCTCGAGAAACCGGCGCGCAATGGCCAGCCCGATGCCGCGGCTGCCGCCGGAGAGAATAACGCGTTTACCGCTGAGACCAAGGTCCATGATGGTTTCTCCACAAAAGTGCAGCCCGTATACTGACGCACCGCAAAAATAAAAACGAGTACCACGCATGAACCCATTGCGCATCGTCTACCTGCTGCTGGCCATTCTCGGCCTGGTTATGACCTGGCGGTACAACCTGCAGTTCATGAGCGAGGCCGGCGGCAGTTTCAGCATTACGGACTTCGTCGCCGCCGCCAACGCCAATCCCGCCGCAAGCTCGCTGAGCTGGGACCTCGCAGTCGCCTGCATCGCCGGGCTCACCTGGATGTTTTTCGAAAGCCGGCGCCTCGGCATGCGCTTCTACTGGCTCTACCTCATCTTCAGCTTCGGCATCGCCTTCGCCTTCACCTTCCCGCTCTTCCTGTTTTTCCGCCAGGGCAAACTCGATGCGGGCGACACCCAACCCCAAGGATAAAACCATGGCACACGCAAATTCCCAGGCCGGCAAGGTTGCACTGGTCACCGGCGCGGGCCGCTACCGCGGTATCGGCAGGGCCATCGCCCTGCGCCTGGCCGAGGACGGCGCAGATATCGTCGTCGCCCAAAGACCGCGCGACCCCGCGAGCCTGCCCGCACACGAGAAGGACATGGGCTGGCGCGGCGCCGAGTCACTCGCCGAGGAACTGCGCGGTATGGGCAGGCGCGCCCTGGCAGTGGACTGCGATGTCACTGACCGCGACCAGGTTGTCGCCATGATCGAGGCAATCAAGGGCGAGTTCGGGCGCCTCGACATCATCGTCAACAATGCGGGCGTGCCGAGCATGGCCGGCGCCTCCCCCATCCTCGAAACCGACGAGGACGTCTGGTACGACACCATGAACGTCAACGTGAACGGCGTTTTCCTCGTCACAAAGTACGGCGGCAACTTTATGCTCGAGTGCGGCAACGGCGGTGCGATTGTCATGATCGCCTCGCTCGCAGGAAGAGTCGGACTCGTGGACTACGGGGCTTACTGCGCGTCGAAGTTCGGGGTGATCGGCATAACCCAGCAACTCGCGCTGGAGCTGGCCAAAACCGGCATACGGGTGAACTGCGTGAGCCCGGGTTCACACGACACCGACATGATGGACGGTACCATCGGGCGCGCCACCGACCGGCACCAGCTGCCGGATGGCTTCTACAAGCAGCAGATCGAGGAGTTTGTGCCCATGGGTCGCCAGGGCAATGTTGCGGAACTCGCCTCCGTGGTGTCTTTCGTATGCTCCCCTGACGCGAGCTACGTCACCGGGCAGACCATCAACGTTGATGGCGGCGCGAGACTGGACTGACGGTCACAGAATCCCGTCTATACTGCAATCGAGCACGCTGGAATTAACCGGTCGTGCCCCACCATAGCGAAGGAGTAATGTATGGATCTCATGGAATTGGGTGCACAGCTGCTGTCTGACAAGACCGGCACACAGTTGGACCAGAACAACATCGCGAGCGCACTCACAGGGCTGCTCGGCGACGGCCAGGGTAACGTCGATTTCGGCGCGCTGGCGAGTAAGGTTGCCGAGAGCGGCCAGCTTGGGGATATTCTCAGCTCCTGGCTCGGCGATGGTGCCAACAGCGCGATCTCGGCGGAGGACATCCTGGGTATCTTCGGCGAGGGCAACGTGGCGGACTTCGCCTCCAAGCTCGGCACCGATACAGGGGATGCTGCGGGCGGCCTCGCACAGGCGCTGCCTGAACTCATGGACAAGGCAAGCTCAGGCGGCAACATTCTCGAGTCACTGGGCGGCGCGGAAGGCCTGCTCGGCGCCGCGAAGTCACTGTTCGGGAAATAACCCAGACACCGATACTGCGGGGTCGACATCATTCGACCTCGCAAGCGTTAACTAGCGGGGCACCAGGTACAGCTCGCCCCCAACCTCCTCTACCTCCGGCGCTGCAGCGAGCGCACGACAGCGGCCATCGAGGTTCTCACCCGTTACCACATCAAAGCGGAATCCATGCCAGGGACATGTCGCGATGCGGCCGCCTTCAAGCGGTCCATCGAGCGGTCCCAGCTGGTGCGTGCATACGGCGCTGTGCACCAGCCACTCCTCACCTGACCAGCGCACGCAGTAGCGACTTCCACCGAACTCAACCGTTGTGGCACCCGCAGCACGAAGTGTCACCAGGTCTCCGACCAGCAATCGCTTGGCCTCGGCACCACGTTGCCGTTCGCGATGGTCGAGCGCCGCCTGCCGCCCCGTCATTAACTCGACGTCCTCGTCATACAAAAGGGCGTACTGCTGCTGGAAACCGGCGAGATACAGCGCAACGACATCCTCGGGCAACACTTCTGATGACAGGAACCTGACATCAATCGTGATCTCATTCTCGGCGACCGCGATCGCCTGGGTGTGTATCTCGATACCCGTCAGGTCACCGGTCAGAATCGTCGTCGCCCAGTAATTGCGCTCATGATCGACCAGCAGCTCCAGTACCTGCTCCGCGCTCTCGTCACCGGCAGGGCGTGCGACCGCGCGCCAGCCCCAGCGCCCACTGTCGATACAGGCAATATCGCCAAAGGAAGAAGCGTGCATGTGCGGCAGGTGCTCCCAGTCGAGCGCGTTCTCCATCATGCGCTCCATGCTCACCGGCAGGCGGCGTTCATAATTTCCGAGGTACTGCAGCGAGGGGACACGGCTGTGGTCTACGGCATCGGGGCGTGAATTGAAAGCACGCGCCTCATCAGTGATGTGAATATGCGTCATGCAACTAGCATAATTGCTGTGCTAGGCTTGAGCCATACCGAAACGGGGAATAAGAACATGGACAGAACCCTCACTCTACTAGCCCTTACCCTCGCCAGCAGCGCAGCCTTGGCCGGCGGTGGCCCACCCACTACAGAGGCGATTCCGATTGGCAATGATGTTGCCATGCTGGGTGTGAGCCTTGTTTTGGCGGGCATTGCGGCGCGCATAATTAGCCGCCGCGCGCGCAAGTAAAACGCTAGAGTAAAGGACTAAAACGGGTCCGCGAGGGCCCCGTCTGCGACAAACTCTTCATCGGTGAGGCTGTGCAGGAAGGCCAGCACATGCTCAGTTTCCTCCTCCGTCAACACAAAGCCCGCCACCAATTCACTCTTTAGTGGACTTAGTCGGCCGTCTCCCGCATCCGGCCCCGTCTCGATAAGCCGACCACCACGCGCGTAATGCGCCAGCACCTCGTCCAGCGTAGCAATACTGCCGTCGTGCATGTAGGGCGCCGTCAGTGCAATGTTGCGCAGCGTCGGTGCCTTGAAGCGGCCCATGTCTGAATCCACGCCTGTCAGGTCAAACAGCCCGCGGTCGCGCGCGGGGTAGGCGCCGCTACCGTCCAGGTTATAAAGGCCCGTGTTATGAAACGCCACGCTCTGGTCGCTGTCGTCGCGACGATGCCCTGGAGTGAAGCGAAAGTTCGCCCCGCCGTGACAACGCGCGCACTTGAGTGTCTCGGAAAAAAAGAGTTCGAGCCCGCGCTGGGTCGAGGGCGATAGCGCAGCGGCATCGCCAGCGAGGTAACGGTCGTAAGGGCTGTTCAGCGACACCAACCGGCGCTGGAAAGTGGCGAGCGCTCGCACAACGTTCTCGAACGTGATCGCGTTGTCGCCGTACGCTGCAGCAAACAGCGCCTCATAGCGGGGGTCAGCCGAGAGCCTGGCGAGCGCTGCATCCTCGTTCCCGGCAAGCCCCATCTCCAACGGGTGCTCGCCCAGAAGCGGCACCAGCGCCTGTTGTTCCAGCGATGTGAGGGTGTTGTCTGCCCAGGTAAACACGCCGTTGTAGGCGACATTCGTGAGGCTCATGGCATTTCGTTTCGTCATCTCGCCGGTAGCGCCCGGCGACAGGCGCCTGCCATCGGTAAACGCGAGCTCCTGCCGGTGGCAGCTCGCACAAGCGATGGATTCATTCACCGAGAGCCGCCTGTCGTAAAAAAGATGCCGTCCAAGCTCTACTGCCTCCTCCGTGACAGGGTTACCAGCGGGAACAACTAAAGGCGGCAACGCGGCGGCGCGAACCTGTGCCTCAATCTCGGGGGACGGCGTGAACTCGGAGTCATCGAGCAGCAATGCCGCAACGAATACGAGCAGGCCGCCCCCGATCAGTAGATTGGCCCAACGCGCACCCAACGCTATAACTCCCGCACCACGCGAAACCCTGAGCGATTGACGCGCAGCGCACCGGAGCCGTGTTCACGCCGCGACAGGCGCAGGTTTTCCAGGGAGCTAAGGTAAGACCCCCCGCGCAATACCTTCACCCGACAGTCGCCGCGCATCCATGGCGCACCATCAACCGGCGGGCGTGTGAACACGGTGCGCCAACGGCCTGAAAAACCGGGGTTCCAACAGTCCTGCGTAAACTCCCAGAGATTGCCGCTCGTGTCGTGCAGGCCAAATGCATTGGCAGCGAAGCTGCCCACCGGGCTGGTGTATCCGTATCCGTCGTCACAGTCGATGCCATAGGTAAGTTTCGAACGCTTATCGGCACCGTTTGCCACGAGACACACTGCCCCGGCATCGGGTTGCCCTGCCGGGTGATTCTCAGCCTGACCGGCGCGACTGAAATATTCGAACTCCGCCTCGGAAGGCAGGCGGTAGTGGTGGCCCGTCTGCTGGCTGAGCCAGGCGGCATACACGCTTGCATCGCGGTGATTGATACACGTCACCGGGTGATTGTCGCCCTGCTCAAAGCCCGGAGCCCTCCAGGTGGCGGTGTCGTTCTCCAACCAGTCGCCATCGGCAGTGTGGTACCAGCAACCTCGCTGCACGAGATAGCCGGCTGACTGGACGAAGCGCGCAAACTCCGCAACCGTGGTCTCGGTAAGCGCCACACCGAGTGGACGCGGAATCACGATCTCGCGAACGGGCTGCTCTTCGGGTTTCGCGTGGGGGCCATCGCTGCCCATCAGGTACCTGCCTGCCGGGATCACCACCAACTCGGGGCCGGGGCTGCCATCTTCAAGCGCATCGCGCAGTGTCGTACCCGCCGGCGGCGCAACCGAAGACAGTGCGCCTGGTTGCTCTACCCGCGGTGGCTCAGCGAAGCGCACTACAAGCCAGACGGAAACAAGCAGCGTGAGTGCAATGAGCAACGTGCCGCGGCGACTGTCGAGGCGCACGCCAGGCTCCCCTGGCTAGATTCCAGCGAGGGCGAGGCCTTGCAGTACGTAGACCTCGTAGGGCAGGCCCGAAAACTCGCCGGGCTCGTTCTGGGTGAGGATCACCGCGGTGAGACCCGTGCTCGGACTCACCAGGAACGTGGTGCCGTAATACCCGGACCACCAGAAGTCACCCGTGCGATCAGGGGTGAGCGTGGCGTCTTCGTCGGCAACGACTGCCATGCCGAGCCCCCAACCGAGCCCATCGATATCCACATCCGCAAGAACGCCCTCCGGCATGTGCAGCTTGACCATCTCCGCGAGCGTTGCTTCCTCGAGAATGCGCGTGCCACGGTACTCGCCACCGGAGGCGAGCATGAGTGCGAACCGCATGTAGTCGGAAGCTGTGGAGACCAGACCGCCGCCACCCGGCGTCCATGCGCGATCGTAGGACGGCGAGGCCTCGATAAGCTCGCCATCCGGGTCCTGCGTGTACACGGTTGCAAGCGGCGTCGGGTCATCACCTGGGCTGAAGTAACGCGTGTTCTCCATGCCAAGCGGGTCGAAGACGCGCTCGCGCATCGCGGTGAAGATCGGTTGGCCCGTGATCTCCTCGATCACCACCGCGAGTACATCCGCGGAAAAGCCATAGCGCCAGCGCGTGCCGGGCTCTTCCAAGAGCGGCAGTGCAGCGAGGTTCTCGACGCGCTCCCTGAGGCTGCCCGTGGGTTGCTCGTAGATACCCTTGGCGTCCCAGTGCTGCACCAGCGGCACCGATTCGTCCATACCCGGGCCAACGCCCGAGGAAAACATCAGCAGGTGGCGTATCAGTAGCGGCTTCTGTGCAGGCCGCGAGGGGTAACTGCCGTCTGCGGCAGGCTCATGGCTGGTCGCGACCGAAAGATCACTGAACGCGGGCAAGTAGTCTGAAACACGATCATCCAACCCGAGGCGCCCCTCTTCGACCAGCGTCATGGCAACAACGGCCGTGATGGGTTTTGTCATTGAGGCAATGCGCACGTGCGTGTCGACCTCCATCGGGGTCGCGCTCGCAACATCCTTGAAACCCACAGCATCCGAGTGCACCAGCACGCCATCGCGCGCAAACAACGTGATATAGCCGGAGCGGTTGCCCGCCCACACCGACCAGCGCATGAAGGTATTCATCGCCGCGCGGCTCCACCACGCCAAGGGTTGCGGCGTGGCGAGGTCGTCTGCGGTCGGGGGAGTCGGCAGTTCCTTCGATGCACCGCTGCAGGCAGCAAGCAACACCGTGAGGGCCAGGGCGGTTAGTGGTAGGCGCATTATAGGCTCCTTGTCGTGCGCATCAGCGCGGGCTCAAAGCGGCGTCCAGCCGCCGTGAAAGCCGTGGGGAATGTGTGTCTTCAGCGGCACCGTGGCTATCGGTTCCGACAGCGTCTGCGCATCCAGCACGATCATCTCCGATAAACCGGTATTGCCATCGTAGACGGCAGACAGCAGGTAACCCTCACCCTCGGGCGCGCCGGGCGTGCGCGGCACGAAGATGCCCTCGGACGCATATCGCGCCTCACCGCAGTCGAACACCTTGACGTCGCCCGTCTCGGTGTCGATGCACTGCAGCGCATTGTAGAACCCCGGCGTCGCGTTCTGGCAGATGCCGGCGGTGTAGATGTAGCGCGTGCGCGAACAGGTTGCGCGCCAGTCCCACTGCGGAAACTCTGCCCCGAGTGCGTTAGGCAGTTCCTCGGGACGCACGGACCCTGTCTGCAGGTTGAAGCGGTAGCGCTGCATCTTGCCCGTTGCGGGGTAAGGCTGGTGAAAGATGTCGCGGTACTGTGCCTTGGCCTGATCCCCTGCCGCCTCGTCGATCTCGAGTACATCAACGACAAGTTCATCGCCCTCTTCCCAGCAGTTGGAGCAGTGAGCAAAGGTAAACGGGTCGACCTCGAACGTGCGCACCAGGGAAAAGTCCTCGAGCGAAACCACGTAGACCTTCATCCCCAGCTCCGGCTGGTACTCCATGTTCTGGTCGATGGTCTCGCGCGCGAGCAGCACCTTGAGCGGATTCTTGAACGACACGGGCATAACCATGATGACCATGTACCTGTCTGTCATCGCGTTGTCGTGGCAGAACGCCATGCGATCCACCTTCACCGAGCCGCGCTGCGTCATCATTCCACTCGGCGATACGCGGAACAGGTTTACCCGCGGGCCACCCATGCCGCCCGCCATGCCGAAGTTGATGTAATCACCCGTGCGCGGATGCACTTTGCCATGCGCACTATAGGTATCGCGAGGTTTCAGGACGCCATCAAAGTCTTCTTCGCCATAGGTCTCCAGCGTCTCGAGGTCCAGCCGCCAGGGCCTGCCACCTTCGAACAGCGCAAGCAGCTTGCCGCCGTGATAAACGATGCTGGTATTGGCGCAGTTGGCCGGCATGTGCAGGTTCTTGAGAAAACCGCCGGGGGCGTTCTGGCCGAAGCTCCGGTACACCACCGTCTGCGCCGCACTCTCGTCGAGAAACTTGGGGGTCTTTACGAATGAAGAGCGGTAGTGCACCTCCCCGTCTTCAATTCGAAGGCTGGACACCCCGCCATCGCCATCGTACCAATGACCGAACGGTACACCGCCGAGCTCGTTACGCGCGGGACCGTTGCGAAAGAAGATGCCGCGGAGGTCATCGGGCAGGCGGCCGCGAATCTCACTGGCGCTCACGCGATAGGACTGGTTGTCGGGCAGAGTGCGAAAGCCTGAGCAGTGGGCGGTCAGGGGGTCGCTCCAGCCGATGCCCGGGAGAGCGCCCGACACGCCGCCGGGTGCGGCATCCTCAGTAAGTTCGACCGCACTTTCCTTTAGCACCTCGGCCTCCTCGGGGCCGTCGCGGCCGCCTCTTATTCTCGCGAAACCCAGTCTACACGCGGTCTCGCGCGGGTTCACCTGTGATACCACGCACAGCTACGGGCAGTCCTTTGCACTTCTTTACGCCCGGGGCCGCACAACTACCTATAATAGGGGAAATGACAATAAACGCGCGAACACAAGCACCCGCATTCCTATGACGACACGCATGTTCACCCGCCTCACGGCACTGCTGGCCCTACTTGCCCTCTGCACCGCTTGTTACGACGAACCGGGCTGGCCAACGATCCACGGCGATTCACGCAACTCCGACACCACGGAAGTTGACGGCTACACCCAGCTGAAAAGACTGTGGGGGCTTAGCTTCCCCGGCGCGGCGGCCGCTGCTGCAACCATCGACAGCCAGGGCCGCGCCTACTTCACCACCACGGGCGATGGCACACCCGGTGCCTGCCACCTTTTTGCTATCGATATCGCAACAGGCACCGAGGTCTGGTGTTCCAGCGAGGTCAACCGGTGGGCCGTTGGCTCCTCAGTGGTCATCGACTTCGAGGGCAACCTGTACGTTGGCGATGACGAGGCCATGCACTCGTTCGATCGCGACGGCAACCTGCGCTGGGACACACCAACAGTGGGCGCCGCTATCTCAGCCCAGTTCCTGAAGAACGGCCGCCTGATCTTCGTGACGCATATCGGCCAGGTGATGGTACTGAAGCGCAGTAACGGCAACGTACTGTTGCCCGTGTACGAACTCGTGCCCGGCGCAACCTACACGCTGGGTACAGGACTGACCGACTGCCTGTTCGGCGGCCCCACGTGCCCGAGTGCCAACACGCTCGCCGTCGACTTCGAGAGCGGACGCATCTACAACACGGTGCGCCAGCCCTCCGCAGCCGTAGCGGCGCTGTACGCACTGCAATACGATTTCGACACGCACAGTATCAGCCAGCTCTGGGTAAACGACGCGCTGACCGGCGGTACGGCGAGCAGTCCTGTTATCAGCCCCGATGGCTCGCGCGTCTACGTCAACGACAACGGCGGCAATTACCACGCGCTGGACGCCCTGACCGGCGCGTCGATCTGGGACGTGAACATCGGCTATGCACCCGGCGGCAGCCCCTCTGTCACCGCAAACGGGCGCGGCATCCCCGCGGGCCTTTCCGGCTCCACCACGCTAGCGGTGCAGGACCTCGGCAGCACTGGCAGCATCATCTGGAACAGGCTCGCGCTTGAGAACATCGGCGTGGTTGTGCAAACGGCCAACAACATTGCCTACGTTGCGGTGCGCGTACCCAACACCCAGTTCAATATCGATATCGTCAGCCTCGATGCCACGTCGGGCTTTGAATACGACCGCGTGCGCATGACACCCATACCGGGCGCAACGGTAGGCACCAGTATCGCGGCGGATGGCACGATCCTGGTCGCGGGCCTCAACGGGGCACTGGTCGCCTTCGGCGAAGACACCGGGCCGTGACCCAGGCGCGTACTTGCTAAGCCCGGACGGGCGCACGATACTCCGCTCGAGCCTTCGCCAAAATAAAGGAGACCAAAATGCCGCTCGCCTCGGAAATTCTTGCCCCCGTTGTTGCCCTTCTGCTCTGGACCTGCGTGATGTGGGCGTGGATGTACGTCACCCGCATTCCCGCCATTCAGAAATCCGGTATGGCCATGGACTCGGAAGCGCCCGCGGGTACTCAGATGGCGCAGCTACCTGCCAAGGTGCGCTGGAAAGCCGACAACTATAACCACCTGCACGAACAGCCCACCCTGTTTTACGCGGTATGCCTGACGCTCGCTCTGTTGGGCGAAGGTTCAGGGCTCAACCTGACACTGGCGTGGGCCTACGTGATCCTGCGCGTTGTGCACTCCCTCTTCCAGAGCCTCGTGAACAAGATCGAGGTGCGCTTCGCGATTTTCTCTCTGACCTCACTGGTACTGATCGCGCTGATCGTCCGCACCGCCCTCATAGTCTTCTGACGCCGCTGATAAACAGTTCCTAGAGTATCGCCAGCCGTTCTAGGTGCCGGGTAACACCTCGCACCAGGCGGCGATTGCCCACCGGCGCGAGGTGGCTGCCGCGCAACCACAGAATCTCCGGGCGCCCCCAGTGGCGCCAAAGCGCAGTCGGGTGTTCCGGCGGCACGATGCGATCACCGGCGCCCGCGACAATGAACACCCGTTCCCGGGGCAGACGCAGCGGGTGTGCCAGCGGCGAGTGCAGGAAAAATGCCGCGCGCATGTTGTGCTCGTTCAGCACCGGGTCGGGCCCTGCTCGAGAGTGCCCCGTGTCGCGGTACACGCGCCAGGCGAGGTCCCCCATACAGGCCGGCGGCACAACGGGCACGGCGAAGTCGAGATCGGCCGAGAGATCCGCCACAAGGCTCGTCAAGTAACCACCTAGACTCATACCCATCAGCCCGACGGGTTGGGAGGAACGCTCGCGCAACCACGCGATCACAGACAGTATCTCGAAGCTCGCCTGGCGCACCGCCGCCGCGAGGCGCATTGCGTATGGCACCGTGAAGTTCTGCCCTGAGAACACTGCGCCTTCAGGCCTGCGCGGACCGTGTTCTGGCAGGGTTAACAACACCACATCCAGACCGCGCGCGTACCACTCACTGGCGGACTGGGCGAAACCGTCTATCGCGGGCCAGCCCATGGCGAAGCCGTGCAGGATGATGATGGTACCGCGCGGCGCTTCCTGCTCGTGCTGCCAATGCTGCAAATGGATCTGGGTGTCAGGCGCGGCGCCACTCTCGCGCATGAGCGGGTGTTCGCGGTAGGGAACGTGAATGCGCCGCTCAAACACCCGGCCATCGTCGAGCCGCCGCCGCACTGTGGAGCGGGTGGCCGGGCCGAGCTTGCCGCGACCGGGCCGGGGGAAAAACGCATCGGGGTCTTCTGCAAGACCTGAATCAAGCATGGTTTCAACGCTGTCACGCAGCATATCGAGGTCGACCTCACGCGGCAGGAGCCGGCGCTGCACCACGAGCGCAACGGTGCGCATGACCGCGCGATCCGCGGCGGCCGCCAGACCGGTAACGACTGCGTCGCGCGGCGTCTGGCGGGGTGCGCGACTCTTTTGCAGTGTGGGGATCGGCCCTGGCGTGTGCGTGCGCTTCACTGGTCGGGCGTCGTGCTCGTTCAGTCCAGCACGTCTTCCATCTGGAATATCGGGAAGAAGAGATAGCGCGCGAGGTACGCTACCTGCTCGTCCGGGTTCAGCTCACGCCCACCAATCACGGGCCAACCCATCTGCATGAGCCCGGTGGAAGACAGCATTACCCAGTTTATGGCGTCGTCTTCTGAGACGCCGGGGCGCACCCAGCCGCGCCGCTCTCCAAGACGGTAGATGGGCCCGACTCGCTCTGCGACCGCCGACTTGAGGCCCTCGCTGTCGCTCATCATGGCGCGATTGAGCATCTCAGCGGTGAACTGGTGCGTGACATCGGCGGAGTTGGCGATAGCCATGGAGCGCGCAAGGCCCACGGCGAGTTTCATCCGAGGGTCTTCGATCTGGCGGATCTCTTCGTCCACCTCCTCGTTGATCTCCTGGTAGTTCTCCTGCGCGATAGACAGGAGAATCTCTTCCTTGCTGCTGAAGTAGCGATACAGCGTCGCGCGCGAGCAATCCGCCTGGCGCGCAACCATCTCCATGCGCAGTTTTTCGTGGCCGGTTAATTTGAGGCAGGCTCTCGCCGCCTCGATGATGCGCGCGCGGAGCTGCTCCGACGCCTCCGAATTACGGTCGGCGCGCCAGTCGGGCGCCGGGTTTGCTTGGGGTTCACCACTCATGAGAAAGAAAGTCCGTCCTTGGCTGGGATAAAACGCCGTTTGTGGGTTAAACGATGTTAGCACCAAGATGAAAACTTGCGTGCACTGGTCGACAGATTTCGGTTTGGGTAGACGTCTGCCGAGACCCGGGACAGCGCTAATGCCTTGAATTCTTTGTGGTTATTTGGCTCGTTCTACTAAACCGCGCGATTGGACTTTTCTGACGGCATAGTCAAAATAGGCTACAAATACTGACAACAACCCAATAAGAAGACCGGTCTCTCGCAAAGTACCGGCCAGGTAGGTTTTCATGCGTTCGTTCTCGGCCCAACTGGGCAGGCTTTCTGTCCCCCTGATTTTAGTTTTCCTTACCGCCTGCGGCGGCGGAGGCGGCGGCAACGGTGGCACGACCGACACCAATGTGCAGGACAACCCCGGCAACGCGGGGGAACTGCTCGACTACACTGCAGACATCGAGCCGATCATCCAGGCGAAGTGCACCGGCTGCCACAACGACGGCGAAAATCCTCTCGCGCCGTTTTCACTGGAGGGCCAGGCGCGTGTCGATGCCTTCAAGTCAGCGATCCACTACACGCTGGAAGCGGGCACGATGCCACCACCGGGCACACTGGCGCTGACCAACATCGAACACGCCAAGCTGATGGCATGGCTCAACAACGCTCCCTACGACGCAGAAGCGCAGATTCTGCGTGTGCCCCTGATTGAAGCGCTCGCATGGGATGTACAACCCAGGAACCGCGACGTGTTCATTAACCTGCGTCCCGATGAAGTCGACTGCGACCGCGACCGCGGCTGGTTTGTTGAAGACGATGGACTGGAGGTGCGCACCGAATTCTGTAATTGGGCATCGCTTGCCCAGCAGGCGCTGCTCGAGCTTGATGCGGGTACCGAGCTGCAGTTTGCCTACAGCCATAGCCAGCTCAACTTCAACGCACCCTCTACCGCGCACCTCGCCCTGTCGATTGGCGGCACAACGATCTACGAGACCGCGATCGACATTCCGAGCGAAAGTAACCTCGTGAAGGAGTCCATTCAGCTGCCCTTTGCCGTCAACATCGGCGACCCGATCGAGATACACCTGCGCAACCACGGTGACAACGCGTATACCGTTCACTCGCTGGAGGCGATACTGCCTGGCGATGCAGAGCTGACCTACTGCCCAACATACAACTCAACCTTCGAGGCGATCCAGGCAGTGGTGTTCGAACAGGCCGGTTGCGCCAACTCGCTGTGCCACGGCGACGCCAAGGCGGGTGGCCTGGACCTCACCACGGAGAACGCCTGGGACAACCTCGTCGGGGTGCAGGCCGAGAGTTCATCGCTAGACCTGGTGAACCCGCGCCGCCCGGCTTCCAGCTACCTCTATCACAAGCTGTCTGCCAAGACTTTCCCCGGCAGCTACGACATCGCAGGCGCACCAATGCCGAGCGCGGGCGGCGCGATAACGCCCGGGCAGCTTGAAGCGATTCGCCTCTGGATCGAAGCGGGTGCGCCGAAGGAAGGTTCCGCCGGCGACACGCTCGGCCGCGGTGAGGACGAACTGGAGCGCCTGCTCGGCGTCTGCCTGCCAGAAGCCGACATCGTGAACGTCGATCCGCTCCCACCACCCGAACCCACCAGAGGCATACAGCTCGTAATGCCGCCACACGACATCGACGCAGAAGATGAGCGCGAGATCTGCTTCGCCGTCTACGAAGACTGGCGCGATGTTATCCCACCCGAGTACCTGGACGAGACAGGTGACTTCTTCTACATCGCCAATGGCGAAACACGGGAGGACCCGTTCACCCACCACAACCTGATCTACAAGTCCGCCGTTGATGTCGAAGACATCTTCCACCCGGACTTCGGCGAGTGGACCTGCGCCAACGGCCCGAGGCAGGGTGAGCTATGTGACCCTCTAGACAAGACCTCGTGTGGCGACGGCCAATGCCGCAGCGAGGTTCGCAACAGTGTTGCCTGTCGCGGCTACGGTCCATCGGTGGGCACAGAGGGCACCGGTATTCTCGGCCTCGGCTCAGGACCCAACCGTGACGGCTTTTACAGCCGCTATCCGGCGCACGGCATTTTCTACTGGAACTCACACGCCTTTAACCTGACAACGAAAGACGCCGTGCACCACCTGTGGCGCAACCTCTACTTCGCTGATGATCGCCGCTTCCAGGCGCAGGGCATAAACGAGACGCGCTACATCATCGCCGGTACAGGCACCCCCGCATTCGGGAAGAAGACCGAGTGCCGTGATTACGTGTTTGAGAAAGGCGATGGCCTGCTGGGACTAAGTTCGCATACGCACAAGCGCGGCGAACGCTTCCACATGTACATTGGAGAAGAGCTGATTTACGAAACGTTCACTTACGACGAACCGCTGCAGAAGCGCTTTGAGCCAGCCATGGTATTCAACAGCGACGACCCGGCAGAGCGCACACTGACCTACTGCGCGACATGGAACAACGGCGAAAACGCAGACGGCTCGCCCAACATCGAGATTGTCACGAGACTGTCGCGCCGTCCGGAGAACGCGGCGCCTTGCCGCCCCGTGGCCTGTGTCGCGGGCAACGTCGGCGCAAGCTGCAGAGGTGCCGGCGACGATGCGGCCTGTGACTCCTCGCCGGGCGCAGGGGACGGTTGGTGCGATGCGTGTGTCATACAGCCCGGCGTGTCCAGCGACGACGAGATGTTTATCCTCCTCGGCAGCAAGATGGCCAACTACGATGCTCTCGTAAACGCCCACAACCACGGCCACGCGATGGTCGACATAGTGAGCCCGGAAGCGGACGACACATTCGCGCCGGGCGACACCATCACGCTGCAGTTCAACTTCACCAACTTCGACCTTGTGCCGCCGGAGGATCACGGCAATGGCGGCCACAACCACAACGGTGGAGGCCACATGGATGAGCACGGTAACGACCACTCGGACGCCGGCGGCGACCACGGCCACGTTACCGAGGGTCACTACCACGTGTATCTAGACACCGACGACGATGACGCGGACCACGTGACCGACTGGGCAAGCACCACTCTCCTGGAGTTGCCTGACGATATAGCGCCCGGTGCCCACGAGATTCGCGTCAGCCTCAGGGCGCCGGATCACCATGCGGTGGGCGTTGAGGCCAAGGTGATTATCCAGGTCGAATAACCTGACCGTCTGACTCAGTAAGGGCGCCTGGTTCGGCGCCCTTTTTGTTTCTTTAGTGCTCTGGCGAACGGCGGGATTTATGGGTGACTTTTTCCTGCAGCGCGATCGCTTGAAGTACTGCTGAGAGACAGCACCCGGAGGGAATACCCCCTGGAGGGAAGCTCTGGGGCCATGGATGGCCCGGTCCGCGCTCGGTCAGCGCAGCCGCCATGGACGGCGAATTGGCGGTTCCCGGAAGGGGGTATTCCCTCCGGGTGCGGATGAGCAAGAAGAACAGCGACCTAAGAGGCCAAACCCCGTCCACCATCAACAGCAATAACCTGCCCAGTAACAAACGGCGCCTCATCCGCAAGAAACACGACGGTACGAGCAATGTCAGTCGGATCACCCAACCGCCGCAAAGGCGTCGCAGCAATCGTACGCTCCCGAGTCGCGGCATCGTAAGCTACATCATCATCAGGCCAGAGAATGGCACCCGGACTCACTCCGTTGACGCGAACGTCAGGTCCAAGCTCAACCGCAAGACTGCGAGTGAGCGAAGCAAGCCCGGCCTTAGCCGCTCCATAAGCATTAAAGTCAGGCAAAGGCCGATCAACGTGGACATCGAGAATGTTGACGATGCAGCCACCACCGGCACGCAAGGCAGGCAACAACCCCTGAATGAGAAAGTAAGGCCCCTTCAGGTTAGAACCCAGCATGCCATCGAAATCCTCCTCCGTGCAGGCATCGATAGGCGTTGGCTCAAACCCCGATGCGTTGTTAACCAACAGATCGATTGCAGAATGCTGGGCGTTGAGATGCAGGGCAAGCGCGGCTGCGCCGGACGCCGTGCCGATATCGGCCTGGAACAGCGAGCAGGAGCCAGCGCGCAGTGCGTTCAGTTCCAGCGCCAACGCGTCGGCATCAGTACTCGACGACCGGTAATGCAGCGCAATGTCATAACCGGCCGCGTGCAACGCCGTTGCAATCGCGCGACCGATACGACGGGCTCCGCCCGTGACAATTGCCAGTTTGGCCATGGTTTTCCTCCTGCGGCGCGCACTACCTTACCAGTTTTAGCGCACAGGAGGCGCGGCGTCAGTCGAGCCCCGGCACAGGGAAGCCCTGGCAGAACGCGCGCACCTCGCGGGCAATCGCATCCAACAGCCCCGCGTTACCACCCGCCCGCAGTGCGCCGTCAATCCACCCTCCGACCAGCGCCATGTCATCTGTGCCCATGCCGCGGGTCGTGGCGGCAGGTGTACCCAGCCGCACGCCACTACCCCTGAAGGGCGGCAGGGGATCGTCCGGCGTTACCTGCTTGTTGGTTGTAATACCAACGCTGTCGAGCACCGTCTGGGCTTCACGTCCATCGAGCCCGTAAGACGCTACCGAGTCAATCACCAGCAAGTGGTTGTCGGTGCCGCCCGTGACCAACGCTGCGCCGCTGGAGGCAAGACTTGCAGCGAGCGCCTTCGCGTTGGTGAGCACGTCACGACTGTAGGCAGCGAAAGCCTCACTAGCGGCGTGCTGCAGCGTTACAGCGACGGCCGCGACCTGGTTCATGTGCGGTCCTCCCTGCAAGCCCGGGAACACCGAGCTGTCGATGGCCTTGGCGAACGCCTCGCGGCATAGGATCAGGCCGCCGCGCGGACCGCGCAGCGACTTATGGGTCGTGGTGGTCACCACATCAAAGCCTACGTCCAGTGGATTGCGCATGGCGTTGCCCGCAACAAGGCCACCGTAGTGTGAGATATCGGCCATAGTGAGTGCTCCCACCTCGTCGGCGATGCGCTTGAAGGCCGCGTAGTCGAGGTCCCGGGGGTAGGACGAGTAACCACACAGCAACATCTTCGGCCGATGCTCAAGCGCCATATCGCGCACGTGGTCGTAGTCGATCGCGCCATCGCCAGGTAGCGTCTTGTAGCGCGCGAAGTTGAAAAGGCGGCCCATATGGGACACCGGAGCGCCGTGGGTCAGGTGACCACCGTGGGACAACTCCATGGCAAGTATCGGGTCGCCCGGTTCGAGCAGGCCAAGGTACACGGCCTGGTTCATCGCCGAGCCTGACAACGGCTGCACGTTGGCATGCTCGGCGCGAAACACCGCGCAGGCGCGCTCGCGTGCAATCTCCTCGATCGCGTCGGTGTATTCCTGGCCGCCGTAGTAGCGTTTGCCGGGGTAGCCTTCCGAGTACTTGTTGGTAAAGACGGAGCCCAATAACGCCAGAACTTCCGGGTAGGTGTAGTTCTCCGAGGGAATCAGCTCAATACCCTCTCGCTGGCGCGCCTCTTCACCGCACAATGCGGCAAAGACATCGGGGTCATTTTTTTCGAGAATAGAACGGTAGTCAGACATGGACACCTCCTTCTGACAGTAAGTTAGGAAGATGCCCAGGCGATCGGCGGGAATGTAACGTTCGCGCTCCCCGGTGGTGGCCCACCCGAACTCGCCAGTCACGCGAACACGAAAACTCTAGCGCCTATGGTAAGGCGCTGCAAGAAATCAGGCCGGTACTACTACCCGAAGAGTACCGGTGCCAGGAACAGGAGGCACAGGGTGCCGTCGACGACCACCCCCGGAATGGTGTCCTTGAGCGCAATGCCGTCGACGGCCTGCGACCAGAGGCGCGCGACTAAGCCCATGCCCCAGCTGATGCCAAGCGCCGTGAATACCGCGGGGCTGGCCATGACAAGCGCCGCAATGGCAAGCCCCAGGTTGAGGCCACCGAAGACAGTGCGGGCCTCGGAGTAGGCCTTCGGACTGTTGAGCCCGATGTCCATCTGGTCGAGGAACATCTTGGGTGAGAAAAACCCGATCAGGCCGATAATCAGTGTCAGCACCGCGCCCACGCGCGGCAGCCATTCGATCCAGGACTCCATCGTCGCCTCCCGCCAAAAAGAGCCATCACGCTAACGCGCGCCCGCGAACAGCGCAACGTGTCCGGCGCAGCCAGCCCACCGCCGGCAGAAATGGTTTAACCTGTGCGCCTTCAAAGGAAAACTTTCGAGGGTTCACGTGCTCAGGAACACCTTAATCGCTATCTGCTTTCTTGCTGTGGGACTCGCCGTTGGCTACCAGATGCCGCGGGGCGCGGCACTGGTAACTCAGTTGAGCAGCCTCGGTGACAGCGGCCAGACAGAGGACTACTCGGGCCTCGCCGCGCACCAGGCGCTGCTCGATTTCGAAGCGACCTTTTCTGCAACGCGCGAAATGGTGCTCGCAGACGCGCGCACCGAACAGGAGGCCATCGAAGGCATGCGCTTCCTGCTGCGCGTCGCGGCGATGAGCACGCACATCATCGCCGATGCCAACCCGGCGCTCCCGCGGTTCCAGCGCATGGACACCTGGGTGCGAAAAGCCGGCGGCGATAACCCCGATGCGGAGTATCACCTGGCCGCGATCGACGGCAAGTACGACTACCGCATTACCGGCAACATCGGCACGGTGACGTATCTGGGCTTCACGTTTAACGCAGGCCAAGGCATGTCGAAGCGGCGCAACGTGGGTTACCTGAGCGACCGCACGCTGACGCTCGATGACGATGGCAACTTCACCATTCTGCTCGCCAAGCAGCAGCCAACAGAGGAAGGCGACTGGGTGCAGATACCCGAAGACGCCTCCGCCATCCTCGTGCGCCAGTACATCGCGGACCGCAGCCAGGAGACGCTCGCGACGCTTAACATCGAAGTACTCGGCGGCAACCCGCCCTACCGCCCGCCCACCGATGAGGAGATGGCGGCCACGATAACGGGCACCACGTTCGCCTTCTACGCCCTCACCCACCTGCACCGCAACGTGTTGCCCGAACTCATGGAAAACACTAACGCTTTCGTGCGCGCTACCTCAGAAAACCTCGGTGGCGACATTTCCGGTGAAGACAACCTGTACATGCTGGGCAGCTACCAGATAGAGAACGACGAGGCGCTGTTAATCACGGTGCAGCCGCCACAAACGCGCTACTGGAACCTCGTGGCCGAGACGCGCTGGCACGAAATCTATAACTACATGACACAGCCAACCTCGCGCACGCTCGCGAACGTGACCTACGGCGAAGACGGCTCAGTGGAATTCCTGGTGGCGCACGAGGACCACGGCCACCCCAACTGGATCGACACCTCCGGTCACGCGTTTGGATTCCTCACGCTACGCTGGCTCGACAGCAAGCAGGAGAGCGTAACCCTGCCTGAGGTGAAACTCGTAAAAATCGCGGATCTTTAAGCGGTCTCGAAGTCGCCGAGGTCGCAGGCCTCGTGGCGCGCGGCGTAGTCCTTGTAACCGCCGGGGAAGAGGAACGGGCTGAACCCTTCCTCAGTGCGGTAGTAGCTATTGCAGGAGGCGTGACCCCACGAGTACGTGGCGAATGCGGGAGCGATATCGCGGTTGTAGGCCGCGCTGGTCTCCGGTGATACAGCGATCGCCTGAACTCCCTTATCGCGCATCTGCTCCAGCAGGCTGACAATGGTTTTCGTGTTGCGCTCCACCGTCGTGAAAAAGGACGTATCGATCGGAATACCGTTGGGACCGGCGGCAAAGAAATAGTTCGGAAAGTGCGGCGCAGCAATGCCCAGGTAGGCCTGTGGCGCCTCATTCATAACATCGCCCAGTACCTTTTCGTCCGTACCGCGCACGTCGATGCGATCGAAGTCCATCACCTGGTAGCCCGTGCAGTAGACGATCACATCCGCGTCGATCTCGCGCCCGCTCGCCGTGGTAATGCCTTCCGGGCGCACCGCGGCGAGCCCTTCCGCCACGAGTTCCACGTTGTCGCGGTTCAGCGTTGGGTAAAACTCGTCGGACACCAGGCCGCGCTTGCAGCCGTAGCGGGTGTTGGGCGTAACCGCCTTCTGCACTTCGGGGTCGTCGATAGCTGATGCGATGAACTTGTGCACGCGGGCTTCGAACTGCTCCATGCGTTTATGGCCCAGGGTTACGCCATCGAGCACCACGCCCATCAGCAGGCCCTGGCCCCAGCGCCACAGTCGAGTCAGCGAAGGGAAGCGGCGAAACATCGCCAACATGGTTGGCGAGTAGGCTTTCCAGTTGCGCGGCATGATCCAGTTCGGTGTGCGCTGCAGCACGGTCAGGTGACCAGCCACCTCAGCGACCTTCGGCACGATCTGCACGGCCGCCGCTGCGGAACCCACAATGACCACGCGCTTACCCGAAAGATCCACCGCGTGATTCCAGTGCGTCGAGTGCCACTGCTCACCATTGAAACTGTCGCGGCCCGGCACCTCGGGGTAAATGGCGGTGTGCTGACCGCCCATGGCACAGATCACGGCATCGAAAGTTTCGGACTTGCCACCGTCCGTGGTCAGTTCCCAACGCTTGTCGTCGGTGAACACGCAACGGTCGATACGCGTGTTGAAGGCGCAGTGCGGGTCCAGCCCGAACTCGCTCGCGCAGCGCTGGAGGTAGGCATCGAGCTCGGGCTGGTCGACGAAGTTGGCGCTCCAGTCGGGGTTGGGTCGGTAGGAAAAGGTGTAGAAGTGTGCCCACAGGTCACAGGCCAGGCCTGGGTAGCTGTGCAGGTGCCAGGTGCCACCGGCGGCGTCCTGCTTGTCGAATATGGTGAAATCAGTGAAACCCTTCTGCAGGAGCTCGCGCCCCGCGGCGATGCCGGCGGGTCCTGCACCAATGATGGCGATACGGGGTTGTGAGGCGTCTGGCATAGCGGTTGTCTCGGCAGGTTGTGCGGCTGGCAGTTAGCGTTGAGTGTCGACGGAAAATACCATAAAGGCGTTCCCGGGAATCTGGCCGAACTGGCCATAACCCGAGCTCACGAACAGCTCACCGCCGTCCAGGAATACGCCGCCGTAATCTATTGCACCGCCATAGGCTTCAGTGTCGCTTACACTCGGATGGTCGCCACGGGTATCAAGCGCCCACAATTGCTCGCCTGTTTCGGCGTCGAAGGCACGAAGATACCCGTCGAGTGTAGGAGCGAACACGAGGTTGTCCGTCACGGTGATCGCCGCCGAGAAACCCTCGTAACAATCTTCGAGGCGCTCGCCCTTCTTACTGTCAGGGTCGCGACAGTCACCCGGTGCGGCAACTTCCCAGAGTGGCTTACCCGTGGCTATGTCGAGGGCGTGCAACGATGGGTTGGGCTCGCCGTCGCTTGAATCATCGAGGTTGGCGATGGGGCGGTCGCTGATCGGCACATAGAGCGCACCGCGCGCCGCATCGACAGCCATGGCGAAATGCACGCCGCCCGCCTTACCACCGGCCCCGGCCCGGTAGGTCCACAGCGGCTCGCCGTTCTTTGCGGGGTCCAGCGCGAACACGCGCGCACTTTTCTGTCCGGCAAGGATGTAGTCCCGCTCGTTGAGTGTTACCAGGATCGGCGGTGCACCGAAGTCGAGGTCCACGCCTGTCCTGTCGGGGCAGTTGGGGTGCATGGGGGCCTCGCACGCCATGTTCCAGATGTCACCGGGTAGAAACTGGCGCTTCCAGGCCATCTCCCCGCTGGCCATATCGAACGCGATAATCGCGTTGGACGTGTCCGTGGCCGGCCCCGAGTAGTTCTCACCGGTACCGATGTATATCAGCCCGCGCGCGGCATCGACGGTGGGCTGCGACCAGGCGGGGGCACCGGACGGGCCCAGGTGGTCGGGCAGCAACATCCGCGACTCCACGACCTTGGGCTCCTCTTCAATGGTGTAGGCGCGCCAGAGCTGCTCACCTGTTGCCGCGCGCACAGCAACTATACTCGCGCGGAAAGTGCAGCAGGCATAAAACGGATTGAGTGCCCAGGCGACCTCCCACGACGACACCGGCTGGTAGATCACCCCCTCGTGCTCGATACCTGTACCCGACAACATGGCGCGCGGGTGATCGGCGAGATTGTTGCGCCACGCCTCCCTGCCCGTCTTTAAGTCCAACGCGATAAGGTCGGCGCCGAATGTGCCGAAGTACACGAGGTGACGCTCGCCATCGCCCAGGTAGCTGAAGGCGGTACGCACCTGGCTGCCCGCATCGAAACGCCATTTCTCGCAGCCCGACTCTCGATCCAGGGCGTACACTAGGCCATCCGCATCGCTGACGATAACGGTGTCTTCAGAAATCAATGGCATGAAGCGCGGCGCGTTGGTGTCGGGCAGTCCGACCGCCCACTTCAGGCGCAGGCTGCCGACGTTGTCGCGCGTGATTCCGGCAGCCGCCTCGGCAATGAAGCGATGGTTCTTCTCATCCACGCCCCAGCCGCTAACGGCAATGTCGTGACTGACGGAAGTATCGTCGCAGGATGCCGCGTGTGCAGCTCCCGCAAAAAGAAGCAGTGGTAGAAGCAAGAAAAAGCGCATCTGCGAGATGCTACCAGAGGCCCCTCGCAAGTAAAGCCTAGACCTCGACAGGCGTCGAGAAGAACTGCTGGTAGGGTTCCACCCGTTTGCGCTCGGTATCGCGGTCGAGCCCTGTGTCGTCAAACGTGTAGCGGTGGGCGCCGTGTTGCTGGTCGTTGTGCACCGCGAGGTAGTCAGTCATACGTGCGGCCACCGCTTCAGTAAGCTCCAGCCCGAGGGTGTCGTAGATTCGTCCGAGTTCGGTCACGGGAGAACGCATGAAGTCGTGAAAGTCGACGTCGACCACGCGGTCTTCTGCAATCCGGCCGCTGGCGCGAAACGCGGCACTCTCATTGAGGCCCAACGCGTTCCACTCGGCCCACTCACGGGCAATAACTGCAGCGTCTACCTCGTCGCTGGCCATCTTGCGCAGGTGCGTCATGAGGCTCGTCAATGACGCCAACATGCGCAGCGGATCGCGGTGCGTCTGCACGAAGCGGGCATCCGGGTACTCGTCGAGCAACTCACCTAGAGACCACAGGTGCCCCGGGGACTTGAGCACCCAGGGCGAACGCGGGTGACGCCATTGCAACAATTGAAGGAAAAGACGGTGGTAGGCATAGGTCGGCTTGAGATCCGCCTCCTCCTTCAACCACCTCGCATAGGTCGGCACGTTGTAGTTGGTCCAGAAGATCAGGCTCGTAAACTCGTGTGTCGTAAAACGCACACACTCCTGCGGCAGGGTTGCCCCCATGCGGTGGATGCGCTTGAACGCCGGCAGGATGAAGTTGGCGCGCGCAAGCGTCTTGTCTGCCGCCGCAATGCGCGGATCAGTGTTGTAGCTGGCGGTCTCCGGCGGTGGAAACGGGTGGTCTACCTCCCAGGTGCGGGGAATCCGCAGGCGTTCATCGAGGTTGAACAACTCGTGCATGATCGTCGTACCGCTGCGCCCCTGTCCGATGATGAACACGGGCTCGCTGATGACGCCGCGCCCGATCTCGGGGAACCGCCTGTGATAGTCAAACAATTGCTGCCGGCTGGAGAGCGCCATCAGGATTTCCTGCTGCGCGATCACGCGTCCGAGGGGTGACAGGCGCGCCTCGTCCTCAAGGCTTTGCACGAGGCATTCAAGACCCTCGCGGAACGTCCCGGGGCCGAAGTCATCGAGCCCGGTCTGGGCTCGGGCCGCGGCGAGCAGCGAAGGCACATCAAGCGCGAGTGGACGCCTGCCCAGCTTCCAGGTTGCGCGCACGACGGCGTTGAACGACCGTACCGGCAAGGGGAGCTGTGGTGCAGTTAACATCGTCGGTATCTCGCTGCAAATGGAAGCGGCAGTGTAGCACCCGCTGTGAAAAAAACGTGCCTGCGCGGCGCACGGGTGGCAAGCTGTGCGGACCACAGGCGGAGAAGAATAATGGCGTACAGGGTAATTCAGTGGGGCAGCGGCAATGTCGGTACACAAGTCATCCGGGAGATTGCGCGACGACGAGACCTCAAACTGGCGGGGCTGTTTGTATACAGCCCCAACAAAGACGGCCAGGACGCCGGCACCATCGCGGGCATCGATAAACTTGGCGTAAAGGCCACCGGAGACGCGCGCAAGATCATCGGTATGAACGCCGACTGCGTGATTCACTCGCCACTGTCATCGCTCGTGTACGGCGAAGAACTCGAGGAGGACCTCGAGGTCATCTGTACACTGCTCGCGTCTGGCAAGAACGTCATTTCATCCGTGGGTTACATGTACCCCAAGGTGTATGGTTCGCGTGTCGTCAACAAGCTAGCGCGGGCCTGCAGGCTCGGCGGCACAAGCTTCCACGGTACGGGCGCCAATCCGGGCTGGTTGGGCGACCTGGTGCCGCTGACCATGACGGCCCTGTCAGGGCGCATCGACCAGATCATCGTGCAGGAGATCTCTGAGTTCTCTACGTACCCCTCCCCCGAGATCATACTCGACACCATGGGCTTCGGGCGCACGCCAAAAGCGTTCAAAGCGAGCTCGGAGCGCTATGCCAGCTGGCTGACAGGACTGTTCGAGGAGAGCATCCAGATGGTGGCAGACGGTATCGGCCTGAAACTCGACAGCATCGACGCACGTTTCAGCAAAGCCCTCGCACCGCGCGACTTTGAGGTCGCCGCCGGCAAGATCAATAAAGGTACGGTGGCTGCCCAACGCTGGGAATGGGCGGGCAAGGTCGGGCGTAAGAAGCGCATCGTGCACGAGACCATATGGCGCGTGCATGACAGCATGTGCGACGAGTGGCCAAGGGGCAATCACTCGATCACGATCAAGGGCGACCCCAACATGTACCTGGAGTTCGGCCCGACCTGGAACGACAACCCCCGATCAACCACGAGCATGCACGCGGTCAACGCGGTGCCCTACGTGTGCGAGGCGCCGACCGGCATACAGACGTTCCTGGATCTGCCGTGGATCGTCGGCCGGGACGCGGCACAGGCAATGTAGGCAGCTGCCATCACCCCGGCGACACTTTCACTACTATAATCAAGACGAAGACGCCGAAAGAAAAAGAGCTGAAGGAAGCGACGCATGCCGATGAGCGCCGAGTACATCCAGACCCTCAGGGACCTCATGGAGTACGAGGCCGCGCGCACGGCGCCGCCCGAGGGATTTCCCGCCCTGCCCGACATCCCCGCCGGGCGCTACGTGGACCAGCACTTTTTCCAACTGGAACTCGAACACATCTGGCAGAAGAGCTGGCTGCTCGCCGCACATATCGACGAACTGCCCGAACCCGGCGACTTTCTCAAATGGGACAACGCCGGGCAGCCAGTTGTACTGGTGCACAGCGATGTCGGCGATATCAACGCGTTCTACAACACGTGCCAGCACCGCGGCGCACCGGTTGTCGTAGAGCCGCGCGGCAATGCGCGGCGCCTCGTTTGCCCCTATCACGGCTGGAGCTACAGCCGCGAGGGCGAACTACTTGCCGTGCGCGACCCACAGGACTTTCGCGACCTCGACCTCTCCACGCGCGGCCTCAGGAAAATTCGCTGCGAGCGCTTCGGTAACCTTGTATTCGTAAACTTCGACGACGAGGCACCCACATTGCGCGAGTGGCTCGGCCCGATCGCCGAGGAGTGGGAAGAGTTCCAGTTTGAAAACTGCCGCCTGGCGGCGCGGCACATTTTCGATCTCGACTGCAACTGGAAGATCGCAATGGAGGCAAATACCGAGGTCTACCACGTACGTTCCATACACCCGAGCACCGTAGCACCCATCCTCGATGATCGCCGCAACATCAATACGTTGTACGCCTACGGCCACGGCCGCATGATCGCTCCAACGCCACAGGGCCGCGATGCGCTCGAGGCCGTACACGTACCGCCCGAAGTTGCACGAATTGAAACCGCGGGCGAGATCGCGCGCACCTGCACGCAGTCCTACGGGCTGTTTCCTAACTGGGTGTCGCCGCTCAGCCAATACGCGATACCACCAATACTGTTCTGGCCCAACGGCATCAACAAGTGCCGCATGGAGACCTGGACAATGGCGCCCGCCTGGCAGGAAGGCATGAAGCCTGACCTCTGGACAGAGAACAATGGCGAGGAGCTTTGCGACGTCTTGAAAGAGGACACGCAATTCGGACTCAGGATCCAGAAGTCGATGGAGTCCGCGGGCTTTCGCGGCGTACCCTTGAGCTACCAGGAGGCGCGCATCTATCACTGGAACCAGGCAGCCGACCAGATGATCGGCACAGAGAACATACCGCCGGAACTGCGCGTTGCCCAGGTGATCGGTGACGACTGGATTTACCCCAACGACCCGCGCGTTGAACTCATGAGAAACGGGAGCGGCTGACGCAGCACAGACTCCCGGCTAGCGATAACAACAGGTGAATGACATGCCGGAAACACACAAGACGTTCTGCCGCTTCTGCCACGTTTTCTGCGGGCTAGAAGTGGACACCGAGGGCAACCGCGTTGTCGATGTGCGCGGCGACTACGACAACCCGGTCTCCGAGGGCTATACCTGCCCCAAGGGCCGCGCGGAAGTCGAGCGCATCAATCACCCTGACCGGCTGCTCGCGACACAGAAAAAAGTCGGCAACGAGTTCGAGCCGGTCGACACCGCGACCGCTATAGACGAGATCGGTGACAAACTGAAGTCGATCATTGACGAACACGGTCCCGAGGCGGTCGCTGTGTACGTTGGCTGCGGCGGGCATCGCACCTCCGCAGGTGGCCCCTGGTACGTTGCGAAGTGGCTCGAGTCATTCGGGTCGCCGCGACTCTACACATCGCTCACCATCGACTCGCCCGCGCTCATCATCGCCTACGACCGCCTGTTCGGCGGGCCGCTGCCGCTCGGGGTGCTCGACATCGACCACGCCGACTGCACGATGTTTGTTGCAACCAACCCGGTGGTGTCACACCTGTGGTCGATGCCGCAGTCCAACCCCGCAACGCGCCTCAAGAACGCACTGAACCGCGGTATGAAACTCGTGGTGATCGACCCGAGACGCTGCGATGTCGCGGAAAAGGCCCACGTGCACCTGCAGGTGAAGCCCGGCGAAGATGCGACGCTGCTCGCCTGCATCATTCGCGAGATCATCGACAATGGCTGGCACGACACCGACTACGTCGACAACTACTGTTCCGGCTTTGACGAGTTGCACGCGGCGGTTGCACCCTTCACCCTCGAGTACACCGAGCAGCGCACCACCTGCAAAGCAGACGACATTGTGGAGGCCGCGCGACTGTTCGCCACTGCAAAAAGCGGCGCCGCCGCTTCCGGCACTGGCCTGCACATGGCGCGACACCAGAACCTCGCCACGCAACTTGTGCAAACACTGAATGCGATCTGCGGCCGCTTCGACCGCCGCGGCGGGATGACGCGCAACCCGGGTACCCTCGGCCCCGAGCTCGCCGCAGAGGGCAACGCGCCGCTGCCGGTTTCGCTGCGCACCGACCAACGCTCCCGCGTGCGCGACATCCAGGGCATCACAGGCTTGTTCGGCTACCAGGAGATGCCGACCAATACGCTCGCCGACGAGATACTCACGGAGGGCAAGGGCCAGGTCAGGGCGCTGATCGTCAATGGCGGTAACCCGGCGCTGGTGTTTTCCGACACCGACAACACGCTCAAGGCCCTTCAAAATCTCGACCTGCTCGTCGTCAACGATCTCTTTATGTCTGCCACGGCAAAACATGCGGACTACGTGATGGCGGTGAAGCACCCCTTCGAGCGCGCCGACATCCCCATGCTGTCGGACGCGTACTTCCCCTCCGCCTTCAATCAATACTCCCCTGCACTGGTAGACGCCGAGGGCGACGTCATCGAAGAGTGGGAGTTTTTCTGGCGCGTTGCGCAGCGCATGGGCGCCAACTTCGAGTTGCCGGGCATCGCAGCTGACACGGTGCCGAGTGCAGACGATGTCATTCGCGCGCTCAACCCTCATGCGCGGGTTTCATTCGACGACATCAGGGCAGCGTCACCGAGTGGCGAACTCTACGATGACGGCGTGCCAGCAGTCGGCGGCGTCATCCCCGACATGGTCGGCCACGCCGACCGGCGCCTGGCCGTTGGCCATCCTGAGGTGATCGAAGAACTCGGGGAAGTGTTTGCGGAACCGGTCATCGCCAGCGGTGGCTACGCCGAAGACAAGGACTTTGACTTCCGTCTTATCACCTACCGCATGCGTGAGGTGTACTGCACCACCGGGCACAACCTGCCCAGTCTGCGCCGTCGGCGCACCTACAACCCGGCCCTGATGAATCGCGACGACATGGCGCGCCTGTCGCTCACTGACGAAGACCTCGTCACCATTGACTCGGGATTCGGGCGCATCGAGGCGGTAGTCGAGGCCAGCGACCGCGTGGCGGCGGGTACCGTGGGTCTCGCCCACGGCTGGGGCGACCCGGAGGATGATCGCCCCACGCGGGAAAAAGGCAGTAACGTGCAGTTCCTCATTCCACGGGATGTCGGCTACGACAAGATTACCGGGCTAGCGCAGCAAAGCGCATTTCCAGTCAACATCTACCCTGCGGGCTAAACCCCGCCGCGTTCGCGGCGTAATTAGTTCACACAACGCAATAGTTCAGTTGTGTTGGGCGTGACCCTGCGCGTAGCATTCGCGCGTATAAGAAGAAAATCAATGACTTACAATGCACCCGCAGGAGATTGCAGCATGATTAACAGAAAATTTGCCGTTGGGCTTATCGCCCTGGGCATATCAGCATCGGCCAGCGCCGAATACCAGTGGGAAGGACGCGTAGGCGCCGGTTTCGGCGAGGGCGATTTCCCCAATGGCAGGGGGTTCGACCAGTACATCATCTCGCTTGATGGCACTTATCACTTCGCACCCGTCGATGACACCAAGGGCGCACGCGCTGAAGCGGCGTTCCTGGATCGTGCATCCAGTGTCAGCCTGATCGACAGCTACTCCAACATCGAGCCCAACCGCGGTCGCGACCAGGACACCTGGACGTACGGCGTTTCAGGCCGTTACGTGGAACAGAACCTCGGCCTGATCGGCACAGCGTCATGGCGCCGTTCGGACGTCGACCCCGGTTCTAACTCAGATGCGTGGAGCATCGGTGGCGGCATGTACGTGCTGGAGACCACCTCTGTACTACTCACCTACAGCGAGATCGACCCGAGCGGTCGCGGCCTCGACGATGCAGACTTCTACAATCTCGGTTTCGAACACTACCAGCCCTTCGGCGACGCCGGCCTCAAAGTCGAGTTCGGCTATGGATTCGAGGACTGGGACGATTTCGGTGACTTCGACAACTACTCGCTGCGCGGCACCTACTACCCTGACCCCAACTTCGGTTTCGGTATTAGCTACGAGCACGCGGAGAGCGGCAACGACGAGCTCGACAGTTACGGACCGTTCGTGGAGTACTTCGTCTCGCCGGGTGTTTCTGTTGCACTCAACTACCGCTATGCCGAGGCGGACAATTCACAGGCGGAAAGCGATCTGATCGCAGGCACTGTGCGCGTTCGCTTCTAATCCACGCGGCGAACAAAAAAAAGGGCGACATGGTGACATGTCGCCCTTTTTGTTTTGTAAACCAATCAGCTCGTCACGTAGTCAGGTATCCAGACTCCGTGGAAACCGACCGGCACCCTCACCGGTAGCTGCACTTTAGCGATGGGCCCTGCCGACAGCTTGGTCGCGTCGAAGATACAGAAGGCACTGGTCTCTGTGTTCCTGTCGTACACGTAGGTTGCAATGTAACCCTCGTCTTCACCACCGCCCGACTCTTTCGAGGCGAGGAACATCGGTTCACCGGGCTCATAGGCAAGACCGGGCCACCAGTCATCCACCTCTCCAGTTACGACATCGTACTTGCGCAGACCGCCCTCTGAGGTCGCCACCTTTTCCGGCGCGTTGTTTTCCTCGTGCACCGCGACGCTGTAACCGTAGCGGTAGTCGCGGGTCCAGTTTTCGCGGTTGACCTGCGGGAACTCCATTGGCCGGCCGTACAGTCGCTCAACAGAGGCCTGGCCCGTCTTCATGTTCATCGCAAAGCGCGAGAGGTGTGCGGGGTGATGGAAGTCGTGGGAGCTCTTGACCCACAGGTGGTCGTAACGGGCTGCGTCGACGATTACTTCATCACCGCGATCAAAGGAATTCATGATGTGGAAGATGAAGCAGGACGGGACGTCAAACCACTTCACATCGGCGTCGCTACCCTCGCGCGGCATGACACCGAAGCGACAGGGCACGCTGTCATCCCACTTGAATGGCAGGCCGCTGCCCATGATGGCAGACAGCCAGGAGAAGCGTACCTGCATGTCCATGAACACCACGTACTTCTCAGTGACCGCGAAGTCGTGAATCATGCTGGGGCCACTCATCGAGATTCCCTCAGCCTGCAGCATCTTGCCATTCTTGTCTGCGCGGTAGTACGTGAGGTACGGCTCCATCACGTCGTAACCAAAGAACAGGAGTTCACCGGTGACAGGATCGATGCGCGGATGCGCTGTCATGTTGCCCGCAAGTTGACCGTCGTAGTTATGCGGACCCTTGGTGCTGAGATCATCCGGGTTGATCAGGTATGGGTAGCCGAACTCCCCGAGCGCCATCAGCTCACCGCCGTGGTACAGCAGTGACACCGCACTCGTGGTGTTTTCAGGCTGCGGTGCACCAAAGCCGCCCGCCTCTTTGCGATATACCGGGGTATCGACATAGCGATTGCGGTACCAGGAGGCGCGACCGTTTTCGAGACGCACGCCGTGCATCATGCCATCGCCGCCAAAGAAGTGTTCCGCGACACCAGTCGATGAGTTGGTGCCGTTGCGAACATAAAGCCCGCTTAACTCCGGGGGGATCGTACCCTCTACCTTGAGTTCGGTAAGCGTGACTTCTTCCGACACGGGTCGGAAGTTGCCCTGCTGCCAGAACTTGACCACGGGTTCGTCGCTGGAACAACCAGCAAGACTGGTTGTGGTCGCGGCGCCGATTGCGCCAAGGCCCGTATAGCTCAGGAAATCCCTTCGTTTCATTATTATCTCCTCGCGCGGTGCACTGCGTGTAACGCTGTCCAGATGTTAGCAGACCGGTTGCCGATCATACCGCGCGACTAACGTTTCGTAATCTAGACAAGTGCCTACATTGCGCCGGGCACAGTGATATAACCTATACTGCGTAGCCGGATCGCACAGACAAAAGGACTAAGAACATGCGCGATATCCTCAGGTTAAGTGTGCTCTTGCTGACGATGGTGTTGTTGGCGTCATGCGACAACGGTAATCCCAACAACCGCGACGACACCATGGGCCAGCAGACCATCATCCTGGCGAGCGCCGCACACCCCGCGCACACGCCGGGCACCGCGGGCGTCGTTATCAACAACGCGAAGATGTTGCGCCAGTTCGGCGCCCAGGGCGTCGACCTTAATCGCGCGATTTACACACGCTACTTCCTGACCCGCCGCAACGACCACCAGCCCGACGCCATTCTGGTACTGGTGCCCGGCTTTGAAGGTGGCGCCTCTAACTTCTTCGTGCTCGCCGAGAACCTGCTGCGCCGCGCGCGCGACAATGCCAACCTCGTGCTGGAAGTCTGGGCCGTGGACCGGCGCGCAAACCTTCTGGAGGATACGGAAGGGCTCGACATCGCCGAAGACCTCAACGACCCGCTCGTTGGGCTGGACTTCCTGTTTGGAGACGCGCTCGGACTTGCACTGAACCCGGCCCTCGCAGACGGCCCCAATCGCCGCGCCGAGTTCTACAACACGAGCACCGACACCGCCTTCATGGCGCAGTGGACAACACTCGTACACTCCCACGACATCGATGCGGTTGTGGAGCGCGCCCGCGAGACCGCGCGCGAGGGCAATGTGTTTCTCGGCGGCCACTCCGCGGGCACGGGCTACACGGCGCGCTATGCCGCCACCGACTTTAACTTTGACATCAACAACCCGGTGCCGGGCTACAGCAAGCTGCGCGGCCTGATCCTGCTGGAGGGCGGCGGCCAGGGCCTCGCCGACGAAGCCCCCGATGCAGATACGCTCGATAGAATAGAAGCTGCCTTCGATGGCGGACTCTTCGGCGCCGTGCGCGACCAGGCGGCGCGCTGCATCGACGGCGCAACAGCCTGCAGCCTCGAGACGGAGGAGACCGACTGCGCGGCCTTCGCGAACACCACCTGCACCGAGCCGGTTAATGCCTATTCCGTCATAGCCGGGCTGTTGTCACCACAGCTGCTCGCCGTGTCGGAAGTCAACGCGCTCGACGCGGTGCTTGTAGGCGATGGCGTGGAGTCCATCCTGCTGGCAGACCAGGGCGGTGTACCGGGTAACTCCGCAGTGCTGAAGGTACCGGAGCTCAACATACTGCTGCCATTGGTCGGCGACACGCCCGCATCGTCGATCGCGCTGCTCGGCAAGTTCCTCGATGACGATGGTGTGGCCGCGTCCGTTGCTGGTTTTCTCGCCACGTCACTCGGCTTCGACGGGCCGCTGGTCGGCGGGGTAGGCACCTGGCTGAGCGCGGGCGACGACATCCCCTCTGCAGCGTTTACCAACAACGGCCCCGCGCCAACCACCGCGGGGTCGCGCGGTGTGTGGGGAATCGAGGCCGAGCCTTCGGACCTGGAGGGCCGCATGCTGCCAATGTTTTACGCAGGGCAGACTAACTTCTCAGAGTGGTATTACTCGTCTTCCGGCCTCGGCGTCACCAGCGGACTTGGTCTGGACACCACGGCCCTGTCTGCCCCGCCCCCACAGGGCAGGGGTCGCTCCGACATCGAAAACCGCACGCAGGGGCAACACATCGACATACCGGTCATCGCGTTTGGCGGCAGCAACGGCCTGACCACCACCGGTGATGTGTGGCTGTCGTTCGCCAGCTCGATCGCGCGCTGCGCCGCACCTTCCTGTGATGGCGTCTCGACGCGCATTATCGACGAGAACAACCCGAACCCGGCATTTCCGACCTACGGCGGTGCAGCAGGAGGATTCGAGGTGTACATCTCCGAGGGTTACGCCCACGTCGACGTGCTGACTGCCAACGACGATCGCACCAACAACGTAATCGGGCCACTGCTCGACTTCGTAACCCGAAACATTGAGTAGACGACAACACAAAAACTGACAACCCACCTGGAGCAACCCGCATGAAACCCGCTCGCATACTCGCCGCGCTCGCGATGGCCCTGGCACTGGCCGCGTGTTCCGATGGCAACGACAACAACAACAGGCAAGTGAACTGCGTGGAGTCCGCGGCACAGGCGCTCAACGCCTGCCTCAACGACCTGTCAAACGCCATCGCCGCCTGCTATGACAATGGCGACGCACACTGTGCAGAAGATGACGCCTCAGTACTCGCGGCGGCGGACGCGCTGGCAAGCACCGTCACCGCCAGCTGCAGCGACGGCGAATTCATCGGCATGAGTGTCGACGACACCCTGGGGCGCCTGCAGGCGTCCTGCACGGCGCAGGCGGACTCGGTTGCGTGGCGCACTTACGGTGGACCGCAGGGAGCGGTTTGGCCCACCGTTGACGATACGGGCAAGGACTGTCTGCAGAGTGCCCACGCCAGCGCTGCAGCCTTTATGGACGCCTCTCTGACGGCCATCAATGAATGCCTCGCCGACGATGCTTGCGACCCCGGTGCCGTCGCGACTGCGCGCCAGGCCGCGCACGACACCGCGGTGGCGGATGTCGCGGCCGCCTGCCCAACGCTCAGCGACCTCATCGCCGTGGAGCCGGAGATCTATATCGGCAACGCCGCCGACCAGGTCGACTGCATTGCGGCGACTACCCACGCAGACACGGGCCCGCTCACATTCACCTGCGGCCCAGGCTACGCGGAGGCAAGCCCTGCACGCGGTGAATGGCTGCAAGTTGTCCTCGACAGCGACAAGTGGGGCAGCATGTGCGGCGACGGTACCGACTACGCGTTCCACATCCGACTCGCACCGGAAGGTGAGCCGGTAGACAACGTGATCGTCGGCCTGCAGGGAGGCGGCGTTTGCATCTTTGAAAACGACTGCCGCAGCCGCCTGGAAAATGCGCCCGGACTGTTCAACGCACAGGATGACAGCCCGCTCGGCCTCGGCCTCGTGTCAGATGCGCCGGAAAATCCCTTCGCCGACTGGACCAAGATCTACCTGCCCTACTGCAACCAGGACGTGTTTATCGGCGGGGGCGTGTTGGAGCAGTTCAGCGACTTCACGGTGCCACGCTACGGCACCCTCAACCTGCGCGCGGCAATGCGCGCGGCGCGCGACATCATCTGGCAGGAGATGGACGCGGCCGGTGGCCCCGGTTTCCGCCCCGATGAACTCGTGGCATTGTTCGGCGGATTCTCCGCCGGCGCCTACGGCACGCTCTACAACTATCACTGGGTGCTGGATGACCTGCAGTGGCCTCGCACCGCGGCCTTTCCCGATGCGGGCGGGGCGCTGGACAACGGCGGCGTTGGCGTGCGCACGCTAGGCTTCGTCAAGATTCCCGAGTGGGGTGCGAAGCCCTACCTGCCGCCTTACTGTTTCGTTGGCGACTGCGCGGTGGGGCCCGACAATTACATGGCCGCATCACCGCGACTGAAACAGGTGCCGGAACAGCAGTACCTGATCCTGTCGAACCAGAAAGACAACACGCAGCAGGGCGACGCGTTCTTCGCCGACGAGGCGCAGTGGATCAACGCGATGCGCGCGGCGTACTGCGACACGAAAGACCTGCCAGGCATCCAGTGGTACCTTACCTCTGACTCGGTCAACAGCGTGCACGTGGTATCGGTACGCGACGAGTTCTATTACGGTGAGGTCGCTGGCGAACGCATGGTGGACTGGTTCTGGCGCGCCGTGACCGACCCCGACTCGATCTCGGACTGGGCGGAGGAAGGCAACTTCGTCACCGATATTCCGGGCTCTGAACCCTTTCCCTGTGAACTTCCCTGACACGCAAACGGAGAACCAACGTGGCATTACTCGATAAATTCAGGATGGACGGCAAGGTCGCCATCGTTACTGGCGCAGGTAAGGGCATTGGCGCCGCGATCGCACGCGCATTCGCGGAGGTCGGTGCCAGTGTCGTGCTGGGCGCGCGAACGGAGGACGACCTCAACGCCGTTGCCGCCGACATCGAGGCCATGGGTGGTCGCGCACTGGTCGTGCCCACCGACGTCATGGATGCAGAGCAGCTGGAGCGGCTGGCAACGCGCACCATGGAAACCTTCGGGCGCATCGACATCCTGGTGAACAACGCCGGGGGATTCCCGCCAAAGCCGGTGGCTCAAACCAGCAGTAAGGACTTCATTGGCGCTTTCCGATTCAATGTGGCCACCGCGTTCGACCTGTCCAAGATTTGCGCACCGCTGATGATGGACTCCGCGGGCGAGGGCATCATTCTCAATATCTCCTCGATCGCCGGGCACAAACCCACGCCCTGCTTCGCCGCCTACGGCACAGCGAAGGGGGCCTTGTCTATGCTGACCCAGGAGCTCGCCCAGGAGTTCGCCCCCAAGATTCGCGTCAACGCCATCGCCGTTGGGTCCACCAAGACCGACGCGCTCAACACGGTGCTCACCCCAGAGATCGAGCAGACTATGGTCGACCTGACGCCGATGGGCCGGCTGGGCGAGGTCGAAGACATCGCTCTCGGCGCGCTGTACCTGTGCTCTTCGGCGGCCAGCTACGTGACCGGCGAGATCCTGGGGGTGAACGGCGGCATGGAGCGCCTGAATATGGAAATGCCCCGCGCATTCGGCGGAACAGGGTAATTCTTACCCACATCTTGGCCATTTATGACTGCGTAGGGAGCCAGATTCAGGTTTACACTGCCTGAAAGCCAAGCTGTGGGAGGCTCCCATGCCACTGCTGTCACGCACGCCGGAAGACATCAAGGTTCAGCCGCGCAATCGCGAGTACGACATCGCGAAGGCGCTCGAAGGCGACTGGTTCGACAACCATCCCTTCAAAACGGCGTGGTTCAACGCCATGTCGATTACCTTCCCCCTCGGTGAGAAGTTCTTCATCGACAGCGTGCGTCATTTCGCTGATCAGATCGAAGACCCGAAACTGAAAGAGGACGTGCGCGGCTTCTGTGGCCAGGAAGGCTTCCACAGGCGCGAACACCAGCGCTACAACGAGACGCTGTGCAACGCCAGGGGTTACGACCTCGCGCGCATGGAAGGTAGGCTCGAACGCAACATCAAGCTTGCGTACAAGATGATGTCACCGATGGAGCGCCTCGCCAGCACCGCCGCGATGGAGCACGTGACGGCGATTCTCGCCGAGACCGCACTGTCTGATAACGACCCGATGATCGACGCGGCGGACCCAGCGATGCGGGACATGTGGAACTGGCACGCCGCCGAGGAACTCGAGCACAAGTCAGTGGCCTTCGATGTCTTCCGCGCAATGGGCGGCACCGAACGGATGCGCCGCTGGCAGATGGCTATGGCGACGTTCTACCTGATGCTCGACGTGCTCGCCGTCGTCATTCACATGCTGCGCAAAGACGGCAATATGTGGAAGCCACGGTTGTGGTGGGACGGCTGGAAATTTCTCTTCTTCAAAGGCGGCATCCTGCGCCGCGTGGCAAAGCCCTATCGGCAGTACTACCACCGCGACTTCCACCCGTGGGATCGCGACACGCGGCCGCTACTGGCCAACTGGCAGGCTGAAGACAGTTACGCTGCTGCCTGATAGAACTTACTGACTAGTCGAACTTGCTGATAATGTCGTCGGCGTAACGTTTCACGCCGTCGATTTTCTTGTCCAACTCATCCGTATCGCCGTGGTAGAAAGGCCACGGCATCGTCATGATGTGAGTGACGCCCGCGTCGGCGAGGCGCTTGTAGCCGTCGACATCATAGGCATCTGAAGGCGTAGCCATTATGTCGAAGGGCTGGTCTTCACGACCGTACTCCTTGCGCCAGGCCTGAATACGCTCGATAGACTCAATGATTTCTGCACTGGTCTGCAGGTCAGTCACCCAGCCATCACCGAGGCGCGCTGCGCGCTTCATGGCCGGGTCGGAAATACCACCCACCCAGATCGGGATGTACTCCGAAGGCGCCGGGTTCATCTCCAGCGCATCAAACTGGTAGTGCTTGCCCTCGTAGCTCACCATCTCGCCGGTCCACAAGAGCCTCAGGATCTCCAGCATCTCGTCAGTGCGCTTGCCACGCGTGCGAAAGTCCGCGCCCATGAGGTTGAATTCGTCTTCTGACCAGCCGACTCCGATGGCGGGAGTGATGCGGTTGTTCGAGACAATCGCCGCGGTGCTGATCGCCTTCGCCACGAGGAATGGGTTGCGCATCGGCAGCACGAAGATGTTGTTGGTAAACCTGAGTCGTTTAGTGATCGTCGCCAGCGCACCGATCATCACCCAGGGGTCGGGCCAGTCGGTGAAGGGTTGCCAGCGCCGGCTGCCGTCCTCGGTATAGGGATACGGTGTATTGATTTTCTCCGGGTTTACAACATGGTCGGAGAAAGACATCGCGTGCCAGCCGTGTTCATCAACAACGGGCGCGAGCTGCGTCAGGTCAGCAACGCTGCTGAAGGACGTGGAGAGTACGAATTTCACGGGGGCTTATTGTGGCCGTGTATTACTTGGAAATATTGATCAGGTCAGTTGGCGTAACGTAAATGTGCCCGAGGCACTGGCCTTCCTCTTCATTGAACATGTCGATGTCACCCATCGTGCAGCGCTCGGCGCCGTGTACGATGATACGACTGATGTCGCGGCAGCCAAGTGAAAACTGGATGTCACGATAGAGGTCGCGCGTCGGCTTGATCCCGGTAAACGACTTGGAGATCGACTCGTACATGATGTCTTCCTGGTTGTATACCGTGAAGCGCGGCACGAGACTGCGGATCTTGAAGGTCAGGTTGTTCTCCAGGTGCAGCTGCAGGCGACAGGCCTCGTCCATTTCGTGCACCTTGGTCACGGTGAGAACGGCGCTGGTCTCGGGGTCGCCCTCCTCATACTCAACATACTCCCAGGTGTGGTTTTCCAACAATTTGACCACACGACCATCAAGGGTGACCGCCTCGATCTCGGGCACGCCGTGGTCGCCCACGGCTTGCAGTGTGACAAGCGCAAGGCTAATGGCGAGAAGGCGAATAAGGGCTTTTCCGGGATTCATTGGATTCATTCACTGCAATCGTTTGTTGGGCATACCGCGGCCCGCTTCACCGGCCCGATGAAGGGCCACTGCGGGTTTGACCACGCGTACTGCCGTTGGTTGCACGCAGGGTAGCCGCACTGCCCGGCGCTTGGCAACAGTGCATAAAGCGCACGTCGCAACGCCAGGCCTGGGCCGCGCGTGAACGGTCGAGCAACAAGCCAGTCGCTTCGACTCAGGGGTCGAGGCAGCGGCTTGGCATGTACTTGTCTTCGATACCCTGCAGGCCGCAGGTCCACTCCACCATCGCACCCGACCGGGAGCCGCTGTTCGCAGCCACATACAGGTACTGGTCGTTAAAGCTATCGCCCGGGATTACATCGCGCTGGAAAAAGACCTGGATCATCACCTCGTGCTCATCGGTCGCCGCCTTAACGGCCACTTTCTCGACGAATTCGGGCGGTGAAAACATGTCGGTCTCCATATTTTCCAGCTCTTTGTCCGTACGCGGGAAACGGTTTTTCATGATGTAGAACTCGGTCAGCTTGTTCTTGGTGTCTGTGACGATGGCAAACGCCTCAGACATCTTCGAACGCACCAGGAAGTCCTGATACTTCGGCACCGCGACAGCCGTTAGTGCTACCACCCCCACAATCGCGAGCAGGGCATGAACGGCACTGAACCCTTTCTGTTTAGCTCCAAGCATTGGTGTATCCCCTGTTAAGCGGCGGCGACCCTCAACCTCCGGGCGCACCGCGTGTGTCAGCCCTTTCAGAATAGGTACAGTGCAGCCCCATGCTGAAGCGAAATGTGGCGAAAAGTAGAGATAACCCTTTGATTTTGTGCGGATAGTCACACTCTAGACCGCCCGGCAGGAGTGTCTCGACTCCGGGGGGTGCGGTGACTCGCTGACCCCCGTTCGCGCCCATCTGGGGCCACCTGTGACGGCTGTGGGGGTTCTGGGGGCCCGGTATTGATGTAGATCATCCTTACATCAATTAAAAACAGTCAGTCCTGTTTGTATTTGCTCGAACGACCTATGCTGGAGCCTCGATGCCGCCACCGCCAGAGGAGAGACGCCATGGCACAAGAGGCAACCCGAAGCGCCGAGCTGCCGCCGGGACGCTCCTACCAGGACCTGCTGGACGAGGAGGTCAACCCGGTGCCCGACTGCCTCAGGGAAAACACCCGCCCCTATCTCGGTTCCACCAATATCGGTGTGCAGCGCTACCTGTCGCGGGAGTTCCACGAACAGGAGATCGCGCATATCTGGACCCGCACCTGGCAGGCGGTCTGCCGGGAAACCGAACTCGCCGAGCCGGGCGACACCCACGTCTACGACATCACCCGCTACTCGATCATCGTCACGCGCACGGAGTCAGGGGAGCTGCGCGCTTTTCGCAACGCCTGCCTGCACCGCGGTCGCCAGCTTGTCGATGAGAGCGGTAACTACACCAAGTTCCGCTGCCCCTATCACGCCTTTACCTGGGGCCTCGAGGGCGACTTCAAATGGGCACCGTGCCGCTGGGACTTTCCGCATATCGAGGATGCCGAGTTCAGCCTGCCGCAGGTAAAGGTCGACACATGGGGCGGTTGGGTGTTCATCAACATGGACGAGAACGCACCGGCGCTCGGTGACTACCTCGGTGTACTGCCTGAGCACTTCGAGCGCTGGAAGCCCGAAAACGCCTACAAGAAAGTGCACGTGGAGAAGGTCATCCCCTGCAACTGGAAGGTGGGCTGGGAGGCGTTTATCGAGTCCTACCACGCCATCGCAACGCACCCGCAGATTCTTCCCTACACGGAGGACTACCACTCACAGTACGACGTGTGGGGCGACCATATCAGCCGCACCATCACCGCACTTGGTGTACCCAGCGCGCACCTGAAGGACGTCAGCGACCAGGATGTCGTGGACAACATGCTGGGCGTCTCGGCAATGGTCGCGCGGCCCAACCACGCGAATGTTCCCGAAGGGCTGACCGCACGGGAGTACATCGCACAGCTGAACTCAGAGGAGTTCAGCGCAAACCACGACCAGGAACTCGCGAGCTTCGCGACCTGCTCAGAGCGCATGGACTCGATCCTCTACTCGATCTTCCCCAACTTCGCGCCGTGGGCGGGCTTCCACCCCAACATCACCTATCGCTTTCGCCCCAACGGTGACGACCACACCACTGCACTCATGGAGATCATGGTGCTGGAGCAGATTCCCACGGGCGGCGCGCGGCCGAAGGACACACCGAAGCGCCGCCTCGGCGAGGACGAACTCTTCTCACAAGCGCCGGAGCTCGGCGAGGCACTCGGCACCATATTCGACCAGGACCTTTTCAACATGCCGAAGATCCAGCAGGGCATGCACAACCTGGCGGATGGAGAGGTCGTGCTGGCGAATTACCACGAGGTGCGCATCCGCCACTTCCACCAAACCATCGACAAGTACATTAACGGCGAGATTTGAGCATGAACGACACTGCAAAAATCCAGACACCGGGCAAGTGCCCCGCGGACTTCAACTTCTTCGACGAGGCAGTGCTGAACTGCCCCTACGACTTCTACAAAACACTGCAGGAGCAGGCGCCGGTCTACAACCTTCCCGGGACCAACATCTTTATGGTGACGCGCCATGCAGACATCAAGCAGTTATTGAAGGACACAGAAACATACTCGAACAACTTCACTCACCTGCTCAAAGGACCTGAACCCGCGCCGGAAGTTACCGCCGTATACGAGACCGCCTGGGCGCCCGTAGACACTATGATCACGGCGGACCCACCGCGCCACAAAACGTATCGCACACTGGTGAACAAGGTGTTTAACGCTGCGCGCGTCAACGCCATGGAAGACTACATGAAGACCATCGTGCACGAGTTGATCGACGCGTTCATCGACCGCGGTGAGTGCGACTTCGTGCGTGAGTTCACCACACCGCTGCCGGTGTACGTGATCGCCGACCAACTCGGTGTGCCGCGCGAGGACCTCAGGGACTTCAAACGCTGGTCCGACTCCTTCGCCCGCCGGTTGAGCCAGCTCGCCACGCCCGAGGAACAAATGGAGGACGCGCGCAACATCGTCGCCTTCCAGTTTTACTTCGCAGACATGTGCGACCAGCGCCGCGAAGCACCGCAGGACGACATGATCTCAGACCTGGTAACAACGGAGATCGAAGACCCGGATACGGGCGAAACGAGACCGCTGAATATGGAAGAGCTGCAGAGCCTGCTGCAGCAGCTCATGGTAGCGGGCAACGAGACCACCACGTCAGCAATTACCAGTGGCATGGTCAGCCTGCTGCAGAACCCCGAGCAGTTACGCCACCTGCAGCAACATCCTGAGGGCATTCCCAACGCCGTGGAAGAAATCCTGCGCATGGAGTCACCCAGCGCCGGAATGTGGCGCGTGGTGAAGAAAGACAGCGAGATACACGGTGTGAAGATTCCCAGGGACTCCCTGCTGATGCTGCGCTACCACGCGGCCAACCGGGATCGCGCCCTGTTCGAGCACCCCAACGACCTCGATATCGCCAGGGAGAATGCAGATGATCACATCGCCTTCGGCCAGGGCATCCACTTCTGCCCCGGCGCCATGCTCGCACGCAAAGAGATGAACGTGGCGTTCAGTGCACTACTCGACAGGCTCGACGACATCGAGCTCGTCGAAGACAAGAGCGATTGCGACTACTGGCCGAACATCGTGCTGCGCGGCATGAAAGGGGTCTACCTGCGTTTCAAGAAGCGCGAAGCCTGAGTCAATCGTCGTAACGATTGACCGCGGCGATAGACTCACCCCGGTTATACGCACCCTGCGTGGCTTCCATCCCCGCTCGGGCGCCATCGGTGATCACTACGGACTGGAACACCTCCTGTTCGTAGCGCAGCGCTTCACCCAGGGGCGCGCTGTCGGCGTTGGATAGTATGCGTTTCAGGCCGGCAACGGCGGCGGGCGATTTGAGTTTCAGTTCGGCGGCCAGCTGCAGTGCCACGGGAAGGCTTTCACCCTGCTCTACCAGCCGGTTCACACCGCCGAGCTCGTACAGGCGCGCCGCGCTCTGCGCCCTACCCGTCAGCACCATCTCTGCGACCGCCGTGCGCCCGATAAGATGCGCGAGCCGACTGGTGCCGCCAACGCCTGTCGTGAGACCCATGTTGACCTCCGGTTGCGCGAAGCGCGCCTGCCGCTCCGCGATACGCAGGTCACAGGCCCACCCCATCTCGGCGCCGCCACCCGCGGTGTCGCCGGAGATCGCGGCGATGCTGATGATGTCTTCGTGGGAGAGTTCCTGCTGCAGGTGAAACCAACCGCTGCCCTTGCCAGTCTGCGGTTTGCCGTCGAGTCCGTCGAGAAGGTCTTTAAGCCACGCGTGTTCCAGCCAATGGTAATCAAGCCCTGAGGCGAGTATGACCACACGGGCGCCCGACTCACGTGCCGCAGCAACCGCAGCGGCAAGCTCATCGATCGCAGCCCAGCAGAGCTGGTTCTGGCGCTCCGGGTCGGCAAAGGTGACAACCGCAACGCCATCCTCAGGCCGGGTGACGGTTACTGAGTAAGACATGGCGCGTTCCTGGTTGGAAAGTCGGGTACATGCTGGCTCGATTTCGGAAGATCAGCACCTCCGCCGGTCATTGTCATTATTGTCTCTGGGTCACATATCGTTTGCGGGTGTATCGAGCATAGCCGCACTGACCCCATCTGTCGCGTGCTGCGGCGCGGCAATTACGCGCTATGGTATATTGCGGCAAGCAAGAACAATATTGATAAAACTATAACGAGACTTCCCATGAGATACGTCAAGCACCTGGTCCTGTTGCCACTGCTCGCACTGTCACTCGGCGCCTGCTCCCTGGTCGACGATGACAACGACAACAACAACCAACCGACCCTCACACTCGAGTTCTCGGAAGCGCCGATAGAGCTTACCGGCGTCTCGGCAACCTACGCGGCCGATGTGCGCTACGGTGACGCCGAACGCAACGTGTTCGACATTTACCTGCCCGACTGCGAAGAGCGGACGCCGCTTGTCATCTATATCCATGGCGGCGGTTTTACCGGCGGTGACAAGAGTTCTGGTCACAACCAGGGTGTGCTTGAGTACCTTGAAAACTGTGTAGCGTTTGCCACGATCAACTATACGCTGCTGAATATTCCCTCCCAGGAGGAAGGTACGGCGAGCGCAGTGTCACAGGGCGGTGTGCTCACCTCGCTGACGGATGCGGCCCGCGCCCTGCAGTTTATGCGCTATCACTTCAGGAGTCTGAATATTGACGTGGAAAACGTGGCGGCGTTCGGCGGCTCCGCGGGCGCAGGTGCCAGCCTGTGGCTGGGCACCCACGACGACCTCGCAGACCCCGACAACGAGGACCCCGTGTTGCGCGAGTCCACCCGCATCAAGGCCGTGGGCGCGCTGGCAACGCAGGCGACCTACGACTTGCTGCTCTGGGAGGACATTCTGTTGCCGATTACGCAGAACTTTGCGGGCCTGCTGGGTGGCACAGACATTCCCACCGTCGCGCAGGGTCTCGGCGTAACCAACTACCTGCTGACGTTCCTCGGCGTTGGCTCCGTTGAAGACATCTACAGCGACGAAAACATCGCATACCGCGCCAACGTGGACACGCTGGGTCTCATGGACGCGGGTGATGCGCCGGTGTTTGTGCAGAACTTTGATACGGGCTTCGACGACCTGCTCAACATGTTCCTGCACCACGGCCTCCACGCGCTTGCAGTGCGCGACAGGGCGGAGGAAGTTGGCCTGCACCACGTCGCCTACGTTGATGACCCCGAAGGACCCTACAACCTGGTGGATCCCTCAGGCGAAGATGTGGCCTCGTTCCTGATGCGACACATCCGCTGACGCGTTACCTGCGTAACGCTAAAACCAAGGATATAGAGGCGGTTGCGGCGTGAAGAAAAATCCCAATCCACAGGGCAAAGGGCTCGTCCCCGTCCTGCGCGACTGGGGGGCAACGCGCCCTGAAGGTCCCACGCGCAAGAACCCCGCCGAGTTCCTGCGCGACTACTGTGTTTCCTCCCTCGTGCTCGCCGCGCAGTTTAAATTCAGGCCTGTTGTGGGTCGTACCTACTACCTGTACGCGGGTGACACCGCGTGGACGCTGTCGCTGATAGGGCCAGAGGAATGGCACGACGAACAGCCGGGCCGTTTCCTGGCGCCCTGCCGCCTGCGCCCGGACATGACCTGGGAGCTGGATGCAGACGAGCTTAAGGATGTGTCGGCAGTGGAATCACTGCAACGTTTCGTCGAGGGTTTCGTCACCACAATCCAGGGGCAGGAGTCGATCAGCGGCGAGCTGCCGTTCTACGTGGGCCACCTGCCCTACTACCAACGGATGCTCGCTACCGGGCTTGCGAGCTCGCTCGCATCATCCGGCGCAGATACGGGTCAGGTGCGCGCCCTCGCAGCACGCAGTCAGGCGCTGCTGGGGCTGGTAGAGGAAGAAACCTAGGCCGCTTTCGCGGCGCCGGTCAGCTGGTAGGCGTCGACAGCGGCGAGAAAGCGTGCACGTTCCTCTGCCGTTTCCTGCGTACGGGACGACAGGTGGCTGGGGTGTTGCTCGCGGTCGAGCCAGAACTTGCCGGACACCTTCGCTGCCTCTGGCGCCGCTGCCAGCCACGTGACAGTGTCGGCACCTTCATCCGGCGAACGCAGCCAACGCTGGCTCAAGTTGTAAAACTCAGGCAGTGAATCCATAACGCCTGGCGTATCGGCCCAGCCGGGGTGCATCGCGTTAACCGCTACCCCATCATTGCGCCAGCGCTCCGCCCACTCCTCAGTGAGGATCATCAAGCCACGCTTGGCGCGCGCGTAGGCCACCGAGCCCGAGTATTCGCCTTTCTCGCTCTGTAAGTCGTCCACGCGAATCTTCTGGCTGTACATACCGCCTGATAACACGTTCACGACACGGCCCTGCACACGTGCGAGCAACGGCTGCACCCGCTCCGTCAGAATGCAGGGTCCCAACAGGAGTAGCGCAAAGCTCTGCTCCAGACCCTCGGATGTTTCGCCACGCGGGTTGAACAGCGCACCCGCATTGTTGATGAGCACGTCGATGGCCTCATCGCGCGCCAGCAGGCGATCGCACAGCGCGTGCACATCGGCCATCAAGCTCATGTCGCACTGCTCGAGATAAATGTTGTCGTTGCCGGTCGCTGCCGTGATGCCGCGAGCCGCGTTGGCTGCCTTCTCTTCGTTGCGCGCCACCAGGGTCAGCGTAGCGCCGAGGTCTGCAAGCTGCTGCGCCGTGGCCAGGCCGATACCGGAGGTCGCCCCCGTGAGCACGATGTGCTTGTCACGCAGCGACACTGACATGGGCTTGAAGTTGCGGCGCGCGGTGCTGTAGCCAAGGCGGGTGAATTTCCAGATGCCCGGCAACACAAGTCTGTCTGCAAGTGCCGTGGCGCGCGAAGCGGCAGGCGCTTCGGGCTCATCTTCAAGCGCCGCGCGCATACCCTCGACCGCCTGCTTGCCAACGCTCTCCATCGACTCTGGCCGCAGTCGCGCAAAAGTGCCCATAGGCTCGCGGAAGCTGAAGCGGGCGATGTAGCGTACGGAGGCCTGCTCTGTGTCGCCGCAGAAGAGGATTTCCTCGTGCGCATCGAACAGGCGCGAGGTGACCCGGAACTCCAGCCGCTCCCCCTCCGTCATGTCCACCAGCGCGTAGGTGAGCCTGAGCCCGAAGTTCATCACCACCTCGAACTCGCTGCCCACTGCTACCGGTCCTGCCGAAAGCTTGCGGGCACTTTTTACGCCCGGGTCCCACTCCTGCACGTTGTGAAAGGCCGCGATGTAGTCGAACACATCGCGCACGTTGCGTTGCACCTCGATGGATTCATCGAGCGTGACTGTCTTGTCGTCGGTATTCATGACCCCTTTTACGCAGCCGGAGCGGCTAAGGATCATACGGAGCCTCACCTTTGAAAATCGGTTAAAATGCGCGGCCTGATACTGCTCACACATCCCCTATGATCATTGATAACCCCTTTGCTTCCGAGGAAATTACGCCGCCTTTCAACGATGAATGGCAGGCCAAGCGCCGCGTCGCCAACGCCATCAAGGCCCTCACCGAGGCCCTGGTCACAAGCTCCCCGAGCATCGAAGAGATGCACAGCATCGCTGACAGGCTGGAAACCACGGCATCCGACTTCGAGGCTTCAACCCGCATCTACGGTCGCAGGGACTGGGCCGAGAGCGGCGAGCATGGCAGCTACGGCCAGATCTCCCACGAGCTGAACCCCCTGGCAGGCTGGAGCAACCCGATCGCCCCCCCGATCAATCACTGGTATGACGGCGATGTCGCACACGGCACCTGCACCTGTGGCTGGGCCTATGAGGGGCCGCCCGGCAGCGTGCACGGCGGCTTCGTCGCCGCCATCTTCGACCAGTTCCTAGGCATGGCGCAGCTGATCACGGAACAGCCCGGCATGACTGCCTACATCAAGATCAACTACCACCAGCGCACGCCCCTGAACACGGAGCTCAAGCTCAAGACCACGCGGATGGACATAGAGGGGCGCAAGAACTTCATCAACGGGGAGATGTACGCCCAGGACGTTCTGACCGCCAGCGCCGAGGGACTCTTCGTGCAGCCGCGCGGCGGCATGCGCGCGGTGCAGACCCAGCAGCAGGGCGACTAGTCGAGAATCCCGCCGGTTTCCGGCGCCGGACGGGCGCGCTGGTTGTACAGCAACGACACTACCTTCTCCAGCTGCTCCTTGGGGAGCTTGGAGTAGTCCTGGGACAGGTCGCTGCCCACCGCCATGCCTCGCTGCAACGCGGGCCGCTCTGCGAGCTCGTTCAGCCAGCGATCGAAATACTTGAACTCACTGATATCGATACCCTGCTGTTTCCAACCCACGACCCACGGGTAACAGGCCATGTCGGCGATCGTATAGTTGTCGCCCGCGAGATAGCGGCGGTCGTACAACCTGTTGTTCATCACCCCATAGAGACGATGCATCTCATCGCTGAAGCGCGTCAGGGCGTAGGACTGGTCACCCGCGCGGTCTTTTAGTCGCGCGAAATGCCCGCGCTCGCCGAACTTCGGACCCTGGTTGGCCATCTGCCACATCAGCCACTGGCTCACCTCGTAGCGCTCGCGCAGGTCCGCGCCGCCAAACTGGCCGCACTTTTCCGCGATGTAGAGCATGCACGCACCCGACTCGAAGACGGCAATCGGTTCACCGCCGTCCTCGGGCGCGTGGTCCACGATCGCCGGCATGCGGTTATTGGGGCTGATGCGAAGGAAGTCGTCCTCAAACTGCGCACCGCGGCCGATCTCGCAGATCACCACGTTGTAATCGAGCCCGCTCTCCTCAAGCTGGACGGTGAGTTTCTTGCCGTTAGGCGTGGGCCAGTAATGCACATCGATCATAGGGTTGTTCCAAAGCAGTAAGGGATAAACCCGGTGGAGTATAGACCACGTAGTTAGACCAACTCCGTCGACAGCGAGGCGGCGCTGCACTATTTTTTGTGTGCTGATCAAGGGAGCCACCATGAACAAGAAAGAAACCATCGAGAAGGAAGCCATCGAGACCTATGACCGGTTCGTCGCACTGCGCGACAAGATCGACGTTGGCGAAGCGGGCTGGGACCAGCTTGCAGACTTCTTCACAGAAGACGCGGTCTACCTGGACCCCGCCTGGGGTCGCCAGGAAACCCGCGAAGGCATACGCGAGTTTTTCGTAAAGTCCATGGCAGGGCTCACAGGCTATGGCTGGTCTACCCCGGAGCGCTGGACCATGGTGGACGGCCACCGCCTCGTCAGCCATTGGGACCAGGTGCTGGGCGAGAAGGAGGACGGCGGGCAGTGGCTCGTGCCCGGGCTGTCAATTCTCTACTACGCGGGCGACGGACTGTTCTGCTACAGCCACGACTACCTCAACATGACGTTCATTGGCGAGACGATGAAGGCGATGCAGTGGCAGCCCCCCGAGGAATTCAACATGCCGCCGCGCAAACCCGACTGGCGCACGCACCTACCCGAGGCGTGGGCACACTTACCTGACGTGTTCAAGGACGCCGCCTGATATGCCGTACAAAGTGATTCAGTGGGCCACTGGAGGCGTGGGCCGCGCCGCCATCGAAAACATTGTCGCGCACCCTGACCTCGAACTCGTCGGATGCTGGGTGCACAGCGCAGACAAAGCGGGCACAGACGCCGGCACGCTTGCGGGCCTTGAACCCATTGGTGTAACGGCCACAAACGACACTGATGCACTCGTCGCGCTCGAAGCAGACTGCGTGGTTTACAGCCCCATCATGCCCGACCCCGAACTCGTCAAACGCCTGCTGGCATCCGGCAAAAACGTGGTCACGCCACTCGGCTGGTTCTACCCCGCCAGGATGGACACCACGGCGATCGAGGCAGCCTGCGCTGAGGGCAACAGCACGCTGCACGGCACCGGCATTCATCCCGGCGGCGTGACCGAGCGCCTGCCGCTCACAGTGTCAGCGCTTTCAGCGAGCATCACGCACGTACGCGCGGAAGAGTTTTCCGATATCCGCACCTACGGCGCGCCGGAGGTCATCAGCGACATCATGCTGTTTGGCAAGACGCCCGAGGAGGCGGCGGCCAGTCCGATGACCGACCTGCTGGGCGGCGGCTTTATGCAGTCGATGGACATGGTGGCCGATGAACTGGGTTTCGACATCGACGCCGAGCCCCGCGTGACGCACGAGATGGCCGTTGCCACCGAACCGATCGAGTCACCCATCGGCGACATCGCGCCGGGTCTGGTCGCGGCCCAGCGTTTCACCTGGGAGTACACCGTGCGCGGCGAAGCCGTAATCACCGTGCGAGTGAACTGGTTTATGGGCCAGGACAATCTCGACCCGCCCTGGCATTTCGGCCCCGAGGGTGAGCGCTTCGAAGTCTCGGTGAAGGGCGACCCCGATTCCCACGTGACGTTTCACGGTTGGCACCCGGAATCCATTGCCGCAGGGCTCGAGCGCAACCCGGGCATCGTGGTCACCGCCAACCACTGTGTGAGCGCGATCCCCTATGTGTGTCGCGCCGAGCAAGGCATACGCACCTACCTGGACCTGCCACTAATCGCAGGTCGCGCCGCGCCGCACTTGCGCGCCGAATAAACACTACCCGACGACTCTGCAAAGCCTTTTCTCCCGGGAGCACAGCTCCCGGCGTTAGGCTGTGACCGGTTTAACGATTAATCCACAAAGAGTGCGTACAACCGGATAGAAGGCTGTGAATTACCCTATACTTGCCGGGCGGGACCAGGCGCGATAAGAAAGATTCAGAAATGCCAAAAACCAATCTCCAGAAAGCCACGGACGTTGCCAAGCGCTCCATTCTCCGCATTGCGCGCAAAACTCCCGGGGAACGTGCAGTCCGCGAGGCACTGGCGGCAAAACAACAGCTAAACTGGTGGTGCGTTTACGGCTCCACGCGCAGCGGCACTACCTATATTTCCCGCCTCGCGAAATCGCGCGCCAAACTCTGGACAGGCGACTGGCGCATGGGCGTCTTTCTGGTCGGGCTACAGACCTGCCGCGACCAGGCAGCCAAGAGCCCCGACTTTGACTTCGAACGACTGCTAAGCGACATCTCAGCCAACATCATCGACAACGCGTACTCAGGCGATGGTGACCAGCTCGACCTGGTTTACAAGCAGGCCGCGCTCAGGCCACGGGAGTACGAGGCGTTAGTCAGCATGTGGGGACCACCTCAGCGTCTCATTTTCTGCCTCCGCGAACCTGCCAGTTTCATTGCGTCAGCCGTTAAGAAGTTCCCTGACAACTCACTGGAAAGGCTGCAGGATCACTACGTCATGTGCCTGGATTTCTACGACAAGATTGGCGGCGATATCTACGAGTACAACTCGGCACTAAACCTTAAGGAGTACATCGAGTTTCTAAAGCCACTGTCGTTATCGGAGGATGAACTGCCCGCCTTTCGTTACAAGGGTGTGCAGGACGAAGGCAATGTAACGCCAGATATGCAGGCGGCGTACGATCGTGTTAAGGCGGTCGCAGACAGCAAACGCTAGCACATGACGACTACGCCAGTGTCCGGACTTCACTCGCCGCGGTTGTACAGCCGGATCGCCAGCGCGTAGAACAAGGGTGTAGCAAGCAACCAGGGCAGCTGGGTTTGCAGCTGCACCGTCTTTCCGCCCAACTCCACAACGGGATTGAACCACGGCCCCGTTGGTATCAACGGCGCCCAGGACAGGCGGTAGTCATGCGCAAGTTGCGCCTGGTAAATGGTGAGCTCAACCCAGAGGTTCTGGCCAACAAACCACACGAGCAGCACACCAAACACGGGCCAACGCCAGCGGCGGAAAGCGCCTTCCCAGCCGCCGCACAACCACTTCGCAAGCAGCGCACCGACCAGTCCGATGGCGCCCGCATCGGCCAATGAATTGAGCAGCCAGTTCACGTGTACGGGTATCGCCTCGTTCATAACCGCTGGTCTTCGACTCGCGACATCAAGGCCATCGACAATGCCGTAGGTGAGCCAGATCTCCCAACCCACCGCGCACAGCACAAAGGTGGCGAGGTAGAGTTGAAAAAACCACTCGGGCAGACGCGCTGCGAAGCGCAGGAGCATCACGATAAATAAAGGCAGCAGGGCCGATGTGTACACCGTAAGTACGGTGGCGGATTGAGCTTCCGAGAGTTCCATCATTCGGCCCGGGTCGACAGTGTGCGCCAAGTATAGGATTTGAAGCGGTCAACTGTATCACGGCCCGACAATTATCCTGCGCTATGGCAGTGCGAGAGGCGCTATACTGGGCCCTGCACCTGGAAGGAGCTGTCGCGGCAGATGAGCCTGCAACCTGAACCCGTCCAACAGATACCCACCTACCAGCCTCTACACGACACCGAGAGCAGCCGGCCGTGGTACGTGACGCCGCGCGCGAAACTCTTTGCCGTGGTGTTCACGCTGGTATTGGTGGGCGGCGCGGTCGCGACCCTGCTGCAGCCCACCGTCTACCGCAGTGCCGCAACCGTGCTCATGACCGCTGCAATGGCGATAGACGAAGAAACGACAGAGGCCAACATACAGCGGGTGGAAATACAGGGGCGTATCCTGCTGGGTGGCGAGGTGTCACGCGCACTGCTGACCACGCTCCACGATATGGGCATTACGAAGGTCGAAGCGCCGTACTTGCGCGATACACTGTCGATTAAAGCCGTGCCCGACACCAACCTTGTGGAAATGGCTGCCGAAGGCGCAGAGCGTGACCTATTGCCGGAGCTCGTGGACACCTGGATCGACGTCTACCTCGAAACGCGCAAATCCCATGTGGAAGAAAGCCAGGGGCAGACTCTGCAGGTGGTCAATGACCAACTCGCCGACCTCGAGATGAAGCTGGAGAGCGCACGGCAGGCACTCGCTGACTACCGCGACGAACACAGCATCAGCTCAGCTGAGCGGCAGGAGAACGAAGAGCTGTCACGACTGGATGGACTCAACAAGGCCCTGAACAAGGCCGTCGAGACCGAGATACAGGCCGAGGCCTACGTCGAGACGCTGCGCAAGGCGATTGCAGACGGCAAAGACGTGGTACCGACAAGCGAACGCCGCGAGATCAGCGAGATGAAGCGCGAACTCGCATCGATTGAAGCACGCATCAAGAATCTGGAAAAAACCTATACGAGCGACTTCATCAGGAAGAACCCGAAGTGGCGCGACATCCCTATCCGCAAGGCGGAACTCGAACGCGAGCTCAAGGAGGCCCTCGACGAGGGCAAGCGCGAGGCGATCGCCCAGTCAGAGCAGGCGTGGGACGCCGCGAAGCAGTCGGTGATCGACCTGCAGGAGCGCCTCGCCGCCCAGCAGGAACGCGCCGCGCATTTCACCACGGTGTACGCGACGCACGAGGCACTGGTACAGGATCTTGAAGAGCTCGAGGCCCTCAACCGCGAGACGCAGTCGCGGCTGGTGCAGGTGCAGGTCAACCAGGTCGAGAAATACCCCCAGGTCCAGGTCATTGACCGGCCCGGCGCGGAGGCGCTGCGCGTTGGTCCGAACTACTGGTTGTGGGTCGGCGGCACGTTCGCGGCCGCACTCGTGTCGGGCGTTCTCGCGGTCTGGCTTTACGGCTTTCTCGGCCCGAGGGAAAAACCCGCATTTGTCACGCTGTCGGGCGTGCACATGTACCCGCAGGACATGGGCGCGCTGCCCCAGGGCCAGGCGCCCGCACAACTCGCACAGAACCAGGCGCCGTTGCTCGACCAGCAGGCACCGCCGCCAGTCGACCCGGAACCGGATACCGGCGGAGAAGAAAAATCATGAAAATCGTAAAGAAGACCCTGCTGTTCCTGTTGCTCGCTTTTGTAGCGCTCCTGATTGGCTTCAATCTCTGGGGCGCGGCCACCCTTGGTACGATTACGCCCGCCCAGACGGCGGAGCGTGACATGAGCGCCAACCGTGTTGTCATGGTCATGGGCGCGACGGGCAGGGTTGGCGACGGCCTACTGAAGGCGGCGATGGATGCACCCGAGGTAGAGAAGGTGCACGTGATCACCCGGCGCAGCTCACCGCGCATCGATGCAGGGGTCGCATCGGGCAAACTTACGATGCACCTGCATGAGGATTTCACGGACTACAGTGATCTTGCAGACGTGCTTGGCGAGGTGAACACGGTCCTGTGGGCGCTGGGGACCTCGTCGTTACAGGTTGACGATGCAACCTACACCTGGATACATGTCGACTTCCCGCTCGCGTTCGTCAAAGAGTGGCTGGGCGCACGCACTCATGGCCCGATGTCGTTCCACAACGTGACCGGCATGGGCACCGACCCCGAGGGCAGTCAGTACTGGGCGCGGGAAAAGGGGCGTGCTGAAAACACCATCACATCGCTGGGTGAAGGCACAGGGCTGCGTAACTTCAGCTACCGCTCGGGCTGGATCAGCCCGCCGGAGGACACCACCAACCCCGTGATCGAGTTTTTCGTTGCCCTGCTGACACCGGGAGACCTCGTGATCGAGGGTCAGGACCTCGGCAACTCCATGCTGGAAATCAGCGCGCGTACGAAGGAGCTGCCTAACGGTACCGTGCTCGACAATGCTGACAGCATTGCGTACGCGAAGGCGTACCAGCCGGGCAGCTAATCAGTCTTTTGCTGCGGCGTCCTGCGCGGCGAACTCTGCATAGGCCTGCGCGGTTCCCTCGGCCATCTTGTCGCCGTCAAAGGGAATCGACATCTCCGGGGTAAACTCCAGCACGATGCGTTCAGGCGTATCGAGGAAGCGCACAAACATCTCCGGGTCCAGGCCGGAGGTGAAAGCATTGCCCTCATCCTCCTGCGCTTTAGTTCCCATGCCAGACGCCAATAGCCGGTACATCCACATCTTGGTCTCTTCGTCGTCGTGGATGACAGTGTGCCCTTTGTAGGTCACGGTTTTGCCGCCGCCCATGGGCGTACCTTTGCTGGTGATGACGATCGAAGAGCGGCCGTCACGGGCAATGGCCTTGATGCGCACGCGCTCGCGCGTCGCCGTCATCCAGATCTTGCCGTCGACAGGCACGTAGGCCGTGGTCACCCCGAGCGGATGGCCGGCCTTGTTGGCCCATATGAACGTGCATTCACCGCCGGTACGCACAAGCTCTTCTTCACGCTCCGGGTCCAGCCGGTAGCGCTTTACGTCATCGTAGTTGACTGCCTGTTCGGTCATGTTGCGTCCTGTCTACTTGATCATCTTGTAGAGCAGCAGCAAAACAAAGGCGCCTATTGTCGCCGTGATAATGCTGCCAACGTTAAAGCCATCTGCACCGCCGCCAATGCCCGCCAGGTCGCCGAGAAAGCCGCCGACGAACGCACCGGCGATGCCGAGTGCCATGGTGAGAATCCAGCCGCCGCCATCCTTGCCCGGCATCAGCATCTTGGCCAGCGCACCGGCGATCAGGCCGAGAAAAATCCAGGAAATGATACCCATGTTCCTTACCTCTTCGTGGGAGTGCCTGCCGGGCATTGTCTGCCAGCACAGTGGCGGTAGCAAGCGCGAAACTGTACGCGGCGGGGGCGCATCACGCATAATGCTCGTTCACCGCGAGCTGTTGAGCGAGTCCCAATGCCAAGTCCCCTGAAATACCTCGTTGCACTGCCACTGCTGAGTCTGCTGCCCTTTCTGCATGGCTGTGACACCTGCGGGTTTAACTGCTCGGATGACAACGATGACAATGAACCCGCAAGCCTGACCCTCAGCTTTTCCGATGCGCCTCTCGAGGACCTGAAAAAGGTAGTCATCGAGGTCGAACGAATAGAGTTCCGGCGCAGCGAAGGCGAAGACCTGGTGGTGGAGACGTTCGACTTGTCGACATCAGCGGGCGCAGAAAACTTCCAGGTCGACCTGCTGCTGTTCTCAGGCCGCGACAGATTTGAGGTCCTGACAGGGCTTACGGTAGAGGCCGATTTCTATAACGAAATTTTTATCGCCATCAACACGGACGACAACGCCAACACGTCCTACGTCCTGGACGACCAAGATACGCAGCGAATGCTCAGGGTCAATGAAGGTACGGACGGGTTAACCCTGGAGGGGCGCCAGATTGACGCCGACAACGAGAACATCACCGTGGAATTCGGTCTCGCGCGCGCCCTCAAGTTCAATTCCAACGACGACACTTATACGCTCGATGAGGAGGGTATTGTCCTTATCGATAACACTCTGGCGTCAAGCCTGGGCGGCTTTGTAGACGAGGAACTGTTCGACACCGTGGACGGTTGTTCAACCGTCGACGGAGATGCAACGGTCGGCAACCGCGTGTACCTCTATGAGGGCACCGACCTCGACCAGGAGGCACTGGCCGACGTGTTCACTGCAAATGCAAGCGACAGCGCAGGCCGGATCGCCCCCTTCGCCGCGTCGACGTTGCGCGACGGGTCCCTCGGCTGGCAGTTCACTTTTGGCTTCCTGCCCAGCGGCGATTACACCATCGCGTTCTCCTGCGACGCCGAGGAAGACGACGCGCGCACGATAGACGACATCACCGTGCCCCTGCCCGAAGACCAGATCTTCGAGATCACTGTCGGTACGCAGGAAAACATCATCTGCAGGTTCAATTTTGAGGGTGAACCCTCCTGTTGATTCCCCGTGCCCTTCACCGAGAGGGCGCAGTGGCAATAAGTCACAGTTTCACGTGAACCCAGTGATGAGGTTCACCCTTTCAGAGCCCGGTATTCGACATGGTAGCGCCCCGTCCATATCTTGGTAGGCGGGGACAACCGGGGGAAAGGGCAGTGCGTCTCGTTAAAATGGAAGCCATTAATTTGGAGCCGGGCATGTTTGTCGCGGAGCTTGACCGCCCGTGGCTGGAAACGCCTTTCGCGCTACAGGGGTTCGTGATCCAGGATTCAGAGGAAGTCCTGTACGTATCAAACTACGTCGATCACGTGTACGTGGACGCCGAGTACCGCGGTGCGCAGCAGTCCCTCACACTGGCCACGGCGCCGACCGCGACAGCCGCGAAGAAGCGCCTCGCACTCAGCGAAGAGTTTCGCCTGGCGCGGGTGTCGTTTGAGAGTGCCTCGGAGACCCTGGACAAGGTTTTTGACTCGTTGCGGTCCGGTCAGGGCGGAGACATGAACGCGGTTCGTGAGGCGGTGAACCCGCTGATCGAGGGTGTGTTCCGCAACCAGGAAGCCGTTGCAGCGTTGCTGCGCCTGAAGGAGAGCGGCGACTACCGTTACCAGCACGGTGTAGCTATGGCGGTCTGGGCCGCGATTCTCGGCAAACACATTGGCCTGCACCGTGATGAGCTGGAGAAACTCGCCATCGGCTGCGCCATGTGCGATGTCGGCATGACCAACCTACCGCCCGAACTACTCGATCAGGCAGAGAGCCTTAACGACAAACAAGTGCGCATCATTCGGGCGCATCCCAAGTTTGGCTCCGAGATGGTGGCAAGTTCGGAGGACGTCGACCTTGAGGTGCTCGCCATTATCGAGAACCACCACGAACGCATGAACGGCTCGGGCTATCCCCTTGGTCTGGAGGGTGCGGAGATTCCGTTGCTGGCACGCATCGCAGGTCTCGTAGACACTTACGATGCCATGATCACGCCACGCCCGTACGCCACCGCGCGCACGTCCCATGAAGCCATACAGGAACTCATTGACCAGAAGGGTTCGCTGTTCCAGGAGTCACTGGTTGAGCAGTTTGTACAGGCGATTGGCCTGTTTCCCACAGGCACGATGGTAGAACTGAATACCGGTGAAGTCGCCATCGTCGTTACACAGAACGCAACACGACGATTGAAGCCCGAAATACTGATCGTGATGGACAAGCAGAAGGTGCGCCTTGAGTCGCCTTCCATTCTCGACCTGGCGAACCAGAACGTGGCCGCCTCCGGCGAACGCTGGATAGCTCGGGAACTGCACGCCGGGAGCTACGGGATCAGCAGCGACGAGTACTTCATCTAATGCGTTCCAGTAACATGCATATGCTCGCGCTCCTGGAGCTCGGGGAACTCACCTCTGATGATGGAACGCCTGCGGAGCGCTACCGCGAGGTGGCACAGGATGCATTCAAGGAGCGTCTTAAGGACTGGATTCGCCCCAAGGACCAGTGCCACACACTACCCGACCAGCGGATGTGCGTTGTCCTCGCGGGGGTTTCCAGCACCGGCGAGCTTGAACTTGCCAAAAACAAGTTAAACCGCGTGTTCGCACGACCGCATGACTACCTCGGCAAGCAGATTCCACTGAATGTCATCGCCGGTTTTGCGCCCTACTCCGAAGAGGCCCAGGACATGAGTGCCGCCGTCCAGAACGCGGCAAAGGCACTGGAAAAGGCCAAGAATGAATTTTCGGCCAGCGAACTCTATTCCCCTGTCAGCGCGAATGACGACCGCATCCAGGCCAAGCTCCTGGATCGCATGGAAGAAGCGCTGGAGCGAGGGGAGTTTAAGGTCTACCTACAACCGAAAGTGCACGCGGCCTATCGCAACATGGTGAGCGCTGAAGCCCTGATTCGCTGGCACGCCGGAGGCGGCCAGATCATCAAGCCACAGGACTTCATGGACCTCGCTGAAGGCGACGCCATCATCAGGCCGTTGACCTGGTGGGTGATCAAGTCAGCGGCGGCACGGCTCGCGAAATGGCCAGAGTCAACGGGTATCGCCGTTAACGTCAGTCCTGAGCTACTGCTGAACGACGAGATCATCTCCGTGATCCTCGACGCACTCGACATCTATGCCGTTGCCCCAGAACGCCTGACACTGGAAGTTACCGAACAGATTCTGGTAAAAGACCCTGATCGTGTTGTGGCAACCCTGGCGGCACTGCGCTCACACGGGATCCGAATATCCATCGATGACTTCGGCACAGGTTATTCCTCGCTGGCCTACATTCGTGACCTTCCGGCAGACGAAATCAAGATCGACCGGCGTTTCGTGCAGCACATGCTGACGTCAGAAAAAGACGAGGCCATCGTAGAAGCGGTGATCAAGCTCGCGCACAGTTTCTCACTCAAGGTGGTGGCGGAGGGGGTGGAAAGCGACGCGGTCGCTGATCGCCTGACGGCCATGCACTGCGACTACCTGCAGGGCTATACGTTCGACGAGCCCCTCTGCATCGACGAGTTCGAAACGAGCTACAAGCTGCGCTGAAAGCGCGGAGCGATTGTAGTCATCACAAAATTCCAGTAGTTTTAGGGCACCTCTGGATCGCGGCCCCGCCCGGCAGGGCGAGACCGCTACGAGTGCCGAGTATGCAGAACATCCTGCGCCTGGATCTTGCGGGCCAGCCCCGAGGCTGGATAAGCCTGCAGGAAGCGGTAACAGCCTATGCCAAGGGCGACGTTGTCTATGGCATCGGCGACTCTTTGCCCCCGATCTGGGGCGGCATCCAGCGCCTGAGCGGCCGGCGCTCGCGCATCGACCTGCAACCTATCGTGGCCATACAGGGCCGCATCATCCAGGGTTTCACCCCGCCCCTTTGCAATCGCACCCTGTTTCGCCGCGACGATCATCGCTGCCTGTACTGTGGTGGGCAGTTCAGCCGCTCGGAGTTGACGCGCGACCACGTGCTGCCCACCTCGCGCGGCGGCACTGATCGCTGGGAGAACGTGGTGGCAGCCTGCAAACGCTGCAACTGGAAGAAAGACAACCGCACACCGGAAGAAGCCAACATGCCGCTACTGGCAGTGCCCTTCAGACCGAACCCGTGGGAATGGCACTTCCTGGCAAAGGACCGCATCCTCGCGGACCAGATGGACTACCTGTCGCAGCAGTTTCGCGCCCAGCGGGACTGGGCCGCGTAAGCTACAAAACGTCAGCTGCCGCGGTAGTAGCGCTGCTCTACAAAGGGTAGCTTCGTCACCGTTACCGGCAGTTCCTTATCGCGCACCGTAACGACAAGCGCCGTACCTGGCTCCGCTGCCGAGCGATCTATATAGGCAATCGCCAATGGCCCACCGACACTAGCACCAAAGGCGGCCGAACAGATTTCACCGACCTGCAGGCCGTTCGTGTCCGATACAGGCTGCCCATCGCGCAACGGCCGCTTGCCGTCTGCTTTAAGCCCGACACGAGCAAGAGAGGGCTTGTCGGCAATCGCCGCGAAGATCGCTTCGGCTCCCGGGAATCCGCCCGGGCGCGCGCCGCCCTCGCGACGCGCCTTGCTGATGGACCACAGGAGTCCGGCCTGCACGGGGTTTATGGTGTCAGACAACTCGTGACCGTACAGGCACAAGCCGGCTTCGAGGCGCAGCGAGTCGCGCGCGCCGAGACCGATGGGCGCCACAAGGTCATGACATAGCAGGCGCCTGGCGATCGCATCGGCTGCATCCGCGGGCATGGAAATCTCAAAACCGTCTTCGCCGGTGTAACCAGAGCAGGTGATGTACACCTCCACGCCATCGAGGCGCGCCTCCACGCCCTGCATGAAAACAAGATCAGCGGCGACGGGGCAAAGTTCGGCCATGACCGCGCGAGCGGCCGGGCCCTGCAGCGCCAGCAGAGCCTGTTGGTCGAGTATGTCGAGTGACTGCCCCCCAAGGTGCGCCTCGATGTGCGCAAAGTCTTCGGTCTTACAGGCGGCGTTTACGACAAAGAAGAATTCCTCATCGCCGCGGCGCGTAATGATCAGGTCATCGCGTACACCACCTGAATCGTTGGTAAGCAGTGCGTAGGTGGAACGATTCTCGGCGAGTGCTTCCAGGTCCACAGGAACGAGACTCTCGAGCAGCGCCGTGCTGCCCTCTCCCCGCAGGAACGCCTGGCCCATGTGGGAGACATCAAACAGCCCCGCCTTCTCACGGGTGTGCAGGTGTTCCTTGATGATGCCGGTGGGGTACTGCACGGGCATCTCGTAACCCGCAAAAGGCACCATCTTGGCTCCCAGCTCCCGGTGGAGGGTGTCGAGGGGTGTACGCTCAAGCGTCATGTCGCGTCCTGTGAGACTGGCGTTGGGCAGGCCACTCTAGCGACACCGCTCCGCTCGCGCAAGACACAACGGATCGCTGTCCGGACAGGTTCGGACTGTTACGGAGACGCTTAGTTAAGCGCTCGCACACGTGGAAACCGCGAGAAACGGCTCTCACAATGCTGGCATCAAAGTTGCAGTGGAACTTGAGGGTGACCCGCTCGCGATGCAATGCCACGGACGGCAGGCACAAGGAAGTGTAGAAGGGCAGATGGAATGCCAGGGAAGGCAGCGGGTCACCCGTCAAAATTACCGCCTCGATTTGCGTAAAACTGACAAAAACCGCTTGTTGTTCGCACAAAATTTTTTTGCTTTACTCCCTCGAAGAGTGACACCTGAAACGTGTTTATGGAAGGCAGCTCTTATCAAGTCATCGGGAGGTGATTTATGGGAGAAAGAAATCAGGAAACGCAGAACAACAACGAGCCACTCGAGGATCTTTTCGAACCAGGCATAGGGGACTTGTCCGAAGAGATCATCCAGGAGATGGAACCCGTTTCAACCGAGAAGCAGCGCCTCGTGCAGATGCGCCGGTTAGCGGAACAGCGACTGGAAGAGAAGCGACTGCGGGACGAACTGGGCGACTACGACCTGGAATTCGAAGACCTCTAGCACGCGGCAACTCGGCCCACCTTCCCCGGCCCATCGGGGTTCGCTACCGCGCTGAGGGACGCGCCAAGGGTGTGAAAACACGCCCTACTGCGCTACATTGCAGCCTTTGACCCGCCGCCGGAGCACCAACCCTTGTCCCGTCCCGTATGGTTGCTCAGCATGGATTCCGATGCGTTCCATGCTCCGCCAACCACGACCGCCGCGCTGACCGCGTACTATCGCCAGTACGGCGCCTCCAATGCCGCCATTGAGCTCGTTCACTTTCAAGGCCCTGACGACATCGCGCCGTGGCTGGAACACTGGCTGGCAAACGACCTCGCGACCGCCAAGAGCGCGCTGGCAGCAGGCGAACAGCCCATCGTCGGTTTCAGCTTCTACACCTGGAACGCGGCAGAGTTTCTGGCCACGGCGGCGGAGCTGAAAGCCGCACTGCCCGACCTGCTGCTCATAGCCGGCGGACCCCACGTGCAGCAGGCGGAGGACTACCTCGGCATCGACCCGATCGACGTGATCTTTCTCGGCGAAGCGGAGGTCACCTTCCAGGAATTCCTCGACTGTGCGTCACGTGACGACTGGCGCAACATCGACGGCCTCGCCTACCTCGACAATGGCGAGCTGGTAACGACCCGCGAGCGCGAGCGCTGCAAGGAACTGGACAAATTCCCCTCGCCCCTCGACGTGCTGGAACTTACCGATGCAGCGGGCGAGCCACTGTACGAATCCATCGCGTACGAAACCAGCCGCGGCTGCCCGTTCAAATGCGCGTTCTGTGAGTGGGGCACCGGTGCCATCGGCAGCAAGATGTACCAGTGGTCGCTGGAGCGCGTCCGCAGGGACTGGGAGGCGATCATCGCCGCGGGCATCAAAGATATCTGGCTGGCCGACTCAAACTTCGGCGCACTAAAGCAGGATCTCGACAAGGCGCACATCCTCGCAGAGCTGAAAGACCGTACCGGCCTGCCCCAGTCTTTCGCGACATCGTGGTCGAAGAAGCACAGCCGGCAAGTGCAAACCATCGCGCTGCTGCTACACCAGAAGCAGCTCCTTCCACACTACCAGCTAGCGCTGCAGACACTGACGCCAGAAGCATTGCGTCTCAGCAACCGGCAGAACATGAGTTCGAACGAGTACGAGCCGATTGCAAAACGCATGTCGGAGGAAGGCGTGCCGATTGCGGCGGAACTCATCTGGGGTTTGCCCGGCGACACGCTCGACGAGTTTGAGGCAAACCTCGACAAACTGCTGGCTACCTTTCCCAACATCAATATCTTTGGCTACACGTTGCTGCCCGGCACCGAGTTTTACGAGCGCCGTGAGGAATACCGCATCGAGGCGATTCCTGTTGCGGGCTACGGCAAGGCAAAGGGCGAGTACGTGGTCGGCTGCCACAGCTTCTCCCGCGAAGAGGGTGAAGAGGGTTACTTCCTGATCAGTGCACACATCCTGTTGGTGCACGGCCACATCATGCCGCTTACAACGCGCCTGCTCGCCCTGAAGGGCGAGGTGCCCGTGTCACCCCTGTTCCGCGAACTGTTGAACGACCTCATCGAGGCGTTCGCCAACGAGCTCCCCGAGCTGGACGCCTCCGACCGCATGGCGGTGTACGAGGCCCGCGACGCGATTTATCTCGCCTGCGCGGCCGACCGCGAAAAGACCTACAGCGTACTCGCCAGCACGCTCACACGACACCATCGTGCGCACGGCAAAGATCCGGCGGAGGTTTTGATGACGCTGGAGCTAGACCGCGCCCTCTGCCCGCGCACCGGCATGGAAACCACGATTGAGCGCGAGTTTGCGTTCGATGCGGGCGCCGTGCACGAGGCGCTGGCGGCAATGGAACTCCCGGCGTTTGATGAGAGCGGCAGCTGGCAGCTCAAGATTCACCACCCCGGCGGCGTGGGCGACCTGCTGATGGTGGCCGATGGCGGCAGCTGGATGCGCGGTGTTATTAGAGAGAGCACCCCCACCGGCGACGTGCAGTACGTCGCCATCGCCTGAGGGTGTGATTGGGTCAGCTCGCGTTGTCGAGCTGTTCCTTCAGCTTGCCAAGCCCGCCGCTGGAGGCATCAAAGCTACCGTACTCGGTTATCAGTGAGCGCACGAGTGGTGCAGGCGTTACATCAAACGCCTGGTTGAGGCCCTGGCTGCCCTGGTGCGCGAGATTCACCTCCAGGAGATCACCGGCCGCGTCCCGGCCCGCAATACTTAAGAGTTCAGATGCGTCGCGCTCCTCGATAGGAATCTCTTCACCCGACGCGCAGTGCCAGTCGATCGTCGACTCGGGCAGCGCAACGAAAAACGGTACGTCATTGGCCTCTGCAGCAAGCGCCTTCAAATAGGTGCCCACCTTGTTGCACACGTCGCCGTTCGCTGCGGTGCGGTCGGAGCCAACGATGATGGCGTCGACGCGCCCCTGGCGCATCAGCTGGCCGCAGGCATTGTCGGCCACGATCGTGCACGGCACGCCTGCGCGCTGCAGCTCCCAGGCTGTCAGGTTGGTGCCCTGGTTGCGCGGACGTGTCTCAGAGACCCAGACATGAACGTTGAGACCCGCCTCCACAGCCTTGTAGATCGGCGACAGCGCGGTGCCCCACTGGATCGTCGCGAGCCAGCCGGCATTGCAGTGGGTCATGATGTTAAGCGTGTCGCCGGTGTGCAGCGGCTGCAGCAGTTTGAGACCGTTGGCGCCAATGGATTCGCAGTTAGCGATGTCTTCAGCGCGCAGCGCCACGGCCTTGTCATGTGCGGCGGCAGCGCGCTCACCCTCCGGCAGCGCCGCTACGGCGGCGCCGACCTGTTCCAGGGCCCAGCGCAGGTTCACCGCGGTGGGGCGCGTCGCCAGCAGGCGTTCGCTCGCTGCCTCAATACCCGCATCCGAGGCGTCCTGTGCAATGGCGTGTGCCAGGCCGAACGCAGCGGTAATGCCGATCAGCGGCGCACCGCGCACCTGCATCGCGCTGATCGCGTGGCAGTAGTCGTCCAGCGATTCGAGATGGCACCAGCGCAACGTGTGGGGCAAGAGGGTCTGGTCGATAATTTCTGCGGCACCCGCCACCGGGTCCCAGCGCAGGCTGGATAACTCATCCGTACTGAACATCACACGTCCTTACACCGCTGTCGCGGCTTCCTGTTGGGTCTCCCGTTGCCACTGGAAGACATTGAGCTCGATGAAAATAAAGGCAAACAGCCACAGGGCTGCATCCCAGAAATCGAGAAAATCACCCGCCACGCCCCAGTAGGCCGCGGCGGCAAAGAGTACACCGTACAATATGAACTTCACAAACTTGTTAATGCCCACGAGGCGGTCGGTGAGCGCACCGCGCAGCTGCAGGCGCACTTCGATTTCGAGCAGCAGGCAGATCAGGATCCAGGCGCCCGCATTAATGACGTCTGTCCACGCAAGCCAGCGCGCGGCGTCGAGGTGCTGGCTGTCGGCCACGATATCAAAGCTCGCGATGCGGTAAAGCTCGCCTCCCAAACCCACGCAACTCTCAGCGTCGAGCGGCACATACTCGTCGAGGTCGACCAACAGCGAATAGCCCTGCCCGACAAGTTCGCAGGCCTGGGCTACGCCCGCCGAGGTCACGTCGTAGAGCGTGGCCAGTTCGGCGTAGTAACCCGTAAACGCCCACACGATAAATACGTAGCACAGACCGCGCACGCCGTGCAGCGCGCGCTTGGTCCAGCCCTGTATCTTTGCATCGTCGAGCACCCAGGTTTCGAGCTCGAACAAAAGGAGCAACACAACCCATGCCGCGGTATCGATGGTGGCGGAGAACACCTGGATGATCTGCCCGGGTTCTATACCGTCGACAAAGGTATGTTCCAGCGCAGCGAGTTCCTCGCGCAGGAAGAGGTAAACGTTGATGCAGAGCAGGAAGTACACGAGGTACTTCACCGCGGTGAAGATGCGGTAGCCGATATCGCTGTCCGCTGCCTGGTGAGACACGCGCGTAGCCGCTAGACCTGCAACAGCAGGTGCTCGCGCTCCCAGGAGCTGATCACGCGGTTGAACTCCTCGTACTCGTCGAGCTTCACCGATGTGTAGGCGCTCAGGAATAGCTCGCCGAATGCCTCGCAGACTTCGGGTGAGGACTTTAAGTTGCGCAGACCCTCCTCGAGCGTGCGCGCCACCTCGACGGCGTCTTCGTTCGCCGTGCCCTGGTGCGGGGCCGATGGTGTCAGCTGGCGGCGCATACCGAGCAGGCCGCTGGCGAGGCTCGCGGCAATGGCGAGGTAGGGATTCACATCGGCGCCCGGAAAACGATTCTCGACGCGCATACCTTCGGGCGGGCTCTGTGGCACCCGGAATGCCGCGGTGCGGTTGTCGACGCCCCAATTAAGATTGATCGGTGCCGAGATTTCGGGGGCCAGCCTGCGATAGGAGTTAACGCTCGGCGCATACAGGCTGATAAGTTCGGGCGTGTAGTGCTGCAGACCACCGATGTAGTGCAGGAATGCGTCGGTGTGTTCGCCGTCCTTCGTTGCAAAGATATTCTCCGAGCTGTCAGCGCGAACAATACTCTGGTGGATGTGCAGCGCACTGCCGCATTCATCCTCCATCGGTTTCGCCATGAAGGTGGCGTAGATGCCGTGACGGTGGGCTGTCTCACGCACCGTGCGCTTGAACACGAAGACCTGGTCGGCAAGGGCCAGCGCGTCGCCGTGTTCGAAGTTGATTTCCATCTGCGCCGTACCGTTCTCGTGGATGAGTGTGTCCACGTTGAGCGCCTGCGCCTCGGCGAAGTCGTACATGTCTTCCACGAAGTCTTCGAACTCGGCCACAGCGTCGATGCTGTAGGACAGGCGCGAGGTCTCGGGCCTGCCCGAGCGTCCCTCCGGCGGGCGCAGCTCCACATCCGGGTCTGTATTGCGATCGACGAGAAAGAACTCCACTTCCGGTGCGATCACCGGCTTGAGGCCATCAGCCTCGTAAAGGTCGAGGATGCCACGCAGGACGTTCCGCGTAGACAAGGGATGGCGATGGCCGTCCTGTGTATAGCAATCGTGAATGATCTGGGCGGTCGGTTCCCGTGCCCAGGGCACCACCCGCAGGGTGCTGGCGTCGGGCTTCAGGATCATGTCGGTATCGGTGGGCTCGACGAAGTCCCAGTGGTCGTCGCAGTACTCGCCGGTGACGGTCTGGATCAGGATGCCCTCGGGCAATCGCGGCTCACCGCGCGAGAGGAACTGGTGGGCGGGAATGAACTTGCCCCGGGCGTTCCCCGTCATGTCCGGCACCAGGCATTCCACCTCGGAAATCTGGTGCTCCTTCAGCCACGCCTTGATCTGTGCCGTATCGTCCGCCATACACTGCCTGGGCCGCCCAAAGCGTGAGTATCGCACGCCACCGCGCTGCTTCAAGGCAAAAAATCCGGGGTTGAGAACTGGGTGGGACGCAGGCGGCAGCGCTGGCAGGCGCTGCTACAATGGCAGCCCCGATGCCCGGAAACCCACTGTGTCAGCTGAAAACCTTCTCACCCGCGTAACAAGCGACTGGCAGGCCCAGCTGCGCGACTGCATCTCAAGCAGCCTGGAGCTGCTGGGTTTCCTTGGGCTCGACCCCTCGGCGCTGGATGCCAGTGAAGCCGCAGCCTCGGACTTCCCGGTCAAGGTGCCGCACAGCTTCGCAAGGCGCATGCGCCACGGCGATGCGCGCGACCCACTGCTGTTGCAGGTGCTTGCGCAGGGGCAGGAACTGGTCGCCGTGCCGGGTTATTCCAACGACCCTGTCGGTGAGAGCAGCGGCGTGATCAGGCGGCCCGGCGTCATCCACAAGTACCACGGCCGCGCGCTGCTGATCTTGACGGCGGGCTGCGCCGTGAACTGCCGCTACTGCTTCCGCCGTCACTTTCCGTACGAAGAGAACAGGAACAGTCGCGCAGAGTGGAGCGAGGCGCTGGACTACATACGGTCGGACAGCACGATTGAAGAAATCATCCTGAGCGGCGGCGACCCGCTGATCGTCACCGATGCACATCTTGCAGATCTACTGGATGAGTTAGCCGACATTCCGCACGTGCGCCGACTGCGCGTGCACACGCGTGTGCCGGTCGTTCTGCCTGATCGCGTTACGCCCGAGCTCGTGCGCGCACTTTCTGGCTCGGAGCTGCAAACCGTTGCGGTGATCCACGCCAATCACGCCAACGAGATCGACGCATCGGTCGCAGGGGCTATGCGCGCGCTAAACGATGCCGGAATCACACTACTGAACCAGTCGGTGCTGCTGCGCGGCGTGAACGACAATATCGATGCACTCACTGCACTCAGCGAGGCACTTTTTGCGGCACACATACTGCCCTACTACCTGCACCTTCTGGATCCGGTGAACGGCGCAGCGCATTTCGATGTGCCGTTCCTTGAATCAAAAGCACTGCATCGCCAGCTGGCGGCGCAGCTGCCGGGTTATCTTGTGCCGAGGCTGGTGAGGGAAGACGCCGGTGCAGAGGGCAAGACGCTGCTCTGACCGGCGCAGGCCGCGCCTTAACCGCGTGGCGGCAATGAATGCACGATCGTGAGGAAGTCGAGCGTGGTGCCGGCGCGTCGGTGTTCACTCAGGGCCTGGTAATCCGCGTCCGCGTACCAGTCCTTGGCCGCCTGCTCTGAGGGGAACTGGAAGATGATCATGCGGCCCTCGCGGGGCGCCTGGCCTTCCAGGGTGATCGAGTTGTCGTCGAACGTGATGAATTCACCACCGTACTTCTTAAGGAGCGGGAAAAAACCTTTCTCGTAGGTGCGGTAGGCATCCTTGTCGTGAATCGACGACAGGTTCACCACCATGTAGACCGGTAAATCAGACATTGTTACTGCTCTCCAAATAACTACCCGCGGTGCGCGAGTATTGACATAAAGTGTGCCACGATAATGGAAGAGTGGCAGGCTGTCGAGGGGCCTGTGGGGTCGAATTTATTCGACCGGGGTGCGCTGCGCCGCCTGCTGCAGGTCGAATAAATTCGACCCCACAGGGGCGGGCGTAGCCGCATTAAAACCCGCGCAAGACACAAAAAAGCCCCCAGGGTGCAACACCGCGGGGGCTGTATCGGTTACGCCTGATCAGGGCCAGTTCGGCGGCTGAACCTTGCCGGCATCCGCGATGCTGGTCCAGCCGTTCAGGTACGCGTCGAGATCGTCCACGAACGTGGTCTTCGCTGAGTTACAGTCAGGCGCGCCAAAGAAGGTCGTGCCATTCAGCGGGCCGCTGCTGTTGTTGGGGCCGACGACAGTGTCAACCGTTCCCGTAATGCTTCCGATACCGTCACAACTCGGGATATTGAGGTTGGGCAGCGCCATAAAGGGCGAGCCTGCCCTACCCAGTCGCCAGTTTTCCAGCAGTGCCAGCGAGGCGGTCACGCCCGCCGGGAAGTCGACGGTCGACACCGAGAACGAACCCTGGCTTGTCGCCAGCGAGGGGATGCCGCGCATCAGCGAACGGCGCGCCGCGCCCACCGTGCCGGAAAGGCCGGTGGCCAGCGCGAGGTTCTGGCCCTCGTTAATGCCGCTCATCGTGAGATCGGGGGACAGATTGAGGTCGCGCAGCGCGTGTATCACCGCGTCGGCGGGGAAGCCGTCAACCGCGATGCCCCCTTCACCGCTCAGCGTAGCGCCCGGGTTAGCCGTCAGGGGGCCTGGCGTTGTGCTGCCGCCGGTGCCCGACTGCTGTGTGGCCGGTGCGACGATGTTGAAAGTTACACCGGGGACTGTCTTCAGGCCCTCTACCAGCGCGTCGATACCGTGGCCGTCGATGCCATCGTCGTTGGTGACGAGGATCTCGAGGGGAACGGTGTGGGTGGACGTGTAACAACTATCGGTCGTGGCCGTCAGGGTGCTCCCACCGAACGAGGTGCACGGATGACCCGTCGCGAAGACATTGCCATGGTCCTGGTAGCCGCGAATAATCCGGGCGATGAGATAGTACCTTGCGCCAACAAGGGTCCATACATCCTGGTCTCCCGCGAAGCCCGCGGGGGGGCCGCCACCAGTATCGTCCACTACCCAACCAACGGCGACAGGACGCGTAGCGGTGGCGCCAGGTTCGACCGCATACCAGACCATATTAGGAGACATCGGATCAAACGTGGTTGTTGGGAGACGAAAGTACGGAAGCCCGTTGGTACTTTGGAAAGCAGCTGTAGCAGTTATGTCCAAACCGCCGCCACCGCTTAAAAAGTCGTCCGCAGTCCAGTTGTCCTCAGCAAAACGCACTGCATTGTCAAAGTAAGCTGACATCTGCAGACACTCAGCATCGGTGAGCGTCACCGAGCCACCCTGGCACCACCAGGGGTGACTGCCATCGCGGTCTATGTCCTGCTTGGCGATGACAAAGAAACAGCCGCTCAGCGAGAGCGCCAGGCCCAACGCCATCACGGCGCGGAAAAGCCCCTTCAGGCCTGCCATGCCAGCGGTGTGAAGTTTGGGGGGGTTATGCATTGTTTTTTCCTCCAGTGACAAGACTGCCCGGCCTGAACGCTTCGGGTCGTACACCGACCGGGCGATTTTTCTCGTGTTTTTGCAGCAATTACAGTGCCACACGTTGTAAATCAATAACTTAGCGATAGCTACACGCGCAGCGACCGCGTTTTTGTAAAGAATGCTGACGGCCTGCGCTGACAGCTGTGCAGGCGGCCGCACGGGCATAGCTGCAATCTAGCTGATCATGCGGCACGTGTCCGGGTTTGGGACGTCTCAGGGGTTTTAGAGATATCTTAAATGCAGATGTTCTTATTTTTCAGCGGGTTAGCGATGGGCAGAAAAACTACCCGAGCACCTCAACCAGGGCCGAGTCCAGGCGCAAACGGTACCGCTGGTGGATGCCGTCCTCGTGCCGGTCCGTCTCGAACAGGTAGTTTGTGGCCAGCTCCTCCCCCAGCACCGCCACGATCTCGTCCTTGATCTTGTTGCGGTTCTGGTCGAGGGTGCGTGCCTTGAGGCCCGCCTGCTCAAGGTCATTGATGGCCCGCCCGTGGCCGCCGTGGGCCGACATAAGGGCGGCAATCTCCGCACCCACGGCGAGGTCTGGCCGGTTGCTGGCGGGGTTGGTGACCCAGCCCTCCCCCGCCTCCCGCTGACGCGCATACCAGGCGTAGTAGAAGAAGGGTGTGCCCGTGAGCGGCACCGGGAGACCGCGCAGGTGCAGCGTCATGGCCCCGAGATCGATGCGAGCGCTGTCTCTCGCCTCGGCGAGCTCAAGTGCCGCCGCCAGATCGCCAGGCTGTCGTTCCAGCCCCAGCAGGCACCAGGACAGACCCTCCTCATCCAGTGCCAACAGGCGCGGGTTGTGCACACTGGCAAGCGCCGCCCTGAAGTCTCCGCCACCCGCCTGCAACCGCTCTAGTAAGGCTCGCTGGGCGGCAGTGAGCTCGAGTTCTGTTGCAGGGACATCCGCCACCAGCTGCTGCGCCTCGTCCTCGGTATAGCCCCAGCGCTCTAGCTCCCCCACCCACTCCCGCTGCACTGCGGCCAGTGGCGACGGGAGCGCGCGGTACAGGAACAGGAACAGCAGCCCAAGGAGTACGCTGAGGATCAGCGCGGGTAACGGGTTTTTGCTGCAGGCGAGAGCCAGGTCCACATCACGCGGCAGCTGGTTGCGCAGGAGCGATAGCGAAAGATTCGGTGCCCCCTGCCCCAACGTCACACCGTCAATGGCAATCAACGCTGCGCTGCAGTCTGTACGCGGCGCGTACCAGGTCGAGCGCACGATTCCCGCAAGTGCCGCGTTAACCTGCGTTCCAATGTGCTCGAGGCCTTCAACGTCATTCACCTCGTTCCCGGCGCTTGAAAAATGCGCCTCACTGACACTGAGCGCGAGGTGCTGCCGCACATGCTCGGCAACCTCCGCCTCGAGTCGCGCTGCTGCCTCGGTGTAAATCAGCCCGGCAAGCAGTACGCTGGCGAACAGCCAGCCGGCAATGAGCAAACTCCGGTTACTCATTGCACGGCACCTTTACCTGGATGTCGCGGAAGAAATCGACACGCGTGTCTTCGCTGAACCCGGCTATGCCGCCAATGACTGCGCAGTAAGCATCGCTGCTGATCAGCGACTCGGGCGCAAACCAGGCGGGGCCGGGGAGATTCTCAGCAAGGATCAGGCCATCCGGTAACTGCAGCTCACTCTCCGGCCCTTCGTCACTTAGGATGGACGCGATCGCATCGACCCGGCGGGCGAACAGGGCACGGTACATCTCACGATAGGAACGAAAATAGATGATCTCGGCGGCGTCCATGAGTCCGCGCTCGCGCAAGGCCGAGATAGGCACCTGGTACGCCGACACGCTATTGGGGTCATCGAGCAGACCTATGCTGCGACCGCTCAACCACTCAGCCGAGAGCACAGGTTTACCCTCCAGCGACACCAGCTGGCTGCCGTAGGCCTGGTACTGCGCGATCATCCTGTAGGGCACACCGGCGCCCGCAACAACGCCGCCGCCGTCAATCAGCTCCGGCTTGGCCAACACGAGGTCATAGCGCGACTCGTGCAGTTCACGCAAATTGAAGTGGTCGCGGTGCACACTGCGCGATTCCAGCGCGCCGAAGTGCGCCGCGAACGCCGGTGATTCGCACCAGGACTGGAACAGCACCAAACCCTCGAGGTAGACCACGTCGAGCAGGCGCAGTACCTCTGTGGCGCGCGAGTTAAGCATGTCACAGCGACGCACACTGTAGTCTTTGACGGGCAGCGCCTTCAGCTCAAAGGACGGCACGAGGACTGCGCGTGAAACGCCGAACACGAGCATAACCCCCAGGGCAAAGACCAGGTAATACAGTGCTGGGAAACTAAGTGCGCGCCGCAGGTGGATTGGAACCAGCTCCTGTTGAAGTAGACCTTGTTGAGACAACGGTACCGCAGTAACTGGCTATTCTGGCGGTGCGGCCAACAGCAGGCAACTGCAGGCGCTTGACCCGCCTCAGGCGGTCGCTGTGGCCGTGCGGCGACGGTAGAGGATGAACAAAAGTACGATAAGCGCTATCAGGCTGGTCGTTAGCGAGGTGATTTGCAGCTGGGCCACATAGGGGTCGCGCAGCGACTCCAGCAGGCCCTTGGCACCGTCGTGCAACACCAGGTAAAGCAGCGCCACCTGGCCGTCGAAACTGCGCCGCCCGTCAAACCACAAAAGGAATATTCCGACCGCGAAGGAGGCGCCCATGAACAGGAGGTGCAGCGGCAATACCGGGTGACTCGGGTGGTCGGCGTGGGGTAGCAGGCCGGCCTGCAGCTGGTAATACCAGGGTTGCGTGCCCACCGGGTAGCTGAGGCAGTAGCCCTCGTCACACTGCATGCCCGTGCAACAGCCGTTGAGGAAACAACTCACGCGTATGAGCGCAAAAGAAAAACACACGGTGATGGCGAGGACGTCGAGAAAACGCGTGACCTTTAACTCAGGCACTATCAAGCGTTTCAACAGTGGCGACAGCAGCACGATTGCGATCATCGCGCCAGGGTAGCGGAGACCGCCACTCAGCTCGGCAGACAGTGAGCGCCACTCCCAACCGCGCGTCCACAGGGAGAACACCTTCGCGCCTAACAGGCCGACAATTGCGATCATCAGCATCAACATGATCACGCGGCCTGCACGCGCGCCATCGTGGCGCACGTACAACACGAAAAAGGTAATACCGAAGATGCCGATGGGTGTGATGAGCACCCGCAGCCAATCAAGGCCAAACAGGCCGGCGGGATACATACTCGCGCGCCTCTTGCTTAATTTCTTATAGGCATTGGATGCCGGACTTACAACTACTATAAACGGATAGCGGCACGCGAGATAGGGTGAATTACAGCGGTGGAGGGAGGGCAGTATCCGCGCTGGTAAGCCGCGCGGATACTGCTTTGCCGTTTAGCAGCCCACCACTTCGCAGGCGTCGCCAGTACCGTTACCGTTCGTATCTTCCTGCCCGGGGTTCGGTACCAGTGGGCAGTTATCGAGCGTATCTTCGATACCATCGTTGTCGGTATCGATACCTACCACGTTGTCACAGGCATCGCCGATACCATCGCCGTCCCCGTCCGCCTGGCCGAGGTTGGCAACCGTCGGGCAGTTGTCGAGACCATCAAGCACGGTGTCCTCGTCACGGTCGATACCCATGCGCGTACCCGAGCCCGGAGGTACACAGGTGTACGTGATGGGGCCCTCAGTGTTCGTGAGTGCGCGCAGGTCGCCATTCGAGACAATGGTGTCGAGGTCAGAGCGGAAATTCGGCGTGTTTGCGATACGCAACCAGCCGCGCTGAACACCACCCACGGTGCCCTTAGCGATCACCTCACACTCTTTCACCGTGCCGCCCAGCAGCAGCGAGTCGAAGTTTATATTGGAGCGGTCGTTGAAAAGGTCGGCTCGCAGATTAGCCGGCAGCCCAAGGGCAGGTTCCAACGTGACCTGCTGGCCAACAATGGGCGCGAGGTCGCTTGGGAACTCGAGTGAGAAGGCTTCCAGCTGCGCCTGCTCCAGATTGCTCAAGGTAAACACCGAAGCGCTGAAGAAGTTAAAGAGCGTGTCAATGGAGCCATCATGCAGGAAGCCGAAGCCGCGCACCTGGTCGCCCTGCTGCGGGCCCGGCGCCAAACCGAACATGCCGATCTTGTCGTACATGTTGCGCATGTGCGGGATCTTCATCTGCTGGGTGCCACCCTCGTTGCTCTGCTCGCCACCGGCACCGAAGAAGCCATTGGCAGAATCAAGCGTGTGGCATCCATCGCAGTTCGTGGCGCCGTCAGTCGTGGCGCCGAAGAAGCGCGTCTCGCCTGCCTCGGCCAAAGCACTGCCAGAATTGTTCAGGCCGCGCACCGGGTTCGGCGGCAGGAAAACCTGCAGGATGAAATCTGTGAACTGCTGCATCTGCGGTGTCGAGATCGTGCCCTGCTTGCCGACCAGTCCCTCGAACGCAACGATGAAGTTGTTGAAGGAGTGCTCCTCAGAACAGGGTGCACCTGTCGGTTCGTTACAGGTATCAAGCCCGAAGAAGCCGTCTACCCGGTCGCCACGCCAGTGCAGCGCGCCATGTGTTGCCATGCCCTTCAGCGTTTGCGTGGTCATCGGCCCCTTCATGGGGTGGAAGTCCTGCGCTATGCCCGAAGTCGCAAACGGCTGCGTATTAGTGGTGACATGGTCGTCGGGATTGCCAAGGTTCCAGGCGAGCTGGTCCATGGAGCCGAAGATATGGCAGCTCGAGCACGATGCCTCGCCGTTACCCGAGGTCAGCACGGCGTCGTAGAGAAACGGGCGGCCGTCAATGATCGACTGCGGTTCCGGGTTCGGCAGCGCGTGCGCCTCTACCGTATTGTTCGTCGAGAGATCGATCACCTCCAACTGGTTGTTGAAGCGCGTCATCACGTAGAGACGGTTGTTGTCTTCATCGAGCACCATGCCGCTGGGGCCGCCGCCGACGTCGATGTAGTTGCCGCTCTCAGCTGTGGGGTCGAAGTTCGCCTCGAAATTTGGGTCTTCGATGTCGGCGGTATCGAACACGCCTATCTTCCCGGAACCAAAGGCGGCGACGTACAACGTGCTGCCGTCACTCGACACGACCGGCTGCAGTGGCGTGGCGAGACTGTGCTGTGCCTGCGCATTGATCGCCGCATGGTCTGCGCCCGGGTCAGTGTGCAGCTGGCTGTAATCGATATGCTGGTTCAGGTGCTGCGGGTCAACGCCTCCTGTGCCAGGGTTCAGCACCGTAATGCGCGACTCGGAGAGCCGGCCCTGCACGGTACTGCCGCCGTGTACGCCGGGACCCTCAAACTCAACATTGTTTGGCAGCTCAGTGTTGGTGACATACACACGACCGCTGACGGGGTTCACCGCCATGTTAAAGAGGATGGTACCCACGTGGTCATACTCGACAATGGAACCACTGGCCAATGTGTTGGCGTTGATTGAAAACACATCGTGGTCGGGCAGGTTGAAGCGCAGCGCCGCGTCGGCGATGGTGCCCTGGGAAGACACCCAGTTGGTGCCGTTGAACTTCACGATCACGCCAACCTCGGGCGCGTCCTCTTCCTCTTCACAATCCGGGTCGGCATCGGTCTGCCAGCAGTTAGTCGTGGGCCCCGGTACACCCGTGGGTCCGAAACCGTCCGGCACCAAAGTTTCCCTGATCGTGGTCGTCTGGTTACCTGACTTGAAGGCAGCAGCGTAGACGGTGTTGCCGTCAGCAGACACCGTGAGCGCGCGGGGCGTGTCGGCGAAGAAAGAGAGAATCTCCATCGGCGTTCCGCCAAAGGTCGTGCCGAGATTGGTCGCGTCAAATACCCAGACATCGGCGCGGCCAATGCCCTCTGTGGTCAGCTGCGGGTCACCGGCACCCGGTACGCCCGCGATCGAGGAATCCTCGCGGTGCTGCCCGCGATGCGCGGTAGTGATAAATGCGCGGTTGCCACCGGTACCGGCAAACACGATATCGCGGGGCTCGTCGCCCACGAGTATCGTGCGAATGACCTTCGCCGAGGGAATGTCCACGATGCTCACGCTGTCGGACAGGTGATTCACCACCCAGGCCTCGGTATTGCTGCGCACCGCGACGGAGACGGGCTCCATGCCCACGGGAATCGAGGACTCGTGCACGAGATAACCGCCGAAGGTCACCTTGTAGACCTCAAGGCGATTGTCAGGCGTGTTCACTGCAACCAGCTTGTTGCCGTTCGGAATCATCGCCACGGGGCGAACGTGGCCACTCTCGAAGGCGATGAACGATGTTTGGGCCGAGGCCGGCGCTGCGCCGGTAGCCAGCGCGACCACCAGCAGAGCGCACAGGCCGAGGTATGCGACCCATTGGCCGGGAATACTTAAAACTAGTGATGACGAGCGTGTTGTGTTCATGGCAGAACCCTTTCTTCTTTTGATCCGATCCCTTCAGACCCAGTCCACTGGCGCATCCATCCGTGGGCGCTGGAGGCCGGTGAAGGCCGCGCTGGGGCCATTGGCTCCGTGCTTGTCTCTTGAGTGACCCCTACCCGCGGGGCATATGACACCCTGCCTGCATTTTTTGCACAGCGCGCGGGAATCCGCCAGAAACGTGAAGCGGTTGGGTATTGAGCTCGCAAAAACGCCACGGGGAGGTTGTGGCAGAAACAGTATCAGGAGGGGGAAAGAGCACCCGCGCAGAAGCCTGCGCGGGTGCTGGAGAAGTTAACAGCCCATGATGGTACAGGCGTTACCTGTGCCGTCACCGTTAGTGTCTTCCTGCCCGGGGTTAGGCACGTTCGGGCAGTTGTCGACCGCATTGCCGATACCATCGTTATCGGAGTCAGGACCGACCACGTTGTCGCAGGCATCACCCACGCCATCGCCGTCACCGTCTGCCTGGCCGAGGTTGGGCACCGTTGGGCAGTTGTCGAGACCATCAAGCACGGTGTCCTCGTCGCGGTCGATACCCATGCGCGTACCCGAGCCCGGAGGTACACAGGTGTACGTGATGGGGCCCTCGGTGTTCGTGAGTGCGCGCAGGTCGCCATTCGACACAATGGTGTCGAGGTCAGAGCGGAAGTTCGGCGTGTTTGCGATACGCAACCAGCCGCGCTGAACACCACCCACGGTGCCTTTCGCGATCACCTCACACTCTTTCACCGTGCCGCCCAACATGAGCGAGTCGAAGTTTATGTTGGAGCGGTCGTTGAAGAGGTCGGCTCGCTGATTAGCCGGCAGCCCAAGGGCAGGTTCCAACGTGACCTGCTGGCCAACGATGGGCGCGAGGTCAGTTGGGAACTCGTAGGAGTACTGCACCAGCTGCAGACGCTGCGTGGTATTCGGCGTAAATACGCCCGCACTGAGGAAAGAATCGACCGTGTCGACAGAGCCATCGTGCAGGAAGCCGAAGCCACGGATCTGGTCACCCGTGAAAGCAGGACCTTGCGACAGTCCGAACATACCCACCTTGTGGTACAGGTTGCGCATATGCGGCACTTTGAAGAACTGGGTTTCAGCTTCAAAGCTCTGCTCGCCGCCGGTGCCGAAAAAACCGTCGCCCGGGTCGGTGGTGTGACAGCCATTACAGTTGGCGATCGTGTCAGACGGCGGCCCGAAGAAGAAGGCCTCGCCCGCTGCCGCATCCGCGCTCAGCTGGTTGTTGAGGCCAGTGATCGGGTTGGGGGGCAGGAACACCTGCAGGATGAAGTCGGTGAACTTCTGCATGTCGCTCGTTGAGATCGTGCCTTCCTTACCGACAAGACCTTCGAACGCCACGATGAAGTTGTTGAACGAGAACTCCTCGTCGCAGGGTGCGCCGCTAGCCTCAGTACAACTGTCGAGACCGAAGAAGCCATCGACCCGGTCGCCCCGCCAGTGCAGTGCACCATGGGTCGCCATACCGCGCAGGGTCTGCGTGGTCATCGGGCCCTTCATCGGGTGGAACTCGGTACCGAACTGCAACGGCACCGCACGCGGCTGCGTGTTGGTCGTTACTTCATCATCGGGGTTACCGAGGTTCCAGGCCAGCTGGTCCATGTCACCAAAGATGTGGCAGCTGGAGCAGGATGCCTCACCGTTAGCCGATGTCAGGGTTGCGTCGTACAGGAACGGACGGCCGTCGATGATCGACTGTGGCTCGGGGTTGGGCAGCGCGTGCGTCTCGATGGTGTTGTTGGTCGCAAGGTCGATCACTTCCAGCTGGTTGTTAAAACGCGTCATCACGTAGAGGCGGTTGTTCGCTTCGTCCAGCACCATGCCGCTGGGACCGCCGCCCACATCGATGTAGTTGGGGCTTTCCGCGGTGGGGTCGAAGTTCGCTTCGAAGTTCGGGTCTTCAATGTCGGCGGTATCAAACACGCCGATCTTGCCGGAACCGAAAGCCGCCACGTACAGCGTGTTACCGTCGCTGGACACCACCGGCTGCAGCGGTGTTGCAAGGCTGTGCTGCGCCTGCGCATTGATCGCCGCGTGGTTCGCACCGGGGGATGTGTGCAGCTGGCTGTAGTCGATGTGCTGGTTCAAGTGCTGCGGGTCAACGCCGCCACCGGGAGTAATTACGGTGATGCGCGACTCGGACAGGCGACCCTGTACGGTGCTGCCGCTGTGGATACCCGGACCTTCAAAGTTGATGTGGTTTGGCAGCTCTGTGTTGGTCACGTAGACCTTGCCGGTGACCGGGTTCACAACCAGGTTGAATAGAATCGTACCGACGTGGTCGTACTCGACGATAGAGCCTGTCGCCAGGGTGTTGGCGTTGATGGAGAACACGTCGTGGTCTGGCAGGAAGAAGTTGACGTCAGAGCTCCAGTCGTGACCCTTGGAGTCGAGCCAGTCGCCGCTGGCCGCGTCGTACTTCACGATCACGCCGACTTCCGGCGCGTCCTCTTCTTCCTCACAGGCCGGGTCTCCGTCAGTCTGGTGGCAGTTCGTGTCGGGACCAGGTACGCCGTTGGCACCGAAGCCGTCAGGCACATCCACCTCGTTGATCACCGTGGTCTGGTTACCCGAGTGGAACGCCGCCACGTAAACAGTGTTGCCGTCAGGTGATACTGCCAGGCCACGCGGTGTGTCTGCGAAGAAACTCAGGATCTCTTCCGGCACGCCACCGAAGCTGTTGTCAGTCGCGAGGTCCGCTATGTCATAGACCCACACGTCTGCGCGACCGATACCTTCTGTCAGCAGGCCTGGATCACCGGCGCCGGGCACAGCCGCGAGCGTGGAGTCTTCGCGGTGCTGGCCACGGTGTGCCGTGGTAATAAAGGCGCGACCATCACCGTTGCCCGCGAACACGATGTCGCGAGGTTCGTCGCCAACGATCAACGTGCGGGTTACCTTGCCCGCGTTGATGTCGACAATGCTCACACTGTCGGACAGATGGTTAACCACCCACACTTCAGAGTTGGTTCGAGCAGCGACAGACACCGGTTCCATTCCGACTGGAATCGAGCGCAATGGCACGAGGAATCCACCGTATGCAACGGTGAATATCTCAATACTGTTATCGGGTGTGTTCACCGCGATCAGTCGGTTGCCGTCAGGCGTTACCGCCACAGGCCGTACATGACCGCTTTCGAAAGCGATGAACGAGGTCTGGGCCGAGGCCGGCGCGATGCTGAAGGCGAGCGTGCCCGCTACAGCAACACACAATGCAACAAACCGCGAAAAGCGCTTCAGCGATTGCATAGCAATGGATGAAATCTTCATAGCTTATCCCTTCTTATATCTACGACCCGTATCCTCGAGTCATGTTTGCAGGCGCTACCATCCCTGGGAGCAGGGCCCGGCGCTGGCGCGATTGGCCATTAACCATTCGCACTACGCATACTTCCTGAGAGACTTACCCAAACCGTCTTGTGACAGAGCACACCCAGGTGGAGGGGAGCGCGGTGTCATCCCGCTGATCGACCGAGGGCAATGGTAATTAGAATACGCCGCCAGTCACGGGTGCCGGGTTGAGTGTGTAACCGCAGAGTGAGTACAGCACAAACGCCAAAGCAGCAGACACGCTAACGCAACTGGGGGGCCGATTCAACGGTCCCCGCCGCGTTAACCTGGACAGCAAACCCTATTTATAAAGGGTCTGCTTGTACCTGTGCGCGTGTTTTGGGGCTCACCCCGTGGCCCTGGTCCCTCCTGTTACCCATGGGCGGAGGAAATGCCGCAATTTTTGTGCCACTAAGCCGTAAGCGCCTGTTTTCCCTGAACTCCCGCGGGTCCAGGACTGTCACATTTACCGGGAGTGTAAAAAAAGCTGTCACTCGCGCATGCCGCTGTACGCTGTACGGACCGTCCTGGGGCGGGTTAGCGCTATGTTGCGCCCGTCAACTTATACCGGGGTGAGGTCGTTGAGCTTTGCATGAGCTCGTATATGCTGGCGGCAACACCGGGCGAACCAAAGTGCCCGCCCGCACACAGGAAAAGCTGGGATCAATAATGCGAAAAGCGCTGCTTCACTGTCTCCTCGTCGCACTGGCCGTGGGACCTGTCTATGCAACGGCGGGAGACGAGCCCTTTATGCTGCAGGGCCTGCACACCAACCTCACCCAGCGCGATGCGCTGACGCGCGTAGAAGAACTCGGCGGGACCTGCGAGTCGATACGACCGCGCAGGAAAGTCGGCGGGCTCAACACGCGCTGCACCTTTCCATCGTGTGAGCTCGACAAGGAAAAAACGAAATGCACCGCCGAGGAACTGGAAGCGGCCACCTTCAAGATCGGCGGGCAACCTGTGCACACGCTGGAGATGGAAGCGCCATCGGAAGACGCGCGCCTACGCAACATTTCAATGTTCTATGAAGGCGAGGTCGAGGCCGTGATGTACCGGTTCAAGGAGCTCTATGGCGAACCAAAATTCGACACGGCGCCACAGCTTGAAACGAGCTGGACGAAGTCGCGCAGGTTGATGTGGCAGAACGGTATCCAGCGCATCTCGTTCATGACGCGTCCGCAGATGATTATGCTGGCGGCCGACCGTCCGCAGTACAACAACAAGAAGAAAAAGTAAGCCGAACTGGTTCCAACGTTAGCGGTAACTGCGCCAGTGGAAACCGCTAACCCTCGCCGAGCGTAAGATGTCCCCCGTGCTGCAACGCGGCACGCAAATACCCCGCGGCCATACGGTTAGCATTCGCATTGGGATGCCAGGGGTCCAGTCCATCCCCTGTGTGCTGTGCAAGACTTGCAGGTTCATGCGGGCTGAAGACAGGCAATAGGTCTACAGGCGCAAGCCCCGCGACTTGCGCAAGTTCGCGCAGCCTCACGTGCAGCCCTTCAAGTTGGTAGGAGTCATAGCCACCCGTGTGCGGAAAAATAGGGTGAATCATGAACACGCCGGGCACGCCCTCCGCCTGCAGCGTACTGCCGATATGTCGCACGTTGCTCTCTACCTCAGACCAGTGAGCACAGTGCAGCAGCAGGTGAAACTCTTCCTCACACGCCTGGCTGAGATTTTGCTCACGCATCTGGAACAGCCGGCGCTGCACGAAATCGACAAGGTGTAGGCCGGGGTTGTGGTAATACTCCCCCATCGCCCCGTTTGCGTTGTGATAGACCGGGTGCGCGGGGTCGTTCAGTACGTAACTCCACACCAGCAGGTCAGGGGAATAACGCAGCGCGTTGTTCTCCAGCACGATCATCTCCTGCGAGGTCGAGTAGCCTGAGACGGCCATCACCATCACCTCGAACCTGTCGATACCGTCGACCTTGAGCAGGTTAAGCTCGTTCTGCAGCAGTACACCCAGGCTCTCATTTGGCTGAAGGCCCTGCCCCATCGCCACAGAGTCGCCGATCATCACGATGCGAAAAACGCCAGCCGGCTTTTGCAGCGCGTAGTCAGGGCCCAGGTAGCCATCGGCGTTGGCGCCGCACTGCCCCGGCCTGATTTCATACACAAGATCGGGGTCACTGGAACGCCGGGTGCAGACCTCGTTCTTGCCCACGGACTGCGAAAGCTCATCAATGTTTCGCTGGTGCTGCCAGCGAAGGACACCTTCAACCACCAACAGGCACAACAGCAGAGACGCGAGCGATAGGCCGATGCCAGACAGGAAGGACTTGGCATTGCCAGTCTCGGAGCGACGGGAACAGCGCGGGCTTTGCATTGTGGTTCTAATTGTCTGCAACCTGTGACGTCATCCGGTGGAGTCACGCTAACCACCGTCTACCAGCTTGTTGGGCCGAACGCACAATGTAAACGAAAAAGCCCTGCTTAACAGGCAGGGCTTTGACGATTCGGGATATCGTGTGATCTTACCGGCGCATAGGTTCCACTTTATTCCGGGCGCATAGGTTACACAATTGAGGCATTTGAGGAGGCCCCTCAGATGCCCTGGAAAGAGTGTAACCGTATGGATGAACGTCTACGTTTTGTGGCTAGGCTCCTCGACGGGGAGAAGATGGCCGTAGCCTGCCGAGAGTTCGGGATATCCCGCAAGACCGGCTACAAGATCTTTGCGCGCTACAAGGAATTTGGCGTCAGGGGGCTGGAGGACCGCTCCAAGAGCGCCTACCGACATCCCAACAAGCTGCCGTTCCAGATCGAGAAGGCCATCCTGAGAATCAAGCAGGAGCACACATCCTGGGGAGCACCCAAAATCCAGCACAAGCTGGCGAAGGAGTTCTCCATCATTAAGCCGCCCGCTGTTAGCACCATCCACGCGGTGCTGGATCGACATGGCCTGGTAAAGCGCAGGAAGCGCAAACGTTACAAGGCCAAGGGAACACAGCTCAGCGAGGCCAATTCTCCCAACTCGCTGTGGTGTGCTGACTTCAAGGGTCAGTTCCGACTGGGGAACAAAAAGCACTGCTACCCGCTAACGATCACCGATCAGATGAGCCGCTACCTGCTGGCGTGCGAGGGGTTGGAATCGACCAAGGAAATCACTGCCTTCGAGGTGTTTGAGCGCACCTTCAGGGAGTTTGGCCTGCCTGGTGCCATCCGGACCGACAATGGCATACCCTTTGCCAGCCCTCATGCCCTGTTCGGTCTGAGCCGCCTGTCACTGTGGTGGCTCCGCCTGGGTATCAGTATTGAGCGAATCAAACCAGGGCATCCCCAGCAGAACGGACGCCACGAACGCATGCACCTGACACTGAAGAAGGAGGCGACCAAACCCGCCTCGTTCAACTTCCTGCAGCAGCAGGAACGCTTCGATGACTTCATCGAGGTATACAATAATGATCGGCCCCACCAGGGGCTAGGCGGCTTGTACCCGGGTGAGCTGTATACACCTTCGGCCCGGGAGTTCTTCGAACCGGGGGAACCGGAGTACCCTTGTCACGACCGGACCATCAAAGTGACTCGGTGTGGACGGATATGCATCGGAAGGCGCAAAATCAACCTCAGTACCGTCTTCGCAGGACAGTACGTGGGTGTCAGAGAAGTTGCCGACGAGGTCTGGCTCGTCAGCTTCATGGAGTATGACCTGGGCTTCTTTGACAGAGAGCTAGATAAGGTGGAGCCGGTGGGAAAGAACCCCTTCGCTCCAAAAGTGTTACCTATGCTCTCGGAATAATCTGTTACCTATGCGACCGGAACAGACCCCTGGAGTGTTTGGTCGGTGTGAGAGGATTTGAACCTCCGACCCCTTCCTCCCGAAGGAAGTGCGCTACCAGGCTGCGCCACACACCGAGATTTTGAGGCGCGCTACTATACCAAAAGCGCGGTTCGGGACCAACGCCTAGTATATGCCGGCCCAGCGCGCCAGGAACTGGCTGAGCAGGCTCAGGCCGATCGTGATCGCCACCAGCAGCAGGAGCAGCCGGCCCGGGCGGAAGGGCTTGCGCTCCACCGAGTTGACTCCGCGGCTGACGAATTCGTCGACCTTCTTCTGGTCTTCGGGATACAGCGAATTCTGGAAGCTGCGGTCCTGTTCTTCTGGTGATTCCTGGCTCATTGGCTGACTGCATTAATGGGCGAAAAAAAGGGGAAAACGGCTTGAGCCATTTTCCCCCCAGTGATCAGGAAAGTCACGCTGTGACCTTCCATGGGGATTACACCTGGAACAGCGCCTCAGGCATCTCCATGAGGCTGTCGGAGCCTACGCCAATCAGGGTCTTGAGGCTCTCCTTGCGCGGCAGCAGGCGGTCGAAGTAGAACCGCGCCGTCATCAGCTTGGCCTCGTAGAAGGAGACATCGCCGTCGCCCTCTGCCACTTTCTGCCGTGAGATTACCGCCATGCGCGCCCAGAAGTAGGCGAGCGTCACGTAACCGGAGTACATCAGGTAGTCGACCGCTGCCGCGCCGGCGTTGTCGGCATTTTCCATCGCCGCCTCGCCCAGCTTCATCGACACTTCCAGCCACTCGTCCTTCGCTGCTTTCAGCGGCGCGATGAACTCATCGTTGTCACCACCTTCGTTCGCAGCGATGAACTCGTCGACGATCTGGGTGAAGGTCAACAGCAGCTGGCCGCCCGAACCGAGGACCTTACGGCCAACGAGGTCCAGTGCCTGGATGCCCGTGGTGCCCTCGTACAGCATGGCGATACGCGCGTCGCGTACGATCTGCTCCATACCCCACTCGCGAATGAAACCGTGGCCGCCGTAGACCTGCACGCCGAGGTTCGCGGATTCAAAGCCCACCTCGGTAAGGAACGCCTTGCCGATCGGTGTGAGCAGCGCCATCAGGTCGTCGGCCTGCTTGGACTGTTCCTCGTCACCGTGCTGCAGGATGTCGCCGAGCTGCGCAAGGTAGTACAGGAACGCGCGACCGCCCTCTGCAAACGCCTTCTGCGTCAGCAGCATGCGACGCACATCGGGGTGCACAATGATCGGGTCGGCGGGGCCGTCGGGGTTCTTCGGTCCGGTGAGCGAGCGCATTGCAAGACGCTCTTTCGCGTATTCGAGCGCACCCTGGAATGACAGCTCGGTGTGGGCAAGGCCCTGCACCGCGGTGCCGATGCGCGCAACGTTCATGAACGTGAACATGCAGTTGAGACCACGATTCTCGGGACCGATCAGGTAACCGGTTGCACCGTCGAAGTTGAGTACCGCAGTCGCATTGCCGTGAATACCCATCTTCTCTTCGATCGAGGCGCAGTGCACCGCGTTGCGCTCACCAAGGCTGCCGTCGTCGTTGACCTTGAACTTCGGCACGATGAACAGCGAAATGCCCTTGGTGCCCGCCGGCGCATCTGGCAAGCGCGCAAGTACGATGTGCACGATGTTCTCGGCCATGTCGTGCTCGCCGGCACTGATAAAGATTTTTTGGCCGGTGATGGCATAGGTGCCATCGGCCTGGGGTTCGGCCTTGCTGCGCAGCAGGCCGAGGTCGGAACCGCAGTGCGACTCGGTCAGGCACATGGTGCCAGTCCATTCACCCGAGATCAGGCGCGTCAGGTACTTCTGCTTCTGGTCTTCATCGCCGTGCTCTTCCAGAGTGTTGATCGCGCCGTGGCTGAGGCCGGGGTACATCAGCCACGACCAGTTCGCGGTGCCGTTCAGCTCATTGATGATAATGCCGAGCATGTTGGGCAGGCCCTGGCCGCCGTAGAGGGTATCGGCGGAGAGCGCGGGCCAGCCGTTTTCCACGTACTGGGCGTAGGCTTCCTTGTAGCCCTCGGGGGTTTTGACGCCCTCCTCGCTCCAGGTGCAGCCCTCTTCATCGCCGTTGCGATAGGTCGGGGCCACTACTTCCTCGGCGAACTTGGCGCCTTCGTCGAGGATGGCATTCATGATGTCTTCGGTGGCTTCCTCGCACCCGGGGAGCGTCTGGTAGAGCGCTTCTGACTGGAGGACCTCGTTGACTACGAACTGCATGTCGCGCAGGGGAGCCTTGTACTGTGGCATGGTTATCGCCTCTTCACTTACGGTGATGACGGGCAGGCGCGCGTAGGCGACCAGACCCAATGTGTTCGGTGCACACATTCTGCGTTTTTTGCTCCGAAAGTCAAATATCTTTTTGGCCTTTTGCGGGTACCCAGATCACAGAAATCTGGATAATTACTCGACGTCTTTGGGGCCTCAGGAGCCCGTGAGAGGCCCGATATCCAGGTGGGTGGCCAGTTCTGAGGGGTCCGCCCCCGGCGTGTGCGGCAGCTCGCCCAGGAATGGCGCGGGCAGTAGCGCCTTGAGGGTGGCGAGGTTCTCCTCGTGGCGGTTCATGCGCTCACCCGGCTGGTTGGCTACCCAACCGGCCAGCGCGAGCCCATCCCGGGCTACCGCCTCTGCCGTGAGCAGGGCGTGATTGATACAGCCCAGGCGCATACCGACCACGAGTACGACACCAAAGCCCAGCTCACGGGCGAGGTCTGCAAGCGTTTCCCGCGGCCCGAGGGGTACGCGCCAGCCACCTGCACCTTCCACCAGCACGAAATCGGCGCCCACGGAGGCAACCACCTCCCGACAGTGACTTGAAAGCGTTGCGACGGAGAGCGGCACGCCCTCTTCTTGTGCCGCGATGTGCGGCGCGATCGCCGCATCGAGCGCAATCGGGTTGACCTGCTCGTAGGGCATCTCCGCCGTCATCGCAGCCATCAGCGCGACCGCGTCTTCGTTCCGCCCGTCCGATTCGCAACCGGCGGCAACGGGTTTCACCGCGGCCGTGTTCAGGCCACGGCTCGCAGCCGCCGCCAGCAGCGCACAGGCCGTCACAGTTTTGCCCACCTCCGTGTCGGTGCCCGTCACAAAATAGGACGTGTTCATGTCTTGGTTAGTACTCCAAATTGCACTTCGTAGGTTGCCGGCAGCAGGCCGTTCTCGCGCCGCGTCTCGTAGGCTTTCAACATGCCCTGCAGCGCCTGCCGTCCGGTGAGACCCTGCGCGCGCTCGCGATTCATATTGTGGGCGCCGAGGGTTTTGAGTTCATCGAGCAGCTCGCGCACGCGTTCGTAGTACATGTAGATGGCGCGCGTATCGAGCGTTAGATCAAGGCCGGGCACGTTAGCCGCTGCCGCCTCGAGAGCGCTGCCAGGCAGAAAACGGTTGACGTGCTGGTGCGCATCGACCGCGGCCCAGGCATCGCGCAATTCGCCCAGTGTGCCGGGGCCAAGTGAAGTGAACACACAGCAGCCGCCGGGACGCAGTACGCGAGCGAGTTCGGCAAATACATGCCGCGGCCGCTCGCACCACTGTATCGCGAGGCTGGAGTAAACGAGGTCGATCGATTCAGACGCGAGGGGCAGCGCCTCGGCATCGGCCACCAACCAGCTGCCACCCGAGCCGCAGTGCGCACGCGCGTGCTGCGCCATGCCCTCGGCGATGTCGAGGCCGATGTACTCGGCAGAGGAGAAACGCTCTCGGAGGCTGCGCGCGAAGAAACCGGTGCCACTGCCAAGATCGAGAATCGTCTGCGGTGTGCACGCGTAATCATCGAGGCTGGTGAGCAACTGTGTGCCCACATCGCGCTGCAGCCCCGCGACCGAATCGTACTCGGCCGCAGCATGACTGAACGATGCAGCGACATCGCTCTTGGCAATCGCCGGTGTCGCCCCCTCACACACATTATCTTGCGCATCGATTGCCGCGGTGAACGCCAGCACATGCTCGGCAATTTCAGCGGGCGCTTCGAGCGGCGCAATATGTGAAACGTCGGGCAAAGCTGTGACCTCTGCGTTCGCTGTATCGCGCAGCAACGCTGCCAGTGCCTGGGTGGTCGCTTCGGGCACGAGCGCATCGTCCGCCGCGTGAACGTGCAACTGCGGCACACCCAGTGAGGGCAGCAGTGCTCGCTGGTCGAGGTCACGCAACCACTCGAGGCCCGCAACCAGTGCGGGGGAACCGTCCGCGCGACGCTGCTCGCGCAGGACCTGCGCAAAACTGCGCCTGTGCTTGCTGCCCTCAACCTGCAGCAGGTCAAAACGCTTCAGCGCGGTTGCCGGTCCGGCGCTGACGATGCGGAAAAACAGGTCGAAGACATCGGTCTCCATGCCCGGCCAATCATCCGCCCGCATAAAGTGCGGGTTGCTGCACAGCGTGATCAGTCCGGACACACGCTCGGGGTGACGCTGGGCAATCTCAGCCGCGAGCAGGCCACCCAGCGACCAACCCAGGTAAACGGCGCGCTGCGGACTTTGCAAGAGAATCTGTTCAAGTGCGTGATCGAGCGCAAGGGGGGTGTCCGATGTGACCTCGGGCGCCGCGCCCGGAACGTCGATTAAGGTGACATCCGCCCAGTGTCGCACGTGCGCGAGCAGCGGCCGCCAGACTTCGCGGTTGCAGCCCCAACCGTGCAACAGCACGAGCGCGGTCCGTGGCGTGCCGCTGGCCGGCAGCATTTCGCTACCCATCAGAGCGCCCGCCACGCCTCTGACAATTGTTCAAGCAGGCGGTCCACCTGCGCCTCGGTATGCGCTGCCGTCAGCGTGATACGCAGCCGCGATGTGCCCACGGGAACTGTCGGTGGGCGAATCGCGCCGATGAGCAGGCCGCGTTCATAAAGCGCTGCACTCAACCGCAACGCCACGTCCGCCTCGCCAACAATTAGCGGTTGTATAGCACTAGCTGATTCGGCCAGCGGCAGGTCGAGCGCATCAGCACCTTCACGGAAACGTTGCACAAGCGCCGACAGGTGTTGGCGACGCCAACCCTCCTCGCTGAGGAGCGTTAAAGATTCCAGCGTCGCCGCGGCAACCGCAGGCGGCAGTGCCGTGGTGTAGATATAGTTGCGCGACTGTTGAATGAGGCCCTCAATCAGCAACTCACTGCCGGCAACAAAAGCGCCCGCCGTGCCGAGCGCTTTACCGAGCGTTGCCATCAGCACAGGGACCTCGTCGACTGACAACCCGGCCGCCGCGACACTGCCAGCACCGTCTTCGCCGAAAACGCCAAAGCCGTGGGCATCGTCCACCATCAACCAGGCATCGTGCTCTGCCGATACGCGCGCAAGCTCTGCCAGTGGCGCGCTGTCGCCGTCCATACTGAACACGCCGTCGACAACGACCAGTCGATCGCCGGATGTGCGCTCAAGCAGTGCTTCAAGTGCAGCGCAGTCATTGTGCGCAAAGCGGCGGAAGCGCGCGCCACTGAACATACCGCCGTCCAGTAGCGAGGCGTGGTTGAGACGGTCTTCGAACACGTGGTCGCCACGTTCGAGCAGCGTTGTCAGTACGCCGGTGTTGGCCATGTAGCCGCTGGAAAACAGCAGCGCGCGCGGCCGGCCCGTCAGTTCCGCAAGCGCATCTTCAAGTTCGTGGTGCGCCTTTGTATGGCCGCACACGAGATGCGAGGCGCCACTGCCCACGCCGTACTCGCCAGCTGCGACACGCAGGCGCTCAACCACGCGCGGGTGAGCGGCGAGGCCGAGGTAATCGTTACTGCAGAAATTGAGGTACTCGCGGCTCTTAACGAAAACAAGCGGACCCTGGGGTGACTCCAGCGTCAGGCGACGGCGCAGCAGGTCCTCGCGCCGACGCTCGTCAATGCGCGCGGCAAGCCGCGCTTCGAAACCGGCCATTCAATGCGCCGCGGCATTGTAGAAACGCGGGTCCGGATTCTCAGGGGCCGTATCAACCTCGCGGGCCTCGGGCGAGATGCCCAGCCGTGCGAAAAGCTCCATGTCTTTGTTGGCGCCGGGGTTCGGCGTGGTGAGCAGTTTCTCGCCGTAGAAGATCGAGTTGGCCCCGGCGAAGTACGCGAGTGCGTGCATCTGTTCGTTCATTTCCTCGCGGCCTGCAGACAGGCGCACATGCGAGGCGGGCATCAGGATGCGCGCAACGGCAATTGTCCGAATGAACTCGAAGGGGTCGAGGTCAGCCTCGTCCGCCAGCGGTGTGCCCTCCACACGCACCAGCATATTGATGGGCACGCTCTCCGGGTGCACCGGCAGGTTCGCGAGTTGCTGAAGAAGGCCTGCGCGGTCGCCCTGCTCCTCACCCATACCGACGATGCCGCCGGAGCAGATCTTCATGCCCGCGTCGCGCACGTGGCCGAGGGTATCGAGCCGGTCGGCATAGGTGCGGGTGGTGATGATGTCGCCGTAAAACTCCGGAGAGGTGTCCAGATTATGGTTGTAGTAGTCGAGGCCCGCATCCGCGAGCTCTTCCGCCTGCTGCTTGGTCAACATGCCGAGCGTCATGCAGGACTCAAGGCCAAGCTCCTTAACACCCTTAACCATTGAAACGACATACGGCATATCGCGGTCTTTCGGGCTGCGCCACGCGGCGCCCATGCAGAAGCGGGTCGCTCCCGACGCCGCAGCGGCGCGCGCCTGCTCCAACACCTGCTCCACTTCCATCAGCTTCTCGGCCTCGAGCCCGGTCTCGTAACGGGTGCTCTGGGGGCAGTAAGCGCAGTCCTCGGGGCAGGCGCCGGTTTTGATCGAAAGTAACGTGCTGACCTGCACCTCGTTCGGGTCAAAATACCGGCGGTGCACCGTCTGTGCCTGGAACAGCAGGTCGTTAAAAGGCTGGCGGAAAAGCGCCTCGATCTCCTCACGGCTCCAGTCGTGGCGGATATCGCCCCGGGCCGGGTCGGCGACGGGGGAAGTGGCGTCAGGTGAGAGCGCTGCGCTGGTCATGTTTTGTCCGAAAAATGAATAACTTAGGTTGCCGTATGATAAGGCCGCACAAACCACTGTCAACCAGATATGCCGTCTCTGGTTAACAACGCCGGGCGCTGGCTCCTCGACGCGGTCCTGCCCCAGAGCTGTGCCCTGTGCGGGCTGCCGAGCGGGAGAGCGCTACCGCTCTGCCTGCCCTGCGCCGCCGAGCTGCCCCCTAACGACGAGGCCTGCATCCGCTGCGCAGTGCCGCTCCCGGAGCTGGTGCCCGGCCGGGTTTGCGGCGCCTGCCAGAGGCACCCCCCACCGTTCGACCGCGTACGCGCCCCCTGGCTGTATGGCGAGTACCTCGGCTACCTCATTCACCGCTGGAAGTACGCGGGCGACCTCACGCTGACTCCACTGCTGGCCGAATTGTGGCTGGAGAAATCTGGGCCGCTTGCCCGCGTCGATGCCCTGGTGCCCGTTCCGCTGCACTGGTGGCGGCAGTGGCGCCGGGGCTACAACCAGTCGGCACTGCTGGCGCGGCGCCTCGCCAGGCAACTACCCGGTAAAGATACGCCGCGGGTTTTGGAGCGGCTGGTGCGCCGCAAACGCTCTACAAAGCCGCAGTCGGGCATGGGCGCCCGCGAGCGTGCGCGCAACCTCGAGGGCGCCTTTACAGCCCTCAGGCCCTGTGACAACCTGCGGCTTGCCGTGATTGACGATGTGTTCACAACCGGCGCGACCGCCGCCGAGGTCGCCCGCACGCTGAAAAGGGCGGGCGCCGCAGAGGTCGAGATCTGGTGCATCGCACGCACGCCGAAAGCCTCAGGTTGAACAACATGCGCCTCGGCCTTCTACTTACGCTGTTTTTCACCCTGCCCTGCTTTGCCGCACAACCGCTGCGCGTGGCAGTCGCCGCTAACTTTCGCGCAACGCTCGAGTCGATCAACGCCGAATACGCCAGGCACAGCGAGCAGCGCGTGGTGCTTAGCAGTGCATCGACCGGCGTCCTCGCGACACAGATCCTGCACGGGGCGCCTTTCGACCTATTCCTCTCAGCCGATAGCGCAGCCCCGAGGCAACTGGTCGAGCGTCAGGGCGGGCGCTACAAGACTCCGCCTGCCTGCTACGCCATCGGGCGCCTCGCGCTCGCAGGCGGCGAGCGAACTGCACTTGCGCTACCGGGCAACAGCGTTGCCATTGCCAACCCGGACACCGCGCCCTACGGTCGCGCCGCCATAACGGTACTCGAGCGGCCCGAGTTCAGCGCAGGCGCCACGCGCAAGCTCGTGCGCGGCAGCAACGTCGTGCAGGCGCTGCAGTTCTATGCCAGTGGCGCGGTGAACCTCGCGCTACTGCCCCGCGCGATTGCGCCGGAGGGCTCCGCCGACATTCCCGCCGCGTGGCACGCACCACTTGAGCAACAGCTGCTGCTGTTAAACGACACTCCCGCCGCACGCGACTACCTCGCGTGGTTGCGAAATGATAGGGTGCGCTCTCTTATCGAAGACGCCGGTTACGAGCCTTGTCCCTGAGCCCCGCCGAACTGGACGCCATTGTCCTGACGCTGGCACTGGCCGGTGTGACAACCGTGCTGCTGCTGTTGCTTGGCACACCCCTGGCATGGTGGCTGTCGCGCCGTCGTGGGAATGTCGCGGCACTGATCGAAGCGCTCGTCGCGCTGCCCCTGATCCTGCCGCCCACCGTACTCGGGTTCTACCTGCTATTGATGCTCGCGCCAGACACGCCGATCGGCAGGCTGTGGCAACAACTCACTGGTACGCAGCTCGCATTCAGCTTCAGTGCGCTGGTGATCGGTTCGGTGTTTTACTCTCTGCCTTTTGTCGTGCAGCCGTTACAGGCCGCCTTCGCGCGCGTGCCCGGCGGCATGTTGCAGGCCGCCGCTACCCTGGGGGCAACACCCACGGACCAGTTTCGCTCTGTCGTGTTGCCACTTTCAAAGCGCAGCTTTCTCGTGGCGGCGAGTCTCGGCTTTGCCCACACGGTGGGCGAGTTCGGCGTGGTGTTGATGATTGGCGGCAACATTCCCGGTGAAACCCAGGTGCTGTCCATTGCGCTCTACGACTACGTCGAAACCCTGCGCTTCGATGAAGCTCACCGCCTCGCCGCAGGTTTGGTGGTTTTTTCGCTGTTACTGCTCTTCGCGCTTTACAGGGGCACTGGCGCCACGCCCTGGCGGTTGCGCGCATGAACGAGTTGCGCATTACACTCGATCACGCGGCGGCCGATGGCTTCACACTTGCAGTGGACTGCACGCTGCCCGGCGATGGCGTTACCGCCCTGTACGGCCCGAGCGGCAGCGGCAAAACCACGTTGCTCGACTATGTGGCGGGCCTTAAGCCCGTCACAGGTGCGACGATCGCGCTCGGAGACCTTGGGTGGCAGGCGCAGGGCGCAGCGGTGCCAGCGTGGCAACGGGGTATCGGTTACGTCTTCCAGGACGCGCGCCTGTTTCCGCACCTCAGCGTTAAAGACAACCTGCTCTATGGCGCCGCTCGCCAACCGAAACCCGGGCCCGTTCACTTCGACGAGGCTGTCGCCTGGCTCGAACTCACCAACCTGCTCGCCCGTGAGCCCGACACACTGTCTGCAGGCCAACGACAGCGCGTTGCTATTGGACGCGCGCTGCTCGCGGCGCAAAATCTCATGCTGCTCGACGAACCGCTGGCCAACCTGGACTTCGAGGCCACCCGCCAGTGCCTGCGAGGCCTCAAGAACGTGGCGGCCGAACACCGCCTGCCGATGCTGTATGTCAGTCACGACATCGAAGAGGTCAGCCAGCTAGCAGACCACATCGCGCTGCTGAACGATGGCAGGCTCACCGGGCAGGGCTCACTCATCGATATGTGCAGTCGCATCGACTCACGACTCGCGCATGAAGAGCAGGCCGCCGCTATCGTCAGTGCAACCGTGGCGCGGCACGATATCGCCTACGGCCTGTCTGAACTCAGCGTGGCGGGGCAGACCCTGTGGGTAAACCAGCTGGGTGAAGCCATCGGCAGCGGGCGGCGCGTGCGCATCCCCGCAAGAGATGTAAGCCTGTGTCGCACCAAGCCCGTCGACAGCAGTATTCTCAACGTCTTCCGCGTGGCAATTGCAGAGATCGAAGACACCGGCGATGCGCGCCTGTTACTGCGCCTGGCGCTCGGCGAGCAGTTCCTGCTGGCAAGAATCACGCGCAAATCGGCCACCGAGCTGCGCTTTGCAGTGGGCGACACCGTGTTCGCGCAGGTAAAGAGCGCTGCACTATTGATGGAGGCGGAGTGAGCGAGCACCCCTACGACAGGCTGGACCCTGACACCGTTATCGCGGCCGTCGAGTCGGCAGGTTACCGGTCGGACGCGCGTCTGCTGGCACTCAACAGTTACGAGAACCGTGTCTACCAGGTGGGTATCGAGGATGCCGAGCCACTCATTGTGAAGTTCTACCGCCCGGGACGCTGGTCAGACGCACAGATTCTCGAGGAGCACAGCTTCAGCCTGGAACTTGCGAATGCAGACATCTCTGTCGTGGCGCCGCTATCGAGTGATGACGGCACAACGCTGCACGAGTACGAGGGTTTTCGATTCACGCTCTTTGCGCGCCGCGGCGGCTATCCGCCGGAGCTCGACAACCCCGACAGTCAGCTCGTGCTGGGCCGAACCTTGGGCCGCATGCATACGGTGGGCCGCGCATCCGCGTTCAAAGAGCGGCAGGCAATCACCGTCGAGCGGATGCTGGACGACAGCCGCGCATTCCTGCTGGAGAACGCGTTTCTACCCACAGATCTTGTGCCCGCCTACGACAGCCTGACCCGCGACCTGAGTGACCGTGTGCACGCCCTGTTCAAGCCGACCGAAGCAGACCTCCTGCGCGTACACGGCGACTGCCACGTGGGCAACATTCTATGGCGCGACGATACCGCCCACTTCGTCGACCTCGACGACTGCGTCACGGCACCCGCGCTGCAAGACCTGTGGATGTTCCTGTCAGGCGAACGTCACGAACGCGAGCTGCAGTTGTGTGAGCTGATTGAAGGCTACTCGGAGTTCGCCGACTTCAATGCCGCCGAACTTAACTGGCTGGAGTCACTGCGCACGATGCGCCTGGTGCACTACGCGGCGTGGCTCGCACGGCGCTGGACAGACCCCGCGTTTCCGCGCAGCTTCACCTGGTTCAACACGGAGCGCTATTGGGCGGACCACATACTGGAGTTACGCGAGCAACTCGCTGCATTACAGGAAGAGCCTCTGCGCCTGCTGTAGAGCAGCGCGAACGCGAAAGGCTCTAGCGACGGCGCTTGGACGGCGGGTAAATGACAGACCAGAACCAGGGCCAGAAAGTGTTCTCCTTCAGCACTTCCCGGTCCACCGCATCGAAGAACTGCTCAAGTCCCTCGGGGTCTGCGTAATAGTCCATGCGCGTGTTGAATTCACGCGAAGGGTCAAGCTCTTTCACCACTGTCGCGGGATTACCCGCGACGACCACATTGGCGGGTACGTCCCTGGTAACCACGGAACGCGCCGCGATCACGCTGTTCTCTCCCACGGTGACGCCCTTCAAAACGGTGGAGCCATCGCCCAGCCAGACGTTGTCACCGATATGCACCGGCGCAGGGTCCGTGCGCACCATGCGATCGTAGATCGTGTGCCAGTCACTGTCGGTAATGTAGGCGCCGTTGGCGAGCATCACGCCATCACCGACGATGATCTCGTCACTGGCACTCATGCGCGCGCCTGGACTCATGAGACAGCCCTCGCCGATCTGTATGCGACCGGCGCCGGCTTCCCTCCCCCATACGCCAATCTCGACGCGGTTGCCGGGTTCACCGATTGCCGTGAAGTTGCGACCAATGCTGATATTGCTGCCCGAAATGTGTACGTACCAGGGCTTCATCATGTTCGCGTACGGCCCGAGGTACTCGCACTCGGGACGCAGGTAGAAGTCCACGTACCAGTCGCGGAATCTTAGGTAGAGCTTTTTGACCCAGTAAGGGCGCAGGTCGTCGCGCATGGCGCACCTTGTCTATCGTGGCTATGCCTATTGTGGGCCGGTATCATCGCAGCCACCGTGACCAACATCAAACCGATGCGATAACGCGCGCGCCACCATTCGATAATCACTCGACAATCATTCGACAATGCAAACCACATCGAGAATTGTTAGCACCAACCAGCAGGGCCCCCACGAGCGGCTCGCAGAAGTGGTGCAGAAACATCTTGATCATCCTGACCTGAGCCCGCTGCAATCTGGCAGTCGTGCGGCCTATGCGCAGCTGGTCGCCGCCCGGGAGGGTCGCCCCCTGGTAATCGACGCGTTCTGCGGTACCGGGCAGAGCACGGCACAGCTGGCAGAGCGTCATCCGGGCCACCTCGTGGTGGGCATTGACCAATCCGCGCACAGGCTGGGCAAGCATGTGCCCTCAACCGCAGGGAACTACCTGCTGCTGCAGGCGCGCTGCGAAGACCTCTGGCGCCTGCTCGCGGAAGACGGCCAACGCCTAGAACACCACTACATTTTCTATCCCAATCCCTGGCCCAAGAGCGCCCAGTTCAAACGCCGCATACACGGCCACCCCGGCTTCTCCAGGTTGCCAGTTCTGGGCGGCCGCCTGGAGCTGCGCTCCAACTGGCGCCTGTACGTCGAGGAATTCGCGCTCGCGATGCTGCAGGCGGGGCACACAGGTAACGTTAGCCCGGTACCCTTCGAGGTCCCCGCTATCAGCCTGTTTGAGGCCAAGTATCGCCAAAGTGGCCACGACCTGTGGCGGTACGAGGTAAACCTTTCGTAACTAGACCTGTGAATTAGTCGGCCTATACTGCCCGGCCGGCCGACAGCTGGTCTTGTACAATAGGCTGACGGCCCATAGTGAATGAGCTACAGTGCCTGACGTGCAGGTTGTCGTACGGCAAGTGCACTGGGAGATAGTGACATGACCGTGATCAATTCCGACCCCGTCTGGGAGCGCATCCGCCGCGAAGCACAAAAGCACGCCTCGGGTGAGCCGATTCTCGCGAGCTTCCTGCACGCGACGATTCTCAACCACCGCCGCCTGGAACTGGCGCTCAGCTTTCACCTCGCCAACCAGCTCGACAGCGCCACGGCGTCGTCGCTGCTTCTGCGCGAGGTGATGCTCGAGGCGATGGAAGGCGATTGCGGTATCTTCGACGCGGTGCGCGCCGACCTGCTCGCCGTTGAGGAGCGCGACTCAGCCTGCAATGAACTCTACGTGCCCTTCCTGTACTTCAAGGGCTTCCACGCGCTGCAGACGCATCGCGTTGCGCACTGCCTGTGGCAGAACGGCCGCGAATCACTGGCGCTGTTCCTGCAGAACAGGATGTCGGCGGAGTTCGGTGTCGACATTCATCCCGCGGCGAAACTTGGCAGCGGCATTCTGCTCGATCACGCCACCGGTCTGGTGATTGGCGAAACTGCGGTGGTCGGCAACAACGTCTCTATTCTGCAGTCCGTCACGCTGGGCGGTACCGGCAAGGACGAGGGCGATCGCCATCCGAAAATCGGTGATGGCGTGCTGATCAGTGCGGGCGCGAAGATCCTGGGAAATATTCGCGTGGGTGAAGGCGCGAAGGTTGGTGCCGGCAGCGTGGTTCTCGAAGACGTGCCGCCGCATACAACGGTCGCCGGCGTACCTGCGAAGATTGTGGGCAGGCCTGCGAGCGACTCACCGGCGCTCGATATGGATCACGACTTCTGCTGCGACGAGGAGTCGGACTGTGACACCCTGGAACAGAAGGGTCAGGCGTCGGCGTGATACTGCGGGGATAGCTCCTGCACCGCATCGACGAAGGCCGTGACGTGATCGGGGTTCACGCCCGGAGTAATGCCGTGGCCCAGGTTAAATACGTGGCCTGAGCCGTGGCCGAACCCGGCGAGAATCGACTCCACTTCAGTACGAATACGCTCCGGTGATGCAAACAGCATCGCCGGGTCCATGTTGCCCTGCAGAGCGACTTTTTCGCCAACCCGCTGGCGCGCCGTGTGGATGTCAGTCGTCCAGTCGATACCGACGCCCTGGGCGCCGCAGTCTGCGATTGCTTCAAGCCACTGGCCGCCGCCTTTGGTGAACACGATAACCGGCACCTTTCGACCGTCCGCCTCAGCCGGCAGCCGCGAGATCACGCGCTGCATGTACTTTAGCGAATACTCCTTGTAGCCGGTGGCGGTCAGTGACCCGCCCCACGTATCGAAAATCTGCAGCGCCTGTGCGCCCGCCTCAACCTGTGCGCAGAGGTAGTCGGCCACCGCGTCGGCAAGCAGCGACAACAGCGCGTGCATGAGCTCCGGCTTGTCGTAGGCCATGCCCTTCACATTGGCAAAATCCTTGGACGAACCGCCTTCCACCATGTACGTGGCCAGCGTCCACGGACTGCCTGAGAAACCGATCAGCGGTACCTGCCCGTTGAGTTCGCGGCGGATGGTGCTCACCGCGTTCATCACGTAGCCCAGGTCGTCCTCAGCCTTGATGCTGTTGAGACCTGCGATGTCTTCCTCGCTGCGCACGGTTTTTTTAAAGCGCGGGCCCTCGCCCTCTTCAAAGTACAGGCCGAGACCCAGCGCATCGGGTACGGTGAGGATGTCAGAGAAAAGAATGGCGGCGTCCATCGGGTAGCGGCGCAGCGGCTGCATTGTCACCTCGCAAGCGAGCTCCGCGTTCTTGCAGAGGTCGAGGAAGGAACCCGCCTGCTGACGCGTGGCGCGGTATTCGGGCAGGTAGCGCCCTGCCTGGCGCATCATCCATATCGGTGTGCGGTCTACAGGCTGGCGCAAGAGCGCGCGCAGGAAACGGTCATTCTTCAGTTCGGTCATTCGGGCGAGTTCCCCAGTAGCAGTCCCGGTCGGTAATAGTAGTAGGTGTTTGCGAATAGCGCGATGGCAGTCGCGCTATTGAACGCTAGACGTCGAGGTAGTCGAGGATGCCTTCCGCCGCCTGACGACCTTCCCAGATTGCAGTCACAACAAGATCTGAGCCACGCACCATGTCGCCACCCGCGAAAATCTTCGGGTTGCTGGTCTGGAAGGGGAACGCCTGGAATTCCTCGGCGACTACGCCGTTCCAGTCATTCGTGGTGACTTCGACATCGGCCAGCCAGGCCGGCGGGCTGGGCTGGAAGCCGAACGCGATGATGACTGCATCCGCCTCAATGACCTTCTCACTGCCGGGAATCACTTGCGGACGCCGGCGGCCGTCTTCGTCGGGCTCGCCAAGTTCCGTCTGCACCATCTTCACACCGCCAACCTGGCCGAAGTACTCGACGATTTCGATGGGCTGGATGTTGTAACGAAACTCGACGCCCTCTTCCATGGCGTTCTTCACCTCGCGGCGCGAACCGGGCATGTTCGCAGCATCGCGGCGGTAGGCGCAGATCACGTGCTCGGCCTGCTGACGCACCGCGGTACGCACACAGTCCATTGCAGTATCACCGCCACCCAGCACCACGACGCGCTTGCCCTTCAAGTTGACGTAGGCCTCTTCCTCCTGCTCAAAGCCGAGGTTGTGGTTAACGTTACCGACAAGGTAAGGCAGCGCTTCGTAAACACCGGGTAAGTCTTCGCCCGGGAAGTCGCCTTTCATGTACGTGTAGGTGCCCATGCCAAGGAACACCGCGTCGTACTCCGCCATTAGTTCATCGATGGTGACGTCTTTGCCCACCTCGGTATTGAGGCGGAACTCGATGCCCATCTCCTCAAAGATCTCGCGGCGGCGCACCATAACTTCCTTCTCCAGCTTAAACTGGGGAATACCGAAGGTGAGAAGACCACCGATCTCGGGGTAGAGGTCATAGACAACCGGCTTAACGCCGGAACGAACAAGAACGTCGGCACAGCCAAGACCCGCAGGACCTGCACCGATAATGGCCACCTTTTTGTCGGTGGGTACCACCTTGGACATGTCGGGACGCCAGCCCATCGCGAGCGCGGTGTCGGTGATGTACTTCTCCGCCGAACCGATTGTGACCGCGCCGAAGCCATCGTTCAGGGTGCACGCGCCCTCGCACAGTCTGTCCTGCGGGCAGACGCGACCGCAGACTTCGGGCAGCGTATTGGTCTGGTGACTGAGCTCGGCAGCCTCGAACAGATTGCCCTCGCTGACCAGCTTCAGCCAGTCCGGAATGAAGTTGTGTACCGGGCACTTCCACTCGCAGTAAGGGTTGCCGCAGGCCAGGCAGCGGTGCGACTGCTCAGCCACCTGCTCCTGGGTGTACGGGTCGTAAATCTCGACGTACTCCTGCTTGCGCGCACGCAGGGGCTTCTTGTCGGGGTCGCCACGGCCGACATCGATAAACTGAAAATTGTTGGATAAACGCTGGCTCATGCTTGTTCCTAATCCGTGTTCCGCAGGCGCGACAGCAGGCGATCGAGGTCGGCGGCTTTCGGCTTCACGAGCCAGAACTTGCCGACGTAGTCTTCAAAACTCTCGATGAGGTGCAGCCCCCACTTCGAACCCGTTTCTACAACAAACTCCCCGATGTTGTTACGCAGGTGGTTGCGATAAGGTTCCATGTATTCCGCGCTCACCCTGTGGATTTCCACGAGTTCTGAATTGTATTTGTCGATGAAGCTGCGGTCTTCGTCAAGTACGTAAGCGAAACCACCCGTCATGCCGGCACCGAAATTTACGCCGGTCGGGCCGAGTACCGTCACGTTGCCGCCGGTCATGTATTCGCAGCAATGGTCACCCGCGCCTTCGACGACCGCGTGCGCACCCGAGTTGCGCACGGCAAAGCGCTCGCCCGCCACGCCGGCCGCGAAGAGACGGCCACCGGTCGCACCGTAGAGGCAGGTGTTGCCTATGATCGAGGTCTCGTTGGACTTGTACTCACTGTCCGGCGGCGGGTTGATCACGAGCTTGCCGCCCGCCATGCCCTTGCCCACGTAATCGTTTGAGTCACCCTCGAGATACATGTGCAGGCCACCGGCGTTCCACACACCGAAACTCTGGCCCGCCGTGCCCTTAAGGCGCAGCACGATCGGGTCTGACTCCATACCGGTGTTGCCGTAACGCTTGGCGATCTCACCTGAAAGGCGCGCGCCGATAGAGCGGTCACAGTTGGTCACATCGAAACTAAACTCGCCACCCTTTTGCGCTTCGATCGCCGGCAGTGTTGCAGCGACCATCGACTCGGCAGTCTCACCCTTGTCGAAGGGATCGTTGGACGAAACCTTGCACGACTCGGGCTGCCCCGCAAAGGCCTCGTCCTTGTAGAGGATGGGGCTCAGGTCGAGGCCGGCCTGCTTCTCGGTTGTGCCGGGCAGGTCACGCAGCAAGTCAGTACGGCCAATCAACTCTTCGATGCTGCGCACGCCGAGGCGCGCAAGCCATTCGCGCACTTCGGTGGCGATGAAGGTAAAGAAGTTCACCACCATATCCACTGTGCCGTTGAAATGGTCGTCGCGCAGCGCCTGGTTCTGGGTCGCAACACCGGTCGCGCAGTTGTTGAGGTGACAGATACGCAGGTACTTGCAGCCAAGCGCTACCATGGGCGCCGTGCCAAAACCGAAACTCTCGGCGCCGAGTATCGCCGCCTTGATCACGTCGAGACCCGTCTTGAGACCACCGTCTGCCTGCAACCGGATCGAACCGCGCAGGCCGTTGCCGCGCAGGGTCTGCTGCACTTCCGCAAGGCCCAGCTCAAAGGGCGAGCCCGCGTAGCGAATGGAGGTCAACGGGCTCGCCGCCGTACCGCCGTCGTACCCGGAGATGGTAATCAGGTCAGCGTAGGCCTTGGCCACACCCGCCGCAATCGTACCCACGCCCGGTTCCGATACCAGCTTCACCGACACCAGCGCGTCGGGGTTTACCTGCTTGAGGTCGAAGATCAGCTGCGCGAGGTCCTCGATCGAATAGATATCGTGGTGCGGTGGCGGCGAGATCAACGTCACGCCCGGCACGGAGTAGCGCAGTCGCGCGATCAGGTCGTTCACCTTGCCGCCGGGCAGCTGGCCGCCCTCGCCGGGCTTGGCGCCCTGCGCAATCTTGATCTGCAGTACCTCGGCGTTTACGAGGTAGTGTGGCGTCACACCGAAGCGACCAGAGGCGATCTGCTTGATCTTGGAAACGCGCTCGGTGCCAAACCGCTCCGGGTCTTCACCGCCCTCGCCCGAGTTGGAGCGGGCACCGATGCGGTTCATCGCCGCGGCGAGCGCCTGGTGTGCCTCTGGGCTGAGTGCGCCCAGCGACATACCCGCGGAGTCAAAGCGCGGCAGAATTTTTTCAATAGGCTCGACGTCATCGAGCGACAGCGGCGTGGCAGATTCCACCGGCTGCAGCAGGTCACGCAGCGTCGCTACCGGCCGGTCATTCACCAGCGCCGCGTAACGCTTGTAGTCGCCATAGTCGCCAGAAGCCACCGCCTGTTGCAGGCTCATCACGACATCGGGATTGAAGGTGTGGTACTCCTGGCCGTGCACGTACTTCAACAGGCCACCCTGCTCGATGTCCTTGCGCGGCGACCAGGCACGGCGGGCGAGTAGCTTGAGCTCCGCCTCCAGCTCGCTGAAGTTGGCGCCTTCGATACGTGAGGCAACACCGCAGAAAGCAAGATCGACAACGTCCTGTGCAAGGCCAACGGCCTCGAACAGTTGCGCGCCGCGGTAAGAGCTGACCGCCGAGATGCCCATCTTGGACATGATCTTCAGGAGGCCCTTGTTGATACCCTTCCGGAAATTCTTGTAGGCCGCAGTCGGCTCGCCAAGCACTTCGCCCGTGCGGATCAGGTCTTCGAGCACGCTGTAAGCGAGATACGGGTAGATCGCAGTGGCGCCGAATCCAAGCAGGCAGGCCACGTGGTGCGAGTCGCGCGCGCTCGCCGTTTCAACGATAACGTTGGCGTCGATCCGCTGCCCCGTCTTGATAAGGTGGTGATGCACGGCACCCGTCGCCAGCAGGCTGTGGACGGGCAGGCGCTCTTTGTCGATCGCTCGGTCGGACAACACAAGAATCGTGGCCCCATCTTTCACGGCCGCTTCCGCGGCCGCGGCAACATCGCGCACCGCCTGCTCGAGGTCTTTCTCGGCGGGGCTATAGGTGCAGTCGATACGGGCGACCTGGTAGCCGGGCTTATCGAGCTGCAACAGCGTGTTGAACTTGCTGCGCGACAGCACCGGCGAGGTCAGTATCACGCGGTCGGCGTGCTCCGGCCCCTCGGCAAAAATGTTTTTCTCGCCGCCAAGATCAGTTTCCAGCGACATGACGATCGTCTCGCGCAGCGGGTCGATCGGCGGGTTGGTTACCTGGGCAAACTTCTGTCGGAAGTAGTCGTAGAGCGAGCGCTCCTTGCGTGACAGCACCGCCATCGGCGTGTCGTCACCCATTGAACCCACGGCTTCATTGCCGGACTCAGCCAGGGGTCTCAGCACCTGGTCACGCTCCTCAAAGCTGACCTGGAACATCTTCATATAGCTGTCGAGGTGCTCGCGCTCCATACGCGGTGCAGTCTCGCCGCCAAAGGTGCCCTCAATGCGGCGGGCTCGCTCGCGCAGCCAGCGCTTGTAGGGCTGGCGCGCCTTGAGGCGGTTGTCGATCTCTTCCGTGTGCAGCAGTTCGCCGGTGTGCGTATCAACCATCAGCACCTGGCCAGGGCCGACACGGCCCTTGGCCACAACGTCTTCGTTGCGGTAGTTGTAGGTACCGATCTCGGAGGCGAGCGTGATGAAGCCGTCTTTGGTCTTCACCCAGCGCGCCGGGCGCAGGCCGTTGCGGTCGAGCAGGCACACCGCGTAGCGACCGTCGGTCAGGACGATGCCGGCCGGGCCGTCCCAGGGCTCCATATGCATGGAGTGATACTCGTAGAACGCGCGCAGGTCCGGGTCCATCGACTCGATGTTCTGCCATGCGGGCGGAATGAGCATGCGCAGCGCACGTGGCATGTCGATACCGCCGGTCAGCAGCGTGTCGAGCATGTTGTCGAGGCTGGAGGAGTCGGAACCGGTGCGGTTTACCAGCGGTGCGATGTCGCTGATGTTCGGCAGGCGCTCGGTCTCGAAGCGGGCGGTGCGCGCCTCGGCCCAGTTACGGTTGCCTTCGATGGTGTTGATCTCGCCGTTGTGCGCAAGCAGGCGGAACGGCTGGGCCAGCGGCCAGCGCGGCATGGTGTTGGTGGAGAAGCGCTGGTGAAAGACGCAGATCGCCGTTGCCAGTCGCTCGTCGCCGAGGTCCGCGTAAAACTTGGGCAGGTCCACGGGCATGACGAGGCCCTTGTAGGAGATGACCCGGCCCGAGAGGCTGCAGATGTAGTAATCCTCGTCGCCCTCGTTGGCGATTTCCGCCTTGCGGCGAGCGACGAACAGCTTGGTGCTGAGGTCGGCCTCGGATTCCCCGGGTGCATCGATGAACACCTGGGCGATTGTCGGCAAGCTGTCCAGGGCAATTTCACCGCAGACGGAGCTGTCGGTGGGTACCTCGCGCCAGCCGACGACCTTGAGGCCCTGATCGGTGAGTGCTTTCTCGGTTGCGACACGGGCTTCGGCCGCCTTCGCATCGTCGCGGGACAGGAAGATCTGCCCTATACCGTAGTGATCGCCGAGCTCCACATCGAAATTCTCGCGCGCGAGGGTGCGCATGAACTCGTCGGGCATCTGCATTAACAGGCCACAACCGTCACCGGTTTTGCCATCTGCGGCGATACCACCGCGGTGGGTCATGCAGGTCAACGACTCGATGGCGGTCTGCAACAAACGGTGGCTGGCATCGCCCGATGTGTGGGCGATCAGGCCAAAGCCGCAATTGTCACGAACATCATCAGGTCTATACAGGCCTGCACTCATAGTAGGTCCAAAATAATAATAAAAAACAAAAGCTTACAACGAAGCGCCCGCGCCCGAGACGGCCCGGGGTCAAAAAGGCCGCCTATTTTACACGCATGCAGATAGGGGGACAAACGCCCAAAACCGGATAGGCCGAGGGGTTAAAAGAGGCCCGAAACCTCCGCATCAGTCGCATCGTCGACGATGCAGGCCAGGCCGATTTCCCGCACAAGGATGAACCGCATCCGTCCATCGATCACCTTCTTGTCACGCGCCATCAACTCGAGAAACTGCCCCGCTTTCATATCGTCGGGCGGCGCTACCGGAAGCTGCATCGTGGCGAGCAGTGTACGCAGGTCGTCGACAGCTGAGTGTTCGATCCACCCGCGGCGCGCCGACAGCTCGAGCGCCAGAACCATCCCAGCCGCCACCGCTTCACCGTGCAGCCATTCGCCGTAGCCCACGCCCGTTTCGATCGCGTGGCCAAAGGTATGCCCGAGATTGAGTATGGCGCGCAGGCCACCCTCGCGTTCGTCTTCTGCTACCACGGCTGCCTTAATCGCACAGCTGCGTTCGATCGCCTCCGCCAGCGCCGCTTCCTCCCGCGCGAGCAAAGCCGGCATATGCTGGGTGAGCCAGGCGTAGAACCCGGCATCGCTGATCAGGCCGTACTTCACCACCTCGGCAAGCCCCGCCGCGAACTCCCGGGCTGGCAGGCTCTGCAGGGTATCGATATCAATCAACACCGCCTGCGGCTGGTAGAACGCACCGATCATGTTCTTGCCCAGCGGATGATTGACGGCGGTCTTGCCGCCCACGGAGGAGTCCACCTGGGCCAGCAGGGTCGTCGGCACCTGCACAAAGTTGACGCCACGCTGGTAGCAGGCGGCTGCAAAACCGGTGATGTCTCCCACCACGCCGCCGCCCACAGCGACGAAGGTCGTGCTGCGGTTGTGCCCGGCCTCCATCACCCGGTCGAAGATACTCTCGAGGCTGTCGAGGTTCTTGTACTGCTCGCCATCGGGCAGCACCACATCGGTAACGAGCGCGCGCGGCCCGAGTGCCTCGCGCACGCGATCGACGTAAAGCGGCGCGACAGTTTCGTTACTGACAATCACCACCTGGCTGCCGGCGACATGCCCGGCCAGCAGCTTGGGGTCAGACAGAAGGTCACGCCCGATGTAGATCGGGTAGCTGCGCTCTGCCAGTTCGACATGCAGGGTGTGCATCAGCAGGGACACGCCGTTTCCTTGGGCTCGTCAAAAAGGGAGCTAATGATACCCGTTTGGGCGCGCGGCTGCGCGCTTCAGGTCAGTTCCCGCACCAGGCGCTGTGCCACGGTGCGCGGCGAGCAGCTGTCTGTTTCTATGATGTGGTCGGCGATCTCGCGGTAGAGCGGGTCACGTGTGTCCATAAGGTCAGTGAGGATAGCTTTCGGGTCGCCATCGCGCAGCAGCGGCCGGCGCCGGTCGCGCTGCGTACGCCGCACCTGTTCCTCCACCGTGGCGTAGAGGTAAACCACGAACCCACGCGCTGCGAGCGCGCGCCGGTTGTTAGGGCGCAGCACCACGCCACCGCCGGTAGCAAGCACCACGCCGTCCCACTCGGTCATCTCTTCTACCACCTGCTCCTCGCGGTCGCGGAAGCCTTCCTCGCCTTCCACATCGAAGATCCAGGGAATATCGGCACCAGTGCGCGACTCAATCTCTGTGTCGGTGTCGGCGAAGCTGAGCTTGAGGTGCTCGGCCAGGTACTTGCCAATGGTAGTCTTGCCGGCCCCCATGGGGCCGACAAGGAAAACTCTACGGAGCGAGGGCATCGCGGGAGATGCCGGTTAGTCGAGGAGCGTGTCCGCCAGGATGCGCGGCGTAATAAAGATCAGCGTCTCAGACTTGGTTCTCGTCGTGGACTCGGAGCGGAACAGCGCGCCCACGTAGGGGATATCGCCGAAGAAAGGCACCTTACTGATGGACTCAATATCTTCTGTCCTGAAAATACCGCCCAGCACAACCGTCTGGCCGTTACCAACCAACACCTGCGTGTTAAGCTGGGTGGTGTCGATGGTCGGGATACGGCCGTTCTCTGTTCCCGCGTCGACGAGGTCACCCAGGGAGTCCTGGTTGATCTTCAGGTCGAGCAGTATGCGATCGTCCGGCGTGATGCTGGGCGTTACATCGAGTGACAGTACCGCTTCTTTAAACGCTACCGTTGTCCGGCCACTGGCTGAGGATTCCTGATACGGAATCTCGGTACCCGATTTGATAATGGCCGGCTGCTTGTCGCCGGTAATCACCTTCGGCTGCGAGACCACCTCACCGCCACCCTCTGCCTCCAGGGCCTGCAACTCGGCGCTGAGGAACAGGTCATCGTTTGCAAAGCCCACCGCAAAGCCGCTGGTAGCGGCGACACCGAGGTCAACCAGGAGCGCGCCGGGGAAGGTGATTTCCAGCGGGTCGCCGTTGACAGTGTCTTCGACAAGGCCGGTGGCGTTATCCGAGTCGCCGGACACACCGATGACCCTGTCATCATTTGCATTGAGGTAGCCACCGCCCCACTCGATACCAAGGTTGCGGCCTGCGTCAGTCTGGGCAATCACGATCCGTGCTTCGATCATCACCTGGCGCACCGGAATATCGATGAGCTCAATCAGATCACGAATCGCCGCCAGCTTCGGCGCGGTGTCGGTAATGATCAGGGAGTTGGTGCGGCCGTCAACGACCACAGAGCCACGGGGCGAGATCAGGCTGCCCCCGTCCTCAGTACCGGCGTCAAAGAGCTTCACAACCTCGCTCGCTTTGGCATAGCGGATGCGCACAAACTCTGACTGCAGGGGCGCCAACTCGGAAATCTGCTTGTTCGCCTCAATCTGCTGTCGCTCACGCTCTGCGATCTCCGCCGCGGGGGCCACCATCAATACGTTGCCGACCTGGCGTTTGTCGAGGCCCTTGGTCTTCAGTACCAACTCAAGTGCCTGGTCCCAGGGTACATTCTGCAGACGCAGCGTAATGCGGCCTGAGACGGTGTCACTGGCCACCAGGTTCAACTCTGTGAAATCGGCAATAAGCTGCAACACGGCGCGAACTTCAATGTCCTGGAAGTTCAGCGAGATGCGATCGCCCACGTAAGTAAACTCGTTCTTGCGGCGCTGCGCTTCTTTCTTCGAGAGCGGCTTCACGCTGACGACATACTCATTGTCAGTCTGGTAGGCGAGGTAATCGAAGTCGCCCGTGGTCTTGAGCTGTAGCGTGGCGCCACGCTCGGTCGTATTGACTTCGACACTGTCGACAGGCGTCGCAAAGTCGGTGACGTCATACCGGCGGATCAGGCGTTCCGCCACCGTGGTGTCGAGAAACTCGACCTTGACGTCGCCCGCCTCGCTAAACACGTTTACATCTACAGAGGGATCAGTGAGCTGCAACGTCAAGCGGCCTTCTCCCTCGCCTGTGCGCTGGAACTGCAGGTCGGTGATGGCCGAGCTGACCTCGGCTACCTTCGCTATTTCTGTGCGCACCGTGTGCGGATCAGTGGTCTGCTTGACGTAGTCGCTGCCTTCCTGACCAACAATCAGGAAGAGGTTGTTGCCTTCAACACGCGTCTCGTAAGGCACCAGCTTTACAAGGTTAACCACCAGACGTGTGCGATCGCCGGACTCCAGCACCATCGCCTTAGTGGCATTACCGTAAGGCAGGGAGTAACGCTTGCGGTCCAGGCTGCTGGTTGCACCGACGAAGTCGAGCGCAATGCGCGCAGGCTTCTCAATCGAGTAGGACTTGATTTCAGGCGGCGTCTCGTTGAACTCAACGCGCACCTCAAACTTGCTGCCGGGCCGCGAGCTGAACTCGATGTCCTGTACGGTCGGCGCCGCTTGCGCCGCCTGTGCCCATAAGACCAATGCGAGCGTTGCGATCGTGCAGCGCCACCAATTGCCTAAGCTTAGTCTTTCTTTCCCCACGGCCTTTGTCCCCAAAACTATTCTGTTTTTACTGTCGTCGGCTGCAACAGCCGCGGCTCCCACACCGCGGCCTAAACTTACAGGCCACTCAATTTAATTGTGCGCGGGCGCTCGACCCAACCGTCCTTGGTACCGTCACTTACAATCTCAACCACTGCAACGAAGGTGTCGCCCATATCAACGATCTTGCCGTGGTTACGGCCGAGGAAGTTCCCCACTTTCACTCGGTGCACACCGCCCTCGGGATCCTTGACGAGAATCCAGTTGGTTTCTTCGCGCTCAAGCGTGCCCACCATGCGCAGGGAATCGAATGTAAACTGCTCAAGGAATTCCTTGACCCGATTCGGGTCGGGCTTGATCGCTGCCACGGCCTGCAACTGCGTTATCTGGCGTACCTCGATGGGTCGATCAAACGGGCTGCGCAGCGCGGTGGCGCTATAAGCAAATGCCTCATAGGCCTTGAAGGTCGGGATTGGCGCGATGATGCCGCCCGGGCGCGCGCGCTTCTCCTCAATGAACTCGTCGAGATCAGAGAAATCGCCACCGGAACAAGCACTCAGCGCCATAATGCACAGCATAGCGAACGAAAGTTTGCGCGACATAAACGTCATGACTACGCTTCCTCATCCTTGTAGCGGTAGGTCTTCGCTACGATGTTCATGTTGAGGTTGTTGCTGTTCGCTCGCTTCGCTTCGATTTTGAAGTCGTGCAGGGTCACAATTCGCGGCAGGCCCGCCATCCCGCTGATGAACGCACCCAGGTCGTGGTAAGACCCGGTAGCGGTAATCGAGATCGGCAGTTCAATATAGAACTCGCGCGCCTGTTCGCGGCGCAAGTCAATAGAGCCGATGTCCAGGCCGTTGAGCAGGCCCTTATTGGTAATGTCTTCCAGGAGACCTGGCACTTCTGTGTCGCTGGGGAGCTGGCTGACAAGGGCACCAAACGACTCCTCCATCTCTTCCATCTGCTGGCGATAAGCATCGAGATTGGCCGCCTGGAAAGCTTTCTTTTCGAAGTCTTTCTTCAGCGTGGCTTCCTGCTGCTGCGCCTTGACGAGTTCGTTCTGCAACTCCTGAATATGGTAGTAGTAACCGCCGGCCAGCGTGGCGATAAGCAGGAGCGTCCAAACGATGACCTTGACTGGTGTCGGCCATACTCCGACATTTTCGAAGTCGAGGTCATTGATATCAAATTCACGGACCGACTGCAGGGTATCTTCTAATGCCATCGCCTAACCCTCCTCCGTCTCTTCGTCGACGGAAGGGGCCTTGACCACTACCGTGAGGTTGAATGTATTGGCCTGCTCACCGTAATTGGGGGCCGCCTGTACCTTGTCGAGGTTGGGGTTGGCCAGCCAGTCTGAGGCGTCGAGACGGCGCATCAGGCTCGACACCCGGTTGTTGGATTCGGCGATACCGGAAATCGTGATCGTCTTGCCCTTGGTGCTGAGGCTGGTATAGAACACGCCATCGGGCACCGTGCGCACGAGCTGGTCAAGCACGCGCACAATAATCGGCCGGTTGCCCTGCAGTTCCTGAATAACGCGCATGCGGTCGATCAATTGATTGCGTCTTTTCTGCAGCTCGCGAATCTCGGCCACGGCCTCGTCGAGCTCCTTGATCTCTGCCTTCAGGTAAGAATTGCGTGCTTTCTGGTTATCAATCTGAGCGTTGACCACGCGGTCGCCAAGCAACAGGAGTCCACCACCGAGTGCTAACATCAGGGCAGCCGTTACCAGGAAATCCTTCTTGAGTTCCTGCCGTTTGGCTTCACGCCACGGCAGTAAGTTAATCTGCGCCATTAGTTAAAGCTCCGCAGTGCCAGGCCACAGGCAATCATCATCGCCGGGGCGTCACTTGCCAGTGCCACGGCATTCACCCGCGACGAAATCGCCATACCGGCAAAGGGGTTAGCCACGGTGGTCGGCGTACCCAGCTTGTCCTGCACCAGCTCCTGCAGGCCTTCCATCGAAGACACACCACCCGCGAGAATGATGTGGTCGACATCGTTGTACTGGCTGCTGGAAAAGAAAAATTGCAGCGAGCGCGCCACCTGCTGGACGACCGCTTCTTTAAACGGCTCCAGCACTTCCGGCTCGTAGTCGTCCGGGAGGCCACCCTGCTTCTTGGCAAGGCCCGCCTCTTCGAGGGGCAGGCCATATCGACGCATGATCTCGTCGGTCAGCTGCTTGCCGCCGAAGAGCTGTTCGCGTGTGTAAATCGTCTGGGAGTTGTGCAGGACGCTGAGGGTGGTCATCGTGGCGCCGATATCGACCACCGCAACGGTCGAGTCCTCGTCCATCTTGAGCTGGTCCTGCAGCAGTGCGAAGGCGCGCTCCATAGCGTAGGCCTCCACATCCATGATCTTCGGCGTCAACTCAGCCCCTTCGATCGCATTGACCCGCGCCTCGATGGTCTCGCGGCGGCAGGCTGCCAGCAGCACTTCAACCTGGCCTTCTGTTTCCTGGGCAGGTCCCTGGATCTCGAAGTCGATGGCCACTTCCTCGAGGGGGTATGGAATGTACTGGTCCGCCTCGAGCGTGAGCTGCATCTCCATGTCGTCTTCATTGAGGCCATCGGACATGTCGATCATCTTGGTAATCACAGAGGAGCCCGCCACGGCGGCCGCTACGTTCTTAATCTTGGTGCGAGATTGCGCCACGACGGTGCGCACAGCATTGGTAACGCCGTCGATGTCGTTGACGGCTTTCTCGATGACCGCGTCCTGCGGCAGTGAACTCACCGCGTAACTTTCAACGCGGAATTGGCCCCCTGATTCGCTTAACTCGAGCAACTTTACGGTTGTCGAACTGATATCCAGCCCCAACACCTGAGTTGCTTTCTTTTTCCCCAGTATCCCCAGCAACTTTTTTCCCTATCAGTATCACTAACTTAGGATGTTTTCATGCAAAGATACCTGAATCGGATGGCGACCACAGGCCAAAATATTACCAAAGACGAAAAAAGCCTATAATTACCAAATGCCGCCGCACCCGGCCCTGTCTAAGGTACGCTAAGGGCCTGAAATCAAAAGGTTAAAATGCTTTTCCTACGCCTCTTACTGCGCCTCTCGCTGTTCGGATTTTTGGGTGCAATCTGGCTGCTCGCGGGGGTCTACCTCTACCTCAGTCCGAACCTTCCTGACGTCGAAACTTTGCGCGATGTGAAGCTGCAAACACCCATGCGCGTGTACACCCGAAACGGCGATTTAATCGGCCAGTTTGGGGAGCAAAAACGCAGTCCGCTGAAGTTTGACGAGATCCCTCCCCAGTTCGTCGACGCGCTGCTTGCAGCCGAGGACGACAACTTTTTTAACCATCGCGGCATCGACCTCATGGGCCTGATGCGCGCGGTCTCGGAACTTGTGCTCACGGGCGAAAAAGGTTCGGGCGGCAGCACCTTAACGATGCAGGTCGCGCGCAATTATTTCCTCACCCTGGATAGAACGTTTATCCGGAAGTTCAACGAGATACTGCTGGCGATCGAGATCGAGCGAAGGCTCTCCAAGGAGGAGATCTTTGAGCTCTACTGCAACCGGATTTTTCTCGGTCACCGCTCGTACGGCTTTGGCGCGGCCGCCCAGGTGTATTACGGCACTACCCTGGACGACCTGGAGCTGCCCCAGCTCGCGATGCTCGCCGGCATTCCCAAGGCGCCCTCGCGCAACAACCCGATCTCCGGGCCGGAATCAGGGAAACAGCGTCGGGACTGGATTCTCGGCCGCATGGAGCAGCTCGGCTATATCTCGGCCCGCGAGGCGGCCACCGCTCGCTCGGCGCCGATTAGCGCTCGCCACCACGGCGCACGCATCAGCTTCGCCGCACACTACGCCGCCGAGATGGCACGGCAGGAAATGCTGGATCGCTTTGGCATCGCGGCGTATACCGGCGGCTATCACGTCTACACCACTATTGACGGCGAACTGCAGCGCACCGCGCGACGCGCTGTGATCGACGGCCTGCTCACCTACGACGATCGCCACGGTTACCGCGGCCCGGAGCGCAGGCTTGGCCAGCCGCGCCCCGACGGTAAGCACCTCAAGCGCTGGCAGGAGACCCTCGCGGGCACAGCGATCATCGCGGGGCTGGAGCCGGTGGCGGTAACGGAAGTCCTCGATGATGGCCTGAACTTTCTGCGCGCAGACGGCAGCACCGGATTCCTCGCGTTCGACCACGGCATCCACCGCGCAGCCCCCTACCGCGGTGAGAGCCGGGTGGGTCCGCGGCCTAACAGCACGGAAGAAGTGCTGGCCGAAGGTGACATGATCCGCATCACCACGGGCGAGGATGGTGAGCCATGGCTGTCACAGGTACCCGCTGCCCAGGCCGCACTCGTCTCACTCGACCCCAACGACGGCGCCATCATCAGCGTGGTCGGCGGTATGGGCTTCGAACTCAGCAAATTCAATCGCGCCACGCAGGCTATGCGCCAGCCCGGGTCCAGCTTCAAGCCCTTCCTATACAGCGCCGCCCTCGACGCAGGCTTCACTGCCGCCAGCCTGATCAACGACGCGCCCGTCGTACTCGAAGACCGGGCGTTGGAAGACATCTGGCGCCCGGAGAATGACGGCGGCAAGTTCTATGGCCCGACTCGCCTGCGCTGGGCACTCACCAAGTCACGCAACCTCGTCTCAATACGCCTGCTGCAGCGCCTCGGTATCCCCAACCTGGTCGAATACATCGACAGCCTCGGTTTCGACGGCTCCGAGTTCGCGCCCGACCTGTCGCTCGCGCTGGGTACCCACGCGATGAGCCCGATGGACGTGGCAACGGCGTACGCAATACTCGCCAACGGCGGATACCGCGTTGAGCCCTATCTCGTCGCCAGGGTGGAAAATCTTGACGGCGATGTGGTGTACGAAGCCCTACCTCCAACCGTCTGCGAAAGCTGCAACGAAGAAGAAGAGGAAGACGCGCTCGACACCCTGGAAGAGCTCAGCATGGAAGAGATTCTGGCGGCCGCCGAGGAAAAGGACCCGCTCCCGGCAGCACCTAGAGTGATGGACGAACGCGTGAACTTCATTGTCGACAGCATGCTGCGCGATGTCATTCGTCGCGGCACCGCGACTCGCGCACGCTCGCTGGAACGCGGCGACATCGCCGGCAAGACCGGCACCACCAACGGGCCAATGGATGCATGGTTCTCCGGCTACAACCGCGACGTGGTAACAACAACCTGGGTAGGCTTCGACAACTACACGCCGCTGGGACGACGCGAGTTCGGTGGCACCGCCGCGCTGCCTATATGGATCGAGTACATGACAGATGCACTCGCGACGAGCGAGGAGCGGGAGCGCCCCCTACCTGAAGGCATCGTCAATGTGCGCATTGATCCTGCCACGGGCCAGCTCGCCGGCAGCACGCAGTCAGATGCGATCTTCGAATTTTTCCGCGAGGAGTATGTGCCGCAGCAGACCGCGCGCTCCGACGGCCTGCCTGAAGGCGACGCGGGACTCGATGACCTTGTGAGCGACATTTTTTGACCGCGGGTGACCTTCCCCAGGCGGTTGTCACCTGTCGCTAGACGATTTTCAGGTTACCGCTGGCAGATTCTGGCGTGCGCACGATAAATTCCCAGGGACTGACTTCGACAGTGCTGTCTACCCGGATCTCTATCAGCGCGGGCAGGTTATCCTCAAGTGCAGAGGCCAGTACCGGCCGGAGCGCATCGGGCGTATCCACGCGGTGGGCACGAACGCCGAAACTCTCGGCCAACATCACAAAGTCCGGTGCGGTGAGATCTGCACCCACGATCCTGTCTTCAAAAAGGCGCTGCTGGTCCCGGCGGATATTGCCGTAGCCCCCGTTGTTGAACACCAGCGTCACGAGGCCGAGCTTTTCCTGGGCTGCGGTTGCCAGCTCCTGTATCCCGAACATGAAGCCGCCGTCTCCTACCACCGTGACCACGCCCCGGTCTGGATTTGCAGCCTTGACGCCAAGTGCCGTCGGAAAGGCAAATCCCAGCGTGCCCTGGTATCCGGAGGTAATGTAGGTCAACGGCTCGTAGACGGGAAAGCCGAAGTAGGACGCGTATCCGACCTGGCACAGGTCCTTGATGAAAAAACCATCTCGCGGTAGTACATCGCGGATCACATCCAGGTAGGCGAGCTGGGGTTGCACCTTGCTGATGGTTGCTCGCGCCTTTGCTTTGGCTGTCGCGATGCGTTCCCTGTGATCTTTCGACCGGAAGCCCCTGCGTGCCAGCGCCGTGATCAGTTCGTTCGTTACATCCAGCGCATCGGCGACAATACCGATGTCCGGTTGCAGCCGATCCATTTCCAGTGGATCAATATCGATCCGGACGAGGCACGGCGGCGCCGCAGGGTTTGGCTCGTACGCACCCATGCCGGTCCAACGCATGTACTGGAGTTCCAGGCGGGACCCGATGCCCAGCAGCAAGTCGGTGTCAGGCCAGAGCTCGTAGGCGGCCGCGGAAGATACTCCCAGTGCATGATCTTCCGGCACGATACCCCTGCCACTGCGAAACGCGGCCACCGGTGCATCCAGCAGTGTTGCCAGTTCCAGCACGGCCTCGTGGGCGTGCTGGGCACCACCGCCCACCATGAGCATCGGGTTGCGTGCTGCGCCGATCATTTCAGCCGCCTGCTCGACAAGCTCGGGATTAACCTCGGGCCTGTCGTGCGTCACAAATGCCGGGAGCAATTCGACTTCTTCGACGGACTGCATCGCGTCCCAACACATCTCCAGAGCCACGGGCCCGGGACGACCCGTTGTCATTTGCCGACAGGCCTCGTTAACCATGCGCGGCGCCGCAGCAGGATTGTCGATCCTGCCGCTCCACTTGGTAATGCCTCGCAGCGTGGCCAACTGGTCTTCCAGCTCGTGCAGGTGCCCGCGCCCCACACCAAGATAGGAACTGGGCACCTGGCCGGTGATGAGTAGCGTCGGCGTATTGGTCGCCCTGGCCGTAGAAATAGCCGCTCCTGCATTCAGGATGCCGGGGCCGGGTACCACGGAATACACACCGGGCTTACCGGTTGATTTCGCATAGCCCGTTGCCATGTACGCCGCCGACTGCTCATGTCGCGGCGTATAGTGACGAACCTTCTCCGCGTGCCTGGCAATCGCGTCAAAGAAAGGGTACGTCTGGATTCCGGGTATGCCGAAGGTGCTGTCGAGGCCATTGCTGAGCAGGGAACGAAGTATGGCTTCGCCACCTGTCATTAGTTCGCCCATGATTGGCACCTCGTAAAACCGTCGCCCGCAAAGACCGGCAGATAGTGGGAGGAACTAGTATACAAAGTGAGAGCTCGCGAGCATTACGCCACCGGCTCCACGATGTGCATCTCTGCATCCAGGATATCCGCCAGCGCGGGATTACCCTCGATCAGCGTCAGGAGCGTATCATTGAACCGGCCAGCACGTATGCTCATCAACACTTCGCCATCCTTGCGATAAGCGCCAGGCCCCTCGGAAGGGACAGCGCTCATCTGCTGTACGCGCCGAATCGCACCGCCATTGTCCTCATTGACACTGACGTAAACCGTCTCCAGCTCCGCGAACTGGAACACACAGAAGAGACATAATGGCGCAATGACCCGCACATCGCCGGGCGTTCTCTGCGTACCGATTACAAGACCCCACTCGGCATCGCGGCGGGCCGGGTCGGCGTTGAACATCGAGGTGAAACCAACCGGTTGCTCATCAAGTTCGACGATATGGTAACTGTAAGCGGTTTTGGCACGGACCCCTTCGAACCACTTAAGCTGCTGTTCAAGCGATGCCGGGGCGGCACCTGCCAGGTAACGGGAAGTATCGACGTCGCTGCGCCAGCCGAACATCAGTTCCTGGTCCTGCATGCGCGCCGGTCTCAGCCGAATCCGCCTGGTACGAAATTCGGCGCATCGATGCACGCTAAGTGGAGGTTGTGAAGGCGCCATAGCGGGTTACAAATCCCTGCCAACAGGGACACTGTCCTGACCGGGCACGGCTATCCACCCGTGCCCGCGTTAAATATTGTCGGCCACCCGAAGCGCATTCGCAGCAATGGTCAGACTGGGATTGGTACCGCCGCTCGATGGGAAAAACGAAGCGTCTACCACGTACAGGTTGTCGAGGTCATGGGCCCGGTTGTTACTGTCGAGCACGCTGGTGGCAGGGTCGTCACCGAACCTGCAGGTACCGCACACGTGCCCGTAGTTGATGTTGTTCCTGCCGCTCAGGAAGCGTACCCGGTGCTTCTTTCCCAGCGTCTGCTTGACGCGTTTGCGGAAGTAGGCATTTCGCCACTTGAGTTCTTTTGTATATTCATACTCGAAACGCATGCCGTTCGGCGCGCTATCGTCGAGAACGACGCGGTTTTGGCTATAGGGCAGGTCTTCGACGATGGTAGCGAACATGGTCGACTTGGCAAACAGCTTTGGCGCGTGCTCAGAGGCGAGCGGTAGCATCGGATTGGTAATGGAGCGCCACCAACGCGGGTTGGAGTCCGCCACATGTCGTAGGTAAGCCAGGATAAACACCGTCTCGAAAGGAAAACCGACCGTCTGGAATGTACCCAGCTTGTGCCCATTGTCGATGTAGAAATCATTCAGTGCGAGCGTCTTCCTGGGACCCTCCGGCGAGTGCCACTCCTTCGTATCCAGCGCGATGAAGTCGCTGGTATGCAACATCAGGTTGCGGCCCACCATGCCTGACCTGTTGGCCAGGCCGTCCGGCGAAGTGGCTGATTTCGATTTGAGTAGCAGTGCCGGCGACATATAGGCGCCGGCGGCCAACACCACCGTCTTGCCTTTGATCATCAACTCTTTGCCGTTGCGCCTGGCACGCACGGCACTGATCCGACCATTTTCCGATAGCAGTTCCTCTACCTCGCATTCGGGCAGGATCTGGGCACCGAACTCCTGAAGAGCCGGGGTGAGACAAACTTCCCCCGCCTCCTTCTTGCATCGCTTGGGGCAAATCTCCGTACACTCAAAACACTCGGGCACATATTCATACCCCACGTGGGCGCGATACGGATGCAGGCCGAGCTCCTGGAATGAGTCGTAGAGCGCCTGATCGCGATCACCAAGCGGCGGCGGTTCACGCAGGCTGAAATTCTCGACAGGCTTTAACGGGTCCTGGGTACCACAGATACGAAACAAGGTTTCCGCCGCGTTATAGTAGGGCGCCATTGTCTCGTAGGACACCGGCCAGGCATCCGGCAGGTTGGCATCCTCTGCGTCCCCGAAATACTCCTTGGAGTAAAAATCACTTGGCGCGAAACGCTCCAGCTGGGACCCGTAGTGCCCCGTGGTACCGCCGGTGCCACAGCCGACAGGAGCATAGAAATCAGCCTTGCCAAAAGTGGTGTCACCCGCGAAACGGTGCGGCCACCAGCCGGTAAACAGCCGCTGGTCTTCATCTGACATGGGGCCAGGTGGCAGATCGGGAGCGTCTATCGGTCCATAGTGCAGGAACTTGCCTTTTTCCAGGAACAGCACGCTGCGGCCCTTACGGGCAAGTGCGTAGCCCAGGGTCGACCCACCCATCCCCGTGCCGATGACGACCACATCCCAGTCGCCATCCTCGGGGTTCGGGGGAATGTACTTGGCTACATCCATGCTTCGTTGCTCCGATCAATCGCGCACCCAGAATAGCGCCAGCGCCCTGTCAGGTCGAGGCAAGACCCAGGAAGTGAGAACGGTGACCAGTTGCCGCATAGAAACAGGCGGCGCGGACGCTGGCGGCGCCGGGAAAGGGCCTGGTCGGCGGCCGGTATAGGCTGCGAAGTTCTTGCCCATTTTGCAGGGGTATAGCCGGCTTACCTACAACGCTAGCGCGCCCTCAGCCGGCCATCGCGGCTAAAATAGATCGTTATCACACTATTATCGCGTTCATTTGCATCTTACGTGAACAGTTCCATACTTTCCGTGTATCTCAATATTGCAAATCGGGCAGTTGCTCGTAGTCTTTATCCGGACGTGACCACTCATTAAATTTCCAGGCCCCCTGCGTTGAAAGCAATTGTGCACATAGGTACCGAGAAGACGGGTACCACGTCTATACAGAGCTTTCTGTACAAGAACCGCGCGAAGCTGCGGAAGAGCGGTTTTCATTTCCTGCAATGCGCCGGTAAGACCAACAACCGCGCTATCCCGACCTATTGCATGAGCAATAAAATGGATGACGATATCTACCGCGATCTCGGCATCACATCTCTGGAAGGAAGAATCGCCTACAAGCGCAAGTTCATCGAAGAGCTGGAAAACGAGCTCGCCAGTCTGCCATCCAACACAAGGGCCGTCCTGATATCCAGCGAGCACTTTCACTCCCGCATTCGCACCGATGAAGAACTGGACAATGTACACAAGCTCTTGTCCACCTACTTCAGCGAAATTGAAATCATCTGTTACCTGCGGGACCAGATAACCACCTGCACCTCCTGTTACTCGACCGCCCTGAAGACCGGGAACGCGAGCTCATTCCTTGACTTCATCCAGCGCTGCGAGCCAACCAGGCACTATTACAACTACTGGGGCATGTTGCAGGACTGGGAGCAACGATTTGGCCCGGAGAACATCAATGTCTCGCTTTTTTCCATTGAACATTTCCTTAATGGCAACCTGCTCGATGACTTCACCGCCAAGATCGACCCGCAACTCGTTGGCAAACTGAACACGAATATTCCCAACGAGAACGAATCGCTGAATCCTTCTGGGCAGGCGCTGTCACGCGCGATTAACCTCGCGTTTCCGGTGCGCTCGGTGCGGCAGGAACTGAGGGAGCTGCGGGAAGAGTGCCAACAGCATATCGCCCAGCGGCACAGGGGCAGGGGCAGGCAGTTGTCTGCGGATATGCAGCTTGAGGTTTTCGCAGCATTTGTCGAGATGAACGAGGCACTGCGAGAAAAGTATTTCCCCGATGAAGCGAAAATTCTGGAACCACCTGCGCTGCCCGACCAACCCCACTCCATCGTGATGGGTGAGTTTCTTGAGGGTTTCCAGGATCTACTGGACATACTTCACAGCAGTGGCCGCAAGGTGGTGCATGAGGACGAGTACCCGGGCATCTACAATATTCTGTTTTCATGCATTAACGAATTGCTGTACAAGTATGGCGAAATGAAACTCATCAACGCCTTGAACGACGCAGACGCGTGCGTACTGCGCGATATGGCGATTCAGGTTGAGAGCTTCGACGTACCGGCCGCGAACATGCTGCTCGAGTCGATAGCACCATTAGGCCCTGCTGCGGACGGACATCTGCCTGCTGCCGGCGCCGTGCAATAAGTCTACTTTTTTAGCTAGGGATGAAGACATGCTGAGCCCTGATATAGTCGAAGAATTCAACCGCATCCGGAATACACCCCCCGGCACCTCGGCGTGCCCTGCGGCGGTGATCAACCTCCACTTCTCGCAGCAGGGCGTGGTCACCGCATGCTGTTTTAATCGCCAGCAGGTGCTGGGTGTTTACCCCCAAGACTCCCTTGAAGACATATGGAATGGCGAGCCGATTCGCGCACTGCGTGATGCCCTCGACAACAATGACCTATCGCTCGGTTGCCAGAAATGCGAGCAGCAGCTCGAGGCGAGGGACTACGGCGGCTCTCATGCTCACTTCTATTCCTTTTACGCAAGAGTGCTCGAGCAGAAGCGCGTCGCGCGCGGACTACAGCCACCGGCTGGCCCCGACGCCCCACCGGTACCCATGCGCCTGGAGTTCAACATCCACAACTCCTGCAATCTGGAATGCGTGATGTGCCACGGCCTCGCCTCGTCCTCGATACGAACCCGCCGCGAGAGACTGGCGCCTATGCCCAACCCCTATGACGAGACATTCGTGGATCAACTCGAGCCGTTTCTCCCCTACGTAGTCGAGGCGGATTTTATGGGCGGCGAGCCTTTCATGATTCACGCCTACCAGATGCTGTGGGAGCGGATTGCGGAAGTGAACCCGAAGATGGAGCTGTGCATACTGACCAACGCCACGATCCTTGACGACAAGATCAAGGCCCTTCTGGAAAGAATCAACTGCCTGATGCACGTCTCGATCGACTCCATGTACAAGGAAACCTATGAGTCCATCCGCAAGGGAGCATCGTTTGACGAGGTAATGGCAAACTGTATGTATTACCTCGACCTGATGAAGAGAAAGGGACTCCCCTACACGTGGCGCATGTGCCCGATGCGACAGAACTGGCACGAAATCCCGGAGACGGTGAAGTGGTGTAACGAAAAGGGCATCACCCTCATGTACAACCAGGTCGACTCGCCGGTCAACTTCTCACTGCACACTTTGCCGCACGACGAGCTGCAGAAGATCATCGATTTCTACAAGCAGCACATACCCGAACAGGGAACGACAGAAGCCCAGATCCAGAACCACAACAACTACCTGGAGCTTATTAAGCGCCTGGAAGGTTTCCTGATGACGGAGAACCGCCTGAACGGACTGATCGCCCGGCTCGATATTTCTCAAGCCGTCATCAGCCAGTACACAAAGGGTAAGGACCAGACCTCGAAGCGGGTGCCGGTGGTGGTAGTCGGAGAATCCACCAACGATCTCGTGCAGGGGGCCAAGCGCTACGTTTCAACGCGCATCAACGTGGACCAGGCAAAGACCACTGAAGCGCAGCTGCCCGATCTCGTGCTGGACCGTGTACGCGAGCAACACGAAGAAATGAAGGACCTGTTGTTGCGGACCGATGGCGCCGTATTCACCCGAGTTTACCTGAATGAGCTGATGCGCACCTATTCCGGCGTGGCGGGCGTCAGTCCGACCGACGTGCACGTCAGTGACGTCTTCGCGTGGATCGACCAGTTCTCGGCGAACCTGGCATCTCACGAGAACCAGCAGCTGGTCATAGACAATCTCTTGAACGCGACGCCGGGTGAGGTCTACAAAACCCTCGCCCCGGCACGCTCCGGCGCTGAGATCACCGAACGTGTGCTGGAGCGCTATGCCTGACACGCTGTGGCCTCAGGGATTGGCGACGGGCTTGAGAAAAGCTCGCCGATTCTAGGTTGCGTCGCCTTTGAGGCGCTGTAACTCGTTGACCGTCATCTCATCGGCAGCACCGATGGTAACAGCCTGCTCGTAGAACTTGATGGCCTCGTCATTCCTGCCGAGCTTCTCGAGCAGGGCGCCAAGGCGATTGTAGCCCACGGCAATGCTGGGGTTGCGCTCGATGGCGGTTGCGTACGCCGCTATCTCGGCGTCCGTATTACCGGTCTGATGCAGTATTTCACCGATGATGATCAGCAGTTGCGCGGAAGGCGTCAGCCCGATCAACTGGGTATAGGCCTCTGCGGCTTCCTCCCGCCTGTCGAGCAACAGGAGGAGGCGGCCGAGATTCTCGCGGAACTCCAGGTTGCCGGGTTCGATCTCAATACCTTTTCGATAACTGGCAACGGCGTCGTCCCACTGCTCGAGTTGCTCAAGCGCCAGGCCGAGACTGTAATACGGCGGCGACCAATCCGGCTTCAATTGAATTGCCTGCCTGAAAGCGGAAGCCGCATCGTCCCAACGCGCCAGTTTGGACAGCGCCTTGCCAAGGAACTGGTGTGACGAAGGCTCTCCCGGGTTAATCTCGATGACCCGCTGGTAGGCCTCCACAGCCTCCTTCCAACGCCTGGTCTCAGACAGGGCCTGCGCGAGGTAGTAGTGCGACCAGAATTCCCCGGGGTCGAGCCGAATGGCTTCACGATAGGCGGCTGCCGCTTCATCCCAGCGCTGCAATGCCGACAGGGCACGCCCCAGTCGATGCTGCGTCCAGAAATCATCGGGCTCGACTCGAATGGCCTGCCGGTAAGCCGTTGTCGCCTCCTCCCAGCGCCGCATCTCGGAGAGGGCCTGGGCCAGGTAAGAGTGCAGCAGGAACTTGTCGGGATCGCCCTGTATCGCGAACCGGTACTGGGTAGCCGCCTCTTCCCAGCGCTCCGCCCTGAAAAGCTCGTCCCCCTCGAAGTGATGATTAATTTCTTCCATGGCGTCAGCGTGCTTGCGCGAGTATGTCTTCGATCACCTGGTCGGGCGACGGTAGAGCCTTGAGGTTGCTGACGATCCTGTCCGTGTCCCGCCGGTACTCCTCCGCCAGTCCCGAGAGGACATCAACATTGAGCGGCGCATGGGGGTCGAGAAATGGTGGCGTCCAACTCTGGTAGTAGAAGTAGCCCATACGCTCGACCATGGGCTTGACGTGGCGCACGAGGTGGCCGCCATCAAACATAAACATGGGACGCTGGTTAACCACCCTGAGAAAGGTGGAATAGGACGCGAGGTTCCAGTAGAAAACGTACTCGGCGTCCAGCATGAGCGAGGTGAACGTCTCGTAAGCGCAGAAATTCAGCAGGTCTTTACGGGCGGAAATGGGCACCCGGCTTCGCAGTTTCTCCACGCACTCGCTGGGTGCCAGCAAGATAAAACGCCTGCCCTGTGCCAGCGTCTCGCGCAGGTGTCTTTCCAGTATGTTGAAGAACTCAGCCTCGGGGTATAAGTGAATCTGCAGGTCGTAGTCGACCTCCCCCAGTATGTATAGCCAGTGCGGCTTCTCTTGCGCGCCGGCACCAGAGAGTTCCTGTGTACCTGCCGCGGACGGGCTGGTCGGTTTGTCATCTTCGATCAGGCAGGGATTAAAGAAAGTGGCCGTTCGTTCGGGCCCTTCAAGCACATAAGGGGCGCCCGCCTCCGGCTCATCCTGGGGGTCGGGGCAGCAGTAGTAGAGATGAACAGTATCTTTGAGGATGTGGGACGCTATGGCGAACTGCTCGAGGATACGCAGGTTGCCGCAAGTCGCGTTGATCCTATACTCCCAGGTGAGGTCCGGAATCAGGTCCGTTTCAAACAGCTGAAGAGACTCAGGTCCGTTAATATTGGCAGGACCCATCCGCGAGAATATCCCGAAAAACGGATCGCTGGTGGAGACAATAATGTCTCTTTCACGCAGCAGCTTTACAAGATCTGCCATGCCTGCAAGTGACAGCAGGTCGTGGTTGGGCAGAATATAGCCCGAGAACAGGAAAAAGATATCGGGCTGCTCGGCGTCGACGACCTCGATCACATCTTCCAGGGAGTTATACTCATACGTGGTACAGGGCAATGTATGCTGGTTGGTAGCAAAGAGGCGCGGCGGTAGAAGGACGGTCGACAGGTTCACAAGGTCACGGCCCTGCAGGAAGAACATCGCAAGACCCAACTCACCGTAGTCGTTGTTGAGCAGGAACATCAGTCGTGGACTGCGGTTTAGTGCTGCATTGTCAGCCATAGGACTATTATTCTTGATGTGTATTCCGTACGTCTCAGCTACAGACGATAGAGCGCTTTCCGGGCTCGATCAGTCTAAGGCTTTCGATAGCGTAATGCGAGGCATCACCCTTATCGTGGCCGTGGACGCAAGTCGCACTTCTTTGATTTCGCAATTCCAATCGTAACCATGATTGGTTTACATTAAACCCTCGCTTTTCAGAATACTGCGAAATCTGTGAAATAGGTTCCAAACCAATTTCCAGTAGGGCCCCGTATGATCGTTTCCATTGAAACACCGGTATTCAAGGGTGGATGGCTCAAGAAGTGCATTGACTCCGTGCTCACCCAGAGCTCGCCGAACTGGACATTCTCCCTATGCTGGGATGGTGGCGATGAGCAGTCACGCAAGATCCTGGAGGAACTGGACGCCCAGAAGCATCCCAATGTGCGCGTGTACTTCGAAGAGAATCGCGGCATCGCCAAGGCCCGGCACTTCCTGTCACAACGCGCAAGGGGCGACTTCATACTGCCGCTCGACGATGACGATGTGCTATCCGCCGACTGTGTGGAGAGGTTCCTCGCCGTTGTAGAGGCCAAGCCCTGGACCGGGATGGTTCGCGGACAGCGCAAGTTCATCGACGAAGAGGGCCGGGTCGTCGACCAGGAGCAGTGGTTCCCGTTCGAACCGCGCCATTACCAGCACGGCATGGTCACCGATGTCTTCAACCACGCCCAGCCCTACCTGATCAATCGCGCCCTGTACGATAAAACGGACGGTTGGGAGGGGTTTGAAGATTTCATGCAGGCGGGCGAGGACTGCGACGTGTACCTGAAGCTCGAGGAGCTAGGCCCCATTGAGCTGATCGACGACGTTCTTTACTACTACCGGCTCAACCCGAACCGGGCCAGCGATGAGCTCGAAGTTGCTGGCGCCCACGAGATGTGGCGGCGCCTCGCAGACAAGAGCATAGCGCGCATGGGTTTGCCACTGGAAAGGGAGAACGACGTCCCGCCCTATACCTACAAGCGTCTGCCACAACCGATTCCCCTCTTGGAGATGATTGATTTTGTCGTACCCCACGAGGGAGGGCTCCGAGGATTTTTCAAGAAACGTCAGCATCGCGACGTGTTGAAGCGCTTCGGCGTCGCCGATGACGCGATACATTTTGTCCGCCAGAGGGGTGATGGCGCAGCGGAGAGTTTTAACCGCGGCTTCGATGGCACGAATCGGCCCCTGGTTTGCTTCCTGCATGGCGACTTTGACATCGAGGATTCGGCATTCTTTGATGTGCTATTGAGCACTCTGCATGAGCAACAGGCGGATATGGTCGGGCCGAGAATACTCAACGCCGAGGGCGGCATCTGCTCCGCTGATCCCTGCTTCAATGAAGAGCAGGTTCCCGAGCTTCGAGGCCCCATGGGTGAAGGTGGCAACTCGTTCGATTACGTGTCCGATGCCCAGTGGCTGCCAGCGCAACTGTTGCTTGTGCGGCGCGAGGTAATGAACGCCGTCGGCGGCTTTGATGCGGGCTTTCAATGCAGCCGGATCGCCAGCGCAGACCTTTGCCTGAAAGCGAGGCAAAGGGACTTCAAATGTCTCTACGTTGGGACAGCCACTGCCATCGGCGATGTTCCCGGTAACGCGGCAAGTCACTCGGCGAGCCTCTCGCGATACCACGAAAAATGGGACAATTACACGCAGCTGTTCTGGGAAAAGAAACGGGCAGCGTAGTGAGCAACCGGGTAGCGCAAACGGCCCGGTCAGAATTTGCGGCAGATCGAGAGGCCAGCCAGACCTGCCTCAGGACGATTTCGCCAGGAAAGCGCCCAAGGCGTTTCCAATGACCTCGAGACCTCTCACAAATTCGGATGGCGCAATGGTTAGCGGAGGCATAATCCTGAGGTAATTCCTGGTATGCGAGGTGATCACACCATTACTCAGTATGTCCAGGTAGATCTCCTGCATCTGGCTGAAAGAGGGATCCGCAAAACGGATCGACAACAGCCCGCCGGTGCCGTCCAACCTGAGGTCATAAGCGTCAAACCGGGGTTGGCAGAAGAATTCGCAAAACACCTTCTCCAGAGCAGCGGACTGTTCGTGCAGCTGCTGTTGTTGCATGTAATCGATCACGCCGCAGGCAGCGGCACAGGCAAGACCGTTCCCCGCAAAGGTACTGCCGGGCAGAGCATCGTTTACGTGCCCGGATATTCCACGCTTACAGGCGACCGCTGAGATCGGGTAACCGTTACCGAGCCCTTTGCCGAATACGATAATGTCGGGCGTAATCTCGTCCTGGCACGAATAGAACCAGCCTTTACAGCGATGAAAACCGGTGAGCACTTCGTCGGCTATCATCACGATATCGTGTCTGTCACAGAACTCGCGCACTGTCTTCATGAAATCCCCGTGCAGGCGGCGGGGGCCTGAGTAGCCCATCACGGGCTCAAAGATAATCGCGGCCACATCATGCACAGGTACGGCATCAAGGTATTGCTCCAGGATGGCCGGATCATCAGACCCATCACTGTTTATCACCGTTCGATACGCGTCGGGAATGGGCCCGTAACAATCGGGAAAAAACTGCAGCAGGTGCATGGCGCCCTGGGTTTTCCCATGAAAGTGTTCCCTGAAAGACAGTATGCGATTGCGGCCCGTCACCTGCCGGGCGATGCGCAGCGCCAACTCGATCGCTTCGGCGCCGGTGCTGTATAGGGCCGCCAGGTTGATGCCCCCTGGCAGGATAGAATCGATTTTCGCCACAGCCTCCAACTGCACTTCTGTTGCGAAGAAGTTGGAGTTCCACAAGGCGTTAACCTGTTCGATAAGTCGTGCGTTCAGGGAGGGAACGTTGTGGCCGCAGTTGACGGACCCCATAACCGAGAACAGATCCAGGTATTCTTTGCCGGTGACATCCGTGATGGTGGAGCCGCTCGCAGATTTCAGGATGATCGGATAACTGCGATAGTGCTCCGGACGAGCAAAGTGCGAATTGGTCAATTTGTTTTCCATGCCCTATCTTACTCTATAGCCGCAACGCGCAGCGCTGCACCTGCTCGCCACCTACCGGCCCGAATGACCTTGCAACGTCTCGGTGATCGTGACCATTTCAGCCTCGACAACCGCCTTCCAGGGCCTGCCGTCGAGCCTCTTGGTATCGATCGAGCGGCGACCCGCGCCGACGCCGGGCTGAAAGAAGGCCAGCGTCGGCGACGCCTGGCGCGCAAACTCGGCCTGATCCTCCGCGCCTCGCTCAAGCAATAACTCAACAGCACTCTTTATACCGCTTTTTGGGAAAGCCAGTAGTGCCGTGTCGACAACAAAGCTGCCATCCAGGCCATTGGCGGAAACGATCTGGCCGAGTCGCTGCACAATGTCGAACGCGGCGACCAGCGCGTTGGCCTCCTCGATGGCCCGGTCCGGCTCCATTGCGGAGGAGGCTGGATCGGAGGATGCCAGGATGCCCTCGCTGATCTCCCCCATTTCAGCCTCGACAATCACCTTCCAGGGTTCTCCATCCGGCCGCACAGAATCGATCGACTGTCTGTCGGGGCCGACGCCCGGTTGAAAGAACGCCAGCGTCGGGGCCGCCAGACGTGCAAAATCGGCCTTGTCCCCTGCTCCGCTTTCGAGCAGCAGCGTCACGGCACTTGTGATAGTGCTTTTCGGATGGGCCAGTAATTCCTCATCGAGGACCACGCTGCCATCCAACGCGTTTGACGACACGACCTCGCCGAGTCGCTGTACCACGTCGAATGCCTCCGCCAACTCATTCGCCATCTGCAAGGCGAGCCCCGGGTCCAGCGTGGAAAACACGGACTGGGGATCAGGGGACTCGAGGAGTCCCTGTCTTATACGCCACGCAGGGATGAGGTTCTGCTTGGTCGCCTCTTGCAGCGCGTCCCTGGAAAGGGTCGCTTCGAAGTCCAGGCGCGGCGGTTCCTCACCCCGATAAAACCAGTCAGAAATGCGCCTGGCATAGACATCATTCATGCCTCTCAACTGGTGCCCATCATCGAAGGTAAACCAGGGCTTGTCGGTCAATGTGCGCAGGATGGCGCTGAAGGAGGCGGCGTTCCAAAAGAACACATACTCTGACTCTTTCAACAGCGCCTGAAACCGCGAATACTCGCAGTGGGCGAGCAGCTCCATGTTGCTGGCAGCGGGCGTAAGCCTGGTTATAGCTTTTATGACCCTCGCAGGGGCAACAAGTGTGGGCACTCTTCCCGCGGCCAGTGTTTCATGCAGCCTATCAAGCAGGACTTTGCGGAACTTCCGTGACACCCCTATCGCAGCCTTGCCGTACTTCTGCTCCTGCACGGCATAGTCCTCATCGCCAAGCACGAATAACCATTGCTGCTGGCCGCGGGGCGCCATGGGCGCGGTCGCGCGTGGGTCGCTCTCGGACTGCAGAAAGATCGCGGGGTTGTGGAAGTGTATTCGCTTACCGTGGTCAGGCTCCGTTTCGCCAGGCGACTCACCACACGGGTAGATGTGCAGTACTTGACTGAGCGTGTCCCGCACTGCATCGGAAGTCGCTCTGCTCACATCCATCCTGGTAGTGTCCGCAGTATGTGATCTCATCTTGACCGGCAAGCGCGGACGCAGGAGCCAGGTCCTCGGTGCTTTGGTCGCGACAATGGGCCTGGGTTCAACATCTCCAAGCGATCCGAAGAACGGGTCGCTGGTGAAGCATTTCCATCCCTGTGCCTGCGCTGCATCCAGAAACGAGCCCAGCTCATCGGCGCTGCAAATTCGGTGTGCAGACAGCAGGTAACCTGAGAACAGCCCCAGAATGGCCGGGCGCGCGCTGTCCATCTCCTGGCGGATCTCAGCGAGCGAGTGATAGGGCCGGGTCCGCCCGGGCAGCACATCAGCATTCTGCGCGTGCAGCCGCGGAGGTAGCATCAAGGTGGTGTTCTGGGCGAACGGCTGGCGGGCGAGCAGGTACAGCGCGAACGCGAGTTCGCCGTAGTCGTCGCAGACTACAAGTATTGTCGATGTCTTGCTGGCCGCCATTCGCGATCCGCTCGGTTTGGTTTCGTGACTGCCCGGCGCGGCAGACATCGCCGGCCGCAACGCCAGTGCTTCATCGAGGGGCGTGCAAACGCTAGCGTATTTTTAGTACATCTCTTCGTGAAGAAGGTTGCCATAGACCCGGCGCTCGAGCTTCGCCCACAGCGGGTTCTTGCGATACAGGCGCGCCATTTCGCGACGCGAGTACCACTTGGCCAGGTCCCTGCTGTAGTCCGTCGAATTGATTTTTTCCGAGAGTATAGAGAAATCCTTACCCGTCATATCCAGATACTGGCCAAACACCGCAGGGACGTCGTCCTTCAGATACTCCGTCCTCATCCAGTGGTTTATGTTCTTGGAATCGTACATCTTGAGGAGATTATCGGCGTAATTCCTGGTTCCGTCGGCCTCCATGAATCTACCGGTAAGGAGGTGCTTTCGCTCGTGACGGATATCAGGGTTGAGTGATTCCGTGTAATGAACCTTGCTTACAACATACGCCGGCAAGCGACGTATATTGGCCAGCACACTCTTGCCGGCCAGGGACTCACCGGTGCGCTCTTCCCGTTGCGCAACCGTGTCGTGCCAGATGGGTGGACCCTCTCCGGTCGGATCGAACGCTATCGACCGATCTTGCACAAAATTCTTGAGCATCGCGGCCGCCGTCGTCGTTCCGCCAGCCTTGGGAAAGTGAAGCCAGACGAATCTCTCGCCAATAATCACGCCTTTACTCCACTCCGGTCTCGCATCTCATCGTTCTGACGACTCACGCACCCTGCTCCTTCCATAGGATTGGACCTACGCTTCCAGATTCTATAGGAGGTCGGATTGAAAACAAGCTGGAGCGCGGTGAGAAGCTGCCAATAGCGAAGTAGCGCACAACTTGGGGCTGCCGCAGGAACACCGGCAGCAGAGCCCGCAAGTTTAATCAAGCTACGGTGATCAACGGGTTCCGGTGTCGCGGGTGACCGTTGTATAGCGGAGAGCCGGGACTAGAGATCGAGCTCCGCGAGGGACTCGGCGTAGTTCTCAGGCATCGGCAGCTGCGCAACGCCCGAATCAACCGCCGCCTGTGCAACCGCGGGTGCGATCCAGGTCAGCAGCCGGCCGTCCATCGGCTTCGGAATAATGTAGTCGGGGCCAAAAGACAGTGACTCCACATCGCAGGCCTTCAGCACATCCTCCGGCACCGGTTCCCTCGCCAGTTTGCTGAGCGCGTTAACGGCCGCAATCTTCATCTGTTCGTTGATGCACGTGGCGCGAACGTCGAGCGCGCCGCGGAAGATGAAGGGGAAACCAAGCACATTGTTGACCTGGTTGGGATAGTCCGAACGCCCTGTTGCAATGATCAGGTCATCGCGGGTGGCCTTGGCAAGCTCGGGCTTGATCTCCGGGTCCGGGTTTGAACAGGCGAACACGACCGGGTTGTCTGCCATAGCGCTCAGGAGATCAGGTGTCAGGAGGTCAGCGCCAGACAGGCCTACGAACGCGTCTGCACCCGAGACCGCATCGGTCAGGCTGCGCTTGTCGGTATCGTTGGCGAACTCCGCCTTGAATTCGTTCACGCCTTCGCGACCTTCGTAGATCACGCCGCGGCGGTCGAGCATGAAGATGTTCTCGCGCTTGGCACCCATGTTCACGAGTTGGCGCATGCAGGCGATTGCGGCGGAGCCGGCGCCCAGGCAGGTGATGATTGCGTCTTCTATCTTCTTGCCCTGGATCTCCAGCGCATTGACCATGCCGGACGCGGTAACGATCGCGGTGCCGTGCTGGTCGTCGTGGAAAATGGGGATGTCGCACAGCTCGATCAACTTCGATTCGATCTCGAAACACTCGGGCGCCTTGATGTCTTCCAGGTTGATGCCACCAAAGCTCAGCGCAATACGCGCAACGGTGTCGATAAATTCCTGGGCGTCTTCCGTGTCGACTTCGATATCGATGGAGTTGATGCCGGCAAAACGCTTAAAGAGCAGCGATTTACCTTCCATCACCGGCTTGCTGGCGAGTGCGCCAAGGTTGCCGAGGCCGAGTACCGCGGTGCCGTTACTGATCACCGCCACCATGTTGCCCTTGCCGGTATAGGTATAAGCGGTCGAGGGGTCAGCAGCGATTTCCCGGCAGGGTTCTGCCACGCCGGGGCTGTAGGCCAGGGACAGGTCACGCTGGGTCTCTGCCGGCTTGGTAATTTCCACGCTGATTTTCCCAGGGATGGGACTTGCGTGGTACGCGAGAGCGTCTTCCTTGAATTCTTCTGACATTCGGCGGCCTGCGGGTGGCGCACTGCTCGGAAAAGGAGACCGAGCATATAGAAAAGGCTTACGGGTAACAAGGTGTCACAATGCCGTGTTCGGGGCGTGCCCAGCCGTCTGGCCAGCACGCCCGAGCGCGGCACCAGCACCCGCCAGGCATAAAAAAACCGGCCGCTGGGGCCGGTTTCGGTAACTCGGGTGAGTGTGCGGTTAGCTCTTGCTGCCGCGATTGCCGAAGCGCTTCTTGAAGCGGTCTACACGGCCACCGGAATCAACGATCTTCTGCTTGCCGGTATAAAACGGATGGCACTGGGAGCACACGTCGATGTGGAAGTCTTCGCACAGCGTCGAGCGCGTCTGGATGGTGTTACCGCAACTGCAGGTGGCAGTCACCGTCTCGTACTTGGGGTGAATCTCAGCTTGCATTGTCTTGCTCCTGTCTCTGGCGCCGCCACCTGGTCGTTTGCCGGGCACCGCGCCTTGCTGTTCTGGAGTCGAGCAGCGGGGCCAGAAGCCCTGGGCCGCTCAAAAAATAGGCGGGCATCTTACCAGAGCGCCGCCGATAAGCAAGGCCCGCGGGGCTTTTGCTACAATCTCCCGTTCCTCCCAGTTATCGCGCACAAAGGGGCCGATGTCCGTACTTCGCCTGGCAATCCCGTCGCCCCTGCGCCGCTATTTTGACTACCTGCCACCCCCGGACCTGGAAGACGCGGCACTGGCCCGCCTCGCTCCCGGCAGCAGGCTGCGGGTGCCCTTCGGCCGGCGCGAGGTCACGGGCTACCTCATCGAGGTGCGAGAGGACTCCGACGCTCCCGCCGGCAGCCTCAAGCCGGCGCTGGAACTGCTGGACGAGGACGCGCTGCTGCCACCGGAACTCTACGCCCTCTGCGAGTGGGCCGCCGCCTACTACCACCACCCGCCCGGAGAGGTGTTGCAGGCCGCATTTCCCAAGCGCCTGCGCGAAGGCAAGGAACCAGTGCCACCAGGTGAAAGGGCCTTCAGGCTGACCACCCGGGGCCGCGGGCTAGCCCCGGACGCCCTCGGACGCTCACCGAAGCAGGCGCAGGCAGTAGCGCTGCTGCGCGATGCACAGGCGGTGCCCGTCACCGCCCTCAAGGATGCCGGCGTAAACAGCAGCGTGCTGCGCAGCCTGCGCGACAAGGACCTCGTCGAGGAGTGTCACCTCGATGCAGCACCCGAACCCGCGAGCTCAAAGCCGGGGCTGACGCCCAACGGCGAGCAGGCCGCCGCGATCGACGCCGTGAAAACCGCCGCCGGGGCCTTCTCCTGCCACCTGCTGGAAGGCGTCACGGGCAGCGGTAAGACAGAGGTCTACCTGCAGCTCATCGCCGACTGTATCGGGCGCGGGCAGTCAGCACTGGTGTTGATTCCAGAGATCGGACTGACGCCGCAGACGGTTTCCCGCTTCGAGTCGCGCTTCGACACGCAGATCGCGGTGCTGCACTCCGGCCTGTCAGATGCGCAGCGCTACAAGGCCTGGGAGGGCGCACGTTCGGGCCGCGCTCCCATCGTTATCGGGACACGCTCCGCCGTGTTTACCCCGCTTCCCAATCTTGGACTGGTGATCGTCGACGAGGAACACGACGGCTCCTATAAACAGCAGGACGGTTTTCGCTACTCGGCACGGGATGTCGCGATCAAGCGCGCGCAGCTGAATGACTGCCCAGTGCTGCTGGGGAGCGCCACACCGTCGCTGGAGAGCATCCAGAACGCACAGCTCGGCCGCTACGCCCACCACCCGCTGACCGAGCGGGCCGGGGGCAGCGAGCTGCCGGTCATGCGCGTTCTCGACGTGCGGAAGAAAACGCTCCAGGCCGGGTTGTCAGAAGAGCTTGTCTCCAAGGTTGATGCGACACTACGCGCGGGCCAGCAGGCCCTCCTCTTCCTCAACCGCCGCGGCTACGCACCTACCCTGCAGTGCCATGATTGTGGCTGGGTGGCGGAGTGCGAGTCCTGCGATGCGCGGCTCACTGTGCACAGGCGCCGCCGTGCCCTGCGCTGCCATCACTGCGGTTACGGGCGGGCCCTGCCAGAGCGCTGCCCGAGATGCCACAGCGACCAGTTGCTCACTGCCGGGCTGGGTACCGAGCAAAGCGACGATTTCCTGCGTCGTCGATTTCCCGATTTCCCCGTGCACCGGGTGGACTCCGACTCCATGTCAGGCCGCGACGCCATGCAGTCGCTGGTAGACACGATCAATCGCGGTGAGCCCTGCATCCTGCTAGGCACGCAGATGCTCACCAAGGGCCACCACTTCCCCGGCGTCAGCCTCGTGGCTGTGATTGATGCAGATGCCATGTTGTTCAGCGCGGATTTTCGCGGAGAGGAGCGCATGGCCCAGCTACTGACCCAGGTGGCAGGGCGTGCTGGCCGGGCGGGCACACATGGCGAGGTCCTGCTGCAGACCCACTACCCCGACCATCCGGCGGTCACTGCCCTCACAGGCAGCGACTACGCCAGTCATGCACGCGAACTCCTTAAGCAGCGCCACGCCAGCGGTCTACCTCCGACCGGGCAAATGCTGGTAATGCGCACGGACTGCCCGGACGCGGCCTGGGGCGAGCAGTTTCTCAACCAGGTGCGCCGCGCGAGCGAGGGGCGGCTGCCAGCTGGCGTGCACTTGATCGGCCCCCTGCCCTCACCGATGCCGCGCCGCGCTGGCCGCTTCCGCTGCCAGCTGCTGGTGGGTGCACCCGCCCGGGCCCAGATACAAACGGCGGCAACGGCGCTCGTGCACATTGCAGAGGGGCTGCCCGCTAAGCACAGCCTCAACTGGTCGATCGATATCGACCCACAGGACATCTACTAGCCGACGCGCCAATCTGGCCTTGGCGTTCCGATATCGGGATAATAGACCGCCTAAAGAGTTCGCCCGCCCGCGGCGACATCAATCAATACCCAGGTAAACCGTTAGATAATGAAGGAAGAACTGTCCCGGCTGATCCAAGACGCACTGGATGAGCTGGTGAAGACCGATGTCCTGCCCGCAGACATCCAGCCCAATGTGCAGATTGATCGCACGCGCGACAAGAGCCACGGTGACCTCGCGAGTAACATCGCGCTGACGCTGGCCAAGGCTGCAGGGCAGAAACCGCGCGACCTGGCGGCGGCCATCTGCGCTGCCCTCCCCACGAGCGATCTGGTGGCAAAGACCGAGATCGCCGGACCAGGCTTCATCAACTTCTTTCTCTCGGCGAGCTCCAGCCAGGCGGTGGTTCGCAGCATTCTCGAGCAGGGCGATGCGTTTGGAACCAGCAGCGAGGGTGCGGGCCGCAAGGTGCAGGTAGAGTTCGTGTCTGCCAACCCCACCGGGCCGCTGCACGTGGGCCATGGCCGTGGTGCTGCAGTGGGCGACAGCCTGTGCCGCTTACTCGCCGCCACCGGATGGGATGTCACCAGCGAGTTCTACTACAACGATGCCGGCGCGCAGATCGACAACCTCGCACTCTCGGTGCAGGCGCGCTGCAAGGGCCTTGGCCCTGATGACGACAGCTGGCCCGAGGATGGCTACCGCGGCAACTACATTGTAGACGTTGCCGATGCGTACCTGCGCGGCGACACCATAGAAGCCGAGGACCGCCAGGTGGCGGGCGCCGGCGATGCCGACAACCTGCCCGCCATTCGCGATTTCGCAGTGGCTTACCTGCGCCGCGAGCAGGACCTGGACCTCAAGGCCTTCGAAGTGGACTTCGACGTTTATTTCCTCGAGTCCTCGCTCTACGAGGGCGCCGCGGTGGAAGAGACCGTCGCGCGCCTGATTGACAAGGGCCACACCTACGAGAAAGACGATGCCCTGTGGCTGCGCACCACTGACTTCGGCGACGATAAAGACCGCGTGATGCGCAAGAGTGATGGCGGCTATACCTACTTCCTGCCCGATGTCGCCTATCACCTGAACAAGTGGCAGCGCGGCTTCGAACGCGTGATCAACGAGCAGGGTGCGGACCACCACAGCACGGTCACACGCGTGCGCGCCGGTCTGCAGGCACTGGACAAGGGCATTCCCGAGGGCTGGCCCGACTACGTGCTGCACCAGATGGTAATGGTGATGCGCGGTGGTGAAGAGGTGAAACTGTCCAAGCGCGCGGGCAGCTATGTAACGCTGCGCGACCTGATCGACGAGGTCGGGTGTGATGCGACGCGTTACTTCCTGGTGGCCCGCGGGCCGGGCTCGCAGCTCACGTTCGACATCGACCTCGCGCTGTCGCAGAGCAACGACAATCCCGTGTACTACATCCAGTACGCCCACGCGCGCACGAAGAGCGTGATGCGCAAGCTGGCGGAACAGGGGTGGGAGTGGCAGGCAAGCAGCGCGCTTGAAGACCTCGAAAAACTCGAGGAAGAACACGAGAAGACCCTGCTGCGCCGCCTCGACCGCTACCCGGAGGTGCTGGCAACAGCGGCTCGCGATCTCGAACCGCACACCATCGCCAACTACCTGCGCGATCTCGCCGGTGATTTTCACACGTGGTACAACGCTCACAAGATGCTGGTGGACGATGTCGCCGTGCGCAACGCTCGGGTCGCCCTGAGTGAAGCGGTTGGCCAGGTGATTCGCAACGGCCTCGGGCTACTCGGCGTTTCCGCTCCGGAGTCCATGTAGACAATGGCCAGGGACTACGCCAAGAATCGTCAGAGCAGCGCGCGCAAGAAGCCCGCGCAGCGCAAGAAGAGCAGCGCGAAGTCTTCGGGCACGGGCGGTCTGCGCATCTTCGTGGCCGGTGTGCTCGCGGGCATGTTCTTCAGCTTCCTCATTTATCTCGCCAGCATGCAGGGCACCCAGAGGCCACAAGGTGAGAAAGATGGTCCGGGGCCGACCGTCTCCAGCCCGGAGCCCCGCTACGAGTTCTACACGGTACTGCAGGAGCAGCGCTATGAAGTGGATGTCCCGCCGCGCGCCGTGGAGCCAGCAGCCGACGTAGGAGCGCAGGCACGTGAGACCTACCTTGTACAGGCAGGCTCCTTTCGCACGGCGGAAGACGCCGACCGACGCCGGGCGCAGCTGTTGCTGCTTGGCCTCGAGCCAACGATCCAGGAAAGCGATACAGACAATGGCCGCTGGCACCGCGTGTACCTCGGCCCCTTCGACAGGCGCGGGGATGCCCTCGATGCCCGCAAGCTGACCGCATCTGCAGACATCGACACCCTGCTGCTTAAGCGCGGCGCGCAATAAAAGGTAGTCGGCGCTTGAATTGCGCCGGCGACTCCCCATATCAGCCAGATGGCCCCGCTTCGAGGGCCCCAAGGAGAACCCAGGTGGAACAGTATCACGGGACGACGATCCTCTCCGTGCGCCGCGGCAACAGCGTGGTCATCGGCGGCGATGGCCAGGTATCGATGGGCAACACGGTAATGAAGGGCAATGCCCGCAAGGTGCGCAGGCTGCACCGCGACCAGGTCCTTGCGGGTTTCGCCGGCGGCACCGCCGATGCCTTCACCCTCTTCGAACTGTTTGAAGCCCAACTCGACAAACACCAGGGCCACCTGGTGCGCGCCGCGGTCGAACTTGCCAAGGCCTGGCGCACCGAGCGCGCACTGCGCCAGCTCGAGGCACTACTGGCCGTTGCAGACAAGGACACCTCCCTCGTCATCACCGGTAACGGTGACGTGATCGAACCCGAAGACAACCTCATCGCGATTGGTTCCGGCGGCCCCTTCGCCCAGGCCGCTGCACGCGCGCTCATGGACAACACCGAACTCGACGCGCGCAGCATCGTCGAGAAAGGCCTCGGGATTGCCGGCGACATCTGCATCTACACCAACCACAACCGCACCATCGAACAACTGGATTTCTAGACACCCATGTCCAACATGACACCCCGCGAGATCGTCAGCGAACTCGACAAGCACATCATCGGCCAGGACGAGGCCAAGCGCGCAGTCGCGATTGCACTGCGCAACCGCTGGCGCCGCATGCAGCTCTCCGACGACCTGCGCGCAGAGATCACACCCAAGAACATTCTCATGATCGGGCCAACCGGCGTGGGCAAAACCGAGATCGCCCGGCGCCTCGCCAAACTCGCCAACGCCCCCTTCGTCAAAGTCGAGGCCACCAAGTTCACCGAGGTCGGTTACGTGGGTCGCGATGTCGAGTCCATCGTGCGCGACCTGGTCGACGTGGCGGTAAAGATGTACCGCGAGCAGGAGATGACCCGCGTGCGCTACCGCGCCGAGGACGCCGCCGAGGAACGCATCCTCGACATCCTGCTGCCGCCCGCGCGCGACAGCGAAGCCAGTACCGGCACCAAAACACGCCAGCTGCTGCGCAAGAAACTGCGCGAGGGCGAGCTCGACGAGAAAGAGATAGAGGTCGAGCTGACCAGCAATGCAGCGAGTATGGAAATCATGGCGCCGCCCGGCATGGAAGAAATGACCAGCCAGCTACAGTCGATGTTCTCCAACCTCGGTCGTGGCGGCCAGCGCAAGAGCCAGAAGATGACGGTAAAGGCCGCCTTCGAAGCGCTGTGCGACGAAGAAGCGGCGAAGATGGTCAACGAAGACGAGCTGAAGCAGAAAGCGGTCAATGCCGCCGAACAGAACGGCATCGTCTTTATTGATGAACTCGACAAGGTGGCCAAACGCTCCGAGGGCGCGGGTGCTGACGTGTCGCGCGAGGGCGTACAGCGCGACCTGTTGCCGCTGATTGAAGGCAGCACGGTAAGCACCAAGCACGGTAGCATCAAGACCGACCACATCCTGTTCATCGCCTCCGGCGCGTTTCACCTCGCCAAGCCCTCTGACCTCATACCCGAGCTGCAGGGCCGACTGCCGATTCGCGTGGAGCTGAACGCACTCACACCCGAGGATTTCGAACGCATCCTGATCGAGCCTAACGCCTCGCTGACCGAACAGTACCAGGCGCTGCTGGCAACCGAGGGCCTGTCGGTAAACTTCAGCGAAGATGGCCTGCGCAGGATTGCTGAGACGGCATGGCATGTGAACGAAAAAACGGAAAACATCGGCGCGCGGCGCCTGCATACGGTGATGGAGCGACTGTTGGAGAATATCTCTTTCGATGCGGCCGATGCCGGGCTCTCAGACGACGCGCTCACCGTTGACGCAGGCTATGTCGACGAGCAGCTGAAAGAACTCAGCGCCGACGAGGACCTCTCCCGGTTTATACTCTGAGCATGGCCGAACACCGCCCCAGCGCGATCAACCTGCGCAAGAAATCGAAGACCCTCGAACTCGAGTATCCGGGCGGCGATTCGTATTCGCTGTCCTGCGAGTATCTCAGGGTTTACTCCCCTTCAGCCGAGGTCATGGGTCATGGCCCGGGGCAGGAGGTCCTGCAGACTGGCAAGATGCACGTCGCAATCGTCGACATCAAACCGGTCGGCCACTACGCACTGCAATTCGTTTTCGACGATGGCCACGACACGGGCCTCTATTCCTGGGACTACCTGCACCAGCTCTGTGTCGAGCAGGAAGCCCGATGGCAGCGCTACTTAGACCGCATGTCCGAAGCAGGCGCGGCACGCGACCCGGATGTGCAGGTTTTGAAGCTTTAGGCTTTTGTTTCTTTAGGCCCTCCGGCCCCGACCCGCGATAGTTCTTCGCTCCGCTGTCCGCGCCGCTCCGCGGTGCCCTCAGTCGGTCGGGAGCCCTGCGGTCTCCCTCCACTCCTTCGGCGCGTCCCTGACGGCTTCGCGAAGATCTATCGCGGCTCGGGGCCTTACATTGTGCTCTGGGACTTACTTGGTTTCTGCGCGCGAGGGTCACTGAATTCCGGTGTACTGGAACACCGCCTTAACGGGCATGACGTTGAGTGGAATCCATCTCCACCCACTGACACAAGGCCCGCGAGCGGCCGCTGTTGTCGCCGCATAAAACGCGCCGAGGGAGTGGCGCGAGACAACTTGTTGGCTCGCAACCGACTGAGGGCAGCCCGGAGGGCCGCGAGTTTAAGGCGCCAGCAGCGGGCACTCGCGGGCCGGCCAGTGGAACAGATAGACCCACCAGAAGTTGGATAGTGAAGTTAAAAAGACAGGTAGGGCGCCGTGGTGGCGGGGAAGTTCGGGCGAGGCTGCTTTTCTCGCCTCGTCCGGGCTTTCACGCCACCGCGGTGACCGGGTAGCGAGCACTCTACACGCTCAACGCCCGGCAGTACTCACCCACCCCGCATAACCCGAAAACCCACTGTCACCAGCCCCCCGCCCAGCTATAATAGCTGGCCACCCCCAAGGCCCAGCACCATGAGCGACAAAGACACCACCCACTTCGGCTACCAGGAAGTCCCGACCGAGGAGAAGGCAGGTCGGGTGGCAGACGTATTCCACTCAGTCGCCTCGCGCTACGACATCATGAACGACCTGATGTCCGGCGGCATTCACCGCATCTGGAAGCGTTTCACCATTGAGATGTCCGGCGCGCGTAAGGGCCACCAGATCCTGGATATCGCCGGCGGCACCGGCGACCTCGCGGCACAGTTTTCGCGCATTGTTGGCGCCGAGGGGCGCGTGGTACTGGCTGACATCAACGACTCCATGTTGCAGGTCGGCCGCGACAAGCTGCTCGACACCGGCTACATGGGCAACCTCGAATTCGTGCAGGCGGACGCACAGTACCTGCCGTTTCCAGACGACAGCTTCGACTGCATCACCATCGCCTTCGGCCTGCGTAACGTCACCGACAAGGCGCTGGCGCTGCGCTCCATGCTGCGCGTGCTGAAGCCGGGCGGTCGCCTGCTCGTGCTCGAGTTTTCCAAGCCACGCAACGAACTCCTTAGCCGCGCCTACGACGCCTACTCGTTCAACATCATCCCGCGTATCGGCAAACTGGTAACGAACGATTCCGACAGCTACCAGTACCTCGCCGAATCCATTCGCGTGCACCCCGATCAGGACACCCTCAAGGGCATGATGGAAGAAGCGGGTTTTGCCAACTGCGACTACCACGACATGACGGGCGGCGTTGTTGCACTGCACCGGGGCTTCAAGGCCTGAAATGTCTGAAGCACAGGACCCAACGCTGCATACCGCGGCGCTCGCGGCGTTGGAAGCAGGCATCAACCGCGCACTGAAACTCGCGCCCGAAAGCCTTGCGCAACTCGGCACGCTCGACGACAAGGTCTTCGCCCTGCACTGCACCGCTCCCGAGCTTGAGGTTTACCTGTTTCCAGGCGCAGACGGGGTGCGCCTCGCCGGGAGTTTCGAAGGCGATGTCACAACGCGCGTGCGCGGAGAGGCTTCTGATTTTACCGAGCTCGCGTCGAGCGACGACCCTACCGCGACCCTCATCAACGGCGGTCTCGAGCTCGAGGGTGAGAGCGGCCCGCTCATCGAGCTGCAAAAAGTGCTCGCCGCGGTCGACATCGACTGGGAAGCACCGCTCGTCGACACGCTGGGCGATGTCGCCGGGCACCAGCTGGCCGAGATACTGCGCCAGGGGTTCAGCTGGGGGCGCCAGGCGGCGAACAGCCTTACCCGGCAACTCAGCGAGTTCATCCACGAGGAGGCCCGGCTTACACCGCCGAATCTCGAACTGGAAGATTTCTACGGCGACGTGCGAGAACTCGCACAGCGTGTGGAGCGGCTGGACTCTCGCATCGAGCGCCTGCGCAGCCGCATTCTCGGTGAGGAAGGCTGAGTCGTGTCTCGTATCGCCCGCCTCGTTAAGATCGTGCGCACTGTGGGCAAGTACCGCCTGGACGAGTTCGTAGAACGCGATCGACTGCCCGCCCTGCCACGCACCGCCCTCGCGCTAGGCCCCTGGCAGTTGCACACCGCTCCCGATATGCCGCGAGGCGAACGCCTGCGCAGGGCGCTGGAGGAACTCGGGCCGGTGTTTATCAAGTTCGGGCAGATGCTCTCCACCCGGCGTGACCTGCTGCCGGACGATATTGCCGACGAACTGGCCCGACTCCAGGACAACGTGCCCGCATTTCCGAAAGAACAGTCCATCGCCATCATCGAGACCTCTTTGGGCAAGCCGGTCGATGAGCTCTACGCCCGGTTCGAAGCGGAGCCGATGGCGTCTGCCTCAGTCGCCCAGGTGCACGAGGCGACACTGCACTCCGGCGAAGAAGTCGTAGTGAAAGTTGTGCGCCCGGACATCGAGCCCATCATCCGCCAGGACATCGCGCTGATGTTCACGCTGGCCAGGCTCGTCGCCCGGTATGTGCCGCAGGGCCGACGCCTGCGCCCGGTGGAGGTGGTAGCCGACTATGAACTGGTGATCCTCGACGAGCTGGACCTCGCCCGCGAAGCCGCCAACACCAGCCAGTTAAGACGCAACTTCGAAGACAGCAAGCTCCTGCACGTGCCGCAGGTGTACTGGGACTACACTTGCCACGAAGTGCTCACGATGGAGAAGATATCCGGCGTTCCCGTCACCGACGTCGAGACACTCAAGGCAAAGGGCACCGACCTCAAACTGCTCGGCGAACGCGGTGTCGAGATATTTTTCACGCAGGTGTTTCGCGACAGTTTCTTTCACGCGGACATGCACCCGGGCAACATCTTTGTCGACGCCACCGACCCTGCGGACCCGACTTACATTGGCGTGGACTGCGCCATTGTCGGCAGCCTCTCGGACGAAGACCTCTACTACGTGGGCCGCAACCTGCTGGGCGTGTTCCGCCGCGACTACCGCGAGGTGGCCGAGCTGCACGTGGAGTGCGGCTGGGTGCCGGCAGACACCCGCGTGCAGGACTTCGAGTCCGCCATGCGTGCGGTGTGCGAGCCGGTGTTCGAGCGCCCCATCAGCGAGATCTCCTTCGGCCAACTGCTGGTGTACCTGTTCCAGACAGCCGCGCGCTTCGACATGGAGATTCAACCATCGCTGGTGCTCCTGCAGAAAACCCTGCTCAACATCGAGGGGCTGGGCCGTCAGCTCTATCCCGAGCTCAACCTATGGGATACCGCCCAACCGTACCTGGAAGACTGGATGCAGCAGCGCTACTCCCCGCAATCTGTCATCCGACGCCTGCAGCGCCACGCACCTTCCTGGCTGGAACAGCTTCCGCACCTGCCCGAGGTCATGCTGGACAACCTGCAACAGGCGCAGGGCCCGGGCACGATGGCCGAGCGCCGGGCAGCCGCCGCCCGGGAGCGCGAGGAACAGCGCGCACAGCGCGCCAGGCAGAAGCGCCACCTGCTCGCAGGCCTGGCCTGTATAGGGGGCGCGGTGCTGGCGGTACCGGGAGCCATCGGCTACCTGGGTGAGATACCTGCCGCAAGTTGGGCACTGGGTGCTATCGGGGTCACACTTCTCTGGCCGCGAGGCGACTGAACATATTTAAGGGGCTGCCCCTGTGCCATAATAGGCGGTCAGGGACTCATGCCATGACTAAATCAGGCGAACTTCTCAAGGGCATCACGTATAGCGGGGGCGAATTCGCGCCCGCCATCGCACGGCGTTTCGCGGCCGGCGAGAATTATGGTGGATCAGAGTGAGCGACATTCTCGAGCAGCTGACAGCATTACTTGCAGAGCGTAAAGGCGGTGACCCGGCGTCCTCGTATGTCGCGAGCCTGCACGACAAGGGCCTGAACAAGATACTCGAGAAAATCGGCGAGGAGTGCACAGAGGTTATCATTGCGGGCAAGGACACCGCCCACAGCGGCGACAAGCAGGCCCTTGCGGGTGAGATCGCGGACCTTCTGTTTCACAACATGGTCCTACTGTCACACATGGACATGAGTATTGATGATGTACTGAAGGTGCTTGAGCAACGCTTTGGCACCTCGGGTCACACAGAGAAAGCGACGCGTCAGAGCAACTGACCGCAGAGCGGCATTCATCGCAATCGCGATTTGGCGCGGAAGACGCAACACTGAACAATGTAAACGTTCCAAAGCAGTAACGGAACAGGAGTAAAGAAAATGGGCATAGGCGGCATCAGCATCTGGCAACTTCTCATCATCCTCGCCATCGTGATCATGCTCTTCGGTACCAAGCGACTGCGTACCCTGGGATCCGATCTCGGCAGCGCCGTGAAGGGTTTCCGCAAGAGCATGTCTGACGACGACAAGCCTGCCGAGGAAACCGCGACAGACGGCACCGAGCAGGAAGACCCCCAGAAGTAACCCACCATGTTCGACATAGGCTTCGCCGAACTGGTCATCATCGGGGTCGTTGCACTCCTGGTGATTGGCCCCGAGCGACTGCCGGGCGCAGTGCGCACGGCCAGCCTGTGGATCAACCGCATCCGCCGCGGCTTCAACGAGATCAAGGCTGAAGTGCAGCAGGAACTGCACAACGACTCGGTCATGCAGGAACTCAAGAAAACCGGCGAACAGCTGAAAGACGACACGCAGGCGATCGCCCGTGACGTCAGGGACTCGGCCGAGAAACTCACTGAACCGGTCGCCGACCTCACCGAGACGATCGCGCCCGCGGCGGAATCCAAGGCCCCCGCCGCCGATACCATGGCGCCCGCTGCCGAGAAGAAAGCCGGCGAATGAGCGAAAAGGAAAGCACCGACCAGCCGATGCCATTGGTAGCGCATCTCACCGAGCTGCGCGACAGGCTGCTGCGCGCACTGCTCGCCGTGCTGATCATGTTTATCTGCCTGTTTCCCTTCGCCAACGACATCTACGCGTTCGTGTCGGAACCGCTGCGCGCGATTCTGCCCGAGGGCGCGTCGATGATCGCCACCGAGGTGGCCTCGCCGTTTCTCACGCCGTTCAAGCTCACGCTGTTCACGGCCATCTTTCTTGTTATGCCCTACATCCTGTACCAGGCATGGAGCTTTATCGCGCCGGGCATGTACAAGCACGAGAAACGACTGGCGATTCCGCTACTCGCTTCCAGCGTTGCGCTGTTTTACCTGGGTGCGGCCTTCGCCTACTTCGTTGTGTTTCCGCTGATCTTCGCCTTCTTTACCTCGGTGGCGCCCGAGGGCATCGCGATCATGACGGACATCAACAGCTACCTGAATTTTGTGCTCAAGCTGTTCTTCGCATTTGGCATTGCCTTCGAGATTCCGATCGCGGCACTGCTGATGATCTGGAGCGGCATGACGACGCCGGACGCCCTAGCGGCGAAGCGCCCCTACATCATCGTCGGCTGTTTCGTGTTCGGCATGTTGCTCACGCCGCCGGATGTCATCTCGCAGTCACTACTGGCACTGCCGATGTGGTTGTTGTTTGAAGCGGGTGTGTACCTCGGACGACTGTCGCAGCGCCGGCGTAACCCCGGCCAGGCCTAACGCTTCGCCATCAACCCGCCGTCAGCCACCAGCGTGATGCCGGTCGTGTACGCCTCTTCGGCGAGATAAAACACCGGGTTCAGAATCTCTTCCGTTTCAGCGACTCGCGGAATCAGCGCGGCATTGACCATGCCCTCGCCATAACCCGGTATCGCTTCAATGGCGCCATCTGTCAGGTCGGAGTGGTAGCTCCCGGGCGCGATGGCATTGACGCGAATGTTCATCTCCGCCCACTCCTGCGCGCCGACTTCCGTCAGCGCCCGCAGCGCGGCCTTGGTCGCGGCATAGATGCCGGAGAAAGCCGGCGTCGACAATGCGGCCACTGAGAGGAAGTTAATGATGTTGCCGCCGCCCTGCTCACCCATACGCGGCGCGATGCGGGACGACAGGTACCAGGGGCCCTTCAGGTTCACATCGATCATCTTGTCGAACGCGGTGGGCGTGACGTCCGAGAGCGGGCCGAACGCGACATTGATACCGGCATTGTTTACCACGATATCGACACGACCAAATGCCGCGTAACTGGCCTCGATCAAGTTGTCGATGTCTTCGAGCTTGCCCATGTGCGTGGCCACGGCAATGGCGGTGCCGCCTTGGGCGTCGATGGTATCGACCACGGCCTGGCAGCTCTCGAGCTTGCGGCTGGCAACCACAACCTTTGCGCCCTCGGCCGCGAATCCGATGGAAATCGCCTTGCCGAGCCCGCGGCTGCCGCCGGTCACGATGACGACCTTGTCCCTGAACCTGTCTCCCATGCCTAAATTACCCTTAATACCAATCGTTGATGCCAGCAATTACACTAGCATGTCCGGCGTGCGGAGATGGCTCGGCGCACGCGGAAAGCCCGCATAGTCAATTCTGTTGAGCCACGGCGCATTGGCGCATAGGACACACATCCCCCGATGTCAGCCGATAACAAAAAGAGAGGCCTGCACTCCCTGAAGCCGGTGTTCATACACCTGCTCAAGTACAAGGCGCGCCTGTTAGCCGCCGGGTTTGCGCTCGTATTCACCGCTGGCGCCACCCTGTTTCTCGGTCGCGGCCTGCAGGTACTCATCGATGACGGCTTTGGTGGCGGCACGGAGGAAGCGCTGCGCCAGGCACTCGACTTCCTCGTCTTGATCGGCGCCGCAATGGCGGTCGGCACCTTCATACGGTTCTACCTTGTGTCCTGGCTTGGCGAGCGCGTGAGTGCCGACATTCGCACGGACGTGTTCGAAAACATCGTGCGCCTGCACCCTGGCTATTTCGAGTCCAACCGGTCCGGCGAAATCATGTCGCGCCTCACCACCGACACCACGCTGCTGCAGACCATCATCGGCTCCTCCTTCAGCATGGCGTTGCGCTCGAGTCTTACTACTACCGGCGCATTGGTGATGATGTTTATCACCAACCTGAAACTCAGCCTGATCATCGCAGTGGGCGTGCCACTGATCCTGGTGCCGATCCTGTTCTTCGGCCGGCGCGTGCGCAATCTTGCCAACAAGAGCCAGGAGAGCATCGCGAGTGTCGGCAGCTACGCCGGTGAGGTAATCCAGCATATTCGAGTAGTGCAGAGCTACACCCGCGAGGGTTTCGAAACCGAGTCCTTCGACCGCGAGGTGGAGAACGCCTTTGGCATAGCGCGCAGGCGCATCCGCCAGCGTGCACTGCTGGTATGCGGCGCGCTGCTCATGCTGTTCGTCGGCATGTCGAGCATGCTTTGGACCGGCGGCCAGGACGTGATTACCGGGCGCATGAGCGCCGGTGAACTCGGGGCGTTCGTGTTCTACGCCGTGATGGTCGGCATGGGCTTTGCCACAGTGTCTGAGGTCTGGGGTGAGCTGATGCGGGCCGCCGGTGCCGCTGACCGCCTGGTCGAATTGATCAACACGCCGAGCTTGATTACCGACCCTGAACAACCACGCAAGCTACCCGCAGGCGCGAAGCCTGAGCTGTACATGGACAAGGTCACGTTCTGCTACCCCACGCGGCCAAACCAGCGGGCACTGTCTGACTTCACGCTGGATATACCCGCAGGCAAAAGCCTCGCGCTCGTCGGGCCCTCGGGTGCCGGCAAATCCACCGTATTCGAGTTGTTGCAGCGATTCTACGACCCCCAGGAGGGCGGCATCCTCATCGGCGGTGTCGACATCCGCGAACTCACACTGAGCGACCTGCGCGGGCACATTGCCCTGGTGCCGCAACAGCCCGCTCTATTCACCGGGGACGTGCGCTACAACATCGCCTACGGTCGCCTCGACGCCACGGACGAGGAAGTGTACGCGGCCGCGCGCGCTGCCCACGCCCACGAGTTCATCTCCGACCTGCCAGAGGGTTACGGCAGTCACCTCGGCGAGCAGGGTGTGCGCTTGTCGGGCGGGCAGCGCCAGCGAATCGCCCTCGCACGCGCGATTCTCAACGACCCGGAAATACTCCTGCTCGACGAGGCAACCTCCGCGCTCGACACCGAGAGTGAACACCAGGTGCAACTGGCGCTGGAGGAACTGATGCGCGGGCGCACCACCGTAATTATCGCGCACCGTCTGTCTACCATCCTGCACGCAGACAACATCGCGGTACTCGACCGCGGCCAGCTCGTGGCCACGGGAACACATCGCGAGTTACTTGAAAGCTGCGACCTCTACGCGCGCCTTGCGCGCCTGCAGTTTCGCGAGTCGAAAGAGAGCGAGGCGCTGGTCAGAGATTCAGCAGCCGTAGCCGATCCTGTCGTTCCCGGTTAACGCGCGCGAGATCCTGCACCGTCTCGCGGGAAATACTGAGCATATCCCCCAGGATTCGCATACCGACTCGCGTATTGTTCATCGTGACGCGCAGCGGTGAGCGCGCGGGCGACTCCAGGAAAATATCAATAGCGTCTTCAAAGCCGTTGCGCAGGTGATCGGCAGTTGCATCGCGCGCCGACTCAAATGCGATGGACATGACTTCGACCGACTCCATAAATGAATCGATACCCACCCACTCGGTGAGCGCGCCCTGCTCGACAGTGCGGCGGATGCTGCGCCGCAACTTGCGCGCCATGTTGCGGAACTCACGCTGGACCTGCGGGCCGAAGATGGGTGCCGCCACGGCCTGCAGGCTGTCGTCTTCAGCGAGCTCGCGCCAGTCCTGCACCGAGAGCACTCGCTCGATGTGGGGGAAGACGAGCTGCTCCTCAAGGTTCATATGCTCGTGAATATGCGCGATGTAGGCGCGACCCTTATCCACGATCAGCTCACCCGACACCGCCCCCGCGCGCCAGCGCTCGATGCTATGCAGCATCTCCTTACCGTTTTCGGCGGTGCGGTCGTGGTCGCGCTGCAGCGTGTCGACCTCGTCGGCAGCCTGGCCATCGAGTTCGGCAACACGTGAATAGATGATGTCTTCCCGCGGATGGTGGTAGCGATCCGGCCAGGTGACCATGTACTCCATGATCTCGTACACCACGTGCGGGTCGACGAGTTCGCCTCGTTCGATGGCGCCCAGCTGCTCTTCATAAAGCTTCATCACGTTGGCCATGTGACGGTGCTCTGCCTTCAACGCCACGATCATCGGCGTATTCTTAACACCCGTGCGCGCTGGCTCAGCCGCAGCCTTCTTCCGGGGGGCGTCCTGGTCTCGACGAGCCGTAGCAGCCTTTTTCTTAGCAGCCGCGGGGCGCTTTCTCGCACTACCCGCCCGCCTCGGCTTTGCTTTACTCTTTGTCTTCGGCTTTGCATTAGCCTTTGGTTTGGCGCTGCTCTTGGCCTTCGGCTTTATCTTTGTCTTGGCCTTCGCGCTTTTAGGTTTCGCTGTCTTCGCGGGGGCTGCCATCACCTTTCTCCCTGCATATTTTCCCAACTTATCGTTCGATTCTACGCGCGACTATCGCACCAAACCTTGATACGGCTCATCCGGGCAGCAATCAGTCCTAACCGAGCACCACCGGGCCGTAGCCTTCGATGAATTCCTTTGGCAGGCGCCGCGGGCGCCCGGTGGACAGCTCAATGCAGACGAAACGCATGCTCGCCCGCAGCAGCGTGGTGCCATCGCCAACGCGAATGACCTGGAAGCGACGCTGCATGGTCAGGCGCTTGTCCCACTCGACGATCCACGTGCCCACAGCGATCTCGTCGCCCGCCCGGGATGCCGCCAGATAGTCAAACTCGCTACGCGCGATCGCCATTGCCCGGTCCAGCGCCTGGTAGGCCTCAAGATCAAGACCCAGCGCAACGGAATGCGCCCAGGCGGTTTGCTCACACCATTTTACGTAGACGGTGTTGTTCGTGTGGTTGAGGCCGTCCATGTCGTCGTCATTAACACGGGTGCGCACCTCGTAAGGGTTCGGAAAGTCCCACAGCGCCTCGAGCTCCGTCACGATTGCGCACCTGCAGCAGGCGGCGCCGGCTCAAGTGGTTTGAGCGCGACCTGCATGTAGCCGTAGAGAATGGCGATAAACGGACAGCACAGGTTAAAGAACGCGAAGGGCGCGTAGGTAAACGTGGCAACGCCCAGCGTGGCTGCCATATAAGCGCCGCAGGTGTTCCAGGGAATCAGCGCTGACGTCAGTGTGGCGGAATCCTCGAGGGTCCGCGAAAGGTTTAGCGGCGAAAGCCCAAACTTCTCATAAGCTTCCTTGTACATCCGACCGGGTAACGCGACGGCGATGAATTGATCGGCAGCGAGTATGTTGGTGCCAAAGCAGGTCACAACCGTCGTGCTGATCAGGCCGCCCGCGCTCTGCACGCCCCTGAGCGCCAGTTCCAACAGGTAGCGCAGGATGCCCACCCGCTCCAGCGCTCCGCCAAATCCCAGAGCACACACGATAAGCCAGACCGTGTTGAGCATGCTGCTCATGCCACCCTTACTGAGCAGCTCGTCGAGAAACGCATTGCCGCTGTCGGATACGTACCCGTTAAAGAGCGCGACCCAAATCCCCTTCATCAGGCCGAACGCACCCTCGGTATCTGCAGCTAAGCGCTGCACGGCATCTCCCTGGAACAGCAGGGCAAACAAGGCGCCAACCAGCGCACTGACAATGATCGCCGGGTACGCCGGCGTGCGCTTATACACCAGCGCGAGCATGATCAGCAGGGGCAACAGCAGGTGCGGACCAATCGCAAACTCGGCGGCGATAGCGGCCTGCAACTCGGCGATCTCACTGGGCGTTGCTGCCTCGGAACTGCCAATCAGGCTGAACAGGATCAGCGCGATGACAAAGCTCGGCACCGTCGTCCACAACATGTGCCGTATGTGGTCGAAGAGGTCGACACCCGTCGCTGCAGAAGCGAGGTTCGTGGTGTCGGAGAGCGGCGAGAGTTTGTCGCCAAAATAGGCACCGGAGACGATGGCGCCTGCAGTAATCGCCGGTGACAGCTCGAAACTACCCGCGATACCCATGAGTCCAATACCAAGCGTGCCCGCGACCGTCCACGAACTGCCGATGCTGATGGCGACGATGGCGCAGATCAGGGCACTGGCCGCGTAGAAGATCGAGGGGTTCAGCACCTGCACGCCGTAGTAGATCATCGCAGGCACGGTACCGGCGAGTATCCAGGTACCGATCAGCATGCCAACGGAGAGCAGTATGAGAATCGGTACAAGGCCAACGCCGATACCTGCCACGATACCGCTTTGCACCTCGCGCCACGGAATGCCGATGTGCCGGCCCACGAGCGCCGCGACTCCGGCGCCGAGGACCAGTGCGATCTGGTTGGCGCCAAAGGACGAGTCTGCACCGAACAGGTAGACCGAGCAGGCCAACAGGGTAACCAGGAAAAGGATGGGCGCCAGGGCGAGCGGTAAGGTCAGGGCTGAGTGCGGTTCTGGTGCGGTGGAGTCGCTCAAGGCGGGCATTCCGAAAGTGCGGGCGAACAGCATGCCCCACCCCGCCCCGCCGCACAACCGGCCCGGACCAGCGCGAAAACCCGACAGGTGCGCGCGCTGGCGTCTGACAGGCAGAGAGCGCTGGGATAGCATGAGCGCGATGGTTCAAGACACCCCACCAGACCTGGCGCCGCACTACTATCGCGACAATTTCGCAAAGCTCTGCGCGACCGTGCAGCAACGCTACGGCGACCTGCTGTCCGATGACGAAGCGGGCTTTCTCGCGACCTTCGACGCACTGTCGTTCGACGCCCAGTGCCTCTACATCCGCCTCATATCCCGCGTCGGCCCGTGGTTTCGCGAAGCGCGCCTCAACTATTCCGAACTCGGTGCGCTCGACACTGCTATCGACGAGCTGCTGGCGGCGGACCTGCTGAAGACCGCCGAGGGCCTCGAGATCGACGAGTTGGGCAGCCTGTACACGCGCCCCGAGTTGAGCACGCTGTTCGGCGAACAACTACCGGAGCGATACGCCAGCAAGGACGCACAGCTGGAGGCTATCGAGGGGCTCGCGTTGAGCGACGCAACGCTCCTTCGCAAGCTCGCGTGCTTCGAGTCCGGCAGGATCGTCGCGCCACTGTGCTTTGAGGTCATCGAGGTCCTGCAGCTGCTGTTTTTCGGGAACCGCTACCAGAGTCTTACGGACTTCGTCCTCGAAGACCTCGGCGTGGTCACGTATTACCCTTACGCACTCGATAAGTCGGCGCGCAAGTTCGCCACCCGCGCCGCGCTCGACGAGTACCTGGCACTAAGCGCGCTGTCTGACAGCTATCACGAACTTGTAGAAAATGGTGCAGCCGGAGAGCTACCTCGACTCGCAGAGCAGGTGCTGGGCCTTCCCGTTCAGCACGACTCTAGCACCACACGGCACGCACGCCTGTGTAACGGCCTTGCTCGCGAACTCGAGCGGCAGGAGGAGGCGGATCTCGCACTCGCGCTGTATGCCGCGAGCGGTCGACACCCGGCGCGCGAACGCACCGCACGCGTACTTGAACGCTGTGAAGACTGGGCCGGGGCGCGGGCGCAGTGCGAGGCCATACTCGAGGCACCGCAATGCGAGGGAGAACGGGACGCTGCCTCGCGCATCCTGCCGCGCATGCTGCGCAAGCTCGGCGACAAACCTGCGCCGCGGCCAAAAGACAACTTTGCGCGCATCGACCTTGCTGTAGTGCAGAACGACACACGCGTCGAGCTTCAGGCGGCAGAGGCACTGGCAGCAGACTGGCAATCGGTGCACTACGTTGAAAACGCGCTCATGAATACCCTGTTCGGCCTCGCCTTCTGGCAACAGATCTTCGAGCCGCTGCCAGGCGTGTTTCACCACGCCTACCAGGGCGTACCCGCCGATATGTACGAGGGCGACTTCCTTAAGCGTCGAACCCTGAGCATCGAGCAGCGCGTGGCGGAGATAGAAAGCGCTGATCTGGAGCAGCTTCTCACTACGGCATTTGATGAGTACTACCCCTACCAGTGTCACTGGGTGAACTGGCGCTATATCACCCGCGAGATCGTGGCGAGTGCAGCGCGCCGTATACCGAAGCAGCACCTGCTCGCCATATGGCAACGGCAGCTGTTTGACCCCGCGGGCAACCGGCGCGGGTTTCCAGACCTCGTGGCGTTTGGCGCAGCACCGGGAGAGTACGCACTCATTGAGGTGAAAGGCCCAGGCGATGCGCTGCAGGACAGCCAGAAGCGCTGGCTCAGGTTTTTCCAAACCGAGGGCATCCCCGCCAGCGTTGCATGGGTAGAATGGCGCGATGACTGACATCCGCGTTGCGGCCACCGACCTCGTCCGCTTCTGCCACCGCTCCGGCGACATCGACCACCGCTTCACCCCCTCCCCAACCGGAGCCGAGGGCATTGCAGGCCACCAGCACCTGTACCGGCAAAGGCCCGAGTCTTACCGGCGCGAGCACGCGCTCGAGTACGTTCACGAGGTCGAAGGCTTACGCCTTACCCTGCGCGGCCGCGCCGATGGCTACGACCCCGAGCAGGGCCTCGTCGAGGAGATTAAAACCTGCCGCACCGACCCCGGCGCGATTCCCCCTGCAGTCGCGGCGCTGCATCTCGCGCAGGCGAAACTCTACGCTGCAATCATTGCGCACGACGAGGAGCGCGAAGCGCTGACGGTGCAGACCACCTGGCTCAACATCGATACGCTGGAGACCGCCGAGTACCGCGAGGTCCTCGAGCGCGATGCACTGGCGGCCTTTCTCAACGACACGCTCATGCAGTTCGGCGACTGGTTGCAACGCATCGCCCGCCTCCGCGTTGAGCGCGATACAAGCCTCGCAGCACTCGAATTCCCCTGGGGCGAATTTCGCCGCGGGCAGCGCGGCATCGCGGAGCTCACCTACAAATGTATCGACCAGGGCGGCCAATTGCTGTGTGAAGCGCCCACGGGCATCGGGAAGACTGCCGCCGTGATGTTCCCCGCACTTAAGGCGCTGGCAACCGGCAAGCACGACAAGGTGGCCTTCATCACCTCGAAAACGGTTGGGCGGCGCGCGGCCGAGGACGCGCTGGCTACATGCACGGAAGGCGGATTCCGAGGCACCAGCCTGAGCCTGACGGCCAAGGACACCATCTGCCTGTCTCCGGGCAGCGCCTGCCACGGCGACGACTGCCCGTATGCACGCGGCTACTACGAAAAACTACCGCAAGCGATGCAGGCAGCCGTGGCACAGCGAACACTGCGCCGTGAAGACCTCGAAGCACTCGCCCGCGAACACGCAGTCTGCCCCTACGAACTTGCGCTCGACCTGTTGCCTTGGGTCGATGTTGTTATCGGCGATGCACACTACGCCTACAGCCTCTCGCCGCTGCTGGGGCACGCCATGGACAGTGCCGCCGAACAGTGGACGCTGCTGGTAGACGAGGCTCACAACCTGCCGGGACGCGCGCGCCGCATGTACGGCGCCGACCTCGACAAGCGTCAGTTAATGAACGCGAAAAAGGAAGTCCCAAAGGATCTAGGGCGGGCGCTAGAGCGCTGCAACCGGCAGATGCTCGCCCTGAACAAAGAGGAGTGGGACGCACCCGACTTTCACGCCAGTGACGAGGTTCCCGCACCACTGAAACGAGCGCTGGAGCAACTTGTCGGCGAGACTTCAGCGCACATGGCGGCGGACCCGATCTTCCTGCCGCGCCACCCGGTGTTCATGGACTTCTACTTCGAGGTTCTGCAATTTCTCCGCGTCGCGGAGAACTGGGGCGAGGACTACCGCTTCGAGCGCCATCGCGGTCGGCGCAGCCAGAGTCTCAAGCTCGTGCTCAACTGCCTTGACCCGGCGCGCCTGCTCGGCGCCGCACAGGCCAGGGCCCACGCCGTCATCGGCTTTTCCGCTACGCTGAGCCCGATGGACTGGTCCCGCGCGGCCCTAGGCCTTAATGAAGACACGGTGTGTTCGCAGAGCGATTCCCCGTTCAGCAAAGAGCAGCTCAAGGTCACGCTCGCGACCAACCTTGACACACGCTACCGGCAACGCGAGGCGACACTGCCCGCGCTCGCTGCGCGCATCGGCGACTGGCTTGCTCACACCCCGGGCAACTGCATCGTTTACTTCCCAAGCTATCGCTATATGCGTGATGCGCTGGCATTGATACCCGAAGGCGAGCAACGCTACCGCTGGCAACAGGAACCGGAGCTGTCTGAAGAGGCGCGCGGCGAATTACTGGCCTTGTTCGAGGCGCGCGATGATGTGGCGGCCTTCTGCATTCTGGGCGGCATCTTCGGCGAGGGTATCGACCTGCCGGGCGACCGGCTGCGCAGCGTTGCGGTGGTGGGGGTCGGCATGCCCCAGGTGAACCGCGACACCCGCCAGCTGCAGGCCTACTTCGACGCGCGCACCGGGTCCGGCTTTGACTACACCTTCCTCTATCCCGGCATGCAGAAAGTGGACCAGGCCCTCGGGCGTGTGGTGCGCACACTCACCGACGAGGGCACGGCGCTGCTGATCGACACGCGATATGCCGAGCAGCGGTATCGGGAGCTGTTGCCGGCTTGGTGGGAGTATACGGTCGAGCACTGAACCTCCCATCGCCACCGCGAAAGCGGTGGCCTGGCACACCGGGGCCTAGTGGCTTTTGGCATAAGGCACGCTGGGCCCCGCGTTCGCGGGGGCGAGGGCAGCAGGTGTGTCACCTACGGTCTATTTATTTGGGCTTCATCGCCCTTGTTTGACCCCCCTAAACCCTTAAATTGGCACCCCCCCGACCCCTTTAGTAAGGTGTTCGGCCCCCGGCTGCTCGCACCGGGATTTAGGCAGTGAATGTCGGCCATTTTTCTAACGACATAACGGCTGTGCTACAGTCGGCGGCTGCCTGAAAAAGGGCATAAGAGCCTCTCTCGGGTAGCGGTTGGGCGACCCCTGATCATCACTCCCCGGATTGCGCTTTCAGCGGATAAAAGCCGCAAACAAAACAAAGACTTAGCTACGGGAGCACACACCGCATGCGTATCGCAATTCCCAAGGAAACCCACCCCGGAGAGCATCGGATTCCGATCACTCCGGCCCACGCCAAAAAGCTGGTGAAGATGGGTGCCGAGGTGGTCATCGAGTCCGGGATGGGACTCGGCTCAGGCCACTCAGACGAAGACTATACGGAGGCAGGCGCGAGCGTATCGACCGATCGCAACGACCTCTTCTCCACCGCCGATATGCTGCTCAGGCTCCGTAAGCCCGAGCTCGACGAAATCGCCCTCATGAAGCAGGGCTGCATCCACATCTCCTACCTGGACCCGTTCAACGAGCACGGTCTCGTCAACGCGTTCAAGGAAAAGGGCGTCACGTCCATCAGCATGGAGATGATTCCGCGGACCACCCGTAGCCAGAAGATGGACGCCCTGAGCTCCCAGGCGAACCTCGCCGGGTACGTCATGGTGATCGAGGCTGCCAAGCACCTGCCCCGCATCCTGCCCATGATGATGACGCCCGCCGGCACCCTGAAGCCGGCCAATGTTTTCGTCATCGGCGCCGGCGTTGCAGGCCTCCAGGCCATCGCAACAGCCAAGCGTCTCGGCGCGAAGGTTACCGCGTTCGACACCCGCCCGGTCGTGGCGGAACAGGTGCAGTCACTGGGCGCCAAGTTCCTCGAGATCGACCTCGGTGAAACCGGCGAGACCGCCGGCGGCTACGCCAAGGAGCTGACCCCCGAGCAGGTGGAGATCCAGCGCCAGGCTCAGAAAGACGTTATCGCCAAGTCCGACGTGGTGATCACCACCGCGCAGGTCTTCGGCCGCAAGCCGCCCGTACTCGTCACGGCTGACATGGTCGAGGGCATGATGCCGGGCTCTGTCATCGTCGACATGGCCGCCGAGACCGGTGGCAACGTTGAGGGCTCGGTGCCCAACGAGACCGTCGAGAAGAACGGCGTGACCATCATCGGACTCGGCAACCTCGCCGGCGAAGTCGCCGCCGACGCCAGCCAGATGTACTCCTCCAACCTGTTCAACCTCGTGGAAGACAGCTGGAACGAGGAGAGCAAGGAATTCGTTATCGACTTCGAGCACGACATCCTGCCAGGTTGCATCATCACCCACGGCGGTGAGGTGACTAACGAAACGATCAAGAACGTTCTGGAAGGGGGCGCATAACCATGGTTGCCGAAATTACCCAAGCAGCATCACAAGTACCGTCAGAGGTTTTCCTGACTTTCATCCTGTTGCTCTCGATCTTCCTGGGCTTCGAACTCATCAACAAAGTTCCGGCGACGCTGCACACGCCGCTGATGTCTGGCGCCAACGCGATTTCCGGTATCACCCTCGTGGGTGCCGTCGGCCTCGTGACGGCGATCGATGATCCCGATGTATCCAAGTGGCTGGGCGCTGCTGCAGTAGCGTTTGCCTCCATCAACGTGGTGGGCGGTTACCTCGTTACCGACCGCATGCTCGCCATGTTCAAGAAGAAGGAGGGCTAAGGCACCATGGATACCTTGATTCAATTTGCCTACGTGGTCTCGGCCGCGTTGTTCATCTTCGGACTGAAACAGCTGGGCTCACCGGACACCGCACGCCGCGGTAACATGATTTCATCCCTCGGTATGATGCTGGCGGTCGTTGCCGCCCTGCTGGCATCCGGCATCGACTACACCTGGATCCTGATCGGCTTTGCCATCGGCGGTGTTATCGGCGCGCTGGCCGCTCGCCTCGTGGAGATGACCTCCATGCCCGAGATGGTCGCGCTGTTCAACGGCTCCGGCGGTATGGCGAGCCTGCTTGTCGGCGCCGCGGCACTCAACCCTGCGACGAACACCACGTTCACGCTCGTGACCATCGTGCTGTCCATCCTGATCGGTGGCCTGACCTTCACCGGCTCGCTCATTGCCTACGGCAAGCTGAGCGAGAAGATGACGTCTGCGCCCATCCTGTTCAGCGCGCAGCAGGTCGTGAACGGCGCCATCGTGCTGGGCATCCTCGGCAGCGCCGTGATGTTCTGCATGGACCCGAGCAACACGATGTGGCTCTACATCGTGATCGCGCTATCGCTGGTCTTCGGCGTCATGGCGGTAATTCCGATCGGCGGCGCCGACATGCCGGTGGTTATCTCACTGCTGAACTCCTACTCGGGTCTCGCGGCCTGTGCGGCGGGCTTCGCGGTCAACAACAACATCCTGATCGTCGCGGGCTCACTGGTTGGTGCCGCGGGCATCATCCTCACGCAGATCATGTGTAAGGCGATGAACCGCTCGCTGTCCAACGTCCTGTTCTCGGGCTTCGGCTCGGGCAAGGTCGACACCACCGAGGTCGAAGGCGAGATCAAGCCGATTTCTGTTGAAGACGCTTACTACGTACTGGAAGCAGCCAGCTCTGTCGCCATCATCCCGGGTTACGGCATGGCGGTTGCACAGGCGCAGCACGTGGTGAAAGAACTCACGGAGATCATGGAGTCCAACGGCGCCGAGGTGAACTTCGGTATCCACCCGGTTGCGGGTCGTATGCCTGGTCACATGAACGTACTGCTGGCAGAAGCCGACGTGCCTTACGATCAGCTTCTGGAAATGGACGACATTAACCCGCGTATGGAAACGGTTGACGTTGCTATCGTTATCGGCGCCAACGACGTGGTGAACCCTGCGGCTCGTGAGAACGAGGGCAGCCCGATTTACGGTATGCCGGTGATCAATGTGGACGCGGCGCGTACTGTGTTCGTCCTCAAGCGTTCCATGGCTTCGGGCTTTGCGGGCATCGAGAATCCGCTGTTCTATAAGGACAATACTCGGATGCTGTTTGGTGATGCTAAAGAGTCTATTGGTGGTCTGGTGCGGGAGTTTGGTACCTGATCACTTGGAAGCGTTACTCGAAAGCCGGCCTTGTGCCGGCTTTTTTGTGCCCGGCAACTTACTTCTCTATTCATACAGGAGACCGGAACTACCGGAATCTCAAGGAGGCAACGGTCGGCTGCTCCGCGACCGAACGCGGGCCGCTGCGGGAGCTCGACCATTTTTCCGCTGCGCGGAAAAATTGGGACTCAGACAGTCCTCGCGGAAAACCCCCGCGTTCGATCGCTCCGCAAAGCGCCTCCAACGCTGCCTCCTCGAGATTCCGGTAGCTCCGGTCTCGACGGCTTGCTGCGGGGTTGGTTTACGAGGTCTTCCAGTCGAAGGTGAGTACTTCGGCTACACTTTTTGCGTCGACTGAAAGCATTAGTAATCGATCAAGCCCTAGCGCTACGCCGCTGCATTCGGGTAAGCCGCTTTGCATGGCTGCAAGCAATGCTTCATCAATCGGCCGCTCTTCCTGGCCGCGCTCACTGCGCAACGCATTGTCTGCTTCAAATCTTGCGCGCTGTTCGTCTGCGTCAGTTAACTCGCAGTAGCCGTTCGCGAGTTCCACGCCGTCGACATACAACTCGAAGCGTTGCCCTACTCTCGTGCCATCTACTTCGACGATGCGTGACAGCGCGGCCTGCGAGGCGGGGTAGTCGTAGACGAAGCAGGCGCCCCGCTCCGCGAGGCGGGGTTCTACTATGTGGGTCATGAGGAGGTCGAGCCACAGGTCTCGGTCGCCTTCCATCGAGCCTGTATCTGCATGTTTGCGGGCGAGGTTTGCGAGGTCTTCCTGGGTTGCTGTGAAGGGGTCTATCGATAGCTCTCTTTCGAACAAGTCTTTGTAGCTCAGGCGATGTACAGGGCGGTCACCGAGGCAGCGCACTATTAATTCGGCGACTTCATCCATTAGCGCGTGGTGATCGAAGCCGGGGCGGTACCACTCGAGCATGGTGAACTCGGGGTTGTGTTTTGTGCCGACTTCGCCATCGCGAAACGCTTTGGCGATCTGGAAGATGGGTGCATTGTGCGCGGCCAGGAGGCGCTTCATCGCGTACTCGGGTGAGGTCTGCAGGTAACGCGGTGCGTCCAGTGCTTCACCACGGGTGACGGTGAAGGGTTCTATCGCGGGGTCAGTGACGCCGGTGGAGCAAAGGAGGGGTGTGTCTACTTCGAGGATGTCGCGCTCTTTGAAGAACGCGCGAATGTCAGCTATCAGTTGCGCCCGCCGGCGCAGGACATCCAACGCTGCGGCGGGCTGCCAGGACATGGTGCCTAGCTCTTGCCTGCGCGGCCCTGGTATTCGCCGGTGCGCGTGTCGACGCGTACGACTTCACCCTCGCTCAGGAACAGGGGTACTTTGACGACCGCGCCGGTGCTCAGTTTGGCGGGCTTGTTACCGCCGCTGGCGGTGTCGCCTTTCAGGCCGGGGTCGGTTTCCACAATCTCCAGCTCGACGAAGTTGGGCGGGGCAACGGAGAGCGGCGCACCGTTGTACAGGGTTACTTCACACTTGTCCTGCTCTTTCAGCCACTGGTGCGAGTCGCCTACAGCGGCGGCGTCGGCCTGGAACTGCTCGAAGGTGTCGGGCTCCATGAAGTGCCAGAACTCGCCGTCTGTGTAGAGGTACTCCATGGTGCGGTCCATGACATCCGCGCCCTCGAGGCTCTCGCCGCTTTTGAAGGTTCGCTCCCAGACGCGCCCGGTGTTGAGGTTGCGCAGCTTCACGCGGTTGAAGGCCTGGCCCTTACCGGGCTTCACAAACTCGTTGTCGAGGATGCTGCAGGGCTCACCGTCAAGCATGACTTTCAGGCCGGAGCGGAATTCGTTGGTGGAATAACTCGCCATGGTGCTTCCATTAAATGTCGCCGTTTTGAGGGCGCCTATGATACCCCGGAAGTGTGACTTATGGCAGCTACTTGGCGCTTCGCCCACGGTATACTGGAGACACTGGAAAAAGGCCGAAATGGAAGGCGGCACGACCGCGGTACGACAGGGGCTATCAGGCGGCACTAAAGAAGGCCGTTTTTAGAATAATGACGAATACTTCGATCAAACTGAAAATACCCACCCAGGACCTCGAGGCCCCGAGCGGCTTTTCGGCGAGCGTCCGCGGTGTAACGCGCTGGCTGGACGGGCTCACGGATGACACGCTCGTCGAGGACCTGAGCACGGCGCTCGAAGAGCTGAACCGCTGCAAGATCAATGCAGAGGCCCGCTACGACATCGCCGAGTTACTGCGGCCGCAGGTCGAGAAAGCGCGCTCTGGCCTCGCACGACTTTACCTTAATCAGTCGCCGCTCATTTCCAAGGAGTCGCTCCACGAAGCGGAACGCGCAGATAAGCTCTGTACGTTGCTCGGGACGGCGTACACGGTAAGCGCGGTCGAGGTGCTCACCGACGGCGGCGTCGAAAACGCGGCAAAGCTCGCCTGCGAGGCAATCTACCGCTCGCTATGCTGCAGTGGTCAGGAAATCCTGCAGTCCATGCAGCTCTACCGCCCATTGCATATCTACGGGTGGATGAACCTGCACCAGCTGTACGCGCTGGCCGAACAACAAAACATCGCCGACCTGCCCGTGCCCGATCCGATCAGCGGCGCCGACACGATTACCTCGGCCTATCTGCAGTCGATCCTGTTGTGCTGCTGCCAACCTAACCGTTTACGCCAGGCTGATCTCGCGGCGCTGCAAAAAGCACTCGCAGACTGGGCCCAACACGCGGAACTCGTTTCCGAGCCCAAGGAGAGCAGCCTGTTCGTGGTCGATATCGACAGCGACCAGCCGCCACTGTACCGGCACCTCGTGCCCGAGGAAGTCGCCGGCAGACGGCTATTCCTGAACACCGACCGGCTGCTGCGCGGCCTGCGCGAGCTAACGCGACGGGCTGAGCAATCCGGGGCAACCATCGAAAAAGAGAGCCGACTGCCGCTCAACATCCTCGAACAGGTGATATCTGCCCTCGAGGAAAAGCGCTCGCGCAGTTTCAAGCGCTTGCCCACGAGCGGTTCACTGTCACTGTCGCTGGGACTGAACAACTGCCACTATCACGTGGCATCGGGGCTAATCTTCGAACAGGTGCTCTACGGTGCGGTTTTCGAGGCGAGCAAACAGATCGAGGAAGAGCGCTTTACACCCCCACTGCCAAACACCGACATCTGGCATCAGGCGAATCCAGTAGAGGATGGCGTTCCCTCTGCGATGAACCATCCCGACGAGACCATTGAGCTCGACGACGTCAGCCGGGCACGGGTGTTTCGCGACGAGGAGCGCGACGGGCTGGAAGACAGCGTCTCGCACTACCCGATCTACCAGGCGCCGCTTGCGGACGTGAGTCCCGGCGGCTACTGCCTTGAGCTGGACCCGGCTTTTCCGGGTGAGCTGCGCACGGGCGAAGTGGTGTGCCTGCGCGAAGGCGACAGTTCGCTGTGGCAGATAGCGGCCATTCGCTGGCTGCACATGCCCAGTGAGTCGCGCCTGCTGGCCGGGCTGGAACTGCTGTCACCGCGAGCGCGCGCCTACGGCGCCTGTATCCACGAGGAGTCGGGCGACAAAGCGCCACCAACACGTGCGCTGTTACTTCCGGAGATCAAGCTTGTCGGGCAGCCGCCAACACTGCTGACGCCGCGAGCGGGCTTCCGAGTGCGCCAACGACTCACGCTCGTCACTGCCGAAGAAACCCAGACGGTGCAGCTGACTGAACTCATCTCCTACACGGGCAGTTACAGCCAGTTCGAGTTCAAGCCCATACGTGAACTGGGTGATGTACTTGCCGAGGAGAACAACGATCTTACCGGCGGCGACGATTCGCTATGGACTACGCTCTGAAGTAGGCGTGCTACTCGGCGTGCTGGTAGCGGTCGGCAAATCCCAATAGATAAAGAATGGCGTCCAGTCCCAGTGTGGAGATGGACTGCTCTGCGGACTTCTGCACCAGTGGTTTGGCACGAAACGCAATGCCGAGGCCGGCTATGCTGAGCATCGGCAGGTCATTAGCGCCATCACCCACGGCAATCACCTGCTGCAGGTCGATGCCCTCCTCCGCCGCGAGCTGCGTCAAGAGCTCCGCCTTGCGCGCCCCATCGACGATGGTGCCCTTGATATTGCCCGTAACCTTGCCATCTGCAATATCGAGCTCGTTGGCGTGCACGTAGTCCATGCCAAGCCTGTCCTGCAGGTACCTTGCGAAGTAGGTGAAGCCCCCGGAGAGAATCGCGGTGCGGTAACCCAGCCTGCGCAACGTCGATATCAGGTGCTCGGCACCCTCACTGATGCGCAGGCTGGCCGCTACCTGCTCCAGCGCCGACTCCGGCAGGCCCTCCAAAAGTGCCACGCGCGCGCGGAAACTCTCGCTGAAGTCCAGCTCCCCGCGCATGGCTCGCTCGGTGATGGCGCTCACCTGATCGCCCACGCCCGCAACCTTGGCCAGCTCATCGATAACCTCGGCCTCGATGAGGGTGGAGTCCATATCGAAAGCCACCAGGCGGCGGTTGCGGCGGTACATGTTGTCCTGCTGGAACGCGAGGTCCACCTCAAGCGCAGAGGCCACCTCCATGAGATCACCGCGGAAGCCGGCGGGGTCATTCAACTCGCCGCGCGCAGAGAACTCAACGCAGGCCTTGCTGAGTGCCGGGAGGTCACCCAGGGGGATGCGGCCGGAGAGGCGGTTGATGCCATCGATATTCAGACCGTGCCGGGCAACGACCGCGGTCACCCTGGTCAGCTGGTCCGCCGTGATCTTGCGCGCAAGCAGTGTAATGATGAACCGGGACGCGCCCTGCGCATCGACCCACTCAACATAGCGTTCAGGCTCCACGGCGCTGGTAACCACGCGCAGGTCGCGCTCAATCGCGAAGCCCTGTACGGCGGTGGAAACCGCGTCACGGGAGCCGTCCGGCAGTTCCACCAACAGACCCAGCGACAGCGTCGAGTGGATTACCGCCTGGCCAATGTCGAGGATGTTCACCTCGTGGCTCGCGAGAATTCCTGTGATCGCAGCAGTCACGCCCGGCTGGTCTTTGCCGGAAAGCGTTATAAGCAGGATTGGGTTCACTGGTTGTATCCAGTCCTTGGGGTGGCGCCATTCTACCCGTTGTATGCTGCCGCTGGAATCCGCACACCCGCACAATCGCGCGCCGCTGGTTTATACTGGCGCGCACCGCACCACCGGGCACTCCGCTGTGAACAAGGCACTCGCCAACTCCAGTCTCGGCCAGCAGCTGGCACTTATGTGTGCCGGCCTCTGCCTGGTTGTCAGCGTGGCCGTAATTACCCTGGCGGCAATTGGCGGCCAACACCTGCTGGAAGAGCAGCAGGAACAGTACGGCACGGCCCTCGCGCGCCAGGTTGCGCTACGCGTGAGTAGCGCCATGGAGAATGGCGACATGCTAAGCGCCATCGCATCGCTGCAGCGCTACATCGAAATTTCGGAAGCGCGGGAAATTACGCTCACAGACGTCGAGGGCAAGGTCCTGGGTCGGGCGGGAGCAGCGAGCGGGCCCGGCCTTGAGCGCTACAGTGCGCAGGTTTTTATCGACGAGGACGTGGCGGGAAAGATATCCCTCACCGTAATCGCCGACCCAACACGGGAAGCGCAGCAGAGCTTTATCCTCAGCCTTTCTGGTCTCGCGGTGCTGCTAGCAATCGCCGCCTGGGGCGGGGGTCGCAAGTTTGGCCAGAACCTCGGAGCGCGGCTGCGCAAGTTGAGTCGCACCATCGCGCTGGAAGACATGGGCGCGCAACAGGGCGACAACGAGATCGCTGCTCTGGAACAACAGGTTCAGGCTCTACCGATGGACCTCCTGCGCACCCGCAGCGAGGGCGAACCGCGCGATGAAAACTACCGCACAACGGCCGTGCTCTACCTGCATCTCACAAGCCTCGTTGACTACGTCGATACACTCGACGAGCGCGCGCTGCGCCGCTACACGGACCGGTTGCACCAGGTGATTTACGCCGCGGCGGGTTTCTACGGCGGCGAACTGCAGGTCACACGCCAGTTCGGCGTGGCGATCTATTTCAGCGGGGAAAACAAGGCCGGCAGCGCGGCGTTTCGCGCGGCGAGCTGTGGGTGGCTGGTTCGTGCGGTCTGCGCACGCCTGCAGGAGCAGGTCTCGCGCCAGCTTGATATCGCGATGGCGATTTCGCAGAGCGAGCTGGGTATTGGCGACGGCGACGACATCTATCCGGGCCTTTACATGCAGCACACGCTCGACGAGCTGCAAATGGTATGTGCGCGCAAACCCCCTAACGTATTGCTCTCACCGGCAGCCGCCGAGGACGTGGATATCGCGGGCCGCGTGCAGATGTCGCCCACCGAAGTGGGCAACTACAGCATGCTCGAGGGCTTCGCAAACCCGTACGATGATCTGTTGGAGCGACAGCTCAGGTTGATACTGAAACGCCTGGCGGACTCGCTGGGCAGTTAGCCTGTGCGTGCCTAGCTCCGCTCCACCGCAATTCGGTCGACTTTCTGGAAGCCCCGTGGCAGCTTGTTGCCGCGCCTGCCGCGTTCACCGCGGTAGTGCTTGAGGTCATCACCCTTGAGCGTCAGGTGACGCTTGCCAGAGTGAATAACCAGCGCATCGGCGCCCTTCAGCACCTGCACGGCAAGCATGAACTCCTCGCGACTCTGCACCCGCGCAGGCGGAATACTGATGATCTTGTTGCCCTTACCCCGCGACAGCTGCGGTAGGTCGGCAAGCGGGAACAACAACATGCGCCCCTCGTTGGACACCGCAACCACCCACGCGTCTTCCCCTTCAATCACCTCGGCCGGCTGCACCACGTTACTGCCCTTGGGCAGCTTCAGCGTCGCCTTGCCGGAGCGGTTCTTGGTCTGCATGTCTCCGAGTTTGCCAACAAAGCCATATCCAGCATCGGATGCGATCAGGTAGAGCGCGTCTTCGTTGCCCATCATCAACCCCTCGAAGGTCGCGCCCGAGGGGGGATTGATGCGCCCGGTCACAGGCTCACCCTGGCCGCGCGCCGATGGCAGGTTGTGCGAGGGAATTGTGTAGGCCTTACCGGTGGAGTCGAGAATCACGGTCGGCTGGTTAGAGCGACCGAGCGCCGACATCTTGTAAGCATCGCCGGATTTATAACTGAGTGAAGTCGGGTCGATCTCGTGGCCCTTGGCCGCGCGAATCCAGCCCTTCTCCGACATCACGACGGTGATCGGGTCGGCGGTCATAAGCTCAAGCTCGCTGAACGCCTTGGCCTCGCCGCGCTCCACCAGGGGAGAGCGGCGTTCGTCGCCGAACTTCTCGGCCACCGCGAGCAGCTCGTTCTTGATCAGCGTCTTCAGGCGCGCCGCGCTTCCCAGGGTTTTCTGCAGTGAATCGCGCTCATCCGCCAGCTCGTCCTGCTCGGTGCGGATATTCATCTCTTCGAGCTTGGCGAGGTTGCGCAGTTTCAACTCGAGGATCGCCTCGGCCTGCACGTCGCTGATCTTGAAGCGCTTCATCAGCGCGGGCTTCGGCTTGTCCTCGGTGCGGATGATATGAATCACCTCATCGATATTTAGATACGCGATGAGGTAGCCTTCGAGGATGTGCAGCCGTTTCAGCACGCGCTCGAGTCGATGCTCCAGGCGGCGGCGCACGGTGTCGGTGCGGAACTTGAGCCACTCCTTCAGGATGCGGTCGAGGCCCTTCACACCGGGGCGCCCGTCGATGCCGATCATGTTGAGGTTCACGCGGTAGCTGCGCTCGAGATCGGTGGTCGCAAAGAGGTGGCTCATCAGCGATTCGAGATCGACGCGGTTAGAGCGTGGCACCACGACGAGGCGCGTGGGGTTCTCGTGGTCTGACTCATCGCGCAGGTCGGCGACCATGGGCAGCTTTCGCGCCTGCATCTGCTGTGCAATCTGTTCCAGCACACGGGAGCCCGACACCTGGTAGGGCAGCGCGTGGATAACAACGTCACCGCCCTCCTTCTCCCACACGGCGCGCATGCGCAGAGCGCCTCGGCCGGTCTCGTACATGGCGAGGATCTCCTCGCGGGGTGTGATGATCTCGGCATCCGTCGGAAAGTCCGGCGCCTTCACATGCTCGCAAAGTTCGGCAACCGTCGACTTTGGCTTCTCCAGCATGCGCACTGCAGCTGACACCACCTCGTTGAGGTTGTGCGGCGGCACGTCAGTCGCCATGCCGACGGCAATGCCGGTTGTGCCGTTTAACAGGACGTTGGGCACCTGAGCCGGCAGTACGGCAGGCTCGTCGAGGGTGCCATCAAAATTCGGGATCCAGTCCACCGTACCCTGCGCCAACTCGCCGAGCAGCACCTCGGAATAAGCGGTCAGGCGCGACTCGGTGTAACGCATGGCGGCGAACGACTTCGGGTCGTCGGGTGAGCCCCAATTGCCCTGCCCATCCACCAGGGGGTAGCGATAGCTGAAGTCCTGGGCCATCAGCACCATCGCCTCGTACGCGGCGGAGTCGCCGTGGGGATGGAACTTGCCGATGACATCGCCCACGGTACGGGCGGATTTCTTGTACTTTGCAGACGCCTTGAGGCCCAGCTCGCTCATCGCGTAGACGATACGCCGCTGCACCGGCTTCAGGCCGTCGCCCACGTGGGGCAGGGCCCGGTCGAGAATGACGTACATGGAATAGTCCAGGTAGGCCTTCTCGGTGTATTGCTTGAGCGACACCTGTTCGATGCCGTCGTCGCCGATCTCCAGCGAATCGGTCATTGCGGATAGTCCCCTTTCAAATTATTGCCGCCGCAAGCTATCGGATATCCGTGCCTGCGTGCCCTGGCGGCGCTTGCGCTATTCTCGCGCTTTTCAGATTAGAGGGAAAGCATCGAACGGGCTACAACCCGGGAACACAAGCGCCCGACCCCGAATAGGGTTTACCAGGTTCGCTCAATCAGGCGGCAGAAGATCCGCGCAATCCCACCAGCTGCTCATTCAGGTTAACGATGGAGTTCGCCATATCCATAAGAAGCCCGTGAATCGTCTCGGGATTGGTCTCGATAAGCACCTGGAACTGGTCCCCCGGTATCTTGACCACCTCGCAGCGCGAGCTCGCCTGCACCGTGGCGCTGCGGTCTGAGCGCGTGAGCGCCGCGATCGCCCCAAAAATCTCGCCACCCTCGATCTGCCCCACGATGACCCCATCCACCAGCACCTTTGCTGAACCCACGTTCATATGGAATACGGAGTCGGCGCGGTCGCCCTGGTTGATGATGATCTCGCCGGGCTCAAAGACCTCGCTGCGAGCCGCGGTGGGCGTCTCATCCGGGGTCTGCTCTGCCGCCAGGCGCAGCATGATGCCACTGTAGGTGAGAAGCAGGTCGCTCCAGAGGCTGGCGCCCTTGGGGTCTGCCAACAGGGCAGAAACGACGTCCTCACGGGAAAAGACCTCAAGCCCCGCCCCGGTCTCGCTTACATAGTGAACCGGCATGCCGCCTGCGCTGTCGGCGAGGCTGGAGTCGGGCAGTAGCAGGTCTCCGGGCTGCAACGCACAAAGCGTGCGGGCGCCACAGGTTAGCGCCACGGTACCCTCGCGCACGAGGTAGAGCTTGCTGCGGTCAAAGCCGGGAAAATCGCCGGAGTCACCGACGGGAACGCCGAGCGGCGTGCTTTCCACATTCGCGGTACTCATCACCTGCATCGTCAACTCGCGAAACCGCTTGCATAGCTGCGCCAGGCCCTGGTTGTCGTTGCCTACCAGCATGGCATTGCCCCCTTGTGCTCCTGCACTATTGTCACACCGCAGACCGGCACGCACCAGCCGGTGCCGCAAAAACCGGTACAATCACCGGCCCGGAGAAGGAACAAAACGATGGAACGAACCTGGGAAACGCTGCCGTTCAACGCGCTGACCACCGAGCTGCTCTACGCGATCATGCGCCTGCGCCAGGAGGTGTTCGTGGTGGAGCAGGCGTCAGCATATCTCGACGCCGACGGCGCCGACCTCGAAGCCGCGCACCTCCTGTGCCGAGAAGGCGATGATCTCATCGCCTACCAGCGTATGCTCGCCCCCGACATCAGGTACCCGGAAAGCTCTATTGGCAGGATCGTGGTACCGACCGCGCTACGAGGGCAGGACCTCGGACGCGAACTCGTGAGGCGCGGCATCGCACACAACCTCGAGCAGTGGCCGGGCATCGATATCTGTATCAGCGCACAGGCGCACCTCGAGGCGTTTTACGGCACGCTTGGATTTGCGGGCGAAGGTGAGGTGTATGGTGAGGACGGCATCCCGCACCGAAAGATGCGGTATCGTGCGAGCTAGCAGCCAGCGGTACAACCATTGATACATTCTCTACAGGCACTTCGCGGCTTCGCCGCCCTCGCGGTTTTCCTGTTCCACCTGGTTCCGCTGTTCGAGCTGTCGGAAGCTGCGCTCTTTTCCACCTGGCTGCTGAGGTGGGGATTTTCAGGCGTCGACGTTTTCTTCGTTCTCTCAGGCGTGGTGCTCACACTCACCTATGCGTCTTCCCCTGATACCCAGGAAGGACTAAAGCGCTTCTACTTCCGTCGCTTTGCGAGAATCTACTCCGGCTACTGGCCGTTCTTCTTCATCATGCTTGCAGTAGCTTACGCGCTGGGTTTCGAGCGCATGAACGATGACTCGATCATCGGCTCGTTTCTACTGACCACCACCGAGGTGCAGCACCTGGTGCTCGGGATCTCCTGGACACTGACCTACGAGCTCTACTTCTATCTATTGTTCGGCCTAATTTTCCTGGTGGGACCAAGGTACTTCTATGCGTTCGTCGCGCTCTACGCGGCGACAGTCGTTTTCGTGAACATCGCTGTACCTGCTGAAGACGGCCACACCCGGTTTTTCTTGAGCCACTTCGTGCTTGAGTTTTTTGCTGGGTGTTTGATTGGCGAGTTGTACAAACGCGGGCGTCTCGCGGAGCTCTACAGGCCAGCCTGGTTGCTGTGCATTCCTTTCTTCGTAGCAGGCGCTTATCTCAACGCAGATCGGGACATACTCAGGAGCGCTACGTTTGGCGTGGGCGCTGCACTGCTACTTTGCGCGTTTCTCGGTACAGAGAAAGTGTGGTCCACGCGTGTGGGGCGCACTGCGGTACTCCTGGGCGACGCTTCGTTTACGCTGTATCTGTGCCACGTCATATTCATCGACGTCTTCCATTACGCAGGCTACTGGATCGCAATGCGCGAGCTGGGCACAATCGGTGTTACGGTGGGGAACCTGGCCTTCATACTGCTCGTATGCGGCTTCAGTTACGGGTTCTATCGGTACTTCGAGAAGCCCGTTTACCAGAAGCTCACGCGGCGTTACAGGCGCACGTAGCCGACAGCGAATTCGGGGAGCGCTAAGCTTCCAGCAGGAAGGTAACGGGCCCGTCGTTGGTGAGGGTCACCTGCATGTCAGCCCCGAAAACACCGGAGGCAACATCAGCATGACGCTCGCGCAGCTGTTCGAGTATGTGACCGAACAGGCGCTCCGCCTCGGCGGGCGGCATGGCGGAAGAGAAACTGGGACGCAGACCCTTGCGCGTGTCTGCAGACAGCGTGAACTGGGAAACCAGCAATACACCTCCACCCGTGTCGGTCACGCTCAGGTTCATACGACCCTCGCTGTCTGAAAACACGCGGTAGGCCAGCAGCTTGTCGAGCATGCGCGCGGCGGCGTCCTCATCATCGCCCTTGTCGAGACCGAGCAACACCAACAGGCCGGGGCCGATCGCCCCGACAGTGTCGCCTTCGACATCAACCCGGGCACTACTGACGCGTTGCAGGAGCGCTCTCACGCGGTTTCTCGCGATGCGCGTTTGCGCTCGTGTTCCTTCAGCAGCTTCTTGCGCAGGCGAATGCTCTCGGGTGTCACCTCCACCAGCTCGTCATCTTCGATGAATTCGAGCGCCTGTTCGAGGGAGTGGCGCACCGGCGGTGTCAGGATAATCGCCTCGTCTGACCCCGCGGCGCGAATATTGGTGAGCTGTTTGGCCTTGGTTGGATTCACCGGCAGATCGTTCCCGCGGCTATGCAGCCCGACAACCTGGCCTTCATAGACTTCAATGTTCGGATCGATAAACAGGCGGCCACGGTCCTGCAGGTTGTAAAGCGCATAGCCGAGCGTCTTGCCGTTGATCATCGACACCAATACGCCATTGGTACGGTGCACAATCTCTGCGCCTTTTGCCGGGCCGTAATGATCAAACACGTGTGTGAGAATACCGCTGCCCGAGGTCATGGTCAGAAACTGCGAGCGGAAGCCGATCAAGCCGCGCGCCGGGATAATGAACTCAAGGCGCACACGGCCCTTGCCATCGGGCACCATGTTTTCCAGATCTGCCCGGCGCTGGCCGAGCTCTTCCATCACGGCGCCCTGGTGTTCGTCTTCGCAGTCGATCACAAGCTGCTCAAAAGGCTCGTGGACCTCGCCATCGACTTCACGCGTAATGACCTCGGGGCGCGACACACCAAGCTCATAACCCTCGCGGCGCATGCTTTCGATAAGGACCGAGAGGTGCAGCTCTCCGCGTCCCGACACCTTGAACTTGTCGGGACTGTCGCCGGGTTCCACGCGCAGCGCCACGTTGTGGATGAGCTCACGCTCCAGGCGCTCCTTGATGTTCCGCGATGTGACGAACTTGCCTTCCTTACCGGCGAAGGGCGAGTCGTTCACCTGGAAGGTCATGCTGACCGTGGGCTCGTCCACCGTTAAGGGCGGCAGCGCTTCGGGCGTGTCAGGGTCACAGAGCGTATCTGAGATGTTGAGGCCGTCGATGCCGGTAATGCAGACGATGTCACCCGCCTCTGCGCTATCAACGTCGACCCGCTCCAGCCCGAGGTAACCCATCACCTGCAACACACGGCCCTTGCGCGCGTCGCCGTCCGCAGGCACAACCATCACCTGGGTGTTGGGCGAGAGCTTGCCGCGGGTGATACGACCAACGCCGATAACGCCGACATAGCTGGAATAATCCAACGCCGAGACCTGCATTTGCAGGGGCCCTTCCGAATTCACCTCGGGAGCGGGCACCTGCTCGACGATAGTTTCGAACAGCGGCTGCATGTCGCCCGCCATGTCTTCGTGGTCCAGTCCCGCAATCCCTTCAATCGCCGAGGTGTACACGATCGGGAAGTCGAGCTGCTCGTCTGTCGCACCCAGCCTGTCGAAGAGGTCGAACACCTGGTCGATCACCCAGTCAGGCCGCGCGCCCGGGCGATCAACCTTGTTGACCACCACGATCGGGTTGAGCCCGCGCTCAAACGCTTTTGAAGTGACGAAACGCGTCTGGGGCATGGGGCCGTCGACGGCGTCTACCAGGAGCAGCACTGAGTCGACCATCGACAACACGCGCTCAACTTCGCCGCCGAAGTCGGCGTGGCCCGGGGTGTCCACAATATTGATGTGGTAGCCCTGCCATTCGATCGCAGTGTTTTTCGCCAGGATGGTGATGCCGCGCTCACGCTCCTGGTCGTTCGAGTCCATAATGCGCTCGGCACCCTCGTTGCGCCTGTCCAGCGTGCCTGACTGCTGCAGGAGACAGTCCACCAGCGTGGTCTTGCCGTGGTCTACGTGGGCGATAATGGCGATGTTGCGGAGTTTTTCTATCACGGTTTCAGGGGTGTGGGGTTAAATCGGCGCGGATTATACCTGCTTGGGAGAGGGGAAACAGTAACTAAGTCGCAGGATGACCGGGTCGCAGGATGACCAGCGAGTACTAGGGAGCGTAGACCTTCACATCCAGGCCCTTGTCCTCGTTGAGATGGCCAGCATGCAGCCTGCTCATGACGCCCTTGCCGCAGTACAACATGTAGGTGTCACCCGACTGCAGCTCTTTTGAGCGCGAATGCAGTTCGTAGAACGGAATCTTGATCACGGGCACGTGCAGCTTCAGCGGCGACAGCTCCTCTTCATCCGGGTGGCGGATGTCGACGATGGTGCCGTTGGCGAGCGGCACCGAGAGCACTTCGACGTCTGAGCGCGTCAGTTCCTCCTCGGCCAGGCGGTCGATGCGCGTTTGCACGGCGCCCTCGAACGCGCGATCGAGAATCGACATGTCGAAGCGCTCTTCCTCTGCCGCCACACGCTCGGGCCGTGCACGGGTCGTGGGATTGACTGATATGACGCCGCAGTACTCCGGCATCGAAGCGGCGAAGGGCTCTGTGCCTATCTGGGCCGCGAGGCGCACGATGTCTTCCTTGTCGGTTGCAATCAGGGGCCTGAATACGAGGCGTTCTGTCACCGCGTCAATCACGGCGAGATTGCGCACCGTCTGGCTGGAGACCTGCGCCACGCATTCCCCGGTCACGAGCGCGTCGACTTCCAGCTTGTCTGCAATGCGGTCGGCAACGCGCAGCATCATGCGCTTGAGAATCACGCCCATCTGGCTGTCTTCGACCTTGGTGAGTAGCTCCGCGACGACTTCCTCGAAGGGCACGCTGATAAACAGCACGCGCTGACCACAGCCGTAGCGCTGCCAGAGGTAGAGCGCCACCTCTTTCACGCCCACCTCGTGGTCGCGACCGCCGAGGTTAAAAAAGAGGAAGTGCGTGCGCATGCCGCGGCGCATGGTGAGGTAGCTGGCTACAGGGGAATCGAAGCCGCCGGAGATGAGCGAAATAACGGGGTCCACACTGCCGACCGGGTAGCCGCCGGGCCCGCGATGCCTGTGCCCAATGACGAACAGTGACTTGCGGTTAATCTCCAGGTCGACCGTGACCCCGGGATTCTTGAGTTTTACGCCCGCCGCCTCTGTCCTGGCAAGCAGGGCCCCGCCCACCTTGCGCTCCACGTCCACGGACGTGAAGTCGTGCTCACCCACGCGCTTGCAGCGCACTGCAAACGTCTTGCCCGCCAATCGCGGGGCATAGACCGGCAGCACGTGATCGATGATGTCCTCCAGCGCGGGCAGCGGGTGTTCATTGACCTCGAGGACATACGTAATGCCAGACACGTTGCGCATGGCGCCAACGAGTCGCGCCTGCCCCGCGTCGTCGAGTTCAGACGCAACGCGCAACCTGTCCCAGCCGCGCTCGAGGCGCACGTCCGGGTCTACTTCGCGGAGCACATGCTTGAGGTTATCCTCGAGGGAACGCACGAAGCGCTTGCGGACAGGCCTGCTCTTGATGGCAATCTCGGAGAAGAACTTTACGAGGTACTGCATTGACGCCATGAACCGTTGCGGCCTGATCTGGGCGGCTATTATACGGGCTCGCCACCCCGCTGCGGAGGCCAGTCCGCTCCAGAGTTTAAAGCCGACGGGCCAACCGGCTCCGCACCAAGTTGGTGCACAGCCCGGCGGAGGGCTTGCCGACCGCAGCCCTGGCGGCACCTGCCTGTGAGCAACGGCGCGTGCTGTGAGCCCGACGTTTTGGTCATTTTCCGCACCCCCAGCCATTCCCTGAATACACCCGCCTAATTCTGCTAGGGTAGGGAGCGTTACCAGCAGCCGAGGAAGCACGATGCAGCGCTTTGTCTTGTTCACCCTAGTTCTTTTCGCCCTTCCCGCGCTCGCACAATCCATTTACCGGACCACGGACGAAAACGGCAATGTGGTCTTCACCGATGCGCCGCCCGCTGGCACGGAGCAGCAGATTGAGCGCATCGAAAACCCGCAGATCAATTCGATGCCGCCCCCCGAGATGATCGAAGCGGATGACGAAGCCACCAGCGACGAGCCCGAGACCGCCGCCAGCTTCAGCGTGCGGATTACCTCGCCAGCCGACGAAACCACTATCCCGAACGGCCCAGGCAACTTCTCGGTAAGCGCCAGCGTTTCACCCGCCATACAGCCCGAGCACAGCCTGCAACTGTTTATGGACGGCGCGCCATGGGGCGACAGCCAGCGCAGTGCCTACTGGAGCCTCACCAACGTATTCCGCGGTCAGCACGACCTCACCGTCGCGGTGATCGACGACGATGGCGAGACCGTTGCCACGTCTGACCCCGTGCGAGTCTACGTTTTCAGGCCCATCGCCCGCTGACCCATAACTGGACAACGGCGCCAAAAAAGCGCACTATATTGGTGCATTTAGGGCGTTTGCGCCGGCTTTACACACGACAAGTCGCCGACCCAGGGACCAGTAAAGACGGCCGTCTGGCTAGTTAGTAGGCGCTCACTCTCCCTTTCCTGCACTAAATTCAGGCATCGCTGATTTTTTCCTCCCCGATGCCCGATATGGCTTCATTCTTGCTATGGCTATTGCTCAGCGAGCATTAGCTCGGTGCAGGATGGCACGGGCGCTGCCGCAGACGGCATTGAAACAGGCATGAATTCCCAGCAGAACATCCTCGACAACCTGAGCACGGGCATCGTGGCGCTCGATGCAGACCTTGTGGTCACCGCGCTGAACGCCGCGGGCGAGGCCCTGCTCGAGACCTCGGAGGGGCGCAGCATCGGCATACATGCCAGCAAGCTTGTCCTGCACGAGGAAGAGTGGATGCAGATGCTGGAAATGGCGCTCAAGAGCTCCAGCCCCCACACGGGCCGAAGTGTCGAGCTGATTCTGCCGTCCGGACAGGAGATCCTTGTCGACATCGTTGTGTCGCCGGTGCACGGCGACGACCGCAACATAAGTCTACTGATCGCGGAGCTCACAGCGGTGGACCGCATGCTGAAATTCAACCGCGACGAAAACCTGATCAACGCCCAGGAAACCAGCCGGGCGATCATTCGCGGCCTGGCTCACGAGATCAAGAACCCACTGGGCGGCGTGCGCGGTGCCGCACAGCTGCTTGCGAGGGAACTGCCCGACGAAAGCCTCACGGAGTACACCAAAGTCATAATTCGCGAGGCCGACAGGTTGCGAGACCTCGTCGACCAGTTGCTGGGGCCACGGCAGCAGCCCGACCTCAAGGAATACAACATCCACCAGGTGCTGGAGCACGTGCGCAACCTGCTCTCTGCGGAGACAGACAACCGCGTCAGCATCGTACGCGACTACGACCCCAGCCTGCCCGAGTTTCCCTACGACAAAGACCAGATGGTGCAGGCGGTACTGAACATCGCACGCAATGCACTGCAGGCCACCGAAGACATCGACAGCTGCGAAATCATCCTCCGCAGCCGCGCGCAACGGAACCTGACGGTCGGCACCAACCAGCACCGCCTCGGCTGCAAGATCGACATCATCGACAACGGGCCGGGCATACCGCGCGACCTGCAACACGCGGTATTTGCGCCCATGGTTACCGGCCGCGCTAACGGCACCGGGCTGGGACTCTCGATCGCGCAGTCAATCATCAATCGACACGGCGGGCTCCTGGAATGCGAAAGCAGGCCGGGGGAAACCCGCTTCACCATTTATCTACCGATGGAACCAACACATGCATAGCCAAGCCAAGGTCTGGGTTGCCGATGACGACAGCTCAATCCGCTGGGTACTGGAAAGAGCCCTCAACCAGGCGGGCATTGAAAACAGGAGCTTCGAAGACGCCGACCAGCTACTCAGGCAGATCGCGGCCGAGCAACCCGATGTCATCATCAGCGACATTCGCATGCCCGGCACCGATGGCCTAGAGCTGCTGGAGAAGATCAACACGCAATACCCCGATCTTCCCGTCATCATTACCACTGCCCATTCCGACCTCGACAGCGCGGTAACCTCCTACCAGCAGGGCGCGTTTGAATACCTGCCCAAGCCGTTCGATCTCGACGAGGTCATCGCTATCACCGAGCGCGCGCTCGCCCACGCGAAGGAGAAAAGCAGCAGCGCCGCGGACTCTACCGTTGTCGAACTGGCGGAAACGGAGATCATCGGCGAAGCGCCTGCGATGCAGGAAGTGTTCCGCGCAATTGGCCGCCTCGCCCACAGCAATATCACCGTGCTGATCAACGGGGAGTCGGGCACCGGTAAAGAACTCGTCGCAAGGGCCCTGCACCGGCACAGTCCGCGCGCGACCAGCCCGTTCATTGCACTGAACATGGCGGCTATCCCGAAGGACCTCATGGAGTCGGAACTCTTCGGCCACGAGAAAGGCGCCTTCACGGGCGCCAACAGCCAGCGCCACGGTCGCTTCGAGCAGGCCAACGGCGGCACACTGTTCCTCGACGAGATCGGCGACATGCCCGCCGATACCCAGACCCGATTACTGCGCGTGCTGGCTGATGGCGAGTTTTACCGCGTTGGTGGCCACACCCCCGTGCAGGTCGACGTGCGCATCATCGCGGCCACGCACCAGAACCTGGAAGGCCTTGTACAGCGCGGCGATTTCCGCGAGGACCTGTTCCACCGGCTCAACGTGATTCGCATCCATATCCCCCGGCTGTCGGAGCGGCGCGAGGATATTCCGCGCCTCATGCAACATTTCTTCCAGAAAGCCGCCGACGAGCTCGGCGGTGAGCCCAAGATTCTCTTGCCCGAGACAGAGACCTTCCTCACTAACCTGCACTGGCCCGGCAACGTGCGCCAGCTCGAGAACACCTGCCGCTGGATCACCGTGATGGCTGCGGGAAGGGAGGTGCATCTCGGCGACCTGCCCCCGGAGCTCGGCACCACGAGCGCGGCCACCCCGGTCAGCGAAGACGCCGACTGGCGGGAGCTGCTATCTGAGTGGGCCCGAGGCGCGCTCAACCAGGGGCGCCAGCAGATACTCGACGAGGCCGTGCCCGACTTTGAGAAAGTCATGATCGAAGTGGCGCTCGCCCACACCCAGGGCCGCAAACGGGACGCTGCCGACCTACTGGGCTGGGGCCGCAACACGCTCACACGAAAGATGAAAGAACTGGAGATGTAGCCGCGCGTGTTGCGCATCGTGCTCTACCAGCCGGAGATTCCCCCGAACACCGGCAACATCATCCGTCTCTGCGCCAACACCGGTTGCGCGCTGCACCTGATCGAGCCGCTGGGTTTTGACCTGGAGGATAAGAAGATGCGCCGCGCCGGCCTCGACTACGGCGAGTACAGCTCGGTCAGTGTGCACGAGGACCTCGAGAGTTTTCGCAAGGCGGAGGACAACCCGCGAGAGTTTGCGCTCAGCACCCGGGGTAGCACTCCTTACACCGAAGCCCGTTTCGCCGCGGGTGATGCCATCATCTTCGGCCCTGAAACGCGCGGCTTGCCGGGTAAGCTACTGGATGAGCTTGGGCCCGCCCAGTGCCTGCGGGTGCCAATGAAGCCGGAAAGTCGCAGTTTGAATCTGAGTAACGCGGTGGCGTTAGTGGCGTATGAAGGGCTGAGGCAGTTGGAATTTGAGGGGTTGGTTTGACTCATCCCGTGTAAGTAAATAAGTGCTTACTATCAATTAAACTCAATAAAAAAGGGGCTTTCGCCCCTTCTATCGGCTCAAGCTGCGGTTAGTGAGCAGCCGCCTCGTTCTGCCCTGCGGCCTGGTTGATGGCCTGTTGGTACAGGGCCTCGAAATTCACCGGGGCCAGCATAAGGGCAGGGAAACCGCCCTTCACGCAGAGGGAATCGATGTTCTCGCGGGCGTAGGGGAACAGGATGTTCGGGGCCGCGGTGCCGAGAATCCGGCGCAGGTTTTCACCCTCGAAGCCGGTGATCATGAAGACGCCCGCCTGCTGCACCTCCACCAGGAAGGCCGTCTCGTCATCCACCTTCGCGGTGATGGTCACGGTGAGCACGACCTCGTAATTGCCGTTTTCATCGATCTTGTTGCTCTTCGTGTTCAGGTCAACATTGACCGCCGGCTGCCACTGCTTGCGAAAGACATCGGGGGTCGCCGGGGACTCGAATGAGATGTCCTTCGTGTAGATGCGCTGCATCGCGAACTGCTGTTGCGGTTGCTCAGTGGATGCTGCCTGTTCTTCTTCGGCCATCGAGCCGTCCTCCATAGGTTGTTATCAGGACGCGCCGGGCGCCCCGTTGAGTAAATCGTCCAGCACGCCCTGGCGCTCCAGGAGGTACATGTCGTCAAAACCGCCGATGTGCTGCTCACCGATCCAGATCTGGGGCACGGTGCGTCGACCGCTGCGTTCCATCATCTCGAGCCTGCGGCCGGGGTCGGCGTCCACATCAATGTCGGTGAACGCCACGTTCTTGGACTCAAGCAGGCTCTTGGCCCGCATGCAGTAGGGGCAGAACCGGGTGGTGTACATGAGAACGTCTGCTGTCATCAAAGCCTCAGGCCGCTACCGTCGGAAGCTGCAGGTTGCCCCACTCCAGCATACCGCCGGTCATCTTGTAGACCTTCTCGTAGTTCGCTGCCTTGAGTTGCTTGCCGGCAGCGCCAGACTGCTGGCCCAGCTTGCAAACCAGAACGATGGGCTTGTCGCGGTACTTGTCCAGCTCGGCCATGCGATCGCCGATCTTGGCAGCCGGGATATTCACGGCGCCCACAATATGGCCCTGCTTGTAGTCACCGGCGTCACGCAGGTCAACAAACAGGCCGTCTTCGGCATTCACTAGGTTAATTGCCTGTTGCGGCGTGACAGAGGGGCCGGAGCGGCGTGACTCGTGCAACACGAGCATAAAGATCGTCGCAAGCAGAATGGCAACGAGCACCCACTGCTCTGCCAGGAATTCGAGAAATAAAGCCATGCCTGTATCAGCTGTTGTTCTGGGGAGCGGCCGGGACCATCCGGGGCCGCCTGAAAGGGCGCCAAGTATACAGGGTCTAATAGGGGGTATACAGGGCCAATGAAGCGGATAAGGGCCCCCGTAAGCGGGTTCGGAGACTTTTCGCTGCCCGCTCCAGGATGTCGCAGAAGACCAAACCCCTATACGCCGTGAGGTGGTTCACGGCGGAGCCACCCCGGCCATGCACGGCCCCCTGCGACAGGGTAAAATGCCGCCTCTCGAAGGGCCCGCTGGGGGCCAGGAACCGGATCTACAACCCGATGAGCGCAGGCAAGACACCCACCGTTTTAATCATTCTCGATGGCTGGGGGCACCGCGAGGAGCCCAAGGACAACGCCATCGTGAACGGCAACACCCCGGTCTGGGACCGTCTCTGGCGCGAGGCGCCGACCGCGCTCATTTCCGCCTCTGGCACCGATGTTGGCCTGCCGGGTGGCCAGATGGGCAACTCGGAAGTGGGGCACATGAGCCTCGGCTCAGGCCGCATCATCTACCAGAACATCACCCGCATCGACCAGGCCATCACCGACGGCAGCTTCAACGAGAACCCCGCCTACAACAACGCGATCGACGCAGCGGTGACAGCCGGCGGCGCCGTGCACGTGTTCGGCCTGCTCTCGCCGGGCGGTGTACACAGCCACGAAGACCAGATGTTCGCGGCCCTGCGACTCGCCGCAGCGCGCGGTGCAGAGCGCGTCTACCTGCACGCCTTCCTGGACGGCCGGGACACCCCGCCGCGCAGTGCAGAAGGCTCGCTGGAAAAGGCAGAAGCGGTGTTTGCTGAGCTCGGTTTGCAGAGCGGCAAGGGCGGCATCGCAACGCTGTGCGGACGCTACTACGCGATGGACAGGGACAACCGCTGGGATCGCATCGAGCAGGCTTACGACATGCTCACCGCAGGAAATGCCCCGCATCACGCAGACAGCGCGCTGGCCGGCCTCGAGTCCGCCTACGCGCGCGACGAAAACGACGAGTTCGTACTGCCCACCATCATCGAACCCAACTATGCGCCGGTGGCAGACAACGACGCGGTGCTGTTTATGAACTTCCGCGCCGACCGCGCTCGCCAGATTACGCGCGCCTTCGTGGAGCCCGGCTTTGACCTGTTTGAGCGCAGCGTGGTGCCGAAGCTTGCGGGATTCGTCACCACGACCGAGTACGCGGCCGACATCGACGTGCCCTGCGCCTTTCCACCCGAGTCACTCGACAACGTGCTCGGCGATTATCTTGCGCAACAGAACATGACACAGCTGCGCATTGCAGAGACCGAGAAGTACGCGCACGTGACGTTTTTCTTCTCCGGTGGCCGCGAGGAACTCTTCCCCGGTGAGGTGCGCGAGCTGATCGCATCGCCCGACGTTGCCACCTACGATCTCAAGCCCGAGATGAGCGCACCCGAAGTCACCGACAAGCTAGTGGAGGCTATCCGCTCCGGCGAGTACGACCTCATCGTGTGCAACTACGCCAACGGCGACATGGTAGGCCACACCGGCGTTTATGACGCCGCCGTGAAAGCCGTGGAAACGCTGGACGAATGCCTGGGCAGAGTAGAGGCAGCGCTGAACGATGTGGGCGGACAGGCGCTCATTACCGCGGACCACGGCAACTGCGAACAGATGATCGACTACGAGTCGGGCCAGAACCACACGCAGCACACCACGGAACTGGTACCCCTGATCTACATCGGGCCAAAAGCGCTAAGCCTCAAGGCCTCCGGCGGCATACTCGCTGACATTGCGCCGACGTTGCTCGGGTTGATGAGCTTGCCCACCCCCTCAGAAATGTCGGGGCAAGACCTTACCGCGACCGCTTGACGCGCGGGCACCCGCGCCGCGACACTGCGGCGATGGTCGTACCGGGGCAACACCTGATCGCTACTACTCTCGCACTGGCGGCGTTGCTCACGCTGGCGGCCCCCGCGCACACGCAGTCAGACGAGACGGCGACACGCGCCCAGCTACAACAGCTGGAGAAAGACATTGCGCGCATCCAGAAGGAAATCGGCAGCGCGGGCTCGGAGCGCGACAAGCTACAGTCGGAACTGCGCAGCGCGGAGGTGCAACTTGGCAAGCTGCTGCGCGACATCAAGCGCAGCGAACGCGACATTGCCAACAGTGAGCGTGAACTCAAGACCCTCGAAGCTGAACAGGCCAAGCTGACAACGGCGCGCGACGAGCAGCAGGCGCGCATCAAGACCGAACTGAACGCCGCGTGGCGGATGGGTCGGGAAGGCCAGCTCAAGCTGCTTCTAAGCCAGGACAGCCCCGACACGGTAAGCCGCACCCTCACCTACTACCGTTACTTCCTCGAGGCGCGCCAGGAGCAACTCGCCGCCTACCGCGCCACGCTCGAAGAGCTGGCCACTACCACTGCGAGTATCGACGAGACACTCTCGAGCCTGCGCACGCGCCGCGAAGAACTAACGCTCAAGCGCAGCGAGCTCGACGTGGCGCAGACCGAGCGCGAACAGGCGCTCGCCGGGGTCATGGCCAGCATCTCGAACAAGTCGGAGGAGCTGAAGCAGAAAGAGGAGAGCCGCAAGAAACTCGAGAGCCTGCTCGCCGCGATTGAAACGGCCATCGACAAGCTCGACGTTCCCGAGGGTTACGATGACTTCGCCGCCGCCAAGGGCGCCATGCCCTGGCCACTGGAGGGCAAGCCCAGCAATCGCTTCGGCCGCCCGCGCAACGAGGGCAAGATGCGCTGGCAAGGGGTAACGATACCCGCCGATGCCGGCACCACCGTGCGCGCGATCCATCATGGCCGCGTGGTCTACGCCGACTGGCTGCGCGGGTCGGGTCTGCTGCTTATCGTGGATCACGGCGACGGCTACATGAGCCTGTACGCCCACAACCAGAGCCTGCTGCGCGACGTGGGCGAATGGGTAAGCGCCGGCACACCGGTCAGCACCGTGGGCGATACCGGCGGACAGGGCAGGAACGCGCTCTATTTCGAAGTGCGCCACAAGGGCAAACCGGTGGACCCGTCCAGGTGGTGCCGAGGCTGAGCCGCGAGCGCCCTGCCCGCGTTTGGCACTGCCGCGGGCGATTGCGGTACACTGGCTCGACTGGGGCAAATGCCGCTCAGCGGCGGGAATACCGATGTATAGCAACACTCTGATCAAGCGCGGCGTCACGACCCTGGGTAGCGCAGCCGCTGCGCTACTCCTCGGGATGACACTGCCCCTCACCGCCACCGCTGTTGAAGAGCGGGGCGAATTGCCCCTCGAAGAGTTGCGCACGTTTGCCGACGTCTACAACCAGATTCGCATGGGTTACGTTGAAGAGATTGACGACTCCACGCTGCTGGAATACGCGATCCAGGGCATGCTCATGGGTCTGGACCCGCACTCGGTGTACCTGAACTCAGACGACTACGAAAACCTGCAGGACAACACCTCCGGCGAGTTCACCGGCCTCGGCCTCGAAGTCGGTATGGAAGACGGCTATGTAAAAATTATTTCACCGATTGACGGCTCACCCGCCAAGGAAGCAGGCCTGCAGAGCGGCGACCTCATCATCAAGCTCGGCAACACGCCCGTGAAGGGCATGACCCTGAACGAGGCCATCGACATCATGCGCGGTCCGAAGGGCACCGAGATCCTCCTGACCATCGGCCGTCCGGGTGAGAGCCAGCCCTTCGAGGTAACGGTAGTACGCGACAAGATCCGCGTGGCGAGCGTGCGTGAACGCTGGCTGGAGCCCGGCTACGGCTACATCCGTATCGCACAGTTCCAGAAGCAGACGGGCGCGGACGTGCGCAAGTCACTCGCCAAGCTGATGGAAGAAGAAAAGCTTAAAGGACTCGTGCTGGACCTGCGCAACAATCCCGGCGGCATCCTGCGTGCGAGCGTCGACGTGGCGGGCATGTTTATGAACGGCGGAAAGGTCGTTTACACCAAGGGTCGCCTCGCGAATGCCGAACTCACTTACAACGCCGACGACGTAGACGTCACCGCGGGCGCACCGCTCATCGTGTTGATCAACCAGGGCTCGGCAAGTGCCTCGGAAATCGTGGCAGGTGCACTACAGGATCACGGCCGCGCCGTCATCATGGGCACGCACAGTTTCGGCAAGGGCTCGGTGCAGACCATCATGCCGATCTCTGATTCGCGCGCTGTGAAGCTCACAACGGCGCTGTACTTCACCCCCAACGGTCGCTCCATCCAGGCCGAGGGCATCGAACCCGACATTCACGTTGAGCGCGCACAGGTCACGGCCTATGACAACAGCAAGCGCGTGACAGAGTCCGACCTCTCCGGTGCGCTTGATAACGCGGGCGGCAACGATAACGACGAAGTGAAAAAAAGCCGCGAACTGTCGAGCAAACTGCTTGGCTCAGACAACCAACTCTACGAAGCCCTCACGCTGCTGAAGGGCATCAACATCCTGGGAATGCGTGAAAAGAACGTCGAGCCAGAAAACCCCGGCAATTCCTGACTGTTTCTACCTGACACTTCGGATCTTCTGCCTGCTGACCATCACGCTGGCGGGCAGCGGAGTGCGGGCCGAGGACTTTGAGGACTGCGAGCCCGTGCGGGACCAGAAGCGCATCGTCATCATCATCGATGACGTGGGGCACAACCTTGAGCGCGGCCGCGCCGCCGTGGACCTGCCCGGTAAACTCAACTTTGCCGTGATTCCCTACACGCCCCACGGCGTGGAGCTAGCGGAGCGCGCGCACAAGTCTGGGAAGGAAGTGCTGCTGCATGCCCCGATGAGTACGCTCGGCAATGACCCGCTGAGCCGCGGCGGGCTTACCGCAGAGATGGGCCGCGACGAGTTTCGCACAACGCTGACCGGTGCGCTGGAGCAGGTGCCTCATATAAAGGGTGTGAATAACCACATGGGCTCAGACCTCACCGAACGGCGTCAGCAGATGGCGTGGGTGATGCAGGAACTGCGCTGGCGCGAGCTCTACTTCGTGGACTCGCGCACCTCGGAAAAAACGGTGGCCGCACAGGTGGCGGATGAGTTCAACGTGCCCAACGTTTCGCGCGATGTGTTTCTCGACAACGACCGCAGCCTTGAGCGGATCGATGAACGCTTTCAGGCGCTATTGGCGCGCGCAGAGCGCGACGGCCTGGCGATTGCGATCGGGCATCCTTATGCCGAGACTATTGCTTATCTTGAGGAAGAGTTGCTGACGGTGCACGACCGGGGGTTTCGGCCGGTGTTTGTTTCGGAGGTGGTAGAAGGCGATGAGCCCGGGTGTGACAGCGAGGCGAAAGCTGCGAGCGCGGTGCCTGACGCCACTACCATAACTGGCACCGAGACCACCCCCGTCGTCCCCGCGAAAGCGGCGGTGCGACGTCTCGCGACCCAGTGACCCACTCAAGACGCTGGGTTCCCGCTTTCGCGGGAACGACAGTGGTCGCCCAACGCTAGAGCCTGACTTCGATACCCTTGTCAGCCATATAAGCCTTAGCCTCCGGCACCGTATACTCACCAAAGTGAAAAATACTCGCCGCAAGCACAGCATCTGCGCCGCCCTTCACAACACCATCAACCAGATGATCCAGGTTACCCACACCACCTGACGCAATAACGGGAATGTCCACCGCATCGGTAATCGCGCGCGTTACACCCAGCTCAAAGCCGTTCTTGGTGCCGTCGCGGTCCATGCTCGTAAGCAGTATCTCGCCCGCGCCGAGGTCAGCCATCTTCATCGCCCACTCCACCGCGTTGATGCCGGTCGGTTTGCGCCCGCCGTGCGTGAAGATCTCCCAGCGCGGCTTGCCGTCTACATCGTCGACGCGCTTGGCGTCGATTGCGACGACAATGCACTGCGAGCCAAAACGTTCCGCTGACTCGCGCACAAGCTCGGGATTATGGATAGCCGCCGTGTTGATACTGACCTTGTCGGCACCAGCGTTAAGCATGGTGCGAATGTCCTCTACCGTGCGTATGCCGCCGCCAACGGTCAGGGGAATAAACACATGCTCGGCGATCTGTTCCACCGTGTGCACGGTGGTGTCACGACCCTCATGACTTGCTGTGATATCGAGAAAGGTCACCTCGTCGGCGCCCTGCTCGTTGTAGCGCATCGCGATCTCCACCGGGTCGCCCGCGTCGCGGATGCCCACGAAGTTCACGCCCTTCACCACGCGACCATTGTCGACGTCGAGGCAGGGAATAATGCGCTTGGCGAGACCCATCAGCCCGCTACCTCGTCACAGAGCTGTTGCGCCTCGGCGACATCAAGGGTGCCCTCGTAAATCGCGCGACCTGTAATAGCGCCGCAGATGCCCTTGCTCGCCACAGCGGCCAGCGCGCGAATGTCGTCAATATTGGTAATGCCGCCCGAGGCGATCACCGGAATGCTCGACGCCTCGGCCATGGTAACCGTGGCTTCGACGTTAACGCCCTGCATCATGCCGTCGCGGGCGATGTCGGTGTAGACGATAGCGCTGACGCCGTCAGCTTCAAACTGCTTTGCAAGATCGGTGGCCTTTACGTCGGACACCTCGGCCCAGCCGTCTGTCGCTACAAGCCCGTCTTTCGCATCCAGCCCGACGATGACCTTGCCGGGAAACGCACTGCAAGCCTCTGCGACAAATGCCGGTTCCTTCACCGCCTTGGTGCCGATGATGACGTAACTCACGCCCGCGTTAACGTAGTGCTTTATCGTCTCGAGATTGCGGATGCCGCCGCCGATCTGTATCGGCAGGTCGGGGTAGGCTTTAGCGATAGCGGTGACGACTTCCCCATTAACGGGCTCACCCGCGAACGCGCCGTTGAGGTCAACAAGGTGCAGTCGCCGGCAGCCAGCGTCTACCCAGCGCGCCGCCATGGCGACCGGGTCGTCGGAGAACACCGTACTGTCGTCCATCAGGCCCTGGCGCAGGCGCACGCACTGGCCGTCCTTGAGATCAATTGCGGGGATTATGAGCATGCGTTGCGTCCGGTCAGGGGGTTCCGTTCCAATCAAGGAAGTTCTTTAACAGCTTGAGGCCCGCCGCCGCGCTTTTTTCCGGGTGGAACTGCACGGCGAAGAGGTTATCGCGCGCGAGCGCTGCATCGGCAGCGACGCCGTACTGTACGCTACCGGCAACGATATCGCGGTCGGCGGCGTGCACGTAGTAGCTGTGCACGAAGTAAAAGCGGCTGCCGTCTTCTATGCCGTTCCACAGCGGGTGCGCGCGGGTCTGGCGCACCTCGTTCCAGCCCATGTGCGGCACTTTCAGGCGCTCGCCTGAGTCGTCGGTTAAGGGGCTGCCAAAGAAGCGCACGTCACCATCGACAATGTCGAGGCACTCGGTGCCATCATTCTCTTCGGAGCGCGTCATCATCGCCTGCAAACCAACACAAATCGCGAGCACGGGCACGTGTTGTTCGGTAAGAGCCTGCTGCAGCAGTTCGTCACACTTCAGGCGACGAATTTCGCTCATGCAGTCGCGGATCGCGCCCACGCCCGGGAACACTACCCGGTCCGCCTCGCGAATCTTTTCGGCATCGTGCGTAACCAGCACTTTGTCGGCGCCCACGTGTTCGAGGGCGCTGGCGACGGAGTGAAGATTACCCATGCCGTAGTCAATGACGGCGACTACACCACTCATGAGAAAACGTCCTGCTTACTAACTGCTTACAACACGCCCTTGGTGGAGGGCGTGACACCGGCCATGCGCGGGTCAGGCGCAAGCGCCATGCGCACGGCGCGGCCAAAGGCCTTGAACACCGTTTCAGCCTGGTGGTGGCTGTTGTCACCACGCAGGTTGTCGATGTGCAGGGTGACCAGCGCGTGGTTGACAAAACCCTGGAAAAACTCGAGGAACAGGTCCACGTCGAAGCCGCCTACCGCTGCGCGGGTGTACGGCACGTCGTAGACAAGCCCTGGCCGACCCGAGAAGTCGACAACCACGCGCGACAGCGCCTCGTCGAGCGGCACATAGGCGTGGCCGTAACGAACGATACCTTTCTTGTCGCCGACCGCCTCTGCAATCGCCTGGCCGAGGGTGATGCCGATGTCTTCCACCGTGTGGTGGTCGTCGATGTGCAGGTCGCCCTTCGCCTTGATGTCGAGGTCGATGAGGCCATGGCGCGCAATCTGGTCGAGCATGTGCTCCAGGAACGGGATCCCGGTGTCGAAGTTGCTCTCGCCGGTACCGTCCAGGTTCACCGAAATGGTGATCTGGGTCTCCAGCGTGTCTCGCGTGACCGTGGCCTTGCGCTCAGCCATCATTCTCTCCGCTATCAAGGTACAGGGGTGACCCCCTGAAAAACGCGGCCATTATAAGGTAAGGAGCATGCTAATTCACTGGCACTATGCCCGCCGCCCCGGCCCATTGCGGCTAGTCCGACAACCTCCAGAAGCCGTACAATCAGCGACTTTGAGGGCTTTTGCCCAAACCCAAGAACGGCCCCATCGTCGTCCCCGCGAAAGCGGCGGTTCGACGCATCGAGACCCAGCGACCCCAGGAACGACGCAAGAACCAAATGCCCCAAGACTTCGCCAACAAAGTCCTAACCTGGTTCACCCACCACGGCCGCAAAGACCTCCCCTGGCAGCAAGACCCGACCCCCTACCGCGTCTGGGTCTCAGAAATCATGCTGCAACAAACCCAGGTCAAAACCGTCATCCCCTACTTCGAGCGCTTCATGGCAGCCTTCCCAGACGTCAAAGCGCTCGCAGACGCCCCCCAGGACGAGGTACTCCACCTCTGGACCGGTCTCGGCTACTACGCCCGCGCCCGCAACCTGCACAAGGCGGCGGGACAGGTGGCGAACGAACTGGACGGCGAGTTCCCGCAAGACATCGAGGGCCTGTGCGAACTGCCGGGCATCGGCCGCTCTACCGCGGGCGCCATCGTCAGTCTGGCCATGGGCAAGCGCGCAAGCATACTCGACGGCAACGTAAAACGCGTGCTGGCGCGCTATCACCGCGTGGGCGGCTGGCCCGGCCAGAGCGCCGTGCACAACCGACTGTGGGAGATTGCTGACCAATACACCCCAACAGAACGCTGCGCTGAATACACCCAGGCGATGATGGACCTTGGCGCAACGCTCTGCACAAGGACCCAGCCCGCATGCGAGCGCTGCCCATTGAGCGGCAGTTGTGAAGCATTCGCAGAAGGCGACCAGTCAGCGTACCCCGGCAAGAAACCGCGCGAAAAGCTGCCGGTAAAAACCACCCACTTTCTTATCGCGCGCTCGGGCGGCGGAGACATACTGTTGGAAAAGCGGCCCCAACGGGGCATCTGGGGAGGACTCTGGTGCTTCCCCGAGGTGGAGGGCATCGACGCGGGCAGGCAGCACTGCATCGATAACTGGGGTTCAGAACCGAAGGACCTCGCGCCGCTAGACAGCTTCCGCCACACCTTCAGCCACTACCACCTGGATATCACGCCCGTCCTCGCCGAGCTCGACCAGGAGCCCAACACTGTCATGGAAGGCGACCGACAGCTCTGGTATAACCTGCGCCAACCCCCCCAGATCGGCCTCGCGGCCCCGGTAGCCGCGCTGTTGGCAGAACTGGCCAACAAGGAGAGATGAACATGGCCCGAACCGTATTCTGCAAGAAGTACCAGAAAGACATGGAAGGCCTAGACGCGCCGCCCTACCCCGGCCCCAAGGGCCAGGACATTTTCGAGAATATCTCGAAGCAGGCGTGGCAGGACTGGCAGGAACACCAGACCATGCTGATCAACGAGAAGCACCTAAGCCTCGTGGACCCCGAAGCGCGCAAATACCTGCAGGGAGAGATGGACAAATTCTTTTCAGGCGAGGACTACGACAAGGCCGAGGGCTACGTACCCCCTTCAAATTAAAAGACTTTCTGGGATTGGCGCCCGCTTGACTCAGGGGGCGCATCCCGGTTTAATACGCCGCTCTCGCGATCCCGCGAGTTTTTCCTGACTACGCCCAGATAGCTCAGTCGGTAGAGCAGGGGATTGAAAATCCCCGTGTCGGCAGTTCGATTCTGTCTCTGGGCACCATATAAAATATAAAGCCTCGTCCAATTGTGACGGGGCTTTTTCATTTCTGCCACCACTCTGTTGAGGCTTAGCGCAGGCGCCCTGTTGCCCCTTTTTCTACACGGTCAATTCCAGGATCACGGTGCTAAAACCTCGAGGGTGAGGAAGTAGTTGTAGTAGTAAACTGCAAACTCACCGCCCTCGCCTGACTCCTCGGAAGCGATCTCTAACAGGTAGCGGCCGGGTCCCTGCCACTCTACCTGCACCTTGCCGGTCGCATCACTGGTGAACTGTGCGTCGGACTGGCTGTCGCGATAGCGCGTACCCTCTGGTATGAGGGTAACCGTACGTCCCGCAGCGGGTTTGCCATGGAGCAACACAACAAACTCCGCGTCCGCGTCGCTGTACAATTCATTTGGATGGGAGACCAATTGCAGGCTGAGGCCTTTTGTGTCGGCCAGCGAAGCCGCTTTCGTAGCCGCACCAAGGGTAACGTAGGTTTCAATAAGAGCCGAGGATTCGGCAAAAGCCACCTCGGTCGCCCCCTCAGGTACCTGCGTTTTCAACCACTCCAGCGGCCCTCTCTCATAGACGGGTTTTTCCGCACCGAGCATTTTGTACGACAGGAAGTACACCGGATCACCCTGCACCACTAAGCGGTGGGTACCTTCCTCCTCTATCTTGATGTCGAAGCTGGAACGTCGCTCCCCTTCTATTGCATCGGAAATTCCTAGGGGCATTCCCGCGGGCGTTAGAACAGAAATGCCCTTAAGTGGCATCCCCTTGTCCACATAAAAGATATTGTTCGATGCCGTGAAATCCACCGTTATCAACTCTGCATCGCTCAAAGCGAAGTCCGTTGGCAACAACCAGCGTTTGTGGGCATTGGCGGTTACACTTGTTAGCGCGCATACCAATGGCAAGCAGACAGTAAGTAGTTTCCTGATCATCATTTCTCCTCAATGCGGTAACCTCCCGCACCCAATTCTGTTTCACCTGACAATTCACCATCGACAGCTCCCTTGCCCCATTCAAAGGGCATGCGCAGGTGTTCACGCCCTCCAACTTCACGCACCGCTTCTACATTGAGTGTGTAGCTACCCGGCGACAGGTCAGCAGAGCGCTTCACCACATATCGACCGGGGCGTCGGGTCGCACCTGAGACGCCATCTACGGGCAGTGCCAGCGCTTTACCGCCTCGGCGCCACCAGCTGCGCAGGTCCCGATGCCATTTTTCCTGCTCCAGCCAAAGGGCGATTTGCAGCACCTGTTCACGCTGATCGTTCTCTATCCACACGGCTACGTACGGCCGATGGTATTCAGCCGAACTGATCTTCGGCAATTCCAACTCGACCTCCAGCTCTGCCGCATTGAGATGCAAAGAGACGAAGCAAAGCATTGCAAAAATTGAAGAGATAAAGTGTTTCAACATAGTCCTAGGGCACAAACCAGATATAGACAATCAGGGGGAGGACCGCACCGAGACCAACCAGCGGCCAAGTAGAACGTCGCTTCGGGGCATGTATCCACAATAAGATCAGCCCGGTTACCGCAAAGGAAAGGCAGACAGCGGCAACCACATCAATGACTACTGCCCAGGGGAGGCCCGCATGCCGCCCTTTGTGCAGATCGTTGATCAGCGCAACAAACCCATCACTGGTCTCCTCGTAAGACAGAAACCCCGACTCGAGATTGAGCACTACCGTACCCAGCCCTCCAGGACGCTGGTAATCCAGCACCCACTCAAACTCGTCGTGATCGATGTTGCGTGGTAGTCCCAGGCCCCAGCGATGGTCCAGCTCAATGGTTAACTGCGATAACCGATCGACTTCTTCCGCACTGTGAAATTCATCGAGCCAACTGGCGGAAAGTGTAATCTCGGCGTACTCGCTGCTCACGCTGGATGTAAACCAGTCCGGATGATTGAGAGTAATGCCAGTGATAGAGAAGAACGCCAGTGTTACCAGACCCAGTGCAGAGGTTACCCAATGCACGGTTCGATTGGCTTTGGCAATCTGGGGGTTCATTTTTGGAAATTCTCGTTAGAAAAAGAAGGTTGGCGGCAACCCGTCGCAAAGAAAGTTCGAAGCAGGTATCGCCAGCCAACATCTCTATTAGAAGGTATATGCAACCGTAGCTTTGATATTGCGGCCCGGCTCGTAGTCAGTCAGCAAGAGCTCGCCAAAACGCGGGTGAAACGAAACACCGGTGCGTGATGACTGGGACGCGTAGTACTCATCGAATACGTTGTCGACACCAACGGTAAGGCTCAACCCTTCAACCCTGGCTGGACTCCAGCGGGCGGAGATATTGTGTACGTCGTAGGACTCCTTGGAGTTTTCCAGGGTAGGACCATCCAGGTCGACATCCGCGTCCAGGTCATCCACCCACAAGGAATCCCAGTGCAATACCAGGTTCCATTCGGGGATGGCGTAGTCCAGCAGGAGACTGAAAGTATCGCCCTGCTCCCGGTCAATACGTGCCCCGTCAAGTTCCTCGTAGCCACTTGCGGCATCCAGTTCACTCTCCGCTGTTGAGTAAGTCAGCAGTGCAGAAAATTCGCCGCTGCCATAGCCAGCGTAAACCTCGGCACCTTCTATCTTCATATCGCCGACATTATCGCTCCAGTAGTCGCCGTCGGGCGACATCGCATACTCGTAGATGAAATCATCAATCTGCGTCTGAAACAGGGTAAAGCCGCCTGATAGTCGGCCGATACCGTCAAGATTGTCCTCATACGCCAGGGAGAACTCTGCGTTGTAGCCAGTCTGCTCATCGATATCTGGATTGGACACATCGTAGAATCCCGCACCGATGAACACCTCGTTCAACTCCGGACCCTGGAAGAGCTGGGTTCCACTCACCTTCAATAACAGGCTGGATATCGGCGACCATTCGCCGGCTAGGGCACCGCTGACAGCGTTAAAGTCATCATCGACAGTGACACTATCGATGTCATAGTGGTCGTAACGCACGCCGGGAATAAGCGCGAAGCTGTCACCGAAATCGATTCGGTCCTGTACAAAGACCGAGGAACTGGTTGCCTCTTCGCCACTGAGTTCAATGCCGTCAGGTTCGTAGCTGGTTTCCCAGTCGATAATATCTATGCCATAGGTCAGGTGGTGATTATCCCAAAGGGTGGAATCGGCCAGTACATAGAGGCCTGTATTCTCGGCTTCGCCTTCCACAAGACAGGGGTCTTCCGGCCAAATAGCACAGACAGCACTCTCATCTCGCCCTAGCGTGCTTTCGTTACCATATAGCGAAGCACTCAGCGAAGAATTGTCGCCCCATTCCAGGTCGTACTTCAGTACCAGAGTGTCTCGAGTAAATTCCGTAGGATAGGTAAGAGGCAATCCCAGGCTGTCACCGATGGCAATGTCGGTTGCCAGGCCCATGTCAGGGCGGGGGCTATAGTCGCCGTCATCTTCATAGCCCTCATAGCTCAGTTGCAGGCGCTGACCAGGAGCAAAATTCCACCCCAGTTTGAACAGCATGTTGCCTATTTCGCCTTCCTGGCCTTCAACTTCACCGGTCGTACCGGGTATTTCGTTCCCGTCCCTGTCCTGGATTTCACCACCGCCAACGTCGTAGTTGTTCTTGTCGAGGTAGTTGTAATAAGCCAGCGCATCAACTGTATCCGATAGTTGCGCAAAGCCCGTCAAGGACGTGCTGTAATAATTGTTGTCCGCCACGGTACCGGTCACGCTAGCCCCAAGACGCTTATCATCAACCAGAAAGTCGGAGGCGTCTTTAGTTTCAAAGCGCACTGCTCCGCCCAGGCCACCATCGATAACCGAGTTGGTACCCACGCCAACGTCCACTGACCTAAGGATACTGGAGTGAATCTGCAGGTTACCCATATGGTGGTACATGTAGGTATTCTGGTTGGCGCCATCAATGCTTATACGCAAATTGCGGTCGCCCAGGCTACGGATAGTGATGCGCTGGTTCAGAGAGTGAGCGCCCCCGACGTCGACACCAGGTACAACCCGCAGCAAGTCACTTAAGTGATCCGCCTGGCGGATGGATATCTCATCCATGCCGAGGCTGACCGAGGATGCCCGAACCTGTGTACCCCAGACATAGGTCTCTTCAATCACGGGCTGATCGTCCTGCTGCGCAGCCACATGTGCGGAACAGATTGCGGCAGCTAAAGCTGTAAGGCGCAGCGAGGGTGACGTGGTTTTCATGTAACGGCTCCAAATATGATGTCTCATTTAACTCAATTGCGAATGATAATGATTTTCATTTGAGAATCAATGGCAATAACTGCTTTCTTTCTAACTTGGAGCTAAGAATTCAGTGGGTAGCCCAGTTATGTGAATCGCCCCGGGTTTGTCGGAGGCTCCCTATCTTGAGAGCCGCTTTCCAAACAGCGGCTAGATGTCAGGTTATACCCTCGACTACGCCTGCAAACCTCAGCGGTAAATTGCCCCTCTTTCGTATTAACTGGAGTACGTGGGAAACAGGCGTTTTAGGGCACATCTGGGCAGGAAAAAGTGAATACCGAAGTGAATACTTTTCTTCTAAGTGTTTGATATTAAGGGGAGTTAAATTTCGAAAGGGGCCTTGAAAATCCCCGTGTCGGCAGTTCGATTCTGTCTCTGGGCACCAAAATACATTGCCTATCAGAAAGTTACAGTCATTTTCCTCGCAACCGAGGGAACACTGTATTCCCCGTGTCGGAAAATCTAACCGTCTGTATAGGTTGGATTTTCATTAGCCAATTTTTCTAAAGTGAACACTCTTTCCCGGTCGAGCCGCACCCACGAAACACAGTTCGGGCTCTAGTAAAATCAAGCCATTACGATCAGCTTGTGAGGCTCGCTTTCGCAATGCCAATGCACATTGTGCAGGACAGTAAGCATGCGCATCTAACAGGGTAGTTTTCTCTATATCCGAGATTGCTTTTTGAGCGTCCACTTAGTTAGTGCTGCGGATTCACACTACATCAATTCGAGATCCAGGGAATAAAACCACTGAATAACCGGCCTTAGCCTTCCGAGTTTTTCGCTGGATTTCGAGTAAACCAAATTAACTTCGCTAGAGGCTCGGTCAGCGCCCTCTACAACATGTAGTGATTGCCTCTTTAGATGGGGTTTAATCAATGCTGTTGGTAGAAAAGCTGTTCCGCCGTACTTGAGCAGAAACTCTAGCGCGATTTGCGATTGCCCTGTATGTAGCGCAGGTACCAATGGTTCTTCAAACAGCTTTGCCTGTTCCAGATTGAAGGCAGTGCCCCAGTCTACGAACACATGACCGGTTTCCGTAACGTTCTGAATGGACACTCCCTTGCTGCTGGAGACCAGAATCAACTCTAGTCGCCCTATGCATCGAACTTCCAAATCAGCGTTTACGGGTGAATCGAGCATAACTGCTATGTCCAATCGGCCCGCTATCAACGCCCGCGTAAGTTCCTGTGAAGAGTTTGTGTCCGTGCGGATGTACAAGTTCGGAAACTCCTCAACCAAGCGCGGTAACAACCGCTGCAGGAACGTTTCCCAGAGGTTCGAGGTTCCCCCCAACGCTAGTTGCAGCGATTGGCTTTGTGGTACACCCACTTCCTGCAGCGCAAGTTGCCAGGCCGCCAGCATGTTTTCTGCATGAGGGAGCAATCTCTCCCCTGAGATGGTTAGCAGTATCTTGTTTCGCTCGCGCGTGAAGAGCGGCACGCCCACCAGACTTTCGAGTTGCTTAATTCGCGAACTCACAGCCGATTGGGTCAGATACAGGTTTTCAGCCGCTTGCCCGAAGTGTCTTGTACGCGAAACCTCAAGAAATGTTCGCAGCAAATCTGTGTTCATGGCATATCAATCTAATATTTTTATCGACACGAAAAATTTTTTTGATTTTACAGCTCAAGGCACTCAGAAGATACTTCTGCGCCTGCACGAGAGGCCATTGCAAATACTTATCGATATGGAAGAACCCCCCTCATTTACTTCGGAACGCCCATTCCACGGCGAGAAGCAGCACTTCCCCTATGGGCTTGAAAGGAGCGGCGAATTCTCAGTTCGGCAGTCTGAGCTTCTTCAAAACCATGGATGGGCATACCTCGAGCTAGCAGAGGGAGTCCGCAAGCCCACCACAAGTGAGGAGGCGAGGTTCATAAAGGTTTTCGCTGGGAAGCTGGCGGCTCGTTCCAATCATGAGAAGGCGTGGGAAGCATATCTCAACAAGACATCAATGAGCCGCAACGTACGAAGTCCCGACAAGGTACGTTCCCTGCAAGATTTATCCATAGACACCGACTATTAATTTTTGCCCGTCGGCCATAGGGCCTGCTTCGTCGCTATGCGAACTCTCGCTGCTTTATCGTCTCTTTTTATTTCGACCGCTCTCTTACTCATTGGTCACGGCCTTCAACTAACGCTCTTGCCACTGAGAGCCGTGAGTTTAGGGATGTCGGACGCAACCATAGGATTCACCGCTGCGCTTTACTTCCTGGGCTTCGCAATTGGCTGCCTTGGCATGCCTATGGTCATTTCCAGAGTTGGTCATATACGCGCGTTCGCCGTGGCATCAGCCATGCTCATCTGTTGCCTGATCGCCCTGGACTTCTTTACAAACTGGCTGGCGTGGTCGCTCTTTAGGTTTATTACAGGCTTCGCAATCAGTGGCCTGTATGCCCTCATAGAGAGTTGGTTGACCAGTCAATCTACTGCAAACACACGTGGGCGAATTCTCGCTACCTATACATTCATCACACTTATCGCGATGTTGCTCGGGCAATTTCTTATCAATGTTGGGCCAGCTTCCTCCTCATTGCCATTCGATGTCGCCGTTCTGTTTATTGCAATGGCAATCGTCCCAATTGGACTGACCAGGCAGCCCAACCCTGCACCGGTTGAAGCGACCCAGGTAGGGTTTTTCAAGCTTTATTCTCGCTCTCACTCCGCTTTTGCAGGAGCCCTTCTCTCCGGGCTGTGCGTCGGTAGTTTCTGGTCGCTGGGTGCCACCTATGCTCAGAAAGCTGGATACTCAGTTTCTGGGATTACTCTGTTTATGAGCACTGCCATGCTCGGTGGAATGGTCGCGCAATATCCTGTGGGGTGGTTGTCAGATAAGATCGATCGCCGCTGGGTACTACTCATGCTCTCACTAGGAGTGGCCGCGTCGGCGGCTCTGGTCTCATTACTACTAGAGCATCGCTTACAACTCATCTCCGTTTTCGTATTCGGGGCGATGGCCCTGCCGATCTACGCTATCTCGCTGGCAACAGCAGCCGATGTCTCAACAGACGACAATTTCGTCGAAATCGGCACCTCGATTCTTCTACTGCACGCTATCGGCGCGGTGGTGACATCGATCTCCTTGGGTCAGCTTATGACCACCGCGGGTCCTAATGCATTGTTCTGGTCGATTTCACTAGGATGCTGCGTTTGCGCTGTTTATTTTCTGGTACAGCTCAGGACTCCCCGAGCTGTTGCAACTTCGGAGCAGGTGCCGTTTTCTACCGCAGCGACGGACACTGCTCCTGCCGCGTTTGAACTTGATCCAAGGTCTTCCGATGAGGACGATCCATCTGAGCACGCGAACGCTGCACCAGCAAGTGCCAATGCGTATTGATTGTCGAAACGCAGGGAGCGCCAAAACGCCCCGTAGACTTCCGTTACCTAAAGGCTGCTTGCAGATGAAGCGAGAATGAAAGAGCTTTAAGCCAGAGGCACTTGACCGTAGCCCCGTAATTCGAGCCATGACGAATGTGGGATTTCCATCTATTTTCATAGGAAGGAGATCCTCATATGAAGCGCAAGCGCTACACCGAAGAACAGATCATTTCGATCCTCAAGCAGCATGAGGCCGGCCGCTCAATGGTCGAGCTGGCCCGCGAGTACGGCATCGCCGAGAACACCCTCTACCGCTGGAAGTCCAAGTTTGGCGGCATGGAGGTCTCGGAGGCCAAGCGGCTGCGGGAGCTGGAGGCGGAGAACACGCGCCTGAAGCGGCTCCTGGCGGAGACGGAACTCGACAAGGCCGCTATGAAGGAAGTGATCGAGGGAAAGTGGTGACGGCCCGCCAGCGGCGACGGGCTGTGGAGCATCTCAAGAGCCGCCAGGTGAGCGAACGCCGGGCCTGCCGGGTGATCGGGTTCAGTCGATCCGCGATGTGGCGGCCGCTTCTTGGGCGTGATGACGGCCCGTTGCTGGCCGAACTTAAAGCGCTGGCAGAGCAGTACCCCAAGTACGGCTGCCCGACCTTGCACGACATGCTGCGAACGGAGGGGCATGTGGTCAACCACAAACGTACACAGCGGCTGTACCGCGAGGAAGGCCTGCAGGTGCGCACCAAGCGGCGCAAGAAGCTGTATCGGCCCAGGGTCCCGATGGTCGTGCCCGAAGGCCCCAACGAGCGCTGGTCAGTGGATTTCGTTTCCGACCAGTTGGCCAACGGGCGCCGCTTCCGGGTGTTCAATGTCGTCGATGACTTCAGCCGGGAGTGCGTCATGCAGGTCGTTGATTTCTCGATCAGCGGGCAGCGCCTGGCACGAGAACTCGACCAGCTTGCCGAGCGGCGGAAGCTGCCGGCACGGATCGTCATGGACAACGGCCCTGAACTGACCAGTAAGGCGATGTTCTTCTGGTCACAGCGTACCGGCGTGAAGCTTCACTTCATCCAACCGGGCAAGCCGACCCAGAACGCGTTCGTGGAGAGTTTCAACGGCAAGTTCCGCGAGTACTGCCTGAACCTGAACTGGTTCGCCAGCCTTGATGATGCACGCTCAACAATCGAAGACTGGCGACACCATTACAACCATGTCAGACCGCATCGCTCTTTAGGAAAGAAGCCGCCCGCAGTATTCGCCAGGGAGGCGGCCTGATATGTTCCATTTCCCACATTCAGCTATGCTCGAATGCGGGGGTACGGTCACCTGTACATCCAGCCGGAAGATACGTCGCCAACCGATGTAGCGCTGCGCAACGTCAATTACACAAGCTTCGAGGCTCCCGATGAGGACGGAAACGACCTGCCGGACCACATCGACGATAGCGCGCTATAGCGGTGGGGCCCTACAAGGCGCCCACCTTCAAGACAATGTTCTCGATGTCACCTTCGAAGCGCGATTTTTCTCCTACGCCTATGGCCTCAACCACAGGCGTCCCGAGGTCCACGCCCACGTCGGCAGACTCATCCATGGAAAACGTATTGGGCGTGGTCGCTTCAATCGTCCCCTTCGCGACGGTCCTATCATCAACCTTTAACACACCCTCTCCACCGTCTCCGAGCCCCTCGCCACCGTACGTAAAGTCAAAGGTGATCGTGTAGTCGCCCGGTTTGAGCGCGCGCTTTGCGGCAATGGTGGTTCTCTCAAGACCCAACCAGTTGTACGTATAGGCGGGCTTACCGTCCTCAAGGTACAGCGCCCAACCGCCGAAGCGTCCACCCTGGCAAAGCAACATGCCCTCTGCTCCGCGCTCCGGTATCGACACTTTCGCGGTAATGGTTTTGGAACGGTTTTTTACGTTGATGAAGGTGTTCTCCAACATTCCTTCCATTCCCTCGTAGAGCGTAAGTTCAGTGCGATCGCCTATAAGGTCTGGTCGGCCCGCTACCGCCGGATTGAAGCGCTCAATGCTGCGGTCATCCATGGGCAGGGCGTGGTAACGGGAAGCCTCTGACAAAAACAGCTGCTTCATAGACTCAAGCCGCTCGGCCTCTTCATCGGCGAGATCGTTGATCAGGCTGAAATCGTTCTCAACGTGGAACAACTCCCAGGCGCTGTCGTCTTGCAACGGACGACGCGGCGCGTTTTCCCAGGGTGCCTTGTGAATCACCCGTGCGTACCATCCCTCGTGATAGATCGCCCGATTGCCAAACATTTCAAAGTACTGCGTTGTGTGTTGGCCGGGAGCTTTTGCGTTGTCAAAACTGTAAGCAATGCTCGTGCCCGCCATTGGAATCTGCTCAATGCCGTGCACATGCGTCGGCTCGGGCAATCCGCTGACTTCAAGTATTGTTGGTGCAATATCAATTACGTGATGGAACTGCTCACGAATTTCTCCGCTGGAATCGATACCACCCGGCCAGTGCACAACCATGCCGTTGCGCGTGCCACCGAAGTCTGACGCCACCTGCTTGGCCCAGGCAAACGGTGCGTCGAACGCTACGGCCCAACCCGCGGCCATATGCACGTAGCCTAGCGGTCCGCCCCACTCGTCCAGCTTCGGTAGCAGGTCTTCTACGCGCTCCTCTACATTGTTGAACATTGTGTTTTCGTTGAAGGTACCGTTAGTAAGCCCCTCTGCACTGGTGCCATTGTCGCCCGCAATGTAGATAAAAAGCGTGTCATCCATCGCGTCGAGATCATCGAGGGCCGACACCAGGCGGCCTATATGGTGGTCGGTGTGCTCCATGTAACCAGCGAACACCTCCGCCTGACGCGAAAACAGGAGTCGTTCGTCATCGCTGAGCGAGTCCCAATCTTTGACGTAATCCGGCACTGGCGCGAGCGCAGTGCCCTCTGGAACAACACCAAGTTCGACCTGACGCTGTAACGTCGAAGAGCGCAACGCGAGCCAGCCTTTGTCGAACTCGCCCTTATAGCGCTCGGGCCATCCATCCGGCACATGGTGTGGCGCGTGCACTGCCCCGGTCGCGAAGTACATAAAGAACGGCTTGTCAGGCGTGAGTGACTGCTGGGACCGCACCCAGGCGATCGCCTGGTTGGTCATGTCTTCAGTAAAGTGGTATTCCTCGTTTCCCTCGGCAGGCTCAATGCGCTTCACGCCGTCAAAGACCATGGGCGCAAACTGGTTCGTCTCCCCCCCAAGAAATCCGTAGAACTTCTCAAACCCCTGGTGGGTTGGCCAACGGTCAAAAGGTCCAGACATGCTGGTTTCCCAGGCTGCAGTTTCGTGCCACTTGCCAAAGGCTGCCGTGTTGTAACCGTTGAGACGCAGGATCTCCGCGATGGGAGCAACGGTGTTCGGAACCTGGCCGGTCTGCCCTGGAAATGATGTAGCCAGCTCGGTGATGCTGCCCATGTTGTTCGTATGGTGGTTTCGGCCGCTCTTAAGTGCAGCCCTCGTTGGAGCGCACAACGCCGTCGTGTGGAAGTTGTTAAATCGCAGGCCGTTGTCGGCAAGGCGATCAAGTGTTGGCGTGCGTATCGGGCCACCGAAGGTGCTGGTGGTGCCAAATCCCAGATCATCAACCAACACAATGACAATGTTGGGTGCACCCTTGGGCGCGCTGACGCGATGCGGAGCCGGCATTGTCGCTTTGCGTGCATCGATCTCGGTATAGGGCTCATAGACAGGATCAGCTATCGGCAACGCGGTGCGGTCTAATGGATTTGAGGCCGCCAGGGCAGGTAGCGTGGTCAACGCAAGCAGCGGCAAAGCGAGCTTAAAAGGGGTGAAGTAAGGCAGTTTCATCGGTTTTTCCTCGAACGCGGGCAGGAGCAGAACGAAAGCCACGGCTGAAGAATCAGTTGAGCATAGGCTCGATTATGTGTCTAATGCATAAAATATTATTATTTTATGCAACATACGCATGTCAGCCACCTTCAAGCAGCTCGAGCACGCGACATTGCTGGCCACCACCGGAAGTTTCACTCGCGCTGCAGAGCGCGCAAACCTGTCACAGTCCGCTTTCTCCCGAAGTATCGACAAACTGGAATCCAGTGTGGGCGTGCGCCTCTTCGATCGGGATGGCCGCACGGTCGCGCCCACGGTGTTCGGTGAGGCGCTGACACAAGGCGCCGAAGAGGTGCTCGACAGATATAGAGAGATTTTCCGCGAGATTCATAACCTCCAGGACCTGACCTCCGGTGGTCTCGCGGTTGCCCTCGGCGTCTACCCGGCCGAAATCGTCGGTCATCGCGCGGTGGGGACAATGCTTCGGGCTCATCCAAAACTCTCGATAAGAGCTTGTGTAAGTAACTGGGAAGATGTGAACCGCCAGGTAATTAGCGGCGAGGTAGATCTTGCCTACGCGGTACTCAACGAGGCTCGACACGACCCTCGGCTGGCGATCGAACCCGTCGCAAAGCATGAAAAAGCAATCTATGCCCGAGCAGGGCACCCCCTGGCAGGCCTGTCGCGTGTCACGCGAGAGCAGCTGGATGCGTTTCCGCTGGTTTCCATTCGTGTGCCCGCGGAACTTGCTCCACATGTTCCGGGAAAAGGTGAAGTCGATGAGTCGACAGGATTCCTCATACCTTCTACTGAAATCGATGACTTTACTGTCGCCCGAGGTATTGTCGCTACGAGCGATGCCATAGGCGTAACCACGCCCATCCAAATTGAATCTCAACTGGCCGCAGGAGATTTTGCGCTGCTGAACTATCCCCGGCCATGGATCACGCCAGAGTACGGGTTTATTTACCGGGAAGGTCGCTCCCTGAGCCCTGCCGCCCGAAAGTTCATCGAGGTTGTCTGCGATACAGAAGCCGATGCAATGGAGAAAAACCAGAATCTTCTGGACCGGTATCTCCCACTGTAGGCTTGGAGCCGGGTCGCGTGAGCCCTTACTTGAGAAACCCTGAAGTCGCCCTCGAGGCAAGAAAAGCCCTGCTCGGCATGCGCTGCGCAGTTTTCCCCGCCGCTGGCAAACACACCAAATGCAGACAATAATGTTGAGAGTTCCAACGCTCTCCCAATAAGCATAAAAGCGTGGAACGAAGACTCCCCATAGGTGCCGAGGACGCTGGCATATGCCCTACCAGATAATCAAAGCGATGCTGATCTGCACGATGATCGCCCTGCCCAACATGGCGCTCGCACAGGACGCGCCAGACAGCAAAGCCGAACCCGTGGGCGATATGCGCGATCTGCTCGAAAACCAGGACCGCGCCGAGGAACTGATCGACCAGGTTGCGGAGGAACTGCAGGGCGATTCACAACGGGCGAGAACACCGCTACAGCTGCTTGCAATCGTGACACGAGCTTACGAGACGGATGATCTCAAGCGAACGGGTGAGTTTCTCGACATGCGGTATCTACCCGAGGAGTTTGACGACCGCCCCCCCGAAAACCTGATGCAGGCGCTGCGCATCGTCTGGCAGCAGCAGAACATCGTGGACCCAACCCGGCTAAGTGACCAGCCCGAGGGCCACCTGGATGATGGACTGCCCGCATACCGCGACCTGCTCGGCACACTGACAAAGGACGATGGCACCAAGGTCCCCGTCTACATACAGCGCGTGCCAGATGGCGAAGGCGGCCTCGAATGGAAGATTTCGAACGCCACCGTAAAGAGAATCCCTGAGCTCTGGGCTGATCTCGGTTACAGCGACTTCGCCGCATGGCTACAGCTTCACCTGCCGCACTTCGAGTTTGCCGGCATGCAGAGCTGGCAGATTCTGGGGACGATTATTTTCGCGCTGTTGTCCGTGGTACTTGCCACGCTGATCGCTTCTCTATTGCGCCGACTCATAGAGCGCATCTGGCCCCAGTATCCCATCGCCATATCGCGCTTCTTCGGCCTGCCTGTTCGTATTTTCCTGTTTCTGATCCTGTTCCGTGCGCTGATGGACCAGCTGGCACTGTCACTGACAACGCGCATCTACCTGAACTCCTCAGGCATCGACTATTTTGCCTTCGTCATTCTGGCGCTGGGCCTGATCAGCCTGGTGAGGGACATGCAGGCACGACGTATGGAGCGTGCTGGCAATCAGCATCTTGTCGCACTGCTGCGCCCGTTCACAACGATCGTGAAGTTCCTGCTGATCATTGCAGTAGGCCTGTTGTGGGCAGAACGCGCGGGTTACAACATGACGACCATCATCGCCGGTCTCGGTGTTGGTTCCCTCGCCGTTGCACTGGCCGCGCAGAAAACGCTGGAAAACGTGATCGGCGCGATCACGCTCTACGCGGCCCGCCCCGTAAACCCCGGTGACTTATGCCGCTTCGGCAATTTTGTCGGTGTGGTAGAGGAAATCGGTTTGCGCTCCACGGTGATTCGCACACTCGACCGCACATTGCTCGCGGTACCCAACTCGGTGTTTGCAGCCGCCGAGATCGAGAACTTCAGCCACCGCGACAGAATTCGGTATTTCAGGTACGTGGAGCTGCAGATGACCACGGCAGACCAATTGCGCGTCATCCTGGGTCGACTGCGCGAGTTGTTTCACTCGCATGCCGATGTCATACCGGACACCATCAGCATTCGCCTTGAGAAAATTGAATCCGCCATTGCACGCATCCGCATCGACGCGGGTATCGGCACAAACAACTACCAGGAGTTCCTCGCGGTCGCTGAAGACCTGAACCTCAGGCTGATCGAGTCCGTGCACGAAACGGGCGCGGTGTTCTCAGGCCCCGGCCAGTCGCTGCAGGTGCGGGAGTTCCAGCAGGCGAGCGATGCGCAAATGGAGGCGGTGGAGCAGCAGCTTCAGGATTGGCAGGCGGGAGATGTTTCTCCACTGCCCGATCTCTCACCAGAAGAAAAGGCCCGCCTGCACGGCCAGGTCAATCTCATCCAACGCGACCCAGAATAGAGTCCAGCGGCGCAGCCAAACACTCCAGGCAGCTGCAAGCGGGCCAGCTGTCGGTCGCGTGCTCACATCGACGTTATGTCGATGTAATACCTAGCGGCTACTACTGTTCGTCCCGGCAGGAGCGTTGCCTTTCCGTTAACGCCCTGAAATAGATTGTATTTTGGAAGCCGTGGGCTATGGTTAGGACGTTCCACACTAAAAATAAAGGAGAAAGGTAGATGACGCAGTTTCATGTACCCGCAAGTGTGAAGGCATTGCTACTGTGTGCCTGTTCTGTATTCGCAGTGTCTGCCCATTCGGCAGACAAACCCAACATCCTGGTGATCTGGGGCGACGACATCGGCTGGTTTAATATCAGCGCCTATAACCACGGCATGATGGGCTACAAAACGCCCAACATCGACCGCATCGCCAACGAGGGCGCGATGTTCACCGACTGGTACGGCCAGCAGAGCTGCACGGCCGGTCGAGCCGCGTTTATCACGGGCCAAGCGCCAATACGTACTGGCCTGACCAAGGTAGGCCTTCCCGGCGCCAAGGAGGGGATGAGCGAAAAGGACCCGACGATCGCAGGGCTGCTCAAGAATCACGGCTACGTCACCGGGCAGTTCGGCAAGAACCACCTCGGCGACCGCGATGAACACCTACCCACCAACCATGGATTCGACGAATTCTTCGGCAACCTGTATCACCTGAATGCCGAGGACGAACCCGAGAACGTCGACTACCCGAAAGATCCTGAGTTTCGCAAGAAGTTCGGACCCCGTGGCGTTATCTCATCGACTGCCGACGGCAAGATCGAAGATACCGGCCCGCTCAACATGAAACGCATGGAGACCGTCGACGAGGAAGTCACAGCGCGAGCACTGGACTTCATCGAGACCGCACACAACCAGGAGAAGCCGTTTTTCGTCTGGTGGAACTCAACGCGGATGCACGTGTGGACCAGGCTGAAGGAAGAGTCAAAAGGCGTGACGGGGCTCGGGGTCTACCCCGACGGCATGGTTGAACACGACGGCCACGTTGGCCAGCTGCTCGACAAGCTTGACGAGCTGGGCATTGCTGACAATACCATCGTAATGTGGTCGACCGACAACGGCGCCGAGGCAATGACCTGGCCGGATGGCGGCACCATTCCCTTCCGCGGCGAGAAGAACACCAACTGGGAAGGCGGCTACCGTGTACCCATGGTGATGCGCTGGCCCGGCGTGATCGAGCCCGGCACGGTAGTGAATGAGATCGGCGCGCACGAAGACATGCTGCCAACGTTCATGGCGGCCGTGGGCGAGCCCGACATCAAGGAGAAGCTGCTGAAAGGCAAGGTGCGCGCCATCGACCGGCGCTACAAGGTGCACCTCGACGGCTACAACATGATGCCGTACCTGAAGGGCGAAGTTGAGGAGAGCCCGCGCGAGGACTTTCTGTACTGGACGGACGATGGCGACATCGCGGCGCTGCGCTACGCCGACTGGAAGCTGGTGTTCCTGGAGCAGCGCGGTCACGGCTTCGACGTATGGCAGGAACCATTTGTAGCACTGCGTTTCCCGAAACTGTTCAACCTGCGCACGGACCCATTCGAACGCGCAGACCACGAGGGCATGGGCTACGGCCGCTGGCGTGCGGAGCGTATGTTCGTACTGGCCCCGGCACAGGCTTACGTGGCCAGGTGGCTCGCATCGTTCAAGGACTTCCCGCCACGGCAGAAGCCCGGCTCATTCAGCCTGCAGAATGCAATGGAAGAGATCGCTTCGGGTAGTCCACAGTAGCTTTCTCCCAGCATAGAGTCCTGGGAAGCTCTATCTAAGAAAGGGCCTCGCCGGCAAAGGCGAGGCCCTTTTTCTTGGCGCTGGTTTTATTTCTAGCTGAAGTCAAAAAAGCACAGCTTGTTGCCGTCCGGGTCTTTCACGTAGGCGCCGTAAAACATGCCCTCAATGCGAGAGCCGGGCGGGCCGTCACACGTTGCGCCCATGCTGAGCGCTTTCTCGTGAAGCGCAGCGGCAGCTTCTTGTGAGCCTGCACGTATGGCAATCATGTTGCCGTTGCCCGGACTCGGGTCTTCCTCGTTGTACGGCACGCAAACCGCGATCATGGGTTCATCCATCGATTTCCCAATCATGGCGAGTCGCCCGATGTCGATAAGAACCTCCGCGTCCAGAAGCTGGCTGTAAAATGCCTTGGCGGCATCCATGTCTGTGACGCCCAGTGTGGTGTATCCGATCATGACGACTCCTTTATCGCGTGGGGAAGTTCTAGATAATAAATTTTCGGCAAAGTGCTTCGCGAGCCTTTTATCAATGGCTATCTAGCTAAACACCAGCACGCCGTCATCCAGGTTCGCTTTACCGATAGCGCGCTTTTCGTACGTGTAGTTTTGGGTATTGAGCCAGGGCTCTCTATCGCCCTGCTTCGGAAACCGGTGAACGGAACGCTGGATGTAACCCGCCGGGAAGTTATCGATCCACGGCCTTGGCTGCATGCTCATATCGCTCTCGCGCAATGTGGGAACGACCTGGTCACTCGCATCGGCATTCAGGCGATTCAACACTTTACAGGCGAAGTTGGCGATCAGGTCAGCGCGCAGCGTCCAGGAGGCATGCAGGTAGCCGTAGGTGTTGATGAGGTTGGGCACGTCGGAAAACATCATGCCCTGGTAAGACCACGTGTCTGCGAAGTCGATCGCCTGCCCATCCTTGCTGAATGCAACCTCGCCATTAACAGCCATACGCAGGCCGGTCGCCGACACAACAATGTCTGCTGGCAAGTGTTCGCCAGACTTGAGGGCAATACCGTCTTCGGTGAATTCAACGATCTCGTCGGTCACGATGTTGGCTTTGCCCGACTTAATGGCTTCAAAAATGTCGTTGTCTGGCACGGCGCACAGGCGCTGGTCCCAGGGGTTGTAGTCTGGCGTGAAGTGCTTGTCGATGTCGAAGCCGTCGGGCAACTGCCTGCGCACCATGCCGAGGAAGAGCGACTTCATCAGGCCGGGCGCGATGCGCGTGGCAACGTAGAGCATCCGCTGCAGCCTGGCATTCTTCCAGCGAATGAAACGAAACACCGCTTTGTCTGACAGGAACGGGCTCAGAATCTTTTTCCACACATCGAGCTGGGGCCGGTTGGCCATGTAGGTCGGCGAGCGCTGCAGCATGGTCATGGACGCCACGTCATCCGCCATCGCCGGTACGAGGGTAACGGCGGTCGCGCCCGAACCGATCACCACAACACGCTTGCCTGTGTAATCGAGGTCTTCGGGCCAGTGTTGTGGATGAAAGAGTTCGCCCTTGAAACGCTCAGCGCCGGGGTACTCGGGCATGTAGCCCTGGTCATAGCGATAATAACCGGCACAGGTCAGCAAAAGGCGGCAGCAGAACTCCCGCTGCTCGCCATTGACATCCGCCGTCAGCGTCCAGCGCTTGTTAGCGCTTGACCAGTCGGCGGACTGCACATTCAGACCGAAACTAATATGCGGGAGAATGTCGTTCTCCTCCGCGGTTTCGCACACGTACTCACGAATTGCGGGGCCGTCTGCCAGCACCTTGCCGCCCAACCATGGCTTGAACTCGTAGCCGAGTGTGTACATGTCGCTGTCAGAGCGTATCCCTGGGTAGCGAAACAGGTCCCAGGTGCCGCCGATCTGTTCGCGGGCTTCCAGGATGTGGAAGCTGCACCCGGGGCACTGCTTGCGAAGGTGATAGGCGGCGCCGATACCCGACAGCCCGGCCCCAATAATTAGAACGTCATACTCCTGCATTGCTCTATCTTAGCCAAAGGCCCATCAGCATGGGAAATGTAACCGCCGGGACTGGACCAATCGGAGATGTTGGCGCCGATCAACACAAAACTGTCATTCCCCTCGATTAAGCTGCACAGTTGGCGGTTGATAACCGATTTATTTGCGCGTAGATTTCTCCGATTCCCTCGTTGTAAGACAGTGCCCCTTTGATTTCCAAGCCTCCCTACATGCGACGCCATCAATACTTTGTCTATTTCGTCAGCCTCACGGCATTGATGCCCATACCGTCTTTTTCGCACGAGGCCTCCCCAGCGCTGGAGGAAACCGTGGTGACCGGCCGCCAGCAGGTGCTTGCCGGTGAGGCGCGCACCGCATCGGAAGGCGTGGTCGGGCAGATGGACCTGGCTATACGGCCCCTGCTGCGACCCGGCGATGTGCTGGAAGCAGTGCCTGGCCTGATCGTCACGCAGCACAGCGGCTCGGGTAAATCGAACCAGATGTTCCTGCGCGGCTTCAACCTCGACCACGGTACTGACTTCGCCACCTGGGTGGACGGCATGCCGGTGAACATGCGCACGCACGGTCACGGCCAGGGCTACACCGACATTAACTTCCTCATTCCCGAAACACTCGACCGCATGTCCTACGTTAAGGGTCCCTACCACGCCGAGCTTGGTGACTTCTCATCAGCCGGCGGTGTGCACATCGATACGTTCTCGCAGCTGCCCAACGAGATAAAACTGGGTCTGGGCGAGGACGGGTTTCAACGCCTGCTGGCCATGGGCGGCACGGCGCTTGGTGCCGTCAACGTGTCAGGGGCGCTGGAAGGCCAACGCTACGATGGCCCGTGGACCGACATCGACGAGGACGTCGAGAAGATCAATGGGCTGTTGCGCGTGTCAGGCGGTGACGATGTGCAATCGTGGACAACAACCGCCATGTACTACGACAACGAGTGGAATTCGGCGGACCAGATTCCGGAGCGCGTGGTGTCGAGCGGCCTGATCGACGAGTTTGGCTCCATCGATACAACGCTGGGCGGCGAGAGCCGGCGCGCCAGCCTGTCGGCAGCGTACACACATGAGCATGAGGACCATCGCTCGGAGTGGCAGGCGTATGTCATCGACTACGAGATGGACCTGTGGTCCAACTTCACCTATCTGCTCGACGATCCCGTAAACGGCGACCAGTTCCAGCAAGTGGACGACCGCACCATCTACGGCGGCGCCTACAATCGCTTCTGGGTCGGCGGCGCGGAGGAGCACTTTCATCACAGCCTGGGAGTAGAGCTCCGCTACGACGATATCGACACGGTAGGCCTTTACAGAACCCGCGCACGCCAGCGACTGGACACGGTGCGCGAAGACGGCGTCGAGCAGTTCAGCACCGGCCTCTTCTATGAACTCGCTTGGCGCTTTACAGAGGACTGGCGCGCAGTGCTGGGCATCAGGGGCGACTACTACTGGTTCGACGTGGACGCCGGGCAGCCCCAAAACGGGGGCGACGACTCAGACTCGGCTATCAGCCCTAAAGCCAGCCTGATCTACGCGCTGTCTGACGTAAGCGAGCTCTACCTGAGTGCGGGCTACGGCTTTCACTCCAACGATGCACGCGGTGTAACGATATCGACCGACCCGGTCACGGCGGAACCGGTGGAACAGGTCGATCCGCTGGTGGAGTCCAAAGGTGCCGAGCTCGGTTTCAAGACAGTTTGGCTGGACAGCTGGAACGCATCACTCGCGCTCTGGTACCTGGATCTGGACTCCGAGCTGTTGTTTGTGGGTGATGCGGGCGCCACCGAAGCCAGCCGCGGCAGCGAACGCTGGGGCGTGGAGTTCAATAACTTCTGGGCGCTCAATGAAATCTGGACCGTAGAGGCAGACTTCGCGTGGACCGACGCACAGTTCAGGGGTAGCGCGCCAGAGGGCGACGAGATTCCAGGCGCCCTGGAGTGGGTAGTGAGCGGCGCGATCTCGGCCCAGTACCCCGGCGGCTGGTTTGGCTCCCTGCGGGCACGTTACTTCGACGGCGCGCCGCTTGTGGAGGACGGCAGCGTTGAGTCCGACGGCTCAACCATCGCCCACCTCGCGCTCGGCTGGTCGAATGACACCTGGCGCGCACAGGTCGATGTGTTGAACCTGCTCGACTCCGACGACCACGACATCGACTACTTCTATGCATCGAGACTGCCGGGCGAAGCGGCAGACGGTGTTGAGGATGTTCACTACCACGTGTTTGAGCCGAGGCAAGTGAGGGCGTCCGTGAGCTACAAGTTCTGAGCAAGCTCCCGGGTCGCAGAAAAGCCCTGCGGCGGGCGTAAACAGGCACGTTGCCGCTGCGAGAGCGGCTATACTCAGGCAGTACTTACGCCCGTCACGCAAGGTACCCTGATGAAAAACCGATATACGCGACGCGATATCCTGCGCCTCGCCGCAGCCCTGGGTATCGCCCCCGTGATGCCGACGCTCGTCGGCTGCAGCGACTCCAGCGATGACTTAAGCCAGATACTGCCCACCTACCGGTTCAACGGCACGCCGGGCCCCGAGACCCTGTTCAGTCACAGCGTCGCCAGCGGCGACCCCCTGCCCTTTGCCGTGATCCTGTGGACGCGCGTGTCACCGGCGACTGACGGCCCTGTCGACGTCTTCTGGGAAGTCGCTCTGGACCCAGAGTTTCGAAATCGCGTGGGAGCAGGCTGGACCCAGACCGATGCCGACCGGGACTACACAGTCAAACTGGATGCGATGGGCCTCGCGGCGGGAACGAGCTACTACTACCGCTTCCAGTCACTCGGCAGGATGTCGCCGGTGGGGCGCACGCGCACCGCACCCTCAGGTAACGTCGACCGACTGCGGATGGCCGTGGTCTCGTGCTCCAACTACAGCGTTGGTTACTTCCACGCCTATCGCAAGATTGGCGAGCGGGCGGAGCTCGACCTGGTAGTGCATCTCGGCGACTACATTTATGAATACGGCGGTGGCTCCTCAAGCTTCAGGCCCCACGACCCGCCCCGTGAAATCATCGCACTCAACGATTACCGACAGCGTTACGCGCAGTACCGCACTGACCCGGATCTGCAGGAAGCTCACCGGCAACACCCCTTTGTCACCGTGTGGGACGATCACGAGTCGGCAAACAATGCCTGGCGCGGTGGAGCGGAGAACCACACTGAAGAGAGTGAGGGCAGCTGGGCCGAGCGGCGCGCCGCGGCGGAGCGCGCTTACTCCGAGTGGCTACCCATTCGCGACCAGGACGATGGGCGAACCTTTCGGCAGCTCGCGTTCGGCGATCTCGTCGACCTGTTTATGCTCGACACGCGACTGTGGGGTCGCGACCAGCAGATTGAATCCCTGGGAGACCGCGAAGGGCTGCGCGACCCCGCGCGCACTATCCTCGGTTTCGACCAGGAGGAGTGGCTCGCGAACGGCCTGCGTGAATCATCCGCGCGCTGGGTGATCGCCGGCCAGCAGGTCATCGTTTCGCCCTGGAAGATTGTCGCCGCGCCGGAATCCGCAGGCGGCGGTGTCATCGCCAATACCGACGGCTGGGACGGGTACTACGCGTCGAGGGAGCGACTGGTGCAGGCGCTCGGTGATGCCGGTAATCCCAACTTCATCGTGCTCACTGGCGACGTGCACAGTTCCTGGGCCTTCGACATCGCAACAGACCCCAGCGACCCGGCCGCGTACGACCCTGTCACCGGCGCAGGTTCCGTGGGTGTGGAGTTCGTTACCACCAGCGTCACTTCGAACTTTCCCGGTGAAGGTGCGGAACAGTTGTTCCTGGCGGAAAACCCGCACCTGCACTGGGCTGACACCGCGTCACGCGGCTATCTCATCGTGGACCTGACCCCGGACCGGGCGGAGGCCGCCTGGTACCACGTCAGTTCGGTGCAGGAACCGGAGGCAAACGAACAACTGGCCAAAGTGTTCAGCACCGTTGCAGGCACCCAGCACCTTGAGGAACAGGCGCAGCCATCACTGCCGCCCACATCGATGGCACCGCTCGCGCCTTAGGCAGTAGGTCGCGCCGCAGCCACGAGATCCGGTCGCTGTGAAATCTCGATTCGATTGCCATCGGGGTCGCGAATAAACGAGATTACAGAATCGGTCGCGGTATGACTCGAGCTGACGGGTTGCTCCTCGATCGCGCCCCGCTCACACAGCATGGCATGCGTGGCGGCCGCGTTCATCACCTGGAAAGTCAGGTAGTTGTAACCCACGCCCGTGGTATCGGCGCCCGCAACAACATCGGGTGACCACGCGAAGCTTATCTGTGCGCCACCCATCTCGTAGCTCCGCTCGCCCAGTTGCTCTAGCTGCAGTACATCACGGTAGAAACGATGAAAGGCGGCCTCGTCAGACACCGCGTAGTGGACCCCGAATGTCTTGATGCCCTCATGCCCCGGGGGTACAAGGCACACAAGGTTGCCATCAGGATCTTTCAGGTGCACCGGGCTGTTCACCGCATCTGACGCGAGAAGCAGCATACGGACGCCGCAGACAGCAGCAGGCAGATCGGGCCAGACGGCTCCCTGGCACCCATAGGCAACACCGTCGATGTGGCCGAGGCGACCTACAACAATTCAATTGGCGCCCCCACTCTTTACGCAGCCTGGCGCGACCCCGAATTCAACCCCGACGTGGAAGCGTTCTATTACGCACGCGCCCTCGAAATTCCCACACCCACATGGACAACCTACGATGCGAAGCTGTTGGGGCTCGAGGCGCCCGAACCGACGAGCATCCAGGAGCGCGCTATAAGCTCCGCAATCTGGTATCGCCCAGCCATCGATTGACCTCCAGCCACGGGCTGAACCCCCTCAGGGGCCAGCATTCTGCACCGCCCTCTGCAGAATGCCGACCAGCGCGAACGTATAATTCCTGCAATTCGGGTTCGACTTCCCTGAGGACAACGCGATGCACAAGGCAGCCCTGATCGCACTACTGACGCTGGCCACGGGCCATGGCTGGGCCACGGAGCCCCCGATGCACAGCCCGGGATACATGCAGACAACGTGGGCGACCGTGCACGGCACTGCAGACAACGCGGACCGCGTGGCGAAGGTAGCACTGTAGGGCGCAGCGATTGAGCTAAGATGCACGAGTCTCGCAATACCTAATTAGAAAAAGGGAGCCATCATGCAATCAGTACTCACACACACCGGCCGCAGCCTGCTCGCCCTCTACTTCCTTTTGCCCGGCATCATGAAATTCGTGGCATGGGACACACACGTTGAGCTCATGGAAACCCACGAGATGTCCATGATTACACCCTTGCTTGCCCTGTCGGGCATCATCCAGATCGGCGCTGCCATTTGCCTGTTGATCAACAAGCAGGTCGCGATCTGTGCCCTGGCACTCGCCGGCATGGTGCTGATCATCAACGTCAACCTGCATGACTTCTGGAACGTCTATGAAGGTGTAAACGCGGAACGCGAGACCCAGAACTTCGTCAAGAATCTCGGCATCTTCGCCGGTTTGTTGTTGCTCGCGGCCATGAATATGAAATCCGAAGGCGCGGCAGGCACCAGCACATAATCTCACTGCTTCGCCAGGCAATTGCCGCAGGAGCCGAACATGCAGGAACAGAACCCTCTCGATAGCGCGGAATACGTACTCACAACCACGCGCTCGGTAAGAAAGCGTCTCGACCTCGAACGGCCGGTGGAGCGAGGTGTCGTTGAGGAATGCCTCGACATCGCCCTGCAGGCGCCGAACGGCTCCAACATGAATACGTGGCGCTGGGTGATCGTCGACGATCGCGACACCATCAAAACCATTGGCGAACTCTACAACCTGGCGATGATGGACTACGTCGCACTGCTGGGTGACAAGGTCGGCGACAATTACCAGGCCGCTCACATACCCGGCTTCGACCAGATCAACGCGTCAGTCGACTATTTACGCGAACACCTGGCCGAGGTGCCCATGATCGCCTTTCCGCTGTTTGCCGGGCGGACGGAGGGTGCCAACGTGTTTATGCAGGCAAGCCTGTGGGGTTCGACGCTGCAGTCTGTCTGGAGCTTTTTCCTCGCGCTGCGTACGCGCGGTCTTGGCAGCTGCTGGACGACGGCGCACCTGTGGCGCGAACAGGAGTTTGCAGAGCTGCTCGGCATACCGAAGGACCACTACACCCAGGTCGGCCTGTTTCCCATCGCCTACACACGCGGCACGGAGTTCAAGAAGGCCTGGCGCAAACCGGCGAAAGAGGTCATGTCCTGGAATCGCTTCGAAGATGATGGAGCCTGAGAAATGCCGAACTACACCGAACAGGAACAGCGCAACATCGATGCACTGACAGGCCTCTTCGAGGGCGATGAACACTTCGACCGGGTGGGACTTTTTGACGAGGACGCGGTCTGGTGGAACGGCCTACCCCAGATCGGCAACCCGCGGGGCCAGACTGAACACCGCGGTATCGAAGCGATCATCAAGTTGATGTCGGGCTCACAGGACGGCAGCAACCTGGACAGGGGCGTCGATGCCTACGACCTCAGCACAACGCACTTCACCGATGTAGTAACACTGGCAGACGGCGAGCACGTGGTGCGCCAGCACACGCAGCACAGCAAAACGCTGAAGGGGCGCGACTACCGCAACGTCTATTGCTTTGTTGCGAGGTTCAACGCGGCGGGCAAGATCACCTACCTCACCGAGCACTGGAACACCTGGTACGCGCACAAGGTGCTGCTCGACAACTGGGAGCCGGAGCCTGCTCATCCAAACGATTAGCAGGACTACACGCCGTCCCGCAGCGTTACTTCTGCACGAGTTCAACCCGACGATTTTTCTCACGGCCCGCATCGCTGCTGTTGGCAAACACGGGCACCAGCGGCCCCACCCCGTGGGGCTCAAGGCGCTCCGATGCGATACCGAAGTCCCGCTTGAGCGCGTCTGCAACGGCTAGGGCTCTGTCGGAGGACAGCTTACGATTGTAGGCGAAGGTGCCCTTGGAGTCGGTGTGACCGACCACGTAGAACGACATGGACGGGTTGGCATTGAGGTACTCGGCTATCGCCTCGAGAGCGGGCTTTGATTCGGCCTTGAGTGTCGCCTTGTCGAAGTCGAAGACAATGCCGTCCAGCACCACACGGCCATACTCTTCAATGTCTGAGCCTATGGCTTCGGCATCCACGACCACGAGCCCGGTCTGCGCCGCCTCGACTTCAACGATGTCGATGAGGGTCCCGACGTAGTTCTTTGAGTGCTGTTCTACGTAGACCACGACATAGGCAGTGCCCGCGGCCCGCTCTTTCGTCGCGACGATGGCGCCGGCACCGCCGGACGACGACGTGCCTGAGAACATGGTGCCTACGGCACCAGGCTTGCGTGCCGGATTCGCGTTGAACGTCACCTCCATCCACTGCCGGGAGCCAATCGCAGTGCCCTTGCGATCGGCTGAGAAACCCTCACCCAGGATCTCGAAGCCTTCGTCTCGCATCGCTTCCAGGAAATTCTTGTAGATCTCTGAGTAGGTCCTGTCTTCGCCCTCGTACTTGTAGAAGGTGCGCGTTACGCGCCCCTCTGTCTCGATCCAGTCTTCGATCTTCCGATAGCCTGTGACGGGGCCGACAGCCACTTTATACGGCTGATAGTTTTCAATGTGTTGCCAGGCGAGCACCTGGCCCGGGTAGCGCTCGAACATCGGGTGCTCGGTTGCACCCTCTATATCCTGGGCGAACGCGGTGACGGGCAATAAAACCACAAAGGCCAGCGCCAAAACCAAACACTTCATAGGGAAATTCCTCTCAAATCGCGGTGAGCCCCATCCAAGTCAAGTGTGTTTCCTGGCGTGGAGCATCAACCAACGGTCTCTACAGTACAGTATAGACGGCCCATCAAAAGGGACGGCGCCGGAACCATCCGCGCGCAGGCCAGCTGCGCCGGTTTCGCCTATACTCCTTGGCGTTAGTCCAGCTCAACCCAGACGAGGTGGACCACCACGAGATAATAGAAATAAGAGTATCCAGTTATGCCGATCGACACCCTGCACAGTGCAGCCGCACAGTGCCGCTACCACAGTCTTGCACAGCCAATGGGCGCCACCACGCACAAAAGTGTGGGACGCATGCTGCTGTTGTCATTCTCACTCCTGTTCCTGGCAGCCTGCTCGGACGGAAACGATATCGATCCCCGGGGCCCCAGCCTCGAAGCCGCCAATTTCTCAGTGCGCGAAAGCGTGGAGCAGCTACAGGTAACGGGCGCAGAGCCCGGCCAGATTCTCGCGGTTTACGATGGCACCAACACCTTCGTGGTCAGCGGCACGACAGACGACATGGGCAGCCTGATGTTCCGCCAGCTGCCGCCTGGAGATGGATACATGGTGCGCGAGTCAGAGGGCGACCCGGTAGAGGCGGTCCAGGGCCTCGCAGTCTGGTCGGTCGAGCAGAGCCAACCGGACCCTTCCTTCTACAGTGACCAGGTGTTGCAGCCGGGTTTCAACTACATCACGACACGCGACGGCACCAAACTCTCGGCCTACATCACGTTGCCCGGCCCCGCCGAGGACGGCCCCTACCCCACGATCGTCAATTACTCAGGCTACGAGCCCTCCAGGCCGGGCCGCGTGCTCGATGAGAGCCTCGTCAGCTTCTGTGGACTGCTCCCGGTGATCTGCGATGCACCGAATCACCCCTCCGGCCTGATTGCGGGCTTTATGGGTTACGCAACGGTGGGTGTGAACATGCGCGGCACGGGTTGCTCCGGCGGTGCCTACGATTACTTCGAGACCATGCAGGTTCTGGACGGTTACGACATCATCGAGACCGTAGCGTCACAGCCCTGGGTCTACAACAACAAGGTCGGCATGGCGGGCCTCTCGTTTCCAGGCATCAGCCAGCTGTTCGTCGCACAGACGCAACCCCCCGGCCTCAGCGCAATCACGCCTCTGTCGGTCATCGCCGAGACCTCGTCGTCCACTTTGTACCCCGGCGGTATCGCCAACAACGGTTTTGCCTTCCAGTGGGCCTCGAACGTATTCGATGGGGCGCAACCCTACGGACAGGGCTGGGAGCAGGGCCAGGTTGACATCGAGTACGAACAGTTTGGCGAAAGTACCTGCGAGCAGAACCAGTTGCTACACGCACAAGCCGTGGACGCAGTGGGCAGGGCGCTCGAAAACCCGTTCTACGTGCCCGAGGTTGTCGACCCTGTAAATCCTTCAAAGTTTGTGCAGAACATTGAAGTGCCGGTTTTCTTGAGTGGCGCCTGGCAGGATGAACAAACCGGCGGTCATTTCGCCACACTGCTCGACAATTTCACCAACGCGCCCGTCACGCGCTTCATCACGTTTAACGGCTTACACGCCGATGGCTACACGCCTGAAGTACTGGCCGAGTGGAAGGCGTTCCTGGACCTCTACGTTGCCGAGGTGATTCCCAACGCACCTGCATCACTGTCGCTTGCAGGTCCGCTGTTTGAACAGCAGTTTGGCGCCCCGTTGAACTTCCCGGATATTCCCTACAGCGATGCGCAGAGCTACGAAGAAGCGCGCGCCGCGTACGAGGCCGACGCACGGGAAATGCCCCTGCGCGTGATCTTTGATCGCGGCGCCTCACCGGCACTGCTACCAGCGATGGAAGGCGACCCCGATTTCCGCGGCGCCCCAGAAGGTGTGTTCAGCGCGGAGTTCAGCCAGTGGCCACCGGCCGAGCAGGAGGTATACCGGCTCTACCTGCAGCCGGATGGTTCACTGACACATTCCGAACCCTCCGTGGACGACGCGGCCTCAAGCTTCCCCCACGAGTTCGACGCGGGCCAGCGCACCTTCGGCGGCGGTCAGCCTTTCTACGAGTGGGCACCGACCGCTCCCGGCAGCGCAGCAGTATTTGTCAGTGACATACTTACCGATGACATGGTGTTCGTTGGCAGCGGTAGCGCCGATCTTTACGTTGCCTCCACGTCGGACGAAGCCGAGCTCGAGCTCATTCTGAGTGAAGTGCGCGATGACGGTTTCGAAACCTATGTGCAGGCGGGGTGGCTCCGTGTTAGTCATCGCGCGCTGGACGAGTCGGCCGCCACAGCCCTGCGCCCGGCCAAGACGCACCTCGAGGAAGACTTTGCACCGCTCACCCCGGGTGAGTTCGTCTCCGCGCGCCTTGAGATTTTCCCGTTCGCGCACATATTCCGCGCTGGGTCCCGCATTCGTATACAGATCGACACCCCGGGAGACAGCCGGGAGCTCTGGAAGTTTTTACTGACAGAGTATGACGTGCCGGTCACCTACATGATCGGGCACTCGGCGATGTACCCTTCCAGCATCGCACTGCCGCTCATTCCGATGGCCGTGGTGGCCTCCGACCCGCCGCCGTGCCCTGCCCTGCGCGGTCAGCCGTGCCGCGAGTTTGAGGAGTACACCAACACGCCGGCAGACGCCATGCCCTGAGCCACCAGCGGCCCCCCGCTGGGATGTCGATAGGCGTCCCGGCGCGGCAATCGTTAAAATATTGCAACGTGTTGCATTTATCTGGAGAGGTGGGCAAACTCCTCCCGACAGCAACCTGGAAAGTGGCCACGACCGATGAAACTCGACCCAGAAGCAATCCAGACCAAGGAGGTCCTCGACTGGCAGGGGCTGCACCTTCTTAATTTCTCCCAGTCCTCCTGTTCCCAGAAAGTGCGCATCTTTCTTGCGGAAAAGGGGCTCGACTATCGCTCACGCGAGGTGGACATCAAGAGCGGGGAGAACACCTCGGCCTGGTATCTCGGTATCAATTCGCGCGGCGTTGTGCCCGTGCTCGTCCACGATGGCGATGTGCACATCGAGAGCAATGACATCCTCAAGTACATTGAGGAGACGTACCCGACGGCGGGTCACCAGTGGATTCCCGACGACCCTGCGCAGCAGGCAACAACCAATCAACTGCTCGAGCTGGAAGACGAACTGCACACCCACCTTCGCGTCATCACGATGGGCTACCTGGTGCCTCAGGCGGTGGCAAAGAAAAGTAACGCCACACTCGATGCTTACGAAAAGAACGGTGCGAGTGATCCCTACCGCGACAAACAGGTGGCGTGGTGGCGGGAATTCGGCAAGCACGGGATCACCGAGCAGCAATCAAAAGACGCAGTCATCGCGTTCAATAAAGCCTTCACACAGTTGAACGACCTGCTCTCTGACAGGGCCTGGCTGCTAGGCGACCAACCGACCCTGCTCGATATCGCCTGGTTCATCACCCTCTACCGCGCCGTCAATGCCGGGTACCCGATCGAGGTGCATCCTCAACTGCACGGGCTGTATGAACGGATGCTGGCCCGCCCTGCATTTCGCAAGGAGCTGACGAAAGGGCCCGCGATTGTGGGTATCGTCATGCCGCTCTATCGTTCGCTGCGCCGCCTGAAAGGCAATACACTCAAAGCCGTCTACAACGAAGTCTATCCGTAGCCGCGCTCACAGCAGCGGTCGCGCGCCCGGAACCCAGGAGCTGGTATTTCTTGGAATTCGCAAACGTAATCTTCGCAGGCGGCGGCAGTCGCTGCCTGTGGCAGGCGGGATTCTGGGAAGGCGCAAGGCAGGCGGGACTGGATCTTCGCAGCACGGCCACGTACGTCGCGAGCACAAGCGCGGGCTGCGCGATGGCCACCGCCTGTGCCGTGGGCAAGGGCGCGGAGGGTTTCTCGCTATTCAAGCGGATGACGGCGGAGAACCCGGGCAACATCCACTGGGGCAACCTGCGTCCCGGCAGCGGCAAGCCGCTGTTGCCGCATATGAGGATGTACAGGCAGGCGCTGGAAGAGCTCCTGTCACCCGAGGATCTCGATAATCTCGAAAACATCCAACTCGAATTCCTGATGGCCCGCTACCCGGCGTGGCTGCCTTCCACCCTGGGCGCTATGGCCGCCTTCAGCGTGTACGGGCTGGAGAAGCACCTGACCGGTGTGCTGCACCCCAGTTGGACCCAGCGGCTGGGGTTTACCCCACTCGTGAAGGGCAACCGGGACGCCGCCTCCATTGCCGAGCTCATCGACATTATCCTCGCCTCCTCGACCGTTCCGCCTGTGCTGCCGTCCGGTGGCTACCGCGGTACGCGAGTACTGGACGGCGGCATCATCGACAACGTGCCCGCTTTTCTCACGGACGGCCGAGCCGGCAACACGCTTGTACTGCTCAGCAAGCGCTACAAACAGCCTCTGCCGCAGATGGAATCACGGTGCTACGTCGAGCCCAGCGAACCGATCCGCATCGACAAGTTTGACTATGCCAATCCGGAAGGCCTGACCGAGGTCTACGAGCTCGGCATGAAAGATGCGAAGGACTTCCTGCAAACTTCCCTGACGCGCCACACCAGCCACTGATCCTGCCGACAAAAGCAGGCTGCGGCGCCCGCCCGCTTCGGTTAGTCTTGTCGCGGGGCGCAGTCCCACGGGGGACTCTCGCGGAGCGGATTCCACGTGTTCTCCCCCAAGGCCATTCTCGCAACCGGGTGGAGCAGCAGGTGAACAAACGGATTTACGTCGACCAATTCCGGCAGGCCATCGCAACGGACTGCGGTCGATACGTGGGCAAGGTCGACGCCAGGATCATCGCAGACATGATCACGCGGTCAGAGCTGATGGGGGTGTCGAGCCATGGACTCCATTACTACCTTCACTCGATCAGGCCGCTGGTAGAGACGGGGCGGATCAACGCCTCCGAGATAACAGTGAGAGGAAACGTCGTGTCTGCCGAGGGCAACGGTGGCGTGGGCTTTCGCAACCTCGAAGCGTGCCTGAAGAAGGCCAGCGGGCTCGCCGCCAGGTCGGGCAGCAGTGTGCTCGTGCTCAAAAACCCGGGCAAGGTCGGCGCACTGCGCCTGTACTGCCAGAGCATCATGGACAGGGGCCAGCTGCTCATCCTGATGAAAAACACCGCCGCGACCGTGGGCCTTCCAGGCTCAAAACGGCCCATCATCGGTACCAACCCCCTGTGTATCGGCCTGCCCGACAGCGCGTTTATCTACGACTCTTCCATATCAACCATCGCAACCAATAGCATGCGCCTGAACGCCAAGCGCGACGAGGCGTTCTCCAATACGATCGGGCTCGATGCCAAAGGCAAGCCTACGAAGGATGCCACTGACATTCTCGAGGGCGAGGGCATGCTGCTGCCCTTCAGCACTGAAGACTACGCGTTCAAGGGTTTCTTCCTCGGTGTCGTCATCGAAAGCATCGCCGCAATGGCCGGCGGCAAGACTAGTATCCGCGTAGGCAAAAACAAGGGCGCTCGCCTCTACTCGGACGAGGGTATGTTCGGCTTCATCGTCGACAGAAAAGTCTTCCCCAACTACGACAATTACCTGAAGGAACTGCCGCTGTTGTTCAATGACCTGAAGACCGCCCGAATCCGCCTTCCCAACGCAAAGAAACCCCGCAAGACGCTGACCGTGCTGCGCCGGGACTGGCAGGAGCTCGCCGGCTCGTGAAGGCAGTGATCCTGGCGGCGGGCAAGGGCACGCGCCTTGGCAGTATGACCACCGAAACCCCCAAGTGCCTCGTTGAGATTGGGGGGCGCCCGATACTCGACTACCAGCTGGCCGGCCTGGAAGCAGCGGGCGTAGACGACATCGTTGTTGTCGCGGGTTACCTTGCTGACCAGGTCATCGCGCACGCGGCCGGACGCTACCGCGTGCTGATCAACGACAAGTACGACTCCAGCAACAGTATTTATTCGCTCTGGGTGGCACGTGAAGAGGCCACAGGAAAGGACTTTGTACTGCTCAACGGCGACGTGGTCGCCGACCCGGAACTCCTGGTAGAGCTGGTGCGCTGCCCCTCCCGCTGCGCGGCCCTGGTAGACGAGCAGAAGGCGTGCCGGGACGGTGAAATGAACGTGGTGATAGAGGGCGAAAAGATTACCGCGTTCAGCAAACAGGTCCCCACGGCCGCGGCGAGTGCTGAAAGCGCACAGATCACCCGGTTCGGTGCAGAGGAGTCCAGCCTTCTCTTTCAGCGCGTCGAGGAGCTGGTAAAGGAAGGCGCGATACAACATTTTCCGGCGCAGGCGTATGATGCCGTTTTCGCCGGTTCCGGAATGGCTCCTGTCTACACACAAGGCCGTTGGCACTTCGAGATCGACACACCCGAGGATCACGCGCAATGCGAACAGTTCCTGGCTTAACGCCAAAACCCCTCTGGCAATTGCTCACAGCAACTGGATAACGAAACCAGCTTAGATGACCACAGCAGACACGACATTTTTTGAGAAAGACGACGGACAGAAGCTGCCGTTCAGTGACGAGCGCTACCTGTTTCCGTTCATGATGCCGACCTCTGACGGCACACATTACCGTGACGGCCCTCCCCCCGGCGACCTCAAAGAGCACCAGAAGGGCCGCATCCTGTTGCAAGTGCACCAGCTGCTGCATCTACTGCGTGAGTACGGTGTTGAGCTTGCCGGCAAGCAGATGCTGGACGTGGGCACCGGCAACGGCATGATTCCGAAGTTACTGCTTGAGCTGTCTGAGCTGGAATCGGCCGTGGGTTCAGACCCTTTCCTCGACGGCGAAACCGTTGTGAGTTGGCAGGTGCATGATCACGACCGCACGTTCAAGGACCTGCGGGCATTTCTGGACACCTATTGCCCCGAAATCATCGACCACAACACCTATCGGCACCTGCTGGGTCACGAAAACTACTCGATGATTCCGCAACCCCTTGTGCTGCCCGAGCGCCGGCAGAAGCGCTACCGCTTTTCCAAGGTCGGCGCGCACGACCTCGCGGAACTCGAAGAGCGCTTCGACCTGGTGTATGCCAAGGCGGTCGAACATATCAGCGACTGGGAAGGCATGTTCCATTCGCTGGCGGGTGCCACCAACCCCGGCGCCGTCCTGTACTTCAAGCACCGCACTTTCTTCTCCTACCTCGGCGCGCACCGGCGCGGCAGCATCGGTATGCCCTGGGGCCACCTGTTACTCACGGACGACGAATACCGGCGCTGCGTCAGCGAGCACTACCCCGATGACGCCGAGAAGATCATCGACTTCTATTTCAATGGGCTGACCTATCCACGCGCGAGCGTGCCGGAAATGGTGCGGATTGCGGCGTCACAGGGCTTCGTGCCCATCGCCGTGATCAGCGAACCCACCCGCTACATCGAGCAGCTCACTACCCTCATCGGCGAGGTGGACAACTTCTGGGACATTATTGCCCGCAACCACCCCGGCGTGGGTGCAGATGAGATACTCGCCGGCATGTACCATATACTGTTCAGGAAAGTCTGAGAGAGGCAGCGTCATGGGCGATGCGGGCGATTCAATACAGGCAAAGAATTCGGCGTGGAGTTTTGGCGGCGATGTCAGCGAGCACTTCGACGCGCATGTCGAGAAGTCTGTGCCGCTCTATCACGAGGGGCATGACCTCGTAGCGAAGCTGTCTGACTTCTTCCTCAATGACGGCTCAACCTGCTACGAGCTGGGCTGCTCCACCGGCGCGCTGTCGGAGCAGATTCTTGCGCGCAACGCGCATAAGGACATCAAGTGCATCGGCGTCGATCTCGAGGAATCGATGGTCGAGAAAGCCAGGGAGCGATGCGCGAGCCAACCGAACTTCACGGGCGTGGTCGGTGACATTGCGGAGATCGAGTTCGAGCCTGCCGACCTGATCGTCGCCTACTACACGATGCAGTTCACCCGCCCGAGAAACCGGCAGCTGATCTTCGATCGTCTATACGAGGCGCTTAACTGGGGTGGCGCACTGGTGTTGTTTGAGAAAGTGCGCGCACCCGATGCCCGCTTCCAGGACATGATGACGGCGCTCTACACCGACTACAAACTGGACAGGGGCTACCAGGCTGACGAGATCGTCGCCAAGGCGCGCAGCCTGAAGGGCGTGCTGGAACCGTTTTCGACGCAGGGCAACTATGACCTGCTGAAGCGCGCAGGCTTTGTCGACATCATGACCGTGATGAAGTACGTGTCGTTTGAGGGGATTCTCGCCATCAAGTAAGTGAGGCGCTAACCCTCCTCAAGCACAAGATCTGCAGCCTTCTCACCGATCATTACGCAGGCGGCATGCGTGTTGCCCGATACAATGCCCGGCATAATCGAGGCATCGGCAATGCGCAGTCTCTCAATGCCGTGCACCCTGAGTTTTTCATCCACGACGGACATTTCATCGCGACCCATCTTGCAGCTGCCCGCAAGGTGATGGACCGGGTCGCCGGTGTTCCTGATGTACTCGAGAAGCTCGGTATCGTTGTCGATACGCGAACCAGGTGCCACCTCATCTCCCTTGTACGGCGCAAAGGCGTCTGCGGTCATAATCTCGCGCGCTTTTCTAAACGCCGACACGGCTACCTGCTGGTCGTATTCCGTCTGCAGGTAATTTACGCAGATGTCCGGCGCTTGCCGCTGCTCTGGCGAGCGGATATGCGTATGCCCGCGGCTGGTCGGCCGTGTGCCGCAGGAAGATACGGTGATCGCGTCGATAGGCATCATGTTGCCGCGCTTGTCGAGTTCGCTCGCCGCGGGTGAGAAATGAATCTGGGCATCGGGGCGGCCTGCAGCTTCGAGCGCGCTGTAAAACACGGCGACCAGTGCCGCCGGGTTAGCCAGCATGCCCTCGCGCTTGACGAGGTAGCGCAGCAGGTTCTTAACCATTGCCACCGGCTTGGATTCGCTGAAGTAGGTGCTGCCCTGCGCCACGTTTTGCTTGATGTACGCGTTCCAGTGGTCGTGCAGGTTTTCGCCGACGCCGGGCAGGTCATTCACAACGTCGATGTCATGCCGCTGCAGCAGGTCTGCCTGACCGACACCTGACATCTCCAGGATCTTTGGTGAGTTGATGGCGCCCGCGGACAGGACAACTTTTCGCTCGGCCAGGATAACCTGCCGCTTGCCCTTCACATAACACTCCACCCCGGTTGCCCGCGTGCCCTCGAACAAGACGCGAGCAGTTTCTGCGTGTTTCAGGATGGTCAGGTTGCCAGGTAGGGTGGACTTGCCCAGGTAGGCACTGGCGCTACTGAGGCGCCTGCCGTTTCTGACATTGTGCGGAAAAAACGCAACACCCGACTGATCACCGCCGTTGAGGTCGGCGTTAAGCGAATGGCCCTTCTCGACGGCCGCTGCAATGAAAGCATCGCTGATCACGAACTCGTTGTTGACGTTGCCTACCCACAGCGGGCCGCCGGAACCGTGCAGCTCATTACCGCCGGCCTCGCGATCTTCCGCCCGCTTGAAGTAGGGCAGTACATCGTCGAAGGACCAACCGGCGTTGCCTGCTGCCGCCCAGTCGTCGTAGTCCTGCGCCTGGCCACGGATGTACACCATGCCGTTGAGGGCACTGCACCCGCCCATGACCTTGCCGCGCGGTAGCGCGACCTCGCGAGCGTTGAGTCCCTCTTCCGCCCGCGTGTAGTAGTTCCAGTTGCCCTTGTGTTCCTTGAGCAGGAACGCAAACCCGAGCGGTATGTGCCACAACGGGCTCGCCGCCGGACCGCCTGCTTCCACGAGCAACACGCGCAGGTCACTGGAAGCGGCAAGGCGGTACGCCAGGGCACAGCCGGAAGAACCAGCGCCCACCACGACAACATCGTATACCGTGCCCACTATATTGCGTCCGCCTCCACCTGCTCGTTAGCCAACCGCTTGATCGCGCAATAGTATAGGTCGAATTCGTCACCGACATGAGGCCGGGAGCGCCAGCTGGCTAAACCAACACGCGGCGTTCACCCCGGCTAACGAAAAAAGAGGATAAGACTGTGACGACAGCGCGCAAAAATCCGAAGGTCGTCATCATCGGCGCCGGAATGACCGGCATACTGCTGGCGGTTAAACTGAAAGAAGCCGGCATGACCGATATCACCGTCCTGGAAAAGGCCGGCAGTATCGGCGGCACATGGCGGGAAAACACCTACCCGGGCGTTGCCTGTGATGTACCTTCACACGCGTACACCTACTCATTCGCGCCGAATCCCGACTGGTCCAGCCACTTCCCCGCCGGTGCCGAGATTCACGCGTACTTCCAGAACGTGATCGAGCGCTTCGACGTGGCGAAGTACATTCGCTACAACGAGCCCGTGACAGCCTGTGAATACAGTGACGCAGACCGGCGCTGGCAGGTGACGAGCAACAAAAGTAGCTATGAGGCGGACCTGTTGTTCAGCGCCACCGGCATACTGCATCAGCCGGCCATACCTGAGTTCCCGGGCATCGAAACGTTTGCGGGCGAGTGCTTTCACACCGCCCGCTGGGACCATTCGGTCGAGCTCACTGGCAAGCGCATCGGTGTCATCGGCACAGGGTCCACCGCCTGCCAGGTCATACCAGAGCTGGTTGGCATGACCGGCACCGAAGTCACGGTTTTCCAGCGTACGCCGCAGTGGACGGCGTTCATGGAGAACCGCGAGTTCGCCGATTGGGAGAAGGAGCGATTCGCAAAGCAGCCCTGGCGGATGAAGCTGATCAGGAAGCTCTCTGAGTTTGTCTACAGCCGCGGAACGGCTGCGCTCGCGGGCGACAGCGCCATTGACCGGCTGACCCACAAGATCATGGCCTGGAACGCCAGGAAAACGATTCGCGATGCTATCGAAGACCCCGCGTTAAGAGAGAAGCTGACACCCGACTACGTGTTCGGGTGCAAGCGCGTTGTCATTACGTCAAAGTTCTATGACGCCATCCAGCAGCCGAATGCCCATCTCGTCACCGATGGTATCGAACAGTTCGAGCAAAATGGTGTTCGCACCAGTGACGGTACGCTGCATGAACTTGATATTGTCGTAATGGCAACGGGCTTCGACCCCAAAGCGTTTATGCGACCAATGGAATTCATCGGTAGCGATGGTCTCAACATTGAGCAGGCCTGGGAGAAAAAAATCACCGCGTATCGCTCGATGTTCGTGCCTGGGTTCCCGAACTTCTTCCTGATGCTCGGCCCCAACTCACCTATCGGCAACCAGTCGGTTATCGAGATCAGTGAAATTCAGACGCGCTTTGCGCTGCAGCTGGTCAGGGACTGGCAGGAAGGGAAGCTAGAGCGCATCGAGGCGAGCTCCGCAGCCGTAGAAAACTGGGCGTCGATGATCAAGCAGAAAATGCAGGGCACCGTGTGGGCCAGCGGGTGTGACAGTTGGTACCTGGACGCCGACGGCGATGCACTGACCTGGCCGTTCACCTGGAAGAAGTGGGTGGCGATGATGCAGTCGCCCGACTACCAGGACTTCGTCGCGGGAGCGAAAGGCCAGTAATCGCGCGCAGTGTGCCGCTTGCTACGCGGCACGTCGAATTAGTTCGCCTCGGCTGTCGCCCGCATACTGTGCGTGCCCATACAGCCCGTGACCATCGGCAGATCCAGGAACGTTTTGATGCCTGGATCGGGCGCCTCGCAAACCACTTCTACTGAGTTAACGCAGTGCTGGCCCGTGGCACTCATGCCGATAGCCGTGTGTTCGGCCTGCGGCAGGTCTTCGGGGAAACAAACATCGACATGGAAGCTGATGTCGCCCTCGATCTTGATGCGCCACCCGGAGGAGCGGGGTATGTCCATCTCACCTTCGAGGCGTGTCAGGTTCATGTCGTCCATGAACCAGATCTGTTCCTGGATGATTTCGGTGCCCTCCTTCGTACGACCGAAATGTACGTAGTTGTTCAGGGCGATCGTGCCTTTCTCGATAATGCCAACCGCCGTATCAATGTTCTGGTTGGCGAGCAGGTAGTTGTGCCGGGCGCCGTACTCCACCACCTCAGCACCGAGGCCCTCCGCGATCATGTCGATAGGCTCGTTCCAGAAACTCACCAGCATTTCCTTGATCGGGTTGTTCGCTGCTTCTTCAGGCGTCTTGCCAAGGTTCATCAATTCACGCACCACACCTTCCGAGGCATAGTCGCGGCAATCGCCGTACTCCGTCATCGTGATGCGATCGATGCGGTTACACCAGCCGGTAAACGTCAGCGGGAAGCGCTCGGCAATGCCGCCGGGGTTTACGCCGGAGGCGTGGAAGTTAACGTTGCCGTCGATACAGGCCGCGGTGAGTTTGTCGGACGCCTCTTTGTCCTGCGTGAACGGGAACCAGTAGGGGCACGGCGTCACGATGTGCTTGCCGGACCTTAGAATGCGGCACATCTCGTCGACGTCCCACGGCATGGGGCAGTAGAGAACGCAGTCGGCATCCAGCGCGATCATCGCCTCGGCATCAAGCGTTGCGATAACGCCGGTTTTTTCGCCTTCAACAAGCTCGCCCGCATCCTTACCCGCTTTCTCGTCGGTGTAGACCTTCACACCGACCAACTCGAGCCTGGGGTGGCGAATAATGCCCTTGAGGGCGGCCATGCCCGCGACACCTGTGGCCCACTGAATTACTCGATATTTACTCATTATTTTGCGTCTCTCCGTGAGGACGTGGCGGTATGACCACGCCCGAAACTGTGGGTAAGGGTTTTCTGGTTAGCTGAGCGCGAATCCTTCGTAGGCATTGGCAGCCACTTCTTCGCACTTCGCAACGTACATCGGATAGCCGAGATACGGCATAAACACGCGGGGCTTGCCGGGTACGTTTGAGCCGAGATACCAGGAGTTGCAGGAGCCATACAGCGTAAAGCTGGCGATATCGTTGGCGTGCTGGACCCACTCCGATTCAGCTTCAACGGTAGCCTCGATGGTATCCAGCCCGCGCTCCTTTAGGTGGAGAATGGCGTCTGCTATCCAGTCGACATGCAGTTCGATCGTGGGCAGGAAGTTCGAAAGTACTGAGGGGCTGCCGGGCCCGGCAATCACAAAGAGGTTCGGGAAACCCGATGAGCCGAGGCCGAGGTAGGTCAAGGGGCCTGCAGACCACTTGTCTGTGAGGGCTGTGCCTTCACGTCCGCGAATGTCGATGCGGTTCAGCGTGCCCGTCATGGCGTCGAAGCCGGTCGCAAAGACGACCTCGTCCAGCGCGTAGTGCTTGTCCGCAACGATGCCCGTCTCATCAAACTCGACGATGGGGCTTTCCTCGATATCCACGAGGGAAACGTTCGGTCGATTGAAGGCCTCATAGTAGCCGGTGTCTGAGCACAGTCGTTTGCACCCGATGACCTGCTTCGGGAGCAGCTTCTTCGCCGTTACCGGGTCGTCTACCGCCGCCTCAATTTTGCCGCGCACGAAGTCAGCCGCCGCGTCGTTGGCGCCTTCGCTGATCATCAGGTCGGTGAAGACGCCCATGAAATGCAGGCCGCCGCGCTGCCAGTACTGCTCGTAACGCGCTTGCCGGTCTTCGCCCTCCAGCTCAGCCGTCTGCAGGTTGTCCGACTCGTACTCGGAACCAAATCCGAGAAACACGCTCTTGTTGGCCTCGCGGATTGCTTTGTAGCGACTTTTAAACGACTGTTGCTCCTCTGGTTCGAGCGGCCTGTTCTGCGCGGGCACTGAAAACGCCGCCGTGCGTTGAAACACGGTCATGTGCTCCGCGTCCCGCGCTATCACCGGTATCGCCTGTATGCCGGAGGAACCCGTTCCAACAACGCCCACGCGCTTGCCGGTAAAGTCGATGGCGTTATCTGGCCACTCGCCGGTGTGATAGATCTCGCCCTCGAAGCGCTCCATGCCGGCAATTTCTGGCGCCTGCGCTGTAGACAGGTTGCCCGTCGCCATTACGACAAACTGCGCAACCCATACACCGCTATCGGCGGTCACCGCCCACAGCCTGTCCTGCTCGCTATAGTGCGCGGCGGTTACGCGCGTGTTGAACTGGATATCGCCGCGCAGCTCGAAACGGTCCGCGACATGATCAAGGTAACGCAGAATCTCGGGTTGTGAGGCGTAGCGTTCGCTCCACTCCCATTCCTGCTCAAGCTCACTGGAGAAGGAATAGGAATACTCCAGGCTCTCTACGTCACAGCGCGCACCAGGGTAGCGGTTCCAGTACCAGGTGCCTCCCACGCCCGCGCCGGCCTCGATGACCTGCACCGTGAGCCCAATGGAGCGAAGCTTGTACAGCGCGTACAGGCCTGCGAAGCCGGCCCCGACTACGACAACATCCATCCGGGTGCCCTGATCCTGCATAGCGCCGCTGCTCACGAGTTATCCATCCCTTTCATCGCAGGGTTTAACCCTGCTCAGCGCCATAGCGCGCCATGCCCTCTTTCTTTGCCCACGGGTAGTCGGCCTTGCCCGAGGGCGAGCGCTGGACTTTTTCGACGAAGTAGACGCGGCGCGGCACCTTGTAGCGCGCAATATGGCTTTTGCAGGCCTCCTGGATAGCCTCCAGGTTCGGCGCCTGCTCTCCTGGGCGAAGCTCCACCAGGGCCGTTACACATTCGCCGAAACGATCGTCCGGCGTGCCAACCACAAGCGTATCGAACACCGCGGGGTGTGCCTTAATGGCCATCTCGACCTCCTCGGGGTAGATCTTCTCGCCGCCAGAGTTGATGCACAGCGAGCCCCGTCCAAGCATCGTGATCGTGCCATCGGCGTTGTGGCGCGCCATGTCGCCGGTAATCACATAGCGCTGCCCGTTGGCCCCGGTCACAAAGGTCTTCGCTGATTTCTCGGGGTCGTTGTAGTACTCGAGGGGCGTAAAGCCCCCCTTGGCCAATACACCGACGCGTTCGACACCGGCTTCGATCTCCTTGAGGTCATCGTCCAGCACAACAACGTTTTTCGCAGGCGTTACCCTGGGTCCACCCGCGTTAGTCTCGGCCTTACCTTTCTCGTGCACCGTTGTACCGGTAAAGCCCGATTCCGAGGAGCCGATGTTGTCTGTGATGACCGCATTTGGAATCTTCTCTGCGAACTCGTCCTTAAGCGATGGGGAAAATACGGCCGCCGTGCTCGCGAACGCGAGGATGCTGGAGGGGTCGTAGGGTTCGCCCGCTTTGCCGGGCAGGGTATTGCCTTCCTTGAACGCGTCCATCAACGGCTTGGCCATGGCATCGCCGGTGACCATGATCACGTTGACGCCTTCAGCCTCCACCTGCTGCCAGACTTCATGCGCGTCGAAGGAACGCTTGGACAGCAGCACAACGGTGCCGCCTTCAAAAATAGCCCTGAGTATTCCCCACTGCGCGGCGCCGTGCATCAACGGCGCCATGTTCAACGCCTTGGGCGCAAAGTGGGTTTCGTCGAGGCAGCGATCCGCCATGTTTTCCGGCGAGTCGATAGGTTCCTGGGTGTACATGTCGATACCGCCGCCGAAGACCATCACCGCATCGCCCTGCCGCCAGACAACGCCTTTGGGCATACCGGTTGTGCCACCGGTGTAAAGCACGTAGTGGTCGTCAGCGCTGCGCTGCGGGAACACCACGTCGGTCTCACTCTTTATCGCATCGACATAGTCGACGGCGCCAGCCACTGACGGAAACTGGTCTTTCTCTCCGTAGTTGTCGATGTAGACCAACTCCTTGAGCAGCGGCAGTCGATCACGCACCTTGTTGATGTTCTCCGAGAACTCGACATCGAATACAACCGCTTTCAGGTTGGCGTCGTTAAAGAGGTAGAGGAGCTCTTCTTCCACGTAGCGGTAGTTGATGTTGATCGGCACAGCCCCGATTTTGTAACAGGCGATCATCGCCTCGATCCACTCGATGCTGTTGTAACCGTAGATACCGACGTGGTCGCCCTTGCCGAGCCCCCGGCTGAGCAGGTAACGGGCGAACTGGCCGGACGCCGTGTCGAAGTGCCCGTAGGTGGCCCGCTTACTGCCGCAGATTACGGCTTCCCGTTCGGGTATGTTGCTGGCGACGCGCTCGATCAGGTCGGCGACGTTGAACTCCATGGTGACACCCTCCAGTGAATCTCAGTCTTTCGGCAGGACCACGATAGCCGAGCCATTGGCGTGGTTGCCGCTGTCGTTCGCAGCAACGACGGACACCGTGATCTCAACTTTTTCGCCCGACTCGCTCTTATCCAGCACAGCCCCCGTGAAGCGCAACGTCTGGTGCGGCACGGCGGGAACCCCCAACTTGATGTCGATCTTCTTCACCCACGCGCGCGGGCCGGCCCAGTCGGTCAGGAACTTCGACACGAACCCGTTGGTGGAAAGAATGTTGAGGAACACATCGGGCGCGAACTGCGACAGGGCGAAGTCCTTGTCGTGATGCACCGGCATGAAATCCCGGGTGGCAATCGCGGTACCCGCGATGATCGAGTGGGTCAGGTCAATCGCCATCGGGCTCACCTCGTCGCCCACTGCGATATCAGCAGGGCTGAGTACGGGGCGGTCTATATCTGCGAAATCTGCTTGCATGGTAACTCTCCCTGTCAGCCTATGGTGGATGGGTCAAATTTCAGGACGGTAAAGGTCTGCTTGCCCACGTTTTCACCGTTCTGGTCGACATACGTCTGGCTCCACGTAAGGAAGTAGCCCTGGCCGAGGCCGGTGGACTTGCGCTCTGAGGCGCTTTCGAAAACAACATCGGACTGCAGCATGTCGCCCTCCTTCAGCGGCCGGTCAAACTCAAGCACCGAGTTGGTGGCGAGAATGCCGTTGAAACCAACGCGGTCCAGCACGCCCAGCGGGATGTCGGGGTCGAGGTCCTGTGCGGCGCCTCCGCGCTCTGCAATACCCTTGAGAACAACACGCGGCATCGTCCAGGTCTGCATCATCGCCGGCGGCGCAATGCGGGCGCCCCAGCCGTGCTGCTCTGCACTGGCGGTGTCTTCGTAGACGGGGTTGCGGTCGTCGAACGCGTCCACCCAGTGACGTATCATCGGCATGTTCACCGGGTCCGGCGCATAGTTGGTTCCCGCGGTGTTCATCTTCTCGCCCACCCAGCTCTGCAGGTACCTGTCCAGCGCCTCCTGGCTTTCCTTGAACAGGTCGATATCGATGGGTTCTTTCATGCAGTTTTCTCTTAGTCGTTAGTTTGAGGAATGGCTGGCGAGCATCTTGCGGAAAATCGTGTCGGCGACGGCGATCGGCAGACGCTCAAGCAGGCTGCGCCCCGGGTCGGCCTTGACCGAGTAGCGAGACCGGGGCCGGGCATCCGTCAGGGCCCGATGGATAACCCGCGCCAACACCGCCGGGTCGTGCGCTTTGGCATTGGCTCTACGAACCAGCCCGCCGAAATGGGCAAGCTGCCCCTTGAACAACGCACTCTTCCTGGCGGCCTGCGCAAAGCCGTCTACCGTGCCTTCCACAAGCTCTGTCTTGAAGGGCCCGGGCTGCACGCAGATCACCGCAACGTCGTAAATAGACAGCTCCCGACGCAGGGCATCAGAGTACGCTTCTATGCCATGCTTGCTGATGGCATAGGGTCCGTTGAATGGCGCTGCCGTATGCCATCCAGTTTCGGAACTGACATTGATGATGCGGCCCTTGTGCCCTGCCACGTTGAGCAACGGGAAGAATGCCCTGTTGACGCGGTATGTGCCCAACAGGTTTATATCAAGCAACCGCGTGAGATCCTGCTCTTCAATCTCGATGAGCGAGCCAACACGCAGAATGCCGGCGAAGTTCACGACGGCATCCAGGTGTCCAACCTCAGTGCTGACGGTGGCACATGCGGTTGCGATACTGTCGCTGCTGGTAACATCCATATATAGCGGATCAACATTGGGCTCATCCGCCAGCGCCGCGAGGCCGCTCTCGTTGCAATCGGCGGCAAACACGCGCCAGCCGCTGCTCGCCAGCCTCTCAGTCAGCGCCAGGCCCAGGCCGCCGCAACCTCCGGTGACAATAGCGGCCTTTGTTCTTCCGTTGTTCCGCATTCAGCAAACTCTATGCACCGCCCGCCGGCGATGCGCGGTGCAGGCGAAAGACACGAATGTCCCGGTCGGTGCGTGTCTCATACACCGCTATCTGTGGTATGGCCTTGAGTATCGTGTCCCACAGCGCCTTTTTTTCGTTATCTGTTAAGACTTCTGCACGGGCCTTGAAGCGTTCACCCCGTAACTGCACATCGACGTCGGGGTTGGCTTCAAGGTTGTAGCGCCACGCCGGGTGTTTCTCCTGCCCCATCGCGCTGGCAACCACGAGGCAGTCACTTCCGTCTGGAACGTAGGCCAACTGGACTGATCGCGGCGCTCCCGACCGCCGACCCGTGACGGTCAACGTAAGCATCGGCATCGCTGCGGGGCCAAAGGATGTAAAACGTCCGTTCGTCCACTTGAAGATGACCGGGTCTAGCTTCGATGCCACGTTCCGTATAAACCAGGTCGTGGCACGATTCGTCGTCAGCCTGACCAGCAGGGTCTGTTCCGGCATGTCTCTACAGCGTCCCTGTCACGACATCAGTGTAGAACAATGCCACTCGTTTTCTCCCGAGAAGAGGCACAGACCAGCACAGGGCCAGTAGTCCCACGACAGCCTGGCGCTGTTACAACCCATTGCACCCAGCAGTGAGCGCTCTACTCAGTGTATCGGTATTGGCTGTTTCCACCAGAGGCGCTGGTTTAATCTTTGGTGATACAGCCGCATTCAGGCGGCGCAGGCAGGCGCCTCAGGCCAGGTTGATCCTGCCCTGAATCTCGGTGAGCCTTGTCCACTGCTGCAGGGTGTCGGGTAGCTCGGTGGAAGACTCCACCACCTCCCAGGAGTAGCTGAGAATCGCGAAGATCGCGCCCACGGTGATCGCGGGTAGATTGCTCGCTATCCACAGGTTGGCGAGGATCAGGGCAAACATCCCGATAAAGACCAGCCCGTAGAGCGCTGCATTGGCATCCGAGAGGCGCACTTCGCTACCTCGCACCCTGGCGAGTAGTGCGGCAATCGCCTGGGTTTGTCGTGTCTTGAGCGCATCAACCTGACCCTCGAGCGCGCCATTGAGGTTGGTGTTGAGGCGGTAGAAGTAGCGGTGAAACAGCAGGTAAGTCACGAGCATGGCGACAACGGCCGCGATCGAAAACACGCCGAGCCATAGATCGAACGAAAACAATATGAGGACGCTGAGCAGCACCCCGATGACGTTGGTGATAAGACGCGGCGTATGGTCCTCGAGGAAGTCGACGATCTCACGGCTCATGGTGACCCGCGCATTTGTCTGCGACAGGGGCTTGCCCCTCGACCGCTCCGCCAGCTCCACGCCCAGCTTGACGCGCATCGTGCCGTAGATGCGTGTGTCATAGATGCGCCTCAGCACCGCGACGACAATCAGCACAAGGAACAGGACACCCAGCTCAAGCAACGCTGCATGGTGCGCATCGTCAAGCAACTTGTCGATCGCGCGGCCGAGGAACAGGGGGATCAACGCAATGAGGCCAACCTCGACCACGACCATGAGCCAGGTGCCGAGCACCTGCAGGCCGGAGCGGCGCACCAGTCCGCGTACGGTGAGGGGCCCCGCAAAGCGCACGACTTAAACCTTCTGAACTGTGTCAGTGTGAGGAACGCTCGCAGTCTGCTGCTCTGGCTCCCAGCTCGGATGGGCGAAGAGCCGCATTCCCAGTTCGCGTAGCGAACGCGCCGACACCACATCGCGAAAGAGCCCGGGTAGCTCAGACACCCAGAGGGTTGACGCTGTTAAAGTCCCGCTTCAAACCATAGCGCGGGGTTTCTTCCTCTACCTGGAAAGTGCCAAAGAGCTTGTCCCACACGATGAGAACACCGCCGTAGTTTCTATCGAGGTATTTCTCGTCGCAGCCGTGGTGCACGCGATGGTGTGACGGCGTGTTCAGGAAGGACTCCAGCACGCCGAGGCGTCCTATCGTCTCGGTGTGAATCCATACCTGGTAGGCCAGCACGATGAGAATGCCTGCGGCGACTGCCTCTGGTGGCAAGCCAAGCAACACGAGCGGCGTGTGCAGGATGGCCGACAACACGCCTTCAAACGGACCGAAGCGCACCGCAACCGAGATGTTCATGAAGCGCGAGGAGTGATGCACCGCGTGTTGCGTCCACGCAAGGCGAATCTCGTGGGCGAGGCGGTGCTCCCAGTAGTAGACGAAGTCACACGCGAGCAGTGTCAGCGCGAAGGTCCAGACGTCGAGCGAGAGCGTCCAGGTGACGTAGTGCTCGGCGAGGTATTGGTAGCCGATTAGCGCCGCGCCAAACACCAGTGTCTCGATGAGTATCGACGGCAGCTGGGTGGAGAAGCTGGCGAGCATATCGAGCAGTGTCTTGCCCTTCATCTCGCGCTGCGTCAGCAGCTTGAGCAGCTCAATGGCCAGGATGGCGATACCGACAAGGAAGAAGATTTCCTCTACCGAAATCGCGATGTCTTCTATCTGCTGCAGGTTCATGAACGACCTCCCACACCAGACAGCAGTGTGCGCCAGGCGAGGTCACCGGCCTGCGTCGGCGTCAGCTCCTCCTTGCGCACGCTGTCCCACGCCGTGTAGATGAGGTACTCGTAGGTGCGCAAGATCCAACTCACGGGCACGAGCGGATCGAACGCACCCTCCTCTACCGCGGCCGCTACCAACTCCTCCGTCTCGCGCTGGATCCGGTCGAACTCCGCCATGATGGTGTCGTCCTGTTCCAGCGATTCCATCATCAAGAAGCCGTAGCGGTCGCCAAGGGGAACGAGCGCAGTCAGGGAGTCGCGCAGTGCATCTGTTGCACTGGCCGAGTCGCGACAGGCCTCCTCGACTGCCGCGTCCATCTCCTCCATTGCGACCTGCGCCAGCTCTCTCACCAGCAGCTCCCTGCTGGCAAAGTAGCGGTGCAGCGTTGCCCTGCCGACACCCGCGGCAGTGGCAACATCCGCGAGGGTCGCGCCGGGGTTGCTGTGCAGTACGCTGAAGCCCGCCTCGATCAGGGCGTCACGGGAGGTCAGTTTGTTTATCGTGGCCATGAGACAATTATGTCTCATGTGAGATAGATCTGTCAAATGTCGTTTTGAGGCGGATTTGTAACGGCCGCAGCCATAGTCCCGGCGCCGACTTCTCAAGTGAGCACGATCGTTTCAAAGGCCTGCTGCGCCGGGCCGCGTCAATGTTTCTGCAGTCGCATTGAGTATACTGACCGCTCCAGGCGCCCAGTCTGTCCAGCCTGTACGCGGTAACACGGAGTAACCCATGTCCGAATTTCGGCAACAGCAAGAAGCCGACACACCTCTCTATGCCGAGGAGACCGACGCTCCCCTGCCGGAGACCCTGAACCCCAACACGCGGTACGCCTACTTCTCAACCATCGCCAAGGGCGGGAAATCACTGATCAAGTCGTGCCGCGACCTGCACCTGCGCAGGACGGTTTGCTATAAGACCCTGCGGCCGGAGTTCGTCAACGACCCGATCGAGAACCGACGCCTGCTGCGCGAGGCGCGCATCTCGGCCGGGCTGCAGCACCCCAGCACCATGCCAACCTACGAGCTCGGGCGCGACAACCGGGGCAACTACTACTTTACGATGAAGCTGGTACACGGCTACACGTTGCGCGAAGTGCTGAACTACCGCGAGCGCTACGACCTGACCCAGCTGATGGAGGTGCTCGAACAGGTAGCGCAGGCGCTCGCGTACGCACACTCCAAGGGCGTGCTGCACCGTGACATCAAGCCAGACAATATTCTGGTGGGCCCTTACGGTGAAGTCCTGCTGCTCGACTGGGGCCTGGCCAAGGTGTGGCACAAGGCCAAGTGGGAAGGCGGCGATGAAGAGGGCGAGGAGCCCGAGGGCGAGCCGGGCATGACGGGCGAAGCCAAGCTGCAGGGTACCGTCATGTATATGTCGCCTGAGCAGGTCGAGAAAGACCCTGGCATTTCCTTCCAGTCTGACCTCTACAGCATGGGCGCGCTGCTGTACGAGTGCCTGACCGGCATGACACCCTTCCAGGGCGACGTTGTACACAAACTCCTGGACCAGATTCGCTCAGAGACACCTGAAGACCCGCGCAAGGTGTCGAACCTGCCAATCCCCGAGTCCCTCGCAGAGCTCACCATGCAGTGCCTGCAGAAGGACCCGAGTAAGCGCCCCGAGTCCGCCGACCAATTCGTGCGCTTCCTGCGCAACGACTGGGTCAGCGAACTCAGGCCAAACTGACAAGGGCCCCCACCACTTATGCCAGAGCCCTCATTACAGGAGGTAGCCGCGAAAGCGGACACCGTAGAAGCCAGCGCCGATGCAGGCAGCGCCAATTCGCCTATCACATGGCGAAGCGCGAGCCGCACAGACCTTGGCAGGGTACGCCACATCAATGAGGACGCCTTCCTCGACTCAGAAGATCAACGGCTCTGGGTGGTCGCCGATGGCATGGGCGGACAGAGTCGCGGTGATTACGCCAGCGGCGCCGTGATCAGGCACCTGCGCGAGTTTCCGCACCAGCATGCGGTGCTCGCAAACCTGCAGGATCTCGAAGCGCGACTGCAGGAAGCCAACGACGATTGCCGCACGGCCTTCCGCAACAAGAAGCCGGGCACAACCGTTGTCACGATGCTGGCCCACGGCAACTACGGTTTTTTCCTGTGGGCGGGCGACAGCCGCGTGTACCGGCTACGCGGCGAGGAGCTGGAGCAGCTCACCGTGGACCACAGCCTCGCGCAACAGAAACTCGCCCAGGGCCAACTCACGGCGGAGGAAGCAGGCAATCACAAGAGCGCGCATGTACTGACGCGGGCCGTTGGCATTCGCGAGACCCTCGAAGCAGATCTCGTTTACTCCGAGGTCCAGGACGGCGATCGCTACCTTCTTTGCAGCGATGGGCTTTACAACCCGGTCGACGCCAACGACATCCGCACCCTCCTGGCTGAGGGCTCACCCGAAGACGCCTGCGAGGCGCTGGTCGATCTTGCCAACACAAATGGCGCCCGCGACAACATCACTGTCATCGTTGTCGCAGTGGAGTTGAGCGAGTGACCTCGATAGTATAGGCACTTAATTGGTGCATTTTTACAGCCTAATGCACTATTTTAGTGCTCTTACGGACTCCTCTCCTCCTTCTGCTTCTCAAGCGAGAAGCGGGGTCCCCGCCACAGCGCCCGATAGATGGGCGTTTCCTTAATCTGGTGCGAAAACCTAGAAGTTGGAATGGATTTTGCTATTCTTCGGTCTCCCAGAGGATTGCCATTCACGTGATGGCGCTCCCAAACATCAATCCGCTACAGAAAAGAGAATCGCAAGATGAAAAGTAAGTTGGAATACATCTGGCTCGACGGTTACACCCCGACCCAAAGCCTTCGCAGCAAGACCATGGTCCGCAACGATTTTGGCGGTACCCTCGAAGAATGCCCCATGTGGTCATTCGACGGCAGTTCCACCGAACAGGCGGACGGCAGTGATTCCGACTGTCTGCTCAAGCCGGTCGCGATCATCCCCGACCCTGACCGCGCTAACGCTTACCTCGTTATGACCGAAGTACTGAACGCCGACGGCACCCCGCACGTGTCGAACGGTCGCGCCACGATCGACGAAGCGGAAGACGATGACGACTTCTGGTTCGGTTTCGAGCAGGAATACTTCCTGTGGGACACCGAGACCAACCGTCCCCCGGGCTTCCCCGCTGGCGGCTTCCCCGACCCGCAGGGCCCCTACTACTGCTCCGTGGGTGGCAAGAACGCCTTCGGTCGCCCGATCATCGAAGAGCACCTGGACCTCTGCCTCGAGGCTGGCCTGAACGTTGAAGGTATCAACGGCGAGGTTGCCGCGGGCCAGTGGGAATTCCAGATCTTCGCAAAGGGCGCCAAGCGCGCAGGCGACGAAATCTGGCTGGGCCGCTACCTGCTCGAGCGCACGGCCGAGAAGTACGGCTACGCGATTGAGTGGCACCCCAAGCCGCTTGGCGACACCGACTGGAACGGTTCCGGCATGCACGCGAACTTCTCCAACGGCGCAATGCGTGACTTGGGCAAGGAAGAGGTCTTCAACAAGATCTGTGATGAGTTCGGCAAGAACATCGAACGCCACATCAGCGTTTACGGTGCCGACAACCACCAGCGCCTGACCGGTAAGCACGAAACCCAGGCTATCGACGAATTCAGCTACGGCGTTTCTGACCGCGGCGCGTCAATCCGTATCCCGGTTGGTACGGTAGAAGACGGCTGGAAGGGTCGCCTGGAAGATCGTCGTCCTGCCTCTAACGCGGATCCCTACAAGGTTGCCGCTGCAATCGTTAAGACGACCAAGGAAGCTGGCGTCTAACGGCTTTTCTCCCAATCGGCCCGGCATCTGTCGGGCCGATTGTTTTTCCTCCACGTTCCAACCCCCACGTTCAACCCGATCCCAACCTGTCCCGCGCGAGTAGCAAACGCGCGACAATCGTTATTGCCAGAACGCCTACCCACAACCAGGTGGTTATGTGCAGGTATGCGGGTAAGAGCAGGAACACGGTGTAGGCGATACCGGTCTCGCCACCCTCGGCCAGCCCAACGGCCAACCGCATGCGTCGCTTACTGGTGTCTTCAAGACCCAGCTTGTTCTCCAGGCTTCCCATGCCCAGCGCGCCGCTGATACACAGCACGTAACAGAACATCATGATGAGCCATTGCAGACCGTGCTCCGGGAACTGCAGGTAAAACGCTATCACCATGGCGCTGTAAGCCGCCATGTCGAACTGCACATCGAGAAACCCGCCGAAGTCGGAGCTGAGTTCATAGGCACGCGCATAAATGCCATCCAGTGCATCCAGCAGCCGCGACAGCCACCAGACTGCGCAGGCCGCCACAAGGTAGCCCTGCACGATGAGTAGCGCCGAGCACAGCGCAATGGCAAGCCCTGCACAGGTGATCTGGTTGGGGGTCAGCTTGAGGCGGGCAAACAGCCGCACGGCGGGTTCGACGTAGCGGGGGAGCAGCGCCCGGAAGTAGTTGTCGATCATCGGCCCTGGACCTTCAACACGGAAGGGCCAGTGTAGTGGAAACCCCGCTAAAGCGTGTAGAGAAGGATAACGAGGGCACCCGCCAGCACGGGCAACGCGCGGCTGACCAGGCGCGCGGAGGTAAGAATCTGGCTGGTGAGATACCAGCCGCACGCCGCGAGCAACCAGCCCACCGCGATAAGCCTCGGCGCCAGGAACAGTACCAGCAGCCCCGCGAACAGGACAGTGCCCAAAAACCGGTCCCAGGTGGTGCCGCTCTGGAAGGCGCGCACGCCCATCAGCGCCACCAGCAGCGCGATGCTCACTTTAATCCGGATCATAGTCACGCCAGCTAGATGCTCCCATCACCGCCTCAAGGGGCAGTCGATTCCTTTTGTATTGTGGGCGCTGTCACTCTACGCTAGGTCACACGCAACGCCCAGTCGCAGGGGTTACCTCAATGAAAGCCGCGATTTGTCGCACGTTCAATGCGCCACTTTCGATCGAAGACATCCACCTCGCCGAACCGGGCGCTGGCGAACTCAGGGTAGCGATAGCCGCCGTTGCCATTTGCCATTCCGACATCGCGTTTATCGATGACAAATGGGGCGGGACCCTGCCTGCAGTCTACGGTCACGAAGCCGCAGGTGTCGTTACGACAAGCAGGAGTGAGCACTTCAACGCGGGAGACCGAGTGATAGTGACGCTCATAAAGGCCTGCGGCCAATGCCCCTGCTGTGAGAGCGGCCTCGAATCATCCTGCGACGGTCGCTACGAGGAACGCGCAACGCCTATCATGGACGCCTCCGGTGAACCGATCGTACAGGGTATGTTCTGCGGCGCATTTGCCGAGGCCGTGAACGTGCACGAGTCGCAAGTGTTCAAAGCCCCTGACAGCATGCCCCTGGACGTCGCCTCGTTGCTGGCATGCGGCGTCATCACGGGCGTGGGCTCGGTGACGAACACGGCGCAGCTCGAGAAGGGCAGCACCGCGGTTGTCGTGGGTGCAGGCGGAGTGGGGCTGAACGTCATCCAGGGCGCGGCGATCAGCGGCGCCTCCCGAATCATTGCCGTAGATCTGAGCGAAGAGAAACTCGCCACTGCGAAAGCGTTCGGGGCAACCCACGGTGTACTGACAAGCGCGCCTGATGTGGCGGAAGAGATCCGAAACCTCACGAGCGGCCGCGGTGCCGATTACGTATTTGTCTCTGTCGGCGCACCGCACGCGTTTGCGGTGGCTCCAGACTACCTCGCGGCGGGCGGCGCCATGGTGATCGTCGGCATGACCGGGATCAATGACCAGGTGTCCTACATGCCCATTAACCTCGCGTCGATGAATCAACGCTTCCTTGGCTCGACGATGGGCCAGACGGTACTCGCGCGCGACCTCCCGCTGCTCTATGAGCACTACACCAACGGTCGTCTCAAACTCGACGAACTGATCAGCAATCGTTTCGGCTTTGATGACATCAACCAGGCGCTGGACTCTACACGCTCGGGCATCGCCGGTCGTAACGTGGTCATAGTCGACGAAGCGCTCATACCGGCAAAAACCTGAATATGCAGATCAACGACCTGGAAATTTTCGTGGTCGGCACGCCTGCCGGCACCTGGGGTGGGCGTTACTTCATCTTCGTGAAGCTGACGAGCGATGACGGGATTAACGGCTACGGCGAGTGCTACGCATCTTCGGTGGGCCCCACCGCCATGCAGGCCGTGATCGAAGATGTCTTCGCGAGACACGTGGCGGGACGCAACCCCGAGGATGCTGAGGCAATGTTTCGCTCGGCGTACTCCTCGGGATTTACGCAGCGACCGGACCTGACCGTCATGGGCGCATTCTCCGGCCTCGAGATGGCTTGTTGGGACATCGTCGGCAAGGCGCGCAACCGCCCTGTTCACGCATTACTCGGAGGCATGGTGCATTCCCGGGTCAGGGCCTACTCCTACATCTACCCTTACCCGGGCCAGGCGCACGACCCGACAACGTTCTTCAGCGCAGCAGAGCCGCAGGCAGAAAGCGCGCTGAAAATGGTTGAAGCAGGGTACACCGCGCTCAAGTTCGATCCGGCCGGCCCCTACACAATCTACGACGGACACCAACCCTCCCTCCACGACATGGACAGGTCGGAGGCCGTGTGCAAAGCGCTGCGTGAAGCTGTTGGTTCCCGGGCGGACTTACTGTTCGGCACTCACGGCCAGTTCACGACCTCGGGCGCAATTCGCATGGCGCGGCGTATCGAGCCCTACGAGCCGCTCTGGTTCGAGGAGCCCTGCCCACCCGACAACCTGCTGGAGTTTCAGAAGGTCTCTGCACAAACCTGCATTCCGATTGCGACCGGCGAGCGGCTAACCACACTCGCCGAGTTCGCAACACTGCTCAGAACGGGAGGCGCCAGCATCCTGCAACCTGCATTAGGGCGCGTCGGCGGCATCTGGCAGGCCCGCAAGATTGCAGCGATGGCAGAGGCGTTCAACGCCCAGATGGCGCCGCACCTGTACGCGGGTCCGGTGGAATGGGCAGCCAATGTACAGCTGTGCGCGGCACTGCCCAACACCCTTATCGCGGAGACCATTTCCACGGGGGACGATTTTCACGCCGACTTGATCGGCGGCACACTCGCGGTGGAGGACGGCTATATCGGTGTTCCCACCACTCCCGGGCTTGGTATCGAGTTTAACGAGGCACTCGCGCGGGCCCACCCCTACTCGGGCGACAAGCTGCACCTGGAGATGAGCTACGAGCACAATGACTACAGGCACTAGCGATTAGAGCAGATCGCGTGTTGACGCCATTTCGTCCAGATGCCGGAACTTGGCGTACACATCGGCGTCATAGCACCGCATTACACGGGAGACCCGCCATGTTTCGAACTTTTATCGCCATGACTATCGCCACTCCGCTGCTGGCCTTTTCCACGCTGGCGAGCGCGGCGCCGGACCTCGACCTCTGGGCGTTCTGGAACGCCAGCAACGAGTCCAACACGCAGACTGTTGACCACGCCCAGTGGCAGGGATTTATCGACCGCCACGTGGCGCCTTCAGAGAGCGGCATCAACCTGGTGGCCTACGGGGACGTCACGCAGGCGGAACGCAAAAAGCTGAACCAGTACATTGCTTCACTCACGGCAATCGACCCGCGCACACTCCGCCGCGACGAACAGATGGCTTACTGGATAAATCTCTACAACGCGCTCACGATCGAGGTCGTTTTGCGCTACCCGGACAAGAAATCCATTCTACGTATGGGCGAGCGCCTCTTTGCAGTCGGCCCCTGGAAAGACAAACTGGTCACCATCGCCGGTGAAGAGGTATCGCTCGACGATATCGAGCACCGCATCTTGAGGCCGATCTGGCGCGACCACCGCATTCACTACGCGGTGAACTGCGCGAGCCTTGGCTGCCCCAATCTCGCCACAACGGCGTTCACCGCAGACAACCTTGACGCATTGATGGCGCAGGGCGAGCGCGACTACGTCAATCACCCCCGCGGCGTCAGTTTTGAGAACGGCAAGCTCACCCTGTCGAGCATCTACGAATGGTATGGCAGTGACTTCGCGGATGATGAAGCCGGTCTGCTGGCACATCTTGCAGAACGACATGAAACGCTCGGCGATGCGCTCAGGAACTACGATGGACGCGTGGCCTACGAGTACGACTGGTCACCGAACGCCTCCAGCCGATAGTCGGCCACCGCGTAAACTGGCGAAACCGGCGATACACTCGGGCGAATGGCGCAGGTGCAGGCTTAACGGACTTGAATTCGCACGCAAAAGCGCCATATACAGTAAGTGTGTGCAATGACTCGATGGCCAGGTAAACGCGATGCATGAAGACTATGACAAGCCGGTCAGCGGCAACCTGGTTACGCTGACCTATATCATCTACGGCCTGCATGTGTTCAGCGCCGTCACCGGTATCATTACCAGCGCCGCCGTGGTGACCGCCTTTCTCACGGGCTGGCCATCCATCATCGCCGTGATACTCAACTACGTAACGCGCAATGAAGTTCGCGGAACCTTTCTGGAGTCACACTACTCCTGGCAGATTCGCACTTTCTGGTTCACGCTGTTGTGGGTCCTTGTGGCCGCTGCACTGTTCATCACCATCATCGGTATCCCCCTCGCCTGGGTCATGATCTTTGTCGTGGGTCTCTGGGTGATCTACCGCATGGTGCGCGGTGTACTGCGACTGGCCGATGGCCGGGATATCGAACTCTACTGACGCAACCGCCGGGCTAGACGTACCTGGTTGCAACAACCCCCGCTTCCATGCCGTTCGGCAATGAAGCTCGTCGCGCAAACTCTATAACGGCGAGAGATTTGTGCCTTTTGCTCAAATAGCACTTTTTTCTAAGCGCGCCACTTGAAACAGTCATCCGTCGACTCTATCTCGCCTATACCGGAGCGGCCATGTGCGCTTCGAAAGCCCATTCGATGGGTTACTTATATTGCTTCTATTGGAGGATATACCATGAGCTCAATTGATCTCAGCCCCTTTTACCGCAACAGCATCGGGTACGACCGCGTTGGCCGACTGATTGACAGCGCCCTGCGCGCATCCGAAAGCAGTGCGGGTTACCCCCCCTACAACATCGAGGTTCTCGACGAGAATCGCTACGCCATCACACTGGCCGTGGCCGGGTTCAGGCGCGAGGACCTCGACATCGCCGTTGAAAATGGCGTGCTCACGGTCAGCGGCAAACGCGCCGACGAGCAGGTCGAACGGAAGTTCCTGCACCGCGGCATCGCCAACCGTGCGTTCGAGCGGCGCTTCAACCTCGCCGAGCACGTCGAGGTGTCTGAGGCTGCTCTCAGCGACGGTATGCTCACTGTCAGGCTTCAACGGGAGATTCCCGAGGCGATGAAGCCGCGCTCGGTCCCCATCGGAGCGGGCGACGCAAACGTGCTGGAGCACGCTGCCGACGAGGACGCCAGCTCCAAAGCTGCATGATCCCTGTGGGCCGCGGCACGTCCCCTGCCGCAGCCCTGTCTTCCTGCGCCCGGTTTCGCCGGGCGCAGATTTTGTTCACTACTCTTTGACCCCTGCCGCCACTATCGTCCATCACCCATGCTGTAGGATGACAGGCTTTCTCGTTTGCGATTCGAGTGAGGCGTCAAAGCATGGGCACGACAGACTTCAGCGGAAGAAGCGTCATCGTCACCGCCGCGGGCGGCGGCATTGGGCGCGCCAGCGCGGAGTTGTTCGCCCGCGTTGGGGCCTCGGTCGTTGTTAACGATATCAACGCCGATGCGGCCGCAGAGACGGTAGGCAACATAGAAGCCGGCGGCGGAACCGCCACGGCATTCCCCGGTGACATCACCCAGCGCGCAACCGTCGACGACATGGTAGACCTAGCCTGCACCACCTACGGCCGGCTGGATGTCATGTTCAACAACGCCGGCGGCTCGTTTCCCACGCCCATGCTCGATATCGACGAAGCCGAGTACCGCAAGATCATGGCGCTCAACATCGACGCCACGTACTTCGGCACGATGGCCGCACTGCGGGTGATGGTGCCCCAGGGAGGCGGCTGCATTCTCTCTACCACCTCCGGCGCGGGCCTCGCCGCGATGCCGGGGCTCGCCGTGTACGGCGTTGCAAAGGCAGGGGTTATCTCACTAATGCGCAGCGTGGCAACCGAGTACGGTCGCCAGGGTATCCGCGCGGTGAGCATTTCGCCGGGCGCCATGGAAACGCCCGGATTGGTCTCCTGGCTGGAAACCCTGCCCGGCGGGGTGCAGGGCTACAACGACGCCCAACCCCAGGGCCGGCTGGGCAGGCCGGAGGAGATCGCGAGTGCCGCGGTTTTCCTGGCCTCCGAGGGCGCAAGCTTCATCAACGGCGCCATGGTGCCGGTCGACGGCGCGGTGCACTCTACCCTGTGGAACCCGCTCTAAGGGAAATCTGACTGCGACCGGGGTTCCGCCGAGCCTCCCAATAGCCAGGCCCCACCGCACCACAACACCCTTTTGCTTGACTTGAGCTCGATATGTGCTAATTTTTTAGCATAGTGCTAAACAATTAGCAGGCTTATGAGCAAGAAACGGGATCAACTGTCACGTCGGGAGCGCCAGATCAGCGATATCGTGCTCGAGCGCGGCGAATGCTCCGCCCGGGAGATACACGAGGCGATGCCCGATGCACCGAGCTACTCCTCGGTCCGCGCCTTACTCAGCATTCTCGTCAACAAGGGCCACCTCACCCACAGGGCGGATGGGCCGCGCTACCTGTACACGTTGGCCGAGTCGCGCGATAGCGCCCAGGAATCTGCGCTGCAGAAACTGGTGAAGGTGTTCTTCCGCGGCTCTCGCGGCGCCGCGGTCACCGCACTGCTAGGTAACGACGGCGACCAGCTGACCGACGAGGAACTGCATGCGCTCTCCGACCTCGTTGAACAGGCGAAGCGCAAGAGAGAGTGAGCTGAACCATGGATGCCCTGCCTCTCATCAGCCCCGATCTCCTCTCAGCAGGTCAGCTGCTTGGCTTACTGGTGAAAGGTTTCTTCATTGGTCTCATAGGGCTCGCGGTCGTAACAGAGCTTTCCCTGATGCCCGCGATCGTCAGGAACCGTATCGCCAGGGGCACGATCATCAGCCTCGCCGCCCTGCCGCTCCTGAGCTGGGGCATCACGTGGCATCTTGAGATTCTTCCAGTAGCGTCCGCCGCAGATGGGGTGGGCGCATGGCAGTATTCGAGCGTTGTCGTCACAGTCTACTGCGCCATCTGCGCACTGCTGCTGGCTCGCCTGGCTCGCGATGTCATCGCCACGGCATGTATCAGTGCTAGTGCAAAGCCACTTGGCGTCATGCAGGACTTCGCGCCGAAACACAGCGGGGCTTCGGCCCACATCAGGGTGCTGACAAGCGAGCAGGCAGAAACACCTTTCACCTGGGGCTGGTTGCGGCCCTGCGTGATCCTGCCACAAGAGGCCGTGCATTGGTCGCCAGAGGACACCGCCATGGCCATGCAGCATGAGCGCATGCACATTGAGCGGGGGGACTGGGTTATGCACCTGCTTGCCCGCGGCGTCCGCGCCCTCTACTGGCCAGTACCCGGCATAGGCCGCCTCGTCGACCAGCTCTCGCTGTCAGCCGAGCAGGCCTGCGACGACCGGGTTCTCTCGGGCGGTGTCGCGGCGCCAACGTACGCGGCAATGCTGTTGCGCCTGGCTGGCGGCACGCGCGTACCGGCTACCGTAGCGCTTGGTTGCCCCTCGGAACTTGGGGTCAGGGTTCGCTACATGGTCGCCGAGGTTTCTGATCACAGCGCGTTCGCTCGCGGCGCTACCGCAACGTTCGTGGGATGCGCACTGTTATCAGCGCCTATCGCCACGGTGCAGCTCGCCCCACGCCCGGAGTTACCGGAGCCGCCGTGGGGTCGCGTCAACACAGAAGTAGAGGGCGTCCCACGAGAGGTGCAACAGCCGGTGTTCTATGTCGATGACTCAACGCTCTCGGCACTGCACCCCGCGCCCCAACGTCCTAACAAGCCCCCCGCTGTCGTGCGGCCGCCCGTCATCGACACGCTGCACAAACCCACGATTCCACCACCCTAGCCTGAAACACTAACCCGAGTTACGAGAACACGTGTTTACACCATGGGCGAACGACCGCCCAGGGCATCGCCTTGCCTGAAAAAAGAGGAGAAGACCATGCACGCCAATCCACAGATCGCCGTCACACGCTATTCACCACTGCTGCTTTCGCTGGTGCCCGCAGTCGTCATATCGACATTGCTGGTGCTGCTTATGGACAGACTGATCGCAACGGACTTCAGCTACGAGGAACCAGTGCAGAGGAAAATCGCGGAGCTGATTCGGGTACAACCCGATGAAGAGATCATTGTTATCGACAAAAAGCCGGAGAAGCCGCCGGAGGTACTACCGCCCCCCGACATACTGGTGCGCCTGCCCACCGTGGACACAGAGCTTCCAGGTGCAACGTGGCAACCCGGGCTTCCGATGCCAGACGTAAAAGGCGGAATTGATGTCAACTCAGGCGGCGGCGTGGTGGCCTACCTGAAACCCGCGCCGATTTACCCCGGGAGGGCTCTCTCGCGCGGCATCGAAGGCTATGTCGACCTGGCCTTCGACATCGTAAGTTCAGGCGCAACGGCCAACATCAGAATCCTGGACGCACAACCGGGCGGTGTATTCGAAAAAGCCGCGGTCACGGCTCTAAAGAAATGGAAGTACAAGCTGCCCGTGCTCGACGGCGTTGCACAGCCGCAGGTGGACATGATGACCCGGATGACGTTCGCGCTGGAGGAATGACCGCCACTGTTGGCCTGCGGGCGATGACTTGACCGCCCACAGGCCCGTCACTACTCGCAGGTGCAGGACAGCGGCGGGTTAGACAGCGGCCCCTCAACGCCTTCTATCAGGCAGGCAGAGTCCGAAAAGGGCAACACGGCGGCAGCGATCTCAGAGCAGGAACCGCAGCAGACATAGCCCTCACCGCACTCCCCCGAGCCACACTGGCGGCTGCAGAATCCGGGGCCATCGCCATTGCGGAGGCAGAAGCCGATACCCGCGCAGTCCGCATCGCTGTTGCAGATCGTGCCGACACCATCGTCAGTGATCGGCGGAAGAACTGCGGGTGGAGGCTCGCCGGAATTACTATTGCCCGGAAGGGCGCTAATCGTCGGGAATGTGATCATGGAGTAGCCGTTGGCGAGGGCTGCATCGCGGTGGTAACTGCCCGCCTGACGAGTCGGGTCAGCGAGTAGCGCGTCAAAACCTGCCCTGCTCGGGACGTACTCAAAAATCACCCGGTCCCAGCTGTTGTCGGCGGGCCCGGTGATCACTCCCTGTACATCGAAAGACGCGATTGGTTTCACGCCAATCCCAACGGCAGCGGCACTACTTTTCTCGAACTCTTCCCAGGCCTCGGCGCCAGTGCGCTCTGGCTCGCCCGCGCTCGGTGAGTACTGCGCAACGTCGTTGAAGTCGAGAACGCGAACCCACTCAAACGATGGGTCGCCCGAAGTGGCCGGAAACGCAGGCGGCGGAAACTCAAAATCGTCCGCCACAGACGAGGGCCGCGGGTGCGTGACCATGACGATCGTTGTTTCAACGCCAGCGTCCTTGTGAATCAGGCGCTCGCGAAACCCCAGGTCACCCGCCATCGCGAAAAACCCTGCAGGGCAGGGGTAACGTACAACAGCCACGTCATCCCAGAGGTAATCGTCTCCCTCGACCTGTTCCGATACGCCGCTAACAAATACAGGCGCCGCACCAATCGCTGCAAGGAACTCGATAGGTGAGTAGAGCGCGTTGGCTTCGCGCCCCGTGAGATCGGTTTCGCGACCGTCTGCGTACAGGGCCATTTCACGATACCGAATAAGGTTCACCATGTAGAACGGCCCGCGTGTCGGTTCTGCGACCATGCGCTCAACCTGCTCCAGATTAAGCTTGCTGTCTTCCAGCAGATAGCGCCACGCGTACGAGTCCAGTATCGCCGCCATGCTGTTGGCGTCTTCGCAGATATCGGTAGCCAGCTCCAGCGGTGAGATATTGACGGGATCCGGCACTTCACCCTTATCGACAAGGTCCTGGATCAGCACGGGGCCCTGGAAGGAATCCTGGTTATCGGTCCGTATTACCGTGTTGCGCGGATAAAGCTCAAACACAATATCGACGGGCGTCGTATAGTCCATCAGGCGCCAACCCTCGGGAATGGTTGGCACATCGGTCAGGCGATCTGCATCACGACCGATACGGAAGTAGACCGAACCCTCGGGGGAGATCAGCAGCACCATCGGGCTGCCGGCATTGAAGTCCAGCTCATGAAACTTCCTGACGCTTGAGCCGGTGAGGATCCGCTCATCGTCCAAGGCCCTGCCCGCCTGCACGATTGTCGCCGCGTGGAACCAGTTGTAGCCGAAGAATTCCTCCTGGAGGAACTCACCGTCTTCCGTGGCGTCCGGTGAACGCAGGAAGCGGCCTCCATCGGGGCCATCGACATCCTCTCCGCCCTCGCGCGGCTGGTTCTTGATCCAGCCTGCGGGCACTTCAAGGGCGGCGAATTCCTCGCGCGTGATCTCCAGGCCGATCCAGGCCCGCAGCTCATTCGGCCCCAGTATCTGGATGATCTCGAAGCCTATGCGCTCTTCTTCGGGCAACGTGTCATCGCCATCGCTGCAACCCACCATGCCCAACAGCGCAAAGAGCAACGCCCAGAGGGGTAACTTGGCTGACTTGTACATCTGGAACACTCCCTTCCTGTATCTCAATCACCGCCCGGACCGCCAGTCTGGCGGACTACGAGAGCTACCCTGAACACTAGAGACGCCTAATCGCCGCCGCCAGCACAGGCCGCCTGAACGAGCCAGTTTCGCGCATGAACGGTACACCCGGCATTACACCGGGGGCGCATCTCCCGCTATGCTTAATCGGCACCCCACCCAATGGAATCGCAATGTGCGCTAACCTGACAACCATGGGACAGCAATCCAACAGCACCCTATCAAGCTTCTCGGCGGGCCTGCCGACGGGACGGCGGGCACTGTTGCAGGGCGGCTTCTTTATTCTTGTCTGGCCGATGTTCAACGTGATGTTCATTGCCGCGGTGTTGCATGAACTGGGTCATCTCGATGTACCTCGCGTTGGCAGCCTGATCGCCGGGTTTGTCGCGACATTCACACTGGCGTACGCGCTGGTTCTGCTCGGCACACTGTCATTTCCCAGGGCACTCTCCGAAGACCGCTTCTGGGCACAGTATGCACTGCATATCGTCGCCATCGTTATAGCGGCGCTGATTGTCGGCCCCGGGCCAACAGCCGACGAAATGGCCAATGCGCCGCAGCCGCGGGTTGTGCCGATAGTATTCACGCTGTTCCAGATCACGCTGTACGTGGTGGTAAAGACCCTGATACTGCAGCGCGAACGTCACTTGGCGATGCAGCTCAACCTGCGCCAGGCCCAGGTCAACGTATTGCGTTCGCAGAGCAACCCGCACTTCCTCTTCAACACGTTGAATCTGCTCGCATCGGAGATCGGGCGCGACCCGTCTACCGCCCGCGAAATCGTTTACGACCTCGCTGACCTGTTGCGCGAAAGCATGCGCGCCGCTGAGCAGGAGTTCATCACTCTGGAAGAGGAGGTGAGGCTCGCCACGCTGTACCTGACTTTACAGAAGAAGCGCTTTCCAGATCGGCTGGCCTTCGAAATCAATGTCGAGGATCGAGCACGCTCCCAGCGCGTCCCCTCACTGATACTGCAGCCACTGGTAGAGAATGTGGTGAAACATGTTGTGGCGCAGTCGGGCGAGCTGACGACGCTCACACTCACCGCCCGGATCAATGACAACACGCTGGTGATCGAGGTCGCTAACAACGGCCAGCCAATCGACCTCAAGACACTGCAACCCGGCAGCGGCCTGCGAATAGTCGAAGAAACCCTGTCGCTGCATTACCAGGGCGCTGCCTCAATGCGCTTTGACTCAGCGGGCTCTGGAAGCCGGGTGTCTTTAGCCATACCACCAGAGCGCGTGCTTAGCGGGGTTGCCGGGTGAACAGTACCGCCAAGCGCGTGCTTATTGTGGACGACGAACCGGCGGCTCGGGCACAGCTGCGTGAGGTCATCAGCGGCGTCGACAATCTGACAGTGATCGCCGAGGTCAGTGACGGCAACGCGGCCATAGCGGCGATTACCGAGCACACACCCGACATCGTGTTCCTCGACATTGATATGCCTGGCGTAGACGGCTTTGGGGTTGCGAGCGCCACCGAACATCTCATGTACCAGTTGGTCTTCGTGACCGCGCACCACCAGTACGCGTTGCAGGCATTCGATACCCATGCCATCGACTACCTCCTGAAGCCGGCGAGGCCTGCCGTCATCGAGAAGTGCCTGGCCAAGATGCTGCGCCAGGAAGTGCTGACACTCGAGGTGAAAGCCGAGCCAACCGCCGGGTCGACCATCGTGCTCACAGACAGCGGCGCGAGCCGATACGTCAACAAGCAACACATCGTGTACGTTGAAGCGATGGGCAGGTACCGCCGGATCCACTTATCGGAAGAGGGTGTCACTGTTCACAAACTCCAGACACTTCTTTCAGATACCACGCTGGACGACTTCACCCTGCGACTCGGCGAGAGCGACTTTTTCCGTGTGCACCGCGGCTACCTTGTCAGCCTCGCCCACGTCACCTCCCTCAAGTCCCACGGCCGGAGGCTCGGGGTCTGCCTGAGCGGCACCGAAACACCGCTGCCCGTCTCGAGAAGTCGCGCGGGGGACCTGAGGTTAGCCATTGAGCGATTTCTCTCGCAGGATTGAGTAACAGCCTCTAACCGGAGGATAATCGGGCACTGATCTGGCGTGCTGGCCGCGCGTATCTATCTCCGCGGTCAGCTCCACAAAGGGATTTGTGCTTGGAACAGAACTCAACAACCTCTCTATTACGCCCCGTGCTGTATGCGCTGGCCTTTTCAGTTGCCGGTGGTCTTGTGTGGCTGTTACTCGAGAGCGCCGCGGGGGCGATAGGCAGCGCCTCACCCCAGCCAAAAACTGACGGTCTCTACGTCGCTCTGCTGTGCCTGCAGATGGGCTACTTCGTGGCCGCCGCGCCACTCGTATTGCGGGCCAGGCTGAGGTGTTACGAGAGCGTCGCGGGGCAACTTAAAGAGGGCGCGGCCGGCCTCGAGGAGCTCAAGGAGCGCTTCACAGGAACACACAAGTCCGGCCTGCCATGGGCAGTGCTACCCGCCCTGGCACTGACCATCACCACGCAAGAGGTGCAATTTGCGCGGTTCTCAGGCTGGTGGTCCAGCCCGGGCTGGGCGCTGGGAGAGCTCTGGACAGTACTCGCGGCATGGGCGACCTGGACGACCGCGCTGTGGCTGATCGCCAGGATTATCATCGATGTCAGTGCCATCAGGCGGTTGGGGCAGGACTATGTCGTCATCGACTTGATGCGCATTGAACCCCTCGTCGCCTTTTCTCGCTATGGGTTGCAGCTAACGGGGCTCGTCGTTGGCATCATCGCCCTCTGGGCGATCATCGCGGTCATGCTCACCTCATTCCTTATGCCCGACGGCATTGGCACATCGCGACATATCGTATTTTTCATGCTGGTGCTGTATCTCGCCATCACGCTGGCCGCGTTTGTTTACCCCCAGCTCGGCATTAGAAGGAATATGCACCAGCACAAGGGCCTTGCTGCGGACAAGATTACGCAACAGCTGCCCTTCGTGAAGCAGGGCGAACTCGCCACAGGCTTTAACCCCGAGCAGTACGCTGCGATGCTGGCTGTGCGTTCGCATATCCAGACCCTGCCCGATTGGCCGATCGGCCAACACACGCGTCTACGCCTGGTGCTGTATCTCTTCATTCCCCTGTTTTCATGGGTCGCCGCGGCGCTCGTTGAAGAGCTAGTGTCCAACTTCCTGCTGTAGCTCACCGCCTGGCGCATCGTGCGCTTTGATGAGATTCGACTAGTCTGAGTGGTTAGCGCCATCCGATAGAAACAATAACGCGCGCAGACCGGAGGTCAGACCCGTGATCAAGTACATCCTCAATGTTCTAAAACCAAGGCACGGATTGCTTATCGGTGCGTGCCTCGTACCGCTTATGTTCAGCACGCCGTTCGTGGCGACTTCGGCAGAGGCAAGGGAGTTTGTTCCCCCCAGGCCCAGCGCAACCAGGTCAACCTGCGCCGGTATACGCGGCAATGGCCAGAACCTCTTTGCCCACTACGGCGCACTTGCCCGGCACATTGAGGAGTATGGCCGTATTACCTGCGCGGCCGGCGGCAGCTCTGGCAGCATCACAACGTTCTTCCTGGAAAGCATGTGGGCAAACCCCGACCTCCACAATTGTGGCCGCAAGAAATGTCGCGCGAGAGCACGAAACGCGCGCCAGTCTCTCATGCTCAAGTCCGTGGTGGGGCTGACTGAGACAGGCCTGTTTGAGGACGCCGCCACGGTGAGTGGCCTGATAGATGGCATCGATGCCGAAAACATTGTTGAGCTGCTCACGGGCCCCGTTCCCGAGATGGGACTGGAGGCCCTCGACCGCCTGCTGCGCGACCTCGGGCCACTGATCAACCCAGAGCTGTTTGAGCTGCTTGCGAACTCTCCGGACCCGGTGTTTCACGCGACCGACATTATCGAGGGGCTGCAGAAGGGCATTCAGTTTATTGTCGATGACCCGCGAGTATTCCTGCGCACATCCGTTGTCGACTTCAACGAGTTTGCATCGCTACTCGGTGTTTACGGCTCGTTTTACGCCGCCTATGGCCCGGCTGATCGCACAGGCTTCGCCAGTTGGCTGGACGCGTGCGCACAGCCCGGCGTCGGCCTGACCTGGGAGCAGGTCGCTGACCTGCCAGGCAGCGGCACGCAAACGTGCGGTGAGGAGTTCGGCAGCTTGTTCAATACCTACCGCCAGGCATTTGCCACCAGAGGCGGGCCGAACCGTGCTGATGACCCAGTGGGTACCTACCTACCGGTATTCGGTGTGACGGGAGTGTTAACGGGCGACGCGATCGCTGCATGGGAGGAAGCACGCGCAGCGTGGATAGACGCGCAACCCATTCCGTTCGAGCCCAACTTTGCCGACATCGGCGTTGGCTACTGGGGCTCTGCCAGGGACCTGCGGAAGATGGAACGCAGACTCGATCGCCAGTTTTCAGACCTCGTGTCGGAGCAGTTCGTGCCGCTGGGAGCGGCGAGTTGGCGCGAGGTTCTCTCCAGTTCTCCGGCCGAACCCGGCTTCAGCCCGGCCGTGGCGCTCGAGAGCGGTGTTCTCTCGGTTGGCGGCTGGGCGGACCCCCTGCGTGTTCAGCCACTTGTCGCGCTCGGCGCCCGGCGCACCATCGCGATCAACCGGCTGGGAGGTGTGGGCGGCTTTACCGAATCAGTCACCCGCCTGCTTAACGCATCTGATGCCGATGTGCAGGCACTCTACTCCACGACCGACCCGGGCAGCTCTTTCTACATTGGCCTGGATACCGCAACAGGGGTTTGGTGCACGAACTGGGATGGTCAGGGCGGCGACCCCAATCGGCTGTTCAACGATGCCTTCAACTCACCGCTTATCACCTCCGATCGTCGCCTGTTGCGGCCCAGGTTTGGTTACCCAAATGTGGGCCCCGATTTCGACATTATCGGCTGTACACCTGGCCTGGCGGTACAGGCGCTCCTAAGGGGCATGCGCTAGCAGCGCTTTGCATTACTGTGGGTATAGCCTGACGAGAGGCTCTACCTGACCACGGGTAGCGTATCTGGCACTGCCCTCAACCTCTGCTGTCCTAATTCCAAGGCAAAAGGTCCTCGAGCGGAGGGCCTGACGGTTCGTTTTTCTCGAACCTTACGACAATATCATTCGAATTTTCTTTCAACCAGCCAAACCCAATAATGACGTCATCGCCAACATGCAAGACGAGGAGGTCACCATGTCCATTTACATACAGGCGCGCGGTTTCGCTCTGACTGAGCCTCTTGAGCAGTACGTGCTGGGGCGTGTGCGACTCGCCCTTGGCAATCACCTCGACAACATCGACAGGCTACAGGTGAGGCTTAGCGATATAAACGGCCCGCGCGGCGGCGCAGACAAGCGATGCAGCGTGCACATTGCCCTGCCACTGCAGCCTGACGTTGTCATAGAGGATGTGCAGACGGACATGTACGACGCGGTTGATAGCGCGGTGCGCAGGGCGCGGCATTCGGTGAGGCGACGGCTGGCGCGGATGCGCGCAAAAGTAAAGCGGCGCAAGGCGAACAAGACAGTGATGGAGGCGGAAGATGGCAACCCAGCGGCAGCATGACATGACAGGCGAAAGCGCCCGGGCGAAGCAAAGCGTCGGGTACGCGGCAAACGATTCCGCGGTCAGTAAGGACTATGAAGACGATCTCCCGCTCGCCGATTCGATCGTCCAGCTGCCGGGAGCGCAGCTGGTATACCGCGCGCTGAAGAGCTGGCAGGAAGAGTTTGCACCGAAACAGTACGGCGAGATGCCAGTACCGATAGACCAACCGAAACCAGGCCAAGGCCGGTATTAATAGTCACCAGAAATAGAGGAGAAACCAGGATGTCGACCAACACGCATGAGCACGTAAAGGCCAACGAGACGCTCAAGGAAAAGTGCCTTCGCTGGGTAGAAGATCCAATGGGCCAGGTCGTTGTAGCCACTGGCGCAACCATTGGCAGCTTCGGCATCGTGCTGGGCGGCATCGGCGCCATTCACCTCGCGATGCACTAAACGTCTCTCCCCCCGGGGCGCTAGTTCCTCGACAGTTCCGACTGTAGAGCCTGGCGCCCCTCCTTCTCCACGTATTCCAGAAACTCCGATGCAATGACCGTACGCCGTGTCGTGCGGGACCATACAAAGAACCAGTGCGACATGATGGGCAGTTCACGCACAGGGAGCTTCGTGAGGCCCGAACTCCCGCCGTAAGTAAGCGTGTGGGCGGAGAGGATAGTAATTCCAAGTTTCGACAACACCGAGTGCTTGATGGCCTCGTTGCTTTCTATCGTCATTTTAAAATTGAGCCTCACGCCTTTTTCACGCAGAAACTCTTCCAGCGCGTGGCGAGTGCCTGAGCCCTGCTCTCTGATAAGGAAGGGCTCTTCGGAGAGGTCCTTCAATGACAGCTTCTTGCGACTGGCAAGCGGGTGGTCCTCATGGGCAATCGCGACGAGTGGGTTGTCGAGAAACTCAATGCTCTCTGTGTCGATGTCCTTGGGCGGATGGCTGAACACGTAAAAGTCGTCGACGCCCTGGCGCAGTCGCTCGATGGTCTGCTGGCGGTTGCCCACTTTGAGCTGTACGTCGATACCCGGGTAGCGCTCGCAGAAGGGCCCGAGCAGGTGGGGAATAAAGTATTGAGAGGTGTTCACCACCGCCAGGCGCAATGTGCCCGACTTTAGGTCGCGCATGTTGCTAAGCGTCTGGTCGAGGCGGGCAAAACTGTCGAGCACCTCCACCGCAGTGCGCACCAGCTCCAGGCCCTCATCAGTAAACACCAACTTGCGCTGGACCATGTGGTAGAGCGGCGCCCCAATCGCCTCGGAAAGCTTCTTCATCTGCGTGGAGACAGTCGGCTGCGTGAGATACAGCGCCCGCGCGGCGCCATTGATCCCCCCCTGGTCGTGTACTGCCAGGAGAATTTCGAGTTGTCGCAACGTGCCCACGTGGGCGTGTAAACGGGAGCTCATGGCACTCCTTACAGGGCTGAAAGGCCCGTGAACAAAGGGTTTGCGCATCTATATAGATATTTATCTATATAACCTATGCATAATATCTATTTTTATCTAAATCGATAAAAGTGGATACTACATTCCATAGGTATTGATGATTATCTAATCATAGCATTCAGACAGAGGGAACACAGGTCATGACCAATCGGCAATTCGTTTTCAGTTTCACAGTCGGGCTCGCTTTCATCGCGCTGGGCGCGGTAATCATGGGCATCGATGCCGTGGGCTTCAGCCTGATCGCGCTGGGCGCGGGGATTTCGGCGCTGGCTGTCGTTACCCGGACGGTTCAGGGCAGGGCCGAAGAGCTGGCGCCCGCCAAACTCTCGATCCAGGAGCTGCGGGACGCAGCACCCGACTACTAAGACTGTCTGCTGACGGGGGGAGGCAGTTGTCATGGATGTAGGCATCGCATTTTTCTTACTGGGTATCTTCGCGACCTTGCTGCGCGCGGATATCCAGTTTCCCAAGCCGCTGTACCAGTCGCTGATCCTCTTCCTGCTGCTCGCGATCGGGCTCAAGGGCGGGATCGCACTGGCCGAGCACGCGTCCTGGGAGATCCTCGGGCAATCCGTGTTCGTTGTTTCGCTCGGGTTGATCCTTCCGCTCATCGCCTTCCCCGTGCTCTATCACCTCGGCGGCCTGGAACGCTACGATGCCGCCTCGATCGCCGCGCACTATGGCTCCGTCAGCGTGGGCACCTACGCAGTGGCTGTCGCGGTACTCGAAGCGCAGGGCATTCAATACGAGGCCTACCTGCCACTGTTCGTGGTACTGCTGGAGATGCCCGCCATTGGCGTGGGCATCATCCTCGCAAGGCGCGCGCAGGCAGACGGCTCGGAACAAAGCTCGGCGCTGTTCTCAGCCGAAACCCGGAAGCTGCTGCACGAAGTGTTTCTCAACCAGGGCGTCATACTGATGGTCGGCGGTCTGCTCGTCGGGCTCGTCGCCGGCCCGCGTATCGAGGCCGTTGCACCGATGTTCTTCGACCTGTTTCCAGGCGTGCTCGCGCTGTTTCTTCTGCAAATGGGCATTCTCGCTGCCAACTGCATCAAGGACATCAAGCGGCTCGGCAGTTTCATGCTCGCCTTCGGGGTCGCGATGCCCATGATCGGGGGCATGATGGGTTGCCTGCTCGGCGTGGCAATGGGCCTGTCTTCGGGTGGCGCGATACTGCTCGCCGTCCTGGGCGCAAGCGCGTCCTACATTGCAGTACCGGCCGCAATGCAACTCGCGCTGCCGCAGGCTAATCACAGCCTCTCTATCAGCGCTTCGCTCGGCATTACGTTCCCCTTCAATGTACTCATCGGTATCCCGACCTACATGGTGATCACCGAGTCACTTACAGGAATCACGCTATGACCGGCAAGGTCGCCATCATCATGGGTTCGCGGTCGGACTGGCCGGTACTCAAGGTCGCTACCACGGTGCTGGATGCCCTTGGCATCCCCCACGACGATGCCGTCGTGTCGGCACACCGCACACCGCAACGGCTCTACGACTTCGCACGTGAGGCAGAGCACAAGTACAGCGTGATCATCGCCGGCGCCGGTGGCGCCGCACACCTACCCGGCATGACGGCCGCGATGACCTGGCTGCCCGTTATCGCGGTGCCCGTCACCAGCAAGGCACTGAACGGCGTCGACAGCCTGCTCTCTATCGTACAAATGCCGAAAGGTGTCGCCGTCTCGACCCAGGCAATCGGCGAACCGGGGGCCTACAACGCCGGCCTCATGGCGGCCCAGATTCTTGCAACCAGCAACAGCGAACTGCGCGAGCGCCTCATAGCGTGGCGCGCCGAACAAACAGCGTCTGTTCCCGTGGAGGTAGAGTAGTGCACATTGCAATTGTAGGTTGCGGCCAGCTATCGCGGATGCTGGCACTGGCGGGCATTCCGCTGGGCTTCAAGTTCAGCTTTGTCGCGGATGACCTCGGCCAGGACACCCGCTGCGTGGAGCAGTTGGGAAGCGTGGTGCACTGGCATGAGGCGCAGACGCCTGCGCAGCTCATCGAAGCCCTGGGCCACCCGGACGTCATCACCACCGAGAAGGAACAGATTGACCCTAGCCTGCTCCGCTCACTGCAGCCGTTTTGCACCGTGCACCCGAACCCCGATGCGTTCGCCGCCCTGCAGGATCGCAGTAAAGAGAAACAACTGCTCGCTGAACTGGGCGTGCCCAGTGCGCCGCACGTGTACAGGGAGTCCGCCGCGGAGGCTGCGGCCAAACTGTCGTTGCCGCTGGTCGCGAAGTCCTGCCGCGGCGGGTATGACGGCAAAAACCAACAGATCTTGCGCACCACCGAAGATGTGGCTGCCTTCGACGACCGCGGCGAGCACGACGACTACATCATTGAGCAGTGGATTCCCTTCGAACGCGAGGTATCGATCATCTCGGTACGCGGCCGTGACGGCAGCATAGGGCACTACCCGATCACCGAGAACGTGCATGAAAGCGGCATTCTCAAACACTCGATCGCCCCTGCCCGGCAGGTGCCCGAAGAGACTGTCCATGCCGCGCAGCAATACATCAGCCAGGTGATGGAAGCTACCGATTACGTGGGCGTAATGGCGATGGAGTGTTTCGTGGTTGATGGCGGGCTGCTGGTCAACGAAATCGCGCCGCGCGTTCATAACAGCGGGCACTGGACGCAAACGGGATGTAAGACCAGCCAGTTCGAGAACCACCTGCGGGCCATCGCGGGTTTACCGCTCGGCGGCACCGACAACCACAGCATCGCGGGCATGGTAAACCTCATCGGTAGCGGCGTTCCCGCTGAGACCGCACTCTCTGCGCACTCCACCCTGCACTGGTACAACAAGACGGCGCGACCCGGCCGCAAACTTGGTCACGTCAATTTCTGCAGTAGTAGCCACGACGAGTTACTGAGGCAAATGGACCAGTTCCGGCAGGAAGCCACTGTTGCAGTACAGGACGCCTAAGCCATGTCACACCAGCTCAACTACAAACACCTGCACTACTTCTACGCCACCGCGCGCGAGGGCAGTGTTGCCAGCGCCGCCGCCCTGCTGCACGTGTCGCCGCAAACTATCAGCGGCCAGCTTGGCATATTCCAGGAGTACCTCGGGGTCGAACTGTTTGACCGCAAGGGCAAGCAGCTGGTGATGAACGACATGGGCAAGATGGTCTACGACTACGCGGAGGACATCTTTTCGCTGGGCGCGGAACTGCAGCAGAGCATCCAGCGCCGCGACAACAAGGAGCAGTTTCGTTTCGCCGTGGGTGTCACCGAGGTCATTCCCAAGATCCTGTCGGTCAACATCCTGGAGAGTTGCTTCGAACTCACCGAACCGATGAAGCTGGTTTGCCGCGAGGGCGACTTCGACACGCTGCTCTCCGAGCTGGCGCTGAACAAGCTGGATCTCATCCTGACAGACCGGCAGCTACCTCCCGGCATACCGATTCGAGCCTACAACCACTTCCTGGGTGAATGCGGCCTGACGTTTTATTCCGGCGGCAAGCGGGCCAAGAAACTGGCGGCGGACTTTCCGCAATCGCTGCACCAGCACCCGCTGCTGATCTGCGGCGACAAGTCAAACCAGAAGATGAACCTGCAGAGCTGGTTTGACAGCGAACAGATCGCCCCACAGGTCGTCGCGGAATGCGACGACAGCGCGCTCATCAAGTATTTCGGAAGATCGGGCCACGGCGTGTTCTGCACGCCGAGCATTATTGAAACCCACGTGGTCGAGCAGTATGGCGTTTCCATCATCGGCCGCACGGAAGAAGTGCGCGAGCACTTCTACGCGGTATCGCCCGAGCGCAAGGTCAAGCACCCCGGTGTGAAGCGTCTGCTGGACTCCGCCCGCCAGTTCTTTGGGGAGGAACAAGTACAATGAACGCCGTCACGCTGCACCTCCCAAACATCGAAAATGCCGATGGAAACCAACGCAAAATGCGACTTTTCTGGGTCGTGAAACCGATTAACCTTAAGTCTCAATGAGTTGGAGTTTGATATGAACGCTCCCGTGACACATGTGCCTGTAACAGACAACACCACCAGCGACAGCAACATCAGCGTATCGCTGCTGCAAGAGCCGCTGCGCTCGCAGGACTCTGATATTCCGCTCATCCAGCTGCTGGGCGCTATCGGGCAGTACCACAACCTGCGCGACCTGAGCCACCAGGAGCGCTTCGGCACGCATGATTCGAGCGCGAGGCGCGCGATTTCTGAGCTGCGCGCACTCGAGGGCATGCTGCGTGACGCCGGCGACGACTTCGTGGTCGATGCAAAGCTAAGCATCGAACTTAAACCAAAATCCCTTTAGGCCTGTGTAGGACGCACGTCGGTCTAATTTTACAGCAGTACTACTCTCAGCACTGCGCCGCCGAGGAACCCGTCCGAGGCGGCTTTTTTTTGCCTTTAATTTGTGCCCGGAGCGCTTTTCCGGATTCGGTATATACTTCTGCATTCATGCACCCACGCGAAGCGCGTGCGGAGCATGGCCTTGCCAATCACGGCTTTAACACATGGACGCTGTTATCCCTTGAAGTCGAACACTGATAGACGATTAGAACGTAACCGGACAGCGCGCTTCCCACTTTTTCTGTGGCTGCTGTTCGCCGCGCTGCTGACGAGCTGTACCGATGGCAATGACATTTTACCGGGTGAGGCGCTAAGCGCAGCGCGCTCTGCCTGCGCCGCGGCCGCAGAAGCACAGGCCGGTTATTGCCTTGAACAGTGCACCCGAACACCCGCAACGGCCTTCGGGAACGGCTGTGCCGTCGAATGTGACGCAAAGTCTCTGCGTGCCATTGAGCTTTGTAACAGCGACACCAATGTCTTCGAGCCCACCTGTGCGGGAGAGAACTGCGTTACCGAGATCGACGACTGCAGGGCAGCGGCCTCGGTTGCGAATCAAATGTGCACGTCGGACTGCGCGCCCGACAATCTGTATTGCCAGCTGCAGTGTAGTAAGGCAAATGCGAGCGCAGAACAGTCCTGCGGTTTCCTGCCGGCTGCTCTTGGCACGGGCGGCGTCGCCCTTCCTGACCTGCCTTCTGGTAAGGCCGCCGATCTGCGCCTATTGCTGGATGCCGAGGAACTGGCAGTGGTCACGGCAGCGGATGACCGAGCTGCCTCGCTGCGCGGCCGACCGCTGCGGTTGTGGACGGGAAATCCAGGCGCCGAGGTCACCGTTACGCAGGTCGAGCACGCCTTCCAGTTCGGGGTGCCGCTCGACATTCGCGAGTTCCGCGATGAGCCCGGGAATCTCGATTTCTACAGCAGCATTGCGCGCCCACAAACCTCGCTGCTGGTAGCAGAAACCAGCCTCAAGTGGCGCAATACCGAGCGCGAAGAGGGCGTGCTCACGTTTGACCTTGCAGACGAGGAACTGGCATTCGCCGAGGGCGTGGGCTTCGACGTAAAGGCGCACGTGCTGTTGTGGGGGAATCCACCGCCGGTAGCGTCAGGCAGTGGCACGCCGGAATGGCTGCGCGACAAGTTCCCCGACCCGGACCTCACTGAAGAGGAAAAAGCCGAGCTCAGGTCGCTCATCAAGCAGCGTATAGAAACCGTCGTCACCCGGTACAAAGGCCGCATCGACGTCTGGGAAGTTACGAATGAAATGCTCAACCCCCTGACGCCATGGTTCATCGACCGGCTCGGGCCAACCGTGGTGGATGACGCGTTTCACTGGGCCAAGGCGGCCGACCCGGGCGCACAGCTCGTCTACAACGAATGGATCAGCGAGATTTTTACCGGCGTTGGTGGCCCTGACACATCCGCCGTGCGCGACCGCATCCTCGAGTTGCTGGACGCCGGCGTACCTGTGGATGCCCTGGGCCAGCAGGGGCACTTCGCGCCCGGACTGGTGAACATAGGCGTCGACGTCGACCTGAACCAGCGCACCCGCGTGGACGACTACGCCGATGCACTGGCGAACCTCGCCGAGACCGGGCTGCCGATTCACATCACCGAGGTCACGTTCGCCGCGCCCGGTGAGCCTGAACTGCGCGCGGCACAGGCCGAGGCCATCATGCGCGTTTGGTGGGGTCATCCCCAGGTTGAGGAAATCATCTTCTGGAACTTCTGGAATCCCCTGGGTCCGCGCAGCCGCCTGGATCTCGGCGTGTATAACGATGACGGCAACCTGTCGCGCCATGGTGAGGCGATTCTAGCGCTACTGAACGACCGCTGGCGCACACAGGTGGAAGGGTTCACGGACGGGCGCGGTGTCATCGAGGTGCACGCCACCCACGGGGATTATGTTGCCCAGTGGACGACGCCAGAGGGGCCCCGCCACGTGCGCTTCAGCGTCAGCGCGGGGAACGGTGCACTGGATGTCGTCGCGGTGGAGTAAACACCGAGCGCTGGGCTAGTTGCCGAAGCTGTAGCTGAGCGTCACTCCGTACTCTGGGCCCGGCCTGTACTGACCCTCGAGAGAGTTCTCCTCAAGGGACGGGTCCAGCCCGCTCTTGAGCTGCGGGTTGTAATTGTCGTTGTCGGTGATGTTCTTACCCCAGAAGCGTATATCGAGCCCGTTGTTCAGGTTGGTGAACCCGAGGGTTAGGCCGACGAGACTGTAGGGGTCGTAGACAATACGCTCGTCACTGGTGTCTTGCTCTGAGTTCCAGCTCCAGTTGAGCCTGCCGTAAAACAACCAGCTGGGTGACAGGGGGCGTGCCTGCCCGATTTGTACGTTGGTATTCCAGTTGGGCAGGTCGTTAAGCGCCTGGCCCCCACTCGCCGGGCAGATCAGCTGGTTGGGTGATTCCTCCTCACCGCGCGGGCAGAAGCGAAAATTCCACTCTTCGATCTCGGGGTCGAAGTACGCGGCGCGCACGCTGAGGTCCCAGTAGTCGGCAAATAAAAGCGCGACCTCAAACTCGACACCTTTGGTGGTTGCCTCGTCAACGTTGACCAGCTGGTTCAGGAACAGCGTGTTGAGGTCACCCAGCGGCGTGTCGAGCGCCTCGGCACCCGCCTGCGTGACCTGGTGGTCTTCAAACTCCTGGTAGAACACGGCGAAGTTATAGCGCAAGTTGCCCTCGAGGACCGTGCCCTTGGCGCCGATTTCAATGGCTGTCGATATCTCCTCGTCAAACGCGAGCATGCGTGCACTGGCTTCTTCAAGCTCGGGTATCTGCGGGAACAGGGGCACGAGCGTCGCGAGGCCAGGGACAAGATTGTTGAAACCGCCCTGCTTGTAGGCGTTGTCGATGGCGAGATAGGCCGTGTGGTCCTCGTTAAAGTAGTGGCGCAGCTTGAAGCTCCAGGAGAGATGGTCGAAGTCCAGTTCGTCATCGACGATAGACTGCAGCCCGATGAAGTCAAACGTACTCTGCGTCTCGACGGTGTTCATCTCGTACCGCGCACCCGCAGTGACATCCCATTTCTCGCTGAGGTGAAACGTCAGGTTGGCGAACGCCGCGGAAGAGATGCTGATGCCGGACGCAGGTCCCGTCAGTGTGCTCCCAGCTACATTGAGGTTGAACTGCCCATCGACGAGCTCGCGCTCGCTGTAAAACAGCCCGGCAATATAGTCGACAACATCGGTAGTGTCTGTGATACGTAGCTCGCTTGTGTACTGTTCGGACTCGAGCCGAATGTCGAACAGGCTGTTGAAGCCGGGATAGGGCTCCCGGTTGTCGAACAAATGGCTATCGGACTTCTGGTACGAAAGGAGAAAATCCAGATCGAACGGTTCCATGGACTGGCGAAAGTGCAGGTTGGTGTCGAACAGGTCACCGACCGAACTCGACACGAAGTCGCCATAGTAGAGGTTGTCCTTGGCATCGTTAATGATAGCCGGTACGCCCGTGTCTTCGCCGGTGCCCGGCACCAGCCCCTGCGGATTAAAGAAATAGGCGGGGTTGTCGTCGAGATCGTTGTAAATCACGTTCCAGGTGAGGTCCATTTCCGGGTTGATGAACCAGCGCAGGCGAGAACGCGTCGACCAGTGCTTCTTGCCGCCGGTGGAGTCTTCACCGGCGTTCGGGTTAACAACGCGTACTGCGCCATCGGATTCGGCGTACACACCGGCCACCCTGAGCGCCAGCGTGTCGTCAATGAGCGGGATATTGAGCGCGCCGCGCACGTCCGTTGTTTCAAGGTTGTCTTTGTCAAACTGGCTGTAGCTGAACTCGAGATTGCCCTCGACCTGCTCCGTGTTCGGCGCTCGCGTTGTGATGTTGTACACACCGCCCGGCGCGTTCAGACCATACAGCGTGCCCTGCGGCCCGCGCAGCAACTCGATACGTTCGACATCCACCAGCGTGAAAAAGGTCACGCCAACAGCGATCTGCGAGAACTCATCTACAAACACAGCCACGCTCTGGGGTGAGGTGAGCGAGAAGGAACCCGGACCGATACCGCGCAGCCGTATTGCGGCAGACTGGGAACCCGGCGTGAAGTCGACACCCGGCGTGAGCGCAGCCGTCTCCGCAAAGTCAAAAATGTTGAGTTTCGAGAGTTCTTCCTTGCCGACCACCGCCATTGATATCGGCACGTCCTGCAGGTTCTGTTCCGTTTTCTGCGCCGACACGACGATTTCTTCGAGCGTTCGACCGTGTGAGAGCTGCGGCGCTGCGGCCGCGAGGAGCACGGATGCCGCGAGTAAAGAGGCCCGTTGATTCGTAAAGACTGTCATTGTGCTGCTACCACTACTGTTATTGTGTTTTTAAAAGGCGCACTCGCGAGGACGTGCGCTTACCGCTAGTTCAGGCTTTTTCGCTCAAGCAGTTTGCCGTTCAGGATAACTTCCCGAATATCGCTGGCCGCGGCAATGTGCTGGGTTGGATCGCCGTTGACCAGCAGAAGATCTGCGCGCTTACCGGGCGCGATGACGCCCGACTGCGGTGTATCAGTTTGCTCCAGGTAGCGCGCCGGTGCCAGCGTAGCAGCGTGCAACGCTTCGGCCGGCGTAAGGCCCGCTTCTACGAGTGCTGCAAGTTCGCGATGCAGGCCCGCGCCCGGAAAAACGCCCGACTGAGTGTCGCTTCCAGCAAGGATCGTCACACCCGCATTGTGCAGTCGACCCACATTGTCGAGCCGTACCTCGCGCGTTTCCTGCATCAGCAGAAGCCAGCTCTCCAGCGCACCCAGACCAAAGTCTTCCGGCAGCGGATAAAACGAAGCGATCTTTTCGGGGCTTACCATGGATTGCTCAAGCTCCGTCGGCTGCCGCGGACCGCTCAATGCACGGCCGTAGCTATCGAAGACTTCACTGGTAGTAACCATGGGTATATCGAAGGAAGCAATGTGTGGAACCAACTCGTCGGGTATACGCTCTTTATAGACGCCGTGTACCCAGAGTGACGCACCACTCTCGGCCGCAATGATGGCATCGTCTGTTGTGCCAATGTGGGCAACCGTACGCAGGCCGCGCGCCCGCGCATGTTCGATGATCGTTCTCAGCACCGGCTCGCCCATGATCTGGGCATCGAGCGGGATACTGTCGACCACCACCTTGATTGCGTCAGCGCCACTATCTGCCCGCGCGTCTACCTCGGCTCGCGCTTCTTCGGGGGTCGCCACGCCCGTAGCAACAGTGTCTTTCAGCAGCCAGGCAATCCAGCCCGGCGCGAAGGCCTCGACCAGACCGCGAGGATGACCCTCCGGGTCCGTTATGATCTTGCCCGCCGTATAGATGCGCGGGCCGACGAGCTCGCCTGCCGCAACACGCTCGCGGCGTGCAAACGCTTCTTCGGAACTGTCACCGGGATCAAACACGGTTGTCACCCCGGCGTAGGCATAGGAAGCAAGGTTGCTCTCGGGATTAGGCGCCGCCGTCTCCCAGGTCGGGCCGGTGGTGGTGGTCACGTGCCCGTGCATATCAACGAGGCCCGGCAGCAGTGTGGCGCCCTCCCCTGAAATCACGTAAAGGTTATCCTGCACCGTGGCTGCCGCCGGCTCCACCGACACAATGGTGGAGCCCTCAACGAGCACATCCCGTTCGGGCAAGACCGACAGAGTCTCGGCATCAAAGACCGCCACGTTTCGAATTAGAAGCGCTCGACCCTCAAGCTCTGCAGGCGCCACCGAGATCGGTGCATCGGGCTCCTGCCCGACACAGGCCCCAAGGCACACAAGGAGAGCCAGCAGGCCAGACCTGCCCACTCCAGTTAAGCGGTGGGCACGTGCAAACAAGTTGTATTTCTGCAAGACACTGCCCCTTACTGTGGATTCTTATCGTTCAACCCGACCAGTATAGACCTAATCGGAAGGAGGAAGCGCGCGACAACGCGACACATGGGCGGCATTGTCAAACTCCGAAATAGCGGACATCTGGTAGGAATCGAGCGGTCGCAGTTCAGGAGCGATTTTCTGCATACCGTATCGCCAGCTCGCCAATTCCCAGGGTCACAATGACGCCTGCAAGTACCGCCCAGTCCATCCCGGTTCCGGGCGTATAGATAAACAGGACAATCGAAAGCGCTAACACGATGAGACACAGCCAGGCGGCGCAACGAGCTGCCACAGAACCACCGGGTACCCGATAGGGCCGGGGATGTTCGGGGTCCTTTACTCGCATTTTCATGAACGTCAGCAACATGCCCTCGTAAGGCAGCAGAAAAATCACGGCACTAAACGCAAACAACGACCAGAACAGGTCCTCGTTGGAACCGGACATGAAGCCATAGAGAAGAAGAACCACGGTGCTAACCACACCCATGAGGATCGCCGCACCGATCGGCGTGCCGCGCGTCTTGTCTTCCAGCGCAAAGATACGGGGCAGTTCTCCCTCCTGCCCCGCCTCCGCCGCAGCGCGGTTACAGCCGAGCGCCCAGGTCACACCGTTTGAGAAAAAAGTGTAGAGCGCGCCAACAGCAAGGAGTAACACAAACACGTCGCCGACCACACTGCCCGCGAAGAACAGCTGCAGTGTATCAACAAGGCCCTCGACCAAATTGATATCGGCGGCGGGGATCGCGGCGAGTACCGCCATGGTGCCCGCAATGTAGAGCGCGATGATAATGAGTGCGGAGATGAAGATGGATCGCGGTACATCACGGGCGGGGTCCTTCATCTCTTCACTGCCGGCGCTTACCAGTTCAAAGCCGAGCAAGCCGTAGATGATCGCCGGTATGTATTGCAGGCTACTGCCCCAGTCCGGCTGCATTGTTTCCCACGTCAGCGGGTTGGCCATGCCGTGGTCCTGCACATAGAACACGGCGCCTATGATGATCGCGAGGAAGACCACCACCTTGATGATGGCGCCAAGGTTTGGCACCCACTTGCCCACGTCGAGGGTGACAACGTTTACAGCGACAGCGAGCCAGGTCAGTGCGATGCCGATGGCGATCTGCGCACCCAGTGACAGTTCAGGGAAGAACATCTGCTTGAACACGCCGGCGAACAAAATGAAAATAGCGGGCATCCACACCGCTGTATTTACCCAGTAACACCAACTCGCACGCGCACCCCAGCGCCCGCCGTAACCGTCGCGAATCCAGGCGTAGATGCCGCCCTGCTCGGGGTAGGCACAGCCCATCTCGGCGCAGATCATGGCGAAGGGGATGAAGAAGATGATGCCCAGGAGAATCCACCAGGCGACGCTGGGTGCGCCGACCGATGCGGCGGCAGTGAGGGTGTCGAGCAGGAGGATCGCCGAGACGGTGAATAGGATCAGGTCGCGCTGTCGGAGAGTTTTGGGGTGGGTGACTTCAGAAGTCATTGGGGTCTCCGACATCGGGGGCGGGCTCCACGTGCGCGGGGGCGCCAAGCCATCTACTAATGGTTCTCTAACCCACGCCGTAATGTAAGGCGGTCTTGTCCAGGGCTTCGGACAGCATTTCAATCAGGCTGTCTATTTCATCTTTATTGCAGATTAAGGGCGGCGCCATTATCATCGCGTCACCTGTCTGGCGCACCATCAGGCCAATATCGTTGCAGGTGTTGCGGCAATGCACCGCTGCAGCGGCTTCGGGTGCGAGGCGCTCACGGCTGGCTTTATCGCGTACCAGCTCCACGGCGGCAAACATACCGAGGCCACGCACCTCTCCCACGATCGGGTGCGCTGTCAGTTCGCGCAAGCGCGCCTGGAAGTATGGCGCCACATCGGCCGCTGCCGTTTCAATGATCTTGCCCTCGCGCAATATGTTCAGCGTAGCGATGCCCGCGGCGCAGGACGCGGGGTGCCCCGAATAGGTGAGGCCATGGGCAAACTCGCCCTCGTGGGCGGTAAGCACATCGGCGATTCGCTCGCTGACGAGTACACCGCCAAGCGGCATGTAGCCATTGGTGACGGCCTTTGCAAACGTCACGAGATCAGGCGCGATCTCGTAGGTCTGTGAGCCAAACCAGTTACCTGTTCGCCCGAAGCCACAGATGACCTCGTCGGCGATAAACAGAATGTCGCGCTCGGCGAGAATGCGCCGCACCTCGGGCCAGTAGCTGTCGGGTGGCACGATAACACCGCCCGCGCCCTGCACAGGCTCCGCAATAAACGCCGCAACGTTATCTTCACCCAGCTCATCAATCTTCGCTTCCAGTTCGCGCGCGACCCGCACACCAAACGCTGCCGGGTCCTCATCTGTGCCCGCATCGAACCAATGGGGCTGGCTTATGTGGTGCACATAATCAAGGCCGCGCGTCTGTTCGTGCATCGCCTTCATACCGCCGAGGCTGGAAGCCGCTACTGTGCTGCCATGGTAAGCATTCTTGCGGCTGATGATGTGTTTCTTGTGCGGCTTTCCCAGGCAGTCGAAGTAGCGATGCACAAGGCGCAGATTGGTGTCGTTAGCCTCGGAGCCGGAGTTGGTAAAAAACACGTGGCGAAAGCCCTCCGGGGCCACCTCGACAAGCTGTCGGGCGAGTTCCACTGCGGGCTGGTTGGAGCACTGGAAAAAGTTGTTGTAGTAGGGCAGCTGCTGCATCTGCTCCGTTACGGCGTCAATGATACCCTGCTGGCTATAGCCCAGGTTGCAACACCAAAGGCCCGACATGCCGTCGAGCATGCGATTGCCGTCGCTGTCGTAGATGTAGATGTGTTCAGCGCGCGACACGATGCGCCCGCCGTGCTCGCTGTAGTCTTTGTAATCGGTGAACGGGTGAAGGTGGTGCGCCCGGTCCAGCGCTTTTAAAGCCTGGGTGTCGTGTGGCATGTGCTTAGCCTGTGATGGTGCCTTTACGTTGTGGGGTCGAAGGGCCTGCCCCGCTTTATCGGGTATTTATTCGACCTCGCGCGCCAGCGCATTACAGCTGGTCGAATAAATGCGACCCCACTGGAGCAGCCAGCGCGGTGTTTCTACCCCTTTAGTCCAAGTTCGCCGTAATGCGCGCACCAATGGTGCGGCCGCGTTGTGGACCGAAGAAGTGCGACGGTATGACCGCCCCGTTGTTGTTCTGGCCATCCCACTTGAACTCGTCAAACAGGTTCTCGACGTACAGTTCGGCATTCCAGAAGTCGCCAGACTCGTAGCCGACCCGCAGCGCGGCGATTGCCGCATCATCGATCTTCGTTTCGCTGAGGCCAGCCCAGCCGCCGCCGCGATCATCTTCCCAGAAGACTTCAAAGCTGGTCGTAACCGCGCCGTCGCCAAAGGGGAAACGGCCATCGAGTACGGCCGCGGCAGTTAAATCCGGTGCCCAGAACAGTTCGCTACCCTCGCACGCATTCTCGTCGTCAGGGTCGTCACACACGAGCTGCACTTCGTTCGCCTCAGAGTCGAGGTAGCTGGCGGCAAAGTACAGCGTGAAGTTGTCGCCGAGGGCCGCAGTGATCGAGCTCTCGATACCAAAGGCTTCCACCTCACCCACGTTCTCAACCTTGGACGCCCCGCCGTCAAAGAACACGATCTGCAGGTCTTCGTACTCGTAATAGAACACCGTCACGTCGAAGTTAGCGGCGCCGTCAAACAGGCTGTCCTTGTAACCGATCTCGTAGGAGTCCACGGTTTCTTCATCAAAAGTGGTGGGCCGATAACCCTCCGCTGCCGAAATGTCGGTCTGGCCAAACTCGGGCGGCGTACCATCGGCCAGTGCGGCTGAAAAGCTGCCGAAGCCGCCGGACTTAAAGCCCTGCGTGAAGCTGGCAAACACGATGCCGTCATCGGTTGCGCGCCACTTAACGAGCACCCTGCCCGTGACGTCGTCCCAGCTGTCCTTCGCCTGCAGGAAGCCATCGGTCGAGAAGCCATAGCCGAAGTATGGGCCGAGGTCACTGTCGGGAGTAGGCACGTTGAGCGAGAAGTCCTTGTCGTCTTTCGTGTAACGCGCACCGACTTCCAACTGCAGGTCTTCCGTAATGTCGTAAGCAACGTTCACATAGGCCGCCCAGCCCGTGTATTCGCCCTTGATACGCCCGTTTTCGGTGAGGAGCCCTTCTGGATTCGGCGTAAAGTCATACCCGTAGTAAGCGTACAGGTCTTCACACCCCGTAAAGTCATAGCCGGGGTAGGCGTAATTTCCGTAGTACTGGCAGAAGAAATCTTCCTCGCCCTCAAACGTGAAGGTGGTGTCGATCTCTTCGCGGTAGTAAGACGCACCGGCATACCAGTTGAGCGGGCCATCGCTGTTGGACGTCAGGCGCAGCTCCTGCTGGAAGTAATCGCCCTCCTGGTCCTGGCCGTAGTTGTTCACGTTCAGGGGCGTACCGTCGTAATCTTCCTGGTAGAAATAGTCGTGGTCTTTGTAGCCCGTGTTCGACGTCAGCGTGGCGAAGCCGAGGTCGTAGTCCACACGCACGCCCAGCGTCAGCACTTCCGCCTCGTCTGTATTGCCAAAGCTCAGGTCGGAATCGATCTCCTCGTCGTTGCCGCTGAGCTCCACGCCACCCAGGTTGGCGTCGAACGCGTCCCAGATATCGCCCGTGTCGATTGCGCGATAGAGCGAACCGGCTTTCTCCCTGTCCTCGTACTCAACCATGGTGTTCACGGTCAGGTTGTCGGTCTCAAACGCGGTGGACCAACGGAAGCCCCATTTCTCGTGCTCGCCGAGGTCGTCTGAGCGCGGGAAGTTGTTCTCTACGAAACCGTCCTCTTCCGAGTACATGCCTGCAAAACGCATGGCGAAGTTGTCACTCACGGGGACATTGATCGCACCATCAAGTGCGACGCGCTCGCGCTCCGCAATGTCGAGCATGACGTAACCCGACTGCGTGCCACCCACCTCGGCCCGCTGTGTGTGCACGCTGAACGCACCGCCAACGGAGCTGCGACCGAAGAGAAAGCCCTGCGGGCCGCGCAGGATTTCTGCACGGTCCATGTCATACAGCGTGGTGACGGCCGAACCGTTGCGGCCTTCATACAGGTCGTTCTTAAAGAACGCGGCAGACGGGTCACCACCAATACCGAAGTCCTGCGTACGGATGCCGCGCACGCTGATCGCGTCGAGAAAGCTGTCCTGGCTGTTACCGGTAACCCCGGGGGTGTATGACACCAGGTCCTTGATGTCATCGAGATTGGTCTTGTTTACGAAGTCGCCGGACAACGCGGTGATTGCCAGCGCGACATCCTGCACTGACTCACTGCGCTTGGTGGCAGTCACAAACACTTCCTCGAGGGCCTGCCCTAACGCGGGCACACTCGCCGAAGAGGCGACCAGGGCTGCCGATATTGCGCTGGCAATTCGCTTGCGCCTCGGGAGCTGTTTATGACGGTAACAACGCGGTGCCAGAGATTTCATGGTTCTTCCCCGTTTCGAATTTTTAGTAGCGTGTGCCGCCGGGTGAATCGCCCCGGAGCAGGCCTGGACGAGGGCCGGTCCCGCTAATCTAACCACAAGTCTGGCGATGGAGGTAGGGGGTGCTAGCGCGCTGCAATGCCCTCGGCGGCGAGGCCGGCCTGCATGGTCTCAAGCTTGTCCGCATAGCGTCGCCAGCGGCCGATCGAGCGAGTGTGGGCGGGCTCGCGCACCTGCACAGCACTGGCGGTGGAGACGGCGGTTGCCTGCGTATGGAACTGAAGGCACGCATCCTCCCAGGGCAGCCCCAGATACTCGATCAGGCGCCGGGCCTGAGGTTCGAGGTCGGCAACCGTGTCCTCGTAGGCAATGTCGATGAAGCGGCCGGGGAAGCGCTCGCGCCAGGTGGCCATCAGCCGCCGGTAGCGCGCGTGGTGGCGGGCCATTTCGCCCTGCTCATAGGAATGCAGGTAGGCGTCGGCAAACAGCTGCTTGAAGCTGGCAAAGCAGGCGTCCATGGGGTCGCGCACCAGGTGCACGATTTTCGCGTTGGGCAGGGCTTTCAGTATCAGTGGAATCAGCAGGTAGTTCTGCGGCAGCTTGTCGACGAAGCGCGGGGCGTCGCCTCGCATGCGATCACTGGTCTTGAGATAGAGTCCACCGACCTTTGCCGGCTCCAGCGACAATGCCGTCTCAAACAGCTCGCGCGAGAAACGCCTGGGGTTGTTGTAGCGCCCGAGGCGGCGCAGCGCCAGGCCAAACTGCTGCAGCTCACCCGCGGAGTGGACCCCGGAGTGCGCGGTGATGACCCGCTCAACCAGCGTGGTGCCCGAGCGCGGCTGCCCCAGGACGAAAATGGGCGAGGCGTCCGGGTCACCTGCCGCACCGTCTGCCACCCAGTCGGCCGTGTAGCGCTCGGTGAGAAACTCGAACATCTCGATCTCTGCTGCCTCGTCAAACTCGACCGTGCTACGCCGCGCTGCCGCACCTTCGCTGAAAGCGTCAAACGCCTCGTCCCAACGCTCGAGATCTTCGCACTCCTTGCCGATACCGAAGAGATAGAACGCGCGCGCTCGCGGGTTGCCCACCCCACGATCAAGCTGAGCGCGCATCTCGTGGATGTGGTCGTCAGCGGTCGCCTTGCGTGAGCTGGCGAGCCCCCAGTGAGCTTGTGGACTGTTCGGCTGCAGCGCGATGATGTCGCGGAACACCTGTTCGGCGGTCTCCGTTTCACCGTGGAACACGAGGGCGTTCGCAAGGTTCTGCATGAACGGCGGGTGGTTGGGTTGCGTGGTATTGGCGCGGGCATAGAAGGCCTTCGCTACACCGTGCTCGCCCATCAGCGACAGCGTACTGCCAATGAGGTCCAGCACCATCGGGTCCTCGGGCTTGATGCGCCGGGTCTCGCGCAGCGCCGCATCGGCTTTGTTCACCTGCCCCTCGCTCATATACAGCTTGGCGAGCTGTGCCCAGCCCGCCGCGTGGTCGGGGTCGAGCTTCACTACTGACTGGAACGCGCTGAATGCCGTCTTGCGCTCGCGCGCTTCGAGGCTGACGAGGCCAACCAGAAAATGCGCCTGCACGAGGTCGGGCTTGAGCTCCAGCGCGCGCCTGGCGCAATCACCCGCGCGCTCGATGTCGCCACGCGACAGCGCGGTGAGTCCATCTTCCAGGAGGGTTTGCAGTGTGCGGGTAATTCCAGCCATCGTGTCAGGAATTTATACGATTGACGCGCTATCGGAAACACAATGGATTCGAGTGAATTCCCTGCCGCTATTGTAAATCGGGCGACAGGCGCAAATAATTCTGCGGACAAGGCACCCGGGGCTGTTCCCCGAACCCGCCCTAAGGAACACTCTAATGGCCGACGACACGGTTCCACTGGACGACCCCTCTCTCTACGCCAACAACTTCAGCTTCATGGGGCTGCCGCTGTCGCGCGACCTCGATAACCCGGAGGTGGACGCGGTAGTGATGGGCGTGCCCTATGATCTTGGCACCAGCGGGCGCTCGGGCACGCGAATGGGACCCAATGCGCTGCGCCAGGCGAGTGCCAACCTGCGCTGGGAAGAACGGCGCTGGCCCTGGGACTTCGTTCTGGCCGACGAGCTGGGCGCCATCGACTACGGCGATGTGGATTTTCTGTTTGGCGACAGCGAGGACATGCTGGAACGTGTCGAGGACGTGGCGGCAGCCATCACCTCCGCCGGGAAAACCCTGGTTACCCTTGGCGGCGACCATTTCATTACACTGCCGTTGCTGCGCGGCTATGCGCAAACCCACGGCGAGCTCGCACTCATTCACTTCGACGCACACACCGATACGTACGATGAGGACGAACGCTACAACCACGGAAGCATGTTCCGGCGCGCGCCCGAAGAGGGGCTGGTGGACCCCGCGCGCTCAATCCAGGTTGGTATTCGCACAGACTACGATGTTGCAGAACACCCGTACGAGGTACTTGATGCCCTGGAGGCGAGCGAAGAATCCGTAGACGTGATTGTCGATGCGATCCGCAGGCGTGTCGGCGATGAGCCCGCGTACCTCTCTTTTGACATCGACTGCCTGGACCCTGCATTCGCGCCGGGCACGGGCACACCGGTGGTGGGCGGCCTCAGCACCGCGCGCGCCCTGGCAATCCTGCAGGGCATCGCAGACCTCAACATTGTCGGGTTCGACCTCGTAGAGGTCGCCCCCGCCTACGATCACGCAGATATCACCGCACTGGCGGGAGCCAGCCTCGCGCTGCAGTTCCTTTACATGCGCGCCAGCCGCAACGACTAACGAGTACACGATTCATGGCCAAACGCTGGCAGAAACTGAACTGGCAGGACCCCTTCCTGCTTGAAGAGCAACTTTCCGATGAACAGCGCATGGTGCGGGACAGCGCGGCGCAGTATGCACAGGACAAACTCCTGCCACGCGTGCGCGATGCGTTTCGCGAGGAGAGCACCGACCCGGAAATCTTTCGCGAGATGGGTGCGCTCGGCCTCCTCGGCTCCACCATCGAGGGCTATGGCTGCCCAGGCGTGGACTACATCTCCTACGGCCTCATCGCGCGCGAGATCGAGCGCGTGGACTCCGGTTATCGCTCCATGATGAGCGTGCAGTCGTCCCTGGTGATGTACCCCATCTATGCCTACGGCACCGACGAGCAGCGCGAGAGGTACCTGCCAAAACTCGCCACGGGCGAGTGGATTGGCTGCTTCGGCCTGACCGAGCCCGACCACGGCTCGGACCCCGGCGGCATGGTCACCCGTGCGCGCAGTGTCGAAGGCGGTTACGCCCTCAGTGGCAGCAAAATGTGGATCAGCAACAGCCCTATCGCCGACGTCTTCGTTGTGTGGGCCAAAACCGACGACGATGTCATTCGTGGTTTCGTGCTGGAAAAGGGCATGCAGGGCCTAAGCGCACCAAAGATCGAGGGCAAACTGGCGCTGCGCGCGTCCATCACCGGCGAGATTGTGATGGATGAGGTGTTTGTACCCGAGGACAATCAGCTGCCGAACGTCGAGGGGCTCAAAGGGCCATTCGGCTGCCTGAATAATGCGCGCTACGGCATTTCCTGGGGGGCTCTGGGCGCCGCGGAAACCTGCTGGCACACAGCGCGCGACTACACGCTCGAGCGCAGCCAGTTCGGCGTACCCCTGGCGTCCAAGCAGCTGGTACAGCTCAAGCTCGCTGACATGCAGACAGAGATCAGCATCGGCCTGCAGGCCTGCCTGCGCGCCGGGCAGCTCATGGATGCCGGCAAGATCGCACCCGAACTGATTTCGCTCACCAAGCGCAACTCCTGCGGCAAGGCACTGGCGATCGCACGACAGGCGCGCGACATGCTCGGCGGCAACGGCATCTCAGACGAGTACCCGGTCATGCGCCACGTGGTAAACCTCGAGGTGGTAAACACCTACGAGGGCACCCACGATGTGCACGCCCTCATTCTCGGTCGCACACAAACCGATATTCCCGCGTTCTGAGCCTGCGCGTGAACGGTATGCGCGTGGCCGGCCTGCTGGCCCTTACCCTGTTGCTAACGGCCTGCAGCACCACGCGCTACTACTACCAGATTGCCCATGGGCACCTGTCGCTGCTGGCCTCCGCAGAGCCGATCGACAAGATGCTGGACACAGCTGACCCCGAGGTCGCGGCAGCCCTCGAGCTGGTGCAGCGCGCGCGAGCGTTCGCCGGGTCGGAACTGGGGCTTAGCTTCAATGACAGCTACACCAGCTATGTCGACCTCGACCGCGACTACGTCGTGCAGAACCTTTATGCGGCGCCTGAATTCTCTACCGAGCTGTACAGCTGGTGCTACTGGATCATCGGCTGCGCCAACTACCGGGGCTTTTTCGATGGGGACATGCTGCAGAAGGAGCGCGACCATTTCGCCGAGCAAGGCTTCGACACCTATATCTCGACGGTAACCGCCTACTCGACGCTAGGCTGGTTTGACGACCCGGTGCTGAGCACGTTCATCGACCTGCCAGAGTATCGCCTCGTGGGGCTCGTCATTCACGAACTCGCCCACCAGCAGCTGTATGTCGAGGGTGACACGTTTTTCAACGAGTCCTTTGCCATGACCGTGGAACGCGCCGGGCTGGAACGCTTCTACGGAAGCGAAACCGCGCAATTCGAGGCTTACCGGGCGTACCTCAACCGCGTGAACACCTTCACCACTCTCGCCATCGATGCGCGCGCCGCACTCGAGATGCTGTACAACGAGGGCCTGGCGGACGGCGAGATGCGGCGCCGCAAAGCCGAGCTTCTCGCGCGGGCCGTCGAGGACTACCGCGCGCTCGCAGCCAGGGATAACGTGGTTTTCAACAATGCCAGCCTCGGCGCGGTCGCCGCCTATAACAAGTACGTGGGCGCGTTCGAGGCAATGCTGGGAGCCCTGGGCGGCAGCCTGCCGCACCTCTATGCCCTCGCGGAGCAGCTCGGCAACCTGCCGCCTGCTGAGAGGGAGGCTTGCCTGACCAGCTGGCTCGCAAGCGGCCGGGAAGGCACAGCTGCCGTGCCCTTCGGTTGCCAGCTGGCCTCCACGTAACAACTTGCCGCTCAGGGGTGCTGCACCTATACTTTTTTGACACTCTGAAACCCAGGTTGCCCGCCATGAAGTCCGTCAGAATCCTGTTTCTCGTGCTGTTCTCTGTAGCTCTCATCGCCTGCGGTGGCGGCGGCAACAACAATAACAACAACGACAACAATGGCGGCATGAACGGTGGGACCAATGGCGGCACCAACGGTGGGACCAATGGCGGCACTAACGGCGGGACCAATGGCGGCACTAACGGAGGCAATGGCGGGAACGGAGGCAATGGCGGAAACGGCGGTAATGGTGGGAACGGCGGCAACGGCGGCAACGGAGGTAATGGTGGAAATGGCGGCAACGCCCCGGCACTGACCAACGCTGACCAGCCAAACGTCACGCCCTGCCCCAACCAGGACATTCTCACGGATGCGGGCGAACTGGCGACCCTCCAGGACGCCATCATCACCGGCGCACTGACGTTCCGCGATGTCCCCTTCAACGGCACCGACCAGGACAACTTCAAGAAGAAGTGTGGCCTGGATGAGTTCTGGGATCCGGCAGCCAACGTTAACGACGTCACGCCGGCCGGCGTGGGCATTACCGATATCACCCCGTTACAGCTGCTCACCAATGGCAACGCTGGAATCTGCGCAACCGATTCCTCGCCAGCTAACTTCCTGTCGGGCTTTCCCCAGGCGGGGACTTACCGCACCGAGTTCCGAGCGGCCAAGGGCGGCATGAACTACCTGATCCGACTGCGCAGCGTGGCCAGCGGCAGCGTGGCGGGCAACGAGTTTGTCACCGAGGGCATCAGCAACAACGACATAGAAAACACTATTGAGTACACCGTGAATGGCGTGGTCACCGCGCACGATGATGTGTTCGCCGCGGTGGTCAACGCGGCCACAACCAACGGCGACCCGGTCACACTCGATGTCGCGCGAACCTCCGGCGGCAACACGATCTTCAGCCTGTCGATCGAGATGATCTGCGTGGCCAAGAGCTGAGTGCCGGCAACAGCGTAAGATTGCAGGCCAGCGCCAGCACAAGCCCTACAGGGATTAAAACCCCCAGGTAGACATTCGTCTGAATCCCCGAGAGCGCCATCGTCCCGATGGCGCCCGCTAACACACAGGTTGTCGCCATCAGCGCAGGCCCGGCCTCCAGCGCATTGCGACGCCACTTGCGTCGCCTGCCCGCACCCCAGGCCATGTGAATCGTGTCGTCGTTCACCAGGCCAAGCAGCAGCGCCGGCATCGGCAGCATGGCGATCGACCAGGGCACACCGGAAAAACCCATCGCACCCGCAAGCACAAACGCGGGCACCACACTGCCACACAGTGCCGCCAGCGCACTGCCCGCACGACGCGTTATCCAGAGGAGTGTCAGCGCGATCAACAGCGCTGACAGGAGGCTGCTTGAAGCGAGACTCCTGAGCCCACGCTCCTCGGTAAGGTGGTGATAAAAACCCGCACCAGACAGCGTGATTCGGTGGTGCGTCAGCGCGTCTTCGTCGAAGTTGGCCACCCACGCCATGATCTCCTGCTTACGCACAAAAGTTGTGCCTTCCAGGTACCACTGCAGGCGCACGGCACTGGACGCTTCATTGACCCAGTTGGCCAGGCCCTCACGCACCTCTTCGTTGAGCGAATAGCGCGTTTCCACGCCATCGCTCCAGCGCTCCAGCACACCGTTAATATCGTCCCGGCTCATCAGCCCGGTGGGCAGCACATGCCGGGTCTCCTCGATAGTGGTGAGGTAGTGGCTGGTGAACAGCGCGGCGGAAGCGAGCCGCTCGAGTGCTTCACCATGTACATCGGTGGGCGTGATGACGAGATCGATGGCGTTGAGATCACTACCCGTTAGCTCGCGCAGTCGCTCGATGTCCCGGGCGATGTTGTGCTCCGGTGTAAACACCTGCGGGAACATCGTAGCGACAGATAAATTGGGTAGCGCACTAAACGCCGCCAACACAAGCAACAGCCACGCGACAACAACGGCTGATGACCAGCGCTCTGCCGCACGCACCACGGCCATCGCGCACAGCGAGGGCCACACAGGTAAAGAGCGCCAGTCACCTTGCTGCTCCATCACGCGCACACCCAGGGTGAACGTGAGAGCGAACGCGATTACCGCTCCCGCGGCGCCCCACGTGCCGAAGCTGACAATGAGCGGTGAGGTATCGAGAAACGTGAGTGTCGCGAAACAGCCAGCAGTCGTAAGCGTAGTAAGCAGGCAAGGCAAGAACAGCGCACGTGCAGCAGCACGAGCAGGCTCGCTACTGCCGCGACGTTGTTCCAGTGCTGTGCGGGAGTACAGGTGGAAGGCATCCAACGTTGCAATGGCCCAGATGACTGGCACGATAAATACCACCAACGCCTTGATCTCTGCCTGCCATAGGTATTGCAGCAACAGGCAGGCGAAGGTCGTCAGGGAGGTCAACAACAACGACAGGCCAAGCGCCGTCCAGGAGCGAAAGAAAAGGAAAGCAACCAGCACGGTGACCGACACAAGCAGTGGCACCATGAATCGCGCATCGACAGCAGTAATCTGCCACGATGCTGTGCGCACCTGTGGCATGCCGGCCACGGTAGCGCGCTCTTCCTCCTGCAAAACTTCCGCCAAAGCGCCCTCAATATCGACAGAAAGCGCGCGCGCCGCTTCGAGTTGCTGCGATTCGGGCGCGAGGAACAGGAGCAGTAGCTCAGACCCATCGCCCAGCTTGAAAATCTCGGTGTCGCTAAAACCGAGGCGCGCCACCGATGCCGACGACAGGCTACCGGCTACCCCGCGCACCGCTACAAGCGCCTGTTCAACGGCGGCGAGGCGGTTGAGGGACATGCCGCTGGGAGACTCCAGCGCCAGCAGTACAGGCTCAGACTCGATCTGGAACAACGCACGGAACTCGTTCAATGCTGCGACATCAGCGGGCGTCAGCATTTGCTCCAGGGTGGATGACTGGTCTACAGAAAACGCATCGAGCAAGACACGGATGCCCAGCAGGCTCGCCAGCACCAGGCCGAGAATAAGCAGGGTAACGCGGTGCTGGGCAATCTGGCGCAATGGGAGAACCGTGCTGGCAATGGCAGGGCGAGGTGGAAAAAGCAGTCTGCCACAAGCCTTCGACCTTTGCGAAAGCGCGCGGGCACAGTCATCATGGCAACAAGACTCAAGGCGTAAGGCCTGCCAATGCCGGGTATCGAACTGCTGGTGCGCACTGCCACCGTTACCGAGATCGCACTGCTTGCGCTGTTGCTAATGCTCAGTGCGCATGACCGGCAGGTGTATCGCGCCACAATACTTTTACTTGTGGGCATTGCGTCCTACACGCTTGCCCCGCTCGTGGTGGTGGACTGGAGCTGGGGAGTCGCCAGCTACCCTGTACTCTTCACGGCCATGGTCGTGCCCGCTTTCTTCTGGCTGCTTGCAGGCGCGCTCTTCAGTGACCGGTTTGCTCCGGGCAGATGGTGGTGGCTGCTGATGTTGATAACCGGCGCGCTGGGTTTCGCGATGTACTGCGGCCCCTCGAAGGCGGCGGGAACCTGTCTCATGGGCGAAGGTGCGTTGCCCACCTTCATCGCACAACTGCCGAAAATTGCGTGGATCATCGCCGCCTTCGCCATCGTACTGCGCGACTGGCAGAGCGACCTCGTGGAGCAGCGCAGGCGGCTGCGGCTCTGGTTGGTATCTTTAGGCGGAGCCTACATTCTCATCATACTGGTGATCGAAGCGCTGTTACCCGAGCCGGTACCCGACTGGCTCGAGCTCGCTAACGCCCTGCTACTGCTCGCCATCGTCACTGCGCTGGCGGTGCACCTGTTGGCCGTCACCGACAACAACCTGCTGCTGGCCGTAACCAAGGTAGACGCGCCCAGGGAAAATAATCGCTCCGCGCTCGCGGAGTCCGTGATCGCGGCGATGGAAAACGACCGGACCTACGCGATCGAGGGTTTGACCATCGACGCACTTGCGAGGGAGCTGGCCTGCCAACCCTACCAGCTGCGCCAGGTGATTAACGGCGAGTTGGGGCAGCGTAACTTCAATACCTTCATTAACGGCTACCGTGTCGCGGAAGTTGCCCGGCGCCTGACGGAAGACCAGTTCCGCGATACGCCGTTGCTCACGCTGGCACTGGACGCCGGGTTTCGTTCACTGGCGCCTTTCAATCGGGCGTTTCGGGAGCATTATGGAGTGACGCCTAGTGAGTATCGTAAGCGTGAGAAGTCCGGATAGGGCCGAATCTGGTTGCTCGTATCGAATGCGAGATCGCTGGTCGAATAAATGCCCGATAAAGCGGGGCAGGCCCTTCGACCCCACATGACTTAACCAGATTATTCATGTAATTCAATAGCTTACTAACTGATCGATTAATCAAACACACTTGGTTCGGAATCGATCTCAGGTTTTTCACATCCGATAGGCAACCCGCACCCCAAATCTCTACAACTGGGTCCACGCAAACGGGACTACCCGGAGGACCCAGCCGTGAAATACCTGATTACCCTGCCCGCCGTGTGCGTGGTGCTCTTCATCCTGACCATGGCGGTGGCTGCCAAGGCCGGCGCCGAGCGCCACGCGGCCGAGGGCGTGCTCGCCGGCATCGAAGTGCGTACGACCGTGGACTCGTTCATTGCGAAAGCGCTGCTCGAAGCGCCGTCGCAAGCCGCAGTCCCGGCTCCCTGGCCAGACTGCGCGTCGCTGGAGCACGTACCCAGCGCCGAGGCGCTGAAACGCCTGACGCGCGACCTCTCGACCGATGCGGCGACCGCTCTGTTGATTCACTGCCTCGCCGCCATCCCCGAAATAGCTCGGGCTCAACAGCTCTTCCTGGAAAGCTGGGGGAGTGCGAACGCCGACGTTACGGCACTGGCCGCAAAGCTCAGGCCACACCGCGACGACTACCTGCTGCTCTTCGTGCCGGGCTGGGGTTACATCGAAGCGGGAGAAGCAACGGGCGCGAACCTGCGACGCCCCCGCGAGCTGATGAACGAGCTGGGCTTCGCGAACCAGCTGGTACCACTTGAGGACAACGGCAGCGTCGAGGAGAACGCCGAGATACTTGGCGCGGCGCTGCGCGAGGCACTCGCAACGGGCAGGCGTGTCATCCTGATCAGCGCGAGCTCCGGCGGGCCAACGGTCGCCGCCGCCCTGATGGCGCCCGACATCGCGGGCCACCAGGGCCTCGCCGGCTGGCTGAACATCTGCGGCGTGCTCAACGGGAGCCCGGTGATCGACTCATTCAGCCACTGGACCCGCTCGTGGTTCCTGCGCGTGCTGGCCCTCTTCGAAGGCTGGCGTTACCCGGATCTTTTGAGCCTGAGTCGCAGCCAGAGTACCCAGCGCTATCGAGGCTTCAGCGCGCCGCCGCAACTCACCATCGTGAACTACATCGGCATCCCTTTCTCCGGCCAGGTGAGCGACACCGGGCGCCTCTTCTACAGCCTGCTCAGGAAGAGTGGGCCAAACGATGGCCTGACGCTTGTGACAGAGGCAATGGCGCCAGGCTATACCGTGCTCGCTGTGGGTAGCGACCACTTCATCAATGAAGACCCGGCGATCGAGCAGAAAACCCTGGCGCTGCTGCCGGTAATGCTGGAATTGATCGAGGAAGAGAGAACACTGGCGGCACTTACCGCGCCGGGGCCAGCTCCGTGAGTTCTGCGACCGTTGCAACAATGCGTACCGGGCTCGCAGCCTCGAGCTCGGCGCGATCGCCAAACCCCCACAACACGCCGACACCCGCGAGACCGTTTGCGCTGGCTGACTCGATATCGATGGCGCGGTCACCGATCATGACTGCGCGCTCGTCGATCGCACCGGTTGCGAGCAAACCACCGAGCTGCGATGCCTTGGTGATGCCGACGTCACCGCCATCGACGAAGTCGAAAAAGTGGCGCAGCTCGAACATCTCCAAAATGCGCTCCGCAAAATCCACGCGCTTCGACGTGCACACGCCAAGGCGCACGCCGCGAGCCGCCAGCGTTTCCAGCGCCTCGGGAATACCGGGGTACATTGTATTTTCCGCATAGCCGCTCACGTTGTAGCGCTCGCGGTAGCAGACGACGAGCTCATTGATACGGGCTTCATCCGTCTCACCCGTAAGTCGCTTGAAGTTGGTGTCGAGCGGGGGGCCGATGCCCTCACAGATCGCGTCACGCTCGGCAGCAGGATAGCCAAACTCGGCGAGTGCATGCACAAAGCAGTTGACGATGCCCTCGGCCGGGTCGGTCAGGGTGCCGTCCAGGTCAAATACCAATGTTGTTGCCACTGCGTGCTAAAACCATCTCTTGATAATACGTTGGGAGCCACCATGGTAAGGGAGTAGCACTATACTCACCAGCAAGCTCGCAGCGAGATACACCGTGCCCGAACCTTTTCGGAATGAGATCATCGATGACGCGGTCGCCCAGGCCCTGCAGCTTGACCTCGCCTTCCTCGATGGGCCGGGCAAGACGCGCCACGTGCCGTTCACGTTCAGCCCGACGTACCTCGAGACTTCCCGGTTTGAACAGATGCGCAGGGTGTCACTCCTGCTTGGCGTCCTGACCCAGCGTCTTGCGAACAATTCCGCACTCATTGATGAGGTACACGCTCCGCTGGCAGGCGGCGACCCCTTCTTTGCACGCCTGCTCGAGATCCATCGCTCGCTGCAACAGCAGGGCGGACCATTGCGCACACCCCTTCTGTTGCAGCGCAGTGATTTCATGCTTGACGCAGCCCAGGGCCCCAGGCTCATCGAGTGCAACAGCATCGCCGCCGGCATGGCGCCCTTCGGCGAACGTGTGGGCGAGTTGCATCGCTACCTCGCCTCGCGCTGGCCGGAAGAGGTACAGCGCTGGAGCGATGGCCACGGCAACACAATCGCAGCTAACAACGCCGCTGCCAGTATGGCGCGCGCAATGGAACACGCGGCACAGCGTATCGCCGGTGACATCGACGACCACGGGCCGTTGCACGTTCTCCTTGTCTGCCAGGATGACGAAGACAACGTCTTCGACCAGCGACTGCTGGAAAACGCATTGCGTGAACGCGGCGTGCGCACGAGTCGGCGCAGCTTCAGGCAGTTACACGAGCAGCTTGGCACGGGCCCGAACAACGCGTTGCGACTCGAGGATGAGGGCACGGTACACGTGGTGTACCTGCGCGCGGGCTATCGCTTCGCTGACTACGTTGCGCGCGACCTCGATACCCGGCGTTGCTGCGACGCCCTGCAGGATACGCGCTCCTTCATCGAGCGCCACCGCGTTGCAGTGAACGCCACCGTCGCGCAGCAGCTGGCAACCAGTAAGCGGATGCAGCTACATCTCGCAGAACAGGGTGCCCCGGGGTTTCTGGACCTGGGCTTCAGTCACGAAGAAGCAGAGAGCCTTGCGGCCGTGTTTTCCCCGATGCGCCGGGTGACGGAGGAAAGCGCTGCCCAGCTACGGGCTGCAGGTGACATCGCCCACTGGGTACTCAAAAACCAGGGGGAAGGCGGCGGGCACTGCCTCTTCGACGAAGACATCCTGTACATGCTCGACAAGTTGCAGACCAGTAACCTCGAAGCCTGGACGCTGATGCAACGGCTGCGCCCCCGCGGGCGGAACAACGCCACACTGCTTGTGCGCGGCGGTCGGGCCGCACCGGTGGACAGACTGGTCAGCGAGATCGGGGTGTTCACAGCGCACATGGGGGAAGAGGCTCTACCCGCAGAGGATGACTCCGGATACATCGGCTACCTGGTGCGCTCCAAGCCGCCCAACGTTACGGAGGGCGGCGTGCACTCAGGCTACGGTGCCCTCGATTCGCTTACGCTCTACTAGTCCCAGCTGTATGCCAGCTCCACGCCATAGGTGCGCTGCTTGCCGGGGAAGTAGGACGCCGCACCGATGCCGCCGGTAGAGATGATGCCGGTGCCAATGAACTCTTCATCAAACATGTTCTTCACGTAACCCGCGACCTCGAGGTTTTCTATCGCGGTGGGGCGAAACGCCAGGCGGAAGTTCCAGACCATGTAGTCATCGAGATAGGCGACGTCTTCGTCTACTGCTTCCGCATCAAGGCCGATAAATATCTCATCCTTGTAGTAACCCGAGATACGCGGCGCTATCTCGCCCACTTCCAGGTCGAAGATGTACTGGGCAGACAGCGTGAACGTTGTCTCGGGGATGTAGGCAAACTCCTCGTCGGAACGGTCAACCGGGTTGCCGCCGGCGTCCTCATCGATGAACTCGTCGTACTCGGCATCGATATAGGAACCGGTAAAGGACAGCAGCAGGCTGTCGATCGGCACGAAGTTCACTTCGATCTCGGCGCCCATCATCGTCGCCTCGCCCGCGTTGATGATGCCGTCGACTGTCGTGAACTCGTCGAGGCTACGCGTAACGCGCAGCTGTATGTCGTCGTACTCGGAGTAGTACAGCGATGTATTCACGCGCAGTCGCTGGTCGAAGAGGTCTAGCTTGGTGCCGAACTCATAGCTAAGTATCTCCTCGGGGTCGAAGGCCAGCAGCTCATCTCCCAGCGGCTCAAAGCCACCTGCCTTGAAGCCCTCGCTGACGCTGAAGTAGAACATGCCGGAGTCGAGAACGCCGCCGGTCCAGCTGTCCGGCGCAAACATCGTAATGGTCGCCGCGGGCGTGAACACCGACCAGTCGTCGTCGCCCTCCGCAACCGGCGATGCCGGGTCGGGTATCACGTCCTGCACGGCGTCCACTAGCGCATCAAACTCCGCACGCGTGAGGATGCCGGGTGAAGGCGTCGCAGTGGAGTAGTTGAGCTGCGTGGACTCCTTGCGCTCCTCCGTGTATCGCGCGCCGAGCGTTAGCTGCCAGTTGTCACTGAGGTTGAAGATACCCTGGCCGAAGATGGCGTAGGACTCGTTTTCATAATCAGAGATAGAAAGGCCACGGAAGCCGACAACGGCCGGCGGCAGTACGTTGATCCTGCCGTCGGGCAACACACCGCCGGTGAACCCCCCCGGCGAGATGAGGCCGCCGTTGGGATTGGATTCGATATCTTCTTTCGACGCAAACAGCCCAACGGTGTAACTCAGGAAGTCATCGAATGCATCGCCCACGAGCTGGAATTCCTGGGAGAAAAACAAACGCTCCTGTTCGTCGCTGCTAATGCCGTTAGCCTCAAGCTGGCGATTCGCCTCGGTGCGGTTGTTGATTACGAAGATCGGGGTGGAGTCGACCTCGCCGCTCTGCTTGATGTCGTCCTGGTACAGCAAACCCGTAATACTTTTTACGGTCACGTCACCAACATCCCACGCCAGAGTCATGCCCGCGAGGTAGTTATTCATTTCCCAGGGCTGGCGCTGCCGGTCCATCAACACTTTTTCATCGTCGATAAGACTTTCACTCAGCTGGCAGACGTCGCGATAGGGCCGCGCGTCACCGGGCGCCGTGAACTGCTGCAGCGCACCGGCTGAACTGCCGAGCACACAGTTGTTGGGCGCAATGTTTTCCTTGATCTCACCCCAGAAGAGCATGAGGTCGCCGGTGAACGAGTCGCCTGCGTAGTTGAACTGGGTCAGGACCGACCTGCGGTTGGTGTCGCCGTATTCACGGCCGGTTTCCCTGTCGTCGCGGAACCCGTCTTCCTTGGCGTAGTTGAGCACGAAGCCGGCTGAGAGCCTGTCGCTGAGCGGGCCGCTATGGCCGACGCGCACGTTGGTGCGATTGAGGTCACCAAAGTCGCCCTGGGCAAAGCCCTCATATTCCTGCCCCGGCTTCTTCGTAGTCAGAAGCAACGCACCCCCGGCGGTGTTCTTGCCAAACAGTGTGCCCTGGGGTCCGCGCAGCACCTGCATGGACTGGAGGTTGATGGCATCCAGCAGCTGGGTGTCGGAGCGGGGGATAAAGATGTTGTCGACGTACACACCTACTGCGGGATCGGAAGCAACGCCCACCACCCGGGTGCCAACGCCGCGAATTGCGAGGTCGGCTTCCTTGCGGCCCTCGCGGCGGGTCAGGCCGGGTACGTTGGCGACGAGGTCACCGACACCGTTGATCTGGGCGGCGCGCAGTTCGTCTTCGCTGAAGGCGGTAACCGCGACGGGCGTTTCCTGCAGGGATTCCTCCCGGCGCCGAGCCGTGACCACGACCTCTTCCAGCACGAAACCGTCGGCGAGCGCCAGGGGTACAGGAGCGACACTGGCACCCGCTGTGGTGAGAGCGGCGGCGAGCAGGCGGCGTTTGGCAATCTTGTGCGGACGAAACATCTTATTCTCCTTCGACAGTTTCGGTACCGATCGCGGGGGGCGTAGGACTTGCTAGCAGTGTAGCTGCAGAACGCATGACTCGCCCCCCAAGGGCGATACACGAGAGTATAACAGCCCACCGCTTAACACAGCGCACCCCGATTGTTTATGATCGGCCCTGTAACTCGTCCGCGAGACCTCCGATGCTAATCGTCTACATCGTCAACCTGTCCGTCATAGGCCTCGCCGTGGGCATCCACTATGAGTTCCTGCACCAGTTCTCCAACCTGATGCCGCGCCTGTCGATCGCCTACCGCTCCCGCATCGTGCTTGGCGTATTTGGCGCGCTCCTCGCACATTGTGTGGAAGTGTGGATTTTCGCTGGTTCGTATTACCTCATGCACCACGCCGAGGGCTGGGGCTACCTGGCGGGCAACTTCGACGGCTCACTGCAGGATTGCGTGTATTTCTCTTTCACAACGTTCACAACAGTGGGCTTTGGCGACATCGAGCCCTATGGCGATCTGCGCTTTCTGGCAGGGCTTGAGGCGTTGACGGGGCTCTTGCTGATCACCTGGTCGGCGTCCTACCTCTACCTCACGATGACCGATTACTGGGGGAAAAAGTAAGGTGCACTGGCGCTCTGTACACCTCCTGCTGGGCGGTCTCGGGCTCTTGCTGTTTGTGTTGACCGGCCAGTACATGCAGCACGTTGCAAACGTGCCTGAACTCTCTGATACAGCGCGCCTGCAGTACCGCTCACTGCACCTCTACATTCTCGGCGCCGCTGCGGCGAACGTGTGCATCGGCGCCTACATGAATCCCGCGCATACGCTCGGCAAGTTGCGTGGTCTCGCGTCCGCGGGGCTAGTGCTGGCGCTGCTCATGTTATCTGTGAGCTTTTTTGTCGAAGCACCTGCTGGTGCAATGGACCGGCCGATAGCGGTCTACGGTCTGTACCTGCTGTTCGGCGCCCCGGTGGTCCTGATCATCGCAGAAATCGGAAAGCGCTTTAACGCTGGCTGAGTACCAGCGTGTTGCCCGGGCCAGGCTCCCGCGCGATCACCTCGCCAACAACAGCCGCCTCGGTCATGTCGGCATCCGCCAGCGCCTCCAACAGCGCGCCCGCGTGATCCTGCGCAATGGCAATCAACAGCCCACCGCAGGTCTGCGGGTCGTAGAGCATGGCCCGCAGTTCGTCGCCCACCACGCCTTCTACGCGCTCGGTGTTTGCAGCGCTCTCCTCATTGGCCGGGTGCATCGTGCTGCGATAGTTTGCCGCCATCGCTGGCAACGCCCCCGGCAGCAGGGGCAGCGCCGACAGGTCGATGCGCGCAGCGAGGCCATCCCCCAGCATCTCGCGCAGGTGCCCCGCAAGGCCGAAGCCGGTGATGTCTGTACACGCACTCGCACCCAATGCCACGGCCAGCTCCGCGGCGGCGCCATTTCCGGCCCTCATCTGTTCCAGCGCGCCGTGTACATGGCGCCCATCGACCCCGAGCTGCATATGAGCGGCAAACAATACGCCGGTGCCAAGCGGCCGGGTCAGCACCAGCAGGTCTCGCTGCCTGGCGCCATGTTTGGACAGCAGGGCTCTATCCTCCGCCATCGCTGCGCCATTCACCGCAAACCCGACGGCGAGCTCAGGGCCCTGCATGGTGTGGCCGCCCACCAACCTGCAGCCGACCCTGCTGAATACGTCCAACGCGCCGCCCAATAGCTGCGTGAGATCGCGCAGCTGAATGCGGCTCGCGGCAAAGGGCAACGTGATCGTGGCTAGCGCCGAGGTCGGCCGCGCACCGCACGCGTATAGATCACTTAATGCGTGGTTGGCGGCGATGCGGCCCATGAGCCACGGGTCGGCCACGAGCTGCCTGAGTACATCGACGCTCTGCACCAGGGTTCCACCGGTGGCTACCGCAACCGCATCGTCGCCGCCATTCGCGCAGTGCTCGGGGTACTGTTTCGACAGCGCCTGTAGCGACTCATTCAGCACGTCCGCACCGACTTTTGCGCCGCAACCGCCGCAGGCCTCCTGGTCGCTCTGGTCTGCGAGCTCAGGCAGGCGACCCCAGGCTGCCGAGGGCATGCTGGTCGGCAGGTCAGAAAAGCGTGACATAAATTCGCGGTCGATGCGGTCCTTCCAGCGCCACACCCAGGCGCCGCTCGCGCTGAATGGCCCGCGGTCGGCAGCGGCGCGCCGGTCGCCCAGCGACACCAGCGAGAGGAAGCGCTGTTGGGGACGGTGTGTCTTCAGCTTTTGCCCAAGCGCAGCGGCGCGCAGGTTGTGCGCCAGCACAGGTCCCTGGCGCACCGCAAATACGCCCGCCTTGGGGCGCAGGTGGTTAAGCTGAGTAGCGATATCACCGGCGCCAAAGACGCGCTCATCGCCCGTCGACTGCAGCGTATCGCGCACGACAAGAAAGCCGCGCTCGTCGACGGGTAAACCACTCGCCGCGACCCAGGGCGCCGCGCTGGCGCCGGTACACCAGAACAGATCATCGTAGGCCGCATGCGAACCGCCCTCGATGGTCAGTTCACCGGCCGCGACACCCAGCACCCGCGCATCGGTATGCAGGGTGACGTTGTGACTGACCAACGCCTTCTCCACCGCCCGGCGCGCTCGCGCGTTGTAACCCTCAAGAATACGGGGAGCGGCACACCACAGGTCGATGCCCGCGCGTCCCGCCAGTCTGCGCGACATCGCCATCGCGATCTCGATACCGCCCGCGCCACCGCCGACGACCGAGACGCGGTAATCGCCCTCGCCCGCCCGCTCAGCCATCACGTTTTCCAGGTCCTGCCAGCGCCGCCACAGACCCGCGACCGGTTTTACGGGCACGGCGTGCTCGCGCGCGCCCGGCACGGAGTCGAGCTCAGGCTCTGAACCGATGTCGAGGCTCAAGAGGTCGTAACTGAGCGGCGGCCGTCCCTCGATCGCTACCGTTCGCGCGGCCGGGTTCAGTGCGCTCACCGCCGCCGCGATAAAACGCACCCCCGCCCACTGGCACAGCCGCTCGAGGTCGATGTGCGTGTCTTCAAAGGTGTAGTGCCCCGCAACGAGGCCGGGCAACATTCCGGAATACGGCGTGTGGCTGGAGGGCGAGATCAACGTAATGCGCAGCCCATCAATCGGCTTCATCGCCAGCATGCGCAGGGCAAGCGCGTGACTGTGCCCACCACCGACCAACACAAGGTCGCGATGCACAGGTGCCGCGGCGCGCATCAGCGGGCGTGCTCCTGTGCCCATTCGACCACCGCCTCGCGTTCGCCGCTGAAAACACACTCGCCCTCGCGCTTATCGAGCTGGTAGTCGTACATGGGATCGTAGTAACCCTCGAGAAGAAACAGGATCCACTCGCGGTGTGCACCCGCATCACCTGTGCGCCACTGCGTCTCGAATGCCGCGCGCATCATGGCGTCGACCTGTTTGTGGCGGTCACCACCCAGACGGCGGCGGATGCGCGCAAGGTCGTCGAGCAGTTTGTCGCGGTGCAGCTGCGGGCCTTCTTCCGCGTAGAGTGCCCAGTAGCGCCGACCGAGATCCAGGATGTAATCCTCGACCACCACCTCGGCCCGCTCCTCGAGACTCTGCTCAACCACCACCATCGGGGCCACGCGCATCTTCTCTCGCAGCACCTCGGGGAGTGCCATCCTGCCAATTAATCGTCCCTCATCCTCGAGAAACACGGTCCGCGACTCACCCTGCAACAAGCGCATCAAGGCGATGGCGAGCCCGTTTTCAAAATCGATCTGGCTCGGTTGTCCGTTGGGCAGTTGTCCAAAGGTGGAGCCGCGGTGATTAGCGAGACCTTCAAGGTCAACGGCACGCACCAGTCTTTCGATAACGCGCGTTTTACCCGTTCCCGTGCGCCCGCTCACCAACACAAACGCTGCGGACTCGATGCTTCTCTCAAGCTCCGCCAGCAGGAAGGTGCGCATGGCTTTGTAGCCGCCAACGATGCGCGGGTAATTGATACCTGCGCTTTGCAGCCACTCCTTGACGGTGGCAGAGCGCAGGCCACCGCGCCAGCAGTAGAGATAGCCGTCGGGATGTTGCTCGGCGAACTCCGACCAGAGCGCCATGCGCTGGTCTTTCGTTGCGCCAGACACGAGCTGATGGCCCAGCGCGATCGCAGCCTGTTGGCCCTCTTGCTTGTAGCAGATACCGACCTGGGCGCGCTCGTCATCGGTCATCAGGGGCAGGCTATAAGATGTTGGAAACGCGCCCTTCGCGTACTCTGCGGGCGCGCGCAGGTCGATCATGGGGGTGGGGGTCAGGAACAGCGCCCGGTAGTCCTCGGTGTCGCCGCGCGCTGGCATGCGGCTTCTACTCGGCCTCTCCGCCGAAGAGGGTGATTACGCGATCTTGCAGGCTGGTGATAGCGTCAGACATCAAGGCGAAGTCGGCGTCCAGGCGAGCCGCCTGGTCTGCTTCGGGGATGTCTTCGTTTTCTTTCATCAGTTCTTCCGCGAACTTTAAACGCCTGAGGCAGAGGTCTTCCGCCAATAAGAGAGAGACGCGCTCGTCCCAGCTGAGCCCGAGGCGCACAACCTGGCGCCCCGCGTTCAAATGAGTTTCCACCTCTTCACTGTACAAATCAACGCCGCGGCAGCGGACCACACCGCCGTCTTCGCCGGGTTCGCGCAGTTCGCACTCGTCGCCGGCTTCAAAGTCATCCGGCAGGGTGCGATGGGCAAGCCACGCGGTCATCGACGCGGCCGGCGCATTGTTGACCTGGGGCAGTACCACGGGGAAATTGCCGATGCACTCGCGCAACACGTTGAGCAGCTCTTCCGCGCGCGCGGCGCTGGCGGCATCGATGAAGATCCAGTTCGCCCGCGGATCGATATAGGCATACACGAGCGCGGAGCGCGTGAAGGCCCGGGGCAGGCAGTCCTGCACGATCTCGTCTTTCAGGCTGAGGCGCTCCTTGCGATACACCTTACGCGCCTGTTCGGTTTCGATCGCCGAGATCTTTTCGGCAAGCTGCTCACGCACCACCGTTGCCGGCAGGAGTTTCTCCTCGCGCTTGAGACACAAAAGCAGGCGACCACCGGCGGCATGCACCAGCATCTCGGACTCCTCGCCCAGCGGGGCAACGAATCCCAGCGACAGTGCCTGTGACTTGGCACAGGGCGTGAACGCACGCTGGGCAAGCTTGTCGCCGAGCGCTTCTGGCTCGTAATCAAATGAGGTGGTGAGGCGATAGGCGCGGACGTTCTTGAACCACATGGGGCGGGGGGACTCCTGAAATGCTTGGGAAACCAACCCCCTGTGGGGTCGAATTCATTCGACCAATGGACTCGACCCCAATCATCGCAGGCCGAACGTATTCGGCCCTAAAGGGGTAGCGCGTTTGCCCGGTGGGCGAAAAGCGGCAGATTGTACATGAGGTCTCGGGCAAAGCCAGCGCCGGGCCGGGGAGTTAAACCAGCCCGCGGGGCGACCCCAGAAAAAGACAGCATGTTCAATATGTTAGGCCCGTTGCGCGCGCGGGACATTGTCAGGCCGGTGGGAAACGGCTTTAATTTTGCTCCCGTTAAAACAAGGCGCGGCAGCGGCCGCCACGAGGTGCAGCACCATGTCAGACAAAGCCACTCCGACAAAAGCTCGACGGGCGGGCGACGTCAGCCAGTGGGACCGTGAGACCGATGTCGTCATCGTTGGCTTCGGCGGAGCGGGCGGCTGCGCGGCGATCGAAGCGGCTGACGCGGGCGCCGAGGTCCTCCTGTTTGAGCTGGCCAGCGAGGCGGGCGGTTCCACGGCCATGTCCTCCGCAGAGATCTACATGGGCGGCTCAGGCGGCACGCGCGTGCAGAAGGCCAGCGGTTTCGAGGACAACACCGAAGACATGATCACCTACATGATGATGTCTGCAGGGCCCCAGGCCGACGAGGAAAAGATCCGCAACTACTGTGAGAACAGCCTCGAGCACTTCAACTGGCTCTGCGACATCGGCGTGCCGTTCAAAGACAGCTTCCACAAAGAACGCGCGATCATGTGCCTCACCGACGACGGCCTGCTGTACACCGGCAGCGAGAAGGCCTACCCGTTCTCAAAGCATGCCAAGCCTGCACCGCGCGGCCACAACCTGTACATCGAAGGTGACAACGGTGGCCCGCTGTTCATGAAGATCGTCGCAGAGAACGTGGAAAAGCGGGACAACATCACTGTCGAGTTCGAAACCCGCGCCCTCACCCTGATCGTCGAGGACTCCGGTGAAATCGTTGGTATCGTTATTCGACAAAACCAGCAGGAGTACAACGTGCGCGCGCGCAAGGGCGTCGTGCTGTGCGCCGGCGGCTTCGTGATGAACGAGGAGATGCTGCAAAAATACGCGCCAAAACTGCTGTCGGGCAATAACGCCATCGGCAACCCCGGCGACACGGGCACCGGCATCATGATGGGCATGTCGGTCGGCGCCGCCGCCATCAACATGCACGAGGGCTTTATCAGCATCCCCTACTACCCACCGGCGAGCATCACCAAGGGCATTGTCATCAACGACAAGGGCCAGCGCTTCATCAACGAAGATGTATACCACGCGCGCCTGGGGCAGGCGGTGCTGGACGAGCCGGGCGACCGCTTCTTCTTCATTCTCACTGTCGACCAGTATGGCGACTACGAGAAGTTCAACTTCATGAGCGCGGATGTCGTGGGCACCGGCGAAACGATCGAGGAACTCGAAGAAGAGATCGGCCTGCGCAAGGGCACGCTCGCCAATACAATCGCCATCTACAACGAAGACGTGGAAAGCGGCGAAGATACGCAGTTTCACAAGGGCGCCGAGTGGCTGGAGAAGCTGGAGCTGCCGCTGGTCGCGCTGGATATCACCCCGGGGCGCGGCGTGTTCGTACCCTTCTTCACCCTGGGCGGGCTCGACACGCTGCCAACCGGCGAAGTCGTAGACCCGCAGCGCAACGTTATCCAGGGTCTCTACGCTGCGGGTCGAACCGCCTGTGGTGTGGTGCGTCGCGCTGACGGGTACAGCTCGGGTATGTCAGTGGGCGATGCCACATTTTCTGGGCGCCTGGCGGGCAAACAGGCGGCAGCGCGCTAAACAGCGACATTTTCTGAACCGCGTGCCGCCCTAACGGGCGCGCGGCCTCTTGCTCTGAAGCGTATCCCGCTGCACCATGGTTGGCTCTTTACCACCCGGGACGAACCGCTCATGAAGTACCTGCACACCATGGTTCGCGTGCGCGACCTCGACGCGAGCCTAGACTTCTACTGCAACAAGCTGGGCCTCGTGGAAGTGCGCCGCTACGACAGCGAGGCGGGGCGCTTCACCCTCGTCTTTCTTTCGGCGCCCGACGACGCTAAAGACGTCGCGGAAAATCCCCTGGACCAGGGCGCGATGGTCGAGCTCACCTACAACTGGGACGACGAGGAATACACGGGTGGCCGGAACTTCGGGCACCTCGCCTACCGCGTGGAGAACATCTACGAACTGTGCCAGCACCTGATGGACTCGGGCGTTACGATTAACCGCCCACCGCGAGACGGGCACATGGCCTTCGTTCGTTCGCCGGATGGCATCTCTATCGAGCTGCTGCAGGCCGGCGACGCACTGCCTCCCGCCGAACCCTGGGCCTCGATGGAAAATACGGGCGAGTGGTGAGTCAGGCTTTGAGGAAGTTGTTGATCCAACGGGCGACACGGTTGCCCTGGTGCGTGCCCGACAGCGATGTCATGCCGCCCGAGTAGGCGGTTTCACCGATCATTTCGCGGCGCAAGTTCATGATCTCTCTGGAGTAGGCCGGGATGAACTCCGGGTGACCTTGGAAGGTCAGGATGTGGTCGCCAAGCTGGGTGACCGCGTTTTCGCAGAACTCACTGCCCGCGAGCACATTGGCGCCCTCGGCCAGGTCCACCACCTGGTCCTGGTGGCTCACCAGGATGTCGAGATCGAGGTCACCGTCGTGCCACTCCGGCTGTTCGCTGAATGTATGGGTGTGCAATCCCACGCCCCAGCCCTTGGGTGACTTTTCGGTCTTGCCGCCGAGCGCCTGCGCCACCATCTGGTGGCCGAAGCAAATGCCCACCAACTTCTTGCGCTCATCGTGCAGCTTGCGCACGAACTCGACGAGGTCTTCGATCCAGGGTTCGTCGTCGTACACACTCGATTTGCTGCCGGTCATCAGGTAGGCATCGACCTCGTGAATATCGGCCGGGTACTCTCCCTGCTGTACGTCGTAGACCGCGAACTCCAGCTCCGGGTTTGCCTCTGACAGCAGTGTCATGAACATGTCCGGGTATTCTCCGAACTCCGGCACCCACTCGGGGCGCACCGCATCGGTTTTCAGGATGCCCAGCTTCATAATGACCTCTCACAACAACCAAGGCGGCATGATGGGACAGCGCGCGAGACCTGTCCATAGCCCGGCGGTGCTGTTACTGTGAACCGCTATCGTACGCCCAGACACTCAGTCCGAATGAATCACACGCGATGCCTGACCCTGGTCGCCGCACTTGCACTGGCGACGCTCGCCGGTTGCGAACGCGAAGCGGCAACGCCCGCCGAGTCCGCTGCGGTTGTCGCTCCGGCGGCGCCTGTGACGCCGGCACCCGAACCCCCTAAGCCCCTGCTCGAGGGCGGCGCGTTTGTGGGGACGGCAATCTGTGCCGAGTGCCACGCAGAGGAACACGAACTGTGGCAGGGCTCGCACCACGACCTCGCCATGCAGCTGCCCGACGAGACGACCGTGCTCGGCGACTTCAACGATGCGACGTTCGAGTACAACGGCGTGACCACGCGCTTCTACCGCGATGGCGACAAGTTCATGGTGCGCACCGACGGCGAAGACGGCGAGCTCACCGACTACGAGGTGGCCTATGTCTTCGGGGTCGACCCACTGCAGCAATACCTGCTGCCCCTGTCGCGCGGCCGACTGCAAACGCTAAGCATCTCCTGGGACTCACGGCCTGCGAGCGCAGGGGGGCAACGCTGGTACCACCTGTATCCCGATGAAGCGATCGACCACCGCGACCCGCTGCACTGGACAGGGCCCTACCAGAACTGGAACAGTCGCTGCGCCGAGTGCCACTCAACGGATGTACACAAACGCTACGACCGCGCCACGGACTCTTACAACACCACCTTTGAAGAGGTAAACGTGGGCTGCGAGTCATGCCACGGGCCCGGCGAAGACCACGTCAACCTGTCCCGCAGAGGAGAACTGGACACCGCGCAAAACGGCGGTCTGATAACGGCACTTGCAGCTCGCGGTGACTGGATTTTCAAGGGCGGCGCAGCGATCGCCGAGCGGACCGAACCGCTTGCAGGTCGCGCGCAGATCGATTCCTGTGCTCGCTGCCACGCGCGGCGCGGCAACTTCGGCGACTATCACCACGGCGCCGACTTCCTCGACACCCACCGGCCAAGCCTGCCGATCGAACCCCTGTACCACCCCGATGGCCAGATCCTGGAGGAAGTGTACGTCTACGGCTCCTACCTGCAGAGCAAGATGCACGTGGCCGGCGTGGTCTGCAGCAACTGCCACGAGCCGCACACCGCGCGGGTGCGTGCGCCCGACAACGGTGTTTGTGCGCAGTGCCACCGCCCCGACACCTACGATATCGCAGCGCACCATCACCATACGCCCGGCTCAGAGGGCGCAATTTGCGCCAACTGCCATATGCCGGAGACGACGTACATGGGCGTCGACCCGCGGCGTGACCACAGCATGCGCATCCCCAGGCCGGATTTCAGCGTGGTGATGGGCACACCCAACGCCTGCAACATGTGCCACGAAGACAAGGATGCCGAGTGGTCGCTGGAAGCGCTGCGCGGATGGGGCGTGACGTTTTCCGATACGGGCAGCCACCCCGCCCGCGCCTTTGCGCGACTTACCGAGGGCGATAACCGCGCAGTACCGACGCTGGTTTCGCTGGCCGCCGATACCAAAGCTGCTCCCATCTGGCGTTCCGCAGCGCTGGTAAGAGCTGGGCAGGCGGGCGCACAACCGGCGCTGGAACTGGCTATGCGCGAACTGCGTAACCCGGACTCCCTGATACGGACGAGCGCCGTGCGCGCCCTGGACGGTATGCCGCTGCAACAGCGCTTCGGCGTGCTGGTGCCGCTGGCACTCGACGAGGTGACCAGCGTGCGCATGGCCGTCGCCGAATCGCTCCAGGCCGTGCCCATGAATCAGCTGGGTGAACGCGAAGCGGCCATTCTCGAGACGTTGTTCAAGGAGTACACAGACACCCTCGCCCTGCACGCGGACATGCCGGGAGTGTTGATGCAGCTGGGACTCTTTCGCGCGAGCCAGGGCGACTTCGCCGCGGCCGAGCGCGACTATCGCGACGCCATCGAAGACAACCCGATACTGCTTGCAGCCTACCTGAACCTTGCAGACCTGATGCGTAGCCAGGGCAGGGATGATGAAGCGCGCACGCTACTGCTTGATGCGCTCGCGGTGGAGCCCGAAGCCGGCCCCGTGCTGCACTCCCTGGGTTTGCTGGAAACGCGTACAGGCAATAGCGAAGCGGCTCTCGATTACCTCCGCCGCGCCGCCGAGCGGGAAACCGCCGGTACTCGCTATCGCTTCGTCTATGCGATAGCGCTACACGACCTTGGGAAACCCCGCGAAGCCATCGGCGTATTGAAAAGCCTGCTGCGCGAGATCCCTGGGCAGGAGGATGCACTGCTCGCACTCGCCAATTACCATGCGGAACTAGGTGAGATAAAAGAAGCCGCGGAGTGGGCTGGCCAACTCGTGCGCAACGTACCGGGTAACACCGCCTACAGGCAGCTTTACGAGAGACTCTCAAAGGCTTCAACGACACCGTAGTCATACACGCACAGGGAAGACGCATGCATAAACTGATCCCAGCCATTGCGTTCATCGCTCTCGCGGCAGGCATCTTCCTTTTTGTTACGCGCGACACAACACCACCCGCGCCCATCTTCGCTGACTACCCCGCAGGGGATGAACGCAAGCAGGCGTTCTTCGATTACTTCGCACCGATCATCGCCGAAGAGAACGCGAAGGTACTTGCGTGGCGTGAGAAGGTTGAGGGGTGGCAGAACAGTGGGGGCCCCGGCCAGTGGCAGCGCAGCACGCTCGAGAACCTCACGTCGAACTACTTCATGAAAGACTTCAACCGCGATGATCCAGAGGACTGGAACGCACTGCTCAAGCGTATCGACGCAGTGCCTGTTTCACTCGCGCTCGCCCAGGCGGCCAAGGAAAGTGGCTGGGGCACGTCCAGGTTCGCGGTGAGCGCGAATAACTATTTCGGAGAATGGTGTTTCGCAAAAGGCTGCGGCGTGGTGCCTGAGAATCGTAACAGTGGCGCAACGCACGAGGTCGCCAGCTTCGATAACCCTGCGGAGTCCGTACGGAGCTACCTCCGCAACTTGAACAGGCATCGCGCGTACGCGGCCTTTCGCGAATTACGCGCAGAGGAGCGCGAAAAAGGAAATGCGTTGAGTGGCTTGTCGCTTGCGGGAGGACTGTCGGAATACTCGGAGCGGGGGCCGGTGTACGTTGAGGAATTGCGATCGATGATTCGGCACAACGAACTCGAACCGTACGACGAGTGCAACACGCCCTGTTGACGAGCAGCTAAAGACCGTCCAGAAATGCGAGCAGCCGCATGTTCAACTGCTGCGGACTCTCCTGCTGGATAAAGTGTCCTGCCGCGGGTAGCAGCTCCATACACCGCAGGTCCTTCACCAGTCGCTGCATATGCGCGAACTCTTCAGGGTCGCCAAGCTTCACCGTTGGGTCCTCCGCACCTCCGACGTACAGAGCGGGAACCTCCACCGGTGCATGGGCCGTGGCGCGATTCAGTTCCCAGTTGAGGTCCATCGCGCGGTAGGCATTGATGCCGCCGGTGAACGCCAGTTCCTGCCCGGCGTGCAGGTACTCAGCAAGGTAGAAATCGAAATCCTCCCTGGACAGCCATGACCAGGGCGGCTCGGAAGGAGGAGCGGCCAGCACATCCACGTAATGCGCATCTGAGGGGAAAGCCTCCCAGCCCAAGAGGTTGCCGTCTGCGCATAACGCCCAGAACAGCTTGGCGAGAAACTCGGCCTCGCGTCCGCGACAGCTTTCCTCCGGCACGCCCACCTGCTGGTAGTAGTGCATATGGAAGAAGTGCTCGCTGGCAACCTGCGCATAGAGTTCCGAGGGGCGTATCTCTGCGCCCCCCGCAAGGGCCATGTCGTAGGGTACGCAGAGTGACCCAACGCCGAGCAGCCGCTCGGGGTGGTGCACCGCGACATGCCAGGCGAGATTGGCACCGAAGTCGTGCCCAATAAGCACAGCCTTGTCTGCACCGAAGTGATCGAACACGGCGAGGACATCTGCAGAAGTTTTATCGAGGCTGTAGTGTTCGCGCCCGACCGGCCGTGAGCTGCGACCGTAGCCGCGCGAATCCATGGCGACCACGCGGTATCCGGCGGCCGCCAGTGCGGGAATCTGGTGACGCCAGCTATACCAGAGGCCGGGATAGCCGTGGCACAGAACCACCAGCGGGCCCTCGCCCGCACAGGCGAGGTGCAGCGTGACCTCGCCGGTGTCGAGGTACTGGTGGTCGAACTCCACCCGCGAGGTTATTTGGAGTGGTTAAAGGTCAGGCTGAAAGTAACGGGGACAGCACCCGCGATGGCACTCAGCCCCGCGATTTCGCGCAAAGCATCCACACCCTTGGTGAGCCCGAAGTCGGCGACGTTGATCACGATCGGGCGCGACGTAAAGACGCGCAGGCGACCCCTGTCAGACATGATGGTCAGCGGTGCCACGATTTTCTTCTCCACATCGTGCAGTGAGACCGTTACGGGTATCTCCGCGGTCATGGTGCCGACAGCGACGAGGCCTGCGATGAGTGCGGCATCCACCTTTGCGCTGATCTTGGCGGCGGGGAACTTGGCGGTCTCGAACAGCATCTCGCGCATGCGCTCATTGCGTATCTCGATCAGCGTGTCGACGCTGTCGAGGTCGATGGCCACCTGGACATTGCCATCTGCGCCGATAAAACCAACCATTGAGGTGAAGCTGTGGGTTTCGGCGACAAGGTTGTTCTTTATAGAGATGAAGTTGATCGTGGATTTTTCATTGTCGAGATCCCACTGCGCCCAACCCGCCGCCGTGTAGAGCATCATCGCGAAGCCGAGCGCCGCGGCAGTGGTCATTCTCAGAACAGTCTTCATGCTTCCCCCGGCTTCTTGCCGCTCGTGATGTTCGCTGTAATTGTAGCCTAACGGGCCCGCGATGCTCAGGAACCCACTTCGGCCAGGTCGCCCTTCTTCTCCAGCCAACTCTTGCGGTCCGGTGCGCGTTTCTTGGCGAGCAGCATATCGAGCATGTTGTTGGTGCCGTCGCCCGCGTCGAGCACGAGGCGCACAAGGCGGCGGGTGTCGGGGGCCATGGTGGTTTCGCGCAGCTGCAACGGGTTCATCTCGCCAAGCCCCTTGAAGCGCTGCACGTTGACCTTGCCACGAATTTTCTCGGCCTCGATGCGATCGAGGACGCCCTGCTTCTCGCCTTCGTCCAGGGCGTAGAAAACTTCCTTGCCCACGTCGATGCGATATAGCGGCGGCATCGCCACGAAAACGTGCCCCGCTGCGACGAGCGGGCGGAAGTGGCGCACGAACAGCGCGCAAATCAGCGTGGCGATGTGCAGGCCATCGGAGTCTGCATCGGCGAGGATGCACACCTTGTGGTAGCGCAGGCCGCTGAGGTCATCGCTGGCGGGGTCGATACCCAGAGCGACAGAGATGTTATGCACTTCCTGCGAGGCGAGAATCTCCTGCGAGTCCACCTCCCAGGTATTCAGAATCTTGCCGCGCAGCGGGAGGATCGCCTGGAACTCACGATCACGCGCCTGCTTGGCCGAGCCGCCCGCGGAGTCACCCTCCACGAGAAACAACTCGCCCCGCGTCGGGTCTTCGCCGGAACAGTCGGCGAGCTTTCCGGGCAATGCCGGGCCGGCCGACACTTTCTTGCGCGTCACCTTCTTCGCAGAGCGCAGGCGACCCTGCGCGTTGGAGATGAACATCTCCGCGAGTTTTTCGGCCTCTTCCGTGTGCTGGTTAAGCCACAGGCTGAAGGCGTCCTTGGCGACGCCGGAGACAAATGCAGCGGCTTCGCGCGACGACAAGCGCTCCTTGGTCTGCCCGGAGAACTGCGGGTCCGTCAGCTTGGAAGACAGTACGTAACAGCAGCGGTCCCAGATATCTTCGGGCGCAAGCTTCACGCCGCGCGGTAGAAGGCTGCGCAGTTCGCAGAAGTCGCGCATGGCTTCAAGCAGCCCGGTGCGCATACCGTTGACGTGGGTACCACCCTGGGCGGTGGGGATCAGGTTGACGTAGGACTCGGCGGTGACTTCACCGCCCTCCGGTAGCCACTGCACGGCCCAGTCGACGCCCGCCTCGTTACCGCTGAAGCTGCCGACGAACGGCTCTTCCGGAATCACGGGGAAGTCGATAGTGGCATCGGCGAGGTAGTCGGTGAGGCCGTCCTCGTAGTACCACTCCTCAGACTCGTCTTTCTTCTTTTCGTCCTTGAACTTCACGCGCAGCCCGGGGCAGAGCACCGCCTTGGCGCGCAATACATGCTTCAGGCGCGGCACCGAGAAGTTCACGGAATCGAAATACTTGGGGTCGGGCGCAAAGGTTACAGACGTGCCGGTGTTGCGCTTGCCGCAAGAGTCGACGACTTTCAGCTTGGTCTTGGTTTCACCCCCGACAAAGCTCATCTCGTGCACCTTGGCATCGCGACGTATCGTCACCGTCAATGTACTCGACAGCGCATTCACCACCGAGACGCCAACACCGTGGAGACCGCCGGAGAACTGGTAGTTTTTGTCTGAGAACTTACCCCCCGCGTGCAGCGTGGTGAGAATCACCTCGACGCCGGGCTTTTTCTGCTCCGGGTGTTTGTCGACCGGCATGCCGCGGCCGTTATCAGTGACAGTACACGAACCGTCTTTATGCAGCACCACATCGATCTGGTCGGCGTGCCCGGCCAGGGCTTCGTCGACACTGTTGTCGATGACTTCCTGGGCGAGGTGGTTCGGACGGCTGGTGTCGGTGTACATGCCCGGGCGCTTGCGCACGGGCTCGAGCCCCGTAAGGACCTCGATGTCTTCGGCGGTATATTGACTCATGTGTTGCTTTTTAGTGGAACGGCCCCGTTGCCGCCATTGTACATGGGCAGGCGGCCAAGGCGAGCTATAAGTAGCCGCCGGACTCGAGGTCGACCACGAACTCGACGTCAGCGACGCGCGAGACCCCGGTCGTGACCTCACCGCCGGGCGCAAGGTCCAGCCAGCGGTAACCGGGCGGCTTGGCATCGGCCTTGAAGTTCTCGCAGCCGGGCGCGAACTGCACACAGGTCGAGGGGGAGGCCAGCAGGCGTACGCCATTGCGCTCGGTGTCGATCTCCTGGTGCACATGGCCCCAGAGCACCGCGCGCACACAGTTGAACTCGTCCAGCACCTGGAAGAACTCAGCGGCATCGGCGACCATCTGCTCGTCGAGCCAGCCGCAGCCGATAGTGACCGGTTGGTGGTGCAGACAGACCAGCACATGCAGGCCATCGCTCGTGGCTTGCTCGAGCCCGGCCCTTAGGTGCTCAAGCTCCGCGTCGCCCAGGTGGCCACCGACCTCGCCGGGCACCTGGGAATCGAGTAACAGCAGCAGCCAGCCCCCGGCCCGGATGGACCCGGGCAGGCGCGACGCGCCCCCCGCCGCCTCCATCGCGGCTCGATCATCGTGATTGCCAGGCAGCCAGAAGTTGTCTGCGTGCAGGCCGTTGAAGTACTCGTGCAGGCGGGCGTAGGCTTCAGGTGCCCCGCCATCTGCCAGGTCTCCCGTGCCAAGCAGCACATCAATGCCCTCGCGCTCGCGCCGGACCCGCTCGATGACCTCGCCCAGGGAGTGGTCGGTATCCATCGCCAGCAGGGTGCCCCCCGCTTCGCGGCAGAGATGCGTGTCAGTGAGTTGCACCACACGCACCGTGCCGGCGGCGGGTGTAACGGTTACCGAAGAGGAACCGGGCATGGCGGTAATGGCGCGCTGAGCCCGCTCAGGCGTCCGTCAGCGGCGCGGTGATGTCCACGCCGAGGCGCCCGTTTGCGAGGCAATGGTCCAGCCAGTCGGCGAGAAAGCTGTTCTGCTGGAGCTTCTCGTCCTGCTGGTGCATGCGGGTATTGGGATAGTCGTAGCGTGCTTCGATGCGGCGGTGCGACTGGAACATACCCACCTCGACCATGCGTGCATCGTGGTAGGCGCGCAGCTCCACGCGCAGCCGGCCGAGCCATTGCGAACCGGCGTGCCACTGGTCGAGCTGGAAAATGGTGGTGTAGCGGGCGCGTTCAAGTACTTCAATCCGTACCCTTGCGCTGCCGACGATCAGCTCGCGCGTGTTACAACCCTCGTAATCGGGGAACAGCCGCATGATGCGCGCGTAGTTCGCCTCACACAGACTATGCAGCTCTGTGAGGCTTACCCTGAACGCCTGTTTGTTCTGCTTGTGCACGTTTCGTCGGGCCCCTTGGCCCTCTCCTGGTCCAACCCCGACGAGCAGAATAGCCCTGCCGGGAACAACTAGCTTACAGCGCTACAAGATGGCACAAACCCGGAACGATTGCACACAATCGAAGGCAGTGTCGGGCATGCAGCACAGGCCATTGACTGGTACACTGCACCGCACCGTTGAAGCTAGGTTGCCCCGGGGATTATTGCATGAAACGCCTGTCTGTCGCGCTCGTGTCGCTGGCACTATTTCTCTCGTCTTTCAGTTTACAGGCTGACTCCCTGCGCGACATTTATGAATTGGCGCTCGAGAATGATGCGCAGCTCAAGGCTGAGGAAGCTGTCTACCTTGCAAGAAAGGAAGCGGAAGTTTTGGGTCGCTCCGCCCTGCTCCCGCAGATCTCCGGGTCCTACTCCTACCAGGACACCGAACGGGATTCAGAGTCAATTGAAGCAGTTCTCCCTGATGGCGGCGCGCCGATTGTTACCGAATCCACCGCAAACTCTGACACAGAAACTGAGGGCTACCAGTTATCACTCAGCCAGGCCATCTTCGACCTGCCCGCCTGGTTCAGCTTCCAGTCGGGCAAGCAGTCCTCACAGGAAGCCGAAGCAACGTTTGCCGCGAACCAACAGAACCTTATTGTGCGCGTTGTCGACGCGTACCTGGGCGTACTCAGGGCGCAGGACAACCTTGCAGCTTCCCAGGCACAAGAGCGGGCTTTCGAGCGCCAGCTCGAACAAACGCAACAACGCTTTGAAGTCGGGCTGATTGCTATCACTGATGTCTACGAAGCACAGGCAGCTCGCGACCTCGCGCAGGTCACTCGCATCGTCGACGAAAACAATGTTGCGGTTGCTTTGGAGAGACTCTCCGTACTGACCGGGCAGAGCCATAGCAATCTCGACGTGTTGCGCGAGGACTTTGGCATTACGCCGCCAGATCCTGTGGATAGGTCGGAATGGGTAGACTTTGCACTGGAGAACAACTTCTCCCTGCAGGCGGCACGTTTTCGCGAGGAAGCCGCGAGGCAGACGGCCAAGGCCAACAAGTCGGAGCATCTGCCGCGAGTTACAGGTAGCGCCAGCTACTCCGACTTCGACACCGATGGCGACCTGGACCTGGACCCCACCAACAATTTCGTCTCTCCCACCATAGACCAGACTTCCGAGGAAACCAGCTGGGGCGTGACGTTGAGCGTGCCGATCTTCACCGGTGGCGCCGTCAGTGCAAACCGCCGTCGCACGGCACAGGAATTTAATGCATCGCGCGAAGAACGCATCAATCTCACGCGTAACACGGTGACCAACACGCGCTCACTGCACATGACGGTTATGAGTGACGTGTCACGCGTTGCGGCGCGGAAGCAGAGTATCGTGTCATCGCGCAGTGCGCTGGACGCTACCGAGGCAGGTTATGAAGTGGGCACGCGTAACGTCGTCGACGTGCTCAATGCGCAGAACACGTTGTTCAGTGCACAGCGCGACTACGCCAACAGCCGCTACGACTATGTTCTGTCGATGATGCGCCTGAAGGAAACCGCCGGGCTGCTCAGCCCTGAAGACATCATCGCGCTCGACAGCTACATGGAGCCGCCCCCGCCGCCGACAGCGAGTGGTACGCCGTAAAACTTGAAAGCCGTGCTAGTTAAGCACGGCATGCAAGCACTTAAGGCAATGGGCCAACCCCCCTCGGCCACTCTCTGCGGTCTCTTTCGCTGCACGTCCCATGGCTTCTCGCGCAGCATCATCCGCAAGTAGCTCTCCCAGTACCTTCTCCAAAGCGCTTGCGCTTGCAACAGTGCGCATCCCGCCCGCAGCAAGAAGCGAAGTCGCATCTGCCGCAACGTTGTAGAGCGATGGCCCCGCCAACACCGGCACGCCCTGCACAGCAGGTTCGAGTAGATTGTGACCGCCCCGCTCCACCAGGCTGCCGCCAACAAATGCGATGTCAGCACACGCGTAGTAGTCCGCCAGATCACCGATGGTGTTGACCACCAGTACATCGCCCTGCCCCACATCACTCCCGGGGTTAGCTACACGCAAACCAGCTTCCTCGCACTGCCGGGCAACAGCCTCGCTGCGGGTTACGTGACGCGGCGCCAGGACAAGCAACAGTTGCGGGTACTGTTTACGCAGCGCGCTATACGCTTCCAGCAAAGCGTTTTCCTCGCCCTCGTGCGTACTCCCCGCGACGACAACAGGACGCCGGTCGCCCGCAGACAATTGAGCGTTGCCTGCCATCGCCCCGTGCTCAGCTTTCAGGTTGCCGCAGACACTCGTGGTCTCTGCGAGAGCGCCCAGCGCGATAAAACGCTTTGCATCGCTCTCGGACTGGCAGGCGATATGCAAGAAGCCGCGCAGCATTGGCGCAGCCAGCAATTCCACGCGCTGGTACCGATGGAACGACTTCTCTGACAGGCGCGCGTTGAACAACAGCACGGGGCACGGCGCGAGCGCTACGAGGTTCGGCCAGAGCTCTGTCTCGAGAATTACGATTGCTCGAGGCGCCAGTCTACTGAACGCACGGCGCACCGCATCGGGCAGATCGAAGGGCATGTAAACGTGACGTACGCGTTCCCCATAGTGGGACCGCAAGACCGCCGCGCCAGAGGGTGTAGAGGTCGACACGACCAGCGGTATACCGGGGTGTTTCTCCAGTAGCGCATCGACCAGCGGCACAGCCGCCCTTACTTCGCCCACAGAAACCGCGTGCAGCCAGACAGGTTGAGTGTCAGTGGACGGCAGGAACCCAAGCCGCTCCCCGAGCCGCGCGCGGTAACCCGGCTCACGGCGGGAACGCCACACAAGACGCGCAAGCGCGAACGGCGCGATGACATAGAGGAGCCCGCTGTAGAGGAAGCGCATACCGGGCTCCGGCGAGAGGGAGCGCCCAGCATAGCCACCGTCAGGGGCGGACGCCAGCGCACCTCCGCCCTTGCCCGGTATGGGCAAAACCGTTACGGTGCCCGGCCAACTACACGCAAGGCAATCACGATGGTCCCCGACCTGCCCGAGGGCATGGACAAGATCAAGGGCTTCCTGGCCGACGACGAGGCAGAAGCGCTCTACCACCACGCACGCGAGGCGAGCGCGCTTGGCCCGGTGCTGGAGATAGGCAGTTACTGCGGTAAATCGACGATCTATCTCGGGCTCGCATGTCGCGCAACAGGCGGCACTGTCTTCGCGCTGGACCACCACCGCGGCTCGGAGGAGCACCAGCAGGGCGAGTTCTTCCACGACCCCGACCTGTTCGACGGCGGCGAGGGTCTCGTCGATACGTTTCGCGAGTTTCGTCGCAACATCCGCATGGCGGACCTAGACGACATTGTGGTACCGGTGGTGTCCAGCTCAGAGGCTGCGGCGCGGCACTGGCATACGCCGCTGGGGATGGTGTTTATCGACGGGGGGCACAGTATCGAAGCGGCCCTGACGGACTACCGTTGCTGGGAACCGCACCTGATGCGTGGTGGGGTGCTCGCTATTCACGACATCTTTGAGGACGCACACGAGGGTGGGCAAGCGCCGTACGTGGTTTATCGTATGGCGTGTGCTTCTGGGTTGTTTGAGGTGTTGGGGCGGGTTAACAGCCTGGGTATTTTACGGCGGCTGTAGTCGCTTTCTGAGAGACTCTGGGCCCAGGTATGCTGGACCACCGCCTTCGAGGAGAAGACGACAGTCCAGTTCGCTACCGGCAGCTTCAGTTTGCGTAGCCGACGCCTTAATCTGCGCGAATACGCCGCTCGCGGGTATCGCCGGACTCACCTTCCAGCAGGCGCACTTCACAGAACAGATGTGATGCTGCCGTGTGCTCAGTCAGGGCATCGGCGGCGAGGAGGATCGCACCGGTGGTCCAGGTCGGGCGCTCGTCGGGCCACAGCAGGTCTTCCACCATTTGATAGCCGGTCCAGTAAGAACCATCTTTGTAGCGCCACTGGTGCAGCCAGCTGTAAACCTCTACCGCACGGGCATGGTCGCCCGCCGCCAGCAGGGCCATCACGAGTTCACAGGACTCGGCGATGGTGACCCACGGCTCCTGCTTCTCGCAGCGGCAGCCGAGGCCCTCTTCAACGAACTCGTCCCAACGCGCGGCGATGCGCGCACGTGCTTCCTTACCAGTGAATACACCGGTAAGCACGGGATAAAACCAGTCCATGGAATAGCGTGACTTGCTTTCCCACGTGCGGTCGAAGCGCTCGGGCTTGTTGCGCAGGGCGTTGCCCAGGCGCTCGCGGGCATCGAGCCAATCCTCGCGCTCGTCGCCCAGGGTGACGGAAACATTGTAGGCGCACTCAAGGCTCTTGTAGATCGAGCTGCAGCCGGTGACCAGCGCGTCGCCTTTCGCGTTGCCGTGTTTGTCGACGGCCCAATCTATCTCACCGTGCTCGCTCTGCAGCGACAGCACGAAACCGATCGCTTTCTGGACCATCGGCCACATGTCCCTGAGGAATGCGTCGTCTTCGCTGATCAGGTAGTGGTGCCAGACACCCGTCGCGATGTACGCCACAAAATTGGTCTCGCGGCGGGAGCCGTTGTCGACCTCTTCTCCGCGGTAGGACGCCCACCAGGAGCCGTCTTCCAGCTGGTTGCTCGCGAGCCACTCATAGGCCTTCTTCGCTGCATCCAACTCGCCGCCAATCGAAAGGCCCATCGCGCTTTCAACGTGGTCCCAGGGGTCTGTGTAACCGCCCTCGAACCAGGGAATCTCGCCGCTTGGTTGCTGACAGTCGAGAATGAACTGCACCGTGGGGCGCAAAAATTCGCCGGGGAACAGGCCCCTGCTGAGGTAGAGTCCGCTCATGACGCCGCTTCCTTGCGGAAATACATCACCACACTCTTGCCCATGATCGGGTTCATCAGTTTCTCCAGTATCCGGGTCAGGGCCGGACTTTCCATGAGGTCCCACACCAGCAGCTTGTGGTACTGCTTCACCAGCCAGTTGCTGTCCTGGCTGTTCCAGAACAGGCACTTCAGCCACCAGAATGGCGCGTGCAGCGCGTGGGCCCAGTGCCGGGCGTAGTGCTTGAAACCGAGGTGTTCGATTTCCTGCTTTAGCTCCCTGCTGCGGAAAATGCGCAGGTGGCCGCCGGGCACTTTGTAATAACCCTCACTGAGCGACCAGCAGATCTGCTCTGGCCAACGCCGCGGCACGCTTGCACAGAACAGGCCGCCGGGCTTCAACACGCGCTCGATTTCTTTCAGCGCGCCCTGATAGTCGGGAATGTGTTCCAGCACTTCCGAGCAGATGACCTTGTCGAAGGTGTCGTCTGCAAACGGCAGTTCCAGTGCGTTGGCCGAGGCCAGACCGAAGGACTTGCGCTCGTTGTAGGGTTCATTGAAATCCGCAAACTTGTCGCGGGTGGTCTTCAGGTCATCGAGACAGAGGTCGACGCCGAAGGAATGGACGTTTTCTTCCACGTAGGCGGAAATGACATGACGGCCCTCGCCGCAGCCGAGGTCCAGCACCACGTCGCCTGAACGCAGCGGGAAGTGGCTGAAATCAACGGTCTGCATGGGCGTCCAGAACCTCGTGGTAGTAGTCGGTCATCTGGCGCGCGCACACGTGCCAGCAGAAATGCTCCTCGATGCGGGCTTTGGCCTTCTGGCCGAGTTCCTCGCGCCGTGCGGGGTCCTGCAACAATTCATCGATGGCGCTCGCGAGTGCATCAACGTCCTTCGTCGGCACGATCACACCCGCATCGCCCACCACCTCGGGCAGCGCGCCGCCGTTGGTGGACACAATCGGCATGCCGCAGGCCATCGCCTCGCCGGCGGGCAGGCCGAAGCCCTCGTAGACGGACGGGCAGACCGCTATCGCAGCCTCTGCGTAGTACTGCACCATGCGCTCGGTGCTGACGCCGTTGACGAACTGCACCTTGTCTTCGATGCCGAGCTTCTTAACGAGTTGCTCGGTCTTACCGCCCGGATTGGGTTTGCTGATGAGCAGCAGCTCGAGGTCGGGGTACTTGTCCAAAAGCTTCGCATAGGCCTTGAGCAGGTACTTGAGCCCCTTGAGCGGCGCGTCCGCCGAGCAGATCGACATGAGCCTGAGCGGATTGCGCTCGATCTCAGGCATCGGGTGAAACGTGTCGGTGCAGATGCCGTTGTGCACGAGGCTGATGCCGGAGGGCTGCAGGCCGAAGTCGCGCGCGATGTCCTGGCGCGAGCAGTCGGAAACGGTGACGATATTGCGCAGCTGCTTAACGACCTTCTTCTGCATGGTGAGGAAGGAGTGCCAGCGGCGGATCAGCAGGCGCTCGCGCCAGCCCCTCGCCGCGTTGAGGGCAATACGCAGGTCGCTCGTAATCGGGTGGTGGATGGTGCTGACCAGGGGCAGGCCCATGTCCTGTAGCTTAAGCATGCCCCAGCTGAGGCTCTGGTTGTCGTGGATCAGGTCGTACTCATGGCCGTGGGCCTTCAGGTACTTCACCGCGCGCCGCCCGAAGGTGTAGGGTTCGGCGAAGCCGCCGGTCAGTTTACTTGTCCACTCGATGATGTTGGTGAGTGACGTCAGGTGACGGGGGCGCAGGGAGCCCAGGCCGTTCACAAAAAGATCGAGGCTCGGCAGCTGGATCAGGCGCACCCGGGGGTCCAGGTGGGGGTACGGGGGGCCGGAAATCACGTCAACGCTGTGCCCGGCCTCAACTAAAGCCTTACTCAGGTAACGGATATACACACCCTGGCCGCCGCCATAGGGCTGGCTGCGGTAGCCCAGGAGCGCGATACGCAGGGGCGCCCGCTCTGGGGCCGATTGGCCGCGCGCAGCTCCCTCCAGGGGCTGAACGTCCGCCTGCACTGTGCCTAAATGACTGATTGGTGCGTCCTCTTGAGTCAGAGCGCGAGAATAATATGGGGGTGAGTAGGGGCTTTTTAAAGCCGCCCGGGACTCCCGCGGCTAAAAGCCAGATCTTCCCACAGCAAAAGGGGCTAGATTTTAATCAGGGGGTGGTCAAAAATCCACCCCCGCTGAATGACCCATAGGGGCCGCAAGCCCCGGATTCCCTTGGCTTTATTCTCACAGGGTCCGAAGTGTTGAACCCCCCGGGGCAAATGTGAAACGCCCCACAATTAGGCCCTCCCACGGGCCCGGCTCGTCGCCAGCGGTAAAGCTTGGCCGCTATAATTCCCGCTCCCTAGGTAAGGACCACTCTAATGACAACAAAAGCGTACAAGGGGATCATCCTCGCGGGCGGCTCCGGCACCCGGCTCCACCCCCTGACCAGCACCGTGAGCAAGCAGCTCATGCCGATTTACGACAAGCCCATGATCTACTACCCGCTCGCCACCCTGATGCTGGCCGGCATCCGGGACGTCCTGATCATCACCACCCCCCGGGACCAGGCGGCCTTCCAGGACTTGCTGGGCGACGGCTCTAACTGGGGCATCAACATCCAGTACACCGTACAGCCCTCCCCGGACGGCCTCGCGCAGGCCTTCATCCTTGGCGAAGAGTTCATCGGCAACTCCCCGGCGAGCCTCGTGCTGGGCGACAACATCTTCTACGGCGGCGGCTTCAGCCTGAAGCTGGCCAGCGCGGCCAGCCGCGACCAGGGCGCTTCGGTCTTCGCCTACTACGTACACGACCCGGAGCGCTACGGGGTTGTGAGCTTTGACGACAAAGGCGTGGCACAGGACATCGAAGAGAAGCCGGAGAACCCAAAATCCCATTACGCGGTGACGGGTCTCTACTTCTACGACAACGACGTGGTGGAGATCGCCAAGAACGTTCAGCCCTCTCACCGCGGCGAACTCGAGATCACCGATGTCAACAAGGTCTACCTCGAGCGCGGCGACTTGCAGGTGGAGGTAATGAGCCGCGGCACAGCCTGGCTCGACACGGGCACCCACAACTCACTGCTCGATGCCGCTAACTTCATCCGCGTGGTGGAAGAGCGCCAGGGCCTCAAGATCGCCTGCCCCGAGGAAGTGGCCTTCCGCATGGGGTACATCACGGCAGACGAACTGCTGGAGCTGGCGGCGCCGCTCGAAAAGAGCGGATACGGCGTGTACCTGAAGAACCTGCTCAATGACGACGGGGTGGTATTCGCATGAACTTTGTAGAGACACCCCTGAAGGGCGTTTACGTACTGGAGCCGAGGGTTTTCGGCGACGAGCGCGGCTTCTTCATGGAGTCGTGGAACGCGGCGACCTTCCGCAACGAAGGTTTCGACCTGAAGTTCGTGCAGGACAACCACAGCCGCTCCGCCCACGGCATCCTCCGCGGCCTGCACTACCAGACAGAACACACGCAGGGCAAGCTGGTGCGTGTCACCTCCGGCGAGGTCTTCGACGTGGCCGTGGACCTGCGCCGCGACTCACCCACTCTGGGCAAGTGGTTTGGCGTGCACCTCTCTGCAGAGAATCACAAGATGCTCTGGGTACCGCCGGGTTTTGCGCACGGTTTCTACGTCGTATCTGATTACGCGGACTTCCTCTACAAGTGCACGGACATCTATCACCCTGAGAGCGAGCAGTCCCTGGCCTGGGATGACCCTACTGTGGGGATCGAATGGCCCGTGCCTGAGGGCGAGGAGCCGCAATTGTCTGGGAAGGATGCTGAGGGGCTTAGCTGGGACAGTGCGCCTAAGCTCTGATTGCCGTTGGGTGAGTGCTGCCAGTTGTCACGCTTTGATGCATGTGCCGTGAGGTCTGCCGGGCGTTGAGCGAGTAGCGTGCTGGCTACCCGGTCACCGCGGTGGCGTGAAAGCCCGGTCGAGGCGAGAAAAGCAGCCTCGCCCGAACTTCCCCGCCACCACGGCGCCCTACCTTTCTGTTTAATTTCACTATCCAACTTCTGGTGGGCCTATCTGTTCCACTGGCCGGCCCGCGAGTGCCCGCTGTTGCCGCCTTAAACTCGCGGCCCTCCGGGCTGCCCTCAGTCGGTTGCGAGCCCTTCGGTCTCGCGCCACTCCTTCGGCGCGTTTTATGCGGCGACAACAGCGGCCGCTCACGGGCCTTGTTTCATTGGGTGGAGATGGATTCCTCGCTCCGTTCTTCCCGCGAAGGCGGGGGCCGGGCACACCAGAACCCAGTGACCCTTGCGCGCAGAATCCAAGCTAGTACCAAAGCACGATAGCAGGCCCCGAGCCGCGATAGATCTTCGCGCAGCCGTCAGGGACGCGCCGAAGGAATGGCGCGAGACTCCACAGGAGGCTCGCAACTGACTGAGGGCACCGCGGAGCGGCGCGGACAGCGTAGCGAAGAACTATCGCGGGTCGGGGCCGGAGGGGCTAAAGAAACAACCAACGGCTCTAAACGCCCAAAGCCTCTGGGCCAAGAATTGTCGCACCGCCGCCATAGCAGGTGCGACGAGAATGAAGTCACCGCGCAGCAAGCCCGAGCCGATTACTCACCGCCAATATCGTCGGTATAACCCTTGGGCGGAGGCGTCCAACCGCGCTCTGCGCGAGACTGCGGGCCTGTGTGATCAGCGCGCATCGCCTCTGCGAGAAGTTCTTCCAACTGCATGTAGATGTCGCGATAGTGCTGCGTAAACGCGCGGCTCTCTTCTTCGTGCAACCAGCTGTTGTAAAGCTTCTCGTTGACGCTTTCCTCGGTTTCCAGGAATGCATACCGGGCCTGGCGCGCGCGGAACGGGTGTACGCCAACGCCCTTTAACGCCTCGCCCGCAAGGTGCAACGCCGAGTGATACGTCTCGCTCACGACCACATCGGCTCCCGCGTGGCGCAGTTCATAACCGTGACCGCGATCGAAGGCGCGGGCGAGTATCTTGAGGTTAGGGAAATGTTCGCTCGCGTGGTGCACAAGGTCGACGGCCCTGAGCCTGTCGTCGATGGCAACGACCAGTAAGCTTGCCTCTTCTATGCCTGCGGTGTGCAGGAGGTCGGGCCTGGACGCATCACCAAAGAAACTCTCTATGTTCAGGTTGCGCATGTTCTCAACCTGGCCGGCCTCGTAGTCCAGTACGATCGTCTTCATGCCGTGCGCAACCAGCAGGCGGTTAACGATCTGGCCGAAGCGCCCGATGCCCGCGATGATCACTGGCCCGGTGTCTTCTATCGAGTCGAACGGACGCTCCTCGGCACCCTGCTCAAACCGCGGGAAGATCACCTTGTCGAGCAGGATAAACAGCGCAGGCGTCAGGAACATGGAAAGGCCAACAATGAGTGCCAGCAGCTGCGCAATGTCGGCTGGCAGCACGGCATGTTGTGAACTGTAACTGATCAGTACAAAGCCGAACTCGCCGGCCTGCGCAAGACCAAGTGCAAACAGCCAGCGGTCGGTGCCGCGGATTTTAAACAGTACTGAGAGACACCAAAGGATGGCGGCCTTGATCGCCATAAGGCCAAACGTGGCAGCGAGCACCACGACCAGGTTCGACGCCAACACCCCAAAGTCGATGCCTGCGCCAACGGTGATAAAAAACAGGCCCAACAACAGCCCCTTGAAGGGCTCGATATCGGCCTCTAGTTCATGACGGAACTCGCTGCTCGCGAGAACCACGCCGGCCAGGAAAGTTCCCAGCGCGGGCGAGAGGCCGACCAGACCCATCAGGGCGGCGATGCCGATCACCAACATCAGCGCCGCGGCGGTAAAGACTTCGCGGGAACCTGCATCGGCGACAAAGCGGAACATAGGGCGGCTAACGTAGTGCCCGCCGAACACAATCGTCGCGATCGACGCGACGATCACACCGGCCTGCGCCCAAGGCGGCAGTCCGTCGACCAGACTCAGGCTCTCGTGGTGATCGGCAGCAGCACCGGCATCCGCCACCTGCATCAACTCGGGCAGCGCGAGCAGCGGGATCAACGCCAGGATCGGGATGACGGCGATGTCCTGGAACAGCAGCACAGAGAAGGCACCGCGGCCGCCCTCTGTCTTGCTGAGTCCTTTCTCGTTAAGCGTCTGCAATACAATCGCCGTTGAGGACAGCGCGAGAATCAGGCCAACCGCCAGCGCGAGCTGCCAGGCCAGGCCCAACAAGAGTGCTATACCCATGATGGCGAGCGTGGTCAGCGCAACCTGCAGGCCGCCCAGGCCAAGCAGCCTGTTGCGCATATGCCAGAGCGACTTGGGGTCGAGCTCGAGCCCCACCAGGAACAACATCATCACGACGCCGAACTCGGCGAAGTGCTGGATCGTGACCGTCTCCTGCCCGACAAGGCCCGCGATGGGGCCAATAACAACGCCAGCCACAAGGTAGCCCAGCACCGAGCCCAGCCCGAGGCGATTGGCCAGGGGCACCGCGATAACGGCGGCACTCAGGTAGATAAAGGCGTAGATGAAATACTCGGTCACCCCTCGCCTCCCACTATCGTTGCCATGCCCGCATTGAGCGTTTCCATGCCAGCCGTGCTTTCGGCGTTCAGGCGCCCATCAAGGAGCGCACCCAATACGCTTTCCCAGTCCGCTAGGTGGCTAGCGAGCCGGCCCTCCTCCACCGCTGAGCGCGAGCTGAAAAGCGCGAACGGCGGCAGGTAGTGCATGCCGGTGAGCACGGCCATCTGTTCCAGCGGCTGCAACAGCTCTCGAATAGTGAAATGGTTGTAGCCATCGGCGCGATAGGCGTCGAGTGCGCCGCCTGCAGAGAGCGCACACAGGAACAGCTTGTCTTTCAGTGCCGTGCCATCTGTGCCATACGCAAAACCGTATTCAAGCACCAGATCCTGCCACTCCTTGAGGATGGCTGGCGTCGAGTACCAGTACAGCGGGAACAAGAAAACAACAACGTCGTGATCCACGAGGCGCTGCTGCTCGCGGTCGATATCGATGCGGTAGTCGGGGTACTCCGCGTACAGGTCCACAAGGGTCACGCCTTCGCGGCCGCGGGACGCCTCAAACAGTGGCGCATTTACCTCGGAGCGTTCAGGCGCAGGGTGGGCGAACAAGATCAGCACGCGCTGGTTCTGGTCCGGCATAGTCAGGGCATTCCGCTTATACGAGCAACGGGCTCCGTGCCCGCGCTAATCACCAGCGCAATGTATCAGCTCTGCAGCAGAGGGCGCCACCAGTCCTCGTTTCCGAGGTACCAGTCGAGTGTGCGCTTGAGACCAGTCTCGAAGGTCTCGGCGGGTTCGTAGCCGAGCTCGCCCATGATCTTCTTCGCGTCAATTGCGTAACGCCAGTCGTGACCGGCACGATCTTCAACAAACCGGATCAGGTCGCGAGCGCTCTTGCCCTGCGCACAGGGGGAATCGGGGAAACGTTCTGCGAGCGAGGCATCGGCCGCAAACCGTTCGTCAAGTTGGTCGCACAGGAGATGCACGATATCGAGGTTGTTCCACTCGTTGTTGCCGCCGATGTTGTAGACCTCGCCTACCTCGCCCTTGAGGATCACGAGTTCAATGCCGCGGCAGTGGTCCTCGACATACAGCCAGTCGCGAATGTTACTGCCATCGCCGTACACCGGCAGGTCGCGACCACGCAGGATATTCGTCAGGCAGAGCGGTATCAGCTTTTCGGGAAAGTGGTAGGGGCCGTAATTGTTCGAACAGTTGCTGGTGCTGACCTGTAGGCCATACGTATGCAGGTAGGCCCGCACGAGGTGGTCAGAGCCCGCCTTGCTCGCGGAGTACGGCGAATTCGGTTCGTACTTCTGTTCTTCGTGAAAGCCCGGCGCGGTCTTACTCAGCGAACCGTACACCTCGTCGGTGGATACGTGGTGGAACCGGTGTGGTGTTACATCACCACCGCCCATCCAGTGTTCACGTGCCGCCTTCAGCATCGTGTGTGTGCCAACCAGGTTGGTCTCAATAAACGCATCGGGGCCCGTGATGGAGCGGTCCACATGACTCTCGGCTGCAAAGTGTACGATCGTGTCGACGCCGTGCTCGCGGAGCGTTTGCAGTACGAGATCGTAGTCACAGATGTCGCCCTTCACAAAAGTGAAGTTGTCGTTACCCTTGAGCGGCTCAAGATTGGCCTCATTACCGGCATACGTCAGTGCATCGTATGCAACGACCTTGTCATCCGCGTGCTGGCCCATCCAGTAGTGCACGAAGTTGGAGCCGATGAATCCGGCTGCACCCGTGACCAGTAACGATTTAGGCATTCTCTAGCTCCTTCAAATGCTGCAACATGCCGCGCAACTGCGCGCGCCAGTGCACGCCCTCGAGTTCAAAATCGCGCCAGCTTGCAGACTTGTCGAGCACGCTATACGCGGGGCGCTTCGCTGGCGTCGGGTAATCGACCGCCAGTATCGGTTTCACATTTACGAGGCGTTCGAGGAAACCGAGCTCGACACCCTCTTCGCAGATCGCGACTGCGAAGTCGTACCAGCTGCAGACTCCGGCATCACTCCAGTGATAGGTGCCCGTGAGCTGGGGGCGCTCAGCAGCGGCCCAGACTGCCAGGGCGAGGCCCTGGGCCCAGGTCGGCGTGCCCACCTGGTCGGAAACAACAGTCAGTTCATCCCGTTCACCCATCAGGCGCAACATGGTCTTCACGAAATTGTGACCGAATGCCGAATACACCCAGCCCGTGCGGATGATCAGTGCATCCGGCAGCGCGGCGCGCACTTTGACCTCACCCTCTAGCTTACTGGCGCCGTATTCGCCAATAGGCGAGGTCGGTGCATCAGGTGTGTAGGGCACCGACGACGAGCCATCGAAAACGAAATCGGTGGAGATATGTATGAAGCGCACGTCCGCGGCCGCACAGGCTGCCGCCAGCACACCAGGGCCGGTCGCGTTGCCAAGCGCCGCCTCGTTGGGCTCTGACTCGGCCTTGTCGACAGCGGTGTAGGCAGCGGCGTTAATCACCAGGCCAGGCGCTTCGCGCTCGATGAGCGCGGCAACCGCTGCCTCGTCGGCAATATCGAGTTCGCTGCGGGTTACCGCGACTGCTCGAACGCCGGGCGGGCAGGTCTTCTGGAGCTCGGAGCCGAGCTGTCCGCCAGCGCCGACAATCAACACTGTCTCGTTCACTTATAGCCCTCTTATTAACTGGTATCAGGCAGGGGCACCAATCATATAACGCACCCCCGGCGCTGGCCACAGCGCGCCGGTGACGTACACTATCGTTGGGGGTACAGATGTGAGTACAGAGTCACAGTATCAGGATTGGGCGAAAGCCCTGTCTGATGACCAGCTCCCCACGGGCTGGGACCGTGTGCGGACAACACGCAATGCAACGCTTGCCAAGCATGGCGATGCAGGCCTTTTGTTCAAGGAGTTCAAGCGCGGCACGCCGGCCGAGCGCATGCTCAAGCCGCTACGCGGTGGGGTGGTACAACGCGCCATCAACAACGGCAATGCGCTCAAGCGCGCAGGTTTCGGCGCCCCCGAAGTGGTCTACCAGGGCGCGCTGCCCACTGGCGTAGAGTTTCTATTTACAAAGCCCGGGCCGGGTAGCGACCTCGGTGACTGGCTGGCCAGTCACCGCAGCGATACCGATTTTCGCAGGCAGATGCTCGAGGCGCTTGGCGCCTACATCGGGCGGCTGCATGGCTCAGGATTTGTCCACGGTGAACTGCACGCCGATAGCATCTACGTCATCTACACCGGCGAGCACTTCCACTTCACGCTGGCCAACAATGAGCAGAACCGCCGCCTGCAACCGGTGCCGGGGAAACTGATGCTGAAGAACCTGAAGCAGCTCGCGGTGCTGGACCGGGGGGCAATGGGCGTCACGGACCGCACGCGCTTTTTCATGGCCTGGCGCCGGCAGCTGCCGCACCTCGCGGAGGGCGAGGCTCGCCTGCTGGTGCGCGAGGTGATCGGGGACTAGGCACAATCGCCGCGCACTGCAGCATCTGATCTCGAGGGCTACTGGGGCTTGTTGCGCACGCGCGCCAGTGGGCCCTGCAGGCGCTCAAGCAGGTCGTCCTTATCGATCTCGACTCGGCGCATATACGCGGCTAGAAACTGCTCGTAGTACCACGGGTCAAGACCGACATCCTCGGCACCCAGGGTGAAAGTTGCGAGGTCACGCCATTGCGCCGAGCTCTGCGGGTGCGCTCGCTCCGCCTGCTCCAGATCAGTGATATAAAGCCGGTCACGGCCCCACAGCAGATTGTTCCACCTGAGGTCGCCATGGGCGAAGCCCGCGAGGTGCATCCGACCGACCTCCTCCCCAGCTTCCGACATGATATGGCTGGCGAGTTCGTCATTGAGTCCGCCCTCGTAAAGGTATTGCAGCGTCTCGGAGGCTTCAATGCCCTTGGTCAGCAGCAGGATTCCGCGCTTGATCAGCAAGCAGGCACGTGGGCGCGGCACCGCCACCTCTTTCCAGCGCAGCGCCGCCGCAGTGTCGTAGGCGCGAAGCGCGGGCGGCGTACGGAAACGCAGCATGTGCCGTGCGAGCGGTCTGCGGAAACCATAGAACTTCAGAAAGCAGAAATCGCCGCCGAGACGCAACAAGCCTGAGATTTTGTGTTTCTCGTCTTTCAGGCGATGCGTGTGCTCGGCCATCCACTCGTGAACATCGTCGGGCGCCGCTGAGAGATGGCCTTGCAGTCGCGCTGCCCAGGCATCACCTCGCAGGATGACGGCGCGGTCTAGCACTATGCGAAGCTCAACTGAACATCAGCGGCAGGAACACAGCGCAATCAGGCAACAGGTTCCAGCCAGTGACTGTTCTGGCTGCGATTGCCGCGAACCGTGTCGAAGTACATGGTCTGCAACTTCTCAGTCAGCGGGCCGCGCGCGCCCGAGCCGATCGTTCGGCCATCGAGCTCGCGAATCGGCACTACCTCGGCTGCGGTGCCTGTGAAGAACGCTTCATCGGCCACATACACCTCGTCACGGGTGATGCGGCGTTCGCTGATCGTGTAGCCGAGTTCTTCAGCCAGCGTAAAGATCGTGGCGCGCGTGATACCGTCCAGGCAGGAGGTCAGCTCAGGCGTGTAGATCTTGTCGCCGCGCACCATGAAGAAGTTCTCACCACTGCCCTCGGCAACATAACCCTCGTTGTCGAGCATGAGCGCCTCTTCTGCGCCACACTCCAGCGCCTCGCGCAGGGCGAGCATGGAGTTGATGTAGTTGCCGTTGGCCTTCGCCTTGCACATCGAGATGTTGACGTGGTGTCGCGTGTAAGAGGACGTGCGGACCTTGATGCCGCGAGCCTGGGCGTCCGGGTCCATGTATGACGGCCACTCCCAGGCGGCAACCATGACGTGGGTCTTCAGGCCGTCCGCACGCAGGCCCATGCCCTCGGAACCGTAGAAACACATCGGGCGCAGGTAACCCTCTTCCAGCCCGTTTTCACGAACGACGTCTTTCTGGGCCTGGTTCAGCGTGTCCTTGTCGTAGGGCATGTCCATCGACAGGATGTGCGCGGAGTTGAACAGGCGGTCTGTGTGTTCCTTGAGACGGAAGATACAGGTGCCCCGGTCCGGCGTGGCGTAGGCGCGCACACCTTCGAATACACCGAGGCCGTAATGGAAGGTGTGGGTGAGCACATGCACCTGCGCTTCGCGCCAGGGCACCATTTCACCATCCATCCAGATTAGACCATCGCGATCCGCCAGGCTCATTGCCGTTACTCCTTATCTACCTTTGTGTTCTTTAACTTGAGGCGCGCTTCTCTGCGGGACGGTCCACTGGAACCACCCCGGGTTGCTGTTGCAGGGAACGTCAGACCAACAAGCCCGCCAGGACTTGCGATGGGACCACGCCAGAACCGAGTATTGCACCATAAATCACATATCGGCGGTACTGCCCTCCCACTGTTTTAGGGGAAATTCCCCCTCTTTAGGCGGCTCTTCAGGTAGTAAGCGATTACACAACCAATGACCGCCGCCCCACAGCTGGTGCGGGGCCGGGCGAGGCTGGTGATGCGGATAGGGCCTAGGAATCGACCATGGGAGCGACGCGCATCACCTCTTCGATAGAGGTCTCGCCGCGCGCCACACGGGCGGCGCCGCTCATGCGCAGGGTCATCATGCCCTCTTTCATGGCCGCCGCTCGCACCGCGGCAACTTCAAGATGGGGCACGATAAGCTGCTCTACTTCAGGCGTGTTGACCAGCACCTCGTAGATGCCCTGGCGGCCAACGTAGCCCGTACCACGGCACTCTTTACAGCCCACGGGGCGGGCCATGCGCTTCGGCGGCTCCAGCTTGAAGGGATAGGTCAGCTGCTCCCAGGCATTGAGGTCCACCGGCTCATAGGTCTTGCACGAGGGGCATAGGATGCGCACAAGGCGCTGGGACATCACCCCGCGCAGCGTTGCGCGAATCAGGTATGCAGGCGCACCCAGTTCGAGCAGGCGCGAGACCGAACTCGGCGAGTCGTTGGTGTGCAATGTACTGAGTACAAGGTGACCGGTCAGCGCAGCCTGGATCGCCATGTTGGCGGTTTCCAGGTCGCGGATCTCACCGATCATGATGATGTCCGGGTCCTGGCGCATGAGTGCGCGCACGCCGGTGGAAAAGTCCAGGTCGATCGCGTGGTGCACCTGCATCTGGTTAAACGCAGGCTCCACCATCTCAATCGGGTCTTCGATCGTACAGACGTTCACATCCGGGGTGGCGAGCTGGCGCAAGGTCGAATAGAGCGTGGTGGTTTTACCGGACCCGGTCGGACCCGTGACGAGTACGATGCCATTCCCCATGCCCGTGATGTTGTTCCAGCGCGTGAGGTCTTCCTCGGCAAGGCCCAGTTGCTCGAAGCTGCGCTGCAGCACATCGGGGTCGAAAATACGCATTACAAGCTTTTCGCCGAACGCCGTCGGCAGGGTCGCGAGGCGCAGCTCAACTTCGTCGCCGCCGGGCGAACGCGTTTTCAGTCGGCCGTCCTGCGGGCGGCGCTTCTCTGCGAGGTCCATACGACCGAGAATCTTGATACGGCTGCTGACGGCTGCACCAACCTGGGCGGGCAGCTGGTAGACGTTGTGCAGCACGCCGTCGATACGAAAACGCACGTGACTGATGTCGCGGCGCGGCTCAATGTGGATGTCGGACGCGCGCTGCTCAAACGCGTAACCCAGAAGCCAGTCGACAATCTTGACGATGTGCTGGTCGTTTGCATCGGGCTCGCCCTTCGCGCCGATTTCCAGCATCTGCTCAAGGTTGCCCGTGCCGGCCAGGGACTCACTGCCCTTCTGCCCGCGAGCGCCCTGCACCGACACCGCCATGCTGTAGAACTCGCCCGTCAGGCGCACGATCTCGCGCGGGTCGGCCAATACGCGGCGAATGCGCTTGCGCAAAACGTGTTCGAGATTGCTCTCCCACGACTGCACGTAGGGCTCACAGCTCGCGATCACGACTTCGTCGTCGGTGACCTCAACGGCGAGAATGCGATGGCGCTCGGCAAACGCCTGCGACATAACCTCGGCAATCGCGCTGACGTCAATCTTGAGGGGGTCGATGCGGTAAAGCGGCTGGTCCGTGCGCTCAGCAAGCCACTGCAGCAAGGTCTCCATATCGAGGGGTTGCCCGAGGTTGGCATAGTCCTCGAAGCCTTTGTCGGCGAGAAACACGAGTGGGTGGACCTTGATGGCCGAGGCCTCGCCCAGCAACTTGAGGTCGGCCTTGGACAGCCGGCCATCCTTGTAGAGGTCCCTGGTCACCGTGAACAGGGTCAAGTGGTGTTCCTGGAGTTGTTCTCCAGCGGTGGTGTTCATCTTCAAATCCCCGAATATCCCCTTGAGGAATGCTAACACAGGGGTGCGTATTCTCTTCGGGCATATGTCACACACTGAGTACCGTGGTGAATTGAATCTCAGGTGGCGTTACTAGTCCCCATCGCTGCGGGAAGCCCGGCGGGCTCAAGCAAAGACAATACAGGTCGGGAGTCCCGGTTAGGGAGGACCGACTACGCCGCAGTTTGTGCACTATTCCCGCACGATCTGGCGTTGGCGAGTGCTCACTTATAGCAATCATTAACGCGCTCGTTCGAACAAGGACTCAAGTGTTTTCAGTGACTTAGGTGAGGGGAGCGCGAGCGGTGACGGCAATCACAGTACCCCAAGCCGGGCCTTTTTTATCCACGGGCCTTTCTGTAACCTTGCCAACCCCATATTAATCAACGAGTTGGAAGAACATGCCGACGCCGGGCCGGGCCCATATCCGCTGGTTCAGGAATACGGCACCCTACATCAACGCACACCGGGGCAAGACCTTTGTGCTGATGTTGGGGGGCGCCGTGGCGCGTCACGCCAACTTCGCCAACATCATCCACGACATCGCGCTGCTCAACAGCCTCGGAGTCAGGCTCGTGCTGATTCACGGGTCGCGGCCGCAGATCGAGGAGCGCCTCGAGCGCGCAGGCCACGAAAGCGCGGTCCACGACGGCATTCGCATTACCGACAACGAAGCGCTGGAGCACGTGAAAGATGCCGCGGGCTCACTGCGCGCACAGATCGAGGCCCTGCTCTCCATGGGCCTGCCCAACTCGCCGATGGCCGGCAGCCAGATTCGGGTCTGCTCAGGAAACTTCGTCACCGCGAAACCCATTGGGGTCGTTGACGGGGTGGACTACCAGCATACGGGCAAGGTCCGTCGGGTAGATGCCGAGGGCATCCAGCGCCAGCTCGCCGACGGCTCCATCGTGCTGCAATCCCCCCTGGGGTATTCCCCGACTGGCGAGATCTTCAATCTGTCGCTTGAGGACATCGCCGTGCATACCGCAGCCGCGATTCGAGCTGACAAGCTCCTGCTGTTCGGTGAAGCCGAGGGCATTCTCGGTAGCGATGGAGAGCTGATACGGCAGTGCGCGGTTGGCGATATTGCCAAGCTCGAGATCGCCGACGCGGAACAGGATGCACTCCTGCAAACTGCACGGCGCGCCTGCCTGGCCGGTGTTGAACGCTGCCAGGTCATCAGTTATGTCGACGACTGCGCACTGCTGGAGGAGCTGTTCACCCACGACGGCAGCGGCACGCTGGTTGCCAGTGATGCCTACGAGCAGTCGCGTACCGCCATGATCGATGACGTGGGCGGCATTCTCGAACTGATCGAGCCGCTGGAGGAAGACGGCGTATTGCTCAAACGCTCGCGCGAGCTCCTCGAGCAGGAGATCGACCGGTTCCGCGTGCTCGAACGCGACGGCCGCATCATCGCCTGCGCAGCGCTATACCCTTTTGTGGATGACGGGTGCGGCGAGATCGCCTGCATCGTGTCGCACCCCGACTACCGCGGCGGCCGGCGTGGCCAACGGCTGCTCGATGCATTGGAGCAGGAAGCGCGGCGGCTGGGTCTCGCTCGCGTGTTCGTGCTCACCACACAGACGGCGCACTGGTTTGTCGAGCAGGGTTTCAGTGAAGCCGCGCGCGACGAGCTGCCCGGCGAAAAGCAGGCGCTGTACAACCTCCAGCGCAACTCGAAGGTCTTTTTTAAGGCGCTCTAAGCGCGCAGACGCACCCCCGGGCACCTCGCGCCCTGCACCGGCGAGGCCCACTCCGCTCTTTTTTTGCCCCATTGGGCTGAAGCCCGCGCGGTACGCGGAACCTCCCCGCACCGTGCGGGATCAGGCCGGTGCTTATACGCACCAATTGTTACCGTCACATTGCAGCATTGTTACCCACTGTCGCACCAGAAAGGACCTGTGAAATACCCTTTAAATTATTGTTTTTTATAATAAAAACTTAATATAAACCGCCTTGTATTTTTCTCCGTAACTGCCAGCATGGGTAGCGCTGGGTGTTACCCGGTAACATTATCGGAGGACGTGATCATGAAGACCACAATTGCTGCAACCACACTGCTTTTTTCACTCACCGCTGCCGCAGGCGAACACTGCCCCACGGCGATTCCCCAAGAAATGCCCGCGCTGCCGGATGGCTCAGTGGCCTCGGAAGAGGCTATGCACGAAGCTGAAACGGCGTACCGCGAGTACGTATCAACAATCGAGCGCTACCTGGAATGCCGGGCCATACTGCTCACGGACATGTCCCACAACCGCTTGCTGGACAAGGCCATCTGGGCCGCGGCCAGCTACAACCGAGAGCTTCGGCGCTATGTCGAGCGCCAGGGCTTGGTAGCGCAGAACTGACGCAACGCGCGATGTCGACCCGCAGGGCAACGCGCTTCTCCCTCCCCTAATCGGCCGGCGCCACACGGCACCGGCCCTTCCTCCTACTCTCCCCGTTCGCATTAAGCACAGCGCTTGGTTCAACTTACGCTGAGATTTGCTATCCTCGCTGCCCCTCGCGCCGGGGCCAGGCGCTTATCGAAATCTACGGTTGAAACTGATGCCAGAGTATCGCTCCAAAACCTCCACCGCAGGCCGCAACATGGCCGGCGCCCGCGCCCTGTGGCGCGCAACGGGCATGAAGGATGACGACTTTTCGAAACCGATCATCGCGGTGGTGAACTCCTTCACGCAGTTTGTGCCCGGTCACGTGCACCTGAAGGACCTCGGCCAACTGGTTGCGCGGGAGATAGAGGCCGCCGGCGGTGTCGCGAAAGAGTTCAACACGATTGCCGTGGACGACGGCATCGCCATGGGCCACGACGGCATGCTGTACAGCCTGCCATCGCGGGACATCATTACCGACTCGGTGGAGTACATGGTCAATGCGCACTGCGCGGATGCCATGGTGTGTATCTCCAACTGCGACAAGATCACCCCAGGCATGCTCAACGCAGCGATGCGCCTCAACATTCCCTGTGTGTTTGTGTCCGGTGGCCCCATGGAAGCGGGCAAGACAAAACTGTCGGAGCACAAGCTCGACCTCATCGACGCGATGGTCATCGCGGCCGACGACTCAGCCGACGAGGCAACGGTTGCCGAGTACGAACGTTCCGCCTGCCCCACTTGCGGCTCCTGCTCCGGCATGTTCACTGCGAACTCCATGAACTGCCTCACCGAGGCGCTCGGACTGTCGCTGCCGGGCAACGGCTCCACGCTCGCAACCCATGCCGACCGCGAGCAACTCTTCCTGCGCGCGGGCCGTCTCATCGTCGACCTGTGCAAGCGCTACTACGAGGGCGAGGACGACTCGGTACTGCCGCGCAACATCGGCAACTTCAATGCGTTTGAGAACGCAATGTGTCTCGACATTGCCATGGGCGGCTCCACCAACACGATCCTGCACCTGCTGGCCGCTGCGCAGGAGGCACAACTCGACTTCACGATGGCAGATATCGATCGCCTGTCGCGCAAGGTACCCCAGCTCTGCAAGGTGGCGCCCAACACGCCCCAGTACCATATGGAAGATGTACACCGCGCCGGCGGCATCATGGCGATTCTCGGCGAGCTCGACCGCGCGGGCCTGCTGCACGCGGACTGCTCCACGGTACACAGTGCCAGCATGGGCGAAGCACTCGACCACTGGGACATCAAGCGCACCAACGACGCGGCGGTGCACAAGTTTTACAGCGCGGGCCCCGCAGGCATCCCAACGCAGACCGCGTTCAGCCAGGACACCCGCTGGCCGAGCCTCGATGATGACCGGGAAGGGGGCTGCGTCCGTTCGCTAGAGCACGCCTTCTCACTGGAGGGCGGGCTCGCTGTGCTGTTCGGCAACATCGCCGAGGACGGCTGCGTGGTAAAAACGTCCGGCGTCGACGAGTCCATTTTCAGGTTTGAAGGACCCGCGCACGTATGCGAGAGCCAGGAACAAGCCGTTGAAGACATCCTCGAAGACCGCGTGAAAGCGGGCGATGTTGTCATCGTGCGCTACGAGGGGCCGCGTGGCGGACCCGGCATGCAGGAGATGCTGTACCCCACGAGCTACATCAAGTCGAAGGGCCTCGGCAAAGCCTGTGCCCTGATCACTGACGGCCGCTTCTCTGGCGGCACCTCCGGCCTGTCCATCGGCCACGCTTCACCCGAGGCGGCAGCGGGCGGCGCTATCGGCCTTGTAGAGAACGGCGACACCATCGAGATCGATATTGTGAATCGCAGCATCAATGTGAAGCTGAGCGACGAGGAACTCGCCGCGCGCCGCACAGCGATGGAGGCCAGGGGCGAAGCTGCGTGGCAGCCGGTTGCAGCCCGGCCACGCCAGGTCAGCACGGCTCTTAAGGTTTACGCGAAGATGGTGACTAGCGCCGACAAGGGCGCGGTGCGGGATCTGTCGAAAATTTAGCGACAGCTGACTCACCCAGCGGGGGTTTGGCGCTGGAGTGTTGCTAATCCAACTCTTGCGTCGACAGCGCCAGCAGATCCTCTCGGAGCTCACCCAGCTTCTCACGCAATTTCTTGTCCTGCTTCTCACTGCGACTGTTGATGATCTCGGCAAACGCAGCGCCTAGTACCTGGGTGTTGTGTTCGATCGCCGCGGTGTACTGCGGCGTAAAATTTTCTTCACGCTCGGCGATCGCCTGCATCAATCGGTCCTCCCAGCCGGGCTCACGCTCCAGGATCACGCGCAGTCTTTCCAGCCAGCGCTGCTGTTCCTCAAGCCATTCGTTGTCGGCCCGCACCAGGCTCTGGGAAGCGCGCTCCGCTACCGCACGCTGCTCCTTGTCCAGCCTTCCCATGTAGTCTTCGAGATTGTCTTTCAGGCGCTCGTAACTGTCTTCCACAAACTCCTCGTCGTCGCGGTCAAGGTATTCCTCCTCAAACTCCTCCTGGCGCTCTTCGAAGTTCTTTAGCAGTTCATCCATCTGTTCGTCGGTCAGTTCCGCACCGAGCGCAAGCATCCACTCCATGCCGCGTGATTCGAGTCGACGGTAGGCGGCCTCGAAGTCCTCCCGGATGGCTTCCAGTTCCTCTCGCTCGAGCGAATCGGTGACCGCGTCTTCAAAGTAGGCCACTGTTTCCACGTAGCGCGGCAGTTCCTCGCGACGATGCCACGTGAGGAAGGGCTCCAATTGCTCCTCGAGAAAGTCTTCCTGCCCGCGGTCTAGATTGACATAGTCATCGATGTACCAGGGCACTATGAAGTCGAGCCGGTTGTAAAAAAAGCTGGTACTGCTACAGGAGGCCAGGCCGAGGACGAGGGCCAGGAGGAGCAGGCGCCGCCAGGGCGCAGGTAAAGCAAAACGCATATGAATCACCGCCAATGAGGTACAGTGGCAGGTATAGCAGGTGCTGGCCGAATGTCCACACTGGCGGCTTCTACGCGGTTGCGGCCTTTGTCTTTGGCAAGGTACAGCGCAGCGTCTGAAAGTTCTAACCAGTGCTCGGTGCTCTGGGCAAAGGCGACATCGCAGACACCCACACTCACGGTAACAGCGGCTTCAGGCACCAGCGATGCCGCTTCGATCAGGCGGCGGAGATCCTCCGCGACCGCGAGCGACTGTTCGCCCTCGGATTCCGACAAAAGTACAACAAACTCCTCCCCGCCGAACCGGCAGATCAGGTCGTTGCGGCGGATGCGCCTCTCTATGACCCGCACTACGCCCCTCAGTGCCTCGTCACCCGCGCTGTGGCCAAAGCGATCGTTGATCTGTTTGAAGTAATCAATATCGAAGAGCAGCAGCGATGAAGGACGCTGGTAGCGCTGCCAATTGTGCAATCGGTGCGTCACCTGCAGCTCAAGGTAGCGACGGTTGTAAGCCCCCGTCAGCGGGTCCGTGATCGCCATACCGCGCAGCTGATCCGACTGTTCGTTAACGGCAAAGACCAACAAGGCGCTGACGGTGAAGGTGAGTCCAAGGCTTATACCGATCACGACCGCCGTGGTGGTGTCGTAAGGGGTCAGCACGACGGGCGACACCAGAAGGCCTACCAACACCGCGCAGAACACGGCCCAACGCGCCCGCAGGAGTACCGGCAGCGCGACAACCAACGGAAAGAGGAGGTACCGGCTGTAACCCTCTCCGAGGTACAGCGAGAACAGGATCAGTGCCAGCAGCGCATACCCGTATGCACTGCGCCGCTTCTCGCGCCGGGCCGAGCTGCTGTCGGGCGCGTCAATCCACCGGCGATCTGACAAAAGCTCGCCGGAAAATGCCTCGGCGAAATAACGCCTCAGCCGGAACCAGGTTGTCGTGTTGTGTTGTCTCAGGTGACGCCCATCGTGGCGGGCAATCGGGATGCTCTACACCCCGCCCGCCTTACTCAAAGCCGTAGGAGCACCTTAACGCAACAGGGTAGGGGAAACCACGGCGCCCGCGCTTGCGACAACTGCGCAAGCATTGCGAGGGGCGCCGCAAAAATCAGGCGGCGGCGTTGTGTTCTGCCTGCGCAGCCTGGTTGATAGCGCCCAGGATGCCATCGAGGGACGCCTGTATGATGTCGTGGCTGCGTCCGACACCACAATAACGCTCGCCGTCGACGTTGAGCTGGATGTAGCACATCGCTTCAGCATCAGCACTGTGGCTCAGCGCGTGTTCGTTGTACTCCACCAGCACGATCTGCTTGCCCGTGAACGACTCCATGGCATTCACGAAGGAAGCAACCACACCATTGCCGGTGCCGGCCAGCGTCTGTGTCGCGCCATCCTGCTTGAGCTCTGCGTGCAGCTTGTCGACATTGTCTTCGCGGCTCACCTGGTAATTGCCGAGCTGCCAGCGGCCCTCACGGGCAAGGTAGGTGTCTTCAAACAGCTGGCGGATTTCTTCGGAGCCGACCTCCGACTCGCGCTCCTCGGCATAAGCCTGCACGGTACGACTGAAGTCGATCTGCAACCAGCGCGGCAACTCGTAACCGTAGTCGCGCTGCAAGACGTAGGCGATGCCGCCCTTGCCCGACTGGCTGTTGATACGGATGACCTCCTGGTAGGAGCGCCCGATGTCCGCCGGGTCTATCGGCAGGTAGGCCACTTCCCAGGGCTCACGGTCGTCGCGCTGCGCCAGGCACTTCTTGATGGCGTCCTGGTGGCTGCCGGAGAACGCTGTGAATACGAGCTCTCCCGCGTAGGGGTGGCGCGGGTGAATAGGCAGCTGCGTGCACTCGCGCGCGGTCTGCATGATCTCGTCCATATTGCCCAGCGCAAGTTTGGGGTCGACGCCCTGGCTGTAGAGGTTCATCGCCATGGTGACGATGTCCATGTTGCCCGTGCGCTCACCGTTGCCGAACAGGGTGCCCTCTACGCGGTCTGCGCCGGCGAGTACGCCGAGCTCCGCCGCCGCCACGGCGCAGCCGCGGTCGTTGTGCGTGTGCAGCGAGATGAGCAGGCTGTCACGGCGCGCAACGCGGCTACAGAACCACTCGATCTGGTCGGCGTAAATGTTGGGGGTGGCCATCTCGACCGTTGCCGGCAGGTTAATGATTACCGGCTTTTCCGGCGTGGGCTGCCACACCTCGGTGACGGCGTCACACACCTCCACCGCGAAATCGAGCTCGGTGCCGGTAAAGCTTTCGGGGGAGTACTCGAAGATCCACTCTGTGTCCGGGTGCTGCGCCGCGCAGTCGCGCACCAGTTCCGCGCCCTTGACCGCGATATCGATGATGCCTGCACGATCGAGACCGAATACCTGCTCGCGCTGCACGGTAGACGTGGAGTTGTACACGTGCACGATCGCCCGGCGGGCGCCCTTGAGCGCGTCGAACGTCTTCTCGATGAGGTCCTTGCGCGCCTGGGTCAACACCTGGATGGTGACATCCTCGGGGATGCGGTCGTTGTCGATCAGCTCACGTACGAAGTCGTAGTCGTGGCTGCTCGCCGAGGGGAAGCCGACCTCGATTTCCTTGAAACCGACTTTCACCAGCTGGTCCCACAGCATGGACTTCTGCCGCGCCGTCATCGGCTCGATCAGCGCCTGGTTGCCGTCGCGCAGGTCAACGCTGCACCAGTGGGGCGCGGCCTCGATAACCTGGTCCGGCCAGCGACGATCGCTCATCGCGACAGGCTTGAAGGGCTTATACTTGCTGTGGTCAAAACTGCTCATGGCACCATTCCTTGTTGAAAAAAGCTGTCCACCCGCGTCGCGCCGCCACGGCCCTTGTGAGGCGGGGGCTCGAAGGTCCAAGGGGTTGCCCCGAACACATCGGCAACGGCGGGTGATATACCAGCCGAGCGCAAAGTATAGCCACTGTTTTTGAGCTAATGATTGCAAATGCGGCGTCTCTACGGCTCATTTGTGCAATAATTCTCTACTTGTCTGCGAATTTAGAGTGATAATCTTTCCCTGCCTCGATGCACAGGGCGACAAAGGGAGTGGTAGCACGATGAAACTCGATCGGACGGACAGGCGAATCCTGAAGGCTATGCAGGACAACGCCCGCATCTCGAACCTTGAACTGGCGGATGCGGTGGGACTCTCACCCACCCCCTGCTCGCGCCGGGTCAAGCGGCTGGAGGACTCCGGCATTATCCGCGGCCACGTCACCCTGCTCGACCAGGCCCGTCTCGGCCTCAAACTCACCGCCTATATCGGGATCACCATGGACCGGCACACCCCTGAGCGCTTCGAAGCATTCGAGGCAGAGGTCGTAGACTATCCGGAGGTGGTGGAATGTTCCGTAGTCACCGGCCAGTCGTCAGACTACCTGCTCAAGGTCGTGGTGCCGGATATGGAGTACTACGAGCGCTTCCTGCTGGGCCGCCTGACCCGCATCGACGGGGTCACGGGCGTGCACTCCAGTTTCGAGCTGCGGCGCGTGATAGACCGCACCGAACTGCCACTGGAGCACATCGCCGACGACACAGTGCTGTAATTTAGACTGCTCGCAGCTGTCACCCGCTGCCTGCAGCAGAGTGCTTGCGACCGGAGTCCACCCGGCGCAGTATTGTCCTCCCTTTCGCACAACCCCCTGGGAGCAAGCATGATTGATATGGCGGGCAAGGTCGCCCTGGTAACGGGCGGCGCCAGTGGCATGGGACAGATCGCAGCGCGCCGCCTCGCAAAGCAGGGCGCGAAGGTCGCGATCTTTGACGTGAACGACGAGGGTCTTGCAGCCACCGCCGCCGAGGCCGACAACATCACCGCCTTCCGCTGTGATATCGCTAATCTCGAAGACGTCGAGGCCAAGGTTGCAGAAGTCGAGCGCAGCCTGGGGCCCGTCGACCTCCTCATGCATGCCGCTGCTCTCATGCCCAGCTTCCTGCTCTCTGAGCACACACACGAGAACATGGAACGCCTCTTCCGCATCAACTACTTCGGCACAACCTACATGGTGCGGGCCGTGCTGCCTTCGATGACTGCTCGGGGCGAGGGGCGCATCGTCGCCTTCGGCTCTATCGCGGGTGTCGCACTGGTGCCGAAGATGGGCGCCTACTGCGCAACGAAGTCTGCGGTGAATACGTACATCGAAGTGCTGCAGAACGAAATCCGCAAGACGGGCGTGCGCGCGCATCTGGTCTGCCCACCCGCGGTCAACACACCGCTGGTCGACCAGACCATCGAGACCGACACACCTGGCAGCATCGTTGAGGCCAAGAAGGCCGGCCGCCTCGCCGACCCCGAGAAAATGATCGACGCCATTGAGAAGGGTGTGCGCAAGGACCAGGACATCATTTATCCAGGGGAAGCACGCCTGCTGTACCTGTGGCGCGCACTTGCACCGAAGCTGTGGTGGAAGGTCGTCATGAAGTTCGAGAATTAACCCGGGCACAAGACCCCAAAGACCCACAGGTTAGACGCCTCGCTTTGCGTTACACCACCCCATGGGCTAGCATCGCCGGCCCATGACCCGCCGCTACCTCGACCCCGAATCCCCCGCGCTGCTTGCCCTGCTTGCCGCGCTGGTCGCGCTCGGCCCGCTGACCGTCGACATGTATGTGCCCGCGATGCCCGCCATGAAGGACGCGCTCGGCACCGACATCAGCGCGATGCACCTGACGCTCAGCTTTTATCTGGCGGGCTTCGCAATCTTTCATCTCGTCTGTGGCCCGCTCGCCGACCGCTTCGGGCGCCGCCCGATTCTCATCAGCGGCACGGCCTTGTTCGTCGCCGCCTCGTTAGGCTGCGCATTCTCGACCACGGTGGAGGAGCTTCTGGTCTACCGCTTCGTACAGGGCATCGGCGCGTGCGTGGGCCCCACGCTTGCACGCACGGTGGCGCGGGATGTGTTCGGCCCCACGCGTGCCGCGCGGGCGCTGTCACTTATCGCAATGCTGATGGCGCTGGCTCCGGCGATCGCGCCAACCCTCGGCTCCATCATGTTGCTGTGGCTGCCCTGGCCGATCATCTTCGGTTTCCTCGCGTTCTACGGCGCAACCATGGTCGTGTTGATACATGTGTTCCTGGCGGAGTCATTGCCTATGCGCCAGAGCCTTAGGCCGAAGATCATTCTCCGCAACTACCGCGAACTGTTCCGCGACCCACTATTCCTGCGCGTCACGATCGGCAGCGCGATGATCTACGCGGGGCTTATGACGTACCTCTCTTCATCGAGTTTCGTCTACATATCCATGCTTGGAGTACCCGTACAGTATTTCGGTTTTATCTTTCTAACATCGGTTATCGGCTACATGGCGGGCTCAGGCCTGAGCGCCCGCCTCACGCAGAATCACGAACCGGAGTACATTGTGCTTGCGGGCGCCATACTCGCGGCAGGGTCAGGGCTTGCAATGTTCCTGGGCTCTTTCCTGTTCCCCATGAGCATTGCCGCGATTCTAGCGCCCATGGTGTTCTACTCCACCGCAATGGGGCTGGTACTGCCCAACGCCATGGCCATCGCGCTGCGGCCGTTTCCCAACATTGCCGGCACGGCCTCGGCAATGCTCGGCTTTATCCAGATGGGCATTTCCGGCATTGCCTCCGCGCTCGTAGGCGCATTGCTTACAGACCGGCCGGAGCCGATGATCTACCTGATGTTCCTGATCACACTGGTAGCGCTCGCGCTTTCTGTACACCTCTACATCAGCACCCGCGAGACCGCACAATAAGCCCTGTGGCATACTCTTAGCCCGACCTCTGGAGATATCCGCGTGCACGCCGCCACCGACGTAACCCACCTCATCGGCAATACACCGCTTCTGCACCTGAAGCAGGTATCGGAAGCGACCGGCTGCACGATTCTCGGTAAAGCGGAGTTCCTGAACCCCGGCGGTTCGGTGAAAGACCGCACTGCACTCGGGATTATTCGCGCCGCCGAAGCGGCGGGCGACTTAAAGCCTGGCGGGCGCATTGTCGAGGGCACTGCGGGCAACACCGGTATCGGGCTGACACTGCTGGCCAACGCCCTCGGCTATACCAGCACCGTGGTAATGCCCATCACGCAGAGCAAGGAAAAGATCGACACGCTGGAGCTGCTGGGCGCTGATTTACACCTCGTGGGTGCAACCTCGTACTCGGACCCCAACCACTACGTGCACACCGCAGAGCGACTGGCGGAAAAGTTCGCGAAGAAGGAAGACAACGGCGCCGTGTGGGCGCGCCAGTTCGACAACCTTGCGAACATGGAGATACACGAGCAGACCACGGGCAAGGAAATCTGGGAACAGACAGACGGCAAGGTCGACGGCTTCATCTGTGCTGTGGGTACCGGCGGCACGCTCGCCGGTGTATCGGCAGCGCTAAAAGCGCAGAACGAGGGCGTGACCATCGGCTGCGTCGACCCCGCCGGTGCTTCGCTGGAGGCCTACTTCAAGTCAGGCCAGCCGGCACCGTCCGAGGGGAGCTCTATCGTCGAGGGCGTTGGCATCAGCTACGCCACCGAGAACGTGGCGCGCGCAAAGGTCGACATAGCGTGGACTGTCAGCGACGAGGAAGCCCTGCCCTACGTCTTCGACTTGCTCAAGCACGAGGGTCTGTGCCTGGGCGGCTCTGCTGCGTTGAACATCGCAGGCGCAGTACGCCTGGCCGAACACCTTGGGCCGGGTCACACCATCGTCACGATCCTGTGCGACTACGGTAACCGCTACCAGAGCAAGCTATTCAACCCGGTGTTCCTGGAAAACAAGGGATTGCCGGTGCCGGAGTGGCTGAAGATCTGAAAGCATGCGGCGCAGTTACGCGCCGCACATTGAGCCTTACTTAGAAGCGCTGGCGCGCTCCTTCTCGACGAGATAGTCGGCGACTTTCAGCATATCGGCCTGGCTGCCCGCCTTACGACCACTGATGTAGTACTTGCCGTTCACCATCAGCGCCGGCGTACCAGTGAGACCGGCAGACACACCCTGGGTCTGTGCCTTCTTCGCCTGGCTGTTGATGCCGAATGAATCAAACGTCTTGTTGAACGCCTCGGCGTCGACGCCGTTGGCGGTGAACAGCTCTTCGATTTCACCTTTAGAGCCGAGTCGCTTGCGATCAACATTCATGGCCTGGAAGATCACCGGGTGCATCTTGTCCAGCACACCCAGCGCCTCTGCCGTGTAAAACGCCTTTGCATGCAGGTCCATACCCCTGCCCCACATCGCCGGGATGCCGCGGAAGCTCACATCTTCAGGGATGGTCTTTTTCCAGGCCTGGATCACCGGCTCAAAGGTGTAACAGTGGCCACAGCCGTACCAGAAGAACTCGGCGACCTCGATCTTCGACGGATCTGCCGTCCAGGTAGGAGGCGTTATCACATCGTAATGCACACCCGCCACGTATTCGGGCTTGGCTTCTTCAGCAGCAGAGCAGGACAGCCCGAAGAACACGAGGGGCAGCACCAGCAATAAACGTTTAATCATGTCTCTCTCCAGAATCTACAGGCTGCCCAATCTGGGACAGCGGCTAGTTTGGGCAGTTCTCATTTCGGCAGTTCCCGGGCGGAAAAAAAAGGTGGCAAAGTGCCACCTTTCCGTCGAACTGAGCTGTATTCAGTGCAGGCCGGCCGCGTAGCTAGACACCGCTTCGATCTCTTTGTCGCTGAGCCCGAATGCAATGCTGCGCATGATCTTCGTGTCGCCGTCATTCGTGCGGCCCGCAGGATCTTCATAGCCCTGGCGGTAAGCTCGCAGCTGGTCGGCGATGTACTGTGCATGCTGCCCTGACAACGCGGGGAAACCTGCCGGCGCATTGCCCTGCCCCGTGGGCGAGTGGCAAGCGACGCAGGCGGCGACGCCGCGAGAGGCGACACCGGCGCGATAAACCTGGCGGCCGAGTTCCAGAAGCTCTGGGTCGGTATTGCCAAGGGTGCGGGACTGCGAAGCATAAAAGGCTGCGATGTCCGCAAGTTCCTGGTCGCTCTTACCGTCGAGCTGCCCGGCCATGGTGGGAATGACGCGCGCGCCATCGCGAACGTCAACAAGCTGCTTGTAGAGGTACTTCTCGCCCTGGCCAGCCAGTTTCGGGAACGGCGCCATGCCATTGCCATCAGGCCCGTGACAGGCGCCGCAGACCGCGATGTTTTTCTCGCCTTCGGCCGCGTTGCCCTTGGGCATATCGTTGGCTGCAAAACCGGCGGAGGCCCAGCCCAGTCCTAGGCTGAGCAGGAGTGCTACTTTCTTCATGTTACTTCCAGCTAAATGGTCGTGTGTTCAGGTGTGCCTGCGCTTACTGTGCAGGCTTGGACATGAACTCGATAAGCGCCTTGTAGTCTTCCGGCGTGCAGTCCATGCACATACCGCGGGGCGGCATCGCGCCCATACCCTTGGTCGTAGACTCAACGAGTGCATCCATGCCCTTCGCCAGGCGAGGCTCCCATGCGGCTACGTCGCCGGTCTTGGGTGCATTCGCAGCGCCGGTGGAGTGGCAGGCGACACAGGCGCGGTTGTACTGCTCTTCAACACTGGCAACGGCACCAGCGGAGAGACCCAGCATCACTACAGCAATGGCCAACTTCTTCATGGTATTCCTCTCTTCGCTATGGAGTTCTTCGCCGCGCAAGCGTTTGATTACAGGCGAAAAAAGCCGTGGCATTATATACGAGAAGCCCATACCAAAAAAGGCAATACCCACCCGTGAACGAGCCCGATCCGGCTTCTGCCCCCGCGCCGCCGGACTACCGCCGCGCACGCTTCCTCACCAGCGCGGCCAAGCTGCACCAGTGCCCGGAGGATGTGGGTTGGGAAGTGGCCTTCGCGGGCCGCTCAAATGCTGGAAAGTCCAGTGCAATCAATAGCTTAACGAGCAACAAGAAGCTCGCGAAGACCTCCAAGACCCCCGGCCGCACCCAGCTGATCAACTTTTTCGAGCTATCTGACAGCCAGCGCCTCGTCGACCTGCCCGGCTACGGCTTCGCCAAGGTGCCCCTGGCGGTCAAGCGAGAGTGGACCAAGACCCTCGAGTACTACCTCCAGCGGCGCGAGTCCCTGCGCGGCCTTGTATTGCTAATGGATATCCGCCGCCCGATGCAGGAGTTCGACACCCAGATGCTGAACTGGGCCCTTTCCGCGGGCATGCCGGTGCGCATCCTCCTCACGAAGGCCGACAAACTCAAGCGCGGCCCCGCCAAGAGCACCCTGCTGGCGGTGCGCAAGGACCTGAAGCCCTACGCCGAGCTGGCCAGCGTCCAGCTCTTCTCGGCCCTGAAACACGAGGGCCACGGCGAACTCACGCAGGTCCTGGACGCCTGGCTGACGGACAGCAGCGTCTATGAGGACGACGACGAAGAGGCATAAAAAAAGCCCCGGCAACCACTAGGGATGGCACCGGGGCATTCAGGGTCTCTTGGGGAAAAGAGACATGCTCGCAGTGGCTCACGGAGAGAAGCCACAAAAGGTGTAGCAAACGCTACGGTAACTATGACCGGGCCTGGGTCACAAAGTTCACGCTCACCATAAATTAATCATCTACTGCACCCGGCTTGCGCACCCCGACAAGCTGGTCTTGAATAATGGGAAAGGAGGTTTCACCCCGCACACTAATAAGGTGCCAGCCAAACGGAGGGACCCGAATGCTTTGCTCTCGCGAGCCCATCATCACCGCGATCATCCTTCTGTTGACGTCCTTTTCGATAGTAGCAGTCCAGGCAAGACCCCCAGTTGCAGCGTTCGCGAACCTGCCCGATGTCACCAACATGACGCTGTCGCCCTCCGGTAAGCACATCGCATTTTTCATGAATTCGAATGGGACAACGCTTCTGGCCACTCGCGACCTGAAGGGCGGCAAAATTCGCGGCATCGTGAAAACGGACAATGAGAAGTTCGTGCTGAACTGGGTTCGCTGGGTGAACGATGAACGCTTGGTGTTCAGCGTCTTTTACCCCTACAGGCGCGGTGGCGTGGCAACAGGTGAAACCAGGCTGCTGTCTGCTTCGCGTGAGGGGGGCGACACTCAGCTCATGGCTAAGCCACGCTCGTATCGGCCTACTCCGGAAGTCTCTCAGTTTCAGGACCGTATCGTGAGTTACCTGCCGGATGACCCGCAGCATATTTTGCTATCGCTGGCTGACGAGAAAATCGCGACACCTGGCGTGTACAAGATCGATGTCAAAACGGGCGGAAGCAAGCGCGTACAGCGCTACAAAACACCGATACGAAGCTGGATCGCTGACCGTCAAGGACGCGTTCGCGCCGGTTCCGGTTACGACAGCAAGTCGGGGCAGGTTTCGCTATGGATAAAACCACTCACTAGCCAGCAATGGCAGCAGGTCTCTGAAAACGCGTTCTTCGCTGAATCTACAGTGACTCCAATAGGGTTTGCGAAAGACCCAAACTTGCTTTATGTGCGGGCAAATCACGAGGGCAGGTTAGCGGTTTTTCGGATCAACACCGCGTCTCCCGATATGCCTCGTGAACTTGTTTTTTCAGATCCGCTTTATGACATCGACGGAGAACTCATTTATTCAGATCGCACCAACGATGTAATCGGCGTGCAGTTCCAGCGAGCAGATGGCGGCATACTGTTTCTCGACAAGGATTATGCGGCACTACAAGCTGGGTTGGACAAAGCTCTACCAGGAAGGGCTAACGAAATTATCAGTTTCAGCGCAGACGAGATGACATACCTTGTAAAAAGTAGCAACGCTACATCTGCGCCAGCCTTCTACCTCGGCAATCGCAACACTGGAAGATTAGACAGGATAGCGCAGGAATATCCGCTACTCGCCGACGTTCAACTCTCGGAGGTTAAACAGATTCACTATCCCGCCCGGGATGGGCTCAAGATAGAGGCCTTTCTCTCATTGCCTGAGCAGGGGCCGCAGGAGAATCTCCCCACCATCATTTACCCGCATGGCGGACCGATGGCCAGAACGGGCGGAGACTTCGACTACTGGACGCAGTTTTTCACCAGTCGAGGGTACGCCGTTCTACGGCCCAACTTCCGCGGCTCCACCGGGTTTGGTCACGCCTTCATGACGGAGGCTGTACGGGGCTATGGTCTTGAGATGCAGGACGACCTTGAGGACGGTGCCCGCTGGTTAATCGGCCGAGGTATCACCGACCGCTCCAGGATATGCATAGTCGGTGGCAGCTATGGTGGGTACGCCGCGCTGATGGGCGCAGTAAAGACACCGGACTTTTACCGTTGCGCCATCAGTTACGCCGGTGTTTCAAGCCTGGTAGATATGCGCTCCCACTACCGCCATTTCCTGAATCGGAAGGTAGCCGATGCGCAGTTTGGCAAAGAACGGGACAGTCTAAGGGCCGTCTCACCGAAATATCACGCCGATAGAATCAAAATCCCCGTACTACTTGCGCACGGTGATCGCGACAGAACCGTGCCAGTCGCACAGAGCCGTGACATGGCCGAAGCACTGGAAGATGCAGACAAAGATTTCATCTATATGGAGCTTGAGGACGGTAGCCACATTCTCCACCGCCAACAAAATCGCACCGCATTTCTCGAGGCAATGGAAGCGTTCCTCGCAAAACACCTGCCCGTCGAGAACTAGTGCGCCTCGTCCCAGTTGTCGCCGCTGCCCGCCTCAACGAGCAGTGGAATCGCCAGCTCCGCAGCGCCTGACATCAGCCGGCAGATCTCTTCGGAGAAACCCTGGACTTCGCAGGCAGCTACTTCGAAGACCAGCTCATCGTGCACCTGCATGATCATGCGGGCATCGGCGTTGCCCGCCTGCAACCAGTCGTCTACCGAGAGCATCGCTTTCTTGATGATATCGGCAGCGGTGCCCTGCATCGGCGCATTGATCGCGGTGCGTTCGGCGGCCTGCACACGCATCTTGTTACGCGCGTTGATCTCGGGGAGATAGAGCCGCCGGCCAAACAGCGTCTCTACATAGCCCTGGTCTTTCGCGACAGCGCGCGTGCTGTCCATGTAGTCCGCCACGCCAGGGTAACGATCGAAGTAGCGGTCGATGTACTGCTGCGCTTCGTTGCGGCCGATGTGCAGTTGCTTGCCAAGGCCGAAAGCCGACATGCCGTAGATAAGGCCAAAGTTGATTGCCTTGGCCTTGCGCCGCTGTTCGCCTGACACCTCTTCCAGTCCGACCTCGAACACCTCTGACGCCGTCGCACGGTGCACGTCCTGGCCTTCGTTGAATGCCTTGAGCAAACCTGCGTCACCGGACAGGTGCGCCATGATGCGCAGTTCAATCTGCGAATAGTCTGCGGCGACAATGCGATAGCCCTCTGGCGCGATAAACGCCTGGCGAATACGTCGACCCTCTTCCGTGCGAATCGGAATGTTCTGCAGGTTGGGGTCAGTCGAAGAGAGACGACCTGTGGCTGCCACGGCCTGGTGATAGGAGGTGTGCACTCGGCCGGTCTCTGCATTCACCATCTCAGGCAGCTTGTCGGTGTACGTGGACTTCAGCTTGCTGAGGCTGCGGTACTCGAGCAGCACTTTCGGCAGCGGATAGTCGAGCGCGAGTTCGACCAACACTTCTTCCGCGGTGGAGGGCGCGCCCTTGGGCGTCTTCTTGATGACGGGCAGCTCCAGCTTCTCGAACAGGATCTCACCCAGCTGTTTCGGCGAGCCGAGGTTGAACTCCTGCCCGGCGAGGTCGTAGGCCTCGGACTTGATCTCTTCCAGGCGCTCGCCCAGTTCATGGGACTGCTCTGCGAGCATTTCGCGCGAAATCAGCGCGCCCTGCCGTTCAATACGCGACAGCACCGGTACGAGTGGCACTTCGATGTCTGTGAACACTTTCGTGAGTGCACCCTGGCCGTCGAGTTTTGGCCACAGGGTTTCGTGCAGGCGCAGGGTGATGTCGGCGTCCTCCGCCGCGTAGGGGCCGGCCTGCTCAAGGTCGATCTGGTTGAAGCTGAGCTGCTTCGCGCCTTTACCCGCAATGTCTTCAAAGTGGATCGTGCCCTGGCCCAGGTACTTGAGCGCCAGGCTGTCCATATCGTGGCGCGTCGCGGTGGAGTCGAGCACGTAGGACTCCAGCATGGTGTCGAAGCGAATGCCACGCAGGGTGATGTTGTGGTTGGCGAGCACACTGGCATCGTACTTCAGGTTCTGTCCGACCTTGGCGCGCGATTCGTCCTCGAGCAGCGGCTTGAGCGCGGCCAGCACGGCGTCGCGATCGAGTTGCTCCGGCGCGCCCACATAGTCGTGGGCAACCGGCACGTAGGCGGCGCGACCGGCCTCCACAGCGAACGAGACGCCGACGATCTGCGCCTCCATATAGTTGAGGCTGGTCGTTTCTGTGTCGAAGGCAAACAGCTCTGCGGCTTCGAGTTCCTTCAGCCACACATCGAATGCCGCCTGGTCCGTGACGACCTCGTACTGGGTCTCGATTTTCTCGACGGCGGCCGCGGGCGCTTCCCCGCCCTCCAGCAGTTCGTCGAGCCATGACTTGAACTCAAGCTTTGTGAACCAGTCGACGAGCGCCTCCCGGTCAGGTTCGCCGTTGGCAATATCTTCAGGCTTCTCGGGCAGGTCGACGTCGAGCTTGATGGTAGCAAGCTCATAGGACAGGTAGGCGTTGTCCTTCTCTTTTTCGAGCTTCGCTCCCATTGTTTTTGCGCCGCGGAAGGAGAGCTCTTTCACCGCGTCCAGGTTGCCGTAGATCTCGTCGAGGCCGCCCAGGCCCTGCAGCAGACCGAGCGCGGTCTTTTCACCAACGCCCGGCACGCCGGGAATGTTGTCGACCTTGTCGCCCATCAAGGCAAGAAAATCGATGATGAGCTCGGGGCCGATGCCGAATTTCTCCACCACACCCGCCGGATCCATCACCGTGTCGGTCATGGTGTTCACCAGGGTGACCTCGTCATTCACGAGCTGTGCCATGTCCTTGTCACCGGTTGAGATCACGACCTTGCGGCCGGCCTTCGACGCCTGCTCCGCCAGCGTGCCGATGACATCGTCGGCCTCAACACCGGGTTCACAGATGAAGGGCAGGCCCATCGCTTTCACTATCTCGTGAATGGGTTCGATCTGTTCGCGCAATTCGTCAGGCATCGGCGGCCGGTTGGCCTTGTACTCGGGGTACATGTCGTCGCGGAAGGTCTTGCCCTTCGCATCGAATACCACAGCCACCGGACTGTCCGGATACTCCGCCACCATCTTGCGCAACATGCTGATCACGCCGCGCACGGCGCCGGTGTTGCGCCCCTCGGAAGTGGTGAGCATGGGCAGGGCATGGAACGCCCGGTAAACGTAGGAGGAGCCGTCGACAAGGACCAGCGGCGCGGGGTTGGATGCCATAGTCTGTGTACCCGGTTCTGCCGCGATGCGGCTGTTATAGTGTTTTTACAGTATGCGTCAGTGAGCGCTTACTTCGGCCCTGTACCTTATTGCGAGTGATCCCAGAGCATTCTGGCGGAGCGATAGGTCACCTTCATCTGGGCCTTGTCCAGGGGCGCTTTGAAGAAGCCATGATAGTCGCCCCGGGGGTTGATCAGTACCACGTTGGCGCTGTGGTCCACCTGGTAGTTCTCGGGCGTGTCGCCGACGACCTTACGGAAGGGTGTATTCAGGGCCGTGGCAAAACGATGTATATCCCGGAACTCGCCGGTGACGCCGATGAACTCCTCGTTGAAGTAGGGCACGTAGGTGGCGAGCTGTTCCACGGTGTCGCGCGCTGGGTCCACCGAGACCATCACAACCTGCGTGTCCTCGGCCTCGGTGCCCTCGAGCTCAGCCACGAACTCGTTGAGAAACGCCATGGTCACCGGGCAGATATCGGGGCAGAACGTGAAACCAAAAAACAACAGGCTCCATTGTCCTTCGAGACTTTCAGGCGTGAAGGGCTTGCCGTGATGATCAACGAGCGTGAAGTCGCCGAAGTGCCGGGGCTGGGAATGGATGTAGAGCCCATTAACCTTCATCTCGGTGTCTGTCATGACGCGCGGCAAGGTGATGCGGTGCACGAAGCCCGCGACGATCACGGCGATGAATGCCAGCAGGGCGGCAACGGTGAGCAGGATACGGCGTTGTTGTGTCACAAGGTACTCACTGGAAACAGGTAGTGGTCGACAAGCATGATGATGAACAGGGCGAACAGGTAGACAATCGAATACCGAAAGGTATCCATCGGCGCCTTCTCGTTCTTGCCGCGCATGAGCTCGATCGCCCAGTACAGGAAGCCCAGCCCCAGCACGACCGCCCCCAGCAGGTACAGCGGGCCGCTCATGCGCGTTGCATAGGGCATAAGCGTGATCAGGAACATTATGATCGTATAGAGCAGGATATGTAGTTTGGTAAAGGCCACACCGTGGGTGACGGGCAACATGGGGATACCCACGGAGGCGTATTCCTCCTTGCGGGCAATCGCGAGCGCCCAGAAGTGCGGCGGCGTCCAGGCGAAGATAATCAACACGAGCAGCAGGCCATGGCCGTGGATCTCCCCCGTGACGGCAGTCCAGCCGAGCAGCGGCGGTGCGGCGCCGGCGAGGCCGCCGATCACGATGTTCTGGGGCGTCGCGCGCTTGAGAAACATGGTGTAAACGAAGGCGTATCCCACCAGCGATGCGAGTGTCAGCCAGGCGGTGAGCGGGTTGATCCACACGAGCAGTATGTACATGCCCAGTGCACCGAGCACGAGCGCAAAAAGCGCAGCCTGCAGGTTGCCGACGCGGCCCTGGGCGACAGGCCTGGCCTTGGTGCGCGCCATCTTCTGGTCTACACGCTGGTCAACAAGGTGATTGATGGCCGCGGCGGAGCCTGCACACAGCGCAATGCCCAGGTTGCCAAGCACGAGCACATCCAGCGGCACCATGCCGGGCACCGCCATGAACATGCCGATGACCGACGTGACGATCATCAACAGCACGACATTGGGCTTGGTCAGCTCCTTGTAGTCGCGCCAGGTGGCGGCTTCCGTGGTATGGGCCTGGTTCATAACAGCGTCAGACACCGGAGTTCTTGAGCAGGAACTTGAGGTCGGAGATCACGTCCTTGTAATGAATGCTGTCATTGTAGGACATCATCACCCAGCCCGAGGGGTCGATCAGGTACCAGGTATCGGGGGCTGCGCGCTGCTCATTGAACAGCGCATCGTAGCCGCCGGGGCTGAGCTGCAGGTACTTCATGCCGCGGTGTTCGGTGTCGAGCAGGTCCGCAAAGTTTGCCGGGACAGCACTGTCGTCGCTCAGGCTGTCCAGCGCAAGACCAGCGCCAGCCATTGGCGTTTCGCTCAGGTAGACGCGGCGAATGCGATTAAAATCCTTGCCCATCGCCACGTGAATCTGGCGTGTGAGATACAGGAGGTGCTCACAGGCCGCGGCGCAGTCGGCACTGGCTTCGGGTACGGCGAGCGTCCACTTCGGCTCCAGGTCGGCGTATTTCTGCGTAACACCAAGGTCATCAAAGAGGGCGATCTCGTCGATCTGCCTGGGCGGCTGTACCAGTGCGCCCTGGTTCGCGGTGCCGAGGGAGGACACCAGGTCGAGGTTGCCCTGTTCCACGTAATACCAGAGCCACGTGGCCGCCAGGAACATGGTGACCGGGATGCCGGTGATCAGCATAAGCACCAGGCGATTGTTGGCTTGTCTTGTTTCGGTTGTTTCCGTCATCTCTCGTTACCACTGCCGTGTCGGCCGCGCCACAGCGCGAGCAGGTTGGTGCTGCGCAGGATATACAACACCGCGAGCACTGCCGACATGGCGAACCACTGCACCGCGTAGCCGAAATGCTTCGCGGGGCTGACATTTACTATCTTCCAGTCCACGTACAGCGCACCGGTTTCTTCTTCATCTATACGCACCGGGTACGCAAACAGCGTATCCGTTGGCACCTCCAGCGCACCGGCCGCCTTGGCCATGTCCAGCGCCTGTACTCGAATGGGCCAGTCGCCTGCATAGGGGTCTTCCGCCAGCGTGTAAGCGGCCCCCGGCGCCACATAAACTGACCCGGTGATCGTCACCAGCCCCTCAACAACAGGCGCCTCGGGCAATGACTGCCGCGCCGGGTCAGCGACGATCCACCCCCGGTTCACGAGTGCGAGTCCGCCGTCCGACAGCTCAAACACGCCCAGCACCTCATTCCCGTAGCGACCCTGCACGAGGCGGTTGTCCTGCAGGAAATACTCCTCGCGGAAACTGCCTGTGAGCCGCACCGGGTGATACGCAAGCAACTCCGGATCGGCGCCCTCCAGTTCAGAAAGAGGCGCGGGCTCGCGCGCACGCTTCTGCTCAAACTCCTCGGCGATAACCGCCTTTTCCTCCGCCCGCGACAGCTGCCAGAAGCCCAGAGCGGCGAGCGCAGGCACCAGCACCAGCGCAAAGAGTGTCGTGCGCCAGTCGGCTTCGAAGCGAAAGCCCTCGCTCACACCCTGCTCCCACGCCGCGTGGGTTCTGCCCTGGTGACTGGTTTATAATGCACGCTGATTAACGGAGGCATGTCTTTTGCTGAAAGCCGCGATTGTACTATTGATGCTGCTGCTGGTCGCCAGTCTGGGCAGCGGGTTCTATTACCTGATGATCGATCAGGGCGATAAGACCAAACGGCGGCTCTATAACTCCCTGGGGGTGCGGCTGGGCCTCGCCCTCACCCTCGCTGCCCTCATCGTCTACGGCGTGTCCTCGGGACAGATTGGCCATGGTAATCCATGGGACCAGGGGCCTATCGCTGAGGAGAGCCGCTAGCCACCGGCACGTTATACCCATGCCCTGTGGGGCTTTGTGGGGTTGTAGGGCCTGCTCCGCAGCCTCCAACCGCACTAACAGTTAAGCGAAAAAAACGCCGGAACATTCTGCATGTCCCGGCGTTTTTTGTTGTTGTTCTGCGCCTGTTCTAGAGAATGTAGACAAACAGGAACAGGAAGACCCAGACCACGTCGACAAAGTGCCAGTACCAACTGCTGGCTTCAAAACCAAAATGATCGTCCGCCGTGAACTGCTTTCCGATCGTGCTGCGCAAAAACTGTATTAACAGCATGGTCATACCCATGGCCACGTGGAAACCGTGGAAGCCCGTGAGCATAAAGAACGTCGAACCGTAAATCCCCGAATTCAGCGTCAGCCCGAAATGCGCATACGCCTCGTAGTATTCGAACACCTGCAGGCACAGGAAGATGATGCCGAGGGCCACGGTGATACCGAGCCACAGGTTAAACTTGCTGCGATTGCCATCGAGAATTCCAAGGTGTGCGATGTGGCAGGTCACGCTGGATGACAGCAGGATGAGGGTGTTCCACAGCGGCAGCCACATGTACCAGGCCTTGGCGTCGGCAATCGACATGCTCGTGTGGGCGCTGGTAAAGGAACCGTTGTTCGCTAGCGGCTGTGCAGCGGCACCGCCGACTGCTTCCTGCGGCGTTTCCATCATCGGCCAGGCGTAATCAAAGCCTTCCCAGAGCAGGTAGTTCATGCGCCCCGCGCCTTCGCCATCGAGCCAGGGCCCGACCAGGTTGCGCACATAGAAAAGAGCGCCGAAGAAAGCGAAGAAAAACATCACCTCGGAGAAGATGAACCAGAACATGCCGAGCACGTAGGACTTCTTCAACTGAGCGCTGTTCATACCCGCGATGTTTTCGCGAATGGCGGTGCGGAACCAGACGAACAATGTCGCCATGAAGAAACCGAGGCCGCACCAGAATATGGTCCATGAATTGGTGGCTACGTTGGGGTCGCCGAACGTCATGTCGTTCATAATGCTCGCGGCACCATAGATCGACATCACAAGCCCGATGGTGGCGCAAACAGCGAGTGCGCTTTTCTCCGGTACGTAATAGGGTTCGTACTCTGAAGTAGGAGTCTGGCTCATCTTATATCTCCGTTAAATCCGCTCCGGCCCCCCGGCCGGAACTTCAGCGTGCGGCAATTGCACCGCCCGCCATCTCGGTTACATCAAAAATTGTGTAGGACAATGTAATCGTCCTGATATCCCGCGGCAGGTCCTGGTCGACAATGAACTGCAGTGGCATCTCTGTGCTGCTTTCGCCGTCCAGGGGCTGATGGTTAAAGCAGAAGCACTCCGTCTTGTGGAAGTACTCCGCAGCGCGCGAGGGCGAAACGCTTGGAATCGCCTGTGCAACCATCGCATCAGCCAGCGGGTTGCGCGCAAGGTACACCGTGTCATTCACCGCACCAGGGTGTACCTTCATGATGGTCTGCTCGGGTGCAAAGTCCCAGGGCATACCGTCGTTGTTTGTGGCGACGAACTGAATCGTCACCGTGCGGCTCTCGTCAACGACCGCCGGCACAGAGGTATACGCCTCACTCGCCGTCTTGCCGTTAATACCAAGCGCGTCACACAGCACATCATAGAGTGGCACCATAACCACGAAGACGAACGCAAACATCCCCACCGCCGTAACCACCAGTTTGGTTACGGTGTCGACAATCGGGTTATTGCTGACGCGAATCATGGTGCAGGTGCCTCCCTAGGAATGCGCGTGATCAGGGTCAATCTTCGGCGGAGTCTCGAAGGTGTGGTAGGGCGCCGGTGTGGGCACCGTCCACTCGAGGCCTTCTGCTCCGTCCCAGACCTTCTCGTCGCTGACCGGCTTGCCGGCAACGATCGTGGCGATCACGTTGTAAAGGAACAGGATCTGCGATGCGCCGTAAATGAACGCACCGATCGAAGACATCATGTTGAAGTCCGCAAACTGCAGCGCGTAATCGGGAACACGGCGCGGCATGCCGGCCAGGCCCACGAAGTGCTGCGGGAAGAAGGTCAGGTTGAAGCCGATGAACGAGATCCAGAAATGGGTCTTGCCCATGGTCTCGTTGTACATCTTGCCGCACCACTTGGGCAGCCAGAAGTAAACGGCGGCTGTCATCGAGAATACCGCGCCCGCCACCATCACGTAATGGAAGTGCGCTACCACGAAGTACGAGTCGTGGTACTGGAAGTCAGCCGGCGCGATCGACAGCATCAAGCCGGTAAACCCGCCCAGCGTAAACAGCACGAGGAAGCCGATAGAGAACAGCATCGGCGTCTCGAAGGTCATGGCACCGCGCCACATGGTCGTGACCCAGTTAAAGACCTTCACGCCCGTCGGTACCGCGATCAGCATGGTGGCGTACATGAAGAACAGCTCACCGGCGATCGGCATGCCTACCGTGTACATGTGGTGCGCCCACACGATGAACGACAGGAACGCGATAGACGCGGTGGCGTACACCATGGAGTCGTAACCAAACAGCGGCTTGCGCGAGAACGCGGGGATGATCTGCGAGACCACACCGAACGCCGGCAGGATGATGATGTATACCTCGGGGTGACCGAAGAACCAGAAGATGTGCTGGAACAGTACCGGGTCACCGCCACCGGCCGCTGAGAAGAAGCTGGTGCCGAAGTGGATGTCCATCAACATCATGGTGACCGCGCCCGCGAGTACCGGCATAACGGCGACAAGCAGGAAGGCGGTGATCAGCCAGGTCCAGACGAACAGCGGCATCTTCATGTAGGTCATGCCGGGTGCACGCATGTTCATCACGGTGGCGATGATGTTGATCGAGCCCATGATTGAGGACAGGCCGAGCACGTGCACACTGAAGATGAAGAACGTTACTGACGGCGGCGCGTAGGTCGTCGACAGCGGAGCGTAGAAAGTCCAGCCGAATGCCGGTGCACCACCTTCCATGAAGAGGGTAGATGCCAGCAGAAGGAAAGTCGGCGGCAGAATCCAGAAGCTCCAGTTGTTCATGCGCGGCAACGCCATGTCAGGCGCACCGATCATCATGGGAATAAGCCAGTTAGCCAGGCCCACGAAGGAGGGCATGATCGCGCCGAACACCATGATGAGACCGTGCAGGGTAGTCATCTGGTTGAAGAACGCGGGGTCGACAAGCTGCATACCGGGCTGGAACAGCTCGGCGCGAATAATCATCGCGAAGGCGCCGCCCAGGATGAACATGGCGAATGAGAACCACAGGTACATGGTTCCGATGTCTTTGTGGTTGGTCGTGAAAAGCCAGCGCCCGAGGCCCTTGGCGGGACCGTGATGATGATCTCCCATCGTTAACTCCTCCTATTGGCCTTTCTTGTGGTTAAAGACATCGATCGGCTGGACTAGATCGCCCATGTTGTTACCGAAGGCATTACGCTGGTACGTAATGACCGCGGCCATTTCGACATCGTTTATCTGACCACCGAAGGCCTGCATGGCCGTGCCGGGCACGCCATTGATACCAATTTCCAGGTGCCCTGCGAGGTCGCCCATCGCAATCGCGCTACCCGCGATGGGGGTACCGACACCGCCTTCACCATTGGCGCCATGACACGCGAGGCAGCTCTTGTCGTAAACCGACTTGCCGCGGTCCATGAGTTCGTCGAGGGTGAACTCCTGCGCCATCAGGCTGGCGATCTCGGCCTGTTCAGCCTGCTTGCCGCTCAGCCACTCGTCGTACTCGCCCTGCTCAACCACGTTGACCACGATAGGCATGAACCCGTGGTCCTTGCCACACAGTTCGGCACACTGGCCGCGATAGATGCCGACCTGGTCAGTCTTGGTCCAAGCCTCATTGATGAAGCCGGGAATGGCGTCTTTCTTTACTGCGAGATGCGGCACCCACCAGGAGTGGATAACGTCATTAGCCGTGATGAGGAAGCGCACTTTCTTGCCGGCGGGCAGTACGAGGGGATTATCGACTTCAAGCAGGTAGTGCTCGCCTTTAGCCTCGGAGTTGTAGATCTCGGACTGCGGCGTGGCGAGGTTGCTGAAGAAGCTGACGTTCTCGCCATTCTCATTGAGGTATTCGTACTTCCACTTCCACTGGTAACCGGTCACGAGTACGTCGAGTTCGGCGTCATCGTTGTTGTAGATCTCAAGCAGCGTGTTCGTCGCGGGAATCGCCATACCGATCAGGATGATGAAGGGTACGACTGTCCAAAGAATCTCCACCTGCGTGCTTTCGTGGAAGGTGGCGGGCGTGACGCCCCTGGACTTGCGGTGATAGATGATGGAGTAAAACATTACTCCGAATACGCCGATACCGATCACCACGCAGATGCCGAGGATGATCATGTGGAGATCGTAAATCTCCTTGCCGATCTCCGTTACCCCAGGGGCCATGTTGAGCTGGTTCACTTCCGGGTTAGCCAGAGCGACGGCACTCAACAACATCAGCACAGGACCAAGCGCGAGCTTGCAAAGACGCTTCGCGTTAAAACACATTGCCCGTGTCTCCATTCAGTAATTGCTTCCCCAATCGACTTTAATCATTAATCGTGACAGCTCTGTGCCCGTTTTCAGGCGACACACGGGCCTTGCCAACGCCCCTTAAGGGACAGGCCCCACCCATGCTCTTTGGCTGCTTTTTTGTTGTCGATTGACTTGTGTTTCGCGGGTGCGACATCCAGTCGCATCGGAAAAACGCGCGAATTATATCGAAACTACCGACTAATGCCCACAATGTCGGGCTATTGCCCCGGTCTGTATTGGTTTGACTCTTCAGGGGTTTTTGTGGCTGGGGAGGCGAATTCGGCAGAATGTACTAGCCTTGGAAGAACGTCTTGGCAGCCCGGGGAGCCCTCCCAATGGCAGCAGCGGGTATTCAGCAGACCATCGACGCCGCGCTGGCACACGAGTCGCGGACGAACCACCTTCGCCACCACCTTGAGCTCGCCCTGCCCGAGCTGCACGAGACCCTGATGTTACCTCCCGAGGGCCCGCTGGACGCCCTGATGGGGTTCGTTACCCGTTACGTGCAGAGCGTGCCCTCGTGCCTGGCGCTGGTCACGGCGGTGAGCCGGCGCATGGGGTTTTTCGACTACGCTGCGCCCTTCCTGCACCTCGCCGAGGACTACTTCCTGCACCCGCCTGACGCGCTCGCGACAGAGGTGGGGTTGCAGGCCATTCTCGACGAGGCTTTCCTGGCTCATCGCCTGGTTGAGGAGGTGAACGACCACCACATCCGCCACGTGGGTGGGCAATTGCTGCCCGTGGACATGACAGAGGCAAACATCATCGTGCATCACCTGCTGGGGGACGACTTTGCCATACGGCTCGAGGAGCTGGTGCAGTTCACGGCGGGGCAATTGTTGGAGAAGGAACACGTTTGGCAGCGCGTTGAGAGCCGTCCAGGCGGCAGCAACGTGGCGCCACTCACCTCAGACAGCCTCGACGATGCCGCACGGCCTGTGCGCCTGAGGCTTGCATCCTGAGACCGGGTTTTAGTCGTCGGAATCCGGGTCCACGAGCCGAACGGGCTCGGCGGGGGTCTCGACCCGGCGCGCAGAGCCGCGGGTCACCCTGGTCTTGGGCTCCTCTATATTGCCGTCCGGGCGGTTGTCTTCAGGGCGGGCATCGGTAAAGCCGCAACTCACACAGGTGCGCTCCTCGCCACCGACCTCGACGACGATTTTGTCCATCTCGCCACAGCGGGGGCATACGGCGCCGGCAATGAAGCGCCTGGGTTTGTCCGCCATAGTTACTCCATGCTGGTTAGTGGGTGGATGGCGACATCCGGTACTGGTCTCTACGGGCGCGGCTGGCTATTGTATCAGCCCCCTGTTCAACCGAGTCCGCCATGAAGCACTACACCCCCACCAGCCTGCGCCCCTTTGCCGGCACCCACCCGACCATCGGCGAGCGCGTCATGATCGACCCATCGGCAGTGGTGCTGGGGGACGTTGTGCTGGGGGACGATGTGTCCGTTTGGCCGCAGGTGTCCGTTCGAGGCGATGTGCACAGCATCCGCGTGGGCAACCGCACCAGCGTGCAGGACTGCACGGTGCTCCACGTCACCCACGCGGGCCCCTACAACCCGGACGGCTGGCCGCTGTCGATCGGCGACGATGTCACTATCGGGCACAGCGCTACCCTGCACGGCTGCACAGTGGGCAACCGGGTGCTCGTGGGCATGGGTGCCACCGTGATGGACGGCGCGGTAGTGGAGGATGATGTCGTCATCGCCGCCGGGGCACTGGTCACACCCGGCAAGCGCTTAAGGAGCGGGTTTCTCTACGCGGGCAGCCCCGCGAAGGAGCGCCGCGAGCTTAGCCAGAAGGAAATGGAATACTTCACCTACAGCGCCGCCAACTACGTGAAGTTGAAGGACCAGCATATCGAGGAACTGGAAGCTGCCGCAGGCTGACCCACAGCCAGGGACCACGCTACTTTAGAAAGTGCCTCAGGCCGCTTCCATGGCCTGGCGCAGGCTGTTGATGACCGGCCGCGTTTCAGGGCGCTTGCCCCGCCAGATGTAGAACGACTGCGCCGCCTGCTCAACCAGCATGCCGAGCCCGTCAGCCACCGCCCAGGCGGTATGGTGCGCGGCCCAGCGCATAAAGGTGGTGGGTTCAGAGCCGTACACCATGTCGTAACAGCAACTGCGCTCCGTGAGCAGTTCGCCCGACAGTTCCGGCATCTCGCCGTCGAGGCCCGCACTGCTCGCGTTAATGATGAGATCGAACTGCTGACCCTCGAGCAGATCATAGCCGCCACCCTCGAGCTCGCCGACCGAGGCAAACTCGTCCGCGAGACTCGCCGCCTTCTCAGCGGTGCGGTTAACGATCAGCAGGCCACGGGGCCGCTCCCTGAGCAGCGGCTCGAGCACGCCGCGCACGGCACCGCCCGCACCTAACACGAGAATCCGTTGCCCGGTGATGCACCAGCCGAGATTCGCGACCATGTCGCGCACCAGGCCTATGCCGTCGGTGTTATCGCCTTCGATGGCGCCGTCATCCGCGAGCATCAGCGTGTTAACCGCGCCCGCTCGGGTCGCCGCTTCGCTCAGTCGATCAGACAGTTCATAGGCTTCGCGTTTGAAGGGCACAGTGATGTTGAGGCCCTTGCCGCCGCCATCAAAAAAGCCGCGCGCCGCCGACTCGAACCCATCGAGGTCCACGCGCACCGCGCGGTACTGCATCACCTCACCGCACTGGTCGGCGAACATGGCGTGAATCGCCGGCGACTTCGAGTGCTTGATAGGGTTGCCGAAAACCGCGTAGCGATCTGAATCGCTCATGACGCCTCCGCCAGCCAGTCACGGTCGGTCAGGTAGAAGTCGGTAAGCTCCGCTTCCGCGCTGCCCGCCTCGGGCTGGTAGTCGTATTCCCAGCGCACCAGCGGCGGCAGTGACATGAGGATCGCCTCGGTGCGACCCCCTGACTGCAGCCCAAAGAGCGTGCCCCGGTCGAACACTAGATTGAACTCGACATAGCGACCGCGCCGGTAGAGTTGAAACTCGCGTTCGCGCTCACCAAAGGGTGTGTTGCGGCGGCGCTGCACAATGGGCAGGTAGGCGGGCACGTACGAGTCGCCCACCGCTTTGAGGAAAGCAAAGCTGGTCGCGAAGTCCCACTCGTTGAGATCGTCAAAAAAAAGCCCGCCTACACCGCGCGGCTCACCGCGATGCTTGAGGTGAAAGTACTCGTCGCACCACTGTTTGAAACGCGGGTAAACCTCGTCACCGAAGGGGGCACACGCGTCGCGCGCCGTGCTGTGCCAGTGTACGCAATCCTCGCGGTTACCGTAGTAAGGCGTGAGATCGTAACCACCGCCAAACCACCACACAGGTTCTTCGCCTTCCTTCGTCGCCTGGAAGAAACGTACGTTCGCATGGGAGGTCGGGACGTAGGGATTGTTGGGGTGTATCACGAGCGATACGCCCATCGCTTCAAAACCGCGGCCCGCAAGTTCCGGACGCGATGCACTGGCCGACGGCGGTAGGGCAGCGCCGTGCACGTGGGAGAAGTTGACGCCAGCTTTTTCGAACACCGCACCGTCTGCAAGCACGCGGCTGCGACCGCCGCCGCCTTCGCCGCGCTGCCATTCGTCGGTCAGGAATGTCGCGGTGCCGTCCTCTGCCGCAAGCGCATCGCAGATGCTGTCCTGCAGACCAAGAAGATAGGACTTTACCTCGTCACTGTTCATTGCCGCCGCTCCCGCTCGCGCAATCGACGCGCATTATACGCAGCTCTGGGTTATGCGCGAATGACTTCGCCGGTGGCGAGGTCCCTGATGGTGCTGGGTCGCGCCGCATCGCCGAGTTCACCCGCCAGCCAGCCGTCCAACGAATCACTGAAATACTCGAGCACGGTACCGGAACTCATGGCCGGCTCCTCGCCGCCCGGGTTGGCCGAGGTGGAAATGAGCGGACCACCAAACGCCTCACATAGGGCTGCCATGCCGGGGTGCGCCGTCACGCGCACCGCAACCGTGGCGTGTTCGCCGCTCACCCACTGGGGTACCGCACCGCGATGCGGAACAAGCCACGTGTTGGGCCCGGGCCAGGTCTCGCGCAGTGCATCGCGCTCAGCGGGCGTAAGGGGTTTAAGCAGCAGATCAAGCTGTGGCTCGTCGGCGGCCACCAGGATCAGGCCTTTTTCGACAGGCCGTTGCTTGAGCTTGAGAAGACGTGTGACCGCGGCGCCGTCGAACGGGTCGCAAGACAAACCCCAGACAGCCTCGGTCGGACAGGCGATGACACCACCGCCCTTGAGCGCCGCGGCCGCGGCGCCCAGGGAGAGTTCAGGCGAACCGGGCATCTCAGCCCTTGAGCTGCTCCTGCAGCGCCGCGTCCTTCTCGTAGATCGCTTCGGCGTTGGCCTGGCGCTCATCGCGCAGTGCCTTGGCCATTGCTTCATCGGAGGTAGAGAGGATCTGTGCAGCGAGGTACGCGGCGTTCTTGGCGCCGGCCTTGCCAATCGCAACGCTGCCCACGGGAATGCCGGGGGGCATCTGCACGGTGGAGAGCAGCGCGTCGAGACCTTCAAGCGAGGCGTTGATAGGCACGCCGATCACGGGCTTTGTCGTGGTCGCGGCTACGGCGCCCGCGAGGTGTGCGGCCATGCCGGCAGCGGCGATAAAGACTTTGCAACCGCGCTCCTCGGCGTCCTGCACAAACTTCTTGGTGACCTCCGGCGTACGGTGCGCAGAGGTGACACGCGCTTCAAAAGGAATGCCAAACTTTTTCAGCACGTCGAAACTGGCTTCCATAACCGGCAGGTCAGAATCTGAACCCATCACAATCGCCACGAACGGATCGCTCATTAATCGTCTCCAATAAAATCAGTAAGGAACAGCGGGGGCAGCCCCCGGGAAGAAGCGCGAAATTAAACCACGGCGGACGCCCGTTGCAAACCCGCACTAGGTGCGAATGTAACCCCCCGGTACCCGCGCGACCTTGCCGGCCAGCTCGAGCTCCGACAGCTCGACAAGCAACTGCGACACCGGCCGGGACGCGTGCTGCACCAGCACGTCGAGCGATACCGGCTCGAGACCAATGAGCGCAAGCAGCCCCTCGGGCTGCTCGCACGCATCAGGCTCAGGGGCCGATGCACTCCAGGCCGCTCCCAGCGCCTCCAGGATTTCACCGGCGCTCTCCACCATCTGTGCGCCATCGCGCAGGAGCTTGAGGCAGCCGCGGCCGCCCGGATGCAGGGGCGACCAGGGCAGCGCGAACACCTCGCGGCCCTGGGCCAGGGCGGTGTGCGCCGTAATCAACGAACCAGACGGTAGGGCCGCCTCGACCACCAGCACGCCGAGAGACAGGCCGCTGATAATACGATTGCGCTGGGGAAAGTTGTGCGGCAGGGCGGGGGTACCAGGCTCAAACTCCGTTACCAGCGCGCCACTCGCTAGCAGCCGTTCGCCAAGTCCCCGGTGTCTTTTGGGATGGGTGTAGTCAATGCCGGTGCCCATAACGGCAATGCTCTCGCCGCCCGCCTGCAGAGCGCCCTCGTGGGCCGCGCCGTCGATGCCAATGGCGAGGCCGGAGCAGACCGTGAAGCCCGCTCGCGCCACTTCGCCTGCAATGTCGCGCGCTAGCCTCAGGCCAGCAGCGGAGGCGCGGCGACTGCCGACAATGGCGAGACCGGGCCGGGAGAGCACCGCGGGGTCACCGCGCACATAGAGGATGGGAGGCGGGTCGGGAATAACGCGCAATAGTGGCGGGTAGGCCACGTCATCGAGATTTAACGTGCAGACACGCGCCGCAGCACTGGCGCCGGGATTTTGCTCGTTTTGGTTGCTTGAAGGCATCGACCGTCCCTGATCGCGCGCGGGTCTCCCGCGCGGCCACTGCTTCCGTGCAGTGGCCTACCTATTGTGCCCTAGGGATTCTTAACTTTGTCCATCACTTTCAGCGGACGGCTGGCTTTGAGAATCACGGCGTAACTCGCCTTCTCAAAGGACTCAAAGACCATGGCAAGACCCGCGCGGGTGTCCGGCAGGCGCACGTTTTCCTCGGCGATCTTGTCGAACGTGAGGCCACCCGCCTGGTAGACGGCAAGCACGTCGCCAATCTGCAGGCCCTCGCGGCGCCCCTTGTTCACAACCACAATGCTCATGTCGCCGATCTGGGTGAGGCCGCCATCGACGGCGATCATGAAGGCGTCTTCGAGTTCCACGGCGGGAGGCCGGGGCTGGAAGGTCGCGTCGAGTACTCGCTCCTCCAGCGGCAACAGCCGATCGCCGATGCGGACTTCCTCGGTCACCCGCGTGATCTCGAGTTCCTTCACGTCCTGCGATTCCGGGCTGGTGAGCTTGGCGTTGCCGATATCAATGGCCTGGTAGCCCAGCGCTTCGTTGGTGATGGGGTCAACGTAGTACGACCCGGTACGGTAAATGCCGAATGCGCGCTCGTCTTCAGGGAAGAAACCGCGGCCGAAAACACGGTCGCCGGGGCCTGAAATGATGTGTTCCTGGTCCCCAGAGAAGATGTAGCCGGACATGTTCAGCTCATCCGCGACCATGATGCGGTGACGCATCAGCCAGGGGCCGATCTGGTCCAGCGGAATGATTGGAATGGCGAGGTCGAGCGGGGTGACACGCATGTTCGGCGTGAGCTTGACGTCGCGCCCGCGGCGCACGCGCAGACGCGGCTTGCCATCGACCCAGACCAGGTACAGCTCGTCACCCGGAAATATGAGGTGGGGATTATCGATCTGCGGGTTGACGTCCCACAGCTCCGGCCAGAGCCAGGGCTCAACAAGGTACATGCCGGCGATACCCCACAAGGTATCGCCTTTCTTGACGATATAGGTCTCTGGCACATCGTCGTTGAGTTCCACCGCCTGCAGCACACCGCTGAACAGCAGTGACAGCAACAGAAGGCCTGTGGACAGAAGGCGTTTATTCATTTTTGGTCCCCGTCGTGCCGGTCGTTACCGGCCCCGCCGACCCGGCCAGGCCCTGCATCTGGTGCAGAATCCCCTGGCGGCTTCCCCGGCGCTCCCCATGTGCATGTTGCCCGCTGCTGCCGCGGTGAGCAGGGCCTCAAAACCCCAGCCACACCGGGGCCTGCCGCTAGGCGCCCCAATAGCACTAGTTGTATACTTCAGGACAGTTTGCTGCCGGGATTTAGCGCTGACAAGCCCAATTGTTACTAATTCACGCAGCCAATTTTCACGGGTTTTTGCGCCAAAGCAGGTCGTAACACCATGGCAGTTCTGGAAATTCTCGAGTTCCCCGACCCGCGGCTGCGCACGCGCGCCGAGCCGGTAGAAGCGGTCGATGACGGCACCCGGGAACTGATCACCAACATGTTCGAAACCATGTACGAGGCTCCCGGTATCGGCCTCGCCGCCACCCAGGTCAACGTGCACAAGCGACTGTTGGTGATGGACGTATCGGAGGACAAATCCGAGCCCCTGGTATTCATCAATCCGGAGTACGAGGTGCTCGACGAGGCGCTCGGCGAATACGATGAAGGCTGCCTCTCCGTGCCCGGCTACTACGAGACCGTCAGCCGCCCCCAGCGCATTCGTGTAACGGCGCTGGACCGCGAGGGCGAGTCCTTCACCGCCGATCTCGAGGGCATCGCGGCGATCTGCCTCCAGCACGAGGTAGACCACCTCGACGGCAAGCTGTTCGTCGATTACCTGTCACCCCTGAAGCGCCAGCGCATCCGCAAGAAGCTGGAGAAAGACCAGCGCCGCCGCGCCTGATGTCCGGCGCATCACTGCGCGTGCTGTTTGCGGGCACGCCCGACTTCGCCGCCAGTCACCTCAAAGCTCTCATCGAAAGTAAGCACCAACTTATCGCGGTGCTGACCCAGCCCGACCGACCGTCAGGAAGGGGCAAGAAGCTCACCCCGGGCCCTGTGAAGGCGCTGGCCCAGGACGCCGGAATCGAGGTGCTGCAACCGGCCAGCCTGAAAGGCGAGGACGAGCAGGCAACCCTCAGGGCGCTGGGCGCGGACGTCATGATCGTGGTGGCCTACGGCCTGATACTGCCCCAGGCCGTGCTCGATATCTGCCCGTTTGGCTGCCTTAACGTGCACGGTTCGATCCTGCCACGCTGGCGCGGTGCCGCGCCCATCCAGCGGGCGGTAGAGGCGGGAGATGGCACCTCCGGCATCACCATCATGCAGATGGATGCGGGCCTCGACACAGGCGCGATGCTGGCCAAGGTCAACTGCGCCATTACCACAACGACGACGGGGGGCAGCCTGCACGACGAACTCGCCAGGGTGGGCCCGCCACTCCTTCTAGAAGTCCTTGAAGACCTGCCGGGGCACCAGGCGCGCGCACAGGTTCAGGACGATTCGCTGGCGACCTACGCACACAAAATCAGCAAGGCGGAAGCGCAGATCGACTGGCGCCTGCCAGCGCGGGACATAGATCGCCGCGTGCGCGCCTTCAACCCGTTCCCGGTGTGTTTCACGCTGCTGGGCGAAGACCGCGTGCGCGTCTGGCAGGCAGTACCTCTGGACTGGGGGAGCGGTGAGCCGGGCGTAATTGCAGCGGCAGGGGAGAGCGGCATTGCAGTGCACTGCGGCGAGGGCCAGTTACTGATCGAGTCGCTGCAGTTGCCGGGCGGTAAAGTGCTGACCGCAGCCCAGGTTCTCACGGCACGCGCCGAGCAGTTCACACCGGGCACGCGCTTCGCGCTGCCGGAAGGCGAATGAGCAAAGACGTCAGGGCAAACGCCGCTCGGGTTGTCGCTGATGTGCTGGGCGGTCACTCGTTGAACCGCAGCCTGCCCGCTGCAGCGGAACGCACCCTCGAGCGCGACCGCGCGCTCCTCCGCCAGCTCTGCTACGGCGCGCTGCGCATGGCGCCACGACTCGAGGCACTGCTCGCGCTTCTGTTCACCAAGCCGCTCAAGGATAAAGACCGCGACATACACGCGCTCGCGATGCTCGGCCTCTACCAGCTTGAGGCCACACGCATCCCGGCCCACGCCGCGGTGTCTGCCACTGTAGAAGCAACCCGAACGCTGAAGAAGCCCTGGGCAAAGGGGCTTCTGAACGCGGTCCTCAGGCGCTACCAACGAGAGCGCGATGCATTGCTTGAGCAGATTCCCGCTGCTGCGCGCGCCGATCATCCCGAATGGCTGTACAACACCTATCACGAGCAATGGCCAGAGCAGGCCGACACCATCCTCGCGGCGAACAACACCCAGCCGCCGATGACACTCCGGGTCAACCGCCAGCACGGTGCGCGCGACGACTACCTGGCAATACTCGCCGCAAAGGAGATCACGGCACGCCCCGGTGCCCACGCAGGCGATGCCGTGTATCTCGATAAACCGCTGGATGTGACAGAACTGCCGGGGTTCGGGGCAGGCGATGTCAGCGTGCAGGACGAGTCCGCCCAGGTCGCCGCCCTGCTGCTAGACGCGCAACCGGGCGAGCGCGTACTCGATGCCTGCGCCGCGCCGGGCGGCAAGGCCTGCCACGCCCTTGAGCTGACGCCCGATCTCACAGAACTGGTGGCGCTGGAGTTCGACGGCGACCGCCTCGCCCGAGTGGAAGAAAACCTCGAGCGGCTGGAACTCTACGCAACGCTGATGCAGGGCGATGCCGCGGCACCCCCTACAGAGCTGGAGCAATCGAGCTTCGACCGGATTCTGGTCGATGCGCCCTGTTCAGCAAGCGGCGTTGTACGGCGCAATCCCGATGTTAAAACACTGCGCAGGGCAGCCGACCTCGACAGCTTTGCCGAACAGCAGCGCGCGATTCTTGCGGGCGTCTGGCCGTTGCTGAAAAAGGGGGGGCGCTTGTTATATGCGACGTGTTCGATTTTCCGTGAGGAGAACGACGAAGTAGTGAAGGCATTTACAGAAAGTCGCGACGATGCCGAGGTTTTACCTCTGACACTGGAAGGTTCCCTGGCAACAGCTCTCGGCCGACAGCTATTGCCGAATATCGACGGCGGCGATGGGCTGTACTACGCGATGATCACAAAGCGAACGTAGCGCCCCACCGCGCTCGGGGGAACAACGGGTTGGAAACGCGCTCTTCTGGGCAACTACAACTTGTGCACAAATACACCCCCCCCAGACTTACATTAGCCCCCCCTTTTCCTTAATCTGCTGGCAACACACGGCCTGCAAACAAAAAAACCGAGCTCATCGAGCCATGAAGATCATCATCCTCGGTGCCGGCCAGGTTGGCGGCGCCCTCGCCGAGCACCTGGCCATCGAGCAGAACGACATTGTCGTCGTTGACACCCACGCAGAAAAACTGCGCAACCTGCAGGACCGACTCGACATCGGCACCGTCAACGGCAGTGCGTCGCATCCGAACGTGCTCTACAAAGCCGGGGCGGAGGACGCCGACCTGCTGATCGCCGTGACCAACTCTGACGAAATCAACATGATGGCCTGTCAGGTTGCGCACACGCTGTTTAAAACGCCGACCAAGATCTCCCGCGTGCGCGAACCCAACTACCTCGCACACCAGGAGCAGCTTTTTGTGCGCGAGCACATTCCTGTCGACGTCATCATCGGCCCCGAGCAGCTCGTCACGCAGAATATCAAGCGGCTCATCACGTACCCTGGCGCGCTGCAGGTGCTCGACTTCGCCGGGGGCAAAGTGCGGCTTGTCGCCATGCGCGCGGTGGAGGGTGGGCCTATCGTCGGCCAGGAGCTGCGCGAAATTCGCCGCCACATGCCCAAGGTCGACACGCGTATCGCGGCTATCTTCCGCCAGGACCGGCCGATTCTGCCCGAGGGCACCACGGTGGTAGAGGCGGAAGACGAGGTGTTTTTCCTCGCCGCCCAGAAAGACATTCGCGCGGTGATGTCTGAGCTGCGCAAGGCAGAAAAACCCTACAAGCGGGTGATGATCGCCGGCGGGGGTAACATCGGTGCCACGCTCGCACAGGCGCTGGAGAATGACTTCCAGGTCAAGCTTATCGAACTCGACTACCCGCGCTGCCGCGTGCTGTCGGAGAGACTGCGCAAGACGATCGTGCTCAACGGCAGCGCTGCAGAGCCCGCGTTGCTGCAGGCGGAGAACATCGAGACGACCGATGTTTTCTGCGCGCTCACCAACAACGACGAATCCAATATCATGATGTCGATGCTCGCCAAGCGACTGGGCGCCAAGAAAGTGATCACGCTGATCACCAACGAAGCGTACGCCGACCTCGTGGGTGAAGAGATCGACATCGCGATCTCACCGCAACAGATCACCATCGGCAGCCTGCTCACCCACGTGCGCCGCGGCGATATCAGCAATGTGCATTCTCTGCGCCGTGGTGCAGCCGAGGCGATTGAGGTAACGGCCCACGGCGACAGCCAGTCGTCGAAGGTCGTGGGCAGGCGGCTCGACGAGATCAAGTTACCCGAGGGCGTCACTATCGGCGCAGTGGTGCGCGGTGACGATGTATTGATCGCACACAGCCACATCGTGGTGGAGCAGGATGATCACGTGATCCTGTTCCTGGTGGACCGTGGCAAGATCAAGGCGGTGGAGAAACTGTTCGCCGTGGGCTTCGGCTTCTTTTCCTAGCGAGCAGCCGTGCACTTCTCCGTCATATGCAAGATTCTCGGCATGCTGCTGATGGTGTTCTCCTCGGCGATGTGGGTGCCGATCATTACCGCGCTGATAGAGGGCGACGGTACCCAGCGCGGTTTCTTCCTTGCCCTCGGCATCACGTTCTTCTCCGGTCTCGCTCTGTGGCTGCCCGTGCGCAACGCGCACCACGAGCTGCGGATTCGCGACGGCTTCTTGATTACTTCCCTGTTCTGGACCGTGCTGGGCCTGTTCGGCGCGCTGCCGTTTCTGCTCAGCACCGACCTCGACCTGACGCCGACCGAGGCCATCTTTGAATCAATCTCGGGGCTGACCACGACGGGCGCAACAGTGATCGTGGGGCTGGACGACCTGCCCTCATCGCTGTTGCTGTACCGCCAGCTGCTGCAGTGGCTGGGTGGTATCGGCATCATCGTCGTCGCCGTCGCGATCCTGCCAATGCTCGGCATTGGCGGCATGCAGCTCTACAAGGCGGAAACACCCGGGCCGTCGAAAGATACCAAGCTGACGCCACGCATCACCGAGACCGCAAAAGCACTCACACAGGTCTACGTGGCACTGACGGTGGCCTGCGCCGTCGCGTACTACTTCGCAGGAATGTCCGCGTTCGATGCGGTCGCCCACTCGTTTTCAACGGTGGCCATCGGCGGCTTCTCGACGCACGACGCGAGCATGGGTTACTTCGAGAGCGATGCGGTGTTGCTTGTCTGTACGCTGTTCATGGTGATATCGGCGATCAACTTCGGGCTGCACTACACTGCCTGGCGACGCCTGAGCATCGTGCCCTACCGGAAGGACTCCGAGACCAACTTCTTTTTTGGCATCCTGTTCGTCGGTATCTCCGTCACCGTGTTCTATCTGTTTATCACTGAGACACTGTCGGGCAGTGACAGTGTGGTCCACGGCCTCTTCCAGGCGGTGTCACTCACAACCACCACCGGGTTCGCGACACAGGACTATGCGCTGTGGCCTTCGTTCCTGCCCATCATGTTGTTGATGTTCTCTTCGATGGGCGGCTGCGTCGGCTCGACGGGCGGCGGCATCAAGGCGATGCGCGTCATGCTGATCTACAAGCAGGGTCTGCGCGAACTGAAGCAGCTTGTGCACCCCAACGCGGTGATCCCGCTCAAGGTTGGGCGGCGTCGCGTCGAGGCCTCCGTTGTCAGTGCCGTCTGGAGTTTCTTCGCCGTGTACGCCTCGGCCTACCTGCTGATCATGCTCGCACTGATGGCGACAGGGCTCGACTTCACCACCGCGTTCTCGGCAGTCGCGGCGGCGATCAATAACCTGGGCCCGGGCCTGGGTGAAGTCGCGGCGAACTACAGCTCGATTAACGAGGTAGCGAAAGGGTTGCTCTGCTTCACGATGCTGCTGGGGCGTCTTGAGATCTTTACGCTGCTTGTGATTTTCACGCCCGCATTCTGGCGCCTTTAAGCGCTAGCGCTTCAGGCCGCGACTCTTTTTGACAATCTCGTAGGCCGCCTGGATCTCCTGGGAGCGCATCGTCGCGAGTTTGACCATCTCCTCCGGCACACCGCGCGCAGATAGTTTGTCGGGGTGGTTTTCGCTCATGAGCTTGCGGTAGGCCTTTTTCAGGTCGCGGTCGGACACGTTCGGGTCGACACCGAGCGCGGTATAGGCGTCTTCGAGGGCGTTGCTGCCGGTGGCACCGGGTTGCTGCCCCGACCCATGGAACTGGTGCTGCGCCTGGGCCATCTGCAGGAGACGGTTAAAGCGGGCGAGGTCCACCCCCAGGTGCCCGGCAATACTGACCATCGCGGCGTGTTCCGTGGGCTCCATATCGCCGTCGGCGTGCGCGAGGGAAATCAGGAACAGCAGGACGGCCTCACTGAGCGCGCGGTTGCGGCCGACAGCCTCGATGAACGCGTCCACGGCAACTTTCGGGTCGAACCCGGCCTCGGCGCCCCGCTTGAACAGTGCAATCGCCTCCCTGCGGCGCTCGCCGTCGAGCCCCATCTGGCTGAACAGCTGTTCGGTGTGCGCGATCTCCGCCTCGGATACCCGCCCGTCGGCTTTCGCCACGTGCCCGGCCAGCTGGAAGGTGGTCTCGGTAAACACCCGCTTCACACGGGTGATCGCCTGCGGCGTGAAATGGCGGATGTTGCCCTTGAGTGCGACGTCAAAGAAATGGCCGACAAGCGCACCGAGGAGGAGGCCGAAGAGGCCGCCGGCGAGCAATCCGAGGAGGCCGCCAATTAGCTTGCCGAAAATCATGTCTGTATCACTTCGGAACGGGTTCGTCTGGGCTTGAGTCGCGAGAGGCGGGGCAACTCTACCATGGCAAAGCGCTTCTGATGCGGGTGAAAGTGCCTGTATAATACCGCCCTTTTTTGGGGACCTGCCGGAACTTCCACGTGACCGCAAGTGACGACACACTGACCTTTCAAGCGCTGATCATGCGCCTGCAACAGTTCTGGGGCGACCAGGGCTGCGTGGTGCTGCAGCCGCTGGATATGGAAGTCGGAGCGGGTACGTTTCACCCCGCCACCTTCCTGCGCGCAGTCGGCCCCGAGAACTGGAACGCCGCCTACGTGCAGCCCTCGCGCCGCCCGACGGATGGCCGCTACGGCGAAAACCCCAACCGCCTGCAGCATTACTACCAGTTCCAGGTCGTCATGAAGCCCTCGCCGGCAAACTTCCAGGAGCTGTACCTTGAGTCCCTCTCTGCACTGGGCATCGACAGTGCTATCCACGACATTCGTTTTGTCGAGGACAACTGGGAATCGCCGACCCTCGGTGCCTGGGGTCTCGGCTGGGAGGTCTGGCTGAACGGCATGGAAGTCACGCAGTTTACATACTTCCAGCAGGCCGGCGGCCTGGAGTGTTACCCGGTCACCGGCGAGATCACCTACGGGATCGAGCGCATCGCGATGTACCTGCAGGGCGTCGACAGCATCTACGACCTCGTCTGGTCGGACGGCCCGGCGGGCAAGGTCACTTACGGCGACGTGTTCCACCAGAATGAGGTGGAGATGTCGCGCTACAACTTCGAAGAAGCCGACGTCGAGCAACTGTTCGCTTTCTTCGACCAGTGTGAGAGCGAGGCCATGCGCCTCGTGGAGAAAAGCCTCCCGCTGCCCGCGTATGAAATGGTCATGAAGGCGTCCCACGCGTTCAACCTGCTGGATGCCCGCCACGCGATTTCCGTTACAGAGCGCCAGCGTTTCATCCTGCGCGTGCGCACCATAGCGCGCGCCGTGGCGCAGGCCTACTTTGACGCGCGTGCCGCACTGGGTTTCCCGATGGCCGACGAGGCGATTCGCAACGAAGTGCTGGACCGCATCAAGCAGGAGGCCGAGGCATGAGCACGGCAACACTGCTGGTGGAGATCGGTACCGAAGAGCTACCACCCAAGGCACTAAAATCGCTCGGCCTCGCATTTCGAGATGGCGTGACGGCGGGGCTTGCGCAGCGCGACCTGACCCACGGTGAGGTAACGTGGTTTGCCACGCCTCGTCGCCTGGCTGTACTCATCGACGCCGTTGCGCTCGCCGCACCCGATAAGGCGGTAGAAGCGCTGGGACCCCCCGCCGACAAGGCGAAAGATGCCGAGGGCAATTGGACAAAGGCGGCAGCCGGATTTGCGAAGAAGCAGGGCGTTGCTCCCGAAGAACTGGAAGTGCTCGACACGCCGAAGGGTGAACGCCTCGGTATCCGCAGCACGGTCGCCGGCGCACAGGCCGCCGACGTACTGAACGAGATCATTACGGACAGCCTTGCAGACCTGCCGATTCCCAAGCGCATGCGCTGGGGTGCAAGCCGCGAGGAGTTTGTACGACCCGCCCATTGGGTCGTCGCCATGCTCGGCGACAACTGCAACCACGGCGAGATTCTCGGCCTGCCCACCGGTAACACCACCCGCGGCCATCGGTTTCACTCCGTGGGCGAGATCACGCTGGCGCGCCCGGAAGACTATGAAGAGGCCCTTGGAGAGGCAAAGGTCATCGCGTCCTTCGAGATGCGCCGCGACATGATCCGCTCCCAGGTCGAGGTCGAGGCCAGCGCGCTCAAGGCCGAAGCAGTGATCAGCGACGACCTGCTCGACGAGGTTACTGGCCTTGTCGAATGGCCAGTGGCCCTGACCGGTTCGTTTGAGGAGCGCTTTCTCGCGGTGCCGCAGGAAGCACTCGTGTCCTCGATGAAAGAACACCAGAAGTACTTCCACGTGGTCGACGAAAACGGCGCCTTGAAGCCGAACTTCATCACGCTCTGTAACATCGAGAGCAAGGACCCGATCCAGGTCATTGCGGGCAACGAACGGGTTATTCGCCCGCGCCTCTCCGATGCCGCTTTCTTCTTCGAGACCGACAAGAAGACCCCACTGGCAGACCGGGTGGAATCGCTCGGGAGCATCGTCTTCCAGCAGCAGCTGGGCACCCTGAAGGACAAGACTGACCGCCTCGTAAAGCTGGCGGGAGCGCTGGCGCCACAGCTCGGCGCCGACACCGCAAACGCCCAACGCGCCGCACTGCTGGCGAAGACCGATCTCGTGACCGACATGGTGCTCGAGTTTTCCGATATGCAGGGTATCGCCGGCTCCTACTACGCGAGTGCCGATGGTGAGGCGGCGGATGTGGCCGCGGCCCTGGCACAGCAGTACTGGCCGAAATTCGCGGGAGACCGGTTGCCCGAAAGCGCGGTCGCCACGGCCCTCGGCCTGGCCGACCGCCTCGATACTCTCGTCGGGATCTTCGGCATCGGCCAGCCGCCCTCCGGCTCCAGGGACCCCTTCGCCCTCCGCCGGGCCTCACTGGCGGTACTGCGGATACTGGTCGAAAAATCGCTGGACCTTGATCTCGCCAAGTGCCTCGCACAGGCGGTAGATGGCTACCCGGAAGGCGTTATCGCCGACGGGACCGCCGGGCAGGTGCTCGACTACATGGTCGAGCGCTTCCGTGCCTGGTACGAAGAAGAAGCGATTCCCGCCGAAGTGTTCCTCGCCGTGAGCGCTAAGAAGCTGTCGCGGCCCCTGGATATCCATCGCCGGGTGCAAGCAGTGAACGTGTTTGCGCAGCTGCCCGAGGCACAGGCGCTCGCCGCCGCCAACAAGCGCGTGTCCAATATTCTCGGCAAGCTGGACGACGGCCACTTGTTCGGTGCGGTCGACACCGCGCTGTTTGCCGAACCCCAGGAGCAGGCGCTCGCCGATACGCTTGCCACGCTGGGCGAAAGCGCTCGCACCCACCTTGGGCAGGGGGCGTACACCGAAGCGCTGACGGCACTCGCCGGACTGCGCGAGCCTGTCGATGCCTACTTTGACGGTGTGATGGTGAACGCCGATGACGAGGCCCTGCGCAACAACCGCCTGAACCTGCTGAAGACACTGCGCGACCTGTTTCTCGAAGTCGCCGACATCTCGCTGCTCGCGGTCAAGTAACTCGCGCCATGTGCGCCGCAAGGCGACAGGTGCGGGGCGATTAATCACCGCTCGCGCCGCCATTTGTTTTACACTGGCCATGCCCGTGCAGCGGCTCTGCGTTGTGCACGGCAACCTGTTCATACAACTGGCGCAAACGCGGCCCTGACATAACGATGAATGCCGACACGCTGATCCTGCTCACCCTGGCGGTTATCGCGCTGGTTATTGTTAGCCTGTTTGTCAGCATCTGGCGCATCGTCGCCGGACGTCGCACGCTGCAACGCGCAAAGCGTGTGATCGCGGCGCAAGACGAAGAGCTTAAGAACCTGCAGCAACAACACCTCGACCTGCGCGAGACGAATCACGAACAGGAACTCGCACTCACTGCACAGCAGGCGAATGCAGACAACCTCGCCGAACGGCTCACAGAGCGCCAGGCAGATCTCGACACACTGAAATCGGCGTTCAGCGAACTCCAGTCGCAGCTACAGCGCCGGGAGCAGGACTACACTCGCCTCGAGACCGAGCAGCGCGAAAGGCAGGACCGCCACGATGAGCAGCTCGCCCTGCTCAACGAAGCGCGCGACAACCTGAAAAAAGAGTTTGAAAACCTCGCGAACAAGATCTTCGAAGACAAGGGCAAGAGCTTCACCGCGACAAGCCGTGCCTCGCTTGAGGACATGCTCAAGCCGTTCCGCGAGCAGATCTCAGGTTTCCGGGAACGCATCGATAAAGTTCACACCGAATCAGTGCAGGGGCAGACACAGCTGAAAAGCGAACTGGAGAAAGTGCTGAACATCGGCCTTGAAATGAATTCACAGGCGAGCAACCTGGCCTCGGCCCTGAAGGGCGACAAAAAAACCGCAGGCAACTGGGGCGAGGCGCAGCTCGAACGCACGCTGGAGCTCGCGGGGCTGATCTCCGGGGAACACTACGAGACACAGGCGGCGTTCCGCGATGAAGAGGGCAAGCGCAAGCTGCCCGACTTCGTCATCAAACTACCCGATGGCAAAAGCCTCGTGGTCGACAGCAAGGTATCGCTCATTGACTACGATCGCGCGGTCGCGGCAGACACCGAAGAGGAGCGCACAGAAGCACTCGCCGCGCACGCGCAGGCCGTGCGCAACCACATCGAGGACCTCGCCGGCAAAGACTACGCCAACCTCCCCGGCCTCGGCAGCCCGGACTTCGTGCTCATGTTCATGCCGGTCGAACCGGCCTACATTGAAGCAATGAAGCACAACAGGGCGCTGTTTAACGACGGCTACCAGAAGGGCGTCATCATGGTGTCGCACACGACGCTTATGCCTATTCTGCGTACGGTCGCCAACCTCTGGATGATCGACAAGAGCAACAAGGAAGCGCGGGAGATCAGCGCCAGCGCCGGTGACCTGTACAACCAGGTCGCACGTGTCGCCGAGCGCATCAGCCGGCTCGGCAACACGCTCAATACAGCGCAGACACACTATAACGAGGCCGTCACCAGCCTCGTCGGCCGCCAGGGCCTGGTCGGCAAAGTCGAACGTTTCCAGCAGGTCTCCCAGAAAGCCAACAAGGAAATGCCGCAGTTGGACGAACTGGGCGGCGATTTCGAGGCAGACAGGCTCGACAACGTCACCGGCGATAGCGACAACGTCATCGGCGACAGCAAGCAGGCCCCGCAACTTGTCGACGACAGTGGCAAGGTAAAACCCATCAAGTGACACCGCCTCCGGGCGTACTGGCAGGGAGGGATTTCGTGGAGCCGCGAATCAGCATCATTACCCTAGGTGTCGACAACCTGGACAGGTCGCTCGCCTTCTACCGCGATGGCCTGGGCTTTGTTACCAGCGCGGAAGCTGGCGCCGATATCGTGTTCTTTCGTACAGGCGGGACTTGTCTCGCGCTCTACCCGCGCGAAAAACTGGCTGAGGATGTTGCCCCGGGTCACCCGAGTGAGCGCGGCGCCTTTCCCGGCATTACCCTCGCGCACAATACGCGACACAAGGAAGAGGTCGACTCGGTGTTGAATCAGGCTGTACAAGCGGGCGGTACGCTGCTGAAACCCGCAGCGGATGTCTTCTGGGGTGGTTACAGTGGCTACTTTGCCGACCCCGACGGCTATCTGTGGGAGGTCGCGTGGTCAGACGGTTGGCAGTTCAACCCGGATGGCAGCCTGGTAATCGAGTAGACGCAACGTCATGTACGCAAGAGTTCTGCATAAGCTGATCGGCATCCTGCTGATCCTGCCGTTCATTGGCTGGATCGGTACCGGCGCGGTGTTCCTGTTAAAGCCCGGTTACGAAAGCGCTTACAGCACGCTCGCGGTAAAGAAGTACGAGATCACCGCTGCCCACAAGATCGTGCCCAATCCCGCGTGGCGCGAATACCGGATGATGCGAACCATACTGGGTGACCACCTGCTGGTGCGCCGAGGTAAAACGTGGGTGCATTTCAATCCGATTACCTACCTTCCTGTGGACAGGCCAGACGATGTGCAAGTCAAGCTCCTGCTACAGGATGCCGCGAACCAGTTTCCCGCGCGTTACGGCAAGATCGTTCAATGGGCAGACGGCCTGTACATCACCAGCACCGGTGTTGAGCTGTCACTGGACTGGGACACACTGACGATCCAGCAGAAAGGCAGGGACACGAGGCTGATCAACCTTCTTTACCGCATTCACTATTTACAGTGGTTTGGCGAGGAACAGGACAGTCGCGCATTCGGGATCGCTGGGCTGGGCCTTCTCGCACTCCTGCTCATTTGCGGCCTGGTTTTACTGTTTCGCCCAGCGCAAAAACAGCCCTGAAGGGCAGGCAGATCGCGACAAAGCACAGAGCGTTCTCCCTGCAAGACGTGGTTCACCTGTATTTCCGACAAACCCCGCGCAGCGCAATCGACCTGTGGCAGCAGCGCTCTCGGCCGCCAGCACTTGCCTTACCCCGCTGCCCCCTGCCACGATGAGTGTCACCCAGTTAAACAGGCACACGACGATGCAAACGCTTACCCGGGCACTCTCACTGATCCTGCTCTATGCGCTCTGCTTCAGCGCCAGCGCCGGAGAGACACTGTGGATCACTCTTGGCGATAGCCCCTCCGCCGGGAGGAGCTATGGCTCAAAGCCAGACACCCGCATCACCGCGGCAGCCGGCTCGGAGGTTGTCTTGCAACGCGCGAGTGGTAGGGACTATGCCATTGAAGCAGGGGTAGGCGGTTGGAGCTGGTTTCAGGTACAGCAGGTACCCGCCCGGGAGTCCTATGTCGCCCTTACACCGACACTGGAAGGGGACAACGTCTCGGTTGCCATCAAAATTGCCGAGCGGAACGGCGATACGTTCAATGCCATCGAAACAACGGCGGGCGGAAAACTGGGTGAATGGATCGTGCTTGTCGATAATGCAGCGGGCGCCACAACGGCTGGGAGCAAGGTTTACGGCAGCAAACGGCCCGGCCAATCGCTGGCGATACGTGTGGAAAAAGCGCGCTAGGCGCGTTCCTCGACAAACGAACCTTTCGAGCGCGCGAAGCACAGGCTGAGGAACTTGACCCCCGTCTCCCAACCGGTGGCCGAAGGCTGGCTGCGAACCACTTTTGCAACGGCTTTCAGGGCGGCGGTATCGATCTTGATGACCTGCTCTGTCGCGAGAAACGTGTCTGCACTGAAGCGCATGCCTGTCAGGGAAATATCATCCGCACGCCCCTGGTAGGGCTGCGCCTGCGGCCAGCTGGTCCACACCAACAGATGCAGTTGCTTGGGTACGCGAGTGATAGCGCGCCGGTCTTCGTCGTCGGTGGAAAGTGCAGAGACCGGGGCGAGGGGGCTGTCGCACTTGCCACAAAACGCGGTGAGCCCGGCCTCATGCTCCTGGGGCATCGCCGGGGTCCCACAAAACAGGCACGCGGGCGTCTCCGCACGGGTCAGTGCCAGGCCCTGTGGAAAATCATCGTTCGCTGATCGTGTCCAGCCCGGGTTCTGGCGTAGCTGGTCGTAGTCGGAGCGATGTCGCTCGTCACTCAGCACTGAGTACGCTTCGTTCACGAGGGCCGCGGCCTCGGGGTCGCCGCCCAGGTCGGGATGTACGCGCATCTTGTGCATGATGGTGCGATAGCTTGAGCGGATAACTTCCTGCGGTGCATCCGGCTGCACATGCAGGATCCTGTAGTAATTGCGTCGGTTTTTCATGGCGCCGTTTTCATTCCCTGTACGCGCGGTTCCATTGCGCGCAAACCCGGTAAGCGTAGTCCAAAAATCTGGAACTGCTACTGTGCCGGAATCGCGCGTCGCGGGCTGCGCCACAGCGGGCAAACTGGGATTGAAATCACAGAAAATCCCGTGGAATTTCGACAAGTTAGGCGGGGTTCACACTATTTTTCGGGAGGGTTTTGAGCCGCGTTACTGTCTTCGCTATAGAGAAACTCGAGCACACGCGACAAGACTTCAACCAGTGGTTCTGGCACGCCGTCTGATTCAGCGACCTGCGCCAACAAGCCTGTCAGTTCGTCTGCCTGGTCAAGCGGGATGTCGGCGTCGCCGGACAACTGCTTCACCGTCTGCCCCAGTGCTTTGAGTTCATCGTTGGCCACTTTCAGCCCCTCACGCCTTGCTGTAGAGACCGGTGTGCAGCGCGGGTGCCGGCGCGCCACGCAGACCCAGGTGTACCCTCACAACCCCCACCTCGAAGCCGCCCGCTGCGAGCGTGTTTCGCAAGTCCTCCAGGGCGGCTTCGAGCAGCACCTGCGTTGCAGCGTGCGCGGTGTAGATCACCACAGAGACCCGGGTCGCGCGCAAGTACACCTCCGCCTCCAGTTTGCCAAGGTGGGGCAGTTCCAGATCGAGCAGTGCCTTCCATTCTCGCGGTTCCTCGTCGCCGCCGCTGTCCGCCGTTTGCTCCTGCGCCAGCGTAATGGTTAGCGCGTGGAGCTGGTCGCGCAGGGTGAAGGGCACATGGAACACCCAGTAGATCGCGTCCTGCTGTGCATAGTGCGCGGCAGACAGCTGGTTCAGTGAGATCGTGGCCAGTGCGCCCTCCAGGTCTCGGCCCAACCCGGCGAGCAGCGTCTGGGCCGACGCGCCAGCGCCCAGCAACTGGCGCTCGCCCTGCGCCCGCTCAACGCGGGCACGCAGCCGCAGCAAAAGGGCTTTGAGGTCTATCGGCATTCCCTGTGCACCGCGTTGCGCGAGGCCCGATTCATAAAACAGGCCTGACTGCGACAGCGCCCTCTGCAGGGCTTCAGGACTGCGCGGCGGCCCCTGCAGAACAAGTTGATCGAGGGGAATATCTGCCAGCCCGCCGCGACCCCCAAGCAGCGTCAATAAATTGACGCTCTGGCCCTGGCTATACAGAGACTGCAGCGCCAAGACCACATTGCCCTGTTGTGGCAACAGCGCCAGGGTCTGGCGTTCAAGCGGCGATGCCGTTACCCCGGTGCGCGCGGGCGCTTCGAGAATGCGCACCGTGGGAATAGGCGCAAGGCCCGTCACACGCAGATTCAGCCAGGCACCCCGCGGCAGAAAATTGTCTGTGGCGGCAGCGACTTGCCGCCCGGCAATCCGCAGCAGCGCTTCGCCCTGTGCAGAACTGCTGATGACCTGGGCGCGAAGAACCTGTCCCAGCTGCAGGCCGCGCTGCCAGGCGGGCTGGTCAATTGCAGCGCGCGATGCCTGCGTGGGACCCAGCCGGAGCTCATCCATTTAACAGTACCGGCACGGTTTATGCATGGTGTCCCGGGGAACAGTTTGGTTCCCAAGGATAACACCAGAGCATGCCCGCTATGACCGCAAAAGACCTGCATTTTTCCTTCGACAGCGCATTGGCTGCAGAGCAACCGGCCACGATGGCGCCCGCGGGACTGCCCGAAACCGCAGACTTCGCCGCAGAGCCCGCCAACATGCGCAGTCCATCCGCCGCGCGCGCAAATCGCCCCCGGACATCCGCTAACGAGGCAAAGAGCGTCAGGAGAGCCTGGCTTACCGCCAGTTTTGTCGCCTTGGTCAACATGGCTTTTCTTGTCCTGGCGGCGCTGTGGCTCACAGGGGCCACCCATCAGATTCCCGGCCTAAAGCTTGCGGCCACTCCGGCCGCTAACCAGCTAGATGGCGAGAGCCTGGCGGCTGTGCAGGTTGACCTCGAGGCCAACGCCAAACAGCTCGCCGAACTCAGTGCTGTGTTGGAAGCACAGTCCGAGATGCTCGCAGCCATCCAGGCACAGCTGGCGCGACTGGAGGATTCTGTCACGACTTCGGTCGCCGCTGTGGCGGAAACTGAGTCCACAACGGATGACTGGCAGATCAACCTCGGCAGTTTTGCCTCTGCCGAAGGTGCCAAGAGGTTACAGGCAGAACTCGCGTCCATGGGTTATGTGGCGCAGGTAGGGGGACCGGAAGCACAGGGAGACAGTGCGTACCGGGTTTGGTTAGGCGGTTATGAAGACCGCGAAGCCGCGGACACCGTGGCTCACCAGCTAATGGATACAACCAGCCTGACAGGCCTCTGGGTCTTGAACGGGCACTGACCAACAAGGCCCAGCTCCCAGAACAAAGCAAAAAGAACGGTTACAAGGAACGAGAGCACTATGGATCTGGCAACACTTGTGGGAATGTTAGGCGCCATCGGCGTTGTACTGGCCGCGATGTTCGCGGGCGGATCGGCGCTGGTTTTCATCAACGTCCCGTCAATACTGATTGTCCTCGGCGGTACGTTCATGGTCGTCATGATCAAGTTTTCGATCGGGCAGTTTTTCGGTGCTTTCAAGGTCGCCGCGCGGGCATTCGTATTCAAACTGGACAGCCCTGAAGCGCTGATCGAGAAAATCGTCAGCCTGTCCAACATTGCGCGTAAGGAAGGCATGCTGGCGCTCGAGAACGAGGAAATCGAGAACGACTTCCTCAACGATGGCATACAGATGCTTATCGATGGCAACAACCAGGAAGTCATCCAGGCGGTCATGAGTAAGGACCTGCAGCAAACCGTTGACCGTCACAAGTGGGGTGCAAAAGTCTACAGCGCTATGGGCGATGTTGCGCCCGCCATGGGAATGATCGGTACGCTGATCGGCCTGGTACAGATGCTGTCTGCAATGGATGACCCCAAGTCCATTGGCCCGGCAATGGCCGTCGCACTCCTCACGACGCTCTACGGCGCGATGCTGGCCAACATGGTGGCCATGCCGATCGCAGACAAGCTGACCCTGCGCAAGACTGAAGAGGGCCGCGTCAAAGCCATGTGTATTGACGGCGTGCTCGCCATTCAGGCCGGGCAGAACCCGCGGATCATCGAGTCCATGCTCAAAACTTACCTCGATCCCAAGAAGCGTAGCGAAGCCGGCGGAGAATCCGGCGAAGAACTGGATGCGGCAGCCTGATGGATATCGCACTGGAAGAAGAAGAGGAAGAAGGCGGCGGCGGTACACCGGCGTGGATGGCGACCTTCGCCGACCTGATGTCGCTGCTCATGTGTTTCTTCGTACTCTTACTGTCGTTCTCGGAAATGGACGTACAGAAGTACAAGCAGATCGCGGGCTCGATGAAGAACGCCTTTGGCGTGCAGAACGAGATCAAGGTCAAGGACATCCCCAAGGGCACGAGCGTGATTGCGCGGGAATTCAGCCCGGGTAAACCCCAGCCCACGCAGATCAAGACCGTCCAGCAGTTTACGACGCAGAACAAGCAGCAGTCGCTGCAGGTGGGCAATCCACAGGCGCCCGCCGTCACCGGCACCGAGCTGAATGACGAACAGACCTCGCAGCTGCTCGATGAAAAACTCAAGTCGCTGATGAAGAAAACGCGCGCCGATGCAGAGAAGCTGCGGCAGATCCTGAAGGCCGATATCGACGAGGGCAAAATCGATATCGAGTCAAACAAACGACTGATCACGATTCGAATTCGCGAGCGTGGGTCCTTTACGTCAGGCTCGGCGGTACTGAACTCGGAGTTTGTTCCGGTGATGGGCGAGCTGCGCGACGCCCTGCGTGATATCAAGGGCAGGATCTCGGTGGAGGGTCACACCGATGACGTACCTATCCGTGGGGCGCGCTTCAAGTCGAACTGGGAGCTTTCCGCGTCTCGTGCACTGTCGGTGACTCACGAGTTGGTGAAAGACGGCGTGCTCGACCAGGAGCGCTTCATGGTCGTTGGCCTTGCGTCCACGAAACCTTTCGAGCCGAACACATCGGCCCAGAACAGGGCGCTGAACCGGCGCGTGGAAATCATTATTCGCCAGGGTGAGGACAACGCAACCACCAAGGCGCTGGACGACCTTCAGCGAGTAGACCCTGCCATCATGGAACGGATCGAACCGGGCGCGACAAGCACCGTTGAGGCGGGCTGAGCGCACCAGAGGAATACATAATGAAAACCGTCACCGCAGAACGCAGAGCCTACTTCCGTATCAAGGATGAGATAGCACTGAGCTATTCCGTCATCAAGGACGGTGAAGACGATACTCATGACGCACTGGGTGAAGTCGAGCTCTCACTGCTAAGCATGCTGGCCAACGTCGACCAGGAACTGAACGAAGTCATCAACATACTGTGGCGCGAGAACAGCACGGCAGCACAGGCGCTGGGCCTGCTCAACCGCAAGGTGTCTATGGTAGCGGCACATGTATTGCAGGACGAGGACTGCCCGGAGAAGGGCTACGAGGAACTGACCGCGAGCATCAGCGGGTGCGGCATGGCGTTTGAGAGCGCGGACCCCGTGGCCGTCGACACTCGTCTGAAAGTGTCTGCCATCCTGCGCCCCTCGAACATCCGCGTCCAGTTCACCGCCCTGGTGGCCGCCTGTGAGCGCCTGTCAGATATTCCCGCCAGCAGCTACCTGCTGCGCATTGGTATCGACGAAGACTGCTCAGACGCGCGGGAGCAACTGGTGCAGCACGTGGTGCAACGCCAGTTTTCTTCTCGGGACAGGTCAGGATCTGCGGCGTAAACCGTTCGCCGCGAGTACACGCTTAGAAGTTGGTGCTCACGATTGAGCGCTCTTTGAGCAGCTCGAACTCGTGCATACGCTCATTGCCCTTGGCGCCCATTGACGCCATTACTACGACAACCACGCGGCGGTTTTTCGCGCGCTCTTCTTCCGTGTCGTTGCTGACCAGGGGTTGGTACTCACCATAGCCGATCGAGGCCATCCGCTCGGGGCCTATACCGGCACGTTCAAACAGTCGCACAACCGCCGCCGCACGCGCCGCCGACAGCTCCCAGTTAGACGGAAACACCGGCGTACGGATAGGCTGATCGTCGGTAAATCCCTCAACGTGAATGCGATTGGGCAGCTCGGCGAAGATGTCCGCAAGTTCCAGCAGCAGCGGTACAGAGCTCGGTATCAGCGCGCTGCGGCCGCTCTCGAACAGGAGGCTCGACTTGATCTCGACTTCCAGCCAGAACTTGTTGCGCTTGAGGTTAATGAGGTCCTCTTCCAGCGAGGGCTGCATACGCTGTACCACCGAGTCAGAGATCGACTCCACTTCCTCTTCCGCCGCATTCAGTGCGTCCTGCGAAAACTTGTCCTCGATGTCGGGTGCCTGGGTTGCCTCGGCCGTCACCACCTCACCCTGGTCCACCCGCAGGGGAATCACTACCTGGGGCGCGGGCGGCTCATTCGCCGCAGAAACGATGTCATTGAGCAGAGGCGTATCCATCATCGGCACCGCCTGCTGCACGTTGATGGGGATGGGCTTGTCGTTGAACGCGCCGACCAGTGCGTTGGACAGCACGCGATACTTGTCTTCGTTAACCGACGAAATCGAGTACATGACAACAAAGAAGGCAAACAGCAGCGTAATGAAATCCGCGTAGGACACCACCCAGCGGTCCTGGATGTTGGTCTCTTCGAACTGTACACGCTTGATCATCGCTCCTCGTATCCTCAGCCTTTCTTGGAGAGATAGCCTTCCAGCTTGCTGGCGATAGCGGTGGGGTTCTCACCATCTGCTATAGAGATAATGCCCTCGGTGGTCATCTCCTGGTACTGCGCCAGGTCATAACAGATGGCCTTGAGCTTGTTCGCGATTGGCAGGAAGAAAAAGTTGGCCAGGCCAACGCCGTAGATGGTGGCGACAAATGCCACTGCAATGCCGGGGCCAAGGGCCGAAGGGTCCGCCAGGTTGTTCATCACATGAATCAAGCCGAGGACCGCGCCGATAATCCCGATGGTCGGTGAGTAGCCGCCCATGGCCTCGTATACGCGCGCCGCATTCATCTCACTAGAGGCGATGTTGTGTATCTCGATCTCGAGGATCTTCGCGATCTCCTCAGGCTCCCGACCATCTACCAGCAGCATCAGGCCCTTCTTGGCGAACGGGTCACGCTCCTTGTCCGCGGCCTTCTGCAGGCCGAGCAATCCCTCCCTGCGCGCGATTTTGCTCCATGCCGTGATCTGCTTGAGAATCCGGTCGCGCTCATAGGTCGGTGGCATAAAGACCCAGCGAATGCGCCGCATACCGAGGAGAAAAATCTGCAGCGGCGTCTGAACCATCGTGGCGCCCAACGTACCGCCGACGACGATGACGAAGGCCGTGAGCTGAACGAGCGAGTCTGTCTTACCGCCCTCGAGCAGGTTGCCAATCACTACGGCGGCTACACACAGGATTACGCCCGCGATTGAAAGAAAATCCGGTCCTTTGGATTTACCCGCCATGAGGGCGACCTCGCATCACTCGTCGCCTTCTCCAAGCTTGGCGCGGATGCGCGCCAGCGCCTGTCCATGAATCTGTGAAACGCGGGACTCTGACACTCCCATGACCTCGCCAATTTCCTTCAGGTTCAGCTCTTCGCCGTAATACAAAGACATCATCAGCGCCTCCTTCTCAGGCAGCTGACCGATGGCTTCGACGATGTCCTCCCGCAGCCTGGCGTCCTCCAGGAAAGCAAAAGGTTCGGGATCGCCGGATTCCAGGTTGTGCGTGGTCTCATCCAGTGGCGCCAGCCGACTGTAGGCCAATTCCTGGGACATTTTGTGGTATTCATCCAGCGAAACGTCCATAGCCTCAGCGATCTCTTTATCTGTAGCGGCACGTCCGAGCTCTTTCTCCAGTTCATTGATGGTTTCTGTGGCACGTTTCATGTTTTGTTGAACTGAACGGGGTACCCAGTCGTTACGCCGCACCTCGTCGAGCATCGCGCCCTTGATCCGAATGCCCGCATAGGTCGAAAAACTGGCTCCCCGGCCTGGGTCATAGGTGGTGCTGGCCTGCATCAGGCCAATAACCCCAACCTGCATAAGGTCATCCAGCTCAATCGAGGGCGGCAGCCGCGCCACCATGTGCAGGCCGATCTTTTTCACCAGCGGTAGGTAATCCCTGACCAGCTCTTCCTGGTTCCCCGCCTGCCCCTGTTCGTATACGGAAGCTCCCATAGTCACACCTCTGCAACCCTGTTGCCCGCATAGGCCAACCGCTCTACAAAAAACCCGAGGCCACCGCCGCCGGACGCCGCACGGTTCGTCGCACCCACTTTCATCGCCAGCTTGCGCAGGGCTTTCGCCGAGTGCGACCCTGGGAACCGCTCCACAACCGCCCGCTGCTGTTGCAGGGAGCGCTTGAGGTAACCGTCCCTCGGGATCGCGCCCAGGTATCCGAGATGAACGTCCAGGAACTGGGCGGCAACACGGTGCAGCTTGCCGTAGATCTGTTGGCCCTGGGATTCGTGCTCAACCTTGTTGGCAAGCACCTGGAACTGTTTCACCCCACACTCAGTGTGCAGGACCTTGATGAGCGCATAGGCATCGGTGATCGATGTCGGCTCATCGCACACAATCACCATCACCATCTCGCAGGCACTGGAGAAAGCCAGCACGCTGCCATCGATCCCTGCGGCGGTATCAACAATCAGGGTGTCTACCGGAGACGTCAGCTCACTGAAGGCCCGGATAAGCCCCGCGCGCTGCATCGCTGACAACTCGGTCATCGCGGATACCCCGGAAGACGCCGGCACCACACGAATACCGCCCGGCCCCCGAACGAGAATCTCTTCCAGCGAGCGCGCCCCGGAGAGGACTTCACTGATGTCGTGCCTGGGCTTCAGCCCCAGCGCGATGTCCACGTTGGACAGCCCGAGGTCTGCATCGAAAAGCACTACCTCGCGGCCTTCGCCCGCAAGGCTCACCGCGAGATTGACCGCGATACTGGTCTTGCCGACGCCCCCCTTGCCGCTCGTGACGGCAATCACATCAACGGGCGCGTCGCCGTTCATTCGGGTCGAATTCTCTGGTTTCATTATTGGCTTCCCATCAACGGCGACTGGACCCGCGGCAGGGAATCGGGCGACTGCTCGCCGTCCCTGAACCCTAGTTCTGCGGCCCGGGCGACCAGCGACCGGGCAACCGCCGGTGCCAGGTCATCGGGCACCTGCTGCCCCTCACTCACATAGGCCAGCGGCAGCGCATGCTCGACCAGGGCGTCAAGTATTCCGCCCAGGCTGACAGCCTCGTCGACTTTGGTGACGATCGCGCCGGTGAGATCCGCCGTGCCAAAACGCTCGACCGTCTCCCTGAGGGCCTCGCCCTGGGCGGCGGCGGAGAGCACGAGGTAGGTCCTGATATCGCGCACAGCCGCGGTAAGCATCTGGTGCTGCGCGTAGAGTTTCTCGTCCCGTTGCCCGAGACCCGCGGTGTCGATCAACACGAGGTGGCACTTGGCGAGTTTACCCAGCGCTGACTTGAGCGCTTTGGCGTCAGTCGCCACCACGAAGGGCACGCCGAGATAGCGCGCGAAAATCTGCAGCTGTTCCTGGCCACCAATCCGGAAGCGGTCCGTTGACACCAGTGCGACCGAGTCTCGACCGTAGCGGTGAACACAGCGCGCTGCCAGTTTTGCGGCCGTGGTCGTTTTGCCAACGCCGGTACAGCCCATCAACGCAACGTGACCCCCTGTCTCCAGAAGCTGGTCCTGCTGTTCGACAACCAGCCTGCTGGTCAGCATCTGCAGCACCATCATCCAGTAGTCCTCCACATCGCCCTGCGCAGGGAGAATGTCTACCAGGGAGCCCGTGAGCGGGGGGCTCAGCCCAATCCCGGCGAGGCGCGCCTGCACAGCGGCCTTGGTCGAGGGCACACCGGCCATACTGCGCCACGACATGTGCGACAGCTTGTCTTCAATCATGCTGCGCAGGTTGCCCAGCTCGCGCTGCAGGTCAGCTAAGGTTGCCGCGTCCACGGGCGCTGCGCCCGGACCCTGTTCACGCTGGTACTCAGCAAAAATGTCGTTGTGCTCAAGGGCAGCCTCGTCGATGTCGATCGCCGCCACCAGCTCCACCCTGCCACCGACACTCTTGTTGGAGAGGATGACCGCCTCGGCGCCCAGCTCTGCGCGCGCCCGTGACATCGCGGTCCTTGCATCCTTCTCCAGAAATCTTTTTATTTTCATCCACTCTTCCTCACATTCGCGTGCCCTGTCTGCGCAGGGTCACAGGCTTCCTATGCCGACATACTGGCGGGTGGCGCCTGGGTGTTACCGACGATTTCCACCACCTTGATGGTCTTGTTAGGCGGCACTTCTTCGTAGGCCAGCACGTGCAGCCCCTCGATGCGACCGCGCAACAACCGCGACAGGAACAGCCTTATGCCCCCTGCCACGAGGAGGACCGGCGTGCTGCCCTGCGCCGCCAGTCGCTCTGACGCCTGCCCGATCTGCGCAATGACGTTTTCCATCAACGACGGTTCGAGGCCTCCCCCCGCGCCCTGTATGGCTCCCTGCAATATCTGTTCCAATTGGGTGTCCAGGGTCATGACCGGCATCTCCCCGCCGACACCATTGACTTCCTGGTAGATCGTGCGGCCCAGGGCGACCCGCACATGCGCCGTCAGAGCGTCAGTATCCTGACTCTTACCCGCCTGCTCCGCCAAAGCCTCGGCGATCGTCCGGATGTCGCGGATGGAAACGCCCTCGGCAAGAAGGTTCTGCATGACACGGGTGACCTCTCCCAGCCCCAGCTGCCCGGGCACCAGGTTCTCGACGAGCTTGGGCGACGTTCTGCCGAGTTTGTCGAGCAGCTGCTGCACGCCGTCCTGCCCCAGCAGTTCATGCGCATGCTGCTTCAGCACCTGGCTGAGGTGCGTGGCAATCACGGTGCCACAGTCCACCACGGTGAAGCCCATCGCCTGCGCGTCGTCGCGCTGCGTTGGTTCGATCCATACAGCGTCCAGGCCGAACGTCGGGTCCTTGGTCGCCACCCCGTCGAGCTGCCCGAATACCTGTCCGGGGTTGATGGCAAGTTCCTTGCCCGGATAGACCTCGCCGCTCCCCGCGGCGACATCGTGAACGCTGATGCGGTACTCGTTGGGTGCCAGCTCCAGGTTGTCGCGAATGTGCACGGAGTGAATGAGGAACCCGAGCTCCTGTGACAGTTTCTTGCGCACGCCCTTGATCCTGGAAAGGAGCTCGCCGCCCTGGCTCTTGTCGACCAGGGCGATGAGGCGGTAACCGACCTCGAGGCCAATCTCGTCAACGGGTGCCACATCGTCCCAGCTGATGTCCGGGGACTCCTCGGGGCGCTCCTCAACAACCGGCTCGGGCTCCGCCAGGGCCTCGCGCTCCTCCATCATGCGCATGTAGCCGAAGCCGCCCATCAACGCGGCCAGGCTGAGGAACACAAGGTGCGGCATGCCCGGCACAAGACCCATGATGCCGATCAGCGAGGCGGCGACGATCAGCGCCTTGGGCGCGCCGAAGAGCTGCGACATGACCTGCTGGCCCATGTCCTGCGAGTCAGATACCCGGGTTACGATAACCGCGGTCGCCGTCGACAGCAGCAGAGACGGAATCTGCGCGACAAGACCATCGCCAATGGTCAGCAGCACATAGTTGTTGGCGGCTTCCCCGGCGCTGAGGTCATGCTGCAGTACACCGACCGCAAAGCCGCCGATGATGTTGATGAACAGAATCAGGATGCCCGCGATCGCGTCGCCGCGAACAAACTTGCTGGCACCGTCCATGGCTCCGTAAAAGTCCGCCTCGCGCGCGACGTCCTCGCGGCGTCGCAACGCCTCTTCCTGTTCGATCAGGCCCGCGTTGAGATCGGCGTCGATCGCCATCTGTTTGCCGGGCATGGCGTCCAGGGTAAAGCGGGCCGTCACTTCCGAAATACGGCCGGCACCCTTGGTGACCACCACGAAGTTGATGATGACGAGGATCGCAAACACGACAATACCGACCGCGTAGCTGCCGCCCACAACAAACTCGCCAAAGGCTTCAATCACCTTGCCGGCCGCCCCCGTGCCGTTGTGACCCTCGAGCAGTACCACCCGGGTTGAGGCCACGTTGAGCGACAGGCGCAAGAGAGTTGCGATCAGCAGGACGCTGGGAAAGGCGGCGAACTCCAGTGGCCGCAGGGCGTAGATAGAGGCCAGCAGCACGATCATCGCCAGCGCGATGTTGAACGTGAACGCCAGGTCGAGCATCAGCGGCGGCAGCGGCATCATCATCATCATGAGCATGAGGAACAGCAGCACAGGGGTACCCAACCCCGTCAGTACCCCCATGTTGATCGGCCGCGGTGCCGTCGTATCATTCATCGTCGTCTAGCCTTTCTTCGAACAGCCCCTGGTACTCCTCGGGTATCGTGAGGTCATCCGGCCGCGGCGTATGTTCATCGTGCCGGCTGTGCCGCAGCTGGTAGACGTAAGCCAGCACTTTCGCCACGGCGAAGTAGAGGTTCTCGGGTATCTCGTCGCCGATTTCGGTCGATGCATAGAGCGCCCTGGCCAGCGGTGGCGCCTCGAAGAGGGCCACATCGTTTTCCAGCGCCACCGTGCGAATCTTCAACGCTATGAGGTCCCGGCCCTTTGCAACAACGACGGGCGCCTGTCCCGGCGAACCGTCGTACTTGAGTGCGACAGAGAAATGCGTCGGGTTGGTGATGACCACGTCCGCCTCGGTCGTGGCTTCCATCATGCGTGCCTGGGACATCTCTCGCTGCAGCGTGCGAATACGATTGCGAACTTCGGGCCTGCCTTCCGTTTCCTTGAGTTCGTCCTGCACTTCGCGGCGGGTCATCTTGAGCTGCCGGTTGTGATTCCACAGTTCAAACGGCACGTCGAAGACCACAATAGCGATCATCGCGAAACTCAGAATCACCAGGCCCCAGCTCAATATGCTGGCCGATGCGGCGAACGCCTGCGTCGGCACAAGGCTGCCGAGCGCGAGCAGGTCCTCCAGGAGAAAATAGAACAGTCCGACGGCCACGGCAGACAGCACCAGGAACTTGAACAGCGCTTTCAGCAGCTCCATCAGCCCCTTGGCCGAGAAAATTCGCTTGAGACCCTTCAACGGGCTGATCTTCTCGAACTTGAACGACGCCGCCTCCATGCTGAACGCCCAGCCGCCCATAATCATGGGCCCCGCCAGCGCGCCGATGACCGAAAGGCCAAACAGGGGAGTCAGCAGCAGAAGCGAAGACATCATCAACTCGACGAATCGCACCGGAATCAGGCTGCTGTCGTACGCCAGGGCGCGGTCAAAGGTCAGTGCGCCGGCGATGATCTCGGGAAATCCGACGGCCAGCCAACTACCGAGTACGATGAAGCCCGACGCCCCAAACAGCAGGGACAACATGGTGTTGAGTTCCCGCGATCGGGGAACCTGGCCTTTCTTGCGGGCATCCTGTTTCCGCTTCTCTGTTGGCTGTTCTGTGCGTTCCTGGCCGCTCTGCTGGTCTTCTTCTGCCATGGCCCCTCCTAACGCACCAGGCTCAGGGCGTCGATAAGCCCTGATTCGAAGGTATTAAGGAACAGCGAAAAGACCGAAGGCATCGACAGGAAGATGAACACGAAGCCGGCAAAAATTGTGACGGGGAAGCCCACGGCAAAGATATTCAGTTGCGGTGCCGCCCGTGTGATAACCCCGAAGGCCAGGTTGATGAGGAGTACCGCCGTCAGTGCCGGCAGCGCGATCATCAACGCTGTCACGAACATCTGGCTACCCAGCATGACAATGTCGAGCGCAAACGTGTCGCGAAAGGCGTACAGGCCCACGGGCAACAGGTTAAAGCTGTTGGCGAGCACACCGACCAACATCAGGTGGCCATCGACAGACAAAAAGATCAGCGTTGCCAGGATGACGTAGAGCTGGCTCACCACCGGCACGGACACACCGTTTTGCGGGTCAACCGACATGGCAAAGCCAAGGCCCATGGTCATCGCAAGCGATTGGCCCGCAATCACTGCGGCTGAGAACACCAGCTGTACGATGAACCCCATGGCAAACCCGATGATCACCTGCTGGGCTCCCAGCAACACGCCCTCGACGCTCAATACATCCACAGGAACCACCGCGGGCAGCGCGGGCGCAATGAGGACCGTCGCGCCGAGCGCCAGGAGAATTCGCGCCCTGACCGGAAACGTCGAAGCGCCCAGGATCGGTGCCGCAAGAAAAAGTGCTGACATGCGCACGAACGGCCAGTAGTACTGCTGCAGCAGTGCCGGTAATTCGGAGGCCGCCAGCATCGATCATCACCCCAGCATGGACGGGATGGCCGTGAACAGGTTCACGGTGAAGTCGTGCAACTGCGCGAGCATCCAGGGCCCCGCGAACAACAGCGCAAACACCAGCGCGATCAGCTTGGGGATGAAGCTCAACGTCATCTCCTGGATCTGCGTGGCTGCCTGGAACACACCGATCAGGAGACCTACCGCCAGCGCCGAGAGCAGCAGCGGGCCGGAGATCAACATGGTCAGGTACAACGCCGCTGTGCTGACATCCAGGATTGATTCAGGGGTCATTGCGATTCGCCTCCCTAGACCACGAAACTGGTTGCGAGCGTGCCCACAATGAGCGACCAGCCGTCGATCAATACAAACAACATGATCTTGAACGGGAGCGAAATCAGCATGGGTGACAGCATCATCATGCCCATGGACATCAGCACACTCGCCACAACGAGATCGATAACGAGAAATGGCAGGAAGATCAGAAAGCCGATCTGGAACGCCGTTTTCAGCTCACTGGTGAGAAAAGAAGGCAGCAAAACCTTCATCGGAATTTCGTCATCGCTCTGGAAGCCATCGTAGCCGCCGAGTTCGGAGAACATCAGAAGGTCCGACTCGCGCGTCTGGCTCAGCATGAAGTCGCGGAACGGTGCCTGCGCGTTGGCGAGCGCGCCATCGAACTCCAGCTCCTCCTCCATGTAGGGTTTCAGGCCATCGTCATAGGCCTGCTCCAGTACCGGGGCCATGATGAAGAGGCTCAGGAACAGCGCGAGACCAAGCAGGATCTGGTTGGAGGGCGTCTGTGCGGTGCCCAGCGCCTGCCGGAGAATCGCGAGAACAACGATGATGCGCGTGAAGGACGTCATGGCCAGCAACATCGCGGGCAGCAGGCTCAGTACCGTCATCAACAGTAGAATCTGCAGGCTCACCGAGTAGTTGCTGCCACCATCAGACGCGGGCTCAACAGAAATGAGCGGTATCGCCGCCTGTGCCTCAGCGAAGGCCGGTAACGCAAAGAGCGCCAGCGCTGCAAGCCATCGTAACGCTTTCATGCCTTCACTCCCTGTGCCGCCTGCGCGAGCACGTTTTCAAACTCCTGCGCCTCCTCGAAAACATGCAGCGTGCGCACGCTACCTGCAGCAACACCAACGAGTAGCTGGCTGTCGCCGGCCTCGAGCAGGAGAATCTTCTCCCGCGTCCCCACCTTGACGGAGGCCAGCACCTGGATCCCCTTGCGATTGGTCATGGCCACACCGTTCATTCGCTTGAGGACGTATAACAGGCCAAACAGGCAGCCCAGTACGAAGATCAATGAGGCTGCGACCTGCATCAGGTAAGTGCCGGTAAAAATTTCAGTGTCCTGCGTACCGGCAGCCGCGAAGGCAGCAGGGCAGGTGAGGGCCAGCAAACCGCTGACCACCGCGCCACGAATACCTGCTGTCGCAGCCCGCCCCATCACTTCAGCTTCTTCAGGCGCTCTGCCGGGCTGACAATGTCGATGAGGCGCAGGCCGAACTTGCCGTCCACCGTGACCACTTCGCCGCGCGCCATAAGGGTTCCGTTGACCAACAGGTCCAGCGGCTCGTTCACTTCCTTGTCCAGCTCCAGCACCGAGCCCTGGTTCAGGCTCAACAACTGCTTGATCGGGACCCGGCTGCGGCCGATCTCGACCGAGAGGGTCACCGGTACATCAAGTAGCGCATCCAGGTTGATCTCAGCGCCGCCCGCTATCGCGGGCGCGCCCTCGGCAGGCGCCTGCGCCTCATCTGCCGGCTGCGGATCAGGCTGTACCGCCTTGTCCATCGCCTCCCCCAACTGCACATCCCCTTCTTCATTCATTCGTCACCACCTGTCGATTAACCGGTTTATTGATTGCCCCGGATCATTTCCTTGATCTTTACTGACTTGTGCCCATTCAGTACGCCGTGTTCGCCCACCGAAAACGGCTGCCCCTCGATAGACACCACGACTTCTGTCGGCATCCTCAACGGAACGATCGATCCCGTCTTGAAGCCCAGCACATCCGCGATGCTGACCTGTTCAGATACAAACGCGCCACTGAGCTCCAACTCGACACCACTAAGCTCGCGCTGGAAGTGTTGCTCCCAATCTGTGTTCTTGTCAGAGGGCTGTTCTGGCAGGCCGGCGCTGCCGAGTTTTGCCCTGAGCGGCTCGAGCGCTGCATAGGGCACTACCCAGGTAAGGTGTGCCGCCCACTCCCCGAGTCGCACATTGAACGGGAAACAAAGCACCTGTTCGCCGGGTACCGGCACCTGCAAAAAATCCGGGTTGCTCTCAAAAGACTGTACCGTTGCAGCGAGTTTGATCTTTTCGCGCCAGGTTTCCGCTAGCGTCGTCAGAAAGCCTTCGAGTAACGCATCATTCACACGGCGCTCACTGTGTGTAAGGTTCGCGCGGCTCGGTGCCTCTGCAGACTCGGCAACGCCACCACCAAAATACTTGTCGACGACGCGAGAGAGCAGTTCGCCGGGAAAGATGACATAGCACAGCCCGCTCAAGGGCGCGATGCGCACCATGTTCACCGCGGTTGGCGCAGTGACTTCAGCGAACAGCTCCTCCAGCGGGACCATGCGCGAACTTTCCACATCCACCTGTACGGTGATGCCGTAAAGCTTGCGCACCACCTGCGCGTACTCCAGCGCCAGTTTTTCGTTCAGGTTACCGATAGCCGGTATCTGCGCCAGCAGGTTCTGGTCGCGCGCACTGAAATCGAAGGCCTCACACTCCTTCGAAAACGCGGGATCACCAGCTGCTGCGTCGGAATCGGAGATCTCCTCCATCAACGCATCCAGCTCACCCTCTGAAAGTACATCTTTCTTGGACACGGGAACCTACTGCACGACGAAGTTGGTGAAGAAGGCGTCCTCCAGGGCATCGCCCTCGGTGAGCTGCAGCGATTCGTTCACGGCGGCGAGCACTTCCTGGCGCAGTTGTTCCTTGCCCTCGACGGTGCTGACCGCGTCGTAGTTCTGCGCACTCAACAACAGGATCACCTTGTTGCGCACCGCGGGCATGTTGGCCTCCACCTTGTCGATGATGTCCTGGTCACGTGCCATAACCTGCAGCTCGATCTGCAGGTAGCGGATCGTGCCGTTGTGATCAAAGTTCACCAGGAAGGCCGGGCTCAGCCCCAGGTAGATCGGGTCGGCCAGTGGCTCTTCCTTGGGCTCAGCCTCACCCTCCGCCACGACCTCTTCTCCCCCCTGCAGGAAAAAAAATGCCCCCGCGCCGCCGCCCCCAAGCACCAGCACGGCAATCACTGCGATTAGGATTTTCTTATTCATAACGGTGTGTTCCTCTCCTGGCTGTTCCCGTTGGCGCGAAAGTGGGGGATCCCATCCCGCCATCGGCGCCTTTGCGGTGTTGTTTTTGTCGTTGGTTCTGCCTTTGCTTTTGCAATTCCTGTACCAACTTAATTTTCTTTTTAAAAACAAACAGATACGATTGGCAAGGGCGACTTTCGTCAGAGAATTGACGCCGCGGAGAGCGCTCGGGCGTCAAGGGACCGGGCATACGGGAACAGCGCGCGACGGCGCAGGGCGAAAGAGCGACAACCGCGTCAGTTAGACGGCAGGTGCGTCAGCTGCGAGGGAAGAAGAGAGTGGGTGTTACAGGTGTCGCCGCGGCATCAGGCATAGTAGTCCACCAGCGCATCGGGTCGAGCGGTGCGGACCTGGGCCACCAGCGCCCCCAAAGTTTCGTCAACGCCTGCATCGCCGGCGGTTGCGCCGGCATGGGTGCCGCCATCATTGTCCTGCCTTTCACTGGACTGGTCGGCGACATCAAAGTGCGACAGGGACAGGCCGCTTTCCTCAAGCATATCGCGCAGGCGCGGCAGGGCCTGTTCAATCACTTCGCGGGTTTCCGCGCCCTGCACCGTGAACAGCACACGGGCCTGGTCGCCGTCAGTGGCGATCTTGACCTCCATGCGCCCAAGCTCCGGCGGGTTCAGTTGCAGGTTGGCCTCGGGTGTTCCATTACGCAGCATCAGCGAGAGACGCCCCGCCAGCTCCGAGTTCCACGCAGGTTCCCCCGGCTGCGCGACCAACACGCCGGTCACATCCAGTCTGGCGCCGAGTGGCAGGCTGGTGTCCGTCGTCGCCAGCGCTAGCGGGCTTGCAAGTGCCGGCGGCAATGCGGAGGTCACGGTGGCCGGTCTTGCGCCCTCGGCGACAGGCGTTAGCGCCGCCGGGTCTGCCGAGAGTTTTAAGGCCGCGGCATCGTCAGCCACATTCAGTCGTGCACTGGCACTAGCAATGTCGAAAACCGGTGGCGTTTTCACGTCGGCGAGCGGGCGAGGCGGGGACTCCGATAGCGTGCGGCCAGAATCTGACAGCGCAGTCGCAAGTTCAGGCAGCCTGCGAGAGCCGGGCTCCAACTGCGCCGCTTGATCGCGCGCCGTCGCCGCGGCAACAGGGCCCGGCTGCACGAGGCGCGCGGCGTCCGTCACCCCGTCCGGGGTTGTCACTGCTGCAGCCGTGGCGGCGGGCGCAACAGCGGTTTCAGTCGCGACGCCGAGCGCAGCGGGTTGCGCCGTCACCACCGGGGCACCCTGCGCGCGCACGCCGGGAAGTATCGGACCGCTCGGCACAGGCGCCCCGCGCGGGGCAACGTCGTCACCGGCCGTGGTGATCGTTGCCGCTGCCGCATCACCTGCCAGTGCGAGTGACGCCAGACTGCCCGGTGCTTCCGCCGGCAGTCCAGCCGTTGTAGGCGGCACTGTACCGGCGCCCTGTACAGGCGTCGCAGCGGCGGGCACGCCTGTTGCGCCGGGTAATAAGAGCGAATCGGGCGTCAGTGTGAATACTGCGGGCACGAGCGTACCCTCACCGCCGCCGGATTCGGGGACGGTGGGCGAGGGCGGCAACTTCTTGCCGCCCGGCAGCAACGGGTTGCCGCCCGAGTCGGGGTTACCAGAGGACAGCGCGCCACCCTCACCCGAAGCAACGGACTGCCCCTCGGCACTCAGGATCTCGGGGAAACTGTCGCCAGAGCCAGTATCCGCGCCACTTTGCGGCGCTACTGAGCTTCCACTGGTACCCAGGGCGGATACACCTGCGCCCTCCAGTATCGGAATCACTACAGCCTTCCTTTAGATGTTTCTCAGGAAGACATGGCAAGTTCCGTGCCAGCTTCTATCCCTGCCCCCGGGACAGGGAGTCGTCATCGGCGCGCTTCTGTTCGAGTTTTTCCTGGGCCTTCAGGCGAGCCTTGTGCCGGTCTTCGACAAGTTGGTCCAACGCCTGGTTGCGCTGGCTTTTCGACACCCACTCCTCGCGCACGGCACTGAGGCTGGCCTCCGAGCCCTGGAGCTCCAGCGTCTGCTGTGCAATCGCCTCGTTGAGCCGCGTGAGGAACAGCCGGTAGTCCTGGAACTGCCGCGCATCCATGCCCTCGCTACCGCGGGCCGTCAACGTCCGCTCATAGTCGGCCTTGAACTGCATCAGTTGCTCGAGTTGGGCAACCTTCTCGCTGTGCGATTTCTGCGACTCGCTGAACTCCTGCGCGGACTTCTGAGCTTCCAGCTTGGCGACGGTCGCCACCTTGTCCATCTTGTCATCGTGCTTCACGGTTCAGCGTCCTGTACGGTCGGGCTGGGCGCTGCGAACAGGCTCTCGAGCGCCGCCTGGCTTGCGGCCAGGTCCACTTTCTCCCCCGCATCCTGCGCGATAAAGCCGCGAATACGCGGGGCCGCGACGATGGCGCGATCGATACTCTCATCGGTACCGGCCTGATATGCGCCAATGTTGATCAGGTCCCGGTTCTGCTGGTACGTCGCGTAGAGCGCCTTGACGTCCCGCGCACTCGCGAGCTGTTGCTCGCCCGCGATGCCCGGCATTAGCCGGCTGACGGAGCTGTCGATGTCGATTGCGGGAAAGAGTCCTGAGTCGGCCACTTCGCGAGACAGGACGATGTGCCCGTCGAGAATCGCCCGGGACGCGTCCGAGACCGGGTCGTCAAAGTCTCCGCCCTCAACCAGCACGGTGTAGACCGCGGTGATCGAGCCGTTGATGCCGTTGCCCGCGCGTTCCACGAGCGCGGGCAGCTCGGAGAAGACAGAGGGCGGATAGCCTTTCGAGACCGGCGGCTCGCCCACCGCGAGACCAATCTCGCGCTGGGCCTGGGCCACGCGGGTCAGTGAGTCCATGAGCAGCAGCACCCGTTTGCCGCGCGCGGCGAAAAACTCGGCGATGGCCGTTGCTCGCCAGGCGCCGTGGATACGCATTAGCGGTGAATCGTCAGCAGGCGTCGCGACCACAATCGCCCTGGCGAGCCCGACGGGCCCGAGGATGTCATCAACAAACTCGCGCACCTCCCGACCGCGTTCCCCCACCAGTGAGACCACAATGACATCAGCCTCTGTATGCCGGGTCATCATGCCAAGGAGGGTACTCTTGCCCACGCCGCTGCCCGCAAACAGCCCGACCCGTTGGCCCTTGCCCAACGTGAGCAGCGCGTTGATCGCGCGCACGCCGACATCGAGCGGTTCAGTGATCGGCGCACGCTCCAGCGGGTTGATGGACTCGCCTTTGAGCGGCACGTGGTGCATACACCCGATGGGACCACGCCCGTCGATCGGGTTGCCCGCACCGTCGATCACCCGGCCCAGCAACTGTTCGTCGACGGACACCACGCCGCCGGTCTGCAGAGGCACAACCCGCGCACCCAGCTTTACGCCGCGCAGGTTACCTTCGGGCATAAGAAACAGGCTGCCGTCGGAAAACCCCACCACCTCGGCCTCCATCGTATCGCCGTCATCGGTGATGATCTTGCAGCGACTGCCGATGGGCGCCTGGCAGCCAACGGCCTCGAGCTTGATGCCGATCATGCGCACCAGTGAACCTTCTTCCTGCAGCGCGAGTGGAACAATGTTGGCAGACAACTGGGCGAGGCGCTGTGCGAGGCGCGCGGAGCGCTCTCCCTGCGCCTGCTGTAACGCGTTCATGGTCAGCTCTCGGACCCCTGCTCGCAGGCTTCCACCAGGCTCGCAAACACGGTCTCGATACGCTTTTCAACGGAGGCGTCGACAAAGGAGATCGGTGTCTTCACCTGGCAGCCGCCCGGGTGCAGCCGGGCATCTTCAACAATTTTCCAGTCCTTGCCTTCCAGCGACTCGGGTGAGAACTCCTCGACGAGTTTGGCATCCGCGGGGTTCAGGAAGATAATGGTCTCGCCCTCGAGCTTGTAGAGCGTAGACAGTGCCTCTTCTACCAGGCCCTCGATAATGCGCGTATCGAGACTCAACTCGCGGCGCACGATCTGCTCGGCGAGCGACATGGCCATCTGCGCCAGCTCGCGGGTTACGATGTCATCCAGCTCGCGGTAAGGCTGCGCCATCTGGTCGGCGACCGACGTAAGGGTTGCGACAATTTTCTCTGCCTCTGCCCTGCCGGTGGCAAACCCTTCCTCGCGGCCCGACTGGAAACCCATGGCCTGGGCCATTGCCTCACGCTCCCCAAGGTCAGGTTCGGGAGCGCTGTCGGAAACGGCCTGCTCGAACGGTGGCGCATTCCAAAGCTCAACCGTACCGCCCGAATCAGACAAAGTCGTCGCCCCCCTTGCCGAGGAAGATCTCGCCGGCCTCGGCAAGGCCCTGCGCAGTCACGAGGATTTCCTTCTGTTGCGCTTCGACGTCGGAGAGTTTCACGGGGCCCTTCGCTTCCAGGTCTTCCTTGAGCATCTCTGCGGCGCGGGACGACATGTTCTTGAAGAACTTCTCTTTCAACTCGTCGTCCACGCCCTTCAGCGCCACAACCAGGTTGTCTACGGCGATCTCGCGAATCAGTCGCTGCATGCCTCGATCGTCCAGCACCATGAGGTTCTCAAAGACGAACATCTGTTCCTGGACGCGCTCACCGAGCTCGCTGTCGGCCTGCTTGAGCGCGTCCATCAGTTGCGTCTCTTCCTCGCTGTCCAGATTGTTGAGGATTTCCGCCGCGCTCTTCATGCCATCGACGGCGGACGGCGGCATCTCCCGCTGGTTGGTCATCTGTTTTTCCAGCACAAGATCGAGTTCCTGCAGCGCAACCGGGTCAACCATTTCCAGGCGAGCGATGCGCAGGATGACATCGGAGCGCAACCCCTCTGACAACAGGCTCAACACTTTGGCCGCGTGCTCGGGTTCAAGCGACGCCAGCACGAGGGCAATAATCTGCGGGTGCTCTCCCTTGATAACGCCCGCGACCCCGCGGGCATCCATCCAACGCAGGGCGTCGACGCCCTTGGATGTCTCGTCCTGCATGACCTTGCTGAGTACGCCCCGCGCTTTGCTCTCGCCGAGGGCCTCTACCATCACGCGGCGTGTGAAGTCGCTTGCACCGATCCCGAAGGGACTGATGGTGCTGACGCGGTCGACAAACTCGTGTACCACATCGGCTATCTGCTCGTTGGTGACATCGCCAAGGCTGGCCATGGCCTCGCCGACCATCTGCACCTCCTTCGGCTCCATGTGCTTCATGATCGCGGCGGCGCCGGACTCGCCGAGGCCCAACAAGAAGATGGCGGCGCGCTGTGACCCAGTCAGTGGCGGCAGGGCCGGAGCGGCGGGGGCGGCAGGCGCAGCGGCGGGGGCTTCAGCCATCGTTGGCCACCCATCCCTTAACAACGCTGGCGACGCGCTCCGGTTCGCCCTCCACCATCGACCGCGCCATGTTTAATTGTTGCTGGTAGGCCGGTGGTGCGGCACCGGGTAACGCAGCGCCCGCCTGGTGACCCAGCGTGACCATGTCTTCGCCCACGGCAGCGCCCTCGGGCAGGGCACCGGCTGCAGCCGCCGCGGAGCCAGGCAGACCCTGCACCGCACCGGCGACACCCGGTGCCACGCCCGGCGCGGCGAGCGCGGCCTGGTTCAACAGCGGCGCACTCGACGCCTGCATCAGCGGCCTCACCACCACAAAGATCAGCAGCAACATGCCAATGCCGGCGATGGAGAGTTTGCCCGCGCGCCAGACCCACTCCTGCTCCATGAGCGAGGCCTCTGGTGCCTCGATAATCTCGGACACCTGCACGAAAGACGCATTGACCACGTTGACCCGGTCGCCCCGCGCCTCGTCAAAGCCAACGGCCTCGCGCACGAGAGCCCGGATCTCTTCCATTTCCTCGTCGCTGCGCGCGACTCTCTCGACCTCACCTTCCTCATTAAGCTGCTCGCGGTAGTCCACCACAACCGCGACCGTGAGTTTGTTGAGCGTGCCCGGTGTTTCGCGAACATGACTGATGGTCTTGTCGAGTTCGTAATTGCGAATCTCGCGCTTGGTGGAGCGCGAGGGCGAAGCCTGATTGTCGCGATTGTTGTTGCCAAGCTCCGACTCCGCCGCGAGCTGCCCGCCCTCCGGCGGTTGGTTGGACAGAGTACCTGGGATACCCCCAACGCCTTTCTCGGCAGACATCTCCTCCATCATCTCTTCGCTGCGGACACTGCGTTCGGGCTCGTAGCGCTCACTGGTCCGTTCAACCACGGTGAAGTCAACGTCAGCCGAGACCTGCGCCTGCACGGCGCCAAGCCCGAGGAAGGGCGTCAGTATTTCTTCAATCCGGTCGACGTAGCGCTGCTCCAGTTGTTGCGTGTAGCGGAAGTTTTCCTTGGTGGACGCAAAGTCGTCCGCACCTGTCTGGCCAGACAGCAACTTACCGTTGTTGTCGACAACCGAGACCTGCTCTGCTTCAAGTCCCGCCACGCTGAAAGCGACCATGTGCACAATGCCGGCGAGCTGCCTGTCGGTCAGCTCTCGTCCGGGGTACAGGCTAACGAGCACCGAGGCGGCCGGTTTGCTCTTCTTTCGAATGAAAGCAGACTGCTTGGGCAGCGCCAGGTGAATGCGGGCAGAGCGCACGTTGTCCAACGAAGCGATAGAACTCGCCAGCTCCTGCTCGAGTGCGCGATCGTAGCGCGCTTTTTCCATGAAGCTGCTGACACCGAGCCGCTGGTCTTCGTCCAGCATATCGAAGCCCTCGCTGCCGACCCGCGGCAGGCCTTCACTCGCCAGTCGCAGGCGCGTTTCGCGCACGATGTCAGCAGGCACACCCACCATTCCGGTGCGGCTGTCCACCTCGTAGCGAATATTGTTGGACTCAAGCGCCTGTACAATCTCGGCAGAGGCGGAGGGCGATAACTCCGCGTACAGCGGTGTAAAGTCTGGCGTAACCGCCCAGTCGACGAGGCTGATGCCGAGTGCGATGCTGGCGGCCAGGCCGATCAGCAGCCGCACCTGCATGGCGACCGGCTGGCTGCTCAGGCCGCGAAATCGATCAATGAGTGTCAGCTTTTCTTCTGCCATTCCTGCCTGTTGCTCTTATTTGTTTGGCCGCGGCGCGGCGCTCACGGTTGCATTCTTACGTTGTATCCCCGTACCGATCACGGATCAGACCTGCATGTTCATCACTTCCTGGTAGGCACTTAACAGCTTGTTGCGCACCTGCGTAATGGCCTGGAACGAGATACTCGCCTTCTGCATCGCGATCATCACCTCAGGTAGTTCCACGCCCTCCTGCGCCGTCTCGAAAGCGACGGCCAGCTCTTTCGCCTTGCCCTGCGCCTCGCTGACCTGGTCGAGGGACTGCTTCATCAAGTTGCCGAAGTCCACCGCGGGCGTGTTGCCCACGTCCCCCGCGGGCTGTTCGACGCCGGCTGCTGCAGCCATGGCGCGCATCTGTGCAAGGACTGCGTTGATTTGCATTTCGCTCATTCCGTTCTCTCCTTACCTGTTACCTGGCGTGCCTATCCCGCAGCGGGAACGGCGACACCCTGTTCCTTCAGTTTGGCCAGCTTGTACCGCAACGTGCGCGGGCTGATACCCAGAATCTCCGCGGCATCCTTGCGACGACCGCCCACAGACTTCAACGCGTTAACAATGAGCTGTCGCTCCCTGTCTTTCAGCCCACCGTTAAGCAGGTTGTCGGCCGGCGCCTGGACATCGGGCTCCGGTTGCACGTCGCTGTGTATCGCGCTCTCAAAGTAAATGCTCTGCACGGTAATCACGCTGCCCTGCGTAAGGATGGCGGCGCGTTGCATACAGTTTTCGAGTTCGCGTACGTTCCCCTGCCAGTCATGCGCGAGCAGTTTGAGCTCGGCCTCACGCTCCAGGCGCAGGCCGCGGCCCTCGTCGAAGCGATTCAACAGGTGCATCGACAGGGGCAGGATGTCGCCACGACGCTCACGCAGAGGCGGCACATGCACCGGGAACACATTCAGTCGGTAGTACAGGTCTTCGCGGAATGAACCGCGACTGACCTCGCCGCGCAGGTCCCGGTTGGTGGTCGCCAGCACCCGCACATCCAGCGGGATCATGCTGCTTCCACCGAGACGCTCCACCTCTTTCTCCTGCAGCACGCGCAGCAGCTTGGCCTGCAATCCGAGATCCATCTCAGAGATTTCGTCCAGCAACAATGTGCCGCCGTTCGCCTGTTCAAATTTTCCTGCGCGCGACTGGTGGGCTCCGGTATAAGCGCCCTTCTCGTAGCCGAACAGCATCGACTCCAGCATGGACTCCGGGATCGCGGCGCAGTTGATGGCGACAAACGGCTTGTCCGCCCGATCCGACTGGCTGTGGATGAAGCGCGCCACGACCTCTTTGCCCACACCAGACTCACCGGAGATCATCACAGTCGCGCCACTGCCGGCCACGCGGCTGAGCAGTTCACGCACGCTCACCATGGCCGGGTCCTGCGCAATCATGCAATCGGCGTCCTGGTCAGAGAGCACGGCGAGGCGGGAAACCATCTCGAGCAGGACCTCAGCCTCAAACGGCTTCAGGAGGTAGTCCGCAGCGCCATCGCGAATCGCAGAGACTGCTTTTTCGATACTCCCGTGCGCGGTGACCAGTACAAACGGGAGGTTGGGCCACCGCGACTTCACGTTGCGCAACAGCGTATGGCCGTCCATCACGTCCATCTGGACGTCGGAGATCACGAGATCTACAGGCCGGGCGTCAAGAATGTCCAGCGCGGCGGCACCGTTGTTGGCGCCAACGGTCTCGTAACCACCAAACTCAATGGTGTCGCACAAGGCTTCACGCAGGGCATCGTCGTCTTCCACAACGAGAACGAGCGCCACTTTACTCATTGATCACTCTCCCCATGACAGATTCTTCCTCGCAGGCATCTGTGCCCTGCTCGATGGGAAGCGTAATCAGAAACTCGGCACCGCCCACCTGCCTGTTCTTCACGCTGATCTCACCGCCATGGTTACTCACCGTCATGGCGACGACGGCGAGACCGAGGCCGGTGCCCTGCGCGCGCGTCGTAAAAAACGGGTCGAATATTCTGTCCAGGATGTCGTCACTGATGCCTGGGCCGTCGTCCCACAACCTGATTTGAAGACGTTCCCTGTCCAGTGCGCCTACCCACAGCTCCAGCCGGACAGAACCGCCTGAAGCTTCAATCGCGTTCATCGCGAGATTGCTGAGGGCGCCGACCAGTTCGTCGCGGTCACCCATCACGGTCAGCGTGTTGTCGACATAAGGCAGCTTGAGCGAGGAGCGGCTCTCTGACAGATGGGGCCACAGCGCCGCTTTAAAGTCTTCGAGCACGTCGGCGATGTACACCAGCTCGCGTTCCGGGGAACCCCCGCGCACGAAACTGAGCATGCTGTCCAGCAGGTTGCCCATGTAGTCCAGGCGCTGACCGACCTTGCCCGCGACCTCGCGGCGCTGGTCCTGCGCGATGTCAGGCCGGCTGAGTTGACTCAGGTAGAGTGTCGCCGCAGACAGCGGGGTGCGGATCTGGTGAGCGAGCCTGGCCGCCATTTCGCCAAGCGCGGTAAGTCGTTTCTTCCGGCTGAGCTGCTCCTGCAGCTCATGGATTTCAGACACATCGGTGATCAGCAGGACCTTGTCACCAAGGCTGTCGAGAGGGCGACTCACAACGGAGTAGCGACGGCCGCTCGTGAGCACCATCTCGGCCGAATCAAGCTGGCTGGCGCCTGTACCCCGCAACAACACGTCACCCCAGGTCTCACCGAGCAGCGGGCCGCCGAGAATCTGCAGGGCCTCGGGGTTTGCGTCGCGGACCTTGAGTGCCTCATCGACGATCACGACACCACCCGGCAGCGCGGCCACCAGCGAAGACAGCCGCATTGCCAGTCGCTCTTTCTCCGCCAGTTCACGCAACTTGGCAGAGCGCGCACTCGTTAACTCTTCGGTGAGTTGCGCCACCTTGGCTTCAAGCTGGCGATAGGTGGTTTCTAGCTCTATCGATACCTTGCTGAAAACTTCAAAGGCTTCTTCCAGCTCACCGAGTGTGAGGGACTCAGTCTGGCTCATAGGACGCTTCTTCCGTTACGACGGCGTTTTTTTTGACTACACCGTGTAACTGCAAAAAGCGTGCCTAGAAAAAAATATCTTTGAAAAACAGCGGCTTGAAAGAAAGCGCTGTGGGAGGCGTCAAGAACCCGTCAGTTCTTCCGGGCGGTGAATATCGAACTTACGCATCTTTTCCACCAGCGTAGTCCGCTGCAGGTTGAGAAGCTTGGCCGCGCGCGCGACGACCCAGTCCGAACGGTCCAGGGCCTCGATCATCAGGCGACGTTCGATATCGGCAAGGTGCGGCTTCAGGTCGATGCCCTCCGGGGGAAGCTCAATGGGCGAGGCAACGGCGCGCACTTGCTGCTGCCAGTCTTCGGTCTCGCTCAGCTGCTCTTCAAACAACTCTTCGTTGGGCCGGAATTTCTCGGGCAGGTCAGACCACTTCACCAGTTTGTCGGGGAACAGGATCACCATGCGCTCAAGCAGGTTGAAGAGTTCACGCACATTGCCCGGCCAGTGGTACCGGACAAGGGCAGCGACCGCGCAATCACTGAGCCGCAGTGACCGGCCCTGTTCACGCTCCTGGCGAGAGACATAGTTATCAATGAGCAGCGGGATATCCCCCACGCGATCGCGCAGTGGCGAGATTTCGATGGGGAACACGTTCAGGCGGAAGAACAGGTCCATACGGAAGCTGCCATCCGCGACCATCTGCTCGAGGTTGCGGTGTGTGGCCGCCACCACGCGCACATTGGTGGGTATCGGTTTGTGGCTGCCCACACGCTCAAACGTGCGCTCCTGCAGCACCCGCAGCAACTTCACCTGCATATCCAGTGGCATATCGCCAATTTCGTCGAGGAAGAGGGTACCGCCCTCGGCAATTTCGAAACGACCCTTGCGCGCAGTGATAGCACCGGTGAATGCACCCTTCTCGTGGCCAAACAGTTCGGATTCGAGCAGCTCTGCCGGGATGGCGCCACAGTTGATCGGGACAAACGGCTGGTCCCGCCGGGACGACAGCGCGTGGACGCAGCGCGCCACCACCTCTTTGCCGGTGCCGGACTCGCCACTGACGAGGACCGTTGCTTCGGTCGTAGAGACCTGCCGGGCCAGGTGGCGCACCGCTTCGATGTCATCACTGGCGCCAATCAGATTGCTGTACAGCGTGGCGGACAGGTTATCCCGCGCGCTGGTGCGGTGCTCGTGCGCCTGGCGCGCCTGCCGGAGTATCCCCAGTAATTCCTGGTAACTGGCGTCGCGCGGCAGGGTTCCGGTTATCAGCGACCGAATACCGGCCGGTGGCTGCGAGGACCCTTCGACCTGTTGCAACAGGTAGCAGGGGCTGCCACCCGTAAACTCGTTGGCGCGGCGCAGTGCCGGGGCCAGCCACTGGTCGCCCGAGGCGCTGCCGACAAAAATCGCCAGTACCGCGGGGAGGGCGGCGATCTCCTCCAGGAGGGTGTTTTCGTCGATCGCGGTGGTGGTGTCACAACCCAGGAAGCGGATATAGGTTGCGAACTCCTCGGCACGCTCACGCTCCGAATCGACCACGATAACGGCGGGATTTTGCGTCAAGGCAGCACCTCGCCGCACAGCGGATTACGACTCGGGGAGGCAAACATGCGGGGGACCGGGGCTATGTCGCGGCCATGACGGCATGCAACGAGGGCAAATCTGTAGCGATTGCCGCGGGCCATTCAGTCAGTGCCCCCCTAATTAGCACTGGCGTTCGAAAGGAAAATTATTGCTGGGGGATGGCCCCTTCGATTTACCCGGGTTGTGTTGCAACCCTCTCTGGTGATCGACGCTCGAACGCGTGATTACCAGTGCCCCCAAAATTTATTTTTTACAACTCTTTTACGGTATGTTCTGCGAAAAATGTCAGAAATTCAAGCTCCTAGAAAAAAAACCTGCGTAACACTGTTAGTTATGCGTCGTTAAGCATTGAATTTACATGAATGACTAGAAGCTAAAAAACGCTTTATTTATAGATCAAAGTGTTATTTGCCGCCCGTTTTTAACAACGCGCGGGGCACGTCGGGAAACCGTGTTAATTTTCGTCGGAGTGCAGGCGTTTGAAGGCCACTTCGCGCCGGTGGTGGCGAAAAATCAGTTTGTCGAGCCAGTTTTCCACGGCGGCGGACAGGCCCACGTAGCGTACTCTGCACATGCCGTCCTCGCGGTCTTGCGCGCTGCTGACCACTTCGCCGTAAAAACACAGCGGCTTGGGTGTCCCGTGCTGGATGTACGCCCGCACAAAGACCACGTCGCCGGCCTGTGGCGGCGCAGCTTCCTGCCAGGCCAGATCCTTGGCCGAAATCGTGACGCGACAGCGCTCGGGAATCTCCAACTGCTGGTACACCAGCTGGCTCACCAGGTCGAGGACGAGGTTGATTTTGCGATCCAGGCGCTCAATCTCCGCGGAAATCGCGCCTTCTTCCTCCATGTGCTCGCCAGTCACTGCACCGAGCGCGGCCACGGCACGCAGGAAGAATTCGTTGGATTCGTTGACTCTCGACAGGTGCTCGTCGTCCAGCGCGTGTTCCACCACGCGCCACTCTATCGAGCAGTTGTCGCTGAATCTGAGGTCCGAGGCGTCGGTGGTGTCCGCCGACGATGCTGGGGTGTGGGGGTCAGGCATCAGAAAGTCCTGTAAACCGGGCGCGATTGCCAGTCTAGCAGTCGGGCCGCGGACCGTTCACCCGCGACGCCCGCTGCTTCTTCAGGGCGTTTCCTCGAGCGCTGCACCGACACTCTGGTAGCTGCTCGCGGCCTTGCGTTGCCTTGAAAACTCAAGGCTCTGCTCCAGCACCGTGGAGCGCGCCTCCTTCAGCCGGGCCATGAGTTCCTCGTTCAGGTGCAGCAGAGTCGCTACCGCTTCGGCAACCAGTTCGCTGTCCCCCAGGGGAATCGGCTCCGAAAAGCACTTCACCAGGTCTTCACGGCGCTCGAGCTCGATCTCCGTGACCGCCTGCCACTCGCCCTTGTCGGCATGAGCGAGCATTTGCCTGGTCATCTCAAGCACCTGTGCGAGCCTGCGGCACTGGTGAACCTGCTCTGGCAGCGCCCGCGCTTCTGCGCCGGCATGTGTCGTCGAGTGCATTATCCGGCCCGCCTTTGATCCGCTGGAATCGCGTCCCAACCCGCCTTGAGCTCCGAAAGGAGTGCGCTGATCTCCTCCAGGCGGGCGGCGTCAGCGCTGAGGTTCGCTTCCACAAGGCCCTGCTCCATGTAGTCGTAGAGCGCACGGAGGTTTGCAGCGATGTCGCCGCCCCTCTCGTGGTCCAGGCTGGCGCGCAGGCTGTCAATGATAGCGATGGCGCCGCTGATCAGTTCGCCCTTGCGACCCACCTCTTCACGCAGCAGTGCACCGCGCGCCGCGGCGACCCGGTCAGCCGCGCCGGTCAACAACATGGAGATCAGCTGGTGCGGATCAGCGTCTGTCACGCCGCTGTTTACGCCCACGTTCTGGTACTGCTGCAATGCCGTTTGATTCATGTCCTGCCCCTTTGGTCTGCCTTAAACGTTATTGTCCTGTTGAACTCGCCCCCGGCAGCGACGCCAGTTGCTGAGTCAGAAATGAGCTTGTTGTCTGCAGCTGGGCCAGCAGTGTGTCCAGTGCCGTAAACTGGGCGCGGTAGCGGGCCTCGACGGCCTCGATTCTAAGGTCCAGTCGCTGGCGCTGTTCATCGAGTTCTTCCGAGCGGTCCTGCAGGCTATCTGTCCTGGCATCGAGAATACCGTCACCGTCCAGGAAACCGGCGATCAGTGTGTCCAATTGATACGCCAGGCCACGGGAAAAATTGACGTCACCGCGGGGTCCCGTCCCGCCGCCATTGACATTGATCTGCAGCCCGGCGGCAGCGGTTCCCGCAATACCTGTCAGTGTCGTGCCAACCCCCGTTGCAACATCACCGCCTATCGTGCCGGCGACATTGAGCCCCGCGATTCCTGCACCCACGGCGAGACCGAGCTCCGCTGCAGTATTGGTGTCTGCGGTGAGCACTTCTACTGTCGAACTGCCACCGTACTCTTCGGAGGTGATCTCAAAGCGGTCCGTGTTGTACACCACTGAAACTCGCGCGCCTGCCTGCGCCAGCGCGCTGTCGCCATTGATGCGCGCCTGCAGTTCCGCAGCCAGGTCAGCACCGCTTGCGTAGGTACCCTGCGTCAAACTAATCGCGCCGCTGGTGACGCCATCGATCCTGAAGGTGAGTTCGTCATTGTCGGCATCAATGTCCAACGGAAAACCCGCTGCAGCGCCAACGAGCACACCCTGCGTGGCGGCCTGCGTCACTTCAACGGCGTAACTGCCAATCGCGGTGTCCTCAGTCGAGGTCACGAATTCAATGGAGGCATCGCTCGGCAGGCCAACGGCGGCGAAAAGGCCGACGACGTCGTCATAGTTCTGTGCAAGCACGCTGTCGAGTTGCGCGTCGTCCACCTGCAGCGTGCCATCTAGCTGTGTGGAAATGCCCAGCTCGCTAAGATTGCTGAAAGGCCCATCAAAGCCTTCAACGGCATCGGTCAGGATGCTGCGCACCTGTCCGACGATCGAGCGCACCGAGAAATCACCCTGCAATGGCGCCGAAGTGCCACTGGCAACATCAAAGGACGTCAGGCTGTTGGCGGTCTGCACAAAGCTGTTAAACCCATCAATGAAAGATGTAACGATTTCCTTCAGCGCATCGACATCTTCAGACACGCTAACGGTAATCGGTGAAGCGCCTGTAACATCCTTCAACGTGAGGTCAATGCCTTCAATGACACCGGACGCATTATTGTCGGATGTGCTGATCGCGAGGCCGTTGACCGTAAAACTTGCATCCTGTGCCGCGACGGTCTGCGACAGATTCGTTGCGCCGGCGTTGAAAGCCAAAGCGGAAAGCCCGGAGGCGTCTGTACTGTTGCCGTCACCAGTGTCGTCAACGCTGATTTCGATACTGTTGGCAAGCCCCGTCTGTTCAGAGCTCAGCAGCAACCGGAACCCGCTGCCATCGTTCACAATCGCGGCGCTTACACCCACATCCGCCGCATTGATGGCATCACGCACACCCTCCAGCGTATTGTTGCTGCTGTCGATAGCGATGGTAGCGATACCGCGCTCCGGGTTAACCGTGAAGCCGTTGTAGGATTCGGGGCCCGGATCGGGCGGCGTGTAGTCTGTGGAACCGAAACGAATGGTCAGCGTGCCCTCGCCAACCACCTCGTCGGCGGCGGCATAACCGGCGCTGGCCAGGGAGTGCGCTTTCGCCAGCTGGTTGACTGCGATGTCGTAACTGCCATTGACGGCGGTGCCGTTGGATGTGGCGCCCACGATGTCGTCGTCGCTGGAAACGCCGGTGCGGCGTCCGAAATTTGACAGGACATTGAGGTCGCTGACGCTGGATTGAAAAAAGGAGAGGGCGCCTTTAAAGGTGCCGAAGGCGGAGAGCTCTGCCGTAATCTGCGTATCCTGACGCAGAATCCGGTTCTCTACCGGCGCGCGCTCCGCAGCAATCAGCTGCGTCACCAGGCTCTCGATATCGAGCCCCGAACCCACTCCCGTCGCTGTGATCATCTCTCATCCCGCTCTATTACCCGATCATCCCGGAAACCTATGCAAGGTCGGTGCCAAGCCGGTCCCGCGGTGTCAGCAAGCTACCCTTGCTCGTCCAGGAGCAGCCCATTGGCCGCATCGGGAAGATTCTCGGAGATGTAGCGTGCGCTTGCGATGACCTCGTCGGCGGGGAAGCGACGTATCACTTCGCCTGTATCACCGTCGAGCACGGTAAGAATGTCCATACCGCTCTCGTCATCCACCTCGAACTGCAAGCTCCGCGCCTGGCTTTGGAGCAACTCCTTGACCGTTGCAACCGCTTGTTCCGTAAGCTCAGCAGGGGTTTCCTGCTGTTCCCTGGTCTGCTCAGCCTGGGCCTGAGGCGGTGAAGCCTTGCCGCTAGGCGACAGAATTTGCCGCTCAGGCTCTGCCGCCGCCGTACCGCTTTGCGTCGACGAGGATCGGCCAAATACCTGGCCAACAATTGAAATCTCTGAAATTGACATGTCCAAACCTCCTTCGAGCGTCGGGCCTCCCTGCCTCATGCATCACGCTGCGCTCTCGGGGTGAGAACAGGGGGCGGAGTCCGCCCCCTGGTCATTTTCCATCAACCTGTCCGTACAGGCCTTACTGGAGCAAGGCCAGCACGTTCTGCGGCGCGGCGTTAGCCTGGGCAAGCACCGCGGTGCCGGCCTGCTGCAGAATCTGCGCTTTGGTCAGGTTGGCCGTTTCGGCCGCGAAGTCCGCATCCTGAATCCGCGAACGTGAAGCCGACAGGTTCTCTGCCGTGGTCTGTACGCTGGTCACGACAGACTCGAAGCGGCTCTGTACCGCACCGAGCGTGGCTCGCGAGGAGTTGATCGTGGTCAGCGCGCTGTCGACCAGGTCGATAGCGGTCTGTGCACCAGCAAAGTTACCAACCGTCAACGTGTCGATACCTGTCGTGGTGGTCACCGTGGCGAAGCCACCGTTTGCATAGCCCTTCGCGGTTGCACCGGCGGTGCCAGCGACGGTAAACGCAACGCTACTGTTCAGCGAAAGCTGGCCTGTAGCGGCGTCGTAGGACGCACCCACGCCCGTCTGCTGTGAGACGTTATTGATGGCAAACACCAACTGACCGGCGCGCTCTGCCGCAGTATTCGCTGCAGCAATCGCACCCACGTCTACTGCACCGCTACCGCCATCAATCGTCAAGCCACCAGCGGCAATCGCGGTGAGATCGGTAAGACCAGACGCTGCGACCGCAAGGCCGGCAGACGTGTTCTCGGAAGCAGAGCCGATCACAGACGTGTCAACGTTAGCCGTTGAGGCGATCGTGATGGTTTCGCCAGCGTTTGCACCCACCTGGAACTGCGCAGCTGAGAATGAACCGTCGAGCAGGTTCACACCGTTAAACTGAGTCTGTTCAGATACGCGCTGGATTTCGTTGATCAGCTGAGAAACCTCAGTCTGCAGTGCGTCGCGGTCACTCTGAGAGTTAGTCGCGTTGGAAGACTGGATAGCCAGCTCACGAATACGCTGCAGGTTGTTGGTCACCTCCGCCAGCGCACCTTCAGCCGTCTGGGCGAGCGAAATGCCGTCGTTGGCATTACGAGCCGCCTGGTTCAGGCCACGGATTTGCGCGGTGAAACGCTCGGAGATCGCAAGGCCAGCCGCGTCATCCTTCGCACTGTTGATACGAAGACCGGTCGAAAGACGCTGCAGCGATGTGGCCAAAGACCCCTGGGAGCTGCTCAGGTTACGCTGCGCGTTGAGCGAAGCGAGGTTTGTGTTAATTGTCTGTGACATGGGATGTCCCCTCTTTATTTCGACCGTGGTGCCGGTACTGCGGGAACCAATGCGGTCAGGTTATGCCGTTTGAATCACGTATCGACCGTGATTCTCACTGCCGACACCTGATTTATCGGCCTGGGGGGGGAAAGCTTTAGAGGGTTTAGGGCCGGAAAAGGGTTTTTATGCGGCTACCGGCCCAAATTGTGAAATGTTGCCGAGAACGCGCGGATGCGTCGCAGTCTCGCTGTGGTTTTACCGGTATCAGAGGTAGTTAAACAGCGAAAATTCATACATCCGCGCGTAGGCCTGCTGAGCAGCCTGCAACGCCGTCAACTGGATATTGAAGCGGCTAATGGCCTCCGCGTAATCGAGGTCCTGCACATCGGCCAGAGTCTCCTGCAGCTGCAGGTTGAACTGGTCATTAATGTTCAGCTGACTATCGACCTGCGCCAAGCGAACGCCCACATCAGCCCGTACCTGTAACGTCTTGCCAATGGCCTGGTCTATGCCGCTCAAGGCTTGGCCGAGGGCGTTGTTCAGCCCGGCTACGTCCGGTGCAGAGGCGCCAGCGGCGTTTAGTTCATCCGCGATGCCCTGCAGCAGCGAGAACATATCCTGCTTAAGAGAGGGTGCTACCGTAAAGCTGTCACCGTCTGCAGGTGCGCCGCTGAAGGATACGCTCACGCCGGCAAAGCTGATGCTGTCACCGTCTTCATAATTACCGCTGCTCACCACGCCAAGCCCGGAATCCAGGACCTGATAGGTGACGGGGTCACCGGGCAGCGGTTGGCTGAACTCGATTGTGTACTGGTCTGGGGCAAAGCTCGAGACCACACTGGTCTCGCCGGCCACCGCGGTACCACCGTTGGCGCCGTCCGCGTCTACCGTAAACGTGCCGTTGCCCGTGGGTATGGAGCCAAACACCGCCCTGCCCGAATCGCGGACCGCCACCTGCGTGCCGCTGCCAAGCTGGAGGAAGCGCTGGCCATCATCGCCCGCATAACTGAAGCCCCCACCCTGCCGCGAGAAGGGCTGCGAATCCGCCTGATAGCCAGCAAAAATATACTCCCCGGTCGCGTCGCGCGTATTGGCAAGCGCCAGCAGTTCGTCGACGCGCGCCTCGATCTCCGTTGCGATGCCCGCCCGCGTTTCAGGCCCCTGACTCGCGTTATTGGCCTGCACCACCAGTTCCCGCACGCGCTGCAGCACGTTACCGACATCGGACAGTATCGTGTCTTCCAGCGCGAGCTGGCCCTCGGCGAGGTTGCCGTTGCGCTGGTACTGGTCCACCAGCTCGAGGTCCTGCGTGATATCGAGAACCTGTGCAGCCGCCACCGGGTCATCGGCCGGCGTCAGGATGCGACGGCCAGTCGCAAGCTGCTGCTCAGTCCGCGCCACGTTCGACTGCTGGTTCAGGATCGCTGACACGCCCTGCTGGAAAATCTGTACGCTCGACATACGCATGATCAGTACCTACCGCCGCGTCGCGTTCAGAAGGGTCTGGAACACCTGGTCGGCAACGGAGATAAACTGCGCCGCAGCCTGGTAAGCCTGCTGAAAGCGGATCAGGTTCGCCGCCTCTTCGTCGAGGTTGACGCCGGACACACTGTCGCGCGCCGCTATGGATTGTTCGAGAAGGACACGCTCGGTCTCACTGCCGGTCTGCGCCTGTCGTGTCTGCACACCGATGTCGGCAACCAGGCTGCCGTAAGCGTCCTGGAAACTGGCGGTGCCGCCAAACAGTTCCCGGCTCGTCTGCAGGTCGGCGAGGGCCAGCGCATTGCGATTGTCGCCGCTGCCGCCCGTATTGTTCTCGATCGTGAGCTCGTCGCCAGCCTGCGGGATACCGTTCACGGTGACGTCAAAACCGCCCAGCGTGAAGGTCTTGCCATTGCTCTCGGTGGCGGGGTCGTAAGCCAGCGGGCCGCCCGCTATTCCGCTCACGTCGTAGCCAGGCACACCGGGCCCGAGGGCATCCGGATTGAAGGTCAACGTCACAGGGCCACCGAGCGGCAGGCCGGCTGTGTCGTTCACCACCAGGCTACTGACGTCGCCCGAGCCGAGATTCGACAGTTCCGCCTCGCCCCGCAGCGGCGACGCGGCGGCGATACCCGCTGGGTCCGTCAACGCGAGCCCGAAATTGGTGGCACTCTGCCGCGTGGGCTGGATGATAAACGCGTCTCCGTCGACGGGCGCACCGGCCACACTGATCGTCAGGCCGTCGACCGAGAAAGGTCCCGCACCTTGTTGAGCTGCGCCGGTTGTGAGGTTAGTGAGCGTCCACTGACTACCCGCGAAGACGATGCTGTAGTCATCCCCCGTGAGGGCCGAAACATCGTCAATGGTCGGCGTCACCGAAGACAGTCCGGAGTTGCCGAGGCGCGCCGTCTGGGTCGCCTCAAGCGGCAAAAAGAAGTCGCCGCCCGGCTGGCCGTTGAGGTCCACGCCCAGCGCGTGTTGCTCGTTGACCATCGCCGTGACGCCCGCGGCAACCAGGCCCAGCTGGTTGCGTGAGTAGTTCAGGGTCTGGCTGCGGAAGTCGAGCAGGGCGCCCAGCTCCCCGCCATCTAGAAAGCGCTCAAGATTGTTCACCTCTCCGGCAGGATTCAGCATACCTACGATCGTCTGGGAGGGATCGTTGGGGTCTGTCGCCGTTTGGAACTGCTCGGCGGTGAGACCGACGACCAGCGGCTGGCCGTTACCGATGAGCACGTTGAGCGACCCGTCGGACTGCTCGACCGTGGTCACGTTGACCTTGCTGGCAAGCTCCACAACCAGCCGGTCGCGCTCGTCGAGCAGGTCGGGTGCAGCCTGGCCGCCGCCCCGAGCCGCCGCCTGGGTAATCTGGCGATTGAGGTTTGCGATACCCTCCGACAGCGCGTTGATCTCGCCGACCACGGCTTCGATACGGCCGTTGACCTCGCTGTCGAGGTTACGGAAGTTCGCGTCCAGGTAGGCGAAACGGTCAGCAAGCGCCTGTGCCTCGCCCAGCATGACCTGGCGTTCGGGCAGCGAGCCCGGGTTGTTCGCAACGTCCTGCACAGCGCCGAAGAAACTGTCGAGCACCGGCCCGAGACCGACCGCGGGGTCCGCCATAAGGCCGTCGAGCCTTGTTGCCAATGAGTAGTACGTGTCGAACCTCGCCTGGCTCGACGTGCGCGCACGCACATCGTCCGCGAGATACTGGTCGTAGATGCGCTCAATTGAATCAATGGTGACGCCGTTACCAAGGTAGGCGCCACCGAGGAACTGCGGCGGCTGCGTGGCAAAATTGACGCGCTGGCGACTGTAACCCTCGGTATTAACATTCGCGATGTTATGCCCGGTGGTTGAAATCGCGCGCTGCAACGACAGCAGCGAGCCTGTGCCTAAGTTCAGTAAATCTGCCACAACCCAATACCCAAGCCCGCCGTAGTGCGGGCCGTTAGTTCTCTCCTGTTAGCGACAATGCCACCGGGTTCTTTAACGCTTCGAACACCGGGCGGTAGGACTCGGTGTCGAGAATACTGATGATTTTGTCAGCGTATTCAGGGTCTGTAGCGTACCCGGCACCCTGCAACTCTCGCACAAACTCGCGGCCGTCCGCCGCCTTTTCCAGCGCCGACTGGTAGCGCGGATTCGCCGACAGGAAATCCACGTAGTCCTCGAAGCTCGCGGCTACCGAGTCGTACACACGAAAGCTCGCGCGCTCTATGGACGCCAGGCCGTCCCGGTATTCCACCGTGTTTACGCTCGCCGTTTCGCCAGCCCATTGTCCGCCCGCCTTGATCCCGAAGAGATTGAAGCTGCTGCGCCCGTCAGCCGCCTGAATCACCTTGCGCCCCCAGCCGGTCTCCAGCGCGGACTGCGCCACCAGCACGTTTGGGTCGAGCCCGATGCGTTGCCCGGCCTGCACAGCGTGGTTCCAGACTTCACGGATATAGGCTTCCGGCGAGTCCGGCGCAAAGTCCGCCTGTTCAGTCGCCCGCTGGCTCGCCGTCGCGTACGTGGGCGCAACCGCTGGCGCGGCCGCTATCGGGGCCACAGCCGCCAGCGCGGAGCGCGTGGTGGCGAGAAAGGCCTCGGGCCTTGGTACCTCGGTCTCCGCGGTGCGTTCGCTCTGCTCTATCTCACCGTCGAGTTGCCGGGTGAGGATGTCGGACAGGCCCAGAGCACCCTGGCGCGACAGATGCAGCGAGACCTGCTGGTCAAACATGCCCTGGTAAAAATCCATCTGGTTGCTCTCAAAGAGACCGCCTTCGATCGTCGCCTCGCGCATGGACTTGACCATCATCTGCACGAACAGCGCTTCAAACTGCGCGGCGACTTCCGCGGTTGCCTCCGCGGGCTTGCCCGCCGCCTGGGACCGCAGCGACGCCAGGTCCTGGAAGTCATAGAAGGCGGAGGAGGAAGCGGCGTTCACGCGTGGCGCTCCTTAAATCACCGTCAGGTCGGCGCGCAGCGCACCCGCTTTCTCAAGCGCTTCGAGAATTGCCACGAGGTCGCCGGGCGCAGCACCGACGCGGTTCACCGCTGCGACGAGGTCCCTCAGCGTGACGCCCGGGTCGATGTAGAACATCCGCGCGCCCTCCTGTTCGACAACAACGTTGGATTGGGGCGTTACAACGGTTTGGCCGCCCACCGAGAGCGGGCTGGGCTGACTGGCCTGAAAGTTCTCGGAGATGCTGACCGTCAGGTTGCCGTGTGCGACCGCCGCAGGCAGTACACGCACTTCGCTGCCGATGACGATCGTACCGCTCCTTGAGTTGACGATGACGCGCGCGGGCGCCGTGCCGGGATCGACCCTGAAGTTCTCAACAAGCGATACAAAGGCCACTTTCTCTCCGGGGTCGATCGGCGTGTCGATTTCGATGGTGCCACCGTCGAGGGGGCGAGCCACTTTCTCACCCAGGTTGTCGTTGATGCTCTGGGCTACCCGCAAGGCCGTTGTAAAATCCGCCGCGTGCAGATTCATGACCAGTTTATTCTCAAGGCCGAAGGGCGAGGGCACCGCGCGCTCCACCGTGGCGCCGCTCGGTATACGCCCTGAGTTGGCGACATTGACCGCAACGCTGGAACCATCTGCACCCTCTGCACCAAAGCCGCTGACCACGAGATTACCCTGCGCCATCGCGTAGAGTTGGCCATCGGCGCCCTTTAGCGGCGTCATGAGTAGCGCACCGCCGCGCAGGCTCTTTGAATTACCCAGCGATGAGACGGTGACATCAATTGCCTGGCCCGGGCGCGCAAAAGGCGGCAGCTCTGCGTGCACTATGACAGAGGCAACGTTCTTGAGCTGCGGATTGTCGCGGGGGTCTACCACGACGCCCAGTTTCGCGAGCATATTCTTGACACTCTGCACGGTAAACGGCGTCTGGGTTGTCTGGTCGCCCGAACCATCCAGGCCGACCACCAGCCCGTACCCGATCAGCTGGTTGCCGCGCACACCCGCAAATGTGCCGAGATCCTTAATGCGCTCTGCCGCGGCAAACTGAGACGCAACGAGCAGGACCAGCGCTATCGCAAACCGGGTCATCACGTTGTTACAAAATCGAGTTGGAAGCGTGCTGTTCATGTGCCTGCCCCTTAAAACGGCCAGAACGGGCTGACAAAGAAACGAGACAGCCAGCCCATGCGATTAGCGTCGGCGGGCGCACCCGTCCCGGAATAGGAAATCCGCGCGTCCGCAACCTGCGTGGAGAGAATCGTGTTGTCAGAGAGAATATCCACAGGCCGCACGATGCCACGCAGGCGGATGTACTCATTACCCTGGTTGATCTCGATCCACTTTTCGCCCTGCACGTAGAGATTGCCGCCGGGAAGGACCTTCGCGACTGTCACCGTAATGCTGCCGTTCAGGCTGTTGCTCTGGTTGCTCGCGCTTTCGCCGCCGAACGTGTTGCCTGAATTCAGCCCGAACTCGAGCGTATTGTCGCCGTTGAAGGTGCGCAGCTTGCCGGCGAGTAATGGGTTGTCGATCGTGGTGCTGCTGCTCTTGTCGACGGATGTGTCGCTGCTCTTGGCGGCGTCGGTGGACTCCGCGAGCACGACCGTCAGGATGTCGCCGGTCTGGCGTGCGCGCAGGTCCTCAAACAGCACCATATTGCGCGCTTCGGTGTGGAGAATTCCTCCCGTTGGCGCCCGCTCCGCGACCTCAGGGTAGTCCGGCATAGCCTCCATCGGCGCGTAGTCGGGATGAATGCGGTTCGGGGAGTTACAGCCCGCGAGGACCAGCAGCGGCGCCAATACGATAAGTGGAAAGGCCTTGTGCATGATGATCACCTAGAGATTATTGGCCACGTACTGGAGCATCTGGTCGGTCGTCGAGATGGAACGCGAATTCATCTCGTAGGCTCGCTGGGTCTCGATCATGTTCACCAGTTCTTCCACCACGTTCACGTTGGAGCTCTCAACATGGCCCTGCAATATGCGGCCGAGGCCATTCAGGCCCGGGTTGCCTGTCTGCGGCGAGCCACTGGCACCCGACTCGATAAAGAGGTTGTCGCCGATGGGCTGCAGGCCCGCCGGGTTCACGAAGTCCGCCAGCTGCATCGTGCCCAGCTGGCTTGTGGCGGAGGCACCGGGCAACCGGACAGAAATGGTGCCGTCGCCGCCGATCGTTACCGAAGTGGCGTTCTCGGGAATGGTGATCGACGGGGCCACGGGAAAGCCCGCTGCCGTCACCAGCTCGCCCTGGTCGCTCACCTGGAAGGTACCGTCCCGCGTGTATCCCTGCGTGCCATCGGGCAGCAGCACCTGGAAAAAGCCGCGGCCCTGGATCGCCATATCAAGGCTGTTCTCGGTCTTCTGCAGGTTGCCCTGCGTGAACAGGCGTTCGGTGGCAACGGTGCGTACACCCGTGCCCAGCGAGAGGCCGGACGGCAGTTCCGTGTCCTGTGACGTTTGCGCGCCGACCTGGCGCACGTTCTGGTAAAGAAGGTCGGCAAAAATCGCCCGGCTCGCTTTGAACCCGGTAGTACCCGCGTTCGCGAGGTTGTTGGCGATGTTCGACATCTTGGTCTGCTGGGCATCCAATCCTGTCTTTGCTATCCACAGCGCCTGGCTCATGACTTAGGTCCTCAACTCATCTTCATCAGTTGCGCGGTAGCCGCGTCGAGCTGCTCCGCAACACTGATCATTTTCGTGTGTTGCTCGAACTGGCGAGCAATCTCGATCATGTGCACCATCGCGCCAACGGTGTCGACGTTGCTCGACTCCAGCGATCCACCTATCAGCGTTACCAGCGCATCGGGCAGGGGGTCTTCGCCCGGCGGCATACGCACAAGCCCATCCTCGCCCTTGTACAGCGAGTTGGGATCGGGATTCGCCAGCTTGATGCGGTCAACCACCGCGAGGGTGTTGGGGTCTTCGCCGAGCGGCACGATCGAGATCGTGCCGTCATTGCCTATCGCGATTTCGGAATAGGGCGGAACGGCGATGGGGCCAGCGTTGCCGACGACTTGGTTGCCCACACCGTCAACGAGCTGGCCCAGCGCAGTGACGCGCAAATCACCCCGACGGCTGAGTGCTTCGGCGCCATCAGCACCAACCACTGTCAGCCAACCATCGCCGTTGATCGCGATATCGAGATCGCGACCCGTGGCATTGATCGTGCCCTGCTTGAAGTCGATGCCCATTTCGTTGGCCGTCGCGTAGGTCCGGCTCTCCATCGACTCGCCTGTCATGTAGGCGCTGCTGGCGGAGAGCAGGTCTGCGCGAAAGCCCGTCGTACTGGCGTTCGCCAGGTTGCTGGCATTGACCGCCTGCGCGAGCATGGCGTCACTGGATCCCGACGCGGCTATGTAAACCAGATGGTCCATTCAACCAATCCCTGGAATTAGCGGAGGTTGATCACGGTCTGTGTCACCGTGTCTTCGGTCTGGATCACCTGCGCATTCGCCTGGAAGTTACGCTGCGCGATAATCATGTTGACCAGCTGCTGCGTGATGTCCACGTTGGACCCTTCCAGGGCACCTGACTGCAACACGCCCAGGCCCGAACTGCCGGGAGAGCTCAACGTGGGCGCACCCGAGGAGAAGGTCTCGGCCCAGTTGGTGTCACCAAGGGGCTGCAGGCCGTTCGCATTCGGGAAACCGGCAAGCGCTATCTGGCCGAGCGCACGACCCTGGCCATTGGTGTAGCGCGCAAACACCATACCTGTGTCATCGATATCGAGGCCAAGCAGCTGGCCCGTGGTGAAGCCGTCCTGCTGCACGCTGCTCACGGAGAAGTCAGAACCGAACTGCGTGAACTGCGAGAGGCCGATGGTAAAGTCCTGCACGCCAGCACCGGCGGGTGTGCCGTCCGTGTTCAGTGGTGTCCAGCCCGTGACGTTGACCTCGACAGGCAGGATGCCCGGGTCAAACTGACCATTGGACTGGAACGTGATTGTGTCGGGGCCGGAGGTCGTAACACCGTCAATCGTGGTGTGCACATCCCACTCGTTGGCGGTGGGTGTCTTGATGAAGTACATGCTCATGATGTGCGCGTTGCCCTGCTCGTCAAAGACGGTTGCGCTGGTGGTGGCGTTATAGGAATCGGGGTCCGGCACTGTAGGCGGAACGGCAAATGCGTCAAACGGGCCGCCAAAGGGAATCGGGGGCGGTGTCTCTCGGGAGTCCAGGTTGGCGACAATCGAGGCCTGACCTGTAGGGCCCGGGTCAATCAGCGCGGTGCTGAGCTGCAGGTCTGCGGACTGGCCATTCACTTCGCCGTTGGCATTCACCTGGAAAGCCTGCAACCGGTAGCCCTGGTTAGTCACAAGAAAGCCTTCACGGTCCACCTGGAAGTTACCGGCGCGGGTGTACAGCGAGGCGCCGTCATCGCTCAACAGGAAAAACCCGTTGCCGTTGATTGCGAGGTCGAGGGCGTTGTTGGTGAAGCTGATGTTGCCCTGGCTGAATTCCTGCGTCACCGAGGTCAGGCTGACGCCTTTACCAATCGCGTTGCTACCGGAGCCCAGCAGGCTGGTGGCATAGACGTCAGCGAATTCCGCCCGCGACGTCTTGAAGCCCGTGGTCGAGCTGTTGGCGATGTTGTTGCCGATAACGCCGAGGTCGGCCGTTGCGGCGTTAATCCCTGAAACTGCTGTATCAAATGCCATTGTTCTTCTCCTGCCTCAAGAAATGATCAATTACAAAAAGCTTCTTACCTGGGAGATACCGACCTGGTCCCCCCCGGCGAGATTCAATGTGATGTTGCCGCCCGCCGGGTCCAGCGTGACGGAATCAACTCGTGTATGTGCGTAGACCGCCAACGCTTGCGGCTCTCCGGCGACAATGCTCTCCGCGCTCACGCGGTACTGCCCGGGCGGGAACGGGTCGCCAGACTCATCCAGCCCATCCCACTCAATCTGCAGGGGGCCCTGTGGCTGCGCGCCGAGCTGCCGTGTATGAACCAGCTGGCCGTTCATGTCCTGTATATAGAGCGCCATAGCTCCGCTGCTCACGGGAACATCGATGGTGGCGCCGAGGGTGTCGCCCTCGCTCAGCGTGCCCAGGTTCGTGTCAGTCTCTACCTTGGTACCCACCAGACCGGCGGCCTGCAGGGTCTGCGACGCGTACATCGAGCTGGTCAGGGCGGAAATGCTTTGCTCGATGCTCTGGATGCCGTCCACGGTGCCGAACTGGGCGATCTGCGACAGGAACTGAAAGTTGTCCATCGGCTTGGTCGGGTCCTGGTTCTCCAGCTGCGCGACCATGAGTTCGAGAAAATCCTCCTGGCCCAGCTCAGACGGTGACGACGTGGTCGTCGCCGATGCCGGCGGTGGGAAGAGTTCGGAAATGTTGTTTGTCGCGTCCATCGCTCTCTACTCCCTAACGCTTACTGGCCCAGGCTCAGCGTGCGCATAATGAGCTGCTTGGTTGTGTTCATGGCTTCCACGCTGCTCTGGTAGGAACGCGAGGCGGAAATCATGTTCGCCATCTCCTCCGCCGAGTTGATATTGGCGCGGTAGATGTAGCCGTCCTGGTCTGCCATCGGGTGCCCGGGTGCAAATTCCTTGCGCGGCTCCACCGTGCTTTCCACGATGTCATCGACCCTCACGCCCGCCGCCACCGACGACCGGGCCGAGTCCATGACCGTTGAAAAAACCGGGTAACGCGGCCGATACAGCCGATCGGGTGAATCGCTGACCACACCCGCATTGGCGAGGTTGCTGGCAATGGTGTTGAGCCGCACGCTCTGTGCAGACAGTGAGGTGCCGGCAATGTCAAAAACGTTAAACAGGCTCATCGTTACTCTCCGCGCAGGGCGCCCAGAATCGATTTGATGCGACCATTCAGGAAATTGAGGCTCGCCTGATAGCGGATCGCGTTGTCCATGAAGGCCGCGTGTTCCTGTTCCGTTTCGACCGTGTTGCCATCGAGGGTCATCTGCGCAGGGGTGCGATACATGATGGCGCCCTGCTCATCGCTCAGCGCCATGTGCGAGGAGTGTGTTCGTCGCGGAGCGGATTCACGCACCCGGGACAGCGCACTGGCAAAGTCGATATCGCGCGCCTTATAACCGGGCGTATCCGCATTGGCGAGGTTGGCGGAGATCAGCTCGAAGCGCTTGGCGCGCAGCACCAGTACATCTGGTGATACGCCAAAATGCTTATCGATCATGTTCATGCAGGGTCACCCGTTATTGTTCTTCGCGGGTGTTAATACACATAGCGTGCCAGATTTTAAATCTCTAACAAAAACAGATAGATAGCTGAAAACAGGGCCTTCCGCACCCAGCGTTTGGGCGGCAATTGCCGACCCGTGCGGCAATGATTGCCGCCAGGGGTGCAACCCGATTTCTGGCATGAAAGGTGCTTAAGTAATCTGGAGCCGCCTTTGTGGGTGAAATATGTCAAAAATATGGCGCTTTTCGTCGCTACCGGGTCCAGCGACCCTGGCACTGCTATTCCTGGCAGTACCCGGCACCTCCGTCGGCGAAAACAGTATGCAGCCCCTTGGCTCTATCATCGCGGCCGCCGAGGCCGCGTCCGTGGCCCGAGCCCAACAATACGGATTTGATAATGTCTCGGTGGAGGTGCGCCCGCTGGATAGCCGTTTACGTTTACCCGCCTGCGGCGAAGACCTGAACGGTGCGATTCCCCAGTCCGCGTCTGTGCCCGGCACCATCAGCGTGCGGGTAAGCTGTGCAGAGCCCAAACCCTGGAGCATCTACGTACGCGCCCGCATCATCGCGCAACGCAGTGTGCCCGTTCTCGCCCACCCGCTGGCCCGCGGGACAATCGTCACCGAAAAAGACATCAAGATGGTCGACATGCCGGTCGACTCAGTCGTCAACGGCATCATTTTTGACCCCCAGCAGATTCTGGGCAGGGAGCTCGCGCGGCCACTTAACGGCGGCACGACCTTTCGCATCAATCAACTCAGGGAGCCAAACGTGATCAAGCGCGGGCAGGTGGTCACCTTGAGGGCTGGGGCAGGGGGCCTGCAGGTCGAAATACAGGGGAAAGCGCTAAGTGATGCCACGGAAGGCGAGCGGGTGCTGGTGTCAAACCTGACCTCAGGGCGCCAGGTCGAGGGCACCGCAAATTCGGACGGCTCAGTGACTGTGAGATAAAGTTCACAAAAAACCCTAAAGCTTTGCTATTTTCTGTCGATAACAGTACCAGGCGAACAAACATGAAAAACGTTGACGATTCGATGAGCACCATCAAACCAACCCGGACGGACATGAACCAGTCCTCGGCACCCTCCACGAAAGTGAGCGGGGCGTCAGAGAGTGGCCTGTCGAAAGACCCGGGCGCCTCAGCGGTTAGCAGCCAGGATACCGTTACCCTGACGAACACCGCGGCTGAGATGCTGAAGCTGGAAGAACGCCTCGCCACCATCCCGGATATCGACGACGCACGCGTCGCCGCAATCAAGGAGCAGATAGAGAACGGCAACTACCAGATCGACGCTGAAAAAATCGTCGACAGCCTGTTCCGCATCGAAAAAGAACTGAGCTGATCTCGTGCCTGCGCCTGATCAGCTGCGCGGGCTTCTCGACCAGGAAGTCGAGAACCTGCAATCTCTCAAGACCATCCTCACGCGCGAATACGATGCGCTTGTGGCTTCCAATATTGAAGCACTCGAGCAGGTGACCGCCCTCAAGAACCAGGCGCTCTCCATCCAGGCCAACCTCGCCAATAGCCGGCAGCGTTTGTTTGGCGGTGCCCAGGGCGGTACCCCGGACGACCAGCTCGGCCAGTTCGTGGCCGCCAGCGGCGATGCGGGGCTCAAGGACCTGTACGCACGACTGTCCGCACTCGCAGACGAGTGCCACACCCTGAACCGCACCAACGGTCGCCTGATTGCACAGAAGCACCAACAAGCTACGGGTGCGCTGGACATCCTGCGCCACACGGATTCCAAGGGCGCTACCTACTCACTGTCAGGAAAAACCTCTGCAACAGAGCAGGGTGGGCGCAGCCTCGGCAAAGCCTGAGTCCTTTCGCGCTACCCGCATTGATCTAACAAAAAAAGCCCGAAACCGTTCCCGGTTTCGGGCCCCGATATTGCTCCGTTTACTTGCGCTTGAACCAGCCCTTCTTCGCACCAAAGACCATCACCTGGTTACGGCCGGCTTTTTTGGCATCGTAGAGCGCTTCGTCCGCCTGTTGAATCAGCGCTTTCTTATCGAGGTCGCGCTCGTTCTCCGGCGTCATCACCGAGATGCCGAAGCTGGAAGTGACCTTGTACACATCTTTGCCTTCCTTGAACTGCGCCTTTTCGACCGAGCTGCGCAGTTTCTCTGCAACTGTCGCGGCATCTTCAGCGTTCGTCTCCGGCAGGATCACGACAAACTCTTCGCCGCCGTATCGAGCCAGCACGTCGTACTCTCGCAAGTTCTCGCTCAGTACCTTGGCAAACTGCTCCAGCACGTAGTCGCCCGCGAGGTGACCGTAGTCGTCGTTGAACCGTTTGAAGTGGTCAATATCCATCAGCACCAGTGACATGGTATAGCCCTGGCGGCGACTACGGCTCATTTCAGTGTCCAGCGCGCCCTGGAAGTAGCGGTTGTTATAGACCTTGGTCAGGCCGTCTTTCTCGGCCAGTTCCTGCAGCATTTCGTTCTTCTGCTTCAGCTCCTCGGCTATCGCCTCCAACTCCATCTTCGCTTTCACCAGCTCCTTGTTCATCTGCTCATGGTCAAGGTTGAGCAGGCTGAGCTTGATGTTGGCCTCCTGGAGGACCTCTTGCACCGAGCGGGAATCTTCAATCTCGAGGCCGAAGTTTGCAGCGGCCTCTTCCAACTTGATGTGCGCCTCATCCAACACGCTTTCGATGTCTTCGGGGCTGAGCCCAAGCAGGTTCTTGGCCTGCTCCAGAAAGCGGCCGTGGTGCTCTGCAGGGTTCTCAGACTCGAGGATGTCCAGCACGATGTTCGACAGGAAAACACTCTCGATGTACTTCTGGGTCTTCTCATCGTTGTTGGAATAGGTAGAGGGGTCTTCGTGGTGAAAAATCGGCAGAACTATCGTAGACGGGAAGTTCCACTTGTTGGCCACCTCATACCCGATAAAGCAGTGATCGGTGCCAAACACTCCACGCTCCGCCTCACACTGGTCCACGCCTGCGTTCTTCTGCTCGATGACGCGGTTGTACTGCTCTGGCAGCGTGCAGGCCAGGATGAGCTCCCCCAGGTTCTGCAGCAGGCCGACGAGGAACACTTCCTCCGAGTCCTCATCAGAAAGTTTGCCCATGATCAGCTTGGCGACAGAGGCGGACGTCAGCGAACGCTTCAGGAACGCGTCGAAGTCGAACAGGCTGTCGTTGGCAACCTTGTTCATCGACATAAAGGAGAATGAGAGCACCAGGCTCTGCACCGCCTTTGTTCCCAGCATAGACACCGCCTGCTGGATCGAGGTGATCTGCTGGGGAAAACTATAGAACGCTGAATTCGACACTTTGAGAATCTTGGTCGACATGCCGATATCTTGCGAGATGAGTTCAGCAACATCGGAAAGCGTCGTGTCCTCTTGCGAGGTCAAAGTGACGAGCTTGGATGCAACCGAAGGCAGCGAAGGTAAAGAATCTGATTTGAGCACGGCACTTAGCACGTCCTCTTTCGACTCCTGAAGCGGTTCCATCAATGCGTTACTTGTTGTCATTGTCTCTTTTCCTTGTATAGCGCTGCGATCATGTGAGTGTGCCGGGTTCTCGCAGTCTTGTTCGTGGTCCTTATGGGTTTCCCGGTGCACTGTTTGTTCCTGCGGACTATCCGCTTCTGCCCTGTCGCCGAATCGCCGGTACTGCGTCTTCGTCGACCGCCATCATGTGTTTGTGTCTGTCGCTTGCGGGATCTGAAAGGGCGAGTGACGCTATCGCTCGCGTCATTGCCTGTGCCAACCCACCTTGCGCCTGCGCCGAGAACTTGTCGTGTTGCACTGCCTGGTCGGTGCCGTCAGCCTGTGCATGCGCCGCGAGCTCAGCAGCGCTTCGTATCTCGCGTGCGCTCGCGCGCTTGGCCATCAGCTCACGCGCACAGTTAGACCAGCGGCCGTGGTGCGAGGAGGCTGCGGGGTCAGGTACCCGGTGCTTGCGGAAACCGAGCTGGGCTGACATGAATGCGTACTTCAGCTCGTTGTAACGCGGCATATGGTCGCGCGCGGGAAGACAGGTGATATCTTGTCCCGGACTCAGGACAAGCAGTTCAGGTGGTTCTACGCCCTGCAGGCTCTTTAGAAGGTCCGCTGCGAAACAAAGGGTGTGCGATGTATGGGGTGCGCTCTGCGGCTGAGTCGCAGCAGGCACGTAAAGGTAGTTACCCAGTTCCGAAACGCCATCGCAGCGAATCAGGAGGTCCACCCGGCAGGACAAGGGTCCGACCGCTAGTTGCGCACCGGCTATGTATTGTGGCCCCGCGCGCATGGCGCCTATCGTCTGCTTGCGGCGTTCGTTTTCTGACGCGTGGCGATCCACCATCACCACGTCCTTCCCCTCGGACTCAAGCAGCGCGACGACATCGGCGGTCGCTTTGCGGACCGGCGGCTCCGCGATCGCCAGACCATCGACAAATTCTTGCCAGTGCAGTGAAGCGCCGCGAGCGCGACCAGCGGCCCCGCGGACGCCTAAACGGTTCCCCGCAACGGGAAGGGTATCCGGCTGGATTCCATGCTCCGGATTCTCCAGCGTCAGCCGCTCCATCCACGAGGCAAAAGGCGATTCGCGGAACAGGACGAGGTCTTCCGGTGTATAGACGATCTCGTTAGTGGCGCTCAAGCGGTACATGTCTTGCTGTCTGTCTCCGGGCTGTGGTTTAGACCGCTCCGGATTGCGCCGGTTGGTCCTGCCTGCTGTCAGGAAACAGAGCCCACCCGCGCTTTGCAGCTGCCGCAATGAACAGTGTTTCCACTACACCTGCTAGCGGCGTGGAGCGCGTGAGACTTTAGGGATTTTGTGTCTATTTCACTTTTTTTGTCACAACGGGGCGTGACTGGCGCGGAGTTATAAAAACACCCTTTACAGTAAGGCGTTTTGGGGAGTTATTGCTGGAAGGAGAGAAGGCAGGAAAAGGCGGCCGGCAATCTCCCGGCCGCCAGAAAAAAACACTACACGTCGAGGTTCGCGACTGACAGCGCGTTGTCCTCAATAAAATCGCGGCGCGGCTCCACCTGGTCACCCATGAGTGTGGTAAAGATCTGGTCGGCTGCAATAGCATCTTCAATCGTCACCTTGAGCATACGACGGACTTCCGGGTCCATCGTCGTTTCCCAGAGCTGCTCCGGATTCATTTCACCAAGACCCTTGTAGCGCTGGATCGTGTGTCCTTTACGCGCCTCTGCCATGAGCCACTCAAGCCCCTCTGCAAAGCTGGTCGTGTGGAACTGCTTTTCGCCACGCTGGAAGTAACCGCCCTCTTCAATGAGGCCGTTGATCGTTTCGCCAAGCGCCACGAGGCTGCGGTACTCTCCGGACCCGAAAAACTCGTGGTGGTATTCGGTCTCTGTCTCCACGCCGTGGGCGAGAACCTTCACGACAGGGAAGAAGAGCTGGCGCTCTGTATCTTTGCGCACAATCACGGAGTACTTGCTGCCCTTGGTTCCGCCCGTCTGTAAGCGCTCACTTAACTGGTCAGAGAAGGCCTGCACAGCCCCCTCGTCCTGCATAGCATCCTCGGCGAGGGTGGCGCCGTACACCATCTCCCAGAGCACCTCGGGGGCATACAGCCTGCCCAAGCGTTCCACTGTGGCATCGACCCCGCGGAACTGCTTGACGAGATCCTCCAGGCCGCTGCCCGATATCGCCGGTGCATCCGGGTTCACGAAGATCGAAGAGCTCTCCAGTGCCGACTGGGTGAGGTGCTGTTCGAGTGCTTCATCGTCCTTTAAATACTGGTGTTGCTTGCCCTTGGCGATCTTGTAAAGCGGCGGTTGGGCAATGAAAACATGGCCCCGCTCAATCAGCTCGGGCATTTGCCTGAAGAAGAACGTAAGCAACAAAGTTCTAATATGGGACCCATCAACATCAGCATCGGTCATGATGATAATGCTGTGGTAGCGGAGCTTCTCGGGGTCAAATTCCTCTTTGCCGATACCGCAACCGAGGGCGGTGACAATCGTGCCGACTTCCTGGGAGCTGAGCATCTTGTCGAAGCGTGCTTTCTCCACATTCAGAATCTTGCCCTTGAGCGGCAGGATCGCCTGGTACTTGCGGTCGCGACCCTGCTTCGCAGAACCGCCGGCAGAGTCCCCCTCTACGAGGTAGAGCTCCGACAGTGCCGGGTCTTTCTCCTGACAGTCTGCAAGCTTGCCCGGCAAACCGGCAATGTCGAGTGCGCCCTTACGCCGCGTCATTTCCCGCGCCTTGCGCGCCGCTTCCCGGGCACGCGCAGCATCCAGCATCTTGCCAACCACCGACTTGGCCTCGCCGGGGTTTTCCATCAGGTAATCGTTAAAGGCATTGCCCATGGCCTGCTCGACGGCGGTCTTCACCTCGGAGGACACCAGCTTGTCCTTCGTCTGCGAGGAAAACTTCGGGTCCGGGACCTTCACCGATATGATGGCGGTAAGGCCCTCGCGCGCGTCGTCGCCGGTGGTGTTGACCTTGGCCTTCTTGGCCATGCCTTCCTTCTCAATATAGTTATTGAGGCAGCGCGTCAGCGCCGCGCGGAAACCCGCGAGGTGGGTGCCACCATCGCGCTGAGGAATGTTATTGGTGTAGCAGAAGATGCCTTCCTGGAAGCCGTCGTTCCACTGGAGGGCAACCTCCACGCCGATGCCATCAGCGGAGTCTGACTGGAAATGGAAGGGCTTGTTGACCGGAGTCTTGTTCTGGTTGAGGTAGTCAACGAAAGCGCTCAGGCCGCCCTCGTACTGGTAGATTTCTTCCTTGCCGCTGCGCTCATCCTTCAGGACGATTCTCACGCCAGAATTCAAAAAAGCTAGCTCTCTCAATCGCTTAGCGAGCTGCTCGAAGTGAAATTCAATGTTGGTGAAGGTATCTGCCGAGGGTGTGAAGCGAACGGATGTACCCGAGCTCTCTGTGCTGCCTACCTCGGCCAGGGGCGCGTCAGGCACACCGTGGCGATAGGTCTGCTCATACATCTTGCCCTCGCGGCGAATGGTCAGCACGAGCTCTGATGACAGCGCGTTCACCACGGAAACCCCTACTCCGTGGAGGCCCCCTGAGACCTTGTAGGTGTTGTCATCGAACTTCCCGCCCGCGTGCAGGACGGTCATGATGACCTCGGCCGCCGAGACGCCCTCTTCGTGCATTTCGGTCGGTATGCCCCGTCCATCGTCGCTGACCGTCACGGACTCGTCGGGATGGATGGCGATATTGATCTCGTTACAGTGGCCCGCGAGCGCCTCGTCGATGGAGTTGTCGACGAGCTCGAACACCATGTGATGGAGCCCGGTGCCATCGTCGGTGTCTCCAATGTACATCCCCGGCCGTTTGCGCACGGCGTCGAGGCCCTTGAGGACCTTGATGCTGGAGGAGTCGTAATTGTTTTCGTTGTCGTCGTCGCTCATGTACTGAACTCTTCTGGAGGTTCCTGGTTACGTGTGGTGCTTGCCCACCACCCTGCCATGTTCCACGTGGAACACGGCCAAATCTGTGTCCTCAGGCCACACGGCCCTAATCTCATGCTCTTCTACACAGGTGATAAACACCTGGGATTCCATCGCCGCCAGTGCGGCGCATACCAGTCTGGCATGATCGGCATCCAGCTCGGATGGCAAATCGTCGATCAGGTAGGTGCACATGCCCTCGCCCTTCTCCGCCATCATCTGGCCCTGGGCCAGCTTCAATGCGCATACCACCAGTTTCTGCTGTCCGCGGGACAAGGTCTCCGCGGCGCCATGGCCATCCACCGTGACACGAATGTCTGCCCGCTGGGGGCCTGTATGTGTGAAGCCCTGTTCGCGATCTGTCGTCCGGCCTTGCTGCAAAGCCTCCGCATACGTCAGCTGGCGATCCCAGCCCTGGCGATAGTGCAGATCAACCCCGGCAAGCCCGGGTGACAGGCTCCCCATGATTGCCTGGAAGCGCGGGGCCAGCTCCTTGAAATAAGCGACCCTGTAATCATTTATAGCGGTACCGGCCGTTGCCAGATCCCGTGTCCAGACACTCAGTTCCTGGTCCGGAATTTTATCACGGCGGAGCAAACTATTGCGCTGTTTTATGCAGCGCTGGAAGCGTTGCCAGTGGGGGAAAAAGCCCTGTTCCACGTGGAACACTCCCCAATCCAGATACTGCCGTCGCGCACCTGGCGGACCGGTGAGCAGCCCGAAACTGTCGGCAGTGATGACCTGCAGCGGGAGCTCGCCCGCGAGCTCGGCAACGGTGCGGACCTGTTGCCCGCCGATGCGAATCTGCGCCTCGCCGGATCGGCTGCGCTGCACCCCGAGGCTCTGTTCAGCCCGGCCGAAGACCGTGCACTGCGCTTCACCGTGGGTGATCACCGACTTCACGCTCGTGCCTCGGAAAGATCGCGCCATTCCCAGCAAGTGGATGGACTCCAGCACGCTCGTCTTGCCGCTGCCGTTGTCTCCGAAAAAGACGTTAGCCCGCGCGAAACCTTCCAGCTTTACCTGCTGTAGATTTCGCACATTGTCGATATTTAGGTGTGTCAGGGCCACGTTGGTGGGACAGCGCCAAAAGCGCTGAAAGCCTTACGCCACAGGGCTTTCAGCCCTACAGGCGCATGGGCATTACGACGTACAGCGAGTCTCCCGCCTCGGACTCCTCCAGCAGCGCGCTACTATTGGGGTCGGCAAGGGACATCTTGATTTTGTCGCTGCTTAGCACGCCCAGCACATCCAGCAGGTAACTGACATTGAAGCCGATTTCCATCGAATCTCCAGCGTACTCCACGGGGACAGTCTCCTCGGCCTCCTCCTGCTCCGGGTTGTTGGCCTGGATATCAAGGCTGTTTTCCTCGAGCTTCAGGCGCACCCCACGGTACTTTTCGTTGGACAGGATCGCTGTACGGGTAAAAGCCTGGCGCAGCTCGGTGCGCGAGCCCTGCATCACCTTGTCCGGCGAGCGCGGGAGCACTCGCTGGTAGTCGGGAAATTTGCCGTCCACGAGCTTCGAGGTAAACGTGAACTCTTCGGTCACCGCGCGAATATGGTTGCTGCCAATCACGATCGAGACCTCGGCATCGTCGTCCATCAGCAGGCGCGCAAGCTCCAGCACACCCTTGCGCGGCAGGATGACCTGGGTGGAGCCTTCACCGCTGATTTCCACCTTCCCTTCAGAGGTGCACATCGCCAGACGATGGCCGTCTGTGGCTACAACGCGAAGCTGCTTTCTATCGAGTTCCCAGAGCATGCCGTTGAGATAGTAGCGCACGTCTTGCTGAGCCATGGCGAAACCGGTGCGATCGATCAGCCGGCGGAGCTGGCCTTGCTTCAGGTTAAGCTGGTGCGTGCCCAGGCTGTCCTCGACGTTCGGGAACTCGCGAGCGGGCAAGGTCGACAGTGAAAAACGGCTGCGCCCGGAGGTCACGGCCATTTTGCCGTCGCCCAACTTGAATGTGATATCTGAGCCCTCAGGTAGAGACTTACAGATATCCGCGAGCTTGCGAGCCGGCACGGTCACCTCGCCAGAATCACCCTTACCCGCCAACTGGACGCGGCCTACGAGCTCAACCTCGAGGTCAGTTCCTGTCAGCGAGAGCCGGTCTCCGTCCAGCACCAGCAGCACGTTGGCAAGGATAGGCAGCGTCTGGCGGCGCTCTACCACCCCGGCCACCAGGTTGAGTGATTTCAAGAGTGCGTCCCGAGAAACACTGAACTTCATAGTTATTCCCTAGTGTGTCGTCAGCAAAACAGCGGCATGAGGCGTCATTTCCGCCCCATGCGTGCTTTTTTATAAAACCTGGTTTTCTAAAGTGCTCACGTTGTGAGAGATCGGAGCAAGTTCTTGTAATCTTCGCGTATATCGGCGTTAGTTTCACGAAGTTCTTTGATTTTCCGGCATGCGTGCAGCACTGTCGTATGGTCCCGGCCGCCGAAGCTATCGCCGATCTCTGGCAGGCTGTGGTTTGTCAGCTCTTTCGACAGTGCCATGGCCATCTGCCGGGGGCGCGCGACCGAGCGACTGCGCCGCCGAGACATCATGTCAGACACCTTGATCTTGTAGTACTCCGCGGCGGTGCGCTGGATGTTATCCATGCTGATCTGCTTGTCTTGCAGCGCCAGGAGATCCTTGAGGCTCTCCTTGATGAGGTCTATATCTATTGGCCTGCCGACGAAGCGAGCGCTTGCTATCACCCTTTTTAGTGCACCCTCAAGCTCACGCACGTTGGAGCGAATGCGCTGCGCAATAAAGAAAGCGGCATCATGGGGCAACTCGATACGTGCTTCCACCGCCTTCTTCATGAGAATGGCTACGCGGGTCTCCAGCTCAGGCGGTTCAACAGCCACAGTGAGACCCCAGCCAAAGCGAGACTTGAGCCGCTCTTCCAGACCATCGATTTCCTTGGGGTAGCGGTCGCAGGTAAGAATCATCTGCTGACCGCCTTCCAGCAACGCATTAAAGGTATGGAAGAACTCCTCCTGGGAGCGCTCCTTGCGCGCGAAGAACTGGATGTCGTCGATAAGCAGGGCATCCACGGAACGGTAAAAGCGTTTGAAGTCGGTAATGGCATTCAGCTGCAATGCCTTCACCATATCGGCCACGAACCGTTCGGAATGCAGGTAAACAACCTTTGCCCCGGGGTTCTGCATTTTCAGCGCATTACCCACCGCGTGCATCAAGTGTGTTTTACCGAGGCCTACCCCACCATATAAAAATAAGGGGTTATACGAGTCGCCCGGGTTCTCGGCGACCTGTTGCGCGGCGGCCAAAGCGAGCTGGTTGGACTTACCCTCTACGAAACTGTCAAAGGTATAGTTATCGACCAGGTTGTACTGATGGTGCAGGGAACCCTCGACCTCGACACGACGTACAGCTTCACCATTGGGCTGGGCGATGGCTTGCACCGGAGCACGTGGCTGCACCGGCTCATCACCAAAGTTCTCGCGGCGCACCGTTCGCGGTACATCGTTCGCCGCATTCGAAGCTTTGCGCAGCGCGCCAATCTCGAGCGCTACCTGGAGCGCGTTATCGGGATTGAGTTCGCGTACCAGCTCCGCGATACGCTCAATGTACTTCTCGGCAACAAAGTCTCGGATGAACCTGTTCGGTGCGACCAGGGTCATGGTGTGGTTGTCGCCGGCGGCCTGTAATGGGCGGATCCAGGTATTAAACTGCTGGGAAGGCAGTTCATCCCGCAAGTGCTCGACACACTGCTGCCAGATTGCTTCAGGCAAAGAAATCCCCTTAAAGCGGGGCGGAAAACCCGCACTTCTATTTATTAGTTGATGATAATTTCGGCTCTTTGTACCGGCCAACAGTGACTTGCCGATGGGAGAATAATATACCGGACGAACCGGGTTATCCACAGTTCAGCCCGGATTTTTGAAAATTAATTTCTCCTTATTTATCATACATTTGTCTATTTTATGACTAAATTATAGCCCGTTGTGCAAAAAATAATCTGGGACAGTTTGGTCTGTGGATAACTTGTTGATAATAAGTTCACACCGTGTGCGCCAACAACGGAACTTCCGGAATTTGCAGGGTTTTTCCCTCGAGGTCTGTCGGCCGAAATGAGCAGGCAACCGGGCCTCGCTAAAACCACTGCGCGCCCGTTTTTGCGTAATCGCTACACACCGCGCCACGATTGAATTGGCGCCGTCATTTACATAGAATACCCCACCTTTTTTTGGCGCCTCAAAGTACCGGGCAAACACCCGGGCCGATCGCTACCGACTTTTGGTGGCAGCGAGTCGCAAACAAACTTTTTACCAGCATTAGGACGTAAACGATGAAGCGTACATTCCAGCCTAGCCGTATCAAGCGCAAGCGCACCCACGGCTTCCGTTCCCGCATGGCCACCCGTGGCGGCCGCGCAGTGATCAACCGCCGTCGCGCCAAAGGGCGTAAGCGCCTCTCCGCTTAAGCTCCCTGGGCGTTTGTGTGAGCGCGTCGCAATCAGCCTCGCGCTTCGGAAAAGACAAGCGCCTACTCGACGCCGGTGACTACAGCCGGGTGTTCGATCAACCGGATGCCCGTGCCTCTCATCGGCACCTGTTGTTACTCGCACGCAAGAACGAACGCGACCGACACCGACTCGGTCTCGTCATCGCAAAGAAGAATGTAAAACTTGCCGTACAGCGCAACCGCATCAAGCGTGTGACGCGCGAGTTTTTCAGGCTGCTGCCTGACTCGGAACCGCACATGGATGTCATACTCTTGGCGCGACGCGGCCTCGACGAATTAGACAATGCATTGCTGACGAGAACGCTTGAACAGCAGTGGCAAAAGCTGGTGAGGAAAACCGGCGACGACAACGAGGCTAAGTCATGATGCGCGATGTCCTCTTATTTTTGCTGAAGGTCTACAAGGCTGCCGTCAGCCCTTTCCTCGGCTACAACTGCCGTTTCTATCCGAGTTGTTCCGATTACGCAGCAGAGGCCATCACCATGCACGGTGCTATCAAGGGCAGCTATCTCGCAGTGCGCCGCCTCCTGAAGTGCCACCCCTTCCACGAGGGCGGCGAAGACCCGGTGCCCCCCTGCAACCACTCCCACTGAGTTAGCGATACCCCTATGGACCTGCAACGTACACTGCTTATCTGCGCCATCGCCATTCTCTCGTTCATGCTGTTAATCGAGTGGACGGCGTTTTCAAATGAGCGGAGTGAAACAGAGAGTGCCAAGGTCTCTCGCCTGATTGACACCGATGCGCCCCCGGCATTGCCAGGCGATACTGACTTGCCTGTTGCCACAGCAACCGAATCTTCGGCTGAAACAGAGGCCGCTCTTCAGGACATCGATGAAGATCTCCCGGCACCACCGCCGGCGCAGCAAGCTGCCAGTAACGATATTCCGGCGCCTGTAACCGTGACCGCTAATCTCATTACTGTCGACACAGATGTCGTGAACGTCGCTATCGACCTGAACGGCGGCGATATCATCCAGGTCGCGCTGAAGAAACACCTGGAACGCCAGGACGACCCCGATGCACCATTTGTTCTGCTCGAACAAAACGAAGCGCTTGTCTATGTGTCACAAAGCGGGCTCATCGGTCCTGACGGCATCGACGCAGGCGGACGCGCGCAGTACAACACAGCACAAACCAAGTACACACTCACAGATGGCGCCGACGAACTCGTAGTCGACCTCAAGTGGCAAGGGAACGGAGCCGTTGACGTCACGAAACGCTTTACCTTCCGCCCCGGCGATTACCTCGTCGACGTCGAATTCCTGGTTAGTAACAATTCAGATCAACGCTGGCAAGCCAATCTCTTCGGCCAGATCAAGCGGGAGAGTGCACTGCCGCCTTCGCAAGAAACCAACTTCATGGGCATGCAGCCCTTTCTGGGTGTGGCAACGACCACCACCGATGACCGGTTCCTGAAGTTTACCTTTGGCGACCTTGCCGACGAGTCGTTCAAGGCACAACTGCCGGGTGGCTGGATCGCGATGATCCAGCACTACTTCCTGAGCGCCTGGATTCCAGGCGCCGAGCAAAGCCACAACTACAGCGCCCGGGTGACGCGCACCGGTTTCAATATCGCTGGTTTCACCAGCCCGGCCCTGACCCTCGATCCCGGAAAGAGCGGCAGTGTTGGCGCCGGTTTCTATGCCGGTCCAAAAGACCAGGCTCGCCTGGAAGAGATTTCTCCCTACCTCGACCTCAGTGTCGACTACGGATTCCTGTGGTGGCTGGCGAAACCGCTGTTCTGGTTGCTCACCACTATTCACTCCTTTGTGGGGAACTGGGGTGTCGCCATCATCCTGCTGACCGTGATCGTGAAAGGAGTTTTCTACAAGCTGTCCGAGGCCTCTTACAAGTCGATGGCCAATATGCGTCGCGTACAGCCAAAGATGGTCGAGATCAGGGAACAATACGCCGAAGACAAGCAAAAGCAGTCACAGGCCATGATGGACCTGTACCGTAAGGAGAAGATCAATCCCATGGGCGGCTGCCTGCCGATCCTGGTGCAAATGCCTGTCTTCATCGCGCTGTACTGGATGCTCATGGAAAGTGTGGAACTGCGCCACGCGCCTTTCTGGCTGTGGATCGAAGACCTCTCGGTCATGGATCCCTACTTTGTGCTGCCGCTGCTGATGGGCGCCAGTATGTTCTTCATGCAGAAGCTCAACCCACCGCCACCGGATCCCATGCAGGCAAAGATCATGCAGTGGATGCCCATAATGTTTACCTTCTTCTTCCTATGGTTCCCTGCAGGGCTGGTACTGTACTGGCTGGTTAACAACCTGCTTTCCATGGCCCAGCAATACGTGATCACGAAGAAGATCGAGAAGGCGGGCGCGCCCGTCTGACTGTCCCTCCACACGAGGGAGTAATGGTCAATGCGAAACGACACCATCGCCGCGATTGCCACCTCGCCCGGTAAGGGCGGCATCGGCGTCATTCGCATTTCCGGCCCTTCGGCACTCGCCATAGGCGAACAGGTGACAGGAGGGTCCCTGCCTCCTCGCCATGCCCGTTACACCGCGTTTACCGCCAGCGATGGCGCCACGCTGGACAGCGGTATTGCACTTTACTTCCCAGGGCCCGGCTCTTTCACCGGGGAAGATGTAGTGGAACTGCAGGCACACGGCGGGCCCGTTGTTCTCGACCTGCTCCTGCGCAACATCATTGCCCGCGGCGCTCGCCAGGCAGGGCCGGGCGAATTTTCCCAGCGCGCCTTCCTCAATGACAAGATCGACCTCGCCCAGGCAGAGGCGATCGCCGACCTGATCAACGCCAGTACGGAACAGGCCGCCCGGAGCGCGGCTCGCTCGTTGGCGGGAGAGTTTTCTCGCGAAATTGAGGCGCTGGTTGCCGACGTCACTGCACTGCGGGTGTATGTGGAGGCCGCTATCGACTTTCCCGAGGAGGAAATCGATTTCCTGGCCGACAGTACTGTGAGCACCAGGCTTGAGGCGATCGTCCAACGATTCGCGCGGGTACGCAGCGCGGCAGAACAGGGCAGCCTGTTACGCGAGGGGATCAGGTTGGTGATCGCTGGCAAACCCAATGCGGGGAAATCCAGCCTGCTCAACGCGCTTTCAGGTCAGGACACCGCAATCGTAACCGATATCGCGGGCACCACCAGGGACGTACTCCGAGAACACATCCAGATTGATGGTCTGCCGATACACCTGATTGATACCGCGGGATTGAGAGACTCAGGAGATGCTATCGAACAGGAGGGAATGCGGCGGGCGCTCAAGGAGATCCAATCGGCAGACCGACTGTTACTGGTGGTCGATAGCAGCGACATGGGTAAAGGGCTGCCGGATCCCAAAGCGTTGTGGCAGAAGCATACGATGCTCGATGCCGCAGAACTACCGGTCACCGTCGTTCTGAACAAATGCGACCTGGCCGGTGAAGTACCGACCGTAGTCGAAGCCGATGAAACCACCTTGATCCGCCTGTCCGCCAAAACCGGGGCAGGTCTTGAGCTGCTGCGGGAGCACCTGAAAGCCTGCATCGGTTACCGCCAGGGCGCGGAACACAGTTTCAGCGCCCGCCGGCGGCACCTCAAAGCGCTTGCGGAGGCAGAAGCCCTGGTACTCAACGGCCGCGAACAGTTGCAGGTAGCCGCAGCGGGAGAACTGCTGGCTGAGGACCTGCGTCAATGCCAGAGCTGTCTCAGCGAAATTACCGGCGCGTTCACCAGCGATGACCTGCTGGGGGAAATCTTTTCCAGTTTCTGTATCGGAAAATAGTCCACACCTTCAACACAGGCTACCAAGCCGCTATCAACACGTTGCCCACGTACGCACAGGCTGCACACAACTTCTCAATGAGAGACAAAAGGAATTTCCGGCGCTGTGGTCAAAGGGTTGAGAGAGAGTGGATTAGCTGAGGGTGAACTTCCGGGTAATGCACAGGCGCAAGTATCGCCTTCAATTCATGCACAGTTAGACGCGATTACTGCACCGCTATATCACCGGTTCCGGGCAGCAAAATAAGGGTTTTTCCGAGGGGTTTTCATCGCTGTAAGCAATTGTATTAAAAGAAAAAAGGGGCTCTTTCCACAGAATATGGCGCCCTTAATAATTACTATAACAATAATCCTTATATACCTATCTATATATTATTTATTTACTTATTTAGATAAGTAAGAACGTAAAGAAGCGAAGCACTTACTCCGTCACAGAGCATTTTAGACAGCAGTGTCTACCAACGTTCTTTCGCCAAGCTCGTTGTCGATCATGAGCAAGCCATAGCCATCTTCTTTAACAAGCTTCAGCTTGGAGATAATGCCACCCAGCGTCGCTTCCTCTTCTACCTGCTCGTTTACAAACCACTGCAGCAGGTTGTATGTCGCGTGATCTTTTTCCTTCAGAGCCTGGTCGCTGATGTCGTTCAGGCGCGCTGTCATGCGCTGTTCGTGCTCGAGAGAAGAATTGAACACGCCGACAATTCCACCGAAATCCGATGGCGGCTTTTTCAAATCCTTCAATACCACCTGCACGCCCTGCTCTACGAGATAGTTGTAGATCTTGGTCGCGTGCATGTGCTCCTCTTCGTATTGCAGCTTCAGCCAGCTAGCAGCGCCATTAAATTCCAGGTGGCTGCAGAACGCAGACATGGAGAGGTACAGGTACGCGGAGTAAAACTCGTGGTTGAGCTGCGTAAGCAGTGCGTCTTCCATTGAATCCGAAATCATTGCGATACCTGCAAGGGTTGGGTTGTGTGTATTTTATCCTATCGCCTGCCTTGTCTTCACGCTTTGCAAGCATATGTCGCACATTTACGCAGCGACTGGAGGCGGCTAGTCTAGGGCTCTTTGATACGTGACCTATAGAACTTTGGATGTCTGGCGATACTGAGCTACCACTGCTGCGTTTTATTCCTTTCCGTCGTTCGGACATTGTTCAGATGTGCCTGTCCGATGAACGCGTAGAAGCAGCAGAAAAAACGCGTTTTAACGCTACCGCCGAGCTTATTGAGACTCATTATCAGAAAGAGTTTCATTTACTACGAAATGAGTTGAAAGAAGCGTATGCGCTTATCGATCCTGACTCCGATACGCGGCTACTCCCAACGTTTGCGAAGCCGGAACACACGGCGGAAATTGTGCCGCTGCTTGAGCAGGTGCTTGAACGCGGCAACTACGAACGCGTAACCGACGAAGCGCTGAAGCGTGCGATGAAAACGTCATCACTCTTCCAGTTGCGCCTGCACGTCGATATGAGCGAGTTCGACGAGGTCTTGCTATACACGCGAGGCGCCAGCAAACGCAGCGAAGTGATACGTGAATTTTTCGGCCTCTGGAAACGCAATGTGCGTTTCACTAACTTCGACCGTGTCGTGCTATTCATTCGCTTTAAGGAGGATGTAGACAGCGATTCCGCGTTGGGGGAGTGCCCGCCCGGCAGCACCATGCTAAAACTTTTTCAGAATGTCCCTGAGGCAGACATCGAAATGTTGTTCCCCAATATACGTCTAGGCATGCGCCTGCTCGACAAACTCATCATCGGTGTTCCTGCAGTGATCAGCGGCACTATCGTGGTCACAACGCGACTCGGAGCAACGGTGCTGTTGCTGGGTTCACTGTTGGGCTTCTGGCTGGGTGTAAGTACGGAGCCAGTCAAAATTGATAACGCAGCCTTGATAGCCCTCGGTGCAAGTGCCGCCGCCCTTGTAGGCTATATCTGGAAACAGTTCTCCAATTTCCGCAACCGCAAGCTCAAGTACACACAGGCATTAACTGAAAACCTGTACTTCAAGTTACTCGACAACAACGCTGGTGTAATACACCGGGTTGTCGATGACGCAGAAGAATCAGAATGTAAGGAGAGTTTGTTGGCGTACTATTTCCTGCTGGTTGCAGACGGGCCCCTGTCGTCAGGTGAGCTCGATGGTCGTATTGAAGCCTGGATGGCTGAGCGTTGGCACTGCAAGCTGGACTTTGAAGTTGGAGATGCGCTGGGCAAACTGAATCGGCTTGGCCTGGCGCAGGAGACGGATGGGATGTGGTCGTTGCAGGAAGATTGATAGTTTGACGCATCGTGATCTGTCCCAGGAAGCCGTAGTGCTAGAGATGAGGCGCCACCCGCTCTTCAAACAGCTTTAGACTTTTCCAGCCAGCGTCAATCGGCACGCCACCACACAGCGGTGCCAGGTGCAGTGAACCCGTCTCGGCGATGATTTCGCAGGCTTGCTCTGGCGTCACAATTCGATATTTGCCCTCTGCGATTAACTCGTCCTTGGTCGTTGCAAAAGACTCTGCATAGGCCCGGCGGTTTGGGTGGTGCCATGCGCCGTAGGCAGTGGCATCGTAGAAGAGGTACTCCCCTATCTCGCGCCAACTCCGCTCGGGATCTTCACTCAGGAACGTAGTAGAAGGCTCGCGCGGATAAATGGTCATGCCCCAGGTAAAGCCCTCTTCTTCGCAAGCGGCCTTGTAGACCGCTTCCAGCTCCGGGTCGTCGATAGCCGGGGAAAAGAGCAGGTGAAAGCGTGCGGCGCGCCTTGCCGCTGCTTTGGAGTTGCCGCCGACGAGTAACAGGGCCTGCACAGGTGATGTTGGCGCTGGGCAGAGTTTGGTGGTGCCGTTGTTGTACTCAAACGCTTCACCCGAAAGCGCCTTGACCATAACGGCAAGTTTTTCGTCAAAGACTTTACCGCGGGATTTCCAGTCGACGTTAAAGCGCTCGTACTCGACCTCGCGGTACCCAAGGCCGCAGGTGGTTGATAAGCGACCGTTTGATGCAAGGTCAAGCACGGCGATATCTTCTGCGAGACGCAGCGGGTCGTGTAGTGGCACCAGCAGGGCACTCACGCTGACCCGCACGCGGGAGGTACGCGCCAGCATCATGCCTGCCAGCTGCAGTGGTGCACTAAGAAACCCGTCGTGCGTGTCGTGGTGCTCCGACAGACCCACCACGTCGAAGGGCTGTTCGTCTGCCCATGCGGCCATTTCAATAGCAGCCCGATAAAGGTCACTCTGGGCATCGGGGCAATCGGGCGCGCTGCGCATGTCGTAGCGCAGCACGATGTTGCGCATGTCGTTAACGCTGGTCATCGAGCGTGGATCAGGACGCTTCTGCCTCGATCTTTTTCTTGGCGTCCATCCAGGCTGTGACCATGGTGCCCATGTTCGCGGGGTTGTAGGCGTCCTCTTCATAGCTGAAGAGGCCATCGCCGGCATAGTGCAGGATGGTGATGTTGGGCTCCTCGTAGATCTTGCCGTCACCGAGGTCCTCCATGCGGTTCATCACCTCGCAGAAGATCCAGCCCCGGTCCTCATCGATGGAGTACCAGTTGATGGGGAAGGCGGTCATCTGCGTGGCGAAGCCGCTGGTCATGGTCTCAGTAATCCAGTCCAGAATGCGCTGGCGGCCCCAGAACTTGCCGTAATGGTGTTCTACGTAGGTGGCGTCTTCGGTGAAGCAGTTTGCCCAGTCCGTCCAGTCCTTGGTCTGCGCGCCCTTCAGCGCGGCAGCCTGGTACTTTTGAAAGGCAGCTTCGATCTCTTTGCGTTTCCAGCGAGCCATGTGTGTCTCCCTTGCGGTTAATTCAGGTAGTGTTTTCGTCGATGAGAAAGTGTGCGCGGGCGGTAGCGGTGGGTTTTGTTTCCTCTTCCTGCCATGCCGTGATGTGGACGTTGGCAACGGAGCGCCCCTGGCGCGTCACGCTGCAGCGTGCATAGGTGTGCCGTTCGAAGTTTGCACGCAGGTAGTCCAGCGAGAAGTCGATGATTTTTGGCAGTACTGGCGACTCCATGCGCGCAATGAGGTGAAACAGGGCGGCCTGCTCCATAAACGCACCGATCACGCCGCCGTGAATCGCGCGAATGCCCGGGTTGCCCAGTAGTTTGTCATCTGGCGGCAGAATGAACAGGATGTCGTCGCCCTCTACCTGCCCTTCAATACCGAGGTAGGCGGCGTAAGGCACTTTCTTGAGCCAGAGCGAGAGTGTTTCGGAGTTGGGCGCGTGCTGGATGATATCGGCAAGTGACATATCAGGACTCCTTGCGCTCGGCCTTGCCTGCCCACGAGGTGTCGACCTCTTCCAGGCGCAGCCATGTGCCCGTTGCTCGCGCGATCGGATTGTCAGGTGTGTCCCAGTAGGCGATGCCGCGAATGAACAGCACGCGGCGCGTGGTGCGGTACACGCTTGCTGTCGCAAAGATGTCCTTGCCCGGTGGCGCAACGCCGAGGTGATCGATGCGCAGGTCCAGGGTGGGCGCTATCGAGGGCTGCAGGGCGTCACAGGCCAGTGCAGAGACACCCAGCGTCTGGTCCAGTAATACCGTGATCACGCCGCCGTGCAGTACCCCTGTTTCCGGGTCACCCACCAGGTTCTCTGCGTAGGGCAGCCTGAGCGTCAGCTCCTCACCCTCGACCTTCTCGACGGTAACGCCGATCTGGAAGGTGTGGGCGATGTGTTCGTTCAGGGTGGTGAGCAGTCGGAGCTTGTCCTCGTCACTGCGCTTTTCCACGCGTACCTCGAGCGTTTTGAGAGGGCCTAATATTAGCGAACGCGCATCAAAGTGCCATTGGCACACGCGATAAAGGGGGGAGTGGTTTGAAATACGCCCCGGCGAGTGCCGGGGCGTGGGGTATTGCTTACAGGAGGGGAGCGATCACGAGGCTGACGATAGCCATCACGTTGATCAGGATGTTCATGGACGGGCCGGAGGTGTCCTTGAACGGATCGCCGACGGTGTCGCCCACAACCGCTGCTGCGTGGGTATCGGAACCCTTGCCGCCCAGGTTGCCCTTCTCGATGAATTTCTTGGCGTTGTCCCATGCACCGCCCGCGTTAGCCATCATGAGTGCCATGAGCACACAGCCAAGCAGAGCGCCACCCAGCATGCCGCCGAGTGAGGTCGCGCCGAGGCCGAAGCCGACAGTGACCGGTGCCGCCACGGCGATAGCGCCGGGCAGGATCATGCGACGCAGTGCCGCAGTGGTCGCGATGTCGACGCACTTGGCGGTGTCGGGTTCAGCGTTGCCTTCCAGCAGTCCCGGAATCTCGCGGAACTGGCGACGGACTTCGTTAATCATGTCGAAGGCCGCATCGCCGACCGCGGTCATGGTGATGGACGCGATCAGGAACGGGATGGTGCCACCGATGAACATGCCGACGAGAACTCGCGGATCAGAGATTTCCAACGAGAAGCCCGCGTTGTTGACCTCGACCGTTTCCACGAAGGCCGCGATGATCGCGAGTGCAGCCAGCGCCGCGGCGCCGATAGCAAAGCCCTTACCGATAGCCGCCGTGGTGTTACCCACCTCGTCCAGGCCGTCGGTGATCTTGCGAATGTCTTCACCCATGCCGGCCATCTCTGCGATACCACCGGCGTTGTCAGCAACCGGGCCGTAGGCGTCGATAGCCATGGTGATACCGACCGTGGCGAGCATGCCCACCGCAGCGATGCCCACGCCGTACAGGCCGGAGAGCTCGGTTGAGATGAAGATGATCGTCGCGAGGAAGAGGATCGGCAACACAACAGACTGCATGCCAACCGCGAGGCCGGTGATCATGACGGTCGCTGGACCGGTTTCACCGGACTTGGCGATCTTCTCTACCGGGGCGCCGCCCGTGTAGTACTCAGTGATCAGGCCGATCAGTACGCCGCCCACGGCGCCTGCTACCACCGCCCACCAGACATTGGTGTCGAGGCCCATCATATTGACTATGACGTAAGCCGCGGCGACAAAGATCAGAGGTGCTAGCAATGTACCTGTACGCAGTGCGGCTTCGGGCGCAGCCGCGGAACGCGCGCGCACGATCAGGATGCCGCAGACTGAAGCGATCATACCGACACTCGCAAGTGCCAGGGGTAGGAACATCATCGCGCCTTTCAGCTCTTCAGAAATCGCCATCGTTGACGCGATAGCGATACAGGCGATCATCGAACCAACGTAAGACTCGAAGATGTCGGAGCCCATGCCGGCGATGTCGCCCACGTTGTCGCCAACGTTATCAGCGATTACCGCAGGGTTACGGGGGTCGTCTTCCGGGATACCGGCTTCCACCTTGCCCACGAGGTCCGCGCCAACGTCGGCGCTCTTGGTGAAGATACCGCCGCCCACACGGGAGAACAGTGCAACGACCGAGCCGCCCATGCCGAAACCGTGAATTGCGTGGGCAGTATGGGGGTCACCACCGAAGTACCAGTAGACAGTGCCGAGGCCGACCAGGCCGAGTGACGCAACACACATACCCATGACGGAGCCGCCGTAGAACGAGACCGACAGGGCCTTGCCCTGGCCGTCAGTCTGGGCAGCGACCGCGGTGCGAACGTTCGCCTTGGTGGCCGCGAACATCCCGAGGTAACCCGCCGTGGCGGAGGACAGTGCGCCCGCGACAAACGCGATAGCGGTGTTCACGCCGAGGGGCGAAACCAGGATACCCACCAGTAACACGGCGGCGAACATGGCGAGCATGGTGTACTCGCGCTTCATGAAGACCATGGCGCCCAGGTGTATCTGGTCACCGATTTTCTTCACATCACCGTCGCCAGCGGGCGCGCGACTCATGACGTGGTAAATAAAGAACGCAATTACGAGGCCGATCAGGCCCAGCAACGGCGGGAAAGCAAAATACTGAGACATAGAGGAACTCCACTATATTCTTATTTCGAGCGGTCCCGAATGCTACCGGACTAGAGATGACAGTTAAAGGGGCGCGGGCTGAATGGCTATTCCATCCGGTTATTCCTGCCGGCACTTGCCGCGCTGCCGCTTCTGCTGCTAAATGGCCTGCCCTCTGGCGCTAACGGGAGCAATTGACGTGGTTTGGCTGATACTGATCGCGATGGTGGTGATCACCTGGTTTTATCTCAAGGGGGAAGACCTCTCTTCCTTCGACCGGCCAGTGGGAGAGCGTTTCGACCGCGGCCAGGGCCGTAACGAGGAACACGATGCTGTGGAGGCCTCCTTCAAAGTGGGTATGGGGCCGATCCAGCGAGCCTCGCGCAAGCAGCGCCTGAAACTCATGCGCGAGTACATGGACAGCATCTCCGAGACACAGCAGATCGATGCCGAGATCCGCCCCGTCATGGCGGGTGCAGTGCCCGCCGAGTGGGTCATTGCACCGGGGGCCAACACCGCGCGCCGCGTGCTCTACATTCACGGCGGAGCGTTCATGATGGGCAGCCCCCAGAGCCACCGCAACATTACCGCCCGATTCTCGGCAGTGGCCGATGCCGCGGTACTTGCCATCGATTATCGCCTGATGCCTGAAAACAGCCGGATGGCGGGTATCGAGGACTGCCGCACGGCCTATCGCTGGCTACTACAGAATGGTCCGAACGGCATCGGCGCCGCCGAGCGTCTTTTTGTCGGCGGCGATTCCGCGGGCGGCAACCTGACCCTGTCCCTGATCGCGTGGCTGCGCGACCAGCCGTTGCGCTCGCCCGATGCGGCTGTCGCGTTGTCTCCGTTGACTGACGCAACGTTCTCGGGGCCCAACGTGAAGCGAAACATCGAGACAGATGCAATGCTCGGCCCGATGTTCTCAACGTTCATGCGGTTCCCGCGCTTCCTCCTGCTCTGGTTGGGCCTCGCGCAGAATCGCACAAGCCCGTCGGAGCCTGTTATCTCGCCCGTATTCGGCGATCTCTCTGGCCTACCGCCAACGCTTTTGCATGCGAGTGAGTCGGAAATCCTGTTCGATGACGCCCGCCGTTACGTCAACAAGGCGATAGCCGATGGGTCGCCCGTGCACCTGCAAACCTGGAACCATGTGCCTCACGTCTGGCACATGTTCTACCCCGACCTCACCGAGGCGCGCGAGGCCTGGGACCAGATCGGTATCTTTATCGCTGCTCTGGAAGGCGCAGAGCAACCTGCCGAGGCCGCCTGATGTCGCACACAGAGGGCCATTTCACGGGCGAACGCGATACCCTGATTTTTCACCAGTACTGGGAACCGGAGGCCTCCCCCCGTGCGCTCTTGCTCATAGCCCACGGCGCCGGTGAGCATGGCGCGCGCTATGCGGACTTCGCCCGGCTGTGCAATGCGCGCGGTTACGTGGTCGCCGCGATTGACCACGTGGGTCATGGCCGTTCCGGCGGCACGCCCGGTGATCTCCCTGACTTTGATGACTTCCTGCAAGACCTGAACCAGTGGCGCGAGCTGCTCACGGCGCGTTTTCCTGACCTTCCGCAGTTCCTGGTGGGCCACAGCATGGGTGGCCTTGTGGCGTGTAGCTACCTGCTCGGTCACCAGGCGGCTTTCGCAGGTGCCGTGCTCTCGGGTGCGCTGGTGATTACCGACGATGAGCCCGGCCCCTTCCTGCGTAAGGTCATCAACCTGTTGGCGCGCATCTTACCGAGAGTAGGTGTGCACAAAGTCGACGCCGCAGCGATCAGCCGGAACCCGGAGGTTGTGAGTCACTACGTCGATGACCCCCTCAACCATCACGGGGCCATGGGTCCTCGCATGCTGCGCGAACTCTTCGATGCGATCGATGTGCTGAAAGCCCGCGCTGGCGAGATCACCCTGCCCCTGCTGGTGCTGCATGGCGCCGAGGACAAGCTGACGGCCCCCGCGGGCTCACAGCTGCTCGCGGAGCGCGCCGGGTCCGAGGACAAGCAATTGACGATCTACCCCGATCTGTACCACGAGATTTTCAACGAGCCCGAGCGCGAGGCCGTGATCGACGATGTACTTAATTGGTGTGACGCACGCTTGCCCGCGCAGTAAAACCCCACCACACTTTCCCACGCGCAATTTTTGAACAGTCCGGGCCGGCTGCGTATAATCGCGGCCCCCGCAGGCGCGGGGCCAGAGGTGTAGGCGCGTGGAATACCAACAGCAGTTTGATGTCATCGTAGTCGGCGGCGGTCATGCCGGGACCGAGGCGTGCCTGGCTGCCGCGCGTATGGGTTGCCGTACGCTGCTGTTGACCCACAGTGTCGACACACTCGGCCAGATGTCCTGTAACCCCGCGATTGGCGGCATCGGCAAGAGCCACCTGGTAAAGGAGGTAGACGCGCTGGGTGGCGCGATGGGCCGTGCTACAGACCGCGCGGGCATTCAGTTTCGCGTGCTTAACCAGCGCAAGGGCCCTGCCGTTCGCGCCACGCGCGCCCAGGCTGACCGGGTGCTCTACCGCAACGCGATCCGCGAGATTCTCGAGCGTCAACCGAACCTCTCGATCTTCCAGCAGCCTGTTGATGACCTGCTCGTGGAAAATGGCGTGGTCGCGGGTGCGATCACCCAGATGGGCCTGACTTTTCGTGCGCCGCGCGTGGTCTTGACCACCGGCACCTTCCTCGGCGGCAAGCTGCACATTGGGCTCGATAATTCCGCTGGCGGCCGCGCGGGTGACCCGCCCTCCATTGCGCTGGCGAATCGCCTGCGCGAGCTGCCGTTCCGCGTTGAACGACTGAAGACAGGCACGCCGCCGCGCATCGATGCTCGCAGCGTCGACTTCTCGGAGCTTGCCGAACAATGGGGCGACAGCCCAGAACCAGTGATGTCCTACCTCGGCAGCGTGAGCGAACACCCGGAACAGCGCTGCTGCTGGATCACGCATACTAACGAGCGCACCCACGACATTATTCGCGCGGGCCTCGATCGCTCGCCCCTGTTTTCAGGCGTCATCGAAGGTGTGGGTCCGCGCTACTGCCCAAGTGTTGAAGACAAGGTGCACCGCTTTGCCGACAAGGACTCGCACCAGGTGTTTATTGAGCCCGAGGGCCTGACCACCAGCGAGCTTTACCCCAACGGCATCTCGACCAGCCTGCCGTTCGATGTGCAGGTCGATCTCGTGCACTCCATCAAGGGTTTCGAGAACGCGCACATTACGCGCCCCGGCTATGCGATCGAGTACGACTTTTTCGACCCTCGCGACCTGAACTATTCGCTGGAAACCAAGGCGTTGCCGGGGCTGTATTTCGCCGGGCAGATCAACGGTACCACGGGCTATGAAGAGGCGGCGGCGCAGGGTCTGCTCGCGGGCCTTAACGCGGCCCTCGCGATACGCGGCGAGGCCCCCTGGTGCCCGCGGCGCGATGAGGCCTACATCGGTGTACTCGTCGACGACCTGATTACGATGGGCACCATGGAGCCCTACCGCATGTTCACGTCCCGCGCCGAGTACCGGCTGCTGCTGCGTGAAGATAACGCCGACCTGCGCCTCACCGAGACCGGCCGTAATCTCGGCCTTGTCTGCGACGAGCGCTGGGCGCGCTTCAGTGAAAAGCGTGAAGAGATTGAGCGCGAGACCGAGCGGCTCGCCACAACCTTTGTGCACCCGAAGACTCCCGAAGCGGATGCGCTGGCGCCGCTACTCAAGAGCCCCATTGGTCGTGAGTACTCACTCGCCGAGCTGCTCAAGCGGCCGGAACTCGACTACGCCGACCTCGCCGCGGCCACGGGCGGCGGTAGTGCGGACGCAGAGGCTGCCGAGCAGGTCGCCATCCAGGCGAAGTACGCCGGCTACATCGACCGCCAGCGCGAGGAAATCGAAACCCTCAAGCGCAACGAAAATATGCCGCTGCCAGACGACATCGATTACAGCGGCGTGGACGGTCTCTCGAACGAGGTTCGCCAGAAGCTGACCGACGCGCGGCCCGCCACACTCGCCCGCGCCGGCCGCATTCCCGGCGTGACGCCTGCGGCGATAGCCCTCCTCCTGATCTACCTGAAAAAGCGCGGTTCGCTGGCTCAGCTCGAGCCCGCGCGCGAATCCGCCTGACTTGAGCCTGCCGGTCCAACTTGCTGAAGGCTGGGCCGCGCTCGGCCTCGATCTCAATGGCGACCAGCAGCAGAAGCTGCTCGAATACCTCGACCTGCTGGCGCGCTGGAACAAGACCTACAACCTCACCGCCGTCCGTGACCCTGCACAGATGGTGACGAAGCACCTCCTGGACAGCCTGGCTATTGCGCCCTTCCTGAAGGGCGAGCGGTTTATCGACGTCGGCACTGGGGGCGGTCTGCCGGGCGTGCCCCTGGCCGTCCTCTTCCCGGAGCGTGAGTTTCATCTGCTCGATGGCAACGGCAAAAAAGCGCGCTTCCTTTTTCAGGTGAAAACATCACTGGGCTTGGCTAATATGACCGTCCACCACGCGCGGGCGGAAACCTTCACAGCGCCCCCTTTTGACGCCGTGTTGACCCGGGCGTTTGCCTCACTAGCAGAGATGGTCGAGCACTGCCGCCACCTGCTTAAGGGCGATGGGCGATTCCTCGCGATGAAGGGCATGTACCCGGAGGAAGAGCTGGCAGCGGTCGCGGGCATCTGCACGGTCTCTGCCGTGCACAAACTTGACGTTCCGGGGCTTGGCGATGCAAGGCACCTGGTGGAACTCGCGCTCTGAGCGCATAACGAACCATTGGGAAGTACAGCGTTGACCAGGATTTACGCCATTGCCAACCAGAAAGGTGGTGTTGGCAAGACGACGAGCTGTGTCAATCTCGCGGCAAGCCTGGCCGCGATGAACAAGCGTGTGCTGCTGGTAGATCTCGACCCCCAGGGTAACGCCACGATGGGCTCTGGCGTCGACAAGTATGGCGTCGAGAAAAGCATCTACGATGTGCTTGTGCACCATGTGCCCGTGCGCCTTGTTAAACAGCTGTCACCAGAGGCGGGCTTCGACGTGCTGCCCGCCAACGGCGACCTCACCGCCGCCGAGGTCGAGCTCCTGGAAATGGAGCAGCGCGAGCGCCGTCTGCGGACCGCACTCAATGAGGTCGCCGGTGATTACGACTTTATTCTTATCGACTGCCCGCCTTCTTTGAACCTGCTCACTCTCAATGGCCTGGTTGCCGCCGACAGCGTCATCATTGCGATGCAATGCGAGTACTTTGCACTCGAGGGCCTCACCGCGCTTATCCAGACTATCGATGGCGTGGCCCAGGCCAGCAACTCAGGCCTCGCGATCGAGGGCATCCTGCGCACCATGTACGACCCGCGCAACAGCCTGACCAATGAAGTGTCGGCCCAGCTGCACCAGCATTTCGGTGACAAGGTGTACCGCACGGTCGTGCCGCGCAACATCCGGTTGGCCGAGGCGCCGAGCCACGGGGTGCCGGCCATGTACTATGATCGCTATTCCCGTGGGTCGAAGGCCTACATGGCCCTGGCCGGGGAAGTCGTGCGCCGGGAAGAAAAACGCCTCGCCGCCGGCGCGTCCTGAACGCAGGCGACAAGACAAACGGAGAACCGAGATGTCCGCAAAGAAACGCACCCTGGGTCGTGGCCTCGATGCCTTGCTGGGCGCCAGTGCAGGCGCCCAACCCGGGGGCGAAGTAAGCGCTGACTCCGCTTCTGACGCCCAGCTGAAGGAGCTTCCTGTCGATCTCATCCAGCGTGGTAAGTACCAACCGCGCCGCGATATCGACCCCGATGCCCTGCAGGAGCTCGCTGACAGCATCACCGCCCAGGGCGTGATGCAGCCTATCGTGGTGCGGCCTGTCTCTGACTCGCGCTACGAGATTATTGCGGGCGAGCGTCGTTGGCGCGCGGCGCAGCTCGCCGGTCTTGCCGACATTCCTGCCGTGGTGCGGGAGGTGCCCGACGAGGCCGCCATCGCGATGGCGCTCATCGAAAATATCCAGCGCGAGGACCTCAACCCAATCGAAGAAGCCATGGCGTTGTCGCGCCTGCAGCAGGAGTTCGAGCTCAACCAGCAGGAGATCGCCCAGGCGGTCGGCAAGTCGCGCTCCACGGTGGCCAACCTCCTCCGCCTGATGGGCCTGCCCGACGAGGTAAGGCGCATGGTGGAGCACGGTGACCTCGAGGCGGGCCATGCGAAGGCGCTGCTCGGGCTCGCCTCCGCCGACCAGGCCGCAGCCGCCAGGCATGTCGTCGGCAAGGGGCTCACGGTCAGGCAGACCGAGGCGTATGTGCGCCACCTGCTCGCAGCGGCGACGAGGACGAAGCCGAAAAAGACGCTCGACCCGAACATTCGTGCCCTGCAGGACGACCTCGCCCAGCGGCTCGGAACCAAGGTGCAGATCCAGCACTCGGCAAAGGGCAAGGGGAAACTGGTGCTCGCCTACAACTCTCTCGATGAGCTCGACGGAATCCTCGGCCACATCAAGTGATTTTTCCGGCAGCCGCTACCGGCCCTGCCGATTGAAACCACAGGATGTAGTGGCTGAGCCGGCCCTCGGCACTATATAGGGTGGGCCTCAGAGGCCCCTAAAAACTGGCCGCGAACGCCGCCGAAACCGCCTCTAACTGCAGCCATCTGATCGCGATTTCCCGGCTGGTGTTTTCTTGAACCGACCCCATACATTCCCTATAATGCGCGCGCCCGAAGCGAGGATGAAACCCGTGTGAGCGGAGTTACGGCGAGGCGCCGATATGAAAGGCGCTGAAATAGCACGCCCTCCCGTCCATCGCATCACGTTGGCCCAACTGGCCGTTCTTGTAGTGATGTGCCTCCTCTTCGCTGTCTACGACAAGGTATTTGCCTACTCTGTAGCGGCCGGCGGACTGATCGCCATCGTGCCCCAGGCATGGTTTGCGAACAGGGCGTTCCGCAGGCGCGGTGCCGCTTCTGCGCGAGCAATTGCCCGCAGCAGTTATGCAGGAGAGATCGGCAAGTTTTTGCTGAGTGTGGCAGGATTCGCGATCGTCTTTGCGACGGTGCGACCGATTGACGGGCTTGCAGTGTTTGCCGGTTTCCTGGCGATGCTGACGATACAGATTATAGGCAGTGCCCTGTTGCTGAAGCATCAGAGCGCTAACTGAAAAACCGCAAGGCTTCTAAAAGAGTTACTTGAATGGCTGCTGCAGGCGAAACCCAGACGGTACCCGAGTATATCGTCCACCACCTGACCAACCTCACCTACGGCAAACTTCCCGGCGGCTTTGAACGCTACGATGGCTCCATCGTCCCCGAAGGCGGTGTATGGACCATGGCGCACGGCGGCGCAGAAGCCTCGGCCATGGGCTTCAACGCAATCCACGTCGATTCAATGATCTGGTCCATCGGCCTAGGCATTATTTTTTGCTGGTTGTTCCGCAAGGTCGCAAAGCAGGCTGAAGCAGGTGTTCCCTCCGGCTTCGTAAACTTCGCCGAGATGATTGTCGAGTTCGTCGACACGACTGTTAAAGATACCTTCCACGGCAGGAACCCCCTCGTCGCCCCGCTGGCGCTGACGATTTTTGTTTGGGTGTTCCTCATGAATCTCATGGACCTTATACCGGTCGACCTCATCCCATGGACGCTGATGCAGCTTGGTGTTGAGTACCAGAAGATCGTGCCTTCAACCGATGTGAATATCACAATGGGCATGGCCGTCGGCGTCTTTGTCCTGATGCTGTTTTACTCCATCAAGATCAAGGGTATGGGTTTTGTGCGTGAGCTGACGATGAACCCGTTTAACCACTGGGCGTTCATCCCCGTAAACCTGTTTATGGAAGTGGTTGGCCTTCTGGCCAAGCCCTTCTCTCTTGGCCTGCGCCTGTTCGGCAACATGTATGCGGGCGAGATGATTTTCATCCTGATTGCCGCGCTCTACAGCGCCGGTATTTTGTGGCTGGCCCCGGCTGGCTTCATGCAACTGATTTGGGCAGGGTTCCACATCATCGTGATTACCCTGCAAGCATTTATCTTCATGGTGCTGACGATCGTGTATCTCAGCATGGCCCATGAAGACCATTAATCGAACCTCGGTTCTTAACTCTAGGAGAAACTCATGGAACTGATCTACGTAGCTGCCGCCATTATGATGGGACTGGGTGGCCTTGGTGCCGCAATCGGCGTAGGCCTTTTGGGCGGTAAGCTGATTGAGGGCTCTGCCCGTCAGCCCGAACTGGCTCCCAAGCTGCAGACGACCTTCTTCCTCGGCGCCGGCCTGGTAGACGCGATCCCCATTATTGGTGTTGGTATCGCGATGTACCTGATCTTCGTAGTCGCGGGCTAAGTAGCAGGTAATCGGAAACTTTTGAGTGCGGGGCTGTGCTCGTTACGCGGCCCCCAACCTGTGAGGAGTAGAGCGTGAACATTAACCTTACGCTTTTCGGTCAGATGATCGCCTTCGTCGTCTTCGTGTGGTTCTGCATGAAGTACGTATGGCCGCCAATCCTTGGCGCCATGAAGGAACGCGAAGACAAGATCGCCGAAGGCCTGGCCGCAGCAGACCGCGCGAGCCATGACCTTGAGCTTGCCAAGCACGAGGCCGTCGAACGCCTCAAGGAAGCCAAGGAAGAAGCTGCCGGTATCGTGGATTCTGCGAACAAGCGCGCAAACCAGATTGTCGAAGAGGCGAAAGATGCCGCCGTGGTCGAAGCCGACCGTGTGAAGGCTTCCGCCCAGGCAGAGATCGAACAGGAAACCAACCGGGCACGCGAACACTTGCGTGGCGAGGTTGCAGCCCTGTCGCTGGCTGGTGCTGAGAAAGTGCTGGGCGCTGCTATCGACCAGAACGCGCACAAAGAGCTGGTCGACAAGCTGGCTTCAGAGCTTTAAGGGCAAAGGCACATGGCTGAACTGAGCACACTGGCGCGCCCTTACGCAAAGGCCGCTTTTGAGTACGCGAAGGATAAGGGCGCCCTCGCCGAGTGGGAGGGTCAACTGGCAACCGCAGCAGCGGTGGCGAGCCAGGAACGGGTCAGCGCGATGCTGGACAACCCGGCGCTTACCGACGAGCAGCAGGCGACTGCATTGAACGACGTTTGCGGCGACGACACGAGCACCGAGGTGAAGAACTTCGTGCGCATTCTCGCCGATAACAAGCGCATCGCTCTGCTGCCGGAAATCCACCAGCAGTTTGCGTTGTTCAAGGCCAACCAGGAAAAGTCGGTCGACGTGGAGGTTATCTCCGCCTTCGATCTCGACGAGGCCACGACTGGCCGCCTGGCAGATGTCCTGCGCAGCAAGCTCGAGCGCGAAGTAAAAGTCAGCACAGCAACAGACGAAAGCCTTTTGGGCGGCGTTTTAATCAGGGCCGGCGACATGGTGATCGACGGGTCCGTGCGCGGCAGGTTGAACAAGCTTGCCGAGGCAATGAATTCCTAACGCAGGAATAGAGGAACAGAGCATGCAGCAACTGAATCCATCTGAGATCAGCGAGATTATTAAGCAGCGCATCGACCAGCTCGATGTCAGCTCGGAAGCTCGCAATGAAGGCACCGTGGTATCGGTGACCGACGGCATTATCCGCATCCACGGTCTCGCCGACGTGATGTACGGTGAGATGATCGAGTTCGAAGGCGGCATCTACGGCATGGCGCTCAACCTTGAGCGTGACTCCGTTGGTGCGGTAATCCTGGGCGACTACAAGGGCCTGGCGGAAGGCCAGAGCTGCCGTTGCACCGGCCGCATCCTGGAAGTCCCTGTAGGCCCCGAGCTGCAGGGTCGCGTTGTTGACGCACTGGGTAACCCGATCGACGGCAAGGGCCCGGTTAACGCTGCAGACACTGACGCACTCGAGAAAGTTGCTCCCGGTGTTATCGCGCGTCAGTCGGTTGACCAGCCGGTGCAGATCGGCCTCAAGGCGATCGACTCCATGGTCCCCATCGGCCGCGGCCAGCGCGAGCTGATCATTGGTGACCGCCAGATCGGCAAGACCGCCATCGCGGTTGACGCCATCATCAACCAGAAAGGCACGGGCATTAAGTGTGTGTACGTGGCCGTTGGTCAGAAGGCCTCTTCTGTTGCGGCAGTTGTGCGCAAGCTGGAAGAACACGGCGCCATGGATCACACCATCGTGGTTGCGGCGACCGCATCTGACCCCGCCGCCATGCAGTTCCTCGCACCGTTTGCGGGCTGCACCATGGGCGAGTACTACCGCGACCGCGGCGAAGACGCCCTGATCATTTACGACGACCTGACCAAGCAGGCGTGGGCTTATCGCCAGATCTCCCTGCTGCTGCGTCGTCCGCCGGGCCGTGAAGCGTATCCCGGTGACGTGTTTTATCTCCACTCCCGTCTGCTCGAGCGCGCCGCGCGCGTTAACGCCGACTACGTTGAGAAGTTCACCGATGGTGCGGTTAAAGGCCAGACGGGCTCACTGACGGCACTGCCGATCATTGAGACCCAGGCCGGTGACGTGTCTGCGTTCGTACCGACCAACGTGATCTCCATTACAGACGGCCAGATCTTCCTCGAGTCCGGCATGTTTAACGCCGGTATCCGCCCCGCCATGGACGCCGGTATCTCGGTATCCCGGGTAGGTGGTGCCGCCCAGACCAAGATCATGAAGAAACTGTCGGGCGGTATTCGTACCGCACTCGCGCAGTACCGCGAACTGGCTGCGTTCTCGCAGTTTGCATCTGACCTCGACGATGCCACCAAGGCCCAGCTGGACCAGGGTGAGCGCGTGACTGAGCTGATGAAGCAGAAGCAGTACTCGCCCCAGTCTATCGCTGAGATGGGTCTTCTGCTGTACGCCGCAGACAACGGCTTCCTCAACGATGTTGAAGTCGACAAGATCGGTGACTTCGAGAGCGCGCTCCTGTCCTACATGCAGGCGGAGCACGGCGACCTCATGAACTCCATCGTCGAAAGCGGTGACTACTCCGACGACATCGAGGGCACTTTCAAGTCCGCCCTCGAGAAGTTCAAGTCGACGCAGACCTGGTAAGCGGGAGCCCCTAAATGGCAGCCGGAAAAGAAATCCGCACCAAGATCTCTAGCATCCAGAGCACGCAGAAGATCACCAGTGCGATGGAAATGGTCGCGGCGAGTAAGATGCGCAAGGCGCAGGACCGTATGCAGCTGGGCAAGCCCTATGCCCGCCGCATGCGCTCGGTAGTTGGCCACCTCGCCAACTCCGAACCCGAGTACCGTCACATCTACATGGAAGAGCGCGACGTAAAGCGCGTTGGCTTCATTATTGTGTCGACCGACCGTGGCCTCTGTGGTGGCCTGAACATCAACCTGTTCAAGGCAACTATTCGTGCGATGAAAGGTTGGGACGAAAAAGGCGTGGGTATTGACCTCTGCCTTGTTGGCGCCAAGGCTGCAGCGTTTTTTGGCAGTTATGGCGGCAACGTCACGGCGGCCGTGCGCGACCTCGGCGAAGAGCCTTCGGTGGAAGACCTTATTGGTGGCGTGAAAACCATGCTTGATGCATACGAGGACGGCAAGATCGATCGTTTGTTCCTGGTAGGCAACGAGTTCGTCAACACCATGACCCAGAACCCGCAGGTGGAGCAGCTCCTTCCCCTCGAGGCGGAGGAGTCGGACGAGATGAAGCACCACTGGGACTACATCTACGAGCCCGACGCAAAGGAACTGCTGGAAGGCCTGCTGTCGCGCTACATCGAGTCACAGGTCTACCAGGCGGTGGTTGAGAACGGCGCCTGTGAGCAGGCCGCGCGGATGCTTGCGATGAAGAACGCAACAGAAAACGCGGGCGAACTGATCGACGAGTTGCAGCTCGTTTACAACAAGGCGCGCCAGGCGGCGATTACGCAGGAGCTGTCCGAGATTGTCGGCGGCGCTGCGGCGATCAGCTAAGCACGAGTGGCGAGATTTTCGGCGCGGGCCAAGAAAGACCCGCGCCAACGAGAACTGAATTTAGAACTAGAGGATTCGAACATGAGCAGCGGACGAATCGTACAAATCATCGGCGCGGTTATCGACGTGGAGTTTTCCCGTGAAGACGTGCCGCAGGTTTACGATGCACTGAATGTCACCGAGAAAGACCTGACCCTGGAAGTACAGCAGCAGCTGGGCGACGGCGTTGTGCGCTCGATTGCGCTGGGTTCTTCCGAGGGTCTGTCCCGCGGACTTTCCGTTGAAAACACCGGCGCACCGATCTCTGTACCCGTGGGTATCGAGACGCTGGGTCGCATCATGGACGTACTGGGCAATCCCATCGACGAGTGTGGCCCGATTGGTGAGAAAGAACGCGCAGCGATTCACCGTCCCGCACCGACCTACGAAGAGCTTGCGGCAGCCGAGGAGCTGCTCGAAACCGGCATTAAGGTGATCGACCTTGTCTGCCCGTTTGCAAAAGGCGGCAAGATCGGCCTGTTCGGCGGTGCCGGCGTGGGCAAGACCGTTAACATGATGGAGCTGATTAACAACATCGCGACTGAGCACTCTGGCCTTTCCGTGTTTGCCGGCGTGGGTGAGCGTACTCGTGAAGGTAACGACTTCTACTTCGAGATGCAGGAGTCTGGCGTTGTAAACGTTGAGACGTTCTCGGAGTCGAAAGTAGCGATGGTCTACGGTCAGATGAACGAGCCGCCTGGCAACCGTCTCCGCGTTGCGCTGACCGGCCTGACCATGGCCGAGAAGTTCCGTGACGAAGGCCGTGACGTACTGCTGTTCGTCGACAACATTTACCGTTACACGCTGGCGGGTACCGAGGTATCGGCACTGCTGGGTCGTATGCCCTCCGCGGTAGGTTACCAGCCGACACTCGCGGAAGAGATGGGTGTACTGCAGGAGCGTATTACCTCTACCAAGGTTGGCTCCATTACCTCGATCCAGGCGGTATACGTGCCTGCGGACGACCTGACTGACCCCTCACCGGCGACGACCTTCGCCCACCTCGACGCGACCGTTGTACTGTCTCGTGACATTGCCGCCAAGGGTATTTACCCCGCGGTAGACCCGCTCGACTCCACTTCTCGTCAGCTCGACCCGCTGCTGATTGGTAACGAGCACTACGAAACGGCTCGCGGCGTGCAGTCTGTACTGCAGCGCTACAAGGAATTGAAGGACATCATCGCGATCCTGGGTATGGACGAACTGTCTGAGGAAGACAAGCAGACAGTAGACCGCGCGCGTAAGATCGAGCGCTTCCTGTCGCAGCCCTTCCACGTGGCGGAAGTTTTCACCGGTTCTCCCGGTAAGTACGTATCGCTGAAAGACACCATCTCCGGCTTCAAGGGCATCCTGGCTGGCGAGTATGACGACCTGCCGGAGCAGGCGTTCTACATGGTGGGCAGCATCGAAGAAGCTGTCGAGAAAGCGAAGAGCCTGTAAGGCGTAAGCGAGAGACACCACTATGGCAATGACCATACATTGCGACATCGTCAGTGCGGAGGAAGAGATTTTCTCCGGCCTGGTGGAGTCGCTAGTCGCTACCGGCGACATCGGCGAACTGGGAGTGAACTACGGCCACGCGCCGCTGCTTACCTCACTCGTGCCTGGGCCCGTGCGTATCGTTAAGCAAGACGGCGATGAAGAGGTTTACTACGTTTCCGGCGGCTTCCTGGAAGTGCAGCCCGGTATCGTGTCGATTCTTGCTGACACCGCGTTGCGCGCCGACGACGTTGACGAAGCTGCTGCCGAGGAAGCACAGCGCGAAGCCGAACAGGCGCTCGCAAACCAGAGCGGCGAATTCGATTACGGTCGTGCCTCCTCACAGTTGGCGGAAGCTGCCGCACAGCTCGCCACCCTGCGTAAGCTGAAGAACAGGGCTGGCCGCGGCTAGATCATCTGTAACACGTCACAACACGCGCTAAACCCCGGCCACTGCCGGGGTTTTTCGTGTTAGGGTGCGCGACATGTTGAAGTCGGCGATATGGGCGCTCAAGCGGCGGGTACATAACTACCCCGCGCTCTATTCTTTTCTCTACAACCTCGTTACACGTAACTTCAAGTACTACCGCCTGCGGTTCTCCAAGCAGCACTACCCCTCAGCATTCGGCGGCCTCTGGACTGATCGCGATGACTTTTATAACAAGCTGAGAAAACAGCAGTTCAAAGGCACCATTAACGAGGACCGCTTCGACCAGCTGCAGCAGTGGCGTACGCAGGGCTTTGTCTGCCTGGAGCGTGCGGTTGAGCCGGAGCTGGTGGACGCCTACCTGGCGGAGATCGGTGCCCTTAAAGCGCAGACCCCCTCACCACTCGCCGTCACTTCAGTGGATTTTGCTGAACCCGAGCGTTATACGCAGGAGCGCGCGGCGGAAAACCCGAGCGTGCGCACCGTCGACGACTACTTCCACTCAGAGGCCTCTCGCCGGGTGCTGTTTCACCGCAGCATCATGGAGTTCCTCGACATCGTGTTTGAGCGCGAACCGGTACTTACCCAGAGCCTGAACTTCGAGCGGGGCGCTGAACAGGAGGTTCACCAGGACACGGCCTTCGTGATTATGACGTCCCCGCTCGAATTCGTCGGAGTCTGCATAGCGCTGGAAGACGTCACACCTGGCAGCGGCGATCTCGTCTACTTCCCTGGCAGTCACCGCTGGCCCGACTACCGCTTCAGCGGCCGTTTCAAGCACTATGACGAGGAGCGAGACGGCCGTGAGCATCTCAATGATTGGGTGCGCTGGATATACCAGCAGGCCCACGAGCGCGGAACGGAACTCGCCCACTTCTACCCGAAGAAGGGCGATGTGTTCATCTGGCACGGCGGCCTCGCCTATGGCGGCGCGCCTGCCACGAATGAGGAAAGTTCAAGGCACAGCCTGGTCGGTCACTTCTGTGCTAAAGGTGTGCGGCCTCTGTACATGTACTACAAGCCGTCGCAGAGGAAGTTCTACAAGTGGCAGGGGCAGCGCTACTCCAGCGCCTACTACCCTTGACGAGGCCGATTCAATTCATGGCGCCGGTCGCAGGGATCTGCCTGGTCATTTAGTAGTCATCGCAAGTAAAAATATTACAAAACCTATCGTTGCGTCTGGGGCCTCCGCGGATAAAGTTGTCGCAGCGGCGAAGACCGCACAAGGCAGCGACCTTTTTTGGAAACCTCACGGAGAACCTTCATCATGGATATGAAAAAAACAATTCTGGCAGGCGCGATTTCAGCGCTGGCAGTGGCCCCTGGTCTCGTACTGGCTGCAACCAGTGCAGGCAATGGTTCAGTTGGTGGCCTGGCGCAGATCACCAGTACTGACGACACAGACAGCTACACGGTTGTAGGCAACGGCTCCTACTTTATTACCGACGCACTGGAAACCGGTGTCGGCGTAAGCTGGATCGAAACTGACTCCGGGAACGCCAATGACTCCCAGTTCATCCTGATCAGCCCTTTCATTCAGTACAACTTCCTGACCGACTCTAACGTGGTGCCGTTTATCGGCGCTGGTTATGACTTCTCCGGCGCTGGCGACAACGACGCTACCGACTTCTACTCTGTCTACGGTGGAGCACGTTTCTTCTTTGGTGAGAACGCTGCTGTTCGTGCCGAACTCCGCTACCGGGATGAAGTGGATGACGAGGGCATTGAAGACACCACTATCTTCCAGGTGGGTTTTGACCTGTTCTTCTAGAAACCTGCGCTCGATAGAGTTCGACAAGGCCGATGGTTCCGCCATCGGCCTTTTCTGCTTTTAGGCCTGTGCTTGACGGCGCAGCCGGGAAGTTACACCCTGAAGACGGCTTTGTTGCCAGGGAAGCGTTTGCGCTACGTAGAAAATGGAGAAAGTGAAGCGATGAAGATCGTACTGCGCCCTAAGGTGAGAACCCGGCTCAGGCTTGGTGTTGTCCTGACACTTGTGCAGGGATTGCTGTTGATGCATGCGCCCTTTTCACAGGCCCAGCCCATACCCGACTGGGTGATGAGCCCCTTCAGTGACGGCCTTACCGCGACTGGATGTACGCCCTGGAGTGGCTCGATCAACATCGACCGCATGGCGGCGATGGCCATGGCGCGTACTGAGCTCGCCCAGCAGATCGAGATCAGCGTGAACGCCGTGGACAAGGTCATTGCCACGAAACGCGGCGCCGAGGTCACGAACATCTTTGAGAGTATCTCCGAGCAGACCACGAGCCAGGTGTTGCAGGGCGCCCGCGCCACCCGTGTTGAGCGCGTGACCTTCGACGGTGTCGAACAACTCTGCGCGCAGGTCGAAGTCGGTGAAGAGGCCTCGAAAGAACTGTTTTCTACGGTGTTGAATGAGGCGCCGGTAGAAATGACCGCGGAAGACGAGGCCGAACTGTACTCCGCGTTTCTTGCCGCTAGTTAGCGGTCGACACTGATCTCCAGCACTAACTCGTTGCCGCCACCCGCCGCGCGCAGGTAGGTGGCTTCCCCTGCGCGGTACAGCGTGAGCTTTGGTGAGCTGATCTTCGGCGGCTTGACTTCGGCGACGGCCTTACCCTTCTCGAGATCGAACAGCTTGATACCGCGCTCGGCGTAGCCGAAGAAGAAGCGCCATCCGTTAAAGAACAGGCAGTCCTCGATCTCGGCGGAGCCCTGTCGGGCGGCGCTGCGATTGATCTGGTGAAACACGAGTTCGTTCACAATACGCCGCTCGTCGAGGTCGACAAGCGCCAGACTGGAGCCGTAGCTCGGCCCCATACGCAGGTCCATATCGCGCGTGTAGACCCCCATAGCGCCCACCGAGTCGGAGGCGCGGCGGCTGCATGAGGGCGTGCGGCGAATACCGGTCTTCTTGCCTTCTGCTGCCAGCAGGGATTTTTGCAACGAAGCATCCAGTGGTCCCAGCGCATCGAGCGCCCTGGCGCCCGCAGGCAGCGTTGCCGGTGTTAACTTGATGTCGAGGAAGCGCGGATTCTGCGGGGCCAATAGTTCAAGCTCGAAAGTTTCAGAGACGCGGTCCACTTCCCGGCGCAGTGCATTGACGATCGCCGCTGACGCGGTCAGGCCATCTGACGGTGCGTAGCCCAGGGAGCCCATAGGTTTAGGCACCGAGCCTTTGACATCAGCCTCGTCGGAAACAAGGCGCGAGGTAACGACTGCCGTGGCGGAGTAATAGCCGGTGAGCACTTCACGGACTTCGACGTCGAAGTACAGTGTTACTACACCGTCAATGGCAAACTGGCCGGCCCGCTCAATGAAGTCTTCAGCAGTCACCAGCGAAGAGGGGTCGGAGAGCTGGTCCCAGTTGTTGCGCAGCTCCTTTGACTTGTCGACATCCAGCACCATGAAAGCGTTGTCTTCGAGTACCGACTCGAAGGCGCTGCGCACGGTCTTCTCGTAGCGGGTGTACTCGGGGTTCTGGCTGATGGCGATGACCGACAGTTTTTCCTGATCAAACAGGGAGGCTGCGCTATTCGCGTGCGCTGTTGCCACCAGCAGGGTGACACCCAGTACCGCCTTTATGCTGCCGAGTATTCCGCCTGTCTGCACGTTCAGTCTCCCAGTTTCTTGTCGAGTCGTTTGCCGAGGTTGATTGCGAGGATGTCCATGACCATATCGCCAGACATCGGGTTCCAGCCGGTGGTGCCCGAGAACTGGTCGTCGTAGAGAGCCTCGCCATTGACCACGATGCGTATCACCATCTGCCCGCTGAAGCGATAGGCTGGGCCGCCCCCCGGGCCCATACCCGGTTGTTGTTCGATGGTGCCGTCTGCCACTGCGACCAGCGCGGCGCCGTTCTTTGGTTGCGTGGTAGCGCGCAGTGTGTCGATGTCGCCCTCGTTTTTCACAACGGCGAGTGCGCGCACATCGCGCAGCATGTCGCCGAGTTCGGTACACATGCGCGGCCACTGGCGCACGGTAGCCCCGTTGCGATACCGACAGTAGAGATCCACCTCTCGGCCGCCGAGTAGTTCTGTCAGCCTGAGCGGGCAATCCTCGCTGATGCTACCGAGGCTTTCGAGAAGCTCCTCGGAAATCGCCTGCCAATAGCTGAAGCTAGAGAAGCGGCCAAGATCGCCGGCATAGCGCTGTGCGTTGCAGAGTTCGCCGCGGGACTGTGCGGTTCTCGCCATGAGTTCGAACACAGGCTCCGCACCGGTGTCGATTTCACTGTCGAAGTTCACTGCGGCTGTGAGGTCGAGCAGCTCGCGGTAGCTTCTTCGCTGACCCCCTTTACTCGAGCTCTCAAGGCCGTTGCGGATACCTGTGAGTTGGGCTTCGGTGCGTCTGCGAGTTGACTCCGCGCGTTCAAAGGTTGGAGCGAGACCTTCAATACGGGCCGCGGTGGTGAGATCTGTCGCGCTGATATTCAACCCTTCGACGCGAGACAAAGCGCCGCGTGCACTATCGAACGCGGCGCGGCGCATGGCGTAGTTGATGCTTCGGTCTGAAGCGCGATTGGCAAGCGTCCCCAGCATCGCGTCGACCGCCAATGTGTCGGCAGCATCTCGCGGGATACGCACAAGGGTATAAAGCGTACACTCGGCGCGGTTCAGCCAGCGCTCCTCTGCCTCGATTCCCCGTAAGGTGACCGAGCTCTCAATGGTCGCAACGGAACGAAAGCTCTCGCGGCTTACGCCCTCTTCCTTGCTCAGCTCAACCACGGTTTCGCTTGCCACGTCCGAAACGATTGTTTCAGCGAGCGCCTGACGCGCGGCCGCCAGCGAATTCCTTAGCATCGCCTGGCTACCCTGGCCGTCACCGCGCGCCGCCCCTACCGCCGCCATGAACGCCTTGTCGGCATTTGGCCGCGTAACCCAGTCGGGAGTCGCCTCTTCCGGCAGGAAACTGCACTCGTCGGAATTTGCGGGCACAGAGAGAAGGGTGGAGTACAGCATCACCGCCAGAAGCGCCAGATGACGTGATTGCAACAACACGACCTCCTTATCGAGTGGTGGGGCCAGCGCGCGAGCGCTGACGTTGTTCGTTGTAGTGTATACCAACTCGCACCAGCTGCAGTCTGCCAGGCTGGCCGGGAGAGGCTTTTGCCTGCGTAATTGGGTATGCTAGCGACTCGCCGCGCACTACCCTTAAGCCAACACCGAAAACACCGCAGGCACAGCGAAGAACGGATGCAGACACACGCCTTGCCGGGCCCAACTACCGGGAAAACCCTCGATGAGTGAGCAGCGCTCACGGCACCTGCCGCGAGGCACGATCATTGGCGACTTCGAGATCGGCGATGTCCTCGGTCAGGGCGGTTTCGGCATCACCTACAAAGCGCACGATCGCCGCCTTGATCGCCAGGTTGCTATCAAGGAGTTTTTCCCCAGCGAATTTGCCACGCGGGCGGCTGACACGACGACGGTAGAAATTCACTCAGACAAGTCTTCTGACTACAGCTTCGCGCTGGAGAAATTCCTCGAAGAGGCGCGCACCCTCGCGCGCTTCGACCACCCCAATATCGTGCCGGTTATCGGTTTTCTCGAGGCGAACAATACCGCCTATCTGATCATGAAGTACGTGGAGGGCCAGACGCTCTCGGAGTACCTGCGCGCCCACCCTGGTACGTTGCCGGAAAAACAGGTTAAGGCCTGGTTCACCGCGATATTGAGTGGGCTGATCGAAGTGCACAAAGTTGGCTTCCTGCATCGCGATATAAAACCCGGCAATATCTATCTGCACCGGAACCAGACGCCACTGCTCATCGACTTCGGCGCGGCCCGACTCGCGATCGGGGAACAGTCGCGCACCGTAACCGGTCTTGTCACACCCGGGTACGCGCCGACTGAGCAGTACGCGACCGATTCAAAGAAACAGGGTCCCTGGACAGACCTCTACTCTGTGGGTGCGACCTTGTACCGCTGCGTCGCCGGTAAGAACCCGGTCGACTCTCCCACGCGGCAGTCGGCGATTATGGAAGGCGAAGATGACCCGCTGGTACCGGCATCTATCGTAGGAGCGGACAGGTACAGTGCCGGCTTGCTGGCGCTGGCTGACCAGCTCTTGGCGTTATCGATAAAGTCGCGACCCGACAACGCAGAAACGTTGCTTGCAGCGCTTGCCGGCGGAGACGAGGTACACTCAGGTGACTTCCCCACCCAGCAGACATACCCGCCAACGGAGCAGCTCGTCGACGATGAGGCGGCCACCGTTGTCAGTCAGGCGCTGCCTGAGGCAGCGCAGGGGTCACGCAGTAAGGGAATGATGCTGGGCGTTGGCGCGGCCGCGCTGGTTCTGGCTGTGCTTGGGGGCTTCCTTCTCTATTCGCCCGGTGAGCAGGCGCTGAAGCCGCCCGTTGTCGTATTGCCAGAAAGTGCTGGCGAGGAACCTGCAGCGGCTGAGGCGGTGCCTGAGCCCACTCAACCTGACAATGAGCCCGATGTTGTCGCGGCGCCCGAGCCCGCTCCGCCAGTCGCCACGCCTGTCGCGCCTGCGCCAGGCTACAACATCGGCGATGAGTTTCGCGACACATTGGCCGGAGGTGGTGACGGCCCCAACATGATTGTCTTGCCCGCAGGTAGCTTCCAGAAGGGCAATGCCAGCAACAAGGGCCAGGACGATGAGCTGCCCCGGCACCGCGTGACTATTCCATCGATGTTTGCACTGGGCAAGCACGAGGTCACCCACGACGAATTTGCGCGTTTCGCCAAAGCGACTGGCGCTCGCTTGCCCTCGGACGACGGTTGGGGCCGCGGGGCTCGACCAGTGATATTTGTGAGCTGGGAGCAGGCCAACGACTACACGCGATGGTTGTCCGAGGAGACGGGCCACACTTATCGTCTGCCGTCGGAATCGGAGTGGGAGTTTGCGACCCGAGCGGGGTCAGACACGCACTACTTCTTCGGCGACCGCCCTGACATGATCTGTCGCTACGCGAACGTCACTAACAGGGAAGGCACACAGAGCCGCATGGCTTGCAACGATGACTTTCCCGGCACGTCTCCCAGCGGTAGTTTCTGGGCCAACAATTTCGGGCTGCTCGACGTTTATGGCAATGTGTGGGAGTGGACGGCTGACTGCTACCACAGAACGTATGTCGGAGCGCCAACGGACGGTAGCGCGTGGGTCGAGAACTGTGAGCGTGACAAAGATGGCAGTGTGATGCGCGTCTTACGGGGCGGATCTTATTTTGATATCCCGGAGCGCATGCGGTCATCACAACGCCTTGCGTTCGCTCAGGAGGATGCTTATGGGATTGCTGGATTCAGGGTTTTGCGTGAACTCTGAGCGGCTGCGTTTCAAAAAAGTATTCTGACTGGGCGATGACATTGGCCCTATAAAAACCCCCACAGCGTATCGAACATCAGCTGCTGCGTAGATGCGATCGCCGCTGAGTCTATGATCACCACTACCGGATAGCTGTTGTCGACCAGCGTGATCATTGCAACCTTCGGTGGATAGATCGCGATGTACGACGAGTCTGTGTCAGCGCTCGCCGGCATCCATTTGCGTTCCGCCAGCTCCGCGTCGTCACCGCCCTCGCCGACTGCGATTACCCGGACCTCTATACCGCGCTGTACGCGCTGCCGGGTGAAGTTGGGGAAGGGGCGGTAGAGGTGTTGTCGCAGTGTCTTGGTTGAAATGACCGAGTAGCTCTTGTGCTCGGTGCGTTCCGCGCTGTCGAGAATGTCGCGCAGCGCCAGTTCCACCCCGTCGTCGCCCTCGTAGAAACGCACATTGCCCGGGCTGAACTCGGTGCGTGACTGTTTCAGGGCCGGGATGATCTCCTTGCGCAGGTCCTCCATGGCCTGGGTAAGCGCCTGCTGCTTGCTCTCGCCCAGCGACAGCAGCCGTTCCGGGTCCTCGGCCTGGAAGACCCGGCGCCGCCCCTTCGGGAAGTAGCTCGCCAGGCCCTTGGTGGCAAGCTGCTTGAGCGTTTCGTAGGTGGTGCCGCGGTTGATGCCAGCCTCGAGGGCCACATCCCGGATGGAGGCCGGGCCGAGCTTGTGCAGGGCGCGGTAAACTGTGACCTGCCTCTCATTTAGGCCCAGCTGGGCCAGTGATTCGAACCTACCCGTTGTCATTTTTTTTGTGACAAACTCCGTTGCGCTCCGGAAACGCCTTATTAATATGCCCATAGAGCACTGGAAGTGTCAAAAATAACCAAACGTCTGCCTCCGAGGCAGGCCCCTGAGGGAAGCAACACGATGCTTGAAGTAGTGATCCTGGCAGCTGGCCAGGGGACGCGCATGAAGTCCGATTTACCCAAGGTGCTGCACCCCGTTGCGGGTAAGCCGATGCTTGGGCATGTTATCGATACGGCGCGCGAGCTCGGGCCCAGTGCCATTCACGTGGTCATAGGTCACGGCGCTGAGCTGGTGCAGGAACAACTTGCGGCCGACGACATCAAGTGGGCCGTACAGGAAGAACAACTGGGCACCGGCCACGCCACGATGCAGGCGATACCGAATACCACACCGGGCTCCACCGTACTCGTGTTGTTTGGCGATGTGCCCCTCACGAGTGCTGACACTCTAAGGGCGCTGGTCGCTGAGGCAGGCGAAGGCCCTGCGCTTTTGACGGCAGTGCTCGCCGATGCCGCAGGCTATGGCCGCATCGTGCGTGACAACACCGGCGCGCTTGTCGGTGTGGTGGAGGACAAGGACTGTGATTCCGGCCAGCGCGCGATCTGCGAAATGAACACGGGCGTGCTCGCCGCGCCGCAAAAAGACCTCGCGCATTACCTGCCGCTGGTAAAGAACAACAACAACCAGGCCGAGTACTACCTGCCTGATGTGCTTGGACTCGCCGTTGCCGACGGGCGCACCGTGGCGACCTGCACGACCTACTCTGAACTCGAGATCCTCGGCATTAACGATCGTGTGCAGCTGAATACTGTGGAGCGCGAATATCAACGCCGGCAGGCAGAAGCGCTCATGCGCGAGGGAGTGAGCGTGGCCGATGCGGGCCGGCTCGATATCCGCGGCAGCCTGACCTGTGGCCAGAATGTGTATATCGATGTGAACGTAGTGATCGAGGGCGATGTGCGTCTTGGCAATGACGTGAGCATCGGCGCCAATTGCGTGTTATGTGATGTGGAAGTGAGGGATGGCGCACAGATTCACCCCATGAGCCACGTGCAGGAGGCGGTCATCGGCAATAATTGCAACGTTGGCCCCTTTGCCCGGCTGCGGCCTGGCACGGTGCTCGAAGATGATGCTCGTGTGGGCAACTTCGTTGAAACCAAGAAGGCCAACATTGGGCGTGGCAGCAAGGTGAATCACCTCACGTATATCGGCGATTGCGACATGGGGGCCGATGTGAACGTCGGGGCCGGTACGATCACCTGCAACTACGACGGGGTAAATAAGCACAAGACACAGATTGGCGACGGCGTCTTTGTCGGCTCCAATAGCACCCTGGTAGCCCCGCTGACTATCGAGCAGGGCGGTTTTGTAGCCGCCGGCTCAACGGTCACCAAACAAGTGAGCGCCGATGAGCTCGCGGTCGCCCGGGGCAAGCAGCGCAACATCGCCGGCTGGCAGAGGCCGGGTAAGCAGCAAGACAAGGACTAGGTAAGCAGTATGTGTGGCATTGTGGGCGCAGCCGCCCGGCGTGAAGTTTCAGAGATCTTGCTCGAGGGCCTGCGCCGTCTCGAGTATCGCGGGTACGACTCTGCGGGCCTTGCAATGATTAACGCTGACCGCGAGCTCAAGCTGCACAAGCGGCAGGGCAAGGTGAGCGAGCTCGAGTCTGCACAAGCTGCCAAACCCCATACCGGCACAACAGGCATCGCCCATACACGCTGGGCAACCCACGGCGAGCCGAGCCAGGTGAATGCACACCCGCACGCTTCCGGTAGTCGCGTTGCGCTGGTACATAACGGCATCATCGAGAATCACCAGGCACTGCGCGACGAGCTGGTCGCCGCGGGTTACGAGATAGCCTCGGCAACAGACTCCGAAGTCATCGTGCATCTTATGCACCGTGAACTTGAAGGCGGTGCGACTCTACTGGATGCACTCAGACACACCGTCGCACGGCTTGAAGGCGCCTACGCGATAGCCGCCATCGACACATCGAACCCGTACGAAGTCGTGGGCGCCCGCGAGGGTAGCCCACTGGTCGTCGGCATCGGTATCGGCGAAAACTTCCTGGCGTCCGACCAGATGGCCCTGCGTCAGGTCACCGACCGCTTCATCTACCTGGAAGAGGGTGACCTCGTTCAGATCACCCCGGCCACGCTGCAGGTCTATACGTCTGATGGCGAGCCAATTACACGTCCGCGCACGCGTATTTCAGAGGCGGTCGAAGCCGCCGATATGGGCGACTTCGACCATTACATGATCAAGGAGATTTTCGAGCAGCCGCGAGCGCTCGAAGCGACCTTTGCGCAGGCTGCGGATTTCGCGCAGATGGAAGAGCGCTTCGGCGAAAACGCCGGTGAAATTTTTGATCGGGTTAAAAACGTGCAGATCGTTGCCTGCGGCACGAGCTACCACGCGGGCATGGTCGCGAGGTACTGGCTTGAGGAAATTGCAGGCATTGCATGCGAGGTCGAGGTTGCCTCGGAGTTCCGCTACCGGAAGCGTGTGCAGCACGAAGGTACGCTGCTTGTTACCATCTCCCAGTCGGGTGAAACGGCCGACACGCTCGCCGCCCTGCGTAACGCAACAGAAGGCGAGTTTATTGGCAGTCTTGTCGTCGCCAATGTCGACAACAGTTCCTTAGTGCGCGAGTGTGATCTCGTTTTTCTCACGAAGGCGGGCGCCGAGATCGGCGTGGCCTCTACCAAGGCGTTCACCACACAGCTGGTCGGACTGCTGATGCTCACGCTGGCGCTCGGGCGCCGCCGCGGCATGGACGAAAGCCGCCAGCGGGAAATCATGAACGCGTTACGTTCGCTACCCAGTTACATCTCCCAGACACTTGAGATGAACGATGCGATCGAGAAGCTCTCGGAAAACTTTATTCCCAAGCATCATGCGCTTTTTCTCGGTCGCGGCATTCAGTATCCCATCGCAATGGAAGGCGCACTGAAGCTTAAGGAAATCTCCTACATCCACGCCGAGGCCTACCCTGCGGGCGAGCTAAAGCATGGCCCACTGGCACTGGTGGACGACAACATGCCCGTCGTCGCCGTTGCCCCGAACGATGAGCTGCTCGAAAAGCTCAAGTCCAACCTGGAAGAAGTGCGTTCCCGCGGCGGCGAGCTGTTTGTCTTTGCCGACCGAGAGTCGGGCTTTGCGAACGAGCAGCGGGTGCAGGTACTACAAATGCCGCACTGCCCGGAAGTCATCTCACCGATCGTCTACAGCGTTGCGTTGCAGCTGTTGTCCTACCACGTTGCTGTCCAGAAAGGCACGGATGTGGACAAGCCGCGTAATCTCGCGAAGTCGGTAACTGTGGAGTAGGCATCGTCAGAGTAGAGGCCCCTGCCAGGCTATAGCGCCGCTGACCGAAAGCTGTTCTGACGCGAGAACGGGCAACATCAGCAGCCTCGAATTGAACAATCCCTTTGGATAGACAGCGCGGCCCGTGGCACACGGTTTGTCTTGTAATATCGGCGTCTAGTATCTAGGTTGTTAGTAGCTACCGTGCTGGTGTCACGTTGACCCGGCACGGCGCTCAACGACCGTGTAGTAATGTTGCGCATCACCCGCCCTTTGCAGGAGTACACCGTGACTAGATCAGCACTTTTTGTAGTAGCGCTTCTATGGGCTACGTCGTCCACCGCCCAGGAGGTGCCCACCGACGCCTGGATCACCCAGATGAGGTCCATACTGCCAGCCCATACGTGCCAGGAGGGCCAGTACTTCCGCGAGTGCTTCAGCGGCACGGCCCAGCAGTGCAACGAGACGATGTCCAGCCTGGTCGACGCGTGTGTCGAGCAGTACAAGGACCAGATCCCCGAAACCATAAAGATGCCCGACGACGGGAGAAGGTGGGGTCAGGTGCTCGGCAGCTGCGCTGGCGGCCAGTACGATGTCGCGCGGAAGAGCGACCGTATTGATTCCCCGAAGTGCAACAACCCCAGGGCCTGGATATAGGCCTACTGCATTACGTGGTGCCAAAGGGTCCGCGAGGCTAGAATCCAGTTAGCCCTGACTCTACGGAACCGGAACGCAACCATGGCCGATCTCTCACTTTACGCATCAATCGCGGAAATCTTCAGCGCCACGGCTATCGTTGGCGGCGCACTCTTTGCCATCGTACAGCTCAACGAATACAAGAGACGCAGGCGCAACGAGGCTGCAGCGGAGTTGTGTCGCCAGTTCACACAGCCGGAGCTTGCCAAGGCGTTCATATTGCTCAACACGTTGCCCGATGGGCTCGGTATTGAGGAGTACAGGAAGCGTGGCCCCGAGTATGAGGAGGCCGCGCAGGTCGTGGGTATGACCTTCGAGACGATGGGATTGCTGGTCTACAAGGATATGGCGTCCTTCAGGACCGTACAGGAACTGGCCGGCGGCCTCTTGTTGATGACGTGGCGCAAGAGTGGCGACTGGGTCAAGGAGGTCCGCGACGTCGAGAACAACCCGCGTTTCGGTGAATGGGCGCAGTGGCTGGCCGAGCGCCTGAGCGAGCTAGAGCCGGAAATGATACCTGCCTACCAGAAGCACTCTGACTGGAACAAATACGACTAGCCTTTTCTTCCGGGATGCCTGGATCAACCATTGCAGAAGTACTCTCCAGGAGGAGCAACCCCAGGACATTTCCGGCGGCTTGCCTGGGTGTTAGTCGATGATCGGGGAAGAGCATCTCGGTATGGCGCCTGGGAGCGATTTGCCTGATGGTGTACGTGTCGGGATACAACGCCCGCACAATCTCCTATGATTAGCGAAACCAGAGAATTGGGGCGATTGTCTCGGGGCGAACTGATGCGAAAAACGTTTATTGTACTGCTGTTTCTGGCGGTGTTTAGCGCGGGCGGCAGCGCCGTCGCGGCAGAAGTATATCTGGGCGAACATATCATGGTTGAACTCGGGGACCCTGACTTCACAGTCCAGAGCTTCCCGACCTTCGGTATAGAAGAACAAAAGCTTGCGTTATGGAATGGTGAACAGCTCGTCGGGCTTGTAAGTTTTGTCGGCCACTACAAGTCATCGAAGTCATTGCCGGACTATTACGAACAGTTTATTGCGGAGCTTGGAGAGGGTGCCACCGATGTGCGCTTCAGGGAGCTGCGCGCTTTTGAGGCGGCTCGGGGCTTTGAAATAAGCACTTATCACGGCTTCTACAGGGAAGATGGCCAGGAGATTGAGTCCCTCTTGTACCTGTATCCCTCTGGCGATGGATTTCAGGTCGTGATGTGTATGATTTTGAGTGGCGCCAACTACAAGGCGGTAGAGGCGAGAATGAACGCGATACTTGAGACCGCGCAGCCATTGTAGCTGCGGCGCTGTGCAGAGGGCCTGATTAATGACATACCAGACCACGATAATCGCGACGCTTTTTCTTGTGCTAACCGGTTGTACAAACCAGCAGCTGTACACTGCTGTGCAAGAGCACGAGCGCCAGGAATGTGCCAAGTTACCCCAAGTGCAGTATGAAGAGTGTATGCGCGAGGTAGAGGGCAGTTACGAGGAATACGCAAGGGAACGCGAAGAGCTGAAACGCGAAAACCAATCCGGCACGCCCCATCGTTAACACTTCTTTTACGATTACACCTGTCTTGCGCCTGTCACTGTTCCTAACATAACAGTAGGCAACAAAGCACGGGAGCATCGTCGTGAACAAGATTCTGCTGATCATCATTGCTGTATTCCTGCCGCCACTCGCAGTGTTTCTCAACAACGGTGCCGGTAAGGACCTGCTGATTAATATCCTTCTCTGCCTGGTCTTTTACGTGCCGGGCATCCTGCATGCGCTCTGGTTGGTACTGAAGTAGGCCGCCCGTGCCGCGAGCCCCGTATGACGCCATCGCCGCGGAGTGGTGTGCCGTCAGGACCCGGCTCCCCCGAAAGGACGCCGCCCTGTTTGAGCGGTTTTTCGCGGCACTTCCGCCAAAGGGTGATGTGCTTGACCTTGGCTGTGGCTCTGGCCTGCCCGTGGCCCGGTTGCTCTGTGATCGGGGCCTGCGCGTAACCGGGGTAGACCGTTCGGCCAAGCTGCTCGACGCTGCAAGACAGAACGTGCCGGAAGCCGAGCTTTATGAGGCGGATCTCCTGCAGTACCGCCCAGTGCGCCGCTTTCACGGGATTGTGTTTTGGGACGTGCTTTTCCATTTTCCGCGTGAGTCCCACCGGCGAATCCTCGAGGGCATATACGGTGGCCTTGAACCCGGTGGCCTCGTGATCCTGAGTAGCGGTGGCAGTGAGGATGACCTGGAGCCCTTCACTGACACGATGTTCGGGGTGGAGTTTTTCTACGACGCCTACCCGATAAACGCGTTTCTTGAGTTATGTCAGCACGTGGGATTTGTAGTGGTGCACTATGAGAGGGTAAACCTGCCTGATGGCGGTCGCGACAAGGGGCGCATTGGCGTTATCCTTGAGCGACACTGATAACGCGGAGGGTGCCACTATGAGTATGGCGGAACTGACGACTTTCCTGGGATGGTGCACCGTTGTTAACTTCGCATTGCTGGCGATTATCGCGGCATGTCTCATGGTTATGCGTGGATGGGTCAAGGGCATTCACGGTTCGATGTACGGTGTGCCTGAGGACCAGCTCGATGCAATCTATTTCAATTACATGGCCAACTACAAACTGTTGATCTTTGTGTTCAACCTTGTGCCCTGGTTTGCGCTAACGCTGATGGCTTGAGGCTTGTCCTCGCTCTACGCGGTTCACTTCAGTTGCGCTTTTCTGTCGCTAGCGGGCTTTGCGCTGCGCTGGTGGTGGATGCTGACCGAAAACCCACGCCTTCAAATGCCCGCTGCAAAGCGGCTGCCGCATGTGGTCGATACGGTGCTGCTTGGCTCCGCGATTGGCATGTTGATGGAGTGGCAGATCTGGCCATGGCAGATGGGTTGGATCACGGCGAAAATTACCGCACTCATTCTCTATATTGTCCTGGGAATGATTGCGCTGCGCTTCGGACGCACCCGCAGGCAACGCACAATAGCCGGAGCATTGGCGTTGACGAGCGCGTGTTACATCGTCACGGTCGCCCTTACCAAGAACCCTATGGGTTTCTTTGCGCCTTTCCTGGCATAAAGGCGGTGGCGTAGGGTCAGCAGCCCGGAACAGGCTCGTAATATTGCGAGTAGTCGACTTCGAGCGTGTAACTGGGTGAGCGGAAGCTATCTGCAAAATTGTAGGGGTCATCGGCATCTACCGCGAAGCCCTGCAACCAAAGCAGCTCCCATTCCAGTATATTCTCGAACCCCGGGGGAATATCGCCGAGGAACAGGTCGTCGAGATACTGCATGTAGTAGGCCTGCTCTTCGGGTTCGTCAAAGTCGGGGTGATCCAGCAGGAAGCCGTCAGGTGCTGGCGAATCCTTCAGCAGAGCGCTGATCGCGGCCAGGTAAACCGCGTCAGAGTTCACGCCGAGTATGTCTTTGATCTGGCCGCGCTGATCCCACACCAGGTAGATCGTTTCTACAAAGTGATCGATGGTTGTGCGCTGCCTGTCCAGGGTCGGTGAATAGGTGTCAAAGCTGAAAGTGCCCGCGTCAAGGTCGAGTGAGTACTTGCGCAGGTAACCATCGCCGCCATTCCGCGTACTCTGGTAATCGGTAAGAATCTGGATCAGGGTGTTGCCGGCCGAGTTCTGGCCGTCGAGGCGCAGCCACTCCGCATGAAAGTGGCCGGCGTGCACCATCAGGATATTGGGGTACTGGGTGAGCAGTTCGTGGAAAAACTCCTCGCCGGTGTGCGGCTCGTGTGCGCCCGGTACGGGGCCCGTGTCGTAAGTGATGGCGCCGAGGGGTGAGTCCACCTCTTCCCCATAGCGGCCACCGAAGAGTTTGAAGTCATACAGGTAGCGGTGTGTACCCACGATGAAAATCGTGTGGGGGTTGCTCTCAAGTACCGTTTCCGCCCAGTCCAGCTCTTCCTGTGGGTGGTCGATGCTGAAGTTCAGGAACCCCAGCCTGACACCCTCGTGCACGAGCAGCTGCCAGTTCGCTCCGCCCTCCGGCGAAGAGCCCATGTACCACGAACGACCCTCAAACACCTGCGGACCGAAGTTATCGAGATAGTTTTGCCGGTAGTCCTGCCCGTGAGCGAGAGAGGGTGGAATGTCGTCATGGTTGCCCATGACCGTCCCGTGGGGCATATCAATTTTCAGCAGCACGTCCATCGCCTGCTTGGCGAGGTCCCACTGGGTGAGGTTCTCGCCACGTTGCACGATGTCGCCGAGGTGGCCGACGTAGTCGATGTCGTCCTGGTTCTGCACGATCCAGCGCGTCTGGTCGAAGAAGATCGCGCCGGTGCCGCGTGTATCGGTGACGGCGGGTGAGCGCCCATCGGGTGTACGGTTCTCGGCGTACACCTGGGTGTCAGGCAGTGAGATGAAAACGAAGGGCTCTGCGTTGGCGGCGCTTGCAGGTAGTGCCAACAGTAGCGCCAATAGCGCGGCTAGCGGGTGTTTCATGATGGACCTCTCAGGCAGTCACCGGTAGCGGTGTGTTCAGCGTCAGAGAAGTACCACCGATAGATGACTATTTTATGTTCAGTGCTTACAAGGATAGCAGCCCCTTGCGGGCTGTCAGGGGCAGATCAGCGGGAAATGCCGGGAACCTCACAGATTCCCGGTTTGGTACTTGACGAAGACGTTCGAAAAAAGGGGGGGTCAGGAGCCGGGGTTGGCGGCCTTGAACTCGCGAATCTCGGTGTTGAATGCGCCCGCCAGCTCTTCTTCCGCCGTAACGGCCGCGTTGTAGACCTCGTTCAGCGCCTGGGCAGCCGCTTTTTCGATGTCGGAAGCGTCATCCGCCTTCGCGGCCTCAGTTGCAGCGGCCAGCTTGGGCTCAATGCAGCTCATGTAGGCGGAGTTGGCCTCTTGGAACGCTTTTACAGCGCCCATGCCTTCAACCATCTGGTCATAGGTAGATGCGCCGCCGTCCGGGATCGATGGTACTTCAGGTGCGGTGCAGTCTTCGGCCAGTGCAGACGCGCTGACAAGCGCGAGGCCCGCAAGGGCCAGGGAAAGTGATTTCATATCGTTATCCTCCAACGGGGAAAAGACCTTAACAGGCCATTCCCGGGCTGCCAAGCGCCTACTGCTTGCCCACCCAGAGTTTGGGCAGGCTGTACTCGGCTTCCAGTTCTCGGGCCACACGCTCTGCACTATCGCGGTCGTTGAGGCCCACCACGCGCACCCTGTAAATTGCCCTGCCGTTGACCTCGGCGGGGACCAGCACGGCCTCGCCGCTGCCCGGGTTCAGCTTGCCCGCCCAGTCTCGGGCGATGGCCTCACGGCCGTAAGATCCGAAGTTGACGAACCAGGCCCCCGTGGGTGCCGCCCCAGAGGCTGCAGGTGCTGCGGGCTTGGGCGCAGAGCTGGTGGGTTTGGCGGCTTGCGTTGCGGCTTTCGGTGCAGGTGGTTCCGGTGCGGCCTTGGCCAGTGCGGCTTGCTGGGCGTCCAGCTGTGCTTCGAGCCCCGCGACTGTGTCTGCCAGGCGCCTGTTGTCGCGTGTGAGGGTTTCAACCTGCCGGGCCAACGCATCGTTTTCAGCTTTCATCTCCTGAAGGGCCTGGCGGCTGGCGCTGACATCAGTGGGGTTCGCTGCGGTGGCGAGTTCTGCCCGCAGTTGGCGGATCTCCTCGGCTGTCGCCTGGCGCTGCTGAATGACGCCGTAACCGCCCGCCACCAGGAGTACCAGGGCTACCACGGCGACGGCAATCAGGCCCAGGGGCCAGTTCGGTCCATCGCCGCCTTCGTCTTCCAGCAGTTCATCGTCGTCCAGCCAGTCGTCGTCACTGGTGTCATCAGGCTCATCCTGCCAGCTCGTGGCAGCGAGGCTTGCAGCAGCGCCGGTTGTGGGCCATTCGTCAGTGCCAACGTCGGGCGTTTCAGGGTCTATGGGCTCTTCCTCCAGTGCGGGTACGCCGGCGATAGAGGTATCCTTTGTTTCGCCCTCAACCAGCGTGAGTGCGGGGCCCTCGTCTTCCTTCGTCGCGTCCAAAGCCGGGTCATCGCCGAACAGGTCGTCGATACCCTCCTCTTCCTCGTAGTACATCTCTGTAGAGCCCCCAGACTGCACGGTGTCCCGCTCGGGCTCGTCGTAGTCGTCGTAGCTGTCGTCGAGGAAGCTGTCGTCTGCTTCGAAGGAGCGCCCGGTGTTGAAAGAGCGTTCAGCCTGCAATGGGCTTTCGGCCTGGAGCGATGCCCCGGTGCTGAAAGAGTGGTCGAGGCCATCATCATGGGGGTCGTCCTGGACACCCGGCGGGACGACCTGCTGGCGTGCGCGATCGAATGGATTGGTGCCAAGGCCTGTCGCGCCCTCGGCGAGATCGCGATCTTCGTCGTAGTCGTGATTCATCGGGCCGTCCCCTTCGGCGTCGAGATAAGTCATTCTCCGCCTAAGTTTCGCACAATACAACAGGGCTCCGGCGCGGGTGATAATGGGCGGCGCTGTCGCTAAAATGCGCCGATGGATGTATCGGATATTCTCTCCCCCCTCAACGATGCACAACGCGATGCCGTCGCCGCCGAGAGCCAGAACATGCTGGTGCTCGCGGGGGCAGGCAGTGGCAAGACGCGCGTCCTGGTGCACCGTATTGCCTGGCTGATTCGCGCCGAGGACTTCTCGCCCTGGTCGATTCTCGCAGTGACCTTTACCAACAAGGCCGCGCGGGAGATGCGTGGTCGCATCGAAGAAATGCTGCACCTGCCGACCCGGGGCATGTGGGTCGGAACCTTTCACGGGCTCGCACACCGGCTGCTCAAGGCCCACTGGCAGGAGGCAGGCCTGCCGCAGAACTTCCAGATACTAGACGCCGACGACCAGTTGCGGCTCGTAAAGCGCGTCTGCCGCGACCTTGGCCTCGACGAGTCCCGCTGGCCGCCAAAGCAGGCCATGTGGTTTATCAACGGCCAGAAAGACGAGGGCTTGCGCGCCGCGCACGTTGATGTGGCGCCGGGCGACCTCTTTGCGCAGACCATGCTCAAGGTCTACGAGGCTTACGAGGAAGCCTGTGAGCGCAGCGGTATGGTGGACTTTGCGGAACTGCTGCTGCGTGCACACGAACTGTGGCTGAAAAGCCCGGAGGTGCTTCAGCACTACCAGGGTCGCTTCCGCCAGATACTCGTCGACGAGTTTCAGGACACCAACACGATCCAATACGCCTGGCTGCGCGTGCTCGCCGGGGGCCGCATCCCGGTTATGGCGGTAGGCGATGACGACCAGTCGATCTACGGATGGCGCGGCGCCAAGATCGAGAACATTCAGCGTTTCACGGAAGACTTTGAGGGCACGCGCACCGTGCGCCTCGAGCAAAACTATCGTTCAACCCAGACGATCCTGACCGCCGCGAATGGCGTGATCGCCAATAACTTCGGGCGTCTGGGCAAAGAACTGTGGACGGCGGGCGAAAGCGGCGAACCGATCAGCCTGTATGCAGGCTTCAACGAGCAGGACGAAGCGCGCTATATCGTGGAGCAGATCCAGCAGTGGCTCGACGAGGGCAACCTGCGCCGTTCGACGGCGATTCTCTACCGCTCCAACGCGCAGTCGCGCGTGTTGGAAGAGTCGCTCATTCGTACAGGCCTGCCCTACCGTATCTACGGCGGCCAGCGGTTTTACGAACGCATGGAAATTCGCAACGCTCTCGCCTACATGCGACTACTGGTAAACCGCGGCGATGACGCCGCCGTGGAGCGAGTGATCAACACGCCGCCGCGCGGCATTGGCGCAAAAACGCTGGATACCGTGCGCGAATGTGCGCGCAAGCGCGACTTCTCGCTGTGGGCGTCTATCGGCGCGGTGCTAGATGAGAAACTGTTGCCGTCCCGTGCGCTCACCGCATTGGAAGGTTTCCAGGTACTGATCAATGAGCTCGACTCAGGCACGGATGAAATTACGCTGGACGAGCTCACCGAGCACGTTATCCAGGGCTCGGGGCTTGTCGATTACCACAAGAAAGAGAAAGGCGAGAAAGGCCAGGCGCGTGTTGAGAACCTGGAGGAACTCGTCAGCGCAGCGAAGCAGTTTTCCCCTGAAGATGAAGACCTTTCGCCGCTGCAACAGTTTCTCGATCAGGCCGCGCTTGACGCGGGCGATGCACAGGCAGAAGAGCACGAGGACAGTGTGCAGCTAATGACCCTGCACTCGGCCAAGGGTCTCGAGTTCCCCTTGGTATTTCTCGCGGGCATGGAAGAGAACCTCTTTCCGCACCGCATGTCGATCGAGGAGCCCGGCCGCCTCGAGGAGGAGCGCCGACTCTGTTACGTCGGTATCACGCGCGCGATGGAAAAACTGGTGCTTACCTACGCGGAGTGCCGCCGACTGCACGGCTCTGAAACCTACAACGCGCCCTCGCGCTTCGTGCGCGAGATTCCCGCGGACCTTGTGCAGGAAGTGCGCCTGCACGGCACCGTGTCGCAACCGGTGAGCAGCATCACCCAGGCACAGGTGCCTGAAACCGAGCTGTCCCTCGGGCAGCGCGTCTATCACCAGGTGTTCGGTGAAGGGGTCGTGCTAAACTTCGAAGGCCGTGGCGCGAGCGCTCGTGTGGAAGTGAACTTCGACACCGAGGGCGGCAAATGGCTGGTGCTGCAGTACGCCAACCTGCAGCTGATGTAGCTAAAGCCCGCGCGATAAACATAACAACGAGACAACACCATGGCCGAGTCGGCACCGTCTAGTCGCTTCACCCCACTGATCATCCTCGCCCTGGTCGCAGCGCTGGTAACCACCATCGGTTTCTGGGCACGCGACCGTGCCGGTGGCGGTTCGAGCGGTGGCGGTGTGGCTGCTACACAGGCCACGGGCGATGTCATCGAGTGGAAGATGATTACGACCTGGCCGAAAAACTTCCCCGGCCTCGGTCTCGCGGCGGAGAACCTGGCCACCGCGGTCGAAGAAATGAGCAACGGCCGCCTGACGATCAAGGTTTATGGCGCGGGTGAAATTGTGCCCGCGCTCGAGGTGTTTGACGCCGTTTCACAGGGCGTTGTCGACGCCGGCCACGGCGCGGCGTACTACTGGAAGGGCAAGGTGCCCTCTTCGGTGTTCTTCACCTCCGTACCCTTTGGCATGAATGCGCAGGAGATGAATGGCTGGCTGCACTATGGCGGCGGTCTGGAGTTATGGCGCGAAGCCTATGCGCCGTTCAATCTCATCCCCTTCACCGGCGGCAGTACCGGCGTGCAGATGGCGGGCTGGTACAACAAGGAAATTAACTCGGTTGAGGACCTGAAGGGCCTCAAGATGCGCATCCCCGGCCTCGCGGGCGAGGTGTTCACCTACGCGGGTGGCACGGCGGTGCGCATCGCCGGGGGTGAACTGTACACCTCGATGCAGACCGGCGTCATCGACGCGCTGGAGTGGGTTGGACCCTATAACGACCTCGCGTTTGGCTTCCAGGAAGTGGCGGGCTACTACTATTACCCTGGCTGGCATGAACCCGGCGCGATGTTGGAGTTCATCGTCAATGGCGATTCCTACAACAGGCTACCGGCTGACCTGCAGGCCATCGTCAAGTGGGCGTCCCGCGCGATGAACCAGGACATGCTCGACGAATACACGGCGCGCAACAACGCGTCACTGCGCAGCCTCATCGACGACCACGGTGTACAGTTGCGGCGTTTGCCTGATGATGTACTGAAAGCGCTTTGGGAAGGCACGAAGCAGGCGATGCAGCAGTTAATCGCCGAGGATGAAATGGCGGCGAAGGTGTACGCGTCTTACCGTGAGTTCTACAAGGGGGCGCGGAGTTACCACCATATTTCGGAGCAGGCTTACATCAATGTTCGGGATGAAGTCTTCGGAGACGAAGAGTACTAGGAGTCTTGAGTAGGCGTTGGTACTAGGCCCCGGGCATTTACCCAACTATCGTCATTCCCGCGCAGGCGGGAATCCAGAGATGTTTAAGCACTTCTCATTGTTTGTTTTGTTTGGACGGACACTGGATTCCCGCCTACGCGGGAATGACGATAAGGCGGTACGCAAGCTCCCTACCGAGGTATAGACCGAGTCCGCCCACTCTCATCAATCGCCACAAACACAAACTCACCCTCGGTCACCTTCAACGGCTCCCCATCCACCGGCGAGTCGATCCACACCTCGCACAGAATGCGAACTGAGCTGCGCCCTATCTCCAGCACATCGCAGTAACACGACACCACCGCCCCAACGTGAACCGGCGTCAAGAACGCCATGCCGTCGATGGCCACGGTCGCGGTGCGCCCCTTCGCCACGTCACTGGCCGTGATGAGGCACGCGATGTCCATCTGCGACAGCAGCCAGCCACCGAAAATGTCGCCCGTGGCGTTGGTGTCTTTGGGCATGGCCATGGTTTGCAGGGCCAGTACGCCGCGAGGTGCCGGAACGTCGTCGATATCGCTCATGTCAGTTTTCCGAGAGTAGCGCTTAGGTGCGCGTTCAGTTAAGCGTGGCCGGTAACCAGGTCGCGAGGCCAGGCCAGAACCACAACACTGCCATCAACAGCAGCTGCAAAATTATAAAGGGAACCACGCCGCGATAAATAGCACCGGTGGCAACGCTGCTTGGCGCGACGCCGCGCAGGTAAAACAGCGCAAACCCGAACGGCGGTGTCAGGAACGAGGTCTGCAGGTTGAGCGCGATCATGATCCCGAGCCAGATCGGGTCGAGCCCCATCGCGAGCAGTATGGGGCCGACGATGGGCACCACCACGTAGGTAATCTCGATGAAATCGAGGATAAAGCCGAGCAGGAAGATCGCCACCATCACGACGAGGGTCGCCCCCATGACACCGCCGGGCATGCCGTCAAAGAACGCGTGGATCAGTTCCTCGCCGCCAAAGCCGCGGAATACCAGCGTGAACACCGCAGCGCCGATCAAAATCATGAACACCATGCAGGTGACTTCCAGCGTGCTCTTAAGCGCCTCCTTCAGTCGCTCCAGGTTCATCTGCCGCTTGGCCGAGGCAAGAATGAAAGCGCCGACTGCTCCGATGCCCGCCGCCTCGGTCGGCGTTGCCGCGCCTACGAGGATAGAGCCGAGTACGACCACTATGAGCCCCAGCGGTGGCACGAGTCCGCGCAGCAGCTCGCTAATGGAGATTGGCTCGGCATCTGCCGGCGGTGCGGCGTCGGGATTCAGGCGGGCATACACAAGCAGGTAAAGAATGTAGAGGCCCACCAGTAGCAAGCCCGGTATCAGCGCGCCGACAAACAGGTCTCCGACCGAGACTGTCTTCGGCACCAGCACACTCATCTTCAGCTGGGCTGACTGGTAGGCGGTGGCGAGCACATCGCCGAGTAAAACCAGCGCGATCGATGGCGGGATGATCTGGCCCAACGTGCCGGTTGCACAGATGGTGCCGGTAGCCAGCGAGGGGCTGTAGCCGTTGCGCAGCATAGTGGGCAGTGAGAGCAGGCCCATGGTCACCACGGTGGCGCCGACGATGCCCGTACTGGCCGCCAGGAACATGCCGACAACGACAACCGAGATGCCCAGGCCGCCGCGCAGGCCACCAAACACCCGTGCCATGCTGTCGAGCAGCTCCTCCGCGACCTTCGAGCGCTCCAGGATCGTGCCCATCAGTATGAACAGCGGCACCGCGATCAGCGTGGTGTTGTTGATGGTGCCGAAGATCCGGCCGGGCAGTGCCGCGAGTAGGTTCGCGTCGAACGCGCCCATCAGGACCCCGCCGGCGGCGAACGCGAGAGCGGTGCCCGCCAGCGTGAAGGCCACGGGGTAGCCCAGCGTGAGCAGCAGGCACACCGCGATAAACAGGTAAATGGAAACGTATTCCACTACGCGTCGCCTTCTACGAGTACAACGGCGCTGCGCAGTACCTCCGCGATGCCCTGCAGGGCGAGGCAGATAGCCGCGGCGGGAATCAGGGTTTTCAGTGCGAACACGGCCGGTATGCCGCCAGGCTCTGGCGATGACTCGCGCATGGCCCAGGAATCACCGACATAGTCCCAGCTTGAGAACAGGATGAACGCGCACAGCGGTAGCAGGAAAACGATGCCTCCCAGGCTGTTGACCCACGCTTTGCGCCTTTCGCTGAAGTCGCGGTAGAAGATATCTACCCTTACGTGAGCCCCGTGTTTCAGTGCGAAAGCGGCGCCGAGCAGGAACAGGCCGCCGTGCATGTACACCACCGACTCCTGCAGCATGATTGAACCGATGCCGAAGCCGTAACGTAGTACGACGATGAGCGCTGTGATGACCGCCATGCCGAAGCCCAGCCACAGCAGTAACCGGCCGCAGCCCTCGGTAAACAGGTCGATAAACGTGATGCAGCGCTTGAAAAAAGCCATGCCCGCAGTGTCTTTTTGATTATTGCCGCGCAGAGTATCATAGCCCCCCATTGGGCAAAACGCTGGCAGAGCGCCGCACACCTGGAACCACCTACATGCTGACCCTGATTTCCCCGGCCAAGACGCTGGACTTCGACACACCGCCACACACGCGCAAGACAACCCAGCCCCTCTTTCTCGGACAGTCCGAGGCACTGGTCAACGATGCGCGCGACATGAGCCCGGATGACATCCGCAAACTTATGGGCGTGAGTGAGAACATCGCCGAGCTGAACCACGAGCGCTTCATGAACTGGGGCACGCCCTTCACGCTCAAGAACGCCAAGCAATCGATCCTCGCATTCAAGGGCGACGTCTACACGGGTTTGGAAGCCGAGACGCTCAGCGCCAAGGAGCTCGCGTTCGCACAGAAACACCTCGCCATCCTGTCCGGGCTTTACGGGGTGTTGCGTCCGCTCGACCTTATGCAGCCCTACCGCCTCGAGATGGGCCTGAAGTTCGCCAACTCCGGCGGCAAGAACCTCTACGAGTTCTGGGGCGATTCCATCAATGACGCCGTTGCAGGCCTGCTCAAGAAGTCCGGCAGTGATGTGCTCGTTAACCTCGCGTCTAATGAGTACTTCAAGTCGGTTCGGGCAAAGGGCTTAGAAGCCGATATCGTCACGCCTGTCTTCAAGGACAAGAAGAACGGCAAGTACCGCGTGATCAGCTTCTTCGCCAAGAAGGCCCGCGGCCAGATGGCGCGATACATTATCGACAATGCGTTGAACGAGCCGGATGGCCTGAAGAAATTCCGCGTCGATGGCTATCGCTTCAACAAGGGCGAGTCCACCGCACGCGAGCTGGTGTTTACGCGCGACAAGCCGCCCTCTGCCTGACGCCATGTCTGCGCTGCCCTTCTCCCAGGCCTGCGAAAACAACAAGTCGTATATTCTCGAGGTGCTGCGTGATGCGTTCGCCGACCGCCTCGCGGTCCTCGAGATAGGCGCTGGCACGGGGCAGCACGCCACCTTTCTTGCCGAACGCATGCCGTGGTTGACGTGGCAGCCCACCGATGTCGCGCAGAATCTGTTGATACTGAATCCACGCTGTGCGGAATACGCTGGGGACAACTTGCTGCCGCCTGTGGCGCTCGATGTCTGCGAGGATCCCTGGCCGGTTGCAGTACCTGATGCGGTGTTCACCGCGAACTCACTGCACATCATGCCCTTCGGCGCGGTGCAAAGACTCTTTGCGATGCTTGGGCGCAGCGCGCCGGAGGGAACCGTGCTAGCGGTCTACGGCCCGTTCAACTACAACGGCTGTTACACGAGCGATAGCAACGCCCAGTTTGACCAGTGGCTCGCGCACCAGCACCCTGAGAGCGCAATTCGCCACTTTGAGTCAGTCGATGAGCTTGCCAAAGCGGCGGGGTTTACTCTGCGGGCTGACAACGCCATGCCGGCGAATAACCGTTTACTGGTGTGGCAGCGGACATCGGTGGATTAAGTCCGCCCGCCTCTTGTAGACGTAGCCCGCCTCTCCCCTGTGGGGTCGAATTCATTCGACCTTCTTTTGCGGCCTTTTAGCCAGAGTTTTGGTGTTGGACCTACCATCAGGTCGAATGAATTCGACCCCACAAGGAGGGAGAGAGGGTGGGCGCGTAGCGCTGTCGTTACCCGTTACTCCGGGTCAGTCGTAAAGTCCGGGTCGCGCTTCTCAAGAAACGCCATCATGCCTTCCAGCTGATGCTTACCCGTTGAAACCTTGTGCACCGCAGTGCGCTCAAGCGCAATCGCCTCGTCGAGACTCGCGTCTTGTGCACCGACCACTGCCTTGAGACAGCCCTCGACAGACCACGGCGGCATCGTTGACAGTTCATGCGCGAGTTCCAGCGCTTTCTGCTGCAGCACGTCGTTTGGCCACACCTCGTGAACGAGGCCGATCTCCAGCGCGCGCGGCCCGCTGATCTTCTTGGCACGCAGGATCATGTCGAGCGCGTGGGCGCGGCCTACGCAACGGGTGAGTCGCGCGGTGCCGCCCCAGGCGGGTACGGTGCCGATGTCGAGCTCGGGTAAGCCCATCTGTGTGCCCTCTTCAGCGGCTAGGCGAAAGTGACAACCGAGTGGGATCTCCAGCCCGCCGCCGAGGCAGTAACCGCAGAGCACTGCGATCACGGGCTTGCCCAGGTTCTCGATCATTGCGATGACGCGCAGTCGTTGGTCCAGCACCGCGTCCATGCTGCCCTTCTTCTCGATGCCCTCGCCGAGCTGCTTCAGGTTCATGCCAACCGAGAAGTGCTCTTCCCCCGCGCCGCGAATGATGATCGCGCGCACGCTGGTGTCGTCCGCAAGTTCGGCGATGGTCTCTTCGAGCGCGTCGATAAACTCGAGCGTCATGCGGTTTCGCGGCGCGTCATTGTTCGTGATGATGGCCACGGGGCCGTCGCGCTCGAGCAATAGAGCAGCTGAATCGCTCATGGTGTCTCCTTGGCTTTGAAGGGCAGGTACTCTGCGGTTGCTGCCCGGTAGTGTTCGTTGTTCTCGGCCTCGCGCCGCGTAAAGTCCTCCACCGCAGCCGCGAGAGCGGGGTCGGCAATCCAGTGGTTGGACCAGGTGACGGTCGGGGTAAAGCCGCGCTGGATCTTGTGTTCACCCTGCGCGCCGGGGTCGAAGCGCTTGATGCCGTGCTCAATACAGTAGTCGATGCCCTGGTAGTAACACGCTTCGAAATGCAGGCAGTCGAGTTCGCGCACGCAGCCCCAGTAGCGGCCAAACAGCGTGTCGCTGGAGCGGAAGTACAGGGCACCCGCCACAGGCCTGCCCTCCTGCTCTGCCAGCACCATCACGACCTGGTCGCCGAGCCCCGCCGCGGTTTCCAGGAAAAACTCGCGGCTTAAGTAGCCGCCATGGCCGGAGCGCTTGGCGTAGGTGAGCTGGTAAAACTGGTGGAAGGTTTCCCAGTGCGCTGCAGTGATCTCGTCGCCCGTGCGCGTGGTGAGTGTTACACCCTGCTCCAGCACGCGACGCCGCTCGCGCTTCAGGCTTTTGCGCTTGCGGCTTGTGAAGGTCGAGAGGAAATCATCAAACGATGCATAGCCCTCGTTGTACCAGTGGAACTGGGTCGCCGCCCGCTGCGGCAGGCCATCGGCCACGAGTAACTCACTCACGTGCTCGTGTGGAAACAGCACGTGCCAGGAGGAGAGCTTCCTTTCGGTCGCAAACTGCTGCACCGCGTTGGTCGCGAAACGCCACGCGTCCGCCTCGCTCAGGGCTGGCGTGAAGCACAGCCGCGGCCCGGTTGCCGGGGTAAACGGGATTGCGCTCACCAGCTTCGGGTAGTACTCAAGCCCCGAACGGCGCCAGGCGTCGGCCCAGGACCAGTCGAACACGTACTCGCCGTAGGAGTGCCCCTTCAGGTACTGCGGCATGACCGCGACCAGTTTGTCGCCGCTACGCAGCAGCAGGTGGCAGGGCTGCCAGCCGGTCTCCGGCGTGGTGCAGTTGGTCTTCTCAAGGCCGTAGAGAAAATCGTGACGCAGGAAGGGGTAGTCGGTCTGGGCAACCGCGTTCCATGCTTCGGCAGAGATATCACCGAGACTGGTGATGAACTCCGCACTCAATGTTTCAGGTGAAGTTGTCTCAGCCACCAGGGGTCCCGCCAGCCAGGACCGACACGGCGGTACCGATGAACAACACTGCGCCGACCCAGTTGTTGTGCAGGAACGCCTTGAAGCAGCGCTCAGGCACGCGATCCTTGATCAGGTACTGGTGATAGACAAACAACGCGGCAACTCCCATGAGTGACAGCCAGTAGGGCGCGCCAAGGGCAAAGGCCTCGCCGACCCCGTATAGACAAGCCAATACGGCCAGTTGCAGCAGGCCGATCACCAGGCGGTCGTGCTGCCCGAACAGGATCGCCGTGGACTTGATGCCGACTTTCAGGTCATCTTCGCGGTCGACCATCGCATACTGCGTGTCGTAGGCGACCGTCCAGAGGAGGTTGGCGAGATACAGCAGCCACAGCGCCGGCGGCAGCGCGCCTGACTGCGCGGCGAACGCCATGGGAATGCCCCAGGAAAACGCGGCGCCCAGCACTACCTGGGGCAGGTGCGTGTAGCGCTTCATGAACGGGTAAGTGGATGCGAGCGCCACGGCTCCGATCGAAAGGCTGATGGTCAACGGGTTCGTCATCAGCACCAGCGCAAAGGCGGCCAGCATCAGCACCACGAAAAAGGTCAGCGCTTCCTTCTCGGTGACGGAACCGACGACCAGCGGCCTTCCCTGCGTACGCGCCACGGCGCCGTCGAAGTTGCGGTCAGCGTAGTCGTTTATGACGCAGCCCGCCGAGCGCGTCAGGAAGGTGCCGAGAAAGAAGATGACCAGGAGCTGGGCGTCCGGCACGCCGCCAGCCGCGAGAAACAGCGCCACAAACGTGGGCCACAACAGCAGCAGGGTGCCGATCGGCTTGTCGAACCGAATCAGCTGAAGCAGGGCGCTGGCCTTGGAAATCTCTGCCATCAGGCGGGGGGGTCTTGCGTGTAAAACCCTAGCTTACTGCTTTGCTCAGGCGATTGCAGCGCTCAGACCGCCGGCAGCGGCGGCCAGGGCGCGAACGGTTCAAGGAACACTTCACTGACTAACAGTGGCTTGCCCTCTATTTCAAAGCGGGAGCGACGGCCCCATGCAGGCCCTGCCTGGTGCAGCTCCGCGCGCAGGTAGGGGCTGTCCCCCGGTATGTGCGCCAGTTCAAAGGGGCGGCGCAGCATGTCGGGGTGGCTGAACAGGATCGCACCCAGTGACTGGTTCTCGAGGGTGCGCAGGTGCTCGAGGCTGCCGGTGAGGCTCGACTCCGGAAACACGCTGCGGGCGAAGACCACGGGGAGGTTGTCTAGAGTCAGCGCAACCTCGCGCACGAGGCCCAGCTGATCTGGCGGCAGGTCCAGCAGGCGCTGCTCGCTGCTCAACGGCGCCTGCCATTCCTGGAGCAGGCGCTGGACCCGGAACTCGCCCCGCCCCAGGGCCTTGAGCCGGTCAGTCAGGGAGCCCTCGTCGGTCACCCAGGCGCGCACATCGCTGGGCAATTCGTCGCTCGAGAAGCGGCCGGCGGGCTGCCAGTCGGGTTCGGTGTAGGCGGGACTCTCGGGGGCGTCAGGCACGGGTCACGGGGGTATGAACAGGGGGTTGGAAAGTGGCGAGAATGCGCCATCGACTGGCCCCTTGCAAGCCCGCGCGCGGGCTAAATTGGCAGACCCTCAGGGCCCAGAAAACCCTTGCACATTTATCGTACAACCCTATAGTGGTGCGTCTCTTAATTTGCGCCCGAAATCCACCAAAATCATGGGGTTGGCGGCGTTCACGAACAGTTGGAGAAGCGAGAAGTAGCAATGAGTAGATGGGAATGTATTGTCTGTGGCCTGGTGTACGACGAGAAGGAAGGCTGGCCTGATGACGGCATTGCGCCCGGCACCAAGTGGGAGGACGTTCCCGAGGACTGGCTGTGCCCCGACTGCGGCGTAGGCAAGGAAGACTTCGAGCTGCTGGAGGAAGAGGCTGTCGACGAGGCGCCCCATCACGAGGAGCCGGTGGTCGACAAGGAACACGCCCCAGTCGTGATCCTGGGTACCGGCCTTGCAGGCTACGGTGTCGCTAAAGAGTTTCGCAAGCACGACCAGGACACCCCGCTCATCCTGATCACTTCTGACGACGGCCGCTCCTACTCCAAGCCGATGCTCTCTACCGGCTACACCCGCGACCAGAGCGCCGACGACCTGGCCCAGGCCGACGCCGGCAGCATGGGCGAGACGCTCAAGGCGAGCGTGTGGACCATGACCAAGGTCGACGCGATCGACACCGCCAACCAGATCATCAAGCTCGGTGACGACAAGACGGACGTGCACTACGGCAAGCTCGTGCTGGCCGTGGGCGCGGAAGTGATCCGCCCGCCGATTACTGGTGACGGCCTCGACCTCGTCTACTCGGTTAACGACCTGATGGACTACGCTGACTTCCGCACCGCGGTTGCCAACAACAACGTAAAGAAAGTCTGCATCATCGGCGGCGGCCTGATCGGCTGCGAATACACCAACGACCTTATCAACGGCGGCTTTGAAGTCGAGGCGGTTGACCCGCTGGGCTACTGCCTGCCGACGCTGCTGCCCGAAGTTGCCGGCAAGGCCGTGCAGGCTGCCCTCGAAGAGAAAGGTGCGAAGTTCCACTTCGGCCCGCTTGTCACCGAGGTGAACAAGTCCGGCGACGGTGTAGAGGTCAAGCTGAACAACGGCGAGACCATCGCAGCCGACATCGTGGTTTCTGCAGTGGGCGTGCGTCCGCGCACCGAACTCGCGAGTGCCTCCGGTATCAACACCGAGCGTGGCATTGTTACCGACCGTTTGCTCGCCACCAGCGCACCGAACGTCTACGCGATGGGCGACTGCGCCGAGGTGAACGGCCATGTGCTCGTGTACGTTGCGCCGCTGATGGCCGCCGCCAAAGCACTTGGCAAGACCCTCGCAGGTGAGCCCACAGAAGTGGCCTACCCCGCCATGCCCGTGACCATCAAGACCCCGGCCTGTCCGGTCGTTGTGTCACCGCCCGCCAAGGGTGCCGAAGGCGACTGGGACATCGAGGCTGACGGCAACAACGTCAAGGCGCTGTTCAAGGACGGCAGCGGTAACCTCCTGGGCTTCGCGCTCACGGGCGAGGCGATCAAGGAAAAGATGGCGCTGCAGAAACAGCTGCCGGCGATCATGGCCTGATTCACACCTGACTTGAAAAAGCCCGGCATAGCCGGGCTTTTTTGTGCCTGCCTCCGCTGTCTTTTTCCCTCACCCCCTGCGTCTGTTCCTCCCCATCCCCTCCCTGTGTCTTTTCCTCCTCACCCCCTCCTTGTGTCCTTATCCGTCTCCACCACCCCTTGTGGGGTCGAATTCATTCGACCAATGCCGAAGCTCACTAGATAGCCGGTTGCCGCAGTCCGGGCCGGAGCTTCTGGTGTGAACGCCGAGTTCAGCTATATTTAGTTAGTCCTCTTCCCCAAGCCAAAGGCCGTGCATGAAAAAGCTGGCGAACGAAGCAGAGCTGGTCACCCACGCCCTCAAGGTCGGCGCCGTCTACGCCCAGAAGCGCGGCGTGGGCAAGTTTGAAGAGACCGACTCGGCCAAGGACAAGATCACCTACCTCTACCGGCTGCTGGTACACGACAAGCTGATCCAGCCCCTGGCCAAAGGCCACGAGGACGAGCCCAACATGCGGCATAAGCTGGCCCTGTGGATGTCGCGGCAGTTGCCGGAAGATCATCCGCTGTTGAAATGAAACGCCAAGCGGTTTCTGGCTGCGCAAGCCCCTACCAAACGAGTGACCTATACTAAGCGCGCATGAAAACGCGAATTGGACAATGAAGATCACGCGCATTGCGATTGGCGCATTACTCCTCGCTGTAGTTTTGCAGGCGCAGGCCGCTAGCCTGTCCACTGACGGCAGAGGCCAGGTACTCCTCTTCCCCTTCATCACGTCCGAGAACGACTGGGACACTTATCTTGGCATCAAAACTGCTCCCGCGGGCGGCAACATAGTACGCCTGCGCTTCCTTGGAGCACGCGACGGTAACTTGCTGCATACCTTCACGATTTACTCGGCGGAGGGAGAAGACTGGCGGGCCGCAGTAACGCAAGCAGGCGATGGCTCGCTGCTGCGGATAGCGGAGGGCAGTTGCACGTTGGCGGACTCAGGCCAGTTTGGTGGCCCCGGCGACGAATTCCCATTGGCCGCAGGTGTCATGATGCTGGAGGCATATGCCGTATCGCTGCGGCTGGATGAGGAACTCGTGGAAGCACCCTGCGCAGAGCTTGCGGCGCGCTGGGATTCAGGCGGTGACTGGCGGGCTGATCCTGACGATGGCCTGGAGGAGGACGATTGGGTCTTCTCTTATTTCTCTGAAGGGTACGCAGTAGGCATTGCCGGGTACTTCGATTTGGTGAACGTCGAAAAGGCGCTATCGGCCACACTACCCGCCACCCCTCTTCGCAACGTGATGGGGAATGTGCCCCATACCGCGCCCGATGCAGAGACCCCAAACCTGATGGATGCCGATGCCATTGTGCAGATGCCTGACGGCACGACCCTCGAGCCCGCATCGGGTGAAGGCATAGACGCCGTTGCGATGGTGTTGGCGGTGCAGGAACCGCAACCCCCGGGTAATTTTTCACCGGGAGTGATAGCTAATGACGTGATTACGGCCAAGGGCGTTAACGCCAGTACCGATTGGATTGTGACCTTGCCGCTGCGGGGCTACCGGACGTACGGCGACGTCATCGAGTATGAGGGAGAAGTCCGTCAGTGCGACCCGTTGGGAGCTGCGATCATTACCGAGAACTTTGTCACCTTTAACCGGTCTTTGGACCGGTCCTGGAGTACCTGGGGTGAAGGTGTAATGCACAATGGTCGATTTTCCGGGATTGCCATCGATCCGGTGCCCCCGCTGGGTTCGGCCCCCTTTCTCTGCTCCGCGGTCAACGTTTTGACGTTTGGCGATTCCGATCCAATCTTCCTCTCGGAAGATGCCGAGGGTCAGTATCGGGCCGAAGGCTTCCGTTTCGACTCATGGAGCGATGTTGTGCGAACGATGGAATACCGCTTTCTCAATTTCAGAAACCCTCCCCATGAGTTCCGCGGAAGACCGGTATTGGGTTTCAGGGCGACCACTTTTGTGAACAACACGCTAGGCGGCAGTACCAGGGCGATACTGTCCAACTATATGACTTTGCGCGAGCACGACACCGGGAGTTAATGCAGCTTGAGTCGCGTACTAGCCATGCTGGTTGTACTGATCCTGTCGATGGAACAGGCGAACGCCGTCAGTTTGGGCAAGAATGGCCGCGGCCAGGTGTTGCTGTTTCCTTTTGTCACGGCGCAAAACGGATGGGACACCTACCTGGGCCTGAACCTGTCCCTCTTTGGTGGCCAGATCGTGAAACTTCGGTTTCTCGATGCGCGAGATGGCGAGTTGGTGCAGTCATTCAACATCTACTCCCAGCAGGGGTTTAATTGGCGGGCGGCTGTTTTCGAATCTCAGGATGGGCCGGTGCTACGCATTGGTGAGGGTAACTGCACGATCTCAGATAGAGGTACGTTCGGCGGAGCGGGCACAGACTTCGAGCTCGACGCTTCCCTGTTCATGGTGGAGGCCTACCTGGTCTCTATGACCCTGGACAACGACTTCAGAGAGTCGACCTGCGAGGAAATCGCGGCGCGGTGGGGCGCGCAGGGCGAATGGGTTACGGATGACCCGAACATCGGTTTGGAGCAGCGGGAAGAACCAGAGACAACCATCGTGGGCTACTTCGACCTGGTCAATGTCGTGAGCGGGCTGTCGGGTTCGCAGCCGGCGACGGCACTGCGCGATGTGCTGGAAGATGTTCCACATACCAGCCCTGCGTCAGAGCAGCCCAATCTCTCGATGGCCGACCCAGTCGCCGTTGCTCCCAATGGCGAGGTAGTCACCTACGAAGAGTGGGATGGCATCGATGCGATAGCATGGATAATGACCAACGGCGGTGATGGTAGCGTCATTACGAACGATGTGATTACCAACGATGGCATTCGCGCGAGCACCGATTGGGTAGTGGCAAAGCCACTAGCGGGTTACAGGACTGACCTGGCCAACACCGTTATCAGTGGCGAGGAGCTCTTCTGTGAATCGACGGGTATCGATGCGAGCGGACCTGAGTCTGTCCGTGTTGAGGTATCAAATCCCTGGGGCGTATCGGGTGGCGGAGATAACGTCGGCCTTTACTACACGCCCTTCAGTCCGGCTATCTACCAAAGCTACCAGCCGTTTCTTTGCTACTCCGTCAATGTCGTTTCCTTCGGCAATAATGATGCAATCTTTCTGGCGGAAGACGCTGACAATCAATACCGTTTCACAGACCTGAACGGCATATCGATGTCCGATACCTCGCGGACTGTCGACTACGCGTTTCTCTATAGAGATAGAGCCCGCATAGCCTTTCGTGCAACCACCTTCGTCAACGGCCAGATAGAGTGGATTTCGTCCTCGCCGCCGGTGTATTCGATAGCGAATTACATGACGTTACGGGCGCATGTCCTGCGATAATCGCCCCGCTATACCTTCGCATACTGCGCCGCACTGCCCGTCCACCGTTGAATTAACCCATCGATGTTCTGCGGGCGTTCGTTCCTGATCAGCTCTGCAATCTCTGCCACATCGTCGAGCATGTGACTGTGGCCGGGTAACTCCGCCACGCGAAAATCCATCAGACCCGTTTGCCGGGTGCCGAGCACTTCCCCTGGGCCGCGCAGCTCCAGGTCTTTCTCTGCAATGTAAAAGCCATCAGTACTCTCACGCATCGCCGCGAGCCGCTCCTTTCCATTCGCCGATAGCGGTGTCTGGTACAGCAGCAAACAGTGGCTTTCGGTTGAGCCACGGCCAACCCGTCCGCGTAACTGGTGCAGCTGTGCAAGCCCGAGCCGCTCCGGGTTTTCGATGATCATCAGGCTTGCGTTGGGCACGTCTACCCCTACTTCAATCACCGTGGTTGCGACGAGCAGCGAGAGCTCTCCCGCTTTGAACGCCGCCATTACAGCTTCTTTGTCGGGGCCTTTCATGCGGCCGTGAATCAGGCCGATGCGCAGGTCCGGCAGCGCCTGCCTGAGCTCGGCCTCGGTGGCTTCTGCTGCCTGCGCCTGCAGCGCGTCGCTCTCTTCTATCAGTGTGCACACCCAGTACGCCTGGCGGCCGTCCTTGCAGGCGGCACCAACGCGGCCGATCACGGCGTCGCGCCTTGCCGAGTCGAGCAGGGTGGTGCTCACCGGTTGTCTGCCGGGCGGAAGTTCGTCGATGATGGAACAGTCGAGGTCGGCGTAGGCCACCATCGACAGCGTGCGCGGTATGGGTGTGGCGGTCATCACTAGCTGGTGCGGGCGTCCGTGTTCGGGCGATGCTTTCTCGGTGAGGGCGAGACGTTGGTGCACGCCGAAGCGGTGTTGTTCGTCGACGACCACCAGCCCGAGGCGGTCGAAGGCAACGTCGTCCTGGAAGAGCGCGTGCGTGCCGATCACCAGCGCCGCTTCGCCCCCGGCAATGCGTGCGAGAGCCCCCGCACGCGCCTTACCTTTTGTGCGTCCGCTGAGCCACTCCATGCTGATGCCGAGCGGCTCAAACCAGTCGTGAAAGCTCCGCCAATGTTGTTCGGCCAGCAGTTCAGTGGGTGCCATCAGTGCCACCTGGAAACCGCTGCCGATCGCCTGCAGTGCGGCGCCGGCGGCCACGAGCGTTTTGCCGGACCCCACATCGCCCTGCACAAGGCGCAGCATGGGCACCTGCCTTTCGAGATCAGCACAAATCTCCGCCAACACCCGCTGCTGCGCGCCTGTAGGCTTGAAGGCGAGTTGTTTGAGAAAGGTGTCGAGCAGGCCCGCTTTACCGGTTAGCGCCGGTGCGCCATCTTGCTGCTGTTTCTCGCGCAGCCGCTGCAGTGACAGGTTGTGGGCCACGAGCTCCTCCAGCGCCAGGCGCAACTGCGCGGGATGCTCGCCATCGCGCAGCGTGTCCTGCGGTGCATCGGGCGGCGGTTGGTGCAGGTAGCGCAGTGCGTTGGCGAGGCCAAACGGGTAGCGCTCGGTTGCGGGCAGCAGCTCGGTGACGTCATCGCGCTCCAAAATCTTTATCGCCTGTTCGCACAGGCTGCGCCACTGGTTCTGGCCGATGCCGGTGGTGGTGGGGTAGATCGGTGTGAGCGTCTCTTCCACCGGCTCGTCGCCTTCGCGGAGCAGTCGATATTCCGGGTGGTACATCTCGAGACCTGAAGAGCCCCTGCGCACCTGCCCGAAGCAGCGCAGTTCAGAACCTACCGAGAGGTTGTTCTTCTGTGCGGCGGAAAAATGGAAAAAGCGCAGGGTGATGGTGCCGGTGCCATCCTGGATGCGCGCCACCAGCGAGCGGCGGCGGCCGAATACCACGTCTGCCGCGCGCACCTCGCCCTGGATAACGACGTCCATGCCGTCCTTGGCTGCAGCGATCGGCGTAATGCGAGTGCGGTCCTGGTAGCGCAGCGGCAGGTGAAAGAGCAGGTCTTCGACCTGCGTGATGCCATAGTCCGCGAGTTTTTCGGCGAGCTTGGGGCCCACGCCGCGCAACTCGCGCACTGACCGCCGGGCGATGCCGCTCACGTCAGGGGTGCTACTGCCGCCCCAGGGCGTCGGTGAGGATGTCGATGGCCTCCGGACGCGGGTAGCTTACGCGCCACGCGAGCGCGACGGTGCGGGTGGGTGCCGGGTCCGTGAAGGGTTTAACGACGAGGGAGCGATCGCCGTAGCTGACGAAGTTGGCGGCACTCTCCGGGAGCACGGTAATGCCCAGGCCGCTGGCTACCATGTGTTTCAGTGTTTCGAGGGAGCTGCCCTCGATCATGGTGTCGCCGCGAATCTGGTCTTCGCGCAGCCGCTGGGCGAGGCCCGGGCAGGCCTCCAGTACCTGGTCGCGGAAGCAGTGGCCCTCCCCCATCATCAATACGCGGAACTCTGCCAGGTCGGCCGGATTGACTGATTTCTGCTTCGCCAGCTTGTGGTCCTCTTCCACCAGCACCACGAAGGGTTCATCGTAGAGTGAGCGAGTGACTACCTCGGTTTCAGTGAACGGCAGGGCCACAAAGATGGCATCGAGCTCGCCGCTGGTGAGCTTGCCGCGCAAAACCGCCGTATAGTTCTCTTCAATAAACAGCGGCATGTTGGGCGCCAGTTCATTGAGGCCAGTTACCAGCCGTGGGAACAGGTAGGGTCCCACGGTGTAGATCGCGCCGACCGAGAGCATGCTGCCCAGCGGGTCCTTGCCCAGCTCTGCCAGGCTGACGATGTTCTGGGTTTCGGCGAGTACAGTCTGGGCCTGATCAACGATACGTGCACCGGTGGGTGTGGGCGTCACCTTGTGTCGCGAGCGTTCGAACAGGCTGATGCCGAGCTCCGACTCGAGCTTCTTGATTGCGATGCTCAGGGTCGGCTGGCTGACATTGCACTGTTCCGCGGCTTTGCGAAAATGCCCGGTGTCGGCGAGCGCGACGAGATAGCGCAGTTCCGTCAGGGTCATGCTGTTGTGGGTCCAATTAGGCGCGTTGTAAAGACAAGGCGCTAGTGTAACCAGTGAGAGAAGGCTTTATGAAGAGCAGATCAGTGCTGATTGTCGGCTGCGGTGACCTGGGCATTCGTTCAGGCACCGCGCTCGCCGATGCGGGCGCCCACGTCACCGGTGTGCGGCGTGACGTGAGTCGACTGCCAGGCACCATTGCAGGGCACGCGGCAGACTACACCGTACCTGGCAGCCTGGCCTTTGCAGAAGCGCTTGCCCCGGATTACGTGATCGCCACCTTTAACCCCTTCGACCGCTCTGCAGACGGCTATAAGGCGGGCTTTGCGCGCGCCATGGACAACTTGCTCGGCGGGTTGGGTGAGCATCGGCCAGCGCACATTATCATGTCCAGCAGTACCCGCGTTTACGCCGAGAGTGAGGGCGGCTGGGTCGATGAGAGCAGCGCCCTGACTGGGAGCGACGCGTTTGCGGCGCATATCATCGCGGCGGAAAAGGCGCTGCTGGGTTCGGGGCACAACGCAACGGTGGTGCGCTTTGCCGGCATCTACGGCATACCGGGTGGCCGATTGTTGTCGCGGGTTCGGCGCGGTGAGCTGTGTCCGGCAGAGCCTGTCAGTTACACCAACCGCATTCACCGTGAGGATGCCGGCGGTTTCCTGGCGCACCTTATCGCGATGGTTGAGCGCCGCGAGCAACCGCTCGCGGTGTACAACGGGGTCGATGACCTGCCAGCGCCGCGGTACGAGGTGGAGAGCTGGCTGGCGGAGCAGATGGGGCTTGAGGATCTGCTGGCGGGTACGGCGCCCGCGGGTGATCCGACCCGGCATAACCGGGCGGGGCATAAGCGGGTGAGGAATGTTGCGCTTCGGGAGAGTGGCTTCGTGCTCTCCTACCCCGATTACCGAGTGGGTTATGGGGCGTTGTTGAATTAATTGTCGCGACCGGTGACGGCTAAAGCGCCAGCACCGCCTCAATCTCCACCATCGCCCCCCGCGGCAGCGCGGCTACCTGCACGCAGGCGCGCGCGGGGTAGGGTTCTGACAGGAAAGAGGCCATCACATCGTTCACGGCAGCGAAATCGCCGAGGTCGGTTAGCGAGATATTGATCTTCACGGCATCGTCGAGAGTGCCGCCAGCGGCTTCCGCCACGGCTTTCATATTGTTGAACACCAGTGTCGCCTGCGCGGTGACATCCCCTTCCACGAGCTCTGCCGTGCCGGGCACCAGCGGAATCTGGCCAGACATCCACACTGTGTTGCCGACCTTCACTGCCTGGGAATACGGGCCGATGGCATCGGGAGCGTCGGGTGTGGAGATTACGGCGCGGTTGCTCACGGTGGCGTTCCTCTAGTTCTTGATGCGCGTTACGCGCAGCACGTGGTTGATCGAGCGCAGGCGGCGCATGATGCGCGCGAGGTGCACCCTGTTCTCGACCATCATCTCGAGATTCACGTAGGTGAACTGGTAGTCCTTGTGCTCGGTGGAAATCTTCTCGATGTTCACGCCCATGCTGTTGATGCGCGTTGCGATCACCGCGATCATGCCGCGCCGGTTTTCGACCTCAACGCGCAGCTGCACGGGGTAGTCACCTTCCACATCGTCGTCCCAACGCAGTGCAACCAGGCGTTCGGAGTGGTCGCGCATCTCTTTGAGGTTGTTGCACTGGTCGCGGTGCACGACCACGCCCTTCTCTGAACTTAGATAGCCGAGAATCGGGTCACCGGGGATGGGGTGGCAGCACTTGCCGAAGGTCACCATGAAGCCCTCTGTACCCTTGATGGCCATGGGCTTGGTATCGCTGCCATCCTGGTCAGGCGCGTATTCCTCGGCTTCCGGCTTTACCAGCTGCTGCGCGGTAAACGCCGGCAGGCGGTTGCCCCGGGCGATGTCGATAAACAGGTCGTCTGTGCTGTCGTAGTGCTGGGCGGCGAGGAACTCGGCAAACTGCGCCTCTGTCAGTGAATCGATGTCTTCGCCTAAGCTTGCCAGCGCCTTGTCGAGGAGGCTGCGGCCCAGGGCTACCGAGTCGTCGCGTGTCTGGCGCTTCAGGAAGTGATGAATGTTGGAGCGCGCCTTGGCCGTTACCGCGTAGTCCAGCCACGCGGGGTTTGGCCGCGCGCCGGTCGACGTGAGAATCTCTACCGTTTGCCCGCTTTCGAGCGGTTGCGAGAGCGGTGCCAGACGACGGTTGATGCGGCAGGCGACACACGCGTTGCCGACATCGGTGTGTACCGCGTAAGCGAAGTCGACGGCGGTCGCCTTGCGCGGTAGCTCGAGAATTCGGCCCTTCGGGGTAAAGACGTAGATCTCGTCGGGGAAGAGATCCATCTTCACGCTGTCGATGAACTCCAGCGAGTTACCTGCCTGCTGCTGCATTTCCAGAAGGCCCTGCACCCAGTCCCGCGCGCGGGTGTGACTGCCGTTGGCGGAGGCCTCGTCGCTCTTGTACAGCCAGTGCGCCGCGATGCCGTTGTTCGCCATGTCCTCCATTTCCTGCGTGCGGATCTGCACCTCGATGGGTACGCCGTGCATGCCCATCATCACGGTGTGCAGTGACTGGTAGCCATTGGCCTTGGGTATGGCGATGTAGTCTTTAAAGGAGCCGGGCACCGGCTTGTACATGCTGTGCACGCAGCCGAGCACACGGTAACAGGTGTCGACCGAGTCGACGATGATGCGGAACGCGTAGATATCCATGATCTCGGCGAACGACTTGTGCTGCGTGCGCATCTTCTCGTAGATGCTGTACAGGTGCTTCTCCCTGCCCCGCACCTCCGCGATGTGCCCTTCCTGCTCCAGCGTCGCCTGGATCTGCTGGCGAATGTTCTCCACCAGCTCCTTGCGGTTGCCGCGCGCCCTGCGAATGGCGTTTTCGATCCGTTGCGCGCGCATTGGGTAGAGCGCGCCGAAGCCGAGGTCCTCGAACTCCATGCGCACGTTGTTCATGCCGAGACGCATGGCAATGGGTGCGTAGATGTCGAGGGTTTCCCTGGCGATGCGTCGCGCTTTCTCGCTGGACAGTACACCGAGGGTGCGCATGTTGTGCAGGCGGTCGGCGAGTTTGACGAGGATGACGCGAATATCGCGCGCCATCGCGAGGGCCATTTTCTGGAAGTTCTCGGCCTGTTTCTCTTCGAGGGTTTCGAATTCCATCAGCGTGAGCTTGCTCACGCCGTCAACCAGTTCTGCGACGGTGGGTCCGAACTGGTCGCCGATAGCGCTCTTTTCGATGCCCGTGTCTTCGATAACGTCGTGCAGCATGGCGGCCATCAGGCTCTGGTGGTCCATGTGCATGTCGGCGAGGATGCCGGCCACGGCCAGCGGGTGGGTCACATAAGGTTCGCCGGAGCGCCGCCGCTGACCGTAGTGGGCCTGCTCGGCAAAGAAATAGGCGCGTTTAACCTGGTTCGCCTGTTCGGCGTTCAGGTAGGTTTTGAGGGTGCCGTGTAGGGCATCTATGGTCTGCGCTGCCTGCATGCCATAAATGCCCGGTCAGGAGGTGAAAGCGTTAGAGGGGCTCATCGCCGAGCGGCGGCTCGATGGGCGGGGTGAGAGCTTCGAGGGGCTCGAGCGCAACGCCTTCGCCACTGTCCATGACTTCCGCCAGCTCTTCCTGGGCTTCGAGTTCTTCCTCGCGGCTCAGGATCTCGGGGGTGACGAGGCCCTCTGCGATCTCACGCAGCGCGATAACGGTAGGCTTGTCGGACTCTTCCTGGACCATTGGGTCCTTGCCGCCCGTTGCCATCTGGCGGGCGCGCTTGCTGGCTACCATCACCAGCTCAAAGCGGTTGGAAACGTTCTCAAGGCAATCTTCAACGGTTACACGTGCCATATCTGTTCCTACTAGTACCTGTTCTAACTAACTGTGCCTGCCCGCGCGTTGCAGGTTGCCTGGCACTGTCTAATTTCTGTGGGCGAAACCCCCTGCCGCTACTGCCCGGCGGGGCGCCCGCTAACTGGCCGGGCTGGAGCCCGGAGGGAACCGGGAATTATACAGCAATATCAGGGGGATACGTCCAGCGGTAATTGTTGGACCAGAGGGTCAGCCTAGCAGCGCGGTGAGCAGGTCTCGGTGGCGCTGTTGCTGGGGGGCCGTCCGCAGGCGCTCGCTGGTAAAAATAGCGTCGATCTCGGCCAGCGCCGCCTGAAAGTCGTTGTTCACCACGAGGTAGTCCGCCTCGACGTAGTGCGACATCTCTTCCACGGCTTCTTTGAGGCGCCGCGCGATAGTGTCGGCATCGTCCTGCCCGCGGGCGTTGAGCCGCTCTTCCAGCGCCGCACGCGAGGGCGGAAGGATGAAGATCGCGCGGGTGTCGGGCATGAGCTTGCGCACCTGCGCCGCGCCCTGCCAGTCGATCTCGAGGATCACGTCGGTGCCCGCATCGAGCTGCTCCTGCACCCACACCTGGGAGGTGCCATACAGGTTGTCGAAGACCCGGGCGTGCTCCAGGAATTCGGCCCGCTCCAGCATCGACACGAAGGCCTGCTCGGTCACGAAGTGGTAGTTCACGCCGTCCTGCTCGCCGGGCCGCATCTGCCGCGTGGTGTGCGAAATCGAGACCTTCAGCTCAGGCCGCCGCTCGAGCAGTGCCTTCAACAGGCTGGTCTTACCAGCGCCCGAGGGTGCCGAGACAGTGTAGAGCGTCCCGCTCACGAGGCTAGCACCCGTAGGTGTTTGCAGGTAAGTAAGAGCTTACTCAATGTTCTGTACCTGCTCGCGCATCTGCTCGATCAGCACCTTGAGTTCGACCGCGTTCTGCGTGGTGGAGGCCGAGATCGACTTCGAGGAAAGCGTGTTCGCCTCGCGGTTCAGTTCCTGCATCAGGAAGTCCAGACGGCGCCCACAGGGCCCCCCTTTCTTCAGTGTCCGGCGCACTTCCCCCACGTGGGCATCGAGCCGGTCCAGCTCCTCGTCGACATCCGCCTTCTGCGCGAGGTAGACAATCTCCTGTTCCAACCGCCCCTCGTCCACCTCGACCTTCAGCTCGGTGATGCGTGCTTCCAGCCGCTCCCTTTGCTGCTGCTTCAGCTCGGGAATGATGTCGCGCACACGCGCGACCTCGGCGTCCACCTGGTCGAGCCTTTCCGTAATCATTCCCGCAAGCTTCTCTCCCTCGCGCTTACGGTTCTCCGCGAGCGTGGCGAGCGCTTTCTTGAATAGCGTCATGGCGACCGCCTGCAGGTCTTCTTCCGACAGTTCCGGGCCACGCGCGACACCGGGAAACTGCAACACCTGCAGCGGATTAATGGGCGCCCCTTCCCCCAACTTACCCTGCACGCTGCGCGCGGCCTCGAGCACAGCGTCGAGTTTCTCCTCGTCAACCTCGAGCTCGGTGCTCTCGCCGTTCTGAAACTGGATGCGACCCATGCACTCGAACTTCCCCCGCGCCAGCTTCGCGTTGGCCGCTTCCCGAAAGGCAGGTTCAAGGGGGCGCAACGCCTCGGGCAGCTTAAAGCTGGCGTCGAGATAGCGGTGGTTCACGGTGCGCAGTTCCAGGGTCAGTGTGCCCTGGCGGGTGCTTTCGCTCTCGCGGGCGAAGGCGGTCATGCTTTGGATCATGGTGTGCTCGAGTGCTGCGCGGAATGGCAAACGAGTGTAGCAGCTTGGTCAGGGTGCATGAAGCGCCGGTGCTGAGTGCACTGTGTTCGTGCCCTGTGGAGTCGGGTTTATTCGGCCGGTGAGCCTGGCTTCTGCGGGAGGTATTGCGCGGCTTTGCCGCGTTGGTCGAATGAATTCGACCCCACATCTTAGTGGAGAAAGAATGAGGGGTATGAGTGACTGCCGCTTCGCGGGGGCGTCTGGCGACAGGACGTCGCCAGCCGAGCCTGTACAAGGATGTACGCTTTTTGGCGGTCCCCGGGAAGCGGCAGTCGCTCATGCTCCGCGAGCACAGAACATCAGGGACGTGAGCCCCAAGCAGCGCTCGCGTATACTTGCGCCTCTCAAAAACAGGCTGGAGCTCCACCATGCAACGCCCAAGCGGCCGTGCCCCCGATCAACTGCGCGACATCTCTATCACCCGTCAATTTACCCGCCACGCAGAAGGCTCGGTACTGGTCGGCTTCGGCGACACACGCGTCATCTGCACCGCGTCGATCGAAGAAGGCGTCCCACGCTTCATGCGCGGCGAGGGAAGGGGCTGGATCACCGCCGAGTACGGCATGCTGCCCCGCTCCACCGGCACCCGCATGGGCCGCGAAGCCGCACGCGGCAAGCAGGGCGGCCGCACCGTTGAGATCCAGCGGCTGATCGGCCGTTCACTGCGCGCGGCCGTCGACCTCGACAAGCTGGGCGAATTCACCATCACGATTGATTGTGACGTGATCCAGGCAGACGGCGGCACGCGCACCGCATCTATCACCGGTGCGTGCGTGGCGTTGGTCGATGCGCTCAACCACCTGCAGCGTGAAAAGCTGCTGAAGGAAGATCCGCTGAAGGAGATGGTGGCGTCTGTATCAGTGGGCGTTTACCAGGGCGTGCCCGTGCTCGACCTCGATTACCCCGAGGACTCCTCCGCAGACACCGACATGAACGTGATCATGGGTGAGTCCGGTGGCTTCATTGAGGTGCAGGGCACGGCAGAAGGCGCCGCTTTTGCGCGGTCAGAACTCGACGCCATGCTGGACCTGGCGTCGAGTGGAATCAGCGAGCTAATCGAAAAGCAGAAGGCCGCACTGGCCGGCTGAGGCTGAGCCAGTAACTAAACCTACAACTACAGCTCGATGTCGTAGTCCATGATGATCGGCGCGTGGGTCGAGAACTCTTTCGAGGTATAAATCGCGCCGTAGTCGATGTTGTAGCGCAGGCCTTCCGACACAACATGAAAGTCCGTGCGCCAGCCATTGCTGCTGCGATCGCCTTCCGGCCACCAGGTGAACTCGTCCTGGTCGGATTTGACTTCGCGGAACGCGTCGACGTAACCCTCGTCAAACAGCTCGTTCAGCCACTGGCGTTCCTCGGCGAGGAAGCCCGAAGTGGTGGAGTTGCGGTCGGTGTCCTGCAGATCGCCGGGGGTGTGCGCCAGCTGCCAGTTGCCGCAGATGATGAACTCGCGCCGCTTGTTCCGAATTTTCTGCAGGTGCGGGCCCAGCAGTGAGTAAAACTCGTTCTTGCGCGCCTGTGCGTCGGCGTCTCCGCCGGTCACCTGGGGCGCCAGCAGGCAGGCCACGCTCAGGTTCTCGTAGTCCGCCTGGATATAGCGACCCTCCATGTCGAAGTCGGCAAAGCCGAGCCCCGTCATGATGGCCTTCGGCAGCTCACGACAGTAGATCGCGACACCGTTGGCCTTGCCGTCGATATCGTCAAAGAAGTAGGCGTTGTAATCTTTCGGGAAGTACAGGTCGTCCTGCAGGTCGTATTCGGAGCAACGCAGGTCCTGGATGCACACAAAGTCCGCATCCTGTTCTGTCAGCCAGTCGAAAAATCCCTTTTCTGCGGCGCTTGGCAAGCCGTCAGCGCTGAGACTGATGATCCTCATTTGTAGCCCTTTGTCCTGGCCCTATGTTGTAGCTCTGTTTTAGCTATTAGCGCTCTGTTTTAGCCACTGGATATGAGAGCGTGTAAGATGCCTCGGCTTCGCCGCGACAACGGAACTCTCCGGTTGCCCTGGAGAAATTACGTGAATTTGGTACTTCCCAGGCCTTGTCGCCGCTTATTAACATGGCGTTTTGAGGCGGTGCCTGGTTCCAGGGCGCGGGGCGTGGCTGCGCGCCGGAACGGGGTATTCTATAGCTTGGGATGCCAAATACAAACCTCACTTCGCACCAGTAAACGGGGTCAAAAACCGCACGTGCAAACCTATCAGACCGAATTTATCGAGCTCGCTCGCAAGTATGACGTCCTGCGCTTCGGAGAGTTCACCCTCAAGTCGGGCCGCCTGAGCCCCTACTTCTTTAACGCGGGTTCTTTTGACTCGGGTCAGGCACTTGCAGCGCTTGGGCGCTGCTATGCAGATCGCATTGTCGAGGCGGGTATCGAGTTCGACGTCCTGCTGGGCCCGGCCTATAAGGGCATTCCCCTCGCAACGGCGACCGCGGTCCAGCTCGCGGAGCGGCACGGGCGCGATGTGCCCTTCGCCTACAACCGCAAGGAGGCCAAGGACCACGGCGAGGGCGGCACGCTGGTAGGCGCCCCGCTGGAGGGTCGCGTTCTGGTGATCGATGACGTCATCACCGCCGGTACCGCGGTGCGCGAGGTTATCGGCATGATCGAGGCCGCGGGCGCAACGCTGGCCGGGGTGGCGATAGGCCTCGACCGACGGGAACGCGGCGCCGGTGAGCTGTCTGCGATCCAGGAGGTCGAGCAGCAGTACGGGGTGCCGGTGCTTAGCATCATCGATATGGAACACCTGATACACTATCTGGAATCGGCTAATGACGCGCCTGAGGGCGCGCTGGATGCTATGCGCAACTATCGAGCCGAATACGGGGTCTAAAAGCCTATGAGGGGCTTCACACCCAGGGGACACAGGTCATGTTGATGTCGGGTTCACGCCTGTCCGCCATACTTGCGGGCTTGCTCGTGATGTCATTTATCACCGCCGCACTCGCGAAGGGGCCCAAGCTTTACCGCTATCGCAACCACGAAAATGTGGTGGTTGTAGGCTATCAGGTGCCAGCCGACCTGGTGAAAGGTGGATACGAAGTCTTGAACGACGAGGGCATGGTCATCGAGGTTGTGCCGCGAGCGCTCACCCCGGAGGAGCTCGAGGCCAAGGACGCGCGTGAAAAGCAGGAAAAGGCGGCTGAGGAGGAACAGGCGCGCCTGCGCGAGTGGGACGAAAACCTGCTCTTGCGCTACAGCACGGTGATGGACATCGAAGCTGCGCGAAACCGGGCGCTCCAGGACTTCCGGATACGTGTCAGCATCCTCAAGGGCAATCGCCGATCTTTGAAACAGAAGGTAGAAAACCTGCAAAGCGACGCCGCCAACATGGAGCGCCGCGGAATGACCGTCGATGTCGAGCGTCTGCGGGCCATCGAAGACATGCAGGATGAAATCGCCGCCACCGATCGCGCGATCGAGGACAGGGAGCGCGAGATCGAGGAAGTTCAGGCCAAGTTCAAGGCCGATATCGAACGTTTCGGAATGTTGCAGGAAGTCGTGCAGATGCGGCGCAACATGTCAGGCGGCGCTAACCGCTGAACCGAGCCTAACGCGAGAAGCTACCTGCCTGTTGGCCGGGCATGGGCTGGCTGACTGCCTCCCGGAAGAAACCATTCATCAACTGCTCCCACTGCTTCGGCCAGTCGGTCGTAGGTGACCGGGTGAAGCTTGAGCGCACATACTGCGAAATGCGGCCTTCCGCAGCAGCCATAAGCAGGTTGGCTGATGCCTGTAGCGGGATAGTGGGTCGAAGGCCTTCACGCATTTCGGCCTCTCGGATCACCTGCTTGAGCTGCGTTTCAAAACGGTCGAACAATTGCGCCACGCGTTGCCGCAGCCGGTCCGTCTCACCGGCGAGGGCGTCGCCTGTGAGTATGCGTGTGATTCCCGGGTTGCGTTCACAGAAAGCGAGCAGGAGCATGATCATCTTTTCACAGCGCATCGCCGCACCTGGCTCTTCGCTCAGAATGATGTTGATGCGACTGAAGAGGGTCTCTTCGATGAACTCGATGAGGCCTTCGAACATTTTTGACTTGCTGGGGAAGTGACGATAAAGCGCAGCCTCAGAAACACCCACCTGGCGCGCAAGCCCCGCAGTCGTGATGCGGTTGCCCGGGCTGTCTTCCAGCATTTGTGCGAGCGCTTCTAGTATTTGTTGGCGCCTTTGCGACTTTCTGGGTGGCATGACGTTCCACTGCAGTAGCTGTAGCCGCTAATGTAGCGACTACTTTCACGCGCTGCAATAAAACGAAGACAACTCGCGCAAAAAAAAATTTTGCACGGGTTATGAAAAGGTGTGCTACCGGATTAAGTCGTCGAAGTTTTTTCGACTGAAAATGTTCCCGTTCATTGTTAGGACAAATTCATTCGACCGAAAACATACGGTCCAAGTTGAAGTATTGCTTGTTCGAGAGGGCCTTGTCGGTCGAATGAATTCGACCCCACAGGCGATTGGTGATGTTTGTCAGTATCGGGTCAGTCTTACCTGCGATTGGTAATTAATGTACCCATACCTTCGTCGGTAAATGTTTCTAACAACACTGCGTGCGGTACTCGCCCGTCGATGATGTGCGAACTGGTGACACCTGACTTTACCGCGTCGAGTGCGCAGCTGATCTTGGGCAGCATGCCGCCGCTGATCGTGCCATCGGCGATGAGTTCGTCCACCTGTTGCGTGGTGAGCCCCGTCAGGATGTCGCCGCGCCGGTCGAGTAAGCCCGCCACGTTGGTCAGCAGCATCAGTTTTTCTGCCTGCATGACCTGGGCGAGTTTGCCGGCGACGAGGTCCGCGTTGATGTTGTAGGTGCTGCCGTCTGCGCCCACGCCGATAGGCGCGATCACGGGGATGAAGTTGCTGCCCAGGATCACGTCCAGCACGCCGGTGTCGATCTGGTCGACCTCACCAACGTGGCCGATGTCGATGATCTCGGGGACCTCGAGTTCGGGCCCGGGACGCGTCACCTTGAGCTTCTTTGCCCGGATTAGCTGGCCATCTTTGCCCGTCACCCCAATTGCCTTGCCGCCGTTGCGGTTAATTGAGGCCACAATCTCTTTGTTAACACTGCCGCCGAGTACCATTTCCACCACGTCCATGGTCTGGGCGTCTGTCACGCGCATGCCCTCGATGAACTCGGTGTCGATGTTGAGCTTTTCGAGCAGTGCACCGATCTGGGGGCCGCCGCCGTGCACCACCACCGGGTTCATGCCCACCAGTTTCATCAGCACGATATCCCTGGCGAAGCTCTCCTTGAGCTCCTCGTCGACCATGGCGTTGCCGCCGAACTTGACCACGACGGTTTTGCCCGTGAAGCGCTGGATGTAGGGCAGCGCCTCGGTCAGAACCTGGACGATATTCAATGCTTGCGAGCGGTCGAGAGACATGGGTCCGTGCCTTGGGTGCCCCGCGGGGGCGAATTTAGAATGTGAGTTCGATCTCCGGGTCGATCAGTGCGATCTGGGCCCGGAATTCGTCCTGGATAATCTCCAGGTTCTCCTGGTTGTCGGCTTCGAAGCGGGCCGTGAGCGCGGGCCCGGTGTTGGACGCGCGGACCAGCCCCCAGCCGTTGCTGAAGTCGACGCGGACGCCGTCCATCGTGTTGATTTTACCTGAAGCGAAGTCCGCGTTCGCGGCGATTTTCTCAACCAGCTGGAACTTGTAGTCGTCGGCCACCGGAATGAGGATTTCAGGCGTGTTGACGGAGGTCGGGAAGTCGGCGATGCAGTCATCCAGGCTGTCGCCGTGAGTACTCAGTATCTCCGCCAGCCTCGCGGCCGCGTACATTCCGTCATCGAAGCCATACCACCGCTCGCCGAAGAACATGTGACCTGAGAACTCACCCCCCAGGAGCGCACCTGTTTCGCGCATTTTCTCCTTCATGAAGGCATGGCCGGTCTTCCACAGAACGGGCCGGCCGCCGTGGCGTGTGATCAGTTGTGACAGATTGCGGCTGCACTTGACGTCGAACACCACGTCGGCACCCGGGTTGCGCGACACCACATCCTGAGCGTACAGCATGAGCAGTACATCCGAGCGGATGATCTGGCCGCTGCGTGTCACAACCGCCAGGCGATCACCGTCGCCATCAAAGGCAACGCCGAAATCGGCATCTAACTCCCGGGTGACGCGCTGCAGGTCTGCGAGATTGTTTTCGTTGCTCGTGTCGGGTGTGTGATTGGGGAAGTTGCCATCTACCTCGCAGTAGAGGGGCTCAACTTCACAGCCCAACTCCTCGAAGAGTCGGGGGGCGATCTCACTTGTGGCGCCGTTACCTGCATCAATGACGATCTTGAGCGGAACCGCAATGGCGATATCCTGCAGGACCTCGTCGAGGTACGCGGGTATCACGTCCTCCCGAGTCATACGGCCGTTCCCCGTTGCGAACTCACCCCGCGAAGCGATTTCGCGGATCTGCTGAATACCGCCCGCGGCGATCGTCTGCTGGTTGAGGACGATTTTGAGGCCGTTGTCGCTTGGAGGATTGTGGCTGCCCGTGACCATTACGCCGGAGCGACACGGCAGGTGTCGCGTTGCGAAATAGAGCAATGGCGTGGGTACGAGCCCAATGTCGATCACATCGCAGCTGGTCTCCAGAATGGCCCGGATCAGCGCCGACTTTATGCGCGGACTCGACAATCGGCCATCACTACCCACGATCAGGGTCTGCTCGCCCTGCTGCATCGCGATTGTTCCAATGGCTTGACCGATGTACGTTACGACCTCGTCGCTGAGGTCATCCTGCGCGGCCCCGCGAATGTCATAGGCCCGGAAAATATGCGTTGGTAGTTCGGCGGACGCTGTGTCTGCGAGAGTGCCGACATCGGTACTTTCCTTCTCCTCGTCAAGGTCGAGATCGAGTGACTCTTCCTCATCTTCTTCCTGGTCGAGGATCGACGTGGACTGGAACATCGGATTGGCCATCTCGCCGGAGGGCCTCATCTGGCTCACGTCCGGGGTACCCGGTGCGATGGACGGGTCGGTGTTCTGCCGCAGTGCCCTCAGGGTTGCGCGGCGCAGCTGCTTGGCAATCGGCACCAGTTCAGGCACCGCGAGCTGCAATGACGTTTTGCGATCGGCTGCGGCGGTAACCTTGGCAATTTCACTTTCGAGGGTTTTCGGAAACCCACGCAGCAGCGTGACCATGCCGCCTAGAAGCGCGAGCACCAGGATAACCGCCACGCCGATAAGCGGCGTGCGATCGATGGTCAGCGCTTCAAGTAGCTCGTTAGAAGGGCTGAAAGAGACACGCCAGGGCGCGCCAGGCACGGTGTCATAGCGGGTATAGTCCCCCTTCTCTCCGCTGCCACTTGCCGCGATGATCGTGACGCGCTCGCGGCCACCTTCAGCGCCCTCTGTCCGAAATACCTGCTCCAGTGTGAAACGCCCCCCGGCTTGGTCCAGCGCCTCGAGCTGCGTGGAGATCTCATCGTTGTTGATGGTCACCATGATCACTGCGCGCCGCTCCGCGAGACGCGGATGGGTCACCTGGGCGGCCATGGAGGTTAGCCACTCGTCCTCAAACTTGTAGGCTTCGGGCTCCGGCTTTTCACCAGTGCTGGCCCGGCGTACGAGGTCCACCTCGATGTGGTTGCGAAGCCCGCGGTTGCCGCCGGTGAAGTCGGCTGTGCCGAGGTCGCCGATAGGGATAAAGCGCAGGCTGATGACCTCGGGGAAAAAGTCCAACAGGGCTTTTTCAACGAGCGCGATGTCACCTTCGGCCTGGCTCGCGATCGCGGACAGGGCAAGCGGCGACTGCGCAGCACTCTGGACTCGCTCCTGCAGCCGGGTCAGGAGCCGATGTACGTTGGTGGCCTGTTGTGTCGCATAGGAAGATGAAATGCGATCAATCTGCTGCGCTTCGAGGTCTGGCTCGCGCAGCAAAGCAAGATAGGCAAATGCAAGCAGCAGCGGCACCAGTGCAATCATGAGAGCAATGCTGCCCGCGCGGCGCAGGGCGTTCCCCTTGGCGGCAATTGCCTGGGGCCCACCTTCAGCCTCCGCTGAGGCGGGCGGGGCCTCTTCGTCCCTTTTTTTCTTTAGCTTCAGCATCTTGTGCGCCGATTTCACGTCCGTTGGGCAATGATATTACATCTGGGCATGGCGGCGCTTGTGTATTAGTTGCGCTCTGCAGGGCGCGGAATCGGTGCGTTGCGCTGTCTCAGGCGGAGCTGTCGACGGCCGCTGCGATGTGCTCGATGATTTGCCGGGCGATGTTGTCTTTGCCGGCCTGTTCTAGCGGCTTTTCGCTGCCCTGGGCGATGATAGTGACCGCGTTTTGGTCGCTGTTGAAGCCGATATCGGGGTTGGACACGTCATTGGCGATGATCATGTTGAGACCCTTGCGCTCAAGCTTGCCCCGGGCGTACTCGAGCACATTGCTCGTCTCTGCCGCGAAACCGACCGTGAATGGTGGGGCTTCCCCCCCTGCTACCGTGGCGAGGATGTCGGGGTTCTTCACCAGTTCTATCGACAGGGTGTCGGCATCTTTTTTGATCTTGTTATCGGCCATGGTCTTGGGCCGGTAGTCCGCGACCGCCGCGCAGGCAATAAAGATGTCGCAGTCGCCCGTACGCGCAAGGCAGGCTTCGAGCATCTCCTGTGCACTCTCTATCGAGACGACCTCGACATGGTCTGGCGCCTCCAGGTTGACAGGGCCGCTGACCAGGGTGGTAACGGCGCCGGCATCGCTTGCCGCTCGCGCGAGCGCATAGCCCATCTTGCCGGAGCTGTTGTTGGAGAGGTAGCGCACCGGGTCCAGTGCCTCGCGGGTAGGTCCAGCGGTAATCACCACGCGCTTGCCTGACAGAATGCCGGACTCGAACATCGCGGCCGCGGCATTGGCGATGCTCGCGGGTTCTTCCATGCGGCCAGCGCCGACGTCGCCGCAGGCCTGCTCGCCGGACGCGGGCCCGATCATTTTGAAACCGCGCTCGATCAGGGTCTCGACGTTGGCGGCGGTTGCCGGGTCCTTCCACATTTCCTGGTTCATTGCGGGGGCGACAAGCACCGGCGCGGGCGTGGCGAGAGTAACCGTTGTTAAGAGGTCGTCGGCGCGGCCTGCGACCAGCCGCGCGAGCAGGTCGGCGGTGGCGGGTGCCAATAGCAACAGGTCGGCCCAGCGCGCCAGCTCGATGTGGCCCATGCCCATCTCCGCTTCCTCGTCTAGGAGCTCCGTGTGGACCGGCTCGCCAGAAAGCGCCTGCAGGGTGAGCGGCGTAATGAATTCCTGGGCGCCGCGGGTCATGACCACGCGTACGTTCGCGCCCTGCCCCTGCAGCTGCCGCACGAGCTCCGCCGCCTTGTAGGCGGCGATGCCACCGGAGACGCCCAGCAACACATTGCGATTGAATAGATGTGCCATTAAAGGCCCTGACACCCGAAAATAACCGAGGTGGAACGATACCATCGACTCGGGTTGATGCACACCGAGGCCCAGGGAGGGGCGCTATGGCGGGTGACAAGCCACAAATAGAAAGACGCGTAGTTTGAGGCCGGGCCAGCGGTGACCGGCGCACAGTGGCCTGCGGGTGAGGGCCCGCGGGAGAAACTCGCAGAGCGAGGGCCGGCCGCCCTGTCAGATGCCGAACTGCTCGCGGTCCTTCTCGATACGGGTTACCGCGACTGCAGCGCGCTGCAAATGGCCCGCGCGCTGCTGGGGCAGTTCGGCGGTATTGCGGGTCTTGCGCTGGCTGACAGAAGCGCCCTCCTCGCCTGCCCCGGTGTCGGGCCCGCCAAGTACGCCCGCCTTCGAGCCGCGCAGGAACTCGCGCGGCGCCAGGCGCTGTCTGTGGTGGCCGAGGGCGATGTGATGAACAGCCCTGAGGCCACCCGCCGGTTCTTGCATCATCACCTCGGCAATCGCCGCCGCGAGGTGTTCTGCTGCCTCTTCCTCGACAGTCAGCACCGCATCGTCAGTTGTGACGATCTCTTTTTCGGGACGTTGGATGGAGCCGCCGTCTACCCCCGGGAGGTGGCTGTGCGGGCTCTGCAGCATGGCGCGGCGGCGGTTATCTTTGCCCATAACCATCCATCGGGCATCGCAGACCCGAGCGCGGCGGACCGGCGCATCACCGAACGGCTGTGTGCCGCCCTGTCCCTGCTCGATATCCGGGTTTTGGACCACATTATTATCGGGCGCGGCCGCAGCTATTCCTTCGCGGAGTCCGGGCTGCTTTAGGCCGCCCAGATATGGGGCCTCGCCTTGCTTAGGCAGGGGGCTTCTGGTATAAAGTCGCGCTCCGCGCGGTAGGGCCCCGATGGCGACCCGATCGAGGGACTGAAATCCCTGGCCGCGAACCGTAACAACGACCGATTTCCCCCCCTGGGGAGAGTACAAGACCATGGCAAGAGTATGTCAGGTTACCGGCAAGCGCCCGGTAACAGGAAACAACGTTTCACACGCGAAGAACCGGACCAAGCGCCGCTTCCTGCCGAACCTGCACCAGCACCGGTTCTGGCTGGAGTCTGAAAAGCGCTTCGTGACCCTGCGTGTATCCAGCAAGGGCATGCGGATTATCGACAAGAAGGGCATCGAGGCGGTGCTCGAAGACATCCGCGCCCGCGGCGAGAAGGTATAAGGAGCTAACAATGCGCGAGAAAATCAGGCTGAACTCCTCTGCGGGCACCGGTCACTTCTACACGACCGACAAGAACAAGCGCACCATGCCCGACAAGATGGAAATCAAGAAGTACGACCCCGTTGTACGCAAGCACGTCATCTATAAAGAAGGTAAGATCAAGTAAGGTTTTGCCCAAGGTTACGCTCGAAACCCCGGCTTTTGCCGGGGTTTTTCGTTTAGGGCCTTGCTAAAAAGCCGCTGAATATTGTTCCCGAGATTTGCGACTCGTCGATGCCCGAACTCCCTGAAGTCGAAACAACGCGCCGCGGTGTAGAGCCCCACTGTCGCGACCGTACCGTCGAGGCCGTTGTGGTTCGCGAGCCCCGCCTGCGCTGGCCGGTGCCCGCTGAGTTGTGCGACGTCATGGCCGGCCAGACGGTCGAGCGGGTTGAGCGGCGCGCCAAATACCTGCTGTTTCGCACCCCCGCCGGAACGCTGATGGTCCACCTCGGGATGTCCGGCTCACTGCGTGTCGTGAAGCCCGACGAGCCCGCTGCCTTCCACGACCACATCGACCTTGTTCTGTCGGGCGGCATCGTGCTGCGTTACAACGACCCGCGTCGCTTCGGTAGCTTCCACTGGCTGGGGCAGGAACCCGGCCACCCCCTCCTCGACCACCTCGGTCCCGAGCCCCTGGATGACGTGTTTACGGGGGCCTATCTCTACCGCCGCTCCCGCGGTCGCAAGGGCCCGGTGAAGAACTTCCTGATGGACGGAAAGGTGGTTGTGGGCGTTGGTAATATTTACGCCAACGAGGCGCTGTTCCTCTCGGGCATCCGCCCCGACCGCGCGGCAGGCCGCGTCAGCGAGGCCCGTTATGAGGCGCTTGTCGACAACGTGAAGTTAGTGCTTACTTCGGCTATAGATCAGGGTGGCACTACACTCAGGGACTTTGTAGGTGGCGATGGAAAGCCGGGCTATTTCGCCCAGCAACTGCGGGTTTACGGCCGTACCGGACAGCCCTGCAGGGTCTGCAACACCCCCCTCCGTGAGCAGCGCCTGGGCCAGCGAAGTAGTGTTTATTGCGTAGTTTGCCAACGGTGAACCGGCTACACTTGAGCGAAAAAGGGGACACCCCGGAGGGGACAAAATGACGATTAGAACGAGGGCGCGGCGCGCCCTGGTGGCGCTTATGATTGGCTGCCTGCTACTGCCACAGGCCCTGATGGCCCAGGAAGCGGTAGACGAATCTCCCAATGAATTCGCCATGGTAGGGGACCTGCTCGTAGCCCGCCCGATTGGTGCTGTAATGACCGTTGCAGGCACAGCGGTATGGCTGGTGAGCCTGCCCTTCACGCTGTTGTCTGGCCACGCCAGTGAAGCTGCCGGTACGTTGATCCTGGGGCCGGCCGAAACGACCTTCATGCGTTGCCTTGGCTGTCGCAACCCGGGCTACACGGGTAAGGACATCGAGCGCTATAAAGAGCGCCAGGCAGCAGAAAAAGCGGAAGCCGAAGCCGAGATGGTTGAAGACGACGCCTAGGGCGTCGTCTGGTCAGGCAAACTTCGCCTGCAGGGCCTCGGCGACCGGGGTCGGCACGAAGGGAGTGATGTCGCCGTTCAGTGCGGCAATTTCCCGCACCAGGCTCGAAGAGATAAACGACAGGTGCTCCGAGGGCGTCAGGAAGACGCTCTCGAACTCCGGGTACATTGCCCGGTTCATATTCGCGAGCTGTAACTCATACTCGTAGTCCGCGACCGCGCGCAGGCCGCGCAGCACGCAATGCGAGTCCTTACTGCGGGCAAAATCGATCAGCAGATTGCTGAATCCCGTTACCTCCACGTTGTCGACATGGCTCAGTGCGGCCTCGCACAGCTCGACGCGCTCCTCCAGGGAAAACAGCGGTGTCTTCTTCTCACTGTAGGCGATCGCCACAACGACCTTGTCGAACAGGCGAGCGGCGCGTTCGGTCAGGTTGACGTGGCCGTTGGTGATCGGGTCGAAGGTGCCCGGATAGATCACGGTATTGGTTGGCATGGCAGTGTTCTTGCGGCAGCGGGAGTGCCGATGCTAAACAATTTGCGCGGGTGCGACAACGCGTTGACGCGCTGCCTGTCAGGCCACCCTATAGAGGCGAAAGGCGACGTCGCCCGCGGTCTTTTCGCGGTGTAGCTGCCAGTTTGGAGGCACTTCAGGAGCGTCGTCGCCGCGCGCCGTCTCGACGTAGACCAGCGCGCCCGGCGCAACGCGCTCGGAAGCTTCCAGTGCAGCGCAGGTGGGCGCCACGAGGCCTGCGTCGAAGGGCGGATCGATAAAGACGATGTCGTAGCTGCCACTGGCGCCAGCGAGGAACTGTTCCGCGCCTGATGCGTGACACTGGCCGCGGGTGCCGGCGCCCAGCGTGTCGAGATGCTGGCGCAGGCGGCCGAGCGCCGCTCGCGATGTTTCTACAAAATCGCAGCTCGCAGCGCCGCGCGACAATGCCTCAAGCCCGAGGGCGCCGCTTCCTGCAAACAGGTCGACGCAGCGCGCCTCGCCAAGTTCAGGCGCCAGCCAGTTAAAGAGGGTTTCGCGCACGCGGTCGCCGGTAGGGCGCAGGCCCGGGGCGGCGGGAAAGGCGAGTTTGCGGCCCCGCCAGCTGCCCCCGATGATGCGCAACTGGCCGTCCTTCGCTTCACCCCCCCTGGATTTCTTCGGCTTACTCAAGAGTGATACGATGCTTGCGTTGCAGACGATTGTTTGCGCCCACTCTAGCACGGCACGTATGAAATTCTTTAAACGCAACAAGCAGGCGTCTGCCGAACAAGACTCGCCCGCCACAGACCCTGTTGTCGAGACTCCGGACGAAGCTGCGCCGGAACATGAGGCGACGGCGACACCCGAGCCTGAGCTTGCCCAGGTACCTGAACCTGCGCCTGCAGAAGCTGCACCCGAGGCGGCAGAGCCAGAAACAGTGCCCAAGGCGGGCTTCTTTGCCCGCCTGAAGCAGGGTCTCAGCCGCACCAGTGATAACCTCGTGCAGGGGGTTGGCAACCTCTTCCTCGGTCGCAAGGAAATCGACGCCGAGCTGATGGAGGAACTCGAGTCGCAGCTGCTGCTCGCGGATGTCGGTGTCGACGCCACGGTCGACATCATCGACAACCTCACCCAGCGGGTTGCACGCAAGGAGCTGGACAAGCCGGAGGCGCTGCAGGTCGCTCTCAAGGAGGAGCTTCAGAGCCTTCTCACACCGTGTGAGCAGCCCCTCGACGTTGCGGGCAAGCAGCCGTTTGTCATCCTCATGGTGGGCGTTAATGGCGTCGGCAAAACCACCACGATCGGCAAGCTCGCGCGCTATTACATGGCGCAGGGTAAGAGCGTCATGCTGGCGGCGGGGGATACGTTCCGCGCCGCGGCGGTCGAACAGCTGCAGGTGTGGGGCGAGCGCAACGACGTGCCCGTGATTGCGCAGCACACCGGCGCCGACAGTGCATCGGTAATCTTCGACGCGCTGCAGGCGGCGCAGGCGCGCGATGTTGATGTGTTGATTGCCGATACGGCGGGACGCCTGCACAACAAAGACAACCTGATGGAAGAACTCAAGAAAGTGGTGCGCGTAATGGGCAAGCTCGATGAGAGCGCACCGCATGAGGTGATGCTGGTACTCGATGCCGGTACCGGGCAGAACGCGCTGGCCCAGGCCCAGAACTTCCAGCAGTGGGTTGGTGTGAGCGGCGTTAGCCTTACCAAGCTGGATGGCACCGCGAAGGGCGGTGTGATTTTCGCGATCGCGAAAAAGCTCGGCCTGCCAATCCGCTTCATCGGTGTCGGCGAGGCCGTGGACGACCTGCGCCCCTTTGAGGCCGCGCAGTTTATCGACGCGCTGTTTGCGGGAGACACCGCCGCGTAATGATCACGTTTGACCGGGTCAGCAAACGCTACGAGGAGGGCCACGACGCCCTGCGCGAGGTCAGCGTTACGATTGACCCGGACGAGCTCGTGTTTCTCACGGGGCATTCGGGTGCCGGTAAGAGCACGATGCTGCGCCTCATCATGTTGATGGAGCGACCTACCCGCGGGCAGGTCACGGTCGACGGCCGCAATCTCGCAAAAATCCGCCGACGCGGGATTCCGCGGCATCGACGCGATATCGGCGTGGTATTCCAGAACCACCGCCTGCTTATGGACCGCACGGTCTACGACAACGTTGCGCTGCCACTGACAATTGCCGGGTACGATCATCGCGAAGTAGGGCGGCGCGTGCGCGCAGCGCTCGACAAGGTCGGGCTCCTCGACCGCGAACACACGATGCCCGTGGCCCTGTCTGGCGGTGAACAACAACGTGTCGGTATTGCCCGCGCCGTGGTCGGGCGGCCGCGCATACTGCTCGCGGACGAGCCCACCGGTAACCTCGACCCGGCACTCTCGGCTGAGATCATGCAGTTGTTTGAGGAGTTCAACAGCGTGGGCGTTACCGTGCTTATCGCGAGTCATGACCTGTCACTGATCTCGCGCCTGCATCACCGCATCATCACGCTCAAGGAGGGCCGACTCGTCGGTGCGGATGCCGGTGAGTAGGTCAGAGCGCGGTGCGAGCCTAAGTCGCACACAGCTCGGCGACCGTTACCGCGCCTGGGTGCATCATCATCGGCTATCAGCAGCAGACAGCCTGAACCGAATTCTCGACCGGCCCTTCTCCAGCCTGCTGACATGGCTCGTGATCGGTATCGCGCTGGCGTTGCCCGTTGGGTTGAGCGCAACGCTCGAGAGCGCCCAGGCGATGAGTGACCGCTGGGACGGGGGTGTGCAGATTTCGGTCTTCGTGAAAGCGGGCGTGCCGACCGAGGAAGCAAAGGCACTCGCGGCGCGACTGGAGGAGCGAGGCGATGTCACCGGTGTGCGTTTCGTGTCGCGGGAAGAGGCGCTTGCGGAGTTCAGCCTGCAGTCCGGCCTCGCCGACGTGGTGCTGAGCCTCGAGGAAAATCCGCTCCCTGACCTCGTACTCGTCACGCCGGCCACGGCGCTCGATACCGACGCGGTTGCCACCCTGCGCAATGACCTGGCGAAGTTTGAGGAGGTGGAAGAAGCCGTGCTCGATATGGAGTGGGTCGCGCGCCTGGCCCAGCTTATGGAGCTCGGTCGCCGGGTTGTGCTGGTGGCGGGGGCGCTACTCGTGGCGGGCGTGGTGTTGATCCTCGGCAACACGATAAGGCTCGCGATTGAGAGCCGGCGCGAGGAGATCGTTATCGTCAAGCTCGTCGGCGGCAGCAACGGGTTTGTGCGCCGGCCCTTCCTCTATACCGGCCTGTGGTACGGCGTGGGCGGTGGGCTGGCCGCGGCCCTCTTGGTATCGGTCGCCATGTGGTTTCTCAGTGTGCCAGTCGACCAGCTGGCGCGCCTCTACAGCTCCAGCTTCAGCCTGCGTGGCCCGGGCCTGATCGGGGCCCTGAATGTGGTACTCCTTGGGGGTGCGCTGGGCCTGGCAGGGGCCTGGCTGGCGGTGTCCAGGCACCTCTCCGATATCGAGCCGAGATAGCGCTAAGCTATTGTTTTTACGAATTTATTCACGAAATCCACCGTGTTGTATGGAACTTTCCGGCAATTAGCACTCTAATAGCAAGAGTGCTAAAATGAGATGTAGAAACACGGAGGATCGTACTATGAGTACTAGTCTGCAACCTATCGATCAGATGGCCCCCGGCGCCAATCTGGCGGCCTATGTCCAGGCCGTCGGTGCTATCCCGGTGCTCTCGGTTGAGCGCGAGCGGGAACTGGCCGAGGACCTCTTCTACAACGACAATCTGGACGCGGCACGTGAGCTCGTCATGTCTCACCTGCGTTTCGTGGTGCATATTGCGCGCAGCTATTCCGGCTACGGCCTCGCCGAGGGCGACCTTATCCAGGAGGGTAACGTTGGCCTGATGAAGGCGGTTAAGCGCTTCGACCCGGAGAAAGGCGTGCGCCTGGTCTCCTTCGCCGTACACTGGATCAAGGCCGAGATGCACGAGTTCATTCTGCGGAACTGGCGCATCGTGAAAGTGGCTACCACCAAGGCCCAGCGCAAGCTGTTCTTCAACCTGCGCAGTAAGAAGAAGTCACTTTCCTGGCTCAGTGCAGAGGAGGCCCAGGCGGTCGCCGATGATCTCGGGGTCGATGTGAAGGAAGTGCAGCGCATGGAAGGCCGTCTCACCAGCCGTGACATGCCTTACGACCAGCCAGTTGACGCCGATGATGACGATGCCTGGCAGGCGCCGCAGCATTTTCTCGAGGACATGGGCGGCAACCCCGCTGAAGAAGTCGAGACTGCCGAGTGGCAGGCGAATACCCAGGAAAGCCTGCACGGTGCGCTGGGCGACCTCGACGAGCGCAGCCGCGACATCGTGATGCAGCGCTGGCTCAGCGAAAACAAGTCCACGCTGCACGAGCTGGCTGACCAGTATGGCGTGTCAGCAGAGCGGATCCGACAGCTCGAAGCGAACGCTATGAAAAAGTTGCGCACGGCGATGGCGGCATAGCGCCAGACCCAGGCTTAACGTTCCACCAGGAGGCGGCCTTGCCGCCTCTTTTTGTTACACTCCCCGCATGGCAAAACTGTTCCTCACGCTGGCCTCGCTCAGCGCAATGACCGCTGTGATCTTCGGCGCATTTGGTGCCCATGCACTGAAAGAACGCCTCGACGATTACTCGCTGGGCGTATTCGAAACCGCGGTGCAATACCATTTCTATCACAGCCTTGCGCTGCTCGCCGTTGGTATTCTCGCCCTACAGCTGCCTGCCCATTCACTGCTCAAGAGTAGTGGCTGGTTGTTCTTCCTGGGCATCATCGTGTTTTCCGGCAGCCTCTATATTCTCAGCATGACCGGCGTGAAGTGGTTGGGCGCGATCACCCCGCTCGGCGGCCTCGCATTCATTGCCGGCTGGGCCTGCCTCGCGGCCTTTTCCTGGAAGCTGGTCACCTAACACACGCCGTGACGGATAATCCACGCGATCGCGCGATCCGCAGTTTCGTCCTGCGCACCGGGCGCATGACCCCGGGACAGGAGCGCGCCTATGAACGGCACTGGTCGGAATGGGGGCTTGAGCACGGCACAGGTGCGCTCGACATCGAGGCAGCCTTTGGGCGTGCGGGTGAGCGCGTCCTTGAGATCGGGTTCGGTATGGGCGATTCCCTGTTGGCTATGGCCGCAGCGGCGCCAGAGAAAAACTTTATCGGCATCGAGGTGCACAGGCCTGGAGTAGGGCGCCTCTTTCACAACATGGCCGAAGCCGGTGTCGACAATATCCGCGTGTACTGCCACGACGCGGTGGAGGTGCTGCGCGACTGCATTTCAGATGGCGCGCTCGACACGGTGCAGATCTACTTTCCCGACCCCTGGCATAAGAAGCGTCACCACAAGCGCCGGCTGATCCAGCCGCCCTTTGTTGCGGCACTCGCTGGCAAGCTCAAAGCGGGTGGCCTCCTACATTTCGCAACTGACTGGGAAAACTACGCGGAGCAGATGATGGACGTCCTCAGTGCAAGTGAGGTGTTCGAGAATCTGCACGGTGAAGGGCAGTTTACCGCGCGGCCGGAGCGGCGACCTGAGACCAAGTTTGAACGCCGCGGTGAGCGACTTGGGCACGGTGTGTGGGACCTTGAGTTTGTGAGGCGGTAGGGCGAAGGGCCTGCCACGCTTTATCGGGCATTTATTCGACCGATGATCAGCCTGGAAGAAAGTGCGCGAGCACATCGTTGAGAAAATTTCGCCCCAGCGCGGTAGTGCTGATCCGACCCTCTTCCAGTTGCAGCAATCCGCGCTCGCAAAGCTCGTCGATCGAAGCCCAGAGCAGTTTGCTGTCGCAGCCCGTACGCGATTCGAACAGTTGCGAGCTGAAGCCTTTGTTAAGACGCAGGGCATTCAACATGAACTCCGCAACGAGGTCTTCGGATGCCAGCTGCCGTGTGCCGGCGATAAATCGGTCGGCCCCGCTGTCCATGTACTCCGCCGGCTGCCGCCGTTTGTTGTACCGCGTTACCTCGCCTTCCGCCGACGTTATCTTCGCGTGCGCCCCGGCACCGATGCCCAGGTAATCGCCGAAGCGCCAGTAGTTCAGGTTGTGGCGGCACTCGTGCCCGGCCTTTGAGTAGGCCGAGACCTCGTACTGTGTATAGCCGGTCGTCGCGAGCGTGTGTTCACCGTGTTCCTGTATGTCCGCGAGCGCATCCTCGACGGGCAATGTCGGTGGCCTGTTGAAGAACACGGTGTTGGGTTCAATAGTCAGTTGGTACCAGGAAATGTGTTCCGGCGCGTGCGCTATAGCTACTGCCAGGTCAGAGGCCGCGCCGTTAATGTCCTGTCCCGGCAGGCCGTGCATCAGGTCGATGTTGATGCTGTTGAACCCTGCCTTGCGTGCATACTCGATGGCGCGATGCGCCTGCTCTGCGTTGTGTACCCGCCCGAGCGCTTGTAGCTCGGCGTCTTGAAAGCTCTGCACGCCGATCGAGAGGCGATTCACCCCCGCGCTGCGAAAGGCGGCGAATTTCTCTGCCTCCGCACTGCCCGGGTTGGACTCCATGGTGGCTTCCAGCTCGGGGGCGAGATCAATGCGTGCCCCAATACCTTGCAGGAGTGCCGCGATCGCCTCGCCTGAAAACAGGCTTGGTGTGCCGCCGCCGATAAACACAGTTTCTACCGGGCGGTCTGCAACCAACCGCAGGTCTGCTTCAAGGTCTTGCAGCAGCGCATCGACATAGTCGGCCTCTGGGAGTGCATCGGTTTCGTGCGAGTTGAAATCGCAGTACGGGCACTTGCGTTCGCACCAGGGCAGATGGACGTAGAGCCCGAGTGGGGGAGGCGTCATCCCGCGCGCTTCAGCGCCTCGAAGAGCTGCACGCTAGCCTTGGCACGATGGCTGATTCGATTCTTGATGCCCGACTCCAACTCGGCGGAGCTGCAATCGTGCTCAGGCACATAGAACAGCGGATCGTAGCCGAAGCCGTTCTCACCACGGGGCGCGAACAGGATGCGCCCCTCCCATGCAGCCTGGCAAATGATCGGCGTGGGATCGAGTGCGTGGCGCATGTAGACAAGCACGCACTGGAAACGCGCCGTACGCTCCGCTTCCGGTACGTCCGCGAGAGCGGCCAGCAGCTTGTCGTTGTTGGCTGCATCGCCATGGCCTGAATAGCGTGCGGAGTGAATACCCGGCGCGCCCTTCAGGAAGTCCACCTCGATGCCGGAGTCGTCGGCGATCGCAGGTAGCCCGCAGTGTTCCGCCGCGCCGCGCGCTTTGAGTATGGCGTTTTCTACAAACGTCAGCCCGGTCTCGTCGACGTCGGGTGCGTCGAACTCCGATTGCGGCGTCAGTGTTACTCCCAGCGGGAGAAGTAGCGCGCCCAACTCGCGCAACTTGCCTGCGTTGCCGCTGGCGAGCACAACTTTCTGCGTTTCTGCGTCCATCAGTTGATGTAGAGTTGGTGGTCAAACTTGAAATAGAAGGTCTCGTCCGCGCCCTCGGGACGAAAGTTCATCTCAAAGAAGCGAATCTCCTCGTTGATGAAGGTGAACTCGGCGATGTAATAGATCGCATCACCCTCGCGCACTTCCTGAAACTCGAGTGGCTGCGAATGGATGAAGTCCCACGTTCGCCCTTTTAGCTGCATTGTTCTTCCGGCGGTTCCCTGCTCGACGTGCTCGCGCACGGCAAGGTTGAGAATGGCGCGCTTCTTGCCGCGGGTGATTCCGTATGTCGCTGCGACCTTGGGCTCCAGGAAGGTTGTGTTCACCACGCTGTAGTGCAGCTCGAAAGGCCCGAACCTTTCCGACTGCTGCGCCTGCGTCGCACTGGCGACGAACAGCACGCAGAAGAGCGTCAGTGTAAAACGCAAGCCCATCAGCGCGTGATCAGGTAGATCGCGGTGGTCGCGAACAGGTTGGGCCAACGGTTGGAGAGTGTCGGCTGGCGTGAACTATTGCCGATCACGTCACGCGCGAGAATGCGGATGCCTTTCTCGCGACACAGTTCCTCGAAGTCCTTCACCGTGCAGAAATGAATGTTGGGCGTGTCGTACCAGGTGTGCGGCATCAGGTCCGACACCGGCATGCGGCCGTCGAGTCCGAGCGACAGGCGGCAGCGCCAGTGGCCGAAGTTGGGGAACGTCACGATGCCCTCGCGACCGATGCGCAGCATCTCCTCCAGCACGCGGTCGGGATAGTGCACGGCCTGCAGTGCGAGGGCGAGCACCACGATGTCGAAGCTGTTATCCGGAAAGTTGCCGAGACCGGCGTCCATGTCCTGCTCAACCACGTCGAGGCCACGAGCGATGGTACCCGTGATGTTGTCCTGGTCGATCTCGACGCCCGTGCCGCGCACCAGGCGTTTATCGCGCAGGAACTCCAGGAACTCGCCATCGCCGCAGCCTAAGTCGAGCACGCGAGAGCGGGGGGCGATCCAGCGCACGATGTGTTTGAGGTCCTGGCGCATTAGCTGTCTACCCCCACGCGCTGCATGTACGCACTGAAGACGTCGAGGTAGCGCGGAATGGGCATGAGGAAGGCGTCGTGGCCCTCTTTTGCCTCTATCTCTGCATAGCTCACCGGGCGATCGGCCTCGAGCAGCGCGTCCACGATTTCGCGCGAACGCTCGGGCGCGAAGCGCCAGTCTGTCGAAAACGAAATCACCATGAAGCCGCACTTGGCGTGCTTGAACGCCTGTATCGGGTCGTTGTTGTACTCGAGCGCCAGGTCGAAGTAGTCGAGCGCGCGCGTCATCAGCACGTAGGTATTGGCGTCAAAGTTCGTGGAGAACTGACTACCCTGGTAGCGCAGGTAGCTCTGCACCTGGAACTCCACATCCGCGTCTTCACCGAGGTCGAGGCTGCCCGAGCGCAATTCGCGGCCAAACTTGTTCGCCATCGCATCGTCGGACAGGTAGGTAATGTGGCCAATCATGCGCGCGAGTGCGAGGCCGCTGGCCGGTACGCTTTCCTGCGTCAGGTAATCCCCGTCTGCAAATGCAGGGTCCGATTCAATGGCCTGCCGCGCGACCTCGTTGAACGCGAGGTTCTGCGCTGACAGCTTCAGCGCGGCGGCAATCACAACGCAGTGCTTGATGCGGTCAGGGTACTCGATGGACCAGCGCATGGCCTGCATGCCGCCAAGACTGCCGCCGACAACGGCGGCCCAGCAGTCGATGCCGAGGTAGTCTGCGAGTCGCGCCTGGCTGTGCACCCAGTCGCGCGTACGCATGGGCGGGAAGTCCGGACCCCAGGGCTTACCCGTCTGCGGATTGATGGACTTGGGACCAGTGGAACCGTGGCAGCCGCCCAGGTTGTTGAGGCTCACGACAAAGAAGCGGTTGGTGTCGAGTGGCTTGCCTGGCCCGATACACTCATCCCACCAGCCCGGTTTGCGGTCATCCTCGCTGTGATAGCCCGCGGCGTGATGGTGACCGCTGAGCGCGTGGCAGACGAGCACGGCATTGCTGCGGCTCTCGTTCAATTCGCCGTAGGTTTCATACACGAGTTCATAGGCGGGCAACTCGCGCCCGCAAACGAGGCGCAGGGGTTCCTCGAACCGGGCGATCTGCGGTTCGACGATGCCGACTGAACGTTCTGAACCCGGGCGATTCATAGCGAGATACTATAGCGTGCGGTGTAAGCGCAGAACTAGAGCCACGGAATCAGCGGCAGCACGCCCAGCGCGGCTGCGGAATGGCCGAGCATCCGCTGCAGTACGCCGATGGCGATAAACACGAGAATCGGCGAGAGGTCCAGGCCCCCAATAGCGGGCAGGACCTTGCGAAACGGCGCCATGATCGGCTCTGTGAGCTGATACAGCAGCATGACGGCGGGGTTGTTCCCACCGGGTGCCACCCAGGAAAGAATAATCATGGCCAGGATGGCGAAGAAGTAGAGCTGCAGGATCAGCGCGGCAAGGCCAATGATGCTGCCGATGAGCAACAGGTCCGGCCCCGGCAGCCCGCCTGCCTTGAGCAACAGGAGCAGGGTAAGACTCAGCATCTGCAGCAGCAGGGCAAGTACCAGCGACGACAGGTCGAGGCCGCCATAACCCGGCAGCACCTTGCGCAATGGCAGGACCAGCGGGTTGGTAATCTTCACCAGGAACTGGCTGATGGGGTTGTAGAAGTCCGCGCGCACGAGCTGCAGTAGGAAGCGCAGCAGCATTGCAAACAGGTACAGGCCCAGCAGTGTCTGGAGTACGTAATTGAGTATGTCGTTGAAGGCGTCCATCAAGCTTCCCCGTTAACCCATTTCCCTGGCCATCTCTGCAGCGCGATCCGCAGCCGCCTGCATAGCTTTCTGCACAATATCGCGCTGGCCGTTTTCTTCAAAAGACGCGACCGCCCGTTCCGTCGTGCCGCCCGGACTGGTAACGCGCCTGCGCAGCTCCACAAGGTCGGCGTCGTTTTCGAGCGCCATGCGCGCGGCGCCCAGGCCCGTCTGCAGTGTGAGTTCGGTAGCCACTTCGTGCGACAGGCCGAGCTCCACGCCTGCGTTGATCATTGCTTCCATAAATAGAAAGAAGTACGCGGGGCCGGAGCCCGACAGTGCGGTGATCGCGTCGAGGTCTTCCTCGTCGTCTACCCACCGCGTGATACCGACCGCCGCGAGTATCGTCTCGGCGTAGCCGCGTTGTGCGTTGGACGTGTTGGCATTCGCATACAGGCCACTGGCGCCCGCGCCGAGCAGTGCGGGGGTGTTTGGCATGCAGCGCACGATAGCGGTGCTATCACCCAATCGAGCGGCCATAGAGGCCACCGTGATCCCGGCAGCGATGGAAATCACCACGGGCCCACTTGCGGCTACAGCACTGGCAATACTCTCGCAGGCCTCGGCCATCACCTGCGGCTTGATGGCCAGGATGACGACATCCGCTCCTTCCGCGGCCGCCGCGTTGTCGCTGAACACCTTGACCGGTGCAACAGCCTTTAGGCGCTCGAGGCTCTCGGGGAACGGGTCGGCGGCGTGAATCCGCTCGGCCGGGTGGCCGCTTTCCACGAGTCCGCCGACGATGCTCGAGGCCATGTTGCCGGCGCCGATGAATGCGATGAGGGGCTTGTCCAAGGGGCTTTGACCCTGTGTCACTGGTTAAAAAGGAATCGCGGAGTATACACGCGCCGGCTTGCCTAAATCACCTGCGCCGCGGACCGAACAGGGCAGTGCCCACGCGCACGATCGTTGCGCCCTCGCCGATGGCCGCCTCGAGGTCCGCGGACATACCCATGGACAGTGTGTCGATATCCGGGCAGGTGTCCTTGAGGGCGACAAAGGCCTCCCGCAGGTCGCGAAAGGGGCGCCTTTGCTCTTCCTCTGTCTCGGCGGGCGCCGGTATCGCCATGAGACCCCGCAGGGTGACCCCTGGCAGGTCTCTCACCCGCACCGCGAGCCCTGGCAATTCCTCCAGCGTGACCCCGGACTTTGTCTCCTCGCCCGAGACATTGACCTGCAGGCAGATATTGAGCGGGGGCATCCCAGGTGGCCGCTGCTCCGAAAGGCGGCGGGCGATTTTCTCCCGGTCTACCGTGTGCACCCAGTCAAAGTGCTCTGCCACGGGACGCGTCTTGTTGGATTGCAGTGGGCCGATGAAGTGCCACGTGAGGTCGAGATCGGAGAGTGTCTCTATCTTGCCCAGGGCTTCCTGCAGGTAGTTTTCCCCGAAGTGGGAAAGCCCCGCCGCGTGGGCTTCACGGATGTCTTCTGCGGGTCTTGTCTTGCTGACGGCAAGTACAAGAATGTCACTATTGCCAAGCTGGCTTTTTTGTGAACTGCGCCGTACTCTTTCTTCGAGCTTTGTTATATGGTCATGTAGTTGTTGCGCGTTCATGACTTAAATACTAGCGGAATCAAAAGCCTACTCAAGGTGCTAATTCCCGCAAATCACGGGCGACAAAAGAATAAAAAGATACGCTGGCGCCGCTAAAGCGGACGGGGCAAGGGGACAGCCCGCAAGCGTGTCTTAAGGGGAGGGGACACATGGACATTACAGAACTACTGGCGTTCAGCGCCAAGCAGGGGGCGTCCGACCTGCACCTGTCCGCTGGCCTGCCACCCATGATTCGTGTCGACGGCGATATTCGCCGCATCAACCTGCCGCCGATGGAGCACAAGCAGGTTCACGAACTCATCTACGACATCATGAACGACAAGCAGCGGAAGGACTACGAGGAGTTCCTCGAGACCGACTTCTCGTTCGAGGTTCCTGGTGTTGCCCGTTTCCGTGTTAACGCCTTCAACCAGAATCGCGGCGCCGGCGCCGTCTTTCGTACGATTCCCTCGAAGGTACTCACCATGGAAGACCTCGGCATGGGCCAGGTGTTCCGCGACATTTCGCTGATGCCCCGCGGGCTCGTGCTTGTCACCGGGCCGACCGGCTCGGGTAAGTCCACAACCCTCGCCGCTATGATGGACTACATCAACGACAACAAGTACGAACACATCCTCACGATTGAGGACCCGATTGAATTTGTACACGAAAGTAAGAAGTGCCTGGTAAACCAGCGCGAGGTGCACCGCGACACACTCGGCTTCGCAGAGGCACTGCGCTCTGCACTGCGTGAAGACCCCGACATCATTCTCGTGGGCGAGATGCGTGACCTCGAGACCATTCGTCTTGCACTCACCGCGGCGGAAACCGGGCACCTGGTGTTCGGTACACTGCACACCACTTCCGCGGCCAAGACTATCGACCGCGTGATCGATGTGTTCCCGGCGGCAGAAAAATCCATGGTGCGTTCCATGCTCTCGGAGTCGCTGCAGGCCGTGGTTTCACAAACCCTGCTCAAGCGCACCACCGGTGGGCGTGTTGCAGCACATGAAATCATGCGTGGCACATCGGCTATTCGTAACCTGATTCGCGAAGACAAAGTCGCGCAGATGTACTCCGCCATCCAGACGGGCAGCGCCCACGGTATGCAGACCATGGACCAGTGCCTCGAGGATATGGTTGCCAAGCGCGTGATATCCCGCGAGGCAGCGCGCGAAAAAGCCCGCATGCCCGAGAATTTCTAGCGCACTCGACGCAGTACAACGAGGCAGCTCAGCATGAAAATTCACGATTTACTCAGCAGAATCGTTAAGGAAGGGGCCTCGGACGGATTTATCACCGCCGAAGCACCGCCGTGTATCAAGGTCGATGGCCAGATCTTTCCCATCAGCGATAAGCCCCTGAACGACGAGCAAGCGCTCGCACTGGTTGAGTCGACCATGCGTCCCGACCAGCAGGAGTACTTCCGGGACCACAACGAGTGTAACTACGCGATTACCTCTGACATCGGGCGTTTCCGTGCCAGTGCCTATGTGCAGCGCGGCAGGGCAGGTCTGGTGGTGCGCCGCATCAACACGCAGATCCCGACGATTGAAGAGCTTGGCCTACCGCCTATCATCCGCGACCTGTCGATGACCAAGCGCGGCCTCGTGATCTTTGTGGGTGCAACGGGCACCGGTAAGTCGACCTCGCTCGCTTCAATGGTGGGCTACCGCAATCGCAACAGCCGCGGGCACATCATAAGTATCGAAGATCCTATCGAATACCTGCATGAACACGCGGGCTGCATCATCACGCAGCGTGAAGTGGGCATGGACACCGAGTCTTTCCAGGTCGCACTGAAAAATACCCTGCGCCAGGCGCCGGACGTCATCCTGATCGGTGAGGTGCGAACGGCGGAGACCATGCAACATGCGCTGACGTTTGCCGAGACCGGTCACCTGTGTCTCTGCACGCTGCACGCCAACAACGCGAACCAGGCGCTCGACCGCATTCAGAGTTTCTTCCCGGCTGAACTGCACAACCAGGTGTGGATGGACCTGTCGCTCAACCTTAGGGCCATGGTGGCGCAGCAGTTGGTGCCGCGTAAGGACGGCAATGGCCGCGTGCCCGTGGTTGAGGTCATGCTCAACTCACCGCTTGTTGCTGACTACATCCGCAAGGGCGAGGTGCACCTGATCAAGGAGCTCATGTCGAAGTCTACCGAGCTCGGCATGCAGACCCTCGACCAGTCCCTGATCAAGGCTTACAAGGAAGAGCTCATTTCGAAGGAGGAAGCGCTGCGCTTTGCAGACTCCGCCAACGATGTGCGCCTGCAGATCAAGCTGCATGAGCGGGGTGAGTTTGGCTCGGGCGAAGACCTTGGCCTCGCTGAAGACACATACGAAGAAGAGACAATCCTGAGGCGCTGACTTCAGGTAACGCCCTGTTCGCGCAGCCACGTTTGCAGAATCAGTTGCGCCGCCACGCTGTCTACCGGGTGGCGCTTGTAGTCGCCCCCATGACCTTGCTCCCTGCTGGACTGCTTCGCTTCAAAGCTGGTAAGACGTTCGTCCACCTGTTCCACCGGCAGCCCCAATCGGCCGTGTAGCCGCTGGCCAAAGCGCCGCGCACGAGCGCTGAGCTCGCTCTCGGTACCGTCCATATTCAGCGGGTCGCCCACCAGCAACACATCGGGGCGCCACTCCTCGACCAGCACATTGACCGCGTTCCAGTCCGGCTGGCCGTCCTTTGCGCGCAGAATATCGAGCGGTTGGCTGGTGCCGAGCTCGGCGTTACCCACGGCAACGCCGATCTGGCGCAGGCCGAAGTCAAAAGCCATCACAGTGCGAGTGTCTGTGCTCATCGAATCAAGGGTTGCGTGGTGTGACGGGTGAATCGGCTCAGGCGTGGCCCGCCTGGTTGGATATGAGATTCATGTCGATGCCCAGCATGGCAGCGGCTGCGCCGAGGCGCTGGCCTGCAGGGGTGCCGAAGATGATCTCGCTGTCGCCCGGCAGGGTGAGCCAGCTGTTGTCTGCCAGCTCCTGTTCCAGTTGACCGGCCGACCAGCCCGCGTAGCCAAGGGCGATCAGGTGATCTTCCGGGCCTTCGTTGCGCGCGATAGCGCGGAGAATATCGCGCGACGTGGTGAGTGTGATCTCGGGCGTAACCTTGAGGCTGGCTTCCCAGGTGCGCGCCGAACCGCGGTGCAGTACGAAGCCGTGGTCCATCTGTACCGGTCCGCCCGCCATGACGGGCTCACTGGAAAAATCCTGAAGCGGCGCGATCTGCAAGTGTTCAAAGATATCGCTCACAGAAAGATCCAAAGCCTGGTTTATGATGATGCCCATGGCACCGGTTTCGCCGTGTTCGCAAATGTAGGTGATGCTGTGGGAGAAGATTCCCTGAGACAGACAGGGCATAGCGAGCAGAAAATGATCGCGCAGGCTGTCGCTGCTTTTGGCGGTACTGACTTGCGTCATTCACGGGTGCCTGTGTTGTTCATCAACAAGGTAACGACGTCTTACCTTGAGCTTAGACTGTTTTCCTCATAATGCCATGTGCGCACGATTTCGAGTTTGTCCGTTGTCGCGGCCAATTCGTCGGGGAACGGTGCATAGGGTGCAGCCATGCGCACGACTTTGATGGCCGCCTCGTCCAGCACGGCGAAGCCAGAGGACTCGACTACACGGATATCTTCGAGGCTGCCGTCTGAGCGGATCACCACCAGTAGCCGCACCGCGCCATAAATGCCGTAGCGTACAGAGGCCTGCGGGTAGTATTTGTTGCCCACCGCTTCCAGGCGCCTGCGCCAGTCCAGCAGGTAGGCGGCATCCGCCGACTGTTTCGCCGATGCGGCGGTCAGTCTGCGCACTCGCGGGCGGTCTGCCAGCAGTCTCGCCTGCGCATCGAGCTCCGCTTCCAGCGTGGCGACTTCGCGGCTCAGGCGATCGATCTCTTCAATGCCCGGGGCGATTTCCGGCATTGGCTCGGCCTGCTGGTGCTCTTCATTGACCAGTTGCTGCGAGATCATCTGGGTGGTGACCACATCGCGCTGGTCTGGCGTCGGTTCTGGCGGCGCTGCCGCCACAGGCAGAGCGGCGGGGCTGGTGAGCTCTTCTGACAGTGCTTCCTGCCCGCTGCCGTCCTGGTTAGCGACTGAGATCAGTTTGGCATCGTCAGGCGCCTTGTCGCTCGCGCGCGTGATGAGCGTGACTTCGATCTGCGGTGTGTTCACCTGTGCGGTACTCGCGCTGAATGACACACCGAGAATCACTGCCACATGCGCGGCCAGTGCCAGCAGTGTGGCATTGCGAAAGCGAGAATGTTTGTCGAGCCCCGTTTCCAGGTAATACATACAGCCTCAGGACCTGGATTGAATTTCCCCTTCGATACAATCCATGAGATCCCCGCCGATGTCCAGATCGAAACCAGCGTCAATTTCACGAACGCAGGTAGGGCTGGTGACGTTGATTTCCGTGAGGTAGTCGCCGATGACATCCAGGCCAACAAAGAAAAGGCCCTTTTCCTTGAGCGTGGGGCCCACCTGGGCCGCAATCCAGGCGTCGCGCTCGGTGAGCGGCTGCGGTCGGCCCTGGCCGCCCGCTGCGAGGTTGCCACGGGTTTCACCGGCGAGGGGTACGCGCGCGAGGCAGTAGGGCACCGCTTCGCCGTTGATCATGAGAATACGTTTGTCGCCGTCCACGATCTCGGGCAGGAAGGTCTGCGCCATGATCGTCTGGCGGCCGTGGTTTGTCAGTGTTTCGAGAATCACGCTGACGTTGGGGTCGCCCGGGCGCACGCGGAAGATCGCGCTGCCGCCCATACCGTCGAGTGGCTTGAAGATCGTGTCGCCATGCTCCTCGTGAAATGCGCGCAGGCGCTGCATGTCGGCGCTGACCATGACGGTCGGGCAGCACTCGGGAAACTGTGTCGCGAAAATCTTTTCGTTGCAGTCCCGAAGGCTTTGGCAGCGATTGACGATCAGCGTGCCATTGCGCTCGGCGGCCTCGAGAATATAGGTGCTGTATATGTACTCGTTATCGAAGGGCGGGTCCTTGCGCATGAGGATCACGTCGAGGTCTGCGAGGGGCCTGTCGACGGCATCGCCCATGCTGAACCACCTGTCTGGATCGCGAAACACCTCGAGCGGCGCCACCCGCCCGCGGGCCTCGCCCTGCATCAGGTACAGGTCGCCCTGCTCCATGTAGTGCAGCTCCCAGTCGCGGTCCTGGGCGGCCCAGAGCAGCGCGAGAGTGGTGTCTTTCTTGTAGGTAATGTCGGCGATGGGGTCCATCACCACGCCCAGCTTTACGGCCATGGGAGCGCTTCCTTCGTTAGCGGCCCTAAACGTTACGCAATGGCAGGGTGCGCCGCAAGTTGATCCGTGGCAAAGGAAGCGCCTGCCGCTTAACCCGGATTACGGCTAGAATAGGCGCCCGTTTCAAACGAGGTTGCGAGGGTCCGCATGGTCGGCATCTATTTTTTTCTCGCGGTATTCACCGCGCTTTCTACGCTGGCGGCGATTATCCAGGCGCGACAGATTTCCTATCTCGTACCGGTGTATTTCCTCGCCGCCTGGCTCAGCGGTGAGCTGGCGGCTATCCATATCCTCTGGCAGGTGACGCTGACTGCGCTGCTGGCCTTTGCGGGGGTGTTTGATGACTCGCTGGCGCAGACGGCGCTGTGGATCTTTGCGTTGTCGTGGCTGGGGCTTCTCTATTTGCATGGTCAGTCGATGGACACGCAGCGCCACCTTGTTACCGCCCTGCGGCAGGGTCTTGGGGACAACTTTCGCCAGTCGATTCCAGCGGAGCGCGAGGCAACGCTCGTCGACCACATCAACACCCGTAGCTGGATGCGCCCGTTCGCGTTTCATCGGGCGGGCGTGCAGCTGCACAGCCACCTGCCCTATGGTGAGGCAGGCAAACGCAACCTGCTCGATGTTTACGAACCGCGTGAGAAACGCGAGGGCGGTTGCCCGGTCCTGCTGCAGGTCCACGGCGGAGCGTGGATGATCGGTGAAAAAGAACAACAGGCCAAGCCGCTGATGTACCACATGGCCGAACGCGGCTGGGTGTGTGTTGCGATCAACTATCGGCTGAGCCCCAAGTCGGCTTTCCCCGCACACATCATTGACGTGAAAAAGGCGATTGCCTGGGTCAAGGACAACATCGAGAAGTTTGGTGGCGACCCGAACTACATCGCGATCACCGGGGGCTCGGCCGGCGGACATCTTAGCTCGCTCGCGGCACTGACGCCGAACCGCGCGGAATGGCAGCCAGGGTTCGAGGACGTGGACACCACTGTGCAGGCCGCCGTGCCCTTCTACGGCGTGTTCGATTTTCTCGATCGCAACGACATTCGCCCGGGCATGTCGATGGACGACATCCTCGGTGACCGCGTACTGCAGTGCCCTAGAGCCGGTAATGAAGAGCTCTGGGACGCCGCGTCACCGATCAGCCACGTCCACGAAGACGCGCCGCCCATGTTTGTCATACAGGGCACGCACGATTCGCTGGTATGGGTCGAGGAGGCGCGCGTGTTCGTTAACGAGTTGCGAGCGGCTTCGAAACAGGTTGTGGCCTATGGCGAGCTGCCGGGTGCACAGCACGCATTCGAGATCTTCCACTCGGTGCGTACTGACCATACCGTTAACGCCGTGGCACAGTTTCTGGAGTGGGCGCACGCAGCTTGGGTGACGCAGCGGTAGCGCGCACGTTACGGGAGCTGCATATCACCCCAGCGGGCCTGCAGTAACGCGAGTGCCGCCAGCGGCGCCGTCTCTGTGCGCAGCACGCGGGGCCCTAGCGACAGTGCGTTAAACCCGGCGTCTTCCGCCGCTGCTATTTCAGACGCGCTCAAGCCGCCTTCGGGCCCGATCAACAGCGCTATGTCTTTCGCGGTGTCTGGTAGCGCGGGTACATCAGCGGCGCGGTGGTGTAACACAAATGACAGTTCTGCGTTATTTGTACCCAGCCATTGGGCAACGGTAGTCACGTTCCCAATCGCGGGCAGGCGATTGCGCCCGCACTGTTCACAGGCGCTGACTGCGACCTGCTGCCAGTGACCGAGCTTTTTCTCTAGCCTGTCGCCTTTAAGCCTGACGCCTGTGTGTTCGGTATCGAGCGGCGTGATGCGGCGCACACCCAGCTCGGTCGCTTTCTGTATCACCCAGTCGAAACGGTCGCCGCGTGACAGGGCGATGCCGAGGTGCACGTCGAGTACCGACTCGCGCTCTACCGCATCGTGCTCGCCCGTTGTCACCGTTACGTGTTTCTTGTCGATAGCATCGATGATCGCCGGGTACTCGCCACCGCGCCCGTCGAACAAGGTCAACGCCGCGCCGACTTCCATGCGCAGTGAACGCGCAATGTGGCGGCTGGGTTCGGGTGCCAGAACGAAAGAGGCCCTGCTTTGCAGGGCCTGTTCAGTGTAGATCCGCGTGTTGCGCATTGCCGAATCTAGAGTCCGAGGTTGCTGTGGATCTGGCGTGTGGGCTCCACCTGGTTCATGGTGTAGAAGTGTATGCCGGGACAACCGCTTTCCAGCAGTGTCTGGCAGAGTTGCGTGACCACTTCTACGCCGAACTGGTACTGGCTGTCCGCGTCGTCGCCGTAGCTGTCCATTCGCTGGCAGATCCAGCGCGGGATCTCCGCGCCGGTGTTGCCTGCGAAGCGGCGAATGTTGGCGAAGTTCGCCAGCGGCATGATGCCCGCGTAGACGGGTCTATCAATGCCCGCCGTCGCGCACTGGTCCAGGAAGTAGAAGTACGATTCCACGTTGTAGAAAAACTGCGTGATCGCACTGTCTGCCCCTGAGTCGAACTTGCCCTTCAGGAACTGCACATCGCTGTCGTAGTCTTTCGCCTCCGGATGTATTTCCGGGTACGCGGCCACTTCCAGGTGGAAATGGTCGTTGTAGCGCTTGCGGATAAACTCCACCAGCTCGTTGGCGTAGACCAGCGTTGCGCCGCCCATGCCCGAGGGCCGGTCGCCGCGCAGCGCAACAATGCGCTTAACGCCGATGCGCTTGTACTCGTCGAGCAGATCGGCCACCGCGTTCTCGTCAGAACCGCCGAAACTCAGGTGCGGAGCAACATCCACACCCTTGTCTCGGATCGCAGACACCACCCCCAGGGTGGTGTCACGCGTACTGCCGCCTGCGCCGTAGGTCACCGAGAAGAACTCGGGATTGAGCTCCGACAGCGCCGGCCGCACCTCGTCCAGCAGTTTGCCTGTGCCGGCTTCGGTCTTCGGGGGGAAGAACTCGAAGCTGATCCTTGGCCTGGTTTCAGACATCCACAGGTCCTTAGTACTTGTAGCTGTCTGGCTTGAACGGGCCATCAACGGTTACGTTGATGTAGTCCGCCTGCTCCTGCGTGAGCTTGGTCAGCGTCGCGCCAAAACCGGTGATCATGTGCGCGGCTACTTCCTCGTCGAGCTGCTTGGGCAGTACTTCAACGGAGAGGGCAGACGGCTTCATGTTGTCTTCGAGGTCGGCGAAGCGGCGCTCGTACAGGTAGATCTGAGCGAGTACCTGGTTGGAGAACGAGCCGTCCATGATGCGTGACGGGTGACCCGTGGCATTACCGAGATTCACCAGGCGACCTTCTGAAAGAAGGATCAGGTGGTCGTTCGCACCGCGGTCACGGTAGACCTTGTGCACCTGCGGCTTCACCTCTTCCCAGTCCCAGTTGGAACGCATGTAGGCAGTGTCGATCTCGTTGTCGAAGTGACCGATGTTGCACACGACCGCGCCGCTCTTCAGCGCCTTCAGCATGTTGGAGTCGCAGACGTTGTAGTTACCGGTGGTGGTAACCACGAGGTCGGTGGTGTCGAGCAGGTCGTTGTTGACGCTCGCCTCGGTGCCGTCGTTGACGCCATCCTTGTAGGCAGAGACAACTTCAAAGCCGTCCATGCACGCCTGCATGGCGCAGATGGGGTCTATCTCGGCAACCTTCACGATCATGCCTTCCTGGCGCAGTGATTGCGCGGAACCCTTGCCCACGTCGCCGTAGCCGATAACCAGCGCTTTCTTACCGGCCATGAGGTGGTCGGTGCCGCGCTTGATAGCATCGTTAAGGCTGTGGCGGCAGCCATACTTGTTGTCGTTCTTCGACTTGGTCACGGAGTCGTTCACGTTAACCGCGGGAACTTTCAGCGTGCCTTCTTCCAGCATTTCCTGGAGACGGTGGACACCCGTAGTGGTTTCTTCGGTGATGCCGTGGATCTTGTCCAGCATTGCTGGGTACTTCTCGTGCAGCATCGCGGTGAGGTCACCACCGTCGTCCAGGACCATGTTGCAGTCCCAGGGCTCGCCGTCTTTCAGGATGGTCTGCTCGATACACCAGTCGTATTCCTCTTCGGTCTCACCCTTCCAGGCGAAGACCGGGACGCCCGCAGCTGCGATCGCTGCCGCAGCGTGATCCTGCGTCGAGAAGATGTTGCACGAAGACCAGCGCACTTCGGCGCCCAGCTCGATCAGCGTCTCGATGAGTACGCCTGTCTGGATGGTCATGTGAATACAGCCGAGAATCTTCGCGCCCGCGAGCGGCTTGCTCGCAGAGTACTTGGCGCGCATGGCCATCAGCGCGGGCATTTCACCCTCGGCGATGTCCAGCTCGCGGCGGCCCCACTCGGCCAGCGTAATGTCAGCGACTTTATAGTCGGTTACGGTTTGTGCTTGGTTCATTGTCGATGTCCTTTGCGGTGTTACAGCACCCCCTTTTACGTGGGGGTGCGTGAATGGATCGGTTTCTGTTACAGCGCGGCCTTGAGGGCGTCCGCCTTGTCAGTCTTTTCCCAGGTGAAGTCGGCGTCGTCGCGACCGAAGTGGCCGTAGGCCGCCGTCTTCTTGTAGATCGGGCGCTTGAGGTCAAGCATCGCGATCAGGCCTTTCGGGCGCAGGTCGAAGTGCTCGCGTACCAGTGCTTCGATCTTGTCGTCGGCGAGCTTGCCCGTGCCGAAGGTGTTGATCGAGATAGACGTGGGCTCTGCCACACCAATCGCGTACGACACCTGAATCTCGCAGCGATCGGCCAGGCCGGCCGCCACAACGTTTTTTGCGACATAGCGACCCGCGTAGGCCGCTGAGCGGTCCACCTTTGAGGGGTCTTTGCCGGAGAACGCGCCGCCACCGTGGCGCGCCATGCCGCCATAGGTGTCAACGATGATCTTGCGCCCGGTCAGGCCACAGTCGCCTACCGGGCCGCCGATGACGAAGTTACCCGTGGGGTTGATGTGGTACAGCGTGTCGGCGTGCAGCCATTCGGCGGGCAGTACGGGCTTGATCACGTGCTCCATGATGGCTTCGTGAATGTCGGCCTGGCTAATATCCGGATCGTGCTGTGTAGACAGTACAACCGCGTCGATGGCGGCGGGCTTGCCGTCTTCGTAGCGCAGGGTGACCTGGCTCTTGGCGTCAGGACGCAGCCACTTCAGCGTGCCGTTCTTCATCAGCTCGGCCTGCTTTTCAACGAGGCGGTGCGAGTAGTGAATCGGCGCGGGCATCAGCACCTCGGTTTCGTTGGTGGCATAACCGAACATCAGGCCCTGGTCACCCGCGCCCTGTTCCATGTGCGCGCCTTCACCCTCGGTGACACCCATGGAGATATCAGGGGACTGCTTACCGATAGCATTCAGAACCGCACAGTTATGGCCGTCGAAGCCCACGTCAGAGTTGTCGTAGCCGATCTCGTTGATCGTTTCGCGGATGGCTTCCTCAAGGTCGTCCATCGGCGTGGTCGTCGTCACCTCGCCGGCGACAATCGTCATACCGGTCTTGACCATGGTTTCCACGGCCACGCGTGCACCGGGGTCGTCCTTGATGATGAAGTCCAGGACTGTATCGGAGACGGCGTCCGCCATCTTGTCCGGGTGCCCTGCGCCGACTGATTCAGAAGTGAAAATGTTGTACTCGCTCATCGTTATGTCCTTACGTGTTATTGGATATGTCTTACTAGTGGGTGAATGAATTAGGTGCGGCCGAAGAGGCGCACCTGTACCTGGAATCCGTTGCGTTGCGCGAGGTAAACACTCGCGACTTCGCTGAGGCCCGCCTCTGCGGCCCAGCGGGCGAGATCGGCGGGGTCGAAGCCCAGCCAGAGGTCACCGCAGTTTTCCCGTGCCCAGCCCTGGTCATGATTGCAGAGGTCTGTGACAAGAATTACGCCGCTCTCGCCCAGGCGTCTGGCCACGTCTTTCAGCACCTCGCCCGGAGACGGTGTGTGGTGCAGCACCATGTTGATGACCGCGCAGTCGGCGCTCACATCTTTCAGCTTGCGGCTCTTGGTATCGCCGAGAATGAACTCGACATTGTCGAGCCCGCGCTCCGCCACCGCCTGTTTCGCCTGTTCCAGCATGGCCGGTGCGTTTTCCAGCGCGACAACGCGCTCGAACTGCGGCGCCAGTTCAAGAAGGAAAGAACCATCGCCGGGGCCGACCTCAAGCACCGTCTCGCGCTGCGTGAGCGGCGCATCGCGCAGCACCTGCGCGACGATGTCGCCGTACTGCTCGTAGCTGGCGATCAGGTCCTGCTGCTCCTGGAACTTGTGTGCGTTCAACAGGAAGAAACTGCGCGAGTTCTCCTCACGCTGCCCGTGGAGCGCCTCCAGTCGTTCTTCTATATCTTGCGGCAGCTCAAGCTGGTCCACCGTCTCGAAAATGCTCTGCTTCAGCCCCTCAAGCTCGGGCTGCAGGCCCAGCTCGCTGCGCCGGTAAAACGTGGAGTTGCCCTCACGGCGGGCGGCAATCAGCCCGGCACTGGACAGTACCTTCAGGTGATGCGACAGGGCAGGCTGGCGAATATCAAAAATCGAGCAAAGCTCAGACACGCCGAAAGAGTCCTTCCGGAGGACGCGCAGCACCAGAAGCCGCAGGGTATCGCCGCTGGCTTTGCACAGTGCCGTGAGAGCCGCCAGTTGCTCCTCAGGCGCCGTCTCTTCAGGCACGGCGGGGGCAACGCGGGCGGTATTCGATGAAACCATGGTGCGGGAGTCTAGCAGCGCCCCGAGGTTCATCAAAATATTTTGATATAGGTATGTGAACAAAGTCGCACAATTCCCGCCCCCCCGGAAACCGGAGGTTTCGGGGGGTTTTACCCTCGGAGAGAGAAGGAAAGCGCGATGCTGCGGTGGATGAGCGAGGGGTGGCCCACGGGGGCGTCTGGCGACAGGACGTCGCCAGCCGAGCCTGTACACGGATGTACGCTTTTTGGCGGTCCCCGTGGGCCACCCCTCGCTCCTCCGCCGCGAACCAAGAACAGACCCAAAAATCCCCCTATCTCCCCGGATTTATTGCTGTAGCGGTAGGTTTCAGGGAAAATAGCCGCGCTCGTTACCCGCACCCCAACACCCATTTTCGGAGATTGAGATGTCAGCCGACCGCTTGACCCTTGCCAACGCTATTCGCGCGCTAGCCATGGACGCCGTCCAGAAGGCCAATAGCGGGCATCCGGGGGCCCCGATGGGCATGGCAGACATCGCCGAGGTGCTGTGGAACGACCATCTCAAACACAACCCCGCCAACCCCAACTGGCCCGACCGCGACCGATTCGTGCTCTCCAACGGCCACGGCTCCATGCTGATCTACTCGCTGCTCCACCTCACCGGCTACGACCTGCCCATGAGCGAGCTCGAGAACTTCCGCCAGCTGCACAGCCGCACTCCCGGCCACCCCGAGTACGGCTATGCGCCCGGCGTTGAGACCACCACCGGCCCCCTCGGGCAGGGCATCACCAACGGCGTGGGTATGGCCCTGGCCGAAAAGGTACTGGGTGCGCAGTTCAACCGGCCCGGGCACAGTGTCGTTGATCACTACACGTATGTGTTCCTGGGTGATGGCTGCCTGATGGAGGGGATCTCCCACGAGGCCTGCTCGCTGGCGGGCACCCTGGGGCTCGGCAAGCTGATCGCCTTTTATGACGACAACAACATCTCGATCGACGGCGAGGTCGAGGGCTGGTTCACCGACGACACTCCCGGCCGGTTCCGCGCCTACGGCTGGCACGTGGTAGAGGCGGTAGACGGGCACGATGCCGAGCAGATTGGCGCCGCGATCGACGCCGCCCAGGCCGAGACTGGCAAGCCGACGCTGATTTGTTGCAAGACCGTGATCGGCAAGGGCTCCCCCAACAAGCAGGGCACCGCGTCGTCGCACGGCTCAGCGCTGGGTGAGGACGAAGTGGCGCTCACGCGCGAGACCATCGGCTGGTCGCACGCGCCCTTTGAGATTCCCGAAGAGATCTACGCCGGCTGGGATGCGCGCGAACGCGGCGCGGCGGCCGAGTCCGACTGGGACGCACGCATGCTCGCCTACCAGGAATCACACCCCGACCTCGCCGCCGAACTCCTGCGCCGGCTCGCCGGTGACCTTCCCGATGACTTCAGCGCAAGGGCTGCCGCCTATGTGGCCGAGTGCCAGGAGAAAGGCGAGAAGGTGGCCACCCGCAAGGCGTCGCAAAACTGCCTCAATGCGCTTGGCCCACTGCTGCCCGAGATCATCGGCGGCTCTGCGGATCTCGCCGGTTCCAACAACACCATCTGGGCTGACTCCAAGGCGGTCACCGCCGACGATGCCGACGGCAACTACATCTATTACGGCGTGCGCGAGTTCGGCATGGCGGCGATCATGAACGGCATCGCGCTGCACGGCGGCTTCATCAACTACGGTGCGACGTTCCTGATCTTCATGGAGTACGCGCGCAACGCGGTGCGCATGGCGGCGCTGATGAAGCAGCAGGCCATCTACGTGTTTACCCACGACTCGATCGGCCTCGGCGAGGACGGCCCTACCCACCAGCCCGTCGAGCAGCTGACCGCTCTGCGCGCGACGCCTGGTATGCACAGTTGGCGACCCTGTGACACAGTGGAAACCGCGGCGGCGTGGAAGTCTGCGCTTGAGCGCCGCGATGGCCCGACGTCATTGATCCTCTCGCGCCAGGGCCTACCGCATCAGGCGCGCGATGCTGAGCAGGTCGATGCCATTGCGCGCGGCGGCTACATCCTGAAGGACTGCGAGGGCACGCCTGACGCCATTCTCATCGCCACCGGTTCCGAGGTGTCACTCGCCGTGGCGGCCGTCGAACAACTGGCGGACAAGCAGGTGCGCGTGGTGTCGATGCCCTGCTGCGAGGTGTTTGAACAACAGGACGCGGCTTACCGCGAGTCCGTATTGCCGAGCGATGTGCTCGCGCGCGTGGCTGTCGAAGCACTGCACGCAGACTTCTGGTACAAGTACGTCGGCCTCGACGGCCGCGTTGTGGGCATGACGAGCTTCGGCGAGTCAGCACCGGCCGGCGCGCTGTTTGAGCACTTCGGCTTCACGGCCGACAATGTTGTCGCCGCCGTGGAAGACGTGCTCCTGTAGTACGCACGACCGTGTTGCGCCTCGCCATCAATGGCTACGGCAGGATTGGCCGCAGCATCCTTCGTGCACTGTACGAGAGTGACTACCGCGACGAGCTCGGGGTGGTCGCGATCAACGAGGTTGCAGACGCGGGCACCGTGCTGCACCTGACCCGCTACGACTCTACCCACGGTCGCTTTCCGCTCTCCCTCGAGGGCGATGACAAGTCACTGCACATCGATGGCGATGATATTGCGTTGCTGCGACATGAAGACATCAAGAAGCTGCCGTGGGGCGATCTTGGGGTCGACATGGTGCTCGAGTGTACCGGGGCGTTCTCTGACCGCGCGACAGCGGAGCAGCACATCGCGCAGGGCGCAGAGCGCGTCCTGTTTTCGCAGCCTGCGCAGTCTGATGTCGATCACACGGTTGTGTATGGCGTAAACCACGATGAGCTGTCTGCCGACCACCGCATCGTGTCGAATGCTTCCTGCACAACTAACGGCATTGTGCCGATCATCGCGGCGCTGGAAGACACGGTGGGCATTGAGACGGGCACCATCACGACAATCCACTCGGCAATGAACGACCAGCCGGTGCTGGATGCCTATCACCACACAGATCTGCGCAAGACCCGCGCGGCCTCGCAGTCGATTATTCCGGTCGATACAGCGCTCGCGAAAGGCGTCGAGCGGTTGTTGCCCGCGATGGCTGGGCGCTTTACCGCCCAGGCCCTCAGGGTGCCCACGCTGAATGTCTCCGCAATGGACCTGACTGTGCAGACCCGGCAGGACACCAGCGAGGCCGTCATCAACGGGATTTTGCGGGCTGCGTCACAGTCCCGCTTTGACGGGGTTCTTGGCTACACCGAAGAGCTTCTGGCATCCTGTGATTTTAACCACGACCCCCGCTCCTGCATCGTCGACGCCAGCCAGACCCGGGTGAGCGGCGGCAGGCTGGTCAAAGTGCTGACCTGGTTTGACAACGAGTGGGGCTACGCCAACCGCATGCTCGACGTGGCGCGTTACTGGTCCGCTTTACAGGCACAACAATAACAAGGGGCGCGAGGCGCCCGTGTGACAGGAGACGTAACAATGTCACTCAACGTGAATCTCATGAGCGAACAAGCGCTCAAGGGCAAGCGCGTACTCATTCGCGAAGACCTGAACGTGCCGATCAAGGACGGCGCGGTGAGTTCCGATGCGCGTATTCGCGCCGCATTGCCGACCATACAGTCCGCGATCGACGCGGGTGCCAAAGTCATACTGATGTCACACCTGGGCCGCCCAACCGAGGGTGAGTTCGACGCGCAGTTTTCGATGGCGCCGGTGGCGGAACATCTCGCAGGGCTACTCGGGCAGAAAGTCACGCTGGTGGAAGACTGGCGCCTCGGCGTCGAGTTGAACGACGGCGAAGTCGCGCTGCTTGAAAACGTGCGCTTCAATCCGGGTGAGAAAAAGAACACCGATGAACTGGCCAAAGCTTACGCGGGTCTCTGCGAAATCTTTGTGATGGATGCCTTCGGCACCGCGCATCGCGCGCAGGCCTCAACGCACGGCGTGGCGAAGTTTGCCCCGGTCGCCTGCGCGGGGCCCTTACTCGAGGGTGAATTGCGCGCACTTGAGCAGGCGCTCTCAGAACCGGCGCGCCCCATGGTGGCGATTGTCGGCGGCTCCAAGGTGTCGACCAAGCTCACGGTGCTCGAAACCCTCTCCGAAAAGGTCGACCAGCTGGTGGTTGGTGGCGGCATTGCAAACACTTTCCTCGCTGCGAGCGGCAAGCCGGTTGGCAACTCGCTGTGCGAACATGACCTCATTCCAGAGGCGAAAGCCCTCATGGGAAAGACCAGTATTCCGCTGCCGGGCGATGTTGTGACCGGCAAGGCCTTTGCGGAAGACGCCGAGGCCACGCTGAAAAGCGCGGACGATGTTGCCGATGACGACATGATCTTCGACATTGGCCCTGATGCGGCGGGCGATATCGCTGACATACTGAAGGGCGCAGGAACCATTCTTTGGAACGGCCCGGTAGGCGTGTTCGAGTTTGACCAGTTCGCTGGAGGTACCGAAGCGCTGTCCCGCGCCATAGCCGACAGTGACGCCTTTTCCCTCGCGGGCGGCGGCGACACCCTGGCAGCGATTGACAAATTTGGTATCGCAGATAAGGTTTCGTATATCTCAACCGGCGGCGGGGCGTTCCTCGAATACGTAGAGGGCAAGGTCCTGCCGGCTGTCGCCATACTTGAGGAGCGCGCGAGCGGCTCTTAATCACGCTGACATAAACACACGCTATAGGTACTACCATGCCCCTGATCAGTCTGCGCCAGCTGCTGGACCACGCCGCCGAGAACGATTACGGCGTTCCGGCCTTCAACGTCAACAACCTCGAGCAGACCCGCGCGATCATGGAAGCGGCGAGTGAAACCGATTCGCCCGTCATCATGCAGGCCAGCGCAGGCGCGCGTAAGTATGCGGGCGCGCCGTTCCTGCGCGCGATGATGGAAGCCGCGATGAACGAGTTTCCTGACATCCCGGTAGTTGTACACCAGGACCACGGTGTTTCGCCCGCTGTGTGTCAGCGTTCGATCCAGCTCGGGTTCAGCTCCGTGATGATGGACGGTTCGCTCGGTGAAGACGGCAAGACACCGATGGAGTTTGACTACAACGTTAACGTCACGCGCACGGCGGTCTATATGGCGCACGCCTGCGGTGTGTCGGTGGAAGGTGAGCTCGGTTGTCTCGGTTCACTCGAGACCGGCGAGGCGGGTGAAGAAGACGGTATCGGCGCCGAGGGTATTCTCACGGAAGACCAGCTGCTGACCGACCCGGAAGAGGCTGCCGAGTTTGTGAAAGCGACCAAGGTAGACGCGCTTGCCATCGCCTGCGGCACGAGCCATGGCGCGTACAAGTTCAGCCGTCCGCCCACGGGTGACATTCTCGCGATTGATCGCATCAAGGAAATCAACGCGCGCATTCCCAACACCCACCTTGTGATGCATGGTTCCTCCTCGGTCCCACAGGACTGGCTCGCCGTTATCAACCAGTTCGGTGGTGAGATTCCCGAGACGTACGGCGTGCCCGTGGAGCAGATCCAGGAAGGCATCAAGCACGGCGTTCGCAAGGTGAATATCGACACCGACCTGCGCCTCGCGTCCACCGGTGCGATCCGCCGCTACATGGCTGAGAACCCGTCGGAGTTCGACCCGCGCAAATACCTCGCGGAGACCATCAAGGGAATGAAAGCGATCTGCATCGACCGCTACCAGTCCTTCGGTACCGCGGGCAACGCGAGCAAGATTAAGGCGAAGTCCCTGGATGCCATGCAGGCGTCCTACTCGGCGGGCGAGCTGGAACCCCAGGTCAACTGATCGGTACGCTGCGTTGACGCCGGAGCAGCTGGACGCACTCAGGCGCCAGCTACCCGTCTTCGATAGCGGGGCAGAGCTTCCTGCGCTTCTCGACACGCTCTGCGAGTTCTACAGCATCGACTTCCACGCCCGCATGCCGGGCGTGAGCCACGACTGCGGCACTTTGCCCTCGGGCGATTACACACTCGCAGTGCATCGCTGGCTCGTGCCGGAGGCGCGTGCGAACCTCCTGTTGATGCACGGCTACTTCGACCACACGGGCCTTTTCAACAAGATGATTGGCTGGGCACTGGCACACGGCTGCAACGTCCTGATGTTTGACCTGCCCGGCCATGGGCTGTCCAGTGGCGACCCCGCCGCAATCGATGACTTCGCCCAGTACAGCCTCGCGATGGACAACGCGCTCAACAATATAGACATGCCGTCGCTGCCCTGGTGGGCGATGGGGCAGAGTACCGGCTGTGCTGCGATTACCGATTATGCCCGGCGCTACGACTGGCCGTTCGACGGCGCGGTGCTGCTCGCACCGCTGGTGCGGCCGCGCGCCTGGGGGCTGGTAAAGCTGGGCCATACGGTGGCGGGGCCCTTCCGCGACTCCGTACCGCGCACGTTCACTGACAATTCCACCGATACTGCGTTTCTTAAGTTCATTCGCGAAGACCCGCTGCAGGCGCACGCGACCTCGTTGCGCTGGGTAGGCGCTCTGCGCCGGTGGCTGCGCGGTTTGAAGCTTGCCGATCTCGGCGTTGGGCCTGTATTTGTGGTGCAGGGTGACGACGATGGCACGGTGGACTGGCGTTACAACCTGACCGCCATTGAAAAGTTATACCCCGGGACTCATGTCCTCATGCTGGAGGGTGCGGGGCATCAACTTGCGAACGAGTCCGTTGCCTACCGCGAGCAGTACCTCGCCGCCGTTCGCGGTTACCTCGCCCACCAGGGCATTCTCCTGCCCGCCGACTAGTAGAAACCGGCTTTTTTCAACAGGTCGTAGAGCGGCTGCATCGCGTCACCGTAGCGCCGCCAGCGCTCCATAGAGCTCGTGTAAATTTTCTGCCTGACCTGTACGGCGCTGGGCGTCGCGACGCTGGTCTTCTTCTCATGTGGTGTGAGACAGGCTTTCTCGAACGGCAGGTCGCAGAATTCAAGAAGGCTCCTGACATGGGTCTCTGTGTCGGTGACCACGGACTCGTAACGTACATCCAGCACCTGCCCCGGCATATGCTCGTGCCAGTGCTGCATCAGGCGATCGAACTCGATGTAGTACCGCCCGCAGTCGAGCAGATCGAGGTTGTAGCGATACGCTGCGAAATCGCTGGCGAACAGTTGCCGGTAGTTGCTGAGGCAAACGTCCATCGGGTCGCGCCTCAAGCAGATGAGCTTCGCGTTTGGCAGCGCCTTGTGTATGAGGCCGAGGTAGAGAAAGTTCAGCGGGAGTTTGTCGATGAACCTGGGGGTGTGGCCGGTGCGCGGGCGAGTGCTTTCGACATAGTCGTGCCCCAGTCCAGCAACGGGTTGTCCAGCGGCGATGTCCATGCTGTGGATGCCGAGTGGACCGGGCTTTTCACCTACCCACCGGCGCAGCTGCAGGGGAAAGTTCTGCAGTTCTCCCGCCGCAAACACCTGGGAGTGGCTGGAGAGAATCTGTTCAACGAGCGTTGTACCGGTGCGCGGCATACCCACGATGAAGATGGGCTCGCTGTTGTCACTATCGGGCTCCGTCGTTTGGAACCACTCGGCGTCGAACCTTGCCCTGATGTGTTCGAAAAGCTGTTGCTCCTGCGCGAAGTTGTACCCGGTCGCCGTGCGGTGATCCGCTTTAGCCCACGCCAGGCTCTCCAGCGCGCTGGCGTAGTCCTCGAGGTCTTCCTGTTCTTTTGCCAGTGCGTGCCCGATGTGCAGCCGATCGCGTGGCGAGATCGCTCGGGGTTTGAGTGCGCTCAGGCGATCAATATGGTTGCTCTGGGGCGTCTGCCGGTCGAGGGAAGCCAACGCAAAGTGCGCGCGGAAATAGTCAGGCCGATGGTCAATAGCGGTCTCAAGGCAGCCGCGTGCGGCATCGAAGTTGCCGTCGAACTGCAGAGAGGCGCTCCAGTTGAAATAGAACTCTGATATCCAGTGTGCGCTTGCGGGTGAACGCCCCGCCTTCACGAGTTCCCCTGCCTCTGAAAAGTACGTCAATGCGCTGGCGTGTTCACCACAGTGGCTGAGCAGGGTTGCCAGCGTATTCAGTAGGACTGCACCGGAGGGTTTGAGCTGTTCGGCCGCCCGCGCTGCAGCCAAAGCGCGCTCCGGTTCCTCGAGGGTTAGCAGGTACTTGCCGAGTTCTGCGTGGTATTCGGCCTGGTTTGGGTCCAGCCGTATCGCGTTCTCGAAAATCTGCACGGCCTTGCCCCGAAGGCCATTCTCACCTGCGATAACGCCGCAGAGAAACCATGCATCGGCAAATTCCGGGTCCAGCTTGAGGACCGCGAGGCAGTGTTGGTGACATTCCCTCAGGTCGCCGCGCGCGATGGCGTCCTGTGCCTGTCGATGCAGCGCTACTGCCTGTGGTGATCGGGAACTCATGCGGGCTTATTGTAGATAGCGCGCGCGGCACAAAAAAGGGCCGCAACCCTGTGGGTTCGAATTTATTCGACCAAATACAGTGAGTTTTGGACAGGCATAAAAAAGGGCGCCGCAGCGCCCTTATCCTCGAGACTGATAGCTATCAGAACTCGTAGTTGAAGCGTACACCCACCTGACGCGGGCGACCCACGTTGGTGTAGTAGCGGCGCAGGTCGAACAGGCCCACGTCTGCGATGTAGCTTGCGTCGCGGCGTACACCCGTCTCGTAGTACTTGTCGAACACGTTGTCGCCGTACAGTGTCACGGAGAGGTCGTCGTTGTACCAGGTCAGCGCCACGTTGTGCAGTGCGAAGCCGTCCAGCTCCTCGCCGCCTGCGCGACCTCCAACCTTGGTGAGCACGTCGCTCTGGGCCGTCATGTTCCAGTTGAAGTCCAGGGAGGACCCACCGTCCAGTGCACACGTGTACGTGGTAGAGAGGAACACCTGGTGCTCTGGTGTGCCCGGCAGGCGATCGCCTTTCTGGCCGTCAACGTTGTCACCGATGTTGCCGCCCTCGATGAACTGGCCCTCGATGATGCCGGGTGCGGTTTCACGCAGCTCGGCGTCGTTGTAGGCGTAGGTACCTTCCACCACGAGTGCATCGGTGACCTGGAACTGGCTTGACAGTTCGATACCCTGCGAGCGCGCCTCACTGCCGTTCACGAAGATAGGCAGGCCGCCAAACGCGGTCACGCCGTCGACGCGGATGTCGTCCCACTCGATGTAGTAGACCGCGGCATTGAAGATGTAGTTGTCACCCTGCGTACGCAGGCCCAGTTCAAAGTTCTCGGTGGTGTCGGACTCGACGAGCACTTCGTCGGGCTTGGCACAGAGTGGCTGTTGGGACGCCAGCTCCTCGTCCGTACACTCGGCGACAGAGTTTGCAACGCCGTTGCGGTAACCCTGCGACCAGGTGAAGTACGACATGATGTCGTCAGTGAAACGGTACGACAGGTTAGCCTTGTAGATGATGTCGTCATCGTCAGCTTCGTTCACCTGAACGGTAGGCGTCACCGAAGCTGCAAGGTCTTCAGCCGTCTGCGGCTCGTCAAACGCGATGTTGATCAGCGGCGTCTGGAAACCGCCTGAGGCCTCGACATCGTACTCAAACCAGCGCGCGCCGAATGTGGCCTGGAAACCGCCGAACTCAAAGCCGATTTCACCGAAGAGGGCGAGTTCCTCGCGCTCCTCGTCACCTACTTCGATGTATTCCAGCGGCCCGTTCATATCCAGGAAGGCCTGGGAGACATCCGACAGGGGCGGGAAGCCGTTATCGTTGATCAGGAAATCCATGTAGCCGGGAGTGAACTCGCGGCTTGTCGCGTCTTCCTCAAACTTGCTGTAGAACGCACCCACGATCCAGTTCAGCGCGCTGTCGCTGGTGGACACGAGGCGGAACTCCTGGGTGAAGGTTTCCTGCTTGGCATCCTCGCGCGTAAACGCTGCGAACGAGGGGAAGTTCTCGTAGCCGTACGAAGCGCCGAAGCCGAACAGTGCAAGCAGCAGGTCGGTCTGGTCACGCTGGCCGTTCTGCGTGTACTCGCCGTAACCCGTGGCCGAGGTGAACTCGCCAAAGCCGAGGTCGGCGATGAACTCAAGTGCGAGCAGGTCGTTCTTGATTTCAGATGGCTCTTCAAAGCGGTGCGCCGCCTCGTACTGGCCTGTACCGGACGCGTCCTGGTGATTGATATTGCGGCCACCGGCTTCACGATCCTGGTAGTAGTATGTCAGCGTGGAGTCGATCACATCGCCTGAATAGCGAATGGCGAAGCGTCCGGCCAGGGTTTCGAGATCGTTGACGTCTTCCTTGGTGCGCAGGTTGCGACGTACGGCCGTCGGGTCATCGAGGTCCGGAGCGGCGAGCGATACGCCCGGTTCACGCACGAGGCGCGTGTAGTCGATGTAGCCGGGGTCGTCGTCGTAGTCTATCGATGCGCGAATTGCGAGCTTGTCTTCCACCACCGGGATGTTGATGGTGGCACCGAAGTCACCGCCGAGCGTATCGGACTGGGACAGGTCGTAGACATCGCCGCGCACGGAGACCGTCATTTCGTCGGCCATCGGCTTGTTGGGGATGTAGCGAATCGCACCGCCCAGGGTGCCCGCGCCGTACAGTGTGCCCTGCGGTCCGATCAGTACCTCAACACGGTTCAGGTCGTTGAGGTCGAGATCGACGAAGATGGGGATGTCGCCCAGGTACGTGGCCACGGTGCCGCCGCCGTCGTTCGCGCCGTCCTGCGCGGTAACGGAGCTGGTGTTCAGGCCGCGCACGGTGGTGATGTTGCTGGAGCGTGCGCCCTGGTCGACTACCGTCAGGCCGGGAACCCGACGTGAAATGTCTACCAGGTTCTCAAGCCGCTGCGACTCAATCTGGCTAGCGCCCACTGCCGTGATGTTGATCGGGATGTCCTGTACGGACTCTTCACGACGGGTGGCTGTGACGATCACCTCCTCGCGAACGGTTTGCGGTGCCGGGTCTGTTACCTGTGCGTGCGCTGCAGGAATGCCTGTAAACAGCGCTGAGGTGACAGCCACGGAGAGAGTGCTGAGTTGAAAAGATCTTGTGTTACGCATAATTGCCCCTAGTCTTTGTGCGGTTTGCGCGCCGGCCCCACTCCTTCTTGAGAGTGATAGCCCGTCCCTGTAGCCCGGCTCGGCTTTTGGTGTCCCTCGGCTTTCCCCTACGCGGAGAAGCCCACCTTGTTATTACCACGGGTAATTTAGCACTATGCTCCCGCCCGTCGATATGCCGGGATATGCAAAAAAATACCGTGAAAACAGTGACTTTCGGCGAAAATGCGAAGCTTTTTTGACTATTTGGGGCGCAGTTCGCGCACGCCGTTCTGCGTGCCGAGGAGGAGGACATCGGCTGGCTTTAAAGCAAACAATCCGTTGGTCACCACTCCGGTAATGTTGTTGATGCGCTCCTCGGTGCTGAGGGGCTGGGGAATCGGGAAGTTATAGACGTCGAGAATGACATTGCCGTTGTCGGTCACCACCCCCTCCCGGTAGACCGGGTCGCCGCCGAGTTTGACCAGCTCGCGGGCCACGTGGCTGCGCGCCATGGGGATCACCTCCACCGGAAGCGGGAAATCGCCGAGGGTGTTCACAAGTTTGCTTTCGTCGGCGATGCAGATGAACTCGGCGGCCACGGCCGTGACGATTTTCTCTCGCGTCAGCGCCGCGCCACCGCCCTTGATGAGCTGCAGCGCGTGATTGCTCTCGTCGGCGCCGTCGATGTAAAAGTCGACCTTGTCGACACTGTTGAGGTCGTAAACCGGAATGCCGTGGCTCTTGAGGCGCTCCGCTGAGGCCTCCGAGCTTGCCACCGTGGCGTTCACTTTCGCCTTGATGGCGCCCAGGGCATCGATGAACAGGTTGGCGGTTGAGCCCGTGCCGATGCCGAGTATGGTGTCGTTCTCCAGCTTCGGCTCGACATAGGCGAGCGCCGCGTCAGCGACTGCCTGTTTCAGCTCGTCCTGGTTCATCAGCGGTCCTTTTATGAGGTTGTCGTCGGGTAGTGCGGTGAGGCCGATTCATTAAAGCAGTGCGGGTCGGGTGACGCAATGACGCAGCGTTTACGAAGCCTGCTGAAAATACATCGGCCCTCGATTACCATGCACCATTAGCAAGCACCGGGGCCTCCAATGCCACAGTCCTATATCAAGCGGATACTCGACGCGCGCGTTTACGACGTGGCGCGCGAGACGCCGGTGCACGAAGCCACGCTGATGTCGCGCCGACTTGCGAACCGGGTGTGGCTGAAGCGCGAAGACCTGCAGCCCGTGTTTTCGTTCAAGCTGCGCGGCGCCTACTGCAAGATGCACAACTTAGGTGAAGCCGAGCGCAAGCGTGGCGTGGTGGCGGCCTCGGCCGGCAATCACGCACAGGGCGTTGCAATGGCGGCGCGTGAAATGAGCATCAATGCGACGATCGTAATGCCGCGCACCACGCCGCAGATAAAGGTGGACGCGGTGCGCCGGCTTGGCGCCAGGGTGCAGCTGCACGGCGACTCCTTTGATGAGGCCGCGACGCGTGCGCGGGAGCTCGAAAAATCCCGCGGCCTGATCTTTGTTCACCCTTTCGACGACCCGGACGTCATCGCGGGGCAGGGCACGATCGGCATGGAAATTGTGCGCCAGCAACACCGCCCGCTCGATGCGTTGTTTGTGCCCGTTGGCGGCGGCGGTTTGCTCGCCGGTGTCGCGGCATACGTGAAGTATGTGTGGCCCGAAACGCGTTTGATTGGCGTAGAGCCGGAGGACGCCGCCTGTCTCAAGCTGGCACTGGAGCGCGGGCGTCGCGACCGACTCGCCGAGGTGGGCCTGTTTGCCGATGGCTGCGCGGTCGCGCAGGTCGGCGCGGAACCGTTTCGGATTATTCGCGAGACCGTCGACGAGGTGATCACCGCCAGCACCGACGAAATGTGTGCCGCGATCAAGGACATCTTTGAAGACACGCGCAGCATCGCTGAGCCCGCAGGCGCGCTCGCGCTCGCCGGGCTGAAAAAGTATGTGGAAGCCACTGGCATCGAAGACCAGGAGCTACTTGCGATTGTCAGCGGCGCCAACACGAACTTCGATCGCCTGCGCTACATTTCCGAGCGCACGGAAATCGGCGAGCATCGCGAGGCGGTGCTCAGCGTTACCGTGCCCGAGAAACCGGGCAGCTTTCGTCGCTTCTGCAGCGCGCTGGGCAGGCGCAACATCACCGAGTTCAACTATCGTTACGCCGACGCAGTCGATGCGCGCGTGTTTGTCGGGCTTACCGTCACGCCCGGCGGCGACGACCTCGACACGCTCGTCAATGAGCTGGAGGGTCGCGGTTACCCGACCGAGGATCTCACCGACAACGAGGTGGCCAAGCTGCACATCCGTCACATGGTTGGCGGGCATGCACCCGCGCATCTCAATGACGAACTGGTATACCGCGTGGAGTTTCCCGAACGGCCCGGCGCGTTGCTCAAGTTTCTCACTGGCCTTGGCCAGCGCTGGAATATCTCGATGTTCCACTACCGCAACCACGGCGCTGCTTACGGCCGCATCCTCATCGGCATTCAGGTGCCCCGCAACCAGCGGCGCGATTTTCGCCGGGTGCTGGACGATATTGGCTACCGGCACTGGGAAGAAACCGATAACCCGGCCTACAAGCTCTATTTGGGCAATTCGTGACCAAGTTCGCTGAAACCCAGCGCTGGCGCGGCTTGTAGGGGGTTTTCTTTTTTTTAGAGCTGTACTAAGCTTGGACGAAAGTGTGAATAATTCACAAAAAACGCGTCCAGGCGGTCCATTGTGGCCAGCCCATCCAGGGGCACCGGGGCGCGCTTAAAAACAGTCGGACATAACGAAACAACTGACGACGACAATGGGAAAGCGCAGACCTGACTTCATGGTGATCCTGATGGCCCTCTTCGGCTTCGGCGTGATGTTGACGCTGCTGATGCCGATGGCGTCCAACGACACGGTGGCCGCCCCGGCCTCTGAACTGCACGCCGGTATCCTCATCGAAGACTGATCACCCCTCGGAGCAGCGCAAACGCTCCGATTCTGTCATCACCCAGTCCAGGGTGATGTCCCAACTGTCCTCTGGAAGCTCTTCAACCTCCTGGCAACTATGTGCCAGCCCCACGATGACTGGTCGCGGTGTCTGTTCGAGTGTGCGGTCGTAGTAGCCACCGCCCATCCCGAGCCTCACTCCCCTGCGATTCCAACCGACCAGCGGCAGGCAGAGCATATCGAGTGCCTGCGCATCGACGCGTTCAATATCGGCAGGCGGTTCACCGATGCCGAATTGATTCGCAGTAAGTTCGCTGTCGCTGCGCCACTCGGCGAAGCGCAGTGACTCGCCCTCAATGACCGGCAGGTAAGGTTGTTTGCCGTTTTCCCGTGCCCACTGGGCGAGCGGTGCAGTGCTCACCTCGCCATCGACCGCGAAGTACAGCGCGACGCGCGTGGCGGTTGCCAGCTCGGGTAACGTCGTCAATTGCTCAACAATACCGTTGGCTGCGATGTGTTGTTGTTCGGCGGTAAGTTGCCGTCGCCGTTCGCGCAGACGCTTGCGCAGTTCAGACTTCAGCGAGGCGCGGCTGGACATAAAAAGAAAGAGGCGTCAGGAGAATTAAATGGGATACCCGGTATACCGCTGACAGAACGGCCCTTGAACCCGATGGTTCAAGGCGGAGGCTCCTGCACTACATAAGGCTTCCCGGCTATAACCGGACTTGCACACCAGCAGCATCGAGGAACCCCCTGTTACATAATATCGGCTCAGGGACTGTAAGTCTGGCGCATACACCAGGGACCCATGGAAATTATAGCCCAGAATTTTTGCGTTCCCGACAAGAAATCTGCGGGAAAGTCGTCAATTTTCAGTTGATTTCGAGCTGGCGAAGATCGTAGAGGGCTTCGTCGAGTTTGCCGGAAAGGCGCTTCACGGTGTTGCCGTCGGGCGCTTCCGCCTCGGTGGGCTGCGCGGAGGCCTGCAGCAGTTCGTAGCTGGTGTTGAGCGCTGCCATGACGGCGATGCGTTCGAGGCCGATGACCCGGCCGGAGTCGCGGATGCCGCGCATCTGCTTGTCGAGGTATTTGGCGGAGCTTACGAGCTCTGCCTCCTGCTCTTCAGGGCAGGCGACCTGATATTCCTTGTCGAGGATTTTTACCGTAACGGTATTGGGCTGGGACACGGCCTTACTCCATCGCCCGCAGGCGGTCTATCATCGCTTCGACTTTGTTGCGTGCGAGTTCGTTCTTGCTGATGAGGTCCTGGCGCTCCGTGCGCCAGCCGGCGCTGTCGGCTTTCAGGGCCTGGTTTTCACGGTTGAGCTCCCGGCACAGCTCGATCAGTTCGTCGATCTTTTTTTCGAGCTCTTTGAGTTGGTTGTCTGCCATGCAGGTATACTGTGTTAGGAGTTATTTGGAACCCAACTATAGTGTCGCTTGTTTTTTAGGTCAACGACACAAAGTTCATAGAATTCAAAAGCCTGCCGGGTGTTTCGCAGCTATCGGTCGAAGTACCTGCAAAGGGCGCAATTACGTATGTTTGACGAGATACCTGACGATAACGCCGTGTTCGATTTCGACGAACTGGCGGACCACATTGTTGAGCAGGGGCTCGACACTTCTCCCGCGCGTTTACACGGCTGCCTGTGCGGCCTGCTCTGTGCGGGCGCGGGCCCGGAGGCCGAGCGCGGGCTCGACGGCTTGTGCCAGGCACTCGACCTGAATGTGCATGGCGAACTCGCCGAGGCCCTGCTCGGGCTCTATGCCGTGTCCAACGCGGCGTTGGCCGACGAGGAGTTCAGCTTTCACCTGCTGCTGCCGGACGACGAGGTGGACATCGAGTCCCGCACGGGCGCGCTTGCTGACTGGTGTAAGGGTTTCCTCGCAGGCTTTGCCCAGGCCTCGGCCGGCAGTGGCCAGGCGGGTGGCGGTCTGTCGGAAGACAGTACGGAGATACTGCGCGATGTTGGCGCGATATCCGAGGCCGCGGTGGGTGAAGACGAATCGGAGGAGGAGTCCGAGGGCAGTTACGCAGAGCTTGTGGAGTACCTGCGATTTGCCGCGCTCAACCTCTTTCTCGAATTGAACGGCGAAGAGGGGCGGCCCGATCCGGGCGCGACACCCTCGCTGCACTAGGGCGCAATCGTGGGCATCAGCAAAACCGAGTACGCGCGCCGTCGCAAAAATTTCATGGCGCTGATGGAGGCGAACAGCATCGCCATCATTCCCTCGGCGCGCGAGCGGGTGCGCAGCCGCGACACCGAGTACCCGTTTCGCCAGGACTCAGACTTCTACTACCTCACCGGCTTTGATGAGCCCGATGCGGTGCTCGTCCTGATGCCGGGTCGTCGCCACGGTCAGTTCGTGCTGTTCTGCCGCGACAGAGACCCGACGATGGAGCTCTGGCTGGGCAGGCGTCTCGGCCCCGAGGGCGTCTGTTCCAAGCTCGGCGCGGATGACGCGTTCCCCATCGGCGATATCGACGACATCCTGCCCGGACTGATCGAAGGGCGTGAGCGCGTGTACTACTCCATGGGTCGCAGCGCCGAGTTCGACCGCCAGATTATGGGCTGGGTCAACAACATTCGCGCGCGTGAGGCTTCCGGTGCCGTTCCGCCGGGAGAGTTCACCGACCTCGATCACATGCTGCACGAGCTGCGCCTGTATAAAAGCGCCGCCGAGATTCGCCTGATGAAGCGCGCCGCCCAGATAAGCGTCAAGGCGCATCGGCGCGCGATGCAGGCCTGTCGTCCGGGCCTTTATGAGTACCAGCTGGAAGCGGAACTGCAGTACGAGTTCGCGATGGGCGGCGCGCGCTTTCCCGCCTACTCGAGCATCGTGGGCGGTGGTGCGAATGCCTGCGTCATGCATTACGTGGAGAACGACGCCAAGCTGCGCGATGGCGACCTCGTGCTGATTGACGCCGGATGTGAGCTGGAAAACTACGCGTCGGATGTCACCCGCACCTTTCCGGTTGGCGGCCGCTTCAGCAAGGAACAGCGCCAGCTCTATGACATCGTTCTCGATGCGCAGGCGGCAGCGTTTGCCGAGATCAAACCCGGCAACCACTGGAACCAGCCACACGATGCCAGCGTTCGCGTCATCACCGAGGGCCTCGTAAAGCTGGGTTTACTGAAGGGCCGCGTGGCAACGCTGATCAAGAAGGGCGCTTACCGGGATTTCTATATGCACCGCGTGGGGCACTGGCTCGGCCTCGATGTGCACGACGTCGGCGATTACCGCGTCGACGAGGAGTGGCGCCTGCTCGAACCGGGCATGGTAATGACGGTCGAGCCCGGCCTCTACGTTGCGCCTGACAATCGCAAAGTGGCGAAGAAGTGGCGCGGGATCGGTATTCGGATTGAGGACGATGTCGTGGTGACTGACTCGGGCTTCGAGTTGCTGTCTGACGGCGTCCCGAAAGCCGCTGACGACATCGAGGCGTTGATGGCCGGCTGATGGCAGACGAGTACGACATCGTTGTTGCCGGCGGGGGAATGGTCGGCATTTCCCTGGCGCTCAAGCTTGGTGAGGCGCTGCCCGACGACACGCGCATCCTGCTGGTGGAAGGGTTTCCGCTTCCCGAACAGGCCGGTGCCGATGCACCCGCCTACCACCCGTCCTTCGACGCGCGCTCAACAGCGCTCAGCTATGGCTCGCGACTGATATACGAGAGCATTGGCGTGTGGGACGACCTTGCGCCCGGTCTCTGCCCTATTGAAACGATTCACGTATCGAGCCGTGGCCATTTCGGCAGCGCGGTGCTGGCCGCAGACGATTACGACTGGCCGGCACTTGGTTACGTTGTCGAAAACGCGCAGATGGGCGCCGCGCTGGTGCAGGCGCTGCATCGCCAGGACAGGGTTAGCCTGCTGAGCCCCGCCCGCGTCACGGGCGTGGAACTGGGCGAGGACTTTGCCGAACTCGCGCTTCAGCACCCGGAGGCGACATCGGTTCGCACCCGGCTTGTGGTTGTGGCCGATGGCGCCGAGTCGGGACTCCGCGAACTTCTCGGGGTGGCCGTGGCGGCCAAGGCTTACGAACAACATGCCCTCATCGCCAACGTCGCAACGGCGAAGTCGCACAAGGGCTGCGCCTTTGAGCGTTTTACCGACGAGGGTCCGCTCGCGCTGTTGCCCCTGAACGACATCGACGGACGGCATCGATCGGCGCTTGTCTGGACACTGCCGCCAGATAGAGCCGAGGCGCTCGTGGCAGCGGATGATGAGGTGTTTCTGGAAGAACTCAGGCAGCGCTTCGGGTATCGCCTGGGCCGCATGCGCGAGGTCGGCGAACGCCACACATACCCGCTCTCGTTGGTGAGATCAGAAGAGCAGGTGCGCCAGGGTCTTGTCGTCATGGGCAATGCTGCCCACGCGCTGCACCCCGTGGCCGGCCAGGGCTTCAACCTCGCGCTGCGCGATGTGGCCAGCCTGGTCGAGACACTCGCCGAGGGCCTTCGCGAGGGCAGGTCGCCCGGCGACCTTGCGGTGCTCAGGGCCTACCAACAATCACAACAGCGCGACCAGGAACGCACGATCGGCTTCAGTGACCGCGTGCCCGGCCTGTTCATGCAGGACGACCCTGTGCTGGGCCTCGGTCGCGACCTGGCACTCGCCGGGCTCGATGTGATGCCCGGCCTGAAGCGCGAGTTCGTGCGCTTTGCGGCGGGTGTGGCCGACATGGCGGTGACTGCGCGTGGCTGACTTCGACGTTGTTATTGTCGGCGCGGGCATTGCGGGCAGTGCTCTCGCGGCGCGTCTGTCTGGCATGGGTCTCGACATTGCGCTTGTCGAGGCGCAGCCGCTCGAAGTGCCTGCGTTACCGGCGGCGTGTGATATCGACAGTTTTGATCCGCGCGTCAGTGCACTTACTCCGCGCTCTAAGGCATTGCTCGAGGACATCGGCGCCTGGAGCGCGATTGCTGACTACCGCCTGTGCACGTACTCGCACATGACCGTGTGGGATGCCGATGGCACGGGTGTCATCGAGTTCGACCAGCAGGAAGTGGGCGTCGAGTCGCTGGGGCATATTGTGGAAAACCGCGCGATCGTCGCCGCACTATTGCAGGTGCTGAACGATCGCAAGGACGTTGCGCAGTTCGGCGCTACGACCGTCGACGCCTGCGAACGCAACGCTGATGACACACTCACGGTCGCGTTGTCAGACGGGCAGACCTTGCGCGCCAGCCTCGTCGTCGCCGCTGATGGAGCGCAGTCGCGACTGCGCGAGATGATGGCGTTCAACACGCGGGAATGGGACTACGGCCACCGCGCGGTTGTTGCGACCGTGCAGCTCTCAGGCAGTCATCGCGACACCGCCTGGCAGCGTTTTATGCCCACGGGGCCGCTGGCGTTGTTGCCGTTGCCCGGTGCGGGCGACGCGCACTTCTGCTCTATTGTCTGGTCGCTTTCAGAGGATCGCGTCGACGAGATCATGGCGCTCGACGATGCCGCGTTCTGCGCGCGGCTGGGTCGTGCGAGTGAGCATTGCCTCGGTGATGTGCTCGCAGCGTCAAAGCGGTACGCCTTTCCACTGCGCCAGCGCCATGCCGTGGACTACGTGCAGCCGGGTGTGGCCCTCGTGGCGGACGCCGCGCACACCATCCACCCGCTGGCGGGACAGGGCATTAACCTCGGCCTGGCCGACGTCGCTGCGCTGGCAGAGGAGATCTTTGAGGGCACCGCCCGCGGCGCGGGCCCCGGCGACCTTGCGCTACTCAGGCGGTACCAGCGGCAGCGCAAGGGCGAAAACCTGCTGATGATGGCGGCGATGGACGGCTTCAAGCGCCTGTTCGAGCAGGATGCCCTGCCGCTGCGCTGGCTGCGCAATACCGGCCTCAGGGGCGTGAATCGTCTGCAGCCAGTGAAGCAGCAGCTGATGCGTCACGCCATGGGTCTGGGCTGAACGGGCCTCAAACCAACCTGGTGGTCATTGTTTTTAGATGTTGAGCCATTAGAATGGGCCGCTCGAAGACCGCGCGAACATCCCGAACTATCCTCCCGAACTACAGGGGAAACCTTATGAGCCAGACGCCGAGTGAACTCAAGTACGCCGCCAGCCACGAATGGGCGCGGCTGGAGGAAGACGGCACCGTCACTGTCGGCATCACCGACCACGCCCAGGATGCGCTGGGTGACGTTGTGTTCGTCGAACTGCCGGAAGTCGGCAGTGCGCTGGCTGCATCTGACGAGGCCGGCGTGGTCGAGTCGGTCAAGGCGGCCTCCGACATCTACGCGCCGGTCGCCGGTGAAGTCATCGCGATCAACGATGTGCTCGAGGATGCGCCCGAGACGGTCAACTCCGACCCCTACAACGATGGCTGGTTCTTCAAGCTGCTACCGTCTGACACGAGTGAGCTCGACGCGCTGCTCTCTGCCGAGGACTACCAGGGACAGCTGGAAGAGGACTAGCGCCGAGCGCTAATCTCGGCCGATGCAAGATCTCTTCCTTCGCCGCGGTGGTGAACGCCGACTGCGCGGCGGCCATCTCTGGGTCTACTCCAACGAAATTGATACCGCGCGCGTAAAGCTGTCGGACTTCGCGCCCGGCGACAGCGTCTGTGTTCGGGCCGCGGGCGGTCAGCTGCTCGGCAGCGCGTACCTCGACCCCAATGCGCTGATTTGTGGCCGACTGTATGCGCCCCTTGAAGAGCGTCCCTTCGACGGCGACCTGCTGCGAGAACGCATCGGTGAGGCACTGGCACTGCGCGAGCGCCTGTTCGATACCCCGCACTACAGACTCGTCTACGGCGACAGCGACCAGCTGCCCGGCATGGTGGTCGACTGCTTCGAAGATGTACTGGTACTGCAGCTCAACAACCCCGGCCTTGAGCGCTATACCGATGATATTGCCGCCGCGCTGGTGGATACCGTGCAACCGGCCGGATTGCTGTGTCGCGCCGACAGCCGCGCGCGGCGTGAACAGAACGCGGCGAGCGCGCCGGAAGTGTTGCATGGCGCTGTGCCCGACCGAGTGCCGTTCATCGAGAACGGCGTGCGTTTCGAGGCGCCGGTCTACACCGGGCAGAAGACCGGTTGGTTTTACGATCACCGCGTGTCGCGCGCGCGACTGAGGGCGTATGTTGAAGGCGCTCGTGTGCTTGACGTATACAGCTACATCGGCGGCTGGGGCGTGCAGGCCGCGGTGTTCGGTGCGTCGCAAGTAACCTGCGTCGACAGCTCCGCTGCGGCGCTGGAAGGCGTTGAAATCAACGCGGCGCTGAATGACGTTGAATCTCGTATCGACACGCTGCGCGGCTCCGCCGCAGACGCCATGACGCAGCTCGCAAGCGAATCGCGCCAGTTCGACGTTGTGATCCTGGACCCGCCCGCTTTCGTGCAGCGCCGCAAGGACCTCAAGAAAGGTATTACGGCTTATCGGCGCATTAATGAGCTTGCGCTAAAGCTACTCGCGCCGGGCGGCGTGTTGGTTTCTGCTTCATGCTCAATGCACCTCTCGCGCGCCGACCTGATGACCGCTGTGCAGCAGGGTGCTACACGAGCGGGCTGCCAGGTGAGAGTTATCGAGCAGGGCGGGCAGGGCCCGGACCACCCGGTACATCCCGCAATTCCGGAAACTGAATACCTTAAGACGTTGTTCGCCGTTAAGAGCTGAACGGCCCGAAGGGCTTATGCCAATTCCTGTCGTTACCGAGAAGTCGTTGGTCCGGCACAGAGGAATCAAGTGTCCGCTTTGTGCTGCGGATTCAACCGGTCGACGCAACACATGCATTGAATCTAGCAGCCGGGGTTTCGTATTCCAAGGTTTTCCTCGGTCTCGTGTTGAGCAGCCTCGCCACTCGATTTAGCTCTGCCTGAGAATGCACTGACAGATCCGTCCCCTTGGGGAAGTACTGTCGTAGCAGCCCATTCGTGTTTTCATTTGACCCTCGCTGCCAGGGACTTTTCGGGTCACAGAAGTACACCTGGATATCTGTCGCCAGCGTGAACTTCTTGTGATCTTTCAGTTCCGTCCCTCGATCCCAGGTCAGCGTCTTGTAAAGATCGGCCGGTAGTTTCCTCGCCTGCTTGATCAAAGCCTCAATGACGGTCGCCGTATCTTTGCTCGGTACTTTAGCGAGCATCACGTAGCGGGTGTGTCGCTCAACCAGCGTGGCGATATGACTGCCGTTGGTTCCTGCAATGAGATCGCCCTCCCAGTGCCCCGGCACTGCCCGGTCTTCAGCTGATGCGGGACGCTCGCGAATAGAGACTGCCTCAGGAATCTGGCCAAGTCCCTTACCCTTGAGTGTGTTGCGTTGCGGACGACGGCCCGATCGCTCTGTTCTCAAGTGAGCCATAAGCTCTTTCTTCAGCACGCCCCGGGCCTGTATGAAGAGGCTCTTGTAGATCGTTTCATGGGACACGTGGTAGTACTCATCATCCGGGTATTCCCGCTTCAACCAGCCGGCTATCTGGTCTGGTGACCACTGCAGCTGTAGTTTGCTGGAAATAGCGCGTACCAGCTTTGGCCTTCCCTGCAGTTTACAGGGCTTGGGGCGCTTCGCCCGCTCCCAGGCGGACTGATCAGCGCGGTGGGCTCTGTATTCAGCATATCCGCCGTTGCGCTGGATTTCTCGGCTGATGGTCGAAGGGGCACGACCGAGCCCCTCGGCAATAGCCCTGATCGTGTCGCCCTTGGCTAGACCGCGTGAGATGGCTTCGCGCTCCTCCAAAGACAAGCAGCGCGGTGAGCGTGTTCTGGGAGCAGGCCGAAAACCGCCATTGCTGGTGAGGATCTTCCGAATAGAAGAATGATAGCGGTCGTAGGACCTGGCGATATCATGCATGGATTCGCCCGCTTGCCAGCGATTCCACATGTCAGCCTTGTCGGCCTCGGTGTAGTAAATCCGGGTTCTCTGTTTCATTAGCAACACTCCTTCTCTATGCTAAGAGATTAGAATGTTGCGTCGACCGGTTGAATCCGCAGCCAGGAGCGGACATCAACAAGCCCGCCCAGTGCGGGCTAGGTTTTCGGAAAATACTACTCCGATATCTGAGCCGATTTATTAGGCAACAGTCCAGCATCGACGAGGGATCTCAGGAATTCTCCCAAATCTCCAAAACTGCTTTCGACCGTGTCAGCAGATTGCGACATGACGCTTGCTGCGGCAGCACCAGTTTGCAACTCCCATTGCTGCACTTCCGCGGAAAACCCGCCCACGCTCGTGTTATTCAAAAACAGCGTAAGCTTCCTACTTCTCCGCTCTATGAGATAAGTTATAACGTTCAGTCCACCAGGGTTTCGGCTCACATTCAAGGCAGTTCCAGTGTCGAAAAACGTGCCACTTTGCGAGAATGAAAAAACCTGTCCGTCAATTACGGCTTGCGCATTCTGAACTATTTGATTTCCAGAAATCCACATCTGCCCGTCCAATTGAACGGAGGGAAAGTCGGCCGTATCTATGCCAATCCCAAAATTGTCGATATTCGAAAATCGCAGTAGACGATAAGTGCCATCGACGGGCGAGAAATCAGACAGACCGTTATCAATGACTGGCGCACCTGCCCGCTGCATGATGACGGTTTGGAAGCCAAAACTGGTCAACTTTTCGAAGTAAGGCAGAAAGCCCCGCGCATAAACCTGAAGGTTGATCGAACCGTCTGGCTCAGTAAACAGGCCAGGTAGGGAAAACGGCCCTCTCGGATTACACGAAAATACACTTCGCCCGCTTGCCAAAACTAGTGCGCATACTGGCGTACCATTATCCGTTTGAACCTGTCCATTCAAGTCGACAGCACTAGCACCGCCTGACAAGGACATGCTGAATACGAACGCCATGATTGCGTAAATCCGGTACATTTGAACCTCCTGTTCGTCATTTCACTAGCGAATCGAAGCAATTGGATAACCTTTGCGCCATGACGCAGGTCATCGTTTCTTGCGAGCACTCTCAGCGGCAGGGAGTCTCTACCTTTGATGGACTCCCGAACTGATTAGTCCGCACTGGGCGGGCTGTTGGGTCTCTATCAAATGTGCTCATCGAGAGTCCGCTTTGAGTCGAAAACGGACGGCGTGGCTTAGTCTAGACGAGGAATCAATTGTTTGCTCCCGGGTTCCACGAGCGAGTTATCGTCTGCCAAAGCCACGCAAGCCATGACCCGCACGGTTTAGCGCAAAGAAATGACGGGCCAGCCCTCAGCCTCTGCACGTGCGCGGAGTGTGTCATCGGGGTCGACCGCCACTGGGTTCTCGACCCGTTCGAGCAGCGGCAGGTCATTGTGTGAATCGCTGTAGAACCACGCGCCTTCCATGCCAGTGGCGCGCCCCTCCAGCCATACCTCAAGCCGCGTGACCTTGCCCTTGGCGTAGGACGGGATGCCGTCGGGCTCTCCCGTATAAATATCGTTTACCATCTCGCCTTCACAGGCGATGAGGTGCTCGATGCCCAGTCGCTCGGCGATAGGTTCTGTCACAAACCGGTTGGTGGCCGTGATGATCAACAGTTCGTCGCCGTTGTCGCGGTGCTTTCCGATGAGCGCTTCTGCAGCCGGCAAGATGATCGGCTCTATCATCGTCTGCATGAATTCACGGTGCCAGGCCTCGCGTGTTGCGCGAGGTACGCCAATGAGAGGGCTCAGCGCAAAGCGCAGGTAGGCATCAATATCGAGGTCGCCGGCCTGGTAGTCGGCGTAGAACTGGTTGTTTTGTGCGCGAAACTCCTCGCCCTCGACAATCCCCTGCTGACACACGAATTCGCCCCACAGGTTGTCGGAATCACCGCCGATCAGGGTGTTGTCGAGGTCGAAAATCGCGAGTGCCACGGTGTGAACGCCTTATTTCTGGGGGGCGGGAGCATAGCCCGCACCTGTTTTTGAGGCAATTGGAGAGACAATTTTTCAGTATCGGGAAAGTGTGGAACAATAACCAGCACTAATAACAGGTGTGTTGTTTTGATCGACTCTGACGGTTTTCGTCCGAACGTGGGGATAATGCTGGCCAACAATCGCGGCCAACTGCTCTGGGCGCGACGCGTGGGCGGACGCGATGCCTGGCAGTTTCCACAGGGCGGAATAAAGAAAGGTGAATCGCCGCGTGAGGCGCTTTACCGCGAGCTGCGCGAGGAAGTCGGCCTTGAACCGGAGGCCGTTGAAGTCCTCGGTACGACCCGCGGTTGGCTGCGCTACCGCTTGCCCGAGCGCTTCGTGCGCAAGGACCAGAAGCCCGTGTGCATCGGCCAGAAGCAAAAATGGTTCCTGCTCAGGCTGCTGGAGGAAGACAGCGCCGTGCGCCTGGACCTCAACGATGTGCCGGAGTTCGACCACTGGCAGTGGGTGAGTTACTGGTACCCCCTGGGCCAGGTGATTTCATTCAAGCGCGAAGTCTACCGCCGCGCCATGAAGGAACTCGCGCTGACGCTCGGCCGCACTACAGATGCCCAAGGGCGATAGATGCTTGAAACGCTGCGCCATATAGTCCAGGAGGTAAACGCCGCTGAAGGTTTGGGCGATGCGCTCCAGATCATCGTGCGTCGCGTGCGCGACGCGATGGGCACGCAGGTGTGCAGCGTGTACCTGCGCGATGCCGGCAGCGGCCGCTACGTCCTCCGCGCGACCCAGGGGCTCAACCAGGAGCAGGTCGGTGTCGCCAGCCTCGATGCCGGGGATGGCCTCGTCGGGCTTGTTGCCGAGCGCGAGGAGCCGGTCAACCTGGAGAGCGCCGAACACCACCCGAGCTTCCAACTCCTCGAAGGGCTCGGCGAAGAACCCTTCCACGCGTTTCTCGGCGTGCCCATCATTCACCAGCGCGACGTGCTCGGCGTGCTCGTTGTGCAGCAGTCAGAGCGCCGCCGTTTCGACGAGAGCGAAGAGGCGTTCCTGGTTACCCTGTCTGCGCAGCTCGCGGGCGTTATAGCCCACGCGCAGGTAACAGGTGCGGTGGAGCGCGGCGCCCTCACCGGTGCGGGGCCCGCCAAGATCAGCGGCGTACCCGGCGCGCCGGGTGTCGCTATTGGCACCGCGGTTGTCGTGTCGCCGAGTGCAGACCTCTATGCCGTGCCGCAGCGCCGCGCAAAAGACCGGTGTAAGGAGCTGCGTGCGTTCCGCGATGCGCTGGGCCAGGTGCAGCGCGATATCAGGCAGGTCGCCGATAACCTTGGCACCGAGCTGAGCGCGGAAGACCACGCGCTTTTCGACGTGTACCTCAGCATCCTGGACGACTCCGCCATCGGCAAGGAGGTGGCTGGCCTCATACGCGAGGGCGAGTGGGCACAGGGCGCGTTGAGCCAGGTGATGATCGAGCACATTCGTCACTTCGAGCGCATGGAGCACAGCTACCTGCAGGAGCGCGCGGTCGATGTGAAAGACCTCGGCACCCGCGTTCTTGCCTACCTGCAGGAGGCGGACCCGGAGGAGCGGGTCTACCCCGAAAAGACGATCCTCGTCGGAGAGGAGCTGACCGCGAGTGCGCTGGGCGAGATCTCGCGAGAGAAGCTTGCGGGCCTGATTTCGGTGCGCGGCTCCGGCAACTCGCACGTGGCGATTCTCGCCCGCGCTATGGGCGTACCCACCGTGATGGGCGCCGTCGACCTGCCGTACCACCGCCTGCAGGACCGCGAAGTCATCATCGACGGCTACAACGGGACGGTACATCTAAACCCCGAGCCCCAGGTGAAGGCGCGCTTCGAAGAAATTCTTGCCGAGGATGATGCGCTTACCAAGGACCTTGAGTCGCTGCGCGATGAGCCCTGTATCACCGTTGATGGCAAGCGGATGCCGCTGTGGGTCAACACCGGCCTGATGGCCGATGTCACGCGTTCACTGGAGCAGGGTGCCGAGGGCGTTGGACTGTACCGCACGGAGGTGCCTTTCCTGCTGCGCGATGGTTTCCCCACGGAGGAGGAGCAGCGCCAGATCTACCGTGCGCAGCTCGAGGCGTTTGCGCCGCGCCCTGTCACCATGCGCACCCTGGATATCGGCGGCGACAAGTCGCTGCCTTATTTCCCGATCGAGGAAGACAACCCGTTCCTGGGCTGGCGGGGCATACGTGTCACGCTGGACCACCCGGAGATCTTCCTCGCGCAGATTCGCGCGATGATCAAGGCGAACGAGGGGCTCTGGAACCTGCGCATCATGCTGCCCATGGTGAGCAATGTCGCCGAGCTCAGCGAGGCCATGGACCTGATCCAGCGCAGCCACCGTGAACTGTTGCAGGAGGGCATCACCGGGCGCCTGCCTCCCGTCGGCGTCATGGTGGAGGTGCCCGCGGCGGTCTACCAGGCGCGTTCGTTGGCGCGGCTCGTGGACTTCCTGTCAGTGGGCAGCAACGACCTGACGCAGTACCTGCTCGCCGTCGATCGCAACAATGCCCGCGTGGCCGACCTCTACCATTCGCTGCACCCGGCGGTGCTGCGCGCGCTGAATGAGGTCGCAGAGGCGGCCCGTGCAGAGAATGTGCCAGTCGGCATATGTGGCGAACTGGCGGGCGACCCCGCCGGTGCGGTGCTCCTGCTGGCGATGGGTTACGACATCCTGTCGATGAACTCGACCAGTCTGCCGCGCGTGAAGAAAGCGCTGCTCAACGTGCGCATGGACGAGTCACGCAGTCTGCTGGGCGAGGTTATGGGGCTGGATCATGCCGGTGACATCAACAGTCGACTGGACGCCTTCCTCACCGATCACGGCATGGAGAAGTTCATCCACAACCCCGTGGTTTAGCGCCCATCCCGCGAAGACAGCGCGAACCGCTGCTCTCCCGTCAGCTCACCCTCAGGATTAAAGCTCTGCTCGCGCCAGTGGGTGGCCCCGCCTGCATCGCGCCACAGTGTCGTGCGTGAGCGCGTCCCATAGCCTGGCGTAACAATAAACTGGGCGGAGAGCAGCTGGTCCATTTCGCCAGAGAGTCCCTGGTCATCGAGCGCGGCCTGGTCTGCGAGGCCTGTGTCGCCTACGACCTCGGCCAGCGTGCGGTGCGAAAGGCTGTCGCTCTCTAGCAGTTGCTGCAGTGCGGCTTTCCCGATCGTTACCTTGGGCCAGGGCGTGTCCAGCCGGGCGTTGCTCAGCCCGTAGAGGCCCGGCTCAAGCTCGGCGGGTTCGCAGGCGCCGTCTGCCGGGGCGTTGCTGAAGTACCAGAGCTCATTGCCGTCGCCGACCAGAAGATTGAAACCCGCGTACTCGCTGCCCACTGCCGCGATGCGCTCCAGGTAGTCGGCACAGCCGGCATCGCCCGTGAGAAAGTCCGAGGGCAACTCGCCGCGCGAGCGCGGTGCGGGTGCTGTGCGGTCGGGGTCGCGAAAGTTGGTAATCGCGGCGAAGCGGCCGGCGGGTGTCACGCCCATCCAGGTGCCGCCGGCTTCAAGGTCGCGCCCGGCCAGCAACTCGGGTGCGTCCTGCCAGAACTGTGAGGGCGCGGTCGGCCGGGCGTGGAACTCGTCGCGGTTCGCGGCCACCACCAGCGGATAGTCTGAATCGGGCTGGTGGGAAAAAATCAGCAGGCACATGTATTCAGGAAAATGGCTTCAGGTACATGGAGTCTTGTCGCGTCCCCGGGGAAAAAATTGTGCATCGTAGCGCGCTGCATAATAATACGGCTTTTGCCGCGCGGCTGCTTTTGCCCTAGCCACAGACCATGATCCCCTATCCAGAAATTGACCCGGTGGCAGTGTCACTCGGGCCGCTACAGATACACTGGTATGGCCTAGGCTACCTCGCCGGCATCGCCGCGGGTTGGTGGTTGGCGCTGCGTCGCAGCTCGCTGCCCTGGAGCCCGGTCAAGCGTGACCAGGTCGATGACCTCGTCTTTTACGTTGCCCTCGGGGTCGTGCTCGGCGGTCGCTTCGGTTACATCCTGTTTTACGGTTGGGAAAAGCTGCTTAACGACCCGTCCTGGGGGCTGCGCGTCTGGGAAGGCGGCATGTCGTTCCACGGGGGCTTTCTCGGCGTGATGCTCGCCATGTGGATATTCGCCCGAACGCGGAACATTCCCTTCTGGCGCCTCATGGACTTTATCGCGCCGTTCGTGCCCATCGGTCTCGGGCTGGGGCGACTCGGCAACTTCATCGGGCAGGAGCTCTGGGGCCGGGCGACCGATGTGCCCTGGGCCATGGTATTTCCGGCTGACCCGCTCGGCCTCGCGCGACACCCCTCGCAGCTCTACCAGTTTGCGCTGGAGGGGGTGCTCATGTTCACGGTGCTCATCATCTTTTCGGCGCGCTCGCGGCCGCTGTATGCGGTGTCGGGCCTGTTCTCCCTCATGTACGGTTGCGTGCGTTTCGGCGTCGAGTTCGTGCGCGAACCTGACGCCCATATCACCGAGCTAGTATTTGGCTGGATGACGCGTGGGCAGGTACTGAGTGCGCCGATGATTCTCGTGGGCGTGGTCCTTCTGTTCCTCGCCTACCGAGGCACCCAGGCAGAGCCGCAAACGGCTGTTGGAAAAGCGAAATGAAGCAATATCTCGATCTACTCAGGGACATTCTCGACAACGGCGTGGAGAAGGGCGACCGCACCGGCACGGGCACGCTCTCCGTCTTTGCGCGGCAGTTCCGGCACGACCTGGCCGACGGTTTTCCGCTGCTGACGACCAAGAAGCTGCACTTTAAGAGCATCGCCAACGAGCTGATCTGGTTCCTGTCCGGCGACACCAATACGCGCTGGCTCAAGGAAAACGGCGTGAGCATCTGGGACGAGTGGGCGACCGAGGAGGGGGACCTCGGGCCGATCTACGGTGCCCAGTGGACGAACTGGCCGACCAAAGATGGCGGCAGCATTAACCAGATCGATTACGTGGTCGACACGCTGCGCAACAACCCCGACAGCCGGCGCATCCTGTTCCACGGCTGGAACGTGGAGTATCTGCCCGATGAGGGCGTAAGCCCGCAGGACAATGTGCGGGCGGGGCGCATGGCCTTGCCACCGTGCCACCTGCTGTACCAGTTCTATGTCGCGGGCGGTCGCCTTTCCTCCCAGCTGCTGATCCGCTCAAGCGACTCGTTCCTCGGGCTGCCCTACAACACCGCCAGCCTCGCGCTGCTGACACACATGCTGGCGCAGCAGTGCGATCTTGAACCGGGGGAAATCATCATCACGACCGGTGACTCGCACATTTACAGCAATCACCTTGAACAGGTACGCGAGCAGCTGGGTCGTGTGCCGCGGGCGTTGCCGAAACTCAATATCCTGCGTCGCCCCGACAGCATTTACGACTATCGCTTCGAGGACTTCGAGGTGGTGGACTACGACCCCCACGCCCATATCGCCGCGCCGGTTGCCGTGTGAGCGAGAGCGACGACGCGGTGCCCCTGGCCCTTATCGTTGCCGCTGCCGAAAACGATGTGATCGGCAGCAATAACGCGCTGCCATGGCACCTGCCGGGCGAGATGCAGTATTTCCGTCGCGTGACCATGGGCAAGCCCGTGATTATGGGGCGGCGCACTTACGACTCCATCGGCAAGCCGCTGCCCGGCCGCACCAACATCGTGATCACGCGCTCTGACAGCTTCGCGCCCGAGGGTGTCAAAGTTGTGCACTCCCTGGACGAGGCCTGCCAGGTAGCCGATGACATCGCTCTGATTGACGGCGCCGAAGAGGCCGTGGTGATGGGCGGCGCAGAGATCTACCGCGAGGCGTTACCCCGTGCGGCGCGGCTTTACCTCACGCGTGTGCACGCCGAGGTCCCTGGGGATGTCTACCTGCCGGATATCGACTTCGGCAGCTGGCGAGAGGTCTCCAGGGAACGTGTTGCCGCCGTGGAACCCAACCCCTATGACTACAGTCTGATAGTCTATGAGCGGTGAATTCACATTGCCGTCACAAGCCCTGTTACTTTGGAGTCAGCGCGGCTGGAAAAGTGTAACCAAAGTACCCAGCCCCTTGGCAATGCACTGATCTAGCAGGGGTTTCGTTGAAAACATAACCCTAATTGGTTTAAATTCGCCCACTCGGTTTACCGGCGCCGGATTTTCCACTATATAAAGAAGACCGGGCCCCGTGGTAGCTCAGTAACACTCTGTTGGAATAATAGGAAAGACAATTCCCATGACTATGCATCGACTGAAAATGGCATCGGTCGCTGCGCTCTTCGCCCTCTCAACCGTGATTGGAGCGATTGGCACAGCACAGGCCGATACCCTGGATTCCATCCTTGAGGTGGGTAAATCCAAGAATGTGGCTGCGAAAAAATCGCAGCAGAAGATCGACCGTCTGGCAGACGAAACAAGCGATCTGCTCACCGACTACAAGACGGTTATGAAACAGGTCGATGGCCTTATCGTCTACAACGAACGCCTTGAGCGGCAGATCGCTGCGCAGCTCGAGAGCATCCAGAACATCGACGAGTCCATTGAGCAGGTCACGATCGTACAGCGCCAGATGATGCCGCTGGTGATTCGCATGATCGACGGACTCGAGCAGTTCATCGAACTCGATGTGCCCTTTAACAAATCGCAACGCATGCAGCGCGTTGAGTTCCTGCGCGGCAACCTTGATCGCGCAGACGTGAGCGTGGCAGAAAAATTCCGCCAGGTGCTTGAGGCATACAACATCGAGCTGCAATACGGTCGCGGTATCGACACCTATCGCGACACGATTGAAGTCGGCGGTGCAGAACGCGATGTCGACTTCCTGCGCGTAGGTCGTATCGCGCTGGTTTACCAGTCGACCGACGGCGCCGTTTCAGGCGCGTGGGACAAGTCTTCCGGGTCCTGGGTTGAGCTTCCTTCCGGTGAGTACGATGCCGCGATTCGCAAAGGTATTCGTATTGCGAAGAAGCAGGCCACTGTTGAACTGTTGAACATGCCGGTTGCGGCGCCGGAGGCAAACTAATGTTTACTAAGCGAATGAAAGGATCACTAGTCGCCGTCGCAGGCATTGCCGCACTGTCGGCAAACCTCGTATTTGCGCAGGGCGAAGCCGCCCCCGCTGCAGCAGCGGAAGAGCCGCCGGCGGATTCCCTCGAACAGCTGCTCGACTTCGTCAAGCAGGGCCAGGTTACCGAGGGCAAGGAAAACCGCGCGCGTGAGCAGCGCTTCGCAAGGGACAAGGCCAACCAGGCCCAGGCCCTGAAAGATGCAGAAGCCGAGCGCACCCGTCAGGAGCAGCGCAGTGAACAGCTCGAAAAGGAGTTCGCCGATAACGAACTGCTGATCACCGCCAAGAAGCAACAGCTGCGTGAAAAGCTGGGTACGCTGACCGAACTGTTCGGTCACTTGACGTCTGCCAGTGGCGACCTCGCGTCCAACATCGAAGTGTCACTCGCGTCTTCGCAGTACCCCGACCGCGGCGTGTTCCTGCAAGAACTGATCGACAAGATGAGCGGCGCCGATACGCTGCCGAGCATCGAAGAGATCGAGAAGGTCTGGTTCGAGCTGCTGCGTGAAGTGCGTGAGACGGGCGTCGTCACCAAGTACAGCGCCGAAGTCTCCACCCCCGCGGGTGAGCGCGAGCAGCGCGAAGTACTGCGCGTCGGTGCGTTCAACATCATCGACACCGATGGCAACTACCTGAGCTTTGAGAATGGCAAGCTCGCCGAGCTGCCGCGCCAGCCGGGCGGCAACTACAACGGGTGGGCGGCTGACCTCGCTAACGCGACCTCAGGTCTCAACACGTTCGGTATTGACCCGACCGGCCCGACCGGCGGCTCCTTCCTCGCCGCAATCATCGATACGCCCACACTGGAAGAGCGCTGGCACCAAGGCGGCTACATCGGTTACGCCATTACCGCCGTTGGTATCTTTGCGTTCCTGCTCGCTATCTACCGCTTCCTCGTGCTGACGGTTGTGGGCGGCAAGGTGAATTCGCAGCTGAAGAGCCTCGACAAGGCCAACGACAACAACCCGCTGGGTCGCGTACTGAAGATCCACGAGGACAACCCGAACATGGATCCGGAAACCCTCGAGCTCAAGCTCTCGGAAGGCGTCCTGCGCGAAACTCCGAAGCTGGAGAGCGGTCTAACCCTGTTGAAGATTATTGCTGCGGTTGCTCCGCTGATGGGTCTTCTGGGTACGGTGACCGGTATGATCATCACCTTCCAGGCGATCACCATTTTCGGTGCGGGCGATCCGAAGGCCATGGCCGGCGGTATTTCCGGCGCACTGGTAACCACGGTGCTCGGTCTGCTTGTGGCCATCCCGACGGTGCTCCTGCACACGGTTGTTAACGGCCGCGCCCAGAAGGTCATCCATGTTCTCGACGAACAGACCATGGGCATCATCGCTGAGCACACCGAAGGTAGCCAGGGGTCTTAAACATGGATCTGGGTAACACGGTTGAGGTGCTGTTGTCCTTCATGGACAAGGGTGGCGATGTGCTCTGGCTCATTGCTGCCCTGTTGCTCGTGATGTGGACACTCATCTTCGAGCGAGCCTGGTACTTCAAGACTGGCTGGAAGAAAGACGTGGCCGAGGTCATCCACACCTGGGAGGCGCGCTCCGAGCGCCAGTCCTGGGAAGCGAAGCAGATTCGCACGATGCTCGTGTCGCAGGCCCGCATGAAGATCAACCAGTTCCTTCCGATCATCAAGACGCTTGTGGCGCTCTGCCCCCTGTTGGGGCTGCTGGGCACCGTGACCGGCATGATCGAAGTATTCAATATTATGGCCGTGACCGGCGGCGGCGATGCCAAGTCAATGGCGGGCGGTGTGCAGCAGGCCACCATCCCGACCATGGCGGGCATGGTCGCGGCGCTGTCAGGCGTTTTCGCAAACACGTACATCACGCGAGTTGCACAGCACGAGAGTGAGTACCTGCGAGATAACCTGACGACGGACCACTAAGAGCAAGTTAGATGCGCAGAAGAAATAGAGCAGAAGAGGGCGACGAGGCAGAGATTGACCTGACACCGATGCTGGACGTGGTGTTCATCATGTTGATCTTCTTCATCGTCGTTGCTTCCTTCCTGAAGGAGGCGGGCATCGAGGTCAACCGGCCCGATGACTCCAAGTCTGACCCGACCGATGCGACCAGCATCGTGGTACGTGTGACGTCGGATGACCAGATCTGGATGGAGAACCGCCGCGTGGATATCCGCGCTGTTCGCGCGAACATTGCGCGTATGCTCGCCTCAGACCCGGACCAGGGCTTCACCGTGAAGACCGAACCGGGTGCCAGTGCGGGCACATTGATTGAAGTGGCTGACGCCGCCCGGGAAGCCGGGGTGAAACAGGTGAACTGGCCAGCGGAGGAAAGCAAGTGAGCCGTAATGGAGGAGGCCGCGCAGCCTCACAGGATGGCGGCGGCGAGGGCGAAATTGACCTGACCCCGATGCTGGACGTCGTGTTCATCATGCTGATCTTCTTCATCGTGACGTCGTCTTTCGTGAAAGAGCCCGGCATCGAAATCCTGAAGAAAGAAGCGGTCACCACACAGCCCTGTGAGCGTGGCACGATCATCTTCGCCATCAACGCTGTTGGTGATGTGTACTACGACAAGAAGCAGGTGCCGGTCGACCGGGCCTACCGTCTGGCGGAAGCCGCCAAGAAGGAAGCGCCGAAGGCCAATATTGTTGTGCAGATGGACGAAGAGGCGCCCACCTCGGTGCTGGATGAGCTGCTTACCTCGCTCAAGCCTTTGATGGACCAGCCGCTGTGCGCGTCCACGGAAGAGAGGGGCTAGGCGCTATGGGTAGCTCTGTAAGAACTGGCGTAGCCGCACTGCTGTCGATACCGGTTGCTTTCGGCCTGTTCATGATTATGAACGCGCTGATCGACCGCGATTTCGAACAGCCCGAGGTCACATCGCGCAAGGTCGCTGAGATCGTGCGCCCCGACGAGACGATTGAGACGCAGGTTACTGTCGAGAAGCCCGACAAGGTGGAGGACCCTGAAGAGCCGCCGCCTGAAATGGAGCAGATCGACTTCGAAATGGACGCAGACATCGACGTGGTCAATACCGCGCCGACCGCCTCTGTCGATATCTCTATCAGCACATCGGGCATGTCCACCGGCGACGGTGAGTACCTGCCCATCGTAAAGGTTGCGCCGATCTACCCGCGCCGTGCACAGACCCGTGGTATCACGGGGTATTGCATCGTGGAGTACACGGTGACGACCTCCGGCGCGATTCGCGATCCGATCGCCGTCGATTGCCAGCCTTCAGGCGTGTTTGAGAAGGCCTCGGTGAAAGCGGCGACCAAGTTCAAGTACAAGCCACGGGTGGTAGACGGTGAGGCCATCGAGGTGGCGGGTGTACAGAACAAGTTCACCTATGAGTTAGAGCAATGACACGTTTTAATCCGCTTGGCTTTGCCCGTACGGCGCTGTTTGCAGTGCCAGTGTTTGCCGTGACTATTGCGGTCACTCAGGTACAGACGGACCTCGGTTTCGCGCCCATGGGCGCTGCCGTAGCGCAGGAAGAGAAGAAGCCGGACACGCGCGAGACGCGTCGCACACCGGCACTGCGCAACAAGGTGTATGAGAAGCTGGCCGAAGCGCAGGCCTTTGCAGAAGCGAAGGACATGAACTCTGCTGCCAAGGTGCTCGATGAGATGATCGAGAAAGGCGGCAAGAACGCGCTCAACAGCTATGAGCTGGCCAACGTTTACAACCTCTACGCCTTCATTTACTACAGCCGGGAAGATTACCCCCGGGCGTTGGGCGCCTATGAGAATGTCGTCTCCCAGCCCGACATTCCCCTGGCTATGGAGATCAACACGCGCTACACCATCGCGCAGCTCTACTTCGTGCAGGAAAAGTGGCGCGAGGGTATCGATGCACTGCTCAAGTGGTTCGATATGACAGAAACGCCGAACGCTAACGCGTACGTCTTGCTGTCACAGGGTTACTACCAGCTGAAGGACTACGACAAGTCACTGGCTAATGTGGAGAAAGCGATCTCCATGTACGAGGAAAAGGGCAAGGTGCCCAAGGAGCAGTGGTACAACCTCGCTCGCTTCCTCTATTTCGAGAAGAACGACGTTGAGGCAACGGTCGACGTGCTCGAAACGCTGCTCAAGTACTACCCCAAAAAGCAGTACTGGGTGCAGATTTCACACCTCTACGGTGAGCAGAAGAAAGAGACTGACCAGCTTGCCGCCATGGAAACAGCCTACGTACAGGACTTCCTGGACAAGGGCACCGAGCAGGTCACTATGGCCTACCTGTACCTGAATGCCGATGTGCCGTACAAGGCTGCGAAGGTAATGGACAAGGGCCTTAAGGACGAGTCGATCGAGGGCAAGTCCAAGAACTGGGAAATCGCCGGTAACTCCTGGCGCCAGGCGCAGGAAATCGAAAAGGCGATTCCCGCGATGGAAGAGGCGGCTGCCAAGTCGGACAAAGGCGAGCTCTATACACGCCTCGGCAACATCTACCTCGATGGCGACGAGTTCAACAAGGCCATTACCGCCATCAACAAGGGTCTGCAAAAGGGTGGCGTGAACCGCCCTGATACCGCACGCCTTGTTCTGGGCATGGCCTACTTCAATACCAAGCAGTACGAGAAAGCGCGCAAGGCGTTTGAGGCTGCGGGTAAGGATGAGCGCTCAGAGGAATACGCCAAGCAGTGGATGAAGTACATGGAGTCTGAGCTGGAGCGCCAGAGGCAGCTAGAGGAAGGCTGATCGGTAAAGCCTGGGTTTGGCGCATAGAAGCAGCGCAAAAAAAAGGGAGCTCAAAGAGCTCCCTTTTTCGTTTGAGCGGTCGGTCCGCTAGATGGGGACGACGTTCTCGGCTTGAGGGCCTTTCTGACCGTCGGTCACGGTGAACTCGACCTTCTGGCCGTCCGCGAGGGTCTTGAAACCATCCGCTTTGATCGCGCTGAAATGCACAAATACATCAGGGCCGTCTTCGCGTTCGATAAACCCGAATCCCTTGGTTTCGTTAAACCACTTAACGGTACCGGTTGTTGTTGACATAAGTTTTACCTGTATTACTTGTCGACACCATGTCTAGGTGCCCAATGATCTTAATAATTATTTATGGTGTACGAACCGAGGACCTGAGGGGAACTTCGACCGCGAGCATAAATATCGCTGAAACCTTCAGCAATGGCAGTTTAGCACCATAATCCAGATTTGGTGGGAAAGTTCGCGGTTTTTTTCGCTCTGTCAAATCAGGCGAGGGGCGCGTGGGCCGCACCTGTCAGCCCGGTCGTGGTGCCGGTGATGACATAGCGAGGCACTTTTTCAAGAAGTGGCGTCATCAGCCCTTTTTCCTCGAAACGTCGATTGAAGGTGCCCTGTTCCAGTGCACCGAGAACAGCCGGAATGATGCCACCCGCGAGGTAAAGTCCGCCGTAGGCCCCATTGCTGAGCACAAAATCTGCAGAGAACGACCCCATCAGTGCGCAGAAGGTGTCGAGCGCACTAACACAAATGGGGCAGTCGCCGGCCAGCCCCCGCTCGGAAACGTCCTCGGGCGCCAGGTCCTCTGGCGGCTCACCGCGCACTGCCGCGATCGACCGGTAGAGTCGCACCAGCCCGGGGCCGCACAACAGCAACTCGGCATACAGGTCGCGGTGCTCCCGGAGCAGGAAGGTGAACAGCTCGAGCTCGAACGCGTTGGCCGGTGACAGGCCCACGTGCCCGGGTTCGCAGGCACGTGCCAGGTCTCCCGTTGGTGTTCTTACCAGTGCAGAGCCACCGAGGCCTGTCCCCGGACCGACCACCGCCAACACCTGCGCACCGGGTTCGCCATCCGCGAGGGTTGCGAGTTCCTCGGCCTTGAGGTGAGGCAGGGCATAGGCGTTGGCCTCAAAATCATTGAGAAAGCCAAGCCGCTCGAGTCCGAAGCGTTCGGCGAGCCCGGACAGTGAAAACGACCAGTCCATGTTTATCATGTCGACGCGGTCGCCCGTTGGCGGGGCCGCCACGGCAAGACACGCCTCCACCGGCTGGCCACCTGCCAGTGTTGCAAGCCACGCGGCGATCACATCTTCAAAGTGTGCGAAGTCCCGGTTGGTGTAGTACGTCACCGATTCCAGTTCGTTAGTCTCGGGATTGAACAGTGCGAGGCGGGTATTGGTGCCGCCCACGTCTGCGACGAGGCGCCGCGAAGCATTGTCCGCCGACATCAGGTGACCGGCAGGATCTTCATGATATTGGTAGAACCCGCGGTGCCCATTACCGCACCCTCGGTGAGGAGAATAGAGTCGTCCTTGCCGAGGTAGCCGCCGTCGAGCAGGAACTCGATAGCGCTGCTTTCAACGTCGGCTTCGTCGAAGGCCGTTGCATCGAAGTACAGCGGCACGACGCCGCGACACAGGCAGAGTTTCTGCAGGGTTTCACTCAGGCGGCTCAGCGCAAAGATCGGCAGCCCCGAACTCAGGCGCGACATCATGAGCGGTGTGCGTCCTGACTCGGTGAGGCAGGCGATCCCTCGCACCTTGGGGTAATGATTGGCCGCGTAGATTGCCGAGAGGGCAATGGTTTCCTGCGCGCTGGAAAACTCCGTGTTGAGGCGGTACTTCGAAGTGCGCGCGACCGGCTGCGCCTCCGCGCCCAGCGCGGCATCGGACATCGCGCGTACCACGTGCACCGGGTACTGACCGATGGCCGTCTCGGCTGAAAGCATCACCGCGTCGGTGCCGTCGAGTACCGCGTTGGCCACGTCAAATACCTCGGCGCGGGTGGGCAGCGTGCTGTTGATCATGGACTCCATCATCTGGGTTGCGGTGATCACCACCCTGTCCATGCGTCGAGCACGCGAGATCAACTCTTTCTGGATGCCGATGAGCTGCGGGTCACCGACTTCTACACCGAGGTCGCCGCGGGCAACCATGATGCCGTCGCTGGCGATGAGAATGTCGTCGAGAATGGATTCGTCGGCGACGACTTCCGCGCGTTCGATCTTGGCGATGATCGAGGGCGTCAGCCCGGCCTGTTCCAGCAGTTCGCGCGTCTGGCGTATGTCGTCGGCGCTCAATACGAATGACACGGCAACAAAGTCCGGCATGACCTTGTGTAGGCTGTCGATGTCGGTGAGGTCTTTAGCCGTGAGGGCGGGTGCGGCGAGACCGCCACCGAGCCTGTTGATGCCCTTACGCGACCCGAGCGTTCCGCCGACCAGTACCGAGCAGTCCACCGCCGAGGCTTCGACATCGTCGACGCGCAGGCGGATGCGGCCATCATCCAGCAGCAGCGTGTCGCCGCGGTTCACGCTGGTACAGAGCTCAGCGTAATTGAGGCCCACCCCGCGAATGTCGCCGTCCTCCTCGCCGAGGTTCAAGTCGAGGCGGAAACGGTCGCCGGCGGCGAGCTCAATCGAGCCGGCCTTGAAACTGCTGATGCGGATCTTGGGCCCCTGCAGGTCGGCGAGAATGCCCACGTACACGCCTGCGATATTGGCCTGTTTGCGCACGCGCGCCGCCACCTTGGCGTGCTGCTCGGCGGTACCGTGGCTGAAGTTCAGGCGAAACACGTTGACACCGGCCATGATCAGCTTGGCGATCATGTCATCTGACTCACTCGCGGGTCCGAGTGTGGCAACGATCTTGGTACGTCTGATGACCTTGGGCATCACGGTGGGGTCCGGTCTGGTGTGCGTATCGTCAATGGTGTTTTCCAGCCGATCTTAAGACCTGCCGGCGGAAAAGGATTTTGCCCTGTTGGCGGGCCTTTAGCCAGCGCGAACAGTGTGTAATGGTCAGCAGGGCGTTAGCCCTTGCGCGCCAGGTAGCTGAGCGCGAGATCGGGGAAGTCGGTGAATACGCCGTCGACCCCGGCGCTACCCACCAGGATATCCATGAGCTCATCGAAGTTGGCGATGCCCTTTGGCAGTTCATCCGCACGCAGCGTATAGGGGTGCACGACGAGGCCGCGTTCGTGTGCCATCGGCACCAGTTCTGAAAAACGTGGCGCGTTCGCCTCGTCGCGCCCTCTGTAGATCTGGTACAGCCAAGGGCCAATACCGGCTGCGAAGGTGGCGATGTCATCCAGGCCCTCGGCACTGCGCAGGTAGTCGTAGTCCACCTCGGAATCTTCCCCCCAGGCGTTCTCACCGATTAGCTGCACCAGGGGCAGGGGCGTTTTGAGCTCGAAGCGCAGATGACGCAGGGTTTTGTCATCGAAGCACTGCAGGAACACCTGGTCCTTGCGGTCTGCGTAGCCGGTGCGCTCAAGCACGCTGAGTACGGCGGCGGCGAGATCCTCGCAGGTGGCGAGGTGCCAGTTCGGGGCCTTCATCTCTATATAGAGGCCGGTGTTGCGGCCCGTGCTGCGGTCCAGCCCGGCGATCATGGTGATCTCTTCTTCCAGGGTGGGTACGCCGAAGAGCCCGGGCTCCGTCGGAAAGCGGTCGGGGTAAGCCGGCCGGCGACCGCCGCCCTTTTTTGGGAGAGTCCGTTCGTGCGCGCGCAGCTGACGGATCTCGTCGAGCGTGAAGTCGATGGCGTAGTAGCGCCCATCGTCCCGCGCGCGGTCGGGGAACTTCGTTGCGACGTCGGTGGTTGCGTCGAGATAGATGTCGTGCAGCACGACCGGCACGCAGTCGCGTGTCAGTACTACATCCTGCTCGAGGTAGTGAGCCCCCATGCCGTGCGCCAGGGCCTTGGCAGCCAGGGTGTGTTCGGGCAGGTAGCCGCAGGCGCCCCGGTGGGCAATAACGATCGTACTCATAGTGATTCAAAGGTACCGCGCCCGGGTGCAAAAGTCCCCCTCGGGGTGGAAAAGTGGTGTGAAAAACGGTGCCGGACCGATGGTTCGACACTATGATGGAGAGCCCCGTTACCAGGTGCCCCACCATGTCACAGGTCTTCGACCGAATACAGATCACCGTCCCCGACCTGACTGCAGCCAAAGCCAGCTACAGCGATGTCCTGGGCCCGCCAGACAGCGCTGATGATGTTGGTAGAAGTGCCTGCTGGGTGCTGGCCAATACGGCGATCGAGGTGAACGAAATCGCTGGCGCCGAGGCCGCAGTGAGTGGCCTCGTTATCGCCAGTCCCGCTGGAAGTGCACATGTCCAAGCCCTCGAAAATGCCCTCGGGTTGAATCTGGGTACCTGTGACGGCAGCGCCATGGCCGCTCTGCGCGAATCGGCGCCCAAGCGCGCCCTGCGCATTGACCACCTGGTGCTGCGCACGGACAACGGCGATGCTTGTGTTGAGTTGTTTCGCGATCAGCTTGGGATTCGGTTGGCGCTCGACCAGACGGTCGAGAAGTGGGGCGGGCGCATGCTCTTCTTCCGGGGCGGCAAGATGACGCTCGAGGTCATTCAGTCTTCTGCGGATGGGGATACGGACAACTACTTCTGGGGTATCGCATATCAGTGCGACGACATAGATGCTGTAGCGGCTTCGCTTGCTGAACGCGGTGTTGCGTTATCGGATGTTCGCGATGGCCGTAAGCCCGGGACGCGGGTGGCTACTCTTAAGAGCCATTGTTTGGATATTCCTTCGCTATTGATTCAGCAGGTTTAGACGTTTGGTTTGAGTTTGGCAGGCATTGCGGTTTGGTGTGGGAGACTGTGAGTGTTGCCGGGCGTTGAGCCCGTAGTGCGCTCGATACCCGGTCACCGCGGTGGCGTGAAAGCCCGGACGAGGCGAGAAAAGCAGCCTCGCCCGAACTTCCCCGCCACCACGGCGCCCTACCTGTCTTTTTTACTTCACTATCCAACTTCTGGTGGGTCTATCTGTTCCACTGGCCGGCCCGCGAGTGCCCGCTGTTGCCGCCTTAAACTCGCGGCCCTCCGGGCTGCCCTCAGTCGGTTGCGAGCCAACGAGTTGTCTCGCGCCACTCCCTCGGCGCGTTTTATGCAGCGACAACAGCGGCCGCTCGCGGGCCTTGTGTCAGTGAGGGGAGATGGATAGATGGACGAGGCGTGTTACTAAGCTCGGGGCAGTGGAACCCAATGACCCTAGCGCGCAGAACCCAAGTAAATCTCAGAGCACAATGTAAGGCCACGAGCCGCGATAGATCTTTGCGAAGCCGTCAGGGACGCGCCGAAGGAGTGGAGGGAGACCGCAGGGCTCGCGACCGACTGAGGGCACCGCGGAGCGGCGCGGACAGCGGAGCGAAGAACTATCGCGGGTCGGGGCCGGAGGGGCTAAAGAAACAAACAGCGGCTCAAAACACCAAAAGCTACTTGGCCAAGAGTCGTCGCACCACTGCCCACATTCTGAAGGCCAAAAAAAAGGGGCTCATCAGAGCCCCTTATTCGTTAACCCCCAATCAAGACTTAATCTGCATCTTGATCGTGTTCTCAGTGCTCTTACCAAACGGAGGCTTCAGACCGCCGAGCTTGGCGACGTCGAAGCGCTTCGTCTGGGTGAAGATCGACTTGGCGTGGCTGAAAGTCTTGAATCCTTCATAGCCGTGGTAGGCGCCCATGCCGCTTGGGCCTACGCCGCCGAAGGGAAGCTCTTCCTGAGAGACGTGCATGATGACATCGTTGATTGTCATGCCGCCTGACGTGGTGCGCTTGGTGAGTGCCTCTTCCTCGGCGTTGTCGTCGCCGAAGTAGTAGGCCGCCAGCGGGCGCGGCTTGCTGTTGATGTAGTCGATGGTCTCGTCGAAGTCGCGGTAAGTGCGAATCGGCAGGAGCGGGCCGAAGATCTCGTCTTCCAGTACTTTGAGGTCCTCTGCAGGTTCGGGGATCAGCGTCGGCGGAATCTTCAGCGTGCCTTCCTGGGCTGAGAAGTCTTCGTTGCCCGGATTGATCGGGATGATCTTCTGGCCGCGCTCTTCGGCCTCTGCGAGGTAGCTGTTGAGTCGCTGGAAGTGGCGGTCGTTGATCACAGACGTGTATTCGTCGTTGGCCAACAGTGAGGGGTACATCGCTTCCACCGCTTTGTGTGCCGCTTCAATCACTTCATTGAGCTTTTCCTCAGGTACCAGCAGGTAATCCGGCGCGAGGCAGATCTGGCCCGCGTTCATGGTCTTGCCCATCATGATGCGGCTGAGACTCTGCTCGAGATCTGCCGAGCGCGAGATCACAACCGGTGACTTGCCACCCAACTCGAGGGTGACGGGAACCAGGTTGCGTGCGGCTGCGGTAAGAATGTGGCGGGCGATGGAAGTCGCGCCGGTGAAGATCATGTGGTCGAAGGGCAGTGATGAGAAGGCCTGGCCGACTTCGGGGCCACCGTCGAAGATGGCGACTTCGGTGGAGTCATAGACTTCGGCGATCATCTCGGCCAGCAGCTTCGAGGTCTCCGGCGTGAACTCAGAGGGCTTTACCATGGCACGGTTGCCGGCAGCGAGTACCTGCGCCATCGGGGAGAAGACCATGTTTACCGGGAAGTTCCAGGGGGCGATTACACCGACCACGCCCATGGGCTGGTACTCAATGCGCGCTTTTGCGCCCAGAAGGCCGAGCGGGAACATGGTGGGTCGCTTTTCAGGCTTCATCCACTTGCGGACGTTCTTGATAGCGTGCTTCATCGGCGCGATACCGGCTCCCACGTCGGTCAGCAGGGTGACTTCGCGCGGACGGCAGGTGAAGTCCGCGTTGAGTGCCTCGGTGAAGCGGTCGGCGTATTTGACGAGACCGTCAATGCCGCGCTGCAGGCGGTCGATGCGGGTCTCGGCCGTCACGATGCCCTCTTTGAGATAGGCCTCGCGCTGGGCGTTCAGGGTGGCGAGCATTTGCTCCTCGAGATCACCCTCAGGGGTAACGGTTTCCGGTGCATTCATGGCATGTGTCCTTCGTGGTGCTATTCGTATTGGGGCCCGGGCATTGCTGTCGGGTTGTAGAATCGGTAACAGGGGATTATAGACCTGCCCTGAGCGATTTTTAACCAGAATCGTGAGTTATATCTGGCCAGCGCCCCAGCCCGCTTGGCAAGGCGTGGCCTAGCTGCTAAATAGGGTGCATGACTATGGAGCCAGCGGCGACGGACTCCCGCACGCCCTCACCCCCTTATGGCTATTCCCGTGTATGTACGCATACGCGGGAGCAGCAGATTCACATCGTGGCGCAGTTTCACGCGCACAAGATCCGCCCCAGCCGCATTGCATACCGGGTGGGCATCGACATCGCCTTTATCGAGGCGCTGATCGCGGGCGAGACAGAGCCCGAATTCTTCGAACAGCTGGTAGGCTACTACCGTCGGCAGCGCTACCAGCAGCGCCTGAAGGACGCCGATCGCAGCCGCACCGGCGGCGCGCGCTACGAACTGCAACAGGTTATAGAACGGGAATTCAAACAGGAAACCGACCTGTAGCCACCTACCCTGGAGTAACAACCTTGAAAGCACTGCACATCTGGCACGAGATTGCCGCATCCGGCGACCCCGCGCGCCTGCCCGAGGCTATCGCTGAGAACTGCGTATTCCTCTCTCCGATCGTTCACACGCCGCAAGAGGGGCGCGACCTCACCGTGATGTACCTCACGGGTGCGATGAATGTGTTTAACGACGGCTTTCACTACGTTAAGGAAGTCGTCGCGGGAGACCACGCCGTCCTCGAGTTCGTGTGTGAAGTCGATGGCATTGCGATCAACGGCGTCGACATACTGACATTCGATGACGATGGCATGATTTGCGAGTTCAAGGTGATGATCCGCCCGCTGAAGGCGATCAACCTGATGCACGGCAAGATGATGGCCATGCTGGAACAGCTCAAGGCGAGTTGAAGGCACTCCCGTGAGTAAACGAATCATCGTCGGCATCAGCGGTGCCTCGGGTATCGCCTACGGCGTGCGAGCGCTGGAGCTTTTACGCGATGCGGGCGTCGAGAGCCATCTCGTTGTGAGCAAGTCGGCGAAGCTGACCCTGCACCACGAGCTCGACATGAGTCTCAAGGATCTCGAGGCGCTCGCGTACGTTGTGTATCCGGCGCAGGACGTGGGCGCCGCAATCTCGAGCGGGTCGTTTGCAACGGGCGGCATGCTGATAGCGCCCTGTTCCGTGCGCACGATGTCGGAGATTGCCACGGGCGTGACCTCTACGCTGCTGACGCGCGCCGCCGATGTGGTGTTAAAAGAGCGCCGGCGACTGGTGCTCATGGTACGGGAAACACCGCTGCACGCGGGCCACCTGCGCACCATGACCCATCTTGCAGAGATTGGTGCGGTCATCGCGCCACCTGTGCCCGCCTTTTATACGCGCCCAGAAAGTATCGATGAGATGGTGACGCAAAGCGTGGGCAGGGCGCTCGACCTGTTTGATCTTGAGCTCGATAGCGTCAAGCGCTGGCAGGGTGGCTAGTTCCTGTGGCCGCCCCGACCATTCATCCGCAATTACTCGCCGACTGTCACCACCTGGGTACGCTCACCCATTGCGAGGTACTGCTCAACCGCAATGCCGGCCTGCACTGGTTTATCCTCGTGCCGCACAGCGGGGTGCAGGATGTGCTCGATCTGGAAGCGCTTGAGCGGAACGCAATCTTCGACGAGTGCGCCGCCGTGTCGGCGTTTATCAAGCAGGTACTGGGCTATCGCAAGGTGAATGTTGCCGGTCTTGGCAATGTGGTGCCCGACATGCACCTGCACGTGATCGGCCGTGCCGAAGACGACCCTGCCTGGCCGCAACCGGTGTGGGGTAACCTGCCAGAGGGCGGCGAATACGACCTGGCGCAACTCGAGGCTCTGCAGGCAGGGCTCGAGCGCATGACCGGCATGGCGCCGGCGCACCTCTAGCGCGTGTCGCGCGTTCTCGTTACACAACCGCTATCCGAGGACCTGCTTGCACCCCTGGCTGACGCCTGCGAATTGCACGTGCTCGACGAGGGTGTGGGACTCACGCCTGAACTTCTCGCCGATGCCACGGGGATCATCTGCCTGCTAACTGATCGTGTTGATCGCGCGCTGCTCCAGCTGGCGCCGAAACTTGAGTTTGTTTCCAGCGTATCCGTGGGTGTAGACCACGTCGATATAGATGCATTAAGCGAGCGCGGTATTCCGCTGGGCCATACGCCCGGCGTGCTCGTCGACACCACGGCAGACCTCGCCTTCGCTTTAATGCTCTCTGCCGCGCGGCGTCTTGGAGAGGCAGACAGGTTTGTGCGCGACGGCCAGTGGGTGCCCGAAGAGCGTTGGACGCCCAGCTTTTTCCTCGGCAAGGACGTCAGCGGCGCCACGCTCGGCATTGTCGGGTTGGGCGCGATTGGCCAGGCCGTTGCGCGCCGAGCGGCAGGTTTTGGCATGGAGGTGTTGGGATGGACGCCATCGGGCCGTGACGTCGACGGTGTGACTTCAGTTGCACTGGACGAGCTACTCGCACGGAGCGACTTCGTCAGTGTGCACGTGGCGCTCGTCGATGCAACGCGCAACCTGATCGACGCAGAGAAACTGTTTGCGATGAAGCCCGGCGCGGTGCTGGTCAATACCGCCCGGGGCGGCATCGTCGACGAGGTGGCGCTGGCTCGCTCCCTCGACGAGGGCCACCTGTACGCCGCCGGCCTCGATGTTTACGAGCAGGAACCGCTGGCGCCAGACAACCCGCTGCTGCACCACCCCCGGGTCGTTTTCGCGCCCCATATCGGCAGCGCGACTACCCAGACGCGGCTGCGCATGGTGGAGCTCGCCGTGGCGAATGCCCTGGCAGCGCTTGGCGGAAAACCCATGCCTCATTGTGCCAACCCCGGTGCTGAGCCCGCTTAAACGCCCGGCCCGGCATCGGCCCCCAGATGTAAATAAGTCACGTGTCCTCCCTGTATAGCTTTTGTTAGCATTTATTCCATAACTAAAAGTTATTTCTTGGGGAAACAAGGTGATTTCGCGCAAACTCATCCGCACCGACCTTAACCTGCTCGTGGCTCTGCAGATTCTGTTGGAGGAGCGCAACGTCACGCGCGCCGCCGAGCGCCTGTCGGTCTCGCAACCTGCACTCAGCAAGACACTGCAGAAGCTCCGCGATTCTTTCGAAGACGAGCTCTTCACGCGGACCGCACACGGACTTGTGCCGACGCCCCGCGCGGAAGAGTTGGGGGAAGAACTGCCCGGGCTGCTGGAGACGGTCGAGCGCGTGCTTGGCGATGTCGCGTTCAGCCCTGACACCTACGCCGGCAGCTTCAAGCTGTTTATGCCGCCGATCGTCTGCGAGTCACTGTTGCCCGGCCTCATGGCCGAGCTTGCCGAGGCCGCGCCGAACGTGCAGATCATCATGGCCGAGGTGCCGCCGGACTACCAGGACCAGCTGAAGAAAGGCGAGGCGGACTTCGCGGCATTCGTCGCGGTGGAAACCGATCGCGATATCCTCGCTGAGCCCATTGCGGCGATCGCGCCGCGTTGTTACATGCGTATAGACCACCCGCTGGCTGCGAAGAGCGAGATTAGCCTGCAGGACTTCCTCGACTATCCGCACCTGCGGCTGTACCTGCCCGGTCTCACGCGGCAGAACACGTCGATGGTCGATGATGTGCTCGGGCAGTACGGTGTGCATCGCAGCATCGTACTCGAGACCACCCAGTTCTCCTCGGCTGTCGGAGTGCTGTCGCAGACCGACTCACTGCTGGTTGCGAACGCGGGCTTCCAGGAGGGCGGGCTGTACAGCGAGCGGATCGTCGGCCACGAGATCCCGGCGGAGCTCAAGCGCATGATCCGCAACACGCACTCGGGTAATCGCGGCAAGATGTCTCTCATGCGGCACACACGCACCTCGCGCAGCGCCGCGCACCAGTGGATGCGCGCGATGCTCATGAAGCACCTCACCAGTGCCGAGAAAGCCGAGGACGGCTCAGACACCGACCTAGACGCGAACTGAGCGCCTGTAGGCGCGCGGTGACATTCCCATCGTGCGGCTGAACTGCCTGGAAAAATAGAGCGGATCGTCGTAACCCAAAGCCACGGCCACCCCCTTCACGCTGAGCTCTGTCGAGTCCAGCAGGTGGCAGGCGTGCTCCATTTTCATATGCATGAAATGCTTGATGGGCGAGTAGCCCGTCAGTGACTTGTACTTCGTGGCGAAGTGATACTTGGAGAGCCGCGCGGCGGCGGCGAGTGTGTCGAGGTCCAGTGGCTGGTCGATGTTTTCCAGCATGAGGCCCTGCACTGCCTCCAGGTCGAAGCTCTGTTGCCCCGTGGCTCGCGCCGTGCGAATGTCGAGGGCGATCTGTGTCAGCAGGTGGCGCAGCTGATTGGCGGCGTTGATAAACACCCGCGTGTTGTAGCCAGTGCGCTGTGCGCCGAGCATGCCGCGGAAGTGAGCGATCAACGGTGGTGACACGCCGGTTGATGCCACCGGTGGTTCGTTCTCGCGGTAGCCCAGGTACTGGTTGAACACGGCGGTCCCGCTGCCCTGGTAGTGCACCCAGTAGATCGTCCACGGGTCCTCGTCGTGCGCCTCGTAGCGATGCGCGAGCCCCTGCGGCAGCAGGAGCACCTGGCCTGCCTCGACCGTGCCGCGCCAGTCCCCCGCGCTCGCCTCGCCGGTACCAGAGGCGCAATAAATCAACAGGTTATCGTCGTGCCGTGTACGCTCCATGCGGTGACCAAGCGCGTTCGGGTAGTAGCCCATGGCGGTCGGGTAGCACTCCCGCGCAAGGGCGTGGCGCGCCAGCTTGGCGCGCATAAATGCGGGGGTCAGGATTCGGGCGCCGTTTTCCGGCAGTGGCCATTTGGACGGGGCGCTCATGGCGCGGTCCCTCAGTGCTTCAGCAAAATCGCAATATAGTCCATGTTAAGCGCAATTTCCTCCCTTTAGGGCGCTGCTTGTGGGGAGTACTCTGGCGCTCACTCTTTGATCAACCAGGTTTTGGGGAGTCCCGAGGCCAGGCGCCCCGCGCGCCACACCGCAAGCACCGGAGAATATAACGATGGAAGACAACGCAGAGCTCGACGCCGCCCGCGCGGACATAGAAGCGATGATGGAGCGCGCGCGTGCCGCGCAGGCCCAGATCGCGAACTACACTCAGGAACAGGTCGACGAACTTATCACCGCCATGGTGTGGGCTGTTGCCCGCGAGGACCGTTCCGAGGAGATTGCGCGTTTCACTGTTGAAGAGACCCAGCTCGGGAACTACGAGGGCAAGTACCTCAAGATTCACCGCAAGACGCGTGCGACCCTTATGGACATCATCGACGACAAGTCGGTCGGCGTGATCGAGGAAGACCCCGAGCGCAACATCGTGAAGATTGCCAAGCCGGTGGGTGTGATTGGCGCGCTGTCGCCTTCGACCAACCCGGAGGCGACGCCGGTTATCAAATCTATCTCCGCTGTGAAGGGGCGCAACGCGATCATCATCGCGCCGCACCCGCGCGCGAAGCTGACCAACAAGAAGATCTGTGACTACATGCGCGAGGCGATCGTTGCGATGGGAGCACCCGCCGACCTTGTGCAGAGCATCGACGTACCCAGCCTCGAGAAGACCAACGAACTGATGCGCCAGTGTGATCGCGTACTCGCCACCGGCGGCGCGGCCATGGTCGAGGCGGCTTACTCATCGGGCACGCCAGCACTTGGCGTTGGTGTCGGCAACGCGGTGATCACCGTTGATGACAGTGCCGACCTCGATGAGGCGGCTGACAAGATTCGCACCTCCAAGACCCTCGACCTCGCGGCGAGCTGTTCGTCTGACAACTCGGTGATCGTTTTCGAGTCCATCTACGACGAGTTTCTCGAGAAGCTGAAGCACGAGGGCGGTTATGTCCTGTCGGAAGAAGAGAAGAACAAGCTGCAGTCGGTGCTGTGGGAAGACGGGCACATCAACGCAAAGATCGTCGCGCAACCTGCCGCGACCATCGCCGGCCAGGCGGGCTTTGACCTGCCTGAGGGACGCCAGTTTCTCATCATCCCCGAAACAGGTGCCGGCTCAGACCACCCGTTCTCGGGGGAGAAGCTCACGGTCACCATGGCGTTCTACAAGGTGAAAGACATCGACGAGGCGATTGCACTCACCAACAAGATCCAGGCCTATCAGGGCCAGGGCCACAGCTGCGGTATCTATTCCTACAACGACGACAACATCATGAAGCTCGCCGACGGCACGCGCACATCGCGGGTCATGGTAAACCAGCCCCAGGCGGCCTCTAACTCGGGGAACCTGTGGAACGGCATGCGCCAGACGTTCTCGCTGGGCTGCGGCTCGTGGGGGAACAACAGCGTGAACCACAACATCACGTGGCGTGACCTGATCAACGAGACGTGGGTGTCGAAGCCGCTCGCCGAGACAAAGGTGCTGCCACCAGACGAGGAACTCTTCGGCAAGGTCATCGGAAAAATCTAGCCCCACTTTAGAGGAACTCTCATGGATTTTTCCCTGACGGAAGACCAGCAGGCCTTCGCAGCCAGCGCACGTGCGTTCGCGGAGGGTGCGTTTGCTCCCAATGCTGCCCAGTGGGACGAGGAGTCGATCTTTCCCAAGGAGGCGCTGCGCCAGGCGGGCGAGCTCGGCTTCATGGGTATGTACACGCCCGAGACAGCCGGTGGCCTCGGCCTCAGTCGCCTCGACGCAAGCCTCATTGTAGAGGAGCTCGCCAAGGGCGACACCGCAACGGCGGCCTATCTCACGATTCACAATATGGCGACCAATATGATCGGGCGGTACTGCTCTACCGCGACGATTGAAGAGTGGTGCCATGCGCTCGCCAGCGGCGAGAAGCTGGCGTCCTATTGCCTTACAGAACCTGGCGCGGGGTCAGACGCCGCGTCGCTGCGCACCAGCGCGGTACGCGACGGCGACGACTATGTCGTTAACGGCTCCAAGGTGTTCATCTCTGGCGCGGGCGACACCGACGTGTTGGTCGTGATGTTGCGCACCGGGGAAGAGGGCCCGAAGGGCATCTCGGCGCTGCTGATACCGGCCGACACGCCAGGTATCTCCTACGGCAAGAAAGAAGAAAAGATGGGCTGGAATGCGCAGTCCACTCGCATGATCACGTTTGAGGACGTGCGTGTGCCGGTCAGCTATCGCCTGGGTGAAGAGGGTCAGGGCTTTGCCATCGCGATGGAAGGGCTGGATGGCGGGCGCATCAACATTGCCACCTGCAGTATCGGTACCGCTCAGCAGGCGCTCGAAGAGGCGACTGCCTACGTCAAAGAGCGCCGGCAGTTCGGCACCGCGATCGCTGACTTCCAGGCGACGCAGTTCAAGCTGGCCGACATGTTGACGGAGCTTGTAGCCGCGCGGCAGATGGTGCGCCTGGCGGCGCACAAGCTGGACATCAAGGACTCGCAGGCCTCGACCTACTGTGCAATGGCGAAACGCTTTGCGACCGACACCGGTTTCAAGATCTGCCATGAAGCACTGCAGCTGTTCGGTGGCTACGGCTACATCAAGGAATATCCCATGGAGCGACACGTGCGCGACACGCTCGTGCACCAGATCCTGGAAGGCACCAACGACATCATGCGCGTCATCGTATCGCGTAAATTACTTATGGAAGGCGCACTGGAGGTGATCAAGTGAGCGTGAGCACATCAGAAAAACTCAAAGTAGAACTGCGCGGCCACACCGCGCTCCTGACGATCGATAACCCGGGCGCGAACACGTTCGACACAGAAAGCCTGCCAGCCCTGAAGGATGTCATCAAAAAGTTAAACGAGAACCGCGAAATTTACGCGCTCGTTATCACGGGTGAAGGCGAGAAGTTCTTTTCAGCCGGTGCAGACCTGAAACTGTTTGCCGATGGCGACCCTAAAACTGCCGCCGATATGGCGCGTTTTTTCGGTGAAGGCTTTGAGACGCTGGCGGACTTCCGAGGAGTCTCAATCGCTGCGATCAATGGCTTCGCCATGGGCGGTGGTCTTGAGGTGGCGCTGGCCTGTGACATTCGCATTGCTGAGGAGCAGGCGCAGATGGCGCTGCCCGAAGCGAAAGTTGGTTTGTTGCCGTGCGCGGGCGGTACGCAGCGTTTGTCGTGGCTGGTCGGCGAGGGTTGGGCAAAACGCGTCATCCTCTGTGGCGAGCGTCTCGACTCTGCGACGGCAGAGCGCATTGGTCTTGTGGAAGAGGTGGTCGGCAAGGGCGAGGCGCTTGAGCGTGCACTCGCATTGGCGGAACAGGTTGGTGAGCAGAGTCCCACATCGGTGAAGTTCTGCAAACAGCTGATTCACCAGGCGCGGGACAGCGCCCTCAACCAGGGCTTGCAAGGTGAGCGCGATTATTTCGTTGAGCTGTTTTCAACGGAAGACCAGAAAGAGGGCGTCAATGCGTTCCTCGAGAAGCGCAAGCCAGAGTGGAAAAACGCATAGGGGCCCCGCATGTCTGATGCACCGATATTGTTTGCGGAGCTGCCCGCCGCTTCGGGCAAGGTAGGGCGCGTCACGCTCAGCGTGGCTGCGACTCTCAACTCACTGACGTTGGAAATGGTCGACCTCCTGCAGGCCCGCCTGGACAGCTGGCGCGACGACGAAACGATCGCGGCTGTGTTCATCGAGGGCTCGGGCGAAAAAGCCTTCTGCGCCGGCGGCGATGTGCAGGCACTGCACGCCTCGGCGGTGGCGACACCGGGTGGACCCTGCGAGTACGCGGAAGACTTCTTCGCCCGCGAGTATCGCATGAACTACACGCTGCATACGTACCCCAAGCCTATCGTGTGCTGGGGTCATGGCATCGTTATGGGCGGCGGGCTTGGTGTCATGGCGGGGTGTTCCCACCGGGTGGTGACAGAGAAAACCCGCATCGCTATGCCGGAAGTGACCATTGCACTCTTTCCCGATGTGGGCGGCACCTGGTTCCTCAATCACATGCCCGGCAAGTCGGGGCAGTTCCTCGCGTTGACTGGCGCTTCCATCAACGCGGCCGATGCTATCTACACGGGCATGGCCGATCGCTTTATTGCGAGCGAGCACAAGGACGAAGTGATCGAACAGTTGCTGGCGCAGGAGTGGTCGGCCGATGCCGCGACCAACCACGGTCTTGTTCGCCACGTGCTGCGACCCTTCTCCGAACGCAGTATCGACCAGTGCCCTGGAGGCCAGGTCGAGCCGCACCTGGGAGCAATCAACACGCTGTGCGATGGCGACGACATCCACGAGATCATTGAGAACATCACCTCACACCAGACGCAGGACCCCTGGCTGACCAAGGCGGGTGAGGGCCTGGCCCACGGTTCGCCCCTCGCGGCGCTGTGGATTAACCGGCAACTCTGGGAGAACCGTCACGCGTCTCTGAAGGAGGTGTTTCACTCAGAAATACAGCTCGCCACCAACATCGTGCGCCACCCTGAGTTCGCGGAGGGCGTGCGCGCACTGCTCATCGACAAGGACCGCAACCCAGCGTGGCAATACAAGGCATCGCGTGATGTACCCGATGCCGACCTCGATGCGTTCTTCACCGCGCCGTGGGCGACGAATCCCCTCGCGGACCTGTAAACAGCGGAGACTAGACACATGGCAAAGGTAGCGTTTATCGGCCTCGGCAATATGGGCGGCCCTATGGCCACTAATCTGGTGAAGGCCGGTCACGATGTCACGGCATTTGATCTTGTAGAGGAAGCGCTTGCGCAGCTGCGCAGTGAGGGCGCGTCCACGGCGTCCAGCGCGGCAGAAGCAGCGGCCGGAGCAGACTACGTCATTTCGATGTTGCCCGCGGGTAAGCATGTTGCTGGCACCTACCTCGGCGACGATGGACTGCTCGCAAAGCTCGACGGCAGCACTACCGTTCTCGACTGCTCAACGATAGATGCGGCCACTGCTCGCGAAGTCGGTGAGGCGGCAGCTGCCATGGGCATAGGCTTCATGGACTCGCCTGTATCGGGCGGTGTTGCGGCCGCAGCCGCAGGCACTCTCGCCTTTATGTGCGGTGGTGATGCGGCCACCTTCGAGAAGGCCAAGATTATTCTCGCGGGTATGGGCAAGAACATCTTCCACGCGGGGCCTGCAGGTGCGGGGCAGGTGGCGAAGGCCTGTAACAACATGCTTCTCGCGATCCACATGATCGGCACGGGTGAAGCACTCGAGATGGGTGCGCGCAATGGTCTCGACCCCAGCGTACTTTCCGAGATCATGCTGGCCAGCTCGGGCCGCAACTGGTCGCTCGAGGTTTACAACCCGTACCCGGGCGTTATGGAGAACGCGCCTGCCAGTAACGACTACAAGCCGGGGTTCATGGTCGACCTGATGGTGAAGGACCTTGGGCTTGCCATGGAGATTGCTGAGCAGAGTGGCGTTGATAACGTCATGGGGCAGCTTGCTCGGGAGCTTTACTCGAAGCACCAGGAGGCTGGGCACGGTCAGCTGGATTTCTCTGGCATTCTGGGGCGGTTGCAGAAGTAGTCTCTTTTTTTGGGTAAGAGCTGCCGGGCGTTGTGCTTGTAGTGCGCTCGCAACCCGGTCACCGCGGTGGCGTGAAAGCTCGGTCGAGGCGAGAAAAGCAGCCTCGCCCGAACTTCCCCACCACCACGGCGCCCTACCTGTCTTTTTTATTTCACTATCCAACTTCTGGTGGGTCTATCTGTTCCACTGGCCGGCCCGCGAGTGCCCGCTGTTGCCGCCTGAAACTCGCGGCCCTCCGGGCTGCCCTCAGTCGGTTGCGAGCCAACAAGTTGTCTCGCGCCACTCCCTCGGCGCGTTTTATGTGGCGACAACAGCGACCGCTCGCGGGCCTTGTGTCAGTGAGGGGAGATGGATTGATGGACGAGGCGTGTTACTAAGCCCGGGGTCGGAGGGGCTAAAGAAACAAACAGCGGCTCAAAACAACCCGACTGTCAGTACGACTCCTCGTCCTCACTCTCCATACGCTTCTCAAGCGCACGCTGCATCGAGCTTTCCAGATCCTTGGCCTTGTTCAGCGCAGCCTGCTGGCCTTCCGGGATAACGGTCTCAGCTTCGCCTCCGCCGGCCGCCTGGTACAGGACCCACATGATGGCCCCAAGGGAGAGAATCATTCCGATAACGCGCATTTTAATGACCTCCGGTAAAAGATAGTCAGGGCCGCTGGCAGGGGTGTGCAACAGCCTGCGTCTATAGTGGCCCATTCTGCCATGGCGGCCATGGGGTAGCGGTATTACGCTTAACGTGAATATTCAATGCCGAGGCCCCGCCATGTCGTTCGTTAAGGTTGAGAAACCGCGCCCCTATATCACCCAGATCACGCTGAACCGCCCGGATCGTATGAACGCAATGGCCTTCGATGTCATGGTGCCGTTCAAGGAAGCGCTGGAAGAGGTGAGCTTCGACAACGAGACCCGGGTCGTCATTGTGACGGGGGAAGGGGCTGGCTTTTGCGCCGGGGCCGATCTCGAGGATCCCGGTTGGATGGATATCTTTGACGGCCTGACGATTCCCGGTATTGCGCGCCGTGCGATGAAAGTGCTGGATGACGTCATCAAGGCAATCCACGACATGCACCAGCCGGTGATCGGTGCGATCAACGGCCCCGCGATTGGCGGCGGCTTCTGCCTGGCAATGTCGACGGATATTCGCGTGGCGTCCGATGCCGCCTACTTTCGCCCGGCCGGTATCAACAACGGCCTGACGTCAGCCGAGCTTGGCCTGAGCTACCTGCTCCCCCGCGCGGTCGGCACCAGTCGCGCTTTTGAAATCATGCTCACCGGCCGTGATGTCGATGCCGAGGAGGCGCACAACATCGGCATGGTGTCCAAGGTTGTTCACCAGGAGAAGCTGCTGGACGAGTGCTACGCCATTGCGGAGCGCATCAACGGCTTCAGCCAGCTCGGTGTTGAACTTAGCAAGCAGATGCTGTGGGCGGGTGTCGACGCCGGTAGCCTGCACACGCATATGAACCACGAGGGGCATGCGCAATTGTTCGTACGCATGACCACGCAGAACTTTGAAGAAGCGATCAAGGCGCGCAAAGAAGGCCGCAAGCCTGAGTTTAAAGACTAAGGGAACATGCGTGTGGTGTCAGTTCTGCGACTCCGCTATCTGCTGACGCAACCGGTCAAGGCTCGGTTTCAACAACGGTGATTCGCGGCTCTGCCACAGCCAGATGGCAGCGGGGCCAAGCGTTGGCACGATCAGAACGCTCAGCTGGTAAAGGAGCCCGATCAGGTTGGGGTCCGGTACAAACACACCTGGGTATTCGAGAAACGGCTTGCCAACATTGACCATCAACTCCTTCATGCACAGCGCCAGCAGGCCAAACCCCATGAGCACGTAAAGCCCGATGATGCCCCAGAGGTACCCGGCGAGGTATTCCTTCTTCTGTGTCGCGAAATGCAGGCAGGTGTAGAACGGCAATGAGTAGGAGAGTATGCGCGGGTTCAGTTCAAAACCTAGCCGGTACTCCGACTGGCTGAGGGGAACCAGCTTGCCCCCTTCCTCGCCGAACTGTGTCATCAAAAGAACGCGGTTGCCGTCGACATAGAAGTTGTACACCACGTCGGGAAACCATGCGCCCAGCACGACATTGACGAAGCCAATCGCTGGCCCGGCCAGTGGTGCACCGGCGACTGTCCAAAGGGCGAAACAGGGAATCATGAGCGTGAACACATACAGCAGGAACTGCCGCATGTGATGCCGCTCATCCATTGACGGCCCCCGCAACCTCCATGTCGTTATCGTCGGCGAGATAGCGCAGGTAGAGGATAAAGACGATCAGCACGTCCAGCATGATCAGGGCTGGCCACAGGTACAGGTGGATCCACGAGAAGAAGTCCATGTTCCAGTTGCCGAGATAGAACAGGCTGATGATGCGCACGATGTTCAGTGACTGGATTGCGATAAAGCCCAGGCCAATCGCGATAGCACGTTCTTTCCAGCTGGCGGGGAAGGCGAGCACCGCCGCGATAAGCACGATGGTGGCCTCAACGCCATTGCAGCCCGCTTCGATAGAGACCGCAAAACCGGTGTCGCGAAACTGCAGGATCTTGCCGTAGGCCATCACCGATTCGTCGAACGGCTGGATCACTGCTGCACTGATCTTCGCCAGTAGCGAGGTGAAGGGCACGATCACGTGTTCCTGCACAGGCACCAGCATCTCGATGGTAAACAGCGAGATCAGGACAGCCAGGAAAATCAGGACAAAGCGGGTCACTGGTGCAGACCTTGGGCGTATCGGAGAAGCTGGAATACTAACACGCGGCTACAGCCACCGGCCAAGTCAGAGGTCGAAGAGGAGCTTGATAATAAAGCCAACCAGAACGGTGTTCAGTACGATGCGGATCAGCCGTTCCCCCCGGGTAATCGTGAAGTGCGCGCCCAGGTAACCGCCAATGGAATTGCCGACGGCCAGCGCCAGGCCGACCATCCACAAGAGCTCCAGCTGCGTGGCAAACACCGCCAGCGCCGCCACTGTGTAAACCGCGATGATGAACACCTTGTGCATGTTGGTGCGTACGAGGTCCAGGCCCATCACCCGGTTCAGGATGGGCATGACGATGAAGCCCACGCCTATCTGGATGAAGCCGCCCCAGAATCCGGCCCCGACCATGAGCGTGTGGCCCCAGATCAGCTGCCGCCTGCTGGGTGTGTAGTCATCGCCCTGCTTTTGCGCGCCTTTGTCGAAATGCATTAACAGCATGACTGCGATCATGATCAGTGCGAGCGCGCGGTTAAACCACTCGCCCTGCAGCTGCACCCCGACCATCGCACCCGCGATCGCACCCGGCAAGGCGCAGGCGGCCAGGCTAAGGCTGAGGCGAAAATCCTTGAAGCCGCGCCGGGCGAAGGTGGTGATGGCCGTGATGTTCTGCGCGAGGATGGCGATGCGGTTGGTGCCGTTGGCCACCGCGCCGGGGACGCCCATGAAGACCATGACCGGAACCGTGAGCAGCGAACCGCCGCCCGCCATGACGTTGAGAAACCCGCCCACGGTGCCGACCGCGATCAGCAGCGCCACCTGCCAGAGGGCGAGTTCCATGTCAGTCGCCCGTCCAGGGCTCGCGCATGGTGACGAATTCTTCAGCCGCCGTTGGGTGGATGCCGATTGTTGTGTCAAACACCGCCTTGGTGGCTCCGGCGCGCATGGCTATGGCGATACCCTGGATGATCTCACCTGCGTCTGGTCCAACCATGTGTACGCCGACGACCCGGTCGCTGGCGTCCTCCACGATCATCTTCATGAAGGTTTTTTCCTCGCGGCCGCTGATAGTGTGCTTCATCGGCCTGAAGCTCGATTTGTACAGCGTGATGTCGCCGAACTTTTCGCGCGCTTCTGCCTCGGTGAATCCGACGGTGCCGATGTTGGGCTGGCAGAAAACAGCGGTCGGAATGTAATCGTAGGCGACCTGCTGGTCGGGCCCGCCAAACTGGCGGCGCGCAAACGACATACCCTCCGCAAGGGCGACTGGCGTAAGTTCCATGCCGCCGATGACATCGCCGAGGGCGAAAATGTTGGGCTCGGCGGTTCGGTAGTCATCGTCTGCATCAATCTCACCGCGTTCATTGAGTTTCACGCCCGTGTTTTCCAGCCCCAAACCCTCGAGGTGGGGTTTGCGGCCCGTAGCGTAGAGCACGGTATCTGCTTCCAGGTGCGACCCATCGGTCAGCTCCAGCGAAAGCCCGCTCGCGGTCTTCTCAATAGATACAACGTTTGTATCGAAGCGCAGGTCTACGCCGCTGGCCGCGATCTCACGCGCCGCGTTCTCGCGAATGTCGTCGTCGAAGCCGCGCAGAAAGAGTGGCCCCCGGTAGAGCTGGGTTGTCTCGGCGCCGAGGCCGTTAAAGATGCCGGCGAACTCGACCGCGATGTAGCCACCGCCCACTACGACCATGCGCTTCGGGAATTCATCGAGGTCAAAAATCTCGTTGGAGGTTACCGCGAGTTCGGAGCCGGGGAACTCGGGTACGTGCGGCCAGCCGCCGGTTGCAATCAGCAGCTTGTCGGCGGTGTACTCCCGCTCGTTTACTACCACGGTGTGTGGGTCCTTGATGCTGGCACGGCCGTTGATGAGCTCAGCGCCTGCACCGTCCAGCAGGCGATCATAGACCGCGTTCAGGCGCGCGATTTCGTCGCGCTTGTTGTCCCTCAGCGTGGCCCAGTCGAAGCCGGGCACGTCAGAGGCCCAGCCGAACCCGCGTGCGTCGACGAAGTCCTTGCCGTACTGGGATGCGTAGACGTAGAGCTTCTTGGGCACGCAGCCAACATTGACGCAGGTGCCGCCCAGGTAGCGGTCCTCGGCGATAGCGACCTTCGCGCCGAACCCCGCGGCCATCCGGGCTGCGCGGACGCCACCCGAGCCCGCGCCTATAACAAACAGGTCGTATTCGTAATCAGCCATGGTTACCTCCCGGAATCGTTGCGGCAGTCTAGCAGCACGCCCCGAACCTACGCCATCCCCGTTCTCTGTGGGGCCTATGGCTGGCGCGGGTATTCCATTACCATTGCGCCTTCCGCAAGACCAGAGACCGCCCCGCCGCGGGCGGCATTCGAACGATAAGGAGTAATTTGATGAAAAACCTGCTTAACCGGCTGCTGCTGTGCATGGCGCTCGTGGCCGTGCCCGCACTGGCGGAGGAGGCTCCGCTTGAGGAAGCGCCGCTCGACGAGGTGACGCTCAAGAACGGCTCGCGCATCCTGGGCACCCTGACGGATGTTCGCGACGGCGTACTGACCGTTGAGACGGACTTTGCCGGAACGCTGAGCATCAGCGCCGACCAGGTCAGCGCGGTCAAGGCGAACTCTGCGTTGACCCTGCTGATGGCAGATTCCACAGTCATTGAAGATGTGCCGCTGGTGGTTGAAGACGGTCGGCTCCTTGTCGAATCCGGTACCGGCTATGCGGTGACCGACCTCGCGATTGTTAACCCGGCGCCCTGGGAGCTCGGTGAGGGCTACAACTGGACCGGTGTGGTTGAGGCAGGCCTTGTCATACAGCGCGGTAACACCGATACCGACGAGCTCAACTACAAACTCGAGAGTATCTGGCAAAGCACCCGCGACCGTTACACCCTGAAGTTCCAGGGGGAAGACGACGAGACGAACGGGCAAAAGAGCGCCGATAACTGGCGACTCAATGCCAAGTACGACTACTTCCTGGAGGACCCTGACTACTGGGGTGTGCAGCTCCTACTGGAAGAAGACAAGTTCACTGACCTCAAACTCCGGACGTTGGTCGGCCCCTATATCGGTCGACAATTCCTGGCAGAGCCAATACTCACGTTTGCCGCTGAGGTCGGTATTGCGTATGTCGACGAGGACTTCGTGAGCGTGGAAGACCAGGATTACATGTCCGCGACCTGGGCGTTCAAATCGACCAGTGACTATCTGGGTGCTGACTCGCAGCTGTACTTCGACCAGACGGGTATCTGGAACCTCGACAACACCTCCGACATCATCGTGAAGTCGATTTTCGGTGTGAGTGTTCCGCTGCTCGCCAACATCTCGGGAGCGGCGGAGATCCTGCTTGAATACGACTCCGGCGTCCCCGACGGCATCGATGAGCTGGACCAGACCTACCGCTTCCGGTTGGGCTACACCTGGTAGGGAAGGCGGTTATAGCCCGGGCTGGCGCCCGGGCGATGGGCGGTCGCTAGAGGCCTAGCGAGCGCCCTTTAAGAGACTGCGGAACCAGTCGGCGAGGGTCTCATGCTTGTAATCGGTGAATTCACCCGCGTCCATGAACATGCCGTGTTCGCGGCATACCTCGTACCAGATGTGTGGTTGGTCCGGGTCTGACACTTTTTCCATCTGCGTGCCGCAACGTGGGCAGGCGATGTCGTCGACGGTGTCCCATTTCTTGCCCTCGGCGGCGTTGCCGATGTCGAGGGCGTCTCCCATCCACTTGCTCTTCAGGAGCTCTGCTTCGCCGTGGTCGAACCACATCCCCTGGCAGTTGGTGCAGCGGTCAATAACGAGGTCGCCGCCGTAGGTGATTTCGTCCATGCCGTGCCCGCACTTGGGACACTCGATACTGTGTATATCCGGGTTGTATTCCATTTGGTTTCACCGTTGGTTCATGGATTGGCCGCCGCCGTGCCTTGCGGGCAGGTGTAACTGAACGACAACGTCAAAAGCAGGCACCTTATTCTGCCGCCTGGAGCGGCGTAATTATTGGTAAAAGTGGCCTGACCCTCAAATTATCGTATGCACCCCCGGTTTGTACAAGAAATCCGGGCAAAAAGGTCTTATCAGAAGGCGGGCAAAGTCCTGACCCAGATCAATCTGGGGCATTGCGCGCCGGTCAATTGCTTCTACACTAAAGGTATACGTACCGGGTAATCGGAGGGAGTCACCGCTATGTTGGAAAAAGAACTGGCCAGGGCCACCAAAATGGCCGAGAAAGCGAACCGGCAGGTAGACCAGCTGCGCAAGCGCCTCCTGGCAGAGTCGGAAAAGACCCACGCCAGCCTCAAGCGCGAGCTAGGTGCTGCCAGGAAAAACTACACGGCGGCCAGCGCTCGGCTGAAGAAAGCCCGGACCAAGCTGCGCAAGCGCGCCACCCCGGAAAACCAGAAGAAAGTTGATGCACTGGTCAAGCAGGTGCAGGAACTCGCGGACTCGGTGACCAAGATCACCCGAGCCGCTTACGATGCCGCCGAAAAGCTAGTTATCGTAAAGGCCGATGCCGTTGTGGCGGATCGTAGGGCCCGCGCTGCCGACCGCGCGGCAGACATGGTTGAGCGCGCCGCGAGCCGCACAAAGAAAAAGCCCAAGAAGAAGACGCTGAAGAAGAAATCTGCGGCGAAGAAAAAGGCGGCCAGCAAGAAGTCCCCGGCCAAGCGCAAAGCGGCGCCGAAGAAGAAGGCTGCATCCAAGAAAAAGGCCGCCGCGCGCAAGAAAGCTGCTCCAAAGAAGAAGACCGCGCCCAAGAAGAAAGCCGCAGCCAAAAAGAAAGCCGCTCCGCGGAAGAAAGCCGCACCCAAGAAAAAGGCCGCCTGAGCGGCACATACAGCAAGGCCGCTCCCTTTAGAGGCGGCCTGATTGCGGCTGGGGGGCCTGCGCCTCCCTTGCCGGCCTGTCCTACTGACTAGTAGTTTCTTCCAGACACCTTTTTTGGCCATACCGGCCCTCGTCGCACACAGCCACGGGGTCTATATTTGCAGCATTAAAACGGGCTCTACCTGGGTGTAATGCCGCGTGCCGAGAGCTGACACGGCGCGCTAATCCGGCACACTCTGCCCATGCCCCGCAAGTGAGAAAACGCATGATCGAACGATCTTTCGTAAACAGGCTTTGTGCCCTGACACTCTGTGCACTGTGCCTGCCGGGTTGCGGCGAGCCGCAGGGGCGTGGCGAGGTGCAGGGCGTCACCTTGCCGGCCGAGGTCGTTGCCGACAAGGCGGCACGGCAGCGCGCCATGATGCCCGATGCTGAAAGCCAGATTCTCTTTGGCGACCTGCATGTGCACACCTCGTTCTCACCCGATGCATTCATTACATCGGTGCCGCTAATGGGAGGCAGCGGTTTGCACCCGCCTGCCGATGCCTGCGATTTTGCGCGTTACTGTTCCTCTCTCGACTTCTGGTCGATCAATGACCATGCCGAGGGCATCACCCCGCGGCGCTGGCGAGAGACCAAGGAAAGTATCCGCGAATGCAATGCGATTTCGGGAGACCCGGCTAACCCCGACATGGTGTCGTTTCTTGGTTGGGAATGGAGCCAGGTCGCCACAACACCGTCCGCGCATTACGGCCACAAGAACGTGGTGCTACTGCACACGGATGACGATAAGGTGCCGTTGCGTTCGATTGCCGCGCCACGCAAGCAGCTTAACAAGGCGCCGATGGGGCGGGCAGCGCAGCTCATGCTGTCGGTCATGGACTTTGAGAACCGCACCTTTTACTGGGGCATCCAGGGTTACTACGACGAGATCGCCGAGACTCCCATCTGCGAGAGCGGTGTCGATACCCGGGTGTTGCCCGAGGAGTGTCTGGAGGTGGCCGCTGACCCCCGCGAGCTGTTTCTCAAGCTGAACCAGTGGGACTTCGATAGCATCGTCATTCCGCACGGTAACTCATGGGGCATGAACACGCCTCCGGGCACCAGCTTTGACAAGCAGCTGACCTCCGAGCAGCACGACCCCGATCGCCAGTTCCTTTTCGAGCTGTATTCCGGCCACGGGAATGCGGAGGATTATCGTGACTGGCGCGCCGTGGCGGTCGACGAGAATGGCGAAGAGTTCTGCCCCGAGCCCCAGGACAACTACCTGCCGTGTTGCTGGCGCGCCGGTGACATTATTCGAGAGCGTTGCGACGAGGCGGGACTGCCGGCAGAGGAATGCAGCGCGCGAGAGGTTGAGGCGCGGCAGAACTTTGTGGATGCAGGTATTTCGGGCCACCTGACCATTCCCGGCCAACAGGTGACCGACTGGCTCGATTGCGGCACCTGCCCGGATTGTTTCAACGAACCGATGGATCACCGGCCAATGACTTCGGGTCAGTATGCTCTTGCGCTCTCCAATCTCGATACACCGGACGAGCCCCTCAGGTTTCGCTTCGGCTTCATCGGGTCCAGCGACAACCACCGCGGCCAGCCAGGTACGGGCTACAAGGAGATGAAGCGCAAGTTTATGACAGAGACCTTCGGCAGTGATCGCGAAGGATTCTCTGGGACGTCAATCGGCGATGAGCGCGACCCAGAACCTTATTCCATCCCCTTTGACCCTGCCGGTGTCGGCCTGCAGAACCTGCGCAATATGGAAAGGCAGAACTCGTTCTGGCTAACGGGCGGTCTCGTCGCAACCCACAGCCATGGCCGCTCGCGCGAAGCGATCTGGGACAGTCTGCAGCGTCGCGAGGTCTACGCTACCTCGGGCGACCGTATCCTGCTCTGGTTCGATATGCTTCAGGGCGAAGAAGAAGTACCCATGGGCTCCGACACGGCAAGCTCGGAGACGCCCCGCTTTCGCGTTGGGGCGGTCGGCGCGTTCAAACAGGAACACGGTTGTCCTGACCACGCCTTGCGTGGACTGGGCGCAGCGCGCGTAGACAGCCTGTGTGGCGGAGAGTGTTACAACCCCTCGGACGAGCGCCTGTTGATAGACCGGATCGAGGTGGTGCGTATCCGGCCCCAGGTGGTGCGCGGTGAATCTGTCGACACCCTGATCGAAGACCCGTGGCGGGTGTTTGATTGCGCTCCCGACCAGGCCGGTTGCCAGGTCGAATTCGAGGACCCAGAGTTTGTCGCATCCGGGCGTGAGGCGCTGTATTACGCCCGCGCGATCCAGGAACCTACAACAATGATCAACGCAGATAATCTGCGCTGTGAATACAACGAGCAGGGCGAGTGCATCGCGGTGAACCCGTGTTACGGAGATTTCCGCACACCCAGGGACGAGGACTGTCTGGCACCTGCTGAGCAGCGCGCGTGGTCGTCGCCGATTTTCGTCGGCTTCGAATCGCCCGCGCAGCCTGCCCGCAATGAGGACCAACAATGACAACGACATACAATGATGGGCGCCGCCAGCGCGGCGCTATTGGACGCATCCTGCTGATCGTACTCGCCATCGTGGTGGTGGCGGGCGCCTGGCTGGTGCTCGACGAGGACGCAGGGTCGCAGCTAAAGAAGGAAGCTGAACTCGCGGCCATCGGCGCGATCGGTAAAGCCGCGACGAGCAGGCTGGGGGAGGGCGACGACGGTGTCGCCACTCACGGAAGCGCCGTTGACCTCATCAAACGCCCGATCGAGGTGAAACAAATCGCTGACAACGTGTACTACGCAACCGGCGTAGGTAACACGATGATGATCACGACCGAAGAGGGCGTGGTGCTCTTTGACACCGGGCTTGTACTGCAGGTGGAACCGCAGCTGCGCATGTTGAAAGAGATCTCCGACGCGCCGGTTCGCTACATCGTTCTCAGCCACTCTCACGCTGACCATACCGGCGGCACGCGCTTCTGGCAGGAGGAGGGCACCGATATTGTGACCCATGAAGACTTCGTCGAAGAACAGCGCTACCTGATGGAGCTCGAGCCTTACCAGTACGGCCGCAACCGTACGCTGTTCCCCTGGATGCCGGCCTGGGAAGATCGTCCCGATATCGCGATGATGCGTTATGGCGGTATTGAGCCGACCATTACTGTGGGCGATTGGGAAACGCATACCTTCACGCTGGGTGGTGTTGAGTTCCAGGTCATTGGCACACCCGGCGCCGAGGGCGCAGACAACGCTGTGCTCTGGTTGCCAGAGCAGAAGATTTTGTTCACGGGCGATTTCTTCGGGCCACAGTTTCCGCAGTTTCCCAACGTATTCACGATGCGCGGTGAGAAGATCCGCAAGCCGATGGAGTATGTGAAGTCGCTGGACCTGCTGCTGACGCTGGACCCGGAGATCGTTGTGCCCAGCCATCTCAATCCCACCGTGGGCGCAGCGGAGATTCGCACTGGTATTACGAAGACACGCGACGCGGTGAAGTACGTGCACGATGCAACGGTGGCCGGAATGAACGCTGGCAAGTCGGTCTACGAGCTGATGAAAGAGATCAAGCTGCCACCGGAACTCGACCTGCCCCAGAACCATGGACGTGTTGACTGGGCGGTGCGCAGTATCTGGGACTACTACGCCACGTGGTTCCACTTTGACAGCACGACAGAGCTTTACCCGGTGCCTGTGCGCGATGTCTATGCCGATATCGCAGGCGTGGCCGGTAGCGAGGCTTTACTGAGTCTTGCGCAGAACTACTTCACGGGTGATGAGCCCGTGAAGGCGTTGCACATCCTGGAGGTTGTACTGGAGGGCGAGCCGGACAACGCGTCCGCCCTGCGCATGCGACTGGAGGCGCTTGAGACCCTGCTCGTCGCCGCTGAAAACGGCCTCAGGAATGACTACGAGATCTACTGGCTGCAGTACCGCCTCAAAGACACGACAGACCGCCTGGCGGATGCCGCACCCGGGGGCTGACGCCCCCGGACGTTACTGGCGCCTGATGCCGTCTTCGCTCTGCGGCTGCATGCGTCGGTAGCCGCTCTCCTTCTTTTCCTCACCCTGCGACAGGCTGCTGAACGTTGGCGCCGTCACCTGGAACTCCACCACGAAGTCGAGATTCTGTAGGTCTCTGTCCAGCGTGACGCGAATCGGCTGGTCGATGGTGAGGTAGGTGCCGCAGGCCTCTCCGGCGTCGCAGATAAAGAGATCGTTGTCTGCGTCAGAGCCCGCAATGATCTCGTAGTCTCCCGGGGGAATGTCGAAGAACTGGAACGGATACACAGACGCATCGCCGGTCGACTGGAACTCAGCCACGGGCAGGTCAGCGACGGGGTCGTACAGCAGCACATAGAGCACACCCACGTCTGAACCCGAGCCGGAGCCGCCCACTGACACGAGAACGGTAACCAGCACATCGTTCACGGTGGACTGCGCGGTAATCTGCGCGCTGTAAATGCCGTTAGACAGTCCCGACCGGTCCACTGTAACGGTGTATTCGCCGAGACCGTTGCCGTCTACATCCAGGGGCGCAACGGCGAGCCAGGGCTCGGAAGTGTTAATTGCGGTAATCGCGAGATCACCCAGCCCCCTGTTGCGCAGGCCAAGCTGTAATTCGGTGGCGGTCACGCCGAAGTTGATGCTGTTGCTCGAAGCGACGAGTCGCGGGTCATCAGCTGGCGAGTTACCGGCGGCTTCCGATGCGGCGAGTACCGCAAGCTGTGCGTTGATGAGGCCATGGCCGAAGAAGTTGTCGCGCCCCGGTGCGCCGAGGTCGTCTGTAATCCTGCCCTGCTCCAGGAGAGCGTCGACGTCTTCCGGCGTCAGGTCAGGGTTCACACTCTTCATCAACGCGAGTACGCCCGCCACGTGCGGTGCCGCCATCGACGTTCCGTTGAGGAAGCGATACACGAAGTTGATGCGGTTGCCGTTGGTCGCGCCGTCGGTGCTCAGCACCCCGTCCGGGTATCCATCGCCGTTGAAGTCCACGTTGGTATCGCCGCCCGGTGCGGCCACGTCGATAGTGGTGCCCGTGTTGGAGTAGGACGTGATGCGCCGCTGCCCGTTGACCGCGCTGACCGAGATGACGTTGTTGTAAGCGGCAGGGTAGGAGGGTGCCGTTGTGGCCTCGTTGCCCGCCGCGGCGACGACCATCACCCCGGCCTGGCGGACCTGGTTGTACAGGTTCTGTTCCGCCTCGGAGAAACCACCGCCACCCAGGCTCAGGTTGATGATGTCAGCTGTTTGTGAAGGTACGGTGTTGGAGTCATTCGGCAGGCCCGCGGCATAGCGCACGGCCTGCTCCACGTCGAAAGATGTACCGCCGCCACCGACACCCAGCGCCCGCAGTGGCATGGCGCGGCTGGAAAAGGCTGAACCCACCACGCCAATCTGGTTGTTGCCCCGCGCGGCTACCGTGCCAAGCACGTGGGTGCCGTGGAAGGCCTCGGAGCCCGCGCCTGGGTCGGCCGGCTCTTCAGGGTTGGGGTCTATCCCGTTACCGTCACCCGCGATAGCGAGCTCGCTGACAAAATCGTACCCGCTGACAAGCTGTCCAGCGAGGTCAGGGTGGTTGGACAGGATTCCGGTATCAACAACAGCCACGATGACATTGGGGTCACCCGTGGTGGTCTCCCAGGCCTGTGGCAAGCCTATCAGCGGATAGTGCCACTGCACCGGGAAGGCCTCGTCGTTCGGTGTCACCAGGGCGCGCACCCTGTAGTTGGGTTCGGCGTAGCGCACATTCGGGTCCTGCCGCAGTGTCTTGATCGTCTGCAGCGTCTCCCAGCGATCGCGCAGTGCGGGGTCGGTGATCTCGGCGCCGATGCTCGCCAGCCGGCCAAGCCGCGCCGTTGCCATTGCCTGGGAAACGTTGGCGCGCTCCATGGCCATCAGTCGATTGCGACCGGCCCCGCCGCCGCGCTGTTTCAGGCCCATGCTCTGTTCCAGCGTGTGGCGGCCCGCACTGGCACTGTTCAGTGCCAATGTGTCCTCGTAGGTCACAATCGCCTCGAACGGTACGATCTCGTGGCGCGCGGGAGCGGCATCTGCGATACCCGAGGCGCCGATGGCCAGGATGTAGTTGGTTGCGTTGAAGAAGATCGCGGCGCGCACCACGTACGTGCCGTCAGCCGGCACCACGATGTTCTCTACAAATTCGGTATCCAGTGAGAAATCGATCAGCTCCCCGGCTTCGCTGTAGAGGTAGAGATCGGCATCGGCGCTCTCAAAATCAGCGACCAACATCGTGATCCGCTGGCCTTCGAGCAAGTCCACGATGAAGTAGTCGTCCAGGTCACCCGTGCCGCGTGAGCGGCCGGGTGCGCCGGAGTTCGCCTCGTTGAGGTAACCACCGAGCGTGACAGGGTTGGTAATCGGCTGTGCCGTTGCGATCGTGTCGTTGGAGAGCACAACACGGGTGGGATCATTGGTATCGCTATCGACTGCCTGGCTGTCCGAGGTGCTTATCGTCCCCGTGAGCTGGAAGTTTTCCACCGGTGCTGGTGGAGGGGGTGTTGGTGTCGGGTCAGGGTTGTTGCCGCCGCCGCCGCCACCGCCACCGCCACCGCCACCGCCACAGGCGGCCAGCCCCAGTACCGATAGCAGCGTGATGGTGTGAAGTGTCATTGTGGTGCGCATAAGCCCTAATCCCTAGCCCCGTGCGTAACTTGGATACCGTGAAGATAGCAGAAGTTCACGGCGGGAGTATTCGCCTTTGGACGGCATTAATACCCCGACGGAAGTCGGGGAGAAACAGGCCTCAGCCCAGGTAGTCGCGTATCGCGAGGTAGTCCCTGAGGACCTGCTCGGGCTCGAAATCGGGGACGTTGGGGGAGGACTCGCCGGGCTCGAAAATGGCCTGAAGCTTACCCTCGGGATTAATGAGGAAGAGGGTGACGCCGTGGCTCACCTGGTAGTCATTGGGGTTCGGCTCAGCCCCCTCCTCGAGGTTGGGAATGAGCTGGGAGACGATTCCCAGGCTCTGCTCGAAGGGCAGGTGGGGATTCGCCGCATCGTCCAGGTGGGTCAGGCCAATGTAGTCCGGGTGGAAATAGGGCACATACGACGCCATCTGGGCCACGGTATCGCGCCGATGGTCGACGCTGTAGAACAGGACATTGAGGTCTGTGTGCCCGAGCTCCCCAAGCTCCCGGCTGACGTTGACGAGGCGCGACAGCGTCGTGGGGCAGATGTCCGGGCAGGTCGTGAAGCCATAGGACACGATGTGCCAGCGGCCGAGGAGGCTGGCGTTGGTAAACGGCTGGTTGTGGTGGTCGATCAGGCTGAAGGCGGCGATGTCGCGGGCTTCGGGCAGCAGCACGCCCTGGATAAGTGGCGGCGCCGAGGCGCGATTGTTGTAAAGGAAGAACGCCGCCAGGAGTATGGTGAGGTTGGCGAGTGTGAAACCCGCCAGCATTCGCGCGCGAGGAGACAACGGTTTACAGCCGGTTACCTGTCGAAGAAAAACAACCTGTTGAGGAAGGTGTAATCGCCCTCAATGGCCATCAACACCACCAACACGGCAATCGCGATAGGTGGTCCGAACAGCAGCCATTTCAGAGACAACCGCTCCCAGGAAACGTGCATGAATATTGCGATGATGTAGCCCGCCTTCAAAAACATGAAGAACAGGATCAGTGACCAGCGCGTGAAACCCTGCAGCTGGAAGTAGTCCACCATGTAGGAGAACGTGCTGAGCACGAACAGCAGGATCCATATCTTCAGGTAGATTCCGATGGGATGTTGCTGGCCTACGGCTTCACTCATAAGTCACACCTCACCAAAGATAGAAAAACGCGAAGATGAAGACCCACACGAGGTCAACGAAGTGCCAGTACAGGCCGGCGATTTCCACAATCTCGAGATTCTTGCCATCGTAGTAGCCGCTCCCCACGCGGCGCGCCACCCAGAGCAGGTAGATAACCCCCGCCGATACATGCAGCCCGTGGAACCCGGTGATCATGAAAAATGCAGAGCCGAACTGCGCGGCGCCAAATGGGTTGCCCCATGGGCGTACGCCGTCTTCGATCAGTTTGCTCCACTCGAACATCTGCATGCCGACAAACGAAGCGCCGAGAATGGCGGTGGCGATGATGAGCTTCACCGCCGTGGACTTGTCGCCCCGGTACGCGTAGTTCACCGCCATCGCCATCGTGCCGCTGGAGGTGATTAGGATGAAGGTCATGATCGCGATGAGCAGCAGCGGCAAGTACACGCCACCCACTGTCAGCGCGAACACTTCGCTGGGGTTCGGCCACCCGTCAGTCGCCGACATGCGCACCTTCATATACCCGGTCAGGAATATGCTGAAGATGAACGTGTCGGAGAGCAGGAAGATCCACATCATCAACTTGCCCCAGGGCATGTCGAAGGCCTGCTTGTCTGCCGCCCAGTCGGTCACCATGCCGGCAACACCGGGCTGGTCGTAGTTACTCGTGTGCTTGCTTTCCGTTGTCATTGTCCAGGCTCTTTAGAATCCGCACAGTGCTGCGAGTGCATTGATGGTTTCCGGCTCACTGGACAGCAGTGCAAACAGCACCAGCCAGACGCCGAACAGGAAGTGCCAGTAAGTCGTACAGAGTTTTAACGGTGCGCTGAGTGATTCGGGCTCATCGTCGTACCACACGCGGAAGACCACGTTCGACAGCACAATCATGCCGCCGATCAGGTGTACGCCGTGCACTGCCGTCAACAGGTAGAAATAGCTGTTGGCGGGGTTGGAGTTGACGTAAAAGCCCATGGACTGCAGGTGCAACCACAGGTCGAATTGCGCCAGCAGGAACGCAATGGTGAAAAACACGCCGGCGCTGATGCCTGCCACGGCGAGGTTGAGCCTGTTATTGCGCGTGCCGATCAGGCCGAAGTGCATCGCGAAGCTGGCAAAGGCGAGCAGTCCCGTGTTGAACCATAAGCGGGTTGGGTCAGTGAACGGCTGCCATGGCGCACCGGCCAGCGCCTGGAAGTCTGGATACTGTGAGCGCGACAGGAAGGTGATAATGAACAGGAAGAACAGTACGCCCACTATCGCGAGAATGAAGCGCAATGCGACCTGCGCGGCCGCAGACGGATTTGGCGCATGCTCCAGCGCTGCGGCGTTGCCGGCGAGGGCGGGGTCTTGCAGCCAGGGCTTTTCCCCCAGCGTTTTAAAAATACCCATAGCTTTGCGCTCCCTGTATCAGTGACCTTCGGTCTGTTCGTTCTCACCCACGGGCTGGTTCTGCGGCAGGAAATCTTCTTCCGCACCCGGCACGCTGTAGTCGTACGCCCAGCGGTACACAGTCGGTAGTTCGGGGCCCCAGTTGCCGTGATGCGGCGGTACATCGGGTGTCTGCCACTCGAGGCTGGCCGCGCCCCAGGGGTTCCGCTCGCACTTCTCGTTGCGCAGGCTGATGATGATGTTCCAGATGAAGAACAGCTGCGCAAAACCAACGATCAGTGCCGACACCGTGATGCCCGCGTTCAGCGTCTGTGCTGACTCGGGAATGAAGTCCGTGGTGCCCATCGCGAAGTAGCGCCGCGGCACACCGAGGAAGCCGAGGTAGTGCATGGGCAGGTAGATCGCGTACGTACCGAGGAACGTGAACCAGAAGTGCAGCAGGCCGAGCGTCTGGTTGAACATGCGCCCGGTCATCAGCGGGTACCAGTGGTAGATGGCTGCGAACAGCACCATGATCGGCGACACGCCCATCACCATGTGGAAGTGCGCGACGACGAAATAGGTGTCAGACAGCGGCAGGTCGATGGTCACGTTGCCTAGGAACAGGCCGGTGAGGCCGCCGTGGGTGAACGTAAAGATAAAGCCGATGGCGAACAGCATGGGTACCGTCAGCTGGATGTTGCCGCGCCACAACGTGAGTACCCAGTTGTAGACCTTGATCGCCGTTGGCACCGCGATGATCAGCGTGGTCGTGGCGAAGAAGAAGCCAAAGGCCGGGTGCATGCCGCTGACATACATGTGGTGTGCCCACACGATAAAGGACAGCGCACCGATGCCGACAATCGCCCACACCATCATCCTGTAGCCGAAGATGTTTTTGCGCGCGTGGGTGGCGAGAACATCAGACACCATGCCGAATGCGGGCAGCGCCACGATGTAAACCTCGGGATGGCCGAAGAACCAGAACAGGTGCTGGAACAATACGGGGCTGCCCCCGGAGTAATCGAGATTTTCCCCCAACGAGACCAGGGCCGGCATGAAGAAACTCGTGCCCAGCGTCTTGTCGAGCATCATCATGATCGCGCTGACGAGTAGCGCGGGGAACGCGAGGATACCGAGGACTGTGGCGGTGAAGATGCCCCAGATCGTCAGCGGCATGCGCATCAGGGTCATGCCGTGGGTGCGTGCCTGCAGTACCGTCGTTACGTAGTTCAGGCCGCCCATGGTGAACGCCACGATAAACACGGCGAGTGACGCCAGCATGAGAATGATGCCCCAGTCGTAGCCCGGCGTGCCGTCGAGGATGGCCTGTGGCGGGTAGAGCGTCCATCCGGCCCCCGTTGGTCCTCCCGGTACGAAGAAACTCGCCAGGAGAATAATCACCGACAGGAAGTAGACCCAGACACTCAGCATGTTCATGAACGGGAACACCATGTCGCGTGCGCCGCACATCAACGGAATCAGGTAGTTGCCGAAGCCGCCGAGCAGCAGCGCCGTGAGCAGGTAGATCACCATGATCATGCCGTGCATGGTGACGAACTGCAGGTAAGCGCTCGGGTCGATGAAGTCGAAGGTGTCGGGAAAGCCTAGCTGCAGGCGCATCAGCCCCGACAGCACTAGGGCCACAAGGCCGACGAAGATAGCGATAACGCCATACTGGATCGCGATGACCTTGTGGTCCTGGCTCCAGACGTACTTGGTGATGAAACTCTCTGGATCATGGAGCTCATCCGGGCGATCAGCAATTGCCGTGTGTTGCATGCTGCGTGTCCTCGTGTGTGGCTACCCGGCGCTCGCTACAGCGAGTTCAGGTAGGCCAGCAGGTCGTTAACGGATTGTTCGTCTTGCAGTGAGCGCGCCATCAGCACCATCTGGTGGCCGTAGGCGTCTTCCTGGTGCGCGCCCCGTATGCCCTTGCGAAAGTTTTCCAGCTGCCGCTTCAGGTACCAGTCTTCCTGCCCGGCCAGGCGCGGAGCCTGCAGTGCGTGGTTGCCCTGCGCCTCTGCGCCATGACATGCGCCGCAGGTCACGTAGTGGTCTGCGCCGCGGTCTGCGTTGCCCTCTATCGTGACGGCGGGTTTCTTGGCCTCGAACGTTTCGATATAGGCGGTAACGTTGCGCACTGCGGCCTCGTCCACGAGCATGTTGGCCATCGGCGCCATCTGCATGCCGTAGACATCGTCCTGGCTGCGGCCGCGGATACCGCGCTTGTAGTGATCGATCTGGCGCGCGATGTACCAGTCGGGCAGGCCAGCGAGTGCGGGCGCATTGAGAGCAGGGTTGCCCTCGCCGTTCTGGCCGTGGCAGGCCGCACAGGTCGCGTAGCCCGCTTCACCCACCACCGGGTCGCCGGCCGGTATGGCCTGCATGTCTGCCCAGGTCGGCTGCTCGGCGAGCCACTTATTGAAGTCTTCCTCTTCCTGCACGATAACGTAGCCGCGCATGGTGTAGTGCCCGATGCCACACAGCTCCATGCAGAGGATGTCGAACTTGCCGGTGCGGGTTGGTGTGAGCCATACGTAGGTCACGAGGCCCGGCACGAGGTCCATCTTGACCCTGAACTGCGGTACCGCGAAGTCGTGCAGTACGTCCTTGGCGCGCAGGTTCAATTTGACCGGACGGTCTTTCGGCAGGCGCATCTCGTTGCTGATGATGAGCACGTCGTCATTGCCCGCAGGGTCGTTGACGTTCATCCCGAAGGGGTTTTCTTCGCTGATGTAGCGGGCGTCGACCTCGCCGAGCTGGCCGTCTTCACCGGGGTAGCGGTAGTGCCATTGCCACTGCATGCCCAGCACTTCCATCTGGTCGGCTTCCTCGGGCACGGTGACGAAATCGGCCCACACCACGAGACCGGGGGCGAGCATTGCGGCAACACCGACTGATGTGATGCCGGTGAGAATCCACTCCAGGCGCTTGTTCTCGGGCTCGTAGTCGGCGCGGCGGTCGGGATTGTGGCGGTAGCGGTACACCGCGTATGCCATGAAGAGGTTTACCGCGACAAACACGAACCCGGTGATATAGAGCGTGATATCGATGGTGGTATCGATGAAGGTCCAGTTCGAGGCGATTTCAGTCATCCACCACGGACTTAACCAGTGGAACAGGAGAGTTCCGATGACCAGTAATACCAGTACGATTACCAGCTTCATATGCGCCTGTCCTCTCTTATGGTTGTTATTGGACGAGTGTCAGTGGCGATGCGCGCGCAACTCTCCAACGGTCACAAACAAAAAACCCTGACCGTTTACGGTCAGGGTGCAGTCTTCATAAAGCGGCTGAAGATGTTTTGTGCACTTACTACCGCTTTTGGTGTGGCGCTGCCTTCACCCGCATCCTGCAGCTTGGGGTGGTCGGCAACGACCTTGCGCAGGATGTCTTCCTGCTCCGGGTCGAAGTCAACAAACAGGACATGCTTGCCCGCGTGCAGGTCGTCCTGGAAGCGCTTGAAGTCGACGTGGGGCTCGCTTATGCCGATCAGGCCTCCCTCCCAGGTACAGAAGCCCAGCACGATGATGGACAGGAATATGGGCGGTACCCACGTGTAAGTTTCCGTGAGGCCCGTGAAATAGAACCCACCGAGCACAAGTGCCGCACCTATCACGCCGACAACGGCACCGAGCTCCGTGCCGTGCACAACGTCGCGCTTGAGCACAGCTTCTACCGGATGCAGGTGATGCTCCACCAGACCGGAATCGTCTTCGCTCAATACATGGATTTGTGGTGTGGAAACGCCCGCTTCTTCGAGCTGTTGTTCGACGAGTTCGAGATCATCGAGATCGTCGCTAACGTAATAATGTCGTTTCATACAGCTACCCCCTGTTGGCTCACCCAAGCAAGAGTCTTCCCAGCCGTACTAACCGTCCTTGTTATTTTTTTTGCTGTCCTTAGCACCTGGCCTCGCGGAAAACCCAGGTGTGTCCGGTTAGAGCGACCGAATATTCGGTGATAAGAGCCCTGCCCCGACAGACGTTTTGAGTATAGCACCGGGTGGGCTTAGGGCTAGGCGGTCAGCGCTTTGACACTGTATTTACAGTGTTTTAAGCGTTGTGGGAAATAAAAGGGCTGCGTTAATAGAGTAAAAAACTCTTAAAACACGGGAAAAACGTGGTTTTTCAGTCCCTCGAAGCGGCGAGGCGCCTGTATTTCCCGTGTTTTAAGACTGTTTTGCTTTTAAAAAAAACGCCTTTAACGCTCGTGGCTATTAACAGCGTTCAGGGCAGTGTCAGGATGATCTTGCCCATATGTTCGCCGCTCTCCATGCGGTCGTGCGCTTTCTGCGCGTCCGCGAGGGGAAATGTACTGTCGATCACGGGGCGAATCGCACCGCTATCCAGGTGCGGATACACAACGCGCGTAATCTCCTCGACCATCACTGCTTTCTGCTCGAACGTTTGGGCGCGGAGTGTTGAGCCAGTGAGCGTTAGTCGTTTCATCAGCAGTGGTGCGAAGTTCACTTCCGACTTGAAGCCCGACATGTACGCGATGTTGACGATGCGTGCCTCCGCTGCCGCGACGTTCATGTTCTTCTGTATATAGTCGCCGCCGATCATGTCGAGGATAACGTCGATCTCGCCCGCAACGCCCAGCTTACCCAGCACGGCTTCGAAGTCTTCTTCGCGGTAGTTGATTGCGCGCGTAGCGCCGCGTGCCTCCAGCGCCTCGCACTTCTGGCGCGTGCCTGCCGTTGTGTACACGTCTGCACCCAGCGTGCTCGCCATCATGACGCCCATGGTGCCCATGCCACTGGCACCGCCGTGTATGAGTACCTTCTCGCCGGACTTGAGCTCAGCGCGCTGGTAGAGGTTGTGCCAGATGGTGAGCAACGCTTCCGGCAGCGCCGCGGCCTCGACCGCCGAGTAGTTATCGGGAACCGGCAGGCACTGGCCGACGGGTGCAGGCGCAAACTCCGAATAACCGCCGCCGTGCGTCAGTGCGCAGATACGATCGCCCACACGCCAACCGCCGCAGTTTTCTCCCACAGCTGCGACCGAGCCCGCCACCTCGAGACCGAGAATGGGGGATGCGTCGGCGGGCGGCGGGTACAGCCCCCGACGCTGCAGCAGGTCGGCGCGATTGATGCCCGCGGCTTCCACCTGGATCAATACCTCGCCATCGCGCGGCGCGCTCACAGCACCGGACTCAAGAAACAGGTTACCGCTGTCGGGTTCAACCGCGACGTGCAGGCAGTTGCTGGGAAAAGACTCGTTCACGTGCGCATCAACCTCTGGGCCATTGCAAAGCAGGCGCTATTCTAATCGGATTTGCGGTGCACTGCGCCACTCGCAATCTTCGCGGCGATGTCCTCCTCGCTGAAACCGAAGTCGCGGAGAATTTCCTCGCTGTGCTCGCCAATGACAGAGGGATTGCGCCGGATTTCACCCGGCGTGCGGCTGAAGCGTGGCGCAGGAGCAGGTTCCCAGACTTCACCGTCGTCGAGAAAGGAGCCGCGGGCCTGGTGGTGGGGATGGTGCCTGACCTCTCCCATTGACAGCACGGGTGCATAGCAGACATTGGCGCCCGCGAAGACCTCGTCCCATTCGTCGCGAGTCTTGCGCTTGATAATCGCGGCGAGCTTTTCCTTCATCACCGGCCAGTTCGGTGCGTCGAACTGGTTTTCGAAATGCTTCGCATCATCGCCCAGCTTCTCGAGGAGTGCCGCGTAAAATTGCGGTTCGATAGAACCGAGTGAGATGTACTTGCCGTCGCTCGTTTCGTACACCTCGTAAAAGTGCGAACCGGAATCGAGCATGTTGGTGCCGCGTTCGTCAGTCCAGAAGCCAGACTGGTTAGCGGCAAACGTAATGGCCATGAGTGTTGCTGCACCGTCGATCATGGCGGCGTCGACGACCTGGCCTTTGCCGGAATTTTTGGCTTCAAGCAGGCCGCAGACCATACCGTAGGCCAGCATGAGACCGCCGCCGCCAAAGTCGCCCACCAGGTTGAGGGGAATGCCGGGCTTCTCGCCCGCACGGCCGATGCCGTGCAGCGCACCCGCGAGCGCAATGTAGTTGATGTCGTGGCCGACATCGTTCGCCATCGGCCCTTCCTGCCCCCAGCCAGTCATGCGGCCGTAGACCAGCGCTGGATTGCGCTCCAGGCAGACATCGGGGCCGAGTCCCAGGCGCTCCATGACGCCGGGGCGGTTGCCCTCTACAAGTCCATCGGCCTTCTCGATCAGCGCGAGCACTGTCTCGACGCCACCGGGTGCTTTCAGGTCTACCGCTATGCAGCGCTTGTTCCGGTTGAGCAGGTCCAGCCGCGGATTGTCTACCGCGGTGAACATGCTGCCGCCGGGTCGCTCAACGCGAATGACCTCCGCGCCCATGTCTGCGAGCAACATAGCGCCGAACGGGCCGGGGCCTAGCCCAGCCATTTCAATGATGGTGATGCCCTTGAGAGGTCCCATGGGAAAACTCCATTGGTAGAAAAGAAGATGGACGATACCGGCCGCGGTGAAGGTGCGGCAATGGCGCCTGCGGTCTTACTTTGTTTCCTTGCAGATCAGGTGCTCGAACAAGCCTCGCGCCTCTTCCAGCTTGGCGAATACGGGGAAGCTGTCATCCAGTGCCCAGCTGATGGTGAGGAGGTTTAGCGTGCCCACCACCATGGAGGCGAGGATCTCTGGAGAGAACCTTGTGTTGACGTCATCGATGGCGACACCGGCGGTAATCATCTGCTGAAAGCTCTGGATGGCCGAGTTGCCGAGTTCCTGTTGCTTCTGTCGGTCCTGCGCAAGGGCAGAGGGGCCGGTCACGATGAGCTGCCGATCGATTTCGTTCATGCCGGCAAAGTTCGACTCAATGTAGTCGATCATCGCCTCGAGTCGCCCCCGCGTGGTCGGGTGATTCGCCATGAGTTCGCGCAGCATCGGCTCCATGCGGCCATAGAGGCGGGAAATGCCCAGGCCGCCGAGTAGGGCGTGCTTGTTCGGGTAATGGCCGTAGAACGTACGGCGCGCGACATCGGCCTCCACGCAGATCTGCTCGATCGACGTTTCATCGATGCCCTGGCGCTGGAACAGGGTGTACGCCGCATCTTCGATACGGGCCCTGATCTCCTGCTTGCGCTTTTCGCGGCGTCCAAGTGGCGCCTCAGTATCGGCCATGAATATTCCGTAACTGGGGTTGCATTCGTGAGCCCATTAAACTAGATTGTATACAAATGTGCAAGTTTGCGCATTTGGATATTTAGATTTCGTCCAAAGACGAGGCGCCTGGTCCCCGGGAGGGAGGCCGGGCGCTGCTGATAGAAAGCCACTGAAAGAAGATAGGTGAGAAACAATGTCAGAACGCCTCATCGTAGTCTCAACAGACTGCCACGCCGGGCTGCCCATAGCCGACTACAAGCCCTACGTGGAGAGCAAGTACCACGAAATGATGGACATGGCCGTGCCGATCACGGTCGAGATGATGGAGAAGGCCGAGTCCACCTTTCTCATTAAAGAAATCAACGATGCATGGCGCGCGCCCATCCAGAAAGAGCTGACCGGCGCCTGGGACTATAAAGAGCGCGTTAACATGCTGGCCGGCGATGGCATCGCTGCCGAGGTGATCTTCCCCGACGGTATCACCGAAAAGAACACGCCGCCCTTCGGTGCCGGCCTTGGCCTCACTACCCGGGACATGGTGCCCGAGCTGCAGTGGGCCGGCGCGATGGCGCACAACCGCTGGCTGGCGGAGTGGTGCGCGAATGCGCCCGAGCGTCACATCGGCGTTGCGTCAATTCCCCTTCTATATGATGTGGACCAGGCGGTCGAAGCCGTGCGCTGGTGTGTCGACAACGGGCTGACGTCTGTCATGCTGCCCACGCTGTGGGGCGAGCACGACGCCTACCACCACACCAAGTACGACCCCTTCTGGGCGGCCTGCGAAGAGATGGGTGTCATCATCCACTTCCACTCCGGACCTGCGACCCACAACGAGTACTTCGGAGCCGGGTTCCCCGCCGAAGACACCAGCGATGTGATGCCGGGTGCGATGGGCATTTACGTGTCCGAGGTGATGTGGTGGCTCTATCGTCCGCTCACCTTCATGATCTGGGGCGGTGTGTTTGAGCGCTTCCCGAATCTCAAGGCGATGGTGGTTGAGGGCGGAACGATGTTCATGTTCCCGTCGTGGTTGCGCCTGATGGACTTCCATTTCACCGAGGGCCAGATCTCGGCCAAGCTCGGCAACTTCCGCAAGCACCTCACACTTAAGCCGAGCGAGTACTTTTCGCGCAATGTCGGCATCGGTGCTTCTTGCGTCCTGCGCCCGGACCTCGAGGGCCGCGGCGACATCGGCGTCGACCGCATTATGTGGGGCAGTGACTTCCCGCACCCCGAGGGCAGCTGGCCGAACACGGCCCAGTACTTCAAGGACAACTTCAGTGACTTCCCCGCAGAGGACGGTCGCAAGATCCTCGGCGAGAACGCGATCGAGTTCTATGGCCTCGACCGCGAGAAGTTGCAGGTCGTTGCTGATGAAATCGGCCCCGATGTGTCGATGTTCAACTAATCCCTGAATCGTACGTTAAGCAGTAAACCGGAGAAGTATCATGGCGATTGTTGAAGCCTGCGAATCCAAGACAAACCACACGCCGGAGTTCCCGATGGGTTGGTACTCCGTCGAGCGTTCCCACCTGCTGGCCATCGGCGAAGTAAAGCCTGTAAAGGCGTTTGACCGCGAGCTGGTGCTGTACCGCACACGTTCCGGCAAGGTCGCGTTGCAGGATGCATTCTGCCCGCACCTCGGCGCCCACCTGGGCCATGAGGGCCGCGTGGTCGGCGAAACCGTGCGTTGCCCGTTCCACGGCTGGCAGTTCAATGCCGAGGATGGCAAGTGCTCGCACATTCCGTACTGCGATGAGATTCCCGAGCGTGCGCAAATCCGCACGTGGCACGCTGAGGAGAAAAACGGCGAGGTGTACGTCTGGTTCCACCCGGAAAATACGCCACCGCAGTGGGCGCTGCCGGACCTCCCCGAACTGGGGGACCCCAACTGGACCACGCCGCGCTACACCGAGCACCTCGTACCGGCGCACGTGCAGGACATTTGTGAAAACTCCTGCGACCCGGTGCACTTCCAGTTTGTGCACGGCCAGGACGCGGTTCCCAACTCGACGGTTGAGATCGACGACGATGGCCGCACGATGCACCTGCGCTCCGACATGGAGCGCGCCGATTTCCCGAGTAAGCTGCACGCGATCACCTACAGCCCCGGCTTTGCGATGGTGCGCAACACCTATGGGCCGAATGCAGAGATGATCATGTACAACAGCGCGCAGCCCATCGGCCCGAACGAAACGTTTATGCGCTGGACCCTCATCGTGCGCAAGGAAATCGAAGACGCCGTTGGCGACGATGTCATGAAGGGCATTATCAACGGCCTGTCTGATGACTACCCCATCTGGGCGAACAAGGTACACAGGCGCCGGCCCGTGTTCTGCAAGGGCGATACCACGCTGGTGACCTTCCGTAAGTGGGTACGCCAGTTCTACCTCACCTCTGAAGACAAGAGAGAGATCGCCTGAGCATGAAAGACTTCAACGGTAAAGTTGCCGTCATTACCGGCGGCGCGAGCGGTGTCGGTCGTTCGCTGGCGTTTGCGCTGGGACGTCGTGGCGCGAATATTGCGGTCGGCGATGTCGACAAAACTGCGATGGCACAGATCGAAGCAGATCTCGCGGGAGAAAACATTGAAGCACTTGTCGGGCACTGTGATGTCACGTCCGAGGAAAGTCTCAACGCCCTTGCGGATGCCGCAGCCGAGAAGTTCGGCGGCCTTCATCTCGTCTTCGCTAATGCCGGTATCGGCGCGGGTGAAACTGGCGCCATGTGGGACTACTCAGAGAAAGACTGGCAGTGGACGATCAACGTCAACGTGTGGGGTGTGATCAACAGCATCCGCGTCTTTATGCCGCGCCTCGTTGCGAGCGGCGAAGACTGTCACTTCGTGGTGACTGGTTCTGGCAACGGCGCCTACACGATTCTCCCGGACGTGCCGATCTACACGGCGACAAAGGCTGCGGTCCACGCGATTACCGAAAACCTGCACTACCAGACCCAGGCGGGCGGTTTGCCGGTCAAGGTGAGCGCGCTGTTCCCCGGCCCACACGTGGTTGATACGGGCCTGTTCAACTCGGGCCGTGTCCGTCCTGACGCACTCAAGAAAGAGGGCGTGGAAGGCAACGAGTCTGGAATCAATTCCGTGGACGACATGAAGAAGATGGCTGCGGAATTCGGCATCGAGATCCAGACCACGCACCCCGACGAGGTCGCAGAAATGGCCGTGCGGGGCCTTGAGAACGATGCCTTCTGGCTGTTGGAAACGACACCAGAGACCGACGAAAAAATTCGCGCGCGCGCGGATATGATTTTGAACCGGACAACACCCGTGCCCGCCACGTTGGGCTAAACTTTTGCAGGCTCGCATTCGCAGGGCGGCAGTAATCTAGTAAGGATAACGATATGACAAACGAAACAGGTGCACCCCAGGGCAACCCGGGCGATATCATCAACTGGCCGATGTTGAAGCTGGTCTACCGGACCGACGCCGACAGGATCGCCGCGCTGTTGCCCCCGGGCATTGAGCCAGGTGCGGAGCCGAATGTCCGGCTTACCATTTATAACTTCCCGGTACCCGATGAGCCCGAGTACGGCATCGTCACGTCTGTTGATGCCGACTTCAACGGCACGCCCGGTGAGTTCACCCTTGGCTACGGTATTGACCAGGAGTCTGCAATTTTTGTGAGCCAGGAAACCAATGGCCAGCCCAAGTACCCGTGCACTACCGAGTACTATCGCCTCGGGCCGCAGGTCACCGCGCGCTGCACTCACCAGGGCTACACGTTTGTCGAGTACAAGGGCGCATCTACCGGCCCCGTCGATGGAGGCCCGGAGTTTGTGCAGAACGAGTGGTGGCTGAAGTACTCACGCGCAGTCAGCGTCGGCGGCCCGGCTACCGGTTTCGACTACCCGCCGCATGTCGTACACGTGATGAGCAAGTACGGTACTGCGCACCGCGAAAATGTAGAGGGCGAACTGATCCTGCGTGACAGCCCCTGGGACCCGCTCGCCAGCCTGCTGCCGATGAAAGAGATGGTCGAGTCCTACCTGTGGTGGCCCATCTTCCTCGACCGCCAGATGTCGATAGCCGGCGAGCTGGATGCAGAAGCGTTCCTGCCGTTCTCCGACACGATCTCCGGCTCGCGCTGGCCCGGCTCCAACGGCGGCCCTCGCAGGGCGGCATAGCATCAATTGGCCCGGCAGTTCCCGGGTCGATACCTTGTGCAGCCCACCGATTTCTCGGTGGGCTGTTTCGTTGGGGGTTCGAGATTCGATGTAAAGGTAACCGGGCGCCGCGCCATCGTGAAAATACTTTCGCACGCAAGGTGCGAAACCATTTCCCCAACAACGCATCACCCTACCGATTTTTTCGACGCGAATAGTGTTTCAGAAAACTAACCGCACGGCCCAATGCTACTCTTCGCGCTCGATAGTAAGTCCCCGAGCCGCGATGTTTCTTCGCGTAGCCGTCAGGGAGGCACCGAGGAAGTGGAGGGAGACAACTCGTTGGCTCCCGACCGACCGAGGGCACCGCGGAGCGGGGCCGACAGCGAGCGAAGAAACATCGCGGCTCGGGGACTGGCAGCGCAAAAACAATCAACCGATGCACCAATAGCGACAACCGAGGCAGCCAAAACAACGAAATGAAAAAGATGCTGAAATTCTGGATGCCCGCCGCCGCCGGGATGGTCTGCCTGGGACTAGGCGCCGGCTTGCTTGGCATCTATGGATTCTTCGTTAAGCCATTGTCAGAAGAGTTCGGAGTAGGCGCCGCCGTTCTAAACATGGGCCCCGTTGCCCTATTGCTAGTGCCCGGCCTCGTAGCACCCTTCGTCGGCCGACTCGCCGATCGATTGCCGATACGCCGCGTCATCCTCACAGGCGCCACGCTGGCCATGTTGTCGCTGATCGCCGTGAGCTTCGCCCCCACACTGGCCATCGCAGCAACCTGCTTCGTACTTTTCGCGGCCGGCGTAACCGGCTACGGCCCCGTGGTGATCAACGGGCTGATGGTCAAGGTGTATCCCGGACGCGAGGCACGCGCACTTGCGATCGCAGCAATCGGTATCAGCGTTGCGACAGCGACGCTGCCACCCATCGTGGGTTTCCTACTGGAGACCAACTCCTGGCGCAGCACACTCGGCGGCCTGGTCTTCACGCTTCTCGTTTTGCTCTGGCTGGTCGTTTTATTCGGTGTGCCGGCGAACGCCGGAACCGAGCGGCAGGAAGCCGTAACGGGCGACAAGGCGTTTTACCGTCGCGCCGAGTTCTGGCTGGTCGGCCTGTGCGTCGCGCTCGCGTTCAATGTGTCGATAGTCCTCTCAATCTGTTACCCCTCGCACTTCATGCAGACGGGTTACTCCGCGAGTGAAGCCGGGATGTTGCTTGCGTTCGCCGGCCTCTGCGGTCTTCTGGGTAAAGCGGCGATCGCGTGGCTCGGCGATGACGGCAAGCATTACGCCCGCGGGATTGTGGTGGGTCTACTTGTGCTGCAGGCGGTAGGCCTCGTGCTACTTCTTAAGGCCGCTAACCTGCCTCTCACGCTGGTAGCGGTCGGCATGCTGGGTTTTGGCGGTGGTGCATTTATTCCCATGCACCCTTACCTCAACAGCCGCTACTTCGACACCGCGATCATCAGCCAGGTGAACGGCGCGCAGATGCCGCTTTTCCTGCCCTTTGGACTGCTGGGTGCACCCCTGGCGGGTTTGAGTTTCGATCGCTCGGGGAGTTACGACACCGCGCTGATGGTACTTGCAGCGGTACTTGTGATTGCAGTGGCGTTTGCCTTGCGACTGCCCGCTGAAAAGCCCGCCGCCTAGTCTGCCCCCGCAAACGCCGGTCGCGGTGTCAGTTCCGTCACCTGGTAGCGCCACATTGTGGCGATGGCCAGCTTGCCTGTTGCGGGCTCGACTGCAATGCCATGGAACGACTGGTGCCTGGGCGGCAAGCGCTCGGGGTAGGGCGCGCGGCTAAGGCCTGCGTACACCACTCCCTGGACCTTCTCCTTTGCGCCCTCGCGCACATTTGCCCGCCAGCTATCGAGGTCGATGTATCCGATTGTGGATGCTTCCAGCTGGTGGGGTACATCGCCCTCGTTGGACAGGCTGAACCAGAGTCTGCGTTTGCGATGGTCGATGTCGATCGTGTGCAGCAGCGCACCCTTGGTTGCACGTGAGGGAACCGTAATCACGTCGAAAGTCTGTTCGCGCCTGTCAAAGCGGTATACCAAACGATTGCTGTAGGACGCGACGTAGACCGCGTCGCCGTCCAGCCGAATGCTCCAAGAGAGCCCGCCGGGGACGGGAAGCGGGTAGAGCGTTATAGGGTCGCTGCGTCCCGGGTCGAAATTACCGAGATAACTGCCGTTCGAGTCGGAAAACCAGAGGCTGCCGTCTAAGGGGTCGAGTTCCAGCATCGCGGGTTTGGCGGTGTCCAGCGACCATGTTTCAACGCAGCCTGTTGCCGCACTCGCGCCGTTCGCGCAGTAGGGCATGAGGTCCGCCAGCGCGCGGGGATCACTGTAGTTCAGCGAGTTTGCGCAACCCACGGCGGCGGGAATAAAGGAGGAAATGGCCCCCGGTCTTTCTGAGCGATACCCGCGCATCTCTGTCACCCAGATCCTGCCATCGGTGGCCGCGACCCCAAGCAGGTGGTTGTTGCCGTCGGTGGAGTCTGGCGCGCTCGGCATGGCGTAGACGCAGAAGCGGTCGTCCTGCTCTGTCGTTGGGAGATCCTGTGCGGATGGGTCGAAAGACACAATACGCGAGTAGTTTACGCCGCTCCTTACATCGCCCGCGTGGCGATCACCGCCTTGAGCAAACCACAGCTTGCCGTCTGACTCGATCACTTTTTCGGACAGCGCCGACCCGTGGGCAGCGCTGCGCGCGCTCGCGCCAACGTTCAAACCGAATGGCCGGGAGAGCGACGGGTTGGCGCTGGCAAGACGCACCTGACGCGCGAGTGGCGCTTCGTATACCTCAACGCGCTGCGATGTATCGACGCGTGTCAGGCTGTTGGAGAACTCCCGGGTCATCCAGATATCGCCCGCAGACCCCCACCGGATATCGAGCGGCACGCCGCCTCCGAAGAGATCGTGGGTGGTCGCGGGGAAGAAGTCCCGTTCGTAGTCGCGCTCCGTCTCCCACTGCACGTCACCGTCGACAACAACGCGCAGTTCGTGAGGCTTCGAGCAAGCATCGCCGCGGCAGGAGCGCAGCGCCAGTTTGTGCTCGCCCGGCGTGAGCCGCAGAGGCTCCAGCGTGATGGTGCTATCCCCGGTGCGGATGAGGCCCTGCCGAATCAGGCTATCGGAGGTAATCTCGCGAACGGCGCCGGAGTGTGTGGTGAAGTCGATGCTGGCTGCAACGCCGCTCTCAAGGTGAAGCGGGTTGTTCACCAGGAAGTGGTCGCCACTGGTGTAAAACCCAGCCCATGCATTTTCGCTACAGAGTTTGCTCTTGGTATCCGGGATGCGCCTGCAATCGCGCGCGGTGATATTCACCTCGCCCGCCGCGTTGAGCATTTCAGGCGTTACGGTAAATGTGGCGCGTGGTCCCCTGAGTGGCCAGCGTTCACCGTAGGGCCAGCGCCCCGTTGCGGGGTCTTTCACCGTGACCCATGAAGCGCGCTTTTGTGCTTCGGTTTCGGTATTACGCTCATCGGCCTCCCAGGTCACTGGCCCTGGTTCGGGTGCCAGCACATCGAGCGGGCCGCCCCCTTTGAGTCTCGGTGGATAGGGCCTCGGCACCTCGAGTGTCGTTGTCGCAAACAGTTCCTCGCCGCCCGGTGCGCTTACCCTGAGCTGCCAGCGGTGATGGCCCCCAGTGCTGACCCGCTGCGTGTACTGGCATGCCTGCAGCGCCGTGTCGTCACAATCGGCCCGCTGGTAACCCGGGTCCACGTAGTTTGGCCCCAGAGCATCGGCGAGGTAGACCAGGCCGCGGCTGTTCCTTACTCGCCACTTCACGGTGACCAGGTTGTGATCTGATAACGTGGCGCGCAAACAGGGGCGGTCTGGGAGTTCCCCCTTAATCGGGTCGAGCGGCTGGCACGCCCAATCCGTTGTACCGCGTGGCGTGAGCGAGGTGATCGTACAGGACGCCAGCAGCACGCACGCCAGCGCCCCAAACGTGGCCCGCCACAGGTTGGGCTGCACGGCGATTTTCCCGTAGTATCGGGTCTTTTCCCGGTCTGCCCGGCTCACAAGACTAGCGAGTTGCCACATGCCCCAGTTTCTTCGACAAATCCTGCATGAACTGATCCTTAAGCTTATCAAGACTGTCGTCAGTTTTGCGCCCGGTGCGCGCCACACCGCGTTCGTCGGCACGGGCAGCTCGCGCCAGCTCTGCGAACACATTGCGCGCACGGGTGCGGAGCGCGTGCTGGTGGTTACCGACAAGCCGCTGCGCGAGCTCGGTATTGTCGACAGTGCAATTGTGGGCCTGGTTGATGCCGGCGTTGAGATCGCGATCTACGACGGCGTCCTGCCCGATCCAACCTATGACCAGGTTGCGGAAGGCGTGAGTATCGCCAAGTCCTCGCGCAGTGAGGCGGTGCTTGCTATCGGCGGCGGCTCCAGCATGGATGCGGCCAAGCTGATCGCCACGGGCGCGACCAATGAGGGAACAGCGGGTGACTGGATTGGGTTCAACAAGTACAAGAACGACCCGCTAAAGATCTACGCCATTCCCACTACCTCCGGCACCGGGTCCGAGGCGACCATGGGCGCGGTGATCTCTGACCCCGAAACCCACGAAAAAGGTATCGCCTCGGGCAGCGCGATGCTGCCCGCCGCGGTCGCGGTGGATGCCGACCTGTTGGTAGGCCTGCCGCCACACATTACGGCGGCAACCGGTATCGATGCGCTCACCCATGGCGTCGAGGCATTTGTGAGCCGCTGGGACCGCGGCACGGCCAAGGAGGACGGCCGTATTGCCATCAAACTGATCTTCGATCACCTGGCCCAGGCTTGCCGCGAGGGTTCCGATCTTAATGCGAGGCAGGGCATGGCCATGGCCGCTTACTACGCGGGCCTCGCCATCAACCAGGTCAATGTCGGGAACGTGCACGCCATCGCACACCAGATCGGCGGGAAGTACGGCATTCCCCACGGTCTTGCCAACGCGCTTGTGCTTCCGCATATCCTCGAGTTTTCTCGCGTCGAAGCGGAGTCCGAGTTGGCTGAACTCGCGGTGCTGGTAGGTGCCGGTGAAGCGGGCGAGGGCAATGCGGTTCTGGCAGAGAAGTTTATCCAGGCGGTGCGCGACCTGCGCGCGGAAGTCGGTATTCCGGAAACCTCCGACAAGATTCGCCGCGAGGACCACGGCGCGCTGGCGGACCTCGCCCTGGCCGAAGGTATGTCGTACCCCGCACCGCGGCTGCTCGATCGCAGCACTGCGCTCGACGTACTTGAGAAGATTACCGCCTGACGAAGCTCAGTCGTCGAAGCTCAGTCGTCGTAGTCGATTGACTCGGGTATCTGCTGATACCAGTGCACGCCGTATTCGTCGGTTGTGCGCTCGATCCGGCGCCTGCCCAGCAGGCAGTTCAGGTGCGCGAGCGTTTCCCCTGTCGCAAGACCCATCGAACCGGAGTCGATCTCCCGGTTAAATAGCGCGGGGAAGCAGTCTACCGCGCGGCGTGGCTCCGACAGCAGTTCAAACAGGCTGCCGAGGTCGCGTTTGTGCCCCTCGAGTATCTGGCTGATTCGTACGTGCAAACCATAAAACGGTGCTTCGTGCGCGGGTAGCACCAGCAGGTCATCCGGCAGCATTTCGCGCAGCCTGCCGCTCGATTGCAGCCACTCCTTGAGCGGGTCACCTTCCGGTTCCGTTGGAAACACGCTGACGTTGGGCGTAATGCGCGGCAACACCTGGTCACCGGAGATCAGCAGCTTTAGTGCCGGGCAGTAAAGTGTAACGTGCTCGGGCGAGTGACCGGAGCCGACGATAACCTGCCAGTAGCGACCTCCGATGGTGATGGTTTCGCGGTCTACGAGGCGGCGGAAGCTATCGGGCAGTGGTGCGATGGCGCGCCCGAAGTTACCGAACTTGGCGCGGTAGCGATCGAGTTCTTCCTCGTCGTAACCCGCGCCGCGGTAGAACCGTATAGCGACATCGGGCGCCGACCGGCCAGTGTCCGAGGCCATCGCACGACACATGAGGAACTCTTCGCGGCTCATCCACAGGTCGCAGTCGAAGCGCTCGGCGAGCCAGCCCGCAAGACCCACGTGATCAGGATGCAGGTGGGTGCAGATGACGCGGGTGATGGGCTTGCCCCCCATGAAGCCAGCGAGGAGACCCTCCCAGGTTTCGCGCGAGCTCTCCATGTTGAGGCAGGTATCGACAACCGTCCAACCCTCACCGTCTTCCAGCAGCCACAGGTTGATGTGGTCCAGCGACATGGGCATTGCGAAGCGCGTCCAGTAGACGCCCTCCGCGATCTGTACAACTTCGCCCGGCTCGGGGTTAGCGCTGCGTCCATAGGGATAGGTGAGGCCGCGGTAGCGTTCGCTTGCGTGTTCCTGCATGACAGAGTCCTTGCGCGCATCCACGCATCAGGGCGCGGTGCAGAAAAGCGGGGGGTATCGAACTTACTCTAGCGGGGTTATCTGGCGCTGTACATCTTGCCAAGCGTGGCGGGATGGGTCAGGGACTGTAGAAAATTGCGGAGGTGACTGCGCGTTCCTGCAGGCTTGTTGGCTCTGGAGCCGGAATGCCCAGCGTTTTCGCGTCGTAGGTGGTCCAGCGCGGTGTGGGAATCTCAATGACCCTGGCGTAGTAGAAGGCAGGTATAGCCGGATCGAACTCCGGGTCTTTCCACACGATAGAAAGCTGCTCACTGCCTATGCTGTTGTCGTAACTCGCCTCGTCCACGTTCACGGTGTTGCCCACCGGTGGCAGGCGGCCCTCGGCATCGGTCACGCGCTTACCTGACCAGGCGATATTGAAAATTTTCTCATGTGATTCGCCGTGCTTGTCGACCCACCCCTTGATGATCTGGATTCGGTCGAGGTTGCCGCTCTGTGGGTCGCGCATGGCCCATACCGCGAAACTGGGCGCTGCCACGGACGACTGCGGCAGCTCGCCGCCCATCGGTACGCCGCTCGCTTCGGCCTGCGCTATCCAGTCCGCCTGCTCCAAGAGGTCTTCGGGGTAATTCCAGCCGCCGAAAAAGCGCACGGCAATTCGCGGCCCGGAGGTCGCGTAGGTTTCCTTGCGCTCCATCGCGTCGAAGAGAGCGGCGCGTGTGTTTTCCTCCGCCCACACCGCTGCGAGCCCTGCTGCACTCCAGCGCGTGCCGCCCGCCATTTGCTCCTCGGGCCAGAAGGCAGCCTCACCCATGCGCAGCGCGGCGCTGCCATCGAGTATGGGCAGCTTGCCGTGGTAGCTGTTTTCTTCCACGGGCGAACTTGCGTTGTGCCCGTCAGAGGAGCCGATCACGCCAAAGCGATAGGGGTTAAAGCCCTCGCTGTGTGACATTTCGAGACCGAGACGCAGTGCATCGCGTACGTAGCTTCCCTTGGGACTCGAGTCGTCCTGCGACATCGCCAGCTGCGTATCGTAAATTTCGAAGCCTGCGAACTCGTCCTCCGGTGAGAGTGAAGGGTAGGTTTCCGACGAACCTTTCACCTGGAAAATCTCGCTGACCGGTTCGTATGTCATGCGCATCAGGGCGTATTCGGGATCCATCTTGTCGCCGTCGAACATGACGGAATCGTACATCCGCCCGTCGCTGACGTTGCCGTTGTGCGGTATCGCCATGGCGACCATGCCGTCTTCGCGCTGCGTCGCAAGTGCTGCCCAGAGGTCGCGAGGGTCTTCCGAGTCCACAGAGCTGAAGGGCAGCTCGGGCGCCTTCGCGCTGCGGTAGATAACGTTGCGATGCAGGTTTTTTTCCTCGGGCATCGACGACCACTCGTAGCCGACGAATGCGGTGAAGATACCTGGGTCGTTGTGCCGCTCTGCCGCGTCGATGATGTCCTGCCACGCGGCCCGCGTGATGTCTTCCCAGCCGGGCTGCACAGCGTCCTGCAGATTAAACCCCACCATGGTGCGCGCCAGCAGGGTTGTGTTTCGCAGTTTGCCGTCGTTGAGTAGTCGCTCGCGCAGGCTGCGCGACTTCAGCGGCAGGTCAGGGTCTGTTGCTCGCAACAGACCGGTGTACTCTGAGTGGTCGGTGACCGCCGCAAAGTCGAGCGGCCTCTGCATGCGAATGCCGTACCCGGCCGCGTGTTCTATTTCACCGCCCTTGAAGAAGGTATAGGCATCGTCTGGCGTTGCCCTTACACCATTGGTATAGGCGTCTGTCGAGTAGCTCGTGTGCACGTGCAGGTCGCCCCAGTAAAGGTTGCGCGCTGCGTTGTACTCCGTGGGCTCCTTCGCTGGTGGCTTGACGGCGCTTGCGGCATTAAATTCCGGGAACAGGCTGGGGTCGTCGGCCGAACTGCAGCCGACGAGTGCTGTAAGGGCTGCAGCCAACCCGAGAAGACGCGCCGCAGTCAAACTCAGCCGACCCCGCGGTCGGTGCCTTCCCAGTACTGCGCACGGACGGTCTTCTTGTCGGGCTTACCGACGGGCGTCAGTGGGATGGCCTCGACAAAGTCGATCGACTTCGGCGACTGCACCGACCCCTTTGCGTCTTTTACCAGGGCCTGCATATCGGTAACGAGTTCGTCTGAGCCCTCGACGCCGGGTTTGAGTACCACAACGGCCTTAACGGCCTCGCCCCACTGCTCGTCTGGCACGCCGATGACCACGACCTGCGCGACGGCGTCATGCCCGGTCAGTACATCCTCTACTTCGCGTGGGAACACGTTGAATCCGCCTGTGACGATCATATCCTTCGTGCGGTCGACGATATAAAGGAAGCCGTCTTCGTCGAGCTTGCCCACATCGCCCGTGTGCAGCCAGCCGCCCTCGAAGGCCTCCGCTGTCTGCTCCGGCATGTCCTTGTAGCCCTGCATAATCAGCGGACCGCGCACGCAGATTTCACCGGGTTCGCCCTGGGGCACTTCGTTCATGTCCTTGTCCATCAGTGCCAAGTGCACCCAGGGCGTGGGGCGGCCGCAGGACGCGAAGCGCTCGGGCTTGCTCAAGTCGTGTTCTTTCTTCGACATGTTGGCGATTACCATTGGGCACTCTGACTGGCCGAAGAACTGGTAGAACACCTGGCCCCATTTCTCGATGCCTTCCTGCAGGCGAGCGGGGCTCATGGCGGAAGCGCCATAGAAGATGGTCTCCATACTGTCCATGCTGCCGTCTGTGGCGCGCGGTGAATCGAGCAGGAAGTAGATCATTACCGGAACCAGCATGGTGCAGGTGATCTTGTGCTCTTTCACCGTGTCAAAAAACTCGTCGGGGCTGAAGCCGGACATCACGTAGAACGCGCCGCCCTTCTGCAACACAGGGATAAAGAAGGCGGCAGCGGCGTGTGAGAGGGGCGTTGCCATCAGCATGCGCACCTCGTCTGGAAACTCCCACTCGGCCATCTGGATCTGTGTCATGTAAGCGCTTACCCGGTGCGGACTCATTACACCCTTTGGCTTGCCCGTGGTGCCGCCCGTGAAATTGACCGAGGCGATATCATTGGGGCCGATGTCAGGTGCTTCCAGCGGTAGTGGCTCGAACTCCGCGGCGAGTGCCATGTAGTCATCGCCCACGTCGTTGGGGCCGAAGCCGAGAAAGTTCTTCACCGTCGGTACGCGCTCCTTGAGCGCTGCCGCAACTTCGGAAAACAGGGCGGCATCGAATACGAGCGTCTCGATGCCCGCGGCCTCCAGCACGTAGGCGTGGTCATCCAGGGAGCCGAGCGGGTGTAACGGTGTGCCCACGCAGCCGGTGAGCTGCATCGCGGCGATGTTGGAAAGTACTTCGGGCCGGTTGGCCGAGATTATGGCCACACGGCTGCCGAGTCCGAGCCCCTTGGATTTCAGTGCCTGTACCATCTGGCTCGTCGTCTCGCGGACCTCGCGGTAGCTCGCGACCTTGTCGCCGAGAAAGAGGCAGGGCTCGTCGTTGTAGCGATTAAGGCCCTCGATCAACAGGTGGGGCATTAAGGGGGGTGTGTGCAGGCTGTCGTTGCTCATGGTGACTCCGAAAAGCGTGTTGCAGCTTAGTCAGTGAGGTTCAGTGCGCGGCGCAGTACGGTGAGCTGTTCACCCGCTTCGCGCTGGCTGATGGCCGCGTGGGTGAATAGACTCGAGCCGTGGAACGTGCCGGGGAAGTTGTGTAGCTCGGTGGGTATACCCGCCTGCAGCAGTCGCAGGCCGTACTCGATGCCCTCGTCGCGCAGCGGGTCGAACTCCATCGTATTGACGTACGCGGGGGGCAGACCCGACAGGTCTTCGGCACGCGCCGGTGCAGCCAGGTAGGGCACATCGTCACTACCGCGCTGGTACGCGTCGCCGAGGTAGGCGTCCCAGCTGAGCTCCGCGTTGGGCCGGTTCCACATCGGGGTGTCGACAAACTCGCGCATGGACGCGGTGTTCAACCGATCGTCGAGTTCCGGAATCCCGAGGTACTGGAAGCAGATGGCAGGGCCACCACGGTCGCGCGCGAGCAGTGCGGTGGCTGCGGAAAGCCCGCCACCAGCGCTCATGCCTAAGACCGCGACTCGCTCAGGGTCTACCTTCAGGCTGGCCGCGTTGTCGTGGGTCCATGTCAGAGCGGCGTAGCAGTCTTCGAGCCCGCCCGGGAAGGGCGTTTCAGGCGCCAGTCGGTAGTCTACCGAGACAACGACGACGCCAAGGCCGCGACACAGCGTGAGGCAGGCGCCCAGTTCACTGTCGAGGTTGCCCACGACGAATCCGCCGCCGTGGATGTGAAGGATGCAGGGCACATTTGCATCGAGGCCCTCGGGGGTATAGATACGAACCGGCACTTCCGGGTCGCCGTCGCGCCCGGGAATCGAGCGGTTCTCGATCACGACGCCGCTCTGGTCGAGGTCTGCGTTCATCATTTCGATCATTGCCAGGAACCCCTGGCGCGTCGCTACCGGGTCGGTGAGATCCAGGCCGCCCTCGGGAAGAAACTCCAGCGCGGCCGCAAGTTCGGGGTCGTAGTTGTAGCTCATGGCACTTTTCTCCGTGGCAGTAGTGTGGCGCGCTGCGCGCAGGGAGCAATGGCAGCTCGGGTCATTAATCGCAGGAATTCGCGCCAGTTTTGAGCGCAAAGGACAGCGTATACTGTCCGCTTGGAATGTGTATCTTGAGGGTATAAGTAAAGATACTTCCCGCGACAGTATTGCCCGCCCCCGCACGTGGGTCCAAGGAGTGTAGCAAAATGAAAATCGATAGTTCCCTCATGTTTGACCCTGTCAGGGTCGGCGCCATGGCCGCACAGCTTGAGGAGGTGGGCTTCGATGGCGCGTATACCTTCGAGGGGCAGTCCGACCCGTTTATCTCGGTGGCCGCCGCTGCAATGCACACGCAGAAAATGGAGCTCATGACGTCCATTGCCGTTGCGTTCGCACGCAACCCCATGAGCCTGGCCTATCTCGGCAACGATCTGCAGAATCTCTCTGGCGGCCGCTTCATCCTCGGCCTTGGCGCGCAGGTGAAGGCCCATATCGAGAGACGCTTCTCCATGCCATGGGGTAAGCCCGCTTCGCGTATGCGTGAAATGGTGTTGGCGATCAGGACAATCTGGAACAGTTGGCAGACCGGCGAGAAGCTGAAGTTTGAAGGAGCGTTTTACCAGCATACGCTGATGTCACCCGTCTTTTCCCCACCGCCGAATGAGTTCGGCCTGCCAAAAATTTTCATTGCAGGTGTGGGGCCCGTAATGACAGAGGTTGCTGCCGAGGTGGGCGATGGTTACTTCGTTCATCCCTTCAACACACAGAAGTCGATGGATGAACTATCACTGGCGGCTGTTCAGCGTGGCCTCGATAAGGCCGGCAAGTCGCGCGACGACTACAGCGTTGCCGTGCAGGTGATGACCGCTACCGGACTCAATGATGAGAGTATGGCCGCGGCCATCGATTCCGCGCGCAACCAGATCGCGTTCTATGCCTCCACACCGGCTTACCTTCCCGTGCTTGAATGCCACGGCTGGGAAGCGCTCCAGCCAGAAGCGCTAAAGCTGACGCGCGAGGGCAAGTGGCTCGAACTGTCGAACCTTGTCGACGATGACATGCTCAACACGTTTGCGGTTGTCGGTACGCCCCAGGAAGTCGCTGCGAAGCTGGTAGAGCGTTCCAACGGAAAAGCCGATCGTATTTCGCCTGTTGTTTACCAGCCTGATCTGGAGTTGCTCTCGGCGCTGCGTGCTGAGATTGGAGCACTCCTTTAATGCGTTGAGCTGTGTTTTCTTTCTTGGTTCACGGAGCATGAGCGCTTACCGCCTACCGGGGACCGCCAAAAAGCGTACATCCATGTACAGGCTCGGCTGGCGACGTCCTGTCGCCAGACGCCCCCGGTAGGCGGTAAGCGCTCATACTCCTCAGTTCCCGCGTAGAATCCCAGGGCGCTTTTCCCTGCATTTTGCGGCCTATTCTCGGCTGTTCTGCGACATGAATCACACTAGACCCTTCAGGGCCAAGCTCCCGCGTCTATATTATGGGCCTACGTTATAAGAAAAATGCGGGGCCGCGCCATGAAGCGCAAGACAGAGAGCCAGAGCAAACCCCATTTCCGGACCGATCGCCTGTTCGAAGAGGGCGGTCAGTGGTATGTCAGGGTCCGCGATGGCGGCGTGATGGGTCCTTTCGAGGACGAAGTCGAGGCGATCAACCAGCTGGAGATATTCATCCGCCAGTCAGAGTCCGGTCTGTTGCCTGCGGACGGAAAGCTCGTAGTCGATGAAAAGTACTCCGTGGACAGTGCGGGTTGAACCACCTAGCCACGTTTCACATTCCTGCTTAAGCAAATGCGTCGCCGGGCACTGCGGCGAGTAACTCCCTTGTATAGTCTTCACTCGGCGCGCTGAGCACGCTGCTGGCCGGTCCCTGCTCGATAACTTTACCGCCGCGTAGCACAACGACTTCATCAGCGAGTTGCCTCACCACCGCAAGATCATGCGAAATGAACAGCGTCGTGAGCTGATGTTCGCGGGAGAGTTCTTCCAGCAGTGTCAGGATCTGTGCCTGGATGGTGACATCGAGTGCTGACACCGGTTCGTCCGCAACGATGAATTCGGGTCGAGTCGCCAGCGCGCGGCCGATCGCGATGCGCTGGCGTTGGCCGCCGGAAAATTCATGGGGATACTTGCGTTCGAAACCGCGCGCGAGACCCACTTCATCCATGAGCTTCAGCACCTTCTGTGCAACATCGCGCCGTCCTGCGAGCCCGTGCAGCAGGAACGGTTCAGCTAGCGTGTCGAAGACCGTCATGCGTGGGTTCAGCGATGCAAACGGGTCCTGGAAAATAATCTGCATGCGACGACGAAGTGCTTTCATCCCACGCCGATCCAGCGCCGTGAGATCAGTGCCGTCGAACACTACGCGCCCACCCGCCGTGGGTACCAACCGGAGTACGCTGCGAGCAATGGTGGACTTGCCGCTGCCGGACTCGCCGACCAGCCCGAGCGTCCTGCCGCGGCGCAATGCAAAGCTGACATCGTCTACCGCGGTCAGCGTTTGTCCGTTGCCTCTCTCGAATTCCACGCGGAGGTTCTCGACTTGCAACAGGTCCCTTTCGTCGCTTGCTGGAACTGCCGGTTTTACGCGGGTGGGAATCGCGGCGAGCAACTTCTGGGTATAAGGATGCGCCGAGCGCTCGAAGATGGCGCCGCGAGGCGCCGTCTCAACCGCCTCGCCCTCGCGCATGACCACGATGTTGTCTGCGATGTCTGACACCACGGCGAGGTCGTGGCTGATGAAGATGATGCCGATGTCGCGTTTGCGCTGAAGGTCTGCCAGTAGCTTGAGAATCTGCGCCTGTATCGTAACGTCGAGCGCGGTGGTGGGCTCGTCAGCGATCAGCAGCTGCGGTTCGTTGATCAGGGCCATGGCGATCATGACGCGCTGGCGCATGCCGCCAGAGAACTGGTGGGGGAATGCCTCGAAACCCTGTTCGGGCTCGCGAATGCCGACCTCGTCGAGCAACTCAAGGCCGCGGCGACGTGCCGTGGCACGGTCCGCACCCTGGTGGTAGCGCAGCGGCTCTGTGAGCTGGCGGCCGATGCTCATAAAGGGGTTGAGGCAGGTCATCGGGTCCTGGAACACAAGTGCGATGTCTCGCCCGCGGACGTTGCGCAGCTCACGCGATGACATCGCGAGTAAATCGCGGCCCTTGAAGAGCGCGGTACCGGAATCAATGCGCCCAGGCGGAGTCGGCACCAGGCCTAGCAGGCTGTAACAGGCTACCGACTTGCCCGAGCCCGATTCGCCGATCAGCGCGGTGATGCCGCCCGCGTCTACGCTGAAGCTCAGTTCCTTGACCGCCTGCACGTTGCCGCGGCGACTGTGGAAGCTGACGCTCAGGTTGTTGACTTCAAGCAGTGCCACGACTTAATCCGCCTTGCCGCGAACGTCCAGCGCATCGCGCAGCCCGTCGCCCAGGAAGTTAAGGGAAAACAGCGTCAGTGTGAGGGCGAGGCCCGGGAACACCAGCAGCCAGGGGTACTCCTCCATCGACTCCGCACCGTAGGAGATCAGCAGGCCCCAGGAGGTCTGTGGAGGTTGCACGCCAAGGCCCAGGAAGCTGAGGAAGGCCTCCAGCAGCATGACATTGGGTATGATGAGCGTGGTGTACACGATGATTGGGCCGAGCGCGTTGGGCACGATGTGGCGCGCGATGATCGTAACTGGGGATAGGCCGAGCGAATGGGCCGCCTCTACGAATTCCTGTTGTTTCAAACCCTGCACCTGCGCGCGCATGATGCGCGCCATGGTCAGCCATTCCACCGCACCGATTGCGAGGAAGAGCAGTAACAGGTTGCGACCGAAGACCACCATGAGCAGCACGATAAAAATCATGAAGGGCAGGGCGTACAGGATATCCACGATGCGCATCATCACGGCGTCGACGCGGCCACCCGCGTAGCCCGCGATAGCACCCCAGGTAACGCCCACGATGAGCGCGACAGCGGTGGCGATGAATCCAACTGCGAGGGACAACCTGCCGCCGTACATGATCTGGGTGAGGAGGTCGCGGCCAAAGATGTCTGTGCCCAGCCAGTGCGCGGCTGATGGTGGCGAAGCACCGAGATCGAGATTCTGGTCGGCGTAGTCGTAGGGTGCTATCCAGGGCGTAAGCAGCGCTACGATCACGAAGAAAGAGAGCAGGCAGAGACCGGCGAGCGCCAGCCGGTTGTTGGCAAGGCGTTGCCAGGCATCGCGCCACAGTGAGCTGTGCGCCGTGTCTTCAGTAGTCACTGTTAGGGTGTCGCTACTCATGCGCGGCCCCTGAGCTGGTCGCGCAGCCGCGGGTTCATCCATGCCGCGAGAATATCTGACAGCAGGTTGAACAGGACGATCAGTGTTGAGAGGAAGATCGTCGTGCCGAGTATCATCGTGTAGTCCCGGTTGAATGCCGCCTGCACGTAAAAACGCCCCAGCCCCGGCACGCCGAACACGGTCTCCACCACAAACGAACCTGACAACAGGCCCGCGAAGGCGGGGCCTAAGAATGCGACAACGGGAATCAGCGCGCCGCGCAGAGCGTGGTGCAGGACAACGCGCCAGCGCGGCAGTCCCTTCGCGCGCGCAGTGCGGATGTAGTCCTGTGATAACACCTCGAGCATACCCGCGCGAGACAGCCGCGCGATGTAGGCCGCGTAGCCTGCCCCCAGCGTTAGCGAAGGCAGTATCTTGTCGCCTGGCAAGTCTCCCCAGCCGGATACGGGTAGCCAGTCGAGGCGAATACCGAACACCAGTAGCAGCAGCGGGCCCAGCAGCAGGGCGGGCATGCAGATGCCGATCATGGCGAGGCTCATCGGCACGTAGTCCTGTGCGGTGTTCGGTTTTAAGGAAGCGATCACCCCCGCGGTGACGCCGGCCAGTACCGCGAAGAGCAGTGCGTACAGGCCGAGCTCAGCCGTCACCGGCAGGCCGGCGGCAATCAGCTCGTTGACGGTCCGCCCGGGGTACTTGAAGGAAGGACCGAGGTCGCCCTGGAAAAGGTCGCCCAGGTAGGCGGTATACTGGGAGAGCAGCGGCTGGTCGAGCCTGTACTGCGCCTCGAGCGCGGCTTTCACTTCGGGTAGTACGGCTTTCTCGGCGTCGAAAGGGCCACCGGGTGCCATGCGCACGAGGAAAAACGTCGCGGTGATCACAACGAGCAGCACCGGAATGGCCTGCAGCAGTCTGTACGCGATAAACCGCGTCACTCGGCGGTCTCCTCGAGGTACACGTACTTGTAGTTGGTATGGTCCATCAGGTTGGATGGCAGGCCCTTCACGCTCGGGTGCACCAGGTGCTTGCTGGTGTAGGTATAGATAGGGATGAAGGGCATCTCTTCCATCAGGAGCGTTTCAGCAGCGCGGAAAATGTCGAAACGGGTTGCCGGATCGGGCGCTCGCGGCGCCTGGCGCAGGACCATGTCGTCGTACTCTTCGCTGCAGAAGCCTGTGTTGTTGTTGCCGCCGCCGCAGATAAACAAATCGAGGAAATTGTTGGGATCGACGTAGTCGCCTATCCAGCCGCGGCGCGCAAGATCGAATGCCATCTTGTCGACGGTGGCGAGGTAGACCTTCCACTCCTGGTTAGTGAGGGTGATGTCGATGTTGAGTGCGTCCTTCCACATTTGCTGTATTGCTACCGCCACCTTGCGATGACTTTCGCTCGTGTTGTACAGCAGTTCGGTCACGGGAAAGCCTTTGCCATCTGGATAGCCCGCTTCAGCAAGTAACGCCCGGGCTTTCTCAATGTTGTGTTCAAACAACTTCGGCGGCTGGTACCCAAGCGTGCCCGGTGGCGTAATGGCGTAGGCGGGAACGCCGGAGCCCTGTAGCACCGTGCGCGTCAGTTGTTCGCGATCGATGGTGAGCGACAGCGCCCTGCGCACAAGTACATCGTCAAACGGCGGTCGTGTGGTGTTGATCAGGTAATAGTAGGTGCCGAGATACGGTGCGTTGCGGTAGGGGCTGTCGGGCATTGCCTCGTAAACTGGAATCTTGTCGAGCGGCACCACCTCTGTGTAGTGCAGCTGCCCGACGCGGAACATGCGTTCTTCCGTGGGCGTGTTTTCGGTCGGGTAGTAGACGATGCCGTTGAGCCTGACGTTGTCCCTGTCCCAGTACGTGTCACTCTTCTGCACGGTGATACGGCGGTTCAGCAGCCACTCTGTCAGGTTGAAAGGGCCGTTGCTGACGATGTTGCCAACTCGCGTCCACCGCGTGAAGCGGGTGGCTTCGCCGCCGAACTTTTCTACGGTGGGTCGGTGCACCGCGAACGTTGAGTAGTGGTCCATTAGCTGAATGAAATAGGGCGTTGGCGCGTTGAGTGTCACCTCGAGTGTTAAATCATCCAGGGCTTTAACCCCGACCTCACTGAAGTCCTCCACCTCACCCGTGGCGAACGCCTCGGCATTTTTCACTGGGTAAAGCATGTAGGCGTACTGGTTACCCATAGCGGGGTTTAGCGCGCGCTGCCATGACCAGACGAAGTCGTGTGCCGTTATCGAATCACCGTTCGACCAGCGGGCCCGCGGATTGATGTAGAACGTGACCAGGAGTCCGTCTTCACTCACGTCCCAGCGCTCTGCGATGCCCGGCTCTGGCTCCAGCGTGTAGGGGTTCTTGGTGGCTAACCCTTCGAAGATCGCGCTGATGATGCGGTGCTCGGGCAAGCCGGTGACCACATGTGGGTCGAGCCCCTGTGGTTCGGCACCGTTACCCTGATGCAGGATGCCCTCGCGATTGCCGCTGGATACGTTCGACTCGCCACCGGAACAGCCGGCCAATGTCAGCGCAAGGAGGAGGCCTGCGAGCAGGCGGGCGGCAGCGCGCATCGTGTTCGTCAATCCAGTGTCTTGTTGAATCGCTTGGTGGCGATGCCAAGCATAATCAAAGTGAATCCGAGCAGCCAGATAATGTCGGGCATTAGCTGCCCGATCGAGGAGCCCCTGAGGTAGACGCCCCGGATAAGGCGCATGAAATGTGTGGCGGGTATCGCTTCAGAGATGTACTGCGCGATTTCCGGCATCGCGTCGTAGGGAAACATGAATCCGCTCAGGAGTATCGACGGGATAAGCACAAACATCGTCATCTGCATGGCCTGCATCTGTGTCTCAGCCACCGTCGAAATCAGCAGGCCCAGCGTGAGGCTCGCGCCGATGAAGCAGATAGTGATAACGATGAGGCTCAGGGCCGTGCCCTGAAAGGGTACGTCGAAGATCAGCCAGCCGAGCCCCAGCACAATCCCCATCTGCACGAGACCCACCACGATGTAGGGTGAGAGTTTCCCTATCATCAACTCGAGCGGGCGGATGGGTGTGGTGATGAGCATCTCGAGGTTGCCCCGCTCCTGCTCGCGCACCAGCGCGATGGACGTGAACAGGGTCATCGTCATCGTCAGGATGATGACGATGAGGCCCGGTACGATGTTGACCTCAGAGCGTCGCTCCGGATTGAAGAACAGTGCGACCTCGAACGTTGTTCCAGAGGGCTGGTATGCACCCGGTGGGGCGCCTGCGTCGAGCCTGAGCGGCATGTTGCGCAGCCCAAGCAGCGCATTGCCAATCATTGTGTCGGAGCTGTCTACCAGCCATTGCCCCACGGTGTCGCCCGCGGCCACGCGCTGGGTGAGGTTGTGCGGCAGCACGAGAGCGGCGCGAATCTCGCCCCTGAGCAGCGCCTCTTCAGCTTCCGTCGGTGTTGCGTAGCTCTGCACCAGCTCCACGACCTGCGTGACGCGCACCTGCTCGGCAATAACGCGCGCTGCGGCGCTGCCGGACAGGTCGACAATGCCCACGGGCAGCCCACGCACCATGGGGTTGATGGCGTAGCCAAAGAGCAACAGGTAGAGCAGCGGCACCATGATGACCATGCCGAACGTGATGCGGTCGCGGGAGAGCTGGCGCACTTCCTTGTCGATAATGGCACTGATGCGGCCGAGGCTGCTCACGCGTTGTCTCCCGCAAGTGTCGCCGCGACGAAGACGTCTTCGAGGCTCGCCGTGGTGAGCTGCATCTCGAGGTCGCGACCAAGGCCTGCGCCTTGCAGTGTGCCGACGGGGTCGATCACGCCGGGCGCAAACAGTACACGTAACTGTAGGCCCTGCTGTGCGGCGGAAAGAAGTTCCGGCAAGTCGAGCGCGCGCTGCCGCACATCGCGGAGGTCGGGACCGCGAATCTCAACAACGCGGCCATCGAGAGCCGCCATGAGTGCTGCCGGTTCGCCTTGCCTGCGCAGCACACCCTGGTCAAGGATCGCGAGTTGGTGACAGCGTTCGGCCTCGTCCATGTAGTGCGTCGACACGAGGATCGTTTTGCCCTGCTCAACAAGGTCAAACAGCTTCTCCCAGAAGTCACGCCGGTTCTCAGGATCGACGGCGGATGTCGGCTCGTCGAGGAAAAGAAGGTCAGGGTCATGCAGTGTTGCCACTGCGAGCGCGAGCCTCTGGCGCTGCCCGCCACTCATCGCGCCCGCGCGGCGATCGCGCATATCGGCGAGATCATACTCGGCGAGCAGGGTGTCGGTGCGCGAGCGCGCCGCGCTGCGAGCCATGCCGTATACCCTGCCCATGAAGTGCATGTTTTCTGTGACGGTGAGGTCGTCGTAAAGGGAAAACTTCTGCGTCATGTAGCCGATGCGGTGGCGCAGCGTTTCTGCCTCGCCAGGCACGTGCAGCCCCAGCACAGACACATCGCCTGCGCTCGGCGTCAGTAGCCCGCAGAGCATTCGAATTGTGGTGGTTTTGCCCGAGCCATTCGGCCCCAGGAAACCGTAGATCTGGCCGCGTGGTATATCGAGGTTTACGGCATTCACCGCCGTGACGTCGCCGAAGTGCCGTGTGAGGCCGCTGGCGTGAACAGCGTTGTCAGTCATTCCCGAGCAGGACTTGTGCGGGCACGCCGGTTGGCAGGTCCTCGGCGTCCTCGAGGTCAAACTCCGCCACGTACACCAGGCGCGCGCGGTCACTCGCGTTAAGTGCATAGTATGGCGTGAACGCAGGTTCAGTGGCGATCCAACGCAGGCGGCCGGTCAGCGTCCTGTCGACGCCGTCCACTAGCACGCGCCGTGTATCGCCTGTATTGAGGCTCGCACGCCAGGGCTCGGGGATGTACACGCGCGCGTAGGGGCGGTCGCTGGCAAGTAGAATGGCGAGCGTTGACCCAGCCGGAACCCGCTCGCCCACGTTCCAGGGCAGACTGTCGAGATATGCATCGCGCGTAGCGACCACGGTGAGTTCCGATAGGCGGTGCTGCTCCAGCGCAAGCTGTGCTTCGGCTGCGCGCAACGCCGCCTCGCCCTGGTCGAGCTGCTCCTGCCGCGTGCCATTGGTCAGGCGCAAAAGATCTTCACTCGCCGATTCGAGGGCGGCCTCGGCGGCATCGCGATTCGCCAGCGCCCGATCCAGCGTCGCCTGTGCTGCCAGCTTCTGTTTTTCGAGCTCCAGTGCGCGCGTATAGCTGGCCTGCGCCTCTACGACTTCCGCCTTGGCACCCTGGACCCTCGCGCTGGCAGCGGCGATTTCCTCGGGCCGCGCACCGTTGCGCAGCTCTTCGAGTTGCGCGCGGGCGCGTGCTGCCTCGGCTTCTGCCCGCGCCACGAGTACCTGTTGCTTCTTATCATCGAGCTGCACGAGCACGGTGCCAGCCGTCACCATGGTGCCCTCGGGAACGGGTTCGCTGACGATGATTTCGCTGGCAGTTGCCTTAAGGACAATGCGATCACGCTCCAGCGTTCCCAACGCCTGGTTGTCGGCAGAATCGCCGCAGGCGGTGAGCATTAGTGCGAGCAGGAGAGTTGCAATTCGTGCCATGTCGTCACTCGTGTGTGTCTCTTCTAGCTTACACGCACATTGGGGTTCTGTCGCAGATATGGGATTTCCCGGAGGGCGTTAACTCGACGCTCGTCGCCCCCGCGCAGGCGGCGGTTTGACGACTCGCAACGCAGTGGCGTTTGGCGTTTAGAACCACTGTTGCGTTCTTTCGCCCCTCCGGCCCCGACCCGCGATAGTTCTTCGCTCCGCTGTCCGCGCCGCTCCGCGGTGCCCTCAGTCGGTCGGGAGCCCTGCGGTCTCCCTCCACTCCCTCGGCGCGTCCCTGACGGCTCCGCGAAGATCTATCGCGGCTCGTGGCCTTCTATCGTGCTTAGGTACTAGCTTTGGTTCTGCGCGCAAGCGTCACTGGGTTCCGGTGTGCCCGACCACCGCCTTCGCGGGAAAAACGGTGCGAGGAATCCATCTCCCCTCACTGAAACAAGGCCCGCGAGTGCCCGCTGTTGTCGCCGCATAAAACGCGCCGAGGGAGTGGCGCGAGACCGAAGGGCTCGCAACCGACTGAGGGCAGCCCGGAGGGCCGCGAGTTTCAGGCGGCAACAGCGGGCACTCGCGGGCCGTCCAATGGAACAGCTGAGCCCACCAGATGTTGGATAGCGAAATAAAGAAGACAGGTAGGGCGCCGTGGTGGCGGGGAAGTTCGGGCGAGGCTGCTTTTCTCGCCTCGGCCGGGCTTTCACGCCACCGCGGTGACCGGGTAGCGAGCACACTACACGCTCAAAGCCCGGCAGAACTCACGGTCTCTCACCCAACAAAAGAAACAAAAAACGCCGCAAGACTGCGGCGTTTAGAGAGGGTGATCAGAGCGGGATCAGGCTGCTGACTTGTCCCGCTCACCGACTGGGGGGCCGATGTACTGGGCCCTCGGTCGAATCAGTCGGCTGTCGCGGCGGAACTCCAGGAAGTGGGCGATGTAGCCGTAGACCCTGGACATGGCGAACATGGCCGTAAAGTAGTGGGTAGGAATACCGAGGCTGTGGAACACCGCGCCCTTGTAGAACTCGACGTTCGCCCAGATTTCCTTGCCGCGCGTAGCGAACTCCGCCTGGCAGGCCTCCTCGACAGCGACGAGTGTGTCGAGCAGGTTCTTGCTCTCCTCGTTCTCGCACAACTCCATTGCCATCGGCTTCAGGATCTTGGCGCGCGGGTCGACCGTGCGGTACTCGCGGTGACCCATGCCCATGATCTTCACCTTGTTGGCGAGGCAGTCCTTAACGTAGGCCTCCGCCTTGTCAGGGCTGCCGATCTCCATCGCCATCTCGAGTGCTGCCTGGTCAGCGCCACCATGCAGCTTGCCGAAGAGCGTGCCGATGGAGGCCGAGATGCACGACTCGATGGGTGCCAGTGTGCTGGCGCAAACGCGGCCTGCGAACGTGCCGCAGTTGAAACTGTGTTCCATCTGCAGGATCTGCGCCGCGTCGAGCATCTTGCGCTGCTCTTCTGTCGGGCGCGTGCCGTGGAACATGTTCAGGAAGTTTTCGTGGTAGAGGCGACCCGGCACGGGAGCGAGTACTGACTTGCTTTGACCTAGCCGGTGATGCGCGGCGATCAGCGCTGTGATTTTCGCGGCGAGGAAGAGGCCGGTCTCGGCGTCCTCGTCGATTTCGAGCCACTTCTCTTCGGGCGCCTTCAGCAGGGGAACGAGGCCCTGCAGCATGAGCATGGGATGAAGGTCGCGAGGGACTTGCTGAAGTAAATCGATTTCCGCGTGAGCCAACGCGGTGTGCTTGCACATGAATGTCTTGAGGCGGGTCTTCTGCTTCTCGTCCGGCCACTCGCCGAACAGCACCATCCAGACCACGTGCAGGAAGGGTACGCCCACGAGCTCGTTGATATCGAAGCCGCGGTAGCTGAGCAGCCCCTTCTCGCCCTGGACGTCGGAAATTGCGGTTTCGCCGACGACCACACCGGCCAGGTCATTGGAATAGAGAACTTCTTCGGAATCTGTAGACATGTCGCCCTCCCCTTATTTGTGAATTTTTCACATTATAGGACAGCAGTTTTGATTAGGAGAGTTAATTATACTTATCCCCTTATTAGAGATACTGATATGCGTTTAGAAAACAGTGAGTTACGCGCCTTTCATGCAGTGATAGAGGAAGGCGGGTTCAAGCGGGCGGCAGACGCGCTTCACGTGAGCCAGTCCGCGGTCAGTCAGGCCGTCGCCGGGCTCGAAAACAAGCTCGGGGTGATGCTCGTGCAGCGCGGCAAAGAGCTGCAGCTGACCGATGTCGGGCGCCGGGTTTTCGCCCACGCCGCGGACGTACTGCAGCGAGAGCAGCGTACCCTGGAAGACATCGAGCACCTCAAGCAGGGCCGCGCTGAGACCCTCAGTCTCGCCATGTCCGGCTCGATCAATCGCTTCTATGCGCGCGAGTTATTAAGTGCTTACTATCAGCGCAACCCGCATACGCGCATGATGGTTTCGGAAATGCCGGCCCGTAGCATTATCGGCGCGGTGATTGCCGGCAGCGTTGAGTTGGGCTTCGGCCCCTTCCAGAAAGACATGGCCGCCTTCGACACCGTGCCCCTGTATTCCGATTCCCGCCACCTCGTTGTCGGCCCCCGCCATCCCGAATACCAGGGTCTGGTGGACGGCGACCCAACGGCCCTGAAACGGACCCCGCTGATCGCCTCGGCCCTCGACAACCCGGATATGCGGCCCTCCTTCGCGCGGCTTAGGGACCAGTTCAGCACGGTGTGGGAGGTGAGCAGCCTGCGCCTGCGCATTCACATGGTGAACGAGGGTATGGGCGTGACCTTCCTCGATCGCAAACTGCTCACCGAGCACTCGGTTTGCCAGACCTTTGAGATTCTGAGCGATGTGTCCTTTGGGCGGATCGACAAGCAGGTGGGCCTCTACTACCGGGCCGGTCGCGACCTGAGTGATAGTGCAAATAACTTTCTCGGCCTTTGCGCCGAACACTGGTCGTTGTAGAGTCGCCGCCATGCCAGCCCTGCGTGACAGTAATCTAGAGAAACTCGCGTCGATCGAATTCGACGTGCTCATTGTTGGCGCCGGAATCAACGGCGCGGTCGCGGCCGCCTCGCTGGCCGGTCGCGGCGTGAAGGTCGCGCTGATCGACCGGGACGATTTCGCCGCCGGCGTCAGCTCCAATTCCTCCAACCTCGCCTGGGGCGGTATCAAGTACCTCGAAAGCGGCGAGGTGTTTCTGGTCGACAAGCTGTGCCGCTCGCGCAACAAACTGATGAGGGCCTATCCGTCTACGGTGAAGGAGATTCGGTTCCTGACCACGATCCAGCGCGGCTTTCGCGTGTGGCCATTCTTCGTGTTCCTGGGGGCGATGCTGTACTGGGTCATGGGGCGTTTTGCAACGAAGCCGCCGCGTTTCCTTACGGGGCGCCGGATAGAGGCGACCGAGCCCATCATCAATACGGAGAACGCGGCGGGCGGCCTCGAGTATTCCGACTGCTACCTCTATGACAACGACGCGCGTTTCGTATGGAACTTCATCCGTCGCAGTCTCAACTACGGCTGCATTGCGGCCAACTATGTCTCGAGCCAGGACCTTACATTTGATGGTGAGCGCTGGCTCTGCAAGGCGCGTGACGAGATAGCGGGCACTCACTTCACTATCAAGGCCCGCGCCGTGATCAACGCTTGTGGACCCTATGTCGACGAGGCCAATGCCAATAGCGACACAGTAACCGCTCACCACCACCTGTTCTCCAAAGGTGTGCACCTGATCGTAAATCGCATCACCGACAACAAGCGTGTGTTGGCTTTTTTCGCGAGTGACGGGCGGCTGTTTTTCCTGATCCCGATGGGTCCGACAACCTGTATCGGCACGACAGACACCCAGGTTGATTCGCCATCTGTAGAGGTCAGCGACGAGGACCGCAATTTCATCCTGGCCAATGTAAACGCGCTGTTGGATGTTGAGCCCAAACTCACCCGCGACGACATCATCGCGGAGCGGGTGGGCGTTCGCCCGCTGGTTATTGAGGGCGACAGCGGTGTCGCTGACTGGGTGCAGTTGTCGCGCAAGCACGTGATCGAAGTCGACCGAACACGGCGGCACCTGAGCATTTTTGGCGGCAAGCTGACCGACTGCCTCAACGTGGGCGATGAAGTGGCCGACAGGGTGAGGAGCCTCGGCATCAAGGTGCCGCACGTGGACAACCGCTGGTACGGAGAACCCGGCAGTGACCTGCGTGACGAATTCATGCTGCAGGCCCGCTTGATGAATCTCGATGCGTACACCGACCCGTCTTCACCGGAGCCGCTGTCAGAGCGGTTCTGGCGCCGCTACGGTGAAACGGCCTTCGGCCTGCTGGAGCGTATTCGCGAGGATGAAAGCGAGGCCGCCCTGTTGATAGAGAACGCCGAGTACACGCGGTGCGAGATCGAGCTGGCCGCACGGCGCGAGATGATCGTGAAGCTCGAGGACTTCATGCGCCGGCGCTCGAAGATCGAGCTGGTGGTAGGCAACGACAAGATCGTCGATGCGCCGGGCCTCCGGGAGGCGTGCGAGATTCTGTTTCCGGGTGAAGCGGAGGAGCGACTAGAGGAATATCTGGTCGGTTTGAAGGGCCGGTAACCCTGGGATTGCCCTTTTTGCTCGCGCGCCCACTAGGCTTGCGAGTTGTCATTTGCGCCCCGCGCCGTCACCACCGTGCCCTGACTAGAACTGCGCCTCAGGCCCATGCACGCCGAGATAGTGAGAACTCAGGTTGGGTACCTCATCCAGCGTCTGGTTGATCTCGTAAATCCGCTCGTAATTGGTTTCCTTGATCAGCCACTTGCCATCGACTTTTTCATAGCGATCCCAGTACAGCGCGGTCCCCGTGGTGAACGCCTTATGGTTCAAAATCCACATGTTGTCCGCGAGGTACCACAGGCCGGTAGCCTCAGTCTCCGAGAGCAGCTGGATTTCAGGGTGGTGGGCATTGTGGTGGCCCACGGCCTCCTTGCTAAACGCCATACCGATATTATCGACATACTCCTGCCGGCTGTTCAGGTTCCACTCATAGCCGCCACCCTTGAAGCGCACCTGCACGTTCTCGTGGAACAGGGTGCCGAGCTCCTCGAGATTGCAGGTATCGACACAGCGGAAGTAGGCGTGCTTGAGCTGCTTGATCGCCTCGATGTCCATCAGCCTCTGGATGTCGCGGCGTAGCTCATCGATGCCGCCATCGCTGGCCTCCAGTGGTAGCCCATCGGTGATGCCGAGATTGGCTTTGTTCAGTACCTGGCGTTCGCTCATGACGCGCTCCTGTCGTTATCGCTCAACTGTCATTAGGTTTTCGTCGGCTTCGAATAATAGATGAAAACGCCTGTGCTGCAGCGTCTCGGGTATCGATTGTGCGTTGCGGTTTAGCTCTGCCAACCGCGCCGCAAATTGCATAAGTACGGCGATCTCACTATTCTCGAACGGATCGGCGGGGCGTCCAGATGCGGCCCTCCGCCCTGCAGAACCAGAGGTAGAGCACATGGGTCGACGCGACATTTACATCCTCGGGGGCAGCCAGTCCGACTTCGCCCGCAACTGGGCGCGGGAGGGACTCGGCATCTACGAGATGTTTGCCGAGAGCCTGCGTGATGCAATTGCTGACGCCGCAATCGAGCCCGCGCAGATCGAGGTCGGCCACGTGGGCAACTTCGTCGGCGAGCTGTTTGCACGCCAGGGTCTGCTCGGCGGTTTTTTCGGCCAGGTGTACCCGGAACTCGCCAGCTTGCCGACATCGCGTCACGAGGCCGCCTGTGCCTCCGGTTCCATCGCCGTGCTCTCGGCAATGCGCGATATCGAGGCGGGGCACTACGATGTTGCGTGCGTTCTGGGCCTTGAGCTGATGCGCAATGTCGACGGGCATACGGGCGCAGAGTACCTCGGTGCCGCGGCCTGGCAGGGCCAGGAAGCGCGCCCTGAGGATTGCGATTTCCCCTGGCCGCACATGTTTGACCGCCTGACGGAAGAGTACGATCGGCGCTACGGCATCGACAGCGACCACCTCAACCGCATTGCCGAAATCAACTTCACCAATGCGAAAGACAATCCGCGCGCCCAGACTCGCGACTGGCGGTTCGCCGAGGGCGCCTTCACATCAAGCGACGATTTAAACCCCGTTATCGAAGGCCGCGTGCGCAAGCAGGACTGTGGCCAGATCACCGATGGCGCCGCCTGCGTAATACTCGCCAGCGAAGACAAGGCGCGTGAGCACGCCGAGCGGCGCGGCATTCCTCTCGACGAGTTGCCGCGCATCAAGGGCTGGGGTCATCGCAGCGCGCCTATTCTGCTGGACACCAAGCTGCGCCTCAGCGCCGACGCACCGCTCGTTTTCCCCCATGCGGCCGCCGCGCTTACCGAAGCGGCGCAGCGCGCAGGCTTTGCGGAGGTGGCAGAGCTCGATGGCCTTGAGACCCACGACTGCTTCACCATGACGGAATACATGGCAATCGATCACGCGGGGCTCACCCCGCCGGGCCAGAGCTGGCAGGCGGTAGAGGAGGGGCGCATTACACGCGATGGCGACTTCCCGATTAACGCCAGCGGCGGCCTGATCGGCCTCGGCCACCCCGTGGGCGCCACCGGCGTGCGGATGCTGCTCGACTGCGCGCGCCAGGTCAGCGGTCGCGCGGGCGACTACCAGCTCAAGGACCCGCGCAATATGCTGACGTTCAACGTCGGAGGCAGCACCACGACCTGTGTCAGCTTCGTGGTGGGGACGGTATAGTGAACAGCATGAATCTTCCTGTTGTTGAGCACTGCCTAGGCGCAGTCAGCCGCTTTGAGGATGCCCCTGGCTGGATCTACAGCCTGGATAATCCCTATCTGCACGGCGTTTACGCGCCAACCGTGAATGAGCTGTCGGTAGAAGGCCTGCAGGTAACCGGTGAGCTGCCGGCGGACCTCTCGGGCGCGTACTTCCGCAACGGCCCCAACCCGCTGCACGAAAGCCCGCACCGCTACCACCCGTTTGATGGCGACGGCATGTTGCACGGTGTGTATTTCAACGACGGTCAGGCGGCGTATCGCAACCGCTACATTGAAACGTCTGCGCTGGCCGGCCAGAGAGTATCGGGCGAATGTGTTTCGCCGGGCGTGATGGGCCCGTTCGACTACGGCATCTCGGAGTTTGGAATCAAGGACACGTCCAACACTGACGTGTTTGCCTACAACGGCGACCTGATGAGTCTTTGGTATAACGCCGGTCACCCATACCGCGTTGATCCGCTCACGCTCACAACAAAGGAACACTTCGCACTCGGGGGGCGCGACAGCCTGCGCCTTTCAGCGCACTCCAAGGTCGACTGGAGTACCGGCGAGCTTTTGTTCTTCGACTACGGCGACGAACCGCCGTACATGACCTTCGGCATTGCCGACACAAGCGGGCGCCGTGTGCACGAGGTTGCGATTGACCTGCCCGGCCCGCGTCTGCCCCATGACATCGGCTTCACGACAAATTACGCGGTGCTGCACGATCTGCCGTTCTTCCACGACATGGAAGTGCTCAGGCGGCACAAGTTTCGTGTTCTGACGTTTTACCGCGACATTCCCACCCGTTTCGGCATCATCCCCCGCCGCGGCGCTTCCGGCGACATTCGCTGGTTTGAATGCGAACCCTGCTACATCCTGCACGTGAGCAATTGCTGGGAAGAGGGCGACTGGGTTGTGATGGACGGCTGTCGTTCGACCAATCCGATGCCGCAGGTGCAGGAAGGCGAGGGCGAACTCGCCTCGATGCTGGCCTATATGCGACTGGAGGCCAACAACTACCGCTGGCGCTTCAATCTCAAAACCGGCGAGGTCCGCGAGGGTGATATCGACGACCTCAACACCGAATTCAACAAAACCAATCCGATCTTCCACGGTGTGAAGAGCAAGTACGCCTACCACCAGCGCATCCCGCTCTACCATGAGGGCGGTCACACGCTGCGCTTCACCGGTCTCGTCAAGTACAATAACGATAGCGGCGAGCGTACAGCCTGGGACTATGGCAAAGGGGTATACGGCAGTGAAGCCGTGTATGCACCGAAGGCCGGTGCAGACCGAAGTTCAGGAGAAGATGACGGCTACGTCATAACGCTGGTGACCGACAGCAACGACTGGACCTCATCCTGTCTGGTATTCGAAGCGACAGACATCACCCAGGGCCCGATCGCCCGCGTGCACCTGCCGCACCGCGTCCCCGCCGGCTTCCACGCAACGTGGGCGCGCGGCGAAGATATCTACGCTTAGCCGAGCGCCTTCAGCAACAGGGCAACCACCAGCGCCAGCCCCGACAGGTAGGTACCCAGCGAACCGAGAAACCGCATAGCATTTGGCGTTTCCATCGACGCCGGAATAATAATGCCTGCCACAAACAGGTAACGCGAAAACGTTGCGAGCACCATCGCCCACAACACCCAACCGGACACGCCCGCCTGCCCGAGGATAAAGATAAGCAGCGCAAGTATCGGCGCATACTCGGCGGTATTCCCGTGTGCACGCACCGCTTTGTACATCGGACTCGTCGGATCAGCGTCTGCCCCATAGATAGTCTCAGTGCGGGCCCGCACCAACGAGACGTTGAAGCCGAGCACTATGACGAGCAGGGCGAGCAGTGCGACACAAATCAGTGATATGGACATTTCTTTTTCTCCGAGCGGGTTTCCCTGAGTTTAGCGTGTGGTTTCTTTTTGGTCTGCCTCAGCCCCTGATGCTCTCCTGCGTCTTTAAGTAGCAGCATTGAGTGTGTCCGGGCTTTTCGGGCAGCACGATCGTCGATAGTTGATTCCGAAAGAGCGGCCGCGGCCAGATAACCCCTGGCAGGAAGCTCTGAGGCCATGGATGGCCCGGTCCGCGCTCGGGAAGCGCAGCCGCCATGGATGGCGAATTGGCGGTTCCTGCCAGGGGTTATCTGGTTGTGGTCGCGACAACCAAGCGCGACACCCTACAAAGAAAAACGGCTGGAGAATCACTTCGCCAGCCGTTCCAAATCAGGCCATCAGACTCAGTAAATCGGCAACCCTTCATCAATCGAATGGTTAGCCTCCTCAGGCGTCTGCAACCCCTGCGTAGGCACAATGCCATTCACCTCATCGCGAATAGACTGCACATCCCCCGGCGCCGCATAAAACTGCGAATACCACTTGCGGTTCTGGTTAAACGGACCATCGGTCTTGAGCTGCATGATCTTCAAAGCAGGGCGCTTGTTAGCCCATACGTTGAAGTCGGCGCCAAATGCCTCAAGGGCGCCCGCCTGCGCCTGCTTCTGCGCTTCCTTGTCTTCGTTGGTCGCAACATCCGCCTGGCTCTTGTAAAGGCAGCCGTGAAAACACTTCGATACACCATCTTCGACCGGTGTATTCGCAATCAACTCAAAGATGACGTTGTCAGCAAACACCTGCTTGGACAGCAGCACACCCGGACCCGTATACCACGTGGTGGTGTAAAGGTATGTCTGGTAGAGCTGCATCGGGCCGCCCTGGCGCTGAATCACGATGTGATCGCGGAACTCGTTTTCAAAGTACTCGCTCGGTGCGCCATGCGTTGGTCCCAGGTGACGCACGTCCGCCATGTTGTCGAGGATCTCCTGGGGGTGAATCTGTAATTCACCGAGGTGGTCCAGTTCCCAGTTTACCCACTGCGGGTCGTCCCACTCCTCGAGGTTGGGCGCATCGTATTCCGGTGCGCCGCCGTCGGGGTCGTACCACATCATGATGCAGCCCATGTTGTCGACAACCGGGTACGAACCGATAGAGGCCGACTTGGGGCAGGGGCCGTCGTGGTAGGGAATGTCGTCTACATCGCCGTGTTCGTTGTAGCGCCAGCCATGGTAAGGGCAACGAATCGAGTCGCCTTCGATCTGTTCGCCGTTCTTCACGATCATTGCGCTCGTGCTGGCGGTGAGATGTGTGCCCATGTGCGCGCAGTAGGCGTCCAGCATGACGGGCTTGCCACTTTCGCCGCGGTACAGCGCGAAGTCCTTGCCGAAGTAGCGCACGGCCATTGGCCCCTGGTCCAGTTCCGAACTCTCGGCCACGATGAACCAGCCACGGGGGAAGGTATTGGGCCCAAGATTGTAATCAACAGCTTTCGCCATCTTGAATCACCTGCGTTTGACGGTATGGAGGGCAAGTATAGACCGCGCCCACCCCGGGGTATCACCCGAGCAGACAAGGTGGGCGGGCTTTGTGCCGCGCGGCTTAAATATTCAACTCAGGCGGGCTGTTGCTCGCCTTCGGCGTCATCAACAGGGCCCATATCGCGGAACTGGCGGCCCAGGTAGATACCTACGAGAGCCCAAACCGCGGCGATGCCTGCACCCACAACGGCGACGGCGGCAAGGCCCAGGCCGAAACCTGTGGTAAGTAAGGTGAATGCCCAGGCGTTGAGCATGTCGCCGCCGCGATAAATCACGATGTCGACAACCTGCTTGGCCTTGAAGCGCGTCTCCCGGTCAACCGCGGTGAACAACATCTCACGCGCGGGGCGCGTCATCGCGTAGTTACCGATGCGGCGTGCGACCTGTATACCCACCACTACCGACACGATAGGCGTGGCCGCCAGGAGCAGGAGACCGCCGCCGATCAAGACCGGCACCAGCGCAAGGGTAAACGACAGGCCCAGGTGCTTGGCGACGCGGCCGGTCACGAAGAATGCCACCACCAACGTCATGCTGTTGACCGCCAGGTCCATCCCTGCCCAGATTTGTGACCGGGTCTCGCGGTCGTAGTCGGCCAACAGGTTCTTTAATTCGAAATAGACGAATGATCCGATAGACGTGTAGAGAAAAATGAACAGGCCGATGCCGATAAGGTACTTGCTCTTGAGGAACTCGGAGAACCCGGACAGTGGGTTGCCGCCGATCGCATTGAGCTGGTCTGGCCCGACCAGGCTGCCCGAGTTGTGCAAGTCGGTGACCTTGAGGCGCTGAATCCAGAGGATCACGGGAAGTGTGAGTACGATCAGCACGGCGGCTACCAGCAACAGGTAGTCGGTGCCCAGTTGCTGGGCAAAGCCCGCCGTCAGCGTGGGGCCGAGCAGTCCGCCAACGCTTGCACCGGCGCCTATAAATGCGAAGAGTCGCTTGGACTGCTGTTTGGTAAAGGTGTCCGCCATGAAACTCCAGAACACCGAAATGTGAAACAGGCTGAACAGGCTGATCCAGACGTAAAAACTCTTGTCGACGAGCGTGCGCTCTGAAATCGATTGCGTCGCGATGAAAAACAGCACAAAGCTGGCGGCAAAGAAGGTGTAGATGGTGGGCACCAGGCGCCTGAATGCCACCTTCGTGACAATTACGCCGTGAATCGATACGGCGATGAAACTGATAAAAAAGGTAGCGGTCCAGAGCCAGCTCACCTCGGCATCCGTCCAGTCCGAGGCCATCGAGTCGCGCACCGGCTTGAGGATGTAGTAGGACGCCATGAGCATCAGCACGAGGCTGAAGGAGGCGAGTGTAGTCCGTGTCTCCTCTGGCTTGATGTCGCTGGTTTTCGCCAGCAGTCGCTGGAGCGCGCTGCCCCCGTTGTCGGTTGTCGCCATAGTTAGAGTTTCTCGAAGAGGGTCTGCATTGCAACGCGCTGGCCGGCGTCCGGCAGCACGCCCCGGTTGGCCTGCATGTTATCGCGCATATGCTTTGCCTTGGCCGTGGCCGGGATGATGTTGGTCACCGCTGGGTGCCCGGCGATGTACTTCAGGAAGAACTGTGCCCACGACGTGCAGCCGAGCTCTGTCGCTAGCGGCGGCAGCGGTTTGCCCTTCGCCCGGTCGAACAGGTCGCCGCGCTGGAAGGGACGGTTGATCATGGTGGCGATGCCACGGTCGGCGGCGAGCGGCAGCAGGCGTTCCTCTGCCGCGCGGTCCTCGATGTTGTAGCTGAACTGCACAAAGTCGAGCGTTTGGGTTGCCATCAGCTCCTCGAAGTCATCGTGGCTGCGACCGTGGGAGGTGGTAATGCCGATATAGCGCACACGACCTTCCTCTTTCCACTGGGCCAGCGTGGCTAGGTGGGTCTTCCAGTCTTTCAGGTTGTGCACCGCGATGAGATCGAAGGGCTTCGTGCCCATGCGCTCCTCCGACTCCTGCATCTGTTTGATGCCTTTGCTCTGGCCGCGGGTCCACACCTTGGTTGCTGCGAACACCTTGGGCCGTGGTGACATCGCGCGCAGTACATCGCCAACGCGCTCTTCGGCGCGGCCGTACATGGGGGAGGAGTCGATGACCGTGCCACCGCCATCGGTAAAGGCCCGCATGACCTCGCCCAGCTGCGCGAGTGACTCTGCGTTGCCTTTCATGTCAAAGGTGCGAGACGTGCCCATGCCGATGACGGGAATCTGCTCGCCGCTTGAAGGGATCGCCTTCATGATGAGGTCGCTGGTTGCGGTGATCGATGTCTCCCCCAATGCGTTGACGGCCGGCAGTGTCAGCAGTCCTGCGCCCAGCTTCAGGGTGTCGCGACGATTGATCATGAGCAGAGTCCTTCTGTCGTAAATCGACGTGCGCTAGTAGCGGGTGGAATAGGTTAAGAGCAGCTGTGTGCCCTCGATATCGACATTGCCGATCGTGTCGCTGAAGTCTAGTTCACTCGCCCCATAGCGCACGCTGAGGCCCATGTGCGCGCCGCGGCGAACCTCGAAGTCGACGCCGGCTCGCGCGTAGAACCCGAAGTCCAGCGCCGAGGCGTTTTCACTGCCGTCCACTATCCCATCGCCCGGCAGTGAGTCCGGCTGATCTACCCGCTCGCTCTTGGTCTTGTGCTCGGCATAGAAAAGGGCGGGACCTGCCGCCGCGTATGTGGTGATGCGATCGGTCAGGCGGCCGCGTACATAGCCGCCAAGATGCAGCTCGGCGATGAACAGTGAGTTGTCCAGTTCGAAGTTGATCGTCGCGCCCGTGTCGCCGTTGATGGTGCCTGAGAACTTGGTGTCATCGCCCTGCCAGCCGATGCTGCCGCCCGGGTTGAGGCCCCAGTGCACGAAGCCGGTATAGAAAGGAAACTCCCACTCGGCGCCCACGACGAAGAGGTTCGCGAAGTCCACGTCGAGGTCGCTGTCGGAAATCTCGCTCCAGCGGGCGTCCTGGTCGTTGATGTTCATGATGCCCAGCGAACCCTGCACGAGAGCCGGCTCTTCGGGGAACTCGGCGGCGGCGATCTGGGGGTGCAGAAGTGCCAGGGCGAAAAGTGGGGCGATAGTGTGTTTCATTGCGGGCTCAGCTTAAGGGGTTGGCGTGGCGCTGTCAGCTCTGGCCATTGGTCAGCCAGTGGCGCAGTCGGTTGGAGTCACCGAAGGGCGTCAGTTTACCGAAAGAGTTGAGCAGCACGATAGAGACTTCTTCCCCCTCGATGGTGGCCTGCATCACCAGGCAGCGCCCCGCCTCGTTGATATAGCCGGTCTTCGACAACTCGATGTCCCAGGTCTTGTTCTTGAGGAGGCGATTGGTATTGCCATAGATAAGCGGCCCGCGGCCGCGGTAGGGGCGCACCTCAAGGCGCTGCGTGGTGCTCGCCTCAGCGACCAGCGGATAGTCCTCCGCGGCCAGCAGCATCAGGGCGAGGTCCTGCGCTGTTGAAACGTTTTCAGCCGCGAGGCCCACCGGGTCGGCGAAAGTGGTGTTGCTCATGCCCAGGCTGGCGGCGCGCGCGTTCATGGCGGCGACAAAGCGCTCTGTGCCGCCGGGGAACGTGCGGCCGAGCGCAGCGGCGGCGCGGTTCTCAGACGCCATCAGCGACAGCAGTAACAGCTCCCGGCGAGTGAGTGTCGCACCGTACTCGAGGCGCGAGCCCGTGAGGCGCACCAGGTCGCGATCTTCCTTGGTCACCGTGAGCTTTTCGTCAAGGTCGAGCCCCGAATCGAGAATCACCATGGCCGTCATGAGTTTCGTGATGGAGGCGATGGGGCGGACCGTATCCACATCCTTGCCGTAGATCAGCGTGCCCTCGCTGTCGACTACGATCGCCGAGGCGGAGCGCAGGTCGGGTTTACCGGTGAGCCCGGTAAAGGGCGTTGCCATGGCGAGCGCTGGTGCCAGCAGCAGCGCGGCGATGAGTGGAGTTAATCTGGTCACAGGCATGTTCGATTGTTCTCGCTTGTTATTGTTCCTTCCGCATCTGCTAGCCGGGTTCAGATTCCGCGCCGGCTTCGAGACGCAGCAGGCTCCGGAAAACCCGGCTGGCCGTTGCTTCCCCCGCGAGCACGCTGGTGACATCGTGCACCATGGGTGCCTCGATCCCGTGCTGTTCGGCCAGCGCGAGTACCGCGGGTGCGCTCTTTACGCCTTCGGCCACCATGAACATGTCGTCGATGATGTCCTGCATCTCGCGCCCTTTGCCCAGCTCCATACCCACGTGATGGTTGCGGCTCTGTGGACTTGTACACGTGGCGATCATGTCGCCCATACCGGCGAGGCCCGCGAACGTCTCCGCCTGCCCGCCCATCGCTACACCGAGCCGGGTCATCTCAGCGAGCCCGCGGGTGATCAGCGCGGCCCGCGTGTTGTCGCCCGCACCCATGCCGTCTCCCATGCCCACCGCGATCGCGATGATGTTCTTCAGTACGCCGCCCAACTCGCAGCCGATGACATCGGTATTGGTGTACACGCGAAACAGGCTGGTGTGGAAGAGCGGCTGTAGCAGGAGAAGCATGCCCTCATCCTCCATGGCGATCACGCTCGCGGCGGCCTTGCCTGCCATGATCTCCCGCGCGAGATTCGGCCCTGTGAGTATCCCGGCGGGATGCTCCGGCAGCACCTCGTTGATAACTTCCGTCATGCGCAGGTTGGTCGGCATCTCCAGGCCCTTGGTCAGGCTGATAACGGGAACGCCGGGGCGCAGGTGCTCTGCTACCTCAGTGAGTACGCTGCGAAAGTGCTGCGAGGGAATCGCCATCACCAGCACTTCGGCCTTTGCCACGACTGCGGCAAGGTCGCTGCTGGCGACGAGTTTTTCTGGGAGGTTGGCTCCAGGCAGGTAGGTTTCGTTGGTATGCTTCTCGTTGATTTCCCGCACGGTGTCGGGGTTGCGAGCCCAAAGCGTTACGCCGGTGTTGCGCGTGACGAGTGCCGCCACGGTCGTCCCCCACGACCCGCCGCCCAGCACCGCCACGTGTGGCTCGCTCATTCTTGTTGTCCTCCCCCAGCCCCATAAAAGGATACCGTATTCATCGCCGTCGCACCCGGCGCCAGTGGCTTTTGATCTCTAGAGCCACTGTTGAGTTCTTTCGCCCCTCCGGCCCCGACCCGCGATAGTTCTTCGCTCCGCTGTCCGCGCCGCTCCGCGGTGCCCTCAGTCAGTACCCGATAAAGCGGGGCAGGCCCTTGCGAGCCCCTTCGGGTCTCGCGCCATTCCTTCGGCGCGTCCCTGGCGGCTGCGCGAAGATCTATCGCGGCTCGGGGCCTTCTATCGCGCTTTAGAGCAAGAATGGATCTGCGCGAAGCATCGGGAGCCTTACATCGGAATCGTTTTGAAGCACTACTGTTCGATGTCGAGAAGGGTCTGTGGCGTGGGGACGCCTGGGCGACGCTTTGAGTCGGCCGAGCGAAGGGGGATTTTTGGGGGTTGGAGGGCCATGGAGGGTCGGGGCGGCCTCCCGCCGGAAAGCCTCGGTCGCATGGATGCGACTCGAGGCGGGCCCCCAAAAATCACGCGTAGCGAGGGAAGCCGCAGGCCCGACGAACGCCGAGCCCGGGCGTCCCCACGCCACAGACCCGCACCCACGCCCGAGCCCAGGACCAGACAAAAGCCCAACCCACAGCACTTTTCTCAGCACAAAAAAAAGCGCCGTCGCAAGGCAGGAAGCGACGGCGCTTGGATGGGTAAAGCCTTTGATACAACCCCAGATTTTGATATCCGACCCGCAATTCGGATTTCGTCCCCTGGCTGCAAACATCTCTGACAAACGTTTGCTGGCTTTTCCCAAAGGTGTGGCAGTTGCCCTCAATTGGTGGTCACCCAATTAACTGCCACGGATTTAGTATTGGCCAGCGACCGCTGAGACACAAGAAATAACTCCATGATATTTTTTTATAATATGAAATAACCAAAACTAATATCATTGGCACCCATTTTCAGCCGGGCCCCGCCGGGTCTACACTAGCGCCCATACCCGCTCTCACCAGGAACCCGCTTATGTCCGTATCCCGCCGCCAGGTGTTGAAGCTCGGGGTCGCTGGTGCGGCTGTGCCCGCTTTGAGTGCATGCGGCGATGATGGCCCCGAGATTACGATCGACAAGCGCTTCCCTTCCGGGCCTTTTGGTGCCCAGTCCACGGCGGAAGAGGTGACGTTCGGTGTGGATCTCAGCGGCCAGACGGCGCTGGTGACCGGCTGTAATTCTGGCCTCGGTTACGAAACGATGCGCGTGCTCGCACTCCGCGGCGCCCACGTGCTCGGCACGGGGCGCACACTGGAGAAAGCCCAGGCCGCCTGTGCCACCGTCGAGGGTAAGGCGACACCGCTCGAGCTAGAACTCTCAAATTTCCAGTCCGTGGTCGACTGCGCTGCCGAGGTCAAAGCGCTCGGCGTCGATCTGGACATGCTCATACTCAACGCGGGCATCAACACCTTCGGCAGTCTCGAACTGGTGGACGGTGTCGAGAAGATGTTCGTCGTGAATTTCCTCGGCCACTTCGTGCTGGTCAATCGGCTCCTGCCGGATATGCTTGCCGCGGACAAGGGGCGCATCGTGCACGTGGGAAGTCGGTCTGCCTATATGCGCGTGCCCGAGCAGGGCATCGATTTTGAGAACCTGCGCGGCGAGGGTGTGTTTAACGCGATGGACGCCTACGGTCGGTCCAAGCTTGCCAATGGGTTGTTCTCACTGGAACTCTCGAAGCGGCTGAAGGGCACGAACGTGACGTCCAACGTGCTGCATCCCGGACTTGTGAAGACCAACATTGCGCGCACGGCACCGTCCTGGTTGCGCACGGCGTTTAATCTCTTGGGGGGCGTGATCGCCAAGACGCCTGAACAGGGCGCGGCGACACAGGTCTATGTCGCCACAAACCCCGTGCTGGACGGCGTTAATGGCGCGTATTTTGAAGACTGCAATCCGGTGGTCGTCAGTGGCGAACACCACATCTACGACGCTGCTATGGCCTCACGCCTGTGGGCGGAGGCCGAGCAGATGACCGCCGATTTCCTCGTCTGAGAAGCGCCTTAACCCGCTTTCGCAAACAGCAGCGTCATGCGGTCGGACTCACCGATCGCTTCCATCTTCGCTTTCAGTTCCGGGTCTTCGTCTGCGCCGCGCAGTGATGGGGGCAGGCGCCACACAACGTCTTCCGGTCCAGGCTGGTCTGCCGCGTTCGCGTTGATCTCACTCTCGCCAACCAGCTCAAAGCCAGCGGCTTCAAAAGCCGCCACCACGTCAGACTGTTTCAGGTAGCCGCGATGCCCGAGTACCGTTTGGGCGGGAGCGTCTTCCGGCGCGCGATGTTGCACAACACCCACGAGGCCATCGTCGCTCAGCATCGCGTGCGTATCGGCGAGTGCCCTGGTCAGGGTGCCCGCTTCGCTTTCGAACCGGTTCAGGTGGTGCAGTGAGCGTATAAACAGGATGCGGTCCACGGTGCCCTTGACCTCCTCCGGTACCCCGTCAAAGGCGAACGCGCTTGCGCTGATGCCGTTGTCGGTGAAGCCGGCGACTTTCTGGTCGAACACCGCCATGTCTGCCTTGGCCTTTTCGATCCGCTCGGGTGACATCCAGCTGAACATTGGGAGCATGTCGGCAGAGTAGTTCACGCCGTACAGGGTGCCGTCGCCGCCCAGGTAGGGCGCCAGCACACGGGTGTACCAACCGCCGCCGGGCAGCGTTTCAGCCACCGTCATGCCGGGTTCCACCTGGAAAAAGGCGAGGGTCTCTGCCGGGTGTCGTGCGTCGTCCCGCGCGCGGTCTTCTGCGCTGCGCCCGGCAACGGCGGCCTCCAGTTCCGTGTTGACGCCCGCGCCGCCTGCGCAGCCGAAGAGAGTGAGAACAAGGGTGATAACTGCAAGTCTGGTCAGGGCCATCGTGAATACCTCGTGCGTTGGGGTGCCTAATGTCTCCCCAGCGCGGCCGTTTGTAAAGCGTGGCGGGGCAGCCTTCTCCGCAGGGAAAGAGATCACAGTTTTGTTACAAAATCTCAAAGGCAGCAGCCCAGAGCGTATACTATCCGCCTGATAACAATAGGAAATCCCGGGTTGTAATGCGCGCGGATGACGGCGGGGTATATACTGGCCGGCGATTTTCCTGACGACCGCACCATGACTGAGGTCATGCCCAAGAGCTACGAGGACGCGTTATTTTGAGCAAAGAAGCCGAGATCATCCAAATCATCACGACGATCCTGGAAAACCAGGCGCTGCCTGCCACCAATGTGGAGCGCTCTTCAGAGCTCTATGACGACGGTATCGGAATGGACTCCCTCTGCGTTGCTGAGCTTTCGGCCATGCTTGAGAAGACATACGGCAGCGACCCTTACACCAGCGGCGCAATGCCCCAGACCGTCGACGACATAGTCAATTTCTACGGTGCGGGCTAGTAGTGCTTGAACAGCTCCTGCGAGTTGCCGCCGAACGCTATCGAGAGGCACCGTTTCTCATAGATGCCGGCGGCTCGCTGAGCTACTCAGAGTTTTTCACCCAAAGTCGCGATCTCGCGACACGCCTTGCCGGGCTCGAGGGCGAGTGCATTGCTTGTCACATGCCCGATTCCCAGTCCCTGGTCACGCTGATGCTGGCCATGGGAATGAGCGGCAAGTCACTGCTCGTCCTCAACCGCGACTTCAGCGACGCACAGCTCGATAAAGTCATCGGCCGCTACAGTGTTGACCTGCTGGTCAGTGATGCAGAACACGAGGTTGAGCTGCCCTGCGCAAAGTCGACGTTCCGCGATCTTGGTAACCTGCCAGTTCACTCGGACTCCTCCACGCCGGCGGACGCCGATGGCGAAATCCGAATACTGACATCGGGCACCACGGGTGAACCCAAGTGTGCCCGCTACAGTTGGGCCGATCTCTTTGCACAGGTAAACACCTCATCGCAGGCTCAGCCCGCGCGCTGGCTACTGGCGTACCGCCTAAATCATTTTGCCGGCCTGCAGATGCTCGTGCATGTGCTGACGCACGGTAGTTCCCTGGTGTTGCCCGAATCGACAAAAGTGGCGCATGCCCTGCAGGCGATCAAGGACTACGAGGTAACGCATGTCAGCTCGACGCCGACTTTCTGGCGTTACGCGCTGGCAACGCTTGCCCGATCTGACGCCGACCTCGCGCTCACACAGATCACGCTGGGCAGCGAACCGGTGTCGGCGGAGCTACTCAACCAGCTGCAAGAGACATTCCCTGGCGCGCGTATCGTGCACGTGTACGCGTCGACCGAGGCCGGCTCCTGCGTGTCGGTGAGCGACATGCTGCCGGGGCTGCCGGTCAGCATTCTGGACAGGGGCGAAGAGGCGCCAGTGCAGTTTCGAGTTGTTGATGATGAACTTTACGTGCGCAGCCAACACGGTATGCGCGCCTACGCGGGTAGCGACGAAGTCCTCGACCGGGACGAGCAGGGCTGGCTTGCAACGGGCGACCTGGTGACGATCGAAGACGGTCGGATAATGTTTCTCGGCAGGCGCTCCGAGACCATCAACGTCGGTGGCGTAAAAGTCCATCCGCTGGAAGTGGAAAACAGGATCTCTGCGCTGAGTGAGATCGAACTGGCCAGGGCCTATGGGCAGGAGAATCCTGTCGTCGGGCAAATTGTTGCGGTAGACGTCGTGCCGGTAGAGGGTGTCTCCGGCGACGAGGCAGAGAAACTCATTCGCGAAGCCTGCACAACGCTGGGGCGTCACGCGAGGCCGCGTGTCATCAATGTTGTGGACGCGCTCGAAACCAACAACTTAAAGATCAAAAGGAACACATAAGAACAATGAAAGTGGTGTTGGTCAGTGGCGGCAGCAAGGGGTTGGGCGCGGGTCTGGTAGAGGACTTCCTGCAGCACGGTTACAAGGTGGCCACCTTCAGTCGCAGTCGCAATGAGCGGGTGTCTGAATGGGAGGCGCAGTACGGCGACCAGTTCTATTTCGAAGCGCTCGATCTTGGCGACGTACCCGGCTTAAAGACGTTTGTCAGCAATGTGCAGGCAGCGCTCGGCGACATCAGCATTCTCGTCAACAACGCGGGCGTGGCACACACCGCGATGCTGGCGCTGTCTGACGATGAGGCGATTGATCGCGTGGTCGACACTAATCTTAAGGGCACCTTCTATCTTACCCGCATCGTCTCGCGGCCCATGTTGTCGCTCGGATGGGGGCGCATCATTAATGTCTCGTCAATCGTAGGCCTGTCCGGCTACCGCGGCCTCTCTGTTTACAGCGCGACCAAGGCGGGACTCGATGGCTTCACACGCTCTCTCGCAAGGGAGCTCGGCGCGCGCAATATCACGGTGAATTCGATTGCCCCGGGCTACCTGACGACCGAGATGACCGAGGAGCTGAACGAGCGGCAGCGCAAGCAGATTGTGGGACGCACGCCCCTGGGTCGCATGGGCGGCACCGAAGACGTTGCGGGCGTGGTGCGGTTTCTCGCTAGCGATGATGCGGGCTTTATGACCGGGCAGGTGCTCGTCGTTGACGGAGGGATAACGGTCTGATGGCTGATCTACCCACGCAACCCCTCGCGCCGGAGAGCGAACCCGCACAGCATTACGACACGGTGGTCGATGCCTGGGGCGACCTGCTGGGCGAAGATCTTCACTACGGCTACTTCAAAACCGGTAGCGAAGCGCTGGTCGAGGCCACGGACCAGCTTACTGACAACATGCTCGCACTCGCCGCTGCGCAGGCGGATGAGCAGGTACTGGATATCGGTTGTGGTACAGGGAAGGCGGCGTGCAGGCTGGCGGGTGAATTCTCTGCCCGCGTCATTGGCATTTCCCCCAGCGAAACCTGCGTGCTGCGAGCTGGCGAACTCGCCGAGCGCGAAGGGCTCGCCGATCGGGCCAGCTTCATTGGCGGCGATGGCACCAAACTCGCGTTTGACGATGCAAGCTTCGATGTTGTCTGGGTGATGGAGTCATCCCACCTGATGCCTGACAAGCCTGCGCTGGTTTCCGAGGCGGCGAGGGTCCTGCGCAAAGGTGGACGCGTTGTCCTGTGCGACATTATTCTCAAGCGCAAGCTGGCGCTGGAAGAGGTCATTCAATACAGGGACGACTTTCTCCTTCTGCGTGACGTGTATGGCCGGGCGATCATGGAGCCGCTGGCGTTTTACCGCGCAGAATTCGAACCTAACGGACTCAAAGTGACACATGAGACCGACATCACCGCGGAAACTTTCAAGACATTCGAGCACTGGCGTACTAATGCGCTGCAGAACAAGGCGGCTGTCATCGAGCAAATCGGAGAGCGCAGCTGGCAACAGTTCCTGTTGTCCTGCGATGTGCTTGAGAAGTTCTGGCAGGAAGACATCCTGGGCTACGGCATAATCTCTGCGACGACCGCCTAGAACTGGAAATACAGGAACTCGCTCACCTGCGTCAGGTTCAGGAACGAACACACAGCCAGCAATCCGATGAACACTGCCCACCTCTGGCTGGCGCTCCACTGAAAGTCCATCACCGCGGCCCTGCCGGCTAGCGGTTTGTCGATGCAAACGTCACATTCGCGAAACAGCTGATAGGTGCTGGGCAGCAGCCAACATGCGGCGAGCGCAAGCGCGAGGCACAGGTAGACGAGCGTCAGACTGTAGTCTGCGCCCAACAGGGTCGCTGCAATCGTCACCAGGTTGGACTGCGCGAGTCGTTCACCATAGGCGGGTACGAAGTTGGCGCCGCTCCAGTCAGCCATCGCCATATAAATGTGCCCTGCCGCAGAGAGCGTGTCCGCGCGAAACACCACGAGGCTCAGGCAAACCGCCAGGAAGGTCACGACCTGGGCGATGAAGCGGTAGTCCTTGCGCGGCACCAGGCGCAGCGGCCCCGACACCTTGATGCGCCAGAGTTGGTGGATGACGACATAGGCGCCGTGGAAGATGCCGTACACAATGAATGTCCAGCCGGCGCCGTGCCACACGCCGCCGATGAACATCGTGGTGAACAGGTTGAAACGCTGCCGCCACGGGCTGCACATAAAGCCGCCGAGCCCAGCGTAGACGTAGTCCCGCAAAAAGCGGGATAGCGTGGCGTGCCACATACGCCAGAAGTCGCTGATGTTCTGCGCGCGATAGGGCGAGAAGAAGTTTACGGGTAACTTGATACCGAACAGGCATGCGAGGCCGATGGCCATGTCGCTGTACCCGGAGAAGTCGAAGTACAGTTGAAACGCGTAGCTGAACATGCCCGCCACGGCGTCCATTGTGTAAAGCGTGCCGCCCGCGGCGGCGATGTCGAATACGGGCGTTGCGAATTGCGCGAAGCCGTCGGCAATCACAACTTTCTTGAACAGGCCGATGAAGAGGATGGAAAAGCCGATGGTCAGGTTTCTCACGCGGTTTGCGCGTTCAGTCAGGCCGCCGAACTGCGCCAGCATCTCACTGTGATGAACGATCGGACCCGCGATCAGCTGCGGGAAGAAGCTGACGAAGAGCGCGTACTCCAGAAAACTGTGTGGGCCGGTTTTGCCACGCTTGGTGTCGACCAGGTAGGTGATCTGCTGAAAGGTATAAAAGGAAATCGCCAGCGGCAGGATCACGTACTCGAAGTGAAAGCTCCAGTCCAGCGCAACCCGCATTGTGTCGACAAAGAAGTTGGCGTACTTGAAGTAACCGAGCAGTGACAGGTTGAACAGAACCCCGAAGGCCAACAGTGAGTTCCTGGTCTTGTCTTCGCTGCTGGAGATCAGGTAGCCGATGGTGTAGTTGGTGAGCGCCGACCCGATCAGCAGAAGCAGGTAGACGGGGTTCCACCAGCCATAAAATACCAGTGATGCGCCAATCAGCCAGACGAGGAGCAGGCGTTGGCTGCCAAGGTGTTGCAGCGCAAGGAAGCCTGCGAGCACCAGTGGCAGAAACAGGAAAAGGAATTCGATGGAATTGAATAGCATCCGGATAGCTTATGCGCGGGGGGTGCTCATCATCCGTTTATTGCACGGCGGCCAGTATATGGCATTTTGCCGATAAATCGGTAGAGTGGGGCTCGATGCGAGTGCATCCATCACAAACCCAGCAACTAAATCTAATAACCCGAACCAATAACTAGAACCAGCAGTTGGACGGACAGGTGTACGGCAGATACGCACTAACGCTCACGGGAACGATTCTGCTCTGTGCTACGTGCATTGTTGCCATTGCGCTGCTGGTTGACCCGTACCGCCTTTTCCCCGATGTGTCGCGCTACGGCCCCGACAAACCCGCTGACCTGTTCTATTACCTGCGCCTGCATAAACCGTATGCAATAGGCAGGGTGAAGCCAGATCACCTGATCGTTGGTAGCTCGCGCTCCGCGCGCCTTGCACCTTCTGAGCTTGAGGCCGGCGGAGGTGTTGCCTATAACGCTGCGCTGCCGGGTGCGAGCCTTGAAGAAGTACAACGCGTCATCGAGCACGCGCATGCGCAGGGTGGCCTGCGCACCGTGCTGTTCGGCGTCGATTACCTGATGTTTGCCAACGCGCCGGTGCTCGATCCGAACGTATTCGTTGACGCCCGTTGGCGCAGGCAGGACGCAGGCATCAGCGATCGGCTTGGCCATGCCTACCAGGGTGTTCTCGATACCTGGCGCAGCCTGTTTTCGGTCGATGTGGTAGTAGACATCTGGTACATGCTGACAGCGGATGAGGCGAACAAGCGCAGCCAGCGAACGTACAGTGACGACGGTACCTGGGAGCTGACAAGCACAATGCGCACCGAGGCGCAGCGAGTGGCGTTTATGGCGCGGCAGGTCTACGGCGATCTGCATGGGAATCCTGACAAGTACAGCCTTGAGGGCCTGGCATCGCTGCTTGCCTTTGCTGCAGAGAACGACATCGAGGTGATGCTCTTCGTCTCACCGCGCCAGGCGGTGCACCTGCAGACGCTTTACCTGGCCGGTCACTGGTCGCGCTATCAGCAATGGCATCGGGACATTGTGGCAATGGCTGATGCGAGCGATGGCAAGGTCACGGTCTTCGGTATCGAGGACAACCCCCAGCTTGTGTTGCCCGCGCTACAGCCAGAGGGCGAACCGCTGTTCCGAGACGGTATTCACTACCGGCGTGGGGCGGGCGAGGACATGGTTGCCTGCATGCTCGGGCCGTGTGACTCACCGCTGCGCCCGACACGGCTCGACAGCGCTAACGTCGATGACTACCTCAACGCGCTGGAAACCCTGCGCGCCCGCTTTCTTGAAGAGAGTCCCGATGGCGCGCGCAAGTTGCGCAAGTGGCTGGGTCTCAACAAGGGCGGTAAATGACCCGCGGTCCTTTTGAGCCGTAAGTCCCCTAAGAATGACCCCAGAGAGCATGCTCGCGTGCGGTGGCGAGTGCTTTACTATGGGCCCCGCGAGGAGGCAGGAGTAATTTCATGAGCAAGGTACTGATCACCGGCGCGACCGGGTTTATTGGCAATCACGTCACCCGGCTATGCCTGGAGAAAGGCGACGAGGTGCGCGTGATGGTGATGCCGGGTGAAGACCGCTCACCGCTCGACGGCATGGACGTTGAGTTTGTCGAGGGCAACCTGCTGGATGGCGACTCACTGAAGCGCGCCGTACAGGGCGTCGAGCAGCTGTATCACCTCGCTGCGATGTTCGCGATCTGGACGAAAGACCCCGACCTTCACTACAAGATCAACGTCGATGGTGCCCGCACCATGATGGAGGCGGCCCTGGCGGCCGGGGTCGAGAAAGTGGTCTTCACCTCCAGCGTGGCGGCCATCGGCATCGAGGGCAACGGCCAGCGCTCAACCGAGAAGACGGCGTTCAACTCCTGGCCCTGGGCGAGTCCCTATATCCTGTCCAAGTTCATCAGCCACCTGCAGGTGAAGGCCATGGTGCAGGACGGCCTGCCCGTCAGCATGGTCATGCCCGGCCTGCCCTTCGGGCCTGGCGACCGCGCGCCCACTCCAACCGGCACAATGATCCTGCGAACCCTGCAGGGTGGCATGAAAAACTACTGGGACGGCGGTGTGTGCGCCGTGGATGTTCGCGATGTCGCCGCGGGCCATGTGCTGGCGATGGAGAAGGGCCGCGTGGGTGAGTCCTACATTCTCGCCAATCGCGACGGTAACATGACCAACAAGGAGTTTCTCAACCTGGTCGGCCAGATTGCAGGTGTCGACAATGTGGCGAAGAACGAGGTCTCGGGCAAGACCATGCTCCGCGTCGCGCGCGTTGCGGAATTCATTTCCAAAATCACCGGCCGCCCGCCGATGACAACCTACAAGAACACCATGTACATCCTGCAGCACGGTTATGTGGATCCCTCGAAGGCGATCGACGAACTCGGCCTTCCGCAGACGCCGATCGAGACCGCTGTGCGCGACTCGGTCGAGTGGTTCCGCGCCAACGGCTACGTCTAGCGTTCCATCTGCGGCATTAGTGCCGCGCGGGGAAATCCCCAGAAGCTTTGATCTGGGCTACACTGGTGCGGTTCTGTTCGATGGACTGCACCCAGGTGGGCGATATCTCCTTACAGTACGCGGGCGACACTGACGCCGGCTCCCGGCGCGATCACAACGAGGACTGTTTTGCGACAGAGCCGCGTCTTGGCTTGTGGTTGGTCGCTGACGGGGTAGGGGGTCATGCCGCTGGCGAAGTTGCCAGCGATCTCGTGCGTTCAACCATCATTGAGCGAGTGACGGCCGGCGATTCGCTGGTCGACGCCATCAAGCTCTCCCATGACGTGCTGGTTCGTGAGATCGAACAGCGCGAGGTAGCTTCCGCCCTTGGCATGGGCTCTACGGTCGTGGCGGTAAAGGTCAATGGCAGCGAGTACGAGGTCGCCTGGGTCGGCGACAGTCGAGCCTACCTCTTTGGCGGCCAGCTGCAGCAGCTCACCACTGACCACACGCGCGTAAACGAACTACTTGCACACGGTGCCATTACCCCCGAGCAGGCCCACAACCATCGTGACCGTCATGTACTCACCCAGTGCCTGGGCGTCGACAAAAACCTGCAGATTACGCCCGGCAGGGTGACCGGAACGCTCAAACCGGGCGAGCAGTTCTTACTGTGTTCCGATGGCCTGACGGATGAGCTGTCGGACACAGTCATCGCCGGGCTGCTTGCCACCAACAAGTCCCCCAAGAGCCAGGTCGACGCATTGATTCGTGCTGCCCTCGACATGGGCGGCAACGATAACGTGAGCGTTGTGGTGGTGGGCGACTTCGAACTCTCCGAGCAGGACCTGGAGACAACGCACAACCGCCGCCGCAGCTCAGATGCGAGCCGCTCGCGCCGGGAGAAGTTTCCATTTAAAGTTCTCGCTCTGCTGACGGTCCTGTGCCTTCTGGCGCTGTGGCTGTTGCAGTGATTCAGGGAGGAAGTACCGATGGACATAGTCGGTAGGACAATCGGCCGCTACGAGGTCCAGGAGCTGATCGGCGAGGGCGGCATGGCGCTCGTCTATCGCGCGTTTGACCCCGAAATCAATCGCTCTGTTGCGATGAAGCTCCTCAAGGAAGAGCACTGCGAAGACAAAGAGCGCAAAGGGCGCTTCATTAAAGAAGGTAAAGCCGCCGGGGCGCTCGCGCACCCTAACATCGTCACGGTCTACGATGTTGGCCAGATTGAAGAGCAACCCTACATGATGATGGAGCTGCTCGAGGGCCAGACCCTCGGCGAACTCCTGCATGAGAATAAAAAGTTCTCGCTTGAGGCCATCATGGAAGTGGGTATACAGCTCGGCAATGCGCTCGACTACGCCCACGAACGCGGCATCGTGCACCGCGATATGAAACCCGACAACATCGTGCTCTCGCCCGATGGGAAGTCCGCCAAGGTAGCCGACTTCGGCATTGCGCGATTCGAACACCAGACTGACAAAGAGACGACGCAGGTCGGCATCATGTTGGGCACACCGCGGTACATGTCGCCGGAGCAGGCGTCGGGCGAACGTGTGAATGGTCGCTCGGACCTGTTTTCTGTCGGCGTGATTCTCTACGAGATGATCACCGGCAAAAAAGCCTTTGACGCCGATACCATGCCCACCCTCATCATGCAGATCGTCAAGAAGAACCCGCTGCCTATCCGGCAGGTCAACGCCGACGCGCCGGTTGGGCTGCAGAAGATCGTCAACAAGCTGATGCAGAAGAAGCCGTCGCGGCGCTTCCAGACCGGCAAGGAGCTGGCGGATGCCCTGCAGCGCGAACTTGAAGCCCTGCGTGAATCCGATGAAGAAAAGGCCGCTTACCTGCCCTTACAGGTCAAGTGGACGGCCATCATGTCGTCGATTGTGCTCGTTGCGCTCGCCATCAGTGCACAGCTTGTTTTCCTGGCGCAGAGCTCCGCGCTGAAACAGCAGGCAATCGATAGCGGCGTATCGCTGAGTAAATTTGTCGCGGTGCAGGCCGCGATACCGGTGTTGAGTGAAGACTGGGTCACGCTGGACTCGTTCGTGCAGGACGCCGTTGGGCGCGAGAGTTTCCAGTACCTTGTGGTTTCGGATCACGCCCAGGTCGTGCGCGTTTCGAGTAATGCGGCGCTGGTCGATCAACCGCGGCCGTCCTATGACGATGGCGAGATCATCTATGCACAGGACGACGTGGTGGTCACCGATGTCGGCGAGGTGTTCGACTTCAGCCTGCCGATTCTTTTCAACGAGACGGTCGTTGGCGGCGTGAATGTCGGGCTCGACACCACACAGTTGGAGTCAGCCTTCGCGACTACACAGCAGGCACTTGGCGCGCTGGTCTTGCTCGTGGTGATTGCGGTTGCAGCCGTGCTCTACGTGTTCAACCAGATTATCGCCAAGAATCTGAAGCTCATTAAGAGCGCGGTACAACTGTTTGGGCGCGGTCAGCTGGAGGCACGCATCTCTAAGCAGCGCAGCGACGAGTTTGGCGACCTGTTTCACGCGTTCAACACAATGGCCGATTTGCTCGAAGAGCGCGTGCATGCGGGCACGGTCAGCGATGATCCCGACCCGGATCCACTGACCGAAACGCAGCTGCGTGAAATCGACGTCAGTGGCATTACGATTGCGGCGGTCGATGAACAGACGATCGTTGAGCCGGAGGGTAAGCCCGACAATGCGTAGCACCCTGCGCGGCTTGTTCGTCGTATTCTCACTGGCGATTGTCGCCTGTGCCCCCGCACCCACCCGCGACCCCACCATGGCTGACATGGATATCTTAAGCCAGGATGAGCGCTTCGCGCTGGTGCGCTTGAAGCGCAACCAGGACTTCACTGACCTGGCACATGTCTTCCTCCGTCACCGAAATGAAGACTGGCAAATCCGTGAGGTGAACGCTGACCACGGCGCCCGCGCCGGGCAGATTGTCGCCGTACCCCTTAAACCCGTAAATTCCAGCTCGGTCTATACCGATGGTTATCGCACGCTCCCTATTCTCTGCTACCACCAGTTCAGCGCAGGCGAAGCCACGCACCAGCTCGAGCTGAGCGCGGCAGACTTCGAAGCCCAGCTTCAGTACCTCAAGCGCAATCGCTACCGCATTCTCTCTTTCGCGGAAGTTGAGGAGATTATGCTCAAGGGGCAGCCGATCCCCGAACGCGCCGTGGTGCTGACCATCGACGATGGATACCGGTCCGTGTACGACATTGCGTGGCCTATTCTCAGGAAGCACGGAGTCAAAGCGACACTGTTTAACTACACCGATTTTATCGGCGCGCCCGCGGCGATGACCTGGAGTGAGATGCGTGAAATGGCGGAGTCCGGGCTGATCGAGATCGAGTCCCACGCCAAGAGTCATTCGTCGCTGACCAGGCAGCCGACCGATGCGAATCAGTCGGCCTACGTCGCGCGTTTGCGCGAAGAGATTCGCGGTTCCAATCGCCTGTTCGAGCGTCACATGAGCAGCACGCCCCGCTTCCTGTCTTACCCCTATGGTAGGTCGAGCACCGAGGCCTCGCGCGTTGCCAGTGAGGAAGGAATTGCTCTAGCCGCCACCGTGACCCGCGGCGGGAACGCAACGTTTGCAGACCCCTACCTGCTGCACCGCACAATGATCTATGACGATCACACGCTCGAAGACTTCGAAAAGATGTTGAAGGTGTTCAAGCGGAGAAGCCTGAAGTGACGCTGCGTTCCGTCGTTCCGGCGCTGTTTCTTTCGCTGCTGGCCGCGCTGCCGTTTCCGGTGTCCGCGGATGCGCGTGACGACTTTGTCGCGGCACAGAAAAATCGCGCGCAGGCGCTGGCGGCGGATGATCGCCTGGCGGAAGCACTGGCGTTGTGGCGCACATTGCTACCGCTTGGCGCGCCGGATGCGGAAACCGCGGCAGCCATCGCGGAGATTGAGCGCACGATCGCCGCACGGGTGAAAAGCCTTGAGAGTCGCGCGAGTCAGGCTTACAGCGCGGGCCGCACCAGCGACGGCGACACCTATATGCTGAAGCTGCTGGCCCTCGAGCCCGGTAATGCAGGCGCGCTCAAACGCCTTCGCAGTAGTCACTCGACGTTTGCCCAACGCCAGGCGCAGGAAAGAAGTGACGCGGAGTACGCCGAAGCGCTGCGGCAGGCGCCACCAAAGCAGGACTCCACTTACGAACAGTTGCTGGCGCTCGACAAGCGCCGCGACTACGGGGCAATGTTGGCGCTCGCAGACCAGGCTGACAGCGCGGACCCTGACAGCGCGAGACTGTTGCGGGGTGCGCATACGGCGCTAGCGTCTGAGGCGGAGCGCGTTGGCGACTTTGACACGGCGCTCATGCACATGGACTCCGCTATGGTATTGCAGCCCCTGTCCGACGACCCGCTACTCACTCGCAGCGCGGAACTGCGCGGCAAGCTCAGTGCAAACTGGTACCGCAAGGGTACCCAGCTCATCAACTCTGATCTGCCAGGCGCCATAGCGGCGCTTGAAAAGGCGGTGGAGTACAACCCCTACAACAACAATGCCAGGCGCAAGCTCGACCAGGCCCAGACGCTGCAGCGCAACCTGGAGCGCATCGAGCGGCGCTAGTCTTCCGGCTTCTCCGGCGCATTACCGCCAGACAGTGTCGTATCGATGAAGGTCGTTTGGTTCATCGAGTCGCGCTCCTGGCGCGGGCCTGAAAAACTTTCCGTGACCCTGAAGATAATATCGTGCAGACGCAGTTCGTCTTCATGACGCAGTGCCTGGCGGCCTTCAATTGTGCGCCCGTTGACTACGGTTCCGTTGGCAGAACCCAGGTCGCGCACGTATAGCTGGTAGTTCTCGACATCCAGTTCTGCATGTCGCCGCGAGACATGGGGTGTTACCACAGCCAGATCACAGTCCAGTGAGCGACCGATCACAATCGGGTCGGTGACGGCGAAGCTGAGTCCCGAGAGTGGCCCGGTCTCAGCGGAGATGATCCAGCTCGAGTCCTGCGCGTCATTTGTTTGGAAGTAAGTCGAGACGCCGCCATGGCGACGATCATTGATCGGCGGAATATTCTTGAGCACACGCCGCTCGACGAAAGAGGTGGTGCGCACGATGCCGCGCGGCGTGATCTGGAAGTACCAGGCCAGCGCGAAGTTCACCGGGAATCCCAGGATGGCGATATACAGGAATAGCCGCGATGCCTTGTCGTCGTCGAGGCCCACTGCCGGGTACACGATGTCGCCGACCTGCAATATGAACCAGCAGGCGATGATGTAGTACAGGCAGGTGCGCATCACCCGCCGGCGCTTCATCTCGCGAAAAAAGGACCCTGGGGTCCGGGGTTGGCCTGCCATCAGTTGAGGTTACTCAACTTCTTCTTCAGTGAAATCGCCTGGGAGCGGTACAGCCTTGCGTTTTCGTGCTCCGGGTCCAGCGCCAGCACTTCGTCCCAGAGGCCGATGGCCTTGTCGAGGTTCTGCCGCCGGTACGCGTTCAGTGCCTCCTTGTGCAGCGACTCGATCTCTGCCCGTTCCTCCGCTGAGAAGCGGGGCGCTTCCGGTTCGGGCACGGGGGCTGGCTCCGGCGCTTCCTCGATCACGGGTTCAGGTTCCTGGGGTTCTGGCTCGGGCAGCTCCTCGGCCACCATCGGTTCAACCGGCTCAGGCATCATCTCCGGTTCCGGCATATCAGCTTCGTCTGCCGGTGCTGGCGCAGGTGTGCTGTCGCCGCTTGCGAAGGCGCGCTTGGCGGAGTCGGTCAGGGGTACGCGGATTTTCTGACCCTGGCGAATACGCTGGGGCTCGGTGATCCCGTTGTACTTCGCAAGTGCGTGGAACTTATAGACGCTCCCAAGGTACTGCTTGGAGAGGCTGGAAAGTGAGTCGCCCGACCCGAGGGTGACTTCTTCATAATCGGGCGGGAAGTACTGCGATGCCGGGGTGTCTATCTGGCGCAGGAGGTCCCTCGCCACACGGCTGCCCGGTTGCTGGTCAAGGTAGAGCGTCAGCTCGGCGCGGGCGGCAGTGGGCTCGCCCCGGGCGAGCAGGGTTAGGGCCTCACTAAAGCGCTGCTTGGCGGTCGCGTTCGCAAGCGGTACGTATGACGGAGCCGCCGGCTGAGCGGTGGGCTCTTCAGCAGGCCCTGGTGCCACACAGGCCTGCAGTAACAAGGCGGTGAGAACCACAATCCCTGGTAGATTTCTCACAATTGATCCCCCGTGCTGGGTTAGCTCACAACTATAGCGCAGGACAGGTGCCTGACAAAGCGGGTCCCGGGGTGCAAATGGGGCAGTGTTTGAGGCCCCGAAGGGGCCCCCAGGGCCGGTTTCAGGCGCTTTTGGCGAGATACTCGGCGGCAATCTCCTGGCCCAGTTCGCCGGTCAGCCGGGCACTGCTGCCCGTGGACAGCTCCACCTGGCGCGCGGCCAGGCAGTAGCGGAACAGGGGGTAGTCCCTGTCAACGCCCGTGCCGCCGTGACAGTGTTGTGCCGACTGGCTGACCCGGTGAGTGACATCGCCGCACCAGATCTTGGCCATCAGCACCGCCTCGCTTGCGTCGCGACCCTGGTCGATCAGTGAGGCCGCCTGCTGGGTAACCAGCCGCAGGCACTCAACATCGATGTAGCAGTCTGCCACGCGGTGGCTGACGGCCTGGAAGGTGGCGATAGCGCGATCGAACTGCTCGCGCTCCGAGGTGTACTGCCCGGTGATGCGCATCATCTTGTCGCACAGTCCAACGGCGTAAGCGGCCAGCGCCGTGCGCGTGGCCGCGAGTGCCCAGGCTGCCGCGCGGGCGGCCTCGCTGCCGGTTGCGACAACGTCTTCCGACGGCACCTGCACGCTTTCCATAACGACTTCGCTGCGCGTTTCACCGGAAGTCACAACCTGCGGGTTGAGTGTGAGACCCGCCGCTTTGGGATCGACAAGCAGCATCACCAGCTCTTCTCCCGCGCGTGCCGTCATCAACAGGCGGTTTGCCGCCGCCGCATTGGTCACCGTGATCTTGGTACCGCTCACGGAGTAGCCGCCTTCGACGGCGGCAGCAGTCGCCGCGGGAGTCGCCGGGTCGTCGTTGCCGTACTCCTCGAGCGCAGCGCCGAGAATCGTGGTGCCGGCGACAACGCCCGGCAGGTAGGTTTCTTTTTGGTTGTCAGTGCCAAAGCGAGTCAGCGTGGCCGCGGCACTCACCAGGGACGGTATGACCGGAACGGGCGCCACGCAGCGTCCGACTTCTTCGCATAGCGTGGTGAGGCTGAAAAAGCCCAGCCCCATGCCGCCGTGGGTTTCGTCGACATCGAGGCCCAGCAGGCCCGCTTCCGCCAGGGCCATCCATAAGTCGCAGTCGAAACGTTCCTCGGTTGTCTCGATCGCCTTCAGCTTATCGACCTCGGTGAAATCGCCGATGATCTGTTGGGCCAGCTGTTGGACGCTCTTGAGTTCGTCTGATGTGTTGAAGTCCATGTCTCTAGCCTCCTAGCGTGTGCGGGGCATCCACAGCCCCGCCATGGCGATGATGTCGCGTTGGATTTCGTTGGTGCCGCCACCGAAAGTGAGGATCGAGCCCACCCGCCAGCGGAATTCGATACGGCCCTTCAAGACCGCGCCCGGCGAATGCGCGCCGATGGTGCCGGCGGTGCCCATCACTTCCAGCAGCAGCCGGTAGAGCTCTACGAAGAATTCGCTGGAGTACACCTTTGCCGTGGAGGCATCGGCCATGTCGAGCGGTCCTTGGTCCATTGCCCAGGCCTGCTTCCAGCAAATGAGCTTGACGACCTCGATACCGCTCTTCACTTTCGCGAGATTGTGTTGCACCCAGGGCTGCTCGATGACCTTGCCGCCACCGGGTGCGTCCGTTTCCGCGGCCCAAGCGCAGGTGTCCTCGTACAGCGACTCTACCTGCCCGTGGGTGAACAAGGTGAGGCGCTCGATATTGAGCTGGCCGGTAATCAGCTTCCAACCGCCGTTAACCTCGCCGACGCGGTAGCGGTCAGGCAGGCGGATGTCGTTGTAGTAGGTGGCATTGGTGCGCACGCCGAGCGTGTGCACGGGCGTGACCGAGAAGCCCTCGTAGCTGGTCGGCACGAGGAACATGGTGAGGCCCTTGTGCTTCTTCGATGCGTCGGGGTCGGTGCGCGCGGCGAGCCATACGTAGTCGGCGTAGTTGGCGAGTGACGTCCACATCTTCTGGCCGTTGATGATCCAGTCGTCGCCATCTTTCACCGCGCGGGTCTTGAGGCTCGCGAGGTCTGTGCCCGCGCTTGGCTCGGAGTAGCCCACCGCGATGACAACCTTGCCCTGCTTGACGCCGCCTACCACTTCTTCGCGTAGTTCCTCATTGGCGTTGGCGGCGACCACGGGGGCGATGCCCTCGGTCGTGAGGAACGGGTAGGCGAACCCGGAGCGAATCACCTCGTTAGTAAAGATGTACTGCTCCATGTGCGAGAGGTCCTTGCCGCCGAGTTCCTTCGACCACGACAGCCCGATCCAGCCGTCTGCTCCCATGCGCGCATACTGCTTGCGAAACTCGGGGCCACCGCCCTCTTTGAGCTCGTCGTTGCGCATCTCCTCCAGCAGTTCGGGTGTCATGACGGTCTGCATGTACGCCCTGACTTCCTGCTCCAGCGCTCTTTGCTCCGCGGTTAACTCGATGTTCATGTGTCTTTCCTCTAGCGTTCTATCTCTGGTGACCCAGTTTTTGTGGGATCGAATACATTCGACCCCACAGGGTTGTGTCTAGTCTGTTTGCACTGCCGCGATCAACGCCGCCTGTCGATCGGTGTCGCCGGTTTCCACCGTACACTGCCAGGTATCGACGAGGTGGCCGTAACGTTCCTTGAGCAGTACAGGTACAGCGTCGATGTCTTCACTCACGATGGCGAAGGTATTCAGAATCTCGTCTGTGATCAGCTCGCCCATGTCGGTCCAGCGGCCCTCGCGGGTGAGTTTGTTTGCCTCCGTCTGCACATCGCCCCAGCCGTGCAACTCCAGCACCGGACGGTAGGCGGGCGTCGAGGCATAGAAGGCGAGCTGGCTCTGTATGGCGAGCTTGTTCTGCTCGAATGCTTCCTCGTTCACACCGGTGACCGCCATGATCGGGGAGCTGATGTCGAGCTCTGCGCGCTGCTTGCCTGCTTTCGCCAGGCCGCGCTCCACGGCGGGCAGCGTCACCTCTTCGAGGTAGCGGGCGGTGGTGAATCCGTGGGCAATCATGCCGTCTGCCACCTCTGCGGCCACTTCCGTCATCAGCGGGCCTACGCCCGCGATATGCACACCCGGCGCGCCGTACTCTGTTTTCGACGGCATGAACATGGGGGTCATCAGGTTGTGGCGGTAGAACTCCCCTTCAAAGGCGAGCTTTTCCCCCGTGCTCCAGCAATGCCAGATGGCGCGCATCGCCTGTACGAATTCGCGCATGCGCGCGGCGGGCGATGACCACGGCATTGAGAAGCGCCGCTCAATATGTTGCTGAATCTGCGAGCCCAGCCCAATGGTAAAGCGCCCCTTTGAATACTGGTTCAGGTCCCAGGCGAGGTTCGCCGTGGTCATGGGGTTGCGCGCGAATGCCACGCTGATGGAGGTCGACAGGGCAATGCGTTCGGAGTGTTCGGCGGCAAGAACGAGCGGAAAGAACGGCTCGTTGTTGATCTCTGCCGAAAAGGCGGCGTCGTAACCGCGGCGTTCCAGCTCGGCGATCGCAAGGGGCGCCATGTCGAGGTCGGCGCCCAGCATTCCGCTGACTCTCACCAGCTCGCTCCTTTTGATTCGGGGTCAGGTTACTTCTGCAATGAGCCTGTTGATCATGTCCTCGGCCTGCGCGGCATAGCTACCGCCGAACAGATTGTAGTGGTTCAGGACGTGGTACAGGTTGTACAGCACCTTACGCGTGCTGAAGCCCGCGTCATATGGCCAAGCGTGCCTGTAGGAATGGTAAAAACGATCATTGAAGCCGCCGAATAACCCGGTCATGGCGAGGTCTGCCTCGCGGTCACCGTAGTACACGGCGGGGTCAAAGATCACGGGCCGCCCGGCATCGTCTGCGGCCCAATTGCCGCCCCAAAGATCGCCGTGCAACAGCGAGGGCACAGGGTGATGAGTGGTAAAGAAGGCTGGCAGCAGGTTGAGTAGTTCAGCGCCTGCATCGAGGAGCCGGCCCGGTGCGCCGCGCCTGGCGGCAAGTTGGAGTTGAAAGCCCAGGCGTTCGTCGCGCAGGAAGGCTACCCAGTCGTTCGCCTGTGTATTGCGCTGGGGCGTCGAGCCGATCGTGTTGTCCCGGTTCCAGCCAAAGTGCGGCGAGGTGTGGCGGTGCATCAGGGCGAGTTGCTCACCCAGCCGCTCCTGTGTCTCTGCCCGGCCGCTGCCGAAAGGGATGTACTCCAGCACCAGGTAGCTGCTGTCCCCGGCCGTTCCATGGCACACCGGGCCGGGTGCCCGGATGCTGCCGGTGCCCAGAATCTCAGCCAGGCCGTCGGCCTCGGCCTCGAACATGGCGACAAGCTCAGCCCGGTTTGATTTCACGAAGTACTGGCGCCCACCGCCAGACAGGACGAAGGCCTCGCTGATGCTGCCGCCGCCTACCGAAGACCGGTCTGTCGAGCTGAAGTACTCCCCGGTGGCCTGCGTGATGGCCTGTTCAAGCGCTTCCCAGAGCATGGGTGGCAGTGTCTCCCAGCGTGAAAGGGCCCGCTGGAGCAGCCGTTAGGCGCCCGGCCGGTCTGCTGGCGACTATACCCGAGAACCGGCGGTTCGGCGTGAGTGCAGAAGTATCCGTGTTCGGGGTGAGCCCATTGCCGGGATGCGAGCGGGGCAGAACTAGATATCTAAATCTAAATAATATTGATTCTCATTTACTTCACTGCTATAAAGCACCTGACATTAAAACAATTGCCGTAATAGGGATGAGCATGTTTGCTGTAAAACGTTCGGTAGCCGTGACTACCGCCTTGGCGTCGGCGCTGTCTGTCAGTGCGGGAGTGGCCCACGCCAACAAGAAGATGGAAGAAGTCCTGGTAGAGGGCAGGCACCTCTCAATGGACAAGGTCAACTCGGTGAAAACACCGACACCGATCATCGATGTACCCCAAAGCCTGTCGATTTTTTCCGCTGAGCAAATCGCACAACAGGGTGTGAAGAGCGTGCGCGATATCATCGACTACAGCGCGGGGGTGACGACCTCGCAGGGAGAGGGCCACCGCGATGCTGTGGTATTCCGCGGGATACGGTCGACCGCCGACTTCTACCTCGATGGCGTTCGTGATGACGTCCAGTACTATCGCCCGCTCTACAACATCGAGCGCGTAGAAATTCTTCGCGGCCCGAATGCGTTGCTGTTCGGTCGTGGCGGCACGGGTGGCATCCTGAATCGCGTTAGCAAGAAAGCACAGTTCGATGAGCAGTTCACGGGCTTCCAGGCAGGCGTGAACACTCACGGCGAATACGATGTGCAGTTCGACAGCAACTTCGCAACGGGCGAAGGAATGGCGTTCCGCATTAACGGTTACTACGCGCAGCTCGAGAACCATCGTGATTTTTATGACGGTGACCGAATTGGCGTAAACCCCACGGCGAGATTCGAGCTGGGCTCCGCAACAACGCTTGACGTCTCATACGAGTACATTGACCACGACCGCTTCATCGATCGCGGTATACCCACCGGTGCAGATGGCGAACCCGTCGACAGACTTGATGACGTTGTGTTCGGCGATCCGGAAATCAACCAGACGAAACTGGAAGCCCATGTATTCCGAGCTACGATAGAGCACGAATTCGCTGAGGGACTGAAGGGTAACCTCAACGCGTTCTACGGCGATTACGACAAGTTCTACCAGAACTTCTACGCGTCGAGCTACGACGAGGTAAACACCCCTGATCTCGTAACCCTGGACGGCTATGTCGACACCACTGACCGCCAGAACCTGGTGATCTCGTCCAACCTTATCGGCGAGTTTATGACTGGCAATATCGGGCACACCCTGCTCGTGGGCGGTGAGGTTATCGAGACGTCTTCAGACCAGGACCGCTTCAATGCTTTCTGGGACACAACCCAGGACGACAACGAGGTGTTTTTCATCGGCAACAAGCTGAACCTCAGAAATGGCGTTGGCGTTAATGCGGATGGCGTTACGACGACCAACGACTTCACCGTCGATATCAACGACGATACCCGGGTAGATATCGAGACCTACTCACTCTACATTCAGGACCAGGTCGAACTCACATCGTGGCTTGATGTTGTGCTGGGCGCCCGATACGACACCTTTGATATTGACGTCAACAACGTTGTCGCCGGCGAAAAGCGTTCGCGCGGCGACGATGAGGTATCTCCACGGGCTGGCCTGATCATAAAGCCCCGCGAGAACATCTCACTGTACGCAAGCTATAGCGAGTCGTTCCTGCCGCGTAGTGGTGAGCAGTTCGCCAACATCAACGGCACCAACGACCAGCTTGACCCCGACGTCTTCGAAAACTCTGAAATCGGCGTGAAGTGGGACATTACTCCGCTCTTGAGCTTTACCATGGCGTATTTCGAGAACGAGCAGACTCGTTCAGAGCGAGACAACGATACGGGTGAGGAATTCGAGGTTCGTGGGCTTGAGATCGACGGCTTCGAAGTCCAGCTCCAGGGCATGCTGATCGACGACCTGTTCATCTCGAGTGGCTACACGTACCTCGATGGCGAGACAGCCGATGGCGAAGACCCCCGCGAGTTGCCGGAGAACAAGGCTTTCGTCTGGGGCAGCTATTGGGTGACAGAGAAACTGGGCTTTGGCCTGGGGGTGACCTACCAGGACGACTCACTGATATCTGACGGTGGTACTGCGACCCTGCCGAGCTACACCCGTGTGGATGCCGCCGTCTACTACGATGTCTCTGAGAAGCTGCGCCTGCAGATGAACATCGAGAATCTCACCGACGAGAACTACTACCCGAATGCCCACAGCACCCACCAGGCGTCTGTAGGGTCGCCGATCAACGCACTGTTTACGGTGAGTGGTACGTTCTAGGCCGCGCCATCACTGGCTTCACCAGAGCCGCTCCGGGGGTGTTGAGCCCGTGGGGCGGCTTTGCTTATAATGCGCGGCCCTATTGAAGGACTATAGCTCAGTTGGTTAGAGCGCTACCTTGACATGGTAGAGGTCCCCAGTTCGAATCTGGGTAGTCCTACCAAACACAAAGCCCCCGCCTTGCGGGGGTTTTTTTGTTGGGCCTGTTTACTCTAACGAGAACTGAAAAACGACAAAGCCCCACCGGCTTGATTGCCCAACCCCAAGCCCATAGGATGAGCCAAACCAACAAGGACCGCCTATCGTGAGCAAACTCCGTCGATTCCTGAACCAGATAGCAGAGTTTGTTCGCCCTCGGCATTTCCTCGAGACCCTTGAAGACCGCGCGACTGTCCGCATAGCGGAACAAGTCATCGACGATGCCGCTTATGTGACAACGGACATCGAAGACTTTTGGGGTTTCTCAGCCAGCCAAGTGGAAAAGGCAGGGGGCACCTGCTTTGAGTTCGGTGTCTTTGAAGGCACGTCGATCAACTTCTTTGCGCGCTCGCTCGGCATGGAGATTCAGGGGTTTGACAGCTTCGAGGGTCTCCCCTCAGGTGGCGGTGTGTGGCAGAAGTACTTCGACTCCTCAACGTTTGATAGAAAGGGAGAGCTCCCTGAAGTAGAAGACAATGTCACGCTGCACAAGGGCTGGATTTCAGACACGCTACCTGCATTTATCGCTGCCAACGAGATCCAGAGCGCTGCGTTCATTCACATTGATACAGACGTCTACCCAAGTGCGCATACGGTGCTAGAAAACCTGGCCCCGTTTATTCGGCCGGGCACCGTGATCGTGTTCGACGAGCTCTGTAACTACAAGGGCTACTACCTGCACGAGTACCAGGCTTTTATACGATTCCTAAAGAAGTATGGGCATGACTTCGAGATCCTGGCTGTGTGTTCGGTCGGAACTCAGTATGGCAACTTTCTGAAGGTCGCCACCCGTATCTGCTGACCTATGGTAAACAAAAAAATTCAGACACCGACGCAGACTACCCAGGTGAGGTGGATCGCCATGGCTCTGCTGCTCATGGGGGTACCCGCAACGGCGATCGCGGCCCTGGAAGAAGTTGTCGTCACGGCCCAGAAACGTGAGCAGTCGGTCTTCGAGGTGCCCGCCTCCATCAGTGTGTTCAGCGCGACCGACATCCAGGAGTCACGGCTGGAGCGCTTCAGCGACTACGCGCTGCGCTCACCCAACGTGGGCTTCAGCAACCCCTCTGGCGACCGCTCGGACGTGCGTTTTTCCATTCGCGGTGTTGGACCAATCTCTCGTGGTGGCGTCGGCAATTCTGTCGGTGTGTACGTAGACGAATTTAATGTTTCGCCCAACATCCTCGCGCGCACGGTAGACACGCAACTGCAGGACACCCAGCGCATCGAGGTGCTGCGCGGGCCACAGGGCACATTCTTCGGCCGCAACACTGTGGGCGGCGCAGTGAGCGTAACGAGCATTAAACCCGACACCGAAGAGCTCTCCGGCCATGTAGAGGCCGAGTACTCCAGTTTCGACACGCTTGCTTTCGAAGGCGCGGTGAATGTGCCGCTCGGTGATTCGCTCGCCGTGCGAGCACTGGCGTACCACGACGAGAGCGATGGCTACCTCAACCAGCGCGGACCTGCGGATGACGGTGACGCCTCTGAAAACAATGGCCAGCGCCTGGCGCTGCGCTGGCTGCCCGGCGAACACACTGTGCTGGACATCGCGGCAACCAGGTCGAAGCAGCAGCAGGAAATGCCAACTTTTGTTCCCACCGGGGACAACAGCGAATCGATCGGCCTGCTAGAGGAGCTGGTGAGCGGCGTACTCGGTACACCGACTTCTATCAACGACATCGCCAATCTCATCGGCGCCAATGAGCCAACGCCGTTTGGTGTCTTCCCGAACAATGAAAACGACGTCAGTACCGATATCGGCGCGCGCAGTGACAACGAGACAACTATCGCGACGGCGCGCCTGGTACACGATTTTGACAACATGACCCTCACGCTGGTGGGCGGTTACATCGACAACGAGTACGAAATCGATGGCGAGGGGGACTACTCCAGCAACCCGTCGTTCACGGTCGCGCGCGCCGTTGAGTTGGAGGCGTTCAGTTTCGAAGCCAGGTTGTCGGGTGAGTCCGGCGCGCTCACCTGGCTGGCCGGCGTGTATTACGGGGAGGACGAGGTAGAGCAGGTACAGTCCACCACGCACCTCACGATGGACCCCTTCGCAACCGTGCCCCTGCCGGGTCTTGGGCTGACAACGTTCGATGCGGCATTTTTCTGCATCGGCGGCACTTCCGGTGTGCCCGGTTGTCCCACCGAGGCTGCACCCGGCTTCCAGCCCTACACGCTGTTTGTGGACGACAGTTTCGGTCTCTGGGAAAACGTGCGTTTCGGCAGTGAAGTCGAGTCCACCGCAGTGTTCTTCGACGTGACCTATGCGCTCAACGACAAGCTCGACATCAGCGTTGGTGGTCGCTACACGGATGAAACGGTGACTGGCTACCGCATCGAGGGCCCGCTCGCGGACCCGTTCGCGCCGCGCGAGAGCAATCCGGGGGTCGATGATGATTTCGATGATCTCTCACCGCGCTTCGCGGCGGTCTACCGGTTGACCGATACCGTGAACGTCTACGGTAGTGCGTCCAGCGGCTTCCGTTCCGGTGGTCCTAATCCGGTTGCGGACGACCCTGCCACGGGCCCTGACGAGAGCAAGTTCGAGCCGGAAACAATTCTTAACTACGAGTTGGGCCTGAAGGGCACCACGGAAGATGGCACATTCAGCGGTAGCCTGACCGTGTTCTATATGGACTGGACCGATATCCAGATTCGTGCGCAGGACCCCATCACCCAGCGCCAGATCGTCCAGAATGCTTCAGAGGCTGAGAACCAGGGGCTCGAGGTGCAGGCGACCTGGCTGCCCATGGATGACCTGTCGCTCACGCTTACCTACGGTTACCTCGATGCAGAGTTCGGCGACTTCAAGGAGGCGCGCACGCTCGACGGAGAGGTAATCGACGCCTCTGGTAACGATGTTCCCAACTCACCTGACCACACGTTTTCTGCCGTGGGACGCTACCAGTTCCCCGACTTCGACCTGGGCAATACGACACTGCGCACGTTCGCTCAGGCGGAGTACACCTATATCGATGACATACAGTCAGACATCTCAGACAACCCGCGCAGGCTGAACCCGTCCTATGAACTGATCAACCTGAGGGTCGGCGCGCAAGCGGGGCGCTTTGCGGCGCAGGTTTTCGTTGAGAACCTCGCGGACGAGGTCTATCGCTACGGGACTAACAATCTCGAGACATACCTGAGCGGCGCACAGGCATCCGTTGGGGAGGGCAGGCGCATAGGCATTAACCTGCGCGCCAATTTCTAGGCGCTGCCCTGTTTCGCGTCTTGATCGGCCAGGAAGAAGCGCTGGTGATTAAACGCCCAAAGCAGGATGAACCCATAGGCGCTGACGAGGTGCCAGAGCGCATGCAGCGGCACGAAGGGGTACACGATCATTGAATTGCTCGCCGAGGCCAGCAACATGCCGACGAAAAACGTTGCGAAGGTCAGGAACAATAGCGGCAACGTGCTGGCGGGTACGTTCTTTCGGTTGATGAAAAACAGCGCCACGTTTAACCACGAGAACCCGATTAGCCATGTTTCGCCGGGGTAAAAGCCTCCCCATTCCCCTAGCGGAATGACCTTCATGCGCGGTGTCTCGGGCAGTCGGTCGTAATAGTGCCAGGCGACGCCCACCACCATTAGTACGGTCAGTACTGGTATAGCCCAGCGCTTAGCGGCGTCCCTGTAGAAGTCGCCGGTAATCGCCATGGCAATTGCCCATGTGACAACGATGTTGCTACCCGTATCCAGGAACGCCCAGAACCAGCGTTCACCCCACACAGGATTCGTTTCGCCAAAACCGTGCAGCGTGACGGTAAAGACGCCCGTCACCAGGATCATCCAGTACGCGAACATCCAGCGCCCGGGCTGGGGGTGCATAAACTTCGTCAGCAGCAGGGGAAGGATGCCGGAGAATAGCGTGGCAAAACCGGTAACGGTATTGGCGAGCCCGTAGTTTGGTAGTGCTTCCATTGACGCTTTGCCGGTGTGCCTTTAGTGGAACGACTTCAATATAGCGGATGTCGCTGGCCGGCGACTAATCAAGCGGACGGATCATCAGGTCACGCCAGCGAATCTCGTAGTCGGCCGGGTTTTCATATTCGCCACCGTGCACCTGCAAACAAATCTTTCCGGGCTTGTCGGCGGGCGGGTATTCAAAATCAGCGCGTTGCTCCCCATTCAGCCATGTCGCTATGCGCGCCCCATCGGCTAACAACCGTAATTCGTTCCAGTCGTCTGGTTGTGTAAGTCGCTCACCCGCCTCCGCGAATACAGCCCTGTCGCCGCCGGCGACCCCCGGGTACAGCCAACCGGTAGGCAGGGCCTCACCGTACACACCGCCAGCGGGCCAGAGCTGCAGGCGCCAGGGGTTATCAGATAGTTGCACCAGCCACTTTGCCACATAGCGCATGAAAAACGACATATTGGCCGGGTCCTGAACGTCCATTTCAAGCTGTGGGCCGGCGACAACGCCATCACCCTGGATCTCGCTGCGAAACTGCACGCCGGAGTTCAAGCTTTGGGGCTTGATGCGAAAGCTGAAACTAATTTCGAAGTCTTTGTAATCTACCGGGGAGCAGAGAAAGGCGTTCTTAGGGGTGTGGCCAATGGGCTGACCGACAACTTCATTGCCCTCGAAGCGGTAGGACGCCGTGCTTTCCCCGGCGTCGATCCAAGTCTCGAAGGTCTGTTCCGTAAGCAGGGGACGCCAACCTTCACCGGCCTCCTCAGCGACTAAAGCCTGTGCCGATGTCAGGGCGAGCATAGCCGCTGCGGTCACGAGTTTATGCATGGTGCTGGTGTCCTCTTGCATGGAGTATGCCGTGAGCTTAGGGTGATTCCAGTGTAGCGCTTCTGCGGGTGGCTGCTACCACGGCAGTGGCACGACCCTGCGCGCTAACCTGCCGATCAACTTTGGTTTTGCACGAATAAACGCCTCGTACGTATCGCCCGTGCGGCCCAACCATGTGTGATTGGCCAGCAGGAAGGCGAGCTCGCGGCTGTCCCGGCGCAGTGGCAGCAGGTATGCCGCGTAGCCGAACCACGGCACGGCGGCAATCAGGAATACGCCAAGGGAATGAACACGCGCGCGTTCGAAATTACCGCGTAGCAGTTCCGTCACCTTGGCGCCCGCCACCCACGCCACGCGAGCAATCGTACCGAGCGGTAGCGGTACCACGTCGAAGGCAAATACCACGCCGATGCTAATGTGGGCACCCAGGTTTTTCAGAACGTACTGGGAGCCTTCCATCTGCCCGGAGAAATTAAGCCTAAGTGCATCGGCCTGAAACGCGGTGACATCGCCTTTTTCCAGCAGGAGATCGATGGTTTGCTGCAGTTCCTCGGTTGTGGGCAATGAACTTTTTTTCGCCACCGCTTCTTACCTCCGGGGGGTACTTCCCGAGCCGAATCAGTCCTCTTTCTCCTGTGTCCGGTAGTCACTGAATGGCTCGTCGCGGTCCTGCAGTGCCGAGCGTAAGCCTCCAGAGCGGGCCTGCGCCATGAACTCGTGCATGCTCTTTTGGTGCGTGCCGAGGGCACAGAGTTCCGAGCCGAGTCGAATGCCTGTATGCAGACCCATGACTTCCATCTGCCGATGCACGACGCGTTTGTTGAGCTGCACGAGGTCGGCGGGCACATTCTTGATGCGGTTGGCCACCTCTAGTACACGGTCTTCGAGTTCGTCCGCCGGGAAGCAGTCGTTTGCCCAGCCCAGATTCACGCATTCCTCGCCGTTGATCGAGTCCCCGGTCAGCATCATCTCCATCGCTTTACGCATGCCTACAAACCAGGCGTGGAAATGGTTGTCGGGTACCCCAAAACGCACCGCGGGGTAGCCCATTTGTGTATCGTCGCTTACGTACACCAGGTCACAACAGGTGGCCAGTTCACTGCCGCCGGCCAGGCAGTAGCCGTGCACCTGGGCGATCACCGGCTTGCCCAGTTCCCAGATACCCATCCAGCCCTGCGTGACGTGGCGTGGCCAGTGGCCATCGCCGCCCGGGGTGTACCACGGGAACTCCTGCCCGGCGTTGCCGTCACCAAGTTCGTACCCCGCGGAGAAACACTTACCCGCGCCGCGGAGAATCATGACGCGGATGTCGGGGTCGGCGTCCGCCTCGCGCAGCGCCGTCACTATGGCGCCCCGCAGTGCGTGGTTCAGGGCATTGCGTTTCTCGGGTCGGTTCAGGGTTATGCGGCGGACATGGGGTGCCGGTTCATCGACGAGGATGACGTCTTCGCTCATGGAAATACCTCTGGGGAGTTATTGATATCGGATTTACAGCTTCGCTAAAGGCCTCAAGTATAGAGCCTCACCGGCGGCACTCCCAGATCAATCCCACTACAGGCCCAGCTCGCTGGCGTACGCGTCCCGCATCACGAACTTCTGGATCTTGCCTGTGACCGTCATCGGGTACTCGCTAACGAACTTGATGTACTTCGGTACCTTGTAGTGCGAAATCTTGTCGGCACAGAAGGCGCGAATGGCGTCTTCGGTGAGTGATGCCCCTTCCCTCGGCAATACCCAGACGGCGAGCTGTTCACCGTACTTCTCGTCAGGCACGCCGAAAACCTGCGCGTCGTCGATGTCGGAATGCTTACACAGGAATTCCTCGATCTCACGCGGGTAAATGTTCTCGCCGCCGCGTATCACCATGTCCTTGATCCGGCCGGTGATGCGAACGAAGCCCGCGGCGTCCATCACGCCGAGATCGCCCGAGTGCAGGAAGCCCTCGCTGTCGATGGTTTCGGCGGTACGCTCCGGGTCGCCCCAGTAGCAGGCCATTACTCCGTAGCCTTTTGCGCAGACCTCGCCGATCTCCTCTACGTCCGCAATGGAGCCGTCTTCACGAATGATCTTCACCTCCCAGTTATCGTGCGGCCTGCCGACGGTAGCGGTGCGCTGCTCGAAGGTGTCGTCGATGTCGGTTGCGTGGTTGACCGGGCTGCATTCAGTCTGGCCGTAGGCGATCACGACTTCTGTCAGGTCCATCTCGCCGATAAGCCGTTTCATGAGTTCCTCGGGGCAGGTGGCGCCGGCGATCATGCCGGTACGCAACGACTTGAGGTCGTACTCACTAAAGCCGGACAGGTTTAGCTCCGCGAAGAACATGGTTGGCACACCATGCAGCGCGGTGCAGCGTTCATCCTGCACGGCCTTTAGGGTTGCCTCGGGTTCAAACACCTCCGCGGGCAGCACCATGGCGGCGCCGTGCACCACGCAGGTCAGTGTGCCCATTACCATGCCGAAACAGTGGTAGAGCGGAACAGGTATGCATAGCCTGTCTGCACTGCTGAAGCGCATCTTCTCGCCGTTGAACAGCGCGTTGTTAAGGATACCCGTGTGAGTGAGCGCCGCGCCCTTGGGGTTGCCGGTTGTACCGCTGGTGAACTGGATGTTGATGATGTCGCCCGGGTCCAGTGCTGCGCCGATTTCTGCGATGCGATCCGCGTGCGCCGCGCCCATGTTGCAAACGTCGCTGAAGTTGAACATGCCCGCTGTCTTGCCATCACCCATGCGCACGATGGATTTCAGGTGAGGAAGTTTGGTGGCCGTGAGTTCACCGGGAGCGGTGCTCTCAAGTTCTGGCGCCAGCTCGCCCAGCATCCTGAGATAGTGGCTGGTTTTGAACTGCTCCGCCGTGACTAGCAAGCTGCACTCCACTTTGTTCAACGCGTACTCGAGTTCATAGAGGCGGTAGGCCGGGTTAATGCAAACGAGAGTGGCACCGATGCGCGCTGTGGCGAACTGGGTCAGCACCCACTCGTAACAGTTGGGGGCCCAGATACCCACCCGGTCGCCGGGCTGTGTGCCCAGCGCCAACAAACCTGCGGCCAGGCGGTCGACCTCCGTGAGAAACTCGCCGTAGCTCCAGCGAATGTTCTGGTGGCAGACTATCAGTGCGGGCTGGTCAGGTAGTTCAGCGGCCTTTCTTTCCAGGCATTGACCGATCGTCTCGGTTAGGAGCGGCTTCGAGGTGCCGGTGTAGTGCGCTTGCTGCATAGATTCAACAGGTTCCTAATCCATCGGCCGATGTACACCCGGGCTAACCGCCCGGAGGTCGAGATAGTCTGGCGCAAGGCTTGCCAGCTGCCGGTAGGCTAAACTGGCCGCGATCACCAGTAAACCGGCGCTGACCCGCCCAATACGCAATAGTCTAGTTGTCATGTTCCGCGAGGTAGGGCTTGAAGAACAGGTCGTAAATGCCGTCTGCGTAGGTAGAGAAAAACGCTTCCTGGTGCACGTCCTTGTTGTACAGGTGCCCAATCTCCGCGGCGAGGGTAAACGGCGCCTGGGTGGCGGCATTTAACATGTAGATCAGTGTAGGTATATCGATTGCGGGAAAGCGCTCCAGGTCAAGCGTGACCGGCAGGCTTTCGAGCAGTACCTTGTGGCCCTCGCGCACGTGGGTGTCCGCGGCCCACTTTAGCCTGTCAGAGTCTCGAATCGATTCCTGTACCATGATCCGCGCGTGCTCAGGGTGCCTGGCGCAGTAGCGGACGTAGCGGTGTATCCACAGTCGCACTCGTTCGGCGCGGGGTTTGGGTCGATCTTCCTCAGGCTCGACCATTTCGTCGTAAAGCCGTTCGAATAGAAAGTCGACCGCCGCTTTCCACAAGTTCTGCTTGTTGTTGAAGTGGTACTTGATGAGCCCGTGGTTTACGCCGGCCGCCGCAGATATGTCGCGCACGCTGGCGCTGTCAAAACCCTTTTCCGAAAATTCTCGCAACGCGGAATTCAGAATCTTGTCGCGTGTCTCCTGCGTTTGGGCGGCGCGCACGCCGGGGGAGCGCTCGCTACTCACAACGCGTACCCTCGAATTATCACTGACCCCTGCAATTAACGCTCCTTGGATTATGGTTGGGCGACCGTCTTCAACAGCCAAGCGTGGAAAGACTCAATCCATCCGTCGGTGGACGCGCCCTTGTCCTGCATGCCAAAGCCGTGGCCACCGTCAGGGTAAATCGCAAGGGTACTGTGAGAGCCCGCGTCCAACCAGCGTTGGTGCAGGTCGCTGCTGAGCTGTGCAGGGAACAGAGGGTCATCTTCGGTGGCGACAATGTATAGCGCGGGCGCATTGTCTGGAATTGTGTCTGGGTCGCCGGGGCCGTAGATCAGTCCGGCGAAGTCCGGTCGCCTGTCGCCACGTCCCTCCAGTACCGCACCAAGTGCGGTGAAGGAACCGGCGGAAAACCCTATCAAGCCGATGGTGTCCTCGCTCACACTCCATTCCTCTGCCCTCGCTCGTACGAGCGCCACCGCCGCCATGGCGTCGGCGGAAGCCAGTGGTTGTGCCCTGGAGGGGGCTATCTCCGGGTAGTCGTCTTCGCCCATAAGCCAGGCCTTGAACATCATCCAGTAGATCTGGATCTTGAACAGCGTAGCGTTTGCTGCCGTCTCGTCGAGGCGATACTTGAGCAGGAACGCGTTGATGCCGCGTTCCTGGAGCCACTCCGCGACCTGCGTGCCCTCCGTGTCTATCGACAGGAACTGGAAGCCACCGCCGGGTGCGACGATAACCGCGATGCCGTTGTTGGCTGCCGGATCGGCCAGGTAAGGCTGCAGCGTGGGTACCACGACGTTCCGCACGATACGATGCGGCAGGAAGTCGGTCGTTTCTACCTCGACCTGTTCCCAGTCCTCGCTACCCGGTGCGCCATCTGGCCAGAGGACAATGGGCTCAAGCACAACGCCTGCAGTCGCAGCCGGTGTCAGTCCCAGGAGCAGCGTAAGCAGTGCAATGCTAAAAGACAGGCGGAATATCGGCATATTGTTTGATCGGGTGCCTTTCGGTGAACACAACGGAAGCAGCTTACACGGTGCAGGGCGCCGGAAGCTCTCAGCTAGACAGTCTAGTCACAACCCGGGAAATCGTCGTTGCGGATCGCGATGTTTGCTCTAGCGTCATCCGGATGCGTTCCCAGCCGCGCGTTGGTGGGCGACGACAGTTCAATCGCCGCCACTTCGGGGCCTGGTGTGGGGCTGCCCGCTTCGAATAGCGTGTCGCCTATGACGGTGAATGGGATCGTCGCCGAGGTCTGGCCCGGCGCGAATATCAGGGCGCCGGCGCCCGCGAGAAAGTCCACACCCGCCTCGGGTTGGCCGAGGTCGTTGACAGTGGTCCAGTTCACGGTGACCTCGCGATCACAGGCGTAGGCTAGTTCGACGGTGATCTCAATCTCCGTGGTGCCGGCGTCTCCCTCGTGTACCTCCGTGTCGTTTGCCGTCAGCAATGGCAGCTCGCCACCTGGCAGGCATTTCGCGTCTTGTGCAGTGAATTCAGGGTGTGTCAGGAACTCAGGGTTTGCGCCCGTGAAGGCTGACGTCGCGGTCGCATCGCCGCGCAGAACATAGTCCAACCAAGCGATGATGTATGCGCGTGAAACGCCGCCACCATTCTCGGACCAATCGAGGTGAGCAAAACCTGCCTGTGGATTCGCGATCATGGCTGTTGCTGCTGCGTCCGGATGTTGCTCGAAGTACGCGCGTACCGCGTTGGTATTTGAAATGAAATCGCCGACGGCGCCAATGATGAACATGGGCACATCTACCTCGCTGACATCGAATTCCTTTTCCACTTCGAATACGAATGGCGGTGCGGGCAGTGCCAGCGGTACCAGTGTATGAATGTCATCGCTGTCGATAACGGCCCTGGTTGAACCGCCAGCGCCCTGCGAGTGTCCCACCGCGCCGACGGTGTTGAAGTTAATCTGGCCGTGTAATGCGTACCCGGCGTTGGCCTCCAGGAGTTTAAGGTGAGCCAGCGATTCAAGAAGCTCCACGCCCGTGCCCACCTCCTGGAAATCGGTGGCGGTTATCACGAAACCGTAGGATGCGATGCGCCGCAGAAGTACCGGGTAGTTGGTTTCCGGCTCCGCACCGCTTCCGTTACCCCAGACGACGACCGGGAAAATCTCAGTAGGCGAGGTGGCGATCGGGCGGTATACGACGCCCGTTTGGCCGCTGGCGTAGGTCTCGGCATCCACGGCGACATCCCATGGGCCTTCACCGGCATAGTAGTCAAACACGGGTGTAGCGGCCTGGGCCGTCAGCGCCAGCGTTGCGGGCAGTAGCAAGAGTGCATAGAGGCCGTAGCGGGCGTTGCTGAGGAGGTTCATAGCATGCTCCCTGGTGTTGTTGGTTATTGTGAGGCGCGAAACTTTGCGCCTTACGCGCGCCGAAAACAGGGGTTTGCGCGGGCGATTCAGTCTGAGTATGATTCAAAACAAATAAATTATCCAACTGGATAAATAAAAATTGAGAATCCTGTCCTACACCATCGCGCTGGTCATCCTGCTGTTGGCGGCCCTGGTCGGCTGGCTGCTCGCGGATATTCGCGCCAACCTCGATCATGACGAAGCGGGGCCGTCTCCGGCGAGAATCGAGTCCTATGCCGAACCGCCGCCCTCGGCAGTCGAGCCTCGGCAAGCGCTGGGTCAGGCGGCTTTCGACCCAGAAAATCTGGCTGAGCCCCCGGTGGCGGCTCGACCGTGGACGCGCTGGTGGTGGCCGGGCGGTGACGTAGCGCCACAGAGCGCCTGTCGTCAACTGGAGGCGCTTCGAGATCGCGGGTTTGGCGGTGTAGAGATTCAGCCGTTTAGCGCGGGCCTCGCCGCCATCGATGACGCCGCGACACAAACCCGCGTGAACAGTTTCGACAGCCCTCGGTGGTATGACGCGCTGGGCGAGGTGATGGACTGTGCCGAGCGACTGGGCGTGGTGGTCTACCTGAATCACCTGAGCGGTTGGCCGGCCGGTGGGCCGCAGGTCGCATTGCGGGACGGCCTGTGGACCTTGCGCTACGCCGAGGAGCGGATCCAGGGTGGCAGTCAGGTGCGGCTCCAGATCCCTGTGCCGGCGCCGGGCGTCAATGATTACCTCATGGCACTCGCCGAGCAGTTTATCGGTATGGAACTGGTCACCTTTGCGGTGGACGAGCGCGAGCTGGTCGCCGTACTCGCCGCGCGCGTTGTGGGCGGCTCGCGCTCAGGTAACCCGCTGGATGCAACCGACACGCTTGAACTGGATCCTGAATCGGTCACGGTGTTGACCGACAGCGTGGTGAACGGGGAACTGACCTGGCAGGCTCCGGCGGGAGACTGGGTCGCTGTGGCGGCCTATCTCATGCCGTCTGGTGAACCGCCCACACTCGTTGCGGCCGAGCGCCCCGGCTTCATCATCGACCATCTGCACGAAGCGAAGCTGCGCGCGCATTACGACTACGCGTACGGCACGCGCACCGGCCTACCGCAGTACTATGGCAGAGCGTTCCGAGGCTTTTTCAACGATAGCCTGGAGTTCAAGCTCGACAGGCTCGCCGCTACTGACATTATGGAAGCGTTTGCGACGCGGCGCGGCTATGACCTCACGCCTTACCTGCCCGCTGTTTTTGTTGATGCGAGAGACAATTTTTTCATCCGCGATGTTGGGCGCACGCGGTCAGCGCCGACCTACCGGCTTGACACCGATGACGAGCGCATACGGTATGACTACCAGCTGACGTTGTCAGATCTCATTATCGAACGGTTTGCCGAGGGCTCCAGCAAATGGGCTGCAGAGCGTGGCCTTTCGTCGCGCGGGCAGACGTACGGCTTCGAAATGGACACGATTCGTGCGCTCGGTGCGAACGATATTCCCGAGACTGAGCACCTCTGGGGCTCGAGTTCCGAGTACGTGATGAAACTCGCAAGCGCTGCGGGTCTGCTCTACGGGCGCCCCTTGATCAGCGCTGAATCCTTTGTCTGGTACAAGCGTGCTTACGCGGTGACCCCGCGCCACATCAAGGCGGGAGCTGACCTGCTCTTCCTGGCTGGCGTGAATCAGGTCATCTACCATGGCGTGCCCTACGTCAGTGATGCCGAGCCTTACACCGAAACTTTTGACTGGTTGGGCTGGTACCCGTTTCAGGGCCCCGACAATCCCAGCGGCTTCGCCGCAAACTACGGACCGGTATCTCCGGTGTGGGATGCATTACCGCAACTCAACGACTACATCGCGCGCAGTCAGCACATTCTGCAGTCGGGCCAGCCCGATGTGGATGTGCTTGTGTACTACCCCTTTCTCGGTTTCCCCAAGACGATCGAAGATTCTCCGGTGGCTGCCGAATCGTTCCTGTTCAAGGGGCTTCTGCCGGGCGATCCGCAGCCCGAGAGCGAAGGGGGCGACAGCCTGCCGTTCGCTACTTTCCTGCCGGGTGAGCATGGTCCCCGGCGCGCGTGGTTGGAGCAGTTGATCCCGACGCTCAGGGCGCTTGATGCCCGGGGGATTACATGGAGCTGGGTAAATGGGCACGCTCTCGAAAGTGGCCGGGTGAACTCAAACGTCACGCAGGCCGTTGTCGTTGCCGATGTCGAGTCCATGCCCCTCGATGCTGTCATGGCGCTAGAGGCACTCACTGACAGCGCGGTGCAGGTGCTTTACCTGGGTGACTTGCCAAGGCGGCAACCTGGATACAAAGACAGCGCGCTGCGCGATAAGGAAGTCGCCTCGCGCACAGCGGCGCTGGCCGCTGGCCGACAGGTTACCGGCGCGCCCGGCATTGCCGCAGCGGTTCGTCCCGCCCTCGGTGTCTCTGGTTCGCCTGCAGTTCGACGCGTGTCGCGTAAGTATGCGGATGGTTCCGGCGCGCATCTGTTCGTCAATCAATCAACGGAAACCGCGACGGCCGTACTTGACGTTGGCGAAGCGGCAGAGAGTAAAGAATCCTATTGGTTTGATGCCGACTCGGGTGCGGTGTGGCCTGCGGTGCGCACGGACGACGGGTCTTTTAGCCTCGCCCTCGGCCCATTGGAGGCCCGTTTCCTTTTGCTTGGCGCTGGAGCAGTGTTGTCAGCCTCTCCACCGCTCGCCGTTGAAGCGGCGGGTGCTGCCGGTTCGCGTTCGCTTGAAAGCGATTGGACTTTAACCGTTGCAGGACAGAAGCAGCCGGTTGGCGAACCGACCCTGCAGCGCAAGTTACCCTACGCGGCCGGAGCGCGTGTCGAACTCGTCTATGAGACAACGTTCCAGATCGACCGCCCCGACCTTGTTGGTCGCACGGTACTCGACCTTGGCGAGGTGTCCGGCGTTGCGCGGGTGACAGTTAACGGCAGCGACCCCGTTACGCGTGCATATGACCCGTTTCTCTTCGACATCTCTTCATTGCTGAGGGTTGGCGAAAACACCCTCAGCGTTCGGATCGAGCCACCGCTGAGGAACTCGCTGGTGAGTGCCGAGGGGCTGATGGACGAGGAGCTTGCGCAGTTCAGAGGCCAGGTCGGTGCAGCTGGTCTGGCCGGTCCAGTGACGCTGTTGCGACTGCCGACCGCACGTCAGCAATAGACCGCTTACGAGACGACATTATGACCGTACCCTTTCAACGAAACGCCTTACTACACTACGCGGCACTCATCGCGCTTGTCCCGCTGGCAGTATGTACGGCGAGCTATGCGCAGCCCGAGGCGACCGAGCAGGAGCCGGAGCGAAAACTGGAAGAGGTGCTTGTCACGGCCACCACCGGTACCCTGATACGGGGTATCGCGCCTACTGGCACCAACGTAGTGGAGCTTGATCGGGAGGCCATCACGATCATCGGAGTTACGTCCACTAACGACCTGTTGGCACGGGTGCCTCAGGTGACTAACTACTTTGGTACGGTTCCGGTGCCGACCACTGACCTCGGTGCTCCGATTAACCGCCCCAACATTCGCGACCTCGGCGCATCCGGTGCCTCTACAACGCTGGTGTTGCTTGACGGTATGCGCTTGCCCGGCGCAGGGTTCCAGCAGGTGTCGCCCGATCCTTCCGTGATACCGCCCGCTGTGCTGGAGCGCCTGGACGTGCTGCCCGATGGCGCCTCGGCGCTGTACGGGTCAGACGCCGTGGGTGGCGTCATCAACTTTGTTACGCGACGCGAGTTCGACGGCGTAGAGTTCGTTGGGAAGTACGGTACGTCAGACGGTTACGACACGCAGGAGGCCAGCCTGACCGGTGGCACTGCATGGGAAGGCGGCAGCGGTCTGCTTTCTGTTTACTGGACAGAGAACGATGCGCTTTTGGGTGCGGACCGCGACTGGATTACAGGCGACCACACGGCCCGAGGCGGCGATGACTTCCGCGTTATGACCTGTTCCCCGGGCACGATCACCAGTGGCGGCCAAACCTTTGATATGGCAACGCTCGCCCCCGGCGAGAACCTGTGCGACAGCACCGACCTTGCGTCGACGCTGCCCGCGCAGGAGCGGCGTACGGTGTTTGCCGCCATGCGTCACGACCTGAGCGAAACGATAGCGTTCGATCTTGCCGCGTACTACTCGGAGCGCGAAGTAGAGTTCGTGGGCGGCTCAGTTGGGCCCACCACCGGGGTGGAGGGCATGGGTCGCATCTCAAACGCCAACCCGTTCTTCACGCCGGTTGCTGGTGAGCAGTTCCACGATGTGGAGTTCAGTTACCACCCGGCCTATGGTGGTGCGGCGAAGAACACGGGCGAGTACGAATCCTACAATATCATTCCTGAATTCACTGTCGGATTGTGGTCAGACTGGCAGGGGCGTTTTACGCTCAACTACGGCGCCTCTGAAAACGAAGCGCTGACGCGGGGCATTGATCGTGTGTACGAAGCCGAGGCGCTGGTCGAGTCCACGATACAGACGGCGATCAATCCCTACGATGTCACAGCGACTGACTCCGCGGTCCTTGAACGGCTCGCGGACTACGCGAGTGCGATTGGCAAAGGCGAGCAGAGCATTTTCCAGCTGCGCGGCCTGCTGGATGGCAGCCTGTTCAGCCTGCCTGCCGGCACCGTGCGCCTTGCGGTCGGTGCCGAGTACACGGACCAGGAACACAAGGTTACCCAGGGCAACGCCACGCGCATCAGTAACCCTGAACTGGTGTCGACCAACAACTCGCGAGACATCCAGTCACTCTTTGCAGAAGTTTTTGTTCCCGTGCTTTCTGAATCGTCACCGATTGGCAGTATCGAGCTGTCGCTAAGCGGACGATACGACGACTACAGTGATATTGGCGACACCTCGAACCCGAAGGTGGGATTCAACTGGTTGCCGTTCGATGACCTCGTGATCCGTGGCAACTGGGGTACATCCTTTCAGGCGCCAAGCCTTGCTGACAGCGCCGGGTCGGTCGATGCGCGAGCGCAGTTCCTGCCAATCAGTCCTTTTCTCGATGAGGATGCGGGCCCATTGGATCTTCTGCGACCCACGATACTGATTGCTGGCGGCAGCGATGGTCTGGAGCCAGAGGAGGCAGACACGTGGTCCCTGGGTTTTGATTGGCGCCCGGACTATGTAGAGGGACTTGAGGTGAGCGCGACCTGGTACAACGTGGACTATGAAAACGCGATCTCGGTGACGCCGTTTTTTGAGCCCTTCTTCTTTGACCTGCCTTCCCTCGAACCGCTCTATATCACCAACCCCACGCTGGAAGAGGCACAGGCGATGCTGGCCGGTCTCAGGAACGATGGTTTCACCTCCCTGGAGGATCTCTATGCGAGTGGCAACGCGCCGTACCTCATAACCAGTGCCCGGCGCATCAACCTGGGTGGTATCGAGACCAGTGGTATCGACTACAACCTGACGCTGGCAAGGTCGCTCGGTGGCGTTCTGGTCACCGCGGGCGTGGCGGGCAACTACATACTGGAGCGAGATTCCCAGCCGGTGCCCGGTGGGGAGGTCATCGATGAGCTTGACGAAGGCCTGACGAATCGCACCAACGTCACGCTAAACCTGGGTGCGTACTTCGGCGACGTCACCGCCGTGCTGACCACCAACTACAAAGACGGCTTCGACAACGCGACAACGAGTGTCGATTCATTTGTTACCACCAACCTGTTTGTCAGCTACAACCTGCCGGTGAGTGAGCGGCTGGACACGGCGCAGGTGACGCTCAATATCGACAACGTGATGGACGAGAACCCGCCGTACGTCAATGATTCAGACGGTATCAACACGGGGCACAGCTTCTCCGTCGGGAGGATGTACACCCTGGGGCTGCGTTTGAAGTTCTAGGGGCTGGTGCGCGATCGGATGCCTTGGAGGGCCGACCTGCGAATTTGGCCTGAAGTTTGCCAGACTCGTCACAGTGCGCAGTGCGCAGTGCTGCGCGGCATACTATCCCTTCTCTATATAGACCGTTAGACAACCACTGGGTTATGATCTTTTTTGCCTCCGACCGGGCCAAGAGAAGCCTATGAAGCTGACAATCACGGTGAAACAGGCTCCCCTTGGGAGCCACCAGATGATCGGAAAACAGTTCAGTTTCGACGAGAGCGGTGGCAGCTTCGGCCGCTCGCCCGACAACGACCTGGTGCTTCCTGACCCCAACAAATATGTCTCATCGCGCCACGGTATGGTGACGTTCGACAATGGCTCCTTTTCGATCCACGACCAGAGCTCCAACGGCCTGTACGCAGATAACGACGAGGCGCCGATCGGTAAGGGTCGTTCGCTGCTCCTGAAGAACGGCACCAGCCTGAAGGCGGGTGAGTACCACATGGAGATCGGCATCAGCGCTGACAACGTTGCGCCCGAGATCTCACCAGACTTTGACGAAGACGCCCCCGGAGAGCAGGCGCCGCCGCCCTCTACCGATGGTGCGCCCATAGAAGAACTCGCGCTGGAACTCGCGGTTCGACTCGGCCTGCATGGTATGTCGGAAGAGAAGCTTCGGCAGATGCCCGAGGCGGTTACCGAGGTCATCCGCAGTTGCGTGGCGGGCATCATGAACGTTCTCTCCTCGCGGCGACAAGTGAAAAACCAGCTCAATGTCGACATGACGGTCATTCAGGGCGAGCGCAATAACGCCCTGAAGTTCTCTGCTTCGGTCGATGAAGCTATCGAGCGCATGTTCGTAAAAAACGGAGAGGAATATCTCGCGCCTGAAACGGCCCTGCTGGAGGCGTTCAATGATATTGCCGACCACCAGGTTGCCATGATGGCCGCTACCATACAGGTTCACCAGCGGGTGGTAGAGCGGTTTGACCCTCAGGTGCTGGAGCCGCGCCTCGCGGCCGACGCCAAGAAGGGCGGCCTCTTCAAGGGCGAGCCCCGACTGTGGGAAGAATATAAGAAGCACTACGTGGACATCGCGAACGCCGGTTACCACGACATCCACGATGAATTCGTCAACGAATTCTCAGAGGCTTACACAGAGCACCTGCGTAAGCTGAAGCAGGAGCGGGGCTAGGTCACTCGCAGGCAGAGCCCGCTGTTTGTTTTGACGCTGTAGCCAGGGTTGGCTGATTGAGCGGTGTCTATCGCCGATACCTGGCAGGATTGCCCGGGGGAAAACTTTGGAAGACGGGAAAGACGACAAGACGCGGGTGATGCCGGGCCCTGGAAAGGGTGAGCCATCATCCGGCGGAGACGTTCCATCCCCGAATGACCATGACGACGCTACCCGCGTTCAGGGTGGCGCCGAGCCCGATGACGCGACGAGGATCGGCGGCAGGGCACCCCACAGGCCCGTGACCCCGCCGGCCAGCCCCCCGTCCACTGACGACGCCACCCGCGTGATGCCCTCGGGTGATTCCGATGATGCCACGCGCGTGATGCCGGGTGATGACGATGACAGCACCCGCGTCATGGGAGGTGCAGAGGCAAACGACGATGCCACGCGCGTTATGGGGGGCGATACAGACACCGGGGATGCCACGCGTGTCATGGGCGGTTATGCAGACGCGGGCGATGCCACGCGCGTCATGCCCGGACAGGACGCCGGCGACGGCACCACCCGTATGGCGGACGATGATGGCACGCGCGTTATGGGCCAGCAGCCCGATGACGGCACGCAGGTCATGGGTGCTGATGACCGCACGCTCGCCGACGTGCAGACGATGGCCCGGGTCAGCACCAGCGAGTATGCCGACCAGACCATCGTCAACAACCGTTTTGTGCTTGAGAAGCTTCTCGGCGCGGGTGGCATGGGTTCTGTTTACAAGGCGAAAGACCTGCGTAAGGTCGAGGCCCAGGACCGCAATCCCTACCTGGCACTAAAGCTGCTCAACGAGGACTTCAAGCAGCATCCGCTGGCGTTCATGTCGCTGCAGCGGGAGGCGCGGAAGTCACAGGTGCTGGCGCATCCCAATATCGTGCAGGTGTTTGACTTCGACCGCGACGGTGAAATGGTCTACATGACCATGGAGCTCCTGCAGGGCAAGGACCTCACTGAATTCATCAAGGAGAACCCCGACGGCATAGACGTCGATGAAGCGACCCGGATGATGCGTGCGATGGGCGCTGCGCTCCAGCACGCGCACAACAACAACATCACGCATGCGGATTTCAAGCCAGGCAACGTCTACCTGCACGAGAACGGCACAGTAAAGGTACTCGACTTTGGTATCGCCCAGGCGGTGGCGCACGCTGACGTCGGCAGCACTAACGACGACAAGACGGCTTTTGACCCGAGCTCCCTGGGCGCCCTGACGCCCGCGTACGCCAGTCTCGAGATGTTGCAGGGTAAGGACCCGTTGCCCACTGATGACCTCTATGCCCTGGGTTGCATTGTTTACCAGCTGTTGACCGGCAAGCACCCCTATGAACGCATGCCGGCTGATGTCGCGTTGGAAAAGGGCAAGCGTGCTGAGCGTATCGACAAGCTCAATCGTTCACAGTGGCGCGCGCTGCAAAAAGCCATCGCGCTGAAGCGCGAGGACCGCTACGAGCATGTCGATGATTTCCAGCGGGAGTTCGCACCCGAAGTAAACCCCTGGGCCCGTTGGCTCGGTATCGCCATCGGTATCGCCGTGGTGGTGGGAGGAGCGGGGCTTTACCAGGGCTACAACGAAACCGCAGACGTACGCGCCCGCGAGGCGAAAATCGAAGAGGAGCGGCTGGCCGTTGAGGCGGCTCGGCAGGCGAGCGCGGTCGAGCGTCAGGCCGGCATGCTGATCGATGACCACTTCAGCGGGTTACGTGAAAAGGCCGACGGCCTCCAGCGCGGCCTTGCCGACCGGCGTTTCAGCTTTACGGGAAGCGCAGAGTGGAAGCAGGGCACGAACGAGAGCATCGCCGAGCTCCGAGACGTCTACCGGGAGCTGGAGATCAATGCCATCGTGGCGCCGGCGGGTGACCTTGCCACTGAGTCCATGGCGAAACTCAGGGACGGTGCAGAACAGCGTCGTCAAGCGGCCGCTGAAAACGTAGAGGGTTGGATCGGCGGTTACGAGCGCAATGTCGCGAAAGACTACCTGCAGCTTGCAGGCGAACTCGCCGCGGCCGAACAGTTTGTGGATGCTGAAGCTGCTATCAAGGAAGCGGCTGCGCTAGACCCGGACTCCGACGGATTGCTGCCTGCCCGCCGGAACCTCGAGGCTGCGGTGGCCGCAAACCGCGAGGAAAACCAGCGTATAGCAGCCGAGGCGCGTGTCGCGGCACAGGAGCAGGCGCGTCTCAGGCTTGCATCCGATTTTGCAGCTGCAGACGCGGCCATCCAGGCCGACCTTGTGTCCTGCAGCAAGACGCTGAGCCGCACCGGTCGTGGCGGCAGCTTCAGCTACGATATCAATGGTCTCGCCCGGCAGGTGAATGACCTGCGCGCGCGGTTTGCCGACCTGGGTAGTGAGGTCAATAGCAAAGTCGATACCTACATCGGCGAGCTGGGGAACTGTATACAGGTCTATGGTTATGCCGACCCGTCGGCGGCAAAAGAACAGATGGCCCTCGCCAAGCGCAGCTTCCCGTCCTATGCCGCGACCCTGTCAGCGCTTTCCATATTGCCGTGGGACGCCTGCAAGGCATCCTTCGCCGGCAGGGGCGAGCGCTACGACTGCCAGGACCGTTTTCTTGGCAAAAGCGATAAAGGGCCGACTCTGGTTGTGATTCCAGCGGGCGGTGGCCAACCGACCTTCGCCATCGGTAAGTATGAAGTGTCGCAGGGCGAGTTTGATGCCTATTGCCAGGCGACAGGTGACTGCAGCGCGGCCGGGGGCGATGTGGGCCTGCCCGCCACGGAACGCACCACCGAGCAGGTGCTTGGCTATATCGCCTGGTTGTCGGAGTCCACAGGGTTCCGCTACCAGCTACCTACCCGTGAACAGTGGGCGTATGCGGCTGACGCACAGGGCACGGGGTTGGACCAGGGTAGAAACTGCAAGCTGGAGTCACGCGGCATTATGAAGGGACAGGTCATGCTGCCCGTAGACCTCGGGTCAAACAACGGCTGGGGGTTGGTGCACCACGTGGGCAATGCGCGCGAGCTGGTGCAAGACAGTGGCGCCCTTGGCGCAGCCGGTGGCTCGCGGGTAGACCCGATGGACAATTGCACAACTGAGACCTATGCACCCGCCGCTTCTGGTGGCGACAGCTATACTGGTTTCAGGGTGGTGCGAACCCGGGAGTAGTCCCGGTATTCCCCCGGGTTGTAACTGTGCCCGGGCATTGACACGTTTAGAGAATAACAACGTATGAAGCGATTACTCGGCGGTATAGTACCGCGGAGGCATTCCACGCCGACGGCTGCCGGCGCGGCCCTTTTTATGGTCGCGGGTTTGTTGCCGACAGGTGTTGCAGCGACTGAAGTGATTCCCGCCATGACCGACGCGCTTTCGGCATCCGGTGAGGCGTATCGTGCCGACGTGCGGGTGGATGAGGAAGCCGCTCCGGCTCGTGACCTGTTGCCGGCGCTGATCGACCAGGCCAACCGTGAGCTTGCGGGACAACTGGTCGATGATGTGCGCTTTGGGCGCGACGACCTCGAACCGCTTGCAGACTACCTTAACCTGCTGTTTCCCGAGCTGGACCTTGGTGCGCCGGCCTCGCTGCTGGCAACGTCTCTCAACGAGGCGCAGCTCGACCTGTTGTTGAACCTCTACTTCGCGTTACTCGATAGCGCGCTGCCAACAGATTCTTCCCGCAGCGCCTACCTCGCCGATATGGGCTTCGCCTATCCAGAGTATCTCGCACGACGCCTGTCTGAGCTGTACGAGGCAGACGGCGAGTGTTTTGCTGCACGTGCCGCGGAAGACAGCGCCGCGGTAAGCGTGATTGAGAGCCCCGAAGCCTGCGCAGGGGCACCCGGCGACCAGACGATATGGGTCAATCGCATCGCGCCGCCCGAACTTGCCGAGGCGGGCATCACGGAAACGGAGGTCAATGAGCTGCTTGAGGCATCGAGGCAGCGTTACATGGGCAACCCGGACGCCGGTGTGGGGGGCTATCCGATCGAAAACCTGCTCGGCCTTGTCAGCGCGCTGGAGCGTGTGTACTCCGACAGTGGCACGACGCTGGTGGAGTCATCAGCGTCTTCGGACGCGTTGATGCAGCAGCTTGATTTGATGCGTCGCTCGCGTGGCATGAGTTTTGAAGAGCTCAAGTCGGTGTCTCTCGACCTGCAGAACTACCTGCGCCGGGAAGGCTACTTCCTGGCCAATGTCTACATCCCTCGGCAGGACTTTCGCAAGGCCACCGGCGAAGTCGAGCTCGCTGTGTCGTTTGGCACGCTGGGCGAAGTCACCCTCCGGAACGGCGACACGCTGCGTAATTCAGACGAAATCCTGCTTGCGCCGTTCAGCGAGTACCTGGGCGGCAACGTTTCTCGCGACATTTACAGCGCCTACTTTGAAGTAAACGATATTCCCGGTGTGCGCATCACGTCGGGCCTGTTTGAGCCGGGTGATAATCCCGGTGAGACGCGCCTCGTGCTTGATGTGGAGGAACAGCGTTACCAATTTTCGCTGGCGGCAGACAACTACGGCTCGGAGTTCACCGGGCAGGAGCGCGTCATCGCGACGGCAGACTGGTACAGCCCGCTTGGGCGCGGCGACAAGTTCACCGCCGGCGTGCTGCAGTCGATCGACCCCGCTGATTCCACCTTCGGTTTCGCCAGCTACAACCTGCCCATCTTCTCACTGGACCACGAACTCGCGATCTCCTACGACGCCCACAGTTACGACTCTGTCGACGGACGCCTTGGCAACCAGGTGCTGATCGAGGGGGAGGTTGAGAGTATCTACGCGGGTTACGACTACAAGTGGATGCGCAGCAAGGGCCTCAACGTGCGCCTCGGCTTCCGCGCATTCGACAAGCAGTCAGACACCCAGGTGCGACTGCCGCTTGGCCAGGGTGCCAACCAGGTCAGTGACCAGACGACCGATGTGCAGGGTGGTTTGATCGCGACTGATGGCGACATCCTGCTGGCCGCTTCTCGAACCATACTCGGCTGGCAGGCCTCGGTGCTCTATGGTGAGCAGGACGAATCCGGCAGCAACAGCTTTGCCGAAGACTACACACGCCTGTCGCTCGAATGGAAGGCGCTGACGGTCTTGCCCTGGGGCCCCGGCGCCGACATCAGTCACCTCGCTTTGCGGTTTGTCGGTGCCTACAGCGACGACTTCCTGCCATCGTTTGAGCAGACGCCCCTGGGCGGGCCATTCGGTGTGCGCGCGTTTGAGAGCAATGACTTTACCGCCGACACCATGGCCCTGCTGAGCTTGGACTGGTCTGTCGATGTCGGCCAGCACCTCTTTGGTGACCTTGCCGGGCAGAACAATCTCAAGGTAGGTATGTTCGCGGAGGCGGCGTGGGGTGAGGCAAACGGCTTCGGCAATGCAGATGACAGTACAGCAGAGCTCAGTGCTTACGGCCTGTTGATGACATACCGCTGGCGCGACAAGTTGACCATCGATGTGAGTCTGGCCTTACCCGGCCATGATTCTGTCAGTGATGATTTCAGTGGCGAAATCTCCGATGACGATTACACCGCCCTCTTTGATATCCGTTACCTGGTGTTCTGAGATGATGATGCGCACAGACAATCCAGGGACACAGAAAAAGCACCGGGTTCTGCGCCGTAGTCGCCTGAGTGCCGCGGTCGTTGCCGCGAGCCTCCTGCTTGCCGGCGGCGCCTACGCCGGTCCGAAAGGCGGCGTTGTCACCGGCGGCGATGGTTCGATAGCGCAGTCAGGAACCGTTACCAATGTGCAGCAGCTGACCGACCGCATGAGCGTGCAATGGCAGAGCTTCGATGTCGGGCGAGCGGAAACCGTAAACTTCCTGCAGCCGAACAACTCCTCGGTTGTGCTGAACCAGATCCTGCAAAACGGGCCGAGCCAGATTAATGGCCTGATCAACGCCAATGGCCACGTGCTGCTTATCAACCCGCGCGGGGTGATTTTCGGAGAGACGTCGGTTATCAATGCGGGCGCGCTCACAGCCAGCACACTGTGGCTCGAGCGTGACGACTTCCTGAACGGCGACCTCGTGCTGCGCGCGCTGGACGATGAAAAGGGCGTGGTGGTCAACAGCGGTCTGATCAATGCGGCGACGGGCGGCGTCACCCTGCTGGGAGAGGCTGTGCAGAACGAGGGCCTGATTACCGCTGAGCTCGGCTACGTGAATCTCGCCAGTGGCCGCGAGGCGTACCTCACCTTCGACGACGAGGGTTTCCTCGGTGTTCGCATTACCGAAGAGGTCGCCGACAACCTCCTTGGCGCCGATTCCAGTGTGGAGAACAGCGGCACCATCAGCGCGGCCGGTGGCAAAGTCATTCTCGAGGCCAACGTTTCTCGCGACCTCTTTGATACTGCAGTGAATAACAGCGGCATTATTGAAGCGACCGGGTTTGGTGATGGCGCCGGCGGGACCGTGCACGTGCTGGGCGACACCGTCGCGTTAACAGCAAGCTCGCGCATCAGCGTCGATGGCGTAAGTGGTGGTGGTGAAATTCTGGTAGGTGGCGACTACCAGGGCGCAAACCCCGATGTGGCGAATGCTCAGTTCACCACAGTGGAGCAAGGCGTCGAGCTCTCTGCGAATGCGATGGAGCGGGGCGATGGCGGCAAGGTCATTGTCTGGGCGGATGATACGACTGTCTACCACGGGCAGATTAGTGCGACCGGTGGGTTGGCGGGTGGCGATGGTGGCCAGGCGGAGGTGTCGGGAAAGCTGCACCTGCGTGTGAGCGGTTTTGCAGACCTGCGCGCGCCGAATGGGACGGCAGGTTCACTGTTGCTGGACCCGGGCAAGGTGACGATTGTCGATGGCGATATTGACCCCGGGACATTGCCCGACGACACGTTTACCGATGTTTGGATTCGTGCCCAGCTCGGAAGCGGTGATCTAACGATCAGCACGGAAGCCAACGGAGATAACCCAGAGCCTGGGACACTACCAGAGAATATTGAGTTCGGAGCATTGGTCGACGTTGAAGTTCCCGATGCGAGAAATCTCACCTTCGAGGCTGGAGAGGATATTCTCTTCAGTAGTGATACGGCATTCACCATGGCGACCGCGGATAGTGAGTTGGTGCTGCGCTTCGGTAGGGACAACAACGGCGCGACGCTGGACCTCGCTGGCGCTCTTATTACCGGCCCACTCGAAGGCGTCTTGATTGAGGGTCGTAACGGAAACGACACCATCCTTGGCGCCAGTGTCTACGTCGTCGACGGGAACGGTGGGGGCACTATCGAAATGGACGATGGGGATGCGCTCACGAGCGGTACCCTCACGTTCGACGACGTTGAGAATCTTACCGGCACAGACCAAGCCAATAGCTTTACTGTATTGTCGGGCGGCACCATAGAGAACCTGACAGGGGGTGCAGCCGGCGACACTTTCTCCATCGAAGCTGGCGGCACGGCGGGCGACCTGTCGGGCGAGGGCGGTGACGATACGTTCACGATCAACAATGCGGGAACGGCCGGCAGCCTACTTGGCGGTGAGGGGAATGATAGCTTCAACCTGCTTGGCGGTGTATTCACGGATATTGCGGGCGGCACCACCGGAGGAGGCGCGGCCGATTCTGATACCGACACGATTACCGGCGGCAGCGACTATGACATTGACGGTTCCTATTCCGGCTCGGTTGACACCAAGTCCTTTGATGAGATTGAAAATCTCGTCGGTGTAGACGCGGGAACCACGTTCGATGTGGGTGTTCTCGGCGTCATTGGCGACCTCACCGGCGCCTCAGGCATTGATCTTTTCACGGTGCTCGCTGATGGCGTGGCGGGCGACCTGTCGGGCGAGGGTGGTAACGATACGTTCACGATCAACAATGCGGGAACGGCCGGCAGGTTACTTGGCGGTGAAGGTAGCGATTCTTTCATTGTGCCCGGCGGTGCGTTCACGGATATTGCGGGCGGCACCAGCGGCGGAGGCGCGGTCGATTCCGATACCGACACGATCATCGGCGGCAGCGGCTACGATGTTGATGGCTCCTATTCCGGGGAGGTCGATAACAGGTCCTTTGACGAGATCGAGAATCTGGTCGGCGTAGACGGCGGAACCCTGTTCGATGTGGGGGCCATGGGGGTCATCGGCAATCTCACCGGTGCAGCCGGCATGGATGTCTTCACGGTTCTTGCGGGCGGCACGGCGGGCGACCTGTCTGGCGAGGACGGTGATGATACGTTCACGATCAACAATGCCGGAACGGCCGGCAAGCTCCTCGGAGGGGAGGGGGGAGATACTTTCAACCTGCTTGGCGGTGCGTTCACGGATATTGCGGGCGGCACCAGCGGCGGAGGCACGGTTGATTCTGATACCGACACGATCACCGGTGGCAGCGACTATGATGTCGATGGTTTCTATGCCGGCACGGTTGACGCCAAATCCTTTGATGAGATCGAAAACCTCGTCGGTGTAGACGCGGGAACTCTGTTCGACGTGGGTGCTCTCGGCGTCATCACTAGTCTCACTGGTGCGGCCGGGATCGATGTCTTCACGGTTCTTGCCGGCGGCATGGCGGGCGAATTGTCGGGCGAAGGTGGCGACGATACTTTCACGCTAGGCGGTAGCGTGACAACCAATGTTCCTGTCATAGACGGTGGTTCCGGTACGGGCGACACCGTCAGTTATCAAGACCCCGTCACCCTTGATCTGATGGCTGTGTCTATCACCCTGGTCGAAGCCGTCAATGCGAATGGCGCGGGATCGACGCTGACAAATATTGCGAGTGCTGGTTTCATCGGCCCAAATGCGGCCGTTGTAAGCGGCACCGCATACAACCTGTTTGCTTTTATCGAGGGCACCGCAAACAACGACACGTTCACGTTGGGAGCCGTGGATTTCCTGGGCACCCTGCGAGGTCTGGAAGGTGACGACACATTCGACTTGTCTGGTGGTGGCTCCGCATTCAAGATCGAGGGCGGCGCCGGCAGCGCTGACGAGATTACCGGCGGTACGGCCTATGTCGTCGCGAACCCCCAGGCAGGAACTGTTGACCTGAAGCCCTATGACGGCATCGAAGAGCTGGTTGCTGTGGCTACCGGCAGCACCTTCAACGTCGAAGCGCTGGGCGAAATTGGCGATCTAACGGGTGCCGCCGGGGTCGACAGCTTTACGATAAAAGATGGCGGCATGGCGGGTGATCTCTCGGGCGAGGGCGGCAACGATATCTTCACCATCAACGAGACGGGCACGGCAGGCAGGCTGCTGGGCGGCGCGGGCAGTGACACGTTCAACCTGCTCGGTGGCGCTTTCACCGATATCGTGGGCGGCACTAGCGGCGGTGGTGCAGCGGACACCGATACTGACACGATCACCGGGGGCAGCGACTACGACGTCGATGGTCCCTATTCCGGTACGGTTGATTCCAAATCCTTCGACGAAATCGAAGACCTGGTAGGTGTAGATACAGGGGCCACCTTCGATGTGACTGCCACGGGTGAGATCGGCGATCTTGTGGGCGGTGCTGGCGACGACACTTTTACTGTGGCAGTAGGCAGTGTTGTTAGTGCGGTTGTGGGTGGGAGCGCTAGCGCTAGCGTTGACGTGCCAGACAGCGCCAGCGATACGCTCCTTGGAGCGGAGGCTTACAGGATCACAGGCGACTACGCGGGTGAAGCGGGCAACATTGGGTTCACCTCGTCGTTCATGTTCAGTGAAATTGAGAACCTCGTCGGTGCGGCAGGTCTCAGTAACGAATTCAGTTTTGCCAATGACCCTGCGAACGCTGGTTTTGCTATCGACACGCTAACGGCGAACTCGTTGTTCAGTGTGTTTGACTTCAGCGGTAGCGGCCGGGCGCAGGAGGTCCGGGGTAGTGTTGGTAACGTGGACCAGATTCTGGGTAGCAACAACTATGTTTTCGATGCGGCAGACGGCGGGGTTGGCAGTGCAGACGGCATTATCGAATTCTCTGAGATCGAAATTCTCACGGGCGGTCCTGGTGACGACAATTTTCGCATCGCGTACGACGGTGTCGCTTCATTACAGAGCACTCCCTTGCTGCAGGGCCTGGCAGGGAATGACTTATTCATAGTCGAGATTGACCCTTCAGACATTCCCTCGATGCCTTTCCCTGGTCGCAGCGCGGGGATAGAGGGCGGCGACGATGACGATAGGGTGATATTCACGCCCAGGATCGATCTCGATCTCGCAGCTTTTCCCGTCACGGGCGTAGAACTCGTGCGCGCACAGGTAGCCGGTTCGACATTGGCTGGAGCGCGCGAATACGAGTTCTTTGAAATCTTGGACCCTGACGCACCCGCTACTACCATTGTAGTGGCCGAGGCAACTCTAACCGTAGGTATGGGCCTTACCGAGACAGCGCGCTTTAACGGTTTCGATGAGATCAGCGGTACTTCCGAAACGGACACGTTTACCCTTGACGGTGTGCGCTTTACGGGGGAGCTCAAAGGGCTCGGCGAGGATGATGAGTTTCGCCTCCTCAATGGCGGCACAGTCGGCAAGATTTCCGGAGGCGGGCACAACCTCGGTGACAAGATTTCAGGCGGCGGCACCTATGTCATCGGAAGTGACACCGAATCGGACGGCGACAACCGTGGCGTAGTAAACGAATTTGGCGAGTTCTTTGAGATCGAAATCCTGGAAGGTTCTGCAGGCGAGGACACATTTACCCTGCTGGCCAATGGCACCATCGACAGGCTCTTGGGTGCAGCTGGCGACGATGTTTTCAATATTTTCAACGCCGCGCCACCCCCGAATCAGCCCTTCACTTCGCTCGATGGTGGCGAGCATGTAGAAGGTGACCGGGTGAACTACCAGGTGGTCGTGTCCCTTGATGTAAGCGTTTCAGGCAATCCGTTTGACAATATTGAAATACTCGACGCGACCTCGCTGTCCGCAGCAGGATCCAGGCTCTCCGGGGCACGGCAGTATAATTTTGTCGCCAATGACCAGGTGCAGGTGGGTGACGCGACAGAGATTAATGGTGATACCACCTATATCGGTTTCGACATTCTTACTGGCACTGACTTTGCCGACAAGTTTTTCCTGAATACCTTTGCTTTCCCGGACGGGCTGATCGAGGGACAAAGCGGAGCTGACGCCTTATCGGGCGCCGACTTTCTTACGGTGACTAGCAGCTTTGAAGGTACACTTGGTGCTGGCGATGATACGCGGTTTGAGGGCATAGAGAACCTGATCGGCACAGATACAAGCGATACCTTCAACCTGTTGGCGGGTGGTGTAATCAGCCTGAGCGGCGAAGCAGGGAACGATGTCTTCAATGTGCAGGACCCGGGCTTCGAATTTCCTGGCGGATTGGATGGCGGCAACGGCGACGATGCAGTCAATTACACAACACAAGTCGCATTGGATCTGGGTGACCTGAGTTTCACCAATATCGAAGCTGTTAACGCCCTTGTGGGCGGCTCGTCCCTCGAACAGGCCAGTCTTTATACGTTCATCTCTGACACAAACGTACAGGCAGACGGCAATACCGATACAACCTTCGTGGGTTTCGAGATACTGATTGGCACCGCCATCGATGACGTGTTCGATCTCAATGGCAACGCCTTTGCCGGGACTATTGATGGTCTAGGCCAGGGCGTAGGCGGTGACGTGGTCCGGGGCTCGATGCGTTTCGCGGTTACTGGGTCCAACAGCGGTACCGTGGGAACTCGCGGCGAGACCACGTTTACCGATATTGAGAACCTCATTGGCACCGTCGGCGACGACACGTTTGACCTGACGGGCCAGCTCTTTGCAGGCACCCTTGATGGTCTAGACCGGGGTCCGTTGGGCGACCAGGTGAGAGGCGCCACGCAGTACAACATCAGCGGTGAGAACAGCGGCACGGCGGGCCCGGGTGGTCAAACTGTGCTGTCGAGCATTGAGCGCCTGGTTGGGACGACAGGCGACGACGTGTTCGCCTTCACGGGTGCCGGCTCTGTCGAATTTGTCGACGGTCACACGCAGGGTGCCGCGGGCGACACGCTGTCTGGTGTTGGCTCTGCCACCATCAGCGGCAACGGTGAGGGCAGCGCATCGATCGCGGCCGCATTTACCGAGATCGAAAATCTTGTGGGCACCGCCTTGGATGATCTGTTCACGTTTGTCGGAGAGGGATTCATCGGCACCATAGACGGACTCGCGGGCACTGACACTGTCGACTACAGCGCCGCGAGCCCTCGTGATATCGAGGGTGGTGATCTTACTAACATCGAGCGGCTGATTGGTGGTGCTGGCATCGTGCTGCGCGGCATGTCCTGGATAATCGGTGGCGGTGTGGGCGACGGCGTCAACGACGGCACGGTCGATGGGCGCGAGTTCATCGACTTTGCGCAGATCTCGGGTACCGACAGCGACGACACTTTCGCGATTGACGGCGGGACCATCGCGTCTATCGACGGTGGCGGCAATGGCGATGCCGGCGATACGTTGGCCGGTGATACCGAGTACACAGTCACGGGCTCCGGAGCGGGAAGCGGTAGTTCGGTAGGTGAATTTGCGGGCATCGAGAACCTCGAAGGCACGACGGGTGATGACCTCTTCATCTTCGCCGGTGGCAGCATTGTGAACATCGACGGCCTCAACGGCGGTGCCAACGGCGACGCTTTATCCGGCGACACCAGCTATACGGTAACCGGTGACGGAGTGGGAACTTCGACCGGTGTTACCGGGCAGTGGCAGGGTATCGAGAACCTGCTCGGCACTGCTGGCGCTGATACCTTCACGCTTGACGACGGCGCTGTTATTGAGAACTTGAACGGTCTTGGGGGCGACGACAGCTTCTTCATCGGTGCGGCGACTTTTGCGTCTCTCGACGGCGGCCTCGGTTCCGGTGATGCCGTGAGTTATACGGCGGTAGTGGACTTCAACCTCGCCGCCAGCCCGCTGTCGAACGTGGCAATCGTCAACGCGTCTGCACCCGGCTCGCAGCTACGCGGCGCGCGCCTTTTCCGGCTGACGTCGAACAACTCACTGGAGGCCGATGATAGTGGAGTAAGTTACTCTGGCTTCGATACGCTGGTGGGCACAGAAGGAGATGATGTTTTCGATCTCGGTGGGTTCTCCTTCTCAGGTTCGATTGACGGCCTTGGCCATCCAAATGCTGACCAGATCATCATTGCGCAGGATGCCGATTCTGCGCAGACCATAGGCATCTTTGTTGATGGCGACTCAGGTGGAATCAGCTTCGGTCTTGGCGGCCAGGCGTTCGAGAGCGCGGAGCTTGCAGATTTCGAGCTACAGTTCACGCGTATCGAGGACTTCAACTTTGACCTTCGCAGCGATCTCAATATCAAGGGCAGCGGCATACTGTCTTCGACACAGCCTATCCTTATCGGTGGCAGCCTCAACATGTTCGGCCCGGGTGTGAGCGATGTTGCGCTCACGCTACTCGCCGACCAGGGCGTAACGATTGACGCGGACCTCAGGCTCGAGGGCAATGCCGACATCGAGGTTGTGCAGGCAGACTCTGTGATCAGCGTTGGTCGCGGCGTGGTAATTGACGCAGCGGGCGGTGCAGAGATCAACGGTTTTCTTGTCGTGAATATTACTGAGGAACCGGTCCTGCAGCTGCAGGTCGAAGAGGCTAACAGCCTTTCGGTGTTCGGGGATATCGATATCTTCTCAGCCGGCCGGTCATCGGTCGCGCGTGAGGACGATGACGAGATCGGGTCAGAAAGTGAACTGATCGATTTCCTGAGCGGCCCCGGACTCTAAGGGGCAGCGCGAACACTCCGTTCGTGACGACACGCGGAAAATCGCAGTGACGGGGCACAGTGAGTGATGTTCAAACGGCGCTATACGCCACGATCGGAATGGGTTTAACCCGATCATGCCTACCATGGCCGGCGACACCCATATCGCGCAGCGTGAGCTGAACGAAGACTGCTTCTTGTCGGACCAGGAACTTGGTCTCGCGGTTGTCGCCGACGGCATGGGTGGGCACAAACACGGCGAGGTTGCCAGTGCCATCGTCGTCGACACGCTCAGGCGCGAAGCGAAAAAGGGTACCGTGCTGGCCGAGGCGGTTCGCGAGTCTCACCGGGAAGTGAAGCGCGGGGTTGATGCCGGTCTTGGCGGTCAGGGCATGGGATCGGCTGTCGTCGCCGCGACCTTTGAGGGCCACGACTACGAAATCTGCTGGATCGGTGACTGCCGGGCCTATCTCTGGGACGGCGAGCTGGTACAGATAACTCGCGACCACTCGTTCGTCGAAAAACAACTCTCCGCCGGCGCGATGACCTGGGAGGAGGCGCAGAGCAGTTCGGTGCGCAACATGATTACCCAGGCGATAGGTGTTTCGCCTGACGATGAACTTGAGGTCGGCAGTGTGCGCGGCACGCTCGGTGCCGGGCAGGAGCTTTTGATGTGTAGCGATGGCCTCAACGATGTACTGACGGGCCAGGCGATAGGAAACATCCTCGCCGCAGGAGGCTCAACTGCCGCCAGATGCGCGCAACTGATCGATGCAGTAGTGCAGGCCGGTGGCCGTGACAATGTCACGGCACTGCTGGTGGCGCCGGATGCCGGTGTGCCCGCCAGTGTGCGCCCCCCGGCGGTTAGCATCGCGCGTCTCGATGGCAGCGTGGAGTATTTTTCCGCACAGGGCGCCTCGGTATTTGGCGCGCTTGAAGATGTGCGGCGCGCCGATGTCGAAGATGCGGATAAAACCAGCGTTCACTTCACACGGCAAGAGTTCGACGAAACCAATAACCCCGCCCCCAAGCCAGCGCAACATGCGTCAGAGAAGAAGGCGCGCAGCGCGCCCGGCTTTGCCAGTAGTCTCGTGCAGGGGTTGCTAATTGGTGGCCTGATCGTCGGCCTGCTGGCCGCTATCAACTGGTACCTGCGCTAGCACCCTACCGAGCGGCGAGATCTATTGAAGCGGCTCAGACGGCCTGCTAGTTCGCAAGCTCCTGCAGGAAGGGGCCGTCAACGCATAGCCGCCTGCCGTCGGGCGCAGCGCAAGCGCCACAGATGCCCACGCCACACTTGGTCAGGTAGTCGATAGCGCTGAAGATCTGCTCGGGCCTGCAGTACTCCCGCTGTACGGCGATTGCCGCGCGCACCATGGGCGCGGGGCCGCAGTTGTAGAACACAAGCTTCTCGCGTTCCGCCTCGCTGAGCCCTTCGAGGCGCTCGCGCAGCATTTCTGTGACCAGCCCGTTGTAGCCTTCACTACCGTCGTCCGTGGCGACATGCACGTCAGCAATCTGGCGGCACTCGTCGAGGAAGTACAGGCGTTCGGCGGTGCGCGCCCCCGCGAAAATCTCAGCGTTGCCGAAGTCCCGGGCTACCTGGTACACGGCGGCCAGCCCCGTGCCGCCCGCGACCGCCATGATGCGCGCATCGTCTGCAGGGTCGACGGGAATGCCGTGGGGGCCCCGCACGTAAGCCTCCGTGCCCGGCGGCAGGTCCATCAGCGCGTGGGTGAATTCGCCAACGTCGATCACGACCAACGAGAACGGGTCGTCGGTAAGGGCGGAGAAGGGCTTCTCGCCCAGTCCGGGAATCCAGAGAAAGATAAATTCCCCCGCCTGCACGTTGATCTTGCGGTCGAAGGTGAGCAGCGCGATGTCTTCGCAGACCTTTTCGTTCTTCGTCAGCGTCACCGGCGAAAAGTCCATGTCGATGTCGTAGCGAACATGACCCTCGGCGCGGTCGCTGCCCGATTCAAGATCGCTGGCAAGCGCGCTGAAGTAGTCCGCAATTTCGTCGGTGGTGAGCCCGACCAGCGCCGAGCCGACACCCACAATGTTGGCGCCTACGTCCTGGAAGGCGCGGACATCCGCCGCGCTGGAGATACCACCGCACCCAATGATCGGCACATCCGTGACTGCACGCACCTCGCGCACACACTTAAGCCCGATCGGCAGCACGCCCTTGCCCGACATGCCCCCGGCACCGTTGCTCAGTACCGGGTGACCATGGGCGGAGGTGTAGCCCGGCCCGACCGTGTTGATAGCGCAGATAGCATCGGCGCCGCCCTCGACCGCCGCGCGGGCGATGGCGGCAATGTCGTCAGTGTTCGGCGTCAGCTTGGGAACGACAGGTATGTCCACCGCCGCCTTGACCGCCGCGGTAATCTCGCGAACCAGCTCCGGGTCCTGCCCCATGGCCATGCCGTATCCCTTGGCGTGTGGGCACGACAGGTTGAGCTCGATGCCGTGGGAGACAGGCGCGAGAATCTTCGCCACCTCGACAAACTCCTCGACACTCCCACCAAAAATAGACGTCAGCAGGAACCGGTCATCCGGAATCACTAGCTCGCCGAGCGTCTCCAGCGAGGCGTCCGCCCCCGGATTAGTAAGCCCCACCGCGTTCACAAAGCACCCGGGCGCATACTGACTCAACACCGGCTCGCGATACCCCAGCTTGGGCTCGAGCCCGATGCTCTTGGTCGTCAACACACCCACTTCGGGCATGTGGTCAAAAATATACTGGATGATGGGCGTGGCGGTGGAGACGATCCCGGAGGGGATGGTGAAGGGGCCGGACAGGGTCCTGCCGAAGAATTCCGTGTTCAAGTGGTCGGGCTCGCGCTCTGTTGGTCCGTGGCCGGGAAGTGGCGGGATTATACTGGTTTGCCCGCGGATACTCGACTACTAAACAAAGACCTACGCCTGTCGAAGCTTGCAAATGAGCCAAGAGCGAGGAGCAGGGGCGGATATCGGCTTCCGGGGGCGTCTGGCGACAGGACGTCGCCAGCCGAGCCTGTACACGGATGTACGCTTTTTGGCGGTCCCCGGAAGCCGGTATCCGCTCCTGCTCCGGTTCCGGGGAACTAACCTGACAAACTAGTCGCCCGTAAGGTCCTTGATCTCGGTAGTACTACCGTTAGCCATACAAGACTCAATGCCGTTGTCACAGCCAGACTGGTCCGCATACATCTGGCTCTGGCCGATCACCTGGTGATTCTTGGCCTTCAGCACAAAGTAGGGCTTCTCGCTGCTGGAGGTCTTGCACTCGTACTGGCCTTTATCGCCGGAGTTCTTCTGAACCGAGGCAATGCCGTTTTCGGCGGCCGAGCGCGAGCTGTACATCTCGCTCTTCAGGATGACCTGGCCGTTACCCGCCAGCAGGTTAAAGAAAAATTCGCCGTTCTTGGCGAGCTTGAGTTCGAAACTTCCAGCCATAGTAATTACCCTTATCGTGGATCAAAACCCGCCGCGAGGGCGCGACGTTCTCCTAGTGTAGCCTCGCGCGCGTGGCTTGCCAGCTCCCCGTAAGCCTTTTTTGTACGGCTGCGGGACAGACCTGTCAGGTACCGCAGAAGGTCTGCCTGACCTCCTCCTCAGGTTGCGGGGGGCGGGCAAACTCGGCGAGTTCCGGTGCGTAGACGAAGGGATTGGCCAGCACTTCGACCAGCCGGTGGAAAGTCGCAAAGTCTGGTTCGTGGTGCGCCGCCTCAAGTGCCTGCTCTACCAGGTGGTTACGCGGGATGAGGGCCGGGTTTGCGCGGTACATGTCAGCCTGCCGCTCGGCCGGGCTGCCGGGCTCCTCTGCGACGCGTTCGCGCCAGCGCGCGAGCCACGGGTCCAGTTCGCCCGGGAACTCGAAGATGCCGGCAACACTGGCACCGCCGCTGCCTGCTTCGTCGGCGAGGTCTGCGAGGTGCCTGAACGAGAGGGTGAAGTCGAGGTGGTTCTGGCCGAGTGCGGTGAAGAAGTCCTCCACGAGCGCCGTGTCGTCTTCCTTCAGCTCTGCAAGGCCCAGCTTGCGCGCGATCCCCGCGCCGTGAATCTCGAGGAACCGGGCGGGGTACGCATCGATCGCCGCCTGGGCGAGTGACAGGGCCTGCTCATCGTCGTCATGCAGCAGAGGCAGCACGGCCTGTGCGAGGCGCGACAAATTCCATTGTGCGATACCGGGCTGGTTGCGGTAGGCGTAGCGCCCCTGGTGGTCGATGGAGCTGTAGACCTGCTCCGGGTTGAACGCGTCCATGAATGCGCAGGGGCCATAGTCGATGGTCTCGCCGCAGAGGAGCATGTTGTCGGTGTTCATCACGCCGTGTATGAAGCCCAGCAGCTGCCACTGTGCGACAAGCCTGCACTGCAGGCCGATTGCGCCCTCCAGCATTGCCAGTATCGGGTTGTCGGCATCGGCCGCCTCGGGAAAGTGCCGCGCGATTACATGTTCGCACAGCGTTTTGAGACTCTCGTTGTCGCGCCGCGCTGCGAAGTATTCGAAGGTGCCGATGCGGATATGGCTGCTGGCCACACGTGCCAGCACGGCGCCGGGCAGGTAGCCCTCGCGCACCACGAGCTCGCCGGTCGTCACGGCGGCGAGGCTGCGGCTGGTGGGCACGCCGAGCGCGTGCATTGCCTCGCTCACTATGTACTCGCGGAGCACCGGGCCGAGTGGCGCGCGCCCGTCGCCGCCGCGGGAGTAGGGTGTGGGACCAGAGCCTTTCAGCTGCAGGTCAAACCGGTGCCCGTCTGCGCGCAACAGCTCGCCGAGCAGCACCGCGCGGCCATCCCCGAGCTGCGGGTTATAGCCGCCGAACTGGTGACCGGCGTACACCGTGGCAATGGGTTCAGAGCCATCGGCGATCTCGTTCCCGGCCAGCACGGCTGTGCCCTCGGCAGACTCGAGCCAGGCCGGGTCTAGCCCCAACTCATGTGCGAGCGCGTGGTTGACGCGAATCGGGCCTGGTTCCTGCACGGGCGTCGGGTCCAGCGCGGTAAAGAAAGCGGCCGGCATTCTGGCGTAGCTGTTGTCAAAGGGCAGGGCCTGCAATCGCTGTTCTCCTCGAGATTGGCTATTATGTGCGGTCGCGCCCCGAGCATAGAGTAACGTGCGGGGTTCGCATAGGGCTCGGCCGGCTAGGGCCGGCAACGTCCTGGGGCGCCTACTTTATATACGCCGTGTGGTAAGGAGTCAGTTCATGGCAGACGCAGGCTGGGATACCCTCATAAAGAATGCGCTTGTTTTCGATGGCACGGGCACGCCGCCCGTACGCCAGGACATCGCGCTGCGCGGCGGTCGCGTCGCGGCGCGGGGTGAAGAGTTGCCCGCGAGTGCGGCGACGGACGTGATCGATGCCGAGGGCCAGTGGCTGTTGCCCGGCATGCTCGACATCCACACGCATCTCGACCTTGAGGTCGATCTCGAGCCCGGCCTGCCTGAGGTTGTGCGCCACGGAACTACCACGGTGCTTGTGGGCAACTGCAGTCTCGGTACGTGCTTCGGCAAGCAGCAGGAGGGTGAGCAAAACCCGATTGTCGACTGCTTTACCCGTGTAGAGAACATCCCCAAGAGCGTACTCAACAAGTGCGTCGACGCCGTGAAGTGGGATAACACGGGCGACTACATGGACCATTTCGAAGATATTCCCCTCGGCCCGAACATCGGCGCCTTCGTGCCGCACTCGATGCTGCGCGTCGAGGTGATGGGACTTGAACAGAGCATCAGCCGTGAGCCCACCGATGCCGAGCTCAGCGAGATGGAGCGCATTCTCGACCAGGCCATGGACCAGGGTTACCTTGGGCTGAGCACCGACGGCCTGCCGTTCCACTACCTCGCGAACGCGCCCCACACCGACAAGCGCATCCCCACCCAGTTCGCGAGCTTTGGCGAGATGAAACGGCTGCTCAAGGTTGTGCGCAACCGCGACCGGGTCTGGCAGACCACGCCGATTATCGAGAAGCGCGCAAAGGCCTTCCTTTACTTCCTTCTGACGAGTGGCAGGTTGTTTGGCAAAACCTTGAAGACCTCGGCGCTGTCGGTGATGGAGTTTGTGCTCATGCCAAACGGGCACAAAGGTTTTCTCGGTTTTGCGGCGCTTGCCAACAGCCCGCTGCTAAAGGGCAACATTCACTTCCAGGCGCTCGGCACCAACTTCCGTGTGTGGTCAGACGGTATCGTGTCACCCTTGTTCGAGGAGCTGGAATCAACCTGCGAGCTGATTGCCAAGGAATATGACGATGTTGAGGGCCGACTGGCGCTGCTTAACGACCCTGATTTCATCGAGCGCTTCAGGCGCGACTGGCACCTCGGTCGTCGCGGCCGCAACCTGGCGCATTTCAAAGCGAAGATCGGCGCGCCAGACACGCTAGTGGTGCGCGACTTCAACCTCATGATTTTCGACGGCGCGCCGGTGAAGGACTGGGACGGCGAGAGCATGCAGGCAGTGTTGGAGCGCCTGGAGCGATTCCAGAGCGGCGCCAGCAACGCCGCGCGCAGCGATGAAGAGCGTGAGGTGTTTGCGAAGTTTCCAACGCCTATCGGTGATGACGCGGAATTCATGCTGCACATGATGCGCGAGTACGACAAGAGCTTCCGCTTCTATGTCGATGTGGGTAACAAGAACAGCAGCACCGTGTTGGAGCTCCTGCTACACAAGCACACCATGCCTGGGTTCAACGACTCCGGTGCGCACATTACCAACATGGCGTTTTTCGACACCAACCTCGCGTCACTCAAGCTCGCCAAGGAGCAGTCGCTGGACGTGGTAGCGCAGATGGTGAAGCGCCTGACGCGCGAGCCCGCTGAGTTCTTCGGGCTCGATGTCGGTACGCTGGATATCGGTGCACAGGCCGACATTGTGCTTATCGACCCCGAGGCGTTGTCGGGATTCCACTGCAACGAAAGTCGCATCACAGAGCATCGCGAGATCTTTGCGCACGACCAGATGCTGAGCCGTTCCGACGGCGTGGTGAACCGCGTGTTGATCAGCGGCGAGACGGTGTGGTGCGATGGTGCCAGCACCGAGGCACTGGGCGGCAAGCGCCTGGGCCGTGCGTTGCGCGCTGCCTGAGGACTAGGCTGCTTCCAGCGCGGTGCCCGCCAGCGTGATGCGATGCATCAGCCTGAACTGGCCCTGGTAGTCGTTGTCCGCCGAGTGCCAGGTACTGCGGTTGTCCCAGAACGCGACTGAACCGGGTTCCCAGTTGAAGCGGCAGGTGTAGGCGTCCTGCAGCACATGGGCGAACAGGAACTTGAGTAGCGGTGCACTCTCTGCGCTCGTCCAGCCATCAAAGCGCAGGGTGAAGCCCGGGTTGACGTACAATATCTTACGGCCGCTGTCGGGGTGGCGCACGACCACCGGGTGCGTTGCTTCGCCCACTTCGTCGACACCGCCGAGTTGCGACGCCAGATCGGTCGCCTGGTAGTAGCCCTCTTCGCCATACACGTGCACGTTTGAATGCACCGCACGCAGCGTTTCCAGTGTGGCCTGCAGGCCGGGCGAGAGCGCCTCGTAGGCTTTTTGCAGATCGGCGAAGTGGGTGTCGCCGCCGGAGTCGGGCAGTTCGCGTGCCACGAGGATCGAGCCGAGTGCGGGCTCCGCATCGTAGGAATGGTCAGTATGCCAGCCGCCGCCGATGTTCGTCTCCTGCTCTTTCTCTTTGCGCACCTCGGCAATCTCTGGGTGTTCCTCGGTCTTCAGAAAGAACTTGTTGACGACGATGTCGCCCCAGCGTTGGGCAAAGCGCAGGTGTTCGTCGGGTGGAAACTCCTGTTCGCGGAAGAAGAGCGCGCCGTACTGTGCGTAGGCGCCGCGTAACTCAGACAGCTGCTCATCAGTCAGCGCTGCAATCTGGACGTCGCTCACAAGCGCACCACAGCCGGGGGAATAGGGTGTAATCTGCATAACTTGTGCCTCTCTTTTTATGCCCTAAGCATAGCGCAGTCGCGCCGCCAGCGAAGAAGCTTACGCGCTCTTAATAATCGTTGCGCTCACCTTGCGCATTAATTAGCGTAGTGCCCACTCAGATGGAGATTCCCTATGCGCACGCTTCTTGCCCTGTTGGTCGCAGTTTTGCTGGTACTCTTGCTTGCTGCAGTGCTGCCTGCGCCGATTGATCCGGTTGCATGGCAGCCCGACCCTGACCCCGGACTGACGGGCTCCTATGCGCCCAACGACCGGTTAGCCGCGGTAGAGCGGTTGCTCGAGGGCGTTGGTACAGGTCCGGAGGATGTTGCCTGTGGCTCCGATAGCACCTACTACACGGGTTTCTCCGATGGCCGCATCGTGCGCTTCAGCGCCTCCGGCGACTACGACGAGATCGTGAATACGGGTGGTCGCCCACTCGGTATGCAGCTCGATGCCGGGGGCCGACTGATTGTTGCAGACGGTGAACGCGGTCTGTTGGCGGTGACGGACGATGGCGACGTTGAGGTGCTCACCGACTCGGTCAATGGCGAGAAGATTGTGTTTGTCGATGATCTCGATATTGCCGAGGACGGTACGATCTGGTTTTCCGACGCGGCATCCCGCCACGGCTACAAGCACAGCATGTACAACTTTTTCGAGGGCCGCCCCAGCGGCAGCCTGCTGAGCTATCACCCCGACACCGGTGAAACCCGTGTGCACCTCACCGGATTGTTTTTTGCCAACGGTGTCGCGCTCGGTCCCGATGACGAGTATGTCCTTGTGAACGAAACGCACAGCGGGCGCATCACCCGTCTGTGGCTCAAGGGCGAGAAGGCAGGGCAGAGCGACCTCTTCAAGTCGCAGCTACCAGGCACGCCGGACAACCTCTCCTTCAACGGTCGCGATACGTTCTGGGTGGCCAATCCGGGTTTGCGTGCGGGGGTCGATGCGTTCGCAGAGCTGCCGTTGGTGCGCAAGATGATCTCGCGCCTTCCTTACGAAACCCTTGAAAGTTTCAACCCGCGATTTTCATTAGTCATTGCACTCGATCTCGAGGGCAATGTCCGTGAAACCCTGCAGGACCCGAACGGCGGTTTCGCATGGATTACCAGTGTGAACGAGTGTGAGGGTGAGTTGTTGCTCGGCAGCCTGCATGAGACTGCTGTGGCGCGTGTGCCTTACTGAACCGGATCAGGGCGGATCTGTCAGTCGGAACTCGGGATGCTTGATCTGTCCGCCCGCTTTGGCAACCAGTGCGGCGCCGGTTAGCGAAGCGCAGCCCAGGACTAAAACGAGCACGCAGCTCCAGCTGAGTATCGCGCGATTTGCGATGCCTGCGACTACTGCTACGACAGCCGCCAGGCAGGTGGCGTACATGACGGGCAGCCATGTCTCCGCAACCTCCGCATGATGGTCAAGCCACCCTCGACCATGACCGTCCAGGCCATCGTAGATCGCGGGGTATGCGGCGTCACCGTACTGCGCAACCGGCCATGCGGCACCGACAGTCAGCGCCACGAGCACAAGGCCTGTGAACTGCATGGGTACCTCGCGCAATACGAGGCCGATCAGCAGCACCAGTAGTGCTACCGCGAGCCCGACAATGGGCAGGTGATTGAGCAAAACGTGTCTATAGGCGGGGTCCGCCAGCAGGTCAATCCAGTCCATGCGTTACAGTATGCGGGTCCAGGAGGTGCAGTGCCCTGACCGTTCTACCGGACCATCCAGCAGTTCGCATTCACCGCAGTGCTCTCCGCCCAGGCGATAGAACTGGCAGGTGTCGCAGCGCGTCTCGTCGTTTTCTGACACGCTGACGTACTCGAGAGTGCTGCGCATTTCCTGCTCGCCAACGCCCAGCATCTCGGGGTCGTAGCAGGGGATGTACGTGATGTCGCAACCTTGCAGCAACGTAAGGGGTGCCACGCCCAGTGCGGCTGAGCTATAGAGGAGTTTGCGCCGGGTAATCGCCATCGGGGTCAGCCTCCCGCCACGGGTTGGGCGGGCTCAGGCTTGATCACAAACGCCGGTACCGCGGCAAACTTGATGACCGTCGACATTGAGGTGCAGTTCCCGTTTTCGTCCGGGTGGCCGTCGGCCACCTTTGGCAGGGCATGGTACACGCCGGAGCACATGTAGCCGATGTTGTTGGCCGCAGCCCGGCCCAGGTGCAGGGGCCCGATGTAAACTTCGGTCAGGAAGTTAAACGTATTGGCGATGTCCCAATAGCCCGCAAGAATGCCTTCCATGCTGCCGTCCGGCAGCATCTTCGCGCGAATGCGCAGGTCCTTGAAGTGGTAGTGGTTGTCGATGGCCTGCACCTTGAATTTCAGTTTGGCATCGACCGGACCCGCGTTGAACATGCCGTCTTTGATTTCGCCCTCAAAAGTGGCGCTGTGGTACATCGGGTCCTCGTGTACCAGCTGGCTCATGTCGCGTACCACGTTGCCGTTGGCGTCCTTGGTGACCGGGCCGCCGCTTGTGAACAGCCGCGCCTCGACGCGACCTGACTCGGGCGTGCCGTCCACAAGCTTCATCTCAAGGAGTGTGGAGTATCCGTTTTCGAGAATCGGGTTGCCGGTGTCGAACAGGCGATCGAACAAGCCATCGGGGCGAAACCCCTTTACACAGCCCATCAGTCGCCAGTGCTGGTTGTCGATGCCGGTGCGGCCGTCTGCTGTCGTGAAGTCATCGTGCGCGCACTGGCCACCGGCAGAGGCTTTTGAATCTGTACCGTCGAGGTCGAGTCCGTCTACCGATGCCTGGCCGGTGAAGTAAACGTGGCCTGGGTCCGGCAGTACTGTCGGATCCTTGCAGGCGTCTTCAGGCAGGAGCTCAAGCGCCCCATCGCGATCGCCCGCTTCCCAGCGCTTCGATACTTCTTCGCGCACTTCCGCGTACTCGTCCGAGAAGAACTCCTCGTCGGTGATATTGAAGCCCTCGGGGCACTCGCCCGGATCCTCGCGGGGAATGTCGTACTCCCACTTGGTAAACACAAAGCCGCGCATCTGTTGTTCCGCGGCCTGCGCCTTGACTTCCTCGGTCGCGACGACAGAAGCAGAGTCGTCACCGCAGGCAGCGATGAGCGTGAGCAAGCTGGCAAAGACGAGCATTTTGTTCATGGTATCGCTCCCTGGTTGTCGCCAATTTCGCTGGTTGAATGGTAGCGGCTTTACGTTTCCCGAATCGCGTAATCAGTCAGGACAGTATCTCGCTGATCGTCCGGTCTGTCTGGTTCTGGTCGGTGCCCCACTGGCCGACGTTCAGGCCCATCGCCTGCTGCATGGTGAGGCCAACCCGCGAACACGATTCGCCGATACCGCTCACGTGTAGGCCCGTTTTCACTTTGCCGCCGGCGGTACCCGCTGTCATAAAAGGTAGACCCACCACACTGTGGGTGTTGGCCTCCGAGGTCTCTGAGTGCGCGAGCACCAGGCAGTTGTCGAGCAGCGTACCATCGCCCTCGGGCACGGCGTCGAGCGTCTTTACGAAGGTTGCCCAGGCTTCCATGGTCTTCATCACGAAAAACGTCGCCTTGGGCTGGTACCCCAGGGACTGGTCGCGCGGCTCTTCGTGGGTCAGCGTGTGGTGCGTGTCTGGAGTGCCTGGCATCCGCAGGCTGGAAGCGCGGTCGGAGAACTGCATGTTGAAAACGCGCGTCTGGTCACAGGCAAGTGCCAGGGCGAGTGTTTGCGCCATCAGTTCATGGTTGCCCATGACGTTGTCGATCTCCGAGTTAAGCGGCATGTCCGTGGGTGCATCGGGAATGCTGCAGGCCTCAAGGGGCGGCGGCTTCTTCGTTTGCAGTTCGAGCTGCTGCTCCAGCTGGCGCAGTGCAGTGAAGTACTGGTCCAGGCGGGCGCGGTCACTGGCGCCGAGCTGTCTTTCAAGCCGCTTGCGGTCTTCGCCGACCACTGACAGCGCACTTTTGCGCAGCAACACGTTGGGGTCGGGGGTGAAGTCCGCGGCGTTGGGGTCAGCGAATCCGGGGCCAAAGATGCGGGTGTACAAGCCAAGGGCGCTCGGCTCGGCCGGGTTTACGCTGGACACATCGCGCAGGCTGTTGGAGTGCTTGGGGTTACCTGTGGCGGCCATTTCCAGTGAGCGAAACCGGGTGCGGGTACCGATCACGTCTGAGATCAGGACGTCGAGCGAGGGGCCCTCGACCGTGTCGGTGGTTTTGGGCGCGCCGCCGCAGAGTGCGCCGAAGACACCTGTTCTATGTACCTGGTTGGCCTCGCCGTTCAATAGCACGCTGTAACCCGACAGCACGTTCATGCGGCTTCGGATGTCGGCGACGGGTTCAAGCTCGGGGGTGAGCTCCCAGTCCGTACCGACAGTTTTCGGGTCCCAGCGCGGCGGATTCATGCCGCAGCCGAAGAACCACGTACCGAAGCGCTGTGGCAGTGGTCCGCCGGTAGCCGCCAGCGCGCTACCGCTCGTGTCGAGAAATCCATCGAGGAAGGGCAGGGCGACAGAAACGGCGGCCCCGCCCAGGGTGCCGCGCAGGAACGTACGCCTGAGCATGCCCTTCTCGGTTTTAATGATCATGATGCCGTGCTCCCGCGCGGTACTTCTTCTACCGCGGCGCTTTCGTTCACCGGTTCGTCTCGCTCAATAGTGGCGGCGTCTGCGGTCCGTTCATCCGGCGCCGTTGCGGTCCGAAACGCGCTGGAGAGCGCGATGTCGCGCATTAGCGCGGGTACCTGGTACGCCTGTTCTGCAAAACGGTTTTCGAGATGCCGCAGCAGTCGCCGCTCCGGGTTGGTTTGCTTGCGGCCCACCGCGTAGCGGTACAGGTTCTCCACCAGGCAGGCACCGACGAGCGGGTTGTCGGCGAGGGCGCGCCCGAGTTCGTCGGGGCCGGAAAACGCGGTGCCGTCGAAGTCGCCGCTGGTGTCAATCACCGCGCCGTTCTCTTCAGTGCGATACTTGCCGATGCCGTCGAATACCTCCATGGCAAGCCCGATAGGGTCGGTGAGGACATGGCACTTCCGGCAGCTTGCCTCGGTATTGTGCATATTGAGGCGCTCTTTTGCCGTGCGGTGCACCTGCTGCTGGTCGTTGGAGAACTGCGTGAAGTCCACATCAGCGGGCGCCTCGGGAATTGTCTGGCAGAGGAGTGCCTCGCGCATGAACACGCCGCGCAAGGTCGCGGAGCTGCGCCCGGGATGAGCGAACAGCATGTTGAAGCTGGCGTGGGACAAGAGCCCTGCGCGCGGTTGACCCGCGGGCATCTCCGCATCTTCCCAGCCCTCCCATGTGCGCACCGGCACGCCGTACACCGGTCCCAGTGAGCGCGTCATGGGAATGTCTCGCGATGTATAGAGGCTGCGGTAATCTGCTTTTTCCTCGACAAGCTTGTGCACAACGAAGCGGAGTGTTTGCTCCCGCGCATCCTCGGCCATCGCAGTGCTGAAGAGTGGATACCGCGCGACGTCCTTGCCGAGTTCGTCGAACTGGTCGAAAAGAAACAGGTCATCGAAGAATGCTCGCACGCCGCCAGCCAGGTGTTCGGAAGCGAGCATGCGGTCGACTTCTGCTATGAGGCCTTCCTGGCTTAGCAGATGACCGGACGCAGCTGCTGCGAGTAGCGCTTCGTCGGGCCCGCGGTTCCAGAGGAAGTAACTCAAACGGCTGGCGAGTGTGTGTCCGGTCAGTTCGAGTCGGTCGGGCTGCTTTTCGAGTGGCGCAGCGATGCCTTCTTCGATGCGAAACAGGAAGTCGGGGGATACCAGGAGACTGGCGAGCGCTAGCCGGAGGCCCGCGTAAAAGTCTTGCTGCGCGGTGGCAACACTGGCTGCTGCCTTCACGCGGTCGGCCACGTCGCTCTCGGTCAGGGGCCTGCGCAGCAGGCGCGGGCCGAAGGCGCGGATGACGGTGGCGGTGCAGGCATCGTCGGCGCTATCGGTAGCGGGTGGGGCGCAGGGCAGGATGTCACCGCGCAGTGACTCGCTGGTGACCTGGACGACGATGTTGCGGGCCAGCGCCTCGTACTGTTCGAAGCCGCTGGGGGTCACGGAGACGAATGCGGTGCCGAGTGCGTTGAGGCCGTCGCGGCGACTGTCGGGTTCGAAGCGTCCCGCGACTTCAACGGCACTACCGAAGGCGTCTTCGATCGCATGGCGGTACTGTTCGGGTGTCAGTCGACGCATGGCCAGCGGTCCGCCGCTGACATCGGGTTCACCACCCGAGCAGGCCGCAAGCCATAGGGCAAGCGCTGCAACCGCAATATGTCGGACGCCTGTATTCATGTTATCTGGCCCGCGCGACAGTGTTCGATGATCCTGCTACCCCAACCTGAATCCAGACTAAAAGGACCGGGCCTGGAAAAACCCCGAATGGGAAGCGGTTATTCCGTAGCGAGACGACCGCTGCGGAAGGCTTGTCACGCGTGCATCACCTCTTGTCGTTATAGTTCGATGCCGCCGGGCGCAAGTAGCGCCCAACCCATAAACTATAGCATCTCGGCCAGAGGCTGGTACGGCCGGTTCAGGCGACTGTGAGGAGTATCGGGCGCCCTCGGGTAACGACGAGCGTGTGCTCGAACTGGGCAGAGAAATTGCCGGGCGGTGCGGCCAGGGTCCACCCGTCGTCGAGTTCGTCCACCCAGCGTGCGCGCGTTGACAGGAATGGCTCTACGGCCAGCACCATGCCCTCGCGCAGCAGGCGTCGATCCCGCGGTTCGAAGTAGTTGTGAATCTCGCGCGGCGCCTCGTGCAGTCCGCGGCCGACCCCGTGGCCGCTCAGGTTCTTGATCGTTTTGAAGCCGGTCTTGCGAGCCACTTTCTGGATGGCCCGACCGATGCCGTTCATGGGTTGGTCGGCACGGGCGGCGTTCGCGGCGTCCTTCAGCGCCTGCCGCGTTGCGCGCAGCAGCTTCTCTTTCACGGGGTTGCCGGGGGGCACGATGCAGGTGCCCCCGGTATCGGCGAAGTACCCGTTCTTCTCGGCAGACACGTCGATGTTCACGACATCGCCCGCCTGGATTATCCGTGCGCCTGGAATGCCGTGCGCGGCTTCCTCGTTGATGCTGATGCAGGTGTAGCCGGGAAAGTCGTAGGTGATCTGTGGCGCAGACTGCGCGCCTTCCTGCGCGAGCAGGTCGTGGCCGATGTGGTCCAGCTCCAGCGTGGTCATGCCGGGTTCAACGCGGGCGAGCATGTGCTTCAGCGTGGTTGCCACGATGCGGCCAACCTCGCGCAGTGCATTCAGGTCCTGTTCGGTCTCGATGGTCATGGCTCACTCCCGTTGTGGTTGCGAGCCCTATCTTACACCGCTGCGGCCAGGTAACTCGCCTGGTTTATAGCGCGCTTGGCGTCCAGCTCGACGGCTTCGAAAGCGCCGCCTACCAGTTGCGTGCTGATGCCTGAGTCTTGCAGCGCGTCGTACAGTTCACGCAGCGGTTCCTGACCTGCGCAGATGACGACGGTGTCGACGGGCAGCACTTCGGGAATGCCCTCGCGCGCGATGTGCAGGCCCTCGTCGTCGATCTTCAGGTACTCGATACCGTTGATCATCTTCACGTCACGGCGAGCGAGCGACATGCGGTGTGTCCAGCCCGTGGTTTTGCCGAGGCCGCGACCTACAGGAGTCTCCTTACGCTGCAGGAGATACACCTCGCGATCCGCCTTTTCGACGACAGGCTCAACGCCGGTTACGCCGCCGCGGGGATGATTCTCGAAGTCCACACCCCACTCGCGAGCGAACACGTCGAGGTTTACCGCGGCCGATTCACCCTTGTGCGTCACCAGCTCTGCGACATCAAAGCCGATACCGCCCGCGCCGATCAGTGCCACGCGCGCGCCGACAGTCACGTTGCCGCGGATCACGTCGATATAGCTGGCAACACTCGAGTGATCAATGCCTTCGATATCCGCCACGCGCGGCGAGATTCCTGTGGCGATGATTACTTCGTCGTAACCGCCTGACTTGAGCATGGCGGCGTCGACCCGCGTATCGAGGTGCAGGTCGATGCCCAATACCTCGATCATCCTGCGGTAGTAGCGCAGGGTCTCTTCGAACTCTTCCTTACCCGGGATGCGCTTGGCGAGGTTGAACTGGCCACCGATTTCGCTGGCGGCATCGTACAGCGACACCTGGTGCCCGCGCTGTGCCGCGACCGTGGCGTAGCCGAGGCCGGCGGGGCCAGCGCCGACGACCGCGATGTGTTTTTGCTCCGTGGCGGGTTCGTAGCGCAGCTCGGTCTCGTGACACGCGCGCGGGTTCACGAGACAGCTGACTTCCTGGCCGGTAAACGTGTGGTCGAGACAGGCCTGGTTACAAGCGATGCAGGTGTTGATCTCGTCTTCGCGACCCTCGCGCGCCTTGTTGACGAACTCGGCATCCGCGAGCATGACGCGCGCCATCGAGACGAGGTTTGCATCGCCGCGTGCGAGCACCTGCTCTGCGACCTCGGGTGTATTGATACGGTTGCTGGTAATCGTGGGTATGTTGAGCTCTTTTGCGAGCCGGCCTGTGACGCCCGTGAAGGCCGCACGGGGCACTCGGGTAGAGATGGTCGGTACCGCTGATTCGTGCCAGGTGAAGTGCGTGCTCATGATGTTGGCCCCTGCGGCCTCAATCGCTTTGCCGAGCTGTACTACTTCGTCCCGTGACATGCCGCCCTGCAGCATGTCCATGGCGGCGATACGAAAGATCACAATAAAGTTGTCGCTCACCGCTGCGCGCACGCGCTTCACAACCTCAACGGGAAAGCGCATACGGTTCTCGTAGTTGCCGCCCCACTGGTCGGTGCGTTGATTGGTTTTCTCCACCAGGAACGTGCTCAGGAGATAGCCGGCGGAACCGATAATCTCAACGCCGTCGTAACCTGCTTCCTGCGCGCGCGCGGCGCAGTTGGCGAAGTCCGCGAGCTGCTTTTCGATGCCCGCCTCGTCGAGTTCATTCGGCGTGCCCGGCGCAATGCGCGAGCGCACAGGGGAGGGCGCCACGGCGTTCGCGGAATAGGCGAGGGGCCCCGCGTGGAGAATCTGCATGCAGATCTTGATGTCCGGGTCGACCTCATGCACCGCCTCGGTAACGATCCGGTGCTGCGCCGCCTCTTCCGCCGTGGCGAGCTTGGCGCCCGTGCCGCCTTCCTCGTTGGGTGAAATGCCGCCCGTGATGATCATGCCTACGCCGCCCTCGGCCCGCTCCCTGAAATAGGCGGCCATGCGCTCGAAGCCGTTCTCGGACTCCTCGAGGCCGGTGTGCATCGAGCCCATAATGGCGCGGTTCTTGATGGTGGTGAAACCGAGGTCTAACGGGGAGAAGAGGTTGGGGTAGCGTTGTTCGCCGATCATGGGGGATTCCGTGGTTTATTGAATGTATTGAGAGTTGTTAGCAGGAGAATACGTAGAGCAGGTAAAAGTGTATCAGCCCAATGCCTTGGCCCTCGCCGAGCAACGTTATTCTCCCACCTCAATCTCGATCAACATATCGTCAGCCGCCACCTGCTGACCCGCGCTCGCAATCACCTCGCTCACGGTGCCGTCTGCTTCGGCGGTGATCTCGTAGTGCATCTTCATGGCCTCGAGCACCGCCAGGGTCTGGCCCTCGCTCACCTCGTCGCCGGGCGCGACGCGCACTTCAAGCAGCAGGCCGTGCATTGGCGCGGTGACGCGACCGCTGCCGCCGGCGGAGTCGTCTGCGCCGTCCAGCAGGATGCGGTCCGCGTACAGTGCGGCGTGACCACCCCTCTGTAGGTATAAACGACCGGGCCCGGCGTGCAGGTACTGGATGGGCGCTTCGCTATTGCCAATGCGCAGCTTACCGGTGCAGTTGTCGGCTTCCAGTAACTCGATTGTCACGCTCGCATCGCCTTCCCATGCCCGGTAGCGGCCGCTTCCTGCGGGTGACACCGAGATATCGTGCACCACTTCGCCAAATTCGTAGCGTTTGCGCGAGACCAGCGTGCCCGCGCTCGACCAGCCCTGCAGCTCGGGCGACACGATCACGCTGTCGGTAAAGAGCGCCCGGTGCTCGAGTTCCAGTTCCAGCACGGCGGCGGCAGCACTGTCTTCGAAGGTTGGTACGTAGTCTCCAATCTCCCCCTCAGCAAATTCCTCGCCGATAAAGGCCGTGGTCGCGCCGCCATCGATGAAGGTCTGCTTCTCCAGGCAGGCAACGAGAAAATCGCGGTTGTGTGCGGTACCGAACAAGGCGGTGCCCTCGAGCGCGCCAACGAGTCGCTGGCGCGCGACCTCGCGATTGGGTCCGCTCGCGATGACCTTGGCGACCATCGGGTCGTAAAACGGCGAGATATCCTGGCCCGTGCAGATGCCATCATCGATGCGAACGCCGACGCCCGTGGCCGGTGCCCAGAGGTCGACGGGGCCAGAGGCCGGCAGAAAGTCCTGCGCGGGGTCCTCGGTGTACAGCCGTACTTCGATGGCGTGGCCTTCCAGCGTGATGTCATCCTGGGTGAAGCCGAGCGCTTCGCCCTGGGCAACCTGGAGTTGTAGCGCGACGAGGTCCAGCCCGGTGATCAACTCGGTGACAGGATGTTCCACCTGCAGCCTCGTGTTCATCTCCAGGAAATAAAACTCCCCGCTCTCGTCGAGCAGGAACTCCACCGTGCCGGCGCCGCGGTAACCGATGCTCTTTGCCGCAGCCACGGCGGCCTCGCCCATGGCGGCTCGCAGCGACTCTGTCATCACCGGGCAGGGCGCTTCCTCGACGACCTTCTGGTGGCGGCGCTGCACCGAGCAGTCGCGTTCGCCGAGGTGTACCGTGTTGCCTGCGCTGTCGGCGAAGACCTGCAACTCGACATGGCGTGGGCGCATTATCGCCTTCTCCAGGATCAGGTCGCCGTCGCCGAAGGCAGACTCGGCTTCGGCGCGTGCAAGCTGAATTGCGTTGGGGATTTCTGCTGCATCGTCGACGAGGCGCATACCGCGACCACCGCCGCCCGCCGCCGCTTTCACCATCAGCGGTAAGCCGATGCGCTTCGCTTCTGCGATGAGCGTGTCGTCGTCCTGGCTCTCACCTTCATAGCCGGGCACGCAGGGCACGCCGGCATCGATCATGCGGCGCTTGGCTTCTGCCTTGTTGCCCATTAGGTGAATGGCATCGGCGCCCGGGCCGATAAACGTGAGTCCCGCGGACTCGCAGGCGCGCGCAAAATCTGCGTTCTCACTCAGGAAGCCGTAGCCCGGGTGGATCGCTTCAGCGCCGGACTCGCGCGCCGCGGCAAGGATGTTGTCGACCACCAGGTAGGACTCACCGACGGGGCCCGGTCCAATGCACACCGAGGTATCGGCCAGCTTCACGTGCGGGGCTTCGGCATCGGCTTCGGAGTAGACCGCGACAGTGCGGTACCCCTGTTCGCTGGCGCTGCGTATTACGCGGCAGGCGATCTCGCCGCGGTTGGCCACCAGTACGCTGGAAAAACGAGACATGCTGCGTGTCCTCTCCGTGTTTGCTCTAGTCTTCGGCCCAGGCGGCCGGGCGTTTCTCGATGAAGGCGGCAACGCCCTCGCGACCCTCGTCAGACAGCATGCAGCGCGCGAAACCCTGCGCCGCGAAGTCGAGTGCTTCGCTGCGTGGCTTGCGGAGCGCCTCAAACACGATGGCCTTGGTGACCGCATTGGCACCTGGTGCGCAGTTGCTGATCTGTTTAAGGACCACGGCGCATTTTGCTTCGAGATCGTCAGCATCCTCCGCGAGAATGTGGCCGATACCGTAGTCGACCGCTTCGGCACCCTTGAACCGTGCGCCCGTCAGCATGAGTCGGCGCGCCTGGGTCAGCCCGACCCGCTCTGTCACAAACGGCGCGATCTGGGCGGGAGGAATGCCGAGGCTTGTCTCACTGAGCCGGAAGCGTGCATCTTTCGTCACGATGGTGACGTCGCCCACGCAGCACAGCCCGAGTCCGCCACCGATAGCTGCGCCTTCGACCAGCATGATTACGGCTTGCGGCTGTTCGTTCAGCTTGATCATGACATCGCCAAACTCACGGTTGCCCCTGGCGACATCGGCTTCACTTTGTTCACCGCCCTGTGAGCCGGACTTGAAGCCCTTGATATCGCCGCCGGCGCAGAAAATGCCGCCTTTGCCGCGAATCACCAGCGTGCGAATAGTGCGGTCGTCGCGTACGGCGTCCAGCACTGCATCGAGTTCCGCTACCATCTCGCCCGACAGCGAGTTCTTTGCCTGCACGCGGTCGAACCAGATGGTCAGCACGCTGCCGTCGTGTTCGAGTGCGAGGTCGTTTGTTGTTGGAAGGGATGCCATGGTTCTCTCTCCTACATCCGCGCGATGCCGAAGCTGTTTTCGCGCACGTTGCGGTGTCTTTTTTCCCACACGGTCTCGAGCAGGAACCCGAGGGTCTTGCGGCCATCGCGTGGGTCGATCATGCCGTCGTCCATCATGTGCCCCGAGGTGTAGAAAGCGCTCGACTGGCTGTCGAACATATTGGTGATGTATGCCTCCTGTTGCGCAAGCGCGTCTTCATCGACGTCCTGGCCAGCCGCTTCCGCTTTGCCGCGTGCGACAACCGACATGGTCTTGGCAGCCTGCTCGCCACCCATGACGCCGGTGCTGGCGTTGGGGAAGGTGTACAGGAAGTCGGGCTCGAAGTGCCGGCCGCACATGCCGTAGTTCCCCGCGCCGAAACTTGCGCCCGTCATCATCGTAATGCGCGGCACCTCGAGGTTGCGCACCGCCTGTATCATCTTGGAGCCGTGCTTGATCATGCCGGCGCGCTCTGACTTGGTGCCAACGATGTAGCCTGTAGTGTTCTGCAGGAACAGCATGGGAATGTCGCTCTGGTCACACAGCTGGAGGAACTGCGTGGCTTTCGTCGCGCCCTCAGGGTCAATCGGCCCGTTGTTTCCGAGAATGCCGCAGGGCAGGCCGTAGATTTCTGCCTGGATGCACACCGTGGCGGCGCCATAGCGCGACTTGAACTCCATGAAGTCGGAGCCGTCGACAATACGCGCCACCAGCTCGCGCATGTCATAGGGTGTGCGGTAGTCGACGGGTATGACGCCCGCGATTTCATCGGGGTCGTACAGCGGCTCGGCGAAGTTGCCGCGCGTAGGCGAGACACAGCTCTTGTTCCAGTGAAGTCGCTTTACCAGCTCGCGACACATCTGCACGGCCTGGCCGTCATTCTCTGCGAGGTACTCGGCAAGGCCGGACACCGTGGCATGCATCTCAGCGCCGCCGAGTTCATCCTCGGTGGCGATCTCACCGGTAGCGGCTTTGAGTAGCGGTGGGCCAGCGAGAAACGCCTTGCCGTTATTTTTCACGGCGATCACGTAGTCCGACAGACCCGGCATATAGGCGCCGCCCGCGGTCGACGAACCGTGCAGGATGGAAATTACAGGAATACCGGCTTTCGAGAGCTTCGCAAGATTACCGAAGAGGGCGCCACCCTCGGAAAAGCCTTCCACGGTGTACTTGAGCAGGTCGCCACCGCCGCTTTCAACGAGATGTACGAACGGTAGTTTTTGCTGCAGCGCGATCTCTTCGCAGCGCCGCACGCGGAAGCCGGTTGCGGTGGTCAGGATGCCCGCGGCGATACCCGAGTCGTCGACGACGATCATCGAGCGCACGCCGCCGATAAAGCCGATACCGGTAATGACCGTTGAGCCTGGGATCGACTTTTCCTCGTCGGCGGTATCGAACAGGTAGCCCGCGAGGTTGCCCACCTCGAGGAAGGGCATGCCTGGGTCCAGCAGGCGCGCCAGGCGTTCGCGCGGAGTGAGCTGGCCGCGCGCCTCCATGCGCGCGCGGCGTTTCTCAGAGATCATCGCGCCGCGTGCGTTCAGCTCGTCGAGCCTGTCAATCAGGCCGAGCATGTCTTGCCGGTTCTGCTGGAACGCATCGGAGCCTGCGCTCACGCGGGAGTTAAAGACGGTCATGACACCTCCTTGGCGATCGCCTCGGGGACGGGGATCGGGCAGGCGAGCAGAATCTGTGCGTAGCCCTTGCCCTGGGGGTCGTTGCGAATGCTGGCAACACCTCCGCCGCCCAGTACATCGTGTAACAGGAAATTGATGGCGCTTGCACCCGGCAGCAGGAACCGCTCGACGCTGCCCGCGTGCGTGTTTTTCAGGAAGTGCGCGAAGCGCGCGGTCACCGTGTCGGTGTCGAGTGCCTGCCAGATCCAGGGCAAATACTTGGGCTTGCGAGCGATTATTCCAACATTGGCCTTATCGCCTTTGTCGCCGCTGCGGCCGAACGCCAGTGCAATCAGCGGCACCGTTGCCGTGGCCGCACCCTCGGCGCCGGGCGCATCGGGCCGCGGTAACGCGCTGACATCCAGGGCCGTGCCAGCCCCGCTACTGCAGGTAAGCTGTTTATCGCCGAGGTCGATGCTCACCTCGATGCGCTCGCGGGGAATGGTGAAGGAAAATAGTCGTACAACGGGTGACGGGCTCGGGCGACTACCGGCGAAGCCCGATAAACCTGGCGGTGTGGCAAGGCCCAGGCCGACAGCTTCCTTCAGCAGGATGCCTATGCCTGCCATCTCTGGATGCTTGGCCGCGATTTTCATCACGACCTCGCGGTGTTCTCTCTCCTCGGCAAAGTCGCCGAACTGACTATCTGTGCCCATCAGCTCGATGCTGGTCTCGCTGAAATCCGGTAGCCCGAAGCCGTTCAAGGTATTGCGCGCCGCTTCAAATACGGCATCGCCGAGCGCCTGCGCCTTGCGCGCCGCATCGGCGCCGTAGAAGCTCATGTAGGTCCCGCCGCGGAACTGGTCTGTGAACGTCGCGCTGACTTTCAACGTGTCGGGTGCGCTGCGCCCGGTAGCGCCGGTGACCTGCACGCGGTCTTCACCCACCGCAGTTAGCCTTGCGGTCGAGAAGTCGCACACCACATCGGGCAATATGTAAGCCTGCGGGTCGCCGATCTCGTACAGCATCTGCTCGGCGACGGTTCCCACCGACACCAGCCCGCCCGTGCCCTCGGGCTTTGTGCAGACAAAGCTGCCGTCTGCGCTGATCTCTGCGATGGGGTAGCCGATATTGGCTACACCCGGCACGTCTTCCCAGTCGGTAAAGTTACCGCCGGTCGCCTGCGGCCCGCACTCCAGGATATGCCCCGCGAGGGAGCCCATGGCGAGCTGGTCGAGATCGTCACGGCCCCAGCCGAAGGCGTGAATGCAGGCACCCAGTGTCACGGCGCTGTCGACACAGCGGCCCGTGACGACAATATCGGCCCCGGCCGCGAGCGCGTCCGCCACCGGGAAGGCGCCGATGTAGGCGTTGATGCTGAGTAGCTTTTCCGGGTCGGGGAAGGGCTCGTTCGAGAACATTTCCCTGATGTCCTGGCTGGCCAGCGCCTCACGCTCGGCCATGAGATCGTCACCCATGACGCAGGCAACGGTGAGATCCAGCGCCTGTGCGTCGATCGCGGCGCGCAGGGCGGCTGCGCAAGCGATCGGATTCACACCGCCGGCATTGGACACGACCTTGATGCCGCGCTCGGCGATCAGGGCTAGGTTAGGTTGCATGGCCGCGCTGACAAAGTCGGTGGCGTAACCCTTTTCCTCACTCTTGGCGCGGGCGCGGGCCATGATCGACATCGTGATCTCGGCGAGGTAGTCATAGACGATGTAGTCGAGGCCCTCGACGTTTAACAACTGCGGTGTCGCGCGAGCCGCGTCACCCCAGAACCCACTCGCGCCGCCAATGCGCACTACCTGGTCGCTCATCATTGTGTCCGCGTAGCAATGGAAGGGTGTGGAATCTTACCCAATAGCGTTGTCGCCAACATGGGATAAGATGCCATTCTTATAGGGGATTGCGCCAGCGTTTCCCGGTGGGCTATGGGGGCGATTCAGAGCCCTTCTCGGGCCGTGTTATCCTAGAACACAAATAACAGGAATAAAGGTTTGCTGTCGATGTCAGGGCCTGGCAGGGAAGAAACCCGATTTGCCCTAAGGGCGTACATAAACACCCGTAGCTCCGCGTTGGGCGCTCTGCTCAGTCTTGCGCTCGGCGTGTCGCTCGCTCATGCGGAGTTTCTGCCTGAAGCCGAGCCTGCCATCAACGTAGACATGGTGGCTGAGGAGCAGGCAGAAGACGATGGGCTGGTCCTCAATGTGTCCGGTGGTGCCGTGCGCGGTCGCCTCGAAGAGGGCGTTTACGTTTTCAGGGGCCTTCCCTATGCCAAGCCTCCCGTTGGCGACCGTCGCTGGCGGGCGCCCGCGGACGTCGAACCCTGGAAGGGCGTGCGCGATGCCCACGACTTCGGTCCGGCGTGCATACAGACTCCGTTTCCCGAAGGCAGCCCCTATTACACACCACTGCCCAGGCTGTCTGAGGACTGCCTGTACCTGAATGTCTGGACGCGGGATCCTCCGCCCAAAAAGCTGCGCCCGGTGATGGTGTGGATCCACGGCGGTAGCTTTACGCGCGGTAGTGGCTCGGTAGATTCCTACGATGGCGCCAGCCTCGCGCTCGACGATGTGGTGCTTGTCACCATTAATTACCGACTCGGCATTTTCGGCTATCTCGCGCACCCCGAGCTGAGCCAGGAGCGCGGCGGCAGTTCAGGCAACTACGGATTGCTCGACCAGATCGCGGCGCTTAAGTGGGTGCAGTCAAACATCGCGCGCTTTGGTGGCGACCCCGAGAACATTACGGTATTCGGCGAATCGGCCGGCTCGAGCGCGGTCAACCAGCTGCTGGCTGCCCCGGAAGCGGACGGCCTCTTTCATCGCGCGATCGGCCAGTCGGGCGGGTTTCTCTCGCCGCAGCCTGAACTCGTGGCGGGCCACGCTTTCGGCCAGGAAGTCTTCGAGCGCGCCGGGGTCGAGGACCTCGATGCGGCACGCGCCCTCAGCAGCGGCGAACTGATGCGCGTGTTGGCCGATATGGAGTCCAGCGGCCACCGGGTGCGTCCACTGGTCGACGGCAGGGTCATTCCCGACCAGGCCATCGAGCGTTTCCGCCGCGGCGAGCAGAACAAAGTGCCCGTGCTGCTCGGCTACAACGGCGACGAGAGTACGGTGTTCGCATTGCTGCCCGATCCGCCGCCGCTTTTGTATACCAACCAGGACGACTTCGCCGCGGGCGTGCGCAACTATGGCCGGGTCGCTTCGCTACCCATGCTGTGGCTGTACTCCGAGGACGAAGAGGGCTCCCCTGCGCCGTACTTCGATTTCTGGCGCGACCTTATCTTCGGCTGGAATATGCAGACCTGGGCCAAGCTCAACGAGGCCGCGGGCCAGCCCGCCTGGCTGTACTACTTCACGCATGTGCCTGACACCGTTTTTGGCAGTCAGCTAGGCGCGTTTCACGCCGCCGAGATTCCCTACATATTCGGCAATGGTGTGCCCGACAGCGCGGCGGACCAGCTCGTGCACGAGCTCATGCGCGGCTACTGGGTAAACTTTGCGAAAACGGGCGACCCCAACGGTGATGGACTGCCCGAGTGGCCGCGGTTCGGGACGGACGCCGACTACCTCGAAATCAGTGCCGAGCCCAGTGCGGACTCCGGCCTCGACTGGGCGCGCATGAAGGCGTGGGACTACATCTTTCCCTGAGTAGGTCGCTTCACATTATTCCCCGCCGAACGCGTAGATTGCGGTCACACCAACGCTGCGCGGTGTGATGTTCCGCGCCAGGTAGAAGTTGTCTATACCCTCGACCTCCGATTCCGTGTTGTTCCCGTTGTACTCTTTCTCGTCCAGCAGATTTCTAGACCACAGCTTCACTGACCAGCCGTCCTTGCCCACGCCCATGTTGAGATCGACGATGCCGCGCGAGGTGTCGTTGTCGCCTCCTGCTTCTCCCTGGTAGGAGAACGTAAGGTGGCTGGCGAACTCCAGTTCCGTACCTGGCAGCAGCGTGCGGTAATCAGCCTTGAAGGTGGCCGTCCATTTCGGGTCATCGTTTAACCGCTCGCCGTTGCTGAGTGGACAGTACAGCTGCTGCGGGTCAGCGGTAGTGTCATCGTCGTCGCAGAAGTTGGTACTCCAGTCGTCGGCGCTCGCATCGGCGTAGCTCGTGGTCAGCGTGAGACCGAGGTTGTCAGAAGCGATCCAGTGAGTTTCCAGCTCTAGTCCCTGGGTTGTTATCTCTTCTGCCGCGTTGATCAGCACACCGACCGAAAAACCGCCAATGCGCTCGGAAAGCGCGGACTGGAAGTTCTGGAAGTTCTCAAACTCCTGGTAGAACAGCGCCGCGTTGAACAGCAGGCGCTGATCGAACCACGTGGACTTCATCCCGAACTCTATCGCTTCGGACTCCTCGGCTGGATAGCGCAGGAAGTCGCGCTCAAGGGCGGCGATATTGTCGTTGCCGGGAAATACGGAGGGCAGGTTGGCTACCTGTGGGTTGTAACCACCGGACTTGTAGGCCGTATCCCACGCGAAGTAAAACAGACGCTCATCATCGTGCTGGTAGCGTAGCTTGAAACTGTAGGAAGTGTTGTTATCGAGCGTTTTGTCCTCAATGTTGCCGATCTGGAGGTCGCTGCCGCCGGGCAGGATCGCCGAAAGGTCGATGTCGCCGTCGATGGTTTCCTGCTCGTCGTTGTAGCGCGCGCCGAGGCTTACGCTCACCTGCTCGGTGATGTCGTACTCCGCGTTCCCGAATACGGCGAAGCTCTTGTTTTCCTGGTCACCTGAGACGGTAATCAACTGGCCGGTGGCCGTCTCGAGTTGCTGGTAGGTAATGGCGATATCGTGCTCAGCGAAAAACAGGCCTGCGAGATAGCGAAAGCGATCTCCTATGTTCGAATGCCAGCGCAACTCCTGGCTGAACAGTTCGTCGGTTGATGTCAGTACACGGGGCTGCGCGAGGGGTACCGGCTTGGCGTCGATGGTTTCCGACAGCTCGGTCTTGAAATCCTGGAACTGGCTCAACGAGATCAGGTCGCCCACCTCGGTAGACCACTGAATGCGCAGGCCCTCTTCGAGTAACTCAAAGTCCGAGTAGTCCAGGTTGTCCTGGAACATCAGGTTGTCGTCCCGGTCTGCCACGTACACATCGCCAGCCGAGTCGATCACGGCGCTGTCTTCGGTAAAGCGCATGGGCCCATCGGCGACGGCGCTGACCTGGCCGTTGTTGTAGTCGGTGTAGTTAATGCGCCCCAGGAGAGTCAGGTTTTCCGTAGGCTCAAACAGCAGTGTGGCGCGGGCGTTGTCGCCCTCCTGCTCATCCGCGTTTGTCGTCTGGCCGGTGAACCGGTAGTTGAAGCTGCCGGGCACTGTGGGTTCGCGCTCGTATCTCGCCAGGTTCACGTAACCGTCGGTCTCGGTGTGCAGGTAAGCGATACGCATTGCCAGCATGTCGTCGATCAAGGGTACGTTGACGGCCGCCTCGCCGGTGAACGTATTGAAGCTGGAGCTCGACACATCGACGCGGCCGTGCAGACCCTCGTGGTCGGGCTGCTTACTGCGGATGCTGATGACACCACTGGGTGCGTTGCGCCCGTAGAGCGTGCCCTGGGGGCCTTTCAGCACTTCCACCTGCCCGACGTCGAGGAAAGCGCCGAAGACGGAGCCAATACGCGACTGCGGGAATTCATCGACGGTGATGACCACGCCAGGGTCGGCGGCGAGCCCGAAGAAGGCGAGTCCCACGCCACGAATTTTCATCGAGGTCGAGGTCGGGTCGTCGCTGACGATGGTAAGACCTGGCGTCACCTTGGTGATGTCGGTGAACTGTACGATCTCCGCCTGCTCGAGATCGCGTCCCGTGTTCACGATGAGTGAGATGGGTACCGACTGCCTGTTCTCTACGGTCTTACGCGCGTAGACCACAATCTCTTCGAGAGCGTTGCCGCTTGCGGGCAGTGGCATTGCACAGGCGAGGTAAAGCGGCAGCAGGGCCGCGCGGCTGCGGGTGTTCATGGCAAACTCCGCCGCGGCACGTCCTACTGGTTGCCGGCCGCGGTTATATTTTTATCATTTGCCCTGAGTGTGGCACAGACCCGCGAGTTCGTCAGGCGTTGTTGCTACTTCCACCACGGATAAAACGGCGGCATGTCCGTAGAGGTGCGGTCCTTAAACTCGGCGGGGCGTTTCTCAAGGAACGATGCCACACCCTCCTTGCCGCTCGAAATACTGGCGTAAAACATCGATAGCGAGTCGACCTTGTGCGCCTCGACAGGGTCGGGCTGGGCGGCGTTGCGGTACATCATCTGCCGACTCAGGGCGATGGACACCGGGCTGTGCTGTGCGATACGGCGCGCGATCTTGTAGGCCTCCTCCAGCAGCTGGTCACCCGGCACCACGGCTTTCACCAGGCCGCCCGCCATTGCGTCTTCCGCTGACAGAATCTCCGCGGTGTACACCCACTCAAGCGCCTGTGAGATACCTACGATGCGCGGCAGGAACCAGGTGGAGCAGGCTTCCGGCGTAATGCCGATCTTGTTGAACACGAAGCCGATGCGCGCCCGGTCGGAGGCCAGGCGAATATCCATTGCACAGGTCATCGTGGCGCCGATACCCACGGCCGCGCCATTGATGGCGGCAATGACGGGCTTGTTGCACTCGTAGATGGCGAGGGTGACGCGGCCGCCCGTATCGCGCACGCCCGCGATGATCTCGGGGTCCTCATAGCGCTCTTCAAGGTCCGCCATCGTCGGTCTGAGATCTTCGTTGAGCCCGAAGACGTTGCCGCCCACCGAGAGGTCCATGCCCGCGCAGAACGCCTTGCCCTCGCCGGTGACAACGACCACGCCTACATCGTCGTCGTCCGAAGCGCGGTTGAAGGCGTCTATCAATTCGTGCGCCATTTCTACCGTAAAGGCGTTCAGGTTGTCGGGGCGGTTCAGGGTCAGGGTAAGAATTCTCTCGCTGACCTCGTAGCGCAGTGTGTTGTAGGACATGGGTTGCTCCTCAAAGCCTGTCAGGGTCGCTAAAGATAGTGGATTCGTGGCTCTTGGTAAGTATGGCGGCGGCTATGTTCGCTATCCGTGCTGGCAATGCATTGTTCGCGCGGTACCAGGTCTGCTGCTATGGTGTTTTGGCAGAAAGAGCGGGGCAGAGATCCCGGGGAGCAAAAGGTGAGCGAACCGCAGAGCGAAGCCCTTCAGAATATCCAGATGATGATCGATAGCCCTGCCGACATGTCAGAGGCGCCGCCCTTTGTGCGGGGGATGGACCTCAGCGGGTTGTCCTTCACTAAGGTCGAGTTTGGCCATTTCGAGATGGAGTGGCGGGTAGATGCGCATCTCACGCACTACGATGGCATCGTGCAGGGTGGCGTCGTCAACGTGATAGCAGACTCGGGCCAGTCTTTTGCGTTCTATTCCACGAGCCGTGAGCCTGAGGCCTACTCCACGTCCGAGTTCACCACTCGATTTCTCAGGCCCATTCAGGCTGGCGACACCATTCACGTTGTGAATGAAGTAGTGAATCGCTCCAAGCGGCTCTGCATCATTGAAACCCGCATGTACAACCGTGATACGGGCAAGCTCTGCGCGATGGTCACCGGCACCTGGATGATGGCAGACCGCGAGCTGGGCTGAAGGGCGTGCATTTTCCGCGGCTGACTAGTTGCCGCGAAACTTGCCCTCGCGCTTCTCGAAGAAGGCCTTGATGCCTTCGCGCGCATCCTCGGTGTTCTGCGCGACCAGGAACTGGTCTGCGTCCATGAAGCTGGTAGCGTTGTCGAGCGCTGTGGCGCTCGCGTTGATGCCGCGTTTTGCCATGCGCACGGGAACCGGCGGCATGGCGGCGACCTTGTTCGCGAGTTCATGCGCTTGCGCTACTGCCTTGCCGGGTTCGGTGACGTAATCCACGAGCCCCCAGCGCTCCGAGGTCGCCGCATCGATCGGCTCGGCGAGGATCAGCAGCTGCTTGGTGCGCGAGGGGCCTATCAGGTGGTTGAAGCGCGGTACGCTCTGCCAGCTCATGTTCATGCCGAGTTTGATCTCGGGCACGTACATCTGCGCGTCACTCGCCACCACGCGCCAGTCACACGCGACAGCGAGGGCCGCGCCACCGCCGATGCACCAGCCTTCGATGGCGCAGATCGTAACCTGCTCCAGGGCCTCCCACGCGGCGCACATGTCTGGCCCGACCTTCAACAGCTGGCGTCGTTCGGCGACCGTCATCTCGCTCGCCTGGGCGGACTCGGCGTCGGTCAGGTCCATGCCCGCGCAAAACATATCGTCGGTGCCACGCAACACAATTGCAGAGAGTTCGGCATCGTACTGTAGTTCGTTCGCCAGCTGCGTCAGCTCGCGCATCAGTACGTTGCTTAAGCTGTTGACGCGCGCGCCCGAGCGGAAACTAACTTCCAGCACACGCCCCGTGCGTTCGATTTGCAGGTACTGCCATTGGGTGTCGGTCATTGTGGTTTCCTTGCTGGTTATGCGCCGGGTTATGAGTCCGGCGCGTCCGGAAGCGCGTGTAATGGCTGCCGCACGCTAGAGGTCGATAATAGCAAGCGATACGCAGGGAATGTGTATCTGAATGGGTGAATCACGCAAGTCCCGTTGCATCCCGAGTCCGGTGACGTGCTGGCGGCAGACCGTACTCGGTTTGGAGGTGGCGACGCCCGTCGGTGGCAGCGACTCAAGGACGATGGATAGACAGTGGATCTTTCTGCGACTTACACCGCGGTCCGGTTGGGCCGCGGTGTTCTATTGCCCGCTCACGGCGCGTTGTTCGTCGCCTTTTCGAACATGTAGTCAACCATCTGCATGAGACCCCCGTCGGAGCAGGAGTGGCATAGGCCGCGCTCGGGCATCGCGTTGTAGCCTTTCATCACGCGTTCCCGTGTAAGCTCCATGGGTTGTTCGATGATTGGCTTCCAGCGCGCATAGTCTCCCAGTATGGGCGCCCCGGTTGCTCCGGAGTCGTGGCATCCAGAGCACACGATGTCGTAATACTGTTTGCCTGGATGCGGTGCATTGACTGGTGGCTGGGGGGCTGCGCCACCGGTGGACACAGCCGGCGGAGCAGGGGGTGGGCGGTACAAACGATGCAGTCCGGTGGTTTGCGAAAGGATGTAAATGGAGCCATCGCCTGCGACTTTCAGATCGCGAATACGGCCGCCAACCTCGTTAAGAATGGGCTGGTGCGTGCGGACCACACCTTCGTCGAAATCGAGGCGAGCGATGTGGGCCCCCTTGAGTGCGGTGACGAACAGGTCGCCGTCCCATTCAGGAAACATCTCCCCTCGATACATCAGGATCCTCGACGCCGCGATCGATGGCACAAAGTAATACAGCGGCTGTTCCATCCCCGCTTTGTGCGTACCTTCGCCGATGGGTTTGCCGCTTACGTAATTCGCACCGTAGCTAACAGTGGGATGGCCATAGTTGCTACCCGCGCGCAGTAGGTTGACCTCGTCACCTCCCAATTGTCCGTGCTCGGCTTCAAACATGTACCCGCTGCGCGCATCGAAATGCAGCCCTTGCGCATTGCGAGCGCCCAACACAAATATACGGGGGTCAAACCCTTCCACTCCTGCGAATGGATTGTCATCTGGCGCAGTGCCATCGTCGTTGAGCCGTAGTATCTTTCCTTCCAGGCGATCGCCGCGCTGCGCAAGTGGGTCTTCACCCCGATCGCCGATAGAGACGTAGAGATAGCCCTCAGCGTCGAATTCCAGCGCCCCGCCAAAGTTGGATGATGCCCAGCCAAAGTCGTCAGAGTTGATGAGCGTTTGCAGATCGGTAAGCGAATTGTCGCGGAGTATGGCGGTAGCAACTTCGGTTTGATGATAGGTACCTGCTTCCGGGTGCGGTTTGGCGTAGGAGATGTAAACGCGTTGGTTGTTTGCGAAATCGGGATGTAGGGCGATATCCATCAATCCGATATGCGTGAACCCGGAGCCGATCCTGGGCAGCCCCTCGATGTCTATCTGCTCGCCGCTTGATAAGTTTATGTGTAGCAACCTGCCGCCATGCAACGTCAGAAGTATGGTCTCGCTATCGATAAACTCGAATGCCCAGGCGTAATCCAGTGGCGCTAGTGTGCGTTCGAGCTTTGCATCCCTGATATTGATCGCTGCCAGGCTCTTCAGCTCTCCACCGTACTCGGCGGGTTCTCCAAACCCCTCCAGCGCTTCCTTGCCCGCGGATTTGGGCGTCACTGCGTCCGACACGTTGTCTTTCACGCGTTCGACGGCCGCGCCAGAACAGGCGACAAGCAACAGTACAGCTGCCAGGCAAACGCTAGCCTGACGCACTGTACCCAGAAGCAGTGAGACGAAGGTGCTAACTAAGCTATCGGGGATCATGCGGCGGTGCGTTCATCAGTGGCAACGGCGCGATTTTGCGCTAGTTTGCCCCGCTTTTTTCTTTCTCCGCTTTCTTTGCCTGCTTGCGTTCCTGTTTTTCCAGCCACTTGTTCAGCAGCTTGCCCGCCTTCTTTTCGATCTTCTTGCCGGCCTCGTTGACAGCGAGCTCTTTCAGGATGCCCTCGGCATCGACCATGCACCAGTCCGCCGGGTCGCCCGCGGTATTGCCCTCGCAATTCACTGGCCAGTCGATTGCCGTCAGTCGTTTGCTGATTTTGCAGGCCGGATCAAGTTCCTCAAGTTGAGGCGACAGGTTCGCCCTGAAACGCGCTTTCAGGTCGCCGCTCAGGATGTCGTACTCGCCCCTGCCACTTAAGCCGAGGCGCGGCAGGCCAGCGACGAGAGGCTGCAGCACCGCGCGTCCATCCTTCAGCTGGATGTCGGCTGAGAGCGCGTCGAAGCGCGTGTCCGGTTCGAACGTCGTGGTGAGGCTTGCCTGGTTGGCGAGTGCCACGGTTCGGCACAACATGTGCTCAACGTTGGTACCTGCGAGCGTGACCGCTTTTGTCGACAGCTTGATTGGGCCATTCAGTGCGGTAATCAGCTCATCAGTGGTGCGGCCGCTGCTGTCCAGCTGCCAACTCAGGGTCGCGTTGCCGCTTAGCTCGGTGGTGGACTCCATCGCGGCGACGGCCGCTGCAATGTCGAGGCCTGACAATTCACCGGAGGTTTTCAATTGCGCTGTGTTCAGGCGCGCGTTGAAGGTTGCTTTTGCATCGAGTTTGCCGTCGTACAGCGTCCCGCGCATGGTGCTCACGTCGATGTTGCCCTCGACGGCGCGCAGTTTGAGTTCGAGTGCCTGCACTTCGTGCACGCCGAACCGCGCCGTGGCAACGCGCAGTTGCGCTCGCGTGTCGATGGCGCGCAGGGCGTCGAGCGGGAGCTCGTTACTTTCCTCCGTCGGTGCCTCGGCCGCGGCCTCGGGCCCGGCCAGCACGAGCAGTGCCGGGTCGAGCAGGTTCAGGTCCAGGTTCGCGTCGATCTGCGGGCTCTCGTAGTTTGCATAGCGCACACTGCCTTTGCCCTCGGTTTCACCTGTGACGAGGCTGATCTCAAGCTCTGCCAGCTGCCGCGCGATATCTACGGGACCGTTGACTTCGAGTTCGACCGTTTCCGGTGTGGCGCCGTTGACGGAGACTTTCAGTTTGTTCAGCCCGGCGCGCTGGTCATCCAGTGAGATCTCGACGTCGCCGTCGATGGCGACTTCGATGGGCTGCTCTCCGGGGAGCTCGAGGAGCATTTCGAGCGGTATGGGGTCGCCCGCGAGGTTGAGGTCTGATGCCTCGAGTGCCGCGATCACAAGCTCCGTGGAGGGGCCGCCCTCCGGGTCGGTGACCTCGATACGTGTGTTCGCGATCTCAAGACTTGAGACGTTCAGCGCGAGCGGCAGCGCCAGCGCGGCTTCCGCGCCGGCGGCCTGACCCGCTGCCTTACGCTGTTGGCGTTGGTCTGCGTAAAACGCTTCCAGTTCAGCGTCCGTCATGCTGGAGGTGTCTATGCGCTCCTCGTCTGCGCTGCCGATAACCCGCAGGTCCACATCGTTCAGCCTGACGCTGTCGACCTTGACCTCACCCGACAGCAGGGGCCAGAGCTCCACCCCGAACTGCAACGCCCCGACGCGGATGTCGGGCTCGTCTCTCTCCGGCAGAGTCATTTCGGCCTCGGTGACCCCCAGCGCGAGCTGCGGGAAGACGCTGAAGTCGAGGTCACCCCCCACGACCAGCGTGGCGCCGGTCTGCTCATGTATCAGCGCGGTTGCGCGCTCAAGCAGCGCCTCGCGATCCACCAGGCTGGGGAGCACCAGTATTGCGCCCCCGAACAGCAGCACGAGAGCGATGAAAGTGATCAGTAGTTTGCGTGGCATGGTGAATCCTTCTTGCGCGGCATGGGTGTTGGACCACGGCAGGGCCCATGAGTGCGGTCTGTGAGCCAGTTCACGCCCCGTCCCGCCGTTCGAAACAACCCGTCTTTCTGTGCTATGTTGGTTTTGACTGGGGTACTGCCAATAGATACCCCTACATTATAAGAACATCGCCGGGAGACGGATATGACACTGGCCCGCCTGCAAGCAAGGAAGTTACACCTGGACGGCTCGCTACACCCTGACTTTCACGGCGTGGAGCTGGTATTGCGCGATATGTTGCGCGCTTACCCGGGCGGTGCCGCTGTCAGCGTTTATCATCGCGGCGAGCGCGTCGTGGACCTCTGGGGAGGCTACAGCGATGCCGAGGGCACCCGGTGGACCAGCGACACCATGGCGCCGAGCTTTTCGACAACCAAGGGTGTGGCGACGACGCTGCTGCACATCTACGCGGATCGCGGCCTCGTTGATTACGATGCGAAAGTCGCCGAGTACTGGCCCGAGTTTGCACAGGCGGGTAAGGCCGATATCACCGTACGTCATGTGCTGTCGCACCAGTCGGGCCTCTACCACATACGCCAGATGATCGATCACATCGACCGCATGATGGACTGGGACCATATGATCGAGGCGATCGAACGCACCATGCCCGCGCACGCGCCGGGGGAGCGCACCGGCTACCACGGCCTGACGTTCGGTTTTCTCGTAGGCGAGATATTGCAACGCGTCAGCGGCAAGAAGTTCTCCGACCTCGTGCAGGCCGAGATAGCGAAGCCGCTCAAGCTGGACGGCCTCTACATCGGCGCGCCGGAAAAGGCGATCAAACGCGCTGCACAGCTTATTTTTCCAGACACGACCCAACGGCTCAGCCAGACATCACTGGGCAGCCGCCTTGAGATCGGTGCCTCTCAGTTCAGCAAGCTGCTCAGGCGCCTGGGCATGGACACCGACCTCACCAGTATCTTCGACGCGCTGGCACCCAACGGTGTCAGCAACTTTGATTTTGGCTCGCCCGAGTGCCTGCGCTCGGCCATTCCGGCCGCCAATGGCCTGTTTACCGCGCGCTCTCTCGCCAGGATGTATGCCACCCTCGCCAATGGTGGCGAGCTAGACGGTGTGCGACTGCTGTCGGAGGGGGCCCTCGAGACGGCCACCGTGCTGCAGAAACCGACCGGCAAGCTGTCGGTGATCCCGTTCGATATGCGCTGGCGGCTCGGTTATCACGGTGTATTTACCACCCGCGGCTTCCCGCCCCACGCCTTCGGCCACTTCGGCTTCGGTGGATCGGGTGCCTGGGCGGACCCGAGCCAGGAACTCGCCGTGGCATTGATCGTTAACTCGGGCCTGGGCTCACCCTTCGGTGACCTGCGTACGGCGCGCGTATCCGGCGCCGCGCTCGCGAGCGCCAAAGCCCGTTCGCGCACGCGCCGGTTGCCGCGCATTGCGCTCGGCTCCGCCTGATAAAGGACGTGTGAGACACCATGACGCCTGACGTTGAGCGCGTCGTCTTTTTTGTGCACGTTATGAAGACAGGCGGCAGCACTGCGCTGCGCCAGCTCCTGCGCACTTACCCTGAAGACACTCGCTACCCGTTACCGGGCGTGTTCGGTGCGATTGAGGAAAAGGGCCTCGTGGGCAGCCTCGCGAAGGTCGACCCGGAGCGGCGCGAGCGCCTGCGCTGGATCGCGCCGCACGTGCCCCTGAGTGTCGCTCTGGATTACCGCGAACACGCGGGCCGGCCAGTGGCGGTGACCCTGGTACTGCGCGACGGGTTCAGCCGTGCGCTGAGCCACCTGCGCCAGGTATCGCGCCGTTTCGAGCACCAGTACAGCTACCGCGAGCTCCTCGACCTGCCGTTTTTGGGCGACTTCTTCCTCTCCAACCACCAGACCCGTGTACTCGGCTCAGGCGCTGAGACCTGGCCCCTGTGGGACGACTGTGTGCGCGCGCTCGCCGAACTGCCCCGCGGGTTCGACGAGCCCGGCAGTACCCCAGCCGTGTCACCGGTCGATGACGCGGTGTTCGAGCGAGCAATCGCCAATCTCGGAGCCGTGGATGTGCTAGGCCTGCAGGACGAATTCGGCGCTTGGTGGCAGGCGTGCCGGGAGGCCTTTGACTGGCCCGAGGCACCCACCCACTCGGTCAACGTGGGCTCGGCGCAGGAAACGGCGCCCCCTCCGCCAATCCCGGACGCCATCCTGGACGAACTCCGCGAGCGCAATGCGCTGGACACCCGCCTCTACGCGGCTGCGCGGGCCCACCTCGGGGCCGGTTGATCGTGCAAATGCCGCTGTCCATGGAGTGACCGCGGCCTTATAATCGCGGTTTTTCAGGCACCGGGTGATTCTGTCATCGCCACGTATCTCAACAGCGACGTTCTGAACGCCATCGATCCGGAGGACTTCCGTACGGTGGAGCCGTTCCCGTGGGCCAATCCCCAGTACTTCATCCGGCCCGAGCGCTACAGTGAGCTGCTGGCGAGCATGCCAGACCTCGACCAGTTCAGGGGTTTCTTCGGCAAGCAGCGCAAGCACGGCCAGGGCAGTCACGACCGCTACGTGCTGGACTACGAACGCGGCATGGAGCTTGCGCGCCCGTGGCGCGAGTTTGTCGAGGAACTCTGCGGTGAGGAGTACCGCGAGTTCGTGTGCGCATTGCTGGGTGTGCGCGATGTGCGCTTCCGCTTCCACTGGCACTACACGCCGGACGGCGGTGAGGTGACGCCGCACTGTGATTCCAAGGGCAAGATCGGCTCGCAGATTTTCTACCTCAATACCGAGGACGACTGGCAGTGGGACTGGGGCGGAGAAACTGTTGTGCTTGACGACGGCGGCCGAATCACACCTGACAACGCCCCCGCCTTTGACGACTTCGACGCCGAGTATCCGGCCGAGACGCGCGACAACCGCAGCCTGATCTTCGGTCGCCGCGGCAACTCATGGCACGGCGTACGCCGCATCAACTGCCCCGAGAATCACTACCGCAAGGTGTTCATCGTCGTGTTTGAGGAGCACCGGCCCTTCAAAATGGCGCTCAAGCAGGCGCGCCGCGCATTTCGGGGTCAAGAGCGGGTGACCCACAAAGAGAGCCTGATGTACTAGGCGCCCTCCGGCGACCTGCTGCTCCTTGAGTCAAATGACGCTATCCAAGATCCGTGGCCTCCTGCTTGAGAAGGGCATGGTTTACCTTTACGCCCTTTTTATCGCGGGCTACTTCCTGCTCCCGATGGCCGCCGGGCACAGGCGTCTCTACTACGCGCTGGTGTTCCCCGCCGTCCTTCTGCTGTGGCGTGAGCTGTGGTCGTTTTACCGCGGCAATACACTCACTGCGCTATTCCTGGCGTACTGCGCATACCTTGTTGCCAGTTTGGCGTGGTCTTCCAACTTTGAAGCAACAGAGGCGTTCTGGTCAGCGTGGTACACGATCGCGGTGGTGAGTTTCTGTCTCATCACTGGCTTCCTTTGGCGGCAATACCCCGCGTTGGTCGACCGACTTGCTCACCGGGCAGTGTGGCTGGCTGCGGGAGCGGCGCTTGTGTCCACCGTTGTCTGGTACCTCGGCAACCCCTTCCCGGAATCACGCCTGGAGCCGTTGGGCGTTATGCATCACACCAACAAGTCCGGTTGTGCCTACGGCGTCTTTCTCGTTCTGTGCATGCACTACCTGTTGAAGGAGCAAAGCCGGCAACAAAAACTGCTGTATCTGCTGATGGCCGGCGTGCTGTTCTCGCTTATTGTGCTCACCCAGTCGCGCACGGCACTGGCGGGCGTCAGCGTTGGCCTGGTGGTACTGGCGGGCGGGCGCGCGGTGGGCGTGGTGGCACTGGCTATGGCGGCCAGCTGGTTGCTGGTATCCACCGGCGTTGATGAGTGGCAGTTCCGGGTCGAGGCGTTCTCATTCCGGCCCGGTATCTGGCAGCAGGTGATCAGAGATATGCAGGGCCACTGGTTCGTTGGCGTGGGCCTGCTGTCAGATACGACTGTCGCCGCTTACGACAGGTCATTCAGCCATGCGCACAATGCTTATCTCGCCACCTTGCGAGACGGCGGGCTGGTAGGCCTCAGCCTCCTTCTCTCGATGCTGGCGGTGGCGGTATTCTGGGCGTGGCGGCTTTACCGGCAGCGAGGTGAGCGCCTCTACCTGGCGCTGCTCCTTCAGGCGATGGTGTTCGTGACGATGGATTTTGACCGCCTGCTCGTGCACCCCAAGGAGCTCTGGCTGTTCTTCTGGGTGCCGTTCGCGCTGGTGATGGCTGTGTACCCCGCCGCGGATAACACTGCTCGGCAGCACCCCCTGCACGCTGGCGCGGCGCCCAAGTAGTCCTTTCGAGCCGGCCGATTGAGGAGTAGTATCCCAGTCTCTTCATAGAGGATCAGCAGTCCATGGAAGCGGTCACCCTGGCAGATACCCGCGTTGCTATCTGCGTTTGCACCCACAGCCGCAGCGAGGCGCTGTCGCGACTCCTCGTGCAACTCCAGGATATCGACCTGCGTGGCTACAATCCCGAGTGGATCGAACTCGTCGTTGTCGACAACAACCCGAACTCGGAAACGCGCCACGTCTGCTCCATGGCCGCTCCGCGCCTGCCCATCAGCCTTCACTACACCGAGGAGCCTCGAGCAGGCATCAGCTACGCCAGGAACCATGCGGTCAAGGTGGCGCTGGAGCGCGGTGCAGACTTTGTGGCCTTCATCGATGACGACGACATTCCCCAGCAAGACTGGCTGATCCGGTTGCTTGACCGCCAGGTCGTCACGCGGGCCGACCTTGTCTTCGGTACCTGGATGCTGGATGCCGAAATGCCGGAATGGCTGCGCAGCTCTGGCATCTTCCGCTCTCCCGACCGCAGCAAGCCTAAGGTGAAAGCCAAGGGCGGGCGCTATGGCCTGCCCCAGAGCGCCTCTACCTGCAACATTCTTGCGGGGCGTGAGATCCTGGAACGGGTCGGCGCAAAAGGCCCGATCTTTTCGCACGCTTTCTGTTACAGCGGGGGCGAAGACAAGGACTTCTTTATACGCGCCCGCGAAATGGGTGCCAAGTTAAGCTCGGCGAACAACTCCGTCGTGCACCGGATTCATGAACCCGAGCGCTACACGGTGTCTGGACTGCTGAAGCGCGGTTTCAAGAACGGCTGCTCGCAGACCAACATGGCGCGGTATCACGGTGACCGGTGGCGTCTGCCACAACTGGTCGCCACGGCGTTCGGCAAGTTGGTGCTGTCGATGATCATTATGCCGTTCACGATTTTTTCACGCAGGATGTTTCATCATTACCTGTATCGAATCGCCAAGTGCACCGGTGTTATCTACACGGCGGTGACGGGCAAAAGTGTTAAGTACTACGCGGACTCCTAGTGTTCCTTTCGAGAAATCAGGAGTGAATGAAGTGGGATGGACCAGCAGCGCAACCTAGATCGCTACGCCAAGCCAGGCAGCGAGCGCGAGCAGTCTCGCGAGGCGCCGGCGAGCCGTGAGCTCCTTGAGCCCGTCAGTGTGCCCGTGAACGAGGCCATTGCGGGTGCCGGTAACGTGCGTGCCGGCGAGAAGCCCGAAATGCTGATTCTGGGTGCGCCGCCGCGCGGCGGTAACCACCTGTTGCGCGGCCTGCTCGACAGCCACCCGCAGCTGTTGCTGCCGCCGGACGAGGACTACTTTGTGCGGCACCTGTCGCGCTACCCGCTGCTGCGGCTGCTCGGCATGCTGGTTTCGGGCAAGAACGCGCCGCGTTTCTACCGCAAGTTGCAGAAGGGCGGCCACCTCGAGCGCGTCAATGCAGGTCACGGCACCGAGGTGTTTGGCACCGAGGGTTCGCTGGATCTCTCTGCCTACTACCGCTATGTCAGTGAGCACCACGAACGGGCGAAACCGCAGTTGCTCGTGCGCAATCATGTCGAGGCGCTTGCCGTTGCACTCGGGCACGCGCCCGGTGACCAGCGCACCCGCGTGTACTTTTGCGCACTGCAGCCGAGCAATCGCGACCTGACGCGCGTCGGCGCGTTGCTGGCCAAGAGCTACGCGGTGAAGGGTATTTTCCTGGTGCGCGACCCGCGCGCACACCTGGCGAGCAAGCTGGTGCGCAACCCGACACTCGACCTGAGCCGTTTCTGCAAGCGCCAGAACAGCTACTGGCAGGAGATCGAAAACTTCGGCAACCGCTACGGCCCGGTTATGCTGCTGCGCTTCGAGGAACTGGTGACCGATACCGAGGGCAGTATGCGCAAGGTGTGCGAGTTTGCCGGTATCGAGTTCCTGCCCTCCGTGGTCGAATACACGCAGGGGGGTGAGGTCAGCCAGAGCAACTCATCGTTTGCCGCGAGTCCGGGTGTGGACCCGGAAGTGCTGACGCGTTACCAGGAGCGACTGCCCGGCGCGACCATCGACTTCGTCAAGAAACACTGCCGCCCGGAACTCTTCTGGGAAGCGCTCGATTGAGCGGCTGCGGGGCAGCTGCCTAGAGTTTGTGCGCCTTCGGCCAGCGGCGCTTGAGACACACCCACTGTTCCGGGTACTCCCGGATCCACTCCTCAAAGTAAGCGTGCACCATCTCCGTCAGCACCACTGACTGGTCTTTCACCGATGCGTCCGGGTCCGGGTTGACCAGCGGGTCGTACATTGTGATGCGGAAGCGCGCGCCTGGAAGGCGTTCACCGCGCGCCACGACCAGTGCCGCGCCGGTACGCAGTGCAAGACCCACGGCGCTCGTGTTGGTGAGCGCCTCGCGGCCGAAGAAGGGCACCATCTTGCCGGTATCCGGCCGCGTGTCCATGGCCATGATGACGCTGCCGCCGTCCTTGAGCGCCTTCATGATCGGTCGCGGACCCGCATCGGCTGCGATGAGCCCGTCGCCGAAGGACTGGCGCAGGCCCCGCATCATATTGGCAAGCGCAGGGTTGGATTCCGGCGCGTAGATCGCGTGAATCTTCATCCCGTAGGGGCGCAGGATCAGTGGCGCCACCTGCCAGGGACCGACATGGGCGGTGATAAAGATTGTGGCGCCGCCGGCTTCGAGGTGCTTCTGTGCCTCGGGCGCAATAACAAACTCCAGGCGCTCGTCACGCGCTTCCCAGATGTCTTCCAGCTTGATGAGCTCCGCCGCGGAGTGGCCGAGGCTGCGAAAAATTTCGCGCGTGGTGCGTTCGCGCCACTCCGGCGTCGAATCGGGAAACGCGACCTCGAGATTCTGCCGCGCCTTGTCGGCCTTATCGGAGAAGCGTGATGGCAGCCAGAAGGCAAAACCGGCGAGCTTGATCGCGCTTTCGACGCTCAGCTTCTGCATCAGCCAGAAGATAGCGCCGAAGGCCCAGCCTTCGAGGGTTTGCGACAGCTTCGCGAGAAACGGCGCGCGCCGCGCCAGCTTCTTGGGGACGAAGTAAAACTCAGGCACGCGTGCCGGCTCTGCTCCGCTCCGGGTCAGACCCGAGTATCCAGTCCCACAGCGGAGAGCTCACGCCGTAACGTCCTGTCTCACCCGCGTAGTGATGCTTGAGGTGGTAGTGCTTGATGAACTTCGCCACCGGGTTCTTCATCGGGAAGTGGTGGGTCGAGTAGTGGATGTAGTCGTAGATCAGGTAGCCCACGATAAAGCTGGCCATGAAGGGCTCGATCCAGGGGCTGGGAATGAACAGGCTGAACAGGCCATACAGCAGCGCCATGATCGGAATAGCACCCGCCGGTGGCATGACGAGGCGCGTCTTGTCCTTGGGGTCGTCGTGGTGGTTGCCGTGGAACAGGTATACGAACCACTTGCCCGCCTTGCTCTTCGCTTTGAAGTGAAACACGAAGCGGTGCAGGCTGTACTCGGCGAAGGTCCAGACGAGGAGGCCGGCCAGCAGCATCAGCGCTATGGCGCCGGCGTCGAAGCCGTGTACGGTCACACTGCGGAAGTACAGCCACCCGGCTATCGGTGCCCACAGCAGCAGCGGGACAATGGGGTGGACGTGCGACAGCCTCTCGAGAAGCTCGTTCTCGAACAGGCGGATTGACTGGTGTTCTTGTTCAGCTTGCATAGGACTCATTAACTCGTTTGAGAGCCAGTGTCGGCGACCGCGTCGCCCGATCCTGGCTGTATTTTACCCTTTTTTGCCCAGAGGCGTTTGGAGCAGAACCAGTCCTCCGGTTTCTCGCGAATCCACGCCTCGAACTGCTCGTGGAGCTGCTGGGTCATGTCTATCGCCTGTTCGGTCTCGTCGGCATCCGGATTTCTCGGTTCAATCGGTGCATGCAATATCACGCGGAAATTCGCGTCCTGCAGGCGAATCACCTGGAGCGGCACCATGGGGCACTTGCACTTGAGCGCCAGCTTGGCGGGCGTGATGGTGGTCATCTTGTCGTGGCCGAAAAACCGGATGGGTTTGCCCTCGTCGACGCGCCGGTCAATGATCATTGCTGCGGTGCGTCCCTCCTTGAGGGCTTTCAGCAGCAGCCGTGCGCTGTTGTCGCGCGGCAGCAACTTGCAGTCCAGGGCCTCCCGCGATTTGTGCAGGAGCCTGTCTAACATGGGGTTGGTCGGCGGCGTATAAAGGCTCGCGTTCGGAATTTTGAGCCTGCCCAATGATGCCCCTGCGACCTCCCAGTTACTCTGGTGGGCAGAAACGAGTACGCAGGGCTGGCTGGGGTCATCGTAGGTGGGCACGCGCTTGCGGATCTCTATCTGCAGGCGATGTTCACTCTCCTTGATCTCTGCCAGGTGGGGGTATTCTGCCAGTATGCGGCCCGCCCGTGCCCAGGCATCGCGCACGAGTCGATCGAGTGCGTGGTCATTGAGCTCCGGGAACGCGGTTGCGAAGTTGCCGCGAAAGATTTCGGTTTTGCGCTTCATCATTGGCCCGACGAATCCACCAATGCGCGCGCCCATCCGTGAAGACATGTCGATGGGCAGTGCGGTCAGGAACTTCTCCAAGGTCCACAGCAGCGCGTAATCGAGCCGCCACAGGAACTGCCGCAGGGGCTCGTGTTCCCGGGCCAGCTTGCGCAGGGGGCTGCCGATGATGAATTCCGCCACGAATGAGGGTGTCCGTGTTGTCGTGAAGTGAGCCCGAAAGTGCTCCGAAGCGGCGCATTATAGCCCAGCGCTCGAGGCTGAATCGTGGTCAAATTGCCGAAATATTAAGCAGTTAGGCGCTTCTGGGCGGGCCGTTTGGTCAGGCCCTGTGCAGCTCGTACATGCGGTTGGTCCAGGCGATGGCGGGATGCTCGCGGTAGGTGGCCAGCACGGCCTCTACAGAGGCGGGAATGGGTTCCGGGCGCGCCATGTCAGGGTGTGACGGATTCGCCAGCGGCGCGAAAAAGCAGGCCGCGGTCAGGTCTGCGACACTGAACGAATCGCCCACGAGGTAACCCGTGTCCTCCGTCGCCCTGGCGACCTCGTCGAGGGTTTTCAGGGTCACGTCCTTTCGCGCCACGATGGACTCTGGGGTCACGTTGTTGCCGCGCTTGATCATACCTTTTGCCAGGGGAAATACGGTGCGGTAGCCAAGTCGTTTCAGCGCGTTTTTGCCCGCTCCGAACATACTCGTCATGTAGCCTGCCTCTTCCGCGAGTGCCGCAAACAGCACGGTGCGGGTGGCCGGGCCAACCTGTTTGTCGAAACGTTCCTGCAGCGCCAGCGCCTGTTGCGCCAAGCGTTCGTCCGCTGGAATCAGCGCGGGGGAGGGTGCTGCCAGCTCCAGGTGGGCGATGATCGCGGCGGAGCCCGCGATGACCTTGCCGTGCCAGTCGAGGACGGGTGTGGACGTCTGGCCCGAGAGTTTGCGAATGGCGGGCATGTGAGGACCGGGCAAATAGGTCTCGCGGGTGTACTCAACGCCCTTGTAGCTGAGGGCCCAGCGGGCCTTATCGTTGAAATGCGAGAAATTGAACTGGTGGAGCACAATGGCCATGGGATTCTCCTTTTATATGTTACTTAACATGCCATAGCCTTTGCATGTTAGTCAACATTGCATAAGCTAGGCACAGGATCGAAGGCCAACAGGACCGATTGCACCCGTGAGATACCCACCAGAACACAAGGAGGCCGTGCGCCTGCGCATTATCCAGCGGGCGGCGCGGCTGTTTCGCCAGCGCGGATACGCCGGCGTCAGTATCGACAGCCTCATGCAGGAGGCTGGCCTCACACGCGGCGGTTTTTACAGCCACTTCAAGAACAAGGCGGACCTCTTCGCCTGTGCTATCGAGTACGAGCCGGAGTTCACCGAGCGTCTGCGTGAACGCGAGGCACAGGACCCTGAGGGTCTGCGTGACGAAGCGATAACGATCGCGCAGAACTATGTGAGCAAGGAGTACCGCGAGCAGGTGCTTAAAGGCTGTGCGATGTCATCGTTGGCGATGGAGACCTCCCGCGCGCCCGTCGAGGCGCAACGCCGGTACGCAGCGGTAATTCGGGAATTGGCCGCCGAGTTCACGCGTGGGCTGGACAACCCTGTTGGGCAAGATGCGGATGAGCTCGACGATCGGGCCTTGCTGGCGATTACCACGGCTATCGGTGGTTTGCTGCTGGCCAATGCCACGGCCGCAGATACCGCGCTCGCAGATCGCTTCTCTGACGTTGCCCAGGCGCAATTGCGGGAGGTTTTGACGCGCTGAGTTTGCGAGCGCGCCTTATATGCGGGGTTGAAGTCAGGCGGGGGGAATGTTCAGCAGCTTGAGACCATCGGGGAGTTCGATGTGTGGTTCCCAGCCCGTGGCTGCCGTGATCGCCTCGTTGTCCATCACCCAGTCAGGGTGACGCAACTCGCGCAGCTTCGGCGGGGTCAGCATGGGTGCCCTGCCGGTGATAGCCGCCAGGCGGCTGTTGATCGAAGCCGCAGTATTCAGCAGCCAGCTCGGCACCTGCCACAGGCGCACCTTGCGCGACCAGTGTTCGCCCGCAATCGCCGCCATTTCATGCCAGCTGTAGCCGCCCTCGCGGCCGTCGTGTAGTGACAACGTCTGGTGTGTTGCCGCGTCACTTTTAAGGCACGCGATCATCGCCTCCACGAGGTCTGAGACGTAGATCAGAGACGTGCGCGCGTCGGGAGAGCCGGGCACGGTGGCGAGGCCGCGGTGCATGGTCTCGAAGATCGGCAGCATCTCCTTGTCGCCCGGGCCGTAAACCGCCGGTGGGCGCAGGATCACCCAGTCGAGGTCGTGCTGCCCTGCCAGTAATTGTTCCGCCCTGTGCTTGCTCATCGCGTACCAGGACAGCTGGGGTTCGCCCCCCGTGATGGAGGAAACGAGTAACAGACGCGGCGGCTTTTCGTGCTGGCGGAGCATGTCGATGATCGCCGCGGTGCCGGCCACGTTGACCCTGTCGAAGTCTTCCTGGCTGTTGCCGCGCACAGCGCCCGCCGCATGCACGACCGCCTGGCATCCGGTGGTTAGCTGCGCGAGTGCGCCGATGTTGCCGAGATCACCTTCAACGAGTTCCACGCCGGTGCTGGCAAGTTCGGTGGCCCGGGTCGGGTCGCGCACGAGGGCGCGCACGGCAAAGCCGAGTGCCAGCAGACGCTGGCACAGGTGAAATCCGATGAATCCGGTGGCGCCGGTAACGGCGACGGGACCGCCTGACGGGATCAGGCTGATGCGACCCTCAGGCGAACTTCTTCAGCAGCGGCGTTCAGCTGCTCCATGTTGTGGGCGTTGATGAAGTCGAGGCGCGCCTTGGCGCGTGACAGCTTGCCCGAGGAGGTGCGCGGCAGGGAGCGGTTAGGCACGAGCATGACGTAGCAGTCGAGGCTCATTTCCATGCGCACCAGCGCCGTGAGGCGGCGGATGAGGTTGTTGCGCTTCGAGGGGTCGCGTTCGCGACACTGCACCATCAGTACACACATTTCCTCGCCCTCGTGGTCGGGGGCAGAGAAAGCGACGGCGTCGCCAGAGCGCACTTCGGGTTGCGTCTCGGCAACGTGCTCCAGATCCTGCGGCCAGATATTGCGGCCGTGGATGATAATCAGGTCTTTCTTGCGGCCGGTGATGGTCAGTACACCGTCAACCATGTAGCCGATGTCGCCGGTGTTGAGCCAGCCGTCTTCACACAGTGCGTGGCTGGTTTCTTCCGGCAGGTTGAAGTAGCCGGACATGACGCTGGGGCCGCGCAGGTAAATCACGCCACTCTCCCAATCGCCGAGCACTTTGCCGTCGTCGCGGATTTCCACTTCAAAGTTTGGCAGCGGTACGCCACAGTTCACGAAGTGGCGACCGCGACCTTCGGTGTCGTTCTCGTCCAGCAGCACCGCACGGTGGTGCTCGGAAAGATGGTCTGCGTCGATGTGGTGGGTGGTGAAGCCAGTGTTGAGCGGGGAGAAACTGATAGCGAGTGTACACTCCGCCATGCCGTAGCAGGCGAGCATGGCGCGGGGGTCGAAGCCAGCGGGCGCCATCACTTCACAGAAATACTCCAGGGTCTGCGGGCGAATCATCTCGGCGCCAATGCCGGCGACACGCCAGTTGCTGAGGTCGTACGACTCAACATCAGCGGGACGCACGCGGCGCGCGCAGAGTTCGTAACCGAACGACGGTGCAAACGAGATAGTCGCACGCGTTTTCGTCATCAGTGACATCCACTGGCGCGGACGCAGTGCAAACTCACGCGTGTCGAGGTAGTCGATAGACACCTGCGCTGCCATCGGCACCAGCACAAAGCCCACGAGGCCCATGTCGTGGTAGAAGGGCAGCCACGACATCATGCGGTCTTCGTTGCTCATCTTGAGTCCGTCGCGAATGATCGCCTGCAGGTTGTGCAGTGCTGTCTCATGCTTGATGACAACGCCACGCGGAAAGCGTGTGGAACCAGAGGTGTACTGGATGTAAGAGATGTCGTCGGGGCTGACTTCGGGAAGTGCCTGCTCGGTGGCCGGGAGGCTGTAGAACGCATCGGGCGTGTCGACCATGCGCATGTCGAGTCCCGCGCTCGCTTCCGTCAGGAAGGGCAGGTAGCCCTCAGAGGCAACACCGATCACTGCATCGGACGCCTCGAGGAGTCGCTGCAGCTGTTCAACATACGCTTGGTGAGCGCCAACTTTCACTGAAGCCGGCAGTGCAACTGGAATCAGGCCCGCGTACTGGCAAGCGAAAAAGAAACGTACGAAGTTCGGGTCGGTCTCGGCGACAAGTGCAACGCGGTCGCCCTTGGCAAGTCCAAGGCCCAGGAGTTGGTGCGCAAGTTCGAGTGCTTGTGTGCGCAGTTCGCTGTAGGGAATGCTGGCGTAGATAGCGCCGCGGCCGGTGTAGAAGTTGGCACCGGTTTCGCCTTCTGCAGCGTAGTCGAAAGCTTCAGTCAGCGTGGTGAAATCAGCCGGTCGAAATGGCAGACCGTGATTCGTTGGTGTGGCTGTAATTTGATCCTGTGACAATGACCCGTCCTCTATGTCGCGCCTTGCCTACCATGAGTCAAAAAACAAAACTCGGTAAACGAAAGCTTCCCACTCTCTCCTCAACGGAGACGTGTCTCTTTACGTCAAACTTCCCACTTGGTTTAGGGCACTTCTTTGCTTTACGTACATCAACGTGTACATGTTTTTGGTGCCCTTGGTCAGGCCCTGAATAGGGGTTACCTGATAGCGCGATATCCTAGCAAAACAGGGTGTTAGCTCATAGGTAATAATACCAATCACTAGTGGGCGAACTGCCGAAAATGGCCGTTATTTGTGCCGTAAATATGGCACCTTCGCGGAATGCGCTGTGGCTTCGCCTTTCGTTTTTTGTCTCGCAACTTCCTGTTATTTAAGGTTATTTTTCAAGCCCGGTTTGCCTGCCCCCGGCAGGCCTGTATACTGCCCCGCGACGCGCGGGCAGACGCGAACAGGCGGGATGAGCATGACTAACCAGGGTGGGGCAGGCATCGAACTTGAGGTCGTGGAAAAGGGCCGATCCACGCGCGATTTCCTCGATCTCCCGGCCAAGATTTACGCCGCTGACCCGGCCTGGATCGCGCCGCTTGCGTTCATGAAACGCGAGCAGATTTCACCCAAGAATCACTACTTTGAACACGCCAGATTTCGCGCCTGGGTCGCCCGCCGAGGCGGCCGGGTCGTGGGCCGCATCAGCGCCCAGGTCGACGAGTTGCACCTCGCCCAACACGGTGACGATGCCGGCTACTTCGGCATGCTGGAAGCGGAGGACGACCCCGCCATTTTTGCCGCGCTGTTCGAGGCCGCGGAAGGCTGGCTGCGCGAGCAGGGGATGCGCACGGTGCGCGGCCCCTTCAACCTGAATATCAACGAGGAAGTCGGCCTGCTGGTCGATGGCTTCGACACCCCACCGGTCGTGCTGATGGGCCATGCACCGCGCTATTACGGGCCCGCCGTTGAGGCCCACGGCTACACGACAGCGGTGAATCTTCTCGCCTACCACATCCGGCCTGACTTTGAGGCGCCGCGGGTGATGGAGCGGCTGGCGGCGCGGGTCTCCGACCGTGTTAGTGTGCGCTCACTTCGCCGGAAAGAGCTGAAGCAAGAGGCGGAAATCATGCGCGGCATCTTCAATGATGCTTGGGAGAACAATTGGGGCTTCGTGCCCTGGGCGCAGGCCGACTTCGAAGAAACGGTGTCGACCATGGCCATGCTGATGCCCGACGACTACATCCAGATTGCGGAGTACGACGGGGAGCCCGTGGCCTTCATCGTGGCGCTGCCCAATCTCAACGAGGCGGCGCGTGACCTGAACGGCAAGCTCCTGCCTTTCGGCTGGCTGAAGCTTTTGTGGCGCCTGAAAGTGCGCCACCCGTCCACCGCCCGCGTGCCGCTCATGGGCGTGCGCCAGGCGTTCCAACATTCGCGCCTCGGCCCTACGCTCGCTTTCATGGTCATTGATGCACTGCGCAAAGGCCTGCATGCGCGCGGGGTGAAGGACGTGGAAATGAGCTGGATTCTCGAGAGCAATGACGGAATGCGCAATATCATTGAAACGATTGGCGGCGCAGCGTATAAAACCTACCGCGTTTACGAGAAAGCCCTCTGACGCACCGTGGCCAACACCGCAAACTCATAAGAACGGACGCACCATGCAGCTCGACCCCGAAACTCACCAGATGACCGCTATCGTGCTGGCAGGGGACCGCACCAAGGCGGACTCGCTGATCAATCACACGCCGGCACCCGCCAAGGCGATGATCGACCTCGATGGCATTCCGATGGTGCGCCGTGTGCTGACATCGTTGCGCGACTCCAGGGTCGTAGGCCGCATCAGCCTTGCCGGTCCTGAAGAGAGCGCCGTGTCGACGGACGATGAGCTGAAGCGCTGGATCGACGCGGGAGAAATCCACTGGAGTGAACCAGGAGCCAGCCCCAGTACGAGCGCTTACAACGCCATGCAGGGTCTTGAGCCCGAGGACTCGGTGCTGCTCACCACGGCTGACCACCCGCTGCTGACGCCGGAGATTGTCGACGCCTTCGGGCGGCAGAGCCTCGCCGATGACGTCGACGTGACCGTGGGGCTCGCCCCATATCCGCTCATCGCCGACGCCTACCCCGGCATCAAGAAGACGGTGCTCAGGTTCAGCGACGGCGAATTCTGTGGCTGCAACCTCTTCGCCTTCATCACACCCGAGGGGCGCCGCGCAGCGCGCTTCTGGCGGAAGATCGAACAGGAGCGCAAGAAGCCGCTGGTCGTGATCGGCCTGCTAGGCTGGTGGGCTGTCATTCGCTATCGCCTGGGCCTTCTGTCGCTGGAAGAAGCGCTGGCGAAACTCAGTAAGCGGCTGGGCCTGCGCATTCGCGCGGTGATCCTGCCCTATGCCAATGCCGCGATCGATGTCGATTCGATTGCCGACCTCATGCTGGTGCGCGGCGCGCTTGAGAAGGCTGCCGCCGAGGGCGCCTGATCAGTCGCGAGCGAGTGTCACGTCGCGGCGTTCCCCCGCCACGAACACCCCCAGACCTTTGTCGTAGCGGCGCGCGCTGACGCGCAGCTGCCAGCCGTCCTCTGTGCGCGCGACAGCATAGCGGTTGTAGCTCGCCACATCTGCGCCGTGCAGGCCCAGGGCAGACGCGGAAGGTACGGCGATCACCAGCGCCTCGCCATCGCGTGTCTGGAGGGTGTGGCGATGCGCGCGGTGGCCGTGGCCGTGTAGCACGAGCTCGGCGCCGTGCGCTGTGAGCATCTCGCTAACTTCAGGCGCGTCTGTCAGCCGCTTGCGCCATTTTTCGACGCCCGGCAGAGGGCAGTGATGGAGGTACACCACTCGAAACTGGCCTTTCTCCCGCGCAGCGTCGAGCAGGGCGGGAAGTCGCGCTAGCTGCTCGGCACCTGCCGTGCCGCTAGCCATCAGCGGTGGTTTGGGGCAGGCGGTGGTGAGTCCGATGAATGCGATGTCGCCGCGCTCGCGCAGGCTGGGGAAAGTTTCGGCTGTCGCCTTGTCGGAGCGCATGTAGTCCTGCCACAGGGCGTAGGTGTCTTCAAACGGTGCCGCAACGCACGAGTCGTGATTGCCCGGCACCAGCGCGACCTGCTCGGCGCTGCCGAGTTGTTCCAGCCACGCCTTGCCCTCGCGAAACTCGGAGGGCAGTCCGATGTGCGTGAGATCGCCCGTGACCAGAAGTTGCGCAAGTTCGTCCACTTTCAGGTCGCGCGCCAGGGCGTCCAGCACCTCGCGGCGATGTTCAAAGCGGCGCTTGCGGCGCCAGGAGAGGTAGCCGAGCGCGCGTTTGTTCAGCAGCTCTGTAGCGCGCACGTCTTCCAGAGAGGACAGGTGCGGGTCTGAGAGTTGCGCGAAGTGTTGTGCCTGGGCGAAGGAGTCGTTCACGGCGCTGATTGTAGCATCGCGACCGACTTAAGATTGTCGGCGGATGATCGCGCCCAGGTCGGCAAGCTTGGTATCGATGTTCGCGTAGCCGCGATCGAGGTGGTACACGCGGTCGATAGTGGTGTCGCCGTCCGCCGCGAGTGCGGCGATGATGAGGCAGGCGGACGCGCGCAGGTCGGTAGCCATTACGGGCGCACCCTGCAGTCGCTCGCGTCCGTGCACAATCGCGGTGTGCCCCTGCAGTTCAATATCGGCGCCCATGCGTTGCAGTTCCGCCACGTGCATAAACCGATTCTCGAAAATGTTCTCCACGACGGTCGCGGAGCCTTCGGCCAGCGCATTGAGCGCCAGGAACTGGGCCTGCATGTCGGTCGGGAACGCCGGGTAGGGCGCGGTCGTCACGTTGACCGCCTGACAGCGTTTGCCATCGGTGTCGAGCTGGATCCAGTCTTCACCCAGTGTGAGTCTGGCGCCCGCCTGCTCCAGCTTGCCTAGGACGTGTTGCAGGAAGTCGGGTTTGGTATTGCGCACGGTGATGTCGCCCCGTGTCGCCGCCGCGGCCACCAGGAAGGTGCCGGTCTCGATACGATCTGGCGGTACCCGGTGGCGTGTGCCCGATAACCGTTCGCAGCCTTCGACGGTAATAGTGCTCGTACCGGCACCCTCGATACGTGCGCCCATCTGCTCAAGGAGCAGCGCGAGGTCGACCACCTCGGGTTCAAGCGCGCAGTTTTCAAGCGTTGTCGTGCCGTCCGCCAGGGCTGCCGCCATGATGAGGTTTTCGGTGGCAGTCACCGAGGGTACGTCGAACGTGTAGTGCGCGCCCTTTAGGCGCGTGGCCTTTGCCTTGATGTACCCCGACTCAATCTCGATCTCGGCGCCCATCGCCTCGAGGCCCGAGATGTGTTCGTTGACCGGGCGCGTGCCGATCGCGCAGCCGCCCGGCAGCGACACATCGGCCTCGCCGAAGCGCGCCAGCAGCGGTCCCAGCATGAGGATCGCACCGCGCATGGTCTTAACGAGTTCATAGGGGGCACGCACCGAGTCAATGCTTGCGCAGTCGAGCGTCAGGTCGGTGCCGTCCTGCGCGACCTTCGCGCCGAGCAGGCGCATGAGCTCGAGCGCCGTGCCGATGTCGCGCACCGGCGGAATATTGCTGACCTCGAGAGGATCTGCCGTTAACAGGGCCGCGGCGATGATGGGTAGCGCCGCGTTCTTTGCGCCTGCAACGCTGACCTCACCGCGCAATGGCCCATTGCCGGTGATGACGATCTGTTCCATCAGGCCGCCTGTTCGGGAGTGAGCAGGCCGCGTTGCACGAGATCCGTGTAGGCCGCGATGATGGTGTCGATCTGCGCCGTCGAATGCGCCGCGCTTACGCTGTTGCGCAGCAGGAAGTTGGTCGATGGAGAAGCGGGCGGGATGACCATGTTTACGTACACGCCGGCCTCCAGCAGCGCCTTCCAACAGTCGATGGTGACCGAGCGGTCGGTCATCTCAACGGCAACAACGGGGCTCGCGGTCGGGCCAACGGTCAGTCCGAGCCCTTTCAGCCCGTCGTACAGTCTATTGGCGTTGTCCCAAAGCTTTGTGCGCAATTGGGGCTCGGCCGCGATAATGCGCAGCGACTCGCGCGTTGATGCAATGATCGAGGGCGAGGATGACGCGGTGAAGATGTAGGCCTTGATGCAGAAGCGTATCGCTTCGAGCTCTGCGTGCTTGCTGACGCAGAAACCGCCGATGGAGCCAAGGCTCTTACTGAAGGTGCCTGCGATGAAATCGACATCGTCTTCAACGCCCTCTGCTTGCGCGGCACCGCGGCCCGTTGCGCCGAGCGCGCCCATTGAGTGCGCCTCGTCGACAAAGAGGTAGCCGCCGTACTCGCGTTTTACTTCGGCGATTTCCTTGAGCGGCGCAACGTCACCCAGCATCGAATAGATGCCCTCGGCGATAATGAGCGCGTTCTTTGCGCGGTCGCCGAGCCTGCGCATACGCTTGGCGAGGTCCTCGGGGTTGTTGTGCTTGAAGCGAATGATGTCGGCGCCGCTCAGTGTCACGCCGGAGTAAATACTTGCGTGGCTGTCGCCGTCGAGCAGGATTACGTCGCCAGGGCCTGCCAGCGTGGCGCACATGCCCGAAGTGGCTGCGTAACCGGTGGAGAATACGATCGCGTTTTCCACGCCGTAGAATGCGGCGATCTCGTCCTCCAGTGCCTGGTGTTCGCTGAAGGAACCGTTTGCAAGGCGCGAGCCGGTGGTGCCGGTACCCCAACGCTCGGCAGCTTCCTGTGCCCTGGCAATGCAGCGCGGATCGTAAGAGAGACCGAGGTAGTTGTTGGTGCCGGCGAGTATGACCTTATGGCCTTCGACAATACCTTCGGTGGCAGAGATGATTTCTTCGGTGACGGCGCCGAACGGTTTTACATCGCGTTCTGCGAGCTCGACCTGGAAGTCGGCCATTTCCTTGAATTTATCGAACAGCATGTTGCCGGCATCCTGTCTGACGAGACGTCAGAGGTTGAGTTCTTTCACTTTGCCGGCAAGGTCACCGATCGTGTTGACGTCCGGCAGGATGTTGAGGGGAATCGAAATATCGAAGTGGTCTTCGATCTTCTCGATGAACTCCATAACCTCGAGCGAACTGAGCCCGATGTCGGCCACCAGGGCGGTGTCCTCGGTCAGTTCGAGATTCTTCTTGTTCTGCGATTCAAGTGCAGAGTAGAGAAAGCTGAGTATTTCCTGGTAATCGGTCATGGAGTTTCGCCCTTGCTTCACCTGGGCGATATCGCTAGATTTCGAAAGGCCGAACTATACCCATGGATACCCCTTAATGCCAGTGATTTGGTTACTTGACGCCTATCGCGCAGGTGAGCGCGGCCAGGTGCGCGCGCTTGTCGATGCGCTTGGCTGGCAGTCTGAAACCAAGGTGTTGAATTACCGCAAGCACGTTGTTTTGCCCCACGTGTTGGGCCAGGCGAGCTTGCGAGGCATTACGGCGGAGTCCCGCGCAGCGCTGCGTGCACCTTGGCCTGATCTCGTGGTGACAAGCGGTGTTCGCAATGAACCTGTGTGCCGCTGGATCCGCGAGCAGTCGGGCGGCAAGACCCGCTATGTGCACGTGGGTCGTCCATGGGGGCCGCTGGACAAGTTCGACCTTGTGGTAACAACGCCGCAGTACCGCGTACCTGACCGGCCCAACGTGCTCAACAACCTGTTGACGCTGCACAGCGTAACGCCTTCGAAACTGGCCGCTGCGCGCGACGAGTGGGCATCGACCTTCGAGGCGTTGCCTGGCCCGCGCTTTGCGGTGATTGTGGGTGGCGACTCAGGTCCGTTTACCTTTGGCCCAAAAGCCGGCGAACGACTCGGCCGCGAGGCCTCGCAACTGGTGCAGCAGCTCGGCGGCTCGCTGATGGTGACGTCGAGTTCGCGTTCAAGGCCCGGCGCAGTGGATGCGCTTGAACAGGCGATCACGGTGCCCAATGCGTTCTACCGTTACGAGGCAGGCGACAGTGCCAACCCTTACCTTGGAATTCTCGCCTGGGCAGATCGGCTCATCGTTACGGGAGACAGCATCGCGATGCTGTCGGAAGCCTGTGTGACGGGTAAGCCCGTGATGATGTTTGACCTTGGCGGCATGCGCGAGGGCAGTGAAGACATCGAGCGCGACTTTAGGCTGGGTGGCGCACTCTACGACATCCTGATGCGTTTTTTCTGGGAGCGCCTGTCGCGCGATATTACGCTGGTGCACAAACGACTGCGCGAGTCAGGCAGCGCGATGTGGACTGACGAAGTGTTGGCGACGGCTCGCGTTCCGGGTGAGTCTGACTTAAGTCGCACCGTGCAGGCGGTCAAGGCGCTACTTGGCGAAGTCTGACTGACCCTGTTCGTCGAGTAGCAGCGCGCCCCCCTCCGAAAGCTGGTACACGTGGTCTGCCGCCTGCACCATCGCGCGATTGTGTGAAATCGCGAGTATCGACAGCTGGCCCTTGAGCGTTTCCATCGTCTGCCGCACGGCTTCTTCGGAGTCCTTGTCGAGCGCGCTGGTCGCTTCGTCGAGAATCAACAGTCGCGGCTGGTTGACCAGCGCACGCGCGATCACGATGCGCTGGCGCTGCCCGCCCGAGAGTTTACCGCCGCGTTCGCCGACGATGGTCTCCAGCCCCTGAGCGAGCTTGGATACAAACTCCCACGCGCCCGCCGCGCGCAGCGCACGCTCTGCATCGGCTTCCGTAAGCTCTGGGTCGCCCAGGGTCACGTTGTGCAGCACGCTGTCGTGCAGCAGGATCGTATCTTGCGGTACGTAGCCGATCAGGTCCCGCCACTTGCGAATATCGATTTCGTCGAGTGGCACGCCGTCGAGCTGCACGGTGCCTTCCTGGGGCCTAAGCAGGCCGATTGTGAGGTCGATGATGGTGGTCTTGCCTGAACCCGATGGCCCGATGAGCGTGGTCAGCGCGCCGGCCTTGATATCCAGTGACAGACCGTGGAACACCGGGTGGCGCTCGTCGTACTTGAAGGTCACGTTATCGAGGCGAATGTTGCGCTCGAAGGTCGGCGTGGCGCCGCCATACAGTGGCTCCTCAGCTGTCTCTGCACCCTCTATCGAATCGATAAGTGCCCAGTACGCGCTCTCGCCCTGGGCGAGTTTCTGGTACTGCTTCTGGACCTTGCCGAAAAACACGAACGCGCGACTGAGCGCCACGACCAGCACCATCACGGTGGGTAAGTCCATGTCGAAGCGCTCAAGTGCCACGAATATGCCGAGGCAAATGAAGCCGGTGAACATGAGTTCCTGCGCGGAGTCCAGCACCGCGCCCGACAGCACCTGCCGCCTCAACGCCTTGTTCAGCTTGTTGGTGTCATGGGCAAGCACCTGGTCGGCGAGGTGCTCCCGCGCCATCGCCTTGAGCGGTTTCACCGACTGCAGGGTGTCGGTGAGATTGGCCATGAGGGAGTTCATCAGCTTGGTCTGGCGCTTGCCCGCCCTGCGCGTGATCAGCACCAGAAAGTGCGAGAGGCCGATGACCACGACGCCCGCGCCGATCGCCACCATGGACGCCTTCCAGGACAGTGCGAATGCTACAGCGCCGTAGATGATTCCCTGAATCAAGTAGGTGATGGCCGTTGCACCGTTGACGAAGGAGGCAGAGGAGCGTTGCGCCTCGGTGGCGAGCGCGTTGGTCAGGCGGCCAACGGGCTGGTGTACAAAGTACTCCCACTTCGACCGCAACACCGCGCGCAACATGCGCAGCCTGAGGTCAGTGGCGACCTGCGCGGCGGTATAGCCAACCTGGCGCTGGGCGATCAGCAGGAAGAACGATTTGAACGCCACGCCGCCGAGCATGATCAGCAGCATGTTGCCAAGTGTGGGTGCGATGCCGACTTGTGCCAGCACGCTGAGCACTGTGTCCTCGAACTGGCTGCTGGTGGCGCCGCCGCCCGGTACCAGCTCCGCCGCTTCGGCGCCCAGTGCAACGTTGATCAGCGGCAATAGCGCCGACAGGCCGATTCCCTCAGCCGCGCCTGACAGGATCAGTGCGAGCAGCATCAGTACCGTCTGCCAGCGGTAGGCGCGGAAGAAGCTGAGCATCAGGCCCATGGTGAGGGTGTGTCTCCGGTAGCAGTGAATTGCCGGGGACTTTTACCACAGCCCCCGTTTGCGTGCACCGTGATTACTACCACCGCATGCGCCTGAGCAGCACCAGGGCCACACAGGTAATGATTACCGCTGGCGCCAGCGCAACCAGTGGGACGCTGAGTGCCAGGATCTGCCCGGCGGCATAAATAATCTGCGCGCCCAGGTAGAAAAAGATCCCGACCAGTGCCCCGACACCGAGGTTAAACCCAAAGCTGCGGTCGCGCCCGGCGCTGATGCTAGCGCTGATCGGCGTGGCGAGGAGCACCATGGCGAAGACGGTGATGGGCATCAGCAGCTTCTGCCAATAGGTGTGCTCGTACTTGGCCGAAGGCTGGTTGATGCTGTCGAGGTACTCGGTGTAGCTGTGCAGGACCGAGAGCGTCATGCTGTCTGCCTCAAGAGTGACTGACGGCAGTTCGTTTTTGGACCACAGGTTCTCGACCGTATAGGGCTCTTTGTGCTGTTTGGTGACCAGCATGCCGTCCTGTAGGCGCTTTTCGCGCGCATTGTGAAAACGCCAGCGTCGGTTGTTGTCGACATCGGCACGGTACGCGCGCAATGAACGGGTGAGCGCCCCCTGCTCATCGAACTCAAATAGCGTGACATTGCCGGGCTCGCCGCTGGCCGATAGTTTGCGCAGGTGAATGTAGCGCCGCCCATCGGTGGACCACAGGCCGCCTCCCGGAATCCAGGTTTCCCCGCCAAAGCGCAGCTCGTTGCGGCGGTGCTCCGCGGTCTGCTGTAGCTGCGGCGTGCCGAACTCCATCAGGGCCCACAGCAACAGCATGAAAAAGAACGTGGGCAGCAGCACAGCGCGCAGTAGCTGGCCCAACGGGTAGCCGGTGCAGCTGACAATCGTAAGTTCGTTGTAGCGGTCCATGCTTGCGAGCGCGACGATGGTGCCGAGCAGGGCGATGACTGGAGCGAGGGCGACAAGCTGGTTGGGCAGGGTAAACAGCGTGTACCGCGCTGCCGCGAGCGTACCGTAGTCCAGGCGCGACTGGTCCAGCTGGTCGATGAAGGCGATAAGGCCGAACACGGCGCCCAATACGAGCAGCACCAGCAGCCAGCCCTTTGTGAGGTTCCAGGCGATGTAGCGCGCGAGGATCATCCGCGTGACATCCGTGGTTGCCGCACCAGAAAGGCAAGCACAATGGCCTGCAGGACGTAGGCACTCCACAGCCCCGGCATTGCGGGCAGCCTGTCCTGCTCAAGCAGGGTGCGCAGCACGCTTACCAGCGCAAAGAGCCCGATGTAAACGAGCAGTGCGATGGCGAAATTGCGAAAGCGCGATTCCCGCGGCGCCGAGCGTGCAAGGGGCACCGCGATCAGGGCGAGCAAGATGGTTGCGAGTGGCGTCGTGATCCGCCACTGGTACTCGGCAATGTCTTTCGGTGCATCGGAGCGCGCGAGGTTGCGCGTGGTCTCTGCCTTGCGGCGATAGCTCTCGCGGGCTTCGCCGTTTGGCAGGCGCACTTCGAGCTCCTTGAACTCCAGGGTGATGTCTTTTCGCCCGTTGCGATCCAGCAGGTAGTTGTAACCGTTGTAGAACGTTGCCTTGAGGCCCTCGCCCGGGTTGAGCATCGGCATCACTGCTTCCTCGGCGACGATGATCTCCGTGCGGCGTTGCTCAACATGCACTTTCTGCAGGAAGACGCCCTGGTGGACGCCGCGCTCGAGGTCCACGCCCTGTGCCATAAACGTATAGTCTGCGCCGTCGACGTTGATGAACTCGCCGGTCTTTAACTGTTTGAGGTCGTACTGTGCCGCTGCCTCGGCCTCGAGTTTGTAACTGGTGGCGTACGCCCAGGGTCTGCCAACGATCGAAATCAGCCCGGTCAGCACCGCAATGACCAGCGCAAGCTTGAACACCGCGCGGAGGATCCGCGAACGACTTACCCCCGCTGCATACAGCGCACTCATCTCGGAATCGCGGTACAGCTTGCCGATCGCTGACAGCACCGAGAAGAAGAACGCAGACGGCATGAGCACCTCAAGCGTGATGAGCGTGTTGAAGCCGATGAGCTTCAGGGCGGTGAGCATGCTCAGCTGGCCCTCGGCGGCCATGGACAGCTGCCGCGCGGCCGAGTAACCGACAAAAATCAGCACGAGCAGGCCCAGCCCCAGGCAGAATGGCCGGATGATTTCAGAGCTGATGTGGCGGTCGATTATCAAGGGGGGAATGTCCCGTACTGCGTGGCTCTCATTGTACATGAAGCCCTTGTTTTCTGGTCATTTGCGGGCTCTTCCCGCATAATTCGCGCGCAATCACCTTTGAGTACCTACCCCATGTTCAACCTGAGTGATGGCGTGAAAAAGGCGCTGATTCTCATACCGACCCAGCCGCTGCCGGCTTCGACGCGGGTCGCACTCAGGCGTAAGCATCTTGCGAATCTGGAACTGGCCAAGGCGCATCGCGCCAGTTTCCTGATCATCGGCCATCCGAAGAGCGGCAACACCTGGTTGAAGGCGATGATTTCGCGTCTCTACCAGATACGGTATGACCTCCCCGAATCGAAATTGATCAATACCGACGAGTTCGCGCGCAAGATCCCCGACATTCCGCGCCTAGCCGCCACCAACGGCTACTACAGCTACGAGGGCGAGGTGGGCAAACTGCTTGCCGCCGGCGCTCCGGACAACCCCCTGCGCCACAAGCCCGTACTGTTCCTCGCGCGCAACCCGATCGACATTGCCGTGAGCTGGTACCACCAGTTCACCAAGCGCCAGTCCCGCGCGAAGCAGGAGCTGATTAATCACTGGATCGACAACCCGATCGACCGGCGCACGGTTGAGATGTGGGAGTTCGTGCGCCATTCCGACATCGGCCTGCCCGCGCTGATCGAGTACCAGAACACCTGGGCGCGCAACATCGCAGACCTGCCGCGCGGCATGCTGTCCTGCTACGAGGACCTGCGCGCCGAGCCCGTACCGACGCTGCACGCCATCATGCAGCACATGGGCGCGGACTTTTCCGAGGAGGAGGTGCGCCAGGCGGTGGAGTGGGGGTCCTTCGACAATCTGCAGAACCTCGAAACCAAGGGCACGTTCAGCCAGGGCGGCATGAAGCTTGTGAACGCCGACGACCCGAGCACCTACAAGGTACGCCGCGGCAAGGTCGGCGGTTACCGCGAAGACTTTGACGAGCATCAGGTGGCCGAGCTCGAAGCGCTGGTGCGCGACAACATCCTGCCCGAGCTCGGCTACTGCCAGTAGCCTCCGCCGTGCACCCGCGAACCTGGGTCATCCTCAGCGACAAGCGCGGCGATAACGGCCAGGTCGAGACCATCGTCGAGGCGCTCGGTTGGCCTGTCGAGAACAAGTACGTCCACATGAAGCCGGAGTGGGTGCTGGGCAAGCCGCCCTACCGTCCCACCCTCGACCACCTCGACCTCAGCCAGTCCGACCCCATTGAGGGCCCCTGGCCTGATCTCATCATCACCGTGGGGCGACGCCCCTCCATGGTCGCCCTGTGGATTCGCGAGCAGTCGGGCGGCCACACGAAGATCGCCCTCGTCGGCAAGCCGTCCGGGCACATGCTCGACTTCTCGGTCGTCATCGCCAGCGCCGAGAACCAGATGCCCCCGCTGCACAACTTCCAGCCCACTACGTTGCCGCTGATGCGCATCAAGGCGGAAAATGTCGCGGAGGAAGCCGCCGCCTGGGCACCGCGCTTTGCCACCCTGAAAAAGCCGGTTATCGCAATCCTCGTGGGCGGCGAGACGAACCCGTTCATCATGAATCGCGAGGTGGCGTACGGGCTTGTCTCTACTGCGAAGTGGGTCGTGGAGGAGCTGGGCGGCACGCCCTATGTCACGACCAGTCGGCGCACAACGCCCGAGGTGGTGGATGTGTTGCGCACCGACTTGCCGCAGCAGGCGATCCTTTTCGAGTGGTCGGAGGACGCCGAGGAGAACCCGTACCGCGCGCTGCTGGGCAGTGCCGATGGCTTTATCGTTACAGCTGACAGTGTGTCGATGATGGTGGAGGTGATTTACCTGCGCAAACCGCTCGCTATCTTTCCGCTGCCAGGTGGTTGGCTCGGGCGAATAGACCAATACCGGCGTTCTTTAGCGCACCATCTCTTCAATCCGCGTTGCGAGAGTTTTCTCGATAGGTTGCGGCATCGTGTTGCGCGTGGCGTGTTTTACATCGATTACTTTAAGGTCTTGAGTGCTACTCGGGATTTTCGGGCGTTTCATCGGTTGCTTGTAGATAAGGGGCTTGCGGTTTGGGCTGGGGAGCCGTTTGAGGAGCCTGAGGGTGAGTTGCCTGATGATGTTGGCGTTGTTGTGCGTCGTATCGAATCTCTATTTGAGTAGCTTTTCTTTCTTGGCTTGCGGCCCCGGTCTGCGACAGCCTGTGCAAGGGAAGTCGGCAGCTCCGCGGACGAAGGCGGGCCGCTGCGGGAGCTCGACCATTTTTCCGCTGCGCGGAAAAATTGGGACTCAGACAGTCCTCGCGGAAAGCCCCCGCCTTCGTCCGCTCCGCTAAGCGCCTCCAATTCCCTTGCACAGGCTGTCGCAGACCGGGACCTCGATCTTTCTCAAGACAATGCCTTGGTGCTTCTGCAATCTTGCAGTCGCTCGATATTGAACGTGTTTAACGGCACGAGGATCGCGGCACCGGAAACCCCCCGGCATGGACTTCGAGCTGCTTGAGATTTTGATTCGCGCCGGGGGCTTTCCGCGAGGACTGTCTGAGTCCCGAAAAATCGCGCAGCGATTTTTGGTCGAGCTCCCGCAGCGGCCCGGCGCGAATCAAAATCTCGCGAGGTTCATGCCAGGGGGTTTCCGGTGCTGCGATCCGCGGGAATAAGATGAATCAACATCCCCTCAGGGCGTCAGCGCATCCCAAGAACGTTCTTCATAAAATGCGTACCAAACCGACTAATACGCTGTGCAGCAACCGCAATAGGACTCTGGTCCAGGAAGTTCACCTGCACCATGCGGCGCTCGCCGACGAAGCGGGTGTGGCCGTGCCAGGAGTGGTCGGTGCGGCGGAAGGCGAGGAGGGTGCCACCCAGGGGTGGAACTTCTGCGGCGTAGTCATCGATGTTGTCTTTTGAGCGCAACATGCGTAGTTGGCCGTCCTCGTGCTCCCACGACTCGTTGAAGTACACGAGCACCGTGAGAACCTTGCTCTTGTGGTCGGTGTGGATGTTGCCGTCTGTGCGTTCGCAGAACTTGCGCACCGTGACCGTGGTCGGCAGGGTAGCGAGGTCCATGTCGAACAGATCGCCGATGATAGAGGCGAACTTAGGGCCGCGCAGCACCGCCATGACCTCGCCGAACTTGGGTCCGTAGGCCAGGTTTTCCAGGTCGTGGTTCGCCGCGCTCTCGATGGCCGGGTAGTCATCGTTCACGATCGGCAGGTTGTCCGCGCCGATGAAGCCCGGTACCACGAGGTAGTCGAAGGGGTCGTGCTGGACCTCGCCCTGTCTCAGGGCGTCATAATTCACGATAGCCATGGGGCGGATTTTACCGCCTGGGCATCCCGGCAGGCAAAGCGGTGGGGTGCCGTTCAGATGTTAATAGTGCGGATAATCGGCCCTGTGGCCGTGGTGCGGCCCTACCTGAATTACGTTAGAATGCGCCGCCCCGACCGTCCCGAATGAGTGTCCCGCATGGCTGATAAGGCACGTGTCGTGCTTCGCCATATCGTCCTCGCCCTCTGTTTCTGGCTGCCGAAGACCCGGCGCAAGAAGATGGAGCGCTGGCTGCGTGGACGTGAGGAATTCAAGAAACTCGAGCGCTCCGACTGGGTGCTCATGAGCTGGGGCAAGTCGGGCCGCACATGGCTGCGCGTGATGATGTCGCGCGCCTATACGCTGAAAGCCGGGCTGCCCGCCAGCGAGCTGCTCGACTTTGACAACCTGCGCGACCGGGACCCTTCACTCCCCGCCGTCTTCTTCACGCACAACAACTACCTCCGCGACTACACCGGCAACCAGACTTCCAAGGCCCACTTCAAGGGCAAGCGCATCGTTTTGCTCGTCCGCGACCCGCGGGACGTTGCCGTCAGCCAGTTCTTCCAGTGGCAGTTTCGCATGCGGCCCAACAAGAAATTCATCAACGACTATCCGCCCCACGGCGCCGACATCGACACCTGGAACTTCGTGCTCGACAAGGACGCCGGCCTGCCGCGCGTCATCGACTATTTCAACGGATGGGCCGATGCGATTCCCGAGCTCAAGGACGTGCTGGTCGTGCGCTATGAAGACATGCGTACCGAGCCCGCGAAAGTGCTCGCCGATATCATGGCGTTCACCGGTACCGATGTAACGCCAGAGCAGGTGCAGGAAGCGGTGGACTTTGCCGCTTACGACAACATGAAGAAGATGGAGCAGGAAGGATTCTTCAAGGGCTCTGGTGCACGCGTGAAACCGGGCGACAAGGACGACCCGCAGTCCTACAAAGTGCGCAAAGCCAAGGTCGGCGGTTACCGCGACTACTTTACCGACGAGCAGTGCGAGCAGCTTGAGCAGATGGTTGCTGAGCTGAACCCGATGTTTGGCTACGGGGAACACGCCGCGTGAAGCTGGCATTCCAGAACCTGCGCCAGGCGAGCCAGACTGCGCGCAAGAAACTCTCCCGGCGCATCCTCCACTGGCGCATGCGCGGCCGTCCTGAGGCGGAGATCCTTGTTGAAGAGCGCAAGCTGCGCGGCGTTGAGCAGTACGACAAGCTGCGCAAGGCCGACATTGTGGTCGTCTCTTTCGGGAAGAGCGGGCGCACCTGGCTGCGCGTGATGGTCTCGCACCTGTTTCGCGTGATGTATGGCCTGCCTGAGAACGCGATTCTCGGTTTCGACAATTTCCACAATCTGAACCGTGCGGTACCGAAGATTTTCTTCACCCACGACAACTACATCAAGGACTTCACCGGCGACTTCACCAGCAAGCAGCCGTTCTACGACAAGCCCGTGGTTCTTCTGGCGCGCGACCCACGCGATGTGGCTGTCTCGCAGTTTTTCCAATGGAAGTTCCGCATTAAGCCGACCAAGGTCGCGATCAACAACTACCCGCCCCGTGGTACGGACATCAGCCTTTATGACTTCGTAATGGGCGACAACGGTGGCAGCATGGCGGCCGTGACCGACTACCTGAACCTGTGGGCTGCCGAGGCGGACAAGGTGCAGCGTTTCCATCTCCTGCGCTATGAAGACCTGCGCGCGCGGCCACATGAGGAATTGCGCAAGCTACTCGACTTCATGCAGGTCGATGCCAGCGAAGAGCATGTTCATGCTGCGGTGGACTACTCATCGTACGAGAACATGAAGAAGATGGAAGGCGAGCAGAAGTTCAAACTCGCCGGTGGGCGCATGGTGCCCCGCGACAAAGACAACCCCAACAGCTACAAGGTGCGCCGCGCGAAGGTTGGCGGCTACCGCGACTACTTCACCGATGAAGAAGTCGAAGCCATCGATGCCCGAATGGCGGACACGTTGGCGCCGTTGTTTGAGTATTCCTGATTGGGTTCTTCACTGCTGTTTCGGGTCTCCAGCGAGGGCGGTGGTGCGACAACTCTCGGCCTAGTGGCTTTTTCGTCTAGAGCCATTGTTTGTTTCTTTAGCCCCTCCGGCCCCGAGCCGCGATAGTTCTTCGCTACGCTGTCCGCGCCGCTCCGCGGTACCCTCAGTCAGTTGCGAGCCCCTGCGGGTCTCGCGCCATTCCTTCGGCGCGTCCCTGATGGCTGCGCGAAGATCTATCGCGGCTCGGGGCCTTCTATCGTGCTTAGGTACTAGCTTTGGTTCTGCGCGCAAGGGTCATTGGGTTCCATTGCCCCGAGCTTAGTAACACGCCTCGTTCATCAATCCATCTCCCCTCACTGACACAAGGCCCGCGAGCGGCCGCTGTTGTCGCCGCATAAAACGCGCCGAGGGAGTGGCGCGAGACAACTTGTTGGCTCGCAACCGACTGAGGGCAGCCCGGAGGGCCGCGAGTTTAAGGCGGCAACAGCGGGCACTCGCGGGCCGGCCAGTGGAACAGATAAGCCCACCAGATGTTGGATAGTGAAGCAAAAAAGACAGGTAGGGCGCCGTGGTGGCGGGGAAGTTCGGGCGAGGCTGCTTTTCTCGCCTCGACCGGGCTTTCACGCCACCGCGGTGACCGGGTAGCGAGTACTCTACACGCTCAACGCCCGGCAGCTCTCACGATCTCTCACACCTAAGCGCCCGGGTAAATCAAACCAACGCAGAACGACGACACCCCGCAGCTATCAAAAAGCTACCTCAGACTAAGCCCCAACAAGCTCCAAAGCATCAGTCCGCAGATGCCCCTGATCCATCTCATCCCGCAGCAGATCAACACTGACCTCACCTGCATCGAGCGCCTCTCGAACGAGGTTGAAAAAGAACCGCTCCTGGGCCGGATCAGGATGCGCCGCATACGTGCCTGCGAACTTGTAGTCACCAAACAGCGCGCGACGCCCGCGACGGATCCAGTGCCGCGGCGGAAACAGCTGAAAGGTGTCGGCGGGTCGGTAGTCGATCTTCAGGCCCGTCTTCCACGGCTGTGTCTTGCGCTTGGTGTTGTGCAGTAGCTTTGTGTTTTCGGTGAGGTTGTCGAAGTCGTTCCACTCGTTCTCGAGCGGCTTGATTGTCGCTGGGTCTTCCAGCTTCAGTGATACCCAGTCCATGTAGTCGCGCTTGACCGGTTCGAACATCTCACTGAAGTTCTCATCAAACTGCCAGTGCGTGAGCCGTGTGCAATCCAGCAGCATCACGCTGCTGGCCCACGCGCCCTTGCGGCCTTTGCGGCCGGACTTGGGGCGGCACATGATGGCGGCGCCCTCCATGTCGCGGTCCAGCAGCTCCCAGATATCGCCGATCGCGAAGATGTCCGGGTCCATCACCACCGCCTTGCCCTCGAAGTTCATCAGTCCAGGCGGGGCGAAACGCAGGGGGGTGAAAGACTGCAGGTCGTCGTTCAGCCACGGGCGCATCTCACCGTCCCGACGATATTTTTGCCCTTCGCGCGCCAGCATGCAGGGATGGTCGTTGACTTCGATGAAGCGTACATCAAACTTGTCGGCGTGCTGCGAGCGCTTTTTCAGGGAAAAGCGGCTCATGATCGCCCCGAGCATCTGCTTGTGGTTGGTGTGGATGAAAACGGTGGGTTTCAAACTTCGGTTTCTCAAAGGGGAATTGTGGGGTAGTTTAGCGTCAGAGGTGCGCCGTATAAACGGCGTGCTTTGGCAATTTGCCGTGGTGGCAGAGTTAATTGGGCAGGAGGGAGCTTGGCCGAGGGAGAACTCACAGTCTGGTGTCTGGTTGGCCTGAAGGCCGGCGACAACACCCAGGTGCGTGCGCTCGCCACCGCGCTAGGCTGGGGTTATACCGAGAAGCGCGTTCTGGCCCGACCCTGGGAGCTGGTCACCAACCTCACGCTGGAGATCACCCGGGCGGGTATCGACCGCGACGCGTCCAGTGAGCTCGCCGCGCCCTGGCCCGATCTCGTGATTTCCGCCGGCAGGCGCAACGAGCCTGTGGCGCGTTGGATCCGCCAGAAGTCGGGTGGGCGAACCAGGCTCGTGCACATTGGTAGGCCCTGGGCACCGCTGGACACTTGGGACCTCGTGGTCACCACGCCGCAGTACTTCCTGCCCGAGCAACCTAACATCCTGCACAACAGTCTGCCGTTGCACCTGCCAGATGCCGAGGGCCTGGCGCACGCCGCCAGCGAGTTGGAAGCGCGCATTGCCGAGCTGCCCCACCCGCGCATCGCGGTGTTCGCGGGTGGCGACAGTGGCAAGTTCGTCTTTACCGTGGAGAAGGGCGAGCGTCTCGGTGCCACGGCCAATGCGCTTGCGACTGCAGCGGGCGGCTCGATTCTCTTTACCGATAGCCCCCGCACCCCTGCCTGTGCAGGTGATGCTGTGGTGGGCGAACTGACCGTACCGCACATGGAGTATCGCTGCGCCGAGGGCGTTGCGAATCCCTACCGCGGTATGCTCGGCCTGGCGGATGCGTTTATCGTCACCGGCGAGTCGATGTCGATGCTCGGCGAGGCCGCGGAAACTGGCCGACCGCTTTTCATTTTTGACATGGGTGATGGCGACACGCCCTGGTGGCAGTTGCCGCATGGCTGGTTTTACAAACCCCTGAGTCATCACCTCGCGATGCGTTTCGGTCCCGAGCGCATGCGCCGTGACATTGGGCAAATCCAGGACACGCTGGTCAGCTCGGGCAAGGCGCGGTGGTTGGACGGCGTCGATGTAGAGCAGGTGGCGGCCGAACTGAACATCCCGCGCGAAAGCGGGACGGGAGTTGCCGCGGAAGAGCTGGAAAGGTCGGTCGCTGCTGTCAGGCAGCTTTTTGAATCGCGCTGAGCGGGTGCGCCGGTGCAGGCGGCAGGTCGGGCGTGCGGTCCAGTACTTCAAAGGCATCGTGACGCACGTGGTTCTGTGCCATCTCGTGGCGCAGGAACTCTTCTGAAATCTTGCCCTCGTTCACACACTCCTTGAGCAGCCCGAAGAAGAAGTTCTCCTGGTTCTGGTCAGGGTGTTGCTTGTAGTTGCCGAGGAACGCGTACTCGCCAAACAGCTTGCGCCTGGCGCGCATCACCCAGGCGGCGGGCGGAAAGAGCCGGAAACGTTCTGCCGGTCGCCAGTCGGTGGGCAGGCCGGTTTTCCACGGCTGCGTTTTGCGCCGCGTGGTGTGCAGCATCTTGGTAGCGGTGGTGAACTTGTCGAAGTCGTTCCACTCGGGCTCGAAGAAGCCGATGGTTTCCTGGTCTTCCTCTTTCAGGCAGACCCAGGGCTGGTAGTCCTGGGTGAACTCGAACATGGCCTGGAACTTCGCCTCGGCGTCCCAGTGTTTGAGACGATCGCACTCCAGCAACATGACGGAGGACGCCATGCACTTGTCGATGAGGCCCTTCGGCCCGGAGCGCATGCGGCACATGATGGCCTTGCCCTGCATGTCGCGGGTGAGCAGCTCCATGATATCGGTCGTTGCGAAGATGTCGGGGTCGATCACCACGGCGCGACCCTCGTAGCCCATCAGCTTGGGCGGCATGAAGCGCGTAGGAGTGAACGACTGCAGGTCATCGTTCAGCCAGGTGCGCTTCACGGCATCGCGCAGGTATTCCTGGCCTTCGCGCTCCGCGAAGAAGGGGTAGTCGCGTGTATCCATGAGCTGCACATCAAACTTGTCGTTGTTCGGCGAGTAGCGACGCAGGGCGTGCTCGGCGACGATGGCGCCGGTGATCTGCTTGTGATTGGTCTGGATAAATACGCAGGCTTTCATGCTGTTAGGGGTGGTTTTGAGGGGGGCAATGGGCCGTAACTATATAGGAGTAGGGTCTTTTTTTCTATTTCGCGGCCGGTTGGCGGGGTGTGAATAGTACCCTGGAGACTGCGGATTATTTGAAAATCCCTCGCCGGTAGAGGCCCCAGAAGAAGCCCCACATATGGATCAGGGGCGCCGCCCGGACCTTGTCGGGAATCTCGATTTTCTCGCCAGAGTGGCGCTCCAGCTTCCAGGCGATGTAGTCGAGGCCGCCGACGAAGGTGAACAGGGCCTTCACGAGCCGGGTAATCGAGAGCAGCTTGCCCTGGACCCGCCGCACGCCCCAGGCCACGCGGGCACCGGCGCGCCGTGCAGCGCCCGGCTCGGCGGTGTATTGGCTGATGCCCTCGCGCTCTTCGACGGCAAAGGGAAAAGCCAGCCTGCCGGCCTGCGCTCGGGTGACCTCGGCGTAAAAAGCACGCGCGTACTCCGCCAGTTCCTGCGCCCTGCCGCCGCGCTCGGTGCGCAGCTCTGTGGCGTAGCTGAGGCCCAGTGCGCCCTCCCACAGCGCATCGAGAGACCCCGAAGCGGGCAGGGCGGGCAGGGCGCGACCCAGCAGGGTGGCTACTGCCTGTTGCATGGCCTCTTCCGCAGCACTGCGCGCGGCCTCGTCCCGCGCGTACAGCACGTGCGTGGGCTGGGCGAAGCGGCCCCAGATGTAGGACTCGAACCAGGCGCTGGAGCAGCCGCGGCGGAAGTCGGCGAGCGAGATGACCGTCACCTTGGCGCGCAGCGTCGGCGCGCCTTCACTCACGCCCGCCTGCTCTGCGTAGTAGACGTTGGGCGGTAGTAACCAGTTCGCAATCGCGGGCAGGTTGCCACTGTAGGCATCGCGGTAGTTGTCGAGGATGAGGTACAGGTCGAGCAGGCCGTCGTAGATGTCGCCAGAGCGCAAGCAGGAACCGTAGACCAGCATTGCGCTTACTGCGCCATTGCGCTCGGCGCGCAGCTTTTCCAGCATCGCGGCGAGCGTGGCATCCGCTGCCGGGTCGGGGCCGTTTACTCGCGGGTAGCTCATCGTTGCGCCGTCACAGGGTGAGGAACTCAAACGGTTCGGTGGCGCTGATATGCGTGTCGCCATCGACCGAAATTATCTCGCCGTCGAGATTGAGTTTCCCCGACAGGTTCAACGCCACCGTGTCGGCGTTATAGCTGTGGTAGCCGGATGCCGGTACCGCGTTGCGATTGGGTTTGCCGCGCGCGATCGAGAAGAAGGTGCGCGCAAACTTCGTGCAGCCCTGGTCCATCACGGTGACCCTTACTGCGCCTGGCGAGTCACTCCAGAAAGGGCGCATGCCGAAAGCAAGACGCCGCAATGTGCTCACGGCGAGAATGAGGGTGTCGTGGCGCCTGGGCGCATTGCCATCGAGTGCCAGGTCGATCGTGACGTGTTTGTTAAAGCGGGGGTCGTCGCGCAGCACTCCCCAGACGGTGCGCACAGTGCCAAGGGCCACGCTGAAGTCATCGCGCAGTGCGCGCGAGTGAATGTTTTCGTGGGCGTACTCCGTGCCGTGAATAACCGCACCCGCGCCGATAAACATGGTGTAGCGTGGCGTCTCGTTTGCGCGTTCTACTTTCAGCAGGGCGCGTTGCTCTGTTGATGTTGCCGTTCTGTCGCTCGTGCACCAGGTGCAAAAACGATCAACGGCTTTGGCCAGGGAGCCGCGTATGCCCACATCGCCGGCGTTCATGTTGGCGGTGCCTGCGGGCAGCAGTGCAATCAGCGGTGAGTTCGCGAAGGGGCGGCGCTCCAGCACGCGTCCGAGTATTGCGGAGTTGGTGCCGTCGCCACCGTTGATGGCGAGAACCCCGACGCCATTGCGGGCGAGTTCTGCGAGTGCCTCGTCGATCTCGTCGGGCGACCGGGTCACCACGTGTGTCAGCCCCGGAGTGTCCTCCAGGCGCGCGCGGATCGCATCGAACTGGTCGCGGTTGTGGCCGCTGGCGGGATTACTGATAACACCCACTTTCGCTGGTGCTGCGCTCACGTGCTTGCCGGCCTTAAGGTCGCGGCGCGCAGGTCGATGTCGGTGGTGCCGAGGCGCGGTGCATCACCATGCAGGCGCAGCGGCAGGCCGGTATCGCGGTCGAAGTAGATCGTGATTTCGCCGTACAGCCCCAGCAGGCTGAAGTCGTCTTTCTCCGGCAGCTGTCCCTCCGGGGCTACCTCGATGGTCACGGTGGTGGTGTGGCGCAGCTCTTTCACACGATCCTTGCCGTTCAGGCGGTAGTCTGTGCGCAAGCGCTCCCCTGGGCCAACGGTCAGCCGGGCGCGGTAGAAGTTGCGGTCAGTCTGCACGAGCACTTCTTCGGTTGCGCCCATGCCTTCGAGCCTGAGACGGTCTGCCAGCAGCAACAGCATGTAGGGCGTGCTTACGGCGATGTCACTTGCGGCGGCGGGATACTCCATGCGCAGCACACTGGTGATCGGCCAGTCGCGCGGCGGCACCTTGCTGTTATTCGCCGGTGTCTGGCGTTTGCGCAGGATGAATTCCTCCTGGTAGTTCCAGCTCTTCAGCCTCGCCCCACGACCCTTGCTTAGCCGCTCCCGCATGCTGATGCGCAGATCGTCGGGCTCGAAGTCGACGTCGATACGCTCGAAGCTCGACTGGACCGAACCTTCCATGTTGAGCTGCCATTGCGCTGCACCCGCTTTGGGCTGGGGGACTTCGATTCGCGCCTGCGCGGTCACCAGAAAGGCCTTCTCCTCGAATTCCAGCACCTGCCACGCCGGCATAGTGGCCTCTGCCACTGCGCTGGCCGGCAGCGCCGCCAGCGAGGCGGCGAACGCCATCAGCAGCGTGGCGATGAGGCGCGAAATTGGCGGTTTGGGGAGGTGCATAGGCGATCGTCTAAGGCGTTTTGCGGGGTGCTTGTTAGACCCCGCCCGCAAGGGGTCTGGTTCCCGGCGCAGTCGCTCATCTGCGTGCGCGCCCGATTCCATTTTGTTAATAATATCAGCTACTTGCGCGATGTGCGGGAATGCCGGGAAAAATACCAGTAAAACCCCTCAGGCTTGAGAACAATGGGTGCATCCTATACCCTTCGCGGCTTGAAATTGCCCTGACCCGGGGACATCCACATGCACATGATTATCAAGCGGCTGATCAAATGGTTGGTACGCGCGATTTCGGTATTTTTGCCGGAGGCCAAGGCCCACGACCTGCAGCGTTGGCGCCGTGGCAAGGAAGAGTATTGGAAATACCGCAACTGCGACTTCATCTTCGCATCGTTCGGTAAGAGCGGCCGCACCTGGGTGCGCGTGATGATCTCGCGCTACTTCCAGCTCGAGTACAAGCTGCCTGACAATATCCTGATGGGCTTCGATAACTACACGCGGCTCAACCAGAACATTCCCAAGATCTTCTTCACCCACGACAACTACCTGCGTGGTTACACGGGTAATGTCGATTCCAAGAAAGACTTTTACGACAAGAAAACTATTCTGCTGGTGCGCGACCCCCGCGATGTGGCGGTCTCACAGTTTCACCAGTGGAAGTACCGCATGCGCCCGGAGAAGAAGGCGATGAACAACTACCCCGAGCACGATGCCGACATCTCGGTGTATGACTTCGTGAAGCACGAGGGGCAGGGCCTCAACCACATCATCGACTTTATGAACGCCTGGGCCACCGAACTCGACAAGATCGACGAGCTGCTCGTGATTCGCTACGAAGACATGAAGGCGCGGCCTGAAGAGGAGATGCGCCGCGTTGTGACGTTCCTCGGCCTCGAGCCCTCCGACGAGTACCTCGCCGACACCGCCGAGTTTGCCTCTGTTGAGAACCTGCGTAAGAAAGAGCAGGAAAACTACTTCTGGCGTTCCGGCAGCCGCGTGCAGGCGAAAGACGTCAACGACCCCAACACCTTTAAGGTCCGCAAGGCCAAGGTCGGCGGATACCGCGATTATTTTGACGACGATCAGGTCGAGGAATTCAGGGCCATGGTAGATTCACGCCTGTTGCCCGTGTTCGGCTACACCAGTGCCGAGCAGGAGCCGGAGCCCCAGGCGGAACGAGCGAGCTGATGGACAAGTGCGTTTTCATTCACACCAACGAGCGCCAATGGCTTGGCGCGCTGGTGGCGCAATACTCCTTTCACCGCAATTCGGCCCACGCTGACAAGTTTGATGTGCGCTTCATCCACACGAAGGACTACGCGTACCTGAGCGCTAAAGAAGGCCAGACCTTCCTGCGCGGCGGCACCACCCGCGAGTGGCACATGGACGACCTCCAGTCGTTCACCCCGTTGCGTTACCAGCCGCCCAAACTGATGAACTACGAGGGGCGTGCAGTGCTCACCGACCCCGACGTGTTTGCCGTTGGCGATATCTATGAGCTGCTCAGCCGCGACATGGACGGCAAGGGTGTGATGGGCCGCCACCGCTCCGCCAAAGAGGGCAAGAGCGCCCAGGTTGCCACCAGCGTCATGCTGATGGACTGCGCGAAGCTCGCCCACTGGGACCCTGAAGGCGACTTCGACGCCCTGTTCCGCTTCGAGAAGGACTACAAGGAGTGGATGGTGCTGGCCTACGAAGACCCGGCCAACATCGGCTACTTCGAGGATTGCTGGAACGACTTCGATAACCTCGATGCCAACACGCGCCTACTGCACAACACCAAGCGCCGCACGCAGCCCTGGAAGACGGGCCTGCCCGTGGACTACACCCCCGCCGACAAATTCAAGGACAAGCCACTGCTCGCCTCCGCCAATCGCCTGCGCGCGAAAGTGTTTGGCGAATACGGTCTGCTGGGTCGCTACCACGAGCACCCCGACAACAAGCAGGAGGCCTTCTTTTTCGGCCTTCTGAAGGAGTGCCTGGAAAGCGGCCACGTGAGCGAAGACCTTGTGCGCGACGAAATCAGTAAGAACCATGTGCGCCACGATGCTTTCGAGGTTCTGGATCGCACACCTAAACTAGCCAGTATTGCCGCGTGAAGTATCTCGACATTGAAAAGCTGAAGGCGCTCAGTAACGACGAGTTTCGTGCCGTTAAGCCTTACCCCTTTTACAACCAGCCGCTGCTGACCGAAGAGGGTTTCAAGGAGCTGCTCGACAATATGCCGCCTCTGGAGCTGTTCGACGGCATCTTCGCGAAGGAGCGTCGCGCTGGCCAGGCGCCTCACGACCGCTACTCGCTGGAGTACAGGGAGGGCCTGGAAGTACCCGCTCCCTGGCAGGCGTTTATCGATGAACTGTGCTCCGACGACTACCGCAACGAGATGGCGCGCCTGTTGGGCGGTCGCAAGGTCTATTTTCGTTTCCACTGGCACTACACACCCTCCGGTGCTGATGTATCGCCGCACTGCGACGCGCGCCGTGAGCACGGCTCGCACCTGTTCTATTTCAATTCACAAGAGGACTGGGACCCAGCCTGGGGTGGTGCAACGCTCGCGCTGGATGACGGTGGTCGCCTCGACTACAACTCTGCGCCCGGCTACGACGAGTTCGACGACGTTATCGAGTTCGATTCGATCGGCAACTACAGTGCCCTGATGCTGCGCACCGACCACGCCTGGCATGCGGTGCGACCCATCAACTGCCCCGAAGACAAGCTGCGCAAAGTTTTCATTGTCGTGTGTATCCCGAACAACCTGTTCTGGAAGGTACGCGACAAGGTCATCGGCAAGACGATTCACCGCTTCTAGTCACGTGTCACTCAAGATTGGCGCGCGCGATGTACACCTCTGGCTCGCGCCACGTGCCGACGATCTGGATTCCGCGTCTTTCTGCAGGCAGGTGTTATCCCGTTATGCCGATGTCCCGCCTGGCGACTGGGCCTTTGAGAAAGTTGGTGAAGGCAAGCCCCGCCTCCTCGACCCGCCGCTCCCTCTCGATTTCAACCTGAGCCACAGCGTTGACTGGATGGTCTGTGCCGTCAGCGGCGGCGTTCCGGTGGGCGTCGACATAGAGCACCTTGCGCGTAAGCGCGATGTCATGCGCCTCGCGCGACGATTCTTCGGTGCGGGCGAGGTCGAGGCACTGGAGCGTTTGGCTGACGGCGAGCAGCGCCAGGGTTTTTTTGACCTGTGGACGCTCAAAGAGAGCGCAGTGAAGGCGCGCGGTGAAGCGCTGCCGCCGCTTCTCAACAAAATAGTGTTTGTGCAGGAAACCGCCGCAAGCGGCCCCAGCAAAATCTCGACCGACTGCTCGGGCAGTTACCTGCTGCTGGATCCAGTGCCCGATTACCGGCTGGCGTTGTGCTGGCTCGGGGAGGAGGGCGCCCACCCCGTGCTGCGGCAGTTTCACTGGCGGGGCGAAGGTGCGCCCGACGAGAATGAGCCGAAGTTCAGGGGCGCGACATAATGACGGTTTTCACACCCGAAAACGGCGTCCGATTCCTGTTAAAATGTGCGGGCTTCACGGGGGAGTCGCAAGCCAAGCCATGTTCGTAGCACCGTATTTCAGCGAAGAAAACGGCCGCGTTGCCTTTACCCGGCAGCAGGGTTCTGATTTCGCCAAGACCGTGGCAGATGACTTCAACCCGCTACACGATGCGGATGCCAAGCGTTTCTGTGTGCCCGGCGATCTGCTGTTCACAATCCTTCTCTACAAGTACGGCCTCAGCCAGCACATGGAGTTTACTTTCTCTGGCATGGTGCCGGAGGGCGTGGAGTTGCTGCTGCCGGAAGCCGCCGACGAGATGCGCCTGCTGGACGCGCAGGACAAGGAGTACCTGAGCATGCGCCGCAGTGGCGAGCTCACCATACTCGAGAGCAGCATTGAGAGCCTGTGCCGCTGTTATGTCGCGTTCTCAGGCCACACCTTCCCGGAATTGCTCGTCCCTTCGCTGGCGGAGCAGGGCGTGATGATCAACCCGGCTCGCCCGATGGTGATGTACGAAAGTATGGGCATTGACCTCGATCGCCTTGATTTCGGCGATGTCAGCCTGGAGCTCGATCACAACGAGCTGGAGATCAGCGGCAAACGCGGTGCGGTGCGTATGGTCTTCAATTTCCTCGACAATGGCGAGGTCGTAGGGCGCGGCCGCAAGAACATGCTTTTGAGTGGCTTGCGCGAGTACGACCAGGCGGCGATGGATGAAATGGTCGCGCGCTATTACACCACCAAAAACGCCTACCTCTCAGCCTAGCTATGCCCCTCGGCGACACGTTCGGCAGCGCGGTTTTGAACGTCTACCAGCCACTCCGCGCTTGCCAACGGCGTTGAGTCGACCTCAACCCCCAGCTGTTCAACCGCCGACGCAACAGAGCGGCTCACGGCCACTCTCTCTTCAGGGTTAAACGCGTCGATTCGTTCCAACGCCTTCCCCAACAGCGCTGCCCTCAGTCTGTACACGTACTCGCTAAGCTCAGGGTTTGGCTCCCGAGTCTCGTGCTGTTGCAGCGAGTCGATCACAGTCTGCTCTGCCCAGCGCATGCTTTCGTAGCCCTGCACACCCGGTAACGCGTTTAAACTGGTCAACACGCCATCGTATGCATGCGCCCAGTGAACAACCCGGTAAGCGCCGAAATCCCTGAGGGTTGGCCCAAGCACCTCGTGCAGTGCGGCCACATCTTTCGCCTTGACCGCGTTGAACAGTGCTAGGTGATCCATGGCGCCTTACACACTCCTTCAGTACCGGCTAGCCGTTCTTACTGTGGCAGACCGCCTGGAGCTTGTTGCCCTCGGGGTCGCGCACATACGCGCCGTAGTAGTGTGGGTGATAGTGTGGCCTCAGCCTCGGCTCTCCTTCATCCGTTCCACCCAGCCTGATGGCCGCTGCGTAGAAGGCATCGACTTCGGCTCTAGTCTTGGCGAGGTACGCGATGTGCCCGCCGTTGCCAGGCGCCGGCGCGTCGCCATCGAAGGGCTTTACAATGAAGGTCTTGGCGCCGGCGGCATCGCCGTAGGCGACCACTCCTTCGAAGTTGAAGAGCGTTTCGATGCCGAGTGTGCCGAGTACCTCATCGTAGAATGAGGCTGCCTTGTTGGGGTCGACTGACCCGATAGTCACGTGGCTGAACACGGTGCCTCCCTCACGCGCTTGCGGAGATGGTTCAACGAAGCGTGCATCAGGCCGCAGATCACTTCGGGTGTGCGGCGAGACGAAAATTCTCGAGAACCAGGCTCTTGGTCTCGCAGAATGATTTGGCCCGCGCCAGGATCTTCTGCTTCATGACGCCGAAGTTGTCGATACACGTTGTAATCGCAACGTTGATGTTCTTCAGCCCTTCTATGTCCAGGTGAGTCTCTTTTTCCCTGAACACCTCTCCTGCCAGGCTGTACACACCTGAGTAGTTCAGTGTGGCAAGCAGGTGCCGCATTTGGCGCTTGGTGAGACGATTCTTTAGGAACAGGAAAAGCTGTATGTCACCTTCCCTCATCTCCTTGAGTGCCGGCACCCAGCATTTCATGTCGGGATTGCGCTGTGCCTCTTCCGTTGCCTGGTCGATGAGCTTGTCCCACAGCTCCAGCGTGAGCTTCTCGACTTCGTCGAAGCTGATCAGCGTTTCGGAGCCCTTGAATAGATCCCTCTCCATGATGGAGAACAGGTCGATCACGACCCGGAACAGCAGCAGTAAGACGGCCGCCATCATGAGGATGTTCATCATCTTTGTTGCCCCTGCTGTCCGCTCTGGCGTGTTTTTTGCTCGTTATACATTTCTGAGACCCTTGCGCTTGAGCTGATGTTGCCGCAATAGAAGGTATCCTGCAAAGCCTACCGCCACCCCCGGCACGAGGCCCAGTAAGAGACAGATCCAGCCGTGACGAATTGAGTGAGTGTCCGCCTCAAACCAAACCCAGACGGCGAGGATCGCCCAGCAGACGATGACATCGGTGGAATAGCCACTCGAGTACGGATTGACAAATCCAGCGGCGAGTGCGCCCACGATATCCGGGTTTTCGATGAGGGGAGGTACGACCACCCACGAGAAGTACGCGGCGAAAAACAACGCCAGCGCAGCGATAGCAACGTTGAAACGGCGCTCGTTCATTCTAGTGGTCTCCTGCTAATCGTTAGCCAGACGATCATTCGGCGTGTTCTATCACATCGCCAATGCGAACAGTCCCTGCCTCGATCACCCTGGCGTTGACGCCGCGCATGTTCACTGCCTTGCCCTCTTCGGAGTTCACGAACAGCGCCGCGTCGCGACCGAAGCGTTCGATAAACTTGGCGCAGCCCAGGTGGGGCTCTGGCGTAATCTCGATAAGGGCGCTGCCGATCTTTAGACGGGTGCCGGGAGGAATATTGGTGTAGCTGAGGTCAAAGTCGACAAACAGCTGGTCGCCAGCCAGCTTCCAGCGATCCCTCTCTTGTGCAATCAGGGCTACCGCCCTCGAATTCATGATGTTGAGTTGCTGCTCCGGGTTAGCGGTCCCGTCCGCCATTTTCTTGTTGCCCCTTGCCAGCCAGTTGTCGCCCACCAGCCCGAGGCGTATGTCGAGTTCACCCTCTTGCAGTTCCTCCCGTTCGCCCGTCTCCGGGCGGCGGACGATCAGGTCCAGTGTTCCGGAATCCGAGGGCGATGCCTGGACGTGGGGAAGGCCGTTCATCAATGCGTCTGTCGTAAGAAATGTACTCAAGGCGTATTGCCTCCTGAAGGTGGATTGGACCCTGGCCGTTGTCCCCGTTCCCTGGGGTGGCGTAGGACCTCAGATGAAGACTGGATCTGGAGCTGTCTGAGTCTAGCAGCCCGCGTGAGACTATCGAAGGTAAAGCACCGCGAGCCCGGCGTTTGCCAGCATCAGGATGCAATCGGTAATGAAAATGAAGCCCATCAAACCCTTTACCTGCCAAATGCCTTCTCCACGCCGATTCTGCAGGAAGATAGGAACGTTGGCCGCAAACTGTGAGCCGTGCGCCAGCGCGAATCCGGTAGCCAGGATCGCTCGTTGGGTGCCGTCCGCAAAGGCGGATGTGTTGAGCAGAAGAAGGATGTTGAAAACGCACAGTGCAAAGTTGAAGCCACCGAGGAAGGGCCCCGTGGCTATCAGCGTTTCGAACACCGGGGTTTCCCGTTGCTCACGGGGTACAAGGATCTTTGCGAACACCACGCTGCGCAGCGAGAACAGGTGAAAGCCCAGTGCAAACCAAATGGTATTCGCGATCAGTACGAGTTCGAACATTGATGTCCCTTCAGCAGCGGACTTGTGCGAGCATCGGCAGCTGTCATACCCGCTCGTAAGCCTTTCCGGAGAAAATGGATCGCGTGAGCCGCCACCATACGCGAACAAAGAAAGCCATCGAGTAGACCAGGAGCGCAAGGAAAGCCCACCCAACTACCGCCACTTCCAGATGCGCGCCCAGCCACAGGCCCGCCAGCGCCACGCCGAATAACGCGAGCGTCTTGGCGAGGTCTTTCCCGAAGGGTTCGCGCAATGCGTGATTCCAGTCGTTTTGCGGCAAGGGCACCTGGCAGCGGCTCCAGGGGGAGTTGGAGTACTGCCCCACGGTTTTATACGGCCTCATTTAAGGCCAAAAGCGCGAATTGAACAACAGCTCTGACCCATTGGCATGGTGGGAATCCTGGCTCCCCGGCCGCCTTTCGAGGCTGTCGGTATGCTGTGAAGAACCCCGGTGTAGTCTCTGCCCCGCGCTGCTGGATTTTGCGAGCCCGGCGGCTAGACTTGCCCGACATAGCCAAAATCAGGCCGAAAATCATGAGCGACTACCACGAGTGCACCAAAGTCGGTGTCGAATTCCTCGAGCAGACGAAGAACGTTTTTGTTGCCGAGGAAATTGTTCGCGCAACGCCCGAGCAGATTTTTGACGTGTTTGAAGACGCGCATTCATGGACGGTCTGGGCCATGCCAATCGAGAAGGTAGAGTGGACTTCACCGAAGCCTTATCGCGTCGGTACCACCCGCAGTGTGCACATGATGGGCGGGCTCGTGGGTTATGAAGAGTTCATCGAGTGGGACCGCGGCAAGCGCATGGCCTTTACGTTCCTTGGTGCCAGCAAGCCTGCGACGGAAAAGTTCCTGGAAGACTACCGGGTGGAAGATCTCGGCGATGGCACTTGCCGCGTGCAGTGGTACATGGCCATGGAGGTCAGCGGCTTCTCAAAGCACATGATGTTCCTCACGCGCCCCATCATGCGCACTGTAAACCGTCGAATGTTCAGCAAGTTCAAGAAGTTTGCGGAGGCGTATGCCAACGGCGAACTCACGCTTGAGGCGGCCTGACACCGCCTCGTTACTGCCCCTTGTAAACCGAAATCTCCACGGCGTCTGGTGCGTTCGTGTACTCGATCGTCGCCTCGCGGTTCTCCGTGTCGTAGTGGCCACACTCGCGTACGTACGTTAAGTACTCGGTGGGGTTGAATACATCGCCCACGTTGTCTGCCACGACGATACTGCCCGGCTTCAGTAGTCCACGCTTCTCGATAATCTCCAGGTCTCTCTTGTAAAGGTCTTTCCAGTGGTCGAGAAACACGAGGTCAAAAGGCTCCGCGTCCAGCGTTTCCAGTACCTTGTTCGAGGGGCCGTGAATGAAGGTGATGCGGTCAGACAGACCCGCTACCTCCACGTTTTTGCGGCAACTCGCCACGGCGTCCGCGTCCACTTCTATCGAGGTGATGGTGGCTGCGTCGCCGAACGTGTTGGACATCATGATCGAGGAGTACCCGCAGTAGGCGCCGAGTTCGAGGATGCGCGCATTCGCGGGCAGGCGTCCTGCCATTTCCTGGATGAGCGGCCCCTTGTCCGGGCCAATGTTCATCAGCCAGCGCACCTCACGCGCGAAGCGGTCGATGGTGGCGAGCACGTGTGCGGGGTTGCCCTGTTCAGCGTGCTGCGCCACGTACGCCGCGACCTGTACCGGGCGTGAGGGTGCGCCCTTTACCTTGTCGACAACCGCCTGTGACAGCGTGCGCCAGGTGAAGCCGAGCATCTTGGGTGCGAGGAAGCGCCAGGGTTTCATAACAGTTCTCCGGGTTGCTTGCCCCAGTGTAGTTCAACGCCAGCCGCGGAGATTGTCTGTCATCTCTTTTTTCCTGGCGGCAAAGGCGGCGCGCAGGCGGTCGCCCTCAGCCGGGTGGCGGGCGATCGTGTCGTAGGCCTCGTTCGGGTCGTTCTCAAGGTCAAACAGCCATTCCTTCTGCGGGATGCTGCCACCGAAGGGTGTGCTGTCTGTCGAGTACTTCACGCCCGCAGGGCCGCGGTACTTGAAGCGCTGGTCGCGCACGGCGAACAGCGTCTCGCTGTCGTAGTAGTAGAGGAATTCGTGTGGCGTCTGCCCGCCGGTTTGCAGTACCGACAATATGCTGCGACCGTCGAGTATCCGGTCCGGGGGTGCAGGCAGGCCCAGCAGTTCCAGCACCGTCGGTAGCAGATCCGTGCCCATGGCCATCGCGCCCTCGGTGCGTCCGGCAGTGATGCCGCCCGGCCAGTGCGCGATGAACGGCACACGCATGCCGCCCTCGAAGGTTGTGCCCTTGTTGCCGCGCTGGTCGCCAGCGCTGCCGAGGAACCAGGGGCCGTTGTCTGAAGTGATGATGATGAGCGTGTTTGCGAGTGTGCCTGAGGCCTCAAGTGCCGTGACGATGGTACCGATGCTGTCGTCAATTTCCTCCAGCACATCGCCGTACAGTCCGCCTTCCGACCTGCCAAGACGCTCCTTGCGCACGTAGAGCGGGTCGTGGGGGAAGTTGTGCGCGAAGTAGAGGAAGAAGGGTGACCCCGCATTCTTTTCGATGAACTGGGTGGCTTCGCGCGTGTAGTACTCGGTCAGTCGTTCCTGGTCAGCGGGTGCCTCAACGTCAATCTCGTTGTTGCGATAGAGGGCGAACGGCGTCATGTCGTTGCTGTAGAGCGAGCCGAAAAACGTGTCGAAGCCAAAATCATTGGGCAGCGATGGGCTCACGTCGCCCATGTGCCACTTGCCGACCATGCCTGTGGCGTAGCCTGCTGCTTTGAGGACCTCGGGCAGCGTGATTTCTTCTGCAGGCAGGCGCAGTGGTGTGTCGGGGCCCTGCAGCACCTTGAATACGCCCTCGGTAAAGCTGCCGGATGGAAACAATACGTTAGGCAGACCTGCGCGGGGTGCCAGGCGGCCGGTCATGTAACCGGCGCGCGCGGGCGTGCAGACCGGTGCAGGGGAGTGGAAGTCACTCAGGGTAACGCCCCCCGCCGCGAGTGCATCGATGTGTGGGGTCTCGATGGGGTTGCCCTTCGCGCCCGCGCCTATGTCGCCGTAGCCCATATCGTCGTACAGCACGAAGACGATGTTGGGGCCGGCGGCGTTGGCGCTCGCGATGGAGGCAAGGTAATCCCGCTTGGCTGCCAGCCGTTCGGGGTTGTCCTGCTGGCCTGGGCCCAGCAGGCGCAGGCCGATGAACAGGGCCAGCACCACCAGCAGCAGTAGCAGCGTGCTGAGCAGCGCGGTCAGGCGGCGCCAGAGGAACGCGAGGATTGTCATGTCGGTTTAATTCTCTGGGGTCAGTAGCTTGATGCGCTGTGCGGGTCGGCCGTACATTGCCAACCGTAAGCGGGTGACAACGATTCTACACATTCGGCGGTAACAGGACAGGCATGAGAAATCTTGGCGAAAAAGCGGTACTCGTCTGTGGCGGTGCCACGGGAATTGGCGCGGCTACCGTGCGACGATTGGCGCAGGAGGGCGCCCGGGTAGGAATTGGCGACCTGAATTTTGACGGCGCCAGGGCGTTGGCGGAAGAGCTGAGTGCAGAAGGTGCCAACGTCTGCGCGTGGGCTTACGACCAATCGGATGAGGAGAGTGTCAATGCGCTGGTAGAGGCTGCTGCTGCCGAGTTCAGCGGTCTGGACGGCCTTTTCGCTAATGTCGCCGACCTGGGTGTTATCTTTTCGGATGGCGACCTGCTCTCGAACGAACTCGATACCTGGCGGCGCACACTCGAGGTCAACCTCGTGGGCACCGTGGCGCTGATGCGTGCCGCGCTGCCAGGCATGCTGGAGCGGGGCAGTGGTGCGATGGTGTTGACCTCATCCGATGCTGGCGTGGTCGGTGAGCCGGAACGGCCCGCCTATGCCGCGAGCAAAGCCGCCGTGAATTCGCTCTGCCGCCACGTTGCGTCAAAGTGGGGGAAGCAAGGCATTCGCTGCAATGTCATCTCTCCAGGCTTCGTGCTCACCGACCAGATACAGGCCAACATGCCGGATGAGGCGCTCGACTACATGTTGCGCGGTGCGCGCAGCCCCCGTCACGGCGAGCCCAGTGACATTGCGGGCGCAGTGGCCTACCTGCTGTCCGACGAGGCAGAATGGGTCAATGGCCAGGTGTGGCGAGTGAACGGCGGCGTCAGTTTTGCGAACTAGGGAGTAGTGTGGTGATTACCGAGAACAGCGTATCGTGTGACGACATTGTCATTGAGGCTCCGGCCGAGCTGGTATGGGAGATCCTCCTGGACTTCGACAACTACAGTGCCTGGAATGCATTCTGCCCGGAGATAAAGGGTGAGGCGACGATGGGTGCCGCCCTGCACATGATGGTCGATCTCGGTAGCGGCCTGCAGCCGCAGGTGGAGTACGTGACGCGACTGGAGCCGCCGCATCGCGTGACGTGGTCGATGGAAAACAAGCCCGGCGACCCGATCCACGCAGACCGCACCCAGACAGTCACACCCCTCAGTGAGAGCAGCTGCAGCTACTCGTCAATCGATGAGTTCAGCGGAGAGGCCGTAGGCCCCATGATCGAGGCGCTGGGCGCAGAGGTCGAAAAGGGCTTCAGCCTGTGCGCACAGGGCCTTAAGGCCTACGCCGAGCAGCGCTACCGCGAGGGTTAAGGCTCAGGCCCTGCCCAGCAGGTCCTTTGCTATGGCCACGATCTGCATCTCGTCAGTGCCCGCGTAAATCTGCAGAATCTTCGCGTCGCGCATCAGTTGTTCCACACGTGTTTCACGCATGTAACCGGCACCGCCAAACACCTGCACCGCCTCCGTCGCCACTTCCATGGCCGTCTGTGCCGAGTACAGTTTCATCGCGGAGGCCTCGGCAAATGTGAGCTGCTTGCCCGCTGCCGTCGTTTCGATAAAGCGAAATACGAGGTTCTCGAGATTAAGTCGCGCCACTTCCATCTTGGCGAGTTTCAGCTGGATGAGCTGGTAGCTGCCGATCGGCTGTCCGAACTGCACGCGAGTGTTGGCGTATTCCACACATAACTCGAGGGCGCGTTCCACGAGGCCCAGCGACATTGCAGCGACGCCTGAGCGTTCCGTGCTGAACGTAGACTTCGCGCCGGAGCGACCGTAACCGTCTTCCGACTCACCCATCAGGCGCTCCGGGCCCACCTTCACGTCGTTGAGAAAAAGCTCGCCGGTCGGCGAGGAGCCAATACCCATCTTCTTGAAGGGTGCGCTCTGCTCTAGACCCTCCATGCCCGACTCAAGAATGAAAGACACGATCTTTCTGTCCTCGGGTGCAACGCCCTCGTCTTCCAGGCGGCAGATGAACACGATGGTGTCGGCGAAGGGGCCGTTGGTAATGTACGTCTTGCTGCCGTTCAGAATGTAGCCGCCATTGCCGTCGCGGCGCGCGGTAGATTTCATGCCGCCGAACGCGTCCGAACCGGAGTTGGGCTCGGTGATGGCCCACGCGCCGATCTTCTTGAGGGTGAGCAGGTCGCGTGCGTACTTTTTCTTCTGCGCCAGCGTGCCCTTGGACATGATGGCGCTGGCGGTGAGCCCCATGGACACGCCGAGTGCGGTAATCAGGCCGGAGCAGTGGCGACTGATTTCGATAATGGGCAGTAGTCCCATGGCGACTGCGTCCAGTGCTTCTTCGCTGGGCGGCCCTTCCGTGACCTTCTTCTCCTTCGGCTCCGCAACCGCCTCGCCGTTCGCGATGGCCTCTTCTTTAGCAATTTGCGTATCGAAGCGACTGCCTGCGAGTTCGTCCATGCCGAAGGTGGCGAACAGTTTGCGCAGGATGTCATAGGGCGGCATGCCGTTGTACTCGAGGTCATCCAGGTGAGGCACGATCTCCTTCTCGACGAAGTCGCGCATCATGCCGCGCACCATCTGCTGCTGTTCAGTCCAGCCAATCATGAGTCTCTCCGTTATAGGTTTTTTTGGCGAAGCGCCAAGAATAGAGCAAGCATCACCGACGATCTAGCGCCTGGCCGCACCGACCTCCGAACACTGCAGGCCCGACACATACTGGATAGTGACGTCAAAAAGACTGGTAGGGCGTTGCGGTGGCGTTAATCGCTAGTTGTACTTACTACCCCCAGCGATATGCTGTCATCCAAGGACAAATGCGTTGAATTTGTTCCCATCGAGATCCCGAAAGTACCCCGCGTAAAACCCCTCGATGCGTTTCCCGGGTGGCCCTTCGTCCGTCGCGCCCAGCGACAGCGCCTTGTTGTAAAACGCATCCACCTCGTCGGTAGTCTTCATCTGCATTGCCACCATAACGCCGTTGCCAATTGTGGCGGGCTCATCGTTGAAAGGTGTGGTCACGCCGACCGCGCCCTCGTCCATGTTCTTGCCCCAGATGATCAGCTTCTCATCTTCGAAGATGCGCCCAAAGCCGATGCTGCCCATTAGCTCATCGTAGAAGGCCGCAGCCTTGTCGCGATCGTTGGTGCCGAGTGTTACGTATCCCAGCATGGTCAGTCCCTCCGTTTAGAGTGTGATGTTGAATTCCTTAAGCACTCGCTCAGTGTCCTGGCCGACCGCTGGTGCAGGTGCCGGAGTGCGTTTGTCGAGACCGCTGACATAGAGTGGGCTGTCGACGGTGCGCCGCTCGCCGCCTTCGAACGTCACGAGCGCGCCTGATTCGGCGGCCTGCCGGTCCTCGCAGTGATCGACTGTTTGCGCCACCCGGCCGCAGGTAATGCCGTGCTCGGCAAATACTGCCTGCCAGTGGCTCCACTCCCTGCCGGCGATGATATCGGTGATCATTTCCGTGAGCGCTAACTTGTGTTCGTGCCGTGATTCCATCGTCTGGAAGCGCTCGTCCTCGAGCCAGTCCGGTCGCTCCAGCGCCGCCGCGAGTTTGGGCCACGCGCGCTCCTGGGTTTGCGGTAGCACGGTGAGAATGAACCAGCGGCCATCGGCGCAGCGGTAGTTCTGGGTAAAGGGGCTGAGCTTGCGGTAGTCCTGGCGCTGGCTCATGTCGGCGCCATCGAGCGCCGCCTGTACCATCAAGCCGTTGGACCAGAGGCCGTTCGCCATGAGTGACGAGCCGACCTCCGCGCCCTCGCCGGTTTGCTGCCTCCTGTACAGTGCGGTGACGATCGCGCCGTAGAGTGAGCAGGCAGTCATGTGGTCGCCCATGCCGGGCACCGAGACGGCGGGTGGTGTGTCGCTGGAGGCGCGTACGTAGTCCATCAGGCCGGAGCGCGCCCACCATGCGGTTGCGTCATAGCCAGTGCCTTGTGCCTCCGGGCCGGCTTCCCCGTAGGGCGTCAGCGAGCCATAAATGATCGACGGGTTCGCGGCGCGAATGTCCTCAGCGTTAATCCTGAGCCGCGTGCGCACGGGCAGCGGCAGGTTGGTGATGAAGACATCGGCCTCTGCCACCAGTGCGTCGAGTGCGCGGCGACCGGATTCGTCCTTCAAGTCCAGTGCCACACTCTCCTTGTTGCGATTGGTGAGCGCCCAGGGGTAGTCGGTGTCGCCGCGCGGCAAGCCCGGTAGGTGTTGCAGCATGCGGTAGCCATCGCCGCCGCCCGGCGGCTCGATCTTGATTACGCGGGCGCCGAAGTCTGACAGCATGGTGGCCGCGGCTGGACCCGCGATGAAACTGGCGCAGTCCAGCACCAGCAGGTCTGAGAATAGGGGGTCACTCACGGGAACATCCACATCTAACGATTCGTGACAGTGTAGTTGAGATTCGCGGCTGTGTTGAATGGCAGGCGAGTGACCAAGTTGTTAAGGTAGCGGGCCTGAAAGCACTGAATGACGGAGCGGCCCCGCCTTTGGCCGCCAGGAGCAGCACCATGATCAACGTACAACCTTCCGGGGAGGCCTGCGGTGCCTACATCACCGGGGTCGACCTCTCAGAGCCGCTGGACGCCGCTACCGTGAGCGAGATTCGCAGCGCCTGGATGGACCACCATGTAATAGCGTTTCCCGACCAGCAATTGTCCGATGAGGACCTTGAGCGCATCGTGCTGAGCTTTGGAGTGTTTGGCCGCGAACCCTTTTTCGTGCCACTGGATGGCAGCGAGCACGTGGTGGCCCTGACGCGCCGGGCCGACGAAACAGCCCCCGTGTTTGCCGAGAACTGGCATACCGACTGGAGCTTCCTCGATATCCCGCCGATCGGTACGTGCCTCTACAGCCTCGTGGTGCCACCCGTGGGCGGCGACACCAGTTTCATCAACCAGCAGAAAGCGCTGGCAGAGATGCCTGGCGAGCTCCGGGCGGAGCTCAAAGGTCGCAAGGCGCTGCACTCCGCGAAGTTGTCCTATGGTCCAGATGGTCTCTACGGTAAAGGTGACCAGGGCAACGACCGCTCCATGAAGATTCTTTTCGGCGAAGAAGCGAACGATGTCTTCACTCACCCGGTGATCCTGAGCCACCCCGAGAGCGGCCGTGAGACACTGTTCGGCTGTATCGGTTACATCATCGGCTTTGAAGGCATGGGCGAACAGGAAGGCATTGAGCTCGCGATGAAGCTGTACGAATGGCAGACCCGCGAGGAGTTCCAGTACCACCACAAGTGGCAGCCCAACATGCTGGTAATGTGGGATAACCGCAGTGTGTTGCACCGCGCCAATGGCGGCTACGATGGCTACGACCGTGAGCTGCACCGCATCACAATCGCCCAGGACACCAGCAAGTTTCTTTCTCCCACCAAAGCGGCATGAGCAAGAAAACCAAGGGCAAGGTCATCGATGCACCCGAACTGACGCCGGGCTATATCTCGAAGAGCGAGTACCGCGAGGGCGGCAGGGCCGTGCGGCCGAAAGACGCTGCGACTTTGCTGATTGTGCGCCGCGGTAGGGGTGAGCCGCGGGTGTTGATGGGGCAGCGCTCAACACACCATAAGTTCATGCCGAACAAGTTCGTGTTCCCGGGTGGAAAGGTGGATGTGGGTGACGGCCGCATCAGGCCGCCCCACGACCTTCGGCCTGAGGTGCTGGACCGCCTGACGCTTGGGTGCACCAGTAGCCGGGCGCGCGCGATTGCCCTGGCGGCCCTGCGCGAGACATTTGAAGAGACCGGGTTGATCATTGGCGAGCCCGAGACGCCCACGCTAAAAACTCGCTCGCCACACTGGAACGCATTCCTCGCACACGACATCAATCCGCGTCTTGATGTATTGCACTACATCGCCCGCGCGATCACGCCGCCTTATCGTAATCGTCGCTTCGACGCCCGGTTTTTCATGGTGGATGCCGAGCATATCCAGGGCGATGTGCACGAGCGACCGGAGGGCTCGGGCGAGTTACTGGACCTGCACTGGATCGAGCTCTCGAAGGCCGAGGAGATGGACCAACTGCCCCACATCACGCGCATGGTCCTCAATGAGCTCAAGCGGCGGCTTGCCGCGGGGGAGGGGCCTGAAGCCCCGGGACCATTTGTGCATACCCGTCACGGCAAGCGACTGCTCGAACAGCACTGACGTGCCCGCTTCACGCGACTAAAACCGGTAGCTTAGCTCCACGCCCGCGGTGCGCTGTGTATACCTGGGCCAGTGCTAAATATAGCAGTGGTGAATCAAAGCCTGCGCCTGCGGGAAAATCAGTTTGGTGTAGTCCTCATCGAGCACGTTCTCGACGAAAAAAGTGTTGAGGCGGCTCAATTGTCGGACAGTGGACTGTAGTCGCCGAAGGTCACTTCAACGTTGGTGTCGAAGCTCTTGAGAAAGCCGGCCTTGCCGCGAGCTTCTGAGACCATGTCACCCAGAAGTCGGGCGTCTTCCACATCGATAAAGCTGAAGGCCAGCACGTAATGCGATACCGACACGCTGAACGCTGGTGACAGCTCGCCGTTGTTCTCAATACGCAGGGACTCTAGGTGCCCTGTGGCGCTGTTCAGTTCAAGCGTGCCGCGCAATTTGTCCGCCTCGTCGAATTCCTTGACCCGGGGAGCGAAACTGAAAACGTTGACATCGCCCCGCGTATCTTCAAGCTGCAGAGAGTTGAGGTTGACGAGGTAAGCGTAGTTGTTGGTCTCCGGGTCCTGCTCATCGAGGCGTTTCTTTTCTTCTGCGAGGAAGTCTTTGCGCTCTTTGTCGCTGGGCGGCTCGCCGTCTACGCTCTCCAACTGACGAACTTCGTAACCGCCCCGGTTGGGATCGTGAGTTACCACACGCTTCTCACCGTCTATCAGTAACTCCATCGTGTATCGCCAGCGCTCGTCCATGTTCGCCGCATCAAGCGCTGCTATGGCGGTTGCGATCTGCTCGCGGTGCTCGGCATTGGCGAGGGTGGGTAGTGCAAACGCGGCACAGAGCAGTGCCACGGCGAGGCGGGACATCAACGCAGACCTACGCTGCCAGTGGCGCTTTCTGGAGCTGCCTGTGCCAGCGCAACAGTTGCAGGCCGATCCGAATCTTCTTGAAGAACGAGGCCTCCTCGGCAGATTCCATCAAGTCTTCGGGGAAAATGCTTTCATAGGTCGCGATGTTGTGGCGCGCGCGAATGTCCTCAATCTGTGCGTCCCACTCGGCTTCCCATTCGATGTCCATCATCACGGGCGTTGCGCGGCCGTGTTGCCAGGCCTCGCAGATAATCTGCATGAGAATTGCAAATGTTCGCGGTTCCTTGAAGTGCGCGATGGCCATGCCCGCGGCGAGAAACATCGAGGAATAGTTGTGGGGGAACTGCGCCAGCTGAAATGCGGAGATGGCGATCTCGTGTGAGCCGGTCGTGCGATAGCCGGCAACCAGGTGCCAGACCTCGTGCATCTGCAGGATGCGCGTGTTCACGTACTCAAGGGCATGGGGTAACTCGGAAAGGCCGATGTCATCGCGTTCCAGCACTTCGGGGTCGTAACCGTTTTCCACTAGTAGCTTGTTCAGCTCCTTGCCGAGGCTGCCGTCCGGGCAGTTTGCAAGCGCCTCAATGTCGGTGTAACCCGGTACCGGGTTCTTGATCGCGTTCATGGAGCCTGAGTGGCGCTGTGCGAGCCGGTCGGAAATGTCACCGAAACTCGGGTGCACCGCCGCACCGAGGGACGCGACCGCTACCGTGATGGAGGTGGCGTCGTAGCCCTCATCATGCCCATCGACCACGGCCCAGAAAGCCTCCCAGAAGCTGGCTTCAAGCGGAGCCTCCGGCAGGTTGTCGGGAACTGGTGGAGTAGGGCCGTGGCCCAGCCATGCCGAGGCGATGTTGTCGAACACGGCTTCCGTCGCATCGGGGCAGGCGTACGCCACCCAGGCAACAGCAGCCAGCAGCTGCTGGCGACCCTCGCGCTGGCCGTGCTTGGCCTTCGCCACCGCCTGTGCCAGGGTTCTCGCGTCGGTGTATCGCGTCATTTGCTGGAGCTCGAGGCGCGCTGTCATGGTCTCCTCCGGACTGTGGCCTTTTGTGGCGTGTCATCGTACCGTTCCCAGTATACGACATGCTCACATTATCGGCAGCCGCACACCGGCGCGCTTCGGGGAGACACGATGAAGACACTCGGTAAGATCTTGGGCGTACTGGCTTTCCTTGGCCTGCTGTTTTTTGCGTACGTGACCTATAGCTACTCCAATGCGCTGCTGCGTGTGGATACGACCGAGAATGCCGTGGCCCTGACCTACGACGATGGTCCGAATCCGCCACACACCGAGGCATTGCTCGAGCTGCTGTCAGACAAGGGGGTCTACGCGACGTTTTTCCTGAAAGGTCGCAATGTCGAGGCCTACCCCGAGCTTGCCGCTCGCCTGGTTGTCGAAGGTCATGAGGTCGCGAACCACAGCTACTTTCACTACGCGATGGGTTCGTTAAGCAAGGGCGACATGCAGGCCGAACTGGAGCAGGTCAACGCGCTGATCCAGGATGCCACAGGTGTGAAGCCCTCGCTGTTCCGGCCGCCGTTCGGCGTGCAGGGCGCAGGGTTGAAGCGGGCGCTGGACGAACTCGGCATGTTGTCTGTGCTGGCAGATGCGAGCGGGGCGGACTGGGAAGTGTTCGATGGTCGTGAGGTGGCGGACCGCGTGCTCGCGGATGTTGGCCCGGGCAGCATAGTGCTGTTGCACGACGGTCACGGCGATGTCGACGGGCCGGGCGAACAGCAGACGCGCGCGCACACGGTCGCCGCAACGGCGATGATCATTGACGAACTTCGGGCCCAGGGTTACCGCTTTGTGACGGTGAGCGAGCTTATAGACCTCGCGTCTGACTAGGCATCAAATGGCCTACCGTTGCTCGAGGAATGCACGGCAGCGAATCCAGCCTCTAGGGCAGTGCGCTTTCCATAACACCAAGCCCCAATGAAAACTGGCCGTGAACATCACGGTGCTGGCGGCCGCTTTCTATGCGGCTAATGGAAAAAATACCCTCCGAGGGGTACACCACCTCCACGCCGGTCCCTCGCGCCTGGATGTCGAGCCCGGCGATGTCGAGGGTTGAGCCCGCGACGATCATGCCCATGCCACCGCGTAAGCCGAGATTGGTGCCGAGAACACGCGAGCGCTCCAACAACAGTGCGAGCCCATCGCCTGCGTCCACGTTCACGTTTTCGAGCTCGACGATGGAATCGACAATCGTGATGCTGTTAGCGGTGACACCTGACAGTTTTAGTTCGCGCGAGTTGCGAATTTCTATCGCCTCAAACGCGCCGCTGTAGGTACCGCCGCGCTCGCCCGTAAGCTTCAGGTAACCGCGGTTTTGCTGCTCGTTTACAGCTTTTGAGGGCGGCGTCTTGAGCGCGTCCAGCAGCAGGCGATTGAACGTTTTTGTGTGGCTCTTCATGGGAACATGCTTGGCGCCTTCGATGACGTGCAGTTGTGCGTTTGCCATCCGCCCTGCCAGTAACGTGCCTGTGCGCAGGGGTGTCACGTTGTCGTCGCTGCCCCAGATCACCTGTGTCGGGGTTTCGTTGCGCAGGACGGCATCGGTGAAGTCTTCGTTGACGAGCGCCAGAGCCGCATTGACGTTGGTGTTGTCGACCATTACTGCGCCCCACAGCATTTCAAATTCGCCGAGCGCGCCGGTGGGGTCGGGCCAGTTGCCGACCGTTTCCAGTATTGCGTCTGAGTAGCGTGCCAGGAGACCCCGCAGGCCTTCGATCATGATGGGCATCTCGCGCTCGTCGATCACAGCACCTGCGGAGTGCTTCACGAACGCCGTTCGATTGAGTATGCCGGCAGCGTCGACGAGCACGGCGCTGCTGACGTGCTGCGGGTAGTCCGCGGTATAGCGCAACGTCACCGCGCCGCCCATGGAGTGACCGACCACGTGCGCGGGGCCTCGGCTGAAACGCGTCTTCACCTGGTGCAGCACCGCGGCATAGTTTGTGGGTGAGTACTTGCCGCGTGGAGACTCCGATCGGCCGAAGCCAGGCAGGTCCAGTGCAATCACGTGGTAGTCGCGTTCCAGCGCCGGCACTACCGTCAGCCAGTCGGTCAGTCCTGCCTGACCCAGGCCGTGAACCAGCAGCACAACGGGACGACCCTGCTTGCCCGCTTCAGCGACGAATACCGTGCTCCCGAAAATCGTTTCCCTGATGTAGTGCTTGCGCCAGTGGTCCGGCAGGGCGGGCAGGACTTCCGCTGCGGTTTCTTCCGCCTGGCCGAGCGCGCTCGATGTGAGTGCGCTGAGTACTGCGACTAACAGTAGTGGCGCTATTCTGCGCATGCTCTTGTACATCAAGCGACCGCGGCAGGCGTTGGCTCAGCGAGCGAGGTGCGCATCGAAAAACCGCGCTGTCACGTCGAAGACTTGCCTGGACTCCGGCAGGTCCGTGTCCGAAAAGAAATAGTGCGTAAGTCCTTCGTAGACGTGCAGGTCCGATTCGTTACCCACCGCAACCAGAGCCTGGTGCGTGGCGACAGCCGAGCTGAGTGCCAGGTCCCGGGTGCTCGTGATGATCAGCGACGGAGGGAAGCGGCTGAGCAAGTCTGGGTGGTTGATGGGTGCGACGAGAGGGTCATCCCAGTCAACGTCTTCGAGGTAGGCAATCTCGCCACCGCCCAGGCTGGTTTTCAGCACCTTATCGATCTGTATGCTGTCGCCCACAAAGAAGTCCCAGCGCCGGCGCAGAAGATACCTATAGCGCCAGGCTGCGGCAGTTCGTGAGCGTCAAACCAGGCGACCGATTGTGCTGTCAGCAGGCCACCTGCTGAGCATCCGAAGATACCGATCTGTTCCGGCTGGTAGGTTTCAAGAAGATGCCGGTAGACAGTCGCAACGTCTTCGCTGGCTGCGGGAAATCGATGCTCGGGCCCCTGGCGGTAGTCCACGCTGATAACCTTCATACCGGCGACCGCGGCAACCGGTATCGACTCCAGTCGCCCTTCAGTGCGAGCGCCCACGGTAAAGCCGCCGCCGTGCAGGTTGATCAGCACGCGATTGCGGTTGGCTTCCGGTACCCCTCCGGCGGGCACGAAGACCTCGGTGTAAATACCCTCGACATCAAGTGGCGACTCCTCCACCGGGTACACCTCACGGGCGCGAGCGATCTTCGGCTCGTAGAAGTGTTCGTCGAGGATCGCCTGCTGCTCGGAGGCCTCGGCGGTGGCAAACTTAACGAGATGCGGTTGTAGACGCTCCATCTGCAGCTTGAGAGCCTTGGTGGATTCCGGGCTTGCCAGTTCCGATGGCGGCACGTCCTCGAGGAAGTCCTGTACAAAGAGCGCGCCCGTCGCCACGACACAGCCGGCCACAAAGGCGGTCAGGATTTTCAGCATTGTGTGGGCTCCGTGCGGGTAGGCAGACTGCATTCTGCCGTGGCAGTACGGGATTGGTCTATAGTGAAGGCGTGTTCATTCCCACAAGGCAGAATAATGAAAGGAACATTGATTACAGCGCTCGTGTTGGCGCTTTTTGGGTCGCAGAGCTGGGCCAAGGACGACTGTAAGCCGTCACGCTGGGGCGCCGACGACGAGATAGGCAACGCTAATCTTATTACGCCCGATTCGGTGCTCGCCGCATCGCAACTCGTGAAAACCGGCAAGACTTATTCGCTGGGTATCACTATCGACAGTTCCACTCCGGCTTTTGCGCCGCGCCAGATGAGCCTGCATGTAGTGCAGCCAGGGCAGCAGCTCGGTAAGAACCTGTTTCCGAACTCCACTTACAATGACGACGTGTTCGTCGGCTGGCTCGGCATCGGTTCGCAGCTGGACGGCCTGGGGCATATCGGTGACCCCGACGGCATTTACTACAACTGTAACGATGCGCGGGACTTTGCCGAGTTCACAGGCCTTACGCGGCTCGGTACCCACAACGTGCCGCCCATGGTGGCGCGCGGTATCGTGCTTGATATGGCCGCGCATCGAGGTGTCGATCACCTAAAGGCGGGCGAGTACTTCTCGGTCGATGACGTTAAGGCCGTCGCGAAGAAGCAGGGCACCCCGATCCAGAAGGGCGATGTGGTGTTGTTTCACACGGGCTGGACCGATGCCATGCTGGAGTCGGACCCCGCCGCGTGGGCATCTTCCGAGCCGGGCATCTCTGAAGAGGTGGCAGAGTGGCTTGCCAAGCAGGATGTGGTGGCGGTTGGTGCCGATACCTGGGGCATCGATGTCGTGCCGAGCCCCGACCCCGCGCGAGCCTTCCAGGGGCATGTGATTCTGCTTAAAGAGAACGGCATCTACCTGCTGGAAACGATGAACACCGGGCCGCTCGTGCGCGACGAGGCTTTTGAGTTCATGTTTGTGCTCGGCCAGGCGAAGGTCCGGGGTGCCGTGCAGATGATCATCAACCCGGTCGCTATTTTGTAGCGGCGCGATATGCCGTTCGACATTGGTCCCTACGTCGCCCCCCACGAGACCGCCGTGCTGGTCTCCGAATGTCAGGAGGCTGTGCTTGGGAAAGACTCCGCGTTGGCAGGGCTCGCGGCGACCGCGCGCGAGCATGGCGTCATCGACCGTATTGCGTTGCTGCTGGATGCTGCGCGCGCTGCGCACGTCGGTGTGTATCACTGCCTGTTGGAGAGGCGTACCGACGGCACTGACGATAGCGCCAACACGCCGCTGACCGCGATGATGGCGCGTAGGCTGGGTGCCGGTGGCGGCATGGTAGCGGGTAGTGAAGGTGCGAACCCGGTGGCGGCGCTTACACCGCTTGAGGGCGATGTGATTGCATCTCGAAGCCAGGGCATCACAGCGTTTCACGGTACAGACCTCGACGGCATGCTGTGCGCTGCGGGAGTACGCAATGTGATTTTTACCGGCGTGTCGATGAACCTTGCCGTGTTCGCTGGAACGATCGAGGCCGTGAATCGCGGCTACCGTGTCGTTATTCCCAGGGACTGTGTCGCGGGAGACCCGCCAGCCTACGCGGCTGACTTACTCAACTACAGTCTGCGCAACATGGCCTGGCTTACCGACGCCGTCGCTGTGCGCGATGCCTGGAAGGCGTCGGCATAGCGCGAGTTAACGGTGGCGTTAGCAGGGCGAGCCATTGCGTAAGGCAACGCGCGTTACGTTAATCACTCCGGCGAGTCGTTACCTGTATCCTGGTCCTCTGACGCATTGCCTCCCCTGCGCTCGGCCTTGAGCGCCTTGAGCTCATCGTCGCTGATCAGGGTAAAGTACCCCAGGCCGCAGCTTGGGCCCCGGCGCACGCCCCCGATGTTGTCGATGATTGTCACGTTGTCGAGGTTGCACAGCTGCCCCGCGTGTGTCCGGTAGCCAATCGTGCGATTGGAGCGCATGCCAGGGCAGCGCCGCGGCAGCTCGTTCAGGTAGACATCGCGGCCCGCCATGCGAAAGGCGATGGTCTGGTCATCAATCACCTCGGCGCTGGAGATGCGCGACATCGATATACAGCGCTCGCGCTTGACCTCGGCATCGCTGGCGGGGGGCTCTTCTGCCTGCGCGGGAAGTGCCAGCGGCAGGCAGAGTATGATCAGTTGGCGAATGAAGTTTTTCATGGCGCGTCTCCTTCTTGCCTCAGCGACTGAGACATTTTTCTTAAGGTTTTGTTTCCTGCCGCCTTCTCGCTTTCCACCTGACATATTCACGGATTCACCTGCCCAGGTGCGCTTGTTGAATCCCGGCTTCCTGCTAAGCTGAAACGAAACCCGATTGAGGAACAATTCATGAAAACGCAAGCTATCGCGCGCGGCTTCGCTGCTCTGTTGGTCTCTTTCTCGCTGTCGTTCAGCGCAATCGTTTCATCGGGTGAGCTCGAAGACAAGATCGCAATCTTCAGCGCCAGCGACCCCGACCGCTCCCAGGCCTCACAGTGGAAGGAGCAGGTTTCTGCGGCGCGCAATCTCGAATACCTCGGTCTCTCTGACCCTGCGCTGTTTGATGTGATTGAAAGCAATCTCCTCGAGACCTACATGCTGGAGGACAAGCAGGCGGTGGACTACATCTCGTGGATGGCCAAATCGCTCGGTTACTCTGGGCAGTCTCGGTATGCCGCTACCCTCGAGCGCGTCGTCAACGAGGCGCCGAACAAGAAAGTACGCAAGCATGCTGGGCTCGCACTGGAGGCGCTGCCGAAGTACGCCGAGTGGAATCCGATCATCTCCTCGCGCGATGGATGGCGCAGCGATAAATCCGATGCGGTGAATCGCTACGCGAATATGATTGAGTCGAGCGACCTTGAACTACAGCGGATGGGTGCCAAACGCGTGAGCTTTGAGAAGCTGTTCGACCCCTGGCTGCTCAGTTTGCTGGACGAGCAAGTTCGCGCGCAGGCTGGCGAAGAGAACGATGACAAGGTGTTTATCGACAGCCTGTCATGGCAGACCAAGATGCTTGCTGCTTCTGGAATGAACGACTACAAACCAACGGTCGAGTGGGTAGCCGCCGATGGCGGCAACAAGAAGCTGCGCTCCAACGCCAAGAAGTATCTCAAGTCTTACTACTGAGCCAGATTCGAAAAAGGCGAATGCCGTGGTGGTATCTCTGATTAGCAGGTCGTTCGCAGCCTGCATACTTCCCCTTGCGTTATTGCTCACCAGCTGTGCCTCACCGGCACCCGAGCTCGGGCGTACCGTATCGCGCGACATGCCCGAGCCTATCGCGGGCTATGACCGAACCTATAGTGTATTCCTGCCTTCGAACTACACGGAGGAGCGCGCCTGGCCCGTGGTGATTGCGATTCACGGCGCATTCTCCGGCGCCGAGTACCACGAGGAGCGCACCGGGTTCAGTCGCGTCGCGGAAAGAGAGGGGTTTGTGGTGCTGTATCCCAACGGCATCGGGCTTTTCGGTTTCGTGCAGCACTGGAATGCGGGCCACTGTTGTGGGCGAGCCCTCGAGGAGCGCCTCGATGAAGCGGGCTTTATCTTCGCCGCACTGGAAGATGTTGCCCAGACGGTAAATATCGACAGGCGGCGCATCTATGTCACGGGCTTTTCCAATGGCGGCATGCTGACGCATCTGCTCGGCGCGCTTAAGGGCAGGCGCATCGCCGCAATTGCGCCCGTTGCAGGCGCTATGGGTGGCAGCGAGTCGCCAGAAGAACCCGTGTGGACCCTGCCAGAGGCCGAGCGCCAGCTACCGACAATGCTGTTGCACGGTACTGCGGATGACCGCGTGCCCTACGCGGGCGGACCGCGCCCCGACCGGCCTGATAGCCAGCAGTATCTGTCGGTAGACCACGCGGCAGAGTACTGGCGGCGACAGAACGGTTGTAGCACCGATGCCCAGCAAGAGGAACGCCACGCGGGCCTTGTCTCGCTTTCCCGCTGGGCGAGTTGCGACTCAGGCGCCGAGGTGCAGCTCTGGCGATTGAATGAGTGGCGCCACACGTGGCCTGGCCCCTATGACCCCACCAACCCGGCTGAGCCAGCACTCGACGGCTTCGATGCGGCCGAGGAAATCTGGCGCTTCTTCTCGCGCTACCAGTTGCCAGAGGATTACGTGTCGGGCGTGCCCTAGGCGACTTCTGTTGAGGCCGCGTCCAGAAGGCGCTGCTTGCGCGCTGCAGCTGTCTGCTGCTCGCCACTGGGGCGCCAGCCGGGCGCTTTGAAGAGGTAGCCAAAAAACTCTCGCGGCGAACGCGCACTGGCCAGGTCGCGACCCAGCAGTACGAACTCCCCAAAATGCACGTCCATGAAGCTGGCGGTGTTGACGTCGCGGGTGATGCCGTAACGCACCGGCTCGGCATCATCGAGCGGTTGCAATGTACCCATGAGCCAGTCGCCAAGCAGCGTAATGGAGTTGTAGTTGGTGTCCATGTAGCGCACGTTTTGGGCGTGGTGTACGCGATGGTACGACGGTGTCTGCATGAAACGCTCGAGCGGGCCGAGACGTCGTGTGACAACCCTGTCGCTGACGTGGAGGAAGTTGCCCCACGCGATGTCGATAAACGTAATGACCACTACAACGATCGGGTGGACGCCGAGCAGCGCGGTCACGAAGCCAAGCATGAACGGCATGTAGAAAATGGTTTCGAGGAATGAGTGATTGAATCCGACGAACATGTGCATGGCGTTGGGGGCGTGGTGGGGCGAGTGCAGACACCACAGCAGTCGAACTTTGTGCGCGAGCCAGTGCTGCAGCCAGTACATCATTTCGTAAACAAAGAAACCGTATGCCCAACCCACGATGCCGAGCCCCGCGTCGAACGGGCTGAGGCTCGCGCCCCACAGCGCCAGCAGGGTTTTGTTCAGCGGCCCCGCAACCACCGTGATGAGAACGCCGATGAGCGTGTTGAACCCGAGGCCCTTCGCGGCCATGCCGTATTCGCCGAGGCGCGCGCCTCGCAGCCGGTAGTGTACGAAGGCGAGCTCAGCAAGGCCGTAGAGGAACAGCCCCAGGAGCAGCCAGGGCAGCATTTGCTCTGTAGGCACCGCCGCCAGTGTTGCTTCGTCCATTGCCTGGTAGTCGCTCCGAAGTCGAATTATTGAGAAACAGCGTTTTGTTGTTAGGCTATTTCAGAAAGCGTTTCACTGTCACGTTAGTCTTAGTTAACATGTCGATCTGCCTGTCGCAAATCGATGTCACAGTGCACAATCATAATAATTAACGGAGGGTCGTTTGCGAGTCAACGAGCTCGAGCTCAGATACGTCGGTGTCATGCGCAGCGGCGGTCACACGGTTATCGAGTGGATACTGAGTCTGTATCCGCGAGAGAAGCTGTGCCTGCTCGACATGGTGCGGCACGGGGCGGTTGACCCTTATACCAGTGCGCGCGAAGTCGTACACCTTGGGTTCGATGACGATGCACCTCTGGACGACGTGCGCAATGCGCGCAAACGCCTGCTGCTCTATGCCTATGAAGATCGGCCCAGCCAGCAACAGCCCGGCAAGGCTTTCCTTGACAGCGTATTCGACCCCGAGTTTGAACAGCAGCGCGAGACACACCTGGGCAGCAGCGACCGCCAGCGCAACCTCATTGTGTTGCGCGACCCGTTCAGCTGTCTCGCCAGTCGTCTGATGGTGATTCGCAAGCGCGGTGCCAAGGGCGGCAGCGAGGAACTCGCCGTCATCGCCGAGAACTGGAAGGCGCTTGCGAAGCGCGCCCTCAAAAACCTCGATGACGACCGCGGCGATATCGTCATTCTCTATAACCGCTGGATTTGTGATGCGGCGTATCGCAAGAAGCTTGCAGGTACGCTGGCGGGACATTATTCCGAAAAGCGCTTTAACGAGATCTACGAATACAGCCGGGGTCGCTCCGGGCAAAAGATCCGCAACTGGTTCCGCCGCAAGTACCGCGGGACGTACATGGGTGTCATCCGCCTCATGGGCATGTTGTCCCGTTCGAAGAAGCCTGTTATCTACAATGCCGATGCAGACTTCCAGCGCTGGCAGGTTCTGCGTCGTGACGAGCAGTTCCGTGAACTGTTCAAAGACCGTGAGCTGCTGGATTTATGTGAGGAGCTGTTCGGCGACATTCCCGGCGGGCGGCGCTTCGTCAACCAGGTGACCAAACGCTCCGCCGATCCTCTTATCGAGGGTGCTGCAACTGCGACCCCGGAAGCCTGACCCGACCTTAAGCGTTCGCTCCGTTTCGACTCACCGCAAACGAATACCGCAATGCCTTGCGTGCGCGCTCGCGTACCAGTGACTAACTGGGCAGGGCGCTCTCCAGGTAGTCGCGTATGGCGCGCCAGGCTTGCTTCGCTTCTGGAACGCCGGCATTTGCAAGACCGTGCCAGCCGTGCACGCAGCCCGGCCAGTGTTCCAGCGCAACATCGACGCCCGCTGCTGCCGCTCGCTCCGCAACGGTGAGCGCGCCGCCGCGCACCGTGTCGTGCTCGCCCACCTGCAGGTAGAGCGGCGGTAACCCTTCGAAGTTTGCATAGGCAGGTGACACCGCGGGGTCTTCCAGCGCAAGCTTGCCAGCGGTGTAGTCGCGGCCGCGATTGCGCACCCACTCGGCGGTGAGAAACGGGTCGGGCCCTGACGGCAGCGCGCCGGCGACCGACAGGTCGAACCATCCCGTTACCGAAACGAAGCAGGCCGGCAGGGGTGCGCCTGTATCGCGGAGGCGCTGCAGTAAACCGAGTCCAAGGCTGCCGCCGCAGGATTCGCCCAATATCGCTATTCGGGATGGATCGACACCGGAGTCAACGAGGCCGATATAGGCGTTGTAGCAGTCGTCATGTGCAGCGGGGTAGGGTTGCTCCGGTGCGAGGCGGTAGTCGGGCATGACCACGCGCAGCCCGGTTTCGCGCGCGATGAGTTCACCGTAGAAATGGTACTCGTCGAGTGGCGTTGAGACGAAGGCGCCGCCGTGGCAGTGCAGTGCGACCCTTGTCTCCGTGCTGTCGGGAAGGCGGTAGTCGCCACAGCGCACGCCGCCGTAGTCGCACAGCGTGATATCGAGGTCATCGCTCACGGGGTGACCGTGAAAGGGAGCGAACTGTTCGCGCACCGCGCGGTAGTCAGCTTTGGGGTCGGCAAAGCTCGCGGGGATGGCGTTGCACAGTGCAGCAAGTTCGGGGCTCAGGATGTTGCTCCTGTTCGTCTTGGTAGCGGTTGTCAGCCTGCTCAGGCCTTACTGTGAACAGGCTGTGCTACAGTGAATTCAAAGCAAAAGTATAAAGGCCCTCTCGCAGGCCAAGGAAGTACCATGCGCCAACTATTGATTGTTCTGCTCGCCGGATTGCTGGTTGCCTGTGATCACCCGCTTGTGATCATCGGTGAGGGCGACATTGTGTCCGCCAGTGGCGATCGCGACTGTTACCTGGAAGATGCCCGTGCGAGTGCACCCAATTGCGCCAGCAACACGGTGAGCGGCGAGTACCGGGAAACCTACTTCGGGGTACCTCGCAGCGGCTGGCGGTTCCATCGCTGGGCAAACTATTGCGTGACTTCGGGCGTACAGGCGTGCTCGTTTGATATTCCCGCCAGCTGGGTGCAGTCCGCCGCCGGTGCCGAAGTGCCGCCGCTGGTGGCAATCTTTCGCGAACACGTCAACGTTGGCCTTGAGTCGCTGTTCATCGGGCACAGCTTTTTCGTGCCATTTGCAGATGGCATGAGCTTTCACGTTGCCAACGCGGGCTTCACCGATCACACGCAGTACCGCGTGTTTGCGGGTGGCGACAGGGGTGCTCCAGAGGCGTTGTGGAACAACACCGCGCGCCGCGAGGAGATACAGGGTGTGCTGGACGGCGGCAACATCGAACTGTTCGGAATGACTTACTTCCCCACCTATCCGAGCATGACGGGCTATTACAACTGGGTTGATTACGCCCTCTCGCGTAACCCCGACACACGTTTCTTCATTGCCATGCCGTGGGAACCCTTTCCCGAGAACACCACTGCCGAGCAGTACGCGGCGAACTGGACGCTCTTTTACCCCGCTATCGCGCTGTCGATCGTCGATGACCTGCGCGCGAAGTACCCCGGCGTGGATTTCTTCAGCGTTCCCTATGGCCAGGCAGCGGTGGAGTTGCGCACACTCTTTGCCGCGGGCGAGCTGCCCGATGTTGAGGTGATGTTGAACGGTTCTCGGCCGTCGATATACCTCGATACCCTCGGTCACGCAGACAGAATTCTCGTCGAACTGGGCAGGCTGATCTGGCTGCGCGCCCTGTACGGTGTTGATCTTGATAGTTACGACTATGACCCCGGCTACATCACAGACCTTAAGTCGATTGCGACGCGGGTGATGGATGCACACGATCCGGCCTACAATGCCCCTTACCTCAATCCACCCTACGCACGCTGATACACCCCGATGAGTACCCAGGAGTTGACGGAGACCCTCAGCTATCTCGTGCCGGGGGTAGAACGTCCTATCTACATCGCTTCACAGGGTGGTGCCGATGCTGCAATGGATATCGGCGCCGAGTTCGAAGAGCGACAGTTCACCATTGTTGACGGGCGTCATGCCGTGCCTGCGCCTACGCTCGATGGCCAGGGCTTCTGCCTTGTGTCGCACATCGCGCCAGTGGCGGATTTCTATAACCTGGAGGCAGAGCAAGCCGCCTACGAGGCGAGCATCAAGAAACTCGTGCTGGAGGTGACCTGCGCCAGAGAGGCCCTGGTCTTCGATCACACGCTGCGCTCTGACTCGCGCGATGTTCGCGGCGCGCGCACAACGCGCGAACCCGCAGCGGTCATCCACAATGACTACACCGATGCTTCCGCCGAGAAGCGCCTGCGCGACCTCTTGCCCCCGGATGAAGCCGAGCGGGCACTCGTGCGGCGATACGCAATCGTTAACGTGTGGCGCTCTATTGCCGGGCCTGCGTTTAACAGCCCGCTTGCGCTGTGCGACGCGGCTTCGTTAAGTGCGGGAGATCTCGTTGCCAGTGAACGCCGTGCGGCGGAGCGCATTGGCGAACTTGAACTTGTCACGTTCAACCCCGCGCACCGCTGGTACTACTACCCGGGTGTGACCCGCGACGAGGCCGTGTTGATCAAGACGTTCGACAGTGCCACTGACGGCCGCGCACGTCGCGCGGTGCACACGGCGTTTGCCAATCCCGCAGCACCGGCAGAGGCCCCGCCTCGGGAGAGCATCGAGTCGCGTCTTCTCGTTTTCTTTTAGGAGCCAGACATGTCAAAAGCCAAGATCGCCGGACTCGTTGTCGTTTTCCTGTGGTTCATGCTGGGCGGCATTGCGCACTTCACCAACACACAGTTTTTCGTGGACATCATGCCCCCCTGGATCGGGTATCACGAGGAGATCGTGTACATCAGCGGCGTGTTTGAGATCCTTGGGGCGCTGGGCATACTGTTTCCCGCCACGCGGCAGTGGGCCGGTAACGGTTTGCTGCTCCTGGTGATCTGCGTGACCCCCGCCAATGTGCACATGTGGCTGAACCCCGAGCTGTTCCCGGACGTGCCGGAGGCTTTCCTGAGCGTGCGGCTGGTGGTGCAGGTAGCGCTTCTTGCGTTGATCTGGTGGTGTACGCGAACCGAAGGGGCGAAAGGGTAGCTACGCGCTTTCGCGCAGCAGATAGGCCTCCAGGAGGCGCTGCTTGTAGAGCTTGCCGTTGTCCTGCCGCGGCAGGCTGGGGTGAAACTCCAGCGAACGAGGCATTTTTACCGGTGAGATGCGTTCGCGTAGCCAGTCGAGGATTTCGTCCGCAGTCTCCGCGTTGGCGCAGGTCCAGCGTACCGGCTCAACGATCGCCTTCACTTCCTCGCCGAACTCGGCATTGGGTACCCCGATCACGGCGACGTCCGCCACTTTTTCGTGACTCGCCATGACGTTCTCTACCTCCTGCGGGTAGATGTTTACGCCGCCGGAGATGATTGTGAAGGATTCCCGGCCGCTCAGGTACAGGTAGCCGTCTTCGCTGACATAGCCTATATCGCCGGCGGTGGCCCAGCCTGTTTCGGTATAGGCTTCAGCCGTCTTTTCAGGCTCGTTGAAATAGGTGAAGCGCACGTGGTCTCCGCTGAAGTAAACGAGCCCCACCTCACCCGGTGCTTGCTCTGTGCCATCGGGACCAACGATGTGCACATTGCCTACCGCCGGTTTGCCGACTGACCCGGGATGTTCGAGCCACTCCTCCGCTGAAATCATGGTGAGGCCCACACCTTCGCTGCTGGCGTAGTACTCGAGGAGTACATCGCCCCACCAGTCGAGCATGGCCTCTTTGACATCAACAGGGCACGAGGCCGCACTGTGGACAGCAACGCGCATGCTGGTGGTGTCATACGACTCGCGCAGCGCGCGGGGCAACTTCAAAAGGCGGATAAACATGATCGGCGCCCACTGGCTGTGGGTAACCCGGTAGCGCTCGATGAGCTTCAGCGAGGTCTCTGCTGAAAAGCGTTGCATCAGAACCACCGTGCCGCCCTGGTAGAGCGTCATCATGCAGTAATGGAGAGGCCCGGCGTGATACAGCGGCGCCGGGTTCAGGTAGACAGTGTCTTCCTGGAAGCCAAGTGCATCCGCCAGGAACGGGGTCACGGCGGTCGGTGTGTTGACGTCGTCGGATGTTGGCGGTACGAACACGCCCTTTGGCAAGCCGGTAGTGCCCGATGAGTAGACCATCGGCACCCCGTTGCCCTGGTCCGGAATGGGCGTTGATGGCTGTTCTTCCACGGCATCGTCCCAGGAGATAAATCCGGTGCGTCCGCCGCCGACCATCAGGTAGTGTTCGACGGGCGTCCGTTCGCACAGTATCTCCTCCGCCACTTCTGCGAGGGGCTGTGAGCCGATGAACAGGCGTGCGCCGCAGTTTCTGAGAATGTAAACGATCTCGTCGCGTTTCAGATGCGTTGCAATCGGGGTAAACACGATGCCCGCGCGCTGCGCTGCCCATGCGATCTCCAGGAACTGCCGATTGTTCTCGACCATCATGCCGATGTGGTCGCCGGCACAAAGACCGAGCGCGCGGAAGAGATGCGCGCCGCGGTTGGAGCGCTGATCGAGTTCGCGATACGACACGACCTCGCCAGTATCACCGATGATAATGGCGGGGCGGTGCGGATAGTGCTGCGCAGTTGTGCTGGGGTGTGGCATGGCCTTCCCCGTAGTCCCCTGAAGCTATTACGAACTAATGTTAGGGGAATCTCCGGGGGGCCAAAAGTCGACCAGTTCTCGTTTCGGACGTTTCCGCCCAGGTGTCGCAATAACTGAGACGCATACCACGTTATTCAGCCAGGCCTCTGAGCTTGCGGGCATCGTCGATGCCGCCCACGTTCTCGACATTCGTGTAACCCGCAGCGCGCAGGGCCTCTTCGGCCTTGCCGGCGCGCCCGCCCGAGCGGCAGTAGAGCCTGATCGGTGTGTTTTTGTCCGGGTACAGCGCTTGTACTCCAGGCACGATGTCGGAGTGCGCGATGAGCGGATCGCCCTCGATATTGTCTACCTTGTGTTCCAGTGAACTGCGCACGTCTACCCAGACCTCTTCAGCGAGGGCAGTGGTGCCGACCAGTAACAGGACACTGGCGATCACGGCGCGAAAGAAATGAGTTGTGGACATGACAGTTCTCCTTTGTGGCAGACCGATGATGCTAGGAGAACCGGCTTTGCGCTGCAATGCGCCCGATCAACGGAATGCTCTTACCCCTTGTTCCTCCCGCCGCCGGGCAGTGCTGCGAGGGCCGCGCCGCCGACGACAAGCAGGGCGCCGATGCTGCTCAGCCAGTCCAGCGGCTCGGCCGGCATGGTCACGAGCCCCGAGCGATTGAGCGCCTCGGTGAACAGGAGCGTGAGTAATGGCGCCAGCGGGATGATTGCGCTCACGCGGGAAGCCTGCCAGTAGCTCATGGCGAGACCAAACGCGCCGTAGGCAATGATTGTATTGAGTCCCGCGAAGAGCAGCACTGCCAGTTGCACGCTGTCCAGTGCCAACACATCGAGTGGGCGTGACACCGGTAACAGGAACACCGTGCCGCCCAGGCACAAGAGCAGCAGTATCTCCCGCGCGTGGTGTGTGCCCAGCAACTGCTTCTGCGCCAGGCCGTACATGGCCCAAAGGATCGAGGCCGCTACCAGCATGAGTACGCCTGTGACATAGCTGTCGCTCGTGGCAGTCGTGTTCGCGATGCGCGAGTGGAAGAAGAGCAGCATGCCACCGGTCAGTACCGCCACGCCAAGCCATTGGAAGCCCGAGAGGCGCTCGCCCAACAGCCAGACACTGCCGAGCAGCAGTACGAGTGGGGCAATCTGTATCAGGAGCTGCGCTGCCCCCGGCGTCGTGCGTTCAAGTCCGAAGATGTAGAACAGGTAGTTCCCGATGAGGCCGCCGACCGCGAGGAGTACCAGTGGCCACGATGCCAGCATCTTGCGAAGGGCAGGGCCGCTGCGGTGGCCGTACCAGGCCAGCGCGATGGCCGCGGAAACGGCGAAGCGGTACCAGCTGATGGTGATGGGGTCCATCGCGTCCAGCACGACCGTGAGGGCGAGCGGTAGCAGGCCCCACATCAATACGGTGACGAGGGTGAAGGCGAGTCCGAGTCTCCAGTTTGTCTGCATGTGTCGCGCCTGGGGGGCTGGGCTCTGGAAGGGGCCGCCCTGTCGAAGGGGCCGCATTATATACGCGAGCCGCTTGCGGATTCCGCATTCCCCGGGGGAATCCGGGGGCATATTGCGGGATTGTAATTCCGCGCCCGCAACATTTTGACTACACTGTCAGAATGTTTGGGAAGTTGCTATTCTCACCTCCCGCACATTCTTACAAAAACGAGGCTTGCCGCCAGCGGCGCGCGGCCCGGCAACCAACGGCTTGATCCCCGCATGTCACGATTTTCCGTCATAGCCCCTTTAGTTTTTCTGGCTCTTGTTACCGGCTGCCGCTCCACTAACCCCGGAGATACGCCCGCGGGCACCGTCACTGACTGGCCTGCCTATGGCGCCACGCCCGGTGGCACCCACTTCTCACCTGCTACCCAGATCACGCCCGAAAATGTGGGCGCACTGGAGGTGGCCTGGCACCATCGCTCCGGTGACTACCGCGAGGCTAACTGGAAGGGTGAGTCGCCGCGTAGCCAGAGTTCTTTCCAAACCACGCCGATCGTGGTTGAAGACAGGTTGTATTACTGCACGCCGTTCAATCGCGTGTTTGCGCTTAACGCGGAGACAGGTGAGACCCTCTGGAGCCACGACCCCGGTGTCAACATGGACGAACAGGCGGTGCTGCCGAACTGTCGCGGTGTCAGCAGCTGGCGTTCGGGTGAAGAAGGCTTCTGCGAACATCGCATCCTGCTGGGAACACTCGACGGTCGCCTCGTTGCCCTGGACGCAGGCACGGGTAAACGCTGTACCGACTTCGGCGAGGGCGGCGAGGTCGACACGACGGGCGGTCTCTCGGAATTCGCGCCGTATGAATACGGCATTACGTCACCACCGGCGATCCTCGGTGACCTGTTGATTACGGGCTCCATGGTGCTCGACAACCAGCGCACGGATTCCCCCGGCGGCATTGTGCGCGCCTACAACGTGAAGACCGGCGAGCTGGCCTGGGTATTCAACCCGGTTCCGCCCGGTATGCCGGAGCGCAACCCCGATGGTACGTGGCTCTCGGGTACCACCAACGTGTGGTCGATCATTGCAGTCGATACCGAGCGCAACCTCGTATTCCTGCCCACGGGCAATACCACGCCCGACTATTTTGGTGGTCACCGCAAGGGGCTGGACCACTACTCCAGTTCAGTGGTGGCGCTGCACGGCGACAGCGGCGAAGTCGCCTGGCACTTCCAGATGGTGCACCACGATATCTGGGACTACGACACGCCGGCGCAACCCACGCTGGTGGACCTGACCATTGATGGCGAGACAGTGCCCGTGGTGGTACAGGTGACCAAGATGGGCATGACCTTCGTGCTGCACCGCGAGACGGGCGAGCCTGTCTGGCCTGTCGAGGAACGGCCCGTGCCGCAGACGGGCAAGGTTCCCGAGGAATACCTCTCGCCGACGCAGCCGTTTCCCACGCACGTACCCATGTTGATTGACGGCCAGCTGACGCCCGATGACGCGTGGGGTTTTACGTTCTGGGACGAGGGCGCCTGTCGCGAAAAACTTGAAGAGATGCATCACGAGGGCTGGTACACGCCGCCGTCTACCAGGGGCACGCTGAACATGCCCAGTAACGCCGGCGGCAACAACTGGGGCTCTCCCGCCATTGACCCGCGAACCGGCCTGATGGTGGTTTTCACCAACCGAGTACCCGGTGCAACCACACTGATACCTCGAGAAGACTGCGAGGGCAGGACGCAGCAGCAGGATGGCACGCCGTACTGTGTCGATACCGGCTTTGCGCGCTCGCCGCTGGGAGTGCCCTGTACGGCGCCGCCCTGGGGCACGCTCGATGCGATCGACCTGGTGGCGGGCGAACACCTCTGGAGCGTTCCTCTCGGTACAACGCGCAATATGGCGCCGTTCCCGATGTGGTGGATTAAGGGTCTGCCCGGTATGGGCGGCCCGATGATGACATCGACGGGCGTGTTGTTTTCCGGCATTTCCAATGAACACAAACTGCGCGCGTTCGACGTCGAGACGGGCGAAGAACTCTGGCAGGGCAAGTTGCCCACCGCGGGCAACGCGGTGCCTATGACCTACCAGGTGCGGCCGGATGGCCGGCAGTATGTTGTCATCGCTGCCGGCGGCCACTGGGGTGGTGGCAGTCCGCCGGGAGACCATATCATTGCATTCGCGCTGCCCGAGTAGCAGCCGCGACCAACGGAGACCGATCACAATGTTGAAGAAGCGTTTTATTCCGTTACTGGCCATGGTGTTTGCCGCGGTCGCCCATGCCGAGTATGAGCCGCCGCGCACGGCGGGCGGCAAGGTCGATTTCACGGGTACATGGCAGGTGCTGAATACCGCCAATAACTCCCTGGAAGCGCACACTGGCCGCGCCGCCCAGGTGATGCGCGAAGGGCCCGTGGTGCCGATCCCGGTGAAGGAGCTCGTGTCGCTTGGCGCAACGGGCGCTGTTCCGCCCAGTCTCGGTGTGGTGGAGGGCGGTGAGATCCCCTACAAGAAAGAGGCGCTCGCCAAACGCGATGAAAACCGCGCTAACTGGATTACCGCTGACCCGGAAGTGTATTGCTACCTGCCCGGCATCCCCCGCGCCACGTACCTGCCGTACCCTTTCAAGATTGCACAGAACGACGATGCACTGTTTTTCAGCTACGCCTACGCGAGCGCCATGCGTAACGTCACCCTGACCGATCCCGGACCCGCACCTATTGACTCCTGGATGGGCCAGTCATGGGCGCGCTGGGAGGGCGACACGCTCGTGATCGAGACAACCGGGCAGAACGACCGCACCTGGTTCGACCGTGCGGGCAACTATCATTCAGACCAGCTCAAGGTCACCGAGCGCTTCACGCGCACCAGTGACCACACGATCGACTACTCTGCCACGATGGAAGACCCCGTGGTCTTCACAAAGCCCTGGACTATCAACATGCCGCTGTACCGTCGAGTCGGTGCAGATGAGCAGATCCTGAAGTTCGACTGCGTGGAGTATGTTGAAGAGATGATGTACGGACACCTGCGGGCCGAACCCGTCAAGTGAGGTAACTGCCATGAAGAGATTGACCGCCTTACTGCTGTGCGTTGCGCTGTCGCCGGCGGCGACTGCTGAAAAGTACGAAGTGCCCCGCATGCCCTGGGGCGCACCGGACCTGCAGGGCATCTGGACCAGCGCAACTGTGTCGAGCCTGACGCGCCCGGATGAGCTTGAAGACTATGGCCTGGTGCTGACCGAGGCGCAGGCCAAGGTGATCGAGGAGCAGGGCGCTGAGATGCTCGAGTCGATCGACAACCTGCCCGAGGGCGATCTGCAGGCGGGAGATGATGTCGGCGGCTACAACAGCTTCTGGCTCGATCCCGGTACGCGCGTACTGCGCGTCAAGGGCGAGCCGCGCTCGTCGATTATTGTCGACCCGGAAGACGGACAGCTGCCGTTCAAGCTGCTCGCACGCGGCAAGTTCTACTACCGTCTGTTCAATATGATGACGACCGAGGACAATCCCGAGGAGCGCCCCAACGGCGAGCGCTGCACTGTCGGCTTTGGTTCAAGCGGTGGGCCGCCGATGGTGCCCGTGCTGTACAACAACAACTACCAGTTTGTGCAGACCGAGGACGAGATCCTCATTCTGGTAGAGATGAACCACAACACGCGGCACATTCGCATGAACGGCGAGCCGCTGCCCGACAATGTGCGCCCCTGGATGGGCGATTCGATCGGCCGCTGGGAGGGTGACACGCTGGTCGTGCGCACCACCCAGTTTCACCCGCAGCAGGACCTGCGCCTCGCCATCAAGCACCAGTTTGCGATGTCGACAGACAGCGTGGTAGAGGAGCGTTTCACGCGCTTGAATGATCGCGAGATCCATTACGAATTCACCGTCACCGACGACAGCATCTACAGCCAACCCTGGCGCGGCGAGATGACACTGCGCGCCACCGACGGACCCATCTACGAATACGCCTGCCATGAGGGCAATTACGCCCTGCCCAATATTCTCTCGGGTGCGCGGCAGGAAGAGGAGAGCTGAGCCATGTTGAAAGTACTCACCGCCGTGTCTGTCGCGTCGGCCGCCATTTATTCCTGGCAGGTCGTCGGGCACCACGCGTTTTCCGCGGAGTTCGACAAGGACGCCCCGATCAACATCGAGGGGAAGGTCAGCAAGGTGGAGTGGATCAACCCGCACGCGTGGATTCACGTCGACGTCGAGCAGGAAGACGGCAGCACGCAGACCTGGATGGTCGAGGGCGGCACGCCGAATACGCTGTTGCGCGCCGGTATTCACAAGCGCTCCCTGCCCATCGGCAGCGAAATCAGAGTGCGCGGCTACCAGGCCAAAGACAAGCGTTGCGAACCCGCCTGCAAGGCCAACGGCCGCGACCTGACGTTCGCCGACGGTCGCCAGGTCTTCATGGGCTCCTCCGGCACCGGCGCGCCGCGCGACGGTTCTGATCCGCGCGAGCGTTAATCGCTGCCCTTGAACGAGCGCATCTACCAGTTGGCGTTGTGGTTGGACGGCAAGGCCACCAGTACGGCTCTGCACGAGTCGTTCTACATGTACAACTGGATCGAGTCGACCCACGTGCTGGCGCTCATGATCAGCCTCGGCATGCTGTTCCTGATCGACCTGCGCATGCTGGGGCTCGCGTTGCCCGGTGTGCCGGCGTCGACTGTCGCAGAGAAACTGAATATACCCATGCTTGTCGGTTTCACCGTGATGATGGTGACCGGTGTGCTTCTGTTTTACGCGATCCCCGTACGCACATCCCAGAGCCTGTGGTTCCGCATCAAGTTTGTCCTGCTCATTGCTGCCGCGGTCAATGCCTTCCTCTTTCATCGGCGCATGCGCGCGGCACCCGCCGGTTGGGACACGGCGCCGAGAGCGCCGGGCAACCTGAGGCTCGGTGCGGCGCTGTCGCTGACGTTCTGGATAGGCATCGTGATCTGCGGTCGTTTCATCGCTTACGACTGGTTTGACTGTCGGCAGGAGCCCGCGCCCTTTATCGCAGCACTCGCCGGCTGTATCCCCGGCCAGGAGGTGTTCTGATGGGCGTTTCCTTTGGTCGCACGCTGGTGTTGCTGCTCGTCGCAGGCCTGGGGCTCGGCTTCGCACTGTCGGGCGCACGCGTGGAGGCGTGGCACGGCCTGTTACCGTTTTTCGAGTGGATGGAAACAACCATCTTCGGGGTGATCGGTAAAACCTGGGGCGGGGCCTTTGCCGTTGTACAGGCGTTGCATCTGCTTTCAATGGCGCTGCTGGGCGGCGCCGTGCTCGCGAGTGACGGCCGCCTGCTCGGCGCAGTGCTGCGCGATCAGCCGCTCGCAACCGTATTGACGCAATGCCACCGGCTGTTTGTGTGGAGCCTCATCGTGGTTGTCGCGACCGGCGTGTTCATGGCCTGCGGCGTGGCGGTAAAGGTCTACTACCTGCCCGTGTTCTGGTACAAGATGCTTGCGCTGCTGGTAGGTGTGTTATTCGCCTTCCTCGTGCGCAAGCCGCTGCTGGCGGACGACCCCGACAGCCTCGCCCCATTGACCCGGCGCGTGGTGGCGATTGCGTCCATCATGGTCTGGTTTACGGTCGCCGCCACGGGTCGCTGGATCGGTTTCTCGGGGTAACGCGAATGAACGACACCCAAGATCTGACGCAGAAGGGTCCGAAGCAGAAAGACCCGAAGCAGAAAGACCGCGAGACAACGGCGCTGCTCGCCAGCGCGGGCATCATCGTTGCCTTCGTGATTTACTGGTCGCTGGAAATACAGGCGGTGCGCGAAATGCTGGAGCTCGCCTACGGCTGATCTTCCAAGCTGTATTCAAAGACGTGGCCATCGCGGTATTCGAACGCGCCGTCCACAAAACCCTCGACCGTTAGCACAACCGTCACTTCTTCCGTCCCGCGGTTTTGCCAGAACCAGCCGTGCTTGCCCGCAAATGGGGCTGTGTAGCTGCCGCTGGCCCTGGCCGTACGGCCCTTCGCGAAACTCTCGGCATAACCCTCGGCGGCGCCTTCCGGTTCGGCGTGCAGGTCGAAAACCACCTCGCCCTCGGCGCGCCAGTCGAATACCAGTACATCGCCCGCGTGCATCAGGTACTTGTATTCAACACTTTCGAATGGCGCGAGCGGGAAGCGCACGGTGTTCGAGCGCCAGCGTCCATCGTGATTCACAACGGGCGTGTCTCCCGCGTCCGCCATGCCCATGAGACCCAGGCGCTCGCCCGTGCCGAGTGGGTCGTAGCCGTACTCTGCCGGCAGTACAACGGTATACAGTGCGATCACCGCAACCGTGAGCGCGGCGAGACTTGCTGTAACAATGCGCCCCTTGCTGCTCATGCGTAGACATACTCCGCGATCTGGTTGCCCGCGAGTATGAACCCCGCGCACATCAGCGCGGCGTTGGCGGCGAACGCGTGACGGCTGAATCCCGGTCGTGCCCGCCACGCGACAAGGGCGATCAATATGAGACCCAGTGCGGCGATCTGACCCAGTTCGACACCCACGTTGAAACTCACGAGATTGGTGACGAGCCCTTCCGAGTCATTGACGTATTCCTGCAGCTTGGTCGCGAGGCCCAGTCCATGGCACAGGCCAAAAAAGAAGACCGCGATGCGCGTGTCTGGCTCAATGCCGAACAATTCGCGAAAGCCGCCCATGTTTTCAAAGGCCTTGTACACCACCGAGAGGCCGATCACGGCGTCGACCAGATGGCCGTCAACGCGCCAGTCCGCGAGCACCCCGAGCAGCAGCGTGAGGCTGTGCCCCAGCGTGAAGAGCGTAACGTAGAGCAGGATGTCGCGAGAGCGGTAGAGAAAGAACATCACGCCGAACAGGAAGAGCAGGTGGTCGGCGCCGGTGAACATGTGCTTGGCACCGAGGTAAAGAAACGGGCCGGGTGCAGCGCCTGCCTGTTGCTGTACGAAGGCGGCGTTGTCGGCGGAGAGGTCGTGCGCACTCGCGAGCGCGGGCAGCAGGAAGACCGCCACCAGCAGCGCGAACCACGACAGGCGACTCAATCCCGTCGCGCCTCCGGCCAGTACTGGTTGTGGCACGCGCGACAGACCTGGTAGATGTTGCCGCCGGCATCGAAGAGGGCGTCTGCATCGCGTTTCAGGGCAGCGTCGAGCGCACCTTTGCTTGCGGTGACTAGCCCCGCGGAATACTCGTTCCAGTCTGCTCCCATGCTTCGCCCGGGCAGCATCAGCAGGTTGCCGGCTTCACTCAGGGCGGCGGCGGCATACACGACCTTATTCCAGGCTTCTTCAGTGGTGGGTGACAGGTCGGTTTCGCCCTGCGCGTCAATAATGAACCCGGCGCTGTCCCAAAGAACATCGGCCAGCGGCTCAAGCACCCACTCCATGGTCTCGTTCGTGTTGACCGCGAGCTTGTAGGGTGTCGCGCTGTTCGATGCGTCACCTGACTCCTGCGGCTCGGCGCAACCTGTCAGCAGGGCCGCGGCCACCATTACTGCGATGTACCTTGTCACGTTCACTCCTGGCTGCTCCCCTGCGCTGTGAGGTAGGTTGCCACGCGCAGTTTCGCGTTCTCGCGGATGTCCATGTAAAAGAGGGGATAGTCCAGCCCGTGGTAGGTGCCCCCGAAATCTCCGGCCTCCCCAAACGGCGTATCTGACTGGTCGGTGACGTACAGGCGCCCGCCCTTGCATTCCGCCTCAATATAGTTGGGAATCGGCGCGCCCATGCTGGAGAAGTCCACGCCACGCGCGGCGTCATCGCCGCTGAGTTCGAGGTGGTATTCACCGGCACCGCCAACCGCACCCACGTGCTGGTCCTTGCCCGCGCGGCCGCCGTCGTTGCGCCACGTCAGCGGGTTGGTGCAGGCACCGCCGGTTTCCTCGGCGTCCTCCAGCATGGCCAGGCTGAAAGTGTCCCAGTGAACGGCGCAGCCCAATTCCTCCGGCGCATCGCACAGGCTGATGTCCTGCATGTTGGCGAAGTCCTCTTTCTTCAGGCCGCCGCCGATCACGTAAGCCGCGACCATGCGATCAGCCAGCGGGGTGCCGTCGATCTTCTCGGCAAGCAGCTTCAGATTGTGATGCGTGCCCTGGCTGTGACTGGCGATGATAAAGGGACGACCCTCGTTGAAATGTTCAAGGAAGTAGTCGAACGCCCGGGCGACATCGGTATAGGCGAAACCGAGAATCTCGTCGCGCGTGTCCTCGTCGACGGCGAAGTAGGTGAAGATGCTGGCCTGGCGGTAGCGCGGTGCATAGACGTTGCAGCAGCTGTTATAGGCGCTCGCCTGGTTGGCGATCATCCACTTCGTGTTCTCCTCCGTCGATGTGTTCGGGTCCATGGAAAAGGTCCAGCTCGAGCCCTTGAGAAAGCCCGTGGGGTGCACGTAAAAGACATCGACGGGCGCCTCGCCCTGAACGACCTCGGGCTGCATGCCATCGGGCACCATGTCGGCGAGATCGTCCCGGTGAGCGAGCCCGCCCCAGTTGGCCTCATCGGCGTAGTCGGGGGCCGCAACCGCGTCAGCGGGGTCGAATGGCTCGTCTGGTGCCCCGGTCGTGAAGTCCCAGACCAGCTTGATTATGCCGCCGTTGCCGGTAGCCACGAGGGCCAGCAGGCCCACAGCGATGATAATGATGATGCCGAGGAGTATTCGTTTCAGCCAGCGCATACCGTCTCCTTCCTGCTTTTCTTCTTGATGGGGAGTCCTGCGGGAGCCCCGATGCTACGTGCAAAGCCCCGGGACTGACAAGGCCACGCTCGCCGGCCCGCCAGCCCGGATTGTAGCGCTTGATAGCGACTATTCCTGCCCGGCGCTTTACCGCGCAGGGTATCGGGCATAGACTCAGCCACATAACGATACTTAGACAAGGAGACAGCAATGTCCAACCTGCATCGCACCCGCATAGCCGCAGCACTTCCACTCTGTTTCACCCTCGCCTGGGGCGTCCCTGTCCAGGCCCAGATGCTCGAAGAGGTCATCGTGACCGCGACCAAACGTGAGGAGGGCCTGCAGGACGTGCCCATCGCGCTCGCGGTGATGGACGGCAACAAGATTTCAGAACAGGGCATTCGTTCGCTGACAGACGTGGCGATCTTCATGCCGAACGTGCACGTGGCGGAAGCCAGCGCGGGCGACCAGCTTTTTATTCGCGGTGTAGGCTCTGGCGTGAACTATGCGTTCGAGCAGTCGGTGGGCACGTTCATTGACGGCGTGTACTTCGGGCGTGGACAGGCTTCGCGCTCGGCTTTCCTCGACCTCTCCAGGGTTGAGGTGCTGAAGGGCTCCCAGAGTACGCTGTTCGGTAAGAACACAATTGCGGGTGCGATCAACATCACCACCGCGCGACCTGGCGACGAGCGCGAGCTGATCCTCGACGGCACCTACGAGCCTGAATTCGATGGCTGGAGCGGACAGGTCACGGCGTCCGGCCCTATTACGGATACACTCGGCGGGCGCGTTGTTCTCAAGGTTGCCGAGACAGACGGCTGGATGAACAACACGTTCCTGAATGAGGACGAGGTCGCACGTGAAGACCTGATCGGCCGTGCAACCTTAGTCTGGGATGCTGCCGATAATCTCGAAGTCGCGTTCAAGTACGAAAAGGGCGACATGGAATCGACAGGCAGTAACGAGGTGATCGGCATCGCCACGCCGCTCGCGATATCCATCTACGAAACCGCGGATCCAAACTTCCCCAGCGGTTTCCAGTACGACAAGTCCGATGCAACGTTTCTCGAGCGCGGTGGCGAAACCTTCCATGACAGTGATTGGGAGATTGCTACTCTAACCGCGGAGTGGGATATCGGGGAGTTTACGCTGAAATCCATCACGGGTTGGGTGGACTACTCCTTCGACAACTACCGCGATAGTGACTACAGCCCGCTGCGTGCGATTGCGCGCGGCCGGGATGAAAGTCACGAGCAGTTCACACAGGAATTCCTGCTGAGCTCGCCTGTCGGCGAGACCTTCGAGTATCTCGCCGGCCTTTACTACCAGGACGAAGAGTTGGGGCATGAGCGTTTTACAGACCTCAGCCTCAGCGCGCTGTTTGATGCCGGTGCGCTTCTGCCTGCCATTGCAGGAAGCGGCATTGCCGATGGCACCGGTGTGAATACGTTCGACCAGGACTCGGAGACCTGGTCCGGTTTCTTCCAGGGCACGTTCCACATCAATGACCAGTGGCGAGTGATAGCCGGTATCCGCTATTCAGAAGATGAGAAGGAATTTTCCAAGACGGCCGATGTGGTAGCACCCTTCGACAACAACGGTGAGCCTTCAGAACTACTGGCGGCAATTTTCGATGGCACGCTGAACCTTGCGACGGCCCACAATTTCATGAATGGCGTTGCGGAAGTTTGTCCGGCGGATACTGTTACCACTGTCGCTTGCGTCCTTTCTCCAATCAACACTACTCGCAGCGAAGACCACTGGACCGGCGACGTGACGGTGCAGTGGGACGCCACCGATGCCACCATGGTCTATGCGAAGTGGGGCAACGGTTATAAGGCGGGTGGCTTTGACGAGGACAACGGTCGCGGCAACATTCCGGCTCAAGAGTACGAAGACGAAACGTCAGAAACGATCGAGATCGGCGCCAAGATGGACCTTCTGGACGGTCGCGGTCGTTTGAACATCGCTGCATTCTCAAGCGAATATGAAGACGTGCAGGTTTCAACGTTTGACGGTGTAGCGGGCTTCGTGGTCGGCAACGCCGCCGAAAGTGAAGTCGAGGGTGTTGAACTCGACGGTATGTTCGCCGTCACCGATGAGCTGACAATTTCTTACGCGCTTGCCTACCTCGATGCCAAGTACAAGTCGTTCCCGGGTGCGGGTTGTACGGCAGCGCAGACGCAGGCATTCGCGGCAGGGCCGGATGGTGTTCCGGGAACTGGGGACGACCAAACCCCTGGCAACTGCACCCAGGACCTCTCAGGCCAACGGCTGCAGTTTGCCGCCGACTGGTCGGGTAATCTCGGCGCCAGCTACACAACGTACATTGGCGACAACCTCGAACTTAGTGGCACCATCGATATGATGTTCAGCGATGACTACGATGTAGCGGCTGACGGCGATGAGGTTCTGGCGCAGGACGATTTCTACAAGATCAACGCACGCATTGCGATCGGCGATGCGGACGGCGACTGGCAGGTAGCGCTCCTGGGTAAAAACCTCACAGATGAGGAAACCACGACCTGGGGTAATGATGTTCCGCTGGGCCAGTTTGGGTTCTACGACACGTACTTCCAGATCATTGATGCCCCGCGCAGCTTCGAGCTGCAGGTGCGTTACATTTTTCGCTAACAGAGCTATGGCGACCGCTGCGATACCCGCGCGTTTCAACGGCCCACCGACCTCCGGTAACGGCGGGTACTCCTGCGGGGTACTCGCCGCGTTCGTTGACGGCGCGGCGGCGGTGCGTCTGCATGCGCCGCCACCGCTGGACGTCGAGATGTCGGTGCGGCAGTCCGCAGACGGCTCGGTCGAGATGTTCGACGGTGACACCCTGGTCGGTAGCGCTTTGCCCTGCGAGTTTGAACTGGAGGTACCGGCGGCGCCCTCACTGGAAGCCGCGCGCGATGCGAGCTCTCGCTACGCGTGGTACGAACAGCATACGTTCGACACCTGCTTTGTCTGCGGCCCCAAGCGCCCCGCCCACGATGGCCTTGAGTTGTTTCCCGGCCCTGTGGACGACTGGAACCTGCTTGCCTGCCCCTGGGCCCCGGCCGACGACCTTCTCGACGATGCCGGCAATGTCGGCGATGAGTACCTCTGGAGCGCGCTCGACTGCCCGGGCTTTTTCGCCGGTATGGGACCCGAGCCGCGCCCGGCGCTGCTGGGCCAGCTGGAGGGCCGGATCGTTGCGTCGGTGGCAGGCGGCCAGGACCTCGTGGTCTTCGCCTGGCCCCTCGGGGAAGACGGGCGCAAAGTCTTCGCCGGTACAGCAATCGCAACTGCCGCGGGTGAGGTCGTCGCCTACGCCCGTTCCACCTGGATTATCATGAAGTCCTGATTGACGCTGGCCCTGCGCCGGTTACTGACAGGACACCACATGACGCAAATCATTCATCGCAGCTGCCCCACCTGCGAGGCGAGCTGCGGCCTCACCATGGAAGTTGACGCCGACGCACGCGAAGTTCTATCGGTAAAGGGTGACCCTAACGATGTGCGCTCGCAGGGCTACGTGTGCGCCAAGTCGCAGGCCTTTCACCACATTTACCAGGACCCGGAGCGCCTCCGCCGCCCCGTAAAGCGCGTAGGCGATGACTGGGAAGAGATCAGCTGGGATGAAGCGCTGGACGCGGTCGCGTCTCGGCTTGCCGCTATTCGCGAGACACATGGCAAAGACGCCATCGCGATGTACTACGGCAACCCGAACGGCCACAACTTCCACACGCAAATCTACACCCAGTTGTTCATAGGCATGCTCGACACAGAACGCTTCTTCTCTGCGGGCAGCGTAGACCAGCAGCCGAAGAACCTGAGCTCTGAGATACTCTACGGCAACGCCTGGCTGTTCCCGGTACCTGACCTTGCACGCACCGACTTCTTCGTCTGCATGGGCGGCAACCCGATGGTGTCACAAGGGTCGTTGCTGGGTGCGCCGGATGTGGGTCGCGATATCGAGGCGTTGCAATCTCGTGGCGGTCGTATGGTCGTTGTCGATCCGCGGCGCACGGAGACGGCCCAGGTGGCCGACCAACATGTGTTCATCCGCCCTGGTACCGATGCACTGCTGCTGATGGCCTGGGTGCATGAGTTATTTGCGCGCGGTGCAGTCGATGTAGGCGCACTCGCAGGCCGGGTCGATGGCCTGGAAGACCTTAAGGCACTGGCCCAACCGTTTTCACCCGAGGCAGTTGCGCCGCGTACGGGCGTCAGCGCCCAGGCGCTGCGCGACCTGGTCGACGCGTTTACAGAGGCACAGCGCCCCGTGCTCTATGGCCGTATAGGCCTCTGCACGCAGGCGTTCGGTACGCTCGCGAGTTGGCTCGTCGACGTGGTTAACCTGTTGCAGGGTCGCCTCGACGAGGAGGGCGGCGCCATGTTCGCGCGCCCCGCCACCGGCCAGAACGAGAGCCGTGGTGAACCACAGCCCTTACAGCACGATCGCTGGCGCTCGCGTGCGCGCGGATTCCCTGAGTACATGAGCATGCTGCCTGCCTCCTGTATGGCGGAGGAGATGGAGTGCGCGGGTGATGACGCCGTGCATGCGTTGATTACTGTCGCCGGCAACCCGGTACTCAGCGTGCCCAATGGCAAGCGGATCAACAGCGCGATGGACAACGTCGACTTCAAGGTTGCGCTCGACATTTACATCAACGAGACGACCCGCCACGCCGATTACATACTGCCGAGCACCACACAGCTCGAACACAGTAACTACGACTTCCTGTTTTCGGCGTTTGCGCAGCGCAACTTCGCGCGCTATTCGCCGCGAGTGTTTGAGCCGGAAGCGGGCGCAAAACACCAGCACGAGATTTTTGTGGAGCTGTTAGCGCGCATGAATGGCATGCAGGCCGACGACCTGGCCGCGATGATGCTGGATGGGCTGGTCGATAGCGTGCTGCCCGCGCTGGACGGTGTCGAGAAGGAACAGGTACTGGCGGGAAGTGCGCACCACGAGGGCGGCGAGCGGCTGCTCGACATCCTGCTTCGGGTCGGCCCCTATGGGGACAAGTTTGCGGAGGGCGCAGATGGTCTAAACCTGGACAGGGTGAAGGCGGAGCCCCACGGTGTCGATCTCGGCCCGCTCAAGGCGGGTATTCTTCCGGAGTTACTCAATACTGAAGAGCGTCGTATCGGCCTGCTGCACCCGCTACTCGAAACAGATATTGCGCGCCTTGCAGCAAGCCTCGACGAGCCCGTACCCGAGATGGTATTGATCGGCCGTCGCCATATTCGCGACATGAACTCGTGGCTGCACAACCTCAAGAATTACGCGCGCGGCTCTAACCGCTGCACGCTCTACATACACCCCGAGGACGCGGCTGCGCGCGCTATTGGCGATGGTGATGTTGCCATGATCAGCTCGGCGGTAGGCCGCCTCGAGGTGCCGGTGGAGTACCACGAGGGGATGATGCCAGGCGTTGTCAGCTTGCCCCACGGCTTTGGGCACCGCTACTCGGGGACTCGCCAGAGCACCGCGAGCGAGCAATTGCCCGGCGTGAGTGCCAATGATCTGGTCGATGACCAGACCCTGGACCAGCCTTCCGGCACCAGCGTGGTGAACGGTGTCGCTGTTGAGGTCAATGCCCTTGGCAGCTGAGGTACAAGCTTGTCCCGCTCCAGCAGTTGGTGTTCAATTATTGGACAGCAATAATTTGGCGCCAGCCCCGCGCAACTCCCGGGCATGAGCGGCCGCAAGCAGGTGGTATCACCCATGTTCCGATTCATGTGCCCGCCCCGGCACTGGGTTGTCGTCCTCGCAATTCTTGCCTTGTCCGCCTGCGGTGGTGGCGGCGGTTCGAATGGTGCTGATGGCAACGTCAGCGCAAGCTCAGGCAATGCGGCACTGACTTACCGCAGTCACACCCGAGACATCATCGATTCGCGCTGCGTGACCTGTCATCGCGAGGGCGGCCAGTCGCCGTTCAGCCTTGCGACGTATGCAGAGGTCGTGGCGAAGCGTTCGGCGATTGTTTACACGCTGGAAAGCGGGACGATGCCGAAGCCCGGGTTCGCGCCGCTCTCTGCACCTGAGCGCACGTTACTCCTGGACTGGCTCGCCGAGGGCGCGGCTGAGGGGGAGGGTGACGTAACGCTCGCTGCGACGCCTTACACGTACTACGGGCACACCAAGTCGATTCTCGACGTGCGCTGCGCTAACTGCCACAGCCCCGGCGAGATCGCGCCCTTTTCGCTGACAGACTACGAGGGTGTGTACGCGGTGCGCAGCGCGATCGCGCACCAGGTGGAATCTGATGCGATGCCGCCCTGGCCGCCCACCAACGACTACACGCCGCTCAGGAATAATCGCTCATTGCCGGATGAGGAGCGCGCCGTGCTATTGGACTGGTTGGCCGGTGGCGCACCGGCTGGTGATCCGTCCGCGTTTACCGCCGCGCCTGTACCGGCGGCGCAGGTTGACTACAACCTGCGCGTGCAGATCAACGAGCCCTACACCCCGACGCAATATCCCGACGAGTACCGCTGCCTGCTGATCGACTGGCCGCTTGAGGAAACGGTGTTTGTTGATGCAGTGACGGTGGTGCCCGATGCCAAGGCGCAGGTGCACCACGTGTTTGCCGTGATTGCCGACCCCGACATACTGCCCGTCATTGAGGCGGCGGACGGCGCAGACGGCAAGCCGGGCTTCCCGTGTCTTGGGGCGCCCTCGCCGGAGGGCGCGCTGTTGCCGCCGCGGACCCTGTCGGTCTGGGCGCCCGGCATCACCGGCGGCTTCCTGCCCGAGGGCACAGGTGTGCGCGTCGAGCCGGGTTCCAAGATCATCATGCAGATGCACTACAACACGATTAACTCTGCGCCGATGCCCGACCAGTCTTCCCTCGATATTCACTATGTCAGCGAGGTTGAGCGCGAGGCCGTCACGATCTTTTTCCTCGACCTCGACTGGTACCCCTCCGGCGGTATGCCGATTCCCGCGGGCGACCCGAACGTGACGGTGCAATATACGGGCAACTTCGACTGGCCGATGCGGTTCGTGGGCGCTGAAGACGCCGGTGTTATTGCAGAGGAACCTTTCGCGCTGCACAGCGCGTTCATGCACCAGCACGTGTTGGGTAAGGCGCAGTCGATCGAGCTGATTCGCGAGGATGGCACCGAGATTATGCTCGTCGACATCCGTGACTGGGACTTCGACTGGCAGGACGAGTACTTCTTCGAGGAGGAAATCATCGTCTACCCAGGAGACGAGTTCCGGCTGACGTGCACCTGGGACAACTCGCCTGAAAAACAACAGTTCATCGACGGCAAGCAGATCGAGCCGCGCTACACAGAGTTCGGTGAGGGCACGACGGACGAAATGTGCGTGAACTATTTCTACGTCACCCGCGCAAACGAGGCCGATCTCGGCGAGAAGAAACAACGGCCCTCGACCGTCGCCTTTCATCAGCCGCGGCACCATGAGGTCTATCACCCCGGTGACTACGTGCCGATCGAAGTGCTGACCAACGCGTTCAAGTTGCAGGAACCGCAGGGTGACCACGCTTCCCATGGGCATGAAGAGCACATGGGCAACGCGATGCACAACCACCGGGCGGGCCACTACCATGTGTACCTGAACGCCGAGGACGACGAGGCCGAGCACCTGACCCGCTGGGAGCACTCGACGTTCTACAAACTGCCCGATGACCTGCCGCCGGGGCAGCACACCTTCCGCGTTAGCCTGCGCAGCGACGCGCACGAGGCGCTGGGTATCGAAGACCGCGTAACGATCCGCGTGGTCGAGCCTGACCCCAGCGCAGAGCCGACCTCGCTGATAGACGTGGAGGCATGGCGGCCCGCCCCCACAAATAGTGATCTCTTTACGGAGCGTATGCCGCCTGTGGTCAACTGCCCTTCCAATAGCTGGTATGAGGAGGACGGCGCCCTGGAGGTGCAGACGGGTTACTGTAACTACCTGACCGCGGCGCAGCCCAGCCTTGCCGCAGTAGAGAAGGGCGACCTGATTCGAGTGGTCGTCTGGCACGGCCAGCTGCGTTTTGAAGAGCCAGCCGAGGCGCATGTTGCAATTGCGCTGGGCGGTGAGGTGCTGTGGCAAGATGACATCGAGATCCCCTCCGGTGCCGGGGTTTACGACATCGTAGTACCTTCAACAGTCAATGCGCCCGAAGGGGCGCAAGTGCAGTTTCACCTGGACAACCACGGCTTTAACACCTGGACGCTCCTCAGCCTGGAGGTAGAGTCACAGCCTTGAGTTAGATGGTCCTCCATTTGCCCCGGCACCCCATGCCGGGGCCCAGACTTCTCGCTGTATCCTGATATGCCCGCAACTATTCTCAATCTGGCGGAAATCGACGATCCGTCTGTCGGCGGCAAGGCGCTCGGACTCGCGCGCCTGACCCGCATCGGTCTCAATGTACCGCCCGCACTGGTCATCGCGAATGCCGTGCCTGGCGATTATCCTGACGGACTTCTCGAGGCCTGCGCGCAGCTCGGTGAGGGCGCGCTCGCCGTGCGTTCCTCCGCCCGGGGTGAAGATGGTGCCGAGGCATCCTTTGCCGGGCAGTACGACACGGTACTCAACGTGGTGGGCGCAGACGCGCTGCACGCCGCCATCGACCAGTGCGCGGCATCGCTGGTTAACGAGCGTGCGGGCAGCTATGCCTCGCGACAACAGGAAGCCGGGGAAGTCGGTATGAACCTCGTGGTGCAGCGCATGGTCGATGCGCGCGCGGCGGGTGTTGTGTTTACCGCTGATCCTGTCAGCGCGCGCCGCGACATTCTCGTGATCGACGCTGTAGCGGGGCTGGGCGAGGCGCTGGTCAGCGGGGAGGCAACGCCGGACCACCACGAGGTCGACAGCACGGGTAAGGTGGTCGCGAGTGACCTCGCATCGGAAACACCGGTGTTGAGCGCACAGGAAATCGCGCTTATCGCCGCCGAGGCGCGTACGGCGGCCGAACGCGAGGGCGGTCCCCTCGACCTCGAGTGGGCGATAGACAAGAGCGGCGAGCTTTTCTGGCTGCAGGCGCGGCCCATCACCACGCTGCCTGCCGACCTCAACGAATTCGATACGCCCCTGCCGCGCCCTGGCGATGTCCTCACGATCAGCAATGTCAGCGAAATGATGCCGGGGGCAGTCTCACCCCTGACCGGGTCCTTCACCGGCTGGAGCATCGACTACGGACTGCAGCACATGCAGGTCACCGTGGGCGCGCGCGAGGCGATCGAGCCAGCCTGGCAGGTAACAGCCTGGGCCTATGGCCATCTCTTTCTCAACCTTACTGGCAATATCGTGATGAGTGCCGGCGTGCTGGGCTCCACCCCGGAACAGACGGCGCAGAGCCTGTGCGGTCGTATCGTGCCGGAGCTGAAGGCGCTGCCGCCCAAGCCGCTGTGGCGGCGGGTTTTGAATACCGGCCGACTACTGAACTACTGCCTCACGGCGCCGAAGGTGGTGCAGCGTTTTGACGAAGAAGTCGCCGCGTTTGCCATTGCAACACCGGGCGACAGCGCGGCCATGATGGCGGAGCTCTCACGCCGCGCCGGATTTTACGAGCACGCTATGGCAGTGCACATCCAGTCATCGGCGCTCTCCGGCTTCTTCTCAACCATTGTTGAAAACATGGTGGCAGAGCAGGCCAACAACCCCACTCTCGAAGAGCAGGCCGAGGCGGTGCGCCTGCTTGCCGGCGCCAGCGGTGTCGAGAGCGCGCAGATGCTGCACCAGCTCGACGCGCTGGTGGCACATCTCGCAGAGCAGCCCGATGCGGCGGACGCTTTCTCTGGTTGCGCTCCGGATGTTGCGCTTGAATGGCTGCGCAGTCACGCGGTACTCGGCAGCGAACTCGCCGCGTTCCTCGAACGTCATGGCCATCGCGGTTATCGCGAGCTTTGTATGCGTGACCCTGCGTGGGCTGATGACACACTTCCGCTGGTACAGAGTATGCAGGCCTCGGTGAGCGCGCGACTCGGCAGTGGCGGTGTGCACGTCGCCGAGGAGCCTGGCATCGAGATGCACAGTCTCTCGCGCGGGCTGCGCTGGGCGCTCCCGCGCGCACACGATGCGATACGCCGGCGTGAACACACCAAGTCGTTGCTGGTGCTGGTGGCCTACCGCTTCAAGCAGGCGTTCCGGCACCTCGGTGGCCTGCTGGTGCAGGAAGGCCATCTGCCCGACGCCGACCTCGTGAATTTCTTTGCCTTCAACGAGCTACCCGAATTTGTCGCAGCGCCGACGGCGGCTGCAGTTGCACGGGCGGAGTTGCGCCGTTCGGCGCTGGATTACCAGGGGCAGTTCCGTTTTCCCGAAATCAGTGTGGGCGCGCCGGCACCTCTTGCGGAGGAACCGGTGGACACCAGCGAAGGTGTGTTGCGTGGGCGTCCCGCATCACGCGGCATCGTCGAGGGCATTGCCCGGGTCGCGAACTCCCTTGAGGAGGCTGCGGCGCTCAAATCCGGAGAGATCCTTGTCACGCCGATCACCGATATCGGCTGGACGCCTTACTTCAGCATGATCTCCGGGCTGGTGACCGATCTCGGCAGCGCCGTGTCCCACGGCGCGGTGATTGCGCGCGAGTATGGGCTTCCCTGCGTGGTGAATACTCGCGTGGGCACCCGCTACATCAAGAGCGGCGAGCGTGTGCGGTTGGATGGTGATACGGGCGTGGTTACCGTATTGTCCTAGGCGTCTGGTGTTGGCCGATCAGGCAGTCAGCACCATAATTGCGGCTGTGTAGATACCGAACAACAGGGACCAGACTCGGAACTGGGCGGGTTTGCCGATCATCAGGCTGACTAACAGGATGCCGATAGCAGGCATGCCAAGGCTCGGCAAGGCGGCGTTGTTCAGCATGGTGATGTTGACGTAGGGCCCCACGCAAAAGTACAGCAGCATGGAAAGCGCCGAGAGACGCCCCAGCGTCTGGCTGTGCTCCAGGAAGTTCATGCCCACGTGTTCCTCGGGCACAGGCAGCGCCATCTCCGCGGCGCCGTACATAAAGATAGTTGCGGCCATCAACACGAGGAAGTCGAGGAATGTCCAGCTGTCGATGCTGCGCAGCTCCCAGCCGACCCACCAGAGCTGCAGGCAGTACAGCATCACGCAAAAGCCCCACAGCGCGGTCGACCAGTTGTAGCTGACAGAGCGATAGGCACGGATCAGCATGCCAACGGTATGCAGCAGTCGCGTGATCGCCAGGCCCAGGGTGATCGAGATGGCGATGAAGAAGTATTCGTGTTGTGTCATAGCCCAGAACAAGCCTACTGCCAGCGACGCTCTATATAAAGCCCCGCCCTGAAATCGCATCCAGCGTCTATACTCAGCGAGGTCTTACGCACAGGAGTGGGCGATGGATTCCAGGCTATTTTTCGTTTTTGGTGACCTGTTCGCAAATGTGGTGGCGGGCACGGTGGCGGGGCTGCTCAGCGTGCTGCTTACCGCCACGGGCTGGAACATGTTCCTCGCCATGCTGTGGGCGATGGCGATCGGTATGCTCGTGGGCTTCGTGCTGTTCTTTCCCTTCAGCGTTTTCTTCGGCGCGATGGAGGTGATGCTGCCCGTTATGTTCACCGGCATGATGAGCGGCATGGTGCTGGGTATGTACAAGGCGATGCACCCGATCGGCTGGGAGCTCGCGGCCGGCTATGGCGCGCTCGTGGGCCTCTGCTGCATCGTGCTGATCTGGATCCTGAACACCATACTGCGCGGCCGGCGTACCTACGCCACCCGGGAGGGCAGCTAATGGACACCGTGACACAGGCCAAGTGGGACAAGGCAGCGCCCACCTTCGACATCATGGCAGGCAGGGGGGCGGAGGACCGCTGGCGACCCTTTAAGAAAGAACTGTTCAGCAAGATGAAGGGCAACGTGCTTTTTTTGGCGCTTGGCACCGGTCTCGACATTCCCACCTTTCCACCCGGCATGCGCATCACCGCGCTGGATATCAGCCCGAAAATGCTGGAGGTGGCGATGCCGCGCATTGCGGCCTACGAGGGCGAGATTGAAACGCGCGTGATGGACGTGCACGAGCTCGACTACGCCGATGACACCTTCGACCAGGTGTTTACGTCCTGCACGTTCTGTTCGGTGCCGAACCCGGTGGATGGTTTAAAGCAGCTGCGCCGCGTGCTGAAACCCGGTGGCGATCTCTACATGTTTGAGCACACGGGGTCGAGCTACTACCCGTTCAAGCTGATGATGAACTTCATGACGCTCATTACTAGCCGCATCGGCCCCGACATGAACCGCACAACAGTCGCCAATGTCGAGGCGGCGGGTTTCCAGCTACGCGAGGTCAACAACCTCTTCCTCGATGTCGTGAAGACGATTCACGCGGTGAAGTAGCGCGTCCTGTGCGATTGGAAGAGCTGGCAGCGCGGGAGAGCATTCGCGATCTCGTGGCGCGCTACAACATGAGCGGAGACAGCGGGCGCATCGACGAGCTTGTGGACCTGTTCACCGCAGACGGTGAACTGGCGGTCGAGGGAGGCGCAACGTGCCGCGGCCACGCGGAGCTCGAGGCGTTCTTCGGTGGCGTTGCCCTCGGCGGCGAGGCCTTACCCCCGCTGCGAGCGCTCAGGCATCACGTAACGACCCAGCAGATCGATATCCTGAGCGAGGGGCATGCAACCGGGCGGGTCTACTTCACGGTGTTTACCGATCGTGGGCTCGACCACTGGGGCGTTTACCGCGATGACTATCGTCTCGCGGACGCGGGCTGGCGCTTCGCCCGGCGCCGGGTGAGCGTCGACGGCTTTATTCCTGGAGGGTGGGGGGAGGCGTCCCTGGCAGTGCGCCGCTAGCTGGCCGCTGTCAGCCTGTTTTACACACCCTGTAGTGGCGGCTTTTTCCTCTTAACGTTAGTCCATGCTAACATTGGGTTTTTTCATTGGTGGCATATAATTTGCTGCCACTATTTCTCTAAAAACAAGAACTTCAAGGGCCCTCCATGAAGATTGCCAAACGCCTGCTCTTGGTCAGCGCAGTGATGTTCACCTATGCCTGCAGCCACCCTCTTGAGATTCGCGGAAAGGGTGAGGGTGACATCGACTCCTCCTCCGGCACCCGGGACTGCTCCTATGCCGACTACCAGGCTGAGGCCACCAACTGCACGAAGAACAACGTGGTCTTTGACTACGACGAGACGTACACCGGCGTGCCCGCTGCGGGGTCCCAGTTCCGCCGCTGGGGGAGTTACTGCAGGATGAGCCTCGACAACACCTGCAGCTTCAATTACAGCGCGGCCGAGGTGCAGCAGGCCTGGTTCAAGACCGTGCCGGCATTGCAGGCGGTCTTCCGCCCGCTCGTGAATCCCGGCTTTGTCACCGTGCTGATGGGTAATGAGTCATTCGACCCCATCGCCGCTGGCCTCGACGGCCACGCACAGGGCAACGGTTTTGCCGCAGCAACTACAACGCGTTTCCAGGCAACTGGCGACGATGGCGCGCCGGAGGCGCTGTGGAACGACGCCGTGCAGCGCGCCGCAATACAGTCCGTGCTTGATGCCGGAGATGTCGACGTGGTTGGCATGACCTGGTCGCCGACCTACCCGAGCGACCAGGGTTACGAAGACTGGATGCTTTATGCGCTGCAGCAAAACCCCGACACGCGTTTCTTTATATCTGTGCCGTGGCCTGCAAATCCCGCCGGGCTCAGCGCCGCGCAGTTTGCAAGCGACTATGCGGCGAACGAGGCGGCGGTGCATGCACTTGTCGACACGTTGCGCGAACGCTTCCCACGCGTCGATATCTACAGCATTCCAACGGGCGCGAGCGCAGTCGATCTGTATGCGCTCTTCGACGCCAGTAACCTGCCGGATGTCACCGGCCTCGTTGGCGCTGCGGCGGACTCAGTGTTCAGTAGCGGTACCGGTGAACCGGGCGATATCCTTACTGAACTCGCGGGGCTGCACTGGGTCAGCGCCATCTACGGCGTCGACCTGTCGAGCTACGCGTATGCGCCCCCGTTTATCACCGACCTGAAGGCAACCGCCGACGGTAACCTCGACGATCACCCGCTGCTCTACCGCGCTCCGCCTGAGGTCCTGCCCGATGCTGATGGCGACGGCATTCCCGACAGGTTCGAACCGATTGAACTGACCGACCTGCTGCCCGCGGCAACGCGCGGTATCTTCCAGGTTAAACCGGGAGATGGCGCTGTTGGTGCAGCGGCATCCGGTGCAGACTGGCATATGGGTGCGCTGCAGCTGCTTACCCGCTTCAGTGGCGGCATGGATATTGCCGGGTCGGCGCGGCGACTGCTTCTTGCCCAGATGGGCGATGATCCGCGCGAGTTCCTGTTACTTGCCGCGCTTGCGGGTGAGGCAACGTTCGCGTCGGTGACCAACGGCATTACGTTAACGCCGACTGCATCGCACCTCGGCTATTCGCTATGGTCTATTGCTGGCACCGACTTGGAAGTCGCACAGCTCAACTCCGTCCATCTCGCAGTTGGCTCGCGCGCGATGTTGGAAAGTGCGCTCGACGTGCTTGACGGCGGCAAGCCCGGCATCGACATGGGACCCTTCGGCTTTGAGCTGGCGGCGCTCAGCACGCCTGGCTACGCAAACGCATTCATCTACGGCCTGCCTGCCCAGGCGGGCCCTGTTACTTCACCGGGTGACGGCACCGCCAGCCTGACCCAGGCCACTGCGGTCAACGCGATCTTCAACCTCGACGGCGATACGCTGAGCGGCGCGCTGAATTTCTTCACGCCGAACGCGACAACCTATTCCAGTCGCCTTGATGCTGTACTCGACGGTTACGACGCGCCTCCCCAGGCGGGGTTCTCGAATATCCTCGCGGTCAACCTCAACGACCTGTCCGCCTCGGACGATGTGTTGCCACTACTGCGAACCCTGCTACAGGACATGGACGCTGTTGAGTATACGGATGCGGTGATAGAGGGCGGCAACAACCCCTGGCTTAATTTCACCGTGGATGCCGACCCCAGCTCCATCTACATCAGTTATGAGTTCGCCGGCGCGACCGAACGCGCGGCATTTGAAGCGGCGCACCTGCCGCCGGGCTTCACGCTGGAACCGATCCGCGTACTCGAGTCGGATACGCCCAAATACATACTCATCCTCAATATTTACCAGTCTTCGGGTGGACTCGTCACCGGTGCGCGGGCCGAGTGGTCCGCGTTTGTCACCGATCCCGACACCGGTGTGCCACGCTATCTCGTTGTGCAGGCGGCTGCCGCTGCCATCTCTGCAGACTCCGTCAACCTGCTGACGAATCCGGAGCCGGTCACCCATGAACTGACCCCGACCAGCATCGATAGCTACGTGGGCATTGTCGACGAAGTCACGGAGATTGAATCAACCTACTTCCAGTCGAGCATTGTCTGGCCGCAGGTGCCCCAGACCCTCGCGCCGTTCGCGCGCGAGTTTGCCGTTGCGAACGACTTTATCTACTGGGGTAACGCCGTGGCGGACCACACGCTATTCAATGCGAGCGTGCACAACCGGCCGGGTGTACTGATCTCAAACAGCGACATCACGATTACCGACAACAGCCCCTGGGCGGCGTTCGTTAACCCGGCGCCCATCCACACCGTGGTCTACACCGGACCGCTGGACATCGTGATCTCACCCTGGTGGAACTTCGATGCGCCCTATCTCGATGTGACGCCCTCATTCCTGACGACGTTGATCAACTTCAAGAACAACTTCTACCCAGGACTCGTGCAGGGACTCGCGCGTGACAATATTCGCGGCGAGGGCCTGGTGCTGACTCCGGGGCAACGCGGTATCTCTGTACCGACGGCGCAGTATCATTTCCCCGTGACGGATACCGCCGGCCTGCTCGGCGCTGCTGGCGCGGGTGCATACACGCCTATGGCGCTCGCGCTTTTCGATGGCGAGGCAGCAGGAAACTACCTGACCCTGTCAGTGTACGGTCAGGAAGACGATGCCTGTGGCGTGCGCGTTGAGTGGTCTACCTATGTCGATAACGGTAGCGGTCAGCCGATGACGCTGGAGCTGGATGCAGTTGCGAGCGAGCCCTGTTTCGATACGAATGTCTTCATGACACCTGCGCTCGATATCACACACGGCATTAGTGGGAGTTGGCTTGATACCGAGATCAATACGCCGTTCCTCACCTTCGACGCAACGACAGACCTCAGTCTCGCAAGCCCGCTGCTCGCCTCGCTCGATCACATCGAGGCCGGCGACTGGACCTGCTCCCTCGCGGGCGTGTGTGACAGCGGCTATTACGGGGAAGGCATTGTGACCGCACCCGCTGATGTCGCAGACGGAATCGCGGTGTCGATCACGATGAGCACGCCCTGGGACGCGTACATTGATGCCGCCGGTGTGCGAGTGGGCGTTCGCGATGAGCCTTACGACCAGGCGTTCAACCTGTCGCGCAACCTGCGGCCTTACGCGGCCCCTGCGCCGGCGCCCTGATCGATCAGAAGTCGTAGCTGACGGTCAGTCCGTATTCGCGGCCGGGGTAGTACCGCCCGCTGAATGGTTGCGGCAGACTCTCGTCGCCATCGCTGCGCAGTGTGGGGTCGATAACCAGCACCTCGTCCAGCAGGTTCTTGCCCCACAAGCGCACGTCGAGACCCGTGCTTTCTGACCGTATGCCGAGCGTGAGTCCGATAATGTTCTTGGTCTCGGCGTAGTCGTGTGTTTCGCGCGTGAAGTTGGGCGGTGACTGCAGCGACCAGTTGAGTCGGCCGTAGAAGCCCATCGTGGGCGAGAGAGGCTGCACAACGCCTAGCTGCAGGTTGCTGTTGAGTGGCGGTAGTGAGTTAAGCGGGTCGCCGCCGCCCTTCGGGCAGAGCAGCTGGTCCGGTGACTCTTCCTCACCTGCGCCGCAGAAACGGTAGTCCCATCTTTCAATCGTGGCGTCGAAGTAGCTCAGGCGCCAGGAGAGATCCCAGTTCTCACCCAGCAGGTAGGCGATCTCAAACTCTACGCCCTTGGTGAGCACCTCGTCTGCATTGGTCAGCTGGTTGGCGAACAGCGAGTTGAAGTCGCCTGCCGGCGTCTTCAGGAATTCCACACCGCCAGGCTGCATGATCTGGTGGTCTTCGAACTCCTGGTAGAAAAGTGCCGCGCTGTAGCTCAGTCGCCCATCCAGTGCGTTGCCCTTGATGCCGACCTCGAAGGACGTCGAGTACTCCTCATCAAAGCGCAACATTTGCAGCGCGATGTCTTCGTACTGTGGGAAGATCTCTGAGAGGACGAGCAGCCCTGGAATCAGGTTGTTGAAGCCGCCCTGCTTGCGCGCGCTGTCTATGGCCAGGTAGGTGGTGGTGTTTTCATTCAGGAAGTGACGCAGCTTGATGCTCCAGGACCAGTCCGCATAGCTTACATCGTCATCAACGACAGAATTGAATCCGAGGAACTCGAAGTTGCTTTCAGTCCAGATCTCATTCTTGTCGTAGCGCGCTCCACCGGTAAGGTCCCACTGGTCGGTAATGTGCCACGTGAGGTTCACGAAGGCCGCGTTGATGTCGCCTGCGCCAATGGCTGGCCCCAGCAGGTTGACGCCACTCAGTTGTACGTCGAAGAAACCGTCGATGTCACGCTTGGCATGGTAGAAACCGCCTATGTAGTCAATCACGTCACCGCTGTCAGAAAAGCGCAGTTCCGCGGTGCGGGTCTCCCAGTCCAACTGGATGTCAAAGCGTGAGTTGAAGCCAGGGTAGGGCGCCCTGTTATCGATGTTATGTGTTTTGAAGTCCTGCCAGGAGGCGAGCAGGTCAATGTTCGTCCATCCCGCGTCCCACTTGAAATGAAATGCCGTGTCGACGATGTCGGTCTCGCCCTTGGAGCGGAAGTCGCCGTAGTAGATCTGGTCCTTGAACTTGTTATAGATGGCGGGAATCGGATTGTCGCCGCCCGTGCCTGGCACAAAGCCCTCGACGTTAAAGTCGACGCCGTGATCGCGCAGGTCCTGGTAGTTACTTGTCCAGAGTAACTCCATATCATCGTTGATGTTCCACAGGAAGCGTGCCCGAATGGCCTGGTGCTCTTTCCCGCCGGTGCTGTCATTGGGATTGACATCGTTCTTGATTTTGAGGAAGCCGTCGGACTCAGCGTAGACCCCGGCGAGGCGCAGGGCGGCAACGTCCTCTACCAGCGGTATGTTGTAGGCACCGCGGATGTCGATGCTCTCGAGACTCGAGCGTTCCTGCTGGCCGTAGCTTGTCTCGATGTAACCCTCATATTCGGTGGGATTGGGTGCGCGGGTCGTAATGTTGTAGGCACCGCCCGGGGCGTTCTGGCCGTAGAGTGTGCCCTGTGGGCCCCGCAGGAGTTCCAGTCGTTCCACGTCGACCAGTGTGGCAAAGGCGGCGCCCACCGAACCCTGGGCGATATCGTCGATAAACACCGCGACACTCTGCGGTGAGGTCAGCGCATACGCGGCGGGCCCCACGCCGCGCAGGCGAATCGCGGCGGTCTGCACGCCGGGAAAGAGCGCCACCCCCGGTGTGAGTCGCGCGGTCTCGGTGAAATCGAAAATGTTGAGTTCCGACAGTTCCTCGGCCCCGACCACCGCCATTGAGATCGGCACGTCCTGCAGTGACTCCTGACGCTTCTGCGCCGTCACCACGACTTCTTCCAGTTGCCGCGCCATGGCGGCACCAGTGCCGGTGGCCAGGGCGGCGCTTACGGCGAGTGCGAGTAGTCTGGGAGGGTTCAGTGGGTTTGGCGGGGTAAAACGGGTACGCGTAGCTGTGCCATTCATAGTGGAAATCTGCGCCTGCTGTTATGGTATTTTCGACCCCGCCGGGCGGGGTGCGCATACGTTAATAGTAGCCCACTTTCTGACCTCCGGTTAACTGCTGTGGTATTGCCACGCGTACCGCGGCGCCTGTCCGCCCTTGTCTTGCACAGGTTTACATTGCAGGCCCGGCGGCCGAGAATCGGGGCAGGACTCAGGACCCGCATTTGCACTCATCTCAGCACTCAGCCTCGCTACGGCAACCTTTCTACATCCGCTCGTTCAACCGTGTCGGAGCCGCCATGGGCACTGCCCGTCCGCTGGGGCCGCGGTTGGAGGTCGGGCGACTCAAGTCGCTCGCAGAGCGATACACGCGCCTGCATGACTTTGGTGACCCCGGCTTTGAGCGGGGCCTTGAGGTGCTACTGGACTCGCTCGAACGGCAGGCTGCGCTGTCGTCGCTCGGACGCTTCACGGCCTTCTTCAACCTACTGAACCTGGTATCGGTGCGCTTGCGCATGGTGGAGGCCACCCGCGAGCAAGGAACGCAGGAGGAGGTGCACAGGCCCCTCGTGATTACCGGCCTGCCCCGCACCGGCACAACCATCCTGCACGAACTGATCGCGTGCGATCCTGCGTTCCGCGCACCGCTGACCTGGGAGGTGACACGACCCGTACCCCGGCCGGTGCAGGGAGAGGACGCGCGCATTCCCCTTGTCGCTCGCCTGCTCGCGCTGCTTGAAAAAATGTCGCCCGGGTTCCAGACCATACACGCGATCGGTGCGCGCCTGCCGCAGGAGTGTGTGTACATGCTGTCATCGCACTTTTACTCCGAGCAGTTCGCCTACATGTTCAATGTGCCGGACTACCGTGCCTGGCTGCTCGAGCAGGATATGTCCGGCGCGTACACATGGCACCGCGACTTTCTCAGCTACCTGCAGGCTGGGTGGCCGCCATCGCGCTGGGTACTGAAGACACCTGCGCATCTGGCGAGCCTCGACGCGCTGCTCGGCTGTTACCCCGATGCCGATGTCGTCTGGACGCATCGCCGGCCGCTCGACGCGCTTGCGTCCTTCGCGAGCCTGACCTCCACACTGCGCTCCGGCTTCAGTGATGAAGTCGACAAGCTGGCCGTGGGCGCCCATGAAGAGCAGCACTTTGCGGCGGTCATCGAACGTGCCATGCAACAGCGCGATAACCTGCCTGCCGAGCGCTTCTTCGATGCGAGCTTCGAAGCTATCTGCAGCGACCCGATTGCAGTCGTTGCGGATATCTACACGCACTTTGGCATGGAGTTTACCGACGATGCCCGCCTCGGCATGGAGCAGTACCTGCGCCAGCGGCCGCGGGACCTCTACGGCGTACACCGCTATAGCGCCGGCGAGTTCGGGTTGGATGCCGATGGGGAGCGCACGCATTATGCCGCGTACCTTGAGCGCTACGGTAAGTGGTGCTGAGCCGCCGCAGTCTGCCATAATCCATGCATCAGCCACAGGACGTGCGAACAACGGCCGCGCGCCGAGAGGTTACAGCGATGAGCGATGCAGCGATTTCGGGGGCGGGCGAAGAGACCCTGAAACCCATCCGCACCGGGTTCTTTGAAACGTGGCGGCTGGTGCGCTCGAGTTACAACGACCCACTGGGCCACGCGCAGGAACTGCACGATACCTACGGCAATGCCGTCATGCAGAAGTTCGCCGGCATGACGTTCGTTCATCTATACGGCGCAGACGCGCATCGCCTCGCATTGATCAACGATGGCCAGGTGTTTTCGAACAAGAAAGCCTGGGACCTGATCATAGGCCGGATCTTCCCGAACGGCCTGATGCTGCGTGACGGCGATGATCATCGCTACCACCGCCGCCTGATGCAGGCGGGTTTCAAGAACGCTGCTTTAAAGCGTTACCACCAGGAGATGGTGCCGCAGGTAGAGCAGGGCGTAAATGCGTGGCCAGTGCGCGCGGGCGAGCCGCTCTGCATGTTCCCCGTGTTCAAACAGATGACCCTCGACCTCGCCGCCAGCATCTTCCTCGGACTGGAACTCGGCCCCGAAGCCAGCCGCATCAACAAGGCCTTCGAAACCACCGTTGCCGCCTCGATGCCAAAGATCCCGCTTGCGATACCCGGCACGCTACTCTGGCGCGGCATAAAGGCACGCCAGTACATGTGCGACTTCTTCCAGGGACTCCTGCCGGAAAAGCGCGAAGGCGATGGCGCTGACATGTTCTCCCTCCTCAGCCGCGCCACCGACGAAGACGGCAACCGCTACACCGACCAGGAAGTCATCGACCACATGATCTTCCTCATGATGGCCGCACACGATACCACCACGAGCACGCTCACCAGCATGAGCTACGCCCTCGCGAAGCACCCAGAGTGGCAGGACCGCCTCTTGGATGAGGTGCAGGGCATCGGCACACAACACCTGGACTACGACGACCTCGAGAGCCTGCCCCTTACCGAGCAGGTCATGAAAGAAGCGCTGCGCATGTATCCGCCGCTTTCAACGCTGCCGCGACACAACGTCCAGGACGTAGAGTTCGAGGGCAGGGTAATACCCGCTGGCGCGATGGTAACAACGTACCCCATACACACCCACTACATGCCCGAGTACTGGACCGACCCCGAAACCTTCGACCCCGACCGCTTCAGTGAAGAACGCGCGGAACACCGCCGCCACTCCCACTGCTGGGTCCCCTTCGGCGGCGGCGCCCACATGTGCATCGGCCTGCACTTCGCAATCATGCAGATCAAGCTGGTGATGTTTGAGATGCTGAAGACCTACCGCTGGTCCATCCCGGACGGCTACGAAATGCCAGTACAGCAATCCCCAATCTCAAAACCTAAAGACGGATTACCGCTGCGCTTCGAAAAGCGTTAACTCGGTGCCCACATAGCTGGCGTCTCCAACGCTTCCCCAAAAGAGTGGTGAGGACAGGTATCTCCTGACAGGAAGCTCTGTGGCCATGGATGGCCACAGCGCAGCCGCCATGGATGGCGAAGTGGCGGTTCCTGTCAGGAGATACCTGTTCTCGCCACGCCCGGGCCAGAACGATTGCACTCTATGCCAGATCCAACCAAAGATGATGAAACCCCCGCAACATAGGCGAATGCGTCCGCTCATTCTCAACATCAGCCCGCCGAACCTCCCCAACCCGATCCAGCAAAGCATTCAAAGCATACCGCGCCTCAACCCGAGCCAACGGCGCCCCAATACAAAAATGCACCCCATACCCAAACGCCGTATGCGACTGCGACCCCCGCGCCAGGTCGAAAACATCCGGGTTCTCGTGCACAGCAGGATCGCGATTAGCAGACCCCATCACAAGAAAAGCAAACTCCCCCGCACGCATCGTCTCACCATGCAACGTGACGTCTTCCTTGAGCATGCGCGGCGTGTACTGCACTGGCGCATCAAAACGCAGGGTCTCCTCGATCGCCGCGTCAACCAGGCTACGATCGGCGCGCAGCGTCTCCCACACCCACGGGTTGTCGGCAGCATAGTTGAGCAGGTTGCTGAGCAGGTTTGTCGTGGTCTCGTTGCCGGCAATGAGTAGCAGCATGCAGAAGCCGGTGATGTCTTCGTCTGTCATGTAGTTGCCGTCCACCTCGGCGTTGGTCACCTGGCTGACCAGGTCTTCACCAGGGTTGGCGCGCCGTTCGGGGATCAGCTCTGCAAAGAAGGTGGCCATCTCCATGATCTGCGGCATGCGCTCGTCCATGCTCTCGAGTTCGGAGGTGCCCGTGAGCGCGTCTGACCAGCGTTTGAAGTCCTCGCCGCGCTCGGCAGGAATGCCCATCATGTCCGAGATGACCGCGACCGGGAACGGGATGGTGAAGTCGGTTGCGATGTCGACCGCCGCGCCTGATGGCAGCGCCGCGCACAGGTCGGTGCTGAGCCTGGCTATGTCGGCCTCCAGCGCTTTCAGCGTGCGGCTGGTGAAAGCCCGGTTGACGAGTGCGCGCAGCTGCGTGTGTCGCGGCGGATCGTCGCCCAACAGGGGCAGGGCGACGGAGTTCTCGGCCTCGCCGAACGCGGCAGATGAGAATCGCGCGTGATCCTTGAAAGCATCTACCACGTCTGCGTGGCGACTAATGATCCACTCGCCCGTGTCTTCGTTCCGGAAGACCGGCGCGTTTTCGCGCCAGTCAGCGTAGTGGGGGTAGGGGTTCGCAATAAGCTCGGGGTCGTAGAAGTTCATTGGCAGGGTAGCCTGGACGTGGGAGAAACCATTGTAGGCGGCGTTGGTACAAAGAAAAAACCCCGGGGGTGATTCCGGGGTTTTCTGGGCAACCGTTGCTATCAGGGCACCTGGCTGAGACGCACGCCGTTGCCCGGCGGGGTGCAGGTGTAGGTTACCGGTTCGCCTGTTGTAGTCACGCGGTTGCGAATAAAGGCATCGTTGACCTCCGGGTTCCCCGGCACCGAGGTGCGGAAGAGGCCCGAGCCCAGTTGCCGCGCGCTGACCACGCCGAACTCGGCGGTGCTTGTCCAGAGCACCAGGTCGCAGTCGCCCGCGAGACCGCGGGCGATCAGCAGGTCGATGCGTGGACCGGCCGTGCCCGGATTGCCGGTGGTCAGCGTGATCTGCTGGCCGACGACGGGCTTGAGATTGCTGTCTATCACCATATTGAACTCACTCATGCGTCGAACGTCCGCCGCGTTGGGGAAGTTGAACACGAGGTTGCCGAAGAAATTGTCCAGCGTATCCACGGCGCCATCGTGCAGGTAGCCAAAGCCTTTTATCTGCGGCCCGGGTGGGTAGATGATGGACAGGTCGTGGAAGTTCGAACCGAACATACCGACCTTCTGGTACATGTTTCGCAGGTGCGGCACCTTGAACTCCTGTGACACGACACCGCCCTCACTTGTAGAGCCACCGCCCGTGCCGAAGAAGTTCTGTGACGGGTCCAGCTCATGGCAGGAGTCGCAGGTCCCGCCATCGGTCGACACGTTGAAATAGATATTCTCCCCGATAGCCTGGTCGGTCGTCAGCGAATCATCGAGGTTGCGGATGGGGTTTGGCGGAGGGATCAGCGCCAGCGCGAAGTCTGTGAAAGACTGCAACTCAGTGGGCGAGAGCTCCGTGGGGCGACCCACGAGTCCGACAAACGCCGGGTTGAACTGTTTGAAAGCCGCCGACTCGATGGTCTCACCGGGAATCGGGTTGCCCGCTGCGTCGCGTCCGGTGCGGTCGCCGCGCCAGTGCATTGGCCCCGAGTCGTTGATGCCGCGCAGCGTCTGCGTGGTCATGGGCCCCTTCATTGGGTGGAATACCGGGTTTGAAGGGCCCGCGATAAACGGGTTCGTGTTCGGTTCGACATGACCTTCGGGATGGCCGAGGTCCCAGGCCAACTGGTCGAAGTCACCGAAGATGTGGCAGGAGCCACAGGAGCCTGTGCCGTTGCCAGATGTGAGCGGTGCGTCATACAGGAATGGACGGCCATCCTTGATGACGGCCGGCTCGGGCGTGAAGAGCTCGACCGAGTTGATGACGTACTTCACTTCCGTGCTGATCACGTGCAGCTTGTGGTCCATGCGCGTGTACACATACGCACGCTTGCGGTAGTCCTGGACCGCGATACCCGCCGGACCGCTGCTGCCGCCGAGTCCAAGACCGATCCAGCTGCCCCAGGGGGTGTCAAACCAGCTGCCTGAACCGGTGACTGCCGGGTCGCGGTAGACCTGGACCTTGCGTGAGCCGAAAGGCAACACCCAGAGCTCTCCGTCGATGTAGGCCATGGCCCCGGGTTGGGCGATGGCCTGCGCCTTGTCGGTGCCGGAGACCTGCTGGCCGAAGGGCAGGTTGAAGTCGATGTGGTGATTGAGGTGGAACGGGGTCACCGTTGTGCCGTCGATGATGGTCACACGGTTCTCTGCGATGTGGCCGCGTACGGTAGTGCCGAGCTGACCCTCGCCTTCGAAGCGTACGTGGTTGCGCGCTTCAGTGTTGGAGACAAACAGTTTGCCGTCAGGCGCGGTGGCCAGGTTGAACAACGTGGTACCGACACCGCTGTGCGTGGTCACCACGGTTGGCGTAGGTGCGCTTGCATCGATCTCGAACACGTCGAGGTCAGGCAGGGTAAAGTTCACTTCTGAGTCCCACTGCCTGTCCAGTTCGTCGACCCAGTTGGTGCCGTCAAACTTTACAATGAGTGCTGTGTCGGGAGCGGTCACACCGTCGATGTTCTGCGTGGGCGCTGGTGCACCGCCACCCTGTTGTACTGCGCGCTCTGAAACAACCGTTGTCTCGTTGCCGCTGAAGAAACCCGCAGCAAACACCGTGTCGCCATCGTCACTCACGGCAAGTCCGCGCGGCGCATCGGTAAACAGGTTAATGATGGTGAGTGGCGTGCCGCCAAGGCCTGCGCCGGGATTTGCTCCGTCGAAGACCCAGACATCCGCACGGCCAAGGCCAGGGGTCAGCAGGTCGTCGATATCGAACGTCGGGTGGTTCTGGCCGCGGTAAGCAGCGGTAATGTAGGCACGGCCCGATCCGTCGAACACGATGTCGCGCGGCTCGTCGCCCACCAGCAACGTGCGTGTCACGTGGGGCCGGTCGCGGATATCGACAATACTCACGGAGTCAGACAGGCCGTTAACTACCCAGATCTCGGTGTCTGTGCGTGCGGCGACAGCGACAGGCTCGAGGCCAACCGCCACGCTGCTGATCAACTCCGGCGTGTCGGTTTCCACGTTGTAAATCTCGAGACAGTTGGCCGGCGTGTTCGCAACGAACAGGTAGCGTCCATTCGGCGAGATCGCCAGCGGCCGCGACTGGCCAAATTCAAACAATGTGTAGCTGCCGGGCAGCGTATCGCCTGTCTCGGTTTCCACGCCTGTGCCGCAGGCGAACACGGGGTTGCCGGGCATCGTCACAACGAGAGCAAAGTGTGTGCTGGATGATTCACCGCCCGGCACGGTGGCGATGACCTCGATCTCGGCGTTGCCGAACTGGTCGGCCAGTGCCGCGATAGTGAGCTCACCCGTCGAGGGATTGACGGTGACGTCCACTGCGTCCGGGCGTGAGTTGTCGACGCTCCAGGTGATGGCGCCTGCACTTGAGGTGCCGGTCGCCTGCACGTTGAACGTGGCGAAATTCTGGCCTACCTGCTGATCGGCGATTGGGTCGACGCTCACCTGGGCGAAGTCAAACAGGGCCTCGGTCTCGTGCCAGGAGCTGCTTGTAACATCCAGGGTACAGACGTTGCCCTGGCCAGCGCATGCCCCGAGCCAACCGGTAAACGCGTAACCTGCCGCGGGTGTTGCAGTCAGCGTTTCGGTGCCGAGGTTCGTATAGCGTTTTCCGCAGTTGCTGCCGCCGTTGCCGCAATCAATCGGCGCGCCGCCCGCGAGAGCGCTGCTCACGTTGCCACCGGTGTCACCGAGATTGAGAACCTCGAGGCGACAGCCCGCGAGCGCAGTGATGGTGAGTAACAGGATGGCGAGCCGGCCGGCTCCTTGCGACAAACAAAACATGGTTTTCTCTCTTATGATTTCTTACAGGCGCAGTATGAAACAGTAGCAAAAGCCGCAGGAACTCGCAGAGCGGGCGGTATAAAACTGTGACCCACAGAAGATATGCAGCCCGGTTATCCAGGCCGCAAACATTAATATGCAGGGGTGATGATAGACGAGAGCGAGCGGCCCGTCAGACCACGACCTTACTGGAGCGCATCGCGGCGATTTCCTCGCCGCTGAAACCCGCTTCGCCAAGTATCTCGTCGGTGTGTTCGCCCGGCCTTGGCGGGTGACGCCTGAGGGTCGCGGGCGTGTCCTCGAACACCGTGGGGTGGCGAACGTAGCGAGTTGTGCCGCCCTGCGGGTCTTCGGCATCGAAGATGGTGCGGTTGTGCTGCACCTGTGCATCTGCCATGAAGTCTTCCAGCTCGTACACCGGGGCGAAGGGCACGTCCTGCCCGTTGATGGCCTCAAGGGCTTCATCGCAGGTGCGTTTTATCAGCTCTGCCTGAATCCAGCCGAACAGGTCGTCGGTGTTGAGCATGCGTGCCGCGATCGAGACGAAGCGCTCGTCGGTGATGAACTCCTCCCTGCCGAGCGCGCGGCACAGGCCCGCGTACTGTTTGTCTTCTATCGGCATGCCCACAATGAAGCCATCGGAACATTCCCAGACCTTGAAGATGTCGGCAATCTTCGTGGCGCTGGTCTCCTTTGGCCTGAAGGTTTCGTGCGTGAGCATGTCGGGCAGGGCCACCTGGGCGTAGGCGTTGATCATGGGTACCTCAACATACTGGCCCTTGCCACCGTTGCGCTCGCGCGCGAGCAGTGCGCCAAGGGCCGCGCTCGCCGCCGTTACCGCCGCGCACTTGTCGGCGATGACGCTCTGGATCATCTGCGGGGGTCCATCGCGGCCTTGCAGCATCATCGTGCCTGACATGCCCTGGATCACGAAGTCGTAGGCGGGCCGTTCCGCGTATGGGCCATTGCCGCCAAAGCCAGTGACGGCAACATACACAAGGCCGGGATTGTCTTCCTTCAGCGTCTCGTAGCCAAAGCCGAGACGTTCGGCGACTCCGGGGCGGTAGTTGCAGACGATGACGTCAGCCTCGCGGGCAAGCCGGCGCACAACCTCGATGCCCTCCGGTGTTTTCATGTCGACGGAAATTGCGCGCTTGTTGCGGTTGAACTGCGAGAAGAAACCGTTGATGCCTGCGCGCTCGGGTTTGCCCGTCCAGCGTGAGGTGTCGCCGATCAGGGTTTCGACCTTGATGACATCGGCACCTAGATCGCCGAGGCTTTGGCTCGCCAGGGGTGCAGACACCATGGTGCCAAACTCGAGTACCTTGAATCCGGCGCAGGGTCCGGGCGCATTCTCGGGGGCTACTTCATCCATCGATGTGTCTCCGCGATTGGTTCGTTACTTATATGAGAGGCAACACGTCGTTACCGCCGGTATTCGAACGCCCGTAAAACCAGGACTCAAGGGCGTAGCGGTTGCTGCGCTTACCGGGTACATGGCCTGAACGGTGCAGGCTGAACTGGTCGAAAAACAGCGCATCGCCGGCCTCGAAGTGGGGCGTAACGACTGGTGTCTCTTCGGCCAGTTGCGTGACCAACTCCGGGCCCACAGTCCAATCGAGGGTCGCGCCGTGTGTTCCGTATTCCAACACGCGATCGAGACGGCGCGGGAGTATCGCGATACCCGGCGCGTCGGTACCGTCACCGCAGGCCGACAGGGGTGCCCACAGGTTCAGTGCAATAACGTGTTCGCCCATGAACTGTCCGTCCTGGTGCCAGCCGCCGCCGATCCAGTGACGTTTGACTTCCTTCGCCTCCACCAGGCGAAACACCCACTTGCGGGCGGCGATCAAGCCGGGCTCACCAAAGTAGTCCTCGACGAGTGACTTGAGGTTGTACTTGCGAAAAAACTCGAGTGTCGTGCTGGTGCCGCGTGGTGAATCAATCACGACCATCGAGCCGGTGCGCTCGAATTTCTTCTTGAGCACCATCTGGCTGTAGCTTTCGTGCTCTCCCTTGTACTTTGGCGAAGGGTAGTACCAGGGGTCGTCGGCAGCAGGTTGTTGTTCCTTTGATGAGGCCTCGAACCGGGTATCGAGTGCCTGGTGGATGCAATGGCGCAGTCGGGCAACGTCCTGCTCGGCGAAGAGTCCGCGCACGATCAGGTGGCCCGCCTTATCAATGGCCTCGCGCAGCACGCCCGCAGAAAACTCGGCCGCCGTGATTTCGGGAATTTCCCCCGGCTTGACGTTGAGCGAGCCTGCGGGCTCCGCCCGAGTGATGGTGTGATGGCCCGTGTCGGTCTCACCATCCAGCAGCAGGTCGACCAGAGCCCGCTCGAGTGAGGCGCGATTGCGGCCCTCGTTGCGCCTGATCAGGTAGTCAATCGCACGCGCCCGGCGGCCCTGGCTCACGAGCTTCTCTGCGCGGCGCAGCCGGTAGTTGGTGAGGTGGGGAGCGATCAGTGGCATGGTGCTGCGGTCGGGATGAGTGGCGGTGTCGCACAGTATAGCCAGAAGGACGAAGCGGGAGTAGCGACCCCGTGGGCGTGTTAACCTGACCCGGATATCGGCGAGGGATGGCATGCAGCCGGCACAGCGTTTACACGGACTCGACTTCCTGCGCGGCTCGATGATGCTGCTCGGCATTGCGCTGCACGGCGGCCAGATGTACATGACCATGACGGTGGGCTTCGACTATTACCGCGACCCCGTTTCCTCCCCGGTCATGGACGGCCTGCTCATCTTCATCAACACGTTCCGCATGCCGGTGTTCTTTTTCATTTCCGGCTTCTTCACAGCCATGCTCTATGAGCGCTATGGTCTCGGCGACATGCTGCGCAATCGCTGGCGGCGCATTGTGTTGCCCTTCGTGCTGATCCTGCCGCCGCTGTCACTACTGCTCGGCCTGCAGTGGATTATGGCGTCACAGTTGATGGCCACTGGCAGCGTAGGCTTTGACGTCTCTTACGTGCCGTATCCGCGGCTGCTGTATGACAATACGCACCACCTGTGGTTTCTGTACTACCTCATGTTTCATCTCGCCGCGATGGTGCTGCTGATTGGTGTCTGGCACCTGTGCCCCCGGGTGCTCGCAGGGCGTTTGCGCGCGCTCGGACTACAGGTCAGCGCGTCGGGGGTACCGATTATTGTGCTATTGGGTCTGGTGGGCGGCGCGCTTGCGTTGCCGCACTACTTTGGCCGCGTCAGCGGTAACATTCGCTTCGAGCCCTACCTGATTGCCGTCAGCTTCTTTTTTCTCTGTTTCATCGCCGGATGGGCATTCTGGTACCGGCGGGACGAACTCGCGACGCTGGAGCGACGGTGCTGGACGTATCTCGGCATCGCCACGGCTGCGCTCGGCGTTGCGCTCTACGCGTTCTTCAACCAGGGCGACTATGGCGGGCCTACCTACGCATTGCTACACCCTCTGCTGGCGCTCAGCAACGGTATCTCGGTGGCGTTCTATGTCGTTGGCTTCACAGGCTTGTTCAGTCGGTACTGCAGTGACTTCAACCCGGTCAGTCGGTACCTGAGCGACTCCGCGTACTGGGTCTACATCCTGCACCAGAGTGCGTTGATTTTGTTCGCGCTGCCCCTGTTCCACTGGCAGCTGCCGGCTGAGGTGAAGTTCCTGATTGTGTGCGCCGGTACCACCGTGTTGTGCCTGGTGACGTATGACCGGTTCGTGCGCGATACGTGGCTGGGGGCACTGCTGAACGGGCGACGGTACCCGAGGGGATTGCCCGGCCGAGAGGTCCCGGCCGGGTGAGTGGGGCGCTTAGCTGCCCTTAAGTTCGCGTTCCGCCACCTGCAGGTTGCGTTTCACCGAGCGCGCCCGGGGGTTCAGTCCCGCGGCCTCGGTGAAGTCCTCAAAGGCAGCTTCGAGCTTGCCCTGCAGGAGCCGCATTACACCGCGGTTGTTCAGGTAGCTCCACGTGGAGGTGCTGCCACCCGAGGCGACCGCGCGGTCGCAGGCGGCTTCGGCGGCAGCGTAGTCTCCGCGCTCGTAGTGCGCGCGGCAGATCAGGTCGTCGCCGGCGGCCCGCATGGACCCGTGTCGCAGCGTCTCCACGCGGCCCTCCAGTAGCGCCAGTGCCTCCGTGGCGTCCCCGTTGTCCAGCGCGCGCTCGGCCTTCAACAGGACCGCGGGCTGGTAGTGGTCGATGGCATCTGCCTGGGAACGACTTGCCCAGAGCAGGCCGAAGGCCATTACGATGCCGAGTGTAGTAACCAGTATTTTCGTGCGTTGCATGGTGTTGTCCTCCTGTACGCCATGTACAGGACTCACATTAAGACCTAAAATTACGCATAGCTACGACTCTGAATACTATTTAGTATGCGTTTATGAACATTAAAGATCCGTTAAGAGACTGGGCAGACATCCGCCTGTTCCTCGCGATCCGGCAGGCGGGCAGCCTTGTGGGGGCCGCCGAGCACCTCGAACTCACGCAGCCGACCGTCGGTCGGCGCCTGGCGGCCATGGAGCAGCGCTTTGGCACCCCCCTGTTCGTGCGGGCCGGGCGGCGTATGCAGCTGACCGATGCGGGCGAGGCGATTCTCGAGAGCGCGCGGCGCATGGAGCGCGAGATGTTCGCCATCGAGCGCAGCCTGGAGGCCCAGTCCACCGCATTGCGCGGTGAGGTGGTTGTATCGGCGACCGAGGGTACCGGCACCGACTGGCTGACGCCCGTGCTCAAGGACTTCCACGAGGAATACCCGGAGATCGTTGTTACCGTGCAGATCGACAATCGCGCCGTCGACCTCGTCCATCGCGAGGCGGATATTGCCATCCGCCTCGGTCAGCCCGCCCAGGAAAATGTCATTGCCAAGAAGTTGCTGACGGTGGGCTTCGGTCTCTATGCCAGTGCCGAGTACCTCGCCGACAGCCCGCCCGTGACCTGCATTGAAGACCTGGCAAACCACAAGATGGTGGGTCTCGATGCGGCGGGCACCAACCTGCGTTCGCCCATCGCCTTCCCCTCAGCGAACCCGCTGCCGGGTGACTACGTTTACCTGACAAACAGCCCCGCGGCGCAATTGTCCGCCGTCCGTTGCGGCTTTGGCATCGGCCTGATCTCGCACCGTTGGGCGACGATGCAGGGCGACCTCGTGCGGCTGCTTCCCGACTTCACGCCGCACACGCTGGACCTCTGGCTCGTGACTCACGAAGATTTGCGCTACAGCGCCCGTATCCGCGCAATCTATGACTTCCTTGCGGATCGAATCGTCCGCGACCTTTCGCTGTTCCAGTCGGGGATGCCGGCCGAGGGTTGATGCCAGTGCTGTGGTACGTGCGCGGCGAAGCAGGTTGCGCTAGGCCATGGCCTCGCGCGCCAGTGCCTCGATATCACCCCAGCGCTGCCCGGTGACGAGTTCCTTGCTCACCATCCATGACCCGCCGCAGCAGATAACGTTGGGCAGGGCGAGGTAGTCGCGGAAGTTGTCCGGGTTCAGGCCGCCCGTTGGGCAGAACAAGACATCGGGGAAGGGGCCCGCGAACGCCTTCAGCGCCGCTGTGCCGCCGAGATGTGCTGGAAAGTACTTGAAAATCTCGATGCCGTGGCTGGCGCCAAGCATGATCTCGGAAGCTGTCGCGATGCCGGGCACAAACGGCACACCCGCCGCTGCGGTGGCAAGCAGCAATTCTTCGCTGATGCCTGGGCTGAGGCAAAGGTCGGCGCCCGCATCAACCGCAGCGGCAACCTGTTCGCCGCGGGTAACGGTGCCCGCAGCAACCCAGAGGTCGGGCTGGGCCTCTTTCACTGCGCGCAGGCTCTCAAGCCCGGTCTCGCTGCGCAGCGTGATTTCCAGGCAACGCATGCCGCCAGCGGCGAGGGCGGCGGCCAGTTCTACCGTCGAGTCGACGTCGATTGCGGTAATGACCGGCAGGACGCGACTGGCGGCAAGGATAGATTCTAGGCTCATTCGATGTGCTCCCGAGCGGAGTGGGCAGTCTACTTGAAACTGCGCCGCGCTGGGATGTTCCTGTGTTATCCAGCGGGGTGGCGTCCGGGAATAGGTGGGTCAGTCAGCGGCCCAGTTGTTCTCCACCAGTATCTCTTCGACCGCCTTGCGCCGCAGTCGCGTCAGCTGCTTCTTTGGTTTTCCCAGCGGAACAATCGCAGCGACTGCCCATTGCTCGGGAATCCCCAGAAGCGCCTGAACCTCAGGTTCCTCGTGCGCGGCCCAGGTGGTCATCACACCGCCGTAGCCCTCGTTGCGCGCCGCCAGCAATATGTTCCACACCAGCGGGTATATCGAGGCGCCGCTTATTACGCCGACTCTCTCAAGGTGCTGGTCCATACTTGCAACCAGTGCAAGATCGACAGTCACAACCAGTAGCGTTGGTGCTTGGCGGATATGCGCAACGAGCGCGTTGGGTGGTTCAGCAGCGGCGACATCCGCATCGGATACACCGCTGGGATTGATGGTATTCAGCGGACTCTCGCCAATCTGAACTTCGAGCAGGTAACGCGTCGCACAGGGGAGGGCGAGGTCGGCCAGTTTTTCCTTGAGCGCGTTGTCTGTGACGTTAATGATGCGCCAGCCCTGGCGATTACCGCCGCTGGGTGCGAAGCGCGCGTTCTCGAGAATGCGGTGCAGTACCTCGTGGGGCACAGGCTCGCCGGTAAACTCGCGACAGGCAAACGTGGTACGCATGACATCGTACAGTTCCATAGTGGCGTCTCTTTGTGTGCCCGTGCAGGGCGTCGAACTAAAGGGTGAGAATCGGCACGTTCTCCACGATCTCGTAGGCACTGTCTGGCCGTGGACAATAAGTCTTGCGCCGTGTTTGCGTGCCAATCGGTGTTTGGATTTCCAGAACGCGACACTGTGTCAGGCCGTCGAAGGTTGCGTTCAGGTCCTGCCAGGTGATGCGGATCGACAGGGGGCCAGTGAGGGGGCTGTAGCCGGTGAGATTGTATGTGCGTCCCACAACAAACGGTTCGCCGAAGTTCGCGTAGATCTCACGTATGGGAAATGCGCCCTGCACGCTGTCTGAAACCGGTTGCCCGTTGACGATGTGCAATAGGTCGAGCCACACCAGGTAATTCGCGTTTGTTTCGCTGTCGGTGAAGATCACGTTACCCACACATTGTTTCTGTTGTTCCCCGGCCACGGTCGTACTTTCGCGAAACAACAGCGTGTGCTCCGGGTTGGGTGTCGCTGCGTGGCCTTCGCAATCGAGGCTTGTTGTGAAGTCGCCTGACAACGCGCCAAGCGGTACTTCCGGACTGAAGTGTGCGATCAGCGGGGGTACCGTCTGGCCCCAGTACTGTTGCACATGGTCGGTGCCCACCGAGAACGTACAGGTGTTGCCCACCGCCAGCTGGCAGTTGCTCCAGTAGAGAAACCCGAAGCCTGCCCGGGGTGTCGCGGTGTAGGTGGTGTTGTACGCGCTCACCACGAGGTGATTGCAGGGCGCGTCTTCGAATGCGCAGTCCGCACCGTTGCCGGTTGCGCTGAGATCGCCCTCGCCACTGATCTGTAGCGGATGGGTGCAAGCCTGCAGTAGTGCAAGGCCCAACAGCACGAGTAGTGTGTTGCGCACCGTTGAAGCAGGATTCATGTCTGGTTACCGCCCGGCGGGCCCGGCGTTGATAGTGGCCCGCCTGTCATTTACCTGGAAAAAGTATGGGAGGACATAGGCGAGCTGTCAAAACAGCCATCGCCCGGCCATTTTGGTGGGTGGAGGAATATCCAGCAGAGTCGCGCGCCACGCGGGCTGTACTACACTTCGCCCATGACAAGAACAATTCCCGAGGTAGTACGCGAACTGTGCCTGGGCCTTCCCGAGGCGGAGGAGGTCAAGTCTCACGGCCAGCCCAATTTTCGTGGCAGGGGCAAGACGTTCGCCACGTTTACGGTGAATCATCACGGCGATGGTCGCGTGGCGCTAAACGTCGCTGCCCCCGCCGGGGCCCAGCAGCTCCATGTTGAAACCGAGCCGGAGTACTACTTTGTACCGCCCTACGTTGGGCCCAAGGGATGGCTGGGTATTGAGCTGAATAAGGGACTGGCCTGGAGCAGTATTGCGCGTCATGTGCACACGGTCTGGTGCCAGGTTGTGCCGACTGAGCTTGCTGACAGTTGCCCCATACCGCCCGAGGTCGCAGCGCCGGATGTTGAGATGGCGCCTGAAGATATCGACCCGATGCTCGCCCCGCGCGCACTCGAGATACTAGACGAGTTGCGGTCGCGATGCGCTGCCTTCCCGGAAACCAGTGAGACAACACAGTTCGGCAGCCCTGTGTGGAAGGCGGGCAAAAAAACCTTCGTGATTTGCCACAGTCATGCCGGGGTGTTGTCGCTGCAGTTCTGGGTTGGACTCGAGGCCCAAGGTATGCTGACTGAGGACCCGCGCTATCGCGTGCCTTCCTATATTGGTCACAATGGCTGGATATCACTCGTCGTTCAGTCGTATGCGGACTGGGATGAAATCCAGGGATTGCTGGAGACCAGTTACCGTCACTTCGCGCTCAAGCGTATGTTAAAAGCTCTGGACGGCGGCTAGCTCAAGTACCCACCGCTGAGAGACTTTCTGTTTACGTGGGTTTTGAAGTCTCTTTACTGGCGGCGCCTTGATGATCACAGGCTTAGCAGCTCGACCATTAGACACAAGCTGCTGGTTCCGCGCAGTGGTGTTTAACGGTTCAGGAAGCTATCGAAGAAGCCTGGCTTCCGCTTGCTCTCGGCTTCTTTCTGGATCGACTTCAGCTGGCTGCTGTTCGGGCTGGCCTCCAGCCCGGTCGTGGCGTAGGAGTAGGCGCCGTTCCAGTCGCCCGACGCAATTTCACGATTGGCGAGGTCGACGTAGGCCGATGCGAGCCGGTTGCGCAGCTGTGGCACGCGACGGTCGTAAGGATTGGTTTCCAGGATGCGGCGGAAAATTTTCATCGCGCTGGAGACCTTACCACCCGCCATGTAACGGTCGAAGCGATTTACAAGGCCATCGACCGCCGCGCTCGAACTCTGCGCTGCATTCAGGTTGCGGCGCAACGTTGAGAGACGACCCGACTGGTCACCCTTCAGGTTACCCGTGCGACTGGCCTGGTCCAGGGCGGAGATGTAGCGTTTTGCGGCGCTGACGTCGCCCTTGGTGATTGCAGAGTCCGCCCGGCTGATCACCGCACTGGCGTTTCTCTGTACGCCCGCTTTGGCGTCGGTGTTACTCGGGGCAAGCGATGCTGCCTCGCGATAGAGATTCAGCGCCTCATAGGAGTCGTTGGAGGCGTCCGCTTCTTCGAGAAGGGTTACCACGCGAGCCGCGCGCTCGATCTCTGCCTTCGCTTCGCCGTTCGCCTTCTCCGCCTCTTGTAACCGGGTTTTCCACTCGGTGTCATCCATCATTGCCGCCATCGGCATTGCATTGCCGAGCATGATGTCCGCATCTTCGAACTGTTCGTTCTCGGTAGCGGTCTCGATAGCCAGTACAAAGCCCTGTACGTAGTTGCCAAGTTCCTCCTGCACAGTCTCTGACTGCAATACTTCCGGGGGCAGCTCACCGTATTGTTCGGCGGCCTTCTCCCAGTCGCCCTGCTTGGCGGTCTCGCGAGCGGTGGCCATCAGCGCTTCCATTGCGCGCTGTTCCTGGCGCCGGGCCTCTGCGATCTTGGCGAGCTGCTGCTGGCCACGCTCGTTGTCGGGCATGATCGACAACGCCTGCTCGGCGAGGGTTTCCGCCGGGCCCCAGTCGCCGTTCTGTATGGCGCGCTCCGAGTACTGCAGAAGTAGTTCAGAGAGCTCAGCGATCGCGCGCTGCGTCGGTTCGTAATCCTCCGAAATCTCCCTTGCCTGTTGGTACTTCTCGACCGCGTTGTTGCCCTCGGGCTGGTAGAGGCGCCCGGCATTGATATCGCCCTTGGCGGAGCTCAGTAGCAGCTCAACGCGAGCCTGGTCGGCCTGGCTGATGCCCTTGGGCCACAGGAGAAAGGCGAGTGCGATGACAACGGCTAACGCGGCCGCGCCCAGGGCAATGGTGCGCGGCGATGTGCCCGGGACACTGATACTGATGGTGGTATTGCTGCCCGTGGTTTCGACGTCGGCTGGTTTTGCGGAGCCGGGTTTCGCGGGCGATTTGGACGATGTGCCTGCTTTTTTAGCTGCAGCACTGGCCTCCGCCATCGCCTTTTCCATCTCCGCCGACTCGGCGAGCATGGTGAGGACCTCAGTCTTGGCGTCGCTGATATCGTCCTTCGGCACGCGATCAAGGCATTCTTTCAGACCCGCGACGAGCTCCGCGCCCGTTGCGTAGCGGTCGTCCGGGTTTTTGGCCATGCCCTTGTCGAGAAACGGCTGCACTTCTTTCAGTGTGTCCGGCATCTCGGGGATCGGTTCGGTGATGTGCTGTACCGCGATGCTTAGCGACGTCTCGCCGCTGTAGGGCGTTCGGCCTGTGAGAATGCGATAGGCCATCACTGCCAGGCTGTAGAGGTCGCAGCGCGAGCCAACGGTGCCGCCAGAGGCCTGCTCCGGGCTCATGTAGGAGGGCGTGCCGACAACACTGCCGAGTTCGGTCATCTGTGTATCGGCATCCAGGGCTTTCGCGATACCGAAGTCAGATATCACCGCTTCGCCGCTCTCGCGAAAGAGGATGTTAGCCGGCTTGATGTCGCGGTGGATGTAGCCTTTCTTGTGCGCGAAATCGAGACCCTTGGCGACGTCGCTCATAATCTGTATGAGCTCGTCGAAATCCATGTAGCTCTTGATGCGCTCTTCGAGGAGTCCGCCGTTTACGAACTCCATGGCGATATAGTGCATCTCGTCGTGCTTGTTGACGTCGTAGACTTGCACGATGTTCGGGTGAGTCAGGTCGGCAGCGATGCGCGCCTCGCGCAGGAACCGGGCGCTGAACTGCTCGTCCCGCGCAGCGAGGTCGCCGTGCATGATTTTGAGCGCAACGAGGCGCTTCAGGCGCAGGTGTTCTGCCCTGAATACACTTGCCATTCCGCCCTGGCCGAGGGGAGCCTGGATGTCGTAGTCCGGAATCTCCGGCAGATCTGCCATTTTTACTTCTTATCTGAAACGTCGTCTTACAATGTACTAAAATCGTAGGAAATCGGCGTTCTGTCAACATTCTGTAATGGATTGAATGGGTTACGTGAGGAATCGCCAGTTGGATTCCCCCTGCCTAAATGCGCTAGATTATCGCTGCATTTAATCACACCTGCCCCCCGGACGCGCTTGCCTGCGTCAAGTTTTGAGGAGAACCGCGTGGATTTCGAGTTGCCCGAAGAGTTTCGGCAGTTGCAACAGCTTGTCGAGCGCTTTGTCGAAGACCAATTGATCCCCCTGGAGCCAGCTTACCTTGCCAGGGAGGCGCGCGGCGAGCCCACCGGCCTCGCAGGGGAGGAACTCGAGGGTGTGCTCAAAGCCTGCCGTGATATGGGGCTTTGGGGGCTGGAGAGCCCGGAAGAGTACGGCGGCTCGAGCCTGCCCGCTATCGCGATGGTGGGGGTCAACGAGGCCATGGGATACAGCGCGGTGTCGTTTTACCTGCCGCCGGATTCCCCCAACCTGCACATGCTGCTCGAGGCCACGAACGAGGACCAGAAGCAGCGTTACCTGGACCCTTATGCGCGCGGCGACGCCATTGTTGCCATGGCGATTTCCGAGCCCGGCGCCGGTGCAGACCCCGCCGCGATGATTACCCGCGCGGTGCGCGACGGCGACGACTGGGTGATCAACGGCCGCAAGATCTGGGTGAGCCGTGCCGACGAGGCAGACTTCACGATCCTCATGGCGGTCACTGAGCCCGGTAAGGGGAATGCAGGCATTTCGGCATTCATCGTCGACAAGGGCACGCCGGGCTACACCGTCGAACGGGAGATCCCGATGATCGGCGCGCATCGCACGTTTGAGATCGCCATCGATGATTGTCGGTTGCCGGCGGCTCAAATGCTGGGAGAACCCGGCAAGGGCTTCGCACCCATGCAGCTCAGGCTGACAGTCAGGCGCCTGCAGATGGGCGCCTGGTGTGTCGGCAAGGCCAGGCGCGCGCTCGACATCATGAAAGACTATATGCGACAGCGCGAGACGCACGGCTCACCGCTCACCGAACGCCAGGCACTGCAGTGGTGGATCGCCGATGCGGAGACCCGCATCCACGCCTGTCGACTCATGCTGCAGCACGCGGCCTGGAAAGTGGATCGCGGCGAGGACGTGCGCACCGAGGCCTCCATGGTGAAGGTGTACGGCACTGAAATGGCGACAGACGTGCTCGACCAGGCCATGCAGGCCTGTGGCGCGATGGGCATGACGAAGGAGTTGCCGCTCGCGCTGATGGCGCAGCAGGTGCGGACCATGCGCATCTATGAGGGCCCTTCCGAGGTGCATCGCATGGTGATCGCGCGCCGTTCGCTGCGTGATTGAGGCCGCCCGGATCGGAGTTGAGTTAGCCGCTAAATAACAGGACGACACTATGCAGAACCAGATAGGCGATGTGGCGATAACAACAGAAGGCCGCGTGGCCGTGGTCAAGATTTGCCGACCGCCGCACAACTTTTTCGATGTTGCGCTCATTGAAGACCTGGCGACCGCCTTCGAGGCGATTGATGCAGACGATAATCTGCGCGCTTCGGTACTTGCCGCCGAGGGCAAAGCGTTCTGTGCAGGCGCCAATTTCAACTCCGGGCCCTCGGTGCTCGACAAGGACGACCCCGATGCAGCCAATCCGCTCTACACCGCAGCGGTCCGGCTGTTTGCCTGCGCCAAGCCGATTGTGGGTGCTATTCACGGCACCGCCGCGGGTGGGGGCTTAGGCCTGGCACTGGTGCCCGACTTTCGCGTGACGTGCCCGGAGGCACGCTTCACCGCCAACTTTACCAAGCTCGGCATTCATCCCGGGTTCGGGCTGACCCACACGCTGCCACGACTGGTAGGCGCACAGCGCGCCAACCTTATCTTCCTGACCGGGCGCCGCATCGGCGGCGAGCAGGCCGTGGAGTGGGGTCTCGCCGATGTGCTGGTGGCGCAGGAGGCTGTGCAGGATGAGGCGCTTGCGCTGGCCACTGAAATGGCGGAGAACGCGCCGCTGGCGATGGTCTCTACCCGCAAGACGCTGCGCCAGGGCCTCGCCGAGGCGGTGAAGGCGCACAGCGATCACGAGGACCGCGAGCAAGCCTGGCTCTCGGGCACCGAAGACTTCAAGGAGGGCGTGAGCGCCGTGACCGAGCGGCGCGTCGGCAACTTCCAGGGCCGGTAAGGCCCACCTAAAGGAGAATAATAATGAAAGACTTTGATGGGCGCGTTGCGGTGGTAACCGGCGCTGCCAGCGGCATTGGCCTCGCCACAGCCACCGCGTTTGCGGAGCAGGGCATGAAGGTCGTGCTCGCGGATATTCAGCAGGACGCTCTCGACGCCGCGGTGACCAGCCTGCGCGACGCCGGGCACGAGGCCATGGGTGTGAAGACCGATGTGTCGCGCCGCGAGCAGATCGAGGCGCTGGCCGAGGCGGCGCAGAGCGCCTACGGCAAGGTGAACGTCGTCCACAACAATGCGGGTGTCGTGCGCGCCGGCACGCTCGATGAGCTCACGCAGGAAGACTGGGAGTGGGTGCTTGGCGTTGACCTGTGGAGCGTCATCCACGGCGTATCCGTTTTCCTGCCGCTGGTGAAAGCGGCCGGTGAGGGCCACTTTATCAACACCGCCTCCAGCGCGGGTCTGCAGTCCACGCCTAACATCGGGCCCTACAATGTCGCGAAGTTTGGCGTGGTGGCGCTGACCGAGACCCTGCGGGTTGAACTGGAAGCCGCCGAGAGCCCTGTCAGTGCCTCTGTATTGTGCCCGGGCGCAGTGGCAACGCGCATTTGCGAGAGCGACCGCAACCGTGAGGCCGCTGGGATGTCGGCGGGGCAGGACACGGCGACAGAACGCGCGTTCAAGGAGCAGGCTGGAGCAATTGTCGATGAAGGCATTGCGCCTGCGGCGGTCGCCGATCGCATCGTCGCGGCGATTCGCGACAATGATTTCTGGATCGTTACCCACCCCGACTGGCTCGACGTGATGGAAGAGCGCGCGGCGGGAATGCGCGGCGGGCAGCTTGTCACGGGCTTTGGTGGTTAGTTAATCGCGAAGAAAAAGGAGGCACCATGGAAGCCGAGTTACAAGAATTACTGGATAAGCGGGCCTGCGAAGAGGTGATCCTGCGCTACGGCCGCACACTGGACTGGCTAGACGGGGAAGGTCAGGCAGAGTGTTTCTGGCCCGATGCCGATATCGACTACGGTTTTTTCCAGGGCTCAGGTGCCGACTGGGTGCCCACGGTGATGGCGGTTGAGCAGGACTCGGTCAGGCGCTGGCACGTGTCGACCAACATACTGGTGCAGGTGAGCGGCAACAGCGCGCGCGGCGAGTGCTATGGCTTTGCCGTGGGGACAGTGCGTTCGGAAGATGGCCAGCTGAACGACACGCTGTTTGGAGGACGCTATCTCGACGAATTGGAAAAGCGCGATGGGCAGTGGCGCATCTCGAAACGACGCTACGTTGCCGACTGGGTGCATCACTTCCCCAACGGGTTGGATGCGCTCGCCCAGACTGGCCTCAACCTCAATGTGCTGGATATTGCGGCGTCCGGTCATCCGGACTACCGCACACTCTAAGTGCTAGTCCCCTGCGGGTACCAGGCGCAGGATTTGCCCGCCTGACTTGTGTTCCAGCAGCAGGTAGACGTTCCCATCGGGGCCGGTCTCGATATCGCGGATGCGCGCTAGCCGGCTCAGCAGCACCTCCGAGCGCACGAGCTCGTGATTTCCGTCGAGTTCTACCCGGTACAGCTCTGAACCTTTCAGCGACGTGATTAATGCGTTGCGCCGCCAGCGCGGAAACTTATCGCCCTGGTAAAAGATAAAGCTCGATACGGCTGGGGCAGGGGTAAAGTCGACGACCGGCTGCTCAATGTCGTTCAGGTCGAACGTGATATCCAGCCACTCGCCGTAGTTCACCGGTTCGCCATCGTAGTTGAGCCCGAGAGAGTACAGTGGCCAGCCGTAGTTGCGGCCGGGCTTCAACAGGTTCAACTCATCGCCGCCACGCGGCCCCATTTCTGTCGACCAGACTGTGCCGGTGACCGGCTCAAACTCCAGTCCCTGTGGGCTGCGGTGGCCGTAGGTCCAGGTGCTCGGGTAGGCGCCCTCGGTGTCGAGGAACGGGTTGTCCTCGGGTATGCGACCATCGTCGTGGATGCGATGAATCTTGCCCCAGGGCTTGCTGAGGTCCTGCACCCCATCGAAGTTGCTCTTACCTTTAATGCCGACGCTGATGTAGAGGTAACCTTCGTCGTCGAATGCCAGTCGACCCCCTGCTGCCACATCGGGCACGATTGAGAAATATTCCTCGCCGGGCCACCAGATTTCCTCCTCGTCTACCCAGCGATCGCCCTCGATGCGTCCGCGCACCACGCGATTGAAGCTCTTGGCGGGAAACCAGCAGCTATCGCAGCGCACGGTGTGGTGCAGGTAGATCCAGCCGTTCTCGGCATAGTTGGGGTGTAGCGCGATATCCAGCAGCCAGCCATGACCCCAAACGAGCACTGCCTCGATTGAGTCATCGAAGGCTTCGGGGGTGCCCTCTAGCGTGCCGGAGATGTTGCCTTCCGGGTCGACAATACGCACGCCGTAGCGCTTCTCGGTCACGATAATGCGCCCGTCCGGCAGCGGGGCGATTGAAAAGGGTAGCGGTTTGAGTTCATCGGTGACGACCTCCACCCGGAAATTGTGCAGGTCGCTGATGACGATGCCGTCTGGTATGTCGATTGGCGCATCGACGCGGAAGTCGGTGAAGATGCGGTCTACACGGCGCTCGGCGATATAGATAGCCAGGCCGCGAATCTCCTGCGGTGTGAGCTGGTCAAGGTAAGCGGGCATGCCGTCCTCGGGAAAACCGCGGGCGATGTTCTTACTGAGTTCGGCCACCGTTGTGCCGTGTTTGAGATCTACGTTCAGTAGCGCAGGCCCCTGGCCTGGCACCCCCTCCAGCTCTGCGCCGTGGCATGACAGGCAGTGCATTTCATAGTCCCCGACGAACGGGTCCTCGGGGCCATCGCCCGAGAAGAAGAAGTAGATTGCTACGCCGATGAGGACGGCAAGCACCACAAGAATGATGAGCAGCTTTTTCAGGTTCGCGCCTTTTTATTATCTAGTCGGCTGCCGCGAGAATAACCGCAAACACCCTTGTAGCGCACGCTTTTTGCCCACGTGGCTGGCTCCCCGATACCGTGCTATGTTCTGGCGTCTTACCGCCCGCAAGCAGGAGAACCCCTGTGACTGAACTCGCCGCCCTTTCCGCGACGGAGCTGACCCGTCGACTGCGTGAGCGCGAGCTCGGCTCAGAAGAGCTGCTCGACTACTACCGGCAGCGCGTCGATACCCTGGGTCCAGGCATCAACGCGATTGTTAACACTGACTTTGATGCGGCAGCCGAGCGGGCGGCAGCAGCCGATGCCGCCCTCGCGCGAGGCGAAAGCTGGGGCCCGCTGCACGGGCTGCCCATTACCCTCAAGGACAACATCGAGACGGTGGGCCTTCCGACGACCTACGGTGTCGAGCAGTACCGCGACTATCTCGCCGCAAGCAACGCCGACGTTGCGCAGTCGCTGCTCGATGCCGGCGCCGTGCTGTTTGGCAAAACCAACATGCCCGCCCACGGCATGGACACGCAGACCTACAACGAACTCTTCGGGCAGACCAATAATCCCTGGAATCCCGAGCGCACACCGGGCGGTTCCTCGGGCGGCGCCGCGGCCGCAGTGGCAGCCGGGCTAACTGGCCTTGAGATCGGCAATGACATCGGTGGTTCGATTCGCCTGCCCGCGCATTTCTGCGGCATCTACGGGCATAAGTCGTCCTTTGGTCTTGTCTCGATGTTTGGCCCCAAGCCCTGGGAGTCCAGCCATCCGGGCTACGCCGCAGATGTTGATCTTGTGGTCAATGGCCCGCTCGCGCGCAGCGCAGACGATCTCGAGCTGGTGATGGACCTCGTGGCTGGCCCGCCGCGCGCGCAGCGCGGGGCCGTCAGCATGCGCATGCCCGATGCGCGGGGTGCATCGCTCAAAGATTTTCGCGTGGGTGTCTGGATCGACGAGCCCGGCTATGAGCCCGACAGCGCGGTAGGCGGTGTCTTGCAGCAGCTTGTAGACAGTCTCGCGGCGGCGGGCGCCAACATAGTCGCTGCGGTGCCTGACATATCGATCAAGCGCGTCACCGCGCTGCGCAACGAATTTGAAGCGACTACGCTCGCCTATACCTGCCCACAGGACGCTTATGAACAGGCGCTGGCAGAGGCAGCCGATGCGTCTCCCGGGGCTGGTGCCAGGCGTACCTGGGCCGAATCGGTCACCATGCGCTATCGAGACTGGCAGTCCATCAACCGCGAGCGCCAGATCCTGCGCAGCCAGTGGCACGCATACTTTGAAGATGTTGATGTATTGCTGTGCCCCGTTTCGCGTATTGCTGCGCACACCCACGACACCACGCCGATCGTGCAGCGCACGGTCGACTTTGACGGAGAACCCGCGCGCTACTGGCCGGTGATGGGTCCGTGGAACTCGCTCGCGCTTGTCTCCTACCTCCCCGCCACCGTCGTGCCTGCCGGGCTCACACCGGACGGCCTGCCTGTGGGGCTGCAGATTATTGGGCCGTACTACGAGGACAGGACGCCGATACGCTTCGCGCAAGTATTGCAGGAAGCGTTGCTGGGGCCGTTCCAACTGCCGGGAGGCTACGCATGATTGCTACCATCCTGATTACATTGTTGGGCGCCGGCCTGGCCTTTAGCGGCGCACAGGGTGGTGCACTGGCCGGCAATGTGCCGGTGATGTTTATCGCGGTCTTCCTGATTTTTCTTATACAGTGGCTTGCCTTCATACCGGCCTATCTCAAACAGACCGAGCGCTACTACGACCTGACCGGCAGCCTGACGTATATCAGCGTAACCCTGCTCGCGCTGGTACTGGCGGGTGCGCAGGACGATACACGCAGCCTGTTGTTGGCAGGCTTCGTACTGATCTGGGCAGGGCGGCTGGGCAGTTTCCTGTTCCGTCGCATCCTCGCCGATGGCAGCGACTCGCGTTTCGATAACATTAAACCATCTGCCGTATTGTTTCTGCGCACCTGGACCTTGCAAGGGTTGTGGGTTGCGGTAACCGCCGGTGCTGCACTCGCCGCTATAACGAGCAGCCAGTCCGTAGAAATCTCCGGACTCGATGTGGTCGCGGTGGCTATCTGGTTTTTGGGCTTCGCCATAGAGGCTATCGCTGATGGGCAGAAACGCCGTTTTCGTGACGAGCACGGCAGTGAGGGTTTTATCACAACGGGACTGTGGCGCTATTCACGCCACCCCAACTACCTTGGCGAAATCATCCTGTGGTTCGGCGTTGCACTTCTGGCAATGCCGGTATTGTCCGGTTGGCAGTGGGTGACGATGGTGTCGCCCGTCTTCGTCTTCCTGTTGCTGACGCGTGTCAGCGGTGTTCCGCTACTGGAGAGAAAGTCGGACAAGCGCTGGGGCGAGAACCCCGAGTATATTGCGTACCGCGACAGCACACCCGTGCTGGTGCCGTTCATCGGGCGGCGCGGTCCCGCCTGACGGGACGCTGCACTAGCGGAGTTTAAGGTCGAACTGCGCGAGCCGGGTGTCGCCGTTCTTGTGCTCGACCACCAGCTGCACGGTCCAGCGCGCCTCTGCTGAGAGCTTATCTGCGCCGATCTCGGCCAGGACGCCATCGCGCACGGCGGCCTTGATCTTACCTGCCTCGCGCCATGAAGCGGGCGCCTCGCCAGCGCCGTACTTCACCGAGGCGCCTTTGAACTTGTCGGCATCTGCCGTACCGAGCAACTGGAGACTGGGCTTGCCGTCACGTTGTACGACCTGCACGTTGGCAATGCGCGCATCGATGAAGAACTCGGGCTCAGCCTGCAGCGCGGCGCTCACATCCAGGAGACCGTAGCCTGTCAGAATGTCCGGGCCCGGCGTTTCCAGGTCCCTGGCCGAGTGGAGCAGCATGCGTTGAACGTCCGCGTTTGCCAGGTTCGGGTTGTCCGCCCAGAGAAGTGAAGCCGCGCCGCTGACTAGTGGCGCGGCAAAGGAGGTGCCTGTGGCGAGATACTGCCTGCCGTTTTCACCCACCACGTTGCTGAAGGGTTCGTACTCGCCTTCACCCTCGCCGAACATCATCGGGTCCGTGTAGCGCGCACGCAGGGAGACCACCTCGGAGCCCGGCGCTGCGATGTCGACCACCGTGCCCCAGTTAGAATAGTTCGCTCGCGCATCCTCCCGTGTCGTTGCAGCGACCGTGATCACGCCTGGGAGCGCTGCAGGCCAGAACGCAGCGGCGTCTGAGCCCTGGTTGCCTGAGGCGACCACGACCAGCGCACCCTTTTCCAGTGCGTAGTCCACTGCGCTGCCTTCCGCTTCCGAAAATTGGTCGCCGCCGAGGCTGATGTTGATTACGCGCGCACCGTTGTTGACAGCGTAGGTGACGGCCGAGCCGATATCGATGCTGTTGCCCTTGCCCGCGTAGTTCGCGACCTTGAGAGCCATGATCTGCGCATTCGGATTGATGCCTTCGATATCACCGCCTGCACCGCTCGCTGCAACGAGCCCCGCGACCAATGTGCCGTGGCCATTCGTGTCGCGCACGTCGTCGCTGTCGGTCACAAAATTCCAACCGTTGAGGTCGTCCACCAGGCCGTTGCCGTCATCGTCGATGCCGTTGCCCGGTATCTCGTTGGGGTTGGTCCAGATACGGCCCAGCAGGGAGGGGTGCTGCATGTCTACGCCGGTGTCGATGACGGCGACGAGTGTTGATTGCGCCCGGTCTTTTCCCGCTTGGTCGGTAGACCGCGCCGTGCCCAGCACGCGTTCAATTGCCCAGCGCTGAGCGTCCTGATCGGGCAGCGACTGTATGTACCTGGGAGAGGCCTTTTCATACACCTTGGACTGGTCGGAGTCGAACTTTAGAGTTGGCTCGAGGGGAACGAGACCCATGCTTGCAGATCCAATTGGGTAAGAGGCGCTGGTATCCGGTGGAGGCCTGAGCGTCTCGAACTCATCGATGCGTACGACAACATCGAAATTGGTCGATGCGTCTTCCGCTACGTGCCACGAATGGTAGATTGATTCGCCACTGGCGTGGTTTGTTTCTTCTGAGTAGGCATCATCGGCAGGCGTGCCGAAGGCATCCTCCTTTATGGGCCAGCGTTCAGTTGGAAGCTGATAGGGCTGCCCGTCTGCGGCCAATAGCGGGCTAGGCACTGTGCCCGGGCACTGGCATGCCTCGAGGTTGCGTTTTGCGGTGGCCAGTTTGGGTTCAAATTCCAGCAACATGTCACGCAGGCTTTCATAGCGCTCTCTGTCCGCATTGACAGAAATTGGGGCAGGGTCGCCGGGGTCCGGCCCTGTTAATGGATTGGCGGCCGCTTCTGCTCGCAGATACGCTTCGTAATTGGCCTCCTGTGCTTGCGCCGCCGCATTGGCTGCCGTGTGATCCTCGGCGAGCTGGTTCATCTCTCGAATGATCAGGTTCATCTCGCTGGCAATAGCATTGTAAACATCCGTTACTGCCTGGCAGGGTACGGGGCACTCGGTTTTTGCTAGTTGCACATAGTCGGTTTGGACGAGGGGCGCGCCGCGGTCTGATAGCGCAGGGAACTTGTTTTCTGCGAACACGCCCCTCGTGCGGTTGCCGGTTTCCACATCGTAGATCTCGCCCCAGTATGCCTCGCCTTTCTCGTTGAAGAGGTAGTAGCCACCACCATCGGGGAAGACGACCTTGGCTGTGTAGTGGCCTGCGGTAAGGTCAGTACGGTCTACGAACCGGTCACGTACAGGGTCGGTACTGTAGGCTTGTCGTGCTTGCAGAACATTGCCCTCCGGGGTTCGCTTTGGCCTGCCGATGGGGTCGCCCTGGAGACTAAATTCCTGTTCCCAGATATCGGTAATATTGTTGCCGTAGCGAACAAAAATCTGTCCCTTATACAATCCATCGAGGCCGGTGCTCTGTTTTATGCCAGTGATCGGGAGGTTGTCATATTCCGGATTGACCGCGTTATAAGCATCAATCTTGGCATCGACGGCAGCACGAAAGCCGGCGGTGAGCTGGTATTGCTTCGCTTGCTCCTGCGCTTGAATTATCGATGCAGCCTCAATGTCTTTTTCGTCCTGCGCGTCAGCGGCCTGCGGATCTGCACGGTATGCCGCGACTTCTTCGGGAGTAGGAATACGGCCTGAGCGATAGGGCACGACAAAGGTGGTTGGGAATGGTGGAGGATCGACATAGGTTACGCTGGGTGCAGGTGCGGGAAGCACCGTGGTGTCGTGGAGTTTTCCCGCACACTCCACTTGGGTTTTACCGTCTGCGGTTTGCTGAAGTGGGATAGGATCAGGGATAGCTTGCCAGCCGAAAGGAGACGGGGGCAGCTCCAGCAGCCTGGCGCAGTCCTTGCCCTCAAACTTCACGTCCATCTCGTAGAAGCTGTAGGCAGCTTTGCCCTTGTTCACGAGGCCGGTGTTATTTTCCGCGCCTGGCGCGGAACCAGGCTTCCCGCCTTTCTCACCTGACTTGTACTGTTTGTCCTTGGTCTTTACCTCTGAGTCGTCGACCTTAACGTTCTTTGATCCTTTTTCAGTATCGCTGGACATTCCGGACTCCGGGTAGGGAACCGGGACGCCGGGCGGTGTCGCAGGATCTTTCGGTGGCGTGAAGCAGACATCCGGCAGTGCGGCGATGACCTTGCCACTCCCGGACTTGCACGCTACTTCGCGCCCGTTTGAAAACGTTGTGTTGGCTGCGAAAGCCTGTGATGACAGGAGTAGCACGACCGCTGCGCCTGCCATCAGTATGGTAGGCCGCCGCGGAACACCGCGGCTCAATTCCTCGTTGCCTGCTACCACTTCACCTGCCTGTTGCCACGTAGTAAGCGCTTCGAGTGCGATCGCTAGAAGAGGTGCTGGTACTCGAAAAAGAGTTCTTCGAGTTCGCTGTCATTGTTCGCTCCCGTTTCATCAAGGTCTGTCCGGTAGCCGAATGACAGCCCCATGTTGTCATTGATGTGGTACGACAGTGAGAAATGGAAGCTGGGCGCGTCGTCATCTTCGCTGTTGCTGAAACTGTTGAGCTGGGCTCCGTCTTCTATCCGTACCAGTGAGCCCGAATCCTTGAACTCGTACCAGCTATAGCCCAGTCCGATGTTGATCCCAAGGGAGTCTGCCACGTGGTAGCGCATGGTGATCCTCGCGTAGAACTCGTCAAGCTCCTGCTTACCACTGGAGTTCAGAGTGATACCGGGGCCAGAGGCGATGAAGTTGCCCTTTCGGTCTTCGTAAAGCGTGTAGCCCGCGCCGAAGTGCCACTGAATGGAGCCTTCGCTGTGCCAGGGGTTACCGTCACCGAGGATGATCCCGAGCCCGATGCCGCCGAAGTAGCCGTTTTCGTCGGCGTCCGTTTTGACACCAAAGCCGTCCCTTCTGGCAAGGTTGCCGCCGTTGGCCACGCTGGAGTCCAGGTCACCGTGTTCGTAATAACCGGTACGGAAGTTTACGAAGGCGCGATAATCCGAGGTCGGGCGCTCGTTCGCGGCGGCCATGGAGCTTCCGCTCACTTTGGGACCCGCCACGGTCAGCAGACCTAGCGCGCTCCCAGAGCCTACTTCGCGAACGGTAAAGGTCCCATCATTGCCGGTGGGGATGTACAGGCCGTTCGGGTCATCGTCGTCCGCCTCTTCGCTGATTTTGACCTCGCCATTTTCGTCCGTCTCAGCGGTTGAGGGTGCTCCCAGGCCAAAATCAACTTCGATGACAGTGTCTGGCGGGAGACCCGAGATGACATTTCCCTTGATCACCATGGCGGAGGCGAGGCCGGGGAGCAGCAAAAGGAAGAGGGTGAGAATCAGTTTGCGGGATAGTCGATCCATCGTTCGATCTCCTTGGAGTTATTCGATGCGGGGTCGATACACGCCTGAGTGTAGCAGTCGGCCGGGGTATCGCCAGCGCGGCCGCACCGGGGAATCCCATACCTGACAATGCATCGCTCTGGGGTATAATCCCGCCCCGCCGCGGCGACCGCCGGGCTACATCACAAAACTTCAGGAGCCCGCCGGCCGTGTCCGACCGCAACCTGTCCGCGCAGATCGAAAGCCGCCGGACCTTCGCCATTATTTCCCACCCGGACGCGGGTAAGACGACGATGACCGAGAAGCTGTTGCTGCTCGGCAACGCGATCCAGGTGGCCGGTATGGTCAAGGGTAAGAGCGGCCCCAAGGCGACCTCTGACTGGATGAGCATGGAGCAGGAGCGGGGCATCTCCGTCACCTCCTCGGTCATGCAGTTCCCCTACCGCGACCGCACCGTGAACCTGCTCGACACGCCCGGTCACGAAGACTTCTCCGAGGACACCTACCGCACGCTCACAGCCGTGGACTCTGCGTTGATGGTGATCGACGGCGCGAAGGGTGTGGAGGACCGCACCATCAAGCTGATGAATGTGTGCCGCCTGCGCGACACGCCGATCTTCAGTTTCGTGAACAAGATGGACCGCGACATCCGCGACCCCATTGAGCTGCTCGATGAGATCGAGTCGGTGCTCGAGATCGAAGGCGCGCCGATCAACTGGCCTATCGGTATGGGCAAGGAGTTCAAGGGCGTCTACAACCTCTACACCGACACCATTCACTGCTATACGCCGGGGCAGGGCTCGGTGCTGCCCGATGATGAGCGCATAGAGGGGCTTGAATCCGACGCCGCCAAGGCACTGCTGGGCGAGGAGTACGACGACTTCTGCGAGGAGATCGAGCTCGTGCGCGGCGCCAGCCACGAGTTTGACCTCGAGGCCTTCCTCGCCGGCAAGCTGAGCCCCGTGTTCTTTGGGACCGCCCTTGGCAATTTCGGTGTGCGCGAGATGCTCGACGATTTTGTTCAGTGGGCGCCCAAACCCCAGGGGCGCGACACTACTGATCGCGCCGTGGAGGCGCTTGACGGCAAGTTTTCCGGTTTCGTCTTCAAGATCCAGGCAAATATGGACCCGCGCCACCGTGACCGTATCGCGTTCATGCGAGTTTGCTCCGGCAGCTACCAGAAAGGCATGAAGATGCGCCACGTGCGGCTCGGCAAGGACGTTAAAATCGCCGACGCGGTGACTTTCAAGGCGGGTGAGCGTGTGCTGGTGGAGGAGGCCGTGTCGGGCGACATCATCGGCCTGCACAACCACGGCACGATCCAGATCGGCGACACGTTCACCGAAGGAGAGGAACTGCAGTTCACCGGCATCCCGCACTTCGCGCCCGAGCTGTTCCGCCGCATCCGCCTCACTGATCCCATGAAGTCGAAACAGCTACAGCGCGGCCTGCAGCAGTTGTCGGAAGAAGGTTCTACCCAGGTATTCGCACCCATCACCACGACTGAGTTGATCGTCGGCGCGGTGGGGCAGCTACAGTTCGACGTGGTGGCCTACCGCTTGAAGGACGAGTACAAGGTGGATGCGATCTACGAGCCGGTGAACGTGTACACCGCGCGCTGGATCACCTGCGACGACCCGCGCAAGCTGGAAGACTTCCGCAAGAAAGCCGCCGAGCACCTGTCAGTGGATGGCGGCGGCCACCTGACCTACCTTGCGCCAACGCGAGTGAACCTCAACCTGATGGAAGAGCGCTGGCCGGATTTGGAATTCCGCGCGACACGCGAACACTGACCGGAAGAGTAGAGACCCTTCCAAGGGTGACGTGGTATTGGGGAAGTATTTTCGCGCCTAGCGCGCGAAAATACTTTCACGATGGTGCGGCGCCCGATCGCCAGGCACCGCCTTTTTCAATCTTACTGCCAGGCGCTTTCCGCGGTACTGTTAAGCCAGCAGTTTCTCAATATCCTTGGCGATCGCCGAAGGCTTATCCACCGGCGCATACCGCTTCAACACTTTCCCTGAAGGGTCCACGAGGAATTTTGTGAAATTCCACTTGATGCGCTTGGTGCCGAGCGCACCGGGCGCCTCTGACTTGAGGTGGTCGTACAGCGGATCGGTGCCTGAGCCGTTCACTTCGATCTTGCCGAACATAGGGAAGCTCACGCCATAGTTGAGCTGGCAGAACTCCGTGATCTCATCGTTGCTGCCAGGGTCCTGGTTGCCAAACTGGTTGCATGGAAAGCCCAGAATTTCGAGACCCTGGTCCTTGTACTTCTGGTAGAGCTCTTCGAGACCTGCAAACTGCGGCGTGAACCCGCACTTGGATGCCGTGTTAACCACGAGTACCACCTTGCCCTTGTAGTCCGCGAGTGACTTGTCTTCACCGCCGGGTGTGGCGCAGCTGAAATCGTAGATGGTGTCGGCCATGAGGTACTCCCAAATTGTGGCTTCGCTACGCTGAAGGTAGCACATGAACACTTATACGACAGGGCCGCAGGAGTTAGATCAGTTTATGGTTGCCCCCGCGAGTGCGGGGGCAGGGGAAGGGTGAAGCCTGGGTCAGGCCGGCTGCGGCTGCATCGGTATCTGCTCGACAAGCTTGCGCAGGCGCTTGCGCTGCATCTTCAGCGTGTATTCCAGCGCCTTAACGCGATTCATGAGGGCCGCGTTCTCCAGCGTCTGCTGGAAGTGCACCTTGCGCTCTTCCAGCGCATCGCCCAACTGGACTTTCTTGCGCTCGTAGCGCTCAGCCTGCAGGGCCGTCCACTGGTTGATGGACTCGGCGAAGAGCTGGTACTCGCGCTCGACCATCTCGCGCAGCGATTCGCTCGCGCGGTTTTCATCCATCTTCGTCCTGGCCCGCTCGAAGGCGGTATCCAGCATGGCGCGCTGGATCTTGAAGTCGGGAATGCGGTTCAGGTTCTTCGTAAGACCCACTTTCGAACACGCCGCGATCATCCACTTCGTCGGGTCCCAGTGAAACCAGCGGATGCCGTTGCGGTAGTCTGTTTGGAAGATGTGGTGGTAGTTGTGGTAACCCTCGCCGTAGGTCAGGAACGCAAGGATGTCGTTGTCGCGCGCGCTGTTCGACTCGGTATACGGGCGACGGCCCCAGTAATGGGCCAGTGAGTTGATGAAGAACGTCACGTGGTGGTTGACCACAAGGCGCAACAGGCCGACCAGCAGCACGGTGCCGATGATGTCGCCGTGCCAGATGCCGAGCAGGATCGGCAGGCCGAGGTTCATGAAGGTGGTGAGGGCAACGTAGTGCTTGTCCTGCCACATCACGATTTTGTCTTTCTGCAGGTCGGGCGAGTTGCTGAAGTCCTGTTCGTTGGTGTCGTACTCGCGCAGCATCCAGCCGATGTGGCTGAACCACAGGCCGCGACCGGCGGAATAGGGGTCTTTGTCGTTGTCGTCGACGTGGCGGTGGTGGCGGCGATGGTCTGAAGCCCAGATCAGGATGCTGTTCTGCAGGGCGCCGGCGCCCCAGAACGCGTAGAACCACTTCAGTGCCGGGTGTGCCTCGTAGGACTTATGCGCCCAGAGTCGGTGGTAGCCACCGGTGATAGACATGCCGTTGAGGTACAGGAAGGCCAGTGCCCAGAGCCATTGGAAGGCATCGTAGCCGTGAGTGACTCCCCACCAGGGCACAAGGATCAGTGCGGCGATGGGAAAGCCTAGGAAAATCACCACGTTCGTCCACGTTAATGGGGGTTTCGTGTCTGGGTTTGTCATGAGGGCCTGAATGTCTCAACTAATGGCAAAGTATCGATAATGGTAGCTATATTTTGGCGAAAAGTCCTGCGTGACCATCGCCAAGCCCTTTATTTTGAAAGGGTTTTTGTGTGCCTTTGGTCACAAAGGACGCGCATACTACAGTATCATGCCACTCCCTTAAAATGGGCTGAATACCTGTAACGCATGTCAATTAATACCGGCGCAAGCCGCATCCGCCGCCGGGCTCCCCGAACCCCCGGGAGCAACATCGCTTGAGCCAGGCTGTCTTTACACGCGGTTCCACCCTGCGCCACGTCATTAACATGACGTCGGCGAGCGCCATGGGTCTCTTGACCCTGTTCGGCGTCGACATGATCGACATGTACTTCCTCACGCTCCTGGGAGAGCAGGAGCTGGCAGCCGCGGTCGGCTACGCCGGTACGCTCGTCTTTTTCCTGGTCGCGGTCAGTATCGGGCTGCAGATTGCGTTGGGGGCGATGGTCGCCCGTTCCGAGGGCGCCGAGCGACGCGATCTTGCGCGGCGTTACTGCACCAGTGGGCTGTGGTTCAACGCGCTGGCCTCGGTGCTGATCAGCGCGGTGGCGTGGTTTAACCTGCCCTGGCTGCTGCAATTGCTGGGCGCCAGCGGCGTCACCTATGAGTACGCGCTCAGCTATTCGCGCATTGTGCTGCCCAACATGCCCGTGCTGGTGCTCGGCATGAGCATGGCCGCGGCGGTGCGTGCCATCGGCGATGCGCGGCGTTCTATGTGGGCCACGATTATCGGCTCGCTGGTGAACGCGGTGCTCGACCCGATTTTCATCTTTACACTTGGCTGGGGTCTCGAAGGGGCTGCGTGGGCGTCGGTGGCCGCACGCTTTACCGTGTTGGGCGTTGCCTGGTGGGCGCTCGCCGGCGTACATAAACTGCCCTGCCGCATCACCATAGTGGAGTTTCTTGAAGACATTCGGCCCCTGCTCACCATTGCGACACCCGCCGTACTTACCAACATGGCCACGCCCATTGGAAACGGTTTCGTGCTGCGCACGATGTCCCAGTTTGGTGACAGCGCGGTCGCTGGCGCGGCGATCATGGGGCGCATCACGCCGGTCGCGTTCTGCGCCATTTTTGCCCTGTCCGGTGCCGTTGGCCCGATCATCGGGCAGAACGCGGGGGCGGGGCGTTACGACCGCGTGCGCTCAACGCTCGTCAACGCGCTGCTGTTTAACCTTGTGTACATCATCACGGTATGGATTCTGCTCTTCCTGCTCGCCGACTACATCGTGGTTGCATTCTCGGCGACGGGTCTCGCAGCCGACCTTATCTACTTCTACATTTTCTTCATGACGGGCACGTTTGCGTTTAACGGTGGGCTCTTCATCTCGAATGCCAGCTTCAATAACCTGAAGCATCCGCACTACGCGACGATGTTCAACTTCGGGCGCGCGGTGCTGGGTATCGTGCCCGCCGTTTACTTTGGCGCGCAGTGGTTTGGGCCCAAGGGGGTGATGGCCGGCGAGGTGGTTGGTTCGATCCTCTTTGGCTCGTTGGCGATGGTCGGTGCGTTCATGCTCGTGCGGCGCTTGGAGCGCGAGCATCGTGAGTTCGAGCCTGGGCCTTTGTCTAGCACTTCTGTTGCTGGGCTTGAGACTGGTCGGGAAGGGCCTTTGTGAGCATTTTGGTTTTGCGTTTTCGGTTTTTCGCATTGCGTTTTTGAAGGCTGTGAGTCTTGCCGGGCGCTGCGCGAGTAACGTGCTGGCTACCCGGTCACCGCGGTGGCGTGAAAGCCCGGTCGAGGCGAGAAAAGCAGCCTCGCCCGAACTTCCCCGCCACCACGGCGCCCTACCTGTCTTTTTTACATCGCTACCCAACATCTGGTGGGCTTATCTGTTCCACTGGACGGCCCGCGAGTGCCCGCTGTTGCCGCCTGAAACTCGCAGCCCTCCGGGCTGCCCTCTGTCGGTTGCGAGCCCTTCGGTCTCGCGCCACTCCCTCGGCGCGTTTTATGCGGCGACAACAGCGGCCGCTCGCGGGCCTTGTGTCAGTGAGGGGAGATGGATAGATGGACGAGGCGTCTTACTAAGCTTGGGGCAATGGAACCCAATGACCCTTGCGCGCAGAACCAAAGCTAGTACCTAAGCACGATAGAAGGCCCCGAGCCGCGATAGATCTTCGCGCAGCCGTCAGGGACGCGCCGATGGAGTGGAGGGAGACCGCAGGGCTCCCGACCGACTGAGGGCACCGCGGAGCGGCGCGGACAGCGGAGCGAAGAACTATCGCGGGTCGGGGCCGGAGGGGCTAAAGAACTCGACAGTGGCTCTAACAATTCAATGACACTGGGCCCCAGCTTTCGCGGGGGCGACGAGAGTGTCGCCAGAACTACACCGAACCGAAGAGAACTTCCTGCTACAACTTCTCGAGATAAGACTGGTGTTCCAACTGCGTAATGCGCCGTCGAAACTCCGCGAGTTCCTGTTCCTTGGTGAGCGTGTAGATGCGCTGCAGCTCTTCACCGAGGCTATTGCGAATAAAGTCTGATTCGCTGAACAGTTTTACCGCGTCGGGCATGTACACCGGCAGCGTGTTGACCTCCTGCGCGTAGCCGTCCCCCGTGATCGGTTCTCCAGGCGAGATGTTTTGTTCAATGCCATCGAGCATGGCTGACAAGACGACAGCGAAGATCAGGTAAGGATTGGCATCGGCGCCCGCCACGCGGTGTTCCAGGCGACGTGCGGCGTGGCTTCCTGCGGGCACGCGGACCGCAACGGTGCGGTTCTCGTATCCCCAACTGGGGAAGGTGGGGGCGTGACAGCCCGGCTGGAAGCGGCGGTAGCCGTTATAGCTGGAAGCCAGTATCGCGATGCTGTCGGCCATGTTGAGCAGGCAACCGCCGATCGCGTTGTGCAGGAGTGGCGAGCCCTTGTCGCTGCCATCGTCGAAAATGTTCTCGCCCGCCTCGTTGAGCACACTGACGTGTACGTGCATGCCGTTACCAGATTCCGCTTCGAACGGCTTGGGCATAAAGCTCGCGATCAGGTCGTGTTTCATTGCAACGCCCTTGATCAGGCGCTTCATCATCACGATCTGTTTTGCCGCCAGCACCGGGTTGTCCACGTGCTGCATGTTGATCTCGTACTGCGAAGGCGCAGATTCCTTCACCACGCCATCGAAGGGCAGATCCTGGATCTCGCAGGCGATACGCAGGTCCTCGATCATGTCCTGGTGGTGGTTCAACACATCGAGACCGTAGGTGTTGCCACCGACGGGGGAGCCGCCTGCGGGGGTGGGGCAGGTGTGGGCGGGCACTGCGTCATCCCACGTTACAAGGCTGAATTCCAGTTCGGCGGCCACGACCGGCTTTAGACCCGCTTCCTGAAATCGCACAAGTATCTGTTTCAGAACGTGGCGAGGGTCTCCCATGTAAGGGGTGCCATCGCCGTCGAACATGGAGAGCATCACCTGGCCGTGCTGGCCTCCGGGTGCCCAGGGTGTGGGAAGGAGAGAGCCTTCGACCGGGCGGCAGATGCCGTCTGCATCGCCGGTGGCGAACACGAGTTCTTCCACGTCGCGACCCCAGATGTCGAGGCTGAGCGCCGTCTTTGGAAGTTTCAGTTCGCCGTCGTAGATCTTGCCGAGCTTATGACGGGGCACCCACTTGCCCCGCATCACCCCGTTGCAGTCGGGCAGCAGCGCTTCAATCGTGGTTATCTCGGGGTGAGCCCGCAGAAACCAATCGGCTTCAAGCGACATGCATCCACCGTAAGTCAACGGGTAAGGGCGCACTATCGGTTGTTAGTCGCGCCCGCTCAATGCCCTAGTTGGGGCAGCGCAAACCCCTGTGTTTATGCGGCCTGCAGCGATTTTGGGCGACCCGGAAATCGGGCCCGAAAACGGCCTTATCGGGGTGCCATGTAGATGCTCAGCGGGTCGCCACCGGCGGCCTCCCCCAAGCATGACATGCTGTTCAGAAACAGCGAAAAGAGGTCTGTCTGGGAGCTCACATCGAGCTTGCGGTAGATGCTCTTGCGGTGCCTGCGCACCGTTTCGACCGCAATGTCGAGCCGCTCGGCTGAGATATCGGTGCCGTAGCCACGCAACATGAGTTCGAGCACGTCCTTTTCTCGCGGTGACAGCATGGACTCGCCGAAGGTGCGAAAAGCGAGGTCGATCTGGTGGTCGATGCCGGGTTGAATCAGGTAAGTGGCTGCGAACTCGCCGTGCTCAGAGTGGCTCTTGAGTAATTCCGAGACGGGCTCGGTGAGAAGATAAAGAGTCTCGTAGTCTTCCTCGCTAAAGGGCTCGGTATCTTCCAGGCGCATCAAGCTCAGGTTGATCACGTTGCCGCCGTGCACTTTCGCCAGGTAGATGACCTCGTCCTGCGTGCCCGTATCTGCATAGTAGTCGCGGTAGTAGTCAGAATCCTGCAGTTTGCCCATTGTGACCCGTGAGAGCCGGTAAATCTTCGCCCGCGGCTGGTGCATGGATGTCTGGTAAAAGGGGTCTTCGCGGTAAGGGCCGTCGAGGTACTTGTCGATCTGCTCGTACAGCGCGTGGTCGGGTATCTCGTGGTAAAGAATGCTGGGCGGCAGGTCCTTGTGGTAGAGCCAGACCTGCGGATACTGGACCCGAACCTGTGCATTGATCGCCGCTACCAGCGCCGGGAAGAACTCGCTGGTTCCCAGCGCAGCAATGGCCTTGGAAATGTCTTTATTCCAAGTACTCAACTGGTTGATATCTGTCATGCTGCCCCTGACCGCGCTGCTTTGAGCATTTTTTCTTTAATACTGATAAGCACAGGGGGTGTTGTCAAACACCTATCCTGTGTCGCCTTACCGCTTTCGCGGCCTGGGGTTGGAGCGCTACGGCGTGAGAAAACTGTCGCAAATTCAATAAGCTGAGCCAGTTCCAGCGCTCGCAGTACATGCGAACCGGGCTAAAAGGCGTATACTTTGCCCCCGCTTGGAGGTCTTTCGAGTTTTGGTAAAGGACACGCACAATAGCGCCCTGTACAACGAGTCGGTGCCGATAGAGTTCACCCGGGCACTACTTAACCAGGCGCGCGCTTACCAGAGGGATATCCCCGCGATTCTCGAACGCGCGAAGTTTCCCTTCGACCCGCTGCGCCAGGACGTGCAGACGGTGTTTGTGTCTCGCGAGCAGTATTCGCGCCTCTGCCTCGAGCTCATTCGGGAACTCGGTGACGAATCCGGTGGTGTCATGCCGGATGTGCGCACCCCTGTGGGCACCACCCGCCTGATCGCCATCAGCATGATCAACAGCTCGACACTCGCGGCCGCCATCAAGCGCAGCATCGAGTTTAACGAGGTCTGCCGTGTGCGACATGGCGCCGAGGTGGTCAACGAGTTACAGGTAGACGTCCAGCAAAAGGAAGCAACGCTCACCTACCTGTGTGAGGACGACCCGCCCGACCTGCAACACAGCGTGCTGTGCAACCTGGCGATATGGATGCGATTTTGCGGCTGGCTTATCGGCCAGCATATCGATGTCACGCTGGCCAACTGCGCCGGCCCGCAGCCCGAGTTTATGGCCGGGATGCGGCACTTCTTCCCCTGCCCGGTGGCCTATGACCAGCCGGTAAACTCTGTGACGTTCAGCGCGCGCCACCTGGATGCCGAGTTGGTGCGCAGTGAGGAAGAGCTGAACGAGTTCCTCAAACTCGCCCCTTATTACATGGTGATCGAGCCCCAGGCGAGCACGCGCAGCATTACACACCGTATTCGCGAGATTCTCGGTGACGATTTCCGTGATGAGATGCCGAGTTTCGAAGCGCTGACCGGCCTTCTGAATATGTCAGCGCGTACCCTGCGCCGGCGGCTGGAGAAGGAGGGTACGTCCTACCAGCGGATCAAAGACAATGCCCGTCGCGATGTGGCGATTTCGATGCTGTCGCGCGATGGTCTGACGGTGAGTGAGGTCGCCGAGCATGTGGGGTTCTCAGACCCCAGTGCGTTTCACCGCTCTTTCAAGAAATGGACGGGGCAGTCGCCGGGCTCCTACCGCTAGTCTTCCCAGTTCAGCGGGCCTGTGCGCCAGTGATTGTTCCAGGCGCGGTACACCTTGTCGCTGTACTTGCGTGAACCGAGGCTGCCGTTGTACCTCGCAAGCCCCCTGTGCAGGTTCCCGTTTTCCTTCTGCAGATAGAACTGCAGGATGCGGCACCCATACTCCAGGTTGGTGGCGGTATGGGTGAGATTGTCTTCGGGTCTGCCGATCTCGTCTTTCCAGAACGGCATTACCTGCATCATTCCCTGTGCGCCCACGCGTGATATCGCGAACCTGTCGAAATGGCTTTCGACCTCGATCACAGAGAGCACCAGTTCAGGGGGCAGCTCAGCGGCGGTCGCCGCGGCGTGAATCATGCGCAGTAGTTCGAGGCGTTGTTCTGCGTCTTTTACATAGCGCGCAAGCCTGCCCGACATGTCGACCAGCCAGACCTCGGCATCGTACCGATCTTTGAAGCTGTCGGCGCCTACTATAGTTTTTTCAAGGAAATCACGCAGTTCGGCGCGCACCGCAGGGTCGTCGGTCTGTGCGATGACAGGTGCCGCAGCGCCAAGAGACAGGCACAACACCAGCCACACACGCACACAGGCAACGCTCAGGCTCTTCACCCCTTAAGGCGCTCCAGTATGGTGCTCACGGCGTCGTTCCTGCCAATGAGTTCGGAATCGCTCGCGTTGCGGTGCTTGTACTCAACGTTACCCTCGGCCAGTGCACGGTCGCCAATGACAAGCCGGTGCGGGATGCCGATAAGCTCCATGTCAGCAAATTTTACACCTGGCCGCTCGTTGCGATCATCGAGCAGCACCTCTACGCCGCTTTCCGTAAACGCGCGGTAGAGTTCCTCCGCGCACTCGGCAACGGCCTCGGACTTCTGCATGTTGAGCGGCACAATGGCGAGCTGGAAGGGCGCCATGGCGTCGGGCCAGATGATGCCCTGCTCGTCGTGGTTCTGCTCGATCGCCGACGCCACCACGCGACTGACGCCGATGCCGTAGCAACCCATGGTCACCGTGAGGTTCTTACCGTTTTCGTCGAGTACCTGCGCGTTCATCGCCTCGGAGTATTTCTGCCCCAGCTGGAAGATGTGCCCTACCTCGATGCCGCGCATGATTTTCAGGCTGCCCTTCCCATCCGGGCTGAGGTCACCTTCCACGACTTCCCGTATATCCTGTACGTTGCCGGCCTCGCAATCGCGGCCCCAGTTCACGCCGGTGTAGTGGTAGCCATCTTCATTGGCGCCGCACACGAAGTCCGCGAGGTGGGCAGCCGCGCGGTCGACGATTATCGGCAACGTTAGGCCCACGGGGCCCAATGAGCCAAACCCAACGCCGCAGGCTGCCTTCACCGACTCCTCGGAAGCCATACGCAGGGGCGCAGCGACACCCTCGAGCTTTTCCGCCTTGATCGCGTTCAGCGAGTGGTCACCGCGGAGTACCAGGGCCACGAGCGTACCTTCCTCCTCGCCGTCGACCACGAGCGTTTTGACCGTATCGGTCGTCGCAACATTCAGTTGCGTGGCGACCGCCTCGATGGTCTTGCTGTCCGGCGTTGCGACTTTTTCCAGTGCTGCCCCCGGGGCGGGACGCTCACCCGTGGGCGCCAGTGCCTCGGCCATTTCCACGTTAGCGGCGTATTCGCTGCCATCTGAAAACGCGATGGCGTCCTCTCCCGACGAGGCCAGTACGTGAAACTCGTGGGACCCGGAGCCGCCGATGCTTCCCGTGTCGGCGATGACCGGGCGGAACTCGAGTCCAAGCCGCGAAAAGATGCGGCTGTAGGTCTCGAACATCACATCGTAGGTCTCCTGCAGCGACTCCTGGTTGACATGAAAGGAGTACGCGTCCTTCATCAGGAACTCGCGTGAACGCATGATGCCGAAGCGCGGACGTATCTCGTCGCGCACCTTTGTCTGTATCTGATAGAGATTAACGGGCAGCTGCTTATAACTTTTTACTTCATCGCGCACGAGTGCGGTGATCACTTCCTCATGAGTAGGTCCGAGGCAGAAGTCGCGCTGGTGCCTGTCGTGAATGCGTAGAAGTTCTGGGCCGTATTGTTCCCAGCGACCAGATTCTTCCCATAATTCAGCAGGTTGCACGACAGGCATCGACACCTCCTGCGCGCCTGAAGCGTCCATTTCCTCGCGTACCACGTTCTCTACCTTGCGTAGAACGCGAAGACCGAGCGGCAACCAGGTGTAGAGTCCCGCGGCAAGTTTGCGAATGAGCCCCGCGCGCAGCATCAGTTGGTGACTGATCACTTCGGCATCGGCGGGCGTCTCTTTCTGGGTCGCGATGAGGAACTTGGTGGTGCGCATGTGTGTGATCCAAAAGGGTGCTGTTTGCAGAGGGCGCTAGTTTACGTGCGAATGGTTTTGTCGTACACAAACTGTCTTGTAACGCGTGCAAGAGTGACAGTTTTTTTTACACTTTCTTTGCAGCGTTTTGTTACTTTTCTTCCGCATGTAACGCTCGCACTTAAATATAAGGGTTTTTTTAAGTCGGGGTGCAGAAAACGCTTGTATTGCAGCTTTTCATGCATTATACATGCGTCTGTGATTAACGCGCTGAAGTCTTTAACGACGTGAAGGCAGACGGCTTAACTCACTGCTAATTACATATCAAACTTATTAGGGAAGGTTGAAACGAACATGGCGACGAGAAAGAAAGCTCCGAAGAAGAAGGCAGCCAGGAAAGCTCCGGCTCGGAAGAAGGCAGCACCTAAGAAGGCAGCACCGGCTATCCGCGACAAAATGACCAAGAGCCAGATTCTTGGGAGCATCGCTGACAGCACTGGTCTCACCAAGAAGCAGGTGGGTTCCGTTATGGAAGAACTCGAGTCTCTGATCGAGCGCAGCATCAAGAAGCGTTCAGCAGGTGAGTTCACCGTACCTGGCCTGATGAAGATCACCACTGTGAAGAAGCCCGCTCGCAAGGCGCGCAAGGGCATCAACCCCTTCACCGGTGAAGAGACCATCTTCAAGGCCAAGCCTGCCAGCATCGCTGTTAAGGTTCGCCCCCTGAAGAAGCTGAAGGAATACGCCTCCTCGTAAGGTGTAACACCCGGCCCGCCTGGCGGGCCGGCCAGCCCTTCGTTTATAGGGCGCGTCTGCGTCAGGCGCCCCTGCCCCTCCCGATTAGCCAGCTCACTGCTTGGCCTGCCCCTATCCTTGGGGTAAAATTCGCCGCTCGATTTTTCCAGACTATTCACGTAGTTACGGATTCTTGGTGAATTCTTCGTGATAGTCACCTACGAATATTGACCGTTGGTAGGACCCGTCCATGCCGATTTATGAGTACCAGTGCCAGGCCTGTGGTCACGAGCTTGAAGCACTGCAAAAAATAGCCGATGAGCCCCTTGTCGACTGCCCGGAGTGCGGCAAGGCGGCCCTGAAGAAGAAAATCTCCGCAGCGGCCTTCCGCCTGAAAGGCGGCGGTTGGTACGAGACTGACTTCAAGACAGGTAACAAGAAGAACCTCGCCGGTGGTGACAGCGGTGATAAGGGCGGCTCTGGCGGTGACAGCGCCAATGACTCAAAGAGCAGCAAGTCGTCCGACAATAAGTCGTCTGACAGCAAAAAGACCGACAGCAAGAAATCAGCCTGATTCCCGGCCAAAGGCCGGAGCAACATACCCAAACGGAACACAGACCCATGCGCAGCCATTATTGCGGTGTCCTCAACACCGCCCACATTGATGAAACCGTCACACTGTGTGGCTGGGTGGACCGCCGTCGCGACCACGGCGGGGTCATTTTCCTCGATCTTCGCGACCGCGAGGGCATCGTCCAGGTGGTTTTTGACCCGGACACCGAGGAACACTTCGAGCGCGCGGATCGCGTTCGCAGTGAATACGTGTTGAAGGTCACCGGGCGCGTGCGCGCGCGTACCGAGGGCACGATCAACCCCGCCATGGCGACCGGTGAGATCGAGGTGCTGGGCAAGGAGCTCGAGATCCTCAACAGCGCAGCCACACCGCCCTTCCAACTCGATGAGTACACCAATGTCGGCGAGGACGTACGCCTGCAGCACCGCTACATGGATCTTCGCCGCCACGAGATGCAGGAGCGCCTGATTGCGCGCTCGAAAATCACCAGCGCCGTACGTAACTTTCTGGACGCCGAGGGTTTTCTCGACATCGAGACGCCTATCCTGACGCGAGCCACCCCGGAGGGCGCGCGAGACTACCTCGTGCCCAGCCGCACGCATCCCGGGCAGTTCTTTGCGCTGCCGCAGTCGCCCCAGCTGTTCAAGCAGCTATTGATGGTTTCCGGCTTTGACCGCTACTACCAGATCGCGAAGTGCTTCCGCGACGAGGACCTGCGCGCCGACCGCCAGCCTGAATTCACCCAGATCGATATCGAGACGACGTTCCTGGGCGAAGAGGAGATCATGGAGATCACTGAGCGCATGATCCGCGAGCTGTTCAAAGCGGTACTCGACGTGGATCTCCCCGAGTTTCCCCATATGCCCTATGCCGAGGCAATGGAGCGCTACGGTTCTGACAAGCCGGACCTGCGCATCCCGCTAGAGCTGGTAAGTGTCGACGACCTTATGCAGCAGGTCGAATTCAAGGTGTTTCGCGGCCCGGCCGACGACCCGGCAGGCCGTGTAGCGGCACTTAAGGTCACCGGCGGCGCCGAAATCAGCCGTAAGGAGATCGACAACTACACGGACTACGTCGGTATCTTCGGCGCCAAGGGCCTGGCCTGGATCAAGGTCAACGACATCGACGCCGGGGTCGAGGGCCTGCAGTCGCCGATCCTGAAGTTCATGCCCGACGAAATCGTCGGCCAGATGATGGAGCGCCTCGGCGCCGCCAACGGCGACATCATTTTCTTCGGCGCAGACCGCACGCAGATCGTTAATGAAGCCCTGGGCGCGCTGCGCATCAAGGTCGCCGAAGACATCGGCCTGGTCGGCGAGGGCTGGGCGCCGTTGTGGGTTGTGGACTTCCCCATGTTCGAAGACGACGGCAACGGCGGCTGGACTCCTCTGCACCACCCGTTCACGGCACCCTCGTGCAGCGTTGAAGAGCTTGCCGCTAACCCCGGTGAGGCACTGTCGCGTGCCTACGACATGGTGTTGAATGGCACCGAACTCGGCGGTGGCAGCATCCGTATCCACGAGCGCGCGATGCAGGAAGCTGTCTTTGGCATTCTCGGCATCGACGATGACGAAGCGCAGGAGAAGTTCGGCTTCCTCCTCAATGCATTGCAATACGGCGCGCCGCCCCACGGTGGACTCGCCTTCGGTCTCGACCGCATCGTGATGCTGATGACCGGCTCCCAGTCGATCCGCGACGTGATTGCCTTCCCCAAGACGCAGAGTGCACACTGTGTCATGACCGATGCGCCGGGCGCCGTTGGTGCTGAGCAGCTGCGCGAACTGAACATACGCCTGCGCCAGAAGCAGGAATCGGGCGACAAACCCGAGTAGGCATATAAAGGAAGCAAGACATGGCGGGTCACAGTAAATGGGCCAACATCAAGCACCGCAAGGCGGCCCAGGACGCCAAGCGTGGCAAGGTCTTCACCAAGCTAATCCGCGAGCTCACGGTTGCCGCCAAGCAGGGTGGCCCCAGCCCGGAAGATAACCCTCGCCTGCGCGCCGCTGTCGACAAGGCACTCGGCTCCAACATGACCCGCGACACCATCGACCGCGCCATCGCGCGTGGCGCCGGCACCAACGAAGCCGACGACATGGAGGAGCTGACCTACGAGGGCTATGCCAACGGCGGCATCGCCGTTCTCGTGGAGGTCATGACCGATAACCGCAACCGCACGGTCGCGGAAGTGCGCCACGCCTTTACCAAGCGCGATGGCAACCTCGGCACCGATGGCTCAGTCGCTTACCTCTTCACGCGCAAGGGCCAGCTCGCTTTCGCTCCCGGTGTCGATGAAGACGCCCTGATGGACGCGGCCCTCGAAGCCGGCGCCGAAGATCTTGTCGCGAATGACGACGGGTCTGTCGATGTCACCACGCCGTGGGAAGAGTTTTCTGCGGTAAAAGAAGCGCTAGAAGGTGCCGGGTTCACTGCCGAAGGTGGTGAAGTCACGATGATTGCGTCTACCACTGTGCCCGTGGATGCCAGTGGTGCCGAGAAGCTCATGGGGCTTGTGGATGCCCTTGAGGATCTCGATGACGTGCAGAACGTTTATACGAACGTTGAGATTCCTGACGACGTTCTCGCGTCGCTCTGAGTTGTTTTCTCATTTTTGATTGAGCCTGTCCTCGTTGGCAGGAGCCGCTGGCGGCGAGTGCCCTGGACTCAGGCGTTCGTCGGGCCTGCGGCTTCCCTCGCTGCGGGTGATTTTGAAGGGCCCGCCTCGAGTCGCGTCCCTGCGACCGAGGCTTTCCGGCGGAAGGCCGCCCCGGCCCTCCATGGCCCTCCAACCCTCCAAAATCACCCTCCACTCGGCCGACTCAAAGCCTTCCTCCAGGGCACTCGCCGCCAGCGACTCCACTCGACATCAAGGCACCGACGATGCCGATAGCTTCGGCAGAGGGTTGGGAGCGGGATTCAGTTTCGCCTGACTTTGAGCCCGCCGAATGAAGGTTGAATTTAGGGGGTTGGAGCGCCATGGATGGCGCGGAAAGCCTCGGTCGCAGGGACGCGACTCGAGGCGGGCCCCCTAAATTCAACCGTAGTGAGGGGAGCCGAAGGCCGGGCGAACGTCAGGCGAAACTGAATCCCGCTCCCAGCCCGTTGTATACCCAAAGAGCCAGCGAACAAACAGCCATTTACTGACCCGACCTGTAAATTTGTACATAATAAGCCCCAGGGGCACAGGGCAGACTTCAGCATGTCGTTAATCCTGGGAATCGATCCCGGTTCCGTAAAAACAGGCTTTGGCATCATCAATTACGTTTCCGGCAAGGCCGAATACGTCACGAGCGGTGTGATCAAGCTGCGCGAGGCAGAGGACCTGCCTGAGCGTCTCAGGGTAATTTACGACAGCGTCACCGAACTCGTAGAGCTGCACTGTCCGCAGGAAGTGGCCGTGGAGCAGGTGTTTATGGCAAAAAGTGCCGGCTCGGCGCTGAAGCTCGGGCAGGCGCGTGGTGCTGCCGTGGTCGCGTGCGTGACTAAAGATCTGCCTGTTGCCGAGTATTCTGCGCGGCAGATCAAGCAGTCGGTTGTGGGCACCGGCGCGGCGGAGAAGGAGCAGGTGCAGCACATGGTGAAAGTGCTGCTGAAGCTGCCCGCGGCGCCCGCCGAAGATGCCGCGGATGCGCTGGCGGCGGCGCTGTGTCACGCACATATGCGCCAGAGCATGATCAATATGGCCGGGGCCAAGTCTGTGCGCCGGCGCAGGATACGCTGACGGGAAAGGCATGATAGGTCGCATCAGGGGAATTCTCGTTCACAAGCAGCCGCCGGATATCCTGGTGGAGGTCGGGGGTGTGGGTTACGAGCTGCAGGTGCCCATGACCACGTTGTTTCGGCTGCCCGAACTCGGCACCGAGGTCACACTCGTGACCCATTTCGTGGTGCGCGACGACGCCCAGCTTCTCTACGGCTTTATCGACGAGAATGACCGCGCGCTCTTTCGCGAGCTGATCAAGGTGAATGGCGTGGGTCCCAAGCTGGGGCTGACGATACTTTCGGGGATGGACGCCTCCAGCTTCGCGCGCTGCGTCCAGCGCGACGATATTTCTTCGCTGGTGGCGCTGCCCGGCGTGGGCAAGAAGACCGCCGAGCGCCTCCTGGTGGAGATGCGCGACAAGCTGAAGGATTGGTTTGCGCCCGGCGCCGAGCTCGCTGGCGAGGACATCGTTGACAGTATCGTGGCGGCGGCGTCTGATATCGTGGCGGATGCCGAGGGCGCCCTGATCGCGCTCGGCTACAAGCCGGCAGAGGCGACCAAGATGGTGGCGGCGGTTAATGACGACAGCGTAACGGACAGCGAAGACCTGATCCGCCGCGCCCTGAAATCGGTGGTGAAAGCATGATCGAGACCGACCGCCTGGTAGCGCCGGAACCTGAGGGTCGCGGCGAGGAGGCCATGGACAGGGCGATTCGCCCGAAGTCCCTTGAGGAGTATGTGGGTCAGCCCGCTGTGCGCGAGCAAATGGACATCTTCCTGCAGGCCGCCAAGGGTCGGGGCGAACCGTTGGACCACACCCTGATCTTCGGGCCGCCCGGCCTCGGCAAAACAACGCTCGCCAGCATTATCGCCAACGAGATGGGCGTGTCGCTGAAGACTACCTCCGGGCCCGTGCTCGAAAAGGCGGGCGATATTGCGGCGCTCATGACGAACCTCGAGCCCGGCGACGTACTGTTTATCGACGAGATTCACCGTTTGAGCCCGTTCGTCGAGGAGATTCTCTACCCGGCGATGGAGGACTACCAGCTCGACATCATGATTGGTGAGGGCCCCGCGGCGCGCTCCATCAAACTGGACCTGCCGCCGTTTACGCTGGTGGGTGCCACCACGCGGGCCGGGCTGTTGACCTCGCCGCTGCGCGACCGCTTCGGCATCGTTCAACGCCTCGAGTTTTATGACGTCGCCGATCTCGGGCGCATCGTCGAGCGCTCAGCGCATATCCTGGAGATCGGCATGGACACCCAGGGCGCGGCGGAAATCGCTCGCCGTTCCCGCGGCACGCCGCGTATCGCCAACCGATTGCTGCGCCGCGTGCGCGATTTCGCGGAAGTGAAGGGCAATGGCCACATCGACGCCGACATCGCCGACCGCGCGCTCGACATGCTGAACGTTGATCAGAAAGGCTTCGATCACCTCGATCGTCGCCTGCTGCTCGCGATGATTGAGAAGTTTGATGGCGGCCCGGTGGGTGTCGACAGCCTGGCGGCCTCGCTCTCGGAGGAGCGCGGCACGATCGAGGATGTGCTGGAGCCCTACCTGATCCAGCAGGGGTACATGGTGCGCACGCCGCGCGGTCGCATGGTCACGCGCAATGCCTACCTGCATTTCGGGCTGCCGGCGCCTAGGAGTCCGCGGGAGGAGGGCGGCAGCCTGCCGCTGGACCTGTCTGTAGAACCCGGCGAAGGCGACTGAAGGCGCCCCGGCATGGAATTTTCGCTGCCGCTGCGCGTCTACATCGAAGACACGGACGCCGGGGGAATCGTCTACTACGTCAACTACCTGAAGTTTATGGAGCGGGCCCGCACCGAGTTCATGCGGGCGCAGTCCTTTGGCAAGGACTACATTTTTAACTACGACCTGATGTTCGTGGTGCACGATGTGGCGCTTAAATACCGGGCGCCGGCGCGACTCGACGATGAGCTCGAGGCCACGGCGGCCCTTACGCGTCTCTCCGGTGCCAGTATGGTATTTGCACAGAGTGTGCGCCGTGCGGGCGAGGTGCTCGTAGAGGGCAATATCATCATTGCTTGCGTCGACCGGGCGGGGGTGAGCCCGCGGCGCATACCGAAAGACATACGCGACGCCCTGGCGGGGGTCGTCGTCAGCGAGTGACAACGAGAAGGGGAACCCATTGGAAGAACAATTAAGCCTGATGGAGCTGGTGCTCAACGCGAGCCTCACGGTGCAGGCCGTGATGCTGATCCTGCTGCTCGCGTCTGTCATCTCCTGGTACATGATCATCAATCGCTTCATCTACTACCGCAACGCGCGGGAAGAGATGTACGACTTTGAAGACCGCTTCTGGTCCGGCATTGATCTTTCGCAGCTGTACCGCGAGGGCAATGAGAAGGCGGCGGACGGCGACGCGATCATCGGCATGGAGAGCATCTTCCGCGCCGGTTTTAAGGAGTTCTCGCGCCTCGCGCAGCAGGCCGAGGTGGACTCCGAGGCGATCATCGAAGGCTGCCGCCGCACCATGCGCGTGGCCAGCATGCGCGAGGAAGAGCGCCTTGAAAGGCACCTGCCGTTCCTCGCCTCCGTGGGTTCCACCAGTCCTTACATCGGCTTGTTCGGTACGGTGTGGGGCATCATGCATTCCTTCCGCGGTCTCGCTAACGCAACGCAGGCGACTCTCGCAACAGTGGCGCCGGGTATCTCCGAGGCGTTGGTGGCCACCGCCATGGGCCTTTTTGCCGCGATTCCCGCCGTGCTGGCCTACAACCGCTTTGCCTCCCGCGTCGACCTGCTGACCGGGCGCTACGACACCTTTATGGACGAGTTCTCAAGCATCCTGTATCGCCAGGCGTTCGCGCTGCGCGCGCGCGAGAACCGGGGAGGCTGATACATCATGGCAGAAACGGGCCGCAAGAAACGCCGGCCGATGTCAGAGATCAACGTGGTGCCCTACATCGACGTGATGCTGGTGCTGCTGATCATCTTCATGGTCACGGCGCCCATGCTGATGCAGGGCGTGAAGGTGGAGCTGCCGGAAGCGAGCGCCGACCCGGTGGAAAACCAGGACTCGGAGCCGCTCATTGTTTCGGTCGACGAAAACGGCCAGCTCTTTCTGAACCTCGGTCAGGAAGAGCAGGTGCTGTCGCTGCCCACCATCAAGGACCGCGTGTCGAAGGTGTTGCGCCGCGACAAAGACAAGCCCGTGCTGGTATGGGGTGACGCGCGCGTGCCGTATGGCGAGGTCGTTACCGTGATGGTCGCGCTGCAAGAGGCGGGCGCCCCCAGTGTTGGTCTCGTGACGGAAAACCCGGACGGCCAGTGAGCGCAGACGCTGTCATTCACCCGCCGGCGACGCGCATCGTTTTCCGGCCCCTTGTCATCACTCTCCTGTTACACGCCGCGATGATTTACCTGCTCACGGTGAACTGGTCCAGCAGTGACTACAAGGTGGTGAAGGTGACTCCTGTGCCGAAGGCGATCAATGCGCGCCTGGTGGATGTCAGCGAGCTGCAGCCGAAACCCAAGCCCAAGCCGCCGGCTGCCAAACCGAAGCCGAAACCTGCACCCAAAGCGGCCCCCAAGCCCAAGCCAAAGCCCAAACCAGCACCTGCCAAGCCCAAAGTAGAGGCCAAGCCGGAACCCAAGCCCGAACCCAAAGTCTCAGACGCCGAGCGCGCCGCCCGCGACCGTGCCCGCCTTGATGCCTTGATCGCAGAGGAAAACGCCGCGATTGAAACGGCGACAGCCGGCGAATTGGCCGCGAGCTTTGCGGCACTGATCCAGTCGACGGTGGTCAATTACTGGAGCAGGCCGCCGAGCGCGCGCAACGGGATGGAGGCGCTGCTGTCGATCCAGTTGATTCCCACGGGGGAGGTGGTTAGTGTCCAGATTCTCGAGTCCAGCGGGAATGCCGCTTTCGACAACTCGGCGGTGAACGCGGTGCAGAAGGCCGGCGCGTTCCCCGAGTTGCAGCAGCTGCCGAGCCGAGAATTCGAAAAATCCTTCAGGCGGTTTCGCCTGCTGTTCAGACCAGAGGACCTGCGTTACTGATGAAAAGCTATTGCCTGCGCCTGATGGGCCTCGTATTCCTCGTTGCGACGATGGGCGCCCGGGCGGAACTCACCATCGAGATCACCCAGGGTGTCGACAACCCGACACCCATCGCGGTGGTGCCCTTTGCCTGGAAGGGTTCGGGCGCTGCGCCCGCTGACGTTGCACAGGTGATCGACGGCGACCTCGCCCGCAGCGGCCAGTTTGCCCCGGTCAGTCGCGGCGATATGCTGGGCTTTCCCAGCACCGCTGGCGAAGTTTTCTACCGCGACTGGCGCGCGATCAACGCGGAGTACCTGCTGATCGGCCGTGTTTCCAGCGAAGCGGACCAGATGCGCGTTGAGTACGAACTCTATTCCGTACTGCGCCAGACCAAGGTCCACGGTGGCTGGGTGCAGGGCCCGGCGAGTGAGGCGCGCATGCTGGCGCACGATGTGGCGGACTCCGTCTACGAGAAGCTGACCGGCATTCCGGGCGCATTCGCCACCCGGCTCCTGTACATCTCGGTCACCCCGGTGCCCGGCGGCAACGATTATTTCCGCCTGACGCTGGCGGACTCCGACGGCCAGCGCCCGATCGTGCTGCTGGAGTCCCGCGAACCCGTGCTCGGCCCGGCCTGGTCGCCAGATGGCCGCCATATTGCCTACGTGTCGTTCGAGACCGGCCGGCCGGCGATCTATCGCCAGGAGCTGGCCACTGGCAAGCGCGAGCAACTTACCAATTTCAAGGGCCTGAACGGTGCCCCGGCGTTCTCCCCGGATGGCAATTCGCTGGCCATGGTGCTGTCGAAGGACGGCAGTCCCGACATCTACCTGATGGACCTCGCGAGCAAGCGCATTCGCCGTCTCACCCGGCACTACGCGATCGACACCGAACCGGTCTGGATGCCCGATGGCAACTCGATCCTGTTCACCTCGGACCGGGGTGGGCGGCCGCAGATTTACAGCTACGATTTGCGCAGTGGTAAAGAGGAGCGGGTGACCTATGACGGCACCTACAACGCCCGGGCGCGCATCGCCCAGGACGGTCGCAACCTGGTGATGGTGCACCAGCGCGAGGGCAAGTTTCATATCGCCCTGAAGGACCTCGTGACCGACCGGATGCAGATACTGACGTCGACCGAGCTCGACGAAAGTCCCAGTATCGCCCCTAATGGTTCCATGGTATTGTACGCAACGAAACACGAGGGCCGCGGCATTCTGGCAGCGGTTTCCGTGGATGGGGGCGTCAAATTTCGGTTACCAGCGCGCGAGGGCGAGGTTCGGGAACCTGCCTGGTCACCGTATATGAATCGCTAGGTACACGAATCTCTGGTTGGCTGCGCTTTTTTACAATTGCCACGCCAGGAATCAACTAGAATCAACCTGATCCAATTACAGACAGCTATCTGAAGGAAGAACTATGAGACATCTACCTTTTGCCGGCAAAGCCGTTGCACTTCTGTTTTCTGCAGCCCTGCTGGTCGCCTGTTCCGGCAGCGACACCCAGGACGAGGAAGCCGCCGCCCAGGCGGAGGCAGCCGCAGCCGCGCAGCGTGCAGCGGAACAGGCCGAAGCCGCCGCGGCCGAAGCACAGCGCCTGCAGCGCGGCGTCGATGCCGTTGGCAACGTGTTCTACTTCGAGTTCGACAGCTCCACGCTGACCCAGGACGCCCTGGCTGCGCTGGATGCACACGTCGCGCTGCTGTCTAACACCAACACCAACGTACGCCTCGAAGGCCACGCCGATGAGCGCGGCACCCGCGAGTACAACATGGCGCTGGGCGAGCGCCGCGCCAATTCGGTGCGTGACTACATGGTCGCTAACGGCATCAGCAGCTTCCGCATCGAGGTGGTCAGCTACGGTGAAGAGCGCCCCTCGGCAATCGGTACGGGTGAGTCCAGCTGGTCGCAGAACCGTCGGGTTGAACTCAAGTAACGGCCGACGGTAACCGGGCTTAAGTTACGCGGCACCTTATGCGCAGCACACTCTGCAAGATGCTTGCGGCAGGCGGGCTGGTCCTAGTGACCGGCCCGTTGTCGTTACTGGCTACGGCCCAGGACTTCGTCGATCTCGAAGCCGAACGCGCAGCGCGCGAGGCTGCGGGGCGCTCGGCTGCGGAGAGCGACCCTTACGGGGTGCAGCCCGCGCAGTCCTACCCGGCGACGAGCTACGGTCTCGACCGTTCCCCCGCAAGTGCTCCCGCTACAGCTCCGCCGCCGCAATCCACCGGTAGCGGAGGCTCTAACCTCGGCGCGCTGTTTTACCAGCTGCAGCAGCTGCAGCAGGAAGTCATGCAGCTCAACGGCAAGGTCGAGGAACAGGCCAACGAGATTCGCCTGCTCAAGGAGCAGAGCCTCGAACGTTACATGGACCTCGACCGTCGACTGGCCGAAGGTGGTGCGCCCGCGACCGGTAGTGCGCCCGCTGCCGATTCTGGCAGCGTAGTCGCGGCGCCGGTGGTTGTCGCGGATGCCAACAAGGGTCAGGAGCAGCCGGGTGAAGCCGCGTCTTATCGTGCGGCTTATGCGCTGGTGCAGGGCCGCGACTTTAACGGCGCCGTGAAAGCGTTTAACCAGTTCCTGGGTGAGTACCCCTCCGGCAAGTACGCGGCCAATGCGCACTACTGGCTCGGCGAGCTCTATCTCGTGGTGGAGCCGCGCGACCTCGAGGCCTCGCGCCAGGCGTTCGCCCTGCTGCTGAGCGAGTACCCCGACAATCCCAAGGCCCCCGATGCCCTCTACAAGCTGGGCAAGGTACAGTTCGAAAAAGGTAATCGCGAGAAGGCACGCGAGTACCTCGACCTGGTGGTCAGCCAGTACTCCGGCGCGAACCCCGACGTCGCCCGCCTGGCCAGGGAATTCATCGCCGAGAACTACTGAGGGCGCAAGCGTGACGCCCCCTGACCTTGCAGTGGCCGAGTCCGGCGACCTGCGCATCACCGAGATTTTCTATTCCCTGCAGGGCGAGGCCCGCACCGTGGGGCGCCCCACCGTGTTTGTGCGCCTCACCGGCTGCCCGTTACGCTGCGTGTATTGCGACACCGAGTACGCATTCAGCGGCGGCGAAATGATGACGTTCGATGACATTGCATCGCGAGTTGCCCGGTACAAACCCGCTTATGTCACAGTTACCGGGGGTGAGCCGCTGGCGCAACCGGGTTGCCTGCCGCTACTGACGCAGCTCTGTGATGCGGGTTACGAGGTCTCACTGGAAACGAGCGGCGCGATGACGCTCGCCGGTGTAGATCAGCGCGTGGTGAATGTACTCGACCTGAAAACGCCCGCGTCAAAGGAGTCGCACCGCAACGACTACGGCAACATCGCGCTGCTCAAGAAAACTGACCAGGTGAAGTTCGTCATCTGCGACCGTGCAGACTACGAGTGGGCGCGCTTCAAGCTCGACGAGTACGCACTGGCAAGCAGGGTCGATGAGGTACTTTTCTCACCGTCCTTCGGTGAGGTGGAGGGCAGGGAGCTCGCCGAGTGGATTCTGGCCGACAACCTGCCCGTGCGCATGCAGTTACAACTCCACAAGCTGTTGTGGAATGACGAGCCGGGGCACTAGGCGATGACTGAGCAGAAACGCGCGGTTGTGCTCGTCTCCGGCGGACTCGATTCCACCACCGTGCTCGCAATGGCGCGTGAGCAGGGGTTTGCGTGTTACACGCTCAGCTTCGATTACGGCCAGCGCCACCGCGCGGAACTTGCCGCCGCCGAGCGCGTGTCCGCCGCCCTCGGCGATGTTGAGCACAAGGTCGTCAACCTGAACCTCGACAGCATCGGCGGCTCGGCCCTCACTGACCTCGACATCGCGGTGCCGGAGGAGGCCACCGAGGGCATCCCAATCACTTACGTGCCCGCGCGCAACACTGTGTTCCTCTCCATCGCCCTTGGCTGGGCCGAGGTACTCGACGCCTCCGACATCTTCATAGGCGTCAACGCCGTCGACTACTCCGGCTATCCGGATTGTCGCCCCGAGTACATCGAGTCTTTTGAGGCCATGGCCAATCTCGCTACGAAGGCGGGGGTAGAGGGCAGGAAACTGACGATTCACACCCCCCTGATGGATATGGGCAAAGACGATATCATCCGCGCCGGCATCAAGCTGGGCGTGGACTACAGCCAGACCGTGTCCTGCTACCAGGCCACCCCGGAGGGACTGGCCTGCGGCAAATGCGACAGCTGCCGCCTGCGCCGGGAGGGCTTCGAGGCCGCCGGAGTGCCGGATCCCACCCGCTACGCCTAGGCAGCGCAGGTCCATGATTTGGAAGCAAAAACCCTTGAGTTTTCAGGCGAAATCCGTACCATAGCCGCTCCTTCTGGGGCCGTTAGCTCAGTTGGTAGAGCAGTTGGCTTTTAACCAATTGGTCACTGGTTCGAATCCAGTACGGCCCACCATACAAACGAAAAAGGCCACCCCAAGGGGGTGGCCTTTTTCGTTTGCACGGTGGTTCGCCTGGGGCGAACCACCGTTCGAAAAATTGCGCCAGCAATTTAGACGCCGCAGCGCAGCGAAGGCGGACGTGCGCGCCCCCGGCCCGCAGGGGTGATTGCAGCCCTTAGGCTGCAATCATCAATCCAGTACGGAGCGGGCGACAGCCCGCCGACCCCAGAGCCTAAACCTCTTCACTGCGAAACTCCCCCAGTAAGCTAAACTATCCCGAAACGCCCGCTCACAACCCAAAACCCGCACAAATCGCAATATGTGCCTGTAGAGCGAACAGCGACCCGGCAACGTTACAACAAAAAAACACCCCCAAAAAATAAGAAGGAGTAACAATGAACTGGTATCTAGAGGTCCTAAAAAAATACGCAGTCTTCAGTGGACGAGCAAGACGAAAGGAGTACTGGTTCTTCGTTCTGTTCAACCTGATCATCAGTCTTGTGCTGACTTTCATTGATAGCGCATTTGGAACCCTCAACGAGGAAACGGGATATGGATTGTTAAGCGGGGTGTACAGCCTTGCCGTTTTGATCCCCAGTCTCGCCGTGGCAGTACGCCGGCTTCACGATACAGGGCGGACGGGTTGGTGGTTATTGATAGGCTTGATTCCTCTCATCGGTTTGATCGTGCTACTGATTTTCTTCGTTCAAGACAGCAAGCCCGGTGACAACGAGTACGGCCCGAACCCGAAGGAGCACGCTGCCTGAGCCGCTTCTTAAGCGGAAGGGCTCAAAGGTCTCGCGTTATTCCATGATCATTGAAACCGTCCGCGACCATCGGTCTGCGATAGTCGAGCTGATTAGCGAAAGCGGTCAGTTCGACGAGGAAGGCATCCACCACGTATTGGAAACGCTGGATGCCTACCTGGAGGGTTCAAGCAACGGCGTGTGGTTCACCGCACTGGACGATGCCCCAATTGGCGCTGCTTATTGCGCACCTGAACCCGTGACATCTGGCACCTGGAACCTGCTTTTCCTGTGGCTGAAGGACGGGTATGCGGGTCGCGGTTTTGGCAGGCGTTTAGTGGCAGAGGTCGAAAGTTCGATCAAAGATGCAGGTGCGCGACTTCTGATTGTCGAAACGTCCCAGCTACCGGAGTTTGAAACTGCCAGAGCGTTCTACGCTAGCGCCGGCTTTACACTGGAAGCGGAAATCAAAGACTTCTTTGACGCGGGCGACAACAAGCTGGTCTATACGAAGCGCGTTTAAGTCACCTAACTTCCCACGGGAATACGCGGTAGTAGGCCTCGCGTGCAATCCGATGGGCAAGATCCAGGAAGTCACCGCACCTTAGCGCTTTCTCCGCCTGGCCCAGCCCATGCCACCCACAGCCAACGCGATCAACGCGAGTGACGTGGGCGTGGGTACGGCGACCGTAGTCAGGAAAAAGGCATTCTCACCACCAAACGGCGACAGTGCCCCCGGATTACCGACTGCAGCATCGCCTCCTCCCAGCAGGTCGACCGAGAAGGTCCATGCCCAGGCTCCGTTCGGGCCATCCTGCGTATTGTTGAAAATCGAGAGCCAGTAGGTCGTTCCTGCGGCCAGGACGATGGGGCTGATATCCACGCCATACTCGAACGCTTCGTCAAGCGCACCTCGCGGGCCAAGCGACTTTCGGGTCGCCTGGTTGCCAACGTCGATGACATGCTCCGGCGCCTGCGTGAGATCAGAGAAAATCTCGATCGTGAAGTCATCCTCCGCGGGTTCAGGAACCCCGGGAAAAAAGCCGTAGCTTCCGAACCAGTGTATGTCCGCCAGTATGTTGCTGCCGGGTGCCAGTACGAAATCGTCCGCCGACACCTGGTTGAGTGCGAGGTCTGAGAACCAGCCATCCCAATCCCCTGACGGCCCGCCATTGTCGTAGATTACCGGGCCGGCAATAGCAGCATGTGTGATCGATAGTAGTAAAGCGGAGCAACAAATTCGGATGAATTTCATTTTAATGACCTTAAAAGCTTCTTCCCGATTTTTGGTTTCTGCTTACTCTATGACATTGCATTCAGTTTCACGGCTTGTGGTGACAGTTGGCGAACATCGGCAGCCCTTAGTCACAGCCCACGGAGTTCCGCACTTCAGCGGTGAGCGAAATAACCAATACTTCGCCCGCCGCGCCCAACCCTGCACCGGCATCGGTGACGATGCTGAGCGTTGCGCTGCGCGCACCTGGTGGACCGGTTGGTTCAAACTCCACGTTGCCTGCGATCGACCCGCCAGCAGCAACAACCGCACCCGGTGTAATGCCCGTCACCGAAAAAGCGCCCGCGTCCGGCCCGGTGATTGCCACCGATAGCAGTGTCAGGTCTGTACGTGTGGCGTCACCTCCATCGGGGTCCGAACTGGCATTGGCAACCTGGAGCGAGGCACTGCCGTTCTGCCCGGCGAAGACCACGCCCAAGTCGATTTCGGTCGCACTGGGCACCGGGTCAGGCCCCACACCGATACCGGCAAGCTGGATAGTGATATCGCCAGCGTTCGTCGCAATCAGGACGCCCTGGGTTGCCGCACCCCGCGCGGTGGGCTGAAAGCCGTAGCCCACTGATTCCTGTTCTCCAGCGCCAGTTGCCTGGTTAACGAACAGGTGAGCGTTGCCGTCGCCGCCCCCGATGAACGGTTCAACGGCCGCACCGAAAGTGACGTCCAGTCGGCTGCCCACATTACCGGTGTTGCGCGCAGTAGCGGTGGCGAGTGAGACATCGCCCACGCGCGTGGGTCCGAAGTCCAACGTTCCGCCATGGCTCGGAACTGTGGTGAGGCTCGGCCCCGCGAAGAGCCCGGCGTAGGCCACATCAAACGCGTTTCCAACGTAGAGTGCATAGCCTTCGCTCGAGAGGTGGATGGGGTCGCTGCCGTCGATGCCGAGATAACTTGTCGGGCTTGGGAAGTCGATATTGCAGAAGCCGTATTCGGCGATCTGCATGCGACCCTCGATGTCGCTCCAGTGCACGCGGGGTCGTGCATCAGCGACTGCGCGCTTGTGGTCGGCGAGACCGTCTGTACCGCCGGGGCCACCACAGCCCTGGTTGCCAAAGAACGCGCGGTTAATCTGGCCCGGGCTGGGCTGCCCCAGGTTTTGCCACATCAGCGCAGGCAGACCGAAAGGGTCAGCGATGACCGTGTCGAAGAGATTCGGGTAGTCGTAGCTTGTGAGAACAACCTGTACGTCTGGCCTCTGGGCAAGTACATGATCGACGGCTGCTGCGATGTTGATTCCGACCGAGTTGAAGAGCGACTGAGTCGCCGCGGCATCCAGCCCTGTGGTCCATCCCCCCAGCAGGTCGTTTCCGCCAATCGAGATGTGCACGGCGTCCAGGCTTGGCATCGCGGCCAGTGCCTGGTCGATCAGATCGAGCACGGCGGGCTCGTTTAGTGCAGCCGCCGTTAGGCCTGGAATCGCGAGACTGACGGCGGTTTCGCCCGGGTAGCCACGCTCGGCAAAGAGCGGGTCGAAGCGCGGGAAGGCATCGTAGGCCCAGCTGTCGCCGACTACCAGTACTCGAGGTGTACTGTAGGCGGGGCCCGCAAGCAGGGCGAGCAGGGGGATGATCAGTGCAATTCCGGGGACTCGAAACATAAGCCCAAGTATAGGACACGTTCCCAGACTGCCGATGAGAGTAGATGCAGCGTCAGCATTCTTTACAGCGCGAATACTTGCGCTTGTGGCGCTTCTACAATTGTCTTGCGTAATCAACAGCTTGAGAATTCACGGTACAGAACTTGCTGGCTTTCCTTGGGCTTTTCCTGCCAGAGGGGCTTAGAAACGCCCGGCGAACAGGCCCGCTCATTCGCCATAGATTGCACCTCGACTCTAGAGGGTTCTAAAGATGAAGCTAATGTACGCCGCGGCGCTCGTTATGTTGATCGGAACGAGCTCCAATGCCCTTGGCGCCCTTATCACGCTGGAGTACACGGCCAGGATAGACAGTTCCTCACTGTCGTCCATTCCCGTTGGGACCATACTGACCGGCCAGTACACCTTTGATGACGCCCAGCCAGACCAAAACCCGTCCCCTGTCCTTGGCAGCTATGACTTCATCTTCGGGAGTATTGCGTTGGCGGGAACGAACTACACGATGTCCCCCGGGCCGACCATCTCGCCGTTCTTCATTCATGATCCGTTTACATCGATCATCCTGGGGAGTGAGTACGGAGGCTTTGTAGAAGAGTCCTACGTTGTTCGCTCATTGCTCAGCGGCCCAGCACTGGATGGCTTGATCCCGAGCACAGTCTTTTTTCAGCTGTTTTCCTACCCGGGTGAAGGAACGAACGCGCTTGATACGGACGAGATCGTGGTTTCATCGATTCCCGTAGCGAACTTTGCCAACAATAGTTTCTCTCTGACGTTCAGTTCTGGCTCAAATACCGGGCAGGCTATAGGCGATATTCTTTCTATCGAGCCAGTTTCGGTCACGATTCCCGTAAGCGACTCCGCTGCGTTACTTGGATTGGGTCTACTGTCCGCGCTGATTATGCGCAGGCGCTGTGACAGGAAAGTCCGGTTGGTTAGCGGAGCCGCCTAAACTGCGGTATCAACCCTGTCCTTTGGAAGCGCACATCGCTTCTCAAAGAAATCGCGTGGAAGGTTTTAGCACCCGGGTGGCAAGAGCTCACAGGCGATACCGCGTGACGGGTCTGTCAGGCCCGGCGTCTGGTCGGCGTTGGGGACCAGCGGGCAGTTGTCTACGGCATCCACCAGGCCATCGCCATCGCTATCAATAGTGGTGAGATTCACCGCGTTCCTGACCATCAGATCGAGTGACGAGGTTGCAGAGAAACCCGCACCCAATTCGAACGCGCGCCCGTCGAGGTCGAAGCTGCCATTCAGGGTGGTTGTTTCTCCTGGGCCTACCGTGACAAAAAGAATGCCAGTAGACGTCAGCGATACGGCATCACCCCAGGTAGCCAGAAGAGCGCTGCTGTTTTCGTTGAACGTCTGATCCTGCCAGCGGGCGTTACCGGCAGTGAAATAATCCATGCCGCTCTCGCTGATCAGGCGGGAGAACAGGTATTCGGTGTCGTTGCCATCGGCAAAGTCGAGTTCGCTGACGGTACGGGCATCGAGCTGTTCTCCACCATCATCGGAATCCACAGTGTGATCCAGCATCACACGGATAAGCACCCGGTAGGGGTCGCTCGACAAGTTAGCGATGCTCAGGGTGTAGTCACCCCCCAGCTGTGTGAGAGAGAGGTTGTCTCCCGAGAGACTGGCAGTGTGGCCAACTCCATCGTTTACGTTGATCAGCGTCTCGTTGAGTACCGCGCCATCGGTACTGACGCCGCCGATCGTGCTGTTGAGTGATGCGTCCCAGACGGCCGTCCCGAGATCCGGGTCGGTGTCGAAGAGTGACGTTGTAACGCTGATGTCTAGCGCGGGGTCCAGTGGTTGGGCGACAGCACTCGTCACGACGAGTGCGCCAATCGCGCCAGCCACCCGCGCGCTTACTGGGCTTCGTTTTGATCCTCGCATGGTCGCTCTCCTTTTGCGTTCCGCAGCGGGCCAGAGTCCGAGACTGATTGGCGAGCTATTCAACCGTATGTTCCAGGTTGAACCGCTAATCAGTTGCGCGCTGGAAAGATACCCGTGAGGGCAACCACGTACCGCACTGTCAGGTAGGGGCCGCGAATGTTGAAGGGCACCCCGTTGCCTGAGTTCTGTGTGACCACGGCAGCAGTAGACATCGTTACGTTAGGTGGCTGAGTGCTGTAGAAGTCGCTCCGGTCTATAGATGCCCAGACGTTCCCTGTTGGGTCGTCGGAGTCGCCTTCATTATCTGTTGCGTTGACCTCCACACCATGCGAGTGACTGGGAAGATTGGCTATCGTCAGGGTGGCCGTTTCGCTACCTCCCGATTGACCCATTACATAGTTCGCAAGCCCGGGGCCCTGCCCGGCATGAATCGCCGCGCGACCGCGCAGGTCAGGCAGGTTGAAAAACGTGCTCGCATCGCCGCCGTAGAACGTGCCATACAGAGCGTACAGCGCGGAGTTGGTGCTGATCATCAGCTCCTGGCCGTCTGCATTGGCGTAGCCGCGCGGGGGAAAGTTAAAGCCGACAATCCTGATTTCCCCTACGAATGGCTCTTGCGACAGCGCCGGTACCGCGGTGGCTAGCAGTACACTGGTCAAGACCGCGATTAGTGTTCCCTTCAGCTTGCTTGCTCTCATTACGCTCTCCTTGTGCTGCTCGGTTCTACAGTCTCTGTATCGCGCTATGGCATCGGCTCGCTTCTGGTCGCGACCGGGCTCCCGCTTTGGTTTGGTAGAGCCGTGCACATTGTCAAGTTTCGAGCGGGCTTTGCGGCGACATCGTGCCAGCTGTCAGCGAAATCCCAATGGGCCTATACTTGGTCACTGTCTGGTTGAGGTGACACACGTTTGCAAAAACGGAAGGGGCAGATCTTTGAGGCCCCTGGCAATAAACGAAAGATAGACGGGCGAGGCGTGGCAGCAAGTGCTGCTTGGCTCCTGTTTTGCATTCTGACAACCAGTGCCTTTACCGCCGGAGCCGGGACGCTGGACGAAGCGAATCAACTGCTCGCCGAAGGCCGGTACGACAAGGCTTACAACGCCTATCTTGTGCACTCCGAGTCCGACCCACTGGCACAGTTCAACCTGGGCCTTATTGAACTGCTGGGTTGGGGGCGCACGAAGAACCAGAAAGCGGCCTGCGGCTGGTTCGAACCAGCCGCCTCAACGGGCGTGCCGATGGCGCAGCTCTACCTTGGTGACTGCTACCGCGATGGCGCACATAAAGCGGCTGACTTTGAGCGCGCGAAGCACTGGTATTTGAGTGCTGCCGACAGCGGCCTGGGTCAGGCCTACTGCCTGCTTGGCAAAATCTATCTTGGTGGAAGCCTCGTCGAGAAAGACGCAAAACAGGGTATAAAGTATTGCGATCGGGCAGCCCAGCGCGGATCGGCCGAGTCCGCGCTCTATCTGGCCGAGCGGTTCGAGGCGGGCGACGAGGATGTTCCGCGTGATCTGGGGCGGGCACTTTCGCTCTACCAGACCGCAGCCGCCACTAATAATGCTGAGGCGCAGTATCAGCTAGCCCGATTTCTTTACGACCAGGGCGCCGACGCCGAGGGTCAGGCGGCAGCAATACGCTACGCCGAAGCAGCAGCCGCCAGGGGTTACCGTCCGGCTTACCTCTTATGTGCGCAACTGTATGTCGCTGCGCCCGTGGATGCAGAATCAGGTTTACCCACGGCAGAGAATCTGGCAAAGGCCTACCTGTGGTCACAGGCCACGCTGCGGGACCCGGTAACGGCCGAGGATAAAGAAGCGGCGCAGGCAATTCTGGGGCGCGTGCGCACAGTCATGCCGAGTGAGTGGGAGTCCTCTCTGAATATAGAAGTTGATGATCACTTCGCGCGGTTAGCGCGATAGTCTAAAGGGCACGCCGATCCGGCGCGGCGGACGGGGCGTAGACCCCAACGTAAATTGATTTGGAGAGTCAAAATGACACGTTGGTTAATGGCACTTGCCTGCACGGTATTGTTCCTCTCAGGATGTGGCACCACCGACGGCGCGCTGCAGGAACAAGGCCGCTCGCAGTCTTACATCACTGGCTTTCACGATGGGCGCCACAGCGGCCTGGCCGAGGCCGGTAATCATTACGAGCACTACATCAAAGACACAGAGCGCTTCGACTCGGACGCGGATTACAAAGCGGGCTGGCTTGCTGGCGAGGCTGAGGGCAAGAAACTGCAGGCGCAGGCGGTGGCCATCGGCAATGCCGCAGCGGGCGCGTACAGCGCAGAGAAGATCGGTGAGGAAATCGATGCTAACGACCCGGACAAGGTTGCTGAAGATGCCCTGAAGGGCGTAGACACCGAGTCGCTGAAGGTCCTTGAACTTTAGCTTCAGGCAGGCCAACGTTCCAAAGCAAGTGGATGGGAAGGCGCGGAGCTACCACCCCATTAGCGAAGTACGTCAATAACAATAATAGCCGTCTATGGTCGGTGAGGAGCAGTGTATGAACTGGGATGCCATTGGTGCGGTCGGGGAAATTCTGGGCGCAGCGGCCGTGGTCGCGACGCTCGTTTATCTGGCGATCCAGGTGCGCTACGCGAAGGATGCCTCGGCGGACGTAAACCGGATCAGCCGGGCAAACGGTGTTCGGGAAACCATCGCACTGTCGATGCAGGACCCGGGGCTCGCAAACGCCTGGAGAACGGTCCAGAACTACGAACCAGGATACCAGCAACTGACAGAGGCCTTCGGCCTTGATGATATTGAGTACGGTTTCAGGGTCGAGCAGCTGTGCCAGAGCTGGTGGTGGCTGCATTGGGGGCAGTGGGCATCGATCACGACGGAGCGAGACATCGACGAGTTGCGCCACCTGATCTCCGAATTCTATTCGTCCCCACCCATGTCGATTGCATGGGAAAACAGCCAGAACGTTATGCTGTTGGAGCCGGCGTTTCGCGACTTCGTCAACGACGCGATTGCATCGAAGAAAGACTGAAACGTTAAGGGTTGAGCGGCGGCAACGGCATCGACTCGACGCTGGCTGTGCTCGCGAGAAACCGCTCCCTTGCCGTGCTGAGACCCTGCGCAACAGCAAGGGGTTGCCAGTCGGCACCTTCGTTGCCGAACCGGCTGCGCGCCATGGCCTCCAGGGCCGTTACCAACTCCGAATCTCCCCAGCGTCGGGCGAATGCTACGGGCCCGGCCGAGCCATCTGTCCGCTCCAGCCAATGGGCAAAGGCCTTGTCGATGCCTTGACCATCGCCCGCCTTCAGGGCCCCAAGCAGCGCTTCGAATGTCCCTTCCTCCGAGGCCAGCCAACGCCTGCGTCGTTCGCTGCGGTAGCGAATTAGTTGCTGTAACAGCCATAGCACAAGTGACGCGAGCAACAGGCCCGCTAAGAATTGGAGCACCCGGCCTACCGTGCCCGTTTCCGGCGCTTCTGGTGGCGGCGGTTCACCTTTGACGTCTACTGTCATCGCCGGAACCTCGGCGACCTCGACTGTTTCGGTGTCGGTGTTGAACCAGCGCAGGCGAGGGGCGGGCAGTGCGAAACCACCGCCGAGTTCGAAGACCAGTGTCACCTTCTCGCTCCGGCGTGAAAGGTCTCCGTCTTCAACGCGCGGTTCGTTCGGGTACATGGCGAGACCCGGGCGTTGCACCTGCTCCACCAGCGGTGGGAGAAACATCGCCGGCAGGCCGTCCAGCTCAGCGACGTACTCGACCTCCAGCGCATCGCCAACCTCGAGACCGCTTGTCTCCCCGAGAATACGTCGCTCGAGGGTCAGCGACCTGCCCGCGAGATACGGGTTCAGATTCTCCGCGCCCGCGGGCACCTCGGCAATAAGCTGAACACCCGGCACGGGGACATCAGCGATCAACGGTTCCCCAGGTGGGTTCGCCCACGTCACGCGCAGTGGCTGGCCGCCCAACATGAACGTTGCCGGAAGGAGTGGATAGACCTGGTAGTCGCGCACAATGCCCGACCAGGTGGCCCGCCCGATGCGCTCGCTAATCGGATAGGTGGAGTCTGGGGGCAGCCGGACGATGGCGTTGGGCACTTCGAAACTCGGAAAGACCGGCGGCTTCGGAAACCACGAGGGCACCAGTACCGCCACCGTTAACGTCACAGGCTCACCCACCCGTACGGTATCGGCCGACAGGCTGATGCGTGTGATCGGCGAGTCTTCCTCGGCCACTGCTAGCATTGGTCCGAGTAGCGCGGTGAGAAGCAGGATTGTGAATAGCGCTCTCATCTTTGACCCCGCTGCGCCGCTTCGAGCGCGAAGCGCGATCTTAAAAAGTCGCGTGTCTCGGTGTCCACCGAACGCATCCACTTCTCAGCGGACTGCAGTTCCAGAGTGCTTTGCTGCGTGACTTCCATATCGCGGCCACGATCACGCGTGTTGTCGAACACATAGTCGTCGGCGCTGAGCTCGGACTCGTCACCGGTGTCAGACGCCTCACGCAGGTCCTCGATATAGTCAAGTGTGTAGCGCGCGAGTGCGAGGTTCTCGCGCGCCTCCACCCAGTCCGGCGCCTCGGCTACCGCCTGCTCATAGGCGCCGATTGCCTTGCCATAAGCGCCGCTTTTCATGAGCGCGTTGCCGCGGTTGTAGAAGCCTGTCGCGGTGGGCAGGCGACCATACTGTGCGGCCGCGTCCTCGTAACGGCCCGATTCGTAAGCGGCCGTTCCCGACCAGGCGAGGTCTTCAAAGAGGTCCGCCGCTGCGCCGAACTTTTTCTGTTGCATGGCGCGTGCGCCCTGCTGGTCGGGTGTCAGCCACAGAGCCGTGAAGCTGCCGTCACGGTATGCCAGCCAGCCAAGCCATAGTGCGGCGAGTAAGGTCGCCACGAGAAGCTGAACGCTCGCATGTCGGAGTGCGCTCACCATTGCATCGACCAGCCTCGGCGGAAGGCAATAAGCAAAAGCGCAAGCGCGGGCCACAGGAACCACCAGCCCTCGTCGTTCCAGCGGGCGTCCGGGTCGTCGGCGAGCTGCAGCTGCGACTCGATGGCAGTCAGCACGCGGCGAATATCGGCATCACCGACATCGGAGCGGATGATCGGCATGTCTCCGGCGTCGCCCGCGCGCCGCAGCACACCGGTATTGATGCGGGTGTCCACGGCGCCGCCGCCGGCCGACCTGGCTTGCGACCCGTCGGGTAACAGGGCAACCCCACCGGCATCGGTGCCGACGACGAGACTCACCAGTCCTGGCGTGTCTTCGGCCGCGGCGTGTTCTGTCAGCGCAGGGATGTCAGTGCTGTCGAAGCCATCGTTCACGAAGAGGATCGTGCCGATCGTGCGCTCGGTACCCAACATCTCTGTTGCGAGCGGCAAGACACCGGCGGCGCTTGCACCGGGCTCCGGCATCATCAGCGGGTCGAGGCTCTCGAGGAAAGGAGCAAGGACCGCAGCATCAGTTGTAGGCGGCATAACAATGTGCGCGGTGCCCGCGTAGGCAATCAGCGCCGTGCGCGCGCCCGTTCTTGCTGCTACGAGGTCCTGGATCTTGAAGCGCGCCCTATCGAGCCGCGTTGGCTGCAGGTCGTTGGCGCGCATGGAGTCAGATACCTCAACGGCAATAACCAGCGGTGCAGTTTCGCTGAACCAGGGGCTGGGCTGGCGGCTCCAGGTCGGGCCTGCTGCTGCGATCGCAACCAGCAGGCCCGCGAGAATCCCGAGGTCTACCGGGCGTATGCCCGAGCGGGCGCCGGCGTTGACGACAAGTGCAGCGGCGAGGTGGGGAGCGATCGGCCCGAACGCCGTCGTCGATTCGGCATCGCGGCGACGTACCACCCACCACAAGTACGCGAGCGCCGGTAGGGCGAGTAGCCAGGCGGGGCGAAGGAAATGAAAGAGGTCGACGCTCTTCACGCGGCGGACTCCCGGCGGCGACTGCCAAACAGCAATGCCGCGTAGCCAAACAGCGCGAGGAGGGCGGCAGCGCCTGCCGGCCAGTGCACAAGAGAGTCCCGAGGTCGCCAGCTCTCGGTGCGAACCTCGCCCGGGCTAAGTTCGTCGATGCGGGCATACACGTCCGCCAGGCCGGCCTCGTCGTCGGCGGTAAAGAAACGGCCGCCCGTGCGCCGCGCCACATCGGCAAGCGCCTCGAAGTCGACCCTGTCCTCTCCGGTCGCCTCGGGGTCGCCTACCCCGATGGTGTAGACCTCAACGCCGTTCAGGCGCGCAATCTCCGCCGCGTTGATCGGTGACATCTTGCTCGCGGTGTCTGTGCCATCGGTCAGCAAAATCAGCAGGCGCTGGTCTACCTCCGATTCTTCGAATGCCCGAATCGATAGCCCGATGGCATCACCCAGCGCGGTTTGCGGACCCGCCATCCCGACGTCCATGAGTGCGACGAGTGCGCGTGCGCTGTCGAGGTCTCTAGTAAACGGCAATTGGAGGTAGGCGCGAGTGCCGAACACAATGAGGCCCACACGATCGCCTTCGCGCGATGCGACAAACGCATCAACAACGCGCTGCACTGCCTCGAAGCGGCTGACTCGCGAGCCATCGGTGCCGGAGAAATCGCCGTAGTCCATTGAGCCCGAGAGGTCGATCGCCAGCATCACATCGCGCGATGACTCCGTGCGTACGATAGGCTCGCCGACCCACTGGGGCTTGGCGAGCGCGCCAATCAGGAGCAACCAGCAGCACACCAGCAAAATCCGTTGTAGCCACGACTTGCGCAGCACCACTGCGCCGCTGCGAGCCTCGACCCCGGTCGCGTTGACAAGCTGGTCGAAGAAGGGCGCGCGCAGGGCGCCGGTCCGTTCGTGCCGCGACGGCGCGAGCCATCGCACGAGCAAGGGTACGGGTAGCAGGAGCAACACCCAGAGGTGTGCGAACTCAAGCACGGTGCACCTCGATCCAGCGGCGGGCGGGTGCAACCAGGGCGTCGGCGTTGATGTCCGGTCGATACGGCGCGCGCGCCAGGTCGGCGGCAGCGGCGGCCACGACCGGGTCGTCGTTTGCGCTTTGGCACAGGAACGCGGCCCACTCATCCCCATAGAGGCTGGCAACGCGAGTGCGCGGGAACGCCGCGATTGCCGTGCGACGCAATAGCATGCCCAACTCGAGACCAGAGGGCGCGGCGAGCGCGTCCAGCTGCGTCAGTGCCTCGCGCCGGTAGGCATTGGCCTTGAAGCGCAGGCGCGCGCGGATGCCAAGGATCAGCGCGACCGCTGCGAGCCATCCGGCCAGTACCAACCAGCCATCGGTGGCGGGGAACAGGGAAACCGGCTCGGGCAGCACGATGTCGTGCATGCGGTCGAGCAGCTGCGGCAGGTTTAGCCCCTTGTACGGGCTCTCCTCTGTCACCGCACGCGCCGCTGCGGAGTGTCAGCGCCCATCAGCTGACGGAGTTGCGGCAGGGTTTCTTCACCGGCCGTCAGCGGCAGCACAGACAGGTTGATCTCGTTCTGCCACGCGAAGATGCGATCCAGCCGTGCAGCAGACCATGCTGTCATGCTCTCGCGCAGTCGCTCTGTGCCGAAATCGAACTCGGCCTGGCGGTCCGCATCGCCCAATACCAGGCGCTCGCGCGAGTCCAGCGTGCGCGCCGTGGGGTCGTGCACAACCAGCAGTATGACGTCGTTGTGATTCGCGAGACCGGCGAGCCGTCTGCGCGTGGTGTCGTCGATGCCGTCGAAGTCGCTGAAGACAAGTACGAGGTGGTCGTGTCTCGCGATGCGGGAGACGCGGCCGAGTACATCGTTAAGCCAGCCCTGCTTCGCCTCAAAACGGCGATCGGGATGGAGGCCCTCGTTGAGTTCAACCACCTGCTCGAGGAAGCGGAACACCGCGCCCGCGCTGCGCTGTGGTTTTACCTCGAGCTGGCGCTCGTCGTCGAAGGCAATGCCACCAACGCGATCGCCAACCGCGAGAATGCGAAAGGCAGCGAGCGCGGCGGCCTCGGCCGCAGTTGTGGACTTCATGTTGTGACGGGAGCCGAAGAACATGGACATGCGCTGATCGACGACCAGTAGCGCGGGCCGGTCGCGCTCTTCGGTAAACACCCGAACGTGGGCATCGCCGGTGCGAGCGGTGGCTTTCCAGTCGATCGACCTGATGTCATCACCGGGCAGGTAGTTGCGCATCTCTTCAAAGTTGAGGCCGCGACCACGCAGCCGCGAGGCGTGCCGGCCATTCAGCACGCTGCGCGCCGGTTGCCTGGGCAGGAAGTTTAGGCCGCGCGCGGCGCCCTGTAGCGAGCGCAGGTGCTCTAGGGTGACATGGACGCGCGGATCGACGCTCATCGGTGGGAGGTCAGGGCAGTGCCACTACCCGGACAATCTCGTCGATCACGGTATTGGACTTGACGTCTTCGCCCTGTGCTTCGTACGACAACATCAGGCGGTGGCGCAGGCAGTCGTGGATGATGACGCGCACGTCCTCCGGGTCCACAAAGTCGCGCCCGTTGAGCCACGCGTGCACGCGTGAACACTTGTCCAGGGCGAGCGATGCCCTTGGGCTGCCGCCAACGTCGATCCAGCGATCGAGGTCTTCGCTGTACTTCTCCGGTGTGCGGGTGGCGTAGACAAGGTCGGCCATGTAGCGCTCTATGGCGTCAGACACATGCACCTGGCCGATCTCCGCGCGCGCGTCGAAGATCGCCTGCTGTGGAACCAGTGCGGGTTTTTCGCCGCCACCGCTGTCGCTCTTGCCAGCCGCAATCTCCTCGCCGCGTACCAGGCGAATGACTTCGACCTCGTCTTCCACTGGCGGGTACTCGATATTCACGTGCATGAGGAAGCGGTCGAGCTGAGCTTCTGGCAGAGGGTAGGTGCCCTCCTGCTCAACCGGATTCTGTGTTGCCATCACCATGAACAGCGGTGGCATGTGGTGCGTGGTGCCCGCCACGGTTACCTGGCGTTCCTCCATGGCCTCGAGCATCGCGGCCTGCACCTTGGCGGGCGCGCGGTTGATCTCGTCGCCAAGGACGATGTTCGCGAAGATCGGGCCGGGCTCAAAACGAAACTCGCCGGCACCGTCTTTCTGGTAGTAGACCTCGGTGCCCGTCACATCGGAAGGCAGGAGGTCGGGTGTGAACTGTATGCGGCTGAAGTCTGCCTCGAGGTTTTTCGCCAGCGCCTTGATCGCGCGGGTCTTGGCGAGACCGGGCAGGCCCTCCACCAGGAGGTTGCCGTTGGCGAGCAGCCCGATCAGCAGGCGATCGATCACCGACTCCTGGCCGATGATCGATTGCCCCATGCGGCTTTTCAGCTCGCTGACCTGGTCTCTAGCGGTCATGCTGGCTTCATCCGCATGTTGCGAAGCTGATCGCTCGCGATCAGCTGCCGGTGCCCTGCTGCAGCTTGCTCAGGACGTCGTCCAGCGAGAAGCTTGCCGCTTTCTGGCGCGGCGGGTACTCCTTGAACGTGCCCAGGAACTCGCCGACATACTCCTGTGCGGGTACCAGGAAGAACACGTGGTCCAGCAGCCAGTCGTAGTAGGTGTTCGACGTGATCGAGGCACGCTCGTACGGGTCGCGGCGCAGGTTGAAGATCAGGGGCACTCGCAGCGGTACGAACGGCTCGGCCCAGGCCTGCAGGGTTGCCTCGACGCGCTGCTCCATGAAGATCGCCTTCCAGTCGCGGAAGCGCAGCGCGGTCAGGTCGCCGTCGTCAGAGAAGTAGAAGATCTCCTCGCGCGGGCCTTCCTCGGCAGCGCCTGTGAGGTAGGGAAGGAAGTTGTAGCCGTCGAGGTGCACTTTATACCTGCGCCCGATGGCCCTGGCCTTGCCTTTCAGGAGGTCCTCTTTGACGTTTTCGTTGCCGGCGGCGGCCAGGAACGTGGGCAGCCAGTCCATGTGGTGCATGATCTCGTTGGAGACTGAGTCTGCCTCGATCTTGCCGGGCCAGCGCACCATGGCCGGTACACGCCAGCCACCTTCCCAGTTGGTGTTCTTCTCACCGCGGAAAGGCGTCATCGCCGCGTCGGGCCAAGTGTTCATGTGCGGGCCGTTGTCGGTGGAGTAGAAAACGATGGTGTTCTCGGCGATACCGAGGTCATCGAGCTTCTTGAGGAACAGGCCAATGTGCATATCGTGCTCGACCATGCCGTCGGAGTACTCATCCTGCCCGGAGATGCCGCGCATCTCTTCTTTCACGTGGGTGCGGAAGTGCATGCGCGTGCCGCTCCACCAGACGAAGAAGGGCTTCTCTTCCTTTACGGCGCGGTCGATGAAATCGAGAGCCGCTGCTGCTGTTTCCTCGTCGACCGTTTCCATGCGCTTCTTGGTCAGCGGGCCGGTGTCTTCAATCGTGCCGTCAGCGCTCGACTTGATTACACCGCGTGGGCCGTACTTCTTGCGAAATTCCGGGTCCTTCGGATAGTCGGGCAGCTCTGGCTCTTCCTCGGCGTTCAGGTGATACAGGTTGCCAAAGAACTCGTCGAAGCCGTGATTGGTAGGCAGGTGCTCGTCGCGGTCACCGAGATGGTTCTTGCCGAACTGGCCGGTGACGTAGCCCTCGGCCTTGAGCAGGCCCGCGATCGTGGGATCTTCCTCCTGCATGCCTTCCTTCGCGCCGGGCAGGCCGACCTTCGAAAGGCCTGTCCGGAAAACGCTCTGGCCCATGATGAAGGACGAGCGACCGGCGGTGCAGGACTGCTCGCCGTAATAGTCGGTGAACATCATGCCTTCTTCCGCGATCCGGTCGATATTGGGCGTGCGATAGCCCATTAGGCCGCGCGTATAGGCGCTGATATTTGACTGGCCGATGTCGTCACCCCAGATCACCAGGATGTTCGGCTTGTCTTGCGCCAGGGCGCTCGACGCCATGAACATGGCGCAGAGCGCAACCAGGCTGCGTGTAATGCGTGCTTTCATTAATTCTCTCCAGTGCGGGCTTGAGACAGCATAAATGGCGGTTACCGTGGCCGTCTCTCCGACCTAGCATCATAGACGATGTGTGCTGACATTCAATGCAGAGTATTGCATGAGTGCGTGGCTGTTTGAGTATTCAACCCTGCCCCGGCAGGGTATGTCGTGTGGGATGATTGGGGAGCGCCTTGTCACGTTATTGTCTATTTTTGGACAAGTGAATACAGGCGCCGGGGGCCCTCGTTAATACTCCCAACCTACGCCGGTCGTGATGCCATAGTCGTAGTTCTCGCCACTTTCGGACCGGTTATCGGAGGTAGCCCAGGCGCTGATATCGAGAGATAGGTCATCAATAATTTCCCAGCGCACCCTTACGGAGCTATCGGTGCGCAGGCGGCCGGCGTCGGTTACGCTCGGGTAGAGGCTGAGGCGCAGATCGACATCCAGCTCAGGTGCAGTGAACTTCCAGGTTGCAAAAGTGGTGTTGAGGAAGAGTTCGACCTCTTGCGACTCTGTGGCGCCTGCTGCCTTTTCGTTGATGACCTGCAGGCCACTGATGCCGATCCAGCGCATCTGGTTGTTGTCGATCCAGTAGCGGCCAAGGCCGCCCCCGGCGCCGATACGGTAATTCAGGGCGAGCTCGTCGTTGTCTTCGTAGTTGGCGAAGATCGTTCGGAACCAGTCACTACGGTTGGACCACGTGGCGCGGTTGATGTCGTAACGGTTACTGTTTGATGAATCGCCCTGGCTTTGCGTGTTGGTGCTTCGGCCGGTCAGCTGGTTGCGCGTGTTTTCGTCTTCGTAGCCGACTGTGGTGTTGAAGGAGGTCTGCGATACCGAGCTGGCACTGGTGAATTGGTAGCCGAGTGAGACATATACGTCCAACCTGTCCACCCAGTCTTCCTCGATCGGACGAATCTCGACCAATTCGTCTGCAGACAGTTCCTGGTTGCGCAACGGGTTCAGCACGGCGATTTGGCGGTCTTTCTTTGACTCCCCCAGGGAACCAAAGTGCCGTTCACCGCTGCTCAGGCGAAATTCGTAGTAGTAGATACTCTCGATGCGCGCGATCTGGGGCCATTCGATGTTGATCGTGCCCATGGCGTCCGTGGAAAGCTGCAGGATTCCGCCGTTGAGCGACTTGATCTCGCCCGTCAGCTTGTCGCCGTTTTCGAAGTGAATAACGTCGGTCTTGCGCGTTGCCTGTGCCTCGGTGCTTACAAGCACCACGAGGACGAGCGCCAGTCGAAGAAAGTTCATCTGTTTGCCGCCTTCTGCGTGTCGTTGCAGCGTCTATTCTGATGTGGCTTTGGTCGTGATGCCGGCCTTGGCCCGTGCGAGCTCGCGATCCAGTTTCTGTTGTGCCACCAACCGGTACGCGAGGTAGTACTTGTAGATGTTCGCAACGTACTGCACGGTTTCGCGACCGATGCGGCGGGCGGCGATGACCTCGACATTGTCGAACCACTTGTTGGGGTCGTAGCCGTCTTGCTCTGCTTCTCGCCTGAGGTTGATCATGCGCGCCGGGCCGGCGTTGTAGGCCCCGAGTGCCAGCAGTGTGCGGTCTGGCTCGCTGATCCCCTCGCCCGAGAAATAACGCTCGCGCAGGAAGTTGAGATAACGCACGCCCGCGTGGATGTTCGGCTCTACCTCCGAGATATCGTGAATGCCCACGTTCGGGTCACTGGCGGTGGACGGCAACAACTGCATTACGCCCACCGCGCCCGCAGCGCTCCGGGCGTCCTGCCGCAGGCGTGACTCCTGGTAGCCCTGCGCCGCGACCATCAGGTAGTCGATACCGTATTGTTCACCGTAAGTACGGAATATGCCGGCGAGCTCCTCAAGTCGGCCGTAGTCCTCGTCGGCCAGCGCGTTGGCGGCCCAGTCGAAATCCCTGATGTAGCGGTTGACCAGCATGTTGCCGAGCAGAGTGCCCTGCCGGTGGGTGGCGGCGAATTCATTGAGACTGCTCATGAGCTGCGGGCTGTTTTTGCGCAGGCCCCAGGCGATCCTGCCTCCGGAGCGGAACACGATGTCTTCGCGGGTGGTGATATTCTCAAACACGCCGTCCCAAAGTGCGGTCTTGTAGTTGTCGACGATGGCCCAGGGCAACATCCCGCTGTTCACCATTTCGATAAGATCATCGTCTTCCAGCGATTCTGATACCAACTCCATCTGGACGGGCGCCTTTCCAGCGGCGGCCAGGCGGACGTTCAGTTCGTCAACGCTTTCACGGTAGCTGCTGGAAGCGCGCAGGTAGACGGTCTTGCCAGAGAGATCGTCAATACCGGCCAGCGCGGGCGCAGCGGGGCCCGTCACCAGTATCTCGGACACGGCCTTGCTGACGGGCTTGGTAAAGTCGATGTCCTTGGCCCGCTCCGGTGTGATCGAGAGCGAGGCTGCAATGATGTCGCCCCTGCCCTCGAGCAGGGCCGGAATCAGCTCGTCGCGAGCGACGGGAATAAATAGAACATGCACCTTGAGGTGCTTTCGATCGAGATGATCATTCAGGTACTCCTCGTACTGTTTGAACATCTCGTAAGTCAGGCCGCGTTCCTGGGCCTCATCGATGTAGTAACGCCCGGGCGAGTAGACGGTCAGCACGCGCACCCTGCGGCGTTCCTCCATGCCGTCCAGGTCGCCGGTCCAGTTTTCGTTGAACGGCTGGTCTCCCAGCTCGGGAAGTCCCGCCAGCAGCTCCTGGGCGGCGAGCACCTCTGGAGAGACGGGGTCAGGTTGTGGGGGCGGGGGTGCTGCTGCAGGAGCGGCAGCTGCAGCGGCCTCGGTCTCAGGCTGGGAAGCGTCGTCGCCGCAGGCGGTGGTAGTGAGGGTCAAGAGCAGGGCTAAGGCCGCACAGTTGCTGAGTCGCATGGGCACCGGAATCTCCCGTTTGGAATCGGTGCAGTGTAGCAAAGCAGCGCCGCGGGGTGGTGGGTGACCCCCCAGACCTTTTATTGTTGGCGATCATCCCACGATGAGGCCGTCATATGGTCCATCTCGGGGCGACCAGCGTATCGGTGGTTAGTGCCAACGTGTAGTACTTTTGTCGAGGATGTCCCGCTTGAACCAACGTGTAGTCACCGACTCGGAGTGGCGAATAGTCGCGCCGCAGGTCTTCCTGACATCGCTCTTCAGTCCCGAAGAGTGCGAGAACATTCTGCAGTCAATTGAACAACAGGGCCCGACAGCCGATGCGCGCTATGACCAACCGAACAGCATGCAGGACTACGGAGTAGTGCTGCATGACGAAGCGCTGTCGAAGTGGGCGGGCGATCTGGTTTACACGAGGATCAACAAGGAGGTGGCTCAGCTGTTCAACGTGCTGCCGCATCACGAGTTTAGTGGCCATCACGCCTTCATGACGGTCTATGGTGAAGATCAGAATTCAGATCTTTCGCTGCATGTCGACGCCAGTCACATCACCCTCAACATCTGCCTGTTCAATGATGCGCAGGGTGCGGAGCTAGTATTTACCGGCAACCGTTGCCGCGACCACGTCGACGACGCCCCCGACCGTCCGCCTGCCCTGATCGAGTTCAAGCGCGGTGATGCGCTTTTGCACATCGGCAGCCAGCGCCATTTCGTCACAGGGATAGAGTCCGGGTGCCGCAAGAACCTGGTGATCTGGTACCGGCTGGACAACGAGCCTCTGGACCACACCAACAGCTGGGTAAGGGCGGACTGCCCTGTCTGTCGCCGCTACGCCTGATGGCAGCACCTATGCGCGTATTCTGTCAGCCGGACTAAAGACCATGCTGGTCCAGGCGCCAGCGCAGTGTGTCGATGCGGTCCTGTCCAAAGAAAGGTTCGCCTCGCAGGACCATTGTGGGCACGCCCCAGTGCCCCGCGGCTTCAAGGCTGGCATGGTTGCGCCCAATTTCTTCGCGGTGATCGCCAGCCGCGATCGCCGCTTCCATGTCTGCGAGGTCGAGTCCGAGTGAACTGGCGGCGTCTGCCAGGTGATCGCCCTGGTCCCAGTCTGCGGTGCCGCCGAAAACCAGGCGTGAGACCGCAGCGGCGAAGTCAATGCCTTTACCCCGGCGCTCTGCCTCTATACCCAGTGTCGACAGGCGGTAGATGTAGGGTTGTTCCTCGGCGACAGAGTAGTCTTCGAGGTTCTGCACGATCGGATCGGGTCGCGGCCAGTGAAAGGGCAGGCCCAGAAATTCAGCGCGACGTGTGGAGTCCATGAAAATGTACATAGCGCGCTTCTTGTCAGCGGCGTCGAACACCGCGTCAGGGTTGCGCAGGGCCAGTGGTAGCACCACCCGCAGGTTTACCTCGACGTCATAGTCCTCCCGCAACTGCAGCAGGTCGGGGGTCACCAGGTAGGAGTAGGGGCTACGAAATGACCAGTAGACATCAATCGGTTCTGCCATGTGTTCAATCTCCGGTGCGTCGGTTTATTTAGGCGTTGCGATGGTTGTAATTTAGACGAACACGGCCGCCACGACGAGTGCAGACGAGGCTAATGGCGATGCAGATATGGCCAGCTATCAGTGCGGGGTGCTGCTCCGCTTGGGCCAAACCCGCCACGTGTCCCCCGTTCTGCGTACCAGCATGGCGATGCTGACGCTGCCGAGCACAAGCTCAATGGCAGCCGCGGCGATGAGGCTTTCGTTCGGCAAACCCTCCGCGGCGAAACCGAGCAACCGCGCAATGCCGTAGGGCAGGTACACGAAACTGGAAATCAGCCAGGCGTACACTCGGAGATACGCCAGCCTGATGCTCAGCAGGATGAACGATCCTGCTGCGGTGAGCATGCCGGCAGGCGCGCGCAGTTCGCTGATCAGGCTCGCGCTCTCACCGAGGTCGATACCGCTCGCCGCGTAGAAGGCTGCGGGCGACAGCGAGATGCTGAGCCCGATGAACAGGAGTGTCGCGCCCGACGTAAAGAGCGCTGCTGATTCGGCGTAGTTCTTTGTCTTACTCATTTTGGTGTCCTCCATATTGCGGTGACATTGCGCGGGCCTAGCCAGCCACGCGCAGTTCACCGGGCTGCCAAATGCCGGATGACAGCGCCTTGTCGATATAGGTATCGAAGTCGGTTGCGGGGCGCCCGAGTGCGTCCTCGACGCCGGTTGCGACAGATGCGTTTCTGCCATCGAACACCTCGGTGAAAAGCTCGCGCATCAACCACTGGACGTCTGCGGGGAGTCCCATGCCCCGCAGGTAGTCGATGTACTCGTCGACCGATACAGGCTTCATCTCGATCGTTTTGCCCGTCGCCTTACTGATCGCGTCCACGCAGTCCGCGAACGTCATCAGCCTGGGCCCTGTGACCTCGAACAGGCGATTGGTGAGCGCGTCGCGAGTCAGTGCGGCGACTGCGACTTCGGCGATATCGTCGACGTCGATAAATGGCTCAAGCACCGCAGACTGCGGCAGGATCATCTCACCCGTGAGCACGCCTTCCAGCATGAACCCCTCGCTGAAGTTTTGCGCGAACCAGCTCGCGCGCACGATGTTCCACGCCAGGCCGCTGTTGATCACAACGTCCTCTGCTCGCTGTGCACCTTCCTCGCCGCGGCCCGACAGCAGCACGATTTTCTCAAGCCCGGTTGCGCGCGCGACATCGACGAACTGCTCCATGGTGTCGACGGCACCCGGAACCGCGAGGTCGGGCTGGAAGGTGACGTAGGCTGAGCGCATGCCCGAGAGGGCAGCCTGCCATGTGCCCGGCTCGGTCCAGTCGAACGGGATCGCAGACGAGCGTGAGACACCCCGGGTGGCGACACCCAGTTCGTGCAGCTGTAGTTCTACCCGCATGCCGGTCTTCCCGGTGTTGCCAATGATCAGTGTGGTCGGATTGTTCATGGTGGTTCTCCTTTCGTGGTGGGGGCCCGTTGCCCGTCAGGTTGTGGGAACCACTATCGCTGATATGAAATAGACTATTAATGCTCATAAATCTCCTATATATTGCAGATCGTCTATTTCCACGCGACAAAGGGTTAAAAACCTCTCAACGGTGCCATGGCGGATTACGAACGCGACTTCCCAACGCTCTCCGACCCCCTCGGGGAGACCCTGTACCAGCTGCGCCTGGACGGCAGCCTCTATGCGCTCTCGGAGCTGCGCGGGCCCTGGGGTATCGAGATGCCTGTGTTGCCGGGCAAGATGATGTTTCACATCGTCACGGCGGGCAGCTGCTGGTTGCAGACGGGGGAGGAACCCCCCGTCGAGCTGCAGCAGGGCAGCCTCGTCCTGCTGCCAAGGGGTCGCGGCCACCTGCTGCTCGATGAACCCGGCGCGGCCACGCAGCCTTTCTTCGACCTGCCGGTACAGCAGGTGAACGAGCGCTTTGAAACGTTGACCTATGGCGGCGCGGGCAAACTGACCAAGTTGACCTGCTGCGTGCTCAACTTCGACCACATTGCCGGTGCGCAGCTCGTCAACCAGCTGCCGGAAGTGCTGCACATCAACAGCCTCGATACCGATGTCGATGGCTGGTTGGAACAGACATTGCGGTTTCTGGCGCGCGAGGCGCGTGAGCAACGGCCCGGCGGGCAGACCATCATGGCCAATCTTGCCGACATACTCGTCATCCAGGCGATTCGTACATGGATCGAAACGGCGGACGAGGCCGACCAGGGCTGGCTCGCCGCGCTACGCGACCGGTACGTTGGCAATGCACTGGTCGCGATCCATCGGCAACCGGAAAAAAGCTGGAGCGTGGAATCACTCGCGAGGGAGGTGGGTCTATCGCGCTCGGGATTCTCTGCGCGCTTCAGCGCGCTGGTGGGTGAGTCCGTGATGCAATATGTCACGCGATGGCGGATGCTGCTTGCGCGCGGCAAGTTGCTCGAGGGTAAAGTGACGTTGGGAGAGTTGTCGGAGCAGCTGGGTTACCAGTCAGAGGCCGCTTTCTCGCGTGCTTTCAAGCGCACGATGGGCGTGTCGCCCGGGGCCGTGCGGCAAGCTGCGGCCTAGACCTCGTCCCTGACCCCTGGCAGGTTCTTGCCCTTGGTTTCAGGCATGAACCACAGCACCACGAGACCCAGCGCGAAAATGCTCGACATGATTACGATCGCATTTTCCAGGTTCATGCCTTCGAGGCCTTTCAGCCAACCGGAAAACACCAGCATCGAACTCGCCAGCAGCCGGCCGCCGTTAAAGCAGAAACCGGTGCCGGTAGCACGCAGGTGGTCGGGGAACAGCTCGGGGAAATAGATCGCGTAGCCTGCGTGCAGGCCCCAGGTAAAGAAGCCGAACACGGGCAGCATGATCAACAGCATCGTGTAGGACGTTGGCAGGTAGCAGATCGCAGCCACGATGAAGAGCGCGCCGATGTGGTAGAGGGCGAAGGTACCCTTGCGACCCAGGCGCACGGCGAAAGCCCCGAAGGCAAACATGCCGATGCCTGCGCCGAGTGCCTCGATATTGCCGAACGCAAACTTCGCACGTTCCGCGGCTTCCAACGGGTCAACGCCGTCGCGCAGCAGGAATTCGCGCGCGATGTCCTGGCCCGCGACCGCAACACCCCAGAAGGTGGCGAGCCCGACCGCCGCCAGGAACATGCCGCCCCAGGCGCGTACGCGCCACCGGCGGTCCGTTAACAGTTCGCGAAAGCTGCCAAGTTGCACCTCGGCGTCTTCCGCCGCCGCGTTGCGTGCCGCCTCCCAGCTCTCGGGTTCTTTCAGGCGCATACGAACCCACAGCACGAGCAGGGCGGGCAGTACGCCGATCAGGAACGCGAGGCGCCAGTCCGTGCCGACCCAGATACCCACCCATGCCGCGAGCGTTGCGCCGAGTATGCTCGTGGAATGGAAAATGCCTGACATGTGTGCGCGGGCGTGTTTGGGCATCACCTCAGCCACCAGCGCCGCGGCCACCGCCCACTCACCGCCGACGCCCATCGCGACGAGAAAGCGCAGGGTTGCCACATGCCACAGCTCGGTGGCGAAGTAGGTGAGTCCGGAGAAAATCGAATAAAACAGGATCGTCAGTGCGAGTACAGGCTTGCGCCCGATGCGGTCACCCAGCCACGCGAAGAAAATGCCGCCGATCGTGCCGCCGAGCAGGAACACCGCGAGCAGCACGTCGCCCCAGTAGCGAATGTCGGGGCTGCCTGCCGGTTGGCCGAGGATCTCCGCCAGCATCTGGTTGCGCGTGACGTTAAACAGCTGGCCTTCAAAGGCGTCGAACACCCAGCCGAGTGACGCGATGACCAGCACCAGCCACTGATAGCGGCTGACGCCCTGGTACCACCGGAGGTTCCCCGTTGTATTCATGCGTCCGACCGCGGTGCACTCAGGAAGTCGAGCGACTCTCCGGTAGCGAGGGTCTGCTCGGCGCGCAGGCACATGGCCACGGACCACTTGCCGTCTTCGCCCGAGCAGTGCAGCGGCGCGCCGTCGCGCACGGCCCGCGTCATTGCGTCCACCTGGTCGACGAGCTCGTACACCTCGCCGGTGATTTTTTCGATCGCCACATCGTGCACCGTTTCACCGTCGTGGTACTTGAGGCTGAAATCGGGGTGAAAGGTGCGGTCCATCGCGCCACTCCAGCTCGCCCACAGCGAGCCGGTCGAACCGGTCAGCTTGACGACCTGATGGTGTTCGAAGGCGCTCAACGTTTGTGAGATAACCGCGTAGCCGCCGCCCGGAAAATCGAGGAACGCACTGAAGTTGTCGAGCAGCTCCGGGTGTTCGGGGTCGCGGGCCTTGCCGCGTGCTATCACGCTGGTCGGGTCGCCGGCGGCGGAGAAGTACCAGCGCGCGAGATCGAAGAAGTGGATAGGTTCTTCGAGTATCCAGCTGCCCACCTGGTCAACGTCGTAGCGCCAGCCACCTGAGCCCTGGCGATAGGGCCTGCGCCAGAGCTCGATGAGCGCGTACTGCAGCTCGCCGATGGCGCCGTCGTCCAGCATCGTCTTGAGTTTTCCCCACAGTGACGAGAGGCGGAACTCGTGACCGACGCAGAGAATCCGGTCCACCTCGCGCGCCCGCGCGATCAGGTCGTCGCAGTGCGCTTCACTGAGCGCCATCGGCTTTTCGAGCAGGAGGTGTTTGCCGGCGTCCAGTACATCGAGGCCCACGCGGTGATGCAGGTTGGTCGGCAGCACCACGTCGACCACATCGATATCATCGCGGGTAAGGAGTTCATGGTAGTCGCCGTAGATGTCGACGCCTGCGTGAGTGTCGCGCGCCTGTTGCTGGCTTTCGGGTGAACGCACCGCGATCGCCACCAGCTCTGCGCCGTCTGATTCAGTGATTGCTCGCGCATGGTGGCTGCCCCAGGCGCCGTAGCCGATCAGCCCGTAGCGCACCGTGTTGTCAGTGCCACTCATGGAATGTCCCTGCCCTGTGCCGCGACCCAGAGTTTGTACCAGTCCTGGCGCGTCAACGTGATCGCGGTGCTTTCAGCTGCGGCGCGAATGCGCTCGACCTGGTTGGTACCGATGATGACCTGCGGATTGCTGGGCAGTTGCGCGACCCAGGCAAGTGCGAGCTGCTCCGCGGTGACACCGTAGTCTCCCGACATTTCCTCAAGCGCGTTGTTGAGTGCCGTGTGTTCAAACAGTGCGCCCCCGGCCAGTGGCGACCAGGCCATGGGGTGCGCGCCGCTCGCCTGGCATTGGTCTAGCGTGCCGTCCGTGATGGCGTCCATGTGCATGAGGCTCAGTTCGACCTGGTTGGTGGCAAGCTGGCCGTCGAGGTACTTATCAAGCAACGCAAACTGGTGCGTCGAATAGTTGGACACGCCGACGCTGCGCACTTTCCCGCTCGCCATCACGGCCTTCAGGCCGGCGGCCGTTTCCTCTGCGCTGGTCAGCCAGTCAGGCCTGTGTATCAGCAACAGGTCGATGTAATCGGTATTCAATTCACTGAGGGAGCGGTCGACGCTGTGCGCGATCCAGTCCGCGGTCGCCGCGTAGTGTTTGACCTCGGTGTCGGGCAGCGCATCGCAGGGCGCCTTGATCCCGCACTTGGTCACGATTTCCATCTGCTCGCGCAGCGATGGCACCTCTGCGAGGGCTGCGCCGAATAAACCTTCACAGGTGTAGTCGCCATAGATGTCGGCGTGATCGAACGTTGTGATCCCAACCTCCAGACACGCATCGACTTTGCGGCGCACGCGTGCAGTCGCGCTGCCCTGGCTGTCTTCTGCGAGCCGCCACACCCCGTAGGCAATTGCAGAGACCTCCGGTCCACCCGGCGCAATCTTAAATCGTTGCATCGTTTGTTGTTTCCTTTTCGTTGTTCGATGCGGGGGCAGGGACTACTGGCCCCTGCGCCCCTTCGCCACGCTCGCGAGAATGCGTCGCGGTGGCGTAAAGGGGTTCCTCGAGTGCATCGTGAGGCCGTTATCGACCAGCAGCACATCGCCTTTCTGCCAGGGAATCGCTACCTTGGTGCGCTCCATATAGTCCGCAATGCCCATCATGGCCTCGTGCTCCACCGGGCTGCCATCTCCCAGCATCACCGCGCGAGTCGGGTCGTTGCGCACATCTACCCAGCCGAGGTATGCGGCGATCATTGCATTAAAAAAAGTCTTCTTCCCGGTGCGTGGCTCAATGCGAATTGCGGGCAGCGTTTTCGTTACCGTTTTCAAATCGCCCGTTGCAAGCCATTCCCATTCCGTTCCCTGTTCGCACATGCGCGCTTCTGCCTCGTCGCGCGACTCTGTCTGGTACGTGCTTTTCCAGCTCCTGCCGATCGCGGAGGCAGGGTCGTCTTCCTCCGGCAGTATGCGCAGGTAGCGCACACCGAGCTCTTCGACGCGCGCCATGAAATCTGGATAGCTGGCGACCGCAAAGTCATACACCGCGTGCGAGAGAATGATCGGCGTCTCGCCGCCCTCAACCGGCACCACATCACAACAGAACGCGAGGTAGGCGGGCGGGTTGGGTACCTGGGCCATTTCGTGGTGGAAGGGAATGGGTTCCGAGGGCGGTGCCTCGTTGGCGGTTAACACCTTGCCGCCGGCAACTTTCCGGCGCACGGCCGCCCCGCCGATGTAGGGCATGTTTTCCAGGTCGAGCGCATCGACGACCTCTGCAAACTGTTCCGGCTCATTGACCGCGTATCCCCGTATCAGGATAGCGCCGTGTTGCATGAGTCGCTCAAACAGCGTGTCGCGGTCTGTACTGAGCTCTGTGCACAATGCTGCAGCAGAAGCGTTATCTGTTGCGGGCTCCAGTGCCAGCGGGAAGGCCGGGCCGTGGTCGTGAGATTGCTGCTGCAGTTCGAATTCGCGGAGGGCGTTGGTCACCGGGGTACTGCTCTGGCTGGCGTGGTGGGAGGCGGCATTATGGCACACGCGCCAGCACATGGCGTGGCGCCTGGGCGGCTCCCTGGTTGGCGGAAATTGGTCGGCAAAATGACTGGCAAGACCGGGCGCGTAAAAAAGGCGCTGACCCTCGCGGGCAGCGCCTCCATAAACGAAAACCGGTTAGCCGCGCTGTTGTTGCCTGCGCAGCGCGAAAACGGCGATGACTAGTAATGCCAGCGAGGAGGGCAGCGGTACGGCGCTTCCACGTACCTGGAAATCGAGCGCATATTCGCGAATGCCGCTGGTCGTTTCCTGGATCCAGAACGTGTATGCCCCGGGTCCAAGTGGCCCGGCAAAGCCGGTGCTGCCCGGGAATGTCCCCGTGCCGAGATCATCCAGCACGTTGTCACCCTGCATATTGCCGGGGGAGCCGCCGATCAGTGCGTTGCCCAGCAAAACGGTGGTGTCGAAAAGCGAGGCGATGGTGTTGCCAGCCGCTACCGCGAAGAACGACTGGTCGTCGCCTGAGAGATAGGTGTCGAGCACGATGCCCACCAGCTGCTGACCCGCCCCCACCGTTACGGTGAAGATATCGCGGTCCAGTGGGCTGCTTAGCGCGCCCCCGGTCACCACGTTGGAGCCCGCCGCCAGTGCCATGAGCGCAGTAGGGGAGAGGTTGTCGCCCGAGAGGTCGCCCGAGACGCCCTCATCGTAGAGTAGTGCTGCGTTGGCGCCCTGGAACGCGCCTGCGAGAAGAAGAATGAGTCCGAAAAGCGTTGTTCTAATTTTCATGCGTTACCGTCCTGCATGTGAGTGGTGTTAACACTCCCAGTTTAGTTCAGATGTCGTAGTCGACAAGTTATTGAATTAGCGAACAAAAATAGCCTCAGGGGATATCAGGCGGTGTGGCCGGGCACCGTGATTTCGAAACTCACTTGCCAGGGGCTTGCTGGGCTTAGCAGCCCGGTGGCATAGGCGCGTTGTACCAGATCGGGCTGGTCCAGGAGCGCTCCTGGACGGTCTTGGCCACGTTCTCGTCGCAGCAGGCGGCGAGTACCGGCGACAGTTCCTCAGGGTCTTCGCAGTCCAGCGGCACCGTCAGGTTGTTGCACTGGTGCTGGTTCCAGCGACAGCTGGGATTCTCGATAACCCGTGCATAGTAGAAAGCGTCTTGTGCAGGGTCGAAATTCGGATCTTCCCAGTACTGGCATAGCTGGTTGAAGCCCGCGCCGGTTGTGGCGCAGGTATTGAGGTCCACGCCCGCTCCGTTGTTGGGGTCGCCTGCGACCTCGTACACCTGCTCATGCGCGACGCCCGTCGCATCGGTCCAGCCCTTGATGATCTGGATGCGCTGCAGGTCGTTGCCGGGGAAGCTTGGCGTACCCGGGTCCTTCATGGCGGACACCATAAACCGCGGGCTGGCCATGGCCGGGTTGTTTGCGGGCAAGTCGCTGCCCATGGGTACGCCGGTATTGTACGCGACCTGCACGAGATTGGGTTGGCTGCAGATGTCAGTCGGTATGTCGTAGCCGCCGAAGAAGCGCACGATATGTCGCGGCCCGCTGGTGCCGTAAACCTCGCGGCGCCGCATGGCATCAAAGAGCGCTGCGCGACTGTTCTGGGGCGCCCAGACCACCGCGAGTCCGCCCGCGTTGTATGGCGTGATATCGGTGACGCCCTCGCCGGGGACGACCGAGGGATTGCCCGGGTAGCCCTCTCTTTCCTCCACGAGGCCGGGCGCGCCGAGGTGCGTGTCGGTACTGCCGATCATCCCGAACTTCTGCGGGTTTGTGCCCAGTACGCCGCGGGTCGTCAAACCCTTCTTCAACGCCTCGCGAACCGTGCCCGCAGGGTCTGCGGGTGCGCCGATGAACACCTCGCCAGGGATCAGCTCGAAGTCACACAGCGGGTCGTGCACATTGGGATCGCATTCAGACGCGCCCTTGTGTTGGAACACCTCTATAAGATTCTCGTATTGCTGACGCCGATCGGCTTCCTGCTGGTCGTAGGGCAGGCCGAACTCGTTGACGTTCTCGAAGGTAACGCCCTGGCTCAGGTTGCTGTTGTGCGGAATGATCATCGCGTCGCAGCTGCCGTCCTGGAAGGTCGCGTCTACGCAGTCGGAATCAAGTGCGTCGTACAGTTGCTCAGGGTAGGGGGCATCGAAATATGAAGTCGGCAGGCTTGGTACGAGACTGTTGCGGAATACCACGTTGCGATGGAGATTGATGCGCTCGAACACTGGTGGGTTTACCCGCGTTGGACTTGCGGTCCACTCGAAGCCCACGAACGTTGTGAAGGTGCAGTCCGCGCTGCGATCGTAATATTGGTTGGCTGCGTTCTGGATCTGCTGCCAGAAGCTGGGCGCTTCATTGGTGCACACGGTGCCGTCCAAACCGCAGAAAGAGAAGCGCTCTACCTCGTCTTGTGGCCTCGTAATCTGCCCGATCCACACGAAAGAAGACGCGAAGTTGCGCAAGCGGAACACCACACACCTGCCGTTGTTGTATTCGGGGTGCGATGGGTTCAGGCAGATGGTCTGTTCGCCGAAGTACTCGGCGTGATCAGTGATGACCGTGAAATCCAGCGGTCGGTCGATTTGCACGAAGCGCGTGGGTGCGCCGAACTGGTCGAACGGGTGCAGGCCGAGCTGCGTGCCCTTGGCAAACTCGTACGCCTGTTGAGGCGTGGTCTCTGTGCCTACCAGATAGGCGTCGGCCGACAGCGTCGTGTGTACGTGCGTGTCACCGAAATACGGGTTGTTCAGCGGGTTGAACTGGGTGCAGTTGTTGGCTGAGCCATCGCCATCGTCAAGCGCGTTCGCGGCCTGTGCGAACACGAACAAAAACAGCAGTGTTAGTAAGTGTATTTCTGTTCTCACGGCAGGTAACCGGGCGGCCAGTTTTATAGTTTTCGCTAGTCTCTCGGCGCGTATTCAGGTGCGCTCGCACGACATAGCAGCATAGCAAAACCGCGGGCGCGGTGAGTCGCTAATCGCGGAGCCTGGGTCTTGAGGGGGTCTTATTTGTCCCCGGTCTGTGAACTGCGCCACGGTCTTTCTCTGCTCGCTGCGCCACGCTTCAGGCGCCCGCAGCAACTGCTGCCTGGAGCTGTGCCCTGCGCTGGAATAGCAGTACGTAGATACAGCTGTACAGCGCAATAACCACCAGCCCCACCCACTCGATCTCAAACGGGGTGAACTGGTACAGCATGATCAGCGTCAGCATCGCTGCGCCATTGCCCAGTATGTAGTTGCGCCTGCCCAGCGCGTCTGCCGTGATGCCGAGGTTGGTCGTGTAGAGCCTGATGAGCGAGTCGAGCGAGTTGATGACGAAAATCACGCCGACAACGACGAGGCAAAGATTCATGGTCCCTGAAATCTCGAGCTGCTCGGTGTGGTAGTAGTACAGCACCGAAAACCAGAGTGCGATGGGAATAGAGGGAATCACCAACAGGGCGACAAGCAGGTTCCTGGTTTTCATCGGGCTCAGGAAGCGCGACACGAATTGCCCGATCATGATGCTCCAGGAGAACCACCAGAACAGGTAGAACGCATGATAGTCGCTGAGCGGCGCGACAAACCGGTGAATGTTCGTGAAGTACTCCCCGATGTTTACTGCGCTGCTCGTGAAACCCCGGATGCCCATGTCGCTGTTGAGCCACGCGAAGCCGATGAGCGCGAAAAAGAGCCACGTCGACGCGATGCTAAGTATTTTTACGTAGCGGATGTCCGTGCTGGAGAATACGGCGCACATCACCACCACGACAACGAGACCGTAACGCAGCACCGGTGATATGCCCTCGACGTAGCTCGGCAGATAGCTGAGAAACAGGTAGCCCGTGAACGCGCAGGTCGCGATCACCACAGCGTTGTTGACGAACTTCACCGCCGGTAGCTCAAACAGCTGGACGTGGGGTTCTATGCGGCAGAAGTAAAACGTTGTCAGGAAGTAAAACGCCCAGACAAGAAAGCCCCACATGCCGAACTCAATTGCCAGTGGGTTGGCAAACGCGTAGGCCGCTTCCTCCTCGTACACCGGGAACTCTGTCAGGGGAAACATGATCAGCCCCACATCAAGTCCCGAGGTGAACAGAATCGCGCTGAATGCAAACAGCGAACTCGGCATGCGGCCTTCACAGAGGCTCCCACCCAGGCGCAGGACGACAACAGCCGATGTCAGCAGGGTGGTCGCGATGGCGATGGTGAGTATGGTGTTCACGGCGATTGGCGTCAGCCGACCTCGCGCCGCGGCACACCGGTGCGCTGGCGATACTCCCACTCCGGGTCCGTCCAGGGCTCTGCCGTGTTGTCTACCAGGGCGGGCTTGCCCAGGATGATATCGCTGGCTTTCTCCGCGAGCATTATCGTTGGTGCGTTGAGGTTGCCGTTGGTAATGGTCGGCATGATCGACGAGTCAACCACGCGCAGGTTGTCGACGCCCCTTACCCTGCACTCGCTGTCTACCACGGCCAATGGGTCGTCGTCGGCGCCCATCTTGCAACTGCAGGAGGGGTGGTAGGCACTCTCCACGTTGTTCCTGACCCACTCGTCGATCGACGTGTCGTCGTTAATGTTCACCCCAGGCTGAATCTCGTCGTCGCGATACGCATCCATCGCGGGCTGGTGCATGATCTCGCGAGTCAGGCGGATGCACTGGCGCCAGTCGCGCCGGTCCTGTTCATGTTGCAGGTAGTTGAACAGGATGCTGGGTTTTGCGCGTGGGTCACCACTCGTTACCCGCACGTGTCCGCGACTGCGGGGTTTGTTGGGCCCCACGTGAACCTGGAAGCCGTGGCCGTCGACCATCGACGTGCCGTCGTAACGCATGGCGGCCGGCAGGAAGTGATACTGGATATCGGGCCACTTCAGCCCTTTTCGCGAACGAATAAAGGCACAGGATTCGAAGTGGTTGGTCGCCCCCAGCCCATCGCGCATGAGCAACCAGCGTGCGCCGATCAGGCCTTTGCTGAACAGACCCATCTTGCCGTTGATGGTGATCGGTTGGCGGCAGCGAAACTGGAAATAGACTTCCAGGTGGTCCTGCAGGTTTTCCCCTACGCCCGGCAATTCGTGTTGTAGCCCGATGCCGGCGTCTGCGAGGACATTCGCCGGGCCGATACCTGAGAGTTGCAAGAGCGCGGGGGAGCCAATAGAGCCTGCGCTACAAATGACCTCGCGCCGTGCGCGTGCTTGCCTGATGCTGCCGCCGCGTTCGTACTCGACGCCGGTGGCGCGCTTGCCCTCCAACAGTACTCGGTGCGTGAGTGCTTTGCTGATGACCGTGAGATTGCTGCGGTTCTTTACCGGGTGCAGGTAGGCGGTCGCCGCAGAACAGCGGATGCCATTGCCCACTGTCATGTCCATTGGGCCGAAGCCTTCCTGCTGCGCCGCATTGGTGTCGGGGGTGTAGGGATAGCCCGCCTCGATGCCTGCATCAATGAACGCCTGGTAGAGCGGGTTCAGCTTGCCCTCATTGCCGCCGCAGGTGGCGAGTGGGCCTTCACCGCCGCGGTAGGCGTTACCACCACCGATCCAGCGCTCGCTGCGTTTGAAGTAGGGCAGGCAATGGCGATAGTCCCAGCCGGCTGCGCCCGCGTCGGCCCACTCATCAAAGTCACACGCGTGGCCGCGTACGTAGACCATGCCGTTGATCGATGAAGAGCCGCCGAGCACCTTCCCGCGTGGGCAGTGAAGCCGTCGGCCTCCCAGTTCGGGCTCCGGTTCCGATTCGAAAAACCAATTAAAGCGCGTGTCCTTCATCGGGTAGGACAGCGCACTGGGCATGCGGATGAACAGGTTGCGATCGCTACCACCGGCCTCCAGGAGCAGTACCGAGGTATTGGTTTCCGCGCTCAAGCGGTTGGCAAGCACGCAGCCGGCTGAGCCGGCGCCTATGATGATGTAGTCGAACTCCTCGGCGGGCACGGGGTTCCTGTTATTTTGTGAGCGGTCGCGGAGCCCCGTTCGCAGGGCGCGCTCCCTAATAGGGACAGTCTACATCGCCCAGCTCGACATACACACTCTTGAGCTGCGTGTAGTGCTCGATTGCGGTCGGGCCGTTCTCGCGGCCAAGCCCTGACTGTTTATAGCCGCCGATCGGCATCTCTATCGGCGTGAGATTATAGGTATTGATCCAGCAGGTACCCGCTTCCAGTTGCGCGACCACCCGGTGGCCCCGCGACAGGTCGCGGGTGAAGACGCCCGCGGCAAGACCGTAGTCGGTGTCGTTGGCCCGGCGAATCACCTCCTCCTCGTCACTGAACCTGAGCACCGACATGACCGGGCCAAAAATCTCCTCTCGCGCGATAACCATGTCGTCGGTGCAGTCGGTGAAGATGGTGGGTTCAACAAAGGCACCGCCTTTGAGTGCAGGGTCGGCCGGGGCCTGTCCACCGCAGCGCAGCGTTGCGCCTGCGGCTTTGCCCTGCTCGATGTAGTTGAGCACTTTCGCCCGGTGTTCTAGAGAGATGAGTGCCCCGACCTGAGTCTCCGGGTCCATCGGGTTACCGATCTTCAGCCTGGCGGTGCGTTCCAACAGCGAGTCAACGAAGCGATCGTGAATCTCATCTGCGACAAAAACGCGCGTGCCGTTGGTGCAGATCTCGCCCTGTGTGTAAAAGTTGGCCAGCATGGCGGCGGACACCGCGTTGTCGAGATCGGCGTCTTCGAAAATGATCAGCGGGGACTTCCCGCCGAGCTCCATCGAGATGTGTTTCAGCGTACTCGCGGCGTTGGCCATCACTCGCTTGCCCGTGGCGGTGGAGCCCGTGAGCGATATCTTGTCGATACCGGTATGCAGTGACATCGCCTCGCCAATTTCAGCGTCGCCAAACACTACGTTGAAGACGCCGTCGGGTACCCCCGCTTCGGTGAGAATCTCCGCGAGCTTGAGGCAGCTTAGTGGGGTGAGGCCAGCGGGTTTGTAGACCAGCGCATTGCCGCAGGCGAGGGCCATAGCGGCCTTCCAGCAGGCGATCTGTATCGGGTAGTTCCAGGCGCCGATGCCGCCGCACACACCGAGGGGCTCACGCCGGGTGTAGCCCAGGGCGCCGGGCAGGTCCATCTGGTGACCGCGAATCGTTGGCGCGACATGGGCGAAAAACTCGATACAGTCGGCGCCGGACAACACATCGACGGTCTCGGCCTCCTGTATCGGTTTGCCGGTGTCCATCACTTCAAGCTCAGCGAGCTCGCGGTTGCGCTCGCGCAGCAGGCGCACGGCCTCCAGCAGGATGCGGCTGCGCTCTGTGCCGCTCATCGACGACCACACCTTGAACCCGCCGCGTGCCGAGGCCACGGCCTTATCGAGATCAGCGACACTTGCACGTTGCACATTGCAGATGGGCTCGCCCGTCGCGGGATTCAGGCTGACGAAAGTGTCGCCTGACGTTGCGCTGACATAAGCGCCGTCAATATAGAGTTGTTGTTCTGGCAGTTGCACAGTGTGCCCCGGGCTATCTCAGCGATGGAATCAGGTAGGCTGGATTCTATGCTCTTTTGGCATTCACGGCAGCAGGGGCGAAATCGGGACGCGTGGGATTGTTGAGGCGGCAGCCGTTAGAGCGCCTTTACCCATTGCACGATACGGTCAATCGCCTCGATCGTATTGCCGCAGTGCGCTCTTAAGAACGCAGTGTCAGGCGTTCTCCTTTCGTTTGCTGCAAGTGCTGCCAGCGCCTCGCTGCCGTCGAAGTCGACATAGGCGATGCGTGCGGTGAGCTCGGTCGCGGGCCGGCCGAACTCGACCCCGGGAAGGATCGCGACACCGGTGTCCTCAAGAAGCTGCTCCGTCAGCTCGGCCGAGTGCAGGATTCCGCGCGCTGCCAGTGCGTCACGCGCGACCTCGAAATCAGGGAAGCAGTAGAACCCGCCCAGCGGTCTCACGGTGGAGAGACCATTGTCTTCGAGCGATGAGTGACTGTAACGAGCGAGCTGCCCGAGTATCTGCTGGCTGTCTGCGAGGTACTGTTCGATCTCTGGCCCGTCCTCGAAGGCGCGAACAGCGGCGTGCTGTATCGGCGCGCTTGTCGAGGTAAAGGTCTCGCTGGCCACTATGGCCATGGCATCGGCGATCCAGGACAGCTGGTCTGGGAAGACGAACGTGCCGAGCCGCCAGCCGCCGGCACCACACCACTTGCTCAGCCCGCTCGAGTAGATCGTGCCCTCCGGATAGATGGGTACCATCGATTGATGTTCACCCTCAAAGCGCAGCCGGGAATAGATTTCGTCGGACAGAACGATCACGCCGTGGCGGCGGCAGGCAAGCGCGAGCGCTTCGAGGTCTTCACGGCTGTAGCTGCCACCTGTCGGGTTGGAGGGGTAGTTCAGAATCAGCAGCCGCCTTCGCCGCGGGTCCTCCCTGCACACGGCATCGAGCTGCTGCGGTGTCAGTCGCCATTGGTCCTCTGCCGAAGTTGCGATGCTGACTACCCGCCGACCGATGATGCGCGCCTGGGGCGCGTAAGACACCCATGCGGGGGAGGGGATGAGCACATCGCCCTCGAACACGAGCTGCAGGATGAACATCAGCTCCTTGGAACCCGGGCCGATCAGCACTCGGTCTGCGTGACACGGTTCGTTGAAGAGACGTGTGTGTCTAGCCGCCAGCGTCTCGCGCAGCGCGGTAAGACCCTTCACAGGCAGGTAATCTTTTTGGTGAGCGTTTTCCTTTAGCGCCGCGACGATCGAATCCGGTACCGGAAAGGGGCTTTGCCCGAGGCCCATCCTGAAGATCTGCCTGCCCTCGGCTAGAAGCCGATTGCTGCGTTCCTGGGACGCGACGGTGGCGGAGGGTTTCAGCCCTGTGAGGTTAGCGTTAAGGCTGGGTGCTTCGAGCGAGAGGTCATTGTCATTCATCGGCTGGGCTCTTCACTGGATGTGCGTTTTCCTTGCTCGCTAAGAAAAGCGTAGCTGAAAAATCGTGAAAGAAAACCACGCGACTACCATACACGAGACAGCGCTTGCGGGGTGTTTCGCGGGAACGGTGGGCTAGTTAGTTTGCGTTGGCGCGAAGGAATGACGCCGTGCAGTGTTCGACGTACGCCTCTGTCGGAAAAGGCCGCGCCTCTTCCGAGATGCCCACCAGTGCCATGTCGACGGTGAAGCCGTTGATGGAGAAAAGATATTGTGCGGCCGCCATCAACGGTTCTTGCACGTTGAGTTCGCCGCGGTCAGTTGCGGCCTTCAGGTACTCGGCCAGTGCTTTCATCACCGGCATCGGCCCCGAGTCATAAAACGCGACACCCACTTCAGGGTGTCGCTGGCTCTCGGTCATGACCAGCCGATACATCGCCAGCGGCTTTTCCTCGGTCAGGCTGCTGATAAAGCGGTCGGCGAACAGGGGCAGGAACTCGCTGGGGGGCAGCGAGTAGTCCAGGTCTTCGCCCGCAATCATGGCCTCCTCGCACTTGCGCAGTACGCCTGCCCTCAGCAGTGATTCCTTGCTCGTGAAGTTGTTGTAGATCGTCTGCTTGGAGACCTCGGCGCGATCGGCAACCTGCTCGAGGCTGGTCCGCTCATACCCCTGCTCCGTAAAGAGGTCTGCGGAGGCGTCGAGAATCTGCTGGCGTTTTTCGTCGGATTTGGGTCGCCCCCGGGCGGCCATGGCGAGTTCCTTGAATTATTAGACTGATGGGTCTATTATAGGCAGTAATTATTAGACTTACTAGTCCATTTTATGGCGGAGAAGTCATGTTGTACCGCATAAAACAGAGTGTAGGAGCGGCCCTAGTAGCCTTGTCGCTGGCGCTAAGCCAGGCTGGGTGCGAGGTGCAGGGTAGCGAAGAGCGCGAGGTGATCTACCAGCCGGTGGACGCCATCGCAGTGAGCCGGTCCGAACGGTTCGGCGTTACGCGGCTCTTTACCGGTGTCGTGCAGCCCGCGCAGACCGCCGCTATCGCGTTTGAATTTGCCGGGACCGTGCAGGCGGTACTGGTCAACGAAGGCGACCGGGTGGAGGAGGGCGATCTGCTGGCCCGGCTCGATACGTCCCTTCTTGAGATCGAAAGGCGCCAGCTGCAGGCGCAACTTGCGGAAGCGCAGGCGACGTTGCGTCTTACGGAGGCTAACCTCAAACGGCAGGGCTCCCTGGAAGTGGACGGTTACTCGTCAGCCCAGCGCCGCGACGAACTCGAAGCCAACCGCGATGCCACCAATGCACGCATCCAGCATCTGCAAGCAGCGCTGGACGGCAACATGGTGCGCCAGGAAAAAGCGCACCTGCTTGCACCGTTCGCCGGTGTAGTGGGCGAGCGCTTTATGGAGCAGGGCAGCGCGGCCGCGCCGGGTGTCGCCGCACTCACAGTACTGGAAACGGGTCGCCTTGAAGCGCACGTTGGTGTGCCGCGGCAACTCGCACAGGAAATTACCCGCGGCGATACGGTCGACTTAAGCGTGGCGGGCGAGTCTATGTCAGGTGTGGTGTTGGCCGTGGGCGCAGAGTTGAAGGCGCAATCCCATGCGGTGAACATTCGCATCGCGCTTGATCGCGATGCGATTCTTGCCGGCACCGTGGTGGAACTCGAACTGCGCGATTACATCGACACCCCGGGCTACGTACTGCCCGACTCCGCGCTGACAGCCAGCTTGCGCGGCCTCTGGCGCGTGTATGTACTCGCGCCGGTCGAGGGCGGACTGTATAAGGTGGAAGCGAGAGACCTGCAGTTGCGCTACTCCGACTCCCGCCAGGCCTATGTTGAGGGCGGCATTCGCGATGGCGAACTGATCGTTTCTTCCGGCACACACCGAGTAGTGCCCGGCCAGCTCGTCCGCATCAACGAAGACCCGGCATGATTCGCGCCCTGGTTGAAAATGGCAGGCTGCTAAGCCTGCTGATTGCGCTGGTGGTGGTGGCGGGCAGCGGTGCGCTCGTGTCGCTACCCGTCGCCGAAGACCCCCACATGGTCAATCGCTTTGCGATGGTGCTGACACCCTTTCCGGGTGCGACGGCAGAACGGGTGGAAGCGCTCGTCACCGAAAAGATCGAGCTGAACCTCCGTGAGCTTCCGGAAATCAAGGAAGTGCAGTCGACATCGGGTAACGGTCTTTCCAGCATTACAGTTTTCCTGAATTACGACATCAACGAGCCGGAGCCCGTGTGGGCGGAAGTGCGCGATGTCATCAGTGACGCCCAGGAGGAATTGCCTGAGGGTGCACTGCCCAGTCAGTTCCTCGACAACCGTGGCTACGCGTACACGCTGTTGGTCGCATTGCGCTCGGCCGAGGGCCACGCGGTGCCGCGCCAGATACTGCAGCGCTACGCGCGCGAGCTGCAGAGTCGCCTGCGTTCCTATCCGGGCACTGAATACGTAGAGATCGACGGCGAGGTCGACGAGGAAATCATTGTCGAGGTGAACTCGGCGGAGGCCGCGGCTGCAGGCCAGACCGTGCAGTCGATCGCCGCCGCGCTGAGCCAGTACGACACCAAGAGTGCCGCCGGCCTTCTGGAAAACAGCTACGGCCGTATGCAGGTTGAGATCGCCGGCGATCTCGATTCCCTCGAGCGCGTCTCCCGGGTGCCGATCAGCAGCCCCGGTGCGGGGCAGGTTCTGAGGGTGGGGGATGTCGCCGAGGTGTCGCGCCGCACTCGCACGCCGGAGCAGGAGAAGGTCCTGCACGCGGGCCAGGAACAGATTGTTGTCGCGGTGCGCATGCACCCCGAACGGCGGATCGGCAGTTGGCAGAGCGGGGCAATGCGCGAACTGGAGGCTTTTGCCGCCGAGCTGCCCTCCAACGTCGACACCGAGGTTATCTTCGACCAGCTTGCCTATACCGAGGAGCGCATGTCGCACCTGATGGGTAACATCGCCGTCGGTTTCGGGCTCATAACGCTCATACTGCTGGTCACGCTCGGCTGGCGTTCCGCGTTGTTGGTTGCCGCAGCGCTGCCGCTCATGTGCCTGTTTACGTTCTTTGCGATGCGCGTGATGGGCGTGTCCATCGACCAGATGTCCGTGACCGGTTTAGTTGTAGCGCTTGGCATCACCGTCGATAACGCTATCGTGATGGTCGACGATGTTGCACAGCAGCGTCGCGCGGGTCTCTCCCGGCTCGCGGCGGTCCAGGCGGCAGTGCATCATCTCTGGCTGCCGTTATTCGGCTCAACCGCTACCACCATTCTTGCCTTCATGCCCATTGTGCTGCAGCCCGGCCCTGGCGGTGAGTTCATTGGGCCGCTGGCGTCCTGCGTGGTCTTCTCGCTGATTGGCTCCTACCTGATCTCTCACACGATCGTCGCCGCCATTGCGGGCAAGATTATCGACGAGGGTGAGCGCGGCCCCTGGTGGCGAGACGGTATCGAGATACCGCCGCTGACGCGCGCCTTCGATGCGAGCTTACGCCTTGCCCTCGGCAATCCGCGCGCCACGCTGCTACTTGTAACGCTGCTTCCCGCCCTTGGGTTCTACCTGATTCGCGGTGTTCCCGAACAGTTCTTTCCCCCGGTCGACCGCGACATGTTCAACCTCGAAGTTACGCTGCCGACGCGCACGAGCTTCGCCGCCACCGAGGCGCTGGTGCGCGAAATGGATGAGGTGATCCGCGCCCAGGACGGTATTGAGTCGGTAGACTGGTTCATCGGCAAGAGCGCCGCACCGTTCTACTACAACCTGGTGGAGCGCCGTTTCTCAGCACAGAATTACGCGCAGGCCATGCTGCGCACGAGCGATTTCCGTTACACGGAAGAACTGGTTACCCACCTGCAAACGATCCTGCCCGCACGATTTCCCGCCGCGCAGATAAAAGTGCGTAAGCTCGAACAGGGTCCCCCGGTGGAAGAGGCGGTTGAGCTGCGCATCTTTGGTCCTGATCTCGTTCGCCTCGAGGAGCTTGGCAACGAATTGCGCCTGTTGTTGACGCAGCTGCCCGACATTGTCGGCACGACTTCGTCGCTGGGGCAGACCATGCCGTCTGTGAGTATCGCCCTGCGCGAAGAAATCCTGGCGGGTAGCGGTGTGCGCCCTGCCGTTTCTGCCGGCAGCATTCGCGCCGGGCTCGACGGGCTCCTGGTGGGTGCGGTACTGGAAGGTACGGAAGAGGTGCCCGTGCGCGTGCGTCTCGGTGCCGACCAGCGCAGCAACACCACCGATCTAGAGACGATCAACGTGCTGATTGGCGATGGGCGTGGCTCGGTGACAACCAGCCTGCAGGCGATCGCAGACGTGCATATCGAGCCCGGCATAGTCAGCATTCCGCACTTTGATGGCCGCCGCGTGAACACCATCGGCGCCAGCGCGCGCAACGGCGTCCTGGCAGACACGGTACAGACAGACCTGCTGGCGCTGCTCGCCGAGCGTAACTTTCAGTTACCGCCCGGTTACTCGCTGGAGTTCGCTGGCGAGATGGCGGAGCGCGATGAGTCGGTGGGCGACCTCGCCGGGAGCATCCCGCTGATCATGGTGTTGCTGATCGTGGTGTTGGTGCTGTCCTTCAATTCGTGGCGGCTCTGCCTGCTGATTCTCTTTACCGCGGGCCTCTCGGTGGGTCTCGGTATGCTCACGCTGACATTTTCAGGCTACGCGTTTGGTTTCCAGGTCATCATCGCGCTGCTCGGGCTTATGGGTCTCGCGATCAACGGTGCGATCGTAATCCTCGCGGAGCTGCGCAGCAGCGAGCAGGCGCTGGCCGGTGAGATTGACGGCATCGTGGACGCGGTGATGAGCTGCGCGCGACATATCACGTCGACGACTATCACGACGATCGCCGGATTCACGCCGCTGCTGTTGGGCGGCGGCTTGTTCTGGCCGCCCTTTGCCACGGCGATCATGGGCGGCACGGCGTTGGTGACCTTGTTGTCTTTCTACCTGGTGCCCTGCGCCTTTAGCCTCATGACCCGGCGCAAGCCCTTCGAAGTCGGACTGTTTTCACCCGCAACGGCCTGATGCTTCAGCCAGAACAAAAAAAGCCAGGCAGTGCCTGGCTTTTTGGTTTAGCGCTAACGGTGCTCTAGCCGACCTGGATAACGTCTTCTTCCTTGTACCACGCCGGGGTGAAGTCCTGCTGCACGCTGGCGCGGGCGATGCTGGAGTCCATGTCCCAGTTCACACCGGCCGAAGACAGCTCGATATCGCAGCCGAGCATACTGGTGACCCAACCGTCGTGGTCACTGACTTCCAGCTCGCCGGGACCGAACTCAGAAAGCGGCGGTACGACCATCTGCCAGTCTTTCCAGTGGTTCGCGGCTTTCGCGGCCAGCATCTGCTCATACCATGCGGCCACGTCGTGCTTGAGCTCAAGCTTGAACGGATACTCGCGGCCATAGGCAGGCAGCACCGCCTTCTGTGTGGCAATAATGGTTTCGAGTGCGCTGTCATCGGGCACGTTGCACTCGTTCACCAGGAAGTCCTTGATCTCATCGAGGAACAGCGTCCAACTGTACACGGGCGCCATCAGTTCGTGGCCGAAACTTGCCCAGCTACCGATCAGCGGGTACTTGAGCTGCATCGGTGGCGTTTCTGAAACATCAAACAGCTTGCCGTAGAGTTCCATCTCGTCCATACCGGTCTGCTGCCGAACGAAGCGGCCGGTCAGCCTGAGCTGGCCGAAGTTGTCGGCCATCATATACACCATGCGCAGTGCGAGCATGCGTTCCATGTCTTCGCGCGTGTAGGTTTTGGTGGACACGAGGATCGGCATCTTGCCCGGTCCAAGTTCCTGCCCGGTTTCGATCTGGTGTTCGGCGCGGTAGTCCGGGTTATTCATCGGGCTGTTGACCAGCATGGTGGTGTGGTTAACGCGCGCCGGAATGTCGCGGTCGATGCACTGCTGCAGGTCTTCAACGAAGCCTTTCATGGTGGCGCCCGGCAGGCCCATCATCAGCTCGACCGTCAACTGCAGGTTGGAGTTGCGCATCTCGTTGGCCAGGGCATCGTACTTCTCAACCTTGATGTTGGAGCGCTTGATCGCGGTGAGCGTGTCGTCGTCCATCGTCTGCAGCGACAGTACACCCTGTGCCAGGATGCCGGCGTCGGCCATGACCTTGATGATCTGCTGCAGGTACTTGGTAGAGTTCTTCGCGTAGCTGCCGCCGAAGGCTTCTGGCCAGCCCGTGGTACCTTTAAAGTGCGCCACGCGCTCGGCGATGGCCACGTCGCGTTCGAAAACGCCGAAGTTGGCGTCTGCGACAGAGACGGACTGTATCTTCGAGGTGGAGCACCATTCGATCTCGCCGAAGATGCGGTCGAGGTCGAACTTGCGAATCTTACTGGTGGTTGCGCTGCCCCAGTCACAGAACGTACAGCCGTAGGGGCAGCCGCGGTTCGTTTCGAGGGTGACGTGCAGCTTCGGTACGCCGATATAGGCGTCAAACAAACCCGCAATGTACGGCGAGGGGATCGTGTCGAGATCCATAATCCGTTCGCGGTCGGGGTTGCGATAGATCTTGCCGTTGTAGCGGTAAGAGATGCCCGCAACATCCGCGAGCACTGACAGGTCGGGGTTGTCCTGGCCGATCACGGCCTGCAGCTTGTCCAGTACCTCCGATGCTGTTGCCTCGCCCTCGCCGCGCACGATGATGTCGACGTGCGGGTGGTTGGCGAAGTACTTTTCGGCGTCTTCCTCGTACTTGGGGGTATCCGGTCCGCCGTGGATGTTGATGCTGTGCGGGCTCAACTGCTTCACCTTCTCCGACACACCGATACAGCCCTCGTGGGACCACAGGTAGTTGGAGTAGAGGTAGATAGCCGGGCGCTCTGTGAAGCCGGGGATTCGCTCGTCGTCCCAGAACCAGTCGAGGCGGAAGTCGTAGAAATTCTCCAGTCGGCCTTCCTCATACTCCTTGGCATAGGCGACGATCATACCGAGGGCCGCGGGTACGCCCGTGTCAAACGACACCGGAATGACCTTGGTGCGCACAACGCCCGTTTCCTGCTCGCGTTTTGCCTCGCGCTCGTCCTGCTCCTTCGCCTGCTGCGCAAATGCCTTCTTACAGCTTTGGTTACGACTGGGGCCTTCCTGCACCAGCATCTCTGGCGGAATCTCGGACTCGTGGTCGTTCAGCAGGCCTGCGGCGTCGAGTGTGGCGAGAATGTCACCGAGGTGGTTGGCGTCTACAGTGCCCGCCGGGATTTTGCCCTCGACTTCCGCCATCGCAGAATCGAGACGACGTGGCGTTGAGAAAGCACCGAGCGCAAGCAGCTCAGCGGAATCGAGGCTGAGAACAAGGTTGCCGTCGTGGTCAACGAGCTCAAAGCGGTCGTCATTCTGGCGAAAGGTCTGGGGCTGGCGTACGGTCACGATGCGATCGGCGCGCCATTGCGTGCTTGGATTATGCGCGGCGTTCGCTCCGAGCGTATCCAGACGAGGGCGCTTGCGCATCGGGCGTATGCGCTTCCGATTGCGCAACGCCTTGTAGAACTGGCTCACCTTCTCGGTCGTTGCGCCTGTGCGCGCGGCCACGGCGGCAGCCGCGTCCTCGAAATCGGTGTACTCGCCTGTGTTCAATTCGATGATCGCTTCGAGGTCATCGTAGTCGAGCAGCAGTGGCAGAGCCATCTGGGGATTGAGCAACTGCACACCTCCCCGGCTTAGGGTAATGACCAGCCGATGGCTGGGGCGCACTTGCATTGGGGAGTCAGCGCTCAAAGCGAGGGACCTCGAAGTTGTAAAAACCTACAAAGATCATGCCTTTACGGCAAAAGTCTTATCCTTAGTAAAAGCCAAATTTAGCGGATTTTCCACACAGAATAAAACCGCGGGGCAAACAGGGTGTGACTCAGTCGCCACTTCGCTGTTTAAGGCCCCTTTCGAGGGCCTTAAAACCTTAGTTAGCGCGTGGTTAAGCCGGGCGGCAAGGGCCTAGCGAAAGACCCACAGCGAGCTGAGCGTCAGGCTCCAGAGCACAACGGCAATCACAGCCGCGGCCTGGATGACAAGATAATGCAGTCCCGTCAGCGGCACCCCGAAATGCATGATCAGGGTGCTCAGGACAACCGCGCCTGTACACATGGCGAGGTACTTGACCAGGACGGCGCCGTGGGGGGCGTCTGTGGAGAAGGTCCAGTGGTAGTGCATGAAGTAGTTGTACACCGTGGCGGTGGACGCGGCGAGGAAGCTCGCCGGCGTTGTGTGCATCCCCGCATACTCCACGAGCAGGTAAATGAGCCCGAGCGAAATACACGCGGTGCTGCCACCCACGAAGACAAAACGCACGACCAGCGACAGGTCCCTGGGGGCGGCTTCTTTGGTTTGCTCTGCCATGGTGTTCGCTGTGTTGTTTATTGGCGTTATGTGCGCCGTGGAAAGGCCTGGCGACATTGCCTCGTACCTTAAACCAGTTGATTTCGGCGGGCACTGATTTTTGCCTGTAGAGCGCGCTGTGTGGTGAAAATAGCGCACCGAGTCACATTGTTTGTGCCGCGTCACAGTGTCATCGTGCGTGGTTGACTCACTTTCCGGCTCTGCCTCACAATCTCCGAAGGGGCCGCTATTCCACGCCTAATATGGCTCCCGAGAGCCACTAAGTATGAGTACGTACGAGTACAACGCAGACTTTTACAGGTACATAACCCGGGGGTCGCGTAATTCCGCCCTCGTGGTCGTGCCGCGCGTGCTCGCGGCACTTAAGATTCCTGTAGAGACGGTCCTGGACGCAGGCTGCGGTTCGGGCGCGTGGCTCTCTGTGTGGAAGGAGCAGGGATGCGCTGTCACCGGTATTGATGGTGATTATGTCGACCGCTCCATGCTGCTCATCGACGAAGCCGAGTTCAGCCCGCGAGACCTCACGAGCCGCTTTGATCTTCCCGCGCGCTTTGATATCGCCCAGTCACTCGAGGTGGCAGAGCATTTGCCAGAGTCGGCTGCGGCTGGGTTCGTGGATTCACTCTGCGCGGCCTCAGACATCGTACTCTTCTCGGCTGCCGCGCCGGGGCAGGGCGGTGAAAATCATATCAACGAGCAGCCCTACGCCTACTGGCAGGGCCATTTCGAACGCAACGGGTACGCCATGTACGACGCCGTGCGCGATGGCGTTCTCGACGACACGACGGTGATGCCCTGGTACCGCTTCAACACGTTTCTCTATGTTAAGCGCGGCGCCCATCCTGAGGTTCACTCGGCACTTTCCGAGCAGCGCATTGAGGCCGGTCAGAAGCCCGCCGACAAGTCGCCCGCTCTTTACCAGTTGCGCAAGCTCTGCATCCGCGCCATGCCTGTGCCCGTGCGCACGCAGATCGCTGTTGTGAAAAAGAAACTGCAGGTCGCGCTGCAGCGTCCAGCCAGGTCAGCCTAGGGACGCCCGATTGATGCCCGCCATCCGCACACCAGTCCTCGCCATTATCGTGCCCTGCTACAACGAGGAAGAGGTGCTGCCGGACTCCTCGGCTCGACTCAAGGCGAAGCTCGATTCACTAAAGGAGCGCGAGCTGGTTGACCCGGCCTCGCGTATCTACTTCGTTGACGATGGCAGCAGGGATAGCACGTGGCAGATCATCTCGGATCTCGTCGACAGCGACGATGCGTTTGACGGCATCAAGCTCACGCGCAACTTCGGCCACCAGTATGCGGTGTATGCCGGCCTGATGAACGCGACCGGCGATGCGCTGGTCACGATCGATGCGGACCTGCAGGACGATATCAACGCCATTGACGACATGGTGGTCAACTATCGCAATGGCGACGAGATTGTTTACGGCGTGCGCGACGATCGGCATACCGACAGCAATTTCAAGCGCTGGACGGCGGCCATGCACTACTGGATCGCGGCGCGGTTTGGTATCGAGACGATTCCCAATCACGCCGACTTTCGCCTGATGAGCAAGCAGGCCATTAACGTGCTTGGGCAGTACAAGGAAAAGAACCTGTACTTGCGCGGCATGATCCCGCTGATCGGACTGCCGTCCTCCAAGGTGTACTACGCCCGTGGCGAGCGCGAGGCCGGTGAGTCCAAGTACGGTTTCAAAGAGATGTTGGCGCTCTCTGTGCAGGGCATCACCTCGTTGTCGATCATGCCCCTGCGGGTGATCGCGGTGCTCGGGTTTGTCGTGTTCCTGATTTCGATGGGCCTCGGCGGTTGGGCGCTCTACGCCAGGCTCTCGGGTGAAGTCGAACTCATCGATGGTTGGGCGTCGACGGTCATTCCTATCTACCTCTTGGGTGGCTTGCAGCTGCTGGCGATCGGCGTTGCCGGTGAGTACATCGGCAAGACGTACATGGAGGTGAAGCGCCGCCCTAACTACCAGATCGAGAAGATCGCTTCGCGCCCTGGCAACCACGGGGTCGGGGAGTAACGGGCCGCGTGCCTGCACGCCGGCTATGACCACCTCGTTCAACGAAGAACAATACGACCTCGCTTATCCTGACGGCATCGAGTTTCACTGGTGGAACCGCTACCGCAGTGGCTTGGTTGCGCGTTTGTGTCGGGGCGCCGTGCCGGAAGATGCGCGACTGCTCGAAGTGGGTTGCGGTCGCGGCGGTGAAGTTCGCGCTCTGCGCGGCTACGGTTTTAACGCGCGCGGTGTGGAACTCGCACCCGTACCACCGCTGCCGCCGGTAACTGAATTTGTCGACAGTGACCAGGACGCCACCACACTGCCTGAGGAACAGCGCGCGGGCGTTGCCGCGATCCTGCTGCTCGATGTTATCGAGCACCTGCCGGAGCCCGGCCAGTTTCTCGCGGCACTTGAGGCGGCGTACCCCGACCTCACCACCGTCATCGTCACGGTGCCCGCACGGGGCGAACTGTGGTCAAACTACGACGAGTTCTACGGGCACTACCGTCGCTATACGCTACCGATGCTGGGAGAACTGGCGGATGAGTTGGGCTGGTCGCGGCAGGAGAGTGGCTATTTTTTCCAGCTGCTTTACCTGCCCATGCGACTGCTGAGTGCCCTGGGCGTTAAGCGCGCAACCTCGATTGCCGCGCCGAGCCCCGGCGCGCGCTGGCTGCACGCGCTGGTCGCGGGATATCACCGGTTAGAAGGGTTGTTGCTGCCCGGCGCAGTGCCGGGCACGAGTGCTTACGCGGTCTTCAGCGTCAAGCGCTGAAGGGTCTTACGCCAGGAGTGCTGTACGCCCGATCGGGAATTTCGACGGTGCGAAGAACCACGACTCAATGGCGTAACGTGTCACCGTCATGCCGGGACGGCGACAGGTGCGATGCAGCAGCCAGTTGTCAAACATCAGCATGTCGCCCGCCTTGAACTGCGGTGTGATCACCGGCAGGTTGAGCGACTCGACCTGTGAGTCTGATACTGACCAGTCGAAGGCGCTGTCCTCGGCGGGCATGATGTAGTGGTCCAGGTACTCGGGCACGAGGTCCATGCCGGGCGCGACTTCAGGGCCGCAGTCCGTCAGTGCTGTCCACACGTTCAATGATGCGAGATCGTCGCCGAGAAACCGGCCGTCCTGGTGCCAGCCCGCTGAGGGGCCGTCGCCGGGCACGCGCCACAGCATGAACTTGGCGGCCGACATGACCGGGCGTTCACCCAGGTAGTCCTGCGCGATTTTCTGGATGCCGTGGCGCTCCAGCATATCGAGAATTTGATACATCGCCCGGGGGGAATCGACTGCGAGACTGCCGCCAACCTGGTTGGCCCAGCGGCGTGCGGCGGCCAGCTTGAGAGCAGAATCTTTCGTAGGGAGCCTGGGGGGGTTGTGCCACTGCGACTCGTCTTTCTCTTCCATCGAGTTGTGCGCAGCTTCGATAGCGTTGCGCATGCGTTCGACGTCTTCGTTGTCGACGGCGCCCGGTATGTAAAGCATGCCCGTGGCCTTGAACGCCGCGCTGATGATTTCGGGCGTAATGTTTTCCAGGGAGCAGGCAGGCATGTTCTGCTCATACTTCAGCTCAACGGGTTCGTCACTGATGTTGGCCGGTGTGCGCTCGCCGTAAAGCTCTTCGGTCATGCGCACGTCGCGAATGCGTGCCTCGCGTTCGCCCTGTGGGTCGAGGCGGTTGGCCTCGAGGAGGTTGCGCAGGACTTCTTCCTGGTTCTCGGTGGCGTTGGCGGCTGCTTCGTAATCTGAAACTTGCATTTTCAGGCCTATCTGTCTGTCGTCATCGCGGCACCGCTGGGCGAGGCCGCTGTTATTAGAGGAAAATCAGAATATCGGAACTGATTAGGTTGTCAAAGCGTACCCCGTGGGGTTTTCGCCTGTAAAAAGCCCTAGATGATGTATGTCAATATTCTCCGGCATTTTCAAAGGGCCGGACGAGAAATGTGACGAAATTCAATAAATTCCGTTACTCGCGGGCGCTTTGGGCGCGGGCCTTGCGGCCCTAGAGGCGGACCCAGGCGCCGGGCAGGTTGTCTTCTACCAGCTGCGTGATACTGATGCTGACAATGTTGTGTTCCTGTCCCACCTGTGACGCAAACAGCGACTTCTTGCTCGCGCGGGAAATCACCATCGCCTTGGGGTACTGCCTGCGCAGCCAGAGCGCGGTGCGCAGGTTTTCTTCTTCTTTACCGGTACCCAGCACAAACACCACGTTGCCGCCCGTGATATCGACGGCCTCCTGCACGTTGTCCCAGACTTCCGGGTGGGCGACATCGCCCTCGAACAGTTCGCGCCGGTAGTCGCCGGAAAACTGCATCTGTTCGTCGGCCACGAGTACGCGTCGACGCGCATCCTGGTCGATGATGGCTACCGTTTCGAGTTCTTCGAGGGCGCTGTTCTGCAGCTCTTCGAGGATCGTCTGCCCAAAGCGCCCGAAGCCGGCGAGCACGACGATGTCGCGCGTGTGGGTTTCTCGAAACTGCTCGATCAGGTGGCTGCGAACCAGCGCCGAGGCGGCCAGGTGGTAGGTGTTGAAGATTTCGCACTGCTTGGCCACTGCCGTGTTTTCCATGGAGCGCATGAAGCGCAGCCTTGAGCAGTGAATCACCACGCGATCGGCGATTCCCGGAACCCGCTCGATTAGATTGGCCGCTGCTTCGTAGCTGCGCAGGCTGTTTTCGCCAAGCAGGAACACCCGCCGGGCCTCGCTCACCCTCAATTGTTCAACGAGGAACTCGTGCGAGATGTCGCCGGTGACCACAAAGGCGCCGAAGGTTTGTTTCAGCTCGGCGGCGAGCAGGTCGTCTTTGTTCGAGGTCACTACGACAACAGGTATCTTGCTGTTGTGTCGCCTGAGGACCTTCAACGTGCTGAGTGGCAGTTCGCCCTCACCCACGATGATCACGTGATTCTTGAGGCGGCGCAGCGCCCAGCTCTGCGGCGCGAGGGCGCGCAGCAACGCCTCGAGCAGTGTAGAGGCCGCAAGAATAGGAGCGCCGAAATACGACAGCCAGAGCAGTACCCTGCCATACAGCGGGCCGCCCTGCGGGGTGCCTAGTTCGACACCGCCGATCACGAACAGGCTGAGACTGTAGTAGGTCTTTGACAGGATGTCGGCGTCGACAACGTCCGGTCGCTCGCTGACGCTGACGCCGGATTCCAGTGCGATGACACCGATGGCGATAAACAACAACGCACAGATACCGCGCCAGAGGAATTGCTGGTCGGTGTAGGGGTTCTGGGGCATCCAGTTATTTTACCGTACTTTGGCGTTTCGTTCTCTTCAGCGCTTCGGCATTACCGGAACGTGTCACCGACCTCGGGTTGCTCGGGTGCAACCCTGTGCTAGTCTCAAGGCGGGCTCTCATTGATAACGATAACAAGAGTGGGGTACTTCGATGCGCTATAGCGCTGCTTTCCGCCTGATCCTGGCGATGCCTTTCCTTTTCTCGTTCCCTGCACACGCGCTGGTGCTTGAAGAAATCATTGTCACGGCGCAAAAACGCGAACAGAGCGTGCAGGATGTACCTGTTGCCATTACCGCGCTGTCGGGCGAGATGATGCTCGACCAGAACGTCTATGACATCGTGGACCTCGAGCGGGTCGTACCCAGCGTGCGGGTGATTCCCGGTTACAACCGCGCAAATGGTACGCCCCTGATTATCCGCGGGCAGGGTACGATCGCAGCGCAGCCTGCTTTCGAGGGCAGCGTTGGCACCTATATTGACGGCATTTACCGTTCGCGGCCGGGCATGGCCCTGTCCAGTTTGCTCGACATTGGGCGTGTAGAGGTCGTGCGCGGACCCCAGGGCACCCTGTTCGGCAAGAACACCACGGCGGGCGCACTCACCATTACTTCCAATGGTCCAGAACGCGAGTTTGACGCGGCGATCGAGTTGACCGCCGGGGACTACGACCGACAGAGAGTGACCGCACATATCACGGGCCCCCTAAGTGAGCATCTCTCCGCGCGACTCGCTGTGCTCTCGGATGAGCGTGACGGTTTCACGGAAGCGCTGTTCGAGCACGATGACTACGGCAACCTGAACAACCAGGCGGCGCGCCTGAGCTTCCTCTGGGAGAACGATGAATCGTTCTCAGCGAAGCTGATCCTCGACTACGCCGAGAGCGACGAAATCTGCTGTTTCGGTGGCGCCGTGCCGTACCAGCGCGAGCGCAGTCTCACAGGCGGCCCTTTTAACGACTATTACCGCGAGACTGCGCAGGCGAACTTCAATACCGACATCGACCTCATCAACCTGCCGCCCGGTTCGCGCTCGAACCAGAACAACGTCGAGCCTTCCAATGAGAACGAGGATGCGGGCCTTGTGCTCGATGTGCAGTTTGCGACCGGGCTCGGTGACGTGCGCTCGGTCACCGGCTGGCGTGATTGGCAGTACACCTCAGCGGGCGACTTCGACTTTGGCCCGGTTGATATTGGCGACCTGCTGGAAGATTACGATGTGGATTTCTACAGCCAGGAACTCACCCTGAGCGGCGCACTGGGGGAGGTCGGTGAGGCGGGCACCGTCGAGTACGTTGCGGGCCTGTATTACGCGTTTGAGGACTACGAACAGCTGCGCACGTTCAACGCGGGGCCGGACCAGGCCGGTATCTGGGAGCTGTTCTGGCCCGCACAGGCCGGCGTGCCAGAGCCGGTCCTGCGCACTCTGTTGGGCGGCGGCGCCTGGGCTACACCGGGTGAACCCATCGGTGATGTTCTGCACAACCTTGAAACCGAGACCGCTGCGGCCTTCTCCCATGTCACATGGTCGCTGACTGAAACCTTCGCGCTGATCCTGGGACTGCGTTACACCGAGGAGGAGAAGACCCTCGACCGCTCTAACCTGCTGTTTTCCGACGTGGCCGATTTCTCCGCGTACATGCAGGAGTTCATGCTGGGCGGCTACGTGTTGGGCGCGAACATTGCGGGGCCCGACATCAGCAACCTGACCTACAAGGACGATGAATGGACCTACGACATCAAGTTCCAGTACTTCCTCGGGCCTGACACCCAGGTGTACGGCGGTTTCAGCCACGGCTTCAAGTCGGGCGGAATCGGGATGGACCCGGAGTCGGGAGGCGGTCAGCCCTCCGGCCAGAACTCGGCGCTCATCCAACAGCTCGTGGGTATCGGTAACGGCACGGGCTTTGCCGATCTCGAGGACCCAACCTACGACTCGGAGTTCGTTGACGCCTATGAGGTTGGTCTTAAAACTGACTACCAGGGAGGGCGCGGGCGCCTGAATGCGGCGGTGTTCTACAACGACATTGAAGACATCCAGTTCTCGGTCTTCTCCGGCACGGGTTTCAGTGTCTTCAACGCTTCAAGCGCTGAGGTGTATGGTTTTGAGATCGAGAACTTCTACGCATTGACCGAGCGGCTCTTCACCAGCCTGTCGGTAACTTACCTCGACACCCAGTACGGCGACGACATTCCCGAGCCTGCGCCGCCCGGACGGGAGCTGAGCTTTGCGCCCGAGTGGGCGGGGGCGTTGAATGTCACCTACGAGCAACCGCTCCCCGCAGATCTCACCGGTTTCGTGAACCTCAACTGGTCGTACCGCGATGATTCATTTGTCGCGTATGACTTTAATGACAAGGAGCCGGGTTACGACCTCGTCAATCTACAGGTGGGCGTGGGCGGCGGCAGTGAGCGAGCGTGGGACGTTCGGGTCTGGTGTAGTAACTGCCTGGATGAACAATACGCTATCGGCTACTTCAACCAGCCCTTTTATTTCGATGACAATCTGGGTCAGTTTAGCGGCCAGTTCCTCGGCCCGCCGCGTACCTGGGGCGCAACGTTCAGGCTGAGCCTTTAGGGTTCTGCCGCGGCGGTGGGGCCAAGCCGATGCAGGCCCCCGTTTTCGGTGAGCACGTAAAGCAAGCCATCGGGACCCTGCTTCAGATTTCGCACTCGGAAGCTGAAGTCTTCCAGCAGGCGCTCCTCGGCGACTGCCTCGTCGCCATCGAGTGAGACTCGGCTCACTGAAAAAGAGCGCAGGCCCGCGACGAACAGGCTGCCCTGCCAGCCTGGCATGGCCTCTGCGTCATACCACGCGATACCGCCGGTCGCGATTGAGGGCACGTAGTAGTACACCGGCTGCTCCAGGCCTTCCTTTTCGGTACCCTCACCAATCTTGCCGCCCGCATACTCTTCGCCATAGGTGATGATCGGCCAGCCGTAGTTGTTGCCGGGTACGAGCAGGTTAATTTCGTCGCCGCCCTTGGGGCCGTGCTCCACCGACCAGATGCGTCCTGTCGCCCGATCGATCGTAATGCCCTGTGGGTTGCGGTGACCGTAGGTATAGATCTCCGGTCGCGCGTCGGGCGTGTCAACGAAGGGGTTGTCATCGGGAATGCTGCCATCGTCGTGCAGGCGCATCACCTTGCCCATCGAAACTGACAGGTCCTGGGCAAGCTGGCGCCTGCGGCGGTCGCCCATCGTGATAAAGAGGTAGCCGTCGTTGTCGAACAGCATCGCGCTGCCGAAGTGAATAGAGCCGGAAAACGCGGGCTCTGCCTTGAAAATTGTTTCTGCGTCCTTGAGTCGATCGCCGTCCAGGGTGAAGCGCTGAACGCGCGTGGTGAACGCGTCATCGCCCACTTCGACAGACGCGCTCAGGTAGATCCAGCGGTTGTCCTCAAAGTCTGGATGCACCAGCACATCGAGCAGGCCCCCCTGGCCCTTGTAGTGCACCTCGGGCACGTTCGAGATCATCACCTTGTCGCCGGTGGCGGGGTCGAAGATTCGCAGTTGACCGGTCTTTTCGGTAATCAGCATGCGCCCATCGGGCAGGAAGTCGAACCCCCAGGGAAACTCCATGTCGTCTGCGAGCGCGGTGATGGTGAAGTCCTGTGCCTCGCTGCCCACCGCGACTGTGCCGTCTTCCACCACGAGTCCCTTTTTCACCGACATATAGGTCTTCAGCGCCTGGTACTGAACAGCGTCACAGGCCGTGAGCAAGGGGAGGGTGGCAAGCAGGGCAAGCGCGAAGCGGTGCATGATGTGGCTCCAGGTCAATGGCTCCCGAGCATAGCGCACTGCGTGGCGACTGTAACCGCGTTTGCGACCTGGCGCACTTAACGCGGGCGCTGTTCTGGACTCGACTCCGGGGCGCTCCTAGAATGGCGCGAACTGTCCGATCGAGTCCGTCTTTTGGCTCGCGGGAATAAAAACAAGGGGCACTGCCCGGCGGCCCTCCGCCGCAGGCTAACCATGGAAAACACACCTGCACACCCGTCTGCCATCACCCCGCTGCTCACGCGCTGGGGGCCGCTGGTGCTCATGCTGTTGCTGGTTGGCTGGTACGCCTTCTTCCTGTACACGCACGCGATCAACGTCCCCTACGCGGATGATGTCGAGGATGTGCTCGAGTTTATGAACGCTGCGGTGCAGTCCGTGGGCTTCAGCAATACCTTCAACCTGTTTTTCGAGCAGTTCAATGAGCACCGGACCGGTGCCACGCGGATAATGTACTGGGCGAGCTATGTGCTCGGTGGTGAAATCGACTTTCGTTCGCTGATCCTGTTGACCAATGCCGCGCTGGTGTTGGTTCTGCTGCTGCTTTTCGTGTGCGTACGCGGTGCGGCCCATCCCGCACTGTTGCTGCTGCCCGCTGCACTTATTCTTTTCCAGTTGCGGGCCTGGATGCTGCAGTTCTGGACAATGTCGGGCTACGCCTACATGTACGTGCTGGTATTCGGTTTTATTGCGATCGTCTGCCTGCATCGCGTGACGCCGCTGCGGCTGCTTACTGCCGCGCTGTTTGCGTTGGCCGCCGCGTTCACCCTGGCCTCGGGCCAGATCGTGTGGGTAGTCTGCCTTGTCAGCCTACTGCACCAGGCGTATGTGCGCCGCACTGCACCCACCAGCTTTGTCGCGCTCTGGGTTTTCCTGGCGGTGCTTACGCTTGTCATCTATCGCATCGGCTATGAGGGCGGTGGTGGCATCACGTTGGCGGTGGAAGACTTCTTCCATTCGCCACTGCATTACATCGGCTACTTCCTCGCACTGCTTGGCAATGCGGTGACGGCGGATAGCAATGCGATGGCTATTGCGGCGGGGCTCGTGGTGGGGCTGCTGACAGCCGGCTTCATGCTCGTCCGTTGGCGTGAAGACGATGTGCGGCTTGAGCTGTTTGCGCTGTACCTCGTTCTGACGACCGCGGCGATGACAGTAGGCAGGGCGGCTTTTACCGAGATCTCCTACGCTCTGTCATCGCGCTACACGATGCCTTCGATCATCCTGTTCGCCACCGTAGCGGTGATGGTGGGACGCAGCCTGCCTGATCGCCGCGTCGGGCACGCCGCGCGGGGGCTGTTGGTTTGCCTCGCTGCTGCCTACATGGTCAGTTCCCACCCGTTGTACAGGCCAGACCTGCAGCGCATGCTGCAGATGCAGGTGAACAACTTCAACCAGGGCAACTACTGGACCATCAACCTGCCACCCGAGACATCGCGCGCCATCGTCAACCAGTCGATTGAACTCGGTGTTTACCAACCCCCAGCGCGCCCGTTACCTCGACCTTCCGTGTCTGACGAGGTGCGAAAAGGCAAGCCGCCGCCCAAGTTCAGAATCATCGAGCGCTGAGGGCCGCGCGCCTCGATAAACCTTCGCGGTTAAACAATTTCGACCAAAAAGCTGACCAGATGTGGCCTGGTGATCTTGATCCACGTGCTTCTGATAGACAATAATAAATTATGTCTAATAAGGTAACACCCCAGCCAATGGCCCCCGCAAGGCCCGGTCCCGGGGTTTTCTCTTCCCCTGAGAAGGAGATCAAGCAATGAAAAGACTCGTCAGGCGATTGTGGGCCCTCGGCACCGCCGTACTTGCGCTCGGTGCTGCACCACTGGCTCAGAGTTCCACCGATGTTGTCCTGGACCTGATGGACGGCAACGTCACCACGTATTCGGAGCGTCAGTTCCTGCGTTATGAAACCGATTACAGCGGAGACGGACTGCTCGAGCGGATCCAGCTGAGGTCGCGTGCATTTGGCGACGACATCCTTCGCGTAGGGCTTGTCCGCGTTGAGGGCACACTGTTTATGGGTCTGCCGGTCTATTTCGGGCTCGCGTCCTACCGCGACCCCGTGACAGACACGCGTTTTTCGGGCTACATCATTGCTGCCCTGACGCCGTCGGGCGCTCCGGGCGACCCCGACCGACTTGTGTTCATCATGGTCGAGCCCGGCGGTGTTGTTGTTGATAGCGGCTACATGACGCTGCCCGAGGCGCCGCCGCTTCCGGTACCGGCACCGCAAAATCCGTTTCTTGCAGACAGCATCGGACCTATCGGACACCTGAACTCGGCACAGACGGACAGCATTCATCTGCCTGGCCCGCTCGGCCCTTCGGAAACGCTCGGCGGCGCAGCGCTCTCGTATGATTTCATGGGGCCGGCGCACTTTGGACTCGCGATCTCGCCGATTTATCCGGGCACCCAGAGGCGTGTGTACTGGAGCAACGGCGGTCAGCGCATCGTGAAGCTGGACTACGACACACTGGAAGTGATTGCCGAGCTCGAAATCAATCCACCCGCAATGGCGGAGGCAGAGTCAGAGAATCGCATCGCAACCCTTGATGCGCTGAGCGGTGAGGCGCTGGCGCTGGGTGCGCTACCACTGGCCGTAGAAGAACTGCTGGGTCTTGCCGGCGTTTACTATCTGCTGGACGCGGACAACACGCTGTTTGTCGGTGGCTCACAATCTATTCTTGCCTATGGTGATGTTGTCTCCGGCTGGGTTCAGTCACCGATCGAATTGAAAGCGGAGTGGACGAAGCCTGCGGAGGTTGGCGGCAACTTCGTCGGCGCGAACATGACGTTTGATGGCAAGCTCTGCATGGTTACCGATGAAGGCTGGATTGTGATCGTCGAGCGCGATTTCTCCGACTGGACGGCCATTGAACTGCCGGGCAACGAGATCGCTCCGGCGCACAACGCCCAGATGATTGCCGAGGGTCGCAGGCCGGGTTCTGCGAGCTGGGTGCGCAACAGCGTCGCCATTGATCAGGACGGCGGTATATACGTGCCTTCTCTGGAACACATGCACAAGGTGATCTGGGACGGCACCGACCTTTCAATTGACCCGGCGGACGGCGCCTGGGTTGAGCCCTTCCTCAACGGACGCGGTATCGGTACCGGCGCCACGCCCAGCCTGATGGGCTTTGGTGACGAGGACCAATTCGTTGTCATCACGGACGGCGAAGACCTGATGAATGTGCTGATCTACTGGCGAAACGACATTCCGGTGGGTTGGACAGCACCGGCGGGCGCCCCCTCATCGCGCATTGCTGGCCAGCTTCCCGCAGACTTTAACGACCCCACGCTCACCGCCGTGCAGAGCGAGCAGTCTGTCATTGTTGGCGGCTACGGCGCTGCCGTTGTTAATAACGAACCGCCAACCGCTCCACCCGCGGGCTTCCCCCCGCTCGCCAACACGCTGCTGGCGGGCTATGCCGGCAATGACGTGTTGTACGCGCCTATGGGTATCCAGAAGATGGAGTGGAACCCCGACACGCAGACCTTCGAGGACGCATGGGTGCAGCCCAACGTGTCGTCCGCGAACAGTGTGCCGATTGTTTCAACGCGCTCCAATCTGCTTTATACGGTGGGCGGCCGCGATGGTGAGTGGTCCATGGAGGCGGTGGACTGGCAGGACGGTAGCTCTGCGTTCCATTTCATCACGGGTTCGCAGCGTTACAACACGCGCTTCTCCGGCCTGTTTCTCGACAACGAGGGGCGCATCGTGCACACCACCACCTATGGGATTATGCGTTACGAGCGCTGAGACCTATGGTGGATTGTGATCACTCTGCGATTGAAGGGCGGCCAGTAGGTCGCCCTTTTTTCTTGCGTTGCTCCTCTGCCTACCAACACCGGGCGTCTTCTGGGCCGCTGGCCGAGCGTAAACCGAGGCCGTTAATGCTCAGCTCTCCGCAGGTGTCCCTGTGCTGGTCTGAACCAGGCCTCGGTCTCGCGATGAGGGTGTAACAGCGGTCGAGGGCGAGTGTCGCGCCGCCGACGTCACAGGCGGCGACGAGCAGGTCGTACATTCCGTTTTCCGTCTGCGAGCGCCGGTAGTTAAGGCCGCGACTGCTGCTGATATCCAGTGAGTAGGCGCTGTGCTGCGCGTGGTAGCGTTCCTGCCGCATCGCGAGTTCCAGCAGTTCGCGTTTGGCATCCATGCGCCGCATCTTGCGCGCGCTGTCCTGGTAGAGGGGCAGGGCAAACGTCATGAGAATGCCGAGTATTACAAGTACGACCATGGTTTCGATCAGCGTGAAACCCCGGTGGCTGGCTTTGGCCCGTCTCGCGTGCAGTGGCATCCTTGCCTCCCGGTCGCTATGTGAAAGTTCTGTCGCGCCATCCGCGACGCGCCCACCCTGCTCGTATTGATAGTAGGGTAGTCGAAGCCAGGGTTCGACCGACCCTCAGGCGATTGCTCCGAATTGGCTGAAAACAGCGGGCGAGTTGCTTGCGAGACCCCCGGTGCTGATTAGGTGCTGCTTTCCCGAGCGAACGGGGTCGCCTGCTACGTTTTTCCGCGCGTCAGCTAAAGTCGTTGAACAGCACTTTAACGGCGCCGCTGTCTCCCTGGTCGTGGCAGGCCATGAATGCCTCGCGGTAACCGCGCATGGGGAAGCGGTGGGTGATGATTGGCGTGACATCCAGCCCGCGTTCCTTGATGAAGTGGAAGTACCACTCCATTGCGTGTTTTTGTTCCCCTTCGAAAGTCTCTATGCCAAAGCCATTAGAGCCGACAACCTGTATCTCTTTGAAGTAGAGCGGCGTCCACTCAAACGTTTTTGCGGGCTCCACACCGATGATCACCACCGACCCAAGGGAGCGCGTGACGCGCAGTGCCACCTCCATCGTCTCGGCCGATGACACCGTGTCGTACACCACGTCCACACCTCCGTTCAGCATGGGTAGCCCCATCCACGGTTCGTTGAGAGCGGAGCCGGTTTCCTCGGCGAGTGCGTTTGCCAGGTCCTTGGTGGGACGGTGGTCGAATACGCGGTCAGCGCCGAGCAGCCGCGCCAGTTCCGCCTGGTGCGGGTAGCGTGCGACCGCGAACACGCGCAGCGCGGGATAAACGTTGCGCAGAATCGCGATCGCGAGCAGACCCAGCGTGCCGCAGCCATACACCAGCGCAGTGCCGTCTGCAGGTGGCGGTGCCTTGAGAATCGCGTGCAGCGATACCGCGAACGGATCGCCAAGTACCGCCGCTTCGTCGCTGACGCTGTCTGGGATCGGAAACCATTGCGATTCGTGGCCCGGTACGCGCTGTGCAAATCCGCCCGTTGCCGTGGCGCTGTTGCCGTGGTGAATGCCGCGCTCGATCGCCCCCTGCCCGAAGTTGAGGCACTGGGCGAGGCGGCCCTCCCTGCAAAACTGGCACGGCTCGATACCCCGCGTTGCGCAGGACAGCCACGGGTTGAGCAGCACGCGTTCTCCCACCTTGCGCTGCGTGATGGCGGGCCCCGTGTCTTTCACCACCGCCACGACCTCGTGACCGAGCACCTGGGGCCAGGAAATCATCGAGGTCATCGGGTTGTCTACGCGCCCGTTCATGAAGACCTGTTTGTAGTCGCTACCACAGAGTCCGCACAGGCGGGTTTCGGCGACGAGCCAGTCGTCGGCGGGCAGCTCGGGCTCGGGCAGATCGCGCAACTGCATCGGTGACTGCGGGCCCACGAACGCGCGGGGGCTCACGTAGGAGAGCAGCTTCGTCGTTACGAGCCGGAAGGGGTTGTCAGTCGTCTGCAGGGCCAGCATGTCACTACCTTAGCAGACGGAGGCTGGTCGGCCAGCATGAGCAACTGGACTATACTCCGTAGCACTTCACAGAGTGGCACCAGCGGAGTCCTGCATGAACAAGTCGACATTGCTACAGGCGGAGGCACAGTTTCTCTCGCGTTACCCGAAGGGGTTCGCCGACCCGGGTATGGAGTACATCCGCAAGAAGCACAATGTCGACAAGCTCGCGGAGTTTGCGGCGGAAAGTCTTGTGCGCGAGCGCTTCAACCGCCCCGAGTTCATCGTCGATACCATGCACAAGATCGTCAGTCGTTCGTCGATGGTGTCGCGCTTCGAAAAGCCGCGCTTCCGTGATTTCGTCAAGGGCCTCAACTCGCACGAGAAAGAGGCGCTCACCAACGCGCTGGAGCTGCGCCTGTTCGGACGCGCCAAGCGACGCGGTTTTGAGGAACTCGTGGGCATGCTGGCCCCACACGGGCTCGCCAAGTGGTCGGTCGTCTCCGTTGTGCCGTTTTATGCGGCGCCGACGAAAGAGGCGTTTGTGAAACCGACAACGGCGAAAGGCATTATCGAGTTGCTGGAGGTGGAGGGGTTAACCTACAAGCCCCAACCCACCTGGGAGTTTTACCGTGGGTATGTAAAGCTGCTGCAGGAGGTTAAGCAGACTGTGTCACCCAGCCTCGGTACCAACAACGCCGCGCTCAGTGGTTTCCTGATGGCGACGCTGAAGGGTGGGTTGATCTAGCCGCTACAGCGCGCGGATGCGGATGTTGCGGTACCAGACCGGGTCGCCGTGGTCCTGCAGCACGATGTAGCCGGTATCTGATTTACCGAACTCTTCCCAGTCGGCGAACTTGCTCTTGGCAATCAGTGCATCCCACTCCTCGGAGCCGCGCACGATGGTCATCACCTTGACGTCATTGAGCCAGTGTTCGATCTCGTTGTCCTTGATACGAATGCGCACCTTGTTCCATTCGCCGGGTGGCTTGACCGTTTCCGGCTCTGCGGACTTCATGTCGTACAGGTCGCCGGCGCGGTGTGTCTTGATCTGACCGTCCTTGTGGCCCTCATTATGTAGCACCTGCATCTCGATGCCCGTAAGCCAGGGGTTCTTGGCCACTTCATCTCTCACCAGGTAGAAGATGCCGCTGTTGCCGTTCTCTGAAATCTTCCACTCCAGGCTGAGTTCGAAGTCCTTGAAGGCCTCGCGGTAGTAAATGAGGTCGCCGCTACCGCCGCCGAACACGGCGCTCTTGATCATGTCCCAGGCGGGAAACGCGCCGTCCTGCGTAAGGGTCAGCGTGCCGTCTTCGACGACCCACTTGCGCACATCGTTTTCGTCGCCGCCGTAATTGCGCCAGCCGTCGAGCGTCTCGCCGTCAAACAGGTCGCGCCAGCCATCGGCCTGCAGCGTGGGCGACAGCGACGCAAGCGGCATCGACGCCGGAATGTTGTTGAGCGTGTACCAGGCCTCGCGGGTCCACAGGGCGTTGCCAGTCGTGGACTTGAGGGTCTCGGGCAGGCGCAGGTACACCACGTAGCCGGGCTTGAGGCCAGGTACGGTGACCTCGGCGCTCAGCTTGTCATCGCTCAGCGTCACTGTCTCGGCGGCGAGGACGGACTCGTCGAACTTCGGCCCGCCGTACTGTTCGTTGGGGCGGTAGAACCACTGTTTGAACAGCAGGTCTGCGGCGCGCAGCTCGCCCTGCAGCGGTTGCGTAAACTCGATGAGGAAGCCGTTCGGCGTTGCGCGCAGCGTGCGCATCTCAAACGCGTTGTTGCCTTGCCACGTCATGCGTTGCAGGCCGTGCCAGGGTTTACCAAACTCGCCCCAGTTGGGCGGGTTGCCGACAATCCCGATGTAGATGGCGTCATCCGCACCGCGCTTTAAGCGGTTGACCGGGCCCTGCAGGCCGGCAGTGAAGTGGAAGGCCGCGCCCTGCAGCACACCGTCGACCTCTTCGAGGAAGGTGCGCTTGATGCCGCCGTTGTACACGTCGCCGAAGATCGCCTGGCCCGCGTAGGGGCCCTCGGTCAGGAACATCGGTTCAGTGGGTGAGTTACCGATCTCATCCTGCGGCAGCCACGCCGCGGGCGGTACCTCGACGAGTTCCATCACGCCTTCGCCGGGCACGGCGCGGGAGCCATAGAACTCATCCGCACGCACGCGGACGAGTTTGCTGGAGGGCAGGTAGTCGCCCTGGTTGTCGGTGACATAGAGCTCGCCATCCGGGCCGAGCGCGATGCCGTTAGGTGTGCGGAAACCCGATGCGTAGTAAGACGTGTTGCCGGCCATGTCGACCTGCATCAGTTTGCCCTGGGACTCGAACTGGTCCGGGCAGCTCGCGCCGCCGGGCAGTACGCAGATCGAGAGCAGGAAATAGAACGCGTCGTCGCGGTGTTCCAGCCCGAACGCGAAGGAGTGGAAGTTGCTGTTGGCGCGCCAGTCGTAGCTGTGGGCGCGGTACCTGTCCATGAAGCCATCGCCGTCGGTGTCGATGAGTTCGGTCAGCTCCTGTTTCTGCAGTACGAAAATACGGTCGTCGACGACCGTGATGCCCAGCGGTTCGTGCAGGCCCTCGGCGATGCGCTTTACGCGAGTCTCGGCCGGGGCGTCCGGCGTGACGAGGTATACGGCGCCGTCGGTGTCCCAGGTGGCGACCAGCAGCTTGCCGTCGTCGCGGAAGGCGAGGCCGCCAACCTTGGGTTCGAAGCCTTCTGGCTCGAGGTTCTCAAGGGAAAAGGACGGGTGCAGGCTCTCTGGCCTGGGCAGCACGTCGAAGCGTCGCGTTGCCACGTAGGGCTCGCCGTTCTCATCCAGCGGTGGCGCGGGGTCGGCTTCCTGGGGTGGAATGCTCAGGATGTAGGTAACCGCCGCGCGGGCGTCCTCCATGCTCATGTCGGGGTGTCCGGGCATGATGATGGTGCCCCAGTTGCCCATACCGCCATCGATGACCTTGGTAGCGAGTGATGAGACGACCTCTTCCTGGATCTTGCCGCGGAACTTGCCGGAGACCTGTGACCAGGCGGGCCCGGAAATGGGGTGCGTCTCGCCGTGACACCCGAGACAGTCGCTGTTGGCGATAACCTGTTCGCCGCGGGACAGTTCGTCGTCGCCCGCCTCGCGCCCGCGGTCCGGTCCGGAAGGGGGGTTGATCTGTGTGGTGGCACCCAGCGCAATTGTCACGGTGCCGTTCGCCAGGTGGCGTTCGCCCGTTCCCGTATAAAAGCCCGCCGTTGCACCCTCGGTGTTGGTACCGCCGCGGAACTGGCGGAGGAGGCTGCGTTCACCTTCCGTGCCGTCAATTTCCGGCCACTCTGTCAGTTCCAGTGTCAGGTCGCCGGTACTGACTGAGAATCGCATGCCGGCCGTTGCGCGGCCCGCGCCGTACTCGTGGCCGAGGTAGCGTACGCTCGCGGGCTGTTCCTCGCCGTCCACCTCGATGAACCAGCGGCTGCCCTCTGGGTCGCGCGCGTAAGCGTTGCCGCGACTGGTGGGCTGCGGGCCGTGGCGGTAGTCGTAGGCTGCGCCTGCGAACTCGATGTCGCCGTCCCACACCTGGTACAGCGACGCGCTCTCGGTGTCGTAGGCGGCCCACGTGTTCGGCGCGAGTGCAAACTTCAGGATGCGTGGGCGTTCGTCGAGGTTACCGCGGATGACCCAGGGTGCGTGCCCGCGACCCGCGATCTGTTCGCGGTCATAACTTGGGTCTGCCACGTTCGACATGTCGACGCCGTAGAGGTGCGTCTTCACCGTGGAGTAGGCGGCCATGATGCCGTCGCGGCGCGCATGGTCGAAGAGGAACTCGAGATCGGTGCGGCTGGCGATGCCGCTCTGTACCGTGTAGACGCTCGCGCCAATCAACAGGGCGACAACGAGCAAGGGCAGGCCGATGAGGACAATGAGCAGTTTTTTCATGGAGCGACTCTTCTTATTGGTGGCACCCCGGAGGGGTTGACCATCATATACCCGCAGCCGGTGTGTGCAAAAGCGTCGCCGCAGCATGCGAGCGTGCGGTGACAGGAACTTAACGCGCTTCCCATGACAGATGGCCTATAATCTTTGCGCTCGACCAGCCAGGAGGCTATTGCATGACGCGCTTCTTCTACGAACACGACGCCGACCTCAGCGCCCTCGACGGCCAGAGTGTCGCGATTGTCGGTTATGGAAACCAGGGACGACCCTGGGCGCTCAACCTCCGGGACTCGGGCCTGGACCCCATGGTGTGTGTGCGCAATGACGACAGCGCCCGCCAGGCCGAGGCCGATGGCTTTAAGGTCGGCGCGATTGCGGCGGCGGATGACGCCGACGTACTGTGCATTCTCGTGCCCGACGACGCGATCCCGTCACTGGGCCTGCCGCGCAAGTCGGGTCAGCTCACAATCGTGGCCAGCGGCTACTGCTACGCCTTCGACCGCTACAATCCCGCGGGCGACCAGTCGATGATTGCGCCGCGCATGCTCGGGCCGGAGGTGCGCAGCTGCTACGAGGAGGGCGCCGGTTTCATCACGGCGCTGGGTGTTGAGCGCGACGATACCGGCACCGCGCTCGCGCGCACGCTGGCGATAGCCCTCGCGCTGGGCGGCTTACGCGAGGGTGCTATCGAGCTCAGCCCGCACCAGGAAGCCGTGCTGGACCTCGCGGTTGAACAGGTGCTGTCGCCCGCGTTAACGCACGTCAATGGCGCCTTTGTCGGCACCATGCTTGAAATGGGCATTCCCCTGGAGGCGGTGCTGACCGAGTTGTTCCTGTCCGGCGAGGTGGAGCGCAACTACGGCCTTTTGCGAACCGAGGGCTTCGTGGCGCAGCTCGAACACCACTCCCCCGCGAGCCAGTACGGGCAGCTGTCTCGCCGCGGACGCTATGACGGCCTCGACTTCGGCCCCGTAATGAAAGCCATCACCGACAACATCGCCTCCGGCGCCTTTGCCGACGAGTGGGACGCCGAGTCTGCCGCTGGTTACGCCAGGCTCAATGAATTGAAAGAGATTCACGCGGGAGAGGGCATCAAGGCGATGGAAGACGACCTCATGGGCAAGCTTGGCCCGGGTGTGAAGAAGTAGCCAGGAACCGCACGCTTGCTGTCAGAATTTATCGATAACTACGCCGTCTACGAATATCCGCTGGCGGCCTCGCAGCTGTTCTTCGCAATGCTCGGTATGGGCGCGCTGCTGACGCGGCGCGATTTTGTGCGCGAGGCGAGCCGCCCCAAGGCGCTGTTTATCGGCCTTGGCTTCCAGTGGTTTCTCGTGCCGCTGATCGCGGTGCTCGTGGGTACATTGATCAGCATGCCGGCGGGCATCGCCGCGGGCCTTGTGCTGCTGGCCGCCGTGCCGGGGGGCACGCTGTCGAACATCCTCACGCTGTTTGGCCGCGGCAACATCACGTTGTCGATCTCGCTCACGTCGATTACCACGGTGGCCTCGCTGTTTGTGACACCGTTGATACTGCGCCTGTTGTGGAGCCAGCATCTCGACGATGACTTCACGATGCCGACCGCGCGTATCGCACTCGACATCGTGTTGACCCTGATCCTGCCGCTCATGGTGGGCATGTTGATCAACGCCTATGCCACGACCGAGTTCGCGGAACGTTTCTCGAAATACTCGATTCGCTTAAGTCTCATGCTGATTGTCGCCATGGTCATCGGCGCCGGTGGCAGCGGCAGGCTCGACGCGCAGGCCTACGGTGTGATCGGCATTGTCGCCCTGGTCATCTTTGCGTTCGTCACGCAGGCCTCGGGCTTTCTCGTCAGTCGTGTGGCGGGCCTTACCAGCGCCGACGGTCTCGCGCTCGTGGTCGAGGCGACCTTCCGCAACGTCTCGCTCGCCGTGGCGATCAAGGCCATCGTGTTCCCGGCGGAGGCCGGGGTGCTCGACCCGGTTGGCGACGCCGTACTGTTCGTTGCCATGCTCTACGGCGGCATCAGCATGTTCCTCACGCTGGTGCCGGTCATTGCCCACCGGAGGCTCACGAAGCCCCCGGAAGCCTGATTCCACGCGGCCTTTTACAAGACTACTGACATAAAATAATGGTATCGACGTACGCTTGTGCTAACCTTTCTAGCGCAAGCAGCCGCAGCGTGTGCACCCGCAACTGGAGACTCGCGAATGACGATCAAGGCCATAGACCTCTGGGTTAACGTCAGCATGGGTGCGATGGCCGACACCCCCTTCCTGAAGAAAGTGAAGGAGGAGTACTTCAAGGCGGGCGATGACTTTTTCAGGAATATCGAAGCCGACGAACTCGTCGCGCTGATGGACGAGATCGGCGTCGAGAAGGTGCTGCTCTCCGTCGAACCTTACCGGCCCGAGCAGCGCATCCTCGATTTCACCCAGAGCCACCCCGGCCGCTTCTACCTCGCCGCGCAGCCGCAGCTGACGAAAGGTATGAAGGCCTTGTGGGCGCTGGAGGACCTCGCGCGCGACTACCCGGTCGTACTGGCGCGGGTCACGCCGTTCCAGCTCGACAAGCCGCCGAGTGACCCGATCTACTACCCTCTCTATGCCAAGTGCATTGAGATGGACATTCCGGTGGGTATTAACACGGGCCTGCCCGGACCGCCCGTGCCGGGTGAGTGCCAGCACCCGATGTACCTCGACCGGGTGTGCCTGCACTTCCCGCAGCTGAAAATCATTATGCAGCACGGCGCTGACCCTTGGTGGGACCTCGCGATCCGCCTGATGATCAAGTACCGCAACCTGTACTTGATGACCTCGGCCTACTCGCCGAAGTACCTCCCGGAGTCGCTGCTGCACTACATGAATACTCGCGGCAAACACAAAATCATGTTCGCCTCGGACCACCCGGTGCTCGGCATGGACCGCTGCCTGGAAGAAGCCAAGGCGCTGGACCTGCGCGAGGGCATTCTCGAGAAGTACCTGTTTGAAAACGCCGATGCGGTGTTGTTCGGCGAGCGCAACCCGCGCTACGGGGAGTTCAAGTAACGGTTACACCTGACTCGCAGCGCGCGTTGTAAAAAAAGCGATAAGAAAAACCGGAGGTGCGCCATGCGCTCGATCACCCGGAACACGCGCCTGCTGCCTGCTGCTGTCTTTTCTGCACTGGCGACTACCCCGTTGCACAGCGCCATCGCCCAGGAACAGGCCTGGGTTCTCGAGGAAATTCTCGTTACCGCGCAACGCCGCGTCGAGTCGTTGCAGCGTGCGCCGGTGTCGGTGTCGGCCTTCAACGCGGAGATGATCCGCGAGCTGGGCATTGTCGATGTTGAGGGGCTCACGCGCTTCACGCCCAATGTCACCATCCACAAAATTCCCGCTGGGGCGTCCAACGCCACGGTGCGCATTCGCGGAACCGCCAATACCGAGGTGATCATCACCACGGACCCGGCGGTAACCCTGTATATCGACGGCGTGCTGATCGGCAAAGCCGCGGGGTCGATGCTGGACCTCATTGACCTGGAGCGCATTGAGGTGCTGCGCGGGCCTCAGGGCACGCTCTTCGGCCGCAACGCGGTGGGTGGCGCCATCTCCGTGCACACACGCGAGCCCGCCGACGAGTTCTTGTTCCAGCAGCAGTTTGACGTGGGCAACCTCGAGCTGTTTGAAAGCCAGACCCTGGTGAACGTACCAATCTATGAGGGCGAGGCCGGCACGTTGCTCGGGCGCGCGGTGTACATGTACCACGAGCGCGATGGCTGGGCGCAGAACGAGGCGGGCGACAAGTGGGGTATCGAAGACAGGCATGCCGGCCGTTTCAGCCTCGCCTGGACGAAGGACGACTGGAGTGCCCGTTACGTGTACGACCAGACGAAGTGGCGCGAAACCATTCCCGCGCCCTACCTGGAGGCGGTAGGCGTGTTTACCCCGGGCGGTGGCACACCCAAAGCTGATGCGCTCGCGCTCGTTTTTGCAGCCCAGGCGGCGGAGGCGCTCGCCAACATGGGGCGCGAGGAAACGGAGCTCAGCGACTTCATTCTCAACCACCGGGCGTCGACAGTGCCCGGCGAGTTTATCGGCGACCACGAGCTTGACGTGTTCGGCCATGCGCTCACGCTGTCGCGCGACAGCCTGGAGCTTGGCATTTTCGGCGACGTCTCGTTCAAGTCGATCACCGCGTACCGTGAAATGGAGAATTTCAGTCTCGCGGAGCTCGACGGTACACCGCTGGCGATTACGTTTTTCGAAACCGGCGACCAGCAGATTGAGCAGTTTACGCAGGAGTTCCAGTTCGTCGGCACCGCGCTCGACGACCGTGTCGACTACATCATGGGTCTGTATTGGTTTGAAGAGGACGGGCACCTCGACAGCTACAACCGCACGCTCGATTTCACTATCAACGGAGCCGCTGAGCCCTTCAACGAGATCTTCACGTTGGTGGGCATCGATAATGAGGCCTGGGCCGTTTACGGCCAGGCCACACTGGCCGACGAGTTCACCGAGGGGCTCAGCTTCACACTTGGCTGGCGCTACACCGAGGAAACGCGCGGCGCCAGCGTGAAGAAGGACGAGTTTCGCGGGCCGCTCGGTCTGCAGACGGCGAACTGCGACCCGGCGCAGGCCGACTTCGACCCCGACCTGTGCCTGAGCTTTGACGCCGACTCCACCGAAGATTTCGACAACTTATCGTGGATGGGCAACGTCGCCTACCAGTGGACGGACGATCACATGAGCTACTTCCGTGTCGCCACGGGCTACCAGAGCGGCGGCTTCAACGGTCGCGGCACCACGCTCGGTGGCGTGACCGTGCCCTTTGAGGAACAAACCTCGATGAACTACGAGATCGGTGTGAAGAGCAAGCTGTGGCAGCAGCGCATCAGCCTGAACACAGCGATTTTCTACACAGAGAACGACGACCTGCAGATCGCGGGCTTCCCGCCCGGGGCCGACAGCCCGAACGTGGGCACGATCATTACCAACGCGGGTGAATCGCACGTCTATGGCCTTGAGCTTGAGTTGATGGCGCTGCTGACGCCCGAGCTGGAGGCGTTCTTCCAGTACGCCTTCCTTGAGGGCGAGTTCGACGAATACATCATCGGGCAGGACGACCTCGACGGCGACGGTGTGCGCGAGACGCCGGTTGACGTGGCAGACGACACGGAGTTTTCACAATCTCCCGAGCATGCGTTTGCCGCAGGACTGCGCTACACCTTCGGCGATGTCGGCTTCGGCAACCTGTGGGGCAGGGTAGACGTCAGCTGGCAGGACGACATCCTGTTTAACGGTGGCGCTGGTGTCGAGACAGTGAATGCGCCGGAGCTGGACTCAGGCGATAACAAGGAGCGCAGCGTGAATCAGCAGAGCGCCTACACGCTGGTGGACGCGCAGCTGACGCTTGAGCAGATCCCGCTGGGTGGCCAGGGCAACCTCAGCCTGACGCTGTGGGGTCGCAACCTGCTGGATGAGGACTACCGCTACACCTCGGTTGACCTGCTGGAACCGCTGGGCTTCGGCATCGCGCACTACGGCGACCCGCGCACCTACGGTGTCACGCTGAACTGGCAGACGAACTAGGGCCGGTACCAGACGGGGGAAGAGTAAGCGCGTTCGCGAATGCTGACGGGGTAGGTGTCTGGCAGCTCGATGCCTAGCGCCTGTGCATCGAGTGTCGAGTGCCGCAGCGTGGGTACCTGCAAGACGCGCACATAGTAAAACGCACTCTCGGTGCGATCGAAACCGCGGTCCTGCCAGACGACGTTGACCGTCTCGCGCCCTTTAGCGTCGAACGCTGCGTCGAAAACTTTCTCATGCAGCTTCCCGCGTTGGTCACGCCAGCCTTTCACGACCTGTACGCGCTCTATATTTGCGCTACGCAGGTCCTTCATAACGTTGATCACCAGCGTGGGCATACTGGATGTCGAGCGGGTGGGTGGCAGCGTTCCGCCCATTGGCACAGTCGCACCGAGCCCGCCCCAGCCCGCCGCCAGGCGCAGTGCGATTCGCGGCCCTGTCGTGGCGTACACCTCGCGGCGGCGCAGCGCTGCGATAATGGCCTCGCGTGTGTTGTCTTCGGCCCACACGGCGGCAAGCCCGGAGGCCGACATGTCCCAACCGCTCGCGCTGCCTTCATTGCCTGTCTCGCGCCATTTGTTGGCCGGTATGGAGTCGCGGGCGAGTTTACCGTGGAAGTTGTCTTCCTCCGCCGATGCCAGGCCGGTATGGGAGTCGGTCGAGCCGATGACGCCGAAGGCGTAAGGGTTCACGCCTACCGCAGCTTCTATTTCAAGCCCGCGCTGCAGTGACGGCCGCACGTAGTCGCCGGGTTGCGGTAAATAGCCCGTTGCGTAGGCCTGGATGTAGAAGCCATAGCGTTCAAAGCCTGCGAAGGGGTCCTCTGGTGAAAACTCGGGGTGCGTTTCGGAGTCGCCCTTGATCTGTGTGGCTTCCACTACCGGCTCCCAGCGAGCGCGCAGGGCAGCATATTCGGTTGTGAACTCTACGCCGCGCAGGCTGCGCTCCGGGAACATGTAGCCCTTTGAGAGATTGGAGTTATGCGGAATCGATACGAAGTCCGCACCGCTTGTCGTGCTCGTGCCCTCCAGCCAGCGCCACAAGTCTTCCGGGTAGGCGCTGTCGTCGCGTGAAAACGGCAGGTAGGTGGCCGCGCTCGCGGCATCACCATCGGTAATGACGATGCGATGCAGGTTGGCGCCGCCGGGTGTTGCCGTCCATTCCCAACCGATCAGGGCCGTGAACTCACCCGGCTTATTGTGCCTGTCCGCGGTCTCGGCGATCTCCGCCCAGGCCGTTTCCACGATGCGGCGCTGGCCGGGTATCGAGGGAGCTCCTTTTTCCTTCAGCTGGGCGGCGCGCTCGGAAGGGTCCATCGGCTTCGCGCTGAAACGGTCGAAGATGTCCATCGCGTAGCCATCGCGCAGCAGCAGGCGGAACATCAACCCTGTGCCGCGACTGATCAGCCCGTCGATGAAGCCTAGCTCGTCGCGGTTTACCTCACCCCGGTGCAATGCGCGAATACCGCCGAGGAACTCCGCGTGGTCAGACACCACAAGGAAGTCCAGCGGCGTCTCGATCTGCACCCGCGCGCGATGATAGGGGTGAATGACCGGCTGCCCCCTGGCGTAGCGATAGGCTGTATCGGGGTCCGCGCTGAAATTGCCGGACAGGTAGGCGTCTGCGGAGTACGAGGAGTGCAGGTGCGTGTCGCCCCACAGGAGTTGTTTATCGGCCCTGGCGGGAGCGGGGCACAGCGCGGCAGCAAGGCCGAGGGTCGAGGATAGGTAGGCGATACATGACAGGCGGCTTATAATATTTTTTGCGCGCATGCAGTCGATGCTCGCGCCATGTTCCTGGCTTGTCAACGAGGCTCCTCGCGGTGCCTCAGGAGGGTAGCGCGGTGGAAGTAGCGGGAAAGATCGCCGTGGTAACCGGCGCCTCATCGGGCATCGGCCGTGATACCGCGATAGCACTAGCCGAGGCGGGCGCCACGGTCGTCGCCACGGCCAGGCGGGAGATGCGCCTGGTCGAACTGGTTGAAGAGTTGCGCATACACACCCCGGACTCCTGCCACATAGTCGGCGATATCGGTGAACGCGACTTTTCCGAGGGTCTTGTGAGCGAGACGGTGGCGCGCTTCGGGCGCATCGATATTCTCGTCAACAATGCCGGCATTCCCAAGCACGAGCCACTGTACGAGATATCGGCAGAGGATGCGGAAGCGCTCATGCGCGTCAATTTCCTCTCCTGTCTCTGGACGACCTTTGCCGCGATCCCGCACATGTTGTTGCAGGGCGAGGAGGGAGGTGATGCCGGCTGCATCGTCAATGTCTCGTCCTTCGCTGCAACGGTGACACCGACGTACGAGACGGTCTATGCAGCTTCGAAGGGCGCGATGAACGGTTTTACGCGTGGTCTTTGGAATGACCTCGCGGGGTCAGGTATCCACGCGGTGCTTGTTATTCCCGGTCCTATCGAGACAGAGATCTGGGACAAAGTACACGATGATGGTGCGTACTCGGGTACGAAGTACCCCGCCCGGCTCGTCGCCGATGAAATTGTTGAGGCCATTCGAGAGGAGCGCTTTGAGATCACGGTACCGAAGCGTAACCCCCAGTTGGTCAGTGCGCGCTTGTTTGCTACATTCTTTCCTGCTGTTATTCGCAAGGGCGTTGCACATATGAATCCCGTCGACCCCGGTTTGGTGCAGAGCGCCATCGCCCGCGCGCGAGAGGGCCTGCCGTTTGGCAAGGGTCGTGCCTCCTGATCGCGTAGGGAATGCGCATGTTTAACGGAAGAAACAGTTTGCCCAGAGGGGCAGTGATAATAAGAGTGGATCGAGGGTGATTGGGAAGGTGTCTTTGTTACGCAAGTGGTCGTCTGTATGGATGCTTGCACCGTTGCTGGTGTTGGCGGCGGACGTGCACGCGGTGTCCGGCAGGACGGGCGGTTCGTCGATGTCCAACCCGCACGTGGCGCCGATCAGGCGTGACAATAGCGCCCCGCCGTTCCAGCGCACCGAGTTCCGCAAGCCCTGCAAGGACTACGACCCGTTGCGCCAGCCGTACTTCGGCGACACCCACGTGCACACGATGTGGTCCTTCGATGCCAGTGCACAGGACACGCGCAACTCGCCGGCAGACGCTTACGCCTTCGCGCGCGGCGAACCGATCCGCATTCAGCCTTACGACGATGATGGCGTGGGTATGCGTGAGATTCGCATCGATCGCCCCCTCGATTTCACCGCCGTTACCGATCACTCCGAGTTTATTGGCGAGATGCTGATGTGTGCTACCGAGGGTGCGCCGGGCTACTACCATCCCGTGTGCATGGCACATCGCCACGCACCTAGCCTTACGCAGCTTGCCTTCGGCGGCATGGGCCTCAGCCTGAAGCGGCGCTGGGGGTTCTGCGGTGAGTACTCCCTTGAATGCCTCGACTGGGCGGAAAACACCTGGGCGCAGATTCGACAGGACGCGGAAGACGCATACGACCGCTCGTCCGAGTGCAGTTTCACCAGCTTCATCGGTTACGAGTGGACCAGCACGGTTGGTCGCGGTACCAACATGCACCACAACGTGATCTTTCGTAACAGCCAGGTGCCGAAACGACCCATCAGCTGGATGGACACACCAACGCTCGCGGACCTGTGGCGCCACCTCGAACTCGAATGTGCTGAAAGTCTCCCCGGCTGTGACGCTGTGGCGATCCCGCACAACACCAACCTGAGTCGCGGGCTGATGTTCGAGTCGCCGCACATGAGCTCCACCGAGATTCCTGAAGAACCGGTTACACGTGAAGACGCGTTTCGCCGCGCGTACTGGAGCCCACTGTTTGAGGTCATGCAGCACAAGGGTTCGTCTGAGTGTGACAGTCGCCACGTGCAGTGGGCCGGTGACGAGTTCTGCGATTTTGAGAAACTGCCCTACGACACGTTCGGTACGAAAAACACGGGCGATGATGGCAGTGGCGTTCTGTTTCTCATGAAGAGCCTGTTCGGCGGCGCGGAGTTTCGCAATATTCAGCCACCGCCTGCTACCGCGTTCCTGCGCCATGGCCTGAAGCAGGGCATCAAGCAGCGCGCTGAGCTCGGCGCAAACAGCTTCAAGTACGGGCTTATCGCCGCGACCGATACCCACGTGGCGGCACCGGGCCTCGTTATGGAGAAAAACCATCCTGGCCACGGCGGTGCGGGAATGGGTTCCCGTGATGGGCTGCGCACCGGCTTGCCCGATGAACTCGAGTTCAACCCAGGCGGACTCGCCGTCTTGTACGCGGAAGAGAACAGCCGCGATGCACTGTTCGCCGCAATGCGCCGCCGCGAGGCCTACGGCACCAGCGGCACGCGACCGATCGTGCGCGTATTCGGTGGTTGGGAATACGCCGAAGACCTCTGCGCGTCGCCCGACCTTGTCGCCAAGGGCTACAGCGGCGGTGTACCGATGGGTGGCGACCTGCCGTACGCACCGAAGGGACGCGAGAGCGGACCGCGTTTCGTATTCTCGGCGCAGGCAGATGCCGGTACCCCCGACTACCCGGGTACGCCGTTGCAGCGTATCCAGGTGGTTAAGGGCTGGTACGAGGACGGTGAACTGCATGAGCAGGTGCTCGATGTCGCCGGCGGTGCCAATGGCGCGTCAGTCGACACGGCGACCTGCGAGCAGAGTGGCCCCGGGCACGAGCAACTGTGCGCGGTGTGGGAAGACGAGAACTTCAACCCGGAGGCCACCGCGTTCTACTACGCGCGCGTGCTGGAAAACCCCTCCTGCCGCTGGAGCCAGCAGATCTGCATCACCGAGCAGGTGGACTGCGAGAACCCCGAAAGTCTTCCCGATGGACTCAAGGGCTGTTGTTCCGATGAGCACCGCAAAACGGTGCAGGAACGCGCCTGGAGTTCACCCATCTGGTATTCGCCCCAAGGCTAAGAACAGCGGTAAAGAAGCCGACACAAAACTGTCGTCTGCATGTCACAGCGGCGTCACCGCCGTGTCACCTTGCGCATAGACACTGATCGTCCTCGCCGGTCTGGCTGGTCGCGATCCGCACTTCGATAGCCCTCGCTGTTGTACCTGGAACGCACGGCTCTTTTGCGCCCGGTGAGTCCGGCCCCTGCGCGCAGACGCAGAGGTCTTCGATGACCGCGACAGTAAAGGACTAATCTATGAAATTCCCCCTTAGTGGTTTGAGGATGCCGCGCACCGCCCTGTGCGCGGCGGTGGCAGCCGCCATCAGCGCAAGCCCGGCGCTTGGCTTCTACGGCAGCAATGGCGGCCCGTTCGAGTGGGTCGCAACGTTCGATGTGATCGCCGGTAACGGCTCGGCTGTGGCCGAGATCGTCGACGCGACACGTGACGGTAAGCAGTTGATCTACACCGACGGCGACAACGCGCAGATTGGCTTCGTTGATATCAGCGACCCGGAGGCGCCCAGTGGCGAAGGGGTTATGGATGTGGGCGGAGAACCGACAAGTCTGGTGATCATGGATCCCCTCGTGCTTGTTGCCGTGAACACGTCCGAATCCTTTACTGATCCTTCGGGCAAGCTCGTGGTAATTGACCGCTTAAGCCGCACGATCGTCGCCGAGCATGAGCTGGGCGGCCAGCCCGATTCTATCGCGCTGTCGCCGAACCGCCGTTTTGCCGCAATCGTTTTGGAAAACGAGCGCGACGAGGACCTGGACGACGGCCTGCTGCCTCAGCTACCGAGTGGCGGCCTTGTCTACTTCCGCACAAAGGGTGCGCCGGCGAGCTGGACTCTCGAGATCGCTGACCTGTCCGAGGTCGCGGAATCTGCGGCTAATGGGTCTGACCTTGAGCCCGAGTACGTCGACATCAACAGACGTAACGAGGCAGTGATCTCGTTCCAGGAGAACAACCATGTTGCGATCGTTAACCTGCGCAATGGCGATGTGAAGAGTGAGTTTTCGGCGGGGTCGGCTGTGCTCAGTAATGTCGACAACAATGAGGAAGACCTGATCACCCTCGACACTGATCTAGTGAAGCGCCGCGAACCGGATGCGATTACCTGGATCACCAGCACTCTGATTGGTACCGCTAATGAGGGTGATTATGAAGATGAGGCGGGCGAGGAGGGCGGTAGCCGTGGCTTCACCCTGTTCAATCGCGAGGGCGACGTGGTGTTTGAGTCGGCGGAATCCTTTGAGCACCTGCTCGTGTCTGCGGGCCACTACAACGAAGGGCGTTCAGAAAACAAAGGCGTTGAGCCAGAAGCGATCGAGTTTGGCTGGTATGGCTGGGACCCGCTGCTGTTTGTCGGCTCCGAGCGTTCCAACGCTATCGGCGTCTATCGCGTGTGGGGTGGTTCACCTGACCTGGTGCAGGTGCTGCCCACGGGCATGGGTCCAGAGGGGCTGAAAGCGATCGGCAAGCGCAACCTGCTGGTTGCTTCTACCGAGTCCGACGAGGCGGACGCAGGCATTCCCACCATGATCAATATCTACGAGCGATTACGCCCAAGGCTGTTTGGGTCTCTGAGCGATGGCAGCGGTTACAGGTATCCGATGATCCAGTCGGACAATGACGACAACGGCCTGCCAATTCCCTGGGTTGCCCTCTCTGGCCTCGCGGCCGACCCCAGCGATAGTGAGACGCTCTACGCGGTGAACGACTCGTTCCTAGCGGCAGGTTTTATCTACACGATCGATGTCGATGATAAACCCGCTCGCATAACAGACCGCCTTGAAGTTACAGGCGCCAGCCAGGACCTCGACCTCGAAGGTATTGCTGTCGGGCCTGACGGCAGCTTCTGGCTGGGCAGTGAAGGCAACACGGGCACTCGCGAAAACCTGGTCCTGAAAGTGGACCCGGTAACCGGCGCCATGCTTTCGGAGATCGAGCTGCCAGCGGGTCTCGTTGACCAGCGCCGCGGCAATGGCATTGAAGGCATCGCCGTGACCGGCGCGCCGGGCGCAGAAATTGTCTACGTCGCGATTCAGCGCGCCTGGCCCGACGAGGGCGACACCGACACAGTGAACACAAAGATCGGTCGTTACAACGTCGATACCGGCACCTGGGGTTTTGTGCACTACCCGCTGGAGCCCGAAGGCAATGGCGGCTGGATCGGCCTTTCTGATCTCACGCCGCTGCCGAATGGCAACTTCGCAGTGATCGAGCGCGACAAAGGTTGGGGTCCGACTACTCCGCCCAATGCTGAGCTGAAGGCACTCTTCGAGGTTGACCTTGAGAGCGTCGAGTTTCGTGCGTTTGACGACCCCGCAGGTCTTGAGCTGATCGACAAGAACCTGCTCGTCGACCTGCTGCCGATGTTGCAACAGAGCAGCATCTGGACGGCGGAAAAAGTCGAAGGCTTCGCGGTGGCAGCTGACGGCATTGGCTATGTCGTTACCGATAACGATGGGGTGGACGATGCCCCGGGCGAAACGGTCTTCCTTGAGATCGGGGAGTTCAGCGACCTCGAAGAGTGATACCGGTAGTCTCCAGGCCCAAAATGGCAGCGGGTGCCTAGGGTCTGCTTGGGCCGGGCGTGGAAACGTCCGGCCCTTTTTTTGCGCTCAACCATCTGGTGATGGCTACCTGAAAATCGACTCCCGCCCGTTCCCTGAGAGGCCGAGTTTATTCGACCCCAGATACTCCCTGCAGGCCCCGCTGGTCGAATAAATTCGACCCCACAGGTTTTCCTTCTCTTCAGAGCCGTCCAGCTCTTTCTCGGCGCGTATGCTGTCCCTATACTCGCAACACTTTTGAGACCAGTGAGGCACCGGCGTGGCAGACGAAATCAAACCCTATACCGAGGGCCAGGAGAAATTCGGCAGTTTTCTCATTAACCGGGTGGGTCGCTGGCAGGCGACCGTGTATGAACTGACCGGCGGGCGCGTGTGGAACACGTTTCTCGGTGGCCCGGTCGCCGTGCTGTCGGTTGTCGGTCGCAAGACCGGCACCCTGCGCAAAATCCCGCTGTTGTACCTGCGCGATGGCGACAACATTGTGATGACCGCGTCCAAGGGCGGCATGTCGAAGTTGCCGGTTTGGTACCACAACGTGGTGGCGGCGGAGACGGTAGACATCCAGGTGGGCAAAGAGAAGAAGACCTACACCATGCGCGAAGCGGAGCCTGCTGAGGAAGAGGCTCTGTGGCCACGCCTGGAAGAGATGTACCCCGACTACAAGGAATACCGCGCGCGCACCGAGGGCGTGCGCCACATTCCGGTTCTGATTTTCAGCCCTGTCGATGGCTGACGCACCGGCGCCGGGCCGCTACCGGCACTACAAGGGCGGCGAGTACGAGGTGCTGGGCGTGGCCACGCATTCAGAGACGGAAGAGTCGTTGGTGGTTTATCGCCCGCTCTACGGCGAGCGCGGGCTGTGGGTGCGGCCACTGGCGATGTTTGTTGAGACCGTCGAGTGTGATGGCGAGGTGGTGCCGCGGTTTCGGTTTGTGGGGGAGTAGGGCATTGTTTCTTCATTCGCCGACTGTGCTGGCCTGAACCCAACCCTCACCCACTACTGAAACCGATAAATCACCTCAAGCCCAAAACTCCGCCCCTCGCCCCAGATCACTGCGCGGCTTGCCTGCGGCAGGTTGTCCAGCGTGAAAGCCTCGTAGTCGGTATCCGCCAGGTTCTTACCCCACAGCGCTATCGACACCTCCCCGCTCGGCGCTTCTATCTCCTGCAGTGACAAGCGTGCGTTGACCAGCTGATACTCATCGCGGAACAGCGTTTCACTCTGTGTCTGGCGCCCGTCAACGAAGTTGTAGCTCACGTTGGCGTTGAGCGTTCCAAAGTCCAGCGGCGGGAACGTGTAATCGGCGATCAGGCTGTAGCTGTGGTCAGGGGCATTGGTGAAGCTGAACTCCTCAACCTCGCCGCTGAAGGGGTTCAGTACCTCCGTCAGCTTGCTATCGAGGTAGGCGTAGCTGAACTGCAGGAACAGCCCGTTGACAGGCATCGCCATCACTTCCAGCTCAACCCCTGACATCTCGCCCTCGTCGATATTGAACACGCGGGTGTTCTGGATCGTGCCGGGGATCTGGAAGTTGTACTGGAAGTCTTCGAACTCCTGGTAGAACGCCGCGAAGTTGAAGCGCACCCTGCGGTCGAGCATCTCGCCCTTGAAACCGATTTCCGTTGAGCGCAGCTTCTCTTCATCGAAACCATCGCTGAACGCTTCCTCTTCAGGGTCGCGAATATTGAATCCGCCGCTCTTGTACGCTTCCGCATACTTCGCATACACGTTGAGTTCATCTGACCAGTCGTACTCGACGATGAACGTAAACGAGTCGTCGTCAAAGTCGTTGTCCGCCTGGGCGGCAAAACGTGAGGTGGTGAGCGGGAACACCGAGGTACCCAGGTCCGTGACAACATCATCCTCCACGCGGCGCACTGACTCACGCGAGTCCTCGGAATGCCGCCAGCCCAGCGTCAGGTGCAGCTTTCGATCAAGAATGTCGGGCGTCCACGTGGCCTGGGTGAAGAGCGCCAGCGCTTCGTTCTCGATACTGTTGAACTCGGCGCCGTAGTTGTAGATAGTGCCCCCGCCAAAGGGGAAGGCGCTGAAGATGTGGCGTTGCGGCATGTCTTCTTCGGCTTTCTCCTCGAAGTAGTACAGGCCGACGATGTACTCGATCGACTCGCCAATGGAGCCAAGCAACTGGAACTCCTGCGAGAACTGATCCTGCTCCAGGTGTGGGCGCACGTTGGGTATGTCCAGCCGATCTGCGCCGGCGGTCTCACCGATGACGGCCTCACCGAAGTTGATGCGGAACTCGGGAGAGGAACCGGAAGAGAAGTCGAGGTAGCTCTTGTCATCCAGTTCGCGGTAAGCGGTGATTGAGCGAAAGATCAGGTTGTCGTTGACCTCCCATTCCACGTTCAGCGTGTGGCCGGAAATCTCCGTGTCGGTCGGCAGCAGCGGGGTGCCCGCCCGCAGTGTTGAAAACCTGTCTGTGCTGTAGTCGATGTAGTCCCTGGCGATGTCGCCGATGATGCTGAGTAGGTCGAGGCCTGAAGACTCACGCTCGGTAATCGCCTGGGCGGGGAGGTTGAAGTACTTCACGTGCGACTTGTCGTAGCTGTAATCGAGCGTGAGTGCATCTGACAGGTCGGCGCGAAAATCCAGGCGCCAGCCTTTCGACTCGCGGTCGCCCCAGCCGCCGCCCTCGCCCGTGTTGCGGGTGAACCCTTCCACGTCCTCGTAGAAATAGGCGAGCTTCGCGGCAAAGCGGTCGGCGATCGGAATGTTCACCGACGTCTTGCTGTTGAACAGTGAGTTGTTGCCCACGCCGAGAGTCTGCTCGAAGCCCAGGTTGTTCACGTCCGGCGTCTTGGTAATGAGCCTGATCGCACCGCCGGTGGTGTTACGGCCGTACAGCGTGCCCTGCGGCCCGCGCAACACCTCGATGCGCGCGAGGTCTGCAACGTCGAACGCGAGGCCGGTGGAGCGAGCGATGTAGGCGCCGTTCAAGTACACGCCGACCGCGGCGTCCTGGGTGATCTGCGTGTCCGAGAGCCCGACACCCCGAATGAACAGTCGCAGTGTCTGGTTGTTGGCCGGGAAGCCGTCGATGTTTAGATTGGGTACGAGGCCGTTGAGCTGCGCGATGCCGTTGACGCGCTGCTTCTCGAGCTGTTCCTCCGTCATCGTGAACAGTGAAATCGGTGTTGCCTGCGCGGACTCCTCGCGGTGTTGGGCGGTCACGAGGACTTCTTCGAGGGACGTGCCGCGTTCATCAGCGTGGAGCGTTATGGCGAAGGGCGCTACAGCCAGCGATAACGCGAGGCCGGTGGGTAGCGGGCGCATGGATACCTCCGGGACTTCTTCTTATAGCGCCCGATTCTCACCAGAATTTGACAAGGTGTCAAATACCGAGCCCTGTTCTCGGGACTTTCGCGATTCGAAAGAGTAGATTCGGGCACTGAACGACCAACGATCGGATCCGCAAATGAGTACTTCCCTCCATGAACGCTACGGCCCACTGGCGCTGGTCACCGGCGCGTCTTCCGGCATCGGCGAGCAGTTTGCCCGGCTGTTGGCAGAGTCGGGTTTTGACCTACTGCTGACGGCTCGTTCTGAGGAAAAGCTCAATGCGTTGCGCCGAGAACTGGAGCGCGAATTCGGGGTGTCGGTCGCGGTGTTTATCTGCGATCTCAGCGCCCTTGAAGAAGTGGATGCGCTGATCGCAAAAGTACGCGAGGCAGGCCCGAGTCTTCTGGTCAGCAATGCCGGCTACGGTGTTGCGAAGGGGCCGTACCTGGACGCACCGGTTGAGGACCTGGAGGCGATGTTCCGCGCCAATGCCATCGCGCCCGCGAGACTGGTGCGAGAGCTGCTTCCCGGCCTCGTGGCAGCTGGACGCGGAGGGGTCATATTCACCGGTTCTATTGAAGGTGACGCGGCGTTTCCAATGTCGACAGGCTATGCAGCGAGCAAGGCGTTTCTGCACAGCCTCGCCCATGGCCTTTGGTTTGAGGTTCAACGGGCTGGCGTGGATGTGCTGCTGCTCGCGCCGGGCTCCACCGATACCGAGGCACCGATCAAGCAGGGGATCAGTCGCGACCAGCTCGTGGGGCTTATGAGTCCGCGCGATGTCGCCAGCCAGGCGCTTGAACGCCTCGGTCGAGGGCCGCATTTTATTCCCAAGGCGCAGAACCGCATTTTCATCGCGTTGCTTCGGCTGTTGCCAAGGCGTATTGCGATCAAGCTGGCCGGTGTGGGTATGAAGCAGGCTATGGAGCGCTCTGCCGGCAGTATCGGCGGTTCATAAAAAATTCACCTCGTGTTAGCTGGGCTGCAATACGCCAAACGCATCCTGTCGTCCAACATAGTGGGGAGGACGTGGCTATGTCGAGGTGGAATAAACAGGGAAACCCCTGCGAGAAGGATCGCCAGCGACTCGAAATTGCGAGGGAAATAGAGAACTTCATCGCCAAGGGCGGGCGAATCGAGGTGCTCTCAGACTCCGAATCCCAGATGGCGCGCCGCATTGGCAGCGTCTGGCACGGTGACGAGGCAGCATTGCCCGACACGGGGAGCAGCAGCCTTGATTGAGGTGCAGACCTTCCTCGAAGAGCGCTACCCCGACTTTGTACAGGAACACAGGAAAGCGGCGCGAACGCTGTCGCGTTTTCTCAGCTTTCTCTTCTACGAGAGCCGCTTCCAGCAGTTTGAGCGCGACTATCCGCACTTGAGCGGCTTCGACTTCGTCGAGCAGACCCTGCGCTACTTTGATTTCAGCCTGCGGCTGACCGAGAAAGAGCGTGCGCGCATTCCCGCCAGCGGCCGGGTCGTCATTGTTGCAAATCACCCCATTGGCTCGCTCGACGGTCTTGCGCTGCTGCAGCTCGTGCACGAAATTCGCCCGGACGTGAAGGTAGTGGCTAACGAGGTGCTGAGCGCCATAGGACCCCTCGATGACTTGCTGCTGCCGGTGAACAATATGAACGGCGGCACCGCGCGCGCCCACCTGAAGAACATCCGAGCCCATCTCGAAGGTGACGGCGCGCTGATTATCTTTCCCGCCGGGGAAGTGTCACGCTTTGGCTCGCGAGGCGTGCGCGATGGCGATTGGCACCAGGGCTTCGTGAAGTTTGCGAATGCAACGCAGGCGCCAATCTTGCCCGTGTTCGTCGCAGGTCGTAACTCACTGTTTTTCTACAGCCTTTCCTTTCTGGCGCGGCCGCTGTCCACGCTCTGGCTTGTGCGGGAGATGTTCAAGCAGAGCCACAACACGGTGGATGCCCGCGTGGGCAACCCTGTGCCGTATGAGCACTACAGCGCACTCGGCGTGTCGCCGGCGCGTCTTGCGAAAATGTTTCGCAAGCACGTGTACCGTATCGGCAAGCGCGGCCGAGAGATTTTCCAATCGGTCGAGACCGTAGCACACCCGGAGAATCGCTTGCTGCTGCGCCAGGAGCTGGAGGCCAGCGAGAAGCTGGGTGAGACCCCGGACGGCAAGCAGATCTACCTCTGCACCATGGACGCTTCACCCTGCGTGATGCGCGAGATCGGGCGCCTGCGTGAACTAACTTTCCGTACGGTGGGTGAGGGCAGTGGCCTCTCGCGCGATATCGACCGGTTCGACAGGGACTACTGGCAGCTGGTGTTGTGGGACGGTGTGGAACTCGAGATCGCGGGCGCCTATCGCCTTGGCGATGCGCACAACCTCTTGATCGAACGCGGGTGGACAGGCCTCTATACCTCCGAGCTCTTCAAGTACGGCCGCGATTCGCTGGACACGCTGCACCAGGGGCTGGAGCTCGGACGCAGCTTTGTGCAGCCCAGGTACCAGAATCGCGGCAGCCTGGATTACCTCTGGAGCGGTATCGGCGCGTTTCTCCGCAAGTATCCCGGCTATCGCTACCTGTTCGGACCCGCCTCGATCAGCGCCCACTACGGTGAACGTGGCACTTCGTTGCTCACCTGGTTTTACGATTGCTACTACGCCGACACACGGGGCAGGGCCCGCGCCCGTACCCCCTTTGTGATGCCTGCCGACATGTTCCGTTACTGCGAAGACCTGTTCTGTGGCGACAATCACGATGTGGACTTCAAACGCCTGCGCGATGCACTCGGGGAACTGGGCCTTCCCGTACCCACGCTGTACAAGCATTACGCGGGCGCCATGGAGCGTGGCGGTGTCACGTTCTCGGCTTTCAACGTTGATAAGAATTTCGGCAACTGTGTCGACAGCCTGGTGGTTGCCGACCTCAGTAAGCTGAAAGAAAAGAAACGCAAGCGTTATCTCGAAGGGGAGAGTGAACGTGTTGGACGCGAAGGGGCTGAAGGGGTTGATCGAATGCGAGACCCTGTGGATATCTGATACGCATCTTGGCAACGTACACAGCAAGGCGGACTATCTGCTCGCCTTCCTGAAACGTGTGCGGTGTAAACGGCTGTATCTTGTTGGCGACATTGTCGATGTCTGGTCAATGCACAAACGCATGTACTGGCCAGAGGCGCACAACGCGATCTTGCGGCGACTGCTCAAGATGTCGCGGGCAGGGGTTGAGATCATCTACATTCCCGGTAATCACGATATGAACTTCCGCGAGTTCTGGGGCGAGTCCTTCGGCAACGTGAAGATTGTGAAAGAAGCGGTGCATACCACCGCCGATGGGCGCCGCTTTCTCGTGACGCACGGTGACGAGTTGGACTTTGCGGTGCGTTACAGCCGCATGAACCGCTGGATTGGCGATGCGGCCTACTCGCTGCTTATGATGGCAAGTCGGCTGTGCAATAAGTGGCGCGCCCTCACCGGTCGCAACTACTGGTCCCTGTCGAGCTGGATGAAGACACAGGTCGTGCACGCAGAGCAGGCCATCAACGCCTACCAGGACGCCGCGGTAACCATGGGGCGCGAGGCGGGGTACGACGGGATTATCTGTGGTCACCTGCATCACCCCGTTGTGCAGCAGTACGAAGACTTCCTTTACTGCAACGATGGCGACTGGGTGGAGTCCTGCACCGCGCTGATCGAAGACCGGTACGGTGTGCTGCATCTCGTGCACCCCGTGGAAGAGAGCGATATGGCGTTGCCGAGGCTGCAAATCGCTGCCTGATGCAGGTCTTCGCCCTACTTAACTTGCGAGCCGGGTGGCGTCTTCCTTCAGCGAGGCGTACGCAGACAGCGCCGCTTCTCTTGCCGCTGCGTGTTCCACGAGGGGCTTGGGATATGTCTCACCGAGGGTCACGCCGGCCTCATCGAGCACTGCCGCGGGCGCTTTCGCAGGTTCGTGCAGGTATTTCGCTGGCAGGTCTGCAAGCTCCGGCACCCAGCGCTTCACGTACTCTCCCTCGGCGTCGAAGCGCTTGCCCTGCAGGGTTGGGTTGAAGATACGGAAGTAGGGCGCGGCATCCGCGCCGCTGCCCGCCACCCACTGCCAGCCGCCCGCGTTGTTGGCTAGGTCGGCGTCAACCAGCGTGTCCCAGAACCAGCGTTCGCCTGCCTGCCAGGGCAGTAGCAGGTGCTTGGTAAGAAACGAGGCGGCGATCATGCGTACGCGGTTGTGCATGTAACCCGTGTGCCACAGTTCTCGCATGCCGGCATCGACAATGGGGTAGCCTGTGAGACCCTTCTGCCAGGCCTTGAGGTGCCCGGGGTTGCCCAGCCAGGGGAACTGCTCGAAGCGAGTGTTAAACGCGCTCTCGGGAATGTCGGGGAAGTGCCACAACAGGTGGTGGTTGAACTCGCGCCAGCCGAGCTCCGAGAGAAATTTGTCGCGCTGGTGCGGGTCTGAGCCCTGCTTGTTGCAGTGCGCGTGCACGGCGTACCACACCTGCCGCGGCGACACCTCGCCGAAGTGCAGATGCGCTGACAGGCGCGACGTTGCCGCGCGGGCCGGGTGGTTGCGCGACTCGTCGTAGTCGTCGAGTGCCTTGCCTAGAAACCGGCGCAGCGCCTTGCGCGCGCCATCGCTGCCGGGCTCCCAGTAGTCGCCCCAGTGTGCCGCCCAGTTGGGCTTCTCTGGCATAAGGTCGAGCGCCTTGAGTGTGACGCCTTTCGGGCCGCCCTTGTGAAACGTGAGGTTGCGTGGGCGCTGCAGCGGCGTCGGCGGGGCAGGCAAGGCGAACGCCCTGCGCCAGAAAGGGGTGAATACCTTGAAGGGCTGGCCGCCGCCGGTGCGCAGCTCGTCGGGCGAGTACAGCAGCGCACCATCGATGCGGTGCAGGTCCACGCCCTGCGTGGCCAGCAGCGACTCGGTCTCTTCTTCCTGCGCGATCGCCCAGGGCTCGATCTGCTTTGAACAGTAGACCTCGGCGGCATCAACCGACTGCGCCAGCGCCGGGATCTCGATCGCGGCGGGCCCCTGCAGCAGGAGCAGGCGGCCCCCGATGGACTCCAGTTCACCCTGCAGCCATTCGAGGCTGTGGTGCAGCCACCAGCGGCTGGCGCCTCCCATGGCCCAGTCGCCGGGCGCGACATCGTCGAGCACATAGCAGGCCAGCAGCGGCCTCCCCGTGGCGACCGCGGCGGTCAGCGCTGGTTGGTCGGCGAGGCGCAGGTCCTGCCGGAACCAGAAGACAACGGGTTGGCTCATACCATCAATGTAGTCGACGAAACGTGTTAGTGGGTACGGGTATGGTGAGTGTGTGGATCAGGCGGGTGATCCAGCTGGAGGGAAGCGGCGTAATAACTCCTGAGAGCATCTGGCGGAGAGTAGTAACTCGTCGCTTTCATCCCATTCAGGTTTATTCTACGGCTTGCACTTTGGTGCGAGCCGTTTTTTTATGTGCACTGGATTGGCGGCGCTGCGCGGCAGCGGGAGTAACCGGTATGGAATTATCAGGGCCCTGGAACCTCGAGCAGATTGGCGAGTACCTGGAGGGCTGCACCTTTCCGCTCCGGTTGTCCTGCGTTGGTGAAGACGGCTTCCCCCGCGTGGTCTCGGTCTGGTTCAGTTATGGCGACGGTGCCTTGCGCTGCGTGTCGCACCAGTCTTCCCAGCTCGTTCGTTTGCTTGAGCGCGACCAACGCGTGGGCTTTGAGGTCGCGCCCAACGAGCCGCCCTATTGCGGTGTGCGTGGGCAGGGCACGGTGGAACTCGCCCGCGATGAGGATGGCGCGATGCTCACGCGCCTGCTGGAGCATTACCTTGGTGGCACAGACTCCGATCTCGCCAGCTGGCTGCTGTCGCGCGCCGATGGCGAGATGCTGATCACGATCACACCCACCCGGCTGTTCAGCTGGGACTACCGCTCGCGCATGGGTTAGGCGGGCTCTCCCGCAAGCTCACGCGTGACCGCGGTGAGCAAAGGCCCTGCCTCTGCGGGTAACTTCAGCGTCGCAATATCATCCGCCCGCGTCCAGCCGGGATTGACCAGCACGATGGGCTTGTCGTGTTTCGCTGCGTGGCGGCAGAAGCGGAAACCGGAGTACACCGCGAGCGAGCTTCCCACCACTAACAGGCCATCTGCGTTCTCCACCGCTTCCAGGCACGCGCGCACGCGCTCGCGCGGCACGCTGCCCCCGAAAAACACCACGTCGGGTGTGACCGTGCCTCCGCACGCGGTGCAGGGGGGTACTTCCAGGTTTTCGTAGTGCTCGGCGCCGATATCGGCGTCGCCATCGGGGCGTGGCGTGGGGTCGAGTAGTCGCGCGGTACTCATCTGCGGAGCCAGTCGTACCTGCATGGCCTCGCGCGAGGTAACATCGCCGCAGTCCAGGCAGCGCACGCTGTCGACACGGCCGTGTAGATCGACCACCCGCATGCTGCCGGCGCGCTGGTGCAGGCCGTCGACATTCTGGCTGATGGTGAGCGCAATGCGGCCCTGCGCCTCCAGCGCGGCGAGCGCGTGATGCGCGGCGCCGGGTACAGCATCGCGCACCCTCGGCCAACCGTGGTAAGAGCGCGCCCAGTAGCGCTGCCGCATATGGTACTCGCTGCGAAAGGCCTGTTCGCGCACGGGCTCGGGCGCGCGCCAGTCGCCTTCGCGGTCGCGGTAGGTAGGAATGCCGGACTCGGCGCTGATCCCCGCGCCGCTCAGCACGACCCAGCGCGGATGGCGCTGTATCAGGCGCAGAAGGGCCTCAGCGTGATCGTTCACAGGAATACGTCCTACAGCAGGTTGCGCAGGCGCAGGTCGTCCGGGTAGGGCTCGAGGAACGTCTGCTGGTTAATGTAGGCGTCAGGGTGGTCGGCGAAGTGATGCTTGAGCATGGTGACGGGAACCACGAGCGGTACCCGGCCGACACGGTAGTCCTCGATAAGGGTGGCGAGCCGTTGGCGCTGTTCCGGCGGTAGGCGCTTCTTCAGGTAGCCGGAGATGTGGAACAACACGTTGCAGTGGCTGCGCCGCGTGGCGGGGCGCTTGAGTGCGCTCATCAGTGTGCTGATAAACGTGGCGCCGATCTCTTCGAGGTCCTGCCCGCGCAGGTTGGCGAGCATCGGGCCGAGCTTGCGGTAGGTGGGTACGTCATGCGCCATGGCAAGGTACTTGTGGCCGCTGTAGAACTCGATCAGGCGGTGTGCGGTGATGCCCTCTGCGAGCAGTGTTTTCCACGCGTGGTAAACGCACGCGCGTGTGACAAAGCTTTCGCGCAGGCGCGGGTCGTTGAGCCGCCCATCGTCTTCCAGCGGCAGTAGCGGGTCGAACTCTGCGAGCGCGGTGGCGAAGACGCCGTCCTGGTCCGACGCCATGTAGTTGCCCTTCTCGTTGTAGCGCTTCACGCGACCGTAGCCACAGCTCGGACTGCCTTTCACGAGAATGTAGCCGGAGAGCATCGGTGCGATGTCGAGCGTGTTGCGCGCATAGTCGCGGATCGGGTCGGTGTAGTCGTTCTCGTGGGTGTCGGCGTCCTTGATGCGAATCTGGTCGCCCACGCTCACAAGGTGAATAGGTGGGCGCGGCACGCCGAGCCCTATGCCCATCTCGGGGCAGAACGCGCGCGTCTCGAAGTGCTCGCACAGGTCGCGCACGTGCTGGTTGGGCTTCTTGGTGTCGCCGTTGTAGCGCACCGCGTTGCCCGCGAGGCACGAACCGATGCCGAGCAGCGGCTTTACTGCCTCGGGGGCCTCGGTTGCTGTGGCGTTGTCACTCATACCTACACGCTAACGCCACGGCGTGCCTTAGGGCAAGTACTCTTGCGTGGCGCCACCGAGGTGGTCGGAGAAGGCGGTCTGGATCATCGGGTCCTTCTTCAGGCGAGCCAGTGCGGCGTACTCGAGCTGCCGCACCCACTCCGTGGAGACGCCGAGGCGCTGCGCGATGGCGGCGCGGGACTCCGGCAGCGCATCGTCGAGGCCGAAGCGCCGCGTGATGACCTCTTGTTCCGAGGGCTTCAGGCGCCCAACGCGTTGGCCCAGGCACTGTTTGAGTGACCCCAGCTCGGCGTCCGCCCCCGTGTCTTCGAACGTGTCGCTGGTGAGAGTCGATTCGAGAGTCAGTCCGTCATCGTCCACCAGCGGTGTGTCGAGCGACAGCGAGAGGTTGGTAATCTGGCGCAGCTGCTCCACCTTGTCCTGCGTAAAGCCGGTGTCTTCTGCGAGCACGGCTGAGCCGGGTTCTGCGGCGTCTTTGGCGATGCGCGCCACGCGTGCCCTGTGCAGGCGGTTGATTTGCTCGTTGACCTGCGTGGGGTAGCGGATGATCGCCGACTGCTCCTGCACCGCGCGCCGCGTGGCCTGGTGAATCCAGTTGTAGGCGTAGGTGCTGAAGCGGTTGCCCGTGCTTGAGCGGTACTTCTCAGCGGCGCGCATCAGGCCGAAGACGCCTTCCTGGATGAGGTCGGGGTAGGATAGACCTTTGCCTGTGAGCTTGCCTGCGATGGTGAATACGAGGCGCAGGTTGTGGTTTACCAGCGCCTGGCGCGCGCGGTAGTAATTGCTCAGCTCGCGCAACAGCACGCTGCGCACGATGGCGGGTTGGCCCCCGATTTGGTCGCGCACGTCTCGGTGCCAGGTCTCCTGCCAGCGGTACAGTGCGCCGCCAACGCCCGGCGCTTTCTCCCTGCGCGCCATGACTTCCGCGAGCCCCGCCACCAGTGCTGCGGGCATCTCCATGGCTTTGATGAGGTCGATGTCGCTCTTTGCCGCGCGCTTCTTGCCCAGCGTCTTGCTGAGTGCCCTCAGGTCCTCAATCTTCTTGCCCGTGGGCAGGTAGTCGACGATTTCACGCTTGAGAAGGTTGTATTGGTCCTTCTCTATTGGCGTTTCGGGGGTGGGTGGCACCTCGATCAGCTGCTGTACCCAGGTGCGCAGGTAGCGGCGGCAGCCCGGGTCGCTGAGGAAGTGCACTTGCAGCGCCTGCACTGCGCCCCACTTCTCGCCGTCGATGCGCTTCTCTGCATCTGCAGACAAAAGGTCGAATTGTCTCGCCTGCTGGAACAGCTGATCGAGGCCTTCACTGTGGTCTTGTGTATCCATGTCTTGCGTGCGTCTTTGTTGCTCTATGAGTCAGCTAGTTCTACGCCATAGATAGAGGCGGGAGACCACTGTTGCCAGACGGGCGTCAGGGCAAAAGCTGTACAGTGCATCCGATTGCCGATTACGTGCGTAAAGATAGTGTTACCAAAGGGTGGAACTGAAAATGACGGCAATCGAATTACAACCCAGACCCCTGTACAGCATCGGTACGGTATCGCGCCTGACGGGCGTCAAATCAGACACGCTGCGCGTGTGGGAGCGGCGCTACAACCTGGGCGCCAGCTGCAAGTCAGCGAGTGGCCGACGACAGTACACACAGACCGACCTCGAGCACCTGCAGCTGGTGTCGGCCCTGATCGGCATCGGCGCGCGCATCGGCGACATTGCGAGCGCTGACAGGCGCACGCTGGAAGTGCTGCTCAGGGCGCGCAATGGCGCACTCGGAGACCCCGTGCCAGAGAGCAAGCCACGCATTCTCTTCGTGGGCGAGGCGCTTTGCGACTGGCTGGACGAGCACCAGGGTTGTTTGGTGAACGTTAGCGCACTACTGGCGCGCAATACCCCACAGGAAATGCTGGAGGGTGAGCTCGCCGAGCAGGAGATCGACGGTGCTGTGATTGCCTGTCCCCACGGCGTCAATGGCGACCTGCCGGTACTGCGCGACCTCGTTTCCCGCATCGGCACTGACAATGTGATGGTGCTGCACCCCAATGGCTCTGCCGCTGCGCTGACCGCGCTCGACCTTGACGGCGCACTAGCTGGCGAGTTCCCGCCGGACCCTGCGCAGCTCGCGTTCTACCTGAGCCGCTGTGCCGCTGAGAAGTCGGCTGACCCCGGCGCCGGTGGGCTGCAGGCCCTGGTGCAACCCAAGGAGCGCCTCTTTACCGAGGCGGAACTCGACGCGATCATGCCCAACGATGCTGACTGCCAGTGCCGTTCGCATATTGCGAAGATTCTCAAGGCCCTCGTGGAGTTTGAGGAGTACTCGGCGAACTGCGCCGCAGATGACTGGCGCGAATCGGCGGTGCACGCCTGCGTGTACGCCTATACCGGCCAGGCCCGCTGGCTGATGGAAAAGGCGCTGTCGCGCATCGAGGACAACCACAACAGTTGAGCCGAAAACCGGTTACAAGACGGCCCTGAGGGGCTTTAGAAAAGCGCCTGAACCGCTTTTCCAAGACAGTTGTCTTGTAACCGCCCTCCAAGTACCATAAGTGGTCCACGTGACGCCGCCGTGGGCGGCGCCCATCGATCTGAACAGCCAGAACGAGCGGGAGTTGCGCGATGTACCACACGGCCAGGCTCTGTCTTTCCCTCGCCCTGATCTTTTTGCCCGGCGCCGCTTTTGCGTCAGGGTTCTTCTATGGGCATATCGCTTCAGACGGCACACCGGTGAAGGGCGCCATGGTGACCTTCTACCATGGCGAACCCAAGCATTCTTTAAGTATTCACGCCGACGAACAGGGCCGCTTTCTCTCGCCCGACCTCCCGTGGGAGGAGGGCTACAAGGTACGCGTGCGCCGCGCCGGTTGGCGTGATGTCATCCTGGAGGCGCAGTCGCCGGCGGCCGACGGCACCTGGCTCAGCGTTGAGATGGAGCGCATCGACTCCCCGAAGGAAATGATCCAGCAGCTGCCCAGCAACTACTGGATGAATCTTGTACTCGACGAGCTGACCGACCGCGACCACCTGCTCGAATTCAAGATGCAGTGCACCTACTGCCACCAGCAGGGCTCGCCGCTCACTTCGCGGCGCAACTTCGACCGCGAGCAGTGGGAAGAAACCATCATCGACATGGGGCGGCGCAGTGCGATCATCACCAAGAGCCTGCGCGATGTGCTGCCCGATCGCTACCTCGATGCGTATGACGACGCCAACGTGCTCGCCAAGCTACCGGCGTACGACGGACCAGACGGACCGCTGCCCGTTCCCTCTGCCGAGGCCCGGCGCGGCGTGGTAGAGGAGTGGGACCTCGGCGGACCGACCTCTGGCCAGCACGATGTCATGGTGTATCACCCGGACGGTTCCATCTGGACGGTCGACGGCCCCATGGATCTCTTGCATGTGATCCGCTTCGATGAAAACCCTTCGGGTGTGCGCACGTCCTACCAGGTGCCGCGCGGCGACCACAAACCCGGCGGCGTGTATCACAAGATGGGCAAGGGGGATCGTCGCGGGGTTGATACCTATGTGGCCCCGCACTCACTGCAGATTGGCCCGGGCGGTATCATCTGGCTGACACTCGCCAGCGGCAACCAGCTCGCGGGCTTCGACCCGGTGAAAGAAACCTGGGACGTTGTCGAAGTGGAGGAGGGCATCAACCCCCACACGCTGCGCTTCGATAAGAAGGGGCGCCTCTGGTACACGCTGACCGCCACCAACCACGTGGGCATGTTCGACCCTATCAACCGCGAGCAGAAGTTCATCCGCCTCAAGTTCCCCGACCTCAGCACGCGCCTCATTACTTACTTCACCCCGTTCTTCCTGCGTAACGCCGATGTCATCGACCTCGGCGACCGCAGCGCAGAGATGGACGGCGTGACCATGCCGATGCCCTACGGCATCGATATTCACCCGATCGACGGCAGCGTGTGGTTCAGCCAGCTCAACATGAGCCACATCGGGCGCATCGACCCCGAAACGCTGGAGGTTACGCCCATCGAGACGCCTTTCGTAACGCCGCGCCGCCTGCGCTTCGACTCCAAGGGCAACCTGTGGGTGCCGAGTTACGCGGAGGGCACGATCAACCTGTTCGACACCAAGAGCATGGAGTGGAAAGAGAGCCTGGTGATACCGGTTGAGCCTATCGGCAGCGAGGTACCGTACGCCGTCTTCATCGACCACGACACCGACCACGTGTGGATCACCGGCACGCAGAGCGACAGCATCATCCGCTACGCGCCGGAAGCGGACGAGTGGACGATCTACCCGCTGCCAACACTCGTGACCTACACTCGCGAGCTCGACATGGACGCCGGCCGCAACGTGTGGACCTCCCACTCCTCCAGCCCCGCCTGGCACGTGGAAGACGGCCTGCCAAAGGTCACGAAGCTCGACCCGGATGGCGCGCCTGATATCGAAGCGTCCGGTTTGTTTGACGGCATAAAGCCTGCCGCCCGCAACGACAGCGTTGCGACGAGGTAGTGCACGACGCATGAGGCTGCTGTTGTTGCTCGCCGCGCTGACCTCTGCGGCACTGCCTGCGCACGGCGAAGGCTGGCCCGTCACCGGCGGCGACCCCGGCGGCAGAAAATACTCCGCACTCTCTGACATCAATGCCAACAACGTTGACCAGCTCGACATCGCCTGGGTCTACCGCACCGGCGACTCATCTGATCTAAAGGAAAACGTTCCAGACACTTCCTTTATCGCAACTCCCGTTTTGCACAACAACACATTGTTCTTCTGCTCCGGCCTCAGCCGCGCTTTCGCAGTAAACGCCGAAACCGGCGAAGAGCTTTGGGTTTACGACAGCGAACCCGACATGGCCGACACTGGCACCGCCAAGTGTCGTGGCGTGGCGCTCTGGGAAGACACGGAAGAGAAGGGCGCCTGCGCGCTGCGCGTGTTCATGGGCACACTCGACGGCCGCCTTGCCGCAGTCGACGGCAAAACCGGCAAACCCTGCGCAGACTTTGGCGACAATGGCATCGTCGACTTACGCGAGGGTCTCGGCCCGATCATCGGTAACGAGATGGCCGTGACCTCGGCGCCGGTGGTGCTCGGCGACGTGGTAATCAACGGCGCGATGATCGGCGACAACAATCGCGTTGACCCGCCCGGCGGCGTGATCCGCGGCTGGGACGCGCGCACCGGCGAACTGCGCTGGGCCTTTGACCCGGTGCCGCCCGGCTCTCCATCGCCCGCCGAGATAGGCGCGCCTGAAGGCCAGCGCTACCACAGCGGCACGCCGAACGTGTGGACGCTGATGTCGACCGACCCCGAACGCAACCTCGTCTTCCTGCCGTTTGGTACGCCGGGCCTCGACTTTATCGGTGGCCACCGTAAAGCGCGAGGCTTCGACGCCGACTACTACTCCAGCGCATTAGTAGCGCTCAACGGCGAGACGGGAGAGGTAGTGTGGCGCTACCAGACCGTGCACCAGGACCTCTGGGACTACGACCTTGCAGCGCAACCTTTGCTGATGGACCTCGAGGTAAACGGCGAAACGCAGCCTGCCGTGATTCAGGCGACGAAGATGGGTCACGTCTTCATCCTGCACCGCGAAACCGGCGAGCCGTTGTACCCGGTGGAGGAACGTGCGGTGCCGCAGACCGACATTCCCGGTGAATACACATCGCCTACGCAACCCTTCCCGACCTTCCCGAAGCCGCTGCACCCCCACAGCGTCAGTCCGGACGACGCTCGCGGCATGCTGTTTTTCGACAAGAAAGCCTGCCGCGAGAAGATCGAGGCCGCGCGCAACGAGGGCATCTTCACGCCACCGGCGCTCAATCGCTACAGCATCCAGTACCCCGGCGTGGCGGGCGGCCAGAACTGGGGCGGCATGGCGCTCGATGCAAAGAACAAGCTGCTGGTGATGCCGCAGAACTACGTGGTGACGCACAACAAGCTGATACCGCGCGATGAAGCACCGGCGTTCAACGACGACGAGGCGGGCATGGGTGTTTCACCCAACATCGGCACGCCTTTCGTCATCCGTCACGAAGTGTTGCTGTCACCGCTGGGCGCACCCTGCCTCGCGCCACCCTGGGGCAAGCTGCTGGCGGTGAGCCTGGAGACAGGCGACATCGTGTGGGAGGTGCCCTTCGGCACACCGAAAGACATGGTGCCCGGCCTGTCTTGGCTGCCGCTGCAGTTCTTCAACATGGGCTTCCCCAGCGCGGGCGGCCCTGTCGTCACTGGCTCCGGCCTCGTCTTCATCGGCGCGGCGATGGACAACTACCTGCGCGCCTACGACTCAACCACGGGCGAAGAACTCTGGCGTCACCGCCTGCCAGCAGGCGCGCAGGCAACGCCCATGACCTTTCGTGGCGAGAAAACGGGTAAGCAGTTCGTCGTGATCGCGGCCGGCGGGCATGCCTACATGCGTACGCAGTTGGGAGACAGCCTGGTGGCTTTTGCACTTGGCGACTGAGTGCCAGATTTTTCGCAAGACAGGCGGCTTGAATAAGCCCACCCTTTCTGCCATCCTCATTAACCCCTGTATTTTCAAGCGCATACGCGTGTTTGCGTGTGCCGAGAAGGCGGCATCATGACCAGCTTCGTGCAGCCCACGAACCCCCAGGAGCTCTTCAACCACGGCCCGATCGACCCGGTGGAGAACCCCTACGCCATCTACCGCGAGATGCGCGCCAATGCACCTGTAGGGGAGTCGGGCTACGGTTACTACATCGCCAACTTCGAACTCGCACAGCAGGCGCTGCTCGACGACGAGACCTTTTCCAACAAGTCCAACAGCCCCGACTACCCGGGCATCGGCATGGTGTTTGGCCAGACGATTGTCGGCATGAATGGCAAGGAACACCTCAAGCACCGCAACCTGATTACGCCCGCACTGCGCCCGCGCGCACTCGGCTGCGAGTTTCAACAAGGTGCGCGCACCACCGCTGATGCGCTGATCGACAAGTTCATTGAAAGCGGGCGCAGCAACCTAGTGCCCGACTTTACGTTCCTCTATCCGCTCTCTGTGTTTGTGCAGTTGCTTGGCCTGCCGCAGGAAGACGTGCAGGACTTCCACAACTGGGGCGTCGACCTGACGCATGTTGCCGCAGACCCCGAACGCGGCCTGCGCGGTTCGGAGTGTCTCGCGCAGTACCTTGGCCCCGTGCTGAAAGACAAGCGCGATACACCGACCGGCGATCTTATCTGCCGCCTGATCGACGCCGAGGTGATGGGCGAACGCATGACCGATACCGAGATCATCAGCTTCCTGCGCCTGCTGATTACCGGCGGTGCAGACACTACCTACCATCTGCTCGGCAACACGCTCCACACGTTGCTGAACGACCGTGAGCTGCTGGAACGCGTGCGCAACAACCGCGACGACATCGAGCCGCTGCTGTGGGAGTCATTGCGTTGGGAGGCGCCAGTGCAGTTTGTGTCGCGCCAGACCAACTGCGAGGTGAACATCGGCGGCGTGACGATCCCCGATGACGCACCGGTCATCATCATTATCGGCTCTGCCAACCGCGACGAGGCGGCCTTCGCCGACCCCGACACATTCGACATCGACCGCGACCAGGGCAAGTCACTCGCCTTCGGTTACGGCAAGCACTACTGCGCGGGCGCAGACTTCGGCCTGGCCGAGGCCACCATCGGCATGAACGCGATCCTCGACCGTCTCGACGACATCCAGTTTGATGACGGCGCCGGGGAATCCAGCGTCATACGCGGCGTGGCCTTTCGTGGCCCGTCGCACCTCAAGGTCAAGTTCGCCGCCTGACACCTATATATAGAAGGAGCACCATGGACGAACTGGAACAGTTCCGGGAAGAGACCCGGGCGTGGCTCGACGCCAACTGCCCCGAGAGCATGCGGATTCCGATGAAAACGGAAGACGAGGTGTGCTGGGGCGGCCGCCACTTCGAGTACTCCAGCGAAGACCAGCGCCTGTGGCTTGAGCGCATGGGCGAGAAGGGCTGGACGGTGCCCGACTGGCCGAAGGAATATGGCGGCGGCGGGCTCGATCGCAAACAGGTGAAGGTACTGCAGCAGGAGATGCGCACCCTCGGCTGCCGCTCGCCCCTTTCCAGTCTCGGTATTCTCCTGCTTGCCCCCGCGATGATGAAGTTCGCGAGCGAGGAGCAAAAGCTGCACTACCTGCCCCAGATCGCCCGGGGCGAGATTCGCTGGTGCCAGGGCTACAGCGAACCGGGCTCCGGCTCGGACCTCGCGAGCCTGCAGACCTCGGCGGTCGACATGGGCGACCACTACCTAGTGAACGGCGCGAAAATCTGGACGTCCTACGGCGACAAGGCCGACTGGATCTTCTGCCTGGTGCGCACCGACCCCGATGCACCCAAGCACGAGGGCATCAGCTTCCTGCTCTTCGACATGGAGAGCGAGGGTGTAACCACCGCGCCGATCAAGCTGATCAGCGGCGCGTCACCTTTCTGCCAGACCTTCTTTGACAACGTGAAGGTGCCGAAAGAAAACCTGATGGGCGAACTCAACAAGGGCTGGACCATCGCCAAGCAACTGCTGCAACACGAACGCAGCAGCGCGGCGGGCCTCGGTGCGAGCGCGCCCGGCAGCCGCAAGAAGAGCCTGCAGGAAATGGCGGTCGAAAACTTCGGCACCAAAGACGGCGTACTCGACGACCCCATGTTCCGCCAGCGCCTCGCGCGCTTCCAGGTGCGCGAACAGGCGTTCACTCTCACCATGCAGCGCGTGGGCGACGAAATGAAAGCGGGCGCAGACCCGGGCCCGGCGTCGTCGCTGCTTAAGTACTACGGCTCAGAGACCAACAAGATGCGCCGCGAGCTCATGGTAAATGCCAACGGCCTTGATGGTCTCGGCTGGGAAGGCGAGGAGTACGAGGAGGGCCGCATCGCCAGGAGCTGGCTGCGCAGCAAAGCTAACTCTATTGAGGGCGGCACCTCTGAGATTCAGCTCAACATCATCAGCAAGCGGGTCCTGGGCCTGCCCCAGGCAGACTGAGGGGTAGGGCATGGCACTCGTATTGAATGAAGAGCAGAACCTGCTGAAAAGCAGCGCCGAGGCGTTCTTCGCCGAACGCGCCCCGGTCAACGCGCTGCGCGAACTGCGCGACAGTGCCGACCCCGACGGCTTCAGCCGCGCCCTCTACAAAGAGATGGCGGAGATGGGCTGGACCGGCACCTTCCTGCCAGAAGAATACGGCGGCATCGGCTGCGGCTACACCGAACTCGGCGTGGTCATGCAGGCCGCAGGGCGTACACTCGCGGCGAGCCCGCTTTTCGCCACAGTAGCACTGGGCGCGAGCGCGGTGCTGCTCGCAGGCAGTGAAGCACAGAAGGAACGCCTGCTGCCCGCGGTAGCCTCGGGCGACTCACTCCTCACCCTGGCGCTCCAGGAAGGCCCGCTGCACCGGCCGGAACGTGTAGAGACCACCGCAACAGCAAACGGCGAAGGCTACAAACTCACCGGCACCAAGACCTACGTCCCCGACGGCCACGTGGCCGATGTGATCGTGGTGGTAGCGCGCACCGCGGGCGAGCGCGACGACACGTCGGGCCTGTCGCTGTTCCTGGTGGAGCGCGAATCGACCGGCGTAACTACCGAGCGCCGCATCATGGCCGACAGCCGCAACATGGCGGAGGTGCACCTTGATGGTGCAACCGGCGAACTGTTGGGAACAGCAGGCGAAGCCTGGCCCATCATCGACAGGGTCACAGATCGCGCAAACGCGGTGCTAACCGCAGAGATGCTCGGCTCGGCGCAAGCGGCCTTCGAGCGCACGATGGAGTACCTAAAGACGCGGGAGCAGTTCGGCGCGCTGATCGGTACTTTCCAGGCCCTGCAACACCGCGCGGCAGAGATGTTCTGCGAGATCGAACTCTCCAAGTCGTCTGTGTTGAAAGCGCTGGAAGCTGTGGACACCGACGCGCCTGACCTTGCGCTGTGTGCAAGCCTGGCGAAGGTGCAGGTGTCAGAAATGTTACGGCTGGTGAGTGATGAGGCTATTCAGATGCATGGCGGCATTGGGATGACGGATGAGGAGGATGTGGGGCTTTATCTAAAGCGGGCGCGGGTGGCGCAGCAGATGTTGGGGGATGAGCACTACCATCTGGATCGGTATGCCCGCCTTCGCGGCTTCTGAAGGTTCCGTGTGGAAGTACAGTTGCGAGGCTCCCAATCTGCTGAGCGTCGTCATCCCCGCGAAAGCCGGGACTCAGTGCCCCTGGGTAACTCCCCCAGAGTGAGACGCTAATCCATCAACCGCGCCATCACCTGAATATCGTAATACTCCCCGTCAACAAACCGCGCCTTCCTCTTCAACCCCTCCACTTCAAACCCGTGCTTCTCATACAGCGCGATCGCCGATATGTTGTTAGCAAATACTTCGAGTTCGAGCCGAGTGAACCCGAATGCGAGTGCCGCCTCGGTCACGGCCGTTAACAGCGCCTGCCCGATACCCTGACCGCGATACTCTTTCACGACCGCCATCCCCAGGCTCGCGGCATGCCGTAAGCTCTCCTTCTCGGGCGGGATAAAATCCGCCCATCCCACGAGCCTTTCTCCGTCCAGCGCGACAAACTGCGGATAACCCTTCTCGATCACCTCTCGCACAAACTCCAGCGTCCGTTCCAACGGCGGCGCCTCGAGGGTAAGAATAAATCGCCGCTCTTCAGCCACAGATTGCAGCGCCTCCCGAAATCTCGGAGCGTCCTCGATCCGAATAGGCCGAACCTCGATCGCCACTACGACTCCGGCATGCGTGGAAACCGGAAGGTGTTTTCGAGATCCGGCATCCAGGGCACCCTGGAATCACAGTACAGCTCTGCCATGGGGGTCAGTTCATCGAATTGATCAGCACTGGCGATACGGATAGAGACAAAGCTGTTCTCTTCGAGCTCCGTGGGCACTGAGCACAAGTGCGTCCCACACTCCCCACAAAACAGCATCCGCCGGATTTTGCCGGACTCTGCTGTCTTATCGAACTGCTTTGGAGTTCCCTTGGTCACCTTGAAATTTTCGGGCGACACGGCGACTGCCATTCGAAATGCCGAGCCGCTGAATATCTGGCAGTCGCGGCAGTGGCAGATTCCGATCGGCGACCCGGAAATATCCGCTTCATAGCGCAACTCGCCGCAAAAACAGCCTCCGGTTATCTGCATGGATCTCCTCCCAGGGTAAAAAGACGTTAGCCAGACGAATGTGGATTATGCCTCAGGCGCCGGAGTGCTTGAATGGCTCCGCGACGATCTGGAAATCGTTCTCGTAAACAACATAGCGCCTGAAAGATACCCTGGCGTCCTCCCGAACCCTGGTCCGTCTTGGCCACCACGAATCGGAGGTAGCGTTCGGCCATGGGGGTTTTACACAGGCTCGAAATCAACAATAACGACTTCTTTCAGCGCGTCCTCGAGATTGTCGGGGTCGGGTTGCTGCTGCTTGTCCATCCTGATGTCGTGGTACACCGCGTCCTGTGGGTAGGCGGCGAGAAACGCCTGTAGAAGTGGGCGTGACTGTTCGGGGTCCTTCACCACGAGGCTGGCACGATAGCGCGTGGTCACCCCCGCGACCTGTAGCGACACCTCGTTTGCTGCCTGTACGTTCCGCCACCACTGGGTGTGGCTGCCGGTGGCGCAACGCAGCCCCGTACTGGTGCGCATGTAGCGAACGGGTGTCGCCAGGGCGCGGCCGGATTTACGGCCCACGTGATGAATAACCAGGAAGCTGCTGCTCATCAGGCCATGAAAGGGTGAGGAGAGTACGGCACGCACGATCAGGTTGATGAACTTGAACAACGGTTCGGGGATGCGCATCAGGCGGGCTCCGTGACATTCAGCGACCAGGATCAAGCATAACGGTGTTTGCCCGATTCCGGGAGCGGTGCGCAGTGTGTCGGTCGATGGTGAATCACTCCGGATCTGTTGGGTTTTGTTAGCGGGCGTTAGCAAAGTCGTTGTGAGCCGTGTGTTGAATGCGGAAAGACAAATGCATCCCGTCGTCTAAATGTTCGTGGCTAGACTTTGGTTAAATTCAGGCGGTATTCTCTACGCAAAACAAAAGCCGGTTGTACGGAATACAACCGACATCCATCGTCCTACCCCTCGTGTGACTGAAGTAATGAGTACTGCGAACCGCGATCGTACGCCGGGAACTCTCACGACCGAAAAAGTACAGGCGCTGCTGGATTCCGGATTGAATCCTGCGGTGCGTTGTCGCCGATCCCTGGCGATGGCCATGACAGATGCGGGGGACAAGATCAGCGTCCATGGCGTGGAGGGGTGGTTCAAACACGTTGATTCGAACTACTCACTTGAGCGCGAATCACTGCATCCTGAACACCGCTCCTACCCGGTGCCAAAGCGCCGCTGGGTCGCGATTCTCACCCTGTTTGATCTGGAGCCCGAGAATCTTGAGCTGGGTGATGGCGGCTTCAGGGATTTTTGTTTCAAGCTCAAAAAGAGATCACCCGCCGCTGCGCCGACCCGGGAACAACCTGGCGCGCCACCGCTCGTCTTTGTGCTTTATGCGCAGCGGGATGGAGAGCAGCTCTACGAAGAGTTTCTCTGGCTGAGAGAGCAGGGGATCAACCTTTGGTGGGACACCAGTCCGCGGGAGGGGTCTGAATGGTCCGACGCGGTATCGACCGTCATTGAGCGGGCCCAGTTATGCCTGTTGTACAGCTCCCTTGCGCTCAATGAGTCGGAACGCTGCATGCGGGAGCTGCAGCTCGTGCGCGACCTCGGCCTTGAGCTGCTCGTAGTGAAGGCCGACCGCGCCGCTCTACCCGCCACGTTGCGCGGCGTGAAGAAGCGCTACCCCACGTTTCTGAGGTCCCATCCCGGGTATTCAAGCGATGTGCTGCACGTACTGTCCGGGGCGCTCGGAGTGACGGGTGGCGAGGCGATTGCCGAGCCGACACCTGATTTTGAGCTATCGACCGTTCGCCCCGATTTTGATCGCCCCAGTATCGCGGTACTGCCCTTCGCCAACCTGGCGGGCACACCGGAGTTTACGTATATCTCCCAGGGGATCACAGAGGACCTGATCACCCTGTTGGCCCGCATGCCGGAACTGTTGGTCAGTTCGAGAATGGCCAGCAACGCGTTCAACGGAATGCTGGTGGAGTACCAGCAGTTGCGAAAGAGCCTGGGTGTGAGGTACATCGTTGAAGGCAGTGTGCGGGCGATCGCCGACCAGGTAAGGATCAATGTCAATCTCACCGACCTCGTTACGGGCAAGCAGCTTTGGGCGCAGCGATTTGATGGGCTGTTCCACGATCTCTACGAGGCTCAGGATGAGATTACGGCGGCGATACGCGACCAGTTAAAGCTGCAGGGCGTCAGGGCGCCTCTGGATTACGGTTCCCGAACCACGAGTATGGAAACCTGGCGCTACTGCCACCTGGGTTGGTACAAGACGTTTGTCGAGCCGCACATGCCCGGCTTACAGGAGGCGCTTGATTGCTTCTATAACGCGCTCGAGCATGAGCCAGATTACGCGCCTGCTCATGCCGGCATTGTGATGGCACTGGGGACCGGCATGATTTGGGGTGGTATTGCGCCTGACAAGTTTGGTACCGCGATCAGTCATGCCCAGCGCGCTTACGAGTTGCTTCCGGAAAACCCCACAGTGTTGTGGTCGATGGGCATGATTGAGTTCATATCACCCAACCCTATTGAGAATACCCTGCACTGGGTGGACCAGGCTGTGGCCCTGGAGCCCAGTAATGCGGCGTACCTCGCGGCCCAGGCCTACCTTTTGGCCCAGACAGGGCGACATGAGGAGGGACTGGAGCTCTGTAAGAAAGTGCACCTGTTGTCGGCCGGTGACATGCGGCAGCCGTTCATTAACTACATGGTCAGCAATGTACATATCTGTGCCGGCCAGTTTGAGCAGGGCGTGAAAACGATGCTGTTGAGTGACAAGTTACAGTCCATCGACTTCGTCTGGTTCATGAGCGGTTTCTGCCGTTTCAGCCTGGGCCAGGTCGATGAGGCGGCGGCGGCGCTCGGGCGCATGCTGGACCTCGCGCACCGCTCGTACCATTTCTTCGAGTATTCGATTCACCAGCGGTTGTGGCCGCAGCATTCCGCGGAGCATAAAGACGCCTACCTCAGCTTCTGTGCGGAGCAGGGCCTCTTATAGGCTATTTCGCGCTGCCGGTCTGCGGTGCCCGGTTACCTGCAGCGTCAGGGCCTGGCGGCAGTAGCCGGCGGTTCTTGCGCAGCATTCTCTGATGTAGAAATCTCGAGATATGCTGTGTTGATGCGGTGGCCTTGCGCGTGATGCAGGCCGATTTGCCCCGGGTGTTCACATCCCCCTCCATCGACGTTGCTACAGCTGCTGTTACGTCCCATGCAGGCTAGATATCGTCCAACAATTCCTTCAGGCGGTACTTGAGGAACATCAATAGTCTGCCCGGTACCACTTTTTCCTGGCGCATTTCCGCCAGTTGAGCGTCTGAAAACCCCATTGCGGGCAGTATCTGCACGGGTTTCGTCATGGGAGTATGGGCAGTGCGGACTGCTTCAGCCGCATTCATCCCTGAACGCACTGCCCCCTCCATGGACGCGATGTCTGTGTCGTTGCGCACGTAGTCCCCGGCAAAGTAGAAGATGTTGCCGCGGGGCTCTGGCCTGTGGTCCCAGGTGCCGACATCATTCACAAAGAGCCGTTGGTCGGCGTTGGGGTGAGGCACGATGTACTCGATGCCGTCGGGTGTGGCGGCCGGCAGGTAGTGGACGATCTCGTTCACCATCTCACGTGTGAAGGCAGCCTCACTTAGGCCGTTGAGGTCCTTGCAGGAGCCGGCGACGAACTGCAGCACGGTGCCCTCAAACCTCTTCTCTTCAGTAAACACCGGCCAGTGTTGCGAGATGTCGAAGGCCGAGAGGTTGAAGCGTGAGTCTACGAGGTCGAAGTGGTCGATTGGGACATTCGGCAGTTTTTCCTTGAAGTAGATGTCGAGTGCACCGAACTGGTTGGCGCGCAGGTAGCTGAACTGGCTGAACGCGGGTTCCGCGGAATACAGCTCGTCGGTTTGCATCGCGCCCAGCACTTCGAAGGGCACCGCCATAATCACGGGTGTATCACCCGCTTTAACGGGCTTGTTCAGACCGGAAAACTTCAGAACGGGGCGGCCCTTGTCCAGTGTGATGCGCTGTAGACCGCAGTCCAGCCTGACACTGAAGCTGCCGCCGGATGCCTTGGCTGCGTCTCTCGCTTTTTGCTCCATCTTGTCGATCAGTATCTTACCAAGCGGCCCCTTGAGCCCCGCCCAGTTCTTTTGCTTGATGACCGGGAGCCACTGTCGGAACAAATTGCGCACTACGCGGGAGCTGATGTCGTACTCGGGAATCGACAGCGCGTTGAGAAATAGCTGGTTGAGGCTCACCGAGTCGAGGTCGTTGTAGATTCGCGAGTAGAGGAATCCGCGAAAGGTCAGGTCATCAACTTCTTTGTCTTCACGGGTGACGAGGTCCAGAAGGCTGAACATCTCACGCTCTGACTTGGGCTGCGGTGGGGTGAAGTTGTAGGTATTGCCGCGCTGTAAGCCGTAATACTCCCCTGACTCGTAGACCTCATCGGGGGTCAGGCCGATCCGCGTCCAGAGTTGGCGCATGTTGACGTACCACAACGGGAAAATATGGTAGCCGTGATCCGACTGTATCTCGTGCGCAACGGTGTCTTCGAGCAGGCACATGTTGCCGTCGTAGACCCGGTTGTCGTCGAGGCCGGCGGCCTTGCCCCCGAGGTGGTCCGAGGACTCGTACAGCGTGATGTCATAACCGAGCTCGGCCAGCTCGATTGCAGCTGTCAGGCCGGCGAGACCGCCGCCTACAATGATCACTTTCTGGTCTACTTTGTTCTTTTTCGCCATGGTGGTATGCAGTCCGCTCCGTAATGGGTCAGTAGTCGAGGTTGTCCTTGGTAAAGCACATGTCGGGCAGCTCGTCGATGTTGAGGATCTTCATCAGGATCGAGTTCATCGTGACCGGGTCGTTGTCGAAACCGCCGTGGGAGGTGCTGTGTGTCGCGCTCTCGCCTCCGTCAGGGCCCTCGCTGTACAGGAACTCCACGTCGCGGCTTATACCGTCCGCGTGTTCCTCGATACCGAGCAGCGGTTCACCCTTTTTCTCTTCAAAGGCTCGTGAAACCAGGTACAGGAGAGATTTTCTGTAGACCTGCGCCACGTTGTCGTCGAGCTCGAGGCGCCTGCTGAGGTTGTAGACCTGCATCTCGTTGATGCCGAAATCCCGTCGGGGCGCGCTCAGCAGCGGCGCGTAGTACTTCTGGAAGTCTTTGATCGTGCAGGCCGGGCCCAGCAGGGAGCACGACGTGATGCGGCGGGCATTTTCGAACTTGGTGAGCCTGTGCAGCAGGTTTGCCAACAGTATGGCACCCGTGCTGTGCCCCACGAGGTGAATCTTGACGTCGCTCCTGGCAGCGCCCAGCAATGCCGCTATCGAGCGTGTTCCGGCGCCGTTGCCCAGGAAGGGGGTACGCGCTCCCTCTTTCATCTCGCGCCAGAGTGCGCGACCGGGCACGCGTGTGAGGCGCTCTATACCCGCGTCCCAGATGTCCCCGATACCTGCCGCCCGACTGCGGTCTCCATCCCGACGTAACACCACGTCCAGAAGCTCCTCCATGAGCCCGGTATCGCACATGAAGTGAAACGGGTAGATGTTGTTGGCCTTGAAGACCGGCTTCATGGCCGCGATCCGGTTGGCGGATGCCCTTGGACTGTTGAGGCCGCCATGCGCATAAAAGACCAGGTGCTTGAAGCGGTCCGCTTCTTCGAGGTAGTCGGCAGTTTCGTTGATGTCATGAATGCTGGTGAAATATCGACCGCTCTCATGAAAGTCGCCGTCGTCGATATGGACGAAGTGTCCTGCAATCTCGTCGCGTCGGGTGCGTCGGATACGAGCCTTGTCCGCGTCGCCTCTTGTGACGGACACACTTCCGCCGTGAAATTCCGGGGTCGACGCGGCGAATCGAACCACCCAGGCGTCCATAACGTTCTTTTGCCAGTCTTCGTAGGTCCACAGGGCGAGGCCGCGTTTACCCCATTTCTCGCCCCAGGAATTCTGTACCCAGAAGCCGCGGTCGTTGTAACCGACGATCGCGAAAGCATGCCCACCGATGTTGTCCTGACGGTATTTGATCACGGGATCTTCAGGGTCCACGCTGTTCCAGCCTGAGTGCACGGCTGCTGAGACATATATCGCGCCTGTCTCGACCAGCGCTGTGTGATAGTCAGACATGCGCGGCTGCACACGGTAGTAGGCCCCGGGCTTGGTGGCCCGCGCTGCCCTGGCGCGCTCGAGTGTCAATCGGCCAGGCGAGTTGGGAGAGTAGGGCCAATCCCTGGCCCGGCACACTCCCATGTTCTGCCAGCCGCGCATGGCTCCGCGGCAGCTTGAGCCCGAGTATTCTTCGCCCGGCCACTCGTCAAACTTGCGGGCCATTTCATAGAGCATTCGGGGGCTTACGGGGCCGCGAGCGGAGGTCCCGAGATTTCCTTCACGCCTGCTGTCGAGGTGGTTGAGCGTGGCAGCTAATCCAAAACCCGTACACGCACCCTCATTTTGCTGATCAAGAATCTCCAGCTCCAAGGGCGGATTGAGCTTGTCGGGCACCTCAACCAATGCCGGTTGATAGAGATAATCTCTTGAGTCGTTTGCGTCCCCAACGACATTCAGAATACGCGCTTCAAGTGTAGGGGTGCCCGTGTACATCTAGTGCGTAAGTCCTCAAATGAGCTGCTCACGCAAGAATAGACCAGAGACGTGGCTGTGACCGGTCGAAAGTAACTACGGATAACTACGAGAATCTTGTGTTAGCCAAATATCTATCCAATTCTTGCAGTTAATCGCAGATGACTCGTTGAGTATGCCCTCCTGGCGATCTTCGTCTTGAGTAATCCAGATGACCGGCCCTTTTCCTAGGTCTATCTGCGATAAGACGACCTTGCTAACTGATTTGCCAGGTTATTCGGCTGAGAATATAAGGAGAATGCTATGACTAACGGTCAAGAATATGAAAAGCAGCGACAAGCAACACTAGCGACTAAATCGATCCCAGCGATCTCTTTGGGCATCGCTCTTGTAAGCTTACCGTGTACCTCTCACGACTTAGAGAACGCGCACAGTCACGAAGAAATCATCGTGTTCGAAGAAGAAAGAGTAGGAATGGTTGGGGAAGTCATGGAAACCCCGGAGGAAGAGCGTGCAGAGGATCCGAAACCAGATGGCGATGACCAGAACGATCCAGATGAGAGCAAGGGGCTTCTACTTGTAGGAGAAGATTTCGGTGGTATGTATTCGGAAAACCCGCTGCTAGTTACTTTTCATCTGGGTGCAACGGTTATGCCGGAGTACAACTCCGACGGAGAGAATGAGGGATTCCAGGACGCAAACGTCTTTGGTCGTGTTACCGCGGATATTCGCTACGAATGGAAAGGCAATGATAATAGAAAACATCCACTAACGACTCACTTCGGCGCCTCATTCGACTTTTTCTCCGAACATGTGGTGAATTGCGAAGAGTTCGAAGAGGAGAGCGACAAGAGGAAAGAATGCGAAGAGGGAAATCCGGATCTGGAAGACCTCGACTTCAACGACATATCAGATACTTTTCAAGCGAGCGCATACTATTGGCTTCACTCAAACTGGTTCGTGTCGAACAGTGAAGAATCAGGAATTGAGACAGCGATTGGTTTTCGCGCGTCCGCAAGATCTAGAGAAGAGCTCACTGGCGGCGGAGATTCCATAAACTACAACTATTCTTTTGGTACTCGAGTTGTAGTACATGACTTCATGAAAAAGAAAAAGAGCGCAGACAGTAAGACATACGCTTCAAATGGTCTTCCTCGTCTTTTTGCAGAAGCTTCAATAGCCAAGTTCGAAAACTTTGCAGGCATTGAGAACTATGACGAGCCGAGATTTTTGCTCACGGCAGCATATCGCATGGAAAAGATACCGCTGTACCTAGGGTTCCACATAAATGGTGGGAACGGCCCAGACGAAGTGATTGCCAGTTTAACCTGGGGTTTGCAGGCTTCGCAGATTCTAGGGGGCTTTCAGCAAATGCTCGGACTTCAGACTCCGAACGGCTAAATGTCGACAATATTCGCCTTCACCTCATGTCTCGCATGCACTTGCGGGAAAGGGCACTGGATCGTTTGATGTTGAGTGCGTGTAATGATATTGCACAGCGAACAAAAATGGTGATGCAAAATGTGCAGGACTTTCGATGCAATACTGTTTGATTGAGTCGGAAGACGGACTAAGCATTCGAATAGTCTGCGATGAAAAGCTCGAAAGAGCTGCGATGAAGTGGAGCTACATAGTAAAGAACCGTGTACGGTGGGCCAACGGTGGGCAGGCGAGAGAGGACATCAATGCGCGAGCCTTTAGAGAGCTTCTCGAGCTATCTGTCGATGCGAATGAGAGAAAAATACTAGATCTATCAAGAAGCCACATCGTTCAAGTCAGAATCCCTTACTCCGAGATTGGTTCGCCAGCGGGCAGATTGTTCCCATGGGAGTTCTTTCTGAGTGCTGCAACAAAAGAAATGAGGAAGGGGAAGAACAGGGATTTTCTTGTCGTTAGACATCTAGATAAATCTTCTGAAAGGCCGATAAGCTCAAATGGCCTGGCCTTATCTGTCGTCTTATCACCAAACGATACCATTGAAAAATTTGACTTTAGTTCCGATATGAAGCTTCCGAATCCGGCTTCTAGCGAACTACACGAAATGACGAATCCGACAGTCAAGGAGCTTACGGAATGGGTTGATTCGAATCGACCAACTATTGTGCATGTAATGGGGGTTGACGTGCATGAGTTTGATTCGTTTCAGGGCCTTAAAGAGAGGCGAGATGATGACGGTGCACTATTTGAAAGCGCGGATGCTGATATTGAATTTGTTGATTCAAAACGCCTAGCCGGAATCATAGGCGGTGCTTCTGAGAAGCCGCGAATAGTCTCTTACAACCTACACAATACGGCTTCGCGAGTGGCCGCTGAAACTGTATATAGCGGCGCTGGATGCGCAATAGGCTTTCAAGATAGCTTCGACGATCTGGCGGCGGAGGTCTTTATTGGTGCCTTCTACAGGGCGTACAGAAGACCGCAGAGAACTGCGGTATCTGCGTTTAGATATGCATGGAAAAAATTGCGGAAGTCTGGAAGGAGAATCGCCGGTAGCGGGGTAGTCCTTTGGAACTCGAATCCAATTTCTTTCGATCACGAGTACACAGCGCAAAGCGATGATGAAACATTTGATCTAGACCGCGATTCCGGTCACTCCGAAAGGCGACCAAATACAAGTGAAGCGGATGTGGATCAGGAGGAAGGAAGTGCCCCAAGCGTTGAGCTAAAGGTCAAGTCAGTAAGGAATGTCAACTACGCCTTACTTCACAACGGGCGCTCGATCTTCGACGAGCTTACCTTACGACGAACAGATCTCCCCGGATCTTTGGATGTCTCTCTGGAAGTCGAACTTGATCTGGATAGCAAAGTGCAGTTCAAAACAGACGTCACTATTGATGAATCCCCCAAGGGTTTGGAAAGAGAGGTCAGCTTACCACTTCTCTGGCGAGAGGCAGGAGAACACACGGATGGCTTTAAAACAAATGTTCGAGTTGCGGTTAGGCACAAAGGAGACGTGCTGGCGAGCGAAACCCAGAAGGTCAACATATTACCTGTCAACGAATGGGTTGACGATAATGAAAATCGTCAGTTTTTGCCCTCATTTGTCTTTCCGATGGATACTGCTGTACAAGAAGTAATTACGGCGGCTCAACCCTATCTCATGTCATTGTCGGATGATCCATCGGCAGGGTTTGATGGCTATCAAAGCATTGGTAGATTGCGAAGCGGGGAAAACGGTGTTGACAATCAAGTGGCGGCGATATGGTCGGCGTTACTACACGAATATGACTTGTTTTATATCGAACCGCCCCCGTCATATGCACTGGGTTCTCAGAGAGTGCGAACTCCGCGTGTGGTAATTGATGGAAGAAGGGGAACGTGCCTAGACATTACTTTATTGCTTTGTTCTTGCTTCGAATACATAGGAATTCATTCGGTTGTCTTTCTTTTAAATGGGCACGCATTTCCCGGATATTGGCGTGACGACAAGGACTGGAATGCGTTCAACAACATGGCGCATTTATCCTACAAAGACAGCCTGGACCTCAGGGAGATGATTAGCCATACAGGCACATATGATGAGGAAGCCTCTTGGGTGTTCTCCCGTTATCGAGAGGTACTTCGCGAAGTTGAACAAGGTTACTTGGTGCCTCTAGAGGCAGTTTCACTTACATCATATGCCGGGGTGGAGCGAGCAATGGATGAGGGCTGGGAGAATTTGAGGAGTCAGAGCGAGTTTGAGTCGATGATAGACATAGGTAAGGCGCGTACCATTCGAAATCCGATTACTCCGCTGCCCCGCACCTTGAGG